>NZ_JALKBC010000009.1 GCF_023015865.1 Arenibacter sp. F26102 | reverse complement strand
GCTGTTGTATTTCCGGCTGTGGTAGCTTAACGGCCGCCTTTTGGCCTTTGATAGAAACATTGTCCTTTTTTTCGCTTTGCAGCTTATCCAGGTCATAGCCTTTACCGTCGGTTTGTTCTGAAATATATTCCTTGTTTGGCCCGAAATCTGTACTAATGTAGTCCCCTGATTTAAAAACCTTTCCGCGGCTTATGTGTTGGCGCAACGTGTTGTAAGGTACGCCAACGGCCATGGCAAATTCCTTTGGTTTTAATAATGGCATTTCATTTTCTGTTTTTAGTGTTACATTTTACTTTTTGTAACAATTTTTGTTCTGTTCTGTTACAAGATTTGTTACAGGCTTCAAATATGGGTAATGAGTTAATAAAATGGCGTGTGCAACCTATTCCAAGGGTACCGCAAAGTGTTCCCAGAACCTAAATTGTTTTGTCGTCGCCTTCATTGCTCTACCTCATGTATTAGATCTTCACGTGAAGCCCCCAACACTAAACAAATCTTTTCGATCAATTCATCCAACCCCTCTACCTTATCGTGCTGTTGATAGCCGGTCTTTTGGGATTTGTACATTTGGTCCTTTATCCTATCGTAGTCAAGATCATAACGTGTTTCAATGATCAAAGCCAACCTATGTATATTTTTGATAGGGCGTTGCCCACTTTTCATTCTTGTAATATCATTTAAGAGAATGCACATATCTAAATTTAATCTAATGGTGGACCTCATGTGGCTTGTTTAATAGGCCGGTACTAAATTAAAATCGTTCCCGGCCGGTGTGAACTATTCCTTTAATCTCCAAATCGCCACCTTGTTAGGAACTACTTTCCTCGATTCAATAACAATTAGGTTGTTTAAAGATTTAGCCCAACTATGTTTATATCCTGACAATTCAATTGCATTCATACCAACAAGGTTGATAATTAATTGATGGCTAACCGCCTTATTCAGAACGTCGGCCAAATTTTCGGCAATCGATAAGGCTATATTTTGACGTTCATGGGAAGTATAATAGGAAAATCTCTTTTCCAATTCTTCTTGTAATAATGGATTAACCTCTATTGTCTTTTTAGCTATAATAAATTCATTGGAATAATACGGGCTTTTGATACCGTTTAATGCTTCTTTACATTTTCCAGGGTCCAAACCAAGCAAACCAAGTAGTGCCGATTCTTCGCCATCCGGGAACCCTGTTTTTAACCTCAATAGATCAACAACACCATCCCAACGTTTTATCAAAATCATTTCTTTTTCCTCTTTGGCAAGTGGTCTTTTAATTAATGCTTCAACTTCCAATATGGCGGCGGTCATTTCCTTGGCTGTCTTTTCCTTTTGGTCTTTAGTGTTTTTAATATGGTCGTAATCAGTCCATAAATACACCGGTTTGAAATCCCTTTTGGTCTTTAGTGTTTTTAATAGTTCCATTTTTATTTTGATTTTTAGTTAATAATAATTCAATGTTTTCGCCGTCGATAACTTCAAAAGCCGTGTTCTATCTCCAATAATTCCCACATTTCGGGTATTTCCTGGATCAACTCCCTAACCCCAGTGTTTAAGTCCCCTTCGTCATAAAGGATGGACAACCCAACTTCACCGTCAACCTCTTTTAACAAGAGTTGTGTTAGGGCGGTTAAACCTCCACACAAAATTTTGTCTTTTTGATCGGTTGTTAGCGGGTTATCAAATAGATCCTGGATATAGTCGAACGCTTCCATGATCAAGCAAACCATTGAATGGTCAGTTTTCTTATTTGGCTTTTTCACAACTCTCGAATTTAGATGTTAGAAATTGGGGTAAACCTTTTTTACCGCGTGTTCTATTGATTCTATCTAAAAAAGTAATTGAATCTATAACAACCCCGTAGCTTTCCTGGGCCATATCTATAATGCTTGAAAACTGATTCCAAAACGCTATTGTGCTTTTGTACTCAACTGTTATAGTCTTTTGGACTTTCTTATTTATTGCGGCGTGTGCCCTTCCTGTAGGGATTCCAATCTCAATCAAATAGATCATGGCATGGTTACCGGATTGTCTTAACTTGGTCGTGCTAAACTTTTTTCGATGTGGGTCCGGGAAAACGGTTTGGTTTCCCGATGCTAAGGATCTACAACCACGTGTAACCCATGCCATTCGTTTATTGATCGAATCAATTTGGGCGCGTTCTTCCTTGGTCATTTTCGAACGTTCCTCACGGTCGTATTCCAAGACTGCAAAACCATGCTTTTTTAGCAGGGCCTTTTGTAGCACATTTAACGCTATACTTGAATGGTTATTTATGCTACACTTAGAGGTTTTTAAAGTGCGGTTATTTATGCTACACTTTTCTATAATACCTTGTCTTATTTCTAACAGGATATTATCCGAAAATTTAGCGGTTATTTCCTCTAGCCTTTTTTTATGCCTATTCCTAAAATTTGGTTTTAATTCCATCCAATACCTTGGATTCGAATAATCCGTGATAAGTCTTTTTTGATGTTTGGATAGTAGTTCTTTATTGATTGTATAATCATAATGCACAACCTCGTCAAACCGCTTTAAAAGCAAGTTAGAGGCACTTTCCATGGTTTCCGGGCGTATGTCGGCCATTGTAATAATGCCAGTTGAAACAATCTCCCTTGTTTTAACCACTTTTATCTCAATTCTAAGAGTATGTTCTTTTAATCCGTATTGCTTTGATTTATTATAAATCTTAGCAATGAATCTTTGGTGTATGGCCTGGGCATAACTTCCGCGATACCTAAACTCAAAAGGAACGCCCATGTGATATAACAATCCTTTAATAAATATATCCGGGTCAAAGGATGTATTTATATTAACTCCAAACTCAATATTCTTTATAATCATTTGGGATGCACTACAGTTAAAAAGACTTTCCAAATGTTCCTGGACCGAATAAAAATCCATTAATGAAAATTGATTCCCATTAAAACCACGTAGCCTATTTTGCCCGAAATCCCTTTGATTAGGTCCATTGACACCATTTAAAGAGTTCCAAAGTTTATGGACGCTACCGGAGAAATACACCGCCCCGCTTTCATAAATAGTTATTTTACAAAAATGATGTTCCGCGATTTTGCGTCCTGAAATTTCGCCCGTACTATGATTTAGCAAACTATCGAACTCCAAACCGCTTTGGTTTTCTATATAGTTTAAATCAGGATGTTGCACTTCTATTTTTACATAGTCTGCTGCTAACTTCATAAACTATGACCGTTTGTACTTAATAGTCTTTATTTCAGAACATGCACGGTCGAACTCATCCACGGATATTAGATAACGTTTCCCGAATTTTTTCGCGTGTATACGCCCATCCTTTAAAGCGTTCCAAATTGTTTGGACACTTACCCCGGTAGCATCTGCAACCTCCTGGGGTGAATACCTTTTTATTGATTCTCTTTTAGGAAAGATTTTTTTGATCTCGGATATTTCCGCCCTTGTATCCCTAATTTCTTGAAGTAAAACATCAAATGGATTGTTCATTTTGCCTAAGTTTTTAAACTACTTAAGGGCAAAACTATAAGGTAATGGGGTTGAAATATAGTTACACAGTTACAGTAACGGAAGTAACTATAATTAGGCTGTTAATTTTGTATTTTGGGTAGAATTGTGCTATAAAATTTTAAATATGGATTGTTGTTAAACTTAGGGTTACTTCCTATTTTTATATTAGCATCGCTAAAAGTTTTTTTACTAACTATATGATTAATAAAAGTACTTGTTAATAACTCTGTTATTTTGACCCCATTAAGATTATTTGGCTTTAAATAGTTTAGAAAATCCAATGCAATATACAACATGCAAATACCCATTTTTGGTGAACGGATATCGTATCTCGGTGCAATAAAATCAAATGTTTCATTCCCGTTATCTTTTATTATTTTATTTTCAACTAAACAACTTATTGCCTTTTCATATAAGCTATCTTTAAAAAGATCCTTAAAGGAAGTAGATTCTAACATTTCCTTTTGCCCAATGTGGTCCAAAAATTCCTTTTTAATTTCCCCGGCGTTGGTCAATATGGGTACCTTGTACATTTCGGTTAACGATTCCGATTCATGCCTATGTTTTAATTTTGTGGCGTAATCACGCCATTCTAAATCAACACTACTACCTAATTCAACAATCCTATTTTCGAAGGTTAGCAATTGCTTATTTAAATCAAAAAAAAGTCTTTTCAACAAATCCATAATTGCAATAGGGTGACTGTAATATTGTACATACTCTAATAGATCTGACTTGGCAGAATACAACGCCAAGGTTGAAATTTGAAGCTGTTCGATTAGTTCTTCTATATTATTTTCATTTTCGATGGATTCAACAACATATTGTTCCTTTTTCAAAACCTGCTCGAAGTACTCCCAAATAGGATTTTTGGGAATATACCAATCCGTTAGTCTAGCTTTAGTCATATAAGTCCAAACCCAATTTTTGCCAACTCTCGTTCCAATAATAACCCCCTTATCTGATCATCTTTGCGCGCATTGTACATTTGCAATTTCGCGATAAAGATTTGCTCTTTTTCATTTTCCGTTAGTTCATTCATAATTGATAATATTAATTAGACTATGCTTTTTTTAATAATTTGAAATCCATTTTAAACACCTCATCTACCGCCGTTTTTTTGTCATCATCATCGACCTGGTAATACTTATTCAATGTTTTCATATCCTTGTGGCCCGATATGGAAGCTATTAATTTATCACTATACTTTTCCTTTTTCATCAAGGTAATAAAGGTACGGCGCGCCGTGTGTGTACTTACCCGATCGCAAAAAGGTATATTGGTTCTAATATCCTCCTTACCTATCGTGGTTATTTTTTCTGTCATTTGGGTATAACCGCAATCATTAAAAACCTCTTTGATATATTTATTTTGTTTTTGGTTAGCTATAATCGGAAGTTTATAATCGTATTTCCTTAATAAATACAATGCGATTTCATTTAATGGAATGGTTCTAACGGGTTTGTTTTTACTTTTTTCCTCCTTTAAATGAAGTGAATTATTAATAATATTTTCTTTGGTTATAAATTTCAACTCGCCAAATCTCATTCCTGTCAAACATGCAAATACAAATACATCCCTTACCTTTTCATGTTTTTCAGTTTCAAACTTATGGTTCAATAACACCTCCAAATCTTCCTTTTTTAAAGCGATTTGCTTGGTTGCAACTCTCTCATTTATTCTAAGTTCGGTAAAGTCCTTTTTATAAGTATATTTATTGCTTACTGCCCAATACATAAAGGTTTTGAAAAGTCCAATATTACGTGCAAATGTATTGTGGGCATGCTTTAATTCCTTTACACAATAATCTGTAAACTCGCTATCAAATTTTGAGTTAATAGAATTAAAAGTGAGTTTATATTTTTTGGACTTTTCAAATTTTTGCAAAATATTTTTAATGTTCTTATATCGCTTTTGTGTGCTTTTGCCCCAATCCAACCTTTTGGTCTTAAAATCAACAAACTCATCGAATGCCTTAAAAAATAATCCCTGCCCGGATGGTGTTTTTTTAAACTCCTTTTCAAATTCTTCTTTTAAAAGTTTGGAAGTAAAATCTTCATTGAAAACTTTACTTCTTTCTTCAACTTCTTTAAAAATTTTACTATACCTATCCAATTGAATTTGAATAGAATTTGCTGAATTGGATTTATATTTTCCACTTTTAATTGGCTGCTTATTTTCAAAATCCCAATTGACAGGGATAATTTTTTCCCCAGTAGAATACACAAACTTTTTTTCCTCGTATTTAAAATAACAAGTGAAAAGAATTAGTGTTTCCTTATCGCTTTTTGGATGCTTTAAAAAAAATGAATGTGACTTGGTTGACAATGGAGTTTACTATTTGGTTGACAATTTATTTATAATTAGCTATCGTTTTGAACTATAACAAATATATGTAAATCACGCTAATAAAGGGATAAAGCCACTAAATAAAGAGAAATATTATTTTTAAACGCAAAAGGTTCGATAACGGTATTCTCCACCAATAAATACAGGGCTTCAAGAGTTTTTAACTTTTGAAGCCTTTTTTATTTGCGGGCAATTTGCACGCGAAACATATTATGGATAAAGCTTATTGCTATTTGAAACATATTGGTTTTTTTGATAGTTTTTACTGGTTACAGTATACTTTATTGTAAAAATATCACGTTCCCTCCTCAAATTGAACAACACTAATTCTTCTTTGAAAGTTGCTTATCCATTTCTTTGCGAATCATACGTTCTGTGACACCGGATTCCGTGTTAAAAACAAATACGCCCATGGCATGCCAAAATATCGCTATGCCCCAACCCATAAGTGGCCAAATGAACCACAGGGTATCTGGCGACTTAATGAGGTTTACACTAATAAGAATTGCATTTACTACGAGGTAAACCGCTAAATGAATTTTAAAACCAATCCTTGCCTGTACTTTCTTCTTTGCCTTTTGATATTCTTGAGTATTTTCCATGACATGTTTTATTATTGGATTACAATTTTTGTTTTCGGGTTAATGATGAATAACCAATAAGGCCTAACCTTTTGCCCTACTTATAGCTAATATTCCCGTTCATATCTACGACCTCAACCGCTTGCAATTTTGCTAACTATTATGGTCCTCGCCTTAATATATCTCTCAAATAAAAGCGAATCAATGATATTCATCAGGTGAATATTGGTTGTGAAAAGAAATGATATAGGCCTGCCAGGTCAGAAATCGATTGAAAATGGGGTTATCCGCCATCAGGCCATAAACCATAAATATGACAAATACTCCTTTTATACGTGTAATGGCAAGCTCAATAGGTGAAAATAGTGAATGCAATTCCCAAGTAACTGAAAAAAGAAGTCTTTCTTTAATGATTTACGTCATTTTATAAATAACTGACGGTCAGTACATTTGAGCCTATAAGCCAAAAAATAAATGAAAACTATAAACTATAGCGATTTTATTTATCACACTTTGCTCAATGGTCTCTTTTGGCCAAACGGAGAATAACGGCAATTCATTCTAAAAGCAGTTGGTTAAAAATTGACATCATGAATAAAGAACATCCGAATATCAGTATTATAAAGAGGTTCAACCCTGTAGACCCCAATACTTTGGCTGGAGTATTAGCCGAAGATTTCGTTTGGCACTATATTAATCCTAAGGTATCCGAGTTGGAAGGAGACTATTTCGGCCTCTCTGGTTTAACAGACTTCTTTCAAAAAATAGCAGGTCGCACCAGTGGTTCCTTTAAAGTAAATCCCATATCCATAATACCTATGGGAGATGAACTAATCATCACACATGTTAAAGACAGCTTGTCCCTGGACGGAAAAGATATGGAGATTGATGCAATTGTTGTATGGTGTATTATCAATGGTCAGATCAAAGAAGCTTGGGACATACCTATTGCTCATACCGCAAAAATGATAAAAACTGTTAAAGAAAAACTGTCAAAATAGTAGTAATTATACCGGAAAATGCTGTTCAGGAGACTTTGTTTTTAATAAAAGGACACTAAAAGACAAGGATTCATAGATAAATTAAATTGGTTTGAAAAACGCTATAGAGAAGGGGTAAGAATTAAAATCTTGAAAAACGATGAAGACAAGATGATCGGTTTTATTGAGTAAGTTATTGCCGAAAAATCCTGAAAACCTATAGATGCCGATAATTTTATGTTTAACCATTGTACTAGCTACTCTAAAAAAGAAAGAAATAAAGGTTACGGCTCTATGCTTATTGAAGAATCCGAAAAAGACGCAAAAGCCAAGGGTATGCATGGTGTATGCGTAATAACAAGTAGGGGTGGTTGGCTAGTCGATAAAACCCTTTTTGAGAAAAATGGCTTTCAACAAATTGAAACAAAGGATAGGTTCGAACTACTTACTAAAACATAGAACAGAAAGGCCTAAAATCCTAAATTTTACAATTGGACAAACCAACAAAAAAAGAACAAAGGCTGGCATCCACTTTATGCAGATCAGTGAACTTGGAAGGAAAAGTCCATAACTGCAATACTGGATGTTGCGATGGACTATAATGTGGACTTGAAAGATTTACAAATAAATACCATAAAGAAGGCAAATTTGCCTACTTCAGGTTTTAGCGTGTTCAGTCTGTTGCTCAATGGTAATTTGTAGGATGACCAATATCTCAGCGCCACCCGGTTTCGGAGTATCTTGAAAAAACAAATGAATAGTACGATTTAAAAATTCAAAATAATTAATGCTATGGAACAAGTACAGAATGCAAAAATAGTAACAGAAGAATGTTGTCCAGTATTCCATCCCGAAAAGTGGGAACACAAAACCTTTAATTGGATTCAAAAAAAATTCATAAAGGCGTCGGTTCCCACCCTGTTTCATATTCCTTTGCCGCCCATGATAGGCAAGAGAGTAACCAAAATGATGAAATTAGCAGAAGATGCCAATAAACTATCTGAACATAAAGACGAAACACTCTTGCTGTTCAGAGATCCGTCAGCTTTCAAAACTGAGATGTACCTATCGGTCTCCGGTATAGTTCCCAATGCCCAAAACACAACCCTTTCAGGAACATTCCAGAGTCGCGTATTTGATGGCCCCTTTAAGGACACCCCTAAGTTCATGAAACAATTGGAAGCAGATTTGGCCGAAGAGGGCAAAGAGGTCAAAGACTTCTATGTACATTATGCTTATTGCCCAAAATGTGCCAAGGAAAGGGGACAAAATTATATGGTGCTGTTTGGAGAGTTGGCCACATGAAAAAGAATTTTTCTTTTAAACCTGGGTTTTATGCCATTTTCTTTGCGGCCGGAGCTAGCGTCCTACTTGTCCGAACTATCATTATGTTATCGCAAAATTCAATGATATCCATGGTAGGCTGGGTCGCAGCTTTGCTCGTCATGGAGTTTCTTCTTGATTTGGGCTGGTTGTTTTCCTCCATACTATGGTGGATATCAAACAAAAAAAAGTGGATTAGAATAACATTGCGCCTCGCGGCCATAGCAATTATACTACACGCAATTCGGGTACTGATTTTTATATTGGGTCGAGTTGGACCATGGATTGACTTTGATTATCGACCTGAATACAGGCCGTTGCAATATTCAGAACGTACATGGATATATTTTGCAGCGATTATGTCAATATTGGGAGTAATCGGGGTTATAGTGGTCTGGATAGCCAGACGTCATTCAAAAACTCGCAAAGGAAGTCAATAAATGAAAGATTTCAAGACCCTCTTTGCTGCCCAAAGCAAACAATTTGTAATCCTTCTTTCTCTTTTATTTGTATTTACAATCATCACGGTCACTTTGTACCAGCTCAACGATGGTATATTTTTCAGGTTTTTCAAAAATTTTAATCCATTGACACTTTTTGGGGTCACTGCAATTTCCGGAAGCTTGGCCTTGACTTTCTTGTTATACAACAGATGGTTTGACATCCACCGAAAAGTAAAGCCTCGGATATTCTTAAAATTTTCCCTATCCGTGCTTCTATTCGTAGCCATTGCAATTTTTGTAGACTTGGCCATTGTTTTTCCACAAGGGATGAACATCCTACTTCCTGAATCTCTCTTGTTCTATCCTGCCATCGCCTTTTTGGTCGAAATGTTATTTCATGTACTGCCCTTGGCCGTTTTGATGATTGTTCTTAACAGGTTCTTACCGGCCATAGGACTTCTAAAACCAGTTTGGATCGTACTGGGCATTGTGGCGCTCCTCGAACCTTCCTATCAAGTCTATATGGATGACTATCCCCTATGGGCAGCCATGGTTGTTTGGGTGAACTTGTATCTATTCAATTGGGTTCAATTAGTAGCTTTTAAGCAGTATGGTTTTATATTGATGTTGACACTTCGTTTGGTATATTACCTTTTTTGGCATATAATCTGGGGCAGCATCAGACTTGATGTACTTTTTTAGCTAATATTCATGTGTTATGCCCACTGTATTGAAATTGCCCAATAATTTTTAGAATTGGTTCAATGCTAGATTTGTCCATATAGTCAAATCCTCCACGTTCTTCCTTTTTAGCTTGAGGGTCGGGGTTAAAGAGCGAACCCATCCACAAGATTTTTCGAAGCCACCAACTGAGTTTTGAATGGTCTAATCTGCCGTGAAGGGCCACATGTTCCATTTGTGTCAATAATTGACTAGGAAAGGAAGCGGCAACCCATCTTTCGAGTTTGTCGCTGGGTCCTGCACCGGAGACGGAAAACAAAATCTTTGACCGGCCATTAAGCTTGCTCAAATTTGCCCTTGCCCACTTTCTAATGGTCAACTTATAATACAGCACAGAACTGCCCAATATTAAAAAATCATATTTTGATGGATCGGCACCGGCATCTTTGATATCGAATATGGGTAAACCAGTGGCTTCGCCTATCCATTTTGCGTATTGTTCCGTACTGCCGTACTTACCTGAGAAAAAAATTGCACCCTTCATAATATTTTGTTTTAATTATTATTTTTTCAAAATTTCACTGGCCTAGATGTTGTCTCTGTTTACAAATCATTCTTATCATGAGAATATTGCACATCCATATTCGGATATAGTTTTAAGAGTCTTTGTGTCATTATAAACGTTTTTCAACCCTTGTTTTCCGT
This sequence comes from Arenibacter sp. F26102, assembly GCF_023015865.1. GTDB lineage: Bacteria > Bacteroidota > Bacteroidia > Flavobacteriales > Flavobacteriaceae > Arenibacter. Next base: position 188,026 of record NZ_JALKBC010000009.1, on the reverse strand, counting down.
AACTAGGTATTAACTTTTATTCTATATGCAACTGCCCAACTGTTCAATTCTGCGTCCCCAACAATAAGCTGTGGAGTTGGCTCATTATTGATAAAGTAAGCTATATGGCCTTTGGTAGATCCAGATGTTGAGACTGTAAAAAAACTTGCATCGTTAAAAACATCCAAGACTTTTTCAAATGGGTCAAGAGCGAATCCGTTCGTATCAAAATCCAAAAGAATAATTTTCTTTCCATTCAAATGGCTACCTGCAAGATTGCGGTTGGATAATTTGATAAGCAGCGCTCAATGTTAGAATGAAATGACGGGAATAGACTTTTCCTTGGAGTACCAATTATAAATCGAAGATACTGATGGCAACCTATATGTAAAATGATGAATATCAGTTTGGTAAACTTTCCCGGCGGCCTACTTGCCATGGATCAACCATTACTTAGTTTTTAGAACATTTTATTAAGCTAAAGTTTTTAGAGACCGAGTTTTAAAAAAAGATGTTTGCCTTTATTCAAGCAGTAACTAAGTATCGGACTTAACTTAAAACATCCAAAACTAAAATCCACCTTTTTATTAGTAAGCAATTTTTCGACGATGTTGGATACAGACCTTGGCACACCATATTACTCTGAACTTTATTTCTTAATTTAATGCCTTAATATCCAACATCCTCATCCCATTACCAATGAAAAAACATCCCGTTTACCTTTTAATAGCCTGTATTTGTACGATGGCTTGCATCAACCAACTACATTCCCAGGATCTCCCAAATATTCTATGGATAACCAGCGAGGACAATAGCGCATTTCTGGGTTGTTACGGAGATGAATTTGCCAATACCCCCAATCTTGACAAATTGGCGAGGGAAGGTTTTTTGTACACCCATGCCTATGCCAATGCCCCTGTTTGTGCTCCTGCACGAAACACTATTATCTCGGGAATCTATGCCAATTCGGGAGGCCATTCCAATATGAGAAGTAATTACCCCAGAGGAAGCCAGGTAAAATTCCATGTAGAGGCCATGCGGGAATTGGGCTATTATACTACCAATTCTGTCAAAACCGACTATAACACCAATGTAAATAAAGAAGTATGGGATGAATGTAGTTCGGATGCCCATTATAAAAATGCGCCAAAGGGAAAACCCTGGTTCGCTATTTTTAATACTACCATTACCCATGAAAGCAAAATACACGATCAACTGCCCATAAGTGAGTTGAGTCACGATCCCAAAAAAGTCCCTATTGCTCCTTACCATCCGCGTACCCCCGATATGGAACGCGACTGGGCACAGTATTATGATCGTATTCAGCAAATGGATGCTTTTGTAGGCCAACGCTTAAAAGAATTGGAAGACTCAGGAATGGCCGATAATACGATAGTAATTTATTACGCGGACCATGGCGGTGTATTGGCGCGCAGCAAACGATATGTATACGAAACAGGTACACATGTACCCTTCATTGTGCGGATTCCTGAAAAATATAAAAAATTCTGGCCTGCCAAAGAGCCTAATTCCAAAGTAGACCGTTTGATCAGCTTTGTTGATCTATATCCCACATTATTAAATTTGGTAGGTGCTGATGTGCCCGAACAATTACAAGGTGAGGCGTTCTTAGGTGAAAATATAAGCCCAGATCCAAAATATGCCTATATGTTCCGTGACCGTATGGACGAGTGGTATGATATGAGCAGGGCCGTAAGAAGTAAAAAATACCGTTATATCCACAATTACATGCCACACCGAATTTATGCCTTGCCAATAGAGTATTTGTTCCGGGCCAAGTCATTGCAATCATGGCAAACAGCCTATGAGAATGGTGAATGCAACGAAATTCAGAGTGCCTATTGGAATACAAAACCTGTGGAGGAATTGTACGACACGGACAACGATCCCTGGGAAATAAACAACCTGGCCAAAGACCCTAAATACGCCGATATTTTAGAGGAAATGCGAGCAGCCAACAGCATGTGGTTGACTAATATTAAGGATACCGGATTTATGCCAGAGGATGAGCGCACAATAAGGGCAAAAGATCAGGCAATATTCGATTACTTTCAAAGTGGTAAGGTACCTATTGAGGAAATCATTGAAGCAGCAGAGCTTGCCTCATTTGGGAAAATTGAAAATAAACGAAAGATGGTAGAATTCCTTAAATCCAAAGAATCGGCAATTCGTTATTGGGGTGCAACGGGTTTACTCCTTCTTGGGGAAAAAGGAAAATCTGAAATCGCCGCTTTAAAAAAGGCCATTGACGACCCTTCGGTGAGTGTAGCAGTGGTAGCCGCAGAATCGCTGTATAGACTTGGTGAAAAAGAAGAAGCTTATGAAGGCTTCTTAAGGGCCTTAAAAACCGACAGGGAATTTGCACAAACACAGGCCATGAATTCTATTTATTTAATTGATGACAACAGCCAATTATTAAAAGAAGAGGTAGTGAATACACTAAAGCGAATGAAGACCTTAGATCGCAATCAATACAATTATAGGGCTGCCATGAACTTGGTGAATAAATGGGGACTTAACATTAATTAAAGGGAACCGAACAATATGGCAAGGTAAAAGGTTAAACCATGGCTACATTAGTCAGTTTATGGGCTGGTAATTAGGAGCAAACCCTGAGTATTAACTTACTTACCTGACAATTCCAGACCCATTTTTTGAAGCCTTTTAATTTGATTCAAAACTTAAATGAATTTAAGATTGATTTTACTGGATTTCAATTATTCTACTTTGATAATTATTCACTCTTTGTAGGATGCCTACTCTAAATATAAAATTATCCATTTAGATATGTTTACATCCGATTGCGCTCCTCTTGGGATCCCGTTTGCCGTTTTCTTGTTTCTTTTACTTTTTTATTCCCGAAGGGAAAAGAATAGGTTAGTTGAAATACCCTTTCGGACCAGTCGTTGTCGCCATAGGTCTTTATACCCAGTTCCGGCTGATTATATTCCCATTCGATGATGCCGCTGGTGGCAGTGATATCCTGTACACTGAAGGTAAGGGTACTTTCGTTCTTGAATTTTTTGCTGATCCCGAAGTTTACGTAATGTTGCACGTACTGCTCTTGGTCTCCGGATATGTACGGACTCATATACCTACCATCTATGTTGGCGGTCCATGAATTACCTAGTTCAAAAACATTGGCCAACTGAGCTGTAACAGTAAATAGTCCTTTTTCAAAAGGCAGGGGCCGATTAGAGGCATCTTTTACCTTTTTGTAGGCACCATCCAAATTCCAATTCATTTTCCACATTTTACTAATTTTTATCGGGAAGCTCATATTTAACAGGAATCCGTTCATTTGATCAAAATTAATAGGGATACTTGTCTGCAGATTCTTTTCCTTATCAACCGTGTTATAGAAAGCGATGGCGCCCTTGGTCCTATTTATTTCCATCGAGATCAAAAAAGAACCTTGGTTATATGCAAGCCTGACCGCATTGGTAAACGATGGCCTAATCCGCGTATTTGAACTGGCGAATAACGACGGGTCTATTAAAACGTAGTAACCTGCCAGACTAAAAAAAGACGGCCGCTCAATACGGCGGTTAAAGGATAAAGTCAGCGACTTGGTTGAATCTATAGCGTAGCTGGTCCTTACGACCGGAAAAATATTATTGTAAGTAACGTTAAAGTCTTTCTCTCCAACGGTATCGTCAAGTTCATAATTATAGTGCTCCAGTCTAAGGCCCAGATTACTTTCCCATTTCCCGTTCCATTGTCTTTGAAACGAGGCATAGGCTGCCAAGACCTTTTCTGCAATATCATCGTTCATTGTAAAAGCTTCGTCCACTTCCCAAACACCGGATGATCTATTCCGAATTTGTGATTGGGTATTGGAGTTATTAAAAGTGCCTTTAAGACCTGTTTCCCATTTGTTGCCCGCTTCCGTCTCCCATTCAAAATCGGCCTTTGCCGTTTTGATTTCAAATTGTGATTCACGATCAACTTCTGTTCTTTCAATAGCTTCCGAAGGATCAAGATTGGAAAGTTCGGAAGAATTTTGCACATCCAATGTTACCCTATCCACATCGATATTTAAAGAAGCATTAGCCCCTATTTTTCGAAAATAGTTTAGGTTTATAAAGGTGTTGCTGTTAGGATTGTCAACATCAAGGAGGAATTCTGAATCGGTATTGGGCACCGAATTTATTGAACCACTTGATCTACTAGTATAATCATGGCCCAGTGCATTATTTTTGGAATACCCAAAAAGACCCCCTACAATGTTGTTTTTGTCAATTTCAAAATCGGCCCCCAATGTAAAGCCCAATGAATTGCTGGTAGGGTTTTCAAATTTCAACTTGTTCTCGTAATAGTAATAATCGCCCTCATATTCATATTCCCTAAAATGATTTATCAATAACTGGGGCGATCTGCTATGAAAGCCAGTGGCATTGCCATAAATATTCAAACTGTTATTGCGATAATTAAAGTCGGTACTTCCGTTGAATTTTTCCCTTTGCCCAATACCAGCGGTAAAACTAGCGTTACCATTAAAACCATAATGATTATTTTCCTTCATGACAATATGGATAATACCGGCGGCATTATCAGCATCATATTTTGCCGAGGGCTGATGAATGAGTTCAATACGATCAATGCTTTCTGCCCGCATTCCCTTTAATTGCTGTATCAAGTTACTCTTGGGTACGCGCGAGACCCTATCGTTTATCATAATCAGCACCTCACCCTTATTGTTTAGACTAATGCTGTTCGAATTCTCCTGAACAATGACCCCAGGTGCCTTTTGAAGCACTTGCAGGGCATTATTACCACTAAAGGCAGGCAAGGACCCCACATTCAATATTAACCTATCGCTCATTTGCTGGAATAAGGCCTTACGCCCAACCACCTGAACGCCTTGTAACTGTTGGCTCATAGGTGATAATTGGATATTCCACCTAGTATGCTCTTTTAAATCGTTAAGTGCTATAGATCTACAGTAAGGTTCATATCCCAAGAGGGAAATATTAAGTATATAATTACCAATTGATATTCCTTCCACAACAAACCCCCCCCATGGTATCGGTGGTTACGCCCTTCACCAAAACAGAATCCTGTTGTTGTAAAAGAAGTACATGTGCGAAAGGCATTGCCTCTTTATTTTCATCATAAACATTGCCTGCCAGCGTAGCGTTCTGTCCACATAAGACCTGTCCTGCTCCCATAAGCAGAAGAACCACTACTAAACTATAATAATTGAGTTGACGCATTGTGTATGTAATTTTCATTATTTACCCACTAAGTGAGATTTGAAGGCCCTGACGTTTTGTCGAAATGTTATCTGTGATTTCCTTCCGATGCCTCATGAGCCTGCCTTTATCGGCAGACAGGCCTGCCTTTGTCGGCAGACAGGCTTGCTCTGAGGTAATCGACTTTGAGTTAGTGCTTTGGATCCTTTAAGATTATAATAATAGGTGGGGAAATGAAAATATAGATTCCCCACCGTTGTGAATAAATGTTTGTACAGATGGTATATAAAATGGAAATAGCCCAAGCACTTGTCTATATTTAATATTATGGCGCTCTTTTAACTATCCTCTTTTGCCAAGGGTGAATGATGCTCGTGAACCATTTTCCATCCATTATCCGTCTTGACGAATAACAAGGTTATTTGGTCATTAACCATTACTGGTTCCTCTCCAAATTTTAAATGAAAATCCGAGTGAAAGGTTAAATTGGCCACATCGCCATAAACGGCAGTTTGCAAATAAGGATTGTTTTATTCCTTTTCAGCATAAAATCAAAATGGTTGCATCTCAGAGCAAGAATAAAAAGATCTATGCCCTTGCCTCCAAAATCAAATTAAAAGGCGTTTCCGTAGCCCTTCTAAATCTACTAAACCCTCCTGCTGTAGCAACTTCCCGTAAGCGTTTTTCCCCTGCCTGTGCACCTAGGGCTAGACCTACCTCCTGGTTTAAGGAACAGGGTGTACACAGTGTAGTGGAAAATGCATAAAATGCCCTCCCTACAGGGTTTAGGTTTTCCTCTAAAGTATCATTTGCAAAAGGTTCCACGATCATACAGGTCCCATCCGGTTTTAAGGCTTTTTTTACGTGGGCACAGGCACCTATGGGATCGCCCATATCATGCAGGCAATCGAAGAAGGCTATAAAATCATAATCGCTGCCTGGAAAATCTTTGGCCAGGGCCACTTCAAAAGAAATATTGTCCAACCCGGCGGCGGCGGCGCTTTCCCTAGCATGTTCTATAGATTTAGGATGATAATCATATCCAATAAAAGTGGAATTGGGATAAGCCTTGGCCATAATGATAGTAGACGCGGCATGGCCACAGCCTATATCCGCTACCTTGGCCCCATTCTTTAATTTGGCCTCTACACCATCCAAAGATGGAATCCAGTGATTCACCAAATTATTCTCATAGGATGGACTGAAGAATTTTTCGGTACCGCAGAACAAACAAGTGCTGTGATCGCCCCAAGCGACCCCTTCACCTGATTTAAAAGCTTTTTCCATCTTGGGTGCATCATTGTAGACCGATGTAATTGCATAAAATGCCCCGGTCATAAATACAGGACTTTTTTCATCGCCAAAAACAGCCGCCTGTTCCGGGGTCATTGAAAAGCTACTGGTAGTGGCATCATAACTTACATACCCCGATGCCGCCTGAGCCGATAGCCATTCGCGGACATATCTTTCCGCCGTATTTGTTTCATCGGCCAATTCGGTCGAATTCATTGGCCCCGATGCCGCCAATGATTTGAAAAGTCCCAATTTATCCCCCAATAAGATTAAGGGTCCATTGGCAGCAGCTCCCATTTCAGTAACTACTTTTCCCAGTAACTCGTTTAATTTTGCTTCATTTAATTCCATGATTCTAATTTTAAGTGAATAATTAATTTAATTATGAAGGGGAACTAAAGTTTACTTTAAGGTTAAAAAGACTGTACGGGGAGGGTTTCAATATTACTGCATATGGAGGGAGTATTTCCGTACAACAGACTATTTATCCTATACCTCAAAATTGATGTTATCAAAGATGGGTATAAACGTAAAGCGCTGCTTAACAGCTATGATGCAAACTTGTTAATTTTTTGGTCAGGCCTTTAAATTATGGTGCGCAACCTTTAAAAAATGATGAAATGCTTAGTTGGAGCTATTACTATCTGAAAAAGTTTTAATGGGTATCCCTATTCCTGAAAATCCAACTTTATCATAAAGACTTATGTATCGTGGATCGCTTCTTAGAGGGGCAAGAAGTGGCTCTTCCCTTAACCATGTCATTTCTACCTCATGCCTCTCGTACGATCTTTGTAGCCATTCAAAGGTCTTCTCATAATTTTTTTGAGTACTATAAAATAGTGCTATAAACCATGCTGGGCTACCAGAAGAGCGATTTTCATACTTGCTTTCCAACTCCGCCAAATATTTGGAAGCATCTACAGTATTGCCATCCATTTGGGCATAGACGGCATTAAGCCACATCAAAATTGGTGGATAATCCGGGAATTGGGTCAGTAATTTATGAAGTTGTTTTTTTGAATTTTGATATTCCTTTAGATAGTAATTAAGTTTAGCGGACTCCCTTAGGTAAAACCAATTATCACTATGTAAAGAATAGGTATTGTTTAAGAGCTCCAATGCTTCTTCGGTTTTTCCAAGAAAAAACAAGGCTTCTGCCTTGAAGCTGAAAAGAAAGCCAATTGATGAATCGGTCAAAATAACTTCATTCATTGCATTGAGAGCATTTTGATACCTTCCTGTTTTTATAGCATAATCCGCATTGATAGCGGGTGTATTGTCTATGAAGGAATCCTTCAAAATTCGTTGGTAATATTTCTCTACCTCTTCAAAACGCCAATCGTAAAAAAAATACCCGCTGTATAATTCTTCTTCCACTTCCTTATTGGTAGGATCTAATTTCAGTGCCTTTTCCAGTAATTTTTTCGCATTACTCCAAGCTTCTTGTTCATCATATATACCCCAGACCAATCCTCCGAAGCTCCATACTATAGCCTGCCCTCTATAGGCTTCCACGAAATTAGGGTCTATGGCGATAGCTTTTTCATATAAGGCAATAGCATTGGAGTACGATAGTTCATTGGCCTTATTCATTTGAAACTCGGCTTGCAGGTAATAGGAGTAGGCCTGTTTGCTTTTTGTAGGCACTTTTTGAATATTATCAAGCTCATTTTCGGCAATATCAGCATTCATGTTGGCGGCAATACCTTCTACCACCTCTGTCTGCATTTTAAAAATTTCGTCACTTCTCCATTCCCTTACGTATTCTTCCGACCACAAATGATCATTCGTACGACTGTCTATCATTTGCAGGTTTATTTTGATTTGGTCACCTGAAATCTGAAGATTGCCCTGCAAGAGGTTTGTCACCCCCAATTCTGTAGCTATTTCTTGGGTAGACCTATTCGATTCTTTGTATTTTATAGTAGATGTAAAGGGAATAACTTTATCAATAGAATTAATTTTGGTGAGTCTAGAGATAACGGCATCTGTCATTCCATCACTAATATATTCCAGATTTGGATCTCCCGTCCAATTCTTAAAGGGCAGTACGGCAATGGATTTTTCTAAAATCAGGTTTTCCATGCCTTTGGTTTCAACATTTTTCTTTGAAGTAGTACTATTAAGAAATAAGGCTGCTGATACTATTGCTACTAACAAAACCGACAAGATCAATGGTTTTTTATAGCTTCCTTTTTGTTTTTTTGATAGGTCCACATCGGAGAGCAACCTTTGGCCTGTTGCGGTATTGGATGGTTCCTTACTCTCAACGCCCACACTGGCGTCTCTAGATTTTACCTCCCCTGGGGTGTACCCGTAAAACTTATGGAAAGAGGTACTGAAGTAGGTGGCACTACTGAAACCCACCCGATAAGCTACTTCTGAGGCTGTAACATTTTCCTCTCTTAGCAGCTCCAAAGCCCTCTTTAATCTATATTCCCTGATAAATTGGCTTGTAGAGACACCTAATATTTTGTGCAGTTTTCGATGTAGACTAGAACGGCTCATTCCCACCGCTTGGGCAAGACTATCCACCCCAAATTGATCGTTGTTTAAGTGCACCTCAATTTCTTTGGTAAGTTGCTCGACTAGAGCACCCCCCATTGATTTTTCGTGAAATCCTTTGTCCAAATTCTTGTCCGAACTCATCTACTAATCCAATTTCTTAAAGGGGTGTAGCACAAGTTAAGCAATTTAAAAAATAGTTGACCCTTAACTATCAGACAATTAAATAGTCCTTATTAACCAAAGATTAGCATAATTAGCCTATAATTATTGACTTAAAGAAGTTTGGAACCACGAAATTAATTCACCATTAACAATATCTTATAAATCCTCAACACTACAATTGTCTGTGATCTGTGCTTAAATTTGTCCTCTCAATTATAGGAATGTAAATGGCAATGAAACTGTTATGACCTATACCGTTATGCTTTCTTCTCCATTCCTTTAAGCACCTCTATTATTTCCTTTGAGCCCATCCTTTCGGTATAATTGGCCTCAACATGTGCTGCTTTAATGATCTGGTTGGTATTGACTATGAAAGTTGCTGGAACAGGTAGGGTCTTTAACCCCTCACCATTCAATTCCGCTAAATCTCGACGCTGGTGATAATCTTCCCCTGGATCAAACTGTAGATTATAGGCTTTTATCACTTCTTGATCTGCATCACTGAGCACTTCAAATTCAAGTTTGTTTTTTTGGGTGGCTGTAAGTGCATCATCCGGCCTTTGAGGGCTAATAGCCAATAAGGTGGCCCCAAAGGACCTAATCTGAGGCAAGTGACTCTGTATTTCCCTAAGATCTAAATTACAGATAGGGCACCATTCACCACGATAAAATTTTATGATTACAATACCAGATTTTAACGCTTCAGATAGTGATACTTTTTGGCCTAAGGCATTAAGCAATGAAAAATCAGGTGCCATATCCCCTTTGGAAAGCCCTTCTGCCTGAGCGGCATTGGCTATAACCAACTTTTGGAATTCTTGTAAATTACTCATAAACCATTATTTGTTCTGCAAACTAACAAAAAGTATGATCTGCGAACAACTAGCAATAGTAATTTACCAATAATTTGGGTAGGCTACTGATAACCATAGATATCCTCTAGGACCTGTTTTTCACCATTATCATCCAAAATAGTCAGATCATATCGTATATGGACAGGGGTATTCAGAGGGGCGTGGTAATAAATAATCCATGCATCGGCTTCCGTAACACCTATACAACCGTTGGAATATGCCTTGCCCAAGGTCTCTGGATTGGTAGTGGGATGTATCATTTGCCCATTCCGAATACCATTTATTTCCGTTTCTATCCATGGAATAACAGGCATTATGGTTGTTTTTTTATCATCCCTTTTGGTTACATAAAATCGCTTGCCGGTCACGGGATCATAAAAACTAGGATTCCTTTCCAACCTTACTATTTTACCTTTTCCTGTTTTGGTCCTTAAATCTGTAACGCGATCCCCCATGACCAAATATCTTTTTCTATGTTGTCCTACCCGTATGGGGAAGGTAAACAACAGCAGGGAATCCTGATAAATACGAAGCTTGTACTCTGGAATATTTACGTCTATCCGAGTAGTTTCAATATCCCTTATAAGATTCTGCCCTTCCTCCACAGCAGGTATCACCAAAGAATCATGAGCCTGGAGAACAATCATTTTTCGTTGGTCATAAACAAAGGAATCCCGTGCCATTTGCCTATAATAATCCGTATTGGCCAAAGTATCCATAATCCATGGATTGGCTCGCACCAAGACATGCTCGGATAAAGCATAGGGCACTAAGGAATCATATTTATTAGCCAACGAATCCATAAACTTAAAATATTGATCCACTGTAATATTCCTGGTAACATACGCCTTTAGGGGTATGGTTTTCTTAAGTATAATATTTTGATCTCTCTCTTTTTGAGATACGGAATAGGACTTTTCAATGAAAGTATTCTTTGGTAAAATGGGTCGCTTAACACCACAGGAAACACCTAAAAGAACTAAAAAATATAGTAAGAATGTATAGGATTTATTCATTTGCCTTTGGCTTGGTTTTGATTAAAGCAAAACTAGTGCTGCTATGTGTATTATAAAATGACAATGGTCACTCCGCCACATGACATTCCTCATTTTAAGCCCTTGGCTTTCATGCTATCTTTGATGAAATAGGTCCTTTCAAAAGGATTTGGGTATGGACAATACATCAACGTTATTTAAAGGGGTAAAAGAATTTTTTGTAGAGATCGGTGATCTCTCATATTTTACTGCCCGATTTTTTAAGGAGGTATTAAAACCTCCTTTCGAATTTAAGGAGCTGCTACGCCAATGCTATCAAATGGGGAACAGGTCACTAGTTTTGGTAACGGTAACTGGATTTATCATTGGACTGGTACTGACCTTGCAATCAAGGCCCACATTAATTCAATTTGGAGCGGTTTCCTGGATGCCGAATATGGTCGGTATCTCTATAGTAAGGGAAATAGGACCCGTTATTACGGCACTTATCTGTGCGGGCAGAATTGCATCGGGGATAGGCGCCGAATTAGGTTCTATGAGGGTAACAGAGCAAATTGATGCCATGGAAGTCTCCGGGACCAACCCTTTTAAATATTTGGTAATTACACGGATAATGGCCACTACTTTAATGCTCCCTATTCTGGTGATATATGGGGATTTGGTAGCTCTATACGGATCTGCTTTAGTAGAGAATTTAAAGGGAGATGTTTCCTTTCAACTCTACTTTAATACGGTTTTTGATGCTTTATCCTTTGCCGATCTGGTACCGGCCACCATAAAATCGGTCTTTTTTGGATTTACAATAGGATTGGTAGGCTGTTATAAAGGATATTATTGTAAAAAAGGTACTGCAGGTGTTGGTGTAGCGGCCAATACCGCGGTGGTCATGGCATCCTTACTTTTGTTTGTGGTAGATTTTATTGCGGTTTTTATTTCCGATATTTTTTATGAACTTTAATATGACAGACCCGGACCAAATAACACCTTCAAACGAATCTGCCCATGGCGGAAAAGCCGTTATAGAGATTAAAGATCTCTATAAAAGTTTTGGCGACAATCACGTATTGAACGGATTTAACATGACCCTGTTGGAAGGCGAAAATCTTGTGGTCATGGGGAAGTCGGGCTCCGGTAAATCGGTAATGATCAAATGCCTTGTAGGATTGGAAAAACCCGATAGTGGAACGGTTAAAGTATTGGGCAAGGAAATAAACACTTTAGATCAGCAAACTTTGGACGAATTGCGTTCGGATATCGGATTTCTTTTTCAGGGAAGTGCGCTGTACGATTCTATGACGGTCCGGGAAAATTTAGAATTTCCAATGCGTAGGCACAAAGAAAAACTGGGAGTGGTTGCGGATACCGAACCCCTGGTTCAGGAAGCACTGGAAAATGTTGGATTGGCCCATACTATGGATTTAATGCCCGTAGAACTATCAGGAGGAATGAAAAGAAGAGTAGCCTTGGCGCGCACACTGATCCTAAAACCAAAGGTAATCCTGTATGATGAGCCAACAAGTGGTTTAGACCCCATTACCTCCAAGGAGATTATAGAACTAATGCGTTCCATACAAAAGAAATACGGTACTTCCTCCCTAATAATTACCCATGATGTGGATTGCGCCAGAGTAATATCGGAGCGGATGATCTTATTGGTAGATGGTATTAATTACGCAGAAGGCACCTATTCACAATTGTCGCAATCTACCGATTCTAAAGTAGAAGCATTTTTTAAAAAATAATATAATGGCAAAGACAAAATTAGAAAATTTGAAATTAGGGATATTTGTTGTCCTCGGCACAGCCTTGCTTGTGGTAGCGGCCTATTTAATAGGGAACAGACAGAATATGTTTAGTAAAACCATTCCTATAAGCGCCATATTCAAGAATGCGAACGGACTTCAAAATGGGAATAATGTGCGCTTTTCAGGTATAAATGTAGGCACGGTAAATAAAATAGAAATGATAAACGATACCACCATTCGCGTCCGAATGATTATTGAGGAAAAAATGCAAGACCACATTAAGAAAGATGCTGTAGCCACCATTGGTTCCGATGGTCTTGTGGGCAGTATGCTCATCAATATAGTACCTGGGGAAGGGAAAACAAACCATATTGGCCCAGGGGATGAATTGCAATCCTATAGCAGGGTTGCTACCCAAGATATGCTAAACACCCTAAACCTAACAAATGAAAATGCAGCCTTGTTGACACAAGACCTGTTAAAAGTAACACGATCCTTGACACAGGGCGAAGGAACCTTTGGCATGTTGTTGAACGATTCCCAAATGGCCTCGGAACTTCACCAAACCATTACCAACCTGAAACTTAGCAGTAGAGAAGCCAATATAGTGATTGGGGAAATGAACAAAATAGTAAAACAGTTCGATTTAGACAATAGTATTGCAGGAGTTCTCTTAAAGGACTCTATTTCCGGGGATAAAATGAGAAATGTAATTTCCCATTTGGAAAATTCCAGTATCGAAATCGAAAAAATGTCCACGGATTTAAATTCTGTAATCATGGATATAAAAAAAGGGAAGGGAGCCATTAACTATTTGTCATCGGACACCTTACTGGTACAGCAACTGGAAACTACCATGGAAAATGTTACGGAAGGGGTTAAAAATTTCAATGAAATTACGGAAGCTTTAAAACATAATTTCTTAACTCGGCGATATTTCAAAAAAAAAGAAAAAGAGCAAAAAAAGGAGCAGGAGAAAATCAATGAATAAATTCCTATACCCAACTATTTATTAGTTGTACCGAACAGAATTTAATGCCATTATTGCACCTTCTCCAATTCTATAGAGGTGATTTCGGGGCGCATCCCCAAGCGGCCAGGAAATCCCATCCACCCCAATCCTCGGCTTACATAAAGATACTGCTGGCCCAACCGGTATAATCCCGCCCAGTGTTCGTATTTGTACTTTATGGGACTCCATTTTCTATTTCTGATATTGATCCCGGCCTGCATACCATGTGTATGACCAGAAAGTGTAAGGGCTATATTGGTTTGCTCCACTACTTCCCCACGCCAATGCGAAGGATCGTGGGACAATAAAATTTTAAACGCTATTCCGTTTACATCCAGCAGGGATTTTTTAAGGTCCCCATATTGTTTAAAGGGTGGATTGCCCCAATTCTCTACACCTACGATTGCAATTTCCTCACCATTGTTTACAATACTTTCGGATTCATTCAGCAAAAGCTTAAAACCTATTTTGGCCTGAAAATCTTTGATATCATCAAAATTGCTTTTCCTTTCTTTCTCAGATTCCCATTTGCTATAATCCCCGTAATCATGATTCCCAAGCACAGAATATTTGCCCTGTTTGGCGGTAAGCTGCTTTAAAACCTTCTCCCAACCATTCAATTCCCATGCATAGTTGTTCACCAAATCGCCCGTAAAAAAAATAAAATCGGGATTTAATTGGTTTATAGTTTTAATGGCACGGTCCAGTATATGGTAGCGATAGTTAAAACTGCCCAAATGAAGATCGGATATTTGAACTATTCGCAAGCCGCTAAAATTTTTTGGAAGCAATTCGGATTTTATCTTAACATGGTGAACCTTAAACCTATATACCGCTCTAAAAACGGCATAAACGATAACGAAGAAAGGCAAAAACCCAAAAAAAACACCGACCACAGGAATGATAAGTAAGGATTTCTCGCCCGAAATTAAAAAGTTGGAGAAATAGAGTATTGAGATAACCACAACAAATATTAATTTGGGAATAAAGGAGGAAACTGTTAAACCATATAAGGATGAAATAAGCAGTTGCTTTCTTTTTGGGGCTATACTTTCCAATCTGATTTTTAACACCAAAATAGAAATAATAAGTCCTATGGTAAAAAACCAAAATGCGATGAATATACTACTCTTTATACCGGAAGAAGTAATAGGTTCCATTATAGATTTAAGCCAGAAGAAAGCTAAGGTATCTATTAGTAAAATGGCCAAACATAATAGGACTATGGCAAAAAAAGTGTAAGATCGCATTAATAAAAGTTTTGCTATTGGGAATTCGTATTCTTTGGCCTTCTTTTATCACTGAGTGCCCAGAAATAGCCTTTTACATCTTCTACCCACTGATCATACATAAAGATAAGTGTAATTTCCTCAATAGTTTCCAAAACGCCTAAAACAATCATTACATAGAACAACCAATAAACTGGTCCAAAAAACAACAACCATAAAATAAAAATCCCTTGGGTAATGGCCGAAATTTTGGCCAAATAGGTATGAAATGCAGTTGCCTTTCCATATTTAACAAAGGCAATAAACATTTGAACCAGATATGGGACAAATGCCAAAAGTATTAGAAGATAATTTGCTTTGATAAAAGTATTTTCAAAAAAGACTAGACCGATCAACCCAATAATCAAGGTTATTTGATCTCCAAGAGAATCGAGTTGTGAGCCCCTGGCACTTGTAATTTTTAACCTCCTTGCCAAAAAACCATCAATTGCATCCGTACTATAACTTATAAGCAACATCCAACTAAACCATTCACGTTCCCCAACCCAAATTAGGCCAAGTAATATGGGAACGGCCATAATCCGATAGAAGGAAAACCAATCGGCGATATTGAAATATTTAAAATTATACATATTTATTAATTAGCATTCCGGAATCCGACTTTAAAATAACTACTGCGATGTATACAATTTTATTAACGGATTTAATTCATTAATGATTTTACCCACATACAAGGGAGTTTCATCCAAAATGGATTCCCCCGTAATTGCGTCTATTCCTTCCATTTTGTAAGTCCCTTCACCCGAGGTTGTCAGGACAACCATTTTACCCCTATCGTCTACGGTTCTGTCCATGAACGATTTTATAGATGCCGGTGGTTTCCACATCTCCCAGGTATGGATTATTAACAGGGCATTGTAATTGGTAGGATTAACATCTGCCAATGCCGAAACATCTATTATTTTAATATAAATAGACTCCGATTTATAATACTCCACAATAGCGGTAGTAATTGTATTTTTAAATGTACTGCCCTGTGTTGCGATAAGTAATTTGGAATTCTCCATGGGAGAATTTACCTCATACTCCTCGGCAATGTCCATGGCATATTCATTTTGATACCAAAGCATAAACAGCAAGAACACCACTACTATGGATAAAAATATGAGCGAAAACTTTTTTACCTTATTCATAATAATCCTTTAATTCAAATTCTACCCCTAATATTAGTTGTGATATATATCGTATCATAATCCGTTGCACATCCAATTATTTCATGAACTGGCTTAGATGCTTTCCTAAAACTTTAAATCATAAAGCTATTCCTTAACTGTACACCACCCTATGACCTTTGTCAGTTATAGTTGCACATGTAGAAATAGGAGCTGTACAACACAAGGATATATCCAAATAATAATCAGTAATAAAGGAGCATAGCAATGGTCAGATCCCTCTTATCAAAAAATTGAATATCAGCCATATAGGATATGATTAATATCATTTGATATTATTGGAATAGTGACTTTCTTTATTGGATAGGAATCATCCAAATAACGTATAAAAATGAAACCACTACATCTTTACGTCCTAGCACTTACCCTTTTTACTTCTTGTGTAAGCCAAAAAAAATATACTGCTATGCAAGATCGGGCCGCAAATTGCGAAAATGAATTAAATACAACCAAGAATCAAAATAATTTGCTTGAAGCCGGATTGGCCAATGAGAAAAACAGATCTAAATCCTTGGAGCAACAAATGGAATACTTCAAAAGTACCAATACGGACCTGTTGGCCAGACTTTCCGATCTTTCAGTTGTGAGCAAATCTGGAGCAGAAAGCATTAAAAAATCTTTGGAAGCCCTAAACGAACAGAATAAATACATAAAAGATCTTACAAGTTCCATACAGCGAAAAGACTCCATTAATTTAGTATTGGTGATGAACTTAAAAAGATCCTTGGACAATTTTGAAGATGAGGATATTAACATTGAAGTGAAGAAGGGAGTGGTGTATGTATCAATTTCAGACAAGATGCTTTTCCGTTCTGGAAGTTACAACATAAGTAACAGGGCGGAGGAAGTTATTGGTAAAATTGCCAAGATCATCAATGACCATAAGGAACTGGATATTTTGGTGGAGGGGCATACAGACAATGTTCCCATTTCTACCGAATGCATGGTCGATAACTGGGATTTAAGTGTAAAAAGGGCAACGTCCATTGTACGATTAATGCAAACTAAATTTGCTGTTCAACCCCTAAGAATGACTGCTGGAGGCCGTTCTGAATACCTTCCAAAAACTACCAATGCAACAACGGAAGGTAGAGCCATAAACCGCAGGACCGAGATAATTATTTTACCTAAACTAGATCAATTCTTTGAATTACTGGAACCGCCAACCACAAATGTCGAGGGCCAGGGAAAAGGATAGGAGACATAACAGGAAACAGGAAATTAAGCAATCCTATTTTCTTTTTTAAAAATCGAAAAAAAAACACACCCAACTGATATATATCATTCCGAATCCAATATGATAATTATATATTGGTATTATTATAAAGCAATAGTTCTTTGATAGATATTAAAATAAAGTTTCTAAGCAGTAATGCCTTAGCGACTATACTCCGGAGCCCATGTAACTTCTTGAGCCTAATCGCCCAAACACCCTGTTCGGATGTTGCAATTGCAACTCGCCGTCCAAGACTTGGATTAGTGTAAAAGAGCTACTTGCCCCGGACATAAAGGATTGGGATATTTAGATATCCCAATCCTTTTTATTATATAGAGTCCCTGTTATATAAAAGGTCCACTTTACCTTATTTATGGCATAGACCGAATTAAATGGATTAAAAAAATTGAATATTATTTACCAAGTTTGAAACCGGAGGCTTTTGCTTCCTATTCTTGTTTTTTAAAAACCCGATAAAAATATTATTATGGAGTATTATTTTAATAAAACAATTGGAAATATACCTTTCGACAAGGCAGTGGAAAAAACAAAATTGGCCCTACAGGAAGAGGGCTTTGGCGTGCTAACGGAAATAGATATGAAAGCTACCCTAAAGAAGAAATTGGACGTAGATTTCTATAATTATATGGTCCTGGGCGCATGTAACGCTCCCTTTGCCCACAAAGCACTACAGGCCGAAGATAAAATTGGTACCATGTTGCCCTGTAATGTAATTGTTATGGAAAAGGAACCAGGACTTGTGGAAATAGCAGCAGTAAACCCCATGGCATCCATGCAGGCCGTAATTAATTTGGATTTAATGAATATAGCGGATGAAGTGGGCGAGAAATTAAAGAAGGTGGTAGAAAAGATCCACTAAATTCTATGACCCATATTTCTTAATAATGGCCATTTGACCAGAATGATAGGTGGTATGGGAAACTATTCTTCCAAATGCCTCCGCCTTTGTCTTTGTTCCAAATTCTTTGGTTGTAATAGTTGTTTCCCAATCCTTATCTTCCTGCTTTTCTATTATAGTCTTTATCATTAAAAATGAATGTTGTACGTATTCCAATAATTCCTCCAAATTGGTCCACTCGCCCGTATCCTTTTGAGCAATGACCGTTTTTGCAATTACCTTTATATCCTGCGCTCCAAATACATTTTTGGCAAAAAGTAGTTCAACATCGCCTATATGTCGAATAAGAAATCCTATACTATTGGGGGCCGGCAATAACTTTTTGTTTAAATCGTCTTCCTTTAAATTGGACAATTGATTTGAAAACCGGGTTCTGGCTTCTTCCCACAACTCGATAAACAACTGTGTTTTTGATATCATGAAATATTAAATTAAAATATTTATCTTAAGGGATAAGGTAGGTTTTGGAAATAATTCAGGTTACTAGAGTCCAATTTAAAACATTTGCATCACACTTTTTCAAACTCTTCTGGAATACTTTTTTAACAAATAGGTTATTGAATAAATACTGGCATAAATAAAAAGAGCGATGTATAAGGTCATAATATTGGTTATTAGAATATTAAATTATTAAAAATCATTCCTTTAAGATTTTTTGGAAGGCTATCCCGGATGTCGGCCATTTCTCCTTGGGAAACATATTTTCGTAAATAAATAAAGGTAGTGTTTACATATTCTTCTGCCACTTCATCACTGTATTCAAAATCGTTTACTGCAGCTGGTCCGTCAAATTGTCTAACCAGGTCCAAGAATTCGGGCATGTTTTTAATTTTGGGTTTTTCTTGTTTTAAGGACCAACCAGTTACATAGACCCCTTTTAAAAACATGGGTAACTGCGCAATAAATTGCAGTGATTCTGCAACCGGAATAATTTCCCTTAAGGCATGGAGTATGGAGGTAAGAACCCGTCCGGCTTTGTCGGTATCCTTGCCCATATCCATTTGTTTAGTGTAATCTTTTAAGAAGGTATGTCCCTCTGTTGCATACTGATTAAAATTGAGTGCCATGATTGCTTAATTTTGGGATATATACAAAAATGGCTTTATCTTTTGGTTTGTAAAATGATCTTGGTCATATTGGTAATATTGATAACCTAAGTTAAATTGAGTTTTTACTGGAAATACCCCATCGGGCGACCAAAAATTCTCCTTTTCCTTAAAATAAGAGGCATAATTAATGTACGGAGAATCAATAAAATAGATAGTCGATTCCCTGCCTTAGGCAATATTAAGGGCAATATCTATCATGTCCTGAAAAGTGGTTTCCCTTTCTATGGAATTTGATTTTTGACCCGTCACTAAAGAATCCGAAATAGTCAATATCGTTAGGGCCTTAATATTAAACTTGGCGGCAATGGTATATAATCCGGCCGCCTCCATTTCTACACAAAGGACCCCGAATTTTGCCCACAATTTATAGGAATTTGGATCATCCTCATAAAATTCATCCGAAGAAAGAACATTACCTGCCTTAATGGCAATACCCTTTTCCTTTGCGTAAAGTGCAGCCTTAAGAAGCAAGTCAAAATCAGCGGTTGGGGCATAGTCGGCGTTAATAAATCTTGAATTATTAATTCCCGAGGTGGTGGAAGCTGCCATCGCTAATACGATATCACGTATTTTAACCTCTTTTTGATAAGAACCGGCAGTACCTACGCGAATTAGATTTTTCACCCCATAATCATTAATTAACTCCTGATAATAGATCAGAGCAGAAGGTATGCCCATACCGCTTCCCTGAACCGAAATACGTTTGCCCTTATAGGTTCCTGTATATCCCAACATACCACGAACCTGATTATAACAGATAGGATTTTCAAGAAAGCTATTCGCTATCCATTTAGCCCTTAACGGATCCCCTGGCAATAATACAGTTTCTGTAATTTCACCCTTTTTCGCTTCAATATGTACGCTCATATTTACTTCAATTTTTATATTCAAGCCAATTCCAGAGGAAAGTCAACTTTATTGGTCCGTTACTATAGCAACTCCAGAAGATGTCCCTATTCGGGAAACTCCTAAATCTATATATCGTTTGGCTGTGGCAGCATCTTTAATTCCCCCAGATGCCTTTATTTTGATTTTGTTCTTTATCACTGACTTCATCAGAACCACATCTTCAAGAGTTGCCCCTCCGGGACCAAAACCGGTTGAAGTCTTTACAAAATCAGCCTTGGCATTAACTGCCAATGTACAGGCCATCCTTTTTTCCTCCTCGGTTAAATAACAGGTTTCCAAAATAACTTTTAATACATCGCTACCCAGCACCTTTTTCACTTGGGTTATTTCATCTTCTACAACTGAAAATTTACCAGATTTAAGCCATCCAATATTTAGGACCATATCCAGCTCATCGGCTCCTTGTTCCATATAATCCTCCGCTTCCTGTACTTTCGCCCTAGTGGACATAGCCCCTAAGGGAAACCCTACTACTGCAACCAGCTTTACCTTAGTGCCTCTTAACAATTCTTTTGCAAGGGATAGGTAACAACCTTTGATACATACGGCATAAAACTTATAATTTAAAGCTTCGGCGCAAAGAAGCCTAATATCTTCCTCTGTTGCCGTAGGTTTTAATAGTGTATGGTCTATAAAATTTTCAAATTGCATATGGAAAAGTATATCATTTTGGTAATTCTGTGAATGGATAACACCCTATTTTACCAAAAGTAAACTTCTTTTCCATGTTATTTTATGACAAGAATCATCAAAAGGAAAGCCTGTAATAACTTCCAATTATCACCAATTCTTCTAGCAATGTAAAATTTGGCAATGATTGCCGTTGTCAACAATGACTCACTCGAAATTTTTTGTAAACGCCTTTGGGTATGGCTACGGGAAAGTTGCCACGTTAGTGTTACAAAAAAACATTTTTTAGTAATAATTAGGCAAGGGTTGTTTCACCTCTGCCTTCATTCTGCATATTTGGACTTAACGTGGAAAGAAATTTGAAATGTCTGATGGGGTAACCAATTCTCCAAAGTTCTTGTTTTACCTGTTCCAGTGCAATTGGACTGTAGTAAAAGAAAATAAGTCTTCCGGTATCAACCTCCAGATTTATTATTCTAATATCCATAATGCGACTCAGGTTGCGAAGAATTACTCTTTTATCACTTTCAGAGATTAGGTTTCCTATTTTTGCTATGGCTTTCATCAGGTCTTTGTTAACAACACTTATCAATTAAATTATTTGTTTACAACGATCAACAATATACGCTGGCAAATTGGTATCTGAAATGACCAAGATCAGTTAACATAAATTTAGGGCCAAGGATTCCCATAGGTATTCCGCACATAAGTTAGGATTTTTGAAAAGCGATTTTTTACCATATAAAGAATGAAAGGATATAATGGGTATGACCAATATCATTGTTATTATCAACAATAGCTTATAGTTTTAATCTTTAAACAAAGTAACTATGAAGACGATACTTTACGCCTCCGATCGCACAGAACACTCTGTACCGGCATTAAAATATGCATATCACTTAAGCAGAACACTTAAAGCTAAACTGCTGGTTCTCTATGTTCACGAAATTGATCCAATAAGAGTTTCCGTTTCACGCCCAACATCCCAAATTGAATATCATGTAATTAAGGAACAGACAGAAATTTTGGAATCTTATTGTGAAAAGCATTTGGGCGTATCCGTAGATGGAAACAAATTGCAGGTGGAAGCCGTTCACAACGACTCGGTTTCCAGTGCCATTCTTGAGAAGACCAAGGACATTTCTACCGATCTTATTATCATTGGCAGGAAGGATAGACATACGGACCGTGGCCTCTTTGTTGGTAATATAGGAAAGGGACTTCAAGAAAAAGCGCCTTGTCCCTTGCTTATTATACCAAACACTATCGAGGAAAAGTCCATTAAGAGTATTTTATATGCAACGGATTTTGAAGAGGCAGATGTGCTGGCTCTTAAAAAATTGGTCCCAATGGCAAAAGCGCTAGGTGCCAAAATACAAATGGTGCATATCTCAAAAGGGAAGGAAGATGCCGTAAATGAGCAGATGACATGGTTTAAAGACTTGGCCCAGCAAGAGATAAACGATTCCTCCATAGACTTTACCGTATTATACTCGGATATGATCGAAGAAAAACTTAAGGACTACGCCCGTACCATAGGCGCCAACCTATTGGTATTATTGGAAAGGGAAGAAACTGGGTTTTTTCAAAAAATATTCCACAAAAGCCTGGTAGCAAAAATTGAAGAACATATCGCTATCCCCCTGCTGAGTTATAATGAGGTTAATTTATAGTTTTCACTGAAATACAACCACAAGCACTTAGGTGATCCACGGCTGATAACGCTTACCGCTAATTGCCTCCACGTTTTTAAGGAATTTATTTAGGCGGAGTTTAAGAAAATAATAACGCTCAGTTTTTTAATATCTGCCCGTATAATTATAATTTCACTTAAAACTAAACAACATGAATGATTTAAAAAATAAAGTGGTCTATATTACAGGAGGTTCCAAGGGAATAGGATATGGCATTGCTTCCAAACTACTGGAGGCAGGAATGAAAGTAGCCATTAGTAGCAGGCTATTGGAAAGTGCCGAAAAAGCTGCAAAAAGCCTTGGATCGGCCGACAATGTACTGGCCATTGCCTCGGATGTTTCAAAAATTGGGGATGAAAAGTCGGCTGTAAAAAAGATTTTGGATAAATGGGGGAAATTGGATGTGGTCATCGCCAATGCAGGAGTTGGACATTTTGCTCCAGTAGATCAAATTTCCGACACTCTTTGGCACGAGATGGTAAACACTAACCTAAACGGAGTATTTCACTCACTAAAAGCTTCGGTAGAGGCCCTGAAGAAATCTAAGGGGTATTATATTACTGTGGCAAGTTTGGCCGGCACCAATTTCTTTGCCAATGGTGCAGGATACAATGCCACCAAATTTGGTGTAGTAGGTTTTACCCAAGCCGCCATGTTGGATTTAAGGCCTTATGATATTAAAGTATCTACAATAATGCCTGGTTCTGTAGCCACAAATTTTAATGATAATGAACCGTCCAAAGAGGATGCTTGGAAGATACAGCCAGAAGATATTGGCGAGTTGGTTTTGGATCTTTTGAATATGAATCCAAGGACGTTGCCCAGTAAAATAGAGGTAAGGCCTACACGACCTGATAAAAAATAACGCTATACCTCCTTTTCTGTAAATGGTACTAAAGGATTACCAATTTCAGAAATTAAAATTCTAATAGATTCCATAAAATGGGCAATAGTTTCTTGGGTAATGGAATTATCCTTGTTTCTACTGCCCTTCTTTTCTTTTACTGCAAATTTTAGCAGACCCGAACTTAAATTTTTAAATGAAATTATTCCTGCTTCTATTTTACCAATGGCTTGATCGTTGTTGTACATAATAGCATAGCATAACAATTGAAAGGCTTTGCTGTAGTTGTAGTCCTGTATGGCGTCCTCCCATTCCACAATTTCGACCTGGGGACTTGTCACGTTACCTGTTTTATAGTCGATTATTCTAATAAGTCCGTCTTTTTCATCTATCCGGTCCAGTTTTCCTTTTAGGACCACGGGAAAATCCAGTCCGGGAACAGCTATATTCATTCGAAGTTTTTCTTCTACCCCTAATATTTTAATTCGATGTTGTTTAACTTCTGCCAATTCCATCTTTAGGAAATTTTCTATGTACCTCACCACCACATTAAAGGCAATCAGGTTTTTTCCTCTGGAAATATCCCCTTCTGCGAAGCTCTTCGCAAAATGACCTATTACAGTAGTCTTTATCTTCTTTTTCATTTCTTGAAGCATGGACACTTCCAGATAGGTATTCAAATAAGGTTTGTAAAGGTCCTCCAGGGTGTCATGTACAATGGTTCCAAAAGTATTGTTGGCAACGGTTTCTTCCACTTCCATAACGTCGTCTATTCCCAACAGATTTCTTTTATAAAAATCTATGGGATTTCTGATATAATTACTCAAAGAGGTGGGTGAAAAACCTTTGGAAGCATGCTCCTTGATCAAATCCATAAGGTCCGCATCCTTTGTAATGGTCTGTAAAACCTTAACAGTTGGATTTATTTCGGGTGCGGCAATAATTTCGGTAATATCCGCCAATTTATTTTCATCGGTAAGGAGTTGGGTCAGCAACCTACTTCTCTCACCGCCTTCCAAAACATCGGCCTCGGTATTGTACACCAAATAGATGTTTTTTGCCCGTTGTAATAAGCGATAAAAATGATACGTATACACTGCATCCTTTTCCTTATAAGTAGGAAGTTTGTAATACTTTTTTAGATCGAAGGGGATAAAGGAATTATTGGACTTGCCGGAAGGAAGTATACCTTCGTTCACCGAAGTTAGAATAACGGTTTCAAAATCCAACACCCTACTTTCCAACATTCCCATTATTTGCAGTCCTTCCAAAGGTTCTCCTTGAAAATCCAGAGTTTCGTGCCTTACAATTTCCAAATAAAGGCTTTCCAATGATTGTAGGTCGTTAGCGAAAGCATATTGCTCCACCATGTCCTGAAGTTGATTGAATAAGGTATAAAACCTATACAAATACTCCAAACCAAGGGACTCTTTGGATAGTACAAATTTCTCCCTAAGTATTTGGATAATTTGATGACATTTATGTATAAAATTGGTTCCCGAAACCTTCTCCTGAAAAAACAGTAGACTAAGCAAGTGGTCATTTCCTTCTATTGCAGAACGTAAATTATTTGAGCTTATAAATGCCCAATTTTTCAATCTAATGGCCTCACTTATAATGGCAGCAATATTTTGCTCCTTTTCGGTACATAGAATTTGTATGTAAGGATGTGACAAAAAATCCAACAGCTGTTGAAAATACCACCCTTGGGAATCCTTTTTTAAGTGTAGTGAAAGATATTGGGAGAACAAACTGGCCAAGGGAGTACTTTTTAACGGATATCCCATAGTAATATTTACGGTGTCCAGCTCCGAGGGTATAGCGTTCAAAAGGGGATTCAACAGGGTTTCATCACCCAAAACTATAGCCGTGTTCTTGAGAATGTTGTCGTCCTCTTCTTTAAGTTTCAACAAAAGACCCCCTACATACTTTGTTTGGGAAACGTTTTTGGGTACACCTATTATTTTAATATTCTTTTGGGCCGTATAATTGCTTTCAATTCCTTTTAGTGCTTTCCCTTTAAGATAGGGCCAACTATTTTGATGCTGTCTAATAAAATAACTGGCATCGTGTATAGCGTCTTCCACAAAATAAGTATCGCAATCCCAAAAAATATCCCCTTTGGTTTTGGTCAATATTTCCTGAATAATATGGGACTCTGCCGTATTTAATGCGTTAAAACCTAGAAATATGTGTGTCTTGTTTTCATTATTTGCCAAATAATCTTTCAATTGTTCACAGGCCGTGCGATAAATTAAACCCTGATGACCCAATTTTTTGGCTTTCAGCAAATCATTAAAAGCCTTATATAACGGTTCAAGATTATTCCAGAATTTAATATAATTGGTAATTATTTCGGATTTTTCCTTCTGTAACGACCAATGGTTTATTTCCTGAATATTCGCCAAATAGGAAAATATATCTTTTGCATCAATTAAATATCTATCGATCTCATTAAAGTCCTGCAATAAGGTCTGACCCCATTTGGAAAAGGTAGAGAAATTATCCTTTTCGCCATTTTCCATTGCTGAATAAGCCTTGTATAGTGTAAAAAGTTGCTCCATATTTGAAGCGCCCTGTAGCTTTGAAATATGTTCCACAAAGCTTTCTATACTGTATATTTTAGGAGAAAATATTGTTTTATTGGCTGTTTTGGCCAAGGTGGTACGTAAAATAGTCCCTGCCCGTTTGCTGGGTAATATTAAGATTAAGTTGTCGAAGGAATCATAGGTCTTTAATAAATCATCAACTACCTGTTGGAGAAAACTTTTCATCGGCTATATCATCATATCTTTTAAAGTCGGAACCTGCCTGCCAATAGCAATCTGCAAATCATCGATCAAGTGTTGCCCCCAACAATCATCTGAAGTTACCTCCACCATACCTACCGGTTTCCTTAATAATAATTTCTTCAAAACATCCACTGGAACTTCAATCCCAAAATTCATTTTAGAAATTTAAAATTCTCTAAATACGGGGTAATTTAATTATAAAAAACAGAACGAAGGCATGCACTCCGTTCTATCCTGAAAAATATAATAATTTTTGGTTCGGGCTTATATTTTAGAGATTTATCCCTGTTCATTTAAAAACAAAAAAGAGCCCCGCTAAATAGCGGGGCTCTTATTTATAGTTTGAAAACTACTTGTAAATTACTTTACCAAGTTAATTTCAACTCTTCTGTTTTGCTTTCTACCAGCACTAGTATTGTTAGTAGCAATTGGCTTATCCTCACCGTAACCTATGGCAGATAATCTAAATTCCTCAATACCTTTATCTACTAGGAACGTTTTAACTGAAAGCGCTCTTGACTCTGATAATTTTTGGTTCAAAGAACTACTACCTACACTGTCAGTATGACCTTCTACAGTAAATTTAGCAGTAGGATACTCTTTAAGGATGGTAATAATATCAACCATTACAGAAGTAGATTCTGCTTTGATAGAAGATTTACCAGTATCGAACAAGATTGTTCTAGCGTATTCGTTCAATTGCTTCTGAACCTCTTCAGTAACTTCAGGACAACCCTGGTTAGCTACAGTTCCGGCAACATCTGGACATTTATCATCTTTATCCAATACACCGTCACCATCTTTATCTTGGTAAGGACATCCTTTGTTAGCGGCAGGACCAGCTTCGTTAGGACAAGCATCATCTTTATCAGCAATACCGTCACCGTCTGCATCTGGACAACCAGCTAAAGCAGCAAGACCAGCTTCGTTAGGACAAGCATCATCTTTATCGGCAACACCATCACCATCTGCATCTGGACATCCGTTCATTTCTTTAGAACCAGCCTCATTAGGACAAGCATCTTTGCTATCCTCGATACCATCACCGTCTGCATCTGGACATCCGTTGAAAATCTCAAGACCAGCAACTTCTGGACAAGCATCATCTTTGTCATAGATTCCGTCACCATCTGTATCAGTACCACCAAATTTGATAGCAATACCGGCCATATGTTGGAAATGCTTAGCTAAGTAATCTTCAAAAGCATGCTTGTAAGACGTTTGTAAGGTTAAACCAATGTTTTCAGTAAACCAAAGGTTAAGTCCAATACCACCATTAACGGTACCGGCACCAATTTCGTCTATCCAAGTATAACCACCACCTATTTCGATGAATGGATCGATTACTGTACTTTTTAAGAAATTATATTTGATTGTACCATCAAGACCATAGTGAGACAAATCGTCTACACTAACATCTCCCAATTTTTCAATACGGTTCAAAGAACCTCTTGCACCAATTGAGAAGCCACTACCTACATACTTAGATACGGCAACATAAGAAATAGATGGAAGGATGTTCCAATGGTCTGTTGCATTAAAGAATTCGTCCCCAAAATTTCCGGCCATAAAGCCATGGTTCATTAAGGCGTCAGTATCTCCTGAAGGATAAACGTCAATTGCGTTAGCTCCGAAACTTACTTGCCAAGGGTTATTCTCGTCTTGCGCTTGTACGTTGTTAAAACCTACAATAAGTAAGGCAACAACCAATAATTTGCTAAGATGTTTCATGTTTAATTTTTTAAGTTTAAGTGTTTATTAGCTGCAAATGTAAGTTGTTAAAAATTATTAACAAAATCATTTTCTTAATTTTTTTAACGTATTTCATGCGAAAAAAGACGCATTTAATCGATATTTAATGCAGTGCCTACCATGGTAAAACAGTTATTTAACCACCCACGTGTTCCATACCTTTGGTCCAAGCCCTGTTATAAGGTTTCCTTTAAGTTTCACAGAAAGCAATAATCCACTTACATAAATAGCAATTTCAGACATTATTTTGGTCATTTTCCTCCTTATTTAGGCATCGTTCAGCAAGATTTAGGACCAAAAACGGGGGTGAAACATTCAATTAAATCGCTGCCAGCCCATTTCAAAGTTAATTTTTCATCGTCTTTGTAAGGTAAAAGCCTTAATACCAACTAGATAAAGTCCAGCGTAATTTCCTCATTGATATATATGAGGATTTTGTTTTCAATTTCATATCCCATTGCTCCCAAGGCGTCCGCATAGGAATAGATTTGTTCGTGGTAGGCGGGATTCTTTTTACCCGTCTTATAATCTATTATTGTCGCCCTGTTATCCTTTATAACTATCCTATCGGGGCGAAGTATCTTCCCGTTTTTGGTAAGGATGTCCTGTTCATTCTTTATAAGGTTTCCTTTGTCATAGTAGCTGTCCAGTTTTGGATGATCTACAATGGCCTTTATCCTTTGAGCCATCCCCATGCTATCCTCTTGGGAAAGATCACCATTTCTTATTAACCCATCTATAGTACGGTCTATATCCTCATTGGTCTCTATTAGCCCCATTATAAAATGCAATAAATTTCCTTTACTAATGGCAGTTCCCCTTTCGGTATCCCATAGAGCGCCCGACTTGGTTAAAATCCGAAACTCTGGTCGCTCCTTAAAGCTGTATAAATGGGATATCTTTTCCTGATGTTCCCCCTGGGACGGTTCATCCTGAATTTCAAGATTTCCGAATTGATAGCAAGTCTTGGTCTCCTCCCAAAAACCCTTTTCCTTTAAATAGTGTATGAATAATCCGGAGTATAAATTTGGTTTGTGCTCACCTTTTGGTGTTAGGTCTTTTTTAGAGATCACATATAGGCCCTTTATAGCCCTGGTCAAGGCTACGTACAATAAATTAAAGGCATCCAATTCCAATTTATGCTGTTCCTCATTATAAAGTGCTTCCGCTTCTGCACCATAGCTAATCACCTCCTGCTTTTTATTGATAAGAATCTCTTCAAAACCATTAAAGGCAATAGGATTAACAGGCAGCCATAATTTAGCATCCCTTTCTTCATATATATTGGTATTGGCAAAAGGAAAGATTACAATTGGAAATTCCAAACCCTTGGATTTATGTACGGTCATTATCTGAACGGCATCAACATTTTCCGGTGCAGTTACACTTAAGCTTTCCTTTTTCTTTTCCCAATGAGCCAAAAAAACCTGGGTATTGGCACCTTCCTTTTGTTCCACTTCCAAAACAACATCCAAAAAATACGTTATATAGGCGTCAGAAATGTCTGCCAATCCAAATTTTTTAATAGCATATTCCAAACCGTCATAAACGGAGGACTGTCCCAGCATTTTTACATTAAACCCGTAGTTCTCCTGGAGCAATTGGGCTACCCTATTAATATTGGAATTTATAAATTGATGTCTCTTTTCCTGGGCCTCGGAAAGAAAGCTAAGGATTTCATAACACCTCTCCTTCTCATTAGGCTGAAGACTAAAATGTAATAAATTAACCAAGAACCTTACCTTGGGATTACTGTTTAACAGCAGAGTTTCAGACGAAATAATAGGAACATTATTTTGCATTAGGAAATCTGCCAATAAAATACCGTGTTTTTTCTTGCGGGTAAGGATACAAATATCCCTAAGAGAATAGTTCCTTTTTAGAGCTTCTTCCAAAGTGTTCAATACCGAATTACAGTATTCCTCGTCTTCATCACTGGATTCCTCAACATCAATAAATGAAAGTTGTACCAAACCACCTTTCTTACTATTGTAGTGTTGACTATTTCCCTCCAGGAACAATTTATTATAAACACTGTTCTCCAAAAATGGACTGGTAACCGTGAAAAAATCGTTATTAAATTTAATTACTTCCTCATGACTACGGTAATTGGCAGGAAGATTTGATGTGGTTGGTGGAATTACAAACGGATTTTCCTTTAGGTTGATCAGATTTAAAAACTGTTCGGCCTTTCCGCCTCTCCAACGGTATATAGCCTGTTTGGCATCGCCTACCAAAAGCAATGAACCTATTCTTCCTTGGTCGTCCACACTTTCCAATGCGTTCCCGATCAAAGGTATTAGATTGTTCCATTGCATCTCGGAAGTATCCTGGAACTCATCCACAAAATAATGACGGTACTTTTCACCAATACGTTCATAAATAAAAGGGGCTGGTTGATCTTTAATTTCCTTGGAAATTATACTATTGAACGACGATATGGGCAGCAGATCCCGCTCCAATTCCAGATTCTTAATTTCACCTTGTATAGCGCTAAGAACCGTTAGTGGAACAATGTTGTTATAGCCGTTCTTGAGGAGGGACAAAACAATGGAGTTTTCCTTTATTTCATTAAACAGACTTATAAATCTCGGATGTAGTCCGTCCAGTATATCTTTAATATCCTGGCGGCAGGCCTTGGCGTATAAGGGGTCTTTTTCAAAATTTTGTTTCCAGCCGGAATTGAAATCTATATTCAAATCTCC
This sequence comes from Arenibacter sp. F26102, assembly GCF_023015865.1. Lineage (GTDB taxonomy): Bacteria > Bacteroidota > Bacteroidia > Flavobacteriales > Flavobacteriaceae > Arenibacter. Next base: position 157,231 of record NZ_JALKBC010000009.1, on the reverse strand, counting down.
ATCAGCTATTTTAGCAATAAATTTTGGAAAATAGCTTGCTTTAAAATTATTGAATTCCAGATTATTATCCTCAATTATAGTTAGGGTTTCCTTTGCCCAGTCTATTATTTTCATTTCATGGGCCTGGATTTGCAGTACCAATTCCTTTTTTAAATCTACAAAATCCTCTATACTCTTTCCTTCCAGTTTCTTTAAATGTGGAGTCTGATTTTCATTGAATAATAACGTGCCTATTTTTTGTAGGTCAAAAGCAATATCCCAACTTTTATCACTGTCGATTTTTTCCAAAGCAAAATCAATCAACACCTTGGTCAATTGAGCATTGGCACCAGCCTTATTGATGAGTTTGGCGATAGCCTCATCCAACAATAATTTGGTATCCAAGACCACCTCAAAATTTTGGGGAAGTTTTAGATCTTTTGCAAAAGTTCTAATTAGCCTATGGGTGAATTTATCAATTGTAGAAACATCAAAAAAGGCATAATTGTGAAGGATCTCCTTTAGCACCTTCCTGGATCTATTACGCAGTGTACCTATATCGACCCCTAATTCCAGGGATATATCGGCCAGCATTGGAGGAACTTCATAATTATCCGACAGTTTTCCAAAATTAAAAAGACTGCCCAAAATTCGCTGTTTCATTTCGTTTACAGCTTTGTTGGTAAACGTAATGGCCAAAATACTGCGATAGTTCTTATTAAAATCGGAGGAAAGGATTATTTTTAAATACTCTTTTGCTAGGGTGTAGGTCTTGCCAGAGCCAGCAGAGGCGTTGTAAATTTTGTAAGGAGCGTCCTGCACGTTATTTTAGTCGCAAAATAAGCAATATTAAACAGTTCTTAACAAATTATTAGTTGAATTTCTATCATAAAACCGTAATTTTGGGAAACAACATTTTTTAACATAAAAACTATAACATTATGGCTTTTGAATTACCTAAATTACCTTATGCGTACGACGCTTTGGAACCACATATTGATGCCAGAACCATGGAAATACATCACACCAAGCATCACAACGGGTACACTACCAATTTAAATAACGCTATTGAGGGAACGGATTTGGCAAAAAAATCCATTATGGATATTTTGACCAATTTAGACATGTCCAATGCTGCTGTAAGAAACAACGGAGGAGGTTTCTACAATCACTCTTTATTTTGGGAGATAATGTCCCCAAATGGTGGCGGACAACCTTCCGGAGATCTTGCAGATGCTATAAATTCCACTTTTGGTTCTTTCGAATCTTTTAAGGATGCTTTTTCCAAAGCCGCGGCAACAAGATTTGGCTCTGGATGGGCTTGGTTATGTGTTCATAAAGGCGGAAAACTGGAAATATGCTCCACTCCAAACCAGGACAACCCTCTTATGCCCGGAACTGGCTGCGAAGGTTTTCCAATTTTAGGCTTGGATGTATGGGAACACGCCTATTACCTAAATTATCAGAATAGAAGACCAGACTACATCAATGCATTTTTTAATGTAGTCAATTGGGATAAAGTAGCCGCTTCCTTTAAGGCTAATAAATAACGGATAATTTTCGGTTGCCTTCTTAGGCGATCCACGCTAAAATTAAAAGTCCGCTCATTAAAATTTTAATGAGCGGACTTTTTTGTTTTCATAAATAGAAAAGGGTGGAGAAGCCTCCACCCTTTTCGTCCCAAATCTTACCATAAACTTAACCTACTTATGCTATGGCGATACTAAAATACTGGTATTGTGAGAAATAACAAAAATAATTATGACCTTTTATCCATAATTATTTTCATTGATGATCAACTATTATCGTTAAAAGTGACAAAATATTGGTTAAAATACTGATTTTCAGCAATAAAAAAGGCGAAGCTAAGCTCCGCCTTTTTTCCCCAAATCTTACCATGAACTTAACCTACTTATGCTATGGTCCTCCAAAAGTAACTTAAAGGCAGTGGCGTAAAAAAGGTTTTAGACAAACTTCCCAATTATAGGTTGAAATACTTTTGTTACGGGGTACTGAACCTTTTGTAGGGATGTAATTAAAATAATAAATTATCTGGGATCACCAATTTTGAAGTATCTGGGCAACCCTATCCTGTAATACCGGTACCACCTCAGTTTGAAACCAAGGATTTTTTGTCTGCCAAAACCTATTTCTGGGAGAGGGATGGGGCAGAGGAATATATTTGGGTAGAAACTCCCGATAGCACTTCACCGTTTCGGTCAAGGTTCTTTTTGCGCTCTTACCTAAGTAATAATTCTGGGCATAGTTGCCAATTAGAATAATCAATTCCAAGTGAGTCATCTTTTCCAGCAATCCATTGTGCCACAAAGGGGCGCATTCCGGTCTCGGAGGCAAGTCTCCCCCCTTACCCCTACCAGGATAGCAAAAGCCCATTGGCATCAGTGCTACTTTACTTTCATCATAAAAATCGGGATCTGAAATATTGAGCCATTTTCTCAACTGCCTACCGCTGAGATCATCCCAAGGAATTCCAGTTTCGTGTACCTTGGTTCCGGGAGCCTGGCCAATAATGATAATCCTGGCCTTGGGGTGTGCGGCTACTATGGGTCTAGGGCCCAAGGGCAAATAAGCCTTACATACTTGGCAACTTCTTATTTCCGATAAAAATCGTTCCATTACTTTTTACCAGACACCACAATAACGATCTCACCCTTGGGCGGATTATCAGTATAATGCCGCAAGACCTCTTTTACCGTGCCCCTTATAGTTTCCTCATACATTTTTGACAACTCCCGTGAAACCGAAACCAACCTATCAGATCCAAAATAAGTCTCAAAATGGGACAAGGTCTTAACCAACTTATGTGGGGATTCGTAGATTATGATCGTCCTGGGTTCCTCGGCCAATAAAGTCAGTCTAGTTTGCCTTCCTTTTTTTACGGGCAAGAACCCTTCAAAAACAAATTTATCGTTGGGTAGACCACTATTTACCAATGCAGGGACAAATGCAGTTGCCCCGGGCAGGCAGTCTACCTCAATGTTGTTTTCCACACAGGCACGGGTAAGCAAAAAACCAGGGTCGGATATGGCCGGGGTTCCGGCATCCGATATCAATGCAATGACCTCCCCAGCTTGCAATCGTCTTACAATACCCTCTACCGTCTTATGCTCATTGTGCATATGGTGACTTTGCATTGGGGTTTCTATATTGTAATGATGCAATAATTTGCCACTTGTTCGGGTATCCTCTGCCAAAATTAGGTCTACTTCCTTGAGCACCCTGATAGCGCGTAACGTAATATCTTCTAAATTACCTATTGGAGTAGGTACTATATATAATTTCCCCATCAATTGTATTAAACACCCACTTTTTTTGAAATTGCAGGCAAGAAGTGGCAAAAATAATGAAAATCATTGCTCCATAATTCTGTAAGCGACAAGATATACCGATTTACGAAAATTTGCGGGCAATTACATTCATAAAACGCTGTTCGTACTCTTCCTTGCCTTCCCAATGGTTGTAGTCCGGCTTTACCATGTTAGTAATAAATGAAACAGAACGTTCTTCACTGTCAATAGTACTTAATTGGGACAATACCCTGTTATAATCTTCCATATTATTATTGAAGAGATGCTTTACAAATGCCAAGCGATCGTTTAAATCCACTTTTAGCACTTTTTGAGAACCGTGTTCCACCGATTGGGCCGTTCCACCAGCTTTTACGGTTTTCACTTCTTTGGGCATAAATAAGTCCTTATCGTTCTTTATCAAATCCGGCTTGTTGGTAAATTGTGACAAAACCTCGTCTATGGTCGTGGCACCGGGCATTTCGGATATCATGTCCTTAATGGTATCGATACCGGGAATAATAATATCCTCTTTGTGTGGGTTACTTTCCGGTACAGATGAATTTGCATTTAAAACCGAATTCGCCATGGTTTCAAATTTGGCGGCAATGGCATTCTTGGAAACATCAATCTCTACCTCGTTTAATTTCTCTTCAATATATTTAAGAACTGCCAACTTTTCATATAACTCCCTGGCAGTTTCATATAAGGCCGAGAAATCGTTTAAATTTCTCGAGGTTATTATTTCTGTTGATAATTTTCTCAATTCCTCTTTAAGTCTCTTTTTCATCTGAATATATTTTTAATTAGTTGGAGCTCAATTTGAGTGCCAAAAATAACAATTCCTTATAGGTAATAATACTAGGCTATACAATCACGTAATTAAGAATACCAACTTTTACCTATATTAATACCAGAAGGATTATTTTTTTAATAATTTTATCCCTTCTAAAAAACAAACGGAAAACAAATTACTTTAGTCTAAAATTACAAAATGTTTCTCGAAAATACTGTTAACCCTAAAGAACAATTCGGTTGGATCGAAGTAATCTGTGGTTCCATGTTCTCTGGCAAGACCGAGGAACTGATCCGGAGGTTGAAAAGAGCCACATTTGCAAAACAAAAAGTGGAGATTTTTAAGCCCATGGTAGATAAAAGATATCACGAGGAAATGGTAGTTTCCCACGATGCCAACGAAATAAGATCTACGCCGGTACCTGCAGCTGCAAATATTCGTCTCTTGGCGGATGGTTGTGACGTGGTGGGGATTGATGAGGCACAATTTTTCGATGATGAAATCGTAACGGTTTGCAATGATCTGGCCAACAAGGGTATCCGAGTGGTAGTGGCCGGATTGGATATGGATTTCAAAGGCAATCCGTTTGGACCTATGCCCGCGCTTATGGCTACTGCGGAATACGTTACCAAAGTACATGCCGTTTGTACACGAACAGGCAATCTGGCCAACTATAGTTTTAGAAAGGCCAACAATAATAAATTGGTGTTTCTGGGAGAAACCGAAGAATATGAACCCCTTAGTCGCGCTGCATACTACAAAGCCATGCTAAAGGAAAAAGTGAGTGCCATTGAAGTTACTTCAGAGCAAGTACTCCCCCCTCAAAAAAAATCGAATGACTAAGGTTGGAGAAACCGTTCTGGAAATCGACCTAAGGGCACTTGAACACAATTATCATTATTTAAGATCAAAAATTAATCCCAGCACTAAATTTCTAGGAGTGGTGAAGGCATTCGCCTATGGTAGTGATTCCATTGCCATTGCCAAAAAATTGGAATCCCTTGGAGCAGATTACCTAGCGGTAGCCTATACTTCAGAAGGAGTGGCCTTGAGGAACGCAGGTATAAAATTGCCCATTTTGGTACTTCACCCCCAACAGGTAAGTTTTGCCACTATGATAGAAAAATGTCTGGAACCAAGTCTTTATTCCCCTGCTATTTTCAGCTCTTTTTTGAAATTGGCAAAGCAATTGGGTCAAAAGAATTACCCAGTACATATAAAATTCAATACTGGTTTAAATAGGTTGGGGTTTGGAGAAAAGGATATAGAATTTATTGTTAGATCGCTTGTTGGAGTAGAACAGATAAAAATTAGCTCTTTGTTTTCCCATTTAGCGGCCTCCGAAGATTTAAATGAGAAGGAGTTTACATTGGCACAGATACAGCTTTTCGAAAAAATTAGTTCTCAACTTATCCCCAAATTGAATTACAAACCATGGAGGCATATGCTGAACACTTCCGGAATCCTAAACTATCCGGAAGCGCAGTATGATATGGTAAGAAGTGGAATTGGTATCTACGGTTTTGGCAACGAAGCCTCCGAAGATGAAAAATTAATTCCTGTAGCTACCCTTAAAACGATTATTTCACAGATTCATAAAGTTGAACCGAATGAAAGCGTAGGGTATAATAGGGCATTTGTGTCCAATACGTCCATTGTAACCGCAACACTTCCTTTGGGACACGCCGATGGAATTGGCCGACAATACGGCAATCGGGTTGGACAGGTTTCCGTACATGGTAAGTTGGCGCCCATTATTGGGAACGTATGTATGGATATGATTATGGTAGATATCACAGGAATTGATTGTAAGGAAGGGGACGAGGTCGTTATTTTTGGCAAGAAACCCAGTGCAGAATCTTTAGCCTCTTCTGCCAAAACGATAACTTATGAGCTTCTTACCGGAATTTCACAGCGGGTTAAAAGGATATATATTGACTAGTTTTCCACCACACAACTTCCCCAGAATCATCAATGAATACTACCAATTAAAAAGTATACGTTTTGTATAGAAAATTATTTTAACATTTTGTTAGGATTGCTTTTTAAGTTACATTGCAGATACTATTAATTAATTAAAACACTAGTTATGTTCAAAGAATTTAAGGAATTTATAATGACAGGTAATGTCATTGATTTGGCTGTTGCAGTTTTATTGGCTAGCGCCGCAGGCTTGGTTGTCAGTGGATTTGTCAATGATATTATGATGCCTATAGTGGGATATTTTACTGGAGGCGTTGATTTCTCCGATATGCAAATTGTCCTTTCGGAGGCGGTCATGGCTGCGGACGGAACAGTTGAAAAACCAGCAAGTGCCATCCGTTACGGGGCATGGGTAAATTCTATAATCAACTTGATTATTGTTGGGTTTGTTCTTTTTGTAATTGTAAAAGCCTATAACAAAACCAAAAAGCCTAAAGAGGCGGCTCCCGAAGCACCAAAAGGCCCAAGTCAGGAAGAGCTATTGACTCAAATCAGGGATTTATTAAAAAAATAATATCATTAAAAAACATATTTGACTTTGAAGTCTATTCAAGGTCTAACCGCTTCACTACCAACTAACCAACAAAAACCGTCAACTAAGATTCGCTATCCCAGTTGACGGTTCTTTTTTACAACAATGTGTTATTTGTAACAATTTGTTATATTTTTAATACATTCTGATTTATGTATTGTTTAATACCCTATTATCTGTACATTTGCCAACTGAAATTTTAATTTAATCGTAATGAAAGTAGCTGTAGTTGGTGCAACAGGGATGGTAGGGGAAGTGATGCTAAAAGTATTGGCAGAACGTAATTTTCCTGTAACTGAATTATTGGTAGTAGCCTCTGAAAGATCTGTAGGCAAAAAATTAACCTTCCAAGGTAAGGAACATACTCTAATTGGCCTTGAAACTGCGGTAGCCGCTAAACCGGACATTGCCATATTTTCTGCGGGAGGAGACACTTCTTTGGAATGGGCCCCAAAATTTGCAGCCGTTGGTACCACCGTAATAGATAATTCTTCGGCATGGCGTATGGATCCCACCAAAAAATTGGTGGTTCCTGAAATAAACGCCGGCGAATTGACCAAGGAAGATAAAATAATAGCAAACCCAAACTGTTCCACTATTCAGATGGTATTGGCTCTGTCTTCCTTACATAAAACATACAAAATGAAAAGGGTGGTAGTTTCTACCTACCAGTCGGTTTCGGGAACAGGGGTAAAGGCCGTTCAGCAACTGGAAAATGAAATAGCAGGAATACAGGGTGAAATGGCATATCCTTATCCCATCGGAAAAAATGCATTGCCACATTGTGACGTATTTTTGGACAATGGCTACACCAAAGAAGAGATGAAGTTGGCCAAGGAGCCACAAAAAATATTCAATGACAAAACGTTTTCCGTAACGGCAACAGCTGTACGTATCCCAACAGCTGGAGGTCATTCAGAATCGGTTAACGTAGAATTTGAAAACGATTTTGAACTATCGGAAGTAAGGAGACTATTAAATGAAACCCCAGGGATCGTAGTTCAGGACAACACGGATACCAATACTTACCCAATGCCAATTTATGCTCATGGTAAGGATGATGTTTTTGTAGGTAGAATTAGAAGGGATGAAACACAATCCAATACTTTGAACATGTGGATCGTGGCTGATAACCTAAGAAAAGGAGCGGCTACGAACGCAGTACAAATTGCAGAATATTTGGTTCAGAACCAATTAGTGTAATTTGTTCACTTAATACCTTAGGTATATATCCAACTCCTCCGTTAGGAGACCAAGAGTGGAGGATAAGATGTTAAAACCTTTGTAACTACTAATTACAAAGGTTTTTTTTATGCTATTTTTGGCATAAGCGCACCCCCATTCATGAAGAAATCTATAATAATCCCACTTGCAGCTATACTCAATTCTGGTTGCGAGCCCAGTCCAAAAAAAGAAGCAATCGTTTTGAATTATCCCACTACAAAAAGAGTTGATACCATAGACACCTATTTTGGAACAAAGGTCAATGACCCGTTCCGTTGGTTGGAAGACGATAGAAGCACGGAAACCGAAAATTGGGTAAAGCAACAAAATAAGACCACTAACATTTATTTGGACAAAATCCCATTTCGGCAGGATTTGAAAAATCGTTTGGAACAATTATGGAACTACGAGAAGCTGGGATCTCCGTTCAAGGAAGGCAATTACACTTATTTCTTTAAGAACGATGGCTTGCAAAATCAGAATGTATTGTACCGGAAGAACGGAGATGACGGGGAAGCAGAAATATTCCTGGATCCCAATTCCTTTTCCGACGATGCAACAACCTCTTTAGCGGGAATAAATTTTTCCAAGGATGGCACTATAGCCGCATATTCCATATCGGAAGGCGGTAGCGATTGGCGCAAAGTACTCGTAATTAATACCGAGAACAAATCCATAGTAGAAGATACTTTGGTAGATATAAAATTTAGTGGGGTTTCCTGGAAAGAAAACGAGGGTTTCTATTACTCTAGCTATGACAAACCCAAAGGCAGTGAATTATCTGCCAAGACGGACCAACACAAACTTTACTATCACAAACTGGGAACCCCCCAGAAAAGCGATAAAGTGGTATTTGGTGGTATTCCATCAGAAAAACACAGGTATGTTGGTGGTTATGTTACAGAAGATGATAACTATCTAATTATTTCGGCCGCAATATCTACCTCGGGCAATAAGCTATTTATAAAAGACTTAAACCAAGCTGGAAGCGATCTAATCACCATTTTGGATACACCTGACACGGATAGCCACGTTATACACAATGTAGGGTCAAAACTGTTTATATTGACCAATAGAAATGCACCCAATAAGAAAGTTGTTTCCGTGGATGTACAAAATCCAACTCCGGATCATTGGACCGATCTAATACCAGAAACGCAAAATGTTCTATCTGTGGGCACTGCCGGGGGATATTTCTTTACAGAATATATGGTAGATGCCATTTCCAAAGTGTACCAATACGACCATGAAGGAAATATGATCCGCGAACTTGCACTTCCAGGACTTGGAAGTGCCGCTGGTTTTAGCGGAAAAATGAAGGAAACTGAACTCTACTTCTCATTTACCAACTACAATACCCCAGGATCCTCCTATAAATACAATATTACTACCGGAGAATATACGTTATACTGGAAACCTGAATTGGATTTCGATCCAGAAGAATATGAATCCAAACAAGTCTTCTACTCCTCAAAGGACGGCACTGGGATACCCATGATCATCACGCATAAAAAAGGATTGGAATTGAACGGCACAAATCCGACCATACTTTACGGTTATGGTGGATTCAATATTAGCCTAACGCCCACATTTAGTGTTACCAATGCGGTTTGGATGGAACAAGGTGGAGTCTTTGCTGTACCCAATTTAAGAGGAGGTGGCGAATATGGTAAAAAATGGCATGATGCCGGTATCACAACCAAAAAACAAAATGTCTTTGACGATTTTATAGCTGCCGCTGAGTATCTGATTGACCAAAAATATACCTCAAGCGACCATTTGGCCATTAAGGGAGGTTCCAATGGTGGACTTTTGGTTGGCGCTGTCATGACCCAAAGACCAGATTTAATGAAGGTAGCATTACCAGCTGTAGGCGTTTTGGATATGCTTAGATACCACACTTTTACTGCAGGTGCGGGCTGGGCCTATGACTATGGGACCTCTGAAGACAATCAGGAAATGTTTAATTACCTAAAGGGATATTCCCCCGTCCATAATGTTAAGGCAGGTGTACAATACCCTGCAACCCTTATTACCACTGGCGATCATGACGATAGGGTAGTACCAGCACATAGCTTTAAGTTTGCTGCGGAACTGCAGGAAAAGCAATCGGGGAACAACCCTACTTTAATACGTATTGAAGTTAATGCCGGCCATGGAGCAGGAACTCCGGTGAGCAAGACCATTGAGCAAAATGTGGATATTTATGGATTCACATTGTTCAATATGGGTTATTTGGAACTCCCCAACAAGGGAGTTTTAAAAGATTTTAAGGATTAGTTAAAAAAAATCAATAATTTTGTTTTAAGTCCGTTTCTTTTAGAAATGGACTTTTTTTATCCCCAAAAATTATATTTATAGTTTTAGCCCATGTTACAAGTCAATTCTCTTTCGTTCGCTTATGATAAAATACCGGTATTGACCGATATTGGTTTTAAGGTGTCCAAAGGTGAACACATTTCCATAGTAGGAGAAAGTGGGTGTGGAAAAAGCACCTTGCTCAAAATTATTTACGGCCTACTTCAACCCGATCAAGGCGATATATTCTGGGGAGAGAAACAGGTATTGGGACCTGATTTTAATCTTGTTCCAGGTGAATCCTACATGAAATACCTGTCGCAGGATTTTGACCTAATGCCTTTCACTACTGTGGCGGAAAATGTAAGTCAATTTCTATCTGTTTTCTATCCTGAGGAATTAAAGGCAAGAACAGCTGAATTGTTGGAAATGATAGACATGGTCCCCTTTGCCAAAGTTAAGGTCAAAAACCTTAGTGGTGGCCAGCAACAGAGAGTAGCATTGGCCAGAGTCCTGGCACAAAAACCGGAACTACTGCTTCTGGATGAGCCATTTGGCCATATAGACAATTTTAGGAAAAATCAACTGAGAAGAAATCTCTTTGGATATTTAAAAAAGGAAGAGATCAGTTGTATCACGGCCACACATGACTTCCAAGATATTCTTCCTTACGCCAATAGGATCATTGTTCTTAAGGATCAAGAAATAATGGTAGATGCCAATACCAAAAACCTTTATAACAACCCAAAAAATATATATACAGCCACCTTGTTCGGGGAAGCCAACCATATTCCTATAAACATTATAAAATCCTATGGCGATGTGGAGCGGAAAATTATTGTTTACGCACATGAATTTAGAATCTCGAATAAATCTGGAATTCCAACAACTGTAGAAAAATGCTATTTTATGGGCAGTCATTTTTTAATAGAAGGATTGTCCGGAGAGAATAGAATACGGTTTAATTCCGATGAATTCCTAACCGAAGGAAAACAGGTCTTTCTAAACATTGCTCTAGAAACCATTAACCAACGTCTAAAACCGTAATAGCCAATTGAACAGGGAAGGCATCATTCAGGAGTTAAAATTTAAAGCAGTGCGAAGCAGCGGTGCCGGGGGGCAAAATGTAAACAAAGTTTCCTCCAAAGTGGAACTGACTTTCGATCTGGAAAATTCCAACGCCCTTACTGAATTGGAAAAATATAGACTCCGCAAAAAACTGTCCTCCAAGCTAAGTAAAGAAAACCTTCTTTTAATGCAATGCGAGGAAACCCGTAGTCAACACAAAAACAAGGAACTGGTCATTCAAAAATTCCTTGAAACGATCCAAGTAAATTTGATCGTCCCAAAAAGAAGAAGAAAGACCAAACCCACCAGATCGGCTATTGAAAAACGATTAAAGAGCAAAAAACGGGCTGCCCTCAAAAAAATAAACCGCAGTAAGCCTAAATTGGATTGATCCCTTTGCATTTACCTATAAGAACTATGCTCCAAAAACCGTAACCAATCCAACAATTTAGTGCTATATCTTTATTACCAAGGATTGCGCCGGAAACAGGATAACACAAGACTACGCAATTTGCCGTATTTCAATCTCCTTTGTATTAAAAACAACAATATCACCTACTACTTTCCCCATTAACAATTTCCCCACTGGTGTATTGGGTGCAATGGCATAAAAGGAAACTCTGTCTACTTTTATTTCCCCCGCACTTATTCCCAAATAATAATTTTGTTTATCGGTATATACTACACTTCCCAATCCTATGTGGGACAAATTGGTCTTTAGGGGTATCTTCTTAAACAACTCTTGAAGTAAATTTACCTCCGCAAGCTGATTCCCCAATTTCTCACGCTCCAACTGAATCATTGCCCTACCAGTTTCATGCTTGTCACCGGCACTGCTTTTCGTCTCCGAGCTCAAGGCCTCCTGTAAGGAATCAATATTTTTTTGAATCCGCGCTAACCGACTCTCAATAAACAATTGACAAAACCCATATAGTTGTTGTTTCGGTGGTTGGTCCATTTAGAAATACATTAATTTAAACTTTTAAGATATTCGCCATTTTTTACCTTCTGGCTACTTCGCCAAATTGGCCAATTCCTTTCCTATTAAACTACCGATGGCAATACCCATTCCCCCCATTCTAACCCCGCAATATACATTATTGCCCAAGTGTTTTACAATGGGTTTCTTTTGTTTACCCATACCCATAATACCACTCCATCTTAGGTCTATTTCAAAGGGCGTATTGGGTAAAATTACGGTCCGCAATATATTCTCAAGACTATTCTGTACCAAAGTGGTCTCTCCAAAAGTGCTGGTTTCTTCACCTTTAAAATCCAGATTTCTTCCCCCTCCAAATAGAATTCGGTCTTCAATGTTCCCAAAATAATAATATCCTTCATCCAAATGAAAAGTACCTTTGATATTCAGGTTATGTATAGGTTTGGTAATCAGCACCTGTGCTCTGGCGGGTTTTACCTTTTCCCGAATTAATTGGGATGCAAAACCATTGGTTGCAATGAATAGCTTGTTGGTTCTGAATTCGAAATGATCGGTTTTAATCATGACATGGTCTATATTTTCTACAAAGTTCTCCACCCTAATGGAATTTAGGATCGTTACACCACTATTTTGCACCTTATCCAATAAGGTTTTCATCATTTTACCGGTGTTGATCTGCCCTTCGAACGGACTGGAAATATAGTTCTCCTGAATCCCCTTAAAACCAAAGCTATTTGGGAGCGTTTGGAAAGCGTCCGCCTTGAATACAGGTTTTAAAAGGGAATTAACCCTATCCAAATTATCCAGACAATCTTCATAAAGACCCTCTTGATCCTTCAAAAAAACCTCATTCCCACCGTGGTTTTGATAATCTATTTGTTCATCACCAAGATTTTTCCGAAGTAATTGCACACCCTCCCAACGCTTTTTTACCAATTGCAGCACCTCTTTCTCGGTATGCTTCCGCAAGTCCGATAAAATCTCCGATACACTACCGAAACATGCAAATCCAGCATTTTTTGTACTTGCCCCTTGAGGCAGAAGGCCTCTTTCCAATACTAAAATCTTAGCTTCAGGAAATTGTTTCTTTAAATATAGCGCACAATTAAGCCCTACTATCCCACTACCTACAACAGTGAAATCTATGTTGGATAACCACGTTTTATATTCCCAATAACTTAGGTTCATAGAGGGTAGGTGTATTTATAATCAATATAACAATAGTGGAATAAAGGTATTATTTCTTTGGCGATAAATGGAATCAAGGGCAAAAGCTTGTTGCAATAATCGCTTTAACTAAGAAGGCGAAGTAATCTGTTGGTATACTACAGATTACTTCGCCTTCTTAGTTAAATAAATTTTCTTTACACTTATCCGTTATTCCACTGGCTGTGGTGCCATTACAAAGTCTTCCATAAACTTGGTAGTGTAATTGCCCGCCAAGTAATCTGGGTGATCCATAAGCTGTCTATGGAAAGGTATGGTTGTCTTAATTCCTTCAATAACAAACTCATCCAAGGCACGCTTCATTTTATTAATGGCTTCCTCCCTGGTTTGCGCCGTGGTAATCAGCTTTGCAATCATGGAGTCATAATTAGGAGGAATGGTATAACCACTATAAACATGTGTATCCAATCTAATCCCATGCCCCCCTGGGGTATGCAAAGTAGTGATTTTTCCAGGAGAGGGCCTAAATCCGTTGTAGGGATCCTCGGCATTTATCCTGCATTCTATAGAGTGTAGCTTTGGAAGATAATTTTTCCCTGAAATAGGTACCCCACCAGCAACCAATATTTGCTCGCGTATAAGGTCGTAATCTATTACCTGTTCTGTTATGGGATGCTCTACCTGAATCCTGGTATTCATTTCCATAAAATAAAAGTTCCGGTGTTTATCCACTAGAAATTCTATTGTACCAGCTCCTTCATATTTAATATATTCAGCAGCCTTTACTGCTGCTTTCCCCATATCGTCCCTTAACTTATCTGTCATAAAGGGCGAAGGCGTCTCTTCCGTTAATTTTTGATGGCGTCGTTGAATAGAGCAGTCCCTTTCTGAAAGGTGACATGCCTTGCCGTATTGATCTCCTACGATCTGGATTTCTATATGGCGTGGTTCTTCTATCAGCTTTTCCATATACATACCGCCATTTCCAAAAGCTGCTGTAGCCTCTTTAACCGCACTGTTAAAAAGATCCTCCATCTTGTCCTCGGACATTACCGCACGCATTCCCTTACCTCCACCACCAGCGGTAGCTTTGATCATAACGGGGTAACCCATCTTTTTAGCCACTTTTTTGGCATCGGCTACATCTTTTAGCAAGCCTTCAGAACCGGGCACACAAGGTACGCCAGCCTTTTTCATGGTCTCCTTGGCCGTGGCCTTATCTCCCATCTTGTCTATGTGGTCCCCTGTGGCCCCTATAAATTTTATATCGTGCTCCGCACAAATTCTGGAAAATTTGGAGTTTTCGGAAAGAAAACCATACCCAGGGTGAATAGCATCGGCATTGGTAATTTCGGCCGCAGCAATAATATTTGGAATCTTCAGATATGATTCACTACTTGGAGGTGGACCTATACAAACCGCTTCGTCCGCAAAACGAACATGCAAGCTTTCCTCATCCGCTTTCGAATATACCGCTACCGTTTTAATACCCATTTCCTTACAGGTCCTGATAATACGAAGCGCTATTTCTCCCCTATTTGCAATAAGTATCTTTTTAAACATCTTTTGAAATTTTAAATTTTGTAATCTAAATTTTAAATGGTTCGGAATAACCATAGAAAATCGTCATCCGACATTTAACATTTAAAACTTCCTATGATGGATCTACCAAAAATAATGGTTGATCAAATTCTACAGGTGAACTATCATCTACAAGAACTTTCACGATTGTTCCGGAAACTTCAGACTCAATATCGTTAAATAATTTCATCGCCTCTATGACACATAGCACGTCACCTTTATTTATTGTGTCTCCAACTTCAACAAAATTAGGTTTGTCCGGTGAGGGTTTCCTATAAAATGTTCCAATAATCGGGGATTTTATGGTAATATATTTTGAATTTTCATCAGCTTCCTTTTTTACCTCTACTTCTACCGAAGGAGAGCCAGTAGGCGATGCAGCCATATGCTGTTGCATAGGGTTCCCCATAGGGATGTGCTGAACATAAGTTGGTTCTTGGGTATGACCAGCTGCCCCGGTACGGATGGTGATTTTTATATCTTCCATCTCCAATTTTACTTCACTAGCCCCAGATTTGGCTACAAATTTAATTAAGCTTTGAATTTCTTTAATATCCATAGAGTTCGTTTTAGTTTATAGGTTGCCTCAGATTTATGAATTGTATGCCCATTTTAAATAAATGGAGCCCCAGGTGAAACCACCACCGAAGGCTGCAAAAACCAAATTATCACCTTTCTTAAGCTGGGTTTCATAGTCGCTCAATAAAAGTGGCAGAGTTGCGGATGTGGTATTACCGTACCTCTGTATATTCATCATTACTTTGGAATCTTCCAATCCCATTCTATTGGATGTGGCGTCAATAATTCTTTTGTTGGCCTGATGAGGTATTAACCAATCAACATCATCATGCGACAAATTATTTCGCTCCATAATTTTGGCTGCGGAATCCGCCATATTGGTCACCGCAAATTTGAAAACCGATTTTCCGTCCTGATAAATGAAATGCTGACGGTTTTTAACGGTTTCTTCCGAGGCGGGGAGCAAAGAGCCACCGGCATCCATTTTAAGGAAATTTCTTCCCACGCCATCCGATCTTAAGTATTCGTCCTGCAGCCCTAGACCTTCGGTGTTAGGTTCAAAAAGCGCCGCCCCTGCACCATCCCCAAAGATTATACAGGTAGTTCTATCAGTGTAATCTATTATTGAAGACATCTTATCTGCCCCAATAAGCAATACTTTTTTATATCGGCCGGATTCAATATAACTGGCGGCCGTGGACATTCCATATAAAAAACTGGAACAAGCGGCTTGCAAATCATAGGCAAAGGCATTTGTTGCTCCTATCTCCGAACCCACATAGGCAGCAGTTGCAGCAACCATCATATCCGGAGTTGCGGTAGCCACAATAATGAGATCGATCTCCTTAGGATCCAATTTCCGTTTTTCCAGAAGTTGCTCTGCAGCTTTTATGGCAAGATAGGACGTTCCCAGTCCTTCTCCCTTTAAGATTCTCCTTTCTTTAATACCAGTTCTGGTCGTAATCCATTCATCGTTGGTATCCACCAAAGTTTCCAAAATCTTATTAGTCATTACAAAGTCTGGTACATAAGACCCTACAGCAGTAATTGCAGCTGTTATTTTGCTCATCTAAATTTGATTTTTATCAATAAATCTTCAAAAACAATTGAAAATTTGTGAAAATTAGTGATTTTCTGCGACTTTAAGTCCAAAAATACCTTGTTTTTGAATTTTACATCAGCCTCATAAAAAAACTCCCACTCTTAAGAAGTGGGAGTCCAAATTATATTGTGCTAACGTAAATTATGCTACTGCTTCTTCAGTTTTGTCAATCAAAACCTCTCCACGATAGTATAATTTGCCCTCATGCCAATGAGCTCTATGAAACAAATGCATTTCTCCAGTGGTTGGGTCTTTAGCTACAGTAGGAGCTACCGCCTTATAATGCGTTCTTCTCTTGTCTCTTCTGGTTTTGGAAATTTTTCTTTTAGGATGTGCCATTATGAAACTTATTTATCCGTTAATAATTTTTTTAGTGCGTCCCAACGGGGATCAATATCTTCTTTGTTTTCCTTTGTTTCTTTTGGTTGCAGTTCTTCCAGCTTTGCCAACACCTCTGATTTCAGAGTGCCGTCCAAAACTCCTGGATGAACTTTTTTAAGTGGTACCGACAACACCAACATTTCATAAACATATTGTGCAATATTGATCTGGTATTCGCTGTGCGGAATAATCAATATTTCATCATTGTCATTGTTGTACTCATCACCAAACTTAACAACCAATTCCAAATCGGCCTTAACTTTCTGATCATAAGGTTCGCTGGTGAGATCACAAATAACGTTTACCGTTCCCAGCGATTTCATTTCCAACTCCATCATCGTACTCATTTTGTTCAAGGTAACGTTTAATTTAATATCCGCACCGTTAAACTCATCATACTCAAAAGACTCAAAGAACGTATTGTCAAAAGTGTACTCAAACTCGTGTTTTCCCTGTTTCAGTCCCGAAAAAGGAATAATAAACTCCTTATGCTGCATCATGATCACACTAGTTTTAACGTACTCGCCGTAATAATGGCGGGTGCAAAGATACTATTATTTTATAAAAAGCCAACAAATAGAACGAAATAAATATTTTCCGATCAAATTCCCTTAAATCATTGACATAATGTACAGTAGGCTCTCTTATTTAAGCAAGACTAAGCCCCTCTTTTTAATTTATGTTTTTTTAAGGGATTAGCTATTAACTCTTTATATTCCTCTCTATTCTTAAATATCTGTAAGGCCATAAAAACCGCCTCCTTAAAAGAGCTATGGTCCGCTTTGCCTTTTCCAGCAATTTCATAAGCAGTACCATGGTCAGGGGAAGTACGCACCTTATTAAGGCCGGCCGTATAGTTTACCCCTTTGCCAAAAGATAAGGTTTTAAACGGTATAAGTCCTTGGTCATGATACGCCGCCAAAATAGCATCAAAATTCTTATAATTGTCCGACCCGAAAAAACTATCGGCAGAATATGGCCCAAATACCAAATGCCCCTTTTCCGACATTTCCTTGATAACAGGCTTTAACACCTCATCATCTTCTTTACCAATTACCCCATTATCCCCACTGTGAGGGTTTATCCCCAAAAGGGCAATTTTAGGTTTTCTAATTCCAAAATCCATTTTTAGGGAGTTGGAAATAGTGGCGATTTTTGAGCGAATAAGTTGTGGTGTAATACTTGCGGCAACATCCTTTACCGCAACATGATCGGTAAGCAAGCCTACCCTTAAATCATCCGATACCATAAACATTAGGCTTTCACCTTCCAATTCCTGGGCCAAATAGTCTGTATGCCCTGGAAATTTAAAATCATCTGCCTGTATATTGTTCTTGTTTATTGGTGCCGTAACCAAAACATCTATCTCATCATTTTTCAAGGCAGCAACCGCCGCTTTAAGGGATTGAATGGCGTATTTTCCACTCTCCGGTGTTGGCTCTCCAAAATTAATAACCGGTGTTTCTTTCCATACATTTACAACATTGATCTTGCCATCTATAGCCTTAGAGGCATCTTGGATACCGTTATAATTGATCTCAAAGCCCAAATCCGTTTTTTGGTGGGAGATGGTTTTATTGGATGCAAAAATAACCGGTGTGCAGAAATCCAACATCCGGGAATCCTCAAACGTCTTAAGCACCACTTCGCACCCAATCCCATTTAAATCCCCTATGGATATCCCCAATTTGATCTTTCCAGTTTCCTGCATTTCCTGTTTTCGTTTAATATGAAATAAACCCTTAAATTTACAACACAAAACTACTTAATTTAAACGACACATGTTTACTGGGATTATTGAAACTTTGGGAGAAGTAATAAAATTGGAAAAAGAGGGAAGCAATCTTCATATTACCCTAAGATCTGAGATTACCCAAGAACTAAAAATAGACCAAAGTGTTGCCCATAACGGAGTATGTCTAACGGTCGTGAAAATAGCATCCGATCAATATACTGTAACCGCTATTGATGAGACTTTGAACAAAACAAACTTGAACGACCTTGAGGAAGGGGAGTCGGTAAATCTGGAACGAGCCATGGTACTAGGCGCCAGATTGGACGGACATATAGTACAGGGACATGTAGACCAAACAGGTAAATGCATAAATATTGAAGAAAAGGATGGTAGCTGGTTCTTCACCTTCAGCTATGATTCCAAACAAAATAATGTTACCATAGAAAAGGGATCCATAACCATAGATGGGACCAGCTTAACCGTAGTTGATTCCCAGAAAGACAGCTTTAGCGTTGCCATAATACCTTATACCTATGAGCATACACGATTTGGAAATTATAATGTAGGGACAAGGGTTAATCTTGAATTTGATGTAATAGGCAAATACGTTTCCAGACTATTGGAACTCAGAAATTAAAACTGTAAAGACCAAGAGATAAATTCCCAGATTCCTAGAGCGACTTTTGAAAAAATTATGCCAATTGCAATCACCTACAACACTACAAGGATTAATTCATATGCTTTACGCACTTATTGGAACGGGGCTTCTTTTCATTGCCATTGCATTTCCCGTTGCTAAAAACAATGCAACAAATCTTCTTTCCGGATATTATACTTTGAGGGAAAGCACTAAATATTGGAAAGGATACTTTAAAACCAAGGAAGGGGAGAAAGTACAATTGATTCTGAACTCTGACAGCAAATCATACTGTTTTTTTCAAAAATGCCTTCCCTAAGCAAGTTAAGAATTAATAGATCAATTCTCCCAAGATTGTTCCAGCCGTAATTGGACAGGTTAAATACTTTTTTAAATACAATATTAATTTCAAGAATCGTTATACTTGCAAGATTTGAAGTTATAATATGCAGTTTAAAAGTGATTATATTAGTTTGAAAGGAAGCGTTTTTTCTTTCAATTTAGATAGAAACGTAGCCTTTAGATTGGTTGCGCCGCCAAACTACAAAGAATCACCAACTCCATTTCCTGTATTATTAATGAATGATGGCCAGGATTATGTGGGTTTGAATTTAGAAAAAACCCTGTCCGAAGCCTATAGGGACAAGAAAACTATTCCCTTTGTTTTCGTGGGAATTGAAGCCGATAAAAATAGACTTTACGAGTACGGAACTTCAATTTCCGCCGATTTTAAAGGTAGGGGGAACAAGGCTTTAAAATACTCCAAATTTATCATAGAGGAATTCGTGCCCTTCCTATGCCAAGAATTTAAAGTCTCCCCTCCTGTTCAAAATTGGGTCTATTGCGGTTTTTCCTTAGGAGGACTTTCCGCTTTCGACATTGCATTCAATAACTCCCAATTTTTTGGTAAAATAGGCGTTTTTAGCGGTTCCTTTTGGTGGCGTAAGAAACCTTACCAGAAGAACGATATGAAGGATAGGAGCCGAATAACTTTGGACATGATCAAGAACGCGGATCAATTATCCCCCATACAATACTTTTTTCAATGTGGCACGGCGGAAGAGACAGATGATCGTAACAATAATGGTATTATTGATGTCATAGACGATACCATGGACGTGATAAACGAATTGCAGTTAAAGGGTTATTCCTATCCTGGGGATATTTACTACAAAGAAATTGAAGGGGGAAAGCATGATCTATACACATGGAGCGCAGTCCTGCCACAATTCTTAAAATGGGCTTTCCAAAAGGGCTGAATTATACCTTAATGAATATCTTTTTTCTATAAAGAATATATCCCAGAAACACATAAAAAGAGACTACCGAGAGTCCATACAACAATGAAGAGGTCTGCATTGCCATAAAATCCTGAACATAAACGGTTTTAAAAAGCCAGCCGTGCAGAGAAGTATCCCCGTCTACCTTTAACATGCCCATAATTTTACTTATAAAACTGGAAAGAAAATACAGGACAATGGCATTGGCCCCGGCATATTTAAATATACTTCCAAACTTAATTCCCTTTACATCGGACACGTAATAAATTAGTCCCAGAATTATATTAGCCCAACCAGCCGTTACCATTACAAAACTACTGCTCCACAAGGCCTTGTTGATAGGGAAAAATAAATCCCATATATAACCTACCAACAACATTGCAATTCCTATGCCGAACAGAAACATTTCCTTTTTTGCCCTTTTGGAGCGTAAAATAAGACCTGTAAAGACCCCCATTAATGCGGTAGCTATTGATGGTAAAGTACTTAACAAGCCTTCGGGATCATAATCCGCCTTATAGCTATGGGATCCAAAAATGAGGACATCCAAAAAATTTGCCAAATTGTTCGGGGCACGTTCAAATGTAGATGCCATTCCGTTGACCGGTACAAAACCCATCACTAACCAATAGCCTATTAATAAAAAGGCGCAAATACCAACCAATGATTTCCAATTAAAATTGATGAACAAAATTGAGGCAAAGAAAAACACTATGCCAATACGCTGTAGCACCCCTGGAAAACGAATGATATCGAAATCCTTAAAGAAAGGGAAGTGAATGGTAAATGCTCCCAAGAACAACCCCAAACCTATTAGTTTCAAAGCCCTAATCGTAATTTTTTTATAAGTGCTTGAATCTACGGCCTTATTTTGATAAGAGAAAACAATGGAACAGCCTACGATAAACAGAAAGAAAGGAAAAACAAGATCCGTAGGAGTATATCCGTGCCATGGAGCATGTAAAAAAGGACCGTACACATGGGACCAGGTACCAGGTGTATTTACCAATATCATAAGGACAATGGTAAGCCCTCTAAAGATATCCACGGAAACTATTCTATTCTGAATATTCATTCTTGCCTGGTTACTGACCAGCTATTTATTGCAAATCACCTAAGTCTACAAAATATGATCCTTCATTTTATTCCATGCCCGTGCCAACAATAATCCGGACACAATGGCCACACCGGTCAAAATAAGTGCACTGGTGGTTTTTCCATAGATCCAGTAGCCTGTAGCGAACATACAGGAATAAATTAGCACACAACCTAATAACATGGCCGTAATTCCTGCGGGAACACTCCATTTTTCTTTAGTGTTCACTATCTCAACATTTTCATCTTTTGCATCCTTGATCACCTTGGACCAACCTGGTCCACCCGGTTGAATTTTTTTATAAAAATCCTGCAATACCTGCTTAGATTCCGGTTGTGTCATAAATGTTGCCCCCAACCAAATTATGCTGGTAACCAAAACCACGAAAGGATATTCCGCCCAATCTGGTAACACCCCGGTTTCAGTAGCAAATAAGAAAGGCCCTACAGCTGTTAGTTTTAATATTATGGAGATGATTCCCGAAGCAAACATAGCGGTAATTTCACTCCAGGCATTGATTCTCCACCAAAACCATCTCAAAATAAAAATAAGTCCGGTACCAGCACCAAACACCAAAAGCACTTCAAATAACTGTAAGGCATTTTGTAAAAGCAAGGCCAATGCAGCGCTGAAGACCATTAGGATCACTGTAGATATTCTACCAACTGCTACCAATCTTTTTTCTGAGGCATTGGGATTTATCTGTTGTTTATAGAAGTCATATACAATATAAGAGGAACCCCAATTTAGTTGGGTAGAAATGGTACTCATATAGGCCGCTATTAAGGAAGCCAAAACCAAGCCCAATAATCCACTTGGCAATTTGGTCAACATAGCGGAATAAGCCAAATCATGACCCAATTTATCTACAGCTACATTAGGGAAGGCCTCATGAATACTAGCTATGTCCGGATATACAACTAAAGATGCCAATGCCACCAAAATCCATGGCCATGGGCGTAAGGCATAGTGCATAATATTGAAGAAGAATGTTGCTCCAATAGCATGATTTTCATTTTTTGCCGCCAACATACGCTGGGCTATGTAACCTCCACCTCCCGGTTCTGCTCCGGGATACCAAGAACTCCACCACTGTACTGCCAGCGGTATTATAAATAGGGTGATTAACGCTTTTTTATTGCTGAAGTCGGGCAAGATAGATAGCTTATCCACTACATTTTCGTTAGCCATTAAGGCTTCAATTCCCCCAACTTCTGGAATATTGACCAAATAGTACGCTGCTCCAATGGCACCTCCCATAGCTACAAAGAAAAGTAGAAAATCAGTATATACCACTCCTTTAAATCCTCCCAAGGCACTAAATGTAACGGTTATCAATCCTGCGCTCACCACGGTTACCCATGGTTCCAAGCCCAACATAATACCTCCTATTTTGATTGCCGCCAATGTAACGGCGGACATGGTTATCACATTAAAAATTACTCCTAAATAAACAGCCCTAAATTTTCTCAAAAAGCTTGCTGGTTTACCGCCGTAACGCATTTCATAAAATTCCAAATCCGTACTTACGTTGGATTTCCTCCAAAGTTTTGCATATACAAAGACGGTAAGTAGGCCGGTCAGCAGAAAGGCCCACCATACCCAGTTTCCCGAAACCCCATTGGTACGCACAATATCGGTAACTAAATTGGGTGTATCTGTAGAAAAGGTCGTGGCCACCATAGAAAGGCCTAACAGCCACCATGGCATGGTTCTACCGGAAAGAAAATATTCTGAAGAACTTGCCCCAGATTTTTTAGAGACATAAATTCCGATAAATAAAACGATTGAGAAAAAAACAATAATAAAACTGTAATCGAGGGTACTTAATTCCATCAGTTTGGCTTTGGTTTTAGAATTAAGAGCTAAAGATAAATTTTTTTGGGATACTTTTGCCCTTTGTTCGCCAAATGTCACATATGATGCTCTCAACAACACTGGATATAACCACAACGGCCTGGGCACTTGCCTTAACCGCTGCATTTGTAATAGGAATTTCCAAGGCCGGAATAAAAGGAATAGCCATCATCAATGTTACACTAATGGCATTGGCCTTTGGAGCCAAAGAATCAACGGGACTCATTGTCCCCCTGCTTGTTGTGGGGGATGCCTTTGCCGTTGTTTACTATAACAGACATGCCCAATGGAAGTATATAGTCGCTTTTTTGCCATGGATGATATTAGGCATATTTATTGGCACTGCCATTGGAAAAGATTTACCGGAAACCACCTTTAAGATTAGCATGTCCGTAATTATACTCGGAACCGTAATAATGATGTACTGGTGGGATAGAAAAAAATCCAAAAACGTTCCTACGCATTGGGCATTTGCAGGTTTTATTGGAACAATGGCAGGTATTACTACCATGATTGGCAACTTGGCCGGGGCTTTTTCCAACATTTATTTTTTAGCCATGAGACTGCCTAAAAACGAATTTATTGGAACCGCAGCCTGGCTCTTTTTTATAGTAAATATTTTTAAACTGCCCTTTCATATTTTTATATGGAAGACCATTACTCCAGAGACCTTATTAATTAATCTAAAATTAGTGCCCGGAATTATTTTGGGAATTATTGTTGGCATACGAATGGTAAAAATTATTAAAGAACAATTCTATCGCAAGATGATTTTGATTCTTACCGCGGTTGGTGCCTTCCTAATTCTTTTCAGGTAATGAGCTAAAAAAAGCTGGTGCAGTGCACCAGCTCTTCAACTAGACTAACTCAAACTAATACTAACTCAAACTTTTCGAAACAAAAATCGCACTAAAAAACCAGGTAAAAGTTAACTAAACTTCAAGCTAACATTACCATAAATAAAAGCCTCCTCGTCCTAAGGATATGTGCATTATCCAACCCCCTAATTACCAGCTATATGTTTTCTCCATTTCCTGATAATTATCATATTCTAAGAAGGTATTTCGCCTAAAATTTGTCGATTCATATTTGGACTATACCATGACAAGTAGTTATCCCATAATTGGATACCTCTTATGTAAATTATAGAAGTAACACTTTAAGGGTCCAACAAAAATTGAAAAATGAAAAAACATAGCTTTCATATACCGGTTATGGGAATTGGTTTTACCATAGATACTCCCTTAAAAGTTTCCCACCTAGGTATAGATTCGGTAATTTCTTTGGTTGATGACATACTGATTGAAAAATTAAGGAAAATGTACTGTGAAAAATTTGAACTTCCCTACCAGGAAATTTCAGATAAATTTGAAGATTTCAGAGCCAAAAGAATTACCAGTTATCTAAACTTGATCAATGATGTGGCGCACAAAAAATTTGTGGAATTGATTAATTCTGCCCATAACACCGGTAAAGAGATAAAGGAATACTTGAGTCTCCTTCCAAATGCTTCCCATCTAAAGGAAGAATTTGAAAAACTTACCTCAAATGATCTCAATTCTTCCGAAATTAAAAAATGGTTAAAGGAGAATTTGTCCATGGGCAGTATTGACGTAAACATTATGACCAAGGTGGACAAGGAAAATTATACAAAAAATGACAAATTGCCCACCGAATTTAATGATGCACATGCCGCTTTACGTGGATATGCCAACAGCGAACTAAATTCCTCCGTAATTCTTTCTGCCGGGATGAATCCCCGATTATATAGTTATATGGAAAATTTTGATGATTTTTTTCCAGATGAAAATGGCAATATTAAAAAGAAGATAGTCTTAAAGGTAAGCGATTATAGGTCTGCATTGATCCAAGGCAAATTTTTGGCCAAAAAAGGAATTTGGGTATCGGAGTATAGGATAGAATCAGGTTTAAATTGTGGTGGACATGCCTTTGCTACCGACGGGTATTTAATGGGACCCATTATGGCCGAGTTCAGGGACAACAAACAAGCATATATAGAGGAAATCCATGACATTTTAATTCCGGCACTTGCCAACAAGGGCCGCGAGATACCCAAACAAAATCTATCCCTAAAAATTACGGCCCAGGGCGGTGTTGGCACCCTTGAGGAACACGAGTTTCTATTGGATCATTACAAGGTGGATTCTGTTGGTTGGGGAACGCCATTTCTATTGGTCCCGGAGGCCACTACTGTGGATAAGGCTACATTGGAAAAATTGGTAGCAGCGAAAGAAGAGGATTTGTACTTAAGTGACATTTCCCCATTGGGAGTACCCTTCCATAACCTTCGAGGTAACACCAAGGATTTGGAAAAACTGCAAAATATAGATAAGGATCGACCAGGAAGCTCGTGTCCAAAGAAATTCGTGGCCTTGAACAAGGATTACTCTGACAAAGGTCTCTGTACTGCATCCAGGCAATACCAACATTTAAAAATTAAGGAATTGGATAGCCAAGATTTAACAGAAAAGGAATACGCAGGAAGGTTAAATAAAATAACAGAAAAATCATGTACCTGTGTTGGTCTCGGCACCTCTGCCCTGTTGGCTTACGGCCTTGATACAAAAACTGAAGGGCCAGGAGTGTCTATCTGCCCCGGACCCAATATGGCCTATTATTCCAAAATAATGACCTTAAAAGATATGGTTGACCACATTTTCGGGCGTGGCAATGTTATTTCCAGAACCGATAGACCACATATGTTTATTAAGGAACTGGGTATTTACCTTGATTATCTTAAAAATAAAATTGAAGAATCCCGGGATTCCATGAATAAGAAACAAGAAAAATATCTGCGAACATTTACCCAAAATTTAAATGAAGGCATCACCTATTACCAACATTTATTTGGCAGCCTTAAAGGACAATTTGAAGGTGTAAAGGTTGCTGTTCTAGCAGAATTGACCCAAGGTTTAAAAACATTGGAAGGTTTTAAACTAGAGATAGAAACATTTTCTTTATCGGAGGTGTAATCTTACTCTTTTAAAAATTATTACACTAGAGTCATGAAAATTAGTTAGAATATCAAAGGGCCTTCTCTTGCCGGTTGTCCTTCATCGCTATAACCGTCACTCTCTCTTTGTTGAAAATATAATAAACAGTTGTATTTTTATGTATGACTGCTCGCCTTAAAAGTTTTTGACTTTTTGATTCAGGATATAATGTTGGGAAATTTGAAACCGTTAATTCAAATTGCCGAAGTAAACCTTCAAATTTGGTGACCTCCTTTACAGTGAACTTTTGAATCAGGTAATGTTTAATGGAAATGGCATTGTGCAATGACCTTTTTGTCCATTCCACCTTACAAGGTTTATCCATTGTTTAAACCTTCCCAGAATTCACTGGATTCCATTGTTTCACCTTGCTGATATTCTTTGATGCCACTTAGTATATTAATCCTATCCGTTTCTGTAAGTTCTTCCCACCAGTCTACAGATTTGTCCTCACTAGACAATTTAACAGAATTAAG
Organism: Arenibacter sp. F26102; assembly: GCF_023015865.1. Lineage (GTDB taxonomy): Bacteria > Bacteroidota > Bacteroidia > Flavobacteriales > Flavobacteriaceae > Arenibacter. Next base: position 130,258 of record NZ_JALKBC010000009.1, on the reverse strand, counting down.
GAGACTTAAAATAGAATCATCGGTTAAAGATTGAATCCATCCTACAAGCTCTTTTTTGGTTTTGTTTAATTCTGCCGTGCCCATTTAATCATTTTAAAATAAAGTTACAAAAACTATGCGATTATGAATTAATTCAAATACCAATAATTTTTTTCTCCGCGTTTGTCCTTAATTTGAAATTTAATCTAAAAAGATAGTCCTAAAATACCCAGCTTTAACATTAATTGGTCTCAAATGTAGCGGTAGATGACCAGTCACTCCAATTTAAATTTTGATCCCGGTAACGGACCCTCCAGAAATAGGTAGTGTTGGGGTTTAACCTATTGGTTTTTTCATCGGTAAGGTCATCATCCTTTTGCCTGTTTTCCTTGTAGTACCAATTTTCAAATTGTTTCCAGCTATCAAAAATTGGCTTTTCAAAGTGGTTGCTCTCTGCAATCTGCCAATGGGAAGCAGCATGGAATGCATTGCTGAAGCTGCTATTAAAATCCCCTGCTTTTAGGGTAGTTCCTGTAAAATTAACCGTTTCGTTATTGGGCGAGATAACACTGGGTACTTCAGGTTTTCTTTCGTTTTTATAAATTACAAGGCTGTCCCTAAGTTCGTTTTTACGCTCCAACTCCTCGTTCCCCTGGCTAATTCTCTTAATGGTAAACTTAGGGTCCTCCTGACTGGCATCAACTTCCACCATCACAAAACCATACTCGTCCTGGGTTACCGTAAATTCATCGTAATCCCTGCCTTCAAATTCCCCCCAATTATCAATGCCCCCTCCTGCAGAGGCAACATTGATCCATAAATGCTTATGATCCTTGGACTGACCTCTGGAATAACCGTGGGTATGTCCAAAAAAGTGTATGCTCGGCTTCCCCGTCTTAGTGGTAAAGGCTTCCAAAAGATCTACCACCTTTCCTGTAAAATCTTCTTCTCCTGGAATCCAAAGTTCCGATTTATGGGGATGGTGCAATTGAGCAAAAACAAAATCCACCTCTTCATTTTTGGCCGTTTCGTCCAACAGCTTTTGCAACCACTCATACTGATCCCTACTATTATTGTAGCCGTCGTTGGAATTGAGCCCAATGATCCTGGTATTGCCATAATACTTGAACCACCAGTGTTCCGCATAGGCCGGCGTGCCGTTTTCTGGAAGACTGAAGTATTTAAAATAAAATACCGAATTTTTTTCGTGGTTCCCCAATACTGGGTAGACCGGTACCTCCGCAAATAATTTTTCGGCGGGATTAAAAAAATGGTCTTTCCACTGGTAATATTTGGTGCCATTCTCCACCAAATCGCCTGGTATCATCACCATAGCCAAATTATTGGGAAGTTTGCCCCCAAACTCCTTTTCCAAATATTGCAATATACCATCATTGACTACTTCCGAAAACTTATTGGGATTATTATGGTCTATTTGCATATCGCTCATAGCCACAATTTTAAAGGACTCATGGTCACTGGCAAATGGTGGGGTCTTAAATTGGAATATGTCCGACACTATCTTTCCCGTTTTCACACGGTAGTAGTATTCCGTAAATCGCTTCAATCCTTCCAATTTAACCTCGTGGATCCGCGATTCACTAAAATTGATATCATAGGCAATGCCCTGGGTCTTTTTACCCAGTTTTGGCGTTTATCCCCACTCCACCAAACTTTCCTCCCCCAATGAAGTTTCCCACATAATCTTTATGGAATTGGGTTCTGCGTCCTGAAGATAGGGTTGAACTAAAATTTCTCCAGTCACATTTTGGGCACCTCCCATAAAATGAAATGCCATGACAAAAAACAATACTACTTTAATCCTAATTTCCATTTTTTGATCTATGTATTTTAACTACGAATGTACAATGGCCAAACTTTCATCAAGAATATTTAAGGCCGAATCCAATTCCTTTCTACTTATGGTTAATGCCGGTGATAATTGAAGCACATTGCCCGCGGAAACCTTATAGCTAAGGCCCATCTTTAGGCATTCGTACATGACCACTTCGGCCTCATTGATAGCCTTTTCCTTTGTTTTTTTATCCAATACCAATTCCACTCCCCAAAGCAATCCCATGCCCCTAACATCGCCTATTAAAGGATATTTTAACTGTAAAGCGGCTAGGGAAGATCTTAGGTATTTTTCATCTGCCTTGACCTTGTCCAATATTTTTTCATTTTCCAAAAAGGCTATGGTACCTAGCCCTGCTACGGCACCCAGCGGACTTTTTTCATGGGTATAGTGACCAAGGGAGATATCCCCAAATTTGTTGTATTCATCCCTGGTAATTATTGCGGCCTGCGGGAAGATACCGCCTCCCAATCCTTTGCCGATACATAATATATCCGGTTCAATTTCATAATGTTCAAAAACGAACATTTTGCCGGTTCTACCCAAGGCTATCGGAATTTCATCCAAAATCAACAATACCCCGTATTTGTTGCAAAGTTCCCTTGCTTTCTTCCAAAATGTTTTGGAAGGCAATTGTACATCCGTATTCCTAATAGTTTCGGCAATAAAAGCCCCAATATCTCCTTCCTTGGAAAACACATATTCCAAATATTCCAAACATTTATCCTCATTGTCCTCAAATATTCCGCGGTAGGTTACTGGCGGTGGAATGCGCTCTACGCCCGGCATTAAAGGCCCCATAGATTCCCTAAAAACGGATTCCCCACCTACACTAATGGCATCCAAGGAGGCCCCATGAAAAGAATCCCAAAAGGAAACCACTTTAAATCTTCCTGTAACAGCCCTAGCCAACTTTAAAGCAATCCCTATAGAAGAGCTACCATTTGGTGTAAGAAGTACCCTATTCAGGTCGGATGGCATTAAAGAGGCCAATTTTTCGGCAAAATTAATGGCAGGAATATTGGTATAACGTCTTGGGGAAAAAGGTAAAACCTTTAATTGTTCAATGATTTTTTCTATCAGTTGTGGATTGGCGTAGCCCACTTGGTGCACATTATTGCCATGGAAGTCAAGGTATTTTTTTCCTGATATGTTCTCAATATAGGACCCTTCACAACCTTTTAAGACATCCAAACAGGGTGTGGACATGGACTGGTGCAGAAAATATCTGGCATCCCTTTCCAATATTTCCTTGGTCTCCTCGTTAATCTGTGAGTCCATCCAGGCAGCCCGTGCCGGAGTAAAATTTATATCCCCTTCTGTCTTTTTGTTTTGGGCATCAACCCCTAAATTATCTTGCTTCATAAGGTCCATATTTTGCTATTATAAATCGTTTGGGAGGAACAAGAAGATTGAATACTGGGCTTCATTGAAAATCTTTTATCCAACACTACAGATTACTTTAATATTGATGTAGGTAGCACTTGCTTAGGAATGGTATTGGTTTTATAATCCACATTCAACCATCCATTACCACCCCCATTAAACCAAATTACCTCTAAAGGATAGGTCCCTGGCTTAAGGGTAATACTACCATTCTTTTCAATGACCCCATGGTCCCCATCATTGTCCACTACCAATTCATTATTTACCCATAATTTACTGCCATCGTCAGAATTGGTATAAAAGGTAAATCTATCCTCGTTTTCAACCCGAAGGGTAGTCCTGAATCTTACCACTGTATTGCTTTTAATTTCTTCCTTTACCTCATCTGATGTAATTTCAAAACAAGTTCCCTTGGCATCCGGTCTTTTATTATCCAAACTAGGAATGCTGGTCAAGTTTTCCAAATAAAATACCTCATAAGAAATGGGTGGGGCCATTGTCTTATTTTTTATTCTAAAAAACGCTTCCGAAACGGTACTGACAATTTTCCCTTTGTTAAAAATAGCGCTTTTAACAACCCCATTATCGGAAGTCGTAACTGCTTTTGTATATAATGTTGAATTTGCATTGGGCATGGAACCGTCCGTGGTGTACCTTATTTCTCCCAAGGTGTTGGGATTCTCCATAACAATGGTTGCGGATTCATTAAATAATCCACCGGCCTTTTTGTTCAATTCCGCTGCAGGTAATATAACAGGTCCCTTTACCCGTACAGTAGTGGGATAGTCATCGTTAAGATCAAAACCTTCAAAGGCATTTTTTACAGGTTTGCCAATCCATGCCAAAGGTATTTTTATTCCCAAAGCAAAAGCGACAGTGGCTGCATTGTCGTACTGATAAACCGGATATTTTAGCACATGGTTCTTCTTAACAGATTTCCCCCAAAGTATAAAAGGAATTTCTATCTCCTCTAAAGATTCCCCTCCGTGTCCTTTGCCGAATCCCCCATGATCGGCACTTATGATGACCAAGGTTTCATCTGCCATTCCAGAGGCCTGTATAGCTTCCATTACCTCAGCAAGCAATTCATCCGCTTTTTCAACGGATTTGTAATATTCTGGACTTCCATGGCCATATTCATGTCCGCCATGATCTACATGATCAAAATGGATAAAAGTGAAGGTTGGTTTTTTATCTTTTATATAGGCACTTGACAAGGCCGCCGTTTTATCTTCGGAATCAGGGCTTATGTCATAATCAACAGCACCTTTTTCAAACAACCTGCCAAATCCGGTCCAATGATAAATAGCGCCAATTTCCGCATCTTCCTGATGGTCATTGATCAATTGAAAGATGCTTGGAAAAAGGAAATCCTCACTCTGAGTAATCGTGGGCAATACAAAATTATTCTTCTCCCAGCTATTGGATGTAATCCCATGCTGCTCCGGCCCGGCACCCATAATCATGGAGGCCCAATTGGTACTGGAACTTGTAGGCAAAACTGCCCTCGCATGCATTGTGGAAGCCCCTTCACTTATTACCATATCAAAGTTTGGCGTATTGGCATTTTCCAATCCATCCGGACTCAATCCATCAAAACCAATAACAACCACATGCTTTACCGAGGGAGATTGTTCCTGTTCAGAAGTGGAGCAGGACCATATCGAACACGATAGCGCGAACATTACAAGAGCCTTTGACAGGTGCATTTTATGGATTATTCTACGCAAGGTGTCCTCCATGGTAGAAATATAATGGGGTTTCAGCACAAAATTGGCTTTGATCATTTTGCTTGGTTTTAATTTTTGATTGACGAAGAAGTGTAAATATCATGTAACTAAGTTAAGTTAAATAGTTAATAATATTAAATTTTTGTAACTATAACTATAATTATGTGATATGGAATACACACCATAACACTTTATTTAATCCTCTCGACTTTGGCGACTTCCAATTCTAGTTCAGGTAATAAATGACAAGGCCACAGCAGAAGTTTGCTATGGCCTTGGGCAAATTATTGAAGAGACTAGGTTTTGTATTGCCAAACAATATTGGCATTTTGCTTCTATGCCCTTAATGATGCTGAAAATTATTCCAACCACCAGGTTATTTCACGAATCTTATCGTTCCCAGCTCCAAACTGTCTTTCAATGGCTGCAGCTACATTTGCAGCATTGTTGTTGTACTCAGAATTGGGGTAGATCCATCGGGTTGGAGGCGTGGCTCCCGGTAATTGTGCAAATTCCGGATAACCCGTCCTTAAATGATCAAAATATGCCCTCCAGCCTGTTTGCAAAAAGGAGGTAAAATATTTCTGGGTCAGAATGAGCTCCATTTTCTCTTCTGTGGTCAAGCTGTTATCAAAGGCCACCTCCGATACCAAAAGATAGGCGTCGGCATCCGTTGGCTCTACATAGGTTTCAAAATTCTTGGCATAGGTATTATAAAAATCAAAAGATGATTTTACCCCATTTTCATAATGTTCCTTGGCATCGGTAGCGATCCATCCACGAACGGATGCTTCAGCCAAAATAAACTCCAATTCCCAATACCCCATTAGGTTGTGCGGCTCGGTTGTAGGGTCTGTAGTATATCTCAGGTTTACCTTGGAGACATCACCTGCAGCCGCCTTATCGTTAACCTCGGCATAAGGCGCCAAGGGATCTCCCCCTTCGTAGGCCATAAAATCATCAATGGCCAATCCTGCTTCCTTGGCATTTTTGGTCTGTCCACAATAAATGAACAGCCTAGGATCCTGTCTGTCCTGAAGCCTTTCAATGAAGGTTGAGGACATGTACATTCCCGACCCGTAACCGCTAGAGTTGAATTCTGTATACCTACTTCCTTCCTTGTCTAAAAAGACCAACTGGCCATTGTCCTCGTTAGACACCATTATAGGTTCATTATTGTAAATACTGGCAAAGGAACTTATTACGTTCAAGTCCGCATCGCTCACCTTTTTGGAAAGGGTCATAAGCACCTTTAATCTAAAGGAATTGACCAATTTTTGCCATTTGGTGGTATTCCCGCCAAAAATTATATCCCCTGCAATTATGTTGGTATTCCCTTCCAATAGATCATTGGCTTCCGACAATTCCTTTAATATCCCAACAAAAACTTCTTTTTGGGTATCATACTTGGGCAGATACTGCTCCCCGGTCTCCCCTTTAAGGGCTTCGCTATAAGGTATATCGCCAAATGTAAGGGTCAGGTTATAGAAGTAATATGCCCTAAAAAATTTGGACAAGGCAATATATTCATCAATTTCTATTCGTTCTGCCTCCTGCATCATTTTGGTAACCTCCCCCAACATATTATAGTCATCAAAACTAGCACGGTCCCAGTTATAGTATTGATTGTTGTTTTCCCCATCGGTCTGCACCAAAATACGGGATGCGTACAAAGCCCCCGTACCATCGACCTCAAAAGCATTGCTTGCAATATTGGTCAATAATAATTGTGGGTGTGTTTCACTGACATTATTTGGGTTGTCGTTTAATTCCGTCAGATCTTGACAGCCTATAAGGGCTATCAATACTGTTAGGCTAAATAAAATTCCTATTTTTTTCATTGTGTGTCTTTTACTAAAATTTAACATTAACGCCTATACCAATGTACCTAGTGGAAGGATCCTGTAAATTATTGTCGTTCCCAAAATCCGGATCAATGATATCCGCCTTCTTCCATACCAATAAGTTATAGCCGCTAAGGGTTACATCAAGATTTTTTACACCGTTGATATTGGCCAGTTCTGTGATATCATATTTAAAGGAAAGGGTCCTCAATTTAAAGAAGCTTCGATCGAAAATATTGGCAAACTTCTCACTTTCCTTGTAGGTCACAGCTGCCCTGTACGGATAGTTCTGCGACCAGGTCTGCCAGCTCACCGCAGAAGTATTCTGGGTGTATGTACGGGTATCGGAAATAACATCCCCATTTACGTCCTGTACCAGGTCACCGCCCGTAACCTGTACCCCGTCAGGCACATACACCGGAACTCCGGCCGCGTACTCCGCATCCCTATATTCGGTAGAATTGGGGTGCTTACCGCCCCACCACATTTTCTCAACGGTCAAGGAACGAATCAGACCGCCCCATCCGCCGTCTATTCCAACATTTACGGTAAGGTTCTTATATTTAAAACTATTCTGAAGACCCAGGGTCCAATCTTGATCGTTATGTCCCAAAACTTGTGGGAAATTATCCCTGATAGGCAATCCATTGGCGCCCAAGATTAGATCGCCATCCGCAGACTTCTGCCACACCGTTGCATAGTAGCTATCTGCCCTATCGTTCAACCTTAAGTTGTTGTAAGTGGCATTATCCCCGTATATTTCGGTGATTCTCTGAACCTTTCTGCTCCAGTTGGCAGTTAGGTTCCAACTAAAGTCCTCTGTAAGGATAGGTTTGGCATTAAGTACCACTTCCAGACCATTGGTAGTATATTCATTGCCATTTACCTTTCTATTTTCAAATCCAGATGTGTTTGAAATTGGTAGATCTATAATCTGGTTGGTGTCCACCACGTTATAATAAGTAAGATCTATTGCCAGCCTATTCTTTAAAAAAGCAGAACTTAGACCAAGCTCGAACGAATTGGAACTTTCGGGCTCTATGTTGGAATTTACCAAGCCGTTAGGATATTGCAATTTTATATTTCCTCCAAAAACACCACTATTGGTATAATAAGATTCCGTGCTATAAGGATCAAGATCACTGGAAACCTGTGCCCATGATCCATAAAGTTTTAAATAATCCACAGCTTTTGGCATGGAAACAAAATTGGAGACCACCGTACTTAAGGACACGGATGGATAGAAATAGGAGCGGTTCTCCTTAGGAAGCGTGGAAGACCAATCATTTCTTGCCGCAGCTGTTAAAAACACTGCATTGTATAGGTCCAGTCCCAAAGTGGCATAGACACTATTGGTTGCCCTCTCTTGAATATAAGTACTCGCAGCCACATTACCACTTGTGTTGTTAAGGCTATACACAAAAGGAACTACAAGGCCATCGGTTGAGTTATATTCCAGCTGATATTTTCTATAAAAGGTAGAAGCACCGGCATTGACGTCGAAAGAGATATCCTCTGTCAAGGATTTGGTATAGGAGGCCAGAATATCATAATCTACGGTCAACCTTTTGGAGTTCCAGGTCTTATAGTCTCCTTCCCTGGCATCGCCATAATTTAAATAGGTCTTAGGACTTTGTCTGTCCTCAAAAATATCCTGTATAACGGCCGAGCCCCTTCCTTGCAGATTTAAACCCTCGGCTATATTGTACTTCAGCACCATCTGTGCATTGATTAGATCTGCATCGTATTTTTGGTTCAGTTCATTGGCCGCAAAATACACGTTGTTGTACCAGGCATAGTTAAAGTTGGCCTGTCTATAACCTTCCTGTCCCGGAACATACATATGTTCTTTTAAATCCTGGCCATCAACATCGTCCCCCATCCAAATTAGAATGGTATACATGTGGTTCTTTGGTCCGTATCCGTGTCTTGGGTAGTTGGGGGAGTACACCTTATTATAGGAAAGTTTGCTATCCAGAGTAAGTGATTTGGAAAGGTTGGTGGTAGATTTAAAAGTTAAACCCCCTGTTTTAAGACCGGAATTGGGAACCCTATCCTTTTGGTCGGAATAATTTCCTGACAAACGGAAGGAGCCTTTTTCGGACTTACTGGATACAGAGAAATCCGTACTGGAAATATATCCAGTTTCCATGAAATCCTTTAAGTTATTATGATATTCCCAAGGCGTTGGCACTCTGGAATAACGGGATTTATCGTCGTATTGTGTACCATAGACATCTCCCCACCAAGGGATGGTTTCCCCGCTAACGTTATCCAATATGGGACTGTTCCATTGGGAGACCATAACCCCAGGTTCAAACTTGGGACCCCAGATCATATCCCCATCGGAAATACCTCCATCCTTACCGTCCCAGAATTCATATTTCCCGTTGGATCCGTTACCATATTCTGTCTGGGTTTCCGGAAATACGGTAAAGCCTGCAGATACCATTGTATTATGGGACACCATAATTTCCAATCCGTCTACATTGGCGTTCTTGGTGGTGATCAATATGGCACCGTTTCTACCCCTAGATCCATAAAGCGCCGAGGCCGTAGTTCCCTTTAGCACGTTTACATTAGCTATGTTATTGGCGGAAACATCATAAAAATCGGTCTCGACAGGGATCCCATCAATAACGATCAAGGGCGATTTGCCCCGTAGGGAAAATGAGGGCTTTTGAAATAGCCCCGTGGGATTGCTTACACTTAGTCCAGCAACCTGCCCTGTAAATAGATTCCCCACGTTGGGGGCATTAATTTCCTCGATTATCTCCACATCCATTTTTTGGGTGGCATAACCAATCTTCTTCTCCGCCCTTGTAATCCCCAAGGCGGTTACCACCACCTCATTCAATTTTTCAGAATCGGGAAGAAGTACTATTTCCGCTGATGTTTTACCAGAGGTAGCAATTTCGGTTGGAATATATCCTAAATAGGTAACTAGGAGAATATCGTTCTCCGAATTTAATTCAATTTGAAAATTTCCGTCAAAATCGGCAGCTACGCCTTTGGAACTACCTTTAATGACCACCGATGCCCCTGGCAAAGGCGCATTGCTTTCATCCAAAACCTTTCCCGAAAATACTCCTTGGGAATGGCCCATGATAAATGCAAAAAAGGCAAATACCATAACAAGACTTGTTTTGTTCATTCTTTTTAGTTTGATTTTTTTAATTATTTAGTGAGCGTAAATATCCTTGGCATAGGTTAACTAAACCCTCAATTAATATTAAAAGATTGCAATGAAATATTCCTATTTGTTAAAGCAACGTTAACAAAATTTTTAGGACAAAAGAATGAGCGCAAAAGTATTTAAGGCAAGCCTAAAAAGGCTGATCTCCTGAAGTAGGGAGTTGATATATGGGGAATAAACAGGAATTAAATTATGCTTCCACCAATTGTATTTCCGACTTTTCCACCAATAAATTCTTCTTGTATTTCCGTTTAAAGAAGAAAAGTGAAACTAAAGTAATAACAGACCCCAAAACCGCGATTAAATAAGTGCTGGCCATAAAGAAATTGAGCCAAGAAAGGGTACTCTGACCAAAATTCTTATAAAGAAGTACTCCCATGCTACCTAAATAACCAAAGGCATCCGCAATATATATTAGGTAACCTGCATTACCCTGTATACGGAAGGTGGCAATCATCCGGTCGAAAAAAATGCAGTTAAAAGGTACATAACATATATAGAGTCCAAAGCCAACACTGATCATCCAAAGTATTGGTGAAATCACAGTCATTTGAAACAACAGCGTAGACAGACCAATAGTCACTGTACCAAAAAGCAATAAATAATGATAGGAAACAAAAGCCTTATAATTGTTCTTGATCACCCCTAAAAAACCGATGATTAGCAGTACCAATATGGCAATTGGCAGTTCGGATATGGTATATATGGCTGCATCGCCTTCAAAGCCCAAGGCGTCCCATATCTCTCTTGAAAAATTATCCCTGAAATCTCGCAATGCCGTTAAAAAAGTGTAAAAAAACACCAAGATTATGATGGGGAAAAGGAAGGCAAGAAAAACCCTTTTTCTATCCTTCCCTGTCATTGGTTTCCTTTCTGTTCTCAGTTCCTTATCCTCCGCTGTAGGTTGCGGCATTTTATTCAATAACCAAGCAAAAAATACAAAAGGAACAAAAAAAATGGCTCCTGTAACCGATGGCATCCAAAATTGGGACACCTGCCAATTTTCCATTACCAAAAGACCGACCGATTTTACCGCGCCACTGGAAACAATAAAACTGGAACATAAAGCCACTCCCAAAAATTCCGTAAACTTTCTTCCTTCCAAATATGAAAACACTATTCCCCATACCATCCCTAGGGGAAGTCCGTTTAAAAACATAAACACAATATTATAAGGAGACAGAGTAATGGCGAACAAGAGAAGACTTGCCTCTGCAGCAAGAATAAGACCTAGAAGATAAAATATTCTTTTGTTGGGCTGTAGTTCCGAAATTACCTTGATGCCAATAAATTTGGAAAGCATGTATCCCAGTACTTGTGCTATAATCAAAATTATCTTGTAATCCACCCCAGCGAACGACAGGTCTTCAAATGTGGCTACCGTAAAAGGTTTGCGAAAAGCATACATGCAGAAATAAGTGCCAAAAGAGGCAAAAGCCCCATATAGCAAAAACGAAATATCTTTTTTTACTAGCTTCAAAAATGTTGGTAGTTTGGTTGTAAATTTTTATAAAAGATAAATATTATAAGGCAATATTGCCGCCTTTTTAAGTTTAAATGAATTTTTTACAGTTATATGATTGTTAAGGGAAGATTAAATAATTTAAGGACTGCATATTTTATCAAATATCTAAACTAGGGAAGTTTCTAAGCACACTATTGTACAAAATATTTTGGCTGGGTATCACCACCATAAAAGGAGATCAATCCCTACAATTGTGGGACTCACTAAAAAAGGTGGAACAATACCACGTTCCTTTAGTGTATTGTTCATTTTCTAAATCGCCAAAAAACGAACTAAAAAGGGCCTTATTCGATAAATTTATTCCGGCATTACCTCTACGATCATTTCAATTTCCACAGCAATATTACCAGGAAGGGACCCCATACCTACCGCAGCCCGGGCGTGTTTCCCCCTTTCTCCAAATACGGCAACCATTAAGTCCGAATACCCATTGATCACTTTTGGATGGTCTGTAAATTCCGGAGCCGCATTTACCATGCCCAATACTTTGACCACCCTGACTACTTTATTTAAATTTCCAAGTTCCGATTTTAAAACGGATAGCTGATTAATCCCCGTAACTCGGGCAGCCTCATACCCTTGCTCAATAGTTAAGTCCACTCCTACCTTACCCTCTATATTTTCACCATTACTTTGCAAGGGTCCTTTTCCAGAGAGAAAAATTAGGTTTCCTGACCGTACAGCGTTTACATAATTGGCCACAGGAGCACTGGCATCCATTAACGTTACGTCCAATTGCTTAAGTTTTTCCTCGGGATTGTAATTGGCAGGAATTACTGGAGTTTCTTTCTTCAATTCCATCTCTGTTTGTTCTTTTTTAGTATTGCAGGAAATGGTCATAATTACAATTAAAGGGACTAAGAAAAATTTAAAATTCATAAGGTTATTTTTAATATTGATTAAATTCATTATACATTCTCCAATACTTCTTTTACTCGTTTGGCCACAATCCTTTCCTGTCCCGGATCCATCATCCAAGTAGTAATGCCAATAGATTCCTTATCGCCAACCGTAGCTATTGCAGGATGCCCTTCCATTAACCATTTTCTGGCTTCCTCAGGGGTAATCTTGACTATTTTGTTGTCCCATGAAATTCGTAATGATGGAACATGATTGGCATATGGTGGGACATGAATTTCTGTTTCCACGCCTTTTACGGATAAAGCACTATCGCTGATAAGTTTTATTTGATTCTCCCATAGCTTCCATTCCTTCCCATGGTCTTTAGCCAAATACATTTCCAAGGCCACCAACATCCCCAAAACTTCCTCTTTATTTACTTTCATCCCTCTGCCAATAGTGGATCCACGTGGGGGGGTATGGATTCGTGCCGCTTTGATAAGGTCTTTTCTACCTAGTAATAATCCTGCACTCTGAGGGCCCCTAATACCTTTTCCTCCTGAAAATGCGACTAAATCGAACCCCATCTTGGTAAACTTAAATAGATTCTCAACAGGCGGCACGTCAGCGGCACAATCTATGAAGGTTGGGATTTTATACTTTTTGCCGAGTGCAATGAACTCGTCATATTTAACTTCCCCATTGTCCGTATTGGCATTTAAAAACCAAAGCATGGCCGTATTTTTATTAATAGCCTTTTCCATTTCCTTCTTCGTTTTTACTACCACCAATTTGGCGCCAACGTTTAAAAGGGCATGTGTATAACCAATGTTATGGCTTTCCTGAATTATTACCTCATGTTTTAGCCCGGTAGTATCAGGTAGTTGCGCTGCTATATCGGAATCCATTCCTGAAATAACCCCTGCAAGACCAATGGACATTGCACCGAACGCCCCAGAAGAAACCGTAGCATATTCACATTCCAACAATTCCGCTATCCTTCCCCCAACCTTGTCCTGAAGCTCATCCAAATCTACATATTCCGAAGCTCCAAACACAATGGCCGAGGTAACCTCTTCGGACATTAATGAGCCGGTCATGGAAGTATAGGTTCCCGCAGCATTTATGAATGTACGAATCCCCAATTCCTTGAAAAAATTTCGTCTTGCCGGTTTGGTTACTGCGGCACTCAGCAATTGTGGCGTTAATAGCCCAGTACCTACCAATCCGCCCACCACCGGCACACTGGATAAGGTCTTTAATAATTTTCTCCTACTTAGCATAATTCAATTTTTATAGATTAATCCCAATCAACGATACAATATTTTTCCACTAAGATATTCCCAGCATGCTCGCTTTAGGGAGCAACGGCCATTCTTGGAAGCCACTTACTTAGCATCCCACATAGGTCTGGAAATTCCGTTAAGATCCCATACCACATCACCCTCCCTTAGGGTAAGTTCACATTCCAATTTTTGGTCGCCCATCATTTTTTTCCCTTGTGTATCAATAAACCCAAAATTCCCTTTTCTTAGGTTTAAAATAGTCAAGTCCGCAACAGCTCCAACAGTTAGGTGCCCCAAATCTGTACGTTTAATATATTGGGCAGGATTCCAGGTGGTACATTCAATTACCTGCTCCACTGGCATCCCCATATTGATAAATTTTGACATAATATTGAGGATATCCTTCATTCCACCATTCATACTTCCCGTATGCAGATCCGTGCTAACCGAATTAGGTAAAAAACCTTGCTTTATGGCCGGAATTGCCTGCTCAAAAACAAAACTGCCACCTCCATGGCCTACATCAAAAACAACCCCCCTTTTTTGCGCGTCAAAAACATACTTCCTTACTTTACCATTTTCGTCGACCACAGGAGTTCTCCCTTTTACATGCGCATACGTATGGGTAAAAATGTCCCCGGGTCTTAGTTTTTCCATGAGCAGGGTTTCCAGAGACAACTCGGGTTCGCTCCCCCCAAAATCGATCATAACCGGAATGTCTGCCAAGGTACCCGCTTCAACTGCCCTATTTACAGGATCCCAATCAAAACCGCTGTAATGGGCCAATTTTACACCCACTATGGTTCCTTTGTGCTGCATGGCAACATAAGCGGTCATTTTAGGGTTCATATCCTCTATATTTTGCTCAATGGCACCACCCTTCATTCCCGATCCAATGATATTGAGGAATGACAATACCCTTGTTTTTGAATTATCTATCGTCTGCTCCTTAAAGGTTTTAAAATTTTTCCATCCAGCGCCACCTACATCAACAATAGTGGTAACGCCACTCCTAAAGGTAAAACCATCAGGGGGCAAGGCGCTAAAACTATTACTTAAATAAGCATCCTCCTCGGTCCCAAAAAAATTATGTCCATGTATATCAAGTAGTCCTGGTGTAACTATTAACCCCTTTGCATGAACGACCGTTTTAGCCTGATTTTCTGGAATACTGGAATTGACTTTTGCTATTTTTCCATCCTTTATGGCTACATCCATCACTTGGTTCAAATTATTTTTTTTGTCGATCAAATGCCCCCCCTTAATCAGGATGTCGTAATCCTGTGCCGTAAGGGAGACAGTTGTCATTAACAATAAAACAATGGCCCAAATCTGACTTTTAAGTATGTTTTTCATTTTTCTAAAATTATATTTCATCTATAAATTGCACAGAGTATTCCCTACAAACTGAGTCTTAGCTTATTTACTTCTTTTTCGGTTACGGTATCGGCATCATTTCCAAAATTTGTTCTAATATAAGTAAGCACATCCGCTATCTCCGTATCACTCAGAAAACTGTGCTGTGGCATTACTCCGTTAAAAACCTCACCATTTACTACTATAGAACCTTCCATGCCTTTTAAAACAATATTTATCAGCCTATCCTTATCCCCCGTTACCCAATCTGTTCCCTTTAATGTTGGAAATCTACCAGTTGCCCCCTTTCCATCCTTTTGATGACATGGACTGCAATAGGTATAATAGGTTTTTTGTCCACCCGTAAACTCTCCTGCCATAAGGTTATCCTTGATTTCATCGGGTGTTCTAATGTGAGCTAACAATTTTCTTTTTTCCATTTCAGCTAATTGTTCCTGACCGAAATTATCTTTATCACCTTCAAAAACGATTTTCCAAATTTTACCTTTAACCGAATCTGAAATGTACATACTATCGTCTGCACCGAAAGCAATACCCATAGGCCGATATTTAGCATCATTAACGCTAACGATGGTATCAACTACTGCAAAACCATCCGCAAAAACTTCCCAATCCCCCGAAGGCTTACCATCTTGGAACGGAACAAATCCAACAAAATAACCGGATTGGGGGTAAGGTGCCCTATTCGTAGACCCATGAAAGGCTATAAAAGCACCGTTTTTATATCGATTTGGCAACTTATCTCCTTTATAAAAAACTAAATCGTTGGGTGCCCAGTGCCCTGGAAAGCCCATTATGGGGTCATCGAAATCCTTACATCTACCAACAATTTTACCATCACCTCCATATTCGGGTGCCAGCACTTTCTTTTCCTGCATTTGATCATAGTAACAATAAGGCCAACCAAAATCTGAACCTTCCGTTACCCTTATAAATTCTTCGGATGGGAGCATGGCACTTTCCCAGCCGGAATATACATTTGAAAACAGTCTAAGTAAATCGTCCCGACCGTGCATAACGATATATAGATTTTCGTCCTCCGAATTCCAATCCATTGCCACTACACTGCGTATACCTGAGGCATATTTGTACCCATCCTTTTGGGTCTGGCCCAGTTTATTGGCATCAAAACGCCAAACACCTCCATGATCCTCAAGTTGGGGGCATGGGTCCAAACCCGGTGCCCTAGGTGTTCTTTTAGGGTTTTGACAGGCGTTGGATGGTGCCCCAAAAGGGACATACATATGACCCTTGTTATCAAAAGCAATTGGCTTGCCTATATGCTCGTGTTTGCCATGCTCATGATCATCGGTCATTACAATTTCCATTTCCCCTTCAGGTATTAATGTTCCCGGTTTTAATTTATAGCGATAAATAACCAGTTCCGAACTAAAATATAGATAGCCATTATAAATTCTCATGGCAGTGGAATAACTCCATTTTTGAAGTGAACGGTAGGCCCCAAATTTTTCTATCACATCAGCCCTGCCATCATTATTTTTATCCTTAAGTACAACTATACCTCCCTTTTCATTGGAATTTCTAAGTTTACCATATAGTATGCCTTCATCTGTTACCGCCATATGCCTTACTCTTTCCTCTATACTGTCTACGACCACTACCGCTTTAAAACCTTCAGGTAGAAAAAGGCCTCCGTTAGATGGCTGTACCTCGCATTGCACCAGATTCAAAATAGGTACAACACAAAAAAGTAATCTTTTGATACGCTGGGAAATAGGCATTGATTATATATTTAATAAACCACTGATTGACACTCCATATTTGGCAATTTTGTCCAATCCCCTTTTAACCCACAAATATTATATGGATTGGAATTGAAGTTTAACCTACAATATTATCCTCAGCCTGCTTGTAGATCCTGCCGTTAATTCTACTAGATGTGTTCGAACACATCTTAAATTTACTAATACTTTGGAGAAAACACCCTTAATATTTCCAATATTTAACAATTATGTTGCCCAATTGAAGGAAAAGTGCGATTTCTATTGAAAGATTACAAAAATTTTCCCTCAATAATATCTTGTTCCCGAAGTGACTTAGAATCACCCGGTTATTATTTATTGAAAAATAAGTCTGCCAAAAAATTCTGGCCTGTGATAATCCGGCCTTTCTGTTCCAACTGGATTCCAAGTTAAGTAGTGAGGTTGCGAAGTAGCATCCCCACATTTATAAAAATTTCCGTTAGCCTTAAGTCCCTTTAATTTAATTTCAGAATCATGGGTAAGAACCCCTGCGGGTATTATTATAGTCATTTCCCAAGTGAAGTCGCCCGTTTTTTCTGTAAAGGTTTGAGTTCCCAAAGAGCTTTCTACTTTGATTAAATTCCTTATGGTCTTAGGATCTACAAATTGACGCTTCTCTCTTCCGGGACCATAGGCCAGATGAATCGTGCCTATACAATTAAATTCAAAATTATAATAATTCCCATCCCCTAAGGGGTCAAAGAAAAATTCTACACAACTGTCGCGGGCCACAGGCCCATTGGTCTCTTCAACATTGGCCAATATGTTTTTTTCCCTAACATAATACTTTAACCATATAGCATTGTTACTATGGGCTATCCTAAAGGCAACCTCAGGGTGGTAAGAAAACTTATCCCAGTTAATTAAATCCACATGCTCCAATGCTACATGCTTTTCCAAAAGTTGGGACACCTGCACCAAACCAACTTGTCCGCTATATTTAATTTCCTTGACCTTAAGCACTTTGTCCTGACTATATATTTCAGATTTGCAGGCCAACATTAGCCCGATGAACCATAATATCAAATGAATCCTCCTCCACATTTCTGACATTTCTAATTAAAACTACAAATTAGCTAAAATTTATCATCCAAACTTCATGTTGATAGAATTAATGTCCCATTTAAGCAAAATAATTTTATGGGTGATCATAATACTCCCATTTTAAAGACTACTCAATATTTCATAAGATCTTAAGCGGTCATTGTGATCATAAATATGGGATACCGCCATTATTTCATTGACCTGTGTATTTGCCACGAAGTCCGAAATTTGTGATTTTATTGTTTCTTTAGATCCAACAAAGCTATAGTACATCATATTTTGTATTTGAGCTTTTTCCACCTCATGCCATATACCATCCATACTCTTTACCGGAGGCGACAATGGTTTTCTGGTATTTCTGATAATTCCCAAAGCTAATTGCTGAAGGCTTGTCTCCAAATGCCTGGCCTTTTCATCGGTTTCAGCGGCAATGACGTTAACACAGGCAATAGTATAGGGAGCTATACATTGTTCAGAAGGCTCAAAATTATGATGGTATAATCTTAGGGCTTCATGCAAGTGGGTAGGGGCAAAATGACTGGCAAAAGCATATGGCAAGCCTTTTGAACCGGCCAATTGTGCACTAAAGGTACTGGAGCCCAATAAATACAAGGGAAGTTTTAATCCCTCCCCAGGAATGGCCCTCACAGCAGCATTTCTATTCTCCTTGGAAAAATACGTTTGTAATTCCGTTATATCATTCGGAAAATCGTGCACGGTTTCTGTTCGATTTCTTCTTAAAGCCTTAGCCGTTAGTTGATCTGTTCCTGGCGCCCTTCCCAAGCCTAGATCAATTCTTCCTGGATAAAGTGTCTCTAAGGTCCCAAATTGTTCCGCTACAATTAAAGGAGCGTGATTGGGCAACATAATTCCACCGGAGCCTACCCTGATGGTTTTGGTTCCTTGGGCAATATGTCCTATTAAAATTGGCGTGGCCGAACTAACCAAACTTTCCATATTGTGGTGTTCGGAAATCCAAAATCGTTCAAAGCCCAAAGTTTCTACGTGTTGAGCCAATTCCAGACTCCTTTGAATAGACTGTAAGGGCGTCGATCCCTGAGTTACAGGGACCAAATCCAAAACTGAAAATTTAGTATTCCTCAAATTATTGTTGATGTTAACCTCCATTTTTTTGGTGTTTTCTTGATGTGATAGTAAGGCTTAGTCGAAAAAGGATATAAATACTTAAAACCTATTTAGGAAGACTAGAATCGGTAATAGGAACATACTAAAATTGAATGTTTCTATACTTTAACTATAACTGACCCCTCTAAATTTATCAACGTAAAAACTTAATCACGCTCAAAAATTACGGTGAGACCAGGATTTTGTTCTTCTAATTGAGTTATGGTTTCTTTGGACACTTCGGACTGCCAAAGATAGATTTTTTTTAACCTAGTTAATTTAGGAACAAGGTCCACGATACCTTTTGAAACTTTTGTTCCATAAAGGTTAAGCGATTCCAAATTCTCCAATTTAGATAAGTGCTTTATTCCGTTGTCGGTAATTTCATTTCCTCTAAGGTCCAACTTTACCAGATTTTGCAATAATCCAATTTTTTCAAGATTTGCGTCCTTAAGGTCCGAATTGCCAAGGTTAAGCCAAACCAATTGCTCCTTTAATTCCAATAGGACATCCAGATCGGAAGCTTCTAGGTCATATTCACTTAAACTAAAATTGGCCTCCAAAAAATAATTGTCCTTCATTAAAGGATTGATCACAAAGCCATGGCGAATCAAGGAATCAACGATGGACCGATTGGGGGGTGGAACCTTTTTGTTAAAAAGATTGTTCTTGTCCAATCCTAAATAATTACTGACCAAAGAACTTACTGCCTTTTCCGTATCCAATTCGGTTACAAAACCATCCGATGGGGCACCAATTTTAATCCACCATTTAATCATCAACACTTCTGGATCTGTCAGGGGCAACTTTCCTTCAGATGGCATAAAATCGTCATGTTCCGTTGGGAGTGTAATCCTTCGGACCAATTCGCTCTTCAAGGCATCACCCGGGATGATGGTATTTTCACTTTCACCTCCGAGTATCATATTACCATATGAGGTAAGCAAAAGACCTCCTTTATTTTTCCCCTCGTTATGGCAGCTAACACATTTAGTTTGCATCATTGGCAACACCAAATCAAGAAACACATCTGCGGAATCCAATACCGTGACCTTTTTACGCGGCTCCACTTTGGAAGGCAATCCTGCGATATTCCTAATAGGATTTGGCGCGTATTCCAGTAAATAGGTTGAACCATGGGTCAGGTTACCACCCATGTGCCCAGTAAACATAAGTAAAAGTCCAACTATGACAACCGATATCCATTTGGGTATGGTAAGTGAATCACTCGATTTCTTATTGATAAAGTAACACCCAAAAGACAATAACATTACGGTAATTCCGCCCCACTGATGCCAAAATAGGGTATCCTCATCGTAACCACCACTTAGAGACAGGAAATAACCAAAAATTACAGCCAAAAGTGCACTAAATGCACCCATAAGCCACATCAGTGGGAGATACAACTCCAAAGGTTTAAATTTGGGCCAGCGCGTAGCCAGCTGTGCCAAAATGGCCATAATTAGAAAACCTATGGGAAGATGAACAACTACAGGATGAAACCGCCCAAAAAACAAAACAACATCTGGCGGGTTATCCAAAATACCACCATTCATCAAGAAGATAAATCCCATTTATACTATTTAAGTGGAGTGCCTTTTATGGGTTTTCCATTGGTGGTCAATATTTGAAAGTGGTGCACCCTATGCCCCTCATAATTCCAAACCATGGATTTATCAGGTGCCAACTCAAACAATTTAATTCCCTTTTTAGCCCCGTAGCTCGCAATCACAGTATTGCCATTGGGTAATCTTTGGGCCCCGCAGGGATCTACAAATGGTGCTTCTTGTAAATCCGAATTGGAAACTTTCCAGACTACCTTGCCATTGGAATCAAATTCTACCACCTTGTTCCCATGAGTTAATGTAACCACGGTATTTCCATTGTCCAAGCGAATGGCAGTAAAAGGCCAATTTTCCGCTTCCCTTCCTCCCAAATCTTCTAAATCGGTATTAAAAACATTTACGACTTTCCCATCCGGTTGGTATTCCTTAACGGCAAAGGCCAATAAATGTGGTACTAAATAATTCCCATTGGATAATTTCCTGGCCATTCTAGTCTGCATATGAACATTATCCGTATCGGGTTTAAGGGGTACGTTGCCTACCACTTTTCCCTTTTTGTTAACCTCTACTATTCTTGGATCCGATCCGGATTCGGTAATCATGGTATTGCCATTGGATAAACGTACCGCAGTTCCCAATTCCATGGATTTCTCCGCTCTGGTATAGGTGAAAATTACCTTTTTTTTCTTGTTATACTCACGCACTTCATCTCCCCAACATATAAGGATATTGCCATTCTTTAAGACATAGCCGTCCCTGGCGCTCTTTTTTCCGGAATCCCAGAGTTCCTCTCCATTTTCCCCAATAATTCCAGTAAAATTAGGTCCCGCTATAAAAAAGGAATGCTTAATTTCATTTTTATTTGCTGACTGATGTTGGGGTGTTAAGACAGTCGCTTGACCTGCCAAAAACAGGGGCGACATCATTAAAAATAGTAGTCCTTTTTTAAATATATTCATATGTGAGTATTCCAATTAAAACTTTATTTAGGTTAAAATATCCTTCACTACGTTACCATGAACATCTGTCAACCTCATATCACGACCTCCAAAACGGAAGGTCAATTGCTTGTGATCTATTCCCAGCAAATGCATAATGGTAGCATGTAGGTCATGTACGGTTACTTCGTTTTCTATTACCCGATAACCATATTCATCGGTCTTGCCAAAAATAGTTCCTCCCTTTACTCCTGCTCCGGCCATCCACATACTAAAGGCGGACGGATTATGGTCGCGCCCGTCAGATCCCTGTGCGAAAGGGGTACGGCCAAACTCTCCAGTCCAGACCACTAATGTTTCCTCCAACAAACCTCTCGATTTAAGATCCTTAAGGAGTCCAGCTATGGGTTGATCTACCGCATGGGCATTTTTTTCATGGCCTTTTTTTAAATTACTGTGCTGGTCCCACCTATCAACACCTGGACCAACATTGGGACAAGTAAGTTCTACAAACCTAACGCCCCGCTCTATAAGCCTTCTGGCCAAAATACATTGAGAGGCATATCCCCTCAAATTAGGGTCATCCGAATCCATACCGTACAATTTTTTGGTGGCCTCAGTTTCCTCCTTAAACTCGGTGAGTTCTGGAATGGAGGATTGCATTTTATAGGCAAGTTCATAATTGGAAATGGCAGATTCCACGGCATCGGCCTCTCCAATTTTCCCAATTAAACTATTATCCAATTGCTTAATAAATTGTAGCTTTTCCTCCTGGAGACTTTTAATGCCTTCCCTTGGATTGATATTGGCTACAGGTTCTGGACCAGCCTTAAAAACAGAAGCCTGATAGGATGCCGGCAAAAACCCATTCTTAAAATTGTCCAATCCTCCTGGAGGAACCAGCCCTCCGTCCAGAACAACATAGCCAGGTATATTTTTATTTTCGCTCCCCAATCCATAGTTCATCCAGGCACCCATACTTGGGCGTCCCTGTAAACCACTACCAGTATGTAAAAAATAATTGGCATTGGTATGTTCCGGAAAATTGGATACCATGGATCGTATTAGAGCAATGTCGTCTACGCAGGTGGCAATATGTGGAAACAGATCACTCACCGGCATACCGCATTCTCCGTATTGTTTAAAATCCCAGGGACTTTTTAATATCTTGCCCACATTGTCGAACTGGGTGGCATCTACTTTAAATTTCTTTCTTGGATCCTCACCGTTCTCCTTGGCTAGGCGGGGTTTGGGGTCAAAGGAGTCCACTTGCGAAACACCGCCATCCATATAGAGAAAGATGACATTTTTCGCCTTGGGCAAGTAATGTGGTCCTAAATAAAGATTGGAAGCCGATTCAAGAGATCCTGGCCTTTTACAGCCCAATGGTATAGTGCCAAACAGACTCATTAATGCCAATGAACCGAAGCCCCCAGCCGATAGTCCCAACATTTCCCGACGAGAAATTACTCTTGGTTTAGTATTGTGATGATGGCTCATTAGATTAGGTATATAAATTCTTTTAAATTAAAAATACTATGACAATACTCTTTCCAGAGTTCCATTTCTTGATTCTCCATACCATCCTCTTTTTCTCCCATACTCCGCAGCATCTCAAAAAAATCAGAAGCTTTTTTTAGTTCTTCCGAACTTGCCAAACGCGAAAAAGTCTGCATATAGATCCACTGTACTTTCTCTTCAAAACCGTCCAGTCCCTTTTCCATTAATTTCCCGGCCATAATTTCGGCCTGCTGTGCAACCAATGGGTCGTTCATTAAAATCAATGATTGCGAAGGCACATTGGTAACGTTCCTACTGCCAAAAGTACTAAAGGGAATAGGACGATCAAAGGTTGTCATCATAGGCTCCAAGAAATTTCTCCGTACCTCCAAATAAATACTCCTTCGCCCTTCCCCATCTATAGGTCCCGATTTCCTCGGCCTACCCCTTCCCTGCATAAACGCTGTTAAATGGGTAGCCACAGGTGTTCCGTACATGGTGGAATCCAAACTTTCGGAAACAGCCAATATTCCATCTCGAATAGCTTCTGCCTCCAATCTTCTTACGGGAAAAGAGGCCAAATAAATATTGTTGGGATCCGTATTTGCCAGCGCATCACTTCTCAAAGTACTCCTTTTAAAGGTCTCTGATGTAACAATTGCCCTGATCAATTTTTTAACGGACCATCCTTCCTTCTGAAACTTAACGGCTAGGTAATCTAACAGTTCCGGGTGGGATGGTAATTTTCCTTGTAGACCAAAATTATCAACGGTCTCTACAATTCCCTTGCCGAACAAATGGTGCCAAATCCGGTTTACCATGACGCGAGAAGTCAAGGGATTATCTTCATTCAACATTACCTCAGCCAACTCCATACGTCCACTTCCTTCAGATTTAAATACGGAATCGCCCAATGACAATATCGATAAAAATCTCCTGGGAATATGTTCTTCCGAGGGCTCTTTATAATTACCTCTATTAAAAATGGGGCTATCGATTCCGTAACCATCGTATATCCCATTGACAAAGGCTTCGGTTTTTAAACTTTTGGCCAGCTGTTGGCTGCTATCCACAACCGATTTCAATTCAGGGAAATGCGAAGGTAATTTTCCTTTCTTCAAATCATTATTAACTCTTGTTACTTTGGAAGGAGATATATCCAGGGACGCCCAATTATCCTGTGGCTGTTGTGTGGTGATATTCTTTTCCAAAACCGACGGCCATTCCCCATCATAAGTCACCGCGTATTGTGCCTCAATAAAAGCATCCTCCTGTAGATCGTACTTATGGCGTTCAAAAGCACCCGGTAAAATTTCAATATATGCCTTTCTACCCTTCCATGCCGCTACCTTAAAAACAAAATTATTCCATTCCCCCGTATTCACCTTTTTGTTTATTCCACCATAAATCGGATTTTGGATCAATTGAAAATTGTCTATTATTATTCTGATGCTACTGTTTTTTCCAAGTGCCCTTACTCCAACAAAATCTTTGTCCAAGATAATATTGGGAGATCGTAAAGCGCCAAAAACCCCCATCCCTATTGCCCTGCTAGAGGCTTTTCCTTCATCCAAACCAAGCAATTTTCCTGTGGCCGGATCCACTATGGGATTGCCCAATGTAGACCTAGGCCCAAAAGCAAATCCATCACTTGTCCATCCATCAAAATCCCGGCCTCTAAAATCGCCAATTACGGTATATGCCTCTTCATTTGTGTTTACTGCTGTGTTCTGGGCGTGATCAGTATTTTCATAGCTGTTTTTGGCCTTGTCCCATTTTCCGGCCACCAACTTCCGCATATAGGAGTTAAGATTTTCTATTTCCTTGGCCGCTATTTTCTTATTCTTGCTTACATCGGCAGGAACGGGAGAAAACCTTGTGCTTTCCATTACCCCATATAGGGCATAATAATCCGCTGCAGTTATGGGGTCAAATTTATGGTCGTGACATTTTGCACAGGAAACCGTTAACCCCTGAAAAGTCTTGGTAGTAACGTCGATCATATTATCTATACGATCTGCCTCGTCCTGGCGCACATCCACAGGGCTATGGGTGCCTTCACCCATAACATAGAAAGTAGTTCCCAGCCTAGATTCCGAAACCCCGGTTTCCTTATTTTCCCGAGTAGTTTGCATTAAATCCCCTGCAATGTGTTCCTTAAGGAATTGATCATAGGGCACATCCTCGTTGAACGCCCTTATCAAGTAGTCCCTATATTTCCAGGCACCTGTAATTGCATAATCAAACTCATGGCCCTTTGTTTCCGCATACCGCACCAAATCCATCCAATGTCTTGCCCATCTTTCTCCGTAGGCCGATGAATTCAGATAATGATCAACCAATTTTTCGTAAGACACACTACTGCTGTCCGAAAGGAATTCTTGAACCTCTTTAGGGTTTGGAGGTAAGCCGGTAAGTAAATAGGATACTCTTCGGATAAGTGAGTTTTTATTGGCAAGGGGTACTTTTTCCAACCCTTTTTCATCTAGTTTCTTTTCTATTATAAAATCGATGGCCTTAGGGTCCGATAACGCAATTTTCGTCTCCGGCTTAATGAAGGACCAGTGATCTTTCCATTCGGCTCCCTGATCTATCCACTTGTTCAATAAAGCCTTCTCCCTCTCGGTAAGTTTTAGATTGGTCTCCGGTGGTGGCATTACCATACCTGGATCTTCATTATAAATCCGCTGTACCATATGGCTTTTGGAAGTCTTCCCCGGAACAATGGCGTGACCTCCTTCTTTTAGGGCAGCAGTGGCGCCTTCGTAGGTATCCAATCGCAATTCTGCTTTTCTGCTACTAGGGTCTGGGCCATGGCACAAATAACAATTCTGTACCAATATGGGTTTTACATGAAAATTAAAATCCACCACTTTAGGCAGAGGTTCAGAGAACTGTGGTGATCTGCCACATGAAATACCTAAACCGCCCAGCGCACAAATTAAAATCAGAACCTTTATTCTGCTAAAAAACATTGTCAAAATTTTAGAGGGAAATTCAAATATACGGATCCAAAGCATTAGAATCAACTATTTAAATTGCATGGGCAGATATTAATTGTGCTATCCAATAGCTAAAAAAATAGACTTTATCCTAGAAATTTGGATTGCTAAATCCGACCTATTTAGGTATTAAATAAAAGCCCATAATCTACTATTGTATCGATGGTGTATTCCGCTTTGGGCACCTTGCCAAAACCATTATTGGCGACTTCTCTCCCGCTAACCATCGGGAGTCCTCGAAATGGGACTCTGTCAAAGGGACCACACCCATCTGTTGGGCAGTCCAAAACTCCTTTTAGGCGCAACATCTACTGACTCTCTTCTTGGAACGAAGGGGGAATGAATTGCACAGCCCCTTGGCGGGGAAAGAAAAGAGATTGAAGTCTAATTTTCGCCTATTCTCCGTCTTCTGTCTATATCCACATGCTTGGGATTTCAGATCCTTCCGTCTTCGCTTAGGCGAAGACACCTCCCTTTGGCCAAAGGGAGGTGCTTTTTTGTTTTAGTCATCGGTACCAGAAGGGAGAAATCCTAATAGTGGTACCGCCAAATATGTGCGACTTCTCATCGTCCCCAAAAAGGGGACTCTGTCGAAGTGACTACTACGGTCATTTCGACCAACAGGGAGAAATCACACAAGTAGCTCAACATAATCATTAATTGGGTATTTAACTTGCTAGCTAGTAATAAGACTGAAGAAACTTTTACAAACCGTTGCATGTGCAACTCCGCCAAATAGGGGACTCCATCGAAGGGAGAATGCCTTATACACAGGTGCGGATTAAAATAAATCCTTTAAATCTTCTATTGTATTGATGGTGTATTCTGCTTTGGGGACCTCCCCAAAACCGTATTTGGCGTAAATAAATGGTATTCGGTTCCCTTCGGCAGCAGTATAATCCCCAAGGGTATCACCTATATATATTGGCTTGGCAAGTGTATTTCTTTCAATGACCATTTTTACATTTTCGGTTTTGGACATACCCGTATTTCCCGAACATTCAAAATCTTTAAAATAGGCGCCCAAACCATGGTATTCATAAAAGGCCTCGATATAACCAGCCTGACAATTACTGACTATAAAAAGATTATACTTTTCCCCTAAAATCTTTAAGGTTGCCTCCAATCCATTGTACAACACACCCCCAGATTCCTTAATATCATTTACCTCCTGTACATAGCAACTGTTCATGACCTCAGCTTGCTGCCCTTCGTTAAGATAAGGAAACAGCTTCTTTCCTACCAAATCGTGCTGCATTCCCAAAATACCCTGTATATCTTCCTTGGAAATCGGATTTTTAATAAAATCGAACCCATTCAGTGCTGTATGCCAAGCCTTGATACTCATTGGCATGGGATCCCAGAGGGTGCCATCAAGGTCAAAAATGATGTTTTCGATACTGTCCTTTAAGCCTATAAAAGTCATTGTGTTAGAATTGAGAATATGCTGGGTTTTAAATTAGATTTACAACCTCGCCCGTTTTTGCTGATTTATAAGCTGCATCAACTATGTCCAGCACCATTTGTCCTTCCAAAAGTCCAGGAACCGGTTGTTGCCTATTTTCGATACAATCCACAAAATACTCCATTTGACGGGTATAGATTATCTGGTCACAATGATCTTCCCTTTTTGGAAGCTCAGGCACTGTTGTTATGGAGCCTTCCCCATCTTTCATTTTTAAAAATGTAGGAAACAGATTGGCGTAACCTTTAGTCCCGAATAAACTGGTACTGGCTTCCGGTCCGTCCATATGGGGATGCCACCATCCACTTTCTATTATACTTTCCGCGCCATTATCCCATGTAATGACCAAAATACTTGTGTCGTCCACATCATAATCGCCAAATTCCGTAGAAATTCGAGCATATACCTTAGCAGGTTTGGGGTCTCCCAAAATATACCTAACGGCGTCAATGGCATGTACCCCCATATCGGCTAAGGCTCCTCCACCTGCCAGTTCCTTTTTGGTAAACCAGCCAGACGGGCCCCAATTTTCATGTATTCCGTAACCTTTGGTCTTAAACACTTTGCCGAGAGTTCCTGAATCAACGGTTTCCTTGATATAACGGGTATCGGTATCAAAACGCCACATATGCCCAACCATTACCAATTGGTTATGCTTTTTGGCCACCTCCGCTATTTGTCTACCTTCATCACCACTCATTCCCATGGGTTTTTCAAGAAAAACATCCTTACCATTTTGTAAGAACCTTATGGCATAAGGGGCGTGAAATTGGTTTGGGGTACTAATAATTACGGCATCCAAATCATCCCTATTAACAAGGGATGAAATATCGTTCAGCGCCTCTTTAATGTTGTACTTAAGGGCAAACTTTTTGGCGTTATCTAGGTTTTTGGACACTACGGCCACAATTTCCACATTAGACAGCGTTTGAAGTCCACGAGCATGATAATCAGATATAAATCCTGCGCCAATAAGGGCTATTTTAATTTTTTTCATTTGAATTACTTATATTATTTTGGGTCCACAGCTGGAGCTAAATTGAGTTTATCAAAGGCTTGAAGCATTTTGGACAAATTATCGGTCAAAATAAAATCGATCCCAGCATCCAATAATTCCTTCACCCGACCTTCTTCTTCAGAGTGAAAATAATTGATGCTGATTCCATTTTCCTTCAGCTTCTTCAAATCTGCCAGCAGATTTTCATCGTCCATACTACTTTTTAATTGGATAAAGGGAAAATTATTATTTATGGTCCCATCAATATAATCCACCCTAGAAGTTAAACGATCCATATTGCATATCATAACGCTGTTGCTTACCTGCCTTACCCCTTTTGCAGCTTCATTGCCTACGGCAATAACAGCTTGGTGGGTTCTACCTGACGCTATCACAGCTTCCGCTGTTGCCGCACCCAATTTTT
Organism: Arenibacter sp. F26102; assembly: GCF_023015865.1. GTDB lineage: Bacteria > Bacteroidota > Bacteroidia > Flavobacteriales > Flavobacteriaceae > Arenibacter. The sequence continues at coordinate 101,417 of NZ_JALKBC010000009.1, read as the reverse complement.
CGTCCCCTTTTAAATGGATATTAAGCCAGATGTTTTTCGGCATAATATCCAAGGCCTCCTTTAAGGTGGGAACCCTTTCTTTCTTAAACTCTTTGGATTTCCATTTCCCCGCATCCAGCCTTTTTATTTTTCTCAATGAAAGATTCTTCACCAGTCCACGGCCATTGGTGGTCCTGTTTACCTTTTCATCGTGCATAATCACCAATTGATTATCCTTTGTCATTCGGACATCAAACTCGATCATCTGCGCACCTAACCGAATAGCTTCCGTAAATGCTGCCAAAGTATTCTCAGGGTGGGTTTCATTTGCTCCCCTATGGGCACAAATTCCCTTTCGTGGTAAACCGTAGTTGTCCGACACCTCCATTGAATCTTGAGAAAAAACAGGGTTAAAACAAGTAAATAGAATAAGAAGAATTATAGGTAATTTCATAATTTTAATCTAATGTTTTCTATAATTTAATCTGCCTTAAGGCTAATAAACACTCTTAATCCATCAATTCCTCGGCATGGGTATAAATCTTTTTTATAGCCTCGGCCACCAAGTCCATATCTGCCTTAGTTCCCATTAGCACCTTGTGGTGTACACAAACCGATTCTTCCTTAAAAATACGCTCACAGACGGGTAATGAAAATCGTTTTGGATCAATGGCCTTCCAATAGGCATCGTTTAATTTATGTCTGGAAGGTTTTGTATGTGGCACATATAAAGAACAATTGTTCAAGGGTTCATAACTGGCATCCACCACGATTCCCAATTCAGCCTCCAAAGCACTTCTGAATTTTTCAATGGGCAAGCCCTTAAATTCATTTTTATAGTACCTAAAAGCAAAATTAAAGTAAGCCTTTTTAGTTTCCCTTTTATCACGTGCAATTGGGGCCACCCCAGGGATTTTATCAAGCAATGCATTTAAGTACTCCCCGTTGGCATCCCTGTTGGCATTTTGTTCTGGCAGACGTTTTAACCCTTCTACTAAGATTGCAGCCTGGAATTCTGTTATTCTAAGATTTCCTGACTGAATAAAATTACCGTCGTCATCTCCATAATCCCCGGCACCCTTATCCACTCCTTCAAAGGCATCCGCCTCGGGTCTTCTACCGCAGTTTCTAAGTGCATCCAATTTATCGGCCAATTCAGAATTGTTAGTGGTTACCGATCCACCTTCCCCAGCGGTCAAATGTTTGGACAATTGATAGCTAAAACTACCAATATCCCCAATACTTCCCGCTTTTTTACCATTCCATTCCCCACCGTGTTTATGGGCACAATCCTCAATAACATAAAGATTATGCTTTTTGGCAATTGCCATAACCGCATCCATATCGGCAAAGGCTCCATATAAATGTACCGGAATGATAGCCTTAGTCCTAGGGGTAATGGCCTTTTCTATTTCCTTTGGATCAATACACCAGTTATCTTCACTAACATCCACCAATATAGGAGTGGCATTTACATCTATTACGGTAGCGGCAGTGGCCTGCCAGGTTAAGCCTGGGACAATAACCTCATCCCCAACACCTATACCTAAGGCTTCCAAGGCAATTTGCAAAGTTATGGTTCCGTTTACCGTGCAAATGGCATGTTTAACTCCCGTATATTCGGCAAAAAGTCTATTAAATTCTGTTTCCTTTGGTCCGTTGTAGGACCATACCCCACTGTTAAGTACCTCAATCAGGGCAACTTCCTCCTCTTTTCCCCATACCGGCCATTTTGGCCAAGGACTTTTATTAATATCACGACTGGCCAAGCCTCCATTTATTGCTAATTTTTTCATTTTTAATGGTTGTTATAGAATGAATTCGTTTATAATTTTTCAGGGTCCAATACCACATGTTTAACGGTCTTTCTGTTCCAGGTATACACAATATGTATTAATCCGTCTGGGGTTTGAATAAGGGTAGGGTAAGAATATTCCTCCCCCTTTTTATCGGTTGTCGCCGTTAACGGCTCTAAATCCAACACCCTTTTCCAAGTTTCGCCGTCTTTGGAAATACCTACGCTCAAGGGAACCCTATCCTCAGATTCTATACTGGTTGGATTGTAGATCAATATATGCCGTCCATCTTTCAAGGTAATGGCATCTATCCCTGAGTCAGGATTGGGAAGTCCTGTTGCCGTCATTTCACTCCAGCTAAATCCACCGTCATAGGACCAATTTTGGCCAATTACCCCCTGATAGGTTCTACTTAATAATTGAATGGTATCATTACCATGGTCCAAAATCGCCGGCTGTATGGCCTTCCATGTCTTTCCATCATTCAAAGGAGCAGTTTTAGTCCAAGTTTTACCAAAATCCACACTCCTTTCCAAGTAAATTTTATGGCCCTCAGTTTCACTCTCGGTACTTGAAGGAGATAAAATATCCCCATTGGACAAGGTAACCGGTCTATTCTTTATAGGGCCTAAAATACCTTCGGCCAATTTATTGGGCGCAGACCAACTAAGACCATCATCCTCGGAGGTTTTATAAATTCCCCACCAATATAGTGGATCGGGGCCTACCTTATAAAAGAGAATCAATGGCTTGTTTTTAGGCTTAAATAGTACTGGATTCCAAGATGGATATCTAACTCCGTCCTCCTCTATGCCATCGGCCACTTCAACCGGGGTTGTCCAAATACCATTCATTTTTCTAGAAACCCAAATGCCTACATCATTGTTTTTTTCCTCTGTTCCCCCAAACCAGGAAGCCACAAGTGTTCCATTGCTGAATTCAATGGTCGGAGCATGACATTGGGGTGTTAGCCCATGGCCTATTTCATAAATGTACTCTTCAACGGCAATGGCAGGGTGCTTAGCTGTTGTTTCCAATTTACTTTCCTTGACCTTTTCCCTGCTGGACCAACCTGATATTATAAGGGTACAGGCAAGTGCATATTTTGTCCAAATTAGCATAATAACAATGATTAAAAATTAAGCAATCCAAACTAAGAAATGGGCAACTAATAAGGGTTACTATATATTCCAACCTTCCACCTTCAAATCTGCGGCCGAAGTCCCTTTAAAATTAGCACACACCATCCGTTCTTCCCCGGGGAGTAAATTAATAAAATTGTCCTCCCAAAAAATGGGGAGTATAAGTTCCCCGCTCTTTTTATCCACAACTTTTAGATTGATTAAAAACGCTATATGGTCGCTGTTGTTCTTAAGTTCCACCTTAATATTTTGGTGTTCTCCATCTTGCTCAAAATAATGTGATTCCTCCAACTTGGTCTTGGGCAACTCATTCAACTGTTTAAAGTCTGCATAAACTTTACTAGGGGTGTGAAACGCAAATGGTCCCAAATCGGCCTCATAATCCAAAACCTCTTCTTTTGTGGAGAGCCAATAAAAATTATTGCTGATTTCGTCCCCTTTCTTATCCAACAAACGAAGATCTACAAAATAGGTAGTTGTTAGACCTTTCAATTCATTCAATGCAATGATAGATTTGGATGAATCCGATGCCATATCAAAGGCGACCTTTTCTTCAAAGAGTATTTCCGATTCTATGGAATAAACTCGAATATGGGCCGTCAAATTTTCTACTGGACTTATAAGGTCACTAACCGCATAAATATGTTTATCCCCATAATTGTATATCAGACTTAAGGGCAAACATGCCTTTTGCGTAGCATATAATGCCGCTGTAGGATTTAAGTAATAATCATACAATTGCCAGTACATTTTAGGCCAAGCCGCGTTCAACATCCACTGGACAACACCTGTTGATCTCTCTTTATAAACCTGAAAAGCTTCGAACATAGGGCGCATAAGCTCATAGTTCATAGCCTGTGCCTTTTTATCGAATTCCTCCAAAGAACTTGGTGTTCCATATTTTTCCTCAATGGCCTTTGTAAATCTACTTATATCGGCAAATTCATACCGGCCACAATGATAGTTCCAGGCTTCTCCAATAGGCCATAATTGCTCCTCGGGAAACATCTTTTTTAAACTTTCCAATTGGGGAACTTGGGCCCCGGGGCCAGTTTCTGTATTAAAGCCATAAGCTCCACCAAATTTGGTATCCGTAAACCAGTATACTGGTGCGGTATAGGCATAGGGTCCCAACATTTTTACTCCGGATGACCCACTGATCTCACTAATGACATCTTCACTCCCTATAACATGTTGGTCACTGCCCACACCTCCCGTAGAGTTTAAATATGGCCTTGTGGGGTCATATTTGGCGAAAGAATCTATATATTTTTGTTCCAATTCCGTTATGGGGACTTTATCACTGGCAACCGTCCATACGAAGATACTTGGATGATTTCGCAACCATATAACCTGATCCTCCCAGGCTTGGGCAACATGTGCTATGTCTTCGGGCTTATATACCCCCCCAAAACGTTCATTTACGGGCACGCCCATATGGATCTCATGTTCCCAATGACAGCTCCATCCTACCATTAATAAAATTCCATGTTCGTCACATAGGTCGTACAGTTTATGGTCTTTTCCCCAAAAACCTTCCAAGCGAATACAATTGAGATTCATTTGTTTTACGTACTTCACCTGTGCTTCAATGCTCTCATCCGTATCCATCAAAAGCATATCGTCTGTCCATCCGCCGCCTTTGATCAATACCTTTTGTCCATTTACTTTATAACCGCGGTGTATATCATTTAACCAATAATCCTCTATTTGGCGAATTCCAAATCTCATCTGGGTCTCATCCAAAACCTCATTATTGGCGACAAATTTCAAATCCAGATCATACAGATCGGGATTCCCCAAATTAATGGGCCACCAAAGTTTTGGCTCCTTAAAATTAAGACCCACAAACTCCTTACTGTCAAAGGTGATCAGCTCTTTTATATTTGGTGCTAAGTTTATGTTTTTCTTGAATACCGCGGCACCTATGGTGCCTATTAAATCTCCAGAAACTGCAGTATTGGAATAATTGATCAATTCTGCCGAAACAGTTATATCGGCCTCTTTCAAGGTATCAAGATTTACCTTGGTCTGTACAAAGGGTTTTTCAATTTGCACCCCACCATGTAGATGAAGGGTTACAGGCCTAAAAATACCCATATCCCCATCTGGTGGGGCAGGATTCCAATCTACAAAGCCTATACTAAAATCACCAGGTTTGGGAGGAATTACTTCAATGGCCAGTACATTGGTGCCTCTGACAAGGAATTCACTTACGTCAAAAGTAGTTATACGATAAGCCCCGTCTATAGCTTTGGTATCGGCTACTAGCTTCCCATTTAACCATACATTGGCCTTATAATTAATGCCGTCAAAATTTAAACTTCCAAAATTAGCAGCTTGATCCTGAGTAAGTTCAAAATTAGTGGCATACCACCATGGCACTTTAAACAATTCTGTTGGGATCGACTTTAGGTTCTCCCCAAAATAAGGGTCTTCATAGACCTTATTGGCCACCAAAGTACTCAAAACGGTAGATGGAACTTTAGCGGTCAACCAATTATTGGAAATTGAGGGCTTGGTAGAAATTTCATCCCCTTTTTCCGAAACTTTATTTGAACTCTGAATTCTCCAATTATCAGATAAGTCTATTTTGACGGATCTATGCATTCTATATATTTTATTATTCCTGCTTGGCTTTCAATTTCTTTATGTTACTTTTTGCCTTCCACATCATACCTCCTCCAATAGATATTAGTATCAAGCCAGCAACCATATCTGTCATATGTTCCACAAAGGTTTCGGTGTAGATCATTGCAAAAAGTACAATAACCCCAAAAGTTATAATGAAAAACCCAAGGGCGTTGTTAATTTGGGCGGCCTTTATTCCCGCATTTATTTCATCTGTTTCCATATTTTTTGGATTAAGGGGTTAAAAATGATAATAGATCGATGCCAAAATAGATAGCACGGCAATAGACCATAGTTTTAAATTGTTCCACCAATGGCGATCTTCTTTTGCTATGCCCTCGTAAACATACTCAGTGGGCAGCAATAGCACCAAAAGACCTATTACTCCATACAAACTAAGAAATATCATTTTTGCAGTTTCTTGCGAAACACCGGAAAGCCAGTCAAAATTGAACATATTACAGTGATTTATTTTTTACTAAAATTTTAGAACTAAACACCAGGCCTTGCAATTGCTCCTCTGTATGTTTCTTGGTTAGCAAACTAACCGTTACATTAATAATAAATCCTAATAGGAAAGACCACCAGGAAATATAAAGAAACGGATCCTCAATAGTGAAGAATCGCTCTTTAAATACATTTAAGAAAATCGCAAATCCAATTCCTATGACCAATGCTGAAAGTCCGCCCCATTCGGTAGTTCTTTTCCAGAATATACCTAATAATAGTATTGCGAATATCGGCCCTTGGAAATAGGACATAAAGGTTTGTATGGCAACATAAATACCAGGAAAATCACTACTTATTGGCGAGGTAGCAACCCCAATAACCAATAAAACCAAGGTTGTAATTTGCCCTACTTTTAAATAATGTTTGTCATCGGCACCTTTTTTAATAAAAGGCTCATAAATATCTTTAGTAAATAAGGTAGCCGTGGAATTTAACAACGAATCTACACTGGACATAAGGCCCGCGAAAAATGCTGCGAACATAAGTCCGACCAATCCAGGAGGCAAGATCGATTTGATCATCATTGGCAACGCTTGATCACCATCTGCCAATCCAGGATGAACCACTACAGCCATTAGACCAGGGAACAATACCAATATAGGAATAAACATTTTTAAGGCAGAACCAAAAATCATACTTGCCTTGGCGTGCCATTCGTTTTTGGCGGTAAGGCAGCGTTGTACTATAGATTGGTTGCCTATCATATAAGCATTGGCCATAACGAAGGTTAGACCAAATAAAATTCCCGTCCACGGAAAGGGCGATTTCGTATCCTGTGGTTGAATAATATCGAAATGGTTTCTATACTCAGGTCCCATTGTTGCTATCTTATCGACCATATTGTCCCAACCTCCAACTTCGTAAAGACTAAGAAAAACCAAGGCAAACCCACCAATGAACATAATGACGAATTGTACGACATCGGTCATTATTACTGCGGTAATACCCCCGAAATACGTATATAGTCCGACTACCCCGGCGGTGGAAATAATAGATATCCATATGGGCCAACCCATAAGTACGTTTAATAGAACCGCACTGGCCCAAAAAAGTACACCCAAATCCAATGCAAAAAACAAAATCCAGGTTACCGAAGCTATAGTCCTTACCTTTTGATTATACCTTCTACCTAAATATTCCGGTATAGTATACATACCCCCTCGCCAGAAATAGGGAATAAAAATAAATGCCGCCAATAACATGGCCGGAACAGAACCGACCCAATCAAAATTACCGACAGAAATACCATATCTATATGCCTGTCCAGAAACACCCACAAAATCGAGTGCCCCTATATCCGATACTACAATGGACATTCCAATTGCCCAAAAGGGTAAACTTTTACCTCCAAGAAAATAATCTTCTGAACTATTGACAAATTTTTTAAAATAAAGCCCTAGTAATAACATTCCTATTATATAGGCTATTACTATGAAATAATCTATCCCTGCTAGCATTGTTTGGTATTTTGATTAGTTACCTACAAATTAAATTCAAATAGAGGTGATTGATTAAGTAAATCTTATTGTCTTTACATGGTATATTACCATAAGTACTAGTTTTTTAACTTATTTATGGATTATTAAGTTAAAATTATAGCAGTTTGAGTAAATCATGAAATACCACTCCAATAATTTAGACATGATTAATATATACAATTATAGGGACTATTCTTATCCATTAAAATCATAAAAACCGCATTGTTTATTCAGGCTCCAAATTGTCTTGTTTACGTTTAAGAAATATTCTTGCTCAAAATCAATCATATCTTAACCTAAAATTTTCGATATCTTAATATTTAGTGCATTAGGGTTAAGATTTGACAGGTATCTAATAAAATACCATGCTTTTTGCCGATAATTTTACAATAGATTTGTTAACGAAATGCTAATTACTCAACCAATTAATAAAAATGAATATGAAAAAAAGAAGCTTGAAATTTTTGACTTTCCTTTTGTTCAGTATGGTTTCAGGAATCATGTTGGCACAACAAGGAGTAACGGGAGTCGTCAGCAGTGATGATGGCGAACTACTCCCAGGGGTATCCGTTGTAGTTAAGGGAACTACTACAGGTGTAACCTCGGATTTTGATGGAATTTATAGTATTAATGTTCCTAACAGTAGTGCTGTTTTAGTATTTTCCTATTTGGGAATGGAAACTAAAGAAGTAATAGTTGGTAACCAAACTACTCTCGATGTTACTATGGCAACTTCATCCGAACAGTTGGACGAGGTAGTCGTAACGGCACTTGGTATTACTAGGGAAAAGAAATCTCTAGGGTATTCTGTTAGTGAGGTAGGTGGTGATGCTTTAGACAATGTTCCACAAGAGAACGTTTTAAACGCTCTTTCCGGTAAAGTGTCCGGGGTGAATATCAACTCAACTGGTGGTGCAGGTTCTACTGTAAACATTAATGTTAGGGGTGCAGCTTCATTATCCAGTGACAACCAACCATTATTTGTAATCGATGGTTCTCCTGTAATTAATACAGCCAACAACATTACGGAGATAGGTAGAGATAACAAAGTGGATTACGGTAATGCTATTTCTGATATCAATGCAGATGACATTGCCAGTGTTACTGTTCTAAAAGGAGCCAGTGCTGCAGCACTTTATGGTTCTAGAGCTGGTAACGGGGTTATATTAATTACAACCAAGTCTGGAAAATCAAAAAAAGGAATGGGAGTAACTATTAATTCCAGTACAGTTTTTGATATTCCAAGTCGTTTCTTAGATACACATAGAAGGTTTGCGACAGGTTCCAGACCTTATACCGAAGATAATTTCCCAACAAATTCCTATGGTGCAATTGTCATCGGCGAAACTGCTTCAGCATGGGCAGGTCCTGAACTGGACAAAGGCATCATGGCAATCCAATGGCCTTATAGCGCAGAGGAAATAGCTAGTGGCGTTCCTGTACCAAGGGAATTGAAGTCGTACAACAATCCAAAGAATTTCTTTCAAACGGCCGTTACAACAACCAATAATATTTCTATCCAGGACAATACGGAAAAAATTAATTATAGGTTGTCCTATTCGGATCTACAGAACAAGGGAAACATCCCTAATACAGATTTACACAAACATAGCATCAGCTTAAATTCATCATTAAAGTTAAACGATAAATTTACGGTTAGTACTAGTCTTAACTATACAAAATCTGGTGCGGACAACAGACCTGTTGGTAACCGCGGTGCCAACGCAATGCAGGCAGTTTACGAATTGAACCCACATATTGATGTGCGCCAAATGAAGGATTACTGGTTGCCAGGATACGAAGGCATCTTCCAAAATTCTCCTTATAACTTTGGTGACGATCCAACAGAAACTGAATGGAACAACCCTTATTTCCTAGCTTACGAGAACAACAATGGTTTTGAAAGAAACAGGTTTTATGGTAATGTAAAAGGAGAGTGGAAAATCACCGATGATCTAACGGGTATGGTTCGCTACAACATGGATGAAATTAACGAAGTACGGGAAACCAAATTGTCCAAAGGCTATACTGGGGACATGAACGGAGCCTACGGTATCAACAAAATATTCACAAATGAAACTAATGTCGATTTCCTATTAACCTATGCCAAAAGACTGGAAGGATGGGATTTCTCAGTATCTGGAGGTGGTAACAAAAGGGTTTTAAAAGGAAACAATTTGTTAAATTCCACAATAAGTAGAGGATCTGGACTTTTAACACCAGGTTTATTCACCTTATCCAATATTGCCAACGACAATTTAGTTTACTCTTATAACACTTACGAAAAACAAGTAAACAGTTTGTATGGAATGGCTAGTATTGGTATTAAAGATATGTTCTACGTAGACGTTACAGGAAGAAATGATTGGTCCAGCACCTTGCCAGATAATAACAATTCCTATTTTTACCCATCCGTATCTACTAGTTTATTGGTTAATAGGCTTCTTGGTTTAGGCAATGGGGTATCCTTATTAAAACTTCGTGCAGGTTATGCTGAAGTAGGTAACGATACTGGGCCATATAACCTACAACCTACTTTAAATGGTGGTACATCATGGGGATCAGGATCTTTGTTATCCGTGCCTTCTACCTTACTTAACCCAGATTTAAAACCAGAAAGTATTTCATCTTGGGAAGCAGGAGCTGATTTGGCCTTCTTTAACAATAGGTTAAGTATGGATTTCACTTATTACACTGCCGATAACGAAAATCAAATTTTTGGTATTGCTCTTCCAATTTCATCAGGGTATAACTCTAAAAATACCAATGCCGGTCTATTGAGAAGTACTGGTGTAGAGGCTGGTTTAAATGCAACCATTATAAACTCCAATGATTGGCGTTGGGATATGGGCTTCGTATTTAACAGAAACCGAACCAAAGTAATTGAATTGGCCGAAGGTATGAATTCCATTCAGTTTTGGACCGATGCCCGTGGTGGTGCTATAACTTGGGTTGGTGAAGAAATAGGAAATATTTTTGACGCAGCTCTAGTTCGTGTTGAAGATCCAAACTCGCCTTATTTTGGCTGGCCTATTATTGATGATTCTGGTTTTGAAAACAGTGATCGTACTAGGGAAGACGCAGACGGTAACAGGGTTGCCCCAATTATTGGAAACTTTAACCCAGATTTCACTTTAGGGATGACAACATCTGCATCCTATAAGAACTGGAGCATCTCCATGAATTTTGATTGGAGAAAAGGCGGACAGTTTGTTTCGCAAACTCACAGATACGGAGAATCTGATTTACATACCCAACGATGGATTGATAAATTGCATAATTTCAATGACATCACCGATGTTCCTACCTATTTGAGAGACAATGCAGACCAATTCTTATCGGAAAATGGTGAATTCTATGTATTAGTAGGTGGACCTACAGCAGCTGATGGTGGGTATCCATTAACCGAAGGTGGAATTACATTGAACGATGGGGTATTTATGCCAGGGGTACAAGGCGATTATGACGATGATGGCAACTTCATAGCTACAGCCGAAAACTTAGGTGGTCCTGGAACTGTGATTACAAGATACCAAGATCACTACGGGTGGGACTTTACTAGAAATGCAACCTTTGATTCTGATTTCTTAAAACTAAGAGAAATTTCACTTACTTATTCCGTGCCAAGTAAACATATTAAGCAAATAGGACTTCAAAATCTAAATATATCTTTATTTAGCCGAAATATTATCCTTTGGACCAAGGCCGATATAGGAATCGACCCTGAGATGGCTTTCCAGCACGAATCAAGTACACAAGGAGGAAGTGGTATCCAATTTAAGCAAGGTATTGAGCGCTTTAACATAAGTCCATTTACCATTCCAATAGGTTTCAAACTTAACGTAAGTTTCTAATTAGGCACTTTAAACAAAAAACAAAAAATCATGAGTAAAATAAATAAGATATTTAAACTATTTCTCGTAGTTTGTCTACTGTCCGCTACTTCATGCGACAATGACCTTACAGAAATTAACCAAAACCCCAACGGGGTAGATCCTAGCCAAGGCAATCCAAGTTTTCTATTAACGCAAGTGATGGTGAATACCGCTTTGGACGTGGGTAACAAAGGCTATAGTGGAGAACTGTCTGCCTTTGTGCAATACACCCAAAAAGATTCTTGGGGCAACAACAATTATGATTGGGATGGAAGTGGATGGAACACCTACTACGGAAACTTGCGTAGTGCTAAATTAGCACTACAACGGTCTCAAGAATTAGGTTATACTTTACATGAAGCAATTGCCCAAATATTAATGGCGCAGAACTTTGTTACCTTGGCAGATTACTACGGTGACGTACCTTATTCTGATGCGGTACAAGCCGATGAGGATGTTATTCTACCAACTTACGATTCTCAAGAAGCAGTTTATAAAGGGGCTATTGCTGATTTCGTGGCTGCTGCAGCTTCAATATCCAACAATATGGGTAACCTAGAGGCCTTTGGTGCCAGCCAAGATATTTTCTTTGGAGGCGATGCCGAAAAATGGATGAAATACGCCAACTCCTTGGCCCTACGGTATTACATGCGATTATCGGAGAAAGACCCATCTTATGCGCAAGCAGGGGTAACGGCCACCTTGGCGAAACCTTTGATCAGCAGTGTGGATGAGGAGTGTGCCTTGGCCTATACTGGTACATCTGATGGAACTGCTCAGCCAAGTAACAGCTCAACAGGAGGAGCATCTGCCTTTAATCGTGTTAAGCCTTGTACTACTTTTACCGATAGATTACGGGAACTTAATGACCCAAGGGCTAGCATTTGGTTTGCACCTGTTGCAATTCCAATTAAAGTTGTGCCTGCCGCAGACGTTCCTGGTGGAGAAGATGATGTAGTTGTAGATGGAGTGCGTTATATAAATGAAGAAACTCTTGCCGATAATGGTTTAAAGATATATGACAAAACTACCTGGAAAGCCGATCGTTTGGCTGGATTAAGTTTAGTAGATACCAGTAGTACCTATGTGGGTATCCCTGTATCGTATCAAGGATCAGAGCCTTATACTTATAACTTGAACCCTAACCCGGTACAAGGTGGAGGCAATGTACATGTTTCATTAATGAACGATCAGTTTAAAGACGCTAGCGGTGATTTCTTAAAAGCTAGGGTTATGTCCTACGCAGAAGTTTGTTTCTTAAAAGCAGAAGCTGCTCTAAAAGGTTGGGGCTCAGATGCAGAAGGAAATTATAACAAAGGAGTACAGGCATCTTTGGACACATGGGGAATTGGTGGAGAATATGATAGTTACATAACTACTACTGACGTAGCCTATAATGGTACTTTGGCGCAAATCATGGAACAAAAATGGATTGCCAACTTTGCTACCGCTTCCGAGGCATATTTGGATTGGAGACGTACTGGACTCCCAGATTTACAGACAGGACCTTTTGCCTTATCTTCAGTAATCCCGGTTCGTTTTCAGTATCCTGATGAAGAAAGGAATATTAATGAAGAAAATTACAAGGCAGCATTATCCTCATTGGAAACTACCAGCCACACGAACGATGTGCCTGGAAAATTCGAAAACGACACACCTTGGTCCAAACCATGGATATTACAAGGAGTTACCAAGCCTTGGTAATAAAGATTGAGTTTTTTTATTGAGTTTGAGTTAGTTTTAAAATACCCTGGGAGACCAGGGTATTTTTTTTGTCTATTATTTATCGCCAATCCCACTACGCTTTAAGACATTTATACGGTACAGCTGTCCCCATCTTTTCTAACTCCAAGCTTAAATAAGATCTTCTCCATAAGACACCATTGGGTAAAGGCGGATTGAAAAAGGTTGGCCCCTACAAATAGGGTAAACCACAACCAGTTTATGTTTACGTATATTGCCAATACAACACTTATAATGATAAAAGTCCCGGCAATTGCCCTGATATATCTATTGATCATAATATAATTTTTTAAGGTTATTAAATAAATTTCTCTATTGGAACCACTGCAGCCCTTATGGGATTGTTGGTTTCCAAATTAGAATTGAAAGATGTAATAAGTCCGAATAGAATTTCAATATTTTCATCAGTGGTAAAGGAGAAAAACATGTTGGATTCCACACCTCCTTTTTCACTTGGGAACCAGTTTGATGCCATTAGCACCGTAGCCTGATTCTTATACCCATCAATATCGGAACCACTAAAGCTCTCAATATTGGCTTTTTTAAATAGTTGTAGGATTTCCTTCCCGTACTCCTCCACAACAGTTACTATTAGTAATTTCATTACTTTATTTTTAGTTTCAATTGTATTTCTGCCATTATACCTCGTTGAGCCGTAGCTTCCTTTATGCTTTACTGGGGATCACTTCGACTAGGCGCAGAGACCCATCTTTATTTATAGTTCTTCCTTTCTATCATATAATACACCAAAGGCACTACTAACAATGTAAGCACCGTGGATACAATGGTACCTCCCATTAAGGATATGGCCAGCCCTTGAAAAATAGGGTCGAACAAGATTACGAATGCTCCAATGACTACAGTACCTGCAGTTAACAAAATAGGGGTTGTCCTCACTGCTCCTGCTTCAATTACCGCTAATTTCAAGGGTACACCATCTGCCAGCCGTATATTGATAAAATCGATCAATAACACCGAGTTCCGTACCATGATTCCGGCCAAGGCAATCATCCCGATAAAGGAAGTTGCCGTAAAAAATGCACCCAGCATCCAATGGCCCAATACTATCCCGATCAAGGAAAGGGGTATGGCCACCATCATTACAATAGGAGCTTTAAAATTCTGGAACCAACCCACAATAAGTATATATATTATAATGATGACCCCTAGGAAGGCCAATCCAAGATCCCGGAATACCTCCAAGGTAATCTGCCATTCCCCATCCCATTTTACGGTATAATTGTCCTCAAAATCGGGTTGCTTTATGAACAGTTCATCTATAGAATAACCCTTTGGCAAATCCATGGCCTTTAACTTATCGGTCATTCCCAATATGGCGTACACCGGACTTTCCAATTCCCCGGCCATATCGGCCAGTACATAAACCACTCTTTTTTGGTTTTTTCTATAGATGCTCTTAGCCCTAGTGGTTTGCTCAATGCTCACCAAATCGGCTATAGGAACCATATTGCCATTGCCTTGTTCCGATTTCACCTTCATTTGGGCAATGTCCTGGATAGTAGATTTCTCTTTTTCATCCAAAGCCAATATCAACCCAATCTGATTGGAGGCATTTTCATCGTACAGATTGGTCACTGCCCTTTCCGACAGGGCCATATTCATAGTATGGGCAATTTGTGCGGGGGCTACACCATAAAGCATTGCCTTTTCCTTGTCTATGATAAACTCATATTTTATCTGGTCCGCTTCTACCATCCAATCTACATCCACAACGTCAGAGGTGTTTTTCAAGATTTGCTGTACCTGGTCCGCAATGGCTATCTGTGTGTTGTAATCAGGACCGTATATTTCCCCAACAATAGTAGATAAAACCGGAGGTCCTGGTGGCACCTCTACAATCTTAATGTTGGCGTTGAATTTACCTCCAATGCGCTGAATTTCTGGTCGCAACAAACTGGCTATATCATGGCTTTGGGCACTTCTATCGCCCTTATCCACTAAATTCACCTGAATATCGGCCATATTACTACCCCCTCTCATATCGTAGTGACGGACCAAACCGTTGAATGTTATCGGAGCCGAAGTCCCCACATAACTTTGGTAGTTTACCACTTCAGGACGGGTATTTAAATACTGGGCAATTTCCCGAGCTACCACCCCGGTACGTTCCAAAGTAGTACCTTCGGGCATGTCTATGACCACCTGAAACTCGTTCTTATTGTCGAACGGTAACATTTTTACAGCAACCGATTTGGTAAAGAACATTCCAATGGAACCCAATAGCAACAAGAAGGTAATTCCCAAAAACAACCAACGCTTCTTCTTGTTCTCGATCAAAGGACTTTCAAACTTATGGTACATCTTGTAGATAAAGGTATTCTCCAAAGGTTTCTCTACCTTTTCCTCTCCCTTTTTATCCTTCTCCCTTAGGAAAATATATCCTAGATAAGGGGTAATGGTCAAGGCAACAAAAAGGGACAACAACATTGCAATGGAAGCTCCAATAGGCATTGGCGACATATAGGGTCCCATTAGACCGGAGACAAAAGCCATTGGCAATACAGAGGCAATTACCGTGAAAGTGGCCAAAATAGTAGGATTCCCAACTTCATTAATGGCATACAAGGCAGCCTGTTTAAACGGTAAGCGTTTCATTTTAAAATGCCGGTGCATGTTTTCCGCGATAATAATGGAATCGTCCACCACTATACCCGTTACAAAAACCAAAGCAAACAAGGTGATACGGTTCAGCGTATAATCCAACATATAATAGCTAAGCAATGTAAGGGCAAAGGTTATAGGTACCGAAAGAAACACTACCAATCCTCCACGCCATCCCATGGCCAACATCACTACAAAGGTTACTGCTATAATGGCCCCAATAAGGTGCATTAACAATTCCGACACCTTATGGGAGGCCGTTTCCCCGTAATTACGGGTTACCTCTACATGCACATCATCCGGAATAAGGTTCTTTTTTAAATGATCTACCTTGTCCAAAATAATGTCCGAAATCTTCATAGCGTCGGCACCTTTGCGCTTGGCCACCGATATAGTCACAGCAGGATACTCGCTTTTGTAGACTCCCCCTTTTTCACTCCCCTGCCCAAAGCCAAGGGACACATATTCCTTTGGAATTTCTGGTCCGTCCTGTATACTGGCAATTTGCTTTAAATAAATGGGACGGTTCTGTTGTACGCCTACCACCAAATTTTCCACGTCTGCAGCAGTTTCCAGGAATTTACCGGTGGTCACCATAAATTCGGTATCATTTTTATCAAACGTACCTCCGCTCAGTTGTTGATTATTGGCCTTTATCATTTGGGCAACAGACAGAAAATCCAATCCGCTTTCCGCCAATTTATCCTTGTCCAATACTACCCTTAATTGACGGTTACGGCCACCAATTTTTTGGGTGGCGGACACATCGTTTATCTTTTCAATTTCATCCGTAAGTTCCTGGGCAATTTGCTTTAATTGGTAATCATCGTAATTCTCACTCCATAAGGTTAGTCCAAGCATGGGAACATCGTCTATAGCCCTGGTTTTTATCAAAGGGAAGGTAACGCCTTGCGGCATTTCATCCATATGCTTATTGATCTCGTTCTGGAGTTTAACAAACGAACGTTCAATGTCCTCACCTACATAAAACTGCACTATAACCATCCCCTGCTCTTCCATGGAGGTAGAGTAGACATACTCCACACCCTTAATATTGGAAATTAATTTTTCCAACGGTTTGGTTACCCTACTCTCCACTTCGGTGGGACTGGCCCCAGGGTATCCCACAAAAATATCGGCCATGGGCACATCTATCTGAGGCTCCTCTTCTCTTGGTATCAAGAACGAACTGTATACCCCAATGACCATGAACACAATCATTAAAAGGACCGTTAACTTGGAACCTATAAACGCTTTGGCAATCTTGCCTGCTAATCCTTCTTTCATCTTTTTCTTATTGTTTTTGTATTTGAGCGTTTCCTTCGCATGATAATCATATCGGCAAGGTCTTTTCTTATACCTGCAAGATCTTTTCCTGAATCATGCAAGGTCTCCAAGACCTTGTAGGTATAGCAGGATGATCATGCAGGAAAGCTCAGGTCGGGCTTTCCGCTTTTACTCCAGCTCCTTTTTAGCCTAAATCCGCTAAAAAGACCTGGGGTAACCACTGCAATCCCCGCCTAATGGCGGGCAAGCCTAACGCAAATCCGTTTTTTTAATCTTCAGTTATTGGATACTTATTTTGGCCCCATTGAACAACTTCCCCTCGGCAGATATTATGTAATCTTCCTCGGCGGAAAGTCCGGACAATACTTCAACACTATCGCCATAAGTCCTGCCCAACCGCAGCCAGCGTAAAAGTGCCGTATTGCTTTCACTAACCGTATACACCCCGGCTAATTGTCCATTGTGCACCACGGCATCCAAAGGGATAAGTACTTTATTGGTGTTCTTCTTTTTTACCGTTGGAAATTGCACAGTAGCATACATTCCGGAAAGCAAATTATACTCGGATTTGTCCAGCATCACTTTAACCATATATTGTCCTCCAGTATTTTTTGCCGATGTACTTACTTCAACCACTTTCCCCTGAACAGATTCGTTAGGAGTCTTGATCAGGACAAGAACTTCCGAATCGTCCTTGATCTGAAGGATTTCGGATTCGGGTATCATGGCCAATACCTGAAAATCTCCGGGACTCTCCACTTCCAATAAGGGCATTCCTGGATTTGCCATATCCCCAACCTTTATAAATTTGTTGGTTACTACCCCATTAAAAGGGGCGCGTATATTGCTATATGAAAATTGGGCGTTTACCTCATTCTTCATTTGTTTCGCGCCTTCCAATCTGGCCTTGGCCATGTTGTAGTTGGCCGTAATATCGTCCAGTTCCTTTTGAGAAGCACTGTTTTCATTAAACAAAGCTGTATACCTTTTGTAATCCTTTTCTGCATTGGCAAAAGCCGCAGTGGCCTCGGTAATACTGGCATTTACCTGGGCCAATTTGGCGGATAGATCAGTGTTGTTAATACTTATCAATTGCTGTCCTTTATTCACTTTATCCCCGACCTGCACGTAAATTTTATCAACATATCCCATCATTCGGGTACTGATATTGGCACTGTTCACTGCCTCTATCTTTCCACTGGCAGAAAGGAATGTGCCACCGCTCTGTTCGGAAACCGTATTCACTTTAACGGCAACAGCTGGAGAATTATCTGTCACCGCTTTTTTATCTTCACTCCCACAACTGGAAATTGTTATGACTAGGGTGATGAGTGCTATTAAGTATAATTTTGTTTGCATGTTTTTCTTTTTATTTTTAGTGCTAAATGCGAAAATTCCTTTTTATGATTTCTTATGTTAAGCGACTTAGGCGCATTATTCCTTGGTTAAGAACTTAACATAGGCCAAAGCATAGTTATAATTAAAAATTGTAGTGTAATACTCCAATCTCTTTTGTGAGAATTGTGTTTCGGTATTTAATAGATCGGTAGTTTTTTCCAAGCCTTGTTTAAATCTATTGGTACGTATGCGCAAAGACTCTTCCGACTGTTGCAACGCCAAGGAAGTTAGCTCCAGATTATTTTTGGCATCCTGAAGCAGCCGCATGGCCCTATTCAACTCTACCTGACTCTCCGCCTTATACTGATGCAGTTCCAATTTGGATTTTTCGTATTCGGCCCTACTTTTTTGAACCTTTCCAAAACGTTTGCTGCCTTCAAAAATGTTCCATTTTAATTCTGCCCCGATCAGGTATCCATTGGCATCACCCTGAAAAACTTGATCATCATGCAATTCATAGGTTCCAAACGCATTTAGGCTGGGAAGGAAACTCATTTTGTCCGCCCTGTACATTTGTTGGTAAGCGTCACTGGACAAGGACATGGCTTGTAGGTCCTTTCTATTCTCGGGCAATCCTTCGGTATAAATGTCACTGACCACTAGGGTCAAGGAGTCCGATGGTTGTAGAAGAGCATAGCTGTTATCGTTCATCAAGACGGATAGATAATTGGAGACATTATGGACATTGCTCTTGGCGTACTGCAACTGATTCTCTATTTCGGTAAGCCTAACCTCAACGGCAAGGACATCCGATTTTTGAAGATACCCCTGATTAAAACTATTATCTGCCAAACGCTTATTTTCCATGGCTGCCTTTTTTGCCTGTTCCAAAACCGCGACCGACTTATACGCCAATTGCAATTGCATATAGGCCTTTTCCACCTCCAAGTCCATATAATCATTGGTCCTATCAGCTTTTAACTCCACAGCATTTAATTTGGCTTTTGCTGCCTTGCGCTGAAAAATTCCATCCAGATTTACCAAAGGCTGCTGTACTACTATACGCGTGGCATAATCCTCGATCTGACTGGGATTGTTCAATAAAAAGGGGTCAAAATCGGCTTGAGTCAAAATTTCCTGGTTTAATTTTGAACCAAATGCCATCAAGGGATTGGTGGTAGCTATAGCCGTATGGGAGACGCTTATATTGGGCAAAATCACCGCATTGGACTGATTAAAATCTCCTTTCGCGGCCAACACATCCTGTTGGGACATTTTTAGGGTATTGTTGTTTTCCCTCACTTTGGTCATCACTTCCTCCTTGCTGATCAACACCCTTTCCTGTGCCTGAACAAAGAACATAGTTCCCAAAAATGATAGTATGTATATAATATTCTTCATGTTACAAATTATTTAAGACAAAATTAGGGGGAGAAAAGGGATTGCACAGTAACTAATGTTACTGACGTAAAGGAGCCTAGGTTGGTCTAAAAACTTGGGTTATCGCCCACATTGATCTGGACTATCATTGATTATTAGGGTATAGTCTTCCTGGGTTAAATACCGGGGCTCATAGGTGTTTCCCGAAACTTCAATGGCAGTAACAAAGCTCCTGAGGTGGTTTCGGCTACCACATTGTAGGCTTTCAAAAACCTTTATCATGGCGCTGTTGGTAGTGGAATTAATAAAGTTGGCCAAATCCACAATGTCCAAATCTTCAATATTGGCACCAACCTCCAAGGCATTTGCCCTATTCTCGCTGCCGTAATCAACAAACTGATCATAAAGTTTTTGAATGTCCGGGTTATTAAACTCCCCATAGGATAAAAGGGTATAGGAAATATTATATTGGTCCAAAAGGCCAATAACGGCATCCATATGACTTTGTTCACTTTTCTTAATGTTTGAAAACTGATTTATTTCCCATAAATCCTCCAAATAGGTATAGGTATCCCTTGCCACCTTTTCCTCTTCCAACATAAACAGTAATGCAGCACTGTCTTCATTAGTGAGGTTTGTATTATCCAGATCCGCAACGGATGAATCATCATTGTTACAGGAGAACACTGCCAAAAGGAACGGCAAACCAAAAATGTATAAATTGGCTCTATTTTGTTTAAAAAGTTTCATTGCTGATACATTTAAATTACATAAGCAATTTCCAACATATAAAACAGATAGACAGCTACTTAAGTTACACAGGCCATGGATTTTGAAACATAAAGGAAAACTAAACTATTTTGGTAGATGCTCTTAATTCCTATCAATAGTTAAGGGGGTTATAATAATCTGAGCTTTATCGAAAAGATTTTGGTAAAAATGAGGAACCTTCTTATTCTTCCCCAAACCACCAACTAGGTCGTTGTGGTTTTTTAACTAATTTAAACCTTTGAATAGCATGGGTTTTAATGTGTTCTACCATCTCCTCCACAGAATCGGTTACGAACAACAACTCCATGTCTTTTGGACTTATACTTTCGTTCTCCGCCATAATCCTAATGTGTTCGCAAAGCTCTTTATGGTATTCTGACCCGAAAATGACCACGGGAAAATTTTGGATCATTTTCGTTTGAATCAAAGTAATGGATTCGAAAAGCTCATCCAAGGTGCCCATGCCGCCGGGCATAACCACGAAGGCGTAGGAGTACTTTATCAACAGGAACTTCCGGACAAAAAAATATCTTATGTTGATCCATTTATGTAAATAGGGGTTTGGTTTTTGTTCAAAGGGCAAAATTATATTACATCCTACAGAATAACCACCCGCTTCATAAGCGCCTTTATTGGCAGCTTCCATAATACCTGGACCTCCGCCCGTCATCACCGTAAAGCCAATATTGGCCAAAGCGGCACCTACCTCTTCTGCCTTTTTGTAAAAAGGATTGGTAACGTCAAATCTGGCCGATCCAAAAACCGTTACGCAGGGACCTATAAAGTGCATTTTCCGAAAAGCCCTAATAAAGCTGTATTGTACCTTAAAGGTGAAAAGCAGTTCTTTAAACCTGGAACGAGGCCCACTTAGAAAACGTGACTCTTCTGGTTGTAAATGGTTGTAGTGGTTGTTTTCCATTGGCTAATTTTTTATTACGAATAGCTGCCAGGACATTCAATTAGATAGTAAACACCAAGGTTTTTGTCAGCTGTGTATAAATATCCGAAATACCAGCGCCATTAAACAGTACCACTCTCGTAAACTCCACAAATCAATTGATAGGTTTAAATTTCACTATAACTTGATAGACCTAGGGCATTCCTTCAATCGAACAAAAAGAAATACTACTTGTTTTTGTCAAAAACCACACTCCATATTCCACGAACCTCATTTACATCATAACCAACGGCCTTATCTTCCGGGTATAATTTTCTTAAAGTGGCCATAGTAGTAGGCTTCACCTGGTCGTTGGGTTTCCCATGGCATTGGAGGCACATGGTATTTGTAGTTATAGGATAATATACCGTTACATCTTCGTTACCGGGAATTACTATGGGATCCACTTCCAAACCGGAGGCAACCTGCTCCTTAAAAGTAGCAATATATCCCAGTTCCTCTCTATTGGCCTTATTGATTGGGTTTCTGGGTTTATCGGAAACCCGTTTGACCTGGGCATTGTTCATCACTGAAATACTATCCGTCAATTCTATGGCCCGGAGGTTACAAAATTCTACCGCCCCATCCGTTCCTTTTTCCTGGATAGCCTTCATTAGATTTTTTCCCAACGCAGCTTTTGTGGCCAAGGCATAACCAAGTCCTATATCCCCATAATCCGTTTGTGCTCCATGTTTGAGACCATTGCCCATGCCTTTACCCATACCTTTGCCTTTGCCCATTCTTCTACCATGCTCCCTCTGAAAATGATTATCGAACCATTCTGGCTGTGCAATTTCATAGTCATACATGTATTCGGCAATCAGGCTAATGGTTTCTTCGGGATAGGGTTGATAGGGCATTATCCCAAATCGATTTAGTGCTCCAGGCATTTTGGATTTTTCTTCTTGAGGATCATTAATCCAATCTACCATAGCTTTTATGAATTGTTCCTTGGTAGTGGTTGAATCTATATAGTGCTTTTTTATGGCCACCATGGGAGGCGCAATCATACTGACTTCCGATGCCTTAGGATTGTGACATAAATAGCATTCTGTCTCAATAATCTTTTTACCTGGATGTATTTTTTCCTGATCAGTAGATGCGCTTTCGAGCTTTGTTTCCACAGGTTTCGTTTCCGCATTTTTAGCCTCCTTACAGCTTACTAGGGTCATTAAAAGGATCGTAAAGAAAGATAGATACTTCATAAAGCTAATATTTTTGGATTTATTCCTTCATCATCCTTCCGGCTGCACAGCTAAGAAAGGATTTGGCCCTATCTCCCAAGCCGTTTTTGGCATCAACCTTAGGATAGCCCATAGCTTTAAGAGAATCCCTTAGCCTTTGGGTGGACTCAACGTTCTTGGATTCAAAAGATACCGTTCCGGAATTTACATCCACCATAACCTCTTTAATATTATCCAATTCCGATAATTTGGTGGTAATTGTTTTAGCACAACCCCCACATTTAATATTTTGAACAATTAGGGATAATTTCATAGCGTTTACATAGCGCTTATTTAAAGCTAATTTATAAATTCCTGTTATCTACGAAATTATCTCCAAGACATGTAGCCACCTTTCAGGTCATATACTTTTTCAAAACCCATGCCGATCAATTTACGCGCCGCTCTCTGGCTCCTGGCACCGGAACGACAATATAGATACACGGGTTTATCCTTGGACATTTTTTCGCAATATTTTTCAAAGCCCGATGTATTAAAAAAATCAACATTTACTGCATTTTTTATGTGTCCACCACCATATTCATTAGGCGTACGAACATCTATAAGTTGTACTTTTTTACCAGCTATGGCCGCTGAAAAGTCAGCTTGATTCAATATTTCTATTTTATCCGATTTCTCTTTACTTGTTCCGAATAGTGTACTAAAAATGGACATATTTTTTTATTTATAATTTTTGATTGTTGAATGTTTAAAAAGGAAACCGCCACCTTTTACAATGACCGTTTCCTTATACAACCAACCAAAACATTTATACTGTAAAGATAAGCCAGGCATTTAATGTCCACAGCAACTTTTGTTACACTCCGCCTTTTTCCATAAAAAATTTTGCCATTCCTAATAGATTAACTTCCAGAGAGTTTAACACCAAATAAATAAACTGATAACCACAAAAAGCCTTAAAATGTAAACTCCAAATAGGAGCCGAAATTCCTATAGTTCCAAAGTCCCAGGCTTATAAGAAGTACACTATACAATTGTCATATAATATATATTACTTAATATACATTATATATTACCCCAAACTAATATTTAATTGGTTTTATTGATTAAAATGAGTTAATATTATTGCATTAAACGTAATGAAAAAAGAATAAACGCGCATAATTCCCCTTATTAACGAACAACCAAGGGAATAGAGAGCCGTATGGAATTTATGATAAAATCATTTAGACCAAAAACTTAAATACTCACAAATAGGAACTAGCCATGTTTAAATATTCTTTATTGCCCTTGGTTTCGATTTTCATTTTTATAAACCATGGCCTGCTTGCCCAAAAAGTAAACGAATTTCCAAAGAAAACAGACCCTCTGTACAAGAAGGTGGAAATGTTTGACAGGTTGATGCTTGGAAACCATTGGAACGAAGGCGCTATAATGCAGCACGTCATTTTCCCCCCTGCCGGACTGGAGCAGCCCATTATAGGCTCTCAGGCCGATTGCCTTGATCCCACCTCCGAAATGCTGGCTGCCTACTCCCATAAGTACGCTATTACCGGAGACCCAAAGGACAGGAAAATAGCCAATGACATCTTCGAGGCTATATTAAAACTGGAAAAAGTAACCGGTGTTGATGGATTGGTGGCCCGCAGTTTCAATAGGACCAACGAACCGCTTTGGCACGAAGAAGTTTTTTGGTACCATGAATGGCACCAATCGTCATCCATGCCCGGTTACCGATGGCTGGGCGATTTAAGCGCCGATAAGTTTACTTCCATCTTCTATGGTGTGGGAACTTTCTGGGAGCTATGTGCGGATGACGAGTATAAGAAGAAAGCAGCAGGCCTCCTGGATAGATTTATTGGGCGGGTAGTGGACAACAATTTTAAAC
The DNA here is from genome assembly GCF_023015865.1 of Arenibacter sp. F26102. GTDB lineage: Bacteria > Bacteroidota > Bacteroidia > Flavobacteriales > Flavobacteriaceae > Arenibacter. The sequence goes on along the minus strand of NZ_JALKBC010000009.1, from coordinate 76,856 downwards.
TTACAGATCTAGATGGAAAAATGACGTTGTGGGGCAACTTTTGTCCCAACCTACCGCACCAAGAACTCAACTCTTTGGAAATGTTGGCCGCGCTTAAGGTAACCCATCATATAACGGGAAAGGAACGTTACAATGCCGCCTACCATATGCTCATAGACCGCTATCATTATGACGACCACCAGATTAATTCCAAAATACTATTCCCTAAAGAATGGAGGAACGTAGGGGACGACTACCACGCCGCCCGTTCCCTCTATATGATTATGCGTTTAGAGACCGATCCCAATCTACTCAACAAATACCGAATGAACCTAAACAGACATTGGTACGATTGGAAGGATATTGAATTTACTTGGGAAAGCAATATCTGGTTTTTAATGGTCTATAAGGTACTCACTGGGGAGGACATTTTTACCGAATTGAAAAAGCAGGGCATTAAGGACATGTGGGGATTTGAACGCAACACCAGGGAATTCAAAATTCCACAGAAAGATGGCAGTTTTAAATTGGTCCGTTCCGAGGAAGAGCGAACTGCCGCCGCCATGATCCGAAATTATTGGTTTGGTAGGTACTACGGTATTATTGATGAAAAATGGTAATCACAAATAATAGGAAGCGCATGAAATCTGGTTTAACACTCCTAACTTTTTTTGTACATATTCTTTATCTAACAGGGCAAGAAACGCCAACTCCCCCCGAGGGAATGGTTTATGTTCCCGCCGGCGAATTCATTATGGGCAGTACCTATGGCGATCCGGACGAACGGCCTCAACAAATTGCAAGTACAAAAGCATACTTTATAGACAAATACGAGGTGAGCAATACGGAGTTTGCCAAATTTGATCCTACTTTTAAATTTCCTCCGGAAAAAAAGAACAATGCCGCGGTGGTAACATGGTCTAAGGCTGATGCCTATGCTAAATGGGCAGGTAAACGTTTGCCCACTGAAAAAGAATGGGAGAAGGCGGCTCGCGGTATCGACGGCCGCGTATTTCCTTGGGGAGATACCTATGACAACACCTATGTTGTGTGGGACCAAAAAGAGACACGCGGAACTTCCATTGCCAAACCTGCGAGCCCTTATGGTTGCTATGATATGGCCGGGGGGGTGTGGGAATGGACATCGGACTGGTATAAACCCTACCCCGGCAACGAGGTGCCTATGGAACAATATGGCGAAACCTACAAGGTAATGCGGGGCGGATCCAATTTTAACAACCACTCCTTTATTCGTACCTCACAACGCTATTATGTGTTACCGGAAAAAATACACGTTTATCCCGTGGGAATAAGATGTGTAAAGGACATAGATTAGCACAACGCCCCTATAAAAATTATTATAATAAAAATGTCGTACAAGATGAAAAGACAATTAAGATTTTGGCTGGTATTGATTGGAATTGGCAGTATGCTGTCTTGCGAAAAGGAACAGCCTAAAACCTTGGACCTTTCCCAAGCAAACATTGTGATATCGGCCCAGATTAAATCTCCGATCCAAGAAACGGCGGCTAACATCCTAATCGAAGAAATTAAAAAACGAACCGATCTTCAACTTGGATTAAACAATAATTGGGATTCCAATACTACCATTGCCTTGGCCTTGGCCAATGAAAAGGAATTGTTCGGAACAAAAGTACCCACACCTGAGGGTAATAATGGCTCCGAATTAAAAAAAGAAGGCTATCGTATTTTCCATGAACACCAAGGGGACAATAATACTCTTTGGGTTATTGGTGCGGATACTAGGGGCATTCTTTTCGGTATTGGCAAACTGCTACGAACGGCCAAAATGGAAAATGGCAAAATTACGCTGAACCCCAATATTGATTTTTCGGAATCCCCGGAATATGCGCTTCGCGGACACCAGTTCGGCTACAGGAATACCGCCAATTCCTGGGACGCTTGGACCGTGGAGCAGTTTGATCAACATTTTAGGGAACAAGTGCTTTTTGGGGCCAACAGTTTTGAAAATATTCCATTTCAGGAAGCAGATTCCAGTCCCCACTTTAAGGTAGATCCCCAGATCATGGAAGTGGAACTAAGCAAAATATGTGAAAAATACGACGCCGATTATTGGGTCTGGACACCGGCACCGCATGACCTGACCATAAAAAATGCTCATGAGGACGGACTTGCAGAACAAGAGGCCTTTTATGCAAAATGTCCAAGATTGGACGGTGTATTTGTTCCGGGCGGAGATCCAGGGGAAAACCATCCAGCCCAGCTCATACCTTATTTAAACGACTTATCGGAAATACTGCACAAATACCATCCAAATGCCGGTATATGGGTTTCACTCCAAGGTTTTAATAAGGAAAAAGTAGATTATTTTATTAATTACCTGGACAAACAAAGTCCAGATTGGCTAAAAGGCGTTGTTTACGGACCAAGTAGCCCTCCTATTGACCTAGAGCGCGAAATGTTGCCGAAAAAATATCTGCACCGCTTTTATCCAGACATAACCCACACTGTTAGATGTCATTATCCAGTAGATAACTGGGATCAAGCCTATGCATTGACCTTGGGAAGGGAGCCTATCAATCCACAACCATTTATGTACACCCAACTTTTTAACAGGGACACCAAATATACCGATGGCTTTATTACCTATTCCGATGGTTCCCATGACGACGTAAATAAAGTATTATGGAGCCAATTGGGTTGGGATTCCAAGAAAAATCCCAAAGATATTATCTATGAATATGCGCAATTCTTCTTTGGCCCTAAGGTGGCCGAAGATGCTGCCCAAGGCATATTCGCCTTGGAAAAAAATTGGGATGGGCCCATTTTGGAAAACAATTCCATTAAAGAGACCTTGGCTTTGTGGAAAGGCTTAGAAGAAAACAACCCGGTTCTGGCAAATAATTGGAGGTGGCAGCAATTAATTATGCGGTCCTATTACGACGCTTATGTACAAGACCGACTCGCCTATGAAAAAAGGCTGGAGGCCGAGGCATATGAAATACTGGCGCAGGCCAATACCATTGGGGCCGACAAAGCTATGAGCGATGCCCTACAACACATAAAAAAGGCCGATACCGAGTTGGTTTCCCAAGACCTCAAGAAAAAGGTTTTTGAATATGGGGAGAAACTATTTCAATCCATAGGTGCACAGACTAGCGTGGAAAAATATCAGGCACGTAGTGCTGAGCGAGGGGCCATTTTGGATTTTATAGATTACCCCTTGAACAATAGATGGTGGCTGGAAGACGAATTTAATAAAATTGGTGAATTTAAGTCGGAAGCCGAAAAGCTAGCCCGATTGGAATTTATTAAAAATTATGAATCTCCCGGCGAAGGCAGTTTTTACGACAATATTTCCAGTGCCGATGCCAAGCATGTAACCTCAAAAACCGATGATGCCATAGACTTCCTATGGGAAAATGACGGTATAAGCAGAAAGCGGCTCTCTACCCAATTGTTCCAATTTACCCCTACCTTGGAATACAATGATCTGGATCCCGATTCCAATTATTTAATTCGTGTTTCCGGTTATGGAGAGGCCCTTTTAAGGGCCAATGGAGAACGCCTAAAACCTACCAAATATGAAAAAGGCTTTGAGGAGTTTAAGGAATTTCCACTTCCTAAGAATTTGATCAAGGACGGTCAACTAAAAATAAGCTTTGACAAGCCCGATGAGGAACACCTCAACTGGAGGAAACAATCAAGGGTAACCGATGTCTGGCTTATTAAACAATAATAGCATGTGGGCCCAAAAAAATCGCTACCCCCTTATGGGAATTGTTACGGTGCTCAACACCCCCTTTACCAAGGAGGACACGATTGACCATACAGCACTAAAGAACAATGTAGAGGAAGCATTAAAGGCCGGTGTTGCCGGTATATTGGTGCCCGCAATGGCCGCTGAAGTATATAAATTATCCCATTCAGAAAGATTGGCAATGCTATCGACGGTTTTGGAAATAGCTGGGGACAGGATTCCCGTTATTGGAGGTGCAGGGGAGCTTGATCTATCCAAAAGCAAAGAGCTCCTAAAAGCCTATATGGACTTAGGTTGTAAAAACGTATTGTTTCAAATTCCATATGTTGATGATAGCCAATTTCGAAATCATTTTATGGAACTGGCAGCCCTTGATCCAGAGATGATCATGTTACAGGATTGGGATGCTACGGGATACGGCCTATCGGACGAACTTATATGTGATTTGTTCGAAAAAGTGTCTGCATTCAAATGTTTAAAAATCGAAACCGTTCCGGCAGGCCCAAAATATTCCCGTATTTTGGAACTGACCCAAGGCAAACTGAACCTTAGTGGAGGTTGGGCGGTTACTCAAATGATAGAAGGGCTTCAAAGAGGAGTACACGCCTTTCTGCCAACAGGCATGCATGTGATTTACACCACAATATATCGTCTTTTTGAAGAAGGGAAGATTATGGAGGCAGAAGCCTTGTTCGAGAAAATAATTCCAGTATTGGCGTTTTCCAATCAACATCTGGATATCTCCGTACATTTTTTTAAACGCTTATTGTATCGCCAAGGAATTTATAACACCCCCAACGTACGTAATCCAATCCTTCCTTTTGACACCTTACATCAAAAATTAGCAGACGGCCATATAGACAGGATACTGCGACTTGAAAACGAACTGAGAACACAAAGCCTATAAATCCTGACATTGTAAAGAGCCCCACAGGCAATCTCATCATAGGTTCTTACAAGACTGTGGGATAAAAGGCACAATAGGCAATATATTATCTGTTTTAAATAATATAGTTGTGGTGCACCCCTATCTTTTAAATTTACTTTGTTCCTAACAAAAGAAAATATATGTCATTAGAATTAAAAGGGATTATACCCCCTATGGTTACCCCGCTTACCGCAGACGGTGGTTTGGATGAAAAAGGCTTGGAAAAACTTATAGAGCACCTTATTACTGGCGGTGTACACGGCATATTCCTTTTAGGCACCAACGGGGAAGCTCCCAGTCTTAGCTATGCATTGCGAAAAGAGCTTATTACAAAGGCTTGTAAATATATCCGTGGTAGGGTTCCTGTACTGGTTGGAATAACAGATACCTCCTTTAACGGTTCCTTGGACATTGCAGCCCACTCCAAAGAAGCTGGGGCAGATGCAGTGGTGGTAGCCCCTCCGTATTATCTTCCCATTTCCCAAGAAGAAATGATCGACTATCTGGAGCGCTTAATTCCACAATTGTCCTTGCCGGTTATGATGTACAATATGCCAAGCTGTACCAAACTTCACCTTTCTTTAGAGACCGTTAAAAAGGCCAAGGAATTAGGAGCTATTGGCATTAAGGATAGCTCTGGGGATATGTCCTATTTCTACTCCCTTATAGAAACATTTAAAGAGACACCGGAATTCTCAATTATTGTTGGGACAGAAATGTTTTTACCAGAGACCATACTCTATGGTGGTCATGGGGCCGTTGCTGGTGGGGCAAATTTCTTACCGGAATTATTTGTTGATCTGTACAACGCCTCGGTAGCACATAATTTAGAAGATATAAAAATACTACGTAACAAAGTCGCCTTTGTAAACAGCACAATTTATTGTGTAGGCAAGAATTCCTCCAGAATCACAAAAGGTATAAAATGTGCCCTATCCGTAATGGACATTTGTGAGGACCATATGGCATTACCGTTACGAAAATTTGAAAATAGGGAAAGAGAAAAGGTAAAGGAATATTTAGACCAGTTCGAAGGTTCAAAAGTCATATAAAAACAGTAATGGACAAAAAACTAAAATGGGGTATTTTGGGCACTGCCCATATTGCTACGGAACACGTAATTCCTGCAATGCTCAATTGCCTACATGGAGATGTTCATGCTATTGCCTCAAGGAATTTGGACAAGGCAAAGGATATATCCGAGCGATTTAAAATTCCAAAGTTTTACGGTTCTTACGAAGAAATACTTGCCGATAAGGATGTAGATGCTGTCTATATTCCACTACCCAATCATCTTCACGTAGCTTGGGCCATAAAAGCTCTGGAAGCGAACAAACATGTTTTAGTTGAAAAGCCAGTAGGATTAACCAGTAAGGAAGCCGAGAAGTTATTGAAGGTCTCCCAAAAATATCCTCATCTAAAGGTTATGGAAGCCTTTATGTACAGGCATCATCCTCAATGGATAAAGGTTAAGAAATTAGTGGACCAAAAGGTAATTGGTGAAATTAAAACCATTCAATCTTCCTTCTCATTTTTTGAAGATGACCCCAATAGCATTGTAAACAATAAGGAGTTCGGGGGTGGAAGTCTAATGGATATTGGCTGCTACCCTATTTCCCTATCACGTTTTTTGTTCAATTCGGAACCTAAAAGTATTTCCGCGGTCATAGACTATCACCCAGATTTCAAGGTAGATATTTTAGCATCAGGAATATTGGAGTTTCAAACCGGGACTTCGGTCTTCTTCAGCTCAACACAATTGGCCGACAATCAACAGGCACAAATTTTCGGCACCAAAGGAAACATAAAATTTGAACTGCCTTTTAATCCGCCTATAGACAGGCCTTCCAAAATATGGGTCACTATAGACGGTGAGCGCCAAACCATAGAATTTGATATGTGTAATCAGTACACAATCCAGGCAGATCTTTTTGCCTTGGCGATAAAAAACGATACTCCAGTGCCTACTCCCTTGGAGGATGCTGTTAAGAATATGGTTGTTATTGAAAAGTTGGAGGAAAGCAATTTAAAGGGGCAACGGATACCCATGTAGGCTCCTTTTACCCCTTTTTATACTAATTCAACAGTTCTTTTAATGTCCAATAGCTTTTCCTGTCCGAATTTTTTGCCCTTATGTCGCCTACTTCTTTTTCACGGACCATAGACGCACTGTTCATGGCACGGATGTAGGTAGCTACTTGACCTATCCACTCATCATCATTGGAGCCCATTGGAAGCATAATGCCATATTCCTTACCTTCTATTGGACCGGTTAATCCGTTTAATAGGATACTTACAAGTACATCCTTATCCCCCGTTACCCTAAGTGACCCTATTAATGGCGGTGCTATCAAGGAATTTTCACCACTTGGAACCCCTTTTAAATCAGGACCATGACAGGTAACACAGGTCTGCTTATAAATGTCATATCCGGCCAAGGCCGTTATTTTATGAATTCTACTATTGTTGGCAATTTTTTCCTTGAATTTCAGAAAATCGGAATCCTTGGCTTTTATCCCAAGTGCAATGGAAGCAGTCACCATTTCATTATCCTCATATTGAGTACCTATGGCACTGGATAGTTCTTCGGCTTCCGAACTTTTGGAATATCGTAAACTCAGTGCCAACTGATTTATCACATTAATATCGACATCATTTTGCAAAGTGACCAATGCCTTTAAAATTCCTTGATCGTCCTTCTTCAAAAATTCCTCACTTAGGCGGACAGCTGCTATACGGACCCTATAATCCTCGTCGTTGAACTTTTCGAGTACCAAATTCCTGTCTACAACTCCAAGCCCTTCCAATGTCCATAGAGCATGAACCCTCTGGAGTGCATAATCCTTATCCCCAAAGTTATCTGTCCAAAAGGATTCATTATCCAGGGCTATTTCCTTTAGCTCGGGAACAACTCCCATATCTCCTTTTATTATGATAAGCTTTTGTGCAGTATTCCTATACCATCCGTTGGGATGTCCTAAATAATCCACTAGTTCGGCAGCAGATTTATCCAAAAGATTTGGCTTTCCTGCAGGTTTAATGTCTTCATGTACTATACGGTATATCCTTCCCCGACCTATGTTCTTGTCCAATCCTTTACGAAGAATAACCGGCCTTAAATGACTACCTTCCCTGGTCCAGTTGCCTTCCTGGATAATGCCCCGGTACATATCTACAATATAAAGACTACCATCCGGTCCTGTTTGTGCCTGTACAGGTCTAAAATTCAAATCCGTAGACGCCAAGAACTCGGCCTCATCATAGGCATTATACAGCACTTTTTTCCCGTTCTCATTTTTTATTTTTGCCCTACGTACCAATCTGCCCACAGGTTCCGGAATAAAAAGGTCCCCATAGGTTGAAGGAGGCAATTTATCGCCCCTAAATATCTCTTGTCCGGCAACCCCGGTAAATTTATTAAGGGTGCCATCTGGCTTTAACCTTAATTCTGCACCTCCTTGAACATCAGGTGTGCCAACAACTGGCCAAGGTTCCATAAATCCCTCTGAAATCTGGCCCTCTGGGTTTAAATCACCATATATAGGAGGTATTTGAAAATTATATGCTGCTATTTCAGATCCTGCAGAAGAATAATACATATTTCCCAAATCGTCCTGGGTCAGACCCCATTGTCCGCTGGAACCACCGACCAAAGAATCCACTTGAACACCGTCTTTGTTAAATCTGAACCGCAGGGGGTTATAGGTGGTGTACACCCAATTATCCAAGTTCCAAACCAAACCACTCTGTTGGTGCTCCAGGTTACCTCCCCTTCTTTTTGGATTTTCATAAACCCTGATCTTTTCGTCTGCCACCCCATCGTTATCGGTATCCCTATAGCTCCATAAATCATAAGAATAAGTTTCATTCACAATAAGTCGGTCATCGAGAGGCAAAATCATTCTGGGTAATAAAAGACTATCAATAAAGACGGTACTCTTGTCCATTTTCCCATCCCCATCCAGGTCTACCAGGAGTTTTATCTGACTAATAGGTTCATCTTCACCAACTGCATCCACATTTTGCATATAAGTGTCCATTTGGGCCACATACATTTTTCCATTCCCATCCCAGGCAATTGCTACAGGTTCATTTACCATAGGTTCGGATGCCACCAGCTCTATCTTATATCCCTCGGGCAAATAAAACTTTTCAAGACTTTCCTCGGGAGAAAGAAAATCTGACGGAGCTTCCCTTACAATTTCTGGTTTTACATAAATCTTATCCTTGTATTCCTTTTTTCCACAACCAACTATCCCCAATAGAAGTAAGCATCCAATAATTTTATTCATAATTAATCAACTTGTTATTCAAATATTTGCAGTTTGGGCAAATTTAACTTTAATATTTGAATCATTGGCCTTCTTTTGGAGGTCTCTTGTGCCAATAGGAGGCCAAAATAGACCCTGTAATATTCATTAATGGTCCAAATACGGCCGGTGCCAGACCCATTGTTGCTATCTTACCCAATGAATTTGCGATGCCCGAAGCAAGGCCACCATTCTGCATCCCCACCTCCAATGCAATGGTACGTGAATCCTGCTCATTCAATCGCAATAGTCGGGCATACCAATATCCAAGCATGTACCCAAATAAGTTGTGAATAAGCACCAACAACATTAATATACCTCCGATATCCAAAAGACTATCCCTCCCTGCTGCCGTAATTACCACGATTATAAGGCCGATCCCCAACATGGAAATTACAGGAAGTGCCTTGTCCATCCATTTTGCCCTATCTCCCCGCAAACGGTTAAAAAGAAGTCCAACACCGAGGGGCAAAATAATCATCTTTACAATACTCCACATCATTTCCATCACATCAATCTCAATAAATTCGCCAGCCAAGAACTTCATAAGAAGTGGTGTTACAAAGGGTGCAAGAATTGTGGAGATGGAGGTAATTGTGATGGAAAGCGCTAGGTTGGCCTTCGCCAAATATGCCATTACATTGGATGCCACCCCACTAGGGGAACAACCGATCAAAACGATCCCAGCCGCAATCTCAGGGGGAAAATTGCTATATTTTGCCAGAACAAAACCCATAATTGGCATAATTCCCAACTGTGCCGAGACTCCGACCATTACCCCTTTGGGCGACTTGATAACTTCTGCAAAATCGCCCAGTTTCATTGAGGTTCCCATGCCGAACATAATGAGTTGGATCAAGGGTATAATCAGTGCAGTAAGTTTAAAATCACCTATCTGCAAAAAGTATTGGGGGTAATATAGCGCTAGGGCTACTCCGGCAAATATGGATGCTGTAAATACATAACTGTTCAGGGTTTTATATCCACTGAAGCCAAAGGCCAGAAGTGCAAAAAAGGCCATTATCACAAGCCCGGCATGTTCAATATTACGGGTAAAGATCAGGCCCAAAATTGCCAACAGCAATATGGCAGCCATGCCAAGGCTAATGGAATAAATATTCAATTTTTTCAAAATAGTTTGGTTTAGGTTATTATGGTTCTAGTTGGGCAATTTATAGGCCTGTCTGGCCAAAAGTTTAAGTTTACCCTGCCTGTCTTTTTGGTATACCTGTACATTGCCTATACGGACATCCGCATCCTCCCCGGCATTGGTGCCCTTGGCCAAAAAAATATGGCGAACTATGGCTGTATTTCCCGAAATATGGATCGACTGATCTGCAGCTTCCACAGACAAAAAATCGAATGGCCCGTTAACAATATCGTCTATAAATTCTGCCTTGTTCTGGATTAGTCCACTGGAATGGCCGTAAGTAAGCTCGTCCGCACATAGGTCGTCCATGAGTTCCACGGTAGGGCTCACCATAGCTTCATTAAAAATGGATACTGCCTGTTGAACTGCATCGGTTGTGGGCGGATCTTGCCCTACCATGGTAGTAGTTGTTATAGTTTCGGATTTATTATGATCTGTATTTTGCTTACACCCTATAAATAGGAACAGGACCAACAAAGCAATGGTCCAGCTGCTCTTTGCACTCATTATTAATTCCCGTGCTCCGACTACCATGTCCTTTTGCTTAAAATCTTATTTAAAGTCTCCTTGGACATTTTTATCAATTCCGGATGTTTGTCCAGCCATTCATAAAATTCCTCTTTTAGCTTTTCGTTCCAATCACTATCTATCTCCCCGGTAGAATATTTCTTAGTTCTCACCATCTCAAAGCCAAACTGATCCTTAAGGGCAACAAATTCAGCCGTACCCACTACCTGTTCGGCCAAATGGGCAGGAATGAACAATACCCCTTCCCTCTTTGCCACAACAAGGTCTCCTGGCAAGACCATTACCTGACCGATACGTATAGGGGTGTTGAGCCCCATTAGTACTTCTTCCTCCAAAAAAGACGGGTGAAAATCGCGGACAAAGGCATTGAATCCTTTTATCTGGCTTATACTCTCCAAATCCCTTGCACTGCCATTAAAGACCACTCCATTACCGGACTTGCTGTAAATTGAAGTTGCCAGCGTAGCTCCCATAAGGGTACCCGCATCTATTTTACCAAAACTATCCGCCACATATACGTCGCCCTTAGTGAGTACCTCAATGGGCCATGAATTGGTATTGCCCTTCCTGCCCTGCGAATTTATTCCTCTTTCCTTAACGTTCCTCTCCACATCGGGGCGACTCGGCATGAACAATGCCGTAAGTGCTCTGCCAACAACGGGAACATCGTCATGTACCATTTTCCAATTGCCTTCGAACTGATTCTTATATCCTTCATTTTCAAGGACCGTCCAAGCATCATCGATACCAATTTTTTTTGCCCGCTCCAATAGTTCGTCCGGTATTTTTGGACGCCCGTCATCAAAGCGTTCCCCTTTCCATTCGGAGGTCAAAAAAATAAGTTCCTCCTTGGAAATGGTCTGCCCCAAGACATTAAAAGTGAGTAAAAATGAAAAAAGGAATAGTGCAATTATATTGAACTTCATTGTGTAAAAAGGTTTATCAGATGTTGATCGGTTATCTAGTCCAAAGCGGCAATACAGTCCATTTCCACCAGCGAATTCCCTGGAACACCCCCATACGTAGCAACAGTAGTCCTTACTGGAGGGTTAGGTCCAAAACGGCCCCTGAACACTTCGTTCATGCCTTTGTAGTCCGCCAAATCTGCCAAATAAACATTAACCTTGAGTACCTTTTCCATGGAAGAACCATGTTTTTTCAGCTCCTTTTCCAGCTCTTGCAATACAATTTCGGTATGTGCCTTGATCTCAAAAGGTTCCACATGCGCGCCTTTCCCAGCAATATAAAGAGTATTCCCGTGTTTTACGCCTCCTGAAAATAATGGAATATCCTGATCCATAACGATGTCACCTACGACTTCTTTTTTTGGTTTTGATCCACCGTCCATTGCCTTGGCGGCGGCACCTAGGCCAAACATAGCTGCCAATCCCATTCCCAGTTTCTTGAAAGATGCTCTTCTTGTTGTTTTGTTTTCCATGCCTATTGAAATTATGATTATTTGTTTTATGTAAAATTGATTTATAGCCTATTTATCAGTTCTTAATTGGACAATTCCTAAACTTCTAAAAGTTCATGTTCTTATCTAAATTGATTGACAAATGACACTCTAAAACCTGTAAATACTTGTCTTTTAACCACCTAATGTCCTCATCATGAATATATGAAATTTTCGCTATCTTGAAATATTCGCCCATATTATTGTTTTGGGCGTCTCAGGAAGCCAAAAATTGCCAAGTTTCTAGCACCACCCCCAAACATTGCAGTACATAAATATAGCACTCTTCGGTTTGGAAATCTAAAGTTACTTTTTCATTAAAAATTCCCTCCCAGGATGTTCCGTATCAAAGGTTTCAAAATTACCATTGTCCTGCAGTGTTATAAAGGCCTTAGTACCTTCACTTCCGCCAAATGCAATGTTTGATGGGGTTTTACCCTTTAATTCAATTTCCTTCAGAATTTTACCATCGGGCGAAACCTTAACCACAGTGCCTTTTCCATGACGGGTGATGTATAGATTTCCCATGATGTCTGTACGCATGCCGTCCATTCCAAAATCTTCGAATTTAATAAGTAGACGTTTATGGCTTATTTCCCCAGTTGGTGAAAGATCGTAGGCCCATACATTGCGTTGCACCGTTTCGTTGACATAAAGTGTTTTGTTGTCCGGACTAACCTCTATACCATTGGTAGTTCCCATATCCCCTTCCAGGAGGGTAACAGTACCATCGGAATCTATTCTCCATATTTGCCCCTTTGAATTTTTCCAGTCGGGATCACTGGCGAAAAGTATATCGTTGTCCATTATTGCAATATCATTCGGCTGGTTCATGGCATCATTATGGGCAAACACACTGATCTCTTTGGTATCCATGTCCACCTTCAATATGTTATGTTTTGTATAATCTGCAATGAACATATCGCCCTTGCTATTAAAACGAATCCCATTGCCAATACTGCCTTCAGGGAGGTCAACAAATAAGGAGGCTTCACCATTGGAATCCACCTGTCCAATGGTTCCCGTACTTTCAAAATTAACGGCATATAAAACTCCATTGGCATCCACTGCAGGTCCTTCAATGCCTGACGGAAATAGGGAAGGTTTGGTAAATTCGCTACTTTGGTAAAAGCTCCGATTTTCTTCAACAACAATATCCTGAAATCCTTTTTTCTTGGTATTTTCCATTTTTTCTTTACATCCTACAATTAACAGTAATAAACCTATAGCGGCTAATTTGCATTTAAAAAAATAACTTGACTTGTAATTCATTTTCATTTGCATAAAGTAGACTGTTACCAATTAATTATTCACGCTCACTTTAGATCCTCTTTTTAGAGGATAAAGTGCCTAAAATGACCCAAGTACTGGCCAATCATTTACATGATTGCTAGGCCAGCGAAGATCAGGAGAAAATTCACTTTTAAATATACATATTAAAGTAACACAGCCATAACAGAATTTTACCTTGGGAAAAACCGACTAAAAACTCACTACGATGGAGTACAGGTTTTTCCTCAATTGTCAATAAGTAATAATACTGTCTTGATGTGAGTCACAGTAAATTTTATGGAAAATTGTTTTCTTACATAACGCATTTTGGTTTCCATACCACGGTTTTTTAATATGGCAACTACCGAAATTGAGTCGAGCATTTTAACCTATAAGCTTAAACAATCCACGTACACCTTAATAGCAGGGGAGTTAATTAATTTTAAGTTTACTTTTTTGTGCTTATCTTGTGCACAAAAGGGCTTATAGCAACTTCATAGTTATTACAATACAAATTTCACGAATTTATTATAGGTTTAACCAATAGTAATTTAAAACCCAAATTGTAAGCAATGTTCCTCCGCATATGTGCAATCATTATGGCTTGTTTTTTATCCCATTCAGTATTGGGGCAATTCAACAATCTCAAATTTGAAAATTTAAATACCATAGACGGTCTGTCCAGCAGTACTTGTATGGCGATTTTTCAGGATAGTGATGGTTTTATGTGGTTTGGCACTATAGACGGTCTAAATAAATATGACGGCTATGGGTTTGAGATATACCGATCCATCCTTAACGATTCCACCTCTATAAGCAACAATAGAATTAATACGATAGCCGAGGACAAATATGGCAATCTTTGGGTAGGAACGAGCAATGGGCTAAATTTTTTGGATAAAAAGACCAATAAGTTTCATCGCATTAATTTATATGGGGAACAATCCCTTTCCAGGAGCCCCAGAAAAATAATAAACGATCTATTGTATGATTCGGTGACCAACATACTTTGGATAGCAACCAATAACGGGGTAATTAAAATTGATCTTCAGGACAATCCAAGCAATAGTGAAAAGTTGAATTTATCCTATTATTATAATAAAGCTGTCAATACCAATTCTTTGGACAACAACAGTGTAAATTTTATAATTAAGGACAGCAAAAATGCACTTTGGTTTGTGACCAATGGCCAATATCTTAATAGATACGATCCGCCTAATGATAATTTTGAAAGAGTACACATTAATGTCTCCGTTCCCTATGAACTTAACCATATACCAAAAACAGTATACATAGACTCCAATGACGATTTCTGGATAGGAAATAATTTGTCCAATATTATTTTGTGGACCAAAAATGACAACAAATTTACACCTATTTCTTTGGTCGATGGCGACATTCCCATCAGGGATTTCCACCTTGATAAAAATGGGACAGTTTGGCTGTCAACAGATGGGCATGGCCTTTTCCTTTTCAATGGTGAAGAAAAAAAAGCGGTCCAAAATATTTTAAATGATCCTTTTGATCCGTTTTCGATACCTAATGATAAACCCTCGGTCATTTACGAGGACGATAATGGTATTTTATGGATCGGAAGTTATGATAAAGGAGTTAGCAAGTTAGACCCTTCAAAATATTTCTTCGGCCATTATTATTACCAACCCAATAATCCAAATGGTCTTAATGAAAAAATAGTGCAGTCGGTTTTGGAGGATTCCAAGGAAAGAATTTGGATCAGTGCCTACAATGGCGGACTCAATCTTTTTGATGAGGAGAACATTTCCTATAAACATTTTAGCCATGACCCAAGAAATCCCAATTCCCTAAGCTCCAACAAAATCCTATATACCTTTGAATCTTCCAGCGGCCATATTTGGGTTTGTACCTTGGACGGTGGGGTAAATAAATTTGACCCTGAACTAAAGACGTTTAACCGGTACCTCCATAATTCATCAGATTCCAATTCCATTGGTGAAAGCTCTGTATGGACAGGGGTCGAGGACAACAGACATAGACTTTGGTTTGGACTCAGAACAGAGGGCTTAAGTTTGTTGGACCAGAGTACCGGACGATTTAAGAACTACAAAAATACCATTCAAAATGATAATGGCCTGGCCAGTAATTTTGTGTTCTTTCTCTATATAGATTCCAAAAATCGTTTACTAATCGGTACATCACTGGGTTTAAATTTTATAGAATTAAGTAAACTGGAAGAATTTGCACCTGAACAAATCCAATTCCAGCAAATAAAAGAAAATGGTATAGAAGGCAATGGCATAAACTACATTAAAGAGGATCATCTTGGGAATATTTGGTTGGGAACGGACAATGGAATTTTTAAACTTGATAGCGACCTGAAAGTTATTAGGTCGTACACCACCAAAAACGAACTTCCCAATAATCTGGTGGTAGGAATAAAAGAAGACAACAACCACAATCTATGGATAACAACAAAAAGCGGTCTTTCCCAATTGAACCCTAATACACATCAATTTAGAAATTTCAACGAACATGATGGTCTGCAAGGGCCGGAATATCAGAGCAAGTCCATTGAAAAGACCAAAGATGGACGTATTATTATTGGTGGCATCAACGGCTTCAACGTATTCGATCCCAATAATTTTCAGTTGGATTCTGTACCAAAATTAAGACCGTACATTACCAGCTTTAAGCTCAATAACACAAAAATCTATCCAGGCGATTCCGTAAACGGAAGGGTGCTCCTTAACAAAGCGATCAACGAAGTTCGGGATATAACTTTAAAGTACGATGAAAATTATATCTCCTTCGAGTTTGTTGCACTCCATTATGAAAATCCGGAATTGGTACAATATGCCTATAAAATGGATGGTTTGGATGATAATTTTATAGATACAGGGAACAACAGGGTAGTGAACCTCTCCAATCTAAAACCTGGGGATTATTCCTTCGAGGTAAAGGCTTCATTGGACGGCCAATGGGAAGATGCCGAATCCTCGAGAATTGATATCAAAATCTTACCTCCTTTTTGGCAGACTTGGTGGATGAAGATTATTTACTTGATCGTAGGCGGTCTAATATTATGGGCATTAATTAATTTTTACACACTAAAGGTAAAAGCCTCACAACGTCGAGAACTTGACCAAATGAAACTGGAATTCTTTGTGAATGTCTCCCATGAATTCAGAACTCCATTAACACTAATACTCAACCCAGTTGACAAAATTTTATCAAGTATCACGGATTCCGATCAAATTAAATCTTCGGCTATTACAATTCAAAGAAGCGCAAGAAGACTGTTGCACCTGGTAAACCAATTACTGGATTATAGAAAAATGGATGTGGGCATGTCTCCCCTACAACTGGAGAAAGGAAACATCGTCAAATTCTGTAATGATATTTTTTCCCTTTTCGAGCCACTAGCTACTAAAAAAGAATTAAAATATACCTTTGAATCTGATACTAAAAATATTACCACCCTTTTTGATTTTGACAAAGTTGAAAAAATAATTACCAACCTAATTTCCAATGCTATTAAATTTACAGATAGGGGGGGCTCCATTAGCGTTTCGGTCAATAAAAGGTCATCCAAGGGCAATGGAAAACCCGGTTTTTGGTCAAAGAAGGAGAGCTTCAACGAATATGTCGAGATAGTGATTACCGACAGTGGTGTGGGATTGGACAAAGAGCAACTAAAGAATATCTTTAGAAGGTTTTATCACCCGGATAGCACAACATCGGGTACCGGAATAGGATTAAATTTTACGAAGGCGCTAGTAGGAATCCACAAGGGCGAAATAATGGTTGAAAGCCAACGTAAAAAGGGAAGCAAATTCACCGTAAAACTGCCTATAAACTATGATTTGGAACCGGAAAACGTTGAGAATATAAAAAATGAATTCCTGATCAACTCTATGAATGCGGTCGACTATGAAATGAGTATAGCGAGTGAGGAACCCAACACGTCCGTTATAAATGAAAGCGACACCAATAAGAAATTACCTACCGTATTGATCGTAGAAGACAATAATGAATTACGAAGACACCTTGCATCCGATTTGCAAAATGACTACATCATTAAGGAAGCGGCCAATGGCAGCAAAGGGTTGAAAATTGCAAAAAAAATCTTTCCGGATCTAATTATTAGCGATGTAATGATGCCTAAAATGGATGGCTTTGAACTGTGCAAGGAAATAAAAATGGATTTTGATACCTGTCATATTCCAGTGCTTCTACTAACGGCAAGAAGCTTGGACAACGATCGGATAGAAGGATATGAAAGTGGTGCCGATGGCTACCTAGCCAAACCTTTTGTAACCAGTGTCCTTAAAGCCCGAATAAGTAATTTGCTTGCAACAAAAAATAGACTCCGGGAGCGGTTTTCTGAAATTGGAGGTATTTTTTCGTCCAGTGAGGTCACAACAAATAATATGGACGAGGTGTTTTTGGATAAAGCTACCAAGAATATCATTGAAAACATAAGCAATGTAGACTTCAAGCAAGAGGACCTCTCAAAAGAATTGGGGATAGGGAGATCTCAACTTTACCGAAAAATAAATTCGCTCACAGGCAATAATCCTAGCCACTTTATACGCACCATAAGGTTAAGGTACGCTTCGGAATTGCTTCAAAGTAACCAATATACTATAAAGGAGATAACCTATATGAGTGGTTTTAACTCTACTGCCTATTTTAGTAAAACCTTTCGGGAATTATTTAATATGACCCCAACAGAATTTATAGAACAAAAAGGGAAGTGATCCGCCTAAATATAACTCAAAGGATATTTTCCCCTCCATTTCCATAAATAAAAAAGCGGCCATGATTTTAATCATGACCGCCCTTTCAACTAACTAACTCAACTAATTATTTTAATACCCGGGGTTTTGAAGTAACTTATCATTTAAACCCGTCTGGGATGTAGGTATAGGGAATAAGTAATTTTTTCTGGTAAAGTTGCGAATTGATGCCGGCTGTACTATGAGACATCTTCTATTGCCAACTCCCGTTGTGGTGGTTGCTTCTCCGAAACCATATGCAGCCGGATTATATAAAGCTGTGTTTCCTTCATAAGCAGTACCTTCTATAACAGCGCCATAAATGGTTTCACCTAATTCTTCCTCAGCAATACCCCATCGTTTTAAGTCATTAAACCTTGTTGCACTCTCCGCATAAAGCTCAATGGTACGTTCTCTACGAATTTCTGTACCTATATCCATGCCGTTAGCCGTTAAAAAAGTATTGCTAATAGGTGGCAATCCAGCCCTAGCTTTAACTAAATTTATAGATTCGTTCATTTCAGCATCAGTTAGACTTCCATTCAACTCGTACAAAGCCTCGGCATACATTAAATATACTTCGGCAAGGCGTAAAAAGGGTATGTCATAGGCTTCGGTAGTTGTTGCCCTATAGGCAATATCCGTTCCCCAATTCCAACTCATAAACTTAGAATTGAAGTAACCGAAATTATTTGTTCCATTTAAAAGCACGTCGCCAGTTTCAGGTATCTCACCAAGATTTTTATGATAGGTAAAATAAGCTCTCATTCTTAAATCCCTGTTTTGGAATTCATCTTCTGTATTTGCATATCCCTGAAACAATGGAGACTGATCAATAGGTAATCCATCACTGGATAAAAACATATCCATCATTTTTCTACTGGGCTTTACCCTTCCTTCAAAAACATGACTTACTAGTGTGCCAGCCTGTCTAAAAGTAAAATCGTATTTCCCGTAAAAAATAAATTCCTTATTGGATGCCTTGTCCAATCCAGCAGGGTTAGACCCACCGTCTTCCAGATTGAATAAGAAATTTGAACTCAAATTATCAAGAACATCGTTATTATCCCAAAGCTCATAACCGCCTTGATCCATAACTGTTTTCGTTAAGGTTGCAACTTCCTGTAAATAGGCGTTTATTTTACCAGTATCGAACCCAGCGCTGCCAGCTCCCGTGCTAATACCATCACCATCCGTACTATCACCTACATATTTCATCCAAGTTGCTTCATGTAATAGAACTTCTGCTTTAAAAGCCATGGCAGCCCATTTACTAATCTTTCCTTTATCAGAAGAGCTAATTTCCTGTTCTGAAGGTAACCCGGCTATAGCATCATCCAAGTCGGCTATTATTTGAGCAACAACTTCATATCTACTATTGCGTGTCCCATATAATTCTTCAGAATCAACATCTAGAGGTTGAGTAACCAAAGTAACTCCTCCAAAACGCTGTACTAAAAAGAAATACTGCCAAGCTCTATGAAATTTAGTTGCTGCCACATATTCTCCAATAGTTCCTTCTCCATCATAAGTCTCAGCTCGTGCAAGTAAAAGGTTCATATCTCTAATAGCCGAATAAGCGTCTGAATAATAATCATCAGCTTCTGGCGCCTGAGTGTCTCCCCTACTATATTCCTGCATCTCACTGTCTTCGGTATACCCGACCAAATCGGAACCGTGATCTGCATATACTCCTTGGTCCCTCCATCCTATTAAGTTTGTATAAAACCTGTTGGAGCCTGTTAAAAAATGCTCCGCTTCGGTATAATAAACTTCATCCGTGATGGATGCTGGCGGTGCTAAATCTATAAATTCGTCTGCACATGATGCAAAGAGTACCATAACACATGGTAGTACTTTATATATTAATTTTTTCATTTGAATGTTTTTTAATTTAAAATATTAAATAGCTAAACCTTAAAGGGATACTTTTAAACCTAAGGCCCATGTACGCATGAATGGATAGGCGCTGTTATTAGAACTACGCTGAAATTCGGGGTCATATCCATCTTTTACACTGGTAGACTCAAACAAGTCATTTCCTGAGAAATAAATACGCACTGTATTAATAGGTGTATTTCCGATTTGTAATCCTTTAAAGTTATATCCCACAATAAGCGATTTTAATCTCACATATCTATTATTTTGTAAAATGTGGTCCTTACTTCTATAGTTCCATCTAGATAGTCCACGTTGGGTAGTTAACCTAGGAAACTCAGCATTACGGTTATCTTCCGTCCATGTTCTGCCTAACCACGTATTGGATTGGTTCTGCCATTCTGCTTGAAAAGGTTGTGCAAAATAACCTTCCCTATATATTTGATGATCAAGAGCCCCCTGGAAAAATGCGCTTACATCAAAATTCTTGTATTTAAAATCAAAATTCAATCCGTAGACATAATGTGGAGCAGCATCCCCTTTGTACGTTAAATCATCATTATCAAGGTTACCATCCCCGTTGGAATCTACAACAATCATATCTCCTGGTCGCAAGGCATCATTTGAGCTTTGTGATGGCAATATGCCTCCTGGGTTAAGACTGGCATAATAAGCGTCAACTTGAGCTTGAGAATCAAAATAACCATCAGTTTCCCATAAATAAAACGAGTTGATTGGTTTTCCTAAGATGTTTCTAGATCTATCAGTATCATTTAGGTTTTCAAAAATTGTTTGAGCCCCATCATATTCAGTAATTTCATTTCTGGAATCACTCATATTAGCACTTATAGTGAAGTCCAAATCACCCACTTTACCTTGCCAACCCAACATAGCTTCCCAACCTTTAGTTTCCAAGGTACCTATATTGGTAAACGGAGTCGCTGTTCCTAGCACATCTGGGGTAATACCTCTAACAAGCATCCCTACATTGTCTTTCTGATAAAGGTCTAATGAACCGAATACTTTGTTATTAAATAATCTAAAGTCCAAACCAATCTCTTTTGAAACAATACGTTCCCATGTTGTAGTACTACTAAATAAACTACTGGCTCTTGAAGTTGCTTGTTGATTTGCGTTTGTTTCACCAAAAACAGTAGTACCAAAGCCAACAGTTGATAAATACCCAAAATTACCAATACCGGAAGTACTACCTAATTCGCCATAACCACCTCTTATTTTTAAGAATGATACGATGTCGCTATCATTAAGAAATTCTTCCGCACTTAAAACCCAACCACCGGATACACTACCGTAGTTAGACCATTTGGCACCTTTTGCAAATCTTGAAGATCCATCTCGTCTACCTTGGAATTCCAATAGATATTTTCCTTTATAATCATAATTTACACGTCCGATATATCCGAAAAAGCCCCATGTATTACCACCTCCTGAAGTTGTAACAAGTTGATCTGTAGCGCCTAAGTCAATATCGTATACACCATAATCAACAAAGCCATTTCTCCTAATGTTATACTCATTTAGTTCATTTTTCTCTGCTTCTATTGCCAATAAACCAGAAATATTATGATCTCCAAAGCTATTCGTATAATTCAAAGCACCTTTATAGTTCTTATAGGTAATGTTGCCATCCTTTCCATCTGGTCCAGTTCCTTCTTGAATATAACTTGTATTATTTATATTATTGGAGAAACCTCCGTCCCAACTATAAAGAGGTACTGAAACCGCATATGCTTGATATTCGCTGTTTTGTCTACTAATGGCATATGATCCTATAAAATTTAAATTGTCAGTAAATTTATAGGTAGCCTGTGCAGCTATTTTTAACTGCTCAACGGCCTTATTTTCCCGGCCTCCATCTTTAACCTGTGCTATGGCATTTCTATCACCTGTAATATTAACACCCCCAAAATTTGCGTAATATTGTCCATCGGGGTTATAAGTCGGGAATAAAGGTGCATCCCATGTAGCTGCCTCCCTTGCCAAACCCGATGTTGGTCCAGAAAATTTATTATGTAAATAGCTTATATTGGTATTTAGACTTAGTTTATTACTTATATCAACACCATAATTTATAGAGAAATTATATCTATCAGCACTATCATCTGCTACTTTCAAACCACCAACATTTTCATCATAACCCGCAGAGATACGGAAATTACTTTTTTCAGTACCTCCAGATACACTTATATTATGTTGGCTAGAATATGAGTTCCCGAACATTTCATCAAATCGGGGCGCATTACCCAACCATATTCTACCATTTATGGGTAAATCGTAATACCCTTCTTCTCCAGCTGCTATTCTATCTACAGTTTCAAGGTCGCTCCAAAAGAAATAACGAGGAGGTTTTCCAGAAGCTAAATCTTCGCGAGCTGCCGCTGCATAAAGTTGTCCATATTGAGACATAGTTGGTGATGGTGGGCGAATCCCTATAGTACCCATTCGAGTAATTGTACTTATATCTACCTTAACATCTCCTTTTCCTTTTTTAGTGGTTACTAAAATTACACCACCAGCGGCACGAGAACCGTATACAGATGCAGAACCACCTTTTAATACACTGATACTTTCAATATCATTAGGGTTCATATCATTAAAAGAGGATGAATTTATAGCAGGAATACCGTCTATAACAATAAGGGGGTCTATGCCATTTATAGAAGAGGCTCCTCTAATAAGAAAATTAACCCCTTCGTCGCCTGGTCTTGACGATGTTCGAGTAACAACCAGACCGGGTGTTCTACCCTGTAGTGCCAAAGCTGGACTTCCTACTGCCAAATCTTCAAAGGCTTCAGCTTTAACCTGCTCAATAGAACCTGTTAGCGTTTCCTTTTTTGCCGAACCATAACCTACTACTACTACCTCATCAAGAGCACTTACATCGGTATCCAATGATATGTTTATTACCTTATTGGATCCTACCACCATTTCTTTGGTAGTATAACCCATGGAGGAAAACACAAGTACACTATTACTCGAGGGAACGGTAATGGCATAATTTCCATCAAAATCTGAGGTGGTACCACTATTGGTACCCTTTACTATTACATTGACCGCCGGAATTGGCATCCCGTCTTCGGAGCTGGTCACCGTACCGGTGATGGTCAACTCCTGATCCTTGTCCAATTCTAAAATTGGTACCCCCAAAACACTATTTGTGCCGGCTGCCATTAACCCAGTTGATCCACTGAGCAATAACCCTACTATTACCATAAATCCGGTAACATACTTTAAACTAAATTGTTTGTTTTTTTCAGTAATCATAAAAGTTTCATTTAAATGGTTGTTTATTGGTTAATTGTGAATGAATTTGCCAACAAATTAATACCACGTTCTTGGCGTTAATATTTGTTAAGGCAATGTTAAAAATAATTCTAGGACCAAGGTTTAAATTATGGCTCAAAGGGTATAAATTATCACTCCTTTACCGTCTAAATAGGCAAAATCATTACCCTGAAATGTTCATTAGTGTAAAATCATCCCCATTTTTATAATTTAAAAGTGCCCCCAAAATCAACCCTTGATCAGCTTATAAAAATGCACTTAACTCATCACGGATTGTACCGATGCATCAATAGTGTATATTTTATTAGTGTTCTCGAGGAATCTATGAGGTTGTAAAGGTTTTATTCTAAACCGTATTTAAGGATGCTGAATATTGGCAAGTAAATGGAAGAATAATTTTTTGACCCTGTAAAAAGGCCTGCCAATAGGGCAAATAAGTGCATAAAGAATCATAATTTATACCCTTTGAACCATACTTTATGATTACTTAATAAAACTCTAACTAAAATTGTAATACAAGAAAGTCCAGTTCTATTATGAACACAACACTGTAGAAATAATAGGCCTTAAACAACGGAATTTTGCTTTTTGCACCATTAGTTATTGCCAAAGAAAAATGAAATACGAGGCTTCCAACTATGGAGAAATTTAAACTTTATTATATGAGAATTTTTGTATTTGTTTTGGGGTTATGTTCCCTGATAGTAACATCGTGCAAATCTACCCCCAATTCCGTGAAGGTAGTTGACAAGTCCCGGCCCAACATTATTGTGCTGCTTTGCGACGATCTAGGTTATGGGGACCTTTCCTCCTATGGCCACCCTATTATTAAAACACCCAACCTTGATAATTTGGCCGAGACTGGAATAAAGCTTACTAATTTTTATTCCGCCGCTCCCGTATGTTCCCCTTCAAGGGTAGGGTTATTAACGGGTAGAAGCCCGAATAGGGCAGGCTTGTACGATTTTATTGTTGGCGGTCATAAGGAAAGGGACGATCTAAAGGATCTGGTTCATTTGCAAGCCGATGAAGAAACCATTCCTCAGCTACTTAATTCTGCTGGATATAGCACTTGTTTGGTAGGTAAGTGGCACGGCAGTTCTTTGTTCAATTCCGAAGAACAGCCACAACCGGACCACTTTGGTTTCCAACACTGGTTTGCTACCCATAACAATGCGTCTCCCAGTCATAAAGATCCAAAAAACTTTGTCCGTAATGGAGCCGAGGTGGGCAAATTGGAAGGATTTAGCAGTCAGCTTATCGTTGATGAGGCTATACATTGGCTCGACAAAAAAAAGGGGGACAATCCTTTCTTTCTGGAGGTTGCCTTTCATGAGCCCCACGAACCTATCGCATCACCGGAAGACTTGGTAGAAAAATACCTTCAATTTACTGATACGCTTGAAGAAGCGGAATATTTCGCAAATGTAGAAAACGTAGATATTGCTGTTGGCAGATTAATGGCCTATTTAAAAAATAACGGCTTGGATAAAAACACCCTTGTAGTATTTACCTCGGACAACG
Source organism: Arenibacter sp. F26102 (assembly GCF_023015865.1). Lineage (GTDB taxonomy): Bacteria > Bacteroidota > Bacteroidia > Flavobacteriales > Flavobacteriaceae > Arenibacter. The sequence goes on along the minus strand of NZ_JALKBC010000009.1, from coordinate 52,026 downwards.
GCCCTGAAACGCTGTTGAGGTATAACCGGGCAAAACGTTCCTATGGTTCCCCCGGCAATTTAAAAGGAATGAAATTATGGACCAACGAAGCGGGCTTTAGAGTGCCCTGTATTATAAATTGGTTGGGCAAGGAGACCTATATCGGAACTTCGGATGCAGTAGTTTCGGCTTTGGATTTTTTACCCACTTTTTCGGAATTGGCCGGGGCTAGTTTACCAAAGAAGGAATTGGATGGTCAAACGATCACGTCATTATTAAACACGGGATCTGTTGCACGAAGCAAACCCTTGCTATGGGGTTTTTACAATGCACTTAACCAACATGTAATCGCCATGCGCAGTGGTGATTGGAAAATAATGGCCCGACTGAAGAACGAAGATGGGTATCTCCCTAAAATCCTAAATGTACATCGCGGCAACGAGGCTTTGGTGAAAAATGCAACGCTTACCGATTTTGTCCTGTATAACCTAAAACAGGATATAGCGGAAACACAGGACCTTTCAACAAAACATCCTGTGATTCTTGAACAGCTGAAAAAAGAGCTTCGCCAGGAATATAAAGCCCTTTTAAACGATAGTCACATTTGGGAAAGGAAGCAGGACAGCAAATAAAATATATATGAGAAATAAAATTTTTGTTTTTGCTACGATCGTCTTCCTATGTAATTGTGAATGGGCATTTGCACAATTCCTTTTTCCTGATTCCATAGAAAGGGCGCATCCTCGAATGTTGGTCCCTCATTTAAACAAGGACAACATCCTACAGAAAATTGAAAATTCAGAAGAAATTAAGTCGGCCTATACGGCATTTAAAAGTGGACTAATAAAGTATGTGGACCAATATAAGAAGAATCCGGAGTGGTTGTCTTCCCGTTTTCAAATGTATTGGAAATCGCATGCCACCGATGTGTTCGTGGAGGGGGAATTTTATTCCCACGCCACAGGTCGTGCCCCGGTACCTACTGTAAGGTTTACAGGGCAGAGAGATTATGTTACGGCCTATAAAACTCCCCAGCTACAGGATATAAAACCCTATTTGGAGGACAAAAGAGGCTTGTATTTACAAAACAAAAATACAAATGATTGGGAATGGGTGCCCCCATCCAAAACAGGAAGGATTATAGAAAACACCAATGAGAACATCATGAAAATAGCCCGCAATGCGGCCATCGTGTACTTTATTGAGCGCGATGAAGATTATGCCCAATTAGCGGCCCATCTTTTTGATGTGTACATGCAGGGGTTGTATTACAGGAAAGAGGTTGTAGATCTTCAGCATGGGAATGTACAGCGAATCATTGGTCTCACATCTTTCCAGGTCATCAAAGAAAACATTGTGGACGAACTGGCGGAAACCTATGGATTTCTCTACGATTATATTCAGGAGAAGAAAAAGCCTATGGTTTCCATATATACAGGGTCTCTAAAAAAATTGGCTGAAATAATCATAAAAAATGGGGTCCCCGATAATAACTGGAACCTCCATCAGGCTAATTTTGTAATACAACTGGCTCTGGCTTTGGATGATGATAAGGACTATGAAGGCGGCAAGGGCTGTCAATACTACCTGCATCGCGTATTTAACGAGACAGAAGCCAGACAATGGTCGGTTGCCGATGTTTTGGCCTATGGTTACGATCAGGATAATGGAGTTTGGAATGAAAGTGCCGGCTATGCCCTAAGTGTTGCCAAGGGGTATACCCATATGGCAAGGATAATCCAAGAAGCCGTTGGGGTAGATATTATGCCGGCCATGCCCATAATTCCAAAAGCAGTGGAGGTCATGCCGCAGTATTTGTTCCCCAACAAACATATAGTGGCCTTTGGCGACTCGCACTATGGAACCTTGGAATCAGAACCCTTTATGGATCTAGTGGCCAATGCCCAAATGTTTGGTAAATCCCAGCAAGAGGAGAAATTTACTTCCATGTTGTATATGCTCAACGGCAAGCAGGACATGCTTAAGGAAAAAAGGAGAAAAGATCCGTTTTTAGATTTTCTATTTAATACGGAAGTAGTGTTGGATACGGGCATCTCAGCTGCAAAGCAAGATCATTTTATGACCCAAACCTTTTATGCACCTAACGTTAGTTGGCTGACCATGCGAAACGGCCACGACCCCGAACACGGCCTAATGATATCACAGGTAGCATCCTTGGGAAACCATGCGCATTCCAACGGTATGGCCATGGAACTATATGGCAAAGGCTATATCCTGGGACCTGAAGGCGGTAGGGGCTCCAGTTATTTTCAGCCCGATTATCGCGAATACTATTCCCAATTTCCTGCCCACAACACGGTTTCCGTAAATGGAAAATCGGAATACGAAAAAATGCGGAGCTATTACCCTTTTCAGGTGAATAACCTATACCCGCAGAGCGAGAGGAAGACCGGGTACTACCCTTATATTGGGTTTTCCGATCTTTATTTCAACGAACCCAGCACCAAATCTGATCAAAACCGGGTAATGGCTATTGTTAGGACAGGAGAGAAGACAGGCTACTATATTGATATTTTTAGATCTAGAACAAAAGCCAATAATGCTGATTATCATGACTATTTCTACCATAATTTGGGGCAAGAATTACACTTCACAACTGAGGATAATCAACCATTAATATTAAAGCCTTCATCAAAATTAAACTCAAAATTGGGCAACATAAAAGCATATGATTATATGTTTGATGAGTCATCCGCAAGAATAGATAGTCCGTTTAAGGCAACATACAATCTTTCTATTAACGAAGAGAACATAAAGATGAATATGTGGATGAACGGGAACGAAAACCGAGAACTTTTTAAAGCAAAATCGCCCCATTCCGAGGCCTTCAGAAACATACTTCCAGAAAAAATAGAGAAAGCACCATTACTGACCACCGTGGTTAGGCAATATGGCGAAGCTTGGAAAAGACCTTTTGTTACCGTTTACGAGCCTTCTACTACCAAAGAACCAGCAACCATTACAGCGGTAAAACCATTTGCGGTCGCTAATGATAAGCCAAGTTTTGTGGGACTACAAATTGATAGTAAAACAGATAGAACGGATTATGTGTTTTCTTCCGAGGTCTATGATTCGTATCAACATAAATCAATTGAATTTACAGGAACCTTTGGGGTGTTGACCAAAGATGGCAATTCTGCAACACTTTTTATTGGGGCTGGAAAAGAAATGGGTTTTGATGGTTATACTATTGAAATACTAGGAAAAAAATCGAGCTCGGCCACCTTGGTTACAGGGCAGCAATTAAAGTTAACTTGTAACGACGCAATTTTATTGACCGTACCTGACAACTATAAAGAAGGCAAGGTGGTATTAAATATCGGATTTAAAGAGTTGCAAGGCGCAAGAAAAAATATAAACGGTAAAAAAGTAGTACAGTTTAAAGTACCCCCAACAAATTTTCAAAATATTTCAATTGAACTAAAAACAATAAATTAATGAACCCATTTTTAAAAAAGTGTAGGGTAGCACTCTTACTATTATTAAGTTTCAGTAGTTGTAAACAAACAGAAGTCATTGCATTGACCTCACCGGACGGATCAAAAAAAATAGTGTTTTTGGACGATGAAAATCAAAACGACCTTACTTTTTCGGTCTACTATGATAACAAGGAAGTTATTCAAACCTCAGTTTTGGAATTACTTTCAGAAGAATTGCATTTTTCAGGAAAAATCTCTGTAGAAAAAATAGAAAATACTTCGGAAAACGCTCATTGGAATTCAAGGTTTAGTGAATTGAGTACCATTCCAAATCATTACAATCAAACAAAAATACATTTAAGACAGGGTGAGGCGAAAGTCAATATAATAGCAAGAGCTTACGATGAGGGGATTGCTTTCGCTTATGAAATTCCTGAGCAAAAGGGATTGGAAGAAATAGGTTTAAGTGAAAATGTACACTACAATTTTTCTGAAGATTTTCCGGTTTGGTCCACCCCAAAACGTGAAAAAGGAGTACTTACGGCGCAAGGGGAATACAGAAAAATTCCCATAACGGAGTTACAAGAAGGGGCAGACCGTCCATTGTTGATTGAAATTGGTGATAGTATAAAAATTGCCTTAGCGGAAGCAGGATTGGTAGATTATGGCCGATTGAGTTTTAATAAAGGCAACTCATCCAAATACAGTATAGTTTCTTCGCTTGATGGTAAAGCAGGGGAGCAAAAACAAGACACCATAACGGGAGCTGTGATTGGCGAAAGTAAAATTGAAGGCGCCAAGGTGCATAAAAAACTACCTTTTCAATCACCATGGCGTGTAGTCATGATTGGAAGTAGTTATGGACAATTACTTGAAAATAATTACATAATTCAAAATTTAAATCCTCCTACGGAAATTGAAGACGAATCATGGATTACTCCTGGAAAGGTACTTCGTGAAAGCACCTTAACCACTCAAGGCGGTTTCGCTGCCATCGATTTTGTAGCCAGCCATAATATGCAATATGTGCATTTTGATGCCGGATGGTATGGCAACGAGATGGACAATGCTTCCGATGCCACAACGGTTACTTTAGACCCCAAACGCTCTAAAGGTCCGTTTGACATTGAGGCAATCTGTAAGTATGCCAAAGAAAATGGCGTTAAGGTTATGCTATATGTAAACCGTAGATCTTTGGAAAAACAATTGGACGAGATATTACCATTGTTTAAAAAATGGGGTGTTTCTGGGATTAAATTTGGCTTTGTGCGGGTGGGAGACCAAGATGCAACTACCTGGATGCACGAAGCCATAAAAAAAGCGGCCGAGTTTGAAATGGTTGTAGATGTGCACGATGAATATAGACCCACGGGCTTTTCTAGAACCTATCCCAATCTGCTGACCCAAGAAGGTATTCGTGGCGACGAGGAAACCGTACCCAATGAACATACGTTAATTACTATGTTTACCAGAATGTTGGCAGGAGCTGCCGATAATACGGTGTGCTATTATAACACACGTGTGGATAAAATGGGCTCGCAGGCATCTCAATTAGCGAAAACGGTATGCATTTTTAGTCCGCTGCAGTTTTTATACTGGTACGATAAAGCTCCGGCAGCCCCGGTTAAAGACGATGGGCTTTGGGGCGATACCAAGACCATTGGAAATGAGCCGGAGTTGGAGTTCTTCAATAATGTGCCAACAACTTGGGACGAAACAAAGGTATTGCAAGCTGAAATTGGAGAAATTGGTGTGATAGCCCGTAGAAAAGGGAATGATTGGTTCGTGGGAGGTATTAATGGCAAAACTGCACGGCAAGTAGAACTGAATTTTTCATTTTTAGAGTCTGCTACTACATATAAAGCCAAAGTGTATACAGATGATGAAACGGTTAAAACCAGAACTCAAGTTAAAATTGAAGAAATTGATGTCACCTACAATTCAAAATTAAATATAGACCTGAAAAGCAACAATGGTTTTGTTATTCATATCACTAAAAAATAATCAATATTAACCCGATGAGTAAAATATCCCAATTGAAATTACTGTCCCTTTTACAAGTAATAGGAATGGTTTCTTTAAAGTCAAAAAAAAGCGGAGTAAGCACAAAAAAAAGCTGATAGTTTACCAAAAAGAGCCACTGTTTTGTAAGTAGGGGGGAAATAGCCATAAAGAATCATAATTTATACCCTTTGAACTATATTTTATGTTATCCAATTCACATTCTGGCTAAACTTGTACTTGATATTTATGTGCATGTCCCCAACAGCTAATAATGTAATAAACGAGAACCTCGGATGATGGCACTCCATGGAACCAAGGTTCTATAAATAGAACAAAGACAATGAGATATATGAAAATAAGCATTGGAACATTATTGATAAAGGGCTATTTGTTGGTAGCTATGGTTGCCGTTTCCTGTAGTAATCCAACTGAAAAAGAAAAATTGACTTTACAGGTCAAAAATGGGCTTAATATTCCCCGTGCAGAAGTGGTTTCATTATCCACCCAAAAATTGAAAAATTTTCTGGAAAACGAAAAAAAGGAACACCTTAGAATCCGTAAAGAAGATTCCAATGACTATCAGAGAACCCAATGGATCGATTACGATCAAGATGGCACTGACGATGAATTGTTGTTTGAGGCCGAAGTGGCTGCCAATTCAGTATCCAAATACATTATTACCTTGGATAGTACCAAAATGGCCCAAGAATCTGATGTTGTTGCATATTCCCGATTGGTACCTGAGCGGACGGACGATTATACTTGGGAAAACGACAAAGTAGCCTTCCGCACTTACGGACCAACTGGTCAGAAAGAGGCTTTGGAAGGTGTACCGGGCAGTACGCTTTCCAGTGGAATTGATCTTTGGCTAAAACGAACAAAACAGTCAGTAATTAATAAGTGGTATTCCGAACACTTAAAAACACCCGGTTACTACCACATAGATCACGGAGAAGGATACGACCCCTACCATGTAGGCGGAAGTAGGGGTACCGGGGGAATTGGCATCTATAAAAACGACAGCATATATGTTTCCCAAAATTTTACCGAAGCCAGGACCATAGCAGACGGACCTCTTCGTACAGTATTTGAACTGGATTATGCCCCTTGGAGCGAATATGGCCTGAGGGAAACCAAAAGAATAAGTTTGGACCTAGGAAGCAACTTTTCAAAATTTGAAATTGTTTTGTCACCTGAAAAAGAAGTCCCCAATATCGCAATAGGCATTACGCTTCATGAAAACGAAGGGGAAGCCAAACTCAACGAGAACGAGGGTTGGTTCCGTTATTGGGAGACCATGGACGGCACCTATTTGGGCGAAGGCATTGTAATTGACACTTCGGTCGTAGATACAGCCTTTGTGCGCGAAAGCAAAATAACAGATCAAAGCAATTTGTTGGTCATCGCCAAACCCAAAGGTAGTTTGACTTATTATGCCGGGTTTTCCTGGGCAAAAAGCGGACAGATTTCAAAGGTTGAAGACTGGGATAACATTCTATCACAACAAGCCAAAATTATTGCCAACCCTTTAGATCTATCAATAAAAGAATAATTAAACAAAAAACTCCCGATTTACCAATGGCCAAAAAATTAAAACAATAATTACAATAGGTGTATAAATATCCCAAGGTCGTGACCGAATGGGAAACACATATTAACTGAACATCACAAATGACTAACCATTAAATAATGACAAATAAATTACAAGTTTTAACTTCCTTAGTTTTGATATCCCTTGCCATTGGTTGCGGCAATAAGAAACCTCAAAAAAGCAATAACCCTACCTTTGATATAGATAAGCAACTGGCATATTGTGAACAGCAGGCTACCAAGACTTTAACCCTCATACCGAACGATAATAAGAGTATTCCTAGAAATATTGCTCCGGAAAGTCAGGAATGGCGTTTTATAAACTACAAGGATTGGACAAGCGGATTTTGGCCAGGAACCCTGTGGTATCTATATGAAAATACCAATAGTGCAAAATGGAAAGAACAAGCCGACTCCTTCAGCAGGTATCTTACCCCTCTTTCGGTTACTCCTGCCCTAGATCATGATCTTGGCTTTCAGGTTTTCAACAGTTTTGGAAATGGATATAGGCTAACTGGCAATCCTGAATACAAGGAAATTATACTTAAAACCGCAGACACCTTGGCTACATTGTTCAATCCAAAAGTGGGAACAATCCTTTCTTGGCCCCGCGAAGTACCCAATATGGAATGGCCTCAGCACAATACCATTATGGACAACATGATCAACTTGGAACTTTTGTTCTGGGCGTCAAAAAATGGAGGTGATAAATCCTTATATGATATTGCGGTAAGCCATGCCGATGTAACAATGAAAAATCATTTTAGACCAGATTACACCTCGTATCATGTAGTAGTATACGACCGGGAAACAGGGGAAAAAATAAAAGGGGTTACACATCAAGGATATGCCGACGATAGTATGTGGGCCCGCGGACAGGGATGGGCCATTTATGGTTACACCATGGTATATAGGGAAACGGGTGATGCCAAGTATCTGGATCAAGCACAAAAAACTGCCAAAGTATATCTGGAACACCTACCGAATGATCTTATTCCCTATTGGGATTTTAATGCGCCAAACATCCCCAACGAACCAAGGGATGCCTCCGCAGCGGCCTTGGTTTCATCAGCGCTTTTGGAACTTTCTACCTTCACCAAAGATTCAATTCTGGCAAAAAATTATGCGGATAAAGCCGAAAAAATGCTTGTAGAACTATCCGATAACTACCAAAGCAAAGATAAAAATTCGGCATTTTTACTGCATTCCACAGGCCATAAGCCTAATGGCAGCGAAATTGATTATTCCATCAACTACGCAGATTACTATTACGTGGAAGCATTGCTAAGGTTAAAAAAACTAAAGGCTGGTAATTCTTTAACCAAACCCCTATCAACCGATATCAAACCAAAAGATTAAGGTACAAAACCAAACTTATGAACACTAAACTATTATATACCGCTTTTGTGGTGGCCATGGCCGGATTCCTTTTTGGTTTTGACACCGTGGTTATTTCAGGAGCCGACCAACAATTACAGAATTTATGGAAAACCTCCGATTTGTTCCATGGTACCTTTGTGATGTCCATGGCATTATGGGGAACTGTGATCGGCGCCATATTTGCACACATACCCTGTAATGGGATAGGGAGAAAAAATACTCTATTTTGGATCGGGGTACTGTATTTTATATCGGCCTTGGGTTCCGGCCTTGCATCCGACCCCTATACGTTCTCATTCTTCCGCTTTTTGGGCGGACTTGGGGTTGGGGCTTCCACAGTGGCCGCACCCACCTATGTTTCGGAAATAGCTCCCGCTAAAAATCGGGGAAAATTGGTAGTGCTTTACCAGTTAAACATTGTATTGGGCATCTTAATCGCCTTTATTTCCAATTATTTATTGAAAGATGTAGGTATACAACCATGGCGATGGATGGTTGGTATAGAAGCCCTTCCCGCATTAATTTATGTCATAGCTATTGCCCGTGTCCCAAAAAGTCCCCGCTGGTTATTGGATAGAAAAGGGGATGTAGTAAAGGCTAAAGAAATATACCTGGAACTTACCGGTACTGAAATGGACCTGACCTTATGGTCAACTCCCGAGCCTACCCAAAAGCCCAAGAAACATCTTTTCGACAAAAAATACCGATTTCCGTTAATCCTGGCCTTTTTAATCGCTTTATTCAACCAACTCTCGGGCATAAATGCATTTCTATACTATGCCCCTAGAATATTTGAATCTGCAGGTTTGGAAGCAAGTGCTTCCTTATTGAGCAGTATTGGAATTGGTGTGACCAATCTGTTGTTTACCCTTTTAGGCCTTTACCTAATTGACAAGCTTGGAAGAAAAACATTGATGTACATTGGTTCCTTTGGATATATTATTTCCTTGTCCTTAGTAGCTATGGCCTTTATATTGGATTGGGAGGGAATAATGGTGCCTATCTTTTTATTCCTGTTTATAGCCGCCCACGCTATTGGACAGGGTTCCGTAATTTGGGTGTTCATATCAGAGATATTTCCAACAGAGGTAAGGGCTCAGGGGCAATCTTTTGGTAGTTCTACCCATTGGGTCCTAGCCGCCTTAATAACCCTTTTTATGCCTTTGGCCATGGCCGGTCTTTCCAGTCCCGGATATGTGTTTTTGTTTTTTGCAGCCATGATGGTCCTACAATTATTGTTCGTAATTTTTATGATGCCTGAAACCAAAGGAAAAACCTTGGAGGAACTACAAGAAACTATATTGAAATAATACATAAAATTAAACCATTGAAAATGAAAACTTTTAAAAAATCTATAGTCGCCATCATAGCATTAATGGCAACAATTAATACTGGTTATTCCCAGAATACATCCGACATAAAAAAATTGTCCGATGACGAACGTATGGAATGGTGGCGTGATGCCAAATTTGGCATGTTCCTTCACTGGGGAGCATACTCCATAATCGGCGGCGAACGCGGAGACCAAATTGCCGGGGGCGGTGCCGAATGGGCAATGGACAAATTGGATTATACTATTGAGGAATATGAAAAATTTCCCAGAATGTTCGATCCCCAATTATTCAACGCGGATGATTGGGTAAAAATGGCCAAGGATGCCGGAATGAAGTATATTGTAATTACCACGAAACACCATGATGGTTTTTCTTTGTGGGATTCAAAAGTGTCGGATTACGATATTATGGATACCGCTCCATTCAAACGTGATATTATTAAGGAATTGGCAGAAGCATCAAGAAAACAAGGAATTAAATTTGGAGTATATCACTCTATTGTAGATTGGCACCATCCGCAGGCACAGGGAAATCTATTCCCCAACTACAATGCCGGGCAAAAAGACCAGACCGTAATTAATCCTGAATTTCCGGAGTATTATAAAAACTATCTAAAACCACAGGTAAAAGAGTTGTTGACCAATTATGGGGATATTGACGTGGTTTGGTTTGATGGGGATTGGATTGCCGATTATACCACAGAAATGGGCAAAGAGATGTATAGTTTCATTAGGGAGTTACAACCTAACACCATAATCAATAATAGGGTCGACAAAGGCCGCAAGGGAATGGAAGGTATGGATATGGAAGGCAATTTTGCTGGGGATTTTGGTACTCCTGAACAGGAAATTCCGGCTACCGGAATCGACGAAGATTGGGAATCCTGTATGACCATGAATGGTACATGGGGTTATAAACCGGATGATACCAAGTGGAAAACCAGTGAAGACCTTATTCAAAAATTGGTCGATATTGTTTCCAAGGGCGGCAATTTCTTGTTAAACATAGGTCCTGATGGATATGGGAGGTTTCCTGCCCAAAGTATTAGGAGGTTAAAGGCCATGGGAGAATGGACCGATGCCAACGGGGAAGCAATTTATGGCGCCACGGCCAGTCCATACGATATGCCCGAATGGGGCAGGTATACTAAAAAAGATGGAATAGTCTATGCCCATGTTTTTGATTGGCCTGAGGATGGCCAATTGGTTATCCATAAAAACATTAAATTAAAAAAGGCTACTTTATTGGTGGCATCCGAAACCGAAATCAGCACCAACAAAATAGCTAATGGTACTGTGCTAAAACTGCCAAAAGAAGCACCGGACCAATCGGTAAGTGTAATTAGATTGGAATTGCGATAAACCACTATTATCTATGTGCCATTATTAATTAGATCTTATTATAAACACTAGAACTAGCATGTTTAAAAAAACTTATAGCGCTATTACAAATACAGCAAAAACATGTGTTCTTGCCTTTGGTTTATGTCTGCTATCTTCTTTGGCCAGGGCGCAAGATAGTTCTGAAATTCCCTTGCCATCCAATTTAGTACAAGGGTATCCACGGCTATATATCACGGAATCGGGGAAAAAGGATTTGCAGAAAACCATTCAAAAAGAGCTGTGGGCAAAAGAGGTTTTACAGGGTATAAAAAAGCGCATAGACAAGCATGTAAAACGCCATGTTACAGATCCGGAGTGGATGGTTTCCCGACTACAAATGCACTGGAAAACCAAGGCGAAGAACATTTATGTTGAGGGTATTAACTATTCACACGCCGATGGAGAGGCCCCGGTTCCGACGGTGCGTTTTGTGGGATCAAGGGATTATACCACACCCTATGGAAAGCCAAAACTGGAAGATATTTTGCCGTATATGGATGACCCTAGAGGGTTGTATTTGCCTAACCGGTCCAAAGAGGGCAGTCCTTTTGAATGGGCTCAACAGTCCAAAACCGGCCGTATTGTTTATTCCATTAATGAAGAAATAATTGGCCTTGCCCGAGATGCAGCCTTCGTCCATTGGCTGGTAAATGAGAAGGAATATGCTAAATTTTCGTTCGATGTTTTTCATACCTATATGGAGGGCATGTCGTATAGAAGCGAACCCATTGACCAGCTAAATGGCCACATTCAAACGTTGGTGGGCTTTACCAATTTTCAGGTAATCCATGAAAATGTGCTCATCGATATAGCCGAACTTTATGATTTTTTACATCCGTATATAGAAGAAAATTATCCACAGCACATAAACATGTACGATACCACCATCAAGCGATGGACGGATCAAATCATTAAAAATGGTGTACCTCAAAACAATTGGAACCTTCATCAGGCCAAGGTTATTTTAAAAGCAGCTATGGTGTTGCAGGATAACAAGTTTTATGACGACAAAAAAGGCCGTGAATATTACATCGATTATATACTAAATGTTACCTCAGCTCGACAATGGTCACTAACTAAATTTATGGATTATGGTTATGATAAAGATAACGGGGTCTGGGCAGAATGTCCAGGATATTCCATAGGGGTCACCAAAGACCTTACGAATTTTATTGAGGACTTTAACAACACCTTTAACCACAACATATTGCCTTATTTGCCGGTAATGGAAAAGGCGGTTAAAATGTTACCACAATATTTATTTCCCAACGGGCAGACGGTAGCTTTTGGGGATAGCTACTATGGCCCATTAAGCACAGAGCCCATAAGCGATATGATACGTATTGCCCAGAAAAACAAGAATAAAGAACTCGAAGAAGACTTTACCGCTTTGTATAGCGTGTTGTCGGATAGTGAACGGACCGAACAAAACAGACGACCTAGGGTAGATATAAGTTCGTTTTTTGCGAGCAAACCCTTAGAGATCAATCCGAAGTATAAAAAAGGCGATTTAGAGGATTATATCACCCAAACATTTTACGCCCCCAATGTAAGTTGGCATGTACAGCGCATGGGGACCGGTAAAAATGGTATGATGGCTTCTTTGAACGCCTCTTTGGGCAACCATATGCATGCCAACGGAATAAACTTGGAACTGTACGGAAAGGGTTTTGTACAAGGTGCCGACCCCGGAAAAGGCGCAGGATATCTACAACCGATTTATTTAGAGTACTACTCGCAGTTTCCAGCTCATAATACGGTGATGGTCGATGGCGTATCTTCCTATACCGAAATGTTGAGTTACCATGCTTTTGATCTCATGGGTCAATACCCTAAATCCGGACAAAAAGAAGGTTATTATCCGGACATTACCTATTCTGATGTTTATTTTTTGGAGCCTGAAACCCGTAGTGACCAATCACGATTGGTGAGTATTGTAAAAACTGGAGAAGAAACGGGCTATTATATCGATATTTTCCGTTCAAAAAAACAACGCAAGGGCGATAAATTCCACGATTATTATTACCACAATCTGGGGCAGAGCATGAAAATCATGGATGCCGATGGGAGTTCTTTAGAACTTGCTCCAAGTGAAGAAATGGCTTTTGCCGGTGGCCACCTGTATTCTTTGGATTATATGTGGGATAAAAAATCGGTAAAGCTTGAAGATGATTATCAGGCGGAATGGAAGATAGATATGCCGGAAGGGGATGAGGATATTTATATGAATTTATGGATGAAAGGAACCGAAGGCCGTGAAGTGTTCTCCATCAAATCACCTCCCAACAAAGCTTTTAAGGGAGACCATGGCTTGCCCTATGACGTTGACAAGGCACCCTATTTAACCTTTGCAGCAAGACAACATGGGCCGGCTTGGGAATATCCATTCGTTTCTGTTTACGAACCTTTTACCTCGACCGAAGGAAAAAGTATTGAAAAGATTTCAAGTTTTGAAGACGAAAATGGAAATACGGAATTTGTGGGTCTTAACATTACCCATAAATCGGGCCGTGAAGATTTGGTTTTTTCTTCAGCCAACCATCAAAATGTAAAATACAAAGAGGTAACAACCGATGCCACCTATTCATTGATAGCTAGCGAAAAGAACGGGGATTGGATAATTTTTATAGGTAATGGAAAAGAAGTTACTGCCAAAGGATATACTATTTCAGCTCCTGAAGTAACTAATGTGGTACTGGAGTTTAAAGAAGGCCAACTTCAATTACATAACGAGGTAGCTGTGACTATCACCCACAAAAATTCAGTAAACAAATTCAATGCCGGGGCATTGCGTAAAATTGTATTGGAATAATTTAACTAAGATGAAAAAAGAAGAGCTATTTCGGATTCAATTAATTAAAACCCTAAGCGTAGCGTGTTGCTTCCTTGCACTCAGCTTGTTTTCTTATGGGCAACAAAAATCATCATTGACTATAAGTGATGGTTCCAATTTTAAAACAAAGGCCTATTTTCCAAAATTCAGTTGGGAAACAACACCTATGTACTATCATTTTGGTGATATTGACCGGGTTTTGTTACCGGAAGAGGTTAAATTTATTGCAGAAAGAACAGATTTTATATGCATAGAAAAATCACATGCATTCAACATGCTTGGTGACGCTGTCCTTGGAACAAAGCACGAAGTGGAAGCGTTTCATAAATTAAAACCTGAGTCTAAAATATTATTCTATTACAATTCCTACGTTGCATGGCCCTTTACGCAATTCAATAAGGATATTACCCCTGAAGGCATCGCCAAAAACAAAGAAATGGCCAAGTTTTTGGCCGTTGATCCAAAGACCGGGAAACTCTTGGAAAAAACCAATGGGCCTGCATTTTCGTACTATTTTGATGCTTTAAATCCTGAATTTCGTAAATGGTGGGTAGCATCGGCTGTTGAAGGGGTTAAAATTTCAGGTGCAGATGGTATATTTATTGATCGTATGAATGTTGACGAAAATGCAGATTACCCTATGGACGACTTAACCGAATTAGCCAAAGCCAAAGGAGAAATGATGGCCGCATTGAAAGAACAAATGGGTCCCGATAAAATATTGGTCGGTAACAATGCGGCCACCACAAAAGATGTTTTTCCCTACTGTGATGCTTTTATGTTTGAGCATTATAATGCAACAGTTACCAATAAGGAAAATCTACTTAAAGAATGGGACGATATGATTAGAATTGCCAAGGCGGGAAAAATATCAATTTATCGTTTCGGTGCTAAAGGAAAGGGTCGAAACGATATAACAATTGGAGCCACAAAAACAGATGGAATTGAAAAAAGATCTAAAGATCAATTGGAATATTACCATGCTTGTTTCCTTATTGGGGCACAACCTTATTCGTATTTTCAATGGAATTGGGGTTGGAATTTAAAGGATGGCAATCTAGTGGATTATCCGGCCTTAAAAAAACCACTTGGAAGCCCAAAAGGAGCCTTTAAACGTGAAAAACCTGATGGATGGATTTTTACACGTGAATTTGAGCATGCAAGTGTTTGGGTCAACACTGAGACGAAGAAAGCTAAAATTACGTGGCATTAAGAAACCTCTGTGGGCACTATTATTAGAACAAATTGTATCCCATGATGTTCCTTTTAGTTTGTAATATCTAAAATCCTAGTTGAACAATAGGCTTCCTTGGAATGTTGACGCACAAATAATTCCAAAATATTTAGAGCATAAAACCGATAACTATAAAATTTTATGAAACAAACCATACTATCAATTTTGCTGATTATGTTGCTCTCGGAAGCCTATCCCCAAAAAGTAAAGGATATGGTGATTAACGATACCCTTATCGTGAAAGCAACATTGCTCTATAAAGATAATTTCAAATACGGCCTGGATAATTGGAATGTGGAGCAGATGCCCGGAGGTATCGTTACCAACACTGATGGAAAACTGGAAATTACCGATGTGTCCGGTTGTACCATTTGGTTCAAAAAACAACTGGAAGGCCCTATTATGATCCAATATGATGCCTATGTAATAGACCAGGGCGGACCCCAGGACCGTGTTTCAGATCTTAATTGTTTTTGGATGGCCAAAGACCTTGAAAATCCCAATGATCTTTTTGCAAATTCAAAAAAACGTGGAGGTAAATTCAGCAATTATGACAGTCTGAGGCTTTATTATATGGGGGTTGGCGGACACGATAATACCAAAACCCGATTCAGACGCTATACGGGAACCGGGGATAGGCCCCTTCTGCCAGAGCATGATTTGGTACACCCTAAATTTCTTATCCAGCCCAATCAACTTACTAAAATAAAAATCATCGCTTATAAAGGCATCATACAGTATTATAGGGATGGGAATCTGATCATCGACTTTCAGGACCCCTCACCATACACCAGCGGGCACTTTGGCTTTAGAACGGTAAATAACCATATGACCATAGATAATTTTCAGGTATTCAGCTTGGCGGCTGCAAAATAGGACCTATTCCCCGAAAAACATTGCAACGAAAAATCCTTTGTGTAAATTCAGTCTATCACTCTATAAAAAAAATGCATTGTCTTCTTCAGTGCTTGGTAATCCTCATCTATTCTCCAGTAATAAGGGTCGTTCTTGCTTTTGAAAAACTATTTTCTGGAGCCGATTTAGGTAGGGTTTCTTGAAAAGTCTTTAGCTTTCCCAATAATTCCTTATGTTTATCAGGATTTTCAGCAGACACATCCTTCTGCTCCGCCCAATCCAAACCTATATTATATAGTTCTGTCCTTCCTAGTTTATCGTTGGTCAAAAGTTTCCAGTTGCCCTCTTGAACAGCTGCACTGGGCCAAAAATCCGTTCTGTCGCTCGAAAAACGCCAATCCCAATAAATTGGCTTTTGTCGGTTAAAAGTGTTGCCCGTCATAGCAGAAACAATACTCTCACCATCAGGTTGGTAATTCTCTGGATAGCTTGCCCCAGCCAGATCCAAAAATGTTGGCAGTAAATCTACGGCGGCCAGGTCGGTAGTATTATCAATCCTTCCTGCTGGCACTTTACTGGGCCAGCGCACCACAAACGGGATACGCACACCTCCTGCGAAAAGGGAACGCTTACGTCCTTTAAGTTCACCAGTCTCCCCAACGGAATAATAGGTTCCTAAACCAGGTCCGGTAGAATTATCCTCTGTTATTTTATTTTTACCGGTTATTTCGGGACCATTATCGGATGAGAAAATAACCAGAGTATTATCATCGATTCCCAAAGTTTTAAGAGTGGTAAACAATTCCCCAATACGGGCATCATACTCGGCCACAACAGCTGCATACACCTGTTGCTGTTCGCCTAAATGAGCAAATTGTTGCATGAACTCATCCTTAGGGTAATGCGGAGTATGCGTTGCATGAATCCAAGCATTTACAAAAAATGGCTTATCCTTATGGCGCTTTACAAAATCAATAGTTTTATATAAGGTAGAATCCGCATGCATTTGATGTAAGTTGCTCGGCAAATTAAATGCACCATACTCATCGTATCCGTATTCCAATGGAGAAGGTGCATCTTCAACATGGGTATTGGACAAATGCCATTTACCAAAATGGGCCGTGGAATATCCTGCTTCCTTTAACATTTTGGGAAGTAAGGGGGCTTGGGGGTTCAGCCAATCAGGCATATTTCTGTTAATATGTGATTCTACGGAAGCAAAATGCCCATGTACACTGTGTCTTGCAGGGTATTGCCCTGTCATTACCGCCACCCTGCTGGGTGAACAAACAGGATTAACCACGGAAAAGTTCTGAAAATCGATGCCTTCGGCAGCCATTTTATCCAGGTTGGGGGTTTTGCAAAAGCTACTTCCATGGATTCCCAAATCTGCATATCCCCAATCATCGGCAAATATGAAAATGATATTCGGTTGGTTTTTTTCCTCGGAAATAGGTTCTTTTTTTGTTTCTTGCTTGCCTCCACACGAAAGCATAAGTAAGGTGCCCAAAAAAAGCATTGTAGATCTTAGTTTCATTTTTTAAACTTTGTTTTAAGGTATATGTTCTAAAATCGGAACAAGAAATTGGACTTTGAAGGCGCCAAAACAGCTTCCTGAACAAACCTAAGGCCAAACTATAAAATTGTATTTCTCTGTTCGGTCTTATTCTTGCTTATTTCGATCAATAAAGAAAAATTGAATTTCCCCTGTATTTCGTTTTGATTGAATCTAAGATTTAACCCATTTGGGCAAATCCCAATTCTCCTTAACATATGCTTGAGGCATTCCGGCCGTTGTTCTTCCGTCCTTTATGATATTGCTTATCTTTTTGGTAAGTCTTTTCACGACATCGGGATGTTTAAAATAGAGGTTGTTGGTCTCACTTGGGTCTTCCTCCATATTATAAAGTTCAAAGACGGCTTCTCCTTCTTTAGGTTGAATAAATCTAGGTTCCAAGGAACCCCCGGATCCACGTAGCATGTTCAATTTCCATTTTCCATCCCGTATGGCAAAATCGCCTGTTACGGAATGATGGATTACCGGCCCTCTAACTTTTTCATTATGTGTCTCCCCTTTTAAAATCGGCAACAAGCTATAACTATCTTCACCCGCATTATCAGGAAGCTTTATACCAATAATTGCTGCAATTGTAGCCAGATAATCTGTTTGGCACACTGGTACATCCGATTTTAAACCGGCCTTGATTTGGGCCGGCCAACGCATTAGGAATGGCACGCGATGTCCACCCTCATATATGTCGCGTTTACCGCCTTTAAAATTAAAACTACTGTAGTGCCCATATACATCGCGTTGATAAACGTAGTTGGTTTCTGCACCGTTATCCGAAGAAAAGATAACCAAGGTGTTGTCATCAATACCATTTACTTTTAAGGCCTTCAATACCTGTCCCACCCTATAATCGGTTTCTTCCATAAAATCGCCATAATTGCCACAGTTGCTTCGGCCTTGAAAATCGGGGTGGGTACTATGTGGCAAATGCGGACTGTTCAAGGGAAGGTATAGAAAGAAAGGCTTTCCGTTTTTTGCCTCTTTGGAAGATTCATTAATATATTCCACTGCCCTATTGGCCAGGTTTTCCAGTACAAACTCATCATTGAAGGATGGAGCCACCTCCACCCAGCCCCTACCACCTTCTTTTTCATAAGGGGGGGTCATCCTATAGGGCTTAGGGGTAATATCATCGCTATAGGTTCTGGGGTTGGTGGCTGGCTTCTTTTTGGTCCATAATACCGGAGGATCCAAAACCCTATCATTTTCCAAATAGGTAAGTATGCCGTAGTTCATGGATGCGGGAATCCCGAAAAAGTAGTCGAACCCCTTCTCAATAGGACCATCGGTAAAGGGTTTGGACCAGTCACGATCCTTGCCCAGACTTCCTTCAAACTCCATTTGAAGATGCCATTTCCCCACCATAGCGGTATTGTAGCCATTATCCTTCAGCAAGGAGGCAATGGTCATCCTATCCTTCTCTATCAAACAGGGTCCATCGGCTCCAAGGACTCCTTTTTTTAAGGAGGTCCTCCAACTATATCGCCCGGTTAATAAGGAGTATCTAGAAGGCGTACAGACCGCATCACTGCTATGCCCATCCGTAAAGATAATCCCCTCATTCGCCAATATGTCCATGTTGGGAGTCTTAAATTTAGCATCGGGGTTAAGAGCTGCTACATCCCCATAACCCTGGTCATCGGTATAAATAATGATGATATTTGGTTTTTGAATGCTTTGTGCAGCTGTAGTTATTGAAAATAACAGAAGTAAAATCTTAAATAACTGTTTAAATAAATGCATAGTCTCTTTTAAATTAATGTGTATAAAATCTATTTCCCGCGGATAGCCTGACTAACCTTTCGCAATAATGCCCTTGACTCCGGTGATACAGAATCGTACTTTCTATAAATCGTGTTTTCCCAATAAATTAAAATTCCATTCTATATTTATTCATCAATAGGAATCTCATTATCCGTTCTAAAGGGATAGGCAGGTAAATCTGCATCATTGACCAAATTTACATCCGGTTTTCCGGCAAAGGCATATCGCACAAAGAGCGGCTTTTTTATTTTATCATTGGACAGTACTACCGTTTCCCCAACAGTTTTCGCTTCTGCCTTTTGCCATTGCATAGATCCATCAGAAATCCAGAATCCCTTTGGTGCTTTTCCATCGACTGTTTTTAATCCATGGGCATTCTTAAAATATACTACAAGTGTATTGTTTAGTGGCTTTACTTCCTTAAAAATGGGGCCTTCTGCCACCACATCCCTATCAAGGGTATATTTTTCCGCAGCCAGTGCCAGTCTAATCCCTATAGGAAGTTTATCCTTGGGATGTACATTTTTTTCATCCCCTAGATCAATGGTGTTGACAACACTGGTATAAGGAAGGTCCAATACCTTCATTTGCGACTCACGCATCCACGCCCAAGACATGGCGGTTGGACTCTTGGGGTCGATATCTGGATTATTGTTCGTGCCTTTTCCATAACCGGGAAGCATTACTAGAGAGAAGTGCATCTTATCATTTTTCCATTCCTTTCTATACCGCCTGATCCAAGATTGAAGCACATCGCCATATTCCTTCATCCCTATCACCCTATGGAACCAATTGTCCTCGTTTACCTCGGGTACCCCGGAATAGTAACGTGTGTTTCGCTCCCCTTGGTACCAAACCAAGCCTCTACAAGCATAAGGCGTTATAGGGTTCATCATAGCATTATAAAGAATATTGGGTTGCCTACGCATAAATATATCCTCTTCGTTAGACCAACCTTCCGAGGAAGTAATCGCGGTGTTGATTCTATTCCTAGTTAATGTATCGGCATCAAAGTCGTCCATTATAGCCTTGAAATAAGGAAACTCTTTTGCCATATCGCGCGGCATCCAGGCTTCCAGGGAAGAACTGCCCCAAGAGGCATGTATTATTCCAATCGGAATATCGGCGGACTTCTCAAGGAAGTATGCAAAACCAAATGCTACGGCACTGCTTGGGGGGGCATCTTGCCATTTTCCATTAACATTGTCTTCTTCGTTAAAGGAAACCGTTCTCTTCACCTCAAAACTTCTAATATTCTTTGAAGAAGCCAACAGTGCTTTTGTTTCAGGGACGTTGGTAACCGAAAATTGCATGTTGGACTGTCCAGAGCATATCCAAACTTCACCCACTACCACATTGGACAAGACTATTTCCGTTTTTCCGCTGATAGTCATTTCCCGAGGAATTTTCGAAGCCTGCATGGGCTCTAATTCAACCATCCATATACCATCTTTCCCTGCTTTTGTTGAGGTGGTCTGGCCAGCAAATTTTACCGTTATTCTTTCCTTAGGCGCTGCAAGGCCCCAAACAGGAACTTGCATGCCACGTTGCAATACCATATTATCGCAAAATAAATTGGATGGTTTTAATTCCTGGGAATGTGCAACTGATATATAAAATAATAGAAAAACAAGCTGTACTAAAATGAATGGCTTTTTCGTCATTCTTCAAAATTATAGGTTTTATTCCATACTTCCCTCAGGAGTCAATCGTATTTCTTTGAGACTTGCACCTTGCCTATTTCCATCTACCAAAGACACGGTTATGGTATGCTCTCCCGGCTTTTCAAATTTCAAAAGTCCCATTTCATAATAATTGTAGACCTCTGAAGAGTTTTGCTGGTTCTGAACAACATTTCCCTCGTCCGAAGTAATGTTCCATACCAAGCGGCCCGATCCCGCATAATTGAGTTCCGTTTGATAGTAACCGGGTTCTTTCACCACTACCTTCCAAGTCACTTTACCCTTATCTGTCCAATCTTGGGCCTGTTCAATATGCTTCCACTCCCCAAATTTTTCCATCCACCTTTTTTCTGAGATGGCAGCACCTTCCGCTGTGGCAAAATCCACAGGAAGTACTGTAGCAAAAATGGGGTCTAGACTGGAGCTGGTGCTTACCTCCGGACGGCCGTCTAGCTCAACCTCTATAATGGAAATCAAACTTTCTGGACGTTTGGCCGGAAGAATTAATGCGGCCCAATCCCCATCCCTGCTGGTCTCCAATTTTAGCTGTTCTCCGTTTACCCAAAGCTTTGCGGAAGTTATATTATTCTTTAGGCCTGGAAGCCACAATTTACCATCCAAAGGCCATTCATAAACGCAGAGGTTCAACTTGCCATCTGAGGCTATGGTAGCATCTCCCCAGGGCAACTTTCGTCCCCAAGGTGAAGCCCCAGACTTATAAATTACCTGCGGGTATCTACCGATCCACTCTCCAGAAGCCCTTAACGATTCCTGCGCCTCAGTCGGAATACTTCCATCAGGTGCCGGCCCAACATTCAACATATAGGTGCCCCCGCGGGCCACTGTAGAAATTATACTCTTCAATATACGTTTAGGGCCTTTCCAATTCTGATCGTACCAGGCATAACCCCAAGAATCGTTGGTAACATCTACCGTTTCCCATAGACCCCCTATATTTTTAACTGGAATATTCATATCCCCCAAGGATTTATAATCTCCCAACCCGTGGCCCGCCCTACCAGAAATCATGGCATTGGGTTGGTGCTTGCGGACTACATCTACCAATTCAGCTACATATTTTTTCTCCATATTCCCGGGAGTATCAAACCAGACCATGGCAATATCCCCATATTCGGTCACGATCTCCTTTACCTGAGGAAGACATTTTTTCTTAAAGTAATATTCGAAATCTACCTCTTTACCTTTTTCATTGACCTTGGGTCCGCCATTGCCCCCCGGAAAGGTCCAGTCCTGATTGTGCGAATAATAAAAGCCGAATCCAAGCCCCAATTCTTTACAGGCCTTGGACAATTCTTTCATGGGATCCCTGGCAAAGGGAGTGGCCTTTACAATATTGAAATCATTGCTTTTGGAATTATACATGGCAAAACCGTCATGGTGCTTGCTGGTAACAACAACATATTTCATTCCTGCATCCTTGGCCAGTTGCGCAATAGCCTTGGCATCAAAATATACCGGGTTGAAGTTTTTTGCCTCTGCCATATATTCATCTACCGGAATATTGGCCCTTCTAGGATTCATGATCCACTCACTAATGCCGTAATAGGTACTATCCTTCCATTTGTTGGCAATGTTGGAGTAAATACCCCAATGGATAAACATGGCATAATTGCCATCATCAAATAGTGCCGTCCTGGAGGCGGGGGCATCCGCTCCCAAAGTGTTCTGTTCGCCCCACATTTCGTCCATCTCGCCCCCATTCTTTTCCTGTGCATAGGAAGTTCCGACCCAAATAGTAAACATTATTGGGATTACCTTTTTTAAAGTTGTTAGCATATTTTAAAATATAAATTGTGATTCTTTACGAAATTATGTAAACGTGTCACTAGCATCTTTCTCTATTCGCTTAAAGTATTGCTTATTTCTATTGATGGATATGAGTATTGTTAAATACTTTATTTTCAGATATTTGCCTTTTTAATTTGCTTAAATCGCCCCTCGATTAAAATGAATAAATCAGTTAATTATTGCGGTAATTCATTCGTAAAGTGTATATCACATTTTATTTTTAAGCGCTCATTGGCCTATTCCACCTTTTCCACATCTATATAAAAAGCATTGCTCTGGGTTCCATCCGCCAAATCAAAATAGGCCATTAGTTCTGTTTCGCCCTGCTGCACATCCATTTCCAAAGTAGCGGCTCCTGCCTTGTTATCTACCGCAACATCAATACTTTTTTCTCCAATATTTAGGTGTGCTTTTTTAAATAGCATTGATTTTCCGGCCACCTTGCCTTCTGCATTAAGAGTGGCTGATATAGCATCGTTGATTTCAGCACCAAGAGCCAAATTACTTTCAGACGGCCATCTCCTGAGGTGGAACCTATACTTGCCAGCGGAAGTAAAGTTTACCGAAAAGGGGGCGGGTTTCATAGGTTCTCCTGCACGGATCATTTGTTGGTTCCATGGCGGGTAGTACCCTATGGTGCGGGCATCATGACAGGTAAGTACATCTGTTTCCCCAACGCCCAAATCAATCACGGAATATTTGGTTTCCTTAATTATATCATCCCACCAACTTTCGTAAAATGCATTCATTGCCTCCACCCTTTCCGGGTGTTGGTCCGCAACATTAATTTCCTGCCCAGGATCAAGGGCTATATTGTATAATTCCGTACCGTTTATCAAACGCCATTTACCCTCCATTACACAGCTGTTCTTCCCTTTAATAGGCCAAGGCACACGCTGGGTATCCGTTACCAGGTACCTATTGGAAATGTCTTCTTTTCCTAAGAGGTAATCACTTACATCCATACCATCCATGGTTTTGGTGGGCGTATAAGGCTGCCCTGTTAGTTTCATGATCGTTGGCAATACATCTACATGGGCCACCAAATCTTCAAGGGTCTTGCCTCCGCTTAGTCCTCCATTTGGCCATCTTACAATAAAAGGAACCCTATGGCCCCCATCATATTCACTCCCTTTAGTGCCCCTCATACCTGCATTGTAACCTTGAACTTCATTAGTCTTGGCATCTATAGTATACCCTTGGGCAGTACCATTATCGGTAGTAAATATCAGGATGGTATTATCGGCAATGCCCAAGGCCTCCAACTTCTTCAATAGTTTTGAGAAATTGTCATCAATATTGGTGATCATACCATAAAAACGCTTTTGCTCTTCCGATATGCCCTTTGCATCCTTATATATATTGTAGTATTCTTCGGGTACATTGTAAGGGCTGTGGGGCGCATTTAAACTAAGATAACAGAAAAAAGGCTCTTCCTTTTTAGCTTCAATGAAATTCATTGCTTCATTAAACCATACATCGGTACAATATCCTTCCTTCTTTTCCGGTGTCCCATTTCTATAATAAGTATCATCAAAATAGTCGTTATCCCAATAATCCGGTGTTTGCCCAACACCACCACCACCGTGATAAAAAGCCACATCGAACCCTCTTTCCTGAGGTGCAAATGGATGGTTGTCCCCCAAATGCCACTTGCCGAACATGGCGGTATTATACCCATTCTTCTGTAGCTCGTCGGCCATGGTAATTTCTTCCCTGTTTAGCAAGGAAGCTCCCATTATGGTATGCCAAACACCATTTCTATTGCAATTCCTTCCCGTTAGCAATCCGGCCCTTGTGGGAGCGCAAGTGGTCCCTACATGATAATTGCTAAGACGGACGGACTCCGCTGCGAAATTGTCAATAGCAGGGGTTTTTATACTTGCATTTCCATTTAACCCAAGATCTCCGTAACCTTGATCGTCCGTTATGACTACAATCACATTGGGTTTGGCTTTTGGACTATCCATCCCCACTTGCTTCTCCTTACATGATGTAAAAATAAATGGGGTAATTAAGAACAAGATATATTTTCTCCCAAAAGACCCTTTTTTGTAATATTGTTTTTGTGCCATATTAATTAAATTCTCTTTGTTACTTATTACATTTAAAATTGTTCCGATTGAGCTACAGACCTTAACTTCCCAGACCATTATTTTTATGGTCGGCTACACACCGTAAATTGCCATGGCATAGTTTTGCCATCGCATTCCTTTTTATTGATCAGTAGCCTATTACAACTTTCATTTTAGCTAATTGATATTTATTCCCTGCCAATTATAGGCATTTTGAAAATATTAACGGGTGTCAAAATTCCTATCGTAGTTTTTATGCTCCCTTAAAAATGTAGAGGGCGAGCAGTTCATTATTAATCGGAATTGTCGGTTAAAGTTGGAGATATTATTAAACCCGGATTCATAGCACACCGTTGAAATGCTACTTTCCCCTTCCAATAATAGTTTACATGCATAACCAATTCTAATTTCCGTTACATATCGGGTAAATGTTGTGCCTTTTACTCTTTTGAAGAATCTACTGAAGGCAGAAGTATTCATATGGGCTATTCGCGCCACTTCCTTCAGGGTAATGGTCTTGTAAAAGTTTTTAAAGATATAGGCATGAATATTGTCTAAATTTTTGTTTTCAGATAATTCATAGGTATTTATAAATCCCTGGCTGGCCAATAATTTGAAACTCCTGTGCCTAGACAGTTTGTTAAGTATGGTTAAAAAAGCTAGCGTCTTATCAAAACCCTTCAATTTCAACATGTTCGTAACCTCCTTGATCAGCTCCTTATCTATATTAAAAAACTTTATTCCATTTCTAGCTCTTTCAAACAGTCCATAAATATGCTGCATTTCCGGAGTTACAAAAAATTGACTTCCTAAATAATCAGTTTTAAAATGCATGACACAGGCTTTTGCAGATAAGTTGGGATTAAACTGAAAATAGTCCTCATCGCTCAGCCACATATGCGGTAAATTTTCACCCAGCAGTACAATTTCCCCCGCTTGGAATTTTTCACTACAATCGCCCACAAAACAAGTTCCTTCACTTTTTAAAATAACCACTAATTCCAATTCGGGATGATAGTGCCATATTTTTAAAAAATAGGGATACTCATTCACCTTGGTAGTAAAGGAGCTGTTGTTAAAATTACTTCTATCCGCTAATTGAAGTTTCATGTTTTAAAGAATTACCATAAACATAATACTAAAAATTCACAATCCACATACTAAAATAGCTATCGGCAAAAAAAGTATTGTAATTAGTCATATTATAGGTTGGAAACCTGTCTAAATTAATGAAATTTTGTATCGAAATAATTTTTTTCTTGATTTACGCAAACGATTTCGTAAATAAACTACTAACGCATAAGGTGTCATGAAAAATCAAAAAAAGTATATCCAGAAACTGAGTGAAGTTGGCATTGACGACTTACCAAGAGTTGGTGGTAAGAATGCTTCACTAGGTGAAATGATTCAACATTTAACAGCTCAAAACATCAAAGTTCCCAACGGATTTGCAGTGACAGTAGATGCCTACGATGCTTTCATTGACGAAAACAATTTGAAGGAAAAAATCAATGCGGCATTGGATGGTTTGGACACCACGGATATTATTCAACTTCGTAAAACAGGTTCCAACATTAGAAAGTTGATTTCCAATGGTAAATTTCCTGTTTCGGTCGAAAAGTCGATCTTGGAATCCTATTATATCCTGTCCGAGGATTATGATCAAGAAGCTACGGATATAGCCGTGCGTTCCTCGGCCACAGCAGAGGATCTACCGGACGCTTCCTTTGCAGGACAGCAATCCACTTATCTGAACATTCAAGGAGGAGAAATGCTGTTAACGGCAATAAGAAGTTGCTTTGCATCCTTGTATACAGACCGTGCCATTTCGTACCGTTCTTCCCGAGGTTTTGATCACTTTTCCATAAAATTATCGGTTTGTGTACAAAAAATGGTACGCTCGGATCTAGGCTCCTCAGGCGTTGCCTTCTCTTTGGATACGGAAAGTGGGTTCAAGGATGTAGTTTTAATAAACGGGGCCTACGGATTAGGTGAACTGGTAGTTGGGGGTGAAATTTCCCCAGATGAGTTTATAGTCTTCAAGCCTACCTTGGAAAAAGGCTTTAATGCCATTATCGATAAAAAACTCGGCAAAAAAACCCATAAAATGGTATATGGAAACAAGCCATTTGAAACCGTAAAACAAGTTCCCGTAGATCAAAAAATCCAGGATACATTTTGTCTTAAGGATACTCAAATCATACAATTGGCCCAATGGGTCCAAAAAATAGAAAACTATTACACTAAACTAAGAGGGTCCTGGTGCCCTATGGATATTGAATGGGCCATAGACGGCCTTTCCAATGAACTCTATATTGTACAGGCCCGGCCTGAGACCATACATTCCCAGGAACAGACCGATAGCATCAAAGAATATGAAATTGAGGATGAGGACCAATTGGCGGACAAGCTTATTTTATCGGGAGTTGCTGTAGGTGATAAAATTGGGACTGGGAAGGTACATCGTATCTTTTCCCTGGATGGAAGGGATGGTAGTGCAGATGAGACCGACTTTAAAGCGGGCGATGTACTTGTTACTGAAATGACCGATCCAGACTGGGAGCCCCTAATGAAAAAAGCTTCGGCCATCATTACCGAAAAGGGGGGAAGAACCTGTCATGCCGCTATTGTGGCCCGTGAAATTGGTGTCCCGGCAATAGTGGGCGCCGCACATGCCACTTCCATACTTGAAAATGGACAGAATATAACCGTTTCCTGCGCCGAGGGCAGTATTGGAAAAGTGTACCAAGGAAAAATAAACTATAAACTACACGAGACTGCCTATACGGAATTCCCAAAAACCAAAACTCCCGTTCTAATGAATATTGGATCCCCAGAATTGGCGTTCCAATATAGAAAAATTCCAAATGGAGGAGTGGGTTTGGCACGGGAAGAATTTATAATCAACAAC
Source organism: Arenibacter sp. F26102 (assembly GCF_023015865.1). GTDB lineage: Bacteria > Bacteroidota > Bacteroidia > Flavobacteriales > Flavobacteriaceae > Arenibacter. Next base: position 24,184 of record NZ_JALKBC010000009.1, on the reverse strand, counting down.
TACATTAAAGTACATCCCTTGGCACTATTAAGGCACAGGGATCTTAAGGATCCCGCCCTATCAACGGCCATCGGAGAATTAATTAAAGGATATGAATCCGAAGAAGCATTTTTCATCAATAAATTGGCACAGGGCATCGCCAAAATAGGGGCTGCATTTTATCCAAATCGAGTGATTACCAGATTATCCGATTTCAAAACAAATGAATATTTCAATTTATTGGGAGGGAATCATTTTGAGCCTAAGGAGGAAAATCCAATGATCGGATGGAGGGGAGCTTCACGTTATTATTCCGAGACTTTTAGAGAGGCCTTCGTTCTGGAATGCAAAGCGCTAAAAATGGTACGGGATCAATTCGGCCTTGAAAATATTACCGTTATGATTCCCTTTTGTAGAACACCACAGGAATTGACCAAGGTCTTGGACATCATGGAAGAAAATGGCCTTAGGAGAGGGGAAAGAGGACTGGAAATTTATTTAATGGCAGAATTGCCCTCCAATGTAATTCTGGCCGATCAATTCGCACCTATGATCGATGGTTTTTCTATTGGATCCAACGATCTTACCCAGCTTGTTTTAGGATTAGATCGTGATTCCAGTTTGGTAGCACATTTGTACGACGAACGCAATTGTGCCGTAAAGAGCATGATAAAAATGTTGATTGCCACGGCCAAAATACATAAGACCAAAGTGGGGATATGTGGTCAGGGACCTTCGGATTTTCCGGATTTCTCCAAATTTTTGATAGAGGAAGGTATAGATACCATTTCGGTAACTCCAGATTCTATGTTAAAGACTTTAAAAGTAATACAGGAAATAGAAAATTAAATTATGAGTAATACCATAGAAGACATCTTGTACGATGCCCATAAGCAGAACAAAAGACTGGAATTGTTGAACTATTTGGAAACCATACGCAAAAAACATCCAGATAGGGAACTAATAGATTTATACCAAATGGCACATGAACGCATTATAAAGTCCTAAACGCTACAATAACCAGCCTTTCAGTGTATTTAGGTGATATATAAGGTGAGTCAAAAATGGCTATTCCCTGTAGATTCTTAGGATGATTTTGCCTTGGTTCAATTTTATTCTATCCATCTATACAAAAGTTTAACAAAAAGCCCCTTAAACTTAGTGTTTACGGGGCTTATAAATACTATCCAATAATAACTCCAGGACGTTTTGGTACACTTTTCTTTCTTCAACCAAGAAGCCCTCATTCCTTTTTTTGGGCAAAAAGCCATTCCAGCAATCCAGGAGTGTTGTATACCTTATTCCAAATATCATGGCCCGACGAATATTCGGTATACTTTGGACTTCCCCCTGCAACCCTAATGGCTAGGATCACGTTCCTTGTCAAATGCACAGGGACGTTATTGTCATTTTCACCGTGAAAAGCCCAAATAGGTACGTTGATCATATTATTGGCCATGCCTGGATCACCTCCCCCACAAATGGGAATGGCCGCCGCAAACAACTCTGGTCGGGACCCAATAAAATGCCAAGTGCCATAACCTCCAAGGGACAACCCCATTACATAACGTCGCCTTTCATCTATATTAAACTCTTCCTCCACGGTATTCATGGCCTCATAAATTAAATCAGAAATACCCTGATGTTTGGGAAGTTCCCTAAAACTAGAGTTCTTAGGACATTGAGGCACTATAATAAAAGCTGGATATTTTTTCCTATTTTCATCGGTCGATAATAGCTTGGACGGTTCGGCTGCGTCTAATTGTATTAGATTGTCGTTCCCCATTCCTGCCCCATGGTGTAGATCTACCACCAAAGGGTACTCCTTGTTAATATCATAATCTTTAGGTTTCAATAAGCGATATCTAAGGGTATCATTTTGCCCGTTCACGTAAATTCTTGCCTCAAAAAGTTGTGCCAACTTCATAGATCTTTCCGCTTTTCCATTTTGCCATACATAGCTTTTTATCCCTTGATTTAAAACCAAAAAAATTGCGATTACCGAAATCACCCCAAACAAGTTCATGGTAGCGGTCAATAATTTGGATGGAATGAGCTCGTCCTTGTTGTCCAGGGAGTTCAACTCATCTTTGAAATTCAGGGTATAGAAAAAAAGTGTAAGGCTTCCAGCCACCGATAACCAGGGTATGGCCATTTTAATGCCCCCTTGAATAGCATCGTTCTGGGTATTCATTCCCCAGAGATACAGCGCAATTAAAATACACTGAACTAAAAACCCGCTGATTCCTGCCCAAAACAACCAAAATCTATGTCTCGTCCCTGAAGTAAAAAGGCATAACGAATATATAGAACCTACAAATAACACCATTACATATGCCCCGGCAACCATATTTTGCAAAAACCTATTCGTCAATGCTAGATAAAAAAATAGGCCATAGGCCAATGTAGCAACAAGGGAAACCAAAATGCCCAATAAGGCAAACCTGAAGTTCTTTATTCGATAATACCAAATTAACACCAGTTGAAGCGCAACAGCGCTTATAACTATCAAAATAAACCAAGGAACAAAATAACCACTGAAATAGATAAACGAGCTTCCCCCAAGGGAGATTACAATTATATGGGCTATGGAGAGTAGCATTTGGAGCCCAACTATGAAGATGGCAAAGTGATAAAGATTTCTGTGGTCTAAATTAGTTTTCATTTGAACTAAGTAATTGTTTGTTAAAACTTCAAATGCTAATCGTTGACCATTTGAATAATGAAAATCCCTTCATTCCCAAGCAGTTTATAAGTTTATTTACTCTAAATCAAATACTTAATATTATTTAAATATACGGAAATTAGGAAAAGGATTGGGTTAGTCTTAGAACTTCCAATCCCATCGTTAATGAAATTCCAGAAAGATGTATACGCGGTGTTCAAATGTCCGAGACCGTACAGGCAATAGGGAAATATTTAGGCTTGGGCGGGAACGGCAGGTACAAAAATGGAGGTTAAATTTACTTGGTTCGTGTCATAATGAAAAACGGATTCAACTTTCCGAAGTTGAACCCGTTGTAATTATATTTTCACAGAATTATGGTTAACCCTGATCAAGATTAATACGGACTTTTTAGTTTCACCTTTTTTCCAAGTTTATAGCTCATGCCAACATTGAAATACCAACCATTGGCCAGGTCAAAATCGTAAATCTCCTCATTGTCATAGTTTTGAACTTCCATATGATTGTAAAGGGTATATCCGCTCTTTGCATTTAACTGAAAATTGCGCCAGAAATTGAAGTTATACGCTAATCCACTTACCACACTGGTTTGTCGTAAGGTTCCCACATAGTCCTCCTTATATATCTCTATATCATCATTAATATTGCCACTAAAGCCGTCCAAAGCAGCAAATGCCTCAAAATTACTGTTTTTGTTCCAGGTCCATTTTACTCGGCTATCAGGCACACCCAATTTATAAGCCCAAAAATCATTGATTCGTTTAGTGTACGAAACTGTGGGTATGGGAAAGTAAAGTCCGTACTGGGCATCATTAATGACTCCGAAACTCCACATGGATCTTTTTTCTTCATTTAATTTGTCAAATATTAATGCTCCGTTAAAGAACAAGTCTTTTTCACTAAAGTCCATTTCATCAAAATTTGAGGAAATTTGGGATTGAGCCATTAGCGTTATTCCCCAATTGTTCTTGAGTAGGCGATTATACTGCAATTTTAGTGCAAATGTATGAAAGCCCTCTATCTGATCGGTTTCGAAAGGTACATCCTTATCCACATAACTCAGGTTGGTGCTTTGGTATGAGGCCCCAACACTAAAACTCTCTTTATCATAGCTGTTAATAACGGGAATGTCTACGCCTATTGTTGTCTTGGAAACATCGCCAACTTCTGAATTCGGAAAAAATTCATTATTAAAATAAATAGTATTAGCTTCTTGGGCATAAATCGCACTGCCCAATGTTAACAATAAAACAAACGAAAATCTTTTCATAAATAATTCTTCAATAACTAGATAATTGCACTATGGGACTATCCCATTCCAGCAAATACAAATGTGTTCGTAAAAATGGCTGTTCCCAAACGAAATAGATTAGCATTTAATTTTCCTATATGAAAGAAGGATTTTAAGCTATGAACCACTATTTGTTAAAGCTTTGGAAAATGAAAATAGTAGCGCTAATTGATGAAATGATAAAGTAGCAGCATATAAAAGGAAGATGAATTCTATGGTAATGACATAAAAATTCTATCAAAACGTCCGGTTATGCCAATTGTCTATAGCAAAAAGGAATTGTTACCGATATTATCCGTGAATCTATGGGTCATCAAAATTTAACAGTTACACAGGCCTAGTTAAAGAAGTTGGATCGTTCCATTTTGGACGAGGCGAGTGAATTAATACTTCAATAAATTCTAAAATCCATCCAACCTGGAAGGTAATATGTTTAAGAATTAAAACTTTTGTTTTAATTCCATTCCAAAAAGCAATAGGAAAATTCCTTTCATTTTGCCATCAAGAGATTTCCGTAAAATGGTAAAAGCCTTAGTAATATGACCTTCGACCGATTTTGTAGAAATATTCAAATACTCCGCAATTTCGATATTGGTAAGTCCGTCCTGCTTGCTCAACAAAAAAGCTTGTTTACATTTGGGAGGTAGGTTCTCAATTTCTTTTTTCACTTGAGAAATAAGTCTTTCCAAGGAATGTTCCGAATCCTCCTGTACGAATGCTCCAAGAGTATCTATATGAATTTTTTCCAATGAAAACACAGGCCTAATTTTTCGGTATTGATCAACAAACCCATTATATACAGATTTATATAAATAATTTGTTAGGTCCACATCGTCCTTTAACTTTTTTCGTTGTTTCCAGATTTTAATATAGACGTTCTGAACTATATCCTCGGATGAATCATTATCGCCAATTAGTCCGTAAGCATAGGTGCATAGCCTATGATGATAATTTTCAACTAAGTATTTATAGGCTGTAGAATCACCATTTTTTAGGCCTTGAACAAAAATAACTTCGTTGATATAATCAATTTTCATTACGGGAAATTTTAAATATTCAAGTAGAAGTTTATGAAATTAGAAAATTAATTCTTAAAAAAGCAAGGGTTGCTTAAAATTAATGCGTTTAAATAATGTAGATCAATTTAGAATGTCAATAAAAATTCAAAATCTAATTGCAAAATACTTTACTAGACAAGCGTCCCTCTCTGAGTTGGATCAGCTTTCTAAATGGATTGATGACCCTGCCAATAAAGAGGAATTCAAGAAATTTGTAAAAATCAACCATGTAATCGATTTGAATGTGAAAAAATTTCGCGCGGAAGGTTCCAAAAAACAGTTACTACAATTTATCGAGCGGGAAAAAAGGGCTCATAAAATGCGCAAAGTCCGAAATATTGTACGATATGCTGCAGTAATTCTTATGATTCTGGGTATTGGGTATCTTTTCCAAAATAAGGTAATTGATAATGGGTCGGATACTTTAGTCCCTAAAACAGAGACCCCAGCAGAGATAGTAAATAGTATCCAAACAGGGACGGACAAGGCCATCCTTACTTTGGAAGATGGTACAAGTATAGATTTGGAAAAAGGAAAAACAATACAAACTAAAAATATAAAAAGTAATGGGGAAGAATTGGTATATGATTCCTCCAATAAAATAACTACTGAGATAGCATATAATTACTTGACGATTCCTAGAGGGGGGCAATTTCATATAAAATTGGCAGATGGAACATTGGTTTGGCTTAACTCTGATAGTCAGTTAAAGTATCCTGTTGCCTTTGTGGAGGGAAAAACAAGAATTGTAGAATTGGTCTATGGAGAAGCTTATTTTGAAGTTTCTCCAAGTACGGAACATCTTGGAGCAAGGTTTAGAGTTTTAAACGTATCCCAGGAGATAGAGGTTCTGGGAACCGAGTTTAATGTCAAAGCCTATAAAGACGAAACTAATATCTATACCACGCTGGTAGAGGGTATGGTAACTATAAGTACTGCTACATCTACTCAGGTGCTAAAACCCAATGAGCAGTCCAAATTAGACCTTAAAAACAATACTATCAGTATCAACCCTACAAATGTAGGTCAGGAGATTGCATGGAGAAAGGGAATCTTTAGTTTTAAAGGCAAATCTTTACAGGAAATTGCCATGGTATTATCACGCTGGTATGACGTGGATATAGCGTTTTCAACACCTGATCTTAAATATGTGAAATTTAATGGCGTATTGAAGAAAGAAGAAGCAATCGAAGAAATATTAAACAGTATCTTAACTACTAATTCCATAAAGGCCTATGAAATAAAGAACAAAAAAATTATAATAAAATAAAGAAAGGGAACAAAGTTTATACCTGGACAGTACTGTGCTTTTGTCCCCTCTTTGCATCAATTGATTAATAATATTAACCAACTAATACTCAAATTTATGAAAATTAAATTTACTAACGCTATTTTCCATCAGCGGAAAGAGCTACTAAAGTTCATTATGAGGACATTCATTTTTTTGCTTTGTTCCACTGCCTTTGGATTTACTTCTAGTGATATTTTCTCACAGAACACTAAAATTCATATTGACAAGGATCAGGTGGTATCCATTGATGTGGTATTCGACTTATTAAGAAATCAAACAGAATACACGTTTATATACGAAGAAAATCTATTTAAGGATACACCTAAAGTTCACCTTAAAAAAGGCACAATCCGTGCCAATAAATTACTTGAAACATGTTTTTCGGGTAAGGATTTTAAATTAAATTTTAAGGACAATAAAATAGTCATAATTGCAACGGAGCCCACAAGCGCTGATTTGCAAACTTTTACTGTGTCTGGTTCGGTTTTGGATGTTGATGGACAACCTTTACCAGGTGCCAATATTATTGAAAAGGGAACAACTAATGGTACACAAGCCGATTTTGACGGTAATTTTTCCATTTCAGTAGCAAGTGAAACTGCCGTTTTAGTGGTGTCCTATCTTGGTTTTGCCACTAAAGAAGTTAATCTTGGTGGGCAAACCACCATTACCATAAATTTGGTAGAAAGTACCTCAGGCTTGGAGGAGGTAGTCGTTACTGCTTTGGGGATAAGGAGACAGAAAAAGTCGCTAACTTATGCCACGCAAAGTGTTGAATCTTCTGAATTAACTGGTGTCAGGGATCCAAATAATCTCATAAACTCTTTTCAGGGTAAGATTGCCAATGCACAAATTACACAAAGTGCTGGGGGTGTCGGTAGTGAATCTGAAATTATACTCCGGGGTTCTCGTTCCCTTTCAGGTAGCAACTCAGCGTTGATAGTAGTTGATGGGGTACCAAACATCGACAACAATTCAACATCTAATATAAATCCAGATGATATTGAGTCGGTAAGTGTCCTTCCTGGGGCTTCTGCAGGTGTTTTGTATGGGAGTCAAGCAGGAAATGGAGCTATAATAATAACCACAAAGAAAGGGTCAAAGGGTGGCGATGTATCCGTAAATGTAAATTCGAGCCTTGTTGTTGAATCGCCTTTTGCATTGCCCATGGTTCAAAACATTTATGGCCAAGGAAGTGCTGGTGTCTTAAATGCCGCATCCGGAGAAAGTTGGGGGGCTAAAATGGAAGGTCAGGAATATGTAAATTATTTGGGTGAATCAAGACCCTATTCGGCTCAACCCAATAATATAGAAGACTTCTTTAGTAATGGAATTAGCTCCACTAACTCCATAAGCGTCTCTGGTGGTTTGGAAAAAGCACAAACGTTTTTGTCTTACACCAAAAAAGATATCCAAGGTATTATTCCATCAAATAATTTGACAAGTCATAATTTCAATTTCAGGATATCAAATAAAATTGGAGATAGAATTACAATTGATTCTAAAGTGAGTTATCTGACCCAGATTATTGAAAATAAAACCAGAGCAGGTGAAGCTAATAATACGCCTGTTATGAATATATATCAAATACCTAGGAATGTTAGTGATGCTGATGCCAGAAATTATCAAGAATTGGATAATGTTGGTGTTTATATGCCCACTCCGTGGCCATCAACATTGGCCTCTAACTATCAAAACCCATATTGGATAACAAATAAGGATATTCTTGAAGGAAAGAAGGATCAATTGTCTGGATTTATATCTGCTAAACTCGATATAACAGACTGGTTAAGTGTAGCAGGAAGAGCTAATTTGTCCAAGTCTTTTGAAGAAGAAAAACAAAAGACAAATGTTGGTACCGTTTTATTCGCAAGGAATAAAGGCGGGTATTATCGTGAGTCGGGCATTACAGGCATTCAAAAATGGTTTGATCTAATCCTCCAAGGGAATAATAAAATAAGTAAAGATTTTAGTGTAGATTATTCTGTTGGCGCCATATATCAAGACAGACAGTTTGGGGTAAAAAATGATATAGCCGATGGATTAAATGTAGCCAATAAATTCAGTTTAAATTTTGCTACCAATCCACAGTTTAATTCAACGCAAACTCAAATACAAACGCAATCTGTTTTTGGAGATGTCAATTTATCCTTTAAAGATAATGCCATAACTCTTAATGGTAGTTTTAGAAACGATTGGGATTCACGTCTCCCTGCTCCACACTCATTTCAATATTTTTCTTCGGGGCTTTCAGGAGTCTTGTCCGATTTAATAGAACTACCTGAATCTATATCATTCCTAAAGGCTTATGTAACATATGCCGAGGTAGGTAATGGCGGACAGTTTGGACTGCTTTCCTCTTCTTATAATTACAGCCAAGGTGCTGGTAATGGATACTTAAGCAGAAGCAATGTGCTTCCTTTTCCAAATCTAAAGCCAGAGATTGTAAAAAACTGGGAAGCCGGATTACAATCAAGGTTCTTTAATAACAGAGCTGGGATATCACTTGCCTATTATAAGAGCAACGCGATCAACCAACTAATTAGAATTTCACTACCTGTTGCCACTGGCTACTCTCAGAGATATATTAATGCCGGTAATATTCAGAACGAAGGTTTGGAAATGGTGTTGAATGGTTTTCCCATATTTACTGAAGATTTCAGTTGGGAAATTGATCTGAATTTTTCATTCAACGGAAGTAAGGTTATAAGTTTAACAGATGACCTTGATACTATTTACTTGGGTAGTTTTGGTAATTTTGGGGCTGTTCCCCAAGCAAAAATTGGTGGTAGCTACAATGATTTGATAGCTGACCAATGGCAAAGAGATGAAAATGGCAACTTTATAGTTACTGCTGCCGGTCTTCCATTTATTACCAGTCAATCCGGTCTAGATCCAGAAGTAATAGGTAATGCCAATCCAGATAAAATATTTGGGGTAACCAATACTTTCAAATACAAGGATTTTTCCTTGAGGATGCTGGTTGATGGAAAATTTGGAGGCGTCATGGTTTCAAATACCGAACAGAACTTGTCTTTCAGCGGTATTACAGAGGCCACTGCCGATTATCGAGAAGGTGGATGGAATTTAGGAGGTGTTGATTTGGATGGAAATCCTGTTTCTGCAACCATTTCCGCTCAGCAATTTTGGCAAACCGTATCCGGCAAACGCTCAGGAGTTGGAGAATTCTTCGCCTATGATGCCTCTAACGTTCGATTAAGAGAAGTATCATTAGGATATGACATTCCGTTACCCTCTAATCTATTCATTAAAAAAGCCAGTTTTTCGCTTATCGCTCGTAATCTATTTTGGATATATCGAGGCAGTTCCCTATTGGATATTCCAGGCCTGGAGAAACGGAAGATGTGGTTTGACCCTGATATGGGCAAGTATGCAGATGGAACCGAATATGGTGCAATTCCCTCAACACAGAGTTTTGGATTTAATCTTAATCTAATATTTTAAAAAAATAATCATGAAAGAGATAACAATAAAATTAAGTATGTGCCTTTTGGTAGCCTTTAGTCTTGTACTACATACCGCTTGCACTGATGATTATACTGAAATTAATACGGACGCAAACTCGATTGCCACAGTAGGCGCCTCCGAGTTGCCGTTTCTATTCTCAAAAGCACTTACGGGTGTTCCTATTGGAGGACAAACTCCGGAAAACTTATTTGCTGCTCAATACGCACAATATTTTGCCAACGTAACCTCCTATTTCCCAACTGATAGATTGGTTATACGAATGGATTGGCTTCGAAATGCCTTTAACCCTATTTATGTGGAAGTAATGCCGCAGTTACAGACTATTTTGGATAATGCGGAAGTAGGCTCAGCTGAACATGCACTTGCTGAAATATGGTGGGTTTTTGCATTTCACAGGGTTACAGACTACTGGGGGCCTATCCCGTATTCAAAAGCTGGTGAAGCAAGCACCGGCATTCCATATGACAGCCAAGAAAGCATTTATAATGACTTTTTTGAAAGGTTGGACAGGGCTGAAGCGGTGCTTAAGGCATTGCCAAGTGATCAGAGACCCTTTGGGTCTTATGACTTAATGTATGAAGGGGATATTACTAAGTGGATTAAGTTTGCCAATACCTTAAGACTGAGATTGGCCATAAGAATATCCAAAACCAATCCAACATTGGCTAAAGTTCAGGGGGAAGAAGCATTTTCGAACACTGTTCTTGAAACAAGCCCGGATGATGATGCATTAATTCAACAAAATACCATTGACATAAATCCTATTTCACAAATGTCTGAATGGAATGAATTTAGAATGAGTGCTGCAATGGAATCTACTTTGGTAGGATATGATGACCCCAGAACTCCTGAGTACTTTTTGCCAGCAGTCAATACGGGTCAATATGATGGCCTAAGAAATGGATTAAGCGTGGAACAATTGTCAGATGCAATGAATGTTGCCAAATCAAATTCACATGTTGGCCCTCGTTGGACCGCTCCGGTTTCAGGTGGCATAGACGACTACTTTTCTACCCCATTGAATGTAATGTCTTCTGCCGAAGCTTACTTTCTAAGGGCTGAAGGCGTTTTATTAGGCTGGGAAATGGGCGGATCTGCCGAAGAATTGTATAAAAAAGGAATCGAAAACTCATTGATGCAATGGGGAGTTACTGATGCTACGGTCATAGATACCTACATTAACAGCAATGCTACTCCTGTAGCTCCCAATGATTTTCTTGATTCACCAGCTGTAGGTAATATTCCAGTAAAGTTCGATACGACCGATGAGGACGTGCAGTACCAACAAATATTTTTACAGAAATGGCTTGCTTTATTTCCCGATGGTGTAGAGGCCTGGGCTGAATATAGACGTAGTCGTGGATTGCCTTTATACCCTGTAGCCAATTCCGATAATATTGAAATTACTGATCCAACCACCGAATGGATTAGAAGGGTACCTTTCCTTTTATATGAAAAGCAGTCCAATGGTGAGGCTGTTGAGGAGGCCATAAATTTATTAGGAGGGCCCGATTTAATTACCACACCCTTATGGTGGGATAAGAATTAAATAAAGGATAGAAATATACGAATCCAATGTACATTCCTTTTTGTACATGGGCAATTTTTCAAATGAAAGGTATCATTGTTTTTGTTTTCATAAGAAAATGTACATTGGATTTTAAACTTTTAGAATTGAATAAATTTCTAGGAAAAATAATCCGTTGGAAGTTATTTTTATTCCCCAGAAATATGCCAAGATTAAAACTTTTTTGATGGTTTTTTTAGCGACTTATTTTCCTAATGGATTGCAGCAAGTTTTTGTTTATTGAAATAGCCCTAGTAAAGTCTCTCCCAGATTTTCGGAACATGATATATGTAGAAGGGCAAATCAACTTTGTCCATTGCCCTTATTGCTGCAATGTATCAAAGGTTACTATCAGGAACAATAACGGCCATCAAGACCTTTTGATTATAGGTAATGACTAAAAAAGGACACTATCTCAATATAGGAAAAATCAAATTTGAAGATATAGACCTGAAGTTGGTATTGAATAAAAACAAGGTTAGCTTACTGGTGTCACACTGGTAGCTATAGTATATTATGGTTGGAACATTTGTAAATGAGGGGGTATAATTCTTAATCTAGAAAATAATCTGGCAGATATAAAGAAAGCCTTGTTTTTTTTACCCATAAATAATTGGGAAGGATCTTTTTACTATGCTTTTCAGCATATCAGTGGTTTAAAGGTGGGAGCCTTGAAAATGTTGTCACAGGAAATAATGAGTGTAGTGTTGCCGGATAAATGATAGCATGGCAGGATTACTTGAAATCTAGAATTAAATTGGTTTTTTGTTTAAAAAAATGGAAATGACGAAAAAAAGAAAAGGAGGACTATTGTTTTTTTATTATGAATACATGTACATCCACCAGAGAGCGATGGTTATATTTCTGTTGCTTACAGTTGGAATAAATACCTACGGACAAGAGCAGTTAATGGAAATAAGAAACAATCCCGAGTTTATCAGTTACCCTGATTTTCCAGAAGCTCACTCCACATGGGGAGATATTGGTTACAATCCAGTATATAACAAAGTTTATATAGGCGTAACCAATCATTTGAATAAAGTTGGCCTCTATGAATTTGATATTGCCAGTAACGAAATGAAATTGAATGGGTTTATTGGAGATATGGCCAATTTAAGACCGTTTCAATGGCAGGGAAAAATTCATTCAAAAATAGTATTTGATAAAGAAGGTATTGTTTATTTCTCGACAGATGGAGGAGATTATAGGCATTTGTATTTTATGGATGGCCCTCTGGGTTATGTAGGTGGGTATTTTATGAAATGGAATCCAGAAAATAAGAAATTAACCAATTTAGGCATGGGACTACAATATGAGAGTACCAAAGACCTGGATATTGATATAGAAACAGGGAATTTGTACGGTACTACCTTTCCGCAAGTTCATTTTCTCATCTATGACGCTAAAAAGAACGATTTAAAGGATTTAGGCAGATTGGGTTCAGGACATGTCCCTAGAGTACTATTTACAGATACTTGGGGCAATTGTTACTATGTAGATTGGAGGCAGCGACTTGTCAAATATGAGAAGAGCGAGGAAAAGCTCATTTTTGCCAAGGAAAGCCTGCCAGCCTTTCCCGGAACACCAGGCTATTCAATAATAACAGGAATTACCGCCTATGCCAAGGATACCGCTAACAACATTGTTTATTTAATTACCTATGGCGGGAAAATAATAGCTTATCACCCCCAAGAAAACGGGTTCGGAAAAGTGGAAGATTTAGGTGGGGTATACAATGCTGAAGGAAAAGAAAAATGGAACTATTATGTCCCTAATCTAGCGATGGGGAAAAACGGAAAGCTCTATTATTTTGTAGGTGGACATGGCATCGAAGCCGTTAAAAATACTACGTTGTTTATTGAATTTGACCCCAAGACACGGGAACGGAAAGTATTGATCCAATATCCTACATCGGTAGTACATGAAGCAACTGGTGCAGATGTTCACGATGAAGACGGGAATATCTACTTTGCCGGCAGAAAGGGTGACAACCATAATTCTACTCCCTTTATGATCAAATTTAATCCTGACAAGGATCTCAAATTCTAAATACTTTATTAAATGAAAAATAAAATAAGAGTATCATTGTTGTTATTGGTCTTCTTTTGTTCAATGAATGTACACACACAAGAGAATAAAAAACCAAATGGCTTTGCCATCGAGCTTTCTTTAGAAAATACCGACTTAAAAAGACTGCCCATTTATAGAAATTCTATTACCTCACTACATGTATCTGGTGATTATATAATAGGTGGTACAACTGCCAGTGAGGGACTTTCCCCCTTTATATTTACTGCCTCATTAAGTCAAAAAATGCCAATAGATTTCAAGGATATCGGTAGCTTGGTACTGGGACAAGAAAGTATTCAGTCGGGTTTTGGAAAAGGCAAGAATGGTTTACTGTATTGCGGAAGTATGTCCAATTCCAAGGAAAACAATACCGATGGTGGACATCTCTTCCAAATCTCAATTAATAAAAGTGGCGCATTAAAAATAAAAGACCTTGGTGTTCCAGTACAGGGTGAAGGCATTTTTACCTTGGTCGGCGACACGGATGGAACAAAAATTTATGGAATAAGTTATCCTAAGGGGCATTTATTTGCGTATGATAATGCAAGTGGCAAGACCAAAATATTTGATGCCATTATTCCTTCTGAATATGATCTTAAAGAATATAAAACGTATGATCTACGTCCTCAAGATTATCTATCCAGAAGCTTGACACAAGGCAATGATGGGAAAATTTATGGCAGTGCTCCCATGAATAAACTATTCTCCTTTGATCCAAGTACCGAAAGTTTTAAGATACTTGATAATACGTTGCCTGTTGTATGGAAAAGAAACATCCTTGGCAGAGTTGATTCTTGGGCTAAAGACAAAGAGGGTATTCTTTATGGAGGCAATTCTGGCGATGGACAATTGTTTACGTTGAATCCTACTACAGGTGTGGTAAAAAACCTAGGTAAGCCAATTACATTGAATCGCTTGAAGGGACTAAGTTTTGGAAGAAATGGTAAACTATATGGAGTTGCAGGTGGCACACCGGGCTACGCCCACCTATTTAGGTACGATTCAGATTATGGATTTTATGATTTTGGAAACCCCAAATTTACAATGGTAGCGCCAGGCATTGAGCAGGGAATTAGTTGGAGGTCCTTTAATATAGAAACTGTTACATCTTCGGAAGATGGTAAATATATTGTGATGGGCGAAGGAGAATCCCTTAGTCAAATTATGGTATTGGAGGTTCCTCAAAATTAAACGGTCTGAAAATTCTGCCAAGTAGTATAAGGCATGAAAAGTGACCGTTAAAATTAAATACATACGGGATACAAATGGAGCCAATTATTGAATTTTCCGTTCCACAGAAAGAAATAGCAGACAATAATCCGCTTTAAAATTAAGAAAAGTTTTAGTGCAGTTTGTTTTAGTTAGTAGTTAGTTGAATATAGGTTGGCTATTCTTATAACCAACCTTTATTCTCTAAAGCAATCTCCTTTTTAATCAATAAACCTAGCCGAAATTTTAAATTGAAATAACTATTGTGGTCCTGTATCGACTGATTTTCGTGTTAAATTAGTTATGGAGGGCATCAATGACGAAGGTTGGTATCCCATGGGGCAAATTAAAATAAGATAAAAATTAGAAGTATGAGATTTATTCACAAAATAGCCAGTATTATTTTATTTCAAACAGCATTCCTATCATGTGTTGATTCTACTGTTGATAAAAATAAAACCTTAGATAATGTGACCTCGACAAACTGGACTCATATGGGGCCAGGTGGTGGAGGCTCAACTTTTTTACCCACATTTTCATACGCAAGCACTGATGATTTTCTAATACGCTGCGATATGACAGGCGCATACTTAACCAACGACGGGGGAGAATCATATGCACAAATAAATTATCCAAATGGTTCCACTTCGTTCGCCTATGACCCCTTAGATAAAAACACGGTTTATATTGGCGCATCGACTCTAAATAGGTCAGAAAATGGCGGCAAAACATGGGAAAGGATTTTCCCGAAACAAGAGGATATTATTAATGAAGTTTTTATGGGGGACCATGCCAATTATTCCATAAAAGTAAAGGAAAACTCTTTATACGCCAGTATTGGACAAGGAATAAGAATAAAAAATATTAAAGCAGACCCTTATGATCCGGGCACCATTTATTTCAGTGTTAAAGAAGCTTTTTTTTATTCAACCGATAAGGGCGAAGTATGGAATAGAATAGAACTGGAGGATGACATTAAATTCATATACACAAATGCCCAATATCTGAATGATGCAGTATATCTTTTTACAACAAATAACGTCATTAAAATAAATAAGGGCACATGGACACCTAACACCTATCCCATCCCAAATGAAATGAAACCGGCCTTTTCCTATACCGGAGGCAACATAAAAGATACCGGAGATTTTATTTTCTATGCTTTACAAAACAATGCGGGTAATGACAGCAGACCAGATGCCGTAGCCAAAACCTCGTTATGGACAAGCAACGACTTAGGCCTTACTTGGCAACTGAGCAAAGATCCCACATTTAATAATTTACAATCAATAGCCCCAACGTATAAAAGTATATCCGCGTCAGAAAACGATGCCGAAAATGTGTATGCGGTTTCCTTGTCTTATAAGGAAAAAACCCAAGACAATGGACTGTCCCACTGGTATGGAACCCTAAAGTCTGAAGATCAAGGAAAATCATGGAATTGGGTCTGGAAAGGTGGTGGCGGCATTGGGCAATACGGTGTACGCGACGGTAAAGATGCCCCTAACTTAACCGATTCATGGGTGCAAGAAGCTTTTGGGGGCGAGTTTATTCTTATTATAGATGTGGGTGTTTCTCCTATCAATTCAGATGTGGCAGTAATTACAGATTGGTATCGCACCATGAAAACCATGGACGGAGGAAAAACATGGACGGAGATATATAGTAGTAAGCAAAAAGATGGAAGCGTTAAAAGTCGTGGTGTTAATGTCACCACCAGCTATGGTGTCCATTTCGATCCCTTTGATCAGGATCATATTGCGATTAGCTTTACAGATATAGGCTACCACCATTCGTACGATAGAGGAAAAAGCTGGTTTAGATCCACCAAGGGTATCCCTATTGAATGGCAAAATACCTGTTATTGGATGGCTTTTGATCCAGAAGTAAAAGATAAAGTTTGGTCAGTTTGGTCCGGATTACACGATTTTCCTAGAGGGAAAATGACGAGAAATCCCAAATGGAAGGAAAAATACTATAAAGGAGGGGTAGCAGTTTCTGTTGATGGGGGTAAATCTTGGACACCCACTATAGAAGGTCTTGGCCCTGACACGCCAACCACTTCAATTGTACTGGACAAAAACTCTCCTGTAAACAATAGAACACTTTACATAACAGCCTATGGAAAAGGGGTCTATAAATCTATTGATGATGGAAAAACTTGGAAGCTTCACAACAACGGTATTGAAGGCAGTTTAGCCGCTTTTGAACTTACAATTCAAGACGATGGAACTTTATTTTTAATTACCTCACCCATACCACAACATAAGGACGAAAAAGCTGGTAGGGAGGTATTTATGGGCAATCTATACAAGTCTATCGATGGGGGGGATTCTTGGCAAGCACTAGACCTTGGCGATAAGGTTAAATTTCCTAACGGACTCACTTTTGATCCCGAAAATCCAAATAGGCTTTATCTAGGTTCTTGGTCAGATATTCATTTAAGTGATCTAATTGGCGGTTCACTTGCCAATGCCACTGGCGGTAATGAATTAATGGACTTAGACGGAGGTATCTTAGTATCTGAAGACGGAGGAGATACTTGGAAGCAAATTTTTGATGAAAATCAATATGTCTATGACGTAACCGTAGACCCTTATCATCCAGGGCGAATTTATTGCAACACCTTTAATCAGGGTGCGTATAGGAGCGATGATTATGGAAAAACATGGAATAAGATCAAAGACTATGATTTTCACTGGGGACACCGTGTAATAATTGATGAAAATAATACAGAAAAGATATTTCTAACTACATTTGGATCTAGTGTTTGGCACGGATCACCAAAAACAAAGTAAGCAAGTATACTATGAGAACAGATTACAACATAGGCTCCTTACCCATTGTTTGTAGTTCTCCTGGCTCTAACAACGGTTAAATAATCTTTTAATGCAATTAAAGTCACGTACCATGAAATACGCTGTCAAATTCTTACTCCTTTTCTGTATTCTAACACAACAGGTTGGTGCTCAAGAAGATTTAAGCTTTTTTGAGTACTGGAAATCGTATTCAGACATTGAAAATTCCCTATTCAAACACTTTAGCTCTATAGCGTATGGCCAGCTGGAACAAACAAAAAGTGAAGCTAGCAACCTACAATCCCCCGAAGACTGGCTAGAAAGGCAATCCATCGTAAAAAACAAACTGTTGGAGGCCGCTGGTCCATTTCCAGAAAAAACACCCTTGAATGTCCAAATTACCGATGTTTTAAATAAAGATGGATTTAGAATTGAAAAAATCATCTACGAATCGGTTCCGAATAATTTTATTACAGGTGCCCTATACGTCCCAGATGGCGTTAAAAAAAATGCACCTACAATATTTTATGCGTGCGGCCATTCACGAGAAGGGTTCAGGGTAGAAATATACCAGCATATTATTATCAATTTGGTCAAAAAAGGGTTTGTGGTATTTACAATCGACCCCATGGGGCAAGGCGAACGTTACGAATATTGGGATGAACAATTAAACCAATCCATTTTACCGATTCCAGATCACGAGCATTCGTATGCTGGAGCTCAATGTTTAATTTCTGGGTATTCTACTGCATGCTATTTTATTTGGGACGTTATTAGAGGCATCGATTACCTCCTCACTAGAAAAGAAGTGGACCCTAATAGACTGGGCATGACCGGAAGGTCTGGCGGTGGAAACCTAACGGCCTATATAGGCGCCTTAGATGATAGAGTCCTTGCCACTGCGCCAGAATGTTATATTACAAGCTACGAATACCTATACCGATCTAGAGGCCCGCAATGTGCCGAGCAAAATCTATATCAAATGGTCGGAAAAGGACTTGACCATGCAGATTTCATTCAAGCAAGAGCCCCGAAACCAACCTTTATAATTAGTACCACCCGCGATTTTTTCAGCATACAAGGCACACGAGAAACTTTTCAAGAAGTCAAAACTACTTATGCCGCCTTAGGGAAACCACAAAACCTTTCAATGATCGAAGATGATGCGATACATCAATCAACTAAAAAGAACAGGGAAGCCATGTATGCCTTTTTTCAGAAAGAATTGGACAACCCTGGATCTAATGTAGATATGGAAGTTACGATTCCTACAGTCAAAGAACTCCAAATAACCAAAACAGGCCAGCTAAATACCTCTTTTAATAAAGAGACCATATTTTCACTGAATAAGGCCAAGGTTGATAAACAAGAAGCATCCCTATTAAAGCAACGGAGCGATTATAGTGCACACCTCAACAAAATTATAGTGGATGCGAAACAAATCTCCGGGTTTGAAGCGCCTAGCAAGTACGGAAACACCATCTTCTCTGGAAGAAACATAGACAACCGCATACTTGAAAAGTACTTGGTATCCGGTAGTGGTGATTACAAGCTTCCAGTAGCCTTATTAAAACCACTAACAAATACAAAAAATGAAGTGGTACTATATTTTGACACAAAAGGTTTAGAACATGCTATTCAGCAAGACAGCATAGTATCTGGGATTCTAAACAAAGGATACACCGTATTGGTCGCCGATTTACCCGGAATTGGAGAGCTTGGTCCTGGATATCTAAAAGGAGATTCCTATATTAATGAAGTCTCTTACAACCAATGGTTTGGTGCCAATCTAACAGGAAATTCTTTTGTAGGGCTGAGAACGGAAGATATTTTAAGAGTCTTACATTTTGCCGAAAACGAATTGAACACTACTAACATTGCTGCCATTTCCAATGGCGCACTGGGTAGCGAACTACTTCATGCGGCTGCGTTTAATAAAAACATAAAGAAGGTCGCGCTGATCTACCCTTTCCTTAGCTACATAGACATTGCAACCACAAAACTGTATAACTCTTCTTATATTCCGCACACCGTTTCGGGAGCGATAGAAAAATATGACTTGCCCGACTTAATGGCCTCGCTGTATCCGCGTAAGGTACTTATAGTTGATCCCAAGTCTGGTGACGGAAAGCCGGCAAGTAAATCAAAAATTGAATATAGCTTGAAATTTCCTTTAGAAGTATACAAGAAAAAAGGAGATGACAATAATATGGTTATAAGTAATAATGTGAATGAAAACCAGCTTATAGTATCTAAATTACTTACATGGTTAGAGTAAAAAACTATACCTAAAAGTGTAGCAAACTTTTTAGGCTGCTGCAAGAAATGTGGCACTAAAGCACTAGGGATCGGATAGTAATGTATAAGGCCCCTAACACCAAACTAGCAAAAGAGGAAACTAATAGAAGATAGATATGGAACGAAGAGAAGCACTGGTTAATATATCGTGGATGCTGAAGTCGGCTTTTTTAGCCCCCACACTATTGACAGCCTTGCAAAGCTGTCAGGAAGAAGTTTCAAAAACTAACACCTTATTGGTTTTAGATGAGTATCAAAATGAGTTAATAAAGTCAATTGCGGATGCAATTATACCTAGTACAACAACTCCAAGTGCGTCAGATGTTAAGGTTAACTATTTTATAGATCTATTGCTCAAAGATGTATTTGAAGTAGACGTTCAACAAAAGTTCTTAAAAGGATTGCTGCAATTTGATGAATCTTGTGAATCAAATACAGGGAAAAGCTTCTTAAAACTTACAGAAAAGGAGCAATTTAGTTATTTAAAGCAAGTTGATGAAGATATTATGAGTAAGGAATATGGTGATTTGGTCCCTTTTTATTTTTCGTTTAAGGTGCTGACCATAAAGACTTACTTTTCTACAAAAGAGGGGGCCATAAGCAATCTAAATTATAATCCGGTGCCAGGTCCATATCAAGGGGAAGTGGCACTTAACAAAGAGGATAAAATAACTATAGGAAACAGGATGTAACGGTTATGGAAGAGAAAAATACATATGATGCTTTGGTTGTAGGATCAGGAATGACTGGAGGCTGGGCCGCAAAAGAGTTTACAGAGAAAGGGTATAAAACACTGGTGCTCGAGAGAGGACGGGAAGTTAAACATATTGAAGATTATACAACAACAAATAAGGCTCCTTGGGAATATAAATATCATGGCCATGATTCGCTTAAAGATAAAGAGCAGTACCCCATACAAAGTATAAAATACAATTTTGATGCATCGAGCAAGCATTTCTTTGTAAATGATAAGGAACACCCATACTTGAATCCGCCAGATAAGCCTTTTAGATGGTTTAGGGGGTATCAAACAGGTGGTAGGAGTTTAATATGGGGCAGGGGTGCCTTTCGAATGAGTGATCTTGAATTTGGCGCAAATCTTAGGGATGGTCATGGAGTAGATTGGCCGATCCGGTATAAAGATATAAAGCCTTGGTATGATTATGTTCAAAAATTTATAGGAATATGCGGAACGAAAGAAAACATTCCGCATTATCCAGATGGGGAATTTCTTCCTGCCTTTGAAATGAATACAGCGGAGAAGGTGATCAAAGAGCGCTTAGAGGCGCATTATCCAGACAGAAAGATGACACCTACCAGAGTGGCGCATTTAACCAAAATAAAACCCGGACAGTTTAAAGGTAGGTCAGAATGCCAATCAAGGGATATGTGTCATACTGGCTGCCCCTTTGGGGCATACTTTAGCAGTAATAGTTCTACGCTTCCAGCAGCTAAAGAAACCGGTAATCTGACCCTTAAATCCAATGCCATAGTAGAGTCTGTAATTTATGATGCGGAGAAAAATAAGGCAATCGGTTTAAAGGTAATTGACGCACTAACCGGTGAAACTAAAGAGTACTATGCCAGGGTCATTTTTCTATGTGCGTCGACTTTAGGTTCCACAGGAATTTTACTTAACTCTAAAACACCTGGTTTTCCAAACGGACTGGCAAATTCCAGTGGAGTACTTGGACGCTACTTAATGGGACACCATAAAAATATTGGAGGAGAAGGAATTCTAGAGGGGTATGAAGATAAAATATACAAAGGGCATCGACCATCGAATTTAGTAATTCCTACCTTTCGTAATGTAAAAAAGCAAGAAATGGATTATTTCAGAAGTTACGGTGTTTCTGTTTTAGCAGCTAGACAGGGTGTAAACCCTACACAAATTGGTATAGGGGCCGAATTCAAAGAAAAATTAACAAAACCAGGCCCTTGGGAAGTGAAGCTTAGTGCGTATGGTGAGTGTTTGCCCTATGTTGATAATAAGGTAGAACTGGATGCTACCAGAAAAGATAAATGGGGACTTCCATTATTGCATATTTCAGCCGAATTTAAGGAGAATGAAATGAAAATGAGAAAAGACATGAAATCTCAACTTGCTGAAATATTGGGGGTTATGGGAGTGAAGAATATAAAAGTGCATGAAGGTTCACATATAATCGGCGATGCCACACATGAGATGGGAACGGCAAGAATGGGGAATGACCCAAAAACATCGGTGCTTAATAAATACAATCAATGCCATGATGTACCTAACATTTTTGTAACAGATGGGTCGTGTATGCCTTCTTCAGGGTATGCGAGTCCTTCGTTTACGTATATGGCACTCACAGCAAGAGCATGTAATTATGCATCTAAACAAATGGAGAAAGGAATGTTTTAATTCTTTTCCATTTGGGTTGATTTGCAATAAATAATTATGCCTATGGCGGCCTAATCGTTAAACCAAACAAAGTGTCAGAACAAATAATATGAGGCTTACATCATTAGATTTTTTTAGGGGAGTAACCGTTACGGCAATGATAATGGTTAACGATCCAGGGAGTTGGCAAATAAAATATTATCAATTATCGCATGCTACTTGGGAAGGGTGTACAATTACCGATTTAATATTTCCTTTCTTTTTGTTTATTGTTGGAGTGTCTATTGCCCTTGCCTTCGGAAAAGCATTAACTAAGGGAGCAACCAAAAAACTTTTACTTAGGAAAACTATAAAGCGAGCATGTATTATTTTTTCACTTGGATTGTTTCTTAACCTATTGCCTAATTTTAATTTTAACGAAATAAGGATTCCAGGGGTGCTACAGCGAATAGCCTTAGTATACCTGTTTTGTTCAATTCTTTTTTTATACGCCAGTAAAAAAAGCCAATTAATTTGGTTTGGAGGACTTCTAATAGGGTATTATATTATGATGATGTATGTTCCAGTTCCTGGTATTGGACCGTCAAATTTAGATCCTATTACTAATTTTTCGGCTTGGTTTGATCGACTAATATTGGAAGGATATATTGGAAGTCATGGACAAGGACAATATGATTCAACAGGGATTTTCACAACGATTCCTGCCATAGCTTCTGGATTAATGGGTGTTTTCATAGGTCATTTGCTTGAAAGAAAAAATATTGAAATTGAAGTGAAGCTTATCTGGATGTTTATAATTGGATGTACATTTTTGATGCTAGGCTGGGCATTTAGCTATGAATTTCCAATGATTAAAAGATTGTGGACATCATCCTATGTGTTATTTACTTCTGGTATAGCTGTTATTTGTTTCGCTGCATCCTATTGGTTTCTAGATGTTCAAAAATATCAAAAAGGAATAAAGCCTTTTATTGCTTTTGGCACCAATGCTTTGACAGCTTATTTTGTAGCAGGTATTTTTGGTAAGTTATTAACCAGTAATCAATTTATTTCATTTAATGGTGGTAAAATTAGCCCTAAGGAATGGTTGTTTAATGATGTTCTTACTTCTGTGTTCAACCCATATAATGCCTCTTTTGCATATTCAATATTAAATACATTACTGATTTTTATTCTTATTTGGTATATGTACAAGAAGAAGGTATTCATCAAGGTTTAAGTAACCTGAAGGATTGTATTAAAAACAATATGGTTTAGCGTTTTTCAAACGGTATTTATATGGTAGTTGTAATTAGTTTGTCAGAGTGTGGTTAAAGCAATAGGTCTTAATTCATATTGCCATAGTTAAATTGTAACCTTCACAAATTGAATTATTTCCTGTTTTTTAATAGGATTTGTTTTACAAAAAAAGTCCTAGCTTTCGCTAAGACTTTTCCTTACCACTTCGTGGTCCCACCTGGGCTAAGCTAGTTTTTTAATAAAATTTAATATACATTAACACCTGTTAATCAATTTATTAGAAATACTCTTTAATGGAGTTTAATGAATTTTAATGGGCTTTAATTTGGTATATACCCACTATTCAACCCCCTCCTTTTTAAAAGATAAAAAATGTACAAAATCAATGAATTATTATTTTGAAAAAAGACGAGACAAAAAAGACAAAAACGGGCTATTTCCTATTAACCTAAATTCGACGTAAGAAAGTAAGGTTTTTACAATAGAAATAGCGGAAAATTAGGTATATTTAAGTATCTGAAATTCAAATATTTAACCAACTTTCCGCTTATGATTTCCAAGGATAAAATTACTGAAATTTCCTGTTCCATAGATGAATTTTGCAAAGTTTTTGAGCCCGCCTTCCAAAAGAAGCTCATTTCCGATGGGAAAAAGCAAAGGAACAGGCCTTTTAGGATGTCACAGAGCGAAATCCTGACCATTACCGTACTTTTTCACATGAGCGGTTACCGGACCTTCAAACATTTTTATCTTTATTATGTCAAGGAGCATTTAAGGGACGAGTTCCCCGTTACGGTCTCCTACAACCGGTTCACCGAACTGATGCAATCCAATATGCTGC
>NZ_JALKBC010000008.1 GCF_023015865.1 Arenibacter sp. F26102 | reverse complement strand
TTTGGGCGTGACCACCCCAAGAAAGATAGAATATGTTCGTTTATATTTTATATAGCGAGAAACGTTCACGGTATTACGTAGGTCAGACTACGGATACAATAAAAAGATTGAAAAGACATAACCTCGGGATTGTTCCTTCTACCAAGAGTGGAGCCCCTTGGAAATTAGTTTTGCAACTGGAAGTATTGTCCCGCTCGGAAGCCTTAATTTTAGAGCGGCGAATAAAGAAAAGGGGAGCAAAACGTTTTATAGATGACCATTTCGGGGTGTAGCGTAGCCCGGTTATCGCGCCGCGTTTGGGACGCGGAGGTCGCAGGTTCGAATCCTGCCACCCCGACCAAGAAAATCCGATCACTTATGTGATCGGATTTTTTGTTTTCCACTGCGTAGCACCGATAGGTGCTTAAGCAGTGGAAAACAAAAAAGACGGACAGGCGCTAGCCTGTGCCCGATTTTCATGAGCACCGACCCCACTACAGGTTCACCGAGCGCAGTGAGGTAATCCTGTATGGAGGTCTAATTTTATTTTATTGTCAGCACTGATAGGGGGTCAAGAACAATTTCTGGGTATTTGAATGTTTATGCAAATAATTGAGTTAATCTAAACAGGAAGAATTCTGTATTTCTAACACCTCTGAATTGTGCCCTAAAAGCTTTTATTTTTGCATTGAAGGATTCTGCCGATGCATTTGTACTCCTGTTTAAAAATAGTTCAGGATCGATCTATAATTGAGCGATATCGTATTTGCAATAGCATTGAATGCCCTAAAGCCTGTGTTCTGCTTAACGATACCATAATTTCCAAGTAGTTCAGAGGTGATTGCTCTACCTCTTTATCTATATAGGGTAAAGTTGCCTACGAATTCCCGGGAATCCTGATCTCCATTTAATTTAATAATATACCAATAATCGCCAACCGGAAGATTGGAATCCTGATACGCTCCTTCCCAGGGTGCTGTGTTTTGCAGCATACTGTAAATTTTCCTGCCGTATCTATCAAAGATCGATATGGTAATGTTAGGGAATATTTCGATATTTTTAGGCTTCCAAGTATCGTTTAATCCGTCCCCGTTTGGGGTAAAGAAATTGGAAATTTCGATATCGATAAATTCCACAAATATTTCATGGGTGACGCTACATCCAGTTTCGTCGAAAACCGTAATACTATAGGTGTCCGTTCTTTTTATAAAGAAAGTGTTGTCTTCCGTTACAGGTTCATCATTTATCTGATAGGTATAGTCCGGATTGCCACCCAATGCCTCTGCTTTGATCTCATTGATGTTTTCATTGGTCAATTGAAGGGTCAGTGGTTCAAAGTCTTCCACAACGACATCAAAAGTCCTAATACAACCATTGGCATGGGCAACATAGAGCGTATGGTCACCCGGTGTTAGGTTGGCAAAATCAGGATCCATTACCATATCATTCGGGTCAGTGGAATCTATGGCGTATAGTACATCCGGAACCACGGTTTGGTCCTCAAACTGGATCGACAGATAATTTGTGGGTATAATGCCATTACATTCGTAAACCACTTCAACAGAACCAGCTAGGTTGTATCCAGGTTCAATGGTAAAAACACTATTTGCCGTACAACCGTTGGCGTCTTTAATGAATATCACATAGGTGCCACTGGCCAAATCTCCATAGCTCATTATTCCTTCTGCAAAATCACTATCTGCATTGGAATTTATACTGGTGCTATATGGCGCCGTTCCGCCTTGAATATCAATAGTTACCAGACCATCCTCACTACCAAAACAAATCTCATCCTCAGTTGTTAGGGTTAATGATAGTTCTTCGGGCTCCTGTATGGTTATTTCAAGGATTTCAAAACATCCGTTGGCATCCTGTGCAATTATGGTATAATCTCCTGCAGCCAGATCAGTAAAGGTACTTTCATCATCAAACTTGTTAAGGTTGGGCGAAATGGCATATTGGTAGTCTTCGGTTCCTCCGGTTACCGATAAAACAATGCTGCCATCATCAGCGCCCATACAGCTTACATCGGTAATTTCAGTGGTTATTACAAGTGGGTCAGGTTCGGATATAACAATACTAGTTGAGATCCATTCGCAATCCCTACTGGTAATTCCAACATAATATGTACCCTGGGGCAAGCTTTCAAAATAACCCTCGGTATTGGTAGGTGCAGCAGATAGGGTCATGTCGCTATCGTAATACAGACCATAAATATAAGCTCCAAGTCCACCGGAAGCTTTCGCCGAGATTGATGCCGTGCTATCCCCATTACAATTAATAAAGGCTGCATTCAGATCCACTGCTGCGGTCAAAGGAGTAATATCGTTAATGGTAATGGCATTGGAAACTACTGGCGTACAACCATTGGCATCCTGAACATAGTATTGATATGGTGTGCTGTTCGGAGCCACGTCCAACACCTGGGTGTTACCGCCGGACATATTTGTAAACGGTCCCGTTTCGGAGGTACTCCATTGATATACATTTCCCGTAAAAGGGGTTCCTCCAGTTACGGATAGTGTTAATTGGGCCTCTACATCACAGGTCAGGGATCTGGACATTACCAGACTTCCTACTACCGGTTCTGGATCGTTAACCAATACTTCCGATGTGGTATAGGAACATCCTGCATCATCGGTGATATTGATGCTGTAGGTTCCTGAGTTCAAACCGCTAAATGTGGCCGAAGTCTGTGTAGTGGAGGTTGCCACTACTGTTCCGTTTTCTAGGGTATTAAGACTGTACAATACGGTACCGACACCACCCGAAGAAAGCGTTGCATAGATACTTCCGTCGGCATCGCCAATACAGTCCAAGGTCTGGGTAGCTGGATCAATATCCGCCACTAATGGATCTATAGTTTGTATGCTGCCGCTCAAGGTACTATTGGTACATCCTGCGGCATCGGTAATGGTAATGGTGTAATTTCCGTCGGATAAATTGGTGAACACATAACTGTATACAGCACTTTGGGTCAAGCCCAGTGATGGGATGGAAATGGTATAGGGAGCTATGCCGCCAGTAGGCTCCACGGATAATCTTCCTTGATCATTGGAACAGGAAGCGTTTCCAATTTCGGTTATATTGGCGTCCAAGGGGGTGTCGGCACCTCCAATGGTTACCATAGTTTCTTCGGTACAATATGGGAAATCGGTTTGTTCCACAATGATGCGATAGGAGCCCTTGGGCAAGTCTATGTTGCCGCTTAATGTTGCATTTCCACTACCATTCACGACATGGGTATCATCACTACTATCGGATAAAGTTCCATTGGCATCGTAAGCCGTCCAATTAAAATTACCCGTATATCCAGAGGTAATCTCTATATGGTTTTGACTGTAGTCACCAGCGCATACTATGGGGCTATCTTCAATGACATTGATATCAAAATCTTCAATTTCTTCCACCGTATGGGTTACGGTAATGGAACAACCGGTAACCGTATTGGTCACACTAAAGGCATGCATCCCTACTTGAAGCCCATTAAAAGTTCCAGTGTTGTTAGTATCGCCTGTGGCCAAATACTCAAAACTATAATCATGTCCAGTAGTGGATGAATTCGTCAGGGAACCATTGGCAGTAATGCTAATGGTCTCCCCGCTGTTGGCACATGAAATAGCATCGTCTATCACAATATTGGCATCCTGTAATTCATCGAAAGGACTTATGGTTACGGTAGTTGTTCCCATACAACCGGTATTGTCATATACATTTACGGTATAGATGCCTCCGGAATGGTCTGTAACAATTAATTTGTTGTTAGATCCGTCTTGTACCTCTGTACTGGATGGGTTTATGAACTGGTAACGTACATAGTTTCCGGTACCTCCTGTTAAGGAAGCTGAGGAGACCTCAATAGAGGCGTTATCCGGATTATTGCCAACCGCACAACCAAATTGTTCAATATCTGTAGCCGGAATAGTAACAATTATGGGTGTGGGTTCATCAATAGTGATTGTTGTAGAATCTGATGTACAACCATTGGTTCCAGTCGCCCTAACCAGATAATCGCCCGGAGCCAAGCCTTCAAAAGTTCTTGAAGCAGCAACATAGGTATAATCTCCAGATGGGATAGGGTTCCAAGCACTGTCAAAAAGCTCATAGGACAATGGCGATATTCCGGTGTCCGTTTGAGTCAATGCAATACTACCATCATTCGCACCATTACAACTAACATGTGTTGGTGAGGCCTCAAACACGGGTTCTATGCTTTCGGGAACCTCAACCGTAAATGTTCTTTCACAGGCAGCGTGATCACCAGTGGCATCCACATACACCTTAATTTCATAGGTTCCAGCCACTGTTGGATGGTATTCAATATAATCACCTCCCATTGATGTCTTAGCAACCTCCGTCGAAGCGGTAGTTAAATTCTCCACGGAATACTGATAGGTACCAGACCCTTGAAGTGCTTCAATTTCAATTGTCGCGTCTACGGAACTTGAACAATCGAGCAATTTGGTCAATTGTGCCTTTGCCTGCAGTGATGGGTGAACTGTAATAGATTGGGTTGTGGAACATCCGTTGCTGTCGATAATACCAACAGTATAGTTACCAGCAACAATGCCTTTAAATATACCTCCGTTGTCCAAGTAAGTGTTGCCGCCATCTATGGAGTAGAAAATATTCGCAGCAGCAAGGCTGGAAGCACTGATTGTTACCGTTGCTTGTGTCGAACAGTTATCATAAATAATGTTATCAATTGTCGGATTTGGAGACAAATCTAAATGTATTGATCCCAAATCCATAGGGCATCCATATTGGTCCTCCATGATAACCGCATAATTTCCCGAAGGTGAATTGGATGGAATCTCAATAGGGTTGTCCGAGGTATCTGTAATCATTGTAAACGAGCTAGGTCCGGTTATCGTATAGGTGTACAATCCACCTCCGCCAATAGGATTTTGCACTTCAATAAGTCCTGGATTATTACAACTTATATCTTGAAGTATATTTAATGTTCCATTCAATGGATCAAGTTCTTCCAATAACTCATTTTCTGAAGCACTGACGCAGCCAGATGATGCTCCATTCTTTTTAGTTATTTCTAGGTAATAATTTCCTGCTCCCAATAATTCAAACTCCAAGGTCTGTCCAGATGTGAAGGAAGTATTTCCGATACTTTGCTCAACTACCATTGGAGTACCTGATGAAATATCATAAAAAGACCATTCCATTTCTGACCCTGGTGAAACTACATTTTCAATTATTTCATAGGTTATACTTCCATTGTTACTTCCATTACAAGAAGGAACAATTGTCGAGGTAATACCTATAGGTTCGGTGATAAGGTCATTTACATTCACGTTACTTTGCCTTACGCATCCGTTTGTATCTCTCACATAGAAAACATACGTTCTACCAGGAATTAAATCTTCCCATCTATGCATACCTTCATTAGTGGGGACTGGGTTGCCTAAATTGTCCTCATTTCCGCCTAAAACCCATGTCGCTGTCAAAGGATCAAAGTTAGATGGGTCATCACTGTAAGCATATTCGTAAGGAGCAACGCCTTCGGAACCTTGCACTGTTACCTGTAGTTCAGAGCAATTTACCACAACTGCATCAATGGTGATATCTAAATCATCCAAGGGGTAAGGAATAATAAATGGAGGGAAATCTGTTTGGCACAAATTATTTCCAAAACCATCTACAGTTCTCATAGAAGGATAAACGGTTTCACCGGAATTATATCCAGTTAATTCATCCGATGTTCCAGGAACCGAGTTATCAGAAATCCAAGTAGTTCCTCCATCATCACTAAACTCTATTGTACCTAAAGTTGTAGGGTATCCTGAAAAACGAAAACCAAAATCATTCACATCCCCTGTACAGTTAGAAGGTGTAATACCTGTTATGGTCGCGGTCAATTCATCAGGATTATTTATAGTCTGATTATCAGTAATGGTACACCCTGTCGCATCAGTAATATTAATTGTATAATCCCCTGGTAATAAGTTATAATATGTTTTGCTCGTCGCCAATACGTTGGTATCTGTCTGATTGGAAGCTCCTCCATTATCTATATCAACTATTTGAACAGTATAAGGACTTATTCCTGTTGTGATATTGATGGAAATGTTACCATTTCCATCATGGCATTGAGGTGCCGTTGGAGTAGCTGTCATGGTTAATGGAGTAGCTGGATTTATGGTGAACGTTTCCATATACTCACAATATGGAATGCCAGCTGAGTTATCACGTACATATACATCATAATCGCCTTCATCTCCAGCAGCAACAGGAAATATATTTGTTGTTGAAAAATCACCTGCAGCAGGTGTGCTTCCGTTGGAAACAAAAGCATACACAAGTGTGCCATTACCTCCAGATGCCGTAACTTCTATAGATCCATCTGCACAAGTGCTAACATCTGTGGTGGTTATATTGACTACAAGTTGGGCATCAATGGTCACAATTTCCTCACCACCATCACATCCGTAGGAATCTTTTACATTAACGGTATAGGTTTGGTTTGACAAACCGGAAAAAGTAAAGGTGTTTCCTGTTGAGGGGGATGGTGCTTGCCATGGATTTCCACTTCCACCTATTTGGAAAAGATAGCCTCCATTGCCCGTATTGGCCGTAAGTGTAATAGTAGCATTGTTTCCGCCATCGTAGCAACTGGTAGCGGCAACACTATAGGTAAGTGCCTCCGGACCTTCCAGTACAACTGCGGCGCTTTTTTGTGTACATCCATTGATATCCCTCACTATGATCACGTAATTCCCAATGGTTAATCCGGTAAATGTATCGCCATTTGGGTTGGGAAAGGCGACAACCGTATTGCCCAAGTCATCTTCCAGGGCGTATTCGTAGGTTGGGGTTCCCCCATTGGCAGTTGCCTTTATGGTCCCGGTGGGATCACCGCAACTAAGTTCTTTTACAATACTACCTGATACCAGAATAGGATCCGGTTCCGAAATAAGCTGATCTAAGCTAGTCGTACAGCCGTTATCATCCGCTTTGCGCACCAAAATGCTTTGGGTTCCTGCTGTAAGTACGGTGGCGGTAGTTACCGGTGAGGTTGTAGAGGCAATCCAATTACTTCCACCATCATTGGAATACTCAAAACCTGCACTGGGGTCAAAGTTCTCTACTTCAAAGGAAATGCTTCCATCATTGGCGCCCTTACAGCTAATGTCGGTATAGCCAACAACATTGGCTTCAAAGCTTTCTCCTGCCTCAATTACCACGGGAATTTCCATTGTGCGGGGACAGGATTGAGGAATCTGTTCTACCTTAATATCATCTATAGCTACATCATTACCGCTATTTCCGAATTTTTTGGAAATAATGACAAAATCCAATTCGGTATAGGTGCCTGGATTCATTGGGAATTCGTAAACGTTCCAAATTTTATTCTTCGGGATATCGCTGGTTTGTACCTCACCCACAGCGGTTTCCGTTCCGGGAATACGCATCTGAACAAATAGATTTGGATCCAATTGACTACCACTCTTTAGCAGATTGATGGCTGCGAAGGATACTCTCATATCTTGATTTGGAGTAATATCCTGAATAGGTTTTTTATATATGACCTGTCCTGGAGATGGCGAGCCCACATTGATTACCAAGTAGCGGCCACTAGTATCGGTACCACCTGTGGTGTTGTCTTCAGGGATAAGCCAAGATCCATAAGGGGATACAATGGAACTTGTTACCGAGTATTCAAAATCATTGATGTAGGTATTGCTGCCCACTTGGTCTTCATACGTATAGCCATATACGTAATCACTATCCACTGTGGGTCCACTTCCGAAATCCTCGTGCAGTAGCACACTTGGATTAGGAGGATTGTTTTCCGTATATTCTGCAGTGACGGAATATGATCCTGGGGCTATACCGGTAAATTCTCCATCTGTGACCGAAATATTCGGTGTAGTGTCTATGGTATATACATAATTGTAAATGGTTTGATTTGTGGTAATGCTGATGTTTCCATTGCCGTCACAATCATAATCCAGATTTGCATCAAACACCGGAATTGGAGGTACCGGATCAATGGTAATGGGCAGGGATATTTCACATCCCCTAGCATCTTTGGCGATAAGGATATGGCTACCGGACGGTAATTGACTGGTTCTAACACTTGGATCCATGGGGTCGTCCGTAATGAACGTGCTTCCCCCATCAAAACTGAACTGATATGGTTGCGTACCACCTTCAACATTGGTAAAACGCACTTCGGAATATTCGTTAACATCACAGGTTCCCGTACTTGAAACACCGGCATTGGCCTTAAAGGTTTCCGGATCGTTCAACGTAAATATTACTTCTTCTTCACACCCATCGGCACTTTGCACCTTTATGGTATAGGTGCCTGAGGTAAGGTTTACAAATGTCGGGTCGCTCTGTTGGGTGGCCCAATCATCAATGGTAAAGGTATAGGGTGTTTGTCCTCCGGAAACATTCATGGTCACCTTTCCTGTGCCAGAACCTTCGCACTTCACCTCGGAGTCTATGGTCGGTGCCAAAACGGTAAGGCTTCCCAGATCCTCAATGGTTACCACATTGGATATGGACCAGCAGTTATTTCCATCAACCACAACAAAGCGATAGCTGCCTTCTTCCCCTGAAGGAAAATTAAAAACTCCGGGCGCTATGGTGTCGCGCTGAAACTCGGTGGTCGGAATATCGGAAATATCGGTATACGATGTTGAACCATCTTTTTCCCAAATGGCGTATAGGTAAGAGGGGTCCGGATATCCTTCAGATGCACTCAAAGTGATGGTGCCGTCCGTACAAGTAATTTGTTTCGTAGTTACCGCAGTAACTTCGGGGTCCGGGATTTCTTCTACGGTAACAGTTTTAGCAACCTCACAATTATCGTCAGTTTTTACCACCACTACATAATCTCCGGCATTCAAGCCGCTAAAAGTATAATCACTGGTTGTTTGTGCCGGTTCATTGTCAATTAGTGTACCTGGGTTACCTGAACCATCATCGGTATAAAGTTCGTAATGGTAATTTGCCCTTCCCTGGCCAACTTGAATACGAACACTGCCTTTGTCCGTACAATTGACGGCCTTGGTGGTCAGGTTTAGCGTAAGTTCTTTTCTGCTGATTCCGATATCTTCCGTACTGAATACGCAAGTATCCTCAAGGGGAATACCACTGCCATCCAATTGGGTAAACTCCACACGATAGGTACCAACTGTGCTTATAGTGAAGTTGGGGCCATTTCCGGCAGAATAAGGAACCAGTACGGTTTCTGTAGTAGTGTCTACCAATTGGTAGCCATAACCTGAGCCGACTCCGGAAATCCTTATAAACCCATCTGTGGAACAGTAAATATCTTGGCTGTCGGATTCAAAGTCCAGGTTGTTCTTGTACACATCAAAATAAAACCTGCTGCTACATCCCCCGGAGTAGGTAAGGACCAAACGGAACCTACCTTCCTCGTTGGCGGTATAACTGTTGCCACTGGCCACCTGGTTCCAAGTACAAGCTATCTGGTTGGTAGCACAATCGGAATTTGTTATTGAACAACTGGTCTCATCCAGCTTTTCCCATGCAATACTGGCCGCATCGGTTATATTAAGGATTAGCTCTTGGGTATCATTTACACCACAGAGGAATATTTTAGGAAGTTCGGATCCGTCATTGGAACATTGAACGATTTCTCCTTGTATGTCATTGGTTGGGTCACTGTCTCCGTTTAAAGTATTGAAGTATGTGATGATAGGGTTGACCTGGGTATTGCCAAACCGGGTCACTTCCATAGACTCAATTGCTTCACCACAGCTTGCTGATTCTTTGCGAACCAGGTAGAATCCCGTTTCCTGAACCACCACGGTGGATGGATCTAAATCTGGGTCATTATCGTCATAAACCGTGTCCGAACCATCTATTACTCGGTTTTCATTTAAATCTTTATACCACGTATATGTTTGATAACCGGACCCCGCAGTAATCTCTGCATTATCCCCGCATATTTGGATTTCGCTTTTAAACACACAGTCCGTAAGGTCATCCAATAAAAAGTTGGTTACACCAGGGGTTAGAAATCCGCAACTACTTACGTTGGACACACTGGGGTCGTTGGTAATTGTATTGCCACTTGTTTCACCTTCGTAGGTGGAAAAGGCAATATTATCTATTGTGGAACTACAGGCAGCTACAAAATCGTTACAATTGTTGGAGACCTTTACCCGGATACGTATCTCATAGGTATTGCTCCCTTCGGTAACAAGGTTATCAGGTACATCGAATGTCAATTCTGTTGGGTCGGTTCCCGAGGTTGTCCAAGTGGTACCCAGCGCATTGTCAAGATCTACGCTTTCCAACTCAACATTATTGGGTAGAACATCCCTAATAGTTAAATTCTGGGCATCATCGTTGCCCCGGTTCCAAAAACGAAGAACGTATTCTAAAGACTGGCCTAGATTAACACCAGCACCTGTAATGTCGTTTTCGGCCAGGTCTTCCACTTTTTTCTCAACTATGATCTCTGGGTCAATGATTTCTACAGAAACTGTAGTCAAGAAGAGGATTACCCCTTCGCTTGAGGTACTTATCTTTATTTCTCCACTGTCGTGGTCATTTGGAAGAACGTTGTTACTTGGGTTGGGCAACTCTAAAAGATCGGCGTCCCACCCCAAGGTATTGCGGCTTGCAGGTGTACGGGTGTCTACCCAACTGCCTAAATTACTTATGGTACTGTTGAAAACATTGTTGCTTGGATTTATACCATCGCTCAAATAAGTCCAGCTGTCCGTGGTGTTGGCCCTAAATGCCATACTTGGCCCGGTACTTCTATCACCATCCATGGTACTGGCACCTAAAATTGCATTAACCGGTAGGGGAGAAGGTACTGTTTTAAAACCACTAAAGTCGAATTCGACAGATTTGTACGTACTTCCCATGGCAGCGTAGCCATCAAAGGTTGATATATACTTACTTGTTGAATTCAGGTTTTCATAAATGACCACCATGGTCCAACCCGCACTAACATTTTTTTCGTTGGTCGAGGCTACAATATTGGCCACGGTATACTCACCATTAGGGTCGCTTAATCCAGACATCAGATGGGTCACATTGGCGTAATTGAGATAAGAGGTCATATTGACCCCGCTTAAATAATCCACGTCAACGACCCCAGGGTCCGTGATACCATCCCCATCAAGGTCCCCATCCTTATCATAAATTTGTTCGTATTCAAATAAGGAGCTGCTACTTGGTCCAATATCCACATATGACCCACCGGGAATCTTGAATTTTACCGATTTGTGTTGGCCGTCCCTATTGGTATCCCTATATATTCCACCCCAATACAAACCTGCATATATCACCGCCGAACAGGAAGGTGCGTTTAGTTCTGCACTACTGGAGCTAAATGTACTAGAATCCCCATCAATATCAATATAGTCCATATAGACATCCTGGTTACTGGAATTACCACTATAGTCAGAATTTGGGTTACTTCTAATACTAACAATATTGTTGGCAACATAAACAAGGTCCCCTTTAACTTTAATGTTGTCCTCTGGTAAA
The DNA here is from genome assembly GCF_023015865.1 of Arenibacter sp. F26102. GTDB lineage: Bacteria > Bacteroidota > Bacteroidia > Flavobacteriales > Flavobacteriaceae > Arenibacter. The sequence goes on along the minus strand of NZ_JALKBC010000008.1, from coordinate 208,949 downwards.
CGAGGTTCAAAGGGAACTGAAAGCTGCGCATACGAAATGGATATGGTACACAGGAATAGTAATAAGGTTAATATAGCTATAAGATTGTACTTTAGAGACTTAGGGTGTTTAGTTAATGGCATTTTAGTGTCAATTCAGGTAGTTATGTATGGTGCAACCAAATGTATTTAACACCTGTTAATTGTTAAAAAGAATGTTGTGAATATGGTAAGTTTTGTGGTGTAACTTTTTGTAGACGATGTTGTAGTCTTCCCAAAAAATAGGACGGTATAAAGGGAGGAGGTCAGAGACCAGTAACTAAAAATAAATTATAATACATGAGATAGAAATAAGGCTAGCTTAAACTATGGACCTTTCAGTCCATAGTAGCTGATTTTTTATGGATCGAATAACATTAACTTTAAGTATTTCTTAGAAATACAAGTTATTACTTAGGGAATTGAAGGAAACCAATTGCCATTTCGTTAAGTGTACCGTAAATATTGAAAGAGGCTAACTGCCTATAAAAACAACATTTTGAATGGTGTATAGCTGACAGAGGATGTTCTTCATGAGGTTTTTGCCAAAATCTGAATCAGGAGGGATGTGTTGGGTTCCATACCGCTCAAGGCCAAAAAAGCTAACGAATCGTTAGCTTTTTGCCTGTATTTTGCATATTCGTATTTTGTAATGTTAAAATTTATTAAATCTACAATATACACAGCCTATATTGCGATATATTTAATAAGTTTGAATAGTAATAGTAAAAAAACAAATTAAAATAATCCTAAAAATATGAAAAAGTCAGTATTTATCTTAATGGCTGCAATGTTATTGAACGTGGTTCAAGTATTCGCCAGCGATCCACAAAAAGGCGAGGCAAAACCGGCGAAAGCGGTTACGACCCAGATTTTCCAATTGTTGAGCGATAATGTTATTCCCGATGAGATTCGTGGCGCAACAGCCGAGGTACGCGTTGCATTGGATAATGGGGATTATTTACGGGTTCTGAGTGTTAAAACAGAAAACGAAGCGTTGGAGACCTATATTCGCAACAGTATAGATTTTCAGAAAGTTTCCAAAGGAACTTTCGAGCAGGGAGTTATATATCGTATTCCATTGGAAGTAAGTAAAAAGGGAAGTATCCTCTAAGCTGATCCAATCAAATAATAATAACAAAAGGCCCCTGAAATAAATTCAGGGGCCTTTTGATTTTTGCGGAGAACTATAATTCTTTTTTGAAAGCTACAACTACCATGGGTCGAGTCTTATTTAACAATTTTATCGACACTGCATAGCGCTATAATACAGCTATAAGGTGGCTTGTGACCTTTAATTGAGTATTAATGATTTTCCGATGAATGTGCATTGGTATTTATTCCAAAAAAAGTATTGTAATTAACAACTTCCTCGGATTTATTACTCCTTTTCAATTTCGTGATCAAATAAGGAATGTAGGTTACAGCCATCATAATAATTCCTGTAACCACTAGAACCACTGGGTTCACGAAAAATTCGCTGAAAGAAAAAATACTAATGATCAAAATGGTGGAAAACGGCATGGAGCAAGCCAAAATATTAACAGCAAAGTTAATATCGAATGTGGGCTTTTTCTGTTCGTCCTTATCCTCCAAGGTGCTTACGGCACTCATGTGGGCAAACGGCCAAAAGCTGCATGCACTCTGTGGGAATACCACAATAAATAAAATCATTGGGGCGGCCAAGGCTGGGAACAAGGAAATAAAAATAGCCGATAGCAAAAAAGTGATACCAGCGCGCCTCATTAAAAGTGAAAAGATGAATCCAAATTCCCTAAATTTTATTCGTACCGCCATACCAATAAAAAGGAGTACCAAAGGTGTCATGATTAAGCTCATTTTAACTATGGTATTCTCCAAGAACTCAGGAAAAGAATTAAGGGTTAGTCCTAACCCCAATAACACCATGGCTATTATTATAACCAGGTTAATAGGTTCATTCAGCATTGAAAGAAACAGGCCTTTTAACTTGCTTGATGTAGTTGCAACCAAATCTTTGACTGCCCTGGCATGATACCAGTGCATCCCCAACATATACAATAGAATAAGGACAAAGATTTTATTCCCAACGTCTGCCAATGCGGCCAGAGCCAAATATTCGTCGCCCAAGTAGACTATGATAAATGGAAAACAGGAGAGTCCAGGAGCCAAAGAGGGGAGGAGCATTGTTAATGTTCTTTTTTTTGCTCCTTCATTTTTAGGTAGCGACGATGCCAATAGATACTTAGTGGCTATAGCCATTATAAAATTAAACACTAAAGCCATTAGGGGAAAGATCAATAATGACCCTTTGAGCTCTATTTTTAATAGGGCTACAAAGATTGTAGCAGGCAATGCAACACTCAGTATCAAAGTTTTTATCCCCTTTAGGTCTTCCTTAGCTACCTTTTTTTGTAGCAATAGACCCAAACCTATGATCAGTAGGAGTTCTAAGGTTTTTTGTAAAGCATAATTCATATTATATGTTCTTAATAATTCACTATTCCGTTTGGATTTTTCGGTAATAAGGAACCCAACAAAAGTTGGATCAAAGAAACATCGAGACAACGTTCCTATAGATCCAACTCGTGGGCAAACTCAACTTAAACCAATACTTTTTCGAGGGCTTTTGTAAAAAGCTTCATCTCGTCCATGGTGCCCATACTTACACGGCACCAATTTTTACCCATAATCTCGAAGGCGCGAACACCTACTTTTTGGGCTGTCATTTTTTCAAGAAAAGCTTTTCCTTCCATTTCTATGGGGAAGATTATGAAGCTCGTGTATGATGGAATGTACTCAAAGCCCATTTTATCCAAGCTTTGGTAGACATATTCGCGACATTCAGCGTTAAGCTTTCTGGATTTGTCCTGAAAGGCTACATCATCCATACTGGCAATTGCTGCAAAAATGGAAGTGTAAGCAATGCCCATACCCCCACGGGTAACTTTTTCAAGTTTGGCCAGAGTCGATTCCTGCGCCACTATGTATCCTACCCTTAGGCCGGCCATACCGTGTATTTTTGAGAATGTACGGGCAATTATTACGTCTTTACCCTCATTTATTAGAGACACCATACTATTCTTGTCAGCATCCTCTAAAAAGCCCATATAGGCCTCATCAACAAAAACAGGGACTTTTTCTGAAACCCTGGAACAGAAATCTATCAATTCTGCACTATCTGTCATTGCTCCTGTAGGATTGTTGGGATTACAGATGTAAACCAATTTTGTATCTGCGTCAATGGCAGCTTCCATGGCTTTTAGGTCATGGGACCAATCTGCCTTACAAGGAACGGCTTTCCAAGAAGCACCTGTTGCTTCCGCTACACGAATCAATGACATATAAGTAGGATCTGCGGATACTACATTACCACCATTGGCAAAAAGGACCATTGCTGTTTTTTCCAATAGATCGGATGATCCAGGTCCCATCATAATGTTCTTGATGTCCACACCTTCTTCCTTGGCTATTTTCCCCATTAGGTCAAAAAGCTCGTACCAGGCATATCGATTGCCTTTAAATGCTACTTTCTGTAAGGCAGAAATTGCCTTAGGAGATGGACCGTATGGATTTTCGTTAGCGTTCAATTTGGCATCCAATACCGGCATTTCACGACTATAGTCTGGTAAAAATTCCTTAAAAAATGGAGTGTAAATAGCATTGCCCTGGGCATCAAGTGCCAAAGGTGCTTTGGGCATCTCAGAGATTCCAAAACTCAATTGAGGCATTACCATTGCGCCTGCTGCTGTCAAGGCACCCCTTTTTAACCATGCTCTTCTGTCTAATGTTTTCATAATGTTATTGTATTTAAGTTTTTGAGTTTAAATTTTTAGTTACTTTCAACTGGGTCGGAATTTCCGCCTATATTTCCTGAAGCTACTATAGTATTATCCGTTTCACTTAGGTAAATATTGATGTGCGCATCCAAGTCTAGGAGCCCATCATAAAAGGAGGTGTCGCTAATGACGTAGAACTTGTTGTCATTTAGCTCGCCCGTATCTCCAGAAACGGTATCCAGTGTTAGTAGGGTGGTTGTTTCCACTCCTGTAGCACCTTCTAAAATGAGTGCAGGATGCTGCTGGCCTTCAATGGTGTTATAGAGTGAAACCTGAACAAGTGTTTTGTTTAGGGTTCCTTTCCAAAAAACCACGCGACCATATACGTTGGACCCGCTAGGATCGGCAGCATCTATGGTATAGGAAGTGTAATTTCTTAAAGTACCTCCGCCTTCGGCGACTTCTAATGCAGCTTCTGGCATTTCTTGCTCACAGGAAGCAGTGAAGAAAACAAGAAATAGCAAACTAATTATTTTTATAGATGTATGTGTCATATCTTTTATTTTTTATAGCGTTAACAGATTAGAATCCAAAAGTTAGCCTAGCGAAATAATATGCTCCGTTAGAACCTTGCTGATAATTGGAGTAGAGGTAGAACCCTCTTTCCTCAGCTCTTAGAATATCTGGGTATTTATTAAGGATGTTATTGCCCCCTACAGTTAATGCAAGCTTATCCGTAAAGTTGTGGGTAACTCCTATATCGGTAACAAATTGAGCAGAGAAGGTTTGATCGGAATATCCTTCAGAACCATCATTAAGAGTTCGGAAAGTGTTGTCCAATGAAGTTACTTCCCCAAAATAGGATCCCCTTAGCATTCCTGACCATTTACCCCAAGAATAGGTTCCAGAACCAATAAAGGTAGTATTTGGTGTACCTGATTCGAATTGACCTATGGAAGACCTATTTACGTATTTTGTTTCCAATTCCTCATTGGATAATATGGTATTAAGATCGGGAACACTTGCTCCTTCAAAAGTGTTCTCACGTAATACACCTGAAAGTGTTAGGCCTAACATGCCTTCACCCACTTTTTCTCTATAGTTGGCCACTATTTCAACACCTTTTGTGCTTATGTCGCCACCATTAATTCTAAAACTTGCCAATCCGGAACCAATAATAGGTGCCAATACAGGAGCTTCGCTAGCATCAAAATTATCGGTTTCAAAGATGCGATCTTTTATATCAATTTTATAGGCATCTACTGTTAGGTCTATTTTGTTGAAGAGACGGGTAGTGAAACCTATACTTATATTGGTGGACTGTTCCTGTCTTAGGGTTTCTATACCAATAGCTCTTGCGGCACTACTTGTATTTGGATAAAGAGTACCATCAAAAGGATCAAGACCTACAAAGAAGGTAAAGGTGTGTGAATAATTCAATTCTTGTAGAGAAGGAGCCCTAAAGCCCGTGCTCAAAGACCCTCTCAAAGCAAAGTTGTCCAAGATGGAGTATCTAGTAGCTATTTTCCCAGTATAGACATCTCCAAAATCTGAATAGTTCTCTGTACGCAGAGCACCTGTTAACAGCCATTTTTCGGTAACATCAAGTTCTGCATCCAAATAAGCAGCGGTAACGGAGCGAAATTCGTTGGCCTCATTCTCAGGGGCAAAGCCTCTAAAACACTGACAGTTGGGGCTGTAGAACTTATTTATGTTAGTACTTGCTTCACCATAAGGAAGAACTACCGGGCTGCCATCTGCATTTAAAATAGGCTCGGAGTTAAGATCTTCCAAGGGAAAACCATCAGGACCTAATAATGCTTCGTTGTCTGTTGTTGCCGTATATATCCCTGCATCACCAATGGCGTAGCTTTCTGGCTGGCCAGCCTCAATTTGATAATTTTCAACCCTTAATTCTACTCCTATAGCAACGTTTAGTCCAGATAATACATCATCAAAATATTTGGATACATCAAAGTTGGTGGTGTTCTGGTAGAAACTATGTGTTCCCAAATCCATTGTAGTGGGAGACTCGGATTGTAAACTCGCGTTGAAGGTATTGAACATGTCATAATTCATTTTGTTTCGTCCAAATGTATTGCTGAAATCAAAATTGAAATCGCCTAGGGTACCATCAATTCCACCTGTAAAGGCTATGTTGGTCTGGGTACTGGCAATCTGGGGCCTAAATCCATTCGGGAAAAGGTCAAAATTGGCACGATCCGCCTGTGCAGCTCTACGGTAAAAGCAGCTGTACCCAGCTGTGTATTTATAGCCAAAATCGCCAAAAGAATAGAAATCTAGATCTTCATTGATGGGAAGTTCCAAATTGTAGGCCACGACTCCTAGATTGGATGCCGCGGTACCTGCATAGGAGGAAAAATCCTTGGCAGTAAGGCCTCTCGCATCCGAAAGTCCGGCATCAGTCCTAAGTTCATCGGCTAGTGCGGTATTGCCAGCAGCCTGTGCCGCCACTAGTTCTGGGTTGGTTATGATAATATTCCCTTGAGCATCTGTACGCTCGTTGTTAAGGTATGCATCCCCATAAGGAGAGGCATTACTTATATTGGGGCGAATTGTTGCTTCTGCCTGGCGGTAAAGTCCTGTAAGGTTTAAGTAGCCACCTTCTTCAAAGGATACCCCATAATTTCCTGCTAATTGATAATTGATTCCATCTGGTTCTGTATCTTTCAACAAAGCCTGATTATCTTCACTTATATCCGATCCGCTAAGATCTGGGGCGGAATTTGGGAATCCGCCCACAGTAAAATTTCCGGTAAACTCTCCAGTACCCTTTTTTAGTACAACGTTCATTACACCGGCAATGGCATCGGAACCGTATTGTGCCGAGGCACCATCCCTTAAAATTTCGACCCTGTCGATTGCATCTGGGACTATGAAGCTCATATCGGTAGCGTTCGCTGCTGATCCCGTTTGTGAACCTGCCAAAAGTGCCGAGGTATGTCTTCTCTTACCATTTATGAGTACCAGCATTTGGTTTGGGGCAAGCCCACGAAGGGTAGGGGGGTCGACAGCAGATGAAAGGTCACCACCCTGGGAGCGAAAGGCACTGAAAGAGGGAGCTGAAGCAACCAGCATTTGCGCCAGGTCCATTTGAGGCATATTAATAGCCTGTTCCTTTATACTTATAACATCAACGGGGGCTGTAGTTTCCAATTTGGTCCTGCCCTTACTTCTAGAGCCTATAACAATGGTTTCCATTAACATTTCCGCAGCTTCGGGAAGGGTTACGGTAATATTGCTTCTTCCACCGATAAGAATTTCCTTATTGGCGTAACCTAAAGAGGATAATAATAAAACTGCGTCGGATTCCGCGTCAATGGAAAAATTTCCGTCAAAATCCGAGATACTTCCTTTAGTGGTACCCTTGATTACTACATTCACGCCTGGTAGGGGGGTACCGACTTCATCTGTAACTATTCCAGATACAGTAATTTGTTGGGCGTTCATCGCAAGCATACTGAATAGTGCGAGTGATAGTATTAGAGCTTTCTTCATATACAATAGTTTAAGGTAGTTAGTAAACAATGTTTTAGGCATACCAATTTCAATCGTTTCCATGGCCATGGAAAAATCAATAGTACACTGGGCAAAAGGAAAGTTCCGGATACTTAACTATCATAAAACAGCTAGTTGTTGTTGTTAAATGACTTCACAAATTTAACGATACATTATGATAAACAAAAGTTCGAATCTATTCTAAGACCCTGTATTATAGCTAGTTATAGAGATAAAGTTGAACGGAAAAGTATTTTTAAACTATTTTTCTACCGATATGTCAGGTTTTTGAAATCTAGAAGAATAAAAGCTACCAATATGATCAATTATCCAAATAATTCATTTTTATCATTATGATAAAAAGCCTCTTGTCTAAAATGTATTAAAATCAGTATTTGATCATTTTTCTTTTCATATTATTGGTGTTTTCTGCAAAACGATAAATTAAATTTGTTAAAATTGGCATCAAAAAGGATTTTATTGAATATAATTCATCTACAATTATGTAAAAACTGACTTATATGTTTATTATGATCAAAAAAGTGTCGAAACAATGGAAGTTGATCTTGAATGGATGTTTTTTCAAGTTTAGTTTAGCGGTAAGTCTTATACTCTATATACAATGGTTATTATTATACCCGTGTCCTAAGAGATGCCAGTAAGATCGGGTTCTATAATATGATTCAAGGCTACATATATATAAATAAAACAAAAGGACTAGCTTTTAATCCCTGGCCTTCGGAGTGAATACCAAGTTCACTCGCTAAGTAGGATTTGAATACTTAGAAATACGTGTCCAAATGTTATCGGTAGTTTCCTTCCTACGTCTCATGGGCTTTCCCTGGGGGAATTGACGCCAAAAGCTGCATTGTCTTTATTGCTTTAAAAGGATATTGACATTGTTTCTTATTCAAAAGGTGTTATTGGAATTCCAAAATGTTTTAAAGTTAGTTTTGACTAATGAGGGAATGGGTAAGTATCCTCCATTATATATGGATAATATTAAATTACAACTATATCAATATTGGGAAATGTATACCTATTATATATAGTAGTCGATATTTTATATTGAACAACAGCTTTGGCCAATGCCAAAAGTACCAAAAGCCGATTGAGAAAAGTCCTTTTAGTTATTGTCAATTATTCTGATAAAGTAATGGAATAAAAGTACCGCCTCTACAAAACTATCTTAGTCTTCAGTTGAATGTTGCTAAATTCATATTTAGAATAAGTATATGCTCCAATTTACCGCTAAGCGAGGGTTCCATAAATTTATTATATAAGAGAAGCGGTAGTTAGAAGTTAATGATCCCAAGAATTGGCCAAAAGATTTCAATAAGGGTTATGGTTGTTATCCAAATCTAAATAATTGACATTTTTAATAATATTTATGTGTCATATAAACATATTACACCATTTTTTTTTAATGATTTTTTAAAATTTTAAGTGCAATATTCAATGGCGTTGCTAGGAGCAAAAAAAAAGAATAAATGATTTTTAATAATATGAAAAATCCTACTTCTGAAAAATAACATAAAATTATTTTTGCATCATTTTATTATCATATTATTAGTGTTTTTCATTAAATGATGAATTAAATTTACTGAAATCATTATTTATCAGAATAAAACACAGTATTCTGTCATAATTATTCTAATAGCAACAGATTTATAATGGTCTTGATAATCTAAAATTGAGCAATATGAAGGACAGAGTAGATGAAATGGATTTCAAAATTTTAAGTTTACTGGCAGACAATGCACAGATGCCTTATACAGAGGTAGCTAAGAAGGCAGGCATTTCCCCTGGTACAGTTCATGCCCGGACCAAGAAAATGATAAATTTGGGGCTTATAAAAGGTGCAACCCTTAATCTCGACTACAGTAAGATAGGTTGGAAAATGACCATTTTTTTAGGGGTTTACCTGCGGGAAAGTTTTATGTACAAACAAGTAATTGAAGCACTACAAAAGGTACCAGAGGTAGTTAAAATTCACCATAGTACTGGCAAGTATGATATATTTCTTAAAATGCATGCTAAGGACAGTATGCACTATAGGGATATATATCAAGATACTATTTTAACCATAGACGGGATAAAGGGTGTGGAATCGTTTATGTCCGTTGAGGAAAATATGAGCCGACATATTTCTTTTGAATAATATGTATTTTTCCAACTCTCGTGTATCCTCCTAAGCTAAAATTAGGTGTGTTTTGGCACTAATCGTTTGAATTGTCCTTATTGAAATGGACCGCAGCAAGAGATTAGCGGTAAAGATTATTTATTTCAAGAAGGACCAAGGCGTGCACGAAAACCTTGAACCCTTAGTATTGTATTTACAAAGTCAAAATCGGAGTCGAAATCTCTAAAAATATAACGCTCCATAAAATTAAGCTGCTATACCCAAATGGATTATTACATGTTTTTCAATTCGGCAACCAAATCTGTCAATGCTACCTTTGCGTCACCGAAAAGCATAGAGGTTTTGGAATTATAGAACAATTCATTTTCTATTCCGGCATAACCTGCGTTCATACTTCTTTTGTTTACGATGATATGTTTGGCATTTTCCACATCCAATATTGGCATTCCGTAAATGGGACTCGCTGGATTGTTGTGTGCTGCAGGGTTAACAACATCGTTCGCTCCAACAACCAGTACTATATCGGTATTGCTAAACTGGGGATTAATATCTTCCATTTCGACCAACATATTGTACTCCACATTGGATTCGGCCAATAATACATTCATATGGCCAGGCATACGTCCCGCTACGGGATGGATCGCATACTTTACATTTACCCCTTTTTTTGTCAACATCTCTTCCAGCTCATGAATAACATGTTGCGCCTGTGCAACTGCTAAGCCATAGCCGGGAACTATGACCACCTTGTTTGCGTAATTCATCATAATGGCAGCATCGCTGGGGTTAGTACTCTTTATTGATCCTAAAGCCTTATTCTCACCAGGAGTTATAGCCGCTCCCCCAAAAGCACCAAAAATTACAGAACCCAAAGTCCTATTCATGGCCTTGCACATGGCTACCGTTAGAATAATACCGGCAGAACCTACCAGAATACCCCCTACGAGCATCACCATATTATTATACAAAATCCCGGTTATTGCAGCCGCAATACCTGTCAAAGAATTCAACAAAGAGATTACCACTGGCATATCTGCTCCCCCAATGGGAAGGACAAATAATATTCCATAGATTAGACCAATGGCCAATAGTGCATACAATAACAACTGACTATCTACGCCAGCACCGACCATAAATGCGGCAAAAATGACAATTCCAATAATTACTAGGTTGTTTATAATGTTGTAGTAGGGTATCCTTATCACACTTTTTAACGAGCCGTTTAATTTGCCCCAGGCAATTAAACTACCGGAAAAAGTAATGGCCCCGATTATTATGCCAGAAACTATGGTGGTGGACTGGGTAGCGTTGTTTACATTTTTACTGTATTCCACCAACCCTATAAGTGCTGCACTGGCACCCCCAAAGCCATTGAACAAAGAGACCAATTCTGGCATTTTCGTCATTTCCACCTTTATCGCTATCAGCCAGCCAATTATGGAGCCTATGAGAATGGCCGCGCCAATAAGGATATAAATAAGAGGCGAAACCTGCTGTCCATGAACAAAAATGGTTCCTACAATGGCCAATCCCATACCGGTGGCCGCAATTAAGTTGCCCTTTTTAGCCGTTTCTGGATGCCCCAGCATTTTTAGACCCACAATAAAGGTAATGGTAGCGATCAGGTATATAATATTCAATAAAATCCCCATTATTTTTTTCTTTTAAACATTTGTAACATTCTATCGGTGACGGCAAAGCCACCTACTACATTTAAGACCCCCAAGACCACCGCAACGAAGCCCAAGGACAAGGCCACATAATCGGTTGGGTCGGCATGCAACATCACTAAAATAGCTCCAACTATTACAACACCGCTTAAGGCGTTTGCGCCCGACATCAATGGTGTGTGCAAAACAGCCGGAATGCTCTTTATTACCTCTACACCAACAAATACGGCAAGGATAAGGATATATGTAATCTGTAGGTTGTTCTCAATAAATTCCAAAAACTCATTCATCATTTATTTTTTTAATTTTTTCTAATAGTTCCATTTTGCACAATTAGGGTCTCATCCGTAATTTCTTCATCCAGATCCCATTTAAAATTGGTGCCTTCTGTTAAATGCATAATATAGTTGTAGATATTCTTCGCGTACAGATCACTGGCATTTGTGGAAACGCTTCTTGGATCAATACTGGTACCAATAACCTTTACTCCATTTTTGACTATGGTCTTATTTATCTGGCTTACTTCGCAGTTTCCTCCTTGGGCAGCGGCCAAATCTATGATTACTGCTCCATTTTTCATTTGCATAACCTGATCTTCCGTAATTAAAACTGGAGCTTTTCTGCCGGGGATGTTGGCCGTGGTAATAACCAGGTCTGCCTGGAACAATGATTTATTTACAGCCTCTTTTTGTCTTTTTTGGTAATCTGCCGACGCTTCCTTGGCATAACCCCCTTCTGATTCCTCCCCCTCATTATCCACCAAAATAAATTTCGCCCCAAGGGATTCCGCTTGCTCCTTGGTTTCGGATCTTATATCCGTAGCCTCTACTACGGCCCCTAGCCGTTTGGCAGTCGCTATGGCTTGTAAGCCGGCAACACCAATACCGTAAATCAATACTCTTGAGGGGGCTATGGTTCCTGCAGAGGTCATCATTAGTGGAAAGATTTTGGTCATTTCAATGGCTCCCAAAATCACGGCTTTATAGCCTGCTAGATTGTTTTGCGAACTCAACACATCCATATCCTGGGCCCTTGATATTCTAGGGATAGCATCCATGGAAAATGCTGTAACCCCCTTATTGGCAATCGCTTTGATTAGTTCAGGGTTGGACTTATGGTACAATTTACTGATCAAAATCTGCCCTTCGTCCACCAATTTTAGATCTTCTTCATCAAAGGGGTTTATTTTTAGGAGTACCTGAGCTTCATGGAAAATGACGGCTCTTTTTTCAACGGCCACCCCAACATTTTTATAATCCGAATCCAAAAAGGAAGAATACTCACCTGCACCTTCCTCTACAAGAAGTTCAAAACCTGAGGCAATTAATTGTTTTGCAATGATCGGCGTAATGGCAACACGTCTTTCACCATCCAAGGTTTCTTTTAATATGCCTATTTTCATATTGGTTAATGGTTTGGTTAAAACTGATGTGTGTTAACTTAATGGTGATAAATTATTAAAAAGCCTCAAAACTAGTGAATCAATAAAATTATTGGGATGTTTTAAAAGAAAGATTACAATTTTATTAATAAATGTTGAATTATTTGCAATAAAGCCTTTCGTTATTACAGCTCACTATTAAGCTTTATTCTTTTATTAATGTTTATTGTTACCGTTTTGAACATCAATATTAAGCATGATTTGATATAAGCCATCCTGTAATGTCTACCTCTTATGAATATGGGAGTAAATAGACTAATCGTTTAAATAGGGCTGGTATTTTAGTAAATGAACTATTCCTCTTTTGTATTCCTTACAGACTGGTAACATAGCCTTATAATATGCATTATTCCTTGGTTTCGCTAGGGATGCAGTTGGTATTGAGATAAAGGAAATGCATTGCCATAAATATTTGCTAAGTGGATAATTGTTTCTATGACTTTGTATGGGTTTTACCATTACTATTATGTTAATTGGATCATCGGAAAGTATTGCAACTTGAGAACCGTTGGTAATTCTATTATTGTAAACTTGATTTTTATAATGCAGGCTGTTGTTCCAAGTCAGAGGAAAAAGTTGGAATCGCGTTAAATTAAATCAATAACATTATTTATAGCCTTTTTTGAATTCCAGCGGAGTTGTATTTGTTTTTATTTTAAACAATCTGGAGAAATAGGCATAATCCTGATATCCCAAAATCTCTGAAATAGCGGATAAAGAATTACCAGAATGAACTATTAATCGTTTGGATTCCAATATTACGCGATCTGTAATCAGATCTGTTGTGGTTTTACCTAAAGTCGTTTTAACAATTCTGTTTAAATGTTTGGATGTAATATTTAATTCATTCGCGTAAAATTGGGCGGACTTTTCAGTTTTGAAATTCTTTTCTATGTTTTTCTCCAATAACCGCAGAGTTTCTGAATAGGTGTTGGAAGTTATTTCTTTAGTGTTTTCTTTCGTTATGTATTGTCTTGCCAAATCGATGTACACCAAATTTATAAGACTTGCCATTTTTTGACTCTTATATGGCTTGTCTGTCTTATATTCATCATTAAGTTCCTTAAACCTGGATTCCAGAAAATTAACCCCGATCGATGTTAATTGTAGTAAGGGCTCATTGTCATAGGAATAGTAGAACGGAAACTGTTCCAGTTTACTCCTTGAAAAATGAAGCTCATAAAAATTTTGGGTATGAAAGAAGATATAACCCTCCGGGGCACTTTCAAACTTCCAAAAATGGGTCTGACCCGGTCTTAAAAAAAACACAGTCCCAGGGGATATATTATAGCAGTTAAAATCGATTTCATGTACACCTGTACCCTTAGAAAATAGGACACATAGAAAAAAATTGTGCTTATGTGGTTTGTGAAAGTGATTCCTATTTCTTTCCAAATGCTGTTTTATATCGTTGCTGTAAAAATTGGAAAGGGGTATATCAGGCTCAAATTCTTGGATGTTTAAAATGGGGATGACCTTCATACATTTGGTATATGTCCTAAAAGTACAAAAAATGGCGATTTGGCTACAAGTGATATGTAACCTTTTTGGATTAAATTTGCGTAGTCAATAATTTTAATTATATGCAGATATTATCCATTTTGAAGGGTGAATGCCCAAATTGTAAGAAAACGAAAATTTTTGGTTCAAAAGGAAACTTATTGCTTTTTCAAATTCCAAAAATAAATGATAAGTGTAATAACTGCAATTTTAAGTTTGAAAGGGAACCAGGTTTTTTCTTTGGGGCCATGTTTGTTAGCTATGCCCTTACGGCCGCTGAATTTATTGCCTTTTCGGTTATTTCTTATTTTATTTTTGGGATGTCGCTGTCCGTGATATTCTTTGGAGTTGTAATACTGGCAATTGTCCTGAGTACATTAAATTTTAGGATGTCTAGAATAATTTGGATATATATTTTTGCCAATACCAAGAACACCAAAATTCCTGTTTCAAGAAGAATCTAGACTCAATGTGCAGTTAGGTTTTAAACCATACACAAGCACTTGGTGAGTACTTCATATTCAAAAAAGAGGGTTGTTTTAATTAAATGGTCTTTCATTGTAGGTCTGTCAAGAAGCTAATGTCTTTGGATGAAAGAATATATATATGGGAATTATCATTGACCCTCTTATGATTTCAAAATGGTTTATTCCTTCTCGGGCAGTTTATGGGCTGCCTTCATTTGTTCGCTATCCCAGTGGTTATCATATTCAATAATACCTCTTTGTAGGTCTTCCTCTAACTGTTTCTCTTGTTGTTTGATTTCTTGTTTTGCCTTAAAAATATATTCGTCCCTAGTTTTGGGTTTAACGGATAATCTTCTCAGGCCTTCTTCATCATATTGGATAAATTTTTGCGCTTGCCTGTGAACAGTGTACCTTCTAAAACCTAAATGCTGAAGTACGTCACCGGCCATCTTAACGGAAGTTTCCAAAGATTCCCTGTACACATTTTCTAGGCCCATGTTTAATAATTCATAAGCGTCATATCTATTTTTGGCACGTACCATCAACTTTACCTTTGGATATTTTTCTTTAACCATTTTCGACAATTTGATTGTGGTATCCGGATCATCTATAGCAGATATCAGAATCTTGGCTTCGGCTATTCCAGCCGATTCCAATAAATCCATTCTACTGGCGTCGCCATAATATACTTCAAACCCCATTTTTCTTAAAAGATCCACCCTGTTGGAATCACTATCCAAGATAGTGGCTTCAATACCATTAGATCTGAGGAACCTCCCTATGGTACTCCCGAAATGGCCGAAACCTACTAAAATAACCTTATGGGTTTTTGCTATATGATCTACCGATCTGGTTTCAGCTTTTTTGGTCCCAAATCTGGGTAAGATAAGTCGCTCATTAAGTATTCCAAGTATCGGTGTTAGGGTCATAGTTAGCGCGGTTACCACTAACATTATATCCAATTCAAACCGATTTAAAATATTAAGTTGAAAGGCGAATGATAGGAGTACAAAAGCAAACTCCCCAATTTGTGCCAGGCCTATGGTTAGTAGAAGTCTTTGGTCTACCTTGAGCTTGAAAATGACAGCCACCAAGAATAAGATTACAGCTTTTAATAGGATTACA
The DNA here is from genome assembly GCF_023015865.1 of Arenibacter sp. F26102. Taxonomy (GTDB): domain Bacteria; phylum Bacteroidota; class Bacteroidia; order Flavobacteriales; family Flavobacteriaceae; genus Arenibacter. The sequence continues at coordinate 193,309 of NZ_JALKBC010000008.1, read as the reverse complement.
GCAACAACCAAACCACTTATCATTAATGGGTTTTCTCCAAGAACAATAAAATTGATAGAGGCACCGACCGCCATAAAGAACAGGCCTAGCAGTAGGCCTTTGAAAGGTTCCAGATTACTTTCCAATTCATGTTTAAACTCACTGGTAGCCAACACCACGCCTCCCAGAAAAGCTCCCAAAGCCGGACTTAGTCCAACCAATTCCATTAGATAGGCAAGGGCAAAAACAATTAGTAAAGCGGAGGCCGACAATAACTCCCGTACCCTAGTTTTGGCTACAAGGCGTAACATGGGTACGAAAATATAACGTCCAGCCAGAATCACTAAAACAACCGAAAGGAAAATAGCCATGGCCTGAAATCCAAGTGGTAGATTTTCAAGCAAATAAATATGATCTGCTTGTTCAGCGGCAACTGCGGTTTTTTCGGTATCGGTCAGTAGTGGAATTACCGCCAACATAAGTATGACTATAATGTCTTGAAAAAGAAGAATGGAAAACGAAGAAGCCCCATAGGTAGTGTTCATTAATCCATTTTCCTTAATGGTCTGCAGCGTAATGGCAGTGGAGGAGAGGGACACTGCCATGGATATGATCAAGGAGACTTTCCAGTCAAATCCAATAAAGATAAATAGCAGGTAGGAAACCATCATGGTACCTAGTACCTGGGCTCCGCCCATCCCGACTATGGTTTTTCTCATTTGCCAAAAGTTCTTGGGTTCTATTTCAAGACCTATCAGGAAAAGCATCATTACAACACCAAATTCGGCAAAATGAAGAATGTCCTGGCCTTCATCCCCAACAAAACCCAAAATATAGGGGCCAATTAGTATACCTGCCAGCAAATAACCAAGAACAGAACTCAATCCTAACTTCTTGGCAATTGGTACGCAAATAATGGCACCGGCAAGAAATACAATCGCTGCGAAAAGAAAGCTACCACTCATTAGGATTCGACTTTATTTAGTTGGGGGGTATCATTTAAGAATTCACAATCACTTACCGTTCCCAAAGGCATGTTTTTCCGCAGGCAACCTATCAATTGCCGGTATTGGAGGGTATGTTTCTGCAACTCTTGATCGCTTATATTATGGGTTCCCATGACGGTGAATGGAGGCATATATTCCATCCCACAGAGTCTGGCGGTTTGCTCAAAGGGTCGTAAAAATTCATTTACCGAGTAGTTATTAGAACCTGTTGGGCAATAGACTTCCCTAGTACCACCTGTGGTGATTACATTTAAACACTTTTTTGTGTGCAGTGCACTTGCGTTGGGGCCATATGCCCAACCAAATTCAAGAACAACATCCATCCATTGTTTCATTAAGGGTGGACAACTGTACCAATAAAAGGGGTGGTGCCAAACTATGACATCATGTTCTTCCAATAATTTTTTCTCACCAATTACATCTATATTAAAATCTGGATAGCGCTCATAAAGGTCATGAAAGGTAACACCCTCCAAATTTTCAATTGTTGAGACAAGAGCTTTATTTGCCCTGGATTGTTCAAATTTTGGGTGGGCAAATAAAATTAATACACGTTTCATATTTCTAATTTAATGGAAAAAATTTATGTTAGGTGAATCTGGGTGGTTATTTGCTAATCAATAAAGCCTTATTCGCCCTTTTCATTTCTTACCTTGTCCAAATAAACCTCCATGGAGGTTGGCAGTTCAAAGACTTCTAACTCAAAATACGGAAGTGCCGCCAACAAATGGTCAAAAATATCGGCCATAATATATTCGTAGTTCTCCCACCGCTTATCATTGCTAAAGGCATATATTTCCATTGGTATACCCTCGCTAGTAGGGGGCAATTGCCTAGTCATTAGTGTCATGGTCTGGTTAATAGCAGAATGGTTCTTTAGGTATGTTTCTACATATTTTCTAAAAACGCCCAGATTAGTAAGGTTTCTTCCGTTTATGGCTATTTTTTTGTCAATGCCATGTTCCTTGTTGTAGGTGTCTATATTGGTATTTCTTGTCTCCATGTATTTGGAAATTAGCTGTATACCTTTAAGGGTTTCAATATTTTCTGCAGTCAGGAATTTTATACTTTTTTGTTTTAGAAGTAGGGCACGTTTGATCCGACGACCGCCGGATGCCTCCATACCTCTCCAGTTTTTGAACGAATCCGAAATCAGGGAATAAGTAGGAATAGTAGTGATTGTCTTGTCAAAATTCTGGACCTTAACAGTGGCAAGGGAAATTTCGGTAACATTGCCATCTGCCCCAAATTTTTCAAAGGTTATCCAGTCGCCAATACGGACCATGTCGTTGATGCTTACCTGTATGCTGGCCACAAGGCCTAATATGGTATCTTTAAAAATCAAAAGGATTACTGCCGAGGCTGCGCCCAAGGCAGTGAAGAATTTCCAAATGGTAGTGTCGGTCAGGACAGCAAAAAGGGTTAAGAGGCCCCCGATCCAAGCAAATATCATAAATACCTGTGTATAACTATCCAGGGGTTTGTCCTTCAAATGGGGCAGGGTCTTCAGATAATCCTTTATGCTCCGCAGCAGGCTTCTTATCAACAATAGCACCACTATAACCGCTAGTATTTCAATAGCCTTTAATACAACGCCTTCTGCATATTCAAAATCTAGAAAGGCAAGCGGAAGTAATTCATATAGTAATAATAAGGGAAAGATATGTGCGACATATCGAGGTACTTTATTAACAACTAAGAAATTGTCAAAATTGGTGGAGGAACGTCTTGCGAAGTTTACCGAAGCAAACCTCAATACTTTCCAAATAATATAATCCAACAAAACAACGACTAAAACTATTCCAACGAAAAGTAATAGTGCATTTAAATAGGAGGCGGTATTGGCGTCCATTCCGGTTTGTATTAGGTAATCGTACACTATTCGTATTAAACCATTGTTCATGAACAGAATTCTATTATTAATATTTGACAAAAATAAGAATTGAGGTTCAGTTGTGGCAGCAGATAGTTAAAAAGTGTCGCAGTCTTAGATCAAAATGATATTTTGTAATAACTTTAGTCACTTTCCAAGCTAGTTTCCAATAGCTCTTATACTAAAAGTATGGATGTAACACCAGCTTTTTAATTTCATCTATGGCGCTTTACGTAGTAATATTAAAGGACAGAGTGTTTAATTGGTCAATTTTGCCCTACAGGTGTTTTTGCCATTGTTACAAATATTTCTGAAGGTTGGTTTTAAAATATTTGGCACTGTCAGCGGCACTTTTCATTGGATTGGTTTTAAAATTGCCTCCTTGTTCCAGATAATAGAATTCCAATCCAGATTCTTCTGGATCGGGAAGAATTTCCTTGTAATCAATGGATCCGTTGCCCACTTCGGAATAATCCCGGCTTACTTTATCCATGTCCTTTATATGCCACATGACATAGCGGCCAGGTTGTTTCCTAATTAATTCCTTTGGAGTAAATTTAGAGGAGTGCATAACCCAATACATGTCCATCTGAAGTTTTACCAGTGAAGCATCGGTTTCATTAACTATGATATCAAAACCATTCTGACCGCCGTAATCCTCAAACTCATATCCGTGATTGTGATATGCAAAGCCCAATCCGGCCGAATTTACCTGTTCACCTATAAGGTTAAGTTTACGGGACATCAGTTTAAAATTATCTAAGTTGCGCTGTTCGGGAGCTATATAAGGCCATGTGATATATTTGCTATCCAGGGTCTTTGCCGCCCTAATGCATTTATCTACAAAACGTTTTAACTCATCATCGGATTTTTCCAAATAAGGAGAAAAACCGTAATGACCACTGGTGATCGATAGTTGCAGGTCGTCCAAAATATTCTTTAATTCCAATGGCGAAAATCCGTAAATAAGGTTCTTGTCCGCATCAAAACCGTAGAATTCAAAGTCTTCATAGCCCATTTCCTTTAAGGCCTCTAGGGTTGCAAGTGGGTCTTTCGCCATATCGGTACGTACCGAAAATAGCTGATAGCCCATCTTGTATTTCGGTTGCCCCAATAGGGAAAATGAACTTAGGGGTAATAAAGTCGAGGCACTTAGGACTGCTGTTCTCCCTATAAATTTTCTCCTGTTCATTTAGCAATATTTTAAGTCGTAGGGTGTAGAATGGCTTAATAATGTTTGAAGTTAGTTAATTTTTTACCTACTTATGGTTTCCTTGTTCACAATATTGCCATCAACATCATAGTGAATAAACTCTATCACAGGGGTATTCCCTTTCCAGATCAATTTAATTTCATAGTTGGCAATGGCATCCATAGAATGGAAGTCTGGCACCAAAGCCAATCCATTATCATTGCTCGGACATCTGATAATTGAAGTTATACATGGCAAAATAAATATTGAAAACTGTTAAAAAAAGCCCTATATTGAATGAGAAAAAGAGAGTTTATAAAACCAACCATTAAAAGGATCTTTATGAAATTTACCAAATTATTCCTTACAATCGCCATAGCAATTGGTGTCTTCCTATCCAGTGACAAGATTTTTTCACAGACTACAGAAATTGCTGTAGTGGATAGCACTTCCAAAACGGAAAATAGATTGAAATTTGGCTGTGGGTTTGGACTTAGTTTTGTTGGAGGAACCAATATTAGCTTAGCTCCCAATTTAATATATGCGGTAAGCAATAAAGTTAGTCTAGGTGGTGGAATCCAGGGCAGTTATACCTCTATCAAGGATTTGCAGAATACCACCACTTTTGGAGCCAACATCATAACCCAATATAGGCCGATCAAACAATTGACCACCTTGTTGGAATTCGCCGAGCTCAAGGTGAATACCAAAACAGAGACGCCCACCGGAAAAGTTACCGATGATTATTGGGACTCGGCTTTATTTGTTGGAGTAGGGTGGAATATTAATGAGAAAATATCTATCGGGGCTAAATACAATTTACTTTATAAGGAAGATGAAAGTGTCTACACTAGCCCTATACTTCCTTTTGTAAATATTACTTTTTAGAGAATTGCTAATATCAGGGAGCGATACAATACCCAGCTTTGGTTAATTGTTAAGCCTAGGGTTAGGCCGGCATTATCTCTATTCTATAATTATTCGAAATCGTAAGATAATCTTTGCTATTTGGATTGGATTTTGAATGTTTTGGATAAGAGCAAACATATTTAGCCTCTTAGGTTATAATTAAACCTGGGTACTCAATATTAACATTTGTTTAAGATTCATTTTGATTCCAAGGATAAAATAACACATAAATTGGAAAATCCTCTTGTTTTATGAGTAGATGCTTCCCCATAATTTTGTACCTGTATTCTTTAAAATACATCGTTATGAAAAATATTAATTTTTATCCCAAGACTTGGCAAGTGGTTCCTCTTTTATCCGATAGGTATCAATTGGATTCAGATGGAAAATGCATAAAGGATCTGGTATTACGTAACATCTACGCCACGGATATGAAAGTGTCCGAAATGGATTTGAACATAAATAAGTTTTCGGCTATAGATAATAATGGGCAAGAGCATTTTATTAGTGACTTCCCTGGTCAAAATTCAATACCCATTAAAGGGATGCACACAGGTCTATTTTTAAAATCTAAAAGTGTGCTTACTTTGACCCCTGGTAATTATAGTGTTTTCAGATTTTATCTTGGCAAATCCGGTAACAGTATTATATATAGTGATCGCTTGGAAGAACGTGCGGACGGAATCAAATTTTTGGATTTTGAGATTGTGGACGGACTTACCATAAAAGGTGAGGAGTCGCCGGAAGCTATTCTCCGATTTGATTTTGTACCCTATAATACAAGTGGACTTTTCAAATGGTTCGGGCAATTATTTAAAGGGCCCACTGTTTTTGGAGGAAAGCTAGTCAACTCCTTAAGTCATTAAAAAATAAGTTCAGCTTTGTGATTTTTGGTCGGAGTAGTTCATGGATCTTCAAAATCTGGTTGAATGAAGGGGTTTGATTGTCAGAAGTGAGAAGGCAGACGATAACAAAATTGAAAAAAACATTATAAAGTTCCCTCCTGTAATCCATTTTCAGCCTTATATTTCATGAGCAAGACTTAGTTCTATAAATTGCAGGATATAGAAAATAAGGACTACATAAAATAACCCTCAAAACAAAGTTATAAAGTTTTGAGGGTTTATTCATATTAGGTATTACGAATGGATTAGAATTCCATATCTACTAGATTAGTCACTTGACAAAAATCAATTGCTTTTATGGTAAGTAAAACTATTCTACTTCAGCTATCGTTACTACAGTGCCAAATAATCGGATTGGAGATGTTAAGGTTGGGATTTTATTTTTATTAAATAAACCTGCTAGGTTTCAAAAATAAATAGGTCAAAGCCATTATGGTTCAATTGTTCCCGGCCTTCACCTTAGGACATCTGATTTAAAAACCGCTGCCGAATTGCCTTGCGATCTATTTTTCCGGTATCATTTTTGGGAATTTCGTTCACAAAATTAAATTGGGAAGGGATTTTGAATTTAGCTAAATGGGACTTGCAATGGGATATTAGTTCCTGTTGGGTCAATTCTTTTTCGGTTACCAAAAAGGCTATGCCGCATTCTCCCCATTTAGGGTGTGGTGCAGAAATTACTACCGCCTCTTTTATGGCGGGGTGATGTAACAATGCCCGTTCCACTTCAGCGGGATATACATTTTCGGCACCACTGATATACATATTTTTTTTGCGATCTAGTATATAGATAAAACCATCTTCATCTATCCTCCCAATATCTCCTGTGCGCAACCATCGGTCCAATTTGGCTTGCCTTGTGGCCTCTTCATTCCGCCAGTATTCGGGCATTACCATAGGACCTCCTATTAAAATCTCACCTGGCTCATTTGGTCGCACATCCTTATTGTCCTTGTTTAATATCCGTATTTCCACATAAAAGTTGGGCTTGCCAATAGATCCCTGTTTACGTTGTGCATCATTTTGGTGCAAGGATGTGAGATTGGGACCTGCCTCGGTAAGACCATATCCTTGTCGAATCGGAACTTTCTTATGGTGAAAGGTTTCGATGAGTGTCAGGGGCATACTCTCTCCTCCCACAATAATATAATTTAAACAACTAATATCGGCTTGTGCAAATTGGGGTAATTCCACCATCATTTTCAGCATGGTAGGAACCGCCATAAAAAGATCTAATTTTTCTTCGATGATACAATTGAGAACAGCCAATGGATCAAATTTTCTGAACATTATCACCGTCCCGCCGCGATGTAGAACAGGGGTCAACAAAACATTCCATCCCCCGGTGTGAAAAAGTGGCATGCAGTTAAGTGTAATTGTATTATTGGTGATCAAAAGACTTTGGGAGGTATTGACGCTGTTCCAAAAAAGCATTTTATGCGTGTATACCGTTCCCTTGGGCAATCCGGTAGTTCCACTGGTATAGAGGATGAATATAGGGGAGTCTTCAGTTAATTTTGGTGGTTGTATTTCATTTGTCTCCTTTCCGATAAAATCATATACGGAAAAAAGATTCTCATATTTCGTATTGTATTCAAGGTTATCTGCTGCTATGGTACCATCGGTATACGCTAATTTACATTGGGAGTCGCTTAAGAGTGCATCTATTTCTTTCGGGGCCAACCTAAAATTTATCGGGACCAATATGATACCACTTTTTTGCGCCGCTGCAAATAGGATCACCTGCGCCAAATGATTTTCGGCGATGATTGCCACCCGGTCCCCAACAGTTAAACCGTGCTTTTCAATAAAATGGTTGGCCAAAGCGTCCCCTGCAGTATGAATAACATTATAGGACAGGCTATTTCCAGAATCTGCGTCTTTTACAGCAATTTTATTCGGGGTATAGCCTGCCCATTTTTTAAACCAATCAAAGATATTTATCATAGTATAAAAGCATTTGCCGCAAACGCCAGTCCGCCTCCTGATCCAATAAAAAAAAGAGTATCCCCTTCCTTTATCTTTTGTTGTTCCCAAGCCTCATGGAAGGCCATAGGAATACAGGCCGACCCTGTATAACCATAATGTTTCATAACGGTATGGGCCTTGTCTTTGTCAACTTCCAAGATACGAAGGGTTTCGTAAATAGCATTGATATTGATTTGCGTAATAAAGAATTGATCAACTTCCGATGCATCAATTTTCATATTATTGGCCAATTCCTTGGCCAAACCGCTCCACATTTTCGGATTTAATTCCGGAGGAAATTTCTTTACGAACTTTAATTTATGGTCTTTTTGATCAAGCACTTTTTGACTTAAAGGTGTTTTTGTAGCTCCTGCATATATGCCCATCCAATCCGCATATTGCCCTTGAGAGATCAATTTTCCCGTCTGGTGGCCCTTGTTTTTTTCTTCGGTCGCAGTAAGGACTACCGCTCCGGCACCGTCTGCAAAAAGGGTTACCGTTTTTTTGTCTGTTTTATCCAGATATTTGCTCATGGCATAGGCACCAACTACCAGAACATTGTTCACTGATCCACTGCGAATATAATGTGTGGCAGTTTCCGTGGCCGTAACAAATCCAGCGCAGGCTGAGTTAAGGTCGAACGTCCCCGCGTTTTTCGCCCCGATACGGTGCTGTAGGACAGCTGCTGTTGAGGGGGATATATATTCTGGAGTATCCGTAGCCACAATGATCAGATCTATATCTTCTGGCCCCAAACTGGCATTTTGTAAGGCATCCTTGGAGGCGGCCATGCACAGATCGGCAGTAGATTCGTTATCCCGGCACCAATGGCGCTCGTATATATTTACATTTTCCCGTAACCATGTATCTACATCCTCACCCAACAATTCGTTAAAATAGGAGTTGGGCAAAGATAGCTCAGGGACATACATCCCTGAGGCAATTATTTTAGCATTCTTCATAAATGATATTTTCCGTTCTTTTAGTCCAAGTGAATTTTAGTTTCCAAAACATACAATCCTCTTGTTGGGGGGGCTGCGGTAAACTCACGTAAATCTTGGTTGAAGAGGTTGGTAGCCGCTAAGGAAATGGTGACCTTATCGCTTACCTTATAACCAATATTCAGGTCCATGGTTACAAATCCGCCCAAAGGGCCGTAGTTGTAAGAATCACCACTAGGCGCGTCTTCTACAATTGGACGCCCTCTATAGTTCATCCCCGGAATGGTTTCTGATGCGATCTGAAAACTGGAGAAGTAGTTATACTTTTGTACCGTTCTTCCAAAAACGGAACCAAAAAAGCGTGATCCGTGGTAATTGATTCCAAGACCTCCTTTGTTTTTTGGAGCATTTACCAAGAAATCCAAGAAATTTACTTCGCCGTTCTTATCAAAGTCATTTTCCATATTGTTTTCATCAAAGGAATAATCAAAATAGGAATAATTGGCCGTCATGTTCCATTGTGGGGAAAGTACATAGGTAAGGCTAAGGTCTGCACCATAGGTGTTTACCTCGCCAAAATTGACGTAAGTAGCCACCAATCCGTTGTAGATGGCGTAGCCGGACTGTACCTCCTGGATAGGCGTATCGCCGCGATGGGTGGTTACGCCAATGACGGTTACAGGGCTTAGAAAGTCCTTGTTAATGTTGTAATAGGCATTGACATCCGTATATAATTTTTTGGCTAAGGCACCTCGGTAACCAACTTCGTAGGTACTTACTTTTTCGACATCCTGAGGTGCTATTTTTGAGCCATCGGCCAATGTAAAGCCTTCCGCATTTCCAAGAATTAGACCGGAAAACAGATCACCGTACATATTTAGGATGGTTGGGGAGGCAATACCTTGTCCGTAGGTCAGCCTAAAACTGCCTTTTTCCAGTTCCTTGACCACTCCCAATTTAGGGATGAAGTTGGTCCCGTAGATTTCGTGATGGTCTACCCTAGCAGCTGCAAGAGCTTTAATTCCACTTCCAAAATTATAGTCCAATTGAAGGTACCCACCCAATTGTGTTACGTCTATGGTATCATCATCAGTCTGGTCCAACAAATAGGTGCTCTTACTATTGGCCATATCCTTTTGGTATTGCAGACCGGTAATCAGCTCCATGTCTTCAAATAGGGTATTGTTATATTGTATTTCAGCATTCCATCTTTTGGAATCGTCCTTAAATAACGCCCCACTGGCATAAGAAAAATCTCCTGCAGCTTCCTCGGGAGTCATTCCGGCATCGATTCCTCGGTAATATTGCTTGGTACGATCATCTATAGAGTATGTATCATCGGTCTTACTGGTAGTAAAATAGGTTTGTGCAAAAAAGTTTTTTGTATTAAACCTTAACTGGTAGAAACTTATTCTCCAATCTATGATCTGATTCCGTCCCACATTGGTAGGGGAGAGGTAGGTGCTATTGCTATGGCCATAAGTGGCTATTATATCTGTACCCGCTGTTGGCGTGAAATACGCACTGGCTTCCGTTTTAAAGAATTCTACCTTGGGATCCAGTTCAAATTCCGGATAACCTTCCTTAACACCATCGGCTCCTGGACTTCCGTCCGCTGCCTTACGATCTATATAAACTGTATCTGCATAGTGAAATTCAGTAGCCTTGGTATATTCCCCAGTTGCTTTAAATGCCCATTTTTCATTGAATTTTTTGGCGAAGCGAAGTCTTCCCGAATAATAGGCGTCCCCATCCCCGGTAACTCCAAGATTACCAGCTATGGTAGTTCCCTCATATTTACGGGGGTCTTTGGTAATGGTATTGATCAGTCCGTTATGGGCATTGGGACCGTAAAGGGTGGCATTCGGGCCCAATATCAATTCTACCTGCTCTATGTCTTCCTTGATGGTGGTCGTTAAAGGCCCCATGGGAAGTCCGGTGGCAATAAGGGAAGAAAATCTATTATCCACTACCTGCAGGTTTTTAGAGTTGAAGTTGGAATTAAAACCTCTAATATTAAATGCAGGTGCCGCGATACCTGCCCTAAAATAGTCGATTCCTTTTTCTCTTGCCAGCAGTTCTGCAGGATTACCGGCGTACTCACTAATTTCGCGAGCGCTAATGGTAATGATGGTAGCAGTAGAACTTGTGAGTTTTTCGGCTTTTTTGGAGCCTGAATATATAACTACCTCGTCTAGGGCACTACCTTCTGTTAGGGTGAAATTTAGGATAGTTCCTTCGGTGACATCAACTTTCTGCGAGGAAGTGGAATAACCTACATAGGAGGCCTCAATTATATGTCGGCCAGCAGGAACTGTGAATTGGTAATTACCATCCATATCAGCTGTGGCCCCGGCCCCTACTTCCACTGCGTAGACATTTGCTCCGGATAGGCCGGCACCTTCCTCATCGGTCACCTTTCCGGTAATCGTTACTTGTTGTGCGTTCATTGCTAACAAGCCTGCAAAGAATAACACTGCTACTGCTAATTGTTTCATTTTAGTTGAATTTAGTGGTTAATTTAATTTTGTGATTTCCATTTATTTACTGCCAATGGGCACTCGTTTTTATTCGGTAATCTTTTTTAGGATGATATTATTTACTGAATCGCTTTGGTCCCAATGCACAAAATGTCCGGCCTGGTCCAATTGAATGATACTAACTTGCGGATAATCTGTGTTGAGGACTTCTAAGAGGTTGTCAATACTTAGCTGCGGGTGTAATATTTTATTGGGAATCAACTTGTCATCTTTCCCGTATATGACCGTTATAGGTACTTTGATTTTGCTGATTTTATCGTATACCGGTTCGTTCAACATGGCATAAATGCTTTTGACCACTGTAGCGATATAGGTCTTATATATTTCCAGGTCTTCTTTTATGACCAGGCGATCCTCCAACATAAACTGGGCATCTTGTGGAAGTTGCCCCCCATAAAAGTTAAGGTCGAAATTCTGCTTTATCTGAGCATCGGTTAAGTTGAGATAGAGTTGTTCGTTCACTACTGCATAAAACCAATTCTTTTCGGTATCAGTAAATTTCTCCACTCCGGCAGGGGCCAGCAATATCAATTGATAAAGCCATTCGGGATTATTTTTGGCCGCCAATTGCATGGCTAACTGTCCGCCCATGCTATGGCCTATCAAAGTAACCCTAGTATATTTTTTAAGGGTGATAAATTCTGCTATGGCTTCTGCATAATTCTCTATTCCAGGTACAAATTCGCCAAGTTCCGTATCTCCAAAACCAGGAAGGTCCACGGCAATGACCAATGCTTTTTTGGACAGCTCTTTAAAGTTTTTATCAAAAGCTTTGGAATTACTACCCAAGCCATGTATCAATACAATGGTCCGGTCTCCCATTCCTGCCTGGGTATAGCTAAGAGACACTTGGCTTTGGGGTAGGAATAATTCCGATTTTTCAACATCCTGACTCATTAGCGTCGTTAGGGTTAGAATAAATGTCCAGAAGGGAATTAATTTAAGTTGCATAGGCTTCTGATTTCATTGGTTTAGTATAATATATTAGGGTACCCGCTGCAGTGGATGCCAATATGGCAAAAGCCGATGCAATTGCCGGATTCTTTACCGTGGCACCGTCCATGTAAGGGGTGAGTTCCAAATAATAGATTCCAAAATGTGTCAGTACGGCGACTAAAGAGGCTACAATGGGCACATATACATTGGTTGTTTTGGTGAAAATGCCGAAAAATACGGGTACAAAGGCAGCTGAGAAAAAGGCGTAGACTCCATTTTGCGCAAAAATACCCACACTAAGGCTTGGACTTACCAATTGTTGGTACGATAGGAGGATAGAGGCAACGGCAACAAAAAAGGTGATTGCCCAATTGATCTGTATTGCAGTTATGCCTTTTTTATATTTTCCTAAAATTGGTATAATAAGATCATTGGTCAAAGTAGTTGGTATAGCCTGAATAAGTCCTTCCAAGGTTGATAGTCCGGCTGCAATTAAGCCCAAGATTACCAATATGCCTATATAGATAGGAAACCTATCCACTACATAAGCAGGGATAATGCCGTCCATTTTAAGCAGTTCACCGCTGTATATAAGGTCGGGGAAATTTAAACGAGCATAGAACCCGGTGATAACAACGGAAAAGAAAACAATTAAAATTAGAATGGAATAGGTCAAAAATTTATTGACCTGCTCATTTTTCTTAATGAGGAGCGACTTTGTAAGGATATGTGGTTGACAAACAATAGCGATACCAACAATGGCATTACAGACCACTACCTCAAAAAAGTCCCGGAAAAGTGGACTTTTGGAATTGAAGGTCGTTGTCAAGTTGGGGTCTATGGCAGCAAGTCTTTCAAAAATTCCTTCACCGCCGCTACTAATTAAATACTCTACCCCAGAACCTAATAATATAATAGCCACCACGATCATCATCACTGCTTGTAGGGAATTGGTATACACCATGGAGTTGGTCCCTCCAGCTAGCATATAGGAGAATACCACTACTACCAGTACAATGAGAATAGTGAGTTCATCGGCGTTCAGCGCTTTGGACAAAACCTTGGTAATCCCTACACAGATGAGTACAATAAAAGTAATCAAGAGAGTACTCAGCAACCCGAAAAATATTTTTAAGAAAGTAGAACCGTATCTTTTTCCTACCCAATCCGCAATGGTGAGCGACTTTACATTAATGCCGTATTGACGGAAGCGTTTCATTAACACTACCAGTGCTACAAATATGGACAAAGGCATTACTACACCAAAGGCCAAATAGGCACTTAGACCGTATAAAGCAATAAAGCCGGGATTAATAATAAAGGTCGCCGCACTGGTGAGAGAGGCGGCTAAGGATAGTGCTACGGAAAAAGAGGAAAAGCTCTTGCTTCCTAAAGCGTAGGTTTCTATACTTTCGTTTTTTATTCTTGACTTTAGAACCAAATAGAACAATATACCCATAAATAGCATGAGGGAGATAAGTGTCAGTAAGGGGTAGTGTTCATTCATATTTTATGGAATGGCTAAAATTATAGTATAATAAATCTGATATCCGTATTAATTATTATAAATGGTTTTAATTATTGCACCCTCCAATATAGAAACAAAGAAATCAGAAACTACATCCATTCGCAAAAATTATGGCATGGACTTTTTTTGGATTAAATGTTGATTTTACTAGCGAATATTGAAGGATGGCCAAATGAATATTCTGTATTTTTATCTATTTTTTTCTATATTACAACAATAAAGACAGTAGTTTGGAAGTGTATTGTCTTTTTTATTATTATAACATTCTATTACTCACTAAAGCGTATTTGTGTGGGGTAAGCAATATAATTTATAATATGGTATACTAAAATGGACAATAGTCCATGGTAATTTAAATTTATTTAATATACTTATAATCAATTAGTTATAATATGCATAATATGTATTATATATATTAGTCTATAGTTAATATTTGATTTTACTTATTTTCTCTGACCAAATAAACAATAGATTTGAGGTAAAACTTCAAAGATGAACAGATTAAAGGGTAAAATAGCCGTGATTACGGGAGGTGCAAATGGTATCGGTAAAGTAACCGTGAACAAATTTTTAAAGGAAGGGGCGACAGTTATATGTTGGGATATCAACATGGAGGCTGGCAATAGGTTATTGGAAGAAAATAAAGGTAAAAACTTACAATTTAATAAAGTCAACACCGTAAAAATAGCGGAAGTGGAAAAAGCTGTTGCCAAAATTATTGAGGAGTTTGGCAGTATAGATGTACTTATCAATAACGCTGGGATTACAAGGGATGCCACCTTAAAAAAGATGACCCAGGAACAATGGCAGTCTGTGTTGGATGTTAACCTCACGGGGGTTTTCAATTGTACCCAGGTAATTTCTGGACATATGATAGAAAAAGGAAGTGGGAAGATTGTTAACGCATCGTCCGTTGTAGGGTTATACGGAAATTTTGGGCAGAGCAATTATGTGGCAACAAAGGCAGGTGTAATTGGGCTTACCAAGGTATGGGCTAGGGAATTGGGTAGAAAGGGCATCAATGTAAATGCCGTAGCACCCGGATTTATTGCTACCGAAATGGTAGAAACCATTCCCGAAAAGGTAATTGCCGATCTAGAGGCCAAAACCCCGCTGGGACGTTTAGGGAAACCTGAGGACATAGCCAATGCCTATGTGTTTCTATCATCGGAAGAGGCCAGTTTTATAAATGGCACCACCCTAAGCGTGGATGGGGGATTGGTGATGTAGGCTCTAGGAGGCAGCAGAGTTTTTTTAAGGGCCTTGTGAGCTATGTTGGTTGTTGGCCATGGGATATTTGGCAGTGTAATAAAATGGCAATTAAGTTTACACCAAACTGCCGGGAATTGGCAAATCCAATTTTATCCCGCATTAGGTTTTTTTAGTTGATAATTGAAACATTATAATGTCCAAACGTAAATGAAACTAAAGAAATTTTCGGATTACGTAGGTACCCTGTTACCCCATGAAGTGCTTCTGTTGGAACGTTCTGGTCGGTTTCAGGATGTTGACCGTACCCGTATCTTTAAAATTGTAAAGTACAACGTACTAAGTAAGGAACAGCCAAAGGATTATATTGCTGATATAGATAAACGAAAATATTCCCACCTGATGAACTGGATGCAGTTGCGTTTAGATGAATACTGTACAGATAACTACTATAAGAGGCTTAACTATTTTGATAATAAGATAAAGACAGATACCGTTTCCTCCGAGGAGGAAAGAGAACTTTTAAAGCATATAAAAAACTACGCTCCACATCACTTTCATTTTATTCGATTTTATGAAGTGGTGAAAAATTATCTTCATTTTTTATTGGTCCGGGTTAGGCTCAACGATTACGAATTAATCAACAAGTTCGTCCATAACTACCATGACGATTATATTCGTTGTAAGGATATCAATAACCGGATGACACAGGCCACTTCCGATATTGTTACCGATTACCACAGTACAAAATTGACGCAGAACGCAGAAAAGTGGGTGCCTTGGTTAAAGCGATTGTACCGTGCCGATGACCTGGATGGATATAATCGTTACCAGGCTTTGATATTACTGTCCTATTTGGCACTGTTAAAGAACGAACTTTTAGAGGAGACCATAGCCTGTTACGATGATCTGGAAGAACAATTGAAGGATGGTTCTTATTATTCCCGTAAGTTGCTGCTCAACTTTTACGGTAATCGTCAACTGATACTTATGAAGCTACATAAATATGACCTGGCCTTGTATTACGGTCGACTTTCCATAAGTGAACAGGGGCATGATTATATTATGTACCTGAACAATTATTGCTTTAATCTTTTAAAATTGGGGAGACCCCAACTAGCCTTACAATTACTGAAAGAGGCCCATCCCTTTGCTAGGCAGATGTCCAATAAATATAACAAATCTCTTTTTATTTCCTCTCTGATGAAATGCTATAACGATAACGGGGAATATAAGAATGCCAAGCAGTATGCCGAAAATCAAATTGCACTAAACGAAAAAGATATTTTGGAACATAATTGGAACCGTTTTTTTAGGACTTATCTAGAAACGCTTCTCCACTTGGGTGAATATAAGCAGGCAAAAAAGACATTAAACCGTTTTAATCTGTTGGAAAAGGAAAACACCATCCTTAAAACCTATGAATCCTTTCCATACTTCAAGTGGTTTATGGCACTGATTGATTTTAAAGAGGGCAATATCAGCGGCAACCGGTTTAAGAACCTTATCAATAAGGAAAGGGAGCGATTGGCCATTACGAATAATGCCGAACCATCAGAAAGTGTCATGGTACTTATTAAAGCGGCATTGGACGAAACCTCCTAGTCCCACTACACCACGAACCTTGGGAAATATAGGACACAAAAGCCCCAATTCTTTGCAATAAACTGATAAATATCATAGTTATACCCTCACGATTTCCGAACTTTGATAATTGGACTTATCCTCCAATGTCAACTAAAAAGGAAGCATGTGGACTGCAGTTTTTCTTAGTTTTTATTTACTTATTGCCTTAGCCATTATCATAAGTATTCTTTTACACGGTGCCAAACCTTCAAAAAGTTTAGCTTGGCTATTAGCTATTTTTACCATTCCGGTAGGTGGGATGTTCCTTTATCTTCTTTTGGGAAGAAATCGCAGAAAGAATAAACTGTTGAAATTAAAGAAGAAGGCGTTTCTAAACTTGCCGGAGCCCTTAATGCAACATATGACATCCATGAGCGGGAAGTACCGCAAGCTTATGACCTTGGTTTATCGAAATGCACATTTCCCTCCCACACAGTACAACGAATTACGATTGTTAAAAGACGGAAAAACAACCTTCGAATCCATCTTCGAGGCTTTGGAAAATGCCCAGAACCGAATAAACCTTCAATATTATATTTTTGAAGAAGGGGAACTCACCAATAGGTTAATACTTCTTTTTGAACGTAAAATTGCGCAGGGAGTCCAGATAAGAATGATTTACGATGGTATTGGCAGCTTTTCATTAAGCAAGGCCTATTTAAAGAAATTAATGGCAATTGGAGTAGAGGTATATCCTTTTCTCCCTTTCAAATTTGGTCGTTTTTTTTCATCCTTGAATTATCGAAATCACAGAAAAATAATTGTGGTCGATGGCAAGGTGGCATTTACCGGAGGAATAAACGTATCGGATAAATACTTGAAAGGCGATGTTGAATTAGGCAACTGGCACGATATGCACTTAAGATTGGAGGGTACGGCAGCGAGTCATTTGGACTTTGTTTTTGCAATGGATTGGTATTTGGTTTGTCAAAAGACAATTCCTTTACTACCCTTGGATAGTGATAAAGGCGTCATTGAGAATAGTGAAGGTAAACTTGTACAAATCGTCTCTGGGGGCCCGGATGATGATTTTCCTTCTTTGGAACAGACTTATTTCACCATTATTAATAAGGCGAAAGATTATCTGTACATAACCAACCCTTATATTATCCCAGGGCAGGCCATTATGCAAGCCTTACAGACTGCAGCACTTGGTGGTGTGGATATACGATTAATGGTGTCCGAAAATGCGGACAACAAAATAGTAAGCTGGAGTGTGAGATCCTATTTTGAGCCTATGCTTAAATCGGGTATAAAAATCTATCTATTTCCTGATGGATTTTTGCACAGTAAAATTATTGTTAGTGATGATGCCATTGCAACAATAGGTACGGCCAATTTGGACGATAGAAGTTTTGAACAGAACTATGAAGTGAATGCCATTGTTTACGATGAGCCATTTGCTAAATTGTTGAAGGAAGATTTTCTAAAGGATGCCAATCTTAGTAGGATGCTCTCCTATGAAGAATACCTTAAAAGACCATGGGCCGAAAAACTAAAGGAAGGTTTTGGTAAAGTTTTTAGTCCGTTGTTATGAACGGTTCGTAGCAAGACCTAATTCATTTTTACATGGTTTACCTTCTTCCCAGCTATTTAGATTCTCAAAAGTAACTTCGGCTATATTGGTCAATGCTTCTTTGGTTATAAACCCCTGATGGGGTGTAAGCAATACATTTGGAAACGACAATAATTTCTTTAGTTGCCCGTCTTTAATGCCTTTGGCGGAATTATCCTTAAAGAAGGTCCCTTTTTCCTTTTCATATACATCTGTACAGTAGCCCCCGATCTTCTTGTTCTCCAAGGCAATTATCAATTCTTTGGTTTCTACCAAGGCTCCCCTTGCCGTGTTGATTAAAATGGCTTCTGGTTTCATTAAGTTCAGTTTCTGCCTATTGATCATATAGTGGTTTTCCTGGGTAAGTGGAATATGAAGGCTTATAACATCCGATTTTTGACATAAGTTGTCCAATGAAGTATAGGTAAGATCATACATTTGGACCAATTTGTAATCCGGTTTTAAATCGTTGGCCAATATTTTACAACCAAATCCGGCCATAATTTTGGCCATAACACTGCCGATCCTGCCTGTTCCAATGATGCCTACGGTCTTACCATTTAAATTGAAGCCCATAAGATTATTTTGCAAAAAATTATAGGTGCGTACCTGCTTATCTGCCAGTATAATTTTTCTGTTAAGCGCCTGTAATTGGGCAACGGCATGCTCAGCAATGGAGTGGGGGGAATAATCGGGAACATTTGCCACCTTAAAACCGAATTTATTTGCCATTTTTAGATGCACGTTGTTATGTCCGGCCGAACGCAGTGTAATGAAGCGTACCCCCAAATCCCATAATTTTTCCAGAACAACGGAAGAAGCATCATCCCCTGAAAATATGGAAATCGCCTTATATCCTACCGCTTGGATTGCAGTTTCTGTATCCAGGGCATCTTTGGTATAGGTTACCTTGTGTGCGTTTTTGTTGGCGTTGCTTAAAAAAGGGACTTCGAACTCTTTTGCACTATAGACCAGTAATTTCATTTTTTCCTTCTTTGATAAAGATTAGATCTTGATCTTCCATGGCCAATACAACCAATTTTATATAATCTTTTATGGTTTTTTGAATGTTTTTGGGATCGGCGATGTCTATACTTCCCCTCCAGATCATGGCCCTTTCCTTGCCCTCGCAAATACAGTAAAGAGTGGTCTCCGCGTGGTAGACGGTAAACTTATCATAATATCCTTGGTCATAATAAATGTCCTGGTTGTTTAGATAATCATCATTGAATCTTCCCTGGTAATTGTTCCACTTGGAAATGGATTTTAAAAAGCTCTCCCTATCCTCCGAACCGGTAACTTTAGTGAACAGAATGGCATCAAAATCTTTATCCAATAGACTTTGTTCCACATCGTCCAGTTCTTTTTCCGTTTTTCTGGTATCGGTAAAGGAGACGTCAAAAACATCTAGGCTTCGCATAGCTTCCACATTTCTTTTGCTGAACTCCTTCTGTAGGCTTGTTTCGAATTCGGTTCTGGCTTCCTCGTTTTGTGCCATGCCTACAATTAATACTTTATTGGCATGGAACAATACAATATCAGGATTTTTCCAGTTTTCTACCAAACTTATAGAAGAGCATCCCGTTAGTAGTACTGCGAATAAAATAAATACTTTTTTCATGTTATAATTTTTATTGAAATAATTGACTAATGACTGTACATCATAAAACATCATTAAGATTTTGTTGTGGCAGGCGCTCTGCTATGGGGAACAAGTTCAAAAGCCTTTGGCCATTCTCCCCAATTAAATCATGAAATTAATTTATGTCAACAGTTTTTTCAATTAATCATTATTGTTTGGAACGGTGGTCAAGTTACCCCATGCTCTGAAGAAATAATATGACGATGGTCAGTTAAACAATTATTTCCTTTCTGGGTTATTATTTAAAAGAATGCCACCAGTATAATTAAAAATTTCGGATTTCAAGTTTTGAAAATCACCCAAGCATGCATCAACTTCTACCTGAATTTGATCATTTTTTTTATTAATGTTTAAACCACTTGAACTCTCCGACTTATCCGATATGCCGCCCAAATTGTTTTCATGTGTTGAAATTTGAGTTCTTATTGTTTCACTTCTACTATTTATTTTTTCCAAACGGGTTTTGTAATCCATTAGGTGTTCAAAGAGATTGGGGATATTGGGCTTAAATGCATTTGAATTTAACAACTGATTTATAAAAACAATTTCATCATCCATTAATTGAAAATGTAATTTCCACTGTTGAACTTTCCAATGTAATTGGGCTACTTGATTCTCTTTGTCCATAATTTTGGTTACTTAATTTACATATAACTGGATGTTGAATAAAGTTAGTAACTTCTTAATTCCCTCACAATGAGATTTGTCATCTCTGTTTTAGATTAAAATTCCCCGTACTTCGTTCAGTTTGGGGATGTGTACCTTCCAACCATAAACATCCTTTATTTTAACACTAAACGCATCCAGGGAAGTAGGTTCGCCATGGATAAGGAATACAGTTTCCGGAATGTTATCCACATCCTTCATCCAATCCAGTAACTCGCTCTGGTCGGCATGGGCCGAAAGGCTTTCCAAATGATGTATTTTAGCCTTAACCGGATGGTATTTTCCGAATAATTTAAGCTCATGGGCACCTTCCAATAGTTGTCGCCCACGGGTACCTTCAGCCTGGAAGCCAACCAACAAAACCGATGTTGATGCCACATCGATCAGCTGTTTTAGATAGGTGAGTACCCTGCCACCGGTAACCATGCCGCTACTGGCAATTACAATTTTAGGTCTGGGGTCGTCAATTGTCTTCCAGGTGTCGGCATAGGATGTTATAATATTAAAATGATTGCACATGGCATGGTACTCGTTCATGGGTAGCTTATGCCAATGTGGAAATTGTTCAAAAATAGATAGCACATTATTGCCCATAGGACTATCTATAAAAACGGGAATATTGGGTATTTTGTTTTTTTTGTACATCTGCCAAAGGAGATACATTAAAGATTGCAAACGCTCCACAGCGAAGGATGGGATTATTAGATTACCCCTTTCATGAATGGTTGTTTTAATAAGACCACTAAGTATGCTTTCCACATCTTCCTTGGGATGTAATTTATTGCCATAGGTGCTTTCTACAAATAGATAATCGGCGTACTTTGGACGCATTGGAGCGTCTAGTAGATCATCATGCAGTCTGCCAATGTCGCCTGAAAAAACAAATAACTTCCCATAAATTTCCAATTCAATAAAGGTAGCGCCAATGATGTGGCCATTATATCTGTATTTGAAGCGAATGTGTTCCGATAGGGTTATCCATTCATCCTTCTCCTTGGATTGAAACAAATCCAAAGTGCGCTCGGCTTCTTTTATCGTATAAAAAGGCAATGCTGGGTTATGCTTGCTATATCCTTCCTTATTGGCTTGCTCGGCTTCTTCTTCATGTATCTTGGCACTGTCCAAAAGTATAATCCTGGTTACGGCCAATGTAGGTGCAGTTCCTATAATTTTTCCTTTAAACCCTTCCTTTAATAATCTTGGTAAGTATCCTGTATGGTCCAGATGTCCGTGGGTCAATAGGACCATATCTATTTTAGAGGCATCTATGGGCAGGGTAGACCAATTAAGTTGTCTAAGTTCTTTTAGACCCTGGAACATTCCGCAGTCGATCATAAGATTCAATTCAGGGGTTTCCAGATAAAATTTGGAGCCAGTTACGGTTCCGGAAGCACCGAGGAAATGTATTTTGATACTGTTCAAGTTCTAATTATTACAGAGTTGTTTTATTTCTTCCAAGATTTTCACTTTTCTAGTATTGGAAATTCCCAAGTGATCCAAAAAGAATTTATCCGTCAAAAGTTGCCTGCAAAGCACAATATCCCTACTCAGTAAAAACTGTTTTTCTCTATTGCTTAGGAGGGTGGACACAGTTATCGGGTAAAGCCCCAAACGATCTATGCGGTCCTTTAATCCATCATTAAAAGGAAAGTCCCAACTTAAAAGATACAACCCCGCGCATTTGCCATAGGCAATTGCATCTTTGGTAAAACGTGTATTGGTTACTACCCAACCTTTATCCAGTTGCCTATTGTCTTTTTTCTTGGTGGCCCAATACGCTTTTACATCGTTATATCTGGAGTGTATATATAAGGGGATTTTAACGTTGCAGTTACGCCCCTCTTCGGAATGGAATTTACATTCAATAACGGTGACGGTTCCATTTTTTTCGGCTACTACATCAATTTCATGCGTAACACAGATGCCGTTCATAATTTCATCCACTCGGGTAAGGTAACCTGAATATTCCAGGATGGCAGCCACAAAACGTTCGAATGGAAATCCAGTGGGACCCAATTCGTATAGGGCTTTTTTTAATTTGTATTTTGAGGCAAATACCGATTTATTTTTTTTCAAAAGGGCAAAGGCTCTATTATAAATTTCGTTGGTAGAGATACCCTCATAAAGTTCATTCTTGACTTGGCCAACAATGTGTTCTACCAAATTGTGGTCGGCACCACTTTTTTTAAGGGAATTGCGAAGTTTATCCAAAGAAAATTTTGCTCGTTCTCCAGAGGTCTTTAGGATTTCAATGTCCAATTCTTTTTCCATATCATTGCTTTAGATGTATATCCAATTCCGGTATTTTAAGAAGTTGCAAGGTGGTGGAGGCTAGATTCACCTTCCCATCTGTGGCCATAAGGGCTAGCACTATTTGCTCGAACAACTCATGTTTTGTAATCCGCCGTAATTTGTAATCGGTTATATATCTTAAATTTATAGCTATCCAGTTGTCTGTAGGACTAATGGCCAAGGTAGGGGCTATTTTGGCATTTTCTATATAATAGTGTTCCACCATTTCCTCCCATTTTGCCAAGGATTTCTCGGTATAGTCAGAAAGGAATTCCGTGGCCTTTTCCAGTACTATTTTTTTTGCCAGAGCAACATCTGAATCATAGGTTACGAGTATATTGAGTTCATCCCAAACAAAGGGGAAGTCCATGGAGTAGTTCTTAATAGGACCTTTGAATACAAAGGCATTACTGATCTTGACTATCCTACCCGAGTAATTGTCACTGCTGACCCATTCACCAATTTCCATTAAAGTAGTATATATACTATCAATGTCAATTACATCTCCTTTTATACCATTGATCTCTATACGGTCTCCTGGTTTATAGACCCTTACAAAAAAGATATAAAAAGATCCGGCTATACTCAATATCAACTCCTGCAAGGTAAATGTTATTCCTGCTGTGAATAGGCCAATGATAATGGTGTAATCCTTAATGTTTTCTACAGTAAAGGCCATTAGGATCAATAGCGCTATTAGTATATAACCAATGACTTCTACTCCTTTTTGCGCCTTATATCTAACGGAGACGTTCTCTATTCTTTTCTTTAGGATCTTCCGTAAAAAACCAATTGACAGCACAATGGCCAGTATCCACAATAAAAGTTTTGCAATCCGTAATACTACGGGGTCGTTAATAAAGTCCAAGGGACTGTTCATGGGCAATTGATTTTAATAGGACCGGTAAACCAAATATTGTTTTACCGGTCTTCCAATTAAAAATTATCGAACTATTTTTTCTGTCCGAAAAAGTCCCTAACCAAGGCTTTGGTCTGGTTCTCGGTCATGCTGTCGGCTTTGGTGACCGCTTTTAATTTATTTGCTAAGCCTTTATGGTTTTCCAACAGTTCTTTTCTAAACTTTTCATTGGTATCCGCCGGTCCAAATAGTGCAATGGCATCTGCATCACCTACAGCATCTACGAGTTTTTTGAAATACGTTTTTAGTTGAGCTTTTTCCCTTTCCAAATAGGTGCGTTCATGCTTAACATCCTGGGTCGCACCAGTTTTGACCCTAGGTCCCGATGTTCCTTTACGATTAAAAAATTCTACTTCCGAAAAAATGGTTTCCATGTTTTCGTCTTTGTTATCCAAACGGATGATATGGGCTTTTTCCTTATCCATCCATATTCCAATATTTTTCATCTGTTTATATTTATTTGTTATTAAGAGGTCAGATGCAATTATTCACAACCTTCTCTTTTGGTTTTATACTTTGTTCATGAATCTTGGAATTCGCCATTATACTTCTGGGTTAATATTGAGAACTAATGTGGCTCATTTCATAATTCAATGCTCTAGGATTCGTTTAAAGCCAAAATAGGAACTTTGGCATCATAGCCAATCTCCTTGACCAATGGCCTTGAAAATATGCTATTAAAGAGGAAATGCTTTTTGTTGATAAACGCAATCATGTCACTCTTTCTACTTTCTACAAAAGAAGTTATTCCTCGGGCTACGTTTTTATCAGTAAGGGTGTGGAAGCTATGGTCTACATTTTCCAGAATGTCGTCCAAGAGCTGTTTGTTGGCCTCTTGGCTCTCGTCCAAGGAAGTTTCCTTTTTAAAATGCAAAACGCTTATAGATGTTTGGTGCATCAAAGCAATCTCTATCAAATAATTTAATTCCTTACGCCTAAAGGTGGATTTATAATTGGTGGGGAAGACAATTTCCTTGGGAACCGAAAACCGTAGATCCTCAGGAATGGCCATTACTGGGCATTCCCTTATTTTCTCCATGGCATTCACAGTATTACTTCCAAAAATAATCCCTTTGGCACCAGTAGCTCCTTGGGTGCCCATGACCACAAGTTCTATATCTTTACTTGCTATGGTCTGTTTAATGGCCTCCGAAAGAAAATTGAAAGAAGAAATGGTGTGATAGCTATGTTTGGGATTATCGTGGTGAAGCTCCAGCATGTCCAATAGTTTGGCAAAACCTTCTTCCGATTTAGCTTTTGCTGCTTCAAATTCCGGGCTGCCAGGCTCTGGCATTATCAAGGTATTGGTAGTGTAATGATCCAACCGGAAAACGTTTAAAAAGTAGAATTCGCAGTTGAGCTTTGCATATAGATCCAAGGCATAGCGCGCGGCATTCAGTGCGTTCTTGGAGAAATCGGTAGGAATTAATATTCTTTTGTCCATAACAATTCTTCTTTAGATTGATGTACTAAATATAATGGGCTATAGTCACAGTTACTATGACAATCGTCATGCCAACGGTGGAAGGATTAAAAATGGAATATCGGAATACATACTTAGATCTTTCACTATAGGCTCTCGGGTAAGTTTTTCAAAAAGGCTCCTTTTTTCGTGCACCATGGCGTACATATCCACTTTCAGTTTTTCCAAAAAAACGTCTATAACCTTAGCCTTGTCGTCAAAGTTCCTTATCCATTGAAAAGAATGTCCTAGGGAGCTTAGAGCTTCTTCCAATTGCTTTCTGTTCGCTTCTTGGGTCGTGTTCAAAATATGTTGTTCATGTACGTGCACAACCCTAATGGAGGCCTTGGATAAAGAGGAAATGTACAAAAGAGGGGCAAGTGTTTTTTGATCACAATTCTTTCTCAGGTCGGTAACAAAGGCTATTTCCTTTGGTGGGTGAAAATCCATTTCACCCGGTATGGCCAACAATGGGCATTCTTTTATGTTATTGGCTACCTTTATGGAATTGCTCCCAAAGAATATGTCGGCAGTCTCTGTCAGCCCTTTATTCCCCATGGTTATTAAATCAATACTAAGTTCTTTGACCTTTTGCTCTATAATATCGACCAAATCACCTTTTAGGGAAATAGTATTGAAGGTGTGAAGCGGATTCTCGTTATCCAAGACTATTTTGTGCTTAATATGGGTGATTTTTTCCTGGGATTCAGTTTCCAATTGTTTCAAATATTTTTTAATCCCCAAGACCGGAAGTGTTTTGCCTGAAGAAATGGTGAGCTCGGAATAGGTGTTCAGAATGTGAAATGTACAGGACTGGGAGGCCAAAAGTTTTGTTGCATAGAAAAGGGCGCAATACGCATTATTGGAAAAATCTGTCGCTACAAGTATATTTTTCATTCTCCGTTATTTTAATTGTGGAATAACCATAAAAGGGATATTGACATGAAAACCTATTTTTTTAATTACAGGCTCAATAAATAGACGCTCAAAAAAGGTATGTTTGTTCTGAATCATGACCAAGAGGTTAATTTTTTCCTTGGCTTGGAAGGCATTGATGGCATTTATAATGTCATTGCTGGGCACATCGTGAAACAGCGCCCTTTTTTCTAAAATCTTTTCCAGTCCCTTTTTTTGTTTTTCTTGATCTTTAGTAAGCTTATATCCTGTGGATACATGCAGTACATTAATTTGGGATCCATGCTCCTCAGCGATATCTAAAAGAGGTGCTAGTAATTCTTTATTGTACCCTATTTCAAAATCTGTTGGAAATAATATTTCCAAGGGATTTTCGTACTCAAAATTTGGGGGTATAACTAGAACAGGGCAATTGGCTTTTTTTATAATGTGTACAGTATTCGTCCCAAAAAGGATTTCCTTAGCTCCTGTGGCACCTTTGGTCCCCATAACCACCAAATCTATACCTTCGGATTCAACTGTTTCCATAACCTCGTTCAAGAGGGTGTTAAATGAGGTTTGTACAGTAAAACTGTGCTTGGAATTATTGTGTTCCTTTTGAAGTCGATTTTTTAGTTTTTCCAGTTGTGTCATGGATGTTTCCTGCATTACATCGCCCAGACCTATAAGTCCCGGACTACCAACTAAATATTCCGCATTATACACTGGAGGCATATAGGTATGAATCAGGAAAAACCTGCAATTTATATTTTTGAAAAGGCTCAAAGCGTAACCTATGGCCTGAAAGGAATAGTCTGAAAAATCGGTAGGAAGCAAAATTCGTTTCATGATATTTTATAACTTTAGTGCCGTAAAACTAGATCAGAATAATTTTGAAAACCATGATATCGGTCAGTTCAGTATCTTCATTGTTTTGGTAATTTTACTTGGCAAAAAAAATAATTATGAAGAGTAGTTTTAGTAATATCATTAATTCAGATACCCCAGTTTTAGTTGATTTTCATGCCGATTGGTGCGGACCTTGTAAAATGCTGGCACCTATTTTGAAGGAGGTTAAGGACGAAATGGGCAACGCACTGAAAATTGTTAAGATAGATGTAGATAAGAATCAATCCTTGGCAAGTACTTATCAAGTTAAGGGAGTGCCTACCATGTTGCTGTTTAAAAATGGAAAACAGGTTTGGAGGCAGTCTGGAGTGCTACAAAAGAACGATATAATAAGTGTTGTTCGCCAGCATATTTAATTTTAAGTATCCCTGTATTATTTTTATTCGTGTACTATTAGAAATGGAATCTTGGTATGGTAACTTATCTTTTCTACCATTGGTTTAAAGAGGATGCGCTCTAGAAAGTTTAAGTTCTTGGCCACCATCACCAACATGTCCAGGTCCCTACTTTCTACAAAGGCTTGAACAGCATCATCCAGTTTTTTTTCTGTTAGAACATAAAAGGAGTGTTCGTTTTCCCTGAAATAGTTTTTTAAAAATTCCTTGTTATTCAGCTGCATTTCGTTAAGGTTTTCTCCTTTTTTGGCTACATAAAGGAACCGTAATGCGGAATTGTGCATTAAGGCAAGTTCCTTAATTTGGTCAAGAACCTTTATTTCATAGCTTAATTGGTAATCTGTAGGAAATCCTATTTCCCTTGGGGAAGTGTACTCGGCATCCTCGGGAACAGCCAGAACGGCACATCTTACTTTGGTGAGCACGTTACCTGTGTTGCTTCCCAAGGAAACAGCTTTTAGGCCGGTAGCTCCTTTAGTCCCCATAATGATCAGGTCGATATTTTTATCCTTGACCTCCTGCTTTATGTGATCGGTAAAAAATCCGTAGAGAGCTGTTGTTTTAAAGGTATGTTTGGTGTTAAGCGGCAAGCGTTCAACATCTTTAAGTAAATGTTCCAATTTTTCATTGCTTTCCTTTAAAATGGTTTCCTCAAGTAATTCTGGTGAAACATACATGGCAGCTTCTCCGCCGGAATTGTAGGAAATGGGATTGATATGAATTATATGAAAAGTGCATCTGGTTTTATGGTACAATGCAGTTCCATATTTAATGGCGTTCCAAGCATTGTCAGAAAAGTCCGTGGGTATCAATATATTCTTCATGACAGTTTATTGTTGGTTCAGTTCAATTAGTTAAAAGTAATCTCTCTGGGACTGTTCCCAAATGACAAATATCATATCGTCCTCAATTAGGGTATAATGCTATTCCGGGTCTAGGGTTCAATCAGGGGAAATATCAAAAAAGGTACTTCTGTGCTAAAGGCGACCCTCTTGATCACGTTTTCTTTTGTGAGTTTTTCAAAAAAACTATGCCAATAATTAACCATGGCGATCATACCTATGTTTTTATTGTCACGAGCATAGCTATTAATGGCACCGGAAATATTTGCATGTCCATTAACCTCTTCAAAACTGTATTTAATTCCATGAAACATTTCCGTTAAAAGATCTCTGGCTGTTTTTTGATGGGCCAGTAATTTTTTGCCCGTATCTATATGGACAATGACAATCTTGGAGTGCCATAATTTGGCCAAATTTATAAGTGGTACCAGTTCTACCTCACTGTAAATATGTTCAAAATTTGTGGCAAAGGCTATTTCATCCGGAATGTCAAAGTCATAATTTTCAGGTACGGCAATAATAGGGCAGAAGTCGATTTTTTGTATAACCTTTACTGTGTTACTACCCATAAAAACTTCTTTCAGTGCTGATGACCCTTTGGTTCCCATAAAAATGTAGTCAATTCCCTTATCTATTGAGGTTCTTCCAATGGCATTTACCAAAGAATCGGCTACACTTAATTCCTCGAAAGTGTGTAATTTATTTTTGTTGACCGACTCCAATTCGCTAACCAATGTTTTTACGTCTCTTTCCGATTCGTCCTTTATTGCCCTGAACAGGCGTGTATCTTTAGCTTTTCCCATGTTGCTGCTCAAGTTGGATGGGCCTACCTCGAACGCATGCAGAATATGGAAAACACATTCCACTTTTTCAAAGAGGTAAATGGCATAATCTATGGCGTTACGGGCATTGGCCAAAAAGTCTGTGGGTAACAGTATATGTTTTGCTTTCATCTTTAAATCTTTTAAAATAACATATGGTCTATTTTCGTAGGGATTGCTCGGGAAGAAACAATACCGGTACCTTGGAATGGAATGCTAATTTTTTAATAACAGGCTCTCCGATAATTCTTTCCCAAAAGCTGTGCTGGTACCTTAACACGGTTAGCAAGTCCGCACGGATTTCCGATATATACTGTTCCACACTTTGCTCTACGTTGGCTTCAAAAGCTATCTCGTGTAAGGAATAATCCGAACCCTCTAGCCGCTCTTCCAAAATTCCCATATTAGTTTTTTGGACATTGCTTAGTTTAAATTCAACTCCTACGTGTATTACCTTTATAGTAGCTTTCCAAAGTTTGGCCATTTCTGTCATAGGCAATAGCTCCAACTTTTTATACATTCTGGTATAATCCGTTGGAAAAACCACTGTCTTTAATTTTTGGAAGTTATAGTCTTTGGGAACCACCAAAACAGAATTATTTTTTAGTTGCTTTAGGACTTTTACCGTATTACTTCCCAAAAAGATTTCCTTGGCTCCAGTAGCGCCTTGGGTACCCATGACGATAAGGTCTACCTCCTCGGCGGTTGTCAATTCCTTAATGGATTTTTCCAAAGTGTCCGACTTGGAAATGGTTTCAAAGCTATGGTTGGCGTTGTTGTGGTTTTTATTGAGGTACTCCAATATCTTGTCCAGTTCCTGGGTCGAATACTTTTCCAAAGAATCATAAATGACTCCTAATCGTTGTTGACTTTTTTTTCCTAATATATTCATGGCTTTTGGTTCGTAGGCATGTAAAATGAGAAATTTACACTTTACGGAGGCATAGAGTTTTACAGCTGTAAATATGGCATTCCATGCATTATCGGAAAAATCGGTGGGCAACAGGATCTTTTTCATGTTTTGGACTTTTTAGGGAGGTCTTTCCAGGTCTCTGGTATTACCAAAAAGGGAATCCTGGAATGGTATCCTATGGAGTCCACCGTAGATTTGGTGATCAATCTTTCCAAAAATGAATGCTTCCGATTCATTATAGCCAAAAGTCCTATTCTATGTTTCTCCACATATTCATGTATGGCATTTGGCATTAATTCACCCTTGACCTGCTCAAAGGAATGGTCCGCGGTTTTAAGGAACACATCCAATGTTTTTTTATGAGCAATTTGTTCTTCACTCAATACATACTCTTCCTTGACATTTAGGACGATCAATTTGGCTTTTAACATCTTGGACATATTTGTGAGAAAGCCTAATGCTTCTTTGTCATAAGGCCTGATATAATCCGTGGGGAAAACAATGGTTTTGATTTCCTTATAGGTATAACCGCTTGGGATGGCCAATACTGGTATTTTTGCTTTTTTGATGACATGGACGGTACGGGTTCCTATAAATATTTCTTTGGCACCTGTAGCTCCTTGGGTTCCCATGGCAATCATGTCTATATGCTCTCGTTCGGTAACTTCTTGAATCTCATCGGTCAGAATATTAAAGGAGGACAGGGTCTTATACCGGTGATTTTTATTGGCATAATTATTTTTGATATCCGCTAGTGTTTTTTCCAAACCCGCTTGTGCCAGCTCAACGTCCTTATCGGGAATGGCACTATTTACGGGACCACCCATCATATAATCTACCCTATAAAAAGTTGGGGTATAGGTATGCAATATATAGAACAGACACTTTTCATTTTTGAAATAGTTGAGGGTATAGTCTATAGCGTTCCATGCATTTTCGGAAAAATCGGTGGGCAATAATATTTTTTTCATCCTTTCATCTTTTAAGTTTATCGGGGTAAATTTTGCATTACCAAAAAAGGAAGTTTCAGCCGTAGCCCAATTTCGTCTACTGTAGATCTGTAAAGCATGTCTTCTAGGAATGAATGACGTGAGTTTACCATGACCAATAGGTTGATGTTATTTTTTTTGATGTATTCCATAATCACCTCCGCTTTTTTCTTAGTGGGTCGTATTTCGAAAAACAGGAATGCGCTGGACAGAGCCTCCTTAAGAAAGCGCTGGTTATCTACCTGTCTATGGCTTAAATCCTCAAAGTCTGAAATGTAAAGGCAATGTATCTCTGATTTATATTCGGACGCCAAGGTGTCCAAAAGCTTCAATTCCCGACGCTTGTAGGGCAGCATGTAGTCTGTGGGAAACAGTATTTTCTTTGGTTGTTGGTACTTGTAATCAAGGGGAATAGCCAGTACAGGACATTGCACATATTTGAAAACCTGTACCGTATGGCTGCCGAAAGTAATTTTTTTGTCGGCCGTTTGTCCCTTTGTTCCCATAATCACAATGTCCACATTTAGTTCGTTAACACAATCGTTAACTGCATCTACCAGGGTTTCGAATGCCGAAAGTGTTTTGTAGGTGTGTTTCGGATTATGCTCTCTAAGGATGAGTTTTTGGGTTAGATCTTCTAAGGATTTATCCGTATTATTTTTAATGGCTTCCTTTTGCTGTTCAAAAGAGGTTTCGCCATTGGTCTTAAACGGGCCATAGACATCGTCGGCATAGGCATGTAGGAAGTAAAAATTGGTTCGTTCGCATTTATACAGATTCAAGGCATAATCAATAGCATGCATTGCACTGCTGGAAAAATCGGTAGGAATCAAAACGGTTTTCATAGGTTTTCTTTTGTATACCTACCAAATTTATTGGTTGCGGCATATAAAACCTATGATATTTATCAGTAGCTATTGGTCAAGATGTATACGTAGCTTGCTCGTGCAATACCAGCAACGGTACTCTGGTTTGGAAACTAATTTTTTTAATGGTATTGTCAAGAAACAGTTGTTGTAGAAAATTGAGGTTCTTGGCTACCATGATTACCATATCTATTTTTTTATGGATTACGAATCTCTCGATGGCATTTTTTGCCCTATTGTCCTCTAAGTTGTGAATACTATACGATTTGTCATGAAGTTCCAGTAAATAGTCCTGTAAATAAACCATGTTCTCATTTTGGGCCAGATTAAATTTCACATTGGGTTTGGTGACATTTACCACCTTTAAGTTGGCCTTGGAGGTACGGAGCATTTTTGAAATGGCTTCCAATATGGAGTGCGAATAGAAAATATTATAATCTGTAGGAAAGGCAATTTTCTTTGGTAAGGATGGTTCTGCCTTTTCAGGTATAACCAATAGATTGCAGTGTACTTTGGTCATGACATTTCCGGTATTGCTACCTAAAATGGTTTCTTTTAAACCTGAAGACCCTTTGGTTCCCATGACAATAAGATCTACCTTTTTATCCAATACGGTCTTGCGAATAATATCTACAAGGTTTCCATAATCTTGAAGTGCAATAAAATGATGATTTTTGCTGTCGGTAATGTTTTGGATACGGGCAAAGATGTCAGTTAGATTATCCTTGAGGGATTCATTGTCAGTTTTGGAAGGCATTATGAACGAATTGCTCTGCACACCGGATTGGCTTAAACGGCCTACATGGAGTACATAAAAATTACAGGGAACGCTCTTGAACAGCTCAATGGCATATTCAATTGCGGTCCAAGAATTATTGGAAAAGTCCGTGGGGAACAGTATATTTTTCATTCATTCGATTATCAACGATGCCACAAAATTACGGTTATGGCCAAAGTTGTAATATGATATTGGTCATCTTGAGTAAAAAAGATACTTCAAGGATTCAAAAATTATTCTAATTGATAAACTGCAAGGCCTTTAATTCCTTGATTCGTATATTTCTGCCCTCAATGTCGATCAAACCTTCCTTTTTAAACCCGGAGAGTGTACGTATTAGGCTTTCCGTAGCAATACCGGCTACACTGGCAAGATCATTTCGGGAAATTTTGATGGGATCCTCAGTTTTATTGTTCATGATTTCCGCAAATTGCAATAAGGTTTGAGCCGTTTTCTTACGAACCGAACTATAGGCCATTTGTAGCAATTGCTGTTTAATATCCTTTATATTTCCAGTAAGAAGTTCCATTAGTTCCATGGATATGTTGTGATTCTTTTCCAACACCTGCTTTAAATTTTCTTTGGAAATACCAGCCAGTTCCACATTTTCAATGGCCGTTGCCGATTCCTGATACGGAACATTATCTAGAAAAGAAGTAAATCCCAAAAAGTCGTCCGCCCTGTAAAGCGAGGTGATCAATTCCTTCCCATCCTCGTCCATGGTATGGCATTTTACCACTCCTTTTAAAATAAGGTATATTTTATGGCTATATGAACCTTCTTGATATATGGTGCCACCCTGCGCAATATTTACAGGTTCACCGTTATCGTCAAAAAAGTTCTTCAACTCGTTTAAAGTGCGTATTTGGTTGTCAGAGGCCAGTGGATTTAATGCGCCCTCTTGCGACATCCTCCCCAGAAGCTCCACTTTCGCCAAACGGCTTTCAATGGCGCTTATTAAATCCTCTTCTTCAAAAGGTTTGGTAAGGTAGTCGTCCGCACCCAGATCCATTCCTTTTCGTATTTCTTTGTGTTCCGTTTTGGCAGACAGAAATATAAAGGGAATTAGCCTAGTCTTTTCATCGGAGGACAGATCTTTTAAGACCCCATAACCATCCAACTCTGGCATCATAATATCACAGACAATGATATCCGGTATTATTTCCTTGGCCATTTTAATGCCAACTTTTCCGTTAGGTGCCGTTGTCACGGAATAACCTGAAAGTTCCAATAGCTCTTCGGTGTTCTCGCGTAAGGCCCTATCGTCCTCGATCAATAAAATAGTCTTCATTGTTCTCTTAATTTATGTTTTCCAGGGGGATAACTATTGTAAAAATAGATCCTTTGTTTTCTTCACTGCTAAATTCAATAGTGGAGCCAAGATTCTCCAAATGTTGTTTGGCAATGTTAAGGCCAATGCCAGTACCTTGGTTCAACAAGGCATTTTCTGCCCTAAAATAACGATTGAAAATATATTTTTGTTCTTTGATAGGAATCCCAATACCACGATCAACGACCTGTATTAGTATATTACCGGCTCCATTGCTCACCACCAGATCAATGGTCGTGTCCTCTGGGGAATATTTAATGGCGTTGTGAATTAGGTTGGACAAGGCGAGTTCCAAGGTTCTTTCATCAAATCTGATGAAAATATCATCTATATTCTCGGGGTATGTGATTTGCTGTCCCGATTTAAGCAGCATATTGGCCCCGTAAACCACTTCGTTTATAACTTTGCTTAGAGGGAAGTCCTCGATGTTATAATTTACCTTACCGGAATCCAAACGCTCTACCGAAAGAAAATCGGTTAGAATGGTATCCAAGTACCGCACTTTGTTCTTTATAGTATCTACATGTTTGTCCCGTTTTTCCTGTTGGTGGCCCTCAGTGTATTTGGCCAATAAAGTTATAGAGGTCAGAATACTGCTCAAAGGGGTCTTAAATTCATGGGAAACCAAGGACAGAAAACGTGTTTTTAATTCGTTCAGTTCTTTCTCCTTGGCGAGGGCTTCCGTGAGTTGTTTGGTACGTTCCTGAACCTTTTTCTCTAGTTTTTCCGTGTAATTTTTTCGTTCTGTTATATCGAGTATTATGGCAACAAAAACCTGCTCTTCTCCAAGAATTGATAGTTGAATATGCACCTCTACGGGATAAATAGATCCGTCCTTTCTTTTGTGGTCGGTTTCAAACTTAACCTTATCCCTTTCTCCCCTCAACAAGGGGTCTATAAGTAGCTTAAATTGCGGTGCATCCATATGGGGTTTAATGTCCAATGGAGTCAGGGCCTTAAATTCCTCTAGGTCATAGCCCATATTCCGCTGAGCTTCCTTGTTGACATTTAAAAAATGTAATGAGATAGCATGGAACACGTAGATTTCATTCAGTGATTCATCAAATATCCTGGCCCAATGGCTAAGTTCCTTTTCCTTGATCTTACGTTCCGTAATATCAATAACAAGGGCCATAACATAGGTCTCGTCATATAGTTTAAATGGATTAAGCCCTGCTTCGACCGGAAATTCATCTCCATTTTTACGAACTCCATGTAGGTCCCTTCCCTGGCCCATTTGCCGTCGTTCGCTTTTTTCAATAAAGTGTTCCACGTTTTGACCGTGGTTATGATGGTACCTTCGCGGTATCAGGGTCTCCAAGGGTTTTCCCAGAAGTTCACCCTTTTTGTAACCAAACATTCGGCCCGCCGAGGAATTGGTAGCGACTATTAGCTGTTCAGTATTAACAACTATAATCCCTTCGGATACACCTTCAGAAAGAAGATTGAATATTTCACTGTTTTTTTGAAAGGACTGCATTATCCAAAGATAAAATTTTAAAACTGATTATTGTCATAGAAAATAACTACGTCATTCTCTATTTTTAAATTATTCACTTCAATCATTTAAAAATGGAAAATATAAAGAAAGTTGGTAAGAAGTTCTATGAGAATTTAGGAAAGTTGTTCTACGCTGTAGCAATGGCAGACACACGTATACATAGGCAGGAAATTGACAAGTTAAGGGCCTTTATTCGAAAATATTGGTTGGAGGTTGATGAATTGGAGGATGAATACGGTACCGATGCCGCCTTTCAGATAGAATCGGTGTTCGATTGGTTAGTGGACAATGAAAGGGATGGGGATGAATGCTTCGAGGAATTTAGGGAGTTTTATAAGGACAATGCCAGCATATTTAGCCCATTCATTAAGGTGTTGATTATGGATACGGCTAACGCCATTTCCAATAGTTTTGCTGGAAAAAATAAAGCGGAATTGGTACTGTTGGGAAAATTGGAAATATTACTAAAGTAACAATACTGGGTTACTGGAAGGCAATTCCCATATATAATCAGATCTTAAGCGTCATCACAGGTAACTTGGCATGGTTGGCAATATCCTCGCCGATACTTCCGAGTAGGAAATGTGCAAGACCTTTTCTGCCATGTGTAGGTAGGGCCAATAAATCAAATTTTTCCGTCTTGGTGAAATTTAGCAAACCGTTTTCCACAGTATAATCGTTGTAAATTTCCACTTTATAGTTGGTCTCCTGGGCCTTCGACATAAAATCTGCTATACGTTTCTCGGCTTCCGGGGTACTTAAGAAATCCTCAAAAGGGGTGTTGATGTATACCAATTTAAGTTTGGCGGAAAATTTTTGAGCCATGGACTTAACCTTTCTATAGGGCAAAACCATATCCTCCGTAAAACTGCATCCAAAAAGGATGTTCTTAATTCTAAAATCTGAATTTTGCTGCTTAATAATCAAAACGGGGACTTCGGAAGTACGCACTACCTTTTCTGCATTGGAACCTATAAAAATCTCGTTGAAACCTGTGCTACCGTGGGAGCCCATTACAATTAAATCTATATTTTGTTCCTTGGCTACATGATTAAGTTCACTAAATACCTTATAGTTCTGCACTATTTTATGTATCACAATACCCTTTAAATAAGGCTTGTCCAAGAAACTTTTAAATCTTTGCTTGGCTAGTCCCATAAAGTATTTGGCCTCCTCATACTCTAAAAATTCCTCCTCGGCAATAACCGCCTCCGAAATTCCAATCATATGAATAACTGTAATATCGGCCTTCTGCTGCCTTGCAATGCCTGCAGCAACCTCCAACGCATAGGCGGAATGTTTGGAAAAATCTACAGGGACCAATATGTGCTTCATCTTAGTGTACTTTAAAGATTGCTGTAGTTTAAGGCGGCTTACCAAGGCTATTGCTGTCTACTACTACTACTACTACTACTACTACTACTACTACGACTACTACTACGACTACTACTACTACTACTACTACTACTACTACTACCACTACTACTACTACTACTACTTTATAGGCCTTGGGTTCCTGACACTTCCTTGCTCTTGCACTACGGAGTAGTAGTATCAAAATTAAAGAGTTTCAGTATCAACTGACATGATATTGGTCATTAGCTATGTTTTTAATACAGGGCGATCTAAATAACTTATAATTGTTGGGAAGCCTTCTCTCGTCTAACTAATACTTTACAACCTTCTTCAAACTGGAACACCGTAAAAACATAAGGATTAGGATTATTTATTTGTGGGCTACTGACATTGGTCATTTTGTACTGGTATTCTGTAAACTACTTTAGTGGAAACTAAAATTCGAAGTCATGAAAATATATTTTATTACGGCATGTGCAATGCTAATGCTTTTCAATATTATGTCTTCCCAATCAGTCAAAAATATTGATGAAATTGCTCCCTTTAGTGAAGGCTTGGCGGCTGTTCGACAAGGAGATCAATGGGGATTTATTAATGAAGAGGGGACTATGGTCATCAATTTTCGGAACGATATCTATTGGAACAAGGATGCCGATACTTCAAAAGATGATATTTCTGGGGTCCGATGGCCAATGTTCAAAGAGGGCAGGTGTTTGATTACCAAAAATGTAGAGGAGGATGTTCCCGTTTTTGGATTTATCGATACAAAAGGAAATGTAGTCATTGAACCTGAACTATTAAATGTGTATCCCTTTAAGGATGGCTATACCACAGCTGTTCTATTTGAGAAGGCCATGAAAGGCAAAAACGAATTCAATCTGAATATTTACGAATTTAAATTTCACGATGTTATGCTGGACACTTCTGGGGAAATCATTGAATTTTTCAATAGAAGGTACAATATCCAAATGACCAAAAAAAGATATCAGAGGCCTACAATAGGGGTAAAGAGATTGTCCGACGGTCTTGTTGCGGTACATACTCAGGATCAAGGTTGGGAAATAAGAAATATAACTTTAAACAAGTGATAATGTCAGGATTAAAAGATAAAGTAGCCGTAATTACTGGAGGTGCAGGTGGAATAGGACTGGCCACAGCCAAGCTCTTTTTGCAAGAGGGTGCCAAGGTGGTCATCGTGGACATAAGTAAGGAGGTTCTGGAAAAGGCAAGCTACGGGTTAGATCATAAGAACCTGTCATATTGTGTGGCCGATGTTTCAAAAGTTAAGGACACGGAGAAGTTTGTGGAAAATTGCCTAGAGGTTCATGGAAAGATCGACATATTCTTTGCAAATGCTGGGATCGAAGGTACTTCAAAGCCAATAACGGATTATCCGGACGAGATTTTCGATAAGGTTATAGGTGTAAACCTAAAAGGGGTTTGGTTGGGATGTAAATATGTGATCCCAAAAATGAAGGATGGAGGTAGTGTAATAATCACCTCGTCGGTTGCGGGTTTAAAGGGTTTTGCCGGACTAGGAGCCTATGTGGCCAGCAAACATGCCGTGGTTGGTTTAATGAGGGTAGCAGCCCAAGAAAATGCAAAGCGTAAAATTCGCGTAAATACTATTCATCCTGGCCCGGTTAACAATAATATGATGCGGCGTATAGAAGTGGATATGTCGCCCAGCAGTCCCGATGAGGTTATGAAAGGATTTGAGGCGGCCGTACCTTTGGGGCGTTATGCGGAATCCAGCGAAATTGCTGAGATGGCTCTTTTTCTGGCCTCGGACCAGAGCAAATATATTACCGGAACTATCCATGTGGTAGATGGTGGAATGTTATGTTCATAAGTTTGGAAAATTGGAAACTACAGCTAACATAAAGAAATATTTGGAAGGTGGAGATCTTAGATCAATAGGAAGGGTAAAGTTTCTGATACCTTTAATTCGGAATCAGCAAGACTTCGATCTTCTATTTCGTTTTCTTCATTCCAAGGATCGGATAATACTTATGAGGGCGGCAGATGCCGTGGAAAAAATTACCATTGGGAGGCCCCAATATCTTCAAAGTCATAAAAGTGAGATATTGGATTTTTTCCAAAGCGCTGAGGACAAGGAATTTAAATGGCATTTGTCCCAAATGGTGCCAAGGCTTTCACTTACAGAGCAAGAGTTGGAAATTGTGTTGTCCAAACTAAATCAATGGGCGGGCAACCCTACCGAAAGTAGAATTGTAAGAGTGAACGCATTACAGGCCATTTCTGAAATTGTAGAGGAAAACCCTGAATTGGAAAAGGATTTTAAAGACCTTATTGGGAAATTACAAAAGGAGGAAATAGCCTCGATCAATGCCCGAATACGAAAATTAAGTATTAAGTGATATGGAAAAGGCAGAGAATCTCCTACTTCTCTTCATGATAGACCATCTCGTTGGATTACAGTTATAAAATTGTAAGGCTATTCATGTAGATCTCTCTAATGACCAATTAATCAACAGCCCTAACCTTGCCGGACATATAATGATTTAAACTTGTGCCACTTTATATTTAAAAGGGCAATATAACCACTTATGACAATTGTCATTGTCAAAGTCGCACTGTGCGAATATCTTCGACAAAATATTGCTTATGAAGGGTTTTTTAAGGTTGGGAAAAATTGCAGGAATCCAATTGGAGGTACATTGGACCTTTGCTTTATTGTTGATTTGGGCCGGGTTCGTTGAATTTCAGAATAGCGCTGATTTTACAAGGGTAGCGGTAAATCAGGGTTTTATTTTGGTGTTGATGGCTTGTGTGGTGCTACATGAACTGGGCCATGCCCTTACAGCCAGAAAATTTAATATTAAGACACAAAGGATTATTCTTTTACCTATAGGGGGCGTAGCAACCTTGGACAAAATGCCTGAAAAACCTGGGCAGGAACTTCTTGTGGCCCTTGCCGGACCTGCCGTAAATGTTGTAATTGCCCTACTATTGTCTTTAGTGATACCGCTAAAGAGCTATTTTAATTTTGATAATGTGGTGGTAGAGGAGATGCTTTATGCACCCAACTTGCAGAATTTCCTTTTCTATTTGTTTATAGCGAATGTTATGCTCGTGCTTTTCAACCTTATTCCAGCGTTTCCTATGGATGGAGGTCGTGTTCTTAGGGCTTTATTGGCTTTTAGGCTAAGTAGGGTAGAAGCCACCAATATAGCCGCTGCTATTGGCCAATCCTTAGCTGTAGTATTTTTTATTTTGGGCTTTTTTGTAAATCCTTTTTTGATATTGATTGCCTTTTTTATCTTTTTTGGCGCGTATGGCGAAAACAGAATGGTAAAACAGAATTCGTTGCTAAAGGGGCATGTGGTAAAGGAGGCTACCTTAACCAATATTACAGTGTTGCGTCCGGATAATAATGTACAAGAGGTTATAGAAATCCTATTGTCAAGTACGGAAAAGGATTTTGTAGTGGCGCTGGACAAGGAAATAAAGGGAATAGTTACCCAAAAGGATGTCATTAAACACGCCAAGACCCCTTCCATTTTAGTTAAGGATATTATGGATAAGAACTTCACCGTAATTGATGAATCTGCAGAAATAACCAAGGTATTGGAACTTGTTGGCAAGGAAAAGAAGAGTTTTTTTCCGGTGACAAGTAATGAAAAATTGATCGGCGCAATTGACATGGTGAATATTAGTGAATTTATTTTGTTGAAAACCGAATCTTCAAATTAGGGATTCTTCTTTTCAAGAAATATTTATGATTTAAAGGGTGTTTTACCACCGAAGCAACTTTATTATAATCCGAAGGAAGAAGTAACTACCTAAAGAAGAATATGTTCCAAATGCCAACTTAAAAACTATGTTCCAAAGGAATACAGGCTTCTACTATTTACTGGTTTCGAAAAACTAACACATGGCTGGCAAAGAAAAAATTAGTACTCGACAACCTCTAATAAACAATCAGGTATATGGCTTTATACCTACGGATATTGATGGGGTGGACGATTTAGCGGAACTCGCTCTTGATCTGCGTTGGTCATGGAACCATGCGGTAGATGAATTGTGGTACCAATTAGATCCGGATCTTTGGATGGAAACCCATAATCCATGGGTGGTTTTGCAGAACGTGTCCCGGGACCAACTCATATTTCAAATGGGAAATGCGGCTTTCCTGAGCAAGCTGGACGAAATGATGAAGCTTAAGGAGAAATCCCGCAATGACCCAGCTTGGTTCCAAAGAAAATATCCCATCTCAGACCTAAAATGTGTAGCTTATTTTAGTATGGAATTCATGCTAAGCGAAGCATTGCCCATTTATGTAGGAGGTCTTGGCAATGTTGCGGGGGACCAATTAAAATCGGCCAGTGATCTAGGGGTGCCCGTTATTGCGGTAGGGCTACTTTATCAACAGGGATATTTTAGACAGTTGATCGATCAATTTGGTACCCAACAGGCACTTTTTCCCTATAATGATCCAGGGCAATTACCCATTTCACCCCTGCGGTTACCAAATGGGGAATGGTTGCGGATCAATATATCCTTGTCCGGTTATACGGTTTGGTTGCGCACATGGCAGGTACAAGTTGGCCGTGTAAAACTTTACCTGTTGGATAGTAATGATCCGGTTAATATGCCACTGCACAGGGGAATTACCAGTGCGGTTTACGGTGGCGGTACGGATCTTCGAATTCAGCAGGAAATTATTCTGGGCATAGGGGGATGGAAATTGCTCCGCGCAATGAATATTGCACCCGATGTGTGCCACATGAACGAAGGTCACTCCGCATTTCTTGTACTGGAGCGGGCGGCCGATTTTATGAGGGAGAATGGCGTTTCCTTTGAGGAAGCCCTGGCGGTTACCCGTGCAGGAAATTTGTTCACCACCCATACAGCGGTGGCGGCAGGATTTGATAATTTCAGTCCGTCATTAATGTGGCAGTTTTTTGGAAACTATGCCAAAGAGGAATTGCAAATAGATTTTAGCGATCTGTTGGCATTGGGAAGGGATGATCCCCATAATTCAGACCAGTATTTCAATATGGCCTATTTGGCCATTCATGGCAGTAGTGCGGTAAATGGGGTAAGCAGACTTCATGGGGATGTAAGCCGAAATCTATTTGGAAATTTGTTTCAAAGATGGCCTTCAGATGAAGTGCCGGTAGGCCATGTTACCAATGGAGTTCATATGCCAAGTTGGGATTCGGTATACGCCGATAAAATCTGGACACAAGCCTGTGGAAAGGAGCGGTGGAGAGGTCATTTGGAATCGGTTGAGCAAGATATTTTTACAGTATCCGACCATGATTTATGGCAATTTAGGAACGATTCCAGATATCATATGATAAATTTTATCCGCGAAAGATTCCAAGGGCAGACCGAGGATGCCGGTCAGTCCCCAGAAATAGTGGAAATGGCCAAGCATATTTTTAACAAGGAAACCTTGACGCTGGGTTTTGCAAGGAGATTTGTTCCCTATAAAAGACCAAACCTGCTATTATACGATGAGGAAAGATTTATTCGTATCCTTACAAATCCTCAGCGACCGGTACAATTGGTGATTGCCGGCAAATCTCCTCCATATGATGAGTCCGGAAAGGCATTGATAAGACAATGGGTACAATTTATTAAACAGCATAACTTACATAAGCATGTAGTTTTCTTAAGCGATTATGATATGTTGTTAACGGAACATCTTGTTCAAGGGGTAGATGTTTGGATAAATACACCTAGGCGTCCTTGGGAGGCCTGTGGTACCAGTGGTATGAAAGTTTTGGTAAATGGTGGAATCAATTTATCGGAGTTGGACGGTTGGTGGGCGGAGGCCTTTACTCCGGAAGTTGGTTGGGCATTGGGTGATGGTCGCGAACATGGCGGGGATCCTTTCTGGGATGCTGACCAGGCCATTGAACTTTACGAATTGTTGGAACAAAAAGTTGTACCGGAATTTTATAATCGCAATAAAGATGGGATACCAGAACAATGGGTAGCAAAAATGCGAAATAGTATGTCTATCTTAACTCCAAAGTTTTCAGCTAATCGTGCCGTAAGGGAATATACTGAAAAGTACTACCTCCCTGCTGCGGACAATTACCAAAAAAGAGCAAGTCAAAAAGGAATTGCCGGCAGGCAGATGATAAATACATTTCACGATCTTAGGAAAAAATGGTGGCAAATGCGCTTTGGGCAAATTCAAATTGAAAATATAGAAGGAGGGTATCAATTTAAAATAATGGTCTGGTTAAACCACATAAGCCATGACACCATTTCTGTTGAGCTTTTCGCCGAGGGCCTTAATGGCAGCCCAAATGAAATTATAAAAATGGAGATTGGTGGCCTTGCAGAGAATGGGCAAGATCATGAATGCTCTGCATGTATAAGTACCACTAGACCTGCCATTCATTACACAGCCCGAATAGTTCCCTGTTATGCCAATATATCCGTACCCTTGGAAAACAACTTAATTCTATGGCAGCGATAATGTATTGAAGAACAAAAAGACAATATAGGGCAGCGGGTACTGAAAATTTAATGGAGTTTGTAAAGCAAATTCTGTATCTTGAAACTAAATGACCAATAGATGATCATACACAGCTTAGGTGAAGGAAATTCACTACTCAATAAATTTGTCGCGGAAATCAGGGATGCTAAAATTCAGAAAGATAGCATGCGTTTTAGGCGGAATATAGAACGTATTGGGGAAATTCTGGGATACGAGTTAAGTAAGGCCCTAAACTATAGGAGTCAAAAAGTGCATACCCCTTTGGGAACCAAAGAAATGTCATTGCCCAGTGATGATTTGGTGTTGTGTTCGGTTTTACGAGCCGGACTCCCCTTGCATCAGGGCCTTTTAAATTATTTCGACAATGCTGAAAATGCATTTATTTCTGCCTTTAGACATCATCGTGGAGATGAGGATGCTTTTGAAGTTATAGTGAAA
Organism: Arenibacter sp. F26102; assembly: GCF_023015865.1. Classification (GTDB taxonomy): domain Bacteria; phylum Bacteroidota; class Bacteroidia; order Flavobacteriales; family Flavobacteriaceae; genus Arenibacter. Next base: position 149,644 of record NZ_JALKBC010000008.1, on the reverse strand, counting down.
TACTTTGCTGCCCCATCTCTGGAAAATAAAACCTTGGTGCTAACAGATCCAATGCTGGCCACTGGAAAAACTTTGGAAAATGTTTTAAAGGCCTTAAAGGACCACGGTAAACCCAAACAAATCCATATTGTTTCTGTTATTGGATCCCAATCCGGCATAGATCACATACGGGAAGTCTTTCCCGAAAATACGCAATTGTGGATTGCTGCGATCGATTTAGAATTAAACAATAAAGGCTATATAATACCCGGTATTGGCGATGCAGGGGATTTGGCATTTGGGGAGAAACTGTAGCCATTTTTGTTGCTATGATTTTCCCGATTTTCCCTATTTTTTTCCAGCACGTTTTATTCCTTTCACAAATTCATACCAGAGTACGGACAACATTCCGGCCAGCACGGAAATTCCAAGTTGATTCCCATTTAAAGTTTCAAATTGAAAAAATTGGGTAAAAGGCGGTACAAAGAGCAATAGTGCAGCCAAAACCAAAGTAATACCTATAATTATTGGTACCAGGTTATTCTTGTATTTTAAGGTGGTCCAAATGGAATAATAAAAGGAGCGGTTAACCAAGGTCAGAAAAATATTGGCGGATATCAAAACCATAAATACCATAGTCCTGGTGATAGCTTCGTTATGATCTAGAAAAACAGCGTATTGATATACCGATAACGATCCCACGGTAATGGCCAATCCTTGTAAGATGCTGGTAAACAATTCTCTAAATTTAAAAAATGTAGTGGTGAATGGCCTAGGCTTTTTGATCATCGTATTTTTCTCCATGGGCTCGTTTTCATAAATTATGGAGCAGGTGGGCCCCATGATCAATTCCAGTAGAATAACATGCGAAGGTGAAAAAATAGAAGGATAGGCCCAGCCCAACGCCAAGGGAATAAATACGGTTAATATAATAGGGATATGAATGGATATGATATATTGGATGGCCTTCTTTAAATTGCCATAAATCTTTCTGCCCATGGCAATGGCATCGACCATTTTGGACAGGTCGTCGTCTACCAGGATCAAGGAGGCGGCTTGCTTGGCAATTTCAGTCCCTTTCTTGCCCATGGCTATACCAATATGCGAGGCCTTAAGTGCCGGACCGTCATTTACCCCGTCGCCCGTCATGGCTACTACTTCGTTGTTCGCCTTAATGGCGTTAACTATTCTTAATTTGGCTTCAGGGTACATACGCGTAAAGACTTGCGTTGCCATCACTTTTTGTTGCAATTCTTCATCGTTCAATTGCATTAGTTCGTCCCCCGTCATGTTCTTTTCATATCCAGGAAAATTTATTTGTTTGCAAATAGCCATGGAAGTTGTGGGATTATCCCCTGTAACCAATTTCACCTTGATTCCTGCCAGATCAAAATCTTTTAGGACCTGGGATATGTTTTCCTTAGGAGGATCATAAAAGGCTACTATACCCAGGAACGAAAATTCAAAATCCTGTTGTCTTTTGGGATAATCGTATCCTTTAAAATTGGCTTGTCCCACACCTAGCATACGGTAACCTTCCCGACCTAAATTGGTCAGGATTTCCTTGATCTTATTTTTTTGGGTATCCGTTAATTGGGAAACCGCCATAATGGCCTCTGGGGCTCCTTTGGAGGCAATAATGCGCTCGCCAACACTGTTTTCGAAAAGATGTGTCATCATTGGGGGTTTTCCTCCTAGGGGATACTCGTGAACCATTTTGTGCTGGGGTCTCAGGTCCACTGAAACCATGTTGCCATAAGCCTCGTGTAGTGACTTTTCCATGGGGTCGAAAGGTATAGGTTCACTCGCCCACATTGCCATTGTTAGTAGATGTTCAAGGGAGGTATTAAGTGGGCCTTCGGCCGCAACAGTCTCTCCTGTTTCAAGGCTATAAAGTTTAGCCAGTTCCATTCTGTTTTGGGTAATGGTACCGGTTTTATCGGCACAAATTACGGTAGCACTTCCCAGAGATTCTACCGTTTTCATATGTTTTACCACAATGCCCATTTTCATCAATCTGTAGGCACCTAGGGCCATAAAAGTGGTAAAGGCCACTGGAATCTCTTCAGGTAATATGCTCATGGCCAAGGTAAGGGCTTTAAGCAGACTGTCTAAAACTTCCTTGGACTGAAAATAATTTATACCCCAAACCAATAGAAAAATAATGCCACCCCAAATGGACATGTTTTTTACGAAACTGGAAATCTGTCTTTCCAGGGGTGTCTTTTCGTCCTGTATGCCTTCAAGGCTTTTTCCAATTTTACCCAGTCGGGTTTCGTTGCCGATCTCGGTGACGGTTGCAATGGCCAATCCGCTTGCTACCGTGGTGCCACCAAGTATGTTATTGTCCAATTTTGTAGCATCCTTAAAAACGGAAAGCGATTCTCCGGTGAGAATGGATTCATTTACCGAAAAATCGTTTGAATGTACAATGGTACCATCTGCCGGAATAGTATTGCCTTCCTCGACCATTAGACTGTCGCCGACAACCAATTCCTCACTGGGGATTTCCATGACTACACCATTCCGTATGACCTGACTATTGGGTTGGGTAAGATTTTTTAATTTTTCCAGGGCCATTCTACTTTTGGAATCCTGATAAAGGGAGATAGAGGCTACCAATATAATCGCGGAGGCCATAAATATTCCGTCCCCGTTATTACCTGTAATAAAGTATATAGAGGAGGCTACAATTAATAAGATAACCATAGGCTCCTGGGCAATACTTTTTAAAGCATCCAAAAAGCTATTGTCCTTTTTGTAGCTCAGGCTATTTTTGCCGTGCTTTTTTCTGGATTGTTTTACGGCTTCATCGGAAAGACCGTGAATGCCAAAATCGGTTGGATTGATCATAGGATCTTGAATAAAAAATGTACCGAGCCCTGTCTTAAAATTGAACCGCACTTGCTATCCCGAAAATAGACAGGGAAAAAATTATTTTAATGCGATTATTGGATATAGTAAAATTAAATGTAAAGAAATTTAATGGGACTGACCTAAATCATTTTGTACTAGGCTAGTTGGATGTACTTTAGAAGCATAATAAATATAACCCTTAAAAATAAAATATTATGACACTAGTAAAATTTAAGAGAAGGCCATTTGGCAATTTAATGACCCAGGATTTTTTTGACATGGACGATTTTTTTGATAATCGCAGATGGGTCAGAGATATGTTGCCAGATCGTTTCTGGAATGGTAAGAGAATAGAGCCAGCATTGAACATTAAAGAAACCGATGACCATTTTGAGATAGAGCTTGCCGCTCCCGGATTTCAAAAGAAGGATTTTGAGGTTACCATTGATGATGGATGTTTAAATATTGCTGCAGAGAAGTCCGAGTCCAAAGAAGATAAGGACGAGAACTATACCCGTAGGGAATTTAGTTATAATTCCTTTGAACGTTCCCTACAGTTGCCGGATACTGTTAAGCAGGAAGCCATTAAGGCGGCATACAAGGATGGTATTTTGAGCTTTAATTTAACCAAAAAAGAAGAGGCTAAAAAAACACCTCCCAAGAAAATACTTATAGGATAGCAATTTGTTGGTTATTTGTTAGCAATGCCTTCCCGTTAAAACCCAAAATATGTCCATGTGGGTGGTTGCGACGGGAAGGCATATTTTTTGTTATTTAATTATTATCCTTATGCTGCAAAATGCATTTTTTACTCCTGTGCAGGATATTAGTGCCCATTTGGGCAGTGATTTGGAACGGGGTTTGGATAAGGAGTGTATTCCAGAACGTTTGCAGAAATATGGCCCTAATCAAATTCCAGAGCAAGGCACAAAGAAAAGATGGACCATTTTCTTGCAACAGCTCATGGATCCCATAATCTACATTCTTTTTGTAGCAGCAATTCTTGCCTTTATTTTCAGCGATAAACTGGAGAGTGCCGCTATTTTATTCGTAATACTTATTTCCGTTGCCATTGGATATTTTATGGAACTGCAGGCCGTTAAATCTTTGGAGGCCCTGGTAAAAATGGGGCAGGCAAGTACCCATGTAATAAGATCTGGACAAAGAACACATATCAAGGCGGCCGATATTGTACCTGGTGACCTTATTGTTTTAAGCCCTGGAGATGTTGTGCCGGCCGATGCACGCCTGACCCATGTTGATAACCTTCTGGTGAAAGAATCCGTATTAACGGGGGAGAGTCTAGCGGTAGCAAAGGTAACGGAACCACTACCAATGAATACACCGATTACCGATCAGATCAATATGGTCTTTAGGGGTACGGTGATTAGTTCTGGATTTGGGAAGGCCATAGTTACAGCATCCGGAAAGCATACCCAATTGGGGACCATTCAGCAAATGGGTGTGGATGCCGAAAAGGAGCGCACCCCTTTGGAGAAGAAATTAAACCAATTAAGCAATTGGCTTATTGGGTTAACGCTCGGTATTGCGGGATTAATTATAGTCATAGGCTATTTCAGGGGCAACGATCTTTTTTTTATGATCGAAACGGGAGTGGCTTTGGCAGTTGCCGCTATTCCCGAGGGTCTTCCAATAGTAGCTACCATTGCCTTGGCAAGGGGCATGATAAGGTTGACCAAAAAACAGGTCATCATAAAAAAAATGGAAGCCGTACAAACATTGGGTGCAACAGATATCATTTTTACGGATAAAACGGGTACCCTGACCGAAGATCGGATGATGGTATCTGCAGTGATATTTGGTGAAACATATTTGGATAATCCCTATCAAAAGGAAAAATCCCATTATACCTCCTTAAAGAATAAGCCTGTTTTTGATAAAATGATGATGGCTGGGATACTTTGCAACAATGTGGATCCCACAGCCATTAATGAACAGGCCGATTCCATTGAATTGGCATTGATACACTTTGCTATACATTTGGGCTATGATCCAAAAGCTTTAAAACAAGATAATCCGGAAAATCTGGAGTTGCCATTTGATTCTGAAATAAAGTTAATGGCAACGGCCCATAAAAAGCAAGGAGGCTATACGGTATATGCAAAGGGGGCATTTGAAAGTTTGGTAGACCTATGTAATTTTGATTTGTATGGGGAAGGAATAGGACTTGATGAGCATAAACTATTGTGGAAACAAAAGGTAGATACTCTTGCTGCCCAGGGTTTACGCACCCTAGCTTTTGCATATAAGGAAGAAGAAAAAGCACCATCAAAAGACAATATTTTAAACGGACTTACTTTTCTGGGAACTATAGGATTTCTTGATCCTGCCAGGAAGGATGTGAAAGCAGTGATCGATATTTACAAGAAGGCGGGTATAAAGGTGATTATGGTTACCGGTGATCATCCCGGTACCTCAAAGAAAATAGCTCAGGATGTTGGGATTTTGGAGGTTAATGATATTCCTGATAAAATATGGCATGGCAAGGACCTCAATAAAAGTTTGGATGGGGCGGATGGAAATGATTTGTCCTTGTTAAAAGCCTCGGTCTTTGCCAGGGTTGGTCCGGAGCAGAAGTTGAATTTAATAGGCTATTATCAGAGACATGGCCATATAGTTGGAATGATCGGCGACGGCATCAACGATGTCCCTGCATTAAAAAAAGCGGACATCGGCGTGGCCATGGGCATTAGGGGCGCGGAGGCTGCCCGTGAAGTGGCCGACGTTATTTTAAAAAATGATAAGTTTACGGCCATGGAATTGGGAATCAGGCAGGGCAGGGTAATATTTCAGAATATTCGCCAATTTGTAGTTTACTTGTTGAGCTGTAATTTAGCAGAAATACTTACGGTAGGTTTTGCCGCCTTGTTAAATTTGCCGGCTCCCTTATTGCCCCTACAGATTTTGTTCCTGAATTTGATAACCGATATTTTTCCTGCTTTGGCCTTGGGATTTGGAAAGGGAGAGAAGGATATTATGGAACAGCCTCCCAAAAGACCAAAGGGCCCTATATTGGACCGTAATGATTGGAATTTTGTAGTAGTGTACGGACTAAGCATAAGCATAGCTGTTGTGGGTATTGTAGCCTATGCCGACAGGATTCTAAAATTGTCCCCTGAAACCATTAATAATATGGCTTTCTATACCTTGGTATTTGCCCAATTGCTAAACGTATTTAATATACCCAAGCAAAAGGAATCCTTTTTTGTAAATGAGATAACAACAAATTTATGGGTTTGGGGGGCAATTGCATTGTCTTTGGCCTTAACTTTGGGTGCCAACCTTAGCACTCATTTGGCAGCGGCATTTTCGTTACGCATGCTTTCATTGGAACAACTGGGATATTCCATTCTATTTGCTTTTGGGGCGCTGTTACTGGCACAATTCTTTAAGCGGGCAAGGATTTTATATTTTCGTTCTTGACCCAATATTGGAATTCCGAAAATTTTTGGTTTATAGTTGGATCGGGAAAAGGGTTCGCCATGTCCCGGCAGGGGGAATTGAAAATTCAGAAAGGATATAAGGGTATGTCATTATTTCCATAAGCTTATAAGGCGGATTATAGGGGGGCTTTTCAGTCTGCGTATATAATTAATAGTAATCTTTTCTGTTTTACATAATAGGACATAAAAAATAAAAGGTAAGCTTTGCGTTCCAATACTATAGGTTCAAAGTTTACATTGAAAAACCATTCATAGCTTCCAATTCTGCAGCAGATAACAATTCTGAGGCCAAGGGACTTTTGCTCAGTACTTTTAGGGTTGCGGTATAGCCCAATTCAAAAATGATGTCCAAATTTTTTAGGGTAAACATACTATATCGATCCATATTCATTGGGCGTATCAGTAAATCACAATCGTTAAATTTACGGGTCGTTTCATTGGCCACCATCACATGATAAGCTCTTTCCAAGACCTTGTCCACACGATTAAGTTCTTGGATGCTTACCTTGTTGAACGGATTTACATAAACTCCTACAAGGCTATCACAGTAAGGTCTTATAAGGTCCACAGGAAAATTGTTTAATGTACCACCATCTACATAATAGCCATTTTTAATCTGTACTGGGGCAAAAAGACCGGGAACCGCTGCGGATGCCAATACTGGTCTTATAAGCTCACCGCGACTAAATACCTTTAAAGTACCATCAAGAAGGTTGGTAGCGGTAATATAAAGTGGTTTTTCCAATGATTCAAAGGTGTCATATGGCAAGTAGGCTTTAAATTGATCGTAGAATTTTTCTGTATCCAAAAATCCTGGTTTACCCTTGGCATAATTGTTTATACTGAAAATCTGTGTTGTCTTAAAGAAATCCAACATTTCCTCCCAGGTGCAGCCAGCGGCATACAAGGCTCCTACTATGGCCCCTGCACTTGTCCCAGCAATATGGGACGGGAAAATACCATATTCCTCCATAGCCTTTATGGCCCCAATATGGGCAACACCGCGAATACCGCCTCCAGATAGGACCAAGCCCGTTGTCATAAGTCTTTAATTTTAAATTTTATTCAAAATTATTCCATATAAACAAATACGCACATGACCATTATCAGGTTTAAAGAATCTATTGAATTCATATGTTGTATTATGACGGATGTCATTTCTTACAGCTTAGGATACCAATACATTTGTGGAACTTGGTAGGAACAGACTAAAAAAGTTTACAATAGTGTTGGTTTACTAGAACCAATAACGCTCAACTGGTCTTTCCTTTTCTGTTTGGTGAAGACATTTTTTAGTAAAATTCCACAAATCGACAATGAACGAAAAAATAACAAATACCGATCTTTTTCAAGTCATTTTTGATGCTTCGTTAGCAGGATTGTTCGTGGTTAATGAGCTCGGTTTTATTTTAATAGCAAACCAAACCGCTGAAAATCTTTTCGATTATAGTGCTGGGGAATTGGCGAACATGAATATTCATATGATCGTTCCCGATTGGAAGAAAAATGCAGAGGCTGCCCAATCAAAGAAAAATAGAGCAGAACCAATTCAGTTTTTTGGCCTCAAAAAAAATGGAATTAGCTTTCCATTGGATATTAGGTGTGCCCCAACAGTCTTAAAAGGTCAAAATTTATTTGCACTCTATTGTAAACCAGCGGACACCCCTGTTTTTGAAAGTGATAGAAGGTTTCGGAATTTGGTGTCCAATGTAGCGGGAATAGTGTATAGTTGTAAGGCTCACAGCCCCTATTATATGGAGTTTATCAGCGAGACATGTAAGGCTATAAGTGGTTATTCACCCCAACAATTTTATGAAGACCCTGCACTTAGTTGGGAAAATTTAATTCACAATGAAGATCTGCCAAAAGTTCTGGAGGAGCTTGGCAGGGCAGTTAAGGAAAAAAGAGCATATCAGCTTTCCTATAGGATAATTACCTCCCTAAAGGCAATAAAATGGATATGGGAGCAGGGTTCCTTTGTAACTGATGACCAAAATGTTCCTTTTAGAAGGGAAGGATTTATGCATGATGTAACGGACTTAAAGACAGTGGAAAATGCCCTGGTAAAGGAAAAAAAATTGCTTCGCCAATATATGGATACTTCTCCTTCTATGTTTCTGGTCATCAATAAGGACCATACCGTTGAACTTGTTAATAAAAGGACCTGTGAAATATTGGGAATTGAACAAGATGCTATTTTGCACAAAGACTGGTTTACGGAATTTATACCTAAAAGGAACAAAAAGCAATTGATCGAACTGTTTGAGTCTATTTTTGAGGATAAATTAAATCTGCCCAATTTTTACGAAAACCATGTTGTTGCCAAAGGTGGGCAAGAGCGCTTAATTCAATGGAACAATGCTGCCTTGAGGAATGGTAATAATGAAATTGTTGGGGTCGTAAGTTCTGGATTGGATATAACCGATACCAAGTTGATACAGAATACCTTGAATATTAGAAATAGGGCCTTGGAAGCTGCAGGCAACGGAATCGTTATTGTGGATGCCCAAGACCCAGAACTACCTATTATTTATTGTAATCAGTCCTTTACCCATATAACTGGTTACGAAGGGAGTGAGGTTATAGGGAAAAACTGTAGGTTTTTACAGAATAATGATCGCGATCAACCTGAAATTAGGGACTTGGCAAAAGCCATTCAACAGGGAAGGCCCTGTAGGGTGGTGCTGCGAAATTATCGTAAAGATGGCACCCTTTTTTGGAATGACCTGTCCATTACCCCGCTATATGATGAAGATCGAAAACTGACACATATTATTGGGGTCCTGAACGACGTGACCGAAATACAGCAGAACAAGAGGAAATTGGAGGAATATGCCCTACAATTAGAACATAAAGTGGAAGAACAGACCAAGGAAGTACAATCAGCCGTTCAGCAGCTGGTAACTACTAGTTTGAACCTGGAAGATCAGGTAGTGGAAACTAATAGGGCGGAAAGAAAGGCCAAACTTAGTCAGGCATTGTTTACGGCTATAGCTCATAATTTCCCCAATGGAGTAATAATGATCTTTAATACAGATTATGAACTAGTATATGTGGAAGGAGAGGAAATGGACCGTATTGATATTATGAAGTCCCATTTTGAAGGGATTCCAATATATGACATCCCTATTTTTTCAAAACAGCAGCTAAAAAAGATAAAGTCGGATATAGAAAAGACATTGGAGGGGGCAAATATTTCCTTCGAAATAGAATTTAAAGATCAATACTATGCAGTTAATTCCACACCCCTCTATTCCGATGAAAAAGAAATTAAGTGGGCCTTGTTTGTCTATAACAATGTTACCGAACAAAAAGAAGTTCAGTATAAATTGGAAAAGACGCTGTTAGTGGAAAAGGAGCTAAATGAGTTGAAATCACGTTTTATCTCAATTGCCTCCCATGAGTTTCGAACTCCGCTGAGCGCCATACTTTCATCTGCCATCCTAATTGGAAAACAGAATGAACCGGGAAAGGAGGATAGGAGGATGAAACATGTAACCAGGATAACGACAAATGTAAGGGACCTTGTTGTTATTCTAAACGATTTTCTATCCCTTAGTAAGCTGGAGGAGGGTATGGTACAGGTAAAACCACAGATTTTTGATTTAATACAATTTGTAAAAATATTGATTGATGAGATGGAACCAAACAAAAAAGAGGGTCAGAACATCTTTTTAGAGCATTCCAAGCCTGCAATAACCGTTTTTCTGGATCCTAAATTATTGAGCCATATCTTAATCAACCTGCTCACTAATGCAATAAAGTATTCTGAACAGCAACAAATGATCAACATTAAAATTTCAATAAAGGACAAAAGCTTATTCATTGATATTAAGGATAAAGGCATGGGCATACCCAAGGAGGAGCACAAAAATCTATTTAACCGTTTCTTTAGGGCTGAAAATGCCACCAACATACAAGGAACAGGGCTTGGGCTTCATATTGTAAAACAGTATACGGAACTATTGGGTGGCAGCATTAGTTTTAAAAGTAAAATGGGAGAAGGAAGCACGTTTAGCATAAAACTCCCTGTAAATATAAACGAGTATGAAAAAAATTCTGTTAATTGAGGACAACAAGGATGTAAGGGAAAATACGGCCGATATATTGGAATTGTCCAACTATGAGGTGGTTACGGCCGAGAATGGGAAAATAGGGGTCGAACTTGCCGAAAAGTTTAGGCCAGACATAATTATATGTGATATTATGATGCCGGAACTGGACGGTTATGGGGTATTGGAACTAGTGGGTAAAAACAGTGCAACTTCTAGTATACCCTTTATATTTTTGACTGCAAAAACCGATAGGGCAGAGGTGAGATTGGGAATGAATTTGGGGGCAGACGATTATTTGACAAAACCCTTTGAGGAAAAAGAACTGTTGGAAGCCATTGCCTCACGTCTACGAAAGAGCGACTTTCTTAAAAAGGAGATAGTCAAAAATATGGAAGGGCTCAATAAATTTATGGACGAGGCGTCACAATACAGCGATCTTAAAAGTCTTTCCAAGAACTATTCCCTTAAAAAGTATAATAAAAGGGATATCATCTTTTGGGAAGGTGACAATGCCCATTCCTTATTTTTTATAGAACAGGGCAGTGTCAAGACCTATAAAGGCACTGAAACTGGAAAGGAATTTGTGACGGGAATTTTTGGACCGGGAGATTTTATCGGGCAACTTTCCCTGTTAAATTCCAAAATAGCATATGTTGAAAGTGCTATGGTTTTGGAGGACTCCGAATTGTGCACCATACCTAGGGATGATTTTACGAAATTGCTTTATGGCAACTCGGTGGTTTCTCAAAAATTCATTGGAATGATTTCCAATAATCTCATGCACATGCAGGAACAATTAGTGGATATGGCTTTTGCTTCGGTAAGGCAGAGGGCTGCGAAGGCCCTTTTGGAGCTTTATGATAAGAATGTTATATTGGATAAACCAAATGGTGGATTAGGAATCCCCAGAGAGGATTTTGCCGGAATGATCGGTACGGCCACGGAAACGGCCATCCGCACTTTGTCAGATTTTAAGGATGAAGGTTTAATTACCACGGATCATGGAAGAAGGATTATTATTTTAGACGTAGAGGGACTGAGAACTGTGGCAGATTTTTAATATTGGTTTTAATGTAGATCAAGATAAGATTAAGGCTATTGTCTCCTGTTAAAAATTCCCTTGAGCTTCTTTATGGCAAAAGCCAATAAGATTTGTTGTATGCTACCCTTAAGGCTTCCCGCCAATTGCAGAGGTCGGAGATTTGCCTTGGCCTGATTGAGGTTCAATTTTAGGCTTTCTATTTCAATTTTACGTTGTAATTTTAAGGCCATTAGTCTTTCATCAATCTCCTTAAAAGAGTTGTAGTGCTTGCCCATAGTTTCAATCAAAATAATGTTTGGAAAATTTGCGAAGTAAAGGAGCATTGATCTTATCCCTGAGAAAATAACAGATGATAGCAATAAGGATATAACCTATACCTGTAAACAAAAATCCAAGGTATGCGCTTTCCAAAACTACGTTCAGGGCATTGGATGCCGCCCACGATAATAAAAACAAGGCCAATAGGGCCAAGGCGCCTACTAATAGAGTTATTGCAAAAGTGGTTACAAGCTCCATAAGAACTTTAAAAATCTTTAGCTTGGCATACTCCTCGCTATTTTCTAGATAAGACCTTACATCGGCTTCTGCCTCTGTAAGGTCTTTCTTAAGTTCAGTCAAGGCCATGCTACCTTATTTTTGAAATTGTGCGTTTTTCTTTTTAAGGTCCTCCAATTTGCGCTCCAAGGTAGCAATAATGTCATCTGCCTTATAGCTCATTGTGGATATGGCTTCATCCAATTTACGGTCAAAAGCATCCTTTTTCTCGTTTGCGGTTTTGGTAAGTTCCTCTTTGGCATGGGAGATTCTATCGGTTAAGTCTTGGGTAGTTTCCCCAACCTTACGCTTTATTTTGTGCCTAGTTTCTATGCCTTTGTCTGGAGCATATAAAATCCCAATTCCTGCCCCTATAGCAGCCCCTGTCAATAAAGCCAAAAGAATATTTCCGTCGTTGTTTGTCATGATTTTTATTTTTAGTTTTAGATTTCTGTGAATGTATTTTTATACATCCCAAAGTTAACGCTATCAAATTCCTTTTGAAATGATTTAAATCATATCCTAAATTCTATTAGATTCTTAACTTGGAATTGGACTAATACCAACCCGACCATTTCATAATTATTGAATAAATGAAATCTAAGGTTAACATATCGGTGAGGAGGTTTTTTGCAATAATGGAATTTCAGAATTTACGAATGTTGAAAAAGGCTATCGAGGTAATTCAGGCCAACGTGGATAAACCCCAGATGTCTATATTGGGTAAACTTGATAACAACAATATTTCCCTGGATGAAATAAAGACCAATTTGGAACAAGAGTTAAAAGAATTTTGGAATGGGGTTTTGAAATCCAAGGTACCTTTTGGGATATTCCCCAATGCACAATTAGGAACTCTCTTTATTGCGGGCAACTTGGCCTCACAATTCTTATTGGATATATCGGGTATACCGCTGGGTTCTATGTCCGCTGGCCCATATGGAATTTTAAGGGGATTGGGATTATCGGAGTATAAGGTGAACTTTCATCTAAAATTGCTAAAAGAAGGGCATTTTCTTCTTTTGGTGCGCGACAGTTCCATGAAGTTGGAGCTAATAGAAGAAGAATTGGAGAAATTAAGCTAAGTAATCAGCTGAACTCCGAGGATTTTTATCTAGTTTTTTAGTCCAGATCCGCTAGGGAGAAATGATATTAATCATTTGTTTTGAAGTAGGAGGTTGGCATTTTTGAAGTACAGTAATATTGGATAATTTATAAGCTATGGAAGATTCTGTAAATATTTATCAAAGTCAAAGGGAGTTTCATCTGTTTGTGGCCAATTCCTTTTTTGATTTAAAACGGCTAAAGAAAGAAGGAAACCTCAAGGCATTCAATCAGGTTTTATTAAAAACGATGCCAGAGGTCAGGCGATATGTCCAAAAAAATTTGAACCGAGCCTTGGTAATGCGTAAGATCGATAGGAACAAGTATAAGGCGGACGATTTAATTGACCAACTTTTTATAGAGGTATATGACCATTTGGACGAGATTAAGAATGAAAATGAGTTGCATCCCTGGATGTTCAAAAGAATAGACAAATTGTTGGATGATATACTGGTAGAAGAAGAATTCGATTCAATTTTCTTTGATAATATAGAGACCTACTCCAAACCCGAATGGGATGCGATGCAGGAAGAATATTCTACAGATGGCGATGGTGATCTTGTTATGACCGAAGAACTGGACGATATTTCCTATGCGAAGAACGACTATGTTCTAAACCAAATTTTTATTGGGGATGACGATGAAAAAGTGATACTCCAATTGGATAAAGAATTGGGAGCGGAGAACATTAGAAAACATGCTGAAATGGTGCTATGTCATATGCCCATGCACATGCGACGGGTATATGAACTATTTACAGAACATCAGTTTGAGGTGGCGGAAATTGCCAAAATACAAAATAGTACCATTAAAGAGGTGGAAACTCTATTGGAGGCTGCCAGAAAGGGTTTGCGTACTAGTTTTTTAAAAAGATATATAGGTTAAATAGGGTATAATTTAAAATGTAAGCTAATGAAGGCCGAATCATCAGGTTCAAAAAAGTCAAAAATGTTGGGTGAAGCATTGGGTGCACTACACCACGAAAGTAGGGAATGGATGAATATCGTTGCATTTTGGAAGGATGAGTCCAAATTTTTCACTGATTTGCTGGATAGGGAACAAATAAATGCTTCTGAATACGGACAGATGCTCCAATATCTGGACAAGATCCATGAAACCCTATTTGATTATTTGGCCGAAGATATTGTAGCGCATGAAAAGCAGTTGGCCCATTTACTTAGTGCAGAGAAAGGGGTATCCGATCAGGACTACCGAGAAAAACATGCTATCCTAAGGGAACAAATGGGTTTGTTTGCCAACGACTTTAGGGAATTTAAAAAAATGGTATTTGGGTACGCCAAGAAATTGTGATTATATCTTTTGCAGGTGTAGCTCAGTTAAGTACTGGACAAAAAACAATGTCTCAACTGCGTTGGACCAACTTTAAAAGGTATAACAGTTTTTATCAACTGCTGTGGTGACACGGATCAAATACGAATTTAATTATGGAAATTTCTATTTTTACTTCAGAAGACAAGACTATGGATAGTATTGCCAATTTTTTGGATTTCTATTATAGTCTTCGTTTAAAGCACTTGGCAAGCGATCTACTGGAACAAGGTTTATCTCCAGAACAAATCACGGAAGCGGTAGTCAAGGCCATGACCGTTGGGAGATCTTCGGGTTTGGAAATTGATCAACACTTTAGGCCTGTTTTCACAGGGATAAAAAAGCAGGTGGTTAGTGACTGTAAGTTGTCACATCTGGCATATGGTTTGGTACTAATGAACGCGGATGCCGGTCTCCAGGTTGTAGGGAATTTTCAGTTGAGTGTACTGCAACAATATTTAGGAGAACATGGCGCCTTTTAAAATTCTATTTCCAAGGCTATAGGGCAGTGGTCCGATCCAAAATATTCCGATAGAATTTCAACAGATTTTATACGTTCTACCAGGGACTTGCTCACCAAAAAATAATCTATACGCCAACCGGTGTTTCTTTCCCTCGATTTAAATCGATAACTCCAATAGGTATAGGCAACTACATCCGGATGAAAAAGTCTAAATGAATCTACAAAACCGGCTTTGACAAAATTATCCATTCCATCTATTTCAATTTGGGTGTATCCTGCCGTTTTGTTATAGTTGCTCTTATCGTTCTTAAGGTCAATTGGTCTATGAGCCACATTAAAATCTCCACAGGCAATTACGGGTTTTGTCTTTTCAAGATTTTTGAGGTATTTTAGAAAATCGGCATCCCACTGCTTACGGTAGTCCAGACGTTCCAATTGTTGGCCTGAATTGGGCACATATACATTCACCAAAAAGAAATTTTCGTACTCTGCACATTGTATTCGGCCTTCTTCATCATGCTCGGAAACATTCATGTCCATGGTAATGCCAAGTGGTGCTATTTTGCTCAAAAGTGCGGTGCCGGAATAACCCTTTTTATCGGCCGAATTATAGTTTTTGTTATAATGCTCCAATGTTGAAAGTGTCTTCTCAACCTCGTTGTCCTGAGCCTTGGTTTCTTGAAGGCAAAGAATATCAGGGGCCATTTTTTCCAGAGTTTCAAAAAAGTCTTTTTTTGCAATGGCCCTAATGCCGTTGACGTTCCATGAAATTATTTTCATCGCTTCAATTTTAATTTGAAAATAGGCTGTTAAACCGTGATAGGAATAAAGATAACAATTAGGTCCTGTTTAAAAAAAATGACGAGTGAAAGTTTGGTGCAATCCGTTATCAACCCTACAATGGAATACAAAATGTTCATTGCTGCAGGGGGGCAGGTGTAAAATAAAATTGGAAGACTTAGTATTCTTTATTCCTGTAAATGGATATCAATATAACTAATCCAATAACTGCGGAAAGTAAAAAACCTATGGCACCCAATAACGGTATTCCGCTAATCTTCGGAGGCATATCTGCCATTACCAAAAGAGCAGAACCAATAGATAGGGCAGCAATAATAACAGCATAGACCAAACGGTTAAAAGCAGTCTTTAATGTTTTTCTAAAGTCGTTGAGACCTTTGTGCTCATGCACTATGACCAATTTTCCGTCCTTGATCTTATCCACAATTTCATTAATGTCTGCCGGTAATTTGTCCAACAAAGCATTGTAATCCTGAAATCGATTTACATTCTTTTGAAAAAGTCGTTTTAGGCCAAAGCGTTTGCGGGTAATTTTGGCCATATATGGTTTTAGATTATCCGTAATGTTGAATTCAGGATCTAATTTTAGTCCTACACCTTCAATAATGACCAAAGCCCTAATAAGAATATACAAGTAGTGGGGTATGGTAATCTTGTTCTCGTAAAGAACATTTTTAAATTGTTCCAATGTGATTCCCAACTTAATGTTTCGAATAGATGTATTACTAATGCCTTCCACTAATTCATATAAATCATATTCCAGTTTTTTTTCATCCGGGATATCGGTCTTTAAGGCAATTTTCTTAAGAATTGGAATTATTTTCTTTACATCTTTTTTTAAAAAACAAAGGAGAAGTTCCATTAAGGATTCCTTGTCATTGGGCATTATGGTTCCCATCATCCCAAAATCTATGAAACAGATTTTTTGGACCTCCGGGAGAACAAATATATTTCCCGGATGCGGATCGGCATGAAAAAAGCCATGTTCCAAAACCTGTTCCAAATACAGGTCCACCCCAACTTTTGCCACTGCCCTGGAATCAATATTTTGTTCTCTTAACTTTTCAAGTTCTGAAACCTTAATTGCGTCAACCCAGTCCATACATAAAATCTGGTCGGTGCTCAGTTCGCGATATCCCTTGGGAACATATATGGCATCGTTACCCTCAAAATTTTTGGCAAAATGTTCCAAATTATCCATTTCCCTTAAAAAGCTAAGCTCTTCGGTGATGCTTTTTTCAAAGGATTCCACCAACTTCAGGGGCTGAATGGCCTTTATATGGGCACTATATTTTTCCAAGGCCATGGCCACTTCTTTCATAATGGAAATATCGGAGGCAATTACTTCCGATATGTTTGGTCGCTGTATTTTTAACACAACCCAATTGCCATTAAGCAGCTGCGCCTTATGAACCTGAGCCAAAGAGGCGGCTGCAAGTGCGGTGGGTTCAATGGATAGGAAATATTGGGAACAATCAATATCCAGTTCTGCAGATATAATTTTTTCCACTTCAAAGTTCGGCATGGATGGCGCTTGATCTTGCAACTTTTCAAGCTCCTTAATTAAACCTGGTGGTAACATATCGTCACGGTTGCTCAAAATCTGCCCCAATTTTACATAGGAGGGACCTAGTTCTTCCAGCACCATTCGGATTCGCTCAAACGTAGATATTGATAATAGCTTTTCTGTCTCCGGATGTTTGGCGAGGTAATTTTTAGGGATGAACTTTTTGGCTTTGCTACTGGCCATAACGTCCTCAAAACCATATTTCGTAAGTACCCCAAATAGCGTGTTGTATCTTTTGAGGTTTTGTTTCTTGGGAAGTTTTATTCCGAACATATAAATTATAGATATTTGGTCAAAAATCGGAAGAAGTCTTTTTTTAGATCGGCATAGATCTGTTCTTGTATCTCCATTTTTTTCCTAAACTCCATGTGTTTTTTTACCATTGTGGTGTCTATGGCATCCTGTCCCGTTAGATTTTGTCCGGCTATCCGGGTTTCATGTATTTCAATAGCTTCCAACATATCCTCTATTACTCCTCCGTGTAGGATAAATTCATTTTGAAAGTGTTCCAGTTGCTTCAGCACCTCTTTTTTGGTCCATCTAGTGACCAATTCACTAAGCCTAATATTGAAAAATATCAATTCATCCTTCCAAAAAAAGAGCTCGCGTCTCCAAGTTTCGTGTTCAAAATGTAAGTTGGAATTATAAATGATTTCTTTTTCCATGATAATTTATATGTTAAATAATGAGGTCGGTTCCAAATTTATTTAAACCTAATGACCCCTGAAATGATATATGTCATTTGAGGACGTATACATATCCCTTTACTTTGAAGTGTTAAATTGAATATTTGTAAAATCAACCATAAAAAGAGCTTCCGAATCCATACAAACTTGGCTGTTGGCTCCTTATTTAATGTCTAACTTAAATTTATAATTATGAAGAAAAATATGGGTAATGTAGACCGAATCTTCCGGTTTGTTGTCGCTGCGGCTTTGATTGCGCTTTATTATAACGGTACTATCTCAGGAGCCCTCGGCATTGTCCTAGTGATATTGGCGATTGTCTTTTTTCTTACCAGTTTTATGGGCTTTTGTCCTTTGTACCTTCCGTTTGGAATTAAGACATGTAAAGCAAAAAAGGAATAAAGGTTAGCCTTTTCACTGGCGTATTTCACGTATTTTATACTAATGATCAATAATGGTGGAAAATTGGATTTATCCAATAATCAACGAAAAACCTATGGTATCCATTTTATTGATTTTGAGATAGATTGTAGGCCTGTTTGGCTATCTCCAGCTCTTCGTTGGTAGGTATGACCAATATTTTTACCTCTGCCTTGGCGTTACTAATTTCCCGGATGTCGGATGACTTTATATCATTTTTACTGGCATCCAGGACTATGCCATAATAGTCCATTTCTGAACATACAAGTTTCCTAAGTGTACTGGAATTCTCCCCGATACCCGCGGTAAAGACCAGGGCATCCAAACCGTTCATAGCGGCAGCATAGGCGCCGATATATTTCTTTATGCGGTAAGCGTTCATTTCCAAAGCTAGAATACATTCCTGATTTCCTGATGCTGCTTTGGCTTCAATATCCCTTAAATCGCTATGACCTGTAAGTCCGAGCATGCCACTTTTTTTGGTGAGTAGTGTTTTTACCTTTTCCAAACTATATCCCAAACTATTTACCAAATAGAAAATCAGTGCATGGTCTATATCTCCACTTCTAGAGCCCATGATAAGTCCGTTGGAAGGGGTGAAACCCATTGAATGATCAACACTTTTTCCATCCCTCACCGCGGTCATACTGCAACCATGGCCCAAGTGTATGGTAATTATTTTGGATGTATTCAATTGTAGATAGGAAATGGCCCTTTCGGACACATATTTATGACTGGTGCCATGAAAACCATAGGCCTGGATACGGCGATCGGTATAAAGTTCATTGGGCACGGCATATTTTTTTGCCATAACAGGCATTGTATGGTGAAAAGCGGTATCAAAAACAGCAATTTGTTTGGCAGAGGGAAAAACCTCTTCGGCCAATACTATTCCTTCCAGGTTATGTGGATTGTGCAATGGGGCAAGGACGGACAGTTCTTGGATTTTATCTTTTACTTCCTGTGTAATCAAGGTTGTTTTTGAAAAGGTATTTCCACCATGTACCACCCGGTGGCCTACAATTCCAATATCGTTGACATTTTTAATAACCCCATTCCTGGGGTCCATCAATAGCTTGGCCATTTTTAGGAACCCTACATTGTGATTGGATATTTCCTCTATTTCCTCAGAATCCACAGTATCGGTTTTATAGTTCACTGTGGAGTTTTTTGAGCCAATACGTTCTATCACCCCCTTACAGATCAATAGCTCCGAAGGCATTTGAATCAATTGATATTTTATGGAAGAACTGCCAGCGTTGATGATCAGTATGTTCATAGTATTAAATTTATCTATTTAAGTTAAAGGCCTTGTGCCTGTATGGCAGTAATTACTACAGTATTAAATATGTCGTCTACGGTACAGCCACGGCTTAGATCGTTTACCGGCTTGTTCAGGCCTTGCAACATTGGACCAATGGCCAAGGCACCAGTTTCCCTTTGCACGGCCTTATAGGTGTTGTTTCCTGTATTGAGGTCCGGAAAAATAAAAACACTGGCCTGACCGGCCACCTCAGAATCCGGAAGTTTACTTCTGCCCACATTTATATCCACTGCAGCATCGTACTGAATGGGCCCTTCCACTTTTAGATCGGGCCGTTTCATTTTTATAATTTCCGTAGCCTTGCGCACTCTATCCACGTCTTCACCTACCCCGGAGGCTCCAGAGGAATAGGATAGCATGGCAATCTTGGGTTCAATGCCAAAAGCGGTACTGGTAGCTGCCGAGGAAATGGCAATTTCAGCCAATTGTTCTGCTGTGGGATTTGGATTTATGGCACAATCCCCAAATATGGTAACTCGATTGGGGAGACACATAAAGAACACCGATGAAACTATGGAGACCTCTGGTCTAGTTTTTATAAATTGCAATGCCGGCCTTATGGTATGCTGGGTAGTATGAATGGCTCCGGAGACCATACCATCGGCATGGCCTTTGTAGACCATCATGGTTCCAAAATAGGAGACATCCTCCATAAGGTCTTTCGCCATTGCGAGATTAACATTTTTATTCTTGCGCAGCTCGTACAGGGTGTTGGCGTAATCCAAAAAATTAGGGGACGATTTAGGGTCTATAATATTGATGCTGCTGGATTTCAAATTAATATCCAGCTCCGTAATTTTTGTCTTTATTTGCTCAGGGTCACCCAACAAGGTAATTATAACTGCATTGGTATCTATTAGCTTTTTAGTGGCCAATAGGATACGTTCGTCCGCACCCTCTGGGAGAACAATATGTTTTTTGGCTGATTTTGCCCGTTTTAAAAGATTGTACTGGAACATCCGAGGAGTAATCCCCTCGGCCTTAAAGGTAATAAGGCGTTCCGCCAATTCATTGATTGGGACATATTTTTCGAATTCTTGTATAGAGGTTGTTATTTTCTCCTTGTTTTCTGCATATATTCTGGGTTTTATGGTACCTATATGGTTGGTTACCGAAAAAGTACCGTCTGCAACCGAAATTATGGGTATGATATCGGACAGACCCTCAATAAGTTTAATGATAGAATCCTCTGGCAACAGACCACCCGTTAGTATTATCCCTGAAAGATTGGGATAATTTGTAGAGATGTTGGCCTGTAATGCACCTAAAATAATATCTGCACGATCCCCCGGTGTAATTACCAAGCTATCTTCTTTTAAATGGGTGAGATAATTACGGAGTTGCATGGCTCCCACACTAAATTTGCCGGCTTGGTTGTTTATGAAATCCGCACCAAACAATATTTTGCCCGAAAGCTTTTGTGAAATTTCCTTTACAGTAGGATTTCCCAAAATGGGGTTCAGGGGAATAGCCCCTACCAACACTTTTTCGGGTAGTTTTTTCTTGAGTCCGGAAACCACAAGATCAACGTTCTCCGGCTGCACTTTATTGGCTACCGCTAACAGTACTTCCACACCTTTTTCCTTAAAGGAATCATAGGCCATGTATATATTTCCGACTAATTCTTGTAGGGGCTTGCCCTTTCCGTTAGCTATGATGACCGCGGGAATACCCAAGTTCTTAGCTATAAGTACGTTAATGTCCCATTCTATGATGGCGCCTTCCCCAGAAAAATCGGTTCCTTCCACCAAAACAATATCGAACCGATCTTCAATAGCCTTATATTTATTGATGATTTTACCTATTATTTCATCATCCCTGTCCATATTTTTAAGTTGTACCACCTGACTACGGGTGTAGGCAAAGGAATCCTCAAATTTTTGGTCCACCTCAAAATGCTTAAGTATGGTATCGATATGGTCGTCGATATTGTTCTTTTCAAAGTCATCTATAATTGGCCTGAAATAACCCACTTTGGCAGTTTTTCCCAATAAAAGTTGCATAAGGCCCAAGGATACGATCGATTTTCCACTATTGGGTTCCGTGGTGGCTATATATATGGCTTTACTCATAAATCAATTGGATTTCTTAAACTTTATTTTAAACAAGCATTATTACAAATGCGAAGATCGGCCTAAGAAAGATTACCTTATATGATAGATGTCATTTATTGATTCAACTTAAGGCTCTAATTTTATTGCTCAAACATTATCCCTCTTTCAAATTTGCTGTTGGATTAAACCATATAATTAGGGATAGGTTTAATAGCAATAATAATTGACCAGCAAGTTTAGTCCATAATATTTCAATACAACTCAAAAATGAAAACACTGCTTTATGCCACGGATTATTCAGAAAACTCAGTCTCTGCTTTGAAATTTGCACATGCCTTGAGTCAAAAACTCGGCGCACGTTTGGTTATTACCCATATATTTGAATTTCCCAGTATTTTAGGGGCCGAAGCACTTGATAATCCCCTTCCTCATATACAGGAAGTAGCTTTTAAAACCAACCGTTCCAAATTGGAGAAATTATGTAAGGAACATCTTGGCGACAATTGGGAAAAGCCTAATATAAGATTGGAGGCAGCAGAAAACAGTTCTGTCATAAAAGGGATAATTTCCAAGGCAGA
Organism: Arenibacter sp. F26102; assembly: GCF_023015865.1. Taxonomy (GTDB): domain Bacteria; phylum Bacteroidota; class Bacteroidia; order Flavobacteriales; family Flavobacteriaceae; genus Arenibacter. Next base: position 127,388 of record NZ_JALKBC010000008.1, on the reverse strand, counting down.
AGAATGGCATGCCCAAATGATTGTGGTTGGTACTAAGGGAGGAAGCGGTTTGGAGGAATTAATTTTGGGCAGTACCACCAAGAAGCTGATTGAAAAGGCACCATGTCCTGTTTTGGCTATACCTAAGGATGTAGATCGTATTAATATCCGTACCATAGTCTATGCCACAGATTTTGAGGAGGAAGATATACATGCCATCCAAAAACTAACTGAAATTGCCAAACCATTAAAGGCTAAGATAAAGGTGGTGCATATTTCCACAAATGACGAATATGGGGGCGACTTGTCGATGGAGTGGTTTAAAGAATTACTCCAAAATAAGGTAGATTATCCAGAGATTGAATTTGAGCTATTGTTTTCAGCGGATGTTTTTGATACACTGAGAGTATATTTAGGAGTAGTAAATGCGGATATTGTGGTAATGTTGGAAAGGGAAAAGAAGGGGTTTCTTAAAAAATGGTTCCATAAGGACCTAGTTAAGAAAATGGAGGACTACGGTAGGGTAAGCTTAATGAGTTTTAATGAGAAAAACCATCAGACCCTACATTTTTAAACTATTCCCAATTCTGCGTCTTAAATCCCAAATCAATATTTGGCAGATTCAAAAGTGTAATAAATCCTAATCCCAGCGAAGTGCCATAGCACCGTAATAAGCTGCACCAAGGAGTGGTGTTTTTTCGTTGAGGATTACTTTTACCGGCACCATTTCCAAGAGAAAATTTAAACGCCCGGATTGGATAAAATTGCTGTAAAAAACTTCCCGTTTAACCCCTTTAATAATCTTTGGTAAGATGCCCCCGCCTATATATATTCCACCGGTAGCCTTAAATTTTAGAGCGAGTTGTGCTGCTTCTATAGCCAAGAATCGTATGAAAAGGTCCAAAGTTTCTACACAAACAGAATCTTTTGCTTCCAAGGCTATCTTGGTAATGGTGGCGGAAGGATTTTCCTCCGACATTTGATCACTAAGCCATTGAGGCTCCTTTATGCCACTAATTGCCCGTAAGAACATATATAGATCTAATATTCCCGGACCGGATAATAATCTCTCCCAACTCACATGCCCATATTTTTGTTGGAAGTATTGCAAAATCTTTATGTCCAATTCATTCCGTGGGCTAAAATCGCAATGACCACCCTCACAAGCGAACGGATGGTAGTGGAATCCATCCCAGAACATTCCCGCCTCCCCAAGTCCAGTGCCTGGCGATATTAGAGCTGCATTACCTGGTATTTTGGGACCAGATTTTAGTGTTTCAAAATCCTTTTCTTCGAGTGCCGCAAGTCCATAGGCATTAGCCTCCATATCATTGATCAAGGAAACGGAACTAATATGCAGCTCTCTACTAATTTCTTCGCTTTCTATGTCCCAGGAAAAATTAGTTCCAGATACCTTGCCTTGGGTTACAGGACCGGCAAGCCCTAAACAAACCCCATTTATCCTTGGCAATTCTTTGGTATGAAAGGCAGCCACTATCTCCATAAAGGATTTATATTTTTTCGTGGGATACGACTTTTCCTTTAATGGAAGCAGATTGCCGGCCTGCACTTTAAAAAGTGCCAAATTTGTTTTTGTACCGCCAACATCAGCTGCCAAAATTATCCCTTTGTTATGGGGTGCATTGGTGTTCATGAATGCCAACGGAATCTCCCCTTCATGGAGGGCAGGTAGGGCGAATTTTTGAATATTTTCCATGGTAGGAATCTTTTATGCAATAGCTTTGTTCTTGTCCATATTTATCGACTTTTTGCTGGTTTACTTTTGTGTCTTTAGGACCCATTGGTACAAATTATCCGCATCGTTCTTATTGCATAGTTGAGTACCTTCATGCATGGTAGCTGCAGTACCACAGGCTACACCATATTTTACCATCTCACTATAGGTTTTGCCCTGAAGCAGACTCACGATCATACCTGCCACCATACTATCACCCGCTCCAATGGTACTTTTTTGTAGAACAGTGGGTGCGGGAATATGCTCCATTAGGTTTTTAGTAGCCAATAGGGCTCCTTTTGCACCCAAAGAGACTACTAGTATCTCACAATCATGCTCATTCAAAAACTTTTTGGCCAATGGTTCCAGTTCCATAGCGGATATGGATTCTACCCCGCATAAGGAACTTAGCTCGCCCAAATTGGGTTTAAGCATAAAAACTTTGGATTTAGTGGCCTTTACCAAAGCCTCACCGGAAGTGTCCAATACAAACCTTGACTTTTTATTTTTGGCCACTTCGGCTACCTGAACGTAAAAATCATCGGGAATTCCAGGCGGCAATTTACCGCTGGCCACCAAATAGTCACCTTCTTCCAAATTTTTTTCCAATTGATCAAGTAGGGTTTCCCATTCTTCTTTTTCTACATTTGGTCCAGGAACCCCAAAGCGGTATTGTAAATTGGTAATGGTATCGGTAACAGCAAGATTATCGCGTGTCCATCCCCTAATGGGAATCGCTAATTGGTCAATACCTGCCTTGTCCAAAAGTTGTTTTAAATGTTCTCCGGTAGGACCGCCTGCGAGATATATACAGAGTGAATCCATTCCCAATTTTTTAACGGCACGGGATACATCAATGCCACCTCCTCCCGCATCGTAAGTTGGCGCAGTACAACGAAGTTTCGTGTTAGGGCTAATGCCAGCTACTGTAACGCTTTTGTCCAATACGGGATTTAATGTAAGAGTTACTATTTTTTTACGCATGTTAGTCGGAGTTAATAATTGTTCATGATTCAATTAATTTGGATTTTGCAATAAATGACCTTCACTAATTTTGGGGGGTATCCTTGGTTCCAAATCAGTGGGTACATGAAATACCATTCTAAATGATATGTTTTCCTTTTTTTCATTGGACTCAAATGGACGTTTTTATTATTGGAAAGTCCTTTTTCAATATAATCCGGATTCTTAATCGTTGTTTGAACAAGATTGGATTACGGCACACGATAAGGTGTTGCAATTGTAATAACAAAGGAAGTAATTATGAAGGTGATCTAATATGATATTGGTCATTACCTTATAGTAATATCCATTCTATTGCTGCATGGATTGTAAGGTTCAAGGCATGTGTTTGTTTAATAATAAATAGTCATTGAATGAGGTATGTTTCAATTTATCGCACTGTCTTGGGAGACAGATCAATCAATTTTCAAGGGAGGTCCTACAACCTGCATTTCATTGTCTGCAAATAGTTGCGAGATCTCTTTGGTATTTGGTTCATGATCCAATGCTGCCATGGTAACAAAAATATTCTCCATTTTGCCTGCGGGCTGAAAAATTACTAGCATTTTACCTTTTTCAGATACTTGGGTCCACGCGTGCGGAACTTTCCTAGGTAGATATATGCTATCGCCAATTGTGAGATTATAGGTTTCGCCTCCGACCTTAAAATAATATGCACCTTCAAGGACATAAAATATTTCGTCCTGCCGTAGGTGTATATGCAAAGGAGTGCCTTTCCCTTGGGAAAGTGAAGTTTGTTCAAATATAGCTAGGTCATTATCGTTGTCACTACCGGATATTTTTACATCCATTATATTGGAATTTACGCCCTTTAGTTTTATGTGGCCATGTATTCTACCTTCTCCTGCATTAATTTTAAAGCCCTTGGTCTTTCTTTTTATTACTTTCTCCATTGATGAAAATGATATTAAAGGAAGCGTAGCGAGTGCAGATAGGGCTGCAATGAAACTGTTTCTTTGCATGTGTTATAGATTAAAGATTGGAAGGGGAAGTGGAACATTCCTTATTGTTCCTATATCTAAATTACGGAATAAGCGGATCCAGTCAGTGAAATTGTCGGAATAAAAATGAAAAATATTTTTGTGCAGTAATTGAAGCCAATTTATAAGTTTATACAATTTAAAAATTGCCGATAATTATGTTTTAATATCGAATTTTGACTTTAAATTTAATTACTACTTTCCGCCATTCCAAAGCTAATCTTACTTTCCTCAGCCACATTTATATTTTTAATTCCAGCGATAAGGGCATCGGGGTTAAAGGATATGGAGTTGATTCCTTGTTCTACAAGAAATTGGGCAAACTCGGGGTAATCACTAGGTGCCTGTCCGCATAGTCCAATTTTTGTATTGGTTTTACGAGCCGAAGCAATGACCATGGCGATCATTTTTTTTACTCCAGGGTCATTGGCATCAAAAATGTCGCTTAAGAGCTGTGAATCGCGGTCCACCCCCAAAGTCAATTGGGTAAGGTCGTTGGAGCCTATAGAGAAGCCATCAAAAAATTGTGAAAACTCCTCCGCGAGTACAACATTGTTGGGAATTTCGGTCATCATATATAGTTGTAGGCCGTTTTCTCCTCTTTTTAATCCGTAATCTGCCATAAGGTCAACCACTTTTTCAGCTTCCTTAATAGTACGACAGAAGGGAATCATAATTTTTACATTGTTAAAACCCATGTCTTCCCTAACCATTTTCATTGCTTTACACTCCATTTCAAAAGCCTCTTGGTATTTGGGATGATAGTAACGTGATGCTCCCCTAAAACCGATCATAGGGTTGGACTCAATTGGTTCAAATTCCTTACCGCCTATTAAATTGGCGTATTCGTTGGATTTGAAATCACTGGTTCGAACAATAACATCCTTGGGATAAAAAGCTGCCGCTATGGTAGCTATGCCCTCTGCAAGTTTATGTACAAAATAATTGGCCTTGTCAGGGTAGTGATGTGTTAGTTTATCAATAAGTTTTTTGGCTGGGACATCCTTTAAGGAATCAAAACGTTTTAGCGCCATGGGATGGATTTGGATGGAATTGTTGATAACGAATTCCAATCGCATCAGACCAACGCCGGCAGTAGGGTAAAACGACAGCTTGAAGGCCTGCTCTGGATCTGCCAGAATAAGCATGGGTTGGGTTAATGGTTTTTTCAATGTTGTTGTATCCACCACTTTTTCATCCCATTTTAGTATTCCTTCGTAGACTACACCCGTATCCCCATCTGCACAGGAGATGGTGATATCTTGGCCATCCTTGATCGTTTGAGTGGCATTTAGGGTACCCACAATGGCTGCCGCTCCAACCTCACGGGCAACAATTGCAGCGTGACTTGTTCGTCCACCTTGGTCGGTAATAATACCGGCCGCCTTTTTTAGGATGGGATCCCAATCCGGGTCGGTCTTTTCGGTAACAAGAATTTCTCCTGGTTGTAGTTTGTCGGATTCCATGGGGCTATGAATTATACGGGCTTTTCCAGCGGATATTTTGTTGCCAAGACCCATTCCGCTTGTAATTTCCCTACCTTTTTCCAATAAGGTATAGGTTGTAATCCTTAACTTATCCTTTTTTGCACTTTGCACAGTCTCTGGTCTTGCTTGTACAATGAACAGCTCATTCGTCAATCCGTCCTTGGCCCATTCTATATCCATAGGACGGCCATAATGCTCTTCAATGATTATGGCCCAGTCAGCCAGTTTAATGACTTCCGGGTCCGTTAGTACAAATTGTTCTTGCTTTTCTAATTTGGTATTGAGGTTAAGCGTGCCACTGCCTGAGGGGTCATATATCATTGTTTTTTCCTTGCTCCCCAATTTTCTTGAAATTATAGGTTGGTGTATCCCCTTTTTTACACTGGGTTTAAAAACGAAGTATTCGTCTGGATTTACACTTCCCTGGACAATATTCTCCCCTAAACCCCATATGCTGGATATCAGGATTACCTGATCAAAACCGCTGTCTGGATCTATGGTGAAATTAACACCGGAACTGGCCAGATCTGAGCGTACCATTAATTGGACACCTATGGATAGGGCTACCGTGGTCTGGTCAAAATTATTGTCTTCTCGGTATTTAATGGCTCTGTCTGTAAACAGCGAAGCATAACATTTATGACAGGCAGCAATCAATTCATCCAAACCCTTCACGTTAAGATAGGTTTCTTGTTGCCCTGCAAAGCTGGCATTGGGAAGATCTTCTGCCGTTGCACTACTGCGGACGGCCAAGGAGATTTCCGGGCCATATTTCTTCACCATAGTAATGTATCCCTTTTCCACTGAAGTTTTAATGGCCTCAGGAAATTGTGCTTTGGCAATTTTGTTACGTATAGCAGTTCCAACTTCCCTCAAATTGGAAAAATCCTTTTTGTCCAATTTTTCCATTTCCATGAAAATGAAGTCCTTTAACCCTGCCTCCTTTATAAAGAGCCAATAAGCTTCAGAAGTAGTGGCAAACCCGTCAGGAACTTGAACTCCCTTCGAAGTCAGGTTTTGATACATTTCACCCAATGAAGCATTTTTGCCTCCCACTTCGGGGACATTGTTTATGTCTATTTCGTTAAAGTGTCTTATGTAGTTTTTCATCACCAATACAATAAATGGTTTCTTGAAATTACTTATACAGGGATGTACAGCTAGTTACAAATAGCTGGAAAAAAAAGGGGGAACTTACCTTTGGCTTATGAATCCTAGGTCTCTTTTCTTTTTCCAGTAATATCCAATATTTTAATACGGTATACGGTTGGAATTCCCCGAGAGTACAATTTGCTGGAAAATTCACTTATAAATTCCGTTTCTCTATGCTCCTTGGCAAGGATAAGGCTTTTGACGCCCTCCGTAAATTGATGTAATTTAAACTTGGCATCGATACCCTTAAGTTCTTCATAGGTTCCATGGGCCATAACGGATTGCCAATTGTTTGTTGATTTTATTTCCTCCACTAATAGGGAAACCGCATTGTTTTTTCGCATGGATTCTATCTTATGGCCATCCGCGGAATAACTTATTAATGAGTGATTTTCCTTGTCATAATAATAGGTAATAGGAAGAACATATGGTTGATTTTGGCATATGTATCCCAAGTGACCGGTATAATTATCCTTAAGTAAACGAATACTTTCGCTAGTGGTTAAATTTGTCATAATCCTTTATAAGTAATCAATAAACTGCCTTACTATTTGTTGAAAGGGAATTTTCCAAAAAATATTCCGATCCAAGCTTGATAAGTTCAAATCTAGTTCCTTCTATTTGGGTAAAATATGATATTGGTCAGTTATCGTCCCTTTATGTAGGTGTTTTCTTATGTAATGGACGCAGAATGACTTAAGTCATTGTAGTAGCTATTAAAGTGGGGTAATTTCCGCCCCATGAACAGCAGTTGTACGTTCATGTGAACACTAATTATTAATTTAAATTTATTGATCATGAAAAAAATTCTATTTGGTTTATTAGCTTTTGGATTAACCACCCAAGCCTATTCTCAAATTATTCCTACGGTAGAGCTATCGGAGGTAACCGTTTATGCTACGAACTACAAGTATCTGAACAATGTAAACACCGAAGAGGTGGCCTCGATACCTGTGAAGCTATTACAGCAAAAGGTGGCAACCTATGATATTAAGAGTTCTGAATACTATCAAGATGATTATGATCTTTATAATATTACTTTCTTTATTCCAGAAGGTAAAATACTTGCCGCTTACGACAAGGATGGGAAGTTACTGCGGACTGCTGAAAAGTTCAAGGATATAAATCTGCCATCCTCTGTAAGGAATTCCATAGCAGATCGTTTTCCTGAATGGACCATTACGAAAGATATATATTTGGTCTCCTACACCGATGCCAAAGGTGCTAAGAAAACCTACAAGGTTAAATTGGAGAACGGGGATAAAATGTTAAGGGTAAAATTGGATGAAAAAGGGGAATTTCTATAAGAGGTAAGAACATTGCCCAGACCTTATATTTAATGGGAATCAAGGTAAATGATTTTATTTCCAATTTAAGTTAATGGACATTTTCAAGACGGTGGGTCTGAGATTCCCGTTTTTGTGATGTCCTTTTTCTTTGGGTTAAGTTGTACCTTCTGTTTAAATCTAGCCAATGGTATGCGGCAACAATAAATTGCTAGTAATCGTGGTTGCGGAATAGGGATTAGGGTAAAGAAGTCTAGAAACTGTAATACATCCAATACTATTATCAAGTACTTTCTTGATAGAATTTACAAGAATTAATTGGGAATACCCCTAGAATTAACACATATATGACTTTTCTCATATTCTCCAAGGTTAAATTCCCTTTATTTTGGACCATCCTAACTATATAGCAATGAGGCAATTTTTCTGGATAAATTTTCTTTTTCTTTTCATATCCTGTGGAAGCCAACAAGAAACGATATTCCCTACTAAAAAACATCTAACGGAATCGGTCTATGCCTCGGTAACCGTACAACCAGATAGTCTTTATCAGGCCTATGCCCCCGTAGGTGGTATTTTAGACCTTAATTTGTTGGAGGAAGGCGATAAGGTAATGAAGGGAACTCCAATTGTTCAGATTGTTAATAACACTCCGAAACTCAATTCGGATAATGCTCGTTTGGCATTGGAATTGGCGAAGGCAAATTATAATGGAAGCTCGGCAGTATTGAGTTCCTTGGAAGATGAGATCCAATCGGCAACCTTGTCCTTTAAAAACGATTCCATGAATTATTTTAGGCAAAAGAGGTTATGGGATCAGAATATTGGGTCTAAAGTGCAGTTCGAAAACCGTAAACTTGCGTATGAAATTTCTGGAAATAATTTAAAGCAGCTTAAAAATAAGTACGTGCAAACCAGGAATGAACTCTCTACACAGCTTAAACAAGCTTTGAACAATTACTCTACCTCCAAGATTTCTACCCAAGATTTTACCTTAAAAAGCAAGATAAACGGAAAAGTTTATGCCCTTTATAAAAATCCAGGTGAAATCGTCAGTACCATGGAACCTTTGGCAGCTGTAGGTAGTGGTTCTGATTTTGTTATTGAATTGTTGATAGATGAGGTCGATATTGTAAAATTAAATTTGGGACAAAAAGCCCTTATTACTTTAGACGCCTATGGAGATGAGGTTTTTGATGCTAAAATAAGCAAGATTTATCCTAAAAAGGACGAGCGTTCCCAGACGTTTATGGCAGAAGCCACTTTTGACGACCCTCCAAAAGCACTTTACCCTGGCTTGGCAGGGGAGGGGAATATTATTATTAGACAAAAAGAGAGTGCACTGACCATTCCCAAGGAATTTTTAATAGACGGGAATAAAGTGATGACCCATGATGGTTTGGTAGAAGTTGTCATTGGACTGAGAAATATGGATAGTGTCGAAATCCTGGATGGCATTGGTGAGAGCACAGAAATCCTAAAACCCGAGGAATGATCAATTGGAAAGTAATATTGAACATTGCCAAAACCCATTTGCTGACCAAGATGAAATCTACGGTCACGGCCTCTTTGGGAGTTACCTTTGGTATTGGGGCCTATATTACCTTGGTGAGTTTTATGACCGGACTTAATGAAATGCTGGACAGTCTTATTTTAAATCAAACCCCGCACATCCATATCTACAATGAAATTGAGCCTTCGGAAAAGCAACCTATTGCCCTGTACCAAGAATTTGAGGATGCCTTTAATGTAGTGAGTTCCGTAAAGCCCAAACAAAGTCAAAAGAAGATTCACAATGGACTACCCATACTGAACTATTTGAAGAAGGACAAAAATGTATATGGTGCCACACCCCAACTAAGGGCGCAGATTTTCTATCTCTCCGGATCCATAGAACTGGGGGGCAATCTACTTGGTGTGGACATAATGGAGGAAGCGCGAATTTCCAATATTGGCGACTATATTATACAGGGTACGCCCGAAGATTTAAAAAATAGCGAAAATGGAATTCTTTTAGGAGCTGGTCTTGCCAAAAAAATGTCGCTCAAAGAAGGGGATCGGGTACAGATTAGTACAATAAGGGGTGATGTGTTTCCGCTAAAGATCGTGGGGATATATCAAAGTGGCATTGCGGAAATAGATAATATTCAGAGTTATGCCAATCTAAAAACGGTGCAGCGTATTTTGGGAGAGCCCAAGAATTACGTAACGGATATTAATGTAAAATTGAACGATATTGGCGCTGCCACGGCCATGGCAAAAAGCCTGGAAAAGCAGTTTCAAGTTAAGGCGACCAGCGTAAACGAGGCCAACGCCCAATTTGAAACGGGATCTAATATCCGGAACTTAATTACCTATGCCGTTTCCATAACCTTATTGATTGTAGCGGGCTTTGGAATCTATAATATCCTTAATATGCTCATATACGAGAAAATGAAGGACATCGCCATTCTAAAGGCTACCGGATTTTCGGGTACCGATGTACAGCTGATTTTTATGAGTCAGGCCATGATCATAGGAACCGTAGGCGGTATTCTTGGATTGGTAGTTGGATTTGTACTTTCCAAACTAATAGATAATGTGGCCTTTGAAACCGAGGCGTTACCAACCATTACCACATATCCCATAAATTACAATATATGGTATTATGTCATCGGTATTTCTTTTGCCCTAATATCTACCTTTATCGCTGGTTGGTTGCCTTCCAACAAGGCAAAACGCATAGACCCGGTGCGAATTATCAGGGGAACATAAGTAATCATAATGGAGCTCGTTTTAAAAACCAATAAAATCAATAAATTCTTTGAAAAGCCTGTGAAATTTCATGTGCTTAAGGATATTTCCTTTGAAATAAAGAAAGGGGAGTTTGCTTCGATCATGGGGAAATCCGGTTCAGGGAAATCTACCCTCTTGTATATTCTTTCTACAATGGATACAGACTATACCGGTGAACTATATCTAAACAATAAATTAATTACAGGACAGAAGCATCAAGAACTTTCCAGAATTCGCAATAAGCATATTGGCTTCGTATTCCAGTTCCATTATTTGTTGTCCGAATTCAGTGTCCTTGAAAATGTAATGCTACCTGCCAAAAAATTGGCAGAGAAGTCTCTGGCCGAAATAGAACATGATGCCATGGAAAAATTAAAAATGCTGGATATAGAAAAATTGGCAAAGCAACGCGCTTCCCGAATCTCTGGCGGGGAAAAACAACGGGTAGCCATTGCCCGGGCATTGATAAACAATCCTTCCATACTTATGGGAGATGAACCCACTGGAAATTTGGACAGCCATAACTCAGAAAACGTCTTCAGTATATTTAAACGGCTAAAAGAAGAGGAAGGTCTCTCCCTTTTGGTAGTGACACATGACGAGGATTTTGCAAAACGTACCGATCGCATCATCCAGATGGAGGATGGGCGGATTTTGGATTAATTATTCTTTTTCTAAACCTAATAAGGACAGCTAAAGGTTTATTTAAAATCGTTGGGATGTGGATGTTTCCATGGGGCACGATAGTCTCTTTGCAATAGTGCCGTGGCTTCCGCATCATTAACCACTACAATATTTTTAGGGTCATAGATCAATGGCCTTCCTGTAGCCATGGCCATATTGGCCAAAATACAACTGGCAGTGGATACATGACCCTCCCGAATATCGGCTATAGGTAAAGTTCCTTTATCAATGGCAGCTAGGAAATCCAACATATGTAATCTGGTGGCCGGTGCCGCGTTCAATTCTATATCTTTTTCGGTAAGGTCCTCTGGAAATTTTTCTTTTTCATAAATAACGTCCATATGAATCTTTTCACCTTCCCCATGCGGAACAAAATCATATCTCATAGTGCTGCCGGACAATGTTCCTTTCTCTCCATAAAGTTTAAAGGACCAAGGGTAATCTGGGTCTGCAGGGGTTCCCCAGCTTCTATGCTGCCATACGCAGTTGAGTTCCTCATATTCAAAAATTGCGGTTTGGGTATCGGCTATATTGGATTTACTGTCTTTTTGGACATAGATTCCTCCGGTAGAACTAATCCTTTTGGGCCAATCCAGCTCTAGCATCCACCTAACGGTATCCAGCATGTGTACGCACATATCGCCCATAATTCCATTGCCGTATTCCATAAAGGCTCGCCACCAACGCCTGTGGGGAATTCCATCATAAGGACGTAATGGTGCAGGTCCGGTCCACATTTCATAATCCAAAAAATCAGGAACCTTTTCTAAGGGAGGATTGCCATTGGCCCTCATATGGTAGTAACAGCACATTTCCACATGGGAAATTTTTCCCAACAGGCCTGCGTCAATTATATTTTTTTTGGCATCAATAAGGTGGGGAGTACTTTTGCGCTGGGTTCCCACCTGAACAACCCTATTGTATTTTCTGGCGGCAGCGACCATAGCTTCGCCCTCAAGGACATCCACACTTATTGGTTTTTGCACATAAACATGGGCGCCCGATTTTAAAGCCTCTATGGCCTGTAGTGCATGCCAATGATCAGGGGTGCCAATAAGCACAATATCCAGATCCTTTTCAGCCAACATTTTTCTATAATCCCTATAGGTTCTGGGAGCTTTTCCTGAAGGTTGCCTAAGTTGTATCAGGTTTGCTGCCTCCTTAAGCAAACGCTCGTCCACATCGCAAATGGAGACAACGTTTACCTTGGTCACTTGCATAAGCCTAAAAAGGTCACTTTTTCCATACCAGCCAGTACCGATCAGTCCAACACGTAGCGGCTTATCCCGATAAAGAAGTTCCATACCATAGGATCCAAAGGAGGAAAGTGCCAAGGACGCCGCAGCGCCCTTTATAAAGTGTCTTCTATTGATGTTAAAAATCTTGGTTTCCATTGTAATTGGATTAATTTGATCGGTTGTTAATTGGTTCTCAAAAAATACAAAATATCTTTACTCATAGGTGAGATTTTACAAAATATCTCAAAATCGCCCATTTTACCCAACTAACGCCAAGCACTATGTTGGCTTTTTATTTTAGCTCAACCATATTACGAGGGGTGGCATGCCATTTAAGATTTAACTTGATTTTAAAGGCTAACAGGGTGGGGAGCAAATGAATTTATTCCTTGATTTAAGGTTTACCCCAATTTAACCGATACTTCACTTTCACTTTTATTTTCAATTTTGTCCAAGCCATAATCTACATATAGTTTAATAATGGCGGCAACGGACCAGGCCTGATGGATGCATCCTTTTCCTTCCTTGGGATCATCCCCGTTAAAGACTTCGGAAATGCAATGAATGCCATTGTAGAAATAGAAATGCTCTTTTAATGGTTCCAATTCAGACAGGACCTTTTTTTTATTCTCCAAGGTAGTTCCGTATATGTTGAAAAAGGACTGAAAATATTCATATAGTAAAAACGGCCATACGGTTCCCTGATGATAAGCATGGTCACGAGACCATTGATTTCCTTCATAATTCGGCTTATAATCCGGATTGTCCTGATCTAAAGTGCGAAGTCCAAATGGGGTATAAAGTCTATGTTTCACAGCTTCGAAAATGGACTTTTGTTGGTCAATATTAAAAACGGTGAAGGGTAGGCTAAGGCAATAAATTTGATTGGGACGGAAGGTGTTGTCCTGCGAAATCCCAGGTACGATTACATCGTATAAGGTTCCTTGCGGATTAGTGAAATATTTAGTAAAATTGGTTTCAAACCTAGTTACTAAACTCAAATAGCAGGCATCAATTTCCACTTTAAGAACACTACAGAAATTTTCGTAAATTTTAAGGGCATTGTACCAAAGGGCATTGATCTCTACCGGACAGCCAATTCTTGGGGTAATTACCTTTCCACCTACGATGGCGTCCATCCATGTAAGCTGAACATTGGGCTCCCCACCATAAATAAATCCTTCTTCGGTAATGTGAATATTGTAACGTGCCCCGGAAATATGTTGGTCCAATATATCCTTCAATATTGAAATATGACTTTTTAAAAATTGAAGATCCTTGAATTTTTGATGGTAATCATAGCTCGCTACAAAAAGCCATAAGGTTGCGTCAATAGTATTATAGTGAACAGGGTCTTTGGCGTTATCTGGAAAGCGATCCGGTATCATGCCTTGATCAACACTTTTGAAAAAGGTATTCAATATAGAATTTGATAGCGCTTGGTTACCAGTAGCTATGGTCAATCCGCGCATTGCGATCATAGTATCCCTTCCCCAATCCGTAAACCAGTGATAGCCTGCAATAATAGACATACTATTGGTAGATTTTCTTTGCACCAAAAATTGCTCTCCTGATGCCATAAGGTCTTTGAAAAACCCAGTTTGAAGCTTCTTATTGCGGGATTTTTGTTTTTCGTTGCCAAGGGCTGGAAGATTTTTTAGACCATTTTTTATGATGTCATCTTCAACTGTGAAGTACAAGGTAAGATCTTCCCCCGGTTGCAACTCATGCACAAGATATCCAATTCGGTAATAGTCGCAAAGAGACCCTAAGCCTCGGGATTTACCCTTTGGAAGAATAATATTTTTAAACCAAGAACGGTCTTCAAAAAACTGTCCCGATGTCCAGCCAGTAAAAACGGGCTGACTTCCGTATTTTGGGAATGTTTTTAAATGTCCCTCATTGAATTCTGTAAAAAAATTATAACTTGAAGCTTCGTGAAAGGTAGTATGAAAGTCATTGTAAGCGTAGAGAGGATGTAACTCCAAAACCAATGGTGCTATGCCATTGTTTGTATAGGTCACCACCGTGGTATTGGACCCAGGAATCATTTTTATATTTTTATACAAATCCCAATTATTTCCAGCAAACTGCCATGAAGGAGTAGGGTTTACATCAAAACTCTTTAAATAGTGCCCGCTCTCGGGAAAAACCACTTTTGGATATTGATTGGAGGATAGATTATGATATTGGCCATCTAAAAGGACCCGTTCTTCTATTTTGGCAACTACCACCATTCTATCGGTAGGTGGTTCAAGGGCAGCCACTAAAAGGCCGTGGTACTGCCTAGTATTGGCACCGTTGACAGCACCAGAGGCATAACCGCCCAATCCGTTCGTAACCAACCATTCCTTATTAAAAAAATCTTCCAAATTACAATTATATTTCTTCCATTAAATTTGCCACCAAAGCGGTCCATCCGGTTTGATGTGACGCCCCAACACCTCTACCACTATCTCCATGAAAATACTCATAGAACAGGATAAGGTCCTTAAAATGGGGGTCTTGGTATTTCTCTTTGTGCAAAAGGTGAATAGGCCTATTGCCGTCCGCATCCTTTTCGAAAAGTTTTATCAATCTCTTGCCAATTTCATCAGTAATATCCTTTAAATTCATTGTTTTGCCGTTTCCGGTTGGGTAGGTGAATATTAACTTGTTCCCAAAATAACTGTGATATTCCCTTAAGGAATTAATAAATAAATAGTTCATCGGCATCCAAATAGGCCCTCGCCAGTTAGAGTTTCCTCCAAAAAGCCCGGTACTGGATTCTGCAGGTTCATAATTTATCCCATAAGTGGTACCATCTATGGCGATGGTATAAGGATTTTCATGTACCTTGGATAAGGACCTGATGCCATATTCGGAAAGAAATTCCTTTTCATCCAAAATGCTTCCGATCAGTTTCTCCAAGCGATCCTTTGGTACCAAGGACAATAATACATCCTGGTCATGCGAATATTCCTCCATCACCTGATATTTAGCGTTCTCTATCCGGTGTCTACGGAACCATTCCATACTTCTTCTAAATCTTGGAAGTTTGTCCAGATATTCCTTTTTAATGTTCAATACAGCTGTAAGCGATAACAATCCGGAAATGGAACGCACTTTAATGGGCATGGATTCCCCATTAGGGAATATCAATTTGTCATAGAAAAAACCTTGGCTTTCATCCCATGATCCGTTATACTCCTGACTTATATTATTCAAAGCTTCTGCGATAAAGACAAAATGGCCAAAATACTTCATGGTCATATCCTCAAAAGATACGTCTTCCAATGCTATTTCAAGGGCCATCTCCAACATATTTAGGCAGTATAAGGCCATCCATGACGTTCCATCTACCTGCTCCAAGACCCCGCCTCCTGGTATATCCTTACTACGATCAAAGACACCAATATTATCCAGGCCTAGAAATCCTCCTTCAAAAACATTGTTTTCAAGACTATCTTCCCTGTTTACCCACCAGGTAAAATTTAGGGCCAATTTGTTAAACATTCGTTTTAAAAAGATAAGATCTCCTTTGCCGGTCCTCTTTTTTTCCATTTGAAAAACCTGTAGGGAGGCCCAGGCTTGGACAGGTGGATTAACATCGCTAAAATTCCACTCATATGCCGGAATCTGTCCGTTCGGTGCCATATACCATTCTTTGGTAAATAGCAACAGTTGGTCCTTGGCGAAACTGGAATCAACCAAAGCTAGGCTAACACAATGGAATGCGGTGTCCCAGGCTGCGAACCAAGGATATTCCCAATTGTCCGGCATAGCAAGGATATCATGGTTCCTTAATGTCTTCCATTCTTTGTTTCTTCCGTTAAAACGCTCTTTTGGGGGCGGCATTTCTTTATGGTCTCCGTTCAGCCACCTTTCAACTTCATAATTGTAATATTGCTTGGACCATAAAAGACCGGCAATAGCCTGTTTCTGTATTTCTTTGGCTTCTTTGGATACCGATTTAAAAGTAGCATCCAGAAATTCTTGGGATTCTTGGATTCTTTTAGTAAAAGCAGTTTCGTAACCCTGATCGAACGGGGCTTCCAATGAGGAGGCGGTCAACCTCAATTTAATTGTTTTTGTTTCCCCGCCCTTAAGGTTCATCTCGTACAAGGGTGCGAATTTGGTGCCCTGATTATTTTTGGAAATTATGGAATAATCATCGTTCACCACAGAATTGTGAAAGAGATCTTTTTTATAGGGGTGATCATTGGGCTGTGCATAGACCTTCTCCATATTGGTCTCGTTCTCGGTAAACAACAGTCGGGTCGACTCTTCAAAATAAAGGTTATAGTTGCCTACATAAATATGGTCTATAGAGACAAAGGTTTGGCCTTTATGGGTTTGTTTTTTAATAAGTGGTTTTTTTGGCATCCCTACAAAACTCCATAAGTTCCTGGTCCAAAGCGTGGGTAGAACATGAATGGGAGCTGGTTTGGAACTCCTATTGCTAATAGATATTCTTATGAGAATGTCTTCGTTGTCCGCCTTGGCGTATTCCGTAACCACATCAAAATATTCATTGTTGTCTAGAATACCAGTATCCAAGAGCTCGTACTCCAATTCGTTTTTTCCACGTCTCCTGTTTTCTTCTACCAATTCAATATAGGGAAATTCGTTCTGCGGATATTTGTACAGATGTTTCATGTAGGAATGGGTAGGAGTATTCTCCAAATAGTAATACAATTCCTTAACATCTTCCCCGTGATTCCCTTGAGGCCCTGTTAAGCCAAAAAGTCGCTCCTTCAGAATAGGATCCTTACCGTTCCATAGGGCTATTCCAAAGCAAAGATTACAATATCGGTCGGATATACCAGCAATCCCATCTTCTCCCCATCTATAGGCTCTGCTTCGTGCATCTTCATGGGAAAAGTAGTTCCAGGCATCTCCATCCGGACTGTAATCTTCCCTAACCGTCCCCCATTGCCGCTCACTTAAATAGGGCCCCCATTTATGCCAATCCTTTACTTTGGATCGGGAATCGTCCAATCGCTTTTGTTCCTTTGTTATTTTATTTTTAGTCATTTAGTTATTGCCGTATAAAAAGTTTAGGGCTGCCCAACAATATATGATTCTGTATGATGGCACCCTTATCTGACAATTAAAGATAATATATGTTTAACACATTTTTAACCTGACAGCGGTTTAATTAACAACTTTGATGGCATTTTTTTTGTGGCTTATTACCAATAAATAAAGGAAGTTTAATTAAAAATTTTTAAGATGAAAAAATTTGTGTTTGCACTTTTGTTGGGCTTTATGGTGGCTGGATGCCAGGCACAGAACGACCAAAGTAAGGCCAAAGATGATTTGATTGAAAAAAATACGGATAGTCTTTCCGTTCATAAACCGAAAATAAGTTGGAAGGTTGATGAAAAATATGATGAGGAGGGGAACGTTATAGGGTATGATTCGATATATTCCTACTCCTATGACAATCTTGGCAACTTGCGCAAGGAGATGAATCTGGATAGTATTATGAATTCAATGAAGTTTTTTTTCCAAGGCAATTTATCATCCTTTTTTGAAGACCATGATTTAGGTCGGTTTTTTGAAAAGGATTCCCTGATGATCGGGAACCAATTTTTTGATGATTTTTTTGAAAGGCAGCGAGCCAATAATTTTTCGGATATGCGACAATTATTCCAACAAATGGACTCCCTTCAGAATATGATGATGGAGAAACATCGGAAATTTATGCCGGATGAAACCGAAAGTAAATCAAAATTATAGGATGCCATCGTTTTGAGGGATAGAATGTAAGGCGGCTTTTTTTTGAGGTAAATCAATTTTTTAAAAGCTATTTTGGTAAAAAAAGGAATATTTAACATAATCGATGCCATTCTGTAAAACTGTACATTGTACGTTTCCAAATTAATCTCTATCTTGACCACCCGTACTTGTCCTCAAATTTTTGGAACAAGTCATATCACATTTAATTTTAAACTCTAAAAACTAAACTAATTAAGAAAGTCATGACCAATACTAAAAATAGTAGAAGAGATTTTGTTAAGAGCAGTGCCTTGGTATCAGGGGCATTGATTTTGCCTACCATGCAGATGAATGCCATGGTAAATGTAGCCAACGATAAGAAATTGAAGATTGCCCTAATTGGTTGTGGTGGTCGTGGTACAGGTGCGGCACAACAGGCCTTGCATGCAGATCCCAACGTGGAATTGGTGGCTATGGCCGATGCTTTTGAAGATCGGTTGCAGGGTAGCTTAATGAACTTGCAAAAGGAATTTGCTGGGACTAAAAAGGTCAACGTAGACAAGAAAAATCAGTTTGTTGGTTTTGATGGGGCTGAAAAAGCAATAGATATGGCAGACGTGGTTATCTTGGCCACTCCTCCGGGATTTAGACCACAGCATTTTGAATATGCGGTAAATGCAGGAAAGCATGTATTCATGGAAAAGCCAGTTGCTACAGATATCCCTGGAGTAAGGAAGGTATTGGCTGCAGCACAAGTAGCTAAGGATAAAAAATTAAATGTTGTTGTAGGTCTTCAAAGACATTATCAGGACAACTATTTGGCTGGGTTGCGACAAATAAAGGATAACAAAATCGGAAAAATAGTATCTGGCCAGGTATACTGGAACAGTGGGGGAGTATGGGTTAGAGAAAGACAACCTGGACAATCGGAATTGGAATACCAGATGCGCAATTGGTACTATTTTAACTGGTTGTGTGGCGACCATATTTTGGAACAGCATATCCATAACATTGATGTGGCCAACTGGTTTATTGGAGAATATCCTATTTCAGCTCAAGGGTTTGGTGGGAGACAAGTAAGAACAGGAAAGGACCATGGTGAAATTTTTGATCATCATTTTGTAGAATACACCTACCCAAGTGGTGCAGTAATCGCCAGTCAATGTCGTCATATGCCGGAGACCATGAGTAGAGTAGCAGAAACTTTTCAAGGTACCAAAGGGACTATTGAAACTTACGGGGATAATACCTTTATCAAGAATTACGATGGAGGGGAAATATTTACACATCGTGGTAAAGATGATCCAAACCCATACCAGGTGGAGCATATTAAACTTTTCGAATCTATCAGAAACAAGGGAGTTATTACAGATGCCGAGAATGGTGCTATGAGTACTATGAGCGCCATTGTTGGTAGAATGGCTACCTATTCCGGCCAAGTAATTAAATGGGAAGAGGCAATGACTTCCAATATTGATCTTGCACCGGATAACTTAACTTGGGATTCGCCGGCACCAGTTCAGCCCAATGCGGATGGTACCTATAATATACCAACTCCAGGGAAGACCGTAGTGATTTAAGAAGAAACTACTTTTAACAAAAAAATCCCAAGCATTCCACATGTTTGGGATTTTTTTGTTTAAGTATAATTAGTAGTATTGATAATGTACGTGTCCCGACTGTTTTGTAATTAGGGTGGGGAACACTTTGTACTTGGGGAATAATGAAAAATGGTTTGTTTTGGAAGGTTTTAATTTCCAAAGCAAACCATTTTTTTGAGGTCTATATACTATAGGCTTTCACCTATTTCTCTGATTTACACCGTCAATTATTGTGTCGGATTCTGTGTTAGTGTACCAGGATACGAATTAATGGCATCTTGTGGAATGTAGTACACTACACGGAAGTCAGTAGCAGATATATCTTCAAATTGATTGTGAGGTCCTGGATACTGGCGTGTAAGTTCTTTTCCATTGCGGAATACGTCATAACTTCGCTCTGCCTGATAAGCAAGTTCCAGTTGTCGCTCTTTATCAATTCGTTCACTTGCATTGGAAGCATCCAATGAGCTGTATCCTCCGCCTACAATGGCACGCTCTCTGATGGTGTTTAGATCAATGATTGCGGCATCATAATTTTTCAGTTTTGCATACGCCTCGGCACGGTTTAGGTAAATTTCACCTAATCGGCTGATGAGCGGGGAGTGTAAATGGGTATCCTCTCCTTCTTTTGAAGCTTTTGTTATGTAAAATTGAGGATAGACACGGTTTAGTGTAATGAAGTTATCTATTACACCGGTATAGGTTTTTCCATCATTATATAGAATGGAATAGATCTCCTGATCGGTGTCTACAGGAATAAGGGTATAGGTGTCGTCCCCGTCTTTAGCGGTTATAATGCCACCGTTGCGGGTGGTTTCTGCCTGTACATAGTTTAAAACATCGCCATCTTCCTTAATAAAACGGAATACTTCGGTATATTCACCGGTGTTGGCATCTGTGGAGTAGGTAGGTTCGATAAATGCAGCACGTGCATCTACCATATTATAACTATCCGTACGCCAGTCATTGCGACCGGTTTCGTCCAACAAATCGATATACTTGGCACTGGCATACATTTCTCCCCAGCCCATACCACCAATGTTGGCATACATGCCCCCAACACCATAATAGTGATCATAGCCTGAATATTCAGAAGCCACACGTTTTATGGCAAATATGGTCTCCGCATTGTTCTCTGGTACAAAAGTATTGTACTTCATAAATTGCTCTCTAGGCAACAAGGAGTACTTTCCTGAGTTGATAACCTTATCCGCATAGTCTACGGCAAGTTGTGCATATTCTGGATTCGGTGTTGTATAGGTACCACTCATATAAAGATAAATACGGGACAGCATGGCCTGAGCAGCTTCTTTGGAAGCGAAAATTGGACCCTTGTCCACGGAGAGCAATTCTTCTGCCTTCTTTAAGTCACTGATGGCTTGCTCGTAAGTTTCTTTGACCGTGGCACGATCAGGAAGCTCCAGATTAATGATGTCTTCTGGAGTACCGTTAACGATAGGTACACCCGGGTTTGTTTGAGGGTTTTGGTAATAAGGACGGCCGTAAGCCCGACATAGGTAGAAATACAACATACCTCTAACATAGTAGGATTCTCCTATCTTACTATCAATTTCTGCATTCTGTCCTTCATCGATCATCCCAATAATGTTGGAAGCTTGTGCAATTGCCTTATAGCCCGAATCCCAAAACTGGGTCAAACGATAGTTATTGGGTGTACGTGCATACGAGATAAATTCGTAGAAGGCATCCGTAGATGATCCACGGATCATCATATTGTCTCCTGCATACTCACCGCAACGGTGCATGGGATCGGACCAGGTCTTTAACTGGGCATACATCCCAGTGAGCAATGATTCTAGGGAAGCATCCGGGTCATTGACAATAGTCTCCGAGTCCATGCTCCCATATGGGTAGCGGTCAATATCACAAGCAGAAAGTGCTGTAATGGCTAATAGGGTTATAAATATTTTTTTCATGTTTTTTCTATTTAGAATTTCAAGTTAAGTCCAAGCATAAATTTACGGGTAGCTGGGTACACACCAGGTCCTGTTGATCCTAGAATGGCTCCGTTATCTTCATTAATAGGAATTTCAGGGTCTACACCGGAATAATCAGTGATAACGAACAGGTTTTCCCCGGTTAAGGAAATACGTAAATTATCGATATTGTACTGGCTTAGGTCAAGATTGTAACCCAACGTAAGCGAACGCATCTTTAAAAAATCACTTTTTTCTAGAAAACGCGTAGAAGTAGAATTTCCCTTATCTTGGTTGTTGTACCTTGCAATTGGGTGTGTGGCAATATCTCCTGGTTGCTCCCAACGGTTCCACTCTGGTCTTAATTTCATTTGGTTACGGTCCGTATAAGTTCCGTCCGCATCGTACTCTTGTCGGGAATAGTTGTAGATTTTACCTCCGATGGAGTATCCGAATACTGCTCCAAGGTCAAATTGCTTGTAGGATATCGCCGTTGAAAAACCTCCAAAGACATCAGGAGACACCTTTCCGGTCTTTTCAAATGTAGCTTCCGAGTAGTTTGAAGTGGTGGTTCTGGACAATTCGTTTCCGTCGTCGTCCCTTTCCACTATGTACCACAAAGGTAATCCATTATCAGGATTTACGCCGGCCCATTCCTTAAGGTAATAGGTGTCTACCGGACGGCCAGGCTCCAACATACGTTGAGCTGATCCTGCAATTCCAAGACCATCGCTTATGATGATCGGTCTTACCACATAATCTCCGCTGGCATCCTTTGTCTTGTAAAGCTTTGTCAACTTGTTAACATTATGCCCTAAGTTCACATCTAGGCTCCAGGTAAGGGTCTCATTGCGGATAATGTCGCCACCAATGGCAAGCTCAATTCCTGTGTTCTCCATTTCACCTATGTTCTGCCAGATACTAGTAACACCTGTTAAACCGGTAACCGGAACCTGGTACAATATATTATCCGTATTTTTTTCGTAATAATCAAAGGTAATCCTAGCGCGGTTATTAAGAAGTCTGGCATCTAGCCCTACACCACTAGTATATGTTTTTTCCCAAGTAAGATCTTTGTTTCCTATTTGACTAATCAAGGCACCTGGATTTTCATTGTACCCTGCACTTGTAGAAACTGCATAAAGATCGTATTGCGGATAAAGAGCGCTAGGACGGTTTCCTACGGAACCATATGCTAGACGAAGTTTAAGTGCATCTACCCATTCGGCTTTAAACCAATCTTCCCGGTCTATATTCCATCCTCCACTTACGGAGAAGAAATTACCATACTTGGCATTATCACCAAAATTGGATGCACCATCTCTACGGAAGGAGACCTGGGCCATATATTTATTATCGAACGAATAATTTACATTAGAAAGAACAGACTGTACCGCCCACTCATTAATGGCTCCTTTTGTACGTTCCGGTTTGGCAACAACATCCAAAACTTCAAAACCAGGAATAAATCCGGTACCGTATACATCTAAAGTTTCACTGCGGTAATCGTTGTATTCATAGGCCAACAAACCGTTTAGGTCGTGCTTGTCCCAATTTTTGTTGAATCTTAAAATCTGGTTGGTATACTGGCGTGTATACTCAGATCGGTAGTCCGTTATACGCCCGCCTACGCTCTCACCTCCGTTGGAACGAGGGTCGGTATATCCGTTTGCTTTGTAACTATTGTATCGGATGTTGTTGACAGAAGAAAAGGTCAACCAGTCGGTCAATTCGATGTCGAAATCGAGATTTCCCATAAATTCATAGTTCTTATTGGAAGAATGATTCCACTGAAGGTCGTATAGGTAATTCGTGCTGGCACTATTTACCCAATCGCTACTACGGTGGCCCACTAGGTTGCCTTCTCCGTCGTATGGGCTATCCCAAGGTAGGTTAGAGTACATTGCGGTTGTAGAATACTGTCTGTCTTCTACGTCCCGTAGTGAGCCTACTAATGCAGGCTTAACGGTTAACCATTCAAAGGGCTTATATTCAGTTTTGAAACGAAAATTGTAACGGGTGTAATCATACCCTTTTATAGCACCTTCTTCATTATATACTCCTACGGACATAAAGGACCGCAGTGTTTCGCTACCCCCTTGAATAGAAACATTATAATTACGGGTAAACCCACTCTTGGTTGCAACATCCCACCAGTCAAAATTGCTATTGCGTAAATCGGGGTTCCAACGTGGAAACGATATTTGATCGGCATTGGCATAGGCGGCATAAGTGTCGTACAACTCAGCTCCATTCATCATTTCGGTATTACCGTTATTGAGCTGGTTGAAACCTATTTTAGAAGAAAACTCTACAGTGGTTTTTCCAATTTTAGCCCTCTTTGTCGTTACCACAATAACGCCATTAGCCCCTTGAGATCCGTAAATGGATGTTGATGCGGCATCTTTTAGGATGGTCATGGATTCGATATCGTCCGGGTTTAAATCACCGGCGCCTGATCCAACTATAACCCCGTCAATAACCCAAAGTGGGCTGGTAGTTCCACTTAGTGTAGCCTGTCCGCGAATAACAACACCACCTCTTGAACCGGGCTTTCCTGATCCAGGTGCCACAAAAACCCCAGGAGCTTTTCCATTTAACATGTTTTCAACCGAAGGTGTAGTAATGTCCCTCAGTTCATCTCCTTTAACGGTCTGTAAAGCGCCTGTTAAACTCTCCCTTTTCTGGGTGCTGTACCCTACAACCACAACTTCATTCAATTGTGCGGCATCTTCTTGTAGGTTCACATCTATAGTTGTTTGATTGCCTACTGTAACTTCTTGAGTTAAGAAACCAAGATAGCTAAATACCAAGACGCTTCCGTTGGCAGCATTAATGGAATAATTACCATCAAAATCTGTTGCAACGCCATTAGAGGTGTTTTTCTCGACAATATTTACTCCTGGAATCGGTACACCGGTATTTCCGTCGGTAACAATACCCGTAATATTTAGTTCCTGTGCTTGAACCGTGTAGGAGAAGGTTAGTGCAAGTAGGAACAATCCTTTCGTAAGTAGTTTTTTCATTGATCTAGTTTAAATTAATAATCGGATGTAGTTAAAATTTGAAAAATTAAAGTTGTGTTAAAATTGTTTGAATGTTTCTGCTCATAAATGTTTTGTTCTGTTTTTGAGGTATTGCTGGTTGATTTACCCATTCCATTTGCATGAAATGGGTTTTGAAAAACTACTAAACCAAACAACTCAAAAAATTATTAAAAGCCTTAAAAGGAAAAAATTAATAGGTATCCTTAATCCAGTTATAAGGTTTTCTCTTGATCCAATTTCCTCTCGTAAAATCAGGGAAATCCTGTGGCTCCCCATTATTTTCTATAGATAGTTCCGAAAGCGGTGTTACTGCACTCCAGGCTGCTGCATCATAAGCGTCCATTGGAGGAGCAATGTTTTCCTTGGCCGATTCTACAAAGGCATTCATCACAAAGAAGTCTATCCCTCCATGTCCAGCTTCTGTGGCACTGTCACCAAATTTTTTCCATAGGGGATGGTCGTATTTTTCCAACCAGGTATCCATATTTTCCCAACCATGTCCTTCTGTAGTTCCTTCAATATGGATTCTTTGTGTGTGGTAGTCAAAGTCCGTAAGGCCTTGTGCGCCCTGAACTTTAAATCCTAAGGAATAGGGATGTGGGTTATTTACATTATGGGTAACTATGATGGTTTCCCCATTTGAAGTTTCAATGGTGGAGGTAATGATATCTCCCTGCTTAAATTTTAATTTAGCATTCGGATGGTCTTCCCCGCCAGTTTCCACAATATATTTGTGCAAGCCAACACCTTTGGTTGCATGTGAGGTAAGGGTAAGCATTCTATTTCCCCGGTTTACGTCGGCCATAACTGCAATTGGCCCCAAGCCATGGGTAGGATACACATCGGCGTTTCTCAGCAACGAATGTTGTGTACGCCATGCGGATTCTGAAATTCCCTTCTCCCCAAATTCTGCACCTTTTCCATAAGCAGTTTTTCCGTCATTGAATTTTACCCCTCTTAAATCATGCTGATATCCACATCTAAAATGCAACAATTCCCCAAAAACATTCTGTTTTACCATATTTAATACGGCAAGCACATCACGTCTATAGTTTACATTTTCCAATAGCATTAGATGCGAACCAGTTTCTTCATGAGTGTTGACCAAGTCCCAACATTCCTCTAAAGTATTGGCAGCTGATACTTCCAGTCCTGTGTACTTTCCTGCCTTCATTGAGTCTACGGCCATCTTGGTATGCCAGAGCCAAGGAGTGGCTATGACCACAGCATCGATTTCTGCCAAAGCCAACAGGTTTTTGTAATCCTGATCGTTCTTTCCGAAAGCGATGGCCTTCTTTTGACCTGCTTTTACGATATGGTCCTGTGCAATATCAATACGATTTTGGTCAATGTCGCAAATAGCTTTTACGACCACATCACTTCTTTGTAGTAGGTTGTTCAAGTGATTTGTTCCCCTGAGTCCAACGCCTATTACGCCAACCCTCAACTTTTGGATCTTTTTGGAATTAATACTTCCTATAGTAAGGTTTGGCATCATGGCAAGGCCAGCCCCACTGATAGCTGTTTTCTTTATGAAATTTCTTCTTTGGTTCATAATTCACTAAATAATGATACTTGTTATTAATGTTCCGCAAATATTAAGATTGTGTTAATTAATTTGGTGTTTATTTTTGGCGTTCTAGGGGTAAATTTTCGGATTATTTCGATATTTGAAGTTTTTTTACACCTTTTTGCAAAAAACACCTCCTTTACGTTGACACTAATTATGGGTACTTTTGTTTCAGACAGAATAAGGAAGGATTAATAGAATTTAAAGCGCCTTGAGCAAGAAATTAAATAAGAATAAAATATACGCCCTATTTGTACTGGGGCTGTTTTGTGGGGCCTATTTATCCGGACAGAATTCTGCCAATTTTATCCACCTTCCAAGTAAACTGGGCAATCATAATATTAAGGTTAGCCACGCTGTGCAGGATAGCCTAGGTTTTGTTTGGTTGGCCCACGCAGAAGGAATATCCAAATACGATGGTTACAATTTTGATTTCACGCCCAAAAGTTCGATTTTTCTGGAGGATACAACCACGGATGAAGTAAGACAAATATTTAGGGATGCGAAAGGAGTAATTTGGGCCTTGTCCATGAACGGGCAAATCTCCTATTTGGAAAAGAATGGAACGTTTTTGTCCATAGACAATTCCGTAAAGGGTTTCCAGAAAAAGCACAAGGTCAATATCGTAAATGAGGATAACGGTATTATTTGGTTGGCTACGGATAATGGTTCCATATATGCCTATGACCACGGTAAGGGAATTGTAGATAGTATAACCACTGTTCCTGTGAATGCTTCAGGAATTAAAGAAGTTAATTCCTTGGTCTTTAGAAAATCCGATCAACTTATAGTAAGTACCTTGAAGGGACCTATTTATATTTATTATTTGGGAACCAAACGTCTGGAGAAATTGGAGGTGCCCTATGACTATACCTTGGCCGATAACAATCTACTACTGCTAGATAAAAAAAATAGACTATGGATCGGTTCCTCTTATGTGGGGCATGGAATAATGGTTTATGATTTTGACAAAGAATCCTTTGTTCAAGACGAGATCATAAATCAACGGTGGCGTAGTCAGTTAAATGAATTGTTTACGGCAATGTACTGCGATGTAAATGGTTTTATTTGGTTGGGAACGGATGGGAATGGCCTGTATAGGCTGGATACTGAGTCTGGGGAATTAAAGATATATAAACACAATCATCTTAATGGGTTTTCCCTGAGTACCAATACTGTCATAGGAATTAATGAAGACCTAAAGAATAATTTATGGGTACTTACCAATTATGGAGATATAAACATACTTCGCAATAAGAATAATCAGATAAATTATCACTCCGGTGCAGTTCAAGGAAGCCCTGCTAGGGTTTTGTCTTCCTATAGGGCACAGGATGGAACACTTTGGATAGGGACTGACGGAGACGGAATTACCAAGGTTGTGGCAAACGGAAAGGAAGAGCAATTTTTTAACAATTCGGCCCAGACCAAAGGTTTTTATATCCACTCTATTAATGAGGATAATAGTGGCAATATATGGATTGGGACCTATAAAAACGGACTGTGGGTTTATAATGCCCAAAGAAATTCGTTCTCCAAGCTGCCTTTGAGCAATTCCAAAAATAACATGGTATTGGACGTTCGTTTTATTTTTAAGGACTCCAAACGTAGATTATGGGTAACGACCGACATGGGAATTTATTTATTTACGGATAGAAACAAATTGTTGGCACGCTTCGAAAATGGTACATCCGGATTGGTCGGGTCCATTTCCCAGTCTGTTGTGGAAGACTCCTCCGGGACGGTCTGGCTTGCGTACAATGGAGGGGGATTATTTAGGTTCAACGAAGATGGGAGTGATATTGCCAAATCCAATTTTACCCGGTTTAATCATGTCACCGACAACCTCATTACCAATAGGAATTATTATATCTGGTCCATGGCCGCTAGCAATGCAGATGCAATATGGTTGGTGTTGGTAAGTGGCGAGTTAATTAGATTTAATGTTGAGGATCAAAAAGTTGAAAAAATAAAGATAAACGGGACTTATGATAACACCAATTTTAAGTCTGTAATATTGGAAAACCAGGATAATTTATGGTTGGGTTCAACTAATGGAATCTGGCATTTAAATGTGAGGGATTCCATATCGAGGGTATTTCAAAAAATAGATGGACTTCAAGATAATTCCTTTATGCAGCGAAGCGCCCATTTGGGTTGGGATGGCAATATTTATTTTGGTGGTTTAAATGGCGTAAGCTACTTTAAGCCTAATCAAATTAAAAAAGAAGAAACAGTAGCTAAATTATTTATTGAAGATATCGATATCCTAAATCAACCCGCCATAAACGTCATTCCCGAACAAGTTGAAGAGGGGGTGGAGAAGTTGGAGGTGTTGAAATTGGATCATAACCAATCGTCATTTTCCTTTCGCTTTTTGGCGATAGACAATGTGCTGTTTTCCAACTATAACTATGCTTACAGACTTAAAGGATTCAATGATAATTGGATTGATTCCGAAAAGGAACGTTTGGCAACTTATACGAACATACCTCCCGGGAATTACGTTTTTCAAGTGAAGGCCAGTACAGGGAATGGGGAATGGGACATAAAAGAAAAATCGGTTGCTATTAGTATTCTACGTCCATTTTGGAGATCAAGTATAGCCCAGATAATCTATTTATTTTTGTTTATAGGATTGCTCTATGGGATGGTCATCTGGTTCAGACTTAGGAACAGGGTAATTGCAGATGAACTGGAACACAAACATGAAAAGGAGCTGTATGCCTTAAAAATGGATTTCTTTGCCAAGATGTCCCATGAAATACAAACACCTTTGACGTTAATTTTAATACCCTTGGAAAACATGTTGCAACGTGCTGTTACAAGTGGTAATGTACTGCTGCAACAACGACTTAAGTTAATATCGAACAATGCCAACAGGTTATCAAGAATTGTCTTTGAACTCACCTCTTTACGGGACAAGGAATTGGAGAAACTTGTATTAAGGGTGACAGAACACAATTTAGTTGCCGATCTAACGGAAATAACCAGTTCCTTTGAGGAGCAAGCTGTATTCAAGGGCATTATTTATAAATGTAGTTATCCCAGTGATGAATTGAAAATGTGGTACGATAAGGATAAAATGGAACATATTTTCTTTAATCTTCTATCCAATGCCTTCAAATTTACACCTAAAGGGGGATCTATTACATTGGATGTTATTGTGGAGGATTGGGAAAGAAACGTAAAAATATCCGTTACCGATTCAGGACCGGGTATCCCAAATGAAGAGCTAGAAAATATTTTCCAATTGTTCTATCAGGCAGATACAGGGAAGCAAAAAATAGGGACGGGCATAGGGCTGGCCCTAACCAAGGAATTGGTGGATTTACACCATGGCAAAATCGATGTAAAGTCGGACCCGGTTAAGGGAACCTGTTTTAGTGTTAGCTTTCCTATTGACAAAAATAGGGCTGATAATTTACAAAATGAGGTAACCCTGGAAGAGGCGATTAGGGAAGTTGAGGAGATTGAATATGAATTGAAGGAGGAAATTATAGGTACAGCTACAGCTAAATTGGCGAAGACCATTTTAGTGGTCGAGGACAATTATGAACTACAAATATCATTGAAAGATATATTTGCCGACTACTATAATGTTCTATTGGCGGAAAATGGGGAAGAGGGCTATGCCCTGGCCTTGGAACATAACCCCGATTTAATAATAAGTGATGTTATGATGCCGAAATTGGACGGTATAGAAATGAGCAAAATGCTTCAAAGAAACGAGCTTACCACTCATATCCCCATTATTTTACTTACCGCCAAAAAAACATCGAAAAACAAAATAGTGGGGTTACGCACAGGCGCCCTAGAATATATTAGTAAACCATTTAATATAAACGAGCTCGTCTTAAAGGTAAATAATATAATCACCCGTAGCGATCGGATTATTTTGAAATACAAGAACGATTTAATAACTACACCAAAGAACGGGTCAAGCAGGTCTCAAGATGAAGTTTTTCTAGAAAAGTTGGTTGGTCTGGTTGAGAATCAGATGAGTAACCCTGATTTTAAGCTGGAGGATTTGTCGAGCAAATTAAACATGAGTTATTCCGCGATTTACAGAAAATTTCAAGCCTTGACGGGCAAGAAAATTGTCGATTTTGTAAGGACAATGCGATTAAAAAAAGCGGCTATTTTGATCTCCGATTGTAATTATTCCGTGTCCGAGGCAGCATTTTTGGTAGGCTTCAACGACCCTAAGTATTTTTCAAAATGTTTTAAAAAGGAGTTTGGTAAAAATCCTGGAAAGTTAAAGGGTAAGGCAGATGGTATTGGATTATCGGATTTATAGTTAATGGATTTAGGGGTATAAAAAGTATAATGACCATAATATTTATAATGAGAGAAAAAAAGAATAATGGGGCTAAGGTTTCAAATAGATCAACCAAGATTGCTGCATCAAGCTTTATCGGATATAAAAACAGTATTGGAATTACCTTACTACTATACGTTTTTTCTTGTACTACCTTGTCCAAACAAGATGTTCATGAAGAAAATAATAAGGGAAAATTAAATTTCACCGAATCAATAAATCCTGCTGGTAATAGTTGGACAGTGAATTATGTTGAGGATAATCAAGAGCTTATTTCCGATAAGGGGATACGCAATTGGAATGATGGGAATACTATTATTAGAACCTATTTTAAGACAGACCAAATCGGTTCATTGAATGTTGGACTTAAGCTTAAAGTGTCCACCAATAGCTCTAAACTCAAGGTTTCCTTGGACGGAACCACCAAGGAGATCCAAGTTTCCAACCAGGATTTTGAAACAGTGGAGGTAGGCATGTTTAAGCTTACCACACCTGGTTATCACTATGTGGAACTACAAGGCATGGAAAAATCGGCAAATAATTTTGCGGATGTCAATGAGGTGCTTATAGGGGGTCAGGCTGCCAATGGTAAGCTTACTTATGTAAAGGAAGATTTTTATTGGGGCAGAAGGGGGCCATCTGTGCATTTAAGCTATACCACTCCCGAAAACACGGACATTCTGTGGTTTTATAATGAAATAACGGTACTCGAAAATGAAGACGTCATAGGGTCCTATTATATGGCCAATGGCTTTGGTGAAGGTTATTTTGGAATGCAAGTAAATTCAGAAACAGAAAGAAGAATCTTGTTTTCGGTTTGGAGTCCATTTGAAACCCAAGACCCTAAAAGTATCCCGGATGATTATAAGATAATTATGTTAGGAAAGGGAGAAGGAGTAACTACGGGCGAATTTGGGAATGAAGGTTCAGGTGGACAAAGTTATAAAGTGTTCAATTGGAAGGCCGGAAACACTTATAAATTTTTATTGAAAGGGGAGCCATCAGTAAATAATTCTACTGATTATACCGCATATTTCTATGATGTGGAATCTGAAAAATGGAATTTAATAGCCAGTTTTAGAAGACCGCATACGTCTACCTATTTAAAAAAACCACATTCCTTTTTAGAGAACTTTAGGACAGAAGTGGGCCATATTTCCAGAATGGGGGAATATACTAACCAATGGATAATGGACACCAAAGGGCAGTGGCACGAACTTACCAAGGCTAAATTCACGGCAGACGCAACTGCTAGGAAGGGGTCAAGGGTAGATTATGCCGGTGGGGCCATTGGAAACAAATTTTTTATGAAGAATTGCGGCTTTTTTAATGAAAAAACTAATATGGATACTTTCCATGAAAGGACTGCCAACGGAGTACCTCCTGTGATAGATTTTTCATTACTGGAGAAACCAATACAATAGATATTTGATAATTTGGAAATGTGTTAATTTGAAATATTTCTATAGTGACCGGTTAAAAATATCTAAGAAGTTGGTTGTCCAGAGTAGAATTGATTAGATAGAAGCAAGAAGCAAGAAGCAAGAAGCAAGAAACCAGAAATAAACCAAGAATGAAAAAAATAAGCTATTTATTCCTAATTCCATTTGCCTTATTAAGCTGTAAGAATGAAGGTGAAAAAGATGTTGTTATAATTCCAGCATCAAGACCAAATATCATCTACATTTTAGCCGATGATCTGGGGTACGCGGAATTGGGTGCCTATGGACAGGAAAAAATAGAGACCCCAAATATTGATGCCTTGGCCAAAGAGGGTATGTTGTTTACCCAACATTATACCAGTGCCCCGGTGTGTGCTCCTGCACGTTATATGTTGCTTACAGGGACACATTCTGGTCATGCCTATATTCGCGGCAATGAAGAATGGGGAGAACGTGGTGAGGTATGGAACTACAAAGCAATGGCCAAGGATTCGGTTTTGGAAGGACAACGACCTATGCCCGATAGCACCATTACCATTGCTAAAAAGTTGAAAGGAGCGGGATATAACACGGCCATATTTGGTAAATGGGGACTTGGAGCACCCCATACACAATCCATTCCTACAAAAATGGGCTTCGATTATTTTTTTGGATATAATTGCCAGCGACAGGCGCACACCTATTATCCCTTGCATTTGTACAAAAATGAAAATAGGGTACACTTAGATAACGATACCATTGCACCTAATACTAAATTGGCCAAAGGGGCAGAGATAAACGACCCGGAGAGTTATGCTCCCTTTACCTTGAACGATTATGCGCCCGATCTTATGTTCGAGGAGCTAAAAGGGTTTGTAGATAGGAACAAGGAAAATCCATTTTTTATTTATTGGGCTACGCCAATTCCACATGCGGCAATCCAAGCTCCCCAAAAATGGGTGGACTATTACAAGAATAAATTTGGGAATGAAGAACCCTATTTGGGCGAAAGGGGCTATTTCCCGCATCAAAATCCCCATGCCGGTTACGCTGCCATGGTTTCTTATTTGGATGAAAATGTAGGTAAACTAGTAGCGAAGTTAAAGGAAGACGGGCTATACGAGAACACCTTGATCATTTTTACTTCGGATAATGGCCCCACTTTTAATGGAGGTTCGGACTCACCATGGTTTGATAGTGCCAAACCTTTTAGGAGCGAGCAGGGTCGAGCTAAGGGATTTGTTTACGAAGGTGGAATTCGGGTGCCCATGATAGCTTCATGGCCCGGGCAAATAAAGCCTGGAACTACCACCGATCTTATTTCTGTACACTATGATGTTATGGCTACGCTGGCTGATGTGGCAGGTTATGAAAAACCAAGCTATACGGATGGACTTAGTTTTCTACCTACCTTGCTTTCTAAGGAGGATCAACAGGAGCACGATTTCCTATATTGGGAGTTTCCAGAATATGGTGGGCAATTAGCTATTAGAATGGGCGATTGGAAAGTGGTGAAATCCCATCTGAAGGATAATAAAAATGAGCCAAAACTGGAACTGTTTAATCTTAAGACTGATTTAAAAGAAACTACCAATGTTGCGGATCAATATCCCGAAATACTGGAAAGGGCTGCCAAAATATTGGAAAGTCAGCATACGGAACCCACTATAGAAAAGTTTAGGCTTCCGGTCCTTAGTGAGGGCCTTTAATAGCTTATTACTAAATTTCGCTGGTGAGATAATTATTTGTTTTTATCATTTTAAACCATTTTAGGTGCCTTAATTATATTGGATGAGATTATATTTTAATTTATTTAGCTGCTTTTTGCTTATAAACCTCTTATCTGCTCAAGAGGAAATAACGGTACAGGAACTTCAAGAACATATTAGCTATTTAACTTCCGATAAGAATTCGGGTCGATATCCGGGAGGAAAGGCCAATAAAAGGATTGTAAACTATATTAAAAGGGATTTTAAGAAATCCAATATTCCTTCCTATTTGAAATCCTATAAACAACCTTTTATGGCCCAATTAAGGGTTAAGAAAGGGCTGATGCCCAAAGAGGAAGTTAAAACTTGGAATGTTTTAGGTGTTATTGAGGGAAATGACCCCATTTTAAAAAACGAATATATCGTACTTGGTGCCCATTACGACCATTTAGGTCTGGGTGGTGGCCCCTCCTCAAAATCCGAAAGGATTGGAATCCATCATGGTGCAGATGACAATGCAAGTGGTACTTCGGCACTATTGGAAATAGGGGAGATGCTAATGGCCCACAAAACCGAGTTAAAAAGAAGTGTTTTGTTGGTGGCTTTTGGGGCCGAGGAACAAGGGCTTTTAGGCAGTAAATATTTTGTGGACAATCCTGTTGTTCCATTATCACAGATTAAATTAATGATCAATATGGATATGGTTGGCAGGTTAAACGAATCCAAACAGGTTTATATGGGAGGAGCGGGAACCTTTCCTGGGGGAGTGGAACTGATGAAAGAATTGGGACAGCCTTTGGGGCTAACACCTATAGTCCATGCTGGATCCGTGGGAGGATCAGATCATGTCTCTTTCTATAAAAAGAATATTTCAGTTCTAGGGATACATACAGGAGGTCATCCACAATATCACACCCCGGAAGATACCGTAGATCTTATTAATTTCGAAGGTCAGAAGCTAGTCTGCGACTATATCTTCAATGCGATTATGAAAGTGGCTTCAACAACTTATGAAATGAAATTTATTCCACAAGGGGAATAGAATGATTTTCGTTCTTTACATTTGTAGAATCATAAATGAATTAGAATGCAATATTATAAGTTATTAAGTGCCTTTCTTTTGGCGGGATTGTTGATTCAGTGTAAGGAGGAAAAAAAGTCATCCGGCGAAAAAGAAGTTAATTCCCCCATATCGGAGGTCGTGGAATCCAAAATTGATACTACCCCCATTTTGGTAGAAAAACCGGAAAATATAAAGACTCCGGAAGGAATGGTGTGGATTCCTGGTGGGGAGTTTACACAGGGTGCCGTACCCCAAGATAAAATGGCCATGGATCACGAAAAGCCGGCCCACAAGGTAAAGGTCGATGGGTTTTTTATGGATATTACAGAGGTAACCAATGCACAATTCGCAAAATTCGTAAAGGAAACGGGATATATTACTATTGCCGAGCGGGCCATAGATTGGGAGGAAATGAAAACCCAAGTTCCTGAAGGAACCCCTAAACCTCACGATTCCATTTTACAACCTGGCTCATTGACGTTTAAGAAGACCAAGAATTCGGTTCCCAACCTTTATGACTTTTCCCAATGGTGGAACTGGACCATTGGAGCTAACTGGAAGCAACCTAATGGCCCAGGAAGTTCTATTAAGGGCAAAGATAACGACCCCGTAGTGCAGGTGGCCTATGAAGATGCCTTGGCATATTGCCAATGGGCAGGTAGAAGATTGCCCACAGAGGCAGAATGGGAAAGAGCGGCAAGGGGCAATAAGCCGGAAAGTATCTATTTTTGGGGAGATGACGATGCTGTTTTGTCGCAAATGGCTAATACATGGGAAGGGGAATTTCCTGTGAATAATAGTAAAGCGGACGGCTTTGAACAACGCGCAAGGGTAAAATCGTACCCTCCAAACGATTTTGGATTGTATGATATGGCCGGTAATGTTTGGGAATGGACCAGTGATTGGTATAATACCAATTATTATAATGAAGTAAGTGCAATGAACGGTGCTGTTGTTAATCCTCAAGGGGCAACCAATCCTTATAATCCAAATATGCCCTATGCAAGGGAGAAAGTAATGAGAGGTGGTTCTTTTCTTTGCAATGCCTCTTATTGCGCCAGTTATAGGTTATCCTCTAGAATGGCTTCCAGTTTGGATTCCTCATTGGAACATCTAGGGTTTAGGACGGTAGCAACGGTATCTATGCTTAAAGAGGATAATTAGTACTTATTCTACCTTTTATTATATGATCCTCCAGGTTTTGTCCTGGGGGATTTTTTTTGGCGTATTTTTTCCAGTTTTGCCATGAAAGGTATAGGCTTTATTAGATAAATGTAAATTTTACGTTTATAAGGAATTTTTGCTATATTTGTGGTCTTAATAACATTATATTTTATGTCTTTTTCAGAAAAATTTATCCCAGAGCTTGTTATTGAATCCCCAGGAAGGATCAATTTGATAGGGGAGCATACGGACTATAACCTTGGCTATGTATTGCCTACGGCCATTGAAAAAAAAATAACCTTTAAATTCAAAAAGAACAATTCCAAAGCGGAGTGCAATCTTTATAGTTTGGGATACAATACTGGTTTTACCCTGTCCTTGGATAAAATAGCGAAAAGTAATGTGGAATGGGAGAATTATATTCTTGGTGTTTTAAACGAGATATTATTAAGGACAGATAGATTAAGGGGTTTTGACTGTACCATTGAAAGTAAATTACCGATGGGTTCCGGTCTAAGTTCTTCTGCGGCATTGGAATGTGGACTTGCATATGGTCTTAATGAACTGTTTGATCTTGGTCTTTCCAAAATGGACATTGTGCTGCTTTCGCAAAAAGCGGAACATACCTTTGTTGGAACCCAATGTGGTATTATGGATCAATTTGCCTCCGTAATGAGCGAAAAAGGGCATGTGATTTTGCTGGATTGCCAGTCTTTGGAACATCAACAAATTCCGATCCAAATAGATCCATATAAAATGATAATGTTGAATACAAAAGTGTCGCATAACTTGGCTTCCAGTGAGTATAATACAAGGAAGCGGGAATGTGAGGAAGGAGTAGCTATCATCAAGGGAAAATATCCGGAAGTAATGTCATTAAGGGATGTTACGGCTACCATGATTCAGGAATTTCAGGAGACAATGGACGCAACACTTTTTAAAAGATGTAGTTTTATTGTAAGTGAAAATGATAGGGTGTTGAAAACGGCAAAAGCTTTAAAGGCCAATGATTTAAACCTCTTTGGCACCTTACTTTACGAGGCACACGAAGGAATAAGCAAATTATATGAAGTGAGCTGTCCGGAGTCTGATTTTTTGGTTGATTTTTCCAAGCAATACGATGCCGTCTTGGGAGCTAGACAAACAGGGGGTGGATTTGGAGGCTGTACCTTAAATATAGTACATGAGGACAAGGTAGATGATTTTGTGGAAGCGGCCACCAAGGCATACAAAGCAGCTTTCAATATAGAATTGGATGCATTTGAAGTAAAACCAAGTGAAGGAACCTACATACAAAATTAATCGTAATGGCAAATAATTTTAATAACAATCCACATAGAAGGTTAAATATCCTAACGGGAGAATGGATTTTGGTCTCTCCGCATAGAACCAAAAGGCCCTGGCAGGGAAAGACTGAAAAAAGTGCTAATACTGATCTGCCTATTTACGACCCTTCCTGTTACCTCTGTCCGACCAATGAAAGGATGGGAGGGGAGTTTAATCCCAGTTACGATAAGCCTTATTCTTTTGTCAACGATTTTTCGGCCCTACTACGGGATGTTAAGGAAGAGACATACGAAAATGGTCTGCTTTATGCTGAAGCTGAATCCGGTATTTGCAAGGTCGTTTGTTTTTCCCCAAACCATGCTCTTACATTACCATTAATGTCCGTATATGATATTACAGCAGTAATTTCACTTTGGCAAAAAGAATATATAGAATTGGGGAGTATTGAAGCCATAAATTACGTTCAGATTTTCGAAAATAAGGGTGGTATAATGGGGTGTAGTAACCCCCATCCACACGGGCAAATTTGGGCCCAAAACAAAATACCGCAAGAGGTACAAAAGAAAATCGGCAATCTAAAAGATTATTGGGAAAAGAACAATAGAAGTATTTTGGAGGATTATATTGAACAGGAATTGAAGTTGGATGAACGTATTATTGTTGAAAATGAACATTTTGTCGCGCTGATTCCCTATTGGGCAGTATGGCCGTATGAGACTATGATCCTTCCCAAACGGAAATTGGCACATATTGGTTTGCTTTCAGAAAGCGAAAAGCGTTCCTACGCTGAAATCCTAAAACAACTTACGATTAAATACGATAATATATTCAACACCTCTTTTCCATATTCCGCAGGTATTCATCAGGCGCCAACAGATGGTAAGGACCATCCGGAATGGCATTTTCATATGTCGTTTTATCCGCCTTTACTACGATCGGCGACTATAAAAAAGTTTATGGTAGGATATGAGATGTTTGCTAATCCACAGCGGGATATTACCGCCGAACAAGCAGCGGATACCATGAAATCGTTATCCAATACACATTACAGTCTGTTGGAAGTATAGATTTGCGGATTATACCTTTTAATATAGAACAGCCTCATCGCCTTTAGGATCGATGGACTTAAAGTACGGGAGTATTTTGAAATGAAAAACCTACTCGACCAAGTTCTTTTTTGACCTTGTCCAACACAAAGGGGTTGTTATAGACCAGGGAAATGGTTTTATTAATAATATCAATGTCCAAAATTCTTAATTCCAAAATCCGACTTAAGTTTCTTGTTATTACCGTTTTATTTTCTTCAGAAATCAGTTGTTCTACTTTGATCAATGTTGTCATGGAATCTAGTTTTTGGATTATTGAAATCAAAATTAGACTTCCAACACTTCACGTAAAATGATTTAAATCAGTTGCGGTAATTTTTTTCAATTCTATGTTTTGAGTTCTAATTGATCGTTATTTTAAATGGAATTTTTAGGCTTTAAAGGGATGCTATTATATTGATTCAGGAATGCATACTTAATGATGGGATTATTCATAGAGGTCCAGTCTGTTTTTGAGATGGGTAATTTCATCCTGCATTTTTTCAATTTTATTGAGAAGTTGGGTAATAACGGCTATACCTTCCAAATTGATGTCGAGGTCGGAATAGAGCCTAATTATTTTTTCAGCTTTTGGCAATTGCTGAATAGGGAGGTAAGGTACATTTTCTTTCACAACAAGCTCAACCAGTCCAAATTCATAAAGCTCCATTACAAAATGGGTTTCAATATTGTGACTTAAACAGAAGTCGGTAATTAAGATATATTCCTTTTCCATGCGATTAAAATTGGGGATAGGGAATGCATAATGCCTAGGCGCGAGTTTCTCTATCGGTATACATTATTATTTTCTTAGCTCCGCCAGTTCCTTAAATAGATTTTTCTCCTTTTGCGTTAAATTGGTTGGCGTAACCAGGTTATAAGTAATATATAGATTCCCGTAAACATCATTTTTTTTATACACTGGGAAGCCTTTTCCTTTTAATTTTATTTTGGTGCCGTTTTGTGTTTCTGGTTTAACATTTAGTTTTACCTGTCCGTCAAAAGTATTCACCATTATTTCACCTCCCAATAGGGCGGTATATAAATCTAGGTCTACAGAAGTATACAGATCGTTACCGTCCCTTTTAAAGGGTGTATCGTTTATGATTCCAAAGGTGATATACAGGTCGCCGTTTGGACCTCCCTGATGACCAGGTCCCCCATGTCCGGTAATCTTTATGGTTTGCCCATTTTCAATCCCTGCGGGGACTGTAATCCTGATGTTTTTACCGTTTATATTGAGGGTCTGCTTGTGGGTCCTAAAAACATCCCTAATATGTAATTTTAATTCCGCATTTAAATCCTGCCCTCGAAAACGCGCCCGTCCCCTTCCGGAAAAATTACTGGAACCACCAAACATAGATTCGAAAAAATCAGAGAAATCATGTTCACCATAACTTTGTGAAGAAGTTCTCCTGCCTCTACTGTAGCCGGAGCCCTGTGATGATCGTGCCTTTTCAAATTCTTCTGCATGTTGCCAATCCTTTCCGTACTTATCATATTTTTTACGTTTTTCAGGGTCGCTCAAAACTTCGTTGGCTTCATTAATTTCCTTAAATTTCTTTTCTGCCTCCTTATCGTTTGGATTAACATCTGGATGGTGTTTTCGGGCCAATTTACGGTACGCCTTTTTTATGTCGCTTTGGCTGGCACTTTTGTCCAAACCCAATATTTTGTAATAGTCTATAAAATTCACCTGTCCGTTATTTATGCTTTACACTTTAGTGTTTGTACTACCGATCATATTAAAAGCATGTGCAATTAAATGCTTTCTTCTCCAATTTTGGAAATTCCAATTGGACTAGTTGCATATGGCAAAATTATTCAAAACGTTCGTTGATTCAACTGATGAAAATCATATCTCGTTCCATATTATTCCTTAAATTTAATAGAAACTTACATAAATGCTCAATTGGACAGTGCCTTGATTAAGATAATCATTGATTCATTCCTAAGCAGATTTTAAGAATGTATGATATATAGGTTAATAACCTATGTCTCAAATCACTTTTTATGAACCAAAAATATACAGATGAAAAACATATTAATACCCACAGATTTTTCGGATAATGCCTACGGGGCAATTTCCTATGCGGTGCGTTTGCTTAAAAGTGAGGATTGCACTTTTTATCTGCTACATACCTATACCCCGGCTATATATCAGTCTGAGTATTTATTACATAGTCCCGGACAATTGGGATTGGGAGATATCTACCGGACCGATTCTGAAAAGAGATTGGAAGAGTTAAAATCGAAAATCGTTACCGATTATAATAACCCCAAACATAATTTTATAACCTATAGTGCTTTCAGTGTATTAATGGAGGCCATTGATGAACTTGTGGAAAGCAAGAAAATAGATCTTATAATTATGGGGACCCAAGGAGCTACGGGTGCAAAGGAAATATTTTTGGGCAGTAGTACCGTTCACACCATTAAAAGGGCTAAATGTCCAGTATTGGCCATCCCTTTTAATTATAATTTTGAAATTCCAAAAAAGATCCTATTTCCGACGGACTACGAAATTGATTATAGTTTAGCTTTACTCAAGGAAGTATTGTTTATTTCCGCCATCCATAGATCTACAATAGATATTATGCATGTCTGTACCAGTTATGAACTTAACGATAAAGAGATAAGGAACAAGAGTAAATTGGCTGATTTACTATCGGGAACTAAACATAAGTTTCATGAACTGCCAGATCAAGGAATCATTGAGGCAATCAATAGTATTCAATTGGAGCAGCATTCCCAACTGTTGGTAATGGTAAAGAATAAGCATAGTTTTCTCGAAAATCTCTTCTTAAAACCGGTTATAAACCAAATTGGTTTCCATACAAGTATACCTTTCTTAGTTTTGCCTTATCAATTATTGGGATAGGTTGGTGGGGAACTACAAAGTAGTCCCATTCAGTAAATAATCCAGTTTTACAACAAAAACCGAACATTAAGGTATACGGTGTAACAGTCCATAGCTTTAGCCACTTCTTTTATAATAACTTTTTATAACTTTTGATGTAAGTTTTTTATTGAAAATCCTACTTTTGCTTTTTAATAAGTAATGAAGATTTTGATTATGGCAGAAAAAGTAGAACGTTTAAAAACGTTGATTATTGGTTCGGGGCCTGCAGGCTATACTGCGGCAATATATGCCTCTAGGGCAGATTTAAAACCAGTTTTGTATACAGGAATGGAACCTGGAGGACAATTGACCACTACAACGGAGGTTGATAACTTTCCCGGTTATCCAGACGGGGTAGACGGACCCACAATGATGATGCAATTACAGAAACAAGCTGAGAGATTCGGTACAGAGGTGCGCATTGGGATGGCAACAGCTGTGGATTTTAGCGATGAAGTTGGTGGCATTCATAAGGTTACCATAGACGATAATAAGATTATTGAAGCGGAAACAGTAATTATTTCCACAGGGGCTACGGCCAAGTATTTAGGTATCCCTAGTGAGCAAAAATTGCGTGGAGGTGGAGTATCTGCATGTGCCGTATGTGATGGATTCTTTTACAAAGGACAGGATGTCGCTATTGTTGGGGCAGGGGATACGGCTGCAGAAGAGGCGTCTTATTTGGCTAATATTTGCAGGAAGGTTACTATGCTGGTAAGAAGAGATGAAATGCGTGCTTCAAAAGCTATGCAACATAGGGTTAACAGCTTGGACAATATTGAAATTCGTTACAATACCGAAGTGGATACCGTTTTGGGCGATCAAGTAGTAGAGGGATTAAGAATGGTCAACAATGTTACCGGAGAAAAAGAGGATATAGCCATTACAGGATTGTTCATTGCCATTGGTCACAAACCGAATACGGATATTTTTAAAGGACAATTGGAAATGGATGAAACAGGGTACATTATTACCCAAGGTAAATCTACCAAAACAAGTAAGCCCGGAGTTTTTGCCAGTGGCGATGTTCAGGATAAAGAGTATAGACAGGCGGTAACAGCCGCTGGAACGGGTTGTATGGCAGCCTTGGATGCGGAAAGATATTTGGCCACCATAG
Organism: Arenibacter sp. F26102; assembly: GCF_023015865.1. Taxonomy (GTDB): domain Bacteria; phylum Bacteroidota; class Bacteroidia; order Flavobacteriales; family Flavobacteriaceae; genus Arenibacter. The sequence goes on along the minus strand of NZ_JALKBC010000008.1, from coordinate 85,122 downwards.
AAACCCATCAAGAAGCTTAGTCTGAAATCAATTATTATAGGGTATTGATCAACACCCACCTTCAAATTAGTTGAGGGGAAACAAAAACAATCTGTATATGGAATTATTATCCACGTACAGATTGTTTTTTATTTGGTACCATAAGTACCGAGTATTTAAGTTCCTTTATTGAAATAGTTGGTTGTAAACTAAAATATTAATTTAGACGCTTATAGTTCTCGGAATTTATTCGGTTCCCATCCGCATCAATAAAGATTTGGCTGTATTTGTCACCTTCCAATTTTAGTTCCATATGCCATTCCATATTTTCATTGGCAACTTTTCGCATAGATGACGACATAAATTCCAATTTTTCTGTCAAGGTACTATCTGTTGCCACATATGAGCCGTACCCAAACCATTCAATGGAGTCTGTAGGAACATATCGCGTCCACATTACCTTTCCATTATAATACATTTTTATTTGGCGGTAACCTTCTGTAGGCGGTATGGTTTTAACCACATCATTACCATCGTAATTATTAAAACTTACTAATTCCCAGGTACCTTCAATGGTATTGGGGTTTTGAATTTTTGTAGATGCAATTTCGGTGGCAGACACCAAGAATAGCATCAAGAAAACTATTCCAAGAATTTTTTTCATGATTATATTATTTATGAGTTTAGATACTAATAAGTTACAACTTTTTTGGATTATTAACATATTAATCAATGGTTATGTTAAAAAAGAATTAAATAAAAGAGGTTTTGCGTCTTAATTCTGTGACAAATACTCTTTTTATTAGGCTATTTTTATAAAACTCACATTTCTATGGTCCAATGTTTGATTTTTATGATTTATTTAAGATTTTAGCGTAGATTAATTAAAAAAACTAATATGATACAAAAACTTTTATTGTTGTGTTTGTTCATGCTCACATGGCATGGCTTTACACAAAATGTTACCGGTAACGTTAAAGATGAAAGTGGGGCACCACTTCCAGGCGTTACCGTTTTAATTGTAGGAACCAATACAGGAACCACGACAGACTTTGATGGTAACTTTATTATTTCTGCCAACCAAGGCGACACAGTACGCTTCTCGTATTTGGGCATGAAATCTCAGGATGTTACTGTTAGGTCAAATGCCGAATTAAGTGTCGTTTTATTGGAAGATGCCAGTGCTTTGGACGAAGTAGTTGTCACTGCCTTTGGTGTTGAGAAAAAGCAAAAATCTCTGGGCTATTCAGTGACCCAGGTTAACACTGAAGACTTAAACCTGGCAGGGCAATCGAACCCTATGGAGAGTTTGCAGGGTAGGGTAGCTGGGGTTCAAATCAACAGAACTTCTGGATCGTCTGGCGGCGGAGTCGATATCTTAATAAGGGGTATAACTTCAGTAAATCCCAGTAGAAGCAATCAACCATTAATTGTTGTTGATGGAATTGCCTTGAACAACGATACCTTTTCCGGTGAAGTTAGACCTAGTGCGGGTTCCAATTCGCCGAATAGTTCCGAACAATTTGCCTTTTCCAATAGGGCAGGTGACATTAACCCTGAGGATATTGAAAGTTTCAACGTACTTAAAGGAGCCGCGGCTACCGCTTTGTATGGTGTAAGGGCTTCTAACGGGGCAATAATTATTACAACAAAAAAAGGAAAACAAGGTAAGGCCAAAATAACATTGACGGCTTCAACAACCTTTAGGGAAATACAAACAACACCTTCCTTGCAAACTACCTATAGGGAAGGATTTAGTGGAGCTCCTAGGACACTTTACGATCCAGACTCCGAAACTGGTTTCAATAGGGTACAAAATACTACCTCTTTCTATAGCTGGGGACCTAAATACTCTGATGATTCTTATACCTTGTCCAACGGCACAGTAGTGGATTTGACAGGGGATCGTTTTTACAGTCCCTACGATATTTTTAGGACCGGATTCAATTCCCAAGTAAACCTAAGTATTAGTGGAGCCAATGAAAAATTGGATTATTTCTTTTCCATGGGAAAAGACAAAGAAGATGGTGTTCTTCCTAACACGGATTACGGCAAGAATAATTTTAGGTTAAAAGCAGGATATAAGATTTCTGATCATTTGACATTGAATTCCTCTATTTCCTATACTAAGTCTGGCGGGCGTAGGGCCAATGGAGGGGATAAATCCGTTATGAGTGCTCTTTCCTATTACTCGGGGACCTTTCCAATAAATGACTATCAGAATGCCGATGGTACAGAAAGGGATTATTCTTTTGGGATAATTGATAACCCTAGGTATTTAATGGAAACAAGTAGTTTAATCGATAACGTGAACAGATGGATAGGTAATGCCACATTAAATTGGAAGCCTAAAGATTGGGTAAATGTTACTTACGCTGCCCAAATAGATAATTATTCGGATCAGCGTAACAGATATGTGGGGCCGGATTTAGACGGAGGGGCACAAGTTGGTGGTTTTGTATTAAATCAAAATATCAATTTTACCGGATTGGAATCGAACCTTTTGGTTGCCTTTACTAAAGCTTGGTCGGACGATTTTACCACAGATCTTACCGTGGGCCATCAGATTTCTGATTCAAAAAGGGATTATGCCCAGGCTAGGGGTGAAGGATTGAACGTACCAGGAATCAATGAAATTGGAAATACTATTAATTATTTTGTGGATAACAGTATTACACAATTGCGCAATGTAGGTGCATTTGGCGAGCTGAAATTAGGATATAGGGATAAATTATTCTTGACCGTGACGGGTAGAAACGACTGGTTGTCCACATTACCCAAAGAAAATCGTTCGTTCTTTTATCCATCTGCAAGTTTGGCATATGATGTCTCCGATGTATTTGGCGATAATGATGTCTTTACTTTTGGTAAACTTAGGGCATCTTGGGCCGAGGTAGGTAAAGGTCCCGGATTTGGTGATGTTGGCCAATATTTTGTTGTTGATGGGGATTTTCCTTTTGGTGGTGCCGGAGGATATAGACGAAGTACTTTATTGGGAGATTTGGCTATAGTTCCGGAACGTAATCAATCTACGGAATTTGGTGCCGACCTTAGGTTTATGAAAGATAGGATTAGATTTGATTATGCCTATTATAAGACTCGAGTAAAGGATCAAATATTTACTGTTGGAACCGCTTATTCTTCAGGACTCTCTGGAATTACAAGGAATGCAGGCGATTATGAGGTTTTCGGACACGAACTATTGGTTAGTGCCGATATCATTAGAAGTAATGACTTTAGGTGGGAGTTGATTTTAAATTGGTCTACCAGCGAAGGAAAAGTATTGGAAATCCCTGAGGATATTGAATCTATAATTTTTGCGGATTCAGGATTTGCTGGAATAACTTCGGAAATCAGAGCTGGAGATAAAATGGGGAATCTTTACGGATATAAATGGAGATATGAAGATGGTCAGCGGTATTTGGATGCCGATGGTTTTCCGGAAATTGTAACTGATGAAAGGGTAAAGGTAGGTAATGCCTTTCCAGACTTTATATCGTCCTTGGGCAGTAATTTCAAATGGAAGGGCATTGGGTTTAATTTCTTGGTGGAATATAAGGAAGGTGGAGATCTGTATGATTCCGGGCTCAGGAATTCTATTAGAAATGGTAATCCCTTGAGTACTTTGGTCAGGGATGAAGAAGTGGTGTTGTCAGGAGTAATGGATAACGGAAGCGGCGGATTCACAACCAATACTACACCAGCTTTAATTGATCAAGATTACTATAGAAATTCTAACGTCTACAATAGGGCTTCCGAAATATTGGTTCAGGATGCTTCCTGGGTTAAACTTCGTAATGTGAGTGTAAGCTATGATTTGGACAGTAAATTCATAAGGGATTTGAATATGGAGAAAGTAAGCCTTTCCGCTAGTGCCGGGAATATACTCCTATGGACTCCGTTTGACGGCTATGACCCTGAAGGGAACCAGTATAGTGCTGGTAGCAATGTTTACGGCTTTACAGGACTTAGTGTACCTGTGAGCCAAAGCTACTCTTTGGGTCTAAATATTTCATTCTAAATATGATAAACATGAAAAACAATATAATAAAAACTGGAATTTTATCACTGTTATTGGTTACGCAGATTTCGTGTAGTGATGATTATTTTGATGTGAATACCCCTTCCAATACAGCAACTTTGGAAGAGTTAAGGATGCAGGATTTAATGGCGCCGGTAATACATAGTACCATGGAGGGTCAACGATCTGCTGAATTGGCATTTGGAAATTATGTGCAGAACTTTGTATCTACAGGTGGGGGAGCTGCCGGACAGACTGAAGCAAGTGGATTATGGAGTCAGGTTTACCTTTATATATTGCCGAATCTTAAAGCAATCAAGGAAAAGGCTGTAGAGACCAATGCTACACATATTGGAGCTATTTCTGATATTGTTATTGCAATAAATCTTGGAATAGCAACTGATACCTGGGATAATATTCCCTATTCGGATGCCACTGATGGCCCCGATAATAATTTCCCTACTTTCGATACGCAAGAATCGATTTATACGGAAATATTCACGCTTCTTAATTCGGCAATCACTGCCCTGGAAGGTCCTGATAACTCTGGCTTCAATTTAGGGAGCTCAGACCTTATCTATGGGGGAGATTCGGATCAATGGTTAAGGGCAGCTTACACTATAAAAGCGAGATATCAATTGCATTTGGTTAAAAAAGGAACCGTAACTGCCAATGAAGTCTTGGCCTCTATTGGTAATGGTTTTACCTCAAATGATGATAATTTTGAAATGTTCTACAATGAGAAAAACATCAACCCTTGGTATTCCATTGAAATACTTGCCAGGTCTACAGGTAACCTTAGCAATGATATAGCCAGTCAGTTGGTAAGTTCTATGAACGGGGATTACTATCCTTTTGAAAGTGTTGCACTTACCATTGATCCAAGATTGCCTCTTTTCGCAGAAAATGGGGATGAAGTTGAATGGAAAGGTTTTGTTAGTGGTGGAGAAGGGAAGTCCCCGGACGGTAGCGATGCCAATACCCGATTTAAGACAGATGGCTATTATACTAGTGTGGATTCTCCTTTAATGTTGATCAGTTATGCCGAAGCCAAATTTATTGAGGCTGAGGCCGCTTTTTTGGCCAACGGTGGTAATACGAACAGTATAGGATCCACCACAGAGGCATATACCGCTTATGTGGAAGGCATACAGGCCAGTATGGATATGTATGATGTTGATGGAACCGATTATTTAGCCGACGGTGCCATTGCGGTTGGGGAAGCAGGTTTAATGTTGCATCATATCATGAAGGAAAAATACATCCATAACTTTTTGAATCCTGAAACTTTTGTGGATTTTAGGAGATATGATTTTTCTAGCGATGTATTTACCGGTCTGCAAATTAGGTTGGATGAGTCAAGTGACGACAGCGAGTATTTTGGACAGTGGTTTAGGAGGGCCATTTATCCCTCAACCGAATTAAGCCGAAATGAGGCTAATGTTTTGGCAAATCAACAATCTCCGGTTACACCAGTATGGTGGGATAACTAGAAATTAATTGTTCTCTATTAAAAGAAACGGCCGTCCTTTTTTGGATGGCCGTTTTTTTTAGAAATATGAGTTTATTAGATTACACAATAAAAGGATATCCTTCTTTGTGTGATGGGCGCTGATTACGATTCTGCTCATAAGAGTGGAATCTTCATCTGGGTATCGAAAACTTGTCACCACTACCTTTTGCTCCTGCAGATATTTGGTGAGTTCCTCATCACTAAAACTGAACGCAGGATGTTCTTGCATAAACTTGAACTTGTCCAGCGCTTTTATATTGGACCTGAATAAATCAATATTATTTTTTAGGATAGTCCTTTTTTCTTTGAAAATCTCACTTCCATCAATAAAGCTTGCCATGGCAGCAGGTGTGGCCGGACTTGCACCTCCAAAAAACTGAGTGTCCACCAATTGTTCCATACGTATTTTAGAACCAAAAACGGTACCTGCCTGTATCCCAAAACCCTTTCCCAATGAGCAACAAACAATCAATTCCTTTGGGTTTAAATCCTTAATATTGCGAAAAACACCACCCCCGTTGTTGCCGACAATTCCAATTCCGTGCGAATCATCTACCACTAGAATGATATTTTCCAATGGTAGCATTTTTAATCCCTCAAAATCGGGATAGTTAGATCCGGAAAAATCAATGGCATCCAAAAACACCACTGGTGTGGTCTCTTGATCGGCTTTCAAATGATCTCTTACGGCTAAATTTAAGGCGGTGAACGTTTTGTAAGGTTTAAGTTTAGATATGCTAGGGTTAGGGGAATAGAGCGCAGAATGGGTATTTGGGGCATAGAATAGCCTATTTGCCTTGGTATCCATAAATTGTCTCACAAGTTGTCCTGCCAAATATCCAGACGACAGACTAATACAGGCCTCGCTTCCTACTAGACGGGATAAATGTTTTTCCGACTCCTTATAAATTGAAATTCGGATATTCGATTTTCTAGATGCCCCGTAATTTGTTCCGTATTTCCTTATATTGGATATAAAGATGTTCTGGAAAGCTTCATCCGTCTGAAGTCCTAGATAGGAGGTGCCACCAAAATACAAGTATTTCTTCTGTTCCAGCTCTATTTCCCTGCCAGGGAAGCGATCGATATAAAATGTCATTATCGCAAGCTTATTCCACTTCCTCCAACGGAAGGAAAGATTACTTTTCCATTGTCCTTTATAATAACCCCATCGGCAATGTCCTCCTTGAGCAACATGGCACCGTCCATATCTACATAATCCAATTGTGGAATTAATTGGGCTATGGCCGATATTCCCACAGTAGATTCCGTCATACAACCTACCATTACCTTAAGTCCCATTTCCTTGGCCTTCTCAATCATACGTCTTGCCGGGGTAAGCCCACCGCATTTGGACAATTTTATGTTTATTCCCGTAAAATGAAGGCCGCATTTTTCCACATCGGCTTCCACTATACAGCTTTCATCCGCTATAATGGGCAGAACACTTTTATGCATAACCTTTTCCATGCCTTCCCAATCATCGGCCTTAAGGGGTTGCTCAATAAACTCCACACCCAATACCTTTAAATATGGGGCATTCAGGATGGTTTCTTCAGCGGTCCATGCACAATTGGCATCAACCCTAAAAATAGCATCCGTATGTTTGCGCAACTCCCTTACAATCTCCACGTCCTTATCGGTGCCAAGTTTAATTTTATATATGGGCCAGGGCATTTCTTTCATTTTATCCACCATTTTTTCAATGGAGTCCAATCCTATGGTATAATTGGTTATCGGATAAGTGCTGTTGTCCGTATTCCATAAGTCATACAGGGGTTTGCCTTGTATTTTTCCAAATAAATCATTGGCAGCTAAATCTAATGCACAAATGGCAAAATTGCTCAGATTCTTTGAAACCAAAAATGCATGGAATGCTTCGGGTTCCTTAAAATTGAATTGCTCAATGTCATTTCTAACATTTTCAATCTCTGCCTGCATGGTTTCAAAGGTTATTTTGTAATAGGGGTTGGAAGTTGCCTCGCCATGGCCCGTTTTACCATCCAGTTCCAAAGAAACGATCATAGAATCTTGAAAATCATGGGATTCCCTGGAAATGCTGAAAGTGTGTTTTAAAGGGAGTACGTATTTTTTAATCTTTATTTTCATACCAAAATTTATAGAACGAATATAAAGAAAGCTAATGTATTGGAAAGTCAAAACCCATTGAAATCTCAATGGGTTTTATCAACATTTGTGCAATACAGTTGTTGCCAAGGCCTTGTTTGTAATTTAGAGTGCACTTACGCTTCCAGAGCTCGATTTTTTATGTTCTACAGTGGCATTTCCTGTATAGCGTATATTTCCGCCGCTACTAGCTTTTGCTATTAAGGATTCGGATGCATTAACTGTAATACCAGCGCCACTACTGGCACTGGCACTACATTTGGCAGAGTTTAAGTTTTCAGCTTTTATTCCTGAGCCACTACTTGCACTGCTGTTGAGTGTTTCTGTTTCTCCGGCCAGCCTAATATGGGCCCCGCTACTGCATTCCGCTATTACATTCAATGCCTTGAGTTCCTCTATTTGAAGATTGGAACCACTACTGGCACTTAAATCGATATTTTGTGCGCTAATGGCATTTTTGGTAGTCAGGGCAGCACCACTGGAAGTTTCCAAAGTGTTAATTACTGGTAAGGTAACGTAAACTTTTTTGGTAGCCCTACCAATATTTTCGATGGCATGAATTCGTAATGTACCATTTTTAATATCGGTTCCTATAAGGTCTATTATATTTTTGTCCGCTTCCACTACAATTTCGAAATCATTGCCTTGGGTAACATAAACATCCAAACCCTCAGAGGCTGAAATAGCGGTAAAATCCGAGTTAACGGCACGATGGTCTTCTTCAACAATTCCATTTCCCTTCTTGCCGTTTCCAATATTAATATCGAAACCGCAGGAAGAAAATAAAATTGCCAAGATAAGGGTGATGGTAATTCTTGCTAGTGTTGTCATGATTGTTGTTTTTTGGCTTGAAATAAACCCTGGGGGAAAGAGGTGTTCAAGGATTGATTAATGATTAAATAAAAATACTAATTAGGTTTCTTTAAACCCACTATATATTACTGAGCTGTTACAAGTGCCTACTGAACTGTATCTTTTTTTATTACCGTTTTTCTACTGTCCTTCGTTTTAAACTGTACGCCCTTTTCGTCGATTTTTAGTTTAAAATTATCCCCGTCTCCTTTTATATCTATATCCACTCCATCCTCATTTATGATTATTTTACCATTATTATCATCATCATAGCTTTCTACAGTAACAGGACAATTTTGGCATACTAGTTTCCCATTTACATTCATTTTCCATAGGTATTTGGTCATTTCACAACCATTCATGTCGCGATCCAAGGGAGCTCTCATTGTCCAACAATGATTATTGTCGCTTTCATATGCCAATACGGTGCCCTCTGGGATATATAGAACTATTCTTACTTCCTGGTCCCTGTATTTATTTTCTTTGGCGGTAGTCAAAAAATCGTCCAATATTAAAGTGTTTCCTTGCAAATCATAATTATAGTTCACTTCGTCCGCAGTCTCAGTGGCACTTTTAAAAGAATTCCCATTGGCATTCTTACGTATCTCGATACGGGCAATGGAATCTTTGGACATTTTAAGGTTTAGACGAACATCTTCCGAAACCAGTACTTCTTCACCATTTTCAGTGTAATCCAGAACTACCCCGTTTATTCCAATTTTATTGCCATTATTTAGATGTGAACCGGACTTCAAAATGATTTTCATGGGTTGGTCCGGCTGCTGGAAGGCCAGTTCCTGCTCTACTGAAACATTACCGGTATAGGCGTGGGCAGCTGCTTGTCTTATGCCAAAAACGGCCAATAAAATAATAGCGATCAACCACAATCCCAAAAGTGTAAATTTTGCAACATTACCAATAGATTTTAAGTTGTTCACCAAAATCTTTAAGCCTAGGTACATGAGAAAGAAAAAGGGAATCCCTATTGCGAAAAAGCCCAGTAGGGATACCAGCCAAACAGGGGTATTGGTTGAGTTCACCATATAATAAAAATCTATGCCTGGTAGGTGTATAATATCCAATATACCAACGGTAAAAAGACCCACGAACAATGCAACAATTCCAGAAGCACCGATTATGATCAGTATAATCCCAATAAATTTGCCAATGATCTTAAAAAAAAACATAATAATATCGGCAATGGCGTTAAAAAAGCTCCTACTACCATCTTTAACCTTGGTTCCCACTTTTTCATAGTCCACGTTTTTTACTTTCTCGGCTACGTCGTCAAAACCTTCCTTTACTTTTTTTTCAATATTACTTATGTTAACCGCTTCACCGCGCATGTCCAACTTCTGGGCAGTAGTAACGGCCTCGGGAATTAATATCCACAGTAGACCATAGATAAATACAAATCCTCCCCAGCTAAAAATGGTCAGTAGGATCCATAACAGTCTAACCCAGAGGGCGTCTATGCCAAAATAATGCCCCAGACCAGCAGATACACCTCCAATATACTTATTGTCTACGTCCCGATATAATTTCCTTACACGTCCCTGGTTTTTGGAAGTTTTTGGTTGATCCTCAAAAATGTCCTCATCAACCATATAATCTTCCGGTTGTCCCATTATGCCTATAATCTCGTCCACTTCCTTTTCTGTAATTACCTGTCTTTCGTTTTCCATTTTTTCATGGAAGAGTTCGGCAATTCTGGCTTCTATATCCGCTATAATCTCGTCACTACCACTGGTATTGGCGAAAGAGCGTTTTATGGCCTCTAAATAGCGTTGAAGTTTGCTATAGGCTACTTCATCTATATGAAAGAATAAATTGGCCAGATTTATATTTATTGTCTTGTTCATTTTTTAGTTGTTTTTTGTTTTGGTTACGAGGTTCGTCGCATTTCTTAATTCATCCCAAGTGGTATCCAATTCTTTTAGAAAAAGTTTACCTGTTTCGGTTAGGGTGTAGTATTTTCTTGGGGGGCCTGATGTAGATTCTTCCCAACGATAATTAAGAAGTCCCGCATTTTTTAGTCGTGTGAGGAGTGGATAAATAGTACCTTCCACTACTAGCATTTTAGCGTCTTTTAAGGTGTCCAGAATTTCGGAGGTATACTTGTCCTTTCCGTTGAGAATGGAAAGTATGCAGTACTCCAAGACTCCCTTGCGCATCTGTGCTTTTGTATTTTCAATATTCATAGTTGCATGATTATAATAATTTAACTGTTCGTTTTTTTGATGATCGCATTTAAGTGTTTCACTTTTGACTGATTAGATGAATAAACTCCGTAATTAGTGTGATGAGTACTAATTTGATTATGTGTTATTTTATAAATGTTATACTTATTGGGTATTTAAAATCCTGTCCTTCACTGGTACGAATGGTAGCTAGGATGGTATAAACTATATTCACCAAAAAAAGTCCCAACTGTGCAACTACAGCTATTCCCAAAGGCCAGAGTAGTTTGCCCAATTTTATTTGGCTAAAATCAAAATCAAAATTAAATCCATTGAAATTATTGAACTGCGCGAAACCAAAATCTCCCTGATGAATAATTTCTGGAATAATGCCAATAAAGAAAGGCACAGTTAAAATACCCAGTATAATTGAATACAATAGAAGGCTTATCTGAAAATTTAAGGCCTGTTTTCCATTTTGGTCTACGAATCCATGATCTTTCTTGTTCGCTGTCCAAAGTATCAATGGCAGGAGAAAGTTCCCGAAGGGGATAAAGTACTTGGAAAAAGTTGAGGCATGAATTATGGCCGACAAATTTTTTTCGTATTTACTAAGTGTTTCGGTCATGGCGTTTTAATTAGTGTTCTACGGTTTTACTATTTGTTTTCCATTCTAAAATGGAGTAATAATGATTTCCACTTAATATTTAGCCTGAAATATGAATCAGGGTACTGGATTTTGGAAGTCAAATCTACTACACATAATAACTTCCTATGCAAATATATATCTAAAAGAAGGTACTATGCAAAACAAAGTACTAAATTTTAACAGTAAATTAACATTTATTTGTTCGTACATTTTACATACTTTTGAAGTAAATTAAACTATACCTATGGCATCAGATGCGAGTAAAATAAACATGTTCAGTTTTTTTAAGCTACCTGCCGTTTGGTGGACAGGAGTGCGTTTAAGGTATATTGATGATCAAAAAGCCATTGTAACCGTTAGACATAGGTGGATAAATCAAAATCCTTTTAAATCCTTGTTTTGGGCTGTTCAAGGAATGGCGGCGGAACTAACAACAGGAGCCATGGTAATGAATCAGATTAGGAAAAGTGGAAGGAATATTTCGATGTTGGTGGCGAACAATAATGCTAATTTTTCAAAGAAAGCCACTGGTAAAATCACCTTTACCTGTACAGATGGGCATCTTATTTCCGATGCCATAAAGAATACTATTGCTACAGGGGAGGGACAGACCGTGTGGATGAAATCCGTTGGGGTCAATGAAGAGGGTATTGTAGTTTCAACCTTTAATTTTGAATGGACCCTTAAGGTTAAGGGTTAATGTTCCAATTGTTTAATTTGCCAATGAATCAATGTAGTAATGTAAGAATGCACTAATGGATCAATTTACCAATTAGGCCACCTTACCAATATACTATTGGAACATTGTAACAGAACGGTAGTTTTTGGTACTAATAGTTTGAAAAAAATCAAAATAATAAAGTTAGAATATGAATGCACACGAAATAGACTTTGTGATTTATGGTGAGGAAATGCAATATGTAGAAATTGAATTAGATCCCCAGGAGGCAGTTGTGGCGGAAGCAGGGAGTTTTATGATGATGGATTCCGACATTAAAATGGATACCATATTCGGGGATGGATCCAATCAGGACAACAGTGTCCTGGGCAAATTGTTCTCTGCTGGCAAGCGATTGCTGACAGGGGAAAGCCTCTTTATGACGGCATTTTTAAATATAGGTCACGGTAAAAAGCAAGTGAGTTTTGCTTCCCCGTATCCAGGTAAAATTATTCCAATAGACCTTACTGAATTCCAAGGAAAGTTTATTTGTCAGAAAGATGCTTTTTTATGTGCAGCAAAAGGGGTTTCCGTAGGTATTGAATTCTCAAAAAAACTAGGTCGTGGACTTTTTGGGGGAGAAGGATTTATCATGCAAAAATTAGAGGGAGACGGAATGGCTTTTGTACACGCTGGTGGTACCATAGCTAAAAAAATATTGGGCCCTGGCGAAACTCTAAAAGTCGATACCGGCTGTATTATTGGCTTTACAAAGGATGTGGATTATGATATAGAATTTATTGGTGGAATTAAAAATACCATCTTTGGAGGTGAAGGTCTGTTTTATGCCACCTTAAGGGGTCCTGGTACTGTTTATATTCAGTCGTTGCCTTTTAGCCGATTGGCCGGAAGAATCTTGGCATCAATTCCAAGAGGAGGGAAGGATAAGGGAGAAGGAAGTATTTTAGGTGGCTTGGGCGATCTATTGGACGGGGATAACCGATTTTAAAGAATTTAATAATCCATAATATTACCTATCATAACATATCCTAATAATGAATTTTAATTCCCTGTTTAAATTTCTAACCCAGCTCAACCAGAACAATTCCAAGGATTGGATGGATAAAAACCGAAATTGGTATAAAGAAGTTAGGGACGAATATATAGGATGGTTGAATGATTTGGATCTTGCCTTGGCGGCCGTGGATAATGAATACTATGGCACACCGGGTAAAAAAGGAATAAATCGCATCAATAATAATTTAATGTTTCATCCCAATAAACCTACTTACAAGGACCATTTTGGGGCAGGGCTGGATAAGGCGCCCAATACGGGTGACTTTTATGTTGAGATTGGACTTAGTAGTTCTATGCTGGCCGGTGGAATTTGGAGACCAGACCCCAAAACCTTAAAAAGTATTCGTGAGGCCATTGATTATGACGGTGAAGAACTCAAAAAAATTCTGAATAAAAAGACATTTAAAGAAACCTTTGGGGAGCTGGTTCTGGATGAAACCCTAAAGAAAGCACCCAAAGGATTTTCCAATGACCATCCACATATAGATCTATTGCGCAATAAGACCTTTGCCGTAATGCATCCCTTGACCCAAGAAGAAGTTTTACTGCCTGGTTTTAAGGAGAAGGTAATCTCTATTTATATGGAAATGCTGCCCTTTAGAAGGTATTTGAACAAGGCGGTTACTGTGTAAGGGTAGGCTGTTGAAAAATTTATTGTTGAAGGACAATTGTTTACATAGGGAATATCTGTAGATAAAACCGATCATTTTGTAAAGGAGGCAGTGGAGGCGAAACTTTCTTTCCGACTTAAACAGATACGCGCTACAAACCGATGACGTATTAATTATACGTTGCAGCGCTCCCAATGGGCATATGGAGTTCCGTTGAAAAAGACTTTATCTTGTTGATTGGACTATTCCTGTAACAATTGCATTAAAGTCTATATACCCTATTCAAAATGAAATTTATTATCACCGTTATCTGGATATTTAAAATCCCTAGATTTGTATGAAATTAATAAAATAACCTTCCCAAAGTGAAAAGCAATAAAGTAAGAAACGTAAATAGGGAACTTTTATCCAACAACTGGTATAAACTTGAAAAGATAACTTTTGATTATCTAAAAGCGGATGGGAATTGGGAATCTCAATCCCGTGAAGCATATGATAGGGGTAATGGTGCAGCTATCCTATTGTACAACAAAAAGAAAGGAAGTGTTATCCTTACAAGACAGTTTAGAATGCCAACGTACATTAACGGCAACGAGTCGGGCATGATGATAGAAGTCTGTGCCGGTCTGTTGGACGGTGACCATCCGGAGGATTGCATTAAAAAGGAGACGGAGGAGGAAACAGGATATAAATTAGATCATGTGGAAAAGGTATTCGAATCCTACATGTCTCCCGGTTCCGTAACCGAAGTTCTATATTTTTTTATTGGATCTTACGAAGAAAAAATGAAGGTGAGCGATGGTGGCGGAGCAGAATCCGAAACGGAAAATATTGAAGTATTGGAGTTGCCTTTTGATAGAGCATTGGCTATGATAGCTTCGGGAGAAATAAAGGACGCCAAGACCATAATGTTACTGCAATATGCTAAAATTAATGGGTTATTTTCCAATTAGCTTTGCGACCAATCCCTTATGAAAACAAATCAGAAAATTGGTTTTGGAGGTGGATGCCATTGGTGCACCGAAGCGGTTTACCAGTCCTTGAAAGGTGTTGGAGTGGTAGAACAGGGTTTTGTTGCTCCAAAAGGGAAAGAATCTTCCTTTTCTGAGGCTGTTATTGTGTATTACGATTCAAAATCCATCGCCCTCGAAGACTTAATTTTAATACACCTGCATACCCATAAATCGACTTCAGATCACAGCATGCGGAATAAATATCGGTCTGCCATTTATACTTTTGACCCATTGGATACTGAAAAGTCCAAAGCGTCATTACAGAATCTTCAAGAGCGTTTTAAAAAACCTTTGGTAACCAAGGTCTTGCCGTTTGGGGATTTTAAACTTTCGGACAAAGCATTCCAAAATTATTATTTTAACAATCCACAAAAGCCATTTTGTGATACCTATATTGCCCCTAAACTAAGGCTCTTGTCATTAAAATTTGGGAAGCATGTTGATGAAAGTAAGGTCTTGGGTCAATAATTATCCCTGATCATTTCGAAAATGGATTGCATTTGTTGTTTTACCTCCGCGTTGCTCTTGGTAAAATGATTGTTCATAAAACTAAATATCAAGGTTTTCCCCGAACGGGTTATCAGATATCCACTAAGGCAGTAATTATTGCCCAGCGACCCGGTTTTGGCGTAAATATAAGGGCTGTCATTACCGTTGAATTTGCCTTTTAAAGTTCCTGATAGGCCGCTAACAGGGAAAAAGTTAAAAAGGCGTTCACGAGGTATTTCTTGGTACATTTTATTCAGTACATATACCATGGTTTCCGGTGTGAATAAATTGTATCGGGAAAGGCCCGAACCATCCACCCATCGGGGTGGTTGTCTAAGTTCCTGTAAATAGTTGTCCAAAATAAACTTTCTGGCCTTGGCACTGTTTAAGGTATCCGAAAGGGTAGAGGAACTTAAAATCAATAATTGTTCTGCCAGAAAATTATCACTTACCTGCATCATTCTTTTATATACGGAATCTGAAGGAACGCTGTACAATATTTGTTTTTCCGTATCTGGCATTTTTTGTACAATATTCACCTTTTTAAGAAGTACTGTTTCCAGCAGTTTTTTGGTAAGAGTGCTATCTATCATAAAAGGACTCTCCAAAGTATCTCTTCTTTGTGTATCAAAATAAAAGGTATTGTTGTACAGTTCCCTGTTTACGCTATAAGTTATAGGTACTACTTGATTTTGGAAATAGCTTGGTATAACCTGTACACTGTCTTTACTGGAAATAGTTACAACATTGCCATATAAAGGCATGCCACTTCTTTCCGGACTAAAATACAGCTCATAATCCTCCCATGCCCAACCGGGGCCAAACCTACTTTCCTTAAAATTATTCAAGTAGAGGGATATGTTCTCGTATTCCTGGGCAAATTTTATTGCGGTACTGTCTGCGAAATAGGAATGCAACAAAGTTGGATCGCCCGTGCCTTCCATATAGAGGGTGTCATTTTTAACCACATATTTAAGCGCAGGAATCTTATCCGGTAGGGTTTTAAGTGAAGAAAATAATGTAATTATTTTGGTATTACTGGCGGGAGTAAAATATTTCTGACTATTGTGGCTATACACCGTATCATTTCTAACAGGGTCATAGACTAAAACGCCTTGGAAGTAATTAGTAGTTGCCACGGAACTTAGCTGTTTATTAATTTCTTTGGATAACTTATTGTTTTTAAAGGTTTTACATCCCGTAAAAATCATCGAGAAACAAACTAATATTAACGGTTTAAGTATACGTATTTTATCTGAATATGGTATTTGAAATTGTACGGTCATCGACTTTAACATCCTTTTATCTATTATTTAACGGAAAGACAGCAATAATATATATCTTTTAATGGTTATCTTAGTCCTAGCAACCTAAAATTATTTTGAAATATGGCAAGAGCTATGTTAGAGTACACTAAAACCGTACTGCAAAAGGTTAGTTTTGATACAAAGTTATTTTGCAAAGAACTAGAAAAAGCAGTGACAAGACTATTACCATTTGAAATAGAAGAATTAAAACTCTGGTTAAAACAATTCATTTTTGACAAGCCGGAACTACAACAAAGCTTACTTTATTTAAAAGCTTAGATACAAGCCACCCTTATATGGTGGCTTTTTTTATGGCCTGCCAAGCGGGAGCGAGGCAATTATTTTAATAATTGTTTTGTTTCGATAACAACTTTTTTGCTTAATTCAAACGTATATAATTGCGGACCCCCAATTTTATATACATGAAATATTTAACCTACCTGATTGTTCTAATCGTTTTGAGCTGTGGAAAGGACGAAGATACCTTGCCGGTAATTACCAACGAACTTCTCGGGGAATGGCAATTGGAAGCTACTAAAATAAGTCCTGGCGACATTGTTGAAAATTGGACAATGGTAGCCAATGGACCTAAATTCGAATTTAAGGCAAATGGATCCTATACCCATAACGAGAAGGCCTGTGGTGGAATTGTCAATGGAATCTTCAGTACAAATGATCAAGTATTAACATTGAGATATCACTGTGAAAACAATGCTATTGAGACCAATTTCAATATGAATTTTTCGGAAGGAAATCTTATTTTGTCCAACGTGGGCTGTATTGAGGAATGCTCCTATAAATATCGAAAAATAAATTAGCTATTTGTTTAACGGACTAATAATTTTTACGTCCTGGAAAGCAATAGCGCCTCTTACTACACTGGCGATCACATCATATAATGCTTCGGTAATCTGTATTTTGAGCTCACTCTTATGATATATTAGACTTACTTCCCGTGCTGGAGATGGATTTTTAAAAAATTTGAGGTTCTGCCTCTTTTTATCATCGAGTTCTATTGTATTTAGAAAGGGTAGGAGGGTCATGCCCAAACCTTCGTTAGACAGGTTGATCAGTGTTTCAAAACTACCACTCTGCAATTGAAAGTGTTCTTCCTGATAATTTTTGGAAGCATTACACAAATTTATTACCCCATCCCTAAAACAGTGTCCGTCCCTCAAAAGCAGGACATCTGAAATTTCCAGATCTTCCGGAGTCAATTCGAACGATTGCCCCAATCGGTGGTTAGGCGGTACGTAGCCTACGAAAGGTTCATAGTATAGTGGGCGTTCCTTTATATATTCGATTTCCAAAGGTGTGGCCGCAATGGCCGCATCAATATGGCCATCTTGTAGGTTCCGGATTAAATTATCAGTGTTTTGTTCCTTTATAATCAGGTTTACTTTAGGATATTTCTTAATAAAGGTCCTAAGGAACATAGGTAATAGGGTGGGCATAATTGTAGGAATTATTCCTAAGGTGAACTCCCCACCGATAAACCCTTTTTCTTGGTCTACAATATCTTTGATACGGTTGGCCTCGTTGACAATATTCTTAGCTTGTGCCACAATTTTTGCACCCACTTCTGTTATGGTGATGGGTTTTTTACTTCTATCGAAAATCAATATGTCCAATTCATCCTCCAATTTTTGTACTTGCATACTTAGGGTAGGTTGGGTAACGAAGCTTTTTTCGGCTGCCAAGGTGAAATTTTGGTACTCGGCTACGGCTAGTACATATTGCAATTGTGTAATGGTCATGCAGTATTATTTTAAAGGATAAAATTATGAAAACTAAAATCAAATCCTAAACTGTTTGGCCCTTACTTGTAAAATCTTTTTACTATCCTCTAAATGTGGAAGCCCGTTCATAGGTTCGTTCCCTGAAAATATAGGCATTTAATCAAAAATTATATTTTCAGTTTCAATCTTTTTGTCATTGATAAAATCGTACAACGTTAGTTTTCTCAAGGTATAATAATCGGTCCAAAAATTTTCCAAAGAATTTAGGTAATCGATCTCCGCCTTATCTTTTTCTTGTTGTGCCAGATTTAGATCGGTAATGGTAATTTTTCCCAGAACATATCTCTCCTTAGTAATTTGATAACGTTTAATGGCAATCTCTTTGGCCTTTTCCGAGGTGGAAAGAAAATCACGTTTGCTGGACCAATTTAATATATGTAGATAAATTTCCTGTTCAAAGGCCTGCTGTTCTTGTTTAATATTTGTTTCTACCAAACCTAGATCGGCCTCTCCCATTTTTCTTTCGGATTTGGATACCCCCCAATCAAAAATGGGGATTCCTAACCTTACGGAAACCCTTTGTTGTCTGTCATAGTCCTGAAATAAGGCGTCATAATCATCGGCGCGTTTATTTAATCCAAAATTGGCATTAACATTAATTTCCAACCTATTGTTACCTTTTATTTCAGCAAGATTTCTTTCCGCCTCCAATCGTCTCCTTCTAAATTCGATAACAGACTTTCTATTGGTGGTAGCTTCATCTAGGGCCGTCTGCACACTCACCTCAAAATCTACCAGTTTCTCGGGAATGAAGAGTTCTATGTTTTCGGTTTCTAATTCCAAATAACGGGCTAGATTTTGTGAAGTTCTTTTAAGTAGGATAGTGTTTGTTGTAACTTCATTTTTTGAGTTTAAATGTCCGAGTTCCATCTGCAATAGCTCATTTTCGGCAATCTTTCCAATTTCGAACCTCCCTTTGGCAATCTGTAATAAGGTATCCTGTGTGGCCAAATTATTCTTGGAATTTTTTAACCTCATTTGCGCGGTCAATAACCCAAAATACCGCTGACAACTGCTTAAAGAAATATCCTCCATCCGTTCTATAAATTCGCGCTTGGATTCCTCGTATTTTAAAGGTTCTATTTGCCTGTCCCACTTATAGGGATTAAAGAACAAGGAATTTTGATAGTAATTTACGGAAAATGGGGTCAGGGAGTAGTTGCTGTTTTCATCTGCACCAAAGCGGTCAATTCTTTGGATTTGGGAATTAAGGGAAAGGTTACCTCCAGTGAAAGGAACCCGCTGGTCTATGGACAAAGTCCCATCTACTCTGGATTGATTCTGATTTACGAAAATATCCTGGCCCTCATCATTTGTAATTCTTGTAATGGATTTGGAATAATCCGGCAAAGTGGCTGACAATCTAAATTGGGGCAAAAATTGGGCCACATAGGTTCTGTATTTCCAATAACTGGCTTGTGATTGATTAAGTACTGCTTGGTATTCAGGGGAGTTTTTTTTCGCCATTTCAATGGCCTCAGTTAGCGTGAGCTTTTTGGTCTGTCCCAGTACAAAAAGGTTTGAACAAAGGAACATCAACAAAATACATTTTTTCATTTTGGACTGTTTTGATTGATATAGTGGGGGAGGGTAATTGTAATAAATGTTATTCGTAATATTATTTTATTCCCGTCTTATGGCCTCTATTGGATTTTTGTTCACAGCGGATTTAGCAGGTAAAACTCCAAACGCAAGCCCTATGAAAGTGGCTACAAAAAAGGATAAAATTATGGAGTTTAATGAAAGTATTGTCTCTATTCCGGTTGCCAATTCCAACCCGTAGGATGCCACAATTCCCAATATTATCCCTATAATCCCGCCACCTAAGCTTATTAGTACAGACTCCGATAAAAACTGTAGAATAACATCCTGCTTGGTAGCCCCAATGGCCCGCATGATACCGATTTCCTTAGTGCGTTCCAATACTGAGGCCAACATAATGTTCATAATACCGATGCCACCAATAAGGAGGGATATACCGGCAATAACACTAAGCACTATATTGAAAATCTGTTTCGTTTTCTGTTGCTGCTTTAGCAATTGTATAGGAATGGTTATTTCAAAATCCAAAACATCATTATGTTTTCTTTTAAGGAGTTTGCTAAGTACTTCAGCGGTCGATTTTAGTTCGTTGGAATTATTTACCTGAACCGTTAGTTTGTCCAACTGATGATAATTGCCCCTGGGTATTCTCTTTTTGGGTCCATTGTTGGCGCCACCAATTATGATCATTCCTCCTCCACTAAAATCTAAGGGTTCATCGGATATAATCTTTCTATCCTTATAGCGGACCAAAAAAGTCTTAACAGGAATGTAGATATCTTGATTAAGATCTCTGATGCCTAGGTTTTCCTGAGCTTTTTCCGAAATTAGCTTTTCCTCGATTATTCCGATCACTTGAAGCCAAACGTCTTTGACCTTGATTTGTTTGCCTATGGCACTCTCGCCCGGAAATAATTTTTTTTCAACCTTTTCCCCTATAATACATACCGAAGAAGCATTTACAGAATGCTCCTCCGAGAAGTTGATGCCTTTACCTATATGAATGTTAGAGGTTTCAAAAAAGGAATTGGTAACGCCTATTAATTTTACCGAATTTTGCCTTCCCTTATTTATGACATAAGTTTCCAGGATTATTTCGGGACTAATGGCTTTTATGGTTGGAATATTATTTGCTATACTGGCTACATCCAATAGATCCAATCCTTTTGAAAACCGGGTCGTTTCTTTGGCACCCTCATCGTCCTCACTAACGTTCTCATCTTCTTCGTCAGGTATGGGGGTAACCACAATGTTGTTTACACCTACGAGTTCCAATTGTGCCAAAATCTCTTTTTCTGCCCCATTCCCAATAGACAACATGGTAATTACGGCTGCAACACCAAATATGATTCCCAATGCCGTTAAAAAGGTTCTAACCTTATTGATCGTTACCACACGGATGGCTTCCCTAAAATTAGAGACAATCTGTTCTAGAAGTATCTTGTCTATCATGAAGCTAATTTAAAGACAGTATACTCTTTTCTTCCATTCCGTCCGGCTTACTCAGATATACGACTTCATTTTCATTTAAACCATTTTTAATGATTACTACGTCTAGATTGGATTCGCCCATCTCTATTTCCTTTTTATTGATTGACAATCCGGACTTGGCATAAACAAAACTTATGGAATCTTGGGAGAATACGGCTTCCAAGGGCACCATAAGGACATCTTCTTCCTTGTGTATCAGTATCCTGTTGGAGGTCGTCATGCCTGGTCTTACATTTTCATTATTCTCATCAAAATTCACCAATACCTGAAAAAGTTTAATGTCCGATCCTCTTTTTTCTTCCCCTACATTGGCCACGTTGGTTATGGTTCCTTTTACCATTACGTCCGGAAATGCATCGAAACCTATTATAACGGGAAGGTCTTTTTTAATCTTTCTTATGTCTACCTCATTGGCATAGGTCTTGGATTCCATTTTGGTGAGGTCCGGTAGGGTCGCAATAGCAGGATCCCACATACTAATGGACGACCCGACCTTTCTTTTTGAACCATCCCAGTTCTTGGCATAGGTCACCATTCCATTGGCGTCCGAAAGTATGGTGAAGGATTTTTGAAGATTCCTGAGCTCGTCCAGCATTTTACTTATTTTGGAGACTTCAGTTCCAACTTCCACCATTTTGGCCATGGCTTTCTGTTCTTTGATTTTGTAATCCTCGGTTCTTTCTTTTAGATCCCGTTCCAGACGTTCAATACCTATTTCAAGCTTTTTAATAGTGGCGGGAGGTTCATAGATAGATTGTTTAAGCTCCAGCCTATTTTCTTGGAGATCAAATAACAAATCTTTTATAGCTGTCCTTTCCTGTTTCAAGGTGAGGGTAGTGTCCAACTGTTCTTGGGTGTATTTAGACTGGGCGGTTTCCAAGTTTAATTGGGCATCCAATATCTGTTCATTCACCTCTGAGGGATCCAATCTTCCCACATAGTCTCCTTCTTTCACCAAAGAGCCTTCTGGAATTAAATCTTGAATTTTTACATCCCGAAGTTTAAATTTTCGAATGTCATCAGGACCATTAATTTTTTTCAAGCTAGTGGATTGAGCCTCCCCAGAAATAATCACTTCATTAAGAAAATCGCCCTTTACTACCTTGGTGGTAATAGCTACATCTTCATCCGAAGTATTCCCGAACAAGGTGTAGCCTAAAAGAACAAGAACAATGGGGATACCAAATAGGAGTAGTTTTTTTTTATTCATTATTAGGTGGTTTAGTTAAAGGGGGGGGGAATCAAATTTAAGCTAGTGCCTTATTATTAGATAGGATATTTTGTTATTATTTTCTTAATTTATTGTAAAACTGATATTATAAGAATGTTTTTTTAATTTTTTGAATATTTTTTCGTTAAATTATTAGTAATGTCATTAGTGATCATACCACTGACGCACCTTACGTTTTACCTATCATATATTACTATACAATCATAAAATCTATCAATAAATTTAAGCTTCAATGGTAAAAGGAATTTGTAGTTTAGTGGTATAATTAAAAGAATATATTATGAAATTGAACAGCATAGGTTTGGATATTTCCAAATCAAAATCTTTAAGTAAAGATTTAAATCAGTTATTGGCAAATTTCCAACGTTACTATCAAAACCTGAGGGGAATTCATTGGAATATAAAGGGGAAAAGATTTTTTGATCTTCATGTAAAATTTGAGGAATTGTATACCGATGCCAATTTAAAGGTAGATGAAATAGCGGAACGTATTCTAACCTTAGGAGGTGTACCCTTACATACTTTTGAAGATTATATAAGTAGCTCAAAGGTGCCGGTAGGTAAAAACATAACCAAAGATGAAGACGCTATTCGTTTAATCGTAGAATCACTTTCTCAACTTCTTATTATTGAAAGGGGAATTTTGGAAGCTTCGGACGAGGCTTCTGACGAGGGTACCAATGCTATGATGAGCGAGTTTATTACACAGCAGGAAAAAACTGTTTGGATGATGAAAGCATGGTTGGCCGAAGAAATCTAAACATAATCATTGCAGTCTGTTTTAGAGCCAAAATTAATAGGCGCCAAGTAGATTGAGTTTACAGATCATCCCTAGTTTAGATAATACTTTGGTAAAAAGTTACTAAGGAAATCTTAATTAGGGATGCTTCTTTTATAGCTACATCAATTTAAGAAATTCCTATCGAATAAAAAGGGATAATCAAGATTTGTATTTACCGTTATCTTCACTGCAGTGTCCCGTCCATCTATTTGTAAACGGGTAATATTTTGCTCTTGCCACGGCTTGTCCTTGATCCAAAAATGTCCGTCACCCTGAACCATAAGAACAGGTTTCCCAAAAGACTGTGCTGCAGCCCGGAACAGATCTGTAAAGGGTTTAAACTTATCGGGACCAGCTTCCACAATATTGGCATGGCCAAAAACAACCATTGCATCCACCGAACTCTTTTGTTCTTCAAGTAGCGTTTTAACCCACTGGCCATTTTGTGTTAATCTGTTCTGCCATTCTATGGAATCGTGAACCTGACTTCCCACCAGATTAACACCTATAAATAATACTTTGTTCTCCATCCAACTAAAATTTTCTGGACGTTCCGTTTGATAAGTGATGTGAGGTTCAAAAGACCAATTTTCGTTAAAATGCAAGAAATGTTTATTCCAATACTCTAGGCCCTGAACTGGGTTTTCACAGTCATTATATTCATTATCTCCCAAAACTATAAAGGTGGGAACCTTAAATGTTTTTAATATGTCCGCAACATCCAAATAGACTTCTTCATCGCAATCAAGGGCACCTGGCTTAATGTCGCCAACATGGATAACGAATTCAGAAGGATCAATAGCATTGTGCCTAGATATGATTTGGATCAAGCCATCGCGCTGTTCGTTGTTGTAAGGTACGTCCCCAATAGCGGTAAAAGAGATAGGAGTAATTTGTTCCGATGGTGCATCATCCACATTGGAGTCCGAACCGTTGCTCTCCCGACAGGAAAAAAATAATAAAATTGATATTATTAAAATCCAATATTTTACTTCCGTCTTTAATGATGTTATTGATATATAGGTATAAGGCATAATATGGTTTAACCGTAAACAATTAAATATTAAATATAATTTAAATACGGTGTTAAATGCCCTATTTCTGCATTTTTAAATAATAATCCGCGGAGTGTTTTCCTGAACCATAGAATAAAAAGAAAATACAGACCAATAAGGTAATAGTAGCCAATACCAGGTTACTTGTGTTCATAACCCCAAGGAAATTGACCAGTACGGCACCGATCAATATTGGAAGTTGTGCAAAAACTGCCCAACGGGTCAGTAAGCCGATTACCAATAAAAATCCTCCTACAAAATGTGCAGGAGCCACATAATGCATAATCAACATACCTCCTGGCAGATTTTGGAATGGTTTAATGATTTCTGCCATTTGTTGGTGATTGGACATAAAATCTACACCTTTAATAAAAAGAAAAACACCTAATGCAACTCTTAATAAATCCAAGGGATAATAAGTATGTGCATTGGCCCATTTGTTCAAAGATTTAATTGTTGCCATAACTGAGAATTATTTGTTACTTACCCTAAGATACTCATTTTTAACGAAATGTAAAAGATTTAATAGCTGCTATTTAACAAGCATTTAATCTAAAATGGTTGTTTTGCTGGAGGGTGCCAATACCTCAAAAAGGAAAACTTAAACTTCGTGCCAAGTAGAAACCCTTAAATCACGTTACTTCAGTTTGTACTATTAATATCCTTGAATTTTCTACTATTGCTTTATGATATACCTATTGATTATCATTTGCCATCTTAGGAAGGTATGTTGTATTATGGATAGCATATGGGCATTGGATTTCCTAAACCAAAACATTTTCATAATCGGAGTCGGCACAAAAAACGGCCGATATACGGGATTCATTAACAATATTTACCATGTCGTGAATAGTCATTCCTGGCTCGATATTAAATATGTTGACGTCGGTGTTCTTTTGTTTAACCACGTTCTCCAGCAAGTCGCCTTGTTGTATATTTATTGAAGTGTTCTTGGGAAATCTGATCATAGTGTTCAGGTCTTCGATATCGGTTTCGGAGAAAGTCAATTCAGGATTGTTGTTCAGAATATGAACATCAATGTTTCCTTTCCAGTTACGGCAAATTAAAAGCGATATTAAGGCGGAAAGGTTATTATTCTTAACACTAAATGTTGCCTTCCAGTCTACCGGAATATTGGTCATCCACAGGTTGATACTTTTTTCTATAGCCAGACTGGCAGTGGCGTATGGAATGTAAATAATCATCCCAAAATTATTCTTTCTACTATCCAATATTAACTGGTTGTAATATCCCAGATTGGAAGTGGCAGAATCCAAACTGGCAAAGATGATGTTGGGCTTGAAGAAGGCCGCATTGAGCGACTGCATGCTTACATTAACGGTAGTGTTAAAGTCGGTATTATCTATTACGGTATAAGAAACCGATAAATCACTTTCCTTAAACTTTTTTACAGCATTTTTTAGAAAGTTCTCCATGTTTCTTTGTTCCACATCATTCTCATTTCTAAGGGCCAATATCTTTACCGAGCCTTTGGGATAGATTATGGAATGTATAAGTTTAAACGAACTTCTGAGCTCTTTGGGCATTGTTACGGGAATTAAAAGGTCTGGACGCCAGGACCGTACTTCTCTTTCTTGGCGTAAACTGTTTGTTTTTTTTGTAGCCCATTCTGCCAAGGCCGTGAATAGACCACTTCGGGAGTCCCCTGCAGCCGATTTAATATTCATCTTTACAAGGTATAGATAGAAGATTACTATAAATATTAGGGAAGATAGGGCAACTATTGCGTTCAGTACAAACATGATGGCAATGGATCCAAAGGCCCCAATGGCGGGAATAATAATCGGAATTCTTAGGGTTGGCCTATAACTGGGCAAACCCAGGGTCTGCTCTACGAGGGCCACTACATTTACCATGGCATAGGTAATCATAAAAAACATGGTGAGTAATGGGGCAATGGTATTTAGATTCCTCAACGATATGCCAAACAGAACAAGCACGGCAGTGATCAACATAGCATTGACAGGCTCCCCTTTTTTCGATTTTTTTGCCAATTTCTGACTTTTTGGAAGAATATTCTTTTCTCCCAATGCCAATAGTATTCTTGGTGCTCCCACAAACGAGCCCAGAGCCGAGGATAGGGTAGCCCCGAGCAGGCCTGCCAGCACTATGGGGCCGTACAGGGATTTGTCTATGAACACATTATAATTTTTTGCCAATTCGTCCGGAGAGGCTATAACGGCGGCAACAAAAATTAGACTAACATAAATTATGGTCGTAATTATTACCGATGAAATTGTGCCGACAGGTATACTTTTACGCGGATTAGTGAGGTCTCCGGACATGTTGGCTCCTGCCATTACCCCGGTAACTGCCGGAAAAAAAACGGCAAATACGATCCAAAAGGAGGAACCGCTAAAATCGTTTTCAATAGATCCAGGGTAAGTGCCCGTCCATTGAATATTATAATCCAGTTCATTCACAAATAGTGACCCGTATATAGACACCAAGGAGAGCACAATAATTCCCAAAATCACAAATTGAATCTTAAACGCAAAGCTGGTACTTATAAAAGCAATACCCATGACCACTGCGAAAATCAATAGGTCAAGTATGAGGGGATTAACATCCGGAGTGAGGGTTTGCAGACCTTCTCGGAAACCAAAAATATACATGGCAACTGCAATGGATTGGGCAAAGTAAAATGGAATACCTATGGCACCCCCAATTTCTAGACCTAGGGATTGGGATATTAAACTAAAAGCGCCACCACTACCAATCCTTATATTGGTGGTTATGGAAGATAGGCTTAGGGCAGTTGTAAGCGTTATGGCAACCGATAATAGAACTATGCCTAAAGCCCCTAAAACCCCTGCATTACCAACAACCCATGGCTGGCGGATATACATGATGACACCCAGGATGGTTAAGGTGGTAGGTGTAAATACCCCAGCAAATGTACCAAAGGTCTTCTTGATCATATCCTATTTGTTTAAAAGCCCCAGATGGATAAAAATAGGACTTTATTGGTTATAGTATGTTGGAGCATTCAATTTGCACTATTTGGTCATGGATATACAGATTGTCAAGTGCTAAATACAATACCTTGTTTAGCAATTGCTCACCTTTAAGATATTCAATTATTTTTGATTAAGCACCAAGTGTACCTATTCATTTTAACATTTTTATCGACTACGAATATAGATGGGCCATATGTGCAAATTGTAATTTACCCCAATCTATTGCGTTGATTTCTATATCATTGCCGTTACGTTCCCGCTAGGAAGTAGTTAATGATTGAACTTGTGAAATGAAGGAAATATTTTTAATTTATGTTAAACCCGCCTCAACGAAAGGAGATACAAATAGCAACATAAGCTGATGTAATTAGTATGTTGAACCAGTAAAGAAAAAGGTTCTTGTAGGTAGGCTTCAATAAATTGAAAGTGCATTTTAGAGCTTGGAAACATCTATTTTAAAAAGATCGGCAGCATTCTTCCATAGGATAAGCTCCTTTTTTTCTTCGGGAAGTTCCAATTGCTTCATAAAGTTGAGATAGGAGTGCATATTGGAAATGGGCCAGTCGGTTCCGTAAAGTAGATACTGCGGATTCCCGGCGTAGGTGATCATTTCCTCCAATTCATTTTTCATGAACCTTTCAAATTTATAGGAGAAATTGCCCAATACCAGGCCAGAGACATCGCTGTACACATTTTTGTTCTTGTACACTACTTCCATACAGTCTTTGATCCATGGATTGCCTACATGGCAGATGACTATTTTAAGATCAGGAAAATCTACGGCTACATCATCTATATGGATCGGATGGGAATACTTGATCCTTCCCGTTGGCGAATAGGTGTCCCCGGAATGAAACATCACGGGAATGTCATATTCAACAGCCATCTCATAAACCACCTGTAGCCTTTTGTCATTGGGGTAAAAGGGCTCATAGCCTGGGTAAAGTTTTAGACCTTTGATCAAGCCCTCATCCAGAAATTCACTTATTTCCCTTAAGTCCCTGTGCGTGTAATTTAAATAACTGATGCCAGCAACCACCCCAAGGTTATCTCGCCCACTAATTGCTTCCACAACCTTCTTGGTACTGGGTCGATGTTCATTTACTTTATAGGATGATAACACCAAAGAGTAATCCACCTTATTTTCCTTCATGGTCTCGGTTAGTAGGTTTAAGCATTCTTCCAATGAAACTACCCGGTCTTCATGGTAGTTGTTAATGTGTGTATGTACGTCGATGATCATAGACTAGGAGTTGGTTTACATGTAAAAGTAAGGAAGCTTTTTTACAATTGGTATTTAAATTAAACAGAGGAGGAAAAATTTAAGGGAAATGGATTTTTTCATTTTTAAATTCAAGACTATAGTTTTTTTCATTCTGGGATAATTTCAATTCAAACTCTGAAGGGTAGGCCTTGTCTTGGGTAGGGTACCAATTTTTTCTTTCCCTATTGATGCATATAAACAATCCGTTTTCATCGCCAATGGCACAAAAGTTTCCAAATCCGCCATCATAAATAGCGATATCCATTACATGTTTTAAGGTATTGTATTCCCTTTCAATATCTGTTGTTGGGACCCCGATTTCCGATATTTCCAGAAAATGCTCCGGTCCAAAATTATGTTCAGAGGCATTATTTAGATTTTTACGGGCTATGAGTTCCACAATATTTTTGTCTTCGTCATAGAAGTAGATGGCTTTGGCATTCCAAGCAGTGAAGTTTATGATTTCATCTTCTCCGTCTTTTAATATCGGGCATTTAAATTTTAACCATTTTAAGGCTTCAACCTCTTTATTGGCAGGAATGTTAATAGCAAAATGATAAGGTGTCGCTGTCTGCTTGTACTCAAAATGAAGCATTGAACTCCCAATTTGAAAGGAAATATGTTTGTGGGACCTATCAATAATCATTAATCCCAAAACCTGGGAATAAAAATCTGCCTGGGCCTTAATATTGGAAGTGTATATTTTTAGTTCCTTGATTTTCATGTTGGCATAGGGACATAAGTACAATATGAAAGGGTTATAATCCTATTATGCAATTCCTCCCTAAGATAATAATTCTTGGGCATTTTCCAGGGCAGTTTTAAGTAATCATGGAGTAGGGGAAGGTAAGCCCTAAATACAACGGGAACAGTTGGAATCCCCAATGAGTTTACCTTCTGTGCTTATTTTGAACTTACAGCAGGTGTTAAAATTATTGATAAGGATTAATTTGGCGCGCCTAATTCTAGCTTTTACGTTGGACAGACTGATGCCAATTAATGCAGCCGTTTCAACTTGGGTATTGCCCTTAAGATAAACCAACTCAACAACTTCGTTGTACTGTTTAGGTAAATCGTTTATAAAGCGGTCCAAACAACACAGATCATTATAACTATTGGAAGTTGTGAATAATTTTACATCAGAAGAATGAACGGATTTTGAGCGTTCATTGAAATGATTTGCAATTTCATTTCTTACGATTTGAAATACCCATGCCCTTACTTTCTCAGGATTCTTTAAGGTATTGATACTCTGATGAATTTTTAAGAATGAATTTTGCATCACTTCATTGGTGATATCCGTATCCCTTACTTTTTTTAAAATGAAAAAATAAACTTCACTGTTGAACTTTTCCCATATGGTTTCCGTTTCCATCTTCATAATACACTAATATACAAGGTTGGTCTGGAGGGACCAACCTTTTTTTAGCAACATTCACATTTTGTACAATCACATTTGGTGCAGGAGCAGTTATTCTCCAAACAGTTTACACAATTACATTTGCTGCATTCACACTTAGTGCATTTACAATTATTCATATCTATAAAATTTAAAGTTCACTAAGGAGACTTACTTTAAGCAAAAAGGATACACATAATTCAATTTTTTTTAAATCATTTATGTCGGTAACGCTAATAAATTAGTGTAAACCCTTAATTATCAATATATTTTGAAGTTATTTCATGCCTGATATTGGTTAATTTCCAGATTTGGAAACGCTTAGAAAGCTTTATTTATTACTCTTTTAGGCTGTAATTTTTCACTGGTTATAATTTCAAAATCTATTATACCCAGCACCAACTCTTCTTGAGTAAGTACTTCAACCTTCCATAGACCTTGTCTCAAATTGTTTTTATAGGTATAGCCCCGGTAGCCACCATCCCGGCCACCGGTGATGTCATATCCAATATCTTCTATTAATTCCCATTCTTTGGTATCCTCATTATACCATTTCCAGCGATGAAAAATTGATTTTTGCAAATCGGTCGGAGCAAATATTGATGAAAAGACGTACACATTTTCGTTGGGTCGTTGAATATATTTTAATCGGTGTTTTCTCCAGAATATATACCATTCATCAGTTTCATAAGTTACCACGTAATTATTGTTTTCCACTTTAATATTGTGGGCAACTATGCCATTGCTTAGGGCCAAAGGAACAGGAGGAATAAGCCTAAAAAAGTAGAGGGAATTAATCAAAACGTAGATGAAAAGTATAATACCAATAAGTTTACCTATATGTATTTCGGTCCTAGTACTTGGACTTGCTTTATAGATAATAGTAATAAGTGCCAACGTACAAAATAAACTTATAAGGCCCGATAGAATAAAAATTTGAGTACTCATTTCCTTGATGAATACAGGAATCATAAAGGTGAAGAAGGTGAAGCTTATAAAGAAATATACACTAAACTGTAAGTACTTATTGGATATACGTTTTTTCAGCAGCTCATTGGCAAAAAGTAGGATGAGTAGTATGATCAGAAAGACTACCGTTTTGGACATGGATACGCTTCGCGAGAAATAAATAACATAAGCACTGGACAAGCCACCAAAGAAAAACTGTATTGCCAATGGAAAATACTCTACAAATCGGTCCAAGATAGTATCGTCCCATTTACCGTCATCCGCTAAATTATATAGATACAGCGTAAAAGTTAAGGAAGTCATATGAAGGCTAAGAACAACTAGGTCGTATAGCCGATCCACACGCCCAAGGGTGAGGGTGTCAAATATAAAACCACCAATAAAAAATAGGACGGGGGCATATTTTTCATGTTTTCTAATAAATCTCCTGAAGCGGCTATTTCTAAACTTAACTAATGTTCTTTTCATTCCATTTTTAGCAACGAATAAATTTAAAGCAATAATAAGTAAGAGGCTGCACCAATTGAATAAGATTTTACTTCTACACAATTATATTCAAGCCTACCACAAGACCAATTTGTATAATGTAGACAGTTGTTTATTAAATCCATTAAAATTTGACACCCTTCTTTTTCTTTTGGACTGTTATTAAATCCGAACATGTAATAGCTAATAGCCAATACGCCCTTCCAGTTATTGGAAGGGCGTATTGGTATATAGTAATGTTCTGGGAGCTAAAAAATAGTAATTATTTTCCGCCGTATAGTTTATATACTTCCGAACCAGCACTTAAAAAGGCCCCGGTGCCATAAACTTCGGTTTTGTCGGCCCAGGCCTTTCCTGGTGCCGCACCAATAGGCTGAACATAACCTAACATGCCTTCTGGGGTTACATGGCCAACCAATGCGTTCCAACCCTTTTGAACGGCAGGACCGTAGGTTGCCTTATCCAAAATACCTTGGTTTATTCCCCATGCCAATCCGTAAATATTAAATGAGGTACCACTGGTTTCCGGAGTTGGATAAAATTCCTGTCCCAATAAACTCATGGCCCAATGACCTTGAGGGGTTTGAATTTTAAGCAGTTTACTTGCCATTTTCTTGTAAATATTCAGGAAGTATTTGTACTCCTTACTTTGTGGGTCTAATTCGTTCATTACATTAACAAGCCCGGCAAATACCCAACCGTTACCCCGCGACCAAAATATTTTGGTACCGTTGTCCAATTTGCCCATATAACTTTCGTCCCTGTAATAGAGATTTTCCTTTTTGTCGAACAGGAAATCGGTAGTAGCCTTAAATTCTGTCATCATAAAGTCCAGATACTTTTTCTCACCTGTTAAATTGTATAGTTTTGCCCAAACCGGAGGTGACATAAAAAGGGCATCGCACCAATTCCACCTGCTCTGGTGATAGGGAGTCTTCCAATGTAAGGAAGTTTGCGCCGGATGGTACATAATAAAATTAAATTGCTCCTTGGTTGGTTCTATCATGTCCTTATCCTGATACTTGCGATAAAGCTCAATATATAATTGACCAACGGTGTGGTCATCGGCATGATATTTCCTATGGTGTAATTGCCATTCGTGTTTTTCTCCAATTTCTTTAAGCCATTCGTAATATTCGTCATTTTCTGCCATGGCAGCCCATTTCACCATGCCCACATATAGTGCTCCATTAGTCCAGTCCAAGGGGTGGTGTGGTTTGGAATGTCCACTGTACAGGCCTTCGTAATTTTCTATTTGCCAGTCGGCCACTTTTTCCATAACCTGTTTTACTTCGGTCGGCTTTATTTCCTGTGCTTGAGAGAAGGTAGTAATGGCAAATAATAGTAATGCCTGCAGAATATTTGATTTGTTCATTAGTTAAATAATTTTTTAATGGTTGATTATTTTTTTGTTAAAAAACGAAAGATAATAAAAATAATGGAGTCCTGAACTGTGAAAATCATATCAATACTTCCAGCTAAATGTTTCGCAGGTTTATGGTAATTATATTGTAATGCAGGATGAAATTTGGTTTTGAATGAGTCAATAAATATCACTTAAAAGTGAAGGGTTGGACTTACTTATCATTGTCTGACAGGGCCGTTAAAACCAGCATTGCTTTATCAGCATCTTTTTTATCAACAAAGATGTGGTCGTGGTAATACCCGGCTATAACGTTGCAGCTTATTTTGTTTTTGGCCAATTCTGTGGAGAATAGGGCGGTTAAACCAACTGCCTCAAGCGAGGAATGAATCATTAGGGTAATCCATGATGCTAAAAATTCATAGGGTAGATTTAATTGGTCTGCTTTATTTCTAGAAATAACAATGGTGGTCCCTTCCTTTTCCTTGAACTCACAAATCGTGTCCTTGCGGTCTATGGTCGTTATATCTTTAACGGAACAAAATACGTATTCGCCCTCGTTTAATTTAGGGGACATTCCATGTATTAATTTGGATATATTGGTTTCTCCACTCATAAGATTCAGTTTTTTGCAGGCTTATCAAAAGAGTATATGTGGTAATTTTAATATTACCTAAAAATTATACTAATGATAACAATAATTCAGAGCTCTCCCTAAGAAAATAAATTTGGAATTCCGCAGTGAGCCAGAGGTAAATTTTTAGGTTCCAACATTTATTTTATGAGCCTGTTGCTGCCCAATTAAAGCTAATTCCGTTGCAAGGAAGCAGTGGTCCTGGGACATGGCGGTTTCAGTACGGTGCACTACATCGTTTACCAGTTGTTCGCCATAAGGCATATATACATTGGAACAGTTGTAATATTTCGTTTCTTTTTGATTCACCAAAAACAAATGATTTCCTCCTTCACGACCTGCAATATCAATATACTTTCGCATTTCTATATAGCCTTCGGTCCCTAAAATGAATGTTCTGCCATCTCCCCAGGTCCCAAGGCCATCCGGGGTAAACCAGTCGATTCTTATATAGCCAGTAGCGTGTGGACTTCTAACACTCATATCACCAAAATCTTGATAAGTTGGATTATGCATATTGTTAAAATTCCCAATCTGTGAATAATTGACTTGCGCTTGTTGGGAGTTGGTGTAAAAAAGAAATTGGTCGCATTGGTGGGAACCTATATCACATAAAATTCCTCCCGCTTTGTTAGGGTCAAAAAACCATTCTGCGCGAGATTCAGGTCGCATGCGGTGTGGTCCAAGTCCAATAGTCTGTACTACCTTTCCTATGGCTCCAGCGCTGACCAGTTCTGCAGCCTTTACGGAGGCTGGGTTGCCTAAACGTTCACTATAAACTATTGAATAAATTCGCTTTGTTTCCTGCTGTACTTTTTTTACTTCTTTAAATTGATCCAAGGTCAAGATACCGGGCTTATCCGTCATAAAATCCTTACCAGCCTGCATAACAAGAATGCCAAGGGGAGCCCTTTCGATAGGAATGGAAGCACTAGCCACCACCTGAATTGAACTGTCCTCGATAATTTCCTTTTCGCTTTTCGCTATTTTAACCTTGGGGTAGCGTTTGGTAAAATCCTTTAACAATTCTTGCTCTTTGGCATATACGGCCACCATAGTGCCGCCACCGTTGATGAGCGAGTCTACCATACCGTAGATGTGCCCGTGATTTAAGCCTATTACGGAAAACTTAATGCTTTCTTTGTTCCCGGCAGGATTATTGGGTTTTAGTATAATTTCTTCTGGTCTTGCTGTGTTGTGTAAATTATTGCCAAACATTTGTGTTGGTATCATGGCAGCAGTCGCCATTCCAGCAGCTGAGGCAAAAGATTGACTAATAAATTTACGTCTATTGAATGACATGTGGTTGGATTTTAGAATTAAAGAAAAGAAATATAGCAATAAACTTTAGTTAATTGGAGGAATAGGGAATTCTATTTCTCTTTAAAACACCCGGTTTTTATTTTGTAAGACTCTAAATAAAATTGTAGAATCCAACGCTTTATTGCCTAATTGCCAATAAGTTTTATGCTCGTTCAAACCCTCAAAGAGGCTCGAAAACCTCTAGCGGCATAATAGGAATCGGCTCCATTATGATAAATAAAAACATGGTTGTATCTAAAATCCGCAAACAAAGCACCTCCCAGTTTTCTAATAGCATATGGAGTCTGTATCCAACTGGAGGTCTTTGCGTCAAATTTTCCCAATTTTTGCAGATATCTGTATTGCTCCTCATTTAGTATGTTGACTCCCATAGCAGCTGCCAAGTCACAGGCGTTGTTGTCGGGTTTGAATTTTTTCCGGGATTCTTGGGCCTCATGGTCATAGCAGGCGCTTCTTCTACCAGTTGGACTTTCAGCTGAACAATCGAAAAAGAGATATTCCCCCTTTTCCAAATCAAAATCGACCACATCCGGTTCACCCCCTGATTTCTCCATTGCGTTAAGGGACCAAAGTTTGCTGGGATCGTCCTTTAGTCTATTTTCTATAGCGTTCCATTCAAAGCCTTTATGACGGTCTATATTTTGGTTAAATCTGACTTTTAAGATCTCTAGAATAGTAGCATTCCCATTTTCGGTTAACTTCATTGTGCTCATTATTCGGTGGACATTGTTTAGTTGGGCTTTCCATTTATTTCATAGAGTGTACTCCGATCATATTGCCTTCAGTATCCGCTGCGAGAACCATAAAACCATAATCGCCCAATGATGTTTTGGATTTGGAAATACTTCCACCTGCTGCTGCTATTCTGGATTCCTCCTTACTGCAATCTTCACTCATAAAATAGACAATAGTACTATTGTTACCGGCTTTAAATCCTTCCATTTTCACCAATGCCCCGGAAGCACTGTTTTTGGCTTCCATATTGCTCGGAAAAAACAACATTTTCATGCTGGCATCTGCGGTATCTGGCATTGGCATTTCGTTCAATTCAAGTTGAAATACTGTTTCGTAGAATTTTTTAGCTCTTTTTAGGTCGTCAACATAAATTTCGAACCAAACTACTGGATTTCCATTTTTCATGATATGATATTTAATAATTAAAATTTAAAAATATAGCATCGAAAATCCAGAATGAAGGTTACGGGATAGTGTTACATTCATGTGCTTAAGAATGTTGATGGGGGCAACATTTTAAAAAGCCTATCCTATAAGACAATCGGGAGTACATTTGGACTTTTTATAAAAATAGTAATAAAAAATTACGAATAATTATCCGAATATACCAATGTTTTTTAGTGGAGGTTTTGTAAAATTATTATGATTGGGAGTTGCTGTTCTTTATTCATGTTTATTTAACCAATCCAAAGTATAGGTCCACAATTCCTTGTTTTTGGAACTGAAAAAACCCATATGGCCCAATTGCTTTGAGCTTAATTCCTTGGGATCGATCAAAATAATCTCTGCCCTCGATTTGGTATAGACTAAGGTCATATCCCTTACATTTACATAATTCGCTATTTGGTCATCTTTTGCGTACAGCCACAGAGAAGGGAATTCTAATTCGTCATAAATATGTTCTTTAATTTCCTTTCCAAAATCGGTGGCAGAATATCCTTTTCCGTTGCACCATCTGGACCATTGTTGTGCCACTATTTTCGGTAATGGTTCCCCCATGCCCACCCATTGGGAGTTTGTTACTCCGAAAAAAAAATTACTAAAAGGGATAAATGCATTGAGGTAAAAGGAGGCAAATAATTTATAGGGATAGTTCATGTTTTTTAGACTTCCCGATGATGCTGCAAAATTGAACATAGATTTTATTTCCGCAGCATTTTCCATTAAGCCAACTAACTGTCCTCCGGCACTATGACCAATTAGATAGTAGGATTGATTGGGGAAAGATATTTTTAATTTTTCCAGTACCGCAGACATATCCAGCCTGCCCCAATTGACAAGAGAGGCATTTATTTGGTTGATATCGCCTTTTTTTGAGTCGCCAACCCCTCTATTGTCAAAACATATTACTCCGTAGCCATTATCTGCCAAATAGGAGGCCAGCGAGTTATAAAATCTCCTTTTTATACCAGTGGCCGGAGCAATCATAATGGCCCCTTTAATTGTTATTGGCCTATACAATGTCCCGGCCAATTCAAAACCGTCCTTGCATTGAATTTTTATATCCTCTCTGTCCACTATTAGATTATTTTTTTAATACCCACCTAGTCTTATTTTTTAATTGTGAATAATTGGTTATCAGATATACAAGCTACCCAATTCTTTTCTTTATTTTAGTAAAAGGTACTATCATAGGTACTTCTTTTTGATAGGTTAGGTACTTTTCTCCAATACTCTTTTGAAGATCTTTTTCTTCCAAGTACTTCACTGCAATTAAAATGTACAGGGTTGTTACTAAGGTAAACATAAGATGACCAACTGTCATTGTTGGTGTTGCCCAAAATGCAATGATAAAGCCCAACATAATAGGGTGTCTAACCAGCTTATAAAAATAGTTGGTCTGAAACTTGGGATTCGGAGTTTTTTTGTTTTTTAAATTATTATAAATCTGTGCCAACCCAAAGAGTTCAAAATGATTTATCATAAAGGTAGAAAGTAAAACAATAACCCAACCTAAGAAAAACAGTGCGGTTAAAATCAAAGCTATAATTTCATTTTCAACGTTCCAAACTACAGAAGTCATAGGTTGCCATTGCCAATAGATCAGAATAAGCGCCAAACTGGATAAAAGTATATAGGTACTCCTTTCTATTGCAGGGTTAACAAAGGAAGTAAACCATTTTTTAAATGATGGTCTTGCCATTAGACTATGTTGAATTGCGAATACGGATAACAGAATAACATTAATAAAAAATGCTTTTGGCAGGGGTAAATCCCCAACAGAATCTATTGTCTTAGGAACAAACATATTACCAACAAAACCAATAGCATAAATAAATGCAACCAGAAATACTAAATATGCCAATGCTCCATATATTAAAACTAGAATTTTCTTCATCTTACTTAATTGATTTGATTAGTTGTATAAATTTCAATTAAATAAACCTGTAAAGCCTTGTTGAAAAGTTCAAATGATATGCTCTAAAGTCCAGGTAAGAAAATCATGGAGTTAATGGGAAGAATTATTTGTTTTATACTGACTTGGAGTTAATTTGGTTTTCTTTTTAAATGCTTGGATAAAATGGGAGTTATTTTTGAAACCACTATCATATCCCACTTCACTTACGGTTAAATTGGTTCCGATTAATAACACCTTAGAATAATCCAGTCTTTTGTTTATTAGCCATTTTCCAGGTGTGGTGTTGAAATATTCTTTGAATTCCCGTTTGAATGTGGATAGACTTTTTCCACATAATTTGGCAAAATCTTCTATTTTTAGATTGTACTGAAAGTTTTCCAACATTATATTCTCAATTGCGCTCTTATTGCTCTCGGGAATTGAATTGAAAAAATTTAATAGTTCTTTATTCTTTGGATTTAGAACCAAATTATACAAGAGTTCTTTAAACTTAATTTCAACAAGGCTAGGGGGTATTAAGTCACCTTTCTTCAAATAAAGAAAGATGCTTTCTATTAAAATGTGAAAGGAATCATTTGTATTAATATTGAAAATAAGGTTATGTAGTTTCTCATGCTTCTGATCCTTTTGAAAGGATTCATTCTCATTAATAAACCTTTTAATGAATTTATCGTTGATAAAAAATAGTATTACACAATAATCGTTTTCCAGGTATTGCTTTGTGGTATAAACACCTTTTCTAATAAAAAGTGCCTCTCCTGCAGTTAATTTATACGTTCTGTTAGGGGCAATCCAATCCTTTTTACCACTAATTACATAAGTGATTAAATGATTCTCCACCCACAATTGATATTCTTCAATATTGATAGGGCATTTATATTCTACAAATAGGAAATCATTACCAACAAGTTTGTTGAATTTGGGATGGTTTTTAAAGTATTCATATGCATTGATCACTTCTTTGCGGTTCGGTTTTAAATTATATCCAATTGTTAATTATCCTTAATCATCGTACTAATATGTCTAAGGTAGTGAATCCAATTTATAAAAGTACTGTCCTATTTTAGGTTTAAGGACGGGTTATTTTTGAATAACCAATGATTATCTAAATGTGAAGTACTTTTCATACCACACTGTGTTGTACACTAGTATTTATTGATTCCAATTCTCTTTATCTATCCGAAAAATATTGAAGGATTTTATCCTTTTTTCAAATATCATTCCATTTCTCAAAGCCACTTTTTCCGAGCTTAGATTATCTATATGAATCATAGAGATCAATGAATCTGCAAAATTATTCTCAAAAGCATAATTTTTGCATTTTGTAGCCGCTTCAATGGCGAAACCCTTTTTCCAAAACTCAGGAAGGATAGAGTACCCTATTTCCAATCGATCCGTAGCTTCAATGTTTTGCACTAAGAGCCCACATTGACCAACAAGTCGGTTTGTTTTTTTATCGATCAGAACATTCATTCCGC
Organism: Arenibacter sp. F26102; assembly: GCF_023015865.1. Taxonomy (GTDB): domain Bacteria; phylum Bacteroidota; class Bacteroidia; order Flavobacteriales; family Flavobacteriaceae; genus Arenibacter. The sequence goes on along the minus strand of NZ_JALKBC010000008.1, from coordinate 45,756 downwards.
CCAGATTATTTTCGTATCTATGAAAAGCTTTATCAAACCAAATCTGGCATAATTCCCGTTCCGTTAGTTTAGGATCAAGGTCTAAATATTCCGCAACTTTATCTGCTTTAAATAAATTCACCCAAGAATCGAAATCCTCAGCTTTAAGTAGTCTAAATTTTAACCTTTCGGTTTCCTGTCCTGTAAGTAGGTATTTCATTTATTGGCGTTACATACTACAAAAGAATAAAGTTATTCCTCAATTTACCTTTTATCTCTCTAAGATAGTAAACACAAAACAAATTGTATCCCAATACCTTGCTAGGGTAAAGTTTTTCGTGAGTACCCTTTTATTTTTCAATTTTATAAAGGAGCAGGTCCTGATTATCATTGGGAAGTTTTGTTGTTCCAATTAATTCCAGACCTAGTTTTTCCAGAAGCTTTTGGGAGGAAACATTGTTTTTGGATGTGATGGCACTAATGGCTTCAATACCAATTCATTGAACGCTACATCGCTCCTTTATTGTGTCTACCAATAAAGTGACTACCTACGCTAAGAATGATGTAGAAATACGAAAAATTGAATTGCCCTTTGGGAGAAACTATAGAGAAGTCTCCAACAGCTTATCCAGCGATGCATTTAATCTTGATCATGTCACAACTCAGTAGGTCGGTATTTGTTTGGAGGAGATTGACAGGATATCTTAACTAAGTCTTCAATTTTTTATTAACAAGATCCAGCCTGGATATTGGACTGGATCTTGAAAATAAATTTTACTGATTATTCTTTATAATTCCCTGAGGTTATTATTATAGACATATTTACCCAATTTCCTACCCTCCAGAAGACCTTGCTCAACGGCATTTCTGAAGTGATATCCAATATAAATTCTAGATAAGGCCGCTTCATTTGCCACTTGGCTGAAGCTGGAAATGTCTTTTTCAACACCCGGTAAATAGTAGGGACTAGTCATAGAAAATGAAATATTATCCGTGCCAAAAAATAACTTGAACACCTCTGCTGCCGCCCCACCAGTTTCAGCATGTGTGGAAGGATATTCCGGCGTTGGAGGTGTCACAAAATCAGTTGTCCATGCTAAATCACTCGAGGTATTGTCATTACCATCTGAATCCCCAGCCCTGATGGCAGTAATGGGTCTCCAATATTTATAATGATATTTTCCTTCGAATGAACTGATAATGGCATCTATTTGTGCCATCTGTGTAATAGCAAGTAATCGGGCAGTTTCCCAACCATTTAAATTTTTATTCACGGCCAACAACCTTCCTATCCTGTTCATGGAACTCGATAAATTTTCGATCCAAAAAGTCCCTAATTGTGTCTGTTCTGCAGTTCTTTCTGTACAGCCTGTACATCCCAAACGATTCGTTTCTTCATAATCGGCTGTATATTCAGGGGAATCAATTGCATAGGGTGGCCTTGCCCTAAATTGATTGCTGGTCTTAATCCCAAATGGCGTTAATTGTGCCAGGTTGGAGGCATATACTGCATTTGCAGGCCAAATAGGCGCATTTTCCATTAACCAAGGCATGTAATTGGATTGGTGGGTCCCTGGTACGCTTCCTTCATTATAAGTACTAAAACCAAGTGGAATATCGTTTTGTCTTTTTGTTAGAATTGCGGAGGCCGCATTTTGCCCAATCTCAATTCCCTTTTGTTTGTACTCGTCATTGGTAATTGCCGCAAGACTACTTGATAATAAATCGTTCGCACTTTCCGTAGATGACGGATATAAGGCGATCAAAACATCATGGGCAGCTTGTGCTACGGCAGCATCAGCTACATGTGAGATGTTCTTCTTCGATAAATCCTTGGCATTGACTGAAGAATTGTTCAAAGCATATGTTTCATACTTCGGCACTATATTATTAAGTGCATCATGCATGGCCAAAGTTACCATAGTATAGATCTTGGCTTCAGCTGGAGGTGGGAATAAATCGTCAATCACCAAAATGGCATTATTCCATTTAAGAACAGCTTCACTACTATAGGATTTGATCATCCCATTGTTAAATGACTCTGAGAAATCTTGTGTTTCCAGCTCATCTTTCTCGCAGGAACCGAATATCAGAATGAGAATCCAGACGCCTGTAACGGAAATTAATTTTGCTTTCATAATTAATTGATTTAGGATTTCGCCTTAAAATTAATCACCATTTAAATTCAAAAATTATGCAGGAGACAAAAGTGTATTTTCGGATGATAGAAAACATTATTATATCGACCAAAGCGATGTTTGGAATCCATTTGGGCGTATAAAAAACTCAAAAATAAATTCGGCATCTGCTTCTGAAGTGGGTTTTAATATTAGTCTTTCAGTTTCAAATGTTTTATATAGGTTCATATAGGTCTGTTTTATTCTTGGCTAAACAGTTGAAAATTATTATTCCTCATTCATTCTTCAACGGCCTAAGTCAGCAATTCCCAATTATTTTGTGGTTTTATTATTATCGGGACGAAAAGTTATGGAAAGTCACCAATTGAAAAGGAACAGGAGAAGCGCAAAATTGAACAACAAGATGTACGGGAACGCCCAGGAAGCCTTTCTTCCTATAGGCAGGCTAGCGTTAATAGGTAATTATAAAGATCGAAAGCAATTCCATACGAGCGTATGCAAAATATTAGTCAGTAATATTTTACGCCCGCCATACTGACAAATATCATTGTTGTCTGTTTATTTAAGAGATATATTGAATCCATAAATTTTAATTATGAAACGAAGAATACTTTGTCCCACAGATTTTTCAAAAAATGCCCAAAACGCAATTAACTATGCTATAGAACTATTTAAGAACGAAAACTGTGTATTCTATATTCTTAATACTTATAAGGTTGAAGCTTATACTATGGAGTTTGCGATTACTAAAGATTTAGAGGATTCTGAGAAAAAATCAATTGGTGGCTTGAATATTATTCTCGAGTGGCTATCAGTTACTAACGATTCTAAAAATCATAAATTCCACATCGTATCTGAATGCGGTAATCTAACTGATATAATGAAAACCATAGTGGAGAAACAGGATATTGATTTGGTTGTTATGGGTACTAAGGGCGCTACCGATTCAAGAATGGAAATCTATGGGAGCCAAACCGTTCTTGCAATGGAAGAAATTAGAAACTGCCCGGTACTGGCCATCCCAGCAAATTCTACCTATAAAAAAATAAAGGAAATTGTTTTTCCGACAAATTTTAAATCAACTTATAAAAGATGGGAATTTCAAAATTTGGTAGACATAGCGAAAATCTCTAATTCCTCAATTATAGTTTTAAGTGTCCAAAGCAAAAATGAAAGTCTTGATGCGGAACAAATTAGAAATAAAAATCTATTGAAAGATTATTTTGAAGAATTGGACCACTCATTTCACACCCTGAATAATAAGGATGTGCAAACAGCGATCAATTCATTCATAGAAATTCGTGGGAGCGATATGGTTGCCTTCATCAATAGAAAACACAGCTTTTTTGGAATGATTTTGTCGCGGCCAATGGTAAAGAACCTTAATTATCATACTAGCGTCCCAGTACTAGCTTTACATGACTTTAGAAGATGACCATGAAAGTTTGATCACGGTTTTTAGGGTGTTGAGTAATAAATATGTCCAATGCTGTAGCGGAAGACAACTCTGTGATACCGGAAGGGTATGCCATACTAACTGGGAGAAATTATAGGAAAAGGGCTTTACATTACACCTATTCGGTAAAAGCAGCTTTAAAACGACGATTAATCGTAAAAATATTCCTGTGTTTGTTTTTTCTAGGACTGACCAATATCATAGGATAAAAATCAATAGAGGGATAACTTTAGTGCTCAATCCTAAAATATAACTAAATGAGAATTTTAATACCAACAGATTTTTCCGAATTATCAAATGTGGCAATCAAGTATTCTGTAGACTTAAGTAAGGATATTGATATACAGCTTATTTTACTTCATGTAATAGATACCAATGCACCTTCAAGGGCTAGAATCGGTTCCCAAAAACTTCAAGAGGCCATAAAAACCAGTTCCGAAAATTCAATGAAAGAACTTATAGCTTCTATCAAAAATGATAATAGCCATAATATTGATATTAGCTATGAAATTACCTCTGGTTCCTCCATTGAAAAATATGTCGAAATATTTGCCTTAAAAAATAATATCGATATGATTTGTATTGGAACTAAAGGGGCCAGTGGCTTAAAAAAGATTCTCTTCGGAAGCAATGCTGCTGGTATTATTCAAAACAGTAGCATCCCTGTTCTGACCATTCCTGAATTTGCACGCTATAAAGGTATCAACAATATTGTATATTCAAGTGACTTATACAATCTGGAAAAAGAGATTGATCTAATTATCCCATTTGCAAAATTAATGGATTCATGGATTCAAATTCTTCATATAGATAAGGACAATGAACGTTTTGAAGGGGATTTGCAACAAAAGGAAGAGAGCTTAAGAAAGGATTTTTCTTATCAAAAAATAAATTTTATTGAGCTAAAAAGCAGCTCAGTTATACATGGGGTCAACACATTTGTTGCAGACGTTGACGCAGATATGGTGATTATGTTTACCCACCACACAAACTTTTTGGAAAAGGTATTTCAAAAGAGCGTTACCCAAAATACGGCTTTTCAAACAAGAATACCGCTATTTACATTTCAAAAGGAGTCATAAATCTAGAAGATTTTAAAGTGTTCCAGTACTAAATAATATTACTTTTTTTTTGGTGAGTTTTTGGTATAAGAAGGTAGTCGGCAGTAAAAACGGAAACCACCCAATAATTGGTTATACATAGACTGAAGAGGCCTCAATATTATTAAAAGATGTAAAAAGCGCTTTTTATTCTAGAATATAACTACAGAAAACATGGAGTAGAGGACCCTCTAATTTTAAAGGTCGATGACCCCTACTTTATCGTAATTAAAGTCCAATAGGATAATATATAACATGCATTACCTTAACGAAAGCCACATCCTACTTTTTATTGTGCAGATCCTTGTTCTCCTAGGAGTTGCAAGGACCCTTGGTGTTATCTGTGAATCGTTCAAAATTCCGGCTCTCACAGGTGAAATTCTAGCAGGTGTTATTTTAGGGCCAACTTTACTTGGTCGGGTATCCCCAGACTTGCAAAACATGCTGTTCCCGGATAGTGAACCCCAATATATAATGCTTGAAACAGTTTCTTGGCTCGGGGTCTTTTTTCTATTACTCTCTTCGGGCTTTCATGTTAATGTGGGGCATGCGCTCCGAAGTGGCCGTGCGTCCATTTTAATCGGTATTGTTGGAGTGCTTTTTCCCATTGCCATTGGCTATCCAATTTTTAGTACATATGATCCTACCTATTGGGGGGAAGCGGCCACCGGAATCACATTCCCGCTATTTTTGTCCGTTGCATGTTCTATCACTGCCATATCTGTTGTAGCACGAGCCTTGGGTGATCTAGGTATCAATAAAACTCCACAAGCGTCACTTGCCCTTTCGTCCTGTGCTATCAATGATATTTTTGGATGGTTATTATTTTCTATTGTAATGTCATTGGTAACGGCCCATTCAATGAATGTCATTGACATAGGCGGGAGGGCAGTGCTTGTCATAGTCTTTATCATTATAAGTATTGCCGTTGGGGCCAAGGTGCTGAATTTTGCGCTAAAACATGTTGAAGCCACCTCATTACCGCAGCCCACAGCGGCACAGACCCTAATTGTAAGCGTTGGTTTGCTTTGTGGAGCCCTAACGCAATGGATGGGAATTCATGCTATTCTAGGATTCTTTCTTGCCGGTACCATGGCAGGAAGTGCCAAAAGAGTAACGGAGGATCTTCGCAATAGTGTCTCGGATACCTTGCACGCTATCTTTGTACCCCTCTTTTTTGCCACGCTTGGAATTAAAATCGACTTTCTGGTAGGACTAGAACTATGGCCAACCCTTATCTTTTGCATAGTTGCCATTTTGGGGAAATTTGTGGGTGCATGGTTAGGGGCAAAATTGGGAAAACAGTCTCAGCAAACGTCAATTTTGATGGGCTTGATCTTCATTCCGGGCGGGGCCATGGAAATTGTGGTTGCTACCCTCGCCATTGAACTTGAACTCATTGGGCAGGCAATATTTGTGGCTATAGTATTTTCAGCACTTCTGTCCTCAATACTCGTTGGCCCTCTAATTGGAATGCAAACAAGGCGTATGGGGATTGGGAGAAGCGAAAGCGATCTAAGTACGAAGGAAATATCTTAAATCTTATGGCTACCTCCTAAGCTGTTCAACGCTCCATGTGGATTGGGAAGTTTTTGGTTTGGACAGGCCAAGCTTTCAACTATATATGTTTTGCTAATGGTTAAGGACAAGTGGATTTGGAAATTGTACATAGCATGAACAAGGGATGCCCGCAAATAAACAGCTCCTTTATATCTCAAATCAACTTTCCCCCAACTTTAAAGAAATCTTAAACGTATGAACAATGATAAGGAAATTGTAGGTCTAAAGAAACAACTCGGTACGGTTCAAATATTATTGTATGGAGTTGGAACCATGCTCGGAGCCGGTATTTATGTACTGGTGGGTAAAGTAGCAATATATTCTGGAACACTGGCTCCTCTATCCTTCCTTCTTGCTGGAGTTTTGGCAGGAATGACCGCTTATTCCTATTCCCTTCTTGCACCGCGGTTTCCGAAAAGTGGAGGGGAAATAGTTTATGTAACTGAGGCTTTTAACTCAAAACGTTTGGCTTCTTTGGTTGGTTGGGGAGTAATTTTTACGGGGTTCATCTCCGCGGCCGCAATTCTAAAAGGATTTGTAGGGTACCTGGATGTGTTCATAGAAATCCCAGATGCATTTGTCATTATTTTTAGTATGATAGTACTGACTATTCTCGCTATATGGGGTATTGGTGAATCCTTGAACGTAATCGGGTTAATAACCCTGATTGAAGTTGGGGGGCTGCTATTTGTTATTTTTGTGGCAGGTCTTGATCTGGAGAAATTAACTTCACAGTTTTCCGAAATGTTCATTGAGGCACCAGGCTATGATGTGTTTGCTGTGTTTCAGGGCGCATTTTTGGCTTTTTATGCCTTTGTTGGGTTTGAAGATTTGGCAAATGTTGCTGAGGAAGCCAAAAACCCGAAGAAGAGTATGCCTGTGGCCATTATGGGCAGTTTAATTATTGCCTTGTTCCTCTATATTGCAGTGGCCGTGGTTGCAGTGATTTCCTTGCCTCTAGATATACTTTCTGCTACCAATGCCCCTATGGCTGAAATAGTTGCGATCAAGGGGCAGCATTATGCTTATGCTATTAGTGTCATAAGTTTGGTTGCTGTTTTAAATGGGGTACTGGCACAGGTCATAATGGGCTCTAGGGTCCTTTATGGAATGGCTGGTCAGAACAGTGCGCCTAAATTGTTTTATCAGGTACATAAAAAGTATCGTACTCCTGTGCTGGCCACCATAACCATAGCCATTGGGATCGTTGTTTTGGCTATTTTCGTGCCCATTGTTCAACTTGCCAATACTACCAGCTACGTAATTATTAGTGTTTTTGCACTTGTTAATTTCTCCCAGACCAAGCTGGCATTTGACGAATTCGGCAAGTGGAAATGTTGGTGGAACCCAAAGTTTCTAATCCCATTGGTTGGTGCTCTTCTATGTCTAATTTTTCTTGGGTATAAGATTCTTGCTGTTGTGTAAGGGCCATGAATAGGGCCATTTTTTCTGTGCCTGACCATAATTCAAATCCTCAATTGATTTAATAAGTTTGATGGTCCCTTCATATATTAATTGTTGCATAAATAATAACGGATAAAATTGCCTTCATTTTGCTTAATACATTTGGCGGCACTTTAGAAAATATTCCAGCCACTGTAATTCTTAACTTTGTTGGCTTATGGGTTAGTGTTGATTTGGGTGCCGAAGTTGGCATTGCTGTCGGATATTTAACATTGGGTTTTACCTTAAATTTGTACGTTTACTTTAATAATGCATTGGAAACATATTATTATGCATTTTTAGTTTGTACAGACCACTTGAGTGTTTATGGGGAAGAAAGAAAATGGAATTAAAAAAATAAAGAAGCCCTGGCCCACCAAAGAAGCTATGGCACAGGTTTATGAAATGAAACTTTGGGGTGGCGGAAAATCTGATTTTTATTCGGGTGATGGATCGCATCATCCTGAGATAGTAAATCCATATATAGAAGTTATAATTTCATTTTTAACCTCTTTTAAAAGTCCCATTGTGGTTTGTGATTTAGGATGTGGGGATTTTAATGTGGGAAAAGAATTAGTAAAGCATACTAAGAAGTATGTTGCGGTTGATATAGTACCCGACCTTATAGCTCATAATAAAGAAAAATTTAAAGAGGAAAATTTAGAATTCCATTGTTTGGATATCGCAGTAGATGATTTACCGTCTGGGGATTGTGCTTTATTACGGCAAGTACTGCAACATCTATCGAATGCTGAAGTACAAAGTATATTGAGGAAGTTAACCACTTTTAAATATGTTATTATAACAGAACATTTGCCGGCAGAAGATTTTATTCCCAATAAGGAGATTATTTCAGGGCAAGGCATTAGACTTAAAAAACAAAGTGGTTTAAACGTATTGGCGCCACCATTTAATTTTAAGGTAAAGGAAGAAAAGCAATTATCATCTATTGCCTTAAATGATGGAAAAGGGGTTATAGTAACTAACCTCTATTCCATTTTTTAAACAGTATTCACGTTGGTGCCCTTAGCTATATTCATTTGCTTTATTATGCCCAAATAACAGTAAATTTATGGAAGGAAGGGCTGGTAAAGGCCCAGAGTGAAAGAATGTATAAGCCGTTGCATTTAAGCAATAAGCTGTGCTGGCACTGGCAAAATGCCTGTTTGTCTATTTGCAAGCTCGCGCTAGCGGGTGTTTTTATATACAATATATCAAATAATTAATTATAGAAGTTTAATATGAAATAGTAGGTTGGTGCAAATTAACCCCATTGTCGGGTTGCAGTTTAATTTTGGACTAATCAATGTAATGGGCAAGGCCAGGATTGGAAATAAACTGCTCTTTGTCCATCATAAAAATGGTTGGTTTTTGACCGGTTATTTTTTTAAAATCTTTTATAAAATGTGCCTGATCGTAATAACCACATTGATAGGCAACACCTGTAAGATCGATTACATGATCCTCATTTAATAATCGCAGTACTTCATTAATACGTATAATGCGGAGATAGTGTTTTGGACTAATACCAACCTTATCTTTAAATTCCCTTTCCAATTGTCGCTGGCTTATAAATAGTCTACTACATAGGTCCTTTATCCGGACGCCTTTCGTATTGCGAATGAGTTCGGCAGCCAAGTTTACGTAGTTCAGGCCGATCTTTTTGTCCTGGAGGTTCTTCAATAGATAATTTTCTGTGTGCCGAATCATAGAAACAATGTCTATTTTTTCCTTTAACCTATGGCAGAAGTCTTGAAACCCACGGCCCAATACAGTAGACATATCTTCGTAGCTTTCCATTAGCAATGAAGAAGGTACCCCAAAGATATTATAGATACCTTCCGGCTTAAAACGAATGGCAAAGACACTTACACAATTTTTAAACCTTACTTCGCAAGGTTGGGTTATTAATCCCAGAATCATATAGTCCGGAGTTTGTGACCAGATATTGTTATTTTCAAGGTCGCAGTGCAGATCGTTTAAATGGATGATTAATTCCAGGCAGCCATTTGGAATCATTTGCATGGACATGGATCCAGTAGCATGCATATTAAAACTACCTTCCCAAAATAGCTCCACGAATGGTCTTAAGCTTTCGCATGGTATATATTCTTTTATCTGGGTTCCCATTTGTCCAATTCATTAAACTTAAAGATAGTTTATTTTGGGTTATGACCGAAATTTGAATAAGCTCTTAGGTAGCTCTAACCGTTTGTTAATCTGGTGTTTATGATTTACTATTCAATATATGATGGTTTAAACCACTTTAAGCTCGTTGCCCCATAATTCCCTCATGACAGTATCAAGATCCCGCAACGCCTGGCTACAATCCCCTACAAATGAAGAACCATGCATTGTTGCTAGGGTCTTAGGCTTTAAATCCGCCAAGGAATAAAGTAGCTTTGCGGTATTATGGGTATAAGGAGTATATTCCATCAATGGTCCTTGATCATATTCGAGCATGGAACTTTTATGTGAAGCCAGGATGTCCTTATCCGTTATATCTGTTACATTACCATTTTGGTGAAAAAGGTCCGAACATAAAAGTGTTCCGTTTGTTTCCTCGAACAATACACCAGCATCCCAACCATGTGGTAAATGTGGGGTTCTAATAAAACGATATTTATGGTTACCCGTATTTAATATTTCATTACTCGCCATTGCATGGGCCGGTCTTATCGCAAAGTCGCCCATATTTACTATGGCACCAACTTCACTGCATACGGCTTTAGCATTTGGGGCTACCTGCAGCCACTCATTAAGTGCTCCGCACTCGTCCACTTCAAAATGACTAAAACCGATCCACATGATCTTCGATGGATCAATTAATTTGCGTACCTCTTCCAGCACCATGGGAAACATTTGTTTCATTCCTGCATGATATAGCATGGGTTCATCATCTTTGATCAAAAAATGATTGAATTGTAAATTGAATTCTTTAACAAATACTGATATTCTGTAAACATCCGGTGCTATTTCTGAAACTTTGATCATGACTTCATTTTTTAATGAATGGGAATTATTTATTAATCCATTCAAATTGATATGTATTAAAGATATTACAGAAAAATTAGGCATGATTGTAAAAAAACGACATTGTAGCAAAGGATTTCTTGCAGTGCCAGTTTTTGTCCCAGATCGGAAACACGATAACACACAGACTTCTATACTACCTAGGTCCCAATAATAGTGGTAAGCTATTTTCAGAATTGTATTTTGGTCTCGCTTTATGGGGGATCGAGGGCAATAAGATGCCGTTTTGCCAAAAATCTTATTTTTTTAAATTTAATCAAAGCCTATATTAATCCAAGGGTATATCATAATGCTCGCACAGAGCTGGGTGGCCCTAGCAAACTCAGTCACTAGAGACCAATTAATACTGTCAAAGTTTACCCATTCAGAGTAGATAAAATTGGCAGTGCCAAGTGCCCCCGCTCCCTGGGTCACCCATGGAACTTGCTGACCTTGAATTTCCTAGCTTCCTGAAGGTCCAGCTGGGCCTACACAAGCGAACACTAAGATGGCCAGTACTCCAAACCTTAGAAATAATTGAGGCACTAAATGGAAAGAAGTTTTCATAAAATTAGATTTAGATTAATTGAACCGGGAACTTGGCCATTTACACCCTAGCAATGGTAAACATTACCTGTGCAGAGGGTAAAGTAAAAAGAAATTTATATCTAAAACTTCTCGTTGTGCTATAATCCTAAAGGGAATAAGGGTAAGAGTAGGGGGGTAGTAAAATATAGAAATAAAGCAAATGAATTAACCTATTGCTAAACGTATATTTTATTCCTAAAAATTTTGATAAATAAGAATTAGTTGGGTTGCCTAAAGGGGAACAATAGGCCCTGCTGGAGCATGCCTGCCTATCTGACGATAAGCAGGCATGCTCCAGCAGGAGAGCCTATTACAATTTATGAAAATCTCAGGTTATTTTGAATAGGCACCTGAAGAGTATGTTAATTCATAACTATGGGTGTAGATTTCAAAAACAATACCAAATGGGTCTTCCACATAGCACATTTTGAAAGGTTTATCGTTAGGGTAATATTCCCTAATCGGCATACGTTGTTTACCACCATAAGAAACAATCTTGTCTATCAACTCTTCAATATTTGGGTCTTGTACACAAAAATGAAAAAGGCCGGTATTAAATGGGTTAAATTCAGGAGCTTCTTTTATTCCGTTTGGAAAGGAAAATAATTCAATTCCAATACCGTCCGAAGTTGCTAAATGGGCAATTTCAAATTCATTCCAGTCTTCTCCAAAGACATCAATGCACATTTGACCAATAGCGGTTTCCCTTTCCTTCTTGACTTTGGATGGTTCCATAATTATGTACCAACCCATTACTTCTGAATAGAATTTTACGGCTTCATTTATATTCGGAACTGTAATTCCAATATGTGAAAACGATTTTGGATAATTTTTAATATCTGTCATAGGTTCTAATTTTAATTGCAAAATTAATTTATATTTGCCTTATAGGCAATAACTTACTAAAAAGTAGTATAGTTACCAAAAGGAGTAAAATAATGATAATCAGTAATATAAGTTAATGATTCTGAAAAAAGATAATAGTTGTCCTTTAAATTATACAATGAATTTAATAGGCACAAAATGGAAACCTTTAATTTTATTTCATTTATTGGAAGGGGCTTTGCGTTCTGGAATATTGCAAAAAAAAATTCCTGGTATTTCAAATAAAATGTTTACCCAAACAGTGCGGGAATTGGAAAAAGATGGGCTTATTTCCAGAAAGGTATTTCCTGTAGTTCCCCCTAGAGTGGAATATAGATTGAGCAATAGAGGAAAATCCCTGGAAAATATATTAAGAAGTTTGGATACTTGGGGTTCAAATGATTGTCAAAACTGATTGCAATGCCCATAGTAGGGAAAAACGACAATTGGTACACTCAACACGGTCTTCATGTTTGCCGGTTACTGTTGAACTCACTATTAGATATTTGCAATAGTTTTTCCAAAAGGCACTTGTCATTAGTTATCTGCTTTAATCTGCATAGTTGTACGATTTGTTTAATCTGAAAATTTCAAGACTATTGTCTGAAAAGACTTCAGAAATTTCATCTATCACTTTTCCATTTCTAAAAATAGTAATTGTTACTTCCAAGGTATCACCATTATCGTAATTAAGAAGGTTGGTATACTCCAAATATATACTTTCCAATCTGGGAGAAAAGAATCTTATCGTGCCTTCAAATTGTAAGTCTTCGTTTGTAAGGTCAGCCGGAAATCCTTTTGAGTTTGGGTGCGCATCACTTTCATCATATTCAATTTGATAGTCATTGATATCAAAACTGCCATTGTCCACTCCTGAAATGTATAAAGTCTGTATGGCATTATCAACAGCTCCCTTAAGATTGAATTCTACTGCAAAAGGTCCAGAATTTTTCAACAGGTTATCAGAATCACAGGAAAATAGTAATAGTAAACAAAAGTTTAACCAAATGAATTTTTTCATAATATCTTAAATTTAGAAGCGTTAAAAATAAATTATATCAATTTTTATATACCCTTAACTAAGTGTAAACTATTGTCAACGGTCTAGGATAATGCATATTGGCGGATATATTAATTTGCACCTTTGTTGTTGAGTATTTATCATAAAATTGAATCTGTCATTTATGTTGGCCGTTGTTAGCAGCTGGCCTAGCCCGTTTTTATTCAATAGCAATTTTTTTCATTTTTACAATTTGGTCTTGATCAATTCAAGAACATCATTTTCCTTTAATCGTCTAAAGAAGAAGTTTTCCGAGATTCACCATGGCTGGTCTGATGCTGTTGCGTAAACGTCTTAGAATAGTCTGCAATTCTTCATCATCATCGGAAATATCTGCCACCAAATGGCTGAATCCATCCAATCTATTGTTGTAAAGCCACTTTGTTAATTCGGGATCTTTTTTCCAGCTATGTTGATTTTTCATAGATCCCGCAAACATTTTTATCCAATCCGTATCGTGGTTTGGCAATGGTACTACCTCACAAAGCTTATTTTTTTGCATTTCATCTTTATAGGCAGTTTCAACATGTGCAATAAAGGCTGCACTAAATACGATTTGTCCTCCTCTTACTGGCTGTAGTGTAATCGTGTTGCCTGAAAAAATTGGTTTATTCCCTGAATGGTGCAGCGCATTTGCTGAACAATCAACAAAAATTTGGTTTTGTTCATTGCCAATCTTTCCTTCCTCAAGAATAATCTCGTCTTTTTCGATACGCTTGATACGGCCCTTACGAACAATATTTTTAATCCGCCGGAGCTGTTCTAATTCCAGTTCGCTTATGGTGGCCCCACGATGCATTTTTGGTATCACCTTTTTGTCTATACGCAACAGTACACCTGCTTTTTCAAGCTTGATAAACAGATCGGTAATCGACTTAGCCTGTTCCAGAGCTTCCAACTGAGCAATCTGATCATTGAGGAAATATTTAAGAAACTCTTCAGAAGGCTGAATGTTCTTTCGATCTGTGAACCAGGAATCTCTTGGAACGATCCAGGTAATTTTTGCAGCATCAACCTTGTGTTCGAGTAGCCAAATTATGGCATCAACTCCAGTTTTACCACCACCTATTACCACCCATCCTCCAGGTGGCTTCGTTACTTTTGGCAAATCATTGATCGGAATAAACATAACCTCTGGTGCAATATGGAAGTTGGGAGTATGTGTGGAAGGAACCTTGGTTTGCATATGGGCCGCATTCACATTTTTTTTATTAACCCTTACCTTATAGGACTTTCCGGTTAGAATTGATGCAAAATTATTGTCACCGCTATATTCACATAATGGGAAATACTTTACCCGGCCACTAGGCAGGAATATACGCTGCATAATATCATCATAATAGGCACTGATCTCAGCACCTGAAGAAAGATATCCCAAACCTTTATTTACTCCAACCTTATCTGTATCATCTCTTCCCAGGTTTACTGAACTTACACCATAATATGCAGAGGGCTGGTGCAGTTTTACAAATGAATATGCATGGTTCCAGTGTCCACCAGGCTTATGGAGTTTATCGACCAAGATCAAGTTAGCATCCGTTTCCGATAAAATAACATCAGCGAAAGCCATGCCCACAGCACCACATCCTACAATGAGATAGTCAGTTTCAAGTATTGTTTCAATTTGAGTTGCCTTCATATCTTCACAACCATTAAATTACTGCCAACAATTTTATTAAAAAATAACTGTGGCGCTTGGTGCAGTTTGAGGCTGAAGTTTTGCACGCAAAATTCCAAATGCTAATTTACAATGAAAGAACAAAGCTTATTAATCAGAAATGCAAGCTTGTTAATGTTATTCGGAAGTACAAATTACAATTATTTTTTTAAACCTGATGCTAATGGAGAAAAAGCTCCATTTGGCTTTCAGGAAGTAGTCTCGGTTATGCGAAGTGCGGGAAGTTAGCCACCTCTTCTGTTCTATATGCACCTAACAAAAGCTTTTTACCCTTCTGAATTAATGTCGGGCAGGTGGCTCCCGCAAGAATTATGTGTCGGGCTGGTTTCCATATGCCCGCCGGCGCCTATTCGCAAGGGTTTTGTTTTTGTCCAA
The DNA here is from genome assembly GCF_023015865.1 of Arenibacter sp. F26102. Lineage (GTDB taxonomy): Bacteria > Bacteroidota > Bacteroidia > Flavobacteriales > Flavobacteriaceae > Arenibacter. The sequence continues at coordinate 30,503 of NZ_JALKBC010000008.1, read as the reverse complement.
TTAAAAAGCCTTGGCATGGTTATCCTTTTGATTAATAATCATCATGGGTCCGACTGTAATTGTTTCCCTCCCAAGGTCCCATTCATCTTGTAGAAAAGTAATTATGTTTTCCCATTCATTCTTCAAGTCATTTAATTCTGAAGAACGGATTATACTTATTCCATATGGAGGTGAATAAAATAAAATAAATTCATTATTGCCATTCAATACACTTACATTCTAGCTGATTTCGTGTGGCATTCAAATGTTAGGTTAAATATATTAAGCCCAGAAAGGTTATATTAATTTCTTGTATTAAAACATAACTTAGGTTTCATTTTAGAATTGCCTATTAGTAGACCAGAACGCTGGGTAGTGTGAAAGGAGCACCATGGACTTTTTCGTTCTTAGCCGATTAGTGGAATTGTGAATCATGCCTTTCTCGCAATAAATTTATTTTTCATACTAATACGAAACTGTTTCACCAAGTCCTGCAAATAAATAATCTCCACCGAAAGAGTCATTAAGAATTTTAAATGCAAGATGTCCTGTACAATGCGCAGGTGCCACTCGGTGAACTCCCAAATCTGTTTTGAGAACGAAAGCTAAGCGTGCTATCTGTGTTCTGTTAAACGGGAGCATGTGAAAACCACCATAAACCAATTCAATTTTATCGGTCGTAACGGTTTGTGTTTGTTTAACAATATTCTCAACGCCTGTGTGTGAGCAGCCCACAATTAGAATTTGCCCCTTATCTGTTTTTAATGAAAGCGAAAGTTCGGGGAGATCAGTGTTTTTACACGCATCTGATTCATGCTCAAACTGCCCTTCGACAAAACTCTTTCCCGGATAACACGAAAAATATCCCATGTAGGGAGAATTCGTCGCTATTAAATTAAGTCCTGGTAGAATTTCCTTGGAATCCTTGACAAACTCAATGTTAGAGTTCCAGAACCGTCCTGATTGATTAATGATGAATTTTGTTTCTCCACCATCAAAGTATTGCATATATGTTGGTAATGAATCTTTTACCTCTTGCTCTTGTCCTGTTGCGTCAAAGGGTACGGGGGCTCCCCAAAAAATATCATAGGGGAAATATATTTTCACTTTTGGATTTATTTGCAATAAATAGTCAATTCCATTAAGATGGTCGAGGTGTCCATGAGAAACAACCACAATATCAATCTTTGAAAGGTCAATTCCCAGTTTGTTGGTATTCTTTTTAAAGATGTCGGCGTTACTACCAGCATCAAATAAAATTGTCTTGTCCTTGTATTTTGTAATACAGGAAAACCCAAAGTCTTTAGTCAGGGAAGTGTCTTTACCAAAGGCATCATAAAGATTTGTAATGGTACCTTTTCGGATCTCACTAAATGTATTTTCTGGTTGAATTGTGAATGAAAATAAAAGAACCAATAAATAAAAAGGTAACCAATGGATTTTCATAATGTGAATTTTAGCATGTTAACTAAAGGATCATGAATGATTAATTGTAGACATTTCAAGCGGAAATTGTTTACAAGTTCCAAAGACTATTAATTGCAAGGATTTCCATTTGGGAAATTGGCCAGCAATTAATTATACAAGTTGTTGAACCAGACTTAAAGGCAGCTTCAAGCAAGGACTACCTTACGGTTCACTACCCTTAGTGATAGGTTTTATCATAAGTTTAAAGTTATGAAAAAAAGTAATATCCTCATTAACAGGGCCTGTATTTCTGTGCTGATATTTAATGAATTGTACTCCAAATTAAATCGTTCGGTATAGCCTTCCGGGAAAAGCCATATGATTTTAAAACCTTTCTGAACTTGACCTTGCAGATCTTAGGTTTTAGTGGTAATTTCCTTTTGTCGTAAACAAGAATCGGCACATGGAGATTGTGATGGTGAGCGAATGGCGGTAGATTTTATTGCCCATCAAAAACCTTTACTTTAGGTCACCCCGCCAGACCTCATTACATGATTTGGGATTAAAATTGGGGTATACCGGTTCTACTCTCCCCATCGTTTTATCCTTAGGTTCTTATGGACGGTGATCACAGAAGAAACTTCTTGTTCTCTTAAATTTTTAAACAACAGTTACCTGGTCTTTTTGGCTCCCCAATGCTTGAGTTTCGTCTTTAAATTTAGAACCTCTAATTTATCAATGGAAAACAGAATCTTTTACATTACTAAAGTTAAATAATTTTTATTGGTCTGATTCTTTCAAAAAACCACAAAAAGGAAAACACTGGTAGTCAAAACGACAAGGAATAACATTGCTCTTGAAAAATTTCCTAATTTATTCATTTACGGTTCCTTGTTCTTCATAGATGCTTGAAACACCTCCTGATATAATAAATTTCATAACCACAGATGGATTTACATCAATCAACCTTACTTGCTCTTTAGGTACTAGGAACAATTCACCTGAAAAATTATAGGAATGAGGGAAATAAACGGCTACCTTTTCCTTTTCATCAAGTATGCTTAAATCTTCTTCGGTCAAGAAACCTAACTTTTCTAAGTTCGATATAGGGTTCACTAAAACAATAACAGGTTTATTAAACTTCTTTTCCTTGCCAACAAAAGCTGAAAAAAGGTCATTTAAAGCTGAAAATATTAGCTTAAGCAAAGGAGCTTTTTCTATTATTCGTTTAAATAGTACTTTAAATGGTCGAGCAAGTATACTTTGTCCAGTTATCCCAACCAATACGAGAAATAAAAAGATTATAACAAATCCTAATCCCGGAATATCAATATCAAAAATTTTCTCAAGTTTATCATCCAAGATATTATCTATGAAATTGAATATTAAATATATAATGTAAACCGTGATTCCCAAAGGTGCGATATATAGCAAACCTTGTAGAAAATAATTGACTATTTTTTTCATAAGGCAAAAATAACTGAAAATACGTGTATCCTATAATTTAAAAAAATGAAAAATCTACTTTAAACTCTGTTGATCGTTGGTGGTTATATTTGGCTTTAAGCATAATACACAAGGTTCAGACTTTAATTTCAGTCAGGGAAATCTGTCCTGCCAAGGTTTTTGGGGTTGGAGGATTTTCGTTAGTTAGCTTTCACAGGCAACCCGCCAGTCCGCCCGTGCCGATACGCCCGCCCGCCTGTATAACAAAGTAGGTCAGGTACTGATTGGGGAGGGGACCATGCCAAAAAGCTCAGCAAGCTGGAAAGACTCTGTAGGTCTGGTTAATTACACAGGTTGTTGACAGTAGTTTTCTATTTCGAAATGTTTCAATACACGTAAAACCCTTAACGTATTCCATCTGCTTGGTTTTCCCGCTTTTTCCATTTCAAAGTGTTCCTTTCCTGGGTGTTTAGCTTGTAAATTCCATGTATAATCTGTATTTCGCTTTTTTAGTAAAACCTTGATAGCAGGATTCATTCTTTCATCCCACTTACGTCCGGAATATTGAAAATAATCCAAAGCTCGAAGAATATTGTACTTCCATCTACATGGATACGGAAGATTTAAAAAGTCTTTCCGAATGATTTCTCCTGTTCGGTCAGAAAGGAATAATTGGTGGATAAGAACGAACTCTTCAGCACTCCTTTGGGCACTTTTAATTTCATATTTCCGGTAAGTGTTTCCTGCCTTTTGGAACTCAAGTAATCCTTCAAGTACAGATAAGGTAGTATGTAACGAACTATGAACCGCTCCACTTCTTGTTGTTCTACAATTGAAACCACCATCTGGCATTATTTCATTCAGAACACTATCTACAACTGGGTGTAATTCTTGTTCTTCAGTTTGAAAGTAAGTGGCATAATTTAAGAACATTCCATTTACACAAACATCACTATGGATAGTTGTTGAAGGACCCAATTTAATACCTCCATCTTTGGCCTTACAAGTAGCCAATATTATCTTAATGGTTTCTTGCACTTTCTTATTTGCAGGGCTTAGGTTCAAGTTGCGGAGGTCTAGCAGGGTGTAATGGGAGGAAATCCATTTGGGCTGATAAAAACTCTGCCCCCAATGTCCATTCGACTTTCGCTTGGATAAAAATTGTTTTCCCCAACCTTCATAGGCTATTCTACCTTGTAGTTCTTTGAGGTTATTACCCAACAGATCTCGGTGAACCTGATATTGTATTGATACATCACCTTGTAACAACCATTCTATGATTTGTTGTTCTTCCATTCCAATTACTGCCAGCGTATGATTAAGTAACTAAATTAGCGAATACAAAGCGAACCTACCAGCCGGCAGGCTCGGAGAAAATTGTACCGTAAATTTTTTGGGGGTGGGAGAATTTTTACAAAAAACCTTGTGCCAGGCCATCCGCCAGTATACCAGTGCCGTTAAGGACTGGAAATATGCTGTCGGGCCAATTAATTATATGGATTGTTGTGTGTAGTTTTTAAATCCTTACCTACTTTCTATTCCAATTTGTGAAAATTTGTTGCAACTTACTTACTCCATAATTTATAAGTACTCCAAGTGCCGACGCCAAATAATTGAAACCAATGTCCACAATATCAAAAACGCGATATGATAGAAAATATTGAATACATTCGTCCAATAATCCAATAGTTCCAGCTGCTACAATTGACGTTATTATAGGTAATTTGATATTCGCTCCATTAAGTCCCCTTTCAACAAGCGCTTCATAAATTAATATTGAAAGTAATCCATACTCAATCATATGTGAACACTCAGTAATAGTGAGATCCATTCTCAACAAAGCCGTACCATATACAGCTATAACTCCGGCATATATCCAATACTCCAATCTCTTTCTGGAACTTTTCAATCCGCTGAATATGAAAGCTAAAATCAAAACAAGAAAGAAGTAAAAAGTGCTTTGTTCTATAATTCGACGTTCAACCATATAATCTATGAATTGACCTCCTAAAAACAGTGTAGCGTAGATAGCAATACAAACCACCAATGCCCAAGTCCATAATTTCCGTTCCCTTTTGGATGTGAAAATTTTCCTTTTTTTCATTTATTAAGCGAGAAATAATTATTAAGATAATTTTTTCCTATTTAAGTTACCGCTAACAGTTTGTTTTTGAAACGCAGCGTGTATAATGACACTACGTCTTTGGATAAACGCAGAACCGAATTATTATGTTTTGCGCGCCCGTAACTAATAGGTCTGTTCGGACGGGTTTTTACTTTTTCAATCTTGAAATCCAAATTTAAAAATTTAGCGGTATTCGCAAATTAGCACGAACAATTTGGTTTAGCACTTACTAAAGACGTATTACAAACAGGTTGATAGCAATAGTTTTTGTCTTAAAACCTGAAAAGGGCATAGTTTTCTTTAGTAGTAATTGCTATTTAGCAAGGCTTTAATAAGTGTTATCCTTTCAAAATTATTGTTTTGACATACTCAGTCAATTTATTGAAAGCCCTAGTCATTTAAAGTACATATATTCTCTTTAGTTTTGATTCCTACAATTGGAAGTCATTAATAAACATAAATAATATAACCATGCTTAAAAACAAAAAGAACTTTAAAATAAGGAAGTTAGTTGCCATAATACTTTTACTTACCATCGTTCAAGGTTGTGGTGAAAATGTAGATAAATCTGAGAAAAAGGACGATTCGGTAGTAGCCCTTTCACTTGACGAAAAAGAAGAAACCCATATTCACGATAATTCCACGCATACACACACTGGTAAAAGAATTGTAATGCCTAAGGACGCCAAACAACTGTGGATATTTCCAGAGAGCAAAGACAAACTTGGGTCTGGAGGGTTGCTTCAAATTTATTTGGATTCCGAAAGTCACCCTAATGCTTCTGCAGGTTTTTCAAAATACGAGTTGGGTGTAGGGGGGGCTTTGCCAGAGCACAAGCATAATAAAACGGAAGAGATTGCTTATTTTCTTTCAGGAACGGGTGTCGTTATAAGTTATGAGAACGATGAGCGGAAAGAAACAATTGTTAGGGAAGGCTATGTATGGTATACGGCGCCGGGAGAATGGCATTCCTTTCAAAATACGGGCAATGAACCGTTAAAATTGGTATTTGCAACTGTTCCAAATGCTAAACATGGTTTGTTAAATTTTTTCAAACAAGTAGGGGTAGAACCGGGGAAGGAACTATCTAATTCACTAAGTGCAGAGGAATTCGCCAAATTGGCATCTGACAACGACCTGATTTTAAAACCTGCAGAAATCGATTAGAAATTCGTTATTGGATTTGCAGTTAGCAAACATAACCACTTAAATTATTACCTATTAAGAAAATAGATTGTTGAGATATTTACTGGGTAAAACAATGGTTTGTTATGACTTAAGATGTTTATAAGGAGGCCATTCACTTAAAAAGCTGTACTTTTCAAAATGTAAAATATTCAAAATAATGGGTAACGGTTACGACATAGCAAAAAACACACCTACATTCAAGAAAATTGAAGTGTCGTCACTTATGTTTTCGGAGTATCGATGTAAGGAGGAAAAAGCGATATTCACTACTTGGAACCATCTAAATTATTTTATTTATGTACTAGAGGGCAAAAAGAAATGGCGAACGCTGGAGCATAGCTATACGGTTCATGCCAATGAGGTGCTTTTTGTGAAAAAAGGAGCAAATATTATTGAGAAGTATTTTGACTCAGATTTTTGCGCCATAGTAATTTTTATTCCTGATTCTTATGTCAAGGATTTTATATCACAAAAACCTGAAATCGGGGCCAATCAAAAAAGTAGTCTTCAAAGTGATAGTGCAATTCCTTTGATAATGGACAGAACGTTAAGTACATATTTTACGTCAATGTTGGATTATTTTTTTAATCAAGAAAAGCCTTCAAAATATTTGATGGAAATTAAATTTCAAGAGTTATTGGTCAATATTTTATCACTGCCTTATAACCCTGAAATCGGGAGCTATTTTAAACAGATTGCCCAAGAAGTTAAACCATCGGTTAAAAACATAATGGAGTCCAATTTTGTTTATAATTTATCACTCGAAGAATTTGCAAGACTATCACAGAGGAGTTTAAGTACATTTAATCGCGATTTTCAAAGTACTTATAGAACATCACCAGGAAAATGGCTTACTAAAAAAAGGCTTCTTCATGCAAAAAGATTATTGGAGAATACCAATCAAAAAGTATATGAGGTGGCTTTTGATAGTGGTTTTGAAAGTCCTGCCCATTTTGCTAGAGTATTCAAGAACGAGAATGGTATTACTCCTTTAAAATTTCAAAAAGCACAACTGTTTGTTTGAGAAGTATTATCGAAAAAATCTGTTGTATTATGAATATTCATCAAAACAAGGTTGCTGAAACCCCTTCAAAGCACTGGTTAAATCTAATAGACCAGCTTGGGGACCAATTGGCTGCAAATGGAAGTGCGCACGATAAGGCCGATACCTTTGTAGCCGATAACTATCAATTATTGAAAAAGCATGGATATCTAACGGCCATGATACCTAAAGAATTGGGAGGTGCTGGAGTTTCTTTTACTGATATGTGCGCTATATTGGTTAAAATAGCGCAGTATTGCTCTTCTACAGCATTGGCATTGTCTATGCACCAACACCTTCTTGCAGTAAATATCTGGAAATATAAACAGGAAGGTACAAGCGAAGAATTCCTAAAAGAGGTAGTTGATAAAAACATGGTGTTGGTCAGTACAGGAGCACGGGATTGGCTAGATTCCAATGGAACCATGAGAAGAACCGATAATGGTTATTTGGTCTCAGCAAAAAAACAATTCGCAAGTCAATCAGCAATAGGTGATCTCTTGGTGACCAGCATACCCTATAATGATCCAGAAGAGGGATGGCAAGTACTCCATTTTACAGTATCTATGAAAACTGATGGGATACAATTATTGGATGATTGGCACACCTTGGGAATGCGGGGAACAGGCTCACAAACCGTGATCTTTAGTAATGTGTTTATTCCAGAAAATTCCATTGTGATGAAAAGAGCAAAAGGCGAATTTCCTATGTTTTGGAATGTGGTACTAACCGTAGCATTGCCTTTAATCATGGCTCCCTATATTGGAATAGCAGAGAAAGCGATGAAGATTACTTTGGAAAAGTCTAGAGCAAAACAAAGTAGATCACTGCCTACTACCTTCTTGATTGGAGAACTTTACAATAGCCTTACTTTGGCACAAGTGGTTCATAAAGATATGATTGAAATAGCCAATAATTTAGATTTTCAGCCTGAGGAAAGAATAGGGGTTGAAATATTGGCTAGAAAGACATTGGTTGCAAATGCATGTAAAGAAACGGTCAATAAAGCCATGGAAACAGTAGGTGGACAAAGTTTTTATCGAATACTTGAACTAGAACGACTCTTTCGTGATGTACAAGCAGTGGGCTTTCATACACTGTCCGAAAAGCAACAGCAGAATTTCACAGGAGAATTTTTATTGAAATAGCAAATTATAGCCATCGGTTAAGCTAACCGTAGCTGCGTTGTTTAGCACTTAACCGAGCCCGTACCTATCCATGCTGTCGGGCTGGTTAGTCATCGCCTTTGTTGTGTTTTAGTTATTTTATTCGGTTATTCCCGTTTTTAAGTCCGTTCTTTCGTGTAAAATCCTAGTAATTTCAACATAGCTTTCAGATAAAGTCCGATAGAAAATGATATGTAGGTTAATTTTTATACCGAGTAGACTTGGAGTAATACCATCATAGTTTTTTCCCATAATCGGATTGTCCGCAATTTCTTGACAGCATGAAATTAGCATTTCGTAATATTTGTCGGCTTGATTCTCAGACCAAACCTCAAAAGTATAACCCCAAATTTTCGATAAATCTTCAACAGCTTTATTTGTCAATTTAAATTCAGCCATTCGAGTGCTTTTTTGCTTTTAGAGATTCAAGATGTTTTTTGGGGTCAAAATCGTGAGCAATTCCGCTATCAATTCCATCCTGAACTGCGTTTTTTAATGCAATTACTTTACTTTCTTCCTCTTCTAAAAGTCTTAATCCTGCGCGTATAACTTCGCTAACATTTTTAAATCGACCTTCTTTTATTCGGCTTTGAACAAATTGATCGAAATAATTTCCAAGTGAAATAGATGTGTTTTTATTCATTTTGATACTTTTAGACTCAAATATACCAAAAATTGGTATTCTTGCCAAATTGCACACAATGTTGTGCCTTCGCTCTTTTTTAATTTGGAGAATGAAGTCCGATTTTATTTCCCTCCGAGTCGTGGAAAATGGCAAAAAATCCGCTCTCGTCAGCGTGAGGTGTTTTAGGAACAATGATTTTCCCACCGTTCTTTTCTACTTTGTCAAGAATAGTTTGCAGATTATCTCCACCATTCAGGTATATAGTAACTCCGCTGGCAGAAGGTTCTGAACCTTCTCCTTTCACAATAACTCCTGTAACCATTTGGTCTTGGTAGGGAAATAAGCCCATTTCCATTCCAGGTAAATCTAATTTTTCAATTTCTACACCTAAAATTTCTTTGTAAAAGTTGATTGCTCTTGAAATGTCCGTTGCTGGAATTTCAAATAGTGATATAAAACTGTTCATATTTTTATCGTTTTTGATTGTTGTTTCTTTATTTGGATTTGCTTCGGAAGCAGAAGTGTTTTCGTTTTTACAGGATACAATGCCAAAAATCAAGGCAATAACTGTGATGAATAAAGCGTATTTCATTTTCCGATTTTTATTTACTGAACAAAATTAGCAGTAGAAAGTCGCTTGAAATTGTAAAAATGCGACACCGTTAAACTATTTGTAAAAAAGAGCGGAAAGAGCTAAATTTTCGTGATTGATAAACTCTTTGGGGTTTATTCCTGCAAATTCCCTAAAGTCCTTTATGAAGTGTGCTTGGTCGAAATATTCGCTTTCATAAGCAATGTCGGTCAGGTTTTTCGGCTTTTGGTCAAGTAACATTTTTAAAGCGGTTTGTAATCGAATTACCTTTCCCAATTGTTTAGGACTAACTCCAATTTGCTTTTTGAAGTTTCTTTCGAGCTGTCTTCGCTTTGACAGGTCGTCTTTGAGGATTGAGTTTATTGAAGTGCTTCCGTTTGCGGATATAAGGGAATGAATCGTGTTTTTTACAATTCTATCAATTGTTTTTTCGTTATTAAGCCTGTCCAAAAGGAAATTTTCGATAATGCTTATTCTTTGTTCTGTATTTTCTGATTTAATTATCTTTTGCTCCAAATCATCTGCGTTTTCTGCTTCAAATAGTAGGTTTATGGGTGTTTCCTTATTTGCCAAATTGCTGATTGGTTCAGAAACAAAGTTTGCAAACCCATAAGGATAAAATCGGACAGCAAATGTTTTAACAAATCCTGTTGGCTCAATGTAAAATGGTTCAATTGTTTGTCCGAGCACCATTGCCCGAGGTTGAAGTATAAATTCATTTTCAGAAGTGTACCGTTTTATGTCATCTCCGAGAATAAACGCCAATTCAATACAGCCATCAGGCACTATTCGTTGTTTTTGCGGTTCAGACTGTTTAGGAAGTTCCAATGTCCAATAACAACTAACAAATGGTTTTAGGTCAGAATGTGGTTCGAATGTTTGGTAGTTCATTTATTGGTTGGAAGTTTTTTCAGAGTGACACACAACAATTGTATATAGCAATTTATTACTATATCCCTTATATGTATCTAATATAATAAATCCAGATTCTATTAAACGTAATAATTTTATGGACGAAATGTCCAGGCCACAAACCTGCTTTTTTTGTTGCCTTGTTCCATGTCTATTACCTTGACTACCGTTGGCAGGGTCTTGTTAATGGCCCTTTTAATATTTTTTAGATTTTCTTTTTGTGAGACCAAGGAGGTAAACCATTGTACCTGGTTCTTAAATTGTACACTTTCCGCAGCCATCTTTTTAACAAAAGCCTCTTCACCGCCCTTGTACCACAATTCGTTGGCCTGTCCGCCAAAATTTAAGGTCTCCTCTGCCTGAAGTTGAAGGTTACGGACCTTGCGCTGATTCTTTTGTTGGGCGTCACTACGGTCTTTAAAAAAAGGAGGATTGCATACTACAACGTCAAACTTATCTTCAGGTGTTATAATATGTTCCAAAATGCTGTTTTTGAATCGTTGCTGCCTTAGGTCTATGTTTGTCAATACACTATTTCTGTCGATAATCTTTTGAGCATTTTTTAAAGCATCCAAATCTACCTCAGAAGCGGAAATTTGCCACCCAAAATGACAGTTGGCCAAAATAGGGTAGATTAAATTGGCACCCGTGCCAATGTCCAACAACCTAAGTTGAGGCTTTGGAATCAGCTCCGCTATATGCAACAGATAGTCCAAGCGGCCTGGAATGGGTGGACATAGGTTGTGCTCCGGAATATCCCAATAGTCAAGGCCGTAATGTGCCTTTAATAGCGCAGCGTTCAAAGCCTTAACGGCCTGTTTGTCAGCAAACTTTATAGTCTTGTTTCCATAGTCATTTATAAAAACAAAATCCTTAAGGCCTGGGTAATGTTTAATAAGGAAATCAAAATCGTAATCTTTGACAAAAGGATTTTTTGAGTGCACAGTTTTAGCTCTTAAAGGGCAAAGTTAGCAAAAGCTAATCTAAATCGACATTTCTTTCTCAGTGGTCCCTTTTATTCAAAAAGTTCAATTGTACAAGAGTCAAAATCTATCCTATCTAAATTGGTATAGTTGATGTTGTTTATTATAGGCCTTTTGAATTATTCTTGAGAAAAAATATTTTAGTAAATTTAAGAATTGAGCTATCAATATAATCACTCCAAAAAACCACACCTATGGAATTTACCTTAAAAACGACATTTAATACCACCGCAAAACAAGTTTACAAGGCATGGCTTAGTACCCAGGGACATACCAAAATGACCGGAGGTGAAGCCTTTGTTTCAGATAAGGTTGGTGATCCATTTACCGCCTGGGATGGGTATATTAAGGGAGAAAATCTAATTTTGGAACCTTACCATAAAATTGTGCAATCCTGGAGAAGTGATAATTTTAAAGAAAACGAGGAAGATTCGCAAATTGAGGTTATACTTTCAGAAATAGACGGTATAACCGAATTGACATTGACACATAGCAATGTTCCGGAAGATGGCGAACACTATATTCAGGGTTGGCAGGAACATTATTTTGAACCTATGAAAGCGTATTTTGAATTTTAAAGTGGATTGAAAAGCACCTGTTATATTTCATAGTATTCCTAAAGGATATCGGGCGCAGGAAAACATATTATTTTTCTCCGCCCGATAATTTTCTTCAGAATTCTATTCCTCCCAAGTATCTGTCCTAAACGAGGAGGCCGGTAAGCCATCTGTATTGAACAAGCTGCCTTCCTCGCAATTGTTAAAGGCATACCTAACGGCAACGGGATTTGTTACCCCTTCGGCCCAAACGGTAAGGGTCTTGTCTCGGTTAATTTGGGCTTCGGCAGGATGAAAGACCTTGTCCGCACCGGCCACTTCAAAGCCCGATAATGGCTGGCCATAACTGGAGAGTCCGTTCTCAATATAATCAAAGGACAATTTTACCTTGGCCTCTTTAATTTCTTCTATTCCTTTGTACACAGGACCACTATAGGCAAATCCCTCCATGCCGTAATCCTTGGCAAGCGCCCACAAGGCCAATCTATCGCCTACCAATTTTTTCTCCCTAGGGTGAATGTAATCACAATCCCCGATGTCCATGGTAACCGCCATACCTGAATTCTCAACCGTTTTCATAGTATGCAATTGTGACTCCCTAACATAGCCGGAATTACCGCCATCATAACCATAAGGGGCAATTTGTACGAAGTAAAATGGAAACTCGCCCTGCTGCCATTTCTTTCTCCACGTTTTGATCATAGTGGGGAACAGTCGACTGTATTCCTCGGCCCTGCCTCTGTTGGATTCTCCTTGGTACCATATGGCTCCCTTTATATTGTAACCCACCAATGGGTTGATCATGGCATTAAACAATAGGGTAGGGGTGCGTTGTGGTGCTCCCTCCGGAAGTTTACTTGGAAGCTCAATGGTACTAAATTCGGAAAGAGTTTCTTTGTCCATCCAGGTTTCCACACTGGACCCGCCCCAGGAGGTATGGATTAAACCTATGGGAACGTTTAATAGGGTATTCAATTTTTTTCCGAAAAAGTAAGCAGTGGCACTAAAGTCTCTCACTGTTGCCGGACTGGCCTCTGCCCATAAGCCTTCTACTTTATCCAAAGGTTCTAGGCTTGATGCTTTTTTTACTGTAAATAAACGTATCTGATTGTTTTTGGAGTTTAAAATAGCCTCGCCACTACCATCGATCGGTTGGTTGTTAAATCCTTTTACGGGCATTTCCATGTTGGACTGACCGGAACAAAGCCAAACTTCCCCGATCATAACATTATTGAGGGTAACTTCATTGCTGCCCTTTATGGCAAGATTGTAGGGGCCACCATAGGATGGTGTATTTATCTTCAGCTTCCACTGTCCCTCACCACTGGCTGTAGCCGTAGATTCCTGTCCCCAACTTCCTTTTATTATAATTTTGCTTCCAGGTTTATCGGTTCCCCAAATGGAAACATTGTCTTTTTGCTGTAATACCATATGATCGCTAAAAAAAGCTGGTAATCCAATTTGAGCGTAGGAGACTGCGGCAGTATTTAAGAGCAATGCCAATAATAAGGTTTTCAATACTTTCATAATTGTTAAAAAAAAGTTTATTAGGTTATTATTAAAATGTTCCTCAAAAAAATACGCAGGGAATTTGATTAAGGAGATAGTACACCGATAAATGTAACAAATAAATATGGTTTCGAGTAAGGTCGAAACTTTATAAACCCTTCGCAGTGTTATGAGTGAAGTCTAATTATAATTGAATTAAAAAGTCTTTTGATATTTTTTCATTTCCTAGAATAGGGCTATGGTTGATCCAATACTATTTTATCGATCAACAATTTAAAGTTTTCAGGTCTTTTGTTTCCGATCAGGAAAACAATTTCCTCAATGTGATCTGTTGAAAAATTGGGTTGGTTCAATTTTCTACCGCGAAAAGAAGGGTACATATCCCTGAGGGAAATTTTGATTTCTTCCCATTCACCTGAAGTTGGGAAGGTAGTGATATAGGAATAATAATTGCCGGAATCGTCCTTTACCCTAAATTGATATTTCTTACCGTCGCCTTTGAGCTGAATGCTAATATAACTATCAGTAGTTACTTGGAGCCTATCAAATCGGTACCGGACGGAAGAGAATCCACCATTGTTTTCCAAAGAGATTTTGCCAGCAAATAATCCATGTCCGTCAGGGCTCAAAGTAAAGCTTCCTACGGACAAGCCGCCCATGACCCCATCATTCACAATTCTCCATTCCTTGATGTTGGAATCTTTGTTGAAATCGAAAATTATTTTAGAGGTCATAAGTGTCATAAAAACTAAAGTGGCCAAAAGATACTTCATAATTCACCTTTAGGTTAATTTACGACAACTTATGCTAAAGGACATGTTTAATTAGGGGATTTAGGAATAATATTAATACGGGTTGGATGGCATCATTTCCCAAGCCGGTACCAATTCCTTTAAATTGCAACATAACGCCCAAGTTTAGTTTACAGGTTACCTAATGGACAGATATGCGCATGTTTAGGATAAGGTTTTACATTTTAGTAAATGGACCGCTCCACTTTTTTCTTTATAGGAGGTATGGTCTGTAGGTATTCAAAAATGGCCCCGGCTTCGGCATCGGTAAGTTGAGGGTAGGGTAGCATGGGGTAGGTTAGGGCCTTTTCACCCTTTTTCTGTCCATACTTAAGTGCATTGATAAATTCTTCCTTGGTCCAGTTGCCAATTCCAGTTTCCTTGTCCGGCGTTAGGTTGGATGTAAGCATTACCCTTCCCTGCAGATCCAAGGGTTTATTACCACCTCCAAAGTACCCTTCACTCAAATCCGGATTTAATAGATCGTTGGTTTTAAAGTCGGCCGAGTGGCAGGCAAAACAATCCAAATTATGTGCCAGATACTTGCCCAATTCCACAGTGTCGTCCCCATTAGGTACCGGAATTGCCTCTGTGGGCATTGGTAAGGGCTTAAATGCAACCCTACATAAGAGTTTGGTCAATAAAGAAGGTTTGGGCGGGATATCCGGTGTGGGATCAGCATTGACCAAAGGGTGGTCCGATTTTAAAAACGAGATAATGGCATTAATATCTTCATCTGCCATATGCGGCAATTTAGCCATATAGGGAGGACTGTATTGGCCGTCCCTTTTAATTCCCGTTCTTAGGAGATATACCAATTCCCCATCAGTCCAATCCCCAATACCATAGGTTTTGTCCTGGGTTATGTTCTGTGAATAAATTTCTCCAAATTCCGGCGGGGCATCCATCATCTTTTGTCCGGTAAGTTTATTGGTTTGATGGTTTAAATGGCAACTGGCACATAACATAACGGTAAATTTTTCGCCCCTGGCTATTGCTTCAGGACTACTAGTTACCTTGAAATCAACTTTTTCAACTTCATAGGAAGGAATATCGCTGGCACTAATAAAGATCAAGGCAATGGCAATTAATAGAACAATAACTCCTAATCCGACACCAACAATTTTAAATACTTTTTTCATTTTAATTATTTTTAATCAAACAAATTGTACTCAATATGTGGGAACGTTTTATTTTTTTAATCTCTAATTATAATCGGATGCCATTATTATTTACGGCGGTATAATGTTGAATACTGCATAGTGCCTGTTCAGTATTTAATTCTAAAATGTTGGGGATTAATTTTACGAAGGAATTTTTTCATTGGTTGGTCTATGGTTATTTGGTAGGCTTAGTTGTTGGTTGTAATAATCATAATATTCTGTGGTCTGTACTAAAATTAGTAAATTTTTCGATTAAACGATATTGAATTTTTTAACAATCTACTTTTAATCAGATAGTTGTAGATATATTTTTATATCTGAATTCCTGTTTCTTGCGAATGGGCCTAGTGAAGCTGTCCCCTAGGAAACAAAAAAGGGTTTTATTGTATTGGGCTCTACGTGGAGCCACTAAAGCGCTGCTCAATCTTATACGGAATTTTGAATAATTAATAGCAATTACACTATCCTTGATCCTAAGATGTTTGAGGTAGATTAATTAAAGGATTTGGCCTTATCCAACGCCTCATTAATATGCTTTACAATATATTCTTCATTCAGTACCGAGAACATTTCATTCTTCTCAAAATCCTTTTTGGTTTCTTCGTTAATTCCAGAGAGGATCACTTTTATTCCTTTTGACTTATAGGATTTTATGATCTCTTTTAAACTTTGGTATCCGGTAGCATCGATCAAGGGAACATAACGCATTCTAATAATAATCACCTTTGGTTGTAAGTGAGTATTGGATATGGTTTCCTGAAATTGCCGGGCCGCACCAAAAAATAAAGGTCCGTTAATTTCATATAACAGTACGTTTTTGGGTAGCTCCAACAATTCATCGTCGAACAAATGTTCGCCGTTAATATGATCGGCAGTGATTTTTTCGACTAAGACGGCTTCGCTCATCCTTTTCATAAACATAAAACTGGAGAGCACTATCCCAATTTCAATAGCTATCACTAGATCAAAAATGACCGTTAGGAAGAAGGTGCTCAAAAGAATAATGATATCCATTCTATTTCCCTTTAAAATGGATCTGAATTGTCGCCATTCGCTCATATGATAGGCTACCACCATTAATATTCCAGCCAAACAGGAAAGGGGAATCAGCTTGGCATAAGGAGCAAATAAAAGCATTATGGATAGTAGGACCAAGGCGTGTACTATACCCGCAATTGGAGTTCTCCCACCATTTTTTACATTGGTAGCCGTTCTTGCAATAGCTCCAGTGGCCGGGATTCCCCCAAATAGGGCCGAAAATATATTGGCCGTTCCCTGTGCTATTAATTCCATATTGGAACGATGTTTTCCTCCGATCATGGAATCGGAAACCACCGCAGAAAGCAAGGATTCTATACCGCCCAATAAGGCAATGGCAAAAGCGGGTTGTATCAAAGATTTCACGGTTGCATAATCTACTTCTGGGATGGAAGGCATGCTTAGTTGATTTGGGATTTCCCCAAAGTTGCTTTCAATGGTATCCACAGGAATCCCGAAAATTTGGACCACAACAGTGGACAATAGGATGGCCACTATGGATCCTGGAATCTTTTTTATTAACTTTTGAAAATATAAAGTAACAATTACCGTCGCAAAGGCAATAACAATGGCATACCCGTTGATCTTGTCGATATTTTCAAAATAAACCACCCATTTATCCATGAAGTCGGCCGGTACTTTGGCTATTTGAAGTCCTAAGAAATCATTAATCTGGGAGGAAAAAATAATCAGGGCTATGCCGCTGGTAAACCCTACGATCAGGGAATAGGGAATAAATTTCAATAAGTTTCCCAAGCGGGCCAGTCCTAGGCCAATGATGATAAATCCGGCCATAAAAGTGGCTATTGTAAGCCCATTAACCCCAAAATCCTGAACAATTCCGTAGACGATCACGATAAAAGCTCCCGTGGGGCCTCCAATTTGGACCCTACTGCCCCCAAATGCAGAAATGATAATCCCGGCAATAATAGCCGTAACGATTCCTTTTTCCGGCGATACTCCGGAGGCTATGGCAAAGGCAATGGCCAACGGCAGTGCAACTATGCCCACAATAAGTCCAGAAAGTACATCTTTTGTAATGATTTCCTTGGAAATTCCCTCTTTTAAAAGAGAGAACAACTTAGGAATAAATTCTTTGTTCATAGTAGAATCAAATGGTAGTCAAGGGTATTCAGTGAGGTTCTCAAGGTATATTACATTTTATGATAGTAATAAGCGGGAATAAACGTAAGGTGATTTTTTCTTTTGAAATATGACAATGGTCATTTTATATTATGCTAACATCTAATTACCCATATTAAGCAGTTCTTTTTTCTAATAGGATTATGGCGTTGCGGATACCGTGGCCGTTTCGTTTTTTTTGAGTTCTATGGTAAGATAAGAATATGGCTGTGGTATATTTTTCTCTATGGTACAGTTTGTTTTTTCCCCGTTTACAAATAAAAATTCATGGACACCCGGTATTTTGGCAATCCATTTTATGGTACCGCCATTAACATTATGGGCCGTTGTTTTGGTTTTTCCATAATGTTTTACACTAATTTTATTGGAGAGTAGGGGAACGTTCATAATTTCTGCCCAATCATTTTTCTTATCGAGTCGGGAGAGGCTCATAAATCCATTGGTGGCAGCATTGGTGTCAATGCCCATTAAACCTCTGGTTATATGCTCAATTACGGTAAAGGAATTCTCTGGATAGGCCCTTCTAGGATTTAGGGGACTACACAAATTAATGATCATCTTGTTGGCCAGCGCAGATTTGTTGTTTTCATAGAATATGATGGGCAGATAAGACTTTAGTTCAACAATTAATTTACCGAAATTGGTCTCGTATTTCTCTACCAAATTCAATATTTTGGAATCGTCATGGACGGCATCAAAATAAAATAGATAATGAAGAAAAGCCTGATCTTCCCCGACCATAAAATAATCGAAGTTACCGTCCTCATAAAGAATGGAACGGTATTCTTGCCTTTCGGTATCCCACCAAAACTGCTCAAGAAATTCCTGCTCTTGATGGGCCTTTTCGACGTATTTTTCGGACTGGGGTAAATCATTCCTAAGCTTTAACATCTCCGAGTAGGACTTATATGCGGCAACTATTGAGGCGGACATATCTATACCAAGCAAAGTTTCTCCCCGGCCACCTTCGTTGTATGTAGGAATGCCCCGTTTGTTTCCAAACCTGCTTTTTTCAGGATTCTCCGGTACATGTAGGGAGCGACTTCGGTCTAGGATTTTGTCCGAACCCAATTCCCAATGGTCTACGTATTCGTTAAGACTCAGTTCATAAAAATTAATGAGATCAGGATTATTAAGGTACTCCTTGTTTCCTGTCCATTTATAAAGTCGGTAGGCGTTATAGGTTAGATCAAAATTGGCAGGCAGGTTATACCAGAAATCCTTGTCATTTTCGTAGTCTACCGGAGCAGGTTCATTATATCTATTAATTTCCCAATAGCTACAAAAATCCTTTTCCTCACTAATGTTTTGGGCGAATTTCAGGAACATATTAAAATTGTGTTTACCCAATCCCAATATTTCTGCACCTATCGCTTGATGGGAAACATCCCTCATGCAAAATGCTTCGCGATCGGGTAGTGCAGCCTCATACCAGTACCCAACCGGGTCATCGTTGTCATGGGCGTAGGACAGGGCTTTGTTCTTGGCCCAGCTGAATGCCTTGTCCAATTCCTTATTGGATGAATTAAATATTAACTCTCCATTATTTGTAAGGGTTGGTTTTTTTTTTGATTCTTCTTTACAACTACCGAGCATTATTACAAAAAGAAGCAGAAGGTAGTATTTGGAAGTTTTATTTATTCCCATGGTGTGGATTTATTTATATCATCCGTTGAATTTCTATGGTTTATATCCCTTTTTTTAATAAAATATAAGGTTTTACCATCCCAATAATAGTCCGATTAATATTTTATTTACCTGTTTTTATTTTTCATTTCCGCTCTTCTCATCGGCATGGCGTCGATGGTTCCAAAAAGTTCCGATGCTGTAAGGACCTCGGTCTTTTCTAGTTTTATGCCCCCGTCCAAGCCGATCAAAATCACCTTAAAGTCTTCCTTATTGTTTACAAATTTATCAAAAAGAGTAGGAGAAGTAATCCACTCAATATCTTTTTCTTTAAGCTGATAATTCATTAATTTATACCGATCTGGCAAAATCTGGTAGACTATAATTCTTCTTTCCACGAGTTCCTGGGGAAGTCTATTAAATTCGGTAATTTGCTCTTGATATGTCTTGGAATCCTCCTTTTGTGAAACGATTAGAACAACTCGATTTTCCCATTGGTGTTTTTTTAAATCTTGTCCATAGGTATAATTCATCATCAAAACTCCTATTAGAAGGAGGCCTGTAAGTTTTACGTTATTTAAGGTTGTTACAACCATTTTTTCTTTCTAAAATAGATCAACATGCCAATGGCAATAACAATGATAACGCCCCACATAATAAAATAGCTATACTTATAATGAAGTTCCGGGACTACATCAAAGTTGGTCCCATAAATTCCGGCAATAAAGGTCAACGGTATAAAAATCACCGAAAACACGGTCAGAAATTTCATGATGTCGTTCAGCTTGCTGCTTATAGTGGTGTGATAAATGTTCAATTGATCGGACAGTATTTCCCTATAGCTATCCGAAGAGTCGCTAGCGTGATTTATGTTGTCCTGTAGTTCCTTAAAATGCATTTCGGTACTTTCCGTAATATAATCCGATTCCATTTTGGCAAGGCTCAATATCACTTCCTTGGCGGGTTTAATATTCTTTCTCAAGAAATTCAACTCCCGTTTGTAGGAATTAATTTCCCCTATAATCTCTTGCCTAGGTTCCAGGAGTAGGCTTTCCTCAAGAGTTTCGATTTTTTCACCCAATACCCCAATAATGTAGATGTAGTTATCAATAACAATATCCAGCAAAGCAAATAACAGGTAATCCGTACCGCCGTTTCTAATTCTTCTTTTCTGTTTTCGGATTCGTTCTCTAACAGGTTCAAAGACATCGCCTTTGGTTTCCTGAAAGGATATTAGGATAGATTCGGTCAAGATCAAACTTAGGTTTTCTACCTGTATGATATCCGAATTGGGTTGTTGCTGCAACATTTTAATGGATATATAAATGCAATTGTCGTATTCCTTGATCGTTGGCCTCGCCTGGGTATTCATTACATCGGCCAAAACAAGTTTATCAAAGTTGAATTCATTGGCAATTCCTTCAATTACCCCCGTATTGTGCAGGCCATCGATATTGAACCAGGTTACCGTGTCTTTTTCCTGATATTTTATGACCTCCTTTACCGTCTTAATGGTTTCTTCGGCCAGGCTATTGGCATCAAAATCGATTATGCGAAGCTGTACTTCGTTTATTTTCTTTTCTCCACGGAATATAAGTTCATCCGGTGAAACTCCAATCTCATCTTTAGATTTCTTTAAGAATCGGCCCATGTTTATTGTTTTTTTGCGCACAACATTTATTGTTAGTTTGGCGGTTGCCAATTGCCCCAATTATTTATTTTTCGGTACTATTTCTGTGTGGCCCGACTTAAAGTGAAGGTCCATTTGTGGAAATGGTATAACAATCTTGTTTTCATTGAATTTCCGATTAATAATTTTTCTGATATCACTCTTTACTCTTTCAATTCTGAACACGTTTTCACTAAAAAACAATACTTCAAAATCCAAAGATGAGTTTCCAAAATTCATGAAACGTCCCTCAATCGTTTTGCTATCCTCAAAATCTGGATGCTCCAAAACGCTTTCCTCCAATATTCTTATGACCAGGTCAACATCACTTCCATAGGCAACCCCAACGTTGACCCTGAATCGGGTCTTTTTTTTCTGGTGGCTCCAATTTATAACCTTGTTGGTGGTGATCAACGAATTTGGGATAATTATAGAAATATCGTTCCTGTTGAGTCCCCTAGAGGTTCGTAGCCCAATTTCCTGAATTTCAACAATATCCCCGTCTATCTCAAGGATGTCGTTTATTTTGATCGACTTCTCGGAAAGCAATATTATGCCAGAAATAATATCATTGAATGTTTGCTGTAATCCCAATCCGACCCCAACCAAAAGTGCCGCCGAACCAGCTAAAAATAATGTCAATTTAATGCCAACGGATTCCAAAATAAAACCAATGGCAATGACCCATATCACATATTTAATAATTTGATAGAGCGCATAGGTATTTCCTGTATCAAAATGTACCCCTTTGTAACGGCGAAACAGGGCTTTTTTTATTAACTGCACTATCACCTTGGTGATAAGTAATATTAATAGTATAATGACGAGGCTGTACACTTTAATTTTATAATCGCCAATACTGATAAGATTAAAATCCAATATTTTACTTAGTGTTTCCATTTCTATTTTTTGGACCACCGGATGCCTTTCCATAATGGATTCCACTTGTACAGGCGAGGTTAGGTGCGTTGGTGTTTTCCTTTGAAATATAGTGAAATCCCCTGAACTTTTCTTCTAAAACTTGGTGGATTGGGACCTCCTATTTTAATTTCAGACCTATTTATTGGCCCTTTGAAGACTTATAAACTAGCTCTTCTGTACCAGGTGGGTATAAGGTCCCGTATCTTATTGGTTTGTTTTCCTTGTGGACCAACATTGAATTTTTGGCCACACGCATGAATTGGATTCGGATACAAACAAGAATTGAAACTGCTAATGACCAAATTAGTTCTTAAGTTTTTTGCTGAAATCGGGAACAATTTTTCTCTTGGCCTGATCCACGTCAATATAGGCTTCCAAATCCCTGAATGAAATCACCTTGTAATTGTGGAGGGACAGGTAGTGCAAATATTCCCTAAACAGTTCTGGTGGCGTATTTACCCAGGGGTGTTCAATATCGGGCACACCGTGTAATGTGAGAACCACAATTTTTCCATTTCTGGCTTGGTCCAGGGAAGACATAATTTCATTTTTGTTTTCGGCATCAGTTGCCCAACTGGGTATTAGATAGGGGTGGTCAACCAAAGGGTCATAAGCCCTGCTACCTCCCGCGCGGGCGAAGGTGTATTCTTTTTTTTGCAGAAATTCCAAGGCAAGGGCATTTAATCCATAGCCGGGATAGGCAAAGTTTTGCGGTTTGGCAATTCCCAAGGAATCGCATTTATTTTCAATGTATTCCAACTCGGCATTAAATTCCATTTGGGCGAGTTTGCCAACATTGGCATGGGTGCGGGTATGATTGGCAACTTCAAATCCCATTTTGTCCAGAGCCTTGATCTGTCGCCAATTCATGTACAGGGTACTGTCTTTATAATTCGGAGGAAACTCGCACACAAAAAAAGTAGCTCCAAAACCGAACTCTTTTAGCATTTGAGCTACAACGGAATATTGACTTGCCGGAGCATCATCAAAAGTGAGGACCACCAATTTATCGGGTATTTCCTTTTTCAGTATTTGGGAATGGCCATATAAAAAGAGATTAAGGGTAATTAAGACTAGGATGTTTTTTATCATGAAAAATTATGGCTTGATTAAATTTAGGAAATTTTGTTCAGTATCCATACCTACTCAATTATACCAGACAGCATACCGCTCCCGTCTTAATTCCAAGGCCAATCCTTCCTCTATTTCCAATGCCTCTGCCCGGGTCAACACGGGGTCTATATGATTGTATAGACTGGGCCTTAAATACAGACCGTATTTTTCAACTATGTTGGAGGATAACTTGTGGCCCTTCTTATTTCTGTAGCCGGTCTTATGTTGTTCAAAACGTTCCTTTGGAAGCTTAGAGGTCATGCCAACATATAGGCATTCCAAAACACCATTAAATTGGGGATTGGCAGCCCTAAACTTGGCATTTTCGGTAAAAACGCGCTTGGATAATTCCACAACATAAACTCGGTATAGTGCTTTGGACATTGTTGATTTAAAATATATGAGCTTAAACTAAGCTAAATTGATATAATTTTAATGACAAATTTTCGGTATTCCTCCAATAAGACCATTTTTTTTCCGAATTTAGAGAGCATTTAATAGAAATCATAAAAATAGTAAACAATCAAAAGCAATCTTTAACATGAAAAAAGAATCAAACAAACCCTTACCAATTACACGTAGATCTTTTATTAGTAAAACGGGAGTGGCAGCTGCCGGAATTACTATTCTCCCGAGTAACGTAATTTCGGGGCTGGGACATAAGGCTCCCAGTGATAAGTTGAATATTGTAGGAGTAGGAGTGGGAAGTATGGGGTTTGCCAACCTGAAAAATTTACAGAGCGAAAATATAGTCGGACTCTGTGATGTGGATTGGAAATATGCCAAAGATTGTTTCGATCACTTTCCCAAGGCCAAGAAATACAAGGATTTTAGGGTGATGTTCGATGAGATGGGCAATGAATTTGATGCTGTTTTGGTGGCCACTGCCGATCATACCCATGCCATTGTAGCGGCGGAGGCCATGGTGCGGGGAAAACATGTATATGTACAAAAGCCCCTTACCCATTCGGTTTACGAATCAAGACTATTGACCAAACTGGCCAAGAAGCATAATGTGGCCACACAAATGGGGAATCAAGGAGCATCCGGAGAAGGAGTGGCCAAAACCTGCGAATTAATTTGGAGTGGTGCCATTGGTGATATAACAAAAGTAGAGTCCTTTACCAATAGACCTATATGGCCACAAGGCCTGAACCCACCTACACAGGGTCAATGGGTGCCGGATACCTTGGACTGGGATTTGTTTACCGGTCCTGCAGAACTAATACCATACAATCAGGTGTACCATCCTTGGAACTGGCGCGGCTGGTGGAATTATGGTACCGGGGCTCTTGGGGATATGGCATGCCATATTCTACACCCTGTTTTTGAAGCACTTAAATTGGGCTATCCAACGAGAGTACAAGGGAGTTCCTCACTGCTATTGAGGGACAGTGCACCTACCGCACAATCCGTGCAAATGGCTTTCCCGGAACGTGGTAGGAAAGGCAAAATCAAATTGCCAGAGGTAGAAGTCAATTGGTATGATGGCGGTATTAAACCAAATTTACCGGCCAATTGGCCAAGTGGCAAGAACCCCAACAAATCTGGTGGGGGTACCTTCTTTTACGGTACCAAAGGTATTATGCATACCGGTTGTTATGGAGTGGAACCTGAAATTTTGGGAAGAGACCTTCCTAAAGTGGCAGAAACAGAGCGAAGGGTGGAAAAAGAAATCGGAAAAGCATGGAATAGGGGAGGACATGAGATGGACTGGGTACGGGCCTGTAAGGAAAGTGCGGAGAATCGCAAGCCTTGTACTTCGGATTTTGCCGAAGCCGGACCTTTTAACGAAATGGTGGTTATGGGTGTTTTGGCAGTGCGCTTACAATCCTTGGATAAAATACTTAATTGGGATGGGGAGAATATGCGCTTCACCAATATTGGCAACAAGGAGACCATTAAAACTGTCATCAGGGATAATTTTGTGATGAAGGACGGACGCCCACAATTCGAAAAGGAATGGACGGACCCCGTTGACGCCAATGCCTTCGCCCAGGAACTTATAAAACATACTTATAGGGAAGGTTGGAAATTACCGGATATGCCGGCATAGAAAATAAATTTTATAACATATTAAAAAGGGAATGGGCGAATGCTGGTTCCCTTTTTTAGTAGGCAAGAGTCATTAGCCAAGAGCCAAAAATTAGTAATCAGTAATCAGTGAACAGTAGTCAATTGATGGAGCCAAGAGCAAAGAACAAAGAACAAAGACAAATAGTAGTCCGTCTTCTAAGTTCTAGTAGCGAAGCGGTCTAGTTTATGATTCCGCTATATCTCAACAAGGATGCCCTTGCCCACCATTTTTGAAGCCCAATTCGAATGATTTGCCCTTTTCCAATTTTTATAACCAATTATTTGGTATCTTTAAGAGGCTGGTGGTCATGGTAATATGACCTTAGATTAGTTGCTATACCGGTACTTTTATCCAGCTTTACCAATTTTCACCCCCATTTTAAAACAGAGAAATTATGCCACTATTTATGGACAGACATTATATTGAAGGGGCCACTCCTGAAGAGGTTGCAAAGGCGCATCATGAGGACATGAAAATTCAATCTAGGCATCATTGCAAGGCATTGACCTATTGGCATGATGAAGAAAAGGGTATGGCTTTTTGTCTTATAGAAGCTCCATCTGCCGCTGCCGTACGAGGGATGCATAAAGAAGCGCACGGCCTTATACCCAACCAGATCATTGAAGTGGACGGATCGGCCGTAGCCCAATTTCTGGGCCGGGTAATTGACCCCGAAAAGGAGGACGGTAGCCCCATGACCGAGAGTCCGTTTAGGGCAATTATGTTTATAGATATGGTGAGTTCCACAGATATTACCCAAGCCTTGGGAGATACTAAGGCTCTTGCTCTAGTGCATACCTATAGGAATATAGTAAGAAAGGCCCTAGTGGATCACGGTGGGCGTGAAGTGGATAGGGCGGGAGATGGATTCCTGACTAGTTTCAGGTCGGCTTATACGGCTTCGGTCTGTGCCGTGGAAATACAGCGCCAATTATCCAAATACAACGAATCCCGAGAGGATGGGATTCTGCTGCAGGCAAGAATAGGTATCGGTGCAGGAGAACCGGTACAGGATGGTGATGCCCTATTTGGATCCACAGTTAATCTCGTTGCACGTATCTGTAGTTATGGGGGGTCGGGGCAGATTATTTGCGCCAAGGTGGTAAAAGATCTTTGCAGAGGTAAGGATGTTTCATTTACCTCCCTAGGCCCTCAAATGTTAAAGGGCTTTGATGAGCAGATCGATCTGGAACTTATTGAATGGTGATAGGCTGTTCAGCAGTAAACAGTTGTAAATAAGTAGTAAACAGTATTCAGGAAGCAAGAGCCAAGAGTGAAGAGATTAGTACAAAGAAAAAATGGTCCAATACCTAGGTTCTTGTAGCTCGGTGGTCCAGTTTCTATAAAATTCGGGCTTGCAGTTCAAAGAAGTTCTCTCCTCAAAATGGAAATGTACTTACTATTCTGATTATTAATTTGTACTTTTTCATTGCCAAAACAAAACCATTAAGTTGCACCTAGTTAATCAACCACTTCCAATGTGGCCTAATTTTTCCAAAGGTCTAATTAACTTCCTCGCAGTGTTGATATGTTTTGTTGGTGGGACCTTATTTTCCAAGGCACAGCAGGGTGAGATTAGCGGGGCAAAGGAAACCATTCGGAACCAAATTGGGCTACGGCATGACAATGACTTTATATTGCTAACAGATCGGTACTATACCGCCGGACTATTTTTAACGTATAGGCACCGACTGGAAAAGGGATTATTTAATTCGGAAAATGAACAGCTCACTTTTTCCCTTGGTCAGGAGATTATTACTCCATCATATCTTATTACAGAAGATGTTCAAAAATTGGACCGTGCATATGTAGGGTTCTCGGCACTGAGGTCCGGTTGGTCCCGTGTGGGTCGCAACAGTTTAATAGAGGCAAATTTTCTCCTAGGGTTGGCAGGTAAGGCTTCGGGAGCAGGTAGTTTGCAAAGATGGTACCATCATTCCGTTATGAAGACCGAAACCCCTACCTGGGTGGGGGAAATGGAGAATAGTGTTCATTATAACCTGTACACTAGATACCTCTATGAATGGCAATTGGTCCCCAATCCCTTTAGTATTCACATTGCAACACAGTCCCAATTTGCCTTTGGTACTAGGGATATCTATGTACACCCGGAGTTGGTGGCCTATTTTGGAAGGAGAAATCCGTTATCTTCCAGCATAGCGCACAACCAAATAGGATCTACGGAAAGTGCGATCTTCTTTGCCCTTCGTGGCGGATATCGTTTGGTAGGTCACAATGGTTTGTTGGAAGGCAATGCCTTGGGGGATGATTCCGTGTTATTGATTGCTTCCAATACTACCGTAGTATATGCCGGTTTCGATTTTCAATGGCGCTACGGACGAAACGATTTTTGGGTAGGGGTACGTTATAATTCACCTGAGTTTGAGCGTGCCAGATTCCATCAGTACGTAATTCTTTCATATACGAGGGGATTCTAAAGCCTGTCGGTAGTATGGAGAAGTTAGTATTGAGTGGTCAGTAGGCATAAGGTAGTATTCAGTTTTCAGTAGTCAGAGCCATTATGCAATAGCCATTAGTATGGAACCAAGAGTCTAGAGACTAGAGCCAAGACAAGAAATAGTCCAGATGCTAGGCTCTTGTAACTCAGCTTTCCAGTTTCTGATATGTATATCTCATTTAAAATCAATATTCCGCAGCAGGATTAGGAAATTCTCGCATTGGGGAATATCGCTTATAGCTATCAAATATTTCGCGATCGGGGCCTACAATACGAGGATCATTGGATCTTTTCAATTCGCTCAATAGTTCGGTCTTTAAAGCCTCTTCAATTTTATGGAATGAGGGTGTTCCCGATAAGTTATTTAAACAGGAAGGATCTTTCTCCGCATTGTACAGTTCAAATTCAGGACGTTTATCAACCGCTAAATCGAAATAAGGCAAAATGGTGTCGTCCTCATGATTTTCAATAAGATAGGTTTTTGTTGGGCAATCATCAATATCGGTAAAGGCACTGCCATTAATGTAGCTCTTGTTTTTGTCCAGTCCGTACATAGGAAGCAATTGTGAGCTGTCATTTTCCGCAAACTTCTGTGGAGCACCTGCTGGCCACCGTTCGGGTTTCATGTTCCATATAAAAAGATAATCTCCCTTTCGTACGGACCTTTGAGGATATCCCCAATTTAAAAATCTGGACGAGGAGTGGCGTTCCCTACCGGAATATGCAGCTCTTTCCGTTTTTGACAGGACACCACTTTCTTTAGATTGCAAAAGATTCAATATACTTTTCCCGGTAATGGGGAGCATTCCTTTGGAGGAAGTGTTTGTTATTTCAAGAATGGTTGGTGCCAAATCAATAAATCCAATGGGATCTTCTACAACCCTATTTCCCGGAAATTTCTTTGGGTATCTAACGGCAAAAGGCACATGAACTCCGTATTCATAGCTATTGGCCTTGGCCCGTGGAAAAGGCATGCCATTGTCGGCAGTTACGATTACAATGGTGTTTTCCAATTCGCCAATTTCCTCCAAATATTCCAGCATTCTTTGAAAATGAAGGTCAAACCATTCAATTTCAACCGCATAATCCAAAAGATCTCCCCGTATTTCATCATTATCAGGAAGGAATTCGGGCACCTCTACATCCTCCAATTTCTTGGACATATTTTTCCACGACCCCTTTTCGTAGGTTCTATGTGGTTCGTACCCTCCGTACCAGAAAAAAAATGGTTTATCCTTTTTAATATTCTCTACAAAATATCTAAAATTGCCAAAGTAATTGGTCTTGCTTACGCCCTGGGCAAATCGTTCATCGTTTTGCTCCTCATATTTAATATTACTATGCGAAACCCCGGCAGCATCATTTTTCCGCCAAAGCGAATCCTCTTCTGTACGGGCGTATTGGAAAGGGCCAACTCCCTTTCCCGTTCTTCCGGTGGCATATCCATTTTTTTCAAGCAGATCCACAAAGGGTACATACTTCTTTAGCCATGCTGAGGCATGTTGTCCGGCCTGTTCATTTTGCCAATGATGTCTACCCGTAATAATGGCACTTCTGGAAGGTGCACAACCAGGAGAACCGGCATAAACGTTGGAGAAATAAACGCCTTCACGGGCAACCCTATCGAAGGCTGGTGTTTTAACAAAGTTGGAACCTTCATAGCCAGTGTGGAAAAAGGATTGGTCATCACTAATGGCAAAAAGAATATTGGGGCGATTTTGCGCATAAGCCTTAAACCCCAAGCCTGTATTTAATAATACAATAAAACAAAATGCTATTCTAAATATCATACTTTTTTATTGTTCAATTCCCTCTTTACACTGGCCGCTTTGTCCATGTCCGAACCCACCAACCATATTCTAAGCGTCTTTTCGGCCAATTTAATATTAAGATGCGTCCTGTTTCTAAACCCTGGTTCAAAGGGGACTGTCCAAAAAAATGGAATATAACTAAGCAAGGTAAGCAACCAGCCCTTGTTTAATTGGACCGACTTTAAACTGCCATAAGCATAGCTGCCATTATTCTTTGGAGTTATTTGGTCCACTATTTCAAACATGTCTTTTTGAAGCCTAATATCCAATTTTGGGCTATTCCTTATAGTAATTGTTTCGTTCATGTTTTGGTTAGGGTTTATGTTTCAAGATAGTCATTAATGAACAACTTATACCTCTTGAAGGCCAGAATTTACGATCAACAAAAGTTGCTGCATGTGACTTATTTAATAAAGTACCCGGATACCTTCCATTGGTCACCATCCTTCATTTGGGTAACGGTCTCTATACTTTCATTTTTATTTTCAAAGGAGGTTTTAAATTGAATAACTATATATTCCCCATCCGGTGCTCCTGGTAGTGTGGTATGGTATTCCGATGAAATTACGTCCCTGCTGATTACCTTTCCCAAGGGGGGCACAATACCACTTAACTGTTGCGTCCATTGTTCCTTTGTAACCGCTTTTTGAAAAAGGGAAGCTGCATTATCCCAACTCTGGGAATAATTATTGTCATAAATCAATCCCAGCCATGCTGAGGCATCCTGGATTACTTCCTGTTTCAGGTTATTGGAAACGGTGGCCTCGGTATGGACACTTTCCACTTTCTCATTTTTCGGATCGGATTTACAGGACAATAGTCCGGTAAAAACTAAAAGGACAAGGTATTTGTACATTGATTTTTTCATAATTGTATAATAGTTCGTTAAGTCACATACTATATATTTTATTTTAACCTAAACTAATTGTTACTTGATTGTCTCTTTTTATGAGTTTATTAAAGTATATAAAAAATACATATCTATAACATGGGCTGTAAATCTCATCAGTGGTGCGAGTCTACCTATCGGCCTTTAGATTTGTATTATAAATATAATCTATTGTAATGATGTTGAAAAGAGGGGGTCCGGGGGAGACTTATAACTTGCGAAAATGTTCATAAATTTAATGTGAGACAAAAAAGAACGGGGTGAACTTTCCTG
>NZ_JALKBC010000084.1 GCF_023015865.1 Arenibacter sp. F26102 | reverse complement strand
TAGATGAGGTACGCGCCGGCATAATTTCGGGAAAATCGATTACCGAAGATGTAATTCAATTTTACGCGGATGTGGATTCCAAATTAAAAAGCCTTGGAACCGTAAATTAAATTGTTGATTATAAGTTGATTACTTGTTAGCGTAATTGACTAAATAATTGATCTAATGGATTAACTTTACACAAGTTTGATTAGTGTTGATATAGTGTTGAAAAAAGACTTTTAGAGAATTTACTTTAAAACATCTATATCATGGCAGCAACAATCAAAATCCCGGCAGAA
>NZ_JALKBC010000083.1 GCF_023015865.1 Arenibacter sp. F26102 | reverse complement strand
TCACATGAAAAGAACAAAGTTTACGGAAAGCCAGATTGTCAAGGCGCTAAGGGAAAACGAACAGGGAAGATCCGTTGGCGATATTTCCAGGGAACTGGGTATCGACAAAAGTACATTTTACTACTGGCGCAAGAAATACGTGGGTATGGAGCAGCAGCAACTGAAACGTCTAAAGGAGCTCGAAGAAGAGAACAATAGGCTAAAACAAATGTATGCGGATGTTAGTCTGGACAATAAAATGCTAAAGGACGTTTTGTCAAAAAAGTTCTAAGGCCTTCCGA
>NZ_JALKBC010000082.1 GCF_023015865.1 Arenibacter sp. F26102 | reverse complement strand
TTACCAAACGTTTCTTATGCTTGCGCCTAAGGCCCAGCTTCATATTGCGATACACACGCAACACACGCTTTCGGTTCCATTTTAGGCCCTCACGACGGATCTTATGATAATACTCATCAAAACCCCGGGTCGGATATGATTCGGCCAACTCGGTTAGCTTGTCGATGACTTCGCTGTCATCCCGTCTACTTTGGTAATACCACATTGATCTGCTTAAATCAACAAGTTTACACGCACGTAATATGGGAACCGTATATTGTTTGATGAGATATTTTGCTCGA
>NZ_JALKBC010000081.1 GCF_023015865.1 Arenibacter sp. F26102 | reverse complement strand
AATGTGGCATTGGTAGGCGACGATAGCGTCACCACCACCGTCTCATCAAGTTCGTCGATCAAATCGTCCACGATGCCCGCTATGCTGATGTTCCCTGTCAAGTCTCCAGCCAAGATCGTAAGCGTACCGTCGGCCAGGGTGTAGTCCGTCCCTCCTCCGGTAGCCGTGCCGGTTACGGCATAATTCACCGAAACATTAGAACCGCTCGCAGCCGAAAGCGACACCGCAAGGGCCGAGCTGGAAACGGATTCAAGGCCACTGGACGTAGTCCCATTGAAGGC
>NZ_JALKBC010000080.1 GCF_023015865.1 Arenibacter sp. F26102 | reverse complement strand
GGATACCTGCGGATCATATCGTGTGTGCCGATCCCCGCAGCTTTTCGCAGCTTATCGCGTCCTTCATCGCCTCTGAGAGCCTAGGCATTCCCCATACGCCCTTATCTAGCTTGTCGCCAGACCTTTTATTCTATTACCGGGCCCCCCTTCCGCGGCAGCGTCCAAAGGGCCCTCTCTTTTATACTTGTACTTTACTTTACTTTCGTGTTTCTTTTTCAGCGTACGCAAAGACCTGAATCTGTTGCGCACCCTGTCCCAATATGTCAATGAACTTTTTGGCC
>NZ_JALKBC010000007.1 GCF_023015865.1 Arenibacter sp. F26102 | reverse complement strand
CCAAATTTTTGAAAATCATGCTCGAACACAGGTAAATAACACTATTCCGACTACGATTATTTTGCAATTCGGTAGATTACAATCTAATTTACGTCATTATTACCGCTTGAAAAATAAAATTTCTTGGGTCTCGAACTGACAAACCCCGACTGCGCCTGTCTGACAACATGCAATTGCAATCGAGAGGCCATTATTTAAACTATAACACTCTACCCCTGATTGTAACCAAAGCGCTTCAATTGATTTGGATCGCTTCTCCAATTCTTGTTTACCTTAACATAGAGCTCCAAATGCACTTGTTTATCGAAGAATTTCTCCAAGTCTTTACGAGCTTCGACACCCACTCTTTTGAGGGCGCTTCCCTTGTGGCCTATGATAATCCCCTTTTGGGAATCGCGCTCCACCATTATGACGGACCGCATGCGGATGATATCTTCGTCTTCAAAAAATTCCTCTGTATCGATCTCGACGGAGTAGGGAATTTCCTTTTTGTAGAATTGGAGAATTTTTTCCCTAATGGTTTCGTTTACAAAAAAGCGTTCCGGCTTATCTGTTAACTGGTCCTTTGGGTAATATGGAGGTGCCTCGGGCAGCAATTCCAAAATCCGTAAAAAAACTTCCTTCACATTAAAATTCTGCAAGGCGGATATAGGATGAATTTCTGCTGTAGGCAATTGCTCCTGCCAATACTGCACCTGTTCTTCCAAGATACCCTGCTCAGAAACATCAATTTTGTTCAATAAGAGCAATACCGGAATCTTGGTATTTTTAAGTTTTTCAAAAAAGCGCTCGTCCTTCAATGCCTTTTCCCCTATCTCCACCATATAAAGTAGTACATCGGCATCCTCAAAAGCGGACTTTACAAAGTCCATCATAGAGGACTGCAATTCATAGGCGGGCTTTATGATCCCTGGAGTATCTGATAAGACCACTTGAAAATCATCTCCATTGACAATTCCCAATATACGGTGCCGGGTAGTTTGTGCCTTGGAGGTGATAATGGATAATTTTTCCCCTACAAAGGCATTCATAAGTGTGGATTTCCCCACATTGGGATTCCCAATAATATTTACAAAACCAGCTTTATGCGACATCTTCCCTTTTTAACTTTTATAATGGCAAAGGTAACTAAAAAATTTCTTGAAACTCGCCTTAGCCGATAGCAGAATTTCACCATACTGGTGGCTATTTATAACTTTTTGACTTCATGACCGAAAACAGAAATTTTCTAGTTTACCTCACCCAAAACTTCCAAAAATAGCAGTTCTGACCTCTCCAAAAGAGAGGTAAATAGGAAACCGCACCCCTAGTGGCGGAGAATCATTAGTTGAATATAGCCATCTATATCATAATTAAGCCTAAAATTATGTAAAGTACCACAGTTACCAAACCACCGATCAAGGCATAGGGTAGCTGTGTATTTATATGGTCTATATGATCACTGGCGGAGGCCATGGAAGAGATAATGGAGGTGTCCGAAATGGGGGAACAGTGATCTCCAAAAACCCCACCTCCCAAGGTAGCGGCAACAATTAAAGGTAGTGGTGCGCCATGGATTTCGGCCATAGGCATGGAAATCGCCATCATTATGGCAAAAGTACCCCATGAAGTCCCGGTCGAAAACGCAATAAAGGAACTGATAACAAAAATAACTGCCGGTAAAAAAGCGGGAGATAACCATTCTTTGGACCAATTGGCCACAAACTCCCCGGTTCCCAAGGCATTACATGCATCCCCTATGGCAAAGGCCAATAACATCAGTAAAGCCAAGGGCATTAATTCGCTGATTCCTTTCAGGGTGAGATCGATCATTTCCTTGGTTTTCATAATTTTCTGCGACCTATACAAAACCATGGCGACTAAAATTGCTGTGAGTACTGCATATAGCACGGATGAAGAGCCAGAGCCATTGCCTATGGCCTTAAAAAGATGGTCCGAAAATGAAGTGGCGTCCTCCACAGCATCCCAACCCGTATATGCCAAATTAATAGGCATCATGAACACCATAGTCGCCAAAGGCACAATCATATTATAGGCCTTGGCCTTTATCCCTTCTTTGGCCGCGAAAGAGGTAACCTCGCTAGACAACATGGGTTTGGCAGTATCGCTTAACAATTTCCCCGTTTCCCTGGTACGTTTTTCAGCCTTGCCCATAGGACCTATATCCTTTTTGCCAATAATTACCACAAATACAATAACTATGGCCAGGATAGGGTAAAAATTATAGGCTATGGAAGCCAGCATGGTTCCAAACGGATTTTCTATTCCTTGGGTAAGCAATAATCCCATTATAAATGCCCCCCAGGCATTAAAGGGTATTAAAATGGAGGAAGGTGCGGAACTGGAATCGGCGATATAGGCCAGTTTTTCCCTAGGAATCTTTAGTTTATCAAAAACGGGCCGATAAAGGGTCCCTACCGTTAAGGAACTAATACTGGTCTCCACAAAGAGTAAAATTCCTGTAAGTAAAGCCATAAGCTGCACCACTACCCTACTATAGCCACTTTGTTTTTTCTCAAAATAGACTATCACCTTATTGATCTGGTTAATAAATCCCTCCACCCCTTTGGAATATTGAACAAACAACAGCAAAGCCCCTACCAGCGCACTGAACATAATGGTCCTTGTATTTCCTGGGGATTTAAAAACATTTACCATCCCCTCTATGGCCGCTAGGGTGCCGGTGAGAAAATTCCAGTCATTGATGATGACCCATGAAAACCATATTCCAAAAAGCAGGGCAATATAAACTTGTTTTGTTCTGAGTGCCAAGATAATAGCAATGACAGGTGGTAAGATTGAGAGAAAACCATAGTTATCCATAAATGATCGGGCGAATTAAGGGTGACGGATTTTAATTAAAATCGATACAAAATAGAAAGATTTTGGACAAGGAGGACTACAACTGGGGATTTTTAAATAATAAATCTACTGAAAGCAGGGCAACACCCCTATGTCTTACTTTGGTTATAGGCGGTTTCAAGAAATTTATTATTTTACCTCACCCAAAACTGCCAAAAATAGCAGTTCTGACCTCTCCTAAGGAGAAGTAAATAGGAAATTCCGACCCAAGGGTCTCAGAATCTTTGGATTGATAAACATTTAGGCTAATTTTTAATATTTAATTCAAAATAGATTTGGGAAATCATAAAAAGGATGTATATTTGCAGTCCGAAATAATTCAGTCAGCATTATGAACTGAGGGTTAAAAGCCAAGTTGACTATTTTGGAAACGCACATCGCGGGATAGAGCAGTAGGTAGCTCGTCGGGCTCATAACCCGAAGGTCACTGGTTCGAGTCCAGTTCCCGCTACTAAGCAAGACGCATCACTAGAAATAGCTGATGCGTTTTTTGTTTTATGACCTTCACCTCCCGTTTTCACTGAGTTCGTTGAAAATATTACGGATCAAGTACAATTTCTGGGTATTTGAATATTTACGCATATAGTTGAGTTAATCTAAATAGGAAGAATTCTGTATTTCTAACGCCCCTGAACTGTGCCCTAAATGCCTTATTTTGGATATAAACCATTGTACAGATACATGTTAATCTATAGAAGCGAGAAAGGTTTTCTTTTAGATTATTCGGACACCTATTATCCTAACAGTATCATTATTTGAATTAACTATATGAATTTGTTAGGTTATTAAAAGGTAAATTCGTAAAATACTCAAAAAAAATATACTCAAATAACTTCCAATATAATTTTTGAATGGCTTGGAAAAATTAAATTTTATTTGCTAAAGTTCGCCTATGATACAAAGAAGAAACTTCATCAAGACAGGTATAGCAGGAACCACGAGTATGGCATTAGGCAGTATTTTACCCGCCTCATGTAAATCAGAAACCTCATCCAATGCAGCGCAGAAAATCAAGGTTGATCTGCCACGGCCGATTACAGCAATGACAGAGGAATATCTGGGCATCAAGCCGCTGAATTTATACGGAGGATATGAAGAAATGATGCAGAAGATGCGTTCATACCGGCCTCTCGACCTCAATGCAGTGGAATGGAGAAAAGCAAATCCCAACAAGGATTACAGCGAATGGGCACGACAGGCAAGGGAACGCCTTTTATCAGGATTACATTATAATTTACCACCTGTTAACTTACAGGCACAAACCTTGGAAACAGTTGAGACCGATTCATTTATCCGTGAGAAAATAGAATTCAACTCCACTCCATGGTTCAGAGTTCCCGGGTATTTCTATATACCAAAAAACGTTCCCCTTCCTGCACCGGCATTGATTGTCATGCATGCCTGGGGTGGCCCAATGCTTTTTGGAGCCGACCGCATCTGTGGCGAACCTGTGCACCCTGCAATTGTGAATCACCGTGCAGAAACCAGCAGTGGAAGACCTCTGGCAGACTGGTATGCTTCCAAAGGATATGCAGTAATCGTTATAGACGCATTTCATTTCGGAAACCGTGCACCACGTGGTATTAACGGCCTTCCCAATTCATACGACCCTTCAAAACTCGATAATGATACACATCTAGATTATGAAAGCCGTGCAAATGGAGCATTACATTACGGAATACGTGAACTGAACTGGGCTGGAACTACCTGGGCAGGTATAAATTACGGCGACGATAGCCGCTGTGTTGATTACCTGCTTTCGAGGAAAGAGGTTGACGACAACCGAATCGGATGTACAGGGCTCTCTGGGGGAGGATGGCGGACAAACATGATCGCTGCACTCGAACCTCGCGTAAAAGCAACGGTGACAGTAGGATGGATGACAACTAGCGACAGCCAGCAGGCTTATAACGTTAATGGGGCCGTCAATACGTTTTGCATGCTACCAGGAGTATGGGACCGGATTGATATCCCAGATATGATCTCTATGGCATCCCCAAAAGCATGCATGGTGGTAAGTGGAACCGAAGATATCCTCTTTCCTCCTGTAGGGAAAATGGAAGCCGCACGCCAGATCAGCGAAACGTATTTATGGGCTGGAAATCCAACTCTTTTTAGGAATTATACCCCTGCTAAACCCCATTGCTACGATCAGGAAATCCAGGAGGAAGCACTTATTTGGTTTAATAAACACTTGAAGAAGTAGAAGAGTTAGTGTAATTTCAAAATGGCCTCACTGACCTAGTAATCTACCGAATGTACAATCCGTTGGGAATAAAAAGGCAAAAACACTTTATGAATTCCGGAATCTACATTTTACAATCCGCAATTCATTATCCTAAGTTATCTTCAGAGTTCGAATTATTCTGGTAACCGGTAGCGTCCTTGATAACGGAGCACAAGTCCTTCATTTGGTTGTACCTTTAACATGTCCAATTTCTTGGCCAGCAAGCAGCGGATCTCGTTAATCATCTTGAAATTGTCCAGCCGGTCGACACAAAGATAGATGTCGCAGATAAATTGACCGGATAAACTAAATACACAAAACATTGTTTTTGGTTGAACGCAAGATATGTGAAAGACGAAATATATCTTAAATAAGATAATGCCAAAACCATACACATTTGCAATTCGCTACAGCCAACACACAAACCAAAAATTACAAAAGAGTATATCTTTGCCTACGCTCATTTCCAAACTAAATAATTAACATCGGAAAACCAAGCTGAATGTGAAATACCTAGTCCATCCCGATTATTATCGGGACCTTAAAATTAATATTTTATTTTATCAGTATTGTTGAAATTGTACTGTTGAATTGTTGACATGTATAGAGTGATTTATTTCCTATATACCGTAGATGGTATTTAATCCGAACAGCAGGATTCCTTATCCCAATGTGTAGCACTAGGGTGAAATAAAAACACCACAGTTAACCCTGTAATTACACCATAGGGTGAACTAATATTCACGTTAGATCAAACATAAAAAGCCACACGCCTTAAGAGGGTTATGCTGTGGTGAATTTCACTGAACAAGGTGTGGTTAAACTAGGACTTTAAAACACTATAGTGACATTTAACACATAACTACCAGATAGTTATGTCGTCATACGTTTATTTACGTAGAGGATGAAGGTGTGGTGCTGAGGTGGTGTTTTTTACTACATTAGTATTATTCATATTATGCTTTTACGGGCCATAATCTCATTGATGTGCATATAAAAAAAGGAACAATGGCCTCCCATTGTTCCTTTTTAAACCCCCAAGATGATAATGACTTCACGGACCCCTCTTGAAAGTATGATCTCCGAAGCCATTTTGGCCGTATCCATATCACTAAACTTTACCCATGTCGGGTTGAAATTTAAAGTACTTCATACAATAATACATCAGTTCAAATCTGGGATAAGAATATTCTATTCCCAGATAACCCATAAAACCTGGAAAGGTATCTCAATAAATTTTTTAAAATTTACGCGTCACATAATACATAAACTGTATACAATAGCCCTATCATGAAAATGACCGAAGTAGATAGAATTTATCAAATTGAATTTATTTGCAACTATCTACTGACCTCTACAACATTAATATTGTGACCACTTCGTTTCGATTAAAATCACTCCAGTCCGGTATCTTTATACCTACAGAAGGTCTCTTATCTCGGTCAATGCGGACTTTACTTAATCCTGGGAGCACTTATCATTACCTAATTAAAAGTAGAACTCTTGATTCAGGTCAAGGTTCCTTGCTCCGTAAATTACATCAGGTCCATCTGCGAGCCGTGCCCTTCCAGATAACCAGTCCAGGCAATGAGACAAAGGATTTTTTCCAATTGCCATCTTTTCAAGATCAAACAACTCAACTCACTAACTTTCTTTATTCCTTTTTGTACTGAAACTCCTTGTCAAATCCTACTTTTTCAAAATCTTCAGTTTTGGGTAAATCGAACTGATATTTGTGCAGTTCGTCTATTTCCACGGTGAGATTTACACCTTCAAATTCCATCACATGCCCGGCAAATTCCTCATCATCCGAAACAAAATGTAGGTGATAACCCGCCACGTTGATATTACCAATAAATTTGGGGCAATAAAAACCTACCATAGTTCCCTTAAAATTCTCCCTTTCAAAGATGGGCCGTTCTGGTATTAGTACGTCCAATCCCTTTTCAAAAGGAGCTTCTTGTTTGTGCAACCCCCCACATTTCATTTTTGAAAACTCTCCATGAATCTTAAAGGCATAAAAAAAGTTTTTAGTAGGCAATTTATCATTGATAAATGCACGAAGATCATCATAACTTTCAACCTTAGGCAATTCGTAAGAAAAATCCTTATAAAAAAAGGCAGCATTGGCATAAACTATCTTTTTACTATCTTCAGGTTTATGGACTTTCCCGTCCTCAGAGGCCTGATAAAGGATCCCGTTGAGCATAATGAGTTCCCCGTCAAGTAAATTATAAGAACCCAGTCCAATATCCCCCTTAGTCTTTAATTCCTTTGCGCTCAAATCTCCTTCGAAAATTTTGTTTACAAAGGCATACCAAATGGAATATTGGTAAAAAATATCTGGTTTTTCCAAAGCGGCCTCACTCTTTTCAGAAACTTCCTTGTCTGTTTTTTCCTTTTCTTCTTGACAGTTTGTAAATAAAAGTAAAGTGACTAAAATCAAAAATACTAATGACGCTGAACTTGGTATAATATTATTCTTCATGATAAGGAGTATTTTAATGGTTAGAATTTTCATTTTTTAAAATCGTATTATAAAATAAGAGGTGCTTTGTCCATAATTTGTAATTAGAGCACTATGGTCATTGTCCCAAATTATCAAATAGCTCGTCATATTTAAGTCCCAATGAAATATTGAATCTTGAAAAACCACGGCATAATAAGCTTACCGTATCATCACTTCCCAGTATCGGGTACGTTTGGAACTGCCGTTGGCCCCTTCCACCTCCAAGGTAATGACCGTGCGTACATTTTTTTCCTTGAACCGATAAATCGGATTTTGCTCAGTTGAGCTGTCGCCATTGCCGAAATCCCATTTCCATTTTTCGATCTCACCTATAGATTCATCCTTAAAGGCTACTATTCCCATTTCCTCGTCAATGACCTTAAACGTCCATGCTGCCTTAATGGAATCCAAAAATTCTTTTTCCAACGGCATTAGTTGAAATGCACATAGATAGGAGGCATTGCTAACCATTTTGACATTGTGGGCGAGATTGACATGGCCTTCCCTTTTCCCCCCGTCAAAATCCAATATCGACCAAGAGAGGCCGATGACCTTGTTTTCCTTTAGTTCCGATTCCACAGCCCTTTGCGGCCCTTCATTATGAGCATAATCATAAGGGGTAATCCAACCTTCCAACACCAAAGTACCGCTTTCCCCATGCTTAAAATCATAATCATAGGCATAGTTTGCATGCGGAAACTCGGAAATCCATGACTGGCTTCCCCACACCAAAGCCCATGCATTATTTACGGGTGGGGTATATATATGGTAGTTCTGCGCATGTACACCACTGAAGTTAAAATGATTTTCAATATAAGTAGAGGTCTGTGGCTCCCATTTCATCTGCTCACGATCATATACGGGGTTTTGTATAAAGGGACCTCCCGAAAGATCTCCGTCCACTACCAATTCAAAAATATCATTCATATAACCCTCGGGATTAAAACGTTCAAAATCCCAAAAATCGTCGTAGGCCTCGTAAAGAAAATAAATACGGTTAAGGTCTTTGACCCAGCCTATGGTTACTTTTACGTCGAGATCTTTGGGGTCGATATCGGTGCCCATACCGTCTTCGGTATCGTTCAAAAGATCTGTTCCATAGGTGTAGTTTTCAGGCACGAGCTCCCAATCCCTTTTGTCCCCGTCGATTCGTGGCATTTGATTTCTGGGGAATTGAAATATTTGAAATATCTCCCCGTTTCTTGCCGTATTGTAGGTTGGTAATGACTGGCCCTCCACTATCAATATGTTTCCTATTAAAAGGCAAAGGCTGATCGACCAAGCCAAACTATGATCCTGAAAGTTGATTTTTTTCTTGTTTTTCATAATTTATAGATACTATCTGTATTCTTTATTGTAGCTGTTGTATAATTCTTCATTGAAAAATTGATC
Organism: Arenibacter sp. F26102; assembly: GCF_023015865.1. Taxonomy (GTDB): domain Bacteria; phylum Bacteroidota; class Bacteroidia; order Flavobacteriales; family Flavobacteriaceae; genus Arenibacter. The sequence goes on along the minus strand of NZ_JALKBC010000007.1, from coordinate 321,164 downwards.
CGTAAATTTTTCAAAGGCCCAGGATCCACTTCCTAATATATCTCATTGAATATCTACATTAATAATATCGTCAAGTGTGCCCTATGCTGAGCAAACAAATTAGACGGCGATCATTTTAAATGACTTTCCCTAACTTCTTCTTTCCGATTTCAATAATAGGTAGGTTAAAGATTGGGTAATCTATTGTCCGATAGGATATAGCAACCTTATCCCTTGTCACAGACTTTTAAATGATCAACAAATATTTGTAAATTGTTTGGAGGGAATGCTTGGACACGATTTGTAAAAATATCTTTAGTTATCATTATCAACAGCATAAATCTTACCAGCCAGCATATCTGGAACTAGAAGCCGACCTTTGTCTTCTTCCAAATAAAAGTCTGCGGCAGATTTTAACCCATCAATTAGTACCGTTGATTCTTCAGTTACACCATCGATTTTCCATACCGTACCTGCTACCCAACTGCTGATGTAATAATTACCTTTACTATCTTGTTCAACTGCATCAGCGCCTCGAAATTGGCCTTTCAACGGTTTTAATTCCCCATCCCGTTTTACCAAAAAATTACCCAGAAAAAATGCACCCACCATAATATTACCATCATTGTCAATTCCAACGCCATTTGGGTTTAACATTAATGAGGATGTGTCTTGCGCTATGGCAACCTTACCGTTCAAATCAACATGATAAATACGTCCTAATTGTGGAACCAATTTTGCCTCTTTACTGCCTAGAGGCCAAAGTTGGTTATTTCCATCACGCATGTATTTAGTCGCACCCATATCGGCCACAAAAATGCCTTTCCCGTAGGCATCTACCGCAACATCATTCAAATACAAAACTTCTTTGGGAAAATTCTCTTTCTTAATAAAAACACTTGCCTTACCTTCTTCATCTACTTTCCAAATACGTGTTAAATCTGAAAAGTATAAATGATTATGTAAATAGACAATACCCTTAGGGTCATCAAAGCCATTTGCAAATACTTTTACACCATTATTAGAAATTTCTATTACTTCACCATCACCTTCATCATTCCCATTCATTATAGTAACATAGTAGTTTCCATTAAAGCCTTTAGTAATACTCTCGGGCTTTACACCTACATTCACTGGAAATTGAATATCAGGTGGCACTGAACTCCCTGATAATAACCAGATGGAAATTATTGTTAGGATAAGTATTATTTGATAGGAGTCTAATTTGACTAAAGTTGATAATTTTTTCATAATTGGTTGCTTTTATTAATAAAATTTCTTCTGCAGCACAAGAAAAAGGAAAACATGTTAGAATTCTTGAAACAGTAATTTATTAGAAACTCTACATCATCTCCGTCGTCAAAGCACGGCTACATCAGCGGCACAAGGGGCAAACTGAGTGTGCGCAAGCTCAAGTGCCCCGGTTCCCGGCTTAATACGGAAACATTCAACTCGGTCAGCGTCCTGGCTAGCTACAAGCAAATACCTCCCACTGGGGTCCATGGTAAGATTCCTAGCGTTGGAGTTAGTCGCTAACGCACATCGGCTCGAAAAAATCAATTTACCGTCCTCAGAATCCACATTAAACAGTGCTATACTCTGGTGGACCCTACAGATGTAATAGTAGTGCGTACCGTTGACGGACAAGCAGCCTTCGGCTCCCCAAAAGTCAGCCTTACCAAGGTTCTCCGGGTTCCCTTGCGCATTAAAACCTTCCGGATAACAGTGCACGGTCTGAATTGGCACAAGTCCTTTTTCATCATCAACGGAACAAACGATGGCGGTACCGTTAAGTTCACAATTCACGTAAGCAACTCTTAGATGCGGGTGAAAGTTGATGCCTCGCGGACCGCTCCCTGGAGTTAACTTCACATCACTATGTGGTGCTAATTTCCCCGTCTTTACATCAAGAACGTGCTGGTGAACATCATCTGTGCCTAAATCCATAGCGTACACCAAATTTGTTCGGGGATCGCCATGGATACCGTGTGGATGCGGAACTGTTTGGCGGAGGGGAACTGGGCCGGAGCCTTTGTAATCGGGCTGTGCCGTAACCTCGCCAATTATTCCGGTATCAGGGTCGAACGGTAGTACAGAGATGCCACCCTCCCAATACCTTGTCACGAGCAAGAAACGTCCTGTCCGGTCAAATGTTGCGCACGTATTTCCTCGACCACCAGTAGATTGGGTGCATACCTTCTCTAGCCCGCCATCAGGCAAGATTTTGTACGAAGTCACAAATCCGACACCGGCCTGCACCCCTGTATGGTGGGAGAGTTCGTGAGTAGCAATAAGAAACCTTCGATTAGGGTGAATCTCCAACCATGTCGGTGAATCTTGCTTTGTCTCCTTGCCTGTGGGATTCAGCGAACCATTGGAACTATCAAACGCAAAGGAGAGGATACCTACCCCAGGTTGCTTTGAGCCAACCCAGCCCAGCTGTCCCGGTTCAAATCCCGTATAACTCCCAACGAAAAGGTATTTTTGTGTCGTTTCGTTCATGTTACAATTGGTTAACTTAATAATTACTACGTTTTACTTGTCATCTGTCTGCTTGGTGAGCCATCTTACCGAGTTGCGAATCAGCCGTACCATCATTGGATGTCCCAGTGCTTCTGGTGTATGTCCGGGTGCGAGGTAGACAAATCGTCCCTTGCCTATCTCCCGCCACCAGCCGGCAGGGGCGGACTTGTTCGCGTCCGAGATGTTCCGCATCAGAAGGTGCTCGCGGTCCCCATAGTACTTGCTCATGTGCTGCTCGTCGTAGGTCCTGAAATCCTCAACGCCCGCCGTAATAGGGTGGTTCTTGTTCTCGATCCGAATCATAAACTCTTCCGGAGCCGGATGGCCACCATAGTCACCTCCGAAAATCTCGTAAAAGGGTCCGTTCGGAGGATAGAGGCCATGCGAGTTGTGCAGCGCCAGAAACCCGCCACCGTTGTTCACGAAATCAAAGATGGCCTTCTGCTGCTCATCGGTCATCCACTTTACCGGGGAGGAGCCCTGCTCGTGGCCGTTGGGCCAGATATTACCGTCCTTGAAGAAGATCAGCAAATCAACGTCCTTCAGGACCTCGGCGGTAAGCGCCTCGTGGTTCTCGATGTAGACCACCGGAATGTTCTCCTGTGCCAACGGGCCCATCAGGCCATTACGGATGTGGACCGGTGAGTGATAGCGGTCCCCGATCACTGCCAGAGCACGTGGCCGATCGGTAGACATGTAGACCTCCGAAGTATTTTGGATCTGGGCAGATAGTACGGTCGTTAGACTAAAGACCATAGCGAAAAGAACGAAAAATCGGCTCATTACCCTATTCCTTTTTGGTAAAGATGTAACTGGTTTCATACGAAAGTTTGGTTTAATGTTTACTAAATTATAATTGGCCTTTCTAATATCCGAATTAGTGTATTATTTAGAAATCTAAGTATCTCTTTGTTTCGCTAAAGTGGTTTTATTTTCTGGTAAAGCCGAATCAGCTTTTGATCGCAGAGGTTTTCCTGAGAGAAACGTTATTACCTCAATATCGGAGTTCCTTCGGAAAAGCTATCAGCTTTGCCTCAGCAACCAACGGACAGCATTCTGCTTCAACTTACGGTACATAGGGTTCCAATGCGCTGTCAGAAGATGACCAGGTTCCAAGTAACAGACGCGGCCTTTCCCATATTCATAGGCCCAAACTGCCGGGGCAGTCGTCCCCATGTCTTTCCCCTTATAACTATAGTGGAGACCATCCTCATTCACGGACTCCATCAAGATATGCTCAGGATCCTTGTCGTACTCCATGTAATGCTGCTCATCAGTGACGACGAAATCGGTAATGCCCTCCATAATTGGATGATCTAATTTTTTTACCTTAACCTTGAAGGTTCGGATGGGCGGATGTCCTGCATAGGCAGCGCCAAGCACGTGACGAAAATCGGTATTGCTACTCCCTACGTCCGTGACGTTGTGGAAGAACAGTGCCGAACCGCCGTTCTCAACGAAATCACGGACAGCCTTACCCTGGTGAGGTTGCATCCAGGCCTTCATTTCACCCGATGTGGACTCCAGAGGAGGATCGCTGACAACAGCGACCTCGCTAATGTTCTTGCCAAAATTATTGATGAAATCTAACGAAACCATTTTGTCTCCTCCGCCAATGGGTCCATTGCCATCGGGGAAAATGCGCCCATCTCGATGAACGATGAGCATCTTGTATCCTTGCAGGGTCTCAGCGTTAAGAGATGTGTAGTCATTGGTCATCTTTACGGATATACCCATGTCCTTAACGATGTCGCGAGTCAGTGCCGTACGGACTATATCCGCGTTGTGATAGTGGTCGCCCATCAGAGCAAATATTGTGGCTTTCTCCTGAGCTTTCTCTGAAGCCGGCGCACAGGCCATGGGGGAGGCTAGTACTACTCCAGCTGTTAATCCTGCCATCGACGAGATGGCTGAGCGCCTCGTGACACCCTTTTTTGGTAAAGATGGTTCTGATTTCATACGAAATTTTGTTTTAAAGTTTACTAAATTATAATGTGTTTTTACGAAATCTAAGTATCACTTTGATTTCATCAATAGTTTAATATTTTGTCACATAGCGGAATCAGTATCTGATTGCAAAGGCTTTCCAGAGAGAAAGGTTGTTACTTCTGCCCTGGCGGATTGTTGGACTGTTTGACCGCTGAAAAAACAAATCGACGAACAAAGTCATGCAGTAAATCAGGTACAAAATACGTGTCCCTAGTGGCGTCGGTTGCATCGGCCATCGTCACGACCAAAAGATCCAACTCTGGATACACCCCTATAAATTGCCCGCGGTGTCCATAAGCAAAATAGCCCTGCACTTCTATATCGCCCTGTGCGGTCTGTACAATGTCCGATTGTCTTCGAACCCAGTTTAGATACCCGTAACCCTTCTGTCGATCAAACTCCACTCGGTATTTCGAGGCCTCCTTTACCCATCCCATCGGCAGTATTTGCTTATCTTCCCAACGCCCATCCCACAGCAATAAATAGCCGAGGCGTGCCATATCCCTGGTAGTCATATGGAGTCCATTGGCCCCATCGGGAACCCCGTTGGAGCCCTTGTTCCATTCACTGACACCAATACCCAGTGGACCAAATAGATACTCTTGAGCCAAGCCAGAGACGTCAGACTTATCCCCAGCCACACCTTCTTTGGCCAACCTATCCAGAATGGCTGTAATTAAGCTTGGCGCTATATTGCTATACTCAAAGGCCGTTCCGGGGGGTGATTGGGGTTCACCTTCAAGCATTAGACTTATGTCTGCAGAGCCCCTACTGCTTCCAATGCCCGAGCGGTGGGTCAGAACGTCTTCTAAGGTCAATTCTGCAAACTTTGGATTAATCGAGTATTCGGGCAACAAAACAGCTACGCGTTGGTCTACACCGTCAATCCATCCCTGCTTCACGGCAATACCCAACAATGTCGCGACAAACGTTTTCGTGACGGAATAAATATGGTTGGGAGTCTCGGCAGTTTGACCATTGAAGTAAGACTCGGATACAAGTTGCCCGTTCCTAATTACAAGCAGGCTGTAGCCACTAGGAAAAATACACGGATAAATTTGTTCCGCTTCCTTTAACGCTGCACTATCCATGCCTACCGATTCGGGGGCGGTTGCGGACCAAGCCGTCGTGGGCCATGGTCCCGGAGCCTGTAACATTTGAGTTTGCGAAGCACCTCGACTAACACACGCGAACGTCAACAAGGTACATAGACCTATATAGCTGCCCAAGCGCTTTTTGTGACTGGAAAAACCCAAAAGACGAGTCTGGCAGCTATGTCCTTTCTGCTGTATACCCTTTACCTTACTTTTTTGTATCTGTATCATTCAGTATCCTGTTTTCTCTATATTGTACATATTTATTACTCCGATTTACTTGTCATCTGTCTGCTTTGTGAGCCATCTTACCGAGTTGCGAATCAGCCGCACCATCATTGGGCGTCCGAGAGCCTCAGGTGTGTTCCCCGGTGCGAGGTAGACAAATCGTCCCTTTCCTACCCTCTCATATCATTTAGTAAGTTCTTTTTTACCAATTGGTCTCGCTTTTTTATTTTTGATAAACAACTTGCGACTGCCTTTGTTTAATTTTTTTAACCCAAACAAAAAGAATTACAAACAATACAATTAATATGGCAGGGAATACGGTCATAGTTTGTAATGTGGCCTGGCCGGCAACTAAATTTAATTCGTCTCCGGTCAATCCTATTGCCGCGGCTGCCGCCTTATCAGAATCAATCCATCCCCCAATAATTGGTTGAAATATTGAACCAGATACCATTCCAACCGCACCAATAATCGACAAACCAATAGCACCGCTATTCGGAACTTTATCAGCTATAAATCCGAGCATGTTCGGCCAGAAATAAGCAATTCCCAAAGCATATATGATAGCCGCAACATAGGCCATACCTCCTGTTTGGGTACTGAATAAAAATATACCGATAAGTGTCAAAACGGCAGATCCTAAAAAGACACCCGTTTGATCGAACTTTTTAACAACATCTCCACCAAAGAATCTAGCCACTGCCATCAATCCCGTTACTAGAGCTAATATCAACATAGGTTCCGCACCGCTTTTGGCCAGGATCAATCCAACCCATTGTTGTGGCCCAAATTCTGAAATTGCTGTTAATGCCATACATACCAACATAAAAATAAATAATGGAGATAGCATTGCTTTAAAATTACTGGACAATGAAGTTGCATCCTGAGTTTTCGCTTTGGGCCAAGTCCTTCCATAGAATAAATAACCATAGATAAGCGTAGGAATCATAATCACCCATATTTGAGTTTCCCAACTCAACCCACCATCGGTCATAAATTTAGAAATTAAGGCTCCAATTACAATTCCTCCCGGAAACCACATATGTAAACGGTTCATCATTTTAATTATAATGTTTCCTTCATATGCATCTGCTACAAATGGGTTGATAGCTGCTTCGGTACAACCATTCCCGAAACCAATCAATAAGGTAGATATTAATAACCCAGCATAACTTCCAGAATATATGGTCATAATAATTCCAATGGCGTGCGCTAAAAAAGCAAATTGCATAATCAGTTTTCCTCCAATTGTGTTATAGATTAATCCACCAATAACCATGGAAATAGGAAAACCTAGGAACCACATAGAATTTATATATCCCAATTGTTCTCCAGTTAGACTTAATTCCTCTCCTAATTGTGGTAAAATACCAGCCCTTATACTAAAAGAGAAGGCATTTGTAATTACTGCAAAACAACCTGCATAAAATAATAGTTTACGATTTACAGCATTTGATTCGTTACTTGATGTTCCCATGGATTTATATTATATTGTTAATTTAGAACTGCATAAACGGTTTAATGATTACTCTTTGTTAGAATGTTCTCCTGTTGCCATTTCTTTTGGACCTACCGTCCTGGCACCAGGACAAAATATCGTTTTAATCAATAGGTTATTCTATTTCTTATCCTGTCCATCCAGTAACCTATCCCTTAACCGGGCTACCTCTTTTTCCTGCACTGCGCCTGCATTTTCGTTAAAATTCATCCGTATGTAAGTTAACACCTTGGCAATATCTTCATCACTCAAAAAATCCATTTTAGGCATCATATCATTGAAAGACTTTCCATTTACGGATATAGGCCCTTCAAGTCCTTCCAAAATCACTTTTATCAATCTTTTTTTATCTCCAGTTACCCAGTCCGATTCCACTAATGGCGGATAACGGTTCCCGTCTCCCTTGCCATCTGCCTGGTGACATGAAATACAGTAAGTATTAAATATTTTCTGGCCCTCATCTGCAAAACGATAGGAAAGGTTGTCATCGATTTCATGGGGATCCCTGATATGTGCCAATGCTTTACGCTCTTCCATCTTGCTTAACTGACCTTCACTGAAATCACCTTTATCACCTTTGTACATGATCCTCCAGATTTTCCCTTTTCGGCTATCACTAACATACAATGAACCATCAGGCCCCATGGCTAGACCCATCGGCCTATACGCTGCAGGCCCCATGCCATCGTTATACAATTCTCCAATAAACCCATCAGCAAAAATTTCAAAGGATTTTGAAAATTCTCCATTTATATATGGCACAAAACATACAACAAAACCTCCTGTAGGATAGGGAGCTCGACGACCACCACCATGAAAAGCAATAAACGCCCCATTTTTATATCGGTCCGGAAATTGATTTCCTGTATAAAATAAAAGATCATTTGGCGCCCAATGTCCGGAAAAACCGATAATAGGATCTACTAGGTCGCTTACTTTTAACTCTAAATCCACATCTCTATATTCAGGAGATACAATCCTTTTATTTTGTATCTGATCATAATAGAAATAAGGCCAGCCCCCATTGGCACCTTCTTTGATTTCAAGAAATTCTTCAGCTGGCAACATTGCACTTTCCCATTCTGAATAAAGGGACGGCCATATTCTATGCATATCGTCCCTACCATGTTCTAATACAAACAAACTATTGGTGGCATGGTTCCAGTCCATAGCTATCCCGTCCCTAAGTCCAGTGGCATATCTAACCCCGTCTTTTTGGGTCATATTAATTTTATTGGCATCAAATTTCCAAATGCCGGCATGTTTAGCAAATTCTGGGCACGGATATTGACCTGGGCTAAGAGGAGTCCTATCTTCTTCTTGACAATTATCAGTTAATGATCCAAAATTTACATACATGTGTCCTTCGTCATCAAAAGCGAGTGTCTTAGCTATATGTGAAGTATAAATTTCATATTTAAGAACAACTTCCCTTTCTTTTTCTGGCACTAATTTGCCAAGTGTCAACTTCTGTCTGTAAACAGCGTCTTTAGTACTATAAAAAATGTATCCATTGTAAAGCCTCATACTTGTTGGGCCATAACCCTCCTCTGCCGGATAATCCCCAAAATAGGCGATATTATCTCCCTTACCGTCTTTATTTATATCCCGGATAGCTACATTTCCCGAATCTTGCTTCGCGTTTGTCAATTTCACATAAATGTCCCCATTTTCATTCACGGCCAGGTGTCTGGCATTCCCAATGCTATCTACCACAACCAAAGCTTCAAACTCGTCTGGCAAGAATAGGCCGCCATTGTCAATATCCCCTGCCGGGAGGCTGGATTTTTGACTACAGCTACAGATAAAGGCACCTATAATAAAAATACATAACAGTTTAAAAGAATGTACTTTAGTTAAAAGCATATCACTTTATTTTATTTAGGTTAAAAAATTTATTATTTGTTAGGGTACAATACAAAATGTCACCAGTCTTTGGCTTAAAAGCCAACAATAGAGCATCAACCAATACATTAAGGTAACGTATTAATGGCTCGGAAACCATTTTACCGATTCCCCTTAATTTTCCTTTTTTTCCTATTAACTTCCGTACTTCTTTTTATACAGGCTTATTCATAGATTGAAAATGACAGGATTAGTAAGGCAAACAGAAAAAATTAATCAGTGTTTCCTTTTTTGGTGTCATGTTAATGCATATCTATTCAAATAAAAAACAGGCTGAGCCAACAACATGAAACAAAGTATTATGAAAATCAGTATTTTAACATTTAAAAGTGATATAATATCGAAATATAAACCACTGATAATCGGTAGGTATTTTTAATCCTTGATTCGCATTATTTAGTCAGCCTGTTGGTATTACATTAAATAGCTTTCATTTCCACTACAATCCGAAATTAGTATCAAGCTCATTTTGAGGTATTTCAAAAAAGTAATGGGATGGTGCGACCGGTTGAGTACCATATATTACCTGAAATTCAGGATTTAAAGTCTCCTCTAATATTCCCCATCGTTTGAGGTCATTAAACCTAGAGCCTTCGCCCATAAACTCAACCTCTCTTTCCCGCTTCAAAAGCTCGAATGCTTGAGCTTCCGAATAATTGGAAGGAGTATATTCAAAAATGCCAAAACGTCTACGCACTATATTTATAAAGTCGATACAACCTGATGGATCACCTTGCATAAGGGCACATTCAGCTCTCATAAGCAACACATCGGCATACCTCATCTGTCTAATGTTATTTCCTGATACAGCGGCACCAGCAGAAGCTCCACTTTCAGAAGGTTTTACTTCTTTGTTACCTTTTTTCTTATAATAATAACCTAAGGCAGCAAAATCATAGGGGCGATTGGGATTCTCAGCACACATATCGCACCAAGTGTCGTCTCCAGCTACACCACCATAAAATGTTTCCGCTCCTCTGGGATCTATAAAATCTGTACCTGATTCGTCCTGATACAAAAATGCTTGCTCCCTAGTCGGTGAAAACTTCCAATTAGGCCAACCGTTCCAGGAATGAAGCTGTGGCTGCATATTATTCATTGCGGGTGTTGGACCTCCTTCAACATTAGTAAACATTGCCGTTGTTGCATCACCCTCTTGATATGCCGACTGAAATTCGAAAACGCTCTCAATATTATTTTCGTTGGTCTCCCCAAAATTCCATAGATAGCCCTCAGCCGGCAGCAGGTCGTAATGACCTTCCAACTTAGCCAATTCAATTTCAGCTTCTGGATATCTTCCTGTGGTCAAATACAATTTGCCAAGAAAACCAGTTGCAGAACCTTTAGTGGCACGTCCAAGATCAGTATCTCCATAGTCCTCGACTTCTTTTAAAACTGATTGGGCTTCCTTCAGATCATTCTCGGCCACAGCCCAAACTTCATCGACACTATTTGCCAATGGGGCATCAATATTCTCGGATTGATCAAAACTTAAGCGGATCGGCACCTTTCCCCAATAATTGGCCAAATTAAAATAAGCCCAACCTCTCAAGAAATAGGCCTCTCCTCGTGATCTAATAACAAGATCATTCGATGGATTTTCAGCCAAATAGGCATCGGCCGTATCAATAGTCAAGTTAGCCCTAGAGATCATCACATACCACATTCTCCATAAGTTTTCAACTGTGCGGTTGGTTTCATTGTGTTGGTATCCCATCATTTGAATAATAGAAACTTCGTGATAACTACCTAGAGCTCCAGCCGTAGCCTCTGTTTCATTGGCCAATACGTCCCAAATTTCCGGCCACTGATAACTTCCTATCCAAAATTGAAAAAAGGAGCCATAAGTTGCATTGGTTGCCTGAACAATTTGTTCTGGTGTCTTGAAATACGTTGCCTGGGTAAACTGTTCAGGATTATTCAAGTCTAATATTTCCTCATCGCAAGAGACTAAAGGCAAAAGAAATAAAATAAATACTCCGATTATTTTAAATCTGTTTTTCGATATTTTTTTCATTTTTTTCATTTTTTTTGATTAAAGCCCTACCTGAATTCCAAAAGTAATTGTCTTTGGCGTTGGAGGGGTAAAATTTGAAACACCACGAACGAGGTTTTCACCTCCAATTTCAGGATCAAATCCATCATAACCAGTTAATCTTGCCGTAAGTAAGTTTTCACCACTTGCATATATTCTTAGTTTAGTCATTCCGAATTTAGAAGTAAGGTTATCGCCAAACGTATAACCAAGCGATACAAGTTTTAACCTAAAATAACTGGCGTCTTGAACCTGTAGGTCAGAAGGTCGTGTATTTCCAACGGCATCACCGCTAAGAGCTCTTGGCTGAATTCCGTTTCCAGGCTGAGACTCGCTTATCCATCTATCAAGCACACTAGTTTCTTGATTCATAATTCTAACACCCCCGCGATTCCATATATAGCCTCCGTCATATATATCTAAATTCGCTGCTCCCTGCCAGAACATGTTAAAATCGAATTGTTCCGTGTTTAGGCCCAGATTTAATCCAAATATATGTTTAGGAATTGGATTCCCAATCATGGTACGATCTTCTCCGTCAATGCGGCCATCACCATTAACATCCTTGAATCTAACATCTCCCGCACTAGTAGATGCTTCTTGATAATAGTCGAATCCACTTGATTGTGCCGCTGTATTCGCAGCATCTATCTCTGATTGGTTCATAAATAAACCGTCCGTCTTATATCCGTAAAAGTATCCTATGGGCAAACCTAACTCAGTCCTAGAATTTCCAGATAGAAAAGGCTGTCCAAGACCTAAGCCTTTTACATTATTTTCCATAAAGGTATAATTGGCACTTACGTTATAGCCTACTTTACCCAAATCACCTCTTTTAGTTATTAGAAACTCAAATCCTTTGTTACTCACTGAGGCTGCATTGACAATAGCATTACCGTCAATAGTTCCTCCATCTAGTCCTGTTCCATAACCTAACGACAATGGACTAGGTACAGCAAAAAGGATATCTTCGGTTTGCTTATCAAAATATTCTATCGTACCTGTAAGGGTATTGTTAAATAAGCCATAATCCAATCCGACCGTCAATGATTCCGTGGTTTCCCATTTTATTTCCGGAGAGGCGTTTTGAACTACGGTAGCTCCCGGTGCATCCTGTTGTGAAACCCCTAATGGATATCCAACTCCTTGTGAGTACACTGAAGATAGATAACGATATTGACCAATTGCGTCATTACCTGATCTTCCCCATCCTGCTCGCAATTTCAACTGACTAATTTCATTGATGTCATCGAAAAAAGACTCTTCATTTATTTTCCATGCTAACGACAACGAAGGGAAATAACCCCATCTATTGGTAGGTGAGAAGTTAGGAGAAGCATCTGTACGCATATTCACGGTCATAAGGTATTTTGACTTATAATCATAATTAAGTCTTCCGAAATAAGATATCCTAGAATCAATAAATAAACTTTGGGTAGGCGCCTGTGGACTAGATGCAACACTGACTAATTTTATTTCATTTGAAGCGTATCCAGTGGCCCCAATACCTATTCCTCCTCCTTTTATACCATCCTGCCAAGTGTTTCCAAGTAGACCCGAAATATTGTGGTCTCCAATTTCTTTATTATAATTTATAAAGGATTCAACTATTGGTGAGTACAAATACGAACTTCTTTCTGCCATTGCGTTAACCGAAACATTTGAAGCTGACACATAGGTATCAGTCCATTGAAAAAATCGATCAAAATTACCTTTTAGTCCAGCCTGAATTGTATAGGTAAAACCTTCAAAAGGCTTAAGTTTCACATTAAGCTGAGTCTGATACGACAATGTATTGGTTTCAGGGTGGACCCTGTTTGGTACAGATAATGGGTTAGAAATGTCCGAAGCATCATTTATCCTATCAACATCGGTATATCCACCGATTTGATTTTCATCGTAAATTTCTTTGTAGGGCATATACCCCAGTACGTTTCTAAAACTAGGGTTTGCACCTTTAAGAGTTTTATAGCTTAAGGCCGTATTTAATGAAACATCAAGCCATGGCTTTAGGGCAAAGGTATTCTTGTTACGAAGATACGTTGCTTTTGAAGAGGACCCGATTGTAATACCCTCATCGGTACGGTGGCCAATTGCCGCGTAATAGGTCGCTTTTTCCGACCCTCCCGAAAAATTCACATTGATTTCAGAAGTATTACCAGTTTGAAAAATTAGGTCCTGCCAGTCATTTCGATCTACTCTTACGTCATCTGATAACAACAAAGGCGTAATAGTTTGGTTTGCATTTGTCAGTGCATCATGAACATAGTCTATGTATTGATCGGCATTCATCACATCCCTTCTGTTGGTTGTTGATTTTATACCGCTCCATACATTTACATTTACTTCCATAGCCCCTTTTTTACCACTTTTGGTAGTGACCAATATTACACCATTGGCTCCGCGGGATCCGTAGATAGCCGTAGATGAAGCATCTTTTAAGACCTCTATATTTTCAATATCATTAGGGTTTACAGTAGAAAGGTCACCTCCTAAAAAACCATCGATTACTATTAAAGGATCTGTATTGTTAAATGTTGTTATACCACGAATACGAATTTTACCCCCTGATACCTCTACACCCGGTGCCCGTCCTTGGATTAGGGCGGCCAAACTAGTTGCTTGGCGATCGCCTAAATCTTCTGACGATATTGAAGAAACGGCACCTGTTAGGTCACTCTTTTGTACAGACCCATAACCAACAATTACAACCTCTTCCAAAGCGGCAGCATCCTCCTGCATGACAACGGAAATGACAGACTGCCCGTTCACTGGTATTTCAACAGCTTTAAAACCAATAAATGTGATCATCAATATAGCGTCATCAGCAACGTTTATAGAGAAATTACCATCAAAGTCGGCTTGGACACCATTTGTAGTTCCTTTTTCAATTACATTTGCACCAGGTAAGGGGGTGCCATCTACATCCGATATAGTCCCTGTGACAGTTGACTGGACCAACTTTGGCTCAACAGAAACACGATCTATAACCGGCTGTTTGGTAACTTTACCTGTTGGGGCCTGCATTAAAATAACCTGAGTACCCTTGACTTTGTAAATAGTATTTGTGTTTTCAAATAACTGTTGAAGCACTTTGTAAATACTCTCTTTGTTAACTTGGAGGGATTGCTTCCGCTGAAGATCGACATGATCAGTATTATAAATAAAATTGAATTTTGTGTGTGATTCAATATTATCTATAATTTCTTTGATTGTTACGTTTTCGACATCCAAAGAAACTTTGGCTATTTGCGAATAGCTGTCATTGGCGTGCATACCCAGCAGGGCTGTGAACAATAGCAGTAAGGTCAATTTCATTTTTAAGTCAAATTTCAACACAGTCGTTCTCAACCAAAGGTCGTTGAAGTTTTTTTTCATAATTTTGAATGTTTGTTAGTGGTTAACTATTTAATTTGGTTAATCGCTTTTAATTACCGGGAAATGTTAGCGCATTTTCCGGTTTTGTTTTATAAAAAAAACAAAGCAATGGTGACTAAATTTTTATATCATAGGCGTTAAGTTCTTTTGGTTATACTTTTGTTAGGATTTTACTTTATTATAACTCTGTTTCCCTTAATCTTAAAATCAATGTTATGGATATCATTAAAGTAGCCAAGCACTTCTCCGATGTCGACATTATCAAAACTCGCATGGAAAACCTCGTTTTCGATTTCAGCATTGGTGTTGACAATTTCTATGTTATAATGGCGCTCCAATTTTTTCAAGATGACTTTAAAGGTTAAATCATTAAAAATTATTTTACCCTGCATCCAAGAGGTGTATAGGCTTGTATTTACATCATCCACCGTTATACCCATTGAATCTTGATAAAATGTCCCTTTTTGCCCCGGTGACAATTCAACGGCACCCTCTTGTAAACGCTCTTTTTTGTTCAGATCCACTGCACCTTTGACAAGTACAACATCTATATGCTCATCCTCGCCATATGCCGAGATATTAAATTCCGTTCCCAGCACCTTTACATCCAGTTCATCAACATTGACAATAAATGGGTTCGATTCATTCGTGGTAACATCAAAATACGCCTCTCCGGTAAGGAATACCTGCCTAGGACCTTCACTTAAAAAATTCACCGGATATTTTAAGGAACTACCCGCATTTAGAAACACCAAAGTCCCATCAGAAAGCTCGACTTGAAACTTCTTTCCATTGGGTGTTTTTAAGGTATTAAACACCAGTTCTTTCTTTTTAGTTACTTGGGAATAGCTTATTTGATCTTGTCGTTGGACATAAACAATATTCCCTTCAGAGTCTTTAACTTCTTTGATTCCATCAACATGGACAACTTGAATAGTTCCGTTGCCCAATTCAAGGATTATGGAATCGTCCTTTGGCACAATTACAACTTGGTTTTGAGACGAAAAAAAACCTTGTTGATAGAAAAGCCCCAAGCCAATTAACAATACAATTAAAGCAGCATATTTTGTCCAATTTGGCAAAAGTCTCCGAACTGGTTTTTCCGTCTTATCTATTTGAAGACATATTTTGTTGTAGGCCTCATCTAGATTGTTTTCTATAGTAGCCAAATTTAGATCATGGTAATCACGGACATAAGCTTCAAGCACGGCCTGATTGCTTGGGTCCTTCAACCATTTTTTGAATTCAATTATCTCCTTTTCCGTTAAAGTACCCAGAAGAAGTTTTGTTATACTTTTTTTCATTATATTCTTACCAAATTTTCACCTTTTAAATGTTCTTTTTGAAGTCGTATTCATTACACATTGCACAACTAATACTCTAAAAAATTACAAAACCCTTAAAAAGAATTAAAAAAATTTTGATATTCGCACTTTTACTCATAAAATCAACCAAACCAACAACTAGCTTAAATGAATGAAATTGAGGCAGTAGCTGCCATGAAGAAAGGCGACAGAAGTGCTTTTCGGTATCTTTTCAACAATTATTATAATCGTTTGGTGGCCTATATAACCACATACACCCATGATAAAATACAGTCTGAAGATATTGTACAACATGCATTTATTAGACTCTGGGAGGATAAAACCAAGTTGGACGAAACCAAATCACCAAAAGCATATCTTTATGCCATTGCCTACAACAGATATATAGATACAGTCAAAAAAGCTAAAAAACAGGAAAAGCTTCTGAGTCAAATTTGGGAACGGGCGTTAGTGGATAGAATTCAAGAAGACTCCGATGCTCTGGAAGAGCGCATTCATAAGATGAAACAGGTCATTGATTCCCTCCCTCCAAAATGTAAGGAAATCATCATGTTGAATAAGATACAAGGGGTGAAGTACAAAGAAATTGCCGACCAAATGGGAATTTCCGTAAAAACCGTTGAATCTCAAATGCGGATCGCATTTACCAAAATAAGGGAGGCGTTTAAGGAGGAACACGCGCTTTTATTTTTACTGTTCAAATAATCGCTACACGAAGT
The DNA here is from genome assembly GCF_023015865.1 of Arenibacter sp. F26102. Classification (GTDB taxonomy): domain Bacteria; phylum Bacteroidota; class Bacteroidia; order Flavobacteriales; family Flavobacteriaceae; genus Arenibacter. The sequence goes on along the minus strand of NZ_JALKBC010000007.1, from coordinate 304,491 downwards.
CTCCAGACTTCGTACTCATCCATCTCGCATTCTTAAACAAGCAGACAGGATTGCCTACAGCTGGTTAGGCCCTTATACAATTCAGCGGATATTATCGTCCTTTACCGATTAAAGCATTTCCAAACCTAATTTTTCATACCTTAGAAATTTAGTAACAAACACTAGGTTGTAATATTCTCCCCGCTGTACATCCACAAAATTTTTACGGATAATAATGGACTTTTCGCACAAGATATTGTGCCAAGGAACTCAATAACCACCATCTCATTGGCCGTAGTCTTGATTGTTGTATCAAAAAAAATTATGACAAGAAATAATTAATCCGTGTAAAAGCGAAACAAATGAAATTAGAAAAAATATTGGACAAACTAGGTTCACTGGAAAAGAACTCTTTTATAAAAATTATAGACCATATTATTTCTAAAAATCCCAAGAACTTAAAAGATATTGAAAAAATATTAAGCTCATCTGATAAAGGCCTCAAATCTGTTGACAGTCTTAACATTTCCAATATATTCAGTTTAACTTCAGATGAATTTACAGATTATTTAGTGTGCGAGTTTCAGGAAGCCAATTCACAATTGGATATTCTTATCGATATTATAATCAGGGATGGAAATTGCATAATGAAGCAAGATTGGTTTTCTAGACTTTACGAAACCGAGATCAAGAATTTAAAAGGTAAAATCAAAAGTTTAAACACAGAGCTGGAGAATGAAAAATCTGAATTGAGTGAATCCAGGAAAAGAGATTTCAGAATTTATAAAGCCTGCCTAGCTACAGCCTATAACAATGATATTATAAATAACAGGGACGCCAAAATAACTTCTGATGAACTGTCAATAATATTAACCTTATCAAAACAACTGGGTTTATCCCAAGAAGATGTTAAGCTTATTAATTACTCTATTTTACCAGTCAAAAAGGTTGAAATTCAGGAGGTAATTAACAATCTTAAAAACATTGGTGTTGTATTTTTTTCCAAAAAAGAAAATACTCTTTATGTGGCCGACGAAATGGTTAGATTATTAAGAAACGTTCGAAAAAATGAGGTTGCAGAAAAGTTCTATAGACGTACATTAAAACTACTGAGGGAACCCATTATCAACCAAATTTCCAAAGAGCACAATATTGATAGAAAACTATCCAATTCCCAAAAAATAGAACAAATTATAAATGAAGGAATTTCTTTTACCGATTTACTTTCATCAAAAATTTACAAGCCAGGAATAACCTTGACCGAAAAGAAAAAAACATTAAATGAACTTTGTGAGAAAGGACTCAATATTCCTAACCTTAAGGGCAGCACCCTAGAAGATAAAATAAATAGTTTGATAGAGCATTTTGAGAATGTAGAAAAAGATGAAAAAGTTGGCATATCCATAGATGGGTTTGATAAAATGCTGACCGAGTTAAATCAATCGCTACCAAAACTAAATAAGGAATTAAAGGAACAGTTTGAACTGCAGGAGGAATATGTATTGAATGCCGATTTTCTATTGGACTACAATATTAAACCAAGAGATATTTTAGATCTAATAACTAACCCTGAATTGTCCAAATTTATTAAGGACCATGGCATAAAACAACGCGGGGACGATATTCTAAATATTCTTGAACATTATAAGGATGTAGAAAATTTATATCTGGAAAACTTTGAAAATGTCGGCTATCGCAACCTAAATTTATTAAAGGAAAACGGTATTGCAGTTAAAGAAAGTGAGCTAGGTTTAAAATTCGAAGAACTGACCAAATCCATATTCAAATCTTTAGGGTTTAGCGTTGATGATAAATTTAAAAACCAACTGAACACCCAAAAAGATATGATGGACATTCTTTTAAATTTGGGGAACAATGAAATAATAATTGTGGAGTGTAAAACAATAAAAGAAAAAGGGTACAACAAATTTAGTTCGGTATCAAGGCAATTAAAATCCTATCAAAATTTAGCACTTAAGAATAATCTGAGAATTGTCAAAATTCTACTTGTGGCACCTGAATTTAGTGATGACTTTGTTTATGATTGTGAAATGGACACCGAAATGAATCTATCCTTATTGAAAGCCTCTAGTTTATCCAAAATTTTTGACGCATTTAAAGAATCAAAATATCAGGAATTTCCACATGTTTTATTTAGAGATATTGTAATTAACGAAGAGCGTATTATCAAGGCATTGACCAAATAAATTTAATTTACTACAAAAAGTTTTTGAGTGCTAAAGAAAAGCTTCAGGCATAAAAAAGAGTTAAGCACTAAACGAAAAAGCTATTGTTCAATACCGGCTACTTGTAATAAAACTGGAGTGTTTACACCCACCTATGTGAGCATGCCTTAGTTGGCAGACATGCGTCTCATTCATACCCCTTCCATCTTCTGCTGCGTTGAAGGCCATCTTAAGACGATGAGGCAAATAGGTGGGTCGGAAAATCTCTAATTATGATAAAAAGCGTTCTTAATTGTAATCCCTTTTTGTATTTTGGAGGGATGAAATTTAAGTTTGTCCTGTCACTTATTTTTGTCCTTATTTACAATTGTTGTCTAGCAGGTATTACCTCTGAAAGTATCCCGGCACATCCCACCAACCTTTCCTCCTTTTCTGTACAAACGGAAATAGATTCATTAGCACTACTCATAAAAGAAATTGGAGTTTTTGCAAAAAAGAAGGACTACCAAAAAGCTATTGTCTATTCCAAGAAATTACTCAAGCAAGCCCAATTGGCATCGGATAGTAGTTATATTATCAATGCCTATTGGAGGCAGGGATATTATTTTAAAAGTTTGGACCAATTGGATTCCGCCTACTTTTATTTTGATAAATCCTATTCCATGAATTTAAAGTTACATGACAGTATAGGTGCTGGAGACCGATTGCTGGATTTGGCCAACATTCAGAAAAGCTTGGGCGATTATAATGGAGGTATGATTACCGCAACTGAGGGTCTGAAATATCTGGAAGGCTCCAATGAAATAGAATCTACCACTGGTCTGTACCTAACAATTTCGGTCTGCCAGAAAGAATTGGGAAACAATAAAGAATCCCTCCGCTGGAACGACAAAATTTTTAGTTTGCTAAACACACATCCCTCCTCAGTCATAACAACGGAAAATCTGTCGGCCATTACCATCACAAGAGCTAATATCCTGGCGGCACTGCACAGATACAATTCCAGCTTTGACATACTGGATAGCATAGCACAAAGTACCAAAGGGAATAATCAATTTCAATATTCCCGCGCCATTTGTAATATGGCCCATTTTATGTGGTTGGAAAATAAGAATAACCCACAGAGCGAGTCCCTCCTCTTAAACTCCTTAGAAATACGGCAAGAATTAAATACGGTTTCCGGATTAATATCCAGTACCATTCATTTAGCAGAATATTATTTTGAAACCAATAAACCTTTGGCATTGACTTATGCCCAAAAAGCCCTTACCAACTCGAAAAAACTAAATAATTCCGTCGCTATTTTGGAAGCTTTGGATTTACTATTACCCCTAAAAAAATCCTTAGGACAGGATGTTTCCGAGGAGGCTATCTATTATTCCAAGGTGCAGAACAAGCTTGAAAAAACAAAACAGGCCGTTCGCTCTATTTATGCTGCTACGAAATATGACAACGACACTTTAGAAAAAAGAAACCTTTTGCTACTGGCCCAAGTTGCCATTAAAGAAAAACAGAATATTATGGCTTTGGCCGCCACAGTAATCTCAATTATTGTCATTGTGTTTGTGGTCTTTTATAAAAATCAGCAGAAAAAAAAGGAGCAGTTGGAGATGGCCTACAAGACCGAGCTACGCCTTTCAAAAAAATTGCACGATGAACTTGGCAATGACATTTTTTACCTTATGACGCAAGTACAAAGAGACCCACGGGAAATAGTAACTTCAGAAAAGGTCATAATTCTGGAAGGCTTAAACAGTATTTATAAAAGAATAAGGGATATCAGTAAGGAATATACGGCCATTAATACAGGTGAAAATTTTGGAAAGGAATTTTTGGCCCTTCTTAATTCCTATAGCTCACCCAAAACTAAATTAATAACAAAGGAACTGGCTTCGGATTTTTGGGACAACGTATCTGCAGCAGCTAAAATTGAAGTATATAGGGTACTGCAAGAATTACTGGTAAACATGAAGAAACATAGTCAGGCTTCCATGGTCGCCCTAACCTGCACCAAGAACAATAAACAGGTTGTTATAAAGTATGTGGACAATGGGGTAGGATTTAATACTTCGGAGAATTATCAAGGAAATGGCCTTAAAAATGTGGAAAACCGCATGAATGGTATAAACGGAAATATTAATTTCGATTCAAAACCAAACGAAGGTGTCACTGCTACAATAACATTTGCCATTTAAAAATTCATATGCGATTTGATAGAATATTTGTATCTGAGGATATAGACAGCAATAATTTAGGGGTTACCACAATGCTTAAATCATTTGGCTACACCAATATTGGCCACTCCCAATACTGTGATGAGGCCCTTTTGAAATTGAAAAGGGCAATCCTGGATGGCATGCCTTTTGGACTTTTAATAACCGATTTGTCCTTCAACGATGCAAGAAATAAAAAAAAACTTCAAAACGGCCAAGAACTTATTAGGGCTATAAAAGAATTTTACCCAGAAATAAAGATTGTTGTTTTTTCTGTGGAGGACGACCACAACACCATAAAATCTTTATTTGAAGACCAAAAAATTGATGGTTATGTTTGCAAGGGACTGAACGGACTCAAGGAACTTCAAAACAGCATTGAAGCCATTGCCAACAATGAAACCTACACCTGCCCCATAGCGACAGTCGCTCTACAACAAAAAAACACCTTGGAATTAAATGATTATGACCAAAAATTATTGTCATTATTGGCCATAGGTTATAAACAGAATGAAATTAGCATATTACTCAAAGAAGACGGCATTTCGCCCAATAGCATAAGATCTATTGAGGCCAATATTAGTAAATTAAAGGACTATTTCGATGCCACCAATACTACCCATCTAGTTTATATAGCTTCCAGCATGGGGCTGATTTAGTAAGAGTTAATTTCCTTCGCCGCCTTCATTTCTTAACCAATTTAGTTTATAAAAAAGGGTTCCAATACTCCGGAACCCCTCTTCTCTTAACTAACTTAACAACTTATTTTAATAATTTTTTACTTGAACTTTTTTTATTTATAAAATCAATCCGCCCTTTACAGATACTTGCTTTGAACAAGTTCTCCTAATCAAGGCATAATTAAACAGACCTATAACTAATAGTCCTTTTCTTTTACCGACCTCTCTTTGGGTATTTTGTTCAGGGTATACCAAGCCTCGGTAGTCCACAAACTCTTCCCAGAGTCACTTTTTAATTCAGGATTCAAGTGAAAATAAACCATATGATTTTCCTTCAATCCATTTAAACCCACAAATACCTTCTTACGGTCTTTGGATAATTGTATCCGTGACAATTTCATGTCGGCTTTCCCCAGTTTAGGGCCTCCGTATTCTGGGGTGGGTAAATAATACCAGGTTTCCACTTCCAAATGCTCGGGATTTAAAGTGATATTTTTGGCCAATGGTTCTGTCAACTCAATTTCAAAGCCATTGGAAAGCGCATTTATCCGTAGCATTTCAAATGTGGAACTACCGTTATATTCCAAACGCTGGAGTCCATGTTTAAGCTTTCCATAATGCCCCCAATTGCCCGAGACACCTATGCCTCCCACAATCAACGAACCATCTGGGGCCCACACCAATCTATTTACACCAGCCTCGATACCCTGCGAAAACCTAAATACGCTCCCCTGTAATTGACCCTCAACCTCTTCATAGGCAACCCTCTTGATTCCTCCATGGGTAACTTCACCATGTATCAGTTGGTTTTTATAGGGGCCTAGGTTTAAGTAGGTAGGCTGACTGGGAGAATTTCCTATTTCGTCCTGAGGCAACCAAACCACAGGAAGTTTCTCCTTCAAATCTTTGGTACCATCAAAATCTACCGACCGGGACCCGTAGAATTCCCCCTTTTTTATATGGACTATCTTAGAAGCAGGTAGCCAATCCCCTTGGTTATCTGCTACAAAAATCTCTTCATCTTCATTAAACCCTATTCCGTTAGGTGTCCTAAGGCCCGACGCTATAAATTCGACTGTACCATCCATTGGATTTATTTTAGCCACCTTGCCCCTATCCTTGATCTGCGGGTCAGCGCTTGCCCCACCAGGCATAATAGCGGTTGCCAATGTGGCATAGAAATACCCTTCCTTAAAAGCTAGACCAAATGCGAATTCATGAAAATTGCCGGATACCCCCCAATCATTACTAACTGTCTCGTACTCATCTATAACCTCATCACCATCATGGTCCATAAGCCTTGTAAGCTCGTGTTTCTGCAACACGTATATTTCATTGCCCACCACTTTAACGCCCAAGGGTTCGGCCAGGCCTGTAGCTATTCTTTTAACCTCGATGTCATTTCGGTCCTTGGCCAAGTAATTTTTAATGTAATAAACCGAGCCATCGGCATCCCAGGTACTTAGAACAAGGGTGCTGTCCGACTTAAAGTCCATCCCCCCTACCCTTGGCTCAAAACCATCGGGCCTCATGTCGTATAAGGAAAAGGAAGGGTGGACAGCAGCCAGGGATGCCTTATCCCCTGGCTTATTTACCTCTTGTGGAGGGGGAGGTGGCAATGGTTCGGATTTTATAAAATCTTTGGAAGAATAGGAAAGTACTTCCTCCGGGACAACGGTAAACATGTTGCTTTTTTTATCGAACCATTGTAAGGAGACGGCAGCGCCTCCACCACCTTGTTCAAAATCTATCTTTATCGTATGCTTTCCCGCCTTGAGATAGGTTTCGCCGTCTATTGCCTGAAAAGCATGGGCGCCCCCGTTATCAACAACCAGTTTATCATCAATATAAAGTTGTGAACCATCATCGCTAATCAACCTGAACACATAACTATCTTCCTTTTCTACGGTGATCTGGCCTTGAAAAACAATTTTTATATCCGAGTTATGACTACCAAAGTCTTGGGCAGAAAGGACATGGACACTGCTGGTCACCCCATTCTGTATAGGGGCTTCGGTATATTTCCTATCCTTGTCATTGGGATCTTTGACATAAAGATGGGCCACAAGGCCGGTACCATTTTTTGGCTCCATATCCGACTCGAATTTCAATGGATTCGACTTTTCTCCCAGGGTATATTTTATGGGGTTTCCTTCGGAGTCATTATTGCCATTGTCATCCAAGGCAAGGATATATTTCACCATGTCCTCCAGATCATTATCATCCAGATCCGGATGTGGGGTCATCACCGCCTGGCCCCAGACACCACTTCCGCCCGATCTTATTTTGCCTACTAATTTTTCAATCGTTCCCGTATCATCCCCATATTTTTCCGCAATGCTCATATATGAAGGTCCAACAGTTTTTTCCGTTTCGTTGTGACAGGCGACACAATCGTTCATCGCCACTAGAGCTATACCCGTTTTCTGTGTGTCCTGATCGGACCCGGAAGCTATTGCCTTCCTTTGGAGTTTATCAAAACCTGGATGAAAAAGGATACTTAGTTCTGTGTTGGTTTTGTTCAAAAGAAGGGTTCCCTCAATTTCAAAAAATTCACCATCCTCAAAGGTGATAATTTCCTTGATTATTTCTCCAAACGTACCATCTGTGGAAAAATCACCTTCATCTTCAAGAGAGGTAATAACCGTACTCAAGCCCACTTGATAATCTGTAGGGTTGGCCACCGTAAAATACCTGACCAATCCGTTTTTATCTCCTTTACGCTGGTATCTAGGTGATTCCTCTACCAAAATAATATCCCCTTCTGGAGTTCTTAGTTCAACTTTAAAAATTACTTCCCCATCCTTAAACCTATGGCCTTTGTACTGTATTATCGGAGTAATCTGACCACCATCTTTCCAAAGCACCCATTCCTCGTTATGTGAAAAATAGGCATAACCCAAACTGGTAGGTTGGGGTCCGTGCTTTGTGGTATAAACTGCTCCATCAAAAAATACTCCTCCGTTCCAAGCCTTATATAAGGTTGCGGTTTGGGTATCATAGGCAACCCAAAGGTTGTCGTTTAGCGCTGCTGTAGCCATTCGTGGTCTTTCATCCAAAACCGATCTAAAAACCCAGACTTCCCTAGGCCGTTCTTTATCTAATTTAGACTTGTCAGAATTACAACCCATTAAAAGCCAAAAGGCAAAAAAGGATACTAATAAATGCTTCATATAATTATTATAGTATTAATGTTTATTTTGGTCATTACTGTTTTACTTTTCTTTCTAGGCAATACCTCCCTCATAGGACATAAAAAGAATAATATCCATGCCATTTAAATACAACTTTTGAGATTTACCTATGATACCTATTTATCTGAAATAGAAAATCTATGGGGAAACGGCAGAAATTGGTTAATCAATACTCTTTAAACCCCCTTTATCATTTATTTTATTTAGGGTCCTTGATTAGTACTGGGATTCCTTATCGATTAGCGCTACAAACTTCTCAAAAGTATTGATATCCGATTCCTTTGTGTTGGCAGAAATTATCCAACTCTCGATTTGTTTTGTGGGTTTTGAGACCAACAGGTATTGATCTTCTTCCTGTATTTTTTGATCAAAATCATTAGAATCAAATAACAGTGCTGCCCCAAGTTCTATTTTTTCCAAAGCCACATCTTCAGGATGTAAGCCCCATGTTATAATATAATCCGATTCGTTTTTTACTTTTTGACCCGCATGATAATTAATCCCTGTAACAAATTGCACCTCATCGGAAGTCAACGCAAATGCTTCAACTTTAGCTTTTCGAATACCTGTAAAAACGGTTACCCTTACCAATATATCCACCTTGGTATTTTTATACGGAACTCCTTCTGAAAGCATTTCCATATAAGAAATCGTTCCCTCCTTCACCACGCGTCCAGTTCTTTTACTTATGGGATTTAATGGCACCACCTCTTCTCCATCCCACAATCGAATACCGCCAAGGCCAACGGTATAGCCCACTTTGTAATAATCCGCCCCCCATCCATCTTTTTGCTGATCTGTGGTAGGGTACCAACGTGCTTTCCTCAACTCTAGGCCAGCCTTTGTTTTAGAGTAAATATCAATAGCTCCTGTTTTATTAAAATACATTCTAAAACCTAGCCATTCATTTTCTATAGCGGGTCCATGATGCCCTAAATAATTGAACAAATCCCCTGTTTCAGAGCTTACCTCATTCAGGTATTTTGTACTGTCCTTATTGAAAAACAGGCTTACATCAGTATTATTCTGTGAATAAATACTGACACCTGTAAATAATAGAATTATGACTGTTACTGCTAGTCGCATAATAAATTCTTTATTTTATTGTTTTTTGATTCTGTCGCTATTCCCTATTTGCATATAATTGGGCCATCAATCCCATTCCCATTTGGGCAATTACCCTATAATTACCCTGTTGTAATTGTAGCCCACCCCTATTGTCCTGAGAAACTTCCTTTAAAAGACCATCAGGAGTCAAATAGTTTTGCAATGCCGTCCAGCACTTTTCAGCATACTGCCCGTAAGATATGGGCAAAAAACCTTCCTTTACCCCGATCAAAATAGCGGCGGAAATCCCGGCAGACCCAGAGGTATCGGGCGCATTATCCGTATCCATAAACCCATTCCATAATCCATTCGCCTTCTGCATAGAAATGGCATTATCTACCCCTTCCTTGAATTTATTGATAATCTCCCGATCTTGAATTTCTCCTTTTAGTTCGGATAGTGTTCTGGCAAAACCCAGTAAGGTCCATGCAGCCCCTCGTGCCCAGTTCTTATAGCTATATGATCCCTTATCACTATGGTACCTTAGATTTAGATTACCATTTTCTATAAGTACAAATCGATGTTTTAATTGTTCGAGCGCTCTCTTTTTTAAAGCAGGATCATTCCATACTTTGCCTATCACGGCCATTGGGTAGGCCACAGTATAACATCCTTCGGCAGTTACCGTAGGCCCATCGGTGACCATACCATTTTCTTGGGCGTAACTATCCCAGGCCTCTATGACCGTTTTTAATATGGGGTGGTCCGGATGAATCCGGGCCAGGGTTGCATACGGAATGGTGGACTCTATTCCATCAATTCTGTTATCTCTGGGGTCGTTCCTAGAGTTTTCATACTTTAAATTCTCCCCTTCAAAGAACAAATCAAAATGATCCTTAATTGCCGTCAATGCCCTCTCCTCTTTCTTCAAGGAATACAACTGCCAGAGGCCATCCAGTACGGTACCTTCCCGCCAACCAAATGCCTGAACCGAATCAATCGACATAAAGCAATTTAAAAAATCAGGAACTGTACCCTTTTCACTAGGAGACAATAGCAAATGCGGGGTGAATACATTATTACTACCTTCTGTTGAGGATTGCTCAAAAAAACCAAAAGGCTTGGAGGTAAGAAGCTTTACTTTTATGCCGTATTTATTGATCAAAGGAATATGTTTACTATCAATCTTCAATTCATAAGGAACCAGAACCGAAGAATGCCTAATATCAAGAATCCCTAACTGGGTTTCCCCTTCATCCGGAACATATACCTGTAAAATGGCCTGGTCCCACATTTCCAACGCTACGGTCATGCGTAAAAAAACATATGCATCCCGGGGCAATTGCTTGGATTTCAACAGCACTTCGTCATCAGGATTAAGTACGTGTGGAGACCATCCAAATGCAATCCTTTTATCACTAGTAATTTTAGCAGAACTACCTACAACACTCAAAGGAACTCTAGTTGCCTCTTTTAATTTCCACTGGTCGGGAGAAGAACAAAGCGTTAAATTCGGAACAACAAAAAGCCCCAATCCTACTGGTGGTATTGTTTCTAAAAATTTACGACGTTTCATATTTTGGATAGTTGGTTATACCTGATTTTTTCTTTAATGAACCTATCTACTTTGAAGCAACCCTTCTTAAGTATCGAGCCGTTTTTTTCGATATTTGCTCTGGTCTGAATTTTATTTTTTTTGGTGATTTCCCAAACAACTCCTTAAACCAAACACAGGCGGCAAGGTAGCAACCATTTTCGTTGGCATGGAACCGATCATTTGAGCTCCAAAGATCGATCTCTTCCGTTTTCTTGAAAGATCTATTAAAGGCGTCACCAGATGGTAAAATGGGTGAATTGTAACGTTCGGAAAGGACTTCGTAATTATTCTTCAGCCCTTGGAACATTTGATCCGATGTTATCCCAAAGCCCTTCAAACGAGGGCAGTCTGGGGCATAGGCCCAGGTTTCATGAATATAAATTTTGGCCTGGGGCGCGTATTTATTTACGTAATCCCGAATTTCATCTGCATAGGGTTGGTAGGTTTCCGCCTTGAAACTAAGATGGCTAACCTGCTGAATGGTAACAATATCCCAATCATCCGTTAACAACCACTCTTTTAAGCTCTTGCCATTATGTGGCCTAAGTGTTGGATCCGATTCACTTTGCTTCATTAGGTCTGCATGTTTTTCCAAATAGCATCCCCCAATATTTGCCTTCCCAATAATAATATTGCTGCCTTCTACTGATTCTGTAATTTGTTTCAAATATTTACAGGCATTATCTGCAAAACTATTGCCAATGGTCAATATCCGGACAGTGTCGGCTACCTTATTCGGAAGGTCATTCGTAATGGCTTTACCCGGCTGGGTAAGAAATGCAAATATTAGAATTAAGTAAAAATTGATTCTGAGGTTTTTCATAGAATAATTAGATTTAGATTATTCAATTTCAGTTTTGTTTCGATTTTAAAATTTGTTTAATATGTTTTTGCATTATATGACTGGCCGGCCAGGTCATTGTTCCGTGGTCGAAACCAGGCATTTCATAAAGGCTGGTCTCTTGATGCCCAACAACTTTCATCATCCGGTACATATAGGCATTTTCTTCATAGCGGCCCAACATTTCTATTTCACGGTCGCCGGTTATCAGTACCAATGGCGGAGCATCGGCACGCACATGGAACAAGGGCGCATATTTATCTACCACCGGTTGCTTGTTGCCTACACCATTTTCTTTCCGCACGGTCATATGGGTAATTGTATGACCACTAAAGGGAATCAGTCCGGCAATTGAATTGGCATCGATACCGTACTTTGCCAAATAACTTTTATCTAGGCCCACCATGCTGGCCAAATACCCCCCGGCCGAATGACCGGCAACGAAAATCTTTGTATTATTACCTCCGTATTTTTCAATATTCCTAAATACCCAGGCCACCGAAGCCGCAGCATCCTCAATATAGACAGGGTTTTTCACTTTGGGGTGCATGCGATAATTGACCGCAACTACTGCATTGCCTTTATTTTTCAAATCATTGGGAATGGATTTTTCCCCTCCTGTGAGTCCGCCACCGTGGAACCAAACAACAGTTGCAAAATCTTTTTGGTTTTCGGGATAATAGATATCCAGTTTGCAACGCTCGTTCATATAATCGTCCTTTTCCCCTTCGTAGACATCGATATAGGATAGGTCTTCGATCAGTTTATAGGTGATTCGCTTTTTCTGTGAAAAAACAAGTGAAACCGTACCTAGAAACAAACCAATTAGAATAATCTTCTTTCTCATATACTACTACCTCTATATTACTGAAAAATGAAATTTATCTTACCAAAGCTGTCGCACACCAGAGCAAAGGTGCTTGCCCGTGCAGGTCGCCAACAATGCGTGGCCGGTTCATATAATGTTCCCTGCTGTTCATAATGTTCGTACCGGCACACACCTCTGTAAGCTCATCATCGGCATTGATATAGTCGGTTAGGGCCAACCAACCTTTTCTGGCCGCCGTCCCGTAATTTTTTTTATTCAGCCAGCCTTCTTTAACTCCAGTAATCATGGCATAGGTAAACATGGCCGTAGCCGAAGTCTCTTTCCAGGCTTCCTCATCGTCAATGATCTGTCGCCACATTCCATCTTCTTCCTGATATTTCAGTAAAGCTGACATCATCTTGTGGTATCCTTCCATTATACGTTCTCTATTGGGGTTCTTCTTTGGAAGTATCCGAAGAATCTCGGCCATACCAACTGCCATCCATCCATTCCCTCGGCCCCAGCTAAAGTGCGCTTCGGGAGAATGATAGAACAACCCATTATCCAATTGTATTTCATCAAGGTACAAAACCATTTCCTTGGCGGCCCTATCGATATATTTGGAATCATCTGTAACCCTATATGCCTGAGCCTGTATTGCGGTAATCATGAACATATCATCGATCCAAATACGGGTCTGCCAAGAATAACCTTTCTTTGCCCAGTTTTCCTCTTCTGGCTTAGCATCCTTGGGTAATATCCATTGGGTGTCTGCATATTTCAATCCCAGTTCAAGGTATTTTTGCTTCCCGGTTTGCAGATACAGTTCCAAAGGAACCGCCCCAAATACATTATTGTCCACATGGTTGGGCTTGGGAAGTAAGTTCTTCTCCTCATTTAACAAGGGATGAAAACGATCTTCAAATCGACTAAAAAGCTTATTGTTTTTTGTTGCTTCGGCAAACCACATACCCCCAAGCCAGGTACACACATCTGGATAGGTAATTTGCTTTGGCGGTTTTGGCGGCTTAGTATTTCCGTATTGCGAATGGGAAGTGTTCAGAAACTTTTCAGCAATTCGCATGCCTATCTCCTGGGGCATTTTCCCCTCTGGAAACTTTTTTAAATTGTAATTGCTCTGTCCGGATACCGAAAAAGTAAAAAGTGTTAAAAATAAAATGGTTAGTGTATTAGTATGCATATGGTGTTTTTTATAGTTTATAAATCATTTAATGGTTACTATTTTACTAGAGACCGTAACCGGCCTGGAATCTGAAATTGAAGCGAAACAAGAAATATTCCGTTTCAAATCCTTTGTAGGAATCTCCGCTTCATACCATCCGTTTTTCAAATCGGTTGCGGTAACTATTTCCCAAACTCTTTTTGGCCAATCCTTACCTTCTGGGCTATAACACACATTTGCGCTTTCAAAAGGCACAGGACCTGTAACCTTAAACCGAATTTTGGAATTGCTATTTTTCATTTTTACGGTTTCAATCTTTACAATTTTCGGAAGGGGATTCCCTTTTCCTTTAAGATGGTATTCAAAATAGAGCCGCTCCATGGACAACCAACCTGGCTCCTCCGCTGCTTTTCCCTTTGTTCCTCCTGGTAGTTCTATTTTGTGTGAGTTATTAGGGGCAAATAAGTGGTTGGTATCCCCTTTCATCGACATAAGTGTTTGGGATACTGCAGGAGGGTAGAACCAATTGTCATTGGCTGCACCAGCAATAAAAAATGGAGTTCCAATATTTTTGGTTACTCTTCCTGCATCCAAGTGCTTTAGCCAGTCTCTACGATCTTTGGCATTCATGTCGTCCAAGTTCTTTAGGAAGGTGGACCCATAATCATAATAACCACTGCCATAAACAGAAAAGGATGCCGTAACCATTGAATTTGCCAGACCAGATACAAAAGTGGTCAAATAACCGCCCCATGATATGCCCGTTATTCCTATTTTATCGGCCATAATATCTGGTTGGGAATGTAGCAGATATAACCCTTGAACAGAAGCGAGTACCGCAGAAAATAAGGTACTAGACTTAACTTCCGGCTTTACTACAAAGCGATATTCGCCATATTTATATTTTTCCCACGGGCCATGGGACATTGGTATTTTATCAGGATGAGCAACACCTGGTTCATCCAAGACAACTACAATATACCCCAGAGCTGCCCATTTCTTCGCCTTCTCTATTTCGGCATATCCTGCACCTCCGTGCAAAACTAATAATCCCGGGTATTTACCCTCTTGCTTGGGACGTGCAATGGCAGCAAAGATTTCGGCATTTTTCTCTTCTCCTGCCTCATGATAGTTATAGGAATGAAAAATCACCCTTCTTAGTTTTACTCCATTTTCAATTTCTTCACCCAAATCTTTTATAATCATTGGTGATTTACCAGTCAAATAAGGTCCGAACAAATCAGAAGTGTTGTTTTGGACCACTGATTGTGCAGGTATTATCCATATTTGGAAAACTACCAGCCATACGCTTAACATTAGCTTCATGATAGATCCTAGGTTAAATTATTTATTGGGGTTATCGGTCCTGAATGGGCGGGCCGGTAAACCTTCCTTGTTATATAAATTGGTCTCCGGATTATTTCCCCAAGCATATCTAATAAAGGCCGGTTCCTTAATCTGGTCACTTTCTACAATTATTTTATCTCCCATTATAATGGCATTGGCCCAGACAAACTTTTTATCTGTTCCAGCTATGGCAAAACCTTTTACTTCAGTTGTATTATTGGAAGTCACCAGTCCAGATCCTACATTTCGGAAAGAAATCACCCCTTTCCCTCTCTTGAATTTAACAGCTTTAAAGGTGGGTCCGGAGTACACCAAGTGTTTCTTACCATAATCCTTGTTCAAGGCTATCAATGCCAAACGCTGCCCCACATCCTGTTTATTCTTAGGGTGGATATCCTCTGCCTCCCCTAGGTCGATAATCACAGCTTCCCCAGTTTTTGGAAGTGTCAACGCACTGGTTTGTGCCTCCCTGAGTTCGGCCCAAGTACTCCTGGAAGGTTTATCATCGATTCTCAAATAATTGGCGAGCTGTACCCAATAAAATGGAAGGTCCACTCCCCATTTTTTACGCCAGTCCTTAATCAAATAAGGGAACAAGGTTCTGTACTGCTGCGACCTACCAACATTGTGTTCTCCCTGGTACCAGAGTATCCCTTTTATTTTAAATTGCAGTAATGGATTTATCATAGCGTTGTATAAGAGACCAGGATATAAATTTCGGGCATTTGGCTCATACCCGAACATATCACTGGTAATCCCTTTTCTATAAGTCCAATCGTCTGCCAAGGAATATTTTTTGTTATCAAGTTTTAGGAACAAGTCTTCTTCAGTGCCCGCAAAACCACCATTGCCACCATTATCGTCGAGCCTAACCGCTATAGTGTTGTTGCCCTCCTTTAGAACACCTTTAGTGATTTTATAGCTACGCTCCTCCATGTAGGTCTCCGATTCCCCTACGCTTTTTCCATTGATCCAAACCTTGTCTTTTTGGTCTATGGGACCTAGATTGAGGATGCCATCATTTTGGACGGCGTTAGCAGGTAATTGGATGGTGGTATAAAACCACACGACCCCATCAATGTTCTTTAGCTCGGAGCGGTCCCATCGCAGGGGCATTTTACACGTCTTATAATCGGAAATGTTAGTTGGAAAAAAATATCCTTCTTCCTTACTGTCATCCTTGATTCCCTTTGCTTCTTGAAATGATTTTTGTGCAGTTTCCTGAGAGGCGACAAACCTAACTGGATCTACGCCAAAAACACCTTCTGGATAGCGTTCCCAATATTCTGCCGGTAGTTTCTTGTAAACTTCCCTATCAGTCCAAGTTTCAATTTGCGTACCTCCCCATGAATTATTAATCAGCGCTATGGGGATACCTGTATCTTCATAGACCTTACGGGCAAAGAAATAACCAACTGCTGAAAACTGCCCCACAGTCTCAGGATTACATTCCGTCCACGCCCCATCCAAATCCTCCAATGGATCATAGCCCATGTTCCTCTTTACCCTA
The DNA here is from genome assembly GCF_023015865.1 of Arenibacter sp. F26102. Taxonomy (GTDB): domain Bacteria; phylum Bacteroidota; class Bacteroidia; order Flavobacteriales; family Flavobacteriaceae; genus Arenibacter. Next base: position 287,906 of record NZ_JALKBC010000007.1, on the reverse strand, counting down.
AAAGAACGAATTTTGGAATAATGGGCCTTAGATATCTCATTTTCAGCATCTTTAACATGTCTCACTGAAAATTCCATGTTGGACTGCCCACTACAGATCCATACGTCACCAATTAAAATATTTTGCAGCACAATCGCATTCTTACCTTGTATGCTTAACGAATATGGACCTCCAAAAGCCATGGGTTTTAGGGTTATCTCCCAGTTTCCATTGGTGTCCGCCAAAGTTTTATGTTCCTGTCCGTTGAAAGCGACCTCTATTTTTTCGGCCGCATCCGCCTGGCCCCAAATTTTTACGGGGGTATCCCTTTGAAGCACCATATTGTCACTGAATATGTTTGGTAGCACAACTTCTGCCTTGGCAATCAACACGCCACACAAAGCTATAAGCAGGAATACAAGCTTCTTCATTTTCCTATATCTATTGTTCATAAAATGCATCAATTTGCAGTAATCACCGGAATGTTTCCTTGCCAATTAACCGTGATTTCTGTTTGACCATCATCAATTTTTAGAATACTATTATCCATATTAATAGACGGACTCTCTATCATTGGCCATTGGCGGTACCCTAACTCTGATTTATTTTTGATTTTTACAACGGGAACCGATTCTGCCATCCCTTTAATACCCTTTCTAGACAAATGTTCCGGCATTTTATTTTCTGGGGCTATAGGCAGCCCTTCCTGATATTGAATCTGTAGTTTCTCCTTTTGACTATCGGTATAAGTAACCCTCATATTCTTCCAATCTATGGAAAGCCGATTTTTATTCAAGGTTCGGCGAAATTTATCGAAGGTACCCGATTCACTTTTACTTCCGAGTTCGAATACAAAACCAGTCTGGGCGTGATCGCTTTTCACAATATTGAAACCATCCAATCCTTTCCCTTTCAAATCGGTCTGTTCATAATAGCTTTTTAAGGGTCTGATCCCGATATAGGTATCTCCTTCCCGAAGAAAGATCCAGCCGTTTTCCTCTACTTTTTCATCTACCGATTTCGGATAGCGCAACATCCCCCTTTTTATCAGATTATCTGCATGGCCGTCCCGCCAGGCCCATTTGGTCTCACTCGGAGTGTTGACCCATGGATCCTTTTGCGGAATATTAAAGAGTGTGATCACCGTGTTCTTGGAATGAGCGGTCTGTTGAAAGGGGGAGTTGGTCCCCTTATACCAGGTATCCGCGGTGCGATCCTGTTCGTCACCGTCGCTATACCAGTAGGGGTGAAAGCAATTGATATAATTAAATCGGTCCGGGCTATGATAGGAAATGTTGAACCCATTGGCATCGTGGTCGGCATAATCACCCCCGGGTGTCCAGCGAAAATTTCCTGTCCCGATGGCATAGGTCTTGTTGCGAAATACTTTGCGCATCATCCAGTGAGGGACTCCAGTTCCAAAGGGTCCAAAGGAGGAGGCCGAAGTTTTTAGTTCAAACGGGGCAGAATCGTTGGAAGCTAAGCGAAAAAAGACGCTTGGGGGCACCACTCCGGACAGCGCCGCAAAAATAGTATAGCTTGCTTCCTGATAATCGTCAAATTGATCCAACTTCACATTTCCCGTTGCAGGGCCCCAGCCCCACATCAACCAATTGTAATAGGTAGTGGCAGAGATATAACTCTCATCGGAAAGATGATCCTGCTGTGTGTTCATCCTACCATAGGGTGCCAAAATAGTTCCTTCAAAATTGTTCAAGGACAAAAGGGACCATTTATAAAGCATAAACGCTTCGGCTATGGCTTTGACTTCAGGATCCTCGGCATATTCCATTAACATTTCTACTGGGAAGTTCATAACCACTTCATAAGTAGTGGAAAGGTATTCTGCATACCCGTGATTATATACGTTTTTAAAGGTCTTGCGCAAACGCTCCTTCATATCGGCCATCAATTCCGTACTGCTCATGCCATTCGCCCAACGGGCATCGGGGAACAGCTGCCCAAAAAGATAGGCACTGGACCACATCATAGTGGCATGGTTCTCAGTACCGTGACCTAAGAAGCCTTCCCCTCCCTGCTTATCCGATTTAGCCAACTTTTCCAGATCCCTTTTAATCTTTTTCAACTGTTTTTCATTAAAGCTGTCCCAGTATCGACATAGTGCCAGGGCCATCCCAGGAAAGTCGAACATGCTTTGATATCGATTATCCAGGTCGTTGGTAATATAGGTCAATGCCGCCTCGTCGTATGGATCGGATTCAAGTCGGGCAATGGCCTTGGGCAGGCCATGTTTTCCCCTTTCAACTAGAGTAACATCCTTAAGTGAATTAACAACCTGACTTTTTCGGTCTTTATAAGATGTTAGATCTTGGGCGAATAGTGTTTGCGAATAAATTACAAACAACAGAGCGAAGATTTTTGTATTTATTTTTTGATATTCCATAATAATACTAGGCCTAACAATTAATTAGGCTTTTAATTTTAGTTTCAGGCTACCTGAATGATTAACCAAAATAGCTACTAGAAAAAATGTGGGCTTAAGTAAGTTTTAAGAAAAAAAGGACCAGCACCTAATGGTACCGATCCTTCTAAAAACGCTAGTCCTCTTCCAAGGGTTGTACTACGACATCTAATTCTTTAACCACTTCCTCCGCACCATAAATATTGCTTGCCTTGCCGACAAAGGATACCTTATATTCCCCGGCCGTATTGAACTGGTATTCGTAATCGGTCATTGACGCCGACATGTTCTTAACCAATTTCCCAACATCCGGTGTTACGTGGGTCAGGTCAATGGGCCCAGAGATACACCATGCCTCGGCTTCGGCAGCTGTACCGGCGTTAGTAGAACCTGTAATTACAAAGTTACTGGAACTAACCCCCCAATTGTAGGAGTTGACCAAATTACTGCCCACCCAACCAGGGCTAACCGTGGTGGAAACTCCATAATTATTAATAGCTGATGTACCATGGTTCGCAATGTTATATGAGGTACTATCAGCTAGATTATTTTTTACCGCAAGGGAGGAAATAGTCCATTTATTTTGAACAGATCCCGGATAGCCTTTGTACTTAAAAGCTAAATAAACCGGTTTATCCGAAAAATCGGTCAAATCAATATCCCCAGAACCTTTGTTCGAACTGCTTGTGGCCCACTCTGCACGATCGGTAATATCCGTCCAAGTAGCTGTAGTAATTCCCTGGGCCACTGTGGCACTATCTCTTGTACCCAACATATAGAGATCTTGGGAGATCAATAATTGAAGAGAAGATTCCTGAGATCCATTGGCCAAAGCCGAATTAAAACTCATTATCGGAGTGCCCTCTGCAGAAGTCCGCCCCGAGAATTCATGTCTGCTACCTACTTCCCCTGAAAAAAAAGTAACAAAATCGGCATTTCCCGTCAATTGAAATTGTGCAAGCTCACCTTCCACATACTCAGATTTTTCCACGGAAACGTTCAATGTAGGTAAATCTACGCTATCATCTTGGCAAGAGGTAAGAAAGGCACATGCCAGTACTATCATCGAATATATATTTTTCATATCTATTTTATTTTGTATTTGAAATATAATTACCACCCAGGATTTTGGGTCAACAATGGATCTAATGAAAGCTCCCTAACCGGAATGGGCAGATAATAATCCTTTTCGGAAATGTTTAACCCTGATCGATTGTAAACTGAATAAGCCAAGTTATTGGCATTATTATAATCCACCATTTCCCTCATCTCCTCCACCAAAATACCCCAGCGGATCAAATCCATTCTACGAAAGCCCTCAAAACACAATTCGGTATACCGCTCATCCTGAAGAATATCAAGGAATGCCTCCTTAGAGCTAATGTTTTCAATTTCAGAAACCTGCGCCCTGTTCCGCACCCGATTTAAATATTCATGCGCCTTGGGTGTGGGTCCGTTCAATTCGTTTTCGGCTTCGGCGGCCATTAGCAATACATCGGAAAAACGCAACAGCGGGTTGTTGGTTGAGTTATAATTTTTAATTTTATCCTCTTGCAATTCATATTCCCTTCTGAATTTACCGATATTTCTATTTACTACCCTGTTTGGATCTTCTGAAGTTCCTACATAAACTTCGGACCAATACTCTTTTACAGGTGGATTGGAATCTCGAACGAATCGATAAGAAGCAATACACCAATCCCTTCGTGTATCTTGATATTGGTCATTGTATTCAAAAGCATTGTATAGTTTAGCAGTGATCCTATATTGCGCCCCTGAATATCCGTATTCCAAAATCCTTTGGGCAATACCATTATTATTCCCTAAATCGCCGATTTCGGCCGTCCCAAAAACCCCCGATGCACCATCGGTAAAATGACCTATTTCGAAGATACTTTCTTGGGTTTCATACTGATCCTGAATTAGGTTGATAAATACTTGCGCATAATCTGGGTTAAGATCGTGCAAGCCAGAGTTGATTACCTTCTCGGCCCAGAACAAGGCGTTTTCATAATATTCCTGTATTTGTTCGGCGGATTTATCCTTTCTGTTCAAGAATCCCGCTCTATATAGACTTACTCTTGCCAAAATTCCCTGCACTGCCGATTTCGTAACCCTTTCAGCATAGGAATAATCGGTAATCGGGTTCACCAAGGATTCTGCTTCTACCATTTCCGCATAAATAAAATCGTATACTTCAGAAGCATTGGTTCGTTCAAAATAAACATCATTTGCCGATTGGGTGGGCTCGGTTTTTAAGGGCACGGCACCGTAATTTTGAACCAACATAAAGTAATAAAATGCCCTAAGGAATTTGGCTTCCCCTATAACAACATTCTTTGCATCTTGTTCCATATCAGCATCGTCAATATTCTTCAACAAAATATTGGCCCTTTCAATACCTATATACAATTCCCTCCAAATGATACTCACACGCACATCGGAGGCCGGATAATCATAGCTGGTGATAGAAACGCTCGTACTTCGCCAAGCCTGATCAGTTACATCGAACATGGTCGAGAGACAATCGCCTCCACCAAATATATAATTGGAGCCAATTTTATCGTAAATACCGTTTAGCGCGTATTCTACTTCCGTTTCATTACTAAAATAGGTAAGAGAGCTGGCCATGTCAGTGGGCTCCGTATCTAGTTTGACACATGAGGTCAAAAGTCCTACAAGGATAATATGAATGGATAATATATATTTTTTCATCGTATTAAAACTTAGTTTGGTTTACCTTAAAATGTTATATTAATTCCAGTGATTAGGGTTCTCTGTCTTGGATAAGGAGAGTAATCAAAGCCAGGGGTCAAAGCTGAATTCCGTGTAGAAACCTCAGGATCAACACCAGAATAGCCAGTCCATGTAAATATATTTTGACCGGAAACGTATGTCCTGAATGATTTGATACCCAATTCTTTCAAAAACTCTGAAGGAATTGTATACCCCAAAGAAGCGGTCTTTAACCTTAGAAAAGAACCATCTTCAACAATTCTACTGGAAAAGAAAGCAGGTTCTCCTTTTGCCCTTGGAATATCCGAAGTTGGGTTTTCTTCGGTCCAACGATCAGTATAAGTGGCATATTGGTTTCTACCTGTGAGGAAGGTGCCTTCAAAAACTACCCGATTGGCATTCATGATTTCATTGCCATAAGAGAATTGAAAAAAGAAACTAAGATCAAGGTTTTTATAGGTAAACGAATTGTTAAAACCCCCTACGAAATCAGGATTAGGATTCCCCATAACGGTATAATCGTTCAAACTAATATTTCCATCCCCATCAATATCTGTGTACTTCGCATATCCCGGTAATATATTGCCCCGTGCACTTCCGTTGCCCGGAATTTCGTCCTTTAAAGAATAATTTCCATTGGTCAACTGATTAAAATCCTCGTATTGATATAGCCCTTCATATAAAACGCCATAAAACAAGGCAACCGGCTCTCCTACCTGCGCTATATAACTTGGATTGCTGTTGTATACCGCAAATGTGGTAGATGTCAAAGAGCTCTGATTATCAACAAGTGCCAATACCTTACTTCTGTTAAATGAAATATTGAAGTCAGACTTCCAAGTAAAATTTTCACCATCTATATTTACCGTGTTCAAGGCAAACTCAACACCTTCATTGGAAACAGCACCAATATTCTTATATGCGGTTGAGAATCCGGTTGCGTAGGGCACTTGGGCATTTAGCAACAGGTCTTTTGTTTCCTTGTAATAGTAATCGCCTGTAAACGAAATCCTGTTGTCAAAAAAACCAAGGTCAAGACCAAAATTTAATTGCGAAGTGGATTCCCATTTAAGGTCAGCATTGTCCAATCCGGATACAAAGGTCCCTCGGGTAGGATTCTCATTTCCGAAAGAATAACCAGTCCAATTAGCCGTACCTATTCCTGACAAATAGGCAAAATCGCTCACTCGGTTATTTCCGGTCACCCCATATCCTATTCTGACTTTGGCATTAGAAACAAACTCGATAGGTTTCATAAAACTTTCCTGGCTCAGGCGATAGGCCAATGCTGCAGAAGGAAAATACCCCCACCTGTTTTTTGGTGCAAACTTGGACGAGCCGTCGGCCCGAACCGTAGCAGTAAAAATATACTTGGATTTATAATCGTAATTAAGTCGTCCAAAAAAAGATTGTAGCGCCCAGTTGGAAGAGGATGCTGAAATACTGGTCGGGGTACCTACATCCAACCCACTTAAACCCAATTCTTCATCTGTAATCTGAACAGATTGCCCACCAAATAATGAACTTTTATTCTTTTGTTGGGAATAACCGGCCAAGACAGTCAATGAATGCGTCTTGTTAAACCTATTTGAATAGGTTAAGAGATTTTCATTTGAAAAGGTCGTACTACGGTAATATGATTGAGATCCATTAGGCCCCTTAGATGATGGATGATTGGGACCTCCGTTACGCGTTTGTGAGTTATAGAATGAATTGCTTTGCCTTAAATTATCACTGGCACCACCCGTCATTCTAAATTTCAACCCTTTTATTATGCTATACTCTAGCGAAGCATTCCCCAATAAGTTCTGGGAAATGGATTCACGCAGTACATTTTCAGCTTCGAGAACAGGGTTAACCCGATAATCCGTCGCTGGATTCACTTCCGGATCATTTAGTTCTTCTTCAAGATCCACATCAAACGCAGTGGTTACAGGACGATAACTCCAGATACTATACATTAAACTGGCACTGGTAGATCCACCATTGTTTGTTGCAATAACCCCATAATTCTTGGTGTTACTGTAATTTACATTTATCCTGGCCTTTAATTTATTGGTAAGTTCCTGATCCAAAGAAATTCTGCCTTGATATCGTTCAAACCCCGTATTTATAAATATTCCCTCCTGCTCTAAATAGGATCCGGACATATAATACTTTGTTTTTCCACTACCCCCGGATATTGATAAATTATTGCTCTGCATGGCACCAGTACGCAACACCTTATCATACCAATCTATCTTTTCGTAGGTTTTGTAATCCTCCAAAGTCCTACCTGGACCTTCCAAGTAAACATAAGGTGAATTTAATGGGTCAATCTCCAACTGCAAAACAGCAAAATCATAAGGATCCATGGTTTCAATCCGCTTAATATCATCTTGTAACCCATAATACCTATCAAAACTTATGGTCGGAACTCCTTCCTTGCCACTTTTGGTAGTAATCATTATAACCCCATTGGCCCCTCGTGCCCCATAAATGGCAGTAGCCGAGGCATCCTTTAATATATCAATTGATTCTATATCCGAAGGGTTAATAGAACTGTTGTCATTGTCCTCCAATGGAAAACCATCAACAACATATAGTGGGGAATTGCTCTGTGTCAATGAATTTCCTCCCCTTATCACAATTTCGGGAAGTGTACCCGGTTGGCCATCACCTGAAATCACCGATACACCCGCCACACGGCCGGCCAAGGCATCATCAAATGAGGTCACGGGAGCTTTGTTCATTTCGGGCATCTTTACACTTCCTACCGACCCTGTTAAATCGCTTCTTTTCACTGTTCCATAACCCACTACAACAACCTCATCCAGGTTGGAAGCACTTTCCAATAGACTCACGGTTACAATAGCCTTTCCATTAATTGGAACCTCTTCTGTAGCGAAACCAACATAGGAAAATTCTAAAATGGAATTCTCATCAGCCACTGAAATGTAAAAATTCCCGTCAAAATCGGCCTGGGTACCATTTATTGTACCCTTTTCTACAATGCTGGCCCCAGGTAAAGGAACACCTTCCTTATCTGTCACAGTACCACTGACTTGAAATTGTACATTTTGATCCGCTAATTTGGTTGAACCGCTAATTGAAGTATTTGCCGATTTTTTCTTCACGACAATAGTGCCACCATCCGTGAAATTATACGTAAAACTAATTGGAGACAGGCATTTATCAAGCAGCTCTCCTGCTTTAATAACCCCCTTTTTCAAGTCGATATTTGGAGCAGTTTTTATCTGGTCATGCCGATAAATAAACTTATAATCGGTTTGTTTATTGATCAACCGAAATGCTTGTCTTATTGTCAGGGACATATCTGTATCAATGATAATCTCAGCATCTTGGGCCTCACCATTTAGGGGAGTGAGTGCAAATGAAATCGCACAAAACAGGAAAATAACGGATTTCATAAAAAAGTGTAAAATAACTTTGCCCAACGGACAAGGTGGTCGTTTGGTTAATTTAAATTTCATAAATTTGTAATGGTTTAGTTAAACATTGTTTTAATTGATCTACTTTGGAAAAAGGCTATTGCTGTGGAAGGTGCTGGCCTTTTCCTTTTTTATTTAATAATAATTGTTTTATCACTGATCTCGAAGGTTATTTGGCCTTCACTAGTGGCCTCTATAAACTTTAGAATATCTTCTACCGCCTCGGTTCTTTCCAATATTCCGGTAAAAACAAACTTTTTTTGTTTGGCATTCTCAAAAACAACTTCTGTATCATACCATCTGGCAAGTACTGTCATTATTTCCTCCAAAGGTTTTTCATTAAAGGTAAACAAACCATTTATCCATGATATTTCTTGGGACACATCTATTTCCTGAATGTCTATTTCATCACCTTCATGGTTAATTATAGCTTGTTGATTGGGCGCCAAGGTTTCACTAACCTCCCCTTTTTTAATTTTAATTTTTCCTTCAACCAAGGTAGTGGCCATAATTTGATCATTGTTATAGGCCCTAATATTAAATTCTGTACCCAAAACATCTATTTCCTGGGATTTAGTAATAACATGAAATGCTGCACCTTTGTGCTCGGTACTTGGCGAAACCTTAAAATAAGCTTCTCCGTAGATTAATTCTACCCTGCGAGTATAATCTTCACTAAATGCTACTGGATATTTTAATTTGGTTTCAGAGTTTAACCAAACTTCTGTCCCATCCGACAATTTAACAAAAAACTGCCCTCCCCTGGGAATAGTGAGGTAATTGTACATTTGCTCTTTTACAGCAACATCACTTTGTTCTTTATCAACATAAACCAGCTCCTCCCCATTACTGCTAACTTTACCACTTTGGAATTTTTTTCCTTTTTCCAGAGCCACTTCATCTCCATTTTCCAAGGTAAGAATAGCCTTATCGGTACCTGTAACAATTAAATGGGGCTGTTGCTTAACCTTAGTTCCATTTGCTGGGTTGTTGTTATACAACAGATAAAATGTCATTCCCAACACCAACATAACCGAGGCCGCTACAGCCATTCTCTTATAATGGTTTATCCTTTTTATCCGTTCACCCTTTTTTAGCCTAGCTTTTATAGATTCCTTGGCTTTTTTAATATCGAATTCTGTCATGGAAAGTGTACTTAGGTATTGTGTTTTAACAAAACTATTGAAGACATGTATCCCTTGGTCGTTTTTAAGCAATTCCTCCAATTTTTCCAACTCTGAAAGATTTGCTTCCTTATTTAAAAACTTAACGATTAATTTATCTATTTCAGCCATGTAATATTCAATAATTACTACCTAATACGTTTCATATTTTAATACCCCTCTATTTTTTTATGATTTTTTTTAGATATTCACTATTATTGCCAACTAATATTAAGAATTACCTATTTCAATGGAAAATCATAAAAACTTGTTTTTGGCCCAAAGATTAATTTCAGGTGACCCAAAAGCCTATGATCTATTGATGGATTCTTATTACCAGAATTTATGTGCTTATGCCCAATCTTTGTGCAATGACCATGATTTTGCCGAAGATATTGTTCAAAACGTATTTGTTAAGATTTGGGTTAAGAGAAAAAAAATTAATCCAGACTTATCCATCAAGAGTTATTTATATAAATCGGTTTATAATGAGTTCATCAATCAATACCGAAAAAATAAACCGGTAATTTATCTGGAGAAAAAATATTTTGAGGCTATTGATTTGGTGGTTGATATAGAGCCGGAAGAACTGGACAACTTAATACAACTAATGAATGCCGAAATCGAAAATTTACCCTCCAAATGCAGGGAAATATTTTTAATGAATAAAAAAGAAGGTCTTACCCATACTGAAATCTCCGAATATCTTAATATCTCTATAAAAACTGTGGAGGGCCACATTACCCGTGCCTTTAAAATTCTTACTGAAAAACTGGGCGCTAAAGTGGAAGCCGTGCTTTTTTTACTTTTTAGTATTAAGAAAAAAAAGGGGTGCTCATCTATCGGCTAATCTCATTTAATGTTAATTAAATGTCAGAATAAAAGGTTAGCTTAAGTTGTCATTACCCTATTGGTGATTGACTCCCTTATTCAATTGCCATATCATTTTACAGTTTTCATACCCCTAGATTTTGGATTTTCAATTGAAGCCATCCGAGCACTTTGGAAAAGGCTTCTCTATAATCTACCATAAAGCCACAACAGAACTCCCAAATACACAAAAGAACACCTATTATTCAAAAATTTCAAACTTACAATAGGCTACATCCTTCTTTTTCAGTAATTTAATGGGAAACATTGTTATATCATGGCTACATTTCAACTGGACATAAATAATACAAAACTCAAAGTTGAAGTTACTGAAGGTACTTCTCTGCTATGGGTATTAAGAGAGCATTTAGGACTCACCGGTACCAAATACAGCTGCGGTATTGGACAATGCGGGTCATGTATGGTCCATATAGACAATGGACCTATGCGGGCCTGTTTATTGCAGGTGGAGAATTTTGCGGAAGGACAAAAAATTAAAACCATAGAGGGTTTGTCCAAAAACGGGGATCATCCAGTTCAAAAAGCATGGATTGAAGCCCAGGCGCCACAATGCGGCTATTGTCAGTCTGGGCAGATCATGCAGGCCGTTGCCCTTTTGGATGCCAACCCCAATCCTACAACTGAGGAAATTAAGACCCATATGAATGGTATTCTTTGCCGCTGTGGTACCTACCTACGTATTATTAAGGCCGTTGAATTGGCTGCTGCATCCCAATCCAAAATTGAAAATTAATATCATGGTCCAAACGAAAACTACCATTAGTCGGAGGAAATTCATAAAATCATCCAGTGGAGTGGCCCTATTCATTGGTGTATCGGGTATTTTGCCTCAGTTGATATCCTGTAAAGATCCAAAAAAAATTAAAGAACAACTCGCCCAACAAACACTTACAGCCTGGGTGAAATTATCGGAAGATGGCGAAATCACTATTTATAATCCAGCTGCCGAAATGGGGCAAGGCTCTATGACATCTTTACCTTTACTTTTCGCTGAAGAAATGGATGCGGACTGGTCTAAAGTGAAAGTGGAGTTTTCTCCTCAGGAATCTGAGGTATATGGTTCCCCCGGCTGGGCCCCAGGTAGCAAACTTATGTTTACGGTAGGGAGTAGAACCACAAATAGTTACTACCAGGTTATGCGAAAAGCAGGTGGCCAGGCCCGTTATGTATTAATGAGCAGTGCGGCCAAACATTGGGAAGTGCCCATTTCTGAGATAACAACATCCAAAAGTTTTATAATACATGAAAAAACGGGTCAAAGAATAAGTTACGGTTCCTTGGTTCCATTTTTGGAAATGCCCGAAACACTACCTGTCTTTACGGAGGAACAATTAAAAAATCCCAAGGAATTCCAGTTGGTCGGAAAAGACATTCCTCGAACAGAAATCCCTGCCAAAGTGGATGGTAGTGCTCTATTTGCAATTGATATTCGCTTGCCAGGAATGGTCTACGGAGTGTTGGAAAGAGGAAATCTGCACGGTTCCAAACCCACTTTGACCAATGAATCGGAAATCCTGGCCATGGAAGGGATACTAAGAATAATCCCCTTGGATTATGCCATTGGGATTGTTGGCAAGACTTTGGAACAAACCTTGAACGCCAAAAAGAGCCTAAAAATAAATTGGAGTAAATCCAAGGCTACCGGACATAATTCCCAGGAGGTTTATACTACTTATGAAAAAATAGCCTCGCAAAAACAAAGTGGTAAGGTAATTATAGAAAAAGGAGATTTTCCAAAGGCCATAAAAACTGCGTCCAAAACCTATAAGGTCGATTTTAAAAACGATTATGTTTACCATGCACAAATGGAACCTCTAAATGCGGTGGTGCAGGTTGCGGAAGATGGTGGTAGTGCCGAAGTATGGGTAGGTAGCCAACAGGGTCCGGACACCAAGTTGGGTGTCCCTAAAATCCTGGACATTGCCCCGGAAAATGTAAACGTACATCTACAGTATTTGGGTGGTGGATTTGGCAGACGAAGTATGAACGATTTTGTTGAGGAATGTACCATACTGGCCAAAGAAATGGAGCCACTTCCCGTAAAATTAATATGGACCAGGGAAGACGATGTTACCTATGGAGCTTTCCGTCCACTTTCCCTACAGCGCTTAATTGCCTGTACAGACGCCAATGGTACTGTTACCGGTTTTTCGCACAGTGTTATTGGGGACGGCGGTAACCTAGTCGCAAGTGCTGTTGCAAATGATCATTACGATATCCCCAATCAATTTGCGGAATGGAGGGAAGCCTCCAATGGCATTCGATTAAAGCATTGGCGTGCCGTGGGCCATGGCCCCAATAAGTTTGCTATTGAGTGTATGCTGGATGAAATTGCACTGGACCAAGGATTGGATCCTTTGGAACTTAGGAGGAAATTAATGGTCAAGGCACCTAGGGCATTAGCTACACTGGAAAAAGTCGCTAAAATATCCAATTGGAACACACCATCTGTTAATGGCCGGGCCAAGGGTATGGCTTTTGTGGAACATGGATCATTAGGGACTGGGGTGTGTGAAATTTCTGTTGACCGCAGTACGGGCAATATTAAAGTACATCATTTCTGGATTGCGTTGGATGCCGGAGTCGTTGTACAACCGGACAACGTAAAAGCACAAATGGAAGGTGGTATCATTATGGGCATGAGCAGTGTACTAAAGGAACAAATTACTATAGTTGATGGACAGGTGCAACAATCCAATTTTCATGATTATGATTTGCTCAGAATGCAGGACATCCCGGAAAGTATTGAAACGGCAATCCTTGAATCCACAGAAGTACCCGAAGGGGTTGGGGAAACAGCAACACCTATGGTTGCATGTGCCATAGCCAATGCATTTCTTAAATTAACAGGGAAACCATTGCGACATCTGCCATTCTCCCCAGAACGTGTTTTACAGGCTTTAAATAGTTAATTAATTGAAATTATAAGACCTAACAAAAGCCACTATACACATTCTTAAAAATCCATTTTTAACTCATTGATCGGCTTCACCTATGAATTAACGATTCATTTGTTTTGGAAAAGCATTTCATTATCTTAGAAGCTTAACTTATGATCATGCCAACCTACCACCTCAACATCAATGGTTCCCAAAAAAGGGTCGAAACAGAAGCCGATACTCCCTTACTTTATGTCTTAAGGGATTATCTGGAACTCAACGGTCCTACGTATGGGTGTGGACTTTCGCAATGCGGGAGCTGTATGGTGTTGGTAAATGGTAGTGCAACTACCAGCTGTATGCTACCGGTATCGTCCGTTGACGAATCTGAAATAACCACCTTGGAAGGTCTTGTAAGTGATAATGGAAAACTCCATGCCGTTCAGCAAGCATTTGTAAAGGAGCAAGCTGCCCAGTGCGGTTATTGCCTCAATGGGATGGTGATGACCACTATTAGCCTATTGAATAAAAACCCTAGTCCGGATGACCTGGAAATCAGAAATGCGCTTGAAGGCAACCTATGCCGTTGTGGTAGCCATACTAGAATAATCAAGGCTGTTAAAATCGCGGCCAAAAGCCTCTAAACCATACTCACACCATGATCGCAATACCATTTCAATCTAGAAGAAAATTCCTCAAGAACATTGGTTATATCAGTGTAGGGTTCTCACTTCTGGGGGCTTGCATAGGTGCGGAAGACCCTACTATAGCTTCCCGTATAACTTATGACGGAAAACTTCCGGGCAGTATAGGACGTGCCAAAACCGTTAACGCCTGGATCGAAATATTGGAAGACGGCAACATTCGGGTATTATCAGGAAAGGTCGAATTGGGACAGGGAATACGCACCGCCATCCAACAAGTTGCCGCAGAAGAATTGGATATGGATTTGGACAAAATTCAAGTACATCTGGCAGAAACCGGGCTTACTCCAAATGAAGGCTATACCGGCGCCAGTGCTTCAATTCAAAATAGCGCAATGTCCGTGCGTTATGCCGCAGCCAAAGCAAGACAGGAATTACTGTTATTGGCAAGTAAAAAACTAAATACTCCCATTAACGACCTGCTACTATTCAATGGCATTGTTAAGTCGAAACTGGGCAACAAATCTCTCACTTTTGCTGAAATCCTCGAAGGTGAACAAATAGACAGGGAAGTTAGCATTCCGGTACCCATTAAAAACAAAGCAGAACACCGCTATGTTGGAAAATCTGTTCCAAGAACGGATATAGGAGAAATGGTTCGGGGACAGGCGGGCTATATTCAAAATCTGCGCTTTCCCGGTATGGTGCATGCCAGGGTGGTAAGGCCACCTGGGTATGAGTCAAAACTGCTTACTCTTGATGAGAACGGCTTAATGGCAGAAGTACCTGGCGTTATTAAAACGGTGGTGAAAGGAAGTTTTGTGGGGGTAATTACTGAAAGGGAACATCAAGCCATAAAAGCGGAACAATACCTTAAAAACCACTCTGAATGGACCACTTCGGTACCCTTTCCCGAAAAAGAAAATCTGTTTACGCACATCAAAGAGATTGCCAATAATCCTGAAACTGTAAGAAATGAAGGTAATGTGGAGGCTGCTATTAAAGGAGTGGAAACCATTAAGGCGAAATATACAAAACCCTATATAAAGCATGCTTCTTTAGGCCCGGCTTGTGGATTGGCCATGTTTGATGGGGAAGTATTGCACATCTGGTCCCATAGTCAGGGGATATATCCTTTGAGGGAAGCCTTGGCGACCATGTTGTATATGGAGGCCGAAAAAATACATATTACAGCTGTTCCTGGGGCAGGTTGTTTTGGTCATAGCACGGCTGATGATGCCGCAACCGATGCCGCCCTTTTGGCTTTGGAATACCCCAATACCCATATTCGGGTGCAATGGTCCAGACATGATGAACATTCATGGGACCCCTATGGCCCAGCTATGATCGTAGAATTGGAAGCTAGCTTGGATGAAAACAATAAAATAAATTCTTGGAAGGCCGAGGTGTGGACGGACTCGCACAGCACACGCCCCAATAAGGATGCCGGGACGGTATTGGCAGCGCGGTATTTGGAAACTCCGTTCACAATGAAGTCGAGAGGGTACTTGGGAGGAGGCCATAGAAACGCCGATCCGTATTACAAAATCCCCAATATGAAGCTGAATGCCCACTACTACGAAGGACCCTTCCGAGTATCCTCGTTGCGCAGCTTGGGATCTTTCACCAATATCTTTGCCGTAGAATCTCTTATGGATAGCCTTGCAGAAAAGGCGGGACAAAACCCGCTCGATTTTCGTCTAAGGCATCTGGAGGACGGAAGAGCTATTGCGGTTATCCACAAGGTGAAAGAACTTACCGCTTCCCAAAATATAGCCGTTGATCAAGGTGTTGGCTATGCCTTTATGAGGTACAAGAATACGGACGCCTATATAGCCATGGCTGCCAAAGTTGCCGTAGATAAGGTCACCGGCAATATTGAGCTTATTAAAATGTGGGCAGCAGTAGATGTGGGTGAAGTAATCAATATGGATGGGATTACGAATCAAATTGAAGGAGGTATGATCCAGGCGGCCAGCTGGACCCTAAAAGAGCAGGTGACTTTCAATACAAATGAAATCACTGGCACAGACTATTTAAAATACCCCATTTTACGATTTTCGGAAATACCCTTAGTGGAGGTAGCCATAATCAACCGTCCCAACGAAGCTGCATATGGCGTTGGGGAAGTCTCAATGCCACCAACTGCAGCTGCAATTGCCAATGCTATCTACAAGGCTTGCGGCAAACGTGTGTTTGATCTGCCGATTACACCTGAGAAGATATCGGATAGTTGAGACTATCAATGCAATGTTAAAGCAAAGCAGAAATTATATATATTAAACCCATCCCAAAAAAATAGCGTGCATTATGCCCGCTATTTTTTAATACCTATTTAATTTAATAGAATCCTTTAGTACTTTTTGGATTGTTCAATATACTTATCATCCAGTTCTTTGGAATCCTTATATTTTGTCCGTAATTGGGCCAGTTTATCCTTAAGTTCTTTGAGGATCTCAGCATAGTCTGGATCATCATAGACATTGTTCAACTCCTTGGGATCTTTTTTACGGTCATACAATTCCCATTCATCCACGTCATAATAAAAATGTGCCAATTTGTACTCCTTGGTAACTATACCATAATGACGTTTTACCATATGCACACTGGGATACTCATAATAGTGGTAATAAACCGCCTCCCTGTTCCATTGGTCGCTTTGCCCCTTTAACAATGGCATTAAACTTTCTCCTTGCATATCAGCAGGCGCCTCTATTTGTGCCGCCTCCAAAAACGTCTGGGCAAAATCGAGGTTCTGTACCATCTCTTCCTCAGTGGTTCCAGGTTTAATTTCATTGGGCCAACGGATCAACAATGGTGTTTTAAACGATTCGTCATATATAAAACGCTTGTCGAACCAACCGTGCTCACCTAAATAAAACCCTTGGTCAGAAGTATAGACTACTATGGTATTTTCGGCCAGGCCGTTGTCATCCAAATAATCCAACACTCTTCCTACATTATCATCCACCGAAGAAATACTGCCCAAATAATCCTGCATATACCGTTGGTATTTCCAAGTCATTTTTTCCTCGTCGGTCATGGAAGGCCACTTCTCCATAAAATCCTGATTTATGGCATCGATAATTGGCTTATATTCTTTCTTTTGTTCTTCGTTTGCGCGATTAAATTCGTTATAAATATTGGCCTGTGTATTTTGAACTACAGGAACGACATTTCCCATGGTCTCTATGGTTTCGGGCCAAATCTTGCTATCATGGCTATACTCCATGTGGTACAAAAGATTCATTTCGGCAGTTTTGGCCGCAGAGCCCCTATTCTTATAATCGTCGAAAAGGGTCTCCGGCAAGGGAAATGTTTTTTGGGTGTACTCCTTAAACTTATCGGATCTTGGCCACCAAGGTCTATGGGGTGCTTTATGCAGATACATTAAAAGAAAAGGCTTATTGGGGTCCCGTTTTTTGTCCAACCAATTAAGACTCATTTCAGTTATAATATCGGTTACATATCCCGTAATGGTAGTATCTCCTTTTTGGGTGATAAAATCCGGATTAATATAATGTCCCTGACCTGGCAAAATCATGAATTCGTCCACTCCTTTCGGATTGTTTCCAAAATGCAGCTTCCCGAACATGGCCGTTTGGTAACCCGCTTTCTGAAAAAGCTGCGGAAAGGTGACCTGGGTGGTATCAAAGGGATTATGATTATCAATTTTTCCGTTAATGTGGGTATGCTTCCCTGTTAGAATGGTAGCCCTGGACGGTGCACAGATCGAATTGGTAACACTGGCATTTCTGAACAGAATTCCCTCCTTGGCCAAACGATCAATATTTGGGGTCTGGATTAAGTGGTCACTATATGAACTTATGGCCTGATAGGCATGGTCATCGGACATGATGAAAAGGATGTTGGGTTTCTGTGGCTTCTTGTCTTCTTTCTCTGCACAGCTGTGCAACAACAAAAGGCAAAGTGTAAATAGGGAAAATAATGGTAATGCTTTCATATAGTTGAATGGTTTAAATAAGGTACCTAATATAGGAAACAATAAATATATAAGGTTTATGGATAATCCTCAAATAAATTTGAGGCGCCCCTTCATTTTGGAATTAATCCAAAAGTCTTATCAGCCTCAAAATAGGAAAAGCCATTCTACATGAATGTAAAATGGCTTTCCTTCAAAGTTATTGGCAACCCTTGGATAAACTTTATCTATCCCATCCTCCTCCTAAGGCCCTGTACACACCTACCTTGGCCAACATTTGGTCCTTTTTGGTCTCTACAAGTTCCTCACTGGATTCGAGGGCATCACGTTGGGTCAGAAGTACTTCCATATAATCTGCCCTGGCCGATTGAAAAAGTCGAATGGAAATATCGATAGACTCCGTAAGTGCTTGAACCTGCCCTACTTTTAATTCATAACTTCTGTTAAGATTATCAATATTGGACAATTGATTTACTACTTCCATATAGGCATTCAATATAGCCTTCTCATACTCATATACCGACTGTATTTGCCTAGCGTTGGCATTGGCATACGCAGCCTTAATTGCATTTCTATTGATGAACGGGGCCACTACATCCCCAACTACATTATACAATAAGGACTGGGGCGTAGAAGTCAAAAACTTTGGCTTAAAAGCCTCCAAACCAACCCCTGCCTTTATCCCTAGGGAAGGATAGAAATTGGCCTTGGCCACTTTAACATCCAACTTGGCCGCCGCCAGTTCATATTCAGCCTGTCTAATATCTGGCCGGTTTTGAAGTAGTTGGTAGGGCATCCCTGCCATTACCTCACCCACGGTCCATTCAATAAAACCATTAGAATCCCTTACGATATGTTGCGGTGATCTCCCGATCAGAAAATTAATCTTATTCTCAGTCTCTACGACCTGCTGTTGTATCTCGTATTTTTGACTCTTGTTCTTGAGTACCTCCGCCTCAAATCTACGCACCGCCAACTCCGTTGCCCTTGCTGCTGTTTTTTGAAGCTTTACCATGGCAAGGGCATTTGTTTGAATGGCAAGATTCTGTTCAATAATAGCCAATCGACTGTCCAAAGCCACCAATTCATAATAAGATGCGGCTAATTCGGAAACCAGATTGGTCACCATAAAATTCTTGCCCTCAATAGAGGAAAGATATTCGAAAACAGCAGCCTTTTTGGAGTTTCGCAGCTTTTTCCAAACATCCACCTCCCAAGAAGCGTAAGCTCCTACCATAAAATTGGATAGAGGTTCCGGGAACTCCTCCCCCTCTCGAATTTCAAGATGCTCCTCCACTGCACCATTCCTGGTATAAGCGCCCACTTTTTCAACTTCCGCTCCAGCCTGAATATTCACAGAGGGCAGATATTCCCCTTTTCTGGTCCTGATCTCATTTTTGGCCATCTCCACCTGTTGAAGCATTATATTCAACTCCTGATTTTTAATCAAGGCTGTATCTATCAGCGCGCTTAGATGGGGATCCGAAAAAAAATCCTTCCATTGGATACTAGCACTGTTCAAACTATCTTCCAATTGATTTTGATACCTCTCCGGCACATCTGAATTTTCTTCCAACAGCGTTTTTGAAGGAACACAGGAATATACGGCTACAACAGCAATTAAAGCCAACCCATACAACCTGATCCTTTTAATGGTTAACATTCTCTTATTTTTCATCATCTTTTCCTTTGGTTAGTTTTTTCAAAAGTTTCGTAATCTCCCTCAGTTTGGCTCTAGTCCTACTTTCTCCCTCACTGGTACGCATTAATTCTTCGGAAAAAGGTTCACTGGCCTCATCTTTGATCAGATTCCTTCCTTCTGCCATACTGCCAAAAATGTAATAAAGTCCTGGTATAACCAACACCCCGAATAGTGTACCTATGAGCATTCCGCCCATGGCCGACCCACCGATGGTCCTGTTTCCAATGGCTCCAGCTCCGGTAGCCACGACCAGGGGAATCAAACCAGCGATAAACGCGAATGAAGTCATTAAAATGGGCCTAAACCGGGCACGGGAGCCTTCTATGGCCGCTTCAAGAATTGTGGCGCCCTGCCTATGTTTTTGAACGGCGAACTCAACTATAAGCACCGCGTTCTTGCCCAATAGACCAACAAGCATAATTACCCCTATCTGGGCATATACATCATTGGCCAAGCCCATCATTCGCAGTAGCGCAAATGAACCGAAAACACCCACAGGCAACGATAGAATAACGGCAAAAGGCAAAAGAAAGCTCTCATACTGGGCCGCCAGCACGAAATACACAAATATCAATACAATAATAAAAATGTATAGGGATTCATTTCCTCTTTTGGCCTCATCGAACGAAAGCCCTTCCCAAGCAATGTCATACCCTCTGGGCAGGGTTTGGGCAGCCACCTCTTTTATGGCGTTGATAGCGTCCCCAGTAGTGTACCCAGGTGCAGGAAGCCCATTGATTGTGGCCGAATTATACAAATTGTAGCGGGTAATCTCATTGGGGCCCAAACGTTTTTCCATGGTCATAAAGGCAGAATAAGGTACCATTTCCCCTTCTTCATTTTTTACGAACAATTTTTCCAGATCAGATGGAAGTGCCCTATACTCAGGGGCCGACTGAGTATAGACCTTAAAGAACCTTCCGAATAGTATAAAGCCCTGTTCATAGGTACTACCAATCAAAATATTCAGGTTTTCCATGGCCTTACCAATAGAAACCCCTTTTTGCATGGCAATCTTATTATTAATTTTAAGTTCGTATTGGGGATAGTTGGCAGAGAAAAAAGAGAACAATCCTGTTAATTCTTCCCTTTTGGCCAAAGCGTCCATAAAATCATCATTTATCTTTCCAAAACCATGATAATCCGTGGAATTGGTCTTATCCAATAAACGCATCGAAAATCCGCCCGAAGAACCAAAACCAGGTACCGCTGGCGGCTCAAAATATTCTATCCTGGCCCCCAGATTTTGGGTTTCCTCTTCCAATTCCTCCATAATCTCATGTACGGAATGATGACGCTCGGACCATGGTTTTAAATTGATTAGACAGGTACCGGCATTGGACCCACGTCCTTCGGTCATAATCTCATAACCGGCCAAAGAAGAAACAGACTCTACTCCATCCATTTCTTCACAAATCTGCTGCAATTTACGGGCAACATCATTGGTCCTTTCCAAAGTGGCTCCAGGTGGCGTCTGTATAATGGCATAAATCATCCCTTGATCTTCATTGGGAATAAATCCTGCCGGCAGCGATTCGTTCGTAAAAAATATCCCCGCGCAAAAGGCTAACAAAATTCCAAAGGTGACGATCCTTCTGGTTACGATTTTATCCAATAGTTTTACATAGGTTCCCGTAAGGCGTTCAAAACCCTTATTGAACCAGGCAATAAACTTATCAACGGGCGATTTCCTTTTGGGCTTCCCATGATTGTTCTTTAGCATTATAGCACATAATACCGGGGTAAGGGTAAGGGCTACAACGGCTGATATTACGATGGACCCGGCCATGGTAATCGAAAACTGTCGGTAAAACACCCCCACCGGACCGGTCATAAAGGAAATAGGAATAAATACGGATACCATAACCAAGGTTATGGCAATAATTGCCCCTCCAATCTCACTTAATACCTCTGTTGAGGCCTTATAGGGCGTTAGATTCTCCTCCTCTATTTTTACGTGAACCGCCTCCACCACAACGATGGCATTATCCACAACGATACCAATAGCAAGTACCAAGGCGAATAAAGTAATAAGGTTAATGGACAGCCCGAAGAGCTGCATTACGAAAAAAGCACCGATCAATGATACCGGCACCGCGATGATAGGGATCAGAGTAGAACGCCAATCGCCCAAGAAAAGGAAAACAACAATGGCAACCAAAATAAAAGCATCGCGAAGCGTATGGAGTACCTGTTCGATTGAGGCATCCAAGAAGTTGGCAACATCATAGCTGATCTTATAATCCAATCCGGGAGGAAGGTCTTCTTTAAGCTCCAGTAATTTTGATTTAACCTCGTCAATAACATCCTTACCGTTACTGCCCAAAGTCTGTTTTAAGATAATGGATGCTGATGGGCGACCATCCAAATTGGAATAAATATCGAAAAACTCGCTTCCAAGTTCTACATCGGCCAAATCGCCCAAGGTAATGGTCTCCCCCTCCGCATTGGCACGAACTATAATATCCTTGTACTGTTCCGGTTTATTGTATCGACCTATGTAGGTAAGGACATATTCCAAAGACTGGGATTTAATTCCGGAACTTTGCCCTATCCTCCCTGGCCTGGCAATTATGCTCTGGTCCTGCATGGCCTCCATGATTTCTTCGGCAGATACATTGTAGGCACGCATACGATCCGGTTTTAACCACACCCGCATGGCGTACTTTCTACTACCCAATATCTGCGCACTGGCAATACCGTTGATACGTTGTATTTCGGGTATAATTTTAGTATAGGCATAATTGTAAAGAAACTTTTCATCGTTATGCTCGTCTTTGGCAAACAGGTTTACGTACATCAACATACTGGGTTGTACAGGGGTTATAATCACCCCTTCCTTTTGCACCAATTCGGGTAGGTTCGGCATTACCTGATCTACCCTTGTCTTTACCATTACTACCGCCGTATTGGGATCCGTTCCCGGTTCAAAAATAACACGCAGCGTACCTTCCCCGGCACTGGTGGCATCGGATGCCAGATAGCGCATTCCCTGAACACCGTTAATGGCCGTTTCCAATGGAATAAGCGTTGAGTTTACCAATACATCCGCACTTGCACCCGGATACGCTATAAATATATTAACGGTAGTAGGTGCTATTTCGGGGAATTGGGAAATAGGTAATTGTTTAATGGCCAAAAGGCCAGTAAAAACTATCATGACTGATATGACTATGGCCAATACCGGTCTTTTTATAAATTTTTTGAACATCTTTTCTGAAATTAGGT
Source organism: Arenibacter sp. F26102 (assembly GCF_023015865.1). Classification (GTDB taxonomy): domain Bacteria; phylum Bacteroidota; class Bacteroidia; order Flavobacteriales; family Flavobacteriaceae; genus Arenibacter. Next base: position 264,888 of record NZ_JALKBC010000007.1, on the reverse strand, counting down.
TAGGTATAAAAATTAATTACCGAAGGGGCTTTCTTGTCCTCCTTACCTTTGGATGGGATAACGCCCCATACTTTGTACAATTAATCTTTAAGTTTCCTATAGGTTATACTTACTCGGCGTAAAGTGATAAGTTGTTTATAACCGATTTTGGTTCAATAAATTCGGTTTCTACATGGTCCCCGTCCTTTACCATACGAATGCCGTCAAGAATTATTCTATCTTTCTGGGAAAGTCCCTTTTCAATGATAAAAAGATTAGGTAGTTCACCGGCGATAGCTATTTCCTTCTGTTTTACTACTGCCTTATCATCAACTACAAAAACATATTTTTTATCCAAAACCTCAAAGGTGGCCTTTTGCGGAATAATAAGCGCGTTCGTATGGGGTACCTGCATAATTATGCTACCTGTTTCCCCATGGCGTAAAATACCATCGGGGTTGTCAAAAGTTGCCCTAAAAGCAATATTACCGGTCTCATGGCTAAACTCTCCTTCAATGGTTTCAACAATACCAGTCTGATTAAAGCGTTTATTGTTGGCCATTAAAAGTGCCACCTCTTTTTTACTATTTCGATCAACACTAGTAATGTAATCCAAATACTCCGCCTCGGGCACATTGAAATAAACCCACATTTTACTATTGTCCGATAGGGTAGTCAACAATTCCCCTTCATCCAAAAGACTGCCTTCCCTAACATGCAGGTGATCCATAATACCATCAAACGGAGCTTTAATATTAGTGAACCCTAGATGGGTCTCTGCAAGCATAACTTCTGCTTTGGCCTTTTCAAAATTAGCCTTTGCCATGGCCAGCTCATTTGCAGAAACTACATTGCCATCGGCCAATAATTTAGTATTCTCATATTCAATTTCGGCCACCCGAGCTTCCGCCGTGGCCTTTTGAAATTCCGCCTCATATACATTGGGCATAATATGAAACATTTGTTGACCCTTTTTTACGGATTGACCTTCATCAACCGAGATTTCCTGTAAATAGCCCTTTTCCAGAGCACGGACCTCAATATTTCGAATGCTATGTATTTGGCAGACATAGTCTTTTACAACCGCGGTATCTTTTTTTATTGGACTGGTCACGAGATATTTGGTTTCCTCTCGTTTTTCATGTTTTTCGGAGTTACAGCTTAATTGGCTCAGTAGTAAACACACACCAATAATCATGGGGGATTTCCTCATAATCTTAATTTATTAAAAATGAATAATTAGTTTTTTAGCAAATAAAATGCCCGGTAAGTCCTTCTAAATTAGCTTCGGACTTACTCAATTTTGATTAAGAACAGTACTTAAAAAAAAGGGGGAACAGCCCCAATAGAATTGGGTACTGTCAGATTTCCTAAATTCTGAAAACTTGGAATCTAATGTACCGCTTATAAGGAGTAGTAAAAGCGTGGGTGTCAATGTAAGCGAGGTCATTTTCCAGATTGGAAGACAAATACTCCCATATTTGGGCATAAAAAATGGCAGTTGTTAGACCACCATAAATTAAATTTGTTTCCGGAGATAAAACAATTTCATCGCTCTCCTCCTCCTCTTCCTCGAAATCCGCAACTTCCGCCACAAGTAGCTTTTGAACTTCAAGTACAGAAGTATCCGCAAAAACAACAGGGGCCAATTCTTCCTCAAACTCACAGGGAAAGCTATCGGAAGCTGCTAAATTTAAAATTGAAAAATAACGATCAACTTCAAAATTTGTATGGGCATAAATAGTGTTGAATCCATTTATTAAAAGGATACAGGGAAGTAGAATATATTTTTGTAATGCCCGATTCATACGGGAATCAAAACTAGAACTTGAATTTAACACTCACAAGTGGTAGTTGTTAAAATTAAAACGAGACACATTATTTTTATGAAAAACGAAGGCTTTTCATCCTGAAAATCAATTAATACTAATTTCAGATTCCAACTTTTAACAATTAATCATAATAATCTATCAAAAGCCAACTTATCCAATCCAATAAGGCAAAAACAGTATTATCACTCTTTTTTCACTACCCATTTTATTCCTTCTATAAGATGTTGTCGTCCAAAATCTGTATCCAATGAGCGAATGTCATGACCCAACTCTGTATAGAAAAATCTTCCTCCGCCCCAAACTCGGGTCCAAGATATAGGATGATCCTTGCCCATTGCTACACCTCCTCTAGTCTTAAAATACTCTCTAACCGGATCGTATGTGGATTCATCTACCCTGAGTAAAACCTGTACACCCGGCAAACCTGTAACAGAATTGGTGTGGTTGGTCCAATCTACTTCGTACCAAAACTCTTTACCCATCCCCTTAACGGCAGGATGATCCATGGCCCTGGGATCAACCACCAATTTAGCCTTTAGGAATTCAGAATCACTATTAAAATCACAACCTCCCAATTCCTTTATCCAAGGCCAGTTTTCCTGATGCACCAACAATGCATGTAAACCAACAATAGCTCCCCCTGCTTTGTACCATTCCTCTATGGCATTGCGTTGTTCTTCATTAAAAACTTTATCTAGAACATTTGCATTGTTGAATAGCAATACATCGTAATAACTCAGTTTTTCCTTCGATATATCATTTCCAGTTTCACTAACATCTATCTGCATATTGTGCTCGGCACCTAGCCGTACAATCCATCCATTTACTATAGGAATGTCCGGATGGCGGAACCAACCTGTACCGGAAAAAAGTAAAACCTTCAATGTTGATCCGTCTCCCATAGCATTGCGCTCGTGCATTTTCTTTTGATGATCAACATCAAGATGCTCTTGCCCAATTAACTGAAAGGTCGAAAAAAACAACAACGATAAAAAGATGGTTGAAACAATTCGGGCTCTTTTGCTTTTCATGATTGGTAAATATTATTCTTTCGAATTAAGAATATGTACACTTAACATCTGTTTCATTAAAAATAAGGGTTTTACACCTATAATTAAGGGTCAAAACTCTCCATAGCGGAATTATGCCAAAAAATTACCTTTTTTAAATAATAAACGTTTAAAATTTAATGTATTAAAGTACTTATTTTCAGTTATTTAAATAACATACTGTTTATGATTTCCAGAGACAAAAGTATTTCATACAAGCACAGTGAACGTACCCAGAAAACAACACGAATATATAAGATTTGCTATATTGGGAACTTTAACAACAAACATGTACCAAAAATAACCTACCATAAATTCAAACCGTATACTCCAATGTTTAAAATTTATCACAGCATAATTTTCAAGACTTGCACAATTCTTCTGTGCGCCTTCACTCTTATTAGTTGCCAAACAAAACCGAAAGTGGAGCAGCCCCCAAATATAGTCTGGATTACCTCCGAGGACAATTCTAAGCACTATCAAAAGCTTTTTGATGACAACGGAATTCCTACCCCAAATATTGAATCGCTAGCCAAGGAAGGTTTGATCTTTAGTAGGGCATTTTCCAATGCCCCGGTCTGTAGTGTTGCCCGTTCGGCAATAATATCTGGTTGCTACGGACCTCGTATCGGAGCCCAATTTCATAGAAAAATGGCCCTTGTCCCAATGCCAGATTCACTCAAAATGTTTCCTGCCTATTTAAGACAGGCCGGTTATTACACCACCAACAATAGCAAGGAAGATTATAATATTATTAAAGGTGCTGATGTTTGGGATGAATCTTCAAAGAAGGCCAGTTGGAAAAACAGGGCTGAAAAACAGCCATTTTTTCATGTTTTCAACATTGGGGTTTCCCATGAATCCAGCATGCACTTTACTACTGAGGGTATGGATACTATTGCTTCTGAAACAGATATAAACTCCTTTAAAATTCAACCCAATCATCCCAACACAGACGTATTTAAATACACCAATGCTCTGTACCGTGATAAAATCAGGGAGATGGACCGCCAGGTCGGAGAAATTGTCAAAGAACTAAAAGAGGATGGTCGACTGGATGACACCTTCATTTTTTATTTCGGTGATCATGGTGGCGTATTGCCCGGAAGCAAGGGATATCTGTATGAAACTGGACTGCATGTGCCTATGGTGGTCCATGTTCCCAAAAATTATAGACATCTGGTGAAAAACCAGATAGGTAGTACCACAAATGGTTTTGTGAGTTTTATAGATTTGGCTCCAACAATTTTAAATCTTGCAGGTATTAATATTCCTAAAGAAATAGATGGAACTGCATTTTTAGGCAAGGATATAGAGAGTGGGGAATTGAATTCCCGTGATGAAACGTATAGTTATGCAGATAGATTTGATGAGAAATATGATATGGTACGGGCTGTGCGAAAAGGGAAATATAAATACATTAGGAGCTATCAGCCATTTAATTATGACGGATTAATGAACAACTATCGTTACAAGCAATTGGCCTATCAGGAATGGCAGTCCTTATACAACGATGGTAAACTCGACGAGCTACAATCCGCCTTTTTTGAAAAACGTGCCCCAGAAATGCTTTTTGATATTGATGCCGACCCCTATGAAACAAAGAACTTGGCAGATGACCCAGCGTATAGCTCTACACTTATTAGCATGCGAGAAAAACTCGCTATCTGGGTAAAAGGAATGCCGGATCTCTCTTTCTATCCCGAACACTTCCTGATCGAGAAGGCGTTCGAAAATCCTGTAGAATTCGGAAAAAAGCATAAAGACGAAATTCAAAAATATATCGCTATTGCCGATTTAAACCTATTGAATTTTGATAATGCCAAGAATTCCCTTACCACCGCCCTAAAGTCATCCGATCCATGGGAAAGATATTGGGCACTTATCGCTTGTAGTACTTTTGGGCAGCAAGCCATTGGAATGGAATCCCAGATTAGGGAAATGGCCTCCCATGACACAGCGCTAATTAACAGGGTACGAGCAGCCGAATATCTAGGTATTGTAAAGAAATTGGATCCTTCAAACGTAATGACCAGTTCTTTGTACGAGTCAGAAAAACCAAGTGAGGCGCTTTTAATTTTAAACTCTATCGTACTTATGGAGTCGGGCAATTACAACTATAAATTTAATATTCAGTTGGACAGCATATCCATAACGGTTGCTGAAGATTCGGAAGTACAGCTGAGATTCAAATACCTGAATATTCTATAGTATAGTTCAGCATCAATATACAAGCTTGCAAATCAGGGACAGAAGAAAATAATTTAGTTTTCATCAAGGTTTTACAATTGCCCTAAACGCAGCCAAGGGGCAACTTACTGTGGTCATATACAAGGTGTTATGTTTGTAGCCGGAAAGATGAAAACATTCATAGGGAGCCCCGAATTTAGACCCTTTTCTAAAATCGTTTTCCCGTAGATCCCATATGTATTCTTGGTCCAATGAAAATTACCAGGCTGTGGACTCGTTAAAATCATCTGTGATTAAAATGTGTCTAATATTCCCCTTATACGCAAGGTGGCCTTTTCATAGGCGTTGGACAAGAACCGACTTATTCTTTCAGTATTTTCCCTACTTAAGATATCGTAATAAATGGCTAGGGCCGTGGACCAAACATCGGCTTGACTTCCTTTTCCATTTGATGCTTTAAGCCTATTGACTTAAAGGCAGAAAATTTCCATTATTCGTATTGACACAAATAGGATGTTTGCCCTACCGATTTTACCTTAAAAGAAGTATTGGCCCCAACTTTAAATGAAGTACCAGTCTTAAACGATTTCCATTCCGATTCACCTGGCAATAAGGCTATTAACTCACCTTCAACGACATTCATGGTTTCTTTGGCAGAGGTTCCGAATTCATACTCTCCAGGCTCCATTACCCCAATGGTAGATTTTCCAGTTGCAGAAGTATAACCTAAGGATTTTACTGTTCCATCAAAATATGCGTTGCTCGTAATCATAAGTTTTCCTTTAATGTAAGGCCGCAAATATAAAGAAAGGAAGTTCAGAATTGTAAAATTTATGACCTTATTAGGTTCGATATCATTATTTATTTAAATAATAATATAAATTTCTTTAGAACTTATATTTATTCAAAAAAAATGGATTACGAGTTATAATTTCATAACGCCTTGTTTAAGGTTTCATTATTACTCATGATAAGTAAGGCAGTAGAATTGTAAATTGTGACCCTCCCCCAGCAATGTCCTTTGTTAAAATATGACCATAGTGAAGATCCACTATTTTTTTACAATAAGCCAGGCCCAAGCCTGTGCCACTTTCAACATGAAATTTTTGTAGAAGTCCAAAAATTTTATCTTGATCCTTAATTGGAAATCCCTGGGAATTGTCCTTAATCCGTATTTGGATAAAGTCCGTATACCTGTAGGCGTCTTGTACAGCCTTATAATAATTATCCTTGATCAAGCCCGATGAAATTTCGATAAACAAGGGTTTGTCCTCGGTTCGGAAATGGTATGCGTTGGCCAATAGTTCTTTCAATACCCATGTCAATCTAGGTATATCTCCACGAACATTCTTTACCATCAATTGGGTCAAATCTGGCTGAATCTCTGGTATACCCAGCTTTGAGATGGCCGCTTGAATCATTTCTTCCAAGTTGCCCGTAGTGAAGTTGTTCATCCTTCTTTCCAAGGAATGATAGCGCTGTAATCGCATCAATAAGTCACGCGAATATTCTGAAAGTCCCTGAAGTTTCTTAAGGTGGGCTCCAAATTCTTCCCCAACTCCCTCTTTCTCAGTTTTCCCTTCAAGGAGACCAGCAAATAGCTGAATTTTACGCAAAGGTTCCTGCATATCATGGGAAAGTACTTTATTAAATTCCACATGCTCCTGATTAATGCGTTTTAATTCCCGTAATTGTTGTTCCAGTAATTCCTGTTGCCTTTCCAACTTGGCCTTCATTTTCAACAACAAATCGTTCTCCTTAAGCGCCTTTTCTGCGGCTTGCTTGGCCTCCAGAATTCCTTTCTCGTACTTATTGCGTTTAGCCATGTGAAGACCTACGGCATCTACGGTCGGATTTTCCGAATTATCGGATATGGCCATATTCATAAGAACAGGATATTCCATTCCCGATTTGGAATTTAGGGATAGGAACATTTCATCTACCTTACCCTGCATCATCAACATAGGGAGGAAATGGGTCTTATAAAAAATCCGGCTTCCACCGGTTAGCAGGTCTTCAAAGCGAAGTCGGCCTATCACCTCCACCTCCTCATATTCCAAATGAACCAACATTAATTGGTTTATTTCTTTGAGATATCCATCAACCGAAAAACAAAAAATGTAGCATGGGGGATTAGTATTCACGGATCTTTACTTCAAAGGTTTAACTAGGCAAGTGTATCTTCAGCCTGTAAATATTGTTGGATACATTTAATCGTTTCTTCTGGATGACTCATATGCGGGCAATGTCCAGTAGCTTTCATATGGTAAATTACACTTTTACTTAATTTATTGTGGACATAGTCACCCACCTTGTCACTGGCAATATCATCTTGCGTACATTGAAGAATAAGGGTAGGAACCTTTACCTTGGGAAGGTCTTCCCTATTGTCCGAAAAAAAAGTTACTTTGGCAAAATTACCTGTAATCTCCTTATCCATAGAACAAAAACTTTTTTCGAGTTCCTGTGAAAGTTCTGGTCTTTCTATGTTTTTCATAACCACTGGCGCCAAAAAACTTGCCCAGCCTACGTAATTATTTTCCATGACCTCCATAAGTTCCTTTAAATCCTTTTCTTCAAAGCCTCCTATATAGCCTGGCTTATTAATATAACATGGAGAGGGACACACCAGAATCAAAGACTGGAACAGTTCCGGCTGTTGTATGGAGGCGAGCATGCCGATCATGGAACTTACGGAATGCCCTACTAATATTACGTTTTCAAGGTTTAGTGCATTGCAAATTTCAAGAACATCTTGGGCGTACCCTTGAAGCGAACCGTAGCGATCTTCATTATACTGCCCAGTATCGGAATTACCACAGCCAACATAATCAAACAAAACCAATTTATAATCCTCTTCAAAAGCTGGTGTAATATATCGCCACATTACCTGATCACATCCAAAGCCGTGCGCAAACATAATGACTTGGGTTCCCTTTCCAAATACATTTACATTATTCCTTTTTAAAACATCCATTCACAATCTTTTTCCTAAAGATAGAAAAAAGTGCAAATAATTTATTGCAATTCACGGAAAGAGCCCACATCTTAAAAAAGTATATCATTCTGCTTTTATGATAATACAATGTCAATTTCCTACCAACCTTTAATTCCTCCTTTTCATTTTTATAAATCGACAACATCTAAATTAAGGTTTTAACATTTGCTTTTCACTGATTACATTCGTATTTTGTTTCAACAAATCCCCCCTCGAAAACCCCCTCCTATCAAAAGATTCCCCAAAGTATAGATTTGACAATACCTTGGCGTGCTTTTCTTTTTATGAAATGCCCGCTAAAGTTTCACACTGTATACAACTGAAAAAGCTAAGGCTATGAAAGCACTGCAACCCTTCTTTAAAAGCCCCGAAAATACCTTTAAAGTATTAATTATTTTAGCGTTTATGCTCCATAGTTGTGGACCGGACAAAAAAGCTAAAACAGAAGAAAAATTAGTTGCTAAAAAGGATAGCATTGTCCAGATCACAACAGCGGTTATGGACTTTCAAAGCCCCGATACAATTCCATATGGTTGGAATACTTTTGATTATCTAAACAACTCTAATGAAACACATTTCTTTTTACTGGACAAATATCCCGAAGGCAAGACGATCCAAGACACAAAAAATGAAGTTTTTCCACCCTTCGACAAGGGAATGGATTTAATTAATGAAGGAAAAACGGAGGCGGGTTATGCCGAATTCAACAATCTACCAGCATGGTTTTTTGAAGTAGTTTTTTCAGGAGGATCTGGACTGGTTTCACCAAAAAAGAACAGTACAACTACGGTTAAATTGGAACCTGGATATTACATTTTGGAATGTTACGTAAAAATGCCCGATGGAAAATTTCATTCCTCCATGGGCATGGCAAAACCAATCATTGTGTCTAATAAAAAAAGTGCCGTTTCCCCTCCTTCCGCTACTACAAATATTACAATTTCCAGTACTGAAGGCATTAATTATGGTGGATCTATTACAAAAGGTCCGCAAGTCTTTTCCGTAGAATTTAAAGACCAAATTGTACATGAAAATTTTGTAGGACATGATGTAAATTTGGTTAAATTAGCGGATAACACCAATCTTGAGGCTCTTGAAAGCTGGATGAATTGGGCCGATCCAAAAGGACTTATCACCCCCGCCCCGGAAGGCGTTACCTTTTTGGGTGGCGTTAATGATAGCCCTGCCGGTAGTATTGGCTATTTCAAAGTGGATCTTGAGCCGGGTAATTACGCCTTTATCTCAGAAGTGCCCAATACTATGAAAAAAGGGATGTTAAAAACATTTTCAGTCCAAGAATAATTCACCCTATAATCATTTATGAAAACAATACTTTGGCTTCCACTGATCTTCCTAACTATCCATTGTACCGCTCAAACCAAGGTTATTCTGGATACGGACATTGATTCCGACGTAGATGATGTACAGGCTTTGGCCATGCTACATGCCTATCAGAAACTGGGAAAGTTAGATTTAATTGGGGTGATAGTCACCAGTTCCGACAATTATTCCTATCAGTGTGTAGATGCCATCAACACTTTTTACAACCAGGCCGATATCCCTATCGGCTTTTTGAAACAACAGAACAATCTCGAAAATTTTTCCAAATACACCAAGCAGATTAGTGAAGAATTTCCACACACCATAACTTCAATAGATCAAACCACTGAAGCTGGCGAACTATACCGAAGGCTTCTGCATGAAAGTAAGGACAATTCAGTTGTTATAGTTACCATTGGGCATTTGACCAGTCTTCAAAATTTGTTGAAATCCGAAGGAGATGAAATTTCCCCCTTGACAGGAAAGGAACTCGTGAATAAAAAAGTAAAAAAATGGCTTTGTATGGGCGGAACATATCCAAAGGGCTTGGAAGCCAATTTTCATCGTCCAGATCCGGCCTCCACAGTTTACTGCCTTGACAATTGGGAAAAGGAGGTTATTTTTTGCGGCTGGGAATTGGGAAACAAAATTATTACAGGCGGAGATTATTTAAAGTCGAAATTAAACACCTCCAATCCTGTATACCGCGGCTATGAACTTTATAACAATTTCGCAGGCCGACCTGCCTGGGACCAGGCTTCGGTGATACTTTTGGACAATGAGATAAGTTCCCAGTTTTTCAAACTCAACACCAATGGTTATGTTTCCGTGAAGAAAGATGGGAGTAACGAATGGCATTTCGGTCAAAGCAAAAAAGGTAAAAATCACGCTTACATTTCCATCAAGGAAAATATTAATCCGGAGGTCATTGCCAAAACCATGGATAATCTTATTCTACAACTAGAGTCCAATTAAAAACTACTCCGCTAAATGAAAGCAAAAGACAGCCACATCAACTACGTAGAGTTTAAGTCGAAAGACTTAATAGAAACTAAAATGTTCTATGAATCCTCCTTTGATTGGAAATTTACAGATTATGGTCCAACCTATATCGCATTTTCAGAAAGTGGATTGGAAGGTGGATTTGAAAAGACTGATAATGAAATTGTAAATGGTGCACTCGTTGTTTTGTTTCATTCCAACCTTAAGCTTACAAAAAACAAAATAATCGAAGCGGGTGGTGAAATCTCAAAAGATATTTTCTCTTTTCCCGGAGGGCACAGATTCCATTTTAAAGACCCTTCCGGCAACGAACTTGCCGTTTGGTCCGATCAGTAGTAATCCATCAATGCCATATTACCAAAACCCTGTCATAAACGGAGGATTCTTAGCAGATATCGAATACCAATCTTGCTAATCCCCCAAAGTTTTCGCATATTTATGTATCGGATTATCCATCCGAAAATCGTTGCAGATTAATAATCACCAATGTTGAATGAGCTGCACCTTTATCTATGGACCCAGAAGCAATAAAAATATCGCGAATAGCAAACAAAACCACTTCCAAAAAAAAGGAGGGATATTATTCGGTTTTCTGGATTCAAAACGGCGTGAAATCACTGGAAATAAACAAGGTTCCGTACAGAAATGTGTCTAATTCAATATTCTTTCTTCACCCTAGCATCGATTGGAAATTATCAAAGGAAAATACGGACTCATCCTCTGGCTATATTTTGTATTTATCCCAAGAGATATTGGACAACCCATTGTTGAGCAAACTCCACATTAACGAAATAAGGCTTTTTGCTTCAGATACAATTCCTAAAATAAATCTCTCCCCTGGTATAGAAAAAAGAATTCAGTCTATTTTGGAAATGCTGGACGAGCTGATAGGATCGGAACTTAACCATAAGGACGATGCTATAATCTCTCTATTGAATACCATTTTTGTCTATTGTGACGGACAATGCAACATTAAATCGGTCATATCGGAAAACAACGCAAAAAAAACACTCGTTTATAAATTTAAAAAGCTGGTGGACAAACGCTTTTCCGTGAACCATAAAGTGAGCGACTATGCAGAGATGCTCAATGTATCCGACAACTATTTAAATGAATGCATAAAGGAAACCATAGGTGTTAACGCCAAGGCCGTTATTACCGAGAAAAGAATAATGAGCTCTCGCCACCAATTGAAATTTACGGATAAAACCATCAAAGAAATCTGTTACGAACTGGGCTTCTCCTCTCCAGATTATTTCAGTTATTTTTTTAAAAAGCACACTGGAATTACCCCATCCATGCTTAGAGAAGGCTAAAAACGGCAAAATCTAAGGATATACCCTGTTTTTCACATTCCCTCGCTTTAGGTATTAGCCTAATTTGCTAATTCTAAAAACAATATTATGGACAGGAAAAAATTTTTAAAAGCATCTGGAATAGGATTGGGTATAGTGATGATACCTGGAATGGTACAATGTCAGTCGGCCTCCGCCAACGACTATTCCATAAAAACAGAACCCAAGATCATCAAGGATGAAGAAGGAAATGTTTTAAATGTAATAGGGGACATACAGACACATAAACTGGTAGGTAGCGAAACTGGAAACCAGATTGTGGAATGGGTAGATAATGTGGACCCGGGAGTAGGTATACCTCCGCACATCCATACTAAGGAAGATGAAATATTTAGGGTAATTAAAGGACAAGTCGAAATAATGGTCGATGGGGAAACCACGGTTCTAAATGAGGGGGATGTAGCATTTGCCCCAAAAAACATTCCGCATTCCTGGACAGTTGTGGGTACGGAAAAGGCCAAAATGATTACCTCTGCCTTTCCGGCCGGCATAGAACATATGTTCACTGAATTATCCCAACTACCACCTGGACCACCAGACTTTCAAAAGGTAGCGGAGATTTGTGCAAAACAAGGCATTACCTTTGTGTAAATTACATAAATGCAATTTTACAGTGCACAGCCTTCCCTTAAATATGGGAAGGCTTTTTTGTTCGCTATTTTCAAATCCTATTAGCTGGCCTATAAATTCGGAAATGAATTAAGATGGCCTTATCTTTAATGTATAGAGTGCTTATCCTTATTGCCAAAAATAAAAAGAAATTGCTATGGGTTTTTTTCAATTTAAGAGAACACAAGAAATAAAAGCCAACCTGGAAGAGGTATGGAAATTTATTGCCAACCCTGCTAATCTAAAAAAAATAACGCCGGATTATATGGGGTTTGATATCACTTCCAAAGACGTTCCTTCCAGAATGTATGCTGGAATGATTATAAGCTACAAGGTTTCTCCCTTGCTGGGTATTAAAACTACCTGGGTCACTGAAATTACACACCTGAAGGAAAACAGCTATTTTGTGGATGAACAAAGGGTTGGTCCATACAGTATATGGCACCATCAGCATATTATAGAATCCATGCCCATCGGGACTTTAATGACCGATATTGTTAGCTACCAACCTCCATTCGGCTTTTTAGGGAGTATAGCCAATGAAGTGATTATCAAGTCAAAGCTCAACGAAATATTTGATTATAGGACCAAGGCTTTGGATGAAATATTTTAAAAAGTATGTATCAATTATTTGGTGATTTAAGCTAAATTTGGGGTAAGTAGTCTTATGGCATCTGGTAAGTAACCTTAGTTTAGATGCCTTGAAATGGTCTTTATTCATAATAAATTTTGACTTTCTTCAGTATTACTTTTTAAGGATGTAAGAAAATGAATGGAAAATCCGCAATAAAAATTCAAGAAGGCAAAGTAGGAATGATTGGTTACGGTATGCTATCCTCTTTGGAGAGTCTAGAGGAAATCCTAGGAAGAAAATATAAGGATCCTATCTATTGGATACATCTTAGGGGCATGCAACGCGCTTGGAACTTTGTGGCCCCCAATAACGATCCAAATTTTCCTGCAGAATATATAAAATATGAGTCGTTTTGTCTTAAAAATAACAGCACCACACCTTACGAAAAGTCTATTTTTTTAAATATTATAGAGAATAATGACATACGATTAAACTGTATTTTGTATTTCGTAACCCATGAGGAATTAGCATTGTTTGATCAATTTGAATTAGGGTACACAAGAATTGATGTCACCGATCGTGTTGAAGAATACTATTTTGAAAGCGGTAAAGTCTATGCCTACAAGGCATTACCGGCATATGAGTATGATGCCATTAATGACAAAGACAAAAGTATCATAGAAAAAGGCTATTTAGATTTAGTATTGGCATCCTATGGTAACATGGGAAAGGAACACAAACTGGAATTTGAACAATCCACATTGCCCCATGACCCAAATTTAGTAGCTCCAGTAGTGCACATTAAAGTAAGGGACTAAATCGGTTTAAATATTATGAAAAATTATCTGCTGGGTAAGAAACTTTAAACTAATATCCTGACCATTATAATACCTTACAATTACTGGTTTTGACCTTTCCTATCCCATAGTGTCCCTATTTTTCTCCTTAAAAGTAACAAGCACAAAATGCACCGACATAATCAAAAGCATTACAAATAAATACTCGTTAAAAAAATTATCCTTAGATGGAAAACTGGGTATATACAACCTAAACGCAACTGCATAACTTATTGAGGACAAAAGCAGTAATAACATACTATATCTCCAATCTTTAATACAATCCAAATACAAGTAGGGCCTTATTAAAAGCCGTAATTCCTTTCCAAACAATTGTCCGACCAAAGGCCATATAAAAAAAAGGGGCAGTGCAAATAGTCTTGTTTCCCTAGCCAAAGTAGCCGCCATTACAATAGGAGAATTTATCACTAGAGCAAGTAGAAAGGCCAAGACATATTTTTTTTCCAAAAGGGTAAATGCCTTGGGCTTTATGGACATATAAAGAAAATAAAGACTAGGACCCAATACCAAGAAAAAAGATACTATAGTTTCAACGGAGCTGGAATACGTTCCGAAATTCTGAAAATAACAGCTGAGTCTATTGGCAACCACCTCGGAGGTTTCCTTCCAAATACCGGTTGCCCATAAAAATATCCCTAAGTAAATACCATATAAAGGAAGGGGTAAAAAGAGTAAGAACAACTTTTTTCTTATGGTTGGGGACCACATATTTTTGGATTTCAGACTTAGGCCAGAAAATATAATTACCAATCCTGGCCATAGAAAAACAGTACTTTCCCTAGCTATGGTGGCCATTAAAAATAAAGGGACATAATGGCGCCACTTTTCTTGGATCAAAGCCATTATACTGAGCATTATCAAACAATACTGAAGCGGCTCATCATAGCTGAATACCGGAGGAAAAAAAGCGAAAAGAATTGAAAATGTCAAAAAATAGGCCACCTGGTTAAATAGTGCCTGCCCCCTAGTTGCGTTTAGCTTCAATGAAATCTTATAAATCAACAATCCACTAAAAAACAACAATAATAGGTTTACAAGTACAAATGACTCCCCTAGGGTAATTCCAAAAGTACCGGATGAACCCTCGATCAACAAAGACGTTAATGGGCGCCTAGCAAAGGGTGCAAATTCCTGGTGATATCTAATTTGGGATGCCAAAAAAACATGGGACAGCTTGGTGTTGTTTTCATTCAACATACTATCCGACACCGGCATCATATGAATCGCATAGATAAGCAGCACAAACAGAAAACTAATAATATACTGCAAATAGTTTTTCATATTATACGCACCGAAGGAATGCCTAAAAGTAAACAAAACATTACTTGGTTACCAGAAAGCCATTTATTTATTCCGCCCAAATCTGCAAAAGACCAGCTTTTAGTCCCGGCACGAATAACATTATGACCTTCAGCTGATTAAGAAGTGATATTTTTCATCATAGCACAGGGCCTAACCGAAGGCACACCTATCTGTAAGTATCCATGCAGTAACGATCAAGATCTAAGCAAGAGACTCTATAGCCAGCCAGGCCATTAATCCCCCTCCTGTTTCCAAAGCCGATTCATCTATGTTGAAGGTTGGGGTATGCAAGCCGGAAGTAATTCCCTTTTCCGTATTCCCTACGCCCAACAAATAAAAGCAGGCCTGATTTTTTTGAGTGTAGTATGCAAAATCTTCGGCGGCCATCCATAAATCCAGGTCAACCACATTGTCAGGTCCAAGGTATTCTATTGCCCCATTTTTCATCACATTCGTCAATTCCGGGTCATTTTTTAAATGTGGATATCCTCTTGGAATATCCACTATGCATTCTGCACCCATCCCCTCTGCTATGGATTTTACCATCTTGGTAAGTTTGTCAATGGCCTCTGTTCTCCATTCCTCATCGTAGGTTCTAAAAGTACCTTCAATAGTTACCTTGTCCGGAATAACGTTATTAGCACCATCACCAATAATGCGCCCAAAGGACAATACACTGGGAGTTTTGGGTGATGCCATTCTGCTCACCACTTGTTGCGCCGCAACAATAACATGCGAGGCAATGAGAATTGGGTCTATACATTCTTCTGGAACTGCAGCATGACCCCCTTTTCCAAGGATGGTAATATAAATCTCATCCATGCTGGCCATAAATAGTCCAGGTCTAAAACCTACCTTCCCGACAGGAAGATTTGGCATTACATGCTGTCCTAAATGGGGAATGGGACCTATGGACTTATAGGCGGTCTCTTTCATTACCAAGGTAGCACCACCTGGCATTACTTCCTCCCCAGGTTGAAACAATAATTTTACAGTTCCTGAAAAATCCTTACTGAGCTCCCATAGAATTTTAGCGGTCAGCAATAAAGAAGTCATATGCACATCATGCCCACACGCATGCATTACCCCATTATTTTGGGAGGCGTATTCCAGTTTATTCTCTTCCTGAATGGGCAGTGCGTCCATGTCCGCCCTTAAAAGGATCGTTTTGCCTTTACCTGTTCCATTAATCGTGACCAACAAACCTGTATCTGCCACAGATTCAATAGTGTCAATTCCAATTGCCAAAAGTTGCTGCCTTACATAGGCACAGGTCTTATGTTCCTTAAAAGACAATTCCGGGTGCTGGTGCAGATACCTCCTGACACCAACAAACTCTTGGCTATAGGTTTGTGCAAGCTCTTTTATTTTATCCTTTATATTCATATAACTTCCCGAATAACTTGTATTCAACCACAATATTACAATTATAATCTTTGCTCAGTGCATCATCCTTTATTCCCCCAATATATCAACCACTTTGCTCCTTCCCTTGACAAGGGAAGGTGGCTTTTGAACCTTTTTCAGGGGCAAAAGTCGGAAGGGATCCAGCTCTGAACACCAATTGACCCTCCGTTAATCACCCTTTCCGTCCCAATCCACTCATCCGTGGATTGGTCCACCTTCCCCTTCTAGGGGAAGGAGCTCTTTATACTTTACTAATCTTCAAATTACCCAGTATTTCCTATATAAAACAATAACTTTTGCTCCTTCCCTTGTCAAGGGAAGGTGGCTTTTGGACCATTTTTAGGGATAAAAGTCAGAAGGGATATAGCTCAAAACACCAAATGATTCTACAAAATCACCCTTTCCGTCCCAATCCACTCATCCGTGGATTGATCCACCTTCCCCTTCTAGGGGAAGGAACCCACTAATCTTTTACATTCCATTCCTATAATTCTCAGGAATTTCCTATTTATAAAAATAACTTCTGCTCCTTCCCTTGTCAAGGGAAGGTGGCTTTTGGACCTTTTTCAGGGACGAAAGTCGGAAGGGATCCAGCTCTGAACACCAATTGACCCTCCGTTAATCACCCTTTCCGTCCCAATCCACTCATCCGTGGATCGGTCCACCTTCCCCTTCTAGGGGAAGGAACCCACTAATCTTTTACATTCCATTCCTAAAATTCTCAGGAATTTCCTATTTATAAAAATAACTTTTGCTCCTTCCCTTGTCAAGGGAAGGTCGCTTTTGGACCATTTTTAGGGATAAAAGTCGGAAGGGATCCAGCTCAATACACCAAATGATTCTACAAAATCACCCTTTCCGTCCCAATCCACTCGGCCGTGGATTGGTCCACCTTCCCCTTCTAGGGGAAGGAGCTCTTTATACTTTACTAATCTTCAAATTATCCAGTATTTCCTATATAAAACAATAACTTTTGCTCCTTCCCTTGATAAGGGAAGGTGGCTTTTGGACCATTTTTAGGGACAAAAGTCGGAAGGGATCCAGCTCAAAACACCAATTGACCCTCCGTTAATCACCCTTTCCGTCCCAATCCACTCATCCGTGGATTGATCCACCTTCCCCTTCTAGGGGAAGGAGCTCTTTATACTTTACTAATCTTCAAATTATCCAGTATTTCCAATATAAAACAATAACTTTTGCTCCTTCCCTTGTCAAGGGAAGGTGGCTTTTGGACCATTTTTAGGGACAAAAGTCGGAAGGGTTACGGCAACTACCATAAATTATACCTCCGACCAAATTACCACTTCCCTATTAATGTTCATTTCTCTTAAAATTATCCCTTAATTCCTGCAAAACACTGGGCAAATTTTCAAAAACCATTTTATTTTCAAAACGGACTACCGTGTATCCCTTCCCATGCAAAAATGCTGTTCTTTTATCATCTTTTTCAATTGAAATTGCATTGTTGTGTACCTCTCCGTCCAATTCTATTACTAAATTCTCTTGTGCACAATAAAAATCCGTAATATAATTTCCGATACCGTGCTGTCTTCTAAATTTTCTGCCATCCAGTTTTTTGCCCTTCAATTCATTCCAAAGAAAGGCTTCGGCTGAAGTCAAGCTTTTTCGAAGCTGTATTCTACTTGCTTTGTTTTCAGGTCTGTTATGTATTTTTTCGGGCTTCATTATTAAACCAAATATAATATAACTTTTCCTCCTTCCCTTGATAAACGAAGGTGGCTTTTGGACCATTTTTAGGGATAAAAGTCGGAAGGGATCCAGCTCAAAACACCAAATGATTCTACAAAATCACCCTTTCCGTCCCAATCCACTCGGCCGTGGATTGGTACACCTCCCCTTCTAGGGGAAGGAACCCACTAATCTTTTACATTCCATTCCTATAATTCTCAGGAATTTCCTATTTATAAAAATAACTTTTGCTCCTTCCCTTGTCAAGGGAAGGTGGCTTTTGGACCATTTTTAAGGACAAAAGTCGGAAGGGATCCAGCTCTGAACACCAATTGACCCTCCGTTAATCACCCTTTCCGTCCCAATCCACTCGGCCGTGGATTGGCCCACCTTCCCCTTCTAGGGGAAGGAGCTCTTTATACTTTACTAATCTTCAAATTGCCCAGTATTTCCTATACAAAACAATAACTTTTGCTCCTTCCCTTGATAAGGGAAGGTGGCTTTTGGACCATTTTTAGGGATAAAAGTCGGAAGGGATCCAGCTCAAAACACCAAATGACCTTCCGTTAATCACCCATTCCGTGCCAATCCACTCATCCGTGGATTGGTCCACCTTCCCCTTCTAGGGGAAGGAACCCGTAATTATTTATAATCTTATTTCAATCCTCAACTATATAATTTAAAAATCTAGAACTATTCCACTGCTGGTATGATCCAGGCACATCCTCCACCATAAAAACCTCCAAATCCGTTGTTTCCTCAACAATTTTCCTACCTTCCTCAATTCCCAAAACACTTAAGGCGGATGCGTAAGCGTCTGCCATAGCACCATTGGGAGCTATCACTGTTACTTGGATATTGTTGCTCAACGCCATGCCATTTCTTGGGTCAATAATATGGGAATAACGCTTCCCATCGATCACGGCATACTGGTATAAATCCCCAGAAGTGGCCACCGCCTGATTTTTCAACTTTATTTTTTGAAAAACTCCCCCCCCATTTTTATCGAAATAACTGAAGCCCAAAGTCCAAAACTCCCTATTGGGCGGGGCATCGCTAACGGTAACGTCGCCACCCATATCCACCAAGGCAGATGAAATGCCATGCCTTTTCAACAAATTTATTGCCTCATCCGCAGCAAACCCCTTTCCTATCCCACCAACATCCAGTTGCATTCCTTCTTGTTTTAACCTTACCATATTTACCATCGGGAATTCCAGATTTCCATAACCGGTTCTTTGATGTGCGGTCCTTATTTCAGTTATTGAAGGAATCTGTCTATTTTCCCTAGCCTTTCTCCATAGTTCAATGAGCGGACCTAGGGTAATATCGAAAGCACCATTGGTATTTGCGGCATAGTCCCCGGAAATTTGCAGTAATCGGGAAAGGTCATCGCTAAGTGCAACGTTAATATTTGAACTGCTGCTAAGTTTATTAATTTCACTTTGCGGTAGATAGTTACTCAAAGTGTTGTTAAGTGCATCTATTCTATCGAAAACCAATTGGGCAATGGAATCGGCCCTGGCCATATCCTCATTGTTGTTGTAAAAAACCAGACCAATTTGTGTACCCATTTGTTGGTGGGTATACTCACACCTGGTTTGGGCAATTGATAACGAATGAAAGACAACAAGTAAAATGACAATAGGAATACGGCAGGTCTTATACATTCTAAGTATTTATTTATCTACTTACGAATTTACTGTATACTATCCACAATGGTGTCCTTCTCTATAAATTCTGCTTTGAGTTCAGGGTCAATTCCATGGTCCAATTTTAAATTGGGCAATGCTTCCATTAGCTCGGAAAGTCCTTGATCGGAAATTTGTGTCTCCCATACATATAGACTTTTAAGAACCTTGAAATCTTTTAGGACAGCAACACTTTCATCGCTAATGCCCGTTTCATATGCCTTTAATACTCTTAAATGTTGAAGCCCGGCTATTTTTGCGAACTCCATATCCGTGATGGGGGTACGGTCCACTTCCAACCATTCCAAATTTTTACACATTGCCACTAGTTCCATTTCCTTTTCCCCAAGAGGGATCCCACTCAAATCCAATTCAACAATATTATTGGCAATCCGCTTTAAATCCGTAATATTCCTAGGATCATATTCTGGTGGTAAGAATACAGATATACTTAAAGCCTGCGAATTACTGGCAATCCTTTTTATGGTAACGTAATCCGATGCCAAATTTTGCAAGGTGCTGTCCGCTACTTTGGAAAGTTTTGCCCATGAATTCTTTGTGCCGGAATCCATCATTTTTTTGACCATCCCTGCCAAAGGTTCACTGTTGTCCAAATGACTCAACTTTAAGGTGTCCGACGCCCCCAAGGCAATCCAGCGTTCCAAAATTTGTATTTCATCTTCAGTTAAAGGTTTCTTGCCATCCGGAGGCATATGTTCCTCGTCCTCCAATGGCAAATGAAGGCGCCGAATTAGCTCGCTATTCCTGGGATCCCCTAGGACCAAAGCCGGTCCACTTTCACCTCCCTGGAGAAGCTCGTTTATATTGGTCATCAACAGCTCCCCTTTTTTCTTGTTGGGATTATGGCAGCCTATGCAATTATTATCCAATACCCGATAAACTATATGCTCATAAATTATAGGGTCTTCGGGAATCTTCTCCAATTTCTTACTTCGAGGCAAGGCCAAAAAATCCTCCCCATGGGTAATCATACCCCCGTAATGGCCAGTGAGTCCTACCAAGAGGATCAATACCACCTGTATGCCTTTGACCAAGTATGTTTGCTGTAAGTGGTTTGTACTCAACCAATACCACAAAACCGCCAAAATAGCTACGCCTGCCCCCATCCATTGGTGCCAAAAAATAAGGTCTCCCTTAGGCACCGTTTCTGTTCCTAAAAAGAATCCTGTAATGGCAGTGACCAAGGCAGAAAGTGTGGCAACAGTTAGCAAAAGCTTAGGCACTAGTCTATTGAAAAGACCAATGGCCGCAGCCATTAGTAAAAGCACTATGGGAAAATGCAGAATTAGAGGATGCCAGCGTCCCAACCATGCCACAAGACTTGGAAGATCTATAAAAGATTCGAAAATTAAACAGAATATAAGAAATACAGTAAGACCGAAAATAACATAATCGACCCAAGGAGAACTATTTTTTTGAGCCATATACTATGTTAAAATATCATTTACAACATTACCGGCAACATCCGTAAGCCTAAACCTACGTCCCTGGTATTTATAAATTAATTGTTCGTGATCAAGTCCCAAATTATTCATGATAGTGGCGTGGAAATCGTTGATATGCACCGGGTTTTTCACAATATTATACCCAAATTCATCGGTTTCCCCATAGGTAATTCCAGGTTTTATTCCTCCACCGGCCATCCATATACTAAAGGCACGCGGGTGATGGTCCCTACCGTAATTTTTAGGGTCAAAATTACCTTGACAATAATTGGTCCTACCAAACTCTCCACCCCAAATAACCAAGGTATCCTCCAACATTCCACGTTGTTTTAGATCCAAAATAAGTGCGGCAGAGGCTTGATCAACATCCTTGGCCTGTCCTGCCATTTCATTGGGCAGATTTCCGTGCTGATCCCACCCTTGGTGGTATAACTGGATAAAACGCACCCCATTTTCCGCAAGCCTACGGGCCTGAAGACAATTGGCGGCATAGGTACCTGGAACTTGGGAATCTTCCCCATATAATTTTATAATGGACTCCGGTTCTTTCTTAATATCCATAACATCGGGTACCGACATTTGCATCCTATAGGCCATTTCATATTGGGCTATTCTAGATTCTATCTCATCGTCCCCTGTTTCCACATGATGTATTTTGTTCAGTGAGGATACGTGATCTAATAAATGCCGCTTATCGGAACGTGAAAGTCCATCTGGATCGTTCAAATACAGTACGGGATCCTTACCGGACCGCAACAGCACCCCTTGATGCTTGGAATCCAAAAACCCACTGGACCACAATTTAGAATACAGGCCTTGGCTGTTGCCCTTTCCCCTTGAGGTAAGCACAACAAAGGAAGGCAAATTTTGATTTTCACTGCCCAAACCATAACTCATCCAAGAACCCATACTTGGGCGACCGGATTGTTGACTACCCGTCTGAAAAAAGGTAATTGCCGGATCGTGGTTAATAGCCTCGGTGTGCATACTCCTAACAATACATATCTCGTCCGCAATTTTCGCAATATGAGGAAAAAATTCGCTTACCCATGCACCACTTTTACCATATTGGGCAAACTTAGCGGCCGATGGCATTAATGGAAATTTATCCTGACCAGAGGTCATACCGGTAAGTCGCTGACCGTTCCGTATAGATTCCGGCAGATCCTCCCCCATACGTTTGTTTAGTGTAGGTTTATAATCGAACGACTCCAATTGTGATGGAGCCCCCGATTGAAACAAATAGATTACCCGTTTGGCTTTTGGGGCAAAATGGGGAATACCAAGAGGCTGACTGGCCAATGGTCCCTTACCACCTTTAAACAGGTCTGGAATCAACAATGACCCTAAAGCCAAAGAACCTATCCCAACACTCAATTGAGAAAAGAAGTGTCGGCGGTTTACTTTAAGTGGGTTTTCAGATTTTGATTTGTCTTCTTCCATAATCGTTATTCTTTAGTAATCGTTTCATCAAGATTATAAATCACCTGGGCCGTTAACATAAGCGCAGCTGTCTTTGCCGGATCGGTATCCAACCTCTTATATTCGCCTTGAGCAATCAATTTTTCGGCATTTTCCTTGTTGTTCAGGAAATTTTCCAGGGCATCGATATAGTATTCCTCCAAAACCTTTTTTTCTTCCTCTTTGGGGTTCCTGACCAAAATGCGTTGGAATACTGTGGTGACCCATTGCTGTGAATCTTTTGTTTCTGCAATGGTATTTTCCGCCAATACCCGTGCAGCCTCCAACATTTGAACATCGTTTTGAAGCGCCAGTGCCTGTAAGGGGGTATTGGTCTTCTGCCTCCTAACTTCGCAAATGTCCCTATTGGGCGCATCAAAAATGGACATACTGGGCGGTGGCAATGTCCTTTTCCACAGGGTATACAAAGATCGCCTGTACAATTTATCACCTTCATCGGCCACATATGTAGTAAGAACTCCTCTATTACCTCCAGCGTTGGTCTCTTCCCATAGTCCTGGGGGCTGGTAAGGTTTTACACTTGGACCACCGATTTCTTTGTTCAACAGGCCGCTGCTCGCCAGAACGTAGTCCCGAATAATCTCCCCGCTCATCCTAAACCTTGGGACCCTGGAAAGCCACTTGTTGTCGGGATCCGACTTTTTGGACTCCTCCGTGGCTATGGAACTTTGCTGGTAGGTGGAAGAAAGCATTATCTTCTTCAACAGATATTTGATGTCCCAATCGTGCTCCATAAAATCTCTCGCCAGCCAATCCAACAATTCTGGATGTGTGGGCAGGCTTCCCTGTACCCCGAAATCCTCTGAGGTCTCTACGAGTCCTTTCCCGAACAACATCCCCCAGACCCGGTTCACGAAGACTCTGGAGGTCAATGGATTATTTTCATCGGTCATCCATTGTGCCAATCCCAATCTGTTCTTTGGAAGTTTTTCGGAAAAGGGTAGGATGAATTCCGGGGCATTGGGAGTTACTTCTTCCCCAGGGCTGTCATATTCGCCACGATTGAAAATGTAAGTTTTTCTAGGTGTGGAATCGTTCATGACCATCACCTTGACCGTTTCCCCTTCAGCCTTGTTGATAAAGGACAGTACCCCTTTGGTCTCTTCATCGGTAATGGTCATAAATGGTGCATCGGCAAAATATTTCTGATTGGCAGCTTGTACAGCATCCATACGCAGGCCTTTTTCATCCACATTGTTGAAGAAGGAATAGATTTCAAAATAATTCTTTTGGGACAATTGATCGTATTTATGGTCATGGCATTTGGCACATTCCAGGGTGAGGCCCAAAATGCCCTTCCCCAAGGTATTGGTGCGGTCCACCACATAATAGGACTGGTATTCCTCCTGGATAACACCGCCCTCCTGGGTTATGGGGTGGTTCCTATTGAACCCGGTGGCCAGCAACTGCTCCTTGGTGGCATTGGGCATAAGGTCGCCCGCCATCTGCATGGTCAGGAACTCATCATAGGGCATGTTGTTGTTAAAAGCATGTATCACCCAGTCGCGCCAGGGCCACATACTCCTATAGCTATCGTCCTGATAGCCGTGGGAATCCGCATATCTCGCCACATCCAGCCAGACCTGCGTCATTCGCTCCCCGTAGCTTGGAGAGGACAAAAACTCATCTATGGCCCGTTCCAAAATATCCGCCGATGAACCGGAAAGATATCGTCCCACCTGCTCCGCATTGGGGGGCAAACCCGTAAGATCCAGACTCATTCGTCTGATCAGCGTGTGCTCTTCCGCTTTTTGGGAGGGGGTTAGATCGTTCTCCTCCATCTTTTCCAAGATAAACGCATCGATCTCATTTTGGGGCCATTCCGCCAGTTCCGTTTTTGGAAGGTCGGCTTTCTTGGGAGGGATAAAGGCCCAATGTTTTTCAAATTTGGCACCCTGTTCTATCCATTTTTTCAACAGTTTCTTTTCATGGGAATTCAGTGCCAATTGCGAATCCGGCGGGGGCATCAACTGCTTTGGGTCATCCGAAACCACATGTTGATACAAAAGACTTTGGCCGGGTTTTCTGGCTACAATGGCATATTTCCCGGGATTCTCCGGCAATTCGGAAAGTGCCGCCTTCTCCAGATCTAGGCGCAGGCCCGCTTTCCGCTTATTGGCATCAGGGCCGTGACAGGTATAGCAATTATCAGAAAGTATAGGCTTTATATGGAAATTATAGTCTACGACCTCTGGTAGCTTCTGATTGACATACCCATCTTGGGAGGATTTAAAAAATCCCGATTTAAAGGCAAACAGTAAAGCTACCAGGCCCAATAAAATAACTACTATGCCTACTTTTTGTTTCATTAGGGAACAAATTTTCATTTATTAAATTTCTAGGAGGGAAGAACTACATAATCCTGTGCTCTCCTATGAGGAGATACCACTCCTTAATTTACATATATGATATTATTTATACTAAAATAGCAACATATTTCGAATTAAAGGCGTAAATTTTTCATAATTAACGCCACAAACTGCCCATTATTTAATAATATACATTCTCGATCTTAGACACCGATCCACATTCACATTCCTAACACTAGTGCAGGACTATTTTCAGTTACCGCAAATCGGCCTACTTCCTCCTGAGTTATGGCCGTTCCCCAGGCATACACTCGTTCCAATCCCTGCATTTTGACAAAGTTCTCAAAGCTCAATGCCGTAATTTTTGTTTGATCTAAATTGAGTGCCGTAAGGCTCTGGTTAGCCAATATTTCAACAATGCCCATATCGGTAATCGGATTTTTTTCAATCTCCAGTTTTTGAAGGTTAACGAATTTGCCGATGGTTTTTAAATGCTTGTCCTGGACATTGTTGTCCTTAAGGGAAAGCCACATAATATTATTCTTAATAGGCAGAAGCTTTTCCAGCATCATATCCAATTTGCTGCCATTCTTGGAATTGGACTTACTATATTTAACTGGACACAAAGTTAAGAGCATGTTGGCTGTTTAAATTAACTTTAAAACATGTCAAGAGAAAAAAGAAATTACACTGTAGAGTTTAAAGAAAAAGCCGTGGAACTTAGTTACGCACTTGGTAGCGTTGTCGAGATATGCAGGGAATTGGACATCCCTACATCGGTGTTGTGCCGCTGGCGTAGAGAAATAGGACACCTATGGCAAGAATAGTTTTCCTGGAAAGGGAAACCCGAAACTGACGGACGAGCAACGTGAAATCGCCGAGTTGAAGAAAAGGTTAAGGGATGCCGAATTGGAACGTGATATCCTAAAAAAGGCGATAGCCATCCCCGTCTGGACCGGACGGGCAGGTTCTCCTAGGGCGACAGGAAAAATATAGGTTTATAAAAAACCATAAGTTTAAATTTCCGGTTGGGAAGATGTGCAAAATGTTCAAGGTAAGTAAAAGTGGGTATTATCATTGGCTGGTCAGGGGGCCGACCAAACGCTGGTCCGAAAACCAGGCCATAACATCACTCATCCATGATGTTTTCAAAGATAGTTTTGGGAGTTATGGGGCACCAAGGATTAAAGATGAGCTCTCAAAAAAGGGATATCGAGTTTCCAGACCAAGAGTCTCCAGGATAATGATGGCCAATAATCTGTTTGCCAGAAGAAAGCGCAGGTTCAAGATTACAACGGACAGCGAACACAACTATCCAGTGGCCCGCAATATTTTGAACCAGAACTTTACGGTCTTTAGAAAGAATCAGGCCTGGGTGTCCGATATTACCTATATAGAAACTAAACAGGGATGGGTGTATCTGACTGTAATCATCAATCTGTTCCACCGGAAGGTCGTGGGGTGGTCGATGGGCGAAACCTTAAGTACGGACGATACAATAATACCTGCTTGGAATATGGCCGTCAGATCAAATGACATTACTAAAGAACTGATATTTCATTCCGGTAGGGGATCACAATATGCCAGTCATGGATTTACCGATATGCTGAAAAATCACAACGGCCTTATAAAACAAAGTATGAGCAGAAAAGGTAATTGTTGGGACAATGCAGTGGCTGAATCATTTTTTAAGAGCTTAAAGGTAGAATGGGTCTATAAACATAGCTATGGCCTTAAATCGGAAGCCGAGCTATCTGTTTTTCAATGGATAGAAACTTGGTACAACAGAAGAAGGATGCACTCCACTTTGGGGTATAAAACCATAGAGGAATTTGAATTGGAAATGTATAATCAAAAAACAGCAGCATGACTCTTATCTAATTATCCACTTTTTTGTTGCAAGTCCAAATTGCGGAAAAGGTGGGATTGGAGAATCCGTCCTATTTTACAAGAATATTCAAGAATCATACTGGGAAAACTCCAGGAAGTTTCCGGGAAGAACAGTTAAAGAAATAACGGTAGCCAACAATTATTAATAATTCACCTTACCGTCCATATAAAACAGCCAAAGCAACCTATCGCAGTCCTATCCCTTGGCAAAAACCAGATCAAAATGGATAGTGACATTATCGCCTACAATAATCTGGCCGAACATTGCCGTGGGCGGTTCCATATTAAAATCTTGCAACTTTATTTCCTTGCTGCCCTTAAAAACATACTTCCCACCTACTTCTTGGAATTCCGATGTAATGTCTACTTCTTTTTCTGCTCCAGCGATATTGAGCATGCCCATAATATGAAATGAATTTTCCGCGCTTCCGTCCTTCTTTATTTCTTTGAATTTAAAGGATACTTCAGGATGTTCCTCCACCTTTAGGGCAGCATGCATTTTCTTGTCCATAGCCGCACCCCGTTCACTATTTATCTCGGCCACTTCTACCTGAAAATTCAAATTTTTAAGTACCCCAGCATCCATTTTCATAGATCCCTTCATTGAATTGGCTATCACTGTCCAATCATGAATTGTAGAACTACCATTTATTTTTAGGACACTTTCCTTGGCCAAGGTGTATGTTTCTTGTGCATAGCCAGCAAAAACGAGGAATAATAATGCTATTAAGGACAGTCTATTTTTCATCTGTTAAATTTATTGTTCTAATTACTAAGTGTTTTTATTGGGGTCTACCTACTCATCCAATACGGTCTGCCAAAACTGTTTTTGTTCCTCTTTAGATGGTTGCACTATTGGACTCACCAGTCTAAATCCAATAAAATTGGAATCGGTGTTCCACCAAAAGCTTTTTGGAATCTGTGGATCTCTCTTTTGCAATTTTAAGCTGGATGCGATTCTCGCTGAAGACCTCAGTGTCTTTGCATCATCATCCCATGACCCACCCTTGATCACTCGCGGATGAATTACCGTTGGTTTTACCCAAGGGTTCTTGGATTCGGTAACAGCAAATGCATTTTCCTTATACTCATCCAAAGTCCACTCGGAGACATTACCGTGCATATCATATAATCCCCAAGGATTCGGCAATTTACTACCGACTTTGGCATACTGATTATTGGAGTTTTTATAATACACTGCATATTCATCCAATTTTGTTACATCATCACCAAACGAATAGGCGGTATTGGTCCCTGCCTTGGCGGCATATTCCCATTCCGCCTCGGTTGGCAATCTATAAAACCTACCTGTAACGGTACTTAACCATTTACAAAATACCAGAGCGGAATAGGTGGACATACTTATTGCCGGATACCCAACCTTTCCCATTCCATAGGAAGGGTCCTCATAAGGAGGACTAGGCCTCGTAATGGCATCTATATTATTTAACCTATCGGCGTCCAATGTCTGGAACAATTCTTTGTTTTGTTTAAAGAACAATTCAAAAACCTCCCAGCCAAGCTCATACTTGCCCATATAAAAGGCGTCCAGTTCAACATCCTTCACAGGGCCTTCATCGGCCTTTCTGTTGACCTGGCCCTCTGGACTTCCCATCGTAAATTTTCCTTCGGGAATCAGCACCATTTCAAATGAAATATCTGTGACCGGAATATTTTCTGTAAATATTTCTGCAGTATGCATTTTTTTATCGGGCTCAGGGGCAACCGATTTTCCTGTTTTACAGGATTCCAAGGAAATTAGCAATAAGGCAACTAGGAGAAAATTAAATACTCTGGAGGCAATTCTAAGCATTGAAAAAGTCAGTTTAGGTTGATTGCATAAAAATATTACTATTTTTTAAAAGAGCCATCCCAAAGTCTTATTTATAACTCCAAAACTCAAAATTTCTAAGGTTTCAACTCCTAAAACACCCTGTAATTTTTGTATTATTGAACAACATTAAACAACACTTCCATGAAAACAAAAATCTTATCGCTTATTTGGATCGGATTAATCATTAGCAGTATATCCTATGGACAACTAAAGAAAGTTGCTTCTGTAGAAGGAATAACCGAATATAGAATGGACAATGGGCTTAAAGTGCTCCTATTCCCTGACAATTCTTCACAGACCATAACCGTTAACATCACCTATCTGGTAGGATCCAGACATGAAGGTTACGGAGAAAAAGGAATGGCCCATTTATTGGAACACATGGTTTTTAAAGGCACTCCCAACCATCCGGACATCCCTAAAGAGTTAAGCTCCCATGGAGCCAGACCAAATGGCACAACTTGGTTCGATAGAACCAACTATTTTGAAACCTTCAATGAAACCGATGAAAACCTGGATTGGGCTTTGGATTTGGAAGCCGATCGAATGGTGAATTCCTATATTGCCAAAAAAGATCTGGATTCGGAATTCAGTGTAGTTCGCAATGAATTTGAAAGTGGGGAAAACGATCCCTCAAGGGTTCTTATGCAGAAGGTGATCAATGCAGCTTATCTATGGCATAACTACGGTAATAGCACCATTGGAAACAGGTCCGACATTGAACGTGTTCCAATTGAAAACCTTAAGGCTTTTTATAAAAAATTCTACCGTCCGGACAATGCCATTCTTATGGTCACCGGCAAATTCGACGAAAGCAAAACATTGGCTCTGATAGAAAAGAAGTTTGGTAAAATTGAGAAACCCTCAACTCCAATAAGGGATTCCTACACCGAAGAGCCCGCACAGGATGGAGAAAAGACCGTACATCTCAACCGTGTTGGCGATCTGCAGATCGTAGCTGCCATGTACCATACCCCAGCTGGATCCCATGAGGATTATGCTGCCATATCCATAATAGAAAATGCCTTAGCGGATGAACCTTCGGGCAGACTCTACAAAGCACTGATCGAAACCAATAAGGCTTCTTCCATATGGTCTTTTTCGCCTTTCACCAAAGAGCCAGGTTTTTTATATATAAATGTAGATGTGCCATCCGATAAGAATGCTGACGAAGCTGAAAAAATTCTTAAAGAAACTTTGGACGCTTTAAAAACTACCCCCATCACACAAGATGAATTAGATCGTGCCAAGGCCAATCTTTTAAAACAAACAGATCAAATA
The DNA here is from genome assembly GCF_023015865.1 of Arenibacter sp. F26102. Taxonomy (GTDB): domain Bacteria; phylum Bacteroidota; class Bacteroidia; order Flavobacteriales; family Flavobacteriaceae; genus Arenibacter. The sequence goes on along the minus strand of NZ_JALKBC010000007.1, from coordinate 234,772 downwards.
TTTAGAAATTCGTCCTATCTCGGGACTTATATGAGCGAATTTATCGGTGCAGGCGATTGGCGATTGGCATTTATACAACGGGATAGAATTGAAAACACTAATCTGGAAAAGGTAAATGAGGTGGCCAAGAAATACTTGATCAAAACCAATAGAACCGTTGGCAGATTTAATCCTACCAAGAATCCTGAAAGAGCAGAGATAGAACATACACAAAATCTAGATGCCCTGGTGGCCGAATACAAAGGAAAAGAAGATATGGGCACGGGTGAAGCCTTCGATGTATCCTATGATGCCATTCAATCTAGATTGGATGATGGCAAGCTTTCCAACGGAATTGAGTATGGCCTTATTAAAAAAAGCAATCGAGGCAAAACGGTAAGGGTTAGTTTTAGTACTAGAAATGGCAACGCCGAATCCTTGACCGACAAAGGTGTTGTTCCGTCCTTTACTGCAAGTATGCTGAACAAGGGCACTCTCACGAAAACAAGACAACAAATTGAGGACGAATTGAGCAAATTAAAATCTTCCATATCCTTTAGAGCCAGTAACGGTAATGTTTATGCCAATGTAGTTTCTACCGAAGAAAACCTGATGGCCACATTGGCCTTAATGACCGAAATGCTACAAACCCCATCCTTTGAGGCGGCGGAGTTGGAAAAACTAAAAACAGAGTCCTTGGCTTATTTGGAAAGTAATAAGACAGAACCGCAATTTTTGGCTTCCAAAAGATTGTCGGAAATAAATAACACCTTTCCCAAAGGCCACCCTTTATACTCCATGTCCGTTGAAGAGGAAGAAGCTGCCATAAAAGCAACAAACATTGAAGACATAAAGAAGTTTCATAAAGATTTCTATGGCCTTGGCAAGTCTATTTTGGTGAGTATAGGGGATATGCAACCCATGCAGTTAAAAACCTATATGGAAAAAGAATTTGCAAACTACAAAAGTAAAAAGGACTACGAGCGGCTTAAAGACCCATTTCATGATTCTCGGGATGTTAACGAAGACATTCTTACCCCGGACAAAAAAAATGCTATGACCCTCGGAAACATGAATATTAAAATTAGTCAGGATGATGAGGATTATGCCGCATTGAATATGGCGGCTACCATATTGGGTGGGGGTTTCTTAAATTCAAGGATTGCAGATAGGTTGAGACAGAAGGATGGTGTTAGTTATGGTGCAGGAGCTGGATTCCAAGCCGATTTCAATGCTGATGACCAAAATTCGGCCATGTACATATATGCCATTTATGCACCTGAAAATTACAACAAGGTACAACAGGGATTTATGGAGGAATTGGATCGTTTTATTAAAGATGGTATTACTGAGGAAGAATTGAAGAATGCCGTAAACGGTTGGATCCAGGAGCAAAATGTCTCCAGAGCCAAAGATGCCGAACTTGCTGGCCTAATAAACAATAACATTTATTATGACCGTACCATGGACTTCCAAAAATCTTTGGAAGAAAAAGTTAAAAACTTGACAGTAAACGACGTAAACAAAGCTATCCTAAAGTATATTAAACCTTATAAAAATTGGACAGTGATAAATGCCGGGGATTTCAAGAAATAAATTCAGACAAATACCCCTCTTAACAAAAAAAGAGCCTAAAAGCAATTGCTTTTAGGCTCTTTTTCATTGATACATAGCTGATTCCTATTGGCCAATATCCATTGCTTCAAACCCTATGAGCTCCCCATCATTAAAAACCGGAGAAACCGATATAGGATTACAACAAACTTCGCAATCTTCCACATAGGTCTGTCTCGTTATGGAAGGGTCCAATAACATAGATATTTCTTCCCAACAATAAGGACATTGAAAGAAATGTTCGAACATGGATCAATAGTTTAAGTACTTAAACAATATAACTGTGAAAAGCTAGTTTTCCTTCTATTGGACAAGAGAAACAATGCCACTAGAATTCTTCCGATAACAACTGCCCTGTTAATTGTAATAGCTGTAATTCCGCCAACTTGGCGTCGTATTTGGCCAAATTCTTATTGGTCTGTGCGTTTAGCAAGTTTATTTGGGCCTGCCTAAATTCTATGGATGTTATTCTCCCCAATTGAAATTGCTCCTTGGAACGCTCAAAATTATTTTGATTGGTTACCACATTCTGCTCCTGAATCTTAAATATCTGCAACCTATTTTCATAGATTCCCAAGGCATTTAAAATATCCCGGTCGACCTCAAGTGTTACCTGATCTTTGAATAACTCTTGATTTTCATAGGCAATTTTTGCGTTTTTCACCCTCACGGTAGTTCCGCCACCGTCAAATAAATTCCAAGTAAGATTGGCCCCCAATGCCAAATTTAAACTATTCCTATTACTCCCAGGTATAATTTGACCAGGGAGAAATGAAGTTGCCGCGCTTTGGTTTAAATTCCATCCATAGGAACCAGTCAGACCTAAGGTTGGCAAATAACCCGATCTGTTCACTTTAACATCGTACTCGTTTATAGCCAAATTCCGTTCGGTCTGGAGTATGGCTACATTGTTTTCTTTTGATTGGGCAACATAATCCTCCAACTGTAATTTCGGAATAAAACTCACTAAGGTATCCACTACAAAGGTTTCATTGAGATTTTGATTGAGCACTACATTTAAATCCCGCTTGGTATTGGCTAAGTTCTGTTGAACGTTCATTAAACTGATGCTGTCGTTGGTTACATCTACCTGTGCATTAAGGATGTCCAGTTTTGTGTTTTGTCCATATTCAAAAGAATACTCAGCTCTTTTAATTCTGTCCTTGGAGATTTCCAGCGCTTGCCGCAACACATTCTCGTTTTCGGTCAACCTAGCAATTTCGTAATACACGCTAAATAACTGCAGAACGGTATTTTCTATTGTTTCCCTAGCTTGCAGCTCTGTTAACTGATACTGCTCTTTTAAACGTTTAAAATTATAGAGTCTGCCCATACCATCAAAGAGGGTATAGTTTAAACTAAGAGCTGCATTATACCCCTGGGACTCGGCATTTTTAATTTCCAAATCCTGCCTAGGATCTCCATTGTTTTCAAATTGCCCCGGATACTCTGTGGTACTATTAAAATCGTTATATGTAGCTCCAGCCGTTCCAGTAAGCCTGGGCAAATAGCCAGAGTTCAGGATTCCCGCATTATTGTCGGCTATGGCCAACTGATTCTTGGCAACCTTAATGCCAAAATTGTTTTCCAAGGCCAGCGACACTGCTGCATCCTTGGACAATAATTTCTCTTGTGCACTTAAACCCCCACAAATACCGATTAGTAAGGCTGTAATTAAATATCTATATCCCATTATTTATTGTCTTCCAATTCGTTAGATATTACAATTTCATCTTCTAACGATGTTGTAATTTCGGTAGATTGACCATTCTGCTCATGTTTTTCAAAATTTTGCATATGACTTTCCTCCTCTTGTTCCTTTATAGCCCTTTCCACCTCCTCTTTGGTCACTTTTTTACCGGTGAGCAACCATTTGGATCCTACCTTAATTTTATTGCTAAATGCCAGAAACAGTGGCAACATCAACAAGGTCAGTACCGTAGCATAGCCAATTCCGTAAGCAATGGATATGGCCATAGGCTTAAGGAATTGGGCCTGACGGCTTTTTTCCATTAGTAAGGGAGCCAATCCTGCAATAGTAGTTATGGAGGTTAAAAATATAGCTCTAAATCTAGATTTCCCAGCCTCGTAAATAGCGTCATCAAACTTCATTCCCTCCCTTAGATTGCCATTAAATTTCCCAATAAGTACTAAACCGTCATTAACCATTATTCCAATAAGGGCTATTATTCCCAACATGGATAAAACGTTAATAGGGAAATCGTGGATCCAATGGCCCCATGCAACAGCAGTAATACTGAAAGGCACTAAAACAATTAACATTAGGGGCTGACTAAAGCTACGGAAGGTAAAGGCGATGGTAATGTATATCAACATCAAAACAGTAAGACCTACAAATTTTAGCGAACCAAACAGTTTAGCGGTTTCCCTGTTCTGCCCTTCGTACGATGCTGTAACCGTTGGATATTTGGAATGGATATCCGGCATAATTACCGTCCTGATATCATTCATTATATCTGTGGCACTGGTAGTCTTGTCATCCTTGATATCCGCAGAAACCTGAATTTCACGTTGCCCTTCCAAATGGTTGATGGCAACATCGCCCCGCTCAATAACGTAGCTGGCAATTTCCTTTAAAGGCACCTTACTTCCATTGGGAGTAGTAATCCTCATATCGTCCAGATCATTGATAGAAGAACGGTTGGCACGATCATATCTGACCCACACCCGGATTTCGTCCTGACCACGCTGAAAGCGTTGAGCTTGAGCTCCAAAAAAGCCAGCTCGAACCTGATTCATAACGCTTCTCAAATCCAATCCCATTAAATAGGCATTCTCCTTTAGCTCTAGCCGTATTTCTTTGATTCCCGCAGGATCATTGTCTGCCACATCTTTTAGAAGCGTATTGTTCTCCAAGATAGACTTCAGCTCTTTTTTTGCCGCTTTTAATTCTGCTATATTATTTCCCAGAAGGGAGACAGAAACAGGACTACCTCCAAAATTGCCTCCGGAACCATAAATTAGGCTTTCCACGCCTATAACCGGACCTACCAATTCCTGTAACCTATTCGTAATTAAATCAGATCGTATTGCGTCCGGACGTTCTTCCCCTGGTAAGAGATTAATATCCAAGGAAGCTGTAGAGGAGCCTGGGCCCACTTTCCGTATCATGTTTTCAAACAGTTGTTTGCCCGTACCCTTTAAATATTTCTCGGTAAGCTCTTGGTCAACAATTTTTGCCTTTTCCTCTATCAAGCTGATAATTGAATCGGTTACCCTTTCATTCGTCCCATTGGGCATTAATAAATCTACAGATACCCTATCACTTGCCACCCTAGGAAAAAAAGCTGTTCTGATGATACCACCGCCAATGGAGCCGAAGCTCAAAAACAACAACATTACGAATATGGAAAACATCAATAATTTATAACGAAGTGAAAATCGCAATAAGGGACCATATAGCTTATCCCGCATCCAGACCATAAAACTATCGCCCCACTCGTTAATCACCCTTAATTTCGCAAATATCTTTGCCAATCCTTTTTTGGGTTTATTGTCCAAGGGCTGAAGTGCCTTTGAATGAGCCAAGTGAGCCGGTAATATAATAAGGGCCTCTACCAAGGAAACCACCAAGGTAAGAATAACAATTACGGAGACCTCCCCAAAAAATTCACCGATCCTACTATCCAAGAAGAGGAAAATAGAAAAAGCCAAAATCGTGGTAATGATAGCTGAGATTATCGGAGGCAACACCTCCATAACACCGTCAACCGCTGCCTGTATAGGGGGTTTACCTTTTTCGTAGTTCTGATAAATATTTTCGGCAATTACTATACCGTCATCCACCAAGATTCCGATAACGATAATCATTCCAAAAAGAGACAAAACATTGATGGTTACATCAAAAAATCCGGCAAAGACGAACATTCCCAGAAAAGCCACCGGCAATCCGAATGCCACCCAAAATGCCAAGCGTGTATTAAGAAAAATGGAAAGAAAAAGCAGGACCAGAATCATTCCCATTACAGCATTTTCCGTCAAGAGTTGAGTCCGTTGGTTCAATGTGACCGATTGATCGCTTACAACACTCAATTTTACATTGTTGTGTTTCTGGTTGTATTCTTCAATATAAGCCTTGACCATTTCCGATGAGGACAAAAGATCCTCTGTATTGGTACTCGTTATAGAAATATTAACAGCAAGGTTCCCATTAAAAAAGGTGGTGTTGGGAGTTTCTGAAAACCGGTCCCGAATTTCGGCAACATCTTTTAAACGGATGGTTTTTCCTGAAGAATTGGCCCTCACTACCAAATTGGACAACTCACTACCGTAATAAGACCTATTGTTGGCCCTAATAAGAAATTCTTCTGCGTCTGTCTTAATATTACCCCCGGTAACCAAAATATTTGCATTGGATACAGCTTGCGCCACCTCGTCAAAGGAAACATTATAGGCCAAAAGGCTATTTTCGTTCACGGCAATCTCTATCTCCTCTGCCGGGTACCCGGAAATAGTGATTTGAGAGATACCCTCCATGGCCCTTATATCATTCTCTACCTGCCTGCCAATCTGTTTTAAGGCCGACAAACTTATATTTTCACCGCTTATAGCAAAACTAATGGTTTGCCTCACAGTCTCCAGTTTGGAGACCACCAATGGCTCCATACCCGTTGGAAATGAAGGCACCCTATCTACCGCATTTTTAACTTCCAGGAGCATAAAGTCTATATCCCTGCCTTTTTCGATCTCTACATTTATAATACCACTGTTTTCCCTTGAAGTGGAAGTAACCCTGTCTACCCCTTCCAATCCTTTTAAGTTATCCTCTATCTTGAGGACAATGCCCTCTTCCACTTCTTGGGGAGAAGCTCCTGGATAGGTAACATTTATAGTAATGTTTTTCGAGTCAGTTAATGGAAAATATGAAGATTTTAATGACAATGCCCCAACGATACCAAAAACAAGGAAAGCCACAATTATTACATTTACGGCTACATGGTACTTAATAAAATAGGCTATAATATTCCTCATTAGTCTTGATTGTTGGTTTCTTGGTCTTTAAATACTTTCACCAACATTCCGGAATAGGCTCCCATTACCGGTTTGGATAAAATTGTAAGTCCATCTGGGACATCTTTGAGAACTACCTTTGTATTCGAAAAATAGACAGGATTAACTGGTATCAAATCCAATATGGAGTCCCTAACGACAAAAATTTGGTCGTTCTCCAACAACAAACTTCTGTTTACCTCAATAGCATCAACTTCTTCCCTTGCGGTAAGATTGGCCTCTAGGTACATGCCTTCCCTAAGGTCCGGGTCTTTGACCTCTATAAACGCCGTTATGGTTTGGGAGGTTAAATCTACCCGCCCATTGATCCTAGCAACTTTACCTTTATAAGTTTTAGATTGGCCAATACTTTTTAACTCAACCACTTCACCTACATTGAGCAAATCGCTATAGGTTTTACTTATGGCAACTTCAAGCTCATAATCGCTAGTATTGATAAATTCGCCCAATTTTTGACCAGAACGAACCAAGGTACCCTCCGTGACCAATGCCTCCGTGAGTACTCCATTAAAAGGTGCCGCAATGGTATATTTGGCCAAACGTTGCTCCAAATTCTTTGTAGTATAGTAATTGGTTAAAATACCACGGCCGGAAATAAAATATTTCTCCTTTTCAGTGGACATTTCAGGAAGAATGGGGACACTTTTATTTATATCAAAATTGGCTAAATATGTTTGCCATTTATTAAATATTTCCGGATAATCCAATCGAAGGTCCGGCATGATAGAAGTTATTAAATTGTATAAATTACTTTTTGAAGATTGGACATTGGCATAATATTCTGCTGCATCAATTTGAATTAAAATTTCTCCAGCTCTATATTCCTGTCCCGGTTTAAATAACTTTTTACCTGGTTTAAACACCCCTTGGACCTCTGCATAGAGCTCCACCCTTCTTTTGGCCACAAGATTTCCGTTAGCCGGAACAACAATGGGCACATTACCATTTTTGACGGTTTCAACAATAACCGTTTTTACCACTTTTTGCGGTCGTGGTTTTGGGGTATACTTACTATTTATAATATATTTCGCACCAAAAATGGAGCCTATTATGAGGAGTACCCCAACAATAGATAAAACAATTTTTCTAGAATTCATAAAAGGGCTGTAAGTTGGTTTGATTGCAAAACTATCTATAAGTTTAAGTGACTTTTGTTAAATGTATCTTAAAGTTCCAAAATAACATAATTACAAAAAAAAAGGGAATACAATTTGTATTCCCTTTAACCAAACCAACTTATTTTTAAGCATTTACTATTCTTCCATTTCGTCCTCAAACTTCGTATCCGCCATTCTTGTCTTAATGACATCAAAATCTTTATACTTATTTTCTTTTTCTACCTTATCATAGTCAAAAACAAGAAACTGACTTGAATTCATATTGTCCATATTATCGAACGAGAATATATTGTTGTTCTGAATTTGAAGAATCTGAAGGCTGGACAATTGTCCAAACTCTTTCGGAATTTCCCCACCAAGTTCGTTGTTGGCCAAAACCAACTCCTTCAATTGACCCAATTTTCCTAATTCTCCTGGAATAGAACCGTACAGTTTATTCTCAAAAAGTCCTAAACTCTCCAGGTTTGAAAGTTCTCCCAAAGAATTTGGTATGCGCCCCGTAAGGTTGTTACTCGACAAATTCAGTTCCTTTAAGGTCTGTATGTTTCCAAGACTTTCGGGTATTTTCCCCGACAAGAAATTATTAAAAGCTGACAGCTTTACCAGCGATTTCATATTTCCGATTTCAGAAGGTATTTGGCCTTCCAATCTATTCATTTCCAATTTTAGAACCTCTAATTTACTAAGCCCGGCAAGACTTTTTGGTATCTCTCCACTAATGGCGTTGAAGGCCAGGTTTAGATGTACCAAGTGTTTTAAATCTCCTAAACTTGCAGGCAGACTACCCACAAGGTTGTTCCTAAAAAGGTTAATTTTTACCACATGGCCATTTTGCACGGTTACACCATGCCACGTGTTGACCGGGGCATTAACATCCCAGGTAGTGTTCCATTTTTCACCTTGCATATTTTTGTAAAGTTCCAAAAGCACATTTGTCTCACTTTTTGGAACCATGGCGTTGACCATACTAGTAAACACCATACAAAATACAAGCAGTGCCATAAATCCGGCATTACGCAATTTTCGTTGTAACATATCCATATTTTTTCTAATTAACTCCATCCTCAAAACGCGTTTCAGCAGTTCTAATATCCTTTTCGCTATTTAATTTATTAATATCAAAATCTCTAATCTTATTACCATCAAAATCAAATAGTGCCAACCTATCTTTAGCAGCATCACTATTGAAATGATGTTTACCAAATTTGTTATTTTGAAGTTGAACCAATTCCAGATTAGGCAAGTTTAGAATATCTTCTGGAAAATGTCCCCTAAAATTATTTTCTGCCAAAACCAGCATTTTCAAGTGGGTAAGATTATCCAGGTTTTCCGGCACTACACCACTAAAATTATTATCGGCCAACTCTAACCGCTCCAAATATTTCAATTTTCCAAATGTTAATGGAATAGTGCCAATTAATTCGTTATGGGAAAGCAATACTACCTTTAGCTTTTTAATATCTCCCATACTAACCGGCAATTCTCCGGAAAGGCTGTTGTAAAATAAATCCAAAACCACAAGCTTTTCCAGATTACCAATGTTTTCTGGAATTGCGCCGGTAATCTTATTTTTACCCAACCTTAGCACAACCAATTTTTCCAATTTGGTGATTCCTCCGGGAATATCCCCACCTATCCTATTCAAGGCTAGATTCAAGACCTTTAAATTAGCCAGGTCGCCAATAGAATTTGGTAAGTTACCCCTAAGATTGTTATTCATTAGATTAATGGAAACCACCTTGTTGTTCTCAATACTAACACCCTCCCAAGAAGAAACAGGCGCTTTCAGGTCCCAACTTTTGGTCCAGGTATCCCCATTGGCACTGTTATAAAGGTCTATCAAAGCATTTTTTTCCAGAGCAGAAACCTGTCCAGACAGAAATTGCCCAACAACAACCATAAATAACATGAATATGCTTTTTCTCATATTTTCCACCTAAGGATTAAGAATTACCCTACAAAATAAGATTATTGTTCGACAAACAACAAAAGTATTCGATGAAAAACACATGAAAGCCCTATTTTTGTTGTGAAAGTGCCAAAAGTTGTGGTGAAAATAATTTGACCCTTTATATTATTTGTCCTACAAAGAGAATTCTTCCAGCTCCAAGGTGATATTTTCCCAAGTTTTCATCAGATTTTCGAGGTTCTTTTTTTTCTTCTGATAAGCGTCGAAAAAATTGGATTTTGCAATGGTTGCATCATAATTCATAAGCAGATCATGGTCTATACCTGCTATTTCCTTTTCCAACTTGGATATATCGCTCTCCGTTGAGCTGAGTCTGTTCTTAAGGGATTTTATCTTTTTTTGATCATCAAAATCGACATGTTTGTCCTTGGATTTTTCTTTCTTCGGGACTATTGTTTGTTTCTTTTCTATAGCCCGAAAATCCTCGACTTTGCGCTGTTCCAAATAGAAATCGATATCCCCAAGATATTCTTTAATTTTACCATCTTTAAATTCATAGACCTTATTGGTAAGTCCTTGTAAAAAGTCCCTATCGTGACTCACCAAAATCAAAGTTCCATCAAAATTCTGAAGGGCCTGTTTTAGTACGTTCTTAGATTTTATATCCAAGTGGTTTGTAGGTTCATCCATCACCAACACATTAAAAGGCTGTAGGAGCATTTTAGCAAGGGCCAATCTGTTCCGCTCACCACCAGAAAGTACTTTTACATATTTATCCACCTCATCTCCCCGAAATAGAAAAGACCCTAGAATATCCCTTACCTTACTCCTATTTTTCTCATTGGCAGCGTCTATCATAGTATCTAAAATGGTTTTTTCACCATCCAAATATTCCGCCTGATTTTGTGCAAAGTATCCTATCTGAACATTATGTCCCAGTTTTAAATGCCCTTTATGATCCAAATCCCCCACCATAATTTTGGCCAGAGTAGATTTTCCCTGTCCATTTTGCCCCACAAAAGCAGTCTTGGAATCCCTTTCAATTAAAAGATCAATCCCTTGTAAAACGTGGTTATCACCATAACTTTTGGCCAAACCTTCAATTTCAGTTACCACCTTGCCTGGAGTGACCGAAATTTGAAATCTCAAATTCATCACACTATTATCATCCTCATCAACCTCTATCCGCTCCATTTTATCGAGCTTCTTGATCAGGGACTGTGCCATGGAAGCCTTTGTGGACTTGGCCCTAAATTTTTCAATCAACCTTTCAGCTTGCTGTATTTCTTTTTCCTGATTTTTTTGGGCATTTAACTGCTGTTCCTTTATTTCGTTACGCAGCACCAAGTATTTGGAATAAGGCTTATTGTAGTCATAGATCCTCCCTAAAGATATTTCAATGGTTCGGTTGGTAACATTATCCAAAAACATTTTATCGTGGGATACGATCATTACACCCCCGGAATAATTTTTCAAAAAATTCTCCAACCAAATAATGGATTCTATATCCAAATGGTTTGTAGGCTCATCCAACAGTAACACATCATTACTCTGCAACAACAGCTTTGCCAACTCTATCCTCATCCGCCAACCTCCGGAAAAAGTTTCAGTTTTACGGTCAAAATCCTCACGCTTAAAACCAAGGCCCAACAATACTTTTTCGGTTTCACCCTGATAGTTATAACCGCCCAATATTTCATAATGGTGGGTTACATCGTTCAGATCTATAATCAATTGATTATACCCTTCACTTTCATAATCTGTACGTTCTGCCAGCTGGTGATTGATTTCGTCCAACCTAAGCTCCAATGCCTTTATCTCTTCAAATGCCTGATGGGCTTCTTCCAGCACGGTTCTACCCAGTTCAAAATCGATATCCTGACGTAAAAACCCCATTTTAATATCTTTTTCAGAGGCTATAGTTCCCGAATCTATGGGCATATCCTTTGATAAAATTTTCAACAGAGTAGATTTACCTGCCCCGTTTTTACCAATAAGACCAACCCGGTCTCCTGAATTTAAACGGAAAGATATTTCTTCGAACAAGTATTCTCCTCCAAAGGAAACGGAGAGGTTATGGATATTAAGCATATTTGGTGACTAATGTTACACTGATTACATCTACAAAAATGTACTTTTGTAGAAACTTTTTGCAAATGTTAAAAAAAGGAAACAAACTCTACAGCATTTTAACAGGAACTTGTCCTAAATGTCACGAAGAGAGCATGTATGAGGATAAAAATCCATATCATATTGGAAATATCTTTAAAATGAACGAACGTTGTTCGCATTGTGGCACCAAATATAAAATTGAACCCTCTTTTTTTTATGGAGCTATGTATGTTAGTTATGGTGTAGGTGTAGCATTTGCCGTAGCCACTTTCATAATTGCGTTTGTAATGTTCAAAGCTACGTTGATAAATACTTTTATTGCAATAATTGTTACTATGATAATCTTTATGCCCTTTATAATTCGGGTATCACGAAATATCTGGATTAATTTTTTCGTAAAATACGACCCCAAGGCCGCAAAGGTCAATTCTTAAAATGTTTCTTGGTAAAACGGGATAGGTCCATTTCAGGTTCCAAAGCCGTATTATTTTCTATGAAATTGAAAAGCTGCTTGGAAGCCATTGGGGCGATCATGACCCCTCGGGATCCCAAACCGTTAAGTAAAAACATATTTTTATGTTCGGGATGTCTACCTACAAGCGGCTTCCTATCACTTACCGTTGGCCTTATTCCGGCTACGTGGTCTATGACCTCATAATTACATTTTAAAAAAGTGTCCAACTTTTGCAGAAGTTCCTGTTTGCATTCCTCGGTTGGAGTATTGCTTTTATCCTTCCATTTATAGGTGGCACCCACCCTATAAAGGTCATCGCCCAAAGGAATAATGAACACAGAAGATTTAATAACCCGCTCCTCTTTTAAGGCTGGTGCCTTAATGGTCAACAATTCACCTTTGGTACCGTTGAGTGGCAAATAATTGAAATACGGATTGGTTTTTATACCAAACCCTGTAGCGAATACTATCTTTTTAACTTTTAATCCTCGGTATTCCAAATAGCCATCCTGTAGCTTTAGGGCTTCAAAATCAAAAGATTCCTGAAGTATTAAACTCTGACTCTCTAGATACCGCTTATAATGCGATACCAAAACGGAGGTATCTATCCTGCCAGTATGTAATACTTCCCCGTAGCCATTAGGGGCATCAATGTTAGGATTATCATTAGGCAGTATTTTTGGAGCTATAAATCGACTTAAGTTAGGCTTGTCTGAGGCCTCGAACCATAGATTCTGTTCATTTATACTTGAAAAACGTCTAAGGATAGGAATTTTATAATCCAATTGGATATTTAATTTTTTTTCCAACGCGTTATAAAAGGGAATCGCAAGATCTAATTGCTCATTGGCGTTCCAGGCCAAAGTAAATCGTTTAAGGGTAACCGGATTGTACAACCCACCCGCCACCACAGAGGAGGTTTGGGAACTATCCGTGATCACTTTAAACGACTTTTCATTCGTTTCCAATACTTCGCAAAAGGAGATGCCGGCCAAGCCCAGGCCCACAATTAAATAGTCTACCATGGTGTAAAAGTAGAGAAGGAATTTTAAATCTTCAGTAAAATAGTGCAAAAAGAAAAGCGCCACATCATATGATGTGGCGCTCTGATTTATATGTGAATTGGAATTTTATTAAGGCTAGTATGCCCACATATCTTGCTCTCTATCTCGGATAACCTCTTTAATTCGTTTGGATTCCAATAATTGGAACAAGGCATTATCGGCTATATAGTCCTTAACCTCACGATCCCCATGCACGTTATCCTCCTTATAGATAGTGGCATTGAATCTTCTGGCATTCAATAACATATCAAAGGAAATAGGCTGTGCGGAATTGCGTTGGTTAAACACTTTGGCCTCATGTAATATTTGTCTTGCACTTGGGTACCATACCCAGAACAACGGAACTTTTGCTTCGGCCAAATCCATAGACTCATCATCTATAAAGTTAACATCCGGAGCTACGGGAGCAATACCCAACAATCGGTATTTTAACTCTCCCTGTCTTTTGTCGAAATACCAGATTCCTTTAACAAGGTACTCCTCCAAATCGGCAGCGGAAAGGTTCCTGCGATTAATATATTCAGGGGAAATTGGTTCTCCTGCGTTATACTGCTCGTAACCATAGTCTGTAGTGTCCACTTTCTGCAAAGTAGCAGCCAAATCACTGAACTTTCTTTTCTCGGTAAAATAGGAATCCACGTATACATCTTCCAGTCTACCATTTTTAATGTTCTTGATCAAAACATCGTACAACGACCTTCTATCAGGACCAATATCAATTGTATCCAAAGGATAATACAGTGGAAAATTAACACGCTCGTCCAAGTCGATGACTTCCCAAACGGTCTTGGACCAGAGTATATCCCTATCATCCACATAAGCATAGGGCAAAGGAGCATCGTTATCTTTCTCGATCTGCGCCTGTGTCTTCTTACCTATCTCTTCCGGTAATTTGGCATTTAAAATATTTGCCTGGGCGGAAATAGACAATGGTAAAAGAACCACTACTCCAATTAATAAAACATTTTTCCAATTCATCAGTTTAAATTTATTGTTTTTAATCTTCAGTCCCGTTATCAGGAGACTGGTGAATTAGCCATGGCAAACATTTACCATGGCTCCTTCACAACATTTTTACTAGTTTGTTATCTCCACAACAACAGGAGATACTTTTTTAAGCTTATAGCCTTTATTATTTGTGATATAGGCTTCGATATCAAATATCTGAACGGCATCTCCACGGCTAGCTCTTTTAAGGGCAGACTTGGCTCTAGCGTCCAATTTGTTACCGTTTACATCTACAGTTGGCTGTCCAGGAACTTTAAATTTAAATCCGCTAACCGCAAGGTTAAGGTCAAAATCAAAATCTTCCAACAACGCACCTATTGTAGAAATCTCTAGGTTGTTTTTTCCCATTTTAGCACTTCCGGATTCTCCTCTCACAGAACCTGAAGGTCTTGGAATATCCTTAATTCTGAACTCAGAAGAAGTTTTGATCATTTGACCATCAGGCAACTTACCTGAGGCGGTGATTGAAACAGATCTTCCTGTACCAGGATTCATAGCATATTTACTTCCACTTTGCTTACTAAGTCCAGGAGCAGATGCAGAAACATTGTTATCAGGAATACCAGGAATGGATATGGTGATAGGGTTGGAAACCCCACGATAAACCACATTCATTTTATCGGCTGAAATCACAGCAGCATTAGGCTTTGTAATAGTTGCAAATGTTGAGGATACCGGCACTTCTGTACGCTCCCCATCCTGCATAAATACTAAATTACCAGCTATTTTATGATCTCCAGCACTTCCAGCACTAACCGTTAATCTAACTTTACCGTCCTCGATCACATAATCCGAACCTTCGTTCAACTTTCTTCCGTCTAAGGTCAAATTAACTTCATTAGGTTTTGTTGTGGCATCTTTACGACCCAATACAATATTACCGGCAAACTTTTCACCTGCATAAAATGCAGATTTTTCTTGCTCCAATAAGGTAGTATAATTGGTCATGGAAACCTCACTGCTCAACTGACCTTGAAGCATAGCTTTTAATGCATCTTCTTCGGTAGCTTTTATATCCGCCTGAAGCGAAGTGATTTTAGTCAATGACGCTACTAAAGGATAGCCTTCAAAGTTATAGTTCAACCAATCTTGTTTGGAACCATCCCTTTTTTCAACTTTACCGTTTTCATCACCAGTCTCGAACCTACTTTTAACAGAAGACTTTACAGACTCCAGTTCTTGAGGCATAACCGCAGAAATTTGTGTGCGATAATTTACCAAGCGATCCAAGAATTCTTTACCATCAGCTCCAAGTTGGTCTCCTTGAAAAAAACGTTGATCTAAATAATCGGTCTTGTCCATTACTTGATAATCTTTTGGATCCTTAACATCGACCATCATCTCCTTTTTCAAGTTTTCCAAGTATTGGTAATACTCTAGGGACAATTCCTTTATTTTCTTGGCATCTTCCAAAAGAGGACCAAATTTCTCAGCATTTTCTGATGCTTTAGTTTCAAGACCACTTAGGAAAGCAGTATTGTTTTCCGTGGTTTTTAAGTTAGAAGCTTCTAACTTTTCGTTCATAAGACCGAAAGCCGATAGAACTTCTTTTCCCATATTTAAGGCCAGCATCGCGATGAAGATCAAGTACATTAGGTTGATCATCTTCTGACGTGGTGTTGCTTTTCCTCCTGCCATTTTTCTAATTAGTTTTAATTATTAATCGATTTGGGTTTGGTTATTTGAATTATAACTAATTAGTTTCTAGTCATTGCAGATAACATACCACCGTATACTCCGTTCAAAGAAGAAAGGTTGGTTGCCAAAGATTCCATTTGATCTTTTAAGGCACTTGAATTCTGTACCACTTCCTCGTTGATAGACGCTTGTCTGCTTGCGCTTTCCAACTGAACTTTATAAAGACTGTTCAAAGATTCCATTTGAGAGGCAGCTTGTACCATTTCATCAGAATACTTTTTAGTGGACTCCATAGCATCAACAGTTGGAGCAATACCCTTGGCAGCACCTTCAAAGTTTCTAATGCTAGATCCAAGACTTTCCATAAGGTTGGCATCTACACCAGCCTCTTTTAACAAATCATCCAATTTTTTGGATAAAGATGATTCCGCTTCCTTCATTTCAGCGTTGGAATTTGATTTTCCTGAAGCGGCACCTCCACCTAATTCTGGATACACCAATGACCAATCGTATTCGTCATCTACTGGTTCAAATGCACTAATAGCAAAAATTAATGCTTCGGTAATAAGTCCGATTGCCAATAACAATCCTCCCGTAAGTGGGCCAAATTGCCAGTGAAGGATCTTAAATAATGCTCCTATAATCACTACAGATGCACCAAGGCCGTAGGCCATGTTAAATAATTTCTTAGTTGATTTTGACTGTGCCATAATTTTAAATTTAATTAAGTAATGTTAATAATAAGTATTTGGTTTAACGTTTGATTTAATATAAAGGTCTTCTTTATTTTATATTTTAATTGGTAGAATCTTCCTCTCCCATGTAATCCTGTACGGTTCTAAAGCCGATGTAACTACGTGCAGAATCTTGGTATTCGTAATCTCTGGTGCTTACCTGTAGGAAATAAGCAACATCTTTCCAAGATCCACCTCTTATAACTTTTCTAGCATTGTTGGTCGATTCTGCATTTGGGTTCATCGTAGACACATATTCGTATGAATTTGGGTCATAACTACTATTCGTCCATTCAGAAACGTTACCAGCCATGTTGTATAGATTATAATCATTTGGTTCATAGGCCTTTGCCTCTACCGTGTACAAGGCCTGATCGGCAGCATAATCCCCTCGCTGTGGCTTAAAGTTGGCCATAAAACAACCAGTATCACTGATTACATAAGGACCACCCCATGGGTATGTTCCACCTTCTATACCTCCTCTAGCAGCATATTCCCATTCCGCTTCTGTTGGTAATCTAAAGCGATTGACAAATTGCTTGCCTCTACTTTTTTGATCGTCGTTCTTGTATTTTGTTCTCCAGTTGCAAAAAGCCTGGGCCTGTTGCCATGAAACACCCACTACAGGATAATCACTATAGGCATCATGCCAGAAGTAATCGTTGTGCATTGGTTCATTATAGGAATATGAAAAATCTTTTATCCATACCGTGGTATCGGGATATATTTCCAATTCTTCCTGTTTTATGAAATCCTTTCTACTTCCCTTTTTGGCACGAGCTGCTGCTTCAATATCCATCCAGGTGTATTTGTATTTCAATTTGGTAACATCTATATTACGTTGCCCATTATAAGATTCTTCTTCTGGCAAGTACATGGAATCTACCATGACCTCGGTATAATATTCATCAGGATATCTGGATATATCCCATATCAAATCAACCCTTTTGTTCAACGCCCTACCTTCGTAGCCCGTTTCGCCCATGCCGGAATAGTTGTTTAGCATATACTTATCGTAAGCAGATAATTTTGTGGTATCGGCATCCTTAAAGGCATATTCGCCTATACCGCCATCATCTGGACCTAGTCCCAGTTCATCTGCCAGTATTGCCAAATTTGTTCTTGCGATGGAATCTTTTACCCATTCTACAAATTGGCGATATTCGCTATTCGTAATTTCCGTATCATCCATGTAGAAAGATCGAACAGTTACAGTTTTTGTCGGGGCGTTTTGCGTCTGAGCCTGATCCTCCTCACTTTTACCCATGATGAATGCTCCTCTAGGAATCAATTCCATACCATAGGGTTTTTCGGGATACCACTTTTTTCCTTGAGCTCCGACCAGCTCTCCTTTTGTTTTGGACCCACAACTTGAGAGTAAAAAAACAAATGCTATAGATAACAACAATAGCTTCTTCATACGTTAGGTTAAATTTCGATTATGATTATAAATGCAAACACAAGTATTATTCTCTAAAACTTATTTTTAAATAATTTATTGTATAAAATTTGTTTTATACCCTAAAATTATTATTTCAATTAAACCCTTTTTTGTAGGCTTTAAACCACCGCTCAGGAATATTTTGATTACATGCATCTAGATAATCCAATTCGGTGCATGGTAATAACGCAGGTGAATTTGTTTTAGTATGTGAAGTTAAAATTGAAGGTACCTCTACCCACCATCTTTCGCTAAGATGACTTTTATAGAAGATAAGGGATTCATCTTCGGTAGGTACGGTATACTTGGTGAAGTCGTTACTATTACTATTGGGCAGCTCTTGAATCCTATAGTTCAGCCCCTCTATAAAATACCATATTATTTGTGCGACAAGTTGAAAAGATTGATTGCTATTCTCGCATTCGTAAATCCCAAAAACGGATACATTGTCGCTAATTCCAGCATATCTAGCTATGGCACAAATTTCCCTCCCGTTAAAACCATTGGGGGAATAATTTCTGGAATACCCTATATCGGCGGCACGTATGGCACGTGCATCCAAACTTACCACATGAGCGTTCCTTAACACGGGTTCTGCCAAGGTTATATTGGAAATTAACTCCCCCAACCTGTAGGAATCAAAGAAAAGTCGCTCCATAAGGTCCAATTCTTCCTGGGAATTAAAATAACTTTGATAGCCTATATTGGAAAAATTGAAAAGATTGTTGGGTTTATCGGTAATTATTTTACTCATATACGAATGGGAAGAAATAAGTTCTTCGTCCATCCCAAAATCAAACCTACTATCTATGGACACCAAGTTGACCATATTTTTAAGTCCGTCAAAAGCCCTATAAGTGGGATATGTAAGGTCTTGGGTAGCACCAATTACAATGGGAATAATATTTTCTTCCAATAATCCGGCAACAATTTCCTTGACAACGAAATAGGTGTCCTCTACGGTCTCACCTTCCTCTATATCGCCCAAATCCACAATGGAAGAGTTCCAATTGCCCAACATTAAATTATAAAGCTGAAGCCTGATCTCCGAGATATCCAGGCGCTCTGGTTTTTTCTCGAAAGCATTCCTGGATTCATTGACCCCCAGTATGGCCACACTAACATTTGCCAATACCGGAAGACCATGCCGTGAAGTATGCATATATACGTGTTTTCCCAATGCTTGGGCCGGTAGTAATTCGCAGTGGGCCAATACCCTATCACTAACGGGTACTAAAAAATCGAATGCCATATTATTTTTTAGCCTTAGGTTTCGCTTTAGTTTTTTTCTTAGGTGCTTTTTTTGCTATTAATTCCTGTGCCTCTTTAAGGGAAATCTTGGTGGCATCCACATCTTTGGACACTTCCACTTTTATTTTACCCTTAATAATGGAATGCCTTCCCCATCTTGCCTTTTCTATACGAATACCCTCCTCTGGCCATTCCTGAATCAACTTATCAATTTCCTTTTGTTTTTTGGCCTCTATAATCTCCTCAATATCCTGTTTGGATAGAGTATCAAAGTCATATTTCTTACTTACATTAATAAACATTCCGTCCCATTTAATAAATGGGCCAAACCTACCAACTCCTTTGGTAACATCCTTATCCTCGTAGGTAGCTATAGGGGCATCTGCTTTTTGTTTCTCCTTGATAAGCTCTACAGCGCGGTCCATATCTATCTCCATGGCATTTTCATCCTTGCCCAGGGAAACAAACTTTTTCCCAAACCTAATATAGGGGCCAAACCTACCCACATTGGCTTCTACTTCCTCCCCTTCATACTCTCCAAGCTTTCTAGGCAACTTAAACAGATCCATGGCTTCCTCATAGCTAATGGTATTTAAAGATTGATCCGGCAACAGACTGGCAAACAACGGTTTTTCCTCATCATCTACCGTACCTACTTGCACCATAGGCCCAAAACGGCCCAATCTTACCGAGACCTGCCTTCCGGTTTTGGGATCGGTCCCTAAAACACGTTCACCACTGGCCCTATCGGCATTTTCTTCCACATCCAGGACCTTGGGGTGAAAATCCCCATAAAAATCCTTCAGTACTTTTTGCCAATCCTCATCCCCTGAAGCAATCTCATCAAAATCTTCTTCCACTTTTGCAGTGAAATGATAATCCAAAATTGTTTCGAAGTGACTTACCAAGAAATCGGTTACAATCATTCCAATATCCGTAGGGACCAATTTACCTTTGTCGGATCCCACATTTTCGGATAAATCTTTAGCAATAAGTTTATCGGATTTCAACAATAACTGCACATAATTCCTCTCCGTGCCCTCAATGGTACCCTTTTCTACATAGCCTCTATTTTGAATTGTGGAAATAGTAGGCGCATAGGTAGACGGTCTTCCTATGCCAAGTTCTTCCAGTTTCTTTACCAAAGACGCTTCCGTAAATCTATATGGAGCCCTGGAAAAACGCTCTGTTGCCGTTATATAATTATTAAGGAGCTTTTCACCCTCCTTCATTGCCGGAAGCATTCCTTCCTGCTCTTCACTTATATCTTCTTCATCGGTTCCTTCCAGATACACCTTTAGAAAACCATCAAATTTGATTACCTCCCCGTTGGCGGTAAATTCTTCTTTATGGGTATTGGATTTTATTTTAATGTTAGTGCGTTCCAATTCTGCATCACTCATTTGTGAGGCAAGGGTACGTTTCCAAATTAGTTCGTATAATTTGGATTGATCCCTTTCCAAAGAAGGGGACTGATTGGTCATCTCCGTAGGACGAATGGCCTCATGGGCCTCCTGTGCTCCCTTGGATTTTCCGGTAAAACTCCTAACCTTACTGTACTCTTTACCGTAATTACTTATAATGGCATCCTTTGCCGCATCTATAGCATCTTTGGAAAGGTTAACACTATCCGTTCTCATATAGGTTATTAACCCTGCCTCGTACAAGCGTTGTGCCACCTGCATGGTCCTTGAAACTGAAAAATACAATTTCCTTGATGCCTCTTGCTGTAATGTTGAAGTTGTAAATGGAGCAGCCGGCGATTTTTTTGCCGGTTTCTTATCCAGTGTAGCTACGGAAAAATTAGCTCCTATATTTTCCTTTAGGAAAGCTTCCGCCTCCTTCTGGCTTGCATAGGTCTTATTTAACTTGGCTGTAAATATACTGCCCTCATTGGTTTTGAATTCGGCCGATATCCTAAAAGCCGCTTCAGGCTTGAAGGCTTCTATATCCCGTTCCCTTTCCACAATCAATCTAACCGCTACAGATTGAACCCTACCAGCAGATAATCCTGGTTTAATTTTTTTCCACAAAACGGGGGAAAGTTCGTAACCCACCAATCTATCCAGCACTCGTCTGGCCTGTTGGGCGTTAACCAGATTATAATTTATTTCCCTAGGATTTTCAATAGCCTTCTGAATGGCAGATTTGGTAATGGAATTAAAGACTATCCTCTTGGTTTTATTCTTATCCAACTTTAACTCCTCGGCCAAATGCCAGGAAATAGCCTCTCCCTCCCGGTCCTCATCACTAGCAAGCCATATAGTTTGAGCTTTGTCCGCCAAATCCTTAAGTTTTTTAACCAAGGCCTTCTTATCCTTGTCAACAATATATTTGGGGGCAAAATTATTATCCACATCCACTCCCAATTCTTTGGAAGGTAAATCGGCAATATGCCCAAAACTGGACTCTACCTTATAATCCTTTCCTAAAAATTTTTCAATTGTTTTTGCTTTAGCCGGGGACTCTACTATTACTAAATTCTTTGCCATTAACTAGTTTTTGGTGACACAAAAGTATATCAATTTTTTTATTTAACGGATTTTCATTTGTACCACTACAAAAAAACACCCCTATTTCAAGGGGTGTTTTTAATTATTTCGCAGCTGTTAACCAAGCTTAAATGTGCTTATCAGCTTTATTTTATTTTCCAAATATTCATATTGATAAATGACTTCTTCCCCGATCATCAGCAAATTATCCTCCATGGGAATAACATCAAACGTATTAATATCTTTAAAATGATTCAGCTGTATCAAATTTTGAACATCGGTTTTATCATAGACCTTAAGTCCCGAAGTCCCGTCACAAACAAATAGTTTTTCGGCTTTTATCCCCAAGCCATAAGGGCCATCCATTGGATAGGTCTTGACCAATTCGGGATTTGTTATATCTGAAATGTCTACGATAAAGAGCCCACTTTCCGTGGCACCGCACATATTGCCTCCCCTTAAGGTTACATAGGCAAAATCACCATCAACCACTACAGGATCACAGGCTGTTCCGTGCTGAAATTCGGAAATCAAGGTAGGCGTGGCCGGAGATGAGATATCATAAATATACATTCCGCGCATGCTCCCTAAAAATAATTGATCACCTCTACTAAAGATTGTTTCAATATCAAAACCTGCGTACACATCCTCCAAATCCTTTGGATTCTCCATGTCTTGAATATTGAATACATTAATATTATGACTATCCACGGCATATAAATAGTCGTTTACTATTTTAAAGCGCGCCAAAGATCCGCCTTGGCCAGTAGGTACCGCATTTTGGGTGGCATTGGCCAGCATAACATCAAACTCACGTGAAAACTGAACTTCCACTTCTTCAATTAGCCTTCTTTCCTTTACTGTTTCCCATCCAATAACAATGTCGTTCTGATAGTCTATACCCTGCCATTCATAAATATCTACCTCAAAAGGAAAAACCACATTATCCCTTAGAACATCCTCCAAACGGTTTACCATTTTAACATTATTGATATCGGATATATCCAGAACGATCAAATCGGTAATACTATCGGCATATAAATAATCGCCCTTTACAGAGACATCAACGTTTCCTGGTATTTTAATAAAGGCTATTTTCTTAGGGGCTTTGGGATCGCTATTATCCACTACGTGAACCCCTCTATATTTGTCATTGACAAATATAAATTCCCCATAGACATAAATTTTTCCGGATTCATTCAAAGGAATGGGGGCTATGATATCTACATCCTTCTTAAATTCGGCTTTGCTCATGGTTAACGGCTTGGCCACCAAGTACTCGGCATATTTGCCATCATCCTCATCATTACAGGAAACAATCCCAAGCGTAGCCAGTACAAAAAAAAGTATTATTATGTTTCTCATAGTCATAAAGTTATTGGGATTACTCTGAAAAGATACCATTAGGCTTATAAAGTTGCGTGGATTTTTGAGAAATTTTTAACTGTCAATATGTCATATTTAGCCATATAATACTATCTTTGCAAACTCTTAATGATGACGATGAATGCATAATAAAATGGAGAAGACTATAGACGAATCTGTTCAAGGAACAGCCATAACCATTGCGGAAAAGAAAAATAGCACCAGAAAACTATATATAGAAAGTTATGGTTGTGCCATGAACTTTTCAGATAGTGAAATTGTTGCCTCTATACTGGCCAATGAAGGCTTTAGTACTACCCAGGATTTAGAGGATGCCGACTTGGTATTGGTAAATACCTGCTCTATTCGCGAAAAGGCGGAACTCACCATTCGCAAGCGATTGGAAAAGTTCAATGCCGTAAAAAGACACAGGCCGCATATGAAGGTAGGTGTTCTTGGCTGTATGGCAGAAAGGCTAAAAACCAAATTACTGGAGGAAGAAAAAATTGTGGATATGGTAGTAGGTCCGGATGCATATAAGGACTTGCCCAATCTTATTCAAGAGGTAGATGATGGCAGAAATGCAGTAAACGTAATTCTGTCCAAAGAGGAAACCTACGGGGATATTTCCCCAGTACGTCTCAATACCAATGGCGTTACCGCCTTTGTATCCATTACCCGTGGTTGTGATAATATGTGTACTTTTTGCGTAGTGCCCTTTACCCGGGGACGGGAACGCAGCCGAGACCCACAATCTATTTTAGAAGAAGTAAACGACCTTGCCAGTAAAGGATTTAAGGAAATTACACTATTGGGACAGAATGTGGACAGCTACCTTTGGTATGGCGGTGGGTTAAAAAAAGGGTTCGAAAAAGCGACGGAAATGCAAAAAGCCACAGCTGTTAATTTTTCCAATCTATTGGAATTGGTAGCTTTGGCGCAACCAAAATTGCGTATCCGATTTTCTACTTCCAATCCACAGGATATGACGCTGGATGTAGTTAGAATTGTAGCAAAATATCAAAACATCTGTAATTACATTCATTTGCCCGTGCAAAGCGGCAGCAATAGGATTTTAAAGGAAATGAACAGATTACACACCAGGGAAGAATATCTGGAACTGGTTAAAAATATTAAGGAAATAATTCCGGATTGCACCATATCCCAGGACATGATCACCGGCTTTCCGTCCGAAACGGAAGAAGACCATCAGGATACGCTGTCCTTAATGCAGGAGATACAATATGATTATGGGTATATGTACGCCTATTCCGAAAGGCCTGGCACTGCTGCGGCCAGAAATATGGCAGACGACGTGCCCCAAGAGGTAAAAAACCGAAGATTAACGGAGATCATTGCACTGCAAAGGGAACACAGTCATATCAGGAGCAAACAACAACTTGGAAAAACTGTAGAGGTCTTGATAGAGGGATCTTCCAAAAAATCCGACTTGGATTGGATGGGCAGGAACTCCCAAAGTTTTGTTGTGATATTTCCTAAGGAAAACTATAAAAAGGGCGATTTTGTAAAGGTCGAAATTACAGACTGCACATCGGGCACATTAATAGGAAGACCTGTGGGATATTCCAATAACAATTAGAAGATGGAATCGATTCAATCAATTAAACAGCGCTTTGAAATAATTGGCAACGATGTAAAACTTAATCGTGCCATTGAAAAAGCCATCCAAGTGGCACCGACGGATATCTCCGTATTGGTAACCGGTGAAAGCGGTGTTGGAAAGGAAGCTATTCCAAAAATAATTCACTCCCTTTCGCATAGAAAACATGCCAAATATATAGCAGTCAACTGCGGGGCCATTCCCGAAGGCACCATAGACAGCGAACTTTTTGGACATGAAAAAGGTGCCTTTACTGGAGCTACGGGCACTAGAAGCGGTTATTTTGAGGTAGCCGATGGTGGGACCATTTTTTTGGATGAAGTCGGAGAACTGCCATTGACCACCCAAGTACGCCTTTTAAGGGTGTTGGAGAATGGTGAATTTTTAAAAGTAGGCTCCTCCCAAGTACAAAAAACAGACGTAAGAATAGTGGCTGCCACCAATATCCACATGTTCGAAGCCATTAAAAAAGAGAAATTTAGGGAAGATCTATATTATCGTCTAAGTACTGTTGAAATTAACATTCCCCCCTTACGCGAGCGCAAGGAAGACATACACTTATTATTTAGGAAATTTGCGTCAGATTTTGGTCAGAAATATAAAATGCCCACTATCCGCCTGGATGATGATGCGGTACAATTGTTATTAAAATACAGGTGGCCTGGAAACATTAGACAGTTAAGGAATATTGCGGAGCAGGTTTCTGTCCTGGAGGAAAGCAGACTTATTAGCCTAGCTACTTTAAATGGCTACCTACCCAATTCAAGCAACACCAATTTACCGGCCGTTATTGGAAAAGATAAAAAAGAGGGTGATTTTAGCACAGAAAGGGAAATATTGTACAAAGTGCTTTTTGATATGAAAGGCGACTTGAACGATTTAAAAAAATTAACACTGGAGTTGCTTAAACACAACGACAGCGAGAAAGTTCAGGAGGAAAACGAAAATCTTATCCGAAAAATCTATGGTGATGATGAGGAGGACTATACGGAGCAAGAGGAAAACACAAATAAAATTTTACAGCTTCCCGAGCCATATACAGAAAAACCAATAGTTAAAACTCCCCAAGTAGATAAGTATGATTTTGCAGAGGAGATAGAAGAGGAAGAAACCCTATCTTTACAGGATAAGGAAATAGAGCTCATAAAAAAATCCTTGGAACGAAATAAGGGCAAAAGAAAAGCAGCCTCGGCAGAATTGGGCATCTCGGAACGCACCCTTTACCGTAAAATAAAACAGTACGACCTTTAACAGTAGGCAGTAAAAAATACAAAAAGAAATTAATGACCAAGAATAAACATATTATTTTAATGCTTGTATTGGTGGCAAGCATTTCTGGATGCGGTATCTACAACTTTACCGGGGGTGACGTAGGAACTGCAAAAACCTTTCAGGTAAATTATTTTCAGAATTACGCCTCCCAAAATCCGGGGTCTACTTTTGAACCTGGAATGGATAGGGATTTTACCTTGTCACTTCAGGATTTAATTTTAAACCAGACTAGCCTGGACCTTGTTAAATCCAATGGGGATTTGCTGTACGAAGGTGAAATTGTGGAATATCGGATTTCCCCTATGTCTGCCACCTCCCAGCAAACAGCTGCACAAAACAGGCTGAGTATAGGGGTAAATGTAAGGTTCTTTAACAATACCAAGGAAGACGTCGACTTTGAACAACGGTTTTCCTTCTTTTACGACTATCCTGCCAATTCGCAATTGGCTAGTGTTAAGGACGAAGCACATCAAATAATTTTTGAACGTATAACCCAAGATATTTTTAATAAATCATTGGCAGATTGGTAATTTATGAACGTACAGGAATTTACATATTTATTGCAGAACCCTGACAAAGTGGTTTCCCCTGTGCAGACCAATCAACTGGAAGATGTACTGGCCGAGTACCCTTATTTCCAGGCCGCCAGGGCCATGCACCTAAAAGGCCTTAAAAACCTCAACAGTTTTAAATACAACAATGCCCTTAAGCTAACCGCAGCCTATACGGCAGACAGGGATATTCTTTTCGATTTTATTACCTCTAAAGATTTTCTACAAAATACCATCGCCGATTCTATTTTGGGCAAAGCCACTACCTTAAATGATACTCCAACCATTTCTGAGGAGATAGTTTCGGATTTTAAAGAAGAAAGCGCACTGATCGAAGAATCGGAAGACGAACCCTTGCCCAGGACAGTAAAGGACGCAGACAATATTCTGGATCCCTCCCTTTTTTCCTCCAAAGACCCAGAAATTGACAAATCTATTTCCGACGATAAAAAAAAAGCTGAAGAGGCACTGGAAATCGGGAAACCATTGAATTTTACCAAAAAAGAGAAGTATTCATTTGGGGAATGGCTCCAGTTAACCTCTAAAGAGACACAAAAACCGAAGTCGGAATCCGACACTGCAAAGAAGATAGCACATACTAAGCAGCCTAAATCGAACCCTAAAGAAGACAGGCTGAAAAAGAAAAAATTTGATCAAATCGACAAATTTATTGAAACAAACCCCAAAATTGTACCTAAGCCAAATTCGACCAAAGTACTTATCAAGGACTCACTTACCTTTGATAAAAATGAATTAATGACCGCTACTTTGGCCAAAGTATATTTGGAACAAAAGAAGTATAAAAAGGCCATTCAGGCTTACAAAATTTTAAGTTTGAAATATCCAGAAAAAAGTAGTTTCTTTGCAGACCGAATTAAAGCGGTAGAAAAGATACAACAAGAAAATAATTAAATAATGAATACAACGTTTACAATATTCTTGGTACTTATCATCCTAGTTTGCATCCTATTGATGCTTGTTATTATGGTACAAAACCCTAAAGGTGGTGGATTGTCTTCTTCTTTCGGTGGAGGCGGAACCCAAATTGTTGGAGGGGTAAAAAAAACTGGAGACTTTTTGGATAAAAGTACTTGGACATTGGCAACTATATTGGTTGTTTTAATTTTACTTTCCAATGTAGCAATAAAGGGCAGTTTCAGTGATTCCGATTCAAAATTACTTAATGGGGATCCTATTGAAACCACAGCACCCGATGCCTTACCGGAAACACCTATCTCTGCACCTGCCACTAACGGTACAAATAATACCGACAGTGCTCAATAAGTAAGAGAAAACACATTTAAAATATTAAAAATGCCAGCTTACGTGACAAGCTGGCATTTTTGTTTTAACAAAGTGTCAGTTTTAAGGCAATGGCATAATTTCTGCCTACAATAATCAAACTTAAAAACATAAAATCTAAATAATATGGCTAAAGTTAGCATTAAACCATTAGCGGATAGAGTTCTAATAGAACCTATGGCTGCCGAAACAAAGACTGCATCAGGTCTTTACATCCCAGATACCGCAAAAGAAAAACCACAAAAAGGCAAAGTAGTTGCCGTTGGTCCTGGTACCAAAGATGAAAAAGTAACCGTTAAAGTTGGAGACACGGTATTATACGGTAAGTATGCCGGCACCGAGTTAAAACTTGAAGGCACAGAATATCTTATGATGCGCGAAAGCGACATTTTAGCAATTATATAACATTGCTCTTATTCCCTAAAATTTGGGGATATTCCAAACAACAAACTAAAGAGTATAACTAATTTCATTCCGTTTATATTTGGAATGATAAATGAAATTAAATTATGGCAAAAGATATAAAATTTGATATCGATGCAAGAGATGGCCTCAAAAGAGGTGTCGATGCATTGGCAAACGCAGTAAAAGTAACCTTGGGACCCAAGGGTAGAAACGTAATCATCAGCAAATCATTTGGTGCTCCGACCATTACCAAAGATGGGGTTACCGTGGCCAAAGAAATTGAATTGGCAGATGCTCTTGAGAATATGGGTGCCCAAATGGTAAAGGAAGTTGCTTCCAAAACCAATGATTTGGCAGGTGATGGTACTACTACTGCCACTGTTCTTGCTCAAGCTATCGTAAAAGAAGGCTTAAAGAACGTAGCTGCTGGCGCTAATCCAATGGACCTTAAAAGAGGTATAGACAAAGCCGTACAAGCTATTGTTGAGGATTTGGCCAAGCAAACCAAAAAAGTAGGTGACTCTTCAGAAAAAATCAAACAAGTTGCCGCTATTTCATCGAACAATGACGAGACTATTGGTGACCTAATTGCTCAAGCTTTTGGAAAAGTTGGCAAAGAAGGTGTTATCACTGTTGAGGAAGCCAAAGGAACAGATACTTACGTTGATGTTGTTGAAGGTATGCAATTTGACAGGGGTTATCTTTCTCCATACTTCGTTACCGATTCAGAAAAAATGACTGCCGATTTAGAGAATCCTTACATATTATTATATGATAAGAAGATTTCTTCTATGAAGGATTTGTTACCTGTATTGGAGCCAGTAGCACAGTCGGGAAAACCTCTTTTGATCATTGCAGAAGATGTTGACGGTGAAGCTTTAGCTACATTGGTAGTAAATAAATTGAGAGGTTCTTTAAAAATTGCCGCTGTAAAAGCACCAGGATTCGGTGACAGAAGAAAGGCAATGTTGGAAGATATCGCTATCCTTACAGGTGGTACCGTAATAGCTGAAGAAAGAGGCTTCACTATGGAAAATGCTACATTGGATATGCTTGGTACTTGTGAAAAAATCACTATTGACAAGGATAACACAACAATCGTAAACGGTGCAGGTGTTCCAAAAACTATCAAGTCCAGGGTAAACCAAATAAAATCTCAAATCGAATCAACCACTTCTGATTACGACAAAGAGAAATTACAGGAACGTTTGGCTAAATTAGCCGGTGGTGTTGCCGTTCTTTATGTTGGCGCTGCTTCCGAAGTAGAAATGAAAGAGAAAAAGGATAGGGTTGATGATGCCCTTCACGCCACAAGAGCAGCTGTTGAAGAAGGTATTGTTGCCGGTGGAGGTGTTGCTTTGGTAAGAGCCAAATCTGTTCTAGGCAAAATTAAGACTGAAAATGCTGACGAAGAAACTGGTGTGCAAATTGTTGCCAGAGCTATAGAATCTCCATTGAGAACCATCGTTGAAAATGCTGGTGGAGAAGGATCTGTAGTAGTTGCAAAAGTTTTGGAAGGCAAAGGAGATTTTGGTTATGATGCCAAATCAGAAACCTATGTTGAAATGATCAAAGCAGGTATCATTGATCCTAAGAAAGTAACTAGAATTGCATTGGAAAATGCTGCCTCTGTTGCCGGTATGATCTTGACTACCGAATGTGCTTTGACAGACATTAAGGAAGACGCTCCTGCAGGCCCACCAATGGGTGGTGGTATGCCAGGGATGATGTAAGACTTACAATTTACAAGGATAAAAAAACCGCATTTGGAATACCAAATGCGGTTTTTTGTTTTAAGTATTGAACGAAAGAAAGAACAACCAGATCGTTCAACGTTTACTCATGATGTTGTCCATCATCCGAATTATCCTCACGATATTTGCAACAAGGATGTACACTTTCATAAGCCTCCTCAGTAGCCTTTAATTCCTTGGTATCATGACCTACCCCCACAATAGCGGTCTTTATTGCCATCGAATTTGTTTTTCGCTCATCAATAATAACCGATAATTGGTGCGTTGGAATATCCCATAAAGCATATTTAACACCTTTTACCCCTAAGGCGGCCTCCTCTATCCTTTCTTTGCACATAACACATTTTCCATTGACCTCGAAACTCATTTTCTTATTTTTCTCCTGACCATAGCCAGCAAGGGTCAATATTCCAAATACGGCTCCCACTAATAATTTTTTCATTGCTATACTTTTCATGTTGAATATTTAATATTTAATAAAGTTATAATTTACACCTGAATCCTGCATAAAACATCCTGCCCATTACGGGACCATATATCATGGTCGTGTCAAAATTAGTACCAAATGGATTGTCTGCGGCCACTACTGGGTTGACTTGAGTGAAATTGGTTAAATTTTCCCCTCCCACATAAATTTCCAAATTACCATTAAACACTTTGGTCAGCTGTGCATTCATTAAACTATAGCTAGGCGAATAATCCCCTAACTGATACTCCTCGGGATTACTGCTCGTATTGGGCAAGCGTTGTTTACCCAAGGCATGAAGCGTATAATCCATGCGCCAGTGAGACCCATTGGCTTTAGCAACCGTGTTATACCCAAGATTGGCAAAAAATCGATGCTGGGCCTGTAGTGGCTTTTGAAGGGAACCACTGTTGTAATCGGTCTCAACATCATAAAATTTGTAGGCCGTCCTTAGTTCCACGTTCTTTATAATATTATGATTTACCTCGAATTGGAAACTATGGGCCATGCTCTTGCCTTCCAAATTATAAAACGAAACCTCCTGAGGATTTTCCCAATCCACCACAACTTGATTCTTAAAATCGGTCACGTAGTAATCTACCGTAATGTTACCTGCCCTGCCCAACAAATGAAATCCCTGTAAGTAACTAACTCCATAATTCCAAGCAACCTCAGGATCCAATCCATAGATATTCCCATTGATCCCCTGCAGTCTTATCTGTCTGGATGAGGCAAATAATTGTTGATTCTCGGCAAAGATATTGGCAGCCCTTTTACCACGGCCTACAGATGCCCTGAAACTACTTCTTTCCCATGGCATATAACGCACATGTATTCTGGGAGTGACAAAGGTCCCCAAATTATTGTGGTTGTCCACCCTAATACCTGCCGTAAGACTCCATTCCTTTAGATTGTCATAACTATACTCAAAAAATGCCCCTATAGACCTATCCACTCTGGAATAATCCAAGGTATTAACCAGTTCCCCATAACCATCGTAGGCAAAAGTGAAGCCCGTTTTGAATTTGCTCTTGGTATCCCCGATTATCGAATTGAACAACAGGTTGGAATAAATACTTTCGTGATCAATATTATATTGCTTAAGACCAAAATAGGAATCCTGTTTGTGCAGACTATAGGAAGTCTGAAAACCAAAACTCTGAAAAGGGAGTTCCGGAAATACGTAGCCTAATTTTAAAGAAGTATCAAACCGCTGTGTATTTATTTCACTTCCCCACGAATTTGTAGTGAATTTATCGTTTTCAGGATCAAAATTGGTCTCACCTACTTGTTTTTCATCATTTAAGAAACGAAGATTTATAAAACTCACCCAACCTTTACTAGGATCTTGGTATTGCCATCTGTTCAAAATATTTATTTGATTTCCAACGGGAGCTTCCAAAAAACCATCATCATTGTCATCCTCCATGGTATCCCTCCTGTTGGCATGCAGATAGAGTCCTGTACTCCATTTATTGGTCAATTTCTTGTTCAGATGGGTATTTAATTCCAACCTACCGTTCATATTGGCATAACCATTAACAAACAGGGCATTACCCGTTAATGGTTTCACCAATTCCGTATTAATTTGACCTGAGATACTTTCGTAACCGTTTACTACACTCCCCGCCCCTTTGGTAATCTGTATACTTTCTACCCAAGTGCCAGGTGTAAAGGTAAGCCCGTAGGCCTGTGAAGCACCCCGGACCATAGGAATGTTTTCTTGGGTTATCATTAAATAAGGACTGGTAAGGCCCAACATCTGAATTTGTTTGGTTCCGGTAAGGGCATCGGAATAATTAACATCAATGGCCGGGTTGGTCTCAAAGCTTTCGGAGAGATTGCAACAGGCTGCCTTTAATAATTCGGCACTGTTTATTGTGACCACATTTTGGGGACTAAAAAACGATTTCTGCACGGATTCCCGCTTTTTCCGGACCACCACCTCATTCAACTCATTGGATGGCCTTAACCAGTGATGAATCATTTTAGGAGCATTGACCAATAAGGTGTCCGACTCAAATCCCACATAGCTTATCACCAGCCGATCAAACTCCTTTTTAAAAGGAATAACAAAGCTACCATCCTCTTTGGTGATGGTGCCGGTTTGGGAATTTAACCAATATACATTGGCACCTGCCAACCCTAGATGCTTATTTTCTGGGTTGGCCTCCATAACCATACCTTCGATATTATTTTGGGAAATAGCCGAAAATGGAATCCACAATAGAATACTTATTATAAAATTCTTCACTTGATATTTTTAATATTAGTTCATTATTAAACGCACAAACACATTCGTCCTTTTCCATAATCAATTACTGGAAAAGCGACAATACTACGAACTAAATAAAATCAAATAAGAAAAACCTGGTCTAGGATAGTGATATCCTTTACCAAAATGGGCGGTGGGTAATGGGAATGCGGGACAAGTGGCTGCGCCTTGGGCTGAAACTGGCTTATATAGTAAGCCGCATAGGCTACTAAGAAAAATTGGTGGCCAAAATCAATGTCATGGTAGGATATTTTTAAATCATCCTGCCCAGGGATAGTAATAACCTCATGGTCACAACAAGGGTTACCCTCTTTATCGAAGATAGCATTTACCAACCCCAAATCCATACCACAGGTGTCCGCCTCATGAAAGAAAGCTATATCGACCAACGAACCAAAGCAATAGTGTTTCTCTATCGTCCAAGAAACGGTAGAGACCAGCATAAAAAATGCCATCACCATAGCTAGTATTTTTCGGATCATTGGTTTCATGAATGCAAAAATAATCAAAAGTTGGAAATCTATATTTTACATAATAAGATATTAACTTAAAAGTAAGGATAAAATTGTCTAAAATAAAACAGCAACAAAAGTTTGAACCCGTTATAGAGAGCAGATTTGGAAATAACCCTACTTTTGCAAAAAATAATTTTATGCTTACAACATTAAGGCCAAAGGTTTCAGCAATTATAGGTCATGATAAAAAAAGTAATACCGAAAAAATGCAAGCCATTTGCGAATTACTAAAAGAGAATGTTCCCTATTATAATTGGGTAGGCTTCTATTTTAAGAATGGTGATAAAGACGAGTTAAAATTAGGACCATACGCCGGCGCCCCTACAGACCACACCATAATTCCTTTTGGAAAAGGCATTTGCGGACAGGTTGCCGTTTCCAATCAAAACTTTGTAGTACCGGATGTACAGGCCCAGGATAATTATATAGCTTGCAGCATAACCGTTAAAGCGGAAATTGTAGTCCCACTTTTTCTAAATGGTGAAAATATTGGACAAATAGACATAGATTCCAACACTCCAGACCCATTTTCAGAAGAGGATGAACGATTTTTGGAATACGTGAACCGGGAAGTAGCAAAAATTCTTTAAAACTTTAGGGCGATTGTTAATAAACGTACTGATTTTTAAGTACAAAAAAATTACATTTGTGTCCTTATAATCCATAACAACAATCACAACAAAATGAGTACCACTAAAAAAGCTTCATCAGCCTTAATATCTGTATTTCATAAAGATGGCTTAGAGCCATTGGTAAAAAAGTTTAATGAATTGGGAATTACCATCTATTCTACCGGTGGTACCGAAGTATTCATTAAGGATTTAGGAATTGATGTAGTGCCAGTAGAGGACGTCACCAGCTACCCGTCTATTTTGGGCGGCAGGGTTAAAACATTGCACCCTAAGGTATTTGGTGGAATTTTGAACCGTCAGGACAACAAAAATGATCAGGACCAATTGAAGGAATTTGAAATCCCCCAGTTGGATATTGTAATAGTAGACCTATATCCCTTTGAGAAAACAGTTGCAAGTGGTGCTTCTGAACAAGATATTATTGAAAAAATAGATATTGGTGGTATTTCCTTGATACGTGCAGCCGCCAAAAATTACAAGGATACACTTTGTGTTTCTTCCATGAACGACTACGACGAAGTCTTGGAAATGATAACCAAAGGTAATGGAAGTACTACTTTGGAAGACCGCAGACGTTTTGCTACAAAATCTTTCAACGTTTCATCACATTATGATTCAGCGATTTTTAATTATTTCAACAAGAATCATCAGGAGGCGTCATTTAAATTAAGCGAAACCAATGGGCAAGTGCTGCGTTATGGAGAAAACCCCCATCAAAAAGGGTTTTTCTTTGGCGATTTTGACGCTATGTTCAACAAGCTACATGGCAAGGAACTTTCCTATAACAATTTGTTGGATGTAGATGCTGCCGTGAATCTTATTCAAGAATTTAAGAATGACGAACCTACGTTCGCTATATTAAAACACAACAATGCTTGTGGTCTTGCAACCAGACCAACAATTCACCAGGCATATGTAGATGCCCTGGCCGGTGATCCCGTATCCGCATTTGGAGGAGTCTTGATCAGCAACGTAGAAATAGACAAATCTACTGCAGAAGAAATACACAAGCTCTTTTGCGAAGTAGTTATTGCTCCTAGCTACACTCCTGTAGCCCTTGATATTTTAAAAGGAAAGAAAAATAGAATTATCCTGGTTCAAAATGAGGTAGACCTTCCAAAAATGACCGTTAGGTCATGCTTAAACGGGGTTTTAGTGCAGGAGAAGGATCAAAAGACCGATCAAATTTCAGACCTTAGTAATGCCACCACTAAAAAGCCGACGGACAGGGAATTAGAAGATTTAATATTTGCCTCCAAACTTTGCAAACACACAAAAAGTAATACCATTGTATTGGCAAAAAACAAACAATTATGTGCTAGTGGCACTGGGCAAACTTCTCGTGTTGATGCGCTAAACCAAGCCATACACAAGGCTCAGTCCTTTAATTTTGACCTTAAGGGTGCAGTATTGGCCAGCGACGCCTTTTTTCCTTTTCCTGATTGTGTGGAAATTGCGCATAAAAGCGGCGTAACCAGCGTTATACAACCCGGTGGTTCTATTAAGGACCAACTTAGTATCGACTATTGTAATGAAAATGGAATTGCAATGGTAATGACTGGCACACGTCATTTTAAACATTAATTTTATTACATTTAACGATCAAATTGACTTTTAAACCGAAATATAACAACATAAAATGGGATTCTTTGATTTCTTAACCGAGGAGATTGCAATAGACTTAGGTACTGCCAACACCCTCATCATTCACAACGACAAAGTGGTGGTAGACAGTCCATCTATTGTAGCCAGGGACAGAATAAGTGGTAAAATCATTGCCGTAGGCAAGGAAGCCAATATGATGCAAGGTAAGACCCATGAAAATATTAAAACCATACGCCCTCTTAAAGATGGTGTAATTGCAGATTTTGATGCCTCTGAAAAAATGCTTATGATGTTTATCAAGAACATTCCTGCATTAAAGAAAAAATGGTTTCCACCAGCACTTAGACTGGTCATTTGTATTCCGTCCGGTATTACGGAAGTGGAAATGAGAGCAGTTAAGGAGTCGGCAGAACGTGTTAACGGAAAAGAGGTTTATCTTATTCACGAACCAATGGCCGCAGCCATTGGTATTGGCTTGGATATAATGCAGCCCAAAGGAAATATGATCGTTGATATAGGAGGTGGTACTACAGAAATTGCGGTAATTGCCTTGGGTGGGATCGTCTGCGATAAATCGGTTAAGATTGCAGGGGATGTATTTACCAATGATATCATCTATTACATGCGTACGCAACACAACCTATATGTTGGGGAGAGCACTGCTGAGAACATAAAAATTACTATTGGTTCTGCTACAGAAGATTTACAGACACCTCCGGACGAAATGTCGGTTCAAGGTAGAGACCTTTTAACCGGAAAACCAAAACAAGTATCAATTTCCTACAGAGAAATAGCCAAGGCTCTTGACAAATCCATTCTAAGGGTAGAAGATGCCGTTATGGAAACATTATCACAAACACCTCCCGAACTGGCAGCAGATATCTATAACACAGGTATATATCTTGCCGGTGGTGGTTCTATGCTAAGGGGACTGGACAGACGTTTATCCCAAAAAACAGATCTACCCGTATATATCGCGGAAGATCCATTAAGAGCAGTTGTAAGGGGTACCGGTATTGCTTTAAAAAACTTGGAGCGATACAAGAGTATTTTAATTAAATAGTTTATTTAATACATTGCACTTAGAACTACCTGTTAACAAGGCAACCAATTAGCAAATAGGCAATAAATCCTTATTTGGCAATTGATCAATTTAGGAATTACAAAACAATTTAAGTGAATGCAGCAGATTATCAACTTTATATTAAGATATAAAAATTTCTTGCTATATCTTTTCTTGTTGACTATATCCTTTGCGCTCACCGTACATTCCCATTCCTACCACCGTTCCAAATATTTTAATTCCTCCAACTGGTTAACGGGCAATATCTACAAAACCACAAGTAGTATAACCACCTATTTCGGATTAAACGAGGAAAATAAAAAATTGGTGGAAGAGAATAAGCGTTTACACACCCTTCTTTTTAATCTAAAAAAGGAAGATTCCATGCAATTGGATACTGCCAATATTAATTACAAGGTCATTGCCTCCCAAGTAATAAAAAACAGTTACGGACTGCCCCGCAATTATATTACGATCAACAAAGGAAGCATAAATGGAATCAAACCCGATATGGGGGTAATTACCTCCAATGGCATCCTCGGAATAGTTGAAAATACCTCCAAAAATTTTGCTACGGTACAGAGCATCCTGAACACTAAATCCAGGATCAACGCCAAAATCAAAAACACCAATCATTATGGTTCATTGGTTTGGGACACAAAAGATTTCAATACTGTACAACTAGTGGATATTGAAAGGTTGGTACCGCTAAAAATTGGGGACACCATAGTTACTGGCGCAAGTTCCAGCATCTTTCCTGAAAACATTCCGATAGGCATTATCAAGAAATTTGATTTAAACAACTCACAAAGCTCCTATAGCATAGATATTAAGCTATTTAACAATATGGCCGCTATAAAAAGCATTTACGTATTGGACAATGTGCAACGGGAAGAAATAATAGAATTAGAAGCCAAGACCAATAATGATTCGCAATAGCTACTTTATTAATGTAATTAGATTTGTACTATTAATTTTGGTGCAGGTATTAGTCTTTAATAAGCTTAATTTTTTTGGATATATCAACCCAATGGTGTATATTCTATTCCTATACTGGTATCCCATTAAGGAAAAAAGGCAACTGTTTCTTCTCTTGAGTTTTTTACTTGGCTTTACAGTTGATTTATTTTCCGATACCGTTGCCATACACGCCGCTGCCACCGTCACTATTGCTTATTTAAGGCCAACCATTATGCGCTTTTGTTTTGGGGTGAATTATGAATTTCAAAACTTTAAACTAACCAACACCACTAGAGCACAACAAATTGCATTTTTAACGTTATTAATAATAATACACCATTTAGTTTTCTTCACTTTAGAAATTTTCAGTTTTGCAAATACACTGTTAATTTTGAAGAAAGTTTTATCTATCAGTACAGCTACTTTAATATTGTGCTTACTGTTAAGTTCACTTTTTAGTGTTAAAAAAGAATGAGAAAAATCTTATTATCCTCCATTATATTGCTGGTTGGAATAACTTTTATCGGTAGATTGTCTTATCTCCAGATCTTTAGTTTTTCCCCTAACCAAGTATTGGAAGATCCCGCCATAAAGGCAGTTTACGACTATCCGGAAAGAGGCTATATATATGACAGAAACGGAGAACTTTTAGTAGCCAACCAGCCGGCCTATGATGTTATGGTTATCCCTAGGGAAGTAAAACCTTTGGACACCCTCGATTTTTGCAACCTTCTTGGAATTGACAAAGAAAGGTTCGTATCCCAACTAAAGAAAGCTCGGGTTTATTCCCCAAGACTCCCCTCAGTTTTAGTACCTCAACTTTCCAAAGAAGATTATGGTCGACTTCAAGAAAAAATGAGAAGATTCGAGGGGTTCTATATTCAAAAAAGATCCTTACGATATTACGATACCAATAGCGGTGCCAATGTATTGGGATACATTAGCGAGGTCAACGAATGGGACTTGGAAAGAAATCCGTCCTATGCCGCCGGGGAATTAAAAGGAACCACCGGTATTGAAAAGGAATACGAAACTATTCTAAGGGGACGCAAAGGCGTAAAATACATTCAGAAAGACCGATTTAATAGGGACATTGGCCCCTATAAGAACAGCACATTGGATACACTGCCCGAGCAGGGAAAACAAATAACCGTCACAATAGATAAAATACTTCAGGAATACGGTGAAAAATTGATGACCGGGAAACACGGAGGAGTTGTAGCCCTTGAGCCTGCAACCGGTGAAATATTGGCGTTAATTTCCGGTCCAACCTATGACCCCGCCCTTTTGGTGGGCCGGGAGCGATCAAGAAACTATAGTAAATTACACTATGACACTATTACGAAACCAACTTTTGACCGTTCCATATTGGCATCACAATCCCCAGGATCGCCATTTAAGACCCTAAATGCCCTCGTTGCGCTTCAAGAAGGAGCCATTACACCGGAAACCTCTATTCATTGCTACAACGGGTTCTATGTGGGTAAAAGGAAAAGAGGCTGCCATTGCGGAGGAGGAAGCAGAAATTTAAATTCTGGCATATATCTATCCTGTAATGCCTATTTTGCGGGAGCTTTTCGCAAAATCTATGACCAATTCCCAACCTCAGCCGAGGCAATGGATGTCTGGGAAAAGCATATGAAAAGCTTTGGCTTGGGAACATTTCTGGGTTACGACTTGCCTACTGGAAGACCCGGAAGAATTCCAAACAAGGAATATTATAACCGAATATACGGGGAAAAACGATGGTCTTCCTCTACCATTATTTCCAATTCCATAGGTCAGGGAGAAGTAGAAGTTACCCCTATCCAATTGGCCAACATGACGGCAGCAATTGCCAATAGAGGACATTATTTTACACCGCATGTACTCAAAAAAATTGGGGCTGAAGATATTAGTATTCCAGAATTTACCGAAGCCAAACATACCACTATTGATAAAAAATATTTTGAACCGGTGGTTCAGGGAATGGCCGAGGTATACAGGAAAGGTACAGCAGCACGGCTTCAAATAGAGGGCATTGAAATTGCAGGTAAAACAGGAACCGTTGAAAACTTTACAAGAATCGATGGGGTACGTACCCAACTCACGGATAACTCCGTTTTTGTTGCCTTTGCACCCGTGGACAATCCAAAGATCGCCATTGCTGTATATATAGAAAATGGATACTTTGGGTCC
Source organism: Arenibacter sp. F26102 (assembly GCF_023015865.1). Classification (GTDB taxonomy): domain Bacteria; phylum Bacteroidota; class Bacteroidia; order Flavobacteriales; family Flavobacteriaceae; genus Arenibacter. The sequence goes on along the minus strand of NZ_JALKBC010000007.1, from coordinate 194,963 downwards.
CGTTTTGCCGGACATATCGCTTCCTTAATGATTGAAAAATACCTAAAAGGTGAAATTACCCGTGTTGACTTGGAGAAAAGAATGTTGGAAAAAACTTTGGAGAAGGAATATGCAAAGCCCTATAGTGGACAACCCTTTAAAATAAATGAGCGTGTCTGGTAAAAGTGTCCTTAAACGCTTAGACTGGTTTAGCGTTCTTATATACATTTCTTTAGTATTTATAGGTTGGATAAATATTTATTCAAGCACCTTCACAGAGGACAACCCTTCCATATTCAATTTCGCCTCATTACATGGAAAGCAATTGTTTTTTATAGGAACTAGTGCCGTCGCAATTATTATTATTCTGGCCCTAGAAGCCAATTTTTATGAACGATTTTCAAGCCTGTTTTACATTATATCCCTTGCACTGCTCTTAGGTCTCTTTGTCTTTGGCAAAACTATTGCCGGGGCTACCTCTTGGTACGACCTTGGTTTTTTCAACCTGCAACCTTCTGAATTCGCAAAAGTTGCAACCGCCCTGGCATTGGCTAAATATTTAAGTGATATACAGACAGACATTAAGCGCCAGAAAGACCAAATGGTCTCAATATTGATAATTTTGATTCCGGCTTTCTTGATCATTCCACAGCCCGATCCAGGAAGTGCCCTGGTCTTCTTCGCCTTGATTTTTGTAATATTTAGGGAAGGTCTCCCGCTTTATTATCTGAGTATAGGAGTAATGGTAATCCTTATATTTATTCTAACATTAATGTTCGGTACTATCTGGGTAGCCATAATCCTGGGACTCCTATTAGCTTTGTTCCTATTATTAAAAAAGCCATCATTCAAAGTACCCATTATCCCGGTTACCCTTATTTACGTAGCTATCGTTCTATTCTCCCTATCGGTTAATTTTGTTTTTAATTCGGTTTTTGAACAACGCCATAGAGACCGATTCGGTCTTTGGCTTAGATTGGAAAAGGACCCCAAGAAAATGGACGAAATCCGAAAAACCATAGGATACAATACTTATCAATCTGAAAAAGCTATAGAATCAGGAGGCTTTTTTGGGAAAGGATTTTTGGAGGGAACAAGAACCAAGGGCGACTTTGTTCCCGAACAACATACAGATTACATATTTAGCACCGTAGGTGAAGAATGGGGGTTTATTGGTACGGCAACCGTTGTTATCCTATTCACCTTATTGCTTTTGAGGTTGGTTCATTTGGCGGAGCGACAGAAAAATGCCTTCAGTCGTATGTATGGCTATGGTGTCATCTCCATTTTATTTATACATTATTTTATAAACATAGGTATGGTCACCGGTGTCCTGCCAACCATAGGTATACCCCTACCCTTCTTTAGTTATGGAGGTTCCGGTTTACTATTTTTCACAGCCTTATTGTTCATTTTTCTAAAATTGGATGCGAATAGATTAAATGAATTGACCTAAAATTTCCACCCGCCAGTACTTATGTTGGCTTCCAGAAAATCTTCTAGATCATCAGGCAAATTAGGGAAGAAATCGATTCCCGTTATTTTTTCCAGTTCATCTACCGAAACTATAAATTGATCCAATTTCCCAATATCTTCCCTGTGCGGGAATAGAAATGCTATAATCTTGAGATCCCTGCCATTACCTTTGGCAATAATTTTATAGTAAAATTTTGGGACTGCCACGTCCTCTTCACCTATGCTGGGCAATCCTTTTTCCAATACACCAGCGGTAACGACAAACAGTGGTCCATCCTTTTTGGCCCAATACCGCAGCTGCTGCTCTAGCCGATTCCAGATTCCTGCATTAAAATCCCTGTCCTGGGGGCTAATATTACTCGTATAAAAGGTTTCATTGTATGCGTTTTCAGAGAATCTACGATCACCCGCAGGACACAGATGGCCCCTATCGTAACCAGATCCCTTATAGTTTCTCCAGTCAGCAGACTTGGTACTAACCTTGGGGTCTTCCAAAAAATATGGCCTTTTTCTATCATCCTTGGTCAAATGGGATTTATCCAATATATAAGCCACCCACTCCGCCTGCTCATAGGCTTCATTATAGGATAAGGCAAAATGGGCATGTTGCACTATTTCACCAGTAGTGGAACTAGGCCTCAGAAGTTCAGGGATTTCCGTCCTACTTCCTTCCCCGTCGGGCAGTGTATATGGAGCAGGAGTGTAAAAATTCTCAAATACCCAAAATAGGACTACACAAACAAGCAACAGAGTTGTATAAATGACCCTATTTTTGTTATATTTATTCATAATGTAAATATAATTTAAAGTTACGAATTGGGATTCGTCGCACTTGTAAGTTTAGAGGTTTTGGAGCGACAAAATAAGGGTACAAAAATCAAATTATACCACTAATTCCAACATCACAATTAGATTGAATACCGACTACTATTTGAACCATAAAAAGAAAGGAAAATATATATGTTGACTTGGAAAGATATCATCAACTTCAGTGTAAAGGGGAATCCACGACCAGACACAAGAGTTGAGAAAACAGAGGAGGAATGGAGACAACTACTAACTCCTGAACAATTTAGAATTGCCAGAAATAAAGGAACGGAAGCTCCGCACAGTGGAGCACTTTGTAGCACCCATGATGCCGGTAAGTACAGCTGTATATGCTGTGACACCCCATTGTTCGATTCCACCATTAAATTTAATTCCGGAAGCGGTTGGCCCAGTTTTACCCAGCCAATTAAAGACAATGCCATTAAATACCATAAGGACACTTCCTATGGTATGGTCAGGGTAGAAGTAATGTGCAATACCTGCGATGCCCATTTGGGGCATGTATTCCCGGACGGGCCAGAGCCCAGTGGACTGCGCTATTGTATTAATTCAGAATCCATGAAAATAATTAAAGAAAGGGTAACCGATGAAAAATAAAAAATTAGAAACCGCCACCATTGGTGGTGGATGCTTTTGGTGTGTGGAAGCCATTTTTCAGGAAATAAATGGTGTGGAAAAAGTAATTTCTGGCTATACTGGAGGAAATGCACCGGGTAAACCAACTTATAGGGAAGTGTGTTCTGGACTCACCGGTCATGCGGAAGTAGTTCAAGTAACTTTTGATGCCAATGTTATTTCGTACGAAAACCTCCTGGTCGTTTTCATGACCAGCCACGACCCAACCACATTAAACCGACAGGGCGGCGATGCCGGCACACAGTATCGTTCGGTTATTTATTATCACGATGATGCCCAAAAGGAAAAGGCAGGCTTAGTAATAAAGGAAGTGGCACCCTACTTCGACAAACCAATTGTAACAGAAATTAGTCCGTTGGGAACATTTTACGAAGCTGAAGAATATCACCAAGATTACTATAGGAATAATAAGTCGCAGGGATACTGTAGTGCTGTTATTACACCGAAGTTGAGCAAGCTCCGAAAAATGCATGCCGATAAACTGAAAAAAGTAAAAGTGTAATTGCGCTCCAAAATAAACGAAAGTAATTGTCAAGAATTAAACAGAGTTTGTAAATACATCCCTCCAGCCAAAGAATTTGAATTAAACAGAACTGGAATGGACATTATTAATTGAATGATAGCACTTTATTAATTGAATGATAGCACTTTGGATGACCAAAATGTTTTTAAGGCTCGTGAATTTGGGGTAGAACAATGGATAGATGCCAATGGAAATATCTCCAAGGCTATTAAATTGTCCGATTTTGAGGGAAAATTCAAAGTGGTTTATTGTTTTCAAAGTTGGTGCCAAGGTTGCCATAGTAGAGGATTTCCCACGCTTAAGGAAATGGTTACTGCCTTAGAAGGCAACCAAAATATTGTTTTTTTAAGCATTCAGACCGTTTTTGAAGGATATGATACCAACACATATGACAAGATACTGGAAACCCAAAATCAATACGATTTAAAAATACCCTTTGGCCATGATCCCGGTGATGAAAGTTCCAACAATATATCTAAGATCATGATAAATTACAGAACGGGTGGAACACCATGGTTTATATTTATAGATCAAAACGATAATGTGGTTTTTGCCGACTTTCACCTAAATGTACAAAATGCCATTAATTTTTTAAATACCATTTAAAGTAACGGACAAGCCTTTACCAAACTCCCATTATAGTGTAAAAGGATTCGCTAAGACTCAGTTCTATCAAGATTGTTTATAATTACATAATTTCTCATTCACCAACTTGAACGTGAAAAACAATTCTTGCCCTGACCAATAATTGCGTATTTTGTATGAATTAGGTAAACTCAATTTTACCACTCTAACCTTTTGATTAAAAACCCGAAAAATTCCACCAAAAAAAACACTAAATAAATGGATAACAATTTAATAACTGGTAATTTAAAGTTACAGCACGATAAGGAGAATAAGAGATTTACCATGGCTATAAATGATGAAACGGCTGTGGTAACCTATAAGCTAGTTGATGGGCAGATGTATTTGACCTATTCTGAAGTACCCTTTAAGCTAAGGGGAAAAGGGTATGGCAAGGAACTTGTGGAAGGTACCTTTGAGCAATTGACTAGTGAAGGATACAAGGCGGTGGCCGTATGTTCGTATATAAAGGCCGTTGCCAGAAGAAGTAAAAAATGGAACTCTATAATAGATTAGGAATCGTATGAATTTGAATATTAAGGACACTTTTAATACAGAACTCCCAGCAGACCCAATTTTGGAAAACACAAGAAGGCAGGTCATGCAGGCATGTTACTCTTTTGTAACTCCAAAATTAACTGCTAAACCTAGCATGATTCACACTTCAAGTGAATTGGCACTAGACCTGGGGTTAACTGAGGACGACCTAAGGTCCGAGGAGTTCCAAAATATTTTTACAGGAAACGCCGTTTTAAAAGACACGCAACCCTATGCCATGTGCTATGGCGGCCACCAATTTGGCAATTGGGCCGGACAGCTGGGAGATGGCAGAGCCATAAATCTATTTGAAGTTAACCACAACAATAAACAATGGGCGCTACAGCTAAAAGGGGCAGGGGAAACACCTTATTCCAGAACGGCCGATGGCTTGGCCGTATTGCGGTCTTCCATTAGGGAATATTTGTGCAGTGAGGCTATGTACCACCTAGGAGTACCCACTACAAGAGCCCTTTCCTTGGCGTTAACAGGCGACCAGGTACTTCGAGACATACTTTATAATGGTAACCCCGCTTACGAAAAGGGGGCGGTAGTATGCAGAGTGGCACCATCTTTTTTACGCTTTGGAAATTTCGAAATTTTTTCTGCAAGGCAGGATAAAAAAACTTTAAAAGATCTCACAGATTATACTATTCGGCATTTCTTTCCCCATTTGAATGAAGGTTCAAAGGAATCCTATATCCAGTTTTTTAAGGAAGTGGCAAACAGTACACTGGATATGATCATCCACTGGCAACGTGTTGGCTTTGTACATGGGGTTATGAACACGGACAATATGTCTATTCTTGGACTTACCATAGACTATGGACCTTACGGATGGCTGGAAGGCTATGATGAAGGTTGGACCCCTAATACAACAGACAGACAGTATAAGCGCTATAGATATGGCAATCAAATAAATATTGGCCTTTGGAACTTATATCAATTGGCCAACTCCCTATTTCCTTTGATAGAAGATGCGGCACCCCTTGAAGGAATCTTAAAGGATTACAGGGAAAATTACCAAACAAAATACCTGTCGATGATGAAATCCAAAATAGGACTTTTTGATACCGACAAAAATGATGGCGAACTCTTGGGTAGACTGGAAGAAAACTTACAATTGACAGAAACCGATATGACCATCTTTTTTCGAAGCTTGAATAAAATTGAAAAAGAGAGCCCTATTGATGATCACTTTTTAAACCCGGTGAAGGATGCCTTCTATGTTTTTGAAGAAGTTGAGGGCGACATTCTTGAAAAATGGAAAACATGGTTTACCGATTACCAAATAAGATTGCAAAAAGAAAGCCTAACAGACGAACGTAGAGGTGAAAAAATGAATATGGTGAATCCCAAATATGTCCTGAGAAACTATATGGCACAATTGGCCATAGATGATGCGGACAAAGGGAATTATACCTTAATCAATGAATTTTTTCAACTTTTGAAGCATCCATACAATGAACAAATAAAGGCTGAAAAATGGTTTGCCAAGCGTCCGGATTGGGCTAGGAACAAAGTAGGATGTTCCATGCTCTCCTGCAGTTCGTAAGCGTGTATCCTTATCACAAACAAAGCGACTTGCTTCCATGTTATCAGAAAGAATAAAAGCCATCCCCTTAGGTTACTCGTGCGTACTTTTTCAAAACAAAAAATACGGAGTAACGCGGTCCAATTTCAATAAGGGCAAAAGTATTAAAGTATATGCCGAGGAGTTGGGTGGTAACGATTTTATCAGTTTTAACTTTTATATTACAGATAAGACGGAGCAGTTAAAACCATGTGAAATGCCCCATGCCAAGGTAATCAACTTCATAAACAATTTCCATTTATTGGAATAGGCATCAGGCCATTTAAAGACAAAAAAAACCTGCTCCATGAGCAGGTTTTAAAATCGTTTCAAGGTATAAAATTATCCTTTTACACTGGCTAATTTGGAGTTCTTGATATTATGCATTTTTAGATCTTCCAAAACATTCACAGCCTCTTCAACATAAACATCCTTGGCTAAATCCTTGTGCCAGCGGTCCCGCTTTTCCCTTAAAATCGAATCTTGGGTAAATAGATCTTTTTCGTATTTTAGAGATTCAAATGTTAGATGTGAATCATAATCCGAGATAGTTTTAAAATACTTGGCCTTTTCCTTATCAGCTTCCAATCCTTTCTTATAATCCGCGTACTTTAAAGAGACCACAGTTTCGTCCTGTGCCTTTTTTATCCATTGCGCATTTTCCTCGATCAATTTTATTTGAGAATTCTGGTTCATTCTTTTAGTGCTGCTCGCAATGGTAGACTCATAGTCTATATAGCCATCCCAAGGAGTATATTCTGCTGGTGAAATCTTATCCCAGGTCAACGGATTTTCTTGATCCCTTTCCCCTAGGTCGATATAACTATAACGATCTGGCACAACTACATCACTTTTAACACCTTCCAACTGGGTAGACCCGCCATTAATTCTATAGAATTTTTGAGTCGTAAGCTTTATAGCGCCCAAATCTCCATGCTCATTGCTTCTTACTATATTCTCTAAGGGGATTACATTTTGAACCGTACCCTTTCCAAAGGTTTGTTTACTACCAATAACCACCCCTCTCTTATAATCTTGTATAGCTGCAGCCAATATCTCGGAAGCAGAGGCCGATAGTTCATTTACCAAAATCACCAAAGGTCCGTCCCACTGAATGCGCTCATCCTTATCGTTATAAACCTCCGGTTTTTTATCGGTAGACCTTACCTGAACAATTGGGCCGTCCTTAATAAATAGTCCAGCCATTTCAACCACTGTTTTAAGAGATCCACCGCCATTATCACGAAGATCCAAAATTAAGCCTTCGGCTCCAGCTTCTTTTAATCTTTCCACTTCTTGGGCCACGTCCGTAGCCGCGTTCCTTTCATTATAGTCCTCAAAATCTACATAAAATTTTGGCAAATTAATGAGGCCATATTTTTGATTACCCTTAATTATGGATGCGGATTTCGCGTAAGATTCTTCCAATTCAACCACATCCCTGGTCAGGGAAATAACTACCATGGAACCGTCCACTTTTTTAACGGTTAGATCCACCCTTGTACCTTTAGGGCCTTTAATAAATTTGATGGCGTCATCTAAACGCATACCAACAATATCAACAGGTGTTTCCCCATTTTGTCCTACTTTTAAAATCTCGTCGCCAACTTCCAACTGTTGGTCTCTCCAAACTGGACCTCCTGAAATAATCTCTACTATTTTAGTTTGATCTTTCTTCTTTTGTAATCGGGCACCAATACCTTCAAATTTACCTGACATACTGGTATCGAATTTTTCCTTATCATCCGGTGCAAAATAAAAAGTATGTGGATCGAAGACTTCAACTATGGTATTTAAATATTGTACAAACCAATCTTTACGTTCCAAATCATCCACGAAATCAAAATAATCATCCAAGGTACTTTTTGTTAAATCCCTAGCGGCCTTTTCGGCTTCAGCTGAAGTCAATGGCTTGGAAGAAACATTTTCATCAGCAATGGGTTTGGAATTATCTACACTATTGGATGCCTCACCACTATTTGTGACTGAAGATTCTTTGTTGACCTCCAATTTGGAATCGTAAGTACCCAGAGTTGCATACTTTAGCTGTTTTCTCCATCGCTCTTTTAATTCCTTCCGGGAGTCTACATACCCCTGCCCGTCATAATTAATTTCAATGGTTTCATCTACATTGTAATCAAATGGTTCCTCTAAAACTTCTTTATAAATCTCTTTGGCATCATCCATTCGCTTCAATAAGCGTTGATATACCATATCAAAAAAAGAAATGTCGGTATTCTTGATCTGATCATCTATCTGAAACTTATATTTTTCGAATTCCTGGATATCACTTTCAAGAAAATATCGCTTGGTAGGATCTAAAATATCTAAAAAACCTTCGAAAACATTAACGGAGAAATCATCGTTAATAGCCTTCGGCTGATAATGACCACGTTCTAAAACATATGTAATAAGGTCTAATAATAACTTGTCCTTATCATCAGTTTCAAATGATTTGTTCGTAAAACTGCATGAAGCTACCGCAACAAGCATTACTATTAAGGCGTAGGCTAAATTTCTTTTCATTTATTTTATTTTATTATTCCACATTTGGAGTTAATTTTAAAGTATAAAACAACCCCTCCCTGAATGTATTAAAGCAAACATCTAAAATTAATCAAACGATGAGTGCAATCCAAGTTTTGCCATTTAATTATGACCTTTAACGGCAATTACTCTAAGATAACGAAAAAATCGTGCCATATTATACCAATATGACATTAATCTTTTGTTAATATCTCAATCGCATTGGACACTGACAACGGTTGGACCTGTTATGGAATTCTATAAATTCCAGACATAATTTCATCGTGTACTCTTCATATTAGGAAATCCGATAATAGATTAAAAACGTATTTTTGCAGCATAAATTATATACCATGGCGAAACCTTTGATCCTAGTCACAAACGACGATGGCATTACAGCTCCTGGCCTAAGGGCTTTAATACGATTCATAAAGGATATTGGGGAAGTGGTTGTAGTGGCTCCGGACAGTCCGCAATCTGGAATGGGCCATGCGATAACCATAGACAACACCCTGTATATAAAAAAGCTTACCGTAGATTTGGAAAGTGGAGCAAAAGAAGAATACAGTTGCAGCGGAACTCCCGCAGACTGTGTTAAGCTTGGTCTACAGGAACTTTTGGATAGAAGACCAGACCTCTGTGTAAGTGGAATAAACCATGGATCCAATTCGTCTATCAATGTTATTTACTCGGGAACCATGAGTGCAGCAATAGAAGCTGGGATTGAAGGAATTCCGGCTATTGGATTTTCGCTTTGTGACTATTCTTGGAATGCCAACTTTGAGGCTTCCAAGGAGGCCATTCAAAAAATAGTCAAAGAGGCATTAAAAAATGGCATCCCGAATGGGGTTGTACTCAATGTGAATATTCCCAAAACCGATAACAAACCTCCCAAAGGCATAAAAATTTGTAGACAGGCACGGGCCAATTGGAAAGAAAAATTCGACAAAAGAACTAGTCCAAATGGCAAGGAATACTATTGGCTAACTGGAGAGTTTGAACTGCTGGACAAGGGAGAAGATACGGATGAATATGCCCTGTCCCAAGACTATGTCTCTGTAGTCCCAACCCAATTTGATTTAACCGCACACCACTCCATTCAAAACATTAACAACTGGAAACTAAATGATTAAAAAGGAAATACGCATAGGATTTATAGTAGGTATCATTGCCAACACGGTTGGAACTTTATTATATATTCTTATCTTCTCCGATTTTGGTATTGTAGAAACATATAATGCAGCTGTTCAACAAGGGCATATTGGTAGTTTATTGGCGCTTGGAGCCATTTTAAACCTGTTTGCCTTTTTTGGTTTTTTAAAAATACGTAGAGATTATAGGGCAAGGGGTGTAATGATTGCCACCCTAGTGACGGCTATGCTAATACTGTATTACAAGGTTTTTTAGATTCAGGATATGGATTATTCAATATATTAAATTGGAGAACTGGTAATAAACCACACAAACTAAACGGATGAAATATTACATCATCGCTGGTGAGGCCTCTGGCGACCTTCATGGTTCAAACTTGATTAAAGCCCTTAAATTAAAGGATTCGGAAGCCGACGTTCGTTGTTGGGGAGGCGATTTAATGAAGGCTGCCGGTGGTACCTTGGCAAAACATTACAAGGAAATGGCGTTTATGGGTTTCCTTGAAGTTATGACGAACATTAACCAGATCTTTAAAAATATTGACTTCTGTAAAGAGGATATCGTCAATTTTAATCCTGATGTAATTGTATTTATCGATTATTCCGGCTTTAATCTTAGAATTGCCTCATGGGCAAAAAAAAACCATTTTAGGACAAATTACTATATTTCCCCCCAAATATGGGCATCTAGAGAAGGACGGATCCATAAAATAAAAAGAGATATTGATGCCATGCACGTAATTCTTCCTTTTGAAAAGGAATTTTATGAAAAAAAGCACCACTTTCCCGTTAATTTCGTGGGCCATCCTCTTATTGATGCTATTGGGGATATTCCAAGAACCTCCGATAAAAAATTTAGGGAAGAACATAATTTAGATTTAAAAAAGCCCATTATTGCACTATTACCGGGAAGTAGAAAACAAGAGGTTCAAAAAATGCTCACCTTAATGTTGTCGGTAACAAAGTCCTTTCCAAAATATCAATTTGTGATTGCCGGGGCGCCCAGTTTGGATTTGGAATTCTACCAGCCTTTTTTAAAATCTTCCCAAGTAAGCCTAATTTCCAATAAGACCTACGATTTATTAAGTCTGTCCTATGCCGCCTTGGTAACTAGCGGAACCGCTACTTTGGAGACAGCGCTTTTTAAGATTCCACAAGTGGTATGTTACCGTGCCAATTGGATATCCTATCAAATTGCAAAACGGATCATTACCCTTAAATTTATTTCCTTGGTAAATTTAATAATGGACAAAGAGGTTGTTAAAGAACTAATTCAAAACGATTTAAATACCAAAAACATTACTACAGAACTCACCAAGATTTTGGACGGACCTGAGAGAAAAAGACAGTTTGAAGCATACTACGAATTGGAAAAAAAACTAGGAGGCAAAGGCGCTAGTGAAAAAGCGGCGTCCCTGATTGTGGAGAGTGCCAAAACTGCACAATAATAATTTCATGAATCTCAATTTTGGCGCGTATTGCATAACTTATGCAAATAATTCTAACTGGAAATCCATAAATTAAATCACTTTTCGAGCCCCGTTTAAACAATAACTACAGCACCAATACGTTGTTGGAATAAAGACATTATTGGCGATTTATCCTGAAACATTCGCAAGGGTTTTCCCAAAAAAATAACGGATTTTAAATTAATTATTTAAATTTGATATCCAAGAGCACTAACTTTTACTTGGATGATACAAAGATTTTTTTCTTTATTCCTAATTCTTTCCCTGATCGGCTGCGGTGCAGCCAAGAAAAAAACAGTCCATCGCGAGGACAGAAAAATAACAGTTGAAGCCTCGGAAATACCTACTGAAGTAAAGGCCGGGACCCCTATAGGCGTTGAGACCATTAGTAAACCAGCCGCCAAAATAACTGAGCAAATCGTGCATACCGCCCTGACATTTTCAGGGGTCCGTTATAAATTTGGCGGCACAACCGATAGGGGTATGGATTGTTCAGGGTTGCTATATGTAGCCTTTGGGGAACACGATGTTCAACTGCCAAGAGCCTCCTACCAAATGGCAGAGGAAGGAGAAAAAATAAATTTAAAGAACATTAGCAAGGGTGACCTTCTTTTCTTTGGGACCTCTAGAAGAAAAAACAATATAAACCACGTTGGTTTAGTGGTCCAAGTTGACGGCGATGAAATAAAATTCATCCACTCCACCTCATCTAGGGGAGTTATTGTTTCCTCCCTGCGGGAGGGTTATTGGAATTACGCCTTTATAAAGGCTACACGGATCCTCTAGCATGCGGTTGCTAAGGTTTACAACCATAAAACTTACCTTATTACTTATTTGTGGAATTTTAATTGGATATTCATTTAATCCATCACTTGCATTTTCCTTTAGTTTAACCCTTATTTTATTAATTGCCCTAGGAGTTGTATTTGCATTTAACCACAAAGCACCCTCTACGCTTTTCGGATTTCTGACCGGACTTTTGACGGTGGCCATTGGTATATTGAGCCTTACCCTAAGTGAATCCAAAAATATTGGCTCACATTACACCCATCATTCCATGAACGGGAAAAGGGCCTATACTTTAAAAATCCGCGAAGTATTAAAATCCAACGATTTTTCGGATCGATATGTGGCGCATGTTAAATACATGGATAGTTTAAGGGTTGCTGGAAAAGTACTTATTAATATAACAGTAGATTCAACAAAGGGAACTCTGCTTGTGGATGATGAAATAATGGTCTTCACTACATTCCAACCCATTACACCCCCCTTAAACCCACATCAATTCAACTACAGAAAATACCTTGAGAATATAGGAATAAAGCACCAGGTTCGGCTAACACAGAATAATTACATAGCAAATCCCCTCCCTTATAAGACCATCTTTGGTTTGGCTTCCAAAATAAGGAACCAAATCATTGAAAAACTAAGAAAAGAGAATTTTGGCACCGAAGAATTGGGTGTAATCCAAGCCCTCCTCCTTGGCCAACGAAATGAAATTACATCAGAAATAGATTCAGATTACAAAAACGCAGGCGCCTATCATATCTTGGCATTGTCCGGTTTGCATATTGGAATTCTTTTGGGCCTGCTCCATTTTTTATTGATGCCCTTGGAGCTTCTTCCAAAAGGGAGAAGTATAAAGCTGGTTGTTATTGTATTGCTGTTATGGTGCTTTGCCCTCCTGGCCGGTCTTTCTGCTTCTATACTTAGGGCCGTGGCCATGTTTAGTTTCGTTGCCTATGCCCTGTACTTGAATAGGCCCACAAGTAATTTTAATATACTTGCATTGTCCCTGTTTTTCATTCTATTATTATTGGACCCACTATTATTGTTCCAAGTTGGGTTTCAACTAAGTTATGCCGCTGTTTTTTCCATTGTTTGGATATTCCCTCTATTACAAAAACTCTGGGTTCCAAAATATTGGTTCCTTAGGAAAGCTTGGGAATTGGTTTCGGTGAGTATTGCAGCTCAGTTGGGGGTACTGCCCATAAGTTTATTTTATTTTCATCAATTCCCTGGGTTGTTTTTGGTATCAAGCCTGCTGATTCTTCCCTTTTTAACCTTTATTTTAGGGTTTGGAATTCTCGTTATCACACTGTCCTTGGCAAACAGTTTACCTCCAATTCTAGTTACAGTGTACGACACTGTAATCCGTTGGATGAATACCGTTATTGGAACTGTAGCCCAGCAGGAAAATTTTCTTTTCCGAAATATTTCTTTTGATGCCATTCAATTAATTCTCAGTTATGGCATTATCATCTCCATGGTTATTGCATTTACCAAAGTATCCTATAAAAGGGTCATGGTATTTCTAATATTGATCTTATGCTTTCAATCGTATATTTTAGGGAATAGGCAGCTTACAAAACAGAAGGAAACCCTAGTAATAGGGCATATTACCAGAAATACAATCTTGATCCATCAAACGGGACAAAAAGCTACTGTATTTACCAACAATCCAATGGCCTCGGATAGAATGACCAATGATTACACCATTGCCCAGAACATCACAAAAGTGGAACATCAACCAATAAAAAATAGTTTTCTAATAGGCGATGACAGACTGCTCATCCTAGACAGTTCCATTGTTCAACTTCCTAAGGAAAATGCTATCTCAACCCTATTACTGACTCAATCCCCGAAGATTAATCTGGAAAGGCTTTTGGATTCGGCACAACCAAAAATTGTTATCGCCGACGGTAGCAATTTTAGAAGTTATATAGAACGATGGAGGGCTACTTGTAGGAGAAAAAAGCTCCCCTTTCATTCAACTGGCGAGAAGGGAGCTTTGATATATAATTTACGATAATTACCTAACCCCGTGCATAAGTTTTTTAAGAAGTGGATTTAAAACGATCGATATAAATCCAACACCTACAGGCACGAGGGTAAAAATCAGAAAAAACGTTCCCATAGAATATTGCTCGGAAATCCTATCAATCATTCCGCCCATAGTTCCTGCTGCCTTTTGGCCAATGGCTATAGCCAAGTACCATACCCCGAACATGAAACCGATCATCCGCGCCGGAACAAGTTTACTCAGGTAAGAAAGTCCAACTGGTGAGATGCACAACTCTCCCATGGTATGCAACAAATAAGCTAAAATTAAAAACACCATACTCACGGAAGCAGTCTGTGCCCCTGAGGGTATTCCCGATGCACCAAAGGACAGGACAGCGAAACCCAATCCTAACAAAATAAGACCAATACCGTATTTCATGGCGGCACTGGGGTTATATTTGCTTTCCCACCATCTGGAAAAAAAAGGTGCCAGTGTAATGATAAAAAATGAATTAAGAATGCCGAACCAAGTTGCATCTACCTGATTACCCTCTTGGGAAAACTTATCCATTAATCTAAAGATCACCAAAATCCAAAGTCCGATAAAAGCGATAGCCAATATAATATTGGAAAAACCTATACGCTTATAGGTCTTTTTTGCCAGTAGCACCAGAACCCAACTAATAATTAACAACGGAACAGTTGTCAGCAAAGCATCCATTATCTTAAAGATCATGGCGGACTGACCCACGAGCTCCCTATTCGTATAATCCCTTGCAAATATGGTCATAGACCCCAAGGATTGTTCAAAAAAAGCGAAAAAGAAGACTGTAAAAAACCCAAAGATCGATACGGCTATAATTCGGTCCCTTACCACAGGTAGGTATCTGGCAATTCTGGTAACCAATAAAATTAAAAATAAGACCAACGAGCATAAGATAACTACATTGGTGCCACTGAGGCCGCCAAGGCTAAAGGGCGCCAAACTTGTTCCCTGAATTTTTTCCAAGGGATCATTAAAGAGATAAAGTAGCCCGCCAATCGAAGACAAAACAATCAAAATTTTATCTAAAAGACTAAAAGGATTCAATTTGGTTTCAACATCTTGGTCCTCTCCTATCACGACTTTGACTTCCCCCAGTTTTAATGGCTTACCACCAATATCTCCAAACAGGTCCTTTGCCAACCAAAACTGTAGCATGCCTAGAAGCATAAAAATACCCGCTAAACCAAAGCCCCATGACCAACCGTAATTTTCTGCCAAATATCCGCAAAGCATCATACCAAAAAAGGCACCTGCATTTACGCCCATATAAAATATGGTATAAGCTCCGTCCTTTTTGGATTCTTTGCCGTGATACATCTCGGAGATTATGGAAGTAATATTGGGCTTAAAGAAACCAGTACCAATGATTAAGAGGGCTAGACCAAGATAAAAAGTGGCCGTCGTTTCCAATGCCATAGCGGCATGGCCCAAAGTCATTATTAAACAACCTATTACTACAGCCACCCTATAACCTGTTATTTTATCGGCAATCCAGCCACCCACTATTGGGGTTAAATACAAAAGGGAAGCATAGGTTCCGATTAAGGCCAGTGCATTTTCCCTGGGCCACTCCCAACCTGGATTGTCGCTTATAATAGGCGCTGTTAAGAACAACACCAATAGGATACGCATCCCGTAAAACGAGAATCTTTCCCACATTTCCGTGAAAAATAAAACAAATAGTCCCGCAGGATGACCAAGGACCTTGTCCTTAAAAAGATTTTCAATATCGGTATTCATATCAAGACAGTTTACTTATTATTTATTTCAGAATCACCAGAGGCCTATTGCCCCTGACACTGAACTTAACTATCATTACTATAGGTATATTCATCTGCAAAATACGTTAAAATACAAATTACCGACCAAAGGGATTAATGTGTAATTTTGCGTTCATTATCTTCGGCACCATGGGTCAATGTTTTTAACTTCTTCAAGAAGACTCCAATGAGTAATCCAAAGAGAATACAGAATATGGCAATTCCTGTAAATACCGTGTACTCCCCGAGATGAGAAGCGGATTCCCCTAATAATCCTGCCACTTTATTTCCCAAACCTGTTGTTGCAAAATATAAGCCCATCATTAGGGAGGCGTATTTGGCAGGAGCTAATTTGGTAACAAAGGATAAGGACACAGGAGAAAGACTTAACTCGCCCACAGTATGGAACATATATGCCAACACCAACCAATACATGGCAGACGATCCCGAGCTTTCAAATTGAGCAGTCGCAGCTGTCATAAATAAAAATCCAGTTCCCATGATAATTAGTCCCACGATCATTTTAAAAAGAGAGGAAGCTTCCTTACCCTTAAGCTTGCGACTGGCCCAGAAGTTGGCTACCACAGCCCCTAGGACAATAATAAAAAATGCATTCAAGGATTGGAACCAAGATGCTGGAACCTCCCAACCCATTAACATTCTATTCGTTTTTTCGGAAGCATAAATATTCATTAATCCCCCAGCTTGTTCAAATGCACCGAAGAAAACGATTACCATTAGAAAAGAGAGAATTAAAACAATAACCCTATCCTTTTCAATTTTACTAAGTGGTCTCTTTAAGGCATCTTGATCTTCAATATTCACGGATTTTCCAAGAAAGTCGCCCACACCCACAAGATATTTCTGACCAAGAACAAATTGTATAAGACCCAAAAGCATACAGACACCAGCCAATCCAAATCCATAATGCCAGCCGTAAACCTCTCCTACATACCCTACAATTAAACTGGAAAGAAATGCGCCAATATTTATACCTATATAAAATATGGTAAATCCCTTATCCCTTCTAATATCACCCTTAGGGTAAAGTCCACCCACCATGGTAGAGATATTAGGTTTTAACATACCAACACCGGCAATAATAAAACCGAGACCTGTATAAAATGCCCACATCTGTTCTATAGCCAGTATACTGTGGCCTATTACCAAAAGTACGGCTCCAACAATCACTGCCTTTTTCTGTCCAAGAATTCTATCTGCGATGATCCCACCGGGAATAGAAGCCACATAAACCAGCATGGTATACCAACCATAAAGTGCCAGAGCCTCAATATTGGTCCAGCCCAAACCTGGATTCCTATCACTAGTTTCGGTAATTAAATATAATACCAAAATAGCCCTCATCCCATAATAGGAAAATCGTTCCCACATTTCAGTGAAGAATAGGATATAAAGTCCTACCGGATGGCCAAATAATTCCTTTTGATGTGCTTCTTTAACGGTTGTCTGCATAATTATGAATTATAGATTTTCTTTTATGAAATTGGTTATTTTTGTGAACAGATGTAGGCGGGTATTCCCGCCATTGATACGGTGATTCTTATCGGGATAAATGGCCCAGTCGAATTGTTTATTGGCCTGTACCAATGCTTCCACCATGCGCATCGTATTCTGTAAGTGCACGTTGTCATCTGCAGACCCATGAACCAACAAATACTTTCCCTTGAGAAGTTCAGGGTAATTAAATGGTGAGTTTTCATCATAACCGCTTGGGTTTTCTTGGGGTGTACGCATAAATCGTTCTGTATAAATAGAGTCGTAAAATCGCCAAGAGGTCACAGGAGCCACCGCAATTGCCATTTCAAAGGTATCATTCCCTTTTAATAAACAATTGGTAGACATAAACCCTCCATAGCTCCATCCCCAAATACCTGTCCTTGTTTCGTCTACAAAAGGTAATTCACTTAGTTTTTTGGCTGCGGCGATCTGATCCTCAACTTCATATTTACCCAACTCCATATAGGTTACCTTTTTAAATTCAGATCCCTTATAACCTGTACCCCTACCATCTACGCAAGCAACAATATAACCTTCATTGGCCAACATTTGAAACCAGTAATCGTTGGTGCCCATCCAGGCATTGGACACTCTTTGTGATCCAGGACCACTGTATTGGGTCATAAACAGCGGGTATTTTTTCGTTGGGTCAAAATCTCTTGGCTTAATCATCCACATATTCAACTCATTAACATTAATGGGGATTGTGGAAAATTCCTTGGGACTTATCCTGTAATTGCCCAATTTAGACAATACTTCCCGGTTATCTAAAATGTCCTTTACTTTTTTTCCAGTCAAGGAGTTATGTAGGGTATATTCCGGAGGGGTAGTTGCGCTTGAAAAGGTATTTATGAAATAGGCGAAATCAGCGCTAAAATCGGCATCATTTTTCCCCACTCTCATTGTTAATCTTTTTTTATACTTCCCATTGCTCCTCACCCTGTAAACATCTCGATTGATTGATCCGTTTTCGGTAGATTGGTAATAAATAAGATCTTCCTTTTGATCGTAACCGTAGAATTTGGTTATCTCCCAAGGACCTTTGGTCACTTGGTTCAGCAGATCCCCATCGGCATTGTACAGGTAAATATGGTTAAATCCATCTTTCTCACTGGTCCAAATAAAGCTGTCATCCTCTAAAAAAGTAAGATCATCCTTAACATTCACATAGGCTGCATCTGTTTCCTCCAATAGAATTCGGGTGTTATGATCGGTAGCGTTTACCTCAAATAAATTTAACCTGTTCTGATGCCTGTTCAAGGTCTGAACACTAAGGTAATTGGGATGGTGCATCCACTTTATCCTAGGAATATAATAGGGATCCTTAAGACCCACCTCCGTTATTAGGAGAGAATCCATATCAACAATATGGAGAGAAACCACAGCATTATTTTCTCCGGCTTTAGGATATTTAAACACGGTTTGGGTCTGGTATAGACTGGAACTGTAGACATCCATGGAAAAATCCGGTACATTGGTTTCATCGAACCGTATAAATGCTAGTTTAGACCCATCGCTATTCCACTCAAAAGCCCTTACAAAGGCAAATTCCTCTTCGTACACCCAATCCGTTACCCCATTGATTATCTTATTCTTCTCTCCATCAAAAGTCAATTGTCTCGTAAGCTCGCTAGCAATATCAAAAACATAGATATTATTGTTATACACATAAGCAACCTTGCTACCGTTGGGTGATAAGATTGGCTCTTGAATCCTGGAATCCGAAATTTTTATAATTGATTTGGAATTAAGGTCGTACACAAAGAACACACCTAGTGTAGACCTTCTGAAAATAGATTGGATTTCCGTTGCCAACAATATTTTGGATTCGTCTTCACTAAATTCATAGGAGGTAAAATACGGTACCGAATTTGACGAAGAAACTATTGTTTCCAGTTTTTTTTGGGTTTTGTAATCATATTTCCCAATAGACGATATTCCCGAGGCCTGGTCAATATTTAAAATGGTATATTGCTTTCCATTTTTCATGGAATGCAATATATCCAAACCCTTAACCATAAAGGCTCCTTGATATATTTCTTCTAGGGAGATATCCTTATTTTGGGCAATAAGAACTGAAAAATTGCATAGAATAAATAGGAATAACAAAAGCAAGGGGGACTTTATCACAAAAACATAGGTTTAAAAGTTCTATTATTACTGAAAAACTATTAAGACTATTTCAGTATTTTCGAAGATTGATTCTAATCTCCAAGTTTACTAAAAAAATAACAAAAACAGGTGCCTTATACCTAAAAAATAACAATCCGTAATTACAATTAACCCGTTTTAAGATATTCAATGTTTTGACACCTTATTACTATCTTTACCCAAAGAAACCGAAAGCTCCATGACCACTCCGATAGAAGGATTTTCCAAACTGACAAAAGAGGATAAAATTAACTGGATTGCCCAACATTATACCAAATATAGTGAGGAAACTGTTGCTATCTTAAAACAGTATTGGAACAATGATGCAAAATTGCAAAGTTTACATGATGAATTTATAGAAAACACGGTTACCAACTTCTATTTGCCTTTGGGCATTGCTCCCAATTTTTTAATCAACAACAAACTATATGCCATCCCAATGGCAATTGAAGAAAGTTCAGTAGTGGCTGCCGCCAGTAAGGCAGCAAAATTTTGGCAGACCCGTGGTGGATTTAAGACCAGTATTTTGGGAACGGAAAAGGTAGGACAGGTGCACTTTATATACCAAGGTGATACGGAAAAACTGACCAAATTTTTCCATATTGTAAAGCCAAAATTAATAGCTAGTGTTGCTCCCATAATTAAAAATATGGAAAAACGCGGTGGCGGTATAACGAGTATAGAACTAAGGGACAAAACCTCAGATTTGCAAAACTATTTCCAATTACATTGTACCTTTGAAACATTGGATGCCATGGGAGCCAATTTCATAAACTCTTGCCTAGAAGGGTTCTCCCAATGCCTTAAAGACGAGGTACAGAATTACAATGGATTTACAGACCGGGAGAAGGATATTGAAATAGTCATGAGCATTCTCTCCAATTACATCCCCAATTGTGTCGTAAAGGCCGAGGTTAGTTGCCCTGTATCCGATTTAAAGGCCCACCACGGTATAACGGCCGAGGATTTTGCAAAAAAGATGGTCCGCGCCGTAAATATTGCAAAAGTGGAACCCTATAGGGCGGTTACCCATAACAAGGGCATTATGAATGGTATTGACGCCGTAGTCTTGGCTACTGGCAACGATTTTAGGGCCATAGAAGCCGGAGCACATGCTTATGCCGCCAAGGACGGGCAATACACCAGCCTAACACATGCCAGTATAGAAAAAGGGGTTTTTAGATTTTGGATAGAGATTCCTTTGGCTCTAGGAACGGTTGGTGGGTTAACAAGCATACATCCGTTGGTAAAACTTGCTTTGGAAATATTACAGAATCCTACCGCAAAGGAACTTATGCAAATAGTAGCAGTGGCCGGACTGGCACAAAATTTTGGAGCTTTACGTTCCCTGGTAACCACTGGCATCCAACAAGGACATATGAAGATGCATTTATTAAATATTTTAAACCAATTGGGCGCTACCGAAGCAGAAAAACTTAGCTTGGTGGATTATTTCAAAAAACATACTGCATCACATAGTGCAGTGGTGGTAGCCTTTGAAGAATTGAGGAATAAGAAATGACAAAACAATACTACAGTAACGGTAAACTGTTGATAACAGGAGAATATCTAGTACTGGACGGTGCACTAAGCTTGGCCGTTCCTACTTTATATGGCCAATCCTTAGCCGTAAAAGAAATCAAGGATAATCTTCTGGTTTGGAAAAGTTTGGACGACAAAGGAAGAACTTGGTTTGAAGGTGTTTATGAATTGGACAATTTTTCCGAAGTTTCCAAAAATGCACATTCTCCCGAATCAAAACCCATCTCGGACAGGCTCATAAAACTTCTTTTGGAAGCCAAGAAATTAAATCCAAATTTTTTAGCTTCAGCCCATGGTATAGAAATATCCACGGCATTGAACTTTCCTAGGGAATGGGGTTTGGGATCCTCGTCTACCCTAATCAACAATATAGCACAATGGGCGAATATCGATGCCTATGAGCTGTTATGGAATACTTTTTCGGGAAGTGGGTACGACATTGCTTGTGCACAACATAACAGCCCTATCACCTACCAGTTAAAAAACTCCAAACCAATTGCACAACCAGTAGCCTTTAATCCATCCTTTAAGAATGATCTGTACTTTGTTTATCTAAATCAAAAGCAAAACAGCCGGGAAGGCATTGCCCATTATCGAGAAAAGGATTTCAACTCTTTTACCACCCTATCCCAAATTAGTAGTATTACTCAACGAATATTGACCTGTACGCGTTTGTCCCAATTTGAAAAGCTGCTGAAAAAACACGAAGCGATCCTGAGTGATGTCCTTGAGGTACAAACGGTTAAAGAAAGGTTATTTCCTGACTTCAAGGGAGCAATTAAAAGCTTGGGAGCCTGGGGAGGCGATTTTATCCTGGTCACTGGTAACAAAACCACGCCCGATTACTTTAAGGAAAAAGGTTATGCTACTGTCATTCCCTTTTCAAAAATGGTTAGATAACCACACCCGCTCAGATTGTATTTATATACCTTAATATGAAACAATTTTACCAAAAACAATAAAACCTCCCGATTGGGAGGTTTTATTGTTTTGTAATCTTCTATTTACTAATAAAATATAGATCTTTTGTCCTCTATTGTAGAAGCCTCCTTTAAGGCATTGTATACAGAATAGTTTACCCTACCTGCTGCCGAAGCCTGTAAGCTACTGGCATAGGTACTATAGTTATCCAGTTTTGGAGCGTCATCTTTTTTTGTTACATTTAACATATACACACCACTTTCACCAGAAATCAAATCTGAGGTAGCCCCTTGCTCCATGGCAAACGCAGTACCAACAACGAAAGCCTCCGACCCAGCACCTGGGATAATAGGAGATTTCATGGTCAATGCAGAAGCCGTAGTGGCTATAACATTATTATCCTTGGCAAAATTTTCCATAGATTTACCTTTATTGGCTTCTATGATCTTAGCCGCTTTTCTTTCCTTTCTTAATTTTGGAAGAACTATAGCCGAAGCATCCTCAACACTCATAAGTCCTTCTGCATATTTCGCAGTTAATTGAACAACAGCATACCCATTGTTTATATTAAACCTTTTAACCTCTCCCAATTTGGTATCTTCGTTAAAAGCCCATTGAACAATGGAACGTTGGGCAGAAAGACCTGGAAGATTTTCGTCCATCTCCTTAATTTTGTTTACAGGTCTAACCAAATAATTACTTTCTTTGGCCGCCGCAGTAAAGTCTTTATCCGAAGTAGTTTCCATTTCAAATTTGGTAGCCTCCGTAAACAAAGTATTGATAGTCTCCTCAGAAGGCTCTATTTCTCTTGCCAATGTGGCCAACTGAACAATATCCTGCTTATCATCTATCTTAACAATGTGAAAACCAAAATCTGTCTCAACCAATCCAATGGCCCCAACAGCATTACTAAAAGTAAAGTCGTTAAACGGCGCCACCATTACCCCTTCTTGATTATATCCAAGGTCACCACCTTTTGGGGCAGAAGGTCCGTCTGAATTATCTCTGGCCAATTCAGCAAAAACAGTTGCTTTTTGCTTTGCCTCGACCAACAATTCCTTAGCTTTTTTCTCGGCTTCCTCCTTAGTACGGGTAACTTCTGGATTGGCGCGTTGAGCTCCTTCATAAGAAATTAAAATATGACTGGATTTTACGGTACCGTTAGCCTTTCTATCCATCATTTTGGAAACCTTGAAGAAGTCCCCATCACGATACGGACCATAGATACTTCCTTTTTCTAAGGCCATAAGCGTATCTGCAAACTTAACTGGCAGATCTTTTTTAGCCTTATAAATAGTATCGAATTTAATATCTGAATTTCTATCCAAAAAGGCAGCCATATCATTTGTATGACCAAACCCTTTAATGGTGTCATTGGTATCTTTCTGTGAATTGTACTCCACACGATCCTCCAAAAGTTTTGAGATTTCTTCCTTTACGGCATTTTCATCTTCCAAAGAAGCTTTTTCCTCGAAATAGACAAACTGTATATCCCTAGACTTATCTTGCTTATAATCTTTTTTATGGTCATTAATATAAGCCTCAATTTCATTTTTTGAAACCGCTATAGTTGAATCTGGTATTGAAGAGAAAGGTACCCTTACATATTTGATATCGACTTTATCATTGGCCAATTTATAATCCAATTCGCCTTCCTTTAAGGTAGAAACCACACCAGCCCTGATAAGATTAAAATAGGTTTGCTCCTTGGCGTTTTGAATTATGGCCTGTTCGTCCTGCAACCATAGAGCATAACGACTAGGATTATTTGCTTTCCAATCGGCCACAGCTTCTCTAAACTTATTATCGTCAAAAACTCCACTGGCATTTTGAAATTCCGGATTTTGAACATAGGAAGGAATAGTTTTTATGTAGTTTATTATCTGATCCTGTTCTATTTCAATACCCAACTCCTCGAACTGCTGATTTAGGATTGTATTTCTAACTTCCCTATCCCATACTTGATTAACCAATTGCATGGAAGAAGCCGTAGGACCGGCCATTCTAGAATATGCCTCAACATTCCTTCTAAATTGATCAATGGAAATTTCATCCCCATTAATCTCCGCCACGGAAGAACCAACCTTTCCACCACCCAATTCATTGCTGCTGAACACTCCTGAAATTACGAATGCAAACAAAGCCAGACCAATGATTAAAATTAAAACGGTAGTTCGTTTCCTTATATTCTCTAAAATTGCCATTATGTAAACTGTTTAAATTTATCCCGTTACTATCGGGAGGCGAAATTACTACTTTCTTTTGAAATAATAAAAACTAAAAAAAATCAAAAAATATCCCTGAAATGCCTATTCATCATCAAGCACAACCAAGGAAACCATATCTATTTTATTACTTGAAACCTCTAAAACCACAAAAAGAAAATTATCTATTTTAATTTCGGAGTCTTTTTCCGGAATTTCACCAGTAACGTTAATGATCAAACCTCCCAGTGTTTCATACTCATCGCTTTCAGGAAGGTGCAATTTATATTGTTCATTGACATAATCCACTTCCAATCTACCGGAGAACTTATAAGAGTTTTGATTTATCTGCTCCTCGTGCAAATCAGTGGAATCATGTTCATCCTCGATATCACCGAACAGCACCTCCACAATATCCTCCACCGTCATGACCCCGGAGGTACCCCCATACTCGTCCAAAACAACTGCAATACTTTTCCTTTTTTTGGTCAAAATATTAAGTATATCATTGATTAGCATCGTTTCGGGAACAAATTCTACTGGAAGCAGGATACTTTTTATCGTTTTGGGCTTTTTAAAAAGCTCATAGGAATGTACGTATCCAATAATATTGTCTATTGTATCCTTGAATACCAATATTTTGGAATACCCAGTTTCCGTAAAAAGTTTTGCCAAATTTTTAGGGGTCTCATGAAGTTCCACTGCTGCAATCTCTGTTCTGGGCACCATCACCTCCCTTGCCTTAACCCCTGAAAACTCCAAAGCATTTTGAAAAATTTGTATTTCCGAATCCACCTCATCTTCCTTCTCCACAGCTTCCATCTGCTCGGTAATATAATCTCCCAATTCTATTTTACTAAATGCCAATTGCACCTCATCGCCATCTGTTTTAAAGAGCACTTTTAGTATGATATCGGATATCCAAATAATAAAATCCGATATCACAGAAAACAATACATAAAATACATAAGCAGGTATTGCCAACAGTCTTAATAAGGTATTGCTATAAATCTGAAACAATACTTTAGGCAAAAATTCGGCAGTCAAAAGTATTACCAAAGTAGAGATAACCGTTTGGGTAACTAGGCTGAAATCGGTTATCAATAAAGCTAAAACACTACCTGTGGAGGACTCCATACCGGCAAAGAGCCCCATTAGCATGTCGCCCATAAAAAGACCATAAACCACCAAGGCTATATTGTTCCCAATAAGCATGGTTGCAATAAACTTAGAAGGTTTTTTAGTTAGGCGAGCCAAGACTTTGGGCAAAAAACCATCCTGCTTTTTCTCAATTTCTATGTGAATTTTATTCGCAGAAATAAAGGCTATTTCCATTCCCGAAAAAAAGGCCGAAAATAGTAATGAAATAACAATGACAATATATGCCTCCAAGATTATTGTTTATTATTTTTCTGACGTTCTTCGAACCTTTTCCTATAGGTTTTTTTAAAAATGAACATTCCTATAGAAACTATCCCAAAAAAGACAAACAAGTAGGCTCGCTGTCTATCTATGTTCCATTGCTCGTATATCTCAAAAGCAGACACTACGGCCACTGCCAAATATAGGTATTCTGTATATCTTAAAATCTTAATCATTCTTCTATCTTCTTTTCTTTTATACTCATATAGCCGTAGGTCTTATTAGCATTAAAAAAACTAAAATCCCTATTAAAGTCCATTCCTTCCCCATCCATTATAGTTCCCTCCTCTGGATTGGTATATTTGAATTTCTCTTGGGTAAAAATCCAATCATTGGTTCTATCCCAATATAATTGTGGAGCCTCCAACTTTTTACCGTCGCTGGTTTCAATAACCACATTACCTTGCAAATCTATTAAATTAGTACTGGAATAAATAATTCCGTAATCTGCTGTAACCGTGCTCTTTTCTCCCTTTTCATCAAAAAACTCCACCATAACTCCATCGGGAAAGGTATAATAAGGAAAAGCCAGATTGTTATAGTCGTCGCAAATTGGACCCTTTAATACCGCCACCACATGGGAGGGGACAACTCCTTCATTTTTCTCAAGCTCAACCGTCTCGGTAAGGGTCAGTGTAAAATCCTCGGCCACTGCACTTGGAAATATTTTTTTTATAGCTTCATCCCCAACTCTCTCATAACTATCTGCACAGGAATAAAAAAGCATTGCCATAGTTATAACTATGGCAATGCTCCTAAAATAATATAATCCTTTTTTTTTCATCCTATAGGCTGGGCACTTTAACACTACCACCTACCCAACATGAGAAACTTACTGTTTTACCGGCCATACCTGAATTAAATATATCAGTTTTGGATGGCGCTTTAGCTCTATAACTGGCAGCTGCTTGACCAGCCCTACCACTTAACGCGGGATCCACACGACCTGCCTGGCGAGCCAAGTCTTCGGCTTTCCAGTATATAGCTCTTTTCTCGAAAGGAGTACTACCACATTCGTTGGCACTTCCTGCATACAAACTAGCTATCAACAAATAAGCCTTACCGTTGGAAGGATTTGCATCTATTGCCTTTTGGGCATAACTCCTAGCGGTAGACCTACTACCTCTTCTATAGCTAGTTGCGATTTTATATGCAATATTGGATTTCTTTTTGGCATCTTTTTCCAATTCAAGTGCCTTGTTGAAATCTTCAAGTGCTCCTTTGGTATCCCCAGCATTGTTTTTAAGGGCACCACCGTACATATAAGCACTGGCGGAAGGCTCCATGGCCAACTGTACTTCAAAAAGCTTTTTGAACATTGGATCTTCAGTACATTCCTTACTATACATTCTCCCTACTGCTCGCTTGATCCAGGTTATATCTCCCTTTTTAGATTCAAAGTTCTTTTCGTACAATGGAATTAAGTTTTCACAATTGGCCAAGGCACCCAATTTGCTGTCAATACTTTCAGCTATCTTACCATAGCTTTCAGAATAACTATTATAAGAACTCAATTGTTTTTTCTCTTTGGAAGTCAATGTACCGGCATCTTCCTTTGGAAGGAGTTTAGTGATAACCTCTGTAAGCTTATCGTTTTCTTCATCTATCTTTTCAGTAACGTTGTCGTATTTTTCAAATACTTCCTCTAAATCCTTTTTACCTGCACTATTCAGATCCACCAAACTGGAGAAATATAAATACAATGCCTTAGGATTTTTAAAATTTGCCTTATCCTCTGTAAAAGCTTTGTCAAGTTGAGAGTAGATTTCCTCATCGGTAATCATTTTCTCATCATACTTTAACAACACCTTATCTATAATAGTCTCAGCTAAGTCTGTCTTGGCAGGGAAGTACTTTGCCCTATTATCATATAATTCAATTAAGGCATTTATATTGGCAGTCTTATCTGCTCCTGTAGATTTACCCAACCTATCCTTTAATATTCGTTCACCATATAAAATATTGGCCCAATTTAAGGTAGGACAATTTTCATATACCATCTTCCATGGCGTATAGGCAGCCTCATAATTCTTAACTTTTACATGCTCAGTGTAAATGGAAAGATTGGTCATACACTCCGGATTTTGAGCTTGAGAATGCCCTAAACCCACAAATCCCATGGCGGCTATCGCAGTGATGTAGAGTTTCTTTTTCATCTGTCTGTTTATTTTAAGGTGGTTAAAGTAATAATTTTTAATTAATTTTTCTTGGTATGAACCATTTATCGTTTAATGATAGGCCCAGATTAACTTTGAAATAACTTTCTTCAACTAAATCTCCATATTTTGTTCCTCTTTTACCAAGTTCAAAACCAAGGTTAATATTGGAAAGATTACGTCCCAGTGGTAAACCTATTCCAAAAGTTATGCCAAAATCATTTATCTCCTTATTATCTACTACTATTCCCGATTTAGAGACCCTTGCCCCGGCCCTATACGTTGCCCTTTTCAAATAACTTGTAAAAGATGTGTAATCTGGGATATAATACCCACCAAGCCTAAAGGTCTCGGCATTCTGATATTCCAAATTACTGGCAGGAGTAAGTTCGTTCTCAAAACTACTTAGTCCCTGAAAGCTGTACTCTGCCCCCAAAAACCATTTTTTATCTATTCCATAGCCAACGCCTAAAGTGGCCGTGGTCGGAATCTGCACTCCGGTGCGCGCCAAACCTTGAGCTTCCAAATCTACCTCCAGCACCTCTATATCCCTACCATTGACAGTAGAAAAAGAACCAATGGTCCTTGTGTTCTCAGACACCAAATTGGCTTGTGTATTAACCACTATACTGGTAAAAAGAGTGTGTTTTTCGGTGAGGGACGGTGTAAAACTTGCTCCAAAATTAAAATCAAAACCTTTGATCCTAGATTCTATCCTATTGAATGACCCCAATTGTACATCTTCAATGGTCTGAAAACTACTGGTCTTCTGGTTTCCAAAATTAAAATTACTGGTAACTCCTAAACTTAGGTTTTTCAATAGTTCATAGCCCACGGAGAAATACACTCGGTTCAATCCCCCTTCACCATTAAACGATTCCAGTATTGCTCCCTGACTTGAAGAAGTTCTTTCAGATTGAAAACTGTAACCTACGGAAGAATAGGGCATAATTCCAAAACCCACACCAAAACCTTTGCCCAAGTTAAAACCTAACGATAAATAGTCCAAATTTGAAATTGATGCGCTTTCTTTAGCAACATTACTTTCAAACCGGTACTCTTTTCGTGAAAGCCCAGCTGTGTAAGTTGTTAAACCCAACTTGCTATAAGCTGCGGGGTTACTCAGATTAATGTGAATACTATCCGTATAAACACTTAATCCACCCATCATTTGATTCTCCACTGTTCCGGTAGCCCTTAAATCGCCAACACCAAAATAGGAATAAGGAGAAGCAGTATTATTCTGTGCATATATGCTTACCGAAGTTACGCATAATATTGCAATTATAAAATTTTTGATCATCTAGCGCTTGTTGTATTCTAACAAATGATATAACCCCAACAGGAGAAATTTAGAATGCGCAAATATGGTATTTTTTAATCGTTTTGACAAAAATTGAGCATCACCACCTGTTAAAATAACTGTTAAATCGACAAATCTACTTTTATACTGATCAATTATTCCGTCTATTTCACTACAAATGCCATTTACCACACCGCTGTGTATACAAGTTTCGGTAGTATTTCCTATATAATCGATAATAGGTTTTTTTTCCAACAAAGGCAATTTGGAAGTTTGTTCGTGCAAGGCCCTATACCTCATGTTAATTCCAGGGGAAATTGCCCCACCCAAATATTCCCCATAATCGTTAATGGCATCATAGGTGACACAGGTACCGGCGTCTATGACCAAGGTGTTTCCATTTGGATTATGATAAAAAGCCGCTGTTGCCAGGGCAATGCGATCTACACCCAAGGTCTGGGGGGTTGCATAAGAGTTTTTGAAGGGTGTTTTGGAAGCATGACTTAACACATGGACTTTGCAAAACACACATAACATGGCAATTTCTTCATTACTCATTCCTCCAACATTGGAAACAATGGCATTTTGAATGTGAACGTACTCCGCAAATACGGTTTTTACATTTTTTGCAAAATCTGCATTCGGAATTTTTCGATAAAAAATTATTTTTTCATTATCGAAAATCGCCATTTTCACTAGGGTATTACCCACATCTATGATCAAGTTCATACTGCAAAGATCAAAAAAGATGAAAAAACAAATGCCTTTTTTTTCATTTTTGTTTGTATATCATAAAATTGAAATTATATTTGCACCCGCTTACAGCGTTTGGTGCCTTAGCTCAGTTGGTAGAGCAATGGACTGAAAATCCATGTGTCCCTGGTTCGATTCCTGGAGGCACCACCTCAAAAGCCCTTGATTTTCAAGGGCTTTTTTATTTTTATAGCCCTTTTTAGCATCTCTTTTTCAGCAAACCGCCGCACTTCCGAGAAATTTTAGTGATTATACTAAATCATAACCTAAAGATTTTTTACATTCCCAACAATTCCGTTATGCTTACCGACTCCCAAATTATTCCCTGATAGGCACTTCTATATCCACCTTCATATAATATACCAATATTTTTCCGATCAATAAGTGTCAAATCGGAATAAGCAGAAGGACCTCTAAAAATTTGTTTTACCATTGGCCATGACTCTCCATCATCCGAACTTGCCCTGATTGTCATATTCACTCTACTTTTGGTATCTGCCGGGTTTGCAAAAAGAACATATACCCGACCTTCATAATCAAATCGCAAGGTACTGGCCTGGCAAATTGCTTCTATCAAGGACTCATGATGGTGCATGTTCTTCCAAGATTCCCCTCCGTCATCGCTATAGGCAAGTTGCCTGCTACTCATCTGCCTATTATAATTGCGCATGTTCAGCATAAGTCTATGATCGGAAAGTTCTACCACCTCACATTCATTTACCTGATCAAGAGGAGTGCTTCCTCCCAACTCCCATGTTTCTCCATGATCGTCGGAATAAATGGTATGCGAATAATACTTTTTGGTTACCGCCTCAATATGATCACTTGCGATTACCAACCTGTCTTTATACTTGCCTCCAAGAATTTGAATTCCCGACCCTGGCCCTGTGGCATACCATGTCCAATTGGACAATTTCACCTCTGAAGTAATTTCTTTAGGTACACTCCAACTTTCACCCTCATTTTCGGACTTTAACACAAACACCCTGCGTGTGTCCTTGCTCTTTTGGGCTATTATTTCCGATTCATGGTCTCCCCCTAAATTCCAGGTGGACAATAAAAAAACAACCCCCGTTACACGATCAACTACAGGTGAAGGATTTCCACAGGTATTTCCTTCATCGTGCCACAGTACTTCCAATTTACCCCAAGTTTTACCACCATCTTCTGACCGCTTCATCACCAAGTCGATGCTTCCTGTATCGCTACAGCCATTCTTCCTTCCCTCGGCAAAAGCCAATAAATCACCTTTTTTTGTTGTAACTACAGCGGGAATCCGAAAACATTGATAACCCTCATTGCCACCTTCAAAAATATAATTCAAACTTTTTTCTTGCTCCTTTTCCCCTTTTGAGGCTTGGGAAGCAAGTGAATATGCCAGCAAGCCTAAAATGACAAAAACGAAAATTCGCTTCAAAAATATTTTGAAAAAAAACATTTATTAATTCTTAGGATTGGAAAATTTACCACTAATATATTGGATCATAAACAAAAGTAAGAACTATCATCATTCTACAATTTGCCCTTTAGACAACAAAACGTTTTTTAATTTATCGTAATCCACTTCCTGAACGGCAGTTTCTTCATCGATTGCCAGAACAGCCGCAGCAGCCGCAGATTGTCCCAATATCATAAATACAGGTTCCATTCTAATAGAACCAAACGCAATATGACTGGAAGAAACACAGACTGGCACCAACAGGTTTTTGCACTCTTTCTTCTTGGGCACCAAAGATCCATAGGAAATGGTATATGGGCCATTGGTGCTAACCCCAATATCTCCTTCATTTTGCACAAATCCATCTGGTTTCACATAGCGTTGAACATTATGGGAATCCATTGTATATGAACCCATACCTATTGGTTTAGGGGTAGCCCTTTTTTTCAAAAGCTCATTTTCGGTCATCACGAACTCCCCAATCATCCTCCGGGCCTCCCTTACATAGATTTGGTGTGGCCAGTTTCCATTGTCCGTAAATTCATCCTTGGCCAGGCCCCATTTTTGCATTTCCGACTGTATATCTTGCGGAACCCTAGGATCATTGGCTACAAACCAGAGCAATCCCTTTTGATAATTCTCATGTTCCTTAATAATCTCTTTTCTTCTTTCATAGGTGGCCTCCGGATAATCGTAATTCATACCAATATTATCACTACTCAGGGGACCGTGGTTGTTGGTGTCGGTTTTGTAGTTTGGTACGGGATCGAACTTTTCGAACCAATCCTTCCTTCCACTTTCTAAGGACCTCGCCAATAACTCGTAGTTCAGGGGGACATAATCCTCTGGTTTGGGAAAGGGAATTCTATTTTCCGGAAAATTGCTCATACACAACCTAAAACAATAGGCTTGGATCTTATTGTCACCGCTGTGTCTATCCCCAGGATCTTCCTCCGATATCTTGGGCAAAAGACCACTGGAGGGATCTCCAGGTACTATATATGGGGAAATATCCGATTGAAACCAGTGTTTATGATGCAAGATCCCTGTCTGCACCCCATTCCATTCTTCGCCGTATACTTCCTTGCCCTCTCTACCCACATGATAGTTTACGCCCGCTGAAGCCATAAGGTCTCCTTCATAAGTGGCATCCAAAAACATTTTACCAGAATATGTCTTTCCCGATAAAGTGGTAATGGAAACAATATCGCCATCTTTAATCAGTACGCCATTTTCCCTATCCAACCATTCATCGCGATCTATCCGAATCTGCTCTTCCTTAACCAAGTCCTCGAATACCTTTTCCGCCACATGGGGCTCAAATATCCACATGGTCCTATTTTCACCATCCATGGCAGGGGTACCCTGGCCTTGGTTCCCATATTCCTCTTTTTTTTGCCAGATCCAGGCCTCTTCCGTATTGTAATGTTGCCAAACTCTGTGGTAAAATTCCCTGGCCAGCCCACCAATTACACTCTTGTCCCCTGTATCGGTAAAGCCCAAGCCTCCTGATGACAATCCTCCCAGATGAATGTCGGGCGATACCACAATGACCGATTTTCCGGAACGTTTTGCCTCCACCGCAGCCGAAATGGCAGCGGAAGTGCCTCCGTAAACAATGATATCGGCAGAAGCTACCGAGTTACTTTTTTCTTCGGTCTGCTTGCAACCTGTTAGTCCCATCATTCCAGTTATAACCAGGATAAGGATTAAATTAATAGTCCTTCTTTTTAGCTTCATTTTGTTTGGTGGTTGAAATTGATCTCTATGAAAATTGTAATTTATTTTAGCCTTTGACTATCTTTTAGAAGTTGATCCCTTAAATTGGGGTAAGGCACATCCTGAACATTGGTATTGGCATCTATGGCAAGTGCTGCTGCCGTGGCCGCTGATTGTCCCAGGACCATAAATACCGGCTCCATCCGTATGGAACCAAAGGCGATGTGGGTTGAACTTACACAGATTGGAACAATAAGATTGTTGCATTCCTCCTTTTTGGGCACCAAGGACCTGTAGCTAATGGGGTAGGGCTTAAAGCCATGGGCCTCTACATTGCCCTCGTTCTGCACATACCCATTGGCATCCACATATCGCTGTACATTATGGGAATCCATGCCATAGGCCGCCAACCCAATGGCATCCTCCGCCACTATCAATGCCTCACAATTTTTTTGGGTCATTACATAATCGCTGATCATTCTCCTCGCCTCGCGGATATAAAGCTGTTGCTGCCACCCATCGGCCCTTTCAAATTCATCCTTGGAAGTGCCCCATCTGGAAGCCTCATCTCTTACCTCACTTGGAATTCTAGGATGATTTGCCAAAGTCCACATTAAACCCATTTGATAATCCCTATGATCTTCTATAATTTGCTTCCTCTCATCATAAGATGCTTCTGGATAATTATAATTTTTGCCTATATAATCTGTGGAGAACCCATTTTTATTATTTGAATCAGTTTTGCGATTAGGCATACTGGAATTTATTAATGGTAGTATATAACCACTATAATTATACATGTCAAGTACCGACCCTTTGCGAGCTTCATAATTTCTAAATAAAAGTTCATAATCCAATTCGTCATAATTTGCAGGTTTCTTAAATGGAATACGATTATCTGGATGGTCAGTTAAACACATTCTAAAACAATAGGCCTGTATCTTTTTATCGCCTTCCCCTTCGAGTCCAGGTTTTTCATTAACATTTGGCAATAGGCCAGATGATGGATCACCCTTTTTAACATAGGGATCCACCCCTGGGATAAGATTATGGTTAAAGGCATTTTTGGAAACAAATCCGGTCAGGGAGGTATTTATAATATTGGCCTGTACCCCGTTCAAGGTCTCCCCATATTCCGCGTTACTTTCCCTGCCCATGGCATAGGAAACGCCGGCCGAGGCCATTAGATCACCCTCATAAGTGGCATCCAGGTAAACCTTCCCCTTGTAGGTCCTGCCACTTTCCATGGTGATCGACTCTATTCTGCCATCTACTTTTTTAACCCCGGATTCCCTGTTCAGCCTTTCGTTGTAGACCATTTTAATCTTTTCCTTGTCCATCATGGACTTATAGACAGCAAGGGCTGCGGAGGGCTCAAAAGTCCACATGGTAGCCTCACCTTCCTCCGTACGGGTCTGTCCACTATCCATATATTCCGATTTTTCCTCCCATTTCCAGTTACTGGGATCATCGTAATATTTTTTGATGTTCTCATAGAACTCCCTGGAAATACCTCCAATGGCCTGCTTGTTACCAATATCGGTCTGGCCCAGACCCCCGGTTGTCAATCCTCCTATTCGGTTCGTGGGTTCTATTAGCACAACGGACTTTCCCATTCTGCTGCTTTGCAGGGCCGCAGCAACCCCAGCAGAAGTGCCCCCATAGATAACGATATCGTACTTCTTGGTTTGACCGTATGCTCCAAGGGTAATTAAACCTAACGACAAACACCCGACTAATTTTACAAAATAACTTTTTGCATTTCCTAAACGATCCACTCTAAATATTTTCAAATTTTAACTTTTATAGATTATACAATTATAATTTCCTTTTTAATGCTCTACTACCTAAAAAATCAGGGATTGGTCTTTGGGATCCATAGGCATAAAATTAACATCCAAGTACCCACCGCTGGCATTATCATCGGTTACTATTTGTGGTTTTCCCTTTATCGATTCTATTGAAAAACGGTGTATATGACCCGCAAAAATTCCTAATAGATTAGGAGCGGAAAACACCGCCTTATGAAAATCGAAGGTAGTTTTTGTATGTCCCTCTTCTGGCCACTTTAATCGTCCTTCCAGTTCAAAATTCCTATCGGAAGTAGCGCCCCAAACCGGATTTCCACATCCAAAACCAATGGACTTCCCAGGGGCGTACATGGGTATGTGCACCAATAGCACCATGGGAATACCGCTAGAAACTTGTTTTTTAAAAAAGGCCAATTGATCTTCATTTATTTGATAGGTGGAATTGTCGATGGCCACGAATCGGATTCCCTTTACATCATAAACCGCCATTAATGGATGATTTCCCTGATACAGAGGAAGCAGTCTATCTACAATCCATTTGTCCCTTAAACCTTCCAACGGCCCCTCCATACCCTCATAATGCCAATCATGATTGCCCGCAACATAAATATAAGGGATATTCACTTCTTCCAATTTGGCTTGTACCCACTCGATGGCAGCTTCGGATGGAAAACTAAAAATATCCCCGATTAGGGTAATTAAGTCGGCCTGTGACTCCTTAGCAAAATTTAAAGCAGCTTCAAATGCCAATTCAGGATTGGTTACTTCATCCGTTTTAAAGTGTTTGGTCTGATTATAGGCCTTGGCCATACGCCCACTATATTTTTTATACGGAACACCCCGATCATCGTCCCTAAACATATGGGTATCGGCGATATGAACAATCTTTATTGGCTCCTTAATGACATCCGAAAAAAATTGTAGCTTGTTTTCCTCTATAGTAACACAAAATTGAATTTCCTTTTCGGAGGTATTTGAAGCAGTTTCAATTGTTGAAAACTTGGTTAGTCCCAGTCCGAGTGATGCCGAGGCGGCATTTTTAAAAAATAATCGACGTTTCATTTTTTTGAAATGTTATTTTTTTACCATCCAGGAAAAGCAATTGCAATTGCCACAACCCGTATTTTATGGTTAAAATAACACAAATAACAATACCCCCAAATTTTAAAAGATCATAAAACTAAGTTCCCTGCGAGCTGCTTAAGGATAATCTCTGACAACTTTGCTTGAAATTTGGCATTGCTATGACGCACCTTTGAATTGATATAATTCAATTGGGCCGTCCTAAATTCAATGGTAGGGATTATTCCAATTCTATATTTTTCAACAGTAATCTCCAAATTCTCCTGTGCAATAGCCTCATTTTTACCTTCCAATTCAATAAGACTTATATTGGTGAGGTAAGTTTGATAGGTAGTATTCAACAAGGACATTAGTTCCTGTGTACGTTGGGCAATGGCCACTTCCGAGTTTTCAATCTCAATCTTCGCTATTTTCTCATTTCGATTTTGATTAAACCCGTCAAAAACATTTAGACTCGCACCAAAACCATAGGTCCATCCTCTAGAATTTGAATTGGTAGTAAAACCCAAACTGGATTCGGTGCGCCCAAAGTTATAGCCTGTATTGGCAAAAATTGTTGGGTAACGCAATGCCCTAGTTTGTTTCAATTCCAGTTCACTGATCTTTTTGTTGATCTGTTCCGCCTGAAGGGTCGGGTTTTCTTTAGCCACCAGAGTCTCAAGTTCGGGCAATTGCAGTGCTTGATCCACAAAAATTTCTGGCACTACCTCAAAATCGATTTTTAAATCACGTGCCAGATACTCGTTCAATTGAACCTTGGTATTAACATACAACTCCTTTTGCCGCTGCATCAAGGTTTCATCAGTATTTAGGTCCACCTGGGCGTTAAGTACCTCCAATTTTGAGGCCTTTCCAATGGTAAAACGGTTATAGGCCAGGTCAACCCTTTGTTCCGAGATAATAATGGTACTGTCCAAAGCCGTGAGTTGCTGTTTCTGCTGCACAAGATCAAAATAGGTAATCATAACCTCCCCTACCGTGTTAAGGATTACTTGTTTTAATTGGGCCTCTCCCAATTTCTGGGATTCTTTAAGCTGCTCATAATCGGCAAACATTTTTAAACCATCAAACAAGGTCCAATCCATGGCAATTCCGTAGTTGAGACTATTGTTCTTGGCATTGTCCCTTTCCACATTACTTCCATCCGATCGGGTCTGACTTAAATTTTGAATGCTATTATTATCGGTAAGGCCAAGCCCTACTTGAGGAAGCATCCCTGCATTGCCCATACTTACTGAAACCTCATCTATTTGCAGCTCATTGGCAGCAATCTTTATCTGATAGTTGTTCTCCAAGGCAATTTGGACCGCTTCTTCTACCTTAAGAATTTCCTGTCCAATAAGGAGGTTGGTTAAGGCAAAGAAAACAAATAGTATGGCGGCGCAATTATAGTTGTTCATTTTTAATAGGATTCTAGGGCTTTAAACTCAGGATGATGTTTTTTCTCCCTGGACCATAAGAAATACAATGCAGGGATAACAAATAATGTAAGTACCAATGAGAACATGGTCCCCCCAATAATTACGACTCCCATACCTATACGGCTTGTTGAGGCCGCACCTAAGGACAAGGCTATTGGCAAGGCTCCCAAGGCTATGGTTAGACTGGTCATTAAAATGGGTCTTAATCTGGATTCAGATGCTTTTAATACGGCCTCCAATTTAGACATTCCTTCCTCCCTAAGTTGATTGGCAAATTCCACTATTAAAATACCATTCTTGGTTACCAGTCCAATGAGCATTATGGTACCTATTTGGCTAAAGATATTCCAGGTCTGGCCAAAAAGCCATAGGGAAAACATTGCCCCGGCCACGGCCATGGGTACTGTTAAAATTATAATTAATGGGTCTATAAAACTTTCAAATTGGGCTGCCAATATCAGAAATATAAGAAGCAGGGCAAGACCAAAAGCAAACAGGGTATTGGAACTACTCTCCACAAAATCCCGGGATTCCCCTCCTAAATCCGTAGTAAAGCTTTCATCAAGTACTTTTTCCTTAATTTCTTCCATAGCAGCTATCCCGTCGCTAAGGCTCTTCCCTGGAGCCAGATTTGCAAAAACCGTTGCCGAGGTATATCTATTGTTGTGAAATAATTGTGGTGGGCTACTATGTTCCGATGTAGAAACGAGATTATCCAATTGAATTAGGAGACCATCTTTATTCTTTACAAATATGGAAGTAAGATCTAAAGGCGCGTCACGGTCCTTTTTATCAAATTGGCCAATAACCTGATATTGCCTACCGTTCCTTAAGAAATACCCAAAACGTTGCCCACTCAGGGATAATTGCAAGGTTTGGGCCACGTCCAATACAGAAACCCCCAAACTTTCGGCTTTTTCCCTATTTATGGTTACATAGAGTTCGGGTTTATCAAATTTCAGGTTTACATCGGTAAAGGAGAAAGTTTCATTTTTTTCGGCTTCCTGCATAAATTCAGGAATTTTTTCCTTCAGCTTTTGAAAATTCTGAGCTTGTATAATATATTGTATTGGCGCTCCTCCACGGCGATTTACCGCGATAGTTGGCCTCTCCGATACATTGGATTTACCACCAACATAAGATTTTGCCCATCTCCCAAGATCGTCTGCAATTTCCTTTTGTGACCGCTCCCTCTCATTTGGTTCTACCAGCGCAACATTTGCACGACCACTATTCACCGAAGAAGTGGTACCGAAGCCCGGGGAGGTAAGTACCAAACTTACCTTTTTTTCCGGGATAGAATCGTTGATCAGGTTTGTAATATCATCCATTAAACGATCCATATATTCGTAGGAAGAACCCTCCGGTGCTGTAACGCTCAAGCGTATAAAACTACGATCGTCATAGGGTGCCGTTTCTTTTTGAAGCAGACCGTAGAAAAGGACAATAAGCCCTATACATGCCAGTAATATTGGGAAACTCATCCATTTCCTTTTCATAAAAACACCTAATGCACTGGCATAGGATTCATTCATTTTCACAAAATAGCGCTCCGTGAAATTATAAAATTTGGAATGGCTCTGCTTTCCTGGCTTAATTAGATAAGCGTTAAGCATTGGGGTCAAGGTGAGCGAGACAAAAGCGGACACCAGCACCGCCGAACCCAGGACGACTCCAAATTCCCTGAACAAACGGCCCACAAAACCCTCTAGGAATATTACTGGGAGAAAAACCGCCGCAAGGGTAATGGATATGGATATCACTGCAAAGAAAATCTCGTTGGAACCCTTTATGGCGGCCTCGATCGGGCTCATCCCGGCCTCCACCTTCCTATAGATATTTTCGGTGACCACAATTCCGTCATCCACAACAAGACCCGTTGCCAGAACGATGGCCAAAAGGGTAAGGACATTGATAGAAAACCCGAACAACCACATAACAAAGAATGTGGCTATCAATGATACCGGTATATCTATCAACGGACGCATGGCCATTGACCAGTTTCTAAAAAATAGATATATGACCAATATTACCAGGATAATAGATATCAATAAGGTTTCCGCTACTTCCGTAACCGCCTTTCTTACAAAAACGGTATCATCTATTACAATGTTTAATTTAAACCCTTCGGGCAGATCCTTTTTCAGCTTTTCATATTCCAGATAGAATCTATCGGCAATTTCAAGATAATTGGTACCTGGTTGCGGTATAACGGCAATGGCGACCATAGGCTGACCAGAATCGCTCATCTTGGTCTCCATATTCTCCCCTTCCAAAGAAGCCTTGCCAATATCGCTTAGGCGTACCAATTTTTCGCCATCGGCCCTGATTATAATATTGTTGAAACCTTCCTCCGAATCAAGGTTACCAATGGTCTTAACCGTTATTTCGGTATTATCACCCGTTAATTTCCCCGAAGGCAACTCCACATTCTGCGCCAACATTGCACTACGTACTTCCGCCACGGTCAATCCATAGGATGCCAATTTAAAAGGGTCTATCCACAAGCGCATAGCATACCTTCGTTGACCCCATATCTGAACACTACTTACCCCAGGTATGGTCTCTATCCTTTGGGATATCACATTTTCGGCATAATCCGAAAGCTCCAGTATATTTTTACTATCGCTCTGAATGGTCATGGAAAGTATCCTATCCGCGTCGGCATCGGATTTTGAAACTACCGGAGGGGCATCTAGATCATCTGGCAAACTTCTTACCGCCTGTGATACCTTATCACGAACATCGTTGGCTGCGTCTTCTAAATTTTTATCAAGATTAAACTCTATACTTATGGAACTAGATCCCTGAATACTGGAAGAAGTTATGTTCCTAATTCCATCAATGGAATTTATAGCCTTCTCCAAGGGTTCTGTAATCTGGGATTCAATAATATCGGCATTGGCCCCCGAATAATTAGTACGTACAGAAACTTGGGCCGGATCTATGGACGGAAATTCACGAACTCCCAAATAGGTAAAGCCAATAATTCCAAATAAAATTATGGCCAAATTCATTACAATGGTAAGTACAGGTCGCTTAATACTTAATGTTGATAAACTCATTGTTCCGCAGTAAGAGATTCAGTTTCCTTTAATAACACCTTTACCGGAGTACCATCCTTTAAAGCCATAACCCCATAGGTAAGTACAGTATCCCCAACCTTTAATCCAGAAACGACCCGCACGGAACTTCCTGTACGAGCACCAATTTCTACATCTATCTCCTTGGCCTTGCCATTCTCAACGATAAAGATTTTTTTACCATTCTGAACAGGAATCAAAGATTCACTGGGCACCAATAAGGCGTCGTTGACCGTTTCCAGAGGTAATATTACATTGGCAAAAGCACCAGGGAAAAGCCTACCCCCGGGGTTTTCGGCCGTTGCCCTCATTTTCAAGGTCCTAGTGGCAACCTCCACTTCTGGTTCAATTGCATATATTTTTGCTCTGTATTCCTCCTTGGAATCGGCCGTGGTAAAGGTAAAGGATGTACCTACTTTAATCTGGGCGGCATATTTCTCTGGAATTGAAAAAGTAATCTTTAGTTGATCTGTATTCACCAACTTAGCCACGGCCGTAGCCGGACTAACATAGGTCCCTTTTGAAATGGAACGAAGCCCAATAATACCAGAAAATGGGGCACGGACAGTTGCCTTTGATAATTGGGCGGCTATTAATTCCGATTCTGCACTGGCCGATTGAAAATCGGCACTAGCAATGTCATATTCCTCTTGACTGATGGCCTGCTTTTCCAATAGAAGTTTTGCCCTTCTTTCATTTTCGGCAGCCAGCTTCTGGGCGGTCCTTACTTTTGACAATTGCGCCTGCAATTCAATATCGTTCACCCTGAACAAAACCTGGCCTTGGGCGACCTTACTACCCTCCATGAAATTTATACTTTCAACCACACCAGATACCTCACTTCGTATTTCTATTTGCTCGTTTGCTTCCAAGGTACCTGAAAGGGAAATATTATCATTAAATTCCTGTGGACGAAGAATCATGCCAGAAACAATTGGGACTTTACTGGTGTTTGCAGAACTTCCTGATTTACCCGCTTCACTATTTTGCAAAATACGATAGGTTATCAAGCCTCCCAATCCAATTAGTAATAAAGTATAAACGATGTATTTTATTTTCATAATTTTTGGAGATAGCAACCAATAATAAAAACATTAACAAGACTCTAACAAATCTAATTCTTATGACCTATTTTTAAGAATAGTTAAACTTTATTTAACAGTGATTAACATAAAACCAAATATTTACCCCGTATGATTAAGATAAAACCAAAAAAACACAAGGTTTCTTGAAGATTTTTAGTCAAATTTATCTCCAATTTAAAATATAAAAAGCCATATAAAGGTTTGGAAGGAAATAATTTAATTGATCCTGCCAAGAATTACAGTTGTACAAATCTTGATTATTCCTAGGTACTTAGTGAAGTCTAACCCTAATATTATAGTTACCAGATGGATTTTATGGGGCGTATTGTAAATGTATCCAATTTCAATTCCACATCACCGGGATTGGAAATCATCAAATTCCGGTAAAATTCGTTGGGAAAGATCTGGGCGGTCATCACATATTGACCATGGTTTATAAAAATCTCTACAGAAGACCAATCCATCAGGATTCTTACTTCATATTCCCCATTAGGCAAATCAGGGATCGGCATGGTCTGAACATTTTTAGCAAAATCCTCATCAAAGGTTGTTTTTCCAGAATTGGACCTATCCAAAATAAATTGTTGGGCCTCACCGTCCAAAATCAAATTTAAATGCTCTCCCAAACTGTTATTGAAATCCAGTTTGAATTGCTGTGAGCTAGTTTTAAATTTCAATTCAGACCGATTAAAATGATCAAAAGTCAATGATTTATCCAATTCTGGACCTAAGGTGATGTCTTCTGAAGAACCAGGAACCCTAATCTCCTCCAAACTTTCCAACGGGTAATTAACCAATTCAAACTTGTCATTTATCCGATGTAGGGAAAGTTTTCTGGGCAGCGTCATTGCACTACGCCATTTTTCGGTGGGTGTTTCCTGGGCATAGGCCCAATTACTCATCCAACCAATAAATACTCTTTCATTATTGGGCACATTGTTATAGGTTACCCCGGCATAGTTATCGGTGCCCCAATCAATCCATTTATGCTCCTTTTGATCGCTTTTAAAGGTTGTGCCATCAAAATCACCTACAAAATATTGGGTACCACTGCCTCCATTGGGCGCCCCTGGGTTGATACTTATCAAAAGCACCCATTTTTCCATGTCCGTACCTTCCACTTTTAACGGAAACATATCCGGACATTCCCAAACACCACCGTGTGCCCCCTGATTCTTTCCAAACTCGCTTACCTTATCCCAGTCTTTCAGGTCTGGGGATTGCCATATTTGAAGATGGTCCCCCGCAACCAATAACATTGTCCAACTATTGGTTTTATCATTCCAAAAGACTTTGGGATCTCTAAAATCCCTTATTCCTTCGTTTTTTACAACGGGATTGCCTTCATATTTAACCCAAGTAACCCCATTGTCCAAACTATAGGCAATCCCTTGGGTCTGGAAGTCATCTTTTCCCGCTTTTTCACCTACCACATCGTGATAAGTGAAAATAGCCACCAACGGCGGGTTATCCACAGTTCCAAATCCCGAGGAATTATTAGTATCCACAACGGCACTTCCCGAAAAAATATAGCCGTGTTCATCAGGAAATAACGCTATGGGTTTATTTTCCCAATACACCATATTCTTACTTATTGCGTGACCCCAATGCATGGGCCCCCAAACAATATCCTCTGGATAATATTGATAAAAAAGATGGTACACGCCCTGGTGATAGACCAATCCATTGGGGTCGTTCATCCATTTTTCCGGTGGCGTAAAATGAAATTGGGGGCGATGGGTTTCCTGATAGAGGCCAAGTTCGGTATCAACACTTTGAACCGGCCCTACTTTTTTCTCTTCCTTGCACGACAAAAGTGCCAATCCCAAAACAATCCAAAACAACTTCATATCGAATTTTTTTTAAAGCTTCATATTCATTAAAAATAACGAATAAATGCCCATACCAAAAATATCACTGAACGATTTTGTCCCCAGAGCTCAATAATAATAGTCCGTTTCATATCCTTCTCTAATAATAAATGGGCATTACTATTCGAAGTTAGAATAATGCCAAAACTGATTTATGTCATATGAATTCATGTAAATACTTAATAACTTATGTATTAAAATACTGTGTCATGGAACGGAAAAAAAATCCAAGGGCAGATTTAAACAAACAAAGTGGACTTTTCTTTGTAATAGGCCTAACACTAGTACTCCTTCTTGTTTGGGGGGCGTTGGAGTTAAAAACGTACCCCAAAGAAAAAGCAGTCATCGAGCAGTTGACGGTAACTGATTATTTGGAGGAAAAAGTGCCTGTCACTGAAGCATTAAATGTACCTCCCCCACCTCCACCTCCAGCGGCACCAGAAGTCATTGAAATAGTTGAAGATGTTGCTGAAATTGAAGAAACGGTGATTCAAAGCACCGAAATCAACCAGGAAACAGTAGTCGAAGAGGCCACACTTAAAGTAGAAGATATCGCCGTGGTGGAAGAGGAAGAGGAAGATATTGAAGTCCCCTTTGCCGTAATAGAAAACGTACCTGTTTTTCCCGGGTGCAATGAAACCAACAATGAAGCCCAGAAAGCCTGCTTTCAGAAAAAAATTCAGGAACATATCATGAAACAGTTTACCTATCCCGATGTAGCCGTTGAATTGGGAATTGAAGGCAAGGTTTATGTGCAATTTATCATAGATAATACCGGCCATATTACCAATATAAGAACTAGGGGTCCTGATAAATTATTGGAAAAAGAAGCCAACCGTATTATAGCGGCTTTACCCCAAATGACGCCTGGAAAACAACGAGGCAGGGCCGTAAAGGTTCCCTATACCATTCCCATTACTTTCAGGCTACAGTAGTTTCTGGTCCAAGGCAGCTATTTAGATTGGACAAGTAACTCCCACAAATTCACTATTCGGGTTCAAAAACCGAATCCGAAACCTATTTGTACCATATTGCCCTCTAC
This sequence comes from Arenibacter sp. F26102, assembly GCF_023015865.1. GTDB lineage: Bacteria > Bacteroidota > Bacteroidia > Flavobacteriales > Flavobacteriaceae > Arenibacter. The sequence continues at coordinate 150,528 of NZ_JALKBC010000007.1, read as the reverse complement.
GGAATTAAAGTATCCTACATTGAAAGACAGAAAATTAAATCCACTGATCCACAGACCCCCACCTTGTGATGTATGCCAACGATTACTGGAATCGTTACGCTCCCACACCCTACCATAATCAAAACCACCAAAAACGCCCAAGGTTACAGGTGCTACTGCAGTGGCATATTTCTTAATCCTAAATCTAAGGTCTGATGTCTGATAAAAATAAGAGTGACCGGCAAATCTCTCATCCCGAAACCCACGAAGTCCGTTAGTTCCTCCGAGGGTAGGTGCATGGTAAAAAAAGTAATCGCCTCCGCCAATATTCGTCTTATATTCGGCTGTTGTACCCAGAACCACGTCTCCTGACGGAATAAGCTTATGACTCATTCCCGCTTTAAATGCGAAATATCCAAATTGATTATCCGCCATTTGAGTATTTAATTTGTAACCAACGGTTAAGCCCAAATAAAGTGCCTTGGTAGGAAAATCATCGGCATCGTCGTTTTTGTAATATGCGGAGGTCTCCGCACCCACATAATTCTGGGATTCAAAAATCTGTGGATTCAGATTGGAGGGAACAAAAAAGCGATCTTCCAACTCCTTTAACTTAAAGGATTCAAATAAGGCCTTTATCTTCAACGTGTGATAAGCAATACCTGCGTTAAGTTGGATTTTTTGCATCCTGGCACGATAATAATCCCGACCCAAATCATCTTCGAGATTAAAGGTTTCATTTCCGATACCAAAATAATTATTGGAAAACCTATTGGTAGCGTAATATCCGTCCAATTCAAAATTCCATTTGGGAATTATATTGGCATAAACCCCTTGATAAGAAAGCTCCAATGCCTTAAACAGGAAGTAATAATTTGCCCCTACGATATGTTTCTGTCTAAAATCATGTCCGTTGAATCCCCGATTTAAATAGGTGTTTTTAGCCCCTATATAAAAGCCGTCATCGGTTCTAAACCCTATTGCCGGAAGAAAAACATTGCTGTTCTGCTCTAAAAAGCGCCAATGAAAAGTATTGGTCTCATAAACATCGGTAAGCTGATGCCTCGGTTTCTTTTCTTCGAACTTAATTTCCTCGTGCTTCCAATCATAGACTTTTAAGCTTTTACTATTTGTAATGTTATAAGTTTCCTTACCGTAGCCACCAACCAATCGTATAAATATTTCGTTGTCTCCTTCACCGGAAACTTCAAATACATCATCATCTCCAAGACCATAAATCCATATCTCCTTGGTTTTTTTACTCTCAAATGTCCGTTCGAACATCAGTTCATTAGTTTTATCGCTCAACAACCTTCTGAGAACTACCTTGGTCTTACCTTCCGGCAGTCTGGTAATTACAACTTGATCATCCTTTTCTGTACCGTGCAGGGTCACTATATTGTCCAAATAATCCGCATATTGTTTTGCGTATTTAGGCAGATTGGCCAGCCTCAATTTTAAATTTTCTTTGATGGCATTGGCAGTACTGTCTTGCACCTCCGTGGGTAATTTTATAAATGCCGCGTCTATTTCCTCTTCTGAAAGTTTATCTTGAATAAACCGGGCCTCATCCTCCCACACCTTGGCATCATACTGGGTCAACAACGCACGATCTAACCTGTTCCCTCCTATATTCAACCATTTTACGTCATTAATTTCTGGACCATATGATTGCCAGCGACGTGCATCCGGGACAAAAAGCTTAATAGCTTTCATGGCGAAACCGTCAAATTTGGGAAAGGCGTTGTCCCTGTCCCTAGGAATAGGTAAAAATTCCTTATCGCCATCCTTTTTCTCATATTCAGCCCAACGCCATTGATCTTGGTGCCTATCCCAATCCCCTATGAGCATATCAAAAATACGGGCTCTTATAAAATCCCTTTGGTCTATAGTATAGGATTCATCACCACTAATTTTTTCCAATATGTCCGTAGTACTCTCCATCTCCTTCATTTTTCCAGACTCATCGATAGTCCGCCTATAACCTTTAAAATTTGTTTGTTCGTCCGAAGGGCGCTCTTCAACAAAATAGAGTTCATTCCCAAATTGCTCATTTAGGTCGCCGAGACGTTCCTGTTTAGGGATATAAAAAAGACTTGGACTGGAATGGTTGACGTTTACCGCCCGAGCCAAAGGATTTATGACCAATTGCATATACGGATGCGCTGTGGTAAAGAAATCCGATATTACTTCTTCTGTCCAAGTATCCTTATAGTCATTTTCTTCGAAGGCAATTCCTTTAACTTTAAACTTAAGGAACTTCAGTGCATTTTTACGAAGGGAACGCATTGAAAATTCCTTACCGTTATTATCTTCCAAACGAATGGAGTAAGATTGATGGCCCCCACCTTCCTTGGTTACCTTTAACCCTCCATAAAGTGTATCCAAATAAGCTATAGGGGCGGTCACCGATGTGCCAAAATAGTTTCTATACCGTTCTCCCCATAAAAACTTATAGAAGCCCGATCTGTTCAATTCCTCCTTATCATCGGTAACTGCATCCTTCATGGTTCTATCGGTAATTAAAGGAAAATTATGTGGCGTACTTTCTTTGTCCAATTTCGGAAGTATGTTTATAGTGTTCTCATCATCTCCCTCACTTATAAAAGTGACTTTTGACGAGCCATCCTTGAAATATTCCAGTTTAGCGAACCCTTTTGCACCATGGGTGTATTTGCCTTCAAAATCCAACGACCCCCCAATGGTGGTAATTTTATCCGCACCCAATTTAGTCGGTGTTTTTTGAAAAAGGGATCCACCGATCACCTGATGTATGCCGCCACCTGTGAGATATTGCAAACTCTCTTCATGACCGGAAACAATAGTAATCCTATCGGAAGCTTTGGCTAAAGCGCTAACCAGGATCCTAAGGTAATTGTAACGTCTCGAATTCAAAAGCTCTGGAGAAAAAGCACCTAAATCCGCAATACCATTCATAACTGTTCCCAGAACTGGTATAGGGGTTATATGGCTTTTAAAACTTTCCATTCCCGCATATTTACCATTACTAAATATAGGGTGGTGCATGGCAATTACGATATTTTTATCCTGGCCATCGTTGATATAACCTTCCAATTCCTCAAGAAACCTTCTTCTAGTATTAATATCGGTACACTTTTTATTTATGTCCTTTACACGTGACCAATTGGAGATGAACCACTTGGAATCCAACACAATTATATCTAGTTTATCATTGATCTCAATATGCTCTAATGGGCACGCATTCTCTGGATAAAAACTGATTTTATCCTTTTCCAAATCCTTGATATAATCCTCTATTTTTTCAACCTTATCGGAATCGAAATCCTTCCATTCATTATTACCCGGAAGAAAAATGGTTTTCCCCATAAAATTGTCCAACAGTTTAATCTGCTCATCCAACAAGTCTTTGTCCGTGCTCCAAGCTCCTTCCTTTTCAGATATATTATCTCCCGTGAAAAATAGGGTACTTTCCTCCGGTGCACTTTCGAGTGCAGAAGCAAGAAGATTCTGTGTTCCTCCAGATTCACCCTTTCCTTTATTTCCGAACCCTCCGGCAATATAAATCGTATGCAAAATATCTTTAGTGTCAGACGAGGGTAACTGTACCGGAACCGATTCTGCAAATTGGGGGGAATAGGTAGCACATGCATTAATAAAGAAAGCAATGAATATGTAATATACTACTTTGATGTATTGTTGTGGATTCATCTTTTAAGAGCTAAGGTTAGTTGGTTTAAACACCCCTAATAGGTTGTGGTTCATGCACCATTAGGCACTAATCCACATCGCTACTTCAACTTTCCTATAGGGTCAATTTTCAAAAATAACCCCGGATAAAATAAGTCCGGCAAGGATAATTAACAGGACAGCGGTAATAATTGCGGCCCCTATTTTAGTCTTTTTATTGTCCTGAAAAATATAATTATCCCTAGGATCATTTTCGTCTTTTAAGATTTGGGTGTTTTCTTCCCCTTGTTTTCTGGTCATATTCCTGTTTTTTTTTGAATACTCCAAAATACATCGCCTTAACAGCAGCACTTAATGCAATCGGCAAAAATGTTAACTCTTTTATCCGGAACTGATAAAAATTGAATTTGGTATTAAAAAAGTACTGAAACCTACCAACCATGAATTAATCCAAGTCGCATCCAAACGTAGCAGTAGCATTAGTTATGGAATGATATTGGCATTAGCACCAAAAACCCTCCCGATAAGATTTCGGGATGGTATTTTACCATACACAAACTACTATGAACAGGAGATTTCACCTCTTCTAAGTAAGAGGAGAAGGAAAATCCCCGAAGTCTAGTTTCGGGGAAATTATGGACCAAAGTATTTATTGAATCACTAGTACAAAATAATTCTTCTTCCCACGCTGTAACAAAACAAATCTATTATTTATAAGGTCTTCAGTGGTTATGATATAATCTTCCTTGACCTTTTCCTTGTTTACGGAAATGGAATTTTGTTTCAATTCGCGTCTAGCTTCCCCATTAGACCCTAAAAAGCCGGTTTTTGCAGCCAAGGCCGCAATCATATCCAGTCCATCTTCTATATCTTCCTTGGAAACCTCAGCCTGTGGCACACCCTCAAAAACATCTAAAAATGTCTTTTCGTTTAGTTTTTTCAAGTCCTTGGAGGTCGATTTTCCAAATAGGATATCACTGGCCTTAATAGCGTTGTCCAAATCTTCCTGTGAGTGCACCATTACGGTGACCTCATCTGCCAAACGCTTCTGAAGAACCCTTAAATGTGGAGCCTCTTGATGCGTTTTTACCAAATTTTCTATTTCCTGTTTCGGTAAAAAAGTAAAGATCTTAATATATTTTTCCGCATCCTCATCCGAGGTGTTAAGCCAATATTGATAAAATTTATAGGGCGATGTTCTTTCCGAATCCAACCATATATTACCCCCTTCGGATTTCCCAAATTTGGTGCCATCGGCCTTTGTAATCAAAGGACAGGTAAGGGCAAATCCCTTTCCGCTGCCTATTCTACGAATTAGTTCGGTACCGGTAGTAATATTCCCCCATTGATCGCTACCACCCATTTGAAGGGTACAGTTATATTCCCTATAAAGATGTAAAAAATCATATCCCTGCACCAATTGATAGGTGAACTCCGTAAAGGACATCCCTTCTTTGGCTTCGGCCGACAAGCGTTTTTTAACCGAATCCTTGGCCATCATATAATTTACGGTAATGTGTTTCCCAACATCCCGTATGAATTCCAAAAAGGAGAAATTCTTCATCCAATCATAGTTGTTTACCAAGACCGCACTGTTGTCCTTTCCACTGTTAAAATCCAAAAAACGGGAAAGTTGTGCTTTTATAGCTGCCTGATTATGAGCCAAAGTAGCCTCATCCAACAAATTACGCTCTGTAGATTTTCCTGAAGGATCACCGATCATTCCGGTTGCCCCGCCGATCAAGGCATAAGGTTTGTGCCCTGCCAATTGAAAATGGCGAAGCATCATAACCCCAACCAAATGCCCAATATGAAGAGAATCTGCTGTGGGGTCTATTCCAACATAAGCGGATTGCATTCCACTTAACAAATGTTCTTCCGTCCCGGGCATTGCATCGTGCAACATTCCTCTCCAAGTTAATTCTTCTACAAAGTTTATAGTCATGCCTTAAATATTCTAATTCAATAATAGCTGCAAATATAAAATAAATAGGTAGCTTAAGTCCTGATGAAAACGGAATAAATTGGAGTCAATTGAGTAAATTTGCGCCATGATTTTAGTCACAGGCGGTACTGGTTTGGTAGGAGCGCACCTTCTTTTGCACTTATTGCAAACGGATGTCCCGGTCAAAGCCATTCATAGAAAAAAGAGCAACCTAAAGGAAGTGGAAGAAGTTTTCGGTTATTATACCGACAAATCCCAAGAACTTTTTGAAAAAATCTCATGGATAGAGGCTGACCTCAACGACCTCCCGGCGCTGGAAATCGCTTTTGAAGACGTTACCCATGTTTATCATTGTGCGGCCTTAATTTCATTTGACCCCAATGATTACGAACTCTTGCGCACGGTAAATATTGAAGGCACAAAGAATATTGTAAATCTCTGTATTGCCAATGGTGTAAAAAAATTGTGTCACATAAGTTCTATAGGCGCTATTGGGAGAACTCTGGACAAGCAAGAGGCTACAGAGGAAACCGAATGGAATTCCCAGCAGAGCAATGTCTATGCCTTAACCAAGATGGATGCCGAATTGGAAGTTTGGAGAGGTGCCCAAGAAGGTCTTCCTGTTATCATTATAAATCCTGGGGTTATTTTGGGCCCTGGTTTTTGGAATACAGGTACCGGAATTTTGTTTAAAACGGCTTATAAAGCACGTAAATACTATCCACCTGGAGGAACAGGTTTTGTTACCGTAAGTGATGTGGTAAAAATAATGACCCAATTAATGGAGTCTACCATAACCAACGAAAAATTTATCGTGGTGGCCGATCAACTTTCTTATAAAGAAATTCTTCATAAAATTACAAAGGCCTTTGGCAAACCAAGTCCCAATAGGGAACTTAAATTTTGGGAATTGGAAATCCTTTGGCGGCTGGATTGGCTAAGAAATATCCTTTGGAATAGCGGAAGAAAACTCACCAAGATTTCGGTATCCTCTTTACGAAAAAACCAAAAGTTCAATAATAGCAAAATCCAAAAACAATTAGGATACTCCTTTGAGGACTTGGACGACACCATTGAAATGTCCTGCCGCAAATTTATTGAACGGAATCCTTAGTATTTACTTGCTTTTTTTTCGAATTTGGATTCAATTTTTCTTTGGCCTCCTTTAAGGAATCCTGCTTCTGCTGCCTTTCCTCTTCAAAAAACTTCTCATCCTCCTCCAATTTCTCCTTCACTTCGGTATAAATAGACTCGTACACAGTAGGTATAGACGCATAATAGGTATCGCTACCTACAAATTGCACGCTATCGATCCCATATTTGGTATAAATATACTCCATAGGTTCAATCTCATATTCATTTAAAATGCTTTCATTAATTATCTTGCCTGCATTTAATAGGGATATGTCATATAATATGGTGGCCATTTTATCCTCTGGAATAAGATTTTCCGGTTTTTCTACCACTTTCTCATTACAGGAAAACAACAAACCTATAAAAACGGGAACGATATATTTTACCATTGCTATCTATTAAAAGTTAACCTCATGGCCTTTCTCTCTTCCGAAAAATTGCCATTCTCATAAGCCAAATGACCATTTACAAAAGTATGGGTTACCTTGGACTTAAACGAGTTTCCTTCAAATGGAGACCACCCACATTTATATGCGATATTTTCCTTCGTCACCGTCCAGGAATCCTTAAGATCCAACACCACTAAATCCGCATAATAACCTTCTTTTATAAATCCGCGATTTTTTACTTGGAACAATTTTGCCGGATTATGGCACATTATTTCAACTATTTTCTCCAAGCTTATCCTTCCTGAATGATAGTATTCCAGCATTGCAGGCAAGGCATGCTGAACCAAAGGACCTCCTGATGGCGCTGATGTGTATACATTCTTCTTTTCCTCCAAAGTATGGGGAGCATGGTCCGTAGCAATCACATCTATACGGTCGTCCAATAAGGCTTCCCAAAGCTGATCCCTATCCGCCGCAGTTTTTACGGCTGGATTCCATTTTATCATAGTTCCCTTGGTGTCGTAATCCTCTTCCGAAAACCAAAGATGATGAATACAGACTTCGGCAGTAATCTTTTTGTCCTCAAGAGGGATATCATTTCTAAAAAGCTCTGTCTCCTTTCCTGTAGAAACATGAAAAACATGAAATCTGGCCCCTGTTTTTTTTGCTAGGGCTATGGCTCTGGAAGAAGAAAGATAACAGGCTTCTGCACTTCTGATCATAGGATGGTATTTAATGGGAATATCATCACCGAATTGAGCCTTGTATTTGGCGAAATTCGCCTTTATCGTAGTCTCATCCTCACAATGTGCAGAAATTACCATCTCGGTATTCCTAAATATCTTTTCGATTACTTCCTCATTATCTACCAACATATTTCCCGTGGAGGACCCTAAAAAGAGTTTAACTCCGGAGCAGGCATTTTTATCCAATTTCTTTATCTCCTCCAAATTATCATTAGTACCCCCAAATAGAAAGGAATAATTGGCAAAGGCAGAATTCCTTGCCATTTCAAATTTGGACTCCAAGGCTTCGATCGTAGTCGTTTGGGGATTGGTATTGGGCTGTTCCATGAAGGAAGTTATTCCGCCAGCAACCGCTGCCCTACTTTCCGTAGCAATGGTACCCTTATGGGTTAGCCCTGGTTCCCTAAAATGCACTTGATCATCTATGACTCCGGGAATTACATATTTCCCGCCCACATCGATGACATTTGCCGCTGTATCCGCAGAAATATTTGCCTCTATTTTAACAATAATATCATCTTCCAGTAATATATCACTAGGGAACACTTTATTGTCATTAACAATTGTGGCGTTTTTTAATAGTATCCTTCCCATTCTAAAACTTATTTTTATGAAATAAACTACTCACTTTCATCTGAATTACCCCGAACACGGCCTCATTTATAATGGAAGCGCTCATCTTGGACTTACCCCTTATTCTATCGGTAAAAATAATAGGAACTTCTTCAATAATATACTTTTTTAAATGGGCCCTGAACTTCATTTCTATTTGAAAGGCATATCCAATGAATTTAATGGAATCCAAATTGATCGTTTCCAAAACCTTTCTCCTATAACAAACAAACCCTGCCGTAGGGTCATGAACCTTCATTCCTGTTATTAATTTAACATAGAACGAAGCAGCATAGGACAACAATATTCGGTGCAATGGCCAATTTACAACATTAATACCCTTCTTATATCGGGACCCCACAGCCACATCTGCCCCATCAACACAAGCTTGGCGCAGTTTTATAAGGTCTATAGGGGCGTGCGAAAAATCGGCGTCCATCTCAAAGATAAATTCATATTCTCTTTCGATTGCCCATTTAAACCCATGAATATAGGCTGTTCCCAATCCAAATTTATCCTGTCTCACCTCTAAAAATAGGCGATCTGAAAATTGTCCCTGCAAATTTTTTACTGCACTGGACGTGCCGTCCGGAGAATTATCATCTACAACCAGAACATGGAAATCCTGTTCCAAAGCAAAGACGGAATGAATAATAAGCTCAATGTTTTCAATTTCATTGAAGGTAGGAATAATGACTAAGCTATCCGCCATCTAGGTATTGCAATTTTAGCAAAAGTAGTATTTTAAAAACTGTAGCGAAAAAACATGGAGGTTTTATGATTTTTTTAAAGATTAAATACCTTCGGAAGTTATCTTTTCACCCCGTGAACGGGACGTTTTCATCATTACCCTTTTTGAATATTTAGATATATCCTGCTGAACATACTTCAAAAAAACCTAAAATAACTTTACCGAAAAGACGGCAATAGGGATGCCTATTCCTTCTTCTTAAAAAAGAAGAATACTAGACCTTATATACTTCATGCACTCTAAGGAACGATAAATACAGCCCTATTTGGCTTCTTGTATTTTTTCCATGGATTTAGTCCAAAAAAAAGCTTAGGTTTGGACTGGATTTCCGAACCATCCTTAAAAATAACAAAGAAACCCGCATTCAACATGCGAGTTAAAATTAGCGCTGGTTGACACTAAATGGAATGGAGAAAACGTTATTACCACTTTCCATTTTGAAATAGAAAACCATTAGCTTAATGGATAGCGGGAGCTGGGAATAATTTTGAGGATATCTCTGGGAATAAACAATAGGCTGGACAAATGGAAGCTATTTTAAGAAATCAGTACGTTGTAGATTGGATAACGATTATCCTATTTTCCAGTATCTTTTTTATGGTGCTCGCCAAAACCACATATTATAGTCGATTTCTCAATTATATAATCCTGCCATTCAATAACAAGTATATATTCCTATACCAAAAGAAGGACAAGCTCTTTAATTGGTTCAGTATTTTCTTCAGTATTTTCCAATTACTTAATTTTTCACTTTTTATCTATTTTATAAACAAGATTTTTTTTCAATTTCCTGAAGAACATCAATTTGGGGCCTATTTAATTATTTTTACCTCACTATTTTTATTTTTGGTCATCAAGATACTTTTGCAATTCGGCAACGGTTTTATCTTTAATGCCAACAAGGTCATTTCTGAAATTGTCTTTAAAAAACTCGCCTACCTCAACTACAGCGGTATTGTAATGTTATTTGCCAATCTTATATTAAATTATGTTTTACAAGAATCCAAAACAGTAATTTTCATAAGTATTTTGTTAGTATTTATAATTAATGCCATTGGTTGGATAACTACATTGAGAAATCATCAAAATTTCCTTGCCAGTAATTTTGTTTATTTTATTTTGTACCTTTGCGCTCTTGAAATAGCACCAATAATTATAGTTGGTAACTATCTAATAGACCGAAGCCTATGAAAGTTAAAACTATTTTGGTTTCACAGCCAGAACCAAAGATGGAAAATTCCCCCTATTCCAAACTTATTGATAAGGAGAAAATAAAGGTAGATTTTAGGCCTTTTATCCACGTGGAAGGTGTTGATGCCAAAATGGTCCGACAGCAAAAAATTGATCTTAATAATTTTACTGCAATTATTCTAACCAGTAGAAATGCAGTAGATCATTTTTTCAGGATTGCGGAAGAAATGAGGTTTAAGGTACCTGATTCCATGAAATATTTTTGTCAGTCGGAAGCAGTAGCTTACTACTTACAAAAGTACGTAGTCTATAGGAAGCGTAAAATTTACGTCGGGAAAATGAATTTTCCTGACTTAAATGCTTTGTTCAAAAAATACAAGGACGAAAAGTTTTTATTACCGTCTTCGGATGTTCTAAAACCCATTGTTCCCGAAACATTGAACAGTTTGGGAATAAATTGGACCAGAGGAATATTCTACAAAACGGTTATAAGCGATCTTTCAGATTTAAGGGACGTATACTATGACGTTTTGGTATTCTTTAGTCCATCTGGAATAGAATCCCTTCTAAAGAACTTCCCTGATTTTAAACAAAACGAAACCAGAATAGCGGTTTTCGGGAATTCTACGGTAAATGCAGCTACGCAAGCGGGACTTAGAATAGACATTCAAGCTCCAACCCCCGAGACTCCTTCTATGACCATGGCACTGCAGAGATACATTACCACGGTAAATAAGAAATAAGTCGAGTCGCGACAATGGCTCTAAAACTTAATTCAGTGATGGATTAACATAAAAAACCCCGAGGCAAGCCTCGGGGTTTTTCTTTTAAAAAGCGTATCGTTGTGGTCCTCCCCGCCTAATTTCCTCATTGGCATAAGCTTCAAATTTTCTAAAATTTTCACGGAAGGCATTTGTTAATTTAAACGCGGTCCTATAGTAGGCCTCGTCATTGTTCCAAGTTGCCCGGGGGCTAAGCACACTTGTAGGGACTCCCGGACACTCCCTTGGTTGTGCCACCCCAAAAACAGAATGGATATGGTATTTGTCATAACTGTACAATCCCAATTCTCCACTGAGGGCTGCATGGATCATTGCACGGGTATATTTTAATTTCATTCTGGTACCCACCCCATAAGGCCCTCCGGTCCATCCTGTATTCACCAACCAGACGTTTACCCCGGCGTCCAACATTTTTTTACTGAGCATTTCAGCATATTTTGTGGGGTGCAGTGGCATAAAGGGTGCTCCAAAACAGGCCGAGAAATTAGGTACGGGCTCAACTACCCCCGCCTCTGTACCAGCCACCTTGGCAGTGTATCCCGAAATAAAATGATAGGCGGCCTGACTAGGAGTCAATTTGGAAATTGGCGGTAAAACTCCAAAAGCATCGGCTGTAAGAAAGAAAATATTCTTCGGATTCTTTCCAATGGAGGGCACTTGAATATTATCTATATTATAAATTGGATAACTCACTCTAGTATTTTGGGTAATGGAAGTATTTTCAAAGTCGACCACACCATTTGCATCCAGAACCACATTTTCCAAAAGGGCCCCTTTCTTTATGGCCCCATAAATTTCAGGCTCATTTTCTGCCGAAAGATTAATGACTTTGGCGTAGCATCCTCCCTCAAAATTAAACACGGTATTTTCTTTTGTCCATCCATGTTCATCATCCCCGATCAATTTTCTATGTGGGTCCGCTGACAAAGTGGTCTTCCCTGTTCCGGAAAGACCAAAAAAGATGGCAGTGTCCCCATCATCGCCCACATTGGCAGAACAATGCATGGGAAGACATTTTTTATATACTGGAAGAATAAAATTCAATGCAGAAAATATGCCCTTCTTAATTTCCCCCGTATATCCCGTACCTCCTATTAAGGCAATCTTTCGGGTGAAATTTAATATGGCAAAATTGTGCTGCCTTGTCCCATCCTGCTCCGCTTTGGCCATAAAACCCGGAGCATTGATGACCGTCCACTCAGGATCAAAACCAATCAATTCGTCTTCAGTAGGCCTTAAAAACATGTTATAGGCAAACATATTGGACCAGGGGTATTCATTTATAACCCTTATATTCATTTTATATTCGTCGTCGGCACAAGCAAAACAATCCCTTACATAAAGCTCCTTTTCATTAAGATATTCTACAACCTTGTTATAAAGTGCATCGAACTTTGCGCTTTCAAAAGGTATATTCACATTTCCCCACCATACCTTATCGGCTGTAATATCATCCTTAACTATAAACCTATCCATAGGTGACCTACCCGTAAATTCACCTGTATTTACGGCCAACGCCCCAGTTGAAGAGGTTAGACCCATGCCTTTTTCTACTGTAATTTCATGTAGTTTGGAAGGTGATAATTGATAGTGGATCTTTTTTGATGAAATGCCATAGGCTTTTAACGAAATCGATCGCCTTGATGGGGTTGATGAATTCATAATAGTTGAGTTTTGTTAGAAAAATATAAAAGCTCCAAGAGCTTGATAGTTTTAATTCGATTGATTTTGATTAAAGACCCTAATCCCTAAAAGTATCCAACCCGTGACCAGGAGAGCACCGCCAATGGGAGTGATTAATGCCATTTTCTTAAAATCAAAACTTGATAGTTCATTGGTTGCCAAAAGATAAATAGAAAAGGAAAAACATATCACACCAGCAACAATAAAATAATAAACGAGCTTTTTTCGCTCTTCGACCAATAAGTTAAATCCTCCCAAGATCATTAGGAACAAAGCATGGTACATCTGATATTTCACTCCTGTTTCGAAGGTACCGATAGCCTTGGCATCCAACATTTCTTCCAGACCGTGTGCCCCAAAAGCACCTAAAAGAACTGCCGTTAGACCAAAAAATAGCCCAGTTCCAAAAATTGTTTTGTTCATAACTTATTGGTGCTTATTCCTTACAAATATAACAATTTGATACCTTAGTATCCGTTAAATAGAAAAGTAAAAAACCAATGCGGCGAAAAATACTTGTTGTGGGCACAGGGAAATCCACCTCCTATTTGTTGGATTATTTACTGCAAAAAGCAGAAGAGGAAAATCTACAACTTACTATTTGTGACTTAAATACCGATGCCCTACCTGACAAAATAAAATTACATCCGGCATGTACTGCCATAAAATTAGACATTTTTAATGATGTGGCCAGAAGAAAGGTAATCAAAGAATCTGATATTGTTATCTCCATGCTCCCTGCCCATTTTCACATCAAGGTTGCCGTGGACTGTATACAATATGGGAAACACTTCGTTACTGCCTCCTATATTAGTGATGAAATAATGGCCTTAGACCAACCAGCAAAAGAAAGAGGTCTTGTTTTTATGAACGAAATTGGATTAGATCCAGGGATAGATCATATGAGTGCCATGCAGGTAATAGATAACATTAGGGACCAAGGTGCCAAAATGATTCTATTCGAATCATTCACCGGAGGTTTAGTGGCCCCCGAAAGTGACAACAACCTCTGGAACTATAAATTTACCTGGAATCCTAGAAACGTTGTTGTGGCCGGCCAAGGAGGTGTAGCCAAATTTATACAAGAAGGAACTTACAAATACATTCCTTACCACAAACTTTTTAGAAGAACAGAATTTTTGGATGTTGAAGGCTACGGGAAATTTGAAGTTTATGCCAACAGGGATTCCTTAAAATACAGGGAAGCCTATGGGTTGCAAAATGTGCTTACTTTATACCGCGGAACCATGCGAAGGGTAGGTTTTTCCAAGGCATGGAATATGTTTGTACAATTGGGCATGACCGATGACAGTTATACCATAGAGAATTCGCAGGGAATGTCTTACCGTGAATTTGTAAACCTCTATCTACCTTATTCTCCGACCAACACAGTAGAACTAAAAATGCGGCATTATCTTAAGATTGATCAGGATGATATAATGTGGGAAAAATTAATGGAACTTCACCTTTTTGATTCCAAAAGAAAAATTGAATTAAAAAATGCTACCCCTGCACAAATTTTGCAGAGAATCTTGGAAGATAGCTGGACCTTGGCCGAAACGGACAAGGATATGATCGTCATGTACCATAAATTTGGATACGAACTTAATGGCAAAAAAGAACAGATAGACTCCAACATGGTGGTCACTGGGGAAGACAGGACATACACTGCAATGGCCAAGACGGTTGGATTACCGGTAGCCATGGCCACCTTACTCATCTTAAACAAAAAAATAACCAATCCCGGGGTACAGTTGCCTATTAGGCGGGAGGTATACGAACCCATTTTAGAGGAATTGAAAAGCTTTGGCATACACTTTAAAGAATATAAAGTACCCTACCTTGGCTATAATCCCGATTCCGTTGCCAGTTAAGGTTTAAAACCATTTTGGTATCTTTATATCATAATTGAAGTATTAATCATGAAATCCAATAACGAAAACGTTAAAATTGATGGTATCGACAAAAAGATCCTAAGATTTTTAATGTCGGATGCCAGAAAGCCTGTTTTGGAAATTGCCAGGAAAATTGGGATTTCAGGTGCCGCTATTCATCAGAGGTTACGCAAATTGGAAGCTTCAGGTTTAATTGCTGGGTCTAAATTTATTATCAATCCAAAAGTATTGGGATATACCACCATGGCCTATATTGGCATCTATTTGGATAAGGCCATGAGCAACCCATTGGCCGTTAAGGAACTTGAAAAAATCCCTGAAGTATTGGAATGCCACTATACTACAGGAAACTGGTCCATTCTTATAAAGGTACTTTGTAGGGACAACGAACACCTTATGCATGTACTTAATAGGGACATACAACAGATAGAAGGGGTATCCAGAACCGAAACCTTTATTTCCTTGGACCAACAGATAGACCGTCAAATAACCATATAAAAAAAGGACACCTATAGATGTCCTTTTTAGTTAAATATTTAAGATTTTATTTAATCCCTTCCGCCCAAGACCTGCATAGCCCAGTAGACTAAGGTTGCCAATGAGCCAATTGCTGCCACCAAATACGTTCTGGCCGCCCATTTTAAAGCATCCTCAGAACCTTTATATTCCTCTGGGGTCACCATATTCTTATTCTTTAACCAAGCCAAGGCTCTATTACTGGCATCATATTCCACAGGTAAAGTGACAAAGCTAAACAAGGTAGCAAGACCCATCATTATTAGACCTGCTACAGCCACCCAATATCCCAGGCCAACACCTGCTGCAGCTCCCAGCATAATTCCGCCAAAAACTACCCACATGGACATTCCAGAAGTAACACTTACCACAGGTACCAATTTGGAACGCAAGGTCAACCATTCATAGGCCGTAGCATGCTGCACGGCATGTCCACATTCGTGGGCCGCAACCGCAGCCGCCGAAGCATTTCTTTGGTTATAGACACCTTCACTTAAATTTACCGTTTTGTTTACAGGATTGTAATGATCCGTTAGCATTCCTGGTGTGGAAATAACCTTTACATCCCTAATTCCATGATCGGCCAACATTTTCTCGGCAATCTCGGCACCACTCATACCATTGCGCAAATGCACTTTGGAATAGAACTTAAATTTACTTTTAAGCTTATTACTAACCAACCAACTTACCAAAGCAATTGCACCCAGTAATATATAATACATCATCATAACGATTTCATTTTTAAAATTTATCGAATATACTAAAGATTCCTTTATTCAATCTGAACTAAATACAGCAAAAAGCTCGCCAAATTATCCATAATTAAACAGGACAGTAAAAAAGGATAATTATCTGACAATTTGTCCCTTCCTACTTATACTTTAACTTAAGCACGATCATAATGAAAATTAACACTGAAGTTATAAAATTGGCCAAAATCATGGGCACACTTTCATGATAAATTCCGTAGATCAACCATAGGACAACTCCTAGAAACATGGCCAAATACATGGTCAATGAAATATCCTTGGTGGACCTATTGCTCCAGGTTTTATGTACCTGTGGCACTAATGAAGAAGTAGTAAGTACGGCTGCTACCAAGCCCATGATCTCTATGTTTTCCATAACCTCGAATACCGTCTATTAATTCTTTGTTCCAATACCTATTTAAATCTACCCAGTCAATTTAGCCCACATCAAATACTATTACAATTAGTCAAAAAACTTAGCCTTTCCCAGTGCCATATTTAACCTACAATGTTAACGATCTTCCCTGGAACAATAATTACCTTTTTAGGGGCACGTCCCTGCAACTGCTCCTGGGTTTTAACATGGGCCATGACGGCAGCTTCAATTTCCTCTTTGGAAAGATCTACCGGCAACTCTATTTTGAAACGCATTTTTCCGTTGAACGAAATGGGGTATTCCTTACTGCTTTCTACCAAATACTTGCCTTCAAATTTAGGAAAGGGAGAAGTTGCAATAGAGGTGTTATGTCCTAACTTGGACCACAGCTCCTCCGCTATATGGGGGGCATAAGACGAGACCAAGACAACCAAAGGTTCCAATATTTCCTTGCTACTACATTTTTGTGCTGCCAACTCGTTTACACAGATCATAAAGGTAGCAACCGAGGTGTTAAAGGAGAAATTCTCTATGTCCTCCTCCACTTTCTTGATAGTCTTATGCAGGGTCTTTAAATTATCTGCCGATGGTTCAGCACCTGTAACCATAAAAGCACCTTCTGTCCCGCCGTGGTATAAACGCCACATTTTTTTTAGGAAACTATAGACCCCACTGATTCCTGCTGTATTCCAAGGCTTGGACTGCTCCAACGGACCTAGGAACATCTCGTACAAACGCAGGGAATCTGCACCATACTCCTCACAAATACTATCCGGACTCACCACATTGTATTTGGATTTGGACATTTTTTCTACCTCGCGGCCTACGATATACTTCCCTTCCTCCAACAGAAATTCGGCATCCTTCAAATCAGAATAAAGAGGATTTTCCTTGAATTTTTTCACATCCAATTCATCAGATGGGTTTACCAATGCCACATCTACATGAAGAGGCTGTACCGATCTATCACCTATTAAGTTTTTTGAAACCAAGGTGTTTTCGCCTTCAATTCTATAAACAAAAGCACTGGTCCCCGTAATCATCCCTTGGTTGATCAATTTTTTGGCAAACTCGGGTTTGGGCACCACCCCTTTGTCGAACAAAAACTTTTGCCAGAAACGGGAGTATAGTAAGTGTCCGGTAGCATGCTCGCTACCACCAATATAAAGGTCCACATCCTGCCAATAATTTATGGCCTTCTGCGAAAATATTTCGTCCTCATTATTCGGATCCATATAGCGGTTAAAGTAGTACGAACTTCCTGCCCACCCTGGCATGGTGTTCAACTCCAATGGAAACACGGATTTATGATCTATTAATTTATTACTGACAACTGTCGAATTATTTACATCCCATGCCCAAATAGTGGCATTGCCCAACGGTGGCTCACCAGTTTCCGTAGGTAGGTATTTCTCTACCTCTGGAAGTACAATGGGTAGATGCTCCTGATCGATCATTTGAGGCATTCCATCTACGTAGTAGACCGGAAAAGGTTCTCCCCAATAGCGCTGGCGACTAAAAACGGCATCGCGCAACCGGTAGTTTATTTTACCTTCCCCTTGACCTAATTTTTCCAATTCAAAAATGACGCGTTTAACTGCTTTTTTATATGGAAGTCCATTTAAAAAATCTGAATTGGTTATTAGCGTCTTTTCCTTATCGGCAAAGGCCTCTTCGGAAATATCCACACCCTCAAAAATATTGGGGATAGATATATTAAAATGTTTTGCAAAGTCATAATCGCGCTGATCACCACAGGGAACGGACATTACCGCCCCGGTACCGTAGCCTGCCAAAACATAGTCGCCTATCCAAATCGGAATAGGTTCCTTGCTAAATGGATGTTCTGCATAAGCACCGGTAAATGCCCCAGTAATGGTCTTTACATCTGCCATACGATCGCGCTCACTGCGTTTGGCCGTGGCCTCAATATATGCGGCTACTTCAGCCTCCTGCTCAGGGGAAGTTATTTTAGCTACCAATTCATGCTCTGGAGCCAAAGTCATAAAACTCACGCCAAAAATAGTGTCTGGACGGGTGGTGAAAACATCAATGACCTCTTCATTTCCTTTCACCTTAAATGTTACTTCTGCACCCTCGGACCTACCGATCCAGTTGGTCTGGGAATCCTTTAACGGTTGCGGCCAATCTACCGTTGCCAAATCATCCAGCAATCGCTGAGCATAGGCGGATATTCGCATACTCCATTGCGTCATTTTTTTACGGATCACAGGGTGTCCACCACGCTCCGAAACCCCGTTAACAATCTCATCATTAGCCAAAACGGTCCCTAATGCTGGACACCAATTGACTTCGGTTTCCGCCAAATATGTCAATCTATATTGTAATAAAATCTCTTGCTGTTGTTTTGGCGTAAATGCCTGCCATTCGGTTGCGGAGAATTCCACCACTTCCTCATCACATACCGCATTAACATTTTGGTTACCTTCTTTTTCAAAAGTGGCAATCAGATTAGAAATATCTTCAGCCTTATTGGCCTGCTTATTGTACCAAGAATTAAAGAGTTGGATAAAGATCCATTGGGTCCATTTGTAATAGTTGGGATCAGAGGTACGTACCTCCCTGCTCCAATCAAAAGAAAAACCAATTTTGTCCAATTGCTCCCGATATCTACCAATGTTGGTCTCGGTTGTTATCGCAGGATGTTGTCCAGTCTGAATTGCGTATTGTTCTGCAGGAAGTCCAAAAGAATCGTACCCCATTGGATGCAGTACGTTAAATCCTTTTTGTCTTTTATAACGAGCATAAATATCACTAGCTATATACCCTAGTGGATGCCCTACGTGCAAACCGGCACCGGAAGGATACGGAAACATGTCCAACACATAAAACTTTTCCTTTGGAGAATCATTTTCTGCCTTAAAGGTTTGTTTTTCCGCCCAAAATTTCTGCCACTTTTCTTCTATCTTCCTGAAATCGTAAGTCATCTAATCTATTGTATTTAAATCCAGTGCACCTACAGCACACCCCTTATTTTCCAATGCAGGGCAAAAATAAGTTTAATCTGTGAAAGCGAAAAGATATTATCTACTTACCTGCCAAAGGTTGAAAACTACATTCATAGGACCACATAGCCATAATCCAATATGTCATATTCTCCCAAATTACATCAATCTTCTTGGACCTGCTTTAATATCGGTACTTTTATTAAATATGCTTTACACCATAATCCGAAATGGTCATTTTGTACTAATAAGGATGATTTTTACCAAAAAATAAACCCAAAGATCTGCTTACTACACTGCATTACTTTAATTAAGGCTGAAAAATGTCACAATTATTTTTAATTCAATTTACTTTCCTATTTTTACATATTGATTTTGTACTATGAGCACATCGTTTGAACGTTTTCAAAAAAGAAAACTGATTTCCTCCTATTTTTCAGTAGTCCTAAGTATTGGACTAGTACTTTTTTTATTGGGAATTTTGGGGCTTCTGGTATTGAACACAAAAAAGTTGGCCGATCATTTTAAGGAGCAAATTACCATATCCGTTTTTCTTAAGGATAATGCCAAAGAAGTGGAAGTAGACCAATTGCAAAAAAGTCTGGCCATGGCAGAATATACCAAAAAGGCCACCTATGTTTCCAAAGAACAGGCTGCTGAACAACACAGTGTTGAGATAGGGGAGAATTTTTTGGATTTCCTTGGATACAACCCCCTTAAAAATTCCATTGATGTACAATTAAAGGCAGATTATGTTTCCACAGATAAAATCGCTGAGATCGCAGAAGAAATTGCTACCAAGGATTATATAGAAGAAGTAAGCTATGACAAACCTTTGATTACCCTCTTAAACGATAATGTAAAGAAACTAAGTTTTTGGATTTTAGTGGCCAGTGGTATTTTTACATTTATCGCGGTATTATTGATCAATAGCTCCATCCGTCTTTCCATTTACTCCAAACGTTTTATAATAAAGACTATGCAGATGGTAGGTGCCACCAAAACATTTATCCGGAGGCCATTTATTTGGACCAATATTAAGTTGGGCGTTCTAGGGGCTATATTGGCCTTAATTGCCCTTGGCTTTGTTGTTTACTATGTAAACATTAATTTTCCCGAGCTAAACCTTTTTCAAGACCCTACGGTTTTGGTATTTCTTTTTGCAAGTGTCTTCGGGTTAGGGGTCCTAATTTCATACATAAGCACTTTTTTCGCAACACAACGTTTCTTAAATCTTAGGACGGACGATTTATATTATTAAATTTGCGGCATGAGTAAAAAACAAAATATTAATCAACAGCAAAAGCCTAGGCAAGAATTTATCTTTCAGAAAAGGAACTACATGTTTATGTTTATTGGCCTAGCCCTCATAAGCTTAGGTTTTATCCTTATGAGCGGTGGCGGAAGTGACGACCCCAATGTATTCAACCCAGAGATTTATAATTTCAGAAGAATTCGCTTAGCGCCTACATTAGTATTGATAGGTCTTGGGATAGAAGTCTACGCCATTCTGTTGAATCCGCATAAGAAGAAATAAATTTGGACATATTAGAGGCTATTATTCTTGCCATTATTGAAGGTATAACCGAATATTTACCGGTTTCTTCAACAGGACACATGATCATTGTATCTTCCTTTTTTGGAATTGCTCAGGAAGATTTTACCAAGTTATTCACTATTGTAATACAATTGGGAACCATACTTTCGGTGGTTGTACTATATTTCAAACGATTTTTCCAAACTATCGATTTTTATTTTAAACTCTTGATTGCTTTTATTCCAGCCGTTGTTTTTGGCCTGCTTCTAAGTGATGTTATAGATTCGCTATTAGAAAGCCCACTTGTGGTAGCTTTTTCTTTGGTGATAGGCGGATTGATCCTACTAAAGGTTGACGATTTATTCGGAAATTCGGACAATACGGATATTTCATACAGCACTGCCTTTAAAATTGGACTTTTCCAGTGTCTGGCCATGATCCCGGGGGTATCCAGAAGTGGCGCCAGTATTGTTGGAGGCATGACCCAAAAGTTATCTCGGACCGCGGCCGCCGAATTTTCATTTTTTCTGGCCGTGCCCACCATGTTGGGAGCTACCCTAAAAAAGAGTTATGACTATTACAACTCAGGTTTCACCCTTACTTCCGACCAGATAAATTTATTGATAATAGGCAATATTGTTGGATTTGTAGTGGCCTTATTCGCTATAAAAACCTTTATTGGATATTTAAGCAAACATGGTTTTAAAGTCTTTGGTTACTACAGGATCGTAGTCGGAATTGCCATTATTGTAATTCATTATTTTATTTGGCCACTAACCGTAATATAATGACGAAGGAAGACTTTTTGGAAGGACAGGTATTACTTATAAACAAACCTTTGGGCTGGACGTCTTTTCAGGCAGTGAATTCCTTAAAATGGAATATTAGAAAGAAATTTGAGTTAAAAAAAATTAAGATCGGCCACGCTGGGACCCTTGATCCATTAGCCACTGGATTATTGCTCATCTGTACTGGAAAATTTACCAAGACTATAAACGAACTCCAAGGTCAGGAAAAGGAATATACCGGCACTATTACTTTAGGTGGAACAACCCCATCCTTTGACCTGGAAACGGAAATAAACGAAAATTTCCCCGTAGATCATATTACGGACGAAATGATACACGCCACTACCACACAATTTATCGGCGATATTGAACAAGTTCCACCAGTGTTCTCGGCATTGAAAAAAGACGGGAAAAGACTGTATGAATACGCAAGGGAGGGCAAAGAGGTGGAAATTAAAAAAAGAGCGGTCACTGTTACCGAATTCGAAATAACGCAGATAGAATTGCCAAAAGTTCATTTTAGAGTGGTGTGCAGTAAAGGCACCTATATTAGGTCATTGGCGAATGATTTTGGGAAAGCCCTCCAATCTGGTGCCCATTTATCCTCCCTGAAAAGAACCAAAATAGGTGATTACAACGTAAATAAAGCCATAACCCCCGAGGAATTTGGTAATTTACTGCAAATCGATAGTTAAAAAAACTTCGAAAATTAAGGTGGTAACCTAACCGTTCGTCGATAATTTGAAATATTTTTGATAAAACGTGGTTATATCACTATGAATTTGAGTCGGAAACAACTTTCTTTTTTAATAACTTTCTTTTCCATGTCCTTGGTCGTACTAAGTTTGTACAACATCCACTTGGGACAAAAGGAAAAAGAGGAGTATGTTATTGAATTAAGTCTTCTGGAGGAGGAGGAAGACCTTGTTAAGGAATTAGAGGAAGAAATAAAGGACATGGAGGAAATGGCCAAGTCCGAACCTGTTAAAAGTCATATGGCCTATAACGAAGCCAACAAACCTAGTTTTGGCAACCCCGAACCGCTTAAAACTCTCGAGGAAATAATGGAGGAACAGGAGTTGTCCTCAGATAGTGATGACCCAACGGACTATCTAAGTTCCGACTCCGAATACGCAGCAAGAGTAAAGGAGCTGGCCAAAAGAAGAAGGGAAAAGCAAGAGCTTTTAGGGGAAAAAGAAGCGAGCAAAGAAGTAATGACCAACAATTTGGCCAAAAGAAGGACCTCAATTTCCTATTCTTTGGTGGATAGAAGGCATACCAGCCTTCCTATACCCATTTACACTTGTATTGAAGGCGGTAAGGTGGTCATTAATATTAAAGTTGACCCCTTAGGAAAGGTTATAGAGGCCGATGTAAATAAAAAAAGCTCCAGTACACTCAATGGGTGCTTGGTAGACAATGCCATCGAATATGCCTTAAAATCAAAATTCAATGCTGGTGAAAAAGTAGAACAAATGGGTACTATCACCTATTTATTCCAGGAAAAGCAACGATAATAAGTCGCTAACCGTATTTTGACCCTTATCCTTGTTATACCATATCTGTAAATCCTGTTTGAATTCTGGAGACAAATTTCCGTGCTCCTTTTTGTGGTCCTGAACCATTTTGGCAGCTGTACTTGGCCGGGAACCCCATTCACCAATAATTTTACCGGTAGCATCATCAATAGAAATCAATTTTGGGATAGCCATAGCACCATTGGACAAAAACTGCTCCATTAATTCCAAATTTTCATCGCGCAATACAAGTCGTAAGGAAATATTCTTATTCCGACTTGCTATTTTATTCATAACTGGTATGGTTTGGGCAGCATCGCCACACCAACTTTCCGTAAGTACCAACCAAGTAATTTTTTGGTCTACCTCTTTAATTTTTGATTCCGAATCAGCGTCGATCTTAATTGTCTTGTCCAAACGTTTCATCCGTTGATCATTCAGAATCGTATAATTACCAAGTTCCTGGCTTTGTACTGATCCCGTAGATTTTCCCGCTATAGCTAAATTGGCAACCATAAGCCTGTAATCCTCATAAGCCATAGCTCCCTTTAATCCATCTTGCACAACCTCCCGTTTAGTCCTCTTTACTGTTTGTTCCATAAAATTTTCAGAATATTTTAACCAAAATTAACCCTGCCAAGATCAATAATTGGTAACATAAGTTACATTGGTAGCATTGCTACCTAAATACTTACATATCTCTTAAATAAGTGGAAATATTAGTGGTTCAGGGCTCGTTTTTTGATCATTCCGCCTTTAGTATCGTTAATACTGTTCATTACAACAAAGGCATCGGGGTCTATCTTTTCCAGTTCCGTGTTTAATTTACTGATCTCCAATCTAGTGATTACCGCATAAATAATGTCATACTCATTATGGACACCACTTCTACCGTAACCACCATGACCCTTATAGATGGTAAGCCCCCTGCCCAGTTTTTCCGTAATCATAAGTCTAATCTCTTCGCTACGTGAAGATATAATGGTAACTCCGGTATACTCTTCAATCCCATCGACCACAAAATCCAAAGTTTTTGAAGCCGACAAATAGGTCAACATAGAATAAAGCGCCGTTTCCAAAGAAAGAAAATAGGCGGCTGCCAAGAATATTATAACATTAATTACTATTATATTATCCCCGATCTTGGTCCTTAATTTTCTACTCAGATAAATGGCCAGCACCTCGGTGCCATCCAACACTCCACCTCCTCTAATGGAAAGGCCAATACCGGCACCAAGAAAGAACCCACCAAAAACTGCTACCAAAAGTTTGTCCTCGGTCACTTCCGGAAAGTGCACCGTAGCCAATACTATGGCCAAGCCAAGAATTGCCAGGGAGGCCTTAATGGCAAATTGCTTACCTATCACTTTAAAACCAAGATATATAAAGGGAATATTAACAAGTATGATCAGTATATATAATGGCGTAGATGTGATTTCGGAAATCAAAAGTGAAATTCCCGTAGCACCACCATCAATAAAGCTATTGGGCAATAAAAAACTTTCCAGACCAAAAGCGGCAGAAAAAATCCCTGCTATAATAAACAAAGCATCGTGAATATTAGCGAAAATTCCAACCCTAAATCTTCTGGACTTTTTCCAATAGGAATACAAATTGGATTTAAAGTCATGACTCTTTTTCTTTCTTTCCGGCATATTATAGTATTAAAATAGGTTTTATTAATAGCTAGGACCTATTATCATCTTACTTCCTATTAATCATTTTTAAATACGTTATAAAAAAATAAATTGCGAAGTTCCAAGGTTGTGAAATTAAAAAATCAATTTTTAAAAACGGAGACCACTACCATGATTATTGTAATTAATTTACAAGCTAATGTTGAGCATTTAAGGTTATGATGCCAATATACTATCTTTGCTTTACGATTTACATCTTATAATGAAATTTCTGCTCCATTTTATCACAAGCCTCTTTTGCCTCTATGGTCTATATGGCCAAAGTGCTATTGACAAGGCAATACGAAAGTTCAACAATAACAGTGTGCCTTATATAAAGGTGGAGGAATTAATACAGAACAACCAGTTCTTACTCCTTGATACGAGGAGAAAAGAGGAATTTGAGGTAAGTCATCTTAAAAATGCCGTATGGGTCGGTGACAAAGAATTTGATTTGGACACGGTTTCCGACAGCATTCCCGATAAAAACACACCCATTATTGTCTATTGTTCCATTGGGGTGCGATCTGAAGATGTGGGAGAAAGGCTTTTAAAAAAAGGGTTATGCACAGGTTTACAATTTATACGGGGGTATTTTTGAATGGAAAAATAAAGGTTTTAAAGTATATGATTCTATTGGACAAGAAACGAATAGAGTGCATGCCTTTAATAAACATTGGGGCAAAATGTTGACCAATGCAAATAAAGTATACGATTCCAGAAAACATAAGAATTAAATGCCGATATCGCCATTAGCCAGGAATTTGTTATAAGTTGAATGCTGGTTATAAAGAAGACCCATAAATTCCCCCATTTCTACACTACATATAGTAATGAATCCGAACTAATAACGACCATTAAGACCAAGCCCTATAAATTGGCCACACATTTCAGAGATACTATGATCCACCCCAAAGACTTACTATTAATTTTTACCCGTAACCCTGAACTGGGCAAGTGTAAAACTAGATTGGCTGCAACAGTAGGTGATGAAATTGCCTTGGACATATATAAATTTTTGCTTAATCACACCAAAAATTTTACGAAGGGCTTAAACATCAGCAAATGGGTGTGTTATTCCGATCATATTTGGGAAAATGATATATGGGACAACTCCATTTACAACAAAAAAGTGCAATATGGCGATGAATTAGGACAGCGCATGGCCAATGCTTTTATGGACGGATTTGAGGCAGGTCATGAAAAAATTATTATTATTGGAAGTGACATGTACGACTTGTCCGAGAATGAATTAAAGGAAGCTTTTTACTCCCTGGATAATCATGATTATGTAATAGGGCCCGCTATTGATGGCGGTTATTATTTGCTGGGAATGAAAGTCTTTAACCCTACTCTTTTTGAAAATAAAATTTGGGGCACGGACACTGTGCTGGAGTCTACTTTACAAGATCTAAAAGATGAAAACTATGTTTTGCTGGCACCTAAAAATGACATTGACAATTTTGAAGACATTAAGGATATTGAAATATTTCGCACCTTTTTAAAAAATTGAAATTATATGACTAGTAAATTACTAAAGGAATCTACGGACTATTTAATAGGAAAGGGTTTTGAAGCCCCTGAAATTGGAATAGTATTAGGAACCGGTTTAGGTAAATTGGCAGAGGACATTGAAAATCCAATAGAAGCCCATTACAACCATATACCCTATTTTCCTCTGGCTACTGTAGAATTCCATTCAGGTAAATTGATATACGGTATTTTGGAAGGCAAAAAAGTAGTTGTTATGCAGGGCAGATTTCATTTTTATGAAGGCTACGACCTATTGGATGTTACTTACCCTATTCGGGTGATGCACTTATTAGGTATAAAAAAACTTTTCATATCCAACGCGGCAGGGGCCATAAATCCCAATTTCAAGAAAGGTGACATCATGCTAATAGAGGACCATATTAACCTTCAAGGCGGGTCGCCCTTAGCGTTTAAAAACGTAAGTGAATTCGGTGATCGTTTTACGGATATGAGTGAGCCATATGATGTTTCTATGCGTAATAGCTTGGAGAAAATAGCAAAAAAAGAAAATATATCCCTCCAGAAAGGAGTTTACGCCTCAGTGGTAGGGCCTCAACTGGAAACAAAGGCAGAATACCGAATGCTAAAAATCATTGGGGCCGATGCCGTGGGAATGAGTACAGTTCCGGAAGTAATTGTTGCCAATCATTTACGATTACCAATAGTGGCCGTATCGGTGCTAACAGACGAATGCGATCCGGACAACTTAAAGCCGGTAAATATTGCCGAAATAATTGAAATTGCTGGGAAAACCGAACCAAAAATGATAAAGTTATTTAGGGAATTAATTAGGGAAATTTAATAATAAGTATTGAGTATCGAAGAAAGGCAATTTTAAACCTGATGACAAATTTTTAAGCAAAAAGACATGAGTTATTTAGAAGCCACAAATGAATTATATAAGAATGCAGCATTAACCCCTGAGGTTGGACTGTGTTGTACCACAAATCCCATCTGGCAGTTTCCCGGGTTGTCCATTCCTAAAATAATGCAGGAGATGAACTATGGTTGCGGAAGCACAGTATCTGCCCAGGATTTGGTAAACAACCCAAAAGTCTTATATGTGGGAGTTGGGGGCGGAATGGAACTGTTGCAATTTTCATATTTCTCCAGGCAAAAAGGAGGGGTTACAGGAGTTGATGTTGTGGATGAAATGTTGGAGGCTTCAAGAGAAAATTTCAAAATAGCTGAAAAGGAAAACTCTTGGTTTAAAAATGAGTACGTAAACCTCGTAAAAGGGGATGCACTAAACTTACCAATAGCAGACCATAGTATAGATGTGGCTGCTCAAAACTGCCTATTTAACATTTTTAAGGCCGAAGATTTAAAAAAAGCGGTGGCTGAGATGTACCGTGTATTGAAACCACATGGCCGATTGGTTATGAGCGACCCCACTTGCGAACAGCCTATGAACGAAACACTTCGTAACGATGATCGACTTAGAGCTCTTTGTTTAAGCGGCAGTATCCCAATAAAGGATTATGTAAAGGTTTTGACAGATGCAGGATTTGGTACCGTAGAGATTAGAGCACGAAAATCATACCGGGTACTCTCGCCCAATCACTATCCCACAGATGACTTAATCTTTATTGAATCTATTGAAATTGCTGCCATCAAGGACCCTATGCCCAAGGATGGCCCCTGCATTTTTACAGGAAAAACAGCCATTTATTATGGTAATGAAGAATATTTTGATGATAAAAACGGCCATGTTCTAATGCAAAACCAGCCTTTGGCAGTATGTGACAAAACAGCATCTGCACTGCAAAAAAGTAATTCCGAAATTCATATAAGTAAAAGTACCTGGCACTATAATGGTGGGGGTTGCTGTTAAACATCAATATGATGTAAGGTTTGAGTGTTTGGCTACACTAATTAAAAGTAAATAAAATTCCATGCGCCTTACATTATCACTATTACTGCTTCTATTTTTGACACACAGTGTTCAGAGTGCTGTCCTTACCTCAAGGTATAGGGAAAATTATGCTCCCAAAATTAATTTGCAATTAGATCATACCAATTGGGAGAAATTACTCAAAAAGTATGTAGATAATATTGGAAATGTTGACTACAAAGGCTTTACCAAGGATATCTCGGAATTGCAAAGTTACTTGGATTATTTGGCGAAGAACCGTCCAACCGACAAAGCAACCAAATCCGAAAGACTAGCTTATTACATCAACCTTTATAATGCAGCGACGGTGAAACTAATTTTGGACAATTATCCTACCAAAAGTATCAAGAACATAAAAAATCCCTGGGGAAAGGATATTGTAGAGATAGGGAATGAAAAAATATCCCTGGGCGACCTGGAACACAAAATACTACGAAAAATGAATGAGCCTCGTATCCATTTTGCCATCAACTGTGCCTCCTATTCCTGTCCAAAATTATTGAACACTGCATTTAATGCTGCCAATCTTGAAAAACTATTGGAACAGGCGGCTGCAGATTTTATCAATGACCCAAAAAGAAATGTTCTGACCAAGGAAAAAGCCTCCTTGTCCGAAATTTTTAACTGGTACAAAAAAGACTTCACCGAAAAAGGATCGTTGGTAGATTATATAAATAAATATGCTACTCAAAAGCTGACATCAAACACCAAAATAAGTTATTTAAACTATAATTGGGATTTAAATGAAATTGAGTAATTCCTTAGATATAAGCATTATAATCCCGGTCCTCAATGAATCTGAGCACATTAGCACTTTATTGGATCACTTGTCCGTGAATAGCAGTTCAGGGAATATTAAGGAAGTAATTGTGGTTGATGGGGGAAGTACTGACGATACTATTGCCATGGCACGAGCCAAGGGCGCAATAGTTATATCCTCCGAAAAAGGACGTGCCAAACAAATGAATCTTGGCGCTAGGGTCGCATCTGGCTCGTTACTTTACTTTTTACACGCCGATACCTATCCTCCCAAAAACTTTGATCTTTATATCATAAATGCGTATAACAACAATATAACTTCAGGCTGCTTTAGAATGAGATTTAATACCTCTAAAAAGTTCTTGCAATTCTTTGCATGGTTCAGCAGAATTAACCACAAATTATGCAGGGGCGGCGATCAATCGCTGTTTATTCTCAAGGAGCTATTCCAAAAATCGGGTGGCTTTAACGAGAATTATATCATATACGAGGACACTGAATTTATTGGGCGTCTTTACAAAATATCAAATTTTAAAGTACTGCCACAAAACGTTATAACCTCCGCAAGAAAATATGAACAGCATGGCTCCTTTAGACTTCAATATCACTTCGGAATAATTCACTTGAAGAATTTATTGGGTTTTGGCCCAGATCAATTGTATAAGTATTACAAGAAAAAAATTGTCTCTTAAGGCTCCTTATTTACTGGTTTCATAATCCAGCAATACTCCTTCAGAAATCCACTTGGCAAGGGCCTGTCTATTATCTGGATCCAAGATTCGCCTTTGGTCCTTTTTGTTTTTAATATTACCAACTTCTATATAAGCCATGGCCGGTAAGGTGTTTTTTACTAAATACAACCCACTACGATCTGCGAAGGTCCCCTCATAGTTCCTATTTGGCTGATATTGTCTGTACTTTTTCAAAAAGGTTTCATGGATACTTTCCGCCAAACGCTTTCCATTCTTACTGTTCTCATGATGATAGAAGAACACATCTATATTCTGCCCCCTGCTTCGGCTATCCACATGGGTAACGATCAACCGCTGATATTTCCCTGAATTTTCCAAATACAGTTTGTTCACTGCATCAACACGCTGTTTTAATCGCATTAATTGGTTCAATGGAATTTCTTCATTAGGATAGGCCACCTCATCCCTATCTATTTCCAGCACCCGTTGATCCCTTATTCCATCGTTTAAATCCCTAATTATAATATAAGTCTTGGCTCCATGGGAAATAAGCTCTTTGGCCAAGCGCAGCGTAATATCATAGGCATACTCGTCCTCCGCAATTATTTTGCCCTCATATTTTTCAATGGCGCCAGGGTCGGGCCCGCCATGACCGGATATTAAATAATAAACGTTTCCCTGTAACTTATTACTTTTTATCTCCGTATTAGCATATTTTTTTCCAAAAATGTCATCTGAAATGATATTGGAAACAGACTTGATTTCTGTTGCTTTTTTCTCAACGGCTTCCGTTATAGCCACGGTATCCAAAGCCACTGGAGGTATAATGTACTCCCTTCCCTCATAAAGGTGCATGCTATCCCTTAAATTATCATGATTAAGATCAACAAAGTGTCCGTAGTGTCTAACCGGGTTAATCCCTTGCTTCCTAAGTATGGAATAAATTCCGTCCCCTTTTTCAGCAATTACGGTTTTAACCGAGGTTTGGGAAAAAACGGGAAACGACATTAAGGCAGTTATGCAAAATATTACAAAAGGTTTTATTACCAACACGACACTAATTTTACACAAAGATTATCAAAAATACTGCCCAATTCCAAAAACAATCCCATGAGATGCATTTTTTGTAATGCCATAGCCATAATCTATTCGGAAAATTGCGTTAAATATTCGCTTATGAATGAACCTAAAACCAATTCCCGGATAAACCCTTATACTTTCCTTCTCCCCAAAATCGCCAAAATCTCCCCCTGGGTTTCGCCATGTCCCTGAATCTACAAAAACATTACCCTGTAATACAAACCAATCCTTATCTATAAAACTATACCTATATTCTGAGTTGAATACGATGGTGGCAGTCCCCCTATCTATTTTATTTCCCACTCCCCTTATGTTAACATTATTATCTACGGAAAAGGGAGCAAAAGGTGTATCTATATTGCTTGAAATACCCAAACGCAAACGATTAGCCCAATTACCTCGATAGCCAATTCTTTTAAAATAGACAAAGTCATTGATCCCAATTAAAAATTCCGGTAAATTTTCATCGGGACTCTTGACATATTGAAAATTTAAAGTGCTGCCAAAACCTGAACGATAATGATAATCATAATTTATATTCTCATAATAGTAGATCACCTTATATAAATACTTATCCACTTGCAATTCTTGGGGGACATTTGGACTGGTTGCACCAGTTATATAACTATAATTTTCCGCAAACAAATTAATTCCAAAATCTACCCTGTTTTTATTGTTGATGTTATACAGACCCAAAACTTCAAAAGCCTTGTTGTTATATCTGTAATCTGCAGTATTATCGTTAATAAAAACTGGTTCTTGGGTAGTAATATTATTATAGCTAAGAGCAAATCCAAAGTTCCCCCTTATAACATAAGGCACCCTAAAATTTATTCCATAAGAATTAAAGATATCCCTTTGATAAAATCCGCCCAATATCATGTTTTTACCCAAAAGATTGTACTCCTGTAACCCTATTTTAAATGCAAATTCATCATTTGTTGAAGTATAAAGATTGGCGAACGGAATTAAGGTAAAATGTTCTTCAACGGTGTAGACAACGGAATATTCATTTTCATTAACGGCTTCAGCACGAAAATTGGCGTTGGCAATGGAAGGCAATTGTTTTATGCGTTGAACGTCTTCCGCCAAGGCCAAGGAATCCAATAAACTGCCCGACTTTACCTTAATAAGATTTTCTAAAAAAGAAACTTTAGTTCTTTTGGCGCCATCAATTTTCACTTCGGTTACCGTAGATTGCTGGGTGTATCCTGCCAAAAATGTAAAAAACAATAATGCCCTTAAACCGATTTTCATTATCAATGCGCAATTTTATGGGAAGCGTACTCATGAATTAAATATGAAAAGAGTCCAAAAACAGTTTAATGATTCAGAGACCGGGGAGAAAACCCTAGTATAGCTTATAGAAACTCTTAATTACTTCTTGGGCAGGTTTGTTTTGTGGGGTAAACCTATTGTCGTTTATTCCACCCGCTTTTTCATGATCAATAAACCATTTCCAGACAAATCCACCGGCAAACCACTCTTCTTTCCAAAATTCTTCAAAAATAGCTTTGGTGGCATTGGCCTGTGCTTCAAGGTTTACATCGTCCTTACTATGATCCACCAACCAAGGTTTTTTTGCAGTATAATTATTACTTCTATAACCGTATTCCGTAAAAATTATAGGCTTTTTTTTCGTCAAGGCCAATGATCTTATTTTTTCTTTATGCGGTTGCCATCCCCTTCTCAATTGCTCCACAGTAGGGGTTTTCTCATCACTTAAAGGAAAATAAGCGTCTATCCCTATAAAATCCAGATCATCCCAAAAAGGGGTCCTTCCGTATTCATCCCAGTTAGCTGCATAGGTAAGTTTTCCCTCATAAACACTCCTGATTTGTTTGATCAGTCCGGTCCAATACTGTGGCCTGTGATCAACAAATTGCTCCAACTCGGTTCCTATACAAAATGCATCGGCCTGGGTTTCCTGCGCCAGAGTAGCATATTCCATAATAAAGTTGGTATATGAAATTTCCAAAGCCTTCCACTTTTCCTCGGAATTCATTATTAAATTTCCGGTAAATTCACCTCTGGAAATCCATATCTGAGGCTTTAACATTACCTTTAAACCATTCTCGTGCAGGATATCTATATATTGCCTGGCACCCGTTCTTGTTTCCCCGAACCACTGTCTTGAAGTGTCAAAAATTATTTCCGGGGAGTCCTTATCCCTTATAAATCCAAAAGGCATTACCGCAGCACACTTGGCGTTGACATTTCTTACTGCATCTACGTGTTCTTGGGAAACTTTATCTCTAGAGGCCACAAAACTCACACCATTAAGCTTCTCAACTACTTGATCGTTACAACCAAGCTGTATAAAAAATAAGAAAAGTAGGCCGAGGTTTCGCATCCAGAAAGATTTTGAACTCTAAATTAGGCTATTTATTGATCATTCTAAAAAATAGCCCGCATTCCAAGGTTAAATGTCTGTCCCAAGCCTGTATTTTCTCCTCTAATAAAATTGGTGTATAACGCTTCAAGATTTAAGGCATTCGTTAGTTGATATTTTACCCCACCTCCCAAGGCCGTATAATTTTGTGCAAAATTATTACCCAAATCCAACCTTTGGGAATGTTGCGCCAAAGCCAAAATGGTGAATTTAGAACTTGGAAAATAACTCAAAAACACCCCAGGAGATAGGTTTAAGCTGTTATTGGCAAAGCTTTCGCCGGCCTTTCCAAAACTTAATTCGGAATTAAGTTCTGTAAACAATTGCCATTTCCTATTGGAAAAAGTAAGGTCATAAAAAAATCGGTTTTGCCATATATATCCCTTCTGATCCAAAAACACCCCATTTTCGGTTTCATTATCCACAAGAGGAATAAAAAAGGAGCTCTGGACCGAAAAATTACTCAGTGTTTCAATAGGAACAAATTTTACAGAAGGAGCTATAGAAGTTATACCAGACCTGGCCGTAGAATTTTCACCATCAAATTTAAAAACATCCAAGGCATTCCTCCCACCAACTACATTGGACCTTAGCTCTACAATAGCCCCAAGATTCCATCTTTTATTTTCGCCCGTGCCCGTATAAACTTCAATAGTAGAAGTGAAAAATGTTTTTCGAGCCTCCTGACTACTGGAAAAGGTACTTTTCGTTTCTGTATAAAGATTATTAAACCACTTTAAGTCCCATTGACCCTTTCCCATTAATTTGGAAGGAGTGTACTGTTGAATATTACTATCGGCGTCCTGGTCAAAATCTTGGGATATACCCATCGAAAAAACAAAGAAAGCAACCATTAAGGGCCATTTATTTTGAAGGTTTTTCATTTCTTTACTATGTTTTGTTTTGGTTCATTAATTATCATAGCCCGGCCAACTTCCCAATCCTCACATTGGATTAAAATGCCTGATATGCTCAATAGTCTATCGGAAAATTACCAATAAGATCTATTAGATTTTAAAAAACTTTCCACTCCGGATTTAAAATCAGGGCTATACAGTTAAAATTTACCTAATAGATTTAAAAGTCTTTATAAAGTATTACACATTTTTTTACGAAATATTTTTTTAAGTTAGCATTTATCTAGGGTATCTTGGCGTATATCCCGCTTTGATATAAAAAAATCCAAAAACTTAGTACCAACAATTCCCATTGCTAGGCAGTCTATATTAGGAACAAACTTAGATTTCATTAGCTTTGTCTAATATTTAAATAAATAGTACGCGTGGGAAGTAAAAATAAGCTGAAGCGATTCAAGGAGAATGAAACTTTTAAGAATGTAGTTCAACCCAATAGGGAGGAAATTACTAATGATACTTTCTCCTTAAAAGGCAAATGGAATGAATTTTTTGGCAATGACAATCCTATAGTTTTGGAACTGGGCTGTGGTAAAGGCGAGTATACCATTGGGATGGCCCAGCAAAACAAAAATAAAAATTATATCGGAATTGATATAAAGGGTGCCAGGTTTTGGCGTGGCGCAAAAACTGCGATGGATGAAAATATAAGCAATGTAGCCTTCTTGCGTACCCAGATTGAACTGATCGACGGACTTTTTGCCCCCAATGAAGTTTCTGAGATATGGATTACCTTTCCAGACCCCCAAATTAAATATAAGCGCACCAAGCACCGACTTACCAACGAGGCTTTTTTGGAGAAATACAAATTGATCCTAAAGGAGGATGGTGTAGTTAATCTGAAAACCGATAGCGAATTTATGCACGGTTATACCTTAGGCCTTTTACACGGAAAAGGATTGGAAGTTCTTTATGCCAATCACGATGTATACAAAAACGAAGGTAGCCCAAAAGAGGTTTTGGAAATACAGACATTCTACGAAAAACAGTATCTTGAAAAAGGAAAACCGATCACTTACATCAAGTTTAGAATTAGTTAAACCATGGAGCACTTACTAATCCTTTTTTTTGCCACATTTTCAGCGGCCTTCATGGCCACTGTTCCACCAGGGTTATTGAACATGAATGCTGCAAAAATAAGTGTGGAAAAGGGTAAGACCAATGGTATTATTTTTAGTCTTGGGGTTTCTACCATGATTATAATCCAGGCCTATATTTCCGTGTTGATCTCCAAATTTCTATTCAAACATCCAGAAATTATAGACCTTCTTTTAAAAATAGCCCTTATTGTCTTTGCTTTTTTCACCATCTATTTCTTTCTAAAGGGCAAGAAAAATAATCTGGACAGACCCAAAATAGTTAAGGTACGCAAGAGAAATAGTTTCTTTAAAGGGATATTGTTAGCCGCAGTAAATTTACTGACCATACCCTATTACAGTGGTTTAAATGCCATGTGGAATGCCTCCGGCTGGATAAAATTTCAATTTCGCGATATAGCCACCTTTATTCTGGCAGCAGGATGTGGAACTTTTACCGTGCTCTATCTGTATACGGTCTATTTTACCAAATTGGAAACCAAGAACAATGGATTTTCAAAAAACTCCAATTATATTTTGAGCGCATTAATGTTGGTCCTATTGGTGATTACCTTAATTCGCATATTTTATACCTGATGAAACCCGAAAATCAGAACTTCTTTGAAAAAGTATATGCAGTGGCCAGGCAAATACCATATGGACGGGTAACTTCCTATGGCTCCATTGCCAAATATTTAGGAACTGCAAGAAGTGCAAGAATGGTTGGCTGGGCTATGAACGGAGCACATAAAATAGGGGATATTCCCGCCCATAGGGTAGTAAACAGAAAAGGCCTTTTAACAGGGAAACATCATTTTAACGGTACTAATCTCATGCAGCAGTTATTGGAAAGTGAGGGAATAAAAGTAGTGGATAATCAAATCATAAATTTTGACGATCACTTTTGGGACCCATGGCTGGAATTAAGGTAATTCACCAAATCTTTATTACCAATAATTTTGGATTGTTACTACCATAAAGAAGATAGTTAATACCTTATTTTACTTTTCAATTCCCTTCCTTCATAATCTCGCTCCTAAGCCCTATCTTTGTAATTTAGAATCAGTTTTAATAATAACTGAATAAGAATGGTTTAGGATGAAATTAGACAAGAAAGACATACTGAAAGCGCTCGAAAATATTACTGTCCCAGGAGAAGGGCAAAATATGGTGGAAAGTGGCGCCGTAAAAAATATTATGGTTTTTGGGGACGAGGTTGTTGTGGATCTCACCATTTCCAACCCAAGTTTGCAGGCAAGAAAGAAAACCGAGGTTGAAATTTTAAAGGTTATTCATGAGAAAGTGTATAACAAGGCCAAAATTACCGTAAATGTAAAGGTTGATGCACCCGCTGCCAAGCCTAAGGTAAATGAGATCAAAGGCAAACCCATTCCTGGCATCAAAAATATAATTGCAGTTGCTTCCGGAAAAGGAGGGGTAGGAAAATCTACGGTAACGGCAAATTTAGCGGTAACCTTGGCTAAAATGGGTTTTAAAGTAGGCCTTTTGGATTCTGATATTTACGGTCCTTCAATGCCTATCATGTTCGATGTAACCCAAGAAAAGCCCTTGGCCGTCAATATCGAAGGAAAGTCAAAAATGAAGCCCGTAGAGAATTATGGGGTCAAGATTTTATCCATTGGATTTTTCACACAACCCAATCAGGCCGTAATTTGGCGAGGCCCCATGGCTGCCAAAGCGTTAAATCAAATGATATTCGATGCCCATTGGGGAGAATTGGATTTTATGTTGTTAGATCTACCTCCGGGAACCGGGGATATACATTTAAGTATTATGCAATCCTTACCAATTACAGGTGCCGTGGTAGTAAGTACCCCACAGGAAGTGGCCTTGGCCGATGCCCGTAAGGGAGTAGCGATGTTTCAACAAGATTCCATAAATGTTCCAGTACTGGGAATCGTGGAAAATATGGCGTACTTTACACCTGAAGAATTACCCAACAATAAATATTACATTTTTGGAAAAGAAGGTGCCAAACATTTGGCGGAGGATTTGAATGTACCTTTTTTAGGGGAGATACCTCTCGTTCAAAGTATTAGGGAAGCAGGTGATGTAGGAAGGCCGGCGGCACTACAAACGGCAACCGCAATTGAATCTGCTTTTGAAGAAATTACTAAAAATGTAGTTCGGGAAGTGGTAGGAAGAAATAAAAGTTTACCTCCAACAGAGGCTATTAAAATAACTACAATGGCGGGTTGTTCGGCTGTTAAAAAGAAATAATTATGACATCGATTGAACTTAAAAATAACGTAGAAAAGGCTTTGGAGGAAATCCGTCCTTTTTTACAAAGTGATGGAGGGGATATATCCCTAATTTCCATTGACAATGACACTTCCGTTAAAGTAAAATTGGAAGGGGCCTGTGTAGGGTGTACCGTAAATCAGATGACCCTTAAAAGCGGCGTTGAAATGACCATAAAAAAATATGCACCACAAATACTGGAGGTCATAAATGTGGCCTAGCAATCTGACTTTTATCATAAATATATATCCATTCCTTTTCTAGCTTTGTAGCTATTTTAAGTTCTTTTCTCCATGATTAAAACAGACATTCTAATTATTGGTGCCGGCCCAACAGGTCTTTTTGCTGTTTTTGAAGCAGGTCTTTTACAACTTAAGTGCCATCTAATAGACGCATTGCCTCAAGCCGGAGGACAGTGTTCCGAAATATATCCCAAAAAACCCATTTATGATATTCCTGGCTTTCCAGAGGTTTTGGCAGGTGATCTTGTAAATAACCTTATGGAACAGATCAAAGCATTCCAACCGGGTTTTACCTTGGGAGAACGAGCCAATACGATAGAAAAATTGGATGACGGAACTTTTCTGGTAACCACCAACAAGGGTACCAAGCACAATGCACCAATTATTGCCATTGCCGGTGGTCTCGGCAGTTTTGAACCCAGAAAACCCTTAATAAACAACCTTAGTTCTTTTGAGGATAAAGGGGTTGCTTATTTTATAAAAGACCCAGAAGTTTATCGCAATAAGAGAGTGCTTATAGCAGGAGGTGGGGATTCTGCCTTGGACTGGAGTATCTTTTTGGCCAATGTGGCTTCAGAGGTGACTTTGGTGCATAGAAGAAATGAATTTAGAGGTGCTTTGGATTCTGTAGAAAAAGTACAGGCCCTAAAAAATATAGGAAAAATAAATCTTATCACGCCCGCAGAAGTAGTGGAACTAAGGGGCAGCGGAAAACTGGAAGCAGCCGTAATTAATAAGTCCGGTGACCAGGACGAGGAAATTATCAAGGAAATAGACGATTTTATTCCCTTGTTCGGGCTTTCTCCAAAGCTAGGACCCATTGGGAATTGGGGATTGGAAATTGAAAAGAACGCCATTAAGGTAAATACTTTCGATTATCAGACCAACATACCTGGTATCTATGCCATTGGCGATGTAAACACTTATCCCGGCAAATTAAAATTGATTCTTTGTGGTTTTCATGAGGCAACCCTAATGTGCCAAAGTGCCTATCAACGCATTTTCCCGGACAAAAAATATGTGATGAAATATACTACCGTCGGCGGTGTTTCCGGTTTCGATGGAAGCAAAAAGGAAGCTCCCAAAGCTGTTGTAAAGTCCATTGATTAAAAAAAACAACTAATTCCTAAAGTAAATCCCTTAAATTTGCTGCCAATTACCAAATAAGAATATTTCTGGCATGAGCGATGTTAAAATAAAGATTAAGGATAGGGATGGGGTTGTACACGAGGTAGATGCACCTACAGACATGAATATGAACCTTATGGAAATAGTTCGTTCCTACGAACTTGCCCCAGAAGGAACTATTGGTATATGTGGAGGTATGGCCATGTGCGCTTCTTGTCAGTGCTATGTAGAGTCTGACCACCAACTACCCGAAATATCCGATGATGAGGATGCCATGCTTGCCGAGGCATTTAATGTGAAGGACAACAGCCGCTTGGGTTGCCAAATTCATATCACAGAGGATTTGGAAGGTCTGGAAGTTGAATTGGCTCCGGAAAGCTAAATTTTATACCACCCCTTATACAAGGGAAAACCAATAGCCTTACTATACATTTACTCTGTTACCAATTAATATAATTGGTAACAGAGTAAATGTATCCTAAAACCACACATGGATTCACGACAAACAACAATGATATATTATATCCTCGCCTGGTAGGTAAATAGGTTAAAGTATCGTCCTTCTTTTGCTATAAGTTCATCATGCGTGCCTTTTTCAGCAATCCGACCATCTTCTATTACAAGAATCTGATTGGCTTTTCTAATGGTACTCAATCTGTGGGCGATGACAAATGTGGTTCGTCCTTCGGTTAGGGTGGCCAAACTTTTTTGTATCAAAGCCTCACTTTCCGTATCCAAATTGGAAGTAGCCTCGTCCAATATCAAAATTTTTGGATCGGCCAAGACCGCCCTAGCTATGGCAATACGTTGTCTTTGCCCACCGGACAGCTTCACTCCCCGTTCCCCGATCAGGGTATCCAAACCTTTTTCGAACCTATCTGTAAATTCATCCACATAAGCTGCCTTAACGGCTTTTAGAACTTCTTCCTCAGTGGCATTGGGCCTAGGGAACATTATATTCTCCCTAATGGTACCTTCAAACAAAAATTCGTCCTGTAGGACCACTCCTAAATTTCGCCGATAGCTACTAAGATCCACATTGGAAAGATCTTGATCATCCACAGTAATAGTCCCTGATAAGGGATTTAAAAATGTGGCCGCCAAACCGGCAATCGTAGATTTCCCTGAACCCGAGCTACCCACTAGGGCTACCACATTGCCCGACTTCACTTCAAAACTAACATTGTGCAATACATCCTTATCCTCTTCATAGGCAAATGACACATCCTTAAAGGCTATATCCCCTTTTATATTATCCAGAACAATTGTTCTTTCCTCTTCATTGGCTTCCGGTACCATGTTCATTAGTTCTTCCGTCCGATCAAGACCGGCCAATGCCTCTGTAAGTTGACTTCCAATATTACTCATTTGCACAATAGGTGCGATCATGATGCCCAAAACAAAGGTAAATGACAAAAAATCTCCAAGGCTTAAGCCTTCGTACATTATTTTATACCCACCAATTCCCATAATTCCTGTAGTGGCAATTCCTATAAGAAAGGTGGATGAACTGGTCATAAAAGCCGTTGCCGTTAGGCTCTTTTTTACATTTTGAAACAATAACTCCACTCCATTCTCAAAAACCTTTGTTTCCTGTTCCTCTGCATTGAAACCTTTAATGACCCTAATTCCGCTCAGAGTTTCTGTTAGCCTCCCGGTAACCTCAGCATTTATTTTTCCCCTATTTCTGAAAATAGGTCTAATAATCTTAAAGGCCTTTAAGGCTATAAAGGCAAAAATGGCTAATGGAATAAAGGTAAAGAAGGTCATAGACGGACTTATCCACAACATGTAAACCAGGGCACCTATTGCCGTTATACTTCCTCCCACCAATTGAACCAAACCTGTACCAATAAGATTGCGAACCCCCTCTACATCGGACATTATACGGGAAACCAAGGCACCAGATTTGGCATTGTCAAAAAAGCGGATCGGAAGTGAAAGCACTTTCTTTTGCACCTGTGCCCTAAGCTCAGAGATAAGGTATTGTGCCTGTACACTCAATATTTTTGTCAACAAAAAGGAGGTTACGGCCCTTACCAAAATTGATAGTATTACCAAACCGACCAATATTTTAAGCATAGTCATATCCTTGTTTGGAATAACATCGTCCATAAAATATTTTAGGGAGATAGGACCTACAAAATTTGCTGCATTGCTTATAACGATCAAGAACAGCCCGACAAAAACCAAATTGCGCCGTGGCCAAATTATTGTTTTAAAGGCGGTAAGAATACTAACTTTTTTATTGGACATTAGAAATTATGTTTTGATTGAGGGGATTTACAATGTGTAAAAGTAATTAAAGTTATTGGTAGGCGAACCATGAAACTTACTCTGTTACTACCTAATTATGGCCTAGGGCCATCCTTAAAAATGGGAAAATCTCCTAAGACTTGACCGCAAATTTAATTTACTGGAATAGTCCTAATCAAAAAATAGGAAGTACTACGGGGTATAATTCATCTACAAATCGCTTATAGGCCTCTCCTGAAGGATGAAGGCCATCCCCTGCTACTAAATCAGGATTGGTCAATCCATGTCGTGTTATGTCCGTAATATTTACAAAAGGAACACCATTCTGCAAAGCCGTAGCCTTTGTAAAGGCATTGTATTCATCAATTTCTTTGGAAATTTTATCGGTATTTCTTCCTGCCGCAAACGGGGTATAGGCATAATCTGGAATAGAAATAACAACAACATTTTTAGGGTTGCCGTAAGCCAGGTCAATGGCACGTTCCAAAAGCAGGGGAAACTCCTTGGTATATACACTAAATGGCTTGCCCTGGTATTGGTTGTTTACCCCAATCAAAAGGGTTACCAAATCATAGCTTGGCAACAAGGTTCCTCTGTTGATTGCATCCAATAAATTATCTGTGCGCCATCCGGTGACGGCTATAATTTCGGTATTGACCTTTACTTCTAAACCCTGCTCCAATCTATCCTTTAATTGGATTGGAATGCTTTCTGCACTAGTAACACTTGCGCCAATAGTATAACTATCGCCTAAGGCCAAATAATGATAGGCCCCTGATTCATTTAAATGAGGACCTGGTATTTCGTTAGCGATGGGAGTAGTAGACCCAGGTTCCAAGATCATTTCCATGGAGGGTTCATAAACAGGCATGTCCTTTTCTTGGGAACAACTGGAGAAAATAATGGCAAATACAAGCAATAAAGTCAACCGCATCATAAATGTTTTACATTATTTACGAAAATATGGCCCTGAGGTTTTCAGCATTATAAACAACCGAAATCAATTATAATCCCTTGGCCTACATCCCAATAAAAATCGAATTGACTTAAAATTGTAGATGCAGTAAATTCACCTGACTATTAAGGTTGATAAAAAAACAAGATACCTATTTGCAACCCAACGATCAGTTTTTGTTACGTTTAAAATTCCTAAAGACCCTTAAGGAATAAGGGATAAGAATAAGCAATAGATTAATAATCAACAAATAGTAATATCCTTTCATATTGGTCAGCGTTTATGTTTTTTTGGCTATTCCTTTATAATTATAATAGTGGCTTTAGAACCAGTGGATAAATTCCACATATTGGAATGTATCATTTTGCCTTCATCGTCATAAACATTTACTTGAGCAGTATTAGGCCCCGAGGTACCTTGGTTCAATGCCTCAAAATCAATTCTATTAAAACCCTTTTGTAAATCCAGATTGATTCCCTTAAAGGAACCTGTTAAAAAAATATTAGGTTCCACCACTTTATCATTTAGCAATATCCTAACCCTATCACCATCTACATATTCGTGATCACGGCAAACAATGCCCACAAATTTTCCATTGCTTTTAATATCGCCCAAATACATATTTCCAAAAAAGGTGGAAGAACCTTCCTTTTCCTTTACACCTACTTTAGGGTCTATCTTTAGACCGTATCCTGCCTGAACCAACTCCCTATCAGGAAGCATTTTTATATTTCTGGCCGTAAGGGAATCCTTAAGATTGGTGGTAGGTTTTAAGGTAATAATGGAAGGGAAATTCAAAGCAGTTCCTTGGTCGGGGTTTTCCCTCACTCCTTTGTCCCCTTCAATTTTCAAAGGATTGGTCGTAGGAAGATCTGTTTGAGCAATACCTAGCTGGGAAATTAAAAACAGAACGCAAAATAAAAATACAATTCTCATATGGCCGATTAAGGTACGAATCAGATACAAAAATATCAAATACCTTGCCATGTGTATCTAAAATGCTGTTAAAAATGGGCAATTAAAAAAGTACGCTAATCATTTCCACACTTTTTTGAGAAACCCTATAAAATTTTTGCTCATTATATTTTCAATATCCGTTTCCGAATAGCCTCTTTCTGAAAGTAGCTTGGGAACCTCTTGAAGGTCTGCAATCGTATCTAGGTCGGTCGGACATTGCTCTTTCCCAAAACCGCCATCAAGATCGGTCCCTATCCCAACATGTAGTGAATTTCCGGATAACTGGCAAATATGGTCTATATTGTCTATCATTTGGGTAAGGGTAACATCCATTCCCTCAGGTGTTGAAACTCCTCGAACCCAATTGGGGACCATCATCCAAGCGTCCAATGCTATGCCA
This sequence comes from Arenibacter sp. F26102, assembly GCF_023015865.1. Taxonomy (GTDB): domain Bacteria; phylum Bacteroidota; class Bacteroidia; order Flavobacteriales; family Flavobacteriaceae; genus Arenibacter. The sequence continues at coordinate 107,087 of NZ_JALKBC010000007.1, read as the reverse complement.
ATTACTGACTGCCTACCAATAAGTTCTCTTATTTGTTCATCTGAAAATTGCCGGTTATGGTCCACAAATTTCCGACAATTGTTGTGGCTTGCCCAGACCGGACCATTGTAAACCTTCATGGTTTCCCAAAAACTAACATCGCATAAATGAGTGGCATCCAGAATTAGGTTTAATCGTTCTATCTCTTTTAATAATGCCTTACCCTTTTGGCCAATCCCTCCAACTGAATCTGTACCATGCGCATAGGTCCCCGGGCCATAATGTGCAGGACCGATAGCCCTGAGACCTTGTTCATACGAACGTTCCAGATATTCCAAAGTAATTATGGAATCGGCTCCTTCCAAACTAAGTATATAGCCAATGGGTGTTTTGTTCACGCCATTTTTCCATAAGTCCAAATGTGTATTCAATTCGGCCAAATTTCTAATTTGGACCATTTCCCCTATTTCCTCCATAGCCCTGTACCAAGCTAACTGTCCCTGGGTTTGTGCCCAGGCCTGGTGGGGAGAATTCCAACCTGGTAATTGATTTTCCCTCTTTACGTATCTCGCTATTTGGGTAGCCACACATAGGCCAATATTCCCCTTTCGCATAGCATCTAAAGAGACCGTATTCCTTGCCCTATCCAGTTTATCTGCCATGCCCACTTCGCTTTTCCTAATATCGGCTACGGTCCAAGTTAAATCCCTATTCCATTCCATGGCATTCATAGAAAGGTCTAAATGAGCATCAAATACGAACATATTTCAAATTTTATCCAGTTTGCGGGCCATCCTTTTATTAAGAGACCTTTTATTGGAAGGTTTATATATTTATTTTTAAATTTCTTGCGACTACTTTCCAAGAGCTGGTCAGACTTCCATCAACCACCGTTAGGACTTCATCATATTTGGCAACAGTTGGGCAAATATGTACCGGTATGGCATATGCTACATCCCCCACTTTAAACATGTCATCATTGGGGCATTGTACCACCAAATGTTCCTCACTCTGCCCTATTTGGGTACATTCTTCTCCTTCCAACAATAATACCCTGGGGAAAGTCATCTCCGATGCCAAGTGTTTATGTCCTAGGTCGAAGCAGACTAAATTGGATTTAGGCTTACTTATTACCCTAGTTAACAATACTGCAGCTGGAATAAAGTTCATCTCCTGATATGAAGCAGCATAGCCAGCATCCCATAATAGTGTTGTTCCGGGACTGGTCTCCACCCCTTCGCGCTTTAGATGAATGGGAAATGTTGGGGAGCCGCCTGCCACAATACTAGGAACACGAATGTCTATTTCCTCCAAAGATCTTTTCAAGTCCAGAATCGCTTCAAAATCTTTATTGCATTTATCCTCTCTTTCAGATAGATCTTTGTTGTGGATATGCCCGTCGTAAACATGTAATCCTGCAGCAAGTAAGTTGGGATTCTTATATATGCCTTTGTACAATTCAACTGCTTGCGCATTGGGTTGAATTCCTGTTCTGTTCATCCCATTATTTATATCCAACCACAGTGGCACTTGAATACCTTTGCCGTCAGCAGTTTTTGCTATTTGTTCAATAATTTGCTGGTCGTCGACAATGGTGGAAAATGTGCTGTTTGGATATTTCGCAATCAAACTGAAAAACCTGTTTATATTGGCTCCTACCGGTTGCATTGCGAGAAGGATGTCTTCCGCACCGCATTTTGCCAAGAGTTCTGCTTCTGCAACGGTAGCGCACTTAAATTTATGAATGCCACGCTTCAACTGAAGCTTTATAATTTCGGCAGTTTTATGGGTCTTTATATGAGGCCTTAGGTTACGGGTACCTCCTGCCATAGTTATCATGGTACCAATGTTTTTTTCTATCCGATCCGGATAAACCAAAAGCGCAGGGGTAATAATATCTTTTGGGTCGGTAATCTTATACCAATCATTGTTTATCATAGCATGGTGTTTATTATCAATAAAGCTCAAACATGGCCTCTACCTCTACTGGGATGTTATCCGGCAGCATCATCCCCACAGCACTGCGCACCCCAATGCCATTTTCCTTTCCGAAAACATCCGCCATCAATTCACTAAAACCATTAATAACAAAAGGTTGCTTTCCAAAATCCGAGGTTGAATTTACCATTCCCAGAACTTTTACCACCCGTTTTATTTTGTCCAAACTACCAAAATGTGTCTGAATCGTGGAAAGCATAGTTAAGCCCACTTGTCTGGCTGCTAGTTTGGCTTCGTCCGCGTTCATATCAAAACCAGCAATGCCGATCATTAAAGAACCATCGTTCTGAATTGGACCCTGACCTGAAACATATAAAAATTTATCCACTACCAAAATAGGTCTATATACTCCGGCTGGTTTTGGGGCTGGAGGTAAAACCAATCCTAATTCCTTAATTCTTTCTGCGGTTGAACTGCTCATAATTAATTCTTTGATTAAACAAACAAACTTAAAATCATTACTCCTATCAAGCCCATGACTCCCACAGTGGTTTCCATAACCGTCCATGTTTTTAAGGTGTCCTTTATAGATAGGTTAAAATATTCCTTGAACAACCAGAATCCACCATCGTTTACATGGGAAAGCATTAAACTTCCCGACCCTATGGCCAACACCATTAATTCCGCACTTACCCCAGTTGCATTTACCAAAGGTAACACTATTCCGGCGGTGGTGAGACCAGCAACGGTTGCAGAGCCCACGCACACCCTAATAACGGTTGCCACAAGCCACGCCAAAAGTAAAGGGGAAAAGCTGGAATCCTTTAAAATATTGGCAATATAATCACTAACCCCACTATCCACCAATACCTCCTTTAGTGCTCCTGCGCCGGCAATAATCAAGAGCACCATAGTTATGCCGGAAATGGAACTTGCCACAGACGCCATTATTTCGGTCATTTCCTTCCCCCTAGCCAGACCCAAGGTATAAATGGCCACTAAGACAGCGATCAACATGGCAATTACCGGATTGCCTATGAAATTGACAATTGGCAAAATAGCAGCATCCTTGGGCAATAAAAGATCTGCTGCAGTGGCTAACATAATTAAAATAACAGGGAGAAGTGCGGTAAAAATACTAATATTTATGCCTGGCATTTCTTCCTCCTTCAATATGGTCGGGTTCACGAATTCTTTAATAGGAGTGGCCGTTATATTTTTAATGGTTCGGGAAAATACTGGACCTGCCAATGTAATGGCCGGAATTGCAATAATAGTTCCATAAAGAAGTGTTTTTCCAATATCAGCATTAAACATTGAAGCTATCGCCGTAGGGGCAGGGTGCGGAGGAAGAAAACCATGCGTTACGGAAAGTGATGCGATCATAGGTAGGCCAACATATAATAATGGCAACCCGGTTGAAGCCGCAATAGTAAAGATCAAGGGTATCAATATTACAAACCCTACAGAGTAGAACATGGGGATGCCCACAATAAATCCGGTCAAGACCAAGGCCCATTGAATATTTTTGATTCCAAATTTTGCCACCAATTTGGTCGTTATTTGCTGTGCTGCACCACTATCCGCAACCAATTTGCCTAACATAGCCCCTAAACCTAGAATGATTACCAGGAAACCTAGCGTATTCCCAATTCCATTTTGGATGGATTGTATTACCCCCTGCAATTCCATTCCCTCTGCAATACCCACGGCAAGGGACACGATGATAAATGCAATAAAGGCATTCAGTTTAAATTTGGCAATAAGCAAAAAGAGCAGAATTAATCCAAGTACAACAATAAGTAAAGGCATAGTAATGGTTTGGTGGTTAATTAAATACAAAACCTAAATATACTATATCACTCCATAAAATTGCCATCCCATTAGGAAAAATTTAGAATTGGTAAGTGAAGGTCAATGAATAGGTATTTTGATAACGAGCAAAGCCTAGTTTCATCTGCTCCTTTTTATAAGGTTTGGTGAAAATATAAGTACTGGCAATTCCAATGGCCGCACCACCAAAAACGTCCCAGAAATCGTGATAACCATCTGGGGCTTCGGTCCTACTTACGGCAACTAAACTGGCTAGAATATAGGCGGGAATACCGTAATCCCAACCGTATCTTCGCTGTATAAATGATGCTCCTGAAAAGGCGGATGAAGTATGACCGGAAGGAAAGGAATCATATAGTTTTCTGCCTTCAGGCCTTTCTTTTTTGGTGAAATGTTTTAAGGAATACGTTAATACCATGGTAGTGCCGTACGAGAACGCCAATTTTTTGGTGCCCTTGTAATCCTTCTTTATCAAAGTCATGAGTCCAGCGGTCAAAGGCAGTGCCAATTGAAGTACGTCGCCAGTATCTTCCAAAACAAATTCCCATTTCTCATGTCCCCCCTCCGTATCTTGGGAATAGCATTTAATACTTAAAATAAAGAAGACACAAATGAGCCTTAACGACCACTTTCCCATGTAATATTCTTATAGAAACACCTTATTAAATAATAATAATAATAATAATTCAACCCCGTTCACAATTATTGGCCATTGTCTAGGTTGAAACAAAAAACAAAGCTTAAAATGGCAATCCGCAGAGGCCCTGCACAAACCCTTGCACATTACCCCATTCTAAGAACCCTGTAACCAATTGTCCCGTTTATAAGCTTGAAGATAAAAAAATATACAATACCTATTTATACAGTTCAATTTAAAGTCGATAATATTTTTACCAGCTCTGTAATTTTTGTAACTTTAAGAGAATCGACATTTACAGAACCGGAGTTGTAATATTCCAATCTGATGCCCGCCGTTGGACCAAATAAAAAAGTGACTTATTTTCTCTTGGATCCTAATAAAGTTTTAAAGTTTGTTTCATTTTAACAAAGCAAATATCATGGCACCACCCTTCTTATTTAGTCTCATTATTGTACTGTTTTTATTAGCCGGAATACGCATAATCTTCGAATATAAAAGAGCCTTAAAATTTAGGTTCGGGAAGTATATAAAGACTTTACAACCGGGTTTTAGGTGGATTATCCCTTTAGTGGAGACGATACAAATCGTGGATATTAGGGTTATCACCATAAATATAATATCCCAGGAAGTAATGACTGAGGACAATGTTCCCTGTAGTATAGATGGCGTAGTTTTCTTCAAAATAAACGATCCCGAGAAAGCCGTACTGGAAGTGGAAGAATACAGGTTTGCCATTACACAATTATCCCAGGCGGCATTAAGGGATGTCTGTGGGAAGGTGGAACTGGATACTATACTGTCCAAACGTGAGGAAATGGGAAAGAATATCAAGGCCATTGTTGAATTGGAAACCAAGGAATGGGGCATTGAAATTATTGACGTGAAAATTAAGGACATTCAACTACCAGAAAACATGAAGCGTATGATGGCGAACCAGGCTGAAGCCGAACGGTCTAGAAGAGCAAGAATTATATTGGCACTTGCCGAGGAACAGGCCGCAGGAAAGTTGTTGGAGGCTGGAAAGCTGATCGATCAATCGCCTTCTGCAATAAAATTAAGGCTTTACCAGACCCTATCCAATATAGCTGCTGAAAAGAACTCTACTATCCTATTTCCCTTCCCGGAAGAGGTTTTGCCCAGAAACCCCATAAAGAAGAATAAAAACAAAAAATAGTTACACTTAATTATAAGAATCAGCGTTTCTTTATCTTTAAAGAAAGTTTGAATTTCAACTATGGAAAAACATAGATGCGGTTGGTGCATGGGAGATGCACTATACGAGAAGTACCACGACGAAGAATGGGGTGTCCCCGTTAAGGATGATGACCTTCTTTTTGAATTTTTAATTTTGGAAACCTTCCAGGCCGGATTGAGCTGGATTACCATACTGCGAAAAAGGGAGAATTTCAGAAAGGCATTAGATAATTTTGATTACCAAAAAATAGCCAAATACGGGGAGCCTAAAATTGAATCCTTGCTGCAGGATGAAGGAATTATTAGGAACAAGCTTAAAATAAGGGCCACTGTTACCAATGCCCAAGAGTTTATTAAACTACGAAAGGAATTTGGAAGTTTTAGTAAGTATATATGGGGATTTGTCGATGGCCAGCCCATTAAAAACAACCATAAAGATCACAAAAACCTACCAGCCAACACCCCTTTGTCCGATGCCATAAGCAAAGATTTAAAAAAACGTGGATTTAAATTTGTAGGGAGCACTGTAATATACGCACATATGCAAGCGACGGGTATGGTAAACGATCATGAGATAAATTGTTTTAGATATAATGAAGTATAACCACATAATCCCATTGCTATTATTGACCTTTAGCCTAAATAGTTTTTCCCAAACGAAACCGGAACGGGAACATCGAATTAAAAAATCGCAATTTCCTTACTTGAAAATTGAGGCCCTTGCCTTGGAAGATGCCAAAAAATTAAGGTACTACAAAGAAGTTGATTCCTCCAAAACCACCTATACCTTAAAATTTAGGAAAAATAAAATGCATTATCATATAGATTTTAATGAAAAAGGAACGATTCTAAAAACTGGCTTTAAAGTAAGCGAAGTTGACATTCCCAAGGATACCTATGCCAATATTAATTCTTTTTTAAGAGAGAATTTTAAGGATATTAAAATTAAATACATCCAACAATGCTATCCCGGCACCTCGGATGATGTACTAAAAAATACTCTTCAAAATCTCATATTGCCCCTCAATACGTACAAAATGATGCTACGCGGTAAGAAATCGGATGAAAGGGAAGACTTTATTGCGATTTTTGATGCCGAGGGAAATTTGATAAAAATTGCAATGGCCTTACCGGCCAATTATGACCGTGTACTATATTAAAAGGTGACTGGGTTTTAACAACCTACCCTTTTAGAATTTCGATAAATTGTTTTCTAGGGATTTCTTCGGCACCAAGACTTTCCAAATGGGCGGTGTACACTTGGCAGTCGATTAGTTTATACTTCTTCCGGTGCAACTCTTTTGCTAGGCTTATGAAAGCATATTTGGAAGCATTACTAGTTTTACTGAACATGCTTTCTCCACAAAAGACGTCTCCAAGATCTATACCGTACAGACCTCCTACTAAAAGATCATTTTCCCATACTTCCATAGACTTCGCAATTCCCATTTGATGCATGCGCAAATACGCGTATTTCATTTCAGGGGTAATCCATGTTCCGTTCTGGCCTTTTCGTATTATTGCTGAACAGGCATTGATGACTTTTTCAAATTCGGTATTCCATGAAATCCTAAATCTGCTGGACTTCATAACTTGGTGCATGCTTTTGGAAATCTTTACCTTCTCGGGGAACAATACCATTCGAGGATCGGGACTCCACCAAAGAATAATGGAATCTTCATTAAACCAAGGAAATATCCCATTCCTATATGCCAACAGCAGTCGCTCCGGAGACAAATCCCCGCCAACGGCCAATAATCCGTCATCATCGGCATTCTCTACATTTGGAAACTGTAAACGATGGTCCAGGAGAAACATTTTGAAGTTAATTAATGGTCCCTAAAATTAAGAAAACCTATTCGGTAATGAACAGAATAGGTTTTCTTAATTTTCACTTTACATAACCTTTTGGAACATTTATAGTTCTGTTCCCAGGTAATATAGTCTGCACTTGTTAGAACGGCAAGTCGTCGTGGTCCTCGTCATTTACATCATCCGCGGGTTCAAAAGCATCCATCGGTGGAACCGGTGGCATTCCCGGAGCGCCTGCTTCCTCCTGTAAACTCTCTATCCTCCAACCCTGGATAGAGTTAAAATATTTTGTCTCCCCTTGTGGGTTAACCCATTCCCTACCTCTAAGGTTTATACTAATTTTAACGGCTTGACCAGCCCCAAAACTATTTAAAAGGTCGCATTTATCCTGCACAAATTCGACCATAATATGTTGTGGATATTGTTCCTCGGTAGTTACCACCACTTCTCGCTTTCTAAATCCGTTACTCCCAAATGTTTGGGTCTCACCTACCATTTTAATTTTCCCTTGTATTTCCATTTTACTATTTATATAATTCTACTTTGTGTTCTTTTTTTGTCAATATTAAGCAATTTGATCAGGAACACCTAAAACAAATTATCCCATCTCAATTTTTAGGGTGTCAGCCCTTAAAATAGTCCTAAGCATCAAACCATTTTGAAACCTATTAAAACTTCAATTTAAAATAGCTAATGTCTTTTACCATTTTGTTTTTCCCATTATAAGGGCATATCGGCCAATAAAATTTTCCATGCCGACAGCACATCCTTAACTTTTAATAGCTCTTGGGCCTTGGCATGCTTTAAGGCCACATCACCTGAATTTAAAATAGCCCTTAACTCCATATTATTTTTAACATACAACCTCACCTCTTCCTTGGAAGGCAATTTTTCTATATTTCCCAACATTCCCAAATCGTTCCCTGTTAGAACGTTGCTCAGCTTAATATGCTCAGGTATTTGATCTACACCAATACCTAAGCTGCTAACGGGCTTGGGCACTTCAAACAAACCCAAATTGGCTCTACTATACCAATTGCCGCCCATCCGGGCCACTTGATCTATTTTATATTGATCAATACTTCCATTTTCATCCAAAATATCTGCATCCACATGTATTTTTAGCACTTTGGAAAAGATAAGATTCCCGGCTCCGCCTCCTTCCCCAAGTGGTTCTACTTTAATCACCTTGCACTCAAATTGCACAGGAGATTCTGCTACCCTAAAAGGTTTTACCATCTCCGAAGGTAACATCGTTAGTCCAGACTTTAAAAATTCATTTTCACCCTCCTTGTACTCCGAGCTCGCCAAGGACATTTGCTGAACCATATTATAATTGACCACGTTAATGACCACTTCCATATTTTTAAGCACATTTTCCAAGGTATGTTTAGTACTATTGTCACGGACCCTTCGGGATGGCGAAAAAATTAAAATAGGCGGATTGGAACCAAAGACATTGAAAAAACTAAAGGGCGACAAATTAGGTCTCCCTTTGCCATCAATGGTACTGGCAAAAGCAATGGGTCTTGGACCAACCGCACCTAACAAATACCCATGTAATTTAGCCGTGGGTACTTCTGAGGCGGTGATGGAAACCATTTTTTTCATAGCGGGTAAAGGTACACAAATTGTAGGCAAAATGAAATAAAGAGGGAGATATGAAAATAGAATATCTTTGTCCAAATTGCGTTATCTTTAAGTATAATTTTATAGTTTGATGGATTTTAGTCCTAAAAAGAAAACTTCGAACCTTCTGTTATTAATAGCTTCTTTTGCTATTGTGAGTTTAATACTGTGGAACACTAACAGTTTTTTCAAGAAATTTAAGGAGGAAGAGCGTCATAAAATGGAAATTTGGGCCACGGCACAATCTGAATTTTTATCCCTTCCCGTAGACGCCGATCCCGGAAATCTGCATATTAAAATTTTTCAAAACAACACCTCCACACCCATGATACTGGTAAACAAGGACAGTACCATAAAAGTGAACAATATGCCCGGTATCCAGAAAACGGACACGTCTTTTATCCATGGTAAAATAAATAAGTTTAAAGGAGAGAACAAGCCAATTTCCATTGAATATAAGGGAGAAAACCTGGCCACCCTATATTATGGGAATTCTGAGGTACTAAACAAATTGAAATATTACCCGATAGCTCTTTTACTGATAATATTCCTATTTGGAACAGTTATCTATTTCTTATTCAAGACCAATAAAACATCTGAACAAAATAAACTTTGGGCGGGTATGGCCAAAGAGACCGCCCACCAGATAGGCACCCCACTTTCTTCACTTTTGGGATGGAACGAGTTATTAAGGGCAGAAAAAATTAATCCAGAAATTACCAAGGAAATAGAAAAGGATATAAGTCGATTGGAAACCATCACGGAACGCTTTTCCAAGATCGGATCCCTACCCATCCTTAATGAGCACGACATTGTTGAGGAGACGAGAAGTGCATTTGATTATTTAAAATTGAGGAGTTCCAAACTCATCCATTTTTCATTTAATTCCCAAGTGGACCATGTACCAGTACTTTTAAACAAGGCCTTGTACAATTGGACCATTGAAAACTTGGTGAAAAACGGCATAGATGCTATGAGGGGCAAAGGCAGTATTGCTATAGAAATAGTTCCTAACGGGAATTGGGTCAAAATTTTAATCACAGATACGGGTGCCGGAATATCCAAAAAGAATTTTCAAACAATATTTAATCCTGGGGTTACCACTAAAAAAAGGGGTTGGGGCCTAGGGCTGTCCTTGGTAAAAAGAATTGTAGAGGAATACCACAAAGGCAAAATTAAAGTACTTACATCAACGAAGGAGGGTACTATAATGCAAATTATGTTTAAAGTTAAAAATTAAGGCGATGGCAAAGGAGAAATTAGTTGTAATAAAAGAGGCCGATTTAACAAACAATTGTCCCGAATGTTTTAATCAGGATTTAAGGTTGACTTTTTATCAAAGACATACTTATGGGCGACTGTACGATAGAACCACGAAGGATGTGAACCATGAAATTAAATGTAAGAAATGCAATTCTACGATTTATCCTGTAACTTGGACGGAAGACATAGAGCGTGTTTATGAATACTACCAAAAAATGATAGCCCCGGATCGTGCGTCCATACGCTTTACTTCCCTTTTTTATATTTTAACTCTATTATTGATAATCTTGGTAGCCGCTGGGGTCTATATTTATTTAGCAGGCATTATTTAATATTCGACCTAATTTTTTCAGCTACATCCGTAAAATCCTTGGGGCTAAGTGATGCCTTATGCTGAAAAGTGGCATCCCGCATTCCGTTCAATGGAATTAAATGTACGTGTACATGGGGAACTTCGAGACCTATTACAGTTAGTCCTACCCTATTGCAGGGTACACTGGCTTCAATGGCCAAGCCTATTTTCCTGGAAAAGGCCATAAGCCCCAAATAGGTTTCCTCATCCAGGTCCAAGAGTTTGTCCACTTCTTTTTTGGGGACGCACAAAGTGTGCCCCACAGCGTTGGGATTAATATCCAAGAAGGCGTAATAATTATCGTCCTCTGCAATTTTATAGGATGGAATCTCACCGTTGATGATTTTCGTAAATATTGATGACATAATTGTGAACTTTAAATCAAATTAAAAGATAGTGCAAATATTTTAAACACTCAGTTAAATATAATCTTCGTGGACCTAAGACAGCCATATTTCCCAACAATACGAAATCCCTTTAAAAGTAAAAACCCCAATCGAATACATCAATTGAGGTCTTATCCTATATTGTAAATTGGATTATCTAGTAATTTCCAATATTTCAAATTTTAAAGTTCCGTTTGGCACGGTGATTTCTGCGGTTTCCCCTACTTTCTTGCCCAAAAGACCCTTACCAATAGGTGAACTCACAGATATTTTTGACGTTTTTAGATCGGCTTCACTTTCGGCGACTAGAGTATATTTCATTTCCATTCCGTTATTCATATTCTTCAATTTAACCGTAGACAATACCAACACTTTGGAATTATCCAATTGCGATTCATCTATCAACCTAGCATTGGCAAGGATCTCTTCCATCCTGGAAATTTTCATCTCCAACAGACCTTGTGCCTCCTTGGCAGCATCATACTCAGCATTTTCAGACAAATCCCCTTTATCCCTAGCCTCACCTATAGCTTGGGAAGCTTTTGGACGCTCAACATCCTTGAGGTAATTAAGTTCCTCTCTCAATTTTTTTAGCCCTTCTGCTGTATAATAAGATACTTTGCTCATAAGTTCTATATAAAATAAATAGGAAAATCCTCTTTTTTTAAAGAGGATTTAAGACAAATATACATAAATTTTGATCAACTTTGTTCAACTTATTTAATTTGGCACAGCGGTATGAAACCCATTTTAGGAATATTACTTTTCTTTTTTTTATTCTCCTGTGAAAAGAACTCCACTAATAGAAACCCTTACCTACAGGAAATTAGCTTTAGGTTCGCCCTTAACTTAAACCTCCCACTTTACAGCCCCTTAACCAATACAGGAAGCGCCGTATATGTGAGTAACGCAGCAGTGGGCACCAAAGGAGCATTTGTTATCAACACAGGTTTTAATTCCTATATGGCCTGGGAAGCGAGCTGTCCCAACCATGCCCCCAATGAGTGCTCAACAATGTCCTTAGATGGACAATTGGTTACTTGCTCTTGTGAAGGTTATGAATACCATTTGTTTACCGGACAACTTATGAACAGACCGGAGGACGGAAGAAGTTATCACGACCTACTTTATTACAAAGCCACTTATAGTGGCAATTCCGTAATCATCTCCAATTAACAACCCTTAGATCTGTCCTAAGATTTTGTCCATTATCCAACTGGTATGCACTCCCGACTTCCCGGTTGAAGGATGCTCCCTGTTTTCCAATAAATGTGCCCGTAAGTTTTCCACATGAAACTGCTGCACGTGCTTTGGGTGATCAATAAAGAGATTTTGAATACCATTTTCATTGCTTAGGGTGATATCCCCTTCATCAAATACCGGAAAGGATATTTTACCGGTACTACCTATAATCTCCACCATATCCACTCTTTCCGAGGTACCAAAATTCCAACTGCCCTCCCCAGTAACTCCATTTTTGTATATCCAACAAGCCGCGATGGCATCTTTTGCAGTATATAGTCCTTGTTGGTTGGTGCTTACCCCAAAGACATTTTCAATGTCTCCTAGGTAAAACGAAAATAAGTCCAGCCCATGGCTGGCCAAATCATCAAAATAACCCCCTGGTGCAACTTCAACATCGGTCCGCCAATTGTATGTCTTTTGTAAATCTTCGGCACTTGGCGGTTTTGAAAGATGCCATTTAATATGTCTTATTTCCCCAATTTCATTATTGTCCAGCCAATCCTTAATTTTTTGAAATCTAGGCAAGGAGCGTCTATAATAAGCAACAAAAAGTGGCAATTTTTTTTCCTTGAAAACATTATATATTTCCAAGCTATCCTTGTAGGTCGGCGCCATGGGTTTTTCCACACAACAAGGCTTTCCTGCTTCCGCCACCATTAGTGCGTAATGTTTATGAGTATCCGGAGGGGTAGCAATATAAACAGCATCTACTTCTGGGTCCATAATTAAATCCTCTGCTTTGCCGTAAAATTTAGGTACCCCATGTCTTTTGGCATAGTCTTCCGCTTTTTTTAAATCCCTCCGCATAACGGCTATTAGCTGAAAATCCGGCGTTTGTTGATAAGGTGGTCCGCTTTTTACTTCGGTAACCGCCCCGCAACCAATTATTCCCCAACGGATGGGTTTAGGGTAATTCATATTATTCATTCTCTCAATTTTTAAAATTTAGCAATTCGGTCGAATACAAAACTAGGGATTACAAAACAAAACCTGATTTCCAATTCCGCAGCATTCCTCAAAATATTTCAAGAATACATTAACCTATTAACAAATAAAGTTAAAAAGAGTGTATTTTAATCTCAATTGACCAAAAAGGTGAATAAATAACCCGATTTTTCAAAGTTTAAGAAATTCTACAATCTGGTGTTCCTGCTGAATTTGGGGTCAATTGAAGCGAACTTGGATTATAAGTCACATATATATTCTTACAAGCGACTATAAATGGGGAAATTAAAATTGCAAAGGCAGAGCGTACTAGTCATTATTATTTTGTCATTTTAATTTCACTCCTGTAAAGAAAAGACACAGACCGCAACAGAGGTACAAACCAAGGATATAGGGCTTAATGGTATTGGATTTGTACCCATCTTTGATGGAAAAACTATAATGGTATATAAAGTGAATCCAATCCCACATGGAAGAAGGATGGCTTTATCACAAGAAATCAATAAAGGGCGCGGACGTTTCGAAGAATCAATAGCTCCTCAATGCATATTTCTTAACTCAAATTAATGATATTTTACCAATCACTACATTTACCTCTGATTTTTGCCAATATATTTGTAAAATGATATAATTTTTGGATAGTTTTATAAAAAACGGTTGTATTTTAACCATTATTTTATGTACTGTTTAATCATTTCAAAAACTTTTTTTTAGGCAGTCATTGTTCTAACTCTTTTTAATAACACAACTTAATAACCTAGTTAAAATGAAAGCAAAAATTGTATTTACGTTTTTTATACTGAGTTTTTTTACACTAACCTTGTTTGCCCAGGACCCAGTACTTAAAAGTGCTTTTAATGGAAAAAACTTCAAGGGATGGGTTGTTCCCGAAAACAATATTTGGTGGACCGTGGACAACGGAATATTACAGGCCAAAAGTGGCCCAGAGAAAAAAGGTTCCATATTATGGACCGACAAAGAATATACCGATTTTGTAATAGAAACCGACTTTAGATATGATGAGGGAACGGTAGATACCGGTATCTTCATTAGGAACGAAGCGCAACAGATACAAATGGGTGTTTCTGGCTCTTTAAAACGCGATATGACCGGCTCTCCTTATATTCCGGGAAAAGGGTATCCAGTGGAAGCACTTAATGTAAAGGAAATTCTAAAGCCCAACGACTGGAATACCATCAAAGTTATAGCCATTGCCGGATATTACGAAGTTTGGCTCAACGGCAAACACGTTATGAGCTACACCTCGGACAATTATGTTAAAACAGGTCCCATTGGCCTGCAACTACATCCCAACACTGAGATGACCGCAAGCTTCCGAAATATCAAGATTGGGAAAATGTAGTGAAATAAACTATTTCAAATATAATTTCAAGGAATAAATAAATTTAACTCAATACCTATTAACAAATATGAATACACAATCATTACGTCTTAAATTGGGCTTATGCGGTGCTTTGGCCCTAGTCTTTATGGTATCCTGCAAAGAGGCTAAGACCGATAAAACGGCAGATAGCAACAATGAAACCAAGGCAGAAAAAAGAATAAAATTGGTAAGTAACGACCAAGAAAAAAAAGTGGATGTCTTTATTGATGGCAACCTATTTACCTCCTATATCTATCCCACCAATATTAAAAAACCCGTATTATATCCTTTAATCACCCCCAAGGGAACAAAGATTACCAGAAAATATCCTCTGGAACCATCTGTAGGGGAAAGAGTTGACCATCCACATCACGTAGGAGTATGGTTTAATTACGGAGATGTTAACGGATTGGATTTTTGGAACAATTCAGATTCCATAAAAGTAGAAAAGAGGGGAAGCTATGGGACAATAGTTCACAAAGAAATTATGGCAATGGAAGACGGTAATGAGGAAGCCCGTCTTAAAGTAGCTATGGATTGGATTTCTGCAGAAGGTAAGGTTCTATTAAAAGAAAATACCACTTTTGTATTTAGGGGCGATCACGATGAATACTCTATTGATCGCATCACCAATCTTTCTGCCCCAAACGAAAAAGTAGTTTTTAAGGACAATAAAGAAGGGGTATTGGGTATAAGGGTCACAAGGGAATTGGAGCACCCCTCTGATAAGCCGGATATTTTTACAGATTCAAATGGAATCCCTACTGGTGTTCCAGTTCTTAACAATGAGGGGGTAAACGGAAACTATATCAATAGTGAAAATATTGAAGGGGACGACTGTTGGGGAAAAAGATCTAACTGGGTTAATTTAAGATCTAACATAGGAGATGAAAAAATTTCCCTTGCCATTTTAGATCATACCTCAAATGCCGGGTATCCTACCTATTGGCATACTCGTGGCTACGGTCTTTTTGCTGCCAATCCTTTAGGACAGGAAGTCTTTAGTGACGGTAATGAATCTTTGAACCTTACCCTTAACCAAGGAGAGGACGTATCGTTTAAACATCGGATTGTAGTGGCCAGCAAAAATTTGGAAAAGGCAGAGCTGGATGCGGAGTTCGCCAATTTTTCGAAGCAATAAACACTATTCCAAATCACTTATTAATATAGAATAACAAACAGAATTTATTAAAAAACAATTATGGGCAACCGAAGAAATTTTATTAAAAAAACCACCCTTGCCAGTACAGGTGTTGTTGTTGGGGCATCTGCATTTTCCGCCAAATCTTACGGAAATATTATAGGTGCCAATGACCGTGTAATTTTGGGATCTATTGGAGTAAGAGGTCGCGGAAGTGATTTATTGAACAATTTTTCCAGCATGTACAATGACGGAGTGAGAATAAAAACTATTTGTGACGTGGATTCTGCCGTTTTGGGCGAAAATGTACAAACTGCTACCAAGAACCAAAAGGGCAACAAGCCAGGTACGGAAGTAGATATGCGCCGTGTATTTGAGGACAAGGAAATAGATGCTGTTGTCTTAGCAGTTCCCAATCACTGGCATGCACTAGCTACTATTTGGGCCTGCCAAGCCGGAAAGCATGTATATGTTGAAAAACCAAGTTCCCATAATGTATGGGAAGGCAGAAAAATGGTTGAGGCGGCAAGAAAATACAATAGAGTAGTCCAAGTTGGATTTCAAAACCGATCTATAAGCAATGTAATGCAGGCCATGGATTTCCTACACCGTGGAGGTATTGGCGAAGTGTTCCTTTCTAGAGGTACTTGTTTTAAACCTAGGGATTCCTTCGGAATTTCCCCTGATAGTGTATCGCCATCAACTTTGAACTACGATCTTTGGCTAGGTCCTGCCTCCTATAGACCTTATAATGAAAAAAAGGGGCACTATAATTGGCATTGGCATTGGGATACCGGCAACGGTGATACTGGCAATCAAGGTCCGCACCAATTCGATATTGCACGATGGGGACTGAATAAAAAAGTACATCCAGTAAAAGTACAGTCCATGGGAGGGATTTTTGGGTTTTCTCCACAAGAATGTTCACAAGAAACACCAAACACACAAACTTCCGTATTTGAATATGAGGATGGAAAAATATTGGAATTTGAAACCCGTGGCAGGTATACCAACCACGAGGCCAATTTAGGCATCAAAATTGGCAATATGTTTTACGGTACAGAGGGATGGATGGAAGTAAATGGCTCGACCTGGAAGGCATACAAAGGCAAGGAAACCGAACCCTTTGCTGGTTCTGAAATGTCTGGAAGTGCCGCTGTTGGAGGAGACACCTCATTTTTGACCGCACCGGATAGCAAGGGACATTATGGCAACTTTATAGACGGAGTCCGCTCTGGAAATCGGCATGATTTAAATTGCGATGTTGAGACGGGACATATGTCCACTGTACTTCCCTTAATTGCCAATATAGCTTATCGTGTGGGTAACACCTTAAAATTTAACGGGGAGTTTGAGAAGTTTATAGAGAATGAAGAAGCTGATCTAATGCTTACTAGAAAATACAGATATCCATATATAGTTCCGGAAAATGTATAATCCTCCAACCTAAGTATGGATTCTCTTGAATTGCCTAAATCAATTATATTATAGGGAGAAACATTTAAAAAGAATAAACCCCGATGTTAGCTGTATTTGCCAACATCGGGGTTTTTATTACCGTTTACATTATAAAATCACAATCTATTCCTAAAAACTAATTGTTGCCCCTAGGAGGAAATTAACACCGGATTGTGGATAATATCCAGCACCTTCAATGGTAGTAATAGTTCCTGGTACGGAATAATCGTCATCAAAAGTATAAAAGTACCCATTGGACTCGTAAAGGGAATCGAATATATTATTTACCAATCCCGAAAGCACAATACTTTTAATAAAGCTATTGGTATTTATTTCATATTGCACGTTGAAATCGGTTTGCGAATACGCATCCAACTTAGATCCTTCGGAATCTATATTGCCCATATACTGCTCTCCAACAAACTTGGTCAACAAGCTAAATTGAACATTTTCCTTAGGCTGATAGGTTAAAACATTTCCTACAACAATATCTGGCGAAAAGGAAATATGTGTATCGCCAAGTTCCTGCAGTTCACCATCCCTTTGAAACACAAAATCCTTGTTTCTGTTTCTGCTCAAGGCCACATTGGGACGTATTTTAAATTGATTTCCCAAGGCTATGGTAGCATCTACTTCCAAACCTAAGCGGTAACTGTCCCCTACATTGGCACGTAAAGGAGCTCCAACATCATTTAACTCGCCAGTGAGTACCAATTGATCCTTGTACCCCATAAAGTACACATTGGTATTCAATTGTACATCTGGAGAAATATAGCGCCATCCCAACTCATAATCGTTCAACTTTTCAGGCTTGGGGCTACCACTTTCATAATCATTTCTGTTGGGCTCACGATTGGCCCTGGCATAAGAGAGGTAAAAATTATTGTTTATGTTTAGATCGTAGGTAATCCCAACCTTTGGGTTCATAAAATTAAAGGTATCATCAACAAGCCCTGTGTCTTCGCCATTGGCCTCATAGCCTATCGTCCTAAACTGTATATCCCCATAAGCACTCCATTGGTCGCTAAACTTGTAATTGGCCTTGGCAAAAAGATTTAGGTCCGTTTTAATGGAACTGTCATCATAATACCTGTCTTCATAATCCTTATTGTTGGAAAAACGGGCCCAAATAATTTCACCAAAATGGCTTCCTTCATATTTGTTCCAACCGCCTCCAAGAATTAAGTTCAAACCCTCCTTGTCATAATTTACGGAAAATGTGGTTCCGTAAAAATCATTGACCAGCCAGCGCCTTCGTATTAGATCGGTCTTATCCACTTGTTCCCCATCTACCATTATTGGCTCAATTCCGTAGGTACTAAAGTCATCGTCTTCCTTATATTGTTCAAAAAACCCTCTTCCTTTTGTAAAATGGACTGCCAGATTGGTATTCCAATTATCTGCAATTTGTTCGTTCCAATGCAATTGAAAATGATTTTGCCTATAATTATCCTCTTCGTGGTCATAAAACTGGGTATTCCCATTTTCATCGGTATAGATTCCCGCGGAATTAAAAGTCCTATCAGATTTCAATGTTTCGGCATCAATTCCGTTCCAAGCCTGATAGGTTATTTCATGTCCACCGAACAACAACGCTTTCACCAAGGTATTGTCATCCACATAGGACCCTTGTAAAAAATAGGAATCCAATTCGGAAGAAGCCCTGTCAATGTAACCGTCAGAAGTTATTCTGGACAAGCGTCCGGCAATTTCCACATGATCGTTCAGCAATCCGGTACTAAATTTCAAATTGTTCCTGAGTGTTCCAAAGCTGCCTAAGGAAGAAGAAATCTGGCCAAAGGCCTCAGTGGCAACGGCATCGGTCAACACATTTAAACTTGCACCAAAAGCTCCTGACCCATTTGTTGATGTTCCTACCCCACGTTGTAGTTGCAAACTTTCTGTGGAAGAGGCGAAGTCGGGCATGTTTACCCAAAACGAACCATGTGATTCGGCATCATTGTACGGAATCCCGTTAATGGTAACGTTGACCCGTGTACCATCACTACCACGAACTCGGATACCTGTGTAGCCAACACCAGCACCGGCATCGGAAGTAGTAACCACTGCTGGTAAAAAATTCAATAGAATAGGAATATCCTGTCCTAAATTTCTAGGTTTGATCTGTTCCTTGGTTAAGTTGGAAAAGGTTACCGGAGATTGTTTGGTTACCCTAACGGCAGATACCAATACCTCATCCAAGGCAATTTCTTTTCCTTCCAAAGAATCTTTGGGTTTCTCTTGGCCAAAGGCCGAGAGTGCAGTCGCAAATACAGCGACCGTTGTGAACATAGTTTTCATCCGTAATACATTTGTTACGAATAAAAGGGGCTATTATTCTTGTTAAAAATTGATTTTTGTTTTTCCCCGATTACATAATTGCATCGAAAATAAAACCTTGGAAATTCCAAAACGCGATTTTCGCATCCCTTGGCAGCATTACCTGCCCAGGTTCCTTGGGTATAATCTCAGCCTGACCTAACAAGCACCCCTTTGAGACGGCCGCAAATTTACATACGACCAATCTAATTTCATAATAAAAAGAGATAATTAATTAACTTTAATTTATAGGCCAATAGAACCTGAAATACGTATTTTAGAATAGCACCTGCAAATACTGGCTTAATCAATGAACAAGACCAAAAACAAATTTACCTTTAAAATAATATTCAGCTACTTCATGCTGGGGATCCTGACCCTAGTCGTAGCCTTTTTTATATTTTCCGAAATAAAGGTATTGGTGTCTACCGATACGGCTTCTGAAAACGATATTAAACTACTCAAAACAGGCTCCTTACTTACTGAGTTGTATGAGGCAGAAAGCCTTTCCAAATTGGCCCTGCAAAAAAAGACTCCAAAAAGTTTTACAGCCTATGCCCAAAAAATTGACTCCATTTTTGTCACTATCGACTCCCTTAAGTTATTAACCGATAATGACTACCACAAAAAAATGTTGGATAGTGTGCAAGGGCTTCTTAAAAAAAAGGTGTTCAACAGCAACGAGCTCCTACGATTAAAAAGAAAAAATGAATCCAATAGCTCTATAGACAATGCTTTAAAAGAGTTTAGTAA
Organism: Arenibacter sp. F26102; assembly: GCF_023015865.1. Lineage (GTDB taxonomy): Bacteria > Bacteroidota > Bacteroidia > Flavobacteriales > Flavobacteriaceae > Arenibacter. The sequence continues at coordinate 86,816 of NZ_JALKBC010000007.1, read as the reverse complement.
AATAGAGGAGTCTCTCGGCAAAATAACTCCGGAAAGCCTTAATCCAAATTATGCAAATCTACCTGAGGACACCAAGGGCACCATAAAAAAATGGGCCGAATATTTGAGTGAAAACGTCCCAAAAGACACTAGTAACATTCCAGTTTCCCAAAGGGTAGATTCCGTGTTAACCGTATCCAAATCCCTTTTGGCCGAGGCCAAACAAAGTAACACCAAAACCCTTCGTTCAGTAGCGCAGAAAGAACTACAATTAAGCAGTGCCGATTTGGAAATTTCACAACAGTTGCGCAGTATTATTTCTGCCTTTGAACAAGAGATTATAGCAAAATCCTACAATGACAACCTAAAAAAACAAACTGCGCTAAAGAGGAGTATTCGACTAGCTGGTTTTGCCAGTTTATTGGGCTTTGCCATTGTGGGGCTATTTACTTTTTTGATTACAAAAGATTATTGGAAGGTTCAATTGTACAGGCAGCAGCTGGAAAAGGAAAAAAAGTTTTCCGAATCCCTATTAAAAAGTCGGGAACAATTGATCTCTACGGTAAGCCATGACCTGCGCACCCCTCTGAATACGATTACAGGGTATTCCGAACTTATGGAAAATACCGGACTTACGGGTAAGCAGGTTTCCTACTTAAAAAATGTAAAATCCGCCTCCAAATACGTGGATAGCTTGGTCAACGATCTATTGGATTTTTCCAAACTCGAAGCTGGAAAAATAAAAGTGGACAAAACAGCTTTTATACTGTCTGACCTAATTAAGGAAACTGCAGAAAACCTTAAGGAAATAAACGCAAAGAAACCCATAGAACTAATTATAAAAATCGATGGCCTATTGGAAAATCCTGTTTTAGGAGATCCATTTAGGATAAGGCAAATATTGACCAACCTTATTGGAAATGCCTATAAATTCACAAAAGAAGGCTTTATAGAAGTGGAAGCCAAGGTCGTCAATGAGGTCAATGGAAACTACCAAACGGCAATCAAGGTCACAGATTCAGGTATTGGTATTAAACAAGAAAAGCAGGAGCACATTTTTACGGAGTTTACCCAAGCGGAGGACCATACCGACAAAAAATATGGCGGTTACGGGTTAGGGCTTACCATTTCCAAGAAACTCACCGAACTTTTAGGAGGAAAGATCGGTCTCAGGAGCGAAGAAAATAAAGGGAGCTCATTCACAGTGGAAATTCCTTTCGAAATATCAAAAAAACCCTTGAAATCTCCCAAGAAAATTGAAATTCGTCCAAAATTGGAACTAACCCTCCTAATCATAGATGACGACCAGGCAATGCTAAAATTATTAAAGGAAGTCTGTGAATATTTGGACATAACCACCCATACCTACAATAACTTCAATGATATTTTAAAAAATGGGGAGCTTCATTATGACATGGTTTTGACCGATATTCAAATGCCGGATATTACTGGTTTTGAAGTATTGAGTCAATTACAAAACGGCAAGTATTCTCATTATAACGGCCAACCCATAGTGGCCATGACCGGCAGAAAGGACTTAAAAAAGGAGCACTATTTTGAAGCAGGTTTTTCAGATATCATTCAGAAACCTTTTACCAAAGAAATGTTTCTAAAGGTATTGTCCAACCTGTTCCCCCATACCGTTAGTGAAAAACCCAAAAGTAATATCAAAGCAAATATCACCTCTGGTTCCAACTTATTCAATTTGGGAGTCATTTCCTCCTTTTTAGGCGATGACGAGGAAGGTATTGCCGAAGTTTTACGGACCTTTCTTACCGATACTACCACCAACATGGAAAAATTGAAAGTAGCGGTAAATGATTTGGACATTAAGAAAATTAACCTGGTTTCGCATAGGATGCTACCTATGTTCAGACAATTAAATAGTACCGAGATAATTCCACTTTTAGAAGAATTGGAAATCTTGGAAGTTGGCCAAATGGAACCTAAGATTTTAAAACAAACCTACAGGAACCTCCACAACAAAACTACGGTTTTAATTTTGGCCATTAAATCGTATTTGGCTACAAGTCCAAATTATAATGATTGATTTTGTTATAAAGTGTTTTCCTTGTAATCTGAAGCAATTTGGCAGCTTTGGATTTATTAAAATTGGATTGTTTTAAGGCTCTAACTATTTGTTCCTTCTCATAATCGGCCTTGGAAAAGTTATCACTATTTACACTGCCTACCTTGCTTTTGTGGACCTCCCTAGGTAAAGCCTCCTTCTCCACATAATCGCCGCTGGTCAACAACACCGCTCTTTTTATTACGTTCTGTAATTCGCGTAGATTTCCAGGCCAATGGTATTGCTTAAATATATTCTCAACATCCTCTGAAAAACCTTCGACATTTTTACCTAAGGATCGATTGGCCTTCCTTAAAAAGAAATCGGCAAATAGAGGTAGATCCTCAAACCGTTCCTCCAGGGACGGCATTTCCACCGAAAATTCGTTTATCCTATGAAATAAATCTTCTCTAAAGTTTCCTTTTTCAACGGCCTCCGTCAGGTCTTCATTGGTTGCAGTAACAATGCGGACATCTACATCCACTTCCTTGGTACTCCCAACCCTTTTAATCTTTCTTTCCTGTAACGCCCTCAATAATTGTATTTGGTTTTCATAGGACAGGTTCCCTATTTCATCCAAAAACAACGTACCCCCATTTGCAGCCTCAAAATGTCCTATTTTGTCCTCAACTGCTCCTGTAAAACTACCTTTGATATGCCCAAAAAATTCACTCGTCGCAATTTCTTTGGGAATAGCTCCACAATCTACGGCCACAAAACTGTGGTCCTTTCGCTTGCTATTATCGTGTATGGCCCGTGCAGTGACTTCCTTCCCTGTACCACTTTCTCCGGTAATTAATACAGACATGTCAGTTGGAGCCACTAGTTTAATATACTCGGTCAATTTTTTAGAGGCATCGCTTATTCCCGCTACCACTTTATTTTCCGGTGATTCACCGTCTGTACTTACTACCTTACTGTTTTCTTTTGGCGGATTATTGGTTTGTTGCTTTACTTCTTGACTTAATGCGCTCTTGATCTGCATTAAAATCTCCTCTGGAGTAAAAGGTTTGGAAATATAGTCGTAGGCACCCTTTTTCATGGCCTCCACTGCTGAACCGACCTCAGCATATCCGGTCATCACAATTACCTGTGTTTTGGGATTTACCTCCTTAATATCCGACAATAGTTGTAGCCCGTCGTAATTCGGAAGTCTCAAATCTGTTAATACCAGGTTATAAGTGGTTTCCTTAATTTTGATCTTGGCATCCTGGGCCGTAAAACTAACATCTACATCATAGTCATTTCTGATCAAAAACTTTTGAAGCATTTGACAAAAAGCGGCGTCATCTTCAATGATAAGCAGTGTGGGCATACAATTCTATTACTATTTACAATGAATAGTAAAAATACCATAAGAAAGTTATTCACGCCCATAAATTATCATAAAAAAAGAGGGGGATTGCATTGAGCAATCCCCCTCTTACCAAACCAACTTGATACAAAACAAATAATTCAAGTTATATTATAGTTCTATCCAATTACCATCCTTGTCAGCATATATAGTTCCGGTTGTACCATCTTCCAATGTTACTTCCATCTTATATTGCTCCTGCTTATTTACATAAGCCTTACTAATAGTAGCTGAAGCATAGTCAGTGGATACTGCTGTTGCAACCGCCTCTGGCAAATTACTGGTTTCGATTTCCGAGAAGTCGTCTTGAGCTACAGCAATTTGAGTTGCTTCTCCTGCTATCTCTTCGCCATCTTGGGCAAATGCTGTTAGACTTCCTAGTGATAATACTGCTACAAAAAATATCTTTTTCATGATTTTCATTTTAATAGTTAAACTTGCTATACCTATTGAAAATATGATACCAAAAAATCAATTTCTGTTATATCGAACAGCAACATACTGTTATTATGATAGTTACAAAATATGCGTTGATTTATGAACTGTGTATTTTTGGGTATGGCCCAGCCCTAGTGTGTAAAAAATAAACACTTTTTAAAGGTTTGCGTTACACCTAACCACCCAATCTTGATTCGTTTTGAATACATACTTTTAGAACATATATAGCTCAATGGTTTCCTAAACGCACAATTCTATTTCTATTCTTCTTAATATTACTAAAAAATGGATGCCCTATTTACTCCTTATAAAATACCATCCATTTTATCTTACCATCCCATCTCCAATCTTAACCATATAAAAAAGGCTCGCTATTTACTTAATCCAATATTGTAGCTAAAGCAAAGACATCGGTCCTTATTTATCATAAAAAGAAGGGGATTGCTCAATGCAATCCCCTTCTTACCAAACCAACTTGATACAAAATAAATAATTCAAGTCATATTATAGTTCTATCCAATTCCCATCTTTGTCAGCATATAAAGTTCCGGTTGTACCATCTTCCAATGTTACTTCCAACTTATATTGCTCCTGCTTATTTACATAAGACTTACTGATGGTCCCTGAAGGATAATCAGTAGAAACGGCTGTTGCAACCGCCTCTGGTAAATTACTGGTTTCTATTTAAGAGAAGCTATCCTGAGTTACGGCAACTTCGGTACCTACCTCTGCTACCGCTTCCCCAGTTTGGGCAAATGCTGTTAGACTTCCGATTGACATTACTGCTACAAAAAATAATTTTTTCATGATTTTCATTTTAATAGTTAAACTTACTTTACCTATTGAAAATATGATACCAGAAATAATACTATACCCAACTTAACATCAACATACTGTTATTGAGCTTGTTACAATATATGAATTGAATGATGAACTGTGTATTATTGGGTATGCCCCAGCCTTAGTGGGTAAAAAATAAACACTTTACGTGCGAATTTTATTTCTAAATGACACTTATAGATTCCTCTACTGGTTGTACTGCACGTTTCTGAAATAGCTATTTTTATCATACGATTTTAATACATTGAACAGTTTCATTATTTACGAATTAGCCATAAAAAAATGGGATCATTAAAAAACGATCCCATGTTCCTAGGCCATGCCTACAATATTAGTATAAATGATATCTCCTATCTATCAATCCAATCTCCATCCATATCGGCATAAACGGTACCGCTATTGCCCTTCTCCATAACTATCTCCAGTCTATACTGTTGGGAATTGTTCACAAAAGCTTTATTAATTACTGCCGAAGGATAATAGGTGTCGATTGCCTTTGTTACTGCTGCCGGCAATTCCATAGTCCCTATTTCGGAAAATTTATCTTGGGCAACGCTTATTTCAGTAGTGTCCCCCTTTACTATTTTATTTTCCTGCGCACAGGCGGTTAGACTTGTTAGTGATATTGCAATTCCAAAAAATAATTTTCTCATGATTCTAATTTTAACAATTATTACCATTACCAATGGGAAAACCATACCGAAATCAAGAATACTACATAAAACTCTGATTACCATTAACATAAATCAATAACAGCGTTTTAGTGTATTTGGGTAATACTGGGTATTTCGAACTTGGACTGTGTTAAAATTACCCGTTTTACATTAGTCGGAAATTATTAGATCCATAAAAACTATTGAAAACTTAACAGATTTAAAAATGGTCCAATTAACATACTTGTTAAGTGTCCAATCTATATCCAAGCTAAATGGACTATACATTCTTTACATTTAATACAAAACAAGCAGCATCTTGGAATTTCACGAAAAAAGGGCTGCCAAACAGCAGCCCTACTAATTCAAATAACTAAAATAACTCAATATTTTAATGCATTACATATCGATCCAATTACCTTCAGCGTCGACATACAGTTCAGAATTGGTTCCATCAGAAAAAGTAACCTCTAACTTGTATTCGTCTTCGTCGTTCATATAGGCTTTATTGATTACTGCCCCGGCATGATCCTTCTCCAAGGCTTTTGTAATTGAATCCGGTAATTTATCTAGCTCGATTTCAGTAAAATCTTGAGCCATAATTACTTCCATAATTCCATCGTGAAAAATTGGAGGAGACGCCAATACAGGACTTAAACTTCCCATTGCCAAAGCTGTTGCAAAAACTAAATTTTTCATATCATTTTTCATATCTCTTATATTTTGTGTGAATACCTATTTTTTTCAAATGATAGAAGGAAAATTGTGCCAATAATAAAATAGAAGATATTTTAAGTTTAATTACTTGATTTTCAACTTATTAAATTAAAATAACCAATATTGTAGTGTGTATAAAAATGTATAGTCCCCAAAAAGGTGTATAAAAAATATACACTTTCCTGGGGACTAACCACTTAACTAAACCTTTGAATATGCTCCTTGTCCAGTACAATGTAGATGGGCACAAGCTCAACATACCTGCCGTATTCCTAATTTACCTGATGAGCAGGTTTCAATAAGTCGTTTACCGTTTTTACCGGATTAAAGGTTGCCAAAGGAACTTCCACAAAAATGGTATTCCAAAAGGCCATCGCCCCATTCCAGAGCCCGGGCAACTCAAGGGCTTTTAAATCCTTGCCTTCTTTAGTTTTCTGGGTAATAAAGCCTTGTTTAGCATCCACAAAATTCAATAAATTAAATTTTTCTCCTTTGTAATTTCTTACGCCACATACCAGATCTACCGGATTAAAATGGGTAGAGTTCTTTAATATTTCTACCTGTTCCGGATTGGACATATCAACTTGTGCGGATTCAATTATTTGAAGTGAAATATGATCGTGGGCATCCCTTATCCAAAATGGTCCACCTCCAGGTTCGCCTTCATTCTTGACCATTCCACAAACACGTATGGGGCGGTTGATCTTATCCTTTAAAATTTCTATTTGCTGACCAATACTAAACCCATTGTACTTATCCAAGAAACGTACATTGAGATCATTTTCCAAAAACAATTTTATAGTCTCGAGTTTTTCGGAAGAAAGTTTATCCCCGTCCAATGCCTCTGCATATTCAAAAGCTTTGGCTTGCAATTCCAAAAGTAAACCAGCCAATATTTTTTTGCTTCTTGCAACCTCTCCAGCCAATCTTGGAGCTACTACATTATCAATATTCTTAATAAAAATAATGTCCGCATCCTGCTCATTCAAATTCTCTATTAATGACCCGTGTCCAGCTGGCCTAAATAGTAGGGTGCCATCAGAATTTCTAAACGGTTTATTGTCCAGGGTCACCGCAATGGTATCCGTGGAAGGTTTTTGAAAGGAATAATTTACTGTAAATGAAGTAGAAGTTTCTTTTGCCACTCTTTCCCCTGCAATCTTAAATTCCTTATTAAACATTTCACCATGTTGTTCCGAAATGGTAAAATGTAGATTAGCCTGGTTATTGACCTGGGCATAGGCCACAGCTTCCTTTAAATGTTCTTCAAACGGAGTGGCACTATACTTCCCATAATTATGAAAAAACAAAAGGCCCTTAGGGTAAAATCCGAAGTTTAAGCCTTCAGGCATCAACATTTCCTTTACAAAAAGGTACTTTTCCTCGTCCTTGGACTTAGTTTTGCCAGCTATCCGTTTTTGTAAAATATCGTAAAAGGCAAATTTCTTATAGCCTTCAAAAAAAGTTTTAACGTCCTTATCCTTGGTCCTATCCAAATAGGCCTCAAATTTTTCGGTTTTTGGGTCGTAGGTATCCAAAAAGTTAAACATCGCTTTAAACATTCGGGATGCGGCACCGGAAGCCGGCACAAATTTCAAAAGTGAAATTTTCTTTTTAGCCTCCTCGAATTTTTTAATTAAGACTTCTTCCTTGGTATTAGAAAATTTAGCAATTCCATCAGATACTATTGCCGCCTTTTCCAAACGCACAAAAGGAATACCCTCCTTAAACGTCTCTATTTGACCTAGAACTTTAGCCTTGGAAATTCCTTTCTTTTCTAATTGCTTTTTGTCTTCTTCCGTTAATTCCATTATTTTTTCAGTAGTTGGTTAATGTAGTTCTTGGCCGTTGTGAGCCTTGTTTTTTTATCACCCATTAAGATAATAAAATTCCTGTTATATTTTTCCAAACTATCCTTGAAATAAAGAAACATTCGTTCACGGTCATTTGGTTTATCCCTTAAGTCGTCCTTTTCCCACGGAATGTCTATATAGGTTAAAAAATAAACATCGTAAGTATTCTGTAGTGCGTATTCTTCCAATACTGGATCGCAATACCCTAAATAATAGGCCTCGGAATACACTTTGGTCTCAAGAAGGTCCGTATCGCATATTAAAACTTCATTAGCTTTTTTGGTCAGGGAATTTTCTAATTTGATCTGCCCCTCAGCTATGGGCAATAAATCTTTGGGCTCACAAGTCTTCTTTTCTTTATCCCATTTATCCTGAAGATAATCACGTGCGTATTCTGGAACCCAAACAGTATTATAATGTATCGCCAATTCACGGGCCAAGGTTGTTTTTCCCGTAGATTCAGGACCAAAAAGGACTACTTTAATAATACTTGAGGGCTCTTGTTTAAACTTTTCTTCCATGCAAGGTATCCGAAAATGGCAATAATGGTGAACAATAAATATTGCAGAGATGTAAAGATAAGTCCTTTATATAAATATAGGGGCACCGATATTACATCACCAATAATCCAATATACCCAATTTTCAAGTTTCTTCTTTGCCATAAGCCACATTCCTACAAAGAAAATAGCTGTGGTTAAAGTATCCACATAAGCTGTCCAGCTATCCAACTTGTCAAAAACCAAGTATACCAAAGCAACAAATAAGACGGTAGCACCGAACAGAACAACCGACCAGTTCTTTTCCTTTGTGGTTGTACGGGTTATGGGAATAAAATGGGTCTCATCTACCTTTCTAGTCCATACATACCAACCATAGATACTCATTGCAAAATAATAGGCATTGATCAGCATATCTCCCAAAAGGCCAAAAATCAAAAGTATATATACAAAAACTCCGGTACTTAGAATTCCTGTAGGGAATACCAAGATGTTCTCACGCATGGAATACCAAACACTTAAAAATCCAAAAACCACCCCTATCATTTCCAAAATGATTAAATGTATGGGCGTATCTTGGTACTGGGCAAAAATCCAATCAAAAATGAGGTCCATAATCGCTCCGGTCAGATTTTACAATTTTCATAAATAATAATCCCTTATCCATTAACTCTAAGAAAGCTTTAATCTCAGCATTGAGAACCTCCATCACCTGGTCATATTCTAAGTAGATCTGTGTACTTAAAGGGTTTTCCAGATTCTTAAGGCCAATGACCTTAAGTTTATTAGTGAAATTGATGATGTGTATCTCAAAGTCGTCCTGCAAGGGAGAAAGGGTAAGCCCTACTGATATATTCATGATTTAGCTTGTCTTATGACGGGTAATCCCTATAGAATAGTGGCATTAAAGATTAGGTAAAAATAACCCTTCACGCTAAGAGTTTTAGAATTTAATTAAAGATATTGATTGGCACAAAGGAATAATAACTAGGACAGAAGGCTCCTATATTGGACCATCCGCTAATTTTTAATGGCGTATACGCAAGTATATCCCTCAAACTCCAAAAATATAATATTGTACTGCGAAGTTTTACCCTTATACAGAATGGTTCCCGTAGTTTCCGTATCCGACAATGAAAAATCGGTAATATCTATATGGTGCAAAAAACTAAGACCGTGTTGTGCATATATCTTATACAACGATTCTTTGGCTCCCCAAACAATGGTAAGTTTTCTTACCAATGCATCTGCATTTGCCACGGTTTTATATTCCTCCAAAGGAGTGTATTTATTGGCAATGCTAAGTATTTTATCGCGCTGCATTTCTATATCAATTCCAACCTCTTTAGATTCGGAAATAATAATCCCGGTAAATTCATGTGAATGGGTAATGGAAATAAACTTGCCATCTTTTAAATGTGGTTTACCCGCATCATCGTAATACAGATCATGATCAACATAGCCTTCTTCTGCCAACAAGTGTCTAATACTTAAAAACCCCCTTCTATGCAATTCCGATTTCATGCCCATCATTCGTTTCTGGCAATGTGGAGTCAGCACAATCCCCTCTGAAAGTTGGGATTCCGTTTCCTGAACTTTCCAAATCAAGACTTTAGCGTTTTCGTCTACTGTTATTGTTTTGTAAAGAGGCATTAGGTTATTTAAGTTATTACTACCTTTGCAAATGCAAAAAATAAGATAATTGTTCTATTACTAAAGTAAAAATAAAAATGGAGAAGAAATAAGCTTATCGAAGATATTCTTCATTTAAATTATTTTTAATTAATTTCTCCTTATTCTATTTTGGCGATTAGGACCAATTAACTGTAACAAAGATAAATATATGAGTACTAAAACCATTCCTTACGTACCCTATAAAGTAAAAGATATTGGCTTGGCCAAATGGGGAAGAAAAGAAATTGAACTAGCAGAAGCCGAAATGCCCGGCCTAATGTCCTTAAGGGAAGAGTACGGAAAAGAACAGCCTTTAAAAGGCGCCCGTATTGCAGGATGCTTGCACATGACCATACAAACCGCCGTTCTTATTGAAACTTTGGTTGCCTTGGGAGCAGATGTTACGTGGAGTTCCTGCAATATTTTCTCTACCCAAGACCAAGCGGCTGCAGCCATTGCGGCCTCTGGTGTGCCCGTATATGCATGGAAGGGAATGAGCGAGGAGGAATTTAACTGGGCCATTGAACAGACGTTGTTTTTTGGTGAAGACCGCAAACCATTAAACATGATATTGGATGATGGGGGCGACCTTACCAATATGGTGCTCGACAAATATCCAGAATTGGCCTCAGGTATTAAAGGTCTTTCAGAAGAGACCACCACTGGTGTCCATAGGCTTTACGAACGTGTAAAAAATGGAACTTTGCCAATGCCGGCTATTAATGTTAACGATTCTGTTACCAAATCCAAATTCGACAACAAATACGGATGTAGAGAAAGTGCTGTAGATGCCATTCGCAGGGCTACAGATACAATGCTTGCGGGTAAAAGAGTGGTAGTTGCCGGTTACGGTGATGTAGGAAAAGGAACTGCTGCATCCTTCAAAGGAGCAGGTTCTATTGTTACCGTTACCGAAATTGATCCAATTTGCGCCTTACAGGCCGCCATGGACGGTTTTGAGGTAAAAAGGCTGGACACCGTTGTTGGCAATGCCGATATCGTAATAACCACTACAGGAAACAAGGATATTATTCAGTCCCAACACTTTAAGGCGATGAAAGATAAAATTATCGTTTGTAATATTGGTCATTTCGACAATGAAATAGACATGGCATGGTTGAACAAAAATTACGGTCATACCAAGGACGAGATAAAACCACAAGTAGATAAATACACTATTGATGGTAAGGATATTATTGTTTTGGCAGAAGGCAGACTGGTAAACTTAGGCTGCGCTACAGGTCATCCAAGTTTTGTAATGAGCAACTCGTTCACCAACCAGACCTTGGCCCAAATGGAACTTTGGAACAACACTGACAAATACAAAAATGAAGTATATATGCTTCCGAAACATTTGGACGAAAAGGTGGCCGCCTTGCACTTGTCCAGATTGGGAGTGGAATTGGAGACTTTAAGACCAGATCAAGCAGAATACATTGGAGTTTCCGCAAAAGGCCCGTTTAAACCCGATTACTACAGGTACTAGATTTTAAGCTTATATAGATAGAATCTGGACACCTTTTTAATATCATATCAAAATCCTTATCTCACCTAAATAGATAAGGATTTTGATTTTATTTAATTCCTACACAAACTTAATGAACATACTCTTAACAGGAGCTACTGGAACCTTAGGTTCCAGAGTGTTATTTTCACTTTTAGAATTCCACTTTCAAAGTATAGAAACCATATACCTTCCTGTTCGGAAAAAAACTTCGGTTAGCGCCAAAGAACGTATTGCCAAAGTTGTCTCAAGTGACTTTACCACTGATTTTGTAAAAAATAACCTCTCTGAAATTTTAAAAAAAATTGTTACAGTCGATGCCGAAGACCTATTAAATCCTACTTCATTTATAGGGAATAACAGAATTGACTATTTTATACATTCCGCTGGTTTTGTAAACCTATCCACCGACCCCGCAGCCAAAGAGGAAATTTTTAACCGAAATCTACAGTTTACAAAGGACATTTTCAATACCTATCAAAAGCATATTGAAAAATTCGTTTATATAAGTACAGCTTTTGCCGCCGGGAATATTGGCGGATTATTGGACAATGATTATTCTAAAATAAAACACGGCAATTATCGCAATTATTACGAAGCTTCCAAACACGCTTCCGAAAAATTTCTATTAAAAGCCGGTAAAGACTGTAATGTCCCTATTCAAATTTTACGACCAAGTGTTCTTGGGGGAAATATTAATGAAAACCCAAACTACTTCTTGTCAAAATATATGGTTTTTTACCTTTTTGCGAAGTTTTTTCATAACAGTGACTCCAAAGATGCTATAAGAATTACTACTATGGCAGGCACTGGTTTAAATATAATTCCAACCGATTATGCAGCTCAAGTAATTGCGAGGGTGATTTCTACGGAAATTCAACAATTGAACATTGTTCATTCCAAAGAGACCAATATGATAAAAGGAATATCCAAAATATTAAAGGTGGTAGGGTTCACGAATTTCAGTTTTACCGAAGACCAAATTAATACTTCAACCGGGTTTTCTTCAAAATTGGAAGAGTTTTACTATGAAACTATCGGGATACATTTACACCCGTATATGAATTCCAAACCCAATGAATGGGACACCCAACTTTTAGAAAGTATTTTACCAATACCAAGTTATAACCTTGTGGATTATTTGTCAGAAACAGTTGAATTTGCCAAGTTAAACAATTTCAGGAGTCAGCCGTGGTAAGCATCAACAGGGGATGAATCCCTTGTAATGTTTTTTATGAATCATATCGTATAAGTTTGTTATGGGCATATTAAATCACAATCGTAGACGGTAAATCGGCAAAAGAATATTTCTAAACAACCAGAACAAAAAAACCCTCTTTGTTTCCAAAGAGGGTTTCTAAATTTTAAAAGACTTACTTTTTAGGCTTCAAATGGTTCAATAGAAACATAAGATTTACCTCCAGCTTTCTTTTGGAACTTAACAAGACCATCTATCCTTGCGTGCAAAGTATGGTCTTTTCCAGCGTAAACATTCTCACCTGGGTTATGCTTAGTACCACGTTGTCTTACAATGATGTTTCCTGCAATGGCAGCTTGACCACCAAAAATCTTAACGCCTAAACGTTTCGATTCTGATTCCCTACCGTTTTTAGAACTACCTACACCTTTCTTATGTGCCATGATATATTGTTTTAATTCTTGTTATTAACTTAAAGCGGCAATTAATTCTGCTTTTTTCATTGAAGAATAACCTTCAACTCCCTTAGCTTTTGCCAATTCTCTTAGCTCAGCAACTGTATTTTTACTCAAATCTTCAGTAGCCTTTGCTTCCACCTTCTTAGGTGCTTCAGCTTTTACCTCTGCTTTTTTAGCGGCAGGCTTAGCTTCTTTTTTTGGTTCCGCCTTTTTCTCAGATTTTTTAGCACCAGAGGCAATTATACCTTCTATTACCAATTCTGTCAAATATTGACGATGACCGTTTTTCTTTTTGTAACCTTTACGTCTTTTCTTTTTAAAGACAATTACCTTATCACCTTTTAGGTGCTTAATGACTTTAGCCTCAACAGCGGCTCCGTCTATAGCGGGGGCGCCAATTGTGATGTTACTACCATCTTCCAACAAAAGAACGTTATCAAAGGTTACTTTGCTACCTTCTTCGTCTTGTAAACGGTGAACATACACTTTTTGGTCTTTCGCAACTTTAAATTGCTGCCCTGCTATCTCTACAATTGCGTACATAGCTTGTGTTATTTATAAATTTAAGAACAAGCCTAATATTTACTTAGGCGGGTGCAAATATACTCCTAAATCCTTAATCCACAAGTGATTTTTAAGATTTTTAAACCGATTTTCTTTTAAGGTTGTTGGAAGACTTAAACAATTGCATAAATGAAAGGGTCAACACTAGGGTAGTAGCAAAACCCATAATGGCTACAGTAAAGAACACTATACCCTCGGAAGTATCATAATCCCTAAACCATACCTTGGACAGTTCATCCAAAAATCCAATATTTATCTCCGTAGCATAAAAAGCGAAAAAAATTGTAAAAATCAATGTCCCTACAAAGCCTGTAACAATCCCCGCCGTAAATCCTTTGCCGTAATTAAAGGCAGGTCCTTCTTTGAGCCTAAAGTATTTTATAGCTTCATATATTCCAAAAGCTGTTATTACACCATTAAAAAGGCTGTAAAATATATTTGTATGCAAGTTAAAAAGAGACAACAATAAGAAATAGGCAATTAATGAGCCACTAACTGCTATTCCAAACCTAATCGGGAGCGCGTATTGTTTCATTGTTTTAAATTTTCAGGTTATGCATTTAATTTACAGAAATTTAATGATTTATGCACGCTAATTAACAAGGAATTGATTTTTCTTGGTTTAAATCCAATGTTTTTGCTCCATTATCAAAGAAATATATAATAGGGACAACACGACTTACTTCAATTTTTGTAAAAACGGAATCGAAATACAGCATACAAAAGCCCCAATTCAGTATCTTTGGTTTGGAAAAAAAAGTGTGGTATCGAACATTACAAAAAGGATCGGCCCACTTAAGAATTAACGTAAAAGGTCCTTTTGGCCCTTTGTATTATTATTAAATTTATCCGATGACAAAAAAAAATCTAATTCTCATTCTATCCATTTTAATCTCGGTTACCTACTCATGTAAGGAAAAAAATAATGAGGGCTCCCAAATGAAGGAGGTAATGGCCATTCATGACGAGCTAATGCCCAAAATGGGGACTATAGGTAAATTGATCTCACAATTGGATGAAGAAATAACCAATGATGAGTCTTCCAACGACCATGCAGCGGCAAGGGAGGACTTAAAGGCAGCACACAAGGCTATGATGGATTGGATGAAAGGGTTTGGTAACCGCTTTGATGGTGATGAGATTTTAAAAGCAAAGGCATTGACAGATGAAAAACAAAAATGGCTGGATGAAGAGGAGACCAAAGTCAAAGCACTCAGAGATCAAATCAATTCAAGTATTAAAAAGGCAGAGGATTTGTTGAAAAGCAATTAATCAGCGTTTTATTCCTTCCATCGCAAGGATTCAATAATGTTACGCATATCATTTTGCAAGTACACCGCTGCAGGCAAAATGGAATCATAATTGGGTTTGGCATAAAAATACAAAGATCCGGTTACAAAGTGTTTGATGCTGTCCGTTACATAAAACTGGGACTGGGAGGCGGCATCGCCCTTTATCTCATAATACATTCCATATACCTTATGGGGTTCATTCACCACTGGGTCCTCATAAATGCCCTCGGCCTTTAGCACATGCTCATAACTTAGTTTCTGGGCATCGGTAAGAAGCTTGTCCAAATTCCCGTTCACCTCCTTGTAATTAACAAAAATAGAACCCTTCATTAGCGGATAGTCCAAAACAAAGGAAGTATGGGATTCGGATTTTAATCTGGCCTTTTCATTGCGCTTAATGGAAAAGTGCTGCGTTTGCAAAACTTCTTCCTTTCCCGAAGGATATTCCAACCTAAGCATTGCCTTGGGCTTGGGCAGAACATCATCTTCGCATGCGGATATAAAACAAACCATAAAAATTAAAAGTCCGATATTAAGCTTCATGTGGCAATGTAATTTTTATTTGTTTCAGTCGTTTTTTATCAAGGCTCTCCACAACAAATTGATAATCCTTGAATATTACCACCTCTCCCCTTTTAGGAAAGCTTCCGGCAATCTCCAAGACAAATCCCGCTACAGTTTCCGATTCCCCCTTTTTCTCCTCAAAATCATCCTCATCCTCAATTTTGGCCACCCTATAAAAATCCTTCAAAGCCGTTTTGCCATCAAAGACGTAGTTAAAATCGTCCAATTTTGAGAAAATTAAATCCTCATCATCAAATTCATCACTAATATCCCCTACTATTTCCTCAATAATATCTTCAAGCGTAACTATCCCGGAAGTACCCCCATATTCATCCACCACAATTGCCAAATGATTTTTCTTGGTCTGGAAATCCAACAACAAATTATCCAATTTTTTGTTCTCCGGAACAAAATAGGGCTCCCTGATCAAGGACATCCAATTAAAGGTTTTTCGGTCTATGTAAGGTAAGAGATCCTTTACATAAAGTACTCCCAAAACATTGTCCATATTTTGGGAAAAAACCGGTATCCTGGAATACCCATGAGTTTTTATCTCTCCCAAAACTTCTAGGAATTTCATTTCCTCGTTAAGGGCAAAAATATCAATCCTCGGCCGCATTACCTGTTTGGTATCCGTATTTCCAAAGGAGACGATCCCCTCTAGAATTTTCTGTTCCTCCACGGTAGTATCTCCCTCGGAGGTAAGCTCCAAGGCCTGGGATAAATGTCCAACGTTCAGGTTGGATTTCTGCTTGCCCAATTTATTGTACATAAAGATCGTAGCGGACCTCATGGGCAAACTTAAAGGGGAAAATATAAAATCCAACACCTTTAGTGGGTAGGTCATAAAAAAGGCAAAGGTAAATCTATTACGATTGGCGTATACCTTTGGCAAAATCTCCCCAAACATCAATATTAGAAAGGTGACTACTACCACTTCCAAAAGGAAGCGCACAGGTAAAATTCCAAAAATAGTATAGGTAATATCGGCGAAAAGAGTGTCGCCAATGTTATTGAACAATAATACGACAGCAATATTTATGGCATTATTTGCAATTAAAATGGTGGCCAACAATTTTTTTGGACGGTCCAAAAGTTGAACCACAATTTTTCCTTTGGCCGTCTTTTTTTCCTCTATTTCATTAACATCGGTTTGGGATAGGCCAAAAAAAGCGACCTCGGCCCCAGAAATAAGGGCAGAACAAAATAACAAAATTAAGAGTATCGCGATTTTTAGGGTAAAACCGCTATCGATTGCAATAAAATTCAATATTAAACTAAGGGGGTCTGGGTCCAATAGTCAGTCTTTAAATTTAATTAGTCTAGAATGGTAAATCATCTTCCTCTTCGGATCCGTTTGCACCTAGGGGCTCATTAGCCTTATTTGCCGTATTTGTAGTTGCGGCTGATCCTTGCTGCGGTTGATTCTGGTTGCTTGCTTGGGAGTTGGCCGTACTTTCTTTTTTAGTGGTCAAAAAAGTAAAATCCTGAACATGCACCTCGGTGGTATACCTGGTATTACCGTCTTCTCCTTGCCATTGACGGTTTTTAAGTCGCCCTTCCACATATATTTTATCCCCTTTGCTAAGGTACTTTTCACATATTTCCGCGGCCTTGTTCCTTATTACAATATTATGCCAATCCGTATTGGTTACCCTTTCTCCAGTCTGCTTATTGGTATAGGTTTCATTGGTTGCCAATGGAAATCTTCCAATACAGTTACCACCTTCGAAGTAGTGCATCTTAACCTCATCTCCCAAATGCCCGATCAGCATTACCTTATTTAGTGTTCCGCTCATAACTCAAATTATACTTCAAAAGTACTAAATTTTAAACGTTTTTATAAAATCTGCAATTAAAACTGGAACAGGATATTTATGAAGTTCAGCTATTTGTATTCCATTTTCCAGATTGGTGTCAAAGGTGATGATCCAAAACCTAGTGTGCAAATGTTGATGGGAAAGTTTATGAACTATTTTATTTTCATTGTATAAATATATTTCCGACGGTTCTTCCAGGGTAATATATTCTCCTAGATTTAGAACCACCTCTTCTTGCTCTATGTACTTTTCCGTTTCCAACAACGGGAATTGGTACAAATTCCGCCAAATTCCGCTCCCTTTTCTTTGCTCCAATAGAGTCTGATTGTTTTCGTCTATCAGTACTAAATAATTAAAATAGCGATTACGCACCTTATTCTTTTTAATTTTCACAGGCAAACCATCAATGTTATTGGTCGCAAAAGCCACACAGCTTTCCTGTAAAGGACAAATGTCGCAGTCCGGACTCTTGGGTGTACATTGCAGGGCCCCAAATTCCATTATCCCCTGATTGTAATCCCTAATGTTCTTGACGTCCATTATTTTTTTGGCCAATTCCTTAAAATATAGAATGCCCTCTGAACTATTAATTGGTAGATCCACCCCATAATAACGTGCCAAAACCCTATATACATTTCCATCCACTACGGCCTCTGGCCGGTTGAAACAAATAGAAGCAATTGCACTGGCCGTATAGTCGCCAATTCCCTTGAGTTCCAAAAGCTCTTTATAGGTATTTGGAAACCTACCATAATATTTTTCAGAAATTATTTTTGCCGTGGTATGTAAATTTCTTGCTCTGGAATAATACCCCAATCCTTGCCATAACTTAAGAACCTGTTCTTCGGATGCTACTGCCAAATCCTGAACGTTCGGAAAGGCATCCACAAACTTCAAATAATAAGGTATACCTTGCGCCACACGGGTCTGTTGGAGCATTATTTCCGACAGCCAAATAAGATAGGGCTCATTGGTTTTTCGCCACGGAAGAAGTCTCTTATTAACATGGTACCACTCTAAAATTATTCTGGAAAAATTCATTTAACAGGGAATAATTTACAAAAGTAACGGTTTACTAACTTAAAATTAAGTTCCTTAGCAATGAAAGATTCAATTTAATTCATATATTTGCATCCCGAAAAAAAAATTCTTTAGAAATTTATTTAGTTAAAATGACGAAAGCGGAAATTGTAACGAAAATCTCAGAAAAACTGGGAATTGAAAAAGGAGATGTTCAAGCAACTGTGGAATCTTTCATGGATGAAGTTAAGACATCTTTAGAAAGCGGAGACAACGTATACTTAAGAGGTTTCGGCAGTTTTATCATTAAAACAAGAGCTGAAAAAACAGGTAGGAATATTTCAAAAAATACTACCATAAAAATCCCCGCACACAACATTCCTGCCTTTAAACCGGCAAAGGTTTTTGTTGAAGGAGTAAAAAGTAATGTACAAGTCAAATAAAAGAATATTAATCTAAAAAAATAGACCTCTATGCCTAGTGGTAAAAAAAGAAAAAGACATAAGGTAGCTACCCACAAGCGCAAGAAGCGCAGGAGAGCTAACCGACACAAGAAAAAGTAGTTGTATCAACTACTTTTTCCTTTTATACGTTCCTTGACATAGAAATTCGTAATAGAATTTCGACGGGTTTATACAACCTGTACAAATTATTGTTTAATCATTTGTCCCCGCTCTAGAATTATTGAGTGGCAGGATGAATATAAATTAATTCAGGTGAATAGAGAATTAATCGTAAGATCTAGTTCCAATGCCATTGATTTTGCCTTGCTAAAGGATGGAAAACTCACTGAATTGCACAAAGAAGAAGACAGTAACGACTTTGCCGTAGGCGATATTTTAATTGCTAAGGTCAGAAAGCCGGTAACTGGACTAAATGCAGCCTTCGTAAATGTAGGGTACGAGAAAGATGCCTTTCTACATTACCACGATTTAGGGCCACAACTAGCTTCTATGTTGAAATTCATTAAACAAGTTAGCACTGGAAAACTTAAGGACTATTCCTTAAACAATTTTCAGTTTGAAGAAGATATTGACAAAAATGGTAGCATCACCGATGTTATTAAAGCCAATCAATCTTTACTGGTACAAATAGTAAAGGAACCCATTTCCACAAAAGGACCTCGAATAAGCTCTGAACTTTCCATAGCTGGCCGTTACTTGGTCATGGTCCCTTTTTCCGATCGCGTATCGGTTTCTCAAAAAATCGAGAGCAAAGAAGAAAAAGATAGGCTAAAAAGACTCGTCAGGAGTATTAAGCCTAAAGGGTTTGGCGTTATTATCCGAACAGTAGCAGAAGGTAAAAAAGTTGCAGAACTAGACAAAGACTTACAAAATTTACTGAACAAGTGGTCAGTAATGTGCGACAAAATTCAAAAAGCACCACATCCATCCAAGGTTTTGGTTGAGCTCACCAGAGCTTCCTCCATTCTTAGAGATGTTTTTAATGATTCCTTTACTGGAATTCATGTTGATGATGAAACGCTTTTTGAACAAGTAAAAGATTATGTGCATGAAATTGCACCCGAAAAAGAATCTATTGTAAAGTTGTATGATTCTAATGTGCCCATTTTTGAAAAATTTGGGATAGAAAGACAAATAAAAACTTCATTTGGCCGTACGGCTTCTATGAGCAAAGGTGCTTATTTAATTATTGAACATACAGAAGCACTTCACGTTATAGACGTTAACAGTGGTAACCGTTCCAATAAAGCCAAAAATCAGGAAGACACAGCCCTTGAAGTAAATCTATTGGCCGCCTCAGAAATCGCAAGACAATTGCGACTTCGCGATATGGGAGGAATCATCGTCGTAGACTTTATCGACATGGGTAAGGGCGAACACAGAAGACGCCTTTTTGATCACCTTAGGGATGAGATGAAAGACGACAGGGCCAAACACAAAATACTACCCCCAAGTAAGTTTGGACTAATACAAATTACAAGACAACGGGTTAGGCCCGAAATGAACATTAAAACAAGCGAGGAAAATCCAAATGGCTCTGGCCAAGAGGTTGAAGCACCAATTGTTTTAATAGACAAGATAAATTCAGATTTGGAAAAACTCTTAAAAGGTCCGGCGAAGGATGATGGAATAATTTTAAACATTCATCCATTTATTGCCGCCTATTTAACCAAAGGGTTCCCATCCATACGTTCCAAATGGTTTCTAGAACATAAAAAATGGGTTAAAATACAACCCAGGGATGCTTATACTTATCTTGAATATCGTTTTAAGAACAAAGACGGTAAAACCATATACTAATGAAAAAGCGACTTCCAAAACGGAGTCGCTTTTTTTGTTTGTAGACTTTTATGTTTCCTTTAATTACATCCTCAAATTATTTTACCCTAGGCGTAACCACAATATTTCTGAATTCTATAGGACCGTGATCGCCCTGAAAGTACAATGGCCCTGGCTCGCCCTCCTTGCTATCCAAAGCTCCTCCTGTAATACCAGGAATTATTTGATCGCTGATAACCGTAGTTCCGTTTGCCACAACTGTTACCCTTCTCCCTATCAAGGTAATATCATATTCCTGCCATTCGCCGGCAGCCTTGGCTACCACCTCACTAGGGGTAAGAAAGCCATATACGCCACTATATTCCACATCTGAAGGTTCTGCCCCTTGGCTATCGGTTATCTGCACCTCATAGCGCCCCCTTAGATAAACACCACTATTACTACCCTTGGGATATTTAAATTCCAAATGCAATTTAAAATCATCGAATTTTTGTTCAGACACCAAATTGGATCCGGATTTAGGACTTTTTAACTCTCCTTCATCAACAATCCACTGATTTTCACCCATGGCCTGCCATCCACTTAAATCCTTTCCATTAAATAATTTAATAGGCTTGCCCCACTTCGGATTTTTGCTATGCTCCAATTTTGGGGCACGCGTAGCCACCCAATTATAAGTTTGGCCATTGGTATACAACATGCTCCCCTTTAAGACATCACCACTCATACTTCCTTCAAACTCCATATAGGTATCGCCGTTTTCCCATTGCGGAGGTATGGCGAAACTAAATTTTCCATCCTTCATTTTTACCTCAGCAATCGGACGTGCACTACCCATGGCGTAAACAAATCTTCCTACCAAAGTACGACTACCGGAGTGACGGATTTCCAACCAGGAAGGTAGTTCTTCCCCCTCTTGGGAAATGACCATGTCCCAACGACCTTCAATAGAGTTTATTTCCTGGGCAAAAGACAAGGTGGTACTTGCCAGCAGAAGGTTAAGTGCCATTAAACACATTTTAAATTTGTTCTTCATTTTCATCTGTTTATTTTTATTGTTTTTAATCGTCAGACCTTCTTATCCGGTCAGGCAAGTGGAATGCGCCAATAGTAATTTCTTCCCGACAACTATCGGGAGGTATCCAAAATTGTTATGGCTAATTTCAAGAGATTGTTTTTTTATGAATCGTAAATATAATTACATTATACCTAGTTCACCAATTTAACCACGCAAAATAACCGCACTAATGGCCTAGTAACATTAGTACATTCAATAAAATTGAAGGGTGGATTTATCAATACCATAAACCACCGTATATTTACAACATTGCTCCCACAAAATCAATAGGAGCAATTAACAAACAAGAGCCTAAGTAACCTAATGATCCCGATTAAAAATTCCTATTCCGTAGATGAAGCCACCAGAAAATTGGAAGGGTATTGTGCCTATCAGGATCGCTGCCATAAGGAGGTTATTTCCAAGTTGAGAACAATGAATATGATTCCCGAAGCCATAGACGTTATTGTGGGACATCTTATTAAAGAAAATTACCTAAACGAGGAACGCTTTGCCAGAAGTTTTGCCAGGGGCAAATTCAACATAAAAAAATGGGGAAAAAATAGAATTGAAAATGAATTGAAGTATAGGGAAATCTCCAAATACAATATAAGGTTGGCCATGGAGGAAATAGATTCAAAGGAATATCTAAAATCCTTTAATTCCTTAGCCAAAAAACGCTTAGCCGAAATAAGGGAGAAAGACCTCCAAAAACGTCGAAAAAAATTAGCGGATTACCTCTTATACCGGGGTTGGGAAAGTGGAATGGTGTACGAGAAAGTCTACGAACTTGTTCCCAACAAATAACAATCGACCTTCAGGCCCCTACCAAAAGGAAAGGGCCAAGGATCGAATATCTAAATTAATTAAGATTAAAGGAAGCCCCTAAACTGAAGACAAACTGATTGTGCAATTCCTCGGCCGGTGTCAAAGTACCGGTCTTGTATTTTGCAAATGGTGTGGCGACTTCAGTAAAAACACCAAAACCATCGCTGAAAAAGTAACGAACACCCAAATGACCTCCAAAATTCTTAAGACCAAGATCTAATCCTGGATAAATATCCACATTGTCCCCCAACTGAAAAACACTGCCCAAATTGGCATTGAATCTTGCCTTGAAATCTATTCTATCACCAAAATCGGCATTGATCAATTCCTCTACCCCTAAAATATAGGAGGAAGACAGACCAAGTGAGAAGTTTTCACCCAAACCATAATCATAGGTCACGACAATCCCGGTACCGTTATCCTGAAAATTGGCGCCTATCTGAAATTTCATATCCTCCTTACCCTCAAAAGCCTGTGCGTTAACAGATGCCACGGCCAAAATAAATACCAATGCAATTAATACTTTTCTCATAGTTGTATTAGAATTATAATTTTAATTAAAGGGGACAAAGATATTCCTTTCCACAAATAAAATCCCTAAGATAACTGCTTATTTGTTCTTTCAATGGCCTGCTCATTCTTCCAATCGATCCACTCCTGCCCTTTTAGCCTTCTCATTATATTATCGTAGTAGCGCATTACCAATACATTGTAAAAAGCCTTACCTAAATTTACCGGGTTTCTGGCCAAAGCACGTAAACTCATGGAAAATCCCGGACTAAGATACTTCATATAGTGCCAATACCCTTCCGGCATATACAACACTTCGCCATGTTCCAAACGGGTTTTAAATCCGGTGGCATTTTTTAAGGCAGGCCACTTTTTATAATCGGGATTGGAAAAATCTATGCTTTCATGGGTAATCAAGGAATGTGGAACTTTGTACAAGTGTTTATTTTGTGACTGTGAAAAAAGAATGACCTCCTTTTTCCCAGCAAAATGAAAATGAAATATATTGGCCAGATCAATATCGTAGTGCATAAACGTATGGGAATTGGTCCCTCCAAAGAAAAGCATAGGTAGGCCTTTCATTAGGTTCAAACCAAAATCGGGGAAAGAATAATCCTTTTGCAGCTCTGGCGCCTCCTTAAGGATATTCCATAGAAATATGCGATATTTTGTGGGCTCCTTTTGCAATAGGTCCAGATAATCATACATTTTCATTGTAGCATGAGGCTCATTAAAGCCATCCTTGTAATGCACCGGGCGATCATCATAAAGTGGCACTGTCTTATTACCTGCCACTTCCCCCATATAATCAAAATTCCATTTGGTATAGGCTGGCCATTCCTCAATACACTTTTCTATAACCACAGGTTTCTGTGGCTTAAAATAGTTATTGAGAAACTCTTCTTTGGTAATATTCGCTACCCTTGGAATCTCCTTTAAGTTCAATGTAATCTGATTGTTTAAGCTAGCAAAGTTAAAAAACCTAACATAATTTACTTTACCATATATTCCAACACCATATTACTCTGTTAGATTGGCCTTCTTTTTAGCAGCTTCATTTCGATCAATGGTATGTCCCGGTCTGGTCCATTTTGGTTTTTCGCCCTTGCCTTGATACTGTGAATCCTCAGCTTCTACAGTTTGGGGTTGGGAAACCTTGGTAAAAGCTTTTTGTGGATTTAATCCCAATAGCTTAAACATGGCCATATCCTCATTTACATCTGGATTGGGAGTAGTAAGCAACTTATCCCCGGCAAAAATAGAATTGGCCCCAGCAAAGAAACACATAGCCTGCCCTTCCCTGCTCATTTGTGTACGACCAGCAGATAGCCGAACCTGGGTTTCGGGCATAATAATTCTGGTAGTGGCCACCATACGTACCATATCCCAAATTGGAATGGGAGGTAGGTCCGCCATAGGGGTACCTTCAACGGCCACTAGGGCATTGATCGGCACGGATTCTGGTTGTGGGTCCAAGGTGGAAAGCGCCACCAACATACCCGCCCTATCTTCCAAAGCCTCGCCCATACCAATAATCCCACCGCTACAAACGGTAACATTACTCTTGCGCACGTTGTCTATTGTATCTAAACGATCTTTAAAAGCACGGGTAGAAATAACATCTTTATAATAGTCCTCGGAAGTATCCAAATTATGGTTGTATGCATATAGTCCAGCTTCCGCCAAACGATGTGCTTGGTTCTCGGTAATCATTCCCAAGGTACAGCAAACCTCCATATCCAGCTTGTTAATGGTACGTACCATTTCCAATACCTGATCAAACTCTGGTCCGTCCTTAACATTTCTCCATGCAGCTCCCATACACACCCTGGAGCTTCCTGCTGTTTTGGCACGTAAGGCCTGAGCCTTTACTTGGGAAACACTCATAAGGTCGTTGCCCTCCACTTTGGTGTGGTAACGTGCAGCCTGTGGACAATAACCGCAATCCTCAGGACAACCTCCCGTTTTAATGGATAACAAAGTGGATACCTGAACCGTATTGGGATCATGGTTTTCCCTGTGTACTGTAGCCGCCTCGTAAAGCAGCTCCATAAAGGGTTTGTTGTAAATATCCAGTATTTCCTGTTTGGTCCAGTTATGTCTTACTTCGCTCATACATTTTAGTTCTTGGGGCTTTCCCCGACTTCCTTCTCTCCCAACACCTACAAGGAGGACCTGCAAGGTCTTGAAGACCTTGTAGGTCTACACCTTGCAGGAGAGGGCAAGGAAGTCGGGGTCGGGCTTATTCGCTATATCTTTTTCAGTCTACCTTCGCCAGGCGCGGTAAACATAAAAAGGATGCCGCTGCAATCCCTAAGCCAACATCGATTTAAGCGTCAAAAATAACCTATAATCTGCAGAAATTGCAAAAATCGATTCCTAAATTATTAGATAATGCTATTTAATAAGGGCTTATTAAATATTTGATTAGTTAGAAAAGGACTGTATACAAACCAATAAATCCCTATTTAAAAGGAATTAAGGTCTTCCAATAAGAATACTCACCGCATTCCCTCCAAAACCCACTGCGTTTACCATTACTTTATTGATCCCAATGGAAAGAAACTTTTGGAACATAAATTGTATCTTTACTTTAAGAAATTAGAAATTATTATGGCAAGCATCGATTTAAGAAATACGGTCCGAGAGTATATAGATAAGGCAGACATAAGGCTTTTAAAAATGATTAAAGCATTAGTGGAAAGCTATCAAAATGACGAGCAAGAGTTTACTTTAAGCGAAGAACAATATCAAATGATCGATAAGCGTAAGGAAGCCCATGTCAATGAAGAAAGTAATTCATTAACTTGGGAACAAGTCAAACAAAACGCCAGAAATGCTACTCAATGATGGCATATAGTTTAGAGGTTATAAACGATGCCAATCTAGAAATTATTGAAGCCTATCTCTATTACGAGGAAAAAAGAATTGGTTTAGGCGAGGAATTCTTGGAACATTTGGATTTCTATTTTAAACGAATTATAGCCAATCCCAAATGCTTTCCCCAAAAACGTAAACCCTACAGAGAAGCATTTATAAAACGCTTTCCATTCTTAATTATATATGAAATCACCAATAAAAAAGTGATTGTTTATTCCGTATTCAATACTTGGCAAAATCCTAATAAAAAGAAGAAATAATTCTAATTCCAGGCCAATTCATAATCATCAGTAGAATTTATAATGAGTACTTCCACCAATAGTTTGGCACAATAGATATTTTTTCCTTCTGATTGCTTTCACAAGTCAATCCTACCCAATAAAATACTCACCGCATTCCCTCCAAAACCCACTGCATTTACCATTACTCTGTTGATCTGTTTTGGCATAGCATCGTACTCCACATATGGCACTCCTATAAACTTTTGATGTTGCAACATCAACACCGCCAATTCCAAACTCAACATTCCCGAGGCACCAAAGGAATGCCCTACTTTCCACTTGTTGGTGGTCAAGGCTGGCATGTCTTTTCCAAATATTTTCTTGATAGCCGCCACTTCTGACAAATCCCCTTTAATGGTTCCCGGAGCATGCATTACCACCACATCTACCTCCTTGGAATCTATCCCGCCCATAGCCATTTTCATGGATCGCTGAAAACAAACGGCATCAGAGGAAATGCTAATATTGTGCTCCAGTATTTCAGTAGCGTATCCCAGGCCTTCAATACGGGCAAGGGCATTTTGAATATTGCCCTTCTCCAAACAGGCCATGGAAGCAGCTTCACCCAAAACCATAGTATTCTGTTTCTTGTCCAGATCCAAGGCACGACAAGGATAACCACTAGGGTCGTTGGCAGCATACCGCGAATAAACTTTTAAGGCCTTCATCTGTGCAATGGTAAAGGGCGTTAATGGCGCCTCGCTGCCCCCTACCAAAAATTTATTGGCCATACCACTTTTCAACCATGCCACCCCGTTCAAGAGGGAATGCAGGGCAGTGGAACAAGTAATGGAATGTGATATTTCAGGGCCTTGGGTCTGCAGATCATGGGCCACCCATGAGGAAATATTCCCCAAAGTGGTGGTAGGGGAAGATAAGGTAGAGGCCTCCCCGTTTCGAATAAATTCGCTATGGTATTTTTCAAAAAGTCCGGTTGCACCTCTAGAAGATCCAATGTTTACCCCAAAATTGCCATCCTTCCAACCCGCTTGACCTATGGCTTCCCTGGAGGCATAAATGGCGTATAGCACAGAAGGGTCCAAGTTTTTATATTTGGAATCCGAATTTTTTAATTCCAATATCTTCTGTTGTGCATCTTTGGTTAAGGCGGAACCCCAGGCCGTTAGATCGCCATAGTTCATTTGTTGTAAACAATGGTCCGGAAGTTTATAATTTTCCCAGGTCTCATTCAAGAAAGTTCCCAAAGGAGAGATGGAAGATAATGCCGTAATAAAAATAGGTTCGTTCTGCATAATTTAAAATGAATTAAGAACTTCCTTTATACTGTTGTAGATTTTTTGCATTTGCTCCTTGGTCGTGATATAGGGCGCCAAAATGTATATGGTATTTCCAAGAGGCCTAAGAAAAACCCCCGAATCCATAAAATGCTTGAACAGTCTGTCCCTAACATTTCCATAGCGCTCCATGGCAATATTAAGGTCCAGCGCGTAGATAATCCCAATTTGCCTAGTGGACGCTACTTTGGGGTGATCTTTTATTTCGGCATCAAACTCCTGGTGCCACTGTATTATTTGACCTATATTTTTTTGAATTCCCTCTGATGTCAACAATTCAATCCCCGCCAAGGCAGCGGCACATGCCAAGGGATTTGCGGTATAGGTATGACCATGAAAAAGCCCCTTTGCAATTTCATCACTATAAAAGGCATCGTAAACTTCCTGGGTACAACTCGTCACGGCCATTGGCAACATTCCTGCCGTAAGGGCCTTGGACATACATATAATATCTGGCTTTACCACCATATAATCGGAGGCAAAGTGCCTTCCCGTCTTCCCAAATCCCGTCATTACCTCATCGGCTATGGCCAGTACCCCATGGGACTTTATCACTTTTAAAATTTTCTCCAAATGTTCTGCCCTGTGCATTTTCATGGCTGCCGCTCCCTGCACCAGGGGCTCATAGATAAATCCGGCTATGGCATCAAGATCTAAGGTCTTTTCCAATTCATGCAATAGACTCCCAATATTGTCATCCGTAGGAACAGGAATCCTTTTTACATCAATAAAATAATCTTCAAAAGGGCCGTTATATACGGATAAGCTGGAAACGGACATCGCACCGAAAGTATCGCCATGAAAACCATCTTCAAAAGCCAATAAAACAGTCCGCTTTTTCCCTTTATTATGGTGATACTGCAAGGCCATCTTTATCCCTATCTCGGTTGAAGTGGAACCGTTGTCCGAAAAAAACAATTTCTCCTGATTGGATGGCAACAATGAAATTAGTGCTTCAGAAAGCGCAATGGCAGGTTCGTGTGTAAATCCACTAAAGACCACCTGATCCAACTGTTGCATTTGAGCGTAGACCTTAGCTATTATGGCATCATTACAATGCCCGTACATACAGGTATACCAAGAGGAAATGCCGTCTATGTATTCCTTGCCCTGCTCATCGTACAAAACGACCCCTTTAGCCTTGACAATGCCAAGCATTTTAGGATGCAGTTTGTGTTGCGTAAGTGGGTGCCAAAGGTGCTTTTGATCCCTTTCCGAAAGACTTTTCAATTGAATATCCTTTTTAAATAGAAGTGCAAAGATGGGGAATAATGACTAAAAACACTATCCCGATCCTATTTCATTTAGAAGTAAAACGAAACGATAATCCTGAATTATTCCAAGTAATTATTTCACCGACCAAAGAAATTACAATGCAATAAGTGCAGGACGCAATTCTTCCGCGTATTTCTTAATAACTTCCTTGGTCATGGATGATTCTTGTCCAATTCTTCCAAGCACAGAGACTCCCGTAATCTTGGAAATAATATCCTCAGAGGCGGAATTAGGCTCTCCGTTAAAAACAACGGCCACATCATAACCTTTTAACAAAAGCCATTTAATGGTCAATAGGGAATGGTTAATACTGCCCAAATAGTGCTTCACCACTACAATTACGTAATAAGTGGGCATAATAATATCCAGTAAGGTATCGGAATCGTTCAGTGGCACCAATACACCACCCGCCCCTTCGATTACCATATGGTTCTCTGTTTTGGGCTCCTGGATTTTATTGTGGTCTATATAAACCCCCTCAAGAGCCGCTGCCGCATGTGGACTAATTGGCGCTTTTAGAGAGTAGCTACTTTTATGTATTACCGTTTTGCTATTTGAAATTAATTCGGAAATTGTTTCGCTATCGGATTCGTCCCCTGTTTGGACTGGTTTCCAATAATCTGCCTCCAAGGCCTCCACCATAACGGCAGAGGTAATTGTTTTTCCTACATCTGTGGATATTCCTGTTACAAAAAATTGCTTCATTCTAGTTTGGTTCTGTTATAAACTCACAATTTAGACATTTATACTTTCTTTTTTCAAAAAATGGAAAAAGTTTATAAAATAGTCCTCTCCTGTTAAAATATATTTCCATTCTTTGGGCCTTACAATTGGGACAGATTCTCAAATTTCCATGATCATCCATGGCGTAAGACCTTATTTCATTGTAAATTTCAGTTGCTCTGTCCTTATCGGAGTAATACACCTGAAGCTTTACTCCACCTATGGCATTGCTGATCAAGGGATCGGAGTTAAGGGTGTTCTCATCCCTCAGGAAAACAGGAATACCGTCCGACATAAGGCGGCCCTTTAATATTTGTACATCGGCTACATATTCAAAAGCGGCCAGGGTATAAAATTCTTGTTTCTCCATGATGTTAAAATAAGTTGGACAATTGTAAAAGCACCTCGTTAATTTCCTGTTCCGTATTAAAACTATGCAGACAAAATCGCAAACGCTCCTTCCCTTTTGGAACGGTGGGCGACATTATAGGTTTAATATCAAACCCATTCTCCTGTAATTGCTGCGACCATTTCTTTACTTTTTCATTGCCTTCCACCAAACAACAATGTACGGCGGAATTACTTGGGATAAAATAGGACTGAAGGTTATGGACCTTCAATTCACTTTTAAAAAATTCAATATTCGTCCTAAGCTGATTTTGCTCCTTGTTTGTTGCCGATACATGTTCACAGGCGGACAGTATCGTCGCCAAGGAATGCGGAGGCATTCCCGTTGTATAAATAAAACTGCGTGCAAAATTCACCAAATAACTTTTAAGGGCATCACTCCCCAAGATGGCCGCACCATGGCAACCCATCGCCTTCCCAAAGGTGACAATCCTGGCAAATACCTTGTCTTGAAGACCAAGTTCATAGATCAATCCTTCTCCCTTCCTACCAAACACCCCTACGGCATGGGCTTCATCGATTACTAAATAAGCCCCCTTGGTTTGGCATAAGGCTACAAATGCCTCCAAATCCGGTGAATCCCCATCCATGGAAAAAACCGACTCCGTAACCACGTAAATATCGCTATCCAGTTTGCCTTCCCGTACACGATCAATCTGTCGACTTAAATCTTCCACAGAGTTGTGTTTAAACTTAAAGCTTTGTGCCCGGCCCAAACCTATGCCATCCCGAATACTGGCGTGGGACAGTTCGTCATAAAAAACAACATCTGTCCGTTGGGGCACGGCACTAAAAAATCCGATATTGGCATCGTAGCCCGAATTGAAGATTAGGGCAGCCCCGGAACCAAAAAAATCCGCCAACAAATCTTCCAACTCCCCATATAGTTCGCTATTACCTGTTAACAACCTTGATCCAGAAGCACCATTGTCATTGATACCTTTCTTTTCCAAAATGCAGGAGGTATTTTTAAAAATGGTCCCGTTTTTGGCAAACCCTAAATAATCATTAGAGGAAAAATCAATCAAACCATTGGGTACGGGCAACTTTCGAAGGGCATTGTTAGCCTGTCTTTCGGTGAGTTTTTCCGTCAATTTTTTTGGGAATTCCGTCATATTACAAATGTAGCATATCCTGTATTTAAATAGTATATTCGTTTATACAAAGCCATGCAAAAATAATATACAGACCTTGTCCTTGGCTAGGTTCCCATCTTTAAAAAACGTATCGAAATCAAATTGTATGAAAATCAACATTTTAAGCCTCCTCTTCCTTGCCAGTTGCATAAGCCTACAAAGTCAGACCAACCGCTACACCATATCCTTTGAAAATGCCGTACATCACGAAGCGGAAATCACAGCATCCTATCCACAGCTGGATTCCGGTGTGCTATCGGTACGTATGGGCCGTTCCTCCCCTGGGCGTTATGCCCTGCACGAGTTTGCTAAAAATGTATATAATTTTAAGGCAACCGATAGTAAGGGAAAGTCTTTGGAAATTCATAGGCCCAATCCCTACCAATGGGATATTAGCGGCCATGATGGGGAAGTGAAGATAAGTTATACCCTTTTTGCCAATCGTGGGGATGGCACCTATGCACAAATTGATGAGACCCATGCCCACCTAAACATCCCGGCTACCTTTATGTACGTGACCAATTTGGAAGATCGGAAAATAGAAGTGGACTTTAGGGTTCGGGAAGACCTCAACTGGAAAGTGGCCACTCAAATGCCAAAGCTTATGGGCAATACCTATACCGCGCCCAATTTACAGTATTTTATGGATAGCCCTACGGAAATCAGCAATTATGGGCTACGTCAATTTACCGTAGACAACAATGGCCAGAAACAAACTATACAATTTGTATTGCACCACAACGGTACGGAAGCGGATCTGGACACCTATTTTGAACAGGTAAAAAAAGTGGTTTTGGCCGAAAAAAACGTTTTTGGCGAACTTCCCTCCTACGATTATGGGACCTACACCTTTTTGGCCTGCTACATCCCCAATGTTTCAGGCGATGGTATGGAACATAGGAATTCTACCATTCTTACAGACAGGGAAGGATTGGCAGAAGGCGGCATGAAAAACAATATAGGAACCGTTGCCCACGAATTTTTTCACGGATGGAATGTGGAACGTATTCGGCCCAAAGCATTGGAACCCTTCAATTTTGCCGAAGCCAATATGAGCGGGGAACTTTGGTTTGCAGAAGGTTTCACCAGCTATTACACCAATTTTATCCTTTGTCGCGCAGGGATCATCACCCCTAAGGAATACGTAGAGGGCCTTACAGGCACTTTCAACTATGTTTGGAACTCTCCGGCCAGGCAATTCTTTAATCCCATAGAAATGAGCTATCAGGCCCCCTTTGTAGACGCTGCCACTTCCGTAGATCCAGTAAATAGGGACAATACCTTTATTTCCTATTATTCCCATGGTAGTGTTTTGGGATTGGCCCTGGACCTTTCGTTGCGACAAAACAAACTGAATTTGGACGATTACATGAAATTGGTCTGGCAGACCTTTGGGAAAAAGGAAATTCCGTATACCCTGTCCGATCTACGTCAATCTTTGGTACAATACGCCGGAATGGAATTTGGAAATCGTTTTTTTGATAACTATATTCATAACAGTGGAATGCCCAATTATGAGGAGCTGTTCAAATCTGTAGGCATAGTGTTAAAGCGTGCCACTGACAAACCTTATTTTGGGGCAAGTGTCAACATCAACCAATTTGGGTCAGGAATTGTCCAACGTAATACCACCATTGGGAGTCCAGCCTATACGGCAGGGCTGGACTATGGGGACGTAATTACCGCCGTAAACAATATCCCCCTGACTTCTAACCAGAGTTTTGGGGAGCAAATAGCAAAATTCAAGGTAGGAGAAAGTGTACAGGTAGCCTACACCCGCTATGGCATTCCAAAATCCACCACAGTTGTTTTAGCTGCGGATCCCACTTATACCATAGAATTAACGGAGAAAGATGGCAGTAAAGTGAGCAAAGAAGTATTAAAAAATAGAAGGGATTGGTTAAAACAGGAATAAGATGGAGGTAGTCTTTAAGAGCTGTACCAATGACAGCGAATTACAACAAATACTAAGCTTACAACAAAAGAACCATTTACAAAATGTTGATGCAGATGAAAAGGAAAAAGAAGGTTTTGTTACGGTTTCCCACACCTTGGAACAGTTATTTAACATGAACGCTGTTTGCCCCCATATCATTGCCAAGGACCAAGATAGAGTGGTGGGCTATGCGCTTTGCATGCATCCCCGATTTGGGAACGATATTGAGGTATTAAAACCCATGTTCAAGGAAATAGCTTCGGTAATACCCAAAGGTGACCCCTATATGGCAATGGGTCAAATATGTATAGACAAGGAATATAGGAGGAGAGGTATTTTTAGAAAGCTGTACGAGACCATGAAAAACCACATTCAACCCGAATTTAAAAGCATCATAACCGAGGTGGACGCGACCAATCTACGTTCACTGGATGCGCATTATGCGGTGGGATTTGAGGAACTAAAAACCTACCATTCCGGAGGACAGGATTGGAAATTGATAATACTGAAATAATGGTCTTTGGGGATTAAGATGGAATAATCGAAAGACTTGGACACGAGCCTGCCTAGCTGTCAGGCAGTCGTGACGCATGCGCCAGCGGTGGCGATAATTAAGTCATGGACAGGGACGGGATTCTTAGAATTAAACAAAAGGCTTCAGCTGAATATATTGAAACTTTATTTCCCCTAAATGTTCTTCTTGGATAAACCCCTCTTTATAAGTACCCCAATCAATGGGAAATTCTTTCTCATTGGTCCCAAACTGGGAAAGCAATCCCTCCGATATTAATATATATTCTTCGTTGGGAATTTCGTTTTTAAGTAGTCGATGTGCAGTAATTACATCCTCTCCAATGAGTTTTATTCGCTTGCCTACAGGAACCAAACCTACTTCCTCCCCATAGTGCAAAATAATTTTCAACCCCAATACCTCAGGAATCATTTCCGCCGCCTTATCACCATTATACCGGGCCTTAAGCGCATGCAGTTGTTTGTAAAACTCGGTATAAAAAAACCTACATTGATCT
Source organism: Arenibacter sp. F26102 (assembly GCF_023015865.1). Taxonomy (GTDB): domain Bacteria; phylum Bacteroidota; class Bacteroidia; order Flavobacteriales; family Flavobacteriaceae; genus Arenibacter. The sequence continues at coordinate 52,721 of NZ_JALKBC010000007.1, read as the reverse complement.
AAGAGTTCCTTAAAGGAGGGAAGCTCTCCTGACTTATAAAACAATACGGCATCTCCTTCTATTTCTGATATTTTAAGTCCTATTTCATTGGAATAGACAATCTTGTTCAAAAGGGAAGGAATTACTTTTGAACTCAATTCAAAATCGGTTTTGCTCATAAATTGAGTGAATCCACTAATGTCCGGTATACATAATAAAGTAGGCAAGGCTTTCATATTATAAAAATTGAGTTTTAAAACAACCTAAGAAATTGCAGGCAATGTTATAAATTATAGCATACTGTGTTGCAACAATAGTATTTTGGAGTTTGACTTAATAATCCAACCATTTTAGGATATTAATTGGCCGTTACGTTTCTCGGCAAACCCCGATCCATCCACTGTCATATCCCTTACAAGTAAATCATTATAACATGATCAATCTTCTTTTTTTATTGAATATAGGGCAAAAAAACGAAATACTTTTCGCCTTAACCCCGTCTGAAGCAATAGGGACAATGATTTACCCATTTGGATCAAATTCAATATGGTTTCGAGCTAAAAGTTTATGGGCGGATCTATAATTTTACCATTATCAAAAGAACTAATAAGACTTGGTCTTGACATAAATTAAACATCGTGAAAAAATCAATATTTATTTTGACATTGCTTTTTGTATCCGCTATTTCTTTATCCAGCTGCCGGGAGACAAAAGCCGTTAATGAAGAACCAAAAGGAGATATAGAACGGGCTGTAGATGAAGCAGAAGATGGTGTAAAGCGAGCGGGGGAAGAAATAAAGGGAGCATATAAAGACGTTAAGGAGGAAGTAGACGGGAGCACAGACGACAATTAGGCTTGAAAACTGACTTAATTGTGAGTATTTGGCCCTAGGACAAACGCTGATGTTTTCAGAAAAAAAATAGAAAATCAATTTACTATGAAACTTTCGATATTTTGTTATTCCTTATTGACAATAATTCTATCTGTTGGTTGCAATACTGCTGCAGAAGGCCAAGTCCCCAAAGAAGTTAAGACCACCTTTAAGAATATGTACCCAAAAGAAAACGACCCGGATTGGCACAAGGATAAAAACGGGAATTTTGAATCCAATTTCAAAAAGGACGGAGAACACTACAAAGCCGATTTCAGTCCCGAAGGACAGTGGTTGGAAACGGAACGCCGCATATCAAAAAAAGATTTGCCAGATGCTATAAAAGAAAAAATTGACAAGGATTTTAAGGATTATGAGCTTGTAGAGATTGAAGAGGTGGACCACAATTCCAAAGGCAGGTTTTATGATCTTGAATTTAAAATAGATGGAGAAAAAAAAGATGTAGAATTCAACGCTCAAGGAAGTATCATCAATTAAATGGCAAATCGGCCTTTTGATAATCCTTAAGCTGCTGTGGGCCTTCCAGCAGAATCCTGACAATTTGCAAGGTTCCGTCATCCTTTGTGGCTATTTCCCATTTGATTAGGGCTATGGTCCCTTTTTGGATTTCAATTCCAGTAATACTGCGTGGATGAACGCAACTACCATCGTTAAAAAAAGGAATTTCCCCTGGTGCCGGAAAGCGTGGCCTGTGGGTATGCCCAACAATGGTCAACAATTCATTATTGGCCATAATCCATTTTTTTATACGCCTTTCAATTTTAATAAGTTCCTTGTAATTTTTGGCAGGACTTGTAGGATCCGCAATACCCCATACCTGTAATGGTTTCCATAAAACACGTACCAAGAATCGGCCCCAACGCCAAAAGGTATAGTTCCACCAATCTGCCTGGTGTCCATGGGCCAATAATAATTCCTGCCCACTTAATTTATGCTTTAAAATTATAGCCTCGTGATAGTTAATATCCTCAAACAATTCCTTATTGCAATCATCGATAGGTTCAAAATAGTGAGACAAATTACTCTTTACATATTCCGGGTCTTTGTAAACCATATCATGGTTCCCCCAGATCATATGAAGCCTTTTTTCCAAATGGAACTGCTTCAAAAGTTTATAAACGTTTTTATGGGCGGTAAAAATCGAATCAAAGGAATGATTTTCCCAAAGTTCATCACCATCTCCCAGTTCACAATAAGTAAATCCTTCATTAAGGTAATGCCTTAACGCATGGAAATAAATATTGCGATTGTTGGCAAATTCGTCCGCAAAACTACTGTCCCCCCTATGGCAATCACTGAACAGGATAATTTTGGAGGAATCATCAAAAGGCAGGGTTTTGGCATTGTTGTAAGCCCTGGACAATCTGGTAAATGAGGACATTTGTTTTAGGTTAAAAGTTAGTACTTTTTTTGGTTAAGGAAATAATATCTTCTAATTTGATAAGGCAGATAGTCCTGGAATACGACCAAAAGACCTTAATGGAATGGATATCAGAAAAAGTAGGCTCTTCCTTTATCAATACAAAAATGCAAGAAAGCAATTTCTTTTGTAATTTTACGCTGCAAACTTGGACTAATATAGGCAATGAAGGGATTCACAGATAAAATATCACCATTGGAGCATCATATAAGCTTTAATAAATTATTAAAGCAATATGATGAAATGGCGCAGAGCGAGGATACGTATTTGGCTTCCAAGGCAAGTTATATTGTTAATGCCCAAGCCCCCTTCCCCGAACTCCGTGAGGGATTCACAGATATATCTTTGCTGGCAAAACACAAGGAAGTTATACAAATCATCTTGCAGGATTTGTTTTCCTCCGTACTTACAACCAATGAAATAAAAACGGCATCCACGCCTTATTCAAACATAATATTTAATTCCAGTAAGCGCTTTGAACGAATTTTGGAAGCGGCAGGGCAAAATTTCGAGCCCGAAATAAGGAACCAAGAAGAAGAGGTAAGCTATATTATGGCCTGTGTTGTAATCCTTAACTTTTACTACGGGTTTAAGCTTGATTTTAAGAGACCCTTTTTCTACGATATCCCCGATGCCAATGGGGTAATGAGACATTACCGTATTTTGTACAACGCGGATTTTATAGAGATCTTGCCCAAAGGCTCCCCATTGAAAATTACCCAAAAGGATGTGGACGAACTATTGGAAAATATAGACAATGTGGAACTTTGGAAAGAGAAGATTCCTCCCAATAGTTTTATCAGTAAAGGCTTTGTAATATCCAACATGTTCGATGTTACTGCCGAACATTCCATATCTGAAATAAAATCCAACCTGATCATCAATGATAAAAGTGGGGGTAATTTCATTAAAGGTGTGGAAAACACCTTTAAATCGTTATTTGGATTACCAAATTTGCGCATTGGGTTCGCGGTCTACAATTCCAAGGATGAGCAATTTGAGAGGGTTTCTGTAAATGGCATAGATAGTTTTATTTTACAAAAAAAGAAAGTTGAGACCTGCAATGAATCCCTTTGTAAGGCCTCTTACAGCAAACTAATTGACCAAAACAGATTCTTTGTAATTAGCGACGTAGAAAAATATTATAAACTCTCAGATGGTATGCCACCGTATAAGGGCCTACACGACCAAAAAATTAAAAGCGCGCTATTGACCCCCATTGCAAAAGATGGTCGACTATTAGGGGTACTGGAATTGGTGTCGGACAAGGCAAATGACCTCAACAGTGTTAATGCCAAGAAACTGGAAGATGTAATACCCTATATCGTCTCCGCTGTTTTGCGTTCCTTGGAGGAGGAAGAAAATTTAATTGATGCCGTAATTCAAAATGAATGTACTTCTGTGCATTCATCCGTATACTGGAAATTTAAAGAGGAAGCTAAACGATTTATTTTGGAAGACCAGGAAGGATTGCAGCCGTCTTTCAGGGAAATTGTATTTAATGAAGTTTATCCCTTATATGGTCAAACAGATATTAAAGATTCTTCCCAAGCAAGAAATACTGCCATTCAGCGAGACCTTATGATTCAGTTATCGGAGATAAATAATGTACTTTCCGAGGCTTGGGAAAAAAATAAATTGCCCATATATGAAGAACTTATTTTTAGGGTAAACAACCATATAGACGATGTTAAGGAGGTGTTGCACACCAACAGTGAACAGGCGGTTTTCGACTTTGTAAATGATGAAATTAACCCAGTATTCGCACATCTGAAAAAGACTTCCAAATACTATCAGGACTTATTGTTATCATATGAGTCCAAAATTGATATGGGAACAGGATCCTATTATGATCACAGGAAAAATTATGACGAAAGCGTAACGCTGATCAATAAGAAACTGGCATCTGTCATCGACAAAAAACAGGAAGAAGCGCAAAATATGTACCCCCATTACTTTGAGCGCTATAAGACAGATGGCGTAGAGCACAATATGTACATTGGGGACTCCATTACCGGGGCAAGGGAATTTGATCTTCTTTATCTAAGCAATCTTAGGTTATGGCAATTACAGGTAATGTGCGAAATGGAAAATAAACACTACGCACTCAAATCAAAGCTCCAGGTTCAACTTGATGTAGCATCGCTTATCCTAGTCTATAATGGCTCGTTATCTATCCGATTTAGAATGGATGAGAAACGTTTTGATGTGGACGGCACCTACAACGCCAGATACGAAATTATTAAAAAACGTATAGACAAATCATATATTAAAGGCACCAACCAACGACTTACCCAACCTGGAAAAATTGCAATAGTCTATTCACAAAAGAAAGATGAATTAGAGTACCTTAGGTACATAAAATTCCTCAAATCCAAGGGTTATTTTGATGGCAAGGTTGAAATAGTTGAATTGGAAGGCCTCCAAGGGGTATCCGGCCTAAAAGCCATAAGGGCATCCGTATGCTACAATCCTAACAATGAAAAGGGCAAGACCTATTCCTATGAGGATTTAATGGAGGAAATCAAGAATTAAGTTTACGCTCTTGCTTACATACCGCGATCCGGACCAAAGTACTTAAAGGCAACGGCAAAAGCTATTACGGAAACTACCATTCCAATTATAAAAATCGTATAGGTCCATCGTAGGATTTTATATTTCCGGTTCAATACCAAACCAAGATAGTATAAATCCTTGGTCAAGGAGGAATAGATATAATCCTTATCCTGTACCAACTCGTTTATGGCCCATTGGTAATCTTCCAATTTCATTTTATGAAAATTCCCAAAGAACAACAAGTTCACTTTTCGTTGTCTTACATCCTCCTTGGTAAACTCGCCCTGGGTAACATTTGGCCTGGTTGCAAGAACAGCCAATACCATTGATACCACACTAAAAATAACAAATAATAAGGTGGGGTAGACTAGGTAATTATTGGACGGATTGTCCAATTTGGTCATAAGGTTGGACAACACCAAAGAAATAATAATGGCATTTACGGAGAGTAGTATATTGGCTTTGGTATCAGCAATATCACTGAGCATTAAATGATTCTTTAAAGTTACCCGAAATAAGGTCTGTATACCACGATCGGGACTTTCACTCTTATATTTGGCCTTCAATTTCTCCTTTTTCACTAGATTTTCCTCCGCTTTTTTTCCCTTGATCAGCCTTTTTATATTTTTATTCTTTTCTTCCTGCCAATTTTGAAGGGCATAATCGGTATAAAAACGTTGTTCCGTTTGGAACATCTTAAGGTTTGCCTCACGCCATTCCTTCTGTGTATAGGTCGCCAAACCTAAAATATCCAACTCTTCCCTAAGCAACTCGGCGGTTTCCATATAACTCTTCTTGCCGAAATGGGAACAATCGGCGTCCCTAATAATTTCTTCCAAGAGGTTTTGGGGCTCGTAGAACCTTTTGGTAGCCATAATTAGGCTACACACACGTTCTAATTTTTTTTCATCGTATTCCTGTCCACCTAAAAATTCTCGGGTTATATTACAACTTGTCTCCTCGTGATTCTCAGAGCCTTGGGTATAACCAGTATCATGTAACCAAGCCGCCAGTAGGGCAATCTCGTTTTCCTCCTCGCCCAACTTATAAAAATTCAATAATTCTTTAGTACTTTTAACAACCCGCTGGGTATGGCTTAAATTGTGGTACAAATAATTGGAATCTAGTTTATTAGATAATAAATCGACAACAAAGTTTTCAGTTTTTTCGAGGATTTCCGACATAATAGTTAATTATGACCCACAAATTACAAAATTTTGATTTCTAAACAGATGTACATGAGGAAACATTACCTACTTATATTGATACTTTTTCTATTGGCAGGCTGTGCTACCTACAAAACAAAATATGCGGAAAGTTCCGCTGTGGCAGACATAACTAGTGACAGCGAATTGCTGCACACTTTTTATTTGATAGGGGATGCTGGAAAATCCCCTATGGATGGTCAAAGTGAAGCACTTAAGGCTTTCCAAAAAGCTTTGGAAAAAGCCAACAAAAATAGTACCGCCCTCTTTTTGGGAGATAATATCTATCCTGCCGGAATGCCCAACAAAAAGGACTCCACCCAGGCCTACTTGGAAGCTAAAAACAACCTAGATGCGCAACTAAAGACCCTGGCCCAATTTAAAGGCAATCCCATATTTATTCCCGGAAACCATGACTGGTACAATGAAGGGCTGGAAGGGCTGGAAAGACAACAAAAATACATCCAAAAAAAATTGGATAGCAAAGAGGTCTTTTTTCCCGAAGATGGGTGCCCTATAAAGAAAATAGATATCACCGATAAAATAGTGGTTATCGCCATTGATACGGAATGGTACCTGACCAATTGGGACAAACACCCTAGGATGAACGATAAATGTGAAATAAAGGACCGAGAAACATTTTTTGAGGAACTGGAAAGCCTTATCAAAAAAAATAGGGACAGGACTACCATTTTGGCAATTCACCACCCCATGTTCAGTTATGGACCACATGGCGGACAGTATTCGGCAAAACTTCATTTAAACCCTACAGGCAGCAAATTCCCCCTCCCTATATTAGGTTCTTTTGTAAACCTTATTAGAAAAACTAGTGGAGCCTCCTACGCCGATCTCCAAAATAAAAGATATACGCAATTAAGGAATCGTCTAGTAACCATAGCGCAGTATTCGCAGAAAGTTATTTTGACTTCAGGACACGAACATACACTTCAATATATTGTGGAGGATAATATCCCCCAGATCGTTAGTGGTTCCGGGGCCAAGGAAGGAGCTACCAGATTATTGAACGGTTCCAAATTCTCCACGGGAAGAATGGGCTTTGCAGAGTTAAAGGTGTACAATGATGGTTCCTCCCAGGTAAGATATTTTGGGGTTGGGAAAAATAATGATCCCGCCCTTCTATTTTCTACACAGGTACTGCCAGCGGATAGAACCGAAAATTACGCATATGATGACAAAGATTTTACACAAGAGGTTAAAGCATCTGTTTACTCAAAGGAAGATATTGAAAAAAGCAAATTCTTCAAAACTATTTGGGGCGATAGGTATAGGAAATACTACGGCACGGAAGTAAAGGCCCCCACCCTTAGATTGGACACGCTGTATGGCGGTTTAAAACCCGTCCGTAAAGGCGGGGGAAACCAATCCAAATCCCTTAGATTGTCCGATAAAAATGGCAAGGAATACGTAATGAGGGCCGTTAAAAAGAGTGCAGAGGTCTATTTACAGGCCATGGCCTTTAAGGATAAATACGTGATAGGGGAATTTAAGGATACCTATACCGAAAAACTCTTAATGGATTTTTATACCGGTGCCTTGCCCTACGGTCTTCTTACGGTAGGAACCCTTTCCGATGCACTAGATCTCTACCATACCAACCCTAAATTATACTATATCCCAAAACAAGCCGCCTTAGCGGAATTTAATGGTGAATTTGGGGATGAGCTTTACATTTTTGAAGAACAGGTGGGCGATGGTCATGGGAATTTGGGCAGTTTCGGCTATATCAATAAAATTGAAAGTACCTGGGACATGATCGATAAAATTAAGCGGGACGAAAAATATGTGGTCAATACTGAAAGATATTTAAAGACCCGCTTGTTTGATATGGTGATGGGTGATTGGGATAGGCATGACGATCAATGGCGCTGGGGCGAAATCAAGGACAAGGAAACGGGAAAGATTGTTTTTGAAGCCATCCCAAGGGATCGTGACCAGGTGTATTCCATTTGGGGAGATGGGGCCCTAATGGGTGTTGCAACAAGAATAATTCCTGCCCTTCAAATGATGGAGGGATTTAATAATGACATTAGAAATGTGGTGGCATTTAACAAGAGTGCCTACGGCCTGGATGTAACCTTATTGGCCCAAACTACAAAGGAGGATTGGGAGAAGGAGGTGCGTTATATACAGCAAAACTTAACTCCAGAGGTAATAGATGAAGCCTTTAGAGCTTTCCCTCAAGAAATTTTGGACGAGAATATCCTTGACTTAAAGAATATACTTATATCCCGCATCAATAACCTTCCCAAAATTGCTGATGATTACTTTTTGGCAATCAACAAATATGTTGTCATAAAAGGTACCGACAAGGACGATTGGTTTCAAATTAACAATTTGTCCGAGCAAGAAGTAGAAATAAAAGCTTATCGAAACATAAGTGGGAAAAAGGATAAACTCTTTTTTCAAAAGAAATTTAACCACAATATCACAAAGGAAATTTGGGTCTATGGCCTGGACGATGATGACATTTTCGAGGTCGCAGGCGGTAAGCGCAACAAAATAAAAATTAGACTTATAGGTGGACAGAACAACGATGTTTATGATATATCAGAAGGCAGCAACACATGGATTTATGACCATAAGTCCAAAAAAAACACGTTCAAGAAAATAAATGGAGCAAAATTAAGACTTACCAACGATTACGAGACCAACACTTATCAACCGTTAAAACTTAGGAACAGCACACGGCAGATAATTCCGACCATAGGATTCAATCCCGATGACGGCATAAAGCTTGGCTTTAATGCCACAAATACTTTTTATGGACTACGGCAAAACCCTTATACTACCCAACACAATTACAATGCCGCCTATTATTTCGCCACTAATGGCTTTGAGTTGGGCTACAAAGGAGAGTTTGCCCATATATTGGATAACTGGAATTTAGAACTGGCCGCCCGCTTTACCAGCCCCAATTTTAGCATTAACTTTTTTGGAATCGGGAATGAGACCGAAAATTTAGACGATACTTTGGATATGGATTACAATAGGGTAAAAATTCAAAACTTAAGTTTTTCTCCATCTCTGGTTTGGCGTGGACAGCTGGGGGCAAAATTTAGAACAGGCATTACCTTGGAAAGTCTGGAAGTGGAAGAAACCGAAGATAGGTTTGTGAATACCTTCTACCTAGCCAACGGAGAGGAGAACAGAAACAGTTTTATTGGGGTGGACGCGGAATACAGCTATGAAAATTTGGACAATGCCGCCTTCCCCACTATGGGAATGTCAACTGGACTACTCTTGGGATACAATGCGAGTTTGGAGAACCGGGGGCAAGCCTATGCCTATATAGTTCCAAGTCTTTCTTTTGATCATAAATTGGCATCCAATGGCAGATTGGTCCTTGCCACCAAATGGAAGGCCCATTTTAATTTAGGGGACGATTACGAATTTTACCAAGCAGCCAGTATTGGAGGGATAGATGGGCTTAGAGGCTTTAGAAACCAACGGTTTTCCGGTAAGACCAGCTATTACCAGAATACAGACCTTAGATTTAGCCTTAAAAGCCTTAAAACAGGATTGTTACCTGTTACGTTGGGGGTATATGGAGGTTTTGACTACGGAAGGGTCTGGACACCCAACGAAAATTCCGACCTATGGCACACCTCCTACGGAGGGGGATTTTTTCTTAATGGAGCGGATGTGATGACGGCAAGGGTAGCCTTGTTCAACAGTGTTGACGGCCCAAGATTTACCTTTGGTGTTGGTTTTGGTTTTTAATTCTAAACTGTAAGTTTTGCAATTGGTTTAGTTGCCCAGCACAAAAGAATATAGGTTTCTTCCCGTTTTTCCGGACTCCTCATCCGAAAGCAATAAGGTATTGTTATTGGTAAAGGAAACGGATTCCAATTGCGTATAGACGCCTAGGTCTATGGTTTTTAAGGTTCCAGTGGAAAGGAAATTATCCATTGTAAAATCTGTAAACACCCATAAGGTTCCATTTCCCAATAATACTATTGTTTTACCATCAGGGGAAATATCGGCTGAAGTTACCTGACCATTTATCTTTCCTTTTGGAGGAAAAAAGGAACCTAAGTATTGGGCCTCATGTTTCCCCTCAATAGCCGGAACCTTATACAACAATGCTTCTCCGTTAAAAGGATGTGTCCTGTTTTTTGTTACTATATAAAAATTGTTCTGGTAATAAAAAAAGGCCTCGGCATCAAATAGCAATTTTTTCTTTTTTGGAGGAAAATCTTTCTGTTCTGGATAATTGAATTCAATCTTTGTCGCTTCAATATCATCTCCTGTTGCAGCATCCGGATTTGGGATCTTGTAGATGGCCAAATTTTTTCGGTCGTTACCATTATTTCCAAAATCCCCTATATACACATTGTCCCCATCGCTCGCCAAATCCTCCCAATCGTGATTTTTGGCATTTTTCACTTTTAATTCCTTTAAAAGATCACCCTCATAATTAACCTGATAAATTTTATCGGGATTACCTCTATCCATAACGAACCAGAGCGTAGAATCCTTGGAAGGGACTATTCCGGAATTCTCCGTTAATTTATGGGGAAGTTTGGTAACGTAGGTCAATTGTCCATAGTTATGGGCACACCCCACAACAATGATCCAGAGCAATAAAAAAAAGTATTTTTTCATCTTATTCTTTTAAGGGCATGTATATCTCAGCTATCCATTCAATTTCATTTCCGCCAATATTTGGGTTACTAAAAAACACCTCAACAGGGGTTTCAGAGACTTCTAACCCGTTCTTTTCAGCATAGTTCAACAAAGCGTACCAAGCACGGTCAGAAGTAATATAATTACCGTTGTACACAGCTTTTAAAGCTTTAAGGCCGTTAAACTTCTTGTACTTAATGATTCCATTTTGTGGCAGGCTATCACTTTTTATAATTGGATAACAAAAATTATAGGAAATACTGTCCACCTCCCTATCCCAATTGGTGATTTCCAAAAATGGCCTTCCATTTAGTTCAACATTATTATCAACAAGAACCGTACTAAGGATGGGGTAATTTTGCATCATTCCCTTTGCTTTGGAAAGTTGGGAAGCTTTTAAGGGTATATAGGCACAATAGGTTTCTGGAAGCTGTTGAAGGGTATCCATTACAGTAACCCTGAACTTTTCAATATGGTCATTCAACAGATCGTTAAACTCAAGGATGGTCCTTTTGGTCCGTTTTTCGAAGTCCGTGTCGGAAAAGGGAATACTTAATTTGTTCATTAAACTATGGTCAACATCCTTGATGTATACCTTTATCCTGGAGGTTGAATCATTAATAGGGGCGATTCTCCACTGATATTGGAATATGGAATCATTGAACGATAACTGCTGATCAATGCTTAAAAAATCTCTTTGTTCCAGCAATACCGTATTTTTATTGGCATTGCCCCATAATTTTATACTCTGATTTATGGTTCCTGGGAATGTCTTGGATTTAATGGAAACCGAATAATCATAGGGTTTTAAAAAAAGATACCAAACCAAGGATATTATTAGAAGGAAAGCTACAAAGTAAATAATTTTGTTTCTCACGAATTTTAATTTTATTCCAGGTAGGTGACTCTTGTAAATTATTGATGGTTTAATAGGTAATTAACTCTTGACATTATTTCGACGCCAAGGCCTTTTTTTCTTTCATATCCAGTTTGCCCACAATAAATTTACCCAAATTCCTACCCTGTCCAACCCCAATTTCCACAGCAGCCCTATAATGGATTCCACCGTACATTCGGCTAATAGCGGCTTCATCTGCAGCCTGATTGAATGATGTAAAACTTCTTATTGGCAAGCCATAAGGTATTTCCGTATCGTCATCAAAAGAAAAATTATCCCCAAAAATACTGGTCAAGGCCGTAGCTGCCGCACCGGAAACCACAGAATGTCCACTAGTGTATTCCGGAAAAGGAGGGGTCTGAAGCACTGGCTGCCAATTCTCATCAATATACTGGTTTATTACCGTTTCGGGCCTTATAAGATTAGATCGGTATTTTTCGTCCCAACAACTTATAAAGGCATCGGCTATGGCCATAGAGGTCTTGGTATAGGCAAATACCGTTTGATCAAAATCTGAATTTGTTTTTTCACAAGCTATTTTGGTAATCCCTATCCAATGTGCCCCGGGTGTAATCTTTTTAGTGGCAAACATTAAATGGCCCCTTGTTACGGAGACATAGGGGTTACAATCCCAAAACTTTGCAATGGCAATTTCTTCGGAAGTATCCCCTTTTGCGGTAATCTCATTGCTTATGTCATAGACCTCTTTTACCTCTTTATAGAAATCGGAACCCAATTCCATGGAAAAAACTGGCGGTGGAGCAGGTATAAACTGATTTGCCGAGTCAATCACAAAAGGCCGAATTTTGCTCCAATGTGGTTCTATACCATCCATATAGGCAGGTGGCGTTGGCTGCCAACGCGAGGTGTCGTCCGTATTGATGGTAAATTTGGGCATCGTTCTCGTCTGTTTATAATTATCCTTATCCAACCAATCCCCTATGTGCTTTGCAACCTGAAGGCCATATTCCTTGGAATTATTGAACATCGTCAAGTTTTTATCCTGCCAATTTGCGTACAGACTATCCCGATGCGCTTCAATTTTATCTTCGGAAAAAATTAATCGCTTGCTTATTTCCATATGTGCAATAAGGGCAGCCATTTGATAATTGACGGATTTGTCCTGCCCAGGTTTCGGAATGGGCGTCAAATCTGTTACCTGACCTACCAAAGACTTGTATTCATTATTATTGAGCGCTATAATTTCATATGCCGCAATATTGGGATAGGCGAAAATTCTACTTGCCACTGGAGGCGAAAAAATGTCATGGATCATAACTTCCGTTACCTTGTGTATGGAATAATGCAGATCCTGGGGAGAAATAACAATTGGCTCCTCTTTATTTTCACAGGAGACTATAATTGCAAATAATAGGATTAATCTTAAATATTGTTTCATCAGTTTATACTTATTTGTTTTAAAGAGGTCAGAGGTAATTTGTCATGACCTTTTCCATTTTATTTTTTTTTGAAATAATCTTTCACTTCATTTTAACTTCAAAATATCCCTTCAAGAATAGTGCAGCCATTCTACAATTCTTAATCTCTCAAGTCATATACCTGAGCCTGATCATTGTTATAGGTGACCAATAAATAGGGTCTACCGTTCAAATCTATCATATTTAAATGTCTTACCGACTTAAATTGCAGCTCCAGCCCTATTTTGTTACCCAAAATTACATCATTTTCATTTTTTATCAAGGCTCCTGAGAAAGAATCTAACCTCCCGTGATATGGCTTTATTCCAAAATAGTTCCCTGCCGCCAAAATCTCTGTACTTCCGTCCCTATCAAAATCATACTCTAAAAATGCCCTTATGGGAGCAAGCTGTAGTTCCGCCTTAAAGGGAACAAAGGAATATTTACCACCATTATTCTCCAAAAAACCGGATTGTAGGGTATTTACCTCTAAAACAGTACAATTCTTTAGTGGCTTTGGATCAACAATCTCGTTTATGGGTTTGCCAGCAAAGTCCTTATACGTGGTAAACTTCTTTCTAAGGCCTACCATTTGGGAGGAAAGCTCATCCAAACCTTCCAATGGATAATAATCACCACTTTTTTCTGTGGCCACAATGGTCTCGGTACTTCCGTTCTGGTCGAAGTCCGAATAAAACATTTTCATAGGATAATCATGTGAAGCCTTAAACTTAGTGTTGTTCCCCCAGTTTCCCAGTAGATAATCCAGATCTCCGTCCTTGTCAATATCAAAAGGTATTATGCACTCCCAAAGTCCATTGTAAGTATTATCCAATAGCATCTGCTCCGTAAGCTGACCCTTATTGTTTCTAAAGAATTTTGGCGACATCCACTCGCCCACCACAATTAAATCCAGAATTCCATCATTGTCAAAATCGGTCCAAACCGCATCCGTTACCATTCCGGCTTTTTGTAGTTCTTTATTTTCCACTATGGAGAACTTACCTTGATCGTTCCTAAGCAAATAGGAATTTGGGATATTCCCAAAATCGTTCGTTATGGCATTATTGCCAACAAATAAATCCAGATCTCCATCATTATCAAAATCACATTCCCGTATTACTGCCGCATTTTCAAAAAACTCCGGTAACTCACTTGCCTCAAATCCCGTTTCATTTTGAAGATAATAGCTATCTGTTAAGGGAGCCATCTTATTGTAAAAATCAGCTCCTCCACTTCCTATAAAAAGGTCGTTCTTTTTGTCACTATTTAGGTCGGCTATAATGGCGGCGACATCCTCTTTTATGGAGTCGTTCGCAATATTTGCAATCCTTTTTTCCACATAAGTGGTATCTCCCTGAAGAAATATTCTTGACGGAATGTATTTGGAACCTCCAAAAAATAAATCATTTTTTCCATCACCATTCAGGTCACCTGTGGCCAAGGCTGGACCACGATCGGATATTTGATATGGAATTAATTTTTGTCTATTGATATCCAGATAATTATCTTCCTCATGGGTGAAATTGATGCCCAAATTACCTTCCACTTTATTAAATATCTTCTTGGATAAAGGCCGTAGCGAATTATAATTGAAGGGTTTGGTGTTTTCCGGGGAAATAATCAAGGCTTGATTTACTGCAACCTCTTTTAAAACTTGGTAGGTCCTATTTGGCCAAACTATTTTTAAGGAGTCAATCTTGTCCTGCTTTCCAAAACCAAAATGAACCATGGGTTCCGATGAGGCTTGGAATCCCCGAACCGTATACAGTTCCTTGTACTGTAATTTTCCATTTAGATAGGCAAAGACTTTGGTGCCAATACCATACTTATTCTTGGATGTATAATTAAACCTCAATTTTATATAGTTGGCCTTGGCGTCCGTTTTGTTGATGTACAATGCTGCTGTACTGTTTAATGTATTGATTATCAGATCTAAATCGCCGTCATTGTCCAGATCCGCCATGGCCGTAGCTCCTGAAATAAGAGTATCCTTTACCATCCAAATCCCGGACATATCCTTATATTTCACATCTTTCCCTCCCTTATAAACATAATTGTGGGTCACCCCGGAAGGCATCATATCCAGGGCCTGCTGATCCACCAATTTGGTGTTGTTAAGCTTATTTTTAATTTGTTCATCGGAGGCGAATTTAATAAAGTCCAGATCGTTGGGCCTTTTTGGAATACCGTTGGAAATAAAGATATCCTGTTCCC
Source organism: Arenibacter sp. F26102 (assembly GCF_023015865.1). Classification (GTDB taxonomy): domain Bacteria; phylum Bacteroidota; class Bacteroidia; order Flavobacteriales; family Flavobacteriaceae; genus Arenibacter. The sequence continues at coordinate 37,488 of NZ_JALKBC010000007.1, read as the reverse complement.
CATCCTGGTCGTAATCGCCAAATAACGCACTCCAACTCCAGTCGGTAGCTGCAATACCACTTTGGATCGCCGTTTCAGCATATGGAGTATTTTGTTGGTTTACAAACAACATATTTCTGGAATATTGGTAGTGATATCCAAATCTATCTACCCTTAATATTTGAGTTTGGGTAAGGTCATCGCCCTCTGAAGATTTTAGTACCTTTTCGTCCTCGGGAAGCATGTCCAAAGAAATTAGATCTGGCCATCCGTCATGGTTTATGTCGGCAACATCGTTCCCCATGGAAAACTTGGTGGTATGACCAAAATAACTGCGCAATTGTTCAGAAAATGTACCGTTGCCATTATTGAGATAATAATAGTCATCCTCGTGAAAATCGTTCCCAACATAGATATCCGGATATCCATCCTGATTAAAATCGGCCACGGCAATGCCCAACCCATATCCGTTGGCGCCACCGTAAATTCCGGCCTCTTCACTAACATCCACAAATACACCCCCATCATTGCGCAAAAGTCTGTCCCCAGACTGTGCATTTCTCTTTTCCCTAAGTGCGGCCTTCCCGTAGGATTGTTGTGTATGTACGGCATGGTTGAGCAGATACATATCCAAATCCCCATCCAAATCAAAATCCAGCAAAGCGGCAGAACTGCTGTAAGTATCAAAATCGAGACCAAATTCGGCTGCACTTTCTGTGAAGGTATTGTCGCCGTTGTTTATATAAAGCTCATTTTGCCCATTAAATCCATTTATACCTACTACCGAACAAACGTAAATATCCAGTAGTCCGTCCCCATTTATGTCGCCCATTATGGCCCCGGTGTTCCAAGTACTATTCCCAGATACACCAGCAGTTTCGGATATATCCCTAAACTTTAAGTTACCCTCATTTAGGTATAATCTATTTTTTACCTGATTACCGGATAGGAAAATATCGGGTAGCCCATCCCCGTTAATATCTCCAGTGGCCACTCCTCCGCCATTGTAGAAATATAGGTAGTCCAATATGTTCAGGTCATCGGTTTCCGTAATGGTATTCTGAAAGTCGATCCCGGTTTCATCTGGTGATGGGTTCCTGAAAATTTCACCTTGCTTAGAGCCGCAACCAATGAGAAGCACTGAACATAAAATATATAATGTAACTCTACTCATCCAGCGCAAATACTTTTGGTTTGTTATCATTAATGGCAACAATGACAAATCGTTTTCCATTTTTATCCTTGAACTGTTCAATATTTTTCACCTCCTCTTTAATAAAAAATCCACTTTCATCGTAATTTTGCCATTCAAAGTCGAGCTTATCATTTCCTAAAAGAATACTTCCAAAATTGGCATCAAGACGCGAGTATTGAGGCTTGAATTCAAAATTATTACCCCCCATTATTAGGTCCAAATAACCATCATTGTTGACATCGGCACATGTAATACCGCAAACACAAGACAATTGTACCCTCCCCGGCAATTTCTTAATAGTAAATTTTCCTCCCCCTTCATTTATTGCGATTACGGATTCTTGTACGGTACCTTCCTTGACAATAGTATTGCTAAAGTTGTCATTTGAAAATAATTCGTCTATAGTTCTTTTGGCGTATTCGGAGGATTTAAGGTTCTGCTTTTTCAGGGCTACCATTTGCGTAGTTAGTTCCTTCTTTTGATGAATGGGATAGTCCTTTCCTTCAAAATTACGAGTGGTAATCTGTTCTATGGTCCCATTGTTATCAAAATCATTTATCCACAATTTCATGGGATTGGCTTTGGAACAGGAATAGGGCACATTACTCCCTTGATTTCCCAGAATTAGATCATAATCGCCATCGTTGTCCAAATCCTCGGCACTAATAGCATTCCACCATCCGCTTAGGCTATCCAATGCCGTGTTTATTTTTGATAATCGTTTACCGGAATTCTTATAAATTATGGGTTTTCCCCAATCGGCAACGGTTATTAAATCTTTCTTTTCATCGCCATCGATATCAACCCAAATGGCGTCCGTTATCATCCCAGCTTGCTTGGTGTCGTATGCCAAACGTTCCGTGGCGTCTCCAAAAGTGCCGTCACCGTTATTTTCCAAAAACAAATGGTCCGGATCCAAGCCATAATTTCCAACAACACTTCTGGACCCGATAAATACGTCCATGTCACCATCATTATCAAAATCTTGGGGAGCTATTACGGCAATATTTTTAAAGGTACTTGGCAAAATTGAATTTGAAGCTTCAAAAATCCCCTTTCCATTATTAATATAGAGCCTTGCACGATAGTGTTTTTCATCCCCAACCTGATTACCTCCATTTCCTACCATAAGATCCATATCCCCATCACCATCTACGTCCAAAAATGCTGCAGCGGTATCCTCCAGGGCCCCATCCTTTTCAAAAGCTTTTTGTCTGGTAGGTGTTAATACACCCTTACCATCATGAAGATAGAGTATTCCGGCCTGGTTGGCTCCGCCTCCAATAAAAACATCTTCATTGCCGTCACCATTTACGTCGGCTACCGTTAGAGCCGGCCCTTCTTGGGAAAGCATTTTAGAGATAAGACCCTCATAATCAAAGTCATTGTAATTATTCTCTTTATGTACTAAGAGTTTGGAATTGCCCAATTCTCTGAGCAGTGGATTCGTAATTGTTTTTTTATTGGGAACAAATATATCCAGGGCTTCAGAATTTTTGAGGGTGAGGAATTGATTTGCCTTAATATTATTAAATTTTTGGGTACGATCATCCGGCCAAATTACCTGCATGGAATCTATGGTGGCATTCTTGCCCAAACCAATGGTCATAACATAATCTACGGAGGATTGAAACCCTCTGGAAGGCATCAATTCCTGTACTATGACTTGATTGTCAAAAAAAAGTTTCACCGTGGTTCCAATGGCAAATTGATTGGCCCCACTTCCTTCAAATTTTAATTTAAGATAATTGTTTTCCGACTTTTTATCGCTGTGGTTCTCATATATAAATGCTTGCATATTTACATTATTGACCACTATATCCAGATCCCCGTCATTGTCCAAATCTCCGTATGCCGCACCGTTGGACATACTGGGCAAATCCAAGCCCCACTTTTTGGTTTCATTGGAGAATGTTATATCTCCTTTGTTCCTATAAGCGTAATTGGGTTGTGGTGCAATGGGCATTTTCGCAATAATGGAGTCTATGGATTGTTTCTCTCCGGTAAGCGCCATTTTCTGGATAATTTCATTGGCAAAAAAGTCCACAAAATCCAAGTCTGTCAAATCGTGATTTATGCCGTTGGTAATGTAAATATCCTTTAATCCGTCATTATCCATATCAAATAATAGACCGGCCCAGCTCCAATCGGTTTTGGCTACCCCACTGTAATAGGCTACTTCGGAAAACGAATTGTTCCCATTGTTCAACTGCAAGGTATTTTGAATGTACTGTTGATAAAAATCCTTACTCTGCTTTAATTTAAACACATTGTATCCTTCAAACTCCATAACCGATTTTACTCTTTGATCCCCTTCGGGAAGCATGTCCGTAATAAAGATATCGGCAAATCCGTCATTGTTTATATCGGCCATATCTATACCCATAGCCGATAAACTTAAGTGGGAGGTCCATTGTTCAATTTCCTCCTTGAAGGTCCCATCTTTTTGATTAATATAGAGGTAATCCCTTTCATAAAAATCGTTTGAAACGTAGATGTCAGGATAGAGATCTCCGTTGATATCACTGACCATAACCCCTAGTCCAAAACCAATTAAACTACCATAAATACCGGCTTCTTCGCTAACATCCACAAATTTACCGTTGTCATTTCTTAAGAGCATATCCCCTACACCTTTAAATATATCTGGAACTCCCGCCCAATCCTGGGCCCTTACCTCTCTTTGCTCAGCATAGCCCAAACTACTAACTGGCACATTGCTATTATTTAAGATATAAGCATCCAGGTCACCATCCTTATCATAATCAAAGAATGAGGCATGGGTAGAAAAACCGGTCTTCGCCAAATTGTACTCAGTTGCCTTTTCGGTGAAAGTAAGGTCACCATTATTTATGTACAGATCATTATCATGGTTATTGCCCTCCATATTTCCGGCATTACTCACATATAGGTCCAGAAATCCGTCATTATTAATATCTACCATGGTTACCCCTGTAGACCACGGCTTGTTGCCCTCAACCCCTGCCGCTGCAGAAATATCTTCAAATTTTAAGCCACCCTTGTTTAAATACAACTTATTGGGGACCATATTTCCGGTAAGATATATATCGGGAAGGCCATCGTTATTAATGTCACCAATGGCAACGCCTCCTCCATTGTAGAAATTTCTGTATTTAAAAATGTTAAAATTTTTCTGGTTTACCACTTTGTTTACAAAGTCGATTCCCGTTTTTTCGGAAGCCAATAAGGAGAATAGGGTCTCCTCCTTCATTTCTGTCGTTTTATCAACCTCTTTTTTTTGGGAACAGGAACCCAACGATAGCAATACCAATAAAATAAGGCTTACCCTTACATTTAGTTTACCCATATATCTTTGTGATTATTTTTTTTAAGACAGCCTAAAATACCTTTATAGTATTCTATGCCTTTTCACCACTTTAAAGATTCAATCCATTACCCAACAATTTTATCTACGCGTCACAAGGAATAGTAGTTTCTACAAAAAACTCCCACATTGACCACAATTCATAAGATTTAAAATGGTTAAGCAGACCGGTATCCAAAGAGAGAAAAATCAATTTTTAAAATTTAAGACCAAGATAACTAAAGTTCAATAAATTACCTTGCCGCCGCTGTTAATAATTGATATTTATTTGCGATTTTATGATAGTAATTTGATATTTCTTGGGGGGTGATTTTGTGATAAATTAATTATGCTTGCCGAATATTATAAATAATCCAATATATTTAGCCCAATCAATTAAACTTTATTTATAATGTTAGGAATTCTTTCTTTTGTGGGCTTTACCCTTTTGGTTGCCCTTATTGCCTATCTAGCTACCCGAAAAACCGATGAAAATTCCTCTGACGGTTATTTTTTGGGAGGCAGAAGCCTCACCGCTGGAGTAATTGCGGGTTCATTACTTCTTACCAACCTTTCCACCGAACAAATAGTTGGTCTTAATGGAAGTGCCTATACGGACGGTTTATCTGTTATGGCATGGGAAACATTGGCGGCTATTGCCATGGTAGTTACTGCCGTTTTTTTATTACCTAGGTATTTAAAAGGAGGACTCACCACAATTCCCCAATTTCTGGCGAAAAGATTTGATATCACTACAAAAACCATTACCTCAGGATTATTTCTTACAGGGTATGTGGTAGTACTATTGCCGGTTATCCTGTATTCCGGATCGGTGGCAATAAGTGGCATGTTCAATGTTCCGGAACTTTTGGGTGTTTCAGAAACAACGGCCTTGATTCTTTGTATCTGGGGAATTGGAATAATAGGTTCTATATATGCAGTTTTTGGAGGATTAAAGGCTGTAGCTGTTTCAGATAGTATTAATGCTGTTGGTCTTATTGTTGGTGGTATTCTTATCCCAATTTTTGGTTTGATGGCTATTGGGGACGGCAATATGTTGACTGGTCTTGATAATCTAATTAGCTCGGATGCCGCAAGATTCGACTCAACGGGTGAAACGGGACAGGAAGTACCATTTTCCACAATTTTCACTGGTATGATGCTTGTTCAACTTTTTTATTGGGGTACCAACCAACAGATCATTCAAAGGGCTTTAGGAGCTAAAAATTTGGCAGAGGGTCAAAAAGGATTGTTATTGGCCTCTTTTTTAAAGATTCTGGGACCTTTAATTTTGGTATTGCCAGGAATGATCGCCTATCACTATTTTGATGGCGGACTGGCATCCAGCGACCTTGCTTATCCGGAACTGGTAAGGGCTGTTTTACCCAAACCTTTGGTCGGATTTTTTGCCGCTGTACTTTTTGGAGCCATTTTAAGCTCCTTTAATAGTGTCCTAAACAGTTCGGTGACCTTATTCGGTATAGATATCTACAAGCAGCACATTAATAAAGAGGCCCCTGAAAAAACAGTAGTTAAGTACGGTAAGATTTTTGGTATTTGTCTAGCCCTGGCTGCCATGTTCATTGCTCCCTTGATTGCCAATGCAGGAAGTCTTTTTAATTACCTACAGGAAATAAATGGTATATATAGTATCCCGATCTTTACTATCATCGTAGTTGGATATTTAACAAAAAGAGTCCCTGCCATTGCTGCCAAAATAGGCATATTTTCGGGATCCTTATTATATATTATAAGTCAGTTTATCCTTAAAGGTCAGTTTGTGGAAAAGGCGTTGGAATCGGCCAAAGCCTCTGGAATTACCGATCCTGCGGCATTGAAATTGGTGGAAGCTGATGCTTATCCCCACTATTTACACATAATGGCTATTTTATTTGTGACCAATGCGGGAATCATGCTTCTTATAGGTAAGTTTTACCCCAGAAAGGAACCTTTTGAATTGGAATATACCAAGCAAGTTTCCATTGAACCCTATAAATATGTAAATCATGTAGGGCTCGCCGTAATAGTTATAGTAATTGGAATCTATATCTTTTTTGCCAAATAATAGGATTGACTGACAATCAAAAGAGTGTTGTACTAAAACAAAGTAGATACCTTCTTTGGTTATTGTGGGTGTGGGATTTGGGGATAATCAACCTTTTGCACATAGATTGTACCGAATCGTAGGTTTATGACCCATAGAAAATAAAAAGAGGGCTGTTCAAATGAACAGCCCTCTTTTACATTATATAAATTACTTAAACTTAATTCTTAGTATCCAGGGTTCTGAACCAAATTGGGATTGGAAAGCAATGCAGTTTCTGGAATTGGGAAAAGATTTAAATTTGGATCTCCACTTACCTCTTTTAAGCTCCAAGGTGCGGTGAATTTATCAAATCTTACCAAATCGTTCCTTCTCCAAAACTCAATAAACAACTCCCTACCTCTTTCTGCCAGTAATACATCCTCGGTTACACTGGGTAAATCTGGGGTATCGGTCCTAGCCTGTCGTAATGTATTGACCATAGCCGTTGGGTCTCCACCCATACGCATCATAGCCTCAGCCTTCATTAAATGGGCATCGGAATATCTAAAAAGAATCTGGTGCTTTCTAAAAGAGTTAATTTCTCCCCCGTCATTTGGATGGTATTTAAGAATTCTGATACCGTCGGCTTCTCCATTACCTACCAAGGAGGTCAACTCTTTTTTCAATATTAGATCTCCACCCTGTCTATTTTTTAATTTAGTACCGTCTTCATTGTACTGCTGATTGATTAAAAAGCCGTATCCAAGACCTAAATTAACATTGTTGGCATTGGAAGCATCAGGTACCCAACCTCTTCGTTCTTCTTGACCATCACCCACATAATTGGAGTTGGGATCACCTTCAAAAGAGTCGTAGAATTCGGCCAGGGTAGAAAATCCGTTCCAGCCTCCGCCAGTATTATCCGGAGAGTTCATATTATAATGCATACTATTCCAAATCCTCGCCCCAATATCACTATTCAAAAAGAAAATGGTCTCATTATCATCCGAGGATTCGAATATTTGAAAATATCCATTTTCTATGGCAAAACCTTGAGCCGCAATATCATCTACAGCATCGATAACCTTTTGCATATTTGCGGCATCAACAGTACCCCCATTGTAAATATGAGCATTTAGATACATTTTTGCCAAAAGAAAATTTGCCGCTGCCTTGGTGGCGGTACCTGTATTGGCGGTACCTGGACTTCCATCTGGCAATCCCGGCAATGCCGCCAACAAATCGGCCTCCACAAAGCTAAAAGCTTCACTTCTGGTTAGCACTTTTGGATTAACATCAGGACCTTCATCCACTTCCCTAAAGGGTACGGAAGCAAAAAAGTCCATCAGAAAAAACATATTAAAGGCCCTTAAATATTTGGCTTCAGCCAATACTGCCGCATCTGGATTACTTTCTATAATTTCGGAAGCCCTAAATACATTCTGATTTAAATTGTTCCATGCATTCTTAATAAATAAATGCGCAGGGGTCCAGGTATGGGTATGCAACTGTCTCCATATCCCATTATCGCCCCAGTCAGTTCCACGCGTTGGTATCAACAGCTCATCCGTAGTAACCTCGGACATGGCGTACATGGTTTCCTGAGTTGCAAAGTCGCCACCCACTTTGTTGTAAAGGTCACTAAGAGAGGAAGCCGGATTGGCCACCGGTGTAAAGCCGCCATCGGTTGCTGTACTTATGATCGAATCCGTTTCTTCTATCTCCAGATTGGTACAGGCAACAAGGCCTACCAACACGAATATGGAGCCGAAAACGGGTTTCATATATTTTTGTATGTTCATAATGCTATGATTAAAAAGTTACGTTAAATCCTAATGTGTATGTTCTTGGTCTCGGAAAGGCGCTATAGTCTATACCCGCTATAGGCAACCCATTTAAAAGGGCTGCACTGGCCGGTGCCACACTAACCTCTGGATCAAGACCGGAATAATCCGTAATCACAAAAAGGTTCTGACCGGTAAGACTAAGTCTCATAGACTTGAACAAGCCTTCTTTTAAAGGAACGTCATAAGAAATGGATGCGGTTTGCAATCTTACAAAATCTCCTTTTTCCAAGAATCTAGTAGAAACCGATGCTTCGGCAAATCTACCTTCCTGTCCTGCCAATTCCACCACATTTTGTGTTACATTATTACCACTGCCAATGGCACCTCCGGTAAAAAAGGCGTTGGCGGTATTGTTGTAAATATAGTTGCCAAACTGACCATTGAAATACATGGAGGCCGACCAGTTTTTATAATTGGCCGAGGTTGAAAAACCTCCTGTGAAATCCGGTAATGCACTTTTACCAACAAACTGTTGGTTATCCACACCACCCTCATGTACAGGGTTACCGTTAGCATCGAAGCCTGTAAACTCCCTTAAATAAAAGGAATACAAAGGCTGTCCAGAGGCCAGGCGTTGGGCGAATGCGTTGGATAGACCAGCACCACGAATGGTTCCTGCTGCAATCTCCCCATCGAAATCCGTAATTTCATTTTTGTTGTAGGCCACGTTAAACCCAGCGGTCCATCCGTAATCTGCTCCTTGTAAAATGTCATAGTTAAGTGAAAATTCAGCTCCTTGGTTCAACACCACTGCATCCAAATTTTGGAAAAAAGTAGGCTGAGGAGAAGGTTGGGCCGCTTCTATATTAAGCAGTAAATCCCTTGTTTCCTTACGGTATACATCAATTGACCCACTAAAGCGATCATTGGAAAACCCAAAATCCAGACCTACGTTATATTGTGTAGTTTCCTCCCATTTTAAATCGGGATTGGCAAATTCCACAGTAGAAATACCAGGCACGTTAACGTCTCCACCATCACTGATATTTGGATCACCATTGGTCGTAGTGGAATATCGTTCCCTTCTAACGAACCTACCATACCCCAAACCATCCTGGTTACCAGTAATACCGTAGCTTAACCTAAGCTTTAGGGTGGACATGGCGTCGCCCATAAAATCTTCCTCGTTGATTTTCCAAGCAAAAGCTCCGGAAGGGAAAATACCATAACGGTTGTTTCCTCCAAAACGCGAAGAACCATCGGCCCTAACCGTTGCAGTAAACAAATACTTGCTTGCTATACTATAATTGGCCCTGGCAAAAAAGGACTGTAATTCATCCGTATTGTCAAAAGTATTAGTGAAAACGGATTTAACAGGTATGCTTACCTCTCCCAAAAAGTCTGTTTTCGGATCTGGAAAAAGTCTGTTCACGAAAAGATCGGCATCACCTCCAGAAGCATATCCATACTGCTGGTAAGAGCCTGTAATCATCGATTCAATCTTGCTGGCCGCATCGGTTAAATTCCTGGCCATATTATTTAAATTTGGAGTTCCATATCCCCAACCTTCAACATTTCTACCTTGGGTATTAAAATCCTGATACGAAAAACCTCCTAGAACATCCAATACCGAATTATCGAACTCTTTCTTGTATGTCAGGGTCAATTCCAGCAATCTATTCTCTAAATCAAGGTCGTTTATGGTGCCCCTACCATTACCACCTGCGCCACGTCCCACATTAAAGGATTTACTTCCCAATTCAGCTTCACGAGTAGAAGTGGATTTATCATAACCCACAGTAGCCTTGGCCGTTAAGTCCTCCACAATATCGTAGGAAGCTGAAAAATTGACCAGAAAACGATCCGTATAGGTTAAACTTTGCCAATTCTCCAACAAATTCAACGGGTTGATCCTATCTCCCGGATTGAATGAACTATTGGCTGGCCAAGTAGGGTTGGCGGAGTAGGCAGAACCCAACATATCCCCAGTGGACCCTGCGCTACCACTTAATGGTGGTGCCTCGTCATTTACACGGGAAATGGTACTTTGTAAATCCAACCTTAATTTATCATCAAATAATCTTTGGGTAAGATTAACCCTACCTGTAACCCGCTCCTGGGAAGATTTTGGAACTATCCCAAACTGCTTACCGTAGTTAAAAGTTGCCCGTACGTTACCTGAACCATAATTTTGGGAGTAGGCAAGGTTATTATTGGTCGAAGATGAATTTCTAGTGACTAAAGATTGCCAATCCGTATCATTGCCCAAGTCCGTTGCTGCTCCACCAAAGGCAGAAACAGCAGATAGGAATTCGCTCCTATTCAATAAATCAAATTCGTTGGACGGTGATGAAAAACTTAGATCTGAAGAAAACTCCCAGGTACCACCCTGTGCACCGCCTTTACCACTCTTGGTCGTAATGATTACTACCCCATTGGCACCTCTGGAACCATAAATAGCGGTCGAGGAAGCATCCTTTAGGATACTCATGCTTTCTATATCATTTGGGTTCAAAAAGCTAAGTGGGTTTCTAGCCGAACTAGAACCAACACCTATATCCGTTCCTTCAGAGGAACTACCTCCAGAAGGAAGTGGAACACCATCGACCACAAATAATGGATCGTTGTTGGACCTAACCGACGATGTACCCCTAATCCTAATAGAAACACCGGAACCAGGTTCCCCACTTCCTTGGGAAATTTGAACACCGGCCGTTTTTCCTTGAATTAATTGTTCAGGCGAGGAAATAACCCCTCCGTTAAAGTCTTCTGAAGTTACTGCAGAAACCGCTCCGGTGGCATCCTTAACAGTAGTAGTACCATAACCAATGATAACTACCTCTGCCAATGCCTGAGCATCTTCCTCCATCATTATGTTGATAGTGGTCTGGTTACCTACCGCGACCTCTTGTGTTTTGTAGCCGATATAGCTAATAACAAGGATGGAACTTGCATCCACATCACTAAGAATGAAATTTCCATCAAAATCTGTCTGTGCGCCATTGGTAGTTCCCTTTACCACGACGCTGGCTCCCGGTAAGGGGCCAGTTGCATCAGATACAGTACCTGATACTTCTTGAGCTGATGCTAATCCAAAACATAAAAATGTTCCAAATAGCAAAAAGCTTTTAAGTAATTTAAGCTTCATACATTGTTAGTTTTAATTGAGTTAAATAATAGATTGAGTTTAAAGTTCCTATTCCGAAGATAAATCATATAATTACAATATTTTGTTATATTCTTGTTTTTAACACTGAAATATTACCGAAAACGTTTTAGTCGCCTTCAATTTTTTCAAAAACGTAATTATTAAACTTTGTACGAATATACATCTTTCTTAAAGATAATGATATTTTGACATATTTCAATACTATCTTTACATTTATCTAAATTTGGCCTCCGTACTTAAATCATTGTATTATTTTTACGCTTCCGATATTAAATAGTCTAATTTGTGCCAAAAAGGCCCAAATGCTTTTGTATTTTTAGTAGTATATTCACTTTGAAAAAAAATCACCTTTGAAGAAAAAAATCACCCTCAAACATATTGCAAGGGAATTAGGGGTTTCCATTTCCACAGTTTCCAAAGCATTGAAAAATAGTGAGGAAATTGGATCGGATACTAAGGAGAAGGTCCAGGCCTTTGCAAAATTATACAACTACAAGCCCAACAATATTGCCATCAGCTTAAAGAATAAGCGCACCAAGAATATTGGAGTAATTATTCCGGACATTGTCCATCATTTTTTTACTACTGTGTTTCGGGGTATAGAAAAATACGCCAACGCCAAAGGTTATAATGTCATTGTATGTGTTTCCGACGAATCTTTCGATAGGGAAGTCATTAATATGGAATTACTGGCCAACGGAAGTATAGACGGATTTATAATGGCCCTTTCTGCCGGCACACAACTAAAAAACGACTATAACCATTTGAAGGAAGTTACAGAACAAGGAATTCCCATAGTATTGTTTGATCGTGTAACTGAGGATATAAAATGTGATAAAGTCATTATCAATGACAAAAAAGGGGCCTACAACGCCGTGACCAAATTCATAAAAGACGGTCGGAAAAGAATTGCCATGATCACTACTGAGGACTATTTTAGTGTTAGTAGGGAAAGAGCTGCCGGCTATCGTGAGGCATTATCCGACAATGGAATTGCCTATAACGAGGATCTAATTCTAAAATTTCCTTCCATGACCATTGACGAAAAGGTGATCGAAGATTTTTTTAATCGTGAAAAAGTAGACGCCGTACTGAGTGTGAATGAAATTTTTGCCATCCACAGTATGCGGTTGGTACAAAGCAAGGGCTTAAAAATTCCAGAGGATATTTCCTTTATTGGTTTTACGGATGGTCTATTGTCCAAATACGCCTCTCCAGGGCTCACGGCAGTGGCACAACATGGCGAACATATGGGAGAAATAGCAGCAGAAATGCTTATTGAAAAGGTAGAAAGTGAGTTGGAGGAGGAAACCTATACCACAAGGGTTTTGGAACCCACTATTATAGAACGGGGATCAACAGTGAATTAGGTTTTACAATATTATATTGAAAAAGCTGGTTGCTGAAAAGGGGCTAACCTATTATTTCCGTTACTCACGGAAATTTAAAGTTGGAATGCAGGGGTACCGACCCCCTCGGCTATTACAAATCCAATTTTTTTAACCCTGCCAGATTTTAATTGATATCATAAAGAATGAAGAAAACAGGATTTATATTTGACTTGGATGGCGTTATTGTAGACACCGCCAAGTACCATTATTTGGCATGGAGAAAATTGGCCAATGCGCTGGGCTTTGAATTTACCGAAGAACAAAACGAACAATTTAAAGGGGTAAGTCGTAAAAGATGTTTGGAAATTCTCTTGAATATTGGCGGTATCCAAGCAACAAAAGAACAATTTAACAGCTGGCTGGTAGAAAAGAATGAGGATTATCTGTCACTTATTGAGAACATGGATGAATCTGAGATCCTGCCGGATGTGCAAAAAGTACTTTCTTTTCTTAAAAACCATAATATGCCAATAGCCTTAGGGTCCGCCAGCAAAAATGCCCGCCCTATTCTGGAAAAGGTAAAATTAATGGATTATTTTGATGTCGTTGTAGACGGAACCCACGTTACCAAAGCCAAGCCCGATCCAGAAGTTTTTTTAATAGCCGCTGAACAACTTGGGGTACATCCCGAAGATTGTGTGGTCTTTGAAGATGCAGTTGCAGGAATAGAGGCCGCCAACAATGCGGGAATGTTGAGCATAGGCATAGGCGAAGCAAAAGTACTTTCCAAGGCAAATTTCGTATTTGCGAATTTTACGGAAATTGATGTTAAATTCATAAATCGTCTTATGGAATAAAGTTTAGGGCGAACATTGACAATATTTGGTTAATTTGGTAATTTCTAGTTTGAAAACAACAGAAAACGACCATACACCTATTACGATAACGCACAAACACTAGCATAATGAATCAAGATTATATAAAGCCCCACAACTGGTCTATTATCGAGGAAGGATTTGAAAAGGACAGGGTAAAATCCTCTGAAAGTTTATTCAGCCTTGGAAATGGAGCCATGGGCCAACGTGCCAATTTTGAAGAAAAATATTCCGGTCCTACTTTTCAGGGAAGTTATATAGGCGGGGTGTACTACCCAGATAAAACAAGGGTAGGCTGGTGGAAAAATGGTTATCCCGAATATTTTGCAAAAGTATTGAACGCTCCTAATTGGATTGGAATAAATGTACTTATCAATGGGGAAACCTTGGATCTAAATACCTGTAAAAACGTAGCGGATTTTCGCAGGGAATTAAACATGCAGGAAGGATGGTATACCCGGAATTTTAAAGCAACCCTGCCCAATGATGCCGTTATAGAAGTAAAGATTACCAGATTCCTAAGTTTGGACCATGATGAAGTGGGTGCCATTAAATATGAAATTACTCCGATAAACCAAGATACTTCCATAGCTTTTCACCCTTATATAGATAGTGGCATAACCAATGAGGACACCAATTGGGACGACCAATTTTGGAACACTACCGGGGTTTCATCGGATGGTTTTCAGGCGTTTATTGAGGCCCATACCATGAAGACCAATTTCTCTACCTGTACATTTATGGAGTCCAAATTGTACCATAATAATAATTTGGAAAAAGAAAAGCCATTAGAGGCAATTTCCGAGACTTCTGCAGTTCATCACTTTAAAAAAGAAATCAAAAAAGGAGATACCCTATCGTTGATTAAATTTGGTGGTTATACGGTCTCTACCAACCATAAGGCCAATGAATTGATCTCTGCTGCCAAAAAGGCCTTGTACAAGGTGACCGAATTAGGTTTTGATGCCCTATTGGATCTACAAAAAAAATCCTGGGCCAAAATATGGGAAATGAGCGATATTATGATCGACGGTGATGTTAGCGCGCAACAGGGAATTAGATTTAATATTTTTCATTTAAACCAAACCTATTCGGGAAAAGATTCCAGACTTAATATTGGGCCAAAGGGATTCACCGGGGAAAAATACGGCGGAAGTACTTACTGGGATACAGAAGCCTATTGTATTCCATTTTATATGGCTACCAAAAATAAAAAAGTAGCAAGAAACCTGCTGACGTATAGGTACAACCATTTGGAAAAGGCCATTGAAAATGCCCGAAAATTAGGGTTTGTAGATGGGGCGGCCCTATACCCCATGGTCACCATGAATGGAGAAGAGTGCCATAACGAGTGGGAAATAACCTTTGAAGAAATACATCGTAATGGCGCCATAGCCTTTGCCATATATAATTACTTCCGGTTTACGGGAGATTACACCTACATCCCGGAAATGGGCCTGGAGGTTTTGATAGGGATAGCCCGTTTTTGGCATCAAAGAGCCACCTTTTCTACCCAGAAAGACAAATATGTAATTCTGGGCGTTACGGGTCCCAATGAATATGAAAACAATGTAAACAACAACTGGTACACTAATTATATTGCCAAATGGTGCATTAATTATGCCTTACAGGAACTTCAAAAAGTAAAAGAGGGTTATCCGGATGATTATCATAGAATTATAGGAGTCACCAAACTTGCAGAAAAGGAGACCAAAGCCTGGGGCAAGGTGGCCAAAAAAATGTACTTCCCCTTTGATGAAAAATTGGGTATTTATTTGCAACAAGATAGCTTCTTGGACAAAGAACTTATCCCGGTAAAGGAATTGAACAAAAAGAATCGACCCATTAATCAAAAATGGAGTTGGGACCGCATTCTAAGATCGCCTTATATAAAACAAGCAGATACCCTTCAAGGATTTTATTTCTTTGAAGACCATTTTACCACCGAAGAACTGGAAAGGCATTTCGATTTTTACGAACCATTTACAGTGCACGAATCCTCACTATCCCCATGTGTTCATAGTATTCAGGCCTCAAAATTGAATAGAATGGATCAGGCGTATGCCTTCTATCTACGTACTTCGAGATTGGATTTGGACGATTACAACAAGGAAGTGGAAGAAGGACTCCATATTACTTCAATGGCAGGTACATGGATGAGCATAGTGGAAGGTTTTGGAGGGATGAGGATTTTAGATGATAAATTATCCTTTACCCCAAGAATACCAAAGGAATGGACATCCTACTCCTTCAAGGTAAATTTTAGGAATAGAATTTTAAAGGTCACGGTTACGGAAAACGAAACCACCTTTGACCTGGAAGGGACGGATGAAATGTCTATTCGGGTGAATGGAAAACGTGTTGTTTTAACCGCTGGCAAAAAAAACTATTCATCAGCTCCCTAGTCTTTTAGCAACAATAAAACAATCCCAGGAATGTTCAAAAAATGCGCGATTGGGATTATTTTGTAAAAACACTTAAATAAATTGAAACAAAAGGTGTTCGTGGAAAAAAATTATTAAAAAATTAACACTAATTCCAAAAACATGTATCATTATTGCATAGAAAAGCTCAATAACACCTAGTTGGCTTTTCTTCCCGAAAAGAAGCATAAAATGAAACAGACCACTGAAATTCGAAAAACAGTAGTTTATCAAGTATTTACCAGATTGTTCGGCAATACGAATACCACCAATAAACCATGGGGGACCATAGAAGAAAATGGGGTAGGCAAATTCCGTGACTTCACGCAAAAAGCTTTAAAGGAAATTAAGGATCTGGGAATAACACATATATGGTATACGGGTATTCCACATCACGCCCTGATAGGGGATTATACCGCATACGGCATCTCTAACGACGATCCGGACATTGTTAAGGGAAGAGCAGGTTCACCCTATGCCGTTAAGGATTATTACAGCGTTAATCCAGATTTGGCGCATAATCCCAAAAATAGATCAACAGAGTTTACAGCCTTAATTGCCAGGAGCCATAAAGCAGGTTTAAAAGTTATCATAGATATAGTTCCAAATCATATCGCCAGAAAATACGAAGGAAAAAATAATCCCAAGGGAGTGGTAGATTTTGGGGCCAACGATAATACAAATGTAGTCTATGACAAAGACAACAATTTCTATTACAATCCCGGAGAGTCCTTTACGGTCCCGGATTGGAGAGATGGCTACCTGCCTTTAGGTGGGGAAGAAATTAAATTGGCATATAACAAATTTACCGAAACTCCCGCAAAATGGACTGGAAACGGGTCCCGATCGCCCAAACCCGATTTTAATGACTGGTATGAGACCGTGAAAATTAATTACGGAATTAGTCCGGACGGACATAGGGATTTTGCATCACTACCAGAGGATTTTGGCCATAAAGACTTTTCCGAACATTTTGAGTTCTGGAGAAACAAGGAGGTACCCGATTCCTGGATGAAATTTAGGGATATTGCCATCTTCTGGTTGGACCAGGGGGTAGACGGATTTCGATATGACATGGCTGAAATGGTTCCCGTGGAATTCTGGAGCTTTATGAATTCGTCCATAAAAATGAAAAATCCAGATGCATTTTTAATGGCAGAAGTATATAATCCACAACTATACCGGGAATATATCTTTAAAGGGAAAATGGACTATTTATATGACAAGGTGGAATTTTATGATTCCTTAAAACATATTATGCAGGGCCATGGGTGGACAGACCACATACCGGTAGTTCAAAACGGACTAATGGATATTGAGCACCAAATGCTTCATTTTCTGGAGAATCATGACGAGCACCGTATTGCCTGCCCAGAATTTCTAGGAAATGCCGACATGGCCAAACCGGGAATGGTGGTTTCCGCAACCATTAGTACCTCACCTACAATGATCTACTTTGGGCAAGAGGTGGGAGAACCGGCCGCCGAAAGTCCTGGTTTTGGGTCACCCGGTAGAACCTCCATCTTCGACTATGTTGGGGTACCCCACTTTCAACGCTGGGTCAACAATAAAAAATTTGACGGAGGGCAATTATCGGCAAAAGAGAAAGAACTTAGGACATTTTATAAGAACTTGCTCAATTTCACCATTAACAGTAGTGCTTTAATGGGCAATTATATGGATATTCATTTTTTCAATAAGGAGCATACAGAATATTACAATCACCGTGTCCTCTCCTTTGTAAGATGGTCCAAAAACGAAAGACTAATTATTATTTCTAATTTTGACGCCCACGACACATTTGGATTCGATTTAAAACTGCCGAGGGAGATTGTACAGGCATGGGGTCTGCAGAATAAGACATACCCTGTAAAAGACGAATTGTTCAAAGAAAAGGAGTTAATCTTGATCATCGAAGATGAAATTGGCCATATCAGAATAGATATACAACCATTGGAATCATTAATTTTAAGTTTAAAATAGTTAAGCCCATTACATTATGAAAACATCATCACTAGTTGGATCATTATTCCTCTTACTATTAATTTTAAGTTGTGACAATATGAACAAACCCTTGGTTATTGGCCATAGAGGTGCCATGGGGCATGAAACGGAAAACACCTTGGCATCCATGCAAAAGGCAATAGATCTTGGTGCGGATATGATAGAGATCGATGTCTTTAAAATAAAAAGTGGTGAAACGGTAGTATTCCATGATAAAGATGTGGAAAGACTTACGGATAGTATTGGCAAAATAGAGGACTATAATTTTGAAGACCTGCAGAAATTAACCTTGGTCGGCAACCACAAAATCCCTACCCTACAAGAGGTACTGAATGTAATTGATAAAAAAGTACAACTGAATATAGAACTAAAGGGTTCCAATACGGCAGATAGGGTTAACTTTATTATGAATTACTACATAAAGGAAAAAGGTTGGCCTATTGACAAATTCCTTATTTCCAGTTTTAAATGGGATGAACTTCAGGCCATGCGGAAGCTAAACAATAAAGTGCCGATTGCCATCCTAGTAAGTGGGGATCCACTGAAAGCGTTGGACATTGCCAAAGAATTAGAAGCTGTGGCCATCAACCCATACTTTGAAGATTTGACCTTGGAGAATGTTCACGAGATGAAAAAAGCCGGATTTAAAGTATATCCATTTACGGTGAATGAACCAGAAGAAATTGAGGCGGTAAAGCGATTGGGAGTAGATGGCATCATCACCAATTTTCCAGAACGCATTAATTAATGTTCGATGTAATTGTACTAGGAGGAGGAGCCGCCGGTTTCTATGGGGCAATACACATTGCGGAATCCAATCCCAATTTGAGTGTCGCAATCTTGGAACGTGGCAAAGATGTACTGGGCAAGGTTAAAGTATCCGGAGGTGGGCGCTGTAACGTTACCCATGCCGAATTTGACCCTAAAGAACTTACCAAAAATTATCCTAGGGGAGAAAGGGAACTGTTAGGTCCGTTCCACAACTATTGTACAGGTGATACAATGGCTTTCTTTGAAAAACGCGGAGTGCAATTGAACATTGAAGCTGATGGCAGAATGTTCCCCTCTACCAATTCTTCACAAACTATCATAGACTGTTTTGTTGGGGAAACAGAGCGACTTGGAATAAAAGTGCTCAAGAATAGTTCCGTTATTGGGATAACACAGCTGGACAAGGATGATTACTCCTGGGAAATTAAATCGATTCGAAACACATACAAAGCCAAAAAAATATTGGTGGCCACTGGTAGCAATCCTAAAATATGGGAGTTATTAAGACAAATGGGGCATACCATAGTCCCACCGGTACCTTCACTTTTCACCTTCAATATTAAGGATGAAAGAATTTCCGGCATACAAGGGGTTAGCACCAACGCCAACATCAAGATAATTCCTACCAAGGTAAATAATGGAAAATACAATGCGGCTTTAAAAAAATATGCCATCCACCCATCCGACCTAGAATCCGAAGGCCCCCTTTTAATTACACATTGGGGAATGAGCGGTCCGGGAATATTGAGGCTATCGGCTTGGGGAGCTCAGTTGTTGAATGACTTAAATTATAACTTTTCAATAAAAATAAATTGGCTTCCAGCCTATCATGAGGAAGGAGTGCTAAGTCAGCTTTATGAGATAAAGGAAGTGGAGGGAAAGAAAACAGTACTTCGCACCAAAGCGTTTGAAATTCCAAAGCGATTATGGATCAGCCTAGTAAAGGCGTCAGGCATTTCGGATACCGATAAATGGGCAGATATTTCCAAAAATCAAATACAAAAATTAGCGAAGCAATTAACGAATTCCAAGTTTAATGTAGATGGGAAAAGCACTTTTAAAGAGGAATTTGTTACTGCCGGAGGGGTAGACCTAAAAGAAATCAATTTTAAAACTTACGAAAGTAAAATACTTCCCAACCTGTTTTTTGCCGGGGAAGTAATCAACATAGACGCCATTACTGGCGGATTTAATTTTCAGAATGCTTGGACCGGGGCATTTATTGCGGCCCAAGCAATAGCAAAACGTGTATAAAAGGGACTAACTCAATAGCAACATCAACAAAGCGGCCAAACTAGCTCCAATAATAGGACCTACTACTGGTATCCAAGCATAACCCCAATCGCTTCCTCCCTTACCCTTTATGGGCATAATAGCATGCATTATACGAGGGCCCAGGTCTCTGGCTGGATTAATGGCATAGCCGGTGGTACCTCCCAAAGAGAGCCCTATTGCCCATACCAAAAATGCTACTGGCAAAGCCCCCAGGGATCCCAATCCTATTACCGTTTCCGTTTCGGTTATTGAGGCGTCCGTAAAATAGAGGACTACAAATACCAAGGTAAAAGTACCTACAACTTCACTAAATAGATTATTAATGGGATTTCTTATGGCCGGAGCAGTACAAAATACCGCTTTTTTAGTGTCCTGATCCTCTGTTGCATCAAAATGATCTTTGTAGAAGAGCCAAACGATCAAGGCTCCCAACATGGCCCCTAGGAATTGCCCCAATACATAGGTGGGAACCAAGGCCCATTCAAACTTTTCAGCAACGGCCAGTCCAATACTAACGGCCGGATTCAGATGTGCCCCGCTATAGGGTGCGGCAACCGCCACTCCTACGTACACTGCCAATCCCCAGGCAGTGGTAATTACCATCCAGCCCATGTCATTGGATTTTGTTTTGTTAAGGATTACGTTGGCTACTACGCCGCCCCCTAAAAGAATTAGAAAAAAAGTGCCGATGATTTCAGCAATAAATGGAGTCATATTTAGTTGGTTTTTTATTTAAGCGTTTTGTTTGGACCAATATTCTACAGCATCAATTGCCCTGTACCAGCCTTTAATATTTTTTTCAATTTCTTCCCTCTCCGAACTAGGATTAAAATTAACATCGGTTTGCCATATTTCCTGAATTTCTTCCAGACTCTCCCAGAAACCTACCGCCAAACCTGCTAAATAGGCCGCTCCCATAACGGTGGTCTCTATTACTTTTGGGCGTACAGTTGCCGTATTTAGAACGTCGGCCTGAAATTGCATCAGCATATTATTTACAGTAGCTCCCCCATCTACCCGTAATTCCTTGATGGAAATTTTTGAATCTGCTTCCATAGCCTTTAAAACATCCATGGTCTGAAAGGCAATAGATTCTATGGCCGCCCTGGCAATATGTGCATCCGTACTTCCCCTAGTAAGCCCAAAAATAGTTCCCTGTGCATGTTGGTTCCAGTAGGGTGCACCCAAACCTGCAAAGGCAGGTACAAAATAAACTCCATCGGTACTGCTTACAGATCCTGCCAACTTTTCTACATCTTCAGAATTTTTAATGATCTTTAAGCTATCCCTCAACCATTGAACTACCGCTCCTGCAATAAAAATACTTCCCTCTAAGGCATATTGGGTTTTCCCATTAATGGTCCACGCTACGGTGGTTAAAAGGTTGTTTTCAGAAACAATAGGCTTTTCCCCAATGTTCATCAGCATAAAACACCCGGTACCATAGGTGTTTTTAACCATTCCCGGTTTGGTACACATTTGGCCGAAAAGTGCCGCCTGTTGATCACCAGCAATTCCAGCAATGGGAATTTTACTGGCAAAAAAGTTGGGATTGGTATTACCATATACTTCACTGGACTGTTTCACTTTGGGCAACATACTCTTTGGAATAGTAAAAAGCTCCAATAACTCATCATCCCATTCCAAGGTGTTTATATTAAAGAGTAAGGTTCTAGAGGCATTGGTAACATCGGTAATATGCAATTCGCCTTTGGTCATATTCCAAATTAACCACGAATCTATGGTTCCCATAACCAAGTCTCCTGCTTCCGCCTTTTTCCTAGCTCCTTCCACATTATCCAAAATCCATTTCACCTTGGTACCCGAAAAGTAGGAGTCGATTACCAAACCCGTTTTTTCCCTTATAAGCTTGGATTTCCCTTGCTTCTTTAATTCATCACAATAATTGGATGTCCGCTTATCCTGCCAAACAATGGCATTATAAATTGGTTTTCCTGTTTTTTTATCCCAAACAACTACGGTTTCCCGTTGGTTGGTAATTCCTATAGCTGCAATATCTGCTCCGTAAATCCCTTTTTTGGTGGTCGCTTCTGCGGCCGTACTGACTTGGGAGGACCATATTTCCAGAGGATCATGCTCTACCCAACCAGGCTTTGGAAAATACTGCGTAAATTCTTTTTGGGAGACCGAAACAATATTGCCTTTTTTATCAAAAATAACTGAACGGGAGCTGGTTGTACCTTGATCTAACGCTAGTATATATTTTTCCATATGGTTGGTAAATTTTTAAAATGGGTATCAAGATAACAAAATATAGGTACTAATTTTGAAAAATCAGCAATGAGGGCCCCAAGATTTCAACAATAACCCCAAACCCACTTAATACAATAAGCCTATTATAAACAGCATTAAAATTATGGTTGCCCATCAAGAAATTTATAGATAAAAATATGCTAGTAGCCCCATAGTGATTAAATTGTTGTTTTTATTCACTTCCTTTAAAACTGTACCATCATGACAACGTATATTATTCTACTGAGGGGAATCAATGTTAGTGGCCAGAAGAAAATTATAATGTCCAACTTAAGGGCCATGCTCCTAGATATGGATTTCGCTATGGTACGTACCTATATACAAAGCGGCAATATTGTTTTAAAAAGCGATTTAACCTCGCCCATAAAAGTATCACAAATAATCAAAGACGGTATTTACACCACTTTCGGCTTTGATGTTCCTGTATTGGTAAAGACATTTAGTGAGTGGAAAGATATTATTGAACAATCCCCATTTAAAAAATTCAACGACTTGGAGACCAGAAAATGGTTTTATGTGCTGCTACAGGAAGCTCCTAAAAAGGAACTCACCCATGGCTTACAACAAGAACAATTTCCGAATGAACGGTTTGTAATTTCGAATAACTGCATCTACCTCTGCTGCGACCAGGGATATGGCAATACGAAATGCGACAATAATTTCTTTGAAAAAAGACTTGAGGTACAGGCCACTACCAGAAATCACAGAACTGTGATGAAATTGTTGGAAATGGCAGAAGGAAATTAATTCAATTCCCAAATTTTATAGTTCAGTGCGGTTGCAAAGCAAACCCAGAGCAGATAAGGAATTAATAGATAAGCGGCAGTTTTACTTACAACTTTAAACCATTTTATGGTAAAGATCAGCAACACAAGTAAGGCAAGAATAACAAGCAAGGCCCCAAACGTATTTTTGAATCCAAAGAAAATTATACTCCAAAGGGCATTGAACAACAACTGAATGCCAAAATGGTACAGAGCGGTTTTCACCCAAATATGATAAAACCCTTTTGCCCAGACAATCCCCGCGGCAACCCCCATCATAATATAGAGTATGGTCCAAACCGGGGCAAAAATCCAATTTGGCGGATTAAAACTAGGCTTATTCAATTCCAAATACCAATCATTTACAGAGGATTGCGTTGCAAAACCGGATAAAAACCCAATCATTAGGCACACTGCTACAGAAATTGCGATATAGGTAATTTGCTTTTTCAAAGGTTGGTTGTTAATGCTCTAATTTAACAATTAATTTTAACAGGATCTACAGCAAAACTCCTTAAAAACTATCTTTGCACAAATTGATTCCATTATGACCGATAAAGACTTTATCCCTTCCAGGTACACTGTAGACAAAACCGAAGGAAAAGTTACATATAGATCGCCCAGCAATATTGCCTTGGTAAAGTACTGGGGAAAGAGGCAACATCAGATTCCCGCCAACCCATCCATCAGTTTTACATTGGATACATGTGCTACCACTACAACGCTTATCTATAAAAAATTGGACAACCAAACTTCCGACTTTACCTTCGACCTCCTTTTTGAGGGCAAACCTAAGGAGGATTTTAAGCCCAAAATAAATGCTTTCTTCAAAAGAACAGAGCCTTACCTGCCTTTCTTAAAAACATATCATTTCACTATAGAAACCTCCAATTCGTTTCCCCACAGCAGTGGCATTGCATCGTCGGCCAGTGGCATGTCTGCCCTAGCGCTGTGTCTAATGGAACTTGAAAGGGAGTTGAACCCAGAAATGGACCCCAATTTTTATAAAAGGAAAGCCTCCTTTTTGGCACGATTGGGATCAGGTAGCGCCTGTAGGAGTATTGAAGGTGATTTAATTCAGTGGGGTGCACATAAGGACACTTTGAACAGTTCCGATCTTTATGCCATAAAATATCCATATAAGGTACACCCGATTTTTAAGAACTATCAGGATACCATCCTTCTGGTGGATAAAGGATCTAAACAAGTTAGCAGTAGCCTTGGCCATAATTTAATGCACGATCATCCATTTGCAGAACAACGGTTCGACCAAGCGCATAAAAATCTGTCTAAATTAAAATCAATTTTCGAAAACGGAAATTTATTGGAATTTATTAAAATCGTGGAAAGCGAAGCACTTACCTTGCATGCCATGATGATGACCAGCATGCCTTATTTTATGCTGATGAAACCCAATACTCTAGAGATTATCAATAAAATATGGGCCTTTAGGGCCTCTTCCAAAACCCATATCTGTTTTACATTGGACGCTGGGGCCAATGTCCATGTACTGTATCCTGAAAAAGAAAAAGAAAAAGTTTACCAATTTATTAGTAATGAGTTGGTTGCATATTGCGAAAACGGGCAGTATATTTGCGATCAAATTGGAAAAGGAGCGAAAAAGCTGTAAATTCAATTTGAAAAATGAATAATTAATAGCGGGATGTTGCGTTAATTATTAAAGAAATTATAAGTTATTGCTGAATAAAGTATAATCATCAAAACTATAATTACAGATTATAAAATATTACGGTTTAATTATTTATGCTTAACTTAAAGGAATGAAAGGACCATTATTTTACTCTAAAATTCTACTTTTCGGGGAATATGGAATCATTAAAGATTCCAAGGGACTTTCTATACCCTATAATTTTTTTAAGGGGGCATTAAAATCCAAGAACAAAGATTCTGAAGAAGCAAAAAAATCCAACGCCAGCCTTAAAGCCTTTGCGGAATATTTAAAAGATTTACAGCAAAAAGACCACGAATTGGTGTCTTTTGATCTGGAGGCCTTGAACAAAGATGTAGCCAACGGAATGTATTTTGACAGTTCCATTCCACAAGGATATGGAGTAGGGAGCAGTGGCGCTTTGGTAGCCGCTATCTACGACAAATATGCTATTGAAAAAATCACCGTTTTAGAGAACCTTACCAGGGAAAAACTACTAAAGCTGAAGACTATTTTTGGGAAAATGGAATCGTTTTTCCACGGTAAATCCTCAGGCCTTGATCCTTTAAATAGCTATTTAAGCCTACCAATACTCATAAATTCCCAGGATAATATAGAATCTACCAGCATTCCGTCCCAAAATTTGGATGGTAAGGGAGCTGTATTCCTTTTGGACAGTGGTAGCACTGGGGAAACTGCCCCGATGGTACATTTGTTTATGGAGCAAATGAAACACGAAGGATTCCGGGCCATGCTAAAAGATCAGTTTATTAAACATACAGACGCCTGTGTAGAGGATTTTATAAATGGGAACGTAAAATCCCTATTTGGGAATTTAAAACAGTTGTCCCATGTGGTCTTGGATAATTTTAAACCCATGATTCCTGTGGAATTCCATAAACTATGGAAGCAGGGAATAGATACCAACGACTATTATTTAAAACTCTGCGGCTCTGGTGGTGGAGGCTATATTTTAGGATTTACCGAAGACATCAATAAGGCAAAAAAAGCCCTGAAAGGTTATAATTTAGAAGTGGTTTATAACTTCTAAACGCAATCCCTATGTTTAGTAGAAAAAACAAGCTCTTGCTATTAAAGTTCCTGAGCCTGTTTTCTGTGGTCAGAGGCTACAACATTCTTATGATCACCTTGGCGCAGTACTTGGCGTCCATTTATATTTTAGCTCCCCATTTACCGCTCCGGAAAGTTGTTTTTGATGTCAATCTGTTCGTTATAGTACTCAGTTCGGCTCTTGTAATTGCAGCTGGTTATATCATCAATAATTTTTACGATGCGGAAAAAGACCTGATTAATAAGCCTCGAAAGAGTATGTTGGATCGATTGGTAAGTCAACGTACCAAACTCACCACCTATTTTGTATTAAATTTTCTTTCGGTATTCTTTGCCAGTTATGTCTCCTTTAAGGCCGTTGTGTTCTTTTCTGCCTATATTTTTGGCATTTGGTTCTATTCCCACAAGTTAAAGCGAGTGCCGTTTTTGGGCAATTTTGTTTCGGCAACCTTAGCCATTGCCCCCTTTTTCGCCGTTTTTGTGTATTATAAGAATTTTGATACCGTGATTTTTGTCCATGCCCTATTTCTTTTCCTATTGATATTGGCCAGGGAAATGATCAAAGATCTAGAAAATATTGCTGGGGATATGGCCCAAAACTATAAGACCATTCCCATATTGTACGGATCAAATTTTTCCAAGACCTGTATCTCCATTTTGATCGGACTAACCCTACTTCCCTCCTTTCTCTTGATCGAATATTTTGATGTGGGCTATATGTACCTCTATTTTATATTCTGTATTTTATTGCTTTTGGGTTTTTTGGTTCTTTTGGTAAAATCCAACAGCAAAAAACACTACGTTTGGCTACATAACATTCTAAAACTGATCATTATACTGGGAGTATTCAGTATTTTATTGATCAATGTGGATCTGGTATTGAACAGAATTCTCTAAGAATCAGTAATAACCGCTCCAATAGCCTAAACATATGATTTCCTTTGCTACCTTTGCAGAAAATTATAGTACTTATGAGTAGGTCAGATTCTAATAACGACAAAAAGGCATCAGGTAGGCAAGGCGGCACTTTTAGAAAAAAAAGCTATGCAAGGGGCAATGCACCGGTAAGAAAGAAAACGGAAGCAAAGCCACCGTCGGACCCCAATGTAATGCGACTAAATCGTTATGTAGCCAACTCAGGCGTTTGTTCGCGTAGGGATGCCGATATTTATATCTCTGCAGGAAACATCACGGTCAACGGCAAGCCGATTACTGAAATGGGCTACAAAGTAAAACTGACCGATGTAGTAAAATTTGACGGTCGTCTGCTAAATCCGGAGAAAAAAGAATACGTACTTTTAAATAAGCCTAAGGATTTCGTTACCACTCCCAAAGATGAACACGGAAGAAGAACCGTGGCCTCCCTTATTTCAAGTGCTTCCAAATCCAAACTCACCGTAGTGGGTAAGATGGACAAGAGCACCACTGGTCTTCTATTGTTTACCAATGATGGTGAGATGACGAAGCGACTTACAAAGCCAAAAAACGGACTTCGAAAAATATATCACGTAGAGCTTAACAAAAACCTTAGGGGCGAAGACCTCCTAAAGATCAAGGAAGGCATTTCTATAGAAGATAGCGTTGTAAAGGTAGATGACATTAGTTTTATTGAAAATGCTCCGAAGAGGGAAGTAGGAATAGAACTAAAGAGCACCCGTAACAAAATTGTACGCCGTATTTTTGAAGAATTGGAATACGAGGTCGTAAAATTGGATCGAGTGGTCTATGCCGGACTCACCAAAAAAGACCTTCCAAGAGGACACTGGAGGCATCTAACCGAACAGGAAGTCATTAATTTAGGAATGATAAAATAGCGCCTAATGTCTATTTTCATTCCCACCATTATTCGTTTTCTCTTATCGGCAACAAACCCTATATCACCCAGATAAAAAGTACGTTATGTTGTTAATATTATTATAAGGTTCGTAAAATTTTGTTGATATTTAAGATTAAATAACCAACTATGAATACTAAAAAAGTAATCGGAATCCTTCTAATAATTGGCGGCCTGGCCCTAGGATATTTAGGTTTGAATAAAATAGAAAATAGCGGGGCCTCTGTAAAGGTGTTGAACATAGAACTCGATGTTTCAGATAAAGGGAGCAAACAACAGGGATATATCTATTTAGGATTAGGTATACTTTTGGTTGCCGGGGGTGTCTATACCGTGAATAAGAAATAACCATTTTTTATCATATAGGTTTAGCTTGGACAATAGAAGTTGACAGGGCTTAGCAAGATCCAAGACGGTCATAATATAAAATGCCATTGTTATTTCTAAAAGGCATTGAATTTGATCGCGAAATAGTCTTTCCAGAAAAAATAACCACAATACTTTCCGCACCTAATCCGCCAAGAGAACATGGCGAGAAAACATGGTACATATTGGAGAAATCCATCCTTTTGTAATCGGCGATCGGACCTGACATTTACGGTTATTGCAAGCCTGCCTAAGTGCTAGGTAGGTGCAACGCGGCAATCTGTTTTTTTTGTAGTAGAAGATGCTTCGTTACGACTGTACCTCACACTGTCTGCTGTAGTCACTTCGACAGAGTCCCATTTTTCTGAACTCCCAATACCTATTGGAAGAGAAGTCGCACACCATTGGTCTTTCCTTAAAGGTCTCAACCAGACAATCCTTTTCATTACGAGTTTAATAAGACTTGGATCTATAATAAATAATCAAAAAAAAATGTAATTGACTATTTTTGGATTATAGAGAAATACTGTTTGCCATTCCTGCTTAATGCCCCTAAAATAAGGGTCTGACATTAATGACGTAAATATGTCGTATTAGAGGCGCTATCGAAACTATAATCCAGAATTACTTTTACATCAAATAAAAAACAATATTAATTGAGCATTATGAGTTTATCACAGCGAATTAAAGAATTAAGATGTAGTAAAGGTATGTCTCAGGAATTACTGGCCGAAGAGTCTAGT
Source organism: Arenibacter sp. F26102 (assembly GCF_023015865.1). Taxonomy (GTDB): domain Bacteria; phylum Bacteroidota; class Bacteroidia; order Flavobacteriales; family Flavobacteriaceae; genus Arenibacter. The sequence continues at coordinate 8,607 of NZ_JALKBC010000007.1, read as the reverse complement.
TTGAGTCTAAGAACCATTCAAAGAATAGAAAATAATGAATCAGAACCTCGAGGTGATACGTTAAAAAGACTGGCAATTGCACTGGACACTTCTCCAGACGAAATTATAGACTGGAAAATTAATGAGGACAAAGGATATTTAACACTAATGAGTCTATCAGCACTAGGATTTTTGTTCTTTCCGATATTAGGGATTATTCTTCCTTTAATTTTTTGGATACTGAAAAAGGATAAATTGAAGGATGTAAATGAGCTTGGCAAGTCGATATTAAATTTTGAAATCACCTGGTGCCTTCTTCTTTTCTCCTATTTTATTATAATATTCTCCGGATTTTTGGGGGTAATAATGGGATATTTAGATAACATCGTAGGGCCAGCAAGTATCCTAAAAATATATATTCCTGTAATAGTCCTGTATATTTATAACATTACCATAATAATCATAAGCACTATCAGGGTCTTTAAAAACAAAAAACACTGCTATATAACGGCTCTGAAGATATTCAAATAAAAAATATCCAGTATCAAGTCAACCTTTAATCTGTTATTAGGCAAAGTGAGGCTATCTTTTTTTCCAATAGAAGATGCTTCATTACGACTGTTTCCTGATATATTATATGTCAAAAAAACAAAAGAGTATTAAAAGAAGGTTAATTTTTTAGGCATCATAAATCCCCACGTGCTGATATTCAATATTTTACCAACAACCATTGACCCAACCCATACTTACTTCGCTCATTTAACACCCATTATTTGTTAACTTAGGTATTAAATTCCCCCTGTTTGCTGCCTTGCGTACAGAAAAATCGAAATTTACTGTAAAGGAAGATCTTGGCTTAAATAAAGCACAAAAAATAATTTTTTTTAACCATAAATGATAACAATGAAAAAAGTATTGTTTTTAACCGGCGATTTCACTGAAGATTATGAAACCATGGTCCCATTCCAGATGTTGGAAATGGTTGGATACACTGTACATACCGTATGTCCGGACAAGAAAAAGGGAGATATCGTTAAAACGGCTATACATGACTTTGAAGGCGACCAGACCTACACGGAAAAGCCAGGTCATAATTTTGCGTTGAACTACAGCTTTGCAGATGTAAATGTGAACGATTATGATGGATTGGTGATTGCTGGAGGAAGGGCACCGGAATATTTGAGATTGAACAAAAAAGTACTTGAAATGGTACAACATTTTTTCACTACCAATAAACCTGTAGCCGCAATCTGCCATGGGATTCAAATTTTGACCGCTGCAGACGTAGTAAAGGGAAGAAAACTGACGGCTTACCCTGCCGTGGGCCCTGAAGTAACTTTGGCCGGAGGGGAATTTCAATCCATCCCCGTAGATGGAGCCTATGTAGATGGCAATCTAATAACCTCTCCAGCTTGGCCCGCACATCCAAGTTTTATAAGGGAATTTCTAAAGGTTATGGGCGCTAAAATTCAGCTATAACCAACAACCTTGCTTCCTAGGAAGTAATACCTTTATAAGTCCCTGGTATAGGTTGAGCGCTTTAAAGTGGTCAACCTATATCAGGGACGTCAATATTCGACTTTCAACTTTGAACCGCGAACGAGAAACAAAGAATTGCTATATTAGAGACTTCTTTGGAATCAGTATTCCACAATTAAGGCAGTCCTTAAACGTCAATGATCAAAAAAATAGCCCATTCCGAAATTTCCAATGCAGTAAAACTTCACGAACTTTTTCGAGTATCCTATCGCATCGAGGCTGAATTACTGGGCGTAACGGATTTTCCTCCGTTAAGAAGGACTCTTTCAGAATTTCAAAACAGCAACACCCAGTTTTATGGCTTTTGGAAAGATGATATTTTGGCCGCTGCAGTTGAAATAGACCAACTAAAAAACACTCTTAATATCTGCAGCCTTGTAGTAGATCCAAAATATTTTAGGCAGGGAATTGCACGTAGGCTGTTATTGTTCGTTGAAGATTATGACGATTCCGAGACCCTTATTGTAGAAACCGGTTGGGCCAATGCCCCAGCAATAGCCTTATATAAGAAGTTTGGGTTTCAGGAAACACGGGAATATAACAGTGAGGGAGGTATCAAAAAAATATGTTTTAGCAAATCGAAATAAGAAAAATGAAAAGTAACACCATTGGAAGAAATCTCAAATTATTAGTACTTGTTTTTACTGTTTTTTGTGTTGGAAATGCTTTCGGCCAAAGTCTGACCAATACAAAAATCAACGGCTACAGAGGCATTTGGTTCGAATTAAATCAGAAGTACGAGTATGGGGACAAATACTCAGGGGCACTGGGAACCTACACTGCAAAGCACGTTCCGCTAGCCATTTATGCCCCCGAAGTTGAAAAAACCTTTTTTGTATATGGGGGAACGCCATCCGAGGACCAACGTCACCTTCTGTGTATGATCGGGGAGTTCGACCATAAAACGGAAATGGTCTCACGACCCACCGTTGTCTATGACAAAAATGGAGTAGACGACCCTCATGACAATCCCTCCATTCTCATCGATGGCTCAGGTTATATTTGGGTGTTTATCAGCGGGAGAGGTGCCAATAGGCCAGGTTATAAATACAAAAGCAAAGCGCCATATTCCATTAAGGAGTTTGTACAGATTACGGAAGAGGAAATGACCTACCCACAACCGAGGTATACAGATTTTGGCTTTTTTCAATTTTTTACAAAATATACAGGGGTACGTCAACTCTATTATGAAACCAGTAAGGATGGCATTTCTTGGACCGATGATAAATTACTCGCTGCCATCCCTGAAAAGGAAGGAGAAAAATCAGGGCATTATCAGACCTCTGACCTATTTAAAGGCAAGGTGTTAGGTACATTTTTTAACCGACATCCCAATGGCAATGTCGACAAAAGAACCGACCTATACTACATTCAATCGGCCGACTTTGGAGCCACATGGACCACTGTCGATGGCATAAATACCCCAGTCCCAGTGGTGGACCTGGCAAGTCCCGCTAGAGCTGTGGATTATGCCTCCCAAAATAAAAATCTGTATCTCAAAGATATGGGCTTTACAGCTGAAGGCAATCCCGCTTGTCTATACATTAGAAGTAATGGCCACGAACCCGGCCCCAAAAGTGCCCCATACGAATGGTGCATCACCAAATGGAACGGTGCGGAATGGCAAACTACTTTGGTAACCACCTCCGACCACAATTATGATATGGGGAGTCTCTTTATAGGCGAAGACAACTGGAAAATTGTTGGACCTACGGAAAAAGGCGCCCAGGATTGGGGCGTTGGTGGTGAATTGGCCATCTGGCAATCCACTGATAAGGGAGAAACCTGGGAAAAGATAAATAACATAACGGAAAATAGTTCTTTAAGTCATTCCTATGTGAGAAGACCTGTAAATTACAAGGCCCCGTTTTCTTTTTTCTGGGCCGACGGAGATTCGCACCAGCTAAGTAAGTCCGAACTGTATTTTGGAAATTTCAAGGGTGAAATTTGGAAAATGCCCTATAATATGACCGAAGATTTTGAAAGACCAATTAAAATCAAATGATTATTTTAGGACATCAATAGAACCTAATGAAAGCTGTTAAATGTGAAATCTACGGACCCCCTGAAAAGGTGGTTAGGATAACCGAGGTCGCAATACCCTCGCCTAAGGAAAATGAAGTCTTAATAAAGATCCATGCCACTACCGTAAACGACTACGACTGGAGTCTAGTTAGGGGCAAACCCTATATATACCGAATATTTTTCGGGCTATTTAAACCAAAACATACATTGGGTATGGAATTATCGGGCACTGTCGCGGCTTTGGGAGCAAAGGCTACAAAATTCAACATTGGGGATGCGGTTATGGGCGATACCTCTAATTATGGCTTTGGCTCCTTTGCCGAATATATAAGTATTAACGAAAAGGCGGTGGTACAGAAACCCCAGGCTTTAAGCTTTGAGGAAGCAGCAGCCATTCCGCATGCCTCCTGTCTGGCTTTACAGGCGCTTAGGGACCTAGGAAAAATAAAAGAAGACCAAAAAGTTCTGATCAACGGTGGTGGCGGTGGCGTAGGAACCATTGGCCTGCAAATTGCCAAACTTTATAATTGTGAGGTTACAGGAGTGGATTCCCAAGAAAAAGTGGCTACGATGACCTCGCTTGGTTTTGACCATGTATTGGACTATAAAAAGGTGAATTTCACCAAGGCCGGGGATCGGTACGACCTCATCTTGGACTGTAAGACCAACAAAGCTTCCCTTAGCTACCTAAAAGCCTTAAACCCCACCGGGCGATATGTAAGTATAGGTGGCAAGCCTTTCAACCTCATAGGATTATTACTGTGGGGAAAGCTTGTACCCCTGTTCAGTTCCAAGAGGCTAAAGATACTAGCACTAAAATCAAATATTGGCTTGGATTATATCTGTGACCTGCTAGCGCAGCAGAAAATCCAATGCCAGATAGACGGTCCATATCCCCTTGAAGATGCGGGTCGATTGATCCAATATTTTGGAGAGGGAAAACACAAGGGGAAAATTGTAATTAGCATCAAAACCTGATCACATAAAGAATGAATCCCATTGCCCACCTAAAAGAACAACTAGACCAGGAAGGTTTATGGACCGCAGAACTGGAATTAAATAGGAACCAATATTTAAAAGTACAGGGAAGTATGGACACCAACCTCTATTGGGTGGCCGAAGGGAGTTTAAGAATTTTTGTGGTTGAGGAAAATGAGGAACACACTATTAGATTTGGTTATAAGGACAATTTTATAGTTGCGTTGGATTCTTTTCTAAATGAAATGCCTTCCGATTTATACATTCAGGCACTAAAAAAAACTAAACTAAAAGTCATTGGCAAGGCCACTTTCATGGATTTTATGAAATCCACCCCGGAAAACAATACCACCTGGCAACTAATGTTGGAGCAATTGGTATTACAACAAATGGAAAGGGAGCGGGATATCTTAACCGTGTCTCCCTTGGAAAGGTATAAAAGAGTCCTAAAGCGCAGCCCTCAACTCTTTCAGGAAATACCCAACAAATACATAGCCTCCTATCTGAGGATGACCCCCGAAACACTTTCCAGGATCAAAAAATCTTAATTTCAATCAATGTTTTAACGGCTAAAAGGAGTGAATTTTGTCATAAAAAAACAATGGAAATAGCATCTAAGGATTTATTGCAGGATTTGTTGGAGCGCAGCCAGGAACATCAAACCAAGGCCGAGCATTTTAAAAACTTGCCTTTGGAAACCTTAAATTGGAAAGCCTCCCCAGAAAGCTGGAGTATATTGGAATGCCTTGAACATTTAAACCGGTATGGGGATTTTTATATTCCTGAAATTGAAAAGCAGCTAATCGCATCCAGACACCGGCCTTCCGAAAAATTTAAAAGCGGATGGTTAGGCAACTATTTTGCTAATACCATGCTTCCCAAGGAAAAGCTGAACAGGATGAAAACCTTTAAAGCCATGGACCCCATAGGCAGTACCTTGGATAAGGGGGTACTCACCAAATTTATTACCCAACAACAGGCCTTGATCAATTTAATAGAGCTAGCCTCACAGGTAGACCTAACCAAAACCAAAACGGGTATCTCCATATCCAAATGGATCAAGCTTAGATTGGGAGATACGTTTAGGGTGGTCATCTATCACAATCAACGGCACATGGTCCAGGCGGGAAGGGTATTGAAGGAGGCTAGCAGGTCATCTGTTTAGAATGAAAGATTCGAGGTATCAACAAATAGGTCTCGACTGCGCCTGCCTGAAGGCAAGGCAGGCTCGACCAGACATTTTACCGTCATTGCGAGGAGTTTTTGACGACGAAGCAATCTTTATATTAAAGAATCGTATTGCAATGCTGCGCCAACCTAAAGGCTAGGCAGGCCTGTCTACCGACAAGGCAGGCTCACAATGACTAGTGTAGTCACTTCGACAGAGTCCCTTTTCGGGACGACGAGAAGTCACACACCATTGGCATCTCCTTTTAGGTCTCGACTGCGCCTGCCTGAAGGCAAGGCAGGCTGGACCAGACATTTTACCGTCATTGCGAGGAGTTTTTGACGACGAAGCAATCTCTATATTAAAGAATCGGATTGCAATGCTGCGCCAACCTAAAGGCTAGGCAGGTCTGTCTACCGACAAGGCAAGCTCACAATGACTAGTGTAGTCACTTCGACAGAGCCCCTTTTCGGGACGACGAGAAGTCACACACCATTGGCATCTCCTTTTAGGTCTCGACTGCGCCTGCCTGAAGGCAAGGCAGGCTGGACCAGGCAGTAATCCATCATAGCCAACGCAGCATCGCAACATTTTACTGAACTTTGAACCTTCGACCTAATCCCACATTGTTAATTGTTCATTGACATATTGAGCAATACACCGAAGAATTTTGAACTTTATCGATTAAGCGAATCTGAAGCCCAATATTTGCTACCTTAGAAGGTTAGAAGCCAACTTTTGGTTGTAGTACTCCCCCCGCTGCGCACCCACGAAAATTTTACGGAATTAATAGGATTTTTTATACATAGGAATGTATTAAAAAACAGTTTGTCCAAGAAAAGGATATAGGCACATGTTACTAAATGCAAATGTTGTACCCAATATAACCAAACCAAATGGCCACATCAGTAAATTCAGCTTTCAGTACTTTTAATAACGACTATGTAAACCTTTTAAAAGACAGAACAGATAAAGCAAGAGCGAGTAGAAATTGGTTGTATAGTCAACTAAATAAACTCGAAGACAAAGACGACCTAAATTTCCCATTCAAATATGATGGGTGGCATATTAACTATGGTTCATTTGAAAGGAGAACCAAAATTCGTGAATTAGACGATGTTGACTTGATGTTCTGCTTGGGAGGAAACGGAGCTTATTATTCCAAATATGGGAATGAATATACAATCCATACACCTAATGCTGGTGCGAGATTGAAATATTTATCAGATTCCAATATTTTGAATTCAAGGCGAGTTGTTAATAAGTTCAAAAGTTCGTTATCTACAATTGAGCAGTACAAGTCGGCTGAAATTAATAGTCGTGGAGAAGCTGCAACATTGAACCTTTCTTCTTACGAATGGGTATTCGACATTGTTCCTTGTTTTAAAACCGATACTGATATTTATTTAATTCCTGATGGTAATGGGAATTGGAAACCGACTGACCCAAGAATTGACCAAAAAAGGATTACAACAGCAAATCAAAATAATAAAACACTTGTCCTACAACTTGTTAGAACGTTAAAATATTGGAATCGGAGAAACTCTACTTACACTATTTCATCTTATCTATTTGAGAACATTGTCATCAATTTTGTAAATTCAAGAGCAGAATTAAATGGCTATAATGATATAAATATCCGAGATTTTTTTTATTATTTAATTTCAGCCATATTCGGTTCTGTTTATGACCCTAAAGGATTTCAAGGCGATATGAATACTTTTACATTTGCAGAAAAAGAAGCAATTTCAAGAAAAGCTGACTGGGCATATGAAAAAGCAAAAGACGCTGTTAATGCTGAATTAACAGATAAAGACCAAAAAAAATCAATTAATCTATGGGGAGAAATTTTCGGAACAAATTTTCCAACATATGGCCAATAAAGGAAAGAAAATATTGAAAAGGCAAAATAAAGATATTCATATTAACGAATTACTTGCTCAAAAGAGAGTTTACTCAATAGCCAAAAATTATCAAGGTTTGTTGATTTTCATTTCTGTTCCATTGCCAATTATTATTTCATTGGTAATTAAAACTAATCCAACATTAATTGATGAAGCAAGCTATATTTTTGTTCTTTACACAATTATAGCTTCAGTCGGAGAAAAGATTTTAGAAAGTACTATTGACAGATTAAAAAAAATTGCAGCATCAATAAAAGAGACGTTTGATACTAAAGTACTCGACATACCAGTTAATGCAACTTTGAATTTAGTGCTTATAGATAGGGAGATAATTAGACGATATTCTTTAATGTATAACGAGAATCAAAATATTGTCGGTAAGGTTACGGATTGGTATTCTTTGGCTATAAAGAAAGTTGATACTAACGTAGCAAGCTTACTTTGTCAACGTACGAATATCACTTATGATTTTTCAGTTCGTAAACGTTATAAATATTTAGTTTATGTCATTAGCTCAATAACTTTTACTATTCTTTTAATAATCGCACTAACGAATGATTTGAGTTTACAAGGCTTTCTTGTTGAAGTTATTTTACCCTCAATTCCAGTTTTTATGTTCGCTTACAAAGAAATCAATTCAAATACGGAATCAATTGATAATTTAAATCATTTGAGAAATCTGATTGAATCGACGTTAACTAAAACTAATATTGATGATAATATTGACATAGAACACTTGAGAAATATTCAAGATAGAATTTATAATAACAGACTTTTAAGTCCTATGATTCCCGATTTTATTTATAACTCTTTAAGACCAAAACTTGAGGATGAAATGAATTATTCAATGGAAGAGCGGATAAAAATACTGCATACAATAACTAAGCGTTCGTGTGGTCGGTACGGCCAAACATGAACGCAGTGTTGACTGAACCGGGTCCGGTTGTCCCTTACTATGGGGATTGCTATGGTTTAATGGAGTTTTTCAGATGGAACTTGTTGCCAGAGCGGGCC
>NZ_JALKBC010000079.1 GCF_023015865.1 Arenibacter sp. F26102 | reverse complement strand
CTTCCTTAATGGTAACTGACCCCGATTGGCCCCACATTCCGAGACATAATCCCAGTGCTATTATTAGGCTGATACTTCTTGCTTTCACTTTTCTATTATTTAGTTGATTCAATTTTATACATTGCAATGCCATCATTATTTCGTACAAACAAAACGACTTCGGTTTTATCGGCCAATAATATTTTAGTTATATCCCTTATTTCTCCGTCAATATTTAAACCGCTTTCCATTACACTGGCAGGTCTAAAATTTCCTTTGCCATCTCCAAATAGGACCATACC
>NZ_JALKBC010000078.1 GCF_023015865.1 Arenibacter sp. F26102 | reverse complement strand
CCTCCCGGAGCCGGTGCAGGGGCGGTATAGTTGCCGGTTCCAAGAGTGCCACCTTTTGTGGGCCTGTACTGGAAACTATATGCCGGTATCCCTGTATTGTTGGGGTTCGGTGCCATGATCATCATCGCCATGGCGGAGTTTGCATCAAGGTCGCTCCTCATCATCACCCCGGCCTTGGCCCAACCGTTGGTCTGTTCAAGGCTCATTAACTGGGCTATGATCTCCCCATCTCCCTGTAGTTCCTGATAGACATAGTGGAACTCGTCGGCACTGCCGAAGAT
>NZ_JALKBC010000077.1 GCF_023015865.1 Arenibacter sp. F26102 | reverse complement strand
GCCAATTGGCCTCCCCACAACCATGTGAAATAGCGCCAGTTCCGCATTTGGTACTGCATCTCAGTCTGGTCCGGCGTGCGCGGATGTATCTTGGGCGCTCCAACGTTGTAATAAACGTTCAAGGAGGTTATGTCTCCAATAATGCCCCCGTCGATCTTTTCCTTCATCAACTGATAACCGGTCTCATATCTCGACTGTAGGCCTACCACCATGCTCAGGTTCTTCTCCTGCGACAGCTCTTTGGCGCCCATGACCCTATGGTACCCGGGAATATCGACGAA
>NZ_JALKBC010000076.1 GCF_023015865.1 Arenibacter sp. F26102 | reverse complement strand
TTACCAAACGTTTCTTATGCTTGCGCCTAAGGCCCAGCTTCATATTGCGATACACACGCAACACACGCTTTCGGTTCCATTTTAGGCCCTCACGACGGATCTTATGATAATACTCATCAAAACCCCGGGTCGGATATGATCCGGCCAACTCGGTTAGCTTGTCGATGACTTCGCTGTCATCCCGTCTACTTTGGTAATACCACATTGATCTGCTTAAATCAACAAGTTTACACGCACGTAATATGGGAACCGTATATTGTTTGATGAGATATTTTGCTCGA
>NZ_JALKBC010000075.1 GCF_023015865.1 Arenibacter sp. F26102 | reverse complement strand
TTTGCCTAGTTCCTTAGCCATGAATCTCTCGAGCGCCTTAGAATACTCATCCCAACCACCTGTGTCGGTTTGCGGTACGGGCTGCTTCACTTGGTTTTCTCGGAGGATGTTAAGCTGGATTATCACCTTGGCCGGAGCCTTAGTGTACTATCGGGGCGTCACCGCTCCCTTCAACGTACTATTCCGTCAGTACGCACCAACGCCACATCCCCGTCACTTTTATTGTGAGCAGGTACAGAAATATTAATCTGTTGTCCATCCACTACCCCCTTCGGGTTCGT
>NZ_JALKBC010000074.1 GCF_023015865.1 Arenibacter sp. F26102 | reverse complement strand
GCGTTGTCCGCGGCTCCTTGTTACCGCATAGTCCTTTATTATGGTTTGAATTTCGACCTTAGACTTGTCTTTGGCGTTTTTAATACTGTCCTCTAATACTTGGCGCATTTCTTTAACCATGCGGGCCAGGTGGTCACGGTCCCCCCCTAAAATCTCACAATAAACAGACGCGATATTTTCGCACCCGCTTTCAAACTCCCGGAACACACTTTGAATGTTAATAACCATTATTTTTTGCACCATTTCAACCGGCATTAACTCCCCTCTTATTTTTTCGATTT
>NZ_JALKBC010000073.1 GCF_023015865.1 Arenibacter sp. F26102 | reverse complement strand
GGAAAAACATTTCACCTCTTGGTTGGGACTTGCCCCAAAACAACACAATTCGGGAAAAATGAAACGCAACTACAAACCCAAGGGAGCCCCAAGGGCAGGTCTGATCTTCAAACAGGCAGCAGTAGGCCTGCTCAACAGCAGGCACATTGCATTGGGCGCTTTCGGTAGAAAGATACGGGCCAAAAAGGGAGGATTGGTGGCCATAAAGGCAGTGGCCAGGAAATTGGCCGAACTGTACTGGAAATTGTTTGTAAAAGGACTGGAGTATGTAGAGAATGGAA
>NZ_JALKBC010000072.1 GCF_023015865.1 Arenibacter sp. F26102 | reverse complement strand
TTTGCCTAGTTCCTTAGCCATGAATCTCTCGAGCGCCTTAGAATACTCATCCCAACCACCTGTGTCGGTTTGCGGTACGGGCTGCTTCACTTGGTTTTCTCGGAGGATGTTAAGCTGGATTATCACCTTGGCCGGAGCCTCAGTGTACTATCGGGGCGTCACCGCTCCCTTCAACGTACTATTCCGTCAGTACGCACCAACGCCACATCCCCGTCACTTTTATTGTGAGCAGGTACAGAAATATTAATCTGTTGTCCATCCACTACCCCCTTCGGGTTCGT
>NZ_JALKBC010000071.1 GCF_023015865.1 Arenibacter sp. F26102 | reverse complement strand
TCGGTAATCGATTTTCCCGAAATTATGCCGGCGCGTACCTCATCTAAATTTGTGTCCGCGTAATCCATCCAAACGCCTACGCGTTCGGCTTCCGCTTTTGTACCGGCTGAAACGCCCGCATTAAAAATGCTGTTGTACGTGGCCGGATGGTTTTGTTTTAATTGTTCTTCATTCATTGTTTCTATTTTAAAAATTAATAATTATTTGCGTTGTCCGCGGCTCCTTGTTACCGCATAGTCCTTTATTATGGTTTGAATTTCGACCTTAGACTTGTCTTTGGCGTTTTTAATACT
>NZ_JALKBC010000070.1 GCF_023015865.1 Arenibacter sp. F26102 | reverse complement strand
CTCCTGCGTGCAAGGCAGGCGCTCTAGCCAGCTGAGCTAATCCCCCGTTTTCCTATAGGTCGGCTGATGCCAGTCAATAGTCGGCAGGTTTCCCAACTTCTAGAATTTCCTAATTCAATATTTTCAATCAATGAACGTGTGCCCGAAGGCAAAATCGTAATCCAGCGTAGACTTACCGCTTGCAGCGGCATGAACTTCTCGTCCGCACCTCGTCTACTTTGTAGTCTCAGGCAGACTCGAACTGCCGACCTCTACATTATCAGTGTAGCGCTCTAACCAGCTGAGCTATGAGACTGTTCAGATCCCCA
>NZ_JALKBC010000006.1 GCF_023015865.1 Arenibacter sp. F26102 | reverse complement strand
GCATCAAGGTCGCTCCTCATCATCACCCCGGCCTTGGCCCAACCGTTGGTCTGTTCAAGGCTCATTAACTGGGCTATGATCTCCCCATCTCCCTGTAGTTCCTGATAGACATAGTGGAACTCGTCGGCACTGCCGAAGATGTCCGCACCTGAGGCATTGACCTCGAAACGACCGTTGTCGAAACAGGCCTCGCCATTGGCGGCAACGTTTCCTATATCGGAATTGGTCCAAGGGGAAGGTACCGGAGTACAGTCCACAACGACTTCCTCATCTACCGTGATGGTAACCGTAGCGGTGTCCTGCAGTCCCTCTGGATCAGTCACGGTAAGGGTAGCGGTAAAGCTGCCTACAGTAGTATAGGTGTAAACCGGGTTGGTAGCGGACGAGGAATCGCCGTTTCCGAAATCCCATGCGTACGTAAGTGCGTCCGGAGTCTCCTGGTCGCTAGATCCGCTTCCTGTGAAGTTCACCTGTAGCGGTGCTGTACCGTTCAACGGAGTAGCTGTGGCCACTGCGGTAGGGGCAATGTTGGGATCGGTAAGACCAAATATTTCAATAGCAGACAGTTTTGGTTGGTTTACACCATCTGGTGCCGTTGCATCAAAACCTAGATTCAAAATACCGTCTTCAACTACAACATCAAAGGTTCGGGTTGTAATGGTCTGTGGACCTACGGCCGCATTGATATCAAAGTCGTCCAAAATGGTGCTTCCTTCCATGACCACATCGAAAATTCGTTGGGCCGTTCCTAAGGTACCGCCTCCATTTGCTCCGAAAAATATTTCTGCAAAATGAAGCGTTACCCTGTACTCTCCATTGGGAAGCGGTATTTCATAACCGAAAGTCGGTGGTGAGGCGCTGCGTTCAGTCTGGTACAATGCGGGTACCGTAGCACTGGTATTGGTATACGCTTTCCCGCCAACAAAGTTCTGATCTGCAGAGAAGACGTTTCCATCATAATTAATTTCTGGCCCACCAGCGTTTATACGCAGTGCAAAATCCCCTATTACAGGTTCTTCGGTGTCTACATTGATGGTGGCAATATCGGTCAAACCTCCTTCATCTGTCACTGTTAGTTTCACTGTATAGATTCCTGATGCGGCATAGGTATGTGTTGGAGACACTGCTGTTGCTACTGGAGTACCATCCCCAAAATCCCATGCATAGGTAAGATCACCTTCTCCATCGTTGGAAGCGGAACCACTAAAGTTAAACTGTAAGGCAGATGCACCGCGGGTAACTGTAGCAACAGCTACCGGATTGGTGTTGGGCGGTGTTGAAACCGTGATAGTGACCGTAGCCGTGTTGGACAGGCCTTCGGAATCTGTAACACTTAGACTTGCTGTGTATACACCTGCTGATGTGTAAGTGTGTTCGGTTATCATTTCATTGGAATTAACCGATCCATCACCAAAGTCCCATAGGTAGCCTGCAATGTCATTTTTGTCATCGGTAGATCCACTTCCATTGAATGATACTACCAATGCAGCTGGCCCCTCATTAACATTTGTAGAAATTATGGCCAATGGTGCTTGATTCTCTTCATTCACCGTTATCAGAACATTTGCTGTTGCTGTAAGCCCTGATTCGTCCTCAATGGTATATGTAAAACTATCTGGACCAAAATAATCGTTATTTGGGGTATACAGTACTTCAGTACCCTCGGAGTTTAATTCCGCTGTTCCGTTTTGAGGAGTATCCACAGATACTATTAGTACATCCTCTCCATTTGGTTCGGAATCATTGCTGAGTAACTGATCTAGGTTTATCGCCAAATTCTTTTCAGTAACCGCTTCGTCATCTACTGCAACGGGTGGTTCGTTTATGTTCACAACTAGGGTAGTGGATGCTGAAAGTCCGTTGGCATCTTTTGCCTCCAACACAATTGGGAAGCTTCCGGTTGTACCTGTCGGTACCGTACCTTGAATTTCACCTGTATTAGTATTAAAGCTCATCCAGGATGGTAACGCACTTCCATTTATAGTGGCTGTAATCTCTAGGGTATTCCCAGGATATCCATTGTCAAAATACTGGTTGATTTCCACATTGAACAATTCGTCCACATTCACCAAAAGATCTTCGATGGGTTGAGCGCTAGGCACTCCCTCTGGTCTAATATTGATAAAATAGAAGGTATTGTCGTTCCAGTCACAATTGGCAGAACCTGCTCCACATCCTCCCTGAACAAAATCTTGCAATACAATATATTCGTTGGGAATTACATTGCCATTATGATCGATGGCCTTGTAAACCCTTGCCCCTAAAAGATCAGGTCTATTGCCATTTATATTATTGCCGCCGGAAGTTAAATATCCGGATACAGCAATCCTAAAGGCTCCTGAGATGCTATTTGCGGTATCAAAACTTATTGCTCCTGCATTGTTTTTAGGCAATAAGGTCTGGTAATAACTAGCATTATGGGAGAAGTTCATTCCTCCTACAGTACTGGTTCCATTAACAGCAACAAACTGGGAGCCATTCGAACTCGGTCCACCATGTAATGCCGATAACTGTATTCCTATAACCGGTTTGGAAGGATCTGCCTGAACAAAATTGCTGGACAGGATCATATCTCCCTCATAACCTGCCTCTATATTTTCCGGAATTGGATAATTAGAGCTAGGATTGGTGGTTTTCGTATTCGGTGGAACAATAGTGCCCTCATCATTTACAATGCTCAACATACTGGTTTGGAAACCAAATGCATCAAACACTTCTTGGGCGTTAATTTCATCACCACCTTCAGGTTGTGGGGAATAAGCACCGTGTAGCGTTGCCTTATTTTCCAATGCGTTGTCGGCGTTGGAAACTACTTCAATACTTTCAACGAAAATACCATTTGAACCGGTGCCTGTTGTACCTATAAAGGTTATATCCAAATCAGCATAACTTCCAGCTGCGATATTTATGGGTAAAGTAGCTGTAGTACCTATGGCATCCAATAATTCGAAGGTATAATCATTACTATCCGAAAGATTGATTGCAGTTACGACCAAGTCGCCAGTGCCGGTATTGTTTAAACGCATTACATTGGTATCGTGAACCAGTGCTTGTCCAGGTGAACCTAACCTATGGAAGGTGTAGTAATCGTCAGCTGGGAACCCTCTGTTTGTCCCAGGAACCTTGGTCATGTTTTCCATGGACAATAGGGCACCTGTTGGGGTCTCGATAATGAAGTTATAAGTCTTCTCGGAAGTATTTCCATTATTATCTTCTGCAGTTACCACCAAAGTATGGGCTCCTTCCGTTACCACGTCAAATGGCTGGGCATAGGATTCAACCGCGTTATCGTCTAGAGTGTACTCCAGTCTTGCGATGCCTCCACTATTGCTTTCATCTATTGCCTCTAAGCTCACTTGCAGGCTACCTCGATAGGTGTCAGTGTCACTAATGTTTCCATCAAAATTGGCCACAATAGTTGGTGGAACCAAGGAAGCGTCGAATGGTGCCAGTCGTATATAATTTGGTTTGGCATTGGCACCTCCGGTACCTAAGGATAATCTAAGGGTACCGTCTATAACATCTACCAATTTGGTTTCTTCCAAATTACTATAATCGTCAGGGGCAATGTTCTCTTGGTTATAATCAACAATGGTCACTTCGTTCACATCCAACACGTGATTACTGTCGGTATAATCCGGATCACCAACACTAATATTTACGGAATAGGTGCCATTCGGAACATTTACTATCCAATCAAGCTGCGGGTAAGTGGCCGATGAACTATGTCCCATTATGGTAAACGTTTTTAATAATGCATCGTCATTGGTGCCATTATTTCTATTTCTGGCATTTGCACTTGCATCAGCAGGAATAAAAGTACCTGGATCCACCCATCCAAAGGTCATATCGCCCAAAGATGTGCTTTGGGTGCCATATGGCATTCCTAGGTCATCAATATAACCTGCAGGTGAAGTCTCAATATCATCGGGATCTTGAAAATTAAATTGATAGGTATAGACCAACTCATTTGTAATTTTTAAACTAACATTTATAACGGCATCCAGATAGTTGGGTGCTGTAGCAGTTATAGTTGCTTCATATGTTCCTAAAGGCAGTCCTGATGTGTCAATTCCTAAATCGAACGGAGAATTAAGTTCGAAATCAGTTGGAAGTACAACCCAATCTTCCGAAGCTGACAAATTGATTTGTCCGGCCGTAACACCACCATTTCCAAAAAGTGTTAACTGTTGTACAGGCACATCTTCTTGATTCATGGCAGCATTAAATGCCACTTCCTGCTCATCAAAATTCAATACCAAGGTGCCATCCTCGAAAGGAAATACATTGTCTATTATAAACATGTAATCTTGATAGTCTCCGTTGGTAGCGTCTTCAAAGGTAATTAGATAGCTGTTTTCAATAAGGTTGCCTGTACGATCCAATACGGGATATATTCTAGTTCTGTGTGCTATTCCGGTGTTTATGGCATCTTCAGAATAATTAAACCTTCCAAACGTTTCTGATTCCACATAGAATCCGAAAACAGATCCTTGTGGGTCAAATGAAGAATCTCCGGTTGCAACAGGAGGGAAGAGGGTCTGTGCATTGGCAATTCCTCCAGCCAAAACTCCGACTTCATAGTGGGTAACGCTACCATCATTAGTGTACCAACCAAAGGGTAATTCCTCGGCGGGAGAATAACGGCCCACAGGAGTAATGTTTATAGGTGCATCGCTTGCCTTTACCCATAATTCTACTTCTACTTCGTCACCTACCGGATTGGGATTGGTAGAGCTAGAGAGAGATGTCCAACCAACATTGATGCCAATGCCCAAGGCATCTACAACATCCTGTAATGCAGGTTCCTGTCCGCCTTCAAATCCTGCTTTTTTCAGACCATGAAGACCTACTTCAAAGGTTGGGTTTACGGCATCGTTGCTTTCAATTGTCAAACTTGCTTGTTGATATCCTAAATTGGAACCATCCAAATCTGGGGCAAAGGTTACCGTGTAATCCTGATTTTCGCCTGGATTCAATGTTATGGTGCCTGAAGGAAGAACGCTCTCAAACTGATCGGCAAATGCACCAGTGATACTCGCACTCGAGATATTTAATACGGCATTACCATTATTTGTAATAGTAACGACCTTGGTATCTGTGTTACTGCCTTCGTTGTTAACTGTCATCTCGAAAATCAATTCGTCTGGAGTAGCCGCAATTTCAGGTCCTAAAATGGCAGGAACTGTTGCTCTTAATAGGGTTAGTTTTGGTGTTCCATTGTTATCCCTATCGTATTCCGAGATATACATGTTACCTGTCCGAGGATCTTCCACCACGTCCAAAGGATCATCAAAACCACCAAGCCCGGTAACATCCCCATTGGCATTGGCGATATCTCCATCTGGTTTTGGCTGCATTACCAACAAGTCATCCTGACCACTAAAACGAACTACCATAAGCAGGCCTTTTAGTTTTCCGCCAAAGGCATTACTTTGATATTCAATGGCCCCATTTGGAGACTTATTTTTTCCGAAGTCGTATGCGGGCTCCCTATAGTTGGGATCGGGTCCTAGATTATCTGGATATTTGGCAACATCGGTATATGATGTCTCTTCTTGTCCCGGCAATCCACTGTATGGAGCTCCACCGTGATTTAATACGAATTCTCCCCTATATGGATTGGGATGTCCGTGGTACGAACCTCCTTGCGTTTTAAACAACCAGTCTTTTTGTGTTTCTCCACCGTTCAATGCTGGAGCAAATGGAATAGTAGTCAGGCCATCTATACGTCTTGCCAAATCATAGTTGGCCGTAGAAGGCGAGTTTGGTGAGTTGTTGTTGTTTCCTGCCGTTCCATTGGTAGGGATATATAACCAGCCATTTGAATGCCAAACTAAATCGTAGGCATTACGAATACCAGTGGCGTAGATGGTCAATGGAGCGTTTGTGGCGTATGGATTATATGTTCCATCGCTCATAGTTAGGCTCGCAGCTGACGCACTATTTATTATTCCAATATTGTCAGTAGTATAAACGCTTAAAGGCAGTATTGATGGCATTTTATTGAAATCAACTTTTAAGACCGATGCCGACAATAACCTTTCTGGTCTATTTACCCAGTTGGGGTCTGGTTCGCCTCCCGCGGAATTACTTCCTTGGTTTATATACATATTACCTTGTGGGTCGAAGACAATACTATTTGTTAAATGATCCTTACCAGATCTTGGAAGGTGAATGATCAAATCCTCGACGTTGGAAAGTGTAGGTCCTGTAAGTTTGGACAAAATGCCATCCCATTCAGGGCCGTCCGTAATGGATGCAGCACTATGTGTAACATAAGCAATTAGATTATCGGCCGTTGACGCTGGGTCAAAAACAAGGCCAATGATCAATCTGTCGTTATTATTTCTAGGACCACTTATTGGATGTGCAGCTCCTAGCAGTTCAGGAGAGAGTATTTCCAAATTCTGCAAAGTTCCATCGGTCGCCATATCCCATCTGTAGATCTTACCATCCGAATTGAAGTTGCCAATGGTACTTGCATATAGTTTGCCATCAGGTCCTATTACAAGACTGGAGAAACGTTGGTTTGTGGTTCCTTCTCCCAATTGGGGACCTCCTTCCACTTTAAAGAATTCTACACCTGATAAATCCAGGTCCACAACCACATTTTCATCACCTGTTGTAAATTGGGATTCAAAAGGCAAGAATGATAGGCGATCATTGATATCGCCCACTACATTGGCTTCAATATCACTCGTAAGTCGGAAAGTATACGTGGTGAAGGTTTTAAGGCTGCTTAAAGGTGTTAGCGTAATTGCATCCCCGCCTCCCGTATCATTTGAATTGGACGGAACCAATACCTCTCCGGCGTTTGTTACTTCGTATAGATTTATGTTTCCGGCCAAAGTGGCTTTATCAAGCTCATAACCCAAAGGAGTTATCACCTCTACATTGATTTGAAAGTTCTCTATAGCTACATTGGTACTGTTATTCCCTGGCGTAACATTGGCGAAGAACGGTTGTGTTATTGTTCCATCCTGGGTTATGGTCATAGAGTTGATCTTGGTATTGAAACCTCCAGAGGCATCTATGGTCAATCTGCCGTCTGTTACGGTTACTGTAGCGGAACCAGAGGTAAATCTGGTTGATGCGCCCACCGCCCCTGTTGGAGAATAGCGATCAATTGCATTTATTCCTTCAATATTAATGGAATGGAAAGGTTCAGTACCTGCTTTAGCATCTAAATTAGGATCTCCAACCCCTACGCTTACAATGTAATTACCGTTTGGAACCTCAATTTCCCATATACCTTCGGTTAAAACTCCGGTTGTTCCTCCCACATTGCCATATTGCATGTGCAATAGCGTATTTCTTAAAATATCAACATTGTCAACATTTCTGTTTCTGGTATTGGCAGATAAATCCAATGGAGCAAGTCCATTCGTTGTCAACCAACCGTAACTGTAGGTGTTGCCTCTATCTCCAAAGCCCAGTCCGGAATCGACCAAATAACCTGTCGGTGGAACATCTTCCGGTAGGGAGAAGTTAATGTTGATCGGTTCAAAGACAACTGGGATATTATCGGGAGTAATGGCAAAATCGGATATCGTATATACCACTTCCGTAGCTGCTGCCTCACGTCTTTTGGTAGCAAAAATACCAGCAAAGCTTAAGTTGTCGTAGTTGGCATTACCACTGAGATAGGCCGCAGGTAAAGGCAGGGAGCCCAACTGGGTTTCATTGCCTCCGTTCAAGGAATAGAAAGCCACAAGTTGATCATTGTCAGTATCTACATATAATCGAAGTTGCACCGAGCTCGTATTTAAATTGGGCACTACTTCTATCACTTGATCTACATTATTGGAAACTGCATTTATCTCTGAACGCAATTCTATTTGTGAAGCGCCATTGGCAATCAGTTTAACAAAATTATCTTCATTCAGACCGAACCAAATACCTGCCTGCTCCGAGTTGTTGGTGCTATCGGTATAAGGATTTATTATTGTGGTTGTGATACTGAAATTGCCATTATCGCCAGCATCTATTCCCACTCCAAGTGTATTTATTTGTGAATTTACCTCCGTACTTGATGAATTGGAGGAGAAGGCAATTCCCTTGTTGGTTGTTAGCAATAAATTACCATTTGAGAAATTTATTTGCCCTGGTTCAAATCCAGGAACGTTCGCATTATATACTGCTCCATCTTCCGCCAGTCTTGCGGAAGGATTGTCTACCATGGTAAAACCTGTATTGGCCAGCGCTCCTTCAGTTCCATCTAAAGCAAGAGAGAAGGGAAGTGCTACTGCCAGTTCTTCGCAGTCCAAGGTACTTATTGGTGAACACGCCTCATTTGGAGTACTATTAAAAGGTCTAATATTTCTGGCTATAATTACGATATCCTGATAGTCGAATCCAGAAATATGCTCTTCAGTAGCTATAATGTATGCGTTGCTCTCGCCGGGAAGTTCGTAGACCCGTACATGATGCGGAATGGCTCCGGTGAAGGTATTTAAGGCATCTTCACTAAACAATTGTCGATTGTTGAAGGCAGGCCATCTACTGTAGAAGCCAAAACTTTCTACACCTGGATCAAACTCGGAAACCCCCGCAATAGGAGCATTTAAAGTCTGTCCATTACTTGTAGGCGAATTTGTAACCGTAAACAGTTCAGTTGTAGAAGCTGCATTTCCGCTATTGTACCATCCAAAGGCTACAACTGGATTGGTTGTAGTTGGGCCATATACGCTCAACAACTCCAAGGTTACGGGCGCATCAATGGCACGTTCGAATTGCTCTATGGCCACTTCATCCCCTAATATATCATTATAGGTTGATCCATTTGGAAGATCTATAAGGTTTGTGGCCACATTGGTATCACCAACGTTTACCGATCCCGCTCCCAAGTGTGTATCCAATATCCATTGTAAAGATGGTTCGTTATTGCCACCTGTTCCAGTTTTCCCTAAACCATTAATAGCTATAACTACTGGTTCCGCATCTGTTCCCGTAATTGTTAACTCTGCGAATTTGGGTCCGTTGGAGGTGGGAGTAAATAGTACTTCAAAAGAAGCTGAGTTCTGAGAATTTATACTTGATGGCATGCCAACTATGCTAAATTCACCGGCATTGGCACCTGTTAATTCCGCTTGTATATTGGTCAAGGTAGCGTTCCCTAAATTGGAGAACAATACCTCTTGGGTAAATGTACCAGAATTGGCTATGGCATCACCGGTAACTTCTTCGGTATTTAAAACGATGAGTGGTGTAGGCGCGGCCTGGTTACTCGGTTTCAATAATACGATTTCTGTTCGGGTATAATCGGATACATAGATGTTACCATTAGAAACATCTTCAACCAAATCCAATGGGTCTGTGAACCCGGTAAATCCAGGTATACCTGTTTTATAGGTAAGAATATCACCGTTTGGACCATCGGGAACCAAAGCTATGATGTCGCTACTGCCACTATATCTCACTACCAAAAGGGCGCCTTGTAAGTTGCCATTTTCGGCATTACTCCTATATTCAATGACACCGTTGGGTGATTTGTTAAATTCGAAATCAAATGCAGCTCCTCGATAGTTAATGTCTGCTTCGACCCCGTTATATGCACTATTGTTTACATCGGCATCACCTCTGTTTAGCACAAATTGCCCCAATAAAGGGTTGGGGTGTCCGTAAAAGCCTAAGGGAGAATTAGGGTCTACCCTGAACAACCAATCCCTTTGCACATTGTTGCCATTGGAAGAAGGAATTACAGGATAAAGGGGATTGCTATGGTCATAAAAAGTACCATCCGGTCTTCTTGTCCCATTGATAGAGGCCGGAGCATTACTTCCTCCTGCAGTGCCATTGGTAGGGATGTACAACTGGCCATTACTATGCCAAACCAAATCGTAGGCATTTCGTATTCCAGTTGCAAATAACGTTAATGGTGCATTAACATAAAATGGATTATAAGTTCCATCATCCGCCAAAGTTTGACCATCTTCCGTATAATTGGCGACTGTAGAAGCCAGTGTAGGGGAATTAACATCAACATTGTTAATCGCCACTGGGTCCATGGTAGTCTTTACATTTAAAGGCCATTGACCTTCCGGAAGCTTGGCTAGGTCCAGACGTAATGCGGCACCGGAAAGAAGTCGTTCCTTTCTATTTCCCCAAGCATTGTCAGGGGCTCCTGCGGCACTATTGCTTCCTTGATTAAAATAGATTACCCCAGGTTCTCCATTCTTGAAGACCATGCTGTTTGTTAAGTGATCCTTTTTAGATCTTGGTAAATTGGTCAGGATAAGATCGTGTACTTCAAGATTGGCACCTGTTAATCGGGAAAGTTTTCCATCCCAGGCAGGGGCATTGTTCAAACCACCGGAATCGTGGGTTATATAGGCAATTAAATTATTGGCTGTAGCAGCGGGGTCAAACGTAAGACCAACGGCTGTGCGACTACTATAATTACCTTGCTCGGCACTCTTCCAGTTGTTTAAAATTTCTTTGTTGGCCAAGGTACCATCTGCATTGATGGTCCATCTGTGTATGTCACCGCTTATTACCAAGCCATATAATTTTCCGTCGGGGCCTATGGTCAATGTGGAATATCCAGCACCATTAGCACCACCATTATTGGCTACTGCGCCAGCATTTGTAAAGGCAACGTTATCAAGGTCCGTAACCGGGCCGGTATTTCCACTGCCTGTCGTGAAAGATGATGTGAAGAATTCAAAAGGTTCCCCCACTAGATCTAAAACGCCATCTATTACTAAGATATAGGTCGTATTGGCTTCCAAAGGTTGGTTTGGCGCTAAGTTGATGGCGTCACCACCTCCTGTTCCGTTAACACTGGCCCCTATTGGGGTAGTGTTTCCTTGTTTGAACAATTTAACGGTAGCAGTGGTTATTGTAGTATTGTCGACACCAGCATTTCCTTCATCGTCAAAATTTGGAAGGAAGAGTTCGTTGGCTGATATTGTAGGTGTTACGGAAATATTTATGGCTCCGTCGGATGGAGTTACACCGGCCACTCGTGGGGTTTGTATGGTCGTTGTTGTCGAGACAATCTGAATACTATTTATTTTGGTATTGTGCCCTCCGTTTAGGGGGTCAATGGTCAATCTGCCGTCGGTAACATTGACTGTTGTACTTCCAGAAGTAAAACGAGTACTGCTGCCTATGGCTCCAGTTGGGATATAATTATCTACCAAATTTATACCTTCGGCATTTATCCGGTGTGCGGGAATATTTGCAGCCGGATTATCCACAGTAGGGTCACCTACGAATACGGTTACCAAATAACTACCATTTGGAACTTCAATTTCCCATTTGGCATCTGGTAAATATCCATTGGCAGCATTTGCTGATACATTGCCATATTGCAGATGTAACAAGGTGTTGTTAAGATCACTTACTCCAGTGATTTCTCTGTTTCTACCATTTTTGGTAAGATCTGCCGGGGCAGAGGTATTGGCATCCAACCATCCGTAACTATAACCGTTGCCCCTATTTGCGTAGGCATCACCGGCATCTTTCTCGTAACCCGAAGGGGCTGCGGAGGCCGCATCCGAAAAATTAACATTAACGGCAAAGTTATTTATGGGCTCCGTGATTTCAAGATTAATTGTCATTTCGGCGTTGATATAGCCCATGTCCGGTTGATCAAGAGCAAATAGTGTAGTACTGTAGTTGCCCACTGGAAGATTGGGAAGGATACCCAATTCTAAAGTTCCCAACTCTGGGTCTGCAGGTAAAATCAACCACCCACCAGCATCAGGGTCATCTGAAAGCGTAATGGTTGGATTGCCTGAATTAGCTGTCACTGTTACTGTTTGAGGGGTAATGTTTTCACCAGCTGCACCCGAGAAATTTAGTACTGTAGCGTCAAAATTCAATGCAAGTGCAGGTTGCTCCGCATCAATTTCAAATGCTTTAAATAGAACTGTTATTGACTGATCCACTGGCGCATTGCGATGTGTTGTATATATTCCGGCGAAATTTAAAGTATTCGAAGGATTGACTATTTCATATGAAGTACCCGCAAAGTAGTTGGCCGGAACAGGAAAGAAATCTACTCCCTCTTCGGAAATTAAGATTTCGCTACCGCCCTCAAGGGTATAGTATCCTCTGACCGTGTTGTTTACAGGGTCTAATTCCATTCTCAAGGTAATCTCTCCAGTGTTGGAGCCTATATTTGGGGTATCTAGTTCCAAAAATGCCGTTTGTGTGGTATTTTGGTCCATATTCTCTACCTGTAACTGTACTTTTTTGGTAGTAGTAGTGCCTGTTTTTATAAGGGCCAATTTAATATAATGGTCCTCGTCTAGACCGAACCAAATACCAGCCTGTTGGGCGCCATTCCCAGTACTGCCTGAAAAATCCGGATTTTCCAAAGTTGAAGAAATACTAAAAGTAGTAGTGGGGGTGGTTAGACCTACCCCTAAGGCGTTCATTTGAGAATTGGTATTGGCCCTACTTGGGGTACCTTGGGAAGCCAACTGGCTGTAAAAGATACCTTTGGTGCTCGTCAGAGTTAAGCCCAAATTGCTTTGTGAAATTAGGCTAGGTGCATAACCCAATACATTGGGGTCTGCAATTGCCACATCTTCAGTTAAGCGCTCACTTGGTTCCATGACCATGGTCATACCAGATTGTGATAGATTTCCATTGTCCGATGTAAAGTCAAGTGACAATGGTAGTGCGGTTTCAATTTGGTCACAGGGCAAAGTACTAAGTGGACTACAGGGAAGCACTTCCACGCCATCATTGACATCTATGGTAATATTTGCAGAAACATTGTTGGTACCATCGCTTACTTCAATTGTCAAGACATATTGTGGTGTTGTGTCATAGTCAAGTGCCGTTAATAGTGTAATCTCTCCGTTGCTACCATCAATGGCGAACACTCCACCTCCATTGCCTGCGGTAATAGCATATGTTAGTGAGCCCTCGTCCGTTGCTACAACGGTACCAACAACACTATTTAGCGTTGCATCTTCTGCTACTGCAAAATTTTGGTCAACAATTACCGGCGGATTGTTCTCTTCCGAAACTGAGAAATAATCAAATGTGGTGTCAAAGCTTGTACCATTTCTATAGGTAGTATAAACTCCTGCAAAGCTTGCAGAACCATTTTCTATACTTAACTGTTTGCCGTCCAAGTATTCTTGGGGAAGGACAAGATTATCATAGTTGGTCTTGGTAAGCTGAACAAATGTGCCATTGTCAATGGCATAATAGGCGGTAAGCGTAGATGCTATAGGGTCAATTACCAATCTTAAGGTTACATCATTGCCGGATACTCCTACATTGGACAATGCAATTTGATCTGGTGAAGTACCTCCATTTAGGGAAATTCCTCCAATTTCACGACGCATTTCAATATTGTCACCGTTCACATTCAGCTTTACGAAATTTTCATCATCGGCACCAAACCAGATTCCTGCCTGAGCCGAACCACCACCTGTAACGATACCTAATAATTTAGTCTCTATGGTCAATGGTGTGCTAATATTTTGCAGTCCAACTCCCAAGGTATTCACTTGGGCATTGTTATCTACATAGGCAATCCCTTTAGAGGAGGTTAGCACTAGATTGGAATTGACAATGTTCAATTTTGAAGGTTCATAGCCATTTACACCCGAGGTGCTTATAGGCAGATCTTCAGTAAGTCTATTTCCTGAATGAGAATCTGCCATGGTAAAGCCAGTACCATTCCCATTGTTGTCTATCAATCCTCCTTCAGAACCATCAAATGCCAGGTTCAAGGGCAATGTTGTTACAATTTGATCACATGGTAGGGTACTCAGTGGATTACAAGGTTCTATTTCAATAACATCGGAAATGTCTATTGTTACAATAGCGTCATCAGTTAGCTCCCCGTCAGAGACTTCTACTGTCAACAAATACTGATTGGTAGTCTCAAAATCAAGTGAGGTCAAAACCGTGATTTCCCCTGTTGTCCCGTCCATTGCAAACGTACCGCTCTCATTTCCTGCAGTTATGCTGTACACTACTGTACCATCGTCCGTAGCTACAACGGTCCCGACAATGCTATTTAGAGCTGCGTCTTCTGCTACTGCAAAGGACTGATTATCCACCACTGGGGTACTATTGGGAGGGGAAGCTTCGGTGATAGTTACTTCCCAAATTTGGGAAGTGCTTTCATCCTCTGCGGTAACCGTATAATTTATCTGTGTGCTGAAATCCTGTGAGATACCTGATAGTGGTGATATGGTAGCACCATCGGACAAGGTTATCGTAGGCGTTAAGGTTAGACCTGTACCGTTGGGAACTTCAAGAGTTACTGAATGGTTATCAGTGTCAATGTTTGCTGTTGCAGTATCTTCAGATAATACAAAGGTTAGAATATCTGTCTCGATTGATCTTGGATCTGTAGCCTCAGAGATTACAGCTGAATTGATTTTGGTGTTGTTTGCAAGAGGATTATCGGCATCAAGCGTAAGCTTGCCATCCAATACTTGCACCACTACGGTACCACTGCTAAAACGTCCAGGGTCCCCATTGGGCAAATTGGAATCTACATCATAAATATCAATGGCAGTTATTCCCTCAACACTTAAAAAATGATCTGGTGTCTCAATTAGGTTACCATCTTGATTTGGATCCCCAACACTAACAGAAACCTTATACCAACCATTGGGAACTTCAATTTCCCAAACGCCTTCATTGTGCCTATTGCCTGTCCAACTGCCAACATGATTCCCTTGCATATGAACCAAGGTCTGCTGTGATAAATCCAATCCAGGATATGTACCGCGATTACGACCAACACCATTGCTTGGAGTTGTCAGATCTATTGGCTGGCCATCAGAAAGTTTTATCCAACCATAGGTAAGACCACCTTCGTTTGTGCCATAGGGCAATCCATAATCTTTAACATACCCCGTTGGTGGAGTTGTAGCAGCATCTTGAAAATTCACGTTATAAGGAAAGGAAGTAACGACCAATGGCGCTTCTACAGTCACCTCGTGATTTGCAGGGACACTAGTAAGACCCTGGTCATCCGTTACCGTTAAAGATATTGTGTATGTGCCAGCAGTGGGATATCCATAGGACACCGTTTCTCCATTCGCAGTGTCACCATTTCCAAAATCCCAATCATAGGCAGTAAGAGAACCATCATCCTGCGAGGAAGTAGCATCCAAATTAACGGTTAAATCCGAAATAGAAGTAGTAAAACTTGCAATTGGCACATTGTTTATCAATTCGGTGACTACCTCCGAATAATCCGTGCCCAAGCGAATGGGGCCTATTTTACCGGTATTGTTGGCAGAGGTAGAACCGATGAAGATACGTCCCAATTTAGGGGTTCCTGAAGTTGAATGTTCGGTTGTTGCCGTAAGCCATGAATTATCACCTTCCGTAAGGGTAGGAGATAAAGTATATTGATATGTTATAGTCCCTATACCATCCCAAACTCCCCTTACAACAAATTGTAACAATTGGTCTTCATAAAGGTCTTGCTCACCAGCGTTGGAATTTGGTCCAGCTAATCCTAATCTAGCTTTTATATTGCCATCATATCTTCCAATAATCTGTCTTATCCACTGTTCACCTGGTGCATCGTCATCTACTCGAATAGCGACACGAATTCTGTTTGAATTCCCCGTTCCTATTTCGGAAAATTTAAAATAGGTACCAAAATAGAAAGGAACATTGGCAATGAGGTCGGCAGGATTGTTAATAAGCGTTATATAGTCTATGGTGGTGTTCAGGTTTTCTATATTCAAGGAGTGGGTAGTGCCACTTGTAAGGCCTTCTGCCACAACAGGGGCATCGGGCAGCTCTATACCGCTTGTATTATTGACCTCAGGAGTCCAGGCCCCACCAGAAACGACTTTAAGATTGCCAGGAGAGTATGTGAAATTCTCGATATAGGAGAATTCATTGGTCGGGACCTCAAGTTCGTCCGTTACGGTAATCGCAATATCTTGGGTGATTGAAAGACTTTCTGAATCCGTAACAGTTACTTGTATATCGTAAATATTATCGGCATCGGAGTCTGCTGGTACCTTAAAATCGGGAGCTATTACGAAAGAAACTACTCCTGTGCTGGCATCAATGTTAAATTGTCCATCATCATTGCCACCGCTAAAGGAAAAAGTCAGGCCTGAGCCTTCGGAATCGTTGTCGTCAGTGGCGTCCACATCAATAGCAGCAGTCTGATTTTCTACAACCTCTTTGGTAGTCGCTGAGGTTATTTGTGGTGCTGTGTTGATAAGGGCTACCTCGGTAACGTTAACGGACCACACCTGGGTTGTGCCGTCCTCGGCGGTTACAGTATAATTTGCCGTATTCGTGAAATCATTGGATACACCAGAAGCCGGATTAATTGTTGCATTATCTGAAACAGTAATGGTAGGTAATAGGTCGGTAATATCAGTGCCGTTGTTTACCTCTATGGTGACAGTATGGTTGCCTTCGTCAATAGTGACCTCATCAGTTTGTTCCGCCAAGGCGAAAGTCAATATGTCTTTCTCGCTACTTTGTGCCGCTGGCAATATTTCAATAGCCTGTACTATAGCTTTATTGGTAGATGCTAAAAAATCTATGTTGAGTTCTCCATCTAGCACTTCCACTTCAAAACTCAATAGACCCAAAGCCCCTTGGCCGTAGGTGGCAAAAAGATCTAAGTCGCTGATGACGGTGTTTCCTTCTATTGAAATATCAAAAATTCTGGCGCCAGCGGTATTAAAGTAATTCTCTAGACTATGAATAGCTATAGTGTAGTTGCCATTGGCAATGGGGAAATTATAACTAAATTCTGAGCCGAACCTCCTAGGATGATAGAGCTCGGAATGACCGCCTGCGATGGTATAAGGCGTATTGGATGTTTCCGTAGGCTGTGTCTCCACCAAATAACCCGGGGTCTCCGCGATATATAGATCCGAATCTTTTGTATAGTCCTGTCCAAAAACGTTCATGCGGAAAGGTGCAGTAATTTCTGAAACGGTAACAGCAGTTGCCGTTAAATCAGCATTTAATTCTGCGGGTATAAAACCCTTGGCTGTTGCAATTATTTTATTGTTTCTGGTATCGTTTTCAACCAAGTTGGTAGCGTCTATTGTAAAATCAAAAAGACCTAAAGTATTGGTTGTTGGTAAGGTTAACCAATCATTGGACCCGGTGTTGAGCTTATCAACAGAATTTATATTGTCATTGATTGTTAAACCAATATTTGTTGCTCCAGCGCCAGATAGCGTGCTGGAAAAAGTGCTTGTGCCGCCGGCTTCTATAGATTCGCTAGTAGCGTTTGGTGAGAAGGCAAGAACCCCATTAACGGGCGTTCCAGTACTTTCGATCACATCAATATGTGTAATCTTAGAGTTGAATCCCCCAAATCCGTTCATAGTTAAAAATCCATCGGATACCTCAACAATCATGGTTTCAACAACTGTTTGACCTGGATTTGGGACAAAGGCGGGAATAACGGTATAACCCTCCAATGTGGCACTATGTCTACTGTCAAGATTATTTACATCTTTATCGCCTAGGCCGATCGTCACCGCATAGATCCCATTGGGAATTTCAAGTTCCCATATTGCTTCATTGCCTCGGGGTTGACTACCCCATGGTTGGGTTCCGCCAGTATTGGACATGACATTATCTCCTTGAAAGTGCATTAATGTTCCCTCTAATTTTTCTTGGACTGTGGCTGCAGAGTATGTCCCAGCTATTCTATTTCTTCCTGCACCTCCAGCAGCCCCGGAACCACCATTATTGGATGCTTCATTTGAAATATCTATAGGTGTATTTCCGTCTGAAGCCAATTTCCAGCCATATTCATAGTTATCGGTTCCTATAGTGACACTAGAATTGCCGAAGGCTTTACCATAATCCGCTAAGTAACCTATAGGAGGTGTTGTAAAAGATGGATTGTTTTGAAAGTTAATATGCGCTACAAAAGGAGTGATGTTTTCCGTCACAGAAAATGAATTGTATGAAATATCCATAGAACCTCCAGTAGCCCTTCTGGTAGAGGTCATTATTCCGGCAAACGTTAGATTATTAGTGCCTATATTGTTATCGTGATCAATTCCATTGAGAAAAGTTGTCGGAGCCGTCAAGAAATTGATTCCCGACTGCGCCACTTGAATTTCGCTGCCACCGTCCAAACTGTAAAATCCCCTTACCGAATTATCCGAGGGGTTAATGGAAATACGAAAACTTATTTGTGATACTCCGCTTGTATTAAAGTTACCCGTATTTAATTCCGTTATAATCAAATTCGCAGCATTATTGGGGTCGGTCTGTTCCAGTGCAAACTGAATCTTTTGCTGGGTAGCATTTGCTTTTACCACGACCAACTTGGCAAAATTGTTTTCATTTAATCCAAACCATATTCCTGCCTGTTGTGAACCATTTGTAGCTGTGCCATTAAGACTACCCGTAAAATTTGGCTGATCAATGACTGCGGAAATATCGATGACGTTGGAAGCGGCCTTAAACCCTACCCCAAGGGCATTGATCTGGGAATTTGTAAAGGTGCTGTTTGGAGATCCGGAAAGTTGACTGTAATTTATTCCGTTGGTGGCAGTAACGTTCAGAACCCCATTGGATAGGTAAATATTCTGGGCTACCAGGCCAGGAACATCGTCGTCATTAATGTCGTCGTCTCCCGTTAATATAGTGGAAGGTGGGTCTACCATTGTAAAACCGGTCGACAAAATACCGCCTTGGTTTCCATCGAAATTTAAATTGACTGGCAGAGTCACTTCTACCTCGTTACAATCCAATAAACTTAGATCGGAGCAAGGAGTTTGACTAAATGCAAGAAAGGAATAGAAAAAAAGAATAGGGAGTAGGGTGATTTTTTTCATAATTCTGCGTAAAAAAATTGATTGAATATGGTGTGGGAGTATATATAGGCGAAAAGAAAGCTGACCGAGGAACGGAGCTTTAATTTGGAACTTAAAAAACGTACGGAAAAACATGGATCAAAGTCCATGGAAAGCAGTCTGTATAATTTTTTGCAAAAGTAATTTTTAATCATTCAAAATGGTTTGGTTAATTAAAACCAAAGCATTCTCGAGGCTAATTCATATTCGCATGTGGGGTACGATATAAATATTATTTTGCAGGGGAAACTTTTTATCCTAGGACTAAAAGCGCATTCAATATTTTGGACAAGTATATGAAAATCATTTTAACATTTTACCTGTAGAGTCTTGTCAATCACCCATTTCTAGATAAAATTCGATAAGTTGTACACTTATGGGGTTAAACTTATCCTGGTTTAGTGACTTTTTTTTGGTTTAATAATGGAAATAACTTTTAGTATTTTAAATATGTAAGCTTAATCGATTAATAAAAGTAGGAAAATAGTACATTTTTTGATAATAGTTAGTAATCATTCAAAGTAGGATTTAAGAAATATAGAGAAATTCCTATCCAAACAAAGAGTTGATATTGTTGTAATAATTTTATGCCATATCATTGAGATTTCGGTAAATTTTGCTCTTTCCAAAACGGGAAAGACTGATTTATGTAGGTTAATTTAAATTGTCGGTAGTATCAAATGCACATTGGTTAAATAAATAGTCGATTATAAAGGCCAAGCCTGCCTAATTGGTTAGTTCCCCCGAAAACCTTTTCAGCAAGCTGGCCCGTATGACTGCCTATGGCTATTATTGCACGGAACTGGGTCTCTTTAATTATGATTACCTTCTTATTTCTTTAGGCAAACCTATTCCTATAGAAAGACAATCCCTTACGGTTTTCCGCAAAGGATTAAATTTATGTCAGGAGTGCAGATAACCTGCAGACTAAGATTAAACTGTATTTCGTGTTTTATACAACGATCAGGGGGTGTAGGGAATCTTTTTTTCATGCAATTATTTGGAACCTTGACAAATAGGACCTTTTAATAGCCTTCAATATCGATAAAAGAATACCCTTTTTGTATCTTGTTAGAAGAATCGTAGAAAAAATGGTCCGATGTGGATTGGAGGATTAAATGATCGATGGATTATTTGGAGCCCGCTTTACATGGTTGATTGTGACAGGATTTTAAGAAGGAAGGCCTTATATCCGTCATTAACCGAATTGTAGTGCGCACAATTTTAGCCCAACCAGTATCAATATTTATAACATATGCAGCAGAACTTCGTAAACAAAGTTCAAACTTTCGGTACCGCCCCCGTTTTTTTCACGGCCATTGCCACAATTTTAGGTGCCATTATGTTTCTCCGATTTGGTTTTGCTGTAGGGCAGGTTGGATTTTTGGGAGCTATTGCCATAATTTTAATCGGGCATGCGGTGACCATTCCCACAGCGATGGCCATTGCAGAAATTGCGACCAATCAGAAAGTGGAAGGAGGAGGGGAGTACTACATTATTTCCCGTTCTTTTGGACTGGTTATCGGTTCTACCATTGGCATTGCCCTTTATTTGTCCCAAGCTATAAGTGTAGCTTTTTACGTGATGGCATTTTCGGAGGCGTTCACCATCTTTTTTGATTGGTTGATAGCTACCATATCCATGCCGGATTGGATTGTATGGCTGTTACGGCAGAAACAGACTGTTGGCATACCTGGCCTTTTTCTGCTTACCTATGTTATGCTGACCAAAGGTGCGGATCTAGGTGTTAAGCTGCTGTATACGGTAGTAGCCATTCTTGCTATTTCCTTAGTGGCATTTTTTATTGGCACAACGGAATATAGTAAGTCACATGATTTTGATCCATTTAAGACCAGAGTGGATGTGATGGAAAGACCAGATGCTTTTGTAATTAACCCCACTACATCGGAAGACGCAAATAATTATGGATCTGATAGCCTTACATTAGGGCGACCATTTGAAAATGATCGGAGGGCTGAAATTGGACCGGCCCCAGAAAATAGAAATGAAAATGGACTCCCCGAGGCCATAGGATTTTTCATTGTTTTTTCAATCATCTTTCCAGCTTTTACGGGGATGACCGCTGGAGTAGGATTGTCCGGCGACCTCAAGAACCCTGGAAAATCAATTCCTTATGGAACCTTGGCAGCTACGCTATGCGGAATGCTCATGTACTTCTTAATTGCTTGGAAATTGGCGGTATCGGCACCACCTCAGGAATTGGCAGATACTTCAAGGTTGATTATGGCAGATATCGCCTGGCAGGGCTGGTTGATAATTCCGATCGGACTGGCAGCGGCAACCATTTCCTCGGCTCTGGGAAGTATTATGGTTGCTCCCCGCACGTTGCAGGCCATTGCTCGCGACGGAATTTTTCCTACGCCTAAATTTAACCAGTGGTTATCCAAGGGTAAAGGGAAAAAAGATGAGCCTTATAATGCCTCGGTCCTGACCATTATGATTGCCGGCGTATTTATTCTTATGGGAGCCTTGGATAGTGTGGCACAGATTATATCCATGTTTTTTATGGTAGCCTATGGATCGCTATGTCTTATTTCCTTTTTGAACCATTTTGCAGCCGACCCATCTTACCGGCCAAAATTTAGATCCCGTTGGTACGTGTCCTTGTTTGGGGCCATTAGTTGTTTTGCCCTGATGTTTTTTATGAATGCAGCCTATGCCTTAATAGCCATAGTTATGATATTGATTTTGTTCTTATGGGTTGTGAATTATAATCAGGACAAAAGAAATCTTGCTGTCATTTTTCAAGGGGTTATTTTTCAGCTAAGCCGGCAAATGCAGGTTTTTCTTCAAAAAACGGAAAAAGAAAAAACGCGAAGCTGGCGACCCTCGACCATTGCCATTTCAGAAGATAGTTTTGTTAGATTTTCCGCTTTTCAATTATTACGGTGGATTGCCTATCGTTATGGTTTTGGAACCTATATCCATTACATTAAGGGGTATTTGTCCAAAGAGACCAATCTGGAGGCCGCCAACTGTAAGAAACAATTGATAGCCATGGCAGACGTTAGCAAAAGCAATGTTTTTATAGATACCATAGTTTCCCCATCATTTACCTCTACCGTGGCACAGATCATTCAGTTGCCAGGAATAGCCGGCAAGGAAAATAATCTTCTTTTGTTTGAATATCACAAAAACCATCCTGATAATTTGTTGGATATAGTGGATAATCTTGGACTTATTAAATCTGTGGATTTCGATCTCATTATTTTGGCCAGTTCTGAGCGGGGATTTGGGCTAATGAAGCAGATTCACCTATGGATTTCACCTTATGATTTTGAAAATGCCAATCTTATGATCCTACTTGCCTATATCTTGTTGGGACATCCAGATTGGAAGGAGGCAACAATCAATATTCACGCTGTTTTTCCCGAGGATTCCATAGATGAGGAGCGAGAGCGGCTATTCTTGCTAATCCAAACGGGACAGTTGCCCATTTCCCCAAAAAACATTGAGTTTATTGCCCAGAAATCTGACATTAGTATTAAACATATCATCAATGAGAAATCCAAGGAAGCCGATTTAACCATCGTAGGATTTGTAGAAAAGGCAGTTGAGCACATGGGTGCCAAGGCATTTGACGGTTATGGGGGTATTGGGAACATTCTTTTTGTAAATGCAGCTGAGTCCAAGGAGATTAAATAGTTAGGGTATAAACTCTTTTGCTGTACTAAAAGTTTAATAAATTTCTAAGAAATTTGGATGGGGAACAGATTAGTAATATTCATTTGTTGTCTAAAAAAACAGGCAGGCCTTAATTAGAATATTGTTTGGTTGTTTCTAGATTAAGAATGCTAATTCAAATAAAAAGCAACTTTACATGTACCCGTAAATTTTTATAGGTGGTTGACCTGCCTGTAAACTATAATTTTACAATTCAGCTTAAACAATTAAGCGCGTAAGTTAAGTATAAATATTTTCTTTGTCTTGTACAAATGCGACATAATCAGCAAGGCTTAAGCGGAATACCTGGATTGATGAATTCTATTTTATTAGATCTCCCTCTTTTATGCCATTGAGACAAATGCATGGAAAGGTGCTTATCGTCTTAGAAGGTAATTAATGAAATCCATATCCAACTCCACTATACTGTTGGGGGAAACCTTTAAATATTCTTTTACATATCGGGACATGTGCGATTGGTCAAAATACCCTGCTTTGTCTGCCAGCTGGGACCATGTGACCTCAGGCTGCGCCTGTAACAAATTTATCAAGCATTTAAATTGATAAATTTGGGTGTATACTTTTGGGGACAATCCTATCATTTTTTTGAAGTGTCTTTCCAACGTTTTTCGATGGCAATGACAATTTTGTTCAATTTCCTTTATGGAAACTCCTCCTTTATTATTATGGATAAATTCGAGGACCTTAGGGATGTTATCTATTTCTTTCCCTTTAGTATTTAGACCTATAAAAAAATCATTCAAGACATCGATTTGTCGCTTGTTGTTTTGATCTGCCCTTAATGTACCCAACAGCTTATCAGCTTTCTCTTTGCCAAGAAAGTCATTTAAGGTCATGGACTTGTTTTTTAAGGAAGACATATCGGTCCCAAATAGTTGATGCATACCGAGCGGCTGGAAAAATACCATTATCGTTTTAACTTGACCACTGAGCTGCCCATAAACCGGATAGGTTACTTGTCCGGTAGCCACAGCGTTATCTGTAAAGAAATCTTCTCCTTCTAGTTTTGAAACTACCTTATTCTGAGTGTTGATTGCTTGGATAATAAATCCGCTCAACCCTAAAGGAGGGGAAAAATAGGGCCCGTGGACCCCTTCTGGAATTTCTAATATGCCATAGCTGGCAATATATTCCTGCAGTTGCGGATGAGGAAGATAGGTGGTAGGTTGAGTCATCTATATTTTAAAAGTTGGTAATACTTTATAAAATTAAGGATAAAATAGTCTGGAATAATGTCAATTAACTGATGTTCAGGACTAAAATATCATTTTAAGGCAGGAATATTCAACAATATTATTCAAATACAGCTAAAGCGATGGTTTTATGGAACCGTTGGAGCTTTTAAATTTGGGAGGTAGTTTAAGAGGTTAGCCTTATAACGATCATTGGGAATCCTATAATCTGTTCGGCTATTATATAGAGTAAGTATTTCACCTAATTTGCTATCCTTATTCCATAATTCATATACTACCACGCTAATCATTTTAAAGGATTATAACCATTATTTCCTTTCAACATTTTGAATAATCCTTTGTTCAAAAACTGCATCGTATTCAGGGTTTTTTATGGTAGGTACGGGGGCATTATTTTTAGTTCTCCAAGCTTTGAGGTTTTTAAGTAGTTCTTGTGCCTTTTCCGGATGTTGTTCCGCTAGGTTATTTTTTTCTCCCAGATCTGATTTTAGGTCATAGAGTTCCAAGCGGCCATCTTCAAAGTATTCATGCAATTTCCAATCGCCGGAAATAATCACCGAACCTGGTCTTGTCCTAAATAGTGGGTCGCTGCCTTGATCATGGACTTTGCTATAGTCCTGTAGATAAATGGGAAAATGAAAGAAGAGATCTCTTTCTGTTGTGGTTTTGGCTTCCAAAATGGGATTTAGGTCTATACCGTCCAGTACCTGAGCCCTTTTCGCGGGCTTAACAATTTCTTGCAAGGTGGGGTAAAAATCCAAATTGCTCACTCTGCTCATAGAGCTCGAATTTGGTTCTACCTTTCCAGGCCATTTGATCACTAATGGAACCCTAATTCCTCCTTCATAATAGGAGCCTTTACCGGCACGCAAGGGGTTTTGTTCAGAAATGGCCCTAATTCCTCCATTATCGGAGGTAAATATCACCAAGGTATTATTTTCCAAGCCATTTTTTTTGATTTCCTCAAGCAATTTGCCCACATTTTCATCCATAGAGGCTACCATAGCCGCATAGTCGGGCCTATTTTGTCCATCAGATCTTTTTTTGTTCTTGAACCTTCCTATTAGTTCCTCTTTACCCATTATGGGGGTATGCACGGTATAAAAGGGAAGATAAAGGAAAAAAGTAGTGTCCCGATATTTCTCAACAAAGGAGATGGCCTCGTTCGCAATGCGGTCAGTTAAATATTGACCATCGGGGCCATTGGTAATATGATCAATTTTATATGGTGAAAAGTAACCTCCTTTCCCAGGATTCCCTTTGGAACTGCCACCAATATTAACATCTATACCCTGTATGGCGGGGTCGTTACCAACATGCCATTTTCCAAAACTTCCTGTAATATATCCTGCGGACTTCAACATTTTGGGCAGGGTGTATATGGTATCGTTAAGGTGTTCCGTATTTTCTATAGGTATCAATTTTCGGGTTTTGGAATTACCGCGGTCCGAAGGACTTACAGTATATACGCCGTGTCTGGGCGTATTGAGTCCGGACAGCATGCAAGCCCTGCTCGGGGCGCAATTTGTAGCTCCGGCATAGGCATTGTAAAATACCATTCCTTCATTTGCCAGAATATCCAGATTGGGTGTTTCATAATATTGGCTGCCCATAAAACCTAAATCTTTCCATCCTAAATCGTCTACATTAATTAGTACAATATTGGGAAGAGACTTATTTGTTGGGTTGTCTTTGGAAGACTTGCAGGATAGAAAAGCAGTCGCCAAAACTAAGGCGATAAAGATGTGGTGGTTTTTTATGTGTTTCATACAATAGAGAAATTCTGCTAAGCAGATTCGGAGTTTTAAAAGGAGATTGGGTTAAATTTATCCAAAAACAATTAATTAAGATGTTTTTTCTTCCTTCTAGGTCGAAAATTGTTTTGCATATTCGGTCGGACTCTTTCCGAACTCCTTGCTAAAACATTTACTGAAATATTTTTGATTATTGAAACCGGTCATATAGGCCACTTCTGAAATATACATCTTGTTTTTCTTTAATAATTGGGCTGCTCTTTTTAAACGTATCTGTTTAATGAAGTTAACAGGAGTGTCATCAACTATGGCTTGGAGCTTTCTATATAGATTGGCCCTGCTCATCCCAACTTCCGAGGCAAGGTATTCCACACTCAATAAATTGTCGTCCATAGAATCCTCTATGATTTGGATCAGCTTTTTTATAAACTTCTCTTCATTGGAATCCACGATAATTTCCGAGGGCTCCGGGGTAATTATTTTGCTATACTTTTCTTTAAGTTCCTGTCTGGTAATTAAGGTGTTTTTTACTTTCCATTTTACAAATTCTAAACTGAATGGCTTTTCTATATAATCCTCAGCTCCTAAACTCAGACATTCTATTTTAGTTTCTTCAGAATTTTTTGCGGTCAGCATAAAAATGGGAATGGTATTCACATCATTATTATCCTTAACCCTTTTTAGCATGGATATCCCGTCTTCAATTGGCATTAGTATGTCGCAAATAACCAGTTGGGGTTTTTCTTCAAGTATAGCATCGTAACCCTCTTTGCCGTTCGAGGCTTCAATGACATAGAAATCATGCTTCAATTCCTCCTTGACCATAAATCTTAAGTCATCATTGTCCTCTACAAGTAATATTTTGGGTTTTCCCGACTTTATGGCCTGTGATTTTGATTCAAACTCAGTGGAGACTTCATCAATTACTTGAAATTCGGAATTATGAATAAAACTTTTAGTCAGTGGCTTGCCCGTATTTATTCTTTCTTTTTTATCAAAGGCATTTTTGTTGATCGGGAGAAAAAAGGTGAATTCAGTGAATACACCTTCTTCACTTTCAACCCTAATGGCTCCGTGATGTCTTTCAACAAGTTTTTGGACCAATTCCATCCCGATTCCTGTACCAGGGATTTGGTTGCTATAGGCCTTTGTTGCCTGATAGTATCGGTCGAAAATATGTGGGAGATCCTTTTCAGGGATTCCAATACCGTTATCCTTAACACTGCATTTAATGTATTTTCCATTTCCCTTAAACTTTACCATAGAATATAGATCATGGGAATTGGCAAATTCAAGGGCAACACTGATCTGTCCTTTTTTTTGGGTGTACTTAAATGCATTGGACAATAGATTGAAAAGTATTTTTTCCAAAATATCAACATCGTACCAACCCCTTATTTCTTCCTTTTCGCAGTTGAAATCGTATTTTATTTCATAAATCCTGGCAAAATCGTTAAAGGCATTTTTTATAATGTTTATGTCCTTTACAATATCATTTTTTGAAATGTTTAATTTGAGTTTGCCTTCGTCAAATTTTCTGATGTCCATTATTTGATTGATCAGTCTGTGCATTCTAAGGGTGTTGTTGTAGATGCGTTGGGAGGTAAGTGGGCTTAAGACAAATTTCTTTTCTTTAACCACCTTTTCTATTGTTCCGAGAATTAAGGCCAGGGGCGTGCGCAGTTCATGGGAAATATCAGTAAAAAAGACCATTTTCATTCGGTTAATTTCATTGTCCTTTTCCCTGCTTATGGTCTCGGCTACTAAATTTTTCTTCAATGTATACCATCGCTGAACAAGTATAAAGCTGATATAAATGCAAAGGGATATTAGCAAAGTATAAATAAAATAAGCCATATTGCTTTTCCAATAGGGCGGAGCAATTAAAAAACTTAGTTCTGTTGGCTCCGGATTCCAAACACCGTCGCTATTGGAACTCTTTACTTTAAATGTGTATTTCCCAGGGGGTAGATCATTATAGTTGGCATTACGGTTAGAAGCCTTGGTGTAGTGCCAAAAATCATTAATGCCCTCCAATTTATAGGCGTATTCATTTTTATTGGGGGAGGTAAGATCCAATGTAGAGAATTCAATGGCAATGTTGTTATTGTTAAAAGGCAGCTCCAAATTATAACCGGTACTCTTAGAGGTTAATGCGGACGGTAAGTGCTTTAATTTAGATTCTTCGGCTTTATTACCAAGGATATTGAATTTGGTGATTATAGTATTTGGCAAAAGGTTTGATTTCTGATAATTTTTTGTGTAAACACTATAAAATCCACCAGGACAGCCGAAATAGAGAGTCCCATTCTCCGCATTGGCATGGGAATTAAAAATGAAATGACTTTCAGCAAGGCCATCCTCAATTCCGAAATTCACGAATTTTTCCTCCATGACATTGAAACGTGAAATTCCCCCATGGGTACTTAGCCATAAATTCC
Organism: Arenibacter sp. F26102; assembly: GCF_023015865.1. Taxonomy (GTDB): domain Bacteria; phylum Bacteroidota; class Bacteroidia; order Flavobacteriales; family Flavobacteriaceae; genus Arenibacter. Next base: position 373,496 of record NZ_JALKBC010000006.1, on the reverse strand, counting down.
CGGTCATATCCATTTCAATACTGGAAATGGTTGATGACAATAAGCCTTCATTTTTGCCAAAGGATTTTATGGTTTTGTCCTGTGCGTTGTAAAAATTTAGTCCACCGCCTCTTGTTCCGATCCATATGTTTCCTTGCCCTGTTTCCAAAAGGCTAAGTATGGCGTTGGAAGAAAGGCCTCCCTTGAGAGTAGGATTGTATGTTTTTATTTCTTCATTGATTAGATCAACTTTAAAAAGACCATCTCCCCTTGTGCCGATCCATAAATTTTGCATTTTGTCTAAATGCATTACCGAAACATTCTTGCCCATTAGTAGGGAAATAGTTTTTAATTTAAAATCTGAAATATTTGCATCAGTATTCACAATGTCGATTCCACCGCCCCATAGGCCCACCCATATTTCATTTGTATGTAAAGGAATAAGGTCCTTTATGCCCTTGGTAAACTGTTTTAGGGTATCTACCTCGAAAGTTTCGTTTTTGTTGTTATAGTTTATGGATTTTAAGAGAGATTTGCCAAACCCGATCAAGAGTTCTTTATTTTCATAATCTTTCTTTACGACGGTGACATTTTCATTGGTAGCCAGTAGGAGTTCGCTGGCGTTTAAAGCTATATTAAACCGGTATAGACCTTTTTCATTTATGGTCATTAGAACCTCTCGGCTATTCTCCTTCATAAACGATTGTGGGAAGAAATTGTTCAAATGCTCATCTATGCTGGTATATTCGAAAATGGAAGTTCTTCCAATATACTTATTTACTCCTTTGTTCGTGGCAATCCATAGGTTGTTATATCGATCAAGTGCCAAAGAGTTGATTCTACTTTCATTGTTGGCAAACTGATTGTTGGAGTTATTTATCTTGTCGAAAGTATATTCATTGTTGTTTCGTATTCCTTTTATTAGGCCGGACTGGGTTCCGATCCATAGGGTTGAGGTTACCTCTTCTTTGACCATTGTGATAATTTCAGGTAAAAGGGATGTGTTGCCTGGAAAATTGGTGTAAGTTTCCAATACTCTTAATTGATTATTCGCCTTGCCATAACCTAGGACAAATAATCCTTCTTTAGTGCTTGCAATAAATGTGTTGTTTTTGGTATTGATTAGAAAATCTGTGCTTTTTAAAAATCCGGTTTTGATCAATTCATTGTCTCTTCCAAAAACCTGTATCCCATTGGGCGTGGCAAACCATAGTCGGCCAAAGTTGTCCTCGGCAAAATGATTGATTTGTTTTTCGTTGGCCCAAATGCTATTTTCTTGTTTGTAGTTAAATTCCGTTTGAAATAAAATGTTCTCGGCCTTTTCATTGGGAATTATTTTTACGACCCCCGTATTACGTAAGTTGGCCCAAATAGTGCCATTTGAAGATTTTCCTAAGACTTTTGAGGTACTGTTTTTGTAATAACCTCTGAACTTGTTTGTTCTTCTATCGTAAAATATTAAGTAGCTTTCACTTCCTATCCATAAATTTCCAAGGTCATCTTCCAGTATAGAGTTTATGCTATTGTTAGGGATCGAATGTTCATCAAAAACATCATATTGATTTTCTATTAGGGTATGACCATCATATCTATAAAGTCCACTATCCGTTCCCAGCCATAGAAACCCCAAATGATCTTCAAAAACAACATTGGTTTTCTTATTAAAGGGAATTCCATTTATATGTAATTTATGAATGTAGGTTCTATTCTCTTGCGCCAAACAGCCTAGATGAAACAGTATTACAAAAAAGTAAATCGTTAAAGTCTTCATGGATTTCAAATTGCGCCTTAAGATATTGCGTGCCATATATAGATGACGTTTTGGTCCGTCCTCCAGGACAATGTTGGATTATACAAGTCTTATTCGATAGATAATAAATGTACGGGTCTATTAATGAGTACAAGGGGACACTATGTCTATATTTTAGGGTAATAATGTTGCAAATTAGGCCATTTAAGCCTTTAAAACAAGAGCATGCAACATAATTGCACCTAATTGGGATTTCTAGTCTTAAATGCCATTATATATTTACACAATGCCGATTGTTGTGGAAAAATCGGTTTTAATATTAACCAACATAAACCAATATGGAATTAAAAAGAATTTTATTATTACTACTGTTTTTCAGTATGGTGGGGCTTCAAGCTCAGCAGATTATAAGCGGAACGGTTGCCGATGAATCTGGCCAGCCTTTACCTGGAGTAAATGTCTTAGTTAAGGGGACTACTACAGGAGCTGTTGCGGATTTTGATGGAAATTACACCATTAAGGCCGAGGAAGGTTCTGTTTTGGAATTTAGGTATTTGGGCTTTATTGCTCAAAGTGTTCAGGTGGGCAAGTCCACAACTATTGATGTAGTGCTTCAGGAAGACGTTTCTCTTTTGGATGAGGTGGTTGTCATAGGTTATGGTACCTCTACCAAAAAAGATTTGGTGTCTTCAGTGTCAAGTATAAAATCTGATGTATTGGAAAACCAGCCAGTGGCTAGGGTAGACCAGGCATTGCAGGGTAGGGCTACCGGAGTAGAGGTTACTTCCAACAATGGAACACCTGGAACAGGGTCTACCATTCGTATTAGGGGTAATAGCTCTATTAATGGCAATAATGATCCTTTATATGTAATAGACGGTTTTATTGCAGGTACCGGTTTTAATCTTAATACGATTAATGTCAATGACATTGCTTCTATTGAAATCTTAAAGGATGCTACCGCTCTTTCCATATATGGAACTAGGGGCGCCTCAGGTGTAATATTGATTACGACCAAGAATGGTAAAGGAATGGCTCCTGGAAAACCAGTAATTGCCATCAATCACTATCAAAGTATTCAGGAAACGGCCAACCGAATCAATATTCTAGGCGGACGGGATTTTATCGATTATAAAAATGAATCTTATCAGTTTGTACCTGGACCTGACGGTTTCGGATTTACGGACACTTCCTTGCCATTGGTTTTAAACCCCGAAAATACTACGACAACCGATTGGTTGGATTTAATAGAGCAACCAGGTTCTATCTCCAATACCGATCTATCCATTACTGGGAATTCTGAAAATGCCAATTATTTTATTTCTGGAAATTACTTTAATCAAAAGGGATTGCTAAGAGGTTCTGGATTGGAAAGGGTAAATTTTAGAACCAATGTGGATGTAAAGGTTTCTGATAGGCTTAAGACCGGGATTAGGACAAACTTAACCCATTATAAAATAGAGAACAGTAAAGTAGATTACGGCAATATTGTTTCCAGCGTATTACCAATTAGACCAGTTTATCTTGAAGATGGAAGTTTCTCTTTTGAAAATCCCATAAGTGCCGGTCTGGAACGAAACCCGGAAGCGGACATACAACATAGAGTAGATCACGACTTGGTTACCCAAATTATTACGAATGCATATGCTGAGTATGAATTGGCAAAAAACCTTTCTTTTAAATCTACTTTTGGTGCACAGTTAAACTATGTTAAGCAGAACAACTACTTGCCAGGGATTTTGCCTGAACGTGTTAATGGTGGTTTTGGTAGGATCAACACCAATTTTTCCAAGAGCTTATTGAACGAGAATACCTTAAATTATGACGTGGATTTGGGGAGCCATTCCTTAAAAATATTGGGAGGTTTTACCTGGCAGAAAGATAATAACGAAAGTACGTTTGCCGAAGCCGATAATTTTCCTAATGACGTAGTTTCGTTTAATAACTTGGCATTGGGTGATTCAGAAACAGCACTGGTTGGTTCGGGATATGGACAACGAACCCTGACTTCTTTCTTGGGTCGTGTCAACTATGGTTACAAAAGCAAATATTTGCTTACCCTTGTAGGACGTTATGATGGGTCCTCTGTATTTGAGACAGGTAATAAATATGCCTTTTTCCCTTCTGTGGGTGCAGCTTGGAACGTTGATGAGGAAGAGTTCATGGTAGATTCCAATGTAATAAATAGGTTTAAAATTAGAGGTAGTTATGGTATTGTGGGGGAACAAGGCGTTGCCGCTTACAATTCCATAGCCACCTATGCCAATACAACTACTGTCTTCAATGGTTCTCAGGTAAATGGAGTACTTGTTGGACAGGTTCCCAGTAGTGGTTTAACCTGGGAGACAACCAAGCAAATGGACATAGGTTTGGAGCTAGGATTTTTGAACAATAGGATTTCTTTTGAAGCCGATTATTATAAAAAGACAACAGATGACCTACTATTATCCGTAGCCCTATCTGGTCAGGTAGGAGCCAATTCAACTACCCAATTGCAGAATTTGGGATCTGTAGAGAACAGGGGCTTCGAATTTGGTCTAAATACCATCAACGTACAGAACAGTAACTTTACCTGGGAGTCCAATTTAAGCATATCCTCGAACAAGAGTGAGATATTGGAGTTGGATGATCAAGAATTTATTTCCTTACAATCTACTGGTAATCAAGGAGGTAATTCAGCCAGGTTGATCGTTGGGGAGGCACTGCCAACTTTTGTAGGGGCTAGATACTTAGGTACCTATAAGACTGCCGATGAGATTACGGCAGATGGTAGGGCGGGGCGCTCCTTTATCGGAGGCCCAAGATATGAGGATGTAAATGGTGATACTAATATCAATGATGAAGATTTTCAGGTGTTAGGTAGTCCGATACCGGATTTTTATGGAGGTTTTAGAAATACCTTTACCTATAAAAACCTGTCTCTCGATGTATTTTTTCACGGTAGCTATGGTGCGGAAATTTTTAATATTCGTAGCCAAACGGCCTATTTTGGTAGGGGCGAACAAAATGTGGATCCCATTGTATTGGACCGTTGGATTGAAGGTGTAAACGAAACTTCCGATATTCCTAGGGCAGGGCCATCAAACAGTCTCTTTAATCCCAATAGTAGCTTGAATGTTGAGGATGGCTCTTATCTACGATTAAAAACTATGACCTTAAATTATAATATTCCTATGGAAGCAAAAGGGCTGGGCGATGTATTCAGCACAATGAATGTTTATGTTACCGGTACAAATCTTTTACTTTGGTCAGACTTTACATTGGGAGACCCTGAAGTAAATAACTTTACCGACCAAAGTGGGTTCAATTCTGTTTCCCAAGGGTTTGCAGCAGGGCAATATCCTTATGCTAAGACAATAACCCTAGGTGTAAAACTACAATTCTAATAAAAACCGATATGAAAACAATAATAACGAACAGATTTTTTGTAGTGCTTATGGGCCTACTGGTTTTGAGCTCATGTGACAAGTTTCTGGAAGAAGACTTACGAGATCAGATTACCCCAGATGCCTTTTTTAACAACGATAAGGAGGCTGAATTGGCTGTTAATGGTGTCTACAGGCTGTATCACGACAATAACCTATACCGCCAACGTGGGCTGGACGATTTTTATACCAGTGGAGCAGATATTCAGGCCGCAAATAGGGATGTTAATGGAGCTATTCACAATTACCTGATTCAAGAAGGCACTTCCGATGGCAATGGTACCTGGATACAGTTGTATCGTGTGGTAAATAATACTACGGAATTTATAACGAATATTGAAGGAAACGAAAATTTGTCAGAAGAAGCCAGGGGCCAGAGGCTGGGAGAATTGCTTTTTCTAAGGGCATTGGCCTATTTTCACTTGACCAATCTGTGGGGAGATGTTCCTTTTTACACAGGGCAACTGCCCGTTTTGGAAAGATCGGTTTTAGGTAGAACGCCAAAAGCGGAAATCAGAAGCGCCATGAAAATAGATTTGACACGGGCATTTGATTTGTTGCCCAGTTCCTATTCCGGCAGTAGTTTGGGTAGGGCTACAAAATGGGCAGCAGCAACACTTAAGGCGAAATATCATCTTTTTGATAAGGAATGGGCATTGGCAAAGGCAGAATGTGATATAGTGATCGATCAAAAAGCACATTCACTTCTGGATAACTATGCCGATGTCTTCGATCAATCAGATCCAAGTAATCAATACAACAACGAACTTATATTCGTTATAGACTTTGAAGCAGATTTAGGAGGTCCACTGAATACGACCAGGACAGACGATTACAACCCTCGTATTAGGGATGAACCTGCAAATCGGAATAAAGATACCGTGGTAGACGGGGTTTCCGGTTCCAAGGTTAATATATTTCAAGGCCTTTTGCGCACAAGAAATGAAGATATGACCGGTTATGGTTGGTCAGTACCTTTACCGGAATTTTCATTACGGGAAAATTGGCAAGATGGGGATTTACGATATGATGCCACCATTGTCACTGAATATTTAGGGTGGAAATTATCTTTCCCATATTTCCGTAAAAACTGGAATTTGGACCAAGAAAATTCGTTGCGTGAAAATCACCCCGAAAACTTTATCGTATTTCGATTAGCTGACGTATATTTAATGGCAGCTGAAGCTGAAAATGAGGCTAATGGTCCCGGTAATGCATATGCTTACGTGAACAAGGTAAGGGAACGCGCTTTTGAACCGGATCAACCTTGGTCTGGAATGTCGCAATCCCAGTTTAGGGAAGCGATGTACGATGAAAGAAAGTTTGAGTTGAGTGCAGAAGGTCATCGTAGAATGGACCTTATCCGTTGGGGTATATTGTTGGAAACAGTTAAATCTGTTCAACACAGAGCTTGGAATAACCCAGGTGCCAACATACAACCGTATCACGTTTTGTTGCCCATTCCACAAAATCAGTTGGAATTGAATCCAAATCTATTGGAGTCGGATCCTACAAATAACGGATATAGATAATGTTATAAAAAAAAATTACTTCCATGGGACAAATTTTCTTTGTCCCATGGAATTTTTGATACCATTCTTATTATGAGACAATTCTCTTATTTAGTTACTATTTTATTATTGATTTTTGGGTTGTTCTCTTGTAAAAACAAGGAGCGACAAACAGACGTATCCAAAAAAAATAGCGGTCAAGAAATAATTGCTAAACCCAATATTATTTACATCTTGGCCGATGATCTGGGGTATGGCGATCTAAGTGCCTACGGGCAGCAGAAGTTTACAACACCTAATATAGATAAGTTGGCCAGGGAGGGAATGCTTTTTACCCAACATTATTCTGGTAGCACTGTATGTGCGCCTTCCAGATCGGCATTGTTGACGGGTATGCATACCGGTCATACCTTTGTGCGTGGCAATAAGGAAATACAGCCAGAGGGGCAATATCCAATACCTGACAATACCTTTACTATGGCAGAAGCCATGAAAAAAGCGGGCTATGTTACGGGTGCCTTTGGTAAATGGGGATTAGGTTACCCAGGTTCTGAAGGAGATCCCTTAAACCAAGGTTTTGATACTTTCTTTGGATACAATTGTCAACGCTTGGGACATAATTATTATCCGCGCCATTTGTGGGCCAATAAGGATTCCTTGGTACTGGAGGAAAATTCAGGAAAGAACAAAGGGGTATATGCACCACAGTTAATTCATGAAAAGACCTTGGATTTTATAGAATTCAACAAAGATAATCCGTTTTTTCTTTATGTAGCTTCCATAATACCACATGCTGAATTGGCGGCACCCGAGGAAATCCTAAAAAAATACAGAGGTAAATTTCCTCCTGAAAAAGCATATAAGGGTGTGGATGATGGACCTGAATACAGAAATGGACCCTACGAATCACAAAAAGAAACCCATGCCGCCTTTGTGTCCATGGTCCATATTTTGGATAATCAAGTTGGCGAAATTATGTCCAAATTGGAACAGTTGGGTATTGCGGATAATACCATAGTAATGTTTACTTCAGACAATGGACCCCATACTGAAGGAGGTGCCGATCCCGATTATTTCAATAGCAACGGTCCTTTTAAAGGAACCAAGAGAGATCTTTATGAAGGAGGTATACGTGTTCCGCTAATTGTAAAATGGCCAGGGCATGTACAGCCAAATACCAGAACCGATCATGTTTCGGCTTTTTGGGACGTATGGCCCACCTTTTCAAATATTGTAGATATGGAAGTCCCCACTTTTTTAGACGGTGTTTCCTTTTTGCCCACCCTTTTGGGACAAGAAAAAAATCAAAAACAACATGAATATCTGTATTGGGAATTTCATGAGAAAGGTGGCAGACAAGCTATCCGAAGAGGTAATTGGAAGGCTGTGAAGTACAATGTGTTCAGTTCTACAGATTCACCAATAGAACTTTATGACCTTGATGCCGACTTGGGCGAAGAGAATGATCTTGCAAAAGATTATCCGGAGGTAGTAGCCGAGATGAAAAATATTTTTGAAGAAGCCAGAACGCCTTCCGAGGTGTTTACCTTTGATCAAGGTACTTATTTAGAAAATTGAATAAGGTTTTGGGAGGGAAAGTAGTGGAACTCTTTTAATGTTGTGTTTACTGGTTATCGGCTTTCCTTTGAAATTTTTCTGTAGAAAAGATTAAGAATTACAACTACAATGCATAGAAAACTTTTTTCATTTTTTGCAATACTTGGTTTATTGAGCCTCTTTCCTGGTTGCAAGCAAAATTCTGTGGTAACAAAAAGAGTAAAAAATTCAAAGCCAAATATCATTCTAATCTATGCCGATGATCTGGGAATTGGTTTGTTGGGACATGAAGGCCAAAGTATTATAAAAACGCCCAACATTGACCAACTTGCAAAAGAAGGGTTACGCTTTACAAATGCCTTTTCTAACATGCTATGTGCCCCAGCTCGGGCATCGTTAATTACAGGGCTTCATGATTGCCATGCTGTGAAGTTTGAGATCACCCCAGGGGGCATGTACAAAAAAATAAGTACGCAAGGGTTTAATCACAAGGAAATTGGCAGGTCTATAGAATCGGAATTATCACCGATACCTGAAGAAAATGTATTTCTTGGGCAAGTGGCTAAAGAAGCGGAGTATACGACTACTCAAATTGGGAAATTGGAATGGGGTTTCTCTACAACTCACCAACAAATGGAGCGTCATGGTTGGGGGTCTTATTATGGATATCTTGATCATGTTCGGGCACATGGATTCTATCCTCCATTTCTTTTCGAAAATGGAAATTTGGTCAATATAGAAGGGAATACCCTCTCAAACGCCGGCAAATCCGGGGAACCCGAAACTCCAGAGAATTATAAGGAACGAAATAATAAGGACGGTAAAAAACACTATTCGCAGAACCTGTTTATGGATAAGGCTCTCGATTTTATGGATGCCAATAAAGATAATCCCTTCCTTCTTTACTTTCCGACACAATTGCCTCACGGCCCAGTTGCCATTCCTAAAATACATCCTGACTTTGTAGACGATAAACGGTTGACCCCTATTGAAAAGGAATACGCATCTATGGTTAAAATGTTGGACGACAACGTTGGGCAGATCATGAATAAATTAAAAGAGCTTAAGATTGATGATAACACCATGGTCATATTTACGGCGGACAACGGACATGAAATCTACTATGCTCAAGAAGGACGCATTGAAAAGCCATATGCCAACATAATGTCCGGCGAACGTTTTGATAATGTGGAGCATAAATATTATAGTGATTTATCTGGCGATGTTTTCGATGGAAATGGGGGTCGTGCTGGGATGAAACGAAGTAATCTACAGGGAGGTATTCAAGTTCCCCTGATTGTTCGATGGCCTGCTAAAATTGAAGCTGGAAGAACCAGTGACCGACTTATTGCGAACTACGATTTATTGGTGACCATTGCGGAAACCACAGGTTTTTTGCGGCCTTTTAATACAGATGGTATATCATTCTATGATGCATTGATAAACCAAAGTAAAGGTAAAGAACATGAATTTGTGGTTTATTCCTCTTATACCGGGCCAACACTAATTACTCATGAAGGTTGGAAAATTAGGACCGATCTCGAAAAGGAAGTATTTGAACTGTTTTATTTGCCGGACGATTTTAGGGAAGAAAGAGATTTATCCGAACAACGTCCAAAAAAGAGGGAGGAACTTAAAAGGAAACTGTTAGCGGCCTGTGAGGGAGATTTGCACAACGGTTTTTTCAACGACAAAGGTAGTATACTAAAAGTGTCAAATACGGCAAAAAGATAAAATAGGTATAGAATGTTGGCTTTACTTGATACCTACTTGGGCGAAGAGAATAATCCTGCAATAGATTATCCGGAGGTAGTAGCCGAGTTAAGAATTATTTTTTGGAGAAGCCGATACGCCTTCAAAGGTGTTTACCTTAGATAAAGGCACTTGTTTTAATACAGAATAAAAATTGTTGGTAGTTAGTTTTTTAATTGCAAAAGGGACTTCTGTGTTTGGAGGCCCCTTTATGTTTTATATAATTTACCATGGCCATTTTTTGTTACAAGCAATTAGTTGGGCCAGCACATGGGAACAAACGTTAAATTAATATTCCAAAAGAATTCACAATGATTAATTGTCATTGTATATTACTTCTGAAAACTAATTATTCAATGATCAAATTAAATCCATAAAAGATGAATCGATTAAGAACCATCAGAAAAAAAATACCACTCCTGTTTTTTATCCCATTGTTGGCCTTCGTAGGCAGAGCTCAGGACACACATAAAATAGTACGCGATTTGCAAAAGCCCAACATCATTTACATCCTTGCCGATGATCTGGGGTATGGTGATTTAAGTTGTTTTGGCCAAAAGAAATTTTCAACACCGAACATTGATAAGCTGGCAGAACAAGGTATGATTTTTACCCATCATTATTCCGGGTCAACGGTCTGTGCTCCTTCCCGATCCGCATTGATGACGGGGCAGCATACTGGGCATACACCAATTAGGGGGAATAAGCCTGTGCCTTTGCCTTCCGAAAGTGTAACAATGGCAGAGGTTTTAAAAGAAAAAGGATATACCACAGGGGCCTTTGGGAAGTGGGGTATGGGATATGTTACGACTGAAGGAGACCCCTTAAATCAAGGATTTGACCATTTTTACGGCTTTATCAATCAATCTTTGGCGCATAATTACTACCCCTATTTTTTATGGGACGATGGTGAAAAAGCTGTTTTGAAAGGGAACAAGGGGAAAGCTACTGGCGAATATGCCCCCAATTTGATCCATAAAAAAGCGCTTGACTTTATCGATGAAAATAAAGACAGTCCCTTTTTTCTATACTATCCCTCTATATTGCCTCACGCAGAACTTGCGGCACCTAGCACCTATATGGATAAATATAAGGGTACTTTGGAGCCGGAAAGTCCATACAAGGGAGTTGATGATGGACCCAAATATAGAAAAGGCCCCTATGGATCTCAAGAATTTCCCCATGCTGCTTTTGCAGCAATGATAAATGTATTGGACGACCAAGTTGGGGAGATCATGCAGAAGATAGAAAGTCTTGGATTAAGAGACAATACCATTATTATATTTACTTCGGATAACGGACCACATAAGGAAGGTGGTGCGGACCCGGATTACTTTGATAGCAATGCTATTTACAGGGGTTACAAACGCGATTTATACGAGGGTGGAATTCGTGTGCCTATGATAGCGAGTTGGCCTAATAAAATTGAAAAAAACACAAAATCGGACCATATTTCTGCCTTTTGGGACGTCCTGCCTACCATTGCCGATCTTTTGGATATAAAAGTGGAATCGGAAATAGATGGTATATCCTTTTTGCCGACGCTACTTGGTAAAAAGAACCAAAAGGAACATGATTACTTGTATTGGGAATTCCATGAACGCGGAGGCAGACAAGCCTTATTGGCTGGAATTTGGAAATTAATTAGGTATAACGTAAACGAAGCGGGAGATTATGAGCTCTATAACTTGGAGGAAGATCCCAGTGAAACTAGGAATGTTATTAAGGACTTCCCCAAAAAGGCCAAAGAACTCATAGTGCAATTAAATAATAGTAGAACGCCTTCCAAGGAATTTCAATTTAAATAAACGGTTAGAGAGGCATTATGAATAGAAGTAAATTATTAACGGCTGATCAATCCCTTAAATATTTTAAAGCCGAATTTAATATCATTTTAGCCTTTGCTGTACTTGTGTGCCATTTTTCTTTTTCGCAAAGGAATGATGTAGTCAAGGTAGATATTTCAATTGATAAGGAATATCAGACCATTCACAATTTCGCAGCTTCCGATGCATGGGCGGCGCAGTATACGGGCCTATGGCCAGATAATAAAAAACAACAAATGGCCGATTGGTTGTTTAGTCTGGAAAACCATACAAATGGATCCCCAAAAGGAATTGGGCTATCGGCCTGGCGCTTTAATATTGGTGCAGGTAGTGCAGCCCAAGGCAGCGAAAGTGGGATAAAGGATCCTTGGAGAAGGGCGGAAGGCTTTTTACAGGACAATGGGAGATATGATTGGCGAAAGCAAGCAGGACAACAATGGTTTCTACAGGCGGCAAAAGAACGAGATGTAGAAGAATTCATAGCTTTTGTGAACAGTCCGCCCATACAAATGACCAAGAACAATAAGGCGCATTCCGAGGACGGATTGGCGGCTAATTTATCCAAGGATAAGTATGTTGATTATGGGGTGTTCTTGGCCAATTTTGTTCACCATTTTAGGGATAGCCTATCCATTGATTTTGATTACATAAGTCCGTTCAATGAGCCCCAGTGGGAATGGAAAGGCGGGCAGGAAGGTTCGCCTTGGAACAATAACGAATTGGCAGATGCCACCAAGGTAATCGATTCCGTTTTTATCCAGCAGAAAATAGATACCAAAATAGAGCTTACGGAGGCCGGGGCTATAGGCTATTTAACAGGGGAAAAAGAAAAGCATAATAACAGAAGCAACCAAATTGAAACTTTTTTTAGTCCAGAGAGTCCCAACTATTTAGCCAATTTAAAATCGGTGGCCCCAAAGGTTGCAGCACATAGTTATTTTACAACTTGGGATATTCAAAAACTTAAAAGTGAAAGACAGCGAATGGCGGAAAAATTGCTAAAATATCCTTCATTGGAGTATTGGATGAGCGAATACTGCATTTTGGAGAACAATGAGGAAATAAAGGGAAAAGGTCGGGATTTGGGCATGCAGACGGCACTTTATGTGGCCCGTCTTATCCATGCCGATCTAACCATTGCCAATGCGAGTGCCTGGCATTGGTGGTTGGCCATGAGTCCATACGATTTTAAGGACGGACTTATTTATGTGGACAAGGACACTGAGGACGGCAATTATTTCGACTCCAAATTGCTATGGGCCTTGGGCAATTACTCTAGATTCGTTAGGCCAGGTGCAAAAAGGGTTTTTGTTGACTACAAAGGTATCAATGAGGAGGACAACTTAAAGGATGGGGTTTTGATATCAGCCTATAAAAATCAGGATAAGAGTATAGTGGTTGTGGTAGTAAACCAAAGGGAAAAGGCCATCGATTTAAGGCTGAATATGGCATATCCTGCAGAAACTAGGATGAATAGCTATATAACCAACGAATCCTTTAACCTACGCAAAATGGACAAGGGCTTTTCAAAAAAGAACTCGATCGGGGTACTTGGAAAATCGGTGACAACCATGGTTTTTGATGCCGAGGAATGAATACAAGGATATAAGGTTGGATAGCTAAAACAGGTTGCTTTTTACCGAATCGAAATAGCTGGCGCTAACTGGAATGGCCACTTTTTCAATAAACACATCCTTCCCCTTCAGGGCACTCACTTTTTTCTTATTAACGATATAGGACCTGTGTACCCTCATGAACAATTCCTTTGGCAGTCTTTTTTCCAAAGCTGTAAGGCTCTGGTTGCTCATGATCTTTCCTTGCAGGGTGTGATAAATGACATATTCGCTATCGCTCTCAATGTAAAGAATGGAATCGAACTTTATTTTATGCAGGTCATAGCCCGATTTAACGATTATTGTATCCTCTGAAGTATCTTGTTCAGTGTCCGTTTTAATTTTGTTGACAGCCTTTAGAAAGCGTTCAAAAGTTATGGGCTTTAAGAGATAATCTATGGCATTTAGTTCAAAGCCTTCCAAGGCGTATTCCGAGTATGCAGTTGTAAAGATGACCTGGGTATCGGGTGAAATCATTTTTGCAAACTCTGTACCTTTAATTTCGGGCATTTGTATGTCCAGCAGCAGTAGATCTATTTTTTGTTCCTTAAGCACCTTTATGGCGTCCAAGGGATTTTCGAAATCGGCCACCAATTCCAAAAAATTCACTTTTGCAACATAGGTTTTGAGGAGGCTTCGTGCCAACTCCTCATCGTCTACGATTAAACATTTAATGGTCCCCATTCAGATCTATGTGTAGTTGAACCTTAAAAGTAGTTAATTCTTTTTGGATCTTTAAAGTATGCTTTTTAGGATATAGTATTTCCAATCTTTTCTTTACGTTTTCCAGGCCTATTCCTCCAATTTTGTCTTTTTGCATCGATTCCTTAGGGATGCTGTTTTCAATTTCAAAATCGATGTTTTTGTCGTCGGAAATGATACTTATTTTTAAAAAAGCATCCGTTATCTTTTCTAGATTACCGTGTTTTAGAGCATTTTCAACAAAGGGAATGAAAAGCATGGGGGCTACCTGTACAACATCATTATTTATTTGAAATTTCGTTTGTATGGGATAGGTTTTACTGCTTTTTAAGACGTACATGGCCAAATAGTCCTTTATATAATCGACCTCCTTGCCTAATGGAACATAAGCTTGTTCACATTCGTACAAAACATAGCGCAACATGTTGGAAAGGGTACTGATCCCCTGCTGGGTCTTGTCCGAATTGGTAACCGAAAGCGCATAAATATTGTTTAGGGAATTGAACAAAAAATGTGGGTTGATCTGCGATTTCAGTAGTTTTAGTTCAGTCTGTAAATTTTCATTTTTGTTCCTAATATTTTCTTCTTCCTTCTTTTGTGCAAACAAAAATGTTTCCACAAAAGTGGCCAGTACATAGGCAATGGACAATATCAAAAAGTGGATCAGAAATTGGGGCGGTACCCTGGGGCGCATGTGAGGTGGTGGACCTGCCTGGCGAGGTGGTTGACCTGAAATCAGTTCTACAAAATGATCAGAAATCATTGCTGCGCAGAAAACGATCAGGGCCAAGGAGATCAATATAAAGGGTACATATTTTTTTTTGAACAAAAGTGCGGGCGCCGTGTAATAGATCAGAACGGCAATGACCACAATTTGCAGAAGAAAAGAGGGTGCGTTCTTTTTGGCAAAGAGCGCATCATCTGTCATAAGCAACCAGGCCATGAGCCAAACGGCTAGCCATAATACCGTGTGAAAAAGAAATCGTTTTGTTCTGTCCATGGTACAAATTAAAGGAATTAATTTTCATCACAATGTAAAAATAGGCTATCCAAGCCCTTCATAATTTGAAGTTCACCGGAGCTATCACTTAATTCGCTTAAAACCTGTGTAGGTTCACTGAAAGAAGCCATTTGGTATTCAACCATGGGCCATCTTTGTAGTCCAAAGAATGAATTTAAAAACAATAACTATGAAAAAAATGATAGTAAAATCGGCAGTGTTAACCGCAATGGTAACCTTATTTTTTAGCGCTAACCTTAGTGCACAACAGTCTCAAGGCGGGAAAGGACAAAAAGAGCCTCCATCCGTAGATGAAATTTTTAAGGAAATGGACAAGGATGAGGATGGGAAATTATCCAAAGAAGAATTAAAAGGTCCTATCAAAGATGATTTCGCCAAGATAGATACGGATGAGGATGGTTACATCTCTAAAGAGGAGTTGGAGAAAGCACCAAAACCAAAAGGACGTAAACGTGATTAGGTAAAGAACTTAAGTGTAATTATAAAACTGAAACTATGTCGAATAAATTTTCATATTTAATTGTAGGTACCGCGCTCCTCATGTCATGCCTCAGCTGTAGCAATGATAGTGGGGGTACTACGGATGGCACGGATGATGGTGATACAGTGGATGATACCGCTGTTGTAAATGTTGAACCATCCTACTTTTATACGGCAGATGGATCGGTTACGATTACAACTATTCCTTGTACACTTTCAGATGGCACCGAAACGGATTGCTATCAAATTGTTACCTCCAGTTTGGCCGCAGATCACGATATGGGACCTTGGTGTCCGGACAATATTGCCGACGATGCAGAGGCAGGTGGCATATGGCTGGAAGGCGGGGAAGTTTATGATGTGGATGGTGCCTTTGTTGAAAATTTGGCGACATTTTACAACGATACCAATTGGCTATTATATGATACCAATGGAGATATATATGTAACCGATACGGAAGAAGATTGTGAGAATGCTGCCAACCCAAATGTGGGCGCCGAATATGAGAACTTCTGCGTAGAATGCCTTCCTTCTTATATTACTGACTTAAGTCAGACCTGGGTAATACCAGTAACGCCGGTAATACAGGCGAGTCCAACTTTATTTACTACCGCTGGAGGAGGGCCTCCGGGAGCAGGCAATACTGCACCTTCGACTCGTGGAGTAGCTTTGAACGGGATTGAATTTTCTGCTCCGGCACCTGTGGATAATATACTTGGGGCATACACCCTTGCTCCTTTTGATGATGCTGGTGGACATATTAATGTACATCAGGGTTACCACTACCATGCAGCTACAGGATTCGGGACACAAATAGCCCAAGACGATGGGCATGCAACTTTGATCGGTTACGCCTTGGACGGAATTGGAATTTATGCTTTGGAAGATGCCAATGGCGATAGTCCTTCAGGCTTGGATGAATTAAGGGGGCATACGGATAACACTAGAGGATATCATTATCATGTAGACGCAGCCGGCAATAATAATTTTATAAATGGTTTAAAGGGAGCTTACGTCAATTGAAAATAATGCTAAAAAAGAGTCTTGACCAGATTGGTATGCCAGTAGGAGCGAGATATGGCTTATTCCAATAGATTTTTTAAACAAAAAAATATAAACAGATGAAAAAATACATGTTAGTGCTTTTCGCTTTGGGGTTTTCAATGGCAAGTTTTGCCCACAATCCCAATGTTTCCACCACTATGCTGGTCGAAAAGGGGAATAACAGTTGGGTATTACAGATAAGCGCATCGTTAACCGCTTTTCAACAGGAAATACGAACCCATTTTTCTGAAACACCTTATCAATCTCCAGAGGAGTTTCAGCAAATGGTGTTGGAGCATATTAAAAACAACCTTCATATCAGTTTCAATAGTGGAGAGGATATTTCTTTCGGGAATGGGGCGGTAAAACTTGGTCATGAAACCATGGTGGTTTACGAAGTCTTTGATATTCCCTCAGATATAAATTCGGTGTTGCTTACAAATACTATTTTTAAGGACATCCACCAAAATCAAAGCGCCTTAATCCTTTTAAAGGAGGGATTTAACAAAGAACGTTTTGTTTTGAATAATGCCAATGATCACACCCTCTCATTGGCGGTAGATGGAAATCAATTCGTGGAAGTAGGCAAAAATGAGGCTAGTTTTTTTTCGTCCAGTATAGGGGTCATTGTATTGGGTGTAGCAGCGATTTTGGTTTTGGGCTTGATAGTGTTGGGGGTAGGCCATTTATTTAATAGGTCCAATAAATCTAAAGAAGTGCCTCTTACCATAGTTCGATGATTTGAATTTTTGGGTACGACTAGCGGAGATTTTAGGAAATAATAACTACTCGGCTTCATAGCCAATAAAATGAACGCGGATAACAGGAATTTCAATGCAAGCTACTTGCGGATTATTGTCATAGCTCATTTTTGGAAGTACGGTGATGCTTTTGCCTAAAAC
Source organism: Arenibacter sp. F26102 (assembly GCF_023015865.1). Taxonomy (GTDB): domain Bacteria; phylum Bacteroidota; class Bacteroidia; order Flavobacteriales; family Flavobacteriaceae; genus Arenibacter. Next base: position 355,934 of record NZ_JALKBC010000006.1, on the reverse strand, counting down.
GTAATAAAAAATGAAAATACCTGTGCCATGGCAGAATGAACAAAATTTTAAAGGGTTTGTCAATGAAATAAAAGTATTCAATGACTGCCGGTCTAAATTAATTTCAATTTATAATCAACTCTAATTTCAAATATATGAAAACGATTACCAAATACCTCTCACTGTTTTTATTGTTATTTGCTTTGACCACCACTTTCGTGCAATGTAGCGATGACAGTTCCACAACGGAAAGCACCAAGGATGATACTACCAATGACGACAGCACCGACGACACTTTTGCTTTGGACTGTAGTACAGAAGACGCAGCACAATCTACCAATACCGAAATTGAGACTATGCGCCTCGCCATGGTTGATTTTAGAAACTCCCTCTCCACCAGTCTACAGGAAGAGGGTTCAGTATGTTTGGATGATGAACGTTTTTATCTATGGCACAATACTCCAGCCAATAATGGAAATAGGGATGGTATAACCTATGGTGACCTGTCCAATGAACAGTTGACGGCTTTTAAAAATATTTTACAATTGTTTTTGAGTACGGGAGGATATCAAAAAGTCTATGAAATTACAGAACTTTCAGAAGGGTGGCTGAACAATGTAATGAGTTCGGTTTGGGATCCGGATTTCTACTCAATAGATATGTTCGGTGATCCAGAGACCAGTGGATCGTGGGGTTTTCAATTGGATGGACACCACTGTGTGATCAACTTTTTAGTGGACGGGGACAATGTTTCCATGGTTCCTGCATTCTTAGGGGGTGAGCCAGCCTCGGATACTTGGAACGGTGAGAATTTCGATATTTTTTCGGATGAACGCGATTTGGCTATAACGCTTTATAATAGTCTTGATACCGATGAGATTTCAGCGGCAGTGACAACTAGTTCATCACATTCTTTGGAAGTTGGTCCGGCGGATATGAATGGTGATCCAGATCCGTACAGGGGAGATTATGATTATTCGGGTTTCGCAACTGGGCTTAAATATTCTGAAATGTCTTCCACAGCACAAGCCAACCTCATTCTCTTAATGAAAGAATATGTGTATAATCTTACCGACAATTTTGCGGATGTTTGGTGGACGGATATTATGGAAAATATAGATGACACCTACTTGGTGTGGATAAACGATACAAATTCTTCACCAACTGCTACCTCTGAGTTCTATTACAGAATTTATAATCCGTATTTATGGGCGGAATTCAACACCGAAGGCTCAACAGGGGCCAATTCTGGTACTATTGCGGACTACAATCATGTACATACCATAACCCGTATACCCAACAATCCAGCAACGGATGACGGAGGAGATTACGGCATCTTTGCTTACTTGATCAACCAAGATGGACCAAAAACACTTTTAGAGCATTATGCTATGGCAGATCACCACAAGTTTAGTGAAGTAAAATTTGATTATAAATTTACTAACTCTGATGCATATTGGCAAGAGAACCTTGCCCATCTACAAAGCCTTTAAAGAGAACGCATGGTATTTTAAATTGGGCTGAGGAGAATAGGAAAAGTCTATATGGGGACGAAGTTCCATTGAGATATAATTTACTATGGCATTTGCAGCTTTTATATGAAAAATGCAAACAACAGAGGAGGACAACTCTGATGATGGCTGGGAAACGGAGGCTTTCGATGATTCCGTTTGGCCAAATGCAACGACTTACACAAATGATGAAATTGGGGTGAACAATAAAGCCTCATATTCCAATTTTACAGAGGTATTCGCTGACAGTGCATATGACGCCACTTTTATATGGAGTACCAATGTTATTTTGGTTAATCTGGCACTGTTAAGGTATACCGTAGATTAGTATTTATATCATTAGGAATGTATCTGGGGTTTAAATATAGCCATATTTCAGGTCGTCAAAATTTCTTCCCCGGACAAAACCTACCATTCGTTTAAAGGATAGGGCCATTTATTGATTTCATGAATTTGGCATCATGGATATCTTTAAATTTGAACTCAAAATGGAAGAACAAATTTTTCCCATTCAATTTCTGAAGAATAAGAATTTTTAAACTTATAAAATGAAAAGAATACTTTATTACCTAATACCCACGGCCAGTCTGATTTTAATTCTATTTATGGCATGCAGCAGCACTAATGTAGATAGTACAGACGAGGACACAGCTAGCGAGGGCTCTGTTGATATTACGACTGTTGTACAGGCCAATTATAGGAATGATTATACAGAAGGGGTTAGTGTACAGGTGAGCGATAATAGCATTCAGGTGAGTAGTACAGGATTGCCAGATCACAAAACACCGTACTGGGGCGTTGGCCACGAAATGTATGAAGATTTTCCAGGAACCAATCATGCCAACATGAATACGAGCATGACGACTTTTAATTACGTGATGACAATTCCAACAAAGCCTCAAGAAGCCAGCTATAAAGAGGAAACCGAATTGGGTCCTGTTGGAATGGCTCTCAATGGAGTGCCTATTTACAATGATTATGAAGGTGGGGGCATGCTAGAAGAAAATGCATGGGGAACTTTCGATGCATCAGGTGCCCACCCGGGACCAAGAGAGGACTATCACTACCACAGTGAGGGGACATATCTTACCGTTGATGACGCTAATCTTATAGGCTTTTTAAGGGATGGATTTCCAATTTATGGACGTAAGGACAAGGATGGGGCGTATCCCGACAATCTTGATGACAATGGTGGGCATATTGGTGTGACCGCGGATTTTTCTGATGCTATATACCATTATCACACCAGTAATGACGTGTATTCAACATCGGGTCTGTATGTAATTAAATCAGGGGCTTATTACGGTACCAAAGGCACATTTTTCGAATAAAATCATGGTGATGCGTAAAACTTATCAAGCCAAAATGAGAAAAATAATCCTATATACCTCGCTTTTAGCCATTGTTTCTTGCGGTAAGACCGCCGAAATGGAAGAGGAAAGTGTTGAGGGTTCCAGTATTTATGCCTTTAGTTTTGATGAGACATCTTACGAAATTGTAAAGGAAAATAAAACTTGGACGGATGCTGTTTCATTTGCGGTAGCGCGGGGAGGTTATATATCAGAGATAAATAGTGAAGAAGAACAAAATGCTGTTTTTCTTGAACTTACAACTAAAGCGGGTATCGTTTTGGACGAAACCAACAATGAATTTGGATATGCAGCGGTTTGGTTGGGAGGTAACGATTTAGCTGAAGAAGGATCCTGGGTCTGGAATTGGGACAATGAAGAAACAGGAGTTGCTTTTTGGAGTGGGGGAGTAGATGGTAGTGCCGTTAACGGATTATATAACAATTGGGGCAATGAACCTGATAATAATGGGGACCAGGATGCTTTGTGTATTGGTTTGGAAACGACACCTATAAATAGTGCTGGTAAATGGACGGATTTGGATGGAAACAAAAACCAACTCTATTTTGTTATTGAATATGACTAGGTTAACAAAATGGTGAACTATGATGGTTAAATATGGCCTTTTTGTCCATGTATATACAAGAAGTGTAGTTTGTTGTGTAATGGTCTTGTTTCTAAGTAACTGTGTGGATCAAGAATCCAGCACAAAAATTATTAAAAAGGAATTGGATTATTCCGTGAATACCAGTGACATTCCAACGGATACGGTCGACTTTAAGGATCCAAGGGTTTCGTATGTAAATGGTATTTATTATTTGGATAATAAGGAGTATTCAGGAATTGTATTTAAGGTTTTAAAGGGTTATAACCTTAAAACGTATAGCTCCGTTTTAAACGGCATGCTTCATGGTAAGTATAGAAGTTTTTATGAAAATGGTAAGCCGTATGAAGTAAGACAGTATAGGGCTAATAAAGCGATAGGGAAACAATATGGGTATTGGGAGGATACTGGAAATCTGAAGTTTGAATATAATTACTATAATCAAAAAAAAGAAGGTGTTCAAAAGAGCTGGTATTCCAATGGAGAACCATATTACGAATATAATTATAAGGATGATCGTCAAGTTGGGATGCAGAAGGCATGGCGTAAAAATGGAAGTTTGTTTAGAAACTTTGTGGTCAAAAACGGGGTGCGCTATGGGTTGCAAAAATCAGTTTCCTGTTATGGCCTTGCCAATGAGGAAGTAATTAAATCGTCCAATGGCGACGAGACGCTATAAAAAGGAACCAACTTTAAAGCCTAAGCACATAATTCTGTATTGAGGAATATGGTTTTTAATAGACATGGACCCTGTCCGTAGTTATATACCATAATTGAAGGGTAGTCTTTAAGGTGAAAAATGGTATATCACGGACGTTTTCGAAAATTGTAGAACCGAAAATAAATCTGAAAATCCAATAAAATACTATGGAATTATTGAAAAACATATGGGGCCTATTCAGAATTTCGGGTAATGAACCCAATCTCTGGTGGGCCTTTGTTGTTTCATGTATTGTAATTGTATTGGCTGTGTTGGTTATTTATAAAATGATTAAGCCCGTAAAATAGCTGAAAGTCATTGGGCTAAAAATTGGTTTGCAGATCCATATCCATTATTGACTTAAAAGATTGGGCAGGTCATGGATTTCAGCAATTTGATGTTGCCTGATTTACGAGATTTGTCATAGCATACACACAGAATAAACAAAAGTAACAACGTAAAACTCTCAAAATTTAAGGATATGAAAAAAGATGTAAAAGTGAATAAAAATATCACTGCAATAGCAATGGCCTTGGCCTTGCTATTAACTACTCTAATTGCCTGTAGTGCGGATAGTGCTTCTGATGAAGATAGTGAAGAAACTGTTGTAACCGAATTGCATGCTGCATTTTCAGCTTTTAATTCAGACGCCACCACTATTTATTTGGACGGATCCAATGTGGTAATAGAAACTACCGGTTTGCCGGACCATGAAACGGTTTATTGGGGAGAAGGGAATTCTCTTTATAAGGAGGAACCTGATGTAGATAGAACGCCAAGCATCATGTCCAGTAACAACAACGCTACTACGATTGTGGTGGATGCAACCCCAGCTTTAACCGGAAGTACAGTATCCACTCAACTGAATACTATTGGCATTGCCGTAAGTGGGGCCTCCATTTTTAATGATCAGGAAGGAGGCGGCCCATTAAACCAAGCAGCGGCTAGTTTGGATTGGACGGGTGCCCATATAGGCCCTGGTGTTTACCATTACCACTTGGAGCCCAAAGCTTTTACCGATGATGATTCCAATTTAGTTGGGATCTTATTGGACGGGGTTTTTCTTTATGGAAGAAAATGTACTTCCACAGGGACCTACCCAACAGATTTGGATGCTTCGGGCGGACATACTACGGCTACCCAATATACGGATGGCGAAGAGGAGTACCACTATCACATCATCAATGAACTGTATTCAACAACAGGATCTTATTTGGCTTTTGCCGGTCCATATCAGGGATACTAAAAAAATATTATGCGACTAGTAGTCCTATTAATTGTTTCGGCCTTATCCCTCATAAATTGCAAAGAAGCCACTAGTGTAAAAAGCGAGATGGAGAAAGCTGTTGTAATCGACAACGTTGAGGTATCCAAACAGGATTTGGTCCTTAACCAAATTGAAGGCAAGTGGTATTATAAAAACCAGCCATACAATGGCTATTCGGTGAAATTTCATGCCAATGATACCTTGGCCGAAAGACTAGGGTTTATAAATGGTAAAAGGGAAGGTGTGGCAAGAAGATGGTCGGAAAATGGAGTGCTTAGGGTAGAATCTACCTATTATGAAAACAAATTGGTAGGAGTGTATAAAAGCTGGTGGGAAAATGGGGTGCTGGCGGAAGAATCCCATTACGTTAATGGCTTAAAGCAGGGCGAGGAAAAACAATGGTACGCTACCGGTCAATTGTCCAAAGTTAGGCAATTGCTGAAGGGTAATGAGGAAGGGTTGCAAAAGGCCTGGCTGCCCAATGGGAAATTATATGTTAATTATGAGGCTAAAAACGGACGCATTTTTGGAATGCTCAGGGCTAATTCATGTTATAAATTGGAAGATGAAGTTGTTGTTAGGGAATAAGATTAAGGGGTTGGTGTTGGTTGGTTTGTTAGCACTTGTTAGTAGTTGCAAGAATCAAGTAAAAAAGGAGACCGTTGAAGTCGTGGAGACCAGTAGGGTAGAATACCTCCCCTACTATAACGATGAATCCTTTACGCCACATTGGTTAGTACCCAATAGTATAGAAGAGAAGAATTTTCATAAAATCCCTGATTTTAAATTGGTAGATCAACTTGGGGATACTGTTTCTCAAAAGACATTTGATGACAAAATCTATATAGCGGATTTCTTCTTTACCACCTGTCCCGGCATATGTTTAAAGATGACCGGGAATATGGTACAAGTGCAGGAGGCGTTTAAGGATGATCCGGAGGTATTGTTGCTATCACATTCGGTAACCCCATCTATAGATTCTGTATCAGTGTTAAAAAACTATGCCGAAAAAAATGGTGTTTTGGATAATAAATGGCATTTGGTTACGGGGGACAAAACGGAAATTTACAATCTGGGAAGAAATCAATATTTTGTAGAGAATGATTTGGGGGTGCCAAAGGATATAAATGATTTTTTGCATACCGAAAACTTCTTGTTGGTAGATAAAAACAAACATATTCGAGGTATTTATAATGGATTGAACAGAGCTTCCATAGCCCAACTAATTACAGATATCAAAGCTTTAAAATTGGAGTAATTGATATGCGCCTATTTGCTAAAATCCGACGTACCTTAATATTCTCAGGAAAACTTAAAAGTTATTTATTATACGCTTTTGGGGAAATATTGCTGATCGTTATTGGTATCCTGATCGCTTGGAAAATCAATGATCTAAATGAGATTAGGAAAAACAGGATAGTGGAGATGAAAATCTATCATAGCCTATATGAAGAATTGAACACAAATTTGAAAGTTCTTAATAACGGCATTGTTAAGTATTCTGGTAATGTTAACAGATTGGAGGCTACTATAAACTACATTGGCCTGGCTCCAGAACAAATTACACCCGGTGCCAAGGATACTATAGTACACATTAATTATGCTCCAATGGTCTTGCTGGACGGGGCCTTAAATTCTGTTATCAGTACCTCAAAATTTGAGATTATTGAAAGCGATTCCTTAAAAACCCTTATAGCCAATTATCCCACTGAAATTACGGAATTTAAGATTACAGATTCAAAGATCAACGACATTGTGATCAATCACTTGCAGCCAGTATTGGAAAAACACCTTGCCTTGGTTGATATACTTCCACGGGAAAACACTAAGTTCAATAACCTTAGGGACTTTGGAAGAGTGTCCAATTATTACACGTTACTTAATACAAAGGAATATCAGAACGCGTTGGTAGATAGATTGATACAAACGGAAAACCTTTTGACGCAGGCCAAAAAATTAAGGAATAGGACCCAGGTCATGGGCTTAAAATTACGACGGGAGCTGGGGTATCCTGAAGAAAATTTATAATAATACTTCATAGTAGCCACTTTGGGGTGGTTAATTTGAGCTTGGTGCAATTGATGGAATTCGGTAACCATAGTTTGTTTTAGCATGTAACCCCCTGATCAGGAAGAAATGGGTTTTAATTGGAGAGTCAAATTTGGGATTGTTTTAAATTATATAGACAGGGTCATTAAAGTTGTGGGAGTAAATAGCTGATATTCAGACTTAAATGTTAAATAGTCGTTGTTTTTAGGTTAATTTATGTGTTTTCTCTAGATTGCAACCTACTTAAATCCCCCATTCATAATTTGAAATCCAATATTGTACATAGTACGAATTCGCAAACCGAAATCAAGGATTCCTTGATTTCAGAAGCCAACCGTTCTAGTATCGAAGTTTCGGATTTACAACTCTGGCAAGATTTCCAGAGGGGAGATGAAGCTGCATTTGCTTCAATGTATAGTTTAAATGCGGATAGATTGTACGGCTATGGAATGAAACTGGTGAAAGACAATGAATTGGTCAAAGATTGCATTCAAGACCTATTCGTGGAACTTTGGGATACAAAACATAGATTAAGCTCTGTCCGATCTATCAAGGCCTATTTGTTTAAGTGCCTTAGAAGAAAATTGATTGCCGGTGCCTCCAAACAAAGAAATCGGTTTGTTTCCGCCATAAAATTGGAAATGGTTAGGGAGGCTACTCCTTCATCTGAGATTAATTTGATCGAAAAACAACGCTTAGATCATGAGCGTAAGATATTGACTAAATCCCTAAAAAAGCTTACTGGCAAACAACAGGAAATTATTCACCTAAAGTATTACGGGAACCTGGGTTATGAGGAGATTTCCGAAATCATGGATATGGATAAAAAGGGGGTTTACAATCTAATGGCCCATACCATAAAACTTCTTAGACAGCACTTGGGAGACGTTTTTTTAACGATCTTTATTTTCCTTCACGGTTTTGGTTAGTAGTTGCTTCTTCACTTTTTTTTAACTTTTTGTAGAATTTGTAGAAACCCATATAAGGGTAGTGTTCTCAGTACTTTACAGGTATTTTTGATGGGAACGGTGAATTGTTCTTAAAAAAAATTAAGTTTTTTTTAAGTAAAAACAACAACTACTCCCTCTATATAATAAAGCACTGGAATTTGCTTTGTTTTTTCGAGGAAAATGAAATACAAGAATTACGACATAGAAGATTTTATTACGGACGAATATTTCCTTAGATGGGTATTGGACCCTGACGCCATGACCAATATGTTCTGGGAAAATTGGTTGGCAGATTACCCCAATAAAAAGGAAGAAGTGGACAAAGCCAAAAGATTGGTGATGTTGATGAATTATGATGAGGATAAGTTGTCCAGTCAGGATTTCGATGCCATGTGGAGGAATATTATTGAGAACAGAAGGGATACGGTAAACGAAATAAAATTACAGGGTAAGGCTAAAAATCGGAGATACTTTAGTGTGGCGGCAGTGTTTTTAGGGCTTTTTGTAAGCAGTATTGGCCTTTATCTAGCCGGCGCGTTTAGTTCGTCAGAAAAATTTCCTATTGACAATACCCCCCAGATAACTTTGCAGTTACAGGATGGTACAATTAAGGTTTTGGACGATACCTCTTCAAATGTGGTTGCCAACGCTAATGGTAATGTAGTGGTGAGGCAAGAGCAAAATGTGCTGCATTATGAGGATAAAAATGAAGATACCAAGAAGTTGGAGTACAATGAACTTGCTGTTCCCTATGGTAAGAAATTTGAACTCTTACTGTCCGATGGGACCCATGTGTTTTTAAATTCGGGCTCCAAACTGCGGTATCCCGTCAATTTTTTAAAAGATACACCCAGGGATGTTTATTTGGATGGGGAAGCCTATTTCTCTGTGGAAAAGGATAAGGCTAGGCCATTTACGGTCATGACCCATGATATGAATACCAGAGTTCACGGTACGGAGTTCAATGTTTCCAGTTATAAAAACGAAAATAATACCTCCACAGTATTGATTGAAGGTAGTGTAGATGTAACTATGGTTAATGGCGATAGGGCAGGCGAACATATTATGATCCAACCTGGTGAGCGGGCCGTTTATGAGAATAATGTGATTGATGTGGCTGAGGTGAATGTTGAAAAGTATATATCCTGGAAGGATGGCAAGTTGCTGTTCGAAGATGATCCATTTTATTTGATGGTCAAGGAATTGGAGCGCCATTTCAATGTGGAAATCGATAACCGGTACGAAGCTTTGAACGGCAAAAAATTCACCGGGACCTTCGGGAAGGAATCCCTGGATCAAATATTGCAAATTTGTCAAGAACATACCGCTTTTAGCTATTCTGTTGAAGGGAGCAAAATAACCATTACGGAGAAGCGGCAAGTGAAATAATGTAATTGTGCAAAATTAACCAAATATGAATCCTGGAAAAACTAAAAAAAGTTGCCTATGAAATTTCGAAAAGGGAATAAAAAAAATCGGAAAGTGTTGGAGCACCTTCCGATCTGTAAAATGATCAAAGTCGCTTAATAACTAAAATCAAATCAAAATTATGAAAAAACCAAGGAACACTCCTGAAGGTTGGAAGTATTTATTTCCAAAATTCGATTTAAAGATGAAACTATCACTCTTACTTTTATTCACAACTATCCTGCAGTTACAGGCGGGAATGGGCTATGCCCAAAAAACCAAGATCACTCTTGATATGAGCAAAGCCTCGGTTTTGGAGGTGATAAATGAAATAGAATCGGTTTCTGAATTTAAATTCTTTTATAGTAAGGGAGAGCTCGATTTAAACAGGAAAGTTGACATTCAAGTAAAGGAACAAAATATTGAAAAGATTTTAAGGACCTTGTTTTCCAAAACCAAAATCAATTATAAGGTTATAGATAAACAAGTGGTTCTTAAGGTAAATAAAACCATAGGGGATTTGCTGAAACCAAGTGCCCAAGGAAATGTAAAACCCAAAGTGGATCAATTTCAGGTTTCTGGTACCATAATGGATTCCGATGGGGTGCCTTTACCAGGTGCCAGTATTGTAGAAAAGGGTACTAGCAATGGAACACAAACTGATTTTGATGGCAATTTCTTAATTTCCGTTAAAGCTCAAAATGCCACACTGGTGGTGTCATATCTGGGTTTTTTAACCAAAGAGGTGTCGTTGGCCGGCCAGTCCATATTGAATATAACATTGGAAGAAAGCGCTGCCGGTTTGGATGAGGTAGTAGTTGTGGGGTATGGAACCCAAAAAAGAGCCAATGTTACCGGTGCAGTTTCGCAAATAGGTGAAGAGGTATTTGAAGATAGGGCTACTCCTGATATTGCCACTAGTCTACAAGGAGCAATACCTAACCTTAACATTAATATAGCCGATGGTTCCCCCAATGCAACGCCCGATTTCAATATTCGTGGTTTTGAATCCTTAAATGGTGGAAGTCCCTTAATCTTGGTAGATGGTATTCCTTACGAAACATTAAATGACTTTAGTCCTTCCGATATAGCGAGCGTAACGGTTCTTAAAGATGCGGCTTCAGCAGCCATATATGGGGCTAGAGGGGCATTTGGGGTTATTCTTGTCACCACTAAGAATGGGAGATTGGATACGCCAACAAAGATTAAGTTTTCCCATAATACGACTTTTTCTGATATGACTATTACGCCCGATCCTCTAAATTCTGTGGAATCGGCCAACGCCGCTAATTTGGCCAGAACGAATAATGGGCAATCGGCTTTATACAATGATGAGCATATACAATATATGCAGGATTATATAGATGACCCTATAAACAATCCGTCTTATTACCTATTGCCCAATGGCAATTATCAGACTGCTGGAAACGCCGATATCTATAAAGAAGCTTATGCTGATTTTGCGGTACGTAACACCACCAACCTTTCCCTTTCAGGCGGGGGGTCCAGATCCACATATTATGGGTCGCTTTCCTATGTGAAGGATGAGGGTCAGTGGAGAGTAAACCCTGATGAGAAAAAAAGATACAACACCTTGTTCAAATATACTTTTGATGTAAATGATTGGCTAACTGCCGGATTTAGGGCAGGATACAATAAAACCGGTTATGACGAGCCTCATGCTTACGGAATAGGAACATACTGGCATGCCCTGGATAGATCAAAACCTTGGCAATTGGTGGAGACACCTGAAGGTTTTCCCCAAGGAGCCGGTCTTCCTATGAACCACGCATTGGCCTATCAGCGTTTTGGGGGCAGGACAATTACCGAAACCCAAGAAACCAATTTATCGGCCGATTTTGCCATAAAACCGTTCAAGGGCATGGTAATCAATGCTAACTATAGCCATCAAAATTTAGCCGCTCAATTGGAGAACAACAGACAGCAAATAGAGTTTGTTACGGACAACACTCCAGAAACAGTAAATTACTTGACATCGGCAAACGATTATATCCAAAGGAGGTCTAGGGTAAGCACACAGGATGTGGTAGATATTTATGCAACATATGATTTTGACATCAACCAAAAGCACAACTTCAAATTACTTGCTGGATACAATCAGACCAGCACAGAATTTTTGGAAATTGAGGCAATAGGTTTTGGACTGATCAAAGATGATATCCTTTCTGTGGAAAATATAACTGGGGAGGATTTTGTTGGGGATTCCAATACCTTCACGGCAATTAGGGGAGGTTTTGGTCGATTTAATTATAACTTCGACGAGAAGTACTTTTTGGAGGTAAATGCCCGTTACGATGGTTCGGACGTATTTCCTAAGGCCAATAGATTTGGTTTCTTTCCATCGGCATCTGTTGGTTGGGTAGTGAGCAGAGAATCCTTCTTTACTAGCGTGCCCGTTATTAGTAATTTAAAGTTTAGGGCTTCTTATGGTAGTTTAGGTAATCAGGATGTGCCGGCAGATGATTTTCGCCCCTTGTTGACCACCAGAAACGGAACATTAAATTATTTGATCGATGGAGTGGAGCCTTTAAACATCTTGCCTGCGGGTATTGTGTCCAATACACTAACTTGGGAAACAGCTACAACCACCAATTTTGGTGTGGATCTGGGAATGTTTAAAAATAAGTTCAACATGTCCCTTGATATATATAAGCGTGTAACAAGTGATATGATAGTAGCTGGGGAAGCATTGCCAGCACCATTGGGAACATCTGCCCCTAGGACCAATGGAGCTACATTGGAAACCAATGGCTTTGAATTGGAGCTTGGTTGGAGACAAAAACTCAAGAATGGGTTGACCTATGGTATAAAAGGTTATTTATCCGATAGCAAATCCGAGATTACGGAGTATGAACTTAATCCATCTGGTAGACTTCCCAATTTAAACAACAACAACTTCCTTTATGAAGGTCAAATTCTTGGTGAAATATGGGGGTATGAGACTGTAGGTATATTCCAATCCCAAGAAGAAATTGATGCTGCTCCAGATCACTCCACGCTTAATGCAAACGCTGGGGACGATCCCGGGGATACATATTATAGGGATTTAAATGGCGATGGGGAAATTAGTAGTGGTTCCAATACCTTGGATGATCCAGGTGACAAAACCATTATCGGTAACGCAACACCCCGTTATAATTATGGATTTACGACCACCTTGGAGTATAAAGGGATAGACTTCAATATGTTCTTTAGGGGAGTAGGAGAAAAGGATATTGCCATGCAAAATCAAAATGTAGCATATTTTGGGCACTCTGCCCAAGGCAATAATGTGAATTCCACCGGAAACCATTGGGCATTGGAAAACAGCTGGTCCCTGGATAACCCGGATGCCAAACTACCAATCTATCGTAGAAATAGTGCTTACAATGTTCAAACACAGTCAAGATTTCTTGAAAGTGGGGCCTTTCTACGTCTCAAGAACATTACCATAGGCTATACTTTTCCTGAAAATGTTGTGGAAAAGGCAAACTTGCACAGTTTTAGAATTTATTTGTCCGGTCAAAACCTATGGACAAAGGATAACTTATATGGGTTGATGGATCCTGAAACGCTTGGAGATTTAAGAAGTACCAACGGTAAAATATATCCCAACAGAAAATCTGTTGCAGTAGGGATACAAGTTTCTCTTTAATCAAAAAAAACATAGGATAATGAAAAATAATAAAATATACTTTTTAGTACTAACCTTAATTGCTTTGGTTGGTTGTAATGACGATTTTTTTGATACGGCTCCAAAAACGCAATTGACCAATGATACTTTTTGGACATCTACGGATGATTTTAAACTATACTTAAACTCGTTCTATACTGTTTTTACTGGTCATAGTTCAATTTATTTTCCAAGCCCAATAGTATATGGCGATAGACAAAGTGATAATCAGGCCCCAGATCAGTATGATGAAATAACGGCCGGTGAATATATTCTACCAGAGTCGGACAATGAATACGGTTATGGCCAGATTCGTAACCTAAACATATTGTTGGACAACTCCAAAGGTTCGGATATACCCGCCGAACAGTTGAACCCTTTAATAGCAGAAGCCAAATTTTTTAAGGTATATCACTACTTTCAGAAAGCAAAGCGATTTGGGGACTTTAAATGGTTGGCATCAGAACTGAACGTGGACTCTCCCGAACTGTATGAAGACAGGGATCCGAGAAAATTGGTAATGGATTCTATCCTTGCCAATATTGATTATGCCATAACGCATTTACCTGATAATACTTCACCCAATAGCAGAATTAATAGAAATATAGCCTTGGCATTAAAATCCAGAATATTTTTATATGAAGGAACCCACATGAAATATCATGGGACTGGAGATCCAAAGCCATTTTTGCAGGAATCTTATAATGCTTCCAAGGAGTTGATAGAAAATGGTGAGTACTCCTTAGAACAAGATTTTAGAACGCTATTTTCCCAAGTAGATAAGACATCGAGTCCTGAGGTTATATTGATAAAGGATTATGAGCCGGACCTGGTAACTTCATCTGTGCAATATCAATTGGATATAAATAGTGCTCTTGATGCCGCTACCAAATCATTGGTCGATTCATTTTTGGATGCTGAAGGAAAACCTATCTCACAAAGTACCATCTATGATGGCTCTGGTGGTTGGTCAACAGAATTTGATAATAGGGATCCTAGGTTAAGTGCAACTGTCGCTGCTCCTAACTCAAACTTGCTTTATGGAGGAGTACCTACTATACCAGGTTCTAGTCAATCAACTTTCCATTCCATGCAAATTAGTAGAACGGGTTACGTGATAGAAAAACACTGGGATCTTAATCCAGAACAATTTAACTTGCGTGAAAACTGCTACATTGATGCTATAATGATGAGGTATGGCGAAGTTTTACTCAATTATGCAGAGACTGCTTATGAGTTGGGGATTTTATCGCAAGCGGACTTGGATATATCAATAAATTTATTGAGGGCTAGAGTGAATATGCCACCAATGATTCTAGGAACTATGGTTAAAGATGTTGATTCTGACTTTCCTAGCATTGACGTTGCGCTAGATGAAATTAGAAGGGAAAGACGTGTAGAATTGGCTATGGAGAACTTTAGATATGATGACATTATACGTTGGAAAGCAGGAGACTTGTTTACCAAGCCAATTAGAGGGGTATTGTTTGATCAGGACTTATATCCTGAGGTGGAAGTTGGTGCTGATGTTGTCTTGGATAACGAAGGTTATATCTTGGCATATCCTAACTCCTTGCCTAATGGAGGAACTTTTGAAGACCCAAAACATTATTTGTTCCCGATACCAATAGATGAATTGACACTTAACCCTGACCTTACGCAAAACCCAGGCTGGTAATTGTAGTAGTAACTGGTAATAAGCCTTTAAAGAATAGGGGAGATGTTCCTCCTAGTTAGTTTAGTTAGATTTAAAAGGGAGGTAGTTCCTCCCTTTTTTTAATCTTTTAATTAAGTAAATTAATCAGGCAATAATTGATATTAGTATTAGTCGAATATCGGAATGGGTAAAAGTTTTGGCATCTAAGGACTTGGATATAAAAAATTAATGAATATGTTAAAAAAAACCACAGGCCATCGAATTAGCGATCTACCTTTATGGAAATACCTCCTTGTGGCAACGGCTATTTTGGCAATAGGATGTAGAAAGGTTTCTCCGGTTAAGACAGAAAAGCCCAATATATTATTTCTTTTTACAGATGACCAAAGGTATGGTACCCTAGGCGCCTTGGGGATGGATGAGGTGCTCACCCCTGGATTGGATGGTTTGATAGCGACCGGTACCACCTTTACCAATGCCTATATTTTGGGAGCGCCCCATGGGGCAGTCTGTTCGCCAAGTAGGGCCATGCTTATGACAGGACGCCACTATTTTAACATAGAGCCCAACGTATACGCGCAATTTTCTGTTCCTGATAGCCTAAGGGGCAAATCTGATAAACTTACCTTCCCCGAATATTTTAGATCCAACGGATATGCCACTTTTGCCACTGGCAAACAACACAATGGTAAAGATTGGGTAGAACGCGGATTTGAAAAGGGAAAGTCTATTTATTTGGGAGGCATGACAAAGCATTTTGGCACCAATGTAAAAGATTTTGATACGAGTTCCGGATGGTCCCAACCTTATGCCGATAAGGAAAAATTTTCCAGTGAACTGTTTGCCGATGCTGCAATTGATTATTTAGAAAATCGCGAGAAAGACAATCCGTTTCTAATGTACGTATCCTTTACCGCGCCACATGACCCGCGGACGGCGCCACAGGAATTTCATGATCTATATCCACCAGAAAAAATCAAATTGCCCAAAAACTTTATGGACGGCCATCCCTTCCCAATTGCGGATATGAAAATAAGGGATGAGAAATTGGCTGCTTTTCCAAGAACTGAGAAAGAAATAAAACAACATATTTCTGATTATTACGCCATGATCTCGGCCACTGATGCACAAATTGTCCGGGTGTTGGAAGCCTTGGAAAAATCTGGGGAGGCAGAGAATACCATTATCGTTTTTTCAGGAGATAACGGCTTGGCCGTAGGTCAACACGGCCTTTTGGGAAAGCAAAGTGTTTATGAACACAGTGTAAAGGTCCCTTTGATCTTCAGCGGACCTGGGATTCCCAAAAATGAAAAGAAGGCAGCTTTTGCATACTTGCACGACGTCTTCCCCACCTTATGTGGACTTACGGACTTGGCAATACCGGCTTCTGTAGAGACCAAGGATCTAACTCCTGTAATCTTAGGACAACAGGAGGCGGTTAGGGAGGTAATGCATTTTGCCTACAATGCCTGGCCGGGAGATAAAAAGCCTAAAGAGCGAGGGGCACACAGGGCAGTACGCAAGGGAGATTATAAACTAATAGTTAGTAGTAAGGACGGAATGCTTACCGAACAACTGTTCAACCTTAAAAATGACCCCTGGGAAATGAGCAATTTACTGGGTGATAAAGAAGTGAACGGAATCTATGAAGATCTAAAGTTGTCCCTAAAATCATTGATCAAAGAAACTGGGGATACGGCGGACCTAAACAAGGATATGTTCGGGCTGTATGAAGGGGTAGTTACAAATAAATAAGGGTATAAGTATTATGAAATTACATATTGATAGATTGAATACACGTCTAAAGCTATTTATCGTAATATGCTGTGTATCGTCTTTTGGTTTGGCTCAGGAAAGTGAAAAGGAATTAAGTTGGGACCAATTGGCGGAACAATACAGTTGTCCGGAGTGGTTTAGGGATGCTAAGTTCGGAATCTGGTTCCATTGGGGTCCGCAAAGTGTACCGGAACAAGGTGGTGGCTGGTATGCCCGGCATATGTATATGAAAGATGTGGGGCGACAGAAGTTTGGAAAGATGGCCAATCCCTATCATTTACAAACCTACGGACACCCGTCAGAGTTCGGATATAAAGACGTCATTAACCAATGGAAGGCCGAAAACTTTGATGCGGAGGCACTTATTAATTTTTCAAAAGAAAACGGCGCCAAATATATAGTGGCATTGGCCAACCATCACGATCATTTCGATTTGTTCCAATCTTCACACCACCCTTGGAATTCAGTAAACGTAGGGCCTGAAAAAGACATTATCGGCGAGTTTGAAGCTGCCACCCGTAAAGCTGGTTTAAAATTTGGGGTTACCAGTCACGACGATCGTTTTTTAAACTGGTGGAAACCCGCTTTTGGTTCAGATAAAGAAGGGGAAAAAGCCGGTGTGCCTTATGATGGCCACTTAACCAAAGCGGATGGAATTGGTAAATGGTGGGAAGGTTTGGATCCTAAAGATTTATACGGTCCCGCACCAGAAGATCGCACGCCAGAAATTATAGAAGACATCAAGAAAAACTGGTTAAAACGCCATATCGAACTGGTTACAAATTACACGCCGGATTTGTTATATAACGATGGTTTTAACTTCACTTACGGGGATTATGGTAAGGAAGTTACCCGTAAACTTTATAACAATAGCCTAAAGAAAAACGGAACTATAGATGCCGTAATGCTTTTGAAAAGGGAAGCAAAAGGTACGGTTAACGAAGTGGAATCCGGAGGAAGTAATACTTTACGAGAATATCCTTGGCAATCAGAAATAACGTTTACCGATTGGTTTTATAAAAAGGACCGCCATTTAACCCATAATGCACGCACCATTTTGGAAATGCTAATCGAGGCCGTTAGTAAAAACGGAAACCTACTTTTAAGCATGGAATTGAACCCTGATGGAACCATTCCGCACGAAATTAAAAAGAGCGTTAATATAGTGGGCGATTGGCTAAAAATTAATGGTGAGGCTATTTATGGTACGCGCCCATGGAAAGTCTTTGGCGATGGCAAAAGCGTTCGTGGCGAGCATGTAGAAACCGTTGACGGAGAGCTTAGAAATGCCGTTGAAGCTCAAAAGCAAGGTGAACATTTCAATCAACGTACAACAGCAACACCACTTTTTGCTGCAGACGAGGTGCGCTACACCACTAAAGGTGATGATTTTTACATTATTGTCATGAACCCGTCAAAAGGTGAATTTGTTATTCCATCTTTAGGAAAATCCAGTGAAGTCAACCCAGGAAATCTTAAAAGCTTAACGCAGTTATACGATGATAGAAAGATAACTTTTAAGCATACTAAGGAAAATTTGAGTATAACCATGCCAGCAGTAAATGGAAGTAGTTATCCCTTGGTTTTGAAGGCAAATTTTAAGAATATTGAGTTCTAAAATAAAACACCATGAAAAATAAGAGCTTTTTTGTACTTCTAATAGCAGTAATGCTTATGGCCAATACCGGTTGTAAGGATAAAACCAAATTAGAAACTGTGGTCAGCGCCGAAAGACCCAATATTCTTTTTATTATGTCCGATGATCATACCGCCCAGGCTTGGGGGATTTATGGGGGCATTCTTAAGGACTATGTGCATAATCCCAATATAAAGCGGTTGGCGGCCGAAGGTTGCGTTTTGGAGAATTGTTTAGTCTCCAATTCCATTTGTACCCCAAGTAGGGCAACGATCCTTACAGGGCAATACAGCCACATTAATGGTGTTACCACTTTGGGTGCTGGCTTGTCCCCAAACCACAATAATATTGCGAAGGAGATGCAAAATGGCGGTTATGCCACCTCCGTTATCGGAAAATGGCATTTAAAACAAGAACCGGCTGGATTTGATTATTATGCCGTATTGCCAGGGCAAGGGGATTATTGGAACCCGAGATTGAAAACAGCGGACAATTGGGAAGACTACTACGGTGGAGGTAAAGTAGTGGAAGGTTTCAGTACCGATATCATAGCCGATAAAACCATGGAGTGGATAGAAAACAGGGACAAATCCAAACCCTTTATGGCCATGTGCCATTTTAAGGCGACACACGAACCCTATGATTACCCTGAGCGTTTTAGTCATCTATATCGCGATGAGGAAATTCCAGTTCCGGATTCTTTTTATGATCAAGGAGCGGAAACTACCGGGCGGGTCTTCAAAGGTCAATCTATAGACAACCTACAAAAGCGCTATTTGGCTGCCACTGCCGATCCGGAATTGAGAAAGGATTATATGGCCTATCCGGAATTGCCTTTCTCGGTAGAAGGTCTTAGCGCAGATGAGGCAAGAATGAAGACCTATCAGAAATTTGTAAAGGATTTTATGCGCTGCGGAGCTGCCATAGATGATAATATAGGAAGGTTGTTGGATTATTTGGAAAAATCTGGATTGGCGGAAAACACCATAGTCATTTATACGGCAGATCAGGGTTATTTCTTAGGGGAACACGGCTGGTTCGACAAGCGGTTGATCTATGAGGAATCCATTCATATGCCTTTTGTCATAAGATACCCAAAAGAGATTCCCGGCGGGACACGAAATGCGGATATCATAGAAAATGCCGATTTCTCGGCCCTGTTTGCGGATTATGCCGGGATACAGTATCCGGAAACCATGCAAGGGCATAGTTTTCGCGAAAATTTAAAAGGAAATACCCCTGCAGATTGGCGTAAGCATGGCTACTACAGGTACTGGGACCATAGCAAAGATCGCCCAGGCCATTTCGGAATTAGGGGAGAACGCTACAAGCTTGCCTTCTATTATGGAAATGGACTCAAGGTAAATGAATACACCAAAGAAGAACAACCGGATAAATATTGGGAATTTTTCGATTTGGAAAAGGATCCCAAAGAACTCCATAATGCATATTCCGATTCGGAATATCAGGATATTATTTCCGAAATGAAAGCTGAAATTTTGAAACAGCGTAAAATGCTTGGGGATACAGATGCCGATAATCCAGAAATACTGGAAATTATTGAAAAGCATTGGAAAGGTTGATTTAAGAAATAGATTATGACCAAAAAATTTAATAGACTTCTTGGCACTTTCCTTTTAGCAGTGATAACATTAAGTTGTTCAGCTCAAAAAGCAGGAAAACCAAATATCATCATTATTATGGCCGATGATATGGGGTACGGCGATTTATCATGCTATGGAAGCACGATGATCAATACGCCCAACCTGGATAAAATGGCTTTGGAAGGTATCAGATTTACAGATTTTCATGCTAACGGACCGGTTTGTAGCCCAACAAGAGCGGCAATTTTAACAGGCAAATACCAACAACGTGTTGGTATAGACGGCGTGGTAACAGCTAAGCACCATAGAGATAAAGGTTTGGCCACTAGCGAAAAAACGTTTGCTGAGGCCATTAAGGGAGCGGGTTATGTTACCGGTATGTTTGGTAAATGGCACGTTGGTTACAAAACCGAATTTAACCCCATTAATCAAGGTTTCGATGAGTATATTGGTTACGTTTCCGGTAATGTGGACTACCATTCACATATAGATCAGGAAGGTTATGAAGATTGGTGGGAAGGCGATAAGATTAAAAACGAAAAAGGCTATTCTACAGACTTGATCACTAAACATTCCGTAGATTTTATTAAACGTCATAAAGACGAACCTTTTTTACTTTACATTCCGCATGAAGCGCCCCACGGCCCATTTCAAGGGCGTAAATCCCCAGCAGAACGTAATGTAGGTTGGAAGAACGAGGCCAATCAAATAAATAAAAAGTCCAAGGAAGAGCTTAACAACATTTATAAGGAAATGGTGGAGGTTATGGATGAAGGTATTGGAGAAGTGATGAAAACCCTTAAAGAACTTAATATTGATGAGAATACCATGGTATTCTTTTGTTCAGATAACGGCGCATCAAGTAGAGTGGGTAGCAATGGCGGTTTAAGAGGATACAAATCCACCTTATGGGAAGGAGGGCACCGTGTTTCTGCCATGGCTTGGTACCCAGGAACCATTCGGCCAAATCAAGTTAACGACGAAACCATTTTAACTATGGATCTATTTCCTACAATTATGGATGTTGTTGGAGCTGAAACTCCTGAAGATTTGGATGGAATCAGCATAAAGGATAATCTTTTCCAAGGCAAACCTTTGCCGGAGAGAGATTTGTTTTGGGGATATTCAGGAAGAAAAGCTATGCGACAAGGAGATTGGAAACTCATTCTGCAAAATAATGATGCGGAAGCATTATTGTATGATTTAAATAAAGACTTAGGTGAAAACAATAATGTAGCAAGCGAGCATCCAGATTTGGTTAAAACCATGCTAAAAAAATTAGAAGCCTGGTCTGAAAATGTTTATTCAACTCCAAAGAATTAGTAGTGACAAAATATTATAAAATGAAGATACATATAGCATTCATATTCTTACTTGGTTTAATGCTTTCCTTCTGTGGAAACCCGAGCGAAGCTGTGGAACAAAAAGAGGTGTATAAACTTCAGTACAATGAACCCGCAGAAAAATGGACTGAAGCTTTGCCAGTGGGCAACGGTAGTCTTGGAGCCATGATCTATGGAGGTGTTTCACAAGAGCATATTCAATTTAATGAAGAAACGCTTTGGCGTGGACAACCCCATGATTATTCCAACGAAGATGCCGGAGATTATTTAAATGAAATACGGCAATTGCTCTCACAAGGTAAACAAATGCAGGCCCAGAAATTGGCACAGCAAGAGTTTATGAGCGAACCCTTACAGCAAGTGCATTATCAACCGTTTGGCGATATTTATATCGATTTCAAAAACCATGATAACTACTCCAATTATAAGCGCGAACTCAATTTAAATAATGCCATTGGTTCGGTATCCTATACCGTTGAGGGTGTAGAATATAAACGTGAAGTACTGTCCAGTTTTCCAGATAATATTATTGCTGTAAACTTAACTTCCAGTAAAGCCAAAGCCCTTGATTTCGATTTGTGGTTAGATGCTATTCATGAAGATAAGGCGGTGAAGACCAATGGTGCTAATCAAACCCTGGAAGTAAAGGTTAAAAATGGCGCTTTAAGAGGGGTCGCTACGCTAAGGGTTGAAACAAACGGTACCATTAAAACTGGAGGAGGGAAACTTACAATTACCGAAGCTTCCAGTGCTACCATTTATTTGACTGCAGCCACAAATTATATTGATTTTGAAGACGTTTCCGGGGAGCCTGAAAAACTAGCACCTGAAATACTGGCCAAAGTATTAGACTTAAGTTACGATGCTGTAAAAGCTAAACATGTAGCAGATTATCAATCCTTATACAACCGATTTGACATTAGTTTTGGGGATAATGGAAAATCCAAAAATCCGACAGATCAACGTATTTCCGATTTCAGTAGCGATCAAAACGATCCGCAACTGGTTGCCTTGTATGTAGAATACGCACGTTATTTAACCATTTCCAGTAGTCGCCCAGGATCAAAGCCAGCAACACTTCAAGGTATTTGGAACGATAAATTAACACCACCTTGGTTTAGTAGTTATACCACGAACATTAATTTGGAAATGAACTACTGGCCGGTAGAAATGTACAATTTAAGTGAATGCCACGAACCCTTGTTCGATTTAATCGAAGACCTTTCTATAACGGGAGCCAAAGTCGCCAAAGCACACTATAATGCGGAGGGTTGGATTGCACACCACAATATTGATATTTGGCGTGGTGCAGCTCCGGTGAACGCATCGCACCACGGTATTTGGTTGGGTGGCGCAGCTTGGTTAAGCACCCACATTTGGGAACATTTTCTATACACCCAAGATAAAGGCTTTTTACAGGAGAAGTACCCCTTAATGCGAAGTGCGGCCTTGTTTTACAGTCAGTTTTTATACGAAGACCCCAATACCGGTTATTTGATTAGTTCACCATCAAACTCACCGGAAATTGGGGGTTTGGTTGCAGGCCCTACCATGGATCATCAGTTGATCAGGGCATTGTTTAAAAATATTATTGAATCTTCAAAAATATTAAATACAGATCAGGAATTTGCTTCAACCTTGGGGTCAATGATAGCTAAAATTGCTCCAAACCAGATAGGAAAGCATGGACAATTACAGGAATGGTTGGAAGACAAGGATGATCCGGAAAATCATCACCGTCATGTTTCTCATCTTTGGGCGGTTCACCCAGGGAATGAAATTAATTATGAGGACACGCCAGATTTAATGAAGGCAGCAAAGCAATCCTTGGAATACCGAGGAGATAATGGCACAGGCTGGAGTTTGGCCTGGAAAATTAATTTTTGGTCGCGATTTAGAGATGGCGACCATGCCTACAAGCTAGTGCATAAACTGCTCAGTCCTGCCGAAAGAGCAGATGGTAAAGAAGGAGGAGGCTCGTACCCCAACCTGTTTGACGCACATCCACCATTTCAAATTGATGGAAATTTTGGAGGCGCCTCAGGTATTTTAGAAATGATTCTGCAAAGCCATTTAGATATAATTGAATTATTGCCGGCCTTACCTACGGCCCTGCCAGAAGGAAGTGTTTCAGGTATTGTAGCCAGAGGTGGGTTTGAATTGTCTTTTTCTTGGGAAAAAGGTCAATTGATTGGCGTTTCGGTACTTTCAAAAAGTGGCCTGCCGTGTATTTTAAAATACAATGATAAAATTATTGAATTTGAAACTGAGGCAGGAAGAACCTATCATTTTGACGGTTTGTTAAACAACAAATAGAACAATACAATGCAAAGTATAAAATTAATAGTGATTATTATTACGGCATTTATTAGCTGTGAAACAGCATTGGTTGCCCAAAATAAAAATTCCGAACCAAATATTATAATTGTCTTTACGGACGATCAAGGGTATCAGGACGTGGGCGTTTTTGGTTCGCCCTTAATTAAAACCCCAAACCTTGATAAGATGGCTGAAAACGGTATAAAATTTACCGATTTTTATGCCGCTTCACCAGTATGTTCCCCCTCACGGGCAGCACTTTTAACCGGCTCTTATCCACCTAGGGTCGGTGTGCCCGTGGTATTATGGCCAAATTTGCCTGGAGGTTTGTCCAAAGAAGAAGTAACCATTGCAGATATGTTAAAGACCAAGGATTATGCTACGGCGTGCATTGGTAAATGGCACTTGGGAGATCAAGAGCAGTATTTGCCTACTTCACAAGGTTTTGATATGTATTATGGGATACCGTTTAGTAACGATATGTCTGTAAACCCAAAGTCCAAAGTTTCAAAAAACATCGTGTTTAGGGAAGGCATGACCATGGATAGCCTTCGTGAGAAAAAATGGCGCGGACGTAAAGTGCCCTTAATGCAGCAAGATGAAGTTATTGAGTATCCAGTAGACCAGACTACGCTAACAAAGCGCTACACCAAAGAAGCCGTTAAGTTTATTAAAGAGAATAAAAGCAAACCATTTTTCTTGTATCTCGCCCATACTATGCCTCATGTGCCATTGTATGCCTCACCTGAATTTAAAGGGAAAAGTGCACGAGGTTTATACGGAGATGTTATTGAAGAGATAGATTGGAGCATGGGTGAAATTTTAAATACACTGGCTTCATTGGGAGTTGATGATAATACTTTGGTCATTTTCACTTCAGATAACGGGCCTTGGAAATTGGATAATGGTGAAGGAGGTAGTGCCTTGCCCTTACGCGGGCATAAGTTTGAAACCTACGAAGGCGGAATGCGGGTTCCCATGATCGCCCAATGGAAAGGCCGGATCAAAGCAGGTGCCGTAACAGATAAAGTAGCTTCAACAATAGATATTTTACCAACCATAGCCTACTTAACAGGCGCCGATTTACCTGAAAAAAAAATTGACGGTAAAAATATGTGGCCATTACTTTCAGGAGAAGAAAAAGCAAAGTCACCCCACAAAAAAGAAGGTTTCTTTTATTACAAGGAATCTACGCTGGAGGCGGTGAGAAAAGGTGATTGGAAACTTAGGGTGGTAGGCGAGGAAATTGCCCTTTACAACCTAAAAGATGATATTTCGGAGAGTATTAATCTCGCATCAAAATATCCTAAAATTGTAAAAAAACTGCATAAAGTGATGATAAAATTTGAAGCCGATTTAAAAGAAAACATTCGTTAACCTATTTAAGAACAAAGTTTAAATAATGTCAGTAGTCGAAATATTAAGAAATCCAATACTAATTTTAGCCGTGCTTTTTACGGTGCTGGTTTCTTGCAATAAAAACGAGGAAACCTCCAAACCTAATATCATTTATATTCTAGCTGATGATTTGGGCTATGGGGATGTGTCTATCTACAACAATAACTCTAAAATACAAACGCCATTCATTGATGAGTTGGCTTTAAATGGTGTAATGTACACCGATGCACACACCAGTTCTGCTGTTTGTACACCAACACGATACAGTATTTTAACAGGACGCTATAACTGGAGAACACGCCTTAAGCAAGGTGTAGTAAGCGGCTATTCCAAATCCTTGATAAAACCAAACCGCATTACAGTGGCCGATTTCCTAAAAGACAATGGCTATAATACTGCCTTTATAGGAAAATGGCATTTGGGTTGGGATTGGTCCATAACACAAACCGACTCTCTCGATATCGACAATCTAAAAGCTAGACCAGAAGTAGATTTTACCAAACCTATCAAAAACGGACCAAACACCCATGGTTTCGACTACAGCTATGGTTTTTGTGGCTCTTTGGATATGCCACCATACGTTTGGGTTGAAAACGATTTGCCTACCAGTGTACCTACTCGAATTACCAAAGGTAAAAGTGGACAAGGAACTTGGCGTGAAGGCTTAACGGCGGATGATTTTACCCACGAACAGGCCTTACCTGAAATTACAAAACGCACAGTAAGTTACATTAACAAAAACGCAAATCAAAAGAAGCCGTTCTTTGTGTATATGCCACTTCCGGCACCACATACACCAATACTGCCAACTAAAGAATTTCAAGGAAAAAGTAAGTTGGATAATCCTTATGCCGATTTTGTAATTATGGTCGATCGGGTTGTGGGTGAAGTAACTAAAGCCTTGGAAGCAAACGGAATTTCGGAAAATACTTTAATCGTATTTACCAGCGATAACGGTTGTTCTCCAGCGGCAAACTTTAAACAATTAAAATCTAAAGGGCACAACCCAAGTTACGATTATAGAGGTTTTAAGTCCGATATTTTTGAAGGCGGACACCGCGTACCGTATATTATGGCCTGGAAAAATAAAATTAAGCCCTCAAAATCTGATCAGTTAGTTTGTACTACAGACTTTTTTGCAACCGTTGTAGATGTTTTGGGTGCCGATTTAGCCGATAATTATGCTGAAGACAGCTTTAGCCACTTATCAACAACCAATTTAAGCAGCGATGCCCCAAAACGGGAAAGTATAATCCATCATTCTGTCCGTGGTGAATTCGCATTTAGAAAAGGCGACTGGAAAGCAATCTTTTGTGCGGGTTCTGGCGGTTGGAGTTATCCAAATATCAATATTAAAAAATCAGTTTACGATACCCTTCCCACAGTTCAGCTGTACAATATTAAAAATGATGTTGGCGAAAAATATAATTTACAAGCAGAACATCCAGAAATTATAAAAGAATTTAAAATGGATTTGCTAAAAATTATTAATGATGGCAGAAGTACCGAAGGAGTAAAGCTGGAAAACGATGAGGCTCCCTCATGGGCACAATTGGGAAAACTAGAGGAAATTGGATTATAGTCTTAATAAGAGCATGAAAAAAAAAATAGTATAAACAGGTTTTGGTAGTGTAGGAGGTATACTTACCGTTTTCTAAAAAAGTGATCAGCCATCCTAAGATTCTAATGCCATAGCATGAGGAGTACAAAAGTATTACATTTTTCAGCTGCAAATTACACCTCTATTAAGAGTGAAAGATAAATGATAAAGAGGTTAAGGCCTCCTTGGATGCCAAGTTGTTTAAGACCTTAACTGTTACTATAAAAGCAATTTATGAACAGAAGACATTTTGTGAAATATTTAGGAGCCACTACCATTTATATGGGGGCGTCTTCATGTGCTTCCTTAAACCTTTTTGGAAGTAAATATGATGAAGAAGTAGCACGTGAAGCCTGGAATAAATTAGCCAATAAAGGAAAAGCATTTGAGTATGTTCATCCAAACAAAAAATTGCCTAATGTATTAATTTATGGAGATTCCATTTCAATTGGGTACACCCCAACTGTGAGAAACGAGTTGGATGGAAAAGCTAATGTATTTAGGTTTCATAAAAATGGACAATCGAGTAACAAGTTTATTCCATTTATGGAAAAAATGAAAACGACCATGTTTCAGCCTTATTTAAAAGGTGGTTGGGATTTCGATTGGGATGTTATCCACTTTAACATTGGCTTACATGATCTAAAATATGTAAAGCACGGCAAATTGGATAAGGAAAACGGAAAGCAAGTAAATAGTATAGAAAATTACAAGGAAAACCTTCATGAAATTTGTAAATATCTTATGAAGGAATATCCAAAAGCACAGTTGATTTTTGCAACAACCACTGCCGTTCCAGAGGAAGGGGCTGCAGGAAGATTTGCTGGAGATAGTGTAAAATATAACAAAGTAGCTTTAGAGGTTTTGGCAAATTATCCGTCTATTCAAATTAACGATCTGTATGCCTTTACCCAACCTCATTCCAAGGAATGGTTTATAGAACCTGCCAATGTGCACTATAATGATTTAGGAAAAACCGAACAAGGAAAACAAGTCGCCAAAGTAATTGCCGAAAATTTATAAACATGAAAAAACTAACTTTTATAATATTAGCCATTGTACTGTCCGTAGCAGGAAATGCCCAAGATTTTCAAAACACTTTTATTCCACAGCCCGAGTTGGTTTCCTACTCAGAGGATGCTTTTGTTCTGGACAAGAATACCAAAGTGGTGGTGCCCAAAAAGTTTCGTGGGGTTTTCATTCCTTATTTAGCTGAAAAATTCCATAATGACCTAGGGCTTAACCTTACCTATTCTTACAGAAACCCTGAGGTGGGGGAAAAACATATTTTGTTTATATTGGATAAAAGGCTGTCGGTAAGGGATGAGGGCTATTTGCTTGAGGTGCAACCAGAATCCATTGTGGTAACGGCCAAAGATTACGGAGGACTTTTTAATGGATTTCAGACCTTGCGCCAGACCTTTCCTTTGGAAAATACCGGAACGGTAAAAGTGCCGGGTATGACGGTCAAAGACAACCCTAGATTTGGTTGGCGGGGCATTATGTTGGACGTTTCCAGACATTTTCAACCTAAAGAATTTATCCTAAAACATATAGATGTTCTTTCCTCCTATAAGGTGAACAAGTTCCATTGGCATCTGACCGATGACCAAGGTTGGCGTATCGAGATAAAAAAGTACCCAAACCTTACTGAAAAAGGAGCATGGCGTGCCGATAGGACCGGGGTAAGCTGGTGGCAGCGCGAAAAGGCAACCGCCGAAGAACCCAAAACGGTTGGTGGTTTTTACACTCAAGAAGACATTAAGGAAGTAATTGCTTACGCAAAAGTGCGCAATGTGGAGATTATCCCGGAAATAGATGTACCGGGTCATAGCAAGGCCTTGGTAGCATCTTATCCGCACTTGTTTTGCTATGATGAATCCGATGCCAATTTTGAAGTTGCTGTAGGGGGAAAGGCACCCGATAATGCGGTCTGCGCGGGTAAAGACAGTACTTACGAATTTTTGGAAGGGGTAATAGAGGAGGTTGCGGCACTGTTCCCATCAAAATACCTGCATATTGGAGGTGACGAATGCAATAAATCCAATTGGAAAAAATGTCCGTATTGCCAAGGGGTAAAAACAGAAAACAACTTAAAGGACGAAGAGGAACTACAGAGTTATTTTATACAAAAGGTGCATAAAATCGTGAAGGCCCAAAATAAGACCATGATTGGTTGGGATGAGATTTTAAGTGGGCAGGGCGCTCCTGGAGCAACCATTATGGCATGGAGAAGAGGAGGGCACAACCCTCAGATTACAGCACCTCAAAATGGTTATCCTACCATAATGACGTCTTATAAACATATGTATATCAGTCAGGTTCAAGGGCCTACCTCAATGGAGCCTGAAGGTCCTAAAGTGGTATTGCCTTTGTCTAAAGTATACGCTCATGAGCCCATTCCGGCCGAATTGACGCCCGAAGAGGTAAATAGGGTTCTTGGTAATGAAGTCTGTTTGTGGGGCGAATTTACGCCCACCCAGGAACATTGTGAATATATGTTATACCCCCGGGCACTGGCCAGTGCAGAGGTGTCATGGAGCGACCCCAATGTTAAGGATTGGGAGCGATTTCAAACTGCCCTGGAAGATTCCCACTTTAAAAGACTGGAACGGGAACAGGTAAATTATGCCAAAAGTATGTTCACGGTGTATGCTTCGTATGCCCATGATGAATTAAAAAGTGAGGCCTATGTGTATTTAAGTACGGAAACAGTTGGGTATGAGATATATTATACCACGGGAGGGGAAGACCCCACAACGGCTTCCATTAAGTACGAGGGCCATTTTATAGCGCCCCCCAAAACCCTTGTTAAAGCTGGACTGTTTAATAAGGAAGGAACACTATTGGGGAGCCTAACAGAAATTAGGTTAAAATAAAAAACATGAAATTTTCAAAATTATATATCCTATTTGTGCTGATAATGGCATCCGTATCGGCACAGGAAAGACCTAATATCGTTTATATTATTTGCGATGACTTGGGGTATGGGGACGTACAGGCCTTAAATAGGGAAAAGGGAAAGATTCCCACCCCACAAATAGACAGAATAGCTTCCGGAGGAATGGTCTTTACAGACGCCCATTCCGGCTCTTCGGTGTGTACCCCTTCACGATATGGTGTTCTAACCGGCCGCTACGCATGGCGCTCTAGATTACAGGAAGGCGTATTGCGAGGAGGAGATGAACATGAACCTTTAATAGCAGATCAACGGCTTACCGTCCCTGCTATGTTAAAGCAAAAGGGTTACCGTACCGCAGCGATGGGGAAATGGCATCTTGGATTTAATTTTGAGGACGAAAATGGCGAGGCTTATGAGCTGTATGAAGGTAAAAAACCACTTAATGCCCCCATAGGTGCCACAGTTCCTGATGGCCCCATTACCAGGGGTTTTGAATCCTATATTGGGTTTCACCATTCTGCTACTATGGAAACCGTAATAAAAGATGACAAGGTTATAGACCACATGCCGCCCATTAGGATGTTGCAGTTCCTCGGGGATCATGCTACCCGTTACATAGCGGAGGAAGCTACAGAAAAGGAGCCTTTCTTTCTATATCTGGCCCTTAATTCCCCCCATAGTCCCGTAGTTCCCTCGGAAGAATGGCAGGGAAAAAGTGGTATGGGAGCCTATGCTGATTTTGTTATGGAGACCGATGATGTTGTGGGCCGTGTCATGAAAGCCCTAGAGGAAAACGGAATCGCAGAAAATACGCTTGTTTTCTTTACCAGCGATAACGGTTGCTCTTATCCTGTGGCCAAGGGCCAAAAATTGGAAAAGGAATATGGACACTTTCCCAGTGCACAGTTTAGAGGGTCAAAATCGGATATTTGGGAAGGAGGCCATAGAGTTCCCTTTATAGTGAAATGGCCAGGAAAAATTGAAGCAAATTCAACCAACGACGAGTTAATATGCCTTACCAGTTTAATGGCTACTTGCGCGGAAATAATAGGAGCGGCTCTCCCAGGAGAGACGGCTGAGGATTCTTACAGTATCCTTCCCTTGCTTAACAATAAAAGGGCCAAAAGCGACTATAGGTATGTGGTGCACCATTCCATAAACGGTAAGTTTTCCATAAGAAATAGAAAATGGAAATTGGAGCTAACCCCGGGCTCAGGAGGTTGGACAGCTCCCAATGATCGCAAAGCGAGGGAAATGGGACTTCCCGAAATACAACTATACAATATGAAAAAAGATGAAGGAGAAACCTATAATGTTTATGCCCAACATCCAAGGGTGGTCAAGAAGCTGACCAATGAATTAAAGGAAATAGTGGAAAATGGAAGAACGACTGATGGCAAATTGCAGGCCAATGACGTCCCTGTAGATATATTTAAAGTAGGTAAATAATACCATCCCATGTACTATAATAAAAAGATACTGGCTATATGAAAACGAAAAAGATAAAATTGGTACTGAGAAATATTGGCGTTGCCATGTTGGTCATCTCCGTGTTTTCTTGTTCCTCCTCCAAGGAAAGTAAACCCTCAGGGCCGGAACCTGTAGACTATATCGACCCCATTATTGGGGCAATCACCTATGGGAAAAAGTCCAAGGATGCCCACGGGTTTGGTAAAACATTTCCTGGTGCCGCTACACCTTTTGGATTGGTACAGCTTAGTCCGGACACGTTTACGGGAGGTGATAACGGATCTGGCTATTCCTATGAACACAAGACTATGGAGGGATTTAGTTTTACACATATGAGCGGGGTGGGCTGGTTTGGTGACCTAGGTAATTTTTTGGTTACCCCAACAACTGGAAAACTACAGACCAATAGAGGGGTTCCGGAAAATCCTGAGGGAGGATATCGTTCCCGTTATTCCCATGATACCGAGGTGACCAAGGCCGGATATTATGCGGTAACCCTCGATGATCATAAAATTAGAGCAGAGCTGACTGCCG
Source organism: Arenibacter sp. F26102 (assembly GCF_023015865.1). Classification (GTDB taxonomy): domain Bacteria; phylum Bacteroidota; class Bacteroidia; order Flavobacteriales; family Flavobacteriaceae; genus Arenibacter. The sequence continues at coordinate 324,206 of NZ_JALKBC010000006.1, read as the reverse complement.
CACCTAGGGCGGGAATTATTCGGTTTACCTATCCTGAAAACAATAATTCCAGGATTCAAATAGATTTATCACGTAGAGTGGGCGGGACTTCAACGGAACAATATATAAAGGTAGTAAACGAAAATACCATTGAGGGTTGGATGAAATGTCCGCCCGAAGGTGGGGGTTGGGGTGCCGGTGCAGGTAATGCGGATTATACGGTATACTTCTATTGTCAGTTTAGCAAACCCCTTAAAGATTATGGTATCTGGAGTGCCGATATTCCGGACGTACCCAGAAAAATGCGATGGATCAGACAGGATGATTACCAATTGGCGGTAAAAAATGCTGAAATATTCCCGTCCAAAGAGGAGATGCAGGGAAAGCATTTAGGTTTCTATTCAAATTTTAGCACCAACGAAGGGGAGGAAGTTTTGGTAAAGAGCGGCATCTCATTTGTAAGTGTGGAAGGTGCCAAGGAAAACTTGGAGCATGATATTGATCATTGGGATTTTGATAGGACACGGGAGGAGGCAAGGAATAGTTGGAACAAGGCTATTAAGAATGTTGTGGTTTCAGGCGGGACTGAGGATGAAAAAACTATTTTTTATACCGCGCTATACCACACCATGATAGATCCCAGAACGTTTTCGGATGTGAACGGGAACTATATTGGTGCCGATAAAAAAATTCACCAAACCTCCGATTTTACATACAGGACTATTTTTAGCGGCTGGGATGTTTTTAGGTCGCAATTTCCTCTGCAGACAATTATCAACCCTAACCTGGTGAATGATGAAATTAATTCATTACTACAAATGGCGGAGCTGAGCGGCAGGGAATACTTGCCGCGTTGGGAAATGCTTAATTCCTATTCGGGATGTATGTTGGGGAACCCTGCGGTCTCAGTTATTGTTGATGCCTATGAAAAAGGAATTCGCAAGTATGATATTGAAAAGGCTTTTGCCTATTCAAAAAATACGGTGGATAATACTGGAAATGGAGAGTTGGGATATACACATGGCAATATTTCCAAAACCTTGGAATATGCCTATTCCGATTGGGCTCTTGGCACTATGGCCAATTCTTTGGGAAAAACGGAAATAGCCCGGGAATACCTTGCAAAAAGTAAAAATTACGGCAACATATGGAACGATGAAGTAAATTGGTTCCGGGCAAAGGATAGTACAGGCAACTGGTTGGAATGGAAGGGCAAAACGGTACATGGGCAGGGCTGTATAGAGAGCAATCCCTTTCAACAAGGTTGGTTTGTTCCCCATGATATTGATGGCTTAAAGACCTTGATGGGAGGGGAAGAGGCCTTTAGGAATGAGCTTATATCCTTCTTTGAGAATACCCCTGAGGATTTTTTATGGAATGATTATTACAACCATCCCAACGAACCGGTGCACCATGTGCCCTTTATGCTTAATACGGCCGGCGTACCCCACCTGACCCAAAAATGGACCAGGAAGATATGTAACGACGCCTATGGAACGGGTGCCTACGGCCTGTGTGGGAACGAGGATGTGGGACAAATGTCGGCCTGGTACGTCCTGGCTTCAATAGGCATTCATCCCATTTCCCCGGGAGATAACAAGTACCAGATAACCAGTCCCGTTTTCAATGAAATTGAAATACAACTGGATCCTGAATATTATCCTGGCAAGAAATTTAAAATCTTAGCCAACTACAACTCCAAGGAAAACATCTACATACAGGATATGACCCTAAATGGTAAGCCCTTGAACAGGTTTTGGATTAGCCATCAGGAAATAATCGAAGGTGGGGTTCTGGAAATGGAAATGGGACCTGAACCGGTTATACAATCAATAAATTAAGAACATAAAAAGTAAATTTTAATAAGTAGTACGTTATGATGAAAAGGACAATAGCAATATGTGTGTTTAGTTTGGTGGCAATGTTGGGGAAGGCACAACAGTATTCCTATCCAATGCCGGAGTACATTCCTACACAGGAAAATTTGGAACACCGTGAGGCATTTCAGGATATGAAGTTTGGGATGTTTATACACTGGGGGATTTATAGTGTTTTGGGAGATGGGGAATGGGTAATGTATCAACAAAAAATACCCTATAAGACCTATCAGAAGCTAACGAAATTCTTTAATCCCCAGGATTTTGATGCGAAAGAATGGGTGCAAATAGCCAAGGCGGCAGGAATGAAATATATTACTATCACCACTAGGCACCATGATAGTTTTAGTATGTTCGATACGGACGCCTCGCCTTATAATATTGTGGACGCTACCCGTTATGGAAAAGATCCCCTAAAGGAATTGGCAGCGGAATGTAAAAAAGAAGGTATCCAATTAAATTTTTACTATTCCCTATTGGATTGGGCAAGGGAAGATTATGGTTTTGGAAAGAAAATAGTGGATGGGTATCCAGTGGATACGGATTGGGATAGTTATATAGAGTTTATGAAATCGCAGTTGACCGAGTTGCTTACCAATTATGGGGAAATAGGTGTTATTTGGTTTGACGGGCATTGGGACAGAAAAAAAGCCAATTGGCACTATAATGAAATCTATTCCCTGATCCATGAATTGAGTCCAACTACCTTGATAGCCAACAACCATCACCTTCAGCCTATACCAGGGGAAGATATCCAGACCTTTGAACGCGACCTGCCAGGAGAGAATAAAGGAGGATATAGTGATGGAGTTGAAGTAAGTAAGCTGCCTTTGGAATCCTGTGCTACAATGGCAAAATCTTGGGGATTTAATTTAAACGACAAAAAATTCAAAACTACAAAACAGCTTATTCACTTTTTGGTGAATGCGGCAGGAAGGAATGGAAACTTATTGTTGAACGTGGGCCCCATGCCCAATGGTGAAATTCAGTCAGAATTTGTAGAAACCCTAAAAGAGGTTGGGGAATGGACAGAAAAATATGGAGAAAGTATTTACGGATCTAGAGGTAATGTTATTAAGCCACAAAATTGGGGTACCATTACACAAAAGGATAAGATGCTATATGTGCATGTACTAAGTCCTACCCAAGAGCCGTACATTTTTATTCCGGAATTGAAGGAGAAAATTAGTTCTGCCACTTCCTTTGATGGTGCGTCCAAAATTAAGTTCAAGCAAGTTAAAGAAGGTGTTTTTCTCTACCCGGGAGAAGATTTCGATACCGAGATAGATGGTATCATAAAACTCAATATTAGATAGATATAGCTATAATCACCGGGAAACACGGCGTAGATTGGTCGGGCGAACGGAATTGATGGATTAAATAAATTAAAAGAAATGAAAAATTATATTACCTTAATATTGATAGCTGTTTTTTTAGCTTCCTGCTCTAATACCAAGCCTACTTTTAAAGAAGAGGATATCTCTTTGGTTCCCAAGCCGGTCCTTATGCAATTAAAGGAAAGTTCGTTTGAGTTTGTTGCCAATACAAGGATCAACCTTGAGGATGAAACCCAGCGAAAGGCAGCAAATTATCTTGCGGGAATGTTTAAAACAGCCGCAGGGTATGGGTTAAAAATCTCACTCGAAAAACCAGGGAAAGGCGTTGTTTTTGCATCAGTGGAAGGACTAAAGAAAGGAGCCTATAAATTGGAAATTGACCCAGATCTAATTCAAATTAAGGCAACGGATGAAAGCGGATTTTTTAATGCGGTTCAAACCATTAGACAATTATTGCCCACTGAAATAGAAAGTACGGAGGTGATAAATGCAGCTTGGTTTGTGCCCTGTATTGTTATTGAAGACGAACCCCGCTTTGAATGGAGGGGAATGCATATGGATTTTAGCCGGCATTTTTTTAAAATGGATGAAGTGAAGGCCTTTTTGGATTATATGGCCTTGTATAAGTTAAATACCTATCATATGCATTTGACCGATGACCAAGGATGGCGAGTGGAAATTAAAAAATATCCATTACTCACAGAAAAGGGGGCTTGGAGAATTCCGAATAATCAAGATAGCATATGCAATACAAGGGCTGTGGAAAACGAATTGTACAAAATTGATGAATCCAATTTTAAGGAGATCGATGGTAAGCAAATGTATGGTGGGTTTTATACCCAAGAACAAATAAAGGAAATTGTGGCTTATGCGGAAGATCGCTGTATTACCGTTATTCCAGAAATTGATATGCCCGGCCATTTTAAATCGGCAATCGATAATTATCCCTTCCTGTCCTGTAACGAAGAATCTGGCTGGGATACCGTATTTACTTATCCGGCATGTTTGGGAAAGGAAACCACCTATGAATTTATGAAAAACATATTGACAGAAGTGGTAGACCTTTTTCCATCCAAATATGTACACATTGGTGGGGATGAGGTTAATATTAAATCGTGGGAACAATGTCCGCATTGTCAGAAGTCCATAAAGGAAAATGGATTAAAGGACGAACATGAGCTGCAGTCGCATTTCAATAGGGATATAGAGCAGTACTTGCAGTCTAAAGGAAAACAGCTTATGGGTTGGGACGAGATTGTCCGCGGCGGACTGACCAAAGATGCCTCTATGATGTGGTGGAGGAATTGGGCTCCAAACGCACCTCAAATAGCTGCCGATAACGGAAATGATATTGTGGTAACCACCACCGCGGCCTATTATTTTGACTATTTAAACGAGGGAAATAAACTGGAAAAAGTATATGGGTATGAACCTGTGCCAGAAAATTTTACACCAGCCCAATCCGAACATATTTTAGGGATACAGGCAAACCTTTGGTCCGAGTGGATTCCTAGTTTTAAAAGATTGCAATACCAGGCTTTTCCCAGATTGTTGGCAGTATCGGAAACTGGATGGGCAGCCAAGGGCGATAAAGATTTTGAATCCTTCAATAAACGGGTAGAAAAGCAATATGATCGTTTGGATGCCTTGGATGTACATTATTACATACCTGCCGTTGAAGGTCTGGAAAGGGAAATTGCAGTCGTGGATAGTACTTTGGTGAAATTAAGCTTGGCTTATCCGTTAGAGGGGGTAGATGTATATTATACAACGGACGGAAGTATACCCAATAGTAACTCGCTTAAATACACTTCCCCCTTTATGGTAAAGGATACTGTGGATATTAAAGCACGCGCGTATAGAGGTGGGATATTCAACGATTTAAAAGCTACCAAGGTGGTAAAGGTAGCATATACTCCAGCCTTGGCTGTAAACCCCCAAAATATTGGGTTAAAAAGATGGATTACCAAGGGCAAATTTAAAAAGGTTGAAGATATTTCTGTACCTGGCACTGCTAACTGGTCGAGTGTAGAGGTGATTGAGTTGGGAGAATTTAAAGATCAAACAAATTTTTCCATGATATACCAAGGATTCTTTAAGGCTGAAAAAGATGCTATATACGAATTTGAAACCCGGTCCGATGGTGGCGATCTACTGTATGTTGGGGATAAATTGGTTGTGGACAATGGTGGCTATCATGGACCCCGAAAACGTTACGGAAAGGTGGCCCTTAAAAAAGGATGGCATCCTATTAATATACGTTATAAGCCTAGTCAAAATCCACGAATGATCAACGTTCAATATGCCGTTCAAGGTGAACCATTGAAACCTCTTGATGCCGGGGTCATGGCCCATTAATTCATAATTGGTTTTTAAAAGATGCTTTTATTAGGCCAATGACCAATCTATATTACAAGCCCAGAAAAGAAAAGAATTGGGTCTTATGACTTTCTCCTATTGGGATTCGGGTGTCATTGATCACAATTCGATTCCTTTGTATGGTCTTAATAACATTAACGTTGACCACGAAAGATTTATGAACCCGTATAAATTGATTTTGGGGAAGCTTGTCCAAAAGGTCCTTAAAGCTTAGAAGGGTCAAGATTGTCTTGTTGGTACCTTTAATATGGATTTTAAGATAATCCTTAAGTCCTTGAATGTATTCAATTTCATCCAGATCTATTTTAATATTTTCATGTTCGGATTTTACAAAAATGAATTTCTGTGAATCGTTGTGCCCTCCATTTGAAGGAAAAATATTAGCAGTTGTGGGTACTTCCTTTTGTGTCAAAATCTCCTTTGTTCTGGAAACGGCCTTTATAAATCTATGGTAAGGGATTGGCTTAACCAGGTAATCGACTGCGTTAAGTTCAAATCCCTCAACGGCGTAATGTGCATAAGCTGTAGTGAAAATAAATAGGGGCCTGTTCTCCAGGGCGCTTATAAATTCCAAACCGCTGATTTGGGGCATTTCTATGTCGCAAAAAATTAAGTCGACCTTTTTTTCCTTAATAACTGTAATGGCATCCAAAGGATTGGTAAAAGTCCCTACTACCTCCGTAAAGTCTATTTTTTTGCAATAGTCTGTCAAAACATCTATTGCCAAAGGCTCATCATCAATGATTATGCAATTCATAGTTTTTTAATTTTAGGGTTAAATTAACCTCGTAGGTCTTTCCGTCGTCAACAATTAACAATTCATGGGAATTCGGGTACAAATAGTTCAATCTGTTTTTTACGTTTTCAAGGCCCACTCCACTACTATTGGTTTCAGCCTTAAAAGACCCTATGATGTTGATCACCTGTAGATGTATGGACTCATGGTTTACGGAAAGGTTTATTTTAATAAAGGATTTTCCATTGTAATCGGTACCATATTTAAATGCGTTTTCAATAAAGGATATAAATAAAAGTGGCGGTACAAGTTTCCCTCTTTCCTCGCCAGATATTTTTAGGGTTACTTCCTCGCTGTTGGATAGTCGTAAACGTTGCAATGCCACATAACTTTTTATGTATTCCACTTCTTTGTCCAGGGGTACCAATTTTCTGTCAGCTTCGTAGAGCATATACCGCATAAGTTCAGATAGGTTGATAACCGCCTCTGAGGTGTCGGGGGATTGTTTTACAGATAGTGAATAGATTGTATTTAGGGAATTAAAAAGAAAATGGGGGTTTAATTGGGTCTTTAAAAATTGAAGTTCTGACTGAATTTTTTCTTTTTCTACCAATTTCCGAAGGTCTTCGTTTTTCTGCCATTCCGTATAAACCTTTAGCATGGTGCCGAAAATATAAGGCACGGCGAATATAACTGTAGTCATCAAAAAAAACCTGAATGCCCCAGGACCATCCTCGCCAGGTGGATGCATACGAACGGCGCGTCGTGGAAAGTTATCTGGAGGTGATGGAGGGAAAGCAATATTTGCAAAAAAGCCTATTGCCAATAGCAGTAAAACCGACAGCACAATATAGTTCCACATACGGTCTTTGAGCAATAATTTTGGTACCAGGTAATAGTAATTAAGATAGAAGAGTGCCATGGCCACCAGTAATTTTGCCAGCAGATTATACGGTAGGGACCCGGATCCAGACAAAAAAGGATAAGAGAGTAAGCCGAATAGCGTAAGCCATAAAAAGGCGTGCACAAGCCATTGCGGAATATTTTTCTTATCTAGAACCATGCATTTCTCTAATTTAGGTTAAATTCCGGAATCTTCAATTCCCGCAATTCGGGGATTGTTAAAATTGGACTCTCCCTTTTTTGTAATTTATAGATAATCCTTTCGGCGGTACGTTTGGCATCCTGGGAGGTTGTGAAGGGTTTTTTTCCTTGGAGAATGGGAATGAACTCCTGGCGGATAATCAATTTATTGTCTAATTTTATTTGATATCCATAGCCATTTTCCAACTTCAATATTTCGGATTGGAGCTGCAATTTACTTTCTTTTGAACCGGTTTTGTAATTTGAAAAACCCAAAAACAGAAATCCGGAAACAACTGCTATCGAAATATATGCTATTAAAGTCCTTTTCATTATTTTTTTAAATTTAAAAGGAGCCATACCATTAGGCATAGCTCCATTGCTAATTCTAACACTTTAAATCAAAATTACTAGTCTTCGTCGTCGTATTCGTCATAAGGGAAAAATTCCTCCAAATCATCCAAATATAAACTTCCTGTACGGCCTAAGCCAATAAACGTCCTTACGTTATTGGAGAATACTACTGCATCCTGTCTGGATGTTCTTTCAAAATCTGTTTTGGCTTCCCAGGTATCGGAACTAGGGTCATATTCCCAAATAGTTCGTAAGGTACCCCCGGAGGTTCCGGTGGCTATATAGCCATAGTCATTTAAGGTGAAACCTACTGCATTGCTTCTAGCAATGGAGTAATCATCTTCCTCGTCAAGATCCAATAATTGGGTCCAACTTTCTGTTGCAGGATCAAAAGCCCAAAAGTCTAGTAAATAAACACCATTGGCAACGCCTGTTCCCATATATACAATATCATTTATAGTAAAGGTAGTTGCTGCCCTTCTTTTGTCACCACCAAAGCCTACAAGCTCGGACCAGCTATCGGTAGATGGGTCGTATTTCCAAAAATCCTTCCTATCGTTGTCACCGTCAAAACCGGTACCGAAATAACCATAGCCATTTATTCCAAATGCCAAGGCACTTCTCCTTGGGGTAGATGGGAAGGTTGCAATTGCTGTCCATAAATTGGTGCTTGGGTCGTAGGAATAAAAATCCGACAGTTCATCCAGACCATCATAACCAGATCCTATATATCCCTTGCCACTTATGGTAAAACCTGCAGCTGCATTCCTTGCTGTTCCTGGGAAATCTGCTTTTTGGGACCAATAATCATCATCCATATTGTAGGCCCAAAAGGAGGATAGGTAATCTTCTCCATCATAACCTGTACCACTATATCCTATGTTTCCAATAGTGAAGTAGGCGCTACCACTACGTGGACTCCCATCAAATACAGATTTGTCTGTCCAGTTCCCCAGATCTTCATCATCGTCACTAGAGCAACTGGCCATTAAGCAAAGTGTTAAGCTAGCCATCGTTAACATTTTAATGTGGTTTACTTTTTCCTTCATGTTATAAATGTATTTCATTAGTTATTTTTTTTCCAAAATTAGATGCCGAGCCTCGGGTTTGAAACTTAAATAGATAAAGTCACCTATTTAACATATGAAAACGTCTTTTTTATCTACCAATGGTAGAGCCCATTTAATAGTTAAAATTGCCTATTTGGTCTTAAAAGTTAGTGGATTGGTCTATTGGGGTTTCCGAGCTAGGGAAACGCATTTACTTTTGTTATCAAATTATGAACGAATGAAAAAATTCCTTGGACTTATAGCTGTGCTGACATTAATGGTTTCATGTAGTGACGATACTATTAATGATTCGGATTTTGTGGCTGGAGGGACATTTACCAACAGTAATATACGGGTAGTACAAATAGATACTATGAACGTGGAAACTTATACCATGAAGTTTGATAGTCTTGTAACGTCACAAGCCACCCGCATGCTTATAGGTAGATATGTAGACCCTGTTTTTGGGACTGTAAAGAGTTCAAGTTATGCGGAACTGTTACCTTATAGCTATACTATTGATTCAGAGGCCGAATATGACAGTATAGCTTTCTTTCTGAAATATGACGATTACTACTACAATGACACCCTTAAAAGCAATACCATCCATATTAAGGAGTTAAGTGAAATATTATATCCAGAAGATGGGAGCAATTTCTACAATACCAGTGAGGTTGCCTATTCAGAGGATGATTTGGGGTCCATAACTTATACCCCAAGACCCTTGGAAACAGATTCCTTATATATAAAATTGAGCGACGATTTAGGGCAAGGTATTTTTGAGCAGCTACAACAAAAGGATATTACAAACACGGAGGAATTTAAGAATTACTTTCCAGGGATTACATTTCAGCCGGGTGAGGACGACGATGGGTCCATAGTAGGGTTCGATTATTCTACCAGTGTAATGAGGATGTATTATAGTATTTCCGAAGAGAATAGTCGGGTGCAGTATGCAATAGATTTTGCAATAAACACGAGCAGTAGTCCTATTCCATTCTTTAACAAGATGTCCGTTGTTGAAACCAATGAATATCTAACAACACTTACAGATAAGGAAGTTGTTATTAATAGTTCCGATTCGGATAATCAAAGTTTTGTACAATCCGGTATTGGATACACGACGAAGATAGAATTTTCGAATCTAAAAACGCTGTTTGATATTGAGGGACAGGGTACCTTGTTGAATGCGGTTCTTAAAATTAAACCGGTATTGGGATCATATAGTGATGAACTGGCCTTAAGGGATAACCTATCAGTTTATATAGTGGATACGAACAATAATATAACGAATCAATTATTAGGAACGGATGGTGCCGCTGTACAGGCTACTTTAAACCTCGATAACCAAGAATTCAATGACATTTATTATGAAATACCCCTGACTACCTATATAGAAGGAATATTGACCACAGACAGGGATGCCGAGTATGCAATAATTCTATTGCCAGAGAATTACAACAGCACAGTAGACCGTTTCGTTTTAATGGGAAAAGAGGGTGCTGACGAAGGTGTAAAATTGGAACTTACCTATGCAATATATGACGAAGATGAATAAATTACCTTTATTAGCCCTATTTCTAACGCTTTTATCCGCAATTCCTGTTTTGGGCCAATCCGAGGCGCTCACAAGTTCCCCCTATTCCCTATATGGTCTTGGAGCAATAAACCAGACCAGTATTGGGCGGACCAATGGGATGGGGTATTCCGGGATAGCATTGAAATCGGATACGGAAATAAACAATTTAAATCCTGCCAATTTTGCCCTGACCCCCAAAAACTCATTTTTTTATGATGTCGGTATAAGGGGGAAATACAACAATTATAGCAATAGGATAAACGACGAAGCCAGAACCACGTTCAACTTTTCTAATTTGGCCCTTGCCTTCCGGGTAGCGGACAAACTTGGAGCAGGTATTGCCCTAGTTCCTTATACCGATGTGGGTTATACCTTGGTAGGAGTAAAAACCAATATAGAAGGCACCGAAGAATCATTTGAAAGTAATGTCAATGGACTTGGGGGAATGAGCGATCTAAAATTTAACCTGGGGTATGGTATTACCGATAATTTGAGGTTTGGAGCCAGTTTTTCCATATTATTTGGAAAAATTGAGGAGGAAGAATCCTTTCAGGTTTACAGTAGTGCCCTGATCTCCACGGAGGATACCAATTACAGTGGTTTCCGTGCTGGTCTTGGACTGCAATATGACCTCACAAATAAAATCACCATTGGAAGTACGGTGCTACTTCCAACTAGTCTAAAGGGTAATGTAAGGCGTTCCGTAACTAAAAGTCTGGACGGGGTTGAAATAGAGGTGGAAGAAGATGAAAGTGATACTGTAGCCGATTTCAATATGCCATTGGAACTGGGGGTTGGGCTTAGCACGAACTTTCTAAAATCCTTTACCCTAAATGCCGATTATAAAAAGAATTACTGGAGTGATACGGAACAGTCCGAGAATATAGGGACATACGTTGATCAGGATATCTATGCGGTTGGTTTGGAATTTGTAAAAAATGCCGCCAGTTATAAATTTAACCAGCGTATTCGCTATAGAACTGGTTTCAACTATGACACTGGGTATTTGTCCATTAACGACGAAAAAATAGAAGGATATAATTTTACCGCGGGTATAGGTTTACCTATTGGCCGAGGGAATAATTCCATGCTCAATTTATCCTATTCCTATGGTTCCACAGGATTAATAGAAAATATATTGGTAAAGGAAAATTACCATGTGCTAACACTTAATTTAAGCTTGGAGGACTTGTGGTTTAAAGCACGTAAGACCGATTAAGACTAGGTTACTATGAAGTTTGTACAGGGCATTGAATTGCAATAAAACATAAACCCCGCCTTTTGGCGGGGTTTATGTTTTATACCGTGGTCGTAAGTTTGGTTCCTTCAAGGGGTCTTGGGACACAAGCCCGGAGCCTAAATGTTGTTCTTTGGTGAACTTGGAGGTGGGATTACATCCGTACGGATATATTTCAAAGTAAAAAAAATCAATCCAAGCTATTTCTGGAAATATAGTTCAAAAATTCTGGCTTATAATTTTCCGAAACCGTAATGCGTTGGTTCCCGATTATGATCTGACTGCGCTCTATAACATCAATGGCTTGTAAGGAAACGATAAAAGAACGATGTACGCGCATAAATTTATCTTTAGGCAGCTCTTCCTCCAAGCTTTTGAGATTCATTAAGGTCAAAATGGCCTTAGGCTGTCCTTTAAGCCAAATTTTGATATAATCCTTCAAACCTTCAAAATATAGCACCTCATCCAGATTGATCTTCAATTGCTTGTATTCGGATTTAACGAAGAGGAACTTTTTGTCGGCAGAAGTAGCTTCCTTAGCGCTACCCTTCACCAAGGCAAACCACTCCTTGGCCTTGGTAGCAGCGATCAAAAACTCCTCATAGTCGAACGGCTTTAACAAGTAGTCCAAGGCTTCCACCTTATAGCCTTCAAGGGCATACTCACTAAACGCTGTTGTAAAGATGACACGGGTGCTTTTGGGAATTAGTTTGGACAATCCAATCCCCGTAAGATCTGGCATTTGTATATCCAAAAAAAGTAGGTCAACTTTCTCGTTTTCCAGGTATCTTAAAGCCTCTATAGCACTGTCGCATTTAGTTTTGAGTTCTAGGAACGGAGTTTTTTGAACGTACCCCTCTATCAGTTGCAATGCCATGGGTTCATCGTCTACAACAATACAGCTTATTTTATTAGAGTTCATTTAAATTAGATTTCAAGTGTTAACACAGCGGTAAAGATTTCGTCCTTGACTTGATAAACAAAGCTATGGCTATTTGGATATAACAGTTGCAGTCTTTTTCTTAAGTTTTCCAACCCAATGCCAGAACCACTCTTATCCGAATCGCTTTTGGGCAGATTTTGGTTCTTTGCTGTAAAGACAAGAAAGGTATCCGTTATTTCCATATTAAATGATAATGAGGCCTCACTACTTGCAGGTATACCATGTTTAAAGGCGTTCTCTACCAAGGTAATAAATAATAGCGGTACTACTTTAATATTTTGTGGAACAGTGGGAAAGGAATACGATATAGTAATCTTATCGGAAAACCTTAGTTTCATAAGTTCTATATACTGCGTCATAAAATCAATTTCCTTTTGTAGCGCTACTTTTTCGGTTTCCGTATCGTACAACAGGTACCGCATTAATTTGCCTAAACTGTGGATTGTCTTTTTTGCAGTAGTGGGGGAACTATCCACCAAGGCATAAATGTTGTTCAGGGAGTTAAAGAAAAAATGTGGCTGCAATTGATATTTTAAATGCTGTATCTCTGCTTCCAATTTTATAGTCTGCGCCTCTTTGCGTTCGTTCTCGGATTTGTACCAGCGTTCTGTGGTTTTTAGGGCTACGGAAAACACAATGGGCACCATAGATGCGATCATGTCTACATAAAAAAATAAATTTTTTGGAGGCCCTTTTTTGTTTGTACGATCAAGGATGAGCTGGTCCATTAGAAAGCCTTTAAGTTCATGGTTGGTTAAAACGAAAAAGGCAACTACCCCAATATTTATCAATATGAACGGTAAAGTTTTATTATTAAAAAGAAATTTGTCTATAAGATAAAGATAATTGAAGTAAAAAATAGCGGCATAAAAGCACAGGGGAATCCATGAGTGTATCAAGGTCCGATGAAAGATTTGTTCCTGATCTTGTCCCACCGAAAGCAAATAGGGTAGACCTATTAATATCGCCCATGTTAAAAGGTGGAGTAAAGGGATTAAATTCTTTTTTCTATTTACTTTCATCTGCTTTATTTCTTATTCATATCGCAATGCAGTAATCGGGTCTAGAGCTGCAGCCTTTCTTGCCGGGTACCAGCCAAAGAATATACCGGTGACGGCACAAACGGCAAACGATATTATGATTGAATATAGGGCCACACTTGTAGGCCAATGTAAAAATTTCTCAATAAAAATAGTGGATCCTAAGCCTAAGGTCACACCAAGAATTCCACCGGTGATACTTATTAAAATGGCTTCGATCAAAAACTGCATTAAAATATCCGATCCCTTTCCGCCAACGGCCATACGCAGCCCAATTTCTTTGGTGCGTTCTTTTACGGATACATACATTATGTTCATGATGCCAATACCTCCGATCAATAAAGAAATTCCCGCTACGGCTACCAAAAGTATGGTCAACATTTCACTGGTAGAACTAAATGTTGAGATCAATTCTTCCATAGAACGTACTGTAAAATCATCATCTTCATTAGCGGTTAATTTGTGTTGCGTACGCAAAATTTCAGAAACTTGTGTTACTGCTTCCGGTGCATCGTCTTCACTTACTGCCGACGCCATTATTTGGTTTAAATAATCGATGGCTAAAATACGTTTTTGAACGGTAGTAAAAGGTGCTATGACCACATCATCTTGGTCTTGGCCAAAGGTGTTTTCCCCTTTTTCTTCCAATACCCCTATAACTTTAAACGGAATACTGTTAAAACGGATCATTTTTCCAACAGGGTCTTCACCATCCGGGAATACATTATCGACAACGGTCTGACCTAACAAAACAACCTTTGAGGCTGATTGTACTTCGGCATCGGTAAACATGCTACCGCTTTGAAGACCTACCACTTTAATGTTCAGATATTCGGGATTTACACCGTAAATTGTAGATGGCCAGTTGTTGGACCCGTTAATTACTTGTCCACCACCGTTTACTACTGGAGTAATGTAGCTTAATAAAGTAGTTTTCTCTTTTATAACTTCATAATCTTTAAGTGTCAATGTTTGCACATCGCCACCACTGCCTCTTGCCGGACCTCTATCGTCCTCTCCAGGTCTAACGGTAATCATATTCGACCCCATGCTCGAAATAGTGTTGCGAATACTTTCCTTTGAGCCTTCACCAATGGCCAACATGGCAATTACGGAAGCTACCCCTATAATGATACCCAACATTGTGAGTAGGGTTCTGACCTTGTTGAGAATAATGGCCTTAAATGCTATTTTGATTAAATTCAGTAGTCTCATAATTAATGGTCTTCTACAGGTAATAAGGCCAATTCAGTAGCCGCTGATTGAATTTCTTTATTCAGGTAGTCTTTAATGATGTTACCATCTTTCAAGACAATGGTTCTATTGCTAAAGGTAGCTATGTCCGGCTCATGGGTTACAAATGCAATTGTAATACCTTTTTCGTTCAATTCTTGAAATAAGGACATAATTTCGTAAGAGGTACGAGTGTCCAGGTTTCCGGTAGCTTCATCCGCCAAGATCAATACAGGGTTGTTCACCAAAGACCTTGCAATGGCCACCCTTTGTTGTTGTCCTCCGGAAAGCTGTGAAGGTGTATGGTCCATGCGATCACCCAAACCTACCATTTCCAAGGCTTTAATAGCGCGTTCTTTACGTTCCTCGGTAGAAACCTTACTATTGTATAATAACGGTAGTTCCACATTTTCCAGTGCAGATGTCCGTGCCAGCAGATTATAGGATTGAAAGATGAACCCGATTTTTTCATTACGAATCGTTGCCAATTCATTCTTACTTAGGTTCCTTACGGCCAAGCCATCAATATCATAGGTGCCGGATGTAGGTTGATCCAAACATCCCAATATATTCAATAATGTACTTTTGCCCGAGCCACTTGATCCCATTATGGTAACAAATTCCCCTTCATTAATGGAAAACGAAATGCCCCTTAAGGCGTGGACGGTTTCGTTGCCCATGGTAAACTCGCGCTTCAGATCTTCAATTTTGATAATCTCTTTACTCATGGCTGCTTACTTTTTTTTATTTCCTCCTGGTCGTTGTGGCATAAATGGACTCTCATCTTGACCGCTGACGGGTTGTTGTTCTGCAGTACTTTCTGATTTTAAGCTGTATATTAACTTGTCGCCTTCTTCAATTCCATTTAATATCTGTACGTTGACACCATCACTTGCTCCAAGGGTTACTTTTTTTGGGGTAATAGCTCCATTGGCTTCCAAAATCCAAACTATTGTTGAACCTTCATCATCTGGCTTTGGACCGCCTTTCGGTGGTTGGACCGAGAAATTTTGTTGTTCGTTGTAGGCCATCATAACCGGTATAGTAGGCTTGAAATTAATGGCTTTGGCTTCGGTAGTCAAGACGTCCTTCAATTCCAAGGTATATATGGAAATGGTGGCGGTAAGGCCGGGTTTTAGTTTAAGATCCGGATTATCAGCTTTTATGACTACCGTGTATGTAACTACGTTGGAAGTTATTGTTGGATCTAAACGTATCTGGGTTACGGTTCCTTCAAAAGTTTCCCCTAAATAGGCATCCACTGTAAAAGTCACCCTTTGGCTATCCTTGATTCCGCCTATATCCGCCTCATCAACATCCGCCTCTACCTGCATTTCCTTTAAATCTTCGGCAATGGTAAAAAGGGTAGGGGTACTATAACTGGCAGCCACGGTCTGGCCCTCATCAATATCCCTGGAGAGTACTACGCCATTTATTGGTGAATAGATATTTGCATATCCCAAATTGGTCCTTGCCTGTTGTAGGTCTGATAAACGTTGGGTTACCGTGCCTTTTGCTGCCTCATAATTGTATACGGCATCATCATAATCGGATTTACTGATTACCTGATTTTCGTATAGGGTCTTTTGGCGTTCGAAAATGGTTTGCATATAGTTCCTTTGGCTTACTGCGTTGTCATAGGATGCCTGTGCCTGGGTAAGGGCCGCCCTAAGATTTGTTTTGTCCAATTCTGCTATCAATTGTCCTTCGGTGACCACACTGTTGTAATCCACGTATATTTTTTGGACCACACCTGAAACCTGTGTACCTACATCTACCTGATTGGTGGGTTCTATCGTGCCAGTGGCCGTTACCATTGTGGTAACGTCACCTTTTTTGGCCGCTATGGTCTTGGCTTCTATTACAAAACTGTTGTCGTCTTTTATAAAGCTGTATGCTACAATAGCTAGTATTACGGATGCAATGCTGCCTAAGATGATACTCTTTTTATTTTTCATTTGATTAAAGTTTAATGTCGTTTCCTTGGTAAAACTGAAGTAATTGGTTGTATAGCAGACTAAGGTATTTGGCCTGAATATAATTTTGTTCCGTATTGGTATAGGTGTTCTGGCTTAAGATGAGGTCCGTAGTACTCAGAGCACCCAATTCGTATTGTTTCTGTGCCAGCCTGAAGGATTCTTTTGCCGCATTTCTGGCGATATCTGCCGCTTCCATTTCACTTTGGGAGGTAATGGCATTTTGCCAGGCTGTTTCTATTTTTTTGTATAGGTCCTTTTCTTCCTGCGCCAGTTCCAATTTGGCCATGTCAATATTGATTTTGGCCGTTTGCACCTCAGATTTGGTCTTGTTTCTATTAAAAATGGGTACGTTCAGGGATAATCCCAATCTTTGGTTAAAATTCAGGTCCAATTGATCGGTGAAATTATAATCCTGGGTGGAGGTGTAGCCAGAGCCCAGACTTCCCGTTAAGGATAGGGTGGGCAGGTAGCCTCCTTTGGCTATGTCCAAGTCCTTTTCAGAAAGGGAAACATTAATCTTGCCTGCATTTATTTCCGGAAGATTTTCCAAAGCTTCGGAATAGACTTCATTTAAGTCGGGGACAATTTCCAGGATAATTTCAGCTGCATCGGCAATCTCAAATTTGGTGTTGGGGGGTAATTCCAATTGTTGTTTTAACGATAAAAGCTGTAGGGCATAATCGTTTTTTGTATTTATTAGAAGGTACCGATTTGTGGCGGTTTGGGACTGGGCATCGGTATATTCCTTTAAGGCGATGGAACCGGCATCCAACCTGGCCTTGGCCCTCTCTTCTTCTTTTTGTGAGACCTCAAGGTTGTTTTCAGCGATCAATATATTCTCTTTGGAATAAAGCAATTGAATATAACTTTCTGTAATGCTCAAAGTTATATTGTTCTTGGCCTCTTCTTCATAAAGTGCATATTGATCAATCAGCAGCTTTCCCTGTCTTATCTGATTGTTGATCTGGTTCCCTTGGAAAAGGGTTAGCTGGGAGGTTAATCCCAGACTGGTGGAATTGATTTGTTGTGAAACAAAATCACTCGTAATGGGGTCTATAGAATTCCCATTAGTAAAATTCTGGGAAGCATTACCACTTAAGTTGGGTAATCGTAAAGATTTTGTTGCCAGATAGCTGGCTTCCGTAATGTTCTTGGATAATTCGGCTTGTTTTACACTTATGTTGTTCTCCAATGCGTAGTTGACACACGCTTCCAAAGTCCAAATTTTCTGGACGGAATCAATCGGTGTTTGGCCTTGCGCAAACTGTACTACAAAAAGGATTGTTAATAGGATATATTTTTTCATGGATTTTAACCTTTCAAATGCAAATTCATAGCAAATATCCCAATGAGATCACGTAAAATTGAATGAAATAGACTGAAACGCGGATTCCCTATACCAGTCCCCATATTTTATCGATGGATTTTTATGGAAAATGGAAAAGTAATGTGGGATTTGTGAAATTTTAGCGAAAGACTGATCCGTGATTGCTAGTTTACGGCTTAGAACTGTACTAAATGAATCATAATTGTATTGTTTTCGCGAGTATTGTTTTCTAATTTCCCCGGGATAAATTTGAGGTCGGTTCTGAAACTGGAGTTTTATGTTCAGAACTTTCTTACGCCTATTATTAATAAATGCCAGTATTGGATTAGCTTTGGAACTATGCAGTTCCGATGAAATCCTAAAGTCCTTATGGATTACTTTAATGAGAAAAGAAATAAATACATATTCGAAAATTTCCCCAAATGCTTATATAAAAATTCAGCCCTTCGATATAAATAAGCGCTATACCAAACCACACCGTCATAATAAGTACTTGGAACTTGTTTATTTCAGCGGGGGATCTGGATTTCATTTTATGGATGAAAAGGAATATGCCATAGAACCCCCTGTAGTCTTTATTATCAAAAACGATGTAGTCCACCATTGGCAAATAGATACGGTGCCCCAAGGTTATGTATTGATCGTAAAAGAGGATTTTTTGGACATTACTTTGGATAAACATATAAACTGGCAATTACAACAACTTAGAAATCATCAGATCATTAAAACGCAGTTGAATCCGAACATTGAGGCTCTTTTTGAAATTGCCTGTCAGGAATTGAGGCTTAATGATCATGTTCAGGATGATGTTGTTGAAGGGGTGGTAAAGGCCTTGTTTTCCAAAATTTTGGGGTATGCCAATAGCGCCGATAAACACATTTTAAAGGATATGGTGGTGCAATTTAACGAGTTGCTGGAAAGTGCACCTAAAAACGATGTGGCCTATTATGCCCAATTGCTGAATACCACAGCTCAAAATCTAAATGTTTGGTGTAGAAAGGAATATGATAAAACGGCATCGGAAGTAATTGCGGGACATATTGTTAAAGAGTCACAGCGTTTATTGCGTTATACGGAACTCACGGTAACCGAAATCGCCTTTAAGTTCGATTTTAAGGATGTTTCCCATTTTGTAAAGTATTTTAAACGCCATCATGGAATGACACCGAAGCAGTATAAGACTAGAATTATACCTTAAAAATTTCAAATATACCATGTAACACTGTTATTTAAATTTAAATTTGACGCTTGCTTAAATAACTGTTACAAAATGAAATTACGATTATATTTTTTGCTTGCTTTACTTCTAAGCTCTCCCCTTGTTTTTGGGCAGATTACGGGTAGAATTGTGGATGGTACAGAGGAATACCCATTGGAGTATGCTACGGCGGCACTTTATAATCAGGAAAATGGAGCATTGGTGGCAGGTGTAATTACCAATTTGGATGGTGTATTTACCATCCCGGATGTAAAGCGCGGTGTCTATTATTTGGAAGCCTCCTTTATAGGCTTTCAGACCGAAACGATCCGGGATATCCAAATCCAAAACCGTAACGTTAAAAGCGACCTACGTATTATATCCCTTATTATTGGAGATAACCAACTTAGTGAGGTAGTGGTACAATCGGAGAGGAAAACCGTAATCAATAAAATTGACCGGCAGGTATTTGATGCCAAGGCCTTTCAAAACACCCAAGGTGGATCTGCAACGGACGTCATTAAGAACCTGCCTTCGGTAACGGTCAATGGCTTAGGTGAAATCAGCGTGCGCGGAACCACAGGCTTTGTAGTATTGCTTAATGGGAAGCCCTTGCAAGGGAATGCGGCAAACCTGCTTTCCCAGTTTCCTGCCAATGCCATTGAAAGGGTAGAATTGATTACTGCACCTTCGGCCAAATATGATCCGGAAGGTAAAGGAGGGATTTTGAATGTCATCACAAAGAATGGTGCAGCCGATGGGGTATATGCGCAAATAAATGTAAAGGGCGGTTTGCCTTCCATTGAAAAATACGACAATGCCGACCCCCATCAACGCCATGGTGTAGATGTTACCTATAATCTTCGTAAAGGGGATTGGAATATTTCCTTGGGCGGAAATTATCAGCGCAACGATAAAGGTGGAAGAAGGGAAGGCGATGTATTTACTATTATCAATGATACCCTTACCCAATTTCCTTCGGATGGGGAACGCAGTTCTGACGAAATAAATTATAGTGGAAGGTTTACGGTAGATTATACGCCTGACACAAAGAATGCCTTTTCGCTTGGATTTTATGGAGGGAAACGAAGTACGGATCGTCTTGCGGATATTGTTTATTATGACAATCACGCCATTACCCCTGCTCAAGGCGGAGACCGGGTGTACACCTTTCAATATTATAACCACAACCTGCGCACACGCATGGGAGATTTTGTATTGGGAAGTTTCGACTACGCCCATAAGTTTGATAATGGTTCCCAGTTGTCTTCCTCCATTTTATATGAATACACCCTGCTGGGCGGTCCTACTACCAACCAGAATTTGGGCTACCCCGATAACAATATTGTTTGGCAGGATGAGTACAATACAAATGACAATCCTTTGCACGGAGTACGTTTTCAGGTGGATTATGCCTTTAAGCCCTTCTCATTTGGACAATTGGAAACAGGTTATCAGTATAGAAAGCTAGATCATACCGGTGACTTTGTTTATGAAAGAAAAAATAATGCTACGGGAGAATTTGAACTGATCCCTGAATTTTCAAGTGAGGTGGATTTGGCGCGGAGCATTCATTCCGGATATGCCCAATTGAGCGGCGCCCAGGAGAAATGGGAATATGCAGCCGGACTTCGGCTGGAAGCAATGGACAGGGATTTTGATCTTAGGGATAAGACCAATACCATTGACACTACCTATGTTTATGATCATGTAAAATTGTTCCCATCCGCATCGGTGCAATATTCCTTTGAAAACAACACTAAATTAAAAGCTGCATATAGCAAGCGTGTGGAACGCACCACGACCTTTAAAATGAATCCTTTTCCAGAACGCGAACATTCGGAAACCTTGGAACAGGGTGATCCTACGCTCTTGCCAGAATTCATTGATCTTGTTGAGGTGGGAGTGACCAAGAATTTCCACAAAGGGAATTCCATCTTCGCCACGGCCTATTTTAGAAATGTCGACAATCTGGTAAATAGGGTTAATACCGTTTATAATGATACTATTCTGAACCGTATCTATTCCAATGTTGGAAAAAGTAGGTCTTTGGGACTCGAGTTGGGTACGCAATTGAAACTAACTGAAAATTGGTCAAATTTTATCGGAGGCAATGTATACAGCTATAAAATAGAAGGTGTTTTTGATAATAGAAACATAGATAGCGATGCAGTGGTCTATTCCGTCAACGCCAATAGTACCTATAATTTTTCCGATACAGCATCGGCACAGTTTACCTTTAATTATATTTCCGATCGCAATACCGCTCAAGGTGAGGATTCGCGCTTTTACTCGCCCAACCTCACCCTACGTAAAACCTTTTTGGATAATAGGCTTACGGCCACTTTGCAATGGCAGAACATAGATATGGGATTATTGGATACCAATGAACAGCGCATAACCACCTTCCGGGAAAATGAATTCTATACCACTACCAATTACGTGTATGAG
Organism: Arenibacter sp. F26102; assembly: GCF_023015865.1. GTDB lineage: Bacteria > Bacteroidota > Bacteroidia > Flavobacteriales > Flavobacteriaceae > Arenibacter. Next base: position 302,425 of record NZ_JALKBC010000006.1, on the reverse strand, counting down.
GTAGATATGATAATCCTTAACCTTTCCTATACCTTCAACAAAAATAAAAATAAATCCAAATTCATTGAAAGTGAATTCGGTAAGCGGGAGTTTTAGACATTTCATTTAAAGTAATATCGATTCCATTTTTATAAATGAATTACTCAACCAGTCCTTGGGTCTGGGTGCTAACCGTAATTGCCGAGAAAATTTAATGGAATGTGTGGGCATTGTTGCCTACCTGGGTATTGGACTTTGTTATCCTACCTATTTAAAATGGAATTTTAGAAAATGGCCAGGGACAAAGGTAATTACGGAATGTAGATTTTTAACATGTATTTCTTTGTTGGTGTATCCTTGAAATTTGAACTAGATGTATAATTGGTTAATTTTGCCCATGAACAACACCAAGGTTTTAATGAATTTGAAATTCCAATTTTTAATTTTTAGTTTAATATTTTTTTTGGGCCTTCCCAAGTTGAAGGCACAAACCCAGGCTCTTGATACCACCAGTACTTGGAAAAGGTTGGGGTATGACGGGGCAAGTGCCTTTGGAGGGTTAAAACATGCCTACTCCAGACCTTTTCATTGGAAAAAGGACGATTTTATAACCGCAGGGGCCATTATCTTGGGAACTGGGGCGCTGTATGCATTTGACGAAGAAAGCTCCGATTGGTTTCGGAATCAGGAAGAGGACGTTCCAGGGATATTCAAGGAGACCGGTTATTACCTTGGAAAACCTCTTTATAACTACTCCATCAACGGAGGGGTGTATTTAATTGGACTTTTTACGAAGAATGAGAAATGGAGAAAAACAGGGGTACTCTTAATTTCTTCGGCTACTACGGTAGGATTAATTCAATCTGTGAGTAAAACTTTTGTTGGGCGGGCCAGGCCTATAGCCGATGTGGGAAAAGGAAGCTTTAAACCATTTAGCAATGAAGCCGCCTATCATAGCTTTCCCTCGGGGCACACTATATTGGCATTTACTACATTTTATGCCATAGGCAAGCAATTTAAAAATCCATGGGCCAAGGGTGGGTTTTACACTTTGGGGCTTCTTTCTCCGGTTACAAGGCTTTGGAGCGGTGCCCATTGGCTAACGGATGTGGCCTTGAGTGTGGCTGTAAGTGTTGTGGTGGTAGACTCAATAGATAAATACCTTAATAAGGAACGGTATCCCGGGATTATGTCAAAGGACAAAATTAGCTGGAGACTGCAAGTTGGACCGGGAACCATAGGCCTAAGAGGGACTTTTTAGTTTATTAATAGGTGTGTTCTTTTTAATTAAAACATGGTGTTTGCTGGTTTTGTATATTACCAACTATTTCAACATCAACCTTAATCCACCAAGCAAGTAATATGAAGTTCATAAAACAGTTTTTTTGTAGTCTATCCTTTTTAGGGATAGTAATTTTAAGCGTAATGTGTAAGGACGAAAAGAAAAAGGAAGTAACCCAAAAGATTGAAAAAGTGAGCATTGATAAAAGCGAATTTGGGACTACGCCAGAAGGTGGTAAGGTGGACCGCTATACTCTTAAAAATAGTTCAGGAATGACCGTGGATATAATAACCTATGGTGGAATTATAACTTCCATCAAAGTTCCAAACAAAGAGGGAGTTTCAGAAGATGTGGTTTTAGGGTATAACAACTTAGACCAATACATGGAGAGTAGCCCGTATTTTGGCGCAATTATTGGCAGATATGGAAATAGGCTAGCAAAAGGCAAATTTTCTTTGGACGGATTGGAATATAGTTTGGCCGTTAATAATGGAGAAAACCATTTGCATGGAGGTATTAAGGGTTTTGATAAAGTGGTTTGGAAGGCATCTGAGGAAACGGGCGAAAATTATGCGGCTTTAAAATTGGTCTATTTAAGCAAGGATATGGAAGAAGGCTATCCCGGGAGCTTGAATACCATGGTTACGTACACGCTTAAGGAGGACAATTCCTTGGATATGGACTATGAGGCAACCACGGATAAAAAAACAATAGTAAACCTTACCAATCACAGTTATTTTAATCTTTCAGGGGATTTTTCAAAAACTGTTCTTGATCAGGTCCTTAGTTTGAATGCCGATAAATATCTTCCGGTAGACAATACCCTTATCCCCATGGGGGAAATTGCCGATGTGGAAAACAGTCCGTTCGATTTTAGAACACCAACATCTATAGGAAGCAGGATAGAGGCGGACGATGATCAATTAAGGAAAGGCGGCGGTTATGATCATTGCTGGGTTTTAAACGGTCAGGACAAAGGACATCGACTGATTGGAACGGTCTATGACCCAGAAAGTGGCCGGGTTTTGGAAGTGTTCACCACTGAACCGGGAGTACAGTTTTATTCTGGTAATTTTCTGGATGGCACCCTTCCTGCCAAAAATGGGGGAACCTATAAAAAAAGAAGTGGGTTTTGTTTGGAGACACAGCACTATCCGGATTCTCCAAATCAATTGGATTTTCCATCGGTGGTACTCAATCCAGAAGAAAAGTATAGCTCAAAAACTACCTATAAATTCTCTACTAAATAAGGGGGACATTGATGTTAATATTGTGGCCATTTACCATTAAAACATCACCTTCTTGACTTAGGAAGAAAATTAAGAAGAAGTGAAACGCCAATAAATCTTAATTTAGGGCAGACATTACAATGTCTTCTTCCTGTTGGTTATGATGGTTTGGGAAATAAAGAAAAGAAAGGGGAAGTGCATAAAAGCACTCTTCCCCTTTAATTATTTTTAATAGGTCCTTCTTTTAACAATTTTGTAGGTAATTAGCGCTAAGGCTATAAGCAGACAAAGCACAATAGAAATGAAGGGGTTATTGTCTATAAGCTTTACAATGGGGGCAACTATTTCCATAACATATAATGATTTCTGATTATCTAACAATTAGATCAATTATTAACGATTTTTTTACTTAGATATTTTATCGGTACAAAGGTTGCTCCAAAACTTCTTAAATAAATTGCAAAACACTCCCAAACTTTGTTAAAATTGCTTGGAAATACCCTCGTCTTAATAGTGTCATTATAGATTACAAATATTTAGAATGGGCTATTAAAATGTGTAGCGAACCCTCACAATCGGCTGAATTTCACCTCCTTGAAAATACATAAAAAAGGGGCGTATGAAACACCCCTTTTTTAATAAATTGTTCTACAGTATTGTGATAACATTTTTGTTTTCTCCGCTTTGGTTTAAAACAAGAACCTCAATAAGAACTCATTGGTATTCTTGGCACTGGCCAACTCGCTTCTAGTACTTACCTCATAGGCGTAGCCCAATAGCAATCTTTTTTTAATGCTGATATTCACCAGTCCGGCAAATGCCCCATCTGTCCTGTAACTGCCCCCGAATTCGAAAATGTTGTCAAAGGAAAGCATAGCGTTGAAATCTACAGAAATAGGTGCCCCGTCTACATAACGGCCCATGGCAGATGGCCGCAACATAAGGTTGGTGGCCGGATTCAGCATTAGTTCATACCCGGCCGTGGCGTAGACATGTGGCTTGGCCAATGCTGCCGTTGCCACTCCGTTGTCGTTATCGGCACGGTCAGTGGACAGGAGGCGTGGAACCGCTAAAGAAGCATACCACTTGCCAATTTTCAAGAGGGCCCCTACTCCCACATTGGGATTAAAACGGGAGATGGAGGAGATGCTGGGGTCCGAATTTACGTTATAGGTCTCCAGGCCGGAGGTGTTAACGCTGTACGAGTTACCGCCTGCCTTAAGCCCTAGGTAGAGCTCCGTTCCTTGGGACAACTGCAGCCTATAGGAAAAGTCGATGCCCGTAAAGGTCTGGCTCTCCACAAAGGTATTGCTGTTGTAAATGGATATCCCTATCCCCAAATTCTTGCCCAGGGTGGTCCCGAAGGATATGGCCTCTGCACTGGGGGCATCCTGGACGCCCGTCCATTGTTGCCTGAAACTGGCGGTCACCATGGTTTCCCCGTCCACGCCCACATAGGCCGGGTTATAGGAATTCATATGGTACATATAATTGGTGATCACCCCTTCCTGTTGGGCAAACAAATTTCCGCTCACCACTAAAAGTGCGCCTAAAATAATCTTATTTAATATCTGCATTTTGTTAATGTCTTTTACTGTAATTAATGGTTTGGTTAATGAGAAGTGATATAGAGCCATCCGTCCTGGTCTACTTTTCCGTCCCCTTCAATATCGATCTGGAAATAATAGGATCCGGCATCGGGTAATTTGTTATTTAGGTTTTTGTAATGCCCGTCCCAATCATTCTGGTAGTTTCTGGCCGAAAAGACCTCTTTCCCCCAAGAGTTGTACACCTTTACCAAAGAATTGGGATGGTTCTCTATACCATAGATGGTCCAAGTATCGTTTATCCCGTCACCGTTCGGCGTAAAGGCCTGTGCTATCTCTAAGGTATTGGAGTCATCTTCACCGTCACCGGAACCATCTTTTTGGCTATCGGAACAACCATTGGCATCCGCTGTTTCCCCTGCTGGAGTATTGGGACAATCATCGATATCATCAGTTATACCATCTGCGTCAGCATCCTTTTGCGAATCGGAGCAACCATTGACATCAGTTGTTTCTCCACTTGGTGTATCGGCACAGGTATCGAGAGCATCTGAGATACCGTCATTGTCACTATCCTTTTGGCTATCGGAGCAACCATTGGCATCTACAACTTCATCCTCAGGTGAATCGGTACATTGATCATCCCTATCGTTAACACCATCGTTATCATCGTCTTTTTGACTATCACTACACCCTTGCGCATCCACAGCCTCATCCTCGGGCGAATCCGGGCATTGATCTTCCGCATCGTTAACACCGTCAAAATCACTGTCCTTCTGGGAATCCGAACAACCGTAGGCGTCCGCTATTTCTCCAGTTGGCGAATTAGGACAATCGTCCATGTCATTATTAACGCCATCGGCATCTGCATCCTTTTGCGAAGCAGAACAACCATTGGTATCCGCAGCTTCTCCTGTGGGAGTATTGTCGCAGGCATCAACATCATCCATAACACCATCGTTATCACCGTCCTTTTGAGAATCCGAACAACCACTGTTATCCACGGTTTCTCCACTGGGTGTATTGGCACAGGTATCAATAGCGTCCGAAACACCATCGTTATCGCCATCTTTTTGACTATCTGAACAACCGTTGGCATCTACTGTTTCTCCTGTTGGAGTGTTAGCACAAGTATCAATAGCATCTGAAACACCATCGTTATCGCCATCTTTTTGACTATCTGAACAGCCATTGGCATCCACTGTTTCTCCTGTTGGAGTGTTAGCACAGGTATCGATAGCATCAGTGACTCCATCGTTATCCGTATCGCAATGCTCTCCTCCATCGGTAATTGTCCACCCATTGGTATCTATCATACTTTGTCGAGAAGTGGTACCATTGCAGTACACACTATTGCCACCGTCAAAAGTAACACCAGTTTGTAAGGAGGGCAGTGCAGCCCAACCATTTAGTAAACTATCGTAATTTGATAATGATAAGGTCGCCCCAAGAAACATTTGATCCATATCGGTAACATTTCGCACATCCCAATTACCAATATTTTGATCAAAAGCTGTTGCATTATAGAACATATTCTTCATGTATGTAACACTGCTTACTTCCCAGTTACCGATAGGCTGATTGAAAGCCGTTGCTTCAACAAACATACTTCCCATACTGGTAACATTACTGACATTCCAATTCCCTATATCTTGATTGAAAGCCGTTACATGAAAGAACATATTGCTCATTTTGGTGACACTACTTACATTCCAGCCACCAATATCCTGATTAAAAGCACTTGCAGATTGGAACATAGACCACATATCGGTCACACTACTAACATCCCAGCTACCAATGGGCTGATTGAAAGCAGATGCATACGAGAACATCTGATTCATAGTGGTCACATTGCCCACATTCCAATGCCCAATATCTTGATTAAAGCTTATGGCAGAATTGAACATCCTTTCCATACTAATTACACTACTTACGTCCCAGGTGCCGATATCCTGATTAAAAGTAGATGCGCCAGCAAACATTGCACTCATATCGGTTACCAGGGAGAGGTCGGGAACATCGGTGGCATTTCCAACAAGATTGCTACAACCGTAAAAACTCGAATTCATTGAGGTCCATTGCTGGGTTCCCCACTGTTCAATGGATAGCAACTTATCGTTATCTTGACCATAGCTAAATTGTAAATGTGGAAAGTTTCCACTAATGGATACAGTATAGGTGCCTGGCACAGCGTAGGTATGTGTTGTACTCCCCGTATACACGGTAGTATCTGTTGTGCCATCGCCCCAATCCACGGTATAACTAAAGGTGCCGGTTCCCGTAGGGATGGTAATTTGGTTATCTGCAGATGGTGCCGGATTGTCTGTTTTCCAGGTAGTGATAAAACTGGCCCATGAACAATACTCTCCTTCATCGGTAATCGTCCACCCATAGGTGTCTATTATACTTTGTCGTGCAGTGGAGCCACTACAGTACACACTATTGCCTCCATCAAATGCAACGCCATTCTGCAAGCTTAATCCGGACCACCCTTGTAACAAACCGTCATAATTAGAGGTGGACAAGGTTGCCCCGGTGAACATGTCGGTCATATTGGTTACATTGGCAACATTCCAAGAGCCAATATTTTGATCGAATGAAGTTGCTTTCTGAAACATTCCTTGGCCCTGTAAAAGCCCTCCTGGCCCAAAGGTATCTTCAACAGGGCCCATAATAGTTACCGAGCTTACATCCCAACCACTAATATCTTGGTTAAAAGAGGTTGCTTCAGCGAACATACCGCCCATACTGGTTACATTGCTAACATCCCAATTACCAATATTCTGGTTAAAAGCGGTTGCACCTTCGAACATTCCTCTAAAACCCTCGATAAATCCCATCACAGGATTTAGGTATGTTCCCATTATTCTGACAGAACTTACATCCCAATTGCCAATATCTTGGTTAAAGGAAGTGGCTCCATAAAACATTCCAGACATATTAGTTACTTGACCAACATTCCAATCACGAATATCTTGGTTAAAAGCAATAGCATTATTAAACATACCTTTCATGGTTGTCACATTACTTACACCCCAATCACCTATATCTTGATTGAAGGAGTCTGCATTATAGAACATTTCACTCATATCCTCTACATTCGAGACATTCCAATTTCCGATATCTTGATTAAAAGCAGTAGCATGATTAAACATTTCAGACATATCCGTTGCATTGCTAACAATCCAACCACCTATATCTTGGTTAAATTCATAAGCGTGTGTAAACATGTTGGACATATTGGTAACATTACTGACGTTCCAGCTGCTAATATTTCCATCAAAAACGCTAGCAGAATGAAACATTGTTTGCATATTAGTCACCTTGGATACATCCCAATCATTAAGGTCCTGATTAAAAGCAGAGGCCCCAGTAAACATTCTGTACATATTGGTGATATTGCTTACATTCCAAGAGCTTATATCGCCATTAAAAGCAGCGGCACTCTCGAACATACTAGTCATATTCGTTACTAAAGAAAGATCTGGGGTATCGATAGCATTGAAAACAAAATTATCACAGAGATAAAAGCTGTGCGCCATGGAAGTCCATTGCTGTGTACCCCATTGTTCAACGGACAGCAACTTATCGTTATCTTGACCATTGCTAAACTGTAAATGCGGAAAATCCCCACTTATCTTCACGGTATAAGTCCCTGCCGTGGTATAGGTATGTGTGCTAGAACCTGTATATACGGTAGTATCCGTTGTGGCATCGCCCCAATCCACGGTATAGCTAAACGTACCGGTTCCTGTTGGGATGGTAATTTGGTTATCTGCAGATGCTCCCGAATTGTCTGTTTTCCAGGTGGTGATGAAAGACATAACAGACGTTCCTGTTACATCAAAAGTATAAGGATCTTCATCATCATCTGTATTGGCAATACTTAAGGTAGCCGTATTTATAGTTCTCGCTGCACTAGGGGTATAACGTGCTGTAAATGTAGTCGTGCCTCCAGATGCGGCTACGGTTGATGTTGGTTCTGCCGTTATTGTAAAATCGGCACTACCGGTAACAGATACAAGGGGTGCTCCATTTAAATCTAAAACTTCATCCCCTGTGTTTTCTATGGTAAAGGTACGCTCTGTGAAATTCCCGAAGACAATAGACCCAAAATCGGTATCGTCGGATACATCAGGGGTTGTATCGCCGCTAACTATACTTGTCGCATTGCCTAGTACATCTATTTCTGAAGCTGGAGCGACATAGCCATTAATTCTAGCTATTCTATTTCTTCCCGTACCATCATAACCAGTAAAATTACCACCAACAAGGATCTTTCCGTCCGATTGCATAGCAACACTGTAAATACGTCCATTAGCCGCTTCACCGGAGATAAAACTGGTATCCAATGTCCCATCAACGTTCAAACGGGCAAGTCGATTAGCTGAAATACCATTGTATGTAATAAATTCACCACCGATGATAATTTTATCATCGGATTGAATAGCATGACTATGAACAATATAATTTGCTCCCGTACCACCAGAATTAAAACCAGTATCTAACGAACCGTCAGAATTCAAACGGGCAATTCTACCAGAAGTAACGCCGTTAAAAAGATTAAAATTACCTCCAATCAAGATTTTATCATCCGATAGAACACTTAAACTAAATACATCGTAATTTGTACCGGCACCTCCAGAATTAAAAGTGTTGTCTAAATCTCCATTTGTATTCAATCTTATTATTTTATTAACCGTATCTCCATTGTACGTAAGAAATTGACCTCCAACAATGATTTTATTATCTAATTGAACCCCAATGGATTTAACTGTTTGATTAAACCCTGTCCCCGAGATAAAACTGGTATCCAAAGAACCATCTGAATTCAATCGGGCAATTCTATTGGCCACCACTCCATCGAAAGTGGTAAAATTACCTCCAATTAGGATTTTATTGTCCGATTGTAATGCAGTACTATAAACCGATTGATTTGGCCCAACACCAGAGACAAAACTAGCATCTCGACTACCGTCGGAATTCAAGCGAATAATGTTTTTAACATCAACACCATTGTAAGAATCAAAATAACCCGCAACGACGATTTTACCATCAGATTGCATTGTCAAACTCTGTATAGAAGGTCCACCCATTGAAGATGCAATCTTAAAACCGCTGCCGGAATTAAAACCGGTATCTAAAGTGCCATCAGTATACAAACGCGCAATGTTATTAACTGTAATGCCATTAATCGCAGCAAAATCACCTGCAATTATTAGCTTTCCGTCTGGCTGAATTGCAAAAGCTCTAACAGCACCACTAGCGCCGGTATTCGTGTTAAAATTTAGATCTAATACCCCGTCACTACTTAAGCGCGTAAATCCAACTGCGAATTTTCCATTATAGGATTTAAAAGAACCTCCAATAAGAATCTTTCCGTCTGCTTGTATGGTTGTAGTAAAAACTTGAGAATCTGCAGCAGAGCCAGAATTAAAACTCGTGTCTAGGGTTCCATCGGTATTTAATCGGGCAATTCTATTTGCCGACATTCCATTATAAGTTTGAAAATAACCTGCAATAAGAATTTTACCATCTGCTTGAATATTAGCATCCTTAATATTCCCGTCCGCACCAACAGTGGTGTTAAAAGTAGTATCGCGCGTTAAATTGGTATTCAAACGGATTATGCGGTTTGCTGTAACTCCTAGAGCAGTTGTAAAATGCCCTACTGCTATGATTTTTCCGTCTGGTTGAATATCGACGTCTATGACCGTATTATCTGCAGAAGCGCCCTGCAATAAAGCCCCATTAGCATTTAAACGAGCTATACGTTGTGCCGCAGAGGGACCAAAATTGGAAAAAGATCCTCCTATGATTATTGTTCCACCCGTTTCAATCGCAACATCATAAATAGCACTATCTGCTCCACCATTAGTATTAAAACTTGTGTCTGTAGTCCCGTCACTGTTCAAACGGGCAATCCCATTTGAGCTAATTCCATTATAGTCCGAGAATGCACCCACAATTATAATTTTTTCGTCCGCCTGAATAGCCATTGAAATAATTCCTCCCATTCCCGGGTCAGACGGAGTAAAACTTGAATCTAGAGTTCCATCATTATTTAAGCGTATAAACCCAAATGTTGGAACCCCGTTAAAAGATGAAAAGCCTCCGGCAACCAATATTTTTCCATCCGATTGAATGACAACTTTTTCAACTGTAGAATTTGCGCCTGTTCCAATATTAAAAGTTGTGTCTAACGACCCATCTGTATTTAGACGAACAATCTTATTTACACTAGTACCATTATAAGAAGTGAAATATCCTCCAATAATTATTTTGCCGTCTGCTTGAATGGCTGAAGTTTGAACATAATAACCCGCTCCATCCCCATTACCAAAACCAATATCGCTGGTGTTAAAAGTGAGGTCAATAGTTCCGTCTTGCGCCAGTATACTCCCGAAATTCAGGAAGCATAGTGCGAGAAATAGTAGATAAATAGTTGGTTGTTTCATAAAAGTATAATTATTACTGGATTGGTTTTCAATTCTTGTTTTAGATAGATTGTCCTAATCTTTTTAGGGATTTGTATTTCATGATTAGGGTTTATAATTTGTATTTTTTTATTAAAACTTTAAAGCGACCTTTTTAAATATTTGTACACATTGATCTCCTCCAGAGTTCTTTTCTGCTCTATTCTTTTTATGCCGGCAGCCGCAACGCCGGTTTAGCACACCACAACTGTCTTTTTCTACGCCATAGCTTTGGCTACGCTGCTTTAAAGCCTTCTAAGGCCCCCATCCTCCCAATTGGTATAGGCGTTAAGCCGAATCCCATTGCGCCGGGATAGTCCCAAGCAAAAGTTTAGGGCGGGTGCATTCAATTTTGCATTTGGGCATCACCCTTTTATGCAATAAGCTTGTTCCAGCGTGGTCTGCGTAATCTTAATGGATACTAGTTAATCGGGGGTCAATTAAGAAGAAGAGGATGAATCCTATAAATAATTAACTATTTGAGAGCGCAAAGTAGCCGTACGAATCGGGCATAGCGCATTAATGTTGTCAAAACGGCAATTATCATCTTGAACAAAGTAAAACTTGTGGTGTTGCACTTTTGCGATTAGCGATTTTTCAGGTATTTGGTCGATAAAACGTTTTGTAGGGGCGCATATGGGACTTTTTAAAAAGACCATTTATGTCCATACATATAAAATATATTGGAAAGTGGGGATCAATCCCAAAAGTTGTGTGTGTATTAGAAAAAGATAGAATAGACTATACCAGGGTTCGTGTTCTGTTCATTTTTTTGCAACAATTAGGGCCTCCATACAAAGGTTCACCGTACCTTTGTATGAAGGAGTCAGATACTGTATGGGCAATTAAAATGGGCAGCGAACCCTCACAATAGACTGAATTTCAACACTTTGGAAAAACAAAAAAGGGGCGTATGAAACACCCCTTTTTAAATAAATTCTACTTCAGTATGGTGATAATATTTTTGTTTCCACCACTCTGGCCTAAAACAAAAACCTCAACAAAAATTCATTTGTGTTTTTGGCACTCGCCAACTCGCTTCTAGTACTTACCTCATAGGCATAGCCCAATAGCAATCTTTTTTTGATGTTGATATTCACCAGTCCGGCAAATGCCCCATCTGTCCTGTAACTGCCTCCGAATTCAAAAATGTTGTCAAAGGAAAGCATAGCGTTGAAATCTACGGAAACGGGTGCCCCACTAACATAACGCCCCATGGCAGATGGCCTCAACATTAGGTTGGTAGCTGGATTCAGCATCAGCTCATACCCGGCCGTGGCGTAGACATGTGGCTTGGCCAATGCCGCCGTGGCCACTCCGTTGTCGTTATCGGCACGGTCCGTGGACAGGAGGCGTGGAACCGCCAGGGAAGCATACCACTTGCCGCTCTTTAATAAAGCCCCCACCCCCACATTGGGATTGAAACGGGAGATGGAGGAGATGCTGGGATCCGAATTTACGTTATACGTCTCCAGGCCGGAGGTGTTAACGCTGTAAGAGTTACCACCTGCCTTAAGCCCAAGGTAAAGCTCTGTTCCTTGGGACAACTGCAGCCTATAGGAAAAGTCGATGCCCGTAAAGGTCTGGCTCTCCACAAAGGTATTGCTGTTGTAAATGGATATCCCTATCCCCAAATTCTTGCCCAGGGTGGTCCCGAAGGATATGGCCTCTGCACTGGGGGCATCCTGGACGCCCGTCCATTGTTGCCTGAAACTGGCCGTCACCATGGTTTCCCCGTCCACGCCTACATAGGCCGGGTTATAGGAATTCATATGGTACATATAATTGGTGATCACCCCTTCCTGCTGGGCAAACAAGGTGCCGCCCACCAACAAAAGTGCGCCTAAAAAAATCTTATTGAATATCTGCATGTTGATAATGTCTTTAGTTGAAATTAATGGTTTGGTTAACGTGAAGTGATGTAAAGCCATCCGTCCTGGTCTACTTTTCCGTCGCCTTCGAAATCGATCTGGAAATAATAAGATCCGGCATCAGGTAATTTGTTATTCAGGTTTTTGTAATGACCGTCCCAATCATTCTGGTAGTTTCTGGCCGAAAAGACCTCTTTTCCCCAGGTGTTGAACACTCTTACCAAGGAATTTGGATGGTTCTCTATGCCATAAATTGTCCAGGTATCGTTTATACCGTCCCCATTGGGGGTAAAGGCTTGGGATACATCTATACTAGAGGCCGCATCCTCATCCGATCCATCTTCACCTTCGTCTTCTTCTTCTTCTTCTTCTTCTTTCTGACTGTCCGAACAACCGTTGGCATCGGCTGTTTCCCCGGCCGGGGTATCCGAACAATTATCCTCGGTATCGGCAACTCCGTCCCCATCATCATCGGTATCGGCATTGTTGCCCGTACCATCCCCATCGGTGTCCGTATCTTCGTTTTCATCCAATGGGAAAGCGTCTTCGGTATCCGGGGTGCCATCATTGTCATCATCGGTGTCTTCCCCATCTGCAGTACCGTCACCGTCCGTATCCTTTTGGCTATCGGCACATCCGTTGGCATCCACGGCCTCGTCTTCCGGGGAATCCGGACATTGGTCCTGGGCATCGCTTACCCCATCAAAATCGGAATCTTTTTGACTGTCCGAGCAGCCTTCTGCATCTACGGTTTCACCTACAGGAGTATCGGGACACAAGTCCGTATCGTCCTGCACACCGTCTTCATCCGAATCAACAATGTCGCAATTTAGACCGGCATCGGTAATTGTCCATCTATAGCGATCGATTAAATCTTGTCTTGCCGTCTCTCCGGCGCAATAAACACTATTACCGCCATCGAAGGTAATACCTGCTGGTATTTTAGTTTCCCCCGCAGCTGTATCCAAAGTATTCCAACCTATTAAGGTGCTATCGTAATTTTTTAAGGATAATGCTGCACCATTAAACATTAGTATCATGTCCCTTACCTTACTTATATCCCAATTACCTAAATCTTGGTCAAAAGCTGTTGCATCTAGAAACATACCTGTCATAACGGTAACACTACTAACATCCCAAGTGCCGATAGGCTGGTTAAAAGCGGTTGCTCCTTGAAACATATATATCATAGAGGTTACATTGCCCACATCCCAACTGTCTATATTTTGGTCAAAAGCTGTTGCTTTGTAAAACATACCCTGCATAGTGGTAACATTGCTCACAGTCCAACTACTAAGATCTTGGTTAAAAGCGGTTGCCCGTGCAAACATCGAATGCATTGTTGTTACTTTGCTTACATCCCAATTTGCGATATCTTGCTTAAAAGCTATCGCGTCAGCGAACATACCTGACATACTGGTGACATTGCTTACATCCCAATCAGTGATATCTTGGTTAAAAGCGTCAGCATGATAGAACATGAAATCCATATTGGTGACATTGCTAACATCCCAATCACCGATGTCTCCATTAAATTTTGTTGCAAAGGAGAACATACTGGACATATCGGTTACCGACGAAAGGTCGGGCATATCGGTAGCATTATATTCCATATTTGAACATCGCCAAAAACTAGATTCCATGCTGGCCCATTGTTGGTCTCCCCATTGTTCAATGGATACAAATTGATCTCTGTCATAATCGTTTGCAAATCGAATCTGCGGAAAAATACCAGAAATGGATACGGTATAAGTGCCCTGATCAACATAACGGTGTGTTACATCACCTTCATAAACCCTACTATCTGTAGAGCCATCACCCCAATCTACGGTATAGGCGTAGGTGTATTCTGAATTAGTAGGGACGGTAATCCATTCATTTGCGCTTTCCGTTTTCCATTTGCCGATAAAGGGTAGTGGGCAATCCTCTCCGCCATCGGTAATAGCCCACCCATAGGTGTTAATTAAATCTTGCCGTGCTGTTGCTCCAGTACAATAGGTGCTATTACCGCCATTGAATGTAATATCTGATGGTATTTGTGTTTCCCCTGCGGCGGTATCCAAAGTGTTCCAACCTATTAGGGTGTTGTCGTAATTTTCCTGTGATAAGCCAGCTGCATCGAACATTTCTTCCATATTCGTTACATTACTAATATCCCAACTACCTAAATCTTGGTCAAAAAGGGTTGTCCCTTGAAACATTCTGGACATATTGGTCACATTGCTTACATCCCAATCACTAAGATCCTGATTAAAGACAGCAGCATTAGAAAACAAACCTCGCATGTTAGTGGCATTACTAACATCCCAATCGCTTATATCTTGATTAAATGCGGTTGTTCGTGAGAACATATAACTCATCTCGGAAACATTACCGACATCCCAACCGCTAATGTCTTGATTAAAAACACTGGTCTTATAGAACATGGCGGACATATCGGTCACGTTGCCTACCTCCCAACTACTGATATCTTGATTAAAAGCAATGGCTTCTGAAAACATATTGAGCATATTGGTCACATTGCCCACTTTCCAATCACTAATATTGCCATTAAATTTAGTGGCCATATTGAACATAGATTCCATGTTGGTTACAGCACTTACATCCCAGCCTCCAATATTCTGATTAAATTCTGATGCCTCTTGAAACATATAACTCATATTGGTCACATTGCTCACCTCCCAACCGCTGATATCTTGGTCAAAATTTGAAGCACCGCTGAACATAGATTCCATATTGGTTACATTGCTTACATTCCATCCAGCAATATTTTGATTAAAAGCAGTAGCATTAGAAAACATAAAAACCATATCGGGCACATTGCTCATATCCCAACCGCTAATATCCTGATTAAAAACTGCTGCCTCATTAAACATGGCACGCATATTATTCACATTACTTACATTCCATCTACCAATGTCTTGATTAAAAGCTGTTGCTCTGCTAAACATAGCAAGCATGTTGGTTACATTGCTTACATCCCAATCACTGATATCCTGATTAAAAACTGTTGCATTTTGGAACATATAACTCATATCGGTCACATTGCTCACATCCCAATCACTGATATCTCCATTAAATTTAGAGGCGTAGGAGAACATATTATTCATATCATTAACCAAAGAAAGATCTGGCACATCAGTGGCATTATATTCTAAATTTGAACAATTTATAAAACTATTGGACATACTCTTCCATTGTTGCGTTCCCCATTGTTCAATGGATATTATTTCTTGAGCGCCGTTAGTTTTCGCAAAATAAATTTGTGGGAATGCACCTTTAATAACCACAGTATAAATGCCCTGTTCAGCATAAGTATGACTTACATCACCATTATAAGTTGTATTATCCTCAGAACCATCACCCCAGTCTACTGTATAATTATAATAAAACGATGAGCTTGTAGGAATTGTAATCGATTGGTTCGGGTTATCCGTTTTCCAAGTGGTGATAAAAGGCAAGAAGGGGCAATCCTCTCCGTCATCGGTAATAGACCACTCATAGGTGTCGATCAAATCTTGCCATGCTGTTGCTCCAGCACAATAGGTGCTATTGCCGCCGTTGAATTCAACATTTGTTGGTATTTTTGTTTCCCCGGCGGAGGTATCCAAAGTGTTCCAGCCTATTAGGGTGTCATCGTAATTGGCCGTGGATAGTTTGGCACCTTTAAACATATCGTCCATGAATAAAACACTACCTATGTCCCAACTACCAAGATTTTGATCAAATGCTGTTGCTCCTTCAAACATAGATTGCATAATCGTTACCTCACCAACATCCCAGGAGCCAATATCCCCATTGAAAGCCGTAGCACCTTGGAACATTGCCGACATATCGGTAACATTGCCCACATCCCAGGAACCAATATCCTGATTGAAATTTGCTGCACCAGAGAACATACTGTTCATATTGGTGACATTAGAAACCTCCCAATCATTAAGGTCTTTGTTAAATGACGTGGCACCATAGAACATTCCTATCATAGCGGTAACATTGCCCACATCCCAATTGCCAATATCCCCATTGAAAGCCGTAGCACCTTGGAACATAAAGGACATGTCTACAACACTGGAAACCTCCCAATCATTAAGGTCTTTGTTAAATGACGTGGCTTCATAGAACATTCCTCTCATATCAGTAACGTTGCCCACATCCCAATTACCAATATCCCCATTGAAAGCCGTAGCCTCAGAGAACATAATGAACATGTGTTCAACACCGGAAACATCCCAATCATTAAGGTCTTTGTTAAACGATGTGGCACCAGAGAACATTCCCTCCATATTAGTAACATTAGAAACATCCCAAGCACTTATATCCCCATTAAATTTAGTTGCCTCGGAGAACATATAAACCATATTGGTAACCAAAGAAAGATCTGGCGCATCCGTGGCATTATATTCCAAATTTTTACAACTCCTAAAACTTTCATACATACTCGTCCATTGCTGGGTTCCCCACTGTTCTATAGATACTAATTTATCCCGATTAACAACAGGGCTTGACCAAAAATTTGGGTGCGGAAAATCGCCACTAATGGTTACCGTATAGGTATCCGCTGTGGCATAGGTATGTGTAGCATCGTCTGTATAGACTGTAGTATCTGTGGATCCATCTCCCCAATCTACGGTATAGGCAAAGGTGCCAAGACCTGTGGTAATCTCTATATTGTCATTATCGGCTCCGGTCTTCCACTTGGTGACGAAGGTAGTTTCAGAACAATCCTCTCCCTCATCGTCAATAGACCACCCATAGTCTTCATCTAATTCTTGCCATGCTGATGCTCCAGCACAATAGGTGCTATTGCCGCCGCCGAACGTAACATTTACTGGTATTTGTGTTTCCCCGGCATCGGTATCCAAAGTACTCCACCCAATTAGGGTGTCATCGTAATTGGCCGTGGAAAGTTTGGCACCGGTAAACATACCGGACATACTACCAGCACTACTTATGTCCCAGCCGCCAAGATTTTGATCAAATGCCGTTGCATTAAAAAACATAACATAAAATTGGGATACCTTACCTACATTCCAATTACCGATATCCTGGTTAAAAGCCGTAGCCCCGTAGAACATGTGGTTCATAGCGGTAACCTTGCCAACGTCCCAATTGCCAATATCCCCATTGAAAGCCGTAGCCCCGTAGAACATATTGTTCATATCCGTAACATTGGACACCACCCAACCATTAAGGTCTTTGTTAAATGAAGTGGCACCGCTAAACATAGACATCATATAAGTCACATTGCCCACATCCCAGGAACCAATATCCTGATTGAAATTTTCCGCACCATAGAACATTAAGCTCATATTGGTAACATTAGAAACATCCCAACCACTTATATCCCCATTAATTGCAGTTACACCGTAGAACATTCCATACATATTGGTAACCAAAGAAAGATCTGGCGCATCTGTGGCATTGTATTCCAAATTATCACAGTTTCTAAAAATATCCTCCATACTCTTCCATTGTTGGGCGCCCCATTGTTCCATAGATACCAATGCAGCATCAGAGCTCAACTTAATATGTGGAAAAGTACCGGAAATGATTACGATATATTGCCCCTTGTCCCCATAAGTATGAGATGCATTACCGCTCATATTTGTATCAATAGAGCCATCCCCCCAATCTACCGTATAGTCATAAGTGTAATCAGAAAAATTGGTAATGATGTTCATTGATTTATCATCTTCAATCGTTTCCAAATTGATAATAAATGCATCCTGTGCCTGTAAAAATCCGAAGCTCAATAAAGCTATAAGGAAAAGTAGGGGATGTGTAAATTTCTTTTTCATAAATAATTTAATTGTTTGTTTTGTTATTGGTGTATGGCGCCCATAATTTAAGTAGGAAAACGCTGATATTTTTTTTGATGTGTAAAGAACGGAGCATAAAAGGGAATAATATATATGGGAGTTGGCCAATATGTGCCTATATCCGATTTGGACACCATCAATAGCCAATAAAAAGAACAATAAGAAAGAAGTTTCGTACAATACAAGAGATTGTAAACAAGTAAATTAAGTGCATTTACGATTACAAGAAAGAAAGCAATACTTTGATAAGGGCTTGTTTTAAATTTTCACCCATAAATAGGTGTCCAAATACGATTTGGACACATAAAATGAGAATTGAGCGTCAAAAATGAACAGGTTAACGTGTTTATAGTACGCTCAAGGATTCGAAGGACTTGGTGATAATTTTATAAGTTGGACAATAAGGTCTCGACTGCGCTCGACCTGACAAACCTCGACTGCGCTCGACCTGACAAACCCCCACTGCGCTCGGCCTGACAAACCTCGAATTCTTTTGGATTATATCGCCATATGGTCATTGGTAATTACACTCGAAAGACCTTCTTTTCCAAGAAACCAGTAACAAGTTAACCTGTCCGGTCGAGCGCAGTCGAGACCCCCTTTTGGCCAGCCTTAACCAAAAAAAACTTGGATTACCATTCGTTCACAGTCCATAATGGTCTATGATAAAAAAATCACTAACTTATAAATCTGTCCGGTCGAGCGCAGTCGAGACCTCCTCTTGGGCAGCCTTAACCAAAAATAACCTGGATCATCTTTCGTTCACAGTCCATAATGGTCTATGATAAAAAAAATCATGAACTTATAAATCTGTCCGGTCGAGCGCAGTCGAGACCTTTTTATGGCCAAGCTTATGAAATCCTATTACGTATACATACTCCTTTGTTCCGACGGGTTAACCTATACCGGTATCACAAATGATGTGACAAGAAGATTGCACGAACACCAAATGGGATCGAACAAAAATTGTTTTACATTTAAAAGGAGACCGGTAGAATTGATCTTTGAACAAGAATTCAATGACGTTGTTCAGGCCATTTACTTTGAAAAAAAGTTGAAAAAATGGAGTGGAAAAAAGAAATTGGCCCTGGCTAACGGCCAATTCGACCTTCTCCAAATTTTAGCGGAATGTAGGAATGCCTCACATTCCGATTATAATCCGGAGAAAGACAATTGAGGTCTCGACTGCGCTCGACCTGACAAACCTCGACTGTGCGCGACCTGACAAACCCCCACTGCGCTCGACTTGACAAACCTCGAATTCTTTTGGATTATATCGTTATTGGTAATTACACTCGAAAGACCTTCTTGTTCCAAGAAACCAGTAACAAGTTAACCGATCCGGTCGAGGGCAGTCGAAACCTCCTCTTGGGCAGCCTTAACCAAAAATAACCTGGATCATCTTTCGTTCACAGTCCATAATGGTCTATGATAAAAAAATCATGAACTTATAAATCTGTCCGGTCGAGCGCAGTCGAGACCTCCTCTTGGGCAGCCTTAACCAAAAAAAACCTGGATTACCATTCGTTCACAGTCCATAATGGTCTATGATAAAAAAATTACTAACTTATAAATCTGTCAGGTCGAGCGCAGTCGAGACCTTTTTATGGCCAAGCTTATGAAATCCTATTACGTATACATACTCCTTTGTTCCGACGGGTTAACCTATACCGGTATCACAAATGATGTGACAAGAAGATTCCACGAACACCAAATATGATCGAACAAAAATTGTTTTACATTTAAAAGGAGACCGGTAGAATTGATCTTTGAACAAGAATTCAATGACGTTGTTCAAGCCATTTACTTTGAAAAAAAGTTGAAAAAATGGAGTGGAAAAAAGAAATTGGCCCTGGCTAACGGCCAATTCGACCTTCTCCAAATTTTAGCGGAATGTAGGAATGCCTCACATTCCGATTATAATCCGGAGAAAGACAATTGAGGTCTCGACTGCGCTCGACCTGACAAACCTCGACTGCGCTCGACTTGACAAACACCGACTGGGATTCTTGATTAGCAGTATTCCTAAAAAATATTTATTTGTGACCCTGTACGGTCGGTAGAAATAAAAATCACACCGATAATAGGACTGATGAGGTCTCGACTGCGCTCGACCTGACAAACCTCGACTGGGATTCTTGATTAGCAGTATTCCTAAAAATTATTGGTGACCCTTTCCGGTCAGTAGAAATGGATAACATACCGATGAGGTCTCGACTGCGCTCGACCTGACAAACCTCGACTGCGCTCGACCTGATAAGCCCAAAGCAAGCGCGACCTGACAAACACCGACTGTGCGCGACCTGATAAGCCCACCCAGCAACACACTTGAAAAACCTTCTACAGGAATATTCCAAACACATTGATTACCAAAAAGATAAAAAGGGCTTATATCAATTATTAGCGGCAAATTCCGTAACGTTCATAGTGGTAACCTTTTTAAAAGACTTACTAAAAGAACTTCTATTGGCAAAACCACATTGCTGTGCAAGGGCCTCAATTGTATTCCTATCCATATACCCAAGGGCAATTAGTGTCTTTCCTTTTTCTATACGTATATTGTTCCTATACGCAGAAAAACTTAGCCCTAAGTGCTGATTTAGAAAATAGGATAAATGATGTGGTGGGATTTCCAATGCCTTGGCACAACTGGTCAAATCAAAATCCTGTTCATAGAATGACCCACTTTCTTTTATTGTATCCAACTGATTCATTAATCCGTCAACATCCAACCCAAACTTCAATTCTTCTTCTTCCTTCGTAGTAGTTGTTAGTGTTGTTCTGTTTTTTTTGCTCCTAGGATACCCATACAAAATAGAAGGAAAATATATGGGCATTATACCTATGGCAAATAGCACCACATAAAATACAAAATTGACGGTTCGTAAAATTGGTGCCGTAGAACGTAAGAAATCGATCTTCAACAATTTTTCAAATGCGAACATTGTCGCCAATAAGGACATTAAAATAAATAGGACATATAATGAAATTACCCAAATAAGCAACTTACGATCTTTTTCCTTCAATAGGTTTCGAATAAAATCCAACAATAAAGGCAATAGGCCGATCAATGCTAAAAACTGCCATAGAAACCGCATTACATAATGTTGGTTTATATTTAAAAATCCATATTGTACTGCAAGTCTTTCGCCTGGTTTTAAATACGCATTATTGATAATGGTATCATATACCTCTTGTGGTTTGGCATAAACATTCAACGCATCAACAAAACCGATTATAAAGGGCACAAATACAAGCAAATACCGCCAACGCCAAACAAATTCATCTTTGATCAATGTTAGAAAATAAAAAAATATAGGTGCGGCTATTAAATTATATAGGGGTAAGGGCCAAACATAAAACCAGCGGAACTTTAAAAGTAGACCGGATTCAATGACGTAGGTTTGAAATGTATAAATAGAGAATATCGTATAAAATGCCCCCAAAAAGAAGGTAGAATTTCTATTAACGGACTTTCTGGCAAAAAATGAAATTGCCAATACCATTCCGAAAACAGCTAGAACTAAGAAAAAATTTTGCAAAATGTAAGGTATTACTTGTAGTTTACAGTATTGGGCAAATTTAATTCTTTAAGTCAAAAATAGACTATAAGTAGAATAGAATTCAGAATAAAAAACAATTTAATACAAAGAGATTATTTATAATTCGGTTTCGATAATGCAACCCTGTATTTATCTCCAATTCCGTGATAAAACCTTCCATAAATAAGCTTTGGCCCAAAAAAAAACATTCAGAAACAATCTATGTGTTGACCACTTCGGTCAATCTTGTGCCATCGGGCAATAGCCTTCTTCCAATTTTTGTTCATCTGTTAAAACTAACTTGAAGCGGCCAAAGTTATTATTGGAAATGTTGGGTAATGCTAATTTAACCCTTAGTGACCAGTTATTTTCGGCTTTTAAAAGATGTGGAGTAAAAACCAATTGCCTCCAGATCGTTGTTTTTGGGCCAGTTTCTAGTTTTAGGGGCTTTACCCTAGGTTTGTTGGATTATAAAGGCCGATATTCCCGTTAGGGAAGTCAAGGTTGGAATACTTGGATTGGGATTGCTAATTTAGCAACCTATTTCCTTTGTCCTTTTTCTTCACCTTGGATACCAATTTGAAAAGGCGCGACTTAAGTTCCCTATAGTGAAGGGTATATTGGGATATTTCCGAATTTAGTTCCCAATGTGTTTCGGTATAGGCTTTTTCCATTTTCAACTGATCTATATCGTCCAGCATGATCTGCAATTGATTTTCATGGGCCTGAACCTTTTTCATCAGTACGATCACCTCTTTTTCGGCAGTGGATATGGCGCCAATAATTTCCTTGCTTTCGTTGAACACCTCGGAATCCGTCAATTGCAAGGTGTAGGATTTTACCAAATCGTTCAGGAACAGCTGTTCGTCCCTAATGAATTTCAATTCGGACATCCATTGTCGACTGGCCTCGTGCATTTCGCTCGGGTCCTGCCACTCCATCATACTTTTATTATTTAATCTAGCACTCATAATTCCCGGTTTTTAAATATGTAAATGAATTTTACCTTCTATAGGTTTATGGATAATGGTTATCCAATTTTAAATATCCAAAGGGGAAAGACCCCTTTTAGTAAAGGGTTTCTTATTGTAATAAGCTAGGTTTTACCCGCAATCATAAAGTTATTAAATATGGCAATATTAGTAAATGACATTCGTCACTTTTGTGAATTAAGACGAAGTTGTGGAATGCTGCTATGGAATTTTTCCATCTTGCAATTAGAGGTTCTTGTTGGCCAACTTAAGCAGCGGATTATTGTTGACTTGGTGCTTAGCCTACTGCGGAAAAATCTTAATATATCTTAAACTTATAGGTACTTTTTATGGCTATTAAATAGGAGCAATCAATTAGAAATCACTAATTTAGATTAATATTGAGCAGTATTGACAAATTCTTACCGCTTCAATTGTTATGGAGGGGGGTAAGTATTTTTAATTTTGACGTACAAATAATAATATATCCCAATAAAATGAAAATCTTAAAATTGACTACAGTACTTTTTGCTATGTTGATTACGGTTTCGTTATCATCACAGACCAGGAAGGATAAAAAGATAATGAATGATGCTTCCAAGGCTAAAAAGGCCTTGCTAAAAGCCCATACCGGATTGCAGCGCTTTTTTGACGAGTCTGCAGGTTATGTAATTTTTCCAAACGTGGGTAAGGGAGGATTTGTAGTAGGAGCTGCCTCTGGCAACGGTGCGGTTTATGAGGGCGGTAAGGTTATAGGGATGGCCGGGCTGAAAAAATTGAATGTAGGCTTTCAGGCTGGTGGGCAAGCCATTATTGAGGTCATTTTTTTCGAGGACAGTGCTGCTTTAAACGAATTTAAAGAGGGTAATTTTAGCTTTGCTGCAGAAGTATCGGCGGTGGCCCTAAAGTCGGGAATTGGGCTTAACGCTAAATACAAGGATGGGGTGGCAGTGTTCGTGCTGCCCAAGGCAGGTCTTATGGCCGATGCCACTGTGGGTGGGCAGAAATTTAGTTTTCAGGCCTTTTAATGTATTGTAGACACAGTGTTTTGTAAATGCTGATATTATTGGAATACTTAAATCAAAAACAGGATGAAATACCTTTCTAGATTTAAATTTCTCCCCTTTTACGCTATTTCCTTACTTCCGATGTGGGCCCTTTATATGGTCTCCGATTTTATGTATTTTTTGGTATATCATGTTGTGGGATACCGAAAAAAGGTGGTATACCATAATTTGAGGAATTCTTTTCCTTCTAAGAGTGACGATGAAATAAAACAAATAGCCAAAGATTTTTACCAACACTTCTGTGACATCCTTGTGGAATCCATTAAAAGGTTGACGATAGGGGAAAAGGCCATAAAAAAACGTTTACTTATTAAGAATCCAGAGCTGATACAGCAATATGTAAATGAGGATCGAAGTATACTCATGTACACAGGTCATCAAGGCAACTGGGAGTGGTTGGTTTTTTTGCCCTTGATGTTTCCCTATAGTTCCAATACGTTTTACAAGCCCATCAAAAACAAATATTTTGAGGAATTGTTCAAAAATATGCGGGAAAGGTTTGGAGTAAATTGCGTGGAATCGGACAAGGGATTTAGGACCATTATAGCCAATCATCAAGGGAAGGTACTTACCTTAAATTGTATGATAGGCGATCAAAGTCCAACCAAAAGGAGTTCCAAATACTGGTATAATTTTCTAAATCAGGAAACCGCCTTTTTTGTTGGTGCCGATAAGATTGCCAAAAGAACAGATCAGGTGGTCCTATTTCCGTTCTTCAAAAAATTAAAAAGGGGTTATTACGAATTAGAATTTAAGATCATAGAAGATCACCCTCAAATAAGGAACAATTTTGAAATACTGGAGAAATACGCCCAACAATTGGAGCAGGCCATTATTAGTGCTCCAGAGTTGTGGTTGTGGAGTCATAGACGTTGGAAATTAAAAAGGGAAAACGAACCCGTTTTACAGGAATTGGAAAATGTTCCTAATTAGGGAAGGTGTCCTATTCTTGGATAGACCTCCTAAATTATCAAGTGAAGTTTTAATTAAAAAATATTGTTATTCGTACATATCATCAACATCTACCTCATGGAGTTCCCTTAAAAATTCGGCAATGCCGTTTGTCACTGCCTTAAAGAAGTTGGCTCCATTTTCCGGATTGGCCATTTTTGGATTTCCTACACCAGTATCCTTTGTTACCTGAGTCCATTTACGTTGGGCGGAAACCCATCCTTCCTTTAATCCTTTTATTTTGAACGTTTTGGCTATTCCTTCACCTGCCTCGTTCAAGGGCAGCACCAAATTTGGCTTTAAATGCATTACGACTGCCGTTTCCAATTCCCCTGCGTGATCTCCAGGCTCTTTAAAAAACTGGCCCCCATCTTTTACCTGCCACCAGTTTAAGGAGCAAACAAAGATGCTAGGATGTATAATGCTTAGTTCCCTAATAATTTGTTTAAAATTGTTCCCGCCGTGTCCGTTTATGATTACTAGTTTTCTGATTTTATTTACTTCCAACACCTGTGCCACATCCTTTAGAAGTGCCATTTGCGTACTTGGATTCATGTTTATACATAGATCAACATCCATTTGTCCGGTATTGACTCCAAAAGGAATATTGGGCAGGACTATTACCTTTGCCTCCTTGGACCAGGCCTTTTTAGCAGCTTCAATGGCTGCGTTTTCTGCCAATATATTATCTGTTCCGTAAGGTAAATGGTAATTGTGGGCCTCGGTGGCGCCCCAAGGCAATATTGCAACGGTATAATTTTGCTCTCGCACGGTTTTCCAATTGGTTTCGGCCAATACATAGGGCCTTGGGTCATGCTTCATAATAAGATTACTAAAGGTTTGATTAGCATTTCAACGCTGAACATTTTGTTTCATTTTCGAATAAAGTAATGGGAAAAATTTTCCTTCCATTTTTTGTCCCTTTGGTACTTTGGGGACTCCGGCCAAAAGCTCATCGTCTGTATTGCTTATTGTACCATCGGCAAATACATTAAGGACAAATGCCCTTCTACTTCTTTCCGACTTGTTTTCATAGGAGCCATGTACCATTAAGGGGTGATGAAAGGTGGCATACCCTTTTTTTAATTCGATTGGAGTTGGCTTAAATTCTTTTTTTTGATCCTCGCTAAGATATTGCATAAGCCCATTCATGTCGCCCGTAAGGGATGGCGCATCCAAAAGTCCCCATTTATGGCTTTTGGGGATATAATGTAGGCAACCGTTTTCTGTAGTAGCGTCATCCAATGCTGTCCAACAGGTAAGATGCTGCATTGCAATGGTTCTGGTCCAATAGGAGTAATCCTGATGCCAGGCAACAACGCCTCCATGCCGGGCAGGTTTACAAAATAATTGGTCGTGCCAAAACCTTACTGATTTGTATTCCAGTAGTTGATGGGCTGCCATAATAAAGGCAGGGTTCCAAAGCACATCATGTAAGCCCGGGGCAATACGCCAATGACCCAAAGAATGAAATAAAACCGAATTAGGGTCTTGGGACTCGTTACTATGAAATTCGTAGAACAGATGATGGGCAGGATGATTTGGGTCCATTATTTCTGCTAATTCCTGGTTTAACAAATCTACCTGCCAATCTTCCAAAAGTTTTATGCCCGATACATACCCAAATTCCTTAAAGTGGGCCAGCTGCTCATCGGATAATTTGTATTGCTCCCATTCCGCTGCTGATTTTGGCAGTTGGAACAGGTCCGAAACAGGATGGTCATAATCGGCTAAGTCTTTTATATTGGACATTGTACAGTTTGTTATTTTCTAATTACAACCAACAAATTGCTACAACACTAATTTGGTGGAAACTGTTATAAATATATCCAATATTTTTCGATATGTCAATTTATTAGGTCCCTATGAAATTATTGGAATCGCGTAATAAATAATCTGTTTCAATAATTGTCTATTTCTTTTTGTTTTTTGGTCTTCTGTATTTGTCTTTTCCGTCTGTCAGCCATTTTAGCGAAAAGCTCACAAAAGGGTTTTTCTGGTAATCATCCTGTTCAAAAAACAAACCTATATTCCCGTTGTTCATTATGGTCATGGATGAGTAGGCCGATTCTCCCTTATAGATTGTTTTTCCTTCAGACCAGGTTTCGCCTTCGTCATAACTTATTCTAACCGTCATATTAACACGTCCCTTTTCACTTTTGGCATTGGAGAACAACAACCTGTTTTTCTTGTAGCCATCTTCAATGGAGGTGTAGCGTACTATACTGGCATTACAACCCGGGTCGATCAAGCTAGGTTCCGGTCGGGTTGACCAACTTTTTCCATCATCACTGGAAATATGCACATATCTTTTCCCCTCTTTATTCGCCCTGGCGTTGATCATCCAATCCCCATTGGCCAACTCCATAATTTTGGATTCGTCAGCAGGGCTCACAGGAGTATCTATAAAGAACCAGGATTTTCCATGGTCCTTACTGCCAAAAACATGAAGCCCGTTATTTAGATTTACCATACAGTGTAGGAGTGTGCCAGATCGGGTCTGGATTCCTCGGCCTGAGGTGATAAATTTAAAATCGTTATGCCATTCCTGCTTTGCAATTTGAGGAGTAATATCTTCCGGTTGGCTCCAGGTCTTTCCGTTATCTGCACTTTTTACAAGATGTAAATAGTATACGTCCTTTTCTTTATCCAAATCCATATAATTGTAGAAAAGGAATATTTCGTTGGTAACGGCATCTACTATCATAGAGGGATCGGAAGCCGATCTGCCTAGCGGAAAATCCACAATTTTTTCTATTGCCGACCATGTTTTTCCATTATCGCTACTTCGTCTAATCACAATATTAATATCCTTGCTCCATTTTAGGTCGCCACAGGAAGGCACCCTTTCATCTATGGCAGCAATAATATCCCCATTTGGTGCGGTGGCCAATGCAGGGATGCGATAGCAGGATATATCTGGGGTCATGTTTGCATTAAACAGGTCTTGGTGGGTTAAAACTCCATCTGCAATTTGGAAGTGTTTGTTCTGTCCAAACAAAGTGGTAACCATAAGGAAGTATATAATAGCGGTTGTTTTTTTCATTTATTAAAATTCTTTTTGTAACCGGATTCAAAGGCATTAAACCATCAGTCTTTAAAGATATTTTGAATATATCACATTTACTAATTACGCTATTATATGTTCGCTTTACAACTTTACCGTTCGCATAAACCGCTCTTTATTAAGCTCGGGACATACGGAGTTATTTGAAAATCCATTCCTCCACAACCGTTTTTGCCGGTTTTACAACAAAAATGTGGTCTGGTCTAAGGAAGACACTAGATTTATACCGACCAATAAAAACCAACATTTATGAAAAAAGTACTTACAATTTTTGTTTTTGCACTTTTAAGTCTAGGCTCGTATGCCCAGGAAGGCATGAAAATAGGCATCCATGGGGGTCTGCCATTGGATGAATTCCAGGATCAACTTAGCCTAGTTGCGGGAGTGGATCTGGGATATCGCTGGGGTTTGAGCGAAATAGTGGACCTTGGGGTCATGGTAGGTTTCGTAAATGGATTTCCGGAAAAATATGATAGGGACCTCTTTGCAGAGGATCTACCCAACATTCAATTTATGCCCCTCGCTGCTTCTGTAAGAATATGGACATCCAATTCGTTCTCCCTTGGGGCCGATGTTGGTCAGGCCATAGGTATAAACGATGGGAATGACGGTGGATTATATTATAGGCCAACCATAGGTTACTTAATGGGGGCACAAACGGAAGTGAATCTTTCCTATACCGGCATCAAATTGGATGATGCTACTTGGACGACCCTTACCCTTGGGGTGCTCTATACTTTTGACTTTTAAGGCTTACTTTACACATAGTTCAAAGGGTTTATATGTTCTTTAAGAAAACCTTATCGACTATCCGCTAGGGTTATTTTTTGACCCATATACTATATAGAATTATGTCTTAATTGCTCGAGCTAAATTAGCGTGGGCCACTTTATGCATCATCAAAACACTTGGTTAAGGTTTTACAAAGTTAAGTTATGGTTACCGCGCCAAAAATAATGTGTGCTCGGTACTGTATAAGGATTGTTGGAAAGCTATTTTACGAAATATCACGTAAGTGTTGTAGAATGAAGCCAATAATGCTAAAATTCAAAATTTTACTCCAGTAGTACGCTCTAAGTTCAATCTTGACTATACCTATATATGTTGCTCCCATAAAGAGTTTTTTTAACAAAACCACGCCGCTGTTATTAAAACGTAAAGCCAAGGTAAAATCATAAAATCCTTCAATTTTCCACTCTCCAATTATATAGTTTTGCTGTGAATAACCAATTACGCTTATTAATCGGTAATGAATTTATGGGTCTTTGGAAATTGATTATAGGGATTTTTTTTATCTAAGTTGAGAAGCAGCAGGATAGTCTGTAGCTTGCTTTGCACTTGGTTATCAGCCTTTTATGGGTTTAATGTGCAGGTCGGGAAATCACAGTTTGGACAAGCATGATTATATCCGTAAGAAATTTCTTCCCAATTCTATTTATGCAAACCTTTGCATTGTTTTTTAAGACGCTAAGATTCCGATATCCTTAATTTTGTGTTAAATTGGTTATGACAAAACTAATTTAAACTACTAAAATATGAAGAAACTGAAATTTTTGATGTTGGCCTTAATGATAGGCACAGCCATGACATCATGGGCACAGACCACTGTTACCGGTACGGTGTCCGATGAACAGAATATTCCCCTACCCGGTGCAACGGTACTTGAAAAGGGAACATCCAATGGAACTACTACCGATTTTGATGGGAATTTCACCATTCAAGTATCGGGTGAAAATCCCATCCTTGCTTTTTCGTTTTTAGGGTATGCTACCAAGGAAATGCCTCTCAACGGTCAAACCAATGTTAGTGTTGAACTTCAAGAAGACTCATCTCTATTGGACGAGGTGGTCGTTGTAGGTTATGGAACGCAAAAAAAATCCGATGTAACTGGTTCCATTGGTTCGATTAAAAGTGAGGATTTCAACCAAGGGGTCGTAGCCAATCCGGGCCAGCTATTACAAGGTAAATTAGCAGGTGTGAATGTGTCCAATGTAAGTGGGGAACCTGGTGCGTCCCAAAACATCATAATTAGAGGTGTAGGTAGTTTACGATCAGGAACAACTCCGCTTTTTGTTGTAGATGGTTTTGTAATTGACAATGCAAGTACCGGTTTAGCATCCAATCCGCTTAATTTTATTAACCCCCAGGATATAGCTTCCATGGATGTTTTAAAGGATGCGTCTGCTACTGCCATTTATGGAGCTCGTGCCGCCAACGGTGTTATTGTAATAACCACCAAAAAAGGAAAAGCGGGTAAGACGGAAATGAACCTAAACGTTTCTACAGCCTTCTCCACTATTGCAAATCCAATGGATGTGTTTACTGCAAATGAATTTAGAGATCAGGTGGCCTCTGTTGGTGGTAACTTGTTAGATCGTGGCGCGAATACGGACTGGCAAGATAAACTTACTAGAACAGGTGTTTCCAAGAACGTCAACTTTTCAATGAGCGGTGGCGCTGCCGACAAGTTTTCCTATTATGTTTCTACTGGTCTGGATGATCAACAGGGAACTTTTGAAAACAGTTCTTTAAAACGCTATTCAGGTCGTGTAAACCTTACCCAAAAAGCACTTCAGGGTCGTTTTAACGTAGATTTGAACTTAACCGCATCAAGAACGGTAAACGAAAGACCTGATGCCGGGGAAACGGTTGTTGACATGCTGTCATTAAATCCAACATTCCCACCATTGACTAACGGTGAGCCAAGCTTTTTTGACGAACGCATCAATCCTCTAGTACGAAATAGAATATATACAGATGAAGCGGTAAGTAACCGTATTTTGGCTAATATTCTACCTTCTTTTGAAATTGTGAATGGTCTAACTTATAAAATGAACTTAGGTGTAGATTACATCTCTACAAACAGAGATGATCAACGAACGCCTTTTAACCTTATTGAAGGTTTTGAAAACGGTTTTTTGAATACAGCAGCCACCGTTAATAGTAATACTTTAATTGAAAACACCTTAACGTACGTCTTTGAAAAAGGAGACCATAATGTTATACTACTTGGTGGGCACTCTTATCAAGAAACTACATTTGAATACAAACGTTTGGAACTTCAAGGCTTCGCAGATAATGGAATAGAACCCAGATATCAAGACCAGATCAGTACTGATGTGTTTCCAACCACATTAAATTCAGAGGCTTATATAAATGAGCAACAATCCTACTTTGGGCGTATAAATTATGGGTATGCAAGCAAATATCTGATAACGGCAACCATGAGAGCCGACGGTTCTTCTAAGTTTGGAGACAACAATAAATACGGATACTTCCCATCTTTGGCCCTTGGCTGGAATATTGACAAAGAAAATTTCATGACTGATAATGAAATATTCAGCGTTTTAAAATTACGAGCCAGTTGGGGTCAAACGGGTAATCAAGATGGTATTCCTAGTAAGGTTAGTTTGGCCAGTTATAAAGATTCCAAGTTAGATAATGATACCTATCCCATAACTGGAAACGAAACTTCATTAGCTGACTATCCTTTTGGAACCGTACCGGTAAGAACGGCTTTCCCAGATTTGAAATGGGAAGTTGCTACACAGACCAATATTGGTTTAGATTTTGGGATGTTCCAAAACAAACTTTCCGGTACCTTGGATTACTTTAGTAAGGTCACCAGTGATGTAGTCAATTTTTCTAATAGGACAGACCCCATTCAGCCTACGGAAAAGATTTGGACAAACCTCGAGGGTATGGAAATAAAAAACACAGGGTTCGAAATTGCATTGGATTATAGAGGTAGTTTCACTGAGGACTTCACCTATAATATAGGTGGGAACTTTACGTATACCGCTAATAAGGTAGAAAATTCGCCATTTGCAGTTATCACAACAGGTGCAGCATCTGGTGCCGGCCAAACGGGAGCCACTATTAATGGCTACATAAATAATGAACCCATTGGGGCCTTCTTTATGAAAGAGTTTATTGGTATCGGCGCGGATGGCAAAAATTTATTTACTGACGTGGTGCCCGATGGTGAATCTTTAGACAATGACAGGATCGTCGCCGGTAGTGCGCTACCAGATGTGTTATATGCTTTTTATCTTAAGTTTAATTACAAGGATTTTGATTTAGGGTTTAACTTTAACGGGGTATCAGGTAATAAAATTTATAATCATACGGCAATGACCTTGTTCTCTAGAGGGCAATTGGCAAGAAGCCTTAATACAACTGATTTCGCTGTCGAGTTCCCAAATGAGGTTGATACGAACTCTAACGAAGTTTCTACCAGATATTTGGAAGATGGTAGTTTCCTAAGACTTAATAACGCCACATTGGGTTATACGCTTAACTCCTCAAAAATTGGTCTCGCCGATTGGATTAGCAACATGAGACTGACCATAACCGGACAAAATTTATTTGTAGTAAGCGATTACTCGGGCTTTGATCCTGAAGTTAATACAGGAAGTGCAACAGATGGAATTCAAACTTTCGGGATCGATCGTTTTACCTATCCGTCTCCTAGAACATTATTAGTAGGTTTAAATGTATCATTTTAATCAAAAAAATTCGTTTAACATGAAAAATAAAATAGTAATTATAACACTTGCTCTCGGATTCTTGCTGCAGTGGAGCTGTACCGACTTACAAGAAGAACGATTAGACGAGGCAGAATTTGGTAGCCAAGCAGAAGTCATTAGCGGTGCTATTGCACCGGCATACGGGTATATATCTCAGACGTGGCGGCACACCAATTATTATGGGCTACAACTACTTCCCTCAGATGAGGCCATACTGCCCTATCGCGGAGGGGAAGATTGGTTTGATGGTGGAAAATTTATTGCTACACACCAGCACAGCTTTACACCGACAAATGATTTGATTGGTGACGCTTGGAACGAGCTAACCACGAATATCTCAAGAACCTTATCAGCAATAGAAGTCTTAAGACCTTTGGCTGAGGAAGGTAATACTGCAGCTGCTTCGGCTTTGTCAGAAATGATTGCACTGCGTGCTTATTTAAATATGTTGTTGTTAGATAGTTGGGGACTGGCTCTCAAGAAAGAAATTTCCAGTGAACTTTCTGAAGTAGTCCGTGGGCAGGAAGCTATTGATTATATTCAAAGCGAATTTCTTTCCGTAGTTGATATTATCAATACTGATAGGGGACCAGGGAGAATTACCCAAGCTGCTGTTTGGGGCTTTTTGGCAAGGTTACACCTCAATGCCGCTGTGTATCGAGATCCTTATGGTACGCCAAACTTTGCACAAGAAGATATGGACGCAGTTATTCGGTATACTGATAATATTATAAACTCAGGAAATTTTTCAATATCTCCCGAATATTTTGAACTTTTTAATGATGAGAATAATAGTAATCCAGAATTGATTTTTGCCTTGGACCAGAGAGGACAGCTAAGGGAAGAACATAGCCGTTGGTCCTACTGGTCTGTTTCCGGCGATATGTTTCCAAGACCTGAATTCCCTAGTGCCGATGGTACGGATGGGCCGGCGTTTACACCAGACTTTTATCAATATTGGGTAGATGCCTATGGTGATGTTGATCCGGCCGAGGCCGATGCAAGGTTCTTTCAGGAAAATACAATGGTTCCGGAGGAATTAAGGGATTTAACAGGACTATCGCCTTTAAATGATCAAGATCATTATTACTGTGTAGTTCCTGTAGAATTTGAAATGGACAGAGGCGTAATTCGAGGTATTACATGGGGACCCAGAAAAGGAGAAGATGGAAAATTCTTTACCTGTGACGGCGGTGTGCGTATTTATCCGCTACAGCTAAGGACAGGAAATAGTCCCGCTCGGGATGTGGGTTACATAGACCATACCTTGGAAATCGATTTTACCACGGAAGGTTCCTACCACAATACAGGATATCGCTGCGCGAAGTACCAATTTAGCCGTACGTCAAACAATGGTAATCATTTTAGCAGTGTTGACATTGTCTTAATGCGACTTGGCGAGATTTACTTGATGCGGGCCGAGGCCAAATTAAGAAAAGGGGATTCCGGTGGCGCATTGACCGATGTGAATTTTTTACGTGCTGCAAGAACCGCTAGGCCAGATCAAACACCCCCAGCACTATCAGCTATGGATCTGGACGTCTTACTTAGAGAACGCGGTTTTGAATTATATTGGGAAGGCTTTAGAAGAGGGGACCAAATTCGCTTTGGCACTTACGAAGATTCTTGGACCGAGAAGAATGATTCTGACCCTAATAAACGATTATTCCCCATTCCACAAAGTGCCGTTGATGCAGCTTCGGGAATTGACGGATTCTTAATGCAGAATCAAGGGTATTAGAATATAGACAACTATTTATTATGGATAAGGGCGGGCAAATTTTTGCTCGCCCTTATTGTTTAAAGAAATTTATTTTTTATTTAGGAAAATGAAAATAATTTCGAATACATTTTATTTTAAGATGCTTCTGTGTATCTTACTTTTTTATTTTTCTTGAGCTCCCCCACATGAGTTCATTTTGAAATTTAGTTGTATTTTGTTTTAAATGTGCTATTCCCTTATTTGGGACTATAATTGGCTGGATTGCAATTTTCAGTTTCATAGGGTTGACATCTTGTGATTAATGTGAATATGAAAAGGGAAGTTAGAATTGAAAATAACAATTTATTATGAAGAAGGGCCGCGTTACTATTAAAGACATTGCTCGCGAGCTCAACATTGCTCCATCCACTGTGTCTAGGGCCTTAAATGATCATCCAGCAATAAAAAAGGAAACCAAGTACGCTGTAAAGGCACTGGCGGAGGCATTGGATTATCAGCCCAATCTTCTGGCGCTGAACCTGCTGCAAAAAAAATCCAATACCATTGGGGTTATAGTGCCGGAAATTACTGGACATTTTTTTTCGGCAATAATTACCGGTATTCAGGATGTGATAGTTAATTCCGATTACAATATCATGATTTGCTTGTCCAATGAATCTTATGAAGAAGAGATGACCATTGTAAAAAAGCTGTCAAAGATTCAGATAGATGGGGTTTTGGTATCGCCATCATCTGAAACCAAGAATTTTGATCATTTTCGCAGGCTTCAAAAAAGCGGCATCCCTGTGGTGGTTTTTGATAGGGACTGTCCTGGATTGGAAGCGGATAAAGTATTGGTCGATGATTATCATGGGGCATTTCAGGCAGTAGAATATTTAATTGGAACCGGCTGCAGGAACATTGCCCACCTTGGGGGTCCCTTGAATTTGAGTACCACCGAACATAGGCTTCAGGGTTATCTGGATGCACTGGAAAAAAACAACATACCCATTAATGCCAATTACATTGTTCACGTACCAGGGTTTTCACATAAAGATGGCATAAAACCAACAAAAAGATTATTGGAACTCAAGGAACGTCCGGACGCCATTTTTGCCTACAACGATAATATCGCTATTTCTGCAATGCACATCGCCAAAAAAATGGGTTTGAAAATACCCGAGGAGGTCTCTGTTTTAGGATTTGATGATGAACCGCATTCCACGTTTATTACACCTTCCCTATCTACCGTTTGGCAACCCGTTTATAGTATGGGAATGCTCTCTGCCAGAATTTTATTGAGTCATTTGAACAACAAGAATACCATACTGGAGTTCCGCAAGGAAGTCTTTAAACCGGAACTCGTAATAAGGGCTTCTTCCAAGGGAAATTAATTACTGCCCTCGAGAGAAATAATTCTGTAATTATGCAAACCTTTGCATAGACTTTTAATACGGAATTCTTCGAAACATCAATTATTTATTGTTATTTGTATAAAAAATTAAGGCTATAAATAGTTATATCTAAATTTTGCATGCAAGTTTCGCCCAAAATATTATTTGAACATTGTTATGGCAAGTTTGCCATTCCAGCTGTCAATGTTTTTACCATGGAACAGGTCCACGGACTTTTTAGCTCGGGGGAAAGGGCCAATGCACCATTTATAGTGCAAATTACACCTGCAGCACGGAATTACGCCCATCCTGAAATGCTTATGGCCATGATCACCGCGGCCTCCAAAATACATCCCAAAGCAGTATTCTCGGTGCACATGGATCATGGGAACGAGGAACATGCTTTTAATGCAATACAATCCAACGATTATGACTCCATTATGATCGATGCCTCCCATGATAGTTTTAATGGGAACGTAAAAAGGACCAAGGCAGTAGTGGAGGAGGCCCATAAAAAGAACATTGTAGTAGAGGCGGAACTGGGGGTGTTGAGTGGGGTGGAAGATGATTTGTCCGTGGACGAAAAACATGCCAAATATACCCAGCCGTCCGAAGTACAGGAATTTGTGGGATTAACAGGATGTGATAGTTTGGCGGTTGCAGTAGGTACTAGTCACGGAGCCTATAAGTTTTCTGGAGGAGACGGTATTCAGTTTAAAATATTGGAGGAAATTCAGCGCAGATTGCCCAATTTTCCTATAGTGTTGCATGGTGGCTCTGCCGTTAATTTGGAGGAAATAGAACGGATCAACAAGGCAGGGGGGAATTTGAATGAAGGTGCCTCCGGGGTTTCGCCCGATGAGATTGTCAAATCCATTGCCTATGGAGTTTGTAAAATCAATATAGCAACAGATACCAGACTATTGTGGACCAGGGTGCATAGGGAATTCTTTAGGGATACTCCGGAGCTTTTCGACCCGGTTATCCCAGGGAAGACTTATATGGGGGAGTACGAAAAATTTATGCTCGAAAAGTTCGATCTATTGGGTGCCACCGGGAAAGTAAGCGACATAAAATTTTAAAATTAAAAATCATGGAACATAATTCACATTTGCAGATAAAACCAAAATCCAAAAAAGGTATATATCATCAAATTACCCCGGCATCGGCCAATTGGAAATATCTCAATTTTGAGGCAAGGTTAATGACCAAGGGGGAAACATGGCAGCACGATACCAAGGATAACGAATTGGTAATAGTGTTGTTGAGTGGCAATTTTAGGGTGGAAAGCGATAAGGGAAACTGGGAGACAAAAAATGGCAGAAAGGATGTTTTTAGTGGGGTGGCCCATACCCTTTATTTGTCACGAAACAGCAAATTTACATTAACGGCTACGAGCGATACTCTGGATATTGGTTACGGATGGTGCAAGGTTGATGAAGATTTTCCTGCAAAATTCGTAACTCCAGAGGATACACCCGTGGTTATTTTTGGTGGTGACAATGCTACCCGACAGTTTAATGATCTGGTGCCACCGGGCTTTGGTTGCAGTAAAATAGTGGTGCGTGAAGTATATACTCCTTCCGGCAATTGGAGTTCCTTTCCGGCCCATAAACATGATGAACGCATAGTAGACGCAGAAGGTACCGTTTTGGAGCCAATACAGGAGGAAACGTATTTCTATAAGTTCCAAAAACCGGAGGCATATGCCATTCAGCAAGTGTATACCAAGGATAGGTCTTTGGACGAGATTGTTAGACCTAGACATAACGATGTGGTAATGATACCCAAGGGTTTTCATCCTGTGGTAGCGGAACACGGATTTCATTGCTACTACCTTAATTTCTTGGCAGGCACGGACCAATGTTTGGCCAATACCACAGACCCTGACCATGAATGGATTTACAATTCATGGACCTCAAAAGACAAAAGATTGCCCTTGGTAACAGCGGAAATGAATAAACAATAATTTAAAATGAGCGATAAAAAGTTTGACGTAATCACGTTTGGAAGATCTAGTATTGATCTTTATTCACAGAATATTGGTTCGCCATTTAATGATATAAAGGGGTTTGATGCCTTTGTGGGAGGGTCTCCGCTCAATATAGCCGTGGGATGTGCAAGATTGGGGGTCAATGCCAGTCTTTTGACCGCGGTAGGTAATGACAAGGTTGGTGAGTTTATCCTAAATTTCTTGAATGGGGAAGGGGTAAATACACATTGTATTCCTGTAAAAAATGGGACTAGGAGTAGTGCGGTTGTTCTGGGAATAGAGCCTCCGGATAAATTTCCCTTGGTGTATTACAGGGATAATGCGGCCGATAGTCAGGTGGATATTGATGACGTGGACAAAGCCAATATTCCGGACTACAAAATATTGTTGATCAATGGTACCGCGCTAAATGTAGAACCAACTAGGAGTGCTACTTTTTATGCCACGGAAATCGCTAATAGAAATGATGTTGATGTAGTTCTGGATCTGGATTTTAGAGCGGACCAATGGCACGATTACAGGGCATTTGGGTTGACAGTGAGGGCTATTTTGCCACGAGTGAAAATGGCAATTGGAACCGAAGAGGAGATTCTTGCCGCCACCCTGATCCATTCCTCACAAGTGACCATAAAGGATCAGCAGATTTCCGCCCCGGAAATCAAAGGGGATATAGATGTATCCATTAAGCAACTGCTATCTTCTGGCATAGAGACACTGATTGTAAAGCGAGGGGAAAAAGGCGCCAGTATCTACCAAAAGGATGGTTCCAGGGAGGAGGTTCCCGGGTTTCCGGTTGAGGTTTTGAATGTGCTGGGTGCAGGTGATGCCTTTGCCAGCGGATTCCTATTCGGAGTACTACGAGGGTGGGATTTAAAAAAGGCATGCCGAATGGGTAATGCCAGTGGTGCGCAAGTGGTTACTAAAAAGGGTTGTGCCAACTTTATGCCAACCTTGGAAGAATCCATGGACTTTATAAAGGTGAAGGGCGGATTTTAATTTTATAAGCGATGAAAACAAAAAGACTTACGGTGGCCCAGGCCACAATTGAATATCTAAAGAACCAATATGTTGAGCGCGATGGCGTTCAGAATAAATTTTTTGCAGGTTGTTTGGGGATTTTGGGACATGGAAATGTAGCGGGAATAGGACAGGCACTTCACCAAAACTTGGATTTCCCATATTACGTAGCCAGGAACGAACAGGGAATGGTGCATACGGCAGCAGCATTTGCCAAAGTAAAGAATAGGTTGCAAACCTTTGTCTGTACATCATCTATTGGTCCGGGAGCTACCAATATGCTCACAGGTGCTGCGGCTGCCACTATTAATAGGATTCCTGTACTACTGATTCCAGGTGACATATTTGCCACAAGACAGGTTGCACCGGTATTGCAGCAATTGGAATCCAATGTAACCCAGGATATATCGGTCAATGATTGTTTTAAGCCCGTTTCCAAATATTGGGACAGGATCAATAGACCAGAACAACTTATTACGGCATTGCCCGAAGTAATGCGGGTACTCACCTCCCAGGCAGAAACAGGAACTGTTACCTTGTGTATTCCACAGGATGTTCAGGCAGAAGCCTTTGATTTTCCAGTAGAAATGTTCCAGAAACGTGTTTGGCATATAGGTAGAACCATGCCAGATCAAACGCTATTGGCAAGGGCAATTCAACAAATCAAAGAAAGTAAAAGACCTATGGTTATTGCCGGTGGTGGTGCTATTTATAGCGATGCAACCGCTATTTTAAAAAAATTGGTCAATAGAACGGGAATCCCCGTTGCCGAAACCTTTGCGGGCAAAGGCTCCTTGGATTATAACGTACCGCAGAATCTCGGAGCAGCAGGGGTAACAGGAACGCCAGGGGCCATAGAGATTGCAAGGGAGGCCGATCTGGTAATAGGGGTCGGTACAAGATATAGCGATTTTACTACCATCTCCAAATCCGCATTTCAAGATCCCAATGTCCGCTTTATCAATATAAATATTACGGAATTCGATTCCTTTAAACATGGAGCACTTCCTTTGGTAGGGGATGCCAAGGCCGTATTGGAAACCTTGGATAAGGAGCTGTCCAATTTTAAGGTAAGCGCGGATTATAGTGAGAAAGTTGAAGACTTTAATAAGAGCTGGGATCAATTTGTAGGGGATATCTATGCCGAAAAAAATGAAGTGCCCGCATTTCAAGGGGAAGTGATTGGAGCCGTAAATTCATTTTCCAACCCAGAGGATATAGTTCTCTGTGCCGCAGGCAGCCTACCTGGAGACCTGCATAAATTGTGGAGGACCAGAAACCCCAAAGGCTTCCATCTGGAATACGGTTATTCTTGCATGGGCTATGAGATTGCCGGAGGATTAGGGGCTAAAATGGCACGGCCCGAAAGTGAGATATATGTGATGGTGGGCGATGGCAGTTACCTAATGATGTCCCAAGAAATCGTGACATCGATCCAAGAAAAACAGAAACTGACAATTGTTTTATTAAACAACGATGGCTATTCCAGTATTGGAAGCTTGTCCAGTTCTCTTGGAAGCGAAGGTTTTGGTACTTATTACAGGTACAGAAATGAGGAGACCAATCAATTGGACGGAGGATTATTGCCTATCGATTATGCGGCCAATGCTGCGAGCATGGGAGCCCATGTGATTAAAGTAAAAAATGTAAAGGAATTAAATGCCGCCCTGAAAAAGGCAAAAACCATAGACAAGACCACGGTGATCTATATTGAGGTGGATCGTAAGAAAGCTGTCCCAGGATTTGCCTGGTGGGATGTAGCAGTAGCCGAAGTGTCTGAGAAAAGTGGCGTTAAAAAATCTTTGGAAACATATAGGGAAAATAAGAAAACCCAAAAATATTATTTATAGACCGTAACCAACCAACCTTATGAATTCCGAACTCATCATTATTTTAACGTCATTCCTGATTTTTACAGGAGGGGTTGCCTTTTTTACCTGGTACAGCCTTAGAAAAACCAATTTAACATCGTCCGATGGTTATTTCTTGGGAGGTAGAAGTTTAACGGGAATCGTAATAGCGGGTTCCATGTTGCTGACCAATATTTCCTCGGAACATCTTATTGGGATGAACGGTAATTCCTATGTCAATGGTTTTATTGTAATAGCCTGGGAGGTTACCTCTTCTATAGCTCTAGTAATAGCAGCCATTTTTTTTGTTCCCAAGTATCTGAAAATGGGATTGACCACCATACCGCAATTTCTGGAAAGTAGATTTGATGGGTTAACTAGGACTATGGTAGCAGCCATTCTGATCTTTTCATTTGTGGTTACCTTACTTCCCATTGTTTTGTACTCCGGAGCAATAGGTATTGAAAGTCTGTTTGGTGTTTCGGAGGCTCTAGGGGTCAGTAAATCTGAAGGGCTATGGATTACAGTAGTCATTATTGGGTTCATAGGGTCTATATACGCCATATTTGGAGGTTTAAAGGCCGTGGCCTATTCCGATACCATTAATGGGTTTGGACTTTTATTGGGAGGTCTTTTAATACCAATATTGGCATTGATGGCCATAGGGGATAACAACATTTGGGACGGATTGGTAAAGGTGTACAAATATGCCCCCGAAAAATTCAATGTGGTAGGGGCAAGGGATTCTGTATTGCCTTTTGAAGTGTTGTTTACGGGTTTGATCATTAATCAGCTCTATTTCTGGGGAATGAACCAGACAATCATCCAAAGGGCCTTGGGGGCGAAAAATTTGAAGGAAGCCCAAAAGGGACTTTTGATAACCGGTCTTTTTAAGATCTTGATTCCCTTAATAATTGTGTTGCCTGGGGTAATCTGTTACTATTATTTTCAAGATACCTACTTTGACCAGCAAGACTCCGTGTACCCCCAACTGGTAAAAAAGGTGCTTCCTGTTTGGTTGATAGGCTTTTTTGCAGCCGTAATCATGGGAGCGGTATTGAGCACCTTTAACTCTGTTTTGAATTCTGTTGCTACCTTATTTAGTATGGACATTTATAAGAAACATATATCCAAAAACGTAAGTGACACCAAATTGGTAAAGATTGGAAAGGTAACTTCTGCCATATTAGCGATTATGGCCATTTTTGCCGCCCCAATGGTGGCCAATGCTTCGGACGGACTGTACCAATTACTGCAGGAGCTGAATGGTATATTTTTTATTCCTATTGCCTCCATTCTATTGGCAGGTTTCTTTATGAAAAAAGTCTCGGCAATGGGCGCTAAAGTGGCCCTGATTTTCGGACTAAGTTTTTATGTTTTTATGACTTGGGGCTATACCTCCCATGGCATTCATTTCGTACATTTATGGGGGATAGAATTCTTGTTGAACGTAGCCATAATGTATTCTGTATCCTACTTCTATCCCAATAATAACAAGTACGAAATTACGGA
The DNA here is from genome assembly GCF_023015865.1 of Arenibacter sp. F26102. Classification (GTDB taxonomy): domain Bacteria; phylum Bacteroidota; class Bacteroidia; order Flavobacteriales; family Flavobacteriaceae; genus Arenibacter. The sequence continues at coordinate 260,627 of NZ_JALKBC010000006.1, read as the reverse complement.
TGTCGGAGCAGTAAATCTGACCACCTGGAAATATACCATACCCATGTCCATTGGGTTATGCGCCGTTACTATTCTAATCTATGTTTTGCTCTGGAACAACCAATAGGAGCACTATTATCGAAAATATTAAATATTTAAAAAAATGGAAATTCTAAAAAATTATATCGATGGTGTTTGGACTCCAAGCACCTCCAAAGAAACAAAGGACATTGTAAACCCGGCCACGCAAGAGGTCTTGGCAAAGGTGCCTTTTGGTAAGGGAACCCAAAAGGATGTTGATCTGGCTGTTGAGGCAGCAACAAAGGCTTATAAGGAATGGAGCAAAGTTCCTGTGTTGAAAAGGGTTCAGGTGCTATATCGCTTAAAAACACTAATGGAGGATAATACCGAGGTACTTGCCGAGATTATTACCAAGGAATCCGGCAAAACTTACGGAGAATCTGTTGGGGAAATTCAGCGGGCTATAGAAAATATTGAAGTGGCATGTGGAACACCCATGCTTATGGCAGGCGATGTTATTGAAGACATTGCTACGGGAATAGACGAGATGATGATAAGGCAGCCCTTAGGTGTGGCAGCTTGCATAACTCCGTTCAATTTTCCCAGTATGATCGTTTTCTGGTTCTTGCCCTATGCCATTGCTACGGGTAATGCCTTTGTGGTAAAACCTTCCGAGAAGGTGCCCATGACCATGATGAAGATATTTGAGTTTATTGACCAATTGGATATTCCAAAAGGTCTAGTAAGCCTAGTGCACGGTGGTAAGGATTCAGTAGATGCTATTCTGGAACACCCTGCCATTAAAGCAGTGAGTTTCGTAGGAAGTACTCCGGTAGCCAGATATATCTACTCCAAGGGTACGGCCAACGGTAAGAGGGTTCAGGCGCAAGGAGGGGCCAAAAACCCAGTGGTAATTTTGCCCGATGCGGATATTGAAATGTCCACGAAAATCATAGCAGATTCGGTTTATGGATGTGCAGGCCAAAGGTGTTTGGCCGCATCCACAATTATTACTGTAGACGATCAAAAAAGACAGATCAAGGATGCCCTTTACGAAACCGTTAAATCCCGAACTACTGGATATGGCCTTGACAGGGAAGTAAATATGGGGCCTGTTATTACTCCGGAAAGCAAGGCAAGGATAATGGGATTGATCCAGAAAGGAATTGATGAAGGGGCAAAAGTGCTATTGGACGGCCGAAATGCTTCCATTTCAGGATATGAGAAAGGAAACTTCCTGAACCCTACTATTTTGGAAAACGTGGCCCTGGACAAGGAACTTATAGGAACTGAAATTTTTGGTCCAGTAATGAGTTTGATATCCATGAAGAATATAGATGATGCCCTAAAATTTGTAAATGGCGGGAATTATGGAAATATGGCCTGTTTGTTCACTGGAAGTGGGGCCAATGCCAGAAGGTTCAGAAATGAGGCCGATGCTGGAAATATTGGTATCAATATAGGGGTTGCTGCCCCTATGGCCCAATTCCCGTTTAGTGGTTGGAAGGATAGCTTTTTTGGTGATTTGCACGGGCAAGGCAAACATGCCATAGAATTCTTCACACAGACCAAGGTAATTATAGAAAGATGGCCGAACATTTGGTCAAGAAAATTTTAATAGGAAAAGGGAATGATGAAAATTGCTAATGCTCCTTGTTCATGGGGCGCCTTGGAATTTGACCTGGAAGAAAAATCCGAAGAGATCGGTTTTGAACAGGTGTTGGATGAAATAAAGGAAACAGGATATATAGGTACCGAACTGGGCGATTGGGGATACATGCCTACTACACCCAACCTATTAAAAGCAGCATTGGATAAAAGACACTTGGATCTGCTGGGAGCTTTTGTCCCAGTGGCTTTGGCCCAAATAGACAATCACGACAAGGGTGTTGCTTCTGCCTTAAAAGTGGCTGAACTTATGTTCAATGCCGGTTATAAAAATTCTTTTATTGTATTGGCCGATGATAACGGATCTGTTCCGGAACGTACCAAAAATGCAGGGAGAATTAAACCCGCTATGGGGCTTACGGAAGAACAATGGAAAGTATATGCCGCAGGTGCTGAAAAGATTGCATGGGCCGTGAAGGATAGCTATGGTATCAGGACGGTATTCCACCATCATTGTGCGGGATATGTAGAAACCCCTGAAGAAATAGATAAACTTATGGCCTTGACCGATCCACAGTTATTGGGATTGTGTCTGGATATGGGACATTACGCTTTTGGAGGAGGTGATCCTGTAAAGGCCCTTAAAAAGTATGGCAAAAGAATATGGCATGTCCATTTCAAGGATTATAGTCCCGAGGCCGCCCAAGCTTCACGAGCAGAAAATGGGGATTACTTTGATGCCATAAAAAGAGGGGTGTTTTGTGAACTGGGAAAAGGATCTGTAGATTTTAAATCCATTGTAAAATTATTGGAAGAAATGAAATACAACGATTGGATCGTTGTGGAACAAGATATTTTACCAGGCATGGGAAATCCAAAAATATGTGCAAAGGCCAATAGGGATTATATAAAATCCTTGGGGCTTTAGTCAATTGAATTTTCAGGAAACGATCAATAAGAAATATAAAACGATGACAAAAGTTAAATTCGCCGTAGCAGGATTGGGAAGGATAGGAAAGATTCATTTGGAAAACTTGCTTCAGATGGAACATGTGGAAGTAGTTGCCGTTATGGACCCAATGGAAGAATGCAGGAAATATGCACAGGAATATAGGATACCCCATATTACCAATACGTATGAGGAGCTATTGGCTGTGGCCCCATTCGATTCTGTTGTGATTTGTTCCCCAACGGATACCCATGCCGATTATGTAGAAATGGCGGCGAAAGCAGGTATTCATGTTTTTTGTGAAAAACCTTTGGACCTATCCATGAAGAGGGTCGTTGAAGTTTTGAAAGTGGTAAAGGAAACTAATATTAAGTTGATGTTAGGTTTTAACCGTAGGTTCGATAAAGAGTTTAGGAAGGTTCATGAACTAGTAAAAGAGGGTGCCGTAGGGGAGCCCCACTTGGTGAAAATTACAAGTCGCGATCCGGGTGCGCCACCTGTAAGCTATATTGAAAAATCAGGAGGTCTCTTTTTGGACATGACCATTCATGATTTTGACATGGCGCGTTTTGTGGTTGGCAAGGAAGTAGAAGAGGTATATGCCAAGGGAGCAGTTTTGGTAGATGCCGCGATCGGTAAGGCTGGGGATATAGATACTGCGGTTGTTACCTTGACCTATACGGACGGCACTATGGCGGTTATAGACAACAGCAGGGAGGCCGCATATGGTTACGACCAAAGAATAGAAGTGTTCGGATCCAAGGGAATGGCGCAGGCAGACAATAATTATGAAAATTCTCATCGCCTTTATACAAATAAGGGAATCCATGGGGCACTTCCCCTACACTTCTTTTTGGAAAGGTATGCGGCAGCTTACAAATCCGAAATGGCGAGTTATGTGGCAAGTCTAAAAAATGGCCAGGCCGTCCCAGTGGATGGAAATGATGGGCTGCGGTCGCTACAAATTGGCCTAGCTGCCATAAAATCATTAAAGGAAAAAAGACCTGTACGTATAGATGATATTAGATTGTGAACCAAACATTATTTAGGGGTTAAAATAGGCCTATTTTAAGAATTTATTAGTCCATAGGGCAAATCATTGTAGAAACCATAGAAAAGGTAATTTTCTATGGTTTTTTGATTAGATATGTAGAATATATGTTCGGTTTTCAAAGGGTTATTTTTTTTAATTCATTGTATATTAGTCAACAGCATAGTCCAACCAAAACCTAAATAATTGATATGAGCAAAGGCGTGAAGTACAAGAAAATGGATAAATCCTATTTTGAATCCAGGGAACTTAAACGCCATGCAGGTGTTTGGTCCTTATGGGCCTTAGGGGTGGGAGCCGTGATATCGGGGCATTTTTCCGGCTGGAACTTGGGTCTGGCTTCAGGTGGATGGGGCGGTATGTTCGTAGCTACCTGTATTGTAGCCGTTATGTATGTTGGGCTTACCCAGAGCGTTGCAGAAATGTCTCCTGCCCTTCCACATACCGGTGGCGCTTATTCTTTTGCTAGATCGGCCATGGGACCTTGGGGCGGATTCTTTACAGGCCTGGTGGAAAACCTTGAATTTATTCTTACGCCGGCCGTTATCGTGTTTTTTCTTAGTAATTATATGCAGGGCATTTTTGAAACATCACCGGATTTTCTGCCTTTTTGGTGGTTCGGATTCTATACGATCTTTACCCTTTTGAACATAGTAGGAGTGGAACTCTCCTTTAAATTTACTGTAGCACTCACGCTATTGGCTTTGGGCTGTTTGGGTATATTTTGGGTATCCTCTATTGGAAGTGCCGATTTTACTACCTATGCCTTGGATATTAAGGCAGGTGCCGAAGGTACTGCCGAACATTTGCCTGGAGGAGGAGGTTCATTATTCCCCTTTGGCTGGGAAGGAGCTCTCAAAGCCATGCCCTTTGCAGTATGGTTGTTTTTGGCCATTGAACAATTGCCATTGGCGGCAGAAGAATCCGTGGATCCCAAAAAGGATATGCCCCAGGGGTTGACCTACGGAATCATTACGCTGATTATTTCGGCTTTTTTAATCCTTTGGCTTAATGCTTCAATACCTTTGGGTTCTTTTGCCCTTTCCCAATCCGGGGAACCTTTATTGGACGGATTTAAAGTGTTGTATGGGGATAACATTGCCAAACTTTTGGCCTTGGTTGCTTCCATTGGACTTTTGGCATCATTCCATACCATTATCTTCGCTTTTGGGAGACAGATCTATTCCCTTTCTAGGGCAGGTTATTTCCCAGTACTGCTGTCCCTTACCCATAGCAAAAGAAAAACACCTTATACCGCTTTGATTTTAGGATCGGTTATTGGTTTTGTGGTTCTGATGGTTACCAAATTTTTGGCCGGAAATGAAAGTGAGGTCTTTATTGGAGGGGCTTTATTGAACATCGCTGTTTTTAGTGCCATGTTATCCTATATTCTACAATGCGGTTCTTTTTTGTTATTGCGAAAAAACAAGCCGGAACTGGAAAGGCCTTATGTTAGTCCTTTTGGGAAGGTTGGTGCTTGGACCACTATTTTTCTGGCAAGTGTAATCATATATTTTCAGCTGCAGGATCAATCCTATAGGACTGCTGTTTTTAATTCCATAGGCTATTTAATAATAGGTTTGGTATACTTTGGACTTAAAGGTAGGCATCGATTGATACTCTCCCCCGAGGAAGAATTTGCCCTGGAGCACGAAACGAAAAAAGCTCTAGTAAAAAACTAGATTTTATACGTAGAGGTGGACATTAATCAATATTTTTATATAAGATCTTCTTGTCAACATGCAATTATAGATTGGAAACTTGGATATACAACAACTGAAGTAGTATAAATACACCATTCTCTTAAAACGGCACTATATAATAAGAATTGAAAAATCAACCAAAAAGTAGTCGAGTGAAACCTTACTGTCCATTACGAGGGTTTCATTGGGCCAATAGAAAACAATAATAATAGACCTATGAAAAAGGAAGAACCAAAAATAACACCGGAATCGGTAAAGAAATACATTAACGAACATCAGATTGAAAATATAAAGTTGGCTGTGGTTGATGTTGATGGCGTACTTCGTGGGAAATATGTAAATTCCAAAAAATTCCTTTCAGCTTTGGACAAGGGATTCGGATTTTGCAGTGTGATCTTTGGCTGGGACTCCAATGATGTTTTATACAATGATGATTCCTTTACCGGTTGGGCAGATGGTTTTACGGATGCCAATGCTACTATAGATGCGTCCAGTATGAGACTGTTGCCAACGGAAGATTTTAAATCGGTTATATTTTTGGTTGATTTTTCCGAGAGTAATGCTGCTAGTGTATGCCCTAGATCTGTTCTGCGTAAAACCTTGGATAGATTGGGGAATATTGGGTATACGGCGAGTGCCTCCTTTGAGTTCGAATTTTTCCTATTCAATGAGACCCCGAAGTCCGTTCGCGATAAGAACTACCATAATTTGGAGCCTATGACACCGGGTAATTTTGGATATTCCATATTGCGAAGCTCTACCCATGCCAATTTTTACCACGAAATAATGAGCCTTGCCCAGGAGATGGGAATGCCTTTGGAAGGCCTGCATACAGAAACTGGGGCAGGAGTGCTCGAAGGAGCTCTTGAATATTCCGAGGCTCTGCGGGCTGCCGATAATGGGGCTCTATTTAAGAACTTTATAAAAGTTTGGGCACAACAAAATAATTTGATGGCCTGCTTTATGGCAAAATGGTCTTCCAATTATCCCGGTCAATCCGGACATATCCATATTTCTTTACAAAACAAGGATGGTTCATCTGCCTTTTATGATAAAAACAAGGAGCAGGGAATGTCAGACGTTATGCGTTGGTTTATTGGAGGTCAACAAAAATTAATGCCCGAATTGCTCGCTATGGTGGCCTCTACCTGTAATAGCTATACCCGACTAATTCCTGGTTTTTGGGCACCTACGGCTGCTTCTTGGGGTATGGACAATAGAACTTGTGCACTTAGGGCCATCCCGGGATCGGAAAAATCACAAAGAGTGGAATACCGGGTGTCTGCAGCCGATATTAATCCATATTTGGCGCTGGCGGCCGCAATTGGTTCCGGAATATGGGGTATAGAGAATAAAATTGAACCAACCAAAGCAGTGGATGGTAACGCCTATGATGTAGATTTTCCTCAGGAACTTCAATTGCCCAGGACCTTATCACATGCTGCTGAGAAGTTTAAGAATTCAAAAATTGCTCGAGACTTGTTTGGTGATATATTTGTGGATCATTATGCGTATACCCGACTATGGGAAGATCAGCAACAACTTGGAGCCATAACAGACTGGCAATTAAATCGTTATTTTGAAATAATTTAAGAAATGATAAACACCATATCACCTATAGACGGCAGTATTTATTATACAGCTGAAGAACATGGTCCAAAGGATATTGAGCAGGCATTAAGTATGGCCCAAAGTGCTTTTCCATTGTGGTCCGATCTATCCATTGCTGAACGTGCAAAGTATATTACATCTTTCGTGGAGGCCATTGTTCAGGATAAAAATGACATTGCCCTCGAAATTACCTGGCAAATGGGTAGGCCCTTGGGTCAATCCCCTGGGGAGATAAAAGGGTTTGCGGACCGTGCCCATTATATGATCGGTGCTGCTGAAGAGGCTTTAGCCGATTATAAGGTGGTAGATAGTACCAACCCGGATAAAAGATGGGTAGAACGTGTTCCCATTGGCGTCGTTAGCGTGCTAAGCCCTTGGAATTATCCTTTCCTAACCTCAGTAAATGCTATTGTTCCCGCTCTAATGGCAGGAAACGTGGTGATTTTAAAACATTCTTTCCAGACACCTTTGGTGGCGGAACGATACGCCAAAGCAGCAGTAAAGGCGGGACTTCCTAAAGGTGTTTTTCAAATATTGCACCTAAACCATAAACATACGGCCCAATTAATTGCCGATACCAGAATTGACGGAGTGTATTTTACCGGTTCCGTACAGGGTGGAATTGCTGTTCAAAAATCGCTGCTGAACAAGTTTATTCCATGTGGTTTGGAATTGGGAGGTAAAGATCCCGCCTACGTAATGGCCGATGCCAATTTGGAAATTAGTGTGGAAAATTTGGTGGATGGGGCATTCTTTAACAGTGGACAATCCTGCTGTGGTATTGAAAGAATTTATGTCCACGAATCACTTTATGACAAGTTTGTTGACGGATTTGTAGCGCTGACAAAGCAATACAAATTAGGAAATCCTTTGGATTCAGGGACCAATCTGGGACCAATGGTGAAGACTGATGCGGCCAATTACGTAAGAAAACAAATAGAACAGGCATTGGGTAAAGGTGCAAAGTCCTTGGTGCCGGAATCCCTGTTCGCGGCATCCAAAAGAGATACTCCCTATTTATCCCCTCATGTATTGGTGAATGTAGATCATACTATGGAGGTAATGACCGAGGAAAGCTTTGGACCTGTAGTAGGGATAATGAAGGTTAAGAACGATGAGGAAGCATTGCGATTGATGAATGATTCCCAATACGGACTTACCGCCTCTTTATGGGGCAATGACCAGGATCGCGCTATTGATCTAGGACAGAAAATTGAAACCGGTACTGTGTATATGAACCGCTGTGATTATTTGGATCCTGCCTTGGCCTGGACGGGTGTAAAAAATTCGGGAAAGGGCGTTACCCTGTCAAAAATTGGCTACGACCATGTTACACGGGTGAAGTCGTTTAATTTTCGAAAAGGGAAATAAAGTTTATAAATCAATTTATTGAATTAAAAAATAAGAATTAATGCAATTAGCAAATACAAATTGGAATTATCCTACCACCATCTGGTTCGGAAACGGTAGAATAAATGAGATATCACAGGCATGCCAAAAATTGGGAATCAAGAATCCTTTATTTGTTACTGATGAGGGTTTGGTAAAATTGGATATTGTAGAAAAAACCACAAACATTTTAAAAAAGGACGGGTTAGATTTTACGGTATACAGTGATGTGCAAGGAAATCCGACCGAAAAGAATGTTGTCGACGGGGTGGCCCATTATGTAAAAAATAAACATGACGGAGTTATTGCCTTTGGCGGTGGTTCTGCAATTGATGCTGCCAAAACAATCGCATTTATGTCCGGACAGACCAGGTCGCTTTGGGATTTTGAAGATGTGGGCGATAATTGGAGTTATGCCGACCTAGCCGGAATTGCGCCCATTATAGCTGTCCCGACTACTGCTGGTACAGGGTCAGAGGTAGGTAGGGCATCGGTGATTTTGGATGAAAAAAAGCATACCAAGAAAATCATTTTTCACCCTAAAATGTTACCGGCAATAGTGATATCCGATCCTGAATTGACCTTGGGCTTGCCTCCACATATAACGGCCTGGACGGGGGTAGATGCCATGGTGCATGCTATTGAGGCATATTGCGCTCCGGGATACCATCCAATGGCCGAAGGTATTGCTATTGAAGCTATCCGCATTATAGCCAAATACTTGCCGATAGCAGTAAAGGACGGAAAAAATCTGGAGGCCCGGGGACAAATGTTGGTAGCTGCCTCTATGGGAGCCACGGCCTTTCAAAAAGGATTGGGTTCCGTTCATTCAGTGGCCCATCAATTGGGAGCTATTTACAATAAACAACACGGTTTGTTAAATGCCATAATATTGCCATATGCCTTAAAACAGAATAAGGCAGCCATTGAGGATAGAATGGTGCATTTAAGCAAAGTCCTTGGACTGGAAAGGCAAGGTACTGATGCTATTATCCATTATATAATCGATTTGAGAAAAGAATTGAACATTCCTCATACACTAAAAGATATAGATATTAATACTGATGATGCTAAGGAAATAGGGGAAATGGCCTTTAAAGATCCATCAACGCCTTCCAACGCAAAACCTGTTAACGCAAAGGATTTGGAGCAACTTTTTAGAGCTGCTGTATCCGGTGAAATAAATGGACTTTAAGGGTGAAATTATTAATAGTAGAAGGCAATAACGAACAAACACGCCTGCAAAGGGGAGCTTTTGGGATAAAACCATATCATCTAATGTTCCAGGAAATGCTGAAGGGCTTGGTTCCAAAGGCACAGACAGATTTTGCCTTTCCGGCTGATGGGGCACGTGAATTGCCCACTGCTGCACTGTTGAAAAATTATGATGGGGTATTGTGGACCGGCAGCTCTCTTAGTGTTCTCGACGATATCCCTGATGTTCAACAGCAATTAAATTTTGCCGATGAGGTTTTCAAGAGTGGTGTACCGTTTTACGGCAGCTGCTGGGGCATGCAGATAGCCACTGTAGTTGCAGGGGGGCAGGTGGCGCTTAGCAAGAACGGTTTGGAGTTTGGAATCTCCAAACCAATTGAACTCACCCCTTTAGGAAGAAAAATTCCCTTGACTTCCCACCGTAAAAAGACCTATTCTGCACTGTGTATTCATTATGATGAAGTGGCAAAGGTGCCCGAAAACGCCCTGGTTTTAGCCAGTAATCCCCATTCCAATGTACAGGCCATGATATTCGACTATAAAAAAGGTTCATTTTTTGGAGTACAATACCATCCTGAATTTAATACTTCGGACATGGCATTGATCGGTTCGTTTTTATCCGAAAAATTGGTGAACAGTGGTGCTTTTAAATCTTTGGAGGACGTGAAAGAATTTGCCTTATCATTAAAAGAACAGAAAGGAATTCCACCCGAGATTTGTGATTACCAACTGCATACACAAGAAATAATGGCGTGGTTGAAGTTTATAGCTTGAAAATAATAGGAAAACCTTACAATTAACAATTTCACAATTCGTATTCAGTTCAATTTTTGCTTCGCCTAAAAAAGGATCTTGGCCGAAAAACCCAGGTGCGGTGTATCTTGGTTTAGAGGAGCAAGCAGTAGCCAGGTCAACCTTGATAAACAGCCACGTCACACACTGTGAAAACCACTTGATTTAAGATGAAATTGAAAATGGGCCGTTTCTGTGTTCCGTAAACCTTTTAGTGTTGAAAAATCATTGTCCGTTTTCGAATACAATTGATCATCGCTTTCAAAGTCTATTGTTGGGTAGACGTTCTTCCATAGTGGAGATGTAATAGCCGCAAAGAATTATTGAAGCCTTGGAAATAATTTAGCTCATGGCTTGATATTTTGTTAAATATGAATTCGTGAACCTGCGGTTTCCATTTATTCATGGCCTACATATTTTGGAATAAGGTATTCATGAACCTCCTAAGTTGGGTTTCATTGGCCCGTAAAGAAACCGAAGGTTCATGAATGCCAAGACATAACAAGCAGAAATCAATGAACTAAATCGGAGATTCACGAAAACCGATAATAAAACAATAAGAACCACTTGAGTAAAATGTAAGAACAATCTACTATTAGTTTTACTCAATTTTTTCTGGTTAATAAAACTAGCAATTAAGAAACATAACAATAATGAATAATCCGCTTATATTTTCCTTTTAACCAGGCAATTTAATAGAGCTGGCTTTAAATAGGTAGAAACTAAAAAGAGCCTTGCCATTAAGACAAAGCTCTTTTACGAGAACACTATATGAAAATGAAAAAATTACTTTTCTATTATTACAATGTAAATGTAAGCTGTTGTAATCCGTTTGGAAAATTATTGTTGTGAAGTGGATTGATTTTGAGGTGTCCCCATAAAATTTTGATGTTTGGAGCATAATTCTTACCTCAAATCTAAAAATATGCCGATATTTAATTTTTGAAATTCATGTTTCCATATTTTGTGGAAATTGATAATGTAGAATGTAATTAAAGATGTATGCATCAATCAGAGAGATTAGACGAGTTTAAAAAATCGGTCCATAACAAGTTCAATATTTATAACAGCTTGTTTCTTAATTTGCCGTATAGAAATATTGAAAATGTTGGAATGCTTATTCCATTATTATTGGATCAGGCCGAAAAGGGGTTGAAGTCAGGGAAAAATCCACAGGAAATTTTGGACACTTTTTTTCAAAACTATGCAAAGATAGATTCGGAAAAAGACAGGATAGATTTTATGTTCCGGATTATTCAGTATGTGGAAAGACAAGTTGTGTTGTATGACAGTGTTGAGGATGCAGCCTTTCCAAGTCTTCAGAAACACAGTAGTTCATTGACTATTGGTGATTATTTTCAGCTTGTGGACAAAAATAAAAGTTGGGACCAGATTTCGGAAAAATTGTCCACTTTTAGTGCTCGTATCGTTTTAACGGCACATCCTACACAATTTTATACACCGGCTGTATTGGATATAATTAGTAATTTAAGGAGTCTGATTTTGGAAAATAAAATCAATGACATTGATCTTGTGCTCCAACAATTGGGGCTAACCTCCTTGATCAATGCTAAAAAACCAACTCCCTTGGATGAAGCCAAAAATATAATATACATTTTACGAAATGTCTATTATGATGCAGTTGGTGACCTTTATGCCTACATCAAGGATAATATTGGTGATATGGATTTTAATAATCACAATATTATGAAACTTGGGTTTTGGCCTGGGGGGGATAGGGATGGAAACCCTTTTGTAACTTCCAGTATTACCAAGGATGTGGCCGATGAGCTTCGTATCACCCTAATGAAATGTTATTATCACGATGTAAAAAACTTGCAGCAAAAATTAACTTTTAGGGAACTGCAGGATGTCATATCCAATTTAAGGGGACGGTTGTACAATACCATGTTCGACGCCAGTAAAGTGTTGCGCTACGATGAAATTATAGAACCACTTCTTGAAATTAGGTCGATATTGATAAATAAATACCACAAGTTATACCTAAAGGATTTAGATTATCTTATAGACAAGGTAAAAATATTTAGAACGCATTTTGCCACTTTGGATATTAGGCAAGACCATAGTGTTCATAGGCAAGTGGTAGAAGCAATTCTTAAAGAGAACGGATATATTTCTGATAATATTGATGAACTGGATAAACAGGAATTAATAGATATCCTGCTCCATAAGGATATCAACCTACAAAAACAGAGCTTTGAGGAAGATATTGTCCGCGAAACCATCCAGAATATACTCCAGTTAAGAGGGATTCAGGAAAAAAATGGGGAAGAAGGCTGCAATCGCTATGTTATTAGTAATTCCGAGGATATCTTTTCTGTTCTATTTGTTTTTGGACTATTTAGATGGTGTGGTTGGGATTCTGATAAAATTACCTTCGATATCATTCCTTTGTTCGAGACCATGAAAGGAATGGAAAGTTCTGAAGATACTATGAATCAATTGTTTGATCTCCCTGCTTATATAAAGCATTTGGATCAGCGCAGTAATAAGCAGACCATAATGCTCGGGTTTTCCGATGGAACCAAAGATGGAGGATATGTAAAGGCAAATTGGGAAATTTTCAAGACTAAAGAAAAATTGTCTGCCGTTTGTGATCAAAATAATATTAAGGCTATATTTTTTGACGGTCGTGGAGGACCACCGGCCCGTGGCGGAGGAAAAACCCATAGGTTCTACGCGGCACAAACAAAGGACATTGCCAATAATGAAATTCAACTAACCATTCAGGGGCAGACAATAACAAGTACTTATGGTACCAAGGAACAGTTTATACATAACTGTGAACAATTATTAACGGCAGGTCTTTCCAATAATTTTTTCGGTAAGGAAAATATTATTTCCAAAGAATCCAGACAATTGTTGGAATCCTTGTCCGATTTAAGTTTTAAAAAATATGATGATTTAAAGAATCATGATAAATTTATCTCGTACCTGGAAGATAAAAGTACTTTAAAATACTACCAAAAAGCGAATATAGGTAGTAGGCCGGGGAAAAGAGGCCATAAGAAAAAACTGGAGCTGACGGATTTAAGAGCTATTTCTTTTGTAGGGTCTTGGAGTCAACTTAAGCAGAATGTTCCAGGTTATTTTGGTATTGGTACTGCTATTAAGATTTTAAAGGATCAAGGGAGATTAGGTGATTTGAAAAAAATGTTCAAAGATGTCCCTTTGTTTAAGGCGCTTATGCTCAATAGTATGATGTCCTTGGCCAAATGTTATTTTGAGTTGACCAGCTATATGAAGGACGATAAGGAATATGGCGATTTCTGGACAATTCTACATGAGGAATATTTGCTATCCAAAGAAATGTTATTGCTTATTTCAGATTCCAAGATTTTGATGGAAAAAGAATCGGTTTCAAGGGAGTCGGTTAAAATCAGGGAAAATATTGTGTTGCCTTTATTGGTCATCCAACAATTTGCCCTTCAACAAATGAGTAAGGATACCGAGTATAAGGATTTATATGAGAAAATAGTTATTAGGTCCCTATATGGAAATATTAATGCAAGTCGGAATTCTGCCTAATGCTGACAATGTAAGTATATAGGAGAGCTTAATAGGCCATAAAAAAGGACTGTCCAACATTGTTGGAAATTTTGAGAGTTTTTCAAATAACCTATCTTTTTTTGTGGCCATTTCCTATTTTTTTTTACGTCGGCGAAAATATATCCGATTGTATTTATATAAATTTTAAGGCCGATATAATTTAACAATTTTGAAATCGTTTTAGTGTTAACGATTTCTTTGTTTATATTTGAAAATACACTGTTTGTACCTGAATAATATTAAGTCAATAGCAATAGAGAAATATATTACGACTACTAGGTATTCCCCCCTCTCCTTTTAAGTAACCATTTAATGGTGGACCAACTGCACGGCACAACCTTGCTTTGTAAATACTGGTTCAAGTTGGGATTAGTATATCCTGTTGGATATTAATACCATAATTTTGGATCTAATTCCAGTGTGAATGTGTATAGGAAGTTTAGGAAACGTTATAATTAAAATAGGACGATTTTATGCCAAAAAGCAATATGACTGCCTTACAAAATGAATTTGGCGATCTACTAAATAGTGAAGCTGATTTTTTAGATCTCGTCCAAGAAAATTTTACGGATGGCATATGGTGTTGGAATATAATAAATCCGGAAAGGGGAGGTATTAGTTATAAGCTGTCACAACTACTAGGTTATTCGTCAACGGCCAATAAAGTTATAAAGGTCAATTTCCTGTCATTGATCAATCAGGAAGATCTAGTACTTATTCAAGAGGCCTGTGAAAGGCATATCAGCAATTCTGTAAAATATCCATTGAACATAGATGTAAGATTTAATCATTTAAAGGGTGATTCCTTATGGTTCAATTTAAGGGGTAATTTGGTATTGGATGAATCAGGGGTTGCCCATGCCATTCTGGGTTCTGCCTTCAGTATTGAAAAATACAAAGAAGATGAAAGACAATTAACGGTTTGGAAAGAACATTATATAAATGTTGTAAAAGGGGCCAATATAGGGATATGGGAAGGTAATTTAAAAACGGGGAATGTTGTCTGTAATGAAAGATGGGCAGAAATGTTCGGATATACCTTAACCGAGCTGGAACCATTAACCTACGGCACTTTTATACAGCTGGTTCACCCAGAGGATATTGAGGCTATTGATATTTCCTTGGAAAATCATGTTAAAGAAAATGGTATTTACGAGGTAGAATTTAGAATGCTACATAAAATGGGGCATTGGGTATGGGTCTTAAGCCGTGGAGAGATTACCAAATACGGTGAAGATGGCCTTCCCGAAATTGTATCTGGGATTCATTACGACATAAATAGTCGTAAAACCAATGAAATCTTGTTGGAAAAGTATAAGAATCTTTTTGAACGTTCCAGTGAAGCTGCAAAAATCGGTTATTGGGAAGTTGATCAAGAGGAAAATAATATTTTCTGGAGTAAAGTCAATAAGCAAATACACGAGGTGTCGGAAGATTATTCCCCTACCTTGGAAGCAGGCTTGGATTTTTATTTGGAAGGTGAAAATCGTGAACGTATAAAGAAGGTTGTTTCCCAGTCCCTGTTAAAACCTATGGAGTTTGACGAGCAATTGCAGCTAAAAACACAGAACGGAAATTTGAAATGGGTAAGGGTAATAGGTGCCTCCGAACACAGTGAAAATAAGTGTGTTAAGTTATATGGACTTATTCAGGACATTGATGAAATTAAAAAGGTGCAATTGGAAATTAGGTTTAGGGAGGAGCAATTTAGGCAAACCTTTAACCATTCGTCCGTGGGAATGGCTTTGATAGATGGTCAAAATATATTGATAAAAGCCAACAAAAGATTTTGCCATATTTTCGGTTATACCGAGGCTGAATTACAGCAGATGGATCTGGAGCGAATTGCATATCCGGACGACTTAAAAATAAATCGAACTTTTATAGAAGAATTGTTTCATGGTAAGCATAAATATATAAGGTTAGAGCATAGGTTTATACACAAGGACGGATCTGTTATTTGGGCTAATATATCCATGTCCGCAATACATAATGATCAGGGAGACCTTATACATTTTGTGTCCCAAGTACAAGATATAACAGAACGCAAAAAGAATGAACTTCTATTGGCCCATAACACGGACATAATGAAGCGTATCAATGAAGCAGCGAAAATTGGTATTTGGGAGTTGGATTTTGTAACCAATACAGTTTATTGGAGCCCAACAATTAAAAAAATGGTAAAGGTGTCTGAGGATTATGTCCCAACCTTAGAAGAAGTATATCTCTTTTTTCAGGAAGGAGAGCACAGAGCGGTCCTAATCCAGGCCATAAAAACAGCCACTGAAGAAGGAGAAGGCTTTGATATTGATCTACAGGTAGTTACAGCTGACCAAACGTCATTTTGGTCCAGAACGATTGGAATTGCGGAAATGGTGGATGGAGTATGTACCAGGTTATATGGGTTTTTTCAGGATATAGATGAAAAGACAAGGGCAACGAGGGATTTAGCGGTCAAGGAAGAGGAATTGAGGCAAACCTTTGAACATACCCAGCACGGTATGGCCTTTATCGATTTAAAAGGAAATCTACAGAAATCCAACCACAATCTCAGTCGTATTATTGGCTACTCTAGGGTAGAATTACGTAAATTATCCTTAGTAAATATTACTTACCCCGACGATTATGCAAAATCTCAGGCCTTATTGTCCGAAGTAATGGATCAAAAAAGGGATTCTTATAAAGTGGAAAAGCGGTTCATTCATAAAAATGGTGATATTATTTGGGTAAATCACTCTTTGTCAGCTATTAAAAACGATAAGGGAGAGTATATGCACCTATTGTCGCAGGTAGAGGACATTACCGATCGTAAGAAAAACGAATTACTCCTTATAGAAAATAAAAACCTCCTGGAGCAATCCCATGAAATTGGTAAAATTGGCTCATGGGTATATTTACCCGTGGAGAATAAGGTGGTCTGGAGTGAAAATCTAATAAGAATGCTAGAGGCCTATGACTATGAACCACATAAGCTAGAATTCTCGATTGCCAATTACGCGCGAAAAAAGGATCAGGCCCGTATTGCCGAAATTTTAAATTCGGCTGTAGTGGATGGAAAAAGTTTCGATTTTGAAGTTGAAATATTAACTAAGTCAAAAGGAATGTTTTGGGCTCGTCATATAGGAGTACCAGAATTTAAAGATGGGAAATGCATTCGGATATCTGGGCTTATGCAAGATATTGACCATGAAAAGAGATTGAAATTGGAGCTTTCATTTAGTGAAGAAATATTTAGGACAACTTTTGAGCATGCAGCGATTGGAATGTTGGTCATAGATTTGCAGGGAAGGCTACGAGAGGTTAACCCTAGAATATGTGAAATACTTGGATATAACCAAGCCGAAGTACTTAGAAAAACAATATTCGATTTGGCACATCCAGAGGATATGGAGGTGCTGGAAGCTATGTTGAAAGAAATTGAAAGTGGGGGCAAAGGGGTGTTTAAATTTGAGAAACGTTGTGTGCATAAAAATGGGAGTTATGTTTGGGTAAATGCTGCTATATCTGCCGTTAAGAACGATGCAGGCAGATTTACCCATTTGGTGGCCCAGATACAGGATATTTCGGATAAAAAGCAATTGACCGAAAATCTTACCGAGCACAATAACCGCCTCACCAATTTTGCCCATATCGTTTCTCATAATTTAAGATCACATACCAGCAATATTTCCATGTTGTTGGATTTGGCCGTTCAAGATGATCCCAAAATAAATAAAAATGAATACTACCGTAATATTAAGGTAGTTTCGGATAACATGAACGAGACCATTTACCAGCTGAATGAGATTGTTGAAATAAATTCCAAGGTAAGCTCGACTTTAACCACCCAAAATTTATTGGAAAATGTTAAGAAAGCCTTAAAAACGGTTGATTCCTTAATTAAGAAAAACAATGCACAAATAGAATTGGAGGTTGATGAGGATATTAATGTACTCGCCGTACATGCCTATTTGGAGAGTATTATACTTAATCTAATTACCAACGCCATAAAATATCAATCTCCAGATCGGCCGGTCGTGCTAAATATAAACAGTGGAAGCGCTGGGGATTATGCTTTTTTAAGTATTTCCGATAATGGTCTTGGGATCGATTTGGACCGACATGGATCCAAGCTTTTTGGGATGTACAAAACATTTCATAGTCATCCAGAAGCTCGTGGCATAGGGCTTTTTATCAGTAAAAATCAAATTGAAGCTATGGGTGGTAAAATTGAGGTGGAAAGTGAATTGGATAAGGGGACAAAATTCACAACATATTTTAAAATTCTTTAATTGGGTATCACAGCCCTGGATAATGTTCGCAATACTTTTGAAAATGTCCGGAAATTATTCCGTTTGATATTTTAACAATTATTTAATAAGTGCTTAATGTCCAAATGAATAAATATTACTGATATTGGTAACCAACATATTCTATAGATTAAAAAGACTATGGGTTTTTTTGAATTGAAAAAAATATAATAATTTATAAAGTGAATGGGAATTAATACTACCTGTATCATTGATGATGATCCTATTTTTGTTTTTGGCTCAAAAGTTTTATTGAAGAATAATGGTTTCGCTTCAAATATAATTGTCTTTCAAAATGGGAAAGAAGCCTTGGACATGATAGTGACTATGCTCGAATCTGACGAGGGTTTGCCTGAGGTTATTTTTTTAGACCTTAATATGCCCATAATGGACGGATGGGAGTTTTTGGATGAATTCAGTAAACTTTCCAATGTGCAGAACATTAAAGTCTATATTTTAAGTTCATCCATAGATTCCAGGGATATTGAGAAGGCCAAACAATATGGTATAGTCAATGATTTTATTGCCAAGCCCTTAACGGATAGCAAAATAAGTGAGTTGATTAAAAAAATACAGGGCTAAAACAGCTTTGTCATAGTATGTTGAAGGAAAACTTTCCTTGGGAAAAGTGCTAATTATTAATGGATAAAAGCCAAATTAAGAGCA
The DNA here is from genome assembly GCF_023015865.1 of Arenibacter sp. F26102. GTDB lineage: Bacteria > Bacteroidota > Bacteroidia > Flavobacteriales > Flavobacteriaceae > Arenibacter. The sequence continues at coordinate 241,784 of NZ_JALKBC010000006.1, read as the reverse complement.
TATAGCTCCTATTTGTCTGCATTTTGCCAAATATATATTAATCCATTAGTATTTTAATTGCCACTGCATTATTTTAGTGGCCTTTTCAAGTATACATACAGACTACAAACTACTTAATTAATGAGGTTATTATTTTGTTTTTTTCTTTCCCTTTCATTTACCATTATTTCATGTAAACCTTCCTATGATGAACCTCGCATTTCACTGGAGGATTATACGGTGGAAGAAGGTTTTGAGTTGGAAATGGTGGCGTCCGAACCTCTTTTGACAGCACCCGTTGCCATAGATTTCGATTCTAAGGGACGGATTTGGGTAGCCGAAATGGCTGGGTTTATGGTCAATTTAGAGGGTGATGGGGAAGATTTGCCAAGTGGATCTATTAAAATTCTTGAGGATCTTGACGAGGATGGGATAATGGACCATGCCAAGGTATTTTTGGATAGTTTGGTAATGCCTAGAGCTTTGGCCTTGGTGTACGGGGGACTTTTGTATGCAGAATCCCCTAACCTGTGGTTTGTGGAAATTGAGAATGATAAACCGGTAAACCGGGTTCTTGTAGATTCACTTTATGCTACCGTGGGTAATCCGGAACACCAGCCCAATGGTTTAATGATGAATTTGGACAACTGGATCTACAATGCCAAATCTAATTTCAGATATCAGCGTAAGAATGGAGTGTGGAAAAAGGAACCTACTACCCAGAGAGGGCAATGGGGTATTTCCCATGATAATTTTGGGCGACTTTATTACAATAACAATTCCACTCAATTATTGGGCGATCATATACTGCCCAATAGATTGGTCCGTAATAAATATTTTGTTCCCAAAAAAGGCGTGGATGAGACCTTGACCAAAGATCAACGTGTTTATCCCCTTCATGCCGCCTCTGTAAACCGGGGATACGAAGAAGGAGTTTTGGACCAGGATAGTCTATTGGTTAATGTTACGGCTGCTTGTGGTCCATTGGTATATAGGGGAGGGATGTTTCCTGAAGATTACGACCAGAATGTTTTTGTATGTGTGCCCGAAGTCAATTTGATCAAAAGAAATATTCTATCTTTTTACGGGGATAGGGTTGAGGCCAAGCAAGCGTGGCAGGGAAAGGAGTTTTTGGCTTCTACGGATGAAGGGTTCCGCCCTGTAAATCTGGCCACTGGCCCAGATGGGAATATGTATGTGGTAGATATGCACCGCGGTGTAATTCAGCATTATGCATTTTTGAGCCCTTACTTAAAAAAGATATCGGCCCAGAAAAAATTGGATACCATACTGGATTATGGTCGGATCTTAAGGGTACGAAGCAAAAATATACCAGCCAGGAGCATTCCCGATCTTGCGACTTTTTCGGGATCCAAGTTGGTTGCATCACTTAAGGATACCAATGGGTGGGTACGTGATCGTGCCCAACAATATCTGATACATAAAAATAATAAGGAAACCCTCCCAGAACTAAGAGAAATGGCTTTGGGCAATAATAGTCCATTGTCCCAACTGCACGCCCTTTATGTGTTAAAGGGACTTAATGCACTTTCTTTCGACTTCCTGCAAGAGTTAGCTCAAAGTGGTGGTCCCGAAGCTGCATCACATGCCATAGTCCTAATGGAAGAGTATGCCTCTGACAAAAATGTTCCCAAAGCTAAAGTTCTTTTTGCCGAACTATTGAAAAGGAATGACCCCATGTTGGATCTGTACCTTTCAACAACACTAGGGATTTGGGCCAAATACGATCAGGAAGTATTTTTTCCCATAATTTACGATTTGGCGAATAAATACAGTGATAAGAAAATTTATCAGGAGGCAATTGTCAGTGGGTCGGAAGATGTTCTTACTGCCCTTGACTCCCAACTCGGGCAATTTAATAAGCTTAAGGATTCGGACCTCGCCAGTCTAACAACCGAAAGCGTGGAACGAAAAGGAAACGACAAACCTAATTATATTTATTCAACAAAAATTGCAAGAGCCGATTCCAGGACTAATGGAGCCATCCTGTTCCGTCAAATATGTGCTTCCTGTCATTCGTCCAGTGGGGAGGGTATCAACGGATTGGCACCACCACTGGTAGGGTCAGAGTATATTTCTACGCATTTGGAACAATTGGGGCTTATTATTCTACATGGTCTAAAAGGTCCCCTCAAAATTAGAGGGGAATTATATGATGAGAACCATCAAATGCCAGGCCTTAAGTACAATAAGAATCTTTCCGATAAGGATATATCGGATATAATATCCTATGTGACCAATGCATTCTCTGTTAACCCTAAGGGTTTAAAGCCTGAAAAAATAAAGGAACTTCGCGATGTCAAGTCTAAAGACGGGATGGAGTATACAGCAGAGGAATTGTATGAGCACATTGGAAAATAGCCTTAAAGGGTAGAGCGACATTTAGTGAAAAAGATCGTAGATTAAGAAATAAAATTAAATCCGGATAAAGATGAAGACTTTTATAAATGATGATTTTCTTTTGCAAAGCGACTTTGCTAAAACTTTATACCACAATTATGCAAAAGAGTTGCCCATTATAGATTATCACAATCATCTTCCTCCACAAGAAATTGACAATAACCGGGTTTTTGGAAATATAAGTCAGGCTTGGTTGGCAGGTGATCATTATAAATGGCGTGCTATGCGTGCTTTTGGGATAAACGAACGCTACATAACAGGAGATGCCACAGATAAGGAAAAGTTTCTCAAATGGGCGGAGACAGTGCCCTATACGGTAAGGAATCCTTTATACCATTGGACACATCTTGAATTGCAGCGTTATTTTGGGATTCAAGAGTTGTTGGGGCCGGATAATGCCGAGGAAATTTATGAGAAAGCATCTGCCATGTTGCAGCAACCTTCCCACAATACCATTGGGCTTTTGCAGCAGCAAAAAGTGGAGTCATTGTGTACTACGGATGAATCTATAGACTCCCTTCAATTTCATAAGAGCATAAAGAAAAAAGGAATTACGCCAAAAGTTTTTCCAACCTTCCGTCCAGATAAGACATTTGCCATAGAGCAGGGAGCTTCATATGTTGCCTATATGGAGAAATTGGGAGAGGCTTCCAATATCAACATTACAACTTTCAATGATTTATTGGCTGCTTTGGAAAATAGAATTAATTACTTCCATGAACAGGGCGGAAGACTGGCCGACCATGGTTTGGAGCAATTGTATCATTTCAAGGAAGGGACTTATGATGCAGGAAGTCTATTTAAAAAAGTTATGGATGGTAAGGCGCTAACTGTAGATGAAGTACAATATTTTAAGGCTCAGGTGTTACTATTTTTAGGAAGGACTTATCATAAAAAAGGATGGGTGCAACAATTCCATATAGGAGCCATCCGGGACAATAATAAAAGGCTATTGTCCAAATTGGGGCCGGATACCGGTTTCGATTCTATTGGGGATTATTCACAGGCTAGTGCATTGAGCGGTTTCTTAAATGAATTGGACGGAACAGATCAATTGGCCAAAACTATAATCTACAATCTTAACCCCTCCGATAATGAAGTTATAGCTACCATGGTTGGTAATTTTAATGACGGCAGTGTTAGGGGAAAGGTGCAGTTTGGCTCAGGATGGTGGTTTTTAGATCAGAAAGACGGAATGGAAAAACAAATGAATGTGCTTTCCAATATGGGACTTCTAAGTTGTTTTGTAGGAATGTTGACCGATTCCAGAAGCTTTTTGTCTTTTCCAAGACACGAATATTTTAGAAGAATCTTATGTAATCTAATAGGTAAAGATGTAGTAAATGGAGAATTGCCTGCCGATGAAAAATTGCTGGGAAGAATCGTATCGGATATCTCCTATTATAACGCCAAAAACTTTTTCGATTTTAATAAATAGTACTTTTTAATAGTGGTCATATAGGGCGACTGCTTAGAGCACGAAATAAAAAATGCGCACCCCTTTAGAGTGCGCATTTTTTAATGATATTATTGAGTGATAAGGGATTGGGTCAAGGTTTTCCTATAGGGCTATCATCACATTTTAAATCGCCCACCACGTATTGCATGCCGTCTAAAAAGAATTGAAGCAATTCCGGATTATCCATGCTCTGGGCGTTATGGGAAGGGGAGCTGTAAAACACCTTGCCTTTGCCATGTCTTTTTATCCAGGACACGTAGATAGTGTTGTTGGTAACTTCTTTGCGTAAACCTTCCAATTTGTCAGCTTCTATATACAGTAAAGGTCTAAAGTTGTAGTCGGAATAAGCATTATTGAAAAAATAAGGTTCATCCACGTGGGTAAATCCCTTCCCTTTAAAGGCCTGAACCATGGGATGATTGGGGTCAACCTCTTTAAGGTGCATTTCCTGTTGTTTAGGGTGGTAGTCAAAGCTACCTCCTGTCATTTTACTGAATTCCTTGGAATTGTTCTGTACGGTGATTGCACCGTGCATGATCATTAAGCCACCGCCCTTGGCCACGTAATCCATTAAATTCTTTTCGTATTCGGCCGCCATTTTGGCAATGGTGATGTCGTTTAAGGTGGTGTTCTTTTTTAGTAGATCCCAGAACAAATCCCGTTTAGGTCCGGCGGGATTGGAATTGTTTAAAATGATGGCATCGTATTGCTTTAGATTTTTTTTATCAAAACTATCTACGTCATGGGCAATAGTAATCTCAAATGCTCCCGATTTCCTTGCTAGGATTTTCAGTATTTCGTCGTTGTGTGGAATGGTCCAATGGTAGAATCCAGTATGCTGCGAAAAAACCAATATTTTTTTTGTTTCCGCTGCAACTCTGGGTGCAGAAGGGGCAAGTGATTCAATTTTGGCGAGCCATTGGTCATCTATTGGCAATTCTTCTGGGCTTTGGGCGAAGATCGTTCCAACAAAAAGGAATGTAATTAAGGAGTAAACTGTTTTGTTCATTTTAGATATTTATTAAAGTGTAGATTCTCTTATTATCAATTTATGTCTAAGGGTAATGGAATTGGCAGCCTGTAAGTCGATACTTCCATTCAACTGACTTATTACACTTTGTCCAGCCAAGATTCCCATTTCGTAACCTGGGTAATTAATGGTTGTTAAAGTTGGGGTAACAAGTTCCGAAATAGGATCGTTATTAAAACCGATTACTTTTATGTCCTGTGGGATTTTATATTTTTCTTTTCTTAACTCCTTTAAACAGTGTGCCGCAAAGGAATCGTTTGCCACGAACAGGCCATCAAATGGTACGTTGAGATCGTTGATATGAGCCATAGCATGTTTAACACTATCTAGACTAAGGTCAGATTCCAGTAAATTGTTATCGTTAAATGCTAAATTGTGCTTGGCCATCGCTTCCTGAAACCCTTTCAATCGCTCTGAATAAACATTTTGCTTAAGGTTTCCGCTAATATACAGGAGATTTTTGCAGCCCTGTGTTATCAAATGCTCGGTGGCCTCAAATCCTGCCAATCTGTTATCGATTATTATAGTGGAACAATTGGGCAAATTGTGTACCCTATCAATGAAGATTAGCGGTATTTTGTTTCTAATGTAGTTTGTAAAATGATCAAAGTCGGTAGTGTCGTAGGCCAAGGATACCAAAAGGGCATCAACTCCACTGTCGTAGAGCGTTTTTGCATTTAATTTCTCTTTTTCCATAGACTCCAAAGACTGACTGATAATCAGATTATAGCCGGCCTCATTGGCTATTTTTTCGATTCCTGCCAGTACGGTCGACATGAAGATGGAATTGAGTTTGGGGACTATGACCCCGATGGTGTTCGACTTTTGTTTGCTCAGGTTAACTGCAAATTTATTGGTTTTGTAGCCCAGTTCATTCGCCTTGGAAATTACACGATCCTTGGTTTTTTTACTTATGGATGGATGGTCGTTAAGACTCCTGCTTACGGTTCCGGCTGAAACACCCAGTGTTTTGGCCAAATCGTAAATGGTTATTCTTTTATCCATAGCATTAATTGTTGCCCTAAATCGCAACAATAATACGAATAAAATATAGTTATCAAATCACTTGGAAGAAATTGGAATAATATTATGTGCAATAATAGATATTAAAAGAAAAAAGTTGAACATAATTTATTTTTTTCGTTAAAAAGCATCATTATATTTATGCAATCGGTTGCGTAATAACTTGCTATTATTTAGATTTGTTGGAATTGGAACCATGGTATCGGTTTACCGCTTATTGCTATGATAAAATGTACAGCCAATTTCGGAAATTGCTGTATTGGAAAATAGGGAGCAGGTTGGATTAGGGCTTTATATGCGATTAAAACCAAAGTATATTTAAGATGTATAACCGGAAATTGAAATGGGGTTTCAGGAAGTCGGGTTCACCCAAAGTCCTTTCCGCAATATCTAATTGATATGAGTTAATTTGATTTTGTAATTTCCATCCTTAAAACCATAATAATGAAACGTATATTCTTCGGATGTTGTATAATTTTGCTGCTATCATGTAACAGTGAGACCGAGAATGGATTTAGAATGGTGATTAATGACGGGGTTTCGCAAACCTCGCCAGTCTCCTTAGAGCTGGATAGCCTGAACAATTTTGACTGGGGTGATTTGAATAGTATGGCTTTGACCTATGAAGGTAGTAAAGTTCCTTTCCAAATTGATCAAAATGGGAAATCCCTTTGGTTTTTACATGCCCCTGAAAATATTGCCGATTATAAACTTGAAAAAGCCGATGGTAATACAGCGGATTCTGCTGGAATAACATTGAATAAAAGCAATGGAAACCTACAATTGTCAAAAGGCTCCATACCCTTGCTAACGTATAGATATGGAATGACCTATCCTCCAGAAGGTGTGGATTCCATCTTTCGGAAATCCGGATACCTCCATCCTTTGCTTGCTCCCTCGGGAGATACCCTTAGCCGAATTCAACCTCCAGACCATTACCATCATTATGGCATATGGGGGCCGTGGACGCATACCCAGATTGAAGGGGAGCGGGTCGATTTTTGGAATTTGGTGGAGCGACAAGGAACGGTGCTTTTTAAGGATTTTAATGATACATATTCCGGGGCCGTGTATGGGGGTTTCAACGCCCGTCAAGAACATATTAACCTAAAAGCTTCCGCGGATAAACGAATAGCCTTGAACGAAGATTTGGACGTTAAGGTTTGGGACTTGGGTCGCCCAGATAGATATATGGTAGATTACACATCTAATTTTAATTCCCCTTTAGGAAATGGTATTCTATTTGAAGCCTATCGATATGGAGGAGGTTTAGGGATGAGGTTTACAGAGCGCTGGCATAAGGATAATTGTACGGTGCTTACTTCGGAAGGCAACGATCGCCTAACTGCAGATGGCACCAACGCCCGCTGGTGTATGGTAACAGGGGAATCCGTGGATGGTGCGGGGACCAATGGTGTCCTGTTTTTAAGTTATCCGGAAAATAGGTCCCACCCAGAACCAATGGGTATATGGCCCATTGATGGAAATGGGGGCAGGGGGGATATGTTTTTTGAGTTTTGCCCGATACGTCACGAGGAATGGAAAATTGAGCCCAATAAAGATTATAGTCTAAAATATAGGATGGTGGTTTTCGATGGCAAACTTACAGTTGAGGAAGCGGAATCTTATTGGAAGAGTTTTGCGGAAATGCCCAAAATTGTTAATAATTAAACAAAGGGGCAGGGGGGATACCCATGTTTTCAACTAAATAATTTGTGAATTAATTTAAAATCAAAAAAGATGCAAAGAAGAAAATTCATTAATAACTCTTTATTGACCACTGCGGCCGTAGTTGGATTTCCGACCATAGTTCCTGCAAGTGTATTTGGCAAAAATGCACCTAGCAACAAGATTAATATTGGGCAAATTGGTTGTGGACGTATTGCCCGTGACCATGATATTCACGATACTATTAGGTTTGATCAATCCCGATATGTCGCGGTCTGTGACCTGGATTCCAAAAGGGCTGCCGATGCAAAGGTTTTGGTAGACAAATTCTACAAGGAGAAAACGGGGAAGGAAAAATACATGAATACTAAAATCTATGATGACTATCGCGAAATGTTACTAAATAAGGACATAGATGCCGTGGTAATCAGTACTCCGGACCACTGGCATTCCCAGCCTGCCATGGAAGCGGCTTTAGCTGGAAAGGATATATACCTTCAAAAACCAACATCGCTTACGGTAAGGGAAGGGCAGCAGTTACGTGATGCCGTTCAAAAAACGGGAGTTATACTTCAGGTAGGAACACAGCAAAGGGCAATGCCCCAATTCAGGGTCGCTGCCGAGTTGGTCAGAAATGGGCGCATTGGTAAAATACATACCGTTAAGATAGGTCTTCCCGGTGATCCGGCCGGACCGGATGCACCTGCAATGCCAGTGCCCAAAAATTTGAATTTTGATATGTGGTTGGGGTCAACACCAGAGGTTCCGTACACTGAAATTGGCGTTCACCCGCAGAACGATTACAGTAGGCCGGGTTGGCTTCGCCTAAGGAGTTACGGTGCAGGAATGATCACGGGTTGGGGACAACACCATTACGATTCCGCGGCATGGGGAATGGATACCGAATTAACTGGGCCGAAATCTGTAGAGGCTTTGGCGGAATTCCCGAAATCCGGACTGTGGAATGTGCATGGAGATTTCTTTGTAAAACATGAATATGACAACGGAATTACGGTCTACACCAGTGGCGGTTATACCAACGGAATACGTTATGAGGGTACGGACGGATGGATATTTGTGTCCCGAGGGGATTATCAGGCTTCAGCCTCCGACCCCGTGGATCAGGAAAAGAGCAGTAAGGCTCTTAATGCTTCCGATCCAAAAATATTGGAATCGGTAATTGGTGAGAACGAAACCCAATTGGAGAAGATCGATGATCAGCACGGGAACTGGTTGGACTGCATTAAAACAAGAAAAGCCCCAATTTCACCTATTGAAAAAGGGCACAAGGCATGTGTAACCTGTCTGATCAGTGATATTGCCATGCAATTCGATGGAAAATTGGAATGGGACAACGAGAAAGAAATGTTTATTAATGATGACAAAGCCAATGCCATGTTGTACAGGAACCAAAGAAAACCTTATGGGACCGACTTTGTGAAAGTTTAGGAAACATGTTATATATTTAATGATGCAAAAAAATCATCCTTCCTTTGGTCAAAAGACCTTTAGCCAGGGTAGGATTTGTAATTATTCACAAAAAAATCAACAAATGAAGTATAGTATTTCGACCTTTCTTTTGGTATTATTTCTTAGCTGTGGTCAAAAAAAAGAAGAAGTGAAAGCAACTGCTGATAGTGCTGCCGAGAAAGTAAGTTTAATGACATTGGATCCAGGGCATTTTCATGCCGCCCTAGTTCAAAAAACAATGTATAATGCGGTAGATTCCACCATTTATGTTTTTGCGCCCGAAGGGCCGGAGGTAAGCGATTTTTTGAGTAAAATTGAAGCCTATAATTCAAGGTCGGAAAGCCCCACCCATTGGAAAGTGAATAGTTATTTTGGGGATGATTATTTGGAAAAAATGATTGCCAATAAACCCGGTAACGTCATGGTGGTGGCAGGGAAAAACTCTAAAAAGATTGATTATATTTTGGCCGCAGTAAAAGCTGGATTGAACGTTTATGCGGACAAGCCATTGGTAATTAATTCGGAAGGGTTCCAGAAACTGGAAGAGGCCTTCAAAATAGCTGAAGAAAATGGGGTCATGATTTATGATATAATGACCGAGCGTTTTGAAGTTACTACCGGTATGCAAAGACAGTTTTCCATGTTGCCCGAAGTATTTGGCCAAGTTGTGGAAGGAAGTCCTGAGGAGCCTGCCATAATTAAAGAAAGTGTACATCACTTCTTTAAGTATGTTTCTGGCCAGCCATTGGTAAGACCGGCGTGGTTTTTTGATGTGAATGAAGAAGGTGAAGGAATTGTGGATGTAACCACCCACTTGGTGGATTTGGTGCAATGGGAACTTTTTCCGGATCAGATTATTGATCGTACAGACATAGAGATGGTTAAAGCCAAGCGTTGGCCAACAGTTTTGACTCTGGATGAATTTAGAAGGGTAACAGGATTGGATAGTTTTCCCGATTATCTTAAAAAGGACATCGATGGTGATAAGCTTAAGGTGTATTGCAATGGGGAAATGCTTTATAAAATTAAGGGTAAGTACGCCAAGGTATCTGTGATATGGAATTATGAAGCTCCCGAGGGTACCGGGGATACCCATTATAGCATAATGAGGGGTACAAAAAGTGATCTTATTATTAAACAGGGTAAGGAAGAAAATTATAAGCCCACCTTATATATTAAATCCAAGGACGTTGAAAATTTTGATAATCTTATTTCCAATGCGCTTGAGCAGACTATAAGCCCTAAATTTCCAGGAACGAAAGCTGAGAAAGTATCGGAGGATGTGTGGAAAATTAATATTCCCGATGAATTTAAAATTGGGCATGAGGCACATTTTGCCCAAGTAACCCAAAATTATTTACGGTATTTGGAAGAAGGTAAATTGCCAAATTGGGAGATACCCAATATGATTACCAAATATTACACGACCATAGAAGGTTTAAACATGGCGAAAAAGTGAGACCCTGCATTTTCAATAGGACCTAGGGGGGGGTGAGTTTTGTAAACCTTTGAGTAAGTGGCCGAGGGTAAATATTGGATATTATGTTTATTATTGTGCCCTTATGTTATATTTGGGTTTTGATAAAATAGAATTATAAAAAATAGAATTGATGAGTAAACTTTTTTCGATTGAAAATAAAATTTATGCCTTATCCGGGGCAACTGGAACTTTAGGAGGGTCAATTGCCAAATATCTTGTAGAAAATGGAGCTGAGGTATTGCTCTTGGGCAGATCTTTGGACAAGCTGGAAGAAAAATGCAAGGAATTAAATGAAATTCGTCCTAATAGTGCTCATTTGTTCGTTTTGGATGTAATGAATGAAAAGCAATTAACCGAATTGAAGAACACTATAATCACTCAGTTTAAGAGATTGGACGGTTTGGTTAATTTGGCAGGAGGTAACATTCCCGGAGCCACTTTGAAACCAGATCAAACCATTTACGATATTGAACTTGGCGATACCCAAAAAGTAGTTGATATAAATTTGTTCGGTACCGTAATTCCTACAATAGTATTAAGTGAAATTATGGCAAAACAAGGATTTGGGTCCATAGTAAATGTATCATCTATGGCGGCCAAACAGACCATTTCACGAGTGTTGGGGTATTCCATGGCCAAGGCTGGGGTGGATATTTTCACCAAGTGGATGGCCAATGAACTTTCCTCAAAATTTAGTGATAAGATTAGGGTAAATGCCATTGCTCCGGGGTTTTTCATCGGAAATCAAAATAAAAGACTTTTGACCAATGAAGATGGTTCCTTCACGGATAGGGGAGAAAAAATCATCACTAACACCCCCATGGGACGTTTTGGTGACGCCTCCGAACTTAACGGAATGGTACACTATCTACTTAGTGATGCTTCCTCATTTGTTACTGGAAGTATCTATGAAATCGACGGCGGATTTAGTTCCTTTTCCGGAGTATAACCCATGCAATACTTAAAGAAGACACTGCGGTGGTTCGGACCTGGTTTTGGAGTATCCTTAAAGGATATCAAGGAGCTGGGAGTGGATGGCGTAGTTACGGCATGCCACCAAGTGTCCATTGGAGAGGTTTGGTCTTCTGAAGTTATAAGGGGAGTCCAAAAGGAAATAGAGTCCAACGGCTTGGAATGGTCCGTAGTGGAGAGTGTTAATGTCCATAAGGCTATTAAATATGGTCTTCCGGAAAGGGATATCTATATACAGAATTATATTGAGACCCTCCGCAATTTGGCAGAAAACAACATTAAGGTGGTCTGCTATAATTTTATGCAATTGATAGATTGGACCCGTACCAATTTAAATTATGAGCTTCCGACCGGGGCCATAAGTTTGTTGTATGATCCAGTTGCCATTGCCGCTTTTGATTTGTTCGCCCTAAAAAGGAACAGGGCGGCAGTAGTATATGGCGAGGCAATGGTCCAAAAGGCCGAACATTATTATAATACACTGGGCCAGCAAGAGCGGGAACGGCTAAAAAGTGCCATCTTGGCCGGGATGCCTGGTTCTAAAGAGGCCATTGCCCTAGCTGATTTTAGGTCTACCCTAGAGGAAGTCAGTAAGATTGAAAAATCGGACCTTAGGGAAAATCTAGCATATTTTTTAAAAGCAGTTATTCCGGAGGCCGAAAAGTTGGGTGTAAAATTGGCATTGCATCCAGATGATCCGCCATTTCCTGTATTTGGGATTCCTCGTATTGCTTCGACCTACGAAGATTTAAAATTTATACTGGCTTGTGTCCCGTCTCCGAGTAATGGATTAACATTTTGCTCAGGATCTTTAGGGGCTGTTGATACCAACGACCTTGTGGGGATCATTCGTGATTTTGGGCCACAAATTCACTTTTTGCATATAAGAAATGTTTCTAGGGAGAAGGATGGTAGGTTTTATGAAGCGGCACATTTAGACGGATCCATACCCATGCCCAAGTTGATGGAGGCTATTGTTAAGGAGCAACTTAGAAGGCAAAATAGTGGTCTTGGAGAGGTGGCAATTCCCATTAGGCCGGATCATGGCCATGTATTGTTGGATGATAAGAAAAGAAAGGATGAGTTCTACTCTGGATACTCCCTCATTGGCAGAGCCATAGGTATGGCCCAGCTCTATGGCCTGGAAAAGGGGATTAGGGAAATGCTTACAAAGGCTATATAATGAATATCTAAAATAGAGGGGGCGTTATTTATGGAAGGCGCAATCATTTGGCTAGAATTGTAAGGAATTGTTGCTAAAGTTCAAAAAAAGAGTATTTTTAAGGTTTGGAAATTAAAAATAAATGATAATTGCGTTAACGTTAACGTCCAAATAAATAAAATGTATATGCGGGATTATAAAACCCTAGGAAGAAAATTTATTGTTGCCATTGGAATTTTGGCGTGTTTAGGTTTATACTCTTGTTCTGATATAACAAATCACAAAACTTTATTTTTTGCCCATTCCTTGCCTATCACCCATCCTGTCCATAAAGGGATCGTGGCCATGCAAGAGGCCCTTAATGAAAAATCAGGCGGGAAGTTGCAGATCAAAATATTTCCAGATGGCCAATTGGGTACGGAGAGGGAAGTTTTGGAATTGCTGCAGATCGGTAGTGTGGCCATGACAAAAGTAAGTGCGGCCGCCATGTCCAGCTTTGCACCGGAATATAGAGTCTTGGGGGTGCCTTATTTATTTAGGGACAGCGAGCATATGTTCAATGTATTGGAGGGTCATATAGGACAGGAACTTTTGGAAGGCGGCAGTGAATTTCTGCTTCGTGGCCTCTGTTTTTATGATGCTGGTAGTAGAAGCTTTTATACTTTGGACGGTTTTATAAAAACCCCTGAGGATTTAAAGGGAAAAAAGATCAGGGTTATGAACGATCAAATGGCCGTAAACATGGTAAACGATCTTGGTGGTTCCGCTACTCCAATGGCCTATGGGGAACTCTATACCGCTCTTCAACAAAGGGTAGTAGATGGTGCGGAGAACAATATTCCTTCCTTTGTAACTTCCAATCACTATGAGGTGTGCAAATTCTATACGCTGGACGAACATAGTATGGTACCGGACGTAGTAGTAGTGGGTACCAAGTTTTGGGAAACCTTTAGCGATACTGAAAAAAAATGGTTGCAGGAGGCGGCAGATGAAAGTGTGAAGAAACAAAAAGTATATTGGAAAGAAAACGTGGAGGAGGGTTTAAAAATCTTAAAAGAGGCCAATGTTGAAATCTATAATCCAGATAAAAGTCCTTTTGTTGAAAAGACGAAGCCAATTTTGGAAGAATTGATGAAGGATCCAAAGATGAAAAAAATAATCGACCAAATTAACAATCAATAATGCAAACTACATATAGAATATTGAATAAGGCCATTGAGGGATTTTTAGTGCTTATTTTTAGTTTATTGGTGCTTGACGTGGTATGGCAGGTTGTCTCCAGGTATGTAGTGGGTCAATCCAGCTCGTTCACGGAGGAATTCGCCAGATTTTCTTTGATCTGGTTAACGGTATTGGGTGCTGCCTATATTAATGGACAGAAGGAAGGACATCTATCCATGGATTTTTTATTGTCCAAACTTCCCGTTGACAAACAAAAAAGGAGACATAGGATAATACAGGTGGTAATGGCGGTTTTTGCTTTGATCATTATGGTTATTGGAGGAGGTAATTTGGTTTACACCACCTTAAAGTTGGGACAGTTGTCCCCGGCATTGTTAGTGCCACTTGGGTATGTTTATGCCATAGTGCCAATTAGCGGCCTTATGATCATTTTCTTTTCCGTTTATCACATTAAAATAACCTTTAACGCCAACAACAATGAGTATTGAAACCATAAGTATTATAGTATTGTTTATTAGTTTTATGGGCTTGTTGGCCTATGGAGTACCTGTGGCATATGCTATCGGTATATCGACAACGATTACCCTACTGATCAATATAGCTTATATGCCAGCTACGACCACTGTTAGTCAGAGAATGACAACAGGCATCGATAATTTTGCATTGTTGGCCATCCCCTTCTTTATTTTGGCCGGGGAAATTATGAACCGGGGAGGCATTGCCAATCGTTTGATCGACTTTGCAAAATCACTTATCGGAAGTTTGCCCGGTGGATTGGCATACGTTAATATAATTTCCGCTATGTTGTTCGGGGCCATATCCGGGTCTGCCATTGCGGCTGCCTCTGCCATTGGGAGTACCTTGACAGAGAAAATGGCAAAGGATGGGTATCCCAGGGAGTTTAGTGCTGCTGTAAATATAAGTGCATCAACCACCGGGCTTTTAATTCCACCCAGTAATGTATTAATAATTTTTGCCTTGGCCAGTGGAGGTACCGCTTCGGTAGCTGCATTATTTATTGCAGGTTATATACCAGGATTATTGGTGGGACTGGCCATTATGTTTATGGTCTATTTGTATGCCAGAAAAAAAGGTTTGCCAAAGGAAGAAAGAGTGAGCTTTAAAAAGCTGTTCCACGATTTTAAAAACGCTATTCTTAGTCTTACCCTATTGGTAATCGTAGTTGGTGGAATTGTAGCCGGAATTTTTACGGCCACAGAAGCAGCGGCCATAGCTGTTGTTTACGCCGTTTTACTCGGATTTGTAAACAAGGAGTTGAAGTTTAGTGATTTTAAGCCAATCCTGCTAAGGAGTGCCAAGACCACAGCTATTGTTATGTTTTTGATTTCAACTTCCATGGCCATGTCCTGGTTGTTCTCTTTCGAATCAATTCCGCAGTCATTAACAGGCTTCCTTTTGGAATCTGTTAAGAACCCGTTGTTGGTGCTACTGTTTATTAATATCACCTTACTGGTTGTGGGTACCTTTATGGATATGACCCCGGCGGTACTTATTTTCACACCTATATTTTTGCCTGTAGTAATGGCTTTGGGGATGCATCCAGTTCAATTTGGAATGGTAATCGTTCTTAATTTATGTATTGGTATATGTACCCCTCCCGTGGGTACGCTGCTCTTTGTGGGTAGTGGTGTCGCAAAAGTGCCGGTGACGAAAGTGATTAAGCCTTTATTGCCCTTATTGGCGGCGATGACTGCCGTATTGTTGATGCTAACCTTTGTGCCGGAACTGTCTTTGTGGCTGCCAAGAGTATTCGGCTTGATCGATTAAGAACCATAATTATCTAATTTCTCCAAGTCCCTGTTGCTCTTTTGTGATGGGGACTTTTTGTATTTAACGTTATGGGCTTTTCAGTTGCTAATTCGTGGGCCCAGTAATATAGGACCTTGTGTCATTTTTATTGACCTTAATTTAATACATAGTTATCTGCTCGTTTTGTGATTTAGTTGATTTATGATGGTTATTTGTGTTTTATACTTCTATTAAAACATTCATTAAATCTATTTTCAATAATTATACTATATGTAAAATTTTTGTACTTTAGTGAAAAATATATATTCAACACAAAAGTTATTCTTAAACATGAACATTAACGACAGAAGTTACCCAAAACAAAAGCAGACCATTATTGGAATATGTATGGATGGAACCTCTTATCCGTATTATGAAGGCGCCAAAGAAGTGATGCCTAATTTGCAACGTTTTATAAAGGATGGTTCTATGGGAATGGTGAAAAGTGTAATCCCATCTTTTACCAACCCAAATAATATGGCTATTGTAACTGGGGTTACCCCAAAAGTCAACGGAATTTGTGGAAATTTTTATTGGGATACAGAGCTGCAAGAGGAGGTTATGATGAACGACCCAAAGTATCTAAAAGTACCTACAATCCTATCTGAACTGAGTAAAAATGGTAGAAAGGTTGCCGTGGTTACCGCTAAGGATAAATTACGGAAGATGCTGGCCCATAATCTGGACGGCATTTGCTTTTCTGCGGAATTTGCCAATCAGGCAACCTTACAGGAAAACGGCATAGAAAATGTCGAGGATGGCCTAATGGGGAAGGAAAGACCTGGAATCTATGACCCTTATATTTCTGTTTATTGTATTGAGGCCGGAGCCAAGTTGTTGAAGAGGGAGCATTTTGATGTTATGTATCTGACTACAACAGATTTTGTGCAACATAAATATGCCCCTGGAAGTGCTGATGCCAACGATTTTTTATCGAAAATTGACCTTTGGCTGGGCGAGTTGGATAAGTTGGGAGCTATTATCGGTGTAACCGCCGATCATGGAATGCAAGCCAAGACCAATCCGGATGGCAGTCCCAAAGTTCAGTTTATAGAACAACTTCTGGATGCGCAAAATATTAAATCGAGGGTAATTTTACCTATCACAGATCCTTATGTAGTACATCACGGGGCCTTGGGTGGCTATGGTACGCTGTATTTGGAGGATAAATCACAGTTAAAGGCGGCCAAAGAATATTTGTTGTCTCTAGACGGAATTGAAAAAGTGCTGACCAATAAGGAGGCTGTGGAAGAATTTGAATTACCCGGTGATCGAATAGGAGATTTGGTAGTATTGGCAGATTCTGCCACTACTATTGGAAGAACCCCCGATTGGCACGAACTGGACAAGGTGAAGGAAGGTTTGCGCTCACATGGTGGGGAGCACTGTCAAGAGGTTCCAATGATATTCAACAAGAAATTGAACGCCGAATACAGTGATAAATTGGCATCCGGTACCAGTAGAAACTTTGATCTGTTCCACTTTTTGAGTAACGGATTTTCTAATTAAACCATTTAAAACACTGCTATGATCGAATTTGGAAGTATAATCAATGGAAAACAGGTGAAAAGTGGTGAATGGATCGATATTTATAATCCATTTACCAGGAAACAGGTGGGTAGGGTGTCATCCATAGATACTAAAACCTTGGATAAGGTTTTAACGGATACCAAAAATACCAAGATGACCCTTACGCGTTATGAGCGCTATGATATATTGAATAAAATTGCAAATGCCCTTGAAGAACTGGTTGATGAGGTTAGCAACATGATTACTGATGAAACGGGACTTTGTTTAAAGGATACCCGTTATGAAGCCAGTAGGGTTTCAGATGTGTTGCGATTTTCTGCTATGAAGGCATTGGACGATGACTCTCAAGTGTTTCCATGCGATGTTTCAAAAAACGGTAAACCTAGAAGAATTTATACGACTCGTGTTCCCTTGGGGTTGATCAGCTGTATTACGCCCTTTAATCATCCCATGAACCAGGTAGTTCATAAAATAGCTCCCGCAATCGCTACGAATAATACAGTGGTGTTAAAACCTTCTGAAAAAACCCCGCTTTCCGCATATTATTTTGCCCAACTGGCGTTGGATTGTGGTCTTCCGCCAAATATGTTGAATGTGGTCAATGGTGCCGATGTACAGGCAACAGCTGAAATGATGACAATACATCCGGAAATTACTATGGTATCTTTTACAGGAGGTAGTAAAGTGGGGAAAATAATAGCCTCCAAAGCCGGGTACAAAAAACTGGTGTTGGAACTTGGAGGAAGTTCAGCTTTGTTAATTCTCGAAGATGCCGATATAGATGAGGCAGTAGAGGTAACCATGTCCGGGACTTTTAAGAATTCGGCTCAGCGCTGTACGGCCATTAGAAGGATTTTGGTTCATGAAAGTATTGCGGATACCTATGCCTCCAAATTGGCTACAAGGGTAAAAGCCTTAAAATATGGTGATCCCTATAATGCCGATAATGACATGGGTACTGTTATCACTGAAGAATCTGCCATGGAAATGCAGGCCCGTGTCCAAAACGCAATAGATAATGGTGCCGTATTATTGGCGGGACATAAGCGGGAAGGTGCACTTTATGCCCCTACTGTATTGGATCATGTGAAAAATGCCCACGAAGTGGTTGCTAAAGAGACCTTTGGTCCCGTTGCTCCAATAATTCGGTTTAAAACTTTGGACGAGGCTATAGAAATCGCAAATGATACTCCATATGGCCTATCGGGGGGTGTAGTAAGTAACCATTGGCCATCCATTCAACGGGTAATTACCGAGTTGGATACGGGTACGGTTAATGTAAACGAAGCGCCCAGTTATCGATTGGAATGGACACCTTTTGGAGGAGTTAAGGATTCCGGCTTAGGGTATAAGGAAGGGGTTATCGAGACAATGAAAGGATATACCTATGTTAAGACCTATTCCTTGCCATGGGATATTGCCTAGGATTATATTTTAAAATTTTCAAAACATTATTTAAGTAAGTCTAAATCTTAATTGAAAAAATAACTAAATGCAAATTAAAAGAAATGTGTTGCTGAACCCAGGTCCTGCAACAACAACGGACACCGTAAAAATGGCTCAGGTAGTTACCGATATTTGTCCCAGGGAAAAAGAGTTCGGTGATCTAATGGAATATTGTGCCACTGAAATAACCAAATTTGTGGGTGATCCCAAGGAATATGCCACAGTAATGTTTGGCGGTTCGGGCACGGCAACTGTTGAGGCCATATTGAGTTCTGTAGTGCCTGAAAATGGGCGTATTCTAATCATAGATAATGGCGCCTATGGCAAGCGCATGTGTCAGATCACCAAGATCTATAAATTGGATACCGTGGTTTTTGAATCCTCATCGATAGAGCCAATAGATCTTAATGCCCTTGAGGAGGTGATTAAGGCGGAAAAGGGATTGACCCATTTGGCCATAATCCACCATGAAACCACTACAGGTCTACTGAATGATATTACGACGGTAGGAAAATTATGTGGCACCTATAATATAAGCTTCATTGTGGATTCCATGAGCGGTTTTGCCGCTATACCGGTAAACATGACAGCTATGAATATAGATTATTTGGCCGCAAGCTCCAATAAGAATATTCAGGGAATGGCCGGAATAGGATTCGCCATATGTAATAAAAAGGCTTTGTCGGCAACGGAATCCATTCCAATGCGGAACTTATATCTTAACTTATATGCGCAATACGCCTATTTCGAAAAAACACATCAAACAAGATTTACCCCTCCAGTTCAAACGTTTTATGCCTTAAAACAAGCCATAATAGAAACCAAGGAAGAAACTATTGAGAAACGTTATGCCAGATATGCCAAATCTTGGGAAACATTACTTAGTGGTATAGGGGAAATGGGGTTGGAATATTTAATAGATAAGGAACATCATTCAAAAATAATCACTTCCATCATAGAACCTAAGAATGATAAATATGATTTTGAGGAAATGCACGATTTTTTCTTCGAAAGAGGATTTACCATATACCCAGGTAAGGTTAATAATTATGACACTTTCAGGATATCCAATATTGGGCAAATAGATTATACCGATATTCAAAATTTTCTAAAGGTCTTAAAGGAATACCTTGTGAATATAGGTTTTATTAAAGCCTAATTCCAATAACAGATTATAGTTTCTTAAATGTCTACGATCAATAATAAAGTTTAAAGTCGAACCTTGGGTTTAACGGCTAATCAGAAGTATTCGAGGAAAAGAATATTTGTCCTCACCTGGCTCGTCTATGCCGGATTTTATTTCGGGAGGAAAAACTTGTCGGTCACCTGGAGTTCCATGGAAAAGGGTCTGGGCCTGGACAACTCCGATTACGCTTCTATAATTTTGTGTACAGTTTAATTTATACCATTGGGCAATTTGTAAAGGGGTACTTATCGGATACTTTTGGACCCAGAAAAGTGGTCACTTTTGGATTGTTTTTGGCTGCAATTGGAAACTTATTTCTATAGATGACCTTTTCCGCAGGTGTGATTGTTTTCTTGATAGCGGCCAATGGTTATGGCCAATCCACGGGTTGGAGGGGATTAATAAAGAATATGACCCCTTGGTTTAGAAGAACGGAACGCGGAATAGCCATGTGGTGGTGGTCTACCTGTTACGTTACCAGGGGCTTTCTAGCTACCATTTTTTTTGCCACTTATGTTGCATTCGATATGGATTTCCTATCATATCTGGGCTGGAAAAGAGGTTTTATTTTCCCTTCTCTAATACTTGTTATAATTGCCATTCTGTACCTTCTTTTTGCCAGAAGCAATCCGGAAGATGTTGGCCTGCCCAAAATCGTTGAAAATAAGTATGAATTTGATGATGGTGCCAAGGCATAGAAGCTTAAAATATTCGGGCTGTTGCTAAGGAAAAGTACCCTATGGGTCTATTCCAGTTGCTATATGATCCTTAAAATGACCAGATATGCTTTTCTTTTCTGGTTGCTCGTGTATTTGGAGAAGGCGTTGCATTATGATGTAAGTGATGCTGGTTATATGTCTTCGGTATATGAGCTGATAGGCTTTTTTGGGGTCATCCTAGCGGGCTACAGCTCGGACAAGATTTTTAAATCAAATAGATTCAGTACAGTAGCCGTTATGATGATAGGATTGGGCCTTGCATGCCTAGCCCATCCCTATATGGTACCATACGGAAAAATAGCGACAATAATCAGTATAGCCCTTATTGGGATTGCCACTTACGGGCCCGATTCCCTTATTTGCACTGCGGGGTCAATGGATGTTGGCGGTACCAAAGGAGCCGCAATGGCTGCCGGTATCATTAATGGTATGGGGTCTGTGGGAAAGATGTTCTCAGGCTTTATAGTAGTGGCAATTAACGAATATTACGGTTGGGACAATCTATTTTACTTTTTCGTTATCATGTCCTTCATTGGAGGTGGATTGGCAGCTATAAAGTGGCACCAGCAAAGTACGGATTAAGCCTATCGAGGGCAATAACAACTATTATTTCCAAAATCATTTTGTTCCAACTACAAATTTAAAGTGTTTTGGAAAAGTATCGGTGCACTATTATCAGGTTGAAAGAATAGTTCTCAATCCAATGGCAGCTATTATCAATTAAAATTTCGCGCATGGTTTTGCCTAAAATAATTGCTTATTTTTGCATTGAAATACATATTACGGCTAGTGCTTTGCTGGCCAATGACCAACAGCAGCTAAATGGATGATATTCTTATAAATATTGGCAGACAATTAAAATTGGCCCGTCAAAAAAGAGATTTAACATTGCAACAAGTCGCGAAAAGGACCGGCGTTAGTGCTGGGCTTATTTCCAAGATCGAAAATTTAAGAACTACACCATCCCTCCCAGTACTCTTAAAAATAATGCAGACTCTTAGCATAGATCTGTCAGAGCTGGACCTGTCATCCAGTGTTTCCGGAGATTATATAGTAATCAAAAATGGTATGGGGACCAAGGAAGATCGGGAAGATTCCGTTAATCTGGAATATACCCATTTACTCTCCAGTACTTCTTCCGATAGTAGTATTAGGGTCTATATTGTTAATGTAGCCGCTGGAGCATATCGGAAACCCATTTCTACGAATGCCAATGAATTGATCTATGTTCTCGGCGGAAAGGTTAATTACTTGCTTAAGAAAGATAAGGTCCTATTGGAAAAAGGTGATCTTTTGTATTTTGACGGATCAATACCTCACGGAGTTTCCAATGAATTCAATGAGGAGGTCACCATGTTAAAGATTTACTTTTTGCACTAAATATTTTTATCCTTGGACTGTTTCCTAGGCTTGGGGATGACTACATTATTATATCATCTAGAATTAAGTCGTTCACGAGTTAAGGTTTTTTAGACATGCCAATTCCACTATTTGGTTGGTTTTCAATTGTGTTTCTGCTCAATTGCACCATTTTGTCAGGTACTAAAAATGGCATAAAGCATGTCCAGTGGCCAAAACCGATATTTATCCAATTTATTTTAAATGCTTCCATCCTAGCTATAGCAGAGGCTCGCGCCTGGGTATAAGTTTTAACTATGATAATACCATATCAACAGTTAAACTCTATATCGTTAAAAGGGTAATCGCACGGTTATTGTTCCAAATAGGGTGTAAATAAAGTATAACTTAAAAACAATACATGAAAGTATTAGTAATTGGGGCGGGGAACATGGGATTGACCTACGCAGAGGCCATGTCAAAATCAAAACTACTTAAAAAAAGAAATTTAATGATTTTGGACAGTTCCCAAGAAAAGACCTTGTCCTTAAAGAAGATTTTACATTTTGAAGTACACGAAAATTTAGAGGATTGTGTACCTAAGGCAGATCTTATTTTCATAGCCGTGAAACCTTACCACAGTGGGGATTTATTTAGGAAGATGAAAGACCTTGTCAATGAAGGACAAATTGTTATTTCAATTATGGCCGGGGTAACCATAAAATCGATTCAAGAAGGTCTAGGGATTCATAAAATTGTCCGGGCAATGCCGAACTTGCCTGCGCAGATAGGGAAGGGTGTTACATCGTATACGGCTTCTGAAGAGGTATCTAGAATAGAATTATTGACTATTGAAAATTTATTGGATACCACTGGGAAATCCATTTTAGTGAGTTCCGAAAATTTTATTGATGCCTCCACTGGAATTTCAGGAAGTGGACCTGCATATGTTTTCTATTTTATGCAAAGTATGATGGAAGCGGCCTTAAAAATGGGCTTTTCGGGCAATGATAGCAAGATGTTGGTAAGTCACACCTTCGAAGGAGCCGTAGAACTATTCAATCAATCCGATCTTTCTCCCAATTCCTGGATGGAAAGAGTTGCGTCTAAAGGAGGGACAACTAGGGCAGCATTGGATTCTATGGAAGACAATAATGTAAAGGAACTTATAAAAGAAGCAGCCTATTCCGCCTTTAACCGGGCAGTGGAGCTGGGAAATGAAAAATAAGATATGTATAAACAGAGAGTAGTTATAAAAGTAGGAACCAATGTTATGACCAACAAGGACAACAGGATCGTTAAGCCTGTTCTTGATCATTTGGTTCAACAGATAGCTGAATTGTATGAACGCAATATAATGTCTGTTTTGGTCTCTTCAGGATCGGTCATTGCCGGAATGGAGGTGATGGGCGAAAGCCAAATTACGGATAAGGCAACTAGGCGACAGGTTTATTCGGCTATAGGGCAACCTAGGATGATGCGGCATTACTATAACATATTTCAAGATTATGGAATGAAATGTGCCCAAGTATTGGCTACAAAACGGGATTTTAACCCGGGAAACCATCGTGATAATATGATCAATTGTTATGAGGGTTTGTTGGCAGAAGGAGTTGTGCCAATTGCCAATGAGGATGATGCCGTTACACTTACCAATTCTATGTTTTCGGACAACGATGAGTTGGCCAGCCTGGTTGCAGAACTGACAAAGGCTGATAAATTAATTATCCTGACAGATACGGAGGGACTGTATACCGGACATCCGGATGATAAGGATACGGAAGTGATAAAGAATGTTAGCGTAGATCAGAATGTGGAACAATATATAAAATCCATTGATAAAGGAGAAGCCGAAGGTAGAGGGGGCATGGGGTCCAAACTTCATATCGCTAAACAGACCGCTTCCAAGAATATTCCAACTTATATAGCCAATGGTAAAAGAAAGCGGGTTATACTGGATATCGTGGAAGGGAAAAGCGTGGGTACCAAGATTTCGGTATAACATTGGCAAAAAAAATTAAAAAGAATGAAATTATTAGATACAGAAATAAAAAATAAGGTGTTGCGATCCATGATGGACATTTTGGAAAGCAAAAAACCTGAAATTATAGCAGCAAATAAAAAAGACCTTGATCTTTTTGATAAAGAGGACAGGGCAATGTACGATAGACTCATTGTAGATGAAAAAAAAGTGGACGGAATGATCGGGGCCATTTCAGAGGTCCTTCAACAGGAAGATCCAGTGGGTAAAATAAAATCCGAACAAGTACTTGATAACGGATTGAAAATTGAAAACAAAACAGCACCTTTTGGAACCATTATGATCATTTATGAATCTAGACCGGATGTCACTATTGAAGCTGCTGTATTGGCCTTTAAGGCCAATAATAAGATTTTGTTGAAAGGAGGAAAGGAAGCTGTCCACAGTAATGTTGTATTGGAAAAATGCTGGCATCAGGCACTTGAAGAAAATAATTTGGATAACGACTGGATCCAATTGCTTCATATGAACAGGGAAGAAACTCAGGAATTTTTAAGGAATCCTACCGAAAAGCTGGACCTAATAGTACCCCGAGGAGGAGAGCGATTGATCGCCTTTGTAAAGGAACATGCCAAATGTGCTGTATTGGTCAGTGGAAGGGGGAATAATTTTCTATATGTAGACAAAGATGCGGATTGGGCACAAAGCTTGGAGGTAATCCTCAACGCTAAAACCGATAAGATTTCGGCCTGCAATGCGCTGGATAAAATTTTGGTCGATGTTAATATTGATGATTTCTCTAGTAGAATTAATGAGCTTAAGACCATCCTAAGTGAGCGTGGAGTTTCTGTTTTAGTGGATAATAAGGTAGCTGGGGTGCTACCAGAAAGCTCTAAAATAGAGGACGAAGATATTTGGTATGAAGAGTTTTTGGCAATGAAGTGTGTTTTAGGGGCTGCAGAGGATTTGGAAGGGGCAGTTCAAATGATCAACAAATATTCAGGAGGGCATTCGGCTACCATAATGACCCAAAACAGTGATGTGGCCAAAGAGTTTATGGATCAGGTAGACAGTGCTGCCGTATACCACAATGCCTCCACTAGGTTTACCGATGGCGGACAAATGGGTGTTGGAGCCGAACTGGCCATTAGTACGGATAAATTACATCATAGGGGCCCATTGGGCTTGGAGCAATTGGTAACCAATAAATATTATGTCCATGGCAATGGGCAAATAAGAGTGTAATAGAAAAACTATAGTCCCATATGGGATTGGAATATCGGTGCGGCGGTCCTGAAGCAATAATTTGCTTTATTGGGGCTGCCGTTTTTGATTTAGGAAATAAATTTATGTAACATAAACTAGGGTGTCATAGTGGCACTTTTAAACATGGCAATAAAAAAATGAACATGATATTCCGTTGAATTAACAAAATGACCTTGATGTATTGTAAAATCTAACCAAAATGAAAGAGGGTCTATCATTTTGTGTCTTATCTTTGAATGGATGGCTTTTTTTATTGGGAAAAGCAAATGAGGTAAAGTGTAAGTGTATTGGAATAAAACAAGAGGCAATATGGAAAGGAATGAATTGTACCCCGTTTTTTTAAAAGTATCCCAGCTCAATATTTTGATTGTAGGGGGAGGAAATGTTGGTCTGGAAAAATTGACTTTTATGCTTAAATCCAGCCCTAATGCCCAAGTAGAAATGTTGGCACCGGAATTTTTACCTGAAACATTGGAACTAGCTAAAAAACATCAGGTTAAGATAACCAAGGATGTGTATGACAAAAGTTATTTGGAAGGGCGCCATATGGTTATTGCCACCACCGATAAAGTTATTGTAAACGAACAGGTCTATCACGATTGCCGGGAAAGGCATATCCTTGTGAACGTTGCCGATAATCCTCCTTTTTGTGATTTTTATATGGGCGGGATAGTAACCAAGGGCAATGTAAAAGTAGCCATCTCCACCAACGGGAAATCGCCCACTACTGCCAAACGCTTACGGCAATTCTTTGAAGACGTAATACCCGAGAATATAGATGATCTGGTGCAGAATTTAAACGAATTCCGAAAAACCATAAAAGGTGACTTCGAGGAAAAAGTAGAAACATTGAACGAGTTCACCAAAGGTCTGGTAAGTAAGAAAAAGGAATAAATTTGCCAATAGTCTGAAAAATAATCACATAGGATTGTTTGGTGAAGGTCAACTTTGATTCCCTAATTCTACGAAATCGTTTTCGAAAAGTTTCGTGATGTCACGAAATATTTATAACTAATTGAATTTTAAATAGTTAGCACATTATACTTGTTTAATATTTTTATAGGTCCCTACTTTCCTTTTTACATTATCGGTAAGTCAACATGTTAGTCATGATATAGATTTTAATATATTTGATTATATCTTCTAGGATTTCCATATTGGGAATATATCCTATAAAATTTTGAGACATATGTATTATTTGGGTTTGGATATTGGCAGCTCTTCAATTAAGGTGGCCTTAGTGGAGGTGGCTACAGGAAAAAGTATTGGGGTGGTGCAGGAACCGGAAACGGAAATGGAAATGATTGCCTTAAAAAATGGCTGGGCAGAACAAGATCCCAAAGAGTGGTGGGGATATGTCTGTAGCGGCATTAAAAAAATTAAACAAAAGTACCGAGTAGGGGAAGAACAAATAAAGGGAGTTGGTATTGCCTACCAGATGCATGGTTTGGTATTGGTGGATAAGCAGGGAGAGCCCGTTCGGAAGTCCATTATTTGGTGCGATAGTCGTGCTGTTGAAATAGGTCGAAAAGCTTATAGCGAAATAGGAGAGGAAATATGTAAGGCTCATTTGTTGAATTCGCCAGCAAACTTTACGGCTTCCAAATTAAAATGGGTAAAGGAAAACGAACCTGATCTCTACCGGTTGGCGGATAAGTTGATGTTGCCAGGTGATTATATAGCCTATCGTTTTTCAAATATTATAAATACCACTATTTCTGGGTTATCGGAAGGAATCCTATGGGATTTTGAGCAGGATTCAGTGGCCGATCTGTTGTTGGAGCATTATGGTATTCCCAAGTCTTTTATTCCGGATATTGTAGATACTTTTGGCCTTCAATCGAAAATCGATGAGCAAGGTGCTGAAGAAAGCGGCTTGGCCCCTGGTACTCCTATACTTTATAGGGCGGGGGATCAGCCCAATAATGCCTTGGCTTTGAACGTATTCAATCCCGGAGAGGTAGCTGCAACTGGCGGTACGTCAGGGGTGGTATACGCTGTTACGGATAATCTTTCTGGTAAGGAGAGTACTAGGGTGAACAATTTTGCACACGTAAACTATTCCCAAAAAACGCCAAGAGTTGGTAAATTATTAAACATCAATGGAGCTGGAATCCAATACCGTTGGCTGTTGAATAATTTGGATGTGGACTCATATGAGGCAATGAATACTTTGGCAGCCGAAATTTCGGTTGGCTCGGACGGAGTGTGTTTAATTCCTTTTGGTAACGGGGCAGAGCGCATGTTGAATAATAGGGAGGTAGGAACCAGACTTGTGAACATAAATCTAAATAATCATAACAAGGCACATATTTGTAGGGCCGCTCTGGAAGGCATTGCCTTCTCCTTTGTCTATGGCATGGAAATTCTGAAATCGGACGGAATATCCATTCAGGTAATGCGAGCTGGAAATGACAATTTATTTCGATCTGAAATTTTCTCCAATACCGTAGCAACTCTAGTATCACAGGAAATTGAAATTTACAATACTACAGGGGCAATTGGTGCAGCACGTGCCGCTGGAATCCAAGAAGGGGGATTTGAAAAATTTGGAAGGTATATAACCAATAACGACCATGTTAGGACCTTTAGTCCGTTGAAGGATAAAAGCGCTTATCAAAAGGCATATGAAAATTGGAAAAAAGAATTGGAACTAATCATTAAATAATAAAAAATAAAGAGATGGCAATAATAGGAAACAAGGAATATTTTAAAGGTATCGGAGACATTAAATTTGAAGGAAAGGAATCTGATAATCCTTTGGCATTTAAATATTACAATCCAGATCAGGTAGTTGCTGGTAAAACTATGCGGGAACATTTTAGGTTCGCCATTGCCTATTGGCATACCTTCTGTGGACAAGGAGCAGATCCTTTTGGACCTGGGACTCAAAATTTTGCATGGGACCAAGCATCAGATCCAGTACAGGCAGCAAAAGATAAGGCGGATGCCGCTTTTGAATTTATCAGCAAAATGGGTTTTGATTATTTTTGTTTCCATGATTTTGATCTTATTCAAGAGGGGGCTACTTTTGCTGAATCGGAAAAGCGTTTATCCATAATCACGGATTACCTAAAGGAGAAGAAAGCGGATTCCGGCATCAAGGTGCTTTGGGGTACAGCAAATTGTTTTTCCAATCCGCGCTATATGAACGGTGCTGCTACCAACCCGGATTTTAATGTTGTGGCAAGAGCAGGGGGTCAGATAAAATTGGCCTTGGATGCTACCATTGCCCTAGGCGGGGAGAATTATGTTTTCTGGGGAGGAAGGGAAGGTTATATGTCTCTACTAAATACAGATATGGGCCGCGAACTGGACCATATGGCCCAATTCTTGGGAATGGCTAGGGATTATGCAAGGGCCCAAGGTTTTAAAGGGACCTTTTTTATAGAGCCCAAGCCTATGGAACCATCCAAACACCAATACGATTTTGATACGGCCACTGCCATAGGGTTCCTTCGTGAATATGGCTTGGAAAAGGATTTTAAAATAAACATAGAGGTAAATCATGCTACTTTGGCACAGCACACTTTTCAGCACGAATTGGCTGTAGCAGCCAAAGCTGGAATGTTGGGCAGTATAGATGCCAATCGGGGGGATTACCAAAATGGATGGGATACGGATCAGTTTCCAAATAATATTCAAGAAACTACCGAAGCCATGTTGGTTTTCTTAAAAGCAGGAGGACTGCAAGGTGGTGGAGTAAATTTTGATGCCAAAATAAGAAGAAACTCTACGGATATGGACGATGTTTTCCATGCACATATTGGAGGGGCCGATACCTTTGCAAGGGCGTTGATTACCGCTGATAAAATTATTTCTTCCTCTGCTTATGAAAAAATGCTGGCGGAAAGATATAGCTCTTTCGATTCCGGAAAAGGAAAAGACTTCGAGAACGGAAAACTTAATTTGGAGGCACTGTATAAAATGGCCCAAGAAAATGGGGAATTGCAATTACAGAGTGGGAAACAAGAGTTGTTCGAGAACATCATCAATCAATACATATAATAATATAAGCTAGTTCAACAACTATTATATTTGAATTTGAAGTAAAAATATATATTTTGCAGATATAATCATTTAGTTGATTTTTGGCTCCTCCCTTTATGTAAAGGGAGGTGGATTCGCTTTAGCGAAGACGGAGGGATCAAGATATTATGTTTTAGTAAATAAACCTGAATTTAATTTTCAGGCTAAATCTCCCCGTCCAACACGTTGGACACCCCTCTTTAGTAAAGAGGGGAGCTTTAATAAGAGCCAACAATGAAGAAGATGTGTATCCATAACAGGAAAGAGCTACTTGAATCTAGAAAGGAGTTAAGAAAGAACCTAACGCCGGCAGAGGCATTTCTTTGGAAGCATATCAGGGCAAAACAACTTGATGATAAAAAATTTGTTAAGCAGCATAGTATTGGAAACTATATTGTGGATTTTTATTTGGCATCAGATAAATTGATCATAGAGGTTGATGGTGGTGTACATCAAAATCCTAGCGCTATGGAATATGATGAAAAAAGAACTGTATATTTAATCGAATTGGGTTTTTCAGTCATTAGATTCGAGAATAAAATGGTGTTTGAAAACCTACAATCCGTTTTGTCGGAAATAAGAGGAAATTTTAAAGAAAAGTAGATAATTGTAATATTAAAGGCAGATGATTCTTCTTGCGGAATATGGAGTTGTTAAAGCCCCAAAATTTTACTCAAGTTATTGATATAATTTAAAAGGCATTTTTCGGTCCTTGGATAACATTACCATAATTCTGGCCATATTTTAGATTTATGAAAAAAATAACCCTAAAGGAGATTGCCCAATTTTTTGATGTTTCCATTTCAACGGTTTCCAAGGCTATCAATGATAGCCATGAAATTAGCCAGGAGTTGAAGTTTAAGATTCAAACCTACGCTAAGGAACATAAATATAGGCCCAATAAGGTAGCCTTAAGTCTACTGCAAAAGAAGACCAAAACCATTGGGGTAGTGGTGCCCAATATTCTCAATTATTTTTTTACACAAGTGTTTTCAGGGATAGAAAAAGTAGCTAACGAACGTGGCTATATTCTACTTAGCTGCATCAGTGATGAGTCCTATGAAAAGGAAGTGGCAACTTTGGAATTCCTAGGAGGGGGTACGGTTGATGGTCTAATAGTGTCCATGGCAGAGGAAACTCAGTTTAAAAATAAGCTAGGACATTTCCAGAATATATTGGATGAACAGGTTCCCTTGGTTATGTTCGATCGGGTTTCTGATGAGATCTTATGTGATAAGGTTATAGTAGATGATTTTGAGGCGGGCTATAAAACCACTAAATATTTTTTAAATCTCGGTTGCAAAACGGTTGCATTGGTTACGGCAATCGACCATTCAAGCGTTGGTGGATTAAGGGTAGATGGATATAAAAAAGCCTTGAGGGAAGCCGGAATCCCTTATGATGACAAATTAATTCTAAGGGTTGGCAAGAAAGACGATCTTGAGGTCCTCTTGACCTTCATGCTGAATTATAAGCCTATTGACGGTATAATGGCTTTGGATGAAATTACGGCGGTAGAGGTCCTGAGATTGGTCAAAGCGAGGGGATATAGAGTACCGGAAGACATTTCCGTGGTTGGATTTACCAATGGCAAATTGTCGCGTTACGTAACACCAGCACTCACTGCGGTGAGTCAGCATGGAACCTTTATTGGTGAAACGGCGGCTAAAGTGCTCATTGAAAGGATTGAGAACAATAAAAACACCGCTAATATTACAAAGGTCATTAAAACCAGTTTAATCGTGAGGGATTCCACCAAGAGCGTTTAATTGTTCCCTGTGTCCAAATAAAATTAATCTATGGGTGTTAAGCCCTCCTTTACCACTTGGGTCATGTATTCTATTTCCTGAAGTGCCTTATTGGAAAAATCGAACAAACTAAGACAGCGGTCCAGATTTTGGTTTTCGTAAGATACCTTGTAATAAATATTGTCGTTCAAGTAGTCTGTTAGGGCCCTTAAACCATGTATAAAGGGCATAAATACGGCTCCCCAGGCAAGTAGGTCTATTTCTTCCTTGTATAAAAAGGCACCGTTGCTCTCCAAGCCCTTTACGAAGGCTTCAAACAATGGCCTCTCAAAAGTAATTTTGTCATGATCTTGTTCATCTTCAGCTGCCGTATTGGCAACTGTTCTTATGGCATCGCCAAAATCAAAATAAAAATACCCTTTCATAATAGTGTCCAAGTCTATAAGGCAGAGAGCCGTATTATCTTCCTTGGAGAAAAGGATGTTGTTTAATTTGGTGTCGTTGTGGCAAACTCGTTCTGGTAACTTGGAATTGTCCAATATTTTTAGTTTTTCCAGTGTTTCCTTGGCAAAAACGATGGCTGCTTCCGATGTTTCCAATTTTTCCTTTTTTGCGGATATAAGGGATTCCTCGAATTGATTGTGCCGTAAGGAAAGATCATGGAATTGTGGTATGGTATCCACATAACTTTCTAATGGTGCATCTGCTAACAATTGATGGAATTTTCCGACCACCTTACCGGCTTGGAACGCAATAGCTGTGTTGGTGGCATTGTCATAGGCGGTGGTGTTGTTAATATAGGTCATTAACCTCCAATAGCCTGTTTTTTCCTGTTTGTAATATGAACTTCCCGTTTCGGTTTTTAATAGATCAATGGCGGTATAGTCTTTGTCCTGTAGAAATTCAAAAGCATTTGCAATATTGCCCATTAGACCATGTACATCCTTAAAAACATTGTGGTTTACCCGTTGAAGAATATACAACGGGTAATTGTTGTCCAATACTAAATAGGTGTCATTAATGTAACCCTGGTTAATCCCTTGGAACTGATAGGTTTTCTTTTCTATGGAGAAATTTTCCAAAAGCTCGTTGAGCTCAACTGTTTTTTCTTTAATCATGAATTAGTTGATCTGAACATTGTCCCAAAGAGGTGAGGTATATTCTTTATTATCTGTCATGCGCTGTAATTCGGAAACTGCCATTTCCTTATCGCTGGCGTAAGTGACTCCAAACCATTGACTGGCTGAAGGAATTACATCCACATCTATCAGGTTGCTATTGATCATTTCTTTTATGGCGAATGGAAGGTATATTTCTCCTTTGGCAATATTGTCCTCATTTCCGATAAATTCTTTCAGGTATTCCGTAATAAATGGAAAAATGGAAGGTTGACAAACCCAAAAGTTCATGCTTACCAATTCTTCCCCAGTAAATTTGGTGTCTGAATCCGTATCTATAATCACATTATCTTGGGCTTCTATTTTAGTATGTTCGTTTATGGAGGTAAGTTTTCCATTTTCTGACTTGCAGACACCTCTGGAAACTGAACCGTGTTCCGATAATGTATTTTTTAGAATGTAGGCAATAAGACCAAAGGTCTCTTGGCTTCCATTGTTTTTAATAAAGCTGGCTGCACTTTCAAAGGCGTTTTTTCCGTAGTAATCATCGGCATTAATTATGGCAAAGGGTTTGTCAATTACATTTCTTGCTGTCCAAACAGCATGTGCTGTACCCCATGGTTTTGCCCTGTCTCCAGTAAAACTTACTCCTTCTGGAAGATCGGTGATTTCTTGGGCCAAAACATCCAATTTTACATTTTTAGGCAATCTGCTGGATAAATGATCCCTTAAGTAGTCAACATTTTCTTTTTTAGTAATGGCAACTATATGGTCAAAACCATTTTTAAGGGCATCATATAGACTAAATTCCATTAGAAATTCTTCCTTTGGGCCCAAATCATCAAATTGTTTAAGTTTTCCATATCGGCTACCGCTACCGGCGGCCATTAAAAGTAATGTCATAATTGGTTGTTTTTAAGTTTACAAAAATATAGTTTTTATCATAAAGTGACTTCTAGAACGCATTATTTAAAATATTAGTTTTGAATTGTATGGATTTTAACGGTTTTCTCGTATTCGGACATTCTATTTTATGAAGGGAAGAAGAGTATTTAGGTTTTTATATTGAGTGAAAGCGGGACAAAACTTTTATGACCTATGAGGAAACCTGATAAGTGTCATATTTTAATAATCCCCATCATGGTATTTTTGTTGCAATCTCATACAAAAACTGCTTATGTCCAATTTGGTCCAAAAATATAATATTCCTGGCCCCCGTTATACCAGTTACCCTACTGTTCCCTATTGGGATTTGGAATCTTTTTCTGGTCTTCAATGGAAATCTACTTTAATCGATAGTTTTAATGAAAGTAATGAGGACCAAGGAATTAGTCTCTACATTCATTTGCCTTTCTGTGAAAGCCTTTGTACATTTTGTGGCTGCCATAAAAGAATAACCAAGAGACATGAAGTTGAAAATCCATATATAAGCAATGTCTTAAAGGAGTGGAAGCTTTATTGCGATTTGTTCAATACAAAACCAAGAATAAAGGAACTCCATCTGGGAGGGGGAACCCCAACATTTTTCTCCCCTGAAAATTTAACCCGACTTGTTAATGGCATTTTTAAAACTGCCGCCCGTGCGGAGAATTATGAATTTAGCTTTGAAGGACATCCAAACAACACCACCAAGGAACACCTGCAGGCCCTTTACAATGTAGGTTTTAGAAGAGTGAGTTATGGAGTTCAGGATTATAATAAAAAAGTTCAGCTTGCCATTCATAGGTTGCAACCTTTTGCCAACGTAAAAAATGTTACCGAATGGGCTAGGGAAATTGGGTATACTTCGGTAGGACATGATATTATTTTTGGTTTGCCCTTCCAATCCAAAGACGATGTTGCCCAAACAATCTTAAAGACCAAGGAGTTAATGCCAGACCGTTTGGCCTTCTATAGTTATGCACATGTCCCTTGGTTGAAGGGAAATGGACAAAGAGGGTATAAAGATTCAGACCTGCCTACTGCTGAGGAAAAGCGGGAGCAGTATGAAATGGGAAAGGCGTTGTTGGGTGAGGTTGGTTATTCCGAAATAGGGATGGATCATTTTTCACTAAAGACGGATACGCTCTATAAAGCCATGGATAATGGGACGTTACATAGAAATTTTATGGGCTATACTGCTTCTAAAACACGTGTAATGATCGGTTTGGGAGTTTCCAGTATTAGTGATAGTTGGGATAGCTTTGCCCAAAATGTAAAAAACCTGGAAGAGTACAGCCATCTTGTTGAAAATAATATTATTCCAATTTATAGAGGACATATTTTAACCAAGGAAGACAAGATTATTCGGAAGCATATCTTAAATTTAATGTGTAGATTTAAGACTAGTTGGGAAAATCAACATGAAGTGTTCAGCGAGTTGGATGTCGTAAGGGATAAGCTAAGTGAAATGGCTTTGGATGGGTTGGTGGAAATATCTTCAGACAGTATTTATGTTACCGAAAAGGGAAGGCCCTTTGTGCGTAATGTATGTATGGCATTCGATTTGTTCCTGCATCGTAAAGCGCCTGATACAAGATTGTTTTCAATGACTATCTAGCTGTTTCATACGCCTGTTTAGGTAATCTAAGGTTCGGGCTCAATATTTAATTTCTAGTTTAAAATTATTAATAAATATAAACAGATGAAAAAAATTATAGTACCCGTAGATTTTTCAGAACAATCCGAAAATGCATTAAAAACCGCAGCTTCCATCGCTACAAAATATGGCTCTGAGATTTTCGTTCTGCATATGCTGGAATTGTCGGCGGCTCTTGTTTCATCCAATGAGCAGGCGCATTACGAACAAGCTGTTTTTTTAATAAAACTGGCAGAAAAAAGGTTTGAATCATTTTTGGATAAACCATACTTAAAGGGCATCAAGACTACGCCTATTGTTAAACACCATAAGGTGTATAGCGAAGTGAATGCCATTGCAGAAAAGCATGATGCTGATCTAATTGTAATGGGTTCTCAAGGGACCGATGGAATCAAAGAAATTTTTGTGGGTTCCAATGCTGAAAAAATGGTAAGAAATTCCAATATTCCGGTCCTAGTAATCAAGGATTATATTGAGGGTTTCGAGGTGAAGAGATTTGTATTTGCCTGTGATTTTGAGGAGGAAAACCTGGAAGCCTTTCATAAGGCAAAAAAATTGGCAGATAAGCTTGATGCAGAATTGATTTTGGTAAATATTAATACTCCAGGAGATAATTTCTTGAGCACAAAAGATGCCTTCAAAAAAATTAATAAGTTTCTACATTTGGCGAAAGCGAGTTTGGAGGTCGAGATATATAATGACTATACCGTAGAAAGGGGAATACTTAGTTTTAGTGAAGGTAGGAATGCCGATTTAATAGGTTTGCCCACACATGGAAGAAAAGGACTTTCCCACTTTCTTATGGGTAGTATAGGGGAGGATGTGACCAATCATTCCAAAATACCTGTTATCACTTTTAAAATTTAACGACTTCGGTAAAAGTATTAGGGTTAATGAAACTTTGAACCTAATTTAATTACCTTGGTTTTGATTTTTGTCGTGTTGAATTAGTGGTACCAAGTATGGCTTAAATCGTTATATTTGAGCGATATGGGTTTGTCATTATCAACTTATACCAAAAAATCCTCAATATGAAAGTTTATGCCATCATTTTTTTTTCGGTTGTTTTTATTTCCAATACTGTTAGAGCGCAGGAAGATATGTTATTAAAGGATTACGACCCTGTATCCATTTACAATATTCCAAAGACCAAAATAGCCAAAGCTAAATTTCCTGTGGTGGATTTTCATTCGCATCCCAATCCCAAATCAGAACTGGAAATAAGGGAATGGGTAAAGACAATGGACAAATTTGGGATTGCAAAATCCATTATACTTACCTACCAAACCGGGAAGTCCTTTGATAGTATTGTAAACCTTTACTCCAAATATGGGGACAGATTTGAACTTTGGTGCGGTTTCGATTTTACGGGTTACAATGAAAAGGGATGGAGTAAAAACGCTGTAAAGGAATTGGAAAGATGCTACAAGATGGGAGCTAGGGGAGTTGGCGAATTGGGCGATAAAGGTCTTGGTTTCTTTTACTCCAAACCCACTCCGACAAAAGGAATGCATGCAGATGATGAGAGGATGAAGGCTCTGTGGGAAAAATGTGGGGAACTTGGCATGCCTGTTAGCATTCATGTTGCTGATCCCATGTGGATGTACGAACCCATGGATGTTCATAATGATGGGCTGATGAACGCTTACAAATGGCGCATAGATACTCAAAAGGAGGGGTTGTTGACCCACGGGCAATTAATTGCTACCCTAGAAAATGCGGTTAGGGAAAATCCGAAGACTACTTTTATAGCTTGTCACTTTGCTAATTGTAGCCATGATTTGGAAATTCTTGGAAGGTTGTTGGGTAAATATGATAATATGTACGCCGATATATCGGCCAGATTTGCTGAAACTGCTGCCGTTCCCCGTTATACAAAACGTTTTTATGAAAAGTATCAGGACAAATTAGTTTATGGTACGGATATGGGCAATGACCCAGAAATGTACGAATTGACATTTCGAATTTTAGAAACCGAGGACGAGCATTTTTACGATAAAAATATCTCATCTTATCACTGGTCCTTTAACGGTTTGGGACTTAGTGATGAAGTTTTGAAAAAGGTGTATAACGAAAATGCCAAAAAGATACTGGACTAGTCAAACATCCATAAAACTGCATTCCATACTATCTTATAAGCATGGGGAATAGCATCATTATTTCCTGATCTGTGGGTTGCTTACCGTACTCGCATATTTCAAATCCCTCTATATGTTTAGCGTAGGAAGCTTTATTGCCGTACCATTTTTCAGCGCATTTCAATAGGGCTTCATTGGGAGCTTGAGACCTCCAATTGGCCAACATTTCCAATCTGCCCTTATCATCCTTGGGTACTTTTTCCAAATTGCCGGCGGTCCAGGGAAGCCATTCAAAGAACTGGGATTTGTGTGCCGACATGGCGTAAATTTTTGGATCAAAAACAGCATCGATAATTACGGGGATATCAGGTTTAAAAGGACTAGGTTTTTGAAAACCATCTTCAGAGTATAGGAAGACCGGATTTTTTTGGAGAGGTGGTACTTCGGGGGCCACATTGGGTACTATGACCATATAAGCTGCGTCTTGCACCAAAACACCCGTATACCTGTGGTCCGGATGGTAGTCATTGGGTCGTGGGGCAATGACCACATCGGCATTCCATTTTCTAATTTCACGTATCACCTTTAGACGATTTTCCAAAGTTGGCATCAATTCCCCATCATGGTTGTCCAATACCGTATATTCCACCCCAAATCGTTTACCTGCTTCCTTGGCCTCTGCAATCCTTATTTTGGCAAGTTCCCCACCGCCCATGGCATAATGACCGGCGTCACCATTGGTGAGGGAAACAAATTTTACATTGTGGCCCAGTTTTGCAAGTAAAATGGCTGTGCCACCTGTGTCAATATCACAATCATCAGGATGGGCACCAAAGACTATTATGTTGACCTTTTCCCCTTGGGAAAATAATAAGGTTGCATTTAAAATAAGATAACAGATAAGTATAACTCTTTTCATTGGTTGTTGCTTAAGGTCCGGTTGCACTTGTACATTGTCCAATTTAATCCCAAATGTTTAGGAACAGGGATTCCAATGCACTAGAAAATTACACTATTTTTACAAGTACTACAAATCTGATTTAAGATTAGTGGAAGGGGCTTTTAATGGCAATCCAGAGTACTGGTAGCCATCTCTATAACGGGCTCCGGAGAAATATAGGGAATTCCAAGTCCCATACCCCTTAATATAAACAATAGCCCTATTAGGACTACGAAAACAGGAATCAGTTGTTGAACGGATTTTTTGGCACGGCCTTTCAATACACTGCCAAAGTAAACAGCAGAGGTCATCAAGGGAATGGTTCCCACTCCAAATAAGAACATGAATAGCACTCCGAGCCATGGGCTGGCCGTGGCGATACTACCAAAGAGGGCCATATAAACCAACCCACAAGGAAGTAGTCCGTTAAGGAGGCCAATGGTTAAAAATGTATCTGGACTCTTTTTCTTTAATTCTTTTCCAAGTCGGCTTTTTACTTTGGACAAAAGGGAATATATAGGTTTGGAG
The DNA here is from genome assembly GCF_023015865.1 of Arenibacter sp. F26102. GTDB lineage: Bacteria > Bacteroidota > Bacteroidia > Flavobacteriales > Flavobacteriaceae > Arenibacter. The sequence goes on along the minus strand of NZ_JALKBC010000006.1, from coordinate 203,644 downwards.
AAATTGTACTTGCTAAAAGTTTTATAGGGAATAAGTATTACAGTAATCATCAGGACCCCAATTATGATCGAAAGCCTTTGCTGTATTCCAAATACATAAAGTCCTTTGCCCAAAAATCCAAAAATTAGACCAAGAATACTGTAGGAAGTAAGCCTGCCCAAATGGTATAGAAAAACCTGCAATAATTTTTTAGCGGGGTTATTGTGGTCTACCGGTAACATAAAGGCAATAGGACCGCACATTCCTACGCAGTGAAAGCTTCCCATTAGTCCCATAATAAAGGCAGATAACAACATAGTTTTGGGTAGTACTTTTGTTTTTATTTATTATCGTGATAGGTTATTTTTTTCTTGAACAAGTAGATTTCGCCTTTGTATTCCCAGTATACTTTAATGTCCCAGCGACCATCCAACAAACGTTTGTCAGGTATGAGCAAATAGTCTTGGGATAAACTTACAGGTAAGTCAAAATCCACGTGCTTGTTAGATGGCCTGTAAAGGGACACTGTACCTTTAATATTTTCTAGATCCAAGTTTTTTGGGAATACTAATTTTAAACCTTTGTCCGTTGTTTCCAATTTAAGATCAACTTCTTTGGCATGGGCATTATTTTCGGCATCAATTTCATTCTGATATCCCAATTCCGCTCTGTAATAATTCTCGGTTACCAGATCATGATTGGCTTTGTGGTCCATGCTCATGCGGACTACAAAAAATAAGATAAAACTTATAAATCCGATGAAGGCTAGTACTATTCCAGTTCCCCAATTAATTTTCATAGCTAATGTTTTTAGTTTTGGTTTCCAAAGGAAAATCCAATTGGATTTGATCTTTTATGACCATTGTCCCAGTGTTTTAATTTACTTATAGCTTCTGGGGGCTAAAAATCTGGCGGTGGCCGTTTCAATTAATTCTTCCCCACTATAGACTCCAATCCTTAATTTGTTCTTGTCACCTTCCAAAGCCGAATTATTTATTTCAACAAATAAGGTTCCTTCCGCCATTTCTTGTGCAGGCACTATAAAATGTTCATGCCTAACTAAGTTGATTGTCCCTTTGTGCGACAACAGTTTAAAACTCACGTCGTTAATGACCTTGGTAGTTTTATTTACTAACTTATAAGTGTAAACATTGCTAATAATATTGCCTTCCTTGTGCTCGTATAATTGTCCAGGCAGTCTTAAGATATTGGCTTCTACCTCATTTCTCAAAAACAACATGCCAATCAATATTCCAGTGAGTATAACAAGTACTGCGGTATACCCTTTGAGCCTAGGGGTAAATGTAAACTTTGACTTTTTTTCAATGTTGTCTTCACTGGCATAACGTATAAGTCCTTTGGGAAGGTTTACCTTTTCCATTATGGTATCGCATTCATCAATACACGCGGTACAATTGATGCATTCCAGTTGAGTTCCATTTCTTATATCTATACCAGTTGGGCAGACGTTTACGCATTGAAAACAATCAATACAGTCGCCATTTCCGAGCGCATTTCTATCCTCTCCTTTTCTAAACTTTTTCCTTCCATTTTCCGCTTCCCCACGTTTATGGTCATATGCAACCACAATAGATTTATTGTCGAGTAGTACTCCTTGCATCCTCCCATATGGGCAAGCTATGATACATACTTGTTCCCTGAACCAGGCAAATACAAAATAGAATACCGCAGTAAAAATTAAAAGGGATACTAGAGTGCTTACATGTTGTAAGGGTCCATCCGTGATGTATTGCATTAAGCGGTCACTGCCTATTAAATAAGCCAAGAAAACATTGGCGATCAAAAAGGAAATAATGAAGAAAACAATTAATTTAAGGCCTCGTTTTCTAATTTTTTCAGCATTCCAAGGTTGTTTACTTAGGCGTATTTGGGCACCTCGGTCGCCATCGATCCAAAATTCTATCCTCCTAAAGACCATTTCCATGAAGATGGTTTGGGGGCACATCCAACCGCAAAAAATACGCCCAAAAGCAACGGTAAACAGGGCTATGAATATTACCCCGATTATCATCGAAATTACAAAAAGATGAAAATCCTGTGGCCAAAATGGAAATCCAAATATGTTGAAACGCCTTTCGAGAACATTGAACATTAAGAACTGATTTCCATTTATTTTTAAAAATGGCGCCAGAAAAAGAAAGGCCAAAAGAACATAACTTACATATTTGCGATATTCATAAAACTTTCCACTTGGTTTTTTTGGAAAAATCCAAGCCCTTTTCCCATCCTCATTTATAGTTCCTATGGAATCCCTAAAATTGTCCTGGTCCTGTGCCATTTATATGTAATGCTTTTTTGGAATTTTGGGTATGCGTTAAAATGTGTTCAATAAGGTGTGTTAGGAATCTACTCCCCGGACCAGATTTTTCCCTCAGCGGCCTTTGGATTGGCAGGTTCCTTGCCGTTTATTTCACTAAGTATAAAGCTGGCCACTTGCGCTATTTCGACTGGTTTAAGGGTCTGTTTCCAAGCTATCATTCCCTTACCGTCCCTACCGCCTTCAGAAATGGTATGGAAAACGTTTTTGATTCCACCGCCCAAGATCCAATGTTCGTCCGTAAGATTAGGGCCTATGCCTCCACCGCCATCCGGCATATGGCAGGCTACACAACTGGAGCTATATATAATAGCCCCGGCCTTAATGTCGGAAGCCTCGGTCAAAAGTTCCACGGTGCTGGCGTCAACCAAGCCCTTGGCCGTTTTTTTGTATTCTTCAATGGCAATCATGGCTTCAGCTACTTCCTGTTCATATTCCATGTTCTGGGTGTAATCATTAAATACGTGGAAACGGGCGAGGTAAACCACACCGAAAATTATGGTGGCATAGAACATATACACCCACCAAGGTGGAAGATTGTTGTCCAATTCGCGGATACCGTCGTAATTGTGGTCTAGGATAATTTCCTTTTCTTCCTCTATAGGTTTGTTTCCGGTCATTTTTTCCCAGAATTCCTTACCCCATTTCCACTCCCATTGCTTCGATTTGGTTTCTAAATAGCGATTTTGTGCTTCAGGGGATAATGTTTGGAACATTACGTTTTCCACAGATTTAAGAATCAATTCAATTCCTATCAAAATGAACAACACCATCAACATAAAAAGAAGGGTGATAGGGTATTCAATAAATGCTGGTTTGTCCCCGGAGTCAATAAAATACTCCATCAATCCGAAGATTAGGAAAAAGATTACCGGGATTCTTATCCACCAAGGTGACATATTTTTCATAATAATTCTTCTTTAGTTTGGTTTTCTGTTTCTAATGGTATTTCGCTTACTTCCTTGATATGTTCTTTAGAGGCAGTAAATACCCACCAGAAAAGAATGGTGAAAAACAAAAAGAAGATTAGCAGCGATATCATGGGGTAGGTGGCAACGCCATCTATACTTTCCATATAGCCTTTTACAAATTTTAGCATGACTTATTTGTTTTGTGAAATTATTTCGTCGGTTTCCTTTATTTTTATGTCCGTACCCAAACGTTGCAGATAGGCAATCATAGCTACAATTTCCCTATCCTTCATTTCTATGAATTCTTCCCCGTTTTCGGCGGCATATTTTTTGTCCTCTTCATACCCTTTGGCAAAATCGGGGTCGGAATATAGATTTTTTTCTATTTTGGCCGCTTGATTATCCATCGATTGTGGGGCATTTGAGATCTCCTCCTCGGAATATGGTACTCCCAGGGTAACCATGGTCTCCATTTTGGTCTGAATGTTACCTCTATCGTGCCTATTGCGCACCAACCATGAATAGGAGGGCATAATAGAGCCTGATGAGGTGCTTTGTGGGTCGTACATATGGTTCAAGTGCCAGTTGTCCGAATATTTTCCACCTATCCTCATAAGATCTGGACCTGTGCGTTTGCTTCCCCATAGGAAGGGATGGTCATATACATATTCTCCAGCTTTGGAGTACTCGCCATAACGCTCCACCTCACTTCGGAAAGGCCTGATCATTTGGGAGTGACAGCCAACACAGCCCTCCCTTATATAAAGATCTCTCCCTTCCAATTCAAGAGGGGTATAGGGTTTAACGCTTGTTATTGTCGGAATGTTCGATTTTACCAGAATGGTGGGTACTATTTGGATTATTCCCCCGATCAAAATGGCTATTGTAGCCAATATGGTCAATTGAATAGGTTTGCGCTCCAACCAAGTGTGGAAAGTTTCTCCAACTGTTCTTTTTTTGGATACAGTGGTCAAGGCAGCAGCTTCGGCCAATTCATCCTCTACTTGGGTACCTTGTTTAATTGTAACAACTACGTTGTAAATCATGACTATTGCTCCAATAATGTACATGGTACCTCCAATGGCACGCATCCAGTACATGGGGATAATTTCATTTACTGTCTCCAAGAAGTTACCGTAAGCCAGGGTGCCGTCTGGGTTAAATTCTTTCCACATTAAGGCTTGGGTAAAGCCTGCAACATACATTGGAAGTGCATATAGTATAATTCCTAGGGTACCTATCCAGAAATGGAAATTGGCCATGGGTATTGAGTGTAATCTTGTCTTGAACATTTTTGGAACCATCCAGTAGATCATCCCGAAAGTCAAGAATCCGTTCCAAGCTAAGGCTCCCACGTGAACGTGGGCAATGATCCAGTCGCTAAAATGTGCTATGGCATTTACATTTTTAAGGGATAGCATTGGACCTTCAAAAGTGGCCATACCGTAACCTGTAATGGCAACCACCATAAACTTTAAAACCGGGTCTGTTCTTACCTTATCCCAGGCTCCACGCAAAGTCAGTAGTCCATTGATCATACCTCCCCAGGATGGTGCGATCAGCATTATTGAAAAGGCTACCCCTAAATTTTGGGCCCATTCAGGTAAAGTGGAATATAATAAGTGGTGAGGTCCGGCCCAGATGTAAATAAATATCAAGGACCAAAAATGTACGATAGATAATCTATAGGAGTATACAGGCCTATTGGCCGCTTTGGGTACAAAGTAATACATTAATCCCAAGAAAGGTGTGGTGAGGAAGAATGCCACGGCATTGTGTCCGTACCACCATTGCACCAAGGCATCCTGTACGCCTGCATATACCGAATAACTTTTGAAGGCACTAACGGGAAGGGCAAGACTATTAAAGATATGAAGTACTGCAACTGTTACAAATGTTGCCAGATAAAACCAAATTGCCACGTATAAATGACGCTGTCTTCTCTTTAACATTGTGCCGATGAGGTTCCAGCCAAAGGCCACCCAGACCACGGCAATGGCTAAATCTATAGGCCATTCCAGCTCTGCATATTCTTTGGATGAAGAGTATCCCAAAGGCAGGGTAATTGCCGCTGCAACTATGATAGCTTGCCATCCCCAGAAATTAAAATTACTTAGGGCATCGCTGAACATTCTCGCCTTTAATAAACGTTGGGTAGAATAATAAACGCCAGCAAAAATGGCATTTCCCACAAAGGCAAAAATAACTGCGTTGGTATGTAAGGGCCTTAAACGGCCAAAACTCAACCAAGATATTCCATCGGTTAAATTTGGAAAAAGAAACATAAAGGCAAGCAATAAACCTACCGACATTCCTACAATTCCCCAAAACATAGTTGCATAAAGGAATTTTTTTACGATTTTGTTATCGTAATAAAACTGTTGTACTTCCATAATTACAATTTTTGACTTTCACTTTTTTGGTTAGATATTTTTTCGGTGTCCGCAGTAGTACTTTTTACGAGTTCATCTTCAAAAAGCATGCGAACGGATGGGGTATAGGAATCATCATATTGACCATTCTTAGTGGCAATAATAAAAGCCGCAAAAAATATGACGGCTACAATAATACTCAATGACAACAATAAATAAATTACACTCATACCTACCTGAATTTGGGCGTAAAACTAAACATGGGGATTATGGTATAATATGACATTTGTCAGGTTTTGATAAAATATTGAAAGTTCTTCTCGTCCAGAGCATATTAATTTTACATTTTCTTCAATATCCTCAACTTTTTGTGGTGAATTCATCGCATGATTCATTTAAGAAGGGATTTCATAATTAATAGGTTTGTTTTAGTGAGGAAGCCAATAAAATGGGATTAATCCAAAATTTTGTGTTTTAGGCCCTAATAATTCATTTTAAACAAGGAATTATGTGAAAGATTTTTAGTTTTGCCCAGCTCTGTTGAAAATTCGGCAATCCTTGGCCAAAATTTTCAATCTAGAGCGTAATAATAAATTTTAACTTCATAGAATATGTTTAAAAAGGCAGGCTTAATTTTATTTTCAAGTTTGATTGTTTTAAGTTGTAAACATGAGGAGGCCCCATGTACTCCAAGTACCGAGGCAATAAATTATCCTTCATCGGATTCTTTGGCTCAGGCAATAAATTATCCTTCATCGGATTCTTTGGCTCAGGTTTTAAATTGGCCAAAGGATTTGAAAATAACTGGGTTCTCCGGTTCTGACCTAACTCCAAGTCCTGCCTGTATGGCCGTAGCTGCCACAGGGGAGGTCTTTGTAGGGGTAGATATGATGGGCTCCCTAGGCAAGGAAATAAACAAGGGGTTTATAAAGCGGTTGGTAGATTGTAACCATGATGGTATTATGGATTCCCACACTGAATTTGCTCAGGTAGATAACCCGCGTGGTATTTTGGCAATAGGTGATCAAGTTTTTGTGTTGCACACTACCTTTTCTCCAGAAACTGGAAAAGCCTTTAATATGGATTTGGTGGTGTTTGAGGATTTGGACAAGGATGGGGTGGCCGATGGCCCCGCCAAAGTTTTAATAAAGAACCTAAGTAATTCCAAATATCTACAGGAGAGAGGAACGGATCATGCCACCAACGGTATTCAAATGGGAATAGACGGATGGATATATATTGCCGTAGGTGATTTTGGTTTCCATAATGCTACAGATCGCGATGGAACCCAATTGACCATGTTGGGCGGAGGAGTTGTTAGGGTTCGTCCGGATGGAACCGAAATGGAAGTTTATACCCATGGATTACGAAATATTTACGACGTGGCCATTGACCCGTTCATGAATATCTACACTAGGGGCAATACCAATGATGGTGGTGGATGGAACATAAGATTCATCCATCAGATACAATCCGGGGAATATGGATACCCTGTTCTCTTTAAGCATTTTACCGAAGAGATTCTTCCCGCATTGGTAGATGTCGGTGGAGGTTCGGGGACCGGATCACTTTATATGAACGACAACCGTTGGCCGGAAAAATATAATAATGTTCCAATGATGGCTGATTGGGGTAGAAGCTATTTGTAGTTTCATAGGCTTACTGAAAATAAGGCCAGTTTTGTTCAGGATGAAGAGGAGTTTATACAACTGCCACAAATAACCGATGTGGATGTAGATGCGGCCGGAGCTATGTATCTATCGGCTTGGGATGGCGCAGGTTATTCTGGAAGTCCTGATAAAGGCTATGTGGTAAGAGTTACACCTGAAGACTATAATTACGAGCCATTTCCGAATATAGCGGATTTTTTCTGGACTGGTAGTTTGGTAGATTTATTAAAGGCAGATAATGCCAAGACACGTCTAAGTGCCCAATACGAATTGCTGAAAAGAGGTAAAGGGGCCGATAAAGTATGGCAATTGGTGGAAGACAGTACTTTGCCATTGGAAGTACGTTCCGCGGCTATATTCACTTTTGCCCAATTAGCGAGTGCGGGTGGAATAAACCGTTTGGTGTCCCTGACAGAAGATTCACTAGTTCAGGAATTTGCCCTAAGGGCATTATCAGATCGGTTGGGTACAATTGAGAAAGTGCCTACAGAACCATTCTTAAATGCACTGAAATCCAATTCTGACCGAGTAAGGGCGGCAGCAATTGTTGGTTTGGGAAGATTGGGTAAAAAGGAAGTAGCCAAGTCTTTAATGGAAATTGCGGTTCCAAATTCCTTTCAAGCCCCTGGGATGGGTACAGAAGGACCTCATGCAAGACCAAATGCGGAAATTATTGTTCCACATTTGGCGGTGAAAACCTTGGTTAAATTAAATGCAGTGGATGCATGCGTAAGCGCTTTAAATACCGATCGAAAGGATTTGGCCTTGTGGGCATTGCGATATATGCATAGTCCAGAAGCCGTGGATGGTTTGATAAAGGCTTATGAAAAAACAGATGATTCCCTTTTTAAGAATAAGATCATAAATACCTTGGCGCGTGCTTATCACAAAGAGGCGCCTTACGATACTTCTTGGTGGTGGAGTACCCGTCCGGATACCCATGGTCCATACTATAAAACGGTAGAATGGGATTATACGCCTGTAATCCGTTCCTTTTTAAAAGGTGAATGGGAAAAAACTTCAGAAGAAGAAAAGGAATTATATGCAGAACTTAACAGCAAGTACCGATTGGCGATTGATGATTTTGGTACAGTGGAAATAACCGCTCCCAAGGAAGATATGCCGGCGGTAGACCTTGAAAAGATCAAAAATAAAAAAGGACAGATTGGTGAGGCTTCCATTGAGGATATTATGATCGCACTTAAAAATATTAAGGGTGATCCGGAAAAAGGCAAGCAAATATTTAAAACACAGGCATGTTTTACTTGTCATAGCGTAGCTTCAGGTGAGGTAATGAAAGGTCCGTTTATGGGGCAAATAGGTTCTATAATGAACAGGGAGCAGATCGCCGAATCTATTCTGAAACCAAATGCTTCCATTTCCCAAGGGTTTTCAACAGTGCAGATGCAGACCAAGGGAGGCGATAATTATGTTGGGTTTGTAACCCAGGAATCCGCTTCCGATCTCACCCTAAGAAATATTGTAGGTACGGCAACCCAACTTAACAAATCCGATATCGCTGAAAGAAAGGAACTTGAATCCTCTATGATGCCATCTGGGCTGGTAAATGCCCTAAGTTACGAGGAAATGGCTTCGTTGGTAGCGTATTTGGAGCAACAGAAATAAGGGAGGAAGCTTTCTTTAACCTAATGCATTACGGATAATGTATAAGTAAAAGGCAACTGTTTAAAACAGTTGCCTTTTTATTTGTTGAGGTTTGTTTATAAACTGTGTTCAGTCTGCCACGGTTCGCCCGTGGATTAATCCCTTCCCAGCTTACTTCCCAATCTGTTTGTGGCAAGTGTGGTAAAAAGTACAATAGTGATGGAACTTAGCGGCATTAGAATGGCTGCGATAACGGGCTCCAATTGTCCGGTAACTGCAAAATATAACCCCACTACATTGTACAATAAAGAAAGGATAAAACTTAGTTTTATGATCTTAATGGCTTTCCTTGAGGCTAAAATATACTGGTATAGGAATTTGAAATTTTTAGCATCCAGAATACCATCACAAGCGGGTGAAAAAACATTCACGTTTTCTGATATGGCTATGCCTACATTGCTTTGTGCCAAAGCTCCGGCATCGTTTAGTCCGTCACCTACCATCATCACCTTTTTATTTTGATCTTGGAGCGACTTAATGAATTGGAGCTTGCTGTCCGGTTTTTGATTAAAATATAGTGGTGTTCCCTGGGGTAATAATTTAGTAAGGTTGGATTTTTCACCAGCGTTGTCGCCTGATAGGATCGCCAATTCCAGATCTTGGGACATTGTTTGGAAGGTTTCCGCCACCCCATCCCGATATTGGTTCTGAAAAATAAAACAGCCCTTGTATTGGTCGTTGGAGCTAAAGTGTACCGAGGTGTTTTCGGTATTGTCTGTTTGAGTATTGCCGACAAAGGCAGCCGAACCAATTTTAACGCTATCCGAAATGGTTGAACCTTTAATTCCCTGTCCTAAATATTCTTCATATTCTTCTAAGGGCACAATGTTTTGTTCCGCCAACATTTCATAAAGCTTTCTGCTCAACGGGTGGTTGGATGAACGTAAGGTATTTTTTAACAGAGATTCTTCTTCGCTGGTCAATTCCACCCCTTCATAGTATACATGTCCCTTTTCAGCAGTAGTAATAGTACCTGTTTTGTCGAAAATAGCAGTATCGATCTGCGCCAATTGTTCAATAGTCTGTGTATCTCTTAAATAAAATCTATTCCGCCCAAAAATCCGCAGCATATTGCCCAAGGTAAAAGGGGCTGCCAAGGCAATGGCGCAAGGACATGCAATAATGAGTACTGCGGTAAAGACATTTACGGTTTTGCTGGGGTCTATAATTAACCAAATAAATGCTGAGACAAAGGCTATCGTCAAGACGGCAATAGTAAATCTTTTGCCTATGCTATCGGTCAAGGTTTGAAAACTTCCGGATTTATCCTGTTGAAAAACGGCATTGCTCCAAAGTTGGGTAAGGTAGCTTTGGGAAACAGATTTTAAGGTCTCAATTTCAATAGCGCTACTCAGTTGTCGTCCACCGGCATAAACTTTATCGCCGGATTTTTTGTCTACAGGTTCCGATTCACCGGTAACAAAACTGTAATCTATTCTTGCATTTCCATTTATCAAAATAGCATCCACAGGAATTAACTCCCCACTTCTTATTAGGAGCCTATCCCCACTTTTTATGTCGTATACCTGAGTGTTCTCCTCGGTGTTTTTACTGGTAATTCTAGTCACCGCAATGGGGAAATAGGATTTATAATCCCGTTCAAAAGAAAGGTAGGAATATGTTTTTTGCTGAAAAAATTTGCCTAGAAGTAAAAAGAATACCAATCCTGTTAGGCTATCAAAAAAGCCGGACCCCCAATCGAAAATAATTTCAACGGTACTCCTTAGGAATAAAACCAGAATACCTAGGGCAATGGGGATATCAATATTTAAAAATTTTGATCTTAAACCCTTATAAGCAGAAATAAAATAATCCTGTGCGGCATAGAATACCACAGGTAGGGAAAATGCAAACATTAGCCATCTAAAAATACCTTTAAATTGTTCCAACCAAAATTCCCCGACCTCAAAATATTCAGGGAAGGAAAGAAACATGACGTTTCCGAAGGCAAAGCCGGCAATTCCCAATTTATAGGATAAACTACGGTCTGTGCCTTTTTTCTTTTTGTCGTAGTCGTCTAACGAAATGTAGGGTTCATATCCAATTCTGGACATTAGGAGCACCAATTCCTTAAGGGTAATCTTATCGGAATTATAGGTAACCCTTACGGTCTTTTTAGGAAAGTCTACCTGAGAACTGGTGATGCCGGTATTTAGTTTATTTAAGTTTTCCAATATCCAAATACAGGAACTACAATGTATATGCGGTATATATAGATTTATAATTTGGGTCCCATTATCGTTAAACTCTATAAGTTTTTCTATAATGTTTTTGGATTCCAGAAAGTCGTACTTACCCTCAATTTCCTTTGGTGAGGCGCCCGCTGCAGACTGTAGGTCATAATAGTAGGATAAGTCGTTATTGGCAAAAATCTCATAGACAGTTTTGCAGCCAACACAACAGAAGTTTTTATCATTGTGATTTATGGGAGTTCTCCCGCAATCGTCACCACAATGATAGCAAGTTTCTTTATCCATAGAATATTTGCTTAATACCTGGTTGCAAAGATGGCCATGATTGCCAATCTAAAACATGACAATTGTCAGTTTTTTCCCAAGATATAACCTTTAAATTTGTCACATCAGGTAATAATAAATAAATGGGCAGATGTGAAAATTGTATTATTCGCCAATTCAATTCCTTACGCGCAATGAACAAGGAGGAGTTGAAGAGGGTTTCAGATACTAAAACTACCAAATTTTTAAAAAAAGGGGAAATCATTTTCGGGGAAGGAGATAAGCTCAATGGTGTATATTGTGTAAAGGGTGGAGTTTCCAAATTATCCAAATTAAGCCCCAACGGAAAAGATCAAATAGTAAAACTGGCAACAAAAGGTGCCGTTTTGGGTCAGCGTTCCGTAATTACCGAAGAAGTGGCCAACTTAAGTGCCATTGCAGTAAATGATATGGAGGTATGTTTTATTCCTAAGGATGCTATTGTAGATACCTTAAATAGCAATCCCAATTTTGCCGTGGAAGTTCTGAGACACATAGCCCATGATCTAAAGGAGGCAGATGATGTTATAGTTAATATGTCCCAAAAAACAGTTAAACAAAGGATAGCGGAAGCTTTTATTTATTTGGAGACAAATTTTGGCGAGGATCAAAATGGCTATTTGGCCCTAACATTATCAAGGGAAGATATTGCCAATGTAGTTGGTACAGCGACAGAATCTGCAATCCGTATTATTTCTGAATTCAAAAAATTGGGTTTGATAAAGGCATCTGGAAAAAAAGTGGCCATTGCCAATAGACAGGGCCTTAATGATGTTGCAAAAGGGGCTTGATTCCAATTTTGCCATATTTCTAGCTGTTGCCATAATGGTATTCCGCGTAACCTGGACCTACTAATATCCGAATTTGGGTAATTCTTCATTTTTATTATTCTTCTTTATGTTGTAATTCCACTGTAAGCTGCTTTTTATCTTGCATATATCCGCTTTTTTCAACTATTCGCTACCATACCCAAAAGCTGATAAATGTCATAGTACAGGTTTTTAACTTGCTATAATTTTACGCTGTAGTTTATGCCTCCACAAAGGCAATTATAAAATTTAGACCAGTTTGAAAAAGATATTATTGCCTACAGATTTTTCTCCCAATGCTTGGAATGCAACCAAATATGCAATTTCACTTTATAAGCATCAGGAGTGCGAGTTCTATATTTTAAATACTTATACACCCACTATTGCCCATAGTAGATTTATGGCGACAGGTGCCGTTGGGAAAGCTTGTGAGGATGTAGTAAAGTCCAATTCTGAAAAAGGTTTGGAGCAGCTATTGGAGCAGATTCAGAAAACATATCACAATCCCAAACATAGGTTTGTAACCATTTCCTCCTTTAGTCTCTTGGTAGATGAAATAAAGAATATTATAGAAACCCATCAAATAGATTTAGTGGTTACAGGAACCAAGGGCGCATCCGGATTGGAGGAGGTGTTCATGGGAAGCAATACCGTTAGAATAATAAAATCGATAAAGAACTGCCCAGTTCTCGCCATACCACAACATTTTAAGTTTAGAACTCCCTCGGAAATCGCTTTTGCAACAGATTTTAACCGTTTTTATACAACTTCCGAACTCAGGCCATTATTGGAAATGGCAAAATCCTTTAAGGCGGCCATTAGGATTGTACATGTACAATACGAGATTAAATCCCTTACGGAGGTACAGCAATTCAACCTAAATATGTTAAGGAAGTACATAGGTGAGGTAGAACATTACGTTCATACGATTTCAGAATTAAATTCCGTTTCCCAGACCTTGGAAGTTTTTGCAAATGAATTGGACATTCATTTGTTGGCCATGCTCAATTATCAGCACAGCTATATGGAGAAAATGACCCGTGAACCTGTCATTAAACGTTTGGCTTTTCACACCCAAATACCATTATTGGTAATACCGGAATTGGGTATGGGAACTCCGCCCAACAGTAAAAAAGGCAGGGAAGTATCAACCTCTAACTAATTTCATTTTTTATCGGATGATCTTCATAAAAGTCCTCAAAGGTCTTGTCCGTGGTATAATTGTCCGTAAGTACCTTAAAAACCATATATACAAGCATTATCTGTCCTAGGACTGTAATATAAAAAATCCAATTAAAAGGAAAGTTCATTGCGGCCATGATGGTAAGAGAAATTAAAACCATCGTTGTTGCGGCCACCCAAAACATAGCTATATTTCTCATATTTTTATTACAAGTTATTTATAATCAAGGAGATTTGATGTTAAATGACTGCTAAATATATTGAGGTAATTACTGGTTTTTATTGAATAAAATCATTTTTGACTATGGCCTCATATCATTGTTTTTTATGTTTAGGTTTATGGGGTATAAAATATGGGCTTTTGTTGATATGAAATTTATTTTTGATATTTTAGTGAATTATAGATGAAATGAAGGCTTTGGAGAATAGACGGACTTATATTGCGCAGCCTAAAATACTTGTGGCAACAGATTGCATTGTTTTTGGTTTTGATGAAGGCATATTGAAGCTTCTGGTCTTTAGGAGAAGAATAGACCCATTTAAGGGGGAATGGTCCTTAATCGGCAGTTTTGTGGATGAGGAGGAGAGTGTTTCCGATGCTGCGAGGCGTGTGCTACTCCAGTTTACAGGCTTGGAAAATATTTTTTTGGAAGAGCTAAAGGTGTATAGCGATGTTGACAGGGATTCAGGGGCAAGATGTATTTCCATTGCCCAATACGCCCTGATAAGAATTAGCGATTATGATAGGGAGCAGGTGGAATTGCATGGTGCCAAATGGTTTGCATTGGAAGATATCCCGGATTTGGTCCTTGACCACAACGTAATGATCGCTGATGCTTTGGAGCGATTAAAGCAGAAAACCACACTTAGACCTATCGGATTTGAACTCCTACCGGAAAAATTTACTATTCCACAGCTTCAATCATTATACGAGGCCATTTATCAGAACAAATTGGATGATCGCAATTTTAGAAAGAAATTATTATCCTTCAATTTGCTTATAAAATTGGATGAAAAGGATAAATCTACCTCAAAAAAGGGAGCTTTTTTATATAGGTTCGATTATGAAAAGTACAAAAGACTGGAAGAATCAGGATTCAATTTTGTACTCTAACCAAATTAGAATAGGCGATGGGATGATTGTCCAAATAAGATCTTCCAAACAGTGAAAATCTAAAAACCTTTATTATCTTTGTCGTGTTGTGTTGTGTCTCAATGTAAATTGGGGCAAGGTTGTATTTGTCGAACCGTTCAGATGTAAATTTGGACCGACAAGAACCGATGAAAGGCTTTCCATATTGGGAGGCTTTTTTTGTTTTCATAGTGTTGGAGTTAAAGCCTTTTAACATTCTACTTCCCTTACCATCGTTTAGAACAGCCCTATTTTCAGAACTATTTGTTTAGCACGGCTGTTGTCTATCCTTTATCCGCTCCTTAATTGAAGCTATAATTTTAGATACTCCTTATTTTATCGTATTTTTAGTAAGGAATCATTAATAACGTTACTGTTATGCCCTTATATCATAATTTAGGTAAAATTCCCCCCAAAAGACATACTATTTTTAAGAAAAAGGACGGCAGTTTACATTATGAACAACTGTTCGGAACTATTGGCTTTGACGGTATGTCATCTCTTTTGTACCATCTGCATAGACCTACAATGGTAAAGGAAGTTGGCAAGTTCTTTGACTTTTCCCCTAAAGCTATGGTATCCTATAATATAAAGTCCAGATTGTTCAAAGGTTTTGAAGTGAAGCCCATGAACGATTTTTTGGAAAGTAGAACAGTTATGTTATTCAATTCGGATGTACATGTCTCGCTTGCAGCACCCAAAAAATCCATGACCGAATATTTTTATAAAAATGCGGATGCCGATGAATTGATGTTTATTCACAAAGGCACAGGAGTTTTGAAAACTATGTTGGGGGAAATAAAGTTCGAGTATGGGGATTATCTTGTTATTCCCCGCGGAATGATCTACCAAATTAGCTTTGATAGTGAGGAGAATAGGTTGTTGATTGCCGAATCATATCATCCAATTTACACGCCGAAAAGATATAGGAACTGGTTTGGACAGCACTTGGAACATTCGCCTTTTTGTGAGCGGGATTTCAAACTTCCGCAGAATTTACAAACCCATGATGAGTTGGGCGATTTTGTGATCAAAGTAAAAAAACAGGGACAATTGCACCATTTGGTTTACGCCTCGCACCCTTTTGACGTGGTAGGTTGGGATGGGTACAATTATCCTTATGGCTTTTCCATACATAATTTTGAACCCATTACAGGACGCGTACACCAACCACCTCCTGTGCATCAGACTTTTGAAACTACCGCCTTTGTAGTCTGTTCCTTCGTTCCGCGCTTGTACGACTATCACCCCCAGTCCATACCTGCCCCATATAATCATTCCAATATAGATTCCGATGAGGTGTTATATTATGTGGATGGCGATTTTATGAGCCGTAAGAATATAGATAAGGGATATATTTCATTGCATCCGGCGGGTATTCCCCACGGGCCACATCCAGGGACTTATGAGGCTAGTATAGGAAAATCCAAAACTGAGGAGTTGGCTGTAATGATAGACACTTTTAGACCTTTGCAAATAACCAAGGCAGCTATGGATATTGATGATGGCAAGTATTACCGATCATGGTTGGAATAATGCCGTTGCTATGTTGAAATTAGAAATAAATTCTAAAAATTTGGGTATTAGTGGTAGTTGTGGATTACAAAATGAATTAACGAGGCTGCCAATTTTGCCGTTTGTTGGTCAATGTCATAAGTAGGATTCATTTCAGCAATATCCAGACTTATCATCTTTTTGGAATCGATAATAATTTTCAAGCATTCCAAAACCATTTCCGGGGAAAAGCCCATTGGAGAGGCAGCACTAACACCAGGAGCATAGGCCGAAGAAAACCCGTCCATATCAATAGTTGTATAGATGTGGTCTACGTCTGCTATAAAATCCTCTATCCCCTTCTTTATTTTATTGAAATGTAAAAGATTGAAGTGTTTTTTTTCAATAAAGGAAACCCCCAATTCCTTTGCGGTTTCAAATAGGATTTTACTATTGGCATCTTCACGAATCCCCAAACACATATATTTAAATCTGGACTTGTCCAGTTTGCATTCTTGGGCAATTTGATAAAAAGGTGTTCCGGAATTATTGTTGGATTCGTTTTGACGAAGGTCAAAATGGGCATCAAAATTGATGATGCCAATGGTTTTTTTCCCGCCTTCCGCTTCTAGATATTTTTTTATTCCGTTGTAATGGCCAAAGGCAATATCATGTCCGCCTCCAATAACAATTGGGAATGTATTTTGCATTAGTATTTGTGTAACGGTACGCGCCAAAACCGTTTGTGTTTTTTTTAAATCCCCGTCTTTACAATCTATGGTTCCCACATCCATTAATAAAGTGCTTTCTGACAGGTGATTGGGCAGCTTGGCCAGTTGCTTTCTTATGGCATCTGGGCCAAGGACGGCACCAATTCGCCCTTCATTCCTTTTAACGCCCTCATCGCAGGCATAACCCAATATTGCCCAAGCCGGTGTATTGATACTGGGAAATTTATCATAATTAAGTTCTATGAAAACAACTTTTTCATGTAGGTAGAATTGTTGACCAGACTTGCGGCCTGTCCAGAGCAATGAGTCGGTTTTGGAATAGGTGTGCATTCTTATTGAATTTTATAGGTTGATGGCCTAACTAACCGATGAATTTGTTCCAGGTCGATAATGAACGGAACAAAGCGATTGATAAGTGTGAAAACTCCTATATCAATATTAGTGTTTTTCCCTTTCTTGCGCACAAATGTGAACAAGTATTTTTTAAGATACTTGGCGGTTTTTTATTGCGCTTTTGGCGCATTTATAATGTCGTATTGGATAGCTTGAAGGATAAGTTGAAATCCCAATATAATGGACAGGGTAACGATCATTATGGTTCCTGTAGGGGCAAAGGTATTTATGGAAGTAATGTAATATAGAATATCTATGGCAATCGTTTGTTTTCCAAAATTATTTAGTTCCTCCCGTAAATAACTCCATAAAAATATTATTGGCCCATGTTCATCTGGGTTTGAGTTTCAATGAGTGTTCAAAGGATTCAATAGTTTTTTAATAGACGAAATTGAGACTCTCTAGGTCTCTATAAATCTCCTAAATTCAGAATTGGATTTTTAGAAAGGAATATGCTTTTCTCGTACAAGGTCAATAGGACGATAAATTGAGTCGATGGGTTTTTGAAACTAGCCTCTTTCATCAATGATTGTAAGTCGCCGCTTTGTTTGTCGAAAATTTATTTGTTATTTTGAGTTTTGGTCAAGTCGAACAATTCAAAAAGGAAAAAAGGGAAGATGAATTTTTTTGCGGTTTTCACTTGAAATAAGGTCTAAATTTATCCTTAATCTTAGCGTTGCGTAAAACTTGATTATAGCTGAGGTAATATTGGATAGCAGATGGAAGACTGGATTTCCGGTCATAATTTTGGCTCCATATTATGGTTTCAGAAAGAGTTCGGATATAGAAACTGCTGATAAAAATCTTCATTTTCTGAATGAGACTGTAGATGATTGAATATTGGATTTTAAATACCGAGTATTGGACTAGTCCAACTATTAAATGAATTTTAGTGCTAATTGGAAAGATGACACAATCAAATGCGCAAATAGCTTTCTATTTGTATAAACATGATATTTTACAGGCCGTTGGCCAGATTTATAGGGCAAAGATTATGAATCAACAGAACACACTACATGCTTTGCAATTTATTAAAAAAATTCACCATAAAATTTGTTAGTTTTTGAACTATTTGAACCCGATAATTTTTAATTAAGAAGGAATCTATTCATCTTAGCAACCAAAATAAATTGTATCAAACTTTCAAAAAAGAGGATCTATGACCGAGTCAAATAAAAATGTAGAATTATCAATAGTGATTCCTTGTTTAGATGAAGCGGAAACGATAGAAATATGTATAAATAAGGCACGAAATTTCTTAAAAGAAAACAATGTATCCGGCGAAGTGGTAATTGGCGATAATGGAAGTACAGATGGTTCAATTGAAATAGCCCAGAGGAATGGTGCTCACGTGGTATATATTGATGAAAAAGGGTATGGGGCTGCATTAATGGGGGCAATTAAAGGTTCAAAAGGCGAATTTATAATTATGGGAGATGCCGATGACAGCTATGATTTTTCTAACCTGATGCCATTTGTTTTAAAATTAAGAGAGGGGAATGATTTAGTGATGGGCAATAGGTTCAAAGGGGGCATTGAAAAAGGTGCGATGCCTTTTTTACACAAATACCTAGGTAATCCGGTTCTTTCATTCATTGGACGGCTTTTTTTTAAAATTAAAATAAAGGATTTTCATTGCGGATTAAGAGGATTCAGAAAAGAAAGTATTCAAAAACTTGAACTGAGGACCACAGGAATGGAATTCGCTTCTGAAATGATTGTCAAGGCAAGCATTTTTAAATTAAAAATTACAGAAGTGCCAACAATATTATCGAAAGATGGTAGAAGCAGACCTCCCCATTTAAGAACGTGGAGAGACGGTTGGAGGCATTTGAAATTTTTATTGATGTACAGCCCAAAATGGTTGTTCTTTTACCCAGGATTGATCTTGTTTTTAATTTCAACAATACTATTTGTAATAATAGGCATCAATCCCATCCATGCCAAGAAATTGACATTTGATTTACATACATTGACCTATTGTGGGGCTGGAATAATATTAAGTTATCAGATACTGAGTTTCTCCTTTCTAAGTAGAATTTATGCAATCAATCAAGGTTTGATTCCAGTTGAAAAAAAGTTCTTGAATCTATTTAAATTTTTTAACCTTGAAAAAGGCCTACTTCTAGGTTTATTCATATTCATCTTAGGTTTTATAATGAGTTTAAATTTATTTATGAACTGGCGGCAGGAAGATTATGGACGCATAACCGATCTCAGTGCATCGTTCAGAACTTTGATTCCATCTATAGTGATGATAATTATAGGCATTCAAACAATTTTTTTGAGCTTCCTTTCAAGTATTATCGGAACTATCCAGAAGATTAAATTTTTAGACGAGGTAAATTAATTGACCCATGTGTCGAATCTAACAGTATTAAAATTTAAATATTAACAAAAAAACATGCTTGAACTATTCAAAAAATTACACAACAAATATGTATTCTTACGAAGAATAGATGTGCTTTCTAATCAAATAGCGGCGCAAATTCCAGATAATATTAGAGTATTGGATATTGGCTGCGGTGATGGAACTATTTCTAAATTGATTTTAGACAAGAAAAAAAACATTACAATAGAGGGTCTAGATGTTTTTTCGCGTGAAAGTTGTGCTATACCCTTTAAAATATTTGATGGTAAAACAATTCCTCATGCTAATAATGAGTTTGATGCTACTCTATTTGTAGATGTTTTACACCATACAACAAATATTAAAGAATTAATTGTCGAAGCGTCAAGAGTAAGTAGAAAGTATATTATTATTAAAGACCATCACTATAATAATGCCCTTGATTTTGGCATATTAAAATTTATGGATTGGATTGGAAACGCACCTCATGGTGTCAAAGTTATTTACAATTTTAAAAATCTAGATTTTTGGAAAGCTACTTTCAATGATTTAGGAATTGAAATTGAAACTCTAAACTGTAAAATTCCTATTTATCCTTTTCCATTTAATTTAATATTTGGTAGAGATTTACACTTTATAACCGTGCTAAGGAAAAAAGAATCCTAAGATAATATCATATGGCACATTTTTATCGTTTACTGACAATATAGGTTTTCATGAATAAAAAGATACAAAGTTTATTAATTTTATTGCTAATATTAATTGCAGTAACACTCACCTACACAAACCACTTTGACAATGGTTTTGTATTTGATGACTTTAATCAAATAGTAGATAATCCGTATGTACAGGACCTAAAACATGTTCCATCTTTTTTCAAAGACGCCACTACCTCTTCCACTTTGGTTACCCATCAAACATACAGGCCACTTACAATGACATCTTTGGCGATTGATTATTACCTAGGGAAAGGATACAACCCTTTTTATTTTCACTTGAGTACATTTCTATGGTTTTTAGTTCAATTAATATTCATGTTTTTTCTGTTCAGAAAAATTTTGATCAAAGCCACCCAACACCAATGGTCTGATTATTTTGCCCTTTTTGCCGTGGCTTTGTACGGACTTCATCCGGCAATTGCGGAAACTATAAATTATATCTATCAGCGGGGCGATTCTTTATCTACGCTGAGTGTGGTTTTGGCATTCTATGTGTATGTTGTCTATCCTGGAAAACGAAAATGGTTTTTGTATTTAATTCCAGTAGCAATCGGAATATTTATCAAGGAACCCGCCACGATGTTCGCTCCGATTTTATTTTTCTACGTGTTGCTTTTTGAGTCGAAAAATTCTTTGTTCGAAATTTTTAGCAAAAAAGGAATAGCTGTTATCAAGAAAGCATTTCTTCAAACATTGCCAGCTTTTATCGTTTGTGGCCTTTTGGGTCTTTTTGTTGTAAAAATG
Organism: Arenibacter sp. F26102; assembly: GCF_023015865.1. Taxonomy (GTDB): domain Bacteria; phylum Bacteroidota; class Bacteroidia; order Flavobacteriales; family Flavobacteriaceae; genus Arenibacter. Next base: position 182,660 of record NZ_JALKBC010000006.1, on the reverse strand, counting down.
CAAAATTCAGCATTTGAACCAGGGGGAACTTCAATATTAAATTATTTGATTACACAACCTTGGGTTTTATTCCGTTACTTCTTTACCTTCTTCATTCCAACTAACTTATCTGCAGACACTGACTGGTTGGCATTTTCAAATCTGTTTGATGAACGGATTTATGCTGGCCTTGCTTTTGTTTTTGCTATGATCGTCATAGCATTCAAGACATCAAAAAAAGAAGAGACCAAACCCATAGCTTTTGGTATTATTTGGTTTTTTATTTCTCTGATACCTACTTCGAGTTTTGTTCCGCTTGCTGAGGTTACAAATGACCATCGTATGTTTTTTCCTTTTGTAGGATTATCTCTAAGTGTTGCATGGTCAATTGGGGTTTTTATAATCAACCGTCAATCAACTGTAAATAGAAAGCCTATTTACAAATACGGCGTAATACTGTTAGGAATTATTATTCTATTTGCTCTTATGATAGGAACAAGGCAACGAAATAGAGTATGGCTGTCGGAAGAAAGCCTATGGAAAGATGTAACTATTAAAAGCCCACAAAACGGGAGGGGACTAATGCACTATGGTTTAACTCAAATGGCAATAGGTAAATACGATATAGCTTTGGATTATTTTACAAAAGCCCTTATCTATACTCCTTATTATTCCACTTTATATACAAACCTCGCCATAGTTAATAAAGCAATGAATAAACCGGATGAAGCTGAAATCAATTATAAAAAAGCAATTGAATACGGGCCCAAGAATCCTCGAGTCTACCACTATTATGCCCAATTTCTCTTTGATAAAAGTCGCTTACAGGAGGCCTTATCCAATGCAGAAATAGCATTTTCATTAAGTAAACTCGATTTGAAAACTAGACATTTATTAATGAAAATATATAACAGTTTGGGCGATTATGAAAAATTGGATTCTTTGGTTAAAGAAACTTTGGAAATCGCACCCGAAGATTCATTCTCCAACTTCTATTTGACTAATAAAAACATAGAGATGTATTCGTTAAAATTAGCTGAAGAGTTGGCAGAAAAAACACCTTCTGTTGAAAATTATATTGATTTAAGTTTGGACTATTATAATCATCAACTATATGAAAATTGTATTCTTGCAGCAGAGAAAGCACTAGAATTGGACGCAGAAAATAAATTTGCCTATAATAATATAGGAAGTGCCTATATGGCCTTGAAGAAGCGTAAAGAAGCCATAGCGGCTTTAACCAAAGCATTGCAAATTGACCCGGCATTTGAACGAGCAAAAAGTAATCTTGTTTGGGTAAAGGAAAACCTTCCCTTAACAATTCCTTAGCATCAATTTTTGTTGATCCAGATATCAATAATTGAACAAATCGTTGATTATGTCATCTTCCACTAAATTGGGCAAGGTTACCTTTAATTCTGGAGAACGTGCCATTTCTCGTTTTAGGGCAAATATTGCTTCCTTGTTTCTGGCCCAACTTCTTCTGGATATACCATTGTTTACATCGTAAAAAAGCATGCTTTTTAAACGTCTTGAGGCATCTGTGGAACCGTCTAGAACCAATCCAAAACCTCCATTGATAACCTCGCCCCAACCTACACCACCACCGTTGTGAATGGATACCCAAGTGGCACCCCTAAAACTATCGCCAATAACATTTTGGATTGCCATATCTGCGGTAAGCCTGCTGCCGTCATAAATATTGCTGGTTTCCCTATAAGGGGAATCCGTACCGCCCACGTCATGGTGGTCTCTTCCCAAAACTATAGGTGAAGTTATTTTTCCCGACTTGATGGCGTTGTTAAAGGCCTCGGCAATTTTGGTCCTTCCTTCTGCATCTGCATATAGTATGCGCGCCTGTGAGCCTACTACCAAATTATTGGAAGCGGCTTCCCGTATCCATTTTATATTGTCCTGTATTTGTTGCTGGATTTCTGAAGGTGCATTAGCGCTAATTTCTTTTAAAATTTGAAGTGCAAGATCATCGGTTATTTGCAAATCCTTAGGGTCCCCTGATGAGCATACCCATCTAAAGGGCCCGAATCCGTAATCGAAACACATAGGGCCTAGGATGTCTTGGACATAAGACGAGTATCTAAAATCTTTGCCATTACTGTCCATTATATCCGCACCCGCTCTAGATGCTTCCAATAAAAAAGCATTGCCATAATCAAAAAAGTAAGTCCCATTGGCGGTGTGTTTGTTAATGGCCTCAACCTGTCTTCTTAACGAAGCTTGTACTTTTTGTCTAAAAACTTCAGGATTATCGCGCATCAAATTATTGGATTCTTCAAAAGTAAGCCCTACCGGATAATACCCCCCGGACCACGGATTATGAAGGGAGGTCTGATCGGATCCCAAATGAATGAATATGTTTTCCTGGTAAAAGCTTTCCCATACGTCAACAATGTTACCAATGTAGGCCAGGGAAACAACTTCTTGTTGTTGGATGGCCTTTCTAGTTCGTTGTACCAACTGGTCCAAGTCTTCCAAAAGCTCATCTACCCAAGCTTGCTGGTATCTTTTTTGTGCGGCAATTTTGTTTACCTCCGCACATATGGTAATACAGCCGGCAATATTTCCGGCCTTGGGCTGGGCTCCGCTCATACCCCCTAGACCAGAGGTGAGGAATATTTTTCCTTTGGCTGATTCGTCATTTTTCAAGACTTTCCTAAAGGCATTAAGTACGGTAATAGTGGTACCGTGAACTATTCCTTGCGGACCAATGTACATGTAGGAGCCTGCGGTCATTTGCCCGTACTGGGTCACTCCCAGGGCATTATATTTCTCCCAGTCTTCTTGCTTGGAATAGTTGGGAATCATCATGCCATTGGTTACTACCACTCTTGGGGCCTCTTTGGAAGAGGGAAATAGTCCCATGGGATGCCCGGAATAAATATGCAGGGTTTGTTCATTGGTCATAGAAGCTAAATACTGCATTGTAATTAGATACTGTGCCCAATTCTGAAAAACAGCCCCATTACCACCATAGGTTATGAGTTCTTCGGGATGTTGTGCTACCTTTGGATCCAAATTATTTTGAATCATTAGCATAATACTGGCCGCTTGGGCAGTTCTTGCCGGATACGCATTGATGGGTCTGGCGTATATTGCGTAATCTGGTTTAAATCGGTACATATATATTCTGCCCAGCGTATTCAATTCCTCTACAAATTCCTTGCCTAAGGTTTCGTGCCAGTCTACGGGGAAATATCGTAGGGCATTCCTGATGGCCAATTTTTTTTCTTCCAAGGAAAGGATGTCCCTGCGTTTGGGAGCCCTATTTGTATTCTCCGGATAGTTTCTTTTTACTGGTAATTCTTTTGGAATACCCTGTAATATTTGAGCTTTAAAATTCTCGGTCGTCATCGTTCCATTCATTTTTTGAGGTTTTATACATCTACAGCCAATCTTCCTTTTTTCCAAACTAAGGAGGGTAGCAACATGCCTTGTTGGTAAAGAATTTCGTTATAATTCTTGGTAGGAAAAGCAATAAGATCGGCCAAAAGTCCGGTTTCAATTTTGCCACGATCCCTTAAGCCCAAAGCTGCTGCAGCCCTATAGGTAATCCCGGCCAGTACTTCGGCATTGGTCAGTTTTTCAAAGGTGCCCAGAATTGCAGCTTGGACCAATAGGTTTCCCATGGGGGCAGATCCTGGATTCCAATCACTGGCAATCGCCACGGCGGCTCCAGCATCCAACAATTTTCGAGCAGGCGCATAGTGGCATCCCAACCCTATGGAAGCGCCGGGCAAGGCGGTTGCCACTACATTGCTATTGGCCAAAAGCTGAATTTCTTTTTCTCCACTATCTTCCAAGTGATCCGCACTGATAGCACCATATTTTACCGCCACGGCACTTCCACCTGTAGAAAATTGATCGGCATGTACGGTGATGTCAAAGCCCATTTCTTTGGCACTATCAAAATAGGGAGCTATTGAAGTTGGGGAAAAGGCGCCTTCCTCTATAAAGGCATCGATCCTATTGGCTAACTGTTCCTTTTTTAGAATTGGAAATAGTGAAGTGCTTATTTCCAGGAGATAATCGGCTGGACTTGCATTGTAGTCTTTAGGTACCATATGTGCCGCCAAACAGGTAGGGATCAGGTCGGACTGGCATTGTTCGTTGGCCAATGCAATGGCCCTTAACATTTTTAGTTCCTCCTGTATCGAAAGTCCGTAGCCACTTTTTACTTCTATGGTGGTCACTCCATGGGTCAAATGTCGGTCCGCCCTTGTTTTTACACCCTCAATTAGAGAGGAAGTTGTCGCTTTTCTTGTCTCGGTAACGGTATCCCAGATTCCGCCACCAGCTTTGGCAATCTCTAGATAAGTTTTACCGGAATTGCGAAGGGCATAGTCATTGGCCCGGCTGCCTCCGAAGCATATGTGGGTGTGGGAATCAATAAATCCTGGAATGCATACCATATCGGAAAGGATGAGTAAATTCTCTGCATTTAGGTTATTTCCTTCTTCTGATACTTGCGAATAAGGTCCCACTGCATATATTTTTTCATCAGCCATAATAATGCCTCCATTTTCTATTATGTTCAATTGCTCGTCCATCAAGGAACCCTTAAGGGGCATTCCACTCATCGTCAAGATTTGCTTGAAAGGTCCTATTAGGGTGTATTTTTTCATTTTTGTCTTATTTCTAAAGTCCAATTGCCGAGGCCCGCTACCTGCAATCTAATATTCTTCAAATTCCATTTCATACGGACTGTTCATTTTCAGTTTGTTCCGCTTCATGGTTTTTTGCACAGTCCTGATAACACTGCGGCCTTTGATTATATCTATTCCTTTTTCAATATCCTCTGAAAACACCCTGTCCTTAAGGGCAAAGGCCACTTTTTTACGAATTTCTTTATGGACTTCGTCCAATAATACTCCGGATTTCATGGGTTTTCTAAATTCAAAGGCCTGTGCTGCTGTAAGGAGTTCTATGGCCAAGATTTTTTCCACGTTTTCCAGGACCTGCAGGGCTTTTCTACTACTGATAGATCCCATGCTTACATGGTCTTCCTGTCCTAAGGAGGTGGGGATGCTATCGGCACTGGCGGGAAAACACAATCCCTTGTTTTCACTGGCCAAAGCCGCCGTGGTATATTGTAGGATCATATAACCCGAATTGATTCCGGTATCTTTCATCAATAATTTGGGCACTCCTTGACTGTTGCCTTCCAAAGCCAAATAAATGCGGCGGTCCGAGATGTTTCCCAGTTCGGAGGCGGCCAGGCAGGCATAATCCAAGGCCATGGCCAAAGGCTGTCCGTGAAAATTACCTCCACTGATAGTTAGTTCCTCGTTTATGATTATGGGGTTGTCTGTAACTGAATTCAATTCTACCTCCAACAGTTCCTTTAAATGTAACCAAGCATTTCTGGAAGCACCGTGTACTTGAGGTATGCACCTAAGTGAATAGGGATCTTGTACCCGTTCACAATCGATATGGTCTTGCATTATTTCGGAATCTTCCAATAGGAAACGGATTCTCGTCGCCACATGAATATTTCCTTTAAATGGCCGCAGGTCATGTAGTTTCTTAAAAAAGGGTTTTACACTTCCTTGAAGCCCTTCGATCATCATAGCGCCAATAATATCGGCGTGGGTAAGACAAGCGTGCATTTTGTCTATGACCATTACGGCGTGGGCAGCAATAAATTGGGTGCCGTTTATTAGCGCTAGTCCCTCTTTGGGGCCCAATTCCAAGGGTTCAAGACCATAAATTCTATGGAGTTGCGCTGTGGAAATTACCTTTCTTATATACCTGACTTTTCCTAATCCTATTAGTGGTAAAAATAAATGGGATAAGGGAGCAAGGTCACCAGATGCTCCTACCGAACCTTGGGAGGGTACTATTGGAATGGCATCATTGTCTATGTGCCAGATTATTCGGTCGATGGTAGTTTCTGCAATGCCAGAATAACCTTGTGCCAAGGAATGGGCCTTTAAAACAAGCATTAATTTGGCAATTTCGTTTTCAATAGGTTGTCCAACCCCCACACTGTGACTTTGAAGTATATTGGTCTGTAATATTTTGGTTTCGGTTTTGGAGATTTTGGTGGTACATAAGGGGCCAAATCCGGTATTGATGCCGTAAACAGGTTGGCCTTGGTCCACTATATGGGCCACGACTTCATAACTGGCCCGAATTTTTTTTCTTGCCTTTTCTGAGATTTGTCCATGGATCGTTCCCCTAGTAAGGCCCAGAGCTAGACCTGCAGTTAGATGATCTTCCCCGAAAAAAAATATTTTTTTTGAAGTAGTCATGGGATTATTTTTATCAATATAAATTTATTGATTAAGTTTGATAATCACCAATACTATTAATATACACACTTAATAACCATGGGTTATCAATTGGAGCTCCGACATTTTAAATATTTCTTAGCGGTAGCAGAAGAGTTACATTACAGAAAGGCTGCCGAAAAATTATGTATTTCCCAACCTGGCTTAAGCCGACAGATTAAGCAAATGGAGGAGATATTGGACGTAAAGCTATTTATTCGGACGAAAAAGAAAGTAGCCCTGACAGCAGCGGGGGAATATCTGAAAAGTGAAATTGAGTTCATCTTAAATCATTTGGAAGTTACCAAAAAGCAGTTGAGGCACATTCGGGATGGCAATTTTGGAGAAGTCCGAATAGGTTTTTTGGGTTCTGCCATGCAAGAAGTGATTCCCGATCTTTTGATAAAGTTAAAGGATAGATTTCCGGGAATCCAGACCAATTTGGAGGAGTTGTCCAACAATGCCCAGATCAATGCCATTGTAAAGGATAAATTGGATATGGGGTTTGTACGTACGGCCAGAGTACCTGAAGGATTGAATCTTCAACCGGTCTATACCGATACTTTTTCTGTTGTTTTGCCGGAACTATATCCATTATTGACCAGGGAATTCCGGGATGTAGGGCAATTGGCGGAAGAGAATTTTATTCTTTTCGCCCAAGATTATAGTCCGTTGTACTTTGATACAGTCATGAGCATTTGTGAAGATGCCGGATTTACCCCCAAGGTTTCCCATAAATCTGTGCATGCCCAGACTATTTTTAAGCTGGTGGAGAATAATTTGGGTATAGCCATAATACCCACTTCCTTACAATACGGGTTTCAGATGAAGGTGAAGTTTATTGAGCTAAAGAACATTCCTCAAAGAGCAGTGCTATTCGTTTGTTGGAAGGAGGATAATAGGAACCCTGCCCTGCGGCATTGTATTAATTTATTGTTAAACCAATCGCGCTAGGGGATTTAAAACCTTAGTTTGTAATATTTAAACAGAGAGATTATGATTTTTGATATAATTAAGAGGCGCCGCTCGGTTTTTCCGGCACAATATAATGACAAACCCATTAGCAAGGAGTCTATAGAGAAGGTCTTGGAGGCTGCCAACTTTGCACCAACCCATAAAAAAACGGAACCTTGGCGTTTCCGCGTGCTACAGGGAGAGACTAAAGAAAAATTAGGCTTGTTCCTTTCTTTAAAATATATGGAAACCGACCCCAAACCCAAGCAGTTCAAGGTAGAAAAGTTGATTCAAAATCCTAAAAAAGCTGGGGCTGTTATAGCAATATGTATGCAACGAGATCCCCAAGAGAGTTTACCAGAATGGGAAGAGGTTGCAGCAACCGCCATGGCGGTACAAAATATGTGGCTCTGTTGTACAGAGATCGGCATAGGTAGCTATTGGAGCTCCCCGGGGCTGATTAAATATATGGACGATTTTTTTGAGCTGAACTCTGGAGAGGTATGCCTAGGCTTTTTCTATATGGGCTATTATGATGAAGAAATTCCGGTGGTCAGCAAAGGCCCGTGGCAGGAGAAAGTAACATGGATGTAGAAATGCAGGTTAATTAAAAAAAGGAAATAAGTCCGATTTATATTCCCAAGCTTTAAATATAAATAGGCCTAAATACATTATGGCGACCATAAATTTCAGGAAGGTACCGGTTAAAAACCCTAAAAAAGAACCAAAGGCGGCCTTTAGGGCCGTTTTTTGGTCTGCTTTGTTAATAAGCTCTCCCACTAATGCCCCTAAAAAGGGCCAAACAATGATGCCTGAAAACCCTAGAACAGGAAATATTAGGGCTGCCAAAAGTCCAATTGTGGTACCTATCATACCCCATTTGCTTCCCCCGAATTTTTTGGTTCCCCAAACCGGAATAATGTAGTCCAGGGTAAAGACCAAAATGGCAATGGCCAAGGTTATTCCCAAAAAGACCCAATCATCAGGAATGGCTTTGGTAAGGTAGAGGAGGAGTAGGCCTACCCAACTTATAGGCGTTCCCGGAAGTACCGGTAGAAAACTTCCCAATACGCCAACGAACATTAAAACAAATCCAATAATCAACAATGCAATGTCCATACTATTCTTTAAAATTCCGACGGGAATACGTTCTCTGTTTGACGAAGATAGGGAGGATTTGTTACATGGATAGGGAAGGACTGGGGCATTCACTTGGACATGAGTTGCTTTTTCCCAATGATTGAAAGTTGCACATGCTTGGTTTTGGCCAGTTTATATTTCAAATTGTGGTTGAAGTTAAGCACACAATTCAAATTCACGTTAGCTTCTAATGCGATTTAGCTCATGACATTTTATTTCATGGGTATTCGTGAACCTTCGGTTTCTCACCTTCGTTCGAAATGACTGTAGTAGTCACTTCGACAGAGTCCCTTTTTGGGACGACGAGAAGTCGCACATACAATGGTTTTAATCAATGCATATTTTTTATAGTTCAATGCTGAAAATTTATGCACACAATTGATGTTTTGGTTTAGTTACAAGTGAGATTTCTTGTCGCTATCGCTCATTCGAAATGACTGGAGATAGTCACTTCGACAGAGTCCCATTTCGGGACGACTAGAAGTCGCACATATTGGTTATGGTTTGGGCACATTTTCATTATTGTTGTTAGGAGTGAATTGCAGCGCATAATTCAAGTTCAAGTCGAGCTATCAGTGCGATTTAGCTCATGACATTTTATTTAAGGGGTATTCGTGAACCTTCGGTTTCTCCTCGCTATCGCTCATTCGAAATGACAGGGGAGGTCATTTTGCTATGAGGAGTTTATCGAATAATTATGAATAATGAACTAAATTTGGGTAACACTAACACGAGCTTCTAATTGTTTTACAATCATTTTGTATATATAACCACAAACGAACATCGTACAACCCTCTATATAGGAGTGACCAATAATATACAGCGTAGGTTATCCCAGCACTATTTCGATAGTCAAAATTCCAAGAAATCTTTTGCGGGCAAATATAACTGCATTTATTTGGTGTATTACGAAGGTTTTGAAAACCCAAAAGATGCCATAGGGAGGGAAAAGGAAATTAAAAAGTGGCGAAGGGATAAGAAGAATACTCTTATTTCAGCTTTTAATCCTAGGTGGGAATCCTTGAATAATCAGATTGTTTAATTGGATTACAATAATGAATCGTGCAGTCACTTCGACATGAGTTGCTTTTTCTCAACGATAGAGAAGTCGCACAGGTTTTGGTTTTAATTTTGGTATCCTATATTTCATGTTCATAGTGGTAGTTACATCGCGGATAACTTTCAAAACTTCGTTGAGCTACTTGTGTGATTTCTCCTTAGCAGTCGAAATGACTGGAGATAGTCACTTCGACAGAGTCCCATTTAGGGACGACGAGAAGTCGCACATACAATGGTTTTAATCAATGCATATTGTTTATAGTTCAATGCTGAAAATTTATTCACACAATTGATGTTTTGGTTTAGTTACAAGTGAGATTTCTCGTCGCTATCGCTCTGTCGAAATGACCAGAGTGGTCACTTAGACAGAGTCCCATTTTGTGGATGACGAGAAGTCGCACAAGATTGGCGCGGAACTATTAAAATTTAATATTTTGTTTTAAGACATATTACTTTTTTCCCTTTAATTTACAATTTTCGTACAGCTACCTGTGTGATTTCTCCTTAGCAGTCGAAATGACTGGTCCAGTCACTTCGACAGAGTCCCATTTTAGGGACTCCCGATGCGTATCGTGAGAGAAGCCCCCGCTCGTGCCTACATGTATTCAGTATTGGAAGGCTCAAGTACGAGTGTGACGCTCTAACTAGCTTTAGGGTTTTCCTAATTTAAGTTGTCTATTGGTAATATTATGTGCTTTCCCAGGACTTGGGCTTACAATCCCTTCCGTCTCCTCGGCTGCTGGCCGAGAATCCACCTTCCCTTATCCAAGGGAAGGAGCCAATTGTTATTATTATTAAACTCAAAGTTTTATTGTCACACAATGTAATGCTAAAAAAAAGCCCCTTCCCCTAATCAGGCCTGTCCTGCGTTTTCCGCGGGAGGACAAGGTGGGTTCGACAAAGGAGAAGCCGGAAGGGGTTAGAAACGCTGACCTTTTCGTGTAATGAAAAGAATGATGCGCAGCCATAGCTCCTGCGGGATAAAACATCGATCAACGAAAGGCTACCGAACGGACATTCCCAAATTCGGGAAGTACTATGATTTGTGACTCCCTTTATCCCTGCCATGCTCGAAGACAGGCAACAACGCACTACACGAACGACGGCCATTTTGCAAGGGTGTATACAAAGATAACAACGTCATCCCATATTTGTGCATTTTTCAAAAATGTTAGGTCTCAAAATGACTGAGATAGTCACTTGGACAGAGTTCTATTTAGGGACGGGGTATTGCCCACTACTATGCTTGTTGTTACGGAACAACAGAAATACCATATTACCAATAAGTAAACGCTACTATTTGTTTCTATAGGGTAGCCACTGTGCTGTTGGTAAGGTTATTTCTTGAAAATTGTAGCCCATAGGATTAGACTATTGAGGAGGAAATTGAAGGCTACACCCCTTAATTTGATCAAAAAATTGTAATTTCCGCCCAGAATCTGGCATACATGAGGAAAGTTGCGGTTTTGGCTTGTTTTTGTCTTTTTACCTCTTGCGACTGGTTTACTTCCAAAGAAGAAAAAACCCAAGAATTGGTAAACGAGGAAATGCGCAGTATAAATTTTAATGAGGTTGATCGCTATCCATTATTTGACAACTGTGATGAAATGTTGGACAAGGAGGGGCAGTTGGAGTGTTTTCAAAATACACTATTGGAGCAGTATACGGAGACGTTGGAGGATTTTGAGTTTCAATTTGTTTCCGATATCAATACCTCTATATATGTGGATTTTTTGGTGGACTACAAAGGTGAAATATCCGTTTTGGAAGTGCAACGCAACCAGGATATTGAAAATCAGATCCCGGAATTTCGCACTATCATCACTCAAAGCTTAAAAGGATTGCCCCCATTATCGCCCGCACTAAAACGAGGGGTCCCGGTTTCCTCAAAATTCAGGATTCCTATTATTGTGAATTCCAATTGAAATATAAATCTAGAATATAAACAATTCCTTCCTTGGCAAATGAAAAGATAATATTGGGAATAGACCCCGGAACCACCATCATGGGCTTTGGCCTCATTAAGGTGGTGAATAAAAAGATGGAGTTTCTTCAGATGAACGAACTCCTACTTCAAAAATACGATGACCCCTATACCAAGCTAAAACTCATTTTTGAACGCACCATAGAGCTTATAGATACTTATCACCCAGACGAAATTGCTATTGAGGCACCTTTTTTTGGAAAGAACGTTCAGTCCATGCTCAAACTCGGCAGGGCCCAGGGAGTAGCCATGGCCGCAGGATTATCGCGACAAATCCCCATAACGGAATACCTTCCAAAAAAGATTAAAATGGCCATTACAGGAAATGGTAACGCCAGTAAGGAGCAGGTGGCCAAAATGCTACAGAGCGTTTTGGGCTTAAAATCGCTTCCCAAAAATCTGGATAGTACCGATGGCCTGGCAGCGGCCGTCTGTCATTTTTATAATGAAGGCCGAATAGAAGTAGGCAAAAGTTATAGCGGTTGGGATGCCTTTGTTAAACAAAACGGAGACAAAATCAATAAACAATAAACAATTAGCAATTGTCAATAATATATCATGGGTAATGATAGTAATCCTTTAGCCGATATATAGTGAACAGTAGTCAGTAAAAAGTAAATAGTGGGATCAATGCCAACCGTAAAAATATTGGCCAGACCTCTATGCCAATTAATTTGATGACATTATTTTTAATGTATTGAACAATAATCAGTAGTTATGAGATTTCAGGATTTAATGGCTTATAAAAAATCTTTTGCCTTGGCTATGAGGATTTTTGAGATTTCGAAAACATTTCCTAGAGAAGAAAGATATTCCTTGACCGATCAAATAAGAAGATCTTCCAGAAGTGTTTCTGCTAATATTGCTGAATCTTATGCTAAGCGACTTTATCCGAAATATTTCATCAATAAATTAACTGATAGCGATGCTGAGAATTTGGAAACCCAAGTATGGATGGAATATGCGATGGAATGTCAATATATTAAAAAGGAAATATTCGATGAGATGGTAAGTGAAAGTCAGGAAATCGGGAAGCTAATCTATTTTATGATTAATAACCCTGAAAAGTTTGGTTCCAAATAGGTTAATTTTACTGACCACTGACCACTGTAAAAATGAGCGGCATCTACATACATATTCCTTTTTGCAAGCAGGCCTGTCACTATTGCGATTTTCATTTTTCCACTAATATGGGGAAGAAAGAGACTATGATATTGGCACTGATAAAGGAGTTGGAATTGCGGAAGGACGAGTTTAAGGATGAAGTTGTAGAGACCATTTACTTTGGGGGTGGAACGCCATCGGTGTTGGATACCATAGAAATCGACCGGATAATTGGGGCAGTTTATAGTAATTGTACCGTAGTAGCTGATCCTGAAATAACTTTGGAAGCCAATCCGGATGATCTGTCGAAAGATAAAATAGAGGAATTGGAGAAATCGTCCATCAATAGGCTAAGTATCGGTATACAATCCTTTTTTGAGGAGGATTTGAAACTGATGAATAGGGCACATAATGCCCAGGAGGCTGAAGCATGTATTGCCCTGGCACAGGTTTATTTTGACAATATTTCCATCGATCTTATTTATGGCATTCCAGGAATGACCAATGAAAGATGGATTTCCAACATAGAAAAGGCATTGGCCTTTGGAGTACCCCACATTTCCAGCTATGCCCTTACCGTAGAGCCTAAAACCGCTTTAAAGACATTTATAGACAAAGGACTTGTCCCGCCTTTGGATGATGAATTGGCAGAAGCCCATTTCCATATCTTGGTCCAGAAATTGTCAGCAGCGGGATTCGTAAACTATGAAATTTCAAATTTTGGGAAACCCGGATATTTCTCCCTCAATAACACCGCGTATTGGCAAGGAAAAAAATACCTTGGGATTGGACCTTCCGCACATTCGTACGACGGAATTAGAAGGGGTTGGAATATTAATAACAATGCAAAATATATAAAAGCGATTGCCCAGAACGAGCTGCCCATGGAAACTGAGGTGCTGTCCAAAACAGATCGTTACAACGAATATGTCATGACTGGTTTACGGACCATTTGGGGTGTATCCCTGGAGCGAATAAAAACCGAGTTTGGCCAGAAATTTTATGCCTATTTGACGCAACAGGCCCAAAAAAAAATAGAGGACGGATTACTTTACATAGAGAATGATCGTTTATTGGTCTCGAAAAAAGGCAAATTTTTAAGTGATGGGATTGCAGCCGATTTATTTTTGATTAACTTGTCCTGAGCACGATTAAGAAGTTCAGCATACATGAAAACCATTATAAAACACAACACCAAAAATTATACAATAGATCTTTCCAAGCCCTTGGACATCTCTATTCCCATTACAGGAAAGAGTACCAATGTAAATGCATGGTATGTGGAACCGCCGAAAATTGAGCCCCATACCGAAGGGGAATTTATTGGGAAGGTCTCCGAAGGTGCCTCGACCAATTTCAACGATATTAGTTTTAATCCTCATGCCCATGGCACCCATACGGAATGCATTGGTCATATAACGGAAGAGTTCTATTCCGTAAATAAAAGCCTTTCCAAATTCTTTTTTATGACCGAGGTCATTACCATAGCCCCAGAAAAGATAAATGGGGATTTTGTAATCTCCAAAAAGCAATTGCAATATGCCTTGGGCAATAAAAATAGGGAGGCAGTGGTCATTCGGACCATCCCTAACCTTAGGGACAAAATGACTAGGCAATATGCCAATACCAATCCCCCATATTTGTTGGAATCCGCCGCCCAATTGTTGGTAGATAAAGGAGTGGAGCACTTATTGGTGGATCTACCTTCTGTGGATAAGGAAAAGGATGACGGAGCCCTATTGGCACATAAAACTTTTTGGAACTACCACGGAAAACGGCGGTTGCAAGCAACTATAACCGAGTTTGTTTTTGTGGCCAATACCATTGCGGACGGGAAGTATTTTCTAAATTTACAGATGGCGGCGTTTGAAAATGATGCCAGTCCCAGTAGACCCGTTCTATATTTAATAGAGGAGTGATGCACAATGGGATGCAATTACTTTTAAAAGCAGAAGAATTACTAATGTTTCTTTTGGGAATTTATCTATTTGGTATGTTGCCTTATAGCTGGTGGTGGTTTGTTGGGCTAATTTTGGCACCAGATATTGGGATGCTTGGCTATCTTATGGGAAATAAGATTGGTGCCATAGGATATAATACATTTCATCATAAAGGCTTGGCCATCGCTATTTATTTTCTCGGTATTTATCTTTCATTACCTTTGTGTCAGTTAATAGGGATTATCCTTTTTTCCCATGCTTCCATGGACAGGATATTTGGTTATGGACTTAAATATAACAAGGGGTTTAAATACACCCATTTAGGAGAAATAGGTAAGGCAAATGAGTGATATATTGGAACTTTTTTTGGGTCTTATTCTCGGGGCCATTGCAATGTACTGGGTGTTTTCCTTTTTTCGAAAAAAAAGGAGTAAAGAGCTAACGGAACACCAGTCGACCATTCTATTGGATAAGATAAAAAGCGTTTGTAAACTAATAACCGTAGAAGGTGATTTCGCTGAAATTTATCGGTACGAAAACACCAAGGAACGCTTTCTGAGTCTAGTAAGCAGTAAGAAGAAGGCATTGATCATCATAAACGCCAAGGCACATATTGGTTTTGACCTAAAGAAATTACAAATGCATGCCGATAATGATAAGAAGAAAATTATTCTTACCAATTTCCCGCAGGCTGAAATTTTATCCATTGCCCCTGAATTACAATTTTACGATATACAGAACGGACTTTTCAATACTTTTACACCTACAGATCTTACTTCGTTAAATATGGAGGCAAAGCAACATATTAGGGATAAAATTCCCCAAAGTGGTCTAATGGATACGGCCAATAAGGAGGCCTTGGAAGCTGTACTGTTAATCGAAAAGATTGTGGAAACCATTGGTTGGAAACTAGACTATTCTGCCTTGGAAATGAGCCAGCGCAAAAAGCAGGTTTTAGATCAGTAATTTCCTTTTGTCCAAAGGGTCCAAATTGGATAATTGTTTTTTATTTTAGCAGTTTAAGAACCAATCTTATTGGTGCAGACTTGGGGCACTATTAAAAACAATCCTAATTATGAAAACTATAATTTATACTGTAATATTTTTAACAATGACCGTATACAGCTATGGTCAAAACAAAGAAAACATGAAGAACTTTGATTCCAATTATGTGCACACCGTTTATTTTTGGTTAAAGAACCCAGATAGTGTGGAGGATAGAAAGGCTTTTGAGACATCTATCTTGAAGTTTATGCGAGATTCCAAATATGCCAAGACCAACTTTGTAGGTGTACCCCCTAAAGCAACGCGCGATGTTGTAGACGGATCCTTTACTTATTCCTTGGTGGTTTCTTTTGAATCTGCAGATGCACAGGCAAAATATCAGACCGAAGAAGCCCATAACCTATTTGTAGCGGAATCCAGTAGTTTATGGACCAAGGTAATAGTGTACGATTCCCTAGGAATTTAATCTTTTGTTATGTTGACGTATAGGCAGGCCAAGGCCAGTGATTATTTAGAAATTGCCAAATTGCACGTAAAAAATTGGCAACAGCATTACAGAGGTGATTTTAGTGATCATTTTTTGGATGTGGAAGCTGAACTGGAGAGAGAAGAGGTTTGGAAAGATAGACTAAGCAATCCCTCTCCTAATCAAGTCGTTTTGGTAGCTGAACGGGATGGGGAAATCTGCGGATTTGCTTGTGCCTTTCTTGAGGATGATGCTGAACACGGTACCTTATTGGACAACTTGCATGTGTTGGCGACGGTCAAGGGAAAGGGAATTGGCAGACATTTGATGGGCATGGTGGCCCAAGAAGCACTGAAGAAGAAACCCAAAGGGAAATTGTATTTATGGGTGCTAAAGAACAATACCAGCGCTATGGCCTTTTATGAGCGTTTGGGAGGAGTTAATTTTGAAACCGTGGCAGGAAATGACATCGGTGATCAGGAGGTGCTTAAATGTAGGGTAACATGGGATAGTTTAAAAGAGCTGGCCCGTTGGTGATTCCATAGAACCGATACTATGAATATAGAGGAATTTAGGGAGCATTGTATCAATAAAAAGGGAGTTACGGAAGAGTTTCCATTTGATGCCTCAACCTTGGTATTCAAGGTGATGGGTAAAATGTTTGCCCTTGTACCCTTGGAAAGGATTCCGTCCCAGGCTAATTTAAAATGCGATCCTGAAAGAGCCATTGAGCTGCGTGAAACCTATGACGGTAAAATCATTCCTGGATACCACATGAGTAAGGTACATTGGAACACTCTTTATTTGGAAGGGCTAGCTCCGACTTTGGTCCTTGAATTAATAGACCATTCCTATGAATTGGTAGTTGCCGGGCTAACAAAGAAAGTGCAAGTCGAACTTAGGGCATTGGATTGATAATATTTAAATTATTCACATTTTAAATTCCTAAATGGAAGACTTAAAAGTATTTTATAAAAAAAGAGTTGAAGCTCACCGGGAGCTATTAGGCAAGGTAAAACAGCGACTAGCCCTATCAAGTACGGTTCGATTGATTCTTTTTGTTGTTGTCATTACCTTGGTCTACCTTGTTTTTGGTGAAACAAAATTGGTCCTTGGGATAATTATCGTTACCATCGGCATATTCCTATATCTGGTTTCCAAGCATACGGACTTACAGTACGAACGGGATATGTTATTGGCGTTGATAAAAATTAACGAAACTGAGATTCAGGTGCTGGAACGCAATTTTTATCATCTTCCCGACGGTTCTGACTACAAGAAGCCTACACACTATTTTGCCCAGGATATTGATCTGTTTGGAAAAGGTTCGTTTTATCAGTATAGCAATCGCACCGCCTTGAACCAAGGCAGTGATATGTTGGTGGAAATGCTCTTGTCCAATAATATCGATGGTATTGAGTCCAAACAAAAAGCAGTGGAGGAGCTTGCAAAAATGTCCGATTGGAGGCAGCAATTTTCAGCTATTGCTATCTTGGTTAAAACGGATACGACCACCAAGACCATAGTTTCATGGCTCAAAGGGTACAAGGCCTATGTTCCCAAGGCAATGCGTTTTCTGCCCAATCTATTTTCCCTGGTTTCCGTGATTTTAATCGGGGGCTACTTGTTGGGAATTTCACCGGGTTTTCCCATTTTTATTATTCTTTTGCTCGGTTTGTTGATCAGTGGTTTTTACCTTAAAAAAACTTCAATTTTGGCCTCAGATGCCAATAAGTTACAAAGCACCTTTCAACAATATCAAAAGTTAATTCTGAAAATAGAAGAAGAGGAATTTACTTCTGACCTTTTAAAAGAGAAAAGGAATAGTGTTGTTTCCAAGGAACAGTTGGCATCAAGGGTGTTAAAGGAATTCTCGGAAATACTCAGTGCATTGGATCAACGAAACAATATGTTTTTTGCTTTGCTAGGTAATGGATTTTTTCTTTGGGATTTGCGTCAAGCATATAGGGTAGAGCAGTGGATTGGCAAACATGGATTAAAAGTGGAAAATTGGTTTCATACCATCGCCATTTTTGATGCCTACAATAGTTTAGGCAATTTTGCCCATAACCATCCATCCTATACTTATCCTAATTTGGTGGAAAACGAGATAGTGCTGAGGTCGGAGAGGGCATCACATCCTTTGTTAGACCCCAAGAAGGCAGTGCCAAATGATATCAACATCCTTAAGGAACAGTTTTTTATTGTAACAGGGGCCAATATGGCGGGAAAAAGTACCTTTTTAAGAACGGTTTCCCTTCAGATTGTTATGGCTAATGTTGGACTTCCGGTATGTGCATCTGCAGCCGAGTATTCCCCGATTAAATTAATTACCAGCATGCGTACCACGGATTCCCTTACGGATGATGAATCTTATTTCTTTTCGGAATTGAAGCGGTTGAAATTTATCGTTGATGAAATTCAGAACGACAAATATTTTATTGTTTTGGATGAAATTCTAAAAGGGACCAACAGCATGGATAAGGCCATTGGCTCTCGGAAGTTTGTTGAAAAGTTGGTGGCCTCAAAATCCACCGGAATCATTGCTACCCATGATCTGAGTTTGTGTGAGGCTTCTGAAGACTTGCCACAGATCAAAAATTATTATTTTGATGCTGAAATTATAGACAACGAACTTCATTTTGATTATACCTTCAAAACTGGGGTTTGTAAAAATATGAATGCCTCTTTCTTGTTGAAGAAGATGGAAATAGTGGAATAGTCTACGTGGGAGGATTGCTGGGGATGAGGATATTTCCTTAACCCTTAGTTAATTCTGGCTGAGGCTTTTTGAATAAAAAACAACAATGGATTCTCTAACACAGATAGTATTGGGTGCCGCGGTAGGAGAAGCGGTTTTAGGCAATAAAGTCGGTAATAAGGCTATGCTGTATGGAGCCATTGCGGGCACCATTCCAGACCTCGACGTTTTGGCCAATTATGTTACGGATAGTGTTACGGCTATAGAATTGCACAGAGGAGTTAGTCACTCTATTTTCTTTTCGGTAATATTTGCTCCAATTTTCGGGTGGCTGATTTATAAGTTGGAGAGAAATGGACCTGCCACATGGAAAGACTGGTCCTGGTTAATGTTTTGGGGACTCTTTACACATCCCATATTGGATGCTTTTACCACTTGGGGAACCCAACTATTTTGGCCATTTGACTTGAGGTTGGCTTTTCAGAATATATTTGTCATTGATCCTTTATATACCCTGCCCTTTTTAGCGTTTCTTATAATGGCCCTGCGACAAAAGCGCGACTCGCCTATGCGTGGGCGTTATAATACCCTTGGATTGACAGTTAGCAGTGCCTATTTAGGACTGACTTTGGTGCTCAAGGGAATTGCCTTTAAAAAGATTACGGATAGTCTGGATGAGCAAGGGATAGCTTATCACGAGATGGATATTAGACCGTCTCCGTTTAATACTATTCTTTGGTCTGCGAATGTGGATGCAGGTGATGCTTACCTAATAGGGAACTACTCTTTTTTTGATGATAAGCCTGTGGAATTTAGTAGGTATCCTAAAAACCATGAATTATTGGGCAGCTTGGCTGGGAATGACAAGGTTTTGCGGCTCAAGAAAATTACCGAAGGATGGTTTACTATAAATGAGAAGAACGGTCAGTTGTTTTTTAATGACCTGCGATTTGGATTGATGAGTTTGGATCCCAATGAGCAGCAATTTGCTTTCAATTATAAGTTGGTTGCCACGGGCGGTGAACTGTTGGTAGAGGAGACCCCTAAATTAAAGCGTGATGCCAAAAAACTCATGACTGCCCTTTGGGCAAGGATGTGGGGGAATTAACGAGGGATTGCCCTTGACCTCGGGGATGCATCTCTCGAGTTAGTGGACAGATTGGTAGGTTGCCATTCATTTTTTTGTTTTACAGAAATCATGCAATTGCTGTCTTATAGGTTTCGACTGCGCTCAACCGGACAGTCAAAGTGATAATGGCCTCAATGTATTATAGATTTAGGCATGCGTTTAATGGCTCTATTAACTCTTTACTTGTACCTCATGAAAGGCATTGGCCTGTAACTTCAGCAATTCCTCAGACTTTTGTTTTTTATAATTGTAAATTTCTTCCTCCTCAGCTATTTCACCGTAAATTTTGTTGTTTAACAGAGTATCTGTTCCAATACTTTATCCCGTTGACTAACTTTTTTGGTAACCCAGGTCCTAACGGCACTTTCCTCGTCTTCCAATTTATAATCGTATGCGCCTTTTGGCGATAATAATTTTGCGATTATGGGTGATGTTTCTATGGCCAGGAACAAAAGAAAAATAAAAAAAGAGGGCAACCATGGCAATTTATTCAGGGCATTTATTCTAGCCATGAGTCCGTCGAAACCAACAATGATGGGTTGTGTAGTTGTTATTTGATCGGCCTGCTTCCAATCCTGCAAGGTTTAAAAAACCTTGTAGGTATAACGGATAGATTATGGCTCCAGTCCTGCAAGGTTTTCACAACCTTGTAGGTATCAATCTTATCTTGGGGCTTTCAAACTGCAAGTTTTTATGCCCCTAATTATTACTGGATCTTTGTTTGGGCTGACTTATATCATGTTTTAAGTAAGGAATGTTGGCGACCTTTAGTGTGTTGGTTTAAACGGGCAGAACGGACCTTTTGGTTTAATGACGAGTTCCTGCCATCTGAGTATTGGTGCTCCGATTTTAAACCCACCAAATATTGAACAATTTCAAAATTTAATTAAGTATGAAAAAAAGAGAGCCAGTATCAAAAATTATGACAACCGATTTAGTTACAATAAATCACACTAACAGTCTATTGGATGCCGAAAAATTGTTCGAAAAGCATAAGATTCGTCACATTCCAGTTGTGAACAATAAAAAGATTATTGGAATTCTGAGTTTAACGGATTTATTGCGAATTAATTTTGTTGATAATTATGGAGAGGATGAGTCCCAAGTAGACACGGCGGTCTATAATATGTTGAGCATAGAACAGGTAATGGTCAAAGATCCAGTACACATTGCCCCCGCATTGACCATTAAAGAGGTAGCGGAAATTTTGGCCAAAAAGGAATTTCATGCTTTGCCGGTGGTTGAGAATGGAGACTTGGTAGGGATTGTTACTACTACCGATTTGTTGAATTACTTATTGGAACAATATTAGTATTAGTATAGTTTGTAGCCAAGAGACCTTAATTCTTATTCTTAGGATATTTGGGTCTCTTGGCTTTTTTGTGTCCTGTTCCTAATCCAGCAAGGTTTTTTTAAACCTTGTAGGACTACCCAATGGTGTGCAGGGGAACGTGGCATTCCGACTTTTTTGTCGGGATGGCGGAAGGGATAGTTTGCATCCTTGGGCAATTATGATGTGGCTATTGGTGCAATCTCTATTGCTAAGGGCTTTCCACCCGCCCCGTATGCTTTCCCGACTCGAAGTCGGTAAAGAATCCACCCCTCCCTGTCCAGGGTGGGGAGCCACTTTTTTTAACTTTTTCTCGGCCTGTCCCTAATCCTGCAAGGTTTTCAAAACCTTGTAGGTATGGTGTTTGGACATCATTGCTTATCTGGTTTTCCCGTTTAGGCATTCTTCCATTCCTGCAAGGTTTTTTTTGAACCTTGTAGGTATGGAGTAAGAGCGTTTTAATTTATCTGGAAGTCTTGGTAAGCTTGGTGCTTGAGTCCTAAAAGGTTTTCAAAACCTTGCAGGACTGTTTTAAGTTTTGTTTGGAATGAGAACATCAACAACCACCCAGTCTCACGATGGGGTAATCGCTTACATCAATGCTTGGATCTTTACTCTTTCGAACCAATTCCATTGCTTCAGTCGTCTTATATTGATGAGGGCCTATATAAAAGGTCGCTCCTTTTTCGGCCAATTCCTTTATATAAATCACTGGATTAGGGTTAGGCTGAGGTGGCGGCTGAGGTACGGTGTGCAATTTTCCATAATATACGGAAGGCTCTTTTATGGCCTTTAGTTTTTGATTTTCGCTACTTTTTAAATTTGGTGCTGGAATATTATCTTCTTCCTTATTTAGTGTGGAATCTGGATTTCCAAACTCTCCCTTAGTGTCAGAATATAAAGGGACCGGATGCACATAAACATTTTCCTCCAAAGCAATATTTTTATATTCCGAGTATAATTTCATAACTTCATAATAGGTTTTTTTCAGTTCATCAATACTGCCCTTGTTCTCGTAATGGTAATTGGAGACTTCAGTCCTATAGATTTTAGCTTTTTTTAAATAGCTTTCCATGGCATTTTTTACTTTTTTGGAATAATTTTCGGTAGAGCGATGGTATGCTATGGTTGGAGGAGGTGGTGGGAAATCGGAGCTAACAACGGGTACTATTTTCGCTTTCGACACCACTTTTCTTGAGATATGATTATCGTTTCCTAACGCTTCTTCATGGTCAACGTTTGTTTCTGTCTTTGGCGGTGTTGGAACTGGTGGAATAGGACTTGATTCACTTTTTTTTATGGTTGGAACCAGCTTTGGAGCAGGAGCAGGATCAGGGGCTGGTGGAACTGGTGGGCATTCAGGAAAGGGCAGAGCCTGCTGTTTTTGCTGATTGCTCATACGTCCGTAAATAGTTTCTAATTTCTTTAGGTCCTTTAACGGAATAACCCTTGTTTCTTGGGGTTGTGCATTGTATTTTTTGGCGAGGATGTTGAATTCCTGTATTTCCGTATTGGTGGCCCCGACTTGGGTTGGGAATCTTGTTGGTCCTTTAATGTCTATGGAGGCTACGCCATAGTCCATTAAAATGGCATCTACTTGTTTAATGATATTGTCTGGAGTTTCTTTCTCTACACTAATAACGGCCCTAACGCTTTGCTCCCTTTGTTCTTTTGTTAGGTTTTGGTTGTATTTAAGTAGGTGCGATTTTAGGTCTTCGATTTTAACCAAATCAACATTGACCAACAACTGTCCTTTTTTATTAATGGCTATAGAAATTTCCTGTGTTGGAATATTTTGATTTCTTGAATCATTAATTTTTTCCTGTTCAATATCCTCTATTATTGTTTCTTGTTGGTAGTCCTGCTCAATAGTAACGGTCTCGATTTTTTGAACTTCAAGAACTTCTTTGGTGCTAAAACCGTAGAGTAGGAGGGCCATTAATGGAATTAACAATAAACCTTTAAGCCAAATGGCTTTTTTTGATGTTTGTGTTTTCATGATGACGATTCGTTTTTTGATTGATGAATAATGAAAAGTGTTTGCCAAAGGGGATGTTACGGCAATTGATGAGAATGCCAATACCAAGTTTTGATAGTTGGGAACACTAGTCCCTCTTTTTAAAACGGCCTGGTCCGCTAAAAATTCGTGGTTCAGTTTTGCCAAATGCTTTGCCCAGTAAATCAATGGGTGAAACCATAAGAGAATTTGAATCAGCTCCAACAGTAAGATATCCAAGCTGTGTTTTTGTAAGGCATGGGTTTCCTCATGCCAAAAAACTTCTTGCGGAATTTTCTGGGATTCGTAATTGGTTCTGTTAAAAAAAATATAGCTAAAAAAGGTGTGCGGAGCAATCAATTCTTGAAGCAACACGTGATGAATACGTCCCGATTTTAATTTGGGATTATACGTAATATTTTTGATCAACACCCTGAGGTTCCCAAAAAACTTTAGTGCGAAAATGAATACCCCTAAAACGTAAATGCACCATAGAATAATGGGTAATAATGGCTCGTTGTTGGTTTTGTTTTCTATGGGGTTACTAGGGATTTGGTCAATGTACGTTTCAATCAGTGACGGCTCTAAGGTTACGGTAACATATTGGGTAAAGGTGATTAAGGGAATACTTAGGGAAATGAGAAAGGCAGATAGCAGATAATATCTTTTAAAATGATGAATATGGACCTTCTCCAGCGCTAACTTGTAAAATAGCAGGAGTATGGCTAAACACGCACTAAATTTTAAAAGATAGATCCACATGATTATTTGTTTTTAATTTCGGTATCGATCAAGTTTCTTAATTCTTCCAGTTCTTCCTTGCTCAAATCGGTTTCTTGGGCAAAGAAGGAAGCAAACTGGGAAGCACTATCGTTAAAAAAGGTTTTTATGAGTCCGTCCAAGTGTTTGGAGAAATAGTCTTTTTTCTTTACCAAAGGGTAGTATTGTCTGGCGTTGACAAGCAATTTATACCCAACAAAGCCTTTGTCCGTCATCCGTTTTAGCAAGGTAGCCACGGTAGTGGTGGCCGGTTTGGGTTCCGGATAGACCTCCAACAGATCTTTCATAAAAGCTTTGTTGAGCTTCCAGAGGTGGTTCATTAATTCTTCTTCTGTTTTTGATAGTTTCATTTGTAAAATGATTATTTGTTCTACAAACATAGAGCAAATATTTTAATTCTACAAATGTAGAGTAGTTTTTCTTGCTGGGAGGGATGAATATTGATTTCGGGTTAAGTAAAAAGCTTGACTATGACAACGGGTTTAGGGATTGATCCATAAGATTGTTTATTGACCGGAAATTAACAGGTTGGGAAACAATAGACTTACCTTGTTTATTGTATATTGATTTTGCGTTAGCTATTGCAGCGGCATCCTTTTTTGGCTTGAATCCTGCAAGGTTCGCTTTAGCCTTGTAGTTTTAGTGCAAGTGCATGATGGTTAACCTGGCTTTTCCTGTTAGGCCAGCTTCCAATCCTGCAAGGTTTTTTTTTAACCTTGTAGGACTACACCAATGGTGTGCAGGGGATGGCAGAAGGGGTAGTTTGCATCCATAGGCTGTTGCGATGTGGCTATTGGTGCAATCTCTATTTTTACGGTCTTTCTACCAGCCCCTTCTGCTTTCCCGACTCGAAGTCGGAAAAGAATCCACCTCTCCCTGTCCAGGGTAGGGAGCAGCTTTTTTTAACTTTTTGTCGGCCTGTCCCTAATCCTGCAAGGTTTATTTTTAACCTTGTAGGTATGGAGTAAGAGCGTTTTAATTTATCTGGGAGTTTTGGTAAGCTAGGTGCTTGAGTCCTACAAGGTTTTCAAAACCTTGCAGGACTAGCCAATGGTGTGCAGGGGAAGGTGGCATCCCGACCTTTTTGTCGGGATGACGGAAGGGATAGCTTGCATCCTTGGGCAATTATGATGTGGCTATTGGTGCAATCTCTATTGCTAAGGGCTTTCCACCCGCCCCGTCTTCTTGCCCGACTCTTTGTCGGTAAAGAATCCACCCCGCCCTGTCCAGGGTGGGGAGCCAATTTTTTTAACTTTTTGTCGGCCTGTTTCTAATCATGCAAGGTTTTTTTAACCTTGTAGGTATGGTGTAAGAGCGTTTTTATTTGTCTGGAAGTCTTGTTAAGCTAGGTGCTTGAGTCCTACAAGGTTTTGAAAACCTTGCAGGACAACCTAATGAGGCGTATGTGAAGGTGGCATCCCGACTTTTTTTTGTCGGGATGAAGGAAGGGGTAGAGCACATCCTTGTGTTAATGTGATGTGGCTATTGGTGCGATCTCTGGTTTACGGTCTTTCTACCCGCCCCGTCTTCTTTCCCGACCCGGTATCGGTAAAGAATCCACCCCTCCCTGTCCAGGGTGGGGAGCCACTTTTTTTAACTTTTTGTCGGCCTGTCCCTAATCCTGCAAGGTTTATTTTTAACCTTGTAGGTATGGAGTAAGAGCGTTTTAATTTATCTGGGAGTTTTGGTAAGCTAGGTGCTTGAGTCCTACAAGGTTTCCAAAACCTTGCAGGACTAGCCAATGGTGTGCAAGGGAAGGTGGCATCCCGACCTTTTTGTCGGGATGACGGAAGGGATAGCTTGCATCCTTGGGCAATTATGATGTGGCTATTGGTGCAATCTCTATTTTTACGGTCTTTCTACCCGCCCCGTCTTCTTTCCCGACTCTTTGTCGGTAAAGAATCCATCCCTCCCTGTCCAGGGTGGGGAGCATTATATTGTAAAACCCCGGCATCAACGTTAATTGATTTTGCGTTAGCTATTGCAGCGGCATCCTTTTTTGGCCTTACTCCTACAAGGTTTGTCAAACCTTGTAGGTATCTTAGTTGGACGATGGTTTTAGTCCTACAAGGTTTTGAAAACCTTGCAGGACATGACAGCTGCCAAAAAAGATACAGCGGAAAGAGCGACCCGCAAGGGGAACGCCCATAAATAAAATTCTACCTTATTTGGATAATTCCGTAAAGTATTGATAGAAATACGGAATGGTCTCTATACCTTTTAGGTAGTTCCAAACGCCAAAATGCTCGTTGGGAGAATGAATGGCATCACTGTCCAGACCGAATCCCATAAGGATGGTCTTGCTATTCAATTCCTTTTCGAAAAGGGAAACAATGGGGATGCTGCCTCCACTACGCTGAGGTATTGGGGTCTTTCCAAAGGTAGTTTCATAAGCTTTTGAAGCCGCTTTATAAGCATTGTTGTCTATTGGCGTTACATAACCTTGGCCACCATGGTGCGGGGTAACCTTAACCGTAACTCCCTCCGGTGCCAGACTTTCGAAATGGGTCTTGAACAACTCCGTTATTTCTTTCCAATCCTGATGGGGTACCAAGCGCATGGAGATTTTTGCATAGGCCTTACTGGCAATTACGGTTTTTGCTCCCGCACCTATATATCCGCCCCAAATTCCGTTAACGTCCAAGGTGGGTCTAATGGAGTTGCGTTCGTTGGTGGTATAACCTTTTTCTCCATAAACGGCCTTTATATCCAAGGCTTTTTTGTAGTTCTCCAAGCTAAAAGGTGCCTTGGCCATTTCAGCACGTTCTTCCTTGGAAAGTTCTTCCACTTTATCATAGAAACCCGGGATGGTGATATGGTTGTTTTCATCGTGAAGTGAGGCAATCATTTTGGTCAATACGTTGATAGGATTGGCCACGGCACCACCGTATAAGCCTGAATGCAGGTCCCTGTTAGGGCCTGTAACCTCTACTTCCACATAGCTAAGTCCACGCAAACCTGTGGTTATGGAAGGCACATTGTTGGCAATCATACCGGTATCTGAAATTAGGATAATGTCATTGGCCAATTTTTCTTTGTTCTCGGCTACGAAAGTGCCCAAATTCTCGCTTCCTACTTCTTCTTCCCCTTCGATCATAAATTTCACGTTGCAGGGCAATTGGTTGGTTTTCACCATGAACTCCAGAGCCTTTACATGCATATACATTTGTCCCTTGTCATCGCAGGCACCCCTAGCAAAGATGGCCCCTTCGGGGTGGATATCGGTGGATTTTATTACGGGCTCAAAAGGAGGCGAGTTCCAAAGGTCTATTGGATCTGCGGGTTGAACGTCATAATGCCCGTAAACCAGAACGGTGGGCAATTCCGGATTTATTATTTTTTCACCGTAGACGATAGGGTATCCATTGGTTTCACATATTTCAGCGTTATCGCAACCGGCCTCCAACAATGAGGCCTTAACGGCTTCGGAAGCATTGATGACATCCTGGGAATACGCTGGGTCGGCGCTCACTGAGGGTATCTTTAGGAGGTGTATCAACTCATTGATAAAACGTTCTTTGTTTTTGACTAGGTACTCCGAAATGTCTTGCATGTTTTGGTTTAATTGAAGGCTAAATTTACAAAAAAGAACTTTTTATTGGCTAAGTATTTTAAAATTGAAAAATTACTTTATATTTGCATCCCGATAATAATCGGGTTAAATGTAGGCATGCTGGTCCAGATAGCTATCGGGAGGCAGCCAACTAGGGTTGAATCTAGTGCCTCATGTAAATATTGAAATGCAGGCGTGGTGGAATTGGTAGACACGCTAGACTTAGGATCTAGTGCCGCAAGGTGTGAGAGTTCGAGTCTCTCCGCCTGTACTTAGTAGAAAGCTCTTCAGAAATGAGGGGCTTTTTTTGTAGTCGATAGTTTTGTAATCGGAGAGGCGAGAAGCCTGTCCCGCCAAGGGCTGGAAGTCTCGGAGTTTGTCCTGAGCATTTCGATTACGCTCAGTACAAGCTGTATCCAAGGGGGTGTTTAAAAGGGTGGTCCTTTAAATATTTTTGACAAAGTGAAATGTCAGAGTCAATCCTATTTTTGAGTTGACATTCAACTTATTTCAGCTCTAATACTCTTGTCGGTCATTGCATGCGTCGTACATATATGCCTCTATTCTACCTTTTAGGTCATAAAATTTGCTGATGGCGTACTTTATGTAATCCAAATAATCCCAAACGACATGTTTATGATGCATCAAGAAACCTATTATTTTCGAATTTTTTATTCTTGTAATTTCTATTTGATCTTTCAAATATTCTATGCGTTCAAACAATTCAGGAGTTCTGGGCTCATAGACATATGAGTCCAGCTCATTTCTTAATATTAAAAGTGTTTGGTTGTTCCGCTCCAGGCGCACTATTAATTTAATTCCAATAGAAGGGTCATTAATTGGCGTTGTCCGTTTTGGTGTTGTTTTTATGTTGCCAGGCCTTCGAGAACCATATGAGTCCTGTCTCCCAATAATGTTCCGGTTCGCCCTTTTAATATTATGCCTACGCCGATTAACTGTGACTTCCATGGTGCGGTAAATTTTGGGTTTATAATCAAGTTGGCAATAATCTAAAGTAGGTCGTCAGAAATTACGCTAAATTTAGCGGAAATCCCAAATCAAGCTCTTGTTCTGTATGTATGGTGGGAAAATCAGTATAAATGGTAATTATTTAAATATGACCGGTTATTTGACCTTCCTGAATATATTTATTTCATTCTCTTATCGTTAATTTTTCGGCGGAAAAAGAGCGATGGTCAATACCTTATCCAAGGCATAAAGAAATAGTATTCTTAATGGCCTTAAGATATTGGATTCATAAATAGCTTGTAGGGATGTAATTCTGTGCCATTTCAGGCCAGTGAGTGATGGATTCTACCAAAGACCTTATGGTCAGGAAAGGAAAATGGGGTGAGCTGAAAGGTGGATTATTGACGGCTTTTTTTTGAATCTCTCTTTATGGGCAGGTCTCTAGAGCTCAAGGTCGGACCTGCGGCAGCACCACCGTAAAAGTACTTCCAGTTTTAAGATTGCTAGCAAATTCTAAGGTACCATTCAACAATTCCACACATTGCTTGGCAACAGCAAGACCTAAACCAGTTCCCTTAGTTTTGTCAGTATTCTTGGCCTTGTAGTATTTGTTGAAGACATATTGTTGTTCCTCTTTTGGTATTCCGATCCCCCTATCCTTAAAGCTAGCAATCAAAAGACCATTATTGGCCATAGTTTTCACGTTAATATCCAAATCGGAAAATTTAATGGCATTGTCAATGAGATTTGTAAATACTTTCTCCAGGATCTTCTTGTCACTTAATACCTTGACATTGCCATGATGCCGATAGTTTATTTCCAGGTCATTTTGTAGGAGGCCCTCCAATTTCTTATTGATACCATTTACGAACTTTTCAAGATCAAAAACCGTCATATGGACCTTTACCTTTCCACGTTCCAGCCTATCCATTAAAAGAAAGTTGTCGAACATCAAACCAAGCCTAATAACGCCTGATCGTACCTTGAAAATATACGGTAATTGTTTTGTGTGCTGACCTGGACCATAATATTTCTCTACCAAGTTTACGGAGGCCGTCAGAGAGGTAAGCTCTCTGTGGAGTTCCCGAGAGGCCCGTAAAACAAAACGGCTGTTCATCTGGTAGGTCTTTTTCTCTGCCTTTAGTGTTTTCCAGGCTTTGGTGCGAAGTTTGACCGTTTTTTCCAGTTCCATCAGATACGCTTGTTTGCCATCATCCACTTTTTTGCGACTAGTGATGTCATCTCCTGCAATTATGGTTCCTATGATGTTGCCTTTCTTGTCCAGCAAGCTGGAATTGCTCCATGCGATCAATCGCCGTTCCCCGTTCTTACGGACAATGTAATATTCACAATAAGGTTCTAAAAGCAATTTTTTGTAGTGTAAATCGGCATTTGTAGTAATCCCTTTTTCGTCCAATGGGGGGCTAAAGTTTTGGAACCAGTTCTTTCCTTGTACGTGCAGCCGATTATAGCCCAAGAGATCGCAGCCTTTCTGATTGATCATTTTTACATTGTGCCCAGGATCCAATAAAAGAAAAACAATGGGGGCCATATCTAAATATCGCTGGATACGTGCCTTTTCCTCTAGCAGTTTCTCAGCTTTTCGTAGATCTGTAACATCCTGTAGGGATACTCGGCACTGTGAGCATTCACTATGTTCATTTGTGGTCACCACACCTTGCACAAGTACGCTAAGCGCTGTGACACTGGTCTTATGGTTCAATTGGAGGTCGAACGCCGGCAGGGTGCCGGTTTTAAATGCTTCTTTTAACCTCAGATAAAACGCATTGGATTCCTCCCTTGATAAATAAGCAGAAAAAGGTTTTCCTTTTATACGGGCTCGATTTTGTCCCAGGAGATTGCAACCCGTAAGATTGATGTTGAGGATAGTTCCCTTTTCGTCCAAGATCAAGTAACCTACTGGGGCAAAGTCGAAAAGATCGGTATATTCGTCCTTTACTTTCTCCAAATGGGCTTGGGTTTCGCGCAACTCAGTATTCTGCATCTCCAATTCTATCTGGTGTACCTCCAGTTCGTACAGCAAAGTTCTTGCCTTCTCCATTGAAAAATCCTTATTGAAAAGGCGAGTCCTTTTGGCCCGGGCCTCGGCTTTGGTTCGAAGTTCGTTCCCTATGCGCTTAGAACTATCCATTTTCATCCTTTTTAAGAACCTTTAGATCTCTCTCCGCCATGGCAAATTCAGTTATATCCATTGAAGTACAGTCAATTCCGATGATTTTATTATTCTCCAACACCGGCCGGACCACAAGGTCGTAAAATCGTGTTCGACCTCCCAATTTTAATTGAACCGATTCCTTGGCCGGTTCCCCTGTTCGGAGCACTTTTTTCTTTATGGTATTCAATACTTTGGCTTCGTGGCCAGAAAAGAGCTCCTGGTCTGTTTTACCTACTATGTTCCTGAACTCAAAATCGGGATGTTTGTCCGAGAGACTGGTGTATACCAGATTATTATCTTGGGTATAGACCATTGTTTTTGTGATAGACAATAACTGTTCGTATCGCTCCTTGATATCCTTTAACTCTTCAGTAACCAAAGTCTCTTGGGTGGTATCTACAAACGTCACCGTCAACCCTTTTATGACATTCTCTGAATTCTGGTAAGGAATAGCCCGCATTTGATACCACGTACCATCTTTGCTCTTGACGGTAGTTTTCAATGGCACAAGAGTAGTTAGGACTTTTTCTAGCTCGTCCAGTAACCTATTATTTATAAGGTTCGAGGACAAATCCCTCACCGACCTGTTGACATCACTTGGAATAAGGTTGAAGATTTGGGACATGGAAGGCGTAAAACGCTTTATAATCAATTCTGAATCTAGAAATAGAGTCCCTATTTCCGTACTGGCAAGGAGGTTATCCAAATCGTCGTTGGTATTGGCAAGCTCGTCCATTTTGGCTTGCAGCTCTGTGTTTACGGTAATCAACTCCTCGTTTATGCTCTGTAATTCCTCTTTGGAGGTTTCCATCTCCTCATTGGTACATTGCAATTCCTCATTGCTGGATTGGAGTTCCTCGTTGGAGTATTTAAGTTCCACGTTGGAAACCTCGAGTTGTTCGATCGTGGAACGTAAATATTCCTTGGTTTCGGCCAATTCCTGTTCCAAGGCGTGCAATTCAAAAACTTCCTCCGATTTTACCACCTTTGTTCCTGTGATTTTTTCCTGGTATTCTTCCCTGTCATGGAACGTTACCATCAAGTAATCGCCAATTGGTTCTAAGTGGTTCATAGGCCTTATACGCAGATCTATTTTCCGAGTTCTGCCGTCCATTTCAATAGTTATCCCCTTTCGCTCTTTCATTTTAAGGGTTTTACGAACTTTGTTGATTAGGATGCACAGTTCTGTTCTTAGTCCCCCTGTGGCCATATTCAATATATTCAATTGTGCCTCGCCCTGTAAAGGTTGTAGATAACTGCCCGTGTTTCCTGAAAAGTAAACACAGACCCCTTTATGGTTTATTATTGTGCAGGCAGGGGCATAGTCCGCCAGCAGTAGTTGCTCTGTAATGCTTGCGAGGCTTTGGCCATTGTCCTTTTTACGTATTCGGTTCTTTGCATTAATTATGGGAATTGGCACCCGGAATAGATGCCCGATATTGGGTATTTCATCCTGGTCTACCTTTTTGTGTCTGTAAAGTTTGTTTTTCTGATCCAGTACCTCAAAAAGATAGGAATTGTTCCCAAGGGATTCGGAACTTCCAATAAACAGAATACCATGGGGTTTCAGGGCATAATGAAATACGTCCACAACCTTTCTCTGGGCTTCAGGCTTTAGATAGATCAACAGGTTTCTGCAGCTCACCAGATCCTGTTTGGAGAAGGGAGGGTCTTTAAGGAGGTTGTGTCCAGAAAAAATGACTTGGTCACGGATTTCCTTCCGTATGCGAAAATTGACGGTCTCGGGCTGAAAGTAGCGGGTCAGGATTTCGGGCGGCATATCCAAGGCGATGGTTTCAAGATAAACCCCCTTACGGGCACAATTAATGGCATTTTCGTCTAGGTCCGATGCAAAAATCTGGACTTTTATTTTTTTGGATTGTTGGCATATGGCCTCATTAAATAGTATGGCAAGGGAATAGGCCTCTTCCCCTGTAGAGCAGCCAGGAACCCAGATGCGGATGTCGTCCCCGTCTTTTTTATCCCGAATAATCCTGGGGATTATTATTTCTTGCAATACTCGGAAGGCCTCCTTATCCCTAAAAAAACACGTAACCCCTATTAGAAGTTCTTGAAACAATTTAACCACCTCACCCCTGGCGGTCTGAAGGTATTTAATATAATCTTCCAATTTGTCCATTTGGTTAATGGCCATGCGCTTTTCGATCTGACGCATTAGTGTAACCTCTTTGTATTCGCAAAAATCACACCCTGTTTCATTGCGTAGCAGTGTAAAAATTTTATCCAAAAGTTCTGAGGACCCCGAAGTAGGGAGAAGTTTATTCTGAGAAACAATTTTTCGATTTTTGCGATATGTAATAAGGAAATTGGGCATTTCATGGACGGGTAGTACAAAATCTTCCGCCCCTGCCGATATGGCGCTCCGCGGCATCTCATCGTATTTGGCCGTTTTGGGATCCTGAACAACGGCCAGCCCGCCATGTCCTTTGATTTTCTTTAGACTAAGGGTTCCCTCGGTTCCCGTACCTGACAATATTATCCCAACAGACCTTTCCCGTTGATCCTCAGCAAGGGAGCTCAGAAAAAAATCGATCGGTTTCCAAAACCCCCGCGACTCAGAGGGTTCTATAAGATGCAGCACTCCGTTAAAGATTGCCATGTTCTTGTTCGGGGGTATAATATACACATGGTCAGGAACCACTTTTGTGTTGTCCTCCACTTCGGTCACCGTCATTTGAGTGTGGTTCTTCAAAAGTTGGACCATCAGGCTTTTGTGATTAGGATCTAAATGTTGTATGAGAACAAATGCCATATCGGGGGTACTGGGCATAGCGGTAAAAAATTCTTTAAAAGCCTCTAAACCTCCTGCGGAAGCGCCTATGCCTACAATGAAAAATTTATCATCCCAAAACTTCACAGTCTTTTGGTCCAGATAGCTCTCCGAATAAGGTTTTTGGCCAGTGGTTTCCGTGGCCATTGTCTTTCTTTTTTCCATGGCAGGACAATTTGGACTTTAAACAAATTACCTTTCCATAAGGTACGCAAATTATTCCAAAAATTGAATAAAATTTCGATTTTGTCCCCGATAAGATAATTGGAAGAATAAGGTGTGGATTGTTTCGAAAAATCTGCGTGCCTGGAGTAAAAAGTAGGGGTGGTAAAGCAAAACTTCCAGTTGCACCCATTCAATTTGGCCGTCTTTTTCAACTCCTCCCAAGATCCAAGCCGGATTGCGATATCCTCCTTCACCCATATCTTCCAGGATGAAATACCAGCTAGTAAAAATGGCCATACCTAGTTGGTAAAAAAATGTTTCAATCTCAAAAAATTCCAAAGGGATTTTTGGGTAATTTTAAATTTCATCTTGTAAAAATCTAATTTGCGCTATATTTTAGGCAGTCAAGAATATTATTTTCACTTAAACCATAATTAAATATGGCTCATAAAATGATCAATTTTCCTCTAAGCGCACTTAACTGATCTATTAAACGCCATATTTGTTTTATATGTTCCCTGATAACTGATGCCAATTACTGATTCATATTACTAAAATTCGCTCTAAATTTACCAAAATGCTGATGTTTAAGTGCTTATCTATTCTTCAAATCCGTCTTTATAGAAGGTTTGATTTCTAATTATAAACGATATATATTAGCTTACAGCAATAGAGTTCTATTTCTTGTTTATGTTGTTAACCAAACATGCCATTCTATGAAAGTCCGTGAACGTTTTATTCTTATCTCAACCGTAGTTGTCATCACCATCATCTGCATTGCCCTTTTCCGGCCTCTTATTTTATGGAGTTTCATATTGGTAGGGCCATTAGTTTTGATGGGCGTCTTTGATATCTTTCAAAAACGACATACAATAAGACGCAACTTTCCGTTGATTGGTCGGTTTCGTTATGTATTGGAATCCATAAGGCCGGAGATAATGCAATATTTTGTTGAGACGGATACAGAGGGAAGGCCGTTGAACCGTATTTTAAGGTCAGTGATCTACCGAAGGGCGAAGGGCGAGACAGATACCGAACCTTTTGGTACGCAGATGGATCTTTACCACTCGGGATATGAATGGATGGAACATTCGATGTACGCAAAGCACAATCCAAAGAATATTGGGGAGTTTCCCAGATTGCTGATTGGAGGCAAGGATTGTAAACAGCCTTATTCTTCAAGTCTATTGAATATTTCGGCCATGAGTTTCGGCTCTTTGAGCAACAATGCCGTTATGGCCTTAAATAAGGGTGCCAAAATGGGGAATTTTGCTCACAACACTGGCGAAGGGGGTATCAGCGATCATCATCTGAAATACGGGGGCGACCTTATTTGGCAGATTGGTACCGGGTATTTCGGCTGTAGAAACGATGATGGCACTTTTAATGAAAGAACGTTTCGTGAAAATGCCCTGCGACCATCGGTAAAAATGATAGAGATTAAACTGTCGCAAGGGGCAAAACCCGGTCATGGGGGAATATTGCCTGCCATAAAGAATACAGAGGAAATCGCAAAGATCAGGCATATCAAACCTGGCATTGCCGTTCATTCCCCTCCATCACATTCGGCTTTTGAGGACCCTATTCAATTCATGTATTTTATTAAAAAACTGCGCGACCTGTCCGATGGAAAACCGATCGGGTTCAAGTTGTGCATTGGTAGGAAACAGGAATTTATGGATTTCTGCGAGGCCATGATCTTTACAGGCATAACTCCCGATTTTATTACTGTTGATGGCGGAGAAGGCGGCACTGGAGCCGCTCCGGTGGAATTTTCGAATACGATGGGCATGCCATTGCGCGAAGGGTTGATTTTTGTACACGATACCTTGGTAGGTTTCGGATTGAAAAAGGATATAAAAGTAATCGTGGCAGGAAAAATCATAACCGGATTTCATATGGCACGGGCATTGGCACTGGGAGCCGATGGTTGCAACAGTGCCCGTGCCATGATGTTGTCCATCGGGTGTATCCAGGCCTTGCAATGCAACATGAATACTTGCCCTACGGGGATTGCCACACAGAACAGGTCGCTTGTTAAAGGTCTAGTGGTGGACGACAAAGCACCAAGGGCGAAAAATTACCACGAAGCCACTATCCATAGTTTTTTGGAATTGATTGCAGCAGCCGGATTGGATGGTCCTGCAGATTTAAGGCGCGAACATATCAGCAAGAGGGTGGGCATGTACATTGTAAAGACATATGATGAAATTTATCCTTATATGGAGGAAGGTTGCCTATTGGATATTGCGGACATCCCAGAAAACTATCAGAGATATTTTCAATTGACAAGAATAATGAAGTAATGTCTTATTTGTGTTCCATGACATAATATCAAGGGCTCCATTATTTACCGTTAACGGTTACGGTTTTTCATCCATAAGGGTAACTTCTATTAGTTAGTAGGTCTTATTTAAGGGACTGGTTAGTTATTTGAATTCATTTTTTAAAATGTCTGTGGAATGTATTCCTAAAATTAATCATCCAGCCACTGTGATGCTTTTTGAACTTTTTTGTAGCCATCAGGCCTATCCAAATTTTCATAAAGGTCTTGGGTCCACTCATATGTTTTTGGCTCATTGCCCATAATAAGGAGTTCATTGGGATAATGCAAACCTGCCACTTGCGGTAGATCGGTTACTCTCAAACAATTCAGCATTTCAATGGCCTCGCCTTTACCCGTTGGGTCACTTGGTGCATTTTGGGTCGCAGGCGGATCTTTCAGTAGTAGGGTTTTTACATTGCCATCCAATAGAGTTGCATAAGGGGCTATGGCCGCCATTTCGCCCTGTGCTAGAATGCTAATGTTGTCGGTATCCACACCTGGGATGCTCCGCAAGGCTTCCAAACAGCGTAGTACATCATAGACACGCATGGAGGCGATGGTTCTTCCCGTCCAGGCTGCTGCCCTCCGGATATGCCATTGTTGTGATGCGGACCAACCGGTATCGCCGATTCCACGTGCCTCAAAATAGGCAATGATTACTTTCCCTCTCAGACCACTGACCAAAGCGTCCGATTCATAACGTTCCTCATTGGGGTTTTTCAAAACCAAAAGAAGCGGTTGATCCTTATCAGTCGGCTGCCCTAATTGCATTGAAACCTTCAATCGCCATCCTTCCTCTGAAACAAAGCTGTAGTCTTTTCTTTCATTTCCCGATTTGCTCGATGATATGAAATCCAATCGCATGTCCAACGGTCCGGGTTCGTCGGGAAATGCACCAAACGTTTTTTCTTTCAAAAAAGCCTTTACCTCGTTTCTATAGGAATTAAGTTGTTCTACCGTTTTAATTTCTGGCGCTGTGGCCAAGTCTACGAACGAATCCTGAATATATTTCGTTCTGTCGTCACTAGGTACGCCATTTATATAGACTTTTAATTCTTCCTCCGACAGTTCCAACGATGTGTCAATTTTCCCCAATTTATCCGGTGGTATATTTTTACCCTTTAACGCCTTTAAAAAGAACGATAGAATTTCTGGGCGCAGTTCTTCCTTCGACCCATAGCTGTGCCCTCCAGTAGCATCTTTCATGGTCAAATTATCTGGTTTTCCGTAGAAGGAATAGATGGGTTTTATCTTATTGTACAGCGTATGGACTGCTTCAATGGAATAATATAGATCGCGATTTGGTTGTGCAATCATAAATGGTCGTGGCGCGATCAATGCACCGATGTCGGTAAAGTCGATACCATAGGTATTGATCGGCATCATACAGTCGCAATGGTCATCGATTGTTTTTTGTACTATTTGACCTTCCAACGAACCTGCGCCAGCTACAGCAGCTGCTGCCTTGATTCTTGAATCGGCCACCGGCAGATACCAGCTTTGGGAACCGCCACCAGAAATGCCGGTTACGCCAAGATTATTTATATCTACTTCTGGCATTGCGGACAAAAGAACTAAGCCTCGTATTCCATTCCATACCTCCACTCCGGCAGGATTGTAGCCTCTACTGTACCAATGGAACCATCCATTGGATTCTTGCCCTAAATGCTCTCCTTTTACTTCTCCTCGTTGAATGGTTTCGATAATTAGGCACACAAAGCCGTTTTGGGCGAAATTCTTGGCATGTGCTTGATAGTTGTATTTTTGGGAATGGGCATGGCCACTAACGTACAAGATCGCGGGCACTGGTGTTTTGATTCCATCGGGAATATAGAGGTTGGCAGGCACATAAAGCCCGGGCAAAGATTCGTAATATAGCTTTTCGATACGGTATCCCTTTTTTTGAATGCTACCTGTTTTGGTGACATTTAGGGGAGCTCTTTGTCCTTTAAGGGGCTTTCCCTGTAGCCCCAACATTTCAAGAAATTGTTGGTGCCGTTCCTCGCGAACAGCCTCCCAGTCCTCCAAATTTTTAATATCTTTTAGGAAATTACGGGTAATATTACTGGCCATCTTACACAAATGTTGACGAATGTTATTTGGTTGATCAAAGTTCGCATCAACCGTAAGCTCAAAAGATTGAGGGAAGGTCAACATTGAACAAAATGTGGACAGAAGGATAATAATAGATTGCCTTTTCATTTAATCGGGTTTACTTTTTTACCTAAACTGGTGCATCCAACAACTCTAGATGCAAGATTTCTGCTACTTACTAGTTTTTCTAACTTTTTATTCCGAAACACTTTACTTACATTATATAAAAATTTACTATCAAATATATTAGAATAAGATGTTTGAAAAATGGTAAAACATTAAGAAAAAACCGGTAAATCCTTGGGTACGGAAATTTAGAACAATTTGTTTAATTAATAGTCAATCAGATTTTGGACATTGGCCATGATCTATAAGGAGAACATTCGCGCCATTTCAGTACTTACATATATTTGGTCTCTTACAAGATCTAAGTGGTTAGTAGTTTTCTAAAATTTGCACTTCCTTATGATGATTAGTCAATTGCCTCAATATTAAAGTTCGAAACAATTTTCTCTAAAAAAACAAAGTCGACCTTCATTTTCTAATGGTACCAAATTACATTGATTATTAGTGGGTGGTGAGGTAATTCTACATTTTATCCAAGGTTTTTAAGCGTTGAACGTTGATATTTTTATATTCAATCATTCCAGACTAACTTTAGAATTAGTAAGATGTCTTGAAATAAGCACATTTAGAATTTAAACCTAGGAAGAACCCAATCAAACTTTTAGGCTTTCCGACCTTATGGTGATGGATCGCAGAGGAAAACAATTAATATTAAATTAAAGTAATGAAAAGGAAATTTATTTTTATCGACCTTGTGTTGACTTTTAGTGGTGCCTTTGCAGTTATTGTATTGCTCATGGTAATTTCTAAGTTTATATAATTTAACTGCTAGCTAAGGAGTTTAGGTCGTAAAATATTTCTAAAAAACAGTCCGTAGGCACTATTTTTTACGTAAATACCATAGTGTCCTATGAATTATTTTATTGTTTTAATCTAAATTCAGAATAATGTCTAAAACAACCGCACGGTGGTTATTGGTACTGGGAATTATCTTAGTTGGCTTTGGAGTTGGTATTTACTTGCAGGATTTAAAACATAAGGAAAGTACCGAGGCCGCTTGGAAAGCGAATCGGTTTAATGTGGCTAGATTTAACAAGATAATGCGGTATGCCGGTGATATGAATTCCCAGAATTGGTCTTCCATGAGGGACAGTATTGGCGGGCAATTGGATAGTCTCATGATATTGAGGTTTAGGAAGGAAGTTGATAGTATGAAAAAAGCGAAAAAATAGAATTAACAACGTAATTAGGTTCCATGTAATATTTATAATTGGGACATTGTTATGGCTCAAGGAATGGGATAATTGGTAAAGGCAACCTTAAGGGGTTGCTTTTTTTGTATCCGAGGAGGTCGATTAGATTTGGGGGTAATTGGTGCGGACAGGATATGCCATTTTTAATGCCGATTACTACTTCAAAACATAATCGTTGACAGCGGTTGCCTAATGTCCCATATAGTATGCCTCACATTTTGATAATGTTAGCGTACAA
This sequence comes from Arenibacter sp. F26102, assembly GCF_023015865.1. Classification (GTDB taxonomy): domain Bacteria; phylum Bacteroidota; class Bacteroidia; order Flavobacteriales; family Flavobacteriaceae; genus Arenibacter. Next base: position 143,175 of record NZ_JALKBC010000006.1, on the reverse strand, counting down.
AAAAAACATTAAATTGCAGTTATGGACAGTAATTCGTGGGACTGGATATTTCAGTTGTTAGGACGCTTTCATCCTATGGTAGTACATTTTCCGATAGGCTTGTTGGTGGTGGCAATTTTTTTAGAATTTTTGACACTTGGGGGAAGAAGGCAAAGCCTTAGGGAAGGTATTAATTGGATGGTCGCTTTGGGAGCTGCGTCTGCGGTACTATCTGCAGTTTTGGGCTGGTTGCTTCGTACCCATGACGATTATGTTGGTGATTTGGTCCAGTTTCATCAGAATGTGGGGATTGCAACAGCAGTTTTTGCCACTATTACCTGGTTCTTGTTGCGAAATACATTAAATGGAAAGCTTGAACATTATGGCTATTATCGTTTTGGTCTTGTCGCAACCGTATTGTTGCTGGTTGTTGCTGGTCATTTGGGGGCGAGTCTTACCCATGGGGAAGATTATTTAACCAGCGTCTTGCCTCATAATCAAGATTCTTATGACGATGGAAAAGCCACGGTACTTTTGGCGGAATTAAATGGGTTGGATTCACTGTCCGAAGCTCAACAAGAAGATCTTAATCTGGGTGTAAGGGCAATTATAGCACATAATTGTTATCAATGCCACAGTGAAAATAAACAAAAAGGGGAACTGGTACTGGACAATAAACGCGGGGTTTACCAAGGAGGAAAGTCGGGCCCAATCATTGTAGAAGGTAGGCCGGAGGAGAGTGAGATGTTCCGAAGAATAAGTCTTCCGCCGGATCATGATGAAGTAATGCCCAAGAAGGGAAAGGTTTTGAAGAGCAATGAAATAAAATTGATCGAATTATGGATTAAAAAAGGGGCAAAATGGTCCGATGGGGCGCTTAAGATTTTTCCCGAAGCCGAGTTGGCCTTGTCAATGCCCGATCTTCCCAAGACTAGTAATGAAAAACATCCCATAGATAAGTTTATGGATGTCTATTTTAAGGAAAAGAGATTGAAATGGCCCAAGGAGGTGGATGACAGAACATTTATTAGACGTGCCTCACTTGATATTCTTGGTCTGCTTCCCGAGCCAGCTAAAATAGATCAATTTGTAAATAGCGGCGATAAGGGGAAGAGAGAAAAACTTATAGATGAATTGTTGGGAGATAAGCATAATTACACCCAGCATTGGTTGAGTTTTTGGAATGATATACTCAGAAATGATTATAGTGGTCCCGGTTTTATAACTGGCGGACGTAAACAGATTACAGATTGGTTGTACCATTCTCTAATGGATAACAAACCCTATAATATAATGGTCAAGGAATTGATAAATCCAAGTGAAGAATCGGAGGGGTTTATCAATGGGATTAAATGGCGGGGTTTGGTCAATGCCAGTCAACGAACCGAGATGCAGGCTGCCCAAAATATTGGTCAATCTTTAATGGGAGTCAATGTAAAGTGCGCATCCTGCCATAACAGTTTTGTAAGCAATCTTACTTTGGAGCAATCCTATGGTTTTGCCTCTATTTTTGCAGATTCCATTATGGAATTAAATAGATGTGATATGCCAATTGGGAAAATGGCCGAGGTAAATTTTCTATATCCGGAACTAGGCTCTGTAGAGGCGGAAAGTGTAAAGGAACGATTGCTATTGCTTTCAGAGGTCATGGTTAAGCCCGAGAATGGTAGGCTGTACAGAACCATCACAAATAGATTTTGGAAAAGGTTTATGGGACGGGGAATCATTGAGCCCGTAGACGAAATGGACAATGAACCTTGGAATTCCGATTTGTTGGATTGGTTGGCCACCAATTTTGTGGACTCTGGTTATGATATAAAATATTTACTGAAAATGATAATGACCTCCAAGGCTTACCAATTGGAGTCTACCCGTTTGGAGGATCAGGAGGATTTAAAAAAAGGTTATGTATTTAAGGGACCAATCCTAAGGCGATTAAGTGCAGAGCAATTTTCGGATGCCGTTAGCCAGGTGGTTGCCCCCATGTATTATGCAGCGGCATATGACCCCAATAACGAAGGTTTGCCCTATAATAGGGTTTGGCATAGGGAAGTTAAGTTTGATCGTGATGTACTGCCCGAGCCAGGGACGAGATATTTTAGACATGGCTTCAATTTAAAGGGGAAAAAAATTCAGGCCGCAGAGGCACTTATTTCCGTTGATCATTCCTATACATTGTATCTAAATGGTAAAATAATATCGGAGGGAACGGATTGGAGAAAAGTGGATAGGTTAGAGGTCGGGGATAAGCTTATTGAAGGTGAAAATATATTAGCTCTAGAAGGAAATAATGAGGGAAGCATTGCCAATCCAGCGGGTATCCTGTTCACCATGAAAATCCAATTTGAAGATGGAACTGGAATGCTGGTTACCTCCAATGATAAATGGAAAAGCACTGATAAACAACCGGAAGGCGAATGGGTAAGCGTAATATTTGATGATGGTAGTTGGCAAGGAGTCCGTAATTATGGGTCAAGTAACTGGGACAAGTTGGTGAATTTCACTTTTGAAAATACGGAACGGGAATTTGCTAGGGCCAGCCTTGTAAAGCAACATCCATTTATGAAGGTTATGGGTAGGCCTACTAGGGAAAATGTAGCAACCACACGAGATGAGCAGGCTACCTTATTACAGGCTCTGGAGTTGACCAATGGGGAGTATTTTAATGGCGTACTTAAGGAAGGGGCAGAGACATGGCTGAAGAAGTATGGAGATAAGGATGAACAAATAGTGCTAAACCTATACCGAAAAACATTGGGTAGAAACCCAACGGATAAGGAAAGGGGTATAATGCTCAATGCACTGCAGACCGGTTCAAAGGAAGAGGCATTGCAAGATCTTTTTTGGTCGATGTTCATTTCGCCAGAATTTCAATTTATATACTAACAAAAAATGAATAAGGATTTACATAGTAGTGCGAGAAGGGATTTTGTTAAAAAGATGGGGGCAGCTAGTCTTGCGGCAGCTTCTACCAGTATTCCGATGGCCAGTTTTTTAAGTTCCTGCAATTCAGTTCCAGCTATAACTTCCAAAGCCGATACCGTTATTTTATTGTGGATGGCAGGGGGTATGGCCCATACGGAAACATTTGACCCCAAGGCATTCGTACCCTACACCAAGGGAGTGGAAAGCAAGAGAGTTTTAAGCACCTTTCCTAAGGTACCCACAATTGTGGATGGATTACATTTTTCGGAGGGACTTGAAGGGATAGGCGGTGTAATGGATAAAGGTGCTATAATCCGTTCTTATAAATCCGCAGATCTTGGTCATATACTACATACGCGTCATCAATACCATTGGCATACATGTTATGAGCCACCCCAGTCTGTGCAAGCTCCACATATAGGTGCCTGGATTGCCAAGGAAATGGGACCTGTAAACCCGGTTATTCCTCCATTCATAGCCATGGGACAACGATTTACGGTTGGGGAGGCAGAGGAATTGAAGGCATTTCATTCCGCTGGATTCTTGGGGAGTGAATACGGTCCGTTCCTAATACCGGACCCTTCTACAGGTTTGGATAGTGTAAGGCCACCTCAAGGGATGTCGCTTAAAAGATTTGAAGCCCGCTATAAACTTTATAAGGAATTGGCAAATAAGAGCAAGATTATGGAGGGTGGCAGCGATTATCAAAGGGAATCCCTGATGCGTTCCATGGAACAATCCTATCGGTTGTTAAATTCTCCTGAGGCCAAGGTTTTCGATCTATCACAGGAACCCAAAGAGGTTTATGACACCTATAATACTGGGAGGTTTGGGTTAGGGTGCCTTCTGGCAAAAAGATTGGCCATGAACGGAGGAAGGTTCATCAGTGTTTCCACAGAATATGAACCATTTCTTGGATGGGATACCCACGAAAATGGCCATACCCGTGCGGCAAAAATGAAAGAGCTAATAGACCGGCCAATAGCACAACTCATAAAAGACTTGGATGAATCAGGGCATTTGGATAGAACGCTTATAATTCTGGCCAGTGAATTTAGCAGGGATGCTATTATGGAAGGCCGACCAGGAGTGCCCGTGCAGGACCAGGTAAATCAACCGGACATCATCGAAGACGAGAAATTCTATGGTATGCATAGGCATTTTACTGATGGTAGCTCCATACTCATGTGGGGCGGTGGAGTCGAGAAAGGTTTGGTGTATGGTAAAACAGCTGATGAACGACCCTGCTCTTCAATTGATAATCCAGTGGTGATCGATCAGGTTCATCAATCCATATATCATGCCTTGGGTATGGATCCGGAAACAAATTATACTATTGAAGGTAGACCGTTTTATACTACTCCGGATGGACAAGGTAAACCAATATTGGACTTGTTTGGCGAGAGGATAGTGACCTAAATGCCTTCCAGCGTTAATGCAAGTGAAGTGATATAGCCCAATTAGGCGAAACTGAAATAATATAAATAAATAGCCATGCTATATTTTGGGGAATAATATAACTCGGAATTGTATAGGTCTAGAACAGTAGGGTCCAGTTTCAATTAAAGAAACCAAAAGCTGCTAAAATCAGACAGACTACCACAGCTAATAGAATGGCGACCAATACTACTACCATAAGGCTAAGGAATCCATTGAGCACCCTAGTGCCAAAAGTAACATCTTCCATAATATTAAGAATTTAATACAATTTAATGAATTATCCTTAAATTATGATGGGTTTCAGAGTCAAATCCGCTAAATGACTTTGAAATAGTATACTAATCCGTTGTATTGTTAAAATTTTCGATAAACTACTGGAAATCAATCGATATTATTTTTAGATCTACTCAGTTTTTTGCCGAGTTCCTCCAGGGTAATTCCCTTGGTTTCCGGCATCATAAACATCACAAAGAGCAATTGCAACACCATCATAAAGGCGAAAAATCCGAAAACAGGTCCTGGACCTACCCAAGCAAAAAGTGCGGGGATAGAGGAGGGTATTAGCCAGGCCAGTACCCAATGTACGGAACTGCCAAAAGCCTGACCGGTTCCTCTTAGGTGATTGGGGAATACTTCCGAAATAAATACCCAAATTACCGCACCTTGACCTATGGCGTGGGATGCAATAAATAGGAACAGAAAAATAGGAACTGCCATGCTTTCCCAGTTTAAAATAAAAGCAGCTGCTACCAGTGATAATGAAATTATATAGCCAATAGAGCCAAAATACATTAATTGCTTTCGACCTAGGCGGTCAATCAGAAATATACCCAATAGGGTAAAGATAAGGTTGGTGATACCGATTCCTATACTACTGAGCAGGGCTGTACTTTCACCTAATCCCGCAGCCTCAAATATTCTGGGAGCGTAGTATAAGAAAGCGTTGATTCCAGAGAACTGATTAAAAAATGCGATTAGAAAAGCCAGAGTCAAGGGGAATCGATATTTTTTCATAAAAATACTTTCGGAGGCAGCAGCACCTTCTTCTCCGTAGGCAATTTCAGCTTCCAATTCTTCCAATGACAGATCTGGATTTATGGAATACAGAATTTTTTTGGCCTCTTCAGTTCTGTTTTTGGTCAAAAGCCATCTTGGACTTTTAGGAACGGTAAGAACAAATAAGGTATAAATTACAGCAGGGAAAGCTTCAACGCCCACCATCCAACGCCAATCGTTTTCACCCACATTACTGAGGGCATAATTGGACATGAAGGCCACAAGGATTCCAAATACAAGCATAAATTGGTATAGGCCAACCAATCTTCCACGATCTTTTGCTGGAGCAATTTCAGAAATATATGCTGGGGCCGCCACTGTTGATGCACCAACACCCAAACCGCCAATAAATCTGAATATTCCGAAGGTAACGGGGTCATTGGCAAAAGCAGAACCTATGGCGGAGATGGAATAAAGGATACCTATCCAAATAAGGGTATTTTTTCTGCCAATTTTATTAGTGGGAATTCCACCTAAAATTGCCCCGATAACGGTTCCAAACAAAGCCATACCTATTACTACCGTTCCATGAAAGGCTTCCGAGGAGTTCCATAAAAGTTGTAATTTTTTTTCTGCGCCTGAAATAACTACAGTGTCAAAGCCAAATAAAAATCCGGCCAAAGCGGCAATAAGGGAGATGCGAAGAATTTTGGAATTCATAATCTGGTTTGTTGATTTTTGTAAAGCTAACAAAAAAAGTAAACCAAATGTATAGACTATTTAAGATAGGGCAATTTTTGGGTTAAGGGTATCCCTTGATTTGGACTTATGTCCATTTTTTGTTTTGGGGGCCTCTTTTTTAGGTTGTGGTTTCTGAATATCCTCCTTTTTTGGAGATGGAGCTTCTTTTTCAGGTGGTGTGGTGCCTTGTTGTTCTCCCATAGGTCCCCTACATGAAAAACAGGAAAGCACTAAATAGGTTACAGCAACCAAGGTGAAAATTCGGGAATATTGCATAGTCGTACATAGGTGTTCATAGTAATGTACGTATATAGGTCATGATTTGGACGCTTGCTCCCTTATTTTCAGAGACATAAGTTCCGTTGATGTTTCCAGTTTTTGATAGATACTTTAAGTCCGCTAAAAGCTCATTTATTAAGGTGTTGAATTCCATTTTGGATTTAACAACCAATATTCCACCTTTGATTACCAAGTCTTCGGCTTCCTTAAATCCCTTAAAGTTTGGTCCAATTATTACAGGGATACCGTGTACGGCAGGTTCCAATGTGTTGTGTAATCCAGTGGCAAATCCACCTCCTACATAGGAAATGTCCGCATAACTATAAATTTTAGTCAGCAGCCCAATGGTGTCTACTATAAGAACTTCATAGTCTGTTAGATCTTTATTTTCAATCTCGGAAAAAAGCACTGTTTTTTTATTTATGGATGCCCTTAATTTGTTGATATGTTCCAATTTAATGTTGTGCGGGGCAAGAACAAATTTTAAAGGGAATTCGCTAGAATTTATATACGGCACCAAAATTGCCTCGTCTTCCGGCCAAGTGCTGCCAGCTACCAAAGTTTGGGTATTGTTCTTAAATTCTTCCATGAACTTTAAACTGTTGTCCCGATGGAGAATTTCAATTACCCTATCAAATCTGGTATCTCCGCTGATATCTGTATTTTTGATGCCAATCCCGCTCAATAATGCAATGGATTTGGAATCCTGAACAAAAATATGGGTGAAATTGCCCAAGGCCTTACGCATAAATCCCCCAAGACCTTTGAAATAAATTTGATTGTCCTTGAAAAGAGCGGAGATAAGGATAGTTGGTATTTTCTGGTGCCCCAATGTTTTTAAATAATTGGGCCAAATTTCGTACTTAACAAAAATCACCAGCTTGGGATCAACGATGTCCAGGAATTTTTTGGCGTTTTTTGGGGTGTCCATAGGTAGGTAGGTAACCATATCGGCCGCAGCCGTATTTTTTTTGACCTCATAGCCCGAAGGGGAAAAGAAAGTAACCAATATTCTATAAGCTGGATAATCTTTTTTTAATTGTTCTATTATGGGAAGGCCTTGTTCAAATTCTCCCAAAGAGGCAGTGTGTATCCAAATTATTTGATCACCCTTTGCAATGTTCTTTTGTAGGTAGGACAGCACTCCTTTACGACCGTTTACGAAAAGTTTGATTTTTGGATGGAACAGCGCTATCAATTCCAGGAAAAGAGCGGATAATTGTACGGCAAAATTATATATAGTAAACACTGAATCTTAGTTTGTGGCTAAAATACGCTTCTTTAAAGAAATTCCATTGGCTGCCAATCCTTATTTTTGTAATATTGTTTGCTCCAAACCAAGTTGCGAATCTAAGTTTTATTCAATGAGGAAAATACAAATGGTTGACCTAAATGGTCAATACGAGGTCATAAAGGAGGAAGTAAACGCCTCCATCTCCAATGTTCTGGAAACAGCTGCATTTATTAACGGTCCCGAGGTACATGCCTTTCAAAAAGAGTTGGAAAACTATTTGGGTGTTAAGCATGTAATTCCATGTGCCAATGGTACAGATGCGCTACAAATAGCCATGATGGGACTTGGTTTAAAGCCCGGTGATGAGGTGATAACCGCAGACTTTACTTTTGCAGCAACGGTAGAGGTAATTGCCCTTTTGCAACTAACTCCAGTTTTGGCAGACGTGGAACAGGACAGTTTTAATATAGATCCAATAGCCTTGGAAAAGGCCATTACTCCTAAAACAAAGGCCATAGTGCCTGTACATCTTTTTGGTCAATGTGCCAATATGGACGCCGTTTTGGAAATTGCCGAAAAGTATAATCTATATGTTATAGAGGACAATGCCCAGGCCATTGGCGCGGATTATACCTTTAATAATGGCGAAAAGCAGAAAGCCGGTACTATGGGCCATGTGGCGGCAACCTCATTTTTTCCGTCCAAGAACTTGGGATGTTACGGTGATGGTGGTGCTATATTTACCAACGATGATGCTTTGGCGCATACCTTAAGGGGTATTGTGAACCATGGTATGTACGAACGTTATCATCACGATGTTGTGGGGGTGAACTCAAGATTGGACTCAATACAGGCAGCCGTGCTACGATCAAAGCTATCACGATTGGATGGTTATAATGCCAGTAGGAGGGCAGCAGCAAAAAAATATTCAAAGGCCTTTAATGGCAATAAAAATATTGTTGTCCCACAAATGGCGAATGGCTGTAAGGAGATATGTGATAAATGTGATTGTCATGTGTTCCATCAATATACTTTGAGAATTTTGAACGGTCAACGGGATGCTCTGGTAAAACATTTATCTGAAAAGCAAATTCCTTGCGGAGTGTATTACCCAATTCCTTTACATAGGCAAAAAGCTTATTTGGATGAGCGTTATAAGGAGAAAGATTTTCCGATAACCAATCAATTGGTCAACGAGGTTATTTCTTTGCCAATGCATACCGAGCTGGACGATGAGCAAATCGCGTTTATTACCGAAACCATTATTCAGTTTATAGATAAATAATTGAAGGTAATTTCGGACTGCCCTTGTTGCAGATTAAACTGAAAACAAAAATTTAAAATAAAAATCATTACATGAAGATACTAGTAACGGGAGGTTTGGGATTTATCGGTTCCCATACCACGGTAGAATTACAGAATAAGGGCTATGAAGTAATTATTATTGACGATTTATCCAATTCAACGGAAAAGGTTTTGGATGGTATTGTGGCCATTACGGGGAAAAGACCCACTTTTGAGAAATTAGATCTTAAAGAAAAATCAAAAGTTGAGGATTTTTTTAAAAGACATCAGGATATAGTTGGCGTTATTCACTTCGCGGCTTCCAAAGCGGTTGGTGAAAGTGTGGAAAAGCCCTTGCTGTACTACGAGAACAATATAGGTACTTTGGTGTACTTGCTTAAGGAGCTTTCCCAAAAAAATAATTCCAGTTTTATTTTTAGTTCATCCTGTACCGTTTACGGCCAAGCGGATAAAATGCCCATTACCGAGAGTGCGCCCGTAAAAGCAGCAGAATCACCTTATGGGAATACCAAGCAAATGGGAGAGGAAATAATTCGTGATACCTGTAAGGTAACGCCAGGAATAAATGCCATTGCGCTTAGATACTTTAATCCAATGGGGGCACATCCAAGTGCTGAAATAGGAGAATTGCCCATTGGTGTACCACAGAATTTGGTGCCGTTTATTACCCAGACAGGTATTGGTCTTAGAGAGCAGCTTTCGGTTTTTGGCGGGGATTATCCTACCACAGATGGTACTTGTATTAGGGATTATATTCATGTGGTGGATCTGGCAAAGGCACATGTAGTGGCGTTGGAAAGACTACTGAACGGTAAGAACTCGGAGAACTATGAGGTTTTCAATGTGGGCACGGGAACAGGTAGTACCGTTTTGGAGGTCATTAAGAGTTTTGAAAGGGTGTCCGGAAAAAAATTAAACTATAAAATTGTGGATAGAAGACCTGGGGATATTACTTCTGCCTATGCTGATACGACCAAGGCCAATAAAGTTTTAGGTTGGAAGGCAGAATCCACTCTGGATGAGGCTATGAAATCGGCCTGGCTTTGGGAACAAAAGGTCAGAAAATAAATTTTGAAAGCTTACTTGGATTTTATGATAAGTTTTGGCACACACGATAGGTGTCAATAATTGAACGACAGTCTATTTTGGGGGTTAACATATAAGGATTAAGTAATTTTCCTGGAATAAAGCAACCCGTGCGAAGATTTTGTATCCTTCTAAAAAATAAAGGTAATGAAAGGCTTTGTTGGATTAATAACATTACTGATAATTCTAAACTGTAATAATAAAAGTGAAGATGATGCTTTGGATTGTTTAAATGTAGCCTGTACCGAAGAATATAGGACCATTACAATAAGTGTCAAAGATCAGAAGGGTAAGGTTGTGGTTTTGGATGAATTTGAAGTAGTTGTCCTGCCAAAGGGTGCTGATATTACCCCGGATACCGCAAGTGGCGATTATGAGTGGATGACAATAAATGGAGTCTACCCTTTGATTAGTGATAAGTATTCAATGGAATATAGGGACAAAAAAATTGAAATAAATTTCAAAGGATATGTTGAAGACAGACTTGTGGTTGATTCGGATTATACAGTGGGTGCAGATTGCTGTCATGTTTTACTTTTTGAAGGGGAAACGGATGTAGTTATCAATAATCTTTGATTCTATTAAACCATATATTATTTTGGTTAGGTAGATGTTCCAAATTAATGAGGTGTTGTTCCTTCAGGGGCCATAGGATAAATTTTCAAACAATTTTTAAGGTTGGGACTGGGAGTTTTTGAAAAAAAAATGGCTTTATTGCATTTCTTAAAAACCATTTAAAGTAAAATTTCGTAAATAGCATATGGTTGTAAATTTTCCCACTATTTCGGCACTTCTAGAGCATGCAGAGGACAAGAGTCTCTATCAAAATCTAGTTTTGCAACTGCAAAAGGATTTTGTGTTTGCCAATGTATTTATAGACTTGCCCGACGAGGTGCCACCAGGGGATTTGAAGACTTTGATACATGAGAAAGTGTATTATTTGATCATGGAAAAATTCACGGATTATTTAAACTTGCTTTACATTATTGATGTTCCAGAGAAAGTGGTCAAAGGCATTGAAGCAACCGATGTGGTTGAAATTTCGGAGCAGGTGACCTTTGAAATATTAAAAAGGGAATGGCAAAAAGTTTGGTTTAGAAACGAGTACGGTTCCTAGTTTAAAAATATACTCTAACAAAAGGCATTAAGGCACTGGCGTATATGCTTTTTTGAGAGTCGTATAAAACATCGTATCGTATACCTATGGTCACATTTCTATTGCCATAGCCTATTCCAAGAAATAAGGCGGGTGACCAATAATCTTCTTCCAAATTGCCGCCATCCAATTCAAGTTGACGATTTACCCTTAGCTGTTCCAGTTCTGCCGAAAGATGCAATGCAGGAATTGGATTGAATAGGGATATTACACTTCCACCATAGGCCACTAATTTTGCATCACGAAATTTGGCATAGTTAAAATTGAGTCCTGCGCCCAAACCCAATTGTTCGGTGGCCTGATAAATGGCACTTGGAGAAATAGATGCGTTGAAGGAATTATTGCCAAATCCAAAGCCTAAATTACCTCCAAAATGTACATTGTTCCAAAAATCAGAATGCCGTGGAGTCAGTTGTGAATAGCCCAAGCCGCATAAAGCAGTGAAAAAAACACATAAAATCAACTTTTTTTTTAAGGAATAACGATTTATCATAATTATTGTAATATTTTTCCATTATTAAGTACTAAGTTAAGCTTAGATATGCTAAATGTTGTATTTTTGAATAAATTTTGTTCAAAAGACAGAGAGACTTTTTCATGGATAAATATTCCTTTTTAAACGCTGCGCATACTTCTTACTTCGCAGAATTATACGATAAGTACCTAACAAATCCAGACAGTGTAGAGCCCAGTTGGAGGGCCTTTTTCCAAGGATTCGATTTTGGCATGGAAAATTCCATGGAAGGTTTTAACGATGAATTGCAAATGGCGACATTGTCGGTTGCGGGGGGTCATGAGGTTGAGGTGCCGGAGAAGCTTCAGAAGGAGTTTCAGGTGGTGCGACTTATAGATGGGTATAGAACAAGAGGACATTTGTTTACCAAAACAAACCCTGTAAGGGAAAGAAGACAGTATTTTCCTACCTTGGAAATTGGTAATTTTGGATTGACACCTAGTGATCTGGATACCACTTTTACCGCAGGGGAAATTTTAGGTATAGGCCCCAGTAGCTTGCGCCAAATTATAGAGCACCTTACGAAGATTTATTGCGATGCAATAGGTGTGGAATATATGTATATAAGAAACCCTGAGCGGGTAGAATGGATCCAGAATTGGTTGAATGTCAATGACAATCATCCTAAATATGATGCGGATCGGAAAAAACATATTCTTAAAAAATTAAATGAAGCGGTTTCCTTTGAAGGGTTTTTGCATACTAAATATGTTGGGCAAAAGAGGTTTTCATTGGAAGGTAATGAGTCGTTGATTCCCGCTTTGGATGCCGTAGTGGAAAAGGCTGCCGAAATGGGGGTTGAGCAATTTGTTATGGGAATGGCCCATAGAGGCCGATTAAATGTATTGACAAATATCTTCGGAAAGAAGGCAAAAGATATCTTTAGTGAATTCGATGGGAAGGATTATGAGCAGGAAATCTTTGATGGGGATGTAAAATATCATTTAGGGTGGACCTCTGAGCGAAAAGCAAACAACGGGAAGAAGATTATTATGAACATTGCGCCGAACCCTTCCCATTTGGAAACTGTAGGTGCTGTTGTTGAAGGTATTGCAAGAGCAAAGCAAGATTCGCGCTACAGTGACGACTTCTCCAAGGTTTTGCCTATAGTTGTACATGGAGACGCAGCAATAGCAGGTCAGGGATTGGTTTATGAATTGGTGCAAATGGCCAATTTGGATGGTTATAAAACCAATGGTACCATTCACATTGTTGTAAATAATCAAATAGGCTTTACTACCAATTATCTGGATGCACGAAGTTCTACATACTGTACGGACGTGGCCAAGGTGACCTTGAGTCCTGTCCTACATGTTAATTCGGACGATCCCGAGGCTGTGGTTCATGCCTCGCTTTTTGCCTTGGAATTCCGTATGCGTTTTCAAAGGGATGTATTCCTAGATCTTTTAGGGTATAGGAAATATGGTCATAATGAAGGGGACGAGCCTCGTTTTACCCAACCCAAATTATACAAAGCAATTGCCAAGCATAAAAATTCCAGGGATATTTATGCCGAGGCACTAATAAACGAAGGTATCATTGGGGATAGTTATGTTCGGGAGCTCGAAGAACAATATAAAGCAACTCTGGAAGAGGAGCTGGAAGATTCCAGAAAAGAGGATAAGACCGTAATAACCCCATTTATGGCCGATGAATGGAGTGGGTATACCCATGTTCGTGAATGGGAAATGATGGATCCGGTAGATACAAAATACGATAAAAAGAAACTTACCGCAATAGCCAAGGTATTAACAGAACTGCCTAAGAATAAGAAGTTTTTACGTAAAGTTGAGAAATTGGTAAAGGACCGTAAGGCCATGTTTTTTGAAAATGACACTTTGGATTGGGCAATGGGAGAGCTGTTGGCTTATGGTACCCTCCTGGAGGAAGGCTATGGAGTGCGAATGTCCGGGCAAGATGTGGAAAGGGGTACTTTTTCGCATCGTCATGCAGTTATGAAAGTTGAAGAAAGCGAGGAGGAAGTAATGCTCCTGAACCATATATCCGATAAACAAGGTATTTTTCAAATATATAATTCCCTTTTGTCGGAATACGGAGTGGTTGGTTTTGATTATGGTTATGCCATGGCTAGTCCTAATACCCTTACCATCTGGGAAGCTCAATTTGGTGATTTTAGCAATGGTGCCCAAATAATGATCGATCAGTACATATCCGCAGCAGAGGACAAATGGAAATTGCAGAATGGATTGGTAATGTTGTTGCCACATGGATACGAAGGCCAGGGAGCAGAACATTCCTCGGCCCGTATGGAGCGCTATTTGCAGTTGTGCGCCAGGGATAATATGTTTATTGCTGATGTATCTACACCGGCAAATATGTTTCATTTGTTAAGACGGCAAATGAAGGTGAACTATAGGAAGCCATTGATCGTTTTTACGCCTAAAAGTTTATTGAGGCATCCCAAAGCTGTATCAACGGTTGAGGAATTTGCCAATGGTGGATTCCAGGAGGTAATAGACGATGCTACTGCTGAGGTATCCAAAATAAAGAGTTTGGTATTCTGTACCGGTAAATTTTATTATGACCTCTTGGCTTTTAGGGAAGAAAATAAAAGGGAGGATGTTGCCTTGGTTAGGGTGGAGCAATTGTTTCCAGTACCCGCAAAGCAAATGAAGGCGATTATGGAGAAGTATACGAATGCCGACGATAAGGTTTGGGCTCAGGAAGAACCCAGGAATATGGGGGCTTGGGGACATTTAACAATGCATTTTAGCGAGGCCCATAAATTGAGGGTGGTCTCTAGGAGATTTTATGCCTCTCCAGCGGCAGGTAGTGCAGTGCGCTCCAAACGCCGTCATCAACAAGTAATTGATTATGTTTTTGATATAAACAAGAACAATATGGGTTTAAATCCAGATGCCACAAATAATAAGTAATAAAATGTCCAAAGGCTAAAATGGATCGGATCTGTTTTAAATCGGGTAGAGGGTATTTTATGAAAAACACATTACAATAAGAGTTCAGACAAAACACAAATTAAAATTATAAAACATGATTTTAGAAATGAAAGTCCCTTCTCCAGGGGAATCCATTACGGAAGTAGAGATAGCGGAATGGTTGGTAAATGATGGCGATTATGTTGAGAAAGATCAGGCAATAGCAGAAGTGGATTCCGATAAGGCTACCCTTGAATTGCCGGCAGAGGAGAGTGGAATTATTACTTTAAAGGCTGAAGTAGGTGATGCAGTTGCCGTAGGTGCTGTTGTGTGTTTAATAGACACCAGCGCTTCCAAACCTGAAGGGGCCAAAAGTGAAGAAAAGCCAGCGGATAAAAAACCTGAGGTAAAAGAGGTGGCTGAAAAGAAAATTGAGGCAAAACCGGAAAAAACTTCTTATGCGTCCGGTTCAGCTTCTCCTGCTGCCAAGAAAATCCTAGCTGAGAAAGACTTGGATGCGGCTAATATTAAAGGTACAGGCAAGGACGGTAGGATTACCAAGGAAGATGCTGTAAAAGCGGTTCCATCCATGGGTACACCTACTGGCGGACCTAGAGGTGAAAGTCGTACCAAGTTATCTATGTTACGCCGTAAAGTGGCGGAGCGATTGGTGTCGGCCAAGAATGAGACGGCTATGTTGACCACCTTTAACGAAGTGGATATGTCGGCTGTTTTTAAATTGAGAAATCAATTCAAAGAAGACTTTAAGAACAAGCATAATGTAGGTTTAGGATTTATGTCCTTTTTTACCAAAGCTGTAATTAGGGCCTTGCAAATGTATCCTTCGGTTAACTCCATGATAGATGGCAAGGAAATGATTTCCTTTGATTTCTGTGATATAAGTATTGCGGTTTCAGGACCAAAAGGACTAATGGTGCCAGTAATACGCAATGCAGAAAATTTAAGCTTTAGGGGTGTGGAATCCGAAGTTAAAAGGTTGGCGATAAGAGCTCGTGAGGGTGAGATCACAGTAGATGAAATGACAGGGGGTACCTTTACCATTACCAATGGAGGGGTTTTTGGTTCCATGTTGTCCACTCCAATTATCAATCCACCTCAAAGTGCAATTTTAGGAATGCACAATATAGTGGAAAGACCTATTGCCCGTGATGGGGCCATAGCAATTGCGCCAATAATGTATGTTGCGCTGTCCTATGACCACAGAATTATCGACGGTAAGGAGTCTGTTGGGTTCCTTGTGGCGATCAAAGAAGCATTGGAGAGTCCGGAAGAGTTGTTGATGGATAATAATGTAAAAAAAGCTTTAGAGCTTTAATGTAATACTCAAAGGGCATGGCCCCACATGTATTGGAATGAAAATAGAACGGACCTGCCAAGTTTTAAAAACTTGGCAGGTCTTATTTTTTACCCACCTTATTCCTTCTTATTGTTTTAGGTAAAGGCGGGTTTTTTTGTAATCAATAATGGCCCTACCTTTTTTTAGGATATCAGCCCCAATAATACCGTCTACTGGCATAGCCTTATGGGAGGTCAAGGCTTCGTTTACATGAACTAGGTCGAACAGGACAATTTTATGTTTTTTCTTGAACCAACTCCCCATTTCTATCCTATTTTTAGTCGATAGTTTTGTGAACATTTCTGTAGCCCCGGCACCCGCTGCCTTTATTTTGGAATCTTTGGAATTTAATTTGAAGAAATCTATTTTGTCCAAGCCAATACAAGTGTTTGATGCTCCGGTGTCCAGAATAAATCTGCCTTTAACTCCATTGATGGTTGCGGTAACTTCAAAATGATTTGTTGCCGTTAGGACCAAGGGAATGGCTATATATTTTTTTTTGTAAAGAAAATCTTTAAGACTGGACATTTATAATTTTTTGTCAAAGATAATCCTATTTTTGTTCTATGATATTAACAGATACGCATACCCATTTATATAGTGAAGCTTTTGATGATGATCGCAATTTGGTCATAGAAAGGGCCATGGATTTGGGCGTAAAACGCTTTTTTATACCGGCAATTGATTCATCTTATACCAAGGCAATGCTGGATTTGGAAAAATCCTTTCCAGATAATATATTTCTTATGACAGGGTTGCATCCAACACATGTAAAGGAGAATTACAGGGATGAACTGGCCCACGTTGAGGAGATGTTGGCCTCAAGAAAATTTTATGCTGTAGGGGAGACGGGGATTGATCTGTATTGGGACAAAACTTTTCTTAAGGAACAGCAGATTGCCTTTAAACAACAAATTCAATGGGCCAAGAAATATGCTTACCCCATTGTAATACATTGTAGGGATGGTTTCGATGAAATATTCCAAATTTTGGAGGAAGAAAAAAGTGAGGAGCTATTTGGTATTTTTCATTGTTTTACCGGCACTTTTGAACAGGCGCTTAAGGCTATTTCCTATAATATGAAATTGGGTATAGGAGGAGTGGCTACCTTTAAAAATGGCAAAATTGATACTTTTTTAAGGGAAATTGACTTGAAACATGTGGTATTGGAAACAGATTCTCCTTATCTGGCCCCGGTTCCCTTTCGTGGAAAGCGCAATGAGAGTGCTTATTTGGTAAATGTTCTGGAAAAGATGTCGCTCATATATGGGGTGGATAAGGGTGAAATTGCAGCTATAACCACTGCCAATTCCAAGGAGGTTTTTGGAATTTAAAAATAGTCGAAACTATTGACCAATAAATGGGATTTATCTCTAATTAAATAGCTTGGCATTTGCCATTGTGTATCCTAAATAAAGACTAAAATTGAATAATAGAACTTCAGTAGCCAAAAAAACGAAGATTCTCCTTATTTATACGGGAGGGACCATAGGTATGGTTAAAGATTATGAGTCCGGAGCCTTAAAAGCTTTTAATTTTAACAAATTGCTTAAAAATATTCCAGAGCTCAATCAATTGGACTGCAGCATAGAGAGTGTTTCATTTGAGGAGCCCATAGATTCGTCCAATATGGATGTGGGGCATTGGGTCAATATCGCTGCGATTATTGAGGATCATTATGATACTCATGATGGTTTTGTAGTGCTCCATGGAAGCGATACTATGAGCTATACTTCTTCAGCCTTGAGCTATATGTTGGAGAATTTACAGAAACCAGTGATTTTTACGGGTTCCCAGTTGCCTATTGGTGATTTAAGGACAGACGCCAAGGAGAATCTAATTACTTCGATTCAGATTGCCGCATTGTGGAAAAACAACAAGCCCGTAGTGCAGGAAGTTGGTCTATATTTTGAATATAAATTATATAGGGCAAATAGGACTACCAAGATAAATGCAGAGCATTTTGAGGCTTTTGCCTCCTTAAATTATCCTGCATTAATAGAATCTGGGGTACATTTAAAAGTAAATGAGGAGTATTTATATAGACCGAACTCGGCTAAAAGACTAAAAGTGCATAAAGAAATGGATCAAAATGTATTCATTTTTAAATTATTTCCTGGTTTTAACCAATCTGTGTTGCACAGTGTCCTAAATTCCCCTAACTTAAAGGCAGTGGTTTTGGAGACATATGGCTCAGGAAATGCCCCAACGAACGAATGGTTTGGCTTGGAATTAAAAAAAGCCATGGAAAGAGGAATTTTTATTATTAATGTAACACAGTGTTCAGGAGGCAGTGTTCTTATGGGGCATTATGAAACCAGTAAGCACCTTCAAAAACTACAAGTAATTAATGGTAAGGATATTACAACTGAGGCGGCTATTACCAAGTTAATGTATTTACTTGGTAATAATATTTCCCCAAAGTTGTTCAAAACCATATATGAAACATCTCTCAGGGGTGAAATGCAATAAAAATAACAGTCTAAATTTCTTTAACTAATATTTTTTTTGTTATTTGGCTGCCCGTTAACGAGTACTAGAGAGGTGGCCGAGTGGTCGAAGGCGCACGCCTGGAAAGTGTGTATACCCCACAAGGGTATCGAGGGTTCGAATCCCTTCCTCTCTGCTGTTAAGTTTTAATTTTTATATTGCGAATTTTTTTTATCTTTAACCCTATTAACTAACTAAATTTAAGTTTCAAAGAAATGAAAAGATTATTCTCTATCCTGGCAACGGCTGGGTTATTTGTGGCAGGTACAAATACAGTAAGTGCAAAAGTTGTTGCAGCAGCAGCTATTTTGCAAGATGCGGCTCCAGCGGCAGAAAAAGGATTTACCCAAGTGCTTAAGGAGCAATTTATACAGGGTGGTGCCGGATTTATGGGTATTGTTCTTTTATGTTTGATTCTTGGACTTGCAGTTGCAATCGAAAGAATTATTTATTTAAATCTTGCAACTACGAACACAACAAAACTAAAGCAACAAGTAGAAGATGCTTTGGCTTCAGGTGGTGTTGAAGCTGCTAAGGAAGTTTGTAGAAATACAAAAGGTCCGGTTGCTTCTATCTATTATCAAGGTTTGGAAAGAGCTGGTGACAGTATCGAGTCTGCAGAAAAGGCAGTTGTAGCCTATGGAGGTGTGCAAATGGGTCAATTGGAGAAAAACGTTTCTTGGTTGTCTTTGTTTATCGCGGTAGCTCCGATGCTTGGGTTCATGGGTACGGTAATCGGTATGATTCAGGCCTTCCAGAAAATTGCAGCGGTTGGTAACTTAAGTGCTTCGCTTATTGCAGGTGATATCCAGGTGGCGTTATTAACAACGGTATTTGGTCTTATTACTGCGATTATCCTTCAAATCTTCTACAATTATATCATTGCAAAAATCGACAGTATTGTAAATGATATGGAAGATTCATCAATCGCTTTGATTGATATGTTGGCAGATCACAAAAAATAAGTCGGACACTAAATACTTAAAGTATCATGCATAAAATAGTTAAAATAATATTAGTTGTACTCGGGGTTATCGGGGCCATACTTTGGTTCCAACTTCCTAGTGCAGACGTTCCCGCAACGGAAGCCATAAATAATGGGTCTATGAACTTTATGTTTATTATCACTTATTTATTGTTGGGGATTGCGATAGCGGCCTCGGTTCTTTTTGGATTGATGAA
Organism: Arenibacter sp. F26102; assembly: GCF_023015865.1. Classification (GTDB taxonomy): domain Bacteria; phylum Bacteroidota; class Bacteroidia; order Flavobacteriales; family Flavobacteriaceae; genus Arenibacter. The sequence continues at coordinate 123,594 of NZ_JALKBC010000006.1, read as the reverse complement.
TTTATTGACATCCAAAGGGGCCTTAAAGAAAACCTTGTTTGGTGTAGGTGGTCTATTGGTCGTAGTTGTTATTGCTTACGCACTAGCCAATGGAACTGACGTTAATTTGGACGAAATGGCCAGAAAAGGAGTTCCTACTACTGAGAGTACAGTTAAGACCATAGGAATGGGATTGAATGTATTTTTCATACTTACAATAATAGCAGTAGCTGCCATGTTGTGGTCTGGAGTTAAGAAAATGATTAGTAAATAATAAAATATAATATTATGCCAAAAAGAGGAGCACCACCAGAGGTAAATGCGGGTTCTATGGCAGACATAGCGTTCTTATTGCTTATCTTTTTCCTAGTGACTACCACTATTGAGACAGATGCAGGTTTAGATCGTATGTTGCCACCAATAGAGCCGCCGGATACCGATGTGATCATTAAGCAAAAGAATATTTTTCAGGTCAGTATTAACCGTGACGGACAATTATTGGCTGATGAGGAATTAACAAATATCAAGGATTTAAGAGCTAAAGCCATTGCTTTTTTAGACAATGGTGGTGCCCCTTCGGGATCTGCAGATTATTGTAGTTATTGTAAAGGGAAAAGGGATGCGTCTTCATCCGATAGCCCGGCAAAAGCTATTATTTCACTTAAGAATGATAGGGAGACCAAGTACGGTACTTATATAACCGTTCAGAACGAATTGGTTGGTGCTTATAATGATCTTAGGAACAGAGAGGCACAACGTTTGTTCAAGAAGGACTTTACGGATATGGAAGCCGAATATCTTAATCCAGAAACTCCGGACAATGTTCGTGAAGAATTGAAGGAAAAGGTAAAGAGGGTTCAGGATTTGTTTCCACAAAAACTTTCAGAGGCTGAAACATCGTCAAATTAAATTCAGAAGTTAAAAACTAGATACTATGTCAAAATTTAATAAGAAAAAAGATGCGGCTTTACCTGCGGTGAATACAGCATCATTGCCAGATATCGTTTTTATGCTTTTGTTCTTTTTTATGACGGTTACGGTGATGAAAGATAGTACCCTTAAGGTGGAGAACGTTCTGCCAAATGCTACAGAAATTAAAAAACTGGAGAAAAAGGATCGAGTCATTTATATTTATGTTGGGAAACCAACCCGTGAATATGAGAAAGTCTTCGGGACCGAGTCCAAGATTCAGTTGAATGATAAATTTGCTTCAGCATCAGACGTAGGAGATTATATTTTGATGGAAAGGGCCAAAAAGCCTCAAGAATTACAAAATGTATTGACAACTGCACTTAAGGTGGACAAGAATGCCAATATGGGTATTATTTCCGATATTAAACAAGAACTTAGAAAGGTAAATGCTTTGAAGGTTAATTACACTACTTATGAGGGTGATGCTTTCAGGAATTTGCAATAGTTAATAAAAGGATAAGAGAATCAAAACGCTTCAAATGCACATATTTGAAGCGTTTTTTTTATGTTTAATTAATTACCTTTAGAAGTCTATGAGACGCCCCTTTATATTCATAATACTTTTGTTTTCCGGTGCTTTTGTTTTCGGACAGGCTTTGGTAACCAATACGGAGGGGGATAGGAAATATTTGGAAGATCAGTTTTATTTAGGGCTTACCTATAATTTTGCCACCAATCTTCCGGCCGATGTTTCCCAAAGAAACCTTTCTTATGGCCTGCAGGCCGGTTTTATTAAGGATGTTCCCTTAAGTTATCAAAGGAATATGGGTATCGCTATTGGTTTGGGGTATGGTATCAATTCCTATTATACCAATTTGTTGGCTACCCAACAAGGATCAGATGTTGTGTATTCGGTGTTGGATAGTGATGCCGATTTCAAGAGAAACAAAATTGCAACCCATGTCTTGGAGGTCCCCTTTCAGTTTAGGTGGCGCAATTCAACTCCGGAGGAGTATAAGTTTTGGAGGATATATACGGGAATTAAGATGGGCTATGTTTTTGATGGTAGGTCCAAATTCGTTTCAAGCTCAGAGAAAATAGTCTTTGTAAATAAGGATATAAGGGACTTTCAATACGGATTAACCTTAAATGTAGGGTACAATACCTTCAATATTCATATCTATTATGCGCTTAGTTCCTTGTTCAATGATGGGATAACGGGAAATTCGGGGGATCTTATTGAGTTTAAGCCACTTAAAGTGGGGCTTATTTTCTTTATTTTATAGCCAAAATTTAACGGTAAATAATTGGGTAAACAGGCCGATGGCAAAACCAATTAGGACTTCTGCTTTGGTGTGGGCGTTCAAATAAAGTCTGGAGGTGGCTGCTAGGCCGCAAAGTAAAGTCACTATACTAATGGCAATGGTGATGTTGATCTCAAAGTGGATGCTTAGATTTATTAAGAACATTAACAGGCTTCCCATGCCTAAAAGGTGCATACTGCACTTAAAGTTTAGAAATAGTAGTACAAGGGCGCTAAATAAGGCCGCTATAAGGCCTAAAAAATAGTAATGCAACTCTATGGTGAAGTTGTTGGGAATAACTTTCAACAGGACCATTAAAAGCAGTCCTAGGCTAATGTAAAGTGGGTATTTCCTTTCTCGGAGGTTTGGCATGAAAATGGAACTGACGATTCCCAAGTTTCGTAAGATGAAATAAAAAATTATTGGAATAATAATGGTCAATATAAATATGGGCAATATATTGCCGCTCTGCACTTCCAGCGGACTGTATTTGGGAGTAATCAAAAAATAGGCTATGGTGCCTGCAAATGGTACAAAAAGCGGGTGTAGTAGGTAAGATGTGATCTTTAGGAATAGTCGCATTAAATCTGTTTTCTCAACCTAGCTACAGGGATATCCAATTGTTCTCTATATTTTGCTACGGTTCTTCTGGCAATGGGGTAACCTTTTTCTTTTAGTATGGCCGCTAACTTGTCATCTGTTAGCGGTTTTTTCTTGGTTTCTTCGCCAATGACAGTCTCCAATATCTTTTTTATTTCTTTTGTGGAAACATCCTCGCCTTGATCATTTTTCATGGATTCTGAAAAATAGTCCTTGATCAATTTTGTTCCATAGGGAGTGTCAACGTATTTGCTATTTGCTACTCTGGATACTGTGGATACGTCCATGTGGATTCCATCAGCTATGTCCTTTAAGATCATAGGTCGCAGTTTACGCTCATCTCCAGTAAGGAAATACTCTTTTTGATATTCCATGATTTCGTTCATGGTAATGTAAAGTGTTTGTTGGCGCTGTCTTATGGCATCAATAAACCATTTGGCCGAATCCAGCTTTTGCTTAATAAACATTACGGTGTCCTTCTGGGCCTTGGATTTTTCCTTGGAATTTTTGTACCCTTCCAGCATGTTGTTGTACTCCCTTGAAACATGAAGTTCAGGAGCATTTCTTCCATTTAGGGTAAGCTCTAATTCCCCATCTACGATACGAATGGTGAAATCGGGGACCACGTGCTCCACAGTTCTGTTGTTTCCGGAATATGAACCACCTGGTTTGGGGTTTAAGCGCTCAATCTCGGTAATGGCACCCTTCAACTGTTCCTCTGTTATATTGTGTTTCTGAATTAGTTTTTGATAGTGCTTTTTGGTGAATTGTTCAAAGGACTTTTCCAATAATACTATCGCCAATTCAATACTGGGAGTTACTTCTTTTCTCTTTAATTGAATAAGAAGGCACTCTTCCAAAGTTCTAGCGCCTACACCCGCGGGGTCAAGATCTTGAACTATGTGCAACACTTTTTCAATGGTCTTTTCGTCTGTGTATATATTTTGGGTAAATGCCAAATCGTCCATTATGTCCGTAAGCGGCCTTCTTATATATCCACTCTCATCCACACTACCTACCAAGAATTCGGCAATAGACCATTCTTCATCGGATAAATAAATAGTATTTAATTGATTTATTAGGTATTGATTAAAAGAAATTCCGGCGGCATAAGGTACACTTTTCTCTTCGTCATCTGCACTATAGTTATTGGCTTGTGTGCGGTAATCCGGAACTTCGTCATCACTTAAATAATCATCTATATTGATATCTTCGGCACTGATGTTTTCGCTATCAGTTTCGTTATCGTAAAGATCATCAAATTCATCTTCCTGAGTTTCACCTTCTTCTTTTCCAGTTTCCAAGGCAGGGTTTTCCTCCAGTTCTTGTTTTAGTCGTTGTTCAAACGCTTGCGTAGGCAACTGAATCAACTTCATCAACTGTATTTGTTGTGGAGATAATTTCTGCGATAATTTAAACTGTAGGTGTTGTTTCAGCATATAAATTGATAATCTTTCCTATAAAGTTAAAGAATAATGATTAGAATTCGGCATTTTGAGGCGTTCTTGGGAATGGTATTACATCCCTAATATTCCCCATTCCCGTTGCAAACAATACCAACCTTTCAAAACCAAGTCCAAAGCCACTATGTACGGCTGATCCATATTTCCTAAGGTCCAAATACCACCAAAGTTCCTTTTCGTCAATGCCTAGTGCCTGTATCTTCTCCAATAAGATGTCCAAACGCTCTTCACGTTGCGATCCTCCTACTATTTCTCCAATTCCAGGGAAAAGTATATCCATGGCCCTAACCGTTTTGCCATCCTCATTTAAACGCATATAAAAGGCCTTTATTTTTGCAGGATAATCAAATAGTATTACAGGACATTTAAAATGTTTCTCCACTAAATAGCGCTCATGTTCGCTTTGGAGATCTGCTCCCCATTCGTCGATAAGATACTTAAATTGTTTCTTTTTGTTCGGCTTGCAGTTTCTTAATATATCTATGGCTTCCGTGTAGGTTACACGCTTAAAGGTGTTGTCCGACACAAACTTTAGTTTTTCGATCAAAGGCATCTCACTACGTTCTGCCTGTGGTTTGCTTTTTTCTTCGTCCAATAATCGCTGTTCCAAGAATTGTAGGTCCTCCAAACAATTTTCCAAGGCGTACTTAATTACTTCCTTAATAAAATCTTCTGCCAAATCCATGTTGGCATCCAGGTCATTAAAGGCTACTTCAGGTTCGATCATCCAAAATTCGGCCAAATGTCTGGATGTATTGGAGTTTTCTGCCCTAAAGGTAGGGCCAAAGGTGTAAACTTTTCCCAATCCCATGGCGTAAGTTTCTGCTTCCAATTGTCCCGATACCGTTAAATTGGTTTCTTTTCCAAAGAAATCTTCCTTATAATCTATTTCTCCCTTTTCCGTCAAGGGAGGTTTTTTGTTGTCCAAGGTAGATACTCTGAACATTTCTCCGGCTCCCTCCGCATCCGAACCTGTAATTATTGGGGTATGGACGTAAAAGAATCCATTTTTCTGAAAATATTGATGTACTGCAAAAGAGAGTGACGAGCGTACCCTCATAATGGCCGCAAAGGTATTTGTTCGTACCCGAAGATGTGCCTTCTCCCTTAAAAACTCCAAGGAGTGCTTTTTAGGTTGAATTGGATAGATTTCTGGATCCGCTCCCCCGTGTACCTTTATTTCCTTAACCTGTATCTCCAGGGATTGTCCTTTACCTTGACTCTCCACCAATGTACCAGTTATTCCAAGTGCTGCTCCTGTATTTATTTGTTTAAGTATATTTTCATCAAATTCCTCAAAATTTACTACACACTGTATATTGTTTATGGTAGACCCATCGTTCAAGGCAATAAATCTATTGCTTCTGTAGGTTTTTACCCAACCATTAACATTGACCTCTTGGTTTAAATGATCGGCAGATAATAGCTCTTTTACGCTAATTGTATTCATTTGAATTCCTTCTAAATTAAGTGGCAAAGATAGCCTTTTTGCAAAAATATAAATTGAGTATATACCTGTATATTCCAGGTAAAAATATTTTAATAAATAGATTATTCTTCCTTGTCCGGGATATTTAATTCCTCCTTGGGGAGAATGTCTATTTGTGGTTTTTTCAGCACCTGTTTGTTGGCAATGCTTCTTTCCAGGGAAAGCAGTAGTGAGGGCAATAGGATAAGGTTGGCCAGCATAGCGAACAATAAGGTGGCGGAAACTAATGCCCCTAGAGCTACCGTTCCTCCAAAACTTGAAATAACAAATACCGAAAATCCAAAGAACAGGACAATGGAGGTGTAAAACATACTTACTCCGGTTTCTCTCAACGCGGCATAGACCGATTTCTTTATTCTCCAATGGTTGGCTATGAGTTCCTGCCTGTATTTTGCCAAGAAATGTATGGTGTCATCTACAGAAATTCCAAACGCGATACTAAACACCAGTATGGTAGAGGGCTTTATGGGTACACCCACGAACCCCATGACACCTGCCGTTACTACCAGAGGTAATAAGTTTGGTATTAAGGAAATTACGATCATTCTAAACGATCTAAACAAATAGGCCATAAAGAGGGCAATTAGGCCTATGGCCAAAGCCAAGGACATGATCAGGTTTTTCACCAAATATTTGGTCCCCTTTAAAAATAGGAGGGCACTTCCAGTCATGGTAACCTTGTACCTGTCCGAGGGAAATATTTTATCAATATTCTCCCTTAGTTTTGCCTCGATAATTTCCATTCGGGATGTTTTTACGTCCCTCATGTAGGTGGTCATCCGAGCTACTTGTCCTGTACTATCCACAAAACTACTTAGGAGATTGCCGTTATCCGCAGATTTTCTTGCCACATCCATGATAAAAGTATTCTCCTGGGAAGTAGGGAGTTGATAATATTTTGGGATGCCATTGTAAAAGGCCTGTTTGGAATATTTAACAAGGTCTACTACGGAAACCGCTCTGGATAGTTCAGGAATCTCATGAATCACCGTTCCTAATTCATCCATTTTTTTTAGAGTGGACGGTTTTAGGACGCCTTTGGGTCTTTTGGTATCCACCACTATTTCTACCGGCATTATTCCATCAAACTCTTGTTCAAAAAATCGTATGTCCTGAAAAAATTCAGCTTTTTTTGGCATATCTTCTATAGGACTTCCCGAAATATCTATTTGATAAATGCCAATAATGCTGGCTACCAAAAGGGCAATAGAAACAATATAAACCGTAATCCTCCTATCCCTAACAATGCTTTCCATCCAGCTTACAAAAGTTTCTATCCACTTGGTGTTTAAGTGCTTCAGATGTTTGTCTTTTGGAAGCGACATAAAGCTATAGATAATAGGAATTATCAAAAGGGAAAGCACAAATATTCCAATTATATTTATAGAGGCTACAATGCCGAACTCCTTAAGTAATTTACTGTCAGTTATAATAAATGTGGCAAAACCGGAAGCAGTGGTAACATTGGTCATTAAGGTAGCATTGCCAATTTTTGATATTACACGCTGTAATGATAATGCCTGGTTGCCGTGTTTCTTTACTTCTTGTTGGTATTTGTTTATAAGGAAGATACAGTTGGGAATACCGATAACAATAATTAATGGTGGAATAAGGGCAGTTAGTACTGTAATTTCATACTGTAACAGACCTAAAATTCCAAACGCCCACATGACCCCAATAATCACCACGAACATGGAAATAATCGTCGCCCTAAAACTTCTAAAAAAGAAAAAGAAAATTAAAGAGGTAACCCCAAGTGCAGCAAGAATAAATTTCCCTATTTCATCAATGATGTTTTGGGAGTTCATGGTCCTTATGTAGGGCATTCCGGAAATATGCACATCCAGTTGGGTCTCCTTTTCAAAATTTTTGACCAAAGTGGAAAGGTCTTCCAGAATAAAGTCTTTACGTACAGAGGTGTTAACGATATCTTTATCCAAATATATTACACTACGTATGGTGTGTGTTTTTTTGTTGTAGATAAGATTGTCATAAAAGGGTAGGTTGTTAAAAAGGTGATTGGTTAAACTATCTACCTCCTTTTTGGTTTTAGGAGCTTGCTTTAAAAAAGGCCGCATAACAAATTCTTGCTTTACAGTGTCCTTTATGAGCTCTTGCAGGTTATCCGTGGACAATACAAAGTCTACCTCAGGAAATGCCCCCAATTGTTTGCTAAGCTTGTTCCAGCGATTAAATTTTTCAGGGGTAAATAGTGAACTGTCCCTAACCGCTATAACAACTACATTGCCTTCCTCTCCAAATTGTTCTAAAAAAGAAAGGTATTCCAGATTAACAGGATGATGGTCCGGTAAGAGATTGGCCTGTGAATTGGAAAACCTCATTTTGTCCCATTGCATGGACATGAAGATAGTCATGATGGCTAAAAGGACTAGAATTAGAATTCTGTTCCTGAGTATTATCCTTGCTATTTTTGCCCAAAATCCTCGCGTTAACTTTGCAACCATCTAGTGAAACGTCTTATTTTAAAATGCCTTTTTGGGCAAGTAAACCGTTAAATCCAATAAGTCATCCCAATTGTAGAGTAGCTTGTTGAATCCTAAAAATATTCGAGCGCAAAGGTAGAGAATGATTGTTATTGTTCCTAGAAAGCTTGCACTAAATAGTTGGTTATAAGGATGTGCTGCAGACCGAACATTAAACCTGTATGGTAGACTTCTGGTATATTATATTTTAAATGGGTAAATAGTTTGTGGATATTAAAAGAGCGACCAATTGGTCGCTCTTTTAATAAAGGTAATTTTTGATGGTTACACCTTCATAATTTCAATTTCTTTGGCTTCAAGGAAGGCGTCGATCTTTCTTATATATTTGTCTGTAAGTGCCTGTATATCACCTTCAGCGTTCTTTTGTAAATCTTCGGACACTTCTAAGCCCCTAATTTCCTTGTTGGCTTCCTGCCTTGCATTACGAACACCAATTTTGGCGTCCTCTGCTTCCGCTTTGGCCTGTTTTACCAAATCTCTCCTGCGTTCTTCCGTTAGGGGAGGTACGTTGATAATTACGAAATCGCCATTGTTCATAGGATTAAATCCAAGATTGGCGTTCATTATAGCTTTCTCAATTTCGTGCAGCATGTTTTTTTCCCATGGCTGAACGGACAAGGTTCGGGCATCGGGAGTATTCACATTTGCAATTTGGGACAAAGGGGTAGGGGAACCGTAATATTCCACCATTACGCTGGATAACATTACAGGACTTGCTTTTCCCGCCCTAATTTTTATAAACATTTTTTCCAAATGGGCTATGGCACTATCCATTCCTTCCTTGGCAGTGTCCAGTATAAATTGAATTTCTTCGTTCATATGCTATTTTTATTAAATTGATTTAACACAAATAGTGCCAAAACTATAGATTCACGACCGTTCCTATATTTTCTCCTGAAACCAATTTCATAAGGTTTCCTTTTTTGTTCATATCAAAAACCACAATGGGCAATTCGTTTTCCTGGCTTAAGGTAAAGGCGGTGGTGTCCATGACTTTTAGACCTTTTGTCAATACATCCTTAAAGGTGATGGTATCGAACTTCGTGGCTGTTTTGTCCTTTTCTGGGTCGGAGGTATAAATCCCGTCAACCCTGGTACCTTTTAAAATTACATCGGCCTCAATTTCTATGGCCCGTAGAACAGCAGCAGAATCTGTAGTAAAATAAGGGTTGCCTGTGCCTCCTCCAAATATTACAACTCTGCCTTTTTCCAAATGTCGCATGGCGCGTCTTCTGATAAAAGGTTCTGCCACCTCATTTATTTTTATGGCAGATTGTAGCCTGGTTTGTACTCCCTTTAATTCCAAAGCACTTTGTAGCGCCAATCCATTTATTACGGTGGCCAACATGCCCATATGATCAGCTTGTACCCGGTCCATTCCATTGCTGGCTCCGGTCAAGCCCCTAAAAATATTACCTCCACCAATAACAATGGCTACTTCTATACCCTTGTCTACCACTTCTTTGATCTCCTCGGCATATTCGGATAGACGTTGCCCGTCTATCCCATACTGCTTGGTTCCCATTAAGGCTTCCCCGCTGAGTTTTAAAAGTATTCTTTTATATTGCATCTTGATGTTGATTAATTTGAAACAAAAATAATCAAAAATATTTATGAAGCGTCTTGTGCTGGACGATTCGTGTATCCTTAATTATTTCATAATGGACATGGGAAGGTTGAATTATTTTTATAATCTTGTGTCAAATACTGGAGTTCCACTAATTTATATAGGTAATATGCTATATGTTGGCCTATTTTCACAATGGGGCTTTTAGCTTTTCTGAGGCCTACAATAAATAATATCAAATGAAAATGTCAAACAAATTAAGGTTATTTAAAAATTTATGTTTTTTTGGAATTGCAATATTAGTGCTTCAAGCATGTGGTTCCACAAAGACATTGGTGACTACCGGTAAGACTTCTGTTGTTGCGAAAATCGATTTAATCAATGTTGTGGATGATAAGGTAAATGTGGTTTTAGATCCTGGCGCCTTTGCGAGGGACACAATTTCTTTTTTTATTCCTAAGACAGTGCCTGGTACCTACAGTGACGATAATTATGGAAAATATATAGAGCAATTCAAGGCTATCGATTACAAGGGTGGGGAGTTAAAAGTGGATAAGTTGGATGATAATACTTGGAGGGTTATCAATGCCAAGGACCTGGATAGGATTGATTATTGGGTAAACGACACCTATGATACCGAGACGGAGGTTGATGAGCATGTCTTTTCACCTGCCGGTACCAATATTCTTGAGGGGAAGAACTTTATGTTGAACCTCCATGGCTTTGTGGGGTATTTTGACGGCCTTGAGGAAATACCGTATTCATTGGAAATTATTGCCCCTAATGGATTGGAGCCAGTAACTTCCTTGACCAAGGGAATTCAGGATGTAAATAAGCCGGAAACAGATGTTTTTGTGGCCAAACGTTACTTTGAGGTTATTGATAACCCTATAATGTACTCTAAACCCAGTACGGAAACATTTCAAGTGAACGATATTGCGGTAACCCTAAGTGTTTATTCTCCCAATGGTCATTTTACGGCCACTAGTTTAAAGGCGGGAATGGAGAAAATGATGCGGGCACAAAAGGCATTTTTGGGAGAAATAAACAGTACAAAACATTACACTATTATCCTCTATCTTTCCAATATGGATGATAATGATGCTACAGGTTTTGGTGCATTGGAGCACCATACTTCTACAGTGGTGGTAATGCCTGAGCAAATATCAAAGGAGCGTTTGGAGGAGGCAATTTTTGACACGGTAGCCCATGAATTTTTTCATATCGTTACTCCCTTGACGATCCACTCCAATGAGATACAATATTTTGATTTTAATGACCCCAAGATGTCCATGCACTTATGGATGTATGAAGGGACTACCGAATATTTTGCCAATCTTTTTCAAATTCAGCAGGGGTTGATTACCGAGGAGGATTTTTATCAACGTCTTATGGAAAAGGTCGAGAGGTCTAAAACCTTTGACGATCGTATGTCCTTTACGGTAATGAGTAATAATATTTTGGAGGAGCCCTATAAGGATAATTATGCCAACGTTTATGAAAAAGGAGCTTTAATAAACATGGCTTTGGATATTAACCTCAGAGAATTAAGCGGAGGAAAGAAGGGTGTATTGTGGTTGATGAAGGAACTTTCCAAAAAATATGGGGATTCCATGCCTTTTGAGGATGATAAATTGATTGATGAAATCGTTGCTATGACGTATCCAGAAATCGGGAAATTTTTTAATGACCATGTCATTGGAGAGATACCTATTGACTATGATAAGTATTGGGAAAAGGTGGGGCTGCTCGCAACGGAACAGGAGCAATCTACAGGATATTTTTTTGACGGTGAGGTCCCTTATATAGATGTAGACCCTTCAAATGACAATGCCATTTTTGTGAGGGAAGGAATTCAATTAAATAGCTTTTTCAATAATTTGGGCGCCCAAGGCGGGGATATCATCAAGAGTGTTGATGGTAAAATTACCAATCTGGTCAATATTCGATTGCTTATAGGTCAGAGCATAAATTGGGATTCAGACAAGGAAATTGTTTTGGTGGTGCAAAGAGGGGATGAGGAAATTACCTTGACCGGGAAAGTTGGCATACCTACCTTAAACGTCGTTAAGTTGGTTTCTGTGGATGGGGCCAGCGATAAACAGATCGAACTTCGGGAAGCATGGTTGAATGGTTAATTGATGGGGTCTAAGCAATTGCGAAAAGGTATTATGTTGTTGATCTCATAATGCATTCTGGCAACCTGTTGCTAGATTGGTAGGGAATTAATATCAGATTTTCTGGACCTTTTTCCGAGCTTACAAATTTAATAATCTAATTTTAGTGCATAAAAAAAGCGCCTCTACATTGTAAAGGCGCTTTTTTTATATGTTTGATGCTTTTGGGATTATCCTAAAGCTACCCTTTTAAATCCGGTTACTTCCAATTTGGAATCAACAGATTTTACGTATTGGGCTACACTTTGTTTGCTATCCTTGATAAAATCTTGGTTAACCAAAGTGTTGTCTTTAAAGAAACGATTTAATTTTCCTTTAGCGATGTTATCCAACATGGCTTCAGGCTTTCCTTCCTGACGTAGTTGATCTTTGGCAATTTCGATTTCTTTATCGATGACAGATTGGTCAACACCTTCTTCGTTCAAGGCTACTGGATTCATTGCAGCGGCTTGCATAGCAACATCCTTAGCGGCAACTTCTGCACCATCAACAGCAGCAGAAAGTCCTACCAGTGTAGCTATTTTGTTTCCAGCATGAATATATGAACCAACAAATGGAGCAGAAAGTCTGCTAAATCCACCTATTTCAATTTTCTCACCTATTACACCAGTTTGTTCTGTAAGTTTGTCTTGTACAGAGGTTCCTTTAAAATCGGCATTCAAGAAAGCTTCTTTAGTATCAAAATTCAAAGCAAGGTCTGCCAAATCGTTGGCCAAAGCAACAAAAGTATCGTTCTTTGCAACAAAATCGGTTTCACAGTTTAGGGAAATAATAACCCCGGTAGTGTTGTCTGCACTTACTTTTGCAATTGCAGCTCCTTCAGAAGAATCCCTATCGGCTCTCTTGGCGGCAACTTTTTGTCCTTTTTTACGAAGGATTTCAATTGCTTTTTCAAAATCTCCCTCAGCTTCAACCAATGCATTTTTGCAATCCATCATGCCTGCACCAGTTGTTTGTCTTAATTTGTTTACCTCTGCGGCGGTAATTTTAGCCATTTTATTTTCTTTTAATTTTCATCTGGATTAGAACTGTTATGCAATCCTAATCCAGGTGAATGTTAAATTTATATTCTATTATATTAAAAGCGGATTATTCTACTCCTCCTTTAACGCTATCTTGCCATTCCTGTAATTCATCCCATTTGCCATCTGCAGCCATTTGAGCTTGCTTAGGCCATGATGCTGGATTTTTGGAAGCGTATCTTGGGCCAGATTCGGTAAGGATATCCTTAAGATCTTCCTCTGATTTGTCGGCTAGATCAGCAAAAGTGTTTATACCTGCTTCTTGAAAAATTTCAGCAATTTTTGGACCAATACCTTCTACTTTGGTAAGGTCGTCAGCAGCAGGAGCTTTTTTAGCTTCTTTCTCTACTGGTGCTGCTTTTTCTTCTGATGCCTTTTCTTCTGAAACTACCTTAGCTTTTTTCTCCTTAGGCTTGGCTTCATCTCCACCTTCCTTATCACTTTGCTTTTCAGATTTACGTTCAGTCAATCCTTCGGCAATAGCTGCAGTTACAGATGCCATAATGACTTCAATAGATTTGGAAGCATCATCATTGGATGGTACTATAAAGTCTATTTGTCGTGGGTCAGAGTTGGTATCTACCATAGCAAAAATTGGAATGTTCAATTTTTGAGCTTCTTTTACCGCAATGTGCTCACGCATTGTGTCAACAATGAACAAAGCAGCTGGTAGGCGAGTCATTTCAGAAATGGAACCTAAGTTCTTTTCCAATTTTGCACGTAAACGATCAACTTGTAAACGTTCTTTTTTGGAAAGTGTGTTAAAGGTACCGTCTTTCTTCATTCTATCAATAGAAGCCATTTTCTTAACAGCTTTACGAATAGTAACGAAATTGGTCAACATACCACCTGGCCATCTTTCTGTGATGTAAGGCATATTAACATTACCTGCTTTTTCAGCAACAATATCCTTTGCTTGTTTTTTGGTAGCTACGAAAAGTATTTTTCTACCTGAAGCTGCAATTTTTTTAAGGGCCTCATTGGTCTCCTCTAGTTTTGCAACTGTTTTGTAAAGATTGATAACGTGAATCCCATTACGCTCCATGTAGATGTAAGGAGCCATGTTTGGATTCCATTTTCTGGTAAGGTGACCAAAATGTACACCTGCCTCTAAAAGGTCTTTTACTTCAACTTTGTTTGCCATTTTTATTTTTTAGTTTACGTTCCTTTGAATTAGCAATACTAAAGTGGTACCCATTGGCAGCCTTTAATATTTAGATGCTAAACTAATTTATCCGGAATATGTCTTCTATCGGATTTTCCCCGGAGGGAAAACCAATTGATTAAATTCAGGATTATTACTTACCCTATGACAAGGGTTTTCAATGAACAATTAAAAATTACACCGAAACTTGCAAGTTGTCCCTGATAATAATCAAGAGCACTGCGGAATTTCAGTATTTGTTTTGTTAATACAGTATTAACGTTTGGAGAACTGGAATTTCTTACGGGCTTTCTTCTGACCGAATTTCTTACGTTCAACCATTCTAGGATCTCTAGTTAAAAGACCTTCTGGTTTAAGAACCAATCTGTGTTCAGCGTCCATTTCGCATAATGCTCTGGATAATGCCAAACGAACAGCCTCCGCTTGTCCTGTAATACCACCACCATATACGTTAACTTTAACATCAAAGTTTTCTTCGTTGTTTGTTAAGGCAAATGGTTGCTTTACTTTGTACTGTAATGTTGCAGTAGGAAAATAGTTGCTTAAGTCTCTGTTGTTGATCGTAATGTCACCTTTTCCTTCGGTAACATAAACTCGGGCAACTGCAGTCTTTCTTCTACCAATTTTATGAATCATTTCCATTACTTAAAATCGTTTAAGTTAATTGCTGTTGGTTTTTGTGCTTCTTGATTGTGGGCTGTGCCAGCATATACCTTAAGATTTCGGAAAAGCTCTGCACCCAATTTATTCTTGGGCAACATACCTTTTATCGATTTCTCTACTATACGCGCTGGGTCTTTAGCCAACATTTCATTAGCCGTTGTAAACCTCTGGCCTCCTGGATAACCGGTATGGCGAACGTAGGTTTTTGAATCCCACTTCTTTCCGGTCAAGTTGATTTTTTCTGCATTGATAATAACAACATTATCTCCACAATCAACATGTGGTGTAAAATTAGGCTTGCGCTTCCCTCTAAGTAACAACGCTACTTTAGAAGCAAGACGGCCCAATGTTTCTCCTTCAGCATCAACTAGTAACCATTGTTTGTCAACGGTCGCCTTATTGGCCGAAATCGTCTTGTAGCTTAATGTATCCACACTAATATATTTATTGATTAAACACTTCAATCCCGTTTAACGGGCTGCAAATGTACAATTATTAAGTTGAATTCCAAATGGTTGTTTCTTATTATTTATAGTTTTTTCCAATAATAAATGCTAGAGGTGAACTTTGTAAACCCTTTTTGCCACAATAATTACTTTTTACCTGCACCAAAACTTCATGTCTGGTTTAATTTCTTTTAGGTTGATTTACCCCTCTGTGCAAATGCAAATACTAAAAATCAAGTTTGAATATTTTGCTTCCTAGGGATGTTGTTGCTTAATTCTCGTTGGCTTTCCGGTGTTGTGAAAGGAGAGGGTAGGGTTCTCAGTAATTGTATTAATGGAATACTAATTTGGTTTATAATACGTTAGCGTTTAAAACAACATATAATTCTAAAATGATGAAATTTAAATTTTTACTTATTTTAATGGTTACTGGTCTTTTCTTTTCGTGTTCTTCAGACAGTAAAGATGATAATTCCAATGAAGACACAATCGTGGGGATTTGGCAGGCACATGAGCTTAAGGTAAATAATGATACTGCGAGTGATGATGAAAAAAATGCAAGGGATTTATTGAATTTTTTAACCTTGAAAGACTGTTATGTGTTGAGTTTTGAGTTTAAAGCGGATTTAACCGTCATCATTGAAAATTCTGTTCAGTATATAGAAATAGGTTTAAATTCCGAGGGTAATGGGTTTGATATTCCTTGTCCGACAGAAAAGGATACCGAAACTACAGTTTATGTCTATGAGAATGGTCAACTTACCTATACCGATGAAGATCAACAAACTATTACCGTAGATGTTACTATAGATGGCGATATCATGACCGTAGATGCCTCAGATTTGGATATCCCAAATTTAAATGCAGGCGGACAGCTTATTTTTAAAAGGAAATAAGATTCGGGAAAAAGTGATAAAATAAAAAGCGGAATGCCAAGGGGTGAACCTAATTGCATTCCGCTTTTTGATTATTAAGGGTTAGGCTTAATGGGCCTCCAACCAGTTGTTCCCAACACCCAGTTCCACATCCAATGGTACGGATAATTTGTAGGCGTTTTCCATCTCCGATTTGATCATTGTTTTTAATTCCTCCAATTCGGGTTTATATACATCAAAGACCAATTCATCATGTACTTGTAGGAGCATTTTGCTTTTATAATTTCCTTCTTTAAGCTTTTTGTGAATATTGATCATCGCAATTTTTATGATATCCGCGGCACTTCCTTGTATAGGGGCGTTTACGGCATTGCGTTCCGCAGCTCCACGAACAATGGCATTGCTGCCGTTAATGTCCTTAAGGTACCTTCTCCGGCCCAGAACTGTCTGGACATATCCATTTTCTCTAGCGAAATCTATTTGTTGGCTTATGTAATTGCGTAATTTGGGGTAGGTCTTATAATAGGTATCTATTAGTTCTTTGGCTTCGGCACGGGATAGGTCCGTTTGGTTGCTCAATCCGAAAGCCGATACTCCGTATATGATTCCGAAATTTACAGTCTTGGCATTGCTTCGCTGTTCTCTGGTCACCTCTTCCAAGGGAATGTTAAATACTTTGGACGCTGTAGAAGCGTGAATATCCTCTCCGTTCTTAAAGGCCTCTATCATTGTAGTCTCCTCGCTTAATGCAGCAATTATCCGTAATTCGATCTGTGAATAATCTGCCGCCAATAAGGTGTAATTTTCGTTTCTTGGAATAAATGCCTTCCTTACCTGTCTTCCTCGTTCTGTACGTATAGGTATGTTTTGTAGGTTAGGGTTGTTGCTACTCAATCTGCCCGTAGCTGCCACCGTTTGCATATAATCCGTATGTACCCTGCCGGTGCTTTCCTCTATTTGTTCCGGTAAGGCATCCACATAGGTGCTTTTTAATTTGCTTAGTCCGCGATATTCTAATACACTTTGGATAATTTCATGGTCTTTTGCTAGATAGGAAAGTACATCTTCGGCCGTGGAATATTGACCTGTTTTGGTTTTTTTGGGTTTGTCTACCAACTTCAATTTATCGAAAAGTATTTCGCCCAATTGTTTTGGTGAAGCTATATTGAATTCTTGTCCTGCTTCCTCGAAAATCTTTAATTCCAAGTTTTTTATGTCGTCGTCCAAATCCTTGGCGAGCGAATTCAAAAATGCCTTATCCAAATTGATGCCTTCCTGTTCCATATCCGCCAAGACATGTAAAAGGGGAATCTCTATGTTATTAAATAATTCTTCGGTGTTAGCCTCTTTCAATTCCGGCCTAAAGTGCTGGGCCAATTGAAAAGTGATATCTGCATCCTCCACCGCATATTCGGTTTGCTTTTCCAAAGGAACATCCTTCATGGACAATTGGTTTTTTCCTTTTTTACCTATGAGTTCGGTTATGGAAACTGGGGTGTAGTTTAAATATGTTTCCGCCAGTACATCCATATTGTGGCGCATGTCCGGGTTAATTAGGTAGTGGGCCAGCATGGTGTCAAAACATTTGCCTTTTACGGATACATTGTATTTGTGCAGTACCTTAATATCGTATTTTAAGTTCTGCCCAATTTTTTCAATCCCTTCCGCTTCAAAAAATGGCCTTAATTGTTCAATAATGTTCTGGGCTTCCTTTCTGTCTTCGGGAAAGGGAATATAGAAACCTTTTCCGGCCTCCCAGCTAAATGCAATGCCTACCAATTCGGCCGTAAGTGGATTTAATCCTGTAGTTTCCGTGTCAAAACAAACGGAGGCCTGCTTCATTAAATTCTGGACAAAAAGTTTCATGGACATACCGGGAAGAACGCTTTGGTATATATGTGAAACTTCGGTAATATTTTTTCTGCTGGATACCTCTTTTATAGTGCCTCCGGTAACTTGACCGTCACCACCGAATAATGAAAATTGACCGCCGCCGGCTTCCGCGGGTTTCTTTTTTGAAACAGGGCTGTTGTCCTGTTTTTGATCATCTGTGTTGGCTTCATCAGATTCCTCTGAAAAGAGTTTAAGAAATTGGTCCTTAAGTCTACGGAATTCCAATTCCTCGAAAATCTCCTGAACTTTTTCGCCATCGGGCATAGAGAGTTCATAATCCTTGGCGTTAAAGGTTACGTCGCAATCCACAAATATGGTGGCCAGTTTTTTGGATAGGATTCCGAGTTCGGCATTTTCTTGGACTTTTTCCTTCATTTTGCCTTTCAATTTATCTGTATTGGCAAGCAAATTTTCCATAGAACCGAATTCCTCGATGAATTTTTTGGCTGTTTTGTCGCCAACTCCAGGTAATCCTGGGATGTTGTCACTAGCATCACCCATCATTCCCAGATAGTCTATAACTTGTTCCGGGCGTTCAACGCCAAATCGTTTTTGGACTTCAGGAATGCCCCAAATTTCAATTCCGTTGCCCATTCTGGCTGGGCGGTACATAAATATGTTTTCGGATACTAGCTGTCCAAAATCTTTATCCGGGGTAACCATAAATACCTTATAGTCCTCCTTTTCCGCCTGCTTGGCCAAGGTGCCAATAATATCATCGGCCTCCATTCCTTCCAATTCCACTACCGGAATATGCATGGCTTTCAAAATGTTTTGGATGTAGGGCACGGCTATTTTTATGGCATCTGGAGTGGCATCCCTATTGGCTTTGTATTCTGAGAACATTTCCGTACGGTCCGCACTTCCTCCCTTGTCAAAACAAACTGCCAAATGATCTGGTTTTTCCCTTCTTATTACGTCCAATAAAGAATTCATAAATCCCATTATGGCAGAGGTATCCATTCCCTTGGAGTTGATTCTTGGATTTTTGATAAGTGCGTAGTAGCCCCGAAAAATCAGTGCGTATGCATCAAGTAAAAAAAGTCTCTTTTGTTCTGCCATTATTTTTGATTCTTATTAAAAGATTTGGGTTTTGTGAAATAGATATTTAGGATTTCAAAAAAGTCTCCGTTGTGTTGTTGGTTTGTCCTGCCTCTGTAAAGCTACTATAGCTAAATCCAGGATGTATGCAGTATCCACCAGTTTCTCCATTCTTATTGATGGCAATAAAGCCAATTTGGAAATCCCTTCTGTCCTTGTTCTTTTCCATAATCCGTCTTACACCTTCCTCGCAGGCTTCCTGTGGCGATTTCCCTTGCCGCATTAGTTCCACGATC
This sequence comes from Arenibacter sp. F26102, assembly GCF_023015865.1. Taxonomy (GTDB): domain Bacteria; phylum Bacteroidota; class Bacteroidia; order Flavobacteriales; family Flavobacteriaceae; genus Arenibacter. The sequence goes on along the minus strand of NZ_JALKBC010000006.1, from coordinate 104,198 downwards.
AAGAAACTGCCAACCGTTCGTACAACTTCTTCCCCGACTCCTGTTGCTGTTGCCCCGCCAACTTCGTTGTCTACAAATAATCCGGCACCAATAATAGGGGAGTCGCCAACCCGCCCGGCCATTTTGTAACCCATTCCACTTGTGGTACAGGCTCCTGCTATATCACCATTTTTATCAATGGCCAGCATGCCTATGGTGTCGTGGTTTTCTATGTTGATAATGGTTTCGTATTTAGATTTCTTTTTCCACTCCAGCCAATCTTTTTTGGCTTTTTCGGTCAGTAAATTGGTTTTTGGGAATCCTTTTTCATAAGCAAACTGTTCCGCTCCTTTTCCGGCCAACATTACATGGGGTGTATCTTCCATTACCTTTCTTGCAACGGAAATAGGGTGGGCTATATTTTCCATGCAGAGCACTGCCCCACAATTGCCATCTTTGTCCATAATACAGGCGTCCAAGGTAACATGGCCATCCCTATCCGGTCTACCTCCGCTACCAACGGTTTCATTGCTAAGATCTGCTTCCTCTACCATTACCCCTTGTTCTACTGCATCCAATGAAGAGCCTCCTTTTTCTAAAACATCCCAGGCCTTTGCTGTTGCATTCTTAAAATTCCAAGTGCAGATTACAATAGGTTTTATACTTACTGGGGTATTTGCAAGTGGAGGTAGTTCCTTTTTTGTTTCTGGGCAGGATGCAAAAAGTGGCGCTGAAATTATTCCGGCGGTACTTAGGGTGGAATTTTTAAGGAAATTTCTTCTTTTCATAAGAATGTGTTACTTAATTTTAAGGTCCTAAATATAAGAAATATGATTGTAGAAGTATGCGCCAATTCTTTAGAATCTGCGGTAAATGCCCAAAAAGCTGGTGCTGACCGAATTGAATTATGTACTGAACTAGCAGGAGGGGGGACAACTCCTTCTTTTGGACTGCTGAAATTGATAAAGGAGTACGTTTCTATTCCTGTAAATGTATTGATCAGGCCTAGAAGTGGCGACTTTACCTATTCCAATCTAGAGTTTGAGATAATGAAGAAAGATATTGCACTGTGCAAAGAACTGGGTTTTAATGGGATTGTTTCAGGAGTGTTATACAAGGACTTTACTCTGGATGTTGAAAGAACTAAAGAATTGATCAAATTATCCAGGCCTATGCAATTTACCTTCCATAGAGCATTTGATTGGGTTAGTGGTCCTATGGCAACGTTACAGCAATTGGAGGGACTGGAAGTAGATACCATTTTGAGCTCTGGACAACAAAATTCTTCGGTCGCTGGAATCGACCTATTGTCAAAGCTGCAGAAAAAATCCAAGAGAACTGTTATTATGCCAGGAGGTGGTATACTGGATGCCAATGTGTTGGAATTCAAGAAGAAAGGTTTTGGAGCAATACATTTGACCGGTATAAAATTTCATAAGACTCTTGATCAGATACCTGTAGTTCCAATGAGCACCCCCAGCTTCCTTAGGGACGATGAAATAGCCATTAGTCATATGGCTACCCTGAAAGAAGTTGTCCGCCTAGTTAAAGAAAAATAAAAAGATATTTAAAGGTTTAGAAACCAATATCTTTACTAAAAAATTAAGGGATGCTTCGTTGGATTGTTTTCATTGTTATTTATATTACTCTTGGGATATATACATTACAGGCTTTAAGGGCTGCTACCCGCTACCCTTGGGTCTATTATGCCTATATGGTCTTATCGCTCTTTGTTATAGGGAATTTCATCTATCAGTTTACAATGGGCGATGACCCGGGTAGGGTGTTGAGTGTTCCAAAGAGTTACGCATTTGGTCTCTTGCTTGCTATGCTCACTTTTAAGTTGATTACTATTATTTTTTTATTCTCCGAGGATATTTTTAGGTTTCTTTCCGCAGGCTATCATAAAATATTTGGGGGAACAAAGGAATTTAGTCTACCACAGCGCAGACGTTTCTTGAGTACAACGGCCATGGGTATAGCAGCATTGCCATTTTCCGCATTGTTGTACGGTATGTTGAAGGGGAAGTACAATTTTAAAGTGCTTAAATATAATTTGGAATTTGATGATTTGCCAAGTAGCTTCGATGGGTATCAAATTACACAAATATCGGATGTGCACAGTGGCAGTTTTGATAATAGGGAGAAAATTGAATACGCAATAAACCTTATTAATCGGCAAAAAAGCGATTTATTGCTTTTTACCGGCGACATGGTAAATAATATGGCAGAGGAGATGTTGCCTTGGAAAGATCTGTTTTCAACATTGAGTGCCAAGGACGGTAAATTTTCAGTACTAGGGAATCATGATTACGGGGATTATGTGGATTGGGAGACGGAAGAAGCCAAGAGAAACAATTTGATCGACCTGAAAAATTTACAAAAGGAAATGGGTTTTGATCTATTGCTCAACGATAGCAGGTATTTGCAGAAAGGAGAGGATAGGATTGCCTTGATCGGAGTCGAAAATTGGGGTAGGGGAGGTTTTAAAAAAGCGGGTGACCTTAAAAAGGCCGTATCCAAAATTAATAAGGACGATTTTAAAATTTTAATGAGCCATGACCCCTCCCATTGGGAAGACCAAGTCCTAAAGGATGATTACCATTATCATCTAACTTTAAGCGGACATACCCATGGTATGCAATTTGGTATAGAAATTCCTGGATGGGTCAAATGGAGTCCTGCAAAGTGGAGGTATAAGTATTGGGCAGGGGTGTACGAGGAATTGGGCCAAATGATTAATGTAAACCGGGGATTTGGGTTTTTGGGTTACCCTGGAAGGGTAGGTATCTGGCCGGAAATTACGGTAATAACCCTAAAAAAGAGGTCTTTAACGTGAATTTAACAACAACCTTCTCTACAAAAATGATAGCACTAGTTGTATTTTAACATTTTTTCTTATTTTTGATTTATAACACAACGTATATATATGTCTAAATTTGGTGAATTAATTGATATAAATGTTCCCGTGCTATTGGATTTTTACGCAGAGTGGAACGAACAGTCAACAGCCATGCACCCTGTATTAAGGGATGTAGCCGCCGCTTTGGGCGATAAGGGCAAAGTTATTAAGATCGATGTGGATAAGAATAAGGAACTATCCCAGGCGTTGAGAGTGAAAGGATTGCCTACCCTGATGATATACAAGAAAGGCGAAATGGTCTGGAGGCAAAGTGGGGAACAGGATGCAAATACCCTCATCGGAATACTCAATGAATATTTATAACTAATTTAAAACGCATAAAAAAACCGAGACACATGTCTCGGTTTTTTTTATCCCTTATTCGGGTATTGCAATGCTGTCCAATTCTTCTTCCGGAATGGCATCCATAGTTGTGGAGTCCATTAAATCCGGATCGGAGGTCGGAGCCTGTATTTGCTCCATGGGGTCGTTACGGTAAAATCGTTCAAACTTCGCGATATATTCATTAAAGATTAGGGTCTCCTTTTCAGCAATCTCCTTATCCTGATTGGTGATCAGTATATCTATATTTCTGCTGTAGGCCTCCAAATCCGGAATAATTTCATCCAGAAAAAGGCGTTGCTCCTCAAAGGGTAGGTTGGCGTAATAATCCAATTTTTCCTGATAGATCCTTTTAAGTTTTTGAAATAGATTTCTAGCCTTTTCGGTTTCCCCTACTTTGAAATATCCATCTACAAAGGGCTCAACAAAGGCGTAGTAACCGAAATATTCCACGGGCATGTTTTCCATGGCAATATTAATGACATCTTTGGCTTTTTCTATCTTGTTCTCGTTGATCAAGGTTTCTGTAAGTCGGGCCAAATTACCTCTGAATGATAGTGCCTGTGTACGGGTCTGTGGATCGTGGTAAATATTCGGGCTTCCGGCATTTCCCCAATCCCATTGTTTTACAATGTCGTACATAAGGTCGCCATCTACCCTGCCCATCTCGTAAGAACTTCTGTTCGTTGTTTTAATGGGGACCAATTTGTAAACAAGTCCATCCAATTGAAGGTAGTCTTTCATCCAGATATACTCTGCCGGGTCAAAACTTCCTCCAGAGAAATATATAGGGCGTTTCCAGTCATTGTTGGCAATAATATCCAACATAAGGATACGGTTTTTGGGCAAGGCACTTTTGGGAAGGTCAATATCTATGTAGTCCACAATAAGGGCCGAGTCCTTTGCTTTGACCAAGCCGCTCTCCAAGACGTTTTTCTTATTTACCGGAACCCTAATTTTATTGGTTGGATAATATACAACATCTAGATTGCTTTCGGAATACTGACTCAAATCTGCACCTTTCTTCTGTAAGATACTTCTAAATTTGGTTTGTTCTTTGTCACTGCCTACCCAATTCATAAAGTCTTTAATGTCCCATCTGCTTTCTGTGAGCTCGTTAAAGTAAATAGCATCCCTTGAACCCCAACGATAAACCTCATGGGTAAGTTGGGAAGGTATTGGGTCGCTTTCATAGGCCTTCTTTTTCATTTGGTCTATATACCAATCAGTGGCAAAAAGGCTGGTGTTGACCACGCGTACATCTGTCCGGAATCCTTCAATTTCCTGAGCGTACCACAATGGGAAAGTATCGTTGTCCCCAATGGTGAACAAAATGGCACCGGAGTCCTCCTTGGTAGATTGCAAATAGGCCATTGCAGTGGATTTGGTAGTAAACCTGTTAGACCTGTCGTGATCGTCCCAATTTTGGAATGCCAGAACTCCTGGCACGGCCAAAAGGCATAAAACAGTAATGCCGGGAGCCAATATTTTAGGGTTCAATAGTTTTTGAAATTCGTCAAAAAGTCCGTAGACACCCAAACCTATCCATATGCCGAAAACATAGAATGAGCCTACAAGGGAATAATCTCGTTCCCTGGGCTGAAAAATGGCTGGATTTGTATAAAACTGTATGGCAATACCGGTGAACATAAAGAACACGAACAATGCCCAAAATTGTTTGGGATTCTTGCTTATTTGGAAAACAAGGCCAATAATTCCCAATAGCAATGGCAGGAAGAAATAAGTGTTTCTTCCCTTGTTGTTCTTAATATCGCTAGGGAGGTTTTCCTGACTTCCGAGCCTGGCACTATCTATAAAGTTTATGCCGCTCAACCAGTTACCATGATTGTCATATCTCCCTTGAATATCATCTTGCTTACCAACATAATTCCACATAAAATAGCGCCAATACATATAGCCGAATTGAAATTCCAACATGTATTTAACATTTTGCATGACCGTTGGTGGTTCAACATCAATATATTCGCCAAACTCCCTAAGGAATCTCATGTATTGGGCGGTGTCTATTTCTCCCTTGGCATAACCGTCCTTAAATTGGTTTACGGCATCCCTTAGTTCATTGTTTCCAAGGTAATCGGATTTGATCTTAAAAGTCAGCGGATCAAAATACTTCATATAGTTCTCGGCATTCTGTTCACTCCACATCCGGGGAAGAAGTCCAACGTGTTTAGGATTTGGACCTTGTAAGGCATCTTTGTAATTGTTGACTATAATGTATTTTCCGGCCTTTAAATCTTTTTCGTATTTGGGTTTCTCGTCTTTATCGTCCCCTGCAGGAGCAAAAGTGTCCGAATAGTACGCGCCATAGACTGGACTGTCTACTCCTGGGTACTGTTCCCTGTTGTAATAAGCCAATAGAGATCGGGCATCCGACGGGTCGTTTTCGTTGATTACCACATCGGCATTTGCTCTAATAGGTAACATTAACCATGAAGAGAACCCTAAAAATAAAAACATCAGGCAAAGTACTATAGTATTGGCTGTGGTAAAGTTGTTGTTGCGTGTATAGCGCAACACCCAGTAAAAGACAGCAATAAAAATGAGCCCCATAATTATGGTACCCGAGTTAAATGGCAATCCAATAGTATTGATGAAAAATACTTCGCTCCAACCAAAGACTTTCAATACATAGGTCAAAGAAAACTTATACACCAACATTAAAATGGCCACTACAATAATATTGGCTAAAAGGAAATTTTTAATTGTGGTTGTTTTGTAGGTTTTAAAATAATACAAGAGGCCAATGGTCGGTATGGCCAGGAAGCCCATAAATTGAATACCGAAGGTGAGTCCTACTACATAGGAGATGAGTACGATCCACTTATTGCCTCGTGGATTCTCCAAGTCGTCCACCCATTTTAATCCAAGCCATAGCAATAATGACATAATTAAACTGGCCATGGCGTAGACCTCTGTTTCTGTGGCGTTAAACCAAAAACTATCCGTAAAGGTAAAGGCTAGAGATCCCACCAATCCACTACCTAAAATTGCCAAAGCCCTGCTATTGGTAATAACTTCTTCCTTGGAAATAAGCTTTTTGGTGAGGTTGGTTATGGTCCAAAACATAAAAAGTATGGTGAATGCGCTGGAAACCCCCGAAACAAGGTTTACCATCTTGGCAACGTGTGTAGGTTCAAAGGCAAACATGGCCATAAATGCCCCGATCATCTGCAATAAAGGTGCTCCTGGTGGGTGTCCTACCTGTAGTTTGGCCGCTGTTGAAATATATTCACCTGCATCCCAAAAACTACTAGTGGGTTCAACGGTTATGGCATAAGTTATAAGGGCTATAAAAAAAACAAACCATCCAGTGATGGTGTCCCATTTCTTGAAATTTTTTGAAAACATGCGGTTTGTCGTTTATCCGAAGGGCGAATTTACTAATTTAATAACATAAAGGGATATATATTTCATAAACCTTTAACATGATTTTAGGTCAAAATATCTGTTATTATTAGCCCATTGGCAATGTACTCCATATGTGATACTGTGTATAAAAGCAATATAAACATATTTGAAACCCCTTTGTTAAGGGGCAATGGAAGAATATTTCATTATTTTTTTTGGAATATGGCTTAAAAATATTTGTGCATATAAAACTTTGTTCTAAATTTGCACGCTCAAACGAGGTAGTGGCCTATGGTGTAATTGGTAACACAGCTGGTTTTGGTCCAGTCGTTCTAGGTTCGAGTCCTAGTAGGCCAACATAGTAATCCCCTGATTTTATTTAAATCAGGGGATTTTTTATTTTGGGTGGTGTATTATTGAATTTTTTAAATGCAATTGTGAGCATATCTAAAATAAGGGAGGCCATTAGTATCGCTTTATATCAAGACTTTTAGACGCGCCATTGCTATCTTCTTTGGTCATATCCAAATGTTGTGATTGGGCTAAAATTGTCGTCAATCTATAAAGGAAGAATTCTACATTCTTCACACTTTTAAACTGTGCCCTTAGGGCCTTAGAAAATTTCAGTAATTTCAACATTGGAAATCACAAGCGAAAATATTGCCAAATACTGGAATTACAGTAGTTATGTGTATATTTTTTTATATTTTTTCAATTGTAAATGCCTTATTTTCTTACGTTGATTTCAGTTTATAATTGAAATAACACCTGAATATTTTGGAATGTGAATTATGGAAAACCCAACTAAATACACTAAAGAAACGTTTGAAATGGATAAAAAAATAAAGCTGCACTGGTAATTTTTAAAAAATAAAACAAGGTTAAATAAAATGGAAAAAGGAAAGAACAGTTATTATGTGGAAGTAAAAAGGGAACAGCTTAAGGATTTCGGGACTATCGTTGCTATTGTTTTTATGATTTTGGGGATTCACTTTAGTACAAATAAATTTTTTATTTGTGCCATAGTAATTGGGTTTGTTACTATTCTTCTTCCTTCTGTTTTTTATCCCTTTACATATCTGTGGTTTAAGTTTTCCAAAATCATGGGTAAATTTAACTCGCATATCATTTTAGCTATTATTTTTTTTCTTGTAGTAACCCCTGTAGGTATCTTTCGGAGAATTCTAGGAAAGGATACACTTAGGTTAAAGGACTTTAAAAAGGGTACGGACTCAGTTATGATTCAAAGGAATCACACCTATTCCCCTTCAGACCTCGAACATTTATTTTGATTTGGTTAAAACAATATTATCTTTCCAATCTATTAATGTTCCTATGGCACTTCGGTAGTGGAAATATTATTAGGTTAGAGACTCGTAATTCGTATTAGGACTAATTTGCCATTGAATATGAATTATTTAATATGTGAGGTGATTTAAACAATCCAATTTTATTGAAACAAGTTTAAGTAGATTCAAAATAAATAAAACATAAAACTTTATACATGGAATTTTTTAACGAACTCTGGCTATTCCTTAAGAACAGAAAAAAATTTTGGCTACTACCTCTTATCACAATACTATTAATTATGGGATTCTTAATAGTAGTAATGAGCGAGTCTGCCTTGGCTCCATTTATTTATAGCCTATTCTAAATAATTTGTTTTTTTATAACTAACCAAAGTCCATTCAATACTAAACCAAATTAAACCAAAAGCAATATGCGTGAAGCTATATTGGGAATTTCCGCCTATTATCACGATAGTGCTGCTACCTTACTATTAAATGGAGAATTAATTGCGGCCGCCCAGGAAGAACGGTTTTCACGTTTAAAAAATGACTCGTCATTTCCTGAGAAATCAATAAATTTTGTACTTGAGGAAGCTGGAATTTCGTGTAGCGATGTCACAGCTATCGCTTTTTATGATAAACCATTCTTGAAATTCGAAAGATTATTGGAAACCTATCATGGCTTCGCCCCAAAGGGATTAATTAATTTTTCCAAAGCAATGCCTGTTTGGCTTAAGGAAAAGCTTTTTTTAAAAAAAACGCTTAAGGATGAACTTAGAAAAATTGGTATTTCAAAAATACCAATTCTTTTTCCCGAGCATCATTTATCGCATGCTGCCAGTGCGTTTTTTCCATCCCCTTTTAGGGAGGCGGCTATTTTGACAATTGATGGCGTTGGTGAATGGGCAACGACAACAATATCTATTGGCAAAGACAATGGAATAAAGATTATTAAAGAGCTACATTTCCCACATTCATTGGGACTTTTGTATTCGTCTTTTACTTACTACCTTGGTTTTAGAGTGAATAGCGGTGAATACAAATTAATGGGTCTGGCTCCATATGGAAATCCACAATCTTCACAAACTAAGGAATTTGAAGAAAAGATTGTTAACGAATTGGTCGATATACGCGATGATGGCTCCATACTATTGAATATGGAATATTTTAATTTTGCTATAGGCCTTAAGATGACAAATGACGCCAAGTGGGAGAAATTATTTGGAGTCCCTCCGCGAACCCCAGAATCTGGTATTGATCAAACGTATAAGAATTTAGCAAGAGCTATACAGAATATAACAGAGTTGGTGGTGTTAAAACTTGCTGAAACAGCTAGATCCTTAACCAATTGTAAGAATCTTGTTTTGGCAGGAGGTGTTGCGTTAAATTGCGTAGCAAACGGAAAGCTTTTGTCTAAAAAGATATTTGAGAATATCTGGATACAGCCGGCGGCAGGTGATTCAGGAGGGTCATTAGGAGCTGCCTATGCCGCTTGGCATATATGGAAAGGAAAAGAAAGGAATATTCAGGGACGTGTGGACTCGATGAAAGGAGCATATCTTGGCCCTGAATTCTCAAATAAACAAATTCTTAAAATTTTAAAAGCCTATCAAGCTAACTACGAATTAGTTAATGATACAGATGAACTTTGCGAATCAATAGCGGATAAAATATCAGAGGGGAAAATCGTTGGGTGGTTTCAGGGAAGGATGGAATTTGGTCCCCGGGCATTAGGTAACCGTAGTATATTGGCGGATCCTGGAAATCCCGAAATGCAAAAAACATTAAATCTAAAAATTAAATTCAGAGAAAGCTTTCGTCCTTTTGCTCCCAGTGTAATTCAAGAGGATGTACAGGATTTCTTTATGCTTGATCGTCCATCGCCATATATGCTTTTCGTAACAGAAGTCAAAAAGCCAAGTGTAAGGGCTCTGACAGTTAAAGGAACCAATGTTAACCCTTCCCTTCAAAACTTGGACATAGCACATATAGAACTACCGGCTGTTACGCATGTCGATTTCACCGCCCGTGTTCAAAGTGTGAGTAAAGAAGGTAATCCTCTTTTTTGGAAATTATTGAAAGCATTCAAAAAGAAAACAGGTTATGGAGTGCTGGTCAATACTAGCTTTAATGTAAGGGGGCAACCAATTGTTTGTAACCCCGAGGAAGCTTTCAAAGGATTTATGCATACCGAAATGGATTATTTGGTGTTAGGGAACTATGTTTTAAATAAAAAAGATAACCTAAATCTATAAATAGGTTCATGCGACTCTACCTTACTTTACCGTCAATTTTGTTTTCTTGGGTACCACAGGGTTGAACAGGGCTGTCTTTGGTCGTTGCTCTTTCTGAAAACAAATCAGTGGAAGAAGCGGTTTCCTTTACATGTAAGGCAGGATTAATTTCTGTTACCTGAATGGGAGCGGGGTCATTGCAATGCTCCATGCATAAGAAAATAGCAGGGAATGTGAAATATTGGCCATGATCTCATGTGATCGCTTACCTACTATCGTACCAACCATAGAATTGTTCAACGCTTATTTTAAAAATACATCTGTTCCTATTGGGGTGCCCAGTTTCGTTTTGTGTAGAAAGCTCCTGAGAATGAATTACCTATTTATGGGGTTTGTTCAAAATATTTGTTCAGAAGTATTTCAACATGGGATGATTTTTTCTAAGTATTGTTGTATTTAACTTGAATTTGGGGGAATCTTTAACAGGAGGAAATTACTGCGTATAATAATGAAATAAATAGCCTATTTTTTATCACTGGAATTCCTAGATGCTCTGCATTGGGGTGTTATAGGAAAGTTTGAAAATGCATGTATTTTATAGAATGTTAAACTTTCACGGTTTAGACATCTCGATGGCTTTAAATAGGGGTAATTTATTATTTAAGAAGAGGGGTACTTTGATATTGGTTAGCCTGAGATATTGGGGATTGTGTTGATTTTTTAGTAAATAAATAGGAATTTTATAAAAATGTTAACACAAAATTAATAGATTTATGGCATAATCTTAATGTTCATGGTGAATAAGTGTACTGATTTGGAGTTGTTCGATCTAATGGTCGAGGACAATGTTCTGGCATTTGAAGAGATCTACAATAGGTACACCAAGGATATGTTTCTCTTTGCGTTCAATATTTTCCGCAATAGGGAGGTTTGTGAAGATATTGTCCAGAATGTGTTCGTCGACTTGTGGTCCAAACGAAAGAGTGTAGCCATAGTGCGGCTAAAGCCATATCTCTTGCAGTCAGTAAGGTACCAAGTTTTTAAGCATATGAGAGACAGGAAGGTCTCAAACGTGGATTTGGCCAAGCTGGACATGGTTGACATGTCCATGAACGTCTCTCAAAGTATGGAATTCATTGAGATGAAGGAGATTATAGATGTTAAAGTGTCCAAGCTACCTGAAAGGTGCCGTCATATTTTTGTCCTGAGTCGGTACCAGGGAAAGTCCAACAAAGAGATTGCCCTAGAACTGGGTATTTCAAATCAGGCTGTAAAAAACCAGATATCCAAGGCCCTCAAGTTTATCAGGCAAAATCTAAGTCCTGAAGAAGTCTTTTACCTTTTTATTGTTTCACATTCATTGGGCCTATTCCAGATATTCTTATAGAGAATTGTGAAAGCTTTGGAGTAACTTTCAACGTAATAATATTCCTTGTTGATAAATGTATATCCGTTATAGGATTCGTTTTGGGTGCTTTGGTTTATTAAAGTCTTGATTTTTTGTGTAAAAAATAAGGTTGTTGATAAATATTACACTTCATTTTTATCATATATAAAAAAAAATCGGTTTTTGACGTGTACCAAAAGATAAAATATGGTACATGTTATTAAGGAGGTATTTTTTTAAGCCTATAAATAAGGAATCATTTTGTATGAACAAGAAACAAGCGAGAGATCTCTTTAATAAATACGTCAACAATGAATGCACTCCCAAAGAGATAGAATTGTTGAACAATTTTTTGGATTCCTTTCAAGATAGGAATGAATTATGGTCGGACCTTGACTTCAACGAAGAGCTCCAGAAAAAGATTTGGTCAAAAATCCAATTGAGAACGAATATAGGCAAAAGGACTAAAAAATATCCTTTCATGTCGTTGTTGAGATATGCCGCGATTTTTATAGGGATAGGAATAGGCATCTTTGTATGGGCGGAATTAAAAAAGACGGAAAGGCCAGAGCCTGTTAGCTGGGACAACGAGGTAGTGCTCAAAATGGGGGACAATAGCCTGAAAAAGGTTAACACGTCTGGGAAGGGTGTTTTAGTGAATACGGAAGGCAAGGTGATCGCTTCACAGGAAGGGGATTTGATTGTCTATGAGCAGGGAAGCATGGCTGAGACCCTGGTATACAATGAAGTTCATGTTCCTAGGGGTGAGACCATTAGGCTTGTACTATCCGATGGAACGTCCGTTCATTTAAACTCTGGCACATCATTAAGGTTCCCCATAAACTTTACTAGGGAAGGAGAAAGAAAGGTATTCTTAAAGGGGGAGGCCTATTTCGAGGTGGCCAAGAATGCAGCTCATCCCTTTTCGGTAACGGCGGGCGACATGGGGATACGAGTGCTGGGTACACATTTTAATGTTAGTTCCTATAAATACTCGGAAGAGTATGTTGTTCTTGTGGAGGGTAGTGTAGAGGTTCAAGATTATAGTGCGAATGGTAGTGGGAATGCGCCAAAGACTATCAAGCCAGGAGAAAAGGCTTCATTGCTTTCCGGCAGCATTGATGTCAAGGACGTTGACGTTGAGGACTATCTAGGATGGCGGGACGGGAGCCTGATATTCAATAACGAAACTTTTGCAGACATTATACCTAAAATCGAAAGAAGGTACAATGTCAATATCGAAAATAACCTTAGTAGTTTGGAAACCGTCAGGTTCAACGGAAAGTTCAAGGAAGAGTCTATTGTGGATCTCTTGGATACATTTAAGGAGAGCGTAGGGTTTGATTACCAAATAATTGAAGACAAAATAATCATAAAAACAAACGATAAGAGTATGGAAAACAATAAGTAAAAGAAATCGGGAAACGCGGCAACGTTTCCCGATACAAATCGATTTTAACAGTAGAATTAATAAGTAATCCATTAAAACCATTTAAAGTTATGCAAAAAAACCATTGGTTTTCCACTTTATTGGAGAACATTTTCAACAAGAACAGAACAATGAAGATTTCAATCGTATTATTTGCGTTTGCCCTGTTCAATCTCCACGCAAACTCAACCTATTCCCAATTAAAGAAGGTCACGATAAAAGTGGAAAATGAGTCCATTAAAAATGTCCTCGGACTAATCGAGTCCCAGAGCAAATTCAAGTTTTTTTATAAAACGACGGAGATTGATCTGAAAAGAAAAATTTCCCTCCAAGTCAAGGACACCCCTATCAAGGATGTTTTAAAGATGATTTTCGATGATGGTACGGTCACCTGTACAACTGTAAAGAATCAGATAGTCATTAAAAAGGATTTCAAAGATTATCCAAGTAACTCAGATAAAGGGCAAAAAGCTGTCCAGATTATAAAAGAGCTGCAGCAATCTGTAAGCGGTAAAATAATAGATGCTACTGGAATGCCCATACCAGGAGTTTCTGTAGTAGTTAAAGGGACTTCCAATGGCGTAGCGGCAGACTTTGATGGCAACTACTCTATATCGGTTTCCGGTCCGGAGTCCGTTCTGATTTTTAGCTATATCGGACTTGCCACGCAAGAGGTTACTGTAGGAAATAGGCAAATTATTGATTTAACTATGCAGGATGATGCCCTAGCGTTGGAAGATGTTGTTGTTATTGGCTATGGTACCCAAAAGCGATCAAACTTAACAGGGGCCATTTCTTCCATAAAAAGCGAAGATCTGGACAAGTTGTCTGTTAACCGCGTGGATCAGGCGCTACAAGGTAAGGCAGCTGGTGTAATGGTTAGTCAACCGTCAGGTAAGCCTGGTGCAGCTCCTTCTATACACGTACGTGGTGTTGGTTCTATTGGGGGAACAAGTCCACTTTGGATAGTTGATGGAATTCGGATGGGCACAGATAATTTTTTTAATGTTAATGATATTGAATCTATTGAGGTTTTGAAAGATGCATCGGCATCTGCTATTTATGGTGCGCAAGCTGCGCATGGGGTAGTTTTAGTAACTACAAAGCGTGGGTTAAATAATAATAAAATTAACGTAGATTTTAAAGCAACAGTTGGTGTAAGTTCGCCAATCAATCTTCCGAGTATGCTTGATAGGGATCAGTTTATTCAGGTGGCAACTGCATCTCGTTTAGCTGCAGGGCAACAACCTGACCCTTCTTGGTCTCAATCAGGGTTGCCCAATACTGATTGGTCGGATGAATTATTTAATGGAAGTGGATTGGAGCAAAATTATAATTTGGCTATTTCCAGTGGTACAGATAAAGCCAATTATTATATTTCCGGTGCTTATTCTGGTGAAGAAGGAATTATGGTCGACAATAAATTTGAACGCTATAATTTAAGGGCAAATTCAGATTTTAAGCTGTTTGATGGGAAAGTTAAAATAGGAGAGTCTTTGCTGGTTTCACGTACAGTAGAAAACCCTACATACGCCGCTTCAGGTATTCCTTGGAGATCAATTCCGATGATGCCGGTGTATGATGAAACAAATCCTTACGGAGGATGGGGTACAGGACCGGCCTATTACCAAGGAAGAAATCCCGTTGGTAATGAAGTTCAACACCATGCCGAATACAACAATAATCGTTTTAACGGAAATGTTTATCTGGAAATAGATCTTTTAAAAGACTTTAAATTCCGATCAACATTTGGTATCAACTATTCTTCTTGGTTAGGGCAATCATTTAATGAGGCATACAGCTATGGTAGTAATACAAATACTCAAAACTCACTAGTGTATGGCAGTAACAATCAAGAAACCTTAACGGCCAACTATGTTTTAACATACGATAAAACTATTGGTGACCACAGTTTTAAAGCTATGGCCGGTTATGAAGCAGTTAAGGGTAGCGGCATAGGTTTTAATGCAACAATGGTTGATTTTCCGGTTGATTTGTCATACAGCTTTAATCTGGCAACCGGAGCAGCCGATGTAACCGATAGAAATACTATTGACGAGAGTCGTATTTTGTCGCAGTTCGGACGTTTTAACTATAGCTATAAAGACAAATATATGCTTGAGGGTAGTGTCCGTAGAGATGCCTCGGCACCAAAATTTGGGAAGGATAACCTCTGGGGGGTATTTCCTTCATTTTCTGCAGGATGGCGTGTTTCTCAAGAAGATTTTCTCAAAGACCATTCAGTGATATCAAATTTAAAACTACGTATGAGTTCAGGTACTTTGGGATCGGATAACATTGGGAATTATCTGTATTCCAAATCGTATTATTCACTTCGTTCTTTTTACGCATTCGATGAAAATGGTACAAATAAAGTTCCTGGGTTCTTCTTGAACCGTTTTCCTAACGAGGCAGTGAAGTGGGAAGAAATAACGATGAGCAACGTTGGTGTTGATCTTGGATTATTCAATAATAAGTTGACTGTGGTAATGGACTATTACGTCAAGAAAACCACAGATATGTTATATGCTGTTCCGATACCATTGTCAACTGGAATTTCCTATTCAAAAGCTAGTCCAAGTGCTGTAAGCATGAATGTTGGAGAAATGAAAAATACTGGTTTTGAAATGGCTGTGAATTATCAGGAAACTTTTAACGAATTCAAATTCAATATTGCCGCAAATGCCAGTTTTATGAAAAATGAGCTGACCAGCCTTATTGATAATGCGTTTATTAATGGTGGCGACGGCGGTGAAGTTTTAGGAAGTACAACACGCTCAGAGGAAGGAATGCCGTTATCAAGCTTTTATGGTTACGAATTTGTAAAAATCATTGATTCACAGTCAGAATTAGATGCTTTAAATGCTGCAGCACCAGATGGGGTGTATCAATCAAACAACACTGCTCCTGGTGATATGCTGTTCAGAGATCTTAATGGCGATGATGAAATTACAGCCGATGATAAAGCATACATAGGTAACCCATGGCCTAAAATGATTTATGGACTGACCACCAATCTAGAATGGAGAGATTTTGATTTTAGTATGTTCTTGCAAGGAATACAGGGAGTTGATGTATTTAACGGAAATAAAACGCTTACCCAGCAAATCTATGCCGATTACAATACGTCGACCGAAGCTTTAAATGCATGGACACCAGCGAACCAGACTGGACAGCCGCGTATAATTCAGTCTGACCCGAACGGAAACTTTAGAAATACGTCCTCGTATTTTGTGGAAGATGGTTCTTTTCTAAAAGTGAGAAATATTCAGTTAGGTTATGAACTTCCAGATTCGTTTTTGAGTAGGTTGAAAATGTCAAGGGCGAGAGTCTATATTAGTGCTGACAATATTTTGACCTTTACAAAGTATTCCGGAATAGACCCTGAAGTTTCAGGTGGAAATACCGGTAGAGGAGTTGATTACAATTCATATCCTCAAACTAAAACGATTAGCATGGGGATTTCACTTGGTTTATAATCTGGAAAATTAAAAATTGAAAACAATGAAAAATATATATAAAAATAGTTTGATTGCAAGTTTCTTCATTACGCTGCTTTTTACAGGATGCTCTGAAGATTTCTTGGACCTTAATGATGAGAATCAACTACAGGCAGAGACTTATTTTACCAAAATCGGGAATCTGGATCTTACATTAAATTCCGTTTATTCATCCCTTAAATCATACGATTTATTTGGTAGTGAATATGCGCCAAAAGTATTGGAAATGCTTCCGCATACCAGTAATCAGGATTGGTTGGGACATATTCAATGGAACCAATTGGCTACGAATGAGGTAACATCGGATAATGAAATTGTTCGTGATGTTTGGCGAGGCTGGTATCGTGTTATTAGTAGGGCAAATGATTTTATTATCAATGCTAAAATCTATAAAGAGAGTGATTTTATTAAACCAGGAGAAGAAGTGACAGTGGATCAAATGATTGGTCAAGCTTCATTTATTCGTGCTTATGCTAACTTTTCCATTGTTAGGCTATGGGGAGAAGGAAAAGCAACAGAGCCTTCCAAGTTGGCAGCCCCACTTATTCTTGATATCCCGGCTACACAGGAATCAATGTTAACAACCAGAGCGACAGTAGGTGATATGTACACTCAGATCATAAGTGATTTCAAAGTGGCAGAAACCTTGCTTCCCGATACCTGGGATGCAGACAATATAGCCAGGGTTGACAAGTATGCGGCCAAGGGTTTTCTTGGTAAAGTGTATTTGTATCAAGAAGATTATCCCAATGCAAAAACTTATTTGGAAGAAGTGGTAAACGGACCTTTTCAATTGGTTAGCTCTGATAAATATGACGGTCTTTTTCATGGAGAAAGTGAATTTAGTACTGAATCAATTTGGGAACTTAACTTCCACACGGATTTAGTTACACATGTATGGAATGGCGGGACAGGAACTCAAATAGCATTAATAACAGCACCTTTTGGTACCGGGTGGAGTAATGTCTGGCCACATGATGTAAATATCAGGCGTTTTGGTGATGATCCTCGTTTGAATGTTAATGCTTTAGAACCAGGGGTAGCTGAAGTGACTAATGGTAGTGGGGTTACCAGTGTTTTGGAAAAATTCCCGACAGAAGAAGGTGGTTTGGGATGGAGCTATAAGAAGTATGTTCCATTAGATTATTCAGTTTATACCACCAACCAGAATTACGGTGCTAACTACCATATTATGCGATTGGGGGGTGTATATTTATTGTATGCTGAAGTATTGAATGCCTTGGATCAAGATACTGATGCATTGGAATATGTCAATAAAGTTCGTCGTCGCGCTTATGGTAAAGATGTGAATACACCTGATCCCGAAGTTGATTTTGCAGGATTGACGGGGACTGGATTACGTGATTCTATTAGGGAAGAACGTTTCCGTGAGCTATTTAATGAAGGTCAACGCTGGTTTGATATTGTCCGTTGGGGTATTGCAGCAGAAGAGTCGGCCAAATACGAAAAGGTGCGTTCAGGGACTATTTCTTTTCAAGATCCGAAAGACAATTATTTGCCAATTCCAAGGGAAGAACTTGAGTCCAATTCTGCTCTCACTCCAAGTACTGGATACTAGCGAAAAAGATATTTATAGTTTATTTTTTGTTTAAACCAACTGTTTTATCGGCCGGCTCGATCGAGCCGGCCGATAATCTTTTGGTTTTAAATACCCCAATTCTTTTTATTATTTAGATTGATTTACAAAATGAAAGCAAAAACAAATTATACAATTTGGTTCAAGCTGATTGCAGTTCTGCTACCACTTTTGTTTTTGTTTTTAGCTGAAGTTGCCCTTCGTACTTGTGACGTGGGACACGATTTAAGTTTGTTTATAGAACATCCGGATAATTCGGAGTATCTGATACTGAACCCAAATATCTCAAGGCGTTATTTTATAAAGGATGAAAATTCCACCCGAGGTTGCATAGAACCTTTCAAAAAAAAGAAAGAACCAGGCACTGTTCGGGTATTTGTACAGGGAAGTTCAACAGCTTATGGCTTTCCATATGAAAATAATGGTTCATTTCATCGCATGTTACAGTACCAATTCAACCAGAATTTTTTGAATAAAAATATTGAAATCATTAATTTATCACTTACCGCGGTAACTTCCTATACTTTGCTCGATTTTGCTGATGAGATTATAGCGCAACAACCCGATGCTATTTTGATTTATGCAGGCCATAATGAATTTTATGGTGCGCTTGGAGTCGGTTCTTCTGGTAAATTAGGTTTAAATCCAACGATTGTTAGATTGGGAATTGAATTTAGAAAATTAAGATTGGGGCAATTATTTTTCAGTATAGTTTCCCGGATATCGAAAAAGGAATCATCCGATTTAAGTGAGACCCTTATGAAACGTATGGCTGCAGAACAATCAATTAAAAAAGGTTCTGTGCTATATGAAAGAGGAATTAAGCAATTCAAACAAAACATTACTGCGCTACTGTCCAAATATCATCAAAATGATGTGCCAGTGTTTATGGGAACCTTGTTTTCTAATTTGAAAGACCAGGCCCCTTTTGTCAGTGATTTGGATTCTGATATGAATGCAGGATACTTTTATAAATTGGCTAAAGAGTCTGAAAAAAAGCATGATTTTGCACAAGCACTCAAATTCTATACCCAGGCCAAAGATGAGGATTTACTTCGGTTTCGTGCACCTGAAGCTATCAATGAGAACATAAAAGCATTGGTAAATGAATATGGTGCTATACTGGTTCCTGTAGAAGAAGATTTTAAATCAAGTGCTCTGCATGGAATTATTGGTGAAGAGCTGGTGTTAGAGCATCTTCATCCAAATTTAAAGGGCTATTATTTGATGTCAGCCAGTTTTTACAGATCATTAATTAAACATTTTGAATTTACGACAGATGAAGAGGTGGTTTTGCCATTACCTTTTGAAGAACTGCCACTAACCCAAATGGATTCGTTGTTTGGCCAGTATACCAATTTAATTTTGCGTTCGCAGTGGCCATTCAATGAACCTATGCTAGATGTTGATTTAACAGGGAAAAGTATGCCTGAAGTTCTTGCGGGCGGATTGGCGGTTAAAAAGATTAGCTGGGACAATGCTATGTTCAAACTTCAAGAGTATTATCTGAATCGGAAAGAATACAAAAATGTTTTCAAGGTATCTGAATCTTTGGCATTAGCATATCCAATGAACTCAGAACACCAGATGAAAGCCGGGCAGTTTGCCACTAACGTGGGGGAGCATAAAAAAGCTCTTATGTATTATAGAAAAGCATTTGAAGGGGACCCGAATATTAAAATTTTAGCGCAATGTGTAAAAGCAGGTGTTAATGCCAAAGCATTTGATAAATTACTGCCAATTCTTGATTCGAAGTCAGTACAACAACTTAATAACGCATTAGTTGCCGATATTAAATCTGATATTGTAGGGTTGGAGATGGCTGAAAGAACTATAAAACAGCAGCCTAAAAATATAGATGTGTTACAGGTTTTGACGAAAATCTATTATGATTTTGGTGTTTATAGTTTTGCGAAAGAATATGCCGAAAAGTTAGAACAATTGGAACCAGAAAATAGCCTGGCACTTGAAATTCTAAAGCGATTGAATAAATGATATTTCTCAATTTAAATATAACAATTAAAGAAACGTATTAGTAAACAGAACTTTTACGAAAAAGGAATGATACTGTCTATTTGTCAATCTGTTATGTGTAATCGAAAAAAGGAAAATATGAATCGGAAAATTAAGACATTCTATGCACTTTTTCTTTTGGTTGTGTTAAGTAGTTGTAACAACCAAAAAAAGACTAATGATATTAATCAAATACAAAAACCTAATATAATCTATATCCTTGCGGATGATTTAGGATATGGCGATTTAAGCTTAACGGGTCAAGAAAAATTTTCGACACCAAATATTGATAAATTATCGGAGGACGGCATGTTTTTTTCTCAACATTATTCAGGATCAACTGTTTGTGCACCATCCCGTTCTTCTTTAATGACTGGACAACATACTGGTCACACCTTTATTCGTGGAAATAGGGGAGTTAAACCTGAAGGACAATTCCCTTTGGATTCTTCGATAGTTACGGTTTCTAAACTTTTGAAATCTGCAGGGTATATAACAGGTGCTTTTGGGAAATGGGGTTTAGGTTATCCAGCTTCAGAAGGAGACCCCAATAACCAAGGGTTCGATGAATTCTATGGGTATAATTCTCAGACCATAGGGCATAATTATTACCCCTATCACCTTTGGCACAATCAAACCAAAGTAATACTGGAAGGAAATAAAGGGAAGAAAACTGAAACGTATGCACCTACTATTATTCATGAAAAAGCAATGTCATTTATAGAAGAGAATAAAGATTCTACTTTTTTTATGTATTACCCTACTATTATTCCCCATGCAGAACTTGTGGCACCGGAGGAATATATGGCGAAGTTTAGAGGGAAATTATTGCCTGAAGAAAATTACATAGGTGTAGATGATGGTGAGCGGTATAAGAAAGGAGGTTATGGTTCGCAAAAAGAACCTCATACAGCTTTTGCTGCTATGGTCTATCTACTAGATAAACAAGTAGGCGAGATTAGAAAAAAAGTGGAAGAACTTGGTATTTCGGATAATACCATAATAATTTTTACCTCGGATAATGGCCCTCACCAAGAAGGTGGAGCTGACCCGGATTATTTTAATAGCAATGCTGATTTAAAGGGGTATAAACGAGATTTGTATGAAGGTGGAATAAGAGTACCTATGATTGCCTACTGGCCAGAGAAAATCGAGGCAAATTCTACTTCTGATCATATTTCAGCTTTTTGGGATTTTTTGCCCACAGTTTGTGAAATCGCACAGATAGACAAACCGAAAAATATAGATGGGATCTCATTCTTGCCAGAATTATTGGGAGAAAAACAAGAAAGCCATGATTATCTATATTGGGAATTTCATGAGCAAGGAGGAAAACAAGCAGTAAGATTAGGAGATTGGAAAGGGGTACGCTTGAATATGGGCAATAATACCAAAGCTCCTATGGAACTCTATAATTTGGCCACTGATATTGGCGAACAAAATAATATTGCTGCCAACAACCCTGAAATTGTAGGAAAAATTAGCAATATCATGGAGAGTGAGCATACATATTCCAAGGAATTTAGCTTTGGGTATGAAAAAAATAAGTAAGGCGGAAAACGAAGCCACAATAGGCCGCATAAAAGTGGCTACAGAAGGAATAAAATCAGAATCGGGTAATGATGATGTAGGTGAGAAATTAGAATAGCGTTACATCCGCTATTTTCCTAAGCCGGGTCACCCATATAAACCACTATAGTTAAAAAATTACGATGAAATATTTAGCGATACTCCTATTTATGATAGCAACAAAAGCTACCGTTGCTCAAACACTTTATTTTGAAAGTGTTTTTTCAGAAGTCACTAAGACCACTTATAATTACAGCCCAGATCAAAATGAATCCTTACAATTGGATTTCTATACAGCGGGAGCTGACCGTGAAAAGATGCCCTTAATGGTATATGTACATGGAGGTGGGTTTTCAAATGGAGTAAGAGATGATGAAGGCACCGTTAGATTTGCTACAGAACTTGCTCAACGCGGATATGCTGTTGCTTCTGTATCCTACAGGCTAACTATGAAAGGTATTGGTTTTGGTTGCGATGTTGAGTCCAGTAAGAAGTTAGCCGCTATTGATTCAGCTTCCTATGACGTGAGCTTAGCTATAAAGTATATTCTTGACAACATCGATGAATTTGGTATTGACCAAAATAAAATAATTGTTGCAGGATCAAGTGCTGGTGCCGAAACGGTTTTAAATATGGCATTTGTTTACGACAATGAAATATTACCATCCGATTTTAAATATGCAGGTGTAATTGGGATGGCGGGTGCGATTAATACTCTACAGAAAATAGACGAAGATAGGGCTGTTCCAACACAACTTTTCCACGGAACAGGTGATAGAAAGGTACCTTATAACATTGCTCCTCATCATTATTGCAATGGCGAAGATAAAGGCTTTTGGATGCTCTATGGATCAAAGCCTATTGCTGCGCGTTTAAAAGGTTTAGGTGAATCATATTATTTTACTACTATTTATGGGGGTGGTCACAGCTGGGCTGGGGCATCTATGACTGAAGGTTTTAACGAAATTATAGACTTTTTATATCATGATGTCATAAACCCTAAATCCATAAGGCAAACAGATAGGACAATAAATAAGCTATAATTAAAAATGAATGAAAATATGACCATACGCTCTATAACGATATATAAAAACAGGAGTCGCGATATCTGTAAAGTCAAGACTTTTGCGTAAAAAAACAAATTACTGATAAAAAGCATTTTGGGATGAGTTTTCAATTAGACTAAGTTCTTTGTAAGCGGAAGTAGATTGCAACAAATGGGCAGACTGAGTTCAATATTCGTTTCCTTCTTCAGTAAAAGGAGGGTTAGGGAACGAACAATTTAGCTGACACGCAGCCAACCGTAATTATTAAATAAAATACAATGAAACAATTACTATACATTTTACTCATTTTGGTCGTGGGATGTAACACGACACCAGAAAAAAATGAGACTCCAGAACCCGTTAAAGTTATTTTTGATACGGATATGGGTCCAGATTACGATGATGTGGGGGCCATTGCTGTTTTGCATGCTTTAGCAGATAGTGGTGAATGTGAAATTTTAGCAACTATTTCATGCAATAGTCATCCAAGTGTTGCCCCTACTATCGAACTCTTTAATCGTTACTTTAATAAACCGAACATTCCAATAGGAGTGCCTGAAAAAAACGGTGTGAATTCTATCCATAAAAACAATTGGAATGATTCTACTATTGTAAGATTCGCCCCTGAGCTTAAACATTCGAATAATTATCCTTCGGCGACTAAGGTATACCGAGAGGTTCTATCTTCTCAGTCCGACAAAAGTGTTACAATTGTTACCGTTGGATTTACTACAAATCTTGAAAATTTACTAAAATCAGGTCCCGATGAATTTTCTCCGCTCTCGGGTATTGAGCTGGTAAACCAGAAGGTAAAGAAACTGGTTGCAATGGCCGGGTACCTCCCAGAGGGGCGTGAATATAATGTTTATAAGCATTCAGAAGCTTCCTTTTACACGTTCAATCACTGGCCAACTCCTATACTTTTTAGCGGAGCTGAGATTGGAAATTCAATTAAGACAGGTAATAAACTAGCAGCAACGGGGTCGGTTACAAACCCGGCTGCATGGGCTTATGCTTATAATTTAGCTACTTATAGCGATCAACCCTCTGAAACTAGAAGATCGTGGGATCAAACAGCAGTTCTTTGTGCCATAAGGGATCCGGAGAAGTATTTTTATGTTTGTGGACCTGGTGAATTTTTAGTTGACGAGGATGGTTACAATCAATGGAAACCAAATATAAATGCCAACCATTATTTCCTCGTACATAAGTACCCTTATAAAATAGTTACTGATGTTGTAGAAGAATTAATGATGCATGAACCTATGTAAGGTCAATTTAATACTAAAAAAATTAAATCTGGGCATCCTCCTTTTCGGAGTGGCTAATTAAAACTTAAGATAATAATTTCCATGAATCAGAAAATTATCTACATTTTACTATTACAGTGTTTGTTTCAAACCCCGCAATATGCAAACGGGATAGAGACGGAGAAAACACGAGGAACAATTTCACAAAAGGACACGGTTATGAGTGCTGCCTACTGGAAATTGTGGAACTCTAAAGTCCAGGCAAAAATTGATCGAGATATTGAGGAAAACAGAAAAGCTGATGCGGTATTAAATCTCAAAGGGCTTCCTGCCGGAACAGCGATAACCGTAAAACAGGTTTCTCATGATTTTATTTTTGGGGCACATATATTCAATTTTAACCAGTTGGGCTCGAATGATTTAAATACAAAGTACAAAGAACTGTATGGAACACTGTTCAATTCGGCCACCATTCCTTTTTATTGGAAAAAATTTGAGATGCAACCTAATCGTCCTCGATTTCGCGAAGAATATTGGGATACGGAAGAATACTGGAACCAAGTAAAAGAGCCCCAGAAGGAACCGCATTGGAGACGTCCGGCGACAGACCCAATTGTTGAATTTTGTGAAAACAAAGGAATCCGTTTGCATGGGCACACCATGACCTGGGGGAATCGCGAGTGGCATAATCCGGAGTGGCTGTTTGATGATTTTTGTCCCCAAGAAGAAAAGGAGAAACTCAATAAATTTTCGCAAGATGAGCTGTACAAATTGTCTCCCGCTGAAATAGAAAATCTTGCCCCAGTATTTTCTAAAGAATTAACAAGACTTTTTGAAAGAAGGGTAGTTGAACTGGCAAATTACTACGGAGACCGTATCCATAGCTGGGATGTGGTAAATGAAAGTGCTACTGATTTTGGTTCCGGACAAATGGTTCCTGGAGATAAAATTTGCAAAAGTCATTACGGACTTATGCCCGGAGATTATACGTTCGAGTCTTTTAAAATAGCTAATCGGGTTTTTCCTGAAAATACTTTGCTAAACATTAATGATTATAAAAATGATGCCGACTACTTAAATCAGATTAAAGATTTGCGCTCGAGAGGATCCAGAGTTGACATAACGGGCTCTCAAATGCATCTGTTCAATCCGCAAAGTTCTCTTGATATTGCCGAAGGAAAAGCGATAGAAACACCGGAAATTGTTTGGGATAAAATGGCAATACTTTCAAAAGCAGGTCTGCCAATTCATTTAAGTGAAATTACAATTACCTCCCCAGGGGATGATAAACGGGGGCAGGAAATCCAGGCCATTATTGCACGGAACTTATACCGTTTATGGTTCAGCGTCAAACCTATGATGGGAATTACCTGGTGGAATGTTGTAGACGGCTGTGGTGCCCCGGGCGAGCCTTCTGTATCCGGTCTATTTTCCCGAGATATGAAACCGAAACCATCTTTTTATGCTTTAAATAATTTGATTAACCACGAATGGAAGACAAATACAACAGTTAAAGTCGGGAAAGATGGGATTGCCAAGTTTCGCGGATTTAAGGGCCGTTATAGCATAAGCTGGGAGAACAGTGCCGGAGAACAACAGAATATAGAATTTTATTTAAAGGAGGATGGAGATGGACTCTAGAATATTCAACATAAACTATCTTAAAACCAGAATTACCATGAATCAGAAAAATATCTACATTTTACTATTACTGTGTTTGTTTCATTCCCCGCAATATGCTAATGGAATAGAAAAGGAAAAACCTAGAGGAACAATTTCAGAAAAGGACACGGTAATGAGTGCTGCCTACTGGAAATTGTGGAACTCCAAAGTCCAGGCAAAAATTGATCGGGATATTGAGGAAAACAGAAAAGCTGATGCGGTATTAAATCTCAAAGGACTTCCGGCTGGAACAGCGATAACAGTAAAACAGGTTTCTCATGATTTTTTATTTGGAGCCCATATATTCAATTTTAACCAGTTGGGATCCAATGAATTGAATGCAAAGTACAAGGAACTGTACGGAACATTGTTTAATTCGGCCACCATTCCTTTTTACTGGAAAGGTTTTGAAATGGAGCCTAATCGTCCTCGATTTCGCGAGGAATATTGGGATACGGAAGAATACTGGAATCAAGTAAAAGAACCCCAGAAAGAACCACATTGGAGGCGTCCGGCGACAGACCCTATTGTCGAATTTTGCAAAAGCAAAAACATACATACCCATGGACATACAATTGTATGGGGAAACGGACATAGTTGGCCAAAATGGTTTTATGACCAATATTGGCCTGCAGAAGAAAAGGAAAACCTTGATAAGTTAACAAAGGAGGAAATAAAGGAAATGTCGTCGGAGCAGATAGAAAAACTGGCGCCCGTATTTTTTCAATCGTTGAATAGGTTTGCGGAAAAACGCATTGTTGAACTTGGAAATTATTATGGCGACCAGATTAAAAGCTGGGACGTTGTAAATGAAAGCTCAGGGGATTTTCATGGTCAAAGTGTTACCGGGGATGTAGTAGGTAAAAGTGTGTTTGGTTGGGTGCACGGGGATTATGCCTATAAGGGATTTAAAACTGCGGCTGAGGTATTTCCAGACAATGTTCAGCTTTTTATCAATGATTATAATAGGGAGGATACCCCAGAGCGTACTGCCGAAAATTACGCAGACCAAGTTAAGGATCTACGCGCTCATGGTAGTCGGATAGATGTAATAGGGACACAGATGCATTTGTTTAAAGACCAGCAGATTTCTGATATTGTTGAGGGTAAACCACTAGAGACGCCACAGTGGCAGTGGAATAAAATGGACGCTATTGCAAAAGCCGGATTGCCCATTCACCTGAGTGAAATAACAATTACTTCTCCGGGTGGTGACGAACGAGGGGAGGAAATTCAAGCAATTATTGCACGAAACTTATATCGATTATGGTTCAGCGTGAAACCTATGATGGGAATTACCTGGTGGAATGTAGTGGATGGTTGTGGCCACCCGGGAGAGCCTGCTGTATCCGGTCTATTTTCCCGAGATATGAAACCGAAACCATCATTTTATGCTTTGGACAAATTGATCAACCACGAATGGAAGACCAATACAACAGTTGTGGTTGAGAAAGACGGGACGGCAAAGTTCAGGGGATTTAAGGGCCGATATAGCATAAGCTGGAAGAATGGTGCCGGTGAGGAACAAAGCACCGAATTTTATTTAAAAGAGGATGGAGATGGTTTTGCCGTGCCATTAATGAAGAATTAAATACAGTAAACGAAGCATTATGAAAAGAGTAGTATTAAGTATCATGCTCCTTGTTACTTTCTCGGCAATAACAGCTTTTTGTGTAAAACCAATACCCAAGCTATTTTTAATTGGCGATAGCATTTCAATTCAGTATGGGCCATTTTTGGAAGAATACCTAGAGGGAAAAATTCAGTTCGAACGCAAAGTGGATGATGGAAGTGCTGAGAAGAACTTGGATATTCCTACAGGAGCTAATGGAGGTGATTCTCGCATGGTATTGGAATACCTTCGTGCTAAAGTAGAGGATTGGCAATTTACTCCGGATTATCTCCTATTAAATTGTGGTTTGCACGATATAAAAAGAAATCCGGAATCGAATAAAATCCAGGTATCCCAGAATGAATATCGAAAGAATCTTGAAGCCATTTTTCAGTTATTGAAGCACAAGGAGATTCAAGTGTTATGGATGAGAACAACACCGGTTGTGGATAGTATTCATAATATGAAACAGAAGTGGTTTAAGCGTTATGCCGCCGACCTGAAGATATACAACCAAATCGCGGATGAGGTTTGTGAAAAAAATAATATTGCAGTAATAGATCTTTATGATTTCACCCAAAAATTGGGTGTTGGGCAGTTTGCCGATCATGTTCATTTTAAGGAGAATGCCCGTGCATTACAGGCTGCATATATTACAGGATTTTTAGAAAAATATATAAAGAAATCAGACTATTAATTATTATAAAGTGTAACAATGAAAAAAGGAAAGAATTATTTATTTGTATTGGTCCTGCTATTGGTAGTAACAAATATTCAGGCAAGAGATTTTAATATCCTAGATTTTGGTGCTAAACAAGAAAGCATGAACAATGCACCAGCAATACAAGCTGCTATTGATTCATGTACCTCTAATGGAGGAGGAAGAGTGGTTATACCGGCGGGGAATTTTGTAACCGGAACGCTGATCATGAAGGATAATGTAGAACTTCATGTATCTAATGGAGCTGTACTTTTGGGAAGTAAGAATATTGAACATTACCCAGATATAAAACCTGAATATGCTTCGTTAAGAACAAGTGGTTATGTAAAACAATTAATTTATGCCGAGAATGTAAAAAACATCAAAATTTCAGGTTTTGGCGAAATAGACGGACAAGGGAGAGGTTTTAAAAGAGTAGGAAACGATGAGGGAGTTAACCGGCCTCATATGATTCAATTCATTTCGTGTTACAATGTGGGCGTTTACGATGTTTCACTTAAAAATTCAGGTGCATGGATGCAGCATTATCTAGCTTGTGAAGAGGTTCAAATAAGGGGAATAAAGATTTTTAATCACAACAATTACAACAACGATGGATTAGATATTGATGGATGTAAGAATGTTACTATTTCTGATATCATCTCCGATACGGATGATGACGGCATCACTCTAAAAAGTGCTTCTGGAAGGCCCTGTGAAAATATTAGTATTACAAACAGTGTTGTAAGCAGCCACTGCAATGCCATAAAGATGGGGACCGAATCGAACGGAGGATTCCGGAATATTTCAATTAGTAATTGTGTGGTAAAGCCTTCTGCAGTTACTGATTCCACTTTCTATGGACAGAAAATCGGTATTTCAGGTCTAGCCCTGGAAATAGTTGATGGCGGAACAATGGAAGGTGTTGTTATTTCAGGAATTAAAATTGAAGGTACTTTCGCTCCTATTTTTATTCGATTGGGTAATCGTGCCAGACCTTATCAAGAAGGAATGGAAATCACGAATGTTGGTAAATTAGGAGATGTTTTAATTAGCGATGTTCATATTTCAAACGCTAAAAATATAGCTTGCTCAATAACTGGACTTCCAGATAACCCCGTTCAAAATATTATTCTTAATAATATAGTTCTTAAACATGAAGGGGGCGGAGTCTTGGCGGACTTTAATAACGAGATTCCTGAAAAAGAAAAAGATTACCCTGAAGGGACTATGTTTGGAATACTTCCTGCCCACGGTTTTTTTATCCGTCACGCTAAAAATATTACATTAAAGTCGATACAAATAGAAACGCAGGCTGAAGATTTACGACCTGCTTTTATATTGGAAGATGTATCCGGGGGCCAGTTTTCAGACATTCAGTTATTAAATAAAGGCAAGTCAGTTGCAGGATTTGCGTTGAAAGATAGTGAGCATATCCTAGTAAAAAACAGCTTCTATAATAGTGATTCTGATTCGTTCGTGAAAATGATGGGAGGAAAATTAAGCGGGATTTCAATTCTCAATAATGTGCTGTACCAATCTAAATCAATATTTTCAGAAAAGCAGAGAAGTAAGAGTATAATTGAACAAGGAAATGTTTTTCTAAAGCGATAATTTTTCTTGCAGAGATTTACAAAAGTGTTCCATTCTTAATCTATGGTAGATTGTTCCATGAATAAAAGTCAAATATAGGACGACTTACTATCCGGACTTTCAACATAGAAGAAGATTAAAAATGACACACAACTTCACGGAGTTGCCAAAGGAAATGGAACGACATAAGTTGATCGGGGTTTATGATACGCAGAGCCTAGTATTGACCGATGGATTGGCTACGGAAGAGAATCCCGAAAATTGGGTCGTATTTATGGCCCGACCCATCGGGCCGTTGGTGACATCTGGGGGCTCGGATACTAAAATTTATTATCGAATTATAGAATAGTTGATCATGAGAAAATTACTTTGTCTATTAGTATTAACATGTAGCAATATACACGCACAAAAGGTATTTGATGCGCGCATTGGTGAAAAAGAAATTCTTACACCTTTGCCCAGCCAGGAACCTAAAATTAACGGGCCTAAGTTATATGGTGCAAGGCCCGGTAAAGAGTTTGTTTTTCGAATTCCGTGTCAAGGAGAACGTCCGATAAAATTTGAAATAGTAGGATTGACCCACCAATTGAACCTAGATACGGATAAGGGAATTATAACCGGAACTGTTCCTAAGGAGAAAGGCGAATATCCTATGAAGGTAATTGCCAGCAATAAATATGGAAAGGTTTCTCGCGAATTTAAATTGGTGGTAGGTGAACAAATTGCTTTGACCCCACCAACGGGTTGGAATTCGTGGGGCGGTCATATGTTAATGATAACGGATGATATAATGCGAAAAACGGCCGATATTTTTGTTGAAAAAGGATTTGCAGATGTCGGTTTTCAGTACATATCGATTGATGATTGCTGGATGAAAACAAGTAAGGAAAGTTTTGCAACCAAAAAAGACTATAAAAAGAAACAGCACGAAGGGTTTAGTTTTGATGGTCTGGTTGGCGAAGTAAGGAATACGGAAGGTAATGTTATTCCTAACAACAACTTCCCTGATATGAAAGCAATGACCGATTATATTCATAACTATGGTTTAAAAGTAGGTATCTACAGTTCACCAGGTCCTTATACATGCCAAAACTTTGAGGGTTCTTTAGGGTATGAGAAGCTAGATGCAGATCAGTATGCAAATTGGGGATTTGATCTGTTAAAATATGATTTGTGTTCGGGCAACAGTTATTTGAAGGGCAACAGGGGTTTAAGTGAATCCTATCCACAATCTGCGCTTTGGCAGCCAATGGCTATATATCTCAGCTTACAGAAACGGGATATATTATTTAATTTATGTCAATACGGATTCGAAAATCCCTGGGAATGGGCGCCCGATTTAGGTATTGCAACCTGGCGAACCGGGGGTGATTTGAACCACAATGTTGAAAATTATTTTAAGGAAGCTTTAAGAATATCTACTGAATTGAGAGCCTACAGTAAACCAGGGCAATGGAATGATCCAGATTTTATGTATATCCATAAACTTCGCGACCATCGTAAAATGGTGAATCCAAGCCAAGAAATTAAATTAAGCACAAACCAGCGATACCAGTACGTTACTTTATGGTCCATAATCAGCGCGCCCTTCTTTTTTTCCTGCGATATCAATGAAATTGATGAGTTTACAATTAGGCTACTTACTAATCCGGATGTTATGAATATTAACCAGGATGAATTGGGCCATGTAGCTGAAACCATAAAAAATGAGGACGATGAAGTTATCATGATAAAAAGATTGGCAGATAGCTCAAAGGTATTGGCAGTATTTAACAATAGCACAGTTGATGAACGGGTAATCGATGTTGATTTAAAAACTATGGGTTTTCAAAATAGCGTGGAAGTTTTTGATGTTTGGAGACAAGAAAATCTGAGCATGGTGGCAGAAAAAATATCAATACGATTAAGTCCAAATGGAGTGGGGCTATTTATTCTTAAATAAAAAATAAACCATTATATGAAAAGTGGAAGAAGATCATTTTTTAGAAAGGGCCTGTTTGCCACGGTTGGGTTGTCAATTTTTGATATCCATAAATCATTTGCTTCTGATCCGCAATTACCAGAAGGCTTCATCATAGAGGACGAACGATTGACCGAGATTAAGGGAAAATATGATGTTGTAGTGTGTGGTGCCGGGCCTGCGGGCGTATGTGCGGCAATAAAAGCGGGGAGGTTAGGGGCCAAAGTACTGCTTGTGGAGGCCAATGGTTGTTTAGGAGGGGTATGGACGGCCGGACTGCTAAGCTGGATTTTGGACTGGCAAAACAAAACAGGTCTAATACAGGAGATAACATCGGAATTAATAAAACGTGGAGCCACCAGTGACTATTATGAGGGTAAAAGCTTTCCTTTTGATGTAGAGGAAATGAAGGTGCTTCTTGAAGAGATGTGTTTGAAAACCAATAATATTCAAATACTGCTTCACACTAGGTTGGTCGATGTGATACAAACCGATAAGAAGCTCTCCCATATAGTAACGGAGTCAAAATCTGGCAGGGAGGCATGGGAAGGAAAAATGTTTATTGATTGCACGGGCGATGGCGATCTAGCGGCATTTTCGGGGTGTGAATTTGATTTTGGCGAGAACAAAACAGGACTGACCCAACCGTTTACCCTTTTGGCAATGATATCAGGGGTTACGTATGAAAGCATAAAGCCCTTTGTTAGAAAGGTAAATGATCAGGGTTCAAAAATGTTGGTTCTAAAAGAAATGAGAAAAGCGGGTATGGAACCCAGCATAAATCAACCGGGCATATTTCCGATCAGGGAAGACCTGTTTATGGTTATGTTCAATCATGAATATGAAAAGTCTGCATTAAACACTGTAGATGTCACGAATGCTACAATACATGCCAGAGCCGAAATAATGAAATTGGTGAAAGGGTTAAAATCGCTGGGTAAACCATGGGAAGATGTATACGTGGTTGCTACGGCAGAACATATAGGTGTCCGCGAAGGAAGAAGGATAAAGGGGCAATATACGGTAACCGAAAATGACTTAATTATCGGCAAAAAACATGATGATAATGTTTGTACGGTCACATTCCCCGTTGACGTGCATTCGCTTACCGAAGAAGAGTCCAATTCAGGAAAAGAATACGGACGAGGCATAAAAAGCAAGCCTTATGACATTCCCATTAGGGCGTTAATCTCAAAAGACAAGGAGAACCTTTTAATGGCCGGGCGTAATATCTCGGGTGATTTTATTGCGTTTTCAAGTTATAGGGTCACTGGAAATGCGGTTGCCATGGGAGAAGCGGCCGGCGAATATGCCGTTGGAAGATTATAGCCATAGAATAACAATCGCTATTAGGGGCATACACAATGTCTGGGCAGATTAGGTGGGAGTGTTGCTTTCTCAACGAAGCAAATAGGGGACAGTGTGCTTGATGGATAGCGCGTGTCGTACATCGATTAAAAAAATTGAAATTGAAAATAGGTAAGTTTTTCATTATGAATGTATCCAGTGTATTAAAAAATAAGATGAGCAGTGTAAGTAGATCTATACTTCTTGGAGTATTTTGTTTGTTGGGCACCATAAATACTTATGGTAGAGAGATTAATATTTTAACCAAGGGAGCAATTTCAGACTCCCTTACATTGAACACACATATAATTCAATCTGCGATAGATGAGCTTACTTTGGAAGGAGGCGGAACGGTCATTGTGCCGGCCGGAAAGTTTTCAACGGGGCCCTTGCATCTCAAAGATAATGTTGAGTTGCATCTGAAAACCGGTGCGTTTCTCTACGGAAGTACTGACGCGAAGCTTTATCAGAGAGGGAGTTCATGGAGGGCCTGGGCCTTGATCAACGCAAGGGGACAAAAGAATGTTTCAGTAACCGGGAACGGCACTATTAATGGGCTGGGTGATGCTGAGGTATGGCAAAGGGGCGACAATGCCGGAGGACGCCCGAATATTATATATTTCTTGGAGTGCGAAAATGTTTTGGTCGATGGGATTACCATGATCAATGCTGCCTTGGCGGTGTCAGATTTTCAGTCCTGCAATTATGTGAGGATTAATGGGGTTAAAATATACAGTTTTGGAAATCATAATAATGACGGAATAGATATCGACAGTAGCAATGTGGTTGTTTCAAACTGCATAATCGAAACCGAAGACGATGCCCTTTGTTTTAAAAGCAACAGGGCTAATCTACCCTCTGAAAATATTACGGTCACCAATTGTGTTTTGGCATCTAATTGCAACGGTATAAAGTTTGGCACAACGTCGCGTACGGGTTTCAAAAATATATCAGTAACCAATTGTGTTATTAAGCGCCCGACAGAAGATAATTTCAGACATTGGGATAAAAATATTGAAGGTGTTGATTCTGAAAAAACTGTTATATCAGGTCTTGCTTTGGAGGTGGTTGATGGAGGAGTTATGGATCAGATTCTAATTTCAGATATTATAATGGATGGAGTTCAAACGCCTATTTTCATAAAACTAGGAGACAGGAAAAGACCTGATGGCACTCCAGGACAATTAAAAAACATTCAAATTAACAATATAATTGCCAAGAATGCCAGCTTAATTTCAAGCAGTATTACGGGATACCCTGGAAATAATATACAAAATGTAAAAATTTCGAATGTGGATATAACATATAAAGGCGGTGGTACAGAAAAACAGTATCAGCGAGTTGTGCCAGAAAACGAAAAAGATTATCCTGAGAATCGAATGTTTGGACACTCGTTGCCAGCGTATGGTTTTTTTATTAGGCATGTTGAAAATATTACGCTGCAATCCATACAAATGAGGACAGTTGCCGAAGATATACGACCCGCATTTTGGCTGGATGATGTTTCCGGGGGGGAGTTTTCAGACATTCAGCTATTAAATACCGGCACATCAGTTGCAGGTTTTGTAATGAGTGATAGTGAAGGTATTTTGGTGAAAAATAGCTTGTACAACAGTCAGTCCGATTCTTTTGTAAAAATGAAAGGCGGGAAATTATGCGGCATTACAATTCTCAATAATGTGCTGCTCCAGTCTAAATCAATATTTTCAGAAAATAGGCCGGAAAGCAAGAATTGGTTTGAGCAAGGGAATGTATTTCTAAAGCAATAATAATCCGTGCGTTCAGTTTGCAAACGCGTTTCATTTTTAGTCTCTTAGGTGAAACGTTTTATGTGTTGAAGTGAAATTAATAACGTCCATTTATTTAGATAACATGGGGGCAATTTTTAATATTGATGGAGAAAGTCCCTGAAACTTATCACCTTTTGTATACGGAATAAAATCGTCCAATAGTGTAACGGTTTTTGCATTCTGATAGGGGAAGTGGATTAGACCTCATTATAATCGAGTACCATGGCAATCTATTCCAACATATTTTTCGCCTTTTAGTCTTAGCCGTAGGTCACAAGATCTATCTCTACGTCTTCGCATAAAGCTGAAAGCTCCTTCCAGAGGAATTCCAAACGGACTTTATCCGAATTATCCAAGGGCAAGGTATTCTTCCTGCTGTTTATGGTCAAATCTAGGCCTCGCAAGTTCATGAAATATTTGGCGCCGATGGAATATTTTTTACCGATAACTGATTTGTTCGCAAGGATGAAATCATTGACTTTTTTCACAGATTCCGAAACCTCTTTAGCCCTTCCGTTTTGCCACAAATAAGAAAACAATTCTGGGTAATAATTGCCTGCAATACAGGATATGCCCGCGCCTCCATGTCTAATAGAATGCAATACATCCGGAGAATGTGCATTGTAAATACCTAAAGAAGAATTGGAAGTTATCTCTATCTTCTGGGCGACCAAAGCTGCATTGCAGGTAGTATCTTTAAAGTATAGAAACCTTCCTGTTTTTTGGAGCTGGTCCAACATTTCAGGACTGATATTCCGAGAATAGGGACTGGGGCACTCGTAAATCCCCAAGGGAATATTTCCGGTTTGATTCATTATACCTTCAAAGGAATTTAGTAGCTCAGAATCCATTTCCTCTTTTCCGACCATTACGGAGGGAATTAAAACGACAGCCTTAACTCCGGTATCATAAATTTTCTTTACAAAATCTACATTTTCCGTCACTTGGGCAGAAAATGTTCCGGTGGACACAACGGGAAGTTCGGTGTGTTCAACTACGAACTTCGTAAGGTCTATGCGTTCTTGATCACTGAGATTGTACATTTCACTGGAACCACAATTTGCAAATAAGCCCGTGGACCCAGAATCTTCATACCACTGAATTAGTCTTTTTAATCCTTGGTAATCAATAGATAGATCCTCGTTAAAGGGGGTCATCATTACTGGCCAAAAGCCACCGGGCAGTTTATTTTCAAGGTCATTAAAAGGCAGATTTTCAAAGCCTCTACTTAACCATATACCGCCTAAAGTTGTCATAAATGCAGTACTCACAAATTTTCTACGGGTCCAATTCATTCTATATTAAGTTTATTTTACTCATTGACTAATTTAGAACTAAAATCCTGAGGGTTAAGGTACTGAATTTTGGGTATCAAGATAAATCGGTTATAGATTATTAGCTTCATTTTTTGGTATTGTTGTGGAGGGACCTTAAAAAGGGGATTCTTTAAAGGAAGATGAATGCGCTGGAATTAGGGCGTTGAACGGTTGCATTTCTTTGTCAATCTTCTGTGATGAGGTTATCCAATTTCCTGCTCATGGAAGAGTCATTTTTTATATTTAATACCTTAATAATTTTTCAATATTTTTTATCCTCCAACAACTTACTCGTAAAAAACTGATGGGCAAGAAGTGTTGTTTTTAATTAATTTGAAAATATAATTTTCCTTTTGAATGTATGCCATAAATGGTCCCGTATGGGGATTTCTTGATCAAATATACCTTCTCTGATGGTATAAAAAATCTATGAAAGTTGGAATATGCAGTGTTTCATATTATATTTCCACCTTTATTCAAAGGTAAAAGAGAGATCCCTTTATGAAATTCGCTTAATCGTTTAAATTAAAAATGTTATTTTGCATGGAGTGTCAACATGGTGTTGTATAAAGAAGCTATCAAATTAATAAAGGAGTACCATTATGAATTTATATAATTTATCGAGAATTAACTTTTTTCTATGCCTCGTAATATTAAGTTTTTCCTCTACAATGGCACTAGCTCAGAAACACCAAAGAGAAAAGCCTGGCACTATAGGTACATCGGCTTATGATTTTAATCCTGATTATGAGAAGGTCAAGTCAAGGGTCAGTTATGTTCCGGGGATTAAGGTGATCAGAGGTGAAACCCATGTGATTGTTCCCGAACAAGAATTTTTCTGCCCTGCTGGCAGTGTTTTCAAATTCAACAATGGAGATATTCAGGTATTTGACAGGCGTTCCAATAATGGTGGAAAGACCTGGCAACAGGTTCCCCATATTCTGGAAAACTCTACCTACCAGTTTCCGGGACCAGAAGGGGAAGTGGTCATGTTTCAATCGGATAATGCCGCAGGTGGTTCCACTAGCGCAGGAAGACCCGAGGTTTCTTTGCAAAAGACTGAGGAGGAGGGTGTTCTGGAAGCTAACTTTTTTCGTTCAAAGGATAATGGATTAACTAGAGTTAGTGATCCTGCCAAAATTTATTTGCCTGAAAGATATAAGGATTGGTCAGGCGTTTTATGCCGTAATATTGTTGGGCTCAATGATGGCAGCCTACTTATGAGTATGTATCTCAGAAATGGCATCAAGAACACCATTGAGAATAAATTTCGTGATATTGTTCTTAAATCCTCGGATAGAGGTAAGACCTGGCATTATTTATCAACGGTGGCCTTTGATATGTCAGAAGATAATAGGGGCGAAGGTTTTAATGAAGCATCCCTGTTGGTTCTTCCAGATGGTAAGATTAACTGCTTTATGCGGTCGGGTGCCAGTTATCAGGCCTCTTTGGGTAGTTTTAATAACAACGATTGGGATAATAAAATGCCTTTCAGTTTTGGACAACAAACACCTATTTATAAGTGCGTATCCGTTGATGGTGGTAAAAATTGGAGTATCCCGGATCCCATAACTGCTCATGGTGTTTGGCCAGATGCAGCTCTAATGAAAAATGGAATTACGGCCTTGACCTATGGTAGGCCTGGCAATTGGATGATGTTTAACATAGGAGAGAGCGATACCTGGGGGCCTATAATACCATTTTACAACGATCTTTATCCCCCAGATTGCGGAAATTATGTTTCAGTGACGGAAGTAGCCCCGGACATTTTGCTGGTAGTGTATTCCCGCACCAACCCTAACGATCATTGGAAAAGCGAACTTGTTGGCACCTACTTTAACGTTAGGGCCATGACGGAAAAGTAACTATTACGCCTTGGCGATTATTCAAATGTTTGATTTATAAAAACAAAAATATGATGAATTTAAAAGTTTGCTACCTATTACTTATAACCACAATGTTGCATAATTTGTGTTTAGGTCAAAGGGATAAAACCTTCCTTGACCCGCCCAAATTAATAAAGAATCCATCATCCGTGGAGTATTATTCACTCGAAAACAGAAAATTTACTGGTATTTCTAGCCTCGCTGTTAGCGCTAAAGGGCGAATGTGGGCAACATGGTATTCCGGAATAACACCAGGGGAAGATGCTAATAATTATGTAGTTGTTTCTACTAGTGGGGATAATGGGCAAACCTGGGAAGAAGTACTTGTGATAGATTCTGATAAACAGGGTCCTGTTAGGGCTTTTGATCCAGAAATATGGATTGATCCTGCAGGTAAACTCTGGATTTTTTGGTCTCAATCAATTCATAAGGAGATGGATAAGCATTACGATGGCATTAATACAGGTGTCTGGGTTTTGACTATTGATGATGCGGAAGAAAGTAATCCAACTTGGCCCATCCCTAAACGAATTGTTGATGGTATTATGATGTGTAAGCCAATCGTGTTATCTACAGGTGAA
The DNA here is from genome assembly GCF_023015865.1 of Arenibacter sp. F26102. GTDB lineage: Bacteria > Bacteroidota > Bacteroidia > Flavobacteriales > Flavobacteriaceae > Arenibacter. The sequence continues at coordinate 65,845 of NZ_JALKBC010000006.1, read as the reverse complement.
TGGGTTTTACCAGTTTCAACATGGCAAATAAACGATGGCGCAAAAGCAGTTGTATCAGTTGATCATGGGCAAAGCTGGCAAGTGCGGGGAGCTGTTAACATTCCAGAATTAGCGCGTAATGCTGATGAACACATGATCGTTGAAAGAAAGGATGGAACATTATGGATGCTTGTTCGTACCACATATGGAATAGGAGAAAGTATTTCAAAGGACAAGGGGTATTCATGGACCCCACTAATACCTTCCAAAATTCAACATCCAACGGCTAGATTCTTTATTTATCGACTTAATTCTGGAAATCTATTGCTAGTAAAACATGGGCCAATAGATATGAAAATTGGACGATCTCACCTCATGGCTTTTATTTCTAAAGATGATGGGTTTACATGGTCCGATGGATTATTGCTGGACCAAAGAAAAGACGTTTCCTACCCAGATGGTCAACAAACGGCTGATGGGACTATTTATCTTACTTATGATTATAAGCGCAGGAGTGAACAAAAGATTTATCTTACCAGTTTCTCGGAGGATGATATGGAGTTGGGCTCTGATAGAACAATTTTAGAGGTATATAAACGAAGGGTGCTTATAAGTCAAGGTGGCGCACAATAATCCATTAATTCGAGCTATAAAGGTGAATATTTGGCCATAAAATGGATAGATACGACTTAAGTCCCTTATTTTCATCCGGTTTTCTTAATTGATTCTAATTTTACAGTTTATTTTTCCGAAAAATAAACTGTAAAATTTTTAATAAACATCCTTTCATCTTCCCCTTCCAAAGTAAGTTGAAGTTTAGTGGATTTGATTGCAGGGAAAGTTTGAATGCGCTTCCTGCCTATACTTTGGCCTTCTGCAATAGTTTGCCATTGCATATCAACGTACGCTTCAATTTTGTAGGTATTGATGTGTTGGCCATGTTTTATATCTTCCTCCAGGACCAGTAGATTTACTTTTTGCTTTTTGTACAAATCAATTACAAGTTGGTTGTTGGGTTGATCAACTATTGAGGAGGTACTGCCTAAAGGTGTTGCAAAAGTCTCTTCCAGCGTTTTACCAAATTCGGATAATCGCTTTACTTCAGCCTCGGGAATAAGGCCAGTGATGTCCGGTGTCATGTTGACAAGCAGGTTGGCGCCACGGCCAATGGTTTCAAAATATACATTCTTTAAGAAAGGAATATCCCGCAATGTTTTGTCCGAATCCGGTGTCCAAAACCAGGTGCTTCTGGTATGTAGGTTGGCCTCAGCGGGAATCCAGCCTGCATTTTGAGGGCCCACCCACATTTCCAGCCCATCTCCTGGTCTTACAATATTTTCTAAGGGATAAGTGGCCCAACCTTGTTCACTTCCGGACCACCTAACATCCGGTTTTGTGCCTCCCATAATTACTGCATCGGGTTGTAAATGCTTTACCATGGAGTGGATGGCATCTCCATAGGCAGTTCCAAGTGGTTGCATGGTTTTAGGGTCCATTACGTCCCATCCAAAGGGGTCGTAGGCGCCATCGAACCAAAGGTATGATATCTCGCCATAGTTGGTCAATAGTTCTCTTAGTTGTTCCATAAATACAGGAAAATACCTGTGAATATCCCCTATAATTTTTCTTTCGCCCTGGGGGTCTGGAGTACTATTGCATCCAAAATGCTTATCGCCTCCTGATACATATAGGCCAATTTCGATATTGTATTTCCGGCAAGCTTTTACAAATTCAGCAACAACATCGCCTTTGCCCATTTTCCAAGGTGATTTTTTTATAGAGTAATCAGTAGTTTCGGTTGGCCACAGGCAATAGCCATTATGATGTTTGGCTGTTAAAACTATATGTTTGGCGCCAAAGGATATGGCTGTTCTAACCCATTGCTCGGCATCCAATTGGGAAGGATTGAAAACCTCGGCAGCGGGTACGGACATCATGTCGGATTCAATATAGGCTGCAGGGCCATAATGAATAAATGCACCTAATTGCCTTTCCTGATATGCAAGTTGTTGTGGGGTAGGTTTATTGGTTACCTCAAATGTGGGGCTTTTTCCATTCATTGTTTGTTCCTGAGGAGCGGTAAGAACAGGTGTCCAATTGCCTTTGTGCTCAGGAGGAGCTTCAGTGTTTACTCTGCTCTCTTCGAAAAAATGTTCGAATAGTTCCTTAGGGGTTCCTTCATAAGTAGCCCTTTGCAAATCGCCAGCAATTTGTTGATTTCCTCCTGTAAAATAAAGAATAGTTTTCCCTTTAAAATAACACAGTTCCACATCGGAAGCATTGTTTTCACTGATTTTGGGATCGGTCAAAGGCATGTTAAAGTGGGTTGGGTCAAAAGTAACGAAAGGCCTGTCAGCCGGTGCATCCTCCCAATTAATCAAATCTTTTGAGCGCGTAATATGCGTTTCCCATGATTTATTAAGTGCCTCCAGGTATAGGGTATAATACCAGCCCCCTTCATAGTATAAAGCAGGACCACCTACATATTTGTTGGTTCCATAAATGGCATCTGGAATTTCCTTCCAGTTAATCAGGTCTGTCGATTCCAAATATCTGAACATAAAAGGTTTCCACTTGGGGTCATTGGTCTCGTAAAGCAGTATAAACTTATCCTTTCCCCTGCATACCGCGGTGTTGAAAAAGAACTCTTTTCCCGTGGCCCTAAATGCAGTTCGGGGCTTTGACCAATTTTTCAAATCTTTTGAACTGGTCATGGTTATCTCTGTCATTTGACGCCAAGGTTTTTCCTTTCCGTAGTTACCGGCGAAAACATAGACGGTGTCCTTCCAGGTCAATACTGTTCCGAAACCATGATTTCTTAAGGGAACAGTAATTATTTTCCCCGATTCGAGGTCCCTTATTGGTATTTCATCTTTATGAAAATAATCTCCCGGTTTGGCCCCTTCCACATCCCAGAAGTGTTGGTTGTTTTCCAAGAGGTATAATTTGTTTTGGAAAACAAAGGGAGAAGTTTCAACTAATGGGGAGTTGAGGCGCGGCTCTTTTTTTATGGGATTCTCAAAAGGCGTTTGCGCAAGAACGTTGCAACTAATGAGGCACATCATCAAAAGGCTGAACAGTTTTGTTAAATTTGTCATCGGACTCTTATCTTGTTTCGTAGTCTAAAAATATGTTGAATCCTTATTAATAACCCCTTGATTTTACTCAATGTATGATGGTAATTTAGCAAAACATCAAGAATTTGGTCGAAAAAGGGAGATTGCCAATTAATTGGATTGGGTCGGATTAGGATGGACTCGTAAATTGTGATTGATTTTATTTTTGCACTATTTATTTTTTTGTACCACAGTGTATAGAAGTGCGTGAAATAAAAATTTTACCGAAAAGAGCAGGTGTCAAGGTGAAGAATCAGCTTGAAATGTGGAGGTAGCGGTTTTGTCATGGGTGGGGAAATTAGAGGATAGACCCTAAATGGAGAGCGGGAATTTTACGTATCTTTTTTAGAATAAATAACTTAGATTATTGTAGAATCTAAAAATTATGTATATTTGCCGTGCTGAAAGAATATAAAGTATTCATGAGGGGACAATTTGTCCCCTCTTTTATTACTATACTTTATTTAAACGGTACGGTAAAAGAACAGCTTTAAGTTATATTCTGAGGCATGTCGATTTCAGATTTAAAGCAGGTGTTTAATAAAACCGAAGTATATGTTGAAGGAAAAAGTTACTGCACTTTTAGAAGAGGCGTTAAAGGAGGATCAATCACTTTTTTTATTGGATTTCTCCGTAACCGCGGATAATAAGATAAGGATAACCTTGGACGGTGATCATGGTGTTACTTTGCAGGATTGTATGAATGTAAGTCGTGCCATAGAGCATAATTTGGACAGGGAGGAAGAGGATTTTTCCTTGGAAGTTGCTTCAGCAGGAGCAGCCGCACCGATCAAATTACCTAGGCAGTACGCAAAAAATCTAGGAAGAAAGCTTGAAGTTAAGACCCAGGATATGGAATTCGAGGGTAAGTTAACAGAGGCATCAGAGGATAGTATTACCTTGGAATGGAAAGATAGGGAACCCAAACCCATAGGAAAAGGGAAAATTACGGTTCAGAAAAAGCAGCAAATCGCTATTTCTGATATTAAAGAAGCTAAAGTTGTATTAAAATTTTAATTGTAGTTCAAAAATGGAAAATATTGCGCTAATCGAATCTTTCTCAGAATTTAAAGATGATAAATTCATAGATAGGGTAACGCTAATGGCGATTTTGGAGGATGTTTTTAGGAATGCGTTAAAGAAGAAGTTTGGTTCCGATGACAATTTCGATATCATTATAAACCCGGACAAAGGGGATTTGGAGATTTGGAGAAACAGGGTAGTGGTTGAGGATGGAGAAGTGGAAGATCCAAACGAGGAGATTTCGCTTTCGGCAGCAAGAAAGATAGAACCGGATTTTGAAGTTGGTGAGGATGTATCCGAAGAAGTTAAATTGATCGATCTTGGGAGAAGAGCTATTCTGGCTTTAAGACAAAATCTTATCTCTAAGATACACGAGCACGATAATACTACAATTTATAAACAATTTAAGGACCTTGAAGGTGAGATTTATACCGCAGAGGTGCATCATATAAGGCATAAGGCAATTATTCTTTTGGATGACGAAGGAAATGAGATAATTTTGCCAAAAGACAAACAGATACCGTCCGATTTCTTTAGGAAAGGGGATAATGTACGTGGTATAATAGAAAGTGTTGAGCTAAAAGGCAACAAGCCTACCATAATCATGTCCAGAAGTTCTCCTTTGTTTTTGGAGCAACTTTTCTTTCAGGAAATCCCAGAGGTTTTTGATGGTTTGATCACTATTAAGAAAGCAGTAAGGATACCAGGGGAAAAAGCCAAAGTGGCTGTGGATTCCTATGATGATCGTATTGATCCCGTAGGGGCCTGCGTAGGTATGAAGGGGTCTAGGATACATGGAATTGTCCGTGAATTGGGCAATGAGAATATCGATGTTATAAACTGGACCAGTAATCCACAGTTATTGGTTACAAGGGCATTGAGTCCTGCAAGGGTTTCTTCTGTGAAATTGAACGATGAGAAAATGACTGCTCAAGTATATCTTAGACCAGAGGAGGTTTCCAAGGCGATAGGTAGAGGAGGTCATAATATTAGGTTGGCAGGACAATTGACCGGTTATGAGATCGATGTTTTCCGTGAAGGTGTTGAGGAAGATGTGGAACTAACAGAGTTCTCCGATGAAATTGAAGCTTGGATCATTGAAGAATTTAAGAAAATTGGTATGGATACGGCCAGAAGCGTTTTGGAACAAGATGTTGCTGATTTGGTAAAAAGAACCGATTTGGAAGAGGAAACAATTTTGGAAGTTGTGCGAATTCTTAAGGAAGAATTAGAAGATTAAACTATATATTAGCAGTAAATTACAAGAATAGGAATTTTTTTTTATGGCGGATAATGCAACGATAAGGCTTAATAAAGTCCTAAGAGAACTTAATATTTCATTGGACCGGGCGGTAGACTATCTCGGGTCCAAAGGGCATGATATAGATGCACGGCCTACCACTAAAATATCTAATGAGGTATATCAAGTTCTGTTGGATGAGTTCCAGACGGACATGAGCAAGAAAGTTGCGTCCAAAGAGGTGGGTGAAGAAAAGCGGAAGGAAAAGGAAGCTATACGATTACAATTGGAGCAAGAGCAAGAGGAGAAAAGGCTTGCAAGGGAAAAGAGGGCCGAGAGAGATAATATCATCAAGGGTCGAGTGGAACTTGTAGGGCCAAAAACTGTTGGAAAAATAGATTTGGACGCAGGTAAGAAAACCACTCCAGTTGCACCAGTTAAAAAAGAAGAGGTTGTTCCGGAAAAGGAACCAGAAAAGGCTCCTCAAAAGGCTCCGGAAAAAGTGGAGGAAGTTGTTTCTAAGGATTCCAAAGAACAGGAATCCAAAGAAGAGGTGAAGGCAGAAGTTCATGAAAAAGTGGAAGTGCCCAAAGTTAAGGAAGAAGCAGCTCCAAAGGAAGAAGCAACTCCAAAGGTAGAAGTTGTTAAGCCTGAATCTGTTAAGCCTGAAGAGGTTAAGGAGGTTAAAGAAGTTAAGGAAGATAAAAAGGAAGAGGCGTCCGCCGTAGAGGGGGAATCCACAGGAGAGAATGAGGTTATAGCCACTAAATATCAAAAGCTTAGTGGGCCTAAGATTATGGGGGATAAAATTGATCTTACCAGATTCGAAAAACCCAAAAAGAAAAAAGAAGCTCCAAAAGCAGGAGATGCTGCCGATAGGAAGAAGAGAAGAAAACGAATAGTAAGTAAGCCTGGTGACAGTTCTACAAGTAGACCGCCTGCTGCCAAAGGACGTGGTCCAGTGGTTAGAAGAGCTCCCGGACAACGTTTTGTATCCAGTGCCAAGGTAGAGCCTACCGAGGAAGATGTACAAAAACAGGTAAGGGAAACCTTGGAAAAACTTCAAGGAAAATCCAAAAAAGGAAAAGGTGCCAAGTATAGAAGGGATAAGAGAGATCAACACCGTCAGCAAACGGAAAAGGACCTAGAACAACAGGAACTTGAAAGTAAAATATTAAAGGTTACAGAATTCGTTACAGCCAGTGAAGTGGCAACAATGATGGATGTGCCAACTACCAAAATTATTTCGGCTTGTATGTCACTTGGTATCATGGTAACCATGAACCAACGATTGGATGCTGAAACTTTGTCCATAGTCGCCGATGAATTTGGTTATGAAGTTGAATTTGTAACTGCGGACTTGGAGGAGAGTATTGTAGAGGATGAAGATTCTCCGGAAGATTTGCAGCCAAGAGCTCCTATTGTTACCGTTATGGGACATGTGGATCACGGTAAAACTTCTTTACTGGATTATATAAGAAAGGAAAATGTTATTGCGGGTGAAAGTGGAGGTATCACACAGCACATAGGCGCCTATGGGGTTACACTTGATAACGGACAAATGATTTCCTTTTTGGATACCCCAGGTCACGAGGCCTTTACGGCTATGCGTGCCCGTGGTGCCCAAGTAACGGATATAGCAATTATTGTGGTAGCGGCAGATGATGATATTATGCCCCAGACCAAAGAAGCCATTAGCCACGCGCAAGCGGCAGGGGTTCCAATAATTTTTGCAATAAACAAAATAGATAAGCCTACGGCCAATCCTGAGAAGATTAAAGACGGTCTAGCGCAAATGAACTTATTGGTCGAAGACTGGGGTGGAAAAATTCAGTCGCACGATATTTCGGCAAAGACCGGGCTTGGAGTTAAGGAGTTGTTGGAAAAAGTACTTCTGGAGGCAGAACTTCTTGAACTTAAGGCCAATCCTAATAAGTTGGCTTCAGGTACTGTGGTGGAAGCCTTTTTGGATAAGGGAAGAGGATATGTTTCAACTATTCTTGTTCAGGCAGGTACCTTGAAAATAGGTGATTATGTATTGGCAGGAACTTGCAGTGGTAAGGTTAAGGCCATGCAGGATGAGCGTGGAAACAGTATTAAGGAAGTAGGGCCATCGCGACCAATATCCATTTTAGGATTGGATGGAGCTCCACAGGCTGGAGATAAATTCAACGTTCTTGAGGATGAACGTGAGGCCAAGCAGATTGCTACCAAACGTTCCCAATTATTGAGGGAACAATCGGTTAGGACCCAACGTCATATTACCTTGGACGAGATAGGAAGACGTATTGCGCTTGGAGACTTTAAAGAATTGAACATTATCCTTAAAGGGGATGTGGATGGGTCTGTAGAGGCTTTAACAGATTCGTTCCAGAAGTTGTCCACAGATGAAATACAAGTGAACATTATCCATAAAGCGGTTGGACCTATTACGGAATCCGATGTGTTGTTGGCATCTGCCTCCGATGCGGTTATCATAGGTTTTAACGTAAGACCAATGGGTAATGCCAGACAGGTTGCGGAAAAAGAGGAAATAGATATTAGAATGTATTCTATTATTTATGATGCTATCAACGATCTTAAAGATGCAATGGAAGGTATGTTGTCTCCTGTTATGAAAGAAGAGATTACAGGTACTGCTGAAATCCGTGAGACCTTTAAGATATCCAAAATCGGTACCATTGCGGGTTGTATGGTTACCAGTGGTAAGATCTTTAGAAATTCTAATATTAGATTAATTAGGGATGGTGTGGTTATTTACACTGGAGAGTTCTCTTCCCTTAAGAGATTTAAAGATGATGTTAAAGAGGTTGCCAAAGGATATGACTGTGGTTTGCAAATTAAGAATTACAACGAAATACAGGAATTGGATGTCATAGAAGCATTCCAGGAAGTGGCTGTTAAAAAGAAGTTGAAATAGCCTGAAATAATTTATAAAAAGAATTTAAAAAGAGAAAGCGACCTAATTGGTCGCTTTTTCTGGTTTTAAGAGCATGGCACTCGGGTATTTTTGCCTTACCTCAATAAGTTTTCGCTCCCCTTCCAATTGGGTTTTGAACTTGCCTATCCTAACCCGGTAACTGGGGGATTCAAAATCGATTTTGGTAGGCCAAGTAGGGAAATCCTTGTCTACATTTGCCTTTAGGATTTCAGCTTCCCTAAAGGAGCCAAACCCAACTTGGATCCTGTAATGACTGCTACTTTCGTTTACAGATTTATAGATTCCCATTAAGTCCGTGATTTTTTCGTCTTGTTGAATATTGATATTGCCCTGTTGTGCGTTGCAATAAAAAGCGGAACAAGCTAAAATAAGTGAAAAAGGAATGGTTTTCATAGGGTTTTTATGTTAAGAATTTTAGACGTTACAAATGTAAATTATTAAGAATCAATCAAAAGATTTTATTTTTATTTAGAATTGGTATAAATTGTGAATTATCAATACCTTAACATTTCCCAAATAAAGTCTAATGTGTATTTTTGCCATCAATTTGAGCATGGTTATTCCAATTGTTATTTTGAATGTATAAATATCATGCCAAACATTCGATAGAAATATTTTTAATATGAAAAAGGTTCCATACCGCAATCTAATTTCTAAAGTTTTAGGTGTCAGTCTGGTAGTAGTATTACTGCTTTCAAATTCCCTTCTTGCTCAAGAAACTGTCGCCGCTTCATCGGGTGAAGGTGACGCTGCTAAGGGTAAACAGCTGTTTAACCAGAATTGTGCCGCGTGTCACTCTTTAAACAAGAAGATGACCGGTCCGGCCTTGGCAGGGGTTACTGAAAAGTATGACAAGGAGTGGCTTTATCAGTGGGTAAAGAACAGTCCTGCGATGATCAAAGCCGGGGATGCCGACGCCTTGAAAATTTACAATGAGTACAATCAGGCGGCAATGACACCTTTTCCGTTATTGTCCAATCAGGATATTGATGATATTTTAGCATATACCGATGCGCCTCCAGTGGTAGCTGCAACACCTGTAGCTGTTGATGGTGCTGCTCAAGGCAGTGGGGGTTCCTCTGGAATTTCCAATGAAATAATTTTGGGTGCCTTGGCATTGGTCTTTGCCATGTTGGTGATGATGCTTGTCTTGGTGAACAAAACCTTGAGACGTATTGCTGAAGCAAACGGTGTGGTATTGGAAAAAGAATTGGCCGAGAAAAGGACGCCAATTTGGAAGGCTTTTGCGCAAAATCAATTTTTGGTACTAGTATTTTCTATATTCCTATTATTGGGCAGTGCTTACTTTGCTTATGGTTGGATGATGCAGGTTGGTGTGGATCAAGGTTATGCTCCAATACAGCCTATTCATTATTCACATAAAATACATGCCGGTGATAATGCAATAGAATGTAAATATTGTCATTCTTCTGCAAGGGTATCCAAGACTTCAGGGATACCATCCTTAAATGTGTGTATGAACTGTCATAAATCCATTTATGAATACAAAGGAAATCCAGAAGGTCCAAGTCAGGAAGATTTGGCAAATGGGTATACCAATGAATTCTATACGGGTGAAATCAAAAAATTGTACAAGGCTGTAGGATGGGATGAGGAAAATCAGAAGTATACTGGTGAATCCAAACCGGTGGAATGGGTGAGGATTCATAATCTTCCAGATTTTGCATACTTCAATCACTCGCAGCACGTTTCTGTGGCAGGTATTGAATGTCAGACATGTCATGGACCTGTTGAGGAAATGGAAATTATGTATCAATATTCTCCGTTAACTATGGGTTGGTGTATTAATTGTCACCGTGAGACCAATGTTAAGGTGGAGGGTAACGCGTATTATGAAAAGATTCATTCTGAACTTTCCAAAAAATACGGGGTTGATAAACTTACGGCCGCTCAAATGGGTGGATTGGAATGTGGTAAGTGTCACTATTAATCAAACTAATTAGAAGATAATTTCAGATATATCATATGTCATCAAACAAAAAATACTGGAAAAGCGAGGCGGAATTAAACCCCAACGATTCCATTGTTGAGACGCTAAGACAAAATGAATTTGTTCAAGAGATTCCTGTAGATGATTTCTTGGGTGATAAAGAAACATTGGCGGCATCTTCGACCAACAGAAGGGATTTTCTTAAGTACGTAGGATTTAGTACGGCTGCGGCTTCATTAGCAGCATGCGAGGGTCCGGTAATAAAGTCAATTCCTTATGTGGTGAAACCGGACAATATAATTCCTGGCGTGGCCAATTTTTATGCCACTACCATTGCGAATGGTTTTGATTTTGCCAGTATTTTGGTAAGAACACGCGAAGGAAGACCTATTAAGATTGAAAATAATACCGACGCAAAAATCGGAGGGAATGCAAATGCTCGTGTACAGGCTTCGGTTTTGTCACTGTATGATAGTACACGTTTGCAAGGGCCTACATTTAATGGTGAGCCTATTGCCTGGAGCGATCTGGATGCCGCGGTAAAATCTAAATTAGGGTCATTAAAAAATTCAACCAAAAAGATTGCAATCTTAACGCAGACTTACGCAAGTCCGTCCACTTCCAGATTGATAGCTGAATTTAAGGAGTCTTATGGAAACGTGGATCACGTTACCTATGATGCTATTTCCCAAGATGCGGCGCTTTCTGCTTTTGAGGCCAAGTATGGCGAAAGGGCGTTGGCCGATTATAATTTTGAGAATGCAGACATCATTGTTTCCTTTGGGGCTGATTTCTTAGGGGATTGGCAAGGTGGTGGATATGATGGAGGGTATTCCAAGGGCAGGGTTCCTAAAAATGGAAAAATGTCCAAGCATGTGCAGTTTGAGGCCAATATGTCCTTGACTGGAGCCAATGCGGATAAAAGAGTTCCTTTGACGCCTTCTGAACAAAAAGTAGCCTTGGCTTATTTTTACAGTAAGCTTAATGGTACTTCAGGTGGTGGTAATCTGCCGGAAAGTGCAAAGGCTGCATTGGATGTTGTTGCTGGTCAGGTGCTAAAGAATAAATCAAATGCCGTTGTTGTGACGGGTATAGATGATGTTAATGCCCAGGCGGTAGTTTTGGCCATTAATGAAATGTTGGGAAGTAGGGCTTTTGACGCTACTGCTCCCAAGTATGTTAGACAAGGTAGTGTTAAGGCTGTAAATGCATTATTGGCCGACATGAAATCTGGTAAGGTTGGTGCTTTGTTGATGGATGGTGTCAACCCTGCATACTCGCTTCCAAATGCTGCTGATTTTGCTGAAGGAATCAAGAATGTAGATTTAACAGTGGCATTCTCTGCCAACAGAAATGAAACAACGGAATTGGTTCAGTATGTTGGAGCGTCAAATCACTATTTGGAATCTTGGGGCGATGCCCAATTAAAGAAGGGGCATTATAGCTTAATGCAGCCTACTATAAAAGAATTGTTTGATACAAGACAGATCCAGGGCGCTATTTTGCAATGGATGGATAGTGATAAGACTTATTACGATTATATAAAAGAAACTTGGAATACTGGAATATTGGCTGGTAGTGACTGGAATCAGGCATTGCACGATGGTATTTTTGCGTCGGTTCCAATGGCGGAGGAAGAGGCTGTGAAAGCTGTGGCCCCTGTTGTTGGGGAGGCGGTGGAAGCACCTACTGCGGTTCCTTTGGCTTCGGCTATAGGAAGTCTGTCCGGAGCTACGGCAGATGGTATGGAATTAACTTTGTATTCCAAAGTTGGTATGGGAGACGGACAGCAGGCAAGTAATCCTTGGTTGCAAGAGTTTCCGGATCCAATTACAAGGGTTTCTTGGGATAACTACGTTACCGTTTCTAAAGCTGATGCTGAGAAATTAGGCTTGGTCAATGAAAATGTTGCTGATGGCGGTTTAAATGGTAGCTATGTAAAACTTACTGTAGACGGTGTTGCTTTGGATAGCGTACCGGTTATTGTTCAGCCAGGACAAGCTCCAGGCTCTTTGGGACTTTCCTTTGGGTACGGCAAAACAGTTGGTATGAAGAGTGAGATGCAAACAGGTGTAAATGCTTATACCTTGTATAGTAACTTCTCCAGTACCCAGGCTGTGACCATAGAGAAATCTTCTGGAATGCATGAATTTGCATGTGTTCAATTGCATAAGACTTTAATGGGTAGGGGCGATATTATTAAAGAAACTACCTTAGAGATATTTAATACTAAGGATGCTAAAGATTGGAACGTTGTTCCTGTGGTATCCTTGGATCATCAAGAAGTACCTGCTACATCAGTGGATTTGTGGGATAGTTTTGACCGTTCTATTGGCCATCATTTTAATTTGTCCATAGATTTGAATGCATGTACAGGTTGTGGTGCTTGTGTTATAGCGTGTCATGCGGAAAACAATGTGCCGGTAGTAGGGAAGGAAGAAGTGAGGAAATCTAGGGATATGCACTGGTTGCGTATAGATAGGTATTATTCTTCCGAAGAGACTTTTGCACAAGATGATACCAAAAAGGAGGAATTTGAAGGCTTGTTCGGGGATAAGGGGTCCTTGGGTGGTTTTGGTGAGATGGAAGATCCATCTACCAATCCACAGGTGGCATTCCAGCCTGTAATGTGTCAGCATTGTAATCATGCGCCATGTGAGACTGTTTGTCCGGTAGCGGCAACCTCGCACGGTCGTCAGGGTCAAAACCATATGGCTTATAACAGATGTGTAGGTACTAGGTACTGTGCAAATAACTGTCCTTATAAGGTAAGGAGGTTTAACTGGTTCCTTTACAATGAAAACGATGAGTTTGACTATCATATGAACAACGACTTAGGGAAAATGGTCATCAATCCTGATGTAACCGTTAGGTCTAGGGGTGTTATGGAGAAATGTTCTATGTGTATGCAAAAGACCCAAAAAACAATTCTTGATGCCAAACGCGATGGTCGTGTGGTTAAGGATGGAGAGTTTCAAACAGCTTGTTCCGCTGCATGTGGTAATGGTGCTATGAAGTTTGGAGACGTTAATGATGCAGGAAGTGAAATTGTGAAATTAAAGGAAAGTAACCGCATGTATCACTTGTTGGAGCATGTTGGGACCAAACCAAATGTTTTTTATCACGTAAAAGTGAGAAATACAAACGAAGCTTAATCAAATTAGAGGAACGTAACTATATATTAAATTATGGCGTCGCATTACGAAGCACCTATACGAAAACCCTTAGTTCTTGGAGATAAAGGATACCACGATGTAACCGTGGACATTGCAGCTCCGGTTGAAGGGAAAGCCAATAAGCATTGGTGGATTGTATTTTCCATTGCATTAGCGGCATTCCTATGGGGTGTTGGATGTATAATTTACACGGTATCAACAGGTATCGGTACATGGGGATTAAATAAAACAGTGGGCTGGGCCTGGGATATTACCAACTTCGTTTGGTGGGTAGGTATCGGTCACGCTGGAACTTTGATCTCAGCGGTATTATTGCTGTTTAGGCAGAAATGGAGAATGGCTATTAACCGTTCTGCTGAGGCGATGACCATTTTCTCGGTTATACAAGCGGGATTGTTTCCGATAATTCACATGGGTCGTCCTTGGTTGGCTTATTGGGTATTACCTATTCCAAACCAATTTGGATCTCTGTGGGTAAACTTTAATTCGCCTTTGCTTTGGGATGTATTTGCAATATCTACTTACCTTTCAGTATCCCTTGTTTTCTGGTGGACTGGATTGTTGCCGGATTTTGCCATGATTCGTGATAGGGCAGTTAGACCTTTTCAGAAAAAAATATACAGTCTTATAAGTTTTGGATGGACAGGCCGTGCCAAGGATTGGCAGCGTTTTGAGGAAGTTTCATTGGTCTTGGCCGGATTGGCTACACCGTTGGTACTTTCTGTACATACCATTGTATCCTTTGACTTTGCTACATCGGTAATACCGGGATGGCATACAACGATATTTCCTCCCTACTTTGTTGCTGGAGCTATTTTCTCTGGATTTGCTATGGTTAACACCTTGTTGATCATCATGAGGAAGGTGTGTCATTTGGAATCATATATTACTGTGCAGCATATAGAACTGATGAACATAGTTATTATGTTGACAGGTTCCATTGTAGGTTGTGCCTATATTACGGAGTTGTTCATGGCTTGGTATTCAGGTGTTGAATATGAGCAGTATGCCTTTTTGAATAGGGCTACCGGACCTTACTGGTGGGCTTATTGGGCAATGATGACCTGTAATGTTTTCTCGCCTCAGTTTATGTGGTTTAAAAGGCTAAGGACTAGTATTATGTTTTCTTTCTTTATCTCTATCGTGGTAAACATTGGTATGTGGTTTGAAAGGTTTGTAATTATTGTAACTTCATTGCACCGTGATTACCTTCCGTCTTCATGGACAATGTTCTCTCCAACTTTTGTGGATATAGGGATTTTCATTGGAACCATTGGATTCTTCTTCGTGTTGTTTTTATTATACGCTAGAACTTTCCCGGTAATTGCTCAGGCAGAGGTGAAGTCAATTTTGAAATCTTCCGGTGAGAGGTATAAGAAATTAAGGGATACAGGTAAGCCTTTGTACCAAATTTCCACAATTAAGCCTGTAGTTAAGGAAAAAGAGCCTATTACAGATGACGTTATTATGGGAGAGGTTGTTCCGGCAAAAGGTGATAAAGTTGGGGTTTCTGAACTGTTGGGCACCATAGGAACTTTTGATCCTACCAAGCAGAAGGCTGATGATCTGAAAAAAATAAAAGGTATAGGCCCTCAAATGGAAGCTACCTTGAATCAAATAGGGATATATACATTCGCACAGGTGGGTCGTATGACCAGTAAGGAGTATGACCTCTTGGATTCTATTACAGAAACGTTCCCGGGAAGGGCACAAAGAGATGATTGGGCAGGACAAGCAAAGATTTTAAATAATAAGAAATAATTATGGCGTCGAAAGTTATACATGCATTTTATAATGATGACGATGTGCTAATGCATGCTGTTAAAAAGGTAAAAGCAGCAAAGCATCATATAGAGGAGGTTTATTGTCCTTTCCCAGTACATGGATTGGACAAGGCAATGGGGCTTGCTCCAACTAGGATTGCCATAACTTCTTTTATGTATGGTTGTGTTGGTCTTACCGTGGCAATTGTTATGATGAATTATATCATGATCGAGGACTGGCCACAGGATATTGGTGGTAAGCCAAGTTTCAGTTATTTGGAGAACATGCCAGCTTTTGTGCCGATCATGTTTGAGTTAACTGTATTTTTTGCGGCGCATTTAATGGTAATCACGTTTTATTTAAGAAGTAGATTGTGGCCATTTAAAGAAGCTGAAAATCCAGATGTTAGAACCACGGATGACCATTTCCTAATGGAAATTGAAATTCATGATAACGAACAGGAATTAAGGGATTTGTTGATGGATACGGGAGCAGTCGAAATTAATATTACAGAAAAGTAGTCATAGATATTATGAACAGTTTTAGCAAAATAGGAGTCTTATTTGGTTTGGTATTATTAGTTGCTTCTTGTGCAAACACAAATAGCAGAAACTATCAATACATGCCCAATATGTACGAGTCCGTAGGTTATGAGGCCTACCAGAAAGTTGATTTTCTTCCTGATGGGATGGAAGCTGGGCTTCCAGCCGAAAATACGGTAGCTAGGGGATGGATACCTTACGGAATTGAGAATACTATTGAAGGAAAAGAATTGGCAAGGGTAAATCCGAGTCCATTGGATTCCTTAAAGCAAGAGGCAAATCTAGCTGTAGGCAAGGAGCTCTATACTATTTATTGTGCCATTTGTCACGGTGATAAGGGAGACGGACAAGGTAACTTGGTAAAAAGGGAAAAAATATTGGGTGTGCCCAGTTATGCAGATGTAGCTAGAAACGTAACTGTTGGAACTACTTACCATGCCATTTACTATGGATTAAACTCCATGGGGTCCTATGCAGGGCAATTGGATACCGAAGAGCGTTGGAAGGTTTCTGAATACGTGATGAAATTGAAACAAGATTTAACAAAATAAGACCTAGATATTAGCAATATGTATACTTTTTCAAATAGATTAAAAATTGCTTCCTTCATTTTAATGGCTGTGGGCGTTTTGGGAATTGGTATCGGTTTTATGGCTGCGCCAAGTACTGTAGAAGAGGCGAAGGCCATAGTTGCCGGACACGGTGACGGACATGGGGATGCTCATGCAGTTGCGGAGGGTCATGGTTCAGAAATGGAACATGGTGATGCCCTTGATGCATCGCATGATGAACATTTGTTGCACCAGTTGCAAAACAAGCCTTGGGCGGCATTATATGTTGCGGCCTTTTTCTTCTTTATGATTGCCTTGGGTGTTTTGGCCTTTTATGCTATTCAGCGGGCTGCGCAGGCTGGCTGGTCGCCATTGCTTTTTAGGGTAATGGAAGGAATTACGGCCTATTTGGTGCCAGGTGGTATAGTTGTATTTGCAATATTGGCCTTGTCGGTTGCCCATATGAACCATTTGTTCGTTTGGATGGATCCAGAGGTGGTTGCACATGATGCCCTTTTGCAAGGTAAAGCCGGATTTCTTAATGGTACATTCTTTTTGATCAGGGCTGCCGTTTTCTTGGGTGGGTGGATCTTATATAGGGAGTATTCCCGTAAATTGTCCTTGGCTCAAGATGAGTCCAATGATGATTCCAATTTTAAATTGAATTTTAGGATATCCGCTGGCTTTTTGGTTTTCTATTTGATAACTGAATCCATGATGTCATGGGATTGGATTATGAGTGTAGACCCACACTGGTTCAGTACTCTGTTTGGGTGGTATATTTTTGCCAGTATGTTTGTATCTGGTATCACCGTAATAGCCTTGGTGACCATTTATTTAAAAGCTAGAGGTTATTTGCCGGATGTTAATGATAGTCATATTCATGATTTGGCCAAGTTCATGTTCGGTATAAGTATTTTCTGGACCTATTTATGGTTCTCTCAATTTATGTTGATTTGGTATTCCAATATTCCAGAAGAGGTGACTTATTACGTTACCAGAATAGCGGATTTTAATTTGCCATTTTTTGGAATGGTTGCAATGAACTTTTTGTTCCCTGTTCTTTTGCTTATGAATAGCGATTTTAAGAGGACTAATTGGTTCGTGGTAATGACTGGAATCGTAATTTTGGCTGGACATTACATGGATATTTTTAACGCTATAATGCCATCCACTGTTGGCGACCAATGGTATATAGGTATACCAGAAATTGGATCTATTTTGTTCTTTACCGGATTTTTCATATTTTTTGTATTCAGGGCTTTGACTAAAGCGCCATTGCAGCCAAAACGAAATCCGTTTATAGAAGAGAGTAAGCATTTTCATTATTAGTATTTAGTATATAAGTATAATTTCAAATCATACGATGACTCCATTTTTGACCATAGTTGTTTTAGTATTAGTGGCAATTGCTATCTGGCAAATGACCAAGATATTCGAATTGTCACAAATTAGAACTAGCAATTCCCAAGTAGCAAGTGAAACAGATAATAAATACAATGGGTATTTGATGTTCGCTTTCTTGATTTTCCTATATGGAATTACCATTTTTAGCTTTTGGAAGTATACTAAAGTACTTTTGCCGGAAGCTGCTTCCGAGCATGGTGGAGGGTATGATTCTTTGATGGTTACTTCATTTGTAATCATTTTTATTGTACAGACTTTAACCCAGTTTTTATTGCATTATTTTGCGTTTAAATACAGGGGTGACAAGGAAAAAAAGGCGTTGTTCTATGCCGATAATGATCGTTTGGAGTTTATCTGGACCATTATCCCTGTTATTGTATTGGCAGGTTTAATATTGTGGGGCTTGTATGCCTGGACCAATATTATGGATATCAATGATGAGGACGATCCTCTAACTGTTGAATTATATGCCCAACAGTTTAACTGGACCGCCAGATATGCAGGAAATGATAATGTTTTGGGTGATGCCAATGTTAGAATGATCGATATTGATAAGGCCAATATTCTAGGTTTGGACAGTTCAGATCCAAATGCAGCCGATGATATTATAGTTAAGGAATTGCATTTACCGGTGGGTAGAAAAGTTAATTTTAAAATGCGTTCGCAAGACGTACTGCATTCTGCATACATGCCACATTTTAGAGCGCAGATGAATTGTGTGCCTGGGATGATTACACAGTTCTCTTTTACTCCTACAATTACTACTGAGGAGATGAGACAGAATCCGGATGTTGTGGATAAAGTAAAACGAATTAACGGAATTAGGGCTGAAAAGGCATCTCGGGGAATTGAGAATACCGATCCTTGGGAGTTCGACTATATCTTGTTGTGCAATAAGATATGTGGAAAGTCCCATTACAATATGCAAATGAAAATTATTGTTGAAACGGAAGAGGAATACAATGCATGGATAGCAAGTCAGCAGACTTTTGGTAAATCCATGGCTTCAGCACAATAATTTAGTCTTTAAAAATAATAATAAAAATATTTAAAAATACAACTATGTCTGTAACAGCTCACGCACACGTAGAAGACCATTCAGATGATCACGGACATCATCACAAGGAAACCTTTGTGACGAAGTATATTTTTAGTCAAGATCATAAGATGATTTCAAAGCAGTATTTAATTACTGGTCTTATAATGGGATTCATTGGTATTATGATGTCCTTATTGTTCAGGATGCAACTGGCATGGCCAGGAGAATCTTTTGCAATTTTTGAATTCATATTAGGTAAATGGGCACCAGGAGGTGTAATGGATGCTGATGTTTATTTGGCATTGGTAACCATACATGGTACTATCATGGTATTCTTTGTTTTAACAGCAGGATTGAGCGGTACCTTTAGTAACTTGTTAATTCCGCTTCAAATAGGAGCAAGGGATATGGCATCTGGATTTTTGAACATGGTTTCATACTGGTTGTTCTTCTTGTCCAGTGTTATTATGCTTGCTTCCCTTTTCTTAGAAGCAGGACCTGCCGCTGCGGGATGGACTGTATATCCTCCACTTAGTGCACTTCCAATGGCACAACCAGGATCAGGTATGGGTATGACCCTATGGTTGGTAGCTATGGCAATATTTATAGCATCTTCCTTATTGGGTTCATTAAACTATATTGTTACCGTAATTAATCTTAGGACCAAGGGAATGTCCATGACTAGACTGCCTTTAACTATTTGGGCATTTTTTGTAACCGCAATTATAGGTGTTATTTCTTTCCCTGTCTTATTGTCTGCGGCATTACTGTTGATTATGGATAGAAGTTTTGGTACTTCTTTCTTCTTGTCCGATATTTTTATTCAAGGAGAGGTGTTGCATTATCAAGGTGGATCACCGGTATTGTACGAACATTTGTTCTGGTTTTTGGGTCACCCAGAGGTATATATCGTAATCTTGCCGGCAATGGGAATGGTATCCGAAATTATGGCCGTCAATTCGCGCAAGCCGATTTTTGGGTATAGGGCAATGATTGCTTCTATATTGGCAATTGCATTCTTGTCTACTATTGTTTGGGGTCACCATATGTTTATTTCAGGTATGAATCCTTTCTTAGGTTCCGTGTTTACCTTTACAACCTTATTGATTGCTATTCCATCAGCTGTAAAGGCGTTTAACTGGATTACTACCTTATGGAAAGGTAATCTTCAGTTGAATCCTGGGATGTTGTTTTCCATAGGTATGGTTTCAACCTTTATTTCTGGGGGATTAACTGGAATTATTCTTGGGGATAGTACCTTGGATATTAATGTTCATGATACTTATTTTGTTATTGCCCACTTCCACTTGGTGATGGGTATATCTGCACTTTACGGATTGTTTGCCGGTGTTTATCATTGGTTCCCTAAAATGTTCGGTAAAATGATGAGTAAGAACTTAGGGTATGTACACTTTTGGATAACGGCTGTTGGTTCATACGGAGTTTTCTTCCCAATGCATTTTGTAGGAATGGCTGGGGTACCACGTAGGTATTATGAGAACACTGCATTTCCAATGTTCGATGACCTGACCGATATTCAAGTGTTAATGACTGTATTTGCGCTTATTACCGCTGGAGCACAGTTGGTATTTGCCTTCAATTTTATTAGAAGTATTTTCTACGGAAGTAAAGCTGTTCAGAACCCATGGAAATCTACTAGCTTGGAATGGACTACGCCGGTAGAACATATTCATGGCAACTGGCCTGGAGCAATTCCAGAAGTACACCGTTGGCCTTATGATTATAGTAAAATCGATGATAACGGCGAATATATTATTCCGGGACAGGATTTTGTTCCTCAAACCTTACCATTATTTGAGGGTGAGGAGGAAATGCAGCATTAATGAATTGAAAGTAACAAAATAAAAAAGTCCGTCTTTAAGATGGACTTTTTTTGTACCTTCCATTTAGATATTTGAAATAATGGGCTTTAAGCACCATATGGGGTCATTAAGTTTTTTATTGTTTTAATGTCTTAGGTTCTTGAAACGGGTTTTTTTAAGTATTGATTATTTATTTTAAATCATTTATAGTGAAACATATATTATTATTTTTTATGTTAACGGTAAGCTGTGTAGTCTACTCCCAGCGGAAACCCAAAATCAAGGGCAATAAGAATGTTATAGAAGTAAGGGAGGCCCTACCTCCATTTACGGCCATAGAGTTAAATGATGATCTTGATATCAACTTACAAGCCGCTTCTACAGAGGAATATATAATTGAAGCTGACGATAATCTAATTGATGTATTAAAGTTTAGGGTAGAGAATGAAACACTTATTATTAGTTCCTACTATAAAATAACCTCCAAGAGAAGGCTCAATATTACAGTGAATTTTAGTCAATTGTACCGTATTACTGCCAAGGAGGGGAATATCGTGGTTAAGAACCGATTTTCTACCGAGTTTTTGGAGGTTAATGGAACAGGTTCTGGAAGGGTTGAAATTGATGTTGATGCCGATGCAATGGAGATTACAATGAACGATAATAGTAAGGGTAATTTTAAGGTAGACACAGATACCTTAAATATTCGTATGGCTGAGAAATCGGATTTAAGACTGTTTGGGGTTATGGAAAGCACTGTTTTGTATATGCAACGAAATTCAAAGGCCGATTTGGAAGGATTTACCGATGTTTTTCAAGTGCATATATTGGATAATTCAGACCTTAAAGCCAAAAGATTGGAAGCCAATACGGTTCAGGCAACTTTGGAAGGTGGCACCTCGGCCGAAGTTTTGGCTAAGACCGCTGTTGATCTTAATTCCAAAGGATCGGCCAAGACCTATGTTTTTGGTGAGGGCAAAATTAATCTGCAAGAATTTCTGGATACCTCCGAGCTTTACAGGCGAAAGAATTAACGACTTATTGGGGCTGTTAAACAATTATCCGGAATCCCAAAACCATCAACCAAAACCTCTATATGTGGTCTAAATTCGGTACTTAACCGTTCCACTCGTTGGCGTATGGCCTTGGATTTGGTTCCTCCCAAATAGCCCTGTTCCAGAAACCAAGAGGCATCTTCCCGAATTTCGGTTAATGCAAAGAGACAACCCAATTTGAGAAAGAGTTCTTTGTTCTTTTTGTTGTCTATGGTTTCGGTAAACTTTATAAATGTGTTATAGGCCAATTCACTGCTATAGGCCTTCCCCAATGCTAATAAATGTGTTTGTACTTTTAGGAATGCCTGATAGGACGGCACCCCTTTTTTGATGTAATCCCTGATTCTCATGGCTACAGAATAGGTTAACCTTCTAGTTCTATAGTCAAAGGCATGTTTATGGAATTTTGGATTGTAAAGATGCTCTTTATCCACTTTGTTGGCGTACATCGGATTAATAGTAACCAATTTATCACTAATTTGTGTGCCCAATAGTTTTAATACGCCAGCAAATCCGGAGCTATTGAGTTCTGAATTAAAATCGGACATGATTCCCTTGGCCGCCAATTGTAAAAGCACCGTATTATCACCTTCAAACGTGGTAAATATGTCCACATCTGCTTTTAAATCTGCTATTCTATTTTCTAGCAGGTACCCCTTACCACCACAGGCTTCCCTACATTCTTGAATGGTTTCGTTTGCGAACCAGGTTATAATTGCTTTTAATCCGGCGACTTGGGTTTCTATTTTTCGTTTATCAGTTATAGATTCATCACTATAGATTTTCATTAATGAATCTAAGGTTACCTGATATACATAAGATTTGGCTATAGCCGGTGTAAGTCGAAGTTGGTGTGATGGGTAGTCCATAATCAAATCCTCTTGGACCTTCAGATTGTCGTTGAATTGCCGTCGGTGGAGGGCATATTTTACCGCAATGGCTAGGGCCATTTTTGCACCGCTCAATGCGCCTTTGGCCACACAAATTCGGCCCCCTACCAAGGTGCCCAGCATGGTAAAAAAGCGCTTGTTCGGATTTTTGATTTCGGAATAATAAGTACCGTCCTGTTTAATGTCACCATATTTATTTAAAAGGTTTTCACGGGGTACCTTTACCTGGTCAAACCAAATTTTGCCATTGTCTACACCATTGAGACCTAGTTTATAGCCGTTATCCTCAATACGTACACCTGGCATTAAACCATGTTCCTCATCCCTTATTGGCACTACAATAGCATGGACTCCATGGTTTTTGCCTCCAACGATCAATTGGGCGAACACTGTGGCCATTGTTCCGTGTAATGCATTGCCAATATATTCCTTATTGTCATTCTTGCCCGGAGTATGAATGGTGATGTTATCCTCCTCCAAATTATAAGTGGCTGTTGTTTTTACACCTCTTACATTAGATCCATGACCTGTCTCCGTCATGGCAAAACATCCAAGTAAGTTGGCTTTTCCAATATCCATTAAATATCGATCATGGTGTTTTTTTGTGCCCAACTTTTCTATACTTCCTCCAAAAAGTCCAAATTGGACCCCGAACTTTACGGTAAGGCTTCCGTCAACATACATTAGGTTTTCAAAAATGTTGGCGTACAACATCATATTGTTTGTTCCTCCATACGCCTCTGGATAGGCAAATGCACCATAGCCTTCTTCGGCCAAACATTGTACTTGGGATAATACTTTCTCTCTAAAAATGTCTTTGTTCTTAATAATCTCCCATGTGAAAATGGGATTTCTTAAGGTCTCACTAAATTCAACTATTTCATGTCCGAAATCGCCCTTAAATAATTGATCTATTTCCTTTGGGTTGTAATAGTTGGAGGATTTTTCCTGTATAACTTCCACTTCGAACAAATGATGGTAATGATTTGGTTGTATTCCTAGGTTTATTTCAATAGCGGACAAATCTTCGTTGAACAAATGGGCTGACCCATTTTGAGATATCAATTTCTTGCTAAAGGAAGTCAAGGGGTGGTTGTCACCCTCTACCAATTTTATACCCGAATTGGAAATGGTACGCTGCCAGGATTTTATTTCCTCCGACTTTGGAGGCTTAGCTGTATTAAGCCAGTTGTTTAGGGTTTCCCTATCTTTTTCGGAAAGGTGTTGGTCGTCTTCTATTATCTTTTTTACGACTGCAATTTCCGAAACGGTCAATAGGTCATCAGACCAGATTACAAAAAAGAAAGGTATATATTGTAGAATGCTGGGTGGATATGTGATCTTTATCATACTATGAATTTACATTATTTTTCATTCAATTTTCTTATACCCTATAGGATTATGAAAAATTTGGGAATCACTTTATAAGGAGGAAAAACCCATATTCTTATATTTGGTTTCCTTGAAGAACTATCCCAATTTCCATTATCTTTGTTGGAGTATGAATGAGAACCTAGATCCCACAGCCGAAAATTTATCGAACGAAGAATTTGATATTGAAAGAGCCTTGCGCCCCATTTCCTTTGATGATTTTACGGGACAAGAGCAAGTGCTGGAAAATCTAAAGATATTTGTTCAGGCGGCCAATTTGAGAGGAGAGGCCCTAGATCACACCTTGTTCCATGGGCCTCCTGGTCTAGGAAAGACGACCTTGGCCCATATCTTGGCCAATGAATTGGGGGTGGGGATTAAAATGACTTCAGGGCCAGTATTGGATAAACCTGGGGATTTGGCAGGATTGCTGACCAATTTGGATGAACGGGATGTGTTGTTTATTGATGAGATCCACAGATTGAGCCCCATTGTGGAGGAATATTTGTATTCTGCAATGGAGGATTATAAGATAGATATAATGATTGAATCCGGTCCCAATGCCAGATCGGTACAGATAAATTTGAATCCCTTTACTTTGATTGGGGCCACAACCCGCTCTGGTCTTTTAACGGCTCCCATGAGGGCTCGATTCGGAATACAGAGTAGATTGCAATATTATTCCACGGAACTGCTTTCAACTATTGTGGAAAGAAGTGCCGAAATTTTGAAAACGCCCATTACCCAACAAGCGGCCATTGAAATTGCCGGTAGAAGTAGGGGTACTCCTAGGATATGCAATGCGCTCTTAAGGAGGGTCCGCGATTTTGCCCAAATTAAAGGGAATGGAAAGATCGATATAGAAATTTCGCAATTTGGTCTTAAGGCATTAAATGTGGATGCTCATGGATTGGATGAAATGGACAACAAGATATTGACGACCATCATAGACAAGTTTAAAGGAGGACCTGTGGGGATAAGTACTTTGGCTACTGCTGTCTCTGAAAGTGCAGAAACTATAGAGGAGGTATATGAGCCTTTTTTAATCCAACAAGGATTTATAATGCGTACTCCTAGAGGTAGGGAAGTAACGGAATTGGCTTATAGGCACCTTGGAAGAATTAAAGGAAATATTCAGGGAGGTCTTTTTTGACCATGTTTAAGAACACTTAAAATATTGTTTCCTAAGACCTAACCCTTCCTACATGAAAAACTTGAAATTAGTATCCAGGTTCCAGGTCCTAAAAAATGCAAGGAGAATCTTAAAAAATCCTTTACCCTTTCATCATGAAAACTTTGAGGCAAATGGGGATAATTTTAAAGTGCAATTAAGTACAAAGGAAATAATTCTTTTTACAAGAAGCCCTGGATTAATAAAATACATACTCCAAAAACAGCACAAGAATTTTCAAAAATCCCCTCTCCAAACTGTGGATCTGGCCAAGTATATAGGTCACGGTATCCTTACCTCCAATGGAGAACATTGGCGCACGCACAGGAGAATGGTACAACCCGCCTTTCATAAGAAAAAACTCCATAATTTAATGGGGGTCATTAGAAATGCCGTACTTTCTGAACTTGAGCGCATTAATCCCAACAGTGAACAGGACGTTTTTCCGCTTATGGGAGACCTTGCGTTTCAGGTTGTGGCAAAGGCACTTTTTAGTAGTTCGGACATTAGGGAGAGGATGTCTCGACTTAAATATATTACCGAGGCCAATCAACGTATGTTGATCAAAGAAATGCGACAGCCTTATCTAAAATGGTGGTACAAACTTAATGGCAAAATAGACCGGCACTTAAAAATGTCCGAAGAAGGCAAGAGGCTGCTTTTGGAAATTATAGAAGAGCGAAGAAAATCCGGATTGGAAATAGATGATTTATTGGACATGCTGCTTAAGGCACAATATGAAGATGGCTCACCCATGGCCGACGGGCAATTGTTGGATGAAGTACTGATTCTTTTTACCGCAGGTCACGAAACTACAGCAAATGCACTTAGTTTTACCTTGTTTCTTTTGGCCAAACACCCGGCAATTCAGGATCAAGTTTACAAGGAAGTGTCCACGGTAAATCTGAATGACAATAATATTGATTTAATGCAAGGAGTGATGCAGCTTCAATTTGTTAAACAGTGTTTGGAGGAGGCGCTAAGATTATATCCGCCGGCCTACATCATTGATAGGATTGCTACGGAAGAAGAATCCTTCGATGGAATCGCACTTCCCAAGGATACCATGGTGCTAATGTCGATTTATGAATTGCATCGCTATGCCGATTATTGGGAAAGGCCTACCGAATTTATTCCCAGTCGTTTCAATGGTAAGGATAAAAGAGATCATAGTGAGTATTATTATCCGTTTGGAGCGGGCCCTAGAATGTGTGTAGGCAATAATTTTGCTATGTATGAAATGATCATTGCCATAGCTGAAATTGTTAAGAAGTACCAAATTTCCAGTTCCTTGGCAAACGTAGAGATCAATCCCTTGATTTCCCTTAAGCCAAAGTGCGTACCTTTACTATTTAAAGAACGTTAATTTTTTTGAATAACCGTTACAAACATACCCAGCTCATTAAAGCCGAAGCCAAACGCCTAGGTTTTTTGTCGTGCGGTATCTCCAAGGCAGAATTCTTGGAAGAGGAAGCCCCTAGGTTGGAAAATTGGCTAAATAAGAACATGAACGGGGAAATGGGTTATATGGAAAATCATTTCGATAAGCGTTTGGATCCTACAAAATTGGTGGAAGGGTCTAAATCCGTAATTTCCCTTCTTCTTAATTATTTTCCGAAAGAAACTCAAAAAGAAACCACCTTTAAACTGTCCAAATATGCTTACGGTCAGGATTACCATCATATTATTAAATCGAAATTAAAGGAACTTCAAGAATTCATTACCCAAGAGATAGGAGAGGTTAATGGCAGGGCTTTTGTAGATTCGGCTCCCGTTTTGGACAAGGCATGGGCTGCAAAGAGCGGATTGGGCTGGATCGGCAAACACAGTAATTTATTGACACAGCAAGTGGGGTCGTTTTATTTTATAGCAGAACTAATATTGGATTTAGATCTGGAATATGACCATAGGACAACAGATCACTGCGGTACCTGCACTGCCTGTATAGATGCCTGCCCTACCCAAGCTATCGTAGAGCCTTATGTTGTGGACGGAAGTAAATGCATTTCATATCTTACCATTGAATTAAAGAATGAAATCCCTACGGATTTCAAGGGTAAAATGGACGATTGGATGTTTGGTTGTGATGTGTGTCAGGATGTATGTCCTTGGAATCGCTTCTCCAAACCCCATCGAGAACCTTTGTTCGATCCCCATCCCGAATTACTTTCCATGACGAAAAAGGATTGGGAGGAAATTACGGAAGATGTATTTAAAAAGGTGTTCCAAAAATCTGCTGTAAAAAGGACCAAATTTTCTGGACTTAAAAGAAATATTGAATTTCTGAAGTAGGGAGATAGTTCGGCATTTTGAAACTTATTGATCTTGTAGGAGCCTATTCCGCATTAGGGTTGGCGGTTGGGGGAGTTCTGTGAAAAATGATCGGGAGTAAATTAAGGAGAAATAAAACTACTTGAGATTACCTTTTTTAATCCTATTATTTTAAAGAATACTGTTAACTTTGTTTTTCTAAATTAGACTATATGAGCAAGCAGAAGACCAGAAGGGAAGCTTTAGTATATCATGCCAAGCCTCAACCAGGTAAAATAAAAATAGTACCTACCAAACCTTATGCAACGCAAAGGGATTTAGGTCTTGCTTATTCTCCAGGAGTGGCAGAGCCCTGCTTGGAAATTGCCAAGAACAAGGATAACGTGTATAAGTATACGGCCAAAGGCAATATAGTAGCGGTAATTTCCAATGGAACTGCCGTACTTGGTTTGGGGAATATTGGTCCTGAGGCTTCCAAACCCGTGATGGAGGGGAAGTGTCTGTTGTTCAAAATTTTCGCGGACATTGATGGTATTGATATTGAATTGGATACTACCGATGTTGAAAAATTCATAGAAACGGTAAAGATAATAGCCCCAACCTTCGGAGGTATTAATTTGGAAGACATAAAAGCTCCTGAAGCCTTTGAAATAGAAAGACGGTTAAAAGAGGAATTGGATATTCCGGTAATGCATGACGATCAGCACGGAACAGCTATAATATCGGCCGCTGCCCTTTTGAACGCGCTAGTGCTTACCAAGAAAAAAATAAGCAAAGTCCGTATTGTAGTCAGTGGTGCTGGTGCTGCCGCAGTTTCATGCACACGGCTGTACAAGGCATTTGGGGCAAGCGAAAAAAATATAGTAATGTTGGATAGTAAAGGGGTGATCCGCAGTGATCGCGAAAGCCTATCCGCAGAAAAATTGGAGTTCGCCACGGATAGGAAAATTGATACCTTGGAAGAGGCGATGAAAGATGCCGACGTTTTTATTGGTCTTTCTGTGAAGGATATCGTTTCAGCAGAAATGTTATTGTCCATGGCTAAAGATCCCATTGTGTTTGCCATGGCCAATCCCGATCCAGAAGTTGATTATAATCTGGCCATAAAAACCAGAAAGGACATAATTATGGCCACCGGTAGATCTGATCATCCTAATCAGGTAAACAATGTTTTAGGATTTCCGTTTATATTTAGGGGGGCCTTGGATGTTAGGGCCACAAAAATTAACGAAGCTATGAAAATGGCGGCAGTTAAGGCATTGGCGGATCTTACCAAGGAGCCTGTTCCGGAGCAGGTGAATATTGCGTACGGACAAACTAGATTGACCTTTGGACGGGACTACATAATACCTAAGCCTTTTGATCCCAGGTTAATTTCTGAAATTCCTCCAGCGGTGGCCAAAGCCGCAATGGAAAGTGGAGTGGCCAAAATGCCTATTGACGATTGGGACAAATATAAGGAGGAACTGCTTCAGCGTTCTGGTAACGATAATAAGATTGTGCGTTTGTTGCACGATCGTGCCCGAATGAACCCTAAGAAAATTGTCTATGCCGAGGCAGATCATTTGGACGTTCTCAAAGCGGCTCAAATTGCCCATGAAGAAGGGATTGCAACGCCAATTTTATTGGGAAATAAAGCGGTGATCGCTGAATTGATGAAGGAACTCGAATTCGATGCAGATATTCTTGTCGTTGATACTCATGCCGATGAAGCCAATGATAAAAGAAATCATTATGCCGCCAAGTATTTTGAAAATAGACAGCGAAGCGGGGTTAGTCTGTTCGGGGCTCGGGCAAAAATGAAGGAACGCAACTATTTTGCGGCAATGATGGTCTTGGAAGGAGATGCGGATGGAATGATTTCTGGATATTCCAGAGCTTACCCAACCGTGGTAAAACCAGTATTCGAGGTAATAGGAAGAGCGGCCAACGTTAAAAAAGTGTCTACCGTAAACATTATGATTACAGAAAGGGGCCCGTTATTTTTGGCGGACACCTCTCTCAATATAGATCCCAATGCGGAGGAAATTGCAGAAATTGCAAAAATGACGGCAAATGTGGCTACCACCTTTGGTTTTAGCCCTGTTATGGCCTTGTTGTCCTATGCCAATTTTGGGTCTTCTACCGATCCTAGAGCCACAAAAGTTAGGGAAGCGGTGAAAATATTGCACTCTTCAAATCCCGAATTGGTGGTAGACGGTGAACTACAGATCGATTTTGCATTGAATAAGGACTTGCACCAAGGGAAATTCCCCTTTTCCAAATTATCGGGCAAAAAAGTGAATACCTTAATTTTCCCAAATTTGGAATCGGCAAACATTACCTATAAGTTGTTGAAAGAATTGAACCAAGCAGATTCCATTGGGCCAATAATGGTAGGTTTAAGACGGTCCGTGCACATCCTTCAATTGGGGGCCAGTGTGGACGAGATGGTCAATATGACCGCTGTTGCCGTTATAGATGCCCAGGAAAGGGAGAAAAGGAAAATAGCAAAAACCCGAAAGTAGAATAATTATATAAATCTCAATTTTCAATAAGTTCCGAAAACTGAACCCTGAAACCAGAAATAAATAATGATTACCCATTTAAAAGGAAAACTTGTTGAAAAAAATCCTACCCATATTGTAATCGAGTGTGCAGGTGTTGGGTATTTTGTAAATATTTCGTTGCATACATTTTCTAAAATTGGGGATTCAGAAAATATACAACTGTATACCCATCTCCAGGTAAAAGAGGATTCCCATACCTTGTTTGGTTTTTCGGAGAAGTCCGAGCGCGAGATATTTAGATTGTTGTTATCAGTTTCTGGAATAGGCTCGAGCACTGCCAGAACCATGTTGTCTTCCTTATCTCCCGGACAGATCAGGGATGCCATTGCTACCGGTGATGTGCCAACCATTCAAGGGATTAAGGGTATTGGTGCCAAAACGGCACAGCGAGTAATTTTGGACCTTAAGGACAAGGTTTTAAAAGTCTACGATATTGATGAACTTTCCGCCCCGTCAAACAATACAAATAAAGATGAAGCGTTATCTGCATTAGAGGTTCTTGGATTTGTTCGCAAACAAGCTGAAAAAGTTGTGGACAAGGTAGTTGGCCAAGACCCTGGACTAAGCGTAGAGGACATTATTAAATTTGCGCTTAAAAATTTATAACAAGTTTGAAAAAAGGGGCAAAAATTTATCTTAAATCATTATTTAAGCTTACTATCCTATTCTTTGTTTTCGTGGGCGCAACGGAATTTTCCTTTGCACAGGAAACAGAGGCGGAAGATACTAACGAGCAGGAAATAGACACGCTTCAAACCGGTGTTGCCTTGGGGAAACTGAAAATGGAAAACCCTGACAGCATTGTTTCCAAATATACTTATGACCCCACCCTGGACAGATATATTTATACTGTAAGTGTCGGCGATTTTGACATTAGCTATCCCGTTATCCTTACTCCGGCCCAATACTTGGAACTCGTACGCCGTGAAGGCATGAAATCATATTTTAAGGAAAAAATTGATGCCTTTTCTGGGAAAAAGGAAGGTAGTGAAGAGGCTCGTAAAAATTTATTGCCCAACTTTTATGTAAACAATAGCTTTTTTGAAAGTGTTTTCGGAGGTAATACTATAGAGGTAATTCCTCAGGGTTCTGTGGCAATGGACCTAGGCGTTATTTGGCAAAAGAATGATAATCCTTCCTTGTCGCCTAGAAACCGCACCAATCTTTCTTTTGATTTTGACCAACGTATTAGCCTAAGTATGTTGGGTAAAATAGGGGAGCGGCTTCAGGTTACTGCCAACTACGATACCGAGGCAACCTTCGATTTTCAGAATTTGGTAAAATTGGACTATACCCCTTCTGAGGATGATATACTTCAAAAAATAGAAGTCGGTAATGTTAGTATGCCCCTTAACAGTTCCTTGATTACCGGGGCACAGAGTCTTTTTGGGGTGAAAACTGAATTGCAATTCGGCAAGACCAGGGTTACTGCAGTCTTTTCGGAACAAAGGTCACAGAGCAATACCGTAGTTGCACAAGGTGGGGGTACTGTTAACGACTTTGAACTTCGGGCCCAGGATTACGATGAGGACAAACACTTTTTTCTAGCACACTACTTTAGGGATAATTATGATGCGGCCCTTGTAAATTACCCATATATAAGGAGTCAGGTCCAAATTACCAGATTGGAGGTTTGGGTGACCAACAGAAGTCAGCAAACTTTAAATGTTAGAAATGTTGTAGCCATCCAAGATTTGGGGGAGGTACAACCGGGAAAGACCAGAATTGGACAAAACAACGGGGATCCTGCCGGATTCTTTAATAATTCATCCGCTGGTAATTTACCCAGAAACGGTGCCAATGATTACGATCCTTTGTTAATAAGCTCAGGAGGAGCCCTAACAAGTAATATTCGCGATATAGCCACTGTTCAAACTGGATTTAATGTTCCGGGATATACTGTAAATCAAGGGTTTGATTATGCTATTTTGGAAAATGCCAGAAAACTGGAACAGGGACGTGATTTTAACTTCAATACCCAATTGGGGTATATTTCCTTAAACCAAAGGTTAAGTAATGATGAGGTTTTAGGGGTTGCATTTCAATATACATTCAACGGTGAGGTCTATCAGGTGGGAGAGTTCGCCAATGGTGGATTGGATGCCACAACCGTATCCCCAGGTGCTGAAATTCCGGTAAACAATAATACCTTAATACTTAAATTGCTTAAGAGCAATATTACCAATGTTGTTGATCCTATCTGGGACCTGATGATGAAGAATATTTATTCCACTGGGGCTTATCAATTAAGTCAGGAGGATTTTAAATTAAACATTTTATATACAGAGACCACTCCTAGAAATTATATTACACCTGCGGAATCCGGAGTTGGTTCTGGTTGGCCCACCACACCGAAGCCTTTGGAGGAAAGGATTCTGTTGGATGTGTTTAACTTGGATAGGTTAAATGCTTATAACGATCTCCAGAATGGAGGGGATGGCTTTTTTGATTATGTGGAAGGTATAACCATAGACTCGCAGACAGGAAGTATAATATTTACAAAGGTGGAGCCATTCGGGGAATACCTGTTTAATCTCTTGGGGGGCGGTACCTATGACGTGGACAATGATCAAGGTTATAATGCCAATCAACAGAAGTACGTATTTAGGAATATGTACGCTCTACCTACGGCGGCGGCACAACAGGATGCGGATAAAAATAAATTCATTCTAAAAGGTACCTATAAGTCGCAGGGAACCAATGGTATTCCTATAGGCGCCTTTAATGTGCCAAGAGGATCGGTAAGGGTTACGGCTGGTGGTCGACAGTTGCAGGAAGGCATAGACTATACCGTAAACTATCAATCCGGTACAGTTCAAATATTGGATCCAAGTTTGGAAGCTTCCAACACTCCCATCAATATTTCTGTTGAAAATAATGCTGTTTTTGGACAGCAAACAAGGCGATTTACAGGAGTAAATGTAGAACATCAATTCAATAAGAACTTTGTGTTGGGTGGTACTATGTTGAATCTGAACGAGAAACCCTTGACCCAGAAGTCCAATTATGGAATTGAACCGGTGAACAATACGATATTGGGATTGAATAGTAATTTCTCTACCGAAGTTCCTTTTCTTACCAGATTGGCCAATAAATTACCAAATATAGATACCGATGTACCTTCCAATTTATCGGTGAGGGGCGAAGTTGCCTTTTTAAGTCCAGGGTCACCGAAAAATGCAGATTTTGAGGGGGAGACCACTACCTATTTGGACGATTTTGAGGGAGCACAATCGCTAATAGATATCCGCTCCTTCCTTGGGTGGTCCATGGCTAGTCCGCCCTTGGAATACATGACGGGCAGCAACGGTTTGGAATCTGGATATGGCAGGGCTAAAATGGCATGGTATACAGTGGATCCCATTTTTTATTCCAATCAGCGACCATCTGCACTGAGTGATGATGATATATCCACAAACGAAACTAGAAGGATCTATATACAGGATGTTTTTAACCAGGATGTTGCCCAAGGCCAGACTTTGGCACAAAACACCTTGGATATTGCATACTATCCAAATTCAAAAGGGCCGTACAATGCAAACCCTAATTTTACAGCGGAACAGCCGCAGGATAAATGGGCAGGGATAATGAGGTCTTTAAGTAGTACCAATTTTGAACAGTCCAACGTGGAATATGTTCAGTTTTGGGTATTGGATCCCTATGTGGATGGCATAACAACAAGTTCAGGTGATTTGGTGATTAATCTAGGAAATATCTCAGAGGATATTCTGCCCGATGGAAGGAAGCAGTATGAAAACGGTTTACCTGTAAATCCAGTTTCCAATGATCTTACCTATAAAACAAAT
Organism: Arenibacter sp. F26102; assembly: GCF_023015865.1. GTDB lineage: Bacteria > Bacteroidota > Bacteroidia > Flavobacteriales > Flavobacteriaceae > Arenibacter. The sequence continues at coordinate 32,180 of NZ_JALKBC010000006.1, read as the reverse complement.
TGGGGTAAGGTTCCAGCAACCCAGTCCCTAGTGTATGCCTTTGATGCTGATCAGGATAACAGAGGGTTACAGGATGTTGGTTTCGACGGTTTAAGTGATGCCGATGAGGCGACCTATACTTTTGAGGGAGGAATAACCTACAATGGTCCAGCTGAGGATCCCGCTCTGGATAATTATGAGTATTTCCTGAACAGGGAAGGGAGTATTTTGGAACGATATTTAAATTATAATAATCCGGATGGTAACTCTCCAGTACAATTGAGCGATTCCAATAGAGGGTCCACTACCTTGCCCGATGTAGAGGATATAGATAGGGATGGAACCATGAATACGGTAAACAGTTATTTTGAATATCGTATAAATATTAAACCTGGGACTACTATTAATGATAAATATGTAACGGACATAAAGGAAGGAGTTACCAGGTCTTTGCCTAATGGTAATACCTTGAACGAGCGTTGGATTCAGTACAAGATCCCTTTATCCGATTTTACGGATGCTAAGGGAGGGATAACCGATTTTAGGTCCATAAGCTTTATGAGGATGTACCTTACAGGGTTTTCCAGTAATGTAGTGATGCGTTTTGCTACTTTGGATTTGGTGCGTGGAGATTGGCGTACTTATACCAAATCTTTACAACCAGATGTAGACGGCGACCCAACGGATGATGGTACTTTGGTGGATGTGAACGCCGTTAATATTGAAGAAAATGCGAACCGAACTCCAATTCCGTATGTATTACCTCCAGGAGTGCAGCGCGAAAGACTGAACAATAACAATACTATTATTAGACAGAATGAGCAGTCGTTGTCGTTTGTGGTCGAGAATTTGGAGCCTCGTGATTCCAGAGGGGTCTTTAAAAATTTGAATATTGATATTAGGCAGTATAAACGTTTAAAAATGTTTATGCATGCCGAAGAGATTGTAGAAACCGATTATGCCAACGATGAGACTCCTTTGGTAGGCTTTATAAGAATTGGTTCGGATTTTTCCCAAAATTTTTATCAGATAGAGTTGCCCTTGCAGTTAACACCTTACGGCACCAGTTCGGACAGCGAAATTTGGCCGGATGTAAATGAATTGGATCTTTCGTTGGACGATTTGTCCAAAGTGAAATCTGCCGGAATCGCATCTCAGACCCTTAGCACAATTTATTATTATGAAATAAATAATGGGGAAGTGGTTCAAGTAGATGAATTTGATCCCAGAACCCTTGGCAAATTGCGTATCGGTATTCGTGGAAACCCTTCTTTGGGTAGTATTCGAAGTATGATGGTAGGGGTGAAGAACGATGACAATCTTCCGGCAAGGGGAGAGGTCTGGTTTAATGAATTGCGACTTGCAGGATTGGATAATAACGGGGGGTGGGCAGCGATAGCGGCAATGGATATGAACATGGCAGATTTTGCAAGTGTATCCGCAACAGGTAGTAAAAGTACTTCCGGATTTGGTGCTATTGATCAAATGCCTAATGAAAGGGCACGTGAAGATGCCATTTCCTATGATGTGGTCACTAATGTGAATATTGGCCAATTGTTTCCTAAAAAATGGGGTTTACAATTACCATTTAATTACGGCATTTCCGAGCAGGTGATAACTCCGGAATTTGATCCAGTCTATGATGATCTTAAATTGGAAGATCGTATAGCCGCTGCGGAAACCCCCGAAGATGCCGAGGCAATTAGGCAGCAGGGAGAAGATTATACCAAGAGAACCAGTATAAACTTCATTGGGGTAAGAAAGGATAGAGGGGAGGAAGCCGAAGCTAATTTTTATGACATTGAAAACTTCACCTTCAATTACTCCTATAACGAGGTGAACCATAGGGACTTTGAAATAGATGAATTAAAGGATCAAAATGTGGTGACCGGATTTGTGTACAACCACAATTTTAGACCTGCTCCAGTGGAGCCTTTTGCTAAAAAAGATTCCTTGTTCACCGGTAAGTATTGGAAATGGCTGAAAGATTTAAATTTGAATGTTTTGCCTGCCAGTATATCGTTACAATCCAATATAAACCGTTCTTTTAATCAACAAAAGTTTAGGGATGTTTTTGAGCCTGGGGTGGAAAAATTGGATTTGCCATTTCTGCAGCAAAGAAACTATCTTTTTAATTGGCAGTACGCCATTAATTATAGCTTAACAAAATCCTTACGCTTAAATCTTACCGCTTCGAACAATAATATTGTAAGGAATTATTTTTCGGAAGATGGGAATTCGGACTCCGAAATCAATCAGGCCCTGGGATTGTGGGATGGATTTTTTGATTTGGGAGAACCCAATAGACATTCTCAGGAGATGCAATTGAATTACGAATTGCCTTTAAACAAAATACCTGCTTTCGATTTTATAAATGCCCAATACACTTATACCAGTAATTTTGACTGGCAAAGGGGCGGGGATGCCTTGAACGAAGTGGCCGGTGAGGATATAAACACGGTACAGAATGCCAGTACACATAATTTAACGGCCTCCTTGACCATGCAAAAATTCTATGATTTTCTAGGATTGGGCAGAAAGGATACCAAAGGTGCTGCTAAGAAACCGGTCCGTTTGGACAAAGGGGGAAACGCAGCATCAAAAGAAGATAGTAAAGAGACTCAAAAATCGACCAGTGCCGGGTATAATGCATTTGTGGATGTGTTGACAATGGTGAAGCGGGTAAATGTCACTTATAGTCAAAATAGTGGTAAGGTATTGCCTGGATATACTAGATCTGTCGGTTTTATAGGTACCGCAAAACCAACCATAGGATTTGTTTTTGGTAGTCAGGCCGATGTTAGATATGAGGCGGCCCGAAACGGATGGCTGACCACTTATCCGGAATTTAACCAACAATATATTCAGAATACCAATAAGCAGTTAAATATAACGGCAACGGCACAGCCCACTGGGGATTTAACTATAGACCTTGTGGCCGATAGACAAATGTCCGAAAGTTATCAGGAGACTTTTAACGTGGAGGATTTGGGCGATAATTCATATGAATATATGAATCTGTTAGGGAATAACTATGGCAATTTTAGTATTTCAACGTTAATGATAGGAACTATTTTTAACAAGAGTGATGAATTTAGTTCCGGTACTTTTGAAACCTTCAAGCAAAATCGGATTACGGTAGCCAATAGGATTGTTGCAGAAAGAAACCATGACACCGGTGAGGTGGATGAGGATGGCTTTCCGGAAAGATACAGTAAGACAAGTCAGGACGTTCTATTGCCCGCATTTTTTGCAGCTTATACAGGGAAGGACCCCAATAAGGTAAGTTTGGACGCTTTTAGAAATATTCCAATTCCCAATTGGAACATTAAATATACCGGATTAATGCGCAATCCTTGGTTTAAGAAAAAATTCAAGCGTTTTTCCCTAAGTCACGGATATAGGTCGGCCTATAGTATAAATTCGTATCAGACCAATTTGACCCGTACACAATTGATCAATGATGGCATGGAGCCAATAAACTCCGAAAACCAGGATTTTTTACCGGTCAACATAATGAACAACGTGGTGCTTACGGATCAGTTTAACCCATTGGTGAGGGTAGATTTTGAAATGCGAAACTCCCTAAGTGTGCTCGCCGAGATTAGAACGGATAGGGCATTATCCTTGAGTTTTGACAATAGTTTAATGACAGAGATAAATGGTAAGGAATACACCGTGGGATTGGGGTATCGTTTTAAGGATGTGAAATTTGTTACCAATATAGGCGGTGAACAGCAGCGTCTAAAAGGGGATTTAAATCTTAAAGCGGATGTAACCCTTAGGGATAATATTACCATTATAAGAAACTTGGACATAGATAACAATCAAATTACTTCTGGACAAAATTTAATGTCCATGAAATTTGTTGCCGATTATGCCTTGAGCAAAAGTTTAAACGCCCTGTTTTTTTACGATCATTCGTTTTCCAAATTTGCTGTTTCAACGGCATTTCCACAAACTTCCATAAATACTGGTTTTACCTTAAGGTATAATTTCGGAAACTAGTCTTGTCAAGAAAAGAAAAGGTGCTTAAAAGGATGATGCTTTTAAGTATGTGGAAAAGTTTAAATAAGTTGTTTGATTAACAAAAGATATTCTTTTACATTTGTCTCCTTAACAAATTGAGATAATGAATATACCTTCAGATTTAAAGTACACAAAAGACCATGAATGGGTCAGAATAGAGGGCGATACCGCTATAGTGGGAATTACAGATTTTGCCCAAGGCGAACTAGGGGATATTGTTTATGTGGAAGTAGAGACCTTGGATGAATCCTTGGATAAAGATGAGGTTTTTGGAACCGTTGAGGCCGTAAAAACTGTTTCTGATCTTTTTCTTCCTTTAAGTGGGGAAATAGTAGCTTTTAATGAAGGACTTGAGGATGAGCCGGAAAAGGTGAATACTGATCCTTATGGGGCAGGTTGGATCATTAAAATTAAAATAAGTGATTCGTCCGAAATAGAGAGCTTGCTTACCGATGCGGCTTACAAAGAACTCGTGGGTGTTTAAAAAATATTTTTTCACTATAATATTTATAAGCTGGGTTGTGTTCATTACACTGCTCAGCTTATTATCTTTTGAAGAAGAAAGTATTCCTTCAATAGCTATTCCCCATTTCGACAAACTAGTGCATTTTTCTTTTTATTTTGGGTTTACCGTTTTAGGATGTTTGTCCTTTCGAGAAATAGATAGGAGAAAAGTTCCCTTGGGAAAAGCATTGGCAAAAATAATTATTTACGCGGTCCTTTATGGTATAGTTATTGAGGTATTGCAAGGTGTGGCTACGATTGATAGAAATCCCGATTTGTTGGATGTATTGGCAAATAGCTCTGGGGCATTGTTTGGGGGTTTTGCAGTAAAGTTTATGTTCTCTGGAAAAACTTCTTTAAAGTGGTTGAAATAACATTTTTTTGAGTAATTTGGTGAGTATTCCAATATAAAGGGTGTAACTTTCTGGTTCTTAGTCAAGTGTAATTGGAGATATGTGGAATCCACATTGTGGCCATGATCGGAGCCTGTAGTAACAAATGAAAGTGAGGATTGGAACCCAAGGCCCTGTTTAAATTTATTTGTACTTTTTTTAACAAAAAGTTTTAAACAGATAAAATAAATATATAAATTAGCGAACATTAAAAATTAAGAATTATGGAACTTAAAAAGAATCCTAAGGCAGATTTAACAAGAAATAGCGGACTTTATTTCGTTATTGGTCTTGTGTTGGTTATGCTGTTGACGTACATAGCTTTTGAATGGAAGACCTATGACGATGATAACAATTTTGATTATACCATGAATGTGGAGGATACTTTGGACGAAGAAGTTCCTATGACCGAGCAAATTAAGACACCACCACCACCACCACCACCAGCTGCCCCCGAGATTATCGAGGTTGTTGAGGATGAGGAGGAAGTTGAGGAAACTGTAATCGAATCTACTGAAACTAGCCAGGAGGAAGAAGTGATTGAAGTTGCCGATGTTGAGGTTGAAGAGATTGAGGAAGATATAGATGTTCCTTTTGCGGTTATCGAGGATGTTCCAATTTTCCCAGGATGTGAAAACGAGCCAAAAAATAAGTTAAGGGATTGTTTTAACTCAATGATGCAGAAGCATATTGGTAAAAACTTCCGTTATCCAGAAATTGCCCAAGAAATGGGAGTTCAAGGAAGGGTTAACGTAATGTTCGTTATCCAAAAGGATGGAAGTATCGGGAACGTGAGGATGAGAGGTCCGGATAAAAACTTGGAAGAAGAGGCTGCAAGGATTATTGGTAAATTGCCTAAGATGACTCCAGGAAAACAAAGAGGTAGAGCTGTTCGTGTACCATTTAGTATTCCAATTACCTTTAAATTACAATAGTAGAATAGAAATCATCACTATATTTAAAATCCCGAGCCTTGGCTCGGGATTTTTTTTGTTCCATAATTTGTGCCCAATTATTTCAATGTATGGGTAATGTAAATTCTCGGACGATATGTTTTATTTGGAATTAATGCTACTTTGAAGGTTAATTCATATAAACATGTTTATTTGGTTGCAAAAAATTCCAATGAGGTGTATCTTTGCGATCCCTTTAAAAAATGTAAATGAAAACGGCAGTCAGTTCGGTAAAAAGTACCTCTTTAGCGGTATATTTTGCTGACTTTAAAGAAATTACCAAAGCAAGGCTAGCAGTCAGTGTAGTTTTTTCTTCCATAGCAGGGTATTTTCTTGGTGCTGTTGAAATTAATTTTCTATCGGTTCTGCTTTTGGCTTTTGGGGGATATTGCATGGTGGGTGCCTCCAATGCCTATAATCAAATTATAGAAAAAGACTTGGATGCCTTAATGAGTCGTACCAAGAATAGACCTATACCGGCCGGTAGAATGTCTGTTGGAACGGCTATGGCCATTGCAGTGCTGATGACAATTTTGGGAATAGTTGCTTTGTATTTCCTGAATCCCAAGACCGCTATGTTCGGAGCGATCTCCATCTTTTTGTACACAAGTGTATATACGCCATTAAAAACAATTACCCCCTTAGCTGTCTTTGTTGGTGCTTTTCCAGGTGCCATTCCCTTTATGTTGGGGTGGGTAGCGGCTACAGATAATTTTGGGGTAGAGCCGGGGACATTGTTTATGATACAGTTTTTTTGGCAGTTTCCACATTTCTGGGCCTTGGGTTGGATGTTGGATGAGGATTATAAAAAAGGAGGTTTTAAAATGCTTCCCACTGGTAAAAAGGATAAGGGCACAGCTTTACAGATAATTATGTATACCATATGGATGATAATCATTTCAGTGATTCCTGTATTTGGTTTTACAGGTAGATTGCAATTATCTATTGTTGCAGCGGTAATCATCTTTTTAATGGGAACGGTTATGCTGTTCTTTGCTTTTAGATTATATGAAAAAAGGGATAATGTTTCCGCAAGGAAATTAATGTTGGCTAGTGTAAGTTATATCACCTTGATGCAGGTGGTGTACGTAATGGATAAATTTATTTAATAAGGATGGACTTAACTCAGGGTACAGGAAAAGAAAAGAACGATAGGGCGAAAAAGATGATGCTCTGGTTCGGAATTGTTAGCCTGCTTATGGGGTTTGCAGGTTGGACCAGTGCCTATATAGTTAGTAGTTCTAGGGAAGATTGGGTCAAGGATTTGGCTTTGCCATCTTCATTTTTGGTAAGTACTATAGTTATAATTATAAGCAGTATAACTTATATTTTGGCCAAAAAAGCCATCAAGCAGGATAAGGTTAAGCAGTGTACCAATTGGTTGTTGTTGACTTTGGGCTTGGGAATTGCATTTGTAATACTTCAATTTAATGGATTTTCCCAGATGGTGGCCAATGGGTACTATTTTACCGGTCCTACAAGCAATATTAAAATGTCCTATGTTTTCTTAATAGCGGCAGTGCATATTGTGCATGTTGTTGCCGGGCTTATTTCTCTTTTGGTAGTTATTGCCAATCATTTGCGGAATAAGTATTCTTCCAAGGAAATGCTTGGCTTGGAACTTGGAGCTACATTTTGGCATTTTTTGGATATTCTTTGGGTTTATTTAATTCTATTCATGTATTTCGTAAACTAAATCAGGCCTATTTCTTTGGTTATTAGAAGGTAATATGGGCATGCTTATTTAGAATGGGTTTTTTTTGCCATTTTTAAAAGGCAAAAATTTTGTTTAGCCGAAAAAAATGTAAATTTGTGAAAATTTTATTAACGCTATAATTGTTATATGGATTCTACGATTACTACGGGTACAGAAGAAAATGTCTGGGGTGGGGGAAATCAACCTCTAGGTGCTAGTTACGGAAAGTTGATGATGTGGTTTTTTCTTGTCTCGGATGCTTTGACCTTTTCTGGCTTTCTTGCTGCATACGGTTTTTCGAGATTTAAGTTTATAGAAACTTGGCCAATTGCCGATGAGGTGTTTACGCACGTTCCGTTTTTTCATGGGAATTATCCTATGTATTACGTGGCATTCATGACCTTTATTCTGATAATGTCATCGGTGACTATGGTATTGGCCGTTGATGCTGGACATAAATTACAAAAGACAAAGGTAATCTGGTTCATGTTCCTTACCATAATTGGGGGAGCTATATTCGTAGGTTCACAAGCTTGGGAATGGGCAACCTTTATAAAGGGCGATTTTGGTGCTTTGGAAACCAAAGGTGGTAGAATATTGCAATTTGTTAGTGCGGATTCAGGAGAACGTCTGGCTATACGCGATTTTGCAGAAACATTGCCTAGTGAAAGGGTGGATCATGAAAAGAAGAACGGAATTTGGTATTATCAAGGAGAATCCCTTCCAAGTTATTCCTTAAATGAGATAGTGGAAGGTGTAAAATCCGATTCGAATGTTTTAATACGTACCGAATTAATAAATGAAGATGGCCATAAAACTGTTTTGACAAGGGATGAAACCTTGAAAAAACTAAATGATGCTACTCTGGTAGTGGAAGGAGCCAATCTTGTGCGCAATGAATATGGCAGTAGGTTGTTTGCCGATTTCTTTTTCTTTATTACTGGATTTCACGGTTTTCACGTTTTTTCCGGTGTTATTATCAACTGTATTATCTTTTTTAATGTTATTCTTGGGACTTATGAGAGAAGGGGACATTATGAAATGGTGGAAAAAGTTGGGTTGTACTGGCACTTTGTAGATTTAGTATGGGTATTTGTATTTACCTTCTTCTACTTGGTGTAGTTTACTGTGAATTATTATTTATCATTAAAAGAATACATTAAAAAATATAATTAGAAATGGCACACGAACATAAACTGGAAATATTTAGAGGTCTGTTGAAGTTTAAGTCCAACACCCAAAAAATATGGGGCGTATTAATATTCCTTACTTTGGTCACTGTAGTTGAAGTGGGATTGGGGATTGCAAAGCCTGAGGCATTGACTCATTCATATTTCTTGGGAATGAAAGTTTTAAACTGGATCTTCATCATATTAACATTGGTTAAGGCCTATTATATTGCTTGGGACTTTATGCACCTTAGGGACGAGAAGAGTTCTTTGAGAAGAGCCATTGTATGGACCCCTATATTCCTGGTGGCCTATCTTATTTTTATCCTTCTCTTTGAGGCAGATTATATATACCACGTTTACACTGACGGTTTTGTTAAGTGGAACTTCTAACGAATAATTAACAGCTTAAAAAGACGGTATAACAACCGTCTTTTTTATTTTTGTAGCAATTCAGTTTATACGGATTTTACAGGGGAGAAATATGTTTTTTGACCAAACTGTAAATTTGGAAGCTAATATATTTTAGATGAAGAAAGCAATAGTACTGATAACCCTATTTGTCCTGCCCATAGTAATCTACCTTTTTTTTGCTACAGGTATTACAAATTTTGGTAAGTTGGCAACTTTGACCGAGAATGTCTCGGAATTGGATTTTGCCCCAAACAATGTATCCTTGGAAGGTAAGATTACGGTACTCGGATTTCTTGGGAAGGATGTGGAAAGCAAAAAAGGCAATGCCTTTAACTTGAACCAAAAAATTTACAAACGCTTTAATGAGTTCCACGATTTTCAATTTGTCATGATCATGCCCAAAGGTACGGAGCAGGGCGTGGAGGAATTGAAAAAGGAGTTGGAACAATTGGCGGATGTTGGTAAATGGAAATTTGTTTTTGGGACTGAAAACGAAATTCATCAAATGTTCAATAGTCTAAAGACAAACCTAAGTTTGGACAACGAACTTGGTACACCCTATGTTTTTATTATCGATAAGAAAAGGGTTTTAAGGGGAAGGGATGATGATGCGGATGACGGCATTAAATATGGATTTGATACCTCCTCGGTATCGGACCTAAACAATAAGATGGAGGATGATGTGAAGATTATATTGGCCGAATATCGTATGGCCCTAAAAAAGAATAGTGCTGATAGGATAAAGTAATGCAAAAGAATAAATACTCTTATGTTTGGGTTTCATTGGTAATCCTGGTTTTTGGAATCATCTTTATTCCTAGAATTATTGACCGGGTGCAAGGTGGACATGTGGTGGAAAATGATAGGTTGAACCTTAGGGGTGCTAATGAGAAATTGGCATTTGTGGAAATGAACGGGGAAAAACGAAAAGTACCCCCTTTTGCCTTTATCGACCAAGATAGCCTACTGATCACCAATGATGATTACAAGGGCAAGGTTTATCTTGTGGAATTCTTTTTCACGACCTGCCCAACCATTTGCCCAATAATGAACAAAAATTTGGTACAGATTCAGAAGGAATTTAAAGGTATAGACAATCTTGGGGTGGCTTCGTTTACAATAAACCCGGATTATGATACGCCGGAAGTATTAAAGGAATATGCCGAAGAATATGGTATATCCAATATGGACTGGCATTTGTTAACAGGGAACCTAAACGACATTTATACCTTGGCCAATACTGGATTTAGTATTTTTGCAGCTGAAGTTCCGGCTGCGGAAGGTGGCTTTGAACATGCGGGCCTTTTTGCTTTGGTAGACAAAAATGGTTATATACGCTCTAGGGTAGATAGCTTTGGAAATCCAATCGTATACTATCGGGGAACCATTACCGAGGAAGAAGGTGAAAATGATCATGGGGAAAAGGAGCAAATATCAATTCTGAAAGAGGATATTAAAAAATTATTGGAAGAATAATGGATACAATTGCGTTAAAGGAGAAAAAGTTCAATAAGATTATCAATCTGGTATCCGTTGTAATACCAATAGTGGTTGCCATACTATTTGGGGTGAAACTACCAAACGTGGAGCCTTTGAGCTTTTTGCCGCCAATTTATGCCTCTGTAAATGGTTTTACCGCCATTTTATTGATTATTGCTGTCATTGCTGTTAAAAACGGAAAATTGGAGCTGCATCAAAAACTAATGAGCGGCTGTATTTTATTGTCCTTGGCCTTTTTAGTTATGTATGTTGCCTATCATATGACTTCTGATTCTACCTCATTTGGAGGGGAAGGTGTTGTTAAGTATATTTATTTCTTTATTTTGATTACCCATATTATTCTTTCCATTGTAATTATACCCTTAGTCCTGCGCACCTATGCAAAGGCATACCTTAAGAATTATGAGGCGCATAGGAAACTTGCAAAAATTACCTTTCCGTTGTGGTTGTATGTCGCAGTTACCGGAGTAGTGGTCTATTTAATGATATCTCCCTATTATGTACACTAAATCATCTTCTAGTTCAGGACGCGATAATTTTAAAATTAAATACCTGGTATTGGTTTTAACGTTGTCATTTCTGTTGTTTCCAAATTTTTCGGAAGCCCAATGTGCCATGTGCAGGGCGGTCTTGGAGAGCGAAGGGAGTGAGGCTGCTGCAAAGGGTATCAATAATGGTATTGTGTATCTTATGGCTGTTCCATACCTGTTGGTGGCCGGTTTGTTCTTCTTTATATACAAAAAGATGAAAGCCTAAAACAACTTCAATTTTAACATTTAATTAAAATAATAACTGTAACAATTTCATTGTACAAGGGTCTTATTCAATAAACATCATAAGTCCTATGTTCGATATTGAGAGATGGCAGGAAATTTTTGATGCCATACGGAAAAATAAACTCCGTACTTTTCTTACGGGCTTTTCCGTAGCCTCGGGAATTTTTATTTTGGTTATTCTATTGGGTTTTGGCCAGGGCATGCAAAATGGTATTGCCAAAGAATTTGAAAGCGATGCGAGCAATAGGATCGGTGTATGGACCCAAGTAACTACACAGGAATACAAGGGGTTGAATCCTGGTAGGCCCATTCAACTGAAAAATAATAACTACCAATCCATCAATTCCAATTTTGCTGGCGATTTGGAACATAAATCCCCTTTTTTTAGGTTGAGAAATGTAACGGTGGATTATAATAATGAATCGGGGTCCTATTCAGTTGAGGGTGTGTCGCCACTATTCCAAAACATTGAAAATCAATTTATTTCACAGGGTCGCTATTTAAATTATGGAGATCAAGAAGGTGTGGCCAAGGTCGTTATGATTAGTAATAAGATCAAACGGGAACTGCTGAAAGGGGAGGAAGATCCCATAGGTTCATTTTTGAAAATATCAGGTATTAATTTTCAGATAGTTGGGGTGTACGGGGATAAGGGAGGTGATAGGGAAGAAGATCGACTCTTTATCCCAATAAGTACGGCGCAACGTGTTTTTAATGGGAGCGATAATTTAAATATGATGTTCTTTACCTTAAAGCCATCCGGCAATTTTGAAGAAACACTTGCAAAGTCCATAAAATTCACTGAAGACATCAAGTCGTACCTAAAGGTGGCGCACACTGTGGCACCTACCGATCCGAGCGCCGTAAATACCTTTAATACTTTGGAAGGTGTAAAGCGATTCCAAAATTTAACGGGAGGAATAAAATTCTTTTTTTGGTTTGTAGGTATATGTACCATAGTGGCCGGGGTGGTCGGAGTTAGTAATATAATGATGATTATTGTAAAGGAAAGAACCCGGGAAATCGGGGTGAGGAAGGCCTTGGGGGCAAGACCATGGACCATTGTGGGCATGATATTGCACGAGGCAATATTTGTGACCAGTGTTGCCGGATTTGCGGGACTGATCTTTAGCATGGGACTTCTGGAATTTGTGGGGCCGTCTCTTCAGGTTGATTATGTATTAAATCCTTCCATCAATTTCAGCGTGGCCATCAGCACAGTTTTTCTATTGATAATTGCTGGTGCCATAGCGGGGTTTTTTCCTGCTTGGCGGGCCTCTACCATAAGGCCCATTGAGGCGCTGAGGGATGAATAAGGTAATCATTTTAAAGATATAGTGTAATATGCTCAATAAAGACCGGTGGAGAGAGATATTGGAAGTTTTGACCAGCAACTGGTTTAGGACGCTTCTAACCGCATTTGGTGTTTTTTGGGGTATATTGATATTGATTGTCCTGTTGGCTGCAGGTAAGGGGTTGGAAAACGGCATACGATCAAATTTTGGTGACATCGCTACCAATACAATGTTTATGTGGACTCAGGGTACCTCTATGGCCTACAAAGGTTTGCCAAAGGGAAGGCGCTTTTATTTTAAATTGGAGGATGTGGCAGCTATAAAGCAAAATGTGCCCAATCTGAGATTCGTTTCCCCAAGAAATCAATTGGGTGGATTTAATGGAGTTAATAATGTGGTACGTGGAATAAAAACAGGGGCCTTCAATGTCTATGGGGATTATCCGGATATCATCAATCAGGATCCCATGGGCATTACTTCGGGTAGATTCATAAATGAGTTGGATATAGGGGAGAAACGGAAAGTGGCTGTTATTGGTGAAGGTGTCAGAGCAAGTTTGTATGATGTTGGAGAAGAGGTGATAGGTACCTATATTAAAATTCAAGGTGTAAATTTTATGGTTATTGGAACCTATAAAAAGAATTCCAATGATGGGAATGCCGAAGAGATCCAAAAAGAAATTTTTATTCCCTTTACCTCCTTTTCACTGGCCTTTAACCAGGGTAATAATGTAGGTTGGATGGCGATTACCGCAAATGATAATTCCTCTATAACCCAATTAAAGGAACAAATTTTTGCTGTAGTTCGGGAAAATCAAAAAATTCATCCCCAAGATCTACGGGCAGTAGGTCATTTTGACTTATTCGAAGAGTTCAACAAAGTACTGGGGCTATTCATGGCCATGCGTTATATTGCTTATTTTGTTGGTGTTTTGGTGTTACTGTCCGGTGTAATCGGTGTAAGTAATATTATGCTGATCGTGGTCAAGGAACGGACCAAGGAGATTGGGATACGAAGGGCATTGGGAGAAAATCCTTGGTCCATAAAGCTTCAAATTATAATGGAATCTATTTTTTTGACCATGATTTCAGGGATGGCCGGGATTAGCTTTGGAGCCTTGGTCATTTTCATTATTAATTATTTTTTGGAAACCAATGGACCGGTAGAAATGTTTCTAAATCCCAGTGTTGGCCTAGGCGTAGTACTTACGGCTTTAATTATTTTGGTCGTTTCAGGCTTGTTGGCCGGATTTATACCAGCCCAAAGTGCTATTAAGGTTAAGCCTATTGAGGCTCTAAGAATGGAATAGTTGTCTTTGTATTATCAGGGCGCTGTTTTTTGGAAAATAAAGAACGATATAAAAAGAAGTGAATCAATCAATCAATCAAAAACAAATCATAAAAATGAAAAAGTCAGTTACTGTTGTAATATTAACGTTTATTGTTTTTAGCTGCTGTGGAGCTTTGTATTATCTATATCAAAAGAATGCCGAGGATCCTGTGGTTTACGAAACCGAAAAGCCATCCACCCAAACAATAATAAAGAAAACAGTGGCCACCGGTAGTATTTTACCTTTGGAGGAGGTGTTGATAAAACCCAATATTTCTGGGGTTATTGAAGAGGTTTTTGTAGAAGGGGGCGATTATGTTGAGTCAGGCGATTTACTCGCCAAAATCAAGGTTGTCCCCAATTTATCGGCTTTGAACGAGGCCAAGAACACCATAGAGGAGGCTAAAATTTCATTAGATGACCAAAAGCGCAATTTGGAACGGCAAAGAACCTTGTTTGACAAGGGTGTAATTTCCAAAGTAGATTTGGAAAAGGCAGAAGTTTCCTTTGACCAGGCCAAACAATCCTATGTTGCCGCCAATAAACGCTTCGATATTGTAAAAACCGGGACAACCAAAGGTTACGGCAATGAGGCAAACACTTTGATCAGGGCCACTGTAAGTGGAATGGTTTTGGAAGTGCCGGTAGAGGTTGGGAATCAGGTTATAGAATCAAATAATTTTAATGAGGGTACTACTATTGCAGCTATTGCCGATGTGGATAAGATGATTTTTGAGGGAAAGGTAGACGAGTCGGAAGTAGGCAAGATAAAGGAAAACTTGCCCTTGGAAATTACTGTTGGAGCCATTGAGAATGCCGTTTTTGATGCTGTTTTGGACTATATTGCCCCTAAGGGGAAGGTGGAAAATGGGGCTATTCAATTTGAAATTAAAGGTACTTTAAAAAAGCGCGATTCCATTTTTATTAGAGCGGGGCTCAGTGCCAATGCTTCCATAATATTGGCCAGGGCAGATAGTGTTTTGGCGGTAAAGGAAGCCTTGATTCAATTTGACCCGGTAACCAAAAAACCCTTTGTGGAAATTGCTATAAGTGCTCAGAAATTTGAACGACGGGAAATTCAGTTGGGAGTAAGTGATGGAATATATGTCCAAATTTTAAATGGTATTAAGCCAGATGAGGAAATAAAAATTTGGAACGAAATAAAACCTGGCGCCTTGGGCGTCTAATGCACTTTAACACAGCTTTAACACATTGTAATGTAACAACTATACCCATAGTCGGTCATATATTCTTAATTTCAGGAAACTACAACTAATTCAACAAAACATGATAGAAATAAAAGATCTTCATAAATCCTATAAAATGGGAAGTAATTCCCTTCATGTATTAAAAGGAATTAATTTTTCGGTTGAAGAAGGTGAACTAGTGGCCATTATGGGGTCCTCAGGTTCTGGTAAATCCACTCTCCTGAATATATTGGGTATGTTGGATGTGCTTGATGAAGGGTCCTATACCCTGGACGGAGTGCCAATTAAAAACTTGAACGAAACTAAGGCTGCCCAATACAGGAACAAGTTTTTGGGTTTTGTTTTCCAATCCTTTAATCTGATCAATTATAAAAGTGCCATGGAGAATGTAGCACTTCCCCTGTATTATCAAAAAGTTGGGCGGAAAGAAAGGCAGGAAAAAGCCTTGAAATATTTGGAACAGGTAGGTTTACGGGAGTGGGCGGACCATTTGCCCAGTGAATTGTCCGGTGGGCAAAAACAAAGGGTGGCCATAGCACGGGCCATGGCAGCCGAGCCAAAGGTATTATTGGCGGATGAGCCTACCGGTGCCTTGGATAGCACAACCTCTTATGAGGTTATGGACCTTATTCAAAAAATTAACGATGCGGGAAATACCATACTTATAGTTACACATGAGCCGGACATAGCAGATATGTGCAAAAGGATTGTGCATTTGAAGGATGGGGTTATTGTTGAGGACAAGAAAATAACCCAGGTTAGGGCTTCCCAGTATGTTTAGTAGGGATAATTGGAAGGAGATATTTGAGACAATCCACAAGAATAAACTAAGGACTTTTCTGTCCGGATTTACCGTTGCTTTGGGCATTTTAATTTTCGTTGTTCTGTTTGGAATGGGCAATGGCCTGGTAAATACTTTCGAAGAGTTTTTTGGGGATGATGCCACCAACGTACTTTACGTTTTTCCAGGGAGGACCACCGTACCATATAAAGGCTACAAATCCAACAGGACTATTGAGTTCGATAATAGTGATCTAGCGGATATAAATAAAAATTTTGCCATGTTCGTTGAGTATACCACTCCCCGTATTTCCAGAAGTGGGTTGGTAAAATACAAAAACGAATCCAACAACTATACTACCAGAGCAGTTGGTCCGGCACATCAATATGCCGAAAAGACCATTATAATGGAGGGTCGTTTTTTAAATGAAGAAGATATAAAGAATAGAACCAAATATGTTGTCATAGGAAGGCTGGTTGAGAAAGATCTTTTTGGTAGTGAAAATTCTTTAGGTGAATATATAGATGTAGCAGGGAGTGCTTTTATGGTTATAGGTGTTTTTCAGGATGATGGGGGGGATAATGAAGAGCGTTTGATCTATATGCCATACACAACAAGACAGCTCATTGAGAAAAATACAGATAAAGTTGATCAGTTCATAGTCGCTTTTAAACCAGAAATAGGCTACGCTGGAGCAATGGCCTTGGATAGAAGCCTGGATAGATTTTTTAGGGAAAAGAAGTACATAAGTCCAGATGACCAGAGCGGGGTCTTTATTAGAAATGTTGCGGACCAATTAAAGCAAAATCAACAGTTTGCAAGGGTCTTACAGATCATAGTTGCCTTTGTTGCCTTTGGAACCATTATAGCGGGTATTATAGGTATTAGTAATATAATGGTTTTCGTAGTCAAGGAGCGCACCAAAGAATTGGGTATTCGTAAGGCGTTGGGAGCAACACCAAAGTCGGTCATTGGTTCTATACTTTTGGAATCGGTTTTTATTACCACCGTTTCAGGTTTTCTGGGAATGCTTCTCGGAGTTTTTATATTAAACTCATTGGGCGAAAAATTGAAGGACTACTTTATCACAAATCCCTATATAGATATTACAATGGCTATTAGTGCGACTTTAGTCTTGATACTGTTTGGCGCCATTGCAGGGTATATTCCGGCAAAAAGAGCAGCGGATATAAAACCAATTGAAGCCTTAAGAGACGAATAATATGGGATTTTTATTTGACAGCAATACATGGCAGGAGATTTTTGGTTCTATTGGTAAAAATAGGACTAGGACCATTATCACAGTGATAGGTGTTTTATGGGGGATTTTTATTTATATCGTTTTGTCCGGTGCTGCCAAAGGGTTGGACAATGGTTTCGAAAAGCAATTTCAAAATGTGGCTATGAACAGTATGTTCACCTGGGCACAAAGCACCAGCATGCCTTATAAAGGATTTAAAACCGGAAGACAGATACAACTTAAATTGAATGATGTGAGTATTTTAAAGAATAGGATTCCCGAGATTCAATATATCGCTCCAAGAAACGTAAAGGGTGTATTTGGAGGTGGTCCGGCCCAAATTATTAGGGGAGGTAAGTCAGGGAATTTCGCGGTTTATGGCGATTATCCTATTTCTACCAAAATAGCGACCAAGAAAATATATGATGATGGTAGATTTATTAATGACGAGGATATTGATGGAGCTAGAAAGGTATGTGTAATTGGGGAACGCACCCAAAAGGAGTTGTTCGAAATTGATGAAAACCCCATAGGCAATTATATCAGAATAGACAATGTGTTTTTCCAGGTAGTGGGTGTGCATAAGTTTACGCCAGGAGGTGGTTTTGAAAGTGATTCCGATATTTATATACCCTTTACAACCTTTAGGAAATTATATAATACGGGGGAAAATGTGGGTTGGTTTGCCATTGCAGCCTATGATGATGCCGATGTTATTAAGGTGGAAGAAAATGTAAAGGCGATTCTAAAGGGTATTCATAATGTGAATCCAAAAGATGACCGGGCTATAGGATCTTTTAACCTTGGGGAAATCTTTAATAGAATTGTCGGCTTTGCAAAGGGGTTGACCTTCATGTCCTTGGTGGTGGGTATAGCCACTATTTTGGCCGGAGTTATAGGCATTGGGAATATTTTATTGATTTCGGTCAAGGAACGGACCAAAGAACTAGGGGTTAGGCGTGCTCTTGGTGCTACCCCTAGGGAAGTTAGATCTCTCATTATCTTGGAATCGGTGTTTTTAACCATGATAGCCGGGGTTATGGGGATTATTTTGGGCGCGGGAGTGCTAAGTTTGATCAATAAGTGGACCCAGGGCATGGATTTCCCCTATGCCAATCCTACCGTACCTATACCTTATGTTTTAGGTGCTTTGGCCATTATGGTAGTTCTAGGTACTTTGATCGGTCTTATACCTGCCCAACGTGCCGTAAGTATAAAACCAATAGATGCTTTAAGAGAAGAATAAACAAACCAATACAAATAAATATATAGTAAAATGAATAAGATTGTAAAATATGTGCTAATAGGAGTTTTGGTGCTTGGGGCCCTTTGGGCGGCAGCCTTTTTTATAAAGTCCAATAGCAAGTCGGCAATTACTTACGAGACAAAAAATCCGTTCACGGCCAATGTTGAAAAGAAAACTGTGGCAACAGGTAAGGTAGTGCCAGAGGATGAAGTGGAAATAAAACCGCAGATTTCGGGTATCATCGATGAAATTTTGATGAAAGAGGGCGCTGAAGTAAAAGCGGGCGACTTAATTGCAAAAATAAAGGTGGTTCCTAATGAACAGTCCCTGAACCAGGCCAGAGGTCGTGTGAAAAATGCGGAAATAGCTTTGAACAACACCAAGATCGAATACGATAGGAATAAGGCCATATTTGATAAAGGAGTAATATCCTCCCAAGATTTTAATACCCAGCAATTGAGATTTGATCAAGCAAAATTGGAATTGCAGAATGCTCAATCAGATTACCAGATTATCCGCGATGGATCGGCTGGAGGTAGCGCTACCGCGAATACGAACATACGAGCCACAGTCTCTGGAACTATTTTGGAGATTCCTGTTAAAGAAGGGGATCAGGTAATACAGAGCAATAACTTCAACGATGGTACTACCATTGCCACCATTGCCGATTTAAGCATTATGATTTTTGAAGGAAAGGTGGATGAAGGTGAAGTTGGAAAATTGAAATTGGGAATGCCCTTGGAAATTAGCCTAGGAGCCATCAATGATAAAAAGTTCGACGCCAAACTTAGGTTTATTGCCCCAAAGGGTATAGAGGAATCCGGTGCAGTCCAGTTTAAGATAGAGGGGGACGTAACCGTTGATGACGACTTTTTAATTCGTGCCGGGTATAGCGCCAATGCCTCTTTGGTGTTGGAAAAGAAAGACAGTGTTATGGTAATTCCCGAGGCCCTTCTGCAATTTGATAAAATAACGGATAAGCCCTTTGTGGAGATAGCTATTGGTACTGTGGAAGAACAAAAATTTGAAAAAAAGGATGTTGAGATAGGGATATCTGATGGAGTAAATGTGGAAATTGTTTCTGGAATAACCAAAGATGACAAGGTTAAGATTTGGAACAAGACCGAGCCTATAAAGAAGGGCACGGAAGAAGATGATGAATCGGCAGAAGGGAATTAAGCAGGAATATCAATCAAAAAACAATCAAAACATGAAAATTAAGATTATAATAGCTTTGTCTATTTTCTGTTGTGGCATAATCACCGCCCAAGAAAAAAAATGGACCTTGGAAGAATGTGTGTACTACGCAGTGGAAAATAACTTGACCATAGAGCAATATGAACTTGATCTTGAAAATGCCAAAATAGATAAATCGGATGCGATTGGCGATATGTTACCCAATTTTAATGTAAATGCAAGTGTCTCCGGTAATTCAGGACTGGTTTTGGATCAATCCAGGAACCAACAAGTTACGGGAACGGTAACAACAGCATCTGGAGGCTTTAGTTCCTCGGTCAATATTTTTGACGGTCTAAGGAATATTCATAGATTGAATAGGGCTAAACTTAACGCCTTGGCCAATCAATATAGGCTGGATAATTTGAAGGACGATATAATGCTTGCAGTGGCTAATTCCTACCTACAGGTGTTGTCCAACAAGGAGTCCCTTAAAGTTTTTAGGGCACAATATGCCGTTACCGGCCAGGATTTGGAAAGGACAAAGGAGTTGGTGGATGCGGGAGTTGTACCTAAAGGTGATTTGTTGGAAATTGAAGCTACTGCTGCTACTCAGGAACAACAAATTGTAAATGGTGAAAATCAAGTGTTGATTTCACGAATCAACCTGGCACAATTGCTACAAATAACAGATTACGAAAATTTTGACATCGCGGAAGAAGAATTTGACATTCCTCCCTCCAATATTTTGGATAACTCCCCTAAAACAATTTTTGACAAGGCACTTACCTTTAGGAATGATATTAGATTCTCCTTATCAAATGTAGATTTGGCATTAAAGGATTTGGATATAGCCAAAGGGGCTGTGTATCCAACTTTGGGGGCTTTCTTTAATTATGGAACGCGCTATTCAAGTGAATTCAGAGATCCATCAACTTTTAACCGAATCTCTTTTGCCGACCAGCTATATTTAACCGATGGTATTGCTTACGGACTGCAGTTAAATATTCCGGTTTTTAATGGGTTTAGTGTTAAGAACAATATTAAACGGGCCAAGATCGGGGTTGAAAGGTCACGACTACAGTTAAAACAGGATAAATTGGATTTGGAAACAAATGTAAATCAGGCATATGTAGATGTAATGAGTTTTTCCAAAGCCTACGAAGCTGCACAGAAAACATTGGAAGCTAGGAGGTTGGCCTATGACTATTCCAGAGAAAGGTTTAATGTGGGCCTGATGAATTCCTTCGATTTTAGTCAATCACAATCCAGGGTAGACGATGCAGAGGCAGTATTGATAAGAACAAAATACGATTATATATTTAGGTTAAAGGTATTGGAGTTTTATTTTGGGTTACCTATAACATTGGATTAAGCTATATTTGTAGTCTATTATGGCTATGATTTTAAATTTAGAGACCGCAACCACCAATTGTTCGGTGAGTATTGCTAAGAATGGGGAGGTAATTATATTAAAGGAAGATAACAGCCCCAATTATTCGCATTCGGAACAATTGCATGTTTTTATACAGGAAGCTTTGAAAGAAGCTTCCTTATCTTTTAAGGATATATCCGCTATTGCCGTAAGTAAGGGTCCCGGCTCCTATACTGGCTTGCGTATTGGGGTATCAGCAGCTAAAGGCCTTTGTTTCTCATTGGACTTGCCCCTAATCTCGGTATCTACCCTGGAAAGTTTGGCCAAGCAGGGACTTGGCAAAAAGTACGATTTTATTATACCCTTGCTGGATGCTAGGAGAATGGAGGTGTATTCCACAGTTTTCAATGCAGATGGAAAAAACATAAGGGAGACCAAGGCTGAAATAATTCATAAAGAGAGCTTTTTGGAATTTGCAGAGAAGGGAAGTGTACTCTTAATCGGGGACGGTGCCGAAAAATGTAGGTCGTTGTTGGAACATTCCAATTTTAATTATGAATCCAAATTGCCTACGGCATTGGAAATGGGAGAAATATCCTATAAAAAGTTCAAAGCAAGCGAATTTGAGAATATCGCTTACTTTGAACCGTATTATTTAAAGGATTTTATGTTGCAAGGTAAAAAAGCCTAGGACTTCGCTTCGTGAATAACCCTTTGTGGAAATGGAATCTCTATTCCTGCAGCATCAAATCTATTTTTTAGTTCTTCCATAACATGGAAGTGAGCGGCCCAGAAAACTTCGTTTGGTGCCCAAAACCGCAAGGATAGGTTAACCGAGCTATCGCCCAATTCGGCTACATAAACTTCAGGTGCTGGATCTTTTAGGATATTTGCATTTTCCGCACAGATTTCGAGCAATATTTCTTTTGCCAGTTTAATATTGGAACTGTATCCAATGCCCACCGCAATTTTATCTCTTCTGGTACTTTGGGTATTGTAGTTAATGATATTGTTGTTGGACAATTGTCCATTGGGTACTATGGCCATCTGATTTCCAAAAGTACTGATCTTAGTGGTGAAGATTGAAATTTCTTTGACGGTCCCGTCTACACCCTGTGCGGAGATGAAATCACCTACCTTAAAGGGTTTAAACAGTAATATTAGTACTCCACCCGCAAAGTTGGCCAAGGAACCTTGTAGGGCCAGACCAACGGCAAGACCAGCAGCACCAATAATGGCTACCAAGGAGGAAGATTGTACACCCAATTGAGTAATTACCAAGACGAAGAGCATTAGTTTTAGACCAATGCTGATAAAGCTTTGTAAGAAGGATTCCAAAGAAGGGTCGTAATCCGCTTTAAGGAAGAATTTCCTGACCATTCTATTGATCAGCCTTATAATCCAAAGGCCAATTATAAAAGTTAGAACGGCAGTGATTAAAGAGGTGGCCAGGCCCGGTAGAATTTCCCATGCCCATTCTTGGGCTTTAGTTAAATTATCCTCGTATTCGTTAAATATATTCATGTAATTTTAAATTTTTGCAAAACAATAAAAATTCCGGATCCCTGTCAAATTCTAAGCACTAAACAATTGTTAATCTTGGGAGCTTGTACTTATGGTTCTCGTTATAACCTTACTATTGACAAAAAGACACTACAAAAAAAGCGCCTTTTAACGGCGCTTGTTGATTGAAATGCGAATAAAATTAATTCACTTCAAAAGTGATTTTGACATTTACGCGATAATCGTCCAGTTTCCCGTCCTTAACCGTTGCACTTTGCTCTTTAATATAGACCGAACGTATATTTTTAACTGATTTTGAAGCTTGCTCTACAGCTTTTTTAGCGGCATCCTCCCATCCTTTGTTGGAATTGGCCAGTACTTCGATAACTTTTAAGATTGCCATAATGTATAGTTTTAGATTCTCTTAAAGTTAACAAATAAAATATAGAATAAAGCCTAAAAGGTATCAAAATCAGCCGTTTAGGGCTACCACCTCTTGTACCTTATCACCCATCATATCTTTTAGCATTGTTTCAATACCATTTTTTAAAGTATAGGTAGACGAAGGGCAACCGCTACAGGCCCCTTGTAATATGACATTCACAGTTTTTGTTTCCGCTTCATATGATTTAAAAAGAATATTGCCACCGTCACTCGCTACTGCCGGTTTTACATATTCCTCCAATATATCGATGATTTGTTTTGAAGTATCATCCAAATTAGTATCCTCCAATTTGGCCTGAGGAGTATCGGTTTTTTGCTTTTGAAGGCTTGTGGCCGAAACCACTTCATGACCTTCGGCAATAAAATCCCTGATTTTTTCACGCAATTCCAAGGTAATGTCATCCCATTCGGCTACCTCGTACTTGCTTATTGAAACATAATTTTCATCAAAAAATACCTCTTTCACGAAGGGTAACATAAAAAGCTGTTTGGCCAATTGTGATTCTTTGGCATCATCTATATTCTTGAATTCAAAAGTAGTGGGAACTATTTTTTTGTTGGTAACAAATTTCATCACGGACGGATTCGGGGTCACTTCGGCATAAACGGTTACCGCAACTTTTTTCTTGTTGTCATCCTCAAGTACTACAGGTTCCCCCTCATTAAGATAATCTACCAACTGTTGGGCTACGCTGTCTTTTACATCGTCCCATTCCACTATATCATATCGTTCAAGTCCAATGAAATTACCTGATATGTAAACCGTTTTAATAAAAGGCAGGTAAAATAATTGTTTGGCCAAAGGCGAATTTTTAGCCTCGTCTATGTTCTTGAATTCGTAATTATTATTTTTTGTAATGAAATGATTAGTTTCAAATTTTAGTATCGCCGGATTCTTCGTGGGTACTACGGTAACTATAAACTCCTTCATTTTAATATTTTTCACAAAAGTACGAAGGTTTTCTAACTAATGGCATATATAATAATGTAGTATTTCATCCGTTATATTTTATATTTGGACGAAGTTATTAATTCACCCCTAATCTTAAATGAAACACCATTTATTGATCCTACTTTCGTTTTTTGCGATTGGCTACCAGTCCATTGCGCAAGAAGGTGTCCCAGTTTATTTTGATTATTTGGCGGATAATTACTATTTGGTATACCCATCAATGGCAGGAATAGGTGAAGGAGGGAAAATTAGGGCAACCATTAGAAAGCAATGGTTTAATGTGGACGAGGCTCCTAATATGCAGACCTTAAACGCCCATGTAAGGGTTGGTGAAAATAGTGGCTATGGGGCAACCGTATTTAATGATGCCAACGGTTACCATTCCCAAACGGGGTTAAAGCTTACTTATGCACATCATCTACGGCTGGGTGGGGATTATAGAAGTCTTAATCAACTTTCCTTTGGACTTAGTGCGGGAATTCAACAAAGTAATTTGGATGAGTCGGAGTTTGTTTCGGTTATTCCAGACCCAATTATAACCGGTTCCAGGAATAGTGTTAGCTATTTTAATATGGATTTGGGTATGTCCTATAATTTTATGGAGTTCTATGCCCATGCAGCGATACACAATTTAATGGGGCGCGGTAGGGATTTATATTCGGCGATCGAGTCCAACAACCTAAGAAAATACTTGGTATCCACTGGTTATGTATTTGGAAGGAGCGAATGGCAGGTAGAGCCTTCGGTGTTATTCCAGTTTACAGAGTTTACCCAGGAAAAGGCTATTGATATAAACGCAAAGGTTTACAAGAGTGTGGATTTTGGAACGGTATGGGGCGGCGTTTCTTACCGAAGAAGTTTTGATGGAGCACAATACCAGACCGCCACAGATTTTGGGGAACAACGTTTGCAGCTTATTACCCCTATCGTTGGGGTAAACTACAGAAATTTTCTGGTGTCCTATAACTATTCTTATCAAATGGGCGATGTTCGATTTGATAATGGTGGGTTTCATCAAATTACCTTAGGGTACGACTTTGGTCAATCCGAGAAAAGATACGATTGTAAATGTCCGGCAGTTAATTACTGATCTTATTGCTAAATTGGGCCCCTGGGCGTAGTCCCTTATCAATAACCATAATAATTTAGTTGAAGCACTTTCTTGTGCTACTATCAAATAAAATATTGTTCAACAGATCCAATAAGATCCATTGAACATTATTTTATTCAATTTATGAGGCAGTTGGGATTCTTACAAGGGATTCCGATTTTCTTTTAACTTACTGCTCCCAACGATAATTCTTCTTGGCCGCCTGCTTTTTTATTGCCGTAAGCATGGCATTTTCCAATTCACCTTTTTCGTTATCCTTTTGTTGCTCGGCAATATAGGTTTCCCTTTTGCTGTTCAGTTCTTGAATTTCTTTTTGTATGCCAATACGCTCCTTTTTCTTGTCTTCAACGTAGGTTGCAATTTCCGCTTTGGATTTTCCCTGTAATTCCATTGGTAATTGTTCATTTTTAATTTTAGCGATATCAAAATCCTTATCTTTAGAGGCATCCACTAAATCCCATGAGGAATTGGAATATAGTCGAGACGATTTGCTAACAGCTCTTTTTACAGCCACGGCTTCTTCCATTTCCATAGCATTGTCATCTTGGGCACTTTGCTGTTGAATCTTGGTTGCACCCAATGCGCCATATGAAATATAGGTACTGTTCAATTTGGAGTTTAGTCTAATGATCACATCGTCATATGGTGTGTTTATATGGACTACTTTCCGGTTATGGTCAATGGCCATATATTCCCCACCTGTTAGTTGGGCCCCATTTTTCCAATCGGTGTTTATTCCTTGTTCGTAGGCACCGCAAAAAATAGTATTAATTACGATGTCTTTTTCCTTGGCATTGGCCACCGCATCCCTATAGTTTAATTTTCCTTGGGTAAAAGGCTCATTCCCGGCAATAAAGATCATTTTTAGATTATCTGGATTTTTTCCCCAGTCCAACTGGTTCAACGATGTCTGAATTACCCGTCCACAATACTCTTCCCCTCCATTGGTAGACAGGGAGAATAATTTTTCTGAAATCTCATCCAAATCACTGCTGAAGCCCAATACCTGTTGGATGTAACCTTCCCTGGAAGATAGGTTATCGTTTCCATATTGATAAAGTGCAATTTGCAATTGAGGTCTACCATCGTTACCGCACTTGGCATGCGTAAATTTGTTGACAATATCCCATAATTGTGCTTTCGCCTGATTTATAAGTCCGTCCATACTGTTACTGGTATCAAGCAATAGCGCAATCTTGACCAAGTTATTGGCCGGCTTATATTTTTCTATGCCCGCTTCAGTTAATATGGGCTCTTTGCTGCTGTTCAAATAATTAAGGTCGGAACCATAGCTGTTGCTCATACCTAGGGTAATTGCCCCCATTATTAGGATTTGTTTTAAATTTTTCATTTCTATTTTATTTAAGTTAAACATTGATTCTTTTTTAATTTTAGTGGTTGGGCCATTATGCTTTACCACTAATGTTGCCATATATGAGTCCCCGGAATTTTAATTATTTCGATGTAAACCGGTGATATCACATGTTAAAAGTAGGAGCAACATATTTCAAAAAAAATCGAGAATGAGTAAACGGCTATCCTGGATGAGGCAACAGGAGTTTTGGATTCGTAAAGCCTGTTTTTTGGTAGTGAACTGCCCAGTTTGATGGAATTATGCATTTTTTAATATGATTTAAATCGATTATGTTTATCCTATATTATATAAGCTAATGACCAAGTATTTTTACATATGTTTCTTAATAGTGTTCAGTGGAACCGTTGGGTATGCCCAATTACCACAGACTGGGGAACAATTTGAGGTGCGGGGTGTTGTTAAGGAAAGAAAGGGCGACCAAGGAGTTTCGGGGGTAGCGGTGTCCACCAATAGCGGGGAGTATAGCCTGACGAATGCCCGAGGTGAATTCAATATTAAGGTTTCAATCGGAGAGGAGGTTGTGTTTAAAAGCCCAAATATGGAAACCGTGCGTTATCTGGTTAAGAGTAAGAGCGATATAGAAATTTTGGTGGATGCCTTGGAAAGGGGTGAAGTTGGTGCAAGCAATAACATTAGGGGGGATAGGTCGGTCTCTTTGTACCGGGCCTATATAGATTCGGCAAATTTTTATAAGAAGAAGGATATTCGCAAAAGCATCGATTTTATTACCCAATCCATTTCACAATTGGGAGTAGGTAATAATAAGGAGGAATTGGCCAATTCCTATACCACCTTGGGTGAAGTCTATCAGTACCACAAACAATATGATTTGGCCATTTCCAGTTATAAGGATGCACTTTTAGCGAACAAGACCCTTAAAACTTCATTGCTATTGGGTGAAACCTATATTTTGAACAAAGATTTTAGGGCAGCGGAGAAAGTTTTATCGCCCTTAGTCAAAATACCTAAAATGGTACCCTATCAAAGAGTGGAGCTGTACGAATTTCTCGGGGACGCCTATGTTGGCCTTGGTGAAGTGGATAAAGCAGTGGCCTTCTATAATGAAGGGCTTACGGTGGCCGAAAAGAATCAGATTTCACCAAAGACCATCGATTTAAATTCCAAGATAGCTGGGGCCTATGCAAAGGACAATAGGCTACAGGAGGCCGATGTTTATTTTGATAATTCCCTGCAAATGGCCTCTGGTCAAGCCCCTCAGCGGGCTGTACAGGAAAAAGAGAAGGTGGCCGATTTTTACAATCAAAAAAATCAATTTGGGCAGGAAATAGCATTGCGAAAAAAGAGCTTGGAGGATCTGAAGAAAATACCTAAAACCAAGTCGCCCGCAGCTGGATCGTTAAATCAAAACGATTCCATAACGGCCCAAAGAATAAATTATAAGATAGCCAATGCCTATATTGCCCAGGATAAATACGACGAGGCAATACCTTATTTGGAAGAGAGTATTAAAGATGCTGATGTTGAAGACGATTTGTTCGTCCAGAAAGATGCCACGAGAAAATTGTCGGAAGTGTATAGGTATAAGGGCGATTTCACCAAGGCTTTGGAGACCTATCAACAATATGTAGCTGTTGTAGATACCTTATATGTTAGAAAAGAACAGGAAATAGCCAGAGCGGCTCGTTTTAATAGGGAGATAGCCTCCAAACAAAGCAGAATTTCCGGACTGGAACAGGAAAGGGAACTTTCGCAAAGCAAATACAGCCTGGCCCTTACGGAGCAGCAATTGGTAGAAGAAAGTATAAAACGGCAGAATTGGATTATCTATTCATTAATTTTTGGAATGCTTTTGATGGGATTGGCCGCATACTTCTTTTATAGTAGCAATAAGCAACAAAAATTGGCAAATAATTTATTGGCCTTGAAATCGCTGAGGTCTCAGATGAATCCTCATTTCATATTTAACGCCCTAAATTCTGTAAATAATTTTATTGCTAAAAGCGACGAAAGAAGTGCAAACAGGTATCTAAGCGATTTCTCTACCCTAATGCGGGCCGTATTGGAAAATTCGGACGAAGATTTTATTCCCTTGTCCAAAGAATTGGAATTGTTGGAACTGTATACCAAGTTGGAGCATTCCCGTTTTACGGATAAATTTGATTATAAGATCGAGATAGATCCAAATATAGACATTGATGCTTTTCAAATACCTCCTATGCTATTGCAACCCTATATTGAAAATGCAATATGGCACGGGTTGCGCTACAGGGAAGATAAGGGTTTATTAAAAATAGAACTGAAGCAGAAGGATAAAAATGCTATTGAGATTTCTATAACGGACAATGGCATAGGTAGGAAGAGATCGAAAGCCATCAAGACCCAAAATCAGAAGAAACAGAAGTCCAAGGGCATGGGGAACATTAAAAAGAGAATAGAAATATTAAACGATATGTATAAGGATAAAGTGGACGTTTTTATTTCTGACCTGGAGGCTAATGGCACGGGCACCAGGGTAGTGTTCTCTATTAAGAGGGATTGATAAAATAAGAAGAGTTCTAGTTTGCATGCCACTTAGTCCTGCAATTTTTTCAATATGTTATAAGTTCCAAGAATGAAGTTAAATGCTATAATAGTAGAAGACGAAGTAAATAGCAGGGAAATTCTCCGTAATTATTTGGCCAAATATTGTCCTACCGTAAGTCTGGTAGGGGAGGCGGCAACCATAGCGGAAGGACTTGCCCTAATCAAAGGGAATGATCTGGATTTGGTGTTTTTGGATGTAGAAATGCCATTTGGAAATGCTTTCGATTTATTGGATCAGTTGCCGGACCGTGATTTTGAGACCGTTTTTGTTACCGCATATAATCAATACGCCGTGGATGCCCTTAATGCCCATGCGGCCTACTATTTAATGAAGCCCATTAGCATAGACGAACTCATAAAGGCAGTGGAATATGTAACTGAAATAAGGGAAAAGGAAAAAGCAATAGAAGATCGGATACTTACACCAAAATTCAATAAGGTGGACGGAAAGATCACCCTACCACAACAGGACGGCTTTCAAGTACTGAATGTGGCCGATATTTTATATTGCAAGGCAGATGACAATTACACGGAACTGTATTTGGAGAATAAAAAGATATTGGTGAGTAAAACTTTAAAATATTTTGAGGAGGCCTTAGGAGAATATGTTTTTGCCCGAATACATAAGTCGTATTTGGTAAATGTTAACGAGGTGGTCCAATATAAGAGGGGCAAGGGGGGTAGTGTTATAATTTCCAATGGAAAGGAAATAATGGTTTCCGCTTCAAAAAAGAAGAATTTGTTATCGTATTTTGAATAGCATAAATTTGCATAAAGTCTAAGGTTGAAGTGCCTAATAGGGGTAGACCACTAAAAAATGGAAATGGGAGGCTCTATAATGAAACCTTGCCAAGTAATTAAAAAAATCAAAATGATTAAAACAATAAACGGAAAATCGCCCCAGATAGGGGAAGATTGTTATATAGCTGAGAATGCCACAATTGTTGGGGATGTAGTCATGGGAGACCAATGCAGTATATGGTTCAATGCGGTCTTAAGAGGGGATGTCCATTATATAAAAATGGGAAATAAGGTGAATGTGCAGGACGGAGCTGTAATACATTGTACTTATTTAAAGTCGCCCACCAATATTGGCAATAACGTTTCCATAGGACACAATGCCATAGTACACGGTTGTACTATACATGACAATGTGTTAATAGGAATGGGCAGTATTGTTATGGATGATTGTGTTGTTGAAAGTAATAGTATTATTGCAGCCGGTGCCGTGGTTACAAAGGGAACACGTGTACCTTCGGGTACTGTTTTTGCGGGTATGCCGGCCAAAAAAATAAAGGATATCAGTACTGAATTAAGTGTTGGTGAGGTAGAACGAATTGCCAATAATTACGTAAAATATTCCAGTTGGTTTAAGGAGTGATTTTTTTATATTTAAGTATGCTTCAAGGAATATTTTCAGGTCTGTATGCTTGTAGAAAGGGAAACCTGATCTACCTCTCCTTTGGAGAGGTCGGAACGTCTTTTACGACGTTTCTGGGTGAGGTGAAAATGTAAAATATTCCAGTTGGTTTAAGGAGTAATTTTTCGGGATTGGAGTGTTGATGATTATTTTATAGTTATCAATTGAAAATTATATTCAATTAGGCTTGAGGCCTAAAGTAAACTAATTCTTGGGCTTCAGGGCAAACTCCTGATCAAATAATCTTATTTTTGCCACAACATTAAATAGTATAAATAAAAACGTATGAACGCATATATTTTTCCTGGTCAAGGAGCACAATTTGTAGGAATGGGATTGGATCTTTATGAAAAGTATCCCTTAGCGCAAAAAATGTTTGAAACCGCTAATGAAATTTTAGATTTTTCCATTACCGATCTTATGTTCGAGGGGACTCCGGAGGACTTAAAGGAAACGAAGGTTACCCAGCCGGCCATCTTTTTGCATTCGGTAATCATGAGTAAGGTTATGGGCGAAAGCTTTAAACCGGATATGGTTGCAGGCCATTCCTTGGGGGAATTTTCGGCTTTGGTGGCCAATGGTGCCCTGAATTTTGAGGATGGATTAAAATTAGTATTCCAACGTGCAATGGCAATGCAAAAAGCCTGTGAAATACAACCAAGCACTATGGCAGCTGTTTTAGGTTTGGATGATGCTATTGTGGAAAAAATATGTGCAGAAATACCTGGTATTGTGGTGCCGGCCAATTATAATTGCCCGGGCCAATTGGTAATCTCCGGTGAAGTGGATGCTATAAATGTCGCTTGTGAAAAATTGAAGGAAGCCGGTGCCCGTAGGGCTTTGGTATTGCCAGTAGGCGGTGCTTTTCACTCACCTTTAATGGAGCCCGCAAGGGAAGAATTGGCTGCTGCTATAGAAAATACTATTTTCAAGACACCAAGCTGTGCCATATACCAAAATGTACCAACCACTGCGGTAACCGATCCAGAGGTTATAAAAGCAAATTTAATCGCCCAGTTAACGGCCCCTGTAAAATGGACCCAAAGCGTGCAGCAAATGGTGGCTGATGGCGCCACATTGTTTACAGAAGTTGGGCCTGGGAAGGTGCTTCAAGGCTTGGTTAAAAAGATACATCCCGGAGCTGAAACTATGTCTGCGGAGCTTTCGTAAATGGCTTAGCAATAGTTTTTTGCTGTTCATCTGATATATTCATATTTAAGCTGTATTGTTAGGCTTGTGGGGTATTTTTTCTTAATATTGATTCCCTATTTTGGGGATACGGCTAGGCCATTCCCCATTTCAATCTTTGAATGATGTAACCGGCTATGAAAATAATTTCCCTATATAATATACTTTCCAATTTTTTGGTTTCTTATAAACTGAAGTTTTTGGTTTTTGCGAGTGCTCTGCTGTTTTTAGGGTTTAGTGGATATGGGCAGACGGTCGCATTTAGCACAACGGCCTCCAGTGGCCTTGAATCCGTTTCCAGCGCTGCCCTTGCGGTGTCGCTTTCCGCTGCGAGCGGTTCTAATGTTTCGGTGAATTATGCCGTAACCGGCACGGCTACCGGAGGAGGGACGGACTATACCCTGGCCGACGGTACGCTTACGATCTTGGCTGGAGACTTGACAGGGAACATCAGCATAGCGGGCATCGTGGACGATTTGATCGACGAACTTGATGAGACGGTGGTGGTGACGCTATCGTCGCCTACCAATGCCACATTGGGTACGAACACGGTGCATACCTATACGATCTTGGATAATGAC
>NZ_JALKBC010000069.1 GCF_023015865.1 Arenibacter sp. F26102 | reverse complement strand
TCCGGGGTGCCCTATGTGGCATACCAAGACAGTACTAAGGAAGGTAAGGCGACGGTCCAAAGGTTCAATGGCAATGCATGGGAAGTGGTTGGTAACGCTGGTTTTTCTGGCGGACAAGCACTTTTTACAGATTTGGCGATGGACCAAAATGGAAATTTATATGTGGCCTATGCCAGCCCGAATGCTTTTGTAAAGAAATTTGTCCCTGCGGCCCTGGCAGATCAGGTGGTTCCCACCATTACCTGCCCAACAGATATTGTTCAGGATGCAGGACCCCAATGTTTTATTTCGGTAACACTTACTGATCCAATTGCGTCTGATAAT
>NZ_JALKBC010000068.1 GCF_023015865.1 Arenibacter sp. F26102 | reverse complement strand
GGGCAAATACCAACCCGGCCACGGTAGGCAGTGTCTTGTTGACGCTTTCGGGACCTGTGAACAACACCAGGAACGAGAATGTGGCTCCCTATGCGCTGTTAGGTGACAGCGGCGGGAATTATTATGGACAACAGTTTCCCCTGGGCAATTACACCATTAGTGCTACAGCCTTTAGTGGATCAAGTCAGACCGGTACCAATCTGGGTACTTTAACAATTCCTTTTTCCATTGTAGATCAGGGTGGGGGCAACCAGGCTCCCAATGCGGTTGCCAGTGCCACACCCTTAAATGGCAATGCCCCCTTGATTGTAAACTTTACAGGTAGTAACTCTACGGATGAC
>NZ_JALKBC010000067.1 GCF_023015865.1 Arenibacter sp. F26102 | reverse complement strand
CAACGGATAATACGGCCCTGAGCGGCCAACAACTGGGGTCTCTCTTCGGGGTAAACGGCAAGAAGCTCCAGCGACAGTACAAAAATTATATGAGCGATTTTAAGGACTGGGAGCAAAAGGGACATGCCAAACAATGGCTCATCTTTCCCGAAAATATAGGACCTTACCTGTCCATTGACGAAACGGCACTGTCCAAGGGTGAACTCTATACAATTATCACCAACAAAAAGGCCAAGGGCAAGAAAGGGGCCATAGTGGCCATATTCTCCGGCACCAAGGTGGAGCCCATCATGGAACAACTGATGAAAATGCCCGCCAAGAAAAGGGCAACGGTCAAGGAAATCACCCTGGATATGGCGAACTCGATGA
>NZ_JALKBC010000066.1 GCF_023015865.1 Arenibacter sp. F26102 | reverse complement strand
ATCGCCAAATCTGTAAAAAGTGCTTGTCCGCCAGAAAAACCAGCGTTACCAACCACTTCCCATGCATTGCCATTGAACCTTTGGACCGTCGCCTTACCTTCCTTAGTACTGTCTTGGTATGCCACATAGGGCACCCCGGATGCGTCCAGAAGCAATGAAACAGCTCCCGTGTAAAGTGAAAGACCAACAGGGCCCACCACTTCCCAGTCGCTGCCATTGAACTTTTGGACCGTGGCCCTATTCTCGTTGGCCACGTCCTGATATGCCAAATAAGGAACCCCCGAACCGTCAACGGCCAGGGAAGTCCAATAGGCCTCGCCATCCGAAAAACCGGCAGGTCCCACCAGCTCCCATGCGCTGCCATTGAACCTTTG
>NZ_JALKBC010000065.1 GCF_023015865.1 Arenibacter sp. F26102 | reverse complement strand
CAAAGGTTCAATGGCAGCGCATGGGAGCTGGTGGGACCTGCCGGTTTTTCGGATGGCGAGGCCTATTGGACTTCCCTGGCCGTTGACGGTTCGGGGGTTCCTTATTTGGCATATCAGGACGTGGCCAACGAGAATAGGGCAACGGTCCAAAAGTTCAATGGCAGCGCCTGGGAAGTGGTGGGCCCTGACGGTCTTTCGCTTTACACGGGAGCTGTTTCATTGCTTCTGGACGCTTCCGGGGTGCCCTATGTGGCATACCAAGACAGTACTAAGGAAGGTAAGGCGACGGTCCAAAGGTTCAATGGCAATGCATGGGAAGTGGTTGGTAACGCTGGTTTTTCTGGCGGACAAGCACTTTTTACAGATTTGGCGAT
>NZ_JALKBC010000064.1 GCF_023015865.1 Arenibacter sp. F26102 | reverse complement strand
ATTTAGAGAAGTATAACAAACAAGAAGAGCAAATGGGAACTCGCAATAGCATGAGCAAGACCGACCCTGATGCTACCTTTATGCGCATGAAGGATGACCACATGCAAAACGGCCAACTCAAACCAGGGTATAACCTACAAGCGGGCACCAATAATCAATTCATTGTTAATTATACCCTTGCACAAACCACAGCAGATACCACTACCCTTATTGACCATGTAGATGAGTTTATTGATAGTTACGATCAAGCCCCAGGGCAGCTCACCGCAGATGCGGGGTATGGAAGCGAAGAGAACTATGCAGATCTAGAGAGCAAGGATATTGAGGCCTTTGTAAAATACAATTACTTCCACAAAGAACAATTGGATCAGAAAAGGGGCTCTT
>NZ_JALKBC010000063.1 GCF_023015865.1 Arenibacter sp. F26102 | reverse complement strand
TATCGGAGTCGAACCGATGACCTCCTGCGTGCAAGGCAGGCGCTCTAGCCAGCTGAGCTAATCCCCCGTTTTCCTATAGGTCGGCTGATGCCAGTCAATAGTCGGCAGGTTTCCCAACTTCTAGAATTTCCTAATTCAATATTTTCAATCAATGAACGTGTTACTCTTTTTTTCGATGAACGCACCGACCCTCAAAGGCCAACACGCCACCCGGCTCCATCGCTATAAAAGTCCACCGGACTTTTTCTTAACGCTCGGCCCTGTAGTCTCAGGCAGACTTACCGCTTGCAGCGGCATGAACTTCTCGTCCGCACCTCGTCTACTTTGTAGTCTCAGGCAGACTCGAACTGCCGACCTCTACATTATCAGTGTAGCGCTCTAACCAGCTGAGCTATGAGACTGTTCAGATCCCCA
>NZ_JALKBC010000062.1 GCF_023015865.1 Arenibacter sp. F26102 | reverse complement strand
GTTGCCTTCTTCTCATTGTCTTTGTCCTGAAATGCAAGATAGGGTACCCCGGAACCATCTAGGGCCAAGGAAACCTCAACTACCGTTCCATTGGGAAAACTGGAAGGGCCAACTTGTGCCCAACAGTCTCCCGTACCTGTTACGGTGACCAACTGCTCACAGGACTCCGATACATTCCCCGCCTCGTCCTTGGCGGTCCAGGTAATGGTTGTATTGCCTATGGGAAAGGGAGCGTCCAGTGCAGCGCCATCGCTGCGGACCCCTTCAAAAGTAAATACGGTGGAAACATTATCAGACGCAATTGGATCAGTAAGTGTTACCGAAATAAAACATTGGGGTCCTGCATCCTGAACAATATCTGTTGGGCAGGTAATGGTGGGAACCACCTGATCTGCCAGGGCCGCAGGGACAAATTTCTTTACAAAAG
>NZ_JALKBC010000061.1 GCF_023015865.1 Arenibacter sp. F26102 | reverse complement strand
TATCAGTGGTACTATTGCCACGGGCGCTGCGACCAATAGTCCTTACGCCGTAGAGGTAACGGTAACTGACGATGGCACTCCTTCCGAGTCTGCCACGGTCTCCTTTACCTGGAACGTAACGGATGTTCCGGTGAACCAGGTACCGATGGTCACCAATCCAGGAGTCCAGACGGGCGTTGAGGGGGATGTTATTTCCCTACAGATTGCCGCCAGTGATCCCGAGGACGACGGTATGACCTATTCAGCCATAACATTGCCAACGGGGCTATCCATAGATACGTCAACAGGGCTTATCAGTGGTACTATTGCCACGGGCGCTGCGACCAACAGTCCTTACGCCGTAGAGGTAACGGTAACTGACGATGGCACTCCTTCCGAGTCTGCCACGGTCTCCTTTACCTGGAACGTAACGGATGTTCCGGTGAACCA
>NZ_JALKBC010000060.1 GCF_023015865.1 Arenibacter sp. F26102 | reverse complement strand
GCGCGAAACCCGCCACAAGATGAGATTTCTTTAAAGGGCCGTGGGAGATGACCACGTCGATAGGCCATAGGTGGAAGGGCAGCAATGTCCGTAGCCGAGTGGTACTAATTGCCCGTTGGCTTGCGCAAACGCCGTCCCGCAGGAAACCGCGGGGCGCAACAAACCTTTTTTCAAACAACAGTACGTGTACCTTACCTTATTTTAGTGCGACCGAAACGGCCGCCCTGTCCCATTATTATGTCATGCTTCGGCTACGCTCAGCATCCGCTGCAGGGTACCGGACATTAAAGTATAGAAGTTTTTAGGTGGCCCGCCCTGCAATGCAGTTCGGGTAGACCATGGCCCCAGGGCCATGGAAAAACATCAACGATTTTAGGTGGCCATGGCGACGGGGCCCACCCCTTACCATTCCGAACAGGGAAGTTAAGCCCGTCTGCGCCGATGGTACTGCTACA
>NZ_JALKBC010000005.1 GCF_023015865.1 Arenibacter sp. F26102 | reverse complement strand
ACAGAAAATTTCAGTAATTTTATCCTTGGAAATCATAAGCGGAAAGTTGGTTAAATATTTGAATTTCAGATACTTAAATATACCTAATTTTCCGCTATT
Organism: Arenibacter sp. F26102; assembly: GCF_023015865.1. Lineage (GTDB taxonomy): Bacteria > Bacteroidota > Bacteroidia > Flavobacteriales > Flavobacteriaceae > Arenibacter. Next base: position 469,634 of record NZ_JALKBC010000005.1, on the reverse strand, counting down.
TCTATTGTGAAAACCTTACTTTCTTACGTCGAATTCAGGTTTTTAGCAAAGAAAACTAAAGGATGTACTTCTTCAGGAGATATAAACATTTTGCCATACCAACCAGAGGGTACTAGCATACCATCTAAAGAATGACCTGTTGCTATTTCGCTACCTGTCCATCTACCCATCATAAAATCTAAACTTACAGGCTCTAATTGGTCATAAACCCTAAGAACATCTGAAATATCCCCTTTTTTATTAATAAGCAACTCGTTTAAAAGGGCTTTGTTTACTTTTTTTTCATTATCTAAATTCATAATACACAATTTAATTACAGCCATTTTTTATGTTAGAAATCTATAAGTTAAAGGTATAATGCTTTTAGATTTTGGTGGTGCATCATTTGGTGCAAAAGTCCATTAGTATTTTGAAAAAAATTAGACTTTTTGTTATGTAGCAATTGTAAAAAACTGAAAACTACTAATGCATCAGTGTTCAGAAAGTAGGTTGTTTTATACCATATATACTAAGTATATAAAAAAATAGAGCAATCTAATTTTAATTCAGATCGCTCTATTATTTTAGTTAATTACCGAAGGTTATTGACCCAAAAGGTTAGCCTTTGTAGAATGAGTTTTACTAAACAGCCGTATAACCACCATCAATTAGATAATACCCTCCAGTTATAAAAGACGATTTTTCAGAACTCAAGAATAATACAAGTTCTGCTACCTCTTCAGCTTTACCCAACCTATTCATAGGATGTTTAGCTTTTAGCATTTCCAATACTTCAGGACCTGCCATATTTAATAGAGGAGTGTCAATGTATCCAGGTCCAACTGCATTACACCTAATGTTTTTTTGCGCATATTCTACTCCTATATTTTTTGTTAAGCCAACCACTGCATGTTTAGTAGTGGTATATGCAGACGACATAGGAGCAGCGGCAATTCCGTGAATAGATGCCATATTGACAATAACACCTCCACCATTTTTTTCCATCTGTTCTAGCTGATACTTACAATTTAAAAACACTCCATTTAAATTAATAGCTACTACTTTATTCCACGAACTCACTGAATATTGTCCTGTTAAATTCTGTTCTCCAGTGATTCCTGCATTATTACAAGCAATATCTAATTTTCCATATATCTCTACTGTATTTTTAATTAAATTCTGAATATCTTCCTCGTTAGAAACGTCTGCTTCAATAAAAAAAGCTTCACCTCCTTCAGATTTTATTTGATTTACAACAGCCTGCCCATTTTCTTCGTTAATGTCATTTACAATTACTTTTGCGCCTTCTTTAGCATATAAAATCGCTATAGCTTTACCTATTCCTGACCCAGCTCCTGTTACCAATGCTACTTTATTTTCTAATTGTTTCATACTATATTGTTATATGGATTAAATTTTATTTAAAAAATTCGCTGTAAGTAAAAATTACAGCAATTGTTTCCGATATAAATATAGAATGACTTTATCAATAAAGAATGCACCATATGGTGCAAAAATCAATTACTATTTGGCGAAAACACGTCTAAAAGTGTTTCTATGGATACCTAGATAAGATACAATATGTGCGTATGGAAAGAGTTCAAAAACTTTAGGTTTTTGACTTTGTAGTAATTTTATTTTTTCTTCGGCAGATTTAAGTTGTAGTATTTGGTTTTTATGAACAGCATTTACAAACTCTTGCTGTGTTAGTAAAAATTCAAATTGAAGAAAACGAGGGTATTCTTTGTATAATTTTTTTACTTCCTCCATAAAATAATATGAAACCATGGCATCTTCTTGAAATTTGATGTTCAAAACAGAATTCTCTTGTTGAAAATAACTCTTATAATCAAAAAGAATTTCTTGGCTATTAGGATAAAAAAAATCTTGAATTATTTCTTCTCCATTATCGTTTATATTATACGAATACGCAGTTCCTGTTACTAATAAACCCATTTTTTCACAAGTAGTATTCTCTTCTAAGAATAAATCATTACGTTTATAATTGCGAACGGTTATGCACTCTCCTAATACAGCAAGTTCATTTTCTGTAAGATTAAAATGGCTGTATTGTTGTTTGATGTATTTTAAGATATCCATTCTTATTATTCAAGGTTTTTTTTTGATTACCGCCAACAAAGGGATATAGTTATTGATAAAATCCCTCTTATAAAAACTAAGGTAATACATTATGGTAATGCACAAAGATTATCTGTATCAACTTGATGGATAATAAACTTATATACGATAAACATGTGCCGTTAGCAGACACGATAGAAATAACCTCAGGACTAAACGTTATACCTAATATTTATTTAATGGCCGCTGCCCGAGCGCCATGTTTTCTCTACTGGGCTATGTTATGGATAATTAAATGGGAAACGAGCCCTACTGGGCTATGTTATGGATAATTGGATAGGAACAGCTTGGAAAATAGAAATCAGGCACCATTCAGGAAACATTGAACATTCAACTTACAAATGTCTATTCCAAATGCAGCTGTACCATATCATTACCGGTGTTCAATTGATGATAGGGGGTGGTTTGTCCATAAATACCCTTCACTATGGCATACAGATCTGGGATTACGGTTTTGGAAATTCTACTATTGTTGCTCAATAGCACACAGATACCTAGTTCGGTGTCGGGATAGATGGCAATTTCATTTCTGTAATTGTTAACACTTCCACCGTGATGCCAAATGGTCTTTTCATCGTTAGAGCCGTTCTCCACAAATTTATGTATTCTCCATCCAAAACCGTAGTAGGAGGATGTGTGTCCTGGCCAACGCTGATAATACTTACTTTCCCCTTTAATTTCTATAAACGGGGTAAATGTTTCGGCCAAGGCATTTTTGGTCATTAGCTCCGGGTTATACCCCATCAAAAATCGCATCCATTTGGCCATATCTACGGCATTGGCGCTAATACCTCCTGCTGCAATAGCGTTGTAATAATTATCTGAAAGTGGTATTGTTCTCCAGCCATTTCGTCTTTTGGTATGGGGCATGGCCACATTCTCCATATGTGACAGGGATTCATAGTCCATAGTAGTGGAGCACATACCCAACGGATTGAAAAACGTATTGGTCAAAACTGCACCGATATCCTGTCCGGTAACTTTAAGAATCATTTCCCCACAAAGGGCAAACATAGCATTCTGATAACTATACATGGATCCAGGTTCACTTATCGGCTTTACTGCCTTAAAGCGTTTGGCTATATCCTGTAACGGTAATCCGGCCTCTACAAGATTGGTGTAACTGTGATATGGAGTACCAGAGGTGTGCGATAAAATATTGGCAAGGGTAATTTTATTGGTATTATTTGTGTCGCCCAATCTAAATTCGGGAATAAAATCGCTTACCTTATCCTCCCAATGCAATTTGCCTTCCTCCTTTAACTCCGTGGCCAATACCCCTGCAAATCCTTTAGATAACGATCCCAATCTAAATATGGTCCCTCCATCAACAGCTGCATCTGAATTTATTTGTCTTTTGCCATAACCATCAGAAATTACGACGGAATCCTTTTTTACAATACTAACTCCTGCACCTACAATATCACCTTCAGCGATAGCTTTTTCAAAGTAGGCCCTTACAGCAGCCCCCAATTCCTCCTGATGTTTTTTATAAAGAAGTGTCCCGTGACTCCCTAATACATCTTTTTGTTTATCTAGGGTAGAAATGGCCACTATGGAATTAGATTTTTCTTCAGGCTTAAAAGCACTGAATATAAGGGCAAATAGGGCTAGAAATATAAGTGAAGCTCCTATTAAGATTTTGCTTCTCTTCATTGGGGTGAAATTTAATTTAGAATAAGACGGCTTAAATATAGGATGATATACTTAAATAACGGACAAAATGCACAATTTCTTACTTATATTCTCTTTTTTAACACTAATTACCAACTTGTTAAGGCCCAACATTCGGATCTTAGCTAATCCTTCAATGAGGGTTGGGGCATTTTTAAAAAATATAATCCATAAACAACCGCTGAAATAATTCTATATATTGTGGGTGGCTGACATAAATACAAAACCACTTTAATATGAAAAATCACCTTTACCATACCACGGTTCAATGGACCGGAAATCAAGGAAAGGGAACTTTAGATCCTAAATCTTATAATAGAAACCATAACATCTCGTGTCCAGAAAAATATAATCCAATAAAAGGATCCTCGGACGCTGCTTTCTCCGGGGATGGTAAAAGGTATAATCCAGAAGATTTACTGGTTTCCTCGATCTCTGCCTGTCATATGCTTTGGTATCTTCATTTATGTGCAATAAATAAAATAGTGGTTACGGAATACACGGATGAGGCTGTTGGACTAATGGAAGAAACAGCTAATGGGAGTGGAAGATTTAAGGAAGTTACACTAAACCCTAAAATCAAAATAACAGATGCCACATTAATCGATAAGGCCACCGAACTCCATTTAGAGGCCAATAAAATGTGCTTTATAGCCAATTCCTGCAATTTCAAAATCAATCATAAACCCACAATAACGGTTAAATAATAATTTCAACCTACCTTTGGGTAACTCCGTAAAAACAATACCACTATGACCCATAAAATGTTACTCCTTTCCATACTGATATTTTCCATGCTATCCTGGTCCTATGGTCAGCACAAAGACGATAGGACCCAATTTTTCCCAAAAATTGAATTGTCGGTTGAAAACATTCCCCATAAAGCAAATATTTGGGTTTTTATACTTGCAGGGCAATCCAATATGGCCGGACGGGGACTTGTAGAACCTCAGGACACGGTTCCCAATACAAGAATATTCACCGTAAATAAACAAGGTGATATGATATATGCCAAAGAGCCGTTACATTTTTATGAACCATCAATGGCAGGGTTGGACAGTGGCCTTTCATTCGGCAAGACCCTCATTAAGCATATCCCGGACAGTATTTCGGTTCTTTTAATTCCGACTGCTGTTGGAGGAAGCTCCATTACCCAGTGGCTAAACGATTCTATCCACAGGGAGGTTAAACTATTCACCAATTTCAAACAAAAAGCAGAATTGGGTATGCGTTTTGGGACGGTAAAAGGGATTCTTTGGCATCAGGGCGAAAGTGATGCCAAAACCAAGGAGGCTCCATTATACCAAATCAAATTATCGGAGTTGTTCTATCAATTCAGAAAGATAATTGGGAATCAAGAGGCACCCGTTGTAATAGGACAACTGGGTAGTTATTCCACCAATCCTTTGTGGTCAAAGATTAATGACCACATAAAATACTATGTATCCACCGATCCATTTGCAGGACTGATCAATACCTCTGACCTAAAAGAAAAAGGCGATAAGGTTCACTTTAATTCTGAAGCGCAAAGGATAATGGGCGAAAGATATGCCTTAGAATTTATGAAAATTCAAAATTAGACCAATATTCACACACAACATCCTTGCTTATATGCCATAAGAGGAGAACAAGTGGCCATCTTATGATAGATTACCATAATTTTAGCAATGGCATTCCGAAATATTAGTCCAGACAACTGCCAGACTTTCAAATTTCGGATTGCCAATATTTCTCCCAAGTTCTTAGCTTTAACCTAAGAACAGCACATACAAGGCCCAAGAAAAGCAAAAGGCACAAAAGAAATAAAATAAAAAATCGATTAATGTAGTATTTTCCTTCATAATATCGGGTTTATATATAAAACCCAAAAACAGAGGGAAAAGGATTTTCATCCCCATGTATGGAACGAAAATTCGATGACCTGACCCTAAGTCGGACAAAGGGTCAAAATCTTCTATGAAAGTAAAATCCTACAATTACGCAAAACCTAATAAAGTAACATTTTGCCGATGTTTTCTATGCTTGCCGCCCCTACAATACTACAATTTAACCACACAATTCTGTGCAGCCGATTTGTAGATTGCCTCAACAACACGAATATCCCGAAGTCCTTCTTCCCCGGGAACCAATAAATCGGTCTTGTTTATAATGGCCATAGCATCCTCATCCATTTGTTTGGCCTGTTGGTTTGGAATGGGGAAATTTATAATGGTTCCATCGGACATGCTTCCATTATTGCCCCTGTAGGAAGAATGCGGTGCCATTTTTAACCAACCTTTTTCATAGTTTACCTGTAGATGGTTCATATTAATACCAAAACTGGTCTGGCAGGATGCCAGGGCACCACTCGGAAATTCCAATTGAAACATCATGGTTTCCTCAACCTCGTGATAGATTTCTGGTCGGGTAGTGGAGGCCTGTGCCAATACCGAGATGGGTTCCTCACCAGTGGCCAATCTGGCACCCTGTAGTGCATAAACCCCCATATCTCCCATTGCGCCACCACCTAATTTCTTGTTTTGTTTCCAGTGGTTGGTGCGGCCATCAAAATATCCTGCCGACGAAGTCACCATTCTAACCTTACCAAATGGTCTTTCCTTGCCTACTTTCATATAGGCCTGAATATTGGGGTCGTGCTGACAACGATATCCAATGGCCAGTTTTACCTTATTGTCCTTGCATGCCTTGATCATGGCTTCACAATCTGCAACGGAGGGCGCCATTGGTTTTTCACACCAAACATGTTTGCCCGCCTTAGCAGCACGGATAGTATACTCTGCGTGCATGGAAGGGGGCAAGACCACATAAACCACATCTATATCAGGGTTGTTGGCGATAGCATCAAAATTTTGATAATTGTAGATATTCTTATCCTTTATCCCGTATTTTTCTTTCCATACAGGGATTTTTTCAGGACTACCAGTAACAATGCCCCTTAATTCACAATTGTTGGTCAATTGCAGGGCAGGGGCAAGAAGATCGGTACTGTAATACCCTAGACCAACAAGTGCTACCCCCAACTTTTTATTTTGCGTCCTATTGGCGGAGAATAATATTTGTGGATTAACTGCACTAACTGCTGCAATTATACCCGCCTTTTGAATAAATACTCGTCTTTGTTTTTCCATGGTTCCCAATTTATCAGAGAAAATAAGACAAAAATTTGAAATATCCATGAAATAATGAAACGCTTAGAATAAATTGTTCAATGCAAAAATTAAACACGATTTAGCGAACTTTTCTTCAGGCTTGAAATCAGTTCATAGGAAGATGGACTTGAACACCCAAAAAAAATAGAATGATTCCTATAAGGTATCCCTTCTATTCCTTTTTTTGAAGCTTTTGGATCAATATGTCTTTTAATACATATGCGGTAACGAGAATAAATCCTGTTACGAGGGTAGGGGTAGCATATTCCCATTCCAATATTTTGGTAAGGCTACCTATTATGATCGCCAATATGCCAATAATCATCATGGTATTCCAAATGAAATAAGCAATGTCGCTTCTATTGTCGTCCTTATCATTTATGAGATAAGATGTGCCCTCCATGATAATCCAGACAATAAAGGCTAAACTACCAATAAGCTGAAAAAAATCAGTATGGGATAGATCTAGAATTTTGAATATTCCATTTAAGGACCATGCGGTAACCAGTACCAATTTGTTGTATTCGAGGAATCCCTTTTTGCTTTTTTTCCAAAATCGCAATCCATACAAAGTACCAATAGCGCAAAGTGACAGAATTATGAGGGGATTGGCAATGTTCGGGAAATGTAAAATCTTGCAAATAAAGCCAACAATAAGTAGGGAAATGGCAATTCTTAAAGGTGTTCTTAAAATCTTCTTTTCTGTTTCCATAAGATGGTTTTTAAGATTCAGGGCGTTTCAGTTCTATATTATCCGAATTACCCTTGTCCTTCCTTGAAAAGACATTTCCCTAACGTATCACTAACTAAGTGCCTTAATATTGGCCTTAAGTCCGTCCATAATCCCTAAAATATTATTTACGGTTTCATTTAAATAATATTTAATGAGTACGTGGGGGATACGAATGGTGGTAAATCCATTTTTAAACGAATGCATGGCTTCTTCCAAATCGTTGATCGCTTGTTCGTGGGTAATGGAATGATATTCGGTGTCTATTTCTATATTAAGTTTTACCCTAGATATAGCAATATCCACTGATTTTTTTCCATCCCACCATTCGAGCATTGGATTTACACCTGCGTTTTTTAAACCATAGTATAATTGTATGGCTTCTTTGGGGGTCCTTTTGAGTTTAATTAGCTTTTCCATTCGGCTTTTATGCTTCGCACAAAGCTCTATTCCTAAAAAGTCCATTGCGCTTTTATGGTCAAGATAACTAAGCTCTTTATTACAATCTAAACATGTCATTCAAGTAGGTTAAAAATTTAATTTGGGACTATTATAACCGAATTATTTTTGGATTATTATATTGGGGTAATCCAAAAAGGTCAACTTTTAGACGAACTGCAACTTTTTAGATGAACTACCGCCTTTTTAAACCACTTGTTCTGTAAAATTCAAATATGCTTTCCCATTTTGTAATATCCATATATATTTACATATTCGCTATTACAAACCAAAACAATGTATTCAAGACCAATACTGAAAACAATAGGTGTAACTTTTTTAGTTATTTTCATACTCATGGGCTGTAAGGACCAGCAAAAGACAGCACCAAAAAAAGATATCTCCCAGGCCGTTCCCGAACTTAGTTTTAATGAAGCCAACCGTTTGGCGCGTTTACCTTTGGAATGCCTACAGACAGAATATCCCAATAAACTGAACCAGTCCCTTCAGGATTCCACACATTTAGGAGCCCCCCAAGAACTGCACCCGGCATTTTATGGCTGTTTTGACTGGCATTCATCGGTTCACGGGCATTGGTCCTTAGTTTCACTATTAAAACAGTTCCCTAGTTTAAATCAGGCTGCCACAATCCGCAATAAATTGGTTGAAAATATTTCCAAGGAAAATATAGAAGGGGAGATGGCCTATTTTAATATGGAAGGTAATAAATCCTATGAACGTACTTATGGTTGGGCCTGGATCCTTAAATTGGCAGAAGAGCTTCACACTTGGAACGACCCCTTGGCCCGTGATCTAGAGATAAACTTGCAACCATTGACCGATTATATAGTGGCTGCGTACGTGGATTTTTTGCCTAAATTAAATTATCCCATTAGGGTAGGAGAACATTCCAATACCGCATTTGGACTATCCATGGCCTGGGATTATGCCGTTGTAATGGAGGATGATACTTTAAAAAACGCCATTATTGTAAGTGTGGCACGTTTTTATGAAAGTGATAATGGCTGCCCTATAACTTGGGAACCTAGTGGATTTGATTTTTTATCGCCTTGCTTGGAGGAAGCCAATCTGGTCAGAAAAATTTACGGCCCCGAAAAGTTTAAACAATGGCTGGACAAATTTCTTCCGCAATTGAAAAATGTTCAATTTACTCTGGAACCGGGAAGGGTTTCGGACAGAAAGGATGGAAAATTGGTGCATTTAGATGGACTTAATTTTAGTAGGGCCTGGTGTTTGTACGGAATTGCGGAAACACTTCCAGAATACGCCCATTTAAAACAAATTGCCACCGAGCATATAAATTATTCACTTCCCAATATTGTGGACGACAATTATAGTGGCACCCATTGGTTGGGAAGTTTTGCATTATACGCATTAAATAAGGCCAAATAGTATGTTTAGGAAAATGGGGCCAGGTGTTTTGGTAGCTGCAGCCTTTATTGGGCCAGGTACTGTTACGGTGTGCTCCTTTGCCGGGGTACAATTTGGATATTCCCTTCTATGGGCCATGTTACTCTCCATAGTGGCCACCATAGTCTTACAACAAATGGCGGCAAGGCTGGGCATTGTTACCCAAAAAGGTCTGGCACATGTCATAAAAGAGGAAATAGGCGTTGGTTGGATAAAGATTTTAGTGCTAGGTTTGATCTTATCCGCAATAGTTATTGGTAATGCCGCCTATGAAGGAGGCAATATTGGAGGTGCTTCTCTGGGGCTGGTGGCCATATTTGGCCAAGAATATCTTAGTTTCTACCCCTTCACCGTAGGCCTTTTTGCATTTTTACTTTTGTTTTTTGGCAGTTATAATACATTGGAAAAGGTATTTGTAACCTTGGTAGTGGTCATGAGCTTATCCTTTATAGTGACGGCCATAATTACAAAACCCAATATTTTAGCCATATTACAAGGTCTTTTTACACCTAAAGTTCCAGAAGGCAGTATTTTGACCATTATTGCTTTGGTAGGCACTACCGTGGTACCCTATAATTTATTTTTGCATACTTCCCTAGTAGGTGAAAAATGGAAATCCACAGCTAATTTAAAGGAGGCGGAAAGAGATACCATTGTATCCATCGTTTTGGGCGGCATGGTATCTATGGCAGTAATGGTTACCGCAACTGCAATACCTTCCAAAGAAATTACCAATATAATGGATATGGCCCAAGGCTTGGAACCACTTTATGGGAACAGCGCCAGATATTTTATGGGCATTGGATTATTCGCTGCCGGAACAACCTCTGCAATAACAGCACCATTGGCCGCCGCTTATGTCGCCAATAGTTGCTTTGGATGGAATACTACTATGAAGGACATACGATTCAAGTTGGTTTGGATGGTAATCATATTGGTGGGCGTCCTGTTTATGTCCACAGGAATAAAACCCTTGGAAATCATTAAATTTGCACAAGTTGCGAATGGTATGTTATTACCTATTATTGCTGTTTTTTTACTATGGATCGTAAACCGGAAAACGGTGATGATGGAATATCGAAATACCCGAATTCAAAATATATTGGGAATTATTATTATTCTTTTATCCGTAATATTGGGAGTAAAGAGTATACTAACTGTTTTTGAACTATTTTGAGCAGTATGATCAATATCGATATAAATTGCGACCTAGGGGAAGGCGTAGGTAATGAAGCCCTAATAATGCCCCTTATCTCTTCATGTAATATTGCCTGCGGTGGCCATGCCGGTGATAATGATACCATGATGCAGGTTGCCCTTCTGGCCAAAGAACACCATGTCTTGGTTGGCGCACATCCATCCTATCCTGATCGTGAAAATTTTGGAAGAGCTACGATCAATATTTCTGAAAAAGAATTGAAAAAAAGTATCCATGCCCAAATAGGGAATTTAAGTTTAGTCCTAAAATCCTTGGGAGTGAGGTTGAACCATATAAAACCACATGGTGCCTTGTACAACGATATTGCAAAGGACAGGAAATTAGCCGCTGTCTTTTTAAATAGTATTGAGGAGTACAGAAAAGACGTTTATTTATATGTTCCATACCGATCTAAAATAGAGGAGGAAGCTTTGAGATTGGGATTCCGGGTAAAATATGAGGCCTTCGCCGATCGAAATTATAATCCAGACCTCTCCCTTGTTTCCAGAGAGGAATCTGCTGCTTTGATTCAAGATCCCAAAGCGGTTATGAACCATATTCTCCACATGGTGCAAAAGGGTACCGTTTTAACATTGTCCGGAAAGGAAGTAAAAATCAAGGCGGACACCTATTGTATTCACGGAGATTCTCCAGCAACATTACAAATATTAATGTATCTTTCACAACATTTACCAAAGAACCAAATCTTAATAAAGAAGTGAGCAATTTCAAAATATCGGTCAGGCAATTTGGAGTCCATGCCATATTAATAGAATGGCCCAATAAGGTGGATGAGTCCATATTGGATGAGATTCTTCAGTTTATTCAATATTTAAAGAAAAATCAATTAAATGAAAAGGAGTGGGAATTTGTTCCTGCTTATAATTCACTGACTTTGATTTGCAAAGATACCGTCCTGGATTTCGATTATTTTAAACCCAAAATAAAGGAATGGTATGGTTTAATAAAAAAGGTACCACATGCAACCAGGTATCTCTGGAGATTACCGGTAAGTTATGATTTGGAATTTGGCTTGGATCTCCAGGAAATTTCAAGTCTCTTAGGATTGGAAGTAGATCGCATAATTGAACTGCATTCCAGGAGTATTTATACCGTCTATGGAATAGGTTTTTTACCAGGATTTATGTATTTGGGTGGTGTGCCGGAAGCTTTGGAAGTCCCACGAAAATCTACTCCGAGATCAAAGGTACTCAAAGGTTCTGTAGGTCTTGCTGGCAAACAAACTGGGATTTATCCCCAAGATTCACCGGGAGGATGGAATATTATTGGTAAATGTCCCGTACCCATGTTCAACGTGAAGAACGAAAACCCTTGTTTCGTTAGCGTTGGTGATCAAATTCAATTTTATCCGATTTCGATGGCCGAATACCAATTACACAAAATAGAAGCTGAGGTAGGGATATATAACATAGAAAAAATAGTGCTGGATGCTTAACATATTAAAATCGGGCTTTTTCACTACAGTACAGGATACTGGCAGATTTGGATATAGGGATAAAGGCGTTCCCGTGGCAGGGGTAATGGATTCCTTTTCTACATCCAAGGTAAATACTTTGTTGGAAAACGATGAGAAATGCGCGGTTTTGGAAATTACCATGACGGGCCCCAAATTGGAATTTGAACATGATACCTATATTGTTTTGGGCGGTGCGGAAATGACGGTCACCCTGAACGATATTGCCTTGGAGAACTATAAGGTCTATAAAGTTAATAGTGGTGATATTTTGAGCTATGGAAAATTGGAAAAAGGTTTCCGGGCTTATTTGGGGATAAAGGATGGATTCAAAACTGAACTGGTTTTGGGAAGCAGGTCCTTTTTTAAACCAATTACCGAAAAAGATTCCATTAAAAAAATAGCCGATCTTCCATATATCGCTTGCAAACTATTCAATCCGAAAATTTCCCAAATTAAGGTAGATTCCGTATTGGACAAATCCGTTTTGGAAGTATACAAGGGGCCGGAATATAAACTTTTAACGGATAACCAATTGGGTAAATTGTTCTATCGGGAATTTTCCGTGGCCAACGAAAATAACCGTATGGCATATCAGCTCAATGAGACAATAGAAGAAAACAAAGTGTCCATGTTAACCTCGGCCACACTCCCAGGAACGGTACAATTGACCCCTTCGGGAAAATTAATTGTGCTAATGAAAGACGGACAAACTACAGGTGGCTATCCCAGAATTTTGCAGTTATCGGATATGGCCATGTCCATTTTAGCCCAAAAAAGATCCGGAGACCACATTAAATTTAAATTAAAATAGACACTGCATATTTATTTTTTGTGAAATGAATAATAATAACTAATTTTACTGCAATGAAATTAAATGTAAACTTAATCAATGTAGTCATTATTGTCCCATAAGGGGGATGATACGGATTTCTATTGATTAAAAGAGCCTGTATCAGATATATTTGATACAGGCTCTTTTTTATGTTTTCAAGGAATGAAATCGGGAATAGTGTTGTTTTTGAGTAAAAAACCATAGGTTTTTACCTGAATAAAACCTACTGAATATGATATGGTTTATGTGTTTAAATACCTAATTATCAGCAAGTTAAAATTAAATCAATATCATTGAATTTAAATCAAATTTTTATGTTAAAAACTTAAGGGTTTTTAAACTTTTATCTTTGAAAGTCGTAGTATATATAGTTTAGTATTAAAATTGAAAGAATAGAGATTAATGGAATTAAATAAATTTAGCAAAAACGTTACCCAGGACCCTACGCAACCGGCTGCTCAAGCCATGTTATATGCCATTGGTTTGGATGAGGAGGATTTAAAAAAACCTTTGATCGGAATAGGAAGTACAGGTTATGAGGGTAACCCTTGTAATATGCACTTAAATGATTTGGCCCAAGAAGTAAAACTTGGGACAGAAAAAGGGGGCTTGGTTGGGCTTGTGTTTAATACTATCGGGGTAAGTGATGGTATTTCCATGGGGACTTACGGTATGAGATATTCATTACCCTCTAGAGACATAATTGCAGATTCCATGGAAACAGTGGTACAAGCCATGAACTACGATGGTTTGGTTACAGTTGTAGGATGTGATAAGAATATGCCGGGGGCGCTTATGGCCATGATTAGATTAAACAGACCTTCTGTCTTGGTATATGGTGGTACCATCGCCTCCGGGTGTTTTAAAGATAAGAAGTTGGATATCGTTTCTGCCTTTGAAGCCTGGGGTGAAAAGGTTGCCGGGACCATGAACGAGGCGGATTTTAAAGGTGTAATTCAAAATGCCTGCCCAGGAGCTGGGGCATGTGGTGGTATGTACACTGCGAATACCATGGCTTCGGCAATAGAAGCGTTGGGTATGGCTTTGCCTTACAATTCTTCCAACCCTGCCATTGGCAAGGAAAAGAAACAGGATGCGATAAGTGCTGGTTTCGCTTTAAGACGTCTACTGGAAAACGATATTAAGCCTAGCGACATTATAACAAGAAAGTCCTTCGAGAATGCTGTGCGTTTACTAACCCTTTTAGGAGGGTCCACCAACGCAGTCCTTCACTTCTTGGCTATAGCCAAAGCTGCGGATGTTGAATTTACATTGGACGATTTTCAAAGAATTAGTGATACAACTCCTTTTTTAGCAGATTTAAAACCTAGCGGTAAATACTTAATGGAGGACTTACATCGCGTAGGTGGTACTCCAGCTGTTATGAAGTTTATGCTGGAAAACGGAATGTTGCATGGTGATTGTTTAACCATAACAGGAAAGACCGTTGCCGAAAATCTTGCGGACGTTCCAAGTTTAAAGGAAGGACAGGAAATAATTAAGCCTTTGAACGCTCCTATCAAGGCATCCGGACACTTAAGAATATTGTACGGAAATCTTGCGGAAGAAGGAGCCGTTGCGAAGATTACAGGTAAAGAAGGATTACATTTTAGCGGTCCTGCCAAAGTTTTTGATGATGAGTTTTTGGCCAACGCAGGTATCGGAAAAGGATTGGTTACAAAGGGAGATGTAGTGGTTATACGCTATGAAGGCCCCAAAGGTGGTCCAGGGATGCCAGAAATGTTGAAGCCAACTGCTGCCATAATGGGCGCAGGTCTTGGTAAGGACGTTGCCTTGATTACAGATGGTCGTTTTTCAGGCGGTACACACGGTTTTGTTGTGGGACATGTATGCCCAGAAGCTCAGGATGGAGGAACGATTGCCTTGTTAGAAGATGGGGATATAATTACCATAGATGCAGAAAAAAATAGTATTTCGGTGGCCTTGTCCGAGGAAGAGATCGAGGCTCGTAGGGCTAATTGGGTACAACCCCCTTTAAAAGTTAAAAAAGGTAGTTTATATAAATACGCAAGAACCGTTTCCTCGGCCTCACAAGGTTGTGTTACCGATGAAATTTAAGATTAGGGTTAAGAGTCCTAGAAATATAATAAGAGTTTTATACCAAGTATGTTAACCGATTAGGTCTACGATTATGGAAACATTGAATAAGGAAAAAGCAGCGTCAACAAAGCAGAACACTATGAGGATCAGTGGTGCAGAGGCTATCATCCATTGCCTATTGGCCGAGGGTGTAGATTTAATTTATGGTTATCCTGGAGGGGCAATTATGCCACTGTATGATGAATTATATAAATTTCAACATAAACTTACGCATATATTAACTAGACATGAGCAAGGAGCTACACATGCAGCACAAGGGTACGCCAGGGTAACCGGAAAAGTAGGTGTTGCCGTGGCCACTTCAGGGCCAGGAGCCACCAACTTGATTACCGGTATCGCCGATGCCCAAATAGATTCAACTCCAATGGTCTGTATTACAGGTCAGGTAGCGAGACATTTGTTGGGGTCCGACGCTTTTCAGGAAACCGATATTATAGGAATTTCCACTCCGGTAACCAAATGGAACTGTCAAGTGACCAAGGCCTCTGAAATTCCAGAGGTATTGGCAAAGGCTTTCTATATTGCGAAATCCGGTAGACCAGGACCTGTATTGGTGGATATTACCAAAAATGCACAAATTGATGAGTTCGATTTTTCATACGAACATTGCAAAGGGGTTCGTAGTTACAACCCTTACCCAAAACCAAATGCAAAAGCTATTGAGGAGGCAGCCAATTTAATCAATGCCGCCAAAAAGCCTTTTATCGTTTTTGGACAAGGCGTAATTTTAGGGGAAGCCGAGAAACAGCTAAAAACCTTGGTTGAGAAAGCAGGTATTCCTGCTGCCTGGACAGTACTTGGGCTTTCGGCCATGGATACAGATCACCCCTTAAATGTAGGAATGGTTGGAATGCACGGTAATTACGGACCTAATTTATTGACGAACGAATGCGATGTACTTATTGCCATTGGCATGCGTTTTGACGATAGGGTAACCGGAAGTTTGGACACCTATGCCAAACAGGCAAAAATTATTCATTTCGACATAGACCCAGCTGAAATAAACAAAAACGTGAAGGCCGATGTTGCAGTCTTGGGCGATTCCAAGGTAACCTTGGATTTGTTATTGCCTTTGATCAAAACCAACAAGCATGAATCCTGGCACAATGAGTTTAAGGAAAAATATAAGATAGAATTTGACCAGATCATTAAAAATGAAGTTTATCCTACCAAGGATAAACTCACAATGGCAGAAGTTATTGAGGAAATCAATATAGCCAGTGGTCATAAGGCAATTATTGTATCGGATGTTGGTCAGCACCAAATGATAACATGTAGATATGCCAAATTTAAACAGACCAAAAGTAATGTTACCTCCGGTGGATTGGGAACTATGGGGTTTGCTTTACCGGCGGCTATAGGAGCCAAAATGGGGGCCATGGATAGGGAAGTAGTTGCCATTATTGGTGATGGTGGATATCAGATGACGATTCAGGAGTTGGGAACTATTTTTCAAAACAAGACCCCTGTTAAGATCGTGGTACTAAATAATGATCATCTGGGAATGGTACGCCAATGGCAGGAGCTGTTCTTTGAAAGTAGATATGCATCAACGGTAATGGTAAATCCAGACTTTGTGAAAATTGCTGAAGGTTATCACATAGAATCAAAGCGCATTAGCGAGAGAAAGGATTTAAAGTCGACCATTAAGGAAATGTTGGCTTCCAAAGATGCTTACTTTTTGGAAGTTAAAGTAGAAAAGGAAGATAATGTTTTTCCAATGATTCCTTCAGGGGCATCGGTATCGGATATACGTCTAAAATAAAATAAATATTAATTAAAATTGCCCATAACCTTATATTTAGATAAAGGATTGGGATGAGGAGATGGAAAAAAAATGGTTTACAATTTCAGTATACTCCGAGAATAGCGTAGGGTTACTGAACAGAATATCAGGGATATTTTTAAAGCGACATATAAACATAGAGAGTTTAAATGTTTCAAAATCGGAAATAGAACACGTGTCCAAATTCACGATTGTGGTGTACACCACTGAAGATTGGGTACGCAATATTGTGGGACAGGTTGAAAAACAAATAGAGGTCATTAAAGCTTTCTACCATACCGATGAAGAGACCATTTATCAGGAATCGGCATTATTTAAAGTGGCTTCCACTTTATTGTTCGATGAACGAAATATTCAAAATATCATTAAGGAGAGCAACTCCCAAATTGTAACTGTGTCCAGAGATTTCTTTGTTTTGGCCAAAAGTGGCAGAAGAAATGAGATCGATGATATGTACCAACAATTAAAGCCCTATGGAATTATGCAATTCGTTCGCTCTGGGCGGATAGCAGTTACTAAATCGGAAATGAAAATTTCATCATTATTAAAAGAGTTTAATCAATAAATAATCAACCCCGAAGCTAATCGGGAATTAAAATCCAGTTTAAAAAATGGCAAATTACTTTAATACACTATCGTTAAGAGAACAACTTACCCAATTGGGAAAATGTAGGTTTATGGAATCTACTGAATTTTCTGATGGTGTATCCGCTTTAAAAGGGAAAAAAATTGTAATCGTAGGATGTGGAGCCCAAGGTCTTAACCAAGGTCTTAATATGCGCGATTCCGGATTGGATATTTCATATGCCCTTAGGGCCGCAGCTATAAAAGAAAAAAGACAGTCTTTTGTAAACGCCAGTGAAAATGGTTTTAAGGTAGGCACTTATGAGGAACTTATTCCTTCTGCAGATGTAGTTATCAATTTAACTCCGGACAAGCAACATACAAGTGTTGTTTCTGCCGTTATGCCATTAATGAAAAAAGGAGCCACATTGTCTTACTCCCACGGTTTTAACATTGTTGAGGAAGGAATGCAGATCCGTGAGGATTTAACGGTTATTATGGTGGCACCAAAATGCCCAGGTTCTGAAGTACGTGAAGAATACAAAAGAGGTTTCGGAGTACCTACATTAATAGCTGTACATCCAAACAACGACCCGGAGGATAAAGGATTGGCCCAAGCTAAGGCATATGCCGTGGCCACTGGAGGACATAAGGCTGGTGTTTTGGAGTCTTCTTTCGTTGCGGAAGTAAAATCCGACCTAATGGGAGAACAGACCATTCTTTGTGGTTTGTTGCAAACAGGTTCGATTCTTTGTTTTGATAAAATGATTGAAAAAGGAATAGATAAAGGATATGCTTCCAAGCTAATTCAGTACGGATGGGAAACAGTTACAGAAGGTCTAAAATATGGAGGTATTACCCATATGATGGATCGTTTATCCAATCCTGCAAAAATTAAGGCTTTTGAACTTTCAGAAGAATTAAAGGATATTATGCGTCCACTTTTCCACAAGCATATGGACGATATCATGAGCGGTCATTTCTCCAAAACTATGATGGAAGACTGGGCCAATGATGACAAAAACCTATTGACTTGGAGAGCAGCAACAGGAGAAACAGCATTCGAAAAAACTCCTGCTGGATCTGATAAAATTTCGGAACAAGAATTTTATGACCATGGCGTATTAATGGTGGCAATGGTTAGAGCAGGTGTTGAATTGGCTTTTGAAGCCATGACAGAATCTGGAATTATCGCCGAGTCTGCCTACTACGAATCACTTCATGAAACTCCGTTGATAGCAAACACCATTGCTAGGAAAAAATTGTTCGAAATGAACAGGGTAATATCTGATACAGCGGAATACGGCTGTTATTTGTTTGATCACGCTTGTAAGCCATTATTGGCCGATTTCATGAAAAACATAGACACCGATGTAATTGGAAAACATTTTGCCGATCAAAAACATTTAAGTGTTGATAACGCAAAACTAATTGCTGTTAATAAGGCATTAAGAGAACATCCTGTAGAGATAGTAGGTTCAAGATTGCGTGCTTCCATGACCGCGATGAAACCTATAGTATAATTAAGCATTACTAATTTGAAGACCTGCCAAGTTTAATTAACTCGGCAGGTCTTTGTTTATAAATACCTATGAAACCATATTTTCCCAAATTGGAGGACATCAAAAAGGCTGCCGAAACTATTAGGCAAGTGGCGGATATTACACCTTTAATGCAGAGCATTAGATATTCCAAGGCCTATGATGCCAATATTCTACTGAAAAGGGAAGATTTACATAGGGTAAGAAGCTACAAGATTAGAGGTGCCTTTAATAAAATTAACTCCCTTACCAAGGATGAAACCGTAAATGGAGTTGTTTGTGCCAGTGCTGGAAACCACGCCCAAGGTGTTGCATTCGCCTGTAATCATTTAGGAATACACGGTACCATATATATGCCTTCCGTTACCCCAAAACAAAAGGTAGAACAGACAAAATTATTTGGAGGGGACTGGGTAACCGTAGTTCTCGAGGGAGATACCTTTGATGATTCCTCGGATGCAGCCAAAAAATTCTGTGCAGCTCAAAATAAGACCTATGTCCATCCTTTTGATGATCCCAAAATAATTGAAGGACAGGCTACCGTTGCTTTGGAAATATTGGAACAGACCAAAAAACCCATAGATTATGTCTTTGTAGCTGTTGGAGGTGGTGGTTTGGCATCTGGTCTCTGTGCCGTATTCAAAACTTTGTCGCCCCATACAAAAATTATAGGCGTGGAGCCTGAAGGAGCCCCATCCATGAAAAATTCAATAGAAAAGGGCATTAATACCGAATTGGAACATATAGATAAATTTATCGATGGTGCTGCAGTAAAACGAGTTGGCAATCTTACTTTTGATATTTGCAAGGAATGTCTTTTTGATATGGTCACCGTTCCCGAAGGGAAGGTTTGCCAGACCATATTGGATCTTTACAACAGGGATGCCATTGTAGTGGAACCGGCCGGAGCCCTTACCATAACTGTTTTGGATGATTTTAAGGATGCAATCAAAGGCAAGAACGTGGTTTGTATTGTGAGCGGTAGTAATAACGATATTACGCGTACTGCAGAAATAAAGGAACGCGCTTTGCTTTACGGAAAATTAAAGCATTATTTTATCATACGCTTTCCTCAAAGACCGGGTGCGCTAAAGGAATTCGTTGTTGATATTTTGGGTCCAACTGATGATATTACCCATTTTGAATATTCAAAAAAATCGAGTCGGGAGAATGCACCGGCGGTAGTGGGAATTGAATTAAAAAGTCCGGAAGATTTGGCTCCCCTCATAAAGAGGATGAAGGACAACAACTTTTTTGGCGAATACATTAACGATAAGCCGGATTTGTTTCAGTATTTAATTTAGCGAGCAATTTTAAAATGTAAAGTGCCATTCCTAGATTAAGGAACGGCACTTTCAACAAATATTATCCTTTAAATTGATAATCGCATAAATAACTCATGGCTACTGGCCTTGTTCTGATTAAAAACATTCCCTGTAGTTACTTCATAAGCATATCCAAGATTAAAATTATCGCTGACTTTAAATAAAAACAAGCCACTTACACTTTCGCCATATCTATAAGATGTCCCTAGATTGAATTTATATCCGAAATCTAGTATGGATGTAATTTCAACGGATAAAGGAGCGGCCTGAACATATCGGAACATGACCGAATTCTGCAATTTTGAAAATGCCCCCAATCTCAGGTCATAACCACCCGCTAAATACAAATGCATTTTACTTTCCCCTAAGTAAGCAGTGCCATCTTTTTCCTGTAAACGCTCCGGAGTCAACAATCTTGGAATGGAAAATGAAATAAAATAATCTTGATGCATTAAAAGGATACCGGCACCAATATTGGGCATAAACCTACTTTCATAATCCGCAAGTGTAGCATCCTGACCAATTCCGTATGTTACTAATCCAGAAGTATTTGCGCTATAAGAATTCGCACTTGCTTTAAGTCCAAAATAAAGTTTATAAGTGTCACTCAATTGAACGTGATAGGAAAAATCAACGGCTACGGAAGTATGATTTTCTATAAACGTTTTATCATTTAAAATAGATACTCCTAATCCAGCCTTCTTATTTAAAGGTGTGCTAAAAATAGCGCTCTGACCTTCTGGAGCACCCTCAATTCCCGCCCATTGACTGCGAATACCTAAAGTAATGTCTGAACTTTCTGAACTACCTGCAAATGCCGGATTATAAATATTCATGTTATAGCGGTAAAATATTGTATTTGGATCCTGCTGTGCTTGAATTGTAGAATAGGCAAGCATGAACAGGATAAATAGGCCTTTATATGATTTCATTGTATTGTTTTAAAATTATAGTGTTGATTTAATAATTGATGAAGATCCAGCCTTGAAGGGACTTTTGGCCATTTCCAAATTCAATGACATAAAAATAAGATCCCGCCGGAAGTTTACCATTATTATTGTTATAGGCTCCGTTCCAGTTATTTTGATAATTTCTGGTTTCAAACACAGCATTACCGGATCTATTGTAAACCTTAACATTATTATTGGGATAATTGTCTATGCCCGGCACTATCCAGTAGTCATTAACACCATCACCGTTTGGCGTAAAGGCTTGTGCAGGTATCACCTTCGGAGAACTATCTTCTGGGAAGGTATCTTGAAGGTCAGGTATCCCGTCATTGTCATCATCGTTATCCGCATTATTGCCAATGCCATCCCCATCAGTATCTGTATCTTCTGATTCATCATAAGGAAAAGCATCTGCGCTGTCCACCACGCCATCATTGTCATGATCCTCATCTGCATTATTCCCAATTCCATCACCATCCGTGTCAGTATCTTCTGATCCATCCAAAGGAAAAGCATCTTCCGTGTCAAGAACACCATCATTGTCATCATCCGTATCTGCATTGTTACCTATTCCATCGCCATCTGTATCGGTATCCTCTGATTCATCATATGGGAAGGCATCTTCCGTGTCTACAACACCATCATTGTCATTATCCAAATCTTCGGTATCCATAATGCCGTCCTCATCATAATCATCTACATCATCCAGGATAGTAATGCTAATATCCTGAAGAGTTTTTGCTCCATAAGAATCTTGTACCTTAACTTGAATTTGATAAATATTATCATGATTTGTATCGCTAGGATTTTCAAAATTTGGCTTGGTCAGGAACTGGATAATACCTAAATCCGCATTTATAGAGAAAAATGAATTGTCTTCCCCTCCGTTATTTTCGGCAGTGAAGGCATAAGTTATTCCATTCATTTCCATATCCCCCTCCATATCCGATACTTCCATATCAATAACTTCAATAGAGTTTTCGGTACTGGTAATTGAAGCGGGTGTAAGAATTGTTGGAGATGAATTGGATTCAATGGTAACTGGCAAATCAATTGTGCAACCGTTGACATCCTCAACAGTAACGTAGTATACTCCCTTCCCAAGACCTGAAATAGTGCTTGTGGTTCCATTGTTTGACCAATTGAAATTATAAGGAGGCATACCCCCGGAAACCGTTAGCTCAATAATTCCGTCTTTGGCTCCAACATAACTTTCCAAGGTGGTGTTTGCTGTTGCCCGAAGTACCTCCGGTTGATCTATTACAAAATCCTTGGTCACCTTATGGCCTTCATTGTCTGTAACTCTTACGGAATAGTTTCCTACAACTAAACCATTAAAAGAATAATTTTGATTTTGGGTGCTTATGGTTTCTCCAATACTATTTTCATTCAAAAATAATTCAAAGTTATAGCCTTGGTTGCCTTGATTTACGATTATGTTTGCCAAACCGGAATTACCTTCAAAACAGAGTACATCCGTTGTACTAATATCCAACACCATATCATTTACATTAGTAACACTTACTAAAATATTCTGTGTTGCTGTTCCCCCTTTAAAATCGGTAACACTTAGCTGTACCTTATAGCCATTGTCATTTCCTTCGTCCAATGGAGATTCAAAATCCGGGGCTTCCTTAAAACTAAGTTCCCCTGTAGTGGGCTCTAAATTGAAGAAATCATTGTCCACGCCTCCATTGTCATCATTGGACAATGAATAGGACAAACCATTGCCTTCGCTATCCCCATCATTATCCGTTGCATTAACATTGATCACCGCGGTTTCATTTTCTGCCACACTTACTTCATTAGTCGTGGTGATAATAGGCAGTGAATTATCACTGAATTTTTTTGCAAAAATTTTATCATAATTGCTATAATATACACAATACACGGTTCCGTCATTCGCAACTTTTATGGATGGCCACTCTATACTAGATGCCGAAAAACCAGCTAGACCTACAATTTCCCATGTATTATTTTTAAATTGATGAACAGAGATTTTACCATTGTTGCCATAGTCTTTATAAGCAACATAAGGAATATCATCCGGAGATATGGCTAAGGTGGTATACACAGTAGAACCTGAAGTAAATCCGTCAACGCCCACCAATTCCCATGCATTATTAATAAATTTTTTAACTGCGGCCTTGGTGCCATTACCTTGGTCACGGTAAGCTATATAGGGTATGTCATTTGAATCAAATTCCATATTTATACCATAAGCGGCACCAGATGAAGTACCTATATTGCCAACTCGTTCCCAAGATCCGTTTACGTAGCGCCGTACGGCTTCTTTGTATCCGTTATTACCTTCGGTATATGCTAAATAAGGTGTGCCATCTTTACTAAAATCAAGATCCATATCGGAGGTAGGTCCAGTAAAATTAGGGTCACCGACCATTTCCCAACTGGATCCATTATACTTCATGACTTCCAATTTGTAACCACCCGAGTAATAACTGTAAACCACATAGGGAACATTGTTGGGGTCTAACGCAATAGATATGCTCTGCCCATTTGCTGTTGTGAATCCTATGGAGCCCAGCACTTCCCAATTATTATTGATATAGCGTTGTACCGTTCCTCTTCCCTCAACCGAAGAATCCATATAAAATATATAGGGGACATCGTTGGAGTCCAAATCCATAGTTACCGGAGTAGCCGAAGCTGCCGAAATACCTTTATTACCTACAGGAATCCACTCATTATTTTGAAAACCTAGAACTGAAATCTTATAGTCATTATCATAGTCTACAAAAGCTACTAAAGGCATTCCATTGCTGTCTATGGCCAAAGCGTCCTTTTGAAAGTTTCCTTTCGCAATACCTGTATTTTCCCCTGTAGAAGACCATACTCCATCTAAAAATTGATATACGGCACTTATAGAACCCATGCCCATCATTTCATCTCCCGGTTGGGATACAAATATTTTATCGTTTGTGGCAGTAATACTCGGTTGGTTAAATACCCGATCAAATGCCGAACTATCCGAGCCTACGGTTTCCCAGCTGCCGTTATTGAGTTGTTTTACGATCAGATTACTAGCTTGTCCATGATACAACACAACGGGAGTATTGTTTTCTGTAATTGTCATGGCCAGATAACCTGACATGTCTTCTGAAATTACATTTGAACCTACTGGTCCCCATGTTCCGTTACTAAATTTTGAAATAATGGGGACATAGCCGTTTGAGGCATCATTGGTTAAAACATAAGGCACGTTATCATTATCAATAGCAAAGGATAAATAAGAAGTTGCACCAGTAAAAGACTGGTTACCAACATATTCCCACACTCCATTTATATACCTTTGGACAGAACCATATCGCTTATAGTTTGCCAGCTCTTCGGCGTAAGCTACATAGGGAATGGAGTTACTGTCCACTGCTATATTGATCGAGCTTGCGTAAGAATCCGAGATAGGCGATGAACCTAGAATATCCCAAGCACCGTTAACAAATTGATAAACTACAAGCCTTGAAGAATTGGCCGAGTCTGTAACTGCGGCATAAATAGTTCCGTCCGGGGCAATAGCTAGTGAATTGCCATAGGAAGCACTGGCACTAAAACCTGGATCACCTACCAACTCCCAAGTTCCGTTATTAAAACGCATTACCGTTGACCTGTTATCATAACCACCATCGGAAAAAATCACATATGGCTGGTAATTGGTATCCGTAGCCATAAATAAAGAATTAAAATAGGTACTTGAAAAACCAGGTATGCCTACATAGACCCATTCATTGTTGATAAATTGTTTAACACTTACCTTAGAGGAATTATCCTTGTCCTGAAAAGCGCTATAAACACTATTATTGGGACCATTCGCTATGCATAAATACCTTGCTGAATTCGAAGAAGGGGCGTTAAAATCGTTTGCACCCAATGGCTCCCATTGTTGGGCATGATTTAACAATGATAATAGGAGAGCAAGTAGTAAACTAATAAGATGTTTTTTCATTGGAATTGTATGGGATTGGTTGTAGGAATAATATTATAAAATAGAAAGTTAATTCTGTGAGGCTAAATAATGTAGAAATAAGTAGACCATAAAACAATTGTTGTGTAATCTGTGTTTAATGTGGGCCAAACTCTGGAAATAGGTAGTGCTTCAATAAAAACATTTATTTTTTAATGAATAACTATGCTGGGTTCTAAATAGGTATTATTTTTATAACAACTGAAAAATTTACCAAACAACATGAGTGATATAACAATACCGGAAGAATTTCAAATAAGAAATACAATTGACCAACGACACTTCTTGGTGGACGGCCAATTAAAAGAGTGGACAGGGAATACAACGGAGGTATACTCCACCATATCCAGTACGGACAAATATGAACCCACCTTATTGGGAAGTATTCCGGACATGGAGGAAAAAGAAGCCTTGGAAGCTTTGGACGCAGCTTTGGTAGCTTTTGACAAGGGTAAGGGCATATGGCCAACCATGCGTGTTAAGGAGCGTATAGATTGTATGGAGATTTTTGTGAAGAAAATGCAGACTAAAAGGGATGAAATTGTAAAACTTCTGATGTGGGAAATTGGAAAATCGCTCCCAGACTCACAAAAGGAGTTCGACAGAACGGTAGAGTATATTAACGATACCATAGAAGATTACAAGCAGCTTGATCGGGATAACGCCAAATTTGAAAAAAACGATGGTGTTTATGCGCATATTAGAAGGGGACCGCTTGGAGTAGTATTGTGTTTAGGGCCATATAACTATCCCTTAAACGAAACCTTTGCATTGCTTATTCCTGCCATAATCATGGGGAATACCACAATTTTTAAACCTGCAAAACACGGTGTCCTATTGATTACGCCACTTTTGGAGGCCTTTCAAAGCAGTTTCCCTAAAGGTGTAGTGAATATTGTATTTGGTAGGGGTAGGGCAGTGGCCGCACCAATAATGCAAACTGGAAAAGTTGATGTTTTGGCTTTAATTGGCAATAGTAAATCTGCGAATGCCTTACAAAACCAACATCCAAAAAGCAACAGACTTCGTTTAGTACTTGGTTTGGAAGCCAAAAATCCTGCCATTATACTTCCAGATGCGGATTTGGACTTAACTATTAATGAATGTATTGCCGGGACATTGTCCTTTAACGGACAGCGTTGTACCGCTCTTAAAATAATTTATGTCCATGAGGATATTGCCAGTGAATTTAACAAGAGATTTGCAGAGAAGGTAGATGCCCTTAAATTTGGAAATCCTTGGGAAGATGGCGTTAAATTAACTCCGTTGCCGGAACCCGGAAAACCAGCCTATATCCAGGAATTAATAGATGATGCTAGGGAAAAAGGTGCTAAAATATTAAACAAAAAAGGAGGTACACATTCCGATAATTACATTTGGCCTGCAATTCTGTATCCGGTAAACAAAGAGATGAGAGTTTATAAGGAAGAGCAGTTTGGGCCGGTAATCCCAATCGTAACCTTTAAGGATATTGAAGAACCCTTGGATGATATGGCCGAGTCCAATTATGGCCAGCAAGTAAGTTTGTTCGGCAAGGATGTATATGCCCTTGCCCCGTTAATTGACACCTTGGTAAACTTGGTCTGCCGGGTAAACCTTAACAGTTCTTGCCAACGAGGCCCTGATGTTTATCCATTTACAGGGCGTAAAGATTCAGCACAGGCTACCTTAAGTGTATATGATGCCCTTCGCTCATTTTCCATCCGAACCTTTGTAGCCTTTAAAGACAACGAACTTAACAATGAAACCGTGGAGCAATTATTGGAATCAAGATTGTCTAACTTCATCAGTACCGACTATATCTTGTAACGCGAGTGCTTGTTTGCAGGATTCTTTATTTCCAGAAGTTCCATAAAAATTAAAGGCCCCACTTGACACTAGTTAAGTGGGGCCTTTTCTATGCTTTTTAGTACCCTGTTTAAATATTCGAAACCTTAGTGAATTTGGGTTTAGGGGCAAGAATTATTTGTTCCCTGATTACAACTTAGTGAATATATTTTTGCTGAAGTATTGTTGTCAATGTTTTAAACAATTCGGTAGGATTGAAAGGTTTACATATAAGACCATTTATTCCGTATTCTCCCAATTGGTTTTTTATATCCATTCCTGTGGAAGCGGATAAGGCGTAGATGGGCATAACCTTATTAAGGGGGTTGCCGGATTCCCTTATGGCCTTACTTGCTTCAAAACCGTTCATAACAGGCATTTGAAGATCCATCAAAATCATATCGTAGGTATTTTCCATGGCCATATTGATGGCTATTAATCCATTTTCAGCAATATCAAAATCGACCTGCCATTTGGATAGAAACTTCTCAATGACCATAATGTTTACCTTATTATCCTCAGCGACCAGAATTCTGGCCCCTTTCAGATTTTCTTGCTGATGAATGGATTTAGCATCAAAATTATAGATGTCTTCCTGATAATCTGCCATTGCACTCTTGTGCAGTTTCAACTTAAAACTAAAAGTAGATCCTTTGCCCACCTCACTTTCTAATTCCAAGTCGCTATCCATTAATTCCAACAAGCGTTTACATATGGCAAGTCCCAGTCCCGTTCCGCCATATTTTCTAGTGGTATCCGAATTGGCTTGGGCAAACGAAAGAAATATTTTATCCCGTTTATCTTCAGGAATTCCAATTCCCGTATCGGAAATTATAAATTCCAAAACGCAGTAATCCTTAGCTATCTCCACGGCTTCAATATCCACGGTAACCTTACCTTCCTCTGTAAACTTAATGGCATTACTGACCAGGTTGGTCAGTATTTGGGATAATCTGGTACTGTCGCCAATAAATGTTTTGGGGAGCGCTGTGTCCGTTTTGACAAGAAGCCTTAAGTCCTTTTCTTTTGCCGTATTGTGGAATATACTCTGTAAACCATTGAGGACCTGATTTAGACTAAAATCCCTTTCCTCCAATTCCAATAGACCAGAGGCAATTTTATTAAAATCCAAAATATCATTAACCAAACACAAAAGATGTTCCGAGGAATGCTTTAGGGTACTTAAGTTTTCCAACTGTTCTTTTTTCGGATTTTCCAAAAGTAACAAATGGCTAATACCAATAACAGCATTGAGCGGTGTTCTTATCTCGTGGGACATGGTTGTGAGAAACTCATCCTTTGCCTTATTGGCCATAGATTCCTTTTCCTTGGCTTCTATTAAGGCCAATTCCGTTTCCTTTATTTTGCTAATATCAACAATAGCGCCAATATAGCCTTCAATATTTCCATCTTCAGATTTAATAACCTTCAAGGAAAAATCCAACCATTTATGTTCACCACCAATAGTTTGGGATTTGAAAATTTTACTAATAGTTTTAAAATTAGGTTTCTTTAAATCTATTAGATTCGTGTAATCCTTTCCTTGGTCATCCTTCAAAAATTGGTGAAATGGTTTTCCCAAACAATCCCTGACCTTAAGTCCTGTCAATTTTTGCCAGGCAGGATTAAGATATGACCAATTGCCTTTCAGGTCCATTTCGAAAATAACATCCTTTATATTCCCTGCTACTTTTGATAATTGACCACTGATGGATTCTATATTGTTTTTTAACTGCTGATTGGTTTGAAATAATTCTTGGGAACTTTTTTCCAAGACATTCTCTACATGCTCCAAATCACTATCAAACGCCTTATATGCTTCGTCAACTTGATGCAATAGGGGAGCGATAAGATCTAAGGTTCCGTCGTCCAGATCTATCTTTTTGAGCTGTCTATTAAGTAATCTGTGGTAATTGTTGCTCATTCAGAAAACGTTGTTATAGTCATGGTTTGATTATGTAGGGTACATGGCGAAAATTTATCAAATGGAGCAATCTCTCCATAAGAATAAAACCCTGTTGTATATATATCATTATCAAATACATCGTTTACAGCTTCCACTTCTTCCTCCACCAATTGTTTCATGACTAGACGGCGACCTACACAGCTTATTAAAAATGCCAATTGATGTTGATTTTCAGTACTGCCCTTGGTTGTTATTGCAGATTGTTCCGCACCGCCAATAATCCTATCGATATTGGCTTTCATTAATCTCACATAGGAACCTTGGGGGATGTTTCCCGCAAAAGTGAGGCTTCCACTTTTTTCATCGACCGCCAAAATAGTTCTTACAACTGGTATTTGATTATCCTCATCCCTCATGCTCAAAGGAAATAAAAGACCCGAACCGGGCAAATCCTTTGCCATGTCTCCCAAAAATGATTTATAGAGCTCCAATGCCGGTTGACCATCCAATTCATAAAGTACATTATTTTTGGATTTCGTCACTAATCTTTCAATTCCGAAACTGTCCCAACCTCCCTTAGATCCAAACCCAATATTTAATTCAGAACCATATAAACCTAGGGCAACTATCTTTTGGGAAGCAATTTTTGCGCCTGCTATTACAAAGGTATTTTCAAAGTTGGAACAATCGCCTGCCAATCCACCTGTGATGCTTACAGATTTATCAAGATCGGTATGCAAGCCCTTTACCAGTTCGGCACCATTTACGATAAGCCCATCACTCAGAACAAAAATATGCCTCAGATCAGTTCCTTTAAATTTATTGCTTAAAGCCTTGCCAGCAGTAAAACTATTTAGATCATAGGAGACCAGATCAACCTCTTCAATTTGAAGCTTTGTTTTCTCAAACCTAACTGCCGTTAAGGCAATTGTGGAATCCAGCACCTCATTTCCTAAAATCTCCCCTGCAGTGGAACATCCAATCAAAATGGCATTTTCAAATTTTTGCGCCAATTTGCTCACAAATTCTTCTGTACCCACAAATGACGGAGATGCAAAAAGAAAAAATACTTCAGGAATAAAATCGATATCTAAATGATCAAGGTCTTCAAGGTGAAGTATTTTGTGCTGATATATTTTCATGTCATTATAATTTTGTAAGAAAAATACTATATTGTATGTAAGTTAAATTGTTTACTTACCCAAAGTATCAACGTTTAATTTTTACAAATCGTATAGTTTTTAGAATATTGAGGACAATTAGGCCGCAATGTGGCACCTTAATAAATTATATGTCTTAATATCCTTACTATTTTCTTTCACACTTCCATTTCGTATATAGGCCGATCATAAACAAAACTCTCTAATCACTGATACTCCCAATTATTTGGCTTGGTAAATACTAAATATTTCCCAACAGAATTCAATAACCATAATAAAAGCGCGCCATTTAAAGAAAGAGTATTACTTTTGCGGCTTTTTTTACAGGATAGAAATGCATATAAATAGGATAATTCTCCATAGCGAAAGGAAAATGCCTTGTAGTAATATTGTACCTGTAATAATTCATTAAATAATAATATTATGAGTATGGACAAATCAAACAAAAAAGCGCTTATTGCCCTAGGGGTAGGAGGCTTTGGTATAGGTATGACCGAATTTGTAATTATGGGTATTTTACCGGACGTGGCCAGTTCCCTCCAAATAAGTATTCCACAAGCTGGACATTTTATTGCAGCCTATGCCCTGGGCGTTGTAGTTGGAGCACCAACCTTGACGGCCATAAGTGGAAAATGGCCAGCACATAAGGTATTGCTATATCTTATGATATGGTTTACGTTGTTCAATACACTTTCAGCTTTCTCTACAAGCTATACCTCTTTAATTATTTCGAGGTTCCTGTCCGGATTGCCACATGGGGCATTTTTTGGAATCGGAGCCGTAGTAGCAGGAAAGCTGGCAAAAGAAGGGAAAGCGGCCCAGGCCATTGCCACCATGTTTGCCGGACTAACTATAGCCAATGTAATAGGAGTACCTATTGGAACCTATTTAGGACATCATTATAATTGGAACCTTTCCTTTCTATTGGTGGGATTTGTTGGTATTATAGCGATGCTAAGTATATACTTTTGGATTCCAAAAATGGAAAAATCCTCCTCAGAGGGATTTATTAAAGATTTGAAGGTTTTTAAGAGATTGGAAATATGGCTGCTCATTTTACTTACTACCATTGGTACAGGAGGATTCTTTGCTTGGTACAGTTATATTGCCCCATTATTGACCAATGTGTCAGGGCATTCCGAAAGCATGGTAAGCTATGCCATGATATTGGCCGGTTTAGGAATGGTGTTCGGTAATTTTATTGGCGCTAAAATGGCTGAGATATTTAGCCCCTTGAAAGCAGTTATCATCAGCTTATCCCTAATGGTGATGGTGCTTCTGATCAACTTCTTGGTTGCCGCTAATCCAGTAGCCATATTAATCTTAACCTTCATAATCGGAATCGTTTCCTTTATGGTAGGTACACCAATTCAATTAGCGATAATAAGGGCATCCAAAGGATCTGAAATGCTGGGGTCTTCCATGAATCAGAGTGCCTTTAACATGGGCAATGCCTCTGGAGCGTACTTTGCAGGATTACCCATAGCCATGGGATTTGGATTTACCTCCGCAAGCTTGGTAGGAGCCCTAATGGCCGGTACCGGGATAACCATTGCAGTTTTAATCTTGGTGTTTTCTAAAAACAGAGCCGTCAATACCAAACGAAAAATGGCATTCAATTCATAGTTGTAGGCCTAAAATAACATAATATCGTATCTAAAAATCTTCAATAATGACAATCATTATTGGGGATTTTTTTATGCGAGTACCTAATGTCCTTTACATAAATATCCAGTCGCAAGTTGATAATTAAATCTTCCAGACCGGGCATTTCACCCGTTTCTTTTTTTTGAACATCTACCAAAATTATGTCCGACCAGCTTGGATGTCCATATTCGAAATAAATTCTCAGAGACCTGTTAACCTCTTATTGTTTTAGACATTAAATCATAAACAAAAGTATTAACAACTAAATATTTTGATTATGAAAGCAAAACTTATTTTTGGAATGTTGATCCTTGGGCTATTCGTTGTAGGCTGTGACAAGGATAATGTCTTAGAGGTCATAGATAAACCCACCACTATAGACCCAATTGAAGAGACCGAACCTGGGTTTCTATCCCTTAAGACATCTGTAAAAGAGATTGTCCAAATTACTACTGGAAAGCCCCCTCTGGAAGATGTATTGGCAGAAATGAGGATATATATTAGTAATGGATCTGAACAAGTATATAACCGCCCATACAATGAATCCCCTGAAACTATTGAATTGCCTGCCGGTTTTTATAATCTCCTAATAGGTAGTTTCAGTAATTACTCCGCATTGGAAGCCCTATTTAATACTGGAAGATATGGCTATTATAATTCCAGTGTACTTATTAACAGAGGTGCTATTACTACGATAAACGCCAATCTGGCCTTGTTGGATATGGCAACTACCATTACTATTTCGCCCGAGGTAAGCTCTTCCTTTCCTGATATTGAAGTCGATGTCCGGAAATGGACCAATATCTATGGAAATCATGAAAAATCTGAATTGACCTGGACTACAGCTCAGAGCGGTCAAACTGGCTATTTTACGACCTATGATGGAGATTGGGCTAGAGGAACTCTAGGAGACCAAAGTGGGGATTTGGAAATTTCCATAACAGCCACAAATAATTCAGGTTTGCCTGTCACTGCCTCAAAATGGTACATGGGCATTCGCGCGAACGAGCATTACAACATTTCCATAGAGCAGAATGAAATTAAGACCGGATTAAATTTATTAGTCACTTTGGCGGATGAAGTAATCATCGACGACATCATTATTTTTCCAAATTAAGACGTACCATTTCAATAGATACTAGAAGCAATAAAGCCCCTCAAATAAGGGGCTTTATAATTATTATGTAAAATATTCTAGATGTTTTTAGCCAACCAATCTCCAATTTCGCTGGTCTTATAGGCTTTTCCGCCTTCCGCCAAATCTTCTGAAACCACACCTTCCGCCAAGGATTTGTTTACAACATCACGAATGGCTTGAGCTTCTTCCTTCAAATCAAAATCTTCGAACATCATGGCAGCAGAAAGTACGGTAGCCAATGGATTGGCAATATCCTTACCTGCGGCTTGTGGATATGATCCGTGAATTGGTTCATACAATCTTGTTTTGGTTCCCACGGAAGCCGATGGCATTAAGCCCATTGATCCCGATATTACAGAAGCCTCATCCGTTAAAATATCTCCAAAAAGGTTTTCGGTGATTATTACGTCATAGGTACTTGGCCATTGTACCAACCTCATGGCAACTGCATCCACAAATTCATAGGAAACAGTAACTTCAGGATAATCCTTTTCCATAGCTTGCACCGTTTCTCTCCATAACCTGGAAGATTCCAAAACGTTGGCCTTATCTACGCAACAAAGCTTTTTAGATCTGGTCATGGCCATTTCAAAACCTTTTTTGGCCAAACGTTGTATTTCGGCACGGGTATAGGTCATAGTGTCAAAGGCGGTATTCCCATTATCCTTTCGTCCACGTTCCCCAAAATATACTCCGCCCGTTAATTCCCTTAGAATGATTAAATCTGTCCCTTCAATTCGCTCACGCTTCAGGGGAGACTTATCTATTAGTGACGGAAAAGTAAAAGTTGGCCTAACATTGGCGAATAAACCTAATTTTTGACGCATTTTTAACAATCCTTGTTCCGGACGTACTTGGGCGGAAGGGTCATTGTCAAACCTAGGATGTCCTATAGCACCAAATAAAACGGCATCTGCGGCTTCACAAATGGCATGGGTCTCATCAGGGTAAGGTTCACCTACCGCATCAATGGCCGCTGCTCCGGTTAGCGCCGGGGTCCAATTAATCTCGTGATTGTATTTCTTGGCTATTGCATTGGATACTTTTACCGCCTGATCAATTACTTCAGGTCCTATTCCATCTCCTGCTAAAAGGGCAATTTTTAATTTCATTTATTTTTGCTTTTTGCCAAACGCTTTTCGACTGGCATGGTTAAAATTGTTTGTGTTTTTATTAGATAATATTCAACATTTTCTCGGTTGCCTTAATGGCCGAGACGGTTTGATCGGAGTCCAACCCCCTAGAAATAAATTCCTTATCACCGCTTTTCCATGTAATAATAGTTTCACACAGGGCGTCGGAATTACTACCAGGTGGAATACGCACTGCGTAATCTATCAAAATAGGCAACTCCATTTTTTTGGATTTATATACTTTTCTCAATGCATTCATAAAGGCATCATATTGCCCATCACCCTGGGCGTGTTCCTCTATGAGTTCGCCATTAATTTCCAGGGCCAGGGTAGTGGATGGTTTTAATCCCTTGGAATGGGTAAGCACATATGATTTTACAAAAACTTTTTGTTGGTAAGTATCACTATCCAAAACATCGGAAATAATATAAGGCAAGTCTTCCTTGGTAACCTTTTCCTTTTTATCTCCCAATTCAATTATACGGGCAGTGACCTTTCTTAATTCATCATCGTTAAGCGTTAATCCAAGTTCCTGTAAATTCTTTTGAATATTGGCTTTTCCTGATGTTTTACCTAAGGCATATTTACGCTTTCTGCCAAAACGTTCCGGCATTAAATCGTTAAAGTATAGGTTCTTTTTACTGTCCCCATCCGCATGAATTCCAGCAGTTTGAGTAAAAACATTATCTCCCACTATAGGCTTATTCGCCGGTATTCCAAAACCAGTGAATGCCGACACCAACTTACTAACCTTATACAGGGAAGATTCATTTACGGCCACCTCTATTTCGGGCATAAAATCATTTATTACCGCTATGGCACTGGCCATTGGAGCATTACCTGCTCTTTCGCCCATACCGTTAACGGTTAAATGAAGTCCATGACAACCTGCTTTTATAGCTTCCATAACATTGGAAACACTTAGGTCATAATCATTATGACCATGGAAATCAAAATGCATCTTGGGGTAACGTTCTACTATTTCCGATATATAACTATAAGTTTCGTTATATGTCAATATTCCCAGAGTATCCGGCAACAACACTCTTTTAATGGGTTGTGAAGATAAAAAATCCAAAAATTGAAATACGTATTCCTTGGAATTCCGCATACCATTGCTCCAGTCTTCCAGGTACACATTGGTCACAATTCCCTCCTTGGCTGCCGATGCTATGGTATTTTCTATTTCCTTAAAATGTTGTTCGGGAGTTTTTTTAAGTTGATGCATTAAATGGTTCATAGAACCTTTCGTCAAAAGATTCTGGACCTTGGCACCGGATTTTTTCATCCAATCAAGAGAAACACCACCATCTACAAAGGTTAATACCTCAACACGGTCTATGCACCCTTTTACATTGGCCCATTCAGTAATCTGTTGTACAGCGGAAAGTTCTCCCTCCGATACTCGGGCAGAAGCTATTTCAATTCTATCAACGTTCAACTCATCCAACAATAACTTCGCCAAAGTAAGCTTTTCGGATGCTGAAAAGGACACCCCAGAGGTTTGTTCTCCATCCCTCAGGGTGGTGTCCATTATTTCAATTTTTCTTCTTTTCATTTATGCTGAACTAGTAACAGTATCTCTATTGTCCAATAACCTAATAAGTAATGAATTCGCACCGTGGCATATCAGGAAGAAGGGTGCGCTCCATGAAACACTTCGCGAGTTTAACGGTAACCCGATGTTTTACAAAGGGGTATCTTTGGCAAATTCCCTAATGTTTTCTTTTATGTTCAATAGATAATCAATGTCATCAAAGCCATTAAGCATATTATCTTTCTTATAATGGTTAATGTCAAAACTTTCCGACTCACCTGTAGACGACAAGGTAATCGTCTGTTCCGGCAAGTTGACCACTAATTCAGTTTTTGGGTCTGCTTCGATAGAAGCGTATATTTTTTCCAAAAATGGGGCGCTCACCTGCACCGGCAATACTCCTATATTTAAACAGTTGTTTTTAAAGATATCTGCAAAAAAACTGGATACCACACACCTAAATCCATAGTCATAGACTGCCCAAGCAGCGTGTTCCCTGGAAGAACCTGACCCAAAGTTCTTAGCACCCACCAAGATCTGACCACTATAGGTAGGGTCGTTTAAAACGAAATCCTTCTTTGGACTGTTATCTGGGTTATAACGCCAATCCCGGAACAAATTATCCCCAAAACCTTTACGCTCCGTAGCCTTAAGGAATCGAGCTGGAATAATTTGATCGGTATCCACATTTTCTATTGGAAGTGGAACGGCTGTTGATTTAAGTATATTAAATTTATCGTATGCCATGTTATTTAAACTTATGTGCTTAGCGCTTAGCGCAAAACGAAAATTAAACTTTATTTTATATTTCTAGATTCATTCGGACTTTCTTAACCTCGTACAGCTTAAATCTCTTAGGAGCATCTTTAAAAGTCCTATAAACTCTGCTTAACGGATAAGAAAAGTGCAAAAAGTACTTTACGCTTTAAACCAATTCCTGCATCAACTCTCTTGGATCCGTCACCTTTCCTGTAACTGCAGCTGCCGCAGCAACAAGTGGACTTGCCAATAGTGTTCTTGACCCAGGACCTTGTCTTCCTTCAAAGTTACGGTTCGAGGTACTAACTGCATATTTCCCAGCAGGCACCTTATCATCGTTCATGGCCAAACATGCAGAACAGCCAGGTTCGCGCAATTCAAAACCTGCCTCGTGCAAAATGTCCAAAATTCCCTCTTCTTTGATTGCCGATTCCACCTTATGTGACCCGGGCACCAACCAAGCGGTTACATTATCTGCTTTTTTTCTACCTTTTACAATAGATGCAAAGGCTCTGAAGTCTTCAATTCGTCCATTGGTACAACTTCCCAAGAACACAAAATCGATTGGTTTGCCAATCATATTATCACCCTCGTTGTACGCCATATATTGAAGGGACTTCTTGTAGGTTGAAACACCACCTTCTACAGCTTCTGCCATTGGAATGCCATTGGAAATTCCGATACCCATCCCTGGATTGGTCCCATAAGTGATCATAGGTTCTATATCTGCGGCATCAAAAGTTATTTCCTTATCAAAAGTTGCTCCCTCATCCGTTTTAAGTGTTTCCCAGTATTCCATGGCCGTATCCCAAGCTGCACCAACCGGAGTAAATTCGCGTCCTTTAATATACTCAAAAGTCTTTTCATCAGGAGCGATCATACCTCCACGAGCACCCATCTCAATGCTTAGATTACAAACGGTCATCCTACCTTCCATAGTCATATTCCTGAACACATCCCCTGCATATTCCACAAAGTATCCTGTAGCACCAGAGGTGGACAGTTTGGAAATTACATATAAGGCTACATCCTTTGAAGTTACACCTCTACCAAGTTTTCCATTTACATTGATACGCATAGATTTGGCTTTCTGCTGCATAATACACTGTGTAGCCAAAACCATCTCTACCTCGGAAGTACCGATACCAAATGCTATGGCTCCAAATGCTCCATGGGTAGAGGTATGCGAATCACCACATACTATGGTTGCTCCTGGTTGTGTAATTCCGTATTCAGGACCTACAACGTGAACAATACCATTTTTTTCATGCCCAAGTCCCCAATAGGATATGCCATGAGCCTTGGAATTCTCTTCTAATGCTTTCAACTGATTGGCCGAAAGTGGATCCTTAACCGGTAAATGCTGGTTAATTGTAGGTGTATTGTGGTCTGCCGTGGCAAAAGTACGCTCTGGATACATTACTGGAATACCCCTACTTTTTATACCTAGAAATGCTACCGGACTGGTAACCTCATGAACCATGTGACGGTCAATGAACAATACATCCGGCCCATTTTCGATTTTATGAACAACGTGGGAATCCCACACTTTATCAAATAACGTTTTTTTCATTTTATAGGGTTATGATTTATGATCTTAGATTTCTTTTTTTACTAAAAGGCCCATTGCCTACTTTTTCACTAGCACGCAAAATTAAGACTATCTTATAAATCATTGAAATTATTATAGGAATAATTACGATGTTCAACATAAAAGTTGACGATTGTTTGGAATATAACCCTTAATATTCCACTTGTAGGTTATAAGCGGTTATTACGACCGATCAATTATTAAATACAGGCTTTCCTTGCTATTAAAAACTTATTTAAATAGCACAAAAAAAAGGTGGTTGAATTAATTTCAACCACCTTTTTACATTCTAATGTATTCTATTCTAATTAACAGCCTTATCTACCTTTAGACGCGCATCCCTGTTAGCTATTTCCCAAGCCGTTAGGAACACCAACCTTGTTCTATTTTGCAATAGGTCATAATTTATTTTGTCCGGCGTATCACCAGGCTGGTGATAATCGGCATGTGTTCCATTAAAATAAAAAATTATAGGTATATTATTTTTGGCAAAATTGTAGTGATCACTTCTGTAATAGAAACGGTTGGGGTCATTTTCATCATTAAAGGTATAATCCAATTCAATATTCATATATTTCCTGTTCACCGCTTCCGATAACTCATGAAGTTCGGTGCTCAATTTGTCAGAGCCAATTAAATAAATATAATTCCTGTCCCCTTTGCGATTAGGATCTATTCTGCCTATCATATCGATATTTAAATCGGCCACGGTTTCGGACAGTGGAAAAATGGGATCATGATCGGCATAGTATTTAGAACCTAAAAGGCCTTTTTCCTCTCCGGTAACATGTAGAAAGACGACTGATCTTTTGGGACCATGGCCATCATTCGCAGCTTTCTTAAAGGCTTCAGCAATCTCCAAGAGTCCAACTGTTCCAGAACCATCATCATCCGCCCCGTTAAAAATTTCACCTGCACTATTTACTCCTACATGATCAAGATGCGCTGAAATTATAACATATTCATTTGGCTTTTCCGAACCTTTTATTACCGCTACTACATTCTCCGAATCCACCTCTTTGCTATCACTTTCAATATTCAAGACCAATTTAGTGGCAACGATTTTCGATGTATTTTCCGATAGTATATTTGGAAGAATGGCATTGGCTACCGTGGCATCAATAAAAAAGCTGAAAAAATCAGATTCCATTTCGTCTTTAAGCACCATACTGCCACCATCGTTGCCTTGCATAAAATTGAACCTATTTTTGAATCGACCATAGTTGCCTTCGTCAAAATACATAACTCCGATAGCTCCTTTGCTAGATGCCAATTCCATTCTTTTTCCAAGAGATTCGGACATATTGCTCCAAACAGACTTTTCATTGCTACCCGATAGTTTATAGGTGCCATCTGCATTTACAGGTTCGCCTGCTTTCATCAATACAATTTTACCCTTTACATCCAAACCGGCATAATCCGAATAGTTTTCTTCTTCAACACCATAATTCACATATATAATATCATCATAGCTTCCAGTGGCAGCCGAAAAGGTCAGCAATCCATCACCATTCTCATATTTCTTTCCATGAATTGAAACACTTCCTTTTGGCAAATGATTAATTACCAATGGAACATTTTGAAAGTAATTCCCATCGGATTGTGCTGCAGGAATCCCGAGTTGCACGTATTCTGCTTTTAAATACTCTACCGCTTTCTTTTGTCCGGGCTGTCCGGTATCCCTACCTTCAAATTCATCGGAGGCGTAGGTATAAAGATGCTCTTTTAATTCAGCCTCAGTAATGGATTCTGCATAAACCTGTGGATCCACTAGGGTTTTTATCGGTTCCGTCTGTTGGGAAATCGTTTTTTGCGATGAGTTGCAGGCCAACGAAAGCCCTAGCGCAACAAACAATATTTTTTTCATTGAGTAATGTTTAATTATTTCAGGATTTTTCAAAAATAGGGAAATCCTGAAGAAACAATCTTACTATTTTTATAAAATTGAAAACTGTGCTACATGTCTTCCGATCTTCCGATTTAACCAGCATAAATAATTTAACATTACACTATAATGTCTGTCAACTAAGAATTTCTCAAGTTTTAATTCTAACCCATAGTAGATGTTATGTTGGTATTTTTTTTATGGTGGGACACCTTGGAATAGTTAATATCCTCTCAAGTTTGGCTAATATACCTCTATTCCAAGGAGTGTGCTTTTACTAAATTTGTAATTCATAATAACAATTATAGCTATGCTAATAAAATGGGAAGGCGTAATGCCAGCAGTGGCCACCAAATTCACAAAAGATGATAAATTGGATTTAAAAATGTGCGAGCTAAACATACAGGCACAAATGGGGGCGGGAGTCAACGCCATTACTTTGGGTGGTACCCTTGGTGAAGCTAGCACACTGACCGACGACGAAAAGAAAACACTAACTCAGTAGACCGTAGACATCGTTGATGGAAATATTCCGGTAATCATCAATATTGCCGTGCAAACCACCAAAGGTGCCATTGAGGCTGCCTCTAAAGGGAAACAATACGGAGCCAGTGGCTTAATGATGCTTCCTCCGATGCGTTATAAGGCCAATGATTTTGAAACCGTTACCTACTTTAAGGAAGTTGCCAAAAGCACTGATTTGCCCATCATGGTCTATAATAACCCAATAGATTACGGGATAGAAGTAACCTTGGATATGTTCGAAGAATTATTAACGATGGACAACATTCAGGCGGTCAAGGAATCTACCCGCGATATCTCAAATATTACAAGAATTAAAAATCGATTTGGCAATCGTTTAAAGGTTTTGACAGGTGTTGACACCTTAGGATTGGAGAGTATCCTAATGGGAGCAGACGGCTGGGTAGCTGGTTTGGTATGTGCGTTCCCAGCAGAAACAGTGGCCATCCACAACTTGGCTAAAGCCGAGAAAATCAAGGAAGCCCTGGCCATTTACAGATGGTTTTTACCCTTATTGGAATTGGACATAAACCCTCTGTTGATACAAAACATAAAGTTGGCCGAAGTTGCTACCGGGATTGGAACAGAAGAAGTACGGGCTCCCAGACTACCGCTCCAAGGAGAGGAAAGAAAAAGGGTCTTAAAAAATATTAAAGAAGGAATGAGGACAAGACCAACCCTTCCGAATTATAAGGCAGAATTGGTTTAAGCAGAATGTAACTGGAAAAAACCAGCTAAAGTGTTACTTTAGTGGTGAAAAAACGAGCTCATTAGGAGCGCATAATTATAATATCAATTTACAATGATTACAGGGAAAAACTATATTGGAATAGAAACATCGGCCAAGAACAGCAGAACTTATTCTACCTTCAATCCAAAATTAAATAAACCAACGGAATGGATTTTCTATGAAGCCTCTAAGGAAGAGGTAAATGCCGCTGTAGAAAAAGCCTCGGTGGCGTTTGAAACATATCGCACTTTTTCAGACAAAAAAAAGGCAGAATTTCTAAAGGCCATTGCCAGTGAAATTGAATCCTTGGGTGATGAACTGATTTCCGCTTATGTACAGGAATCAGGTTTACCGGAAGGCAGGGCCAAAGGAGAACGCGGTAGAACCATGGGGCAACTTCGCGCCTTTGCTACCTTGTTGGAGGAGGGCTCATGGGTAGAGGCCACCATAGATACCGCCCAGCCGGATAGGGAGCCATTGCCCAAAGTAGACATAAGAAAAATGTTACTTCCCATTGGTCCCATTGTTGTATTTGGCGCCAGCAATTTCCCATTAGCGTTTTCTACCGCCGGAGGAGATACAGCAAGTGCTCTTGCTGCAGGATGTCCCGTAATTGTAAAAAGTCATCCAATGCATGCGGGCACTGGAGAATTGGTAGCCACAGCTATAGCAAAAGCAGCTAAAAAGACAGGTATGCCCGATGGCGTATTCTCCAATCTAAATAGTAGTGATTTAGAGGTAGGGCAGCTATTGACCGTACATCCAAAAGTAAAAGGAATAGGTTTCACAGGTAGTACAAACGGGGGAATGGCACTTTATAGATTGGCTACCCAAAGAAAAGAGCCGATTCCGGTTTTTGCCGAGATGGGCAGTATTAATCCAGTTATAGTACTACCATCTGCCCTGGAACAAAAAGGGTCCGATTGGGCAACCCAATACGCGGGTTCCATTATGTTGGGAGCAGGACAATTTTGCACCAACCCCGGACTTATTCTAGGCATAAAAGGACCGGCCCTGGATAGTTTTGTAGCCACCTTGGGTACAGAAATAGAAAAATTGGATCCTACTTGTATGTTGCACCCCAACATCCATGAAGGTTACGAAAAAGGGAAAAAAGAATTGTCTGCCCAACCAAAGACCATAGAAGTAGCTTCGCATAACGGCAACGTAGCCCCTAATTTTGCACAACAGAAGGTTTTAACCGTATCTGCAGAGGATTTTTTAGCCAACCCTATTTTACATAGAGAGGTTTTTGGACCGTTTTCAATTGTAGTCCAATGCAAGAACAAAGAAGAATTGGTAAAAGTGACCCATGAATTGGAAGGGCAACTGACAGGTACTATTTTAGGAACAGAAACTGAAATAAAGGCTTATACAGCGGTAGTAAATGCTTTGGTGAATAGAGTAGGCCGTATAATATTCAATGGAGTGCCGACTGGAGTGGAAGTTTGTCCGTCCATGATGCACGGAGGCCCATTTCCTTCCACAACGGATAGTAGATTTACCTCGGTTGGAACCTCTGCCATTAAGCGATGGGTAAGGCCCGTCTCTTTCCAAAGTTGGCCTTCGGAATTATTGCCAGAGGCCTTAAAAAATAATAATCCGTTGGGAATCATGCGACTTGTGAACGGAGAACATACCAAACAGAAGATTTAGATTAATGGCCAGAAAGACCTTTTTTTGCGTGGATGCCCATACATGTGGGAATCCCGTTAGGGTGGTTGCCGGTGGAGGACCAATTTTATTGGGCAATAACATGAGCGAAAAGCGACAGCATTTCCTTAAGGAGTTCGATTGGATTCGGAAAGGATTAATGTTTGAGCCTCGTGGTCATGATATGATGAGTGGAAGTATTTTTTACCCACCCTCGGACCCCGAAAACGATTTTGGTATTTTATTTATAGAAACCAGTGGTTGCCTTCCCATGTGCGGGCATGGCACTATAGGGGCTATAACCATTGGTATAGAAGAAGGATTACTCTCACCAAAGGAGCCCGGTAGGATTCGTATGGAAACCCCGGCAGGATTGGTGAACAT
Source organism: Arenibacter sp. F26102 (assembly GCF_023015865.1). Classification (GTDB taxonomy): domain Bacteria; phylum Bacteroidota; class Bacteroidia; order Flavobacteriales; family Flavobacteriaceae; genus Arenibacter. Next base: position 426,449 of record NZ_JALKBC010000005.1, on the reverse strand, counting down.
CCAATACCAGGAGACTGGCAAAAAAGTGGATTGGGTAAAATTGACCAATGTCAAGTCTTATTTGGCTTCCTCGGAACTCACCATTAACTGTTCTGTTTTGGGAGAACTAATATTCGATGTTTCCTATGGGGGCAACTACTATGCAATCTTTGACCCCCAAAAAAATTTCAAGGGAATCCAGGAATATTCTGCGAGTAACTTGATTCAGTACAGTCAAGAAATAAGAGAAAAAATCAATCTAAATTATCCCGACCACTTTATCCATCCAGAGAACACTACCATAAACGGTGTTAGCCATATCCTATGGACAGGCAACACTATATCACCAGAGGCTACGGCGAGGAATGCTGTTTTCTATGGGGACAAGGCTATAGACAGATCACCCTGTGGTACTGGAACTTCTGCACGTATGGCACAATGGCACGCCAAAGGTAAATTAAAGGTGGGGGAAGATTTTATTCACGAAAGTTTTATTGGGTCCCAATTTATTGGTAAAGTGGAGGAGGAGACTACACTGTCTGGATTAAAGGCCATAGTCCCGAGTATTAGGGGATGGGCCCAGATTTACGGATACAATAACATTATTATTGACGATGATGATCCTTATGCACACGGATTTCAAGTAATATAGAATGGAAAAAAACGTATTGATTATAGGCGGGGGTATCGTAGGACTCTGTTCGGCCTACTTTTTACATAAAGAAGGACATCAGGTTACAATTTTGGACAAATCGGATATTACTTCCGGAGCCTCCTTTGTCAACGCCGGGTATATTACCCCCAGTCATATAATTCCCCTGGCCTCACCAGGAATGATTTCCAAAGGTATCAAATGGATGTTCAGTCCAACCAGTCCATTTTATATGAAACCGCGGTGGGATATGGACTTTTTTAGATGGTCATGGTATTTTCATAAATCATCTACCAAGGAAAAAGTAGCCCACGCTATTCCCTTGATCAAGGAAATAAATCTAATGAGTAGGGAGCTTTTCACAGCTATTAAAAATACTGGGGATTTAGGCGATTTCCAATTGGAAAGAAAGGGCTTGTTAATGTTGTATAAAACCGAAGAGGAAGGGGAGCATGAATTGGCGGTCGCTGAAAAGGCTTCCTTTTTAGGCCTGGAAGTTAGCTCCTTGGATAAGAAAGCACTAAACAGACTGCAGCCCAACCTTAACATGGATGTTAAAGGAGCGATTCATTATGAGTGTGATGGACACACCACTCCAACAGAGTTCATGGAAAAAATGCTGAATTATCTGAAGCGAAGTGGTGTGATTATCAAGACTAAGGAAGAGGTTACGGATTTATTGATAGATAATAACCGAATAAGCAAAGTTACCACCGATAAGGCTGAGTATTCTGTTGATGAAATTGTTTTGGCGGCCGGCTCTTGGAGCGAAAAATTATCCAAAAAAATGAACCTGAAACTTCCTGTGCAGGCTGGTAAAGGATATAGTATAAACGTAGCGCGCCCAACCGGGATTACCATTCCTGCCATTTTAATGGAGGCCAAAGTAGCCGTGACACCCATGAAAGAATATACCCGGTTTGCAGGAACCATGGAATTTTCCGGAATCAATGATATTATTAAAAAACAACGCGTTCAGGCTATTGCCAAAGCTGTCACCCAGTTTTATCCAGACATCAAAATTAATGATGGGGAAATTGGCCTTGCCAAAAGCGGTCTACGCCCAGTTTCTCCGGATGGCCTGCCCTACATTGGAAAATGCAGTTCCCTGAAAAATTTAACCATTGCCACCGGACATGCCATGATGGGCTGGAGTCTTGGACCGGTGACCGGACAATTGGTCTCGGAAATAATTTCTGACAAGAAAACATCTATGGACATAAACGGATTTTCCCCAAATAGACAATTCTAGAATTTAACTCCAGATATTTAGGATTCGGCATAACATATCCGACACTATTTTTTATCCCCATTAATTCGCTTATGTCCCATAATGGTACCATTGGTATTTACAACATTTCTAGTCAAATGATATTCGACCATATCCCATCAACCATCGCCGTTTATCCTTTTAGGACTATGTAGTGTAAAACCCCTAGCAGCCAACTTTTTAAAAGATAGTGAGTTGATTAGTGATCGTGACCACCGGACTCGCCCATCAAATTAAATCCGCCCTTAACTATTATCTGGTCATTATCCTTCAATTCTCCCAAATCGGTAATGGCAATGTATCCATTATAGCTATCTCCAGTTTTAACCGTTCTAGATTCAAAAATACGTCCGTCGTTCCCCTCCGAAACCAAGGTTAGAACATACTGACTGTCATCCAAGGTAAGAACACTCTCAACGGGCAAGGCTGTAATATTCTTATTCTCGGTAATAATAGCAGCTTCTACGAACATACCCACAGCAAAATTGTGGTTTTCATCATCATGCAAATGACCGTGCACCTTAATCGTTCTACTATCGGCATCAATAGAGGTGCCTACCAAATAGACCTCAGCTTCGTAAAATTCCTCGGAGGCCTCCGAAATCCTAAAACGTATTTTCTGATCCTTTTTTATTTTCATAATATCCTTTTCAAACACGGATAATTCCAAATGAATATGGTCCGTATTTAAAATCTCCATAATTTCATCCGAAGGGGAAACATACATGCCTTTACTAACATTAACTTGGGTAATGCTGCCATCTATGGGAGCAAAAATGGTTGTTTCCGATACCAGTATCCCCTTTTCAACATTTTCGGGAGAGATATTTAACATATTAAGTTTTTGACGCAAACCATTATTGCTCGCAAGATTACGTTTGTATTCGCTTTCTGCTTTTAGAAAATTCTTTTGAGAGGTTATCTGCTCCGCTACCAAACTTTTTTGTCGCTCATATTCGGATTTAAGAAAATTAAGTTGTTCAAAACTTTCCAGATACTCTTGTTGAATTTGAACAAATTCAGGACTTTCCAAGGTAAGCAAGGGTTGCCCTTTTTTTACTTTATTACCAATCAAAAGCGGAGTTCTTTTTATATACCCTCCAAAAAAGGCACTTACTATTGCCTTGTTTTGAGGCGGAACATCTATGGTTCCCGCAACCTCTACCACCACAGGGAAATTTTGTTGACTAAGTCTCCCCAATTCCATGTTCTCGCCTTCAAATTGGGCTTTGGTAAGGGTTATCGTTTTTGCCTTATCAGCACCTTCCGCAGCATTATCATGGGTATTATTTTTGTTGCTTGAATCCCCACAGGCCATAACATTGAACAAAAGGATTGATATAAGGGAAATATATAGTATACGTGACATAGTTTTTACTTTATAGGTTTATGTAATTAATTGCAATGACCGTTTGATTATAGGCATTTAGATTCTCCAAATAGGTTAGGGTAATATTGTAGCCGTTTTCCATACTTTGGATATATTGAAAAAAGTCTATTTCCCCACTCTGATAACTTAGTGTCGCCGTTTTTATAATTTCGTCGGCAAGACCTTGACCTTCAGTCTCATAATAAGACAATACCTCTTGATACTTTTTCAACAGGCCCGTAAGTGATTCGTATTTGGCCCTTAGTTGTATTTGATAATCCTGTGCTTCGGCCTGGGAAATATCCTTGGCTATCTTGGCCGCCTTTATCTTAGAAGCATTTCCACAAAAAAATAGGGGGATTTTAATACCCAATTGAAAACCTTGAAGGTTTTCGCCCAAAGTGGAATTGGTACCCTGGAAATAATTGAAGTTAAGATCTGGTAATAAATGCTGTTGTTCAAGATTACTTTTAGCATCGAACATTTTTATTCTGTTTTCAAAATATGACATGCCAACATTTTCTTCAATATTAATATCCATTAATCGAAGTTTTTCCATTGGCAAGGTTTTAACCAATAATGTAGAATCTGGTTGCACCGTCTTAATTAGTTGCTGATAGGCCAGGTTGGCATCTTCAATGGCTTTTATGTATAATGTCCGAAGCTCCCTTTGCTTGGCCTGGGCCGTTATTTTCTCCAAATAATTACTTTCACCCAGCTCAAACCTTCGTTGTGCAGAATATGAAAACCGCTCATACAACTCATTCAATTCACTATAGGTCTTTTCCTTTTGCCTGGCATATTGGAGCTCATGATAATTGGATGCCAATTCCTGTTCCAGCATTTGCTTCTTTAGCTCATAGTTGCTGTTTTCTATGAGATAATTGGCCTTATTAACAGCCTTTCCGGCAAAATATACGGTTGGAAAAAGGAAATTCTGCTGAACCCCGAATACCTCCAAAGGTTTGTCGTTAAAAGCTATATTATTTTGATCATAATGATAATAGACCTCTGTCTTGTCAAAATTAAATGCACTCCCTATCAACACCTTGGATTCATCCACTCTTAAGCTCGATGCTTTAAGTCCGGAATTACCCTTTAATGCCATAGTTCGTATTTCGTCAAAATTAAGTCCTTCTTCCTGTGCCTGAACCGAAGTGGCACACACAGTAAACAGAATTACGAAACCTAGTATCTTTGAACTGCTTTTGGATTTTACCCCCTCTGGTCTATCTTTTGAATGAAATATGGAGTAGAGGATAGGCAGTACCACTAAAGTCAATATGGTGGCGGTAATAAGCCCTCCAATAACCACGGTAGCAAGCGGTCTTTGTACCTCTGCCCCAACATTGGTGGAAATAGCCATTGGAAGGAAACCAAGTGCCGCAGCGGATGCAGTAAGTAAAACCGCCCTCAACCTGTCCTTGGAACCTTGGATAATTAACTCATCTGAATCTTCCATTCCCTGGTGTTTTAGTTCTTTAAAATGTTCTATCAATACAATCCCGTTAAGGACAGCAATACCGAAAAGGGCTATAAAGCCAACCCCCGCAGAGATACTAAATGGCATGTCCCGGGCAAACAACAAGAGTATACCACCTACGGCAGCAAGCGGAATTGCAGAATAAATAATAAGGGCCTCCCTAATAGAATGAAATGCAAAATAGAGCATAATTAAAATAAGGATCAATGCCACTGGGACGGCAATTTTTAATCGGTCCTTGGCACTTTGTAAATTTTCGAACTGCCCCCCATAGGTAATGGTGTAACCCGTAGGTAGTCTTATATTTGTTTCAATGAGCTTTTGAACATCATCAACTACTGATTGAAGGTCTCTGTTACGCACATTGATGCCCACTACGATCCTGCGTTTGGTGTCATCCCTCGAGATTTTTGCAGCCCCGGTAGTGTAGGATATTTGGGCCAACTCCCCTAAAGGAATTTTGCCGGAAGTAGGGGTGTCTACATACAAATTTTTTAAATTAGTGATGTCTTGCCTACTATTTTGGTCCAACCTTAAAGTAAGGTCAAATCGCTTTTCCCCTTCAAATACACTCCCTAAGTTGGTTCCTGCAAACCCCATGGAAATAAGGCTGTTAAGGTCGGCTATATTTAGACCATATCTTGCAATTTTTACCCTGTCAAACTTAACGTTCATTTGCGGAAGGCCTGCAATTTTCTCGACCGTTATATCGGCAGCACCATCTACATTCTTGATCAAGTTTCTAATTTCATTTCCTTTTTTATTTAGGATTTCCAAGTCGTCACCGAAAATTTTAATGGCAATATCCGCACGGACCCCGGTAATAAGCTCATTAAAACGCATTTCTATGGGCTGGGTAAATTCTACCTCCATCCCCGGGATTACCGACAAGGCTTCCTTAAATTTATCGGCCAATTCATCCTTGCTTTCTGCCGAAACCCATTCTTTTTTAGATTTTAGGATGATAATAACATCACTTTCTTCCATAGACATAGGGTCCGTGGGCACTTCGGCGGCTCCAATTCTGGTAACAACCTGTTTAACCTCTGGAAAATTATCCAATAAAATCCTTTCAATCCTTGTGGTTATTTCAATAGTTTTACCCAATGATGTACCTGTTTTAAGAACGGGTTGTATAACAAAATCGCCTTCATCCAAAGTAGGAACAAATTCCCCTCCCATAGTAGTAAACAAATAAATGGAGCTCCCTAAAAGCAAGATGGCAATGGCCAAAACTATTTTTTTCTTTTTTAATGCCCATCGAATAATGGGATCATAGGACCTACTAAGAAAATCCATTAGACGAACCGAAATATTTTTTGGGGATAAGGTAGATGGTTTTATAAAAAGCGTCGCTGCCACCGGAACATAAGTAAAACATAATATCATGGCGCCTATCAAAGCAAAACTAAAGGTAAGCGCCATGGGCTTGAACATTTTACCCTCAACACCACTTAGAGATAAAATTGGGATAAATACGATTAGAATAATTAACTGCCCAAAGATGGCCGAGTTCATCATTTTGGAAGCTCCACTGAAGGTGATTTTATCTTTCAGTACTTGTTGTTCTTTCGCCCCCAGCAATTGCAAAGCCCCCCTTTTAGCGGTAATTTGAAAAGCAATATATTCCACTATTATAACGGCTCCATCGATTATAATACCAAAATCTATGGCCCCTAGACTCATTAGGTTCGCGTCTACCCCGAATATATACATTAAGGAGAGGGCAAATAACAAACAAAGTGGAATTACGGAAGCCACCACCAGACCCGAGCGAAGATTTCCAAGCAGTAAAACCACCACAAAAATAACGATCAAACAGCCTAAAATTAAGTTCTCGGCAACAGTAAAGGTGGTTTTGGATATAAGCTCGCTGCGTTCCAAAAACCCATTGATAAAAACACCTTCGGGCAAGGTCTTGGAAATGGCATCAACGCGTTCATGGATGGCCTCTATAACTTTTTTGGAATTGGCATCCTTCAACATCATTACTTGGCCAAGAACTTTTTCTCCTTCACCATTGCCTGTTATGGCCCCAAAACGGGTTGCGCTGCCAAAGCCCACCTTGGCCACATCCTTAATATAAATAGGAAGATTGTTGGTTGTTTTAACCACGATGTTTTCAACATCCTGAAGTGAAGAAATAAGCCCTTCGCCCCGAATAAAGTATGCCTGATTTACCTTTTCGATATAACCACCGCCCGAAACGCTGTTGTTCTTTTCCAAGGCAGTAAAAATTTCGGCCGTGGTAATATTCATGGCATGTAGCTTTTGAGTACTTATGGCCACCTCATATTGCTTTAAATAGCCCCCCCAAGTATTAACCTCCACAACACCCGGAATTCCGGAAAGCTGTCTTTTGACCACCCAGTCTTGAATGGTACGCAGGTCCATAGCAGAGTATTTATCCTTATATCCCGGTTTTGCATCCAAAATATATTGATAAATTTCTCCAAGACCAGTTGTAATGGGCCCCATTTTGGGGGTGCCGAACCCTTCGGGGATTTTTTCGGAAGCGGATATTAATTTTTCGGCAATTAACTGTCTAGGTAAATAGTTCCCCATTTTGTCCTCAAAGACTATGGTAACCACCGAAAGTCCAAATTTTGAGACCGAACGAATCTCAACCACCCCGGGCAAATTGGCCATTTCAAGCTCAACGGGATAGGTTATAAATTGCTCCATATCCTGAGTAGACAAATTTTGCGATGTGGTAATTACCTGAACTTGATTATTGGTAACGTCCGGAACGGCACCGATAGGTATTTGGGTTAAAGAAAATAGTCCAAAACCTATAATAAAAAGTGTGAACAAAAGAACAATTAATTTATTCCTTACACTGAATTGTATAATATTGGATAACATAATTCATAGATAAAAAGATGGCAAGCTATGGCAAAACAGCTTGTTTAATAATGATTTGTATCAGTAATGAATTATGCTGCCTTGGGCGGCTGGAAGATATCGGAATTTTGTATTGGGTAATATGACTCCTGATAAAAGAAGTTTGAGGCGGTATCTGTTACCTGCGTGGATTTAGGCATCCCAAAATCAACCACATTCAGCACGAAGGCTGATGTAAAATGGGAACAGGTTTGATGACTGAAAGGCAATTCTTCATGGTCCTCGTGCTCTTCCCTATGTTCTATATCGTGTTGCTTTTTGAGCTCCCCATAATGTTTGGAAATGAAAACCAATAAATTATCGCCGTACTTCTGCTTGTGGAATTGGGCGTGAGTCAAAAAATCATCCAACTGGGCAACGTCTACCATATCCAAGTTAAAACTTTGGATCAAAAGCAAAAGCGAAAGTGTTATGGAAAAAAATTTGCTCATCTGTATTGTAAAGATAAAAAGAATTCTCCTTTAATCATACCTTACCTCCTTAGGCTTTTCTACTGGTTGAAAAGGGACAACACATAAAGTAAATACTTTGGCCGTTATAGCCATTCTAGAACATACTAAATCAATATAAAAGGAATTTCACCACACTTTTTAATGTTTAGAAATATTAATACCATCCATGTAGATTGCTATTCTATCACCACCAAGGCTTCGATCAATGCCTCCTTTTTATGCCTACTTAGAGGAATAACCTGTCCATTTATTTCAACCGTAGAACCATTGAAATTTTCTATTTTCTCAAGATTTACAGTATAGGATTTATGAATTCTAAGAAATTTATTCTGAGGCAACTGTTTTGCAAACGCCTTCATGGTGGAGAGAATCAATGTTTTTTTCTCATTAGTTATGATTTTCACATAATCACCATAAGCCTCGATCCACATTATCTCATTTAAAAACAATTTGGTCTTCTTAAGGTTGCTATTTACATAAATATACTCCAACTCAACCTCTTCTGCATTTTGAAGATCAAATTTATTGATTGCTTTTTTAATTGAAAGATCAAACCGGTTCTTATCCACAGGTTTCTGTAAATAGTCCGTTACATCGTAGTCGAATGCCTTCATTGCGTAATTTGGGTTGCCGGAAATAAGGATTACCTGTGGTTTGTGCTCCAGGGATTCCAACAAATCGAAACCATTGAACCCAGGCATTTCAATATCCAGAAAAATTAAATCTATGATATTACTCCCAATGTCATTTTTAGCGTCCAAACCATTGTCAAATTCATTTATTAGCTCAAGTTTGGAATGTTCTTTTATAATTTTGGCGACCGCACGTCTTTGTAGCGTGGAGTCATCTATTAAAATACATTTTAACTTAGTGTTTTTCATGGTCAGAAATTAAATTAACCACCATATACCATTAAAGTGGACCCATGCCGAATAAGAAGGGTCAGTCCATATTATCCTGCTCCCCTTAAGAAACAAGACAAACAATAACTTTAATGCCCATGGTTAGTGTTTGGCATTTTATAAGAAACAAATATACAGCATGTTATAATAAAAATAAACCTAAATGATTATAAATTATACATACTGCAAATCTGGATTTAAAAATCAATATCCACTATCCTATTAAGTCTTTTTATTAACCTTAATGATACGTTACATTAGAATTCCAAGGGCATTACCCAATTTATCATAAACCTAAACACCGTGAGGGAAACGACTTTTAGGTTTTAGAGACTGCCAGCGTTTTATTTTAATTCATAGTGTAAAAAAAAATAAAATGAATTACATATTCGACCCAAAATATTGAGGTAAGTTGACTTATTAGATGTGATAATTTTCGATTATCTTTATAATGGAGCATCATAAATTATATAAAAGCACATCATAATTATTTTTAATATCCAGAAATGAAAATAAATCAATTTTGGCTAAATCTTCCTGTCAGAGACCTAGAGAAATCTAAAATGTTTTTTAAGAGTATTGGATTTACACCCAATCCAGTTCATACGGCAGCTACGCATTTAGGTAGTTTTTTAATTGGTGAAAACAAATTTGTGATGATGCTCTTCCCTGAAACCGTGTTTAAAGGTTTTACAGGGAATGAAATATCCAATACCTCAAAAGGAACAGAAGTACTTTTAAATATAGATGCGCAAAGTAGGATGGATGTGGGTATGATGGCTGATCTGGTTCGCAAAGCCGGGGGGAAAATTTATGCGGAACCAAGGGAACCCGAAGGATGGATGTACGTCTGTGGATTTGAAGACTTGGATGGCCACCGCTGGTGTATGCTGCATATGGATATGAAAAATATGCCTATGCCCGAACCATAATGTAGTGAACCGTAGTTTATGCTGAACTATGAAAAATAAAATATTTAGTATAATTATCCACGCCCCATGCGAAAGGGTTTGGGAAATATTATGGAGCAATAGGACCTACCCTAAATGGACATCAATTTTTAGCGAAGGTTCACGGGTAGAAACAGATTGGAAGGAGGGAAGCACTGCACTTTTTCTCAACGCAGAAAACAATGGGATGGTTTCCCGCATTGTCGCCAATAAACCTTATTCCTTTATGTCAATTGAACACTTGGGATATGTTACCAATGGAGTGGAAGACAAAAGTAAAAGTGCACTAGAATGGAAAGGTGCCATGGAAAATTACACCCTCATCCAAATAGAAGAAAAAACAAACTTGATTGTAGAGATGGACATTACCGACGAATATCTGGAGTATTTTTCCAAAACTTGGCCCAAGGCATTGGAAAAAGTAAAAAAGCTGGCAGAAGAACATTGACTAAAAAAATTAATAAAATCTAAAATCATGAAAGTAGATCCTTATTTAAATTTTGATGGAAATGCCGAAGAAGCATTTGTTTTCTATAAATCCGTTTTCGGAGGTGAATTTTCGGCCAATATGAAAATGTCGGAAGCCCCAGGCGGTGAGGAACTTTCCCAAGAAGATAAAAATCGCACCATGCACATTGCGCTTCCAATTGGTAACGACACTCTTTTAATGGCTTCGGATATAATACCTTCAGCCGGACACGTATTACAACCGGGCAGCCAAACTTATATCATGTTGACTGCAGATAGCAGAAAAGAAGCAGATCGTCTATTCAATGGTCTTTCCAAAGAAGGAGATATTGAGATGAAAATGGCCGACATGTTTTGGGGCGATTATTTTGGCAGTTTCATTGATAGGTTTGGAATTCGCTGGATGATCAATTTTCATTTAAATCAGGCAAAGTGAGCCTCTAGGTAATCGATTTTAATTTTAAAGTTATTAATTAAATAAGTTTATTGAATTAATTGATTTTTAAATAATTATGTTTTAAAAATATGCGTAAATAAATTTTTATGACAGGCATAAAACCCAATAGATTAATAAATGACGCAACAACATATATTGCTCATTTCCCTCAAGAGGTTCAAGGGATTTTGGAAGAACTTAGAAGGACAATAAAAAAAGCTGCTCCCGAGGCAGAAGAGGTGATCAGCTATAATATGCCAGCTTACAAATACCGTGGAATGTTAGTGTATTTTGCCGCCTATAAAAACCATATCGGATTCTATGCTACACCCACAGGGCACAAAGAATTTGAAAAAGATTTGGCGCCGTTTAAGCGAGGGAAGGGCTCGGTCCAATTTCCATTGGACAAACCATTGCCACTTCCCTTAATCACTAAAATTGTGAAATTCAAGGTACAGGAGAATTTAAAAAAATCATTGAATAGTCAAGACCAAAGAAAGCAATCTACATAAATTTTGGAACGGAACGATCGAAAGCTTTACCCAAGGGACAATTGTAGTCACTCCATAAAATACTAATATTAATTTTACCGGCTTTCGCTATGGTTGTAATCGCACAACCCTAAAGAGAGAAGATACAATACCACATAACTTCAAAAGACCTGACATACAGCTTTAAAAAGCCTATATTTTTGAATACGATAGGCATATCGCAAAAGATATCGCCCAATTTGGTCAGTTCACCCTACAAAGAGAAAATATAATGCGGACAAGGCCCGCCAATACCTCTACCGGAGCCTTGATACCCCTAGATCAACATATAACAGATTTCAGTATAGGTATAGGGAAGCCAATAGACCGGGACCAAGACCACTCTTACAATAAGTTGTTTGGTGTTTTTTTTTGAGTTATTCCCAATAACAGCAACTCTACCGTTTATTACTTGGAAAATGGCGGAACTACCCTTTTAATAAGCGGCGGTTTTTATGTGTTTGGAAAATTATCCAATAATCATAAGCTCTTAATACAGCAAATGAATTGCGGAAGTATTAATATCTGTTGGGGCAATTACCCAAACCATAAAAAGGATTGCGGGAAGACAAAACCCCAACAGGGCAATGGAGACCGGCCACCCAGGGGGCCATACGACTCCTTTTCCCAGTTTTAAGGCATACTAACCAATACCCTCAATATGACGCCATGCCGTCCGGACATGTTGCTACCTTAATGAGGGCCATAACCGCTATAACTACAAGCTATCCGGAAATAAGATGGATCAAGCCCGTTGACCATTCCTTGATAGGAATTATGGCAATTGAAATGATAAGTAGTAAAATATATTGGATCTCAGATTACCCCTTGGCCATTTTAATAGGCTATGCCATTGGAAAAAATGCGGCGAGAAGACGAATCGTTAAAAAAATAATGCCGAGGCCCTAGGGGAATTACACAAGTCAAGCATTCAAACCGATTTCAACTTCAACATGAATTCCCAATTTACCAAAATTGGAATTACTTTTAATTTTTAAAAAATAACTCCATCAACTAAGCTACACCATAGCAATGTTTAATTTTTCCTTTTGTTATGACCTTATAAAGACTAATTTTGACATATGATGAAAAACTACTTGCCCATAATTCTTTTTTGTATTTCCAATATTCTGGGGTTTACCTCTCCAGCAAAAATGCTTGCCCAAGAAATAAAGGTTTTTACAGTACAGGATTTTGATTTAAATGGTCCGGTTAAATCTTGTTTGGTCGCTACCGATTACGGAAAGGAAGAGTACGACTTCAACGAAGAGGGGTTCTTGACCAAAGCGGTTACCCGCTATAGCGACACAGATTATGACATAACACAGTACAAACTAAGCGGAAGTGAGCTATTGGAAAAACGGGTGGAGAATTATAGGGATGGGATTTTTGTAAAAAACACTTCAATTGCCAATTTTTATGAATTGGATACAACCGAAGGCAAAAAGATTACAGAGAAAATAATTTCATATAATAAAGAATTTCTAGACCAATATGAATATGTTTACGGGGAAGTTGGAAAAATCTCCACTATAAAACGTACCAATGACAGTGGCATAGATGAAACTGCTATAAAATATGAGATTTACAAAGGGGAGTTTACCGAGACTTACTACTTGAACGATATTATTTTCAAATCTATACGGACTTCAAAAGTAAAAGGAAAAGATAATGCTGTTGGAAAATTGATCCTAACCAAGGAATTTCTGGACGGCCAACCTCAGACAGCACTGGAACAAACTTACAATAGCAACAATAAGCTGGTCTTAGAAAAAAAGTTTACCTATAATTTAAGTCAAAAAACGTTCGTTCCAACCGAAAGCTCCACCTACACTTACAACACCCAAGGCATGCTCACCTCATTAAAAAATATACATGGTAAATCCATAAAGGTCCAAGAGTATATTTATCAATATGACAGCCATGAATCGGGCAATTGGATCAAGCAAATCATTACCCCGGACAACACCTACAAAACAAGAAGAATTAAATACTACCAAACAGAAACCTCAAAAGAGGATAAGTCATAATTCCTTGAACAAAAAAAAAGATCTTTTAGCAATTCATAAAGGACATTACAACTCCACCTAAAATTTCCATTCGATTAAACTAAAACTTTAAATAAATCGCATTAACATGCTTTATTTTAAGAAGCTGTACTTGACTTTAACACGTATATTTAAAAAGAAGTCAAGAATTCCATATATCCAGGGACTTACTATTCCTTGGAAACAGAAGGTTTATTCTTGTTCATCCTAATGTTCAAAAACTCCACGAAAAGTGAAAATGCTATAGCAAAATAAAGATAACCTTTAGGAATGGCACCAACTTCATTACCAAAGAATTTAGCGTGACTTAAATGCGCAGCTTCCATAATAAGCATAAACCCAATAAGGATCAAAAAAGAAAGCGCCAATACCTGCATGGAAGGATGCTTGCTAATAAACAACCGTATGGGATTGGCAAAAACCATCATAATGATGATGGAAATCACTACAGCAATGATCATAAGCAACAACGCATCTCCTGGCTTATTCCCTATACCATTGGTCATACCAACCGCAGTAAGAATGGAATCTATGGAAAATATAAAATCGATTAGAATAATCTGAACAATTGCATTCGAAAAGCTTGTAACCCCCTTGGCCTTGACCTGACTTTCATCATGGTCCGGCATTTCAATTTTTTCATGAATTTCCGAGGTACTCTTATACAACAGAAAGAGCCCTCCAAAAAACAATATTAAAGCTTGCCCACTTACACCCAAATAGACCCAAGAGGATTCTACATAGAAAAACGGATTTTTAAGCCCAATTAAGAAAGAAACAGCAAAAAGTAACAGTATCCTTTGTACCATCGCCAAAAGCAGTCCTAAATTGGTTGCCTTAGCCTGCAGTTTTTTAGGTAATTTATTAGCAATAATGGAGATGAAAATAATATTATCTATCCCTAGAACAATCTCCAAGAAAGTTAGCGTAAGCAAGGCTACCCATGCATCCGGAGTCGATAAGATTTCAAACATAGCTACTCAATTTTAATTGCGGTTCCCCTAGATTTTTTAGTACTACCAACAACGTTATATTCAAATGTATAGGAATTATTGGTTGTTGACAAAATCTTCATGTGAATGGATTTCTCCTCAGCCATGCTCTTTGGATGGAGCTTTTTAACGATATACTCGCAATCATTTATCCACCTTACCGACGAGGTATCTACCTTTCCCCGGAAATAATCCAACTCAACAGTATCATTCCTAACAAAGGTCGTGGTAAGATTTTCTCCTGAAATCTCCGTCGTAAAGGAGAATTTTCCATTTTTAAAATCGCTGCAATTTCTTTCTGGCCCATAACAGGAACACACACCAAACAAGAGAACGGCCAAGCCGATGGTCATATTTTTAATCATAACACAAAATAAAGAAATTTGAGACTGAAATCATCTAAAAAATCAATAATTCAAATTCATATTTCAGAATAAGATTTAAAGCTTCCGTCGGAATAAAATATAATAATCTTATCTATGGTTTTAGCCCGGGAGGGAGGGTCGTCCAAAACCTGACTCTTAACAACCTTAGCTATCGGGGTTTCCGCAGGAGGAGCAGCCTTAACTTTTTTGGGAAAAACACCTTCACCATACAACAGCCAATACAGATCAACATCCGGAAATGCCGCGACCACCTTAAGAACGAATTCCAAACTTGGCTTATTTCTGCCGGCCAAAAGATGGGATATACCAGATCGCTGTACACCAATCGTATCCGCAAAAACCGATGCGGATATATCGTGGAACCCCATAATTTGATCTAACCTCTTTATTAGTTCCGAAGTGTTCACTGTTGTAATTATTTAAATACAAAAGTAATCATTCCATATTCATTTTTCTATACCAAAATATAAAAATCAAATATCATTTATTAATTTATAACTTTAACTAAGGTATTTTATATATTTGATATGCAAAGATATATAACTCAACTATAGTCGATTCAAATCTTCCGCCCTTAACATCATCCACAACCTGCACAACCAATAACACTGCTCTCATATGTTGTTTACATTTATAAACAGATTAATTTACATCTGTAAATTATTTTGAACCTACCTTTGCAATGTTTAAACAAAACCAGAGTAGTACGCATGCAATTAAATTATGATGAAATAAAAGAGGAATCCGTAAAAGGAAGATACATTACAAATAATGACATTGATCCATTTATAAATTCAATCTCCAAAGATTATAAGGTCCAAACCGAGGGAACATCAGTGGAGGGTAGGGCCATTAAAAGCATTACTTTAGGCGAAGGGGAACTTAGAATTTTGATGTGGTCCCAAATGCACGGTAACGAATCCACCACGACTAAAGCGGTCATGGATTTAATGAACTTTCTAAAATCCAATTCAAGTCGGGCAAAGTCGATACTTAACACTTGTACCATAAAAATTGTGCCTATTTTAAATCCGGATGGTGCCATGGCCTATACCAGGGTTAATGCCAATGGCGTGGATTTAAATCGGGACGCCCAGGAGCGGACCCAACCGGAGAGCATTGTATTAAGAAGGATATACGAGGATTTTAAACCGGATTACTGTTTCAATTTACACGATCAGCGCACTATTTTCAATGTAGGAAACACTTCCAAACCTGCCACTGTTTCTTTTTTGGCCCCTGCACATGACCCGGAAAGAACTATATCCAAAACTAGGGGAATAAGTATGCAGATAATTGTTGCCATGAACGAGGAATTACAAAAGTATATTCCTGGCCAGGTGGGGAGATATGATGATGGATTTAATAGCAATTGTGTGGGAGATACTTTTCAAATGTTGAATATTCCCACCATATTATTCGAATCAGGTCATTTTCCCGAAGACTATGAACGTGAAAATACAAGGAAGTATATTTTTATCGCCATGCTTAAGGCTATCGAAATAATTTCCAACAAAACGATCCACCAATACAAATTGGATTCCTACTTTGATATTCCGGACAACAACAAATTATATTATGACATCCTGATTCAGAATGTTCAAATTCTTAATACCAAACATAATTCAGGCTATAGTGCAGGTATATTGTTCGTGGAAACACTTGTAGATAATAATATTGAATTCAAGATGAAATTGGAAGAAATTGGAGTTTTACAAGGCAAGTTCGGTCATAAAACATATAATTGCCTTGATCCTAATGACTTAAACGCAATAAAAAATCAACCTGACCTAGCAAATATATTGGACTAAAATGGACTATTTTTTCAAAAAATCTAAAATAGTTACGGTTTTCATAAAAAAATGACATATTAATTACATTTAATTCGATAATTTTCTATTTTTGCATTTAAATTAAACACTAATGGGTAAAGTAAAATTAGACGAAATAGACCATCAAATTCTGGACATGTTAATTGACAATACCAGAACACCATTTACCGATATTGCTAAAAAGCTTTTAATTTCTGCGGGAACAGTCCATGTTCGTGTAAAGAAAATGGAAGAAGCTGGCATTATTAAAGGGTCATCACTTACATTGGACTATGTTAAACTTGGGTATGCCTTTATAGCTTATGTAGGCATATTTTTGGAAAAGACTCATCAGACCAAATTTGTATTGGAAAGATTAAATCAGATTCCTAATGTTACCGTGGCTCATATAACAACAGGGAAATTTAATATCTTCTGTAAAATTCGTGCCAGAGATACCAATCACGCCAAAAACATAATTTTTAAAATTGATGATATTGATGGCATAGACAGGACAGAGACCATGATTTCTTTGGAGGAGAGCATAAATGACAAAAAACGTCTTATGCACACGATCTTCAATGAAATGTAATTGATCATTAAAGACAAAAAATGTTAAAGATCCCAAGCAGTTTTTGTTTGGGATTTTTTGTTTTTTATCTATGAACAATAACTCCCAAGAAAAACATTAGCCTTAATGATCCAAAAAATATAGACATATGAGAAAATCCAGTCTACCACAGGAAGCCTACAATCAGTTTTATGGGACTTATCTTTCCGTATTGGACGATAGCGAATTAAACGATCTTTTGGCATTGGGTAAAACTAATTTCATTCAGTTTCTTGAAAGTATTCCTGATGAAAAATTAAATAGTACATACACCTTGGGTAAATGGACCATTGCTGAGGTAATTGTACATATTATTGATGCCGAGCGTGTATTTCAATACAGGGCTCTACGTTTTTTGCGGGGGGACAACACCCCTTTGCCCGGTTTTGACCAGGACCATTATGTTAAATACTCCAAAGCAAAAACTAGGAGCAAGGAAAGTTTGATTACCGAATTTAAAGCGGTTAGGGAAGCGTCCATTAGCCTGTTCCTTAATTTGGACAATGAAGATCTTACTCGAACCGGCATCGCAAGCAATATAGAATGGACGGTTGCTACACTGGGATTTGTAATCTGCGGCCACCAAAAGCACCATCAACAGATAATTGCCAACAGATATCTACAGCCTTAGTCCAGTTGTGATTCTTCCTCCTCTTGGTTAAATTCCAATTCCGGTTCACCTGAAGGGGAAACAAATTCTACCGACTCTGGTTGACCCTCCAATTCCTTTTCCATATTATCCTCGAAATTGGAAATAAAATTGGCCAGGCTTTTACTTATTTTCACCAAATAAATACAATCCTGGGTTTTTACCTCCACAGCCTCAATAATTTCGCCATGGATATTTTTGAACATAATAATATCTTCATCACCGTAGCCATCAGGATACATCTCTATTAAGCAGGAAGCCACTTCATGACTTAGTTTTTTGTAATCAACAAGTTTCCGTAACATAGTCTGGTTTTTTACCCTAATAAAAATCAGGAGGGTTATTTATATTACCTAAACTATATAAAATTGAGAATCAATCTGTTAAAGAGTTGTAAAAAGGATGTTTTTAGTAGGTGTAACTCTTATTCGGCGTAGTAAGCAAAAGATTGTTCCAGTAATTCCGGGGCTACTTTTATATCAATTGCCGGTTCTCCAATATTTTTCAACAAAACAAAATTGATATTACCATGTGAATTTTTCTTGTCAAATTTCAACAAGCCTAGGATGGCATCAATATCCTTCTGTTCAAAAGATATTTTTTTATACCTCTCCAGAAAGGTAGTCTTGATATCTTCCAGCGCATTTTTACTCAGACCCGTTAATTTAAATGAAAGATATCCCTCCAGAATCATTCCAATGGCAATAGCCTCTCCATGCAAAAGCAGTTCGTGTTCTTCACTTTCCAAAAAATAGGATTCTACCGCATGACCAAGGGTATGCCCATAGTTTAATATTTTTCTAAGATGCTGCTCAGTGGGGTCCTGCTGCACAACTTCATTTTTAATGGACACTGATGTTAGAATATACTCATCCAAATTCTCAAAACTTGTATTGCCTTTTAAAGTTTCCCAATAACTGGCATTACTAATAAGACCGTGTTTAAGCATTTCAGCATAACCACTATTCAATTGCCGTTGGTCCAAGGTATCCAAATAGTTGGTATCCACAACCACTATCTGTGGTTGATTAATAACCCCGACCTGATTCTTTAAAGGCCCCAGGTCAACGCCGGTTTTCCCTCCAACAGAGGCATCAACCATGGACAATAGGGTAGTGGGGACGTTAATAAAATCTATCCCCCTTTTAAAACAGGATGCCACAAAGCCCCCAAGGTCTGTAACCACACCACCGCCAAGGTTGATCATAGCACTTTTTCGGTCCGCATCCAATTCTGACAGAACTTCCCAAACCTGAGTACAGGTTGCTATATTTTTATTAATCTCACCTTCTTCTATTTCAATAATTTCAAAATCGTATTCGCCTTCAATTTTCGACATAAAAATAGGCAGACAACAATTATGGGTATTTTCATCAACCAAAATAAACATTTTGGAATAATTGGCTTTGGACAAATGATTGTTCAAGGCCTCATAAGCCTTTTCATTAAAATGTACTGCGTAAGTAGGTGTCGTAATAGATTTCATTATTGATCAATTTATGGCAAAATAAACACTATTTTATATGATAAGAATATAAAATCTGTACTTATATTTGAATCCTTAATAAATTCATATAAATGAAGGATATTTTTGAGGATACTGCAACGGCATTTGCCCTTAAAACCGACTCAGAATTAGAAAGGGCCTATTTTTTATTCAAATTAATCGCAAACGAACCCCTCGTTAAAATTGGTACTGCAGTGACCAACTTTGCCATAAAAGCCCATTTACCAGTAGAAAAACTTATCCGGGCCAGTGTTTTTGATCATTTCTGCGGAGGAGTCACCGAGGAAGAATGTTTGGTGGTCGCCGACAAAATGTTTGAAAAGGGGGTAAGTACCATTTTGGATTATTCGGTTGAAGGGCAAGAGGTTGAGAATCAATTGGATTCCTGCTATGAAAAGGCCTTGAAAACCCTGGATTTTGTTAAGGAGAATCCTGCAATACCCTTCATTGTATTTAAACCTACCGGATTTGGACGATTTAAACTTTACCAGAAGATTATGGAAGGTAAGGACCTGACCAATGACGAAAAAGCAGAGTGGCAACGCGTGGTGAATAGATATGACAAAGTTTGCAAAAAGGCACACGACTTGGAAGTATCTATTTTAATCGATGCTGAAGAAAGTTGGATGCAAGGTCCTGCGGATGATTTGGCCGAAGAAATGATGAGGAAATACAACCAGAAGAAAGCCATAGTCTTTAATACCTTACAAACGTACAGATGGGACCGACTGGACTATTTAAAAAGGCTCCATAAAGATGCTGTAAAAAACAATTATTGCATTGGACTAAAAGTGGTGCGGGGAGCCTATATGGAAAAAGAAAATGATAGGGCCGAGGAAAAAGGCTATCCATCACCGATATGTCCGTCAAAAAAAGCTACCGACGAAAATTTTGACAAGGTTGTTGCCTACATGATAGATAATTTGGACACCATTTCACTTTTTGCAGGAACACATAACGAATTGAGCAGCTACCGCATAATGGAACAGATGAAAGCTAAGAATATTAGGCACAACGATCCTCGGATTTGGTTTGGACAACTTTATGGCATGAGTGACCATATCTCTTTCAATTTGGCAAAAGAAGCTTATAACGTGGCTAAATACCTGCCATTTGGACCTGTTAAGGATGTAATGCCCTATTTAATACGTAGGGCAGAGGAGAACACTTCAGTTGCAGGACAGACCAGCCGGGAGCTTACCCTCTTAAAAAAAGAAAGAAAGAGAAGAAGGATCTAATAGGAGATACTCTCTATAATGGCCTTCTCCGAACAATTTTTCACTTTTAAGGTGGCTTCCTTATCTTTCACCAATCCTTCAATAAAATAAGTTTTACAGGGACCTGCCTTAGTTTCACTATTGCCAAAGTCAACTTCTCCGTTATGTAAAAAATAGTTAATATCGGTAGTGTCCAATTCTTTATTCATTAAAAGGGAACTTATTCCATCTGCATAGGTAATTTGCTTCGATCTAATATCCTTGAGTGTCCTACAATTGGGAAAATAACAGAATTCCGTTCCGGTTTCCTCAGATTTTTTCTTCAAAAAAATAGTTAAAAAAACCAAGCCGATAGATAATCCAAAAAGAAAAAAGCCCAAACGCTTTAAAAATGCCATAAATTAAAAAATAAGAAAATTAATATCGCTGTAGGAAAGGTCGAACCACTCCCCAACGGATTTATTGGTCAAAATACCGTGGTATAAATAGAGCCCGTTACGGAGGCCCTTATCAAATCGCAAGGCATTTTCAAATCCCCCGTCTTCACCAATTTTCAATAAATAAGGGGTGAAAATATTACTTATGGAAATAGAGGCTGTTTTTGGGTATCTGGAAGGAATATTGGGCACCCCATAATGGAGTACTCCATTTTTAATCTTAATAGGTTTGTCATGGGTAGTGATCTCACTTGATTCAAAACATCCGCCCATATCAATACTAACATCAATAATTACCGCCCCTTTTTTCATCTGCTCCACCATGGTAGTAGATACCACCACTGGGGAACGATCTTTGCCCCTGGTAGCGCCAATGGCCACATCGCAACGTTTTAACGCTTTCAATAAATTTTTGGGCTGAATGGTAGACGTGTAGACGGTTTGTCTTAGATTGGTCTGGATACTCCGTAATTTAGTAATCGAATTGTCAAAAACCTTTACATTGGCACCTAGGCCGATTGCCGATCTTGCTGCAAACTCCCCCACAGTACCAGCGCCTATAATAACTACCTCTACAGGGGGTACCCCACTAATATTTCCAAACATAAGGCCATTACCTTTATTGGTGGCCGCCATTATCTCGGAAGCGATCAATACTGAAGAAATTCCTGCAATTTCACTCAACGACCGCACAGCGGGATATTTTCCATCGTCGTCCCTAATATATTCAAAAGCAATTGCGGTAATTCTCTTTTTAGCCAATTCCTCAAAATACTTCTTGCTTTGGATTTTGATCTGCAGGGCAGATATGATAGTAGATTGTGGATTTATCATTTGAACCTCCTGTAATGTGGGGGGTTCTACCTTCAAAATTATAGGACAGGCAAAAACTTTCTTGGTATCCCTGGTGATTTCAGCTCCGGCTTTGGTATACTCCAAATCTGAATAATTGGCGCCATCACCTGCTCCAGATTCTATTAGAATCCTATGTCCATTGGCCGTTATAGCATTTACAGCATCCGGGGTAAGACAAATTCGTTTTTCCTGATATTGATTTTCCCTTGGAATACCTATAAAAAGCTCTCCTTTTTGTCTTAGGATTTCTAAAGTTTCTTCTTGAGGCAGTAATTGCTGCTTGCTAAACGGTGAGGAATGTTGACTCATAGGCTGTAAATCTGTCTGATGTATTCCGATAGTTATCGAAACTACCCAAAGTCAAAATTACGATATTTTTTCTTTTACCAATTCTTCTTTTTGAAGGCTCTCCTTTTCCTTAACCTCTTTTTCCTTATACGCTTTCAATTCCCGGTCCATAGCCTCCAAATCAATACCAAGAACATGCTTGTCAAACAACTTTAAACGAATTAAGTACACAAAAGGTATGATCACTGTCATTATAGGTAGCAACCAAAATATTTCGACCTCATCTATAAACCGATCTTCGTAAATTAAAGAAACAACCTGAAAGACGTACATGGCTATAGGAATTAACAACACGTGATACCACCAGTGCTTACAGGTAAAAAACCATAATACCAAGAGCACTAAAGGCACAAATTTGGCCATAAACAGCCACATGACGGTAATTATACTTAACTGATAATTACTTTCATAAGTATAAAAATAAAGGTCCAAGGTACTTCCGGAAGGAAAAAACTTGTAAGAATAAAATATTAAGGGGGTCAAGGCAATGAAAACCGCCACAATACTTGCAATGAGAAGACTTCTCGACTTCTTTGTTTTGTTGCTTTGGTCGAGTTTGCGGAACGCTTTGAACATATTGGTCAAGTGGGTAATTGTTTTACTCCTATTATAACAAAAAAAATGGGCTTCTAGTATATAGAAGCCCACTAAAATATGAAAAGTATGCCTTAACCGTTCTTAGGCACTTTTACCTTCAAAATGTCTATACCATTCGCCGGTACCTTAATTTTTAATATATCAATA
Source organism: Arenibacter sp. F26102 (assembly GCF_023015865.1). GTDB lineage: Bacteria > Bacteroidota > Bacteroidia > Flavobacteriales > Flavobacteriaceae > Arenibacter. Next base: position 403,450 of record NZ_JALKBC010000005.1, on the reverse strand, counting down.
TTTTGCTCATATAACGAATCGTCTTCAGCAGTGCTGTTAGGGCTACAGGAAAAACTTACTAATGAAATACATGTTGCAAAAGCAAAGCCAAGGAAAAATTTTTTAATGTTCATGGTTTTTAGGATTAAAGTTCGATAAAGGGTTAAACGTTTAACAAAAATATACAAAAAAACCACGCAGTATGCATTACACCGATCAAATGTTGCATTTTAACAGAATATCAAAGCGGTTCATAGATTTTTCAATTTTTCCCAGCGCGACCTACCTTAGTGTGGGTAAAAAAAATCTATGTAATTTAGAGGATGTAACGCTAATAAATTTTGTAGAAAGTGTGCACTATAAAATAGTCAGCCGCCTTGTTTTTTCATCCAAAATTTCAATTTTGATATCAGTTCTTGTCTCTGGCAGTAGTCCTTTTATTTTTTCGGGCCATTCCATGAAAATCCAAGTATCGGCACTTAAATAGTCTTCCAACCCAAGGTCCCATGCTTCGGATTCATCTTCCAATCGGTAAAAATCGAAATGATAACCCAGGAGATCCCCGTTTTCTTTATGATACTCGTTTACAATACCAAAAGTAGGACTGCTGGTAGAACCACTGCCTTCCAATTCCTTAACCAAGGCCTTAATTAAGGTAGTTTTACCTGCGCCCATCTCTCCATAAAAGCAGAGTATTTTTGAAGGTACACTGACTATCAACTGCTTTGCAATATCCGGTATTTGTGAAATTGTGTAGGGAATAATCATCTTAAAAATTTAAATTATTCGCAATTTAAATCCTATTCCCGACTTAATAAAATTCGGCATCGATTTATACCAAATCAGATCAACGTGGCTCCAATACTACAAAGGGAATTATCATTTCCTCCATGGAAACCCCCCCATGTTGATAGGTATTGCGGTAATAACTAACATAATGGTTATAGTTATTGGGGTAGGCGAAAAACAAGTCATTTTTAGCAAAAATATAGGAGCTACTTACATTTATATTGGGTAGAAATATTTTTTTTGGATCCTTTGCTTCCAACACATCCTTTTGTTCATAAGTAAGGCTCCTTCCTGTTTTATACCTTAGATTAAGACTCGTTTCTTTATCACCTATAACCTTGGAAGGTTGTTTAACGTTTATGGTACCATGATCTGTTGTAATAATTAATTTTAACCCCAGACCCTGTGCCTGCTGAATTATTTCCAATAAAGGTGAATTTTTAAACCAACTCTGTGCCAAAGAACGGTAGGCCTTATCATTGGCTGCCAATTCCTTGACTACTTCCATTTCTGTTTTGGAATGTGATAACATATCTACAAAGTTGTACACTATAACTGTCAGATCATTATCTTTCTGAGATCTAAAATTTTGTGATAGGTGCTTGCCCTGCTTTAGACTGCTTATCTTGTGGTATTCCCACTTTAAGTCAAGCCTTAATCTCTTCAGCTGTGCCTCCAAAAATTCCGCTTCAAAAAGATTCTTGCCACCCTCCTCCGTGTCATTTTTCCACCATTGGGGGTGTTTTTTCTCCATTTCCAAGGGAGTAAGTCCAGAAAATATGGCATTCCTTGCATATTGGGTAGCCGTAGGTAAAATACTGAAGTATGGGACTTCCTTACGTTTTCTATAGAAGGAATTTAAAGTATCTTCAAAGGATAGCCATTGATCATATCTTAAATTATCTATGACCACCAATAATGTTTTGTTGTCCTTTAATTCAGGTTTGATTAATTGTTCAAAGAGGGTGTGAGACATTACGGGACCATCCTTCTCTTTAAACCAATCGTGGTAATTTTTTTCCACGAATTTCCCAAACTGCTGATTGGCTTCCGTTTTTTGAGACTCTAAGATTTCGAACATTCCGGAATCCTCTATTTCCTCCAAACGCAATTCCCAGTAAATAAGCTTTTTATACAATTCTGCCCATTCCTCATAGCTATTTACCATTGCCAATTCCATGGAAATTTTCCTAAATTCCTGCTGATAATTTGCTGTGGTTTTTTCGGAAACCAGTCGGGAATGGTCCAAATTCTTTTTTAACGATAAAAGAATTTGATTTGGGTTAACCGGCTTTATTAAATAATCCGCTATTTTGGAGCCGATGGCCTCCTCCATAATCAACTCTTCCTCACTTTTGGTTATCATTACCACCGGAAGCGAATTATTGATCACCTTTATTTCGTTCAATGTTTCCAAACCGGAAATACCGGGCATATTTTCATCCAAAAAAACTATATCTACATGCGTTTCCTTTAATTCATCCAATGCCTCCCTACCACTTAGACAGGTAATCACCTTATAATTTTTGCCCTCCAAAAATAGAATGTGCGGTTTTAGTAAATCTATTTCATCATCTACCCAAAGTATTGTTATCTTGTTCATTTAGTCCTTATATTTGCCTGCGTAAAAGAATTCTGGTTTTGATAAAATCAAATAAGCTCAAAATTTTCAATGATCCAATTTACGGATTTATCGGAATACCCAATGCACTAATCTTTAATCTAATTGCGGAACCCTACTTTCAGCGATTACGGAGAATCTCCCAAATGGGGTTGTCCTATCTGGTGTATCCAGGGGCCCACCATACGCGTTTTCAGCATGCGATTGGAAGCATGTACCTAATGCAACAGGCCATTCAAGTATTAAGGTTTAAGTCCATTGAAATTACAAAAGAAGAAGAGGATGGGCTTCTATGTGCCATATTATTACACGACATTGGACACGGTCCATTTTCCCATGCCATGGAACACAGCATAGTTGAAGGTGTAAACCATGAATACATATCGTTATTGTTCATGGAGGCCTTAAATAAAAAATACAAGGGAAAATTATCCACTGCCATTGCCATTTTTAAGGGGCAATATCCAAAGAAATTTTTAAATCAGCTCGTTTCCAGCCAATTGGATATGGACCGGATGGACTATTTAAAAAGGGATAGTTTCTATACCGGGGTCGCAGAGGGAAATATAAATTCCGAGAGACTTCTCACCATGTTGAATGTCCTTAATGGAGAACTGGTGATAGAGGAGAAGGGAATTTACTCGATTGAGAAATTCTTGATGGCAAGACGCTTTATGTATTGGCAGGTTTATTTACATAAAACCGGTTTGGTGGCAGAACAACTATTGATAAAAATCTTACAAAGAGCCAAGGAATTGTTGGCTGCGGGTGAAACTATAGAATTTAACGGAGCCCTTAAGTTTTTTATGGAAAATAAGATGCCAAAGGAAGGTTTTACCCAGGACAAGTTGGATTTATTCGCCCAATTGGACGATGTAGATATTTTAGCTGCCATTAAAAATTGGCAGAATCACTCTGATTTTGTCCTGTCCAGACTTTGTAGGATGATCATTGAACGCAAGTTACTCCACGTTAAGCTCAAGAACAAGCCCATTAATGAGGCTAAGTTGAAGAAGCACTTTTTAAATTTCAAAAATCAACACCAGTTAACAGATGAAGAAACGGCTTATTTTGTGTTTTCAGGGGAGATACAAAACCAAGCCTATAACTCAAAAAGTCAGAATATAAATATTCTAAGAGGAAACGGTAGTATTACGGATGTTGCCAAGGCGTCCGACCAACAATATTTGAAAACACTTTCCAAGACCGTTACCAAATATTATATGTGCTATCCGAAAGTTTCCGTTTAACTATTTTTCTTACTTTTGTCCACATGATATTTACAGCAAGCCAAATCGCGGGTATTTTAGAAGGAGAGGTGGAGGGGAATCCTGAAATAGCTGTTCATAAATTATCGAAGATCGAGGAAGGTGAAAAGGGTGCCCTTACTTTTCTAGCCAACCCAAAATACACCTCATATATTTATACTACAAAAGCGTCCGTTACCATTGTAAACAGGGACTTTGTGCCGGACCATCATTTGGAAACCACCTTGATCAAGGTGGATGATGCCTACAAATCCTTTTCCAAATTATTGGAATATTACAATCAGGTAAAAAATAACAAAGTAGGAATTGAAGAACCAGTTTTCAAATCTGAAACCGCTACCTACGGCAAGGACTTTTATTTGGGCGCCTTCTCCTATTTGGGAAATAATGTTAAGATCGGGGATAATGTTAAAATATATCCCAATGTATATATTGGCGATAATGTTACTATTGCCAACAATGTTGTAATCTTTGCAGGTGCAAAAATTTATTCGGAAACCCTCATTGGCAACAATTGTGTGGTCCATAGCGGAGTTGTTCTTGGGGCAGATGGTTTTGGATTTGCACCCACCGAAAATGGTGAATATATAACCATACCCCAAACGGGTAATGTAATTGTTGAGGACAATGTTGATATTGGGGCGGGTACCACAATTGACAGAGCTACTTTGGGCTCTACTATATTAAGGAAAGGGGTGAAGTTGGACAATCAAATTCAAATAGCCCACAATGTAGAAATTGGGGAACATACCGTAATTGCAGCACAGACTGGGATAGCAGGATCCACCAAAATTGGAAGGTACTGCAAAATAGGAGGTCAAGTAGGTATTGTTGGGCATATAGTAATAGGAGATAGAGTGAAGATACAGGCGCAATCCGGTATTGGAAGAAATGTTAAAGATGATGAGATTTTGCAAGGTTCCCCTGCTTTAAACTATGGGGATTACAATAAATCTTACGTACATTTTAAAAATCTACCTAAGATTATTAATAGATTAGAACACATTGAAAAAAAGGATTGACGGTGAGTAATACAACTACAAAACAACGGACAATTGCAAAAGAAATTACACTCAAGGGTGTTGGTTTGCATACAGGGGAAAATGTAACATTGAAATTTGTTCCCGCCCCTGAAAATTTTGGTTATGCCTTTAAGCGTATAGACTTGGAAGGTGAACCCATAATAGAAGCGGACGCCAATTATGTGGTAAATACCCAACGCGGAACCAATTTGGAAAAACGTGGTGTAAGGATTCAGACTTCTGAACATGTTCTTGCCGCTTTGGTAGGCTTGGAGATAGACAATGTTCTGATAGAGCTGAATGCACCGGAACCTCCAATAATGGATGGATCCTCCAAATTTTTTGTAGAAGCTCTGGAACAGGCTGGTATCGTTGAGCAGAATGCCATGCGCGATGAGTTTATTGTCAAGGATGTTATCTCATACAAAGACGAGGAAACAGGTAGTGAAATTACCATTATCCCTGCTGACAATTACCAAATAACTACCATGGTCGATTTTGGAACCAAGGTGCTGGGTACACAAAATGCCACTTTGGAGAATTTAAGCGATTTTAAATCCGAAATAGCCGACGCCAGAACTTTTAGTTTTTTGCATGAACTGGAAATGTTACTGGAAAATGGCTTAATTAAAGGTGGTGATCTAAATAACGCTATTGTTTATGTAGATAAGGAAATATCCGACTCTACCATGAAAAGGCTGGAGAAGGCCTTTAATAAGAAGAAATTATCTGTAAAACCCAATGGTATATTGGATAACTTAACGCTACATCAGCCCAACGAAGCGGCCAGACATAAGTTATTGGATGTTATTGGAGATCTTGCCCTGACCGGAACTAGGATAAGGGGAAAAGTTATTGCCAATAAACCTGGACACTTTGTTAATACACAATTTGCCAAAAAATTGTCCAAGATCATTAAAATGGAGAAGAGAAATCATGTTCCCCAATATGATCTGAACAAGCCTCCTTTGATGGATATCCATCAAATAATGGATATGCTGCCACACCGACCTCCTTTCTTACTTCTGGATAGAATTTTAGAGCTGTCCGATCAACATGTAGTTGGAATGAAGAATGTGACCATGAACGAACCATTTTTTGTAGGTCACTTTCCAGGAGCTCCCGTAATGCCAGGTGTACTTCAGGTAGAAGCTATGGCACAAACTGGTGGTATATTGGTTCTGAGTACCGTTCCAGATCCAGAGAATTACCTTACACTTTTTATGAAAATAGATAATGTAAAGTTTAAACAGAAAGTGCTTCCTGGTGATACCTTAATATTCCATTGTAGTTTAATATCCCCAATAAGAAGGGGTATATGTCACATGCAGGCCTATGCCTATGCCAATAGCAAATTGGTATGCGAAGCGGAAATGATGGCTCAAATAGTTAAAAAGAAATAAAGGATGAATCAACCACTGGCTTATATTCACCCTGGGGCTAAAATTTCCAAGAATGTTGTAGTAGAACCTTTTACTACAATTCACAATAATGTAATAATTGGCGATGGTACTTGGATAGGTTCCAATGTTACCATTATGGAAGGTGCCCGCATCGGGAAAAACTGTAATATTTTTCCAGGCGCTGTTATTTCCGCGCCTCCCCAAGATTTAAAATATGATGGGGAAGAAACCACAGTTGTAATAGGCAACAATACCACCATTAGGGAATGTGCCACAATACACAAGGGCACATCGGACAGAATGAAAACTGTCATTGGCGACAATTGTTTAATAATGGCCTACTGCCATGTAGCGCATGATTGCCTTGTAGGCAACAATTGTATTTTTTCCAACAATTCCACATTGGCAGGTCATGTGACCATTGGAGACAATGTAATTCTGGCGGGCTTGGTAGCTGTACATCAATTTGTATCCATAGGAAGACATGCATTTGTAACAGGAGGTTCCTTGGTAAGGAAAGATGTCCCACCGTTCGTAAAGGCCGCAAGGGAACCACTTTCCTATGTAGGAATTAATTCTGTAGGTTTAAGGAGAAGGAATTTTGAGTCTGATAAAATCAGGGAAATACAGAACATTTATAGAATACTTTACCAAAAAAATTACAACAATTCCCAAGCCGTTCAAATTATTGAAGCTGAAATGGAGGCAACTCCGGAAAGGGATGAAATTTTACAATTTATAAGAGATTCCCAAAGAGGAATCATGAAAGGTTATTTTAGCACAAATTAAAATTATATGGCATCAACATCAGATATTAGAAAAGGATTGTGCATTAGGTACAACAACGACATTTATAAAATAATAGAATTTCTTCACGTTAAACCGGGAAAAGGTCCAGCTTTTGTAAGGACCAAACTTAAAAGTGTAAGTAGTGGAAAAGTATTGGACAATACATTTTCAGGTGGCTCAAAAATTGAGGATGTACGCGTAGAAACCCGTTCTTATCAATTTTTATATGCCGAAGGAGAAACCTACCACTTTATGAATACGGATGATTACAACCAAATCACTTTACAAGAGAGTTCCTTGGATGCCCCTGATTTATTAAAAGAAGGAGAAGTGGTGACCATACTTTTCAATACAGAAGACAGCATGCCGTTATCCGTAGATATGCCTGCAAGTGTTATTTTGGAAGTCACCTATGCGGAACCGGGAGTTAAGGGCAATACTGCGACCAATGCAACCAAACCTGCAAAGGTGGAAACTGGAGCTACCGTAAATGTCCCTCTTTTCATCAACGAGGGCGATAAAATAAAAATAGATACCGAAAAAGGCGCTTATATGGAGCGTGTTAAAGAATAGTTTAGTTGATACCAGACTTTTCCGCCCTTTGACAATATAGAACCAGACAATTATGAAATTTCCATCTCCTTACACACTTAACCAGATTGCTACCATAATCAATGCCGAATATGTGGGACATGAAGATTTCCCGGTGTTGGGCATGAATGAAATCCACGTTGTGGAAAAAGGTGATATTGTCTTTGTTGATCACCCTAAATATTACGAAAAAGCCCTAAACTGTCCGGCATCGATAGTTTTGATCAATAAAAAGGTTGACTGCCCAGAGGGAAAGGCATTGTTGATTTCGGATGATCCCTTTAGAGACTTCAATGTATTGACGCACTTTTTCAAACCATTTTTACAAGCCCAAAACAGTATTTCCACGCTGGCCAAAATTGGAGAAAACACCGTTATTCAACCCAATTGTTTTATAGGAAACAATGTGGTTATTGGGAACAATTGTTTAATACATTCCAACGTTTCCATATACGATAATTGTATAATTGGAAACAATGTTACCATTCATGCAGGATCTGTGTTGGGATCGGACGCCTTTTATTACAAAAAAAGACAGGAAGGTTTTGACAAACTGATTTCTGGAGGAAGGGTAGTCATACAGGATAACGTGGACATAGGGGCCCTTTGCACTTTGGACAGAGGTGTAACAGGAGATACACTGATTAAAAAAGGTACGAAGTTGGACAATCAGGTGCATGTAGGTCACGATACGGTAATTGGCGAGAAATGCCTTATCGCTTCCCAAACCGGTATAGCTGGTTGTGTTATAATCGAGGATGAGGTCACCTTATGGGGGCAGGTTGGCGTAACAAGTGCTGCTACCATTGGAAAAAAAGCAATGGTTAGTGCCCAGTCAGGAGTTTCAAAATCTCTGGAAGGCGGAAAGAATTATTTTGGTAGTCCGGCAGAGGAAATGAGGGAAAAGTTAAAACAATTAGCTTATGTTAAGCAAATCCCCTCAATTTTAAAAAAATTAGAAAATAAATATGCAGAATAATAGTTTAGAATTCATTTTCAAAACTATATTTTTGCAACAATTCAATAAACCAAATATATAATGAGCGTTTTAGTAAATAAAGATTCCAAAATTATTGTTCAAGGGTTTACGGGCAGCGAAGGCACATTTCATGCTGAACAGATGATCGAATATGGTACCAATGTAGTTGGTGGTGTAACTCCGGGTAAAGGCGGACAGGAGCATTTGGGAAGACCTGTGTTCAACACAGTTGAAGAAGCTGTACAAAAAGTTGGAGCCGATACCACTATCATTTTTGTCCCGCCAGCTTTTGCCGCGGACGCAATAATGGAAGCTGCTAGCGCTGGAATAAAAGTCATAATTACGATAACGGAAGGGATTCCTGTTGCAGATATGGTGAAAGTCTATGACTACATAAAACATATGGACTGCAGATTGGTTGGACCTAACTGTCCGGGAGTAATTACCCCAGGAGAAGCCAAAGTAGGTATTATGCCTGGTTTTGTCTTTAAAAAGGGACATGTAGGAATCGTTTCCAAATCCGGAACTTTAACTTATGAGGCGGCAGATCAAGTAGTTCGACAGGGTCTTGGAATTACAACCGCGATAGGAATAGGAGGAGATCCAATTATTGGAACCACCACTAAAGAAGCTGTGGAATTGTTGATCAATGACCCAGATACCAATTGTGTAGTTATGATCGGGGAAATAGGAGGCCAATTGGAAGCCGATGCCGCACAATGGTACAAGGCTAGTGGAAGCAAGAAGCCCATTGTTGGTTTTATCGCCGGTGAAACTGCCCCAGCTGGTAGAACCATGGGACATGCGGGTGCTATAGTTGGAGGTAGTGATGATACTGCACAGGCCAAAAAACGAATAATGAGGGAATGTGGAATACACGTTGTTGATTCACCAGCTGAAATTGGTTTAAAAGTAAAACAAGTCTTGGGTTAACCCCAATTATATAATACCAAATTCCGTTTATACTGTACTCCCGATCAACTCGGAATTATTCAGGATAAACGGAATTTTTTTTGTTTAAAAGCATAAAACTGTTTAAAATTTTTCACTGCATTTTGAGTAAAAATTTTAAAACGGATAAAACATGAACTATATTTGATTATCAACTAAGAAACTAAAGACAGATGAAGTTACTAGAGGGAAAAAATGCAATAATCACTGGAGCAAGTAGAGGTATTGGATCTGGAATAGCCCAAGTTTTTGCAAAGCACGGTGCAAATGTTGCATTTACATATAGTTCCAGCGAAGCACCAGCCTTAGCCTTGGAAAAAGAGTTGATCGGCTATGGCGTTAAGGCAAAAGCGTATAAGAGCAATGCCGCTAGTTTTGAGGATTCCGATAAATTGGTATCCCAAGTATTGGAAGATTTTGGCGGCGTAATCGATATTTTAATCAATAATGCCGGTATTACCAAGGATAATCTATTGATGAGGATGGGCGAAGATGATTTTGATTCTGTTATCGAAATCAATTTAAAATCGGTCTTTAATATGACCAAGGCCGTTCAGCGTACCATGCTAAAACAAAGAAAAGGCTCTATTATAAACATGAGTAGCGTAGTGGGGGTGAAAGGTAATGCTGGACAGGCAAATTATGCAGCTTCCAAAGCCGGTATGATTGGATTTACTAAATCCATCGCCTTGGAACTAGGCTCAAGAAACATTAGATGTAATGCCATTGCACCAGGATTTATTGAAACCGAAATGACAGATAAGTTGGATGAAAAAGTAGTACAAGGATGGAGAGATGGCATTCCATTAAAAAGAGGCGGTCAGCCAGAAGATGTTGCCAATGCCTGCTTGTTTTTAGCTTCAGACCTTTCAGCATATATCACAGGACAAGTATTAAATGTAGATGGTGGAATGCTTACCTAGGAGTGGTTGATTGGTTGTTTAGGCCTTACTAAAGTCTGGTTTTAAATATTTATATGTGGGGACGCTTAAGTGCAATTCTTCCTTACCATAATATTGAACTCTTCATATAGCCCAAAACTTCTATCAACTTACAAGTTCCAATGATAAAATATGATGCAAATTCAAACAGTACTTTTTATATTGCTTGCAGCCTTTTTGGCATTGGCATTGGTACTGTTTCAATATTACTATAAAACCAAAAGGAAGGGGAAACTACATGTGGTCCTTTCCTTTTTACGTTTTTTGTCCATATTTGGCACCCTGCTACTAATCATAAACCCAAAATTTGCCCATAAGGAATATACCTTGGAAAAAGCAAATTTGGTGTTGTTAACGGACAATTCCACGTCAATAACCCCCGAGGACAAATCCCAAATAATCTCCAACCTCAATTTATTAAAAAACAACACCTCCACCTTATCCGAAAAGTTCAATATTGTAAATTATAACTTTGGAGCTGAACTAACCGATTTCGATAGCCTCAGCCCTTCTGAAAAAAGCACCAACATTTCAAAGGCCTTGTCCAGTCTTAATGAAATATATACAGGTTCCAATACTGCAGTGGTACTGTTTTCCGACGGCAATCAGACAATCGGGGAGGATTATGAATTTTATGGAAAAAGACAAAACCTTCCTGTCTATCCTATTGTTTTAGGAGATACTACCAAGTATGATGATATCCTAATACGTCAGGTAAATACAAATAAATATGCCTTTTTAAAGAATAAATTCCCCTTGGAAGTTTTTATCTCCTATGATGGTCTAAAAGACATAAACACAGAATTGCAGATTCTTATCGATGGCAAATTGACTTATAAGGAAAAGGTTTCCTTATCCGCTAAGTCGAACACTAAAATTATTAATACACAATTAGAGGCTAGCACCGTAGGAATAAAAAATATTAAGGTATTTATAGCTCCTCTACCCAACGAAAAAAACAAGGTTAACAATGAAAAATTACTGGCCTTGGAAGTTCTCGATGAAAAAACAAATGTCGCTATTATTTCCAGTATCCTCCACCCAGATATTGGAGCTCTTAAAAAAGCGATTGAGAGTAATGAACAAAGGTTGGTATCCATCTATAAGCCTAACATCGATTTAAACAAATTGGAAGAAGTGGATGTCTATATTCTCTACCAACCCGATGCTTACTTTGATAAAATCTATAAACAAATCCAATTGCGAAAATCCAATTCATTTACAATATTGGGAACCTATACCGATTTAAATTTTATAAACAACATTCAAAAAAACTACGTTATTGGAACAGGGTATCCAATACAAGAAGTTTTTGCCACCTTAAATAATGCCTTTTCTAAATTTGACATTTCCGACTTCTCCTTCGATGGTTTTCCGCCTCTCTTAACCAATGCAGGATCTGTTGATGTTTTGGGCATTGGCGAAACCATGCTAAAAATGCGGATAAAAGGTGTGGAAATGAATCAACCATTATGGACTATTACGGAACAAGATGTATCTAAACACGCCGTTCTGAATGGAGAAAATCTATGGAAATGGAGACTTCAGACCTACAGAAACGATCAGACCTTTAAGAATTTTGATGCTTTTCTAGGAAAATTGATACTTTATCTTTCAACCTCGAAAGGAAAAAACAGATTTGTATTGGATTATAATCCTATTTTCAATAACAGCAGCGAAACAAGAATAAGGGCTACCTATTTTGATGAGGCCTTTTCCTTTGATACCAATGCATCCATCAATTTAAAAGTAGTGGCAAAACCTGACAATAAATCCTTGGAGGTGCCCATGTTGCTAAAAGAAGGGTATTATGAGGCCGACCTAAGTAATCTAACTTCGGGGGAATATAGCTTTACGGCCACTGTTCCCAAGGAAAACCTAAGTAGGTCCGGCAGCTTTTCTATTTTGGATTTTGACGCGGAAAAACAATTTTCCTCCAGCGACCATCGAAAACTACAACGTCTGGCAAACAACACTAATGGAAAGTTATATTTCCCCGGCCAGTTGCAATCATTGATAAAGGATCTGAAAGCCGACCCTAAGTATGTGCCTACTCAAAAAAGCAAAGAAATTGTCGTACCTTTAATCGATTTTAAATTTCTTTTGGGTGTAATTATTGCGGCGCTGTCGTTGGAATGGTTTATCAGAAAGTATAACGGATTAACTTAATAAATAATAAATATAATAAATGGACAAATTACCAAAAATTGCATTACCAGTCATATTCGCTGTTATAGTACTTGTAATATTAATCTCAAAATCGGCCATTACCATAGGCTCAGGTGAAGCCGGCGTGTTATATAAAACTTTTTCAGGTGGTGTGGTTACGGATGAACCACCTTTAGGAGAGGGATTCCACATTGTAGCACCTTGGAACAAAGTTTTCATATATGAGGTTAGGCAACAGGAAGTTATGGAAAAAATGCAGGTATTATCTTCAAACGGTCTTGAGATAAAGTTGGAAGCTTCAGCCTGGTTTGAGCCTAAAAGAGAATTTATAGGGAAATTACATCAGGAAAAAGGCACGGAATACATACAACGTGTATTATTGCCCACCATCAGGTCTGCTGCGCGTAGTGTAGTAGGAAGATATACCCCTGAACAACTTTATTCCAGCAAAAGGGATGCCATTCAACAGGAGATTTATGAAGAAACCCAGAAAATAGTTGACGGCCAATACATACAGCTCAATGAAATTTTGGTTAGGGACGTAACCCTACCTGCTACCATCAAGGAGGCTATAGAGCGTAAACTTAAGCAGGAACAAGAATCTTTGGAATATGAATTTAGATTGGTTACTGCGCAAAAGGAAGCTCAAAAAGTTATCATAGAGGCTCAAGGTAAGGCAGATGCCAATACTATACTAAGCGCTTCCTTGACGGACAAAATATTACGTGATAAGGGAATCGATGCCACTATTAAATTATCGGAATCACCAAATTCCAAGGTTATTGTAATAGGTAGTGGCGACTCAGGTATGCCCATTATTTTAGGCAATCAATAATAATTTAACAATTTTGAAATAAATTGTACCGTATAAATTTTCCAAGGTTGAAAAATAGTTTTAATTTTGTCGTATCATGAAAAATAACAGGACACATCATCATCATTTCTTCACTTGCAGTCAAGCGAGCTAGGAATGTATTGTTGTATCTAAACTATATTCTAACCCGTTTGAGCAATCAAACGGGTTTTGTATTTAACATCCTGTTAGATTTGTTCAGGCCAAAAACAAAAAATAGAAAATGAAAAAAATTAGAATTGCTATCCAGAAAAGTGGCCGTCTAAATGAAGACTCCCTTCAAATACTAAAAGATTGTGGTATTTCTATCGATAATGGAAAAGACCAACTTAAAGCCTCTTCCAGAAATTTCCCTTTGGAAGTATTCTATCTTCGAAATGGGGATATCCCACAATATTTAAGGGATGGCGTAGTAGATATTGCCATTATTGGGGAAAATGTACTGATAGAAAAAGGGGAGGATATTTCAATTGCAGAGAAATTAGGTTTTTCCAAATGCAAAGTGTCATTGGCTGTTCCTAAATCGGTAAAGTACAATTCGGTGAAAGATTTTGAAGGCAAAAAAATTGCCACATCTTATCCGAATACCGTAAAAAACTATTTAGATAGCAAAGGGGTAAAGGCTGATCTTCATATTATCAGCGGTTCTGTAGAAATTGCCCCGAATATTGGTTTGGCCGATGCAATTTGCGATATTGTTTCTAGTGGAAGTACACTGTTCAAGAACAATTTGAAGGAAGTTGAGGTCATGTTGAACAGTGAGGCCGTACTGGCCGTTTCTCCCCAAATTTCTCAGGAAGGAACCGTTTTGCTGGAAAAATTAAGATTTAGAATTCAATCCGTTTTACGTGCCAGACAATCCAAATATGTTCTTTTGAACGCCCCAAACAATAAACTGGATGAAATTATCGAGCTTCTGCCCGGTATGAGGAGTCCTACAGTACTACCTTTGGCCGAAGAAGGTTGGAGTTCCGTACATACGGTAATCAACAAGGATAAATTCTGGGAAGTTATCCAAGAGCTTAAAGAAGCTGGAGCTGAGGGAATACTTGTTTGCCCAATTGAAAAAATGGTGCTTTAACACTTGTCCTTATGACTACTAACTTTCATATGGCACTCATCCCACAGGAGAATATAAATGATATTTTACCTTTGGTACAAATGCTCAATCACGATAAATTTCCTGTTGAAATTCTAAAAAAAAGATTACAGGACATGCTTACGGACGGATATCAATGTTTGGGCGTCTATGATGGAGAAGTACTAATTGGCATTTGTGGGATTTGGGTTCTAAATAAATTATATGTAGGCAAACATATTGAACCGGACAATGTTTATGTATTACCGGAATATCGGAGTTCTGGAGTTGGAAAATTGATGATGGATTGGGTGTTTAATTATGCCGAGGAAATTGGCTGCGATGCCTCGGAAGTCAACTGCTATATAAAAAATGAAAAAGGAATTCAGTTTTGGAATAACCAAGGTTTTAAGGCCATAGGGTACCACATGCAAAAAGTATTTTAGCAATGAATAAGATATACAATCCACAGAGAGAAGATTGGAAGGCAGTTTTAAAACGGCCGACCCAAACTATTGCCGATATCGAGGATATGGTCAATGCCATTTTTATGGAAATAAGGACAGGGGGCGACTCAGTGGTTAGCAACTATACCAAAAAATATGATGGTGTGGTTTTACCGGACGCATTTGTATCCCGCTTAGAGATAGAAGAGTCTGAAAAAATGATTTCCAGCGATTTAAAGTCGGCCATTCAACAGGCCAAAAACAATATTGAAATCTTTCATAAGGCACAAAAAACGGATAAAGTTTCCGTAGAAACTGCTAATGGGGTCCAATGCTGGCAAGAAAAACGTCCAATACAAAAAGTAGGATTGTACATTCCAGGAGGTACTGCTCCTTTGTTTTCTACAATATTAATGCTGGCCGTACCAGCAAATATTGCTGGCTGCCAAGAAATTATCCTATGTACCCCACCTAACAAGGAAGGGAAAGTTCATCCGGCCATATTATATACGGCCAACCTATGTGGAGTTACCAAAATATTTAAAGTTGGAGGCATTCAGGCAATTGCCGGCATGACCTTTGGAACGGAAACCATTCCTCCCGTCTATAAAATATTTGGGCCAGGAAATCAATTCGTAACCGTTGCCAAACAAATAGCCACAAAATATGGTGTAGCCATTGACATGCCTGCAGGTCCAAGTGAACTTTTGGTGATGGCCGATGATAGCGCCAATGCGGCGTTTGTAGCCTCCGATCTATTGAGCCAGGCAGAACATGGTGTGGACAGTCAGGTTATTTTGGTGTCCACTTCCAAAAATCTTATAGATGCCGTTGAAGAGGAGGTAGCTGAGCAAATTAAGGATTTGCCGAGAAAAGAAATTGCCGAGAAGGCTATAGCCAATAGTAAATTGATTTACGTGGAGAGTCAACAAACGGCAGTAGATCTAATAAATGAATACGGTCCGGAACATTACATTCTGTGCGTTAATAATGAAGAGTTTTTCCTAAGACAAACCTATAATGCAGGTTCTGTTTTTATTGGGAATTACACTCCGGAAAGTGCAGGGGATTACGCATCTGGAACCAATCATACACTACCGACCAATGGATACGCGAAGCAGTATAGTGGCGTAAACCTGGATAGTTTTATGAAAAGTATGACTTTTCAAAAAATATCGGAAAAAGGAATTCAGGAAATTGGCAATACCATAGAGTTGATGGCCGAAGCGGAAGGGCTGCAAGCCCATAAGAATGCAGTGACCCTAAGATTGAACAGTTTAAAATAATAAGATTTAAGTGTTAAACTGGCACAGCGCAATACACGCAGGATAAAATGCCGAAATGCATAAATAGAATGAAAACAAAAATATTCAACATTAACGATATAGTTCGGGAGAACGTGAAAGGATTAAGTCCCTATTCCTCTGCAAGGGATGAATATGTTTCAGATGGTTCCAAAATGGTATTTTTAGATGCCAATGAAAATCCCTTTGAATCTGGTGTAAATAGGTATCCTGATCCACATCAAAGACGGTTAAAGGAAGTCTTGGCAGAAAAAAAGGGAGTTTCCACACAACAACTTCTTTTAGGGAATGGTAGTGATGAGGTGTTGGATTTAATTTTCAGGGCCTTTTGTGAACCCAAAGAGGACAATATTATCTCCTTACCACCAACATATGGGATGTATAAGGTACTTGCAGGGATAAACAATGTAGAGAATAGAGAGGTATTGCTTACAAAGGAATTTGAACCCAATGTACCGGAAATACTGAAAGTAGCTGATGGAAAGAGTAAATTACTATTTCTGTGCTCGCCAAACAATCCCACTGGAAATAGCTTTTCCAGTAGCTCTATTAGGGAATTGTTGGACAATTTTAATGGATTGGTAGTTATAGATGAAGCCTATATCGATTTCTCAAGTGAGGTGAGTTGGATTTCGGAATTGCAGAACTATCCCAATCTAGTAGTAACCCAAACCTTATCCAAAGCCTATGGAATGGCAGGTATAAGATTGGGAACCTGTTATGCTTCTGAGGAAATTATAGGGGTATTAAATAAAATAAAACCACCCTATAACGTAAATGAATTAACGCAGCAAAGAGCTTTGGAGCGAGTTTTGGACGTAAATGCGGTGAATTTGGAGGTAATAGATATTTTAACGGAAAGGGATGCCCTTTTTAATGTGTTGCGCCAAGTAGAATTTGCAGAAAAAATATATCACTCAGACGCAAATTTTATTCTCGCCAAAGTGGATGATGCTACAAAAAGATACAATCAACTCCTTAAAATGGGTATCGTCGTTCGCAACAGGACCACACAGCCACTTTGTAAAAATACACTGAGATTTACTGTCGGAACCAAAGAGGAAAATGAGAAATTAATTAGAGCATTGCAAAATATAACAACCTTATAATATTATGAGTCCGGATAAGAACACTAATACCGCCCAAGGAAATAAAAATGGTAAAAAAGTGCTATTTATAGATAGGGATGGTACCATTATTAAAGAAACCATAGACGAGCAAATAGATGCTTTTGAAAAAATGGTATTCTATCCCAAGGCTTTTACCTTTTTGGGGAAAATAGCCAAGGAATTGGATTATGAATTGGTAATGATCACCAATCAGGACGGCTTGGGTACCGATATTTTTCCTGAGGACACCTTTTGGCCGGTACATAATTTTATATTGAAATCGTTCGAAAATGAAGGAGTTGTTTTTGATAAGGTATTCCTTGATCGAACTTTCCCTCATGAAAATGCCGATACGCGAAAGCCCGGAACAGGTTTGTTAACAGCTTATTTTTCGGAAGATTACGATTTGGAAAATTCCTATGTCATAGGGGACCGGTTGACCGATGTTGAATTGGCCAAAAATTTAGGGGCCAAAGGAATCTTCATTAATGACAATACCAATTTAGGCACAGGGGAAATATCCGTTAAAAGAGAGGAATTGGATAAGTACATAGCCTTGGAGAGCAATGATTGGGAAAAAATATACGAGTTTTTAAAATTGAAAGATCGGGTTTCTGAAATAACCCGCAAAACCAATGAAACCGATATTTTCATTAAACTTAATTTAGACGGTACCGGAAAGAGCGATATCAGCACTGGGTTAGACTTCTTTGACCATATGTTGGATCAATTGGCGCGTCATGGTCAAATGGACCTTGAAATTAAGGTTAAAGGCGATCTAGAGGTAGACGAGCATCATACCATTGAAGATACGGCAATAGCCTTGGGCGAGGTGTTTCATAAAGCTTTGAGCAATAAATTGGGAATCGAAAGATATGGTTTCTGTCTGCCCATGGACGATTGTTTGGCGCAGGTTGCTATTGATTTTGGTGGACGAAACTGGTTGGTTTGGGAGACAGAATTCAAAAGGGAAATGATAGGGAAAATGCCTACGGAAATGTTTTATCATTTCTTTAAATCGTTTACGGATGGAGCCAAAGCCAACCTAAATGTTAAGGCTGAAGGTAATAATGAACACCATAAAATAGAGGCCATTTTCAAGGCTTTTGCCAAGGCAATCAAGGTTGCCGTGAAACGTGACGTAGAGAAAATGGTACTACCAAGTACCAAAGGGGTTTTATAGGAGTTAAAAAATCTGTCCGAAGGACAATGAAAAATGAAAATAGTAATTATTGATTACGGAGCCGGAAATATCCAGAGTATTAAGTTTGCCTTTCAGCGCTTGGGCTATGAGGCTATTTTGAGCAGCGATGCCGATGTGATTATGGCGGCTGACAAGGTTATATTTCCCGGGGTCGGGGAGGCAAGCAGTGCCATGAAGAAATTGCGCGAAAGTAAATTGGACCTAATTATTCCTAAACTTAAACAACCCGTATTGGGAATTTGCTTAGGAATGCAATTAATGTGTCATTCTTCGGAAGAAGGCGCTACAGAAGGCCTTGGTATTTTTGATGTAGATGTGGTTAAGTTCTCCAATAAGGTCAAGGTTCCGCAGATAGGGTGGAATCAAATCACCAATTTAAAATCGGACCTCTTCAATAACATTAAGGAAAAGGAACATATTTATCTAGTACATAGCTTTTATGCCCCAATTTGCGAGGAAACAATTGCCGAAGCTGAATACGGCTTAGGTTACAGTGCCGCTTTAAAAAAAGATAATTTTTATGGAACTCAATTCCACCCGGAAAAAAGTAGCGAAGTCGGAGAAAAGATCCTTAAGAATTTTATTGATAGCGCCACTAGTTAAAACGGAATAAATATGAGAATAATACCCGCAATAGACATAATTGAAGGAAAATGTGTACGACTGTCCAAGGGAGACTACGACACCAAGAAAATTTATAATGAGCACCCCTTAGAGGTTGCCAAAGAGTTTGAAGCCCATGGAATTGAATACCTGCATTTGGTAGATTTGGACGGGGCTAAATCCAAACATATCGTAAATCATAAAGTGTTGGAAAAAATAGCTTCCAATACCAACTTAAAAATAGATTTTGGCGGTGGGCTAAAGACCGATGATGACCTAAGGATTGCCTTTGAAAGTGGAGCCAATCAAATCACTGGCGGGAGTATTGCTGTTAAAGACAGGGATACTTTTATTTCCTGGATCAACAAATACAGTCCTGAGAAAATTATTCTGGGAGCGGATGCCAAAGATGAGATGGTAGCCGTTTCGGGTTGGATGGAAGAATCCAAGGAAGAGTTGATTCCCTTTATCCAAACTTATCAAAAAGAAGGTATTAGAGCAGTAATATGTACTGATATAAGTAAAGATGGCATGTTGGAAGGTCCTTCTTTTGATCTTTACAGCAAAATTTTGGAGGCTTGCGGCCCAAATATTTTACTAATAGCCAGTGGAGGAATTTCAACTTTTGAAGAACTCCCCAAATTGGCCGAATTGGGTTGCGAAGGAACCATAATTGGAAAAGCCATTTATGAAAATAGAATTAGTTTAAAACAATTGGAAAAATTTATTCTCGACATCAAATAAACACAAAACTTGTTGTTGAATTATTGGGCGCCATTTTTAGTTTTTGAATCCGTAAGGTGCCGCCCAAATTTCCAGAAATAAAAGTAGCAAATGTTAACAAAAAGAATAATCCCTTGCTTGGATATTAAAAATGGTAGAACTGTAAAAGGGATAAATTTTGTGGATTTGCGGGACGCAGGAGATCCGGTGGAACTGGCCGAGATCTACGCCAAGTCCGGCGCGGACGAATTGGTCTTTTTAGATATTTCGGCAACGGAGGAGGGAAGAAGAACCTTGGCCGATTTAGTATTGCGAGTTGCAGAAAAAGTAAATATTCCTTTTACCGTAGGCGGTGGTATTTCGTCTGTGAAGGATGTGGATATATTACTGCATAACGGAGCGGATAAAGTATCCATAAATTCATCCGCCGTCAAAAATCCTCAATTGATCAACGATCTGGTAGCCAAATTTGGTTCCCAGTGTATTGTTGTGGCCATAGATGCCAAACAGATCGATGGGGAATGGAAAGTGCATTTGGTAGGAGGGAAGGTACCCACAGAATTAAATCTTTTTACTTGGGCAAAGGAAGTTGAAAAACGTGGGGCTGGAGAAATTCTATTTACCTCCATGAACCATGATGGAACAAAGGACGGATTTGCCAATGAGGCTTTGGCCAAATTGTCAACAGAATTGAACATTCCTATAATTGCATCTGGTGGCGCAGGAACTATGCAACATTTTACGGATACCTTTGTTGAGGGAAAGGCAGATGCAGCTCTAGCAGCAAGCGTTTTTCATTTTAAGGAAATAGAAATTAAAGACTTAAAGGAAGAGTTAAAAAGAAATAATATACCAGTTAGACTATAATCAATTTTGATATCGGTTCAGGTTGATTAATCCAACCTCCTCCTTATTACAAAACTAAAATTACATTATGGAATCCAAAAACATGAACATAAACTTCAACAAAAACAAAGACGGCTTAGTCCCGGCAGTTGTACAGGACGCAATTACCAAAAATGTACTTATGTTGGGATATATGAACCAGGAGGCATACAACAAAACAATAGACAGCAATAAAGTAACCTTCTATAGTCGAACTAAAAGCAGATTATGGACTAAGGGTGAGGAAAGCGGTAATTTTTTGAATTTAGTGGATATTAAATTAGACTGTGACAATGACACTCTATTGGTCATGGTAAATCCGGTAGGACCAACTTGTCACAAAGGAACCGATACTTGTTGGGGCGAAGAAAACAGTACCTCCTTTGGGTTTATTTCAGAACTGGAGAATATTATTCAAAACAGAAAAGATCAGGCCGATGGCAAAATTCCGATTCCCGAAGGTGTTAAACCCAGCTATGTTTCCTCTCTATTTAAGAGCGGTATTAATAAAGTAGCCCAGAAAGTTGGGGAAGAAGCAGTAGAGGTCGTAATTGAGGCCAAGGATAACAATGATCAACTGTTCAAAGATGAAAGTGCAGACCTATTGTTCCATTATCTTATATTGTTACAGGCAAAAGGGTTTAAACTTCAGGATATCGTAAAGGTGCTGGAGTCGCGCCATTAATTTCTAAATATTTTCAATTGCATTGAAAATTGTTTAATTTACAACTTGGTTTTTTTTGGTAAAAAAAATTGACTTATCTTCAAATATTCCAATAGTTAATTAATAATCTTAACAATCGCATAGGCTATGAAATCGAATAGGAGAGATTTTATCAGAAGAACATCCATCGCAGGTATGGGTTTGGCAATGGCACCGGCATGGTCCCATAATACAATGGGAAACAATGTGGGCAACGGACCTGCGGCAAGTCCGGGAGCTATTTATATGGGTGGCTTTTCTGCTCCTAAATTGGAGACGGTAAAATGTGCATTTATAGGTGTAGGTTCCCGAGGATCCGGCCATGCCCATCAGATAGCCGCCATTGAAGGTACAGAAGTCGTAGCTATTAGTGATCTGTACCAAGATTTGGCCGAGAAATCTGCAAAGGTATGTACGGAGAACGGTGCAGGAACCCGTCACAAGAAGATAAAGCTGTACACAAATGGTGAAGATGATTGGAAAAAGATGCTGAAGAAGGAGAAACCGGATGCGGTTTTCGTATGTACCCCATGGGAATTGCACGCCCCAATGGCCATTGAGGCCTTGAAAAGTGGCGCACATGTTTTTGTAGAGGTACCCCTAGCACTTACTTTGGAAGAAATGTGGGAAATAGTGGACACCTCAGAGAAGACCCAGAAGCACTGTATGATGATGGAAAACGTCAACTACGGTAGGGAAGAGCTACTCTACCTAAATATGTGCCGACAGGGTGTTATTGGTGAATTGCTCCACGGGGAAGCAGCCTATATCCACGAATTAAGGGGTCAGATGAACGATGTGGAACGTGGTACCGGTTCATGGCGTACCCCGCATTATGCCCATCGCGATGGAAATCTGTATCCAACCCATGGACTGGGCCCGGTTGCCCAATATATGAACTTGGCAAGGGGAGAGGATAACTTTAAATTTATAAACTCGTTTTCGTCCCCGGGCAAAGGACGTAATCTATACGCCGCCAAGAATTTCCCGCCGGACCACAAATGGAACAAGCTGGACTTTAAAGGGGGCGATATAAATACATCCATAGTTAAGACCAACCTGGGCAGAACCATTATGGTACAATGGGACGAAACCAGCCCTAGGCCATACACCAGACATAACCTGATACAGGGAACAAAAGGAACCTTGACAGGTTTCCCAACAAGGGTGGCCTTGGAAGGTGGGGTCGAAGGAGGACCTGATAACCATCACGAATATGCCGAAGGTGAACAATTACAAAAGATTTTCGAAAAATACGAACATCCATTATACCTGCGCTTAGGAGAATTGGCCACCAAAATGGGTGGACATGGAGGAATGGACTTTATAATGAGGTACCGAATTATTGAGTGTTTAAGAAATGGAGAGCCCTTGGACCAAAATGTCTATGAAGGTTGCTATTGGAGTGCCGTAGGAACTTTGAGTGAAGTTTCCGTGGCCCAAAATGGAGCTCCACAAGCGTTTCCGGATTTTACCAGAGGCAATTGGAAAACTACGGAACCGCTAGGAATTGTCATCTAATGGCATATGATCATATAAACAAATAAAAAGTCATTGTATATAGTGAAACTTGATCTCAAGTTGTGTCTAAAACAATGACTTTTTTAATTTTAGGCAGGAGGCAAATGATTTAAAAAAATCTTAAGGAGCAATTTCTACTCCCGCTACCTCGGTCCGACTGTCCAATTTGGTTATTAGATCCTGAGTGCTGTTGAACACTTTTTTACTGTAATAGCGTCCTCGATCCCAATCAGCAGGATCTGCTGCTTTTTCAGCATCAGCGATAATATCCTGAACATTTTCGGTGAGTCCTTCACATTGACTGCCTTCCAATAACTTAAAAAGTTTATCATAAGACTCCAAGGCCTTGCCTGAATAATACTTCTGATGCTCATAGTTATTTGCCTTTAATGCACTCTTAGCGTGATTTAAGGCATAAGAAGCTGTTGAATAGATTAATTCACAATCGTCCTTGGCAGAAGCAAAGGAAAAAACGGTTAATGAAAAGAATAATAGGAAAACTTTTTTCATAAGAATGGGGATTTCAAGTTTTATCTAAAGAAAACGAACCAGTTCTTACAATATTGCTGGCCGTGATCAATACTATGATTTTTGCACAGCAATCCAACGAACATCCAATCCGTCAGATTAAAATGGGATTACCACCAAACTATAAACAGTTTTTCAATTTTTGATTCTTCGATTTTGACCCACAGCATTGGGGAATTCCCATCTTCCAGTCTATTTGAAATAAAACCTAGTACTTCATTATAAGTTAGCCATGCCACTTCATAAGAGGGTTCTAGAAGCCATTCCGACTTGGTTGGCAGATAATACTTTAATTTTAAGAAATTACTCGATCTAAATTTTCGCAAGGTAATCCACCTACCGGCGATACATTCGGAATTAAATGGAGCCAAATCCATTTTCTCTACTTCATAAGGAATAAACAATTGGCATTTAAAGCAAACCTGATGCCGCAGTTCAGAAATGTCTATATTTAATTCCTTCAATACAGAAATGGCCTCTGGTGTATTTAGCAGGGGAATTTGATGATTAAAGATCTTTTCTTTCTTGGCATAAAAGGAATCGCGTTGGTTGGGGCCTATTAATTGGTGTTGAACAATAGTTGTATCCTGGCGTAATACATAAAACTTGTACGTTAGCTCAACATGAGTATACATCTCATCATCAACATTTTGAACTAAAAAATCTATTTCACCCATACTCACTTTATTCTTCCTAATTGGGATATTGTGAGCTATAAGCTTATAGTCTTGGGAATGTTGGATCAGTTGCTGAAAAATGTGTTCTATTTTATGGCCAAACCTCAAATTGGAGGGAATCACCTTTGTTTCCAGATTTCCAAAATCAATTTTTGGAAACCTAAATTGCTCCAAACCATCCAAATTACCGTTCCAGAGTGGCGGAGTTTGAAAAAATGACCGATAATATGAAAGGTTTTTATGATCCAAACGATACTAATATATGTAAACCGTTAAGTTTTCTTTAAAAAGGAAATGGTCTAGACCAAATTAATTAATTTTATAGTATGGCTGTAAATAAAAGAAAAGGGTTTCGATTTACCAATTATGAAGCCCCCGATCAAACTCCTTTCGAAAAACTTTTTGATATTTTCAAGGAACTAATTACACATACTTCTGGAGATGTGGATGAAGCCTTGGATTGGTTAAGGGAATTGGACAAGGAGTACCAACTTACAGATGAGAATTATACCATAGATGATTTTATAGAAGACCTCAAGGCAAAAGGCTATCTTAGGGAAGAACCTAAAGATGGGGATGGCACCGGCTCTGGGGACCAAAAAGCGGATTTGTCCATCACCGCCAAAATGGAACGAATTATAAGACAAGCGGCCCTGAACCAAATTTTTGGAAAAATCAAACGTAGTGGTGCAGGCAATCATAAAACCGGTTTATCAGGTAGGGGAGATGAACATACCGGTGAATTCAGGGAATATAGATTTGGCGACAGTCTAGAGCGGATTTCCATGACTGAAAGTTTAAAGAATGCCCAAATTAACCATGGTATTGGGAATTTTCATTTAAGCGAAGAGGATTTGGTGGTAGAGGACACCCAATTCAAAGCTCAGATGAGTACCGTACTTATGATCGATATAAGCCATAGTATGATACTTTATGGCGAAGACCGAATTACCCCAGCAAAAAAGGTTGCTATGGCTTTGGCCGAGCTCATTACAACAAGATATCCAAAAGATACTTTGGAAATCTTGGTCTTTGGAAATGACGCATGGCCCATTCCTATTAAAGACTTGCCCTACTTAAAAGTGGGACCCTATCATACCAATACAGTGGCAGGACTACAGTTGGCCATGGATATGCTCCGCAGAAAGCGAAATACCAATAAGCAGATCTTTATGATTACCGATGGAAAACCTAGTTGTATTAGATTGCCAGATGGCACTTATTACAAAAATAGTGTTGGTCTGGATGATTACATTGTTGAAAAATGTTATAACATGGCCAGACTGGCTAGAAAGTTACATATTCCCATAACCACCTTTATGATTGCCAAGGACCCCTATTTAACCCAATTCGTAAGACATTTTACAGAGGCGAATAAAGGGAAGGCATTCTTTACGGGCCTAAAGGGATTGGGCGAAATGATTTTTGAGGACTACGAACAAAACAGAAGAAAAAGATTAAAAGGATAAACAGCTAAATTAAAAATTTAGCAAAAGTTGTTTAGACACCGTGCCCACTGGCCAAATTTGGTCGGTTAACTAAAATAAATATCACAGATGAAATTGAATTACAAGGAAATTACCAATCTAGGGGAACTTAAAAAGGCAGGATACAAAACCAAAAAGATAAAGGATGAATTAAGGGCAAATCTTATAGAAAAAATAAAATCCAATGAAATTACCTTTCCAGGTGTTTGGGGTTATGAGAATTCTGTGGTCCCTGAACTTGAAAGAGCCATTTTGTCCAGGCATAATATAAACCTTTTAGGGTTAAGGGGACAGGCAAAGACTCGGCTGGCCAGGCTTATGGTGAATTTGCTGGATGAATATATTCCCATCATTTCCGGTTCGGAAATAAATGACGACCCTTTAAGTCCCATTTCCAGGTTTGCCATAGAAACCATTAAGGAACACGGAGATTTAACTCCCATCTCGTGGTTACATAGAAGTGACAGGTTCTATGAAAAACTGGCTACTCCAGATGTTACGGTAGCCGATTTAATAGGTGACGTAGACCCCATAAAGGCCGCTAACCTTAAATTGTCCTATGCAGATGACAGGGTTATCCATTTTGGAATGATACCCAGGGCAAATCGTTGTATTTTTGTAATCAATGAATTACCTGATTTACAAGCTAGAATACAGGTTTCCCTTTTTAATATTTTACAGGAAGGTGACATACAAATAAGGGGATTTAAACTTAGATTACCATTGGACCTTCAATTTGTATTTACCGCAAACCCTGAGGACTATACCAATAGGGGCAGTATAGTAACCCCATTAAAAGATAGGATCGGATCTCAAATTTTAACCCACTATCCGGAGGACATAGAAACCGCACGTAAAATTACAGAACAGGAATCAAAATTAGATCAACGTCAAAGCGAGGTTGTTTATGTCCCGGATATGGCAAAAGATCTATTGGAACAAATAAGCAGGGAAGCCAGGGAAAGTGAATATGTAGATTCCAAAAGTGGTATAAGTGCAAGGATGAGCATCACTTCCTATGAAAACCTAATGAGTACGGCCGAACGGAGGGTGCTGAAGAACGGTCAAAAATCGACCATGGTAAGGCTAAGCGACTTTATGGGGGTTATTCCTTCCATAATTGGAAAAATAGAACTGGTTTATGAAGGCGAACAGGAAGGATCTGGAAGTGTTGCAGAAATACTGATAGAAGATGCCGTTAAATCGCTATTTACCAACTATTTTCCCAAGATAGATAAATTGGAACGCAAAGATGCCGAAGGTCCCTATGACGAGTTGGTAAGTTGGTTTTTTGATGGGGAAGGTTTCGATTTATTGGACGAAGCCCCGGACAAAGAATATATGGAAAAGCTGGATAGCATAGCTCCACTGCAACAACTTATTAAAGAATATCAGCCCGAAATTAAAAAGGAAGACTCCTATTTCCTAAAAGAATTACTCTTGTGGGGAATGGTAGCCCACAAAAAATTGAGCAAACAGCGTTATACTGCGGGATATCAAATAAAAGACGTTTACGGTAGTTTTATTAGAGGGCTATAAAATATAATTTTACTCCCATGCATCTATATGATTATTCAAATAATCAAAATCATATTTGCCCACCCTTTGCTTTCTTATAACAAAGGACCAAATGGTAAGCAAAACCAATAATGATTGCAAAGAAATTATTAAAATGCCCATAGGCATAAAGGAACTTGGAATAACATGGTTTTGAAATTCATTTTGGGAAGCGAGTACTAAAACGGTTTCGGAAATTTCATATAAATAGACCAATAAAATACCATACATGATATACTCAATATTCTTCATGATCATATCCGGATATTCATTTTCGGTTATTTTAAACCATAGGACATACATAAAAAGAAAGTGTATTATGGTAACAAAGGGGAAAATATAGTTCTCAATTCTATTAAATATAAAGGTACCGCCGTACATACTGTAGAAACTAAGGCATAGTAGACATGCTATAACCAATACAGACAAAATAATATTCAGTTTTGGTATGGTCGTTTTGATTGGGTTTCCCATAATTAAGTTTTAAGATCCAGGACAATTTTCAACATAATTACAATTAAATTCCTACATGACATGTAAAATATCGTTGAATCGATATAAATTTTAGTTGGAAAAAACGGAGCATGGAGGAAGTGCCAAAAAGTTTCGATGAAATTAATGCTGCCCTGTTTTATGAACAGGCATTTGCACCAAGCAAAATCTGAGATATTAAGGTGGGGGCAATGAGAATGCACCCTAATTAAATGCTCCTTACTATTGCAGATTGGGATAACCATTTCCTCTTGGCTACAAAATTGACGTAAATTACCGGCAACATCCCGAAGATTACCATAAGTATAGGCAATATCATGGCCGTAGTCCCCTTCTCTTAAAAAGTATTGTTGAGAAAAAAAAGATAAAGCTGTTGAAGTTGAAAGGCAGAAACCCCAAATAAAATTCACAAAAAGGGCAATTACGCTAACTACCAAAAATTACATTGGTGGTTTTACCGTAGATTTATCATTCATTTTATATTGGTTTAGGTTATTATTGTTACCAACAAATTACAAAAAAATAAATCCAATTTGGCCACACGTTGATTTTTAGCGTATTAGACCTGATTTGATTTCTTACTAATTAAAACTGGATGCAAACACCTCGTTTTTACTACTTAATTCATGTACAATTTTTGGGTTTCCGGTTTAGTGGCTGGCAAAAGCAACCTAATCAAAAAACTGTTGAGGGTATGCTGGTAAAGACCCTAAAATTTGTTTTGCCCAATGCTAAATTTAAAATTCTGGGAGCTGGTAGGACAGACGCCAAAGTATCTGCTTTAAACACAGCCTTTGAATTATTTTTGGATAAGGAACCGCTAAATGACCTTAAGGAATTTATGCATGACTTTAATATAAACCTGCCACCGGATATTCGAATAACTAGTATAGACCAGGTTACTGAAAACTTCAATATCATTAAGGAAAGTAAGCTGAAGGAATACGTATATCTTTTCTCCTTTGGACAAAAAAACCACCCTTTTTGTGCTCCCTTTTTGGCAAATATTATAGATGAGCTCAATGTGGATTTAATGACGGACTGTGCCCAACTATTTGTAGGGACCCACGATTTTTCATCCTACACGGCCCGACTCCAACCAAATACAAAAGTGCTTAGGACCATAGAATCTTGTGAGATTAAGAGAAACAATATTTTGGAGGCCAATTTTTTTCCAGAAATTAGTTATGCCCTGCATATCACTGGGGCCGGCTTTATGAGATATCAGATTAGGATGATAATGGGTGCTTTGATCCAAGTAGGAAAGGGCGAACTTACGGCTATGGATATTAAAGAGTCCTTAAAAAAGGAAAATACTACTGTCCTGACCTTTGTTGCCCCGGGTTCGGGTTTATTGCTGAAGGACCTAAAATTTAAATAGATCTTACTTAAAAATCAGCAGGGAATTGTCAAAATATTCTTTAAAATAATGACGAGTCCGTATTTCGAGGGCTGGATTTCATAAATTAGTGCTTAGAATAAATTGCAATTAGAATATTAAATTAAGATTCCAACCCATGGCCAAAAAGAAACCAGCACATAAAAGGCAATCCATAAGACATATTAAGACAGGTAAATCTCCCGGGACGGTCACTTATTTGGGGAATAGGGGAGGTGTAAAGAGTATTGTGAACATAATGGAATACAATAAGGATGACATTAAGATATCTACCATTGATGTGTACCAGCCTTCCAACTTGAATAAAATTATAGACCATAAAGTATCACTTTCCACTTCTTGGATCAATATTATTGGCATAAGCGATGAGAAATTCATTGAAAATTTGGGAAATTCACTTTCTCTTAACCCATTAACCACGGAAGACGTTGTTAATACCCATCAACGTCCAAAAGTAGATGAATACGACCATTACATTTTTGGTTCCTTCAAAATGCTTTATGTAAATGAAAATAGTGAATTAGTAACAGAACACTTGGCCATGGTATTAATGGAAAATACGGTTCTCGTATTTCAAGAATTGCAAGAAGACGTTTTTAATAGTGTTCGAGAAAGGGCAAAGCAGAAAACCGGGAGAATTAGAACCAAAAATGCCGATTACCTATTTTTTGCACTCCTGGATGCTGTAATAGACAATTATTTTGTAGTTCTGGAGAATGTGAATCAAAAAATAGACTACCTAGAGGAGGAGATATACGACAACCCCAGCCCTAATACTGCCCATGCCATACAGGACTTAAAGAAGGAAATACTTAGGATTAGACGTTATATTTATCCTGTAAAAGAGCTGATAAGTAAACTAATTGATACAGATCATGTGTTGATTAGCGATGACACCAAAATATTTCTCAGAGATACCATGGATCATTGTACAGAAATTAATGAAAGCCTCAATATATTCCGGGAAATGTCTATGAGCCTAATGGAAATGTATATGAGCAACATGAGCAATAAAATGAACGAGGTGATGAAAGTACTAACTATAATGGCCTCTATCTTTATTCCTCTTACCTTTATTGTTGGCGTATACGGAATGAACTTTGAACATATCCCCGAATTGAAGTATCCCAATGGCTATTTCTATGTTTGGGGTCTTATGATAGTAATCTTTATAGGTATGCTATTTTATTTTAAAAACAAGCGGTGGCTATAGTCCCGAGACAAATTGCCTTTAATCAATCGAACAAATCAGAGGAAAGATAACGGTCACCTCGGTCGCAAACAATGGAAACAATGACCCCTTTGTCCAAACTTTGGGCAAGTTTCACTGCGGCAGCGGTAGCTCCACCACTACTCATACCTGCAAAAATACCTTCTTCCTTCGCCAATCGCTTGGCCATGTCCCTAGCTTCCTGTTCTGAAACTTCCATAACAGTGTCCACTTTCTTAGGATCAAAAATTTTGGGTAGATATTCTACCGGCCATTTACGTATGCCCGGAATTTTGGCTTCATCGGTAGGTTGCACCCCAACGATTTGAATCTTGGCATTCTTTTCCTTCAAATAAGTGGATGTCCCCATTATTGTTCCTGTGGTTCCCATTGAAGATACAAAATGAGTGATTTCCCCATTGGTATCCCTCCAAATTTCCGGGCCGGTACCTTTATAATGTGCCCTCCAATTATCATCATTGGAAAACTGATTGATCATTACAAAACCTTCTTCCTTCACCTTTAGCTCCGCATAATCCCTAGCGCCTTCAATACCCACATCGGCAGGTGTAAGGGTTACTTTGGCACCGTACGCCCTCATAGTCTGTACTCTTTCCTTGGTGGAATTTTCGGGCATTACCAATTCAATATCCAATCCGTAGATTCCGGCAATCATAGCTAAAGCGATTCCGGTATTACCACTAGTAGCTTCTATTAACCTGGAGTTGGTATCAAAATCGCCTCTTTCCAATCCGCCCTTTATCATATTAAATGCAGCTCGATCTTTTACACTTCCACCTGGATTATTACCCTCTAGTTTAAAAAGCAGTTTAACATTGGGGTTTGTATTAATCACTTTTGATATTACCAAGGGAGTGTTCCCTATAATATCCAAAATACTATGAGACATGCGGTAAGGTTTTTATTTTAATAATTGGAGAATGATAAACTGTTGAATTGGCGGGTACAGATTCTGTTATCCAGGCATTTCCTCCAATAACGGAATTTTCTCCAATTACCGTTTCTCCTCCAAGGATAGTGGCATTGGCATAAATGGTGACATTGTTCTCGATCGTTGGGTGCCTTTTGGTTTTTTGCAGTTTTTTGGCTACATACAAAGCTCCCAAGGTTACCCCTTGATAAATTTTTACATGATTTTTTATTACCGCGGTTTCCCCAATGACCACACCGGTAGCATGATCTATAAAAAAGGATTTTCCTATTTGCGCTCCTGGATTAATATCTACCCCAGTCTGCCTATGTGCATATTCCGTCATTAACCTGGGAACCAATGGAAAACCGTCTACATATAGTTCATGTGCCAACCTGTAAATGGCAATGGCATAAAATCCGGGATAGGCCATATAGACTTCTTCAATGGAAAGTGAAGCGGGATCACATTTTACAATAGCCTCAGCATCCAAATTCAATTTTTCCAAAATCTCCGGTAAGCGGACCACAAAATTTTCCCAAACCCTTTTACAAGGTTTGTCCACCTGCCAACATGCCAGATTCACCAAGGCATCAAATTCCTTTTCCAAAAGATCTAGATTTTCGTCCACTGGTGTGTCTATATCGAACAAGGTATAAAACAAACGGTTGGTAAATAATTCTGTTCTTTCCTTTAATTCAAACCTGAGGTTAGGTTGATTTTTATGCTCCTTAATATTTTTTATTATAGATGCCTTATCCATTTGTACTTTTAATTATAAGTTCAAAATTAACCATTATTTCAAAATCACCTTGTCCTAATTTGGTTAACTTTAGAACAAAGATAATGTCTTATGAGTCGTATACAACAGGAGGTAATTACTAAAGATGTTTTTCAATTTTTGGAAAATCTAAAAAAAAACAATTCCAGGGAATGGTTCACGGAGCACAAGAGTGAATTCAAGACTCTCGAAACCAAGGTGAAAAGTTTTTATACCTATTTGATGAACAAGTTGAAAGTCCATGATGATATTGAAAAATTAAAAATGTTCCGGATATACAGGGATGTTCGCTTTTCCAAAGACAAAACCCCCTACAAGTCCCATTTTGCAGGATCCTTTTCCAGAGCTGGCCAAAAGTTGCGCGGTGGGTATTATGTACGTATAAAGCCCGGTGAAACTTTTATAGCGACCGGATTTTGGGAACCAAATAAAGAAGACTTGTTTAGAATACGGAAGGAATTTGAAACAGATGCATCAGAGTTCCGTTCTATTATTAATGAAAAAGGCTTTCAAAAGATATGGGGTGAACTGCAGGGCGATGAATTAAAAACCGGTCCTTCAGGATTCAGTAAAGAGCACCCGAACATTGATCTGATCAAAAAAAAGCAGTTCATTTTTGTACGAAATTTTTCCGACAAGGAGGTATTGGCTCCCGATTTTCTGACCCAGATAGACCTATCTTTCCGAGCTATACGCCCATATTTTGACCTAATGAGCGAGATACTCACCACTAACCTTAATGGAGAATCCTTGCTGGATTAAGAAATTAAGCCGGTTGTAAAGCGGTAATCTCGAAGTACTGAACCTGATCTTTTAGTCGCTCAACAACCATTTGCATCATGCGTTTATTTAAAGAAGAAGAGTTCTGAATGTATAATATATACTCCTCGGTGGTAAACTGGCCTATAATAATTCCCTTCAAGGAATTTCTGAACTTAATGTCCTTTAGAATTGCGTTTTCTATAAAGAACAGACGTTTTTGCATCCCTAATTCATAAAAACTGTTTTTATGTTTAGTGATGTAATTTTGAAAAACCAGGAGCAGTAATTCATTTTGCATTTTAATAACTGGACGCAAGGTTATGTTTTGAAACCTCTCATCACTGCTCATATTTTCCGTTACTTTGGCCGAAGGGATTATAGGACGAATTTCCAAAAGACTATGGGACCTATCGCTCATATCATTGGTGTTTTTATAAAGGTAGGGATTCATGTTTTTTTGAATTAGGTTTTCCAATTTAGTTTTTAACGAGGTTATGAACATTATTTGCGTGAACAATCACGCTATTGGAATTTTCATTATTATATACCTGTTTTATTTTCAATTTGAATAAAAAGTTGGGATGTAATTTAGATATAACTAAATCGACGGACATTTCTTCATTTGGAGGGTACAAGGGCAAATTTCTTTACTAATTTTGCGGTAAAATTACTGTGTTATGAGATTTCATACTAGAAAATGGGTAAAGCCTGAAGATTTAAATGCCAATGGAACCTTGTTTGGAGGTAAGTTACTTGCCTGGATAGATGAGGAAGCCGCTCTATATAGTATTATACAACTGGAAAATAAACGCGTGGTCACCAAATACATGTCCGAAATAAACTTTATGTCTACGGCATTAAAGGGAGACATTGTAGAAATAGGAATAGGCGTGGTGAAATTTGGAAAAACCTCTTTGACCCTCAACTGTGAGGTTCGAAACAAAATGACCAGGGAAACAATAGTTACCGTAGACAATATTATAATGGTAAATCTTGGTGCTGACGGTAAACCCAAGCCCCATGGAAAAACCAAAATAGAATTTGTTAAGGATAGATTAGCCGCGGAAGTTTAGCTCTGGCCCAAGCCTTTGGCAATTTCCTGTACCCGATCTAATACCCGTAGTAAATTGCCGCCCCAAAGTTTGGCTATTTGCTCTTCGGAATACCCCCTTCTTACCAGTTCAAGAGTAACATTGGGGGTTTCGGATGCATCTGACCAACCTTCAATACCCCCACCTCCATCGAAATCGGAACTAATTCCTACATGATCAAGGCCTATTAAATTCACCATATAATCAATGTGATCTACAAAATCCGATACGCTAACCGCCGGGGGTGCATCTCTTTTAGTTGCTAACAATTCCTTGGCCCTTGCTACTACTTTTGGATAATTCTCCGAAAAGGTCTTCTTCTCTTCTTCGTTAACATTGGCAAGATCATCGCCGTCATACCATGCTATGCCCATGGATTCTGCAACTTCTTTATAAAATCCCGGCATAAAGGCAGTTCGGGTTTCATGTTTTTCAGTATTTAAATAGGAGCTAAAGGCTACTGTCTGTACTACCCCGCCATTTTCTTTCATGAGCAATAATTGTTCGTCATCCAAATTCCTACTATGGTTGCACAGGGCCCGTGCAGAAGAGTGGGAGGCAATTATTGGCGCTTTGGAAAGGGCTATCATTTGTTTCATGGACTCTTTGGACACATGGGACACATCGATCATTATACCTAATCTATTCATCTCTGCTACTGCCTTTTTACCTAGATCGCTAAGTCCGTTATGCAACCACACCCCATCGGCCTCACCTGTATTGGAGTCACAAAACTGGCTATGCCCGTTGTGAGAGAGGGAAATATATCGAGCTCCTAAATTGTAATAATTTTCAAATTCCGAAATATCCTCCCCAATAGGATAGGCATTTTCAACGCCTATCATAGCCACTTTCTTGCCAGATTTAATAATCCTATTTACATCATTGGAGGAATAAGCAAGTTCTATTGTTTCTGGCGCAATTTGCTCACATAATCTATGAATGGCATTGAATTTTGCCATAGCATTTTCCTTGGCTTTCGCATACCCTTCTTCGGTTAATTCTCCCTGACCGGTATAGACTATTAACCATGGAACATCCAAGCCTCCACTTGCAAGTTTTGGTAGATTAACTTGATTGTCCAATTTTTGGGTATAGTTTACAGTATCGGTAAAATTGGCCACATTAATATCAACATGGGTGTCTATGGTAATAACGTCCTTATGGATCCGTTCCGCTTTTTCTTCGATCGATTCTGTGAATTTATCCTGCTTTTCCTTACAGCCGATAATCGTTAAAATACATATAAATCCGATAAAATGCTTCATGTCTAGAGGGTTTGATACATACAAATAACGGCATTTGACAACATAAAATGAAGCCTAGATAACATTTAGTTGTAAACGGAACTTTAAAAGGAGAGTTTTAGACTTTCAGAACCCAAATTATTATAAATTGAAAACCAACAACCTATTATCACATCTTACAAATCTTGAAGGTCAGTTAAATCATTTTTCCTTTGAGGAGTTAACATCTGAGGAAGCCTCCCTATTAAAAAAATCCTTTATGTCGTTTAAATTTCGACTAGAGGAAAAAGTTCTGGGACCAAAATCACAAGTTTCTCCCTCAAGAATAAAGAACAAAGATTTTGACTCGGCCATTGGGCATAAGGGGATTAGCAATATTTCAAAAAATAATCTGAATAGGGTAGAAGGTAAGCTAATTGAAAAAGTAGGTGATGAAATTAGAACCCCTATTAACGGAATTATGGAGTCCGTAGATCTGTTAAAAGAGGGCAAACTCACATCTGAGCAAATAGTGCAACTTAATTCCATAAGCAACTCCTCCAATAACCTTTTGGAAATAATTAATGAGTTATTGGAATACACCAAGCTTACTTCAGGAAAAGAGAAGTTTGAAAGTATAGATTTTAATTTTTACAGCATTATTAAGGATACACTGTATCTCTGCAATACCCTGATTATTAACAAGGATGTTATTTTAGAGGTTGATTTGGATACTGAAATACCAGAAATACTCCATGGAGACCCCTCCAAATTATCACAAATTATGCTCACTCTTTTAGGAAATTCAATAAAACTCATAGACGAGGGAAGCATCCTATTAAAAATTAAACTCAGAAAACAGAATAGGAATAATTATTTAGTGGATTTTGAAATAACGGATTCTGGAACCGGCACCATAAAAAATCAAATCGAGTCCAATAAGGAATTCCTAAAAAAACCAGAAACCGGCCTGCATGATTCTGGAATAAGTCTTGCCATTGTTAAGGAAATAATTGAAATCTTGAATGGTTCCATGGTAACGTTGGACACATTAGGCAATGGTCCTGTATATAAATTTTCCATTCCGTACAAAGGGGGTAAGGAAATTAAACCAGGAATAAATCCCGATTTCCAAATTACCAAATTTTCCATAAAGAAGGAAACATTCGAGCTTAGTTTAAGCGGTATTTTGGAAGAATGTATGGGAGAAATAGACCTATTGGAAGAACTAATAGGATTGTTTAAACAAAATATGCTGGATTTTATAGGTAGAGCCAATATCTATATCCCCGAAGGAAATTTTAGTCGCCTAGGGTTTGCCGCCCACACGGTTAAAACGGGACTTTCCATGATGAAAGCGGACAATCTTTATTCACTTGTAGATGAAATTGTCATCTGCTGCAGAACCAATAGGGACCTACCTAAAATTGGAAGGCTATACGACCAGCTACTTTTGGCCTATCCCATAATGGAGAAGGCGATTGATAGGGAATTAATGTTGTTGAAAAACAATAGAAAGTAAAAGCCATTTAAACTAAAAACATCAATAAGTGAACATACCCAAAATACATACCAACCTATTGTGGGATCTAACAGCCTTATTAGTGCTATTGACCGTTTCATATTTGATAATCATATTTCTTTTAAGGAATAGTTTTTTGATAAAATGGAACCATAGCGATGAAAAACAGAAACATATACGTGGAATTATAAGTCAGCTAATACTTAATGAGCAAGGAACGGTTATGATAGAAGCCAGGGCCCTAATGGACCTCAAGCTAGAATTGTGGAAGTTTCTGAGACAGGCAGGCAACAGGCTTATAATGACCAATATCTTTTTGGAACTCAACAATGACCTTGAAGATGAGGCCAAACCAATAATATATAGGCTGTCCGAAGAGTTTGAATTACATATTGAAGTTTTTGAAAAATTTAAAAATATACCTAACAATAATATTTCCAATACCACAAGCCCTGATTTTAATAATATGGAAAAGAGGAAGTTAAATGACCTAAAATCAATTATGGAGGACCCTACTTTTGAGACCCAGTCGAATAGTAATTTTCAAGAAGACGGTTTAGCCACCGACAAAACCATTGGGAAAGAGTTAAATATTGACTTCATTCCGTTGGTAAAACAAAGTGATTCAGAAACCGATAACACATCGCTGGATTTGCGGGAAGGATTATTATCTAACCATGATATGGATTTTTTAATGGAGTTTTTAGATCTGGAAGATTTTGAAATTAACCCTTACGAAGGAATAAGCAAGGAATTTGAAAAAGAAAAAAAGACCTCAACAATAACAGAAAAAGGAGGAGCCTCTTTTTTAAATATAGATTTTTTACCCTTAATACGTGAAGTAGAAGAGAAGAAAGAGATCATAAATCCAATGGTTGACATCGATGAAATAGAAGTGGATTACGAGGTGGTCATAGATCCTTTTATAAAAAAACAAATAAGCGACATGTTAAAATCGCATGTCAAAGAGCAAATACAGGAAGATACTATCCTTATAGATGATGATGTATTGGATTTGGGCAGAATGCAACTACCTGCAGCAAAATTCTATTCGAATAGAGAGTCCAAAAGAGTGAAATTATTACATGCAATAGCCGAATTGGGAGATATTCGTGAGGTTCCATTATTAAGTGAAATGATGGACGCAGAAGAAAATGAATCCATAGGAAACCTAATAAAGGAAATAATTTTTAAATTCCTTTCCGAGTATCCCGAGGATGAGGACCATGAAGAAAGGAATTCAAATAAATTGGACTTTGGCCATTATTATGTTTTCAATCGATTGTTCAATGCACTGGACATAGAATCCCAACTTATCCTATTGGAAGAAATTGTTGAGATTGGGGAACAACATGAGCTTGACTTTTTGGAGACCCTACATAATTATCCGATCAGGATTGTCCGGGATAAAGCCAAGTCCGTTTCTGCCAGCCTTAAAAATAAATTACGGGATATTGAAGATAATCAAAAAGCAAACCCGGTAAACTTAAAAAAGGACGATATTGTTGATTTTGGTAAGGTAGTCTCAGGAATTACCACTTCCTGCACTGACAGGGCCACAAACCCACTGACAAATACATCTGGATTTAAACGGACATCCCGTAACCATAGTAACAAAGTGCATAAGGAATCTACAGAATTTAATGACCTTTTTCAAATAGATTTTGATATGGCGCCAGCAGAGAAATTAATTGATCAAGATAAGCCAACCGGTAGGAAGGATGGGAATATACAGGAATTGGAAGAAATCCACTTTCTAGAACAGCTGAAGGATCTGACCAATAAAATTTTTAAGAGATAAAACATAATAATCTCCCCATTTGACAACTAAAATCCCACTATACACAACAATTTATTGGTACAAAAAAAGATAATAAATATGTTTACAGTATAATTATTGACCCAAACAATAATAATTTAAAACCAAGTCTTACTATGTTATACGATACCTACGGAGAGGAATACCTAGTGTTCCTTCAAGATTTAAATGAAATTTTGAGTTTAAACGAATTAGTAGAGTTGGACTACATGTAGTACAACCCAAAATTCAAAATCTAAAACCCCTATTTAAGATGGCAAAACAAAATCCAGACAACGCAGCTTATTTAAATTTTATTGAAGATTTAAATGAAATTCTAATTGATTTCAACATCAGTAAATTAAGTTACTCTTAAACAAATTGAGTTAGAAACAAAGAGGCCGAATAAAACAATGTTTTATTCGGCCTCTTTGTTTTGTGGTATTTATCCCAAATAGGTTTTAAGCAATTTGCTTCTCGAGTTATGGCGCAGCTTCCTAATAGCCTTTTCCCGTATCTGTCTTACTCTTTCCCTTGTAAGGTCAAAAGTCAGCCCAATCTCGGCTAAAGTCATAGACTGTAGGTCTCCTATGCCATAATACAGTTTTACAACATCTGCCTCCCTTTGTGAAAGCGTATCCAAAGCCCTATTGATCTCGGTATTCAAGGATTCCTGCAATAATAGCATATCAGGTCTTGGAGATTCCCCTGAGCGCATTACATCGTAAAGATTGGAGTCCTCTCCTTCTTTTAAGGGGGCATCCATGGAAACGTGCCTTCCTGAATTTTTTAAGGATTGTTTTACCTCACTAACGGACATTTCCAATTCCTTGGCAATTTCATCTGGTGATGGTGGTCGCTGATGCGCCTGCTCCAAATATGAAAATGTCTTTTTTATTTTATTTATGGAACCGATCTTGTTCAAGGGTAAGCGTACAACACGGGATTGTTCGGCCAGCGCTTGCAAAATAGCTTGTCTAATCCACCAAACCGCATATGATATAAATTTAAATCCTCTTGTTTCGTCAAAACGCTTGGCCGCCTTTACTAAACCCACATTTCCCTCATTTATTAAATCTGGAAGCTTTAAACCTTGATTTTGATATTGTTTGGCAACGGAAACCACAAATCTTAAATTGGCTGTTGTAAGTTTTTCCAAGGCAATTTGATCTCCATCCCTTATTTTCTGTGCTAATTCTACCTCTTCATTTGCAGTGATCAACTCTATTTTACTGATATCTTGCAAATATTTGTCTAGTGATTTTGATTCCCTATTCGTAACCTGCTTGATAATCTTTAGTTGCCTCATATATATTTGTTATTTGGAATTAGAAGTATTAATCTCTCATTATACCTTTTTTTTACGTCTTTTCCAAGTGAAGCGGCATTAGTTATACATAATTTGTGAGAAGTTTAAGATATTCAATATGGAATCCATTTTTTAAAATACTAATTTACTTTCTTGTGGTATTTTTAATTTTTTAAATATGAAATTGCGTTCTTTAAGTAGAACTCGAATTAATTGGGAGAATGAGTAAAAGAGCCTTGGTCAAATATTTGTCAGCTTTAAAAAAGAAGGAGCTGGAGGAGCAATTAATAGATCTGTATCATAGATTTCCAGCCGTAAAGGAATATTACGATTTTGTATTCAACCCCAAGGAAGACAAGATGGTACAGGAAGCAAAAATAAAGATTTCCAATGAGTACTTTCCCCTGAAAAGAAAAAGACCAAAGGCCAGAAGGTCTGTTGCCCAAAAATATATAAAACACTTCATAAAACTTGGGGTAGACCCTCATTTAATTGGAGACCTTATGTTGTACAACCTGGAGGTGGCCCAATCTTTTTCGGTAGAGAAAAATGTCCCTGAAGCCTTTTATAAAAGTATGGGAAATTCTTTTAACGAACTGGTTCAATATATTTCTTTAAACGCATTGCTTAGCGATTATAAGGACAGAATTGTTGCTTGCTATTTATTTGCCACAGAGCGCCAATGGCCCAATAGGGAAGACTTCTCAAGGTCCTTGGACATAATAGACTAACTAGGGTCCTGCCACCATTCTTTTACGTTCAACTCCCCGTAATTGTCGCCCTGTTCATTAGGTGTCATCTCCTTTTTTCTTAAGAAATTTACCCCTCTTAAAGAACCATTGTAGTTACTTCAATTTAACGTTTTTGCTTTTTAAATTTGAAACCAGCGCAAAAAACTCTTAATTTTGTAAGGTTTGATTTTTCTTAATTTTAAAAATGACTATTCCATTTGGACCAACCTAGAGAAAGTATAGAAAAAACCCTTTATGATTATCAAGAGGAGGATCTAAACACCATTTTTAAGTGTTTGGAAGAATCCTCAGACGATATCAACCTATTGTACCAATTGCCCACAGGGGGTGGTAAAACGGTTGTTTTCTCTGAAATTGCCAAGAGATATATTCATAAAACCAATAAAAAGGTAGTAGTTCTTACCCATAGGATCGAATTAAGTAGCCAGACCTCCAGAATGCTAAAAGGGTTTGGTGTTAAAAATAAAATAATTAATAGTGAGGTAAAGGAGTTACATGACCAGGACCAGTATATGTGTTTTGTGGCCATGGTTGAAACCTTGAACAATAGACTTCAGGATGATAAGGTAAAGATCAATGATATAGGACTTGTAATCATTGATGAGGCCCATTACAATTCTTTTAGAAAATTATTCAAATATTTTAAAAAATCCATTATTCTTGGGGTAACGGCAACGCCATTGAGCTCCAACATAAAGCTCCCAATGAAGGACCACTATCAAAAATTGATCGTGGGAGAGTCCATATCGTCCCTTATTGGAAAAAACTTTTTGGCAAAAGCCAATATGTATAACTACGACGTAAGCCTTAAAAGTTTAAAATTGGGGATTAGCGGGGATTATACCGTGAAATCTTCGGACGAGTTATATGGCAACCAAAACATGCTTACAAAATTGGTCAATGCCTATGAAGAGATTGCAAAAGGCACCAAAACACTAATTTTTAATAATGGTATCAATACCTCCTTATACGTTTTTGACACCTTCAAAAAAGCAGGGTACAATATTCGTCATTTGGATAATAAGAACAGTGCTTCCGAACGTAAGGAAATTTTAAAATGGTTTTCAAAAACACCGGATGCCATACTAACTTCGGTAAGTATATTGACCACTGGATTTGACGAACCCACCGTTGAAACCATCATTTTAAACCGTGCCACCAAGTCCTTGACGCTTTATTTCCAAATGATTGGTAGAGGCTCCAGAATCCTGCCCAATAAAAATGAGTTCACAGTGGTGGACCTAGGAAATAATGTAGCCCGGTTTGGTCTTTGGAACGCTCCCATTGATTGGCAGGAAATTTTTCACTTTCCGGATTTCTTTTTGGAAAGTTTAAAAAATGATGAAGAAATTGAACGGGAATTTGTGTACGAGATGCCGGACGACCTAAAGGCCCTTTTTAGTAAGTCCAATAATATAGAATTCGATGTAAAGGCTGAATATAAAAAGGTTTTTGCCCAAGGGCTTAAATCCAAAACTGTTCTGGAAAATAGTATTGAACAGCACGCTACCATATGTGTAGAAAATAGTAATGATGTTTTTGATGCCCGTATTTTAGCAAAAAAATTGAAGGAGGAGATTGCTTACCGGGTACGCCAATATTCCTATTGTATTATGAACAATACCAAAAACTACAAAGAGTGGTTGGAAGAGGACTATGAGCGTAAACTGCGCTCTAAAATCTCTCAAAAATTCGCCAAGCGAATGTAGAAAAGATTACTTCCAAAATGGATAAGAAAATATTGATCATAGGCTATGTCTGGCCAGAACCCAATACAACGGCTGCAGGAGGCAGGATGCTGCAGTTAATACATTTCTTTTTGGAACAGGACTACCAGGTAACCTTTGCGAGTACTGCGGCGGAAAGTGAATTTTCCTTTGACCTAACAGGCATTGGGGTAAGTAAAAAACCCATTTTACTGAATCATTCCAGTTTTGATATCTTCCTTAAGGATTTAAATCCAACTATTGTCCTTTTTGATCGTTTTATGACCGAAGAGCAGTTTGGATGGCGTGTTGTGCAGAATACTCCGAATGCCATTCGCATTTTGGACACCGAAGATTTGCACTCACTGAGATTATACCGACAGCTGTCCCATAAAAAATCACTTCCTTTTTCCAAAGAACATTGGTTAAATCAAGATCAAACAAAAAGGGAAATAGCCAGTATCTATAGATGTGATCTTAGTTTGATTATTTCATTATATGAAATGGACCTACTGACCAAAACCGTAAAAATAGATAAAGGTTTACTATTGCATTTACCAATGATGTATGATGCAATTGATGAAGAACACCGGAACAGTTGGCTCGATTTTGATCAAAAAAAAGACTTTGTTTGTATCGGCAATGGTAAACATGCCCCAAATATTGATGCCATTCAAACCCTTAAAAGGTACATATGGCCTTTGATCCGCCGTGAATTGACCAGTGCCAATATATTTATCTATGGGGCTTACATGCCAGATAGTGTTAAACAGCTTAACAATCCGAAAGAAGGTTTTTGCATTATGGGTCATGCTGATAATGCAAGCGAAGTTATTTCCAAGGCAAGGTTAAATTTAGCGCCTTTAAATTTTGGGGCAGGGATAAAAGGTAAACTGTTAATTGGTATGCTGAGTGGTACGCCCAGTATTACAACGGAAATAGGCGCCGAAGGAATTTGTGGCAACTTAGCATGGAACGGAATAATTGCCAATGACCCTGAAAATTTTGCAAAGGCCGCCACACTCCTATATCAAAATAAGGAAAAGTGGTCCCAAGCCCAGCAGAATGGAATAGCCATCATCAATAATTATTACAACAAGGCCGCTCAGAAGCAAAAATTATTGGATAGGATAGGACTGATCAAAAGGGATATGGCTGGGCATAGATCTCATAATTTTATAGGAGCCATGCTACTGCACCATTCTTTGGCGAGCACCAAATTTATGTCCAAATGGATCGAGGAAAAAAATACCAGACCACAATAGGGAAAACCCGCTAGTCTAAAAATATCAAAG
The DNA here is from genome assembly GCF_023015865.1 of Arenibacter sp. F26102. Taxonomy (GTDB): domain Bacteria; phylum Bacteroidota; class Bacteroidia; order Flavobacteriales; family Flavobacteriaceae; genus Arenibacter. Next base: position 359,996 of record NZ_JALKBC010000005.1, on the reverse strand, counting down.
TAAAGAATTTAGCAAAGTGTGTTATCTTTGATAACTGTTAAACCATTTTTGAAATGCAGAATAAAATTGATTGGAAGGTAGTTAAGGAATTTGAAGATATAACCTATAAGAAATCCGGTGGTGTTGCTCGTATAGCTTTTAATAGGCCCAATGTAAGAAATGCCTTTAGGCCCAAGACGACAAGTGAGCTTTATCAGGCATTTTATGACGCACAGGAGGATACCAGCATAGGAGTAGTTTTGCTTTCTGCCGAAGGTCCGTCTACGAAGGACGGCGTATATTCCTTTTGCAGTGGTGGCGACCAAAAAGCTCGGGGACATAAAGGTTATGTTGGGGAAGACGGAATGCACCGCTTAAATATTTTGGAAGTACAGCGCCTCATCAGGTTTATGCCCAAAGTGGTCATTGCAGTGGTTCCGGGATGGGCTGTTGGCGGAGGACATAGTTTACATGTGGTGTGCGATCTAACCTTGGCCAGCAAAGAACATGCAATCTTTAAACAGACAGATGCCGATGTAACCAGTTTTGACGGTGGATATGGCTCGGCCTATCTGGCAAAAATGGTCGGACAGAAAAAGGCGCGGGAAATATTTTTTCTTGGCAGAAATTATTCTGCCCAAGAGGCTCTAGAAATGGGAATGGTAAACGCCGTTATACCACACGAGGAATTGGAAAATACCGCTTACGAGTGGGCCCAGGAAATTCTTGAAAAATCGCCCACTTCCATAAAGATGCTAAAATTTGCCATGAACCTAACAGACGACGGAATGGTGGGGCAGCAGGTATTTGCCGGGGAAGCCACAAGATTGGCCTATATGACGGAAGAAGCCAAAGAAGGAAGAAACGCATTTCTGGAAAAGCGCAAACCAAATTTCGGAAAGAACAATTGGATTCCCTAACAGTCTTGGTCCAACGCAAATATTACCAAAACATTAAAAACTAAAAAGAGCCTTGTCTTTTGGATCAAGGCTCTTTTACGAGAACACTATATGAAAATGAAAAATCTTTATTTCTTTATTACACTACTAAAGTAGGGTAGAAGTGCTTATCGGGAAAACTATTGTTGTGAAGTGATAAAAAGTTGTGGTCTGTTAAGGGAAACTTGATATTTACCAAAATAAAAGATTTTAAATTGAAGTAGTTAACAACTAAGTTATGGCATTTAAAAAAATACAGGAACAGTTAAAAGAAGCATTGGAAGTACAAGGATTAAAAGATCCACTTCCATTTCAAAAGGCAATCCTTTCTAAAATAAAAGGGGGATCCAGTGTTTTTGGTATAGCCCCTGAAGGTGCCGGTAAAACCACCTCCATAATAATCAGTACGCTTCAAAAACTGGAATGCGCTGCATTTGAGGATGCCCCACGAGCGCTAATTTTTGTAAAGGACAAGGAATCGGCTTTGGCCCTTCAAAATGAATTTGAACGCTTTACAAGGAGAATGGACCTACGTATCTACACTGTTTATGAAGAACACAATATAGAAGCGCAGAGAAATGAAATTTTTGAGGGAGTTGATATTGTTATCGCCACCCCAAAAAGATTGAGCAAGATTTTTTACCTCAACGGCATCAATCTAGGTAAGCTTAAATTATTTATTGTGGACGACGCTGAATTCTTACACAAACCCACTCCTTTTTCGGATGTGATAAGAATCCCGGAAAGTTTGGACAGATGTCTGTACGCCATTTTTTCAACAAAATTCGATGCTCGTATGGAACGCATGCAAGAATTGTTTATGGCCAACGCCCAAATTATTGAAGTAGGGGAGTAATCCAATCCTACCAAAAAGGCCATAACTAAAAAGAGCCTTATCCTTTAGGACAAAGCTCTTTCACGAGAACACTATATGAAAATGAAAAAATTATTATTTCGTTATTATTACATTGCTAAAGTAAGGTGCTTGTACGGTTGAACGAAAATAATGTTGGGAAATGGACATAAGATGTGGTGAAAGTGCTATTTTATGATATCTCGCTTCTTTTACGCTTCCAAAATTCAGGTTTTCCACGCTGATAAACCAATAAAAGTAGATCACTACTATTATCTATAAAGCGGAATTAATTTTTATAAGCATTTTCCAATATTGAGCTAATGGCTTTTTTGATCCTGTTCATTCCCTGGGGTTCATTGATGTCAATTTCACAGAAGGTGGTATTGGTAGATTTGGCATGCAATACCATATAATATACGCCGGCGACCAATAATGCGCTAATAGCTCTTATATCAATATCCTTGCCATGAAGTTCCTTATCCGTCAGTTCAAAAACCTTTGAACCAAGACGTTCCCTATCCTCGCAAACATCATACAACACCTTTGTTTTTTTGCTGATTTCCCATAAGATCAGTTTTTGCATTTCGGGATTATGGAAAAAATAATCGAGCTGGTTTTGTAACATATGATCTATCAATTCCTTGGTGTCCTTACCATTACTGGCTACAATCATTTCACTAGTATTTCCAGAAGCTGAAATCCAATAGTCCTTTTCCCTAACGTAGGTTTCCACCAAGTCGTCCACAGATTCAAAGTAAATGGTTATCAGGCGTCTACTTAATCCCGCCGCCTTTGATATATTCGTGGCCGTTAAGCCTGTATACCCTTTGGATTTAAGCACTTTTCCCACTGCAGCTATCAGCTTCTGCTTTGATCGTTCCTTGTCGTTAATTTCCCCTTGGTACCTTTTTTTGGCCATAGCAACTCTTTATCTCAAACTTATGTAAATTTTATAACCTTTATATGATTTGGGACATAATTTGCAATGGATATGGAATATTATCAACATTCATGTTTAATTTTCCCGTTGACGGGAAAATTATTGTACATTTGACTTTCAATCGATTAAAGTTCACCGTTATGAAGATACAATTGGCAAAAAGTAATCCATTTTACAAATCTATTCTATTGTTCTTTTCTGTTTTATGCCTACTTTCTTGCTTGAAGGATGATGGCTTTCCGCAGACCGAGACCACCACGCAAGGAAAAAAATGGAACCTAGAAATAGGAAGCTCTCCTTTAGAAGTATTTGGACAGCTTCAAGAACTGGGGACTGAAAAAAACATTGATCGAGTAAGTATTCTTTACAGATTACCTTATTCAAACCCGGAACAAATACAAAGTGATATTGCTTTATACGATGCTATTACTATAGAAACAACTTCTGGTATTTTAGAAAGGACGGTCTTTCAAATTGACCATAATAAAGTAAGTGCGATCGAAAAAGGTGGAGGCATGTTGGAACCGATTCAAAATTGGCCAGAAGACTTACCTAGTGATGCTTCCATTTATATCAATGACCCTGTTGAGGTTTTAATGGAAAAATTGACAGCCATATACCAATTACCATTGTATCAAAACTATCAACTTGTTCTTCCTGGGAAATCACTAGCAAAACCATACGACCCGGATATGGTCAATTATGATGAATGGTTTTTCACATTTTCCGAAAATATTTCTTCTTCAGTTGATGGAAGAAACTCCGTTAGATTATTTTTTAAAAATGAGAAACTGGTCAAAATTAAAAATGAATATGAGGAGTTTGAATTTGTAAATTAAGTTCGGAGCATATCAATTGTAATTCAAAGCCGTAGAAATATTTGTTTTCTGTTGACTATAATTGATGCAATAATTATATGTACAACCTCTGTAGAGACCATTCTTTGGCCAAGGTTAGGTTTCAGGATGCAAATATGCATCCAACCGGAAAGTTGCCCCCAAAATCGAACAAGTTTGGTGGTGTATATAAATCCGTGGTAAGCAAAAGGACCAGCCTTTTCTACCGAATTAATTCAGCAACAGTGGAAATAGAAATAGTCACACTTTTTAAACAGGACAAAATCCTAAGAAAATCAAATGCGCTTGGAGGAATTGTAGTAAGTCGCTGAAGAGGTATAAAATCACAGTAAAAAAATAAGCCCTAGACCTGTGTTTTTTTTACATAAGCTTTAAAATGAAAAACTTTATAAAGTTTCGCAAACCCATTTTTGTGTGGGATCGGCATTTTATCCACACCTTTATTCATCGCACCTATACGGGTAAAAAAGAGAATCTATAAATCTTAAATCCCGAACTCCATATTTTATTATATTTTTAATATCTTAATATAATTTTAAGAGGTTTACATTATTCGTAATGGAGAGAAATATAGTATTCTAAAGTCCAAAACAAGGCCTATGCTGACCTTTTTATTGGTTTGTAGAAATTCTTATATAGATAAGATTCGGTTTTGGATGTACATAAATTATTCAGAAAAATGACAGATTTCGAGTTATTTGAACCTAAGAATTGGTTAGAACTTCAAGAATATTTATTTAAGGAAAAAGACAACAAGATCGATAGATTTCGTTCTCCGTATGCCTATAGGGGCGTATATAATGCCCAATTTGGTTTAGAGACCAGTCTGCAAAGATTGGGAAGGATACCTTCAAAAGTAGAAGGTACAATGATCAGAAACTTTAAGAAGTACTCGCCCATAAACACCTTGATCGATGATTATAACAACTTTTGGAACTGGATCTCCTTGGGACAACACCATGGGCTGCCTACAAGACTTATCGACTGGACCCACTCACCAAATGTTGCCTTACATTTTTTAACGGAGGACATGAGTACCTATAATGTGGACGGAGCCATCTGGATGGTAAACTATGTAGCTCTTAGAGAACACCTGCCGGACGAGCTCAAAACACCTATATTGAGCAAAGATATATTCTATTTTAGCTCCATGGAACTGAAACAAACAATTGGTAATTCCCTAGAGGAACTATATGATTTTTCAAGTAGGAACACCAATACCATGGTGTTTTTCGAACCACCTTCCCTTGATGATCGCATAATAAACCAATTTGCACTTTTTTCATTTATGTTAGATCCGGATTCCAGTCCTTTGGAATGGCTTAAAAACCATCCCAAATATTTAAAAAAGGTCATTATCCCATCAGGATTAAAGTGGGAAATTAGGGATAAGCTGGATCAGGCAAATATTACTGAAAGAATCATTTATCCTGGCTTAGAGGGAATTTCCAAATGGCTGAAAAGATGGTATAGCGATAAGAACAAGATCAATTAATTTTCTAATTACTTAATACCAAACCTTCTATTTGGTGGGTCTATTAATCTAAAAAGCTGGTGTGAATGAATTGGTAGATAAATTCGGTTTAAATCGTAGGCAACTAACACTATGGTTAGTTTTGCCTGGCATCCTTTTTTCATTGGCTAGCTGCAAGGAAAAAGCTGTGGACGATGGGTATATCTGGAAAAAGCTAGGGGTAACGGCAACTGCCTACAATTCCTTTCCTTCCCAAACCTCCAAAATCCACCCAGGCATTACAGCTTGGGGCGATTCCCTAAGGCCGGGCATGAAAATAATTGCCGTTTCCAAAGACTTGATACCTTTGGGATTGGATTACAATACTCAAGTTAAAATAGAAGGGGATACCAGTATTTATCTGGTAAAGGATAAAATGCATTCCAAATGGAAAAATCGCATCGACATCTACATGGACGAGGACAAGGAAAAGGCCTTAAAGTGGGGAAGAAAAAAAATAACCATCCACTATAGGGTTAAAAGGGACTCCCTAGAAATGAAATGATATTGTATCTTTATTCCTTCAGCTTATATTCGAAAAAAACAATGAAAATCAGTATCCTATTGTGTTTCCTATTTCTTGCCCTTTCCTGTTCGGTAAACCGGGAAATTATAGACAGACCCATTATTTTTGATCAGGAACGAAAAAATCTCACCTTGGAATACTTATCCGACCATTATGGTCTAATTCAAGAAGAACCTTCCATAGAACCTAAAATGATAGTATTGCATTGGACGGTAATTCCTACCTTGGAAAAATCGTATCAGGCATTTGAATTACCTACTTTACCTGATTGGAGACCAGAGATAAGCGCAGCAAGTGGGTTAAATGTATCCTCCCAATTTCTGGTTGATCAAGATGGAACAATTTACAGGTTAATGCCCGAAACTACGATGGCCAGACACGTAATTGGCTTAAATCATTGTGCTATTGGCATTGAAAATGTTGGTGGAACGGGGAATACAAAACTTACAAGGGCACAATTAAGGTCCAATAAATGGTTGGTAAAATATTTGAAATCCAAATACGATATCGATTATCTTATTGGCCACTATGAGTATACTCTTTTTGAGGATAGCAACCTTTGGCTGGAAAAAGACCCAGGCTATAGGACTGTAAAGACCGACCCTGGTGAAAAATTTCTAAAAAGAGTAAAAAGAGCCTCCAAAAAACTTAATTTTAAACCAACACCGGCAGCAAAATAATAATATGGTCCACAATAAATACACCTTGATCCTTTGTTTTCTAATAGTGTTTTCAAGCTTCGGACAGGAGAAAGATTTTACCTCCAGTTTATATGCAAGCTATGGGAAATACAAGGAGCCTTCTTTAGACAAAAGAAGGATAAAATATGTAGATATACAACCCCTCATTAATACCTTTGCCAACAACCCAAAATTTAAGGTAGCTGTTGTAGGAAAATCCATTGAGGGGAGGAACCTTTCCTTAATAAGTATTGGGACAGGGCCTACCGATGTTTTTCTATGGTCGCAAATGCACGGGGACGAACCCACGGCCACCCAGGCCATATTTGATATTTTGAATTTATTAAACAGTCCCGATTTCAAGAGCGAAAAGGAGAACATTCTAAAAAATCTAAAGTTGCATTTTTTACCCATGCTCAATCCGGATGGTGCTCAAATCTATCAGAGGAGAAATACCTTGGGCATAGATATCAATAGGGATGCACTATCATTACAATCGCCCGAAGGAAGGACCTTAAAAAGAGTTAGGGATAGTTTAAATGCGGATTTTGGATTCAATCTACATGACCAAAGCACCTACTACAACGCAGAAAGAACAAACAAACCCGCTACCATTTCCTATTTGGCCCCGGCCTTCAATTATGAAAAAGACATCAATGAAGTTCGCGCCAATGCCATGAAGGTCATTGTCTATATGAATCAAATAATTCAAAAATATGCTCCAGGCCAAGTTGGTCGTTATAACGACGATTTTGAACCAAGGGCCTTTGGAGACAATATTCAGAAGTGGGGTACAAGTGCCATTCTAATTGAATCTGGGGGTTACAAGAATGATCCTGAAAAACAGGAAATTAGAAAACTTAATTATGTCTCCATACTATCGGCAATTTACAGTATTGCAAAAGGTAACTATAAGAGCATACCGCTTGCCGACTATGAAAAAATACCCGAAAATGACCGTAAACTGTTCGATCTAAAACTCAATAACCTAACCTATAATTTGTTGGGCAAAAATTATATGTTGGATGTTGGCATACACCAACTGGAAGTGGATGATGCAATGCACCAAAATTATTACAACAGCAGTAGGGTAGTGGATCAGGGAGATCTTTCCACCTTTTATGGATTTGAAACTTTGGAAGGAAAAGGTCTCTCAATGACCGGCGGAAAGGTTTACCCTAAAACCTTAGCCTCTATAAAGGAGGTTGAACAGTTAAAGGTCTTGGATTTATTGCGTTCCGGTTTCACCTATGTCAGGGTGGAGAATATTCCAAAGGATAAGAATTTTATAAAGCTTCCCATCAACGTCATTGGAAAGAACTACAAGGTTCCTGAATTTAGGATGCAGGTAGGTATCAATCCCAACTTTTTATTGGAGCTGGAGGGCAAACCCCGTTATGCCATTGTCAACGGATTTCTTATCGACCTAAAATCAGGGGAAGGGAATTTTAAAAATGCATTGATTCTTAGATAATTCTAATACCCGAAAGAGATACGCATGCTATCGCCATATTTAAGTATCCAGAAAAGCATGATAAAAAGTATGGTAACGATAGAGATAAATATGATAATGGCCAGACCCTTAAACCAATTGGATAGCTCACTGATAGCGCTATACTGAAAAATGTCGTTGATTACAACCATGATATTTAATTTTTAAATGATACAAAATTTAGTTTTTAGTATGCATTATGAACATAGGTTTGTTGGGGTTGTTATTAATAAAACAACTATCGCGCCAAAAACCCTACTTTCGGCTTGTTTGCACCCTCTCTAGACACTATGTTTTTTTTTAGAAAAATTGGACTAGTGTTCGGCCTTTGTTTGGAAGAGTTTATCTATAGGTTAACTTAACCGCAACCAACTATTAAAACAAGAGTAATTATATAGTTTTGTTTAAATTAGGCTGTTTTAGGTTAATTCTTTGGAAACTGGATTAGTTACAAAGTTTCAATAAGGGTAAAATTTAATATCAATAATAAATATCAATATCCATGTTAAGGAAAAATGGTTTTTTGTTAATTCTTTTTTTATTGTCCGTTCATTTATTAATAGGACAGGAATCACATCAATTTAAAATACATTCCCACAATGACTATTTACAGAATATGCCATTCTGGGATGCCTATGCCCACGGGGCCAATTCCATTGAGGTAGATGTTTTTTTAAAAAATGATACCCTGTTTGCTACCCATGACGAAAAGGATATAATTAATAACCATACTATAGAAAGCCTGTATTTAGATCCAATTGAACAGGTTCTGGAATTACAATTGGGAAAAATACAGGAACTACAATTGCTGATAGACATAAAATCCGAAACCTATACAACCTTGAACAAGATAGTCTCCGTTCTGGAGAAATATCCCACCATCATTAACAACTCCAATATTACGATGGTAATATCCGGGAATAGACCCAAGCCCGAAGAGTACAAAAATTATCCACAGTTTATAATGTTCGACTATCAAAGTTTGGACGATATTCCCAAGGCTGATGCTTGGGAAAAAGTAGCATTGATAAGCCTTCCCTTTCATAAATTTTCCAGATGGAATGGCAAGGGTAGGTTAACCACCGAAGACCTGCAAAAAGTAAAGACAACTATAGACAAAGCACATAGTTTTCAAAAGCCCTTCCGCTTTTGGGCCACTCCTGACTCCAAAACAGCATGGAAAGCCTTCCATGATTTAGGAGTTGATTATATAAATACGGATATGCCGGACAAATCATCCGGGTATTTACAAACTTTAGGGAGCCGGGTATATTACAACACCGCCAAATCTGACGTATATACTCCAACCTACAAGTCCGATCAGACGGAAAAGCGTATCAAAAATGTTATACTGCTCATTGGGGATGGTAATGGTCTTACCCAAATTTCTTCATCGGTTTTGGCCAATGGGGGAAACCTTACCCTAACACAATTAAAAAGTATTGGTTTTATTAAAACACAATCTTCGGACGATTTTACTACAGATTCCGCTGCAGCGGGAACGGCGCTGGCAACTGGAACAAAAACCTATAATAGATCTATTGGTATGGCGCCTAATGGTCAACCCTTGACTAATATAACAGAACTATTGGATCAACATCAATTTATAAGTGGCTGTATAACTACCGATAAAATTGTAGGTGCCACACCAAGTTCTTTCTATGCACACCAAAAGGATAGGGATGATACCGAGGGAATTGCCAACGATCTTTTGAAGAGTAAGCTATCCCTTTTCATTGGGGGAGGGCAATCCAATTTTAAAATGAATCAATTAGATGAGAAGGGATTTTCAATTTTAAGGAATGTTGAAGAAATAGGAGATAGCAAGAAGGATAAAATAGGATTATTTATAGCCGAAAATGACGTTCCCAGCTTTTTGAAAGGTAGAGGAAATATATTGGCAGAAGCCACTAAAAATGGACTTAAATTCTTGAACGCCAAGAACAAGCCATTCTTTTTAATGGTAGAAGCCGCCCAAATAGATTCGTACGGACATAAGAACGAGGTTGCTGGTATAGTGACCGAAGGGATAGATTTTGACGTTGCGATATCCGAGGCCATAAAGTTCGCGGATAAAACTGGGAATACCTTAGTGATTATAACGGCAGATCATGAAACATCAGGATTTACCATGCCACATGGCAACATGGAAAAGAAAATGATCGAGGGCGATTTTACCACCGATGACCATACTGCGACCATGGTACCAATTTTTGCCTACGGACCACATTCACAGGAATTCCAAGGCGTCTATGAAAATAGTGAAGTTTTTCACAAGATATTAAAGCTGCTCAATATTAAGGAATCCCAGAAATAGAATACGCGAACCTAAAATTCATGAAACCCATGGGACAAAAAAACCCCGATGCACGCATCGGGGTTTTTGGCTAAAACAATAATTATAATAATGGTAGTGTTCTATAATGACTCGGCATCCAATAGCGCAAAAAACTTATCCAAATTTGGAATAATCACTATTCTGGTACGTCTGTTTTTGGCCATATTTTCCTTGCTGTCATTCTCTACTAATGGCAAATAGCTACCTCTACCTGAAGCTATTAAATTAGCAGGATCAACATTGTACTTATCTTGTAAAATTCTTACAATGGAAGTTGCTCTCTTAACACTTAAGTCCCAATTATCCTGAAACATTGCAGTACTTATGGTCCTAGAATCGGTATGTCCCTCAACCATTACTTCCATGCTAGGCTCGGAGTTGATCACTTCTGCCAATTTTGCCAAGATATTGTTGGCTTTACTACTTACTCTGTAACTCCCTGAGTTGAACAATAATTTATCTGAAATATTGATCATGACAACTGTTTTGTTGATGTCTACAATAACATCATCATTTTCATCGGAAATGGATTTCTTTAAATTATAAGAAATAGCTAGGTTCATGGAGTCTTCCATAGTTTTTGCCTTGGCCAATTCACTAGGGTCGATTTTTGCTAAAGTGGCTCTCATTTTTTGTTTTGTGTTGTTGCTCATTACAGCAACATCATCAACCGAACTAAATTGAGAATCATTTATTTCTTGTAAAGAATTTATTTTTTCGTTGTATTCTGCGACCCTAGCTTCAATTTTGGAAACTTTGGATTCCAATTCCTCTTTCTCTACTCGAGTTTTTGTCAACATGCTTTTGGTATTGGACAAATCGCCTTCAAGAGCAACATATTTTTTCTTAGATACACAGGAAGCCAAAACTGCCATTCCCAACAAACCAACTAACGTTACTTTTTTCATTTCTTTTTGATTAAAAAATTTACAAATAGTTTACTGTAAGGTTATACGGACATTTAGCAGAAAAAGACGTTATCGTTTAAAGAAATCTTAATAAAAAAAAGGGCATCAAATTAATTTGATGCCCTAACGTTTTGATTAAAAGAAACTTAATGACAGTTATTCACAACCTCCAGTAAATCCTTTTGCGTTAAATTTTGTTTGTACCGCTCCCTGCCTGTTACCTTGCTTAACTTGAATGGCCAAGTTATTCTCACCACTTCCATCACGTTTTGGACTACAGTATTCAAAAAGGTAAAAACTATTTGCCTGTTCTGAAACCCTAAAAGAGATGTCGTTGAAAGTAGTTTCCAATTGTTCTTTATTACCAGCAAATACACTGAAAGTCTTACCTATTTTCCCTAAAACATCGGCATCAATTTCCGCGCCCAATCCTATACTGAAAAAGGCAATGTTCTTATTGGCATTATCCACTTTTTTCAAAGCGGCGGTTTGTGTGTAACGGGAAGCCTGATCAGTCCCATCAGTGAAAATTACAACAGAGGCAGCGCCAATACGATCATTGGTGGTGCTTGCTGCCAATAATTTTTCTGCCTTGTCGGTAGCCTTAATTACAGCTCCGTACAAATCGGTAGAAGGGTCACTACTAATATTGGCATTAATACCTTGAATGGAAGTAACCAAATCCTGTTTTACATGGGTAAGTTCATTTAAGACATGCAATTTATCCTCCCCATCAAACCAATAAATAGCCATTTTAAAGGATTCTGTATCCACCGCAGGCATCACATTGTTTACAAAGCTGGTGGAAGCATTTTTTAATTCTTCCATACTGCTGCTCAAAACACTATTACTTAAGTCGAGCACCAAAATAGTATTGTTGTTGAATATTTGTGAATTTGGAGAGATCCTGGCAAAAGATTCAGAAGTGGATATGGTATTAAAACAGGCATCATTTCTACCTTGCTCATAAATGGTAAACTGACTGGCCGTTAGCCCAGGAACCGGATCGCCATCCTTATCGGAGACCTTAAAAAAGATCGATACTTTGCCTGGAAGGGTGGTAAACTGATCTTGAATGGATAAAACCAATTCCCCATCACCTAAATTTAGACAGTCATCCACTGGCTTTCCAAGACCTAAATCCCCTCCAGTATTTAAACCATATTTAACATCATCATCCGCATTTCCGCATGATACTAATAAGGCAATGCCAAAGCATAGTGCCGCTATTCCGGTATATAATTTCATTTTCATAATTTTTAACGTTCAACAAGCAGAACGCTCAAAACTATTTAAAATTATATTAAAGTTTAAAATGAATGTTAATATTTGTTAAATACTTTATTCACATTTTTTCGGAAGCCCACATTGGTAATCAGCACTTGAAAATACCTGACCTAAATAAACTTATTGAAAGTAAATAAATAATTGACAATACATCTGATTATTAGACAATTATGCCATAATTTGTCAACTGAGCTACTTGGAAAGCTAAAACACTTGAAATAAAAGGGCCGAAAACTTTGCAGCCGCAGGGTGCCGAACCCTAAATTTTTGTATTTTACATAACCCTTCAGTAGATAAAGCTTGGACTTGATATGAATATACATTATTGTGCAGATTATGAAAACATGAGCCAAATGGCCTGTGATACAGTATTGTCCCAGTTGAAGGACAATCCGCAGCAGCTTATTTGCACCGCTACGGGGAATTCACCGACTAGACTTTACGAAAAATTGGTGGAATCGTACAAAATCTCCCCGGAAACTTTCAAGGATATAAAGATTATTAAATTGGATGAATGGGGAGGGACCAATGGGGATTATCCCAATACATCCGAGTATTATCTTCAAAAGAATCTTATAGACCCGCTTCAAATTCCCAAAAGCCATTATATCTCTTTCGACAGCAGCCCTACCGATGCAAAAAAAGAATGTGACCGCATGGAAAATGAAATTCAGGAACACGGTCCAATTGACATCTGTATTCTAGGTTTGGGCAAAAATGGACATATAGGGTTTAACGAACCTTCCAAAATATTATACCCGGATTGCCATATTGCAGATTTGAGCAAATCCTCTCTTAAACATCCCATGGCCAATAAAATGAAGACTGCACCAACATATGGATTAACTTTGGGAATGTCCAACATTTTAAAATCCAAAAAAATTATTCTACTCTTAACCGGACCGAACAAAAAGAAGGCCATAAAAAGGTTGTTGAGCAGAGATATTACCACTACATTACCGGCTTCCTTGTTATGGTTGCATTCCAATGTGGATTGTTATTTGGACAAGAGCTCTATTTAATTTAATTTTATTGACTTAAAATTAGGCGCCTTTACACTAGTGTTTATTGTTCATATCCCTATGCGTTATACCGTGAACTACGTATGAAATACCCCCTTAACAAACTGTTAAATTAATTCATTCTTGCCCTAAATTTGGTACCTTGTAGGGTATTACTTATTTCAACTTAAAAACATCAACTATGCCAAAATATGACATTAAGGTTAATGGAGTTTCCAAAAGTGTAGATGTCGCGGAAGATACCCCTTTGTTATGGGTTTTACGTGATCATTTGGATTTGGTCGGAACTAAATACGGCTGTGGAATTGCCCAATGTGGAGCTTGTACAGTTCATTTAGGTGGTAATGCAGTAAGAAGTTGTTCTTTACCAATAGTCTCAGTGGCTGGACAGGAAATTACCACTATTGAAGGGCTCTCGGAAGATGGCAACCATCCGGTACAAGTGGCCTGGAAGGAAGTAGATGTGCCACAATGCGGATATTGCCAAGCTGGACAAATAATGACCGCTTCTGCTTTTTTGGACAAAAATCCAAATCCCACTTCTGACGAAATAAAGACGGCTATGCACGGCAATATATGCCGATGTGCTTCCTATATTAGAATTCATAGGGCCGTTGAAGTTGCAGCCACCAAAATAGGGTAATCCTTTTGCCACTGGGCATAAAGGCTACTGTATTCGCTTACCTCAAAAAAATTCATCCTTTAATATTGAGGATAAAAAAACAAAAAATTATGTCAGACTCATCTATAACTTTTAACAGAAGGTCGTTTATTAGGACTTCATCACTTGCCAGTGGTGGACTGCTCATAGGGTTTAATCTTTTCACTGCCTGTAAGCCCAAGGTGCAACCACCTGTAGATATTTCCCAGTTAAATTTTAATGATTTCAATGCCTTTATAAAAATTGCAGATAATGGTGCGGTAACCATTTTTTCACCAAATCCTGAAATTGGTCAGGGCGTAAAAACAGCTATGCCCATGCTTATTGCCGAAGAATTGGATGTGGCCTGGGACAAGGTTTATGTACAGCAGGGAATTTTGGACACCGAGAATTATACCAGACAGCTTGCAGGTGGAAGCCAGTCGATCCGACTTGGATGGGAGCCCTTAAGACAGACAGGGGCAACAGCGCGTCAAATGTTGGTAAATGCCGCTGCCGTCAAATGGGGAGTAGACCCATCACAATGCACTACCTCTGAAGGCGTAATCAGCAATGCCAAAGGCGAAACCTTAGGATATGGGGATGTTGTCAAGGAGGCAGCAGCCATGGAAGTTCCGGAGAATGTAACCCTCAAGGAACCAAAGAATTTCAAGATTATAGGGACAGATGCCCAAAATGTGGACATAGACAAGATAATAACAGGTAAACCCCTTTTCGGTTTGGATTACAAGGTAGACGGTATGGTATACGCCTGTGTATTGCGGCCACCTGCCTTTGGTCAAATATTGGATTCCTATGACGATGCCAAGGCAAAGTCCATGCCCGGTGTTTTGGATGTAATTAGAATAGGTGAAAAGGCTAAGGAACTTTCAAAAGAAGGAGTCGGTAACTGGACGGTAGCAATGAGCAAGAGTGATAAAGTAGTAGTCATTGCAAAATCTACTTGGGAGGCCCTTAAAGCCAAGGAAGCAATTTCAGCCCAATGGACAGATGGTGCTGTAATGGAAAGTACGGAGTTTCAGGATAAGCAATTAATTGGATTGCTTGATGGAAAGGAATTTAAAACCCTGAGAAAGGACGGAGATATTGATAAAGCCTTTGCCAAGGCCGATAAAATATTGGAGCGCACCTATGAATCACCCTTCCTGCCCCATAACTGTATGGAACCGATGAATTTTTTCGCCAATATTACCGAAGAAAAGATCCATTTGGTAGGTCCTGTACAAACACCGGAATTTGCAGCTACCGCTGTAGCAGGCATGCTGGGTAGGGACGTTAAGGAAGTTCATTTGGAAATGACCCGTATGGGTGGCGGATTTGGAAGGCGACTTTACGGGGATTTTGTTTATGAGGTGGCGGAAATTGCCGATGCTATAAAAAAACCGGTGAAATTGGTGTTTTCACGTGAAGATGACATGACCTCAGGTACGTATCGCCCTGCTATAAAATACAGAATTAAAGCGGCCATAAAAGACGACCAAGTAACAGCTTACCATTTAAAGGAGGCAGCTATTGGTGGAAACATGTATGGATTAATACCTAATTTCTTCCCTGCCGGTGCCATAGAAAATTACCAGGTGGATGTCGCCAATTATGAAAGCAATATTACCACCGGAGCGTGGAGAGCACCTTATACCAATTTCTTGGCTTTTGCCGAACAAAGTTTCTTTGACGAACTGGCGGAGACCATGGAAGTGGACCGTATTCAGTTACGTTTGGATTTATTGGAAAAAGTTAAAGGCACTACGGACGAGCGTATCCAATATTCCCCGGAACGCATGCAAAATGTTATCAAAGTAGCTGTGGACAAATCAGGTTGGGGTAAAAAAGAAGAGGGAGTCTTCCAGGGTTTTGCCGCTTATTATTGCCATAATTCGCATGTAGCGGAAGTCGCCGATGTGGGAATTGAAAACGGGATGCCTGTCGTAAAAAAAGTTACCTGCGTGGTAGATTGCGGTATAGTGGTAAATCCCTTGGGCGCCAAAAATCAAATAGAAGGCGGTGTTATAGATGGTGTAGGCCATGCTATGTACGGTGACCTCTCTTTTGTAGACGGGAAACCCCAGTCTCAGAATTATGACAAATACCGTTTGATACGAATGGGAGAAATACCTGAAGTGGAATCACATCTAATACAAAATGAAATTGCACCAACGGGATTGGGGGAACCAACCTTACCACCTGCAGGTGCAGCCGTTGCAAACGCCTTAAAGGCCGCAACCGGCAATAGATTTACGCAGCAGCCATTTTCAAAATTCCCGGAACTAATGCAAGTCCCGACTAAACCTATAATTGGATAAATATGACGATATTACTTTTTGGTGTTACAAAGGACATTATTGGTAGCTCAACATTGTCCATGCCAAGCTCAAGCGAATTTGGTGTAAAAAAATCCAAGACCGTGAAAGAGCTAAAGGAATATTTGGGTAAAATGTACCCTGAGCTGAAAAAATTATCATCTTTGGCCGTTGCAGTAAACAATTCTTATGCAAATGATGACACCATAATCGATAATTTTGATGAAATTGCACTAATTCCACCAGTAAGTGGCGGATAAATTAATTACCTCAGGGCAGGTCCATGAGGATATCGGAAGGAAACTACTGATAACATTTCGACACAAGTGTCGGAGCATTCAAAACTCACTTTGTGAGTAAAAAAGAGGAAAAATGCTGATAGACAATCACAATAGAAAAATAAATTATCTACGGTTGGCGGTAACCGACCGTTGCAACCTGCGCTGCAACTATTGCATGCCCTCCGAGGGTATCAACTTTGCTCAAAAAAACTCTTTATTTACCATTGAAGAGCTCTGTAAATTGAGCGAAATTATGGTAGGGCAGGGGATAGACAAAATTCGTATTACAGGTGGTGAACCATTTGTAAGAAAAGATCTAATGATATTATTGCGAAAACTTTCCGATCTAAAAGGATTAAAAGATATTTCCATTACAACGAATGCCACATTGATCGGTCCACATATCAAGGAATTAAAATCTTTGGGAATCAAAAATATCAATGTTAGCCTCGATGCCATTGACAAGGAAACATTTGAACGCATTACAAGACGAAATCAATATGAAACCGTTTATAACAATTTGGTGAAATTGATTGCGGAGGGTTTTAACGTCCGCATTAATTTTATTGCACTCGAAAATCAGAACACCCAAGATATATTACCAATACTTGAGGTAATGAAGCATTATCCGGTATCCGTTCGCTTTTTGGAAGAAATGCCATTCAACGGTGGGAGCAAATCCTTCAACACCATTACTTGGGACTATAAAAAAATATTGAGCCATATTCAATCGGAATACTCCGATATTACCAAGTTGGAATCTCCCAAAACATCCACCTCCATCAATTACAAAATAAAGGGACACAAAGGTACTTTTGGACTTATACCCTCCTTTACCAGAACATTCTGCGGTAGTTGTAATCGATTAAGGATATCGGCCACAGGAGATGTGATCACTTGCCTGTATGGTAAACCTAGAATGAACCTTAGAGAGGTGATGCGCGGTGAAAATGCCGAAGAAAAAATTAAAGAACATATTCTCAAAGCCATAGGTAGTAGATCCAAAACCGGATTTGAGGAACAGGAAAAATATGACGGAATATTTGAAAATTCAATGACCTCCATAGGCGGATAAATCATTGTGTCCAAAACCTGAATAATTTTGGTTTATGGTAGAACACAGTTAATTTAACTACAGAAAATGAACTCCACTAAAATATATGGTCTAGTACTTACCGGTGGAAAAAGTACCAGAATGGGAACCGACAAAGGTTTAATAGAATATCATGGCATAGCACAACGCGAATACCTTTACACACTCCTGCAGCAGGTATGCGATTCCACCTATATGAGCATTCGCGAGGAACAGGCTTCGGAATTCTCTGCAAATCACAATCTAATTATTGATCAAAACAAATTTAAAGGTCCCTACAATGGACTACTAAGCGCCCACAATTTTAATCCAAACGTGGCATGGCTGGTTTTGGCCTGTGATCTGCCGCTAATGGATCAGGATGCCCTTGAACAATTGATCCACCTACGGAATCCGAACAAAATGGCTACTGCTTTTGCTACCAGGGAAAGTGGCTTGCCTGAACCTTTATGTGCCATTTGGGAACCTTCCGGTCTACAAAAATCATTGGATTATTTAGAAAACGGGCCTGGTACATGTCCGCGTAAATTTTTGATCAATGAAGATATTAAGTTGGTGTTTCCTGAGAACGAAGAAGTATTGTGGAATGCAAACTTCAAGGAGGACTATGAAAAAGTTTTGCGGAGATTAGCCCCCAATTAGGGATATCCCGTGGACTACAGAAAATATTAAACTCGTATTCTTATTTGTATATGAACTTCAATAGATACCAGAGACAGACCATTTTAAAGGATTTCGGACCCGAAGCCCAACAAAAGCTGAAGGACTCCAGTATTTTGGTGATTGGTGCAGGCGGATTGGGAATTCCCGCCCTGCTGTATCTAAATGCAATGGGAGTAGGCACGTTAGGTATTGTGGAGCAGGATATTATTGAAATCACCAATCTGCAACGACAAGTCCTGTACACGGAAAAGGATTTGGGAAGATCAAAAATAGAGGTTGTTTTGGAGCGATTAAATGCTCAGAATTCCAACACACAATTTAAAACATTCGATACTTTTCTCACAAGGCACAATGCCTTGGAAGTTATTTCACAATTTGATGTTATAGTAGATGGCTCCGACAATTTCCCAACGCGCTATTTGATAAATGATGCTTGTGTAATCTTAAAAAAACCATTTGTTTCCGGGGCCATACAAGGCTTCGAAGGACAGCTTAGCGTTTTTAATTACCAAGGTGGCCCAACCTATAGATGTTTGTTTCCCAACATGCCCCAGCAAGCAGAGATACCAAACTGTAACGAAAATGGGGTTTTGGGGGTAATTCCAGGTATTGTAGGAAATCTTCAGGCTTTGGAGGCTGTGAAAATAGTTACAGGTATTGGCGAAGTATTAAACGGTAAACTGTTGTTATTCAACGGATTGAATCAATCATATCAAGCCATTACATTTAGTCTTCAACCAGAAAATTTAATGTTGAAAAAACTTCATAAATCCTATGGAGCAGAGCTGTGTGGAGCAACTGCTGGTATAAGTGTGGAGGAAATTGAGGAAAAGTTAAGCGAGGGCAAAGCTCTCCAAATAATCGATGTTAGGACCGAAGTGGAATTTGAAAACTTTTCCTTACCACAAGTTAAAGCTGTAAATATTCCTTTGGACGAATTAAAGGGCCGAACAAAGGAATTGGACTTCCAAAGTCCAATTTATCTACTTTGTCAATCCGGAAAAAGAAGTGAAATGGGAGTAAGAATGTTGGAAGAAATAAATAACAAACTAGAACTTTACAATATAATAGGAGGAGTTGATAGGTTTCTAGCCCATCATAAATAGAATTAGTTGCATATGGGCCTCAACGGTCCACAAATTGAAATTATATGGCCAACCATTACGACCTAGAGCGATTGGGGTATAGCAAGAATGACACCCTTTTAATGATTCATGCCGATGACGCCGGTCTATCGTGTTCAGAAAATGCAGCCACAATTGAAGTTTTGAAAAAAGGGATTGTATCTTCGTATAGTATTATGGTTCCCTGTCCATGGTTTGGGGATATAGCTAATTTCGCCAAACAACACCCACACTATGATTGTGGAATCCACCTAACATTGACATGCGAATGGAAACATTACAAATTTGGCCCCGTACTCCCTTATTCCGAAGTCCCTAGCTTGGTAGATGAACTTGGTTTTTTTCATGCCAAAAGAGAGCAAGTAAAGAAATTGGCGAAGCCAGAGGAGGTTAAAAAAGAACTGAAAGCACAAATTGATAGGGCATTGAATGCCGGAATTAAACCCACCCATTTGGATTCCCATATGTACACCCTGGGGCTTACCAAAGAATTACTTGAAGTCTACAGGGATTTAGGCAAGGAATACAAGCTGCCCATTTTCCTAAGTGACCAACTGTTGAAGGATGTAGGCAATCCTGATTCACTACAGGACTCGGACAACATTGTGCATGAGGTACATATAGGCAATTTTAACGCAATGAACAGTTCGGGCCTAGGGGAATTGTACACCCAAATGCTCAGCAAACTTACAGCCGGACTAAATGTGATTTTGATTCATCCGGCCTTTGATAATATGGAAATGAAGCTGGTCTGTGTGGACCATCCCAATTTTGGTTCCCAATGGCGACAAATGGATTTTGACTTTTTCACCAATCCCAATACGGCAGCCCTGTTAAAGGAACGGAACATTAAACCTATTACTTGGAGAGAATTACAAGGGGCAATCCATTAACAAATCTTCTTTTATTGTAACTTGTGTACCATGATTTCCTTTAAAGACGCTTATCGAAAAGTATTGGACCAATGTCAGGATTTCGGCAATGAACTAGTTTCCCTTGAACAAGCTATGGGCCGAATTCTCGCCCAAGATATTATTGCCGATAGAAATTTTCCTCCTTTTAATAGGGCTACCAAAGACGGAATTGCCATAAACTATGATGCCATTGAAAAGGGGCAGACCACTTTTAAAATAGAAGGGGTATTGGCCGCAGGGATGCCCTCCCAACCCCTTGAAAACACAGCTAATTGTATTGAAATAATGACAGGGGCAGTGGTACCCGGCAATGCAGATACGGTGGTCATGTATGAACATATTGTCATAGATGATGGTTGGGCCAGCTTAATTAAAAACCCAGTTCAGGGACAAGACATTCACTTCAATGGAAGTGATCAAAAAAAAGGCGATTTAGTCCTGGAAAAAAATTCTATTATATCAGCCGCAGAAATAGGGGTATTGGCGGCCGTGGGCAAAGCCTCTGTTTTGGTACGAACATTGCCAAAAGTGGCAATTGTGTCCACTGGAAATGAATTGGTAGAGGTGGACGAAATCCCTTTGCCACACCAAATACGGAAATCCAACATCCATACCCTATATTCGGCTTTGTCACAAGAGGGTATTGTTCCTGCCAAACTCCATCTGCCTGATGAAAAAGACAGTATAAAAAAAGCTCTTGCCAACACTTTGAAAGTGAACAATGCTGTCCTTTTAAGTGGAGGGGTATCCAAGGGGAAATTTGATTTTATTCCACAGGTAATGGAAGAATTGGGCGTAGAAAAAATATTTCACGGGGTATTCCAACGACCTGGGAAGCCATTTTGGTTCGGAATTCAAAAAGAGACTAAAACGGTAGTATTTTCTTTTCCCGGAAATCCGGTCTCTACTTTTGCAAATTACAATGTCTATTTTAAGGATTGGCTTAAACTATCATTATACTTACCACTACTAAAAATTGACGCTATTTTAAAAGAGACTGTTGAAGTGAAGGGCGATTTAACAATGTTACTGAGAGTTAAACTGGGGTTTAACAGAGGACATTTAGTGGTCTCATTGGTGAAGGAGAATGGATCGGGAGACCTGTGCAGTTTGGTGAATACAGACGGATTTATTGTGCTTGAACCTAAAAATGAACCTTATGAGGTGGGGGAGTTGGTGCCCTTTGTACCGGCCAGAGATTTATTATAATTATGACACACGAACTCAAAAAAATTATACGTGAATACCAAGCTGCCACTTCAAGAGGCCTAAAGACCGTTTTGGCTACCGTAGTAGCCTTGGATGGCTCCTCATATAGAAGACCTGGTGTGCGAATGCTGATACTGGAAAATGGACATATGGTAGGAGCGGTAAGTGGTGGATGTGTTGAAAAGGAAGTAATTAGACAGGCCCAACCCGTATTTGACGATCAAATCTCAAAAATAATGACCTATGATGGCAGATACCGCTTGGGATGTGAGGGAATACTTTACATTTTATTGGAGCCCCTTAGACCGGACACCATATTATTGGAAACCTTTGAGCAAACAATTCAATCGCGACAACATTTTAAGGTACGCTCTTATTTTAAAAAAAAAGAAGGTTTAAATGCCCATTTTGGCTCAACCTTTATATTTGGCAATAAGGAATTGCCATTGTTCCCTGGGTATCAAGGAAAAGATGATCTTGAGGTTTTTGAGCAAAATATGAAACCCTGTTTTAAGCTATTTATCATTGGCGCTGAACACGATGCGGTTCAATTATGCGGTTTTGCCGCCCTAACTGGCTGGGAAGTAACCGTTATCGCTGACCCCTCCGAGGAAAAGAATATACTGGATTTTGAAGGTGCCCATGAATTTCTTGGAACCCTCCCTGAGGGCTTTCCCCTGGGGGAAGTGGATCAACATACGGCCATTATCCTGATGAATCACAGCTATTCCAAAGACTTAAAGTATTTGTTGACATTAAGTAATGTAAAGCCCATTTATTTAGGTCTTTTGGGCCCGCATAAAAGACGTGAAAAGTTGTTTAATGAACTAATGGAACTTAGCCCCGAGATCACCTACGACTTCTTGGACGGTATCCATGGACCCGCTGGACTAAATATAGGAGCTGAGACACCTCAGGAAATTGCAGTAGCTATCGTTGCCGAAATCCTAACCGTTTCCAGACAAAAAGAACCTATACTTTTAAAAGATAAAGAAACCGGGATACACGATTGACACCTAAAGAGCATAACATAGCTATTTTGATGATGGCAGCCGGGACTTCTTCCCGTATGAAAGCCATAAAACAATTATTGCCTTGGGGAAATACCACCTTAATCGGCAATGCCCTTAAAAATGCACAGGATTCCAATGCAATTACCATACTGACCGTTTTAGGGGCATATATGGAGGAAATAATTCAAGAAACCCAATTTGGCAGCACGGAGACTGTTTATAATCCCGATTGGAAAATGGGATTGGGGAATTCAATTGCCTGTGGAACCAAACATCTTTTGAAGCAGAAAGAACACTATGATGGTATTTTAATAATGTTGACCGACCAACCTTTTATAGATGGGCAGTATTTAAATGCCCTGATAGATCACTTTACAAATTCCCATCACAGTATTGTAGCCACAAAATATACAAGCAGGGTGGGAGTGCCTGCCATTTTTGGTAAAGCCCATTTTGAAGCCTTACTGGCATTGGACTCCGATTTCGGAGCTAGGGATATTATAAAAACCCATATAGCTGATGTCCTCACCCTTTCCCCTAACGGAAAAGAGGTGGATATTGATACTTTGGAAGAATACGAGCGGGTGAAAAAGAGTGAACAATGAATTGTTGGCAATTATAAAGTTCAAGGTTCAAAATACTGACGTGTAAAATTGCTCCTTCCCCAAGTCAGGGGAAGGTGGCTTCTACAAAGGAGAAGACGGAAGGGGTGTGAAACGCAGCATTCTGTCTATTACAGTGGGCAGTAGCGGTTGGCAGTAACAAAAAGTGATTCCAAATTTAAAGCCCAACATGAGTGTAACATATCCCAATACGTCATTGCGATGAGCTAGGGCGAAGAAGCAATCTCATTCTTAATCTTAAAGAGTGGGCAGCGGCGGCTGGCAGGTTCAAGGTTCAGGTTGGAATATGGAAAAAAATAGAAACCCGAAACAGAAACCCTTGAGATTGGACATCCATTACAGGAGTAATTAAAAGTAATTTTTTTACTCCAAACTTCGTGTTGTCCACTATAAAGTATAAATTTAGGATCTAATCCAATGTTGCAATGTCATTAAAAACTTTATCCCTTCTTTGTATTTTACAAATAGCTTTTACCAGTAACCTATTAGCCCAAGACATGAGCTTTGAGGAGTACAATCCAGTATCGACACTTAAAGTTCCAGGAGAAGAAATTCATAAGGCAAAATATCCGTTTATAGATGTCCATGGCCATCAATACCAAATGCCAACGCAGGACCTTTCTCCCCTTATATCAGATATGGATAAGCTAAACTTGGGAATAATGGTTAATCTAAGTGGTGGCTCGGGAGATAGAATTAAAAAATCTTTGGAAAATATCAAAAATCATTATCCCAATAGGTTTGCGGTCTTTGCCAACGTTGATTTTGATGGGGTAGGTAAGCCGGACTGGGCCGAGAAGGCAGTTGCCCAATTGGAGGCTGACATTAAAAATGGTGCCAAGGGACTAAAGGTTTATAAGAGTTTAGGTCTAAGGGATACTGATACCTCGGGAAAACGATTGGCTGTAGATGATGACCGTATAAGTGCCATTTGGGAAAAATGCGCAGAATTGGGAGTGCCAGTTCTTATTCACTCCGCAGATCCAAAACCGTTTTGGGATGAGGTGAATTCCGATAATGAAAGGTGGTTGGAATTAAAGACACATCCCCGCAGAAAACGTTCTTCAACGGATCCAGCTTCATGGGAACAAATTATTGGAGAGCAACACAGAATGTTTAAAAAGCATCCAAAAACCAAATTTATCAATGCCCATATGGGGTGGTATGCCAACGATTTGGGCACTTTGGGGAAATTAATGGACGAAATGCCCAATATGTATGTGGGTATAGGAGCTATTATTGCGGAATTGGGCCGACAACCAAGAAATGCACATACCTTTTTTGTAAAATATCAGGACCGGATCCTATTTGGTAAGGACAGTTGGAAACCAGAAGAATTTCCTACCTATTTTAGAGTTTTGGAATCCGATGACGAATATTTCCCATATCACAAGAAATACCATGCTTTCTGGCCCATGTACGGTATGAACCTACCGGATGAGGTACTTAAAAAAGTATATTACAAGAATGCGCTAAAACTCATTCCTGGATTGGATAAAAGCTTATTCCCAAAGGAATAATAATAACGCTTTTAAAAGCGACTATTTCCTATCCAGAGGTTTTTGAATCTTTTCCAGATGTCCGTATTCCTGAAAAATACCACATGAATTTGGTTTTTTGATCAGGGATTGTTCCTTTTTTCTTTTGGCCAAAGCCTCAATTTGTGGTGATAAAAATGACATATCGCTCTTTTTTTGTGATATAAAATTACTTTTTTTATAGAACGCAGGTGGAATTAAATTGTTGTTTTAATGTTAAATTTTTTACCCAATATTTACTGTTATACCACTTCCCAAATCTATTTCAACAAGGATTTCCAAATGTTTTATTATTGAAATATTATTCTATAAAAATCTTCAAATCAACTTATTAAGAATCATTCCCTAAATTAATCGTTACACATATAAACTAAGGTCCAATA
Source organism: Arenibacter sp. F26102 (assembly GCF_023015865.1). Lineage (GTDB taxonomy): Bacteria > Bacteroidota > Bacteroidia > Flavobacteriales > Flavobacteriaceae > Arenibacter. Next base: position 334,861 of record NZ_JALKBC010000005.1, on the reverse strand, counting down.
TCTCTTTTCGGCAAAACTTTCAACTTTCGACACTATTAAGATTCTGTCATCCAGGTTTTTGGTTCTTTTTTTCCTAATGCCCTGTACCCAATTCTCAATACTAACTTCTAAATACTAAAACGTAAATTCTAAATACTCTCCTTAGTCAACCTTTGACTTTGGATAATCCCTTAGAAGAATCTAAAGAATGTTTCACGATATTTTAACAGCTATAACGTTGCAATTTTATATTTTTCCGCGAAAATCAAACCCATCGCATGATTTTTCCGTAGGTAGAGTATTAAAAAGGTATCCGTGATCCATAAAAAGGAAAAAGGCTTAAAGCCGTGGTTGTTTAGAAGTTTAGCTGTCTTTATTGGCATTTGCTATCTAATGGCACCTATGCAGCAGGAGTTAACGGAACTCATGCACTTTTTATCGCATTCACTTGATCAAGGAACAGGGCATCACTCCTTTACCTCCAATACCCAGGATTTTTACGGCCATACCCATGAAGATAAGGCCAAGGTGGGGGCATCAACCTATTTAACAGAGAGCCTTGAACATACAGAATCAAACGATATAGCCCCGCATGCCCATCCCCACCAACATAATGCTGAGCCCCATAGTCATGAAATTATAGATTTTATTAGTATGGCATTCAGTGCTTCAACCCCAACCCATCAAGACAACGACAACATAGAGGTACCCGTGGATATGGACAAGCATCTAGTGGTTATCAATTACAGAACTTTCCGAGCTATAACGACATTTGCAAAAACCTATTTTTCCAATATACGGAAAAACACTTCCAAAGGAATTAAACACCTCATTGTACCTCCTCCAAAAGCCCTTTAGTAATTTTTGGAACAGCATAACTTTTGAAAGGAATCCAATATCCAATTATAGATCCAATTGGTTTGCTTCTTCATTGTTATTGTCCAATCTCAAGATACTTTAAAGAAAACACATACTACTCTATCCCGTTCAAGGCCATTGGCCTGCCATGGATAGGTATGCCAAATATATATATGAAGGATAGCATAAGGCTATCCGCACAAAAAATTAATATTATGATTAAAAATACCCTTGGTTTATTGATTCTTTTACTTTCCGGTGCCTTACAAGCCCATACAATAAGTGGAACAATAACCAACCAGGAAAACACCCCCTTAAGTGGAGTAGGGGTGTACAATAAGAATACCGGTAATTATACCTATAGCAATAATTCGGGTGCCTTTAGTCTGGCAAACGTCACTATCAATGATCGTATCTATTTTTACAGTCTTGGATTTAAGAACCAAGAATTGCCCATAACGGAAAGTCAGTTGGACATCAATCTTCAGATTGTTTTGGAGGAGGCCACGGTTTCTTTGGATCAGGTGGTACTGGTATCCAACATCAATGCCATGAGCAGTTTTGTAAATGTGGACGTTAAATCCGACCCCGTTAAATCTTCCCAGGAAATCCTGAGAAAAGTACCTGGTCTCATTATTGGACAGCATGCCGGTGGTGGTAAGGCCGAACAAATTTTTCTAAGGGGATTTGATATAGACCATGGAACGGATATCGCTATAAATGTGGATGGTTTACCAGTAAACATGGTATCCCATGCCCATGGCCAAGGTTACGCCGATATGCATTTCATAATTCCGGAAACCATAGATAATATAGATTTTGGCAAGGGTCCTTACTATGCCGATAAAGGTAATTTTAATACCGCCGGCTATGTGGACCTGACTACCAAAAAGACATTGGATAAAAATATGGTTAGCATGGAGGTAGGAAAATACAATACCTTAAGGGGCTTGGGGATGCTAAAACTATTGGAAAGCGATGATGATAATGCCTATTTAGCCTCAGAATATTTGATTTCCGATGGCGTTTTTGAATCTCCCCTGAATTTTAATAGAATAAACATTATGGGAAGGTACAATCATAAGGACGATGCCGCCAACGAAGTGAATTTGACCGCCTCACATTTTCAGAGCAAATGGGATGCTTCCGGGCAAATTCCCCAACGGGCTGTCGACAATGGAAGCATTGGCAGGTTCGGCGCCATTGATGATACCGAAGGGGGCAATACCAGTCGTACAAACCTTTTATTAAATCATGAAAAACAATTTGATCAGCACAGTAGACTTAAATCCAAATTCTTTGTTTCAAAATATGATTTTGAACTGTATTCCAATTTCACTTTTTTCCTAGAGGACCCTATTAATGGAGATCAAATAAAGCAAAAGGAAAATAGAACCCTGATTGGGGGAGAGACCAGCTATGATAAAACCCTTCACTTAGAAAATAATTCGCAGTTGAGATTCAATACAGGATTAGGGTTTAGATATGACGACGCTAACGAAGTAGAGCTTTCCCATACCATGAACAGAAAGACCACCTTGGAAAGACTTGCCTTGGGCAATATTGATGAATTGAATGCCTATGGGTTCTTCAATATAAATTACAAAATAAATAAGTGGAATATTAATCCTGGTGTCCGTCTGGATTATTTAAAATTCGATTATGAAAATCTATTGACGACAACCTATGACCACAAAAGTGAAAATAAATTGGTGGTCAGTCCCAAGCTAAATGCCATTTACCAGGCGTCCCAGGACTTACAGTTGTATGCCAAAACCGGAATTGGGTTTCATTCCAACGATTCTAGGGTGGTCACCGCCAATAATGGGGAAAGAATATTGCCTTTGGCCTTCGGGGCGGATATAGGTACTATCTACAAGCCAAAAAACCGATTGGTATTAAATATGGCCTTGTGGCATCTTTTTTTGGAGCAGGAGTTTGTATATGTTGGAGATGCGGGCATTGTGGAACCCAGTGGCAAGACCAAGCGTTTTGGGGTTGACTTTGGAGCGCGGTACCAGCTAACGGACTGGTTGTACGCCTATGGCGATGTTAATTACACCTATGCCAGAAGTGCTGAAGACCCTAGTGGCGAGGATTATATTCCCTTGGCGCCGGACCTGACCTCTTCGGGTGGACTTACCTTTAAAGGACTTAAGAACTTCTCGGGGGGATTGAACTATAGATTTATCAAGGACAGACCTGCCAATGAAGACAATTCCATTATTGCCAAGGGGTATTTTGTAACCGATTTCAATCTAAATTATTCCTGGAAAAATTGGAGTTTTGGACTCATCGTGGACAACCTATTTGACACGGAATGGAACGAGACCCAATTTGCGACTACCAGTAGGTTGTTCAACGAAGCGGAAGCGGTGGAGGAAATCCATTTTACACCTGGAACGCCGTTCTTCATCAGGGGCAAAGTATCCGTTAGTTTTTAATGGAGGTTGTAACCAAATAATAGCTCCTTCCCTTAAGTCTTCTGAGGGGAAGGAGCTTTTTTGTGTGGTTCTTGTTTTCGGATTTCAATGCCCACCAAAAGTTCTCGATACAAAATGCCCCCCGGGTTTACACTGGAACTGACGATAGTACTTTCAACATTCAATTTTACAACATTAAACTTTTAATTACAGTCAGGAGTTACCAGTGCGATTTCTCCTCGCTTTTGCTTGATCGAAATGACTTTTATTTTTGTATTTTTAAACTTTGTAACCTTAAACTTTTAACATTTAATTTTCCAACTCATTACCCTCCTTCGATTTCGACTACGCTCAATCTCCGTTAGAACTTTCGACTTAATTTACAAAATCCTTTCTTTTTCAATAACACTAAGTGCAAGTCTAATGGTAGAATATTCCAATTTCTCTTCAAAATACTCATAATAAGGTTTTAAAGCTTCCGGGTCTTTGAGTTCCTTTTTGGCTTGGGCAACCAGTCCGATCGTTTTCTTATCAACAAACTCATAGATAGCCACATCCTTGCCATCGGTATAAAGTTTTGCCAGATGTGAAAAAATAGTAGTGGGTTTTAGTTTTCTTATTTGGGCTATCTCCTCAATGCTCTTACCTTCTTTATAAAGCTCAAAGGTGTCCTGATAGGTGTGCGACTTCTTTTTTTTCTTTACCTTTTTTTCTGCTAGAAAGGCCTTTATCTCTTGTATAAATTCTTCCCCGTAAACTTCCAACTTTCGCTGGCCAACTCCATTTATTTGCATTAGTTCCTCCTCACTGGTTGGCCGTTCGGCTTCCATTTCCTTCAGGGTAGCATCGTTGAAAACCAAATAGGCGGGGATATTTTCCTCCAAAGAAATCTGAAACCTTAATAATCGTAAGCGTTCAAATAGAGAGTTTTTGGCAACTTTTTTGGTTTTTTGTTCTTTTTCCAAAGCCACCCTTTCTTCCTTCTTCAATGGTTTACTCAACAATACCCTTGTTTTTCCAAATAGAACGTCTTTGGAATAGGGGGTAAGCTGCAAAACATTGTTCTTATGAAAGGCTATCTCACAGAAACCCTGATTTATAAGTTGAATAGCGTAATGTTGCCAATCGTTCCACGATATATCCTTACCTATGCCATAGGTTTTTATTTCCTGATAATTTTTGTCCAAAACAGCAGCATTTTGGGCTCCCCTCAAAACATCAATTACAATTCCCGTTGCTTCCGACTCCTTTAATCGAGCTATTGTGGATAATATCTTTTGGGCAATAATGGTCCCATCAAAAAACTGCGGCGGATTTTTACATACATCACAATTTCCACAATCCTCCCCCAAAAATTCCCCAAAATAACTCAATAAGATCTTTCTTCTACAGGTGGATGCCTCAGAAAACTGCTTCATTCGATCCAATTTGGCCAACTGTACTTCCTCATTTGTTGCTCCGGAAGCAAATCGTTGAAGCTGGATTACATCGCCATAACTATGGAACAGAAGTGCTTGGGCGGGTAATCCGTCCCTACCGGAACGACCTATTTCCTGATAGTAACCCTCTATATTTTTGGGCATATTATAATGAATAACCCAGCGCACATTGGATTTGTCTATTCCCATTCCAAAGGCAATGGTAGCACATACAATTTGGGTTTTGTCGAAAATAAATTCTTCCTGTACTTTGTTACGACTCTCAAAATCCAAACCGGCATGGTAGGCTGCTGCTTTTATGCCATTGTCCAAAAATTTTGCCACCAAAGTCTCTGTAGATTTTCTACTCAAGCAATAAATAATACCCGATTCATTGGGCCTTTGCTTTATAAATTGAAGTATCTGGGACACCCTATCGTGGGCTGCACGTACTTCCAAGGCAATATTTTTCCTATCGAAGGAGGCCAAAAACTGTTTTGCCCTAGTAATCTTCAACTGTGCCATTATATCCTCCCGAGTGGCCTTGTCCGCTGTAGCCGTTAAAGCAATAATAGGGGTGAGGGGAAGGGTACTTTTTAGAAATCCCAATTGTTGATATGAGGGTCTAAAATCGTGCCCCCAAGAAGAAATACAATGGGCTTCGTCAACGGCCACACAACTTATAAATTCTTCCTTTAAAATAGGGGAGAGGCCTTGCAAACTTTCCGGGGCTACATAGAGTAATTTCAACTCTCCCTTATGTGTTCTGTCCAGTATTTTATGTTGTTCTTCGGCGGACTGACTGCTATTGAAAAAGGCCGCTGGAATACCGTTGGCCTTAAGTCCGTCCACTTGATCCTTCATAAGGGCAATCAAAGGCGAAATTACCAAAGTAGTACCCTTTAACAAAAGGGAGGGTAATTGAAAACATATTGATTTCCCTCCACCAGTGGGCATGATCACCAAACAATCCTTCTTTTTTAAGACCGAAGTAACGATCTCCTCCTGTTGATCTCTAAAGCTATCAAAACCAAAGTACTTTTTAAGATGGGGATATAATTCGTTCTGGAAATCGGGCATGGATATCGGTAAAATTGTTGAGTGGCCGAAATTAATCATAATTGAAGTGCCATAACAACTTTATTGACGTTAAAATCCTTAAAAATAAATCTAATTAGTGGCTGATTCCCTGCTTGGTCTTATCTTTAAAATGTTAAATTTATCCATTGCAAACCTTAATAATTGACCATAATGAACCACTGTCGTAAGTACTATCTTATTCTTGTTTCCGTATTGACGGTTTTCACTACTTTACATGCACAAGAAAACTATACACCTCCAAAATTGACCAATCCGGATTCCTGGTCCATTATTTTGGTCCCCGACACCCAGACCTATGTGAAATTCGAGAGAAATCAGGGCACCTTGGAAACCATGACGGCCTGGATCAGTGAAAATATTGATGCTCTAAACATAAAAATGGTTTTGTGTACTGGGGATTTAGTAGAACAGAACGAACTTTTAGTATCCGATAAAATAAACGGCAATATGCCCAGTCGGGATCAGTGGAGGGCAGTATCACATGCCTTTGAACGTTTGGATGGAAAGGTACCTTATATTTTAGCGGCCGGTAACCACGATTTTGGCTATAATAATATCGAAAACCGAAATTCGAATTACAATCAATATTTCCCTGTGCATAGGAACCTATTAAATGCAAAGACGTTACGGGCGGCTGGAAAAAATATAGATGGTTTGCCGTCTGTAGAGAATGCCACATATGAATTTATTTCTCCCCAGAAACGGAAATTTTTGTTCCTGAATCTGGAATTTGCGCCAAGGGATACGATTTTGCAATGGGCCAATAGCGAGATTTCCAAAGAAATAAACAAGGACCATACCGTGGTCTTGCTTACCCATTCCTATTTAAATGCCGAAAACAAACATAAGGAAAAGGAAAACTACCCGATAATAGATGCCAATTATGGTAAGGACATTTGGGAAAAATTAGTGGCACCATCCCAAAATGTAGAAATGGTATTTTCGGGCCATATTGGCTCCCCTGACAATTTTAAAGAGCATACCGCATTTAAAATAGATAGGAATGCCGCCGGCAAAAAAGTGAATCAGATTACTTTTAATGCACAAGCCATGGGTGGAGGTTGGAATGGAAATGGGGGAGATGGTTGGCTTCGCATCATGGAGTTTTTACCCGATGGCAAGACCGTTATCACAACCACTTTTTCACCTTATTTTGCTATCTCGCCTTCAACACAAAAAATGGCCTATCAAAAGGATGAATTCAATAATTTTAGTATAAAATTGGATTAATTCTATTGAATTGATAGCTAATTATAGTTGAATTTAAGGGTATAGACCTTAAAAACAGGGGTAAAATCCCTGTCAAAATCGCAATTATTGTAAGATATTTCTTAATAAAACATACTATAGGTCGAATATTTTCGTTTTTTTTAACATAATATTATATAAGGGCTTAATTTAGCGCCCTATTATTATGGTATAAACCCCTTTATCCTATGAAAACAGCAAACTATTTAATTTTAAGTTTTGGAGTATTATTCTTTATGGGTTGTAGCAATGATGCTATGAACGAATTGAATAATGAAAGTTTAACGAGCGAACAAGTTAAATCCCAAATGGAGGTCAATTCCATTTCGGAAGGACTGGACGAGCTTGTTTCAGAGTTACTCATCAACGATAAAGCTGGAAAAAGTAACAAAACCGAGACTGCCTGTGCAGCGATTACATTTACTGAAGAAAGTATTTCGGTAACCTATGAACAATGTAATATTCACGGTAAAATTATAAGCGGAACTATTGTCCTTACCGGAAATAATGGAAGTACCGATGGTACAAAAGGTAGTTTTGAGGTCACTTTTACCGATTTTACCTTTAACGACCACATACTAAATGGTACCAAGACTTTTTCCTTCGATTTTTCAGTTTCCAACAGTCCAGCTTTTACAATAGTTACCGATGCTACCTTTGAGGACGCCAATGGAGATATTGTAATATGGAAAGGAAATAAAATACTTACCTGGTATCTTGAGAACATTAATGCCGAAGGCGCCGATGCTACCTGTACGGGAGATTGGGATATAACGGTGAACGGTACTACCTATGAATTTACAGTGACCGAACCATTATCATGGAATTTGGGTTGCGCCTTTATAACATCTGGCGTAATGCAGTTGGAGGTTGATAGAATGACAGCTTCCTTGGATTTTGGAGCCGGTACTTGTGACCAAAAAGGAACAGTAACTTACCCTAATGGCGACACTGAGGAAGTAAGCTGGTAGTTACAACTAATAATAACGATATTATTTAACCCCGATGAAATCCATCGGGGTTTCTTTTTGCCCCTAATCCAACCTGTTGACTGTTAAATTAATGGTTGGTAGCAAGAGGGGAGTGGAAGGGAAGGAAACAATTCTGACAACAGTAGGAAGCTAATAAAAACCAAGCTTTCCGAAGATTATCTACCTTTTATCGAGGAAATTACCAACTACGTCGATATTTCGAAGGTGTTAATTTTCGTTTAAACTAGTGTTAATGAGGGCTTCACCTAAATTAAATTGGTATTTTTTTTGTATCTTATTTCTTGCAAAAAATAAATGTTGATTATAAGAGTAAAACAAAAACTGGTTCCCCTCGATAACCCTAAAAATCTTGTCATATGGAAACAACTGTGGATAAAATCCGAAAAATCAGTAAAAATTTAATTAACAGACCCTCCAATAGCGGATGCATCCTTAAGTTGGAAAGAACTAATAATGATTTGCAGCAATTGGAAAAAAAAATGACCTCCTATGTATATGAGCCCAATACATATACATTATTTATTAAATCTGAAACCCTGAGACAGACTTTGGAATCCTTGAAAAATACGAATGCAGAATTGATCAAGGCCCTAAAGAGGGAAAAAGATTTAAAGATTGAACTCTTTGAAAAAACAATGGCGCAGGTACGTTCTTATCTTGAATTACAGAATTCAGTTGAGGAATATTGTAACCTACTGCGATATTAAAGGATTCCTAATTTTTTCGCGATTATACACATTAAGCATACAAAGGGGCGAAATGTAATCATGGAAATATTAGGATAGAAAAGCTCTGAATTATTATATTCGGAGCTTTTTTATGTTTATAAAAACTGGTTCTATAAAAAGGTATCAAAAATAAAGGCTAAGAGTGGACTTCCAAGATTTACAAACAACACTAGATACACTTAAAGTGTTGATTAACATTTAATTACCATATAACATATCTAGTACTACTGGACCATAAAAAAAAGCCTTGGATCTTTACAATCCAAGGCTTTGGTATTCAGGGGAAGTTAAAGTTCCTTAATTTACATTGGCCCCAACATTACCTTGGGCCACTAAGGTGTCCAAGTCTTCGGCGCTCAGGTGTACATTAATGTATCCGTCTATAGCCAAGAGGGCATCATAATCCAATGTACCGCCAGCATTGGCCTGGGTAACGTTGGTTACGCTAATTCCATTATCTCCAATAACATTGCCCAAAGTTACGATTACCGCTCCAGGGGCATCTGCCACAGCTCCAGTATGAATATGTGCCGGATGTATTGCACCTGCAGTAGTACCAACCAATTCCAAAGTCACCAATGTCTCCTTGTTTACTCGCTCCGAAAAGGTTGCTGTACCAAAAATGGCTGCATTGCTAACTGCTGCTAGATCGTAGGAAACCTCATTGCCAGTAAGTTCGTTTTGACCTATATCGCCCTGTGCGACCAAGACGTCCAGTTCGGTGATCGACTTGTGAACGTTGATATACCCATCAAATTCCAATAAATCCTCGTAGTTAACTGCTGTTCCTGCATCGTCCGCCTCAATATGTGTCCAGCTTTTTCCACTGGCACCAGCTACGGCCGAAAGGGAAATTACGATTTCGCCACCTTCAGCTGCGGTATTGGCATGAATATGTGCAGGATGTTCCCCATCCGATGGAGTACCTTCCAATTGAAGTTCTAGGAGGGAGGCTCCACTTAAACGTTTGTGTACCGTAGCCGTTCCACTAATGGTTGGCACCAATACACTGTTTAGTGCAAATTCTTTGGAATCTCCGGTAAGCACGTTGACACCAATATCACCTTGAGCCACAAGCACATTTAATTCGGTAGCGGACTTGTGAACGTTGATGTAGCCATCCAATTCCAATAAGGCTTCATAGTTAAGGGCAGTGCCCGCATCGTCTTCCTCAATATGAGTGAAACTTTTTCCACTGGCACCAATTACGGGCGATAGGGAAATTGCAATATCACCACCTTCCGCTGCGGAATTCAAATGAATATGAGCAGGATGTTCCCCGTCAGCAGGAGTACCTTCCAGAGCGATCTCTAGAAGGGAAGCTCCACTAACGCGCTTATAGATAGTGGCCGTTCCGCTAATACTGGCATCGGCAGCACTGCTCAGCTCGTATTCCCTGGAATCTGCCGTAAGTTCATTGACACCAATGTCACCTTGGGCGATAAGGGTACCAAGATCGGTTGCGGATTGATGCACGTTAATATAGGCATCCAATTCCAATAGCTGCTCATAGGTAATTGCCGTACCGTTTTTGGTAGCACTTATTATGGTAGTACTTTCTCCGGAAGCACCATCAACAGCATTAAGGTCAATAATGATATCTCCTGTCTCCGCCGCAGAATTGGCGTGTACATGCGCGGGAAAACTTCCTGCAGCGGTACCCGATAATTTTAAGTTTACGGTAGCAGTACCGTCTTCATTTTCCACAACGGTGGCTGTTCCGGACACGGAAGCATCCGAACGTGATTGTAATTGGTATGTTTTGCTTTCGCCCTCAAAAACTCCTGGGGGTTGATCTGTACTATCATCGTCAGTACAACTGGTGGCAAAAATTGTAGATGCCGCCAAAAATAAATACATTATCTTTTTCATATAAAATAATTTAGAGTTTAATATGACCACAAAATTATGACGAAGGATTGGGAGGGATTATTGGAGATGATTTAATTATTGACCCTAAAGAAAGAGGCCTTTGAGTTTGAACGGACAAGGGGATACAAAAAGTCTATTTTACATAATGTAAATTATAGAACAAATATATCTATGGCGTAAAACAGCGTATAGCTGTGCTATTTGATATAATTGCAGATATGGGGCGTTAGCATCATAAGCCCCCGCATCATCTCGCCAGCTATTATCAACATCCACCGGATGTTAGTAATAGACTGCGTATGTCAAAGCTAATTTGCGCCACGTAGTAAAATTGTTATTGATTTTTCGCCTACAAGGCCAACAGCATCAACCCGCCGAAAAAATTAATCACCCACAGGGTAATCAATTTTTATCGCATATGTAAAAGTCGTTTTACTGAGAAGTTCGTTTGCCAGCGCGCCATCTCGCCGCCAAAATAAATCAGCCACCGGCTAATCTATTTTGCCACGTGTATCTATAATTTGCCGTGGCGCCTGTACTGAGCGCAGCCGAAGTATCAAATAGCCGCGCGCCAACGCTTATTGTTTAAAAAAATCAATACGCCATGTGGCGCATTATTTTTTACTCAATTCTTAGCGGCTTGGCCCACGCCATTAAAAACTCAACTTTTCGTTTTTGATTGAAACCAATAGTTTAAATTCGAAATTTAAGTTAAAAAATTACAAACTGTTCGTTAGCCTTCCGCAAAAGCTAATATTTTCTCTATGAGCAAAATTCTTAGCACTTGCTACCACCATCCTAAGGTTCAAGCTTAACTTTAAGTGCTTTTAATATTATGTAAAATATAAATTCAGCAATGGAACCTTTAACCTTTTATTTCTATCTTTTTTCTTGATAAAAAAGATACAACCCGCCCGAACGTACCCGCTTCAGGTACGGGCCGGAAAAATCAAGGCTAACAGATAATTTTGGAAACAATGTACGGGTCGGTCGCTAAATTTTAGGATTCATTGTAACTCTTAAGATTACTCTATGGTAAAAAAACCTTTTTAGTTGTTAAGAAAGATAGCAACCAGACCCCTAAAATTCTTAACACTTCTCTCCCCTATTGTTTTGTCAAAATTCTCTTAGGCCATTAAACTGAAACTTAAGCCTCCCATATAATACTTATTATAGTTTTATATTGTTTTGTAGGTATGCAATACTCCATAAATTCGGAATCCTCTTGGTTTTCATATAGTTTAAACCAAGTAGAACGAGAAATTTGTTGAGCCTTCTCTCTACCTGAATATATAAAATCATAATTGGCATCAATATATTCTTGGGCAACTGAATCTTCAGGTGGCGATAATTTAGTAATATCTTTTACCCAACCTTTTAAATCGTTTGATTTACGCCAATATCTAACCACTCCGTCTGTAATAAAGACAACTAATAATGGTATAATATCCAAGGCAATTAATCTGTAAACAACAGATGTTAAGCTGGTTTTGAATCTATTTGAAATTTCTTTGATTAATGAGGGACTAAAATATTTTCCATAAATAAATTCACGTAATAATCTTTCGGGCATCAATAACTCTGATGCAAAATCATTGGCTTCATATTCTTGTAGTCCCCTTTTGGCTTGATTTTCAATATTAAACCAATTAAGAGTTTTTACGTTGTCAGAATGTAATTCTAATTTATCGTGTAAAAAATGATGGCCTAGTTCGTGAGCGATTACAAAGCGAATTCTCTCCGGATAGATTATTGAAGAGTTCACTTTAATTATTGTTTTAGACTTTCCTCGAATTATTTTTCCATCGGCATTATCTAAAGGTTCAGAAATAAAAATTACGCCGAAACCACTTACCAATTTCGAATTTGAAATATTTGTGATTTCATCAAATCCAATATCATCCAAAACCTCTATAGCCTTACATTTACCTTTGTTATTCGTTTTCAAGTAATTCTATAATTTCAATCAAGTTTTGGTCTTTAATTATCTCCCTTATTTCATCTGAACTTAGTTTATCAAGATTGTTGTATTGAACAGCAATTCTATTTTCCTTTATAAGGGTATTCAAGTAAGCCACGGGTTTATCTAATCCTTTAGAAATGGCATCCTGAAAGGATTGGGAAGCTCTAATTAGTAAGGCATCATATTTTTCTTCATTTATAGAGGAACGAAGTTTAAACTTTAATTGCTTTATCAATTTATTCTGTCGTTCAAGATTTACATCTAAATCAACACCATAGTCTACTAAACTTTTTCGAATATCGCTGATATTCCCGTAAAGGTAGTTTTCGGTAAAACCTCTATCTAATATTTTTTTAAGCTTATCCATTTTTCTTGTAGCTTTATTCTCTTTCTAGAAAGTCTCTTAACAGCATTATTTATATCTGTGGTAGTGACTCCACACAATTCAGCAATTTCTTTTGGTTTTTCATAACCTGCTAACCAACATTCGAATACTCCCAATTCGATTTTATCAGCATCTTGCTCTTTCAATGATTTCATCAAATCCTCTGTAATGTTATTGAAGTCTATATCCGGAGGTTCTTCTTGTTGTTGTATCTCACTTAAGTCAATATAATCGTTAATCTCTATCAAGTATATTTCTCGTTCTTGTGGTGCTTCACTTATTTGTAAATCATCCCTCTCTCTTTGTTTTCTGAAAAAGTTATACAAATCACTCTTTAGGGAACCGAAGATGAATTCTTCAAATGTACTTTTTTCTTTATCCCAATTTCTAACGCCTAAGCAAGCTTTTGCTAAAACATTATTGCAGAAGTCCAAGTAATCAAAACCTTTTCTTAGTTTTTCAGATTTACTATAAAAACGGGTACGCACATAAGCCTCCATTCTATCCAAAAGCTCATTTAAATCGATAGATTCAAGGTGTTGAAGAATTTCATTTTTACTTACTACTGCCATATTTCAATAGAGTATGCTCATCGTAATCAATAAATATCCATTACTAATGGCAAAAAAATGAAACCTATGAGCATATACCATTGTTGAACAAGGTATAATAAGATAACCATTAATTGCTGTCTTAGTCTTTAATGGCAAAATATAAAATTTTGTGAGCATATACTTATAAATAACAAATAATAATCTTAAAAAATAAGAATGGCAAAAAATAAACCTGTAGGAGATAACGCCAGAAAAGGCGCTGTTAAAAGTAGAACACAAGTATTGAATACAAAAACAAACCTATATGTCAAGCGCAATAAGACTAATGGTCAATTCATGGATGTCAAAACTAGTGGAGGCAAATTTAAAGGAGTAACAAACGAATCAAAAAATAAATGAGGAATTTAAAATACAGATTTTTTGGTTACTTTTTTGCAATAATAGTATCAATAGTTTATTTAGTTTACAGGTACTTCATTTTAGAAAACGCATCTGATTTTCATAAGGAAATCTTAGTCACAACAGCTATAGGGTTTATTATGACTGCTGTTGTTGGCATTTATGAAATTGCTAAAAACAATGGGAAATATTTTTGGCTAACGGTTAAATGCTGGCTCTTTATTCCGAAGAAGATTGTGTATGTATCATTGAGCTATTTAATAAGAATAAAATTATCTGGAACGGAACGTTATTTACTAGTTAAAGGAAGCAAGATAAATCAGTACCAACCAGTTGGTGGAGTTTATAAATTAGTTGGAAATAAAGACATATACAAAGATTGGCAAGCATCCATAAAACCAGATGCTAAGAATCCTAAAGATTTAAGATTCTTTATTAAAGCAAAGTATTTGCCGGATGTTTTGAAATGGTTTAAATCCAGTAAAGACCGAGAAGTTGGTGTCTGGCGAGAATTTCAAGAGGAACTTATTGATAGTGGAATTTTAAAATCAGAAAATTTTAAGTCAATCAGAGCCGAATATTTATACTCCAGAGAAAATTTACTATCAAAACAGACAAGATTTAAGAATGAAACTTATCATGCTCTTGTCTATAATGTTTTCAACATAGAGCTAAGCGAAGAACAAGTTCAAGAAGTAATTAATCTTGAGAAAAATAAATTATTTACAAAGAAATATGCTTTTGTTACTGAAGATGATATAAGTAAAGAGTGTTTTAATAATAGTAAAATAAGAATAGGACAACATACAAAACACATTATATAAAATGAATTTACAACAATATTTACACGAAAATGGACTTCAAAGAGAAGACCTATTAACTCGAATTGCGGTTTCATTAGAATTAGATGAGACAAGAAAACAAAGAATGGACTCTGCTTATAATGCAGTATATGACATATTAGAAAAAGATGAAGTGTTTTTTTCAAAGGTTGACTTTTTAGTTTATCCACAAGGGTCAAAAGCTATAGGAACAACCGTAAAGCCAAGAGGAAAAGAAGAATTTGATTTGGATATTACTGTCGAGATAAGAGACCTCTATTACAACTACACCTCTTCAGAAATTTACAATCACTTAATTCGAGTTTTAAGTGCTAGTGATGTATATAAAGAAAAGCTAGTTAAGAAAAACAGATGTGCTCGCATTAATTATGTCGGAGATTTTCACATGGACATTCTTCCTGGCTGCATAGTAATTAATGGGGACAGTAAAATTATGGTGCCTGATAGAGAATTAAGTTCTTGGTCATCTTCAAATCCAAAAGGTTATTCAAATTGGTTTATTCAAAAAGCTGAAACTGTAGACAACTCGTACTTAAATAAAGCTTTTAGATCATTTTCAGCATTAAATGAAGTTAAAGCCGAACAAGAAGAAATACCAGATGATGATGTCTATAGTAAAGAACCTCTAAAAAGAGCTGTGCAATTAACAAAGAGGTTTAGAGATATATATTTTGAAAAGAATCCGAAATATAAAACTTCAAGTATCGTTTTGACCACAATTTTTGGCGAATTCTATGAAGGAGAACCTTCCATTTATCAGACTATAGATAGTATTTTAGATAAAATTGTTCAACGATATTCAGATTATCAATACTTATTTGAAAGTAAAGGTGTTTACAAAAGAATAAAAGTTCTAAACCCAGTAAATTCGGACGAAGATTTTACTGAAAAATGGGATAAAGAGAAAGAATACTATACTCAGTTTATTAGGTTTGCCAAAAGTTATAAGGAAAAATGGGAAAAGCTTAAAAATGGAGATTTTGGTGTTGCCGAAGAACTATTTGGAAGTGATAGAATTAAAGGAATTCTAACGGCGCAATTAAAAGAAATGGCAAAAAATGGAGGAAATCAATTAGAAGCAGCAGGTGTAACAATTATGTCTGGAAATACTTTTGTCGATAGGTCTGGAAATGTAAGTAATTCTGGCGGCTATAGAAGCAAAGAGAATAGAAATTTTGGTGGTGTTGAATAAAATGGATATTAATAAAAAAAATAGTTTACCAGACATATCGAAAGATTTTCTTAGTGCATATATTCAGCAAAAACTAATTGAAGACAATTTTGATTGGATTAAATCTTTTGTAAAGGACGGCAAACTTATTGGAGGTGGAAAAATAAAACCTAAAGGCTGTAAAAAGACTTATGATATTGTATTTGAATACAATCCAAATAAAGAAGGGAGAAAAGAAAACATTTTTGTTATGGATGGGAAAATAAAATTCAAAAAAGTACCTCATTTATATAACAACCATAGCCTTTGTTTATATCATCCATTTGATTTATCTCCATTTATACCATTTAATTTTGTGGATGTAGTTCCTTGGATTTCCAAATGGTTAGTAACATATGAATTATGGTTAAAATATGGCGTTTGGTTAGACAAAGAATTCAAACATTAAACCCATTCCACACACATTGCCCTCCCTCCTACCGTCGGTCAGTTAATAAGTGTTCCATTACCCTGGGGTAGGAAACAATTTAGAAGAAAAATTTAAAGAAAGTAAAGTGCCAAATACTTTGCTTTACCCAAGCAAAGTGTCATAACCATGCCTATGCAAAAAGCTTCGGCAGGCAGGCGCAGAACATTATAGAACATTTATAGCAAATTAGCGGATAGCGCGTTTTCAGCGCTATTTGATATAATTGCAGATATGGGGCGTTAGCATCATAAGCCCCCGCATCATCTCGCAAGCTATTATCAACATCCACCGGATGTTAGTAATAGACTGCGTATGTCAAAGCTAATTTGCGCCACGTAGTAAAATTGTTATTGATTTTTCGCCTACAAGGCCAACAGCATCAACCCGCCGAAAAAATTAATCACCCACAGGGTAATTCCATTTTCTCGCGTACGTTTTAGAAAACAAAATTTCTGAGCACTTGCTACCTCTCTTGTCTATATTTCAACAGTTACTCTAGGCGTTTCTAACATTATATCAAATAGATTGCCTTTAATATATGACATTCGTTACTTGGCAAATAGTTTAAGGTTTATTGGTGTTTTTACAATTTCATTTATCGAAAGTTTTTTTATATCTGGATGTAAAGGATTAATGTTATAATGGTATTCACTAGGCAACAATACGGAAGGCACCTTTAATAAGAGGTGTTTATTATCCCTAATAAACTTGTCACCAATTAATTGTGTTTTATCATTATGAATTGGACTGTCCCAATTGACTGGAAGCTCTTTAGCGGTAATTTCAAGAATACTTACCTTATCATCCAAAGCATATTCTATCAAACAGAAATTAATGGGGATATGCCTAGGTTTGAATCTTCTAAGGAGTTCTAAAAATGCTAAAGATGCGGTGGAACTTGCATAAATCATCGGAACATTTAAACTATTCCATCTTCCAGAATTTATTGAAGCGCCATTTCCATCAATTAATTGCGCATATTTTATATTTGAAAATCTATATAACTTCATTACAAATTAATGCCATGATCGATTCGCCCAAGCTCCATTTTAACTATACTTATTCCTTGTGAAGTATCTAGAAGTTCTTTCGGTCTGATATCATCTAAAGCTGGACTCTCCGTATCTAACCAATCTAAAAAGATTTCACTTGACCCAAAAACTTCTTCACCATAATCTCCTAGCATAGCAATGTCTGCAAGTTTCTCACTATGTCTTTTGTCCAAAAAATCCTTCTTATCAAGACGTCTAAGTGTGCTTTCAGAAGAATCAAGAATATGCATCCAATCTTCTTTTGAAAATTGCAATTCTTTTTTTAATACTGCATATTGCTTTTGGGCAATTCCTTTTCTTGCAATTCGAACTATTTTCATCATTGTGTCATCGTCGTCAATGCGTCCTCTATCTTTATCAAGGTCTGGAATAATTTTGGTCAACCATGACCCAAAGACCTTAGTGTGCTGCGTGTCAGAACTTAAATTAATCCTCCAATTTTGATTTGATTTTACTTTAACTTGGTTTTTTCCTGGCCTTGAAGTAGATTCCTTTCTCCCAACTGATTTTCCAGAAGAAACATTTTTTTTTGTAGTTGCCATTATACTTGTTTTTATTAAATATAGTCATTTTGAAGCGTATAACGTTTCATTTTGACTTTTATTTTTAAATAACAGTCAAAACTGGCACCTAACCACGTTTCTATTAAATTGTATTTTTCGAAGTTCTTTTCTTTTTTTCTTGATAAAAAAAGAAACACGGCCGAGCGTTATGAAAATGTACCCAAAGTACATTTTTAGCTTGGAGCGAGACGCAGCGTTGGCATTATGAAGGCAGCCGCTTCAACCCGCCACCAAAAGCAATCAGTCAGCCACTGGCTAATTTCTTTTGTCACGTAGATAATTTTGGAACAGGACTGAGCGTAATGAAAATGTACCCAAAGTACATTTTTAGCGAAGGAGCCAGCTGGCGCAGTGGCGCTCATTCGCTATATTTTAGGATCCATTCTAACTATTAACTAGCCCCCTAGTCTATTTTCTACCATTTCAAGAATACTTGTAGATAAAAGGCCAACACGCCAGTTCGCTCCTTTAAAGAAATCTACCTCTTCTCTCCCATCCCTTTCGTCATTTAAAAATAGTGTTTTACAGAATAGAAAATCTAGACACAAATTTTACAATTCAACCATTCTTAACGATGATTCAACCAAAAGTCATTTTATAAATCAATCAAAGATTTAATATTTGACCTATAATTTAATGTTTTGTGCCTTAATTTAGAAACCAATCACAATGGCTTATCTTTTCTAAGATTATACAAGTTATGTCTTTAGTTAAACTTTTATCGAATTACTATGCTAGTAAATAAAGAGAAACGCATAAAATATATAGGCTTTGACGACTTTTGGTTTTCGGTTCTAGGTATTTTGATTTTAGGGATTGCTTCAATTTACCTTTTTAATGCATCAATTTTTAGCCTTTCTTTTGTTGAGGCAATCATAACCATTGTTGTTGTTTTGATTTTTTCTATAACAGATTGGATTATTAACAGGGCTTTCATGATTTTTTTGCGTATGAAATATCCTTACTTAAAGGATAGTGTTCAGCGCATTTTATTTTTGCTATTAGCCGTTGTTTTCACAGTAGTTTCGGTTGATTTTATTGGAACCAAATTTTTCTCATATTTTTCATTAAATGTCACTTATAACTTCCAAGAAAGGGCCAAAGCTTTATTAACCATAATTTTTATCAGTATTATGACTATGGCCATCTACGAAGCCATCTATTTTTATGTACGTCTCAAAAAATCGATTAGAGAAGAAGAACAGTCGAAGCAGGCCATCATTCAAGCTCAATTAGACGCCCTCCGAAATCAGGCCCAACCACACTTTTTCTTTAATACCCTTAATACGTTACGTGATATCATCGATCAAAACTCCATAGAAGATGCAAAGGAATTTGTAGACAAACTATCGGATATGTATCGCTTTCTTCTAGAAGCGGGCAACGCCAATTTGATTACGCTTCGAGATGAATTAAAATTTTCTAAAGCATATATACACATACAATCGGAGCGGTTCGGAGACAATTTGAAATTGAATTGGAATATTCCGAAAGCTTCGCTAGATGCTATGATTGTGCCGATGAGCCTACAACTTTTATTGGAAAATGCGATTAAGCACAATGTGATTTCTAGAGCGAAACCACTAGAAATAAATATAAATATCGAGGATAATTGTGTTACTGTGGACAATAGAATCCAAATAAAATCGACGCAACTGCCATCAACTAAAGTTGGGCTTAAAAATATTGAAAAGCGGTACGCATTGATTACCGGAAAATCAGTTGAAATTGTAAATAATGGAAATCACTTTTCTGTTTCTCTTCCCTTATTGAAAACATCAGAACACAAAAACAGCTATGGAAATATTAATAATTGAAGATGAAACACGGGCGGCAAGCCAATTAGAACGCATGCTAAAAGAGTGTAGTTTCTATTATAAATTATTGGATATAATCGATACCGTTGAAGATGCCGTGCTATGGTTTCAAAAAAACAACACCCCTGATTTGGTATTTATGGACATTCAATTGGCCGATGGATTAAGTTTTGAGGTTTTTCAAAAAATAGAGGTAGAAGCCCCGATTATATTTACAACGGCTTTTGATCAATATGCTATCCAAGCATTTAAAGTGAATAGTGTAGATTACCTGTTAAAACCCATTCAAAAAGATGCTTTGAATACCGCCTTGGACAAATTCTTGAAGTCTAATAAACCAGCTGCTATACACCCTTACATATTAAAGCAACTACTTGGCAGTATGCAGGCACCCCCTAAAAGAGAGGGCTTGTTAGTCAAAGAGGGAAATGGGTTTGTGCAAATCAAGGTTTCAGAACTGCTGTATTGTTATTCTGAGGATAGCATCACTTTTGGCGTGACCTCAAATAGGCGCTTTATTATCGAAGAAACAATGGATGAATTATTGGGTTCATTGGATCAGAACACATTCTATAGAATTAATCGTGGACAGATTGTAGCTAAATCTTCCATTCAGAAAATGGTCCCGTATTTCAATCATCGAGTCAAACTTTCCATTTCAAATCCACGTGACCAGGAGTTTATCGTCAGTAGACCAAAAACAAGTGATTTCAAGAAATGGATGAATATGTAGCGAGATTAGATTACAGTTCAAACACCCATTACGATAGTCTGGCAAAAATGACTGTTCATAAGAAAGGTTTAGACTGATATTGCACCCATATTAATTCAAACAATAGTAAATCATGAAAAAAATAATATTTATTACATTATTCGGAATTTTATTTAATAGCTGTAGCACAATAAATGAAAAGGAAACCCGAAATTTAGAAAGATTTGATAAGGTAAATCTTGTTGGTAGTGTGGAGCTTCATTTAGAAAGAAACTCCTCCCATTCGATGGAGATTATGGCAAAAAACGCCTCTGATATAGCAGATTTAATTACAGAAGTTCGCAATGGCGAGCTATATATTTATAATAAAAAAGATTGTGATAATTGCAAAAACCCTAAATACATTATTTACTTGAATCATATAGGGATTTCAGAGTTATCCCTGACGGGAAAAATAAAACTCATCTCGGATAATGCAATAAGTCAAAAAGATTTAGTGATAAGTGGAAATGGTATTTTAAATGGAAATTTAGAGGTTTCTGTTAACAATCTTAGCGTTGACTTAAATGGGATATCAAATATGCATATTTCTGGTGATGCAGATACTTCTAACTTAAAAATTACTGGTATTGGAATGATTAATGCCTTTACTTTGAAAACTAAAAGCGGTATAAAAGTTTCAAAAGGTATTGCTTTTATCAATAAGTAGAACCCACAATAGAACTGATTTCATTTTTTCTTATCCAAAGAAATTGGGCATTAGAAACCCAGTCTATATTTTAGACTGGGTTCTTTATTTATCATGGTTCATTTATTTCTTCTTAAAGTGTGCTCCTTGAATCAGAACACATTCTACAAAATCATAAAAAAGAAAATGTCATAACCTACCCGGATGAGTTCTTTCATGCAGGCGATAGACATTATGTTTCGAAAACAAATCGTATTCAATGAAAAGTACTAGTTAAAGGTCGATTTTCTTAGCAATCTTCTGGCTTTAATAATACATTCTAAAATCGAGCAATTTGCAGACATTGTAATGTCTTTGGTGCAACTCTTCTACAACATCCAACATATTATCATCTTCTTTAAATAAGTTAAAGAATGCTATATCAAGATTTGAGCTGCTTATTCCATTAAACTCATTACCATAGCCAGAAACACCTTTTGCGCCAGTGATATCCAAAAAATATTGAGCTTCCTCTTCGTCTAAATCTAGAATTTTTGCATTTGAAAAATGTAAAATCTTTCCTTTTAACCTTCCTTCAAAAATTTCTGCAATTTCCTGTAAACTATAATAGTAGTCATTTAAACAAATACTATTTGCTTCACCAGTCATAACCAAGTAGATTATTTCATAGTCTTTAAAATTATGATCATCCAAGATCAGTGCATTTAAGCTATCTTCCAGTCCTTCAATAGTGTCGCATGTTTTATATATACTTGCTATTCCATATTTCATGGCCAATTGTTCCAAGTTTTCTTGGGCTTCGGTAACCTTGTCCATTTCTATTTCATGAACCCCTTCCAAACAATAAATGAAATAATCTGCATCTATAAATTGTTTTTGGGGTAATTGTTGTCTTTTCTCTAACAAGTCTCTAATTTTATGTAAAATATATAATACAAAATTAATGCAACTCTTCTAGTTTTTCAGCGTTTGTATATAAAATACCATTCCACACACATTTACATCCCTCCCGCCGTTGGTCAGTTAAAAGGTAGCCAGAACATTAGGTTCTTCTATCCAATAGGCGATATATAAATATTCTTCATCTCACCCATAAATAGCATAAATCCACAACAATAGCCAATATAATAAAAATCCCGGGTCCATACTAGTGCCAAAAAATTACTCCAATTTGGTTATTTCCTGTTGTAATAGTTTTTCCACTATACTATCTTGTTTTTTTACTAAAAGCCATTCATCAATAACCCTTTTAAAAACGGAGTCTTTTTGGATAAGATAGCCAAAGTCAAAAGAATTAAAGGGCTTGTTAAATTTAACAGCTTCTAGTTCTTTATGTATTTGTTCTTGTATTCTAGTTTCTATAGCATCCGTAACCATTACATCTGCTTCTTTGTCTATCAGTTTTTGAAAAATGGTTATGTTGTCTTCATTCAATATCAGTGTGGCATTTGGAAAATTTTCTCTGGCGAAAGATTCATTGGTACCGCCAGGATTAAAAATAACCTTAACCTCTTTTCTGTTAATGCTTTCTATACTAGTGTATAAAGAAACATTTTCATCCCTAGTTATAGCAACCTTCCCGCTAGAATACAGCGGAATGCTAAATAATGCTTGTTTTTCTCTAGCGTTGGTAATGGTGATGCCACTCATACCAACATCAAACTTTCCCTCCATTAAATCTGTCATTAATGTAGGCCACTTGGTTTCTATAAATTTAAGGTTTACACCAAGGTGCCTGGCTAAATCTTTGGCCATTGCTATATCTATTCCCAAATAGTTGTTACTAGAGTCTGTTTTATAGGAAAATGGCATAAAATCACCTGTAGTACCAATATTAATGGTATCCCTAACCAGTATAGTATTTAATATTGGTGATACATTAGCTGCAACCGAATTGGAATACTTGTTGGTAATGGGAAATTTAGGGTTACAGGCCGTAAGTAGAATTAATACAAATAAAAAAATTCTATTTTTAATTCGGAAGTTAATTTTTAACATGGACTAATTTTAAAAAACGTGCCTGAACACGATAATTTTTATGCCTTCCAAAGTTCCGTAAGAGCTTTTGTAAATTCTTTAATTTCCTCCACCGTTCCCATACTCACTCTACACCACTGCTTGCCCAAATAGTCACGGGTCCCGATCAATATTCCCTTATTTTTCATATCCATCATAAACTCCGTTGGATATTTTGAAATATCAAAAAGAATAAAACTAGTCTGCGACGGAATGTAGTCAATTTCCAATTTGCGCAAAGTCTCCACTACAATGGCTTTGGATTCTGTGTTTTTTTGTACCACAAAATCTACAAAATTTTGATCATCAAGGGCAACCGTAGCTACAGAAAAGGCTGGAGAGGATATAGGGAGACCAGCGAAAATCATAAATTTTTCCAACTCATTGGCCCACTCTTTATGTGCAAAACCATACCCAATACGTAGGCCCGCCAAACCATATACTTTGGAGAATGTTTTAATAACCATGACCCTTGGGTTTATAACCATATCTATCATTGATTCTGGGTTATCGCAAAATTCAAGATAGGCCTCATCAATTAAGACATGGGAATATTTAGTGGCCTCCGTAATAAACTGCCTAAGCTCTTGAGAAGCTACGACCGTACCAATAGGATTATTGGGATTAACAATATATACCAAACCCGGATGCTCTTTGGTTTTGGCCAACATAGCATCTAAATCAAGGGTATGATCATGTTTTAAGAGAATATAGTGTGTTTTTCTGCCAAACTTTTCCAACATGGAAGGCAAAATATCAAAGGTAGGTGTGGCGGTGGTTACATCACCATCCCTTTGTAGCATAAACTGGGCGACAGCTTCCAAGAGGCCGGAGGAGCCAGCTCCCAATAAAATGTTTTCCGCTGTAAGTTGAAAACGTTTTGCCAGGGCTATTTTTAGTTCAGGTATTGATGGAAAAGCATATCTATTAATACCTGCGGCAGAAGTTGAAAAAGACTTTTTTACTTGTTCCGAGCACCCATATGGATTTTCATTGGAAGCTAATCTAAGATAGGTATCACCAAGGTTGGTCTTTGGCATAGCTATTCCTAAATGTGGAAGTATTACCACTCCCGTTGAACCGAGTGTTGCCTTTGATATCCAATTTCTTCTATTCATTACCAAACAATTTTGAAAATAAGTTACGTATTATTTTTATTTTGGTAGAACAGTAAAATGCTTTAGTTTAATTTTTGCCTATTATGGAAATATGACACCTATTTATTGCGAATAGCTATTGGATTAATTCATGAAATTACAAGATACTTCCACAGACATTGCCTTCCCTCCTGCCGTTGGCCAGTCAATAAGTGCTCTATTACTTTTTGAAAGAAGTTTTTGGAAAGAAAAAAAATCAATGAAGATGGCCAATTTTTAATTACCGTTATTCAAAATCAAACCCTTGGCCATCTCCAAGAGTAACTTTTTTTCTTGAAGAGATCTTTTTAAAGGCAGTTGGGCCAAACCTATCAATCGGCGCATCATCTCTATGCCGGCCACTTGGGCCAGTAATTGTTCGTTAAGCCTACCAGGATACCCTTTTTTTATAGTGTGAAGACAAGCCGTATCCATCGTAATCATAATACTATGTGCCGCCAATACCCCAATGTCGAATTCGGCAAATCCCATAAAGCTGAATTCGGGATCAATTATATAGATGTGGTCTCCTTTTGTCATCCAACTCCCGGGATAATAATCGCCGTGCAAAAGAACATTGCCCTGGGACAGGTACTGTTGTCCCACCTTTGATATCTCCTTTTTTAATGTTTCATCTGTTCTATACCTAAGAACGAGTTCATGAAGTCCGTCCTGAATGGCATTCAGGGAGAAATCACTTTCCTTAAGAAAAGGTAGTACAAATATGTGCTGGTGATTAAGTAAGCGCAACTCCATATTTTTAGGAAACTCCAAAGGTTTGGATTTATGGATTTGCGATGCAATATCCAAAAGCCGATGAAGTTGGGAAGTTTTAATATTTCTTTCATTGTACAGGTAAGACATATCCTTACAATCTCCTAAGTCTTCCAGTATTAATAAATGATTATCTGCATTATAGGTTAGAATTTCAGGAATATGTGGTTCAATTACCTTATTTGTAACTGCTTTGTAAAATTGATACTCTACATCAATACGCTCAATGGGCGCATTTATCTGCGGATATTTTTGAACAAATGGCCGCGATTGCTTTACGATAAAGGAACGCCTATTGGTACGGATTCTAAGGACAACGTTCATGTTGCCCTCACCTGGCTTTTCAACGGAGAGAATTTGTTCGTGTTTTGGATCAAAAAAACCAATATTGTTTAAACAATTCCCAACATCCGAAATTGAAGTAGTAGCGTCTAGGTACATACTGTATTTTTTATATTTTTTTTAAACTTTGCCAGAAATCTGTTTTCATATTTTCTACCTCTATTTCCGTATGGATGTTTATTAGGCGTTGCGTATTCTCTGGAGGAGTTAAAAAAGTTTCGGTTTTTGATAATTCGGGATGTGCGAGTGCTTCTATGATAGCGACATCCCACATAATCCAACTTTTCTTCTCCGGATCTTCCTTGGTCCACCAGCGTTCATAGGTTTCCCATCGGTTTATGAGATAATCGGAAACGCCTGCCCTATTCTTTAAATTGGCATCTACTTCTGCTTTTGTAAATACAAGGTGCTGGCTGGTAGTTGCTGTCATTATAGTAAGATCAAGACCTTCGGTATTTAAAAGAATCTCTACCGCTTTAGGGTCGTTTCCTGAATTGAATTCCTTTTTGTCATACATATTGGTTTCCACATTATGCCAAAAACCGAGATAGTGTACTTTCAATTTTGGAATAATGGCCGGATCCTCCAAAATTGCACTGGCAATATTGGTACAGGGCCCTAAAACAACTACGTTCAATTTTCGACCGACAGGCATTTTATGCGCCATTTCAACTATAAAATTCGAAGCATGGGAACTGGCCGGTTCAGTATTATTCTTTAGGGGTACATTACTCCCCAAAGGAAGCGGAATGGCCTTCCGCCCTATTAACTGAAGTATTCTTTCATTAATTCTTTGGCTTTCATAAACACTACTATCCGTTGCCAATGGTGAGGTATGAAACTGGGCCGAAGTAACGCCTAGAATATTGAATTTGGGCTCCGCAATTGCCCGTACTATGGCATAAAGATCATCTACCTCATTTGCCGTATCGGCATCAATAATAATAGGTAAACGCGTATCCTTTACCTGTGCTTCTACGGTTACATGTGCGAAAAGGAATACTAAAATTACAAATTGAAGCAAAGGGATGTGAATAGCTTTATGATAATTTAGGGTTTTAAATGTCCTGAGTTTATTGTTTTGCTGCTGCATTCAATCTTTCTATAAATGTTGATCCTGCGTTTGGTCGTACAAAGGGATAGAACATTACCAATGTAATATTGAGAACATATATTTTTATTAGTATAGCTTCTGCGCTAAATAATAGATACTCCTTGAATGATTAATTGCCTAAGTGCAGTACAGGCTCGTTCACTAAATAAGTCCTCTGGACTTATTCTTTTTGCTCCACTCTGTTACGACTTAAATTTTAGGAGGCCCAATTAAGAATATCATCCTATTTAATTATATTAAAGTAAAGGAATTCTTGCGAATTTAAAAAAGTTCGGTGTTACTCCCCTCCTACCGCCAGCCGGTTTAAAAGCCCACCAAATTGACAAAGGCGAACAGGTGCATTCAGTGCGCACAGGTGTTCATTCGTTGTTTAGAGAATGTTTTTAAAGGAGTTAAAGAATATATCAAAATTTCTCGATTTCGTTAACATTGTAGAATTTACCATTAAATATTTTTTTTCAAGAAACACTAGGCTTATGTAATTTTTCATTGCAAAATTATTTATTTCATCAATGGTTTTATTCCCTAACCAATTGCTTTACAAAAGACAGGTTTAGCAGTTTCCAGTCTCCTCCCATCTTCTTGTACACTTCGGTTACTATAAAGGGATTGCTCACCTCGTTTCCGCCTACTTCGGCCAATAGTGTAATGGTGTTGAGCAAAACGGCGGTATCATCCATTACATCTACCGAAGCTGTGTGTACCGTAGCCTTCCTGTACCATATGCCACCGCTCTTAATAAGGTCCAATTCCCGTTCCGTTCCCCATGAACCTCCCATATGCACATACTGGGCATCTTTATGAAAAAGCCGACCCAGTTTTTCCGTGTCCTTATCGGCCATCCATTGCCATTTATCTTTTGACAGTTCTAACAGCTCCTCATTTACAGGAATTGGCGCTTTTATGGCATCATATTCAGCTTGTGTTAACTCGTTCGTCCATACGGTAGGTGTTTTTCCACTTATGGCCAAATAGGTAACAGGACTATTGGGAGTTGCGCCATGCCAATGCTCCACCTTAGGGAGACATTTTACTACATCACCCGTCTGAATTACCTGCACCTCTTTTCCTTTTTCTTGATAATAACCAGTACCGTTGGTAATCAACAATTGTTGTCCGTCCGGATGCACATGCCAATTTAAAAATGCGCCCGGTGCAGAAACTGCCTGTGCCACATGATAATCAAAGGTCCCATCAGCTTCCGTAACATGACTAAGCCAAACATCTCCTTTGTGGTGCACGTTTGGTGCTAGTTTTCCTTTCGGAAAAACAGATTCTTGGGCATTTAAATAGCAGATTGCCACTAATGCCAAAATCAAATTGATCCTTTTTATAATTTTCATAGTTATTATTTTTAAGTGTTCTTAAATTATTTAATTCAATGCTTTTTTCTCAAGCATGGATTTCCGTGGAATCAAAATTAATTTAAGAAAGTCAGAACATTGTACCTAAGTTACGGATGTTCATACCATTATTACAGATTTTACCTTAGGTTATGATTTCCTTGATATCAATTGGTTAACTTTATAATAAATCCATTGGTAGTGAAGAATATTTTAGAAATTAAGGCGGTAGCGGATTATTTTAAGTTACGCAATTGCGAAGTATTGCATCCGTTGGTAGGTATTGTAGATTTTGACAAAGTGAATGAAAATGGATACCCCAATACCTATTATGATGCCTTTCACTTTGGTTGCTATGCCATCTTTTTAAAAGATACCGTGGGGTGTAAGATTAAATACGGTGGTAAATCCTATGACTATGACGAAGGAACCCTAGTTTTCATGGCCCCATACCAAACGATTGAATTGGGCGGTTATGACCCTAATTTTGTTCCCAAGGGCTATGCCCTGCTTTTTCACCCAGACTTGCTATTGGGTACCGACATGGCCAAAAAGATACATGAGTACAACTTCTTCGCTTATTCCAGCCATGAAGCTTTACACCTTTCTTCCAAAGAACGAAAAGTTATTTTGAGTTTGCTGGACAAAATCCAGTTTGAACTGGAACAAAATTTGGACAAACATAGCAAAAAGTTGATTGTTGCCAATATAGAACTGTTTTTGGATTATTGCCTAAGGTTTTATGACAGACAGTTCCTGACCCGCGAAGTGGTAAATCAGGGTGCTTTGCAAAAATTTGACACACTGCTGGTGGATTATTTTTCATCGGAAAAACCCAAAACTTACGGATTACCTTCGGTAGGTTATTTCGCACAACAATTACATCTATCTGCAAACTACTTTGGAGATCTTGTAAAAAAAGAAACGGGAAAATCGGCCCAAGAATATATTCAGGGCAAACTCATTGATATTGCCAAGGAAAAAGTTTTTGATCCGAGTAAATCTGTAAGTGAAATTGCCTATGAATTGGGGTTTAAATATCCTCAACATTTTAGCCGTTTGTTCAAGCAAAAGGTTGGGCACTCCCCTAAGGATTTTAGGTCATCCATAAATTGATCTTGGTTTAAATAAATCTACCCACTCCCCTGCGTGAAACCATTTACAAATAGCTTTATAATCTGTTTTTTAATCAAATTTGTAGATCTCCTTGGGAGATGTTTTTAAGAATGACCATATAAAATAAAAGCTCCAACCTTGCAGCCAGAGCTTTTACAAACATCAACCAATTCAAAAACTATTTATTCTTATTTAAAAGCCCAATGCCTTTATGGCCGGATCATCCACGGAGAAAGCATAAGCCCTCCACGGCCTGTTATAATCGTTGTTTTGCCAAAGCACCTCACCACTATCACTTACTTCCCATAGGGTCCCTGTCCCTTCAGAAATTAGGGTATTACCATTGCTCATACGCACACCACTACCAAGACCGTTACTGTACAAAGCGGTATCTGTAAATTCCCAGCTAATAGTTGGCTCATTATCTTGTCCTGCAACCAATAGGTAAGGAGGGTTCAATTCATACTCCACAACCGCAGATTGCCCATCATACTTATTATTGGCAAATACCAACATTTTATTTCCATCAAAAAGATTTGGGTAATGTACCCTGTTCAAGGTTACTTCACCCACGTTGTCATAGGCCAAAGGGTTTCCAAAGCGATAGACCAAATCACCGCCCAAGCCGTAATTACCCCCCGCGCCTGTTGCCGCTTCCTGGGTAGTGGTACTGTGATCTATGACCCAAACTTCACTGTAAAAATTTACCGTAACATATATGAGATCATTGGTTTCATCCAAGGTAATACCGTTTACATGGGTGATATCGCCATCGGTCTGGTCGTTGTTGTAGTTGATATCAATTTTATTCGGATTATCCGCCACAACACCATAGTTTCCTTTGCTGCTGTCATAATCCTGTACAATATGATCCGTGGTATGCCACTCCCATACCACCTCTTGGGTAAGGGGATTCATTTCTATTATGGCATCGGGATAGATATCAAAATTACCTGAAAATCCCATGTCACTAGCTTCAATTGAACTTACTTCTTCCCAAACCGGAAAAATAATGTTTCCATTGGATAAGTAGTTAACGTCATGGTGCGCTATATAGTTGGAACTGGAGTAGCTTACCTCCCACGCTGTAGTCTGGTCCGCATTGATCTTTCTAAACTGACCCCCATAGCCACCAAAATTAATAGACGGATTATTGACCTTTATGGTGGTCACCAAACTACCGTCGCTATATAATTTTGCATCGTTGCCCAAATTATCTCCATCCATATCCCACTCGAACAGGGTATCTCCATCGTGGTCTATTAAAAATACCCCATCATCTGGAGCCACTGCCAAAATGTAAGAATCCAAATCAATACCGCTACTGACATCTTCTGTAGTTTCGGTATCGCTAGTTTCCTCTGTGAGATTTATAGCTTCCGTATCATCACTGCTGCAAGCGGTTAGGGCAAGTGCTACAATACAAAGTGGGACAAACCCCATTTTAAATCTTGATTTCCTCATTTCTTACTGATTTTTAGATGTTATCATTGTTTTTGAAAGCACAACTAACTCTTAGTTGTCTTTAAACATTAGATACCACACTCTACTTGAAGTTTAAATGGGAATTTGGATTATCAGTGAATGATACCGAACTTTCAGTAAATGGATAGTTTTTATCAGCGAAATATTACTGTCTTTGTTGGACAAGGTCAATGGTATTTGTTTCTAAAGGTATTCATGAACCTAGCGAAGGGGCTAGGTTGTACGTTGGCAAAAGAGATTTCAGTACCAACTAACCCCCGAAGCTCTCTGGGCCATCATAATATACAAAAAAAGGGAAGCCCGACAGGCTTCCCTTTTTTTACTGTGCTATTTTGCTTACTCGGCCCGCGGGGCACTAATGGCTTCCACATATCTACCAGCCCAATACGGCAACAAGTAAATATATGGGGCATATTCACGTTTTCCATCACTTCCGCCATTGTTCCTATATGCTCCATTGTGCAGATGAAGCGTCCTCTCATCACCTGGCAACACCTCAGTATAGGTCTGACTTCTGAAATTAGGTTCTATTTTCGTCAAGTCCTTACGGTGCTCATTATCTATTTTCCAATCGATCAGATCCATAGGAAACTCGCGCAACCACCATGCCGATTCTTCACTATCTATATTTTGCCCACCAGAAAATGCAAAAAGATAATTCCATAAGGGATTTTTTTCCGAGCGTTCCACTTCCCAATGGCTTTTTACTGCATTAAAATGTGCTTCTTTCTGTTCTTCCGAAAAGGAATAATTAACAAATCCTGGCATGGTTAAAAAATACATTTCATCATCGGAATGGTTCCATTTATCGCTTAAATCCTCCCCTTCCACATAACCAATAACCGAGGCCGGTCTGTTGGCATTCTCATCATATCCATATTTTTTTATCAACTTTTCAGCCCCCTTTTTATATTTCTTGTCTTTAGTAAAATGATAGGCTGTTTGAAGGAAAGATAGAATAAGCGTAGAATTTAGCCTACGATCCCCTACATTAATAGGGAATCCATTAACGTAATCAGGATTCCATTTTCCCCAAGCGGTCGGTTTGCCGTTCCAATCCACCAAGTGCCAATCGTTATCCATAATGTGGTCCATCTCTATTTTTATTTGGTGTATCGCCCTATCCCTCCAGGCCTTGTCGGGTGCCAATTCTGCAAAAAGTGCGTACACGAAAAAGTGCCCGCAAGATTCATCGCTGCTTGTTGTGGATTTCCACCTCCAAAGTTCATCATCCGACAGTTGCCATATCCTTCCATTTTCTTTTACATATTGCTCTCTCCACTCTTCAGAAAATCCATTGGCGTGTAGCCCCACTTCATAGCCATCCCTTTCAAAAGACCTTGCCGGAAACCCTTTTAAATCGGGAAGTTCCGTCATCCTCTCCATAGCCTCAAAGGCTTCGTAGGCATTTTGCTTGGCGTCTTCGGACTTGGTTACCGCATATCTAAACAATTCCCCTGCCAAGTACATCGAAGTCCAAAGTCCATCATTATCCGTATCGTGAAAGTAGCCCGTAGAAAGGTCTCCTGGTGTTCTCATTGCCAGATCTGAGGTAAAACCGTAGCGAATATGACGTAACCGCTGAATTTCTTGAAAATATTCCGCTTTTTGTGCGAGTGTCATGGGTACAAAGTCAATTTTGCTCATCCCTTTTTGGGTCAGGACCAGAACACTACTATCAGGACCTTCAGCCAAGTCGACCACCTGATCGTCTACCAGCCATCGCTTAGAAGCGTAATAATCGTATTTGCCATCTTCACGTAGTTTAAAGGCTCCCTTGGTGGATCCGAACCATAGGCTTCCGAGAATACTTTTTACAGTGGTAATTTCTGTCCAAGGTAGTTTTTGATCAAGTTTAATTGGGACAAATGTTTTGCGGTCCAAAATCTGTATGCCATTGGTAGTCCCCAAAACAATACTGTCATCATGTAAAGTAAAGGCCTTTAAATTATTGGCCTCAAATACCTTTTTTGATGTTTTTAAAGCACTATCCACTTGGTACAGTCCCTCTGCCGTCAAAACTAGAAATTGATTTGATATTGGGTCATGCTGTATGGATATCGGATTTAAATTATTTATGGAAGACCTCCAAACTTCTTGGTTACTGTTAAAAACAACAAAATCGTTTTCTCCTGCTATCATGGTCAAAAAATCGGGGCCCATGCCTATAGCCTTAGGAGCTTTTATGTTATGGTTGATGAATAACTTGCCGGCCCAAGCATTGCTTAAAACTGCCTTGTCCGTTAAATAAACAAATTGACCTTTGTACTCGGTCAAACCAACAATATTCATATCGACCAAAGGTCTATATTGTACATCTTGTCGCATTCTTTTTTCATGTGGGAGCATAAGCCCTTGGCTGCTAAGTACCTTAATGGCCTTATTTCGGTCACTGCCAATTTGAAGCAAAGTCACATTCCCCTCCCCTTCTTCCAAAGAAAACTTATCAGCACTGTCCTGAAGAAACGGCTGATCGGCGACCTTTTGAGCATTGGTTGCGAATCCTACTAGTAAACAAAAACCTAAGAATAATTTTTTCATATTTTATATATATTGTAGAATCGATAAAAATAAATGTATGTAAGCTAAGAGGTATCACTATTCTTGATGAATACCTATGGTATTTTACCCTAGGTGAAATTTAACATTTAGAAAATTAATATGGAAATTTATGCTCATGTCAGCGGCACCTTAAAATGGTCGAAGCAACTACATCATCAAAATCTATTGGTATACTGTCCATTAGGTGTCTTTAAATTAAATAAATGACTTTCAAGAACAATGGCTTTTGATGGCTAATATTTTGATACTGGCGTTAATAGGCTTTCAAGAAACAAGCTAAAATTCTATGTATTTAATTGGAATAGTCAGTACACCTTCTTTAATATCCCTCACTATACAAACCAAAAAAAAAGCGACTACCAATGTATTGATAAACGCTTTTTTATATATGTAGGACCGTTATTTCTGCTACCTATTCCAAATCTATAATGCCAATAACTTCATAGGCCCTAGTACCATCTACCTGTACTTTCTCATATAAAATATTGGCGTACTCGTAATAGGTCTGTCCGTCTATGGTCACTTTTTCATAATCGTCCGGAAGTTCATAGACTATAGTCCCAATTTCTGGTTCAACAACTTCATATTCGTTCCCCAATTGGGTATAAAACGTGCCGCCTACCGTAAAGTAGATATGATTATTAAAACGAATTCTTCGATAGTTGGGAGGTAAAGTATTTATTCTAAATCCTATTTTGGGAGCAATTACAATATAACGGCCTCTAGAATAGGTATAAAACCTGTTATTTGAATAGTAATAGTTCTCTCCATGGTATTTTATAACCTTTCTGTTGGGTACTGTTCTTACAGAAACAACCTTCTTGTTCGGGGTTCTGTAAACCACTCTTTTACTGGACACCCTATTAGGTGTTTTTTTAGTTACCATTCTGGTCGTTTTGTTTGTTGTAGTAGTACGTGTCCGGGTTTGGGCCGTACCCACGTATATAAATCCCAAAAGTAAAAAGGACAAGAAGAAATATATTTTGCTATTTGTTTTCATAGTTTAAAAATTTAAAAGGTTAAACTTTAAAGTATACTTTCACTTCTTTGACCCAAATTTTCAAAATTGGTTTAATCGTATAAAAACATTTTTGGGGGATATTGGACAAAATGATCTTTTCTTTCGATAAAGGTAAAAATGCCCACCTTACCTCTACCCTGCTGATTAATTTGAGTTCAACCCAAAAAATCCATACCTTGTCAGTTGTTATGCGTGCATAGTAAAAATCATAAACAAATGACTAAGTATAAACATATTTTCGAACCCTTGGATTTAGGATTTACCACTCTTAAAAACCGCATTTTAATGGGTTCCATGCATACAGGCTTGGAAGAGGAAAAAAATGGCCTGGAAAAAATAGCAGCCTATTATGCCGAGCGGGCAAAAGGTGGTGTTGGACTAATTGTATCAGGTGGAATTGCCCCCAACGTACAAGGTTGGACAGCTCCCTTTTCGGCACGAATGAGCACAAAAAAACACGCAAGACATCATAAAGTAATTACAGATGCAGTACATAAAGAAGGCGGTAAAATATGCATGCAAATTTTACACTCAGGACGTTATGGCTATCATCCTTTCGCGGTGGCCCCTACGGCCTTAAAGTCGCCCATTACTCCCTTTAAGCCATTTAAACTAAAGCCATCCGGAATAAAACGTACGATCAGCGATTTTGTGAATTCGGCCAAACTAGCAAAATTGGCAGGCTATGACGGTGTGGAAATTATGGGTTCTGAAGGATATTTGATCAATCAATTTATCGTTGAAAGAACAAACAAG
Source organism: Arenibacter sp. F26102 (assembly GCF_023015865.1). Taxonomy (GTDB): domain Bacteria; phylum Bacteroidota; class Bacteroidia; order Flavobacteriales; family Flavobacteriaceae; genus Arenibacter. The sequence continues at coordinate 299,962 of NZ_JALKBC010000005.1, read as the reverse complement.
CGTACCGACGACTATGGTGGAAGCTATGAAAACCGAATGCGTTTGCCCATAGAAATAGTAAAACAGACGCGTGAAGCTGTGGGAATGGAGTTTATCATCATCTATCGTTTATCCATGCTGGATTTGGTGGAAAAAGGAAGTAATTGGCAAGAAGTAGTGGCCTTGGGCAAGGAAATTGAAAAAGCCGGTGCCACTATAATTAATACAGGCATTGGTTGGCACGAAGCGCGAATACCAACCATTGCAACATCGGTACCACGAGCAGCCTTTACATGGGTGACTAAAAAAATGAAGGAAGAGCTTTCCATTCCGTTGGTTACTTCCAACAGGATAAACATGCCTGAAACGGCTGAAAAGGTATTGGCAGAAGGTCATGCAGACTTGATTTCGATGGCACGACCATTTTTAGCGGATCCTGAATGGGTAAATAAGGCCCAAGTCAATAAAGCTGACGAAATAAATACCTGTATTGGATGTAATCAAGCTTGTTTGGACCACGTATTTAAACGAAAAGTGGCGAGTTGCCTAGTGAATCCAAGAGCATGTCATGAAACGGAACTAAATTATATCCCGACGGAAATAAAGAAAAAAATTGCTGTAGTAGGTGCAGGTCCTGCAGGATTGGCTGCGGCAACCGTAGCAGCACAACGGGGGCATGAGGTGACACTTTTTGATTCCGACAAGGAAACCGGTGGACAATTCAACATGGCAAAACAAATTCCAGGGAAGGAGGAATTCTATGAAACCATTCGGTATTTTAATAAACAATTGGGATTATATAAGGTAACCGTGAAATTAAATACACGGGTAACTACCGAACATTTAAAAAATGGGAATTTTAACGAGGTAATATTAGCAACAGGAATTAAGCCAAGAATCCCTAAGATTGAAGGTATTGATCATCCCAAAGTTTTGAACTACATTGATGTTTTAAAGTTAAAAAAACCGGTTGGCAAACGCGTTGCCGTTATTGGTGGTGGAGGGATCGGTTTTGATGTGTCCGAATATTTAGCCCACGAGGGTGAAAGCACCTCCTTGAATATTAACGCTTGGTTAAAAGAATGGGGAATAGATAAAACAATGGAGGCCAGAAGTGGAACTGAAGGTATAAGGGCAGAAGTTCCTCCATCACCAAGGGAAATTTTTATGTTCAAGCGTAGTAAAGGTAAATTTGGTGGCAACTTGGGCAAAACTACGGGTTGGATTCATCGTACTAGCCTGAAAAATAAAAAAGTACAGTTTATCAACCAAGTGGAATACAGCAAAATTGATGATAAAGGTCTGCATTATATCCAAAAAGGACTTCAAAAAGTTTTGGCGGTAGATAACGTTATCATTTGCGCAGGTCAATTACCACTTAAGGAGTTGTTGGAACCTTTGGAGGCACATGGTTTAAAAGTGCACGTGGTTGGTGGGGCAGATGTTGCAGCCGAATTGGATGCCAAACGCGCCATAGATCAAGCCAGTAGATTAGCGGCTAATATTTAATACTGAAAAATATACATTCAATTACAAAAATTAAGGCATGATCATACCTAAATTACATTATATATCCCAAGGAAATTCACCAAAAGAGCATCTGGATAATATTCAAAAGGCCTGTACCTCCGGTATAGAGTTGGTGCGTTTAGGGTTAAAAGATGTTGCAGAAAAAAAGATTTTAAAGGTGGCCCATCAGGCCAGGGAAATTACAGCTCATTTTCAGACCAGACTACTCATTAACAATCATTATAAAATAGCATATGAAGTAAAGGCAGATGGTGTTCATCTAGGAAAAACAGGCACCGGTCCAACTACTGCTAGAAAGCAATTATACTCTTGGCAAATGATCGGCGGTACAGCAAATACCTTGCAGGATTGCGAGGTATTACTAGCCGAAGAAGTTGATTATATTAGTTTAGGCCCATTTCGATCCACGGTGGACACAGACAATTTGAGTACGGTTTTAGGTTTAAACGGATATACTGCCATAATAGATGTTTTAAACACAAAAACACCTATTTTGGGTGTTGGAGGCATTACCATAGAAGATGTTACCGCCATCGTAGGGACTGGTATCTCGGGTCTTGTAGTCTCAGGAGAAATTACCCGTAATTTTGATAATATAAAAATATTTCACCAATTGCTAAACGCTTCTTCCACAAATGAGATACTCCATAAATTTTAATAGAACATATACGATTTTTGGCGTTTTACAATGGCGGTTTCTACATTATGCCAAAAACCGAGATAGTGTACTTTCAATTTTTGTACGATGGATGGGTCCTCCAGAATTGCACTGGCAACATTCGTACAAGAACCTAAAACAACTACATTCAGTTTTTGACCGGCAGGTAATTTATGCGCCATATGTATGATTAAACGCGAAGCGGGAGAACTAGCTGATTCTGTACTATTAATAATGGGAACGTTGCTCCCCAAAGGAAGCGGAATAGTACTCTTCCACATTAATTACAGTATTCTTTCATTAATTCTTTGGCTTTCGTTTGCAGTACTATCCGTTGCCAAGGGTGAGGTATGAAACTGCGCTAAAATAATGCCTAGAATATTGAATTTGGATTCTACAATTGCTAGAACAATAGCATATAGATCATCTACCTCATTTGCCGTATCGGCATCAATAATGATGGGCAAACATATATCTTTAACCTGAGCTTCTACAGTTACTTGTACAAAAAGAGTTACTAGGATTATAAATTGAAACAAGGAGATGTGAATAGCTTTATAAAAATTATGGAGTTTGAAATATCCGGAGTTTATTATTTTGCTTCTGCATTCATTCTTTTTATAATTGGTGATATAGTTTGCGCTTTCAATATACACGATAAATGTGGTTCAGGAATACGTCGAATTGATGTACGGTTATTTGAGTTTTCTTAAATTTCGGGATAGAACTGAAGCCTAAATATATCTAGATTTGAATGCTCGGACGCTTGCCCGTTCCGTTCAGGAAGGCCTGCCCGATCTTTTCAGACGGGCCTTCCCGTTCTGTTCAGGAGGGCTTGCCCGTTCCGTTCAGGAGGGCTTGCCCGTTCCGTTCAGGCGGGCATCGATATGTTTCCTAATGGGTCTACCTTTGTCGGCAAGCTTACCCTGAGGTACTTGACTTGGCTTATTGAGAGATTATTCTTCTTCAAAGGAGTATTATACATAAATAAAAAGCGCAAAAATTATGCGCTTATAGAACATGGGGTGATGAATTTTATTTACAACTCATTAAAGTCTAAAAATAGGTTATCCTATCCGAGTCACATCTACCGTAACATCCATATGTTGACCACCACCAGAATATACAATACCTTTTAGAGGAACAACATCCGAAAAATCACGTCCCTTGGCAACCCGTATGTGTTGGTCGGCAACCAAAAGATTATTGGTTGCATCAAATTCTACCCAGCCGACATTTGGTATATATAAAGACATCCAAGCGTGGGACGCATCGGCACCTGCCAACTTGGGTTTTCCAGGAGGGGGAATGGTTTCAATATAGCCACTCACATATCTGGCAGACAAACCTATAGAACGTACACAGGCCAAGCCAAAGTGGGCGTAATCTTGACAGACTCCTTTTTTATGCTTAAAAACCTCCTCCAAGGGGGTGCTAATTTCGGTAAATCCAGGCGTAAACGTAAAGTCCGAATAAATTCGATTATTTAATTCGAGCATGGCTTCCATTATTGGTCTATTTGGGGTAAACGATTTTAAGGCATAGGCACGAATATCTTTTAAAAAGGTGACATAAGGAGATTCCAAATAAAATTGCCTTATATCGTTCGATGTATCAATAGAACGTAGCGACTTCACCACCGATTCCCAAGTAGGTGTTTCAGAAGGGATTATATCCAACCAAAAGGGTTGGTCAACAGTAATTTGACTTATACTTTCAACTATAAGATTTTTGTGCACTTTCTGAACTGAAAAATAGAGGTACTTATTTTCAAAAAAATCTTCACGTTCCATCATATAATTAGGCTCGGGATCGATGGTGCAAATAGAGGAATTGATCTCTTGCAGTGAATTGTTGGCGCCAACTTGAAATACAATGTTATGGCACAAGGAAACTGGTGATTGGTATTTGTATACGGTTTTATGTTTCACTTCGTACATCATATTTCAGGAATTTTGGTACTTACAAAACCATAAGTGGATTCGGTATGATTAAAAAATCTGTTAATGATCAAACCTGAGGTCTCCCCAAGCAATAGTTCCAATTTTTCCATCAAAACGAGTAAATCCATTCTGCGTCCTGACTTTTTGTTTCCAATTTTTAATATGGCAGGGTCACTTAATCTTACTAAAGTGGTAGCTTCCAAAAGCTTTTTTTGAATTAGGCCCAGTTGTGAATTTGAATTTGAAGGCAAATGACTTACCCGCTTTTCAATTTGGGAGATTTGGTAAACCAACGAACGCGGATTCAATTCATTAAGCATCAATAGCGATAATGCATTGGTGAATTCTATGGTAGACCTGTACATATACCGATAGGTAATTAAACTTTCATTATTGATCAGGACACATTCTAGCAGTGATTTTTCGGTCTCGGTATTAATTTCTTTTGATAATATATTTTTCAGAAAAGTACAGGTCATGGAAGATGATTCTAAATATCTTCCAACTCCTTGTAGATTCCAGGATATATCCCTTGTCATGGTATCCACTCCCAAACCGTGATAGGCCATGAGTCTTATAATCAATCCATCCAAAATATGGCTGATCTCATTAATACGGGTACTATTTTTAAGCTGATTACTTTCCTCGGAGATATTGTCCAATATTCGCCAAGTATCCAGACCTAAACGGTCGCGAACTGCATAGGCATTTCGTAAAAAAGCCTGTAACGAATGGTTTAATGAACCCGTTTTTGTTACATCCGTAATGATCGAGATGAGTTCTTTTTCTGGACTGATAAGGGTTTTCTTATCCTCAAAACCGGGCAGTAGTAAGGTAATATTTGAAAAGGCTTTTAATAGCGCACAAAGTACAATGTCTTTTTCAACATTTAAATTGTCCTCGGTTTCGTAATACTTTTTAATTATAACCCGTGCCAACCTAACCAGAAAAATTGAACGCTCGACATACCTGCCCAGCCAAAACAATTTTTCCGCCGTACTACTTGGAAGTACATTCTCGGTTTGTAGAATGGCATGTGGTACTATATCCTTTTTAACGTGTTTATCACTGCCAAGTACCCAGGTATCCTTACTAATACCTCCGGACTGATTTGAAACAATAAAAGTGCCTTCTTGTGCAGAGCTTCTAGTTAAACCACCCGGCATAACCTGATAGGAATTATCAGCGGTATCGGCAACTACATAACTTCTAAAGACTGCGTTCCTTGATTCAAATTTACCATCGATATATGATGGGGTAGTTGAAAAATTAACGGTTTCCTGACCAACATATAAATAAGGTCGGGTATTAATTTCATCTTTCAGGGCTTCTAATTGCTTATTGTCCAGTGCCGATCCATAAACAGAACGGTTGGTATTATCCCTATATATTTTTCGAATGATCAGCTTTGTAATATTATCGAAGACATATTGTTTTGCTGATTCTTGACCACACCACCAGGTAGCCACAGAGGGTAAAATAAGGTCTTCTCCCAAAATATGTTTACAAAGCTTGGGTAGAAAAGCCATTAAGCCGGGATTTTCAAGAATCCTACTGCCCAAAGGATTAATAACCATAACCTTATTTTGCCTAATAGATTCCATTAGTCCAACAACACCTAATTGTGAGTTCATTTTAAACTCTAATGGATCGCAAAAGACATCATCGACACGACGTACAATAACATCTACTTTTTTAAGTCCTTTTATAGTTTTAAGCCAAACATATCCATCACTGACCGTTAGATCGGCACCACTTACCAGTGTGAAGCCCATTAGCGATGATAAATAGGCATGCTCAAAATATGCCTCATTTTCAGATCCGGGAGAAAGAAAAACAACTCTTGGTTCCTCTTTATTCTGCCAGGCAAGGTTGGTAATCGTTTTCTTTAATGTTTGGTAATAGGTATTAATCTTTCGGATTTGATTTTCACGAATCATTTCGGGAAAAACACGGGTCATAGCTACCCTATTTTCAAAAGTATATCCTGCCCCTGAAGGTGCATCGGTACGATCGTGCAATACCCACATCTTACCATTGGGACCACGGGCCAAATCGGCCGAATATTGTATCAATTGCTGTTCCCCTGGTATTTCTAACTTGTCTACCTGTCTTAAAAATCCTTGATGATTGTATATCAGTTCAAAAGGAATATGTCCAGAGCGAATAAGAGTTCGGTGGCCATAGATATCTTTTAAGATATGATTTAATAAAGTAGTACGTTGTTTTAGTCCAGATTCTACAACCTTCCAGTCTTCTTCACTAAAAACCATCGGTACCGCGTCAAGGGCCCAAGGTCTGTTCATCCCATTAGGGTCTCCATAAATATTATAGGTAACCCCATTTTCTTTCAATTGACGTTCTACTTCAAGCTCACGCTCATCCATCGCGTTTTTGCCCAGCTTATTATAGCTATCGAGCAATCTTTGCCAATGAGGAAGCACCGAACCATCAGGTGAAGTTATTTCGTCAAAATAAAGTGAGTTATTTTTGACTCTTTTATTAAGGAACGAAGAGATAAGGTCCTCTTTAGTAATTTGACTATTCATTATCCAATCTACTTTTTCACTTTAAATTGTCGCAAATCCATAGTATATGGATAATCGGAGTTCACAACCTCTCCACTAATATCGTATTGGGTGGTGATTTGTACCGGAGTAATATATCGCCCCGCAGACTGTTGCGTTGTCATAGTAGGTTCAACCAAATTAACGGTATGTCCAAAATCAAAGAATCGAGAGATACGACGCGATTCTGCCTCGTAACTGTTGACTGGGAAAGTTTCGTAATTTCTTCCTCCAGGGTGGGCTACGTGATACTTGCAAGCAGCTACAGATTTATTGGTCCAAGTATCAAACAAATCAATAACCAATGGTGTGTCGGGACCAAGAGTTGGATGAAGTGCAGACGGTGGTTGCCAAGCACGGTAGCGTATGCCTGCTACATATTCACCCTGTACGCCCGTATTTTTTAAAGGGATACGACATCCGTTGCAAATTAATGCATAACGAGAATCGGTTAGACCACTAACTTTTACCTGAATTCTTTCCAAGGAGGAATCTACAAAACGTGCTGTTCCGGTACTCGACATTTCTTCACCAAGTACATGCCAGGGTTCAATAGCCATTTTTAATTCTATGTTAATGTCATTCACTTGTAATTCTCCTAAAAATGGAAAACGGAATGCAAAAAATGGATCAAACCAATCAAGGTTCATTTTATAACCTGCATTTTGTAGGTCTGTCATGATCTCGCCTAAATCGTTGGAACAATAGTGTGGCAATAGAAAGCGATCATGAAGTGCAGTACCCCAACGAACTAATTTGTGTTCATAAGGCTTTTCCCAGAACCAGGCCAACAATGATCTTATCAATAAAAATTGTACCATACACATGCGGTAATGTGGCGGCATGTCGAATCCTCTAAATTCAAGAATACCCAAACGTCCTGTTGATGAATCAGGAGAATACAATTTATCTATGCAAAACTCGGCTCTATGCGTGTTACCGGTAATGTCGACCAATAAGTTTCTGAAGATTCGGTCTACCAACCAAAAGGGCACTTCGTTTTCATTTGAATTTGGTATTTGCTGAAAGGCCAGTTCCAATTCGTACAACATTTCATCACGACCTTCATCAACTCGTGGAGCCTGACTTGTAGGGCCTATAAACTGAGTAGAAAATAAATAGGATAAGGAAGGATGATGTTGCCAATAGGTAATAAAACTACGTAGCACATCTGGTCGGCGAAGCAACGGACTGTCCGCAGGGGTTATTCCTCCAAGCGTAACATGGTTTCCACCTCCGGTACCGGTATGTTTTCCGTCCAAATTAAATTTTTCGGTAGTTAAGCGCGATTCCGCGGCTTTTTGGTAAAGAATATCATAATTCTTAAGAATTTCTTTCCAACTACTTGCAGGGTGAATATTCACTTCAATTACTCCTGGATCAGGGGTGATTTGGAATTTCTGTATGCGATTATCAGCAGGTGGGTCATATCCTTCAATAAGAACAGGCATTTTTAACTGCTCGGCCACTGCTTCTATATGATTTACCAAATTTAGGTAATGTTCAAAATGTGTAAGAGGTGGCAAAAAAATAAAGAGTTTACCCGATCTTACTTCGACCGATAAACTGGTAATAAATACCGTATTGCTGTCTGTTATTTGCAGGTTCGCTTCTCTAGCAGAGGCATTGTTTTTAATTGTTGGTAAAGCAGCTGTTTCTACAAACAGACTTTGTTCTGGTTTAACAGGTACTTTTTCATGATCGAAACCTTGAATCGATTTCAATGGCAATCGTAGGCCCAAAGGTGAATTACCCGGTACTAGAAAAAGATTTTTTCTGCGGAATTTCCAGGAACATGTTTGCCAATTATTATTCTCAAAATTCCATTCGATAGGCATAGAATAGCCAATAGGTTTATTTAAACCATGTTGTAGGAGTTCTGATAAACGCTGACGTTCCAAAGGAGATTTTAGATCCAGTTTTAAAGGATCAACATCCAAGGGTATATTGCTTTCTTCCCATGCAAAATAAAATGGATCTTCATAGGCAGGCTTGATACATTCTTGATTCAGTTTTAACGACTTCGCCAAAGAATTTATTAATTTATCGGCATCTTCAACGGTAAATTCATAGTCGTGCGATAAGTCTGCCAACAGCTTGTCATTATTCCAAATTGGCAAACCATCCTTACGCCAGTAACAACCCAATTTCCACCTTGGCAAAGGCTCGCCGGGATACCATTTTCCTTGACCATAAAGCATTAAGGCACCTGTGCCAAATTCATCCTTTAGTTTATGAAAAAGTTCATTGGATAATTTTCTCTTTTGTTCACCATCGGCGGCTGAATTCCACTCTGGAGCATCCTGATTATCAGTAGAAACAAAAGTAGGTTCGCCACCCATAGTTAGGCGCACATCTTTTTTTATCAATACCTCATCAACTTGTTCACCTAGGGCAACGATCTGATTCCATTGCTCATCCGAATAAGGCTTGGTAACACGAGGTTTTTCAACAATTCGGGTAACTGTGTTCTCAAAATGAAATTCTGTTTTGGCAGCCTCGGCCAATCCAGAAATAGGTGCAGCACTATCAGGGTTTGGCGTACAGGCCAAAGGAATATGTCCCTCTCCAGCAAATAGGCCTGAGGTAGCATCCAATCCGATCCAACCGGCTCCTGGGACATATACTTCTGCCCAGGCATGTAAATCGGTAAAGTCTTCTTCAGGTCCCGAAGGGCCAACCAGCGATTTAACATCTGGTTTAAGCTGCACCAAATATCCTGAAGCAAAGCGCGCTGCAAAATCTAAATGGCGTAATAATTGAACCAATACCCAAGTAAAATCACGACAAGATCCCGACTTAAGTCGCAGGGTCTCTTCGCACGATTGTATACCTGGTTCTAGCCTAATATTGTATGACAGCTGTGTATATACCAATTGGTTTAAGGCAACTAAATAATCGACTATATTCATATCGTCGGTTAAAAGGCCTTTTGCTTGTTTTACCAAATTGAGCAACAGTGTATCGTTTTCTTTTATTTCCAGATATGGTGATAATTGCTGTAAAAGACCATCTTCATACTTAAAGCCTGGTTTTGAAGCATATTCTTCAATAAAAAAGTCGAACGGATTGATAATCACCATATCGGCGATTACCTCTACATCAACCGAAAAATGATCTACCTTATCGGGAAATACAATTCTGGCCATATAATTTCCATACGGATCTTGTTGCCAATTGATAAAGTGATTTTTGGGATTGATATTTAGGCTATACCCTTTGATGGGGGTACGGGAATGTGGTGCTGGACGAAGTCTAATTACCTGTGGGGATAATTTGATATGTTTATCGTATTTGTATTCTGTGTAATGCCTTATGGCCACTTGTATCGACATCTACTGGGGATTTAACATGAATGTTACCTAAAAGTAAAATTAATAATTAGAAATTGAATTAAAATTCAATGAATTGGGATTGGTTCGGTTGCGTTTATATTGGTTTGGTCGAATGGATATGCATAAAACGTATTGGCTTTGACCAGTTTTAATTTTTACTGTTCCGTGAATTTAATGATTTTAAAAAGCATATTCAATGTTCTTCAACAATTAATTCAACATTTACGAGCTGTTGTAAGGGAACAACACCTGGCCCGAACTGATTGAACACCGCGACATCTGCAGCATCATTGCCATATCCTATGGCAACATATCCCCCTTTTGGACCTGTTTGAGTAGCGTCAAAAGTGTACCAGCGCCCACCAACATAAGCTTCAAACCATGCATGCATATCCATGGGTTTCAAATTGTATAAATACCCGACTACTATTCGTGCAGGAATACTGATACTTCTGCATAGGGCAATACCTAAATGTGCCAAATCTCTGCAAACTCCGGATTGTCGGTAATTGACATCCACTGCAGAAATCGGAAAATTGCTACTTCCAGGAATATAACTAATTGTATTGCGCAGCCAAGATTCTATAGCAGCAACTTGATTGTAACCTGGAATTAGATTGGCGGTTATAGACATAGCCATTTCGTTAAAACGATCTGATTCACAATACCGGCTCGGTAATAAATAACGTAAAATAGCGCATGGTAAATTCTGGATTTCTACAAACGGAGCCCCATAATTAACATCAACAAAATCAGCGGATTTTACATCTGCAGTAGTGTTGATTGAAAAAATTCCTGGAGGAGCGATCAGTCTTTGGCAAAGGTTTCCATAAACATCCGTATGTTCTTCAACAGGAACCATAGGCGAAATTTTATATTCTTCGCGTGCTACCCATTGATCCGCACTACTTCGCGGGCGCAACATTAAAATTAATGGGGTAGGTACTTCCAATTCTAACAACAGGTAATAACTAATTCGTAATAACATAAAGTAAATGTTTCATAAAACAAGAGAAATTAGGATTGGTAGTAGGTGCGGGACATCTTATACTCGAAGCCAATTTAGCAATTAATTATTGTTATAAGGTTTCTAATGTAATTAGTGCGTATATATTTTGTGAAAAAGCTTGTATTTCATGAATAAGATTAATTTTTATTTAATCAAATAGTCATTTCATTAAATAAAAATCAAACAAATAACCATTTTATTAGGATTACATTAAAAAATAACCTATTTTATCGAAAAGCAATATTAATTAAAACAAATTTATGAGGCAACTTAAGATCACTAAACAAATTACAAACAGAGACACTAAATCCTTAGAAAAGTACTTTCAGGAAATATCAAAAATTGATATGATAACAGCAGATGAGGAGGTGGAACTGGCCAGAAGAATACGTAATGGAGATCAGGTTGCCCTTAATAAATTAGTAAATGCCAACTTACGATTTGTGGTTTCCGCCGCAAAACAATATCAAGGAAACGGTTTACGGCTTTCCGATCTGATCAACGAAGGAAATATCGGATTGGTGAAAGCTGCCAAACGCTTTGACGAAACCCGAGGTTTTAAATTTATCTCCTATGCCGTGTGGTGGGTACGCCAATCTATATTACAGGCGATGTCCGAGCAATCACGTATGGTGCGATTGCCCTTGAACAAAATTGGCGAAATCAGCAAAATAAATAAGGTGTACTCCTCGTTGGAACAGACCTATCAGCGACCTCCTAGTGCCGTAGAAATAGCTAGGGAACTTGATATGGGCCCCGAGCAGGTTAAACTTGCAATTAAGAATTCAGGAAAACATTTGTCCATGGACGCACCTTTTGAAGAAGGGGAATCTTCCAATTTATACAATGTTATAAAATCGAAGGAATCCACCAGTCCTGATGCTAAAATGATGAGAGACTCCCTCAGGATGGATATTGAACAAGTGTTAAAAACACTTCCCAATAGAGAAAGTGAAATTATACGTCTCTATTATGGTATTGGACAACGAACCCCAATGAGCCTGAGCGAAATTGGAGAACTCTTTGAAGTAACCAGAGAGCGTGTAAGACAAATTAGAGAAAAAGCGATCCGGATTCTACAACACAAATCACGAAACAAAATATTAAAAGCTTACTTGTAAGAGCTTATAGGCGAAATGTCTAGAATTATAAGGCCGACTTCCCAAAAGTCGGCTTTTACTTGTTCTAAGCACCACGTATTTATTTAGTAGGATTACCTATTGTAGCTTTAATAAAGTTCACATTTTAATTCCTTCCAACAATTTCCTTCCAAGTTCCAATACACAATTTATGAGCCATCTAAAAAGAAGAACTTTTATGAAAAATGTGGTCATCGCAGGAGTTGGGGCCACTGTTTTTCCCATCTGGCTCACGGCACAATAGCGAACAAACCGAAAATACACTTATATTAAAAGGCCACTGACTCGTGTCGGAACTAAGTGAATGCTCCCTCTGCCTAATTTTAAAAGTGAACAATTAACCCTTACCAAATTTTGATCCTTTCTGATTCAGGTTTAAAATTGTTTTCTCCGTTTTTAACATCAAAGGCCTCATAAAATGGCGTAAAATTCATTAAGGGCCCATTAACACGCCACATGGGCGGTGAATGTGGGTCGGTAGCTACATAATTTCGTAAAAATTCATCCCGCATTTTAACACGCCAAATACGGGCAATTGATAAAAAGAAGCGTTGGTCTGGAGTAAAACCACCAATTTTTGTGGTGTCGCGTCCTTGTTCTGTCATCTTAAAGGCATCATAGGCAATGGCAATACCACCGTTATCCGCTGTGTTTTCACCCACGGTTAAGGCTCCTTTGAGGTGTACACTATCCAATACGGTAAAATCACTATACTGGTCAACAATTTGTTGCGTTTTTGCTTTAAATTTTGTGTAATCGTCTTCCGTCCACCAATTGGACACATTTCCATTTTTGTCGTATTGTGCACCTTGATCGTCAAAGGCATGCGTAAACTCATGACCGATTACCATCCCAATTCCACCGTAATTAACGGCATCGTCGGCATACAGATCAAAATAGGGCGCCTGCAAGATACCTGCCGGAAATACAATTTCGTTCAACGAGGGATTATAATAGGCCGTAACTGTAGATGGAGTGGTATGCCACTGGTCTCGATTCGGCGCTTTATTTAGATCCGCCAATTCATACTGGTATTCGTCTTGTCTTAATGCAACTACATTTTCAAAAAACTTCTCCCTATCTATTTCCACATCGTAAGTTCTCCATACATCCGGATATCCTATTTTCTTGTTTATGGCGTAGAGTTTGTCCTTGGCCTTTAGCTTGGTGCTATCGCTCATCCAATCTAGCTGCCCAATTCGTTTTTCCAAGGTTTTCTGAAAATTATTGACCAGATCCAATGCGCGTTTTTTTGCGTCTTCATTAAAGTATCGCTTTACATACAATTGCCCAAGTGCAAAACCTATTTGCTGGTCCACCTTACGTGTCATCTGTAGTTTTCGCGGTTGTTGTTGGGACTGACCGGATAATACCTTAGAGTATTCAAAGGCTGCATTTTGAAAAGGGGTACTTAAAATATTGTCATGGGAACCTATTGAGTTGGCTTTTAAAAATACCTTCCAATCCATCAACGGAATAGAGGTCAACATGGAGTTCAAGGTTTCGTAATACACCGGCTGACCAACGTCTACCGAATCCACATCGGCACCTAAATTTTTTAACATAGTTTTCCAGCCAATATTACTTTGGGTCTTGTCTAATTCGGCAACCGGTAATTTATGGTAATTCTCCTTTACAACTCTTCTTTCCACTCGAGTTTTATGGGATTGTGCCAATTTTCTCTCAATGGCATACACTGTATTTGCCTGCTGTTTGGCAGAGGCGTCCCCTACCAATTCAAACACCGTGGCAAGGTAGGTTTTATAGGCTTCTTGAATCTTTTTTACAGAAGGATCATCTCCAAAATAATAGTCACGGTCGGGTAGGCCCAAACCTGTTTGCGTAAAATGCAAAATATTGATAGCGCTGTTTTTTTGATCAGGAGAAATGTAGGGGGCAATCAAAGAATAGTCGCCCGATTTTATTTGTTCGGCAACAAACTCCATCATCATGGGAATATCGGTTATGGCATCTATCCTCTTTAAAATGGGCAATATGGGTGTTACTCCCCTTAGGTCTATGCCGATAGTATCCATCCCGGAAGCGTAAAAATCGCCAACTTGTTGTTCAATACTACCTTCGGCATGATTCCCTCTGGAAACTTCATCAAGGATGTTTTGCAATAATTCTTGCTGTGGAATATTTAAAAAACGGTAAGACCCTACTCCTACCTGGTCTTCAGCAATAACAGCTTCATCATACCAAGTTTTATTAACGTGGTCGAAGAAATTATCTCCCGGTTTTATTCCCTCTGAAATACCTTCAAAAACTACGGTTTTATCTTCGGTTTGAAGATCATTTTTATTGGAAGGCTCATTTCTACAGGAAACAGCAAGGAAAGCTAAGAGAGGTAAGAAGGCCAATTTATTCATTTGTGGATGATATGTTTTCTCAAATATAAGCATTATTTATAGTTGGGATTATACCGGAAATTGAGGATTGATCAGCATGCTGATTAAAGCTACACTCCCCTACTCCCCCGATGGCTGGTGGAAAAGTATAGCATAAATATTATTATTCCAGAATAGGGAGTAATGGTCAAAAGACAGGATAAATTCAGGGTAATTGACAGGGTTATGACAAAATAAGTTATCTTTAAGGTAATCAAGGGTTTAGAAAGCCATAACCTTAATTATTTATTAATAAAACAATGGATATTATGAGCCGATTAAAAGAACTTAAATATTTTACTTTAATAATGCTTCTATTTGGCTTTGTTACGGCCGGGACATTGAGTTCCTGCAGAGAGCAAAAAAAGGAGGAAAAGACAGAACAACAGGGAGAGGATATGATGGAGGAAGGTGATGTGCAAGAAGAACATCCTACTAATGACGCTGACGAACATCCAAAAAGTGATGAACACCCAAAAGATTCGGTCTCAGAATAGACTTACCGCATTTTTTGAGGTTTCTTTACCCACTTTTCTATTAAACCAAAAAAATGTTTTTGGGAAGGCTTGCTTTTTTCCTATTTCCATGACCGGATAGGCCAAAAAGTTGATAGGGCCAGAATGTGGACCAGGCTCTACTTGAAGATCCCGTCCTCGACTGAATTCGATACGATTTGCCGGATGACGGCCGAAATAGTAGGTAGCGAGAGCCGTGTATTTATTGGCTTCACTAATATCTACAGGCCACCATTTGCCCTCTGCATAAAATTCTGCCCAGCAGTGATACCCATCAATACCACCTTCATCCCGGTCTGATGGGATGGAAGCTCCTACAGCAAATCTGGATGGTATTCCCGCGGATCTGGCCAGGGAAATGAACAAAGAATGGAACTCTGTGCAGTTGCCACTAAGTGCATCACAGGCGTAAACCGCATCACCCGTACCATATTTCCCAGCCTTAATATAGCGCATATTATCTATTACATAGTCGTACAAGGCCCTTGCCTCCATAATGCTTCCTTCGCTACTTTTTAGTGCAATAATGGAATCTGCCAGAATTTTAAATCGGTCTCCTACAGGCATTAGCAAATTGGCATTAAGATATCTTGTAGGCGAGGCTTCTTCTTCATAGGGCTTTTTCTCCTGCCTTACAACATCGTAAACCAGTTCCATTTTCCTTCCACTATGTTCAGGCGAAAGTTCCATGTACAAGACGGAATTACCGTATTGTTTCTCCTGAAGTATCTGATGTTCCACAGGAACTTCGATAGTCCGTAGCACCACCGTTTGAAAGCGATCGCTCTGCGGAACGGGTATCCAAATTCTTGCCGGTGCATTCATTTCCGGAAGGGTAACCTCATAATGAAATTCAAATTTATCCTCCCCTTCCAAGACTCCAAGCAAATCTGTGGTTGCGTTTAGAACAGGCATTCTATACCACGTCTTATCCTTACGTTGTTTCCATGTGTAAAAGGGTTTACCATTAAGCTTGTGCAAGGTGGTTTCGGTAACGGACATACTGCCAGGATCACCGTCCAAGAAAAAATCCACGTCGTATACATCACCACTTATATCGGCCAGATCAACACATGCAAAATGCCTTTGAGGGCCTAAATTGGATAGGTATTCGGTATGCACCCGAACCAATTGCAGGCGCAGTTCTTTTCCATCTGCAGACATATTAAAATATCCGCCCCCCTCTTCTACCTTTTTGGCTATATTAGCCTTAATGCCCGCCTCAATATCGGCCGTAACTACTTTGGGTATGTTCTTGACTACGAGTGTTTCTTCCTTTTTTTGCTTTGTCCCTGGATTGCAAGCCATCATCGCGGAAAGTACAAATGCAAAAATAATCCGGGAGTCTTTCATGTGGGATAGGTTTAAGGTTCCCATCAATTTACGATAATTCCTTGGTTCTTCCAACAGATCGACCGGACCAATTATTTCTAAAGTGGGTTCCGCATAAATATAAATAAGTGTTTAATGGCTAGGTACTAATTACCTTATAGGAAAAGTATTTCAACAGCAGTCGAACTTAGGCTTTAAGTGATTTCATATCAATTACAAACCGATATTGTACATCACTCTTTAACATACGTTCATAAGCTTTATTAATATCCTGAATTTTAATGATCTCTATATCCGAAGTAATATTATGCTTTCCACAGAAATCCAGTAATTCCTGCGTTTCTGCAATTCCACCAATTAATGATCCCGCCACCGATCTGCGACCCATGATCATTGGTACAGTCACCAACATTGGGTCTAAAGGTCCCAAATAACCAACAACAACCAAGGTGCCATTGGTAGCTAAGGTCCCAATGTAGGGGTTTAAATCATGTGCGTAGGGGACAGTGTCAATTATTACATCAAAATGTCCCATAACGCTTGCCATTTGCTCTTCATCAGTGGAAATGATTACCTGATCTGCTCCCAAAGCCAATCCATCCTTGACTTTATTTGGTGATCTTGAAAACAAAGTGACGTGTGCACCAAGGGCGTCAGCCAATTTAATGGCCATATGGCCCAAACCTCCAAGACCTACAACGGCCACTTTACTATTTTTTCCAACCTTCCAATGCTTTAGTGGGGACCAAGTGGTAATACCAGCACATAATACCGGTGCAATACCTGCTTGATCCAGATTTTTAGGTACGCGAAGTACAAATTCTTCATCTACAACAATAGTTTCTGAATAACCGCCATGGGTTGGCGAATCCAAATGTTTATCGTAACCGCCATAAGTACCAACCCATTGTGGACAATATTGTTCCAAATCATCTTTACAATTATCACAAGTTCTACAAGAATCTACCAGACAGCCTACAGCAACCAAATCGCCCACTTTATACTTGGAAACTCCTGATCCAATCTTAGTTACAGTTCCTACAATTTCATGACCGGGAACCACTGGATATTGAGTCATACCCCAATCATTACGGGCAAAATGCAGATCGGAATGACAAACACCACAATAATGGATATCTATTTCCACATCTTTTGGGGTCACGGACCTTCTGTTAATATTCATTTGTTTTAAATCAGCTTCAGCAGAGGCTGTTCCATATGCTTTTACAACTTTAGATTCCATAATATTAGCTTTATGGTTAGATGATTCTTAAATGTACAAAACATATTATTAACATAGTTGATTTTACACCCTATATATTTACTGCTTAGCCATTTATGATAATTTGAGCCTCTTCTGCGGGATTTGGTTTTTACCTAACCTCATTCTTTGAATGATTCCTCCCTCGTTATTTTCCAATGAAAATTTTTACATCTCCCAAATAAGTTAAGTGTGGCTTCCCTCCTATCCCTAGACTAGAGTCAGGGCCGAGTGATACGGAAGTGACCAATACGTAAAGTAGAAATAATAATTTCTTTGTCACACCCTATATTGATAAAACATAAAAAACCATCGTGACCGATGGTTTTTTATGAGTATAATTTTGGACTGGATCTATTTTATGACGCGCACGTTTACGGCACATAATCCTTTATCCCCCTTTTCTATCTCAAATGTTACATGATCGTTTTTTTTGATTTTGCCTGTAACATTTGATGCATGTACAAAGTATTCTTCATCAGAATCTTTTAGGCTGATAAATCCAAATTTCTTGGTTTTGTTGTAAAATTTTACGGTACCTTCTTTTGTTTCACTGCCCTTATTGATATTCAATAATTTATAAAAAAATTGTTTAATCATTATTCCTTAATTTTTTCAAATTTATGCTTATTTATTTTATATAGCAATTACTTCTTCCTTCTTTCCTAATAAGCGTAGCATCTTCATATGGTCCCCAATGGCATGAACGATCGATTTTTTAACGTGATTGGGCATACCAAATTCCTTTGCCGTTTCCGTTACGATCTTTGTTAATTTTTTGTAAGGTACATGGCAGACATCCAGCAGTACATGCTGCTCTACTTGGTAATGCAGCCCTCCTGACAGCCTAAATATAAGGTTGCTCCTTGGAGAGAAGTTACTCGTGGCAGCGAATTGATGGCCCATCGTCTGCATAATCAATATTGGTATAGGTATGATGGAGGAGGTTGTGCTGTAATTTCGAAACAGTTGCGTTGGCTCCAATTGGATTGAAAGAATAGCCTAACAGGGTATCATTAAATAAAAAATAAATATTGACAACTTGCACCGCTAATGGAAAGGAACCAAATATTGTACGGAATTATTCAATCAACTCAAAGCTCATTCTTTTCTACACTACCGTTTTTTTTATTGCATTGTGCTAATTTTCCTATTGATAGAGATATATTTTGTAATTATTTTCGAATAAATTGCTCTAATCGAGAGTAGTATCTGGAAGTGAGTACTTAAAAGTCTTATCTTGTTGAAGTGGACTATTATTTTTCTTATGCCGGCCATATTATCAACCTAAAACAATTAACAATGGATGCAGATTCTTTGAGAACCAAAACGTTTATAGACACCTATAGAATGATGCGAGCCAATAAGCAAATTCCCAGGTTATTTACAGATTTTGATATTTCCGAAACAGAAAATTTGCAACCCTCCACCAATGAAAATAGAGTGGTACTTCCCCAACCCAAAAACACTTTTCTTACGGCTTACGACCCGCTCGAAAGTTTATAACCAAAAACACGGACAACACCTACCCTAATCACTATTTATCCGCCATTGAAACGCATTCAATTGCACCATATTACGATAATACCAAAAGCTTCTGGCCACAACACATTATATTGAACAGACAGTGCCATCTTCGTGACCTACGGTTAATTGGACGGCCAGAAAATCAAAAAAAAAAAAAACAGATTGGAAACTTGAGATTATATATAAAATCCCAATATGCGGGATTTTGGTCCGTACTGACTAAATCATAATTCTTCTACATTAGCGCAGGTTATCTATTATATTTCTGGCTGTACGGTAATATTTAAATCCTGTACTGTCTTGTTACCTAACACCTGAAACCTTATGCGATATAACTTTTCTCCCCAAGTAGTGTATAATTTTGAGTCGGTTTCAATGGTTATATTCTCTACAGTAGCTTGCAAAATTTCAGGGTCGTACTTCAACGACAAGCCGCCTTTTCGCTGCCCAAGTCTTAGTAGACCAGGTTTTAATATTTTGGGTTCCAGTGCTGCCATAAGATTAAGTTGTGTATCCCCAGTATTTTCCAAAAGGGAATACGAGTCGGAAATTTCAAATTTACCGCCTCTAAGCAAAGTGTAACTACGTTGCCATTGCTCCACTTTAGCTTCCTTGGGATATGCCCCTGAGATGTCTAGAGAATAATAAACTTTATCTTTTTCTGCCTTATAGGAACTGTTTTTAGCTTTGTATTCCAATCCGTCTTTTTGATCCATACCATTTATGGTGGGCAGGTTATGATACCCGGATTGCATGGTCCATATAGAATATCTATCCTTGCCAAAGGTCTTGGCGGTATAAGTATCTACACCAACATCGATCAAAGCTGGCTTGCCGTTATAATATAGGATAAAAGTACCCACATCATTGTGATTGTGGCTTTCGGCATTGTGTCCACCTTTTGCAGCAAAATAAAAGCCATTATGGTTTTCCTCTTGTTCGCGTGCAGCCATTATCTGTGTATCCGGAAGACAGAAGTCCGTCAACAGGGGCTCCATTGCTTTGGCATTTTTAATTTCTGCCAAATTGAATAGGTCATCCAGCGCCAATTCTATTTTACCTTTAAAAGTACTTTCTCCAAAATTTTGTTTTTGGGCCAGAAAAGCTCCAAAACCGGTCATGATCGAATCATTTATCCGTTTACCGTAACGGTAAATAGTGCCGGGCCGCGATTTCAGTTTAGCTGAGGCATCTGCAAAATTCACAAAATATTCGCCGTTGATATAGGCCTTATAAATATACGTTCCTATATTCTGTACAAGCTCTTCATTGTAGATGTCTATTTTGCCTTTGCTTCCTTTGTAGAGCAGTTCCAAATAATCGAACAACTTGCCGCCTGCATGGCTCCAGTAGGACGGACCTTCTTCACACCCCCCGTCATCCTTATAATAATTCATAAATTCATCCACGGAGAGCATACTCTTTTGCACATTTACACTTCTGGTAATGGAATCATTCTCCATAAGTAGAATACAATTTAAGGCATTATAGTTACACCAGGGATTCCAATTGTTTACGCTCTCATTGGTATAGCCCATCCACCCAAAATCATTTCTGGTATAATAAGGTTTTAATACCTTTTTATCAATTTCAAATCTCAACCTTTTTAATATCAATGGGTTCACCTTATTTATTTCCTCTTCTAAAAAATGATGTGTCCATGCCAAGTTGGCCGCCACTTTGCCCACACCCAGGTCAATCGTAGGTTCTAGAACATCGGGAAGTCCAGCTCCTGCACGTTGAAGGGATAAATGCGCCGAATTGCCCCAATAGGTTTGCTCACTATAGTAGAAAATACCGTTAATTATGTCTTTTAAAAACCGCCCCTTTCCTTCCATCAATTCAGCCAGCACCAAAGCTTCAAAGGCTTGAATGTTTTCCCTATAGGGTTCCTCCATAATAGTACGGCTCCCGCTCTTGGTGAATTCCAAGTAGTGGGAAACGGGAATATATTTCCAGCCGTATTCCAGATAGCCCTTCCCTTCCTCTATATAAGCCTCTCTTAGGTTTTGGGGAATCTTTCCCCATTCCTCCCTACTATTATATCCGGGATAAGGAACCCAAGATTGGTCTTTTACCACATACTTTTTAATGGTATCGTAAGAATAGTTCCTGCTCAATAAATTTCGGTAGGCCTGGGCGTTGGCAATCTGTATGCTGATAGTAAGAATGAAAAAAAGCAGTAATGTTCTCATATTGTGGTTTGGTGGTTTTAAATTTAGATGGTCAATAACCTATGTAATCGGTATCCCTTCAAATAGACACATAGTTATAAGGTTTTATTGGAATTGTTTGAATAATATAATATTCAAAGGAAAGGAAATCCCTGGATTATCTATTTATATTGTTGGAATTCGGATGGAGCATTAACCAATGACATGGTGCTTATTAAAAGATGTACTTTCATTTAGTTTGATAAATCTGCTTAAATGTAAATCTAATATACACGCCTTAAAACTTTCTTGGATAAATTGTAATAAATATATCCCAAAAATGTCAATTTTAATTAAATACCAAACAGTATTTGAAAATCGTTTTTTAATGTACCACCTCCTTGACACAGTGTAAATACCTATAAACAAGCTTCTTTTTATTTATAAAAAATTGCTCACCTGGTAAAATAGTTGTCAAATTGAATTCAGCGATTCCAATAAGTCTGCCAAAGGTCCTAAAGTTGCCTATTTCGCTGTTCATTCCACAAAAAAAGGAGGATAAATACATAAGTAATTACCCTCCTCCCGCTAATCAACCAATCTAACTATCCTTATTCCATATCAATAATACCAACCACCTGATATGCCCTGCTACCATCTACTTGAATTTTTTCGTAAATTATATTAGCATATTCGTAGTATGCCAAACCATCTATGGCTATTTTCTCATAATCTTCCGGAAGCTCATAGACTATTGTTCCTATCTCCGGCTCTACAACTTTAAATTCATTATTTATTTGAACATAAAATACCCCTTGGGCATTAAAATAATTATAATTATTAAAAGCAACCCGTTTATAATTTGGCGGTATGCTGTTTAATCTAAATCCAATTTTTGGAGCAATTGCAATATACCGTCCTCTAGATTGGGTGTAATACTTGTTGTTGGCATAATAGTATTCTTGACCACTGTACTTAATAACTTTTCTATTGGGTATTGAACGAACTGAAACTACTTTCCGCATTGGAGTTTTATAGGTGACCTTTGTACTTGGCACTCTTTTGCTTACCGTTTTTTTGACCGCTGTTGTCTTGGTAACACTTGTGGATTTAGAAACTGAGTTTCCACGAGATTGCCCTGAAGCTTGTGACGCAAAGGCTATTATTACTAATGATGATAAGGCGTATCTTTTAATAAATGTTTTCATAATCTTTAAGATTTAAGGTTCAAACTGCTTTCAATACTTTTATTCTGTTTTGTTTTAATAGTTTAAAGGTATTTGTAGGTTACCGATATATAAAAGCAAATAGACGTTTGCAGGATTTCTATCTATGAATAGTTGGATTTAACAGATTTAATGGGAGAGGCCTAGCTTAAAATGGATCAAATTATTAATAAAAGACTTTGCTTATTTTGGTTTGTATTGTCCAAATGACATATATCACTATTTTCTGCAAAACAAATTGTCGGGTAGGTCACATTGTATAGTATGTAAAAAGTTATCCGTAAAGAATTAATAAAAAAGTCGCTGCAAATCAGAAGGTCACCAATAATTGCCTTTAATATTTAGCTATAGTAGTAAACCATTTTTTAAGTCAAGGTATAAACTTAAAAATCCAGCCACTTTTGCAAGTAGCCGGATTCTATCGGGGGAACAATAAAAATTAATCAACCTGTAGGTTTATCAACTCAAAAAACTATTTATTTAAATAAGTACTCACTGCTGTGGCACGTGCGTTAACTTGAATATTCAACTGGCTTATGGCCGCTTGAAAATCCGCATTGGAACTTAAAAATGAATACCCGGAAACTTCAAGGTTGGCGTAAGGTTCCACCAATGCCGAATAGGTTGCATATTTTGCTTGCATGGTACTAACACTAAAAGCATCATCCACCACATCCTGTAAATACGCATCATACTGTGCCCTATAGGTGGCATCCTCATACAAATATCCGATCAATGGCCATTGAGTATCATTTAGATCGGAGAAATCCAAGGCTAAAGACCCTTCCCTATTACCATTTTGCAATGCCTCATTATTATCCCATGGAATCCATGATAATTTTTCCGTATCGGGATTATTGTACAGATAATAATTATGGGTCATTCTGCCATAAGTATCCCAATTTTGAATTACGGTATTTACAGCTAAATATTTCAAAAAGGTATCGGTGTCAAAAACACTTTCCAAATTGGCATGCCAGGTTTCCGGATCCGTTGTTCTGTTCTCCGCATGCAAAGCTGTAAAGACACTTTGTATATCGCTAAAATCGGCCTCATCTTCATTGGTCTTTTTTACAAATACATCTTCCGTGAAGGTACCCTCGGCAAAACTGGCACCCGTACCGTCAGGTTTGTATAAATTTCCATCATTATCCGAAAACTGGGTATCGATCACCGTGTCATCCACCTCTTCAACCATAGTGTATACTCCAAAATAAACCGGTTCATCGCCATGATCCACATAAACGGCATAAAATGCGGCGTGGGAACTGGCTAAACCAGCATCCCTGAAAACATCGGTAGCCACCTTCTCCCTTAGCATGGATTTGTCATTGTAGTTATTTTTCAAACTCAATTTCTTAAAACCATAAAAACGTTGATTGTCTATTTGTGGATATTGATCTTCAAATTCATCAAAATCCAACTTAAAGGATAATTTAATGATACCACTACTCCAGCTGGACTGTAAACTGGAATTGCCTTTAAAACGCACTCCTACCCTATACCATTCCTTGCCATTAAACATCACATCTCCTGGAACGAAAATAGGGTCTTCATCTACCTCAGCCAATCCGCCGCCACCGGGACCACTACTAGCACCAAACATACCATAAAGTGAGGTCATATCATCCAGCATACTCTGCCAACGTTCTTCGGTAATTACAATATCCAATCGCTTTACGGCTTCATCTTCAAAAACTTCATCAAAATTTGGATCTGCTGATTTACTATGCGTGTCATCGGTCCAGTCAGTAGCTTCAAAATCCGTATCAGAATAGGTTTCTACATAGGTTTCACTTTCAATTACCTCTGCTACCTCTCCAGTTGTTTCTGCAACATCATCGGAACAAGAAAAAATAATCATAAGTTGTACTGCAAAACAGAACATTAGGCTTATTTTTTTCATTATAGAGTTCGTTTTAGGGTATTATTACTCTACAAAGATGTGGATTGGAACAACATGAATCTAAAGGAATCGGTGAATGCCCTTTTCTATTAAGTGAATCGGGAAACCTAAGCGGTAAGCAAATTATATGATCCCTTTAAAAGTGATAAGTCTTGGTGGGTTATTTATGATTCCAGTAAGTGCCTCTGTAATTTATCCGAAGGTCTACATAATAGATACAGTATATGCATTGAGCCCCGAAAATACAATAAGAGTTAATGAAAGTCACAAATTCATCCGAGTCATCCTATGCTCTCTATGAACAACAAAATGTTATAAGTTAAGTAGTTCAAGTGAACATCCTTCCCATCACTGAATTAATTTAGTACGGATTCTTCCATCTTCCTGGATTCCCTGATCAAAGCCCTTGCCAATACGGTGGTTGCATCTATAATTAGACTATCCTCAACTTTTTCGTATTGTATTGCCAGTGGAATCTCGGTACAGCCCAAAATAACGGCCTGTGCCCCTTTTCTGGACAAATATGTCGCCGCCATACCCAAGTTTTCCTTGGCCTTTTGATTTACCGGATTGGAAAAGGCCTTGATACCATAACTAGTATCGTAAATGGATGGGTGTACGAACAATTCCTGTATATCCTCCGATGGTTGTATCACCTCTATGTTGTATTTAGACAAAACTTCAGGGTATACCTTTGCCAAAATGGTCCCTGTAGTTCCCAATACCCCTACCTTGGTAATCTCCGGATATTTGGTGGAGATATACAGACCTACCTCCTCAATTAGATTTACCAGAACGCAGGATTCCGGAATGCTTTTTTCTATTAGACTCAAAATAGGTCTTGCATGGGCTGTATTACAGGGAATACCAATAATACTGGAACCGCTTGCGATCAGGGATGCTATAATTTCCGAAATGGCAATACCCGGGTTTATATTGGTCTCCCCCAAAAGATACTTGGTACGGTCTATGATTTTATGCGGCACGGATAACATGGATACTGGCAGATGCTCCTGATCCGATGTTGCCTCGGTAAGATCGTAGACCTTTTTTATTAGGTCTATACCTGCGTAGCTGCCTACACCTCCCACTATACCTATCATTTTATTTGTCATACTTCCAGCTTTGGATATACCTATTCTAAAAAAAAGCGCAAAGTAATGGTATTCTTATTTGGTTTCATTCTAAATGTATACTAAATATTAGATCGAACTTGTTAAATATTGACCTTTAGTATATCAATGACCAGTTATTTCCAAACTTCTCGAATAGGTTTCCTTGGCAATTTCAGTGTTTAATAAGGAATCAGGTTTCACTGCAATTACGGTAAGATCCTGTTCTTTGCCGGCTAGGCCAAAACTCCACATGGTCAATGCCAATTTGCTGTGCGCATAGGCTGGTTTCTCGGACAACCGAACCTATATAATTGTAACTTACTCTAAAACAGTATTTTGAGTAGCGTAACCTAAATTAACAATACGTGCTGTTTCCGATTTTTTCAACAAGCGAAGTAGGGCATTGATCAATACATAGGGGCAAGATAATTAACCACAATTCGGATATCCAATCCGTCCCCATTAACAGAAGTCTTGCTTTTAAGAATTCCTGCATTACTAAGGAGAACTTCAATTTTGGGAATCTCGTTCTTAATTTGTCCGGCCATTTTTAACACCGCCTCCAGATCTGAAAAATCGGCCACAAATCCCTTTATTTATTCATTTTTCGATATGGTCTTAATTTCCGAAATAACACATAGCAGTTTTTCGGAATTTCTTCCATGCAGGTAAATTTCGTGAACTTCCTTGGCCAATTGTATGGCAGCCAATCAAGGAGAACAGGGTGAACAAGGGCCAAAAGGTGATCAGGGCGCTGATGAGCAGGATGGTGCAACCGGAACAGCCAATGTTATTTATTCGGACTGGATTCCTTGCGACTTTCCTGAAACTATCGACAACATTTTTGATCAACGGGAAATGTATGCGCCAGAACTGACCCGACATATGCATGATACTGGCGTTGTCTTGGTATTCGCCAGGCGAGGCTAGTTCACATACCCAATTCCAAACACTTTTTATGAGAACATCAATGAACATTATAAATTTCGTCTTTTCGATGTAAACGAAACTTTGATAGCTATAAGGTATCCTATACCACTAACTTCGATATTGGCGAACCCTTTCTCAATGGTGATTATCGGTACATTATAGTACCAGGAGGTATCCCTTCAGAAAAAGGTCCGCAAATCGGTTCAAAAGTTTTGGATTATTCAAAAATGAGCTACGAAGAAATTGCCGAGCAGTTCAATATTCCCGATTAGACCACAAAACACCTTATCAGGTAATAAATATTAACGAACTCAAATAGCACCTTTCCCCTACGAAGGCGCAAAGATTGCCCCTTGTCTAATCTTAAAATAAAGTATCATGAAAAAAGTATCAAACACCATCGTTTGGTGTATGGTCTTGCTATTTTTTATAGTCCACAAGACCCATGCGCACACAACTGTAAATGAAGAAATGAACCCCAAAACGATCAAGAATTGGGTAGCGCTACAAGCGATGACAGGCCAAAAATATCAAGTTGCAGTTAACAAATATCACCAAAAAGGGTTTAGGCTGACCGCCGTATACGGCTATTATGTAAACGGAAAGATATATTAATTATAAGGATGATACATGTTACTTCTCTAATATATTTTGTTACATATGTGACATCCCTTCCTGAATGGCATCTTTAATTTAGGCCTTTAAAATAATTATCCTCTCGCACTGATTTCGAGATGTAATTTAAATGCTATTAACCATAAAATAAAGGTATTATGAAAATGACTTCCACAACGCGATTTTTTGCCATTCTTTTAATGGGCACATTAACCATGGCCTGTTCGAAAGATGGTGATATTGGTCCACAAGGAGAACAAGGAATACAGGGCCAACAAGGGCCTGCCGGACCACAAGGCGAAGTAGGACCAGAGGGAGCTCAGGGAGAACAAGGACCTGCTGGTGCGGAGGGAGAACAGGGCCAACCTGGTACAGCCAATGTGATTTATTCCGATTGGATAACATCCCCTTTCACTTTTGATCCTAATACCGTCCTAGGTTGGAATTCTTTTATAATTGCTCCGGGACTGACTGAGGATATCAAAGAAAATGGCGCAGTTCTCGTGTATGGCAAGTCAGCCGGCGATGTAGTATATCAACTCCCTGCAGTAATTTTCGGTCGTAACCAAAGTTATTCCTCGCGGCCAGGTAGTTCATATAATTTAAGACTTATCGTTGAATCGATAGATTCTGGTGTAATCGGTCAGCCTTTGCTGCTCATAGAATTCCGATACCTTTTGATTCCTGGGGGCATTCCTGAAAGCGGAAAATCAGCTCCCGTAGATTATACCAAATTCAGTTATGAAGAAATAGCCGAGCGGTTCAATATTCCCGATTAGACCACAAAACACCTTATCAGGTGATAAATCTTAACGAACTCAAATAGCACCTTTCCCCTACGAAGGTCCAAAGATTGCACCGTGTCTAATCTTAAAATAAAGTATCATGAAGAAAGTAGCAAACACAAGCGTTTGGTGTATGGTCTTGCTATTTTTTATAGTTCACAAGACCCATGTCCATAAAACCTGATAACAAGTCTAATGACCAGTATTTTGGAGATATTCACCATACCAATCACCAGAGACCATGCACCAATCAACCGACCCCCTGACAGTTGGTCAATAAATAAGATTTACTCCTTCAAAACTTACTGGTAATTATACTAATATTGCATTGTAATCAACTTCTTTGTGCCTTTCCCAAAGAAAATAAGAGCCCGGGCTAATCGCTTAATATGTTTCCTGAATAACATAAGCTCCCCTAACTTTTCGTTTACCTACACTTTTAAGAGCATTTGCCAACAATTATATTACAGCTAATTTCCATATGTCGTCCGTCTTCCTCTGACAACTATAGTTTTGCTCATTATCATTATACGGTAGTTGATTTTTTATTCTTTTGAAATTCCGGCAATACTTTTTCTGCCAGTCGCTCCAAGGTGCGTTCCATCCTATTGGAATTGAACCTTAGATTTATACTCACATGGTTTACGCCAATAGATTTTAAATGATGTAAATAGGTGTTCAAATAATTAACGCCCGTCCTAAAGCCCAAATGAATGGGTTCTGGCATAAAATTATCGTCTTCTTGGAGATCCACATATAAGGGTTGCATAAAAGGCTTGTCAAATATACAGGTTTCGGCGACCAATGCCCGCCACTCCTCAATTCTGTATTTCTGTTGCCTGGGATCCCTGGGATAGTACATCCATCCATTTGCGTTTTCGGCATTCCACTCCAAGGACTGCTGACTAAAGCCGGTCATTAACATGGGGATTTTATGGCTTTTAGCTTTTGGAAGTATATCTATATGCCCTTTTAATTCGCCAAAGTTTTTTGTTTCCAATTCAGGGTAACTCTGCTGTGACCTACGAATGTATCGAAAGGCTTCCCTAAACAATTCCCCACGGTTTTCATATTCGATTCCCATGGCGGGATATTCGTCAAATCTATCACCGGAAGCCACCCCTAAAAGTAACCTACCACCTGATAATTGATCTATAGTGGCGGCAGATTTTGCCACATGTACCGGATGGTGCAATGGCAAAGCGATACTGGAAACACCCAATGCTATTTTTGTAGTTTTTGCCGCCAAAAATCCCAAATAAGTAAAGGGATCGTACATCTGACCTGCATCACCAAAAGAAGGTACGTTAAAGGGTACATCGCGAATCCAAAGGGCCTTGAAGCCCAATTCATCCAATAATTCCACACGTTCCAAATGATGCTCCATGGTAGGCATTAAGCCTTGATCGTAGTTCTCTATTGGCACTGTAATTCCAATGCTCAGTTCATCGGGTTGAAATACACTGTTATATGCTTTGTTAATGGGCTCAAAATCCTTCATACTCTTTTCTTCGGGGGTTTAATTATTCAATTCTATGAATCTGCCTTACAGCTTCATTATTATACTGGCACCTACTACCGTACTTTTTAATATCGATGTTATATAACCATATACGTTGAAGCTGTCCAAAGTAGCTCTTTCCAAAAATAAGTTTGTGAACTATTACCAGGGCTTTAGGCCTTACAAAGTAGCTGTGCAATTTTCATACCGTTTCTGGATATGGATAGTTTCCTCACTAAACACCTCGTACCATTACTAACTAAGAGAACCCACGAAAGCCTAAGTTACAGCCTTCAATGGTATAATTGTTTAATTGAAAAGACTATAAAGTTTTTGCCCTTTATGGATATAAAGCATTAAAAGGTTCCAAAATAAATTGGAAATCACAACGTATTGTGTAAAAATTATCCTGCCATACTTTTATAAAGATAAGAAAAACCAATTTTATGTATCCGCTAAAAAAGGGTGTAAATGCGTTTTTGAAGCTGTCAACCCAGCTACACCCTCCTTCATTTTTATATATTTGCTACAAAAAAGCAATGAACAATATTAGTTATTTAATGTTACGCCTGGCGATAGGGTTAAGCATGTTTGGGCACGGATTGGTACGCTTGCCCAAACTTTCCGGATTTAGCAAATGGATGGTCAAAAGTTTTGAGGGCTCCATGTTACCGGAAATCATTGTTGTGCCCTTTAGTTACGCACTTCCCGTACTTGAACTTTGTGTAGGGCTTCTTTTGCTTATAGGCCTTTTTACCAGGCAAGCGATTCTTTTGGGGGCGCTGATCATGCTCATGTTGATCTTTGGAACCACTTTAATAGAGAACTGGGCAATATTACCGTCACAACTTTTCCATGTAGTCTTTTTTGCAGTACTGATGAATTATATTGATGATAATAGCTGGGCATTGGACCTCAAATTAAAATAAACGGATAATTATTCAGGAAACTAGATTGCCCAAAACTTCATTGGCTAGCCTTATAAGTTGCTTTATTTTTTCTTGGTCATAAGCATCATCATGTGCTGGCGCATATGAACCTTTGTCGTTATCAAAATACTGTCCTGTTTTGGCCAGATCGGTCATGCTTAAATTGTACAAAATGTTAACTCCTTTTTCTGCAGGAGACCAATGCTGTCCGTAGGCTTCATTAGCCATTTTAGTATTTAATAAAGAACCAGGGTTTACCGCTACAACAGTAATTGAGGGTTCTTGTTCTGCCAAATAAAAACTCCACATGGTCAATGCCAGTTTACTTTGGGCGTAAGCTTCGTTGGCACCCAAACCCGTTTTACCTTCTAATGCCAGTACATTTATGGTTGATTGTGCTGCAGAGCTTAAATTCACAATTCGTGCTGCTGCTGATGCCTTTATATTAGATAAAAGACCTTTGGTTAACACATAAGGCGCAAAATAATTTACCATAAACCGTATATCTGTACTGGCAGTTTTACTATTTGATATTAAGATACCTGCATTGTTTACCAATATATCTATTTTTGGCATCTTTTCAGAAGCTTCCTTTACCATTTTCTTCACAGCATTTAGGTCTGAAAAATCTGCTAAAAAACCTATTATATTTTTATTTTTGGATTGCTCTTTTATTTCTATTAAAGTAGCCGCCAATTTTGTCTCATTTCTACCGTGAATGGCAACAAAATGCCCTTCTTTAGCCAAACGCAAGGCTAGTAGTTTGCCTATACCGTCTGTACTTCCTGTTATCAGTATGGTTTTGTTCATGAGAATGTTATTTCTTTTTTATTCGATTGAAATTCCGGCAATACTTTTTCTGCCAGTCGCTCCAAGCTGCGTTCCATACTATTGGAATTGAACCTTAAATTTATGCTTACATGGTTAACACCAATAGCTTTTAAGTGATGAAAATAGGTATTTAAATAATTTACCCCGGTTTTAAAACCCAAATGAATGGGTTGTGGCATAAAATTATCATCTTCCTGCAAATCGATATACAATGGTTGCATAAAAGGTTTGTCGATTCACTGGTTGCGGAAATTAATGCCCGCCACTCCTCAATTCTGTATTTCTGTTGTCTGGGATCCTTTATTTATGCAGTATTAAATGCCACAATTCTTCTGCTAATAGCAGACGTTATATGATTTAGCTAAATTTATACGGCAAAGGCTATATACAGGCACATGCTTAAAAACAACAAAGCGGGAAAAGACTTTTTTAAGGGGTCCTTTATTTTCATGTGCATTGCTATGGACCCAATAAGAAGGGCAGCAAGACCTAAAGCTGATACCTGCCTAAGTTCTGGATACCAAATGGCCGCCAAAAGACCTAGTGCCAAAATTACTTTTAAGCTCCCTATAACGTAAACCATCCAAACTGGAAGCCCATAAACCTTAAATTCTTCTATAATGGTGGCGGCATTACCTCCCCGCCATTGCGTGGCCTTTTTGTTTTGTACAAGCCAAACATTAAGTATGCTAAAAGCAACAATGCACTGCAGAGCAATCATAAAATAATTCATACCATATGCTTTTTTAGGTTAATACCTTTGGTTTGCCCGGAGTCCTTTATCACCCAATCCGACCGAATTGACTCTTTACATCAATAACATTTGACGCTCATTTATTTTCTAAATATCCATTGAACGCTCCCTAAAATTATTGAAAATACCTACCTGCGTTAGTTCTTGAAAATGTATTACTGAATATAATTATTAATAAACAAAACGCTAAGTTCTAATGATATTTTTTTGGATTTATTAATAAACATAAAAGTTAATCAACCTGTAGGTTCATCAACTCCAAAAAAACTTATTAATGAAATAACTACGCACTGCCTTGGAAAGGGCGCTAATGTGACTATGTAAACGACTTCTGAAAATTCCAAGATATGTATAGGTACAAAATGAATCTTACTTGTAACCCCAGACTGGGAGATTTCAAAAAAATAGTTGCAAAAACCAGCGTTAACTGTTTTACCAAATTGTTTGATTTATCCGCGGGATACGTTGTCCAACGCCTGGCCTATTAAAACATCCCCAGATAATATCTCAAAACTTTTATTGGATGCGGAATCATCATGCAAGGTGCGTGTAAGTACTTGGGCTACATCATCCCTACTTATGGAGCCCTGTTTTTGCAAAGTACTACCAATTTCAATCTTACCTGTTCCTTTTTCGTTCGTCAAGGAACCTGGACGGACTATGGCATAGGGAACATTGCTGGCTTTAAGATATTCGTCTGCATTGTGTTTTGCCTTGAGATAGTCCTTAAGTTCGGTCGCTTTTTCGGGTTGGTCAGCGCCCATGGAACTTAACATTACAAATTTCTTTACGTTGTGGTTTTTTGAGGCATCGATTATTTTTTTTGCACCTTCCTGATCCACTTCAACCACCTTTTTACCACCAGAACCGGCGGCAAATACCACTTTATCAACATTGGACAAAGTATGGGATACATCTTCTTCCAGATTTCCCAAAACTGTTTTAATCTCCTGATCCGAGAATTCTTTGATTTGACTTTCTTTTCGAACCATAGCAATGGGTTCAAAATATTGGGATGACTTCAGTAAATTAACTATTTTTCTTCCTGTAGTGCCAGTAGCACCAACAACGAGTATATTTTCCATGGCAATTCCTTTTTTACAAAATTAGTGTTAAAGACCTAAGTAGTTTAATGCTATGTCTTTAATCATTGACCCATATGCCGATACGCCACATTTTGCCTCCTTTTATCCAGTGCTTATATCGGAAATAATTAACAGCCTAATCAACCATCCCGCTGATTTGCCCTTAAACCATGTTGACCATTTGGGACCGGTCTTAATGTGAAACATTATTGCCAAGAAAAGTATAAAGTGATCGCTCTGACACCTAATTGAACAAACGTGTTTTCTATTGAGGATTTTTTACTTTAAAGGACCCAATGATCAAAAACAATAAGAAAGCGAGGGTGATGTAACTAATATACCTATAAGACCCCAAGGTGGTAAAGCAATAACTAAATAAGCTAGGCGCAATGGCGCTGGCTATGACCAATAAGCTCATCACTTTTCCTGTAATGGAACCCAAATGCTTTCTGCCAAAAAAACTAGGCCATGTTACTGCATTGATCACGGCAAATAAACCACCCATCGTCCCAAGCCCACCAACCAAAAAATAAACCCCAATAGGATTGGTGAGAAACAATAATCCCAATGAGGCCATGACTCCGGCCGACAACATGATAAACAAATAGATTTTATGGTTGATATAATCGCTTAAAATGTTGCACAAGGTGGATACGAAAATCGCTATTACGGACATTGGTAAAAAAATGGCGATGGCTTCGGCCTTGGTGTAGTCCTGACTGCCAAAAATGGATACAATATGAAATGTAAATCCTGTAACATAAAAACTGTTGAAGGCCAGAACCAATCCGAACATCCAAAAGGCCCTAGTTTTTTTTGCTTCTGTTAAGGTAAAGTCGGTCTCCATTACCTCGGCTTCTTGGTCCTTTTCCTTCTTATCATATCCATCCGGAAGCAAATTGAAATCTTCCGGCCTATTTCTATATAATTGTAAAATACAGATACCAAAAATAAAAAGACACATGGCCATTATTTGCCAACTGCTTGCCCAGCCATAGTCGTCAATTAGGCTATTTAATAAAATAGGTGCACTGGAAAAACCCAATGACACGGTAATACTGCTTATGGAATTAATTTTGCCCCTATTTTTCTTAAACCACATCATGATCATATTCCTGGAAGCCATGGTTAATACACCTTGACCACTAAATCTTATTAAAAAAAACAGAAGAGTTATCAATAAGAACGGAATCAACCAAGAATCAAAATTAAAAAGAGACTTTATAGCCTCACTAATTTCAACGGATACAGAAAATACTAATAGGGATACTCCTAAGAGTAGGGTGGCAAAGAATGCCACATATCTTGCTCCATAGGCATCGAACCAAATACCAGCCTTCGCCACCAAGGCAGAGCTCAACAAAGTACCGATCATATAGGCATTACTAAACTCATTTCTCGTTAACCCCAATGCATCTTTTACTGGGTCCGTAAATACCGAAACCCCTATGGTCTGCCCTGGTATACTTGCCAAAATGCCTAAACTGCCAATAAAAAGCACTACATAACCATAAAAAAAAGGAAACTCTTGAGGCTTTATTAAGGTTATTCTATTTTGATTTTGCATGTACGTGAAAAATCTACAAAGTTAAGCTATTCTAAAGATTTCTTTTCTTAGCCATTCAAACCCGGTTAAGGAATTCTTATTGGCCGCCGTGAACAATATAGACCAACTGGCAAATGGGTTGAAGGCTCTTATTGACCAACTAATTTTTAGTAGTTATTGATAC
Organism: Arenibacter sp. F26102; assembly: GCF_023015865.1. Taxonomy (GTDB): domain Bacteria; phylum Bacteroidota; class Bacteroidia; order Flavobacteriales; family Flavobacteriaceae; genus Arenibacter. The sequence goes on along the minus strand of NZ_JALKBC010000005.1, from coordinate 265,217 downwards.
TGAATATGAAAAGTAAATTATTTATGGCAAAACATTTCTTTAACTATTGGCGGTATAACTTCATTTTAGTTATTTTTAGGACACACAAATGCGATCATTATGGGTTCTAGAAGAGATTTTTTGGGAAAATTAACCGTTTCCGCAATGAGTTTACCAATTTTATACAGTCCTGCACAGCTGTTTGCAGCTTCCAGTGAGCCTTATGATGGCCCCATTTTAAGGGTTGCCATAATGGGACTTGGAAGTTATGGTACTCGAGTTGCGAAAGCCATGGAATCATGCCAGAGGGCAAAGTTGGTGGGATTAATAAGTGGTACTCCCTCAAAAGTGGTCGACTGGCGCGCCAAGTATGATATACCTGAAAAAAATTGTTATAACTACGACACTTTTGATCAAGTTAAAAACAACCCGGATATTGATGCCGTGTATGTGATTACACCAAACGGTCTGCACAAAGATCAGGTAATAAGGGTAGCCAAGGCGGGTAAGCATGTAATTTGTGAAAAACCAATGGGCATTAATGCCAAGGAAGGTCAGGAAATGGTAGATGCATGTAAAGCTGCAAATGTGAAATTATTGGTAGGTTATCGCATGCATTATGAACCCAAGACGGTAGAAGTAATACGGATGCGAAAGGCCGGAGAATTTGGAAAGCTCAAGTTCTTTCAAGGACTATCCGGATTTACTATTGGAGACCCAACACAATGGCGATTGAATAAAAAACTGGCCGGTGGCGGTGCTATGATGGATATTGGTATTTATTCCATTAACGGAGCCCGTTATATGCTAGGTGAGGAACCAATTTGGGTAACGGCCCAAGAAACCAAGACCGACCCCATTAAATTCAAGGAAGGTGTGGATGAAACCATACAATTTCAAATGGGATTTCCCAGCGGTGCAGTAGCCTCGTGCCTTTCTACCTATGCCATGAGCCATTTGGACCGCTTTTTTCTAAATGGAGAAAAGGGTTATGCAGAAATGCAACCCTCCACGGGCTATGGCCCTATTAAGGGCAGAACACATAAGGGCGAATTAACACAACCACATATAACCCACCAGACCCTTCAGATGGATGGTATGGCGCAACTTATTTTTGAGGGGGTACAACCTATTGTTCCCATTGATGGGGAAGAGGGGCTTAAAGATTTAAAGATTATAGATGCCATTTACAAGGCAGTAAAAACAGGTAAAAAAGTTGATTTATAATGTTTTAGCCCATTGTATAGTAGCTAAAAATTTAAAATCAAAGGTTGGCCTTATTCCAAAACTGTACTTAATCTACTTCGGCAATTAAATAGACAATTACCGGCACATCCAATGGTGATTGATAAATCCCGATTGCCGATCGGGTGTGGATTCCCCTTTCCCCAAACACTTGATTCATTACATCCGAAGCACCATCCAAAACATCTGAATGATCCTTAAACCCCTCGGCAGCCTGTATATGGCAATCCAAGCGGATAATTTTTTTAACCCTTTCCAAGTCTTTAACCGCATCTTTCAATTGCGCAATGGCATTGATGGCGCAAATACGTGCACATTCATAGCCCTCCTTTATATTTAGATCGCTCCCTACCCTACCGGTGTATGGCAAAACTCCGAATTCCCCGTCTTTCCATGGCAACTGGCCGGAAGTATAAAGAATATTGTTGGAAATTGTCCACGAAACATAATTCCCTACCCCTCTTGGGGCTATTTTGGGTACTACAATACCTAAACTCTCTAAATTTTCTTCAACGGTCATTTTCTTGGAATTTTTTAACTAATAAAGGATTACCGTTTTCCCGATGGTTTTACCGGACTCTTGCATTTCATGTGCTGCCTTTAAATTTTCAACCGTAAATCCATATAGCGTAGTAGTCAATGTAGTTTTTAAAATACCCTCATCCAATAATTGGCCTATATGGTTTAAAATTTCGTGCTGCCGCTCTATGTCCTCCGTATTGAACATGGAACGGGTGTACATAAACTCCCATGAAAAAGTAACACTTTTATTTTTTAACAAATTGATATCCAAGGGTGTACTGCTGCCCGTAATGGAAACAATGTGCCCTTGGGGTTTAATTATATCCGCGGCCAATTCCCAATACCCATCCAGATCCACGAAATCCAATATATAATTGACCTGACTATGGCCAATTTTCTCCAATTCCTCTTTTAGGTTGTAGTGATTCACTACATAATCCGCTCCCAAATCATTGCACCAGGATATGGAATCCTCTCGAGAAGCCGTGGCGATAACCGTGAGGTTGCACAATTTCTTGGCCAATTGAATGGCGATGGAGCCTACCCCGCCGGCACCCGCAATAATCAAAACAGATTTTCCCTTGTCTTTTTCAGGGTCTATCCTAATGCGGTCGAACAATGCTTCATAAGCGGTTAAGCTCGTCAATGGCATTGCCGCGGCCTCAGGAACACTCAAGTTTGTAGGTTTGTGACCTACAATACGTTCATCAACAAGCTGATATTCCGCATTGCTCCCACTTCTGGTAATGTCACCGGCATAATACACATGGTCTCCCACCTTAAACTTTGTAGCTTTATCACCTTTGGCCTCCACGACTCCTACCGCATCCCATCCTATAATTTTAGGGGTATCCAACACCATATCCTTTGCTGCATTTTGTCTAACTTTAAAGTCGACCGGGTTTACGGATATGGCCCATATTTTAACCAACAAATCATATCCCTTTGGGGTTGGTTTCTCCGTTTCAAAGGCTATAAAACTATTCTTTTCCGTAATGGGTAATGATCGTTTAAATCCTATTGCTTTCATTATTGTTCTTTTATATTGTTATACTGTCGCTCTAAATTGCACCCTAAAGGTAGTTGTATACAGCTTAAACCATTATAGTAAATATAATGGGTATTTATACCCATTTAAAGGTTTGTGCTACATAAATATAATTGAAATAGCACCAAAATATGGTTACACCTAAAAAATAACACCATATGAACGGTCATAAACCTTATATAAACACATGGGAGTAAAATTGACAAGCATAGATAAGCAAGAACAAGTCTTTAATTTGTTTCCGTAGTCGTGAACTAATAAAATTCGGACGGCCAATGAATATTTTAAGGATTATTGTACAGTAAATAGGATTTATATGACCATCGTCAGAGTTTTGGATTAAAAACTTCTTTATATTTATAGTATGTAATCAATACTGTTTTAAAATGAATGATTTAAGAAAAGTATTAGGCCAAATTACGCAGCTCACCTCCAATATCGAGACCAATTACCCAGAATTATATCGTTCTCTGGATGAAAACCCTTTGACTATTCCTACAAAAACTCATCCCGATGTAGATAAGGCCGTTTTGCAAGATTATTTGGAGAGTTTAAAGCAATTATTAAAACATCATTTAGAGACCCATAAAAAAAATGGGTAGTGCAATTCTAAAATAAAGAATATGGGAGAAATAGCTACATCGGAAAGACAGATTACCTTGTATTACAGTTCCAAATCTACAAGGGCCAAGCAAACTTTGGCATACGCCAAGGCCGAGGGCCTTCCGATACATGAGATAGACATCTTAAAGGTCACCCTAACGGGAACCCAAATAGTGGAATTGGCAGACAAATTGAATATTGAGGTAAAGGACTTGGTAAATCAGGAACATCCATCCTATAAAACCCATTTTGACCATCATGAATTTTCTACAGACGACTGGATTAAAATGATAAGGCACAACCCTGAAATTATGAAGCAGCCGATAGCACTACGTGGCGAAATGACCATTTTAGTGGAAACTCCAACCGATATTATTAAAATATAATTACCTCCAGAATTACAGCTGGCAGAGAACAATAATCGGTTTTTAAAAAGAAGTTTAATTCCTATGGCTTCGACTTCGCCCGGTCATTCTATAGAGATTGATCGTAGTCGAAACCTATTTGAGGTCAATCTAAATTTACACTGGTATCTGCTGACTCAAACAATGCAGCGTACCAAAGCCCCATATAAGATCTATAGCGCTAATACCTATGACTTCCCTATCAGGAAAGCATGTAGCCAGCGTATCTAAAGCTATTCTATCTGCGGCATCATTAAATGTAGGAACCAACACACAGTTGTTAAGAATCAAGAAATTGGCATAACTGGCGGGCAGGGTCAAATCCTCAAAAACAATATCCTTTGGCATTGGCAGCGTAATAATTCTTGGAGATTTCCCGTTTTCCAAGGTAGCTTTTTGAAGCCGTTTCAAATTATCTTGAAGGGCCTTATAATTTTTATGCTTCGGGTCGGACTCTACTACTGTTACTATAGTTTCCTCATCCACAAATCTGCACAAATCGTCAATATGACCATGGGTGTCGTCTCCTGTAATGCCATCACCCACCCAAATGGTATTGGTTACACCTAGGTATTCCTTAAAGATAGTTTCGTAATCCGATTTGGTAAAGTTTGCATTTCTAACCTGTACTGTTGGATGTAAAAGACACTCCTCTGAAGTAATCAAAGTTCCCTTTCCATTTACTTCCAACGCTCCACCTTCCAAAACCACTGGTTTTCCTTTGTACAACACCTGTGTCAAAGGCACTTCCAAGATTTCCGAAATGGCCTTGGGTACCTTTCTGTCCAGTTTGTAATTGGAATATTTGGCCCAACCATTAAAGTTAAAGTTTAAGGCCTCGCGGTTCTTGCCATTTTTAACAATAATGGGTCCTGAATCGCGCATCCAACTACGGTTGGTTTTCTGAACTATAAAACTGACCTTTTTAAGGTTCACAGTTGCCTGTTCCAGCATTTCTGACACCTTGTCCTGATGCTCGGCACTGTCCACTACCAAAAAAACCTGTTCATAGGTAGTTACCTTCTTTATAAATTCTACAAAGGCCCATTGTATGGCCCTGTATTTTCCGGGCCAATCGTTACCGTTATGCGGAAAACAGAGCAAAATTCCTTGCTGTTTTTCCCATTCTGCAGGAAATCTTCTCATTTAATCCAAGGCTCTTTTGGTTAAATCGGCAAAGGCATCTATACGGCGATCTCTAAAGAATGGCCAATTTTGCCGTACATTTTCCTGTAAATCTAAATCCACTTCGGCTATAAGTATCTCTTCCTTGTCATGGGATGCCTGGGCCAAGATTTCACCTTGTGGCCCCGCGATAAAAGATGCTCCCCAAAACTCTATTCCCGCTGTATTTGGCAAGTATTGCTCCAGTCCTATCCTATTGGCAGCGGCAACAAAAACACCATTGGCTACGGCGTGACCTTTCATGACATTCATCCATGCATTGTATTGCTTTTCCCCATATTCCTCCTTTTCTTGAGGATGCCAACCAATGGCTGTTGGGTAAAATAAGACCTCCGAACCTTTAAGTGCAGTAAGCCTTGCTGCTTCAGGGTACCATTGATCCCAACAAATCAAAGTTCCAATATTACCTTTTTTGGTAGGATTGTTCTTAAAGCCCAGATCTCCTGGGGTAAAATAAAATTTTTCGTAGAAATGTGGATCGTCCGGAATGTGCATTTTTCTATATAATCCCGCTTCCGAACCATCGGTATCAATAATATAGGCACTATTGTGATAAATGCCAGCCATCCGCTTTTCAAAAAAGGGGACAATTATGACCACTCCCAATTCCTTGGCCAAAGCACTAAATGCCTTAAAGGAGGTACCGTATAATGGTTCCGCCAAGGCAAAATTGTCGGTGTCCTCACTTTGACAAAAGTAATGGCTACTATATAGTTCTGGGAGACAAATTACCTCCGCACCTTGTTTAGCTGCTTTTTTAACCCAAGTGACGCACTTTTTCAAGTTGTTTTCGGCAACATCATTTAGGTTTAACTGTACTACTGCAATCTTATATTTCTTCATATAGTTATTATAAAAGATGCTGCAAAAGTAATATTTATTATATAATATTTAGGCCATTTATATGGCCCAGCTCAAAAAGAGCATTTCAATGGCAGCACATATTGCTACAAAAGTTCTTTGCAGAAATAACCGTTGGAATTTAGGACGATTTCTACATGTAGCGTTATATTGTCTTTGGTTTCGATACGCAGTATATTATCGCAATCCTCAAAATCGAAATCTATTTTTAAAATCTCCTTAAATAGCTCCAAAAATTGCCTTACTCTGGACTCCTGTTCCTCGCTTATATCTGTCTTAAAAATTGTAATCATACCTCTATTAAGATTTTTTCCACCATTCAGTGGTTCGCACATTCAACTTATCGATATTTATAGGTTCACCAATTCTTGGTATTATTAAATCCAAATTGAGTTCCTTAGCTTTTTTGGAAAGGCGTTCTACGGGTTCTGTCCAAGGGTGCATTGCCAGTTTAAAGGCTCCCCAGTGAATGGGCATAATCTGTTTTGCCCGCACATCCAGGCCTGCTTGGGCGGTCTCCTCTGGAAACATATGAATATCGGGCCACATCTCATTGTACTGTCCGCACTCAATCATGGCAAAATCGAATGGACCAAATTTCTCTCCTATTTCCTTAAAATGTGGGCCATAACCACTGTCTCCACTAAAGAAAATATTATCGGTATCTGATTGTACTACCCAAGAACTCCATAAGGTATTGGCCCGATCGGAAAATCCCCTTCCGGAAAAATGCTGGGCCGGGGTACATTTGAATATGAACCCCTCATGATTGACTTCCTGCCACCAATCCAACTCTACAATACGTTCTTTTTCCACTCCCCATTTTTGTAAGTGCACACCAACACCCAATGGGGTATAAAACATATTCACCTTCTCTTTTAGTTTCTGTATAGAGCCATAATCCAAATGATCGTAATGATCATGTGAAATAATTACAGCATCTATAACTGGAAGTTTTTCCACAGCTATAGGCAATTCCCTGCTAAATCTGTTACTCCCCAACATGGGGTGTGGTGCAGGTACATTTCCGAACATGGGATCGATCAAAATTGTTTTATTGTTCGTTTGTAACAGAAAAGCAGAATGACCAAACCAGATAAGGCGAGTGCTGTCTTTATAATTAACGATATCCAATGAATCCAATTTCTCCACTGAAATATCCCTTTTGGGTTTAGTTAGTGGTGATGGTCCAAAATAGCCAGCCAGACTTCTCCCCATATCGCGCATACTCATATCCAGTTTTACATGTTCCTTGTTGATAAACTTTCCATCTTTATAATTGGCCGATTTAAGGTAGATCGTTTTCTGCTCCAAAGTAGGAGAACCTCCAAACTCTGGGCTTAAATACAAAAAAAAGACACCAATTACAATCACCATAAAAAGTCCGCTGCCAATAATTATACCCATGTTCTTTACTATTTTTTTTAGTTGATTCATAGTTTTTGCCACCAATATGACACCAATTACTTTATTATCGAATATTTATTCTGTTATAATCCAAAAAAAAACTAACTTTTAATGGCGTCCCAAACCGTGGAAAACATCAGGTCTATGTCTTTCTTATTCAATTCCAATTTTCTGTCCATAATTAATTTTACGGTCTCCCCCATTATGGCCCCTATAACCGCAAAATGAATATCGTTATCAATATTCTTTAGCAGACCTTCCTTTTTCCCCAAGTCAATTAATTCCTTGGCCAACTTACTTTTGCTTTCCTTAACGGACACTGGAACTTTATCGTAATACGGTGATTTCTTTAACTGTTCCAGGAAGCTCATTTCCTTTCTATGGTTAATACTGAAGTTTATCCAAAACAACCACAGTGTTTTTAGTTTAAGCTTATATGGTAAATTTTCCGATATCTCCTGTTCGCTTCTCTGTGTTTCCCTGGCGATTAAATCGGTGGCAATGGATACTATTAAATCTTCTTTATTTCTGTAATAAACATACAACGTGGACACGGATAGTCCTACTCGTTTAGCCAAGTCCGCCATTTTAATTCCGGCAAAGCCCCTTTCAAAAACTACTTCTAAAGTGTTTTCTACTATGGCCAATTGTTTTGTTTCATCCTTTACCCTCACGCCGCAAATATAAATATTTAAATCGAATAAATATTCGTTTATATAAAATTTTGACATTTAGGGTGTCATTGCAATAACGATTGACAAATCAACTATAAAATAGAATCAATAATTTAATAATTGATCTAAATTCAGTGCATATTTCCTATATTAGGAAGAAAGAACCTTGACCAACTTTTAATTTACCAAAGAGCTATGCTAATTTCTTACTTCATGGTTGCGGCCAAGATCATTATTTCCATTAGCATTATAAATGTATGGTTTATCCGTTTCAACAAACCCACCCCATGGCGAGGAGGTGATGCCAAATCCATGAAGGAAGAATTCGAAACTTATCGTCTTTCGCCTGCAATTATGTATATAATAGGCACCATTAAGGTTTCTCTGGCAGTATTGTTATTGATCTCTATTTGGATAAAGGATCTAAGTACCCCTGCTGCAGGTGCCATGGGAATATTCATGTTAGGTGCCATTGCCATGCATTTTAAGGCCGATGACCCAAATATTAAGTCCTTGCCCGCCTTAATCCTATTTATTTTATCAATCGGAATAGTTGTTGCCGAAGTACTCCTGGATGGCTTATAATTACATAAAAGCATTGGATTTCTATAATAATCCATACAATTTTAAACGATGTATAATCCTTTGGAATTAGATTGTGAAGGTGGGTCGATATTGATTATTATGACGGATAAAGGCCAAAACAACGTTCTAACACCCCACAAAAAAAAAGAGAAAGCCCGTTGGGATTTCTCTTTTTACGTTATATAGCTAACCAATGTATTTGGCAAAATTGGCCAAGTGATTGTCTTTAAGCATAAAACATTTATGCTTCTTGAAGCTGTTTTTTAGATTGTCTGTAGGTGTATTTAGGATAGATCATACGTTTAGCAAAACGATTAACGGTATTGGAATTAACCATCTTGATATAAACCTGTTTGGTAACGCCAAAGTACTCGTAAGTAGATCCATCCACAAATGTAATTTCCAATAAAAGGCCTTTGTGATGGTAATCGGCAATACCAGAATTATTAATAGTTTCGGTATATGCCTCTAGGTTTGCAGCTTTGGTTTCAGGAGCTATACTCACTAAAAAATGGTAGCCGTCTATAATCTTGCGACTATTCACTTCCGCTTCCTCACGTTTACTATCTCCTTCTTGAAATTTATCAGGATGCCATTCCTTTACCAAGTCGCGGTAACTTTTCTTCAGCAACTTTAGATCGATCTCCTTTTCTATTCCAAATAATTTCTTGTACTCATTTATGCGCTTCATACACCAGTTTATTAGAGGGCGCGAAACTACGCCTTATTTCTTGAAATTTGTCGTTTTTTGAACATAAAAAAGCCCATCATAAATGATGGGCATTTTCATTAAACATGGAAGTATATATTATATAACTTGTACGTTTACTGCGTTTAATCCTTTGTTACCTTCTTTAAGATCAAAAGATACTTCATCGCCTTCGCGAATTTCATCGATTAATCCAGAGATGTGTACAAAATGATCTTTTTCAACACCTTCTTCAGTGATAAAACCAAAACCTTTAGTGTCATTGAAAAATTTTACTGTTCCTTTACTACTCATTGTAATGTAATTAAATTTATTATAATATTATCCTGCAAAGATGGCGCTAATAATTTAGAATACAGCGAATTAGTTCATTTATATTTATTAACAATATTTTTAGGCACGAAAAACTTGGTATTTTCACATATATTATCGCCCAAACCAATGACCTATGCCCCCTGTAATACCCCTAATTATCCTCCCTTTTCTGTCAAAATAGACCATAGGTATATGGAAGCTTGTAGCGGAATCTAAAAACTTTAAATCCCGTATATCAATTCCCGATTTTAATATCTACAATTAATCAATATAATCACTGGGCGGACCATATATGCTATCATTCCTCCTATAAAACGTAGCTTTCAAATAGATTTTCCAGTTCTTTTTTTGGATCATGGCATAAGCCAGAATGTGTTTCAGAACTCTGGATCATAGTACTCCTGGAGGCAGTTAACCAACGAAATCTATCAGCTAAATCCAGTTTGCCGATTGCTCCTCCAGAAGGTGCTCCTTTGCATACCAATGACCAAGCCTTTAAATATTCTTCTATTGCATTTATATCAATTTCATTTGAGAAGCATTTCAATTTTTTGGGGTCTACTAAATACTTTACTTCCAAAAATTTCTTCCGTCTTGAAAAAAGTATTACCCCAATATTAAAGAATTCTCCACGCTCCACCTTAGGAACAAGTCTAATAATTGCGTATTCGTATTTATCTTTATCTTGCATTTTCAGACTCTTTAACTAATGTATCGATCATAGCAAGTTTGGCATTTATATATTCAATATAAGCCGCTCTAATTTCATGGGGATTTAAGTCATCGGCCTCGTTCAACAACCATTCCTCCGGTATTAAAGCTATGATTTCAGCAATTTTTTCGGCACTTAGTGATCCTTTAATCACTAATGCCGCCTCTTTTAACTTTGTGGCAAAATCTAAGAGCACATGGTCTTTTATGAGCGGAAAGGTTCTTGTAAGATGATTTTTCCATGTTTCCCAATTATGGTGAAAATAAAAGCTGGCACCATTATCAATTACCCACAATTCATTATTCCATTGCAATAAGTTGGTGTTTTTGGCCGTCCGGTCTATATTGCTCATAATGCTATCCAGTAGTACAACTTTTGATGCTATTAAAGCATCTACCTTGGAAACCAATGGATCATAGGTTATGGCACTGGACAAAAAATGTAAACCTAGATTTAGGCCTACACTAAATTTAAGTAAATCTTGAACTTCCTCATCCGGTTCAGTCTTACTAAATGAATCATCTAGATTCATAAACACCAATTCAGGTACCTTAAGTCCTACGGCCCGAGCCAACTCGCCTCCGATAAGTTCGGCTATTAAAGCCTTTTTTCCTTGTCCTGCCCCTCTGAATTTTAAAACATATAAAAATCCATCGTCGGCCTTTACGATAGCTGGCAGGGAACCACCTTCCCGTAATGGTTTTATATATTGAACAACATCAACCGTTCTTATATCAATTGAATTCATTAGCACGAAGATAAAAAAGTTAATTGTGTAAAATAGAATTTGTATTCCTGTGAATTGGTCTGCTTTTTTTAGATTAATGAAATGTCAAGCTATAATTTGGTTGGATACAATTACCAATCAATTGGAAAGTAATCCTTCAGGAATTTACCGGACCAATGTTTCCCGCTATTAATTCCGTCAATTAAAGGATCCATAACCCTTGCGGCACCATCCACTATATCCAAAGGCGGTTGAAAATCATAAACCTCCTGTTTCATTTTAGATAGTTCAGCGGGGTCCTCATCCGTAACCCATCCTGTGTCCACGGCATTCATGAAGATTCCGGCTTTTGCCAATTCCCCTGAAGCGGTATGCGTAAGCATATTTAAAGCGGCTTTGGCCATATTGGTGTGTGGGTGACGCGATTCCTTAAAAGAACGATGAAACTTCCCTTCCATTGCCGATACATTAATGATATGTTTTTGTCCTGTGTTCTCCTTCTTCATTAATTCTGCTAAACGGTTGCACAATACAAATGGGGCAACGGCATTTACCAATTGTACTTCCAACATTTCAGTAGTTTCTATTTCACCCAGTTTAAGTCGCCAACTATTGGTCTTGCGTAAATCTACCTGTTGAAGATCAGCATCCAATTCGCCTGTGGGAAATACTTCTTGTGCCACCAAGACATTATCAAAACTATATGGAATTTGCGATAATTTGGCCGAAGCCCTTATTCCGATTCCTGCTTCCGGTCCATGCCAGGTAACAGGCATATTCTGATTGGGAGACGCGCCCGAGGTTAATTCTTTTAATTCCTGTAAACAACTTGTATGATCGCTCAAAACTTTTTGTGCATCTGGAGGAAGTAGTGATATGGGGCTTTCTTCCTTGGACATCAAATGATGGTAAAAGCCAGCGGGCCGTCGTACGGTCTGCGCTGCATTATTTATAAGAATATCCAATCGGTCATATTGCCGCTCTATATAATTACAAAATATTTCCACACTTGGGATATGACGTAAATCCAGACCGTGTATTTTTAATCGATGTCCCCATTCCATAAAATCATCTTCCTTGGAAAAGCGCAATGCCGAATCAACAGGGAACCGGGTAGTAGCTATTACAGTAGCCCCTCCACGTAATAACATTAAAGTAATATGATAGCCAATTTTTAATCTAGAGCCGGTTACAACGGCAACTTGCCCTTTTACATCAGCTGATTGAAAACGCTTGGCATAGTTGAAATCACCACATTTTATGCACATCGTATCATAAAAATGATGTAATTCGCTAAACTCCGTTTTACAAACATAACAGTTCCTTGATACCTGCAGTTCTTGTTTTTTATGATTGACCAATTCTGCAGAAGGCAAAAGTTTAGGGGCTACAAATATGTGGGCCTCGCGTGCATTTCTAATACCTGTTTCCTTACGGGCATTTTTGTCCCTGGCAGCTTTTTTGCGCAGGGCACTTTTCTTACCGTCTTTTTTTCTTCTGGAAAATTCTTCCCTATTGGGTCTGGAAAATTGCCCCGATACCTTTATTAATTCCGTTCTTTTTTCTTTTGGAATATCAAATATCTGATCTGTATGGTCCACTAATTGCCGCAAGAGTGCAATACAATTATCTATCTCCTCTGGAGTGATTGCATTTTTATTCGCCTTTAGATCTTCTTTCATTTTTAATATATTCCAACGGATAAATGTTTAGTTTTCACTTTAACAAATTAAAGAATCGTAATCCGGACTTTTTTCTTTTTTAAACGTGAATTGTTTAATTTTTCAACCAATTGATTGGCAATCGACAAAGGTACGGCAACAAATGCGCAGTCCTGTTTTAATTCTATACCCCCCAATTGGTCCTTGTTGATATTCCCTTGCTTAAAAAACAGTCCAGCAATATCACCCTTGGAAATCTTGTCCTTTCTTCCTCCTGAAATAAACAAGGTTTCCCAAAACTGTTTCATAGGTGCTGCTTTTTTGGAGATATCCATATCACCTGAATCCTTTATAAACTCAGGCAATCGCTCCTTTTCCCATTTTAACACGTAGGCAGTACCTTTGGCATTTACCCTTGCCGTTCTCCCGTTTCTATGGGTAAACTCCTCCAAAGAATGTGGAAGCTCGTAGTGAATTATATATTTTAACTCCGGAATATCTATTCCCCTCGCCGCCAAATCCGTGGCGATTAAAATTTGACTCGTTCCATTTCTGAATTTAATAAGGGAGCGCTCCCTATCCTTTTGTTCCATGCCTCCGGAAAAGCAAGTGTGCCCTATTTTATTTCTCTCCAATAAAGAACTCACTTCTTCTATGCTATCCCTAAAATTACAAAAAATGATTCCCGGCTGATTTCCCAAGTGTTGCAACAGTTCCAGTAGCCTTGGCAGTTTATCCTTGGCAGGCGATAACACGATCTTAATTGCTAATTTTGAACCTACTTCTTCCTCTAAATAATCGATAAGTACAGGCTGATCCAATTTCACAAAACTTGGAATCTCAACTCCCTGTGTAGCGGAAGTCAATATCCTTTTTTCAATAGTGGGCAATTCACTGAGAATTCCCGCCATTTCTTCCTCAAAACCTATTTCCAGAGACTTGTCAAACTCATCCAGCACTAAGGTTTTAATATTTTCCTTTGAGAACCGGTCACTATCAAAATGATCCAAAATACGACCTGGTGTTCCTATCAAAATAGTAGGATTATGTTTAATTTCAATCTTGTCCTTGGACATAGGGCGCCCACCATAAACGGCATTTACCTTATAGCCAGTCCCCATATTTCTAACTACTTGTTCAATTTGTATGGCCAATTCACGCGTAGGCACCAAAATAAGTGCCTGTACTTCGTCAATATTGGGATCTAAAGTTTCTATCAATGGCAACAAAAAAGCCAAAGTTTTGCCCGTACCCGTTGGGGACAGAATAATAGTGTTGGTGGTTTTTCCAATTACGGCAATAGCTTCCTCCTGCATGGGATTCAACTGATGGATATTTAGTTTTGCTAAAACATCCTCCTGGTCTTTAATGTTATTTGCCATGTCTACTATTTATTTTTTTTCTTTTTGGGCACTTCTACTTTTGGACTGTGACTAGTAGATTGCGCCAGGTAATTCGCCAATATCTTATCTATAAGTTCCTCTTTTGTCAAATGATGGAAAACTGTTCTTATACCCTCCCTAAACTCCTGCGAAATATTTCGGTTGGGCTTGGTCTTGAATATTTTGTTGGCCCATATCAAAGCATTGTTTTCTTCAATACTTTGGGCATCGGCCTTTTTAAATTCCTTAAAATCTATTCCCAACTCCTTTTCAAAATCGGCAATATCCTCCACTTCCTCTTTTTGGATAACGCTTAATGAAAATCCCTCTGCTCCTGCCCTAGCGGTACGTCCACTTCTGTGGACATAGGTATCATATGTGTCCGGTAAATGATAGTTTACTACATAGGATATTTCCTTAACATCAATACCACGTGCTGCCAAATCCGTCGCTACCATTACATCTATATTACCTTCCCTAAATTGTCCCATCACCCGATCTCTAATCCCTTGGGTTAAACTGCCGTGGATTGCACCTGATCTGAATTTATTGATCGCCAAATTTTTTCCTAATTTATTGACCGCAGCTTTCGTCTTGCAAAAGATAATTCCCCTTTCGCCTTCCCTGGACTTTAAAAAGTGTAGCAGAACTTCCAATTTCTCTATGGGCTCCACTACCACATACCTATGCTCTATGCCCTGATGCCCTAAGGTAGACATGTCGGCTTCTAACTGAACCACATGTTTGGACATATAATTCTGTATCAACTGTTTTAAGGCTCCGGGCATTGTGGCCGTAAACAATAATGTTCTTCTGGATTTAGGGATTTCGGAAATAATATTATCCAAGTCCACCTTTAGAGCAGTTACCATTTCATCTGCCTCATCCAAGACCAAATACTTGATATCCTTTATATTGATGGCCTTCCTATTCACCAAATCCACCAGGCGACCTGGTGTGGCTACTACAATATGGGTAGTACTCTTTAAACGTTCAATTTGAGGTTTAATAGGGATTCCACCACATATGGAGGCAATGGAAATAGACGGACTATGGGTGGAAAAGGAAACCAGATTCGCATAAATCTGTTGTCCCAGTTCCCGCGTAGGCGCCAAAATCACCAATTGTATGTTGCTATTATCTGTATCAATCAATTGCAATAAAGGCAACCCAAAAGCAGCTGTTTTACCGGTTCCCGTTTTTGCCAGAGCCACTACATCTTTGTTTTGCTCTAAAATCACGGGAATTACCTTCTTCTGAATATCAGTGGGCACCGATATTTGCTGGTCCATTAAACTTTGAAGTAGGTGTTCGTTAACTCCTAAATCAGAAAACTGCTTTGACATATTATAATTTTCGGCAAAGATAGCCACAGTTTTCTAGGGAATGCCAGTAATTGGTATATATTCCAATTTTTGAACGACCTAAGTTCTTAAGCTTATCATTAATCGAGGCTAGTATATTGGCAATACATAAGAAAATGGAGATTTTACTATCCATAATTCTCTCGTTTACACAATTCTTTCTATTTTCTTCATTATGACCCACTTTTTGAATAACTTTAGTAAAGTCTAAACTTCCCTGGTATGAAAAGGAACGATTTTCTAAAAAAAGGATTGTTGGGAATAGGAACCCTAGTTGCCGTCCCTACAGTGGTTCATGCCTGTGCAAAGGATAGCGATCCAAAGGGTGATGAAGCAATGATTGAGGATTGTGAGTTATCTCCCAGTGAGACGGCCGGGCCTTTTCCAATAAAGACCCCTGCCGATTTGATGAGGGCCAATATTGTCTCCGATAGAACTGGTGTGGCTATGCTTATTACGCTAAAGGTACTGGACCAGAGCAACGATTGTAAACCTCTTTCTGGTGCTTTTGTAGATATATGGCATTGCGATGCCGAAGGTTTCTACTCCGAATATGGTGGTATAGCCCTGCAACCTACCGATTTTACCAACGCCCATTTTTTAAGGGGACGCCAGACTACGGATGCCAACGGCCACGCTTCTTTTATAAGTATTTTCCCTGGATGGTACAAAGGTAGGGCTCCCCATATACATCTTGAAGTGTTGGATCCAAATGAAAAATCTATTAGAACAACCCAAATTGCCTTTCCAAAATCCGTTTGTGATACTGTGTATGCCTCCACAAACTATAAGGGTGAAGCGGACACTTTGAATAGCCGTGATAATGTGTTTTCCAACAGTATTGATGGCAATATGGCCGATTCTGTTAGCGGCAATAATACTGACGGTTACACCCTTATGAAAACGATTGTGGTTTAGAAATGACCATTCAATTCCCATAGTGATTAGTTAAGGAAATACATTGTGCTTTAATCCCAGTGTACCACAAATCCGCCAATCAGATGGGGAGATTCACCCGTGTATTACAGGTCTTGTAATGCTTCCACTCCTATTGGCATGAAAAATTAATTCTTTGTTAAAAAAAGAATGAACATTCATTTTAACACTATCTTTGTACCAGAATTTGGTTATGGATGTTAAACAGCGTCCCCCTAAATAAACCTAAAACATATAATGGCACAACTACAAAAAAGTATTGAAAAGCGAAATGCTTTGGTAAAGGCTACCATTCACCTCGTTAACAATAATGGGTTTCACGCCACGCCGATGTCCAAAATTGCCAAAATGGCGAATGTTTCCCCTGCTACAATTTATTTGTATTTTGATAATAAGCAGGATTTGGTAAATAAGGTATATATAGAGGTAAAGGCCGCCTTTACCGCTTATGCCTTCAAAAATTATAATACCGATATCCCGGTAGCGGAAGGTTTTGAGATAATTTGGAAACGCATTGCCGATTTTAAATTAAAGGAAGTGCAAGAAGCTATGTTTTTGGCCCAGTGCGACAATACCCCAATGATCGATGAAGCTAGCAGACAAGAAGGCCTTAAACACCTTCAACCATTACTTGACCTCTGGGAACGAGGCAAGCAAGAAGGTATTATAAAACCTCTGTCGCCCTATCTATTATATGCATACTCTATAAATCCCCTCTCCTTTCTAATGGTAATGCAACAACGCGGTGTATTTCAATTAAACCAAGATTATTTGGAAGACGCTTACCAGGCCGCTTGGGACAGTATAAAAAAATAAAACTCAATAAACTAATAGCAAATTATGATTCACACAATAATATTAAAACAAAGACCGGTAGGAAAACCTACCCTTTCAGATTTCGAATTTATTAAAGAGGATACCGATTTAAATATTGAAATAGGTGAAATACTTTTGGAGGCCACTTACATCTCCGTAGACCCTTATTTAAGAGGAAGAATGAGCGATGCCAAATCGTATGTGCCACCCTTTGAATTGGGGAAGCCTATTACTTCTGGGATAATAGCAAAAGTAATCGCCTCAAAGAATGACAAATTTAACGAAGGTGATTTTGTTTCTGGAATGTTGGATTGGAAAACCCAACAAATTTCAAAAGGTGAAGGACTATTAAAAGTAGATAAGGACAGAGCTCCTCTCAGTGCCTATTTAGGTATTTTGGGAATGACAGGATTAACTGCCTATTGTGGGCTCACCCAAATTGGTAAACCCAAAGCGGGGGAGACCTTGGTAGTTTCAGGAGCAGCTGGCGCAGTGGGTAGTGTTGTAGGACAAATAGGTAAAATTTTGGGGCTATATGTTGTAGGTATTGCAGGTACGGATGAAAAAGTAGAAATGCTTACCTCTAAATTTGGATTTGACCATGCCATAAACTACAATACCACGGATGATATGAAAGCAGCTCTTAGAACGGCATGTCCCGATGGTGTAGACGTTTATTTTGACAATGTGGGAGGCCCTATTTCAGATGCCGTACTTTACAATATTAACAAGTTTGCCAGAATGATTATCTGCGGGGCCATTTCCGTATACAACAATACTGAAGCGCCCATGAGTGTCAGCGTTCAGCCATTTTTGGTAAAAAACAGTGCATTGATGCAGGGCTTCATAGTTTCGAATTATATGGATAAATTTCCAGAAGCCATGAAGCAATTATCAGGGTGGTTAGCGGAAGGCAAATTAACATATACCGAGACCGTTGTAGAAGGATTTGAAAATACCCCTCAAGCATTTTTGGATTTATTTGAAGGTAAAAATGAAGGCAAAATGATTGTGAAGGCCTAATTACCTGGGCATTTATTCCATTATTAATTTAATTAATATTAAAACAGCTAAAACGAATGAATATATTATTTGTATTAACATCTCATGATAAATTAGGAAATACTGGAAAGAAAACGGGATTTTGGATTGAGGAATTCGCCAATCCATATTATACGCTATTGGATAACGGAGCGGACATCACCTTGGCTACACCAAAAGGCGGTGCTGCACCCATAGACCCCATTAGTGACACTCCCGATGCCAGTACTAAAGATACCGAGCGATTTAAAAATGACGCTGTGGCGCAGAATAAAATAAAAAACACTCTGGTATTGGCAGATATTAATGCCGATGATTACGATGCCGTATTTTATCCAGGCGGCCATGGGCCGTTGTGGGACTTGGCAAACGATGCCGACTCGATTGGTCTAATTGAAAACTTCAATAAACAGAAGAAACCCATCGCTTTCGTATGTCACGCTCCGGCCGCTCTTAAAAACGTTAAAAATGAGAATGGTTCCCCATTGGTTAAAGGTAAAAAAGTAACCGGATTTACCAATTCGGAGGAGGAAGCTGTGCAACTTACCAATGTAGTGCCCTTTTTAGTGGAAGACATGCTCAAAACAAATGGAGGTATCTACTCCAAAAAAGAGGATTGGGCTGCATATGCGGTACAGGATGGGAATTTGATTACAGGACAAAATCCGGCATCCTCAGAACTGGTTGCCGAAAAATTATTGGCGTTTCTTAATTAGAAAATCGACTGTAGAATATAAATGCCGAATGACTGTCAATAGTTATTCGGCTTTTTTTTGTTCACCGCTTAAGTTCTCCATTAATTTAAGTAGAATACCAATGATCTTACATGATTTACTATACTAGATTCACCTTCTTGAAAAGCTAGGCGATATTAAAAGCTTTCACAAAAAAAGGTGGGCTGTTACACCCACCTTATCAACTTCATATAAAATATTCCTATTCCCCTACCACCAAAATAAAATCTTGGGTGGTCGTATTTCCTTCAACTATATCTATATCTGTAACTGTTTGTTTTAGGTAGGTTGATAATTCTACCTCAACATCATATTCTCCGGCCATTAGCCCCATAACCATATATTTTCCGTCGGCATCGGTAAAAGTAGTGGTATTTAAAGTATCGGCTGCAAAAACCTTCACTTCAGCCCCTTTCAATCCTACAGCAACTTCTTCCTGAATTGTTGTTACCATACCGGACAAGGTTCCTGCGGTGGACATATTACAAGCTTTTATGACTGGTTTAAAATTAAAGCCGGTTATACTTCCCAAATTACTTCCGCCGCCCTTGGCTACAAAGGATTTACTTACATCGAAGTCCAACAATAAATCAGCACTTAGTCCACCTTTAACTACTATACCTGGTTTAATAAAGATCTTTATACCCGTTTGTTCCCCGCTCGGTACTTTTAAATCAAAAGTAGAGCCATCCGTTAGTACTACATTTACCCCTTTTACATATACCCTAACTAGGTCGTATGTACCAACAGGTACATCAAGGTCGGCCAAATTCTTGGTAACTCCGTTGGTAAGGTCCAATAGGTTAACTTCAATTTCTTCCTCCATTAATACCAGAAAAGAAGATTTTTCTTCTATTTCCATCGAAGAATCCAAATTGTCATCAACCTCAGAATTAATGTCCATATCCCCTTTGTAACGGGCTTCTATCTTAAAAATGGTCACGTTTGCTTCTGCTACCAGATCATGGGGAAAAGGCGCGTCCGTTAAATTAACGGAAAGCCGTCCATAATCACTGTTCCTATCATCATTGTCCGTACAAGAGATGAAAACGGTAAATACAATAAGCAATGCAATTGTAAATAGTTTAAATTTCATAGTTATAAATTTTAATAATTAGAAATTATTGGTATACCTCTACATTTAAAGGCTATATATAACAACAACCAAAGATGGGGTATACCCTACCACAATCTCAATATTTTTTATTTTTTTCGATGAAATGCATAGGACTGATTAAGCTTCAATGATTATATGAGCCATTTAAGTCCTGAACTTTAGATGTACATGGAATACTCAATTTTCAAATTCAGTTCAAAGAAAAGGGCCCTATCCGGGCCCATTTCTATATGCGATTACAACGTATTATATTTCTAATTTTATTGCAGACCCCTTGCTTTAAGCATAGGTTCAATTTTTGGATCTCCGCCGCGCCAATCCTTGTACATTTCCTCCAATGGCAAGGTATTCCCACGGGAAAGAATCATGTCGCGCAAACGCTGACCGTTTTCCCTAGTAAGTCCACCATGTGTTTCAAACCAATTGTAGGCATCATGGTGCAGCATTTCTGTCCACAAGTACGAATAGTAACCTGCAGCATAACCACTGCCAAAGATATGAGCAAAATAAGTGGACCTATATCGTGGTGGGACAGCAGAAACCACATCTAATTTAGTTTTATGCAAGGCCTCTTTTTCAAAGGCATTTGCATCCTCTATTTTGGCATCCGATCCAATGGTATGCCATTGCATGTCCAAGTTGGAAGCTGCCAAATTTTCTGTTAGGCTATAACCCTGATTAAAAGTGCCCGATTTCTTTATCTTATCTATGAGGGCCTGCGGAATTTGTTCCCCTGTTTTGTAATGTAGGGCATAGTTTTTCAGGATTTCAGGGTAAAGCGCCCAATTTTCATTGAACTGGGAAGGAAACTCAACAAAATCCCTGGCCACTGAGGTACCCGACAAGGAAGGATACTGCTGGTCGGCAAAAAAGCCGTGGAGCGCATGTCCAAATTCATGGAACATGGTCTCTACTTCATCATAGGTAAGCAATGCCGGTTCACCTGCTACGGGTTTCGGATAATTACAAACATTGTAGATCACAGGTTTTTTATTGTAAAGTTTGGATTGATCTACAAAATTGCTCATCCAAGCTCCTCCCCGCTTACTTGGGCGGGAAAAGAAATCGCCATAGAACAAGCCCAACGGATCTCCGTTCTCCTCAAAAAGCTCATATACCAGTACATCTTCGTGATAGGTTGGGATATCTGTTCTGGCCTTAAAAGTAATTCCATATAATTTTTCGGCGGCATAGAAAACCCCTTTTTCCAGTACGGTCTTCAACTCAAAATAAGGTTTGATCTGGTTTTCATCCAAATCGTATTTGGCCTTTCGTACCATTTCGGCGTAGTGGTTCCAATCCCAGGGGGCAAGGGTAAAATTCCCTCCCGTTTTCTGGATCATTTCTTGGATTTCCTTCGCTTCTTGCCCTGCCTTGGCCGTAGCTGAAGGAACAAGTCCTTTAAAAAGTTTAAATACATTTTCCGGAACTTTGGCCATGGTATTCTGCAAGCTCCATTCTGCATAATTTGAAAATCCCAACAAGGCCCCTTTTTTGGCTCTTAATTCGGCAATTTCCGTAATAATGGCCTTGGTATCCTGAGCAGTGCCATCGGCACGCAACCAAGCAGCCTGAAACAACTTCTCTCTTGTCTCCCTTTTTTTCAAGGATTGCAATAAAGGTTGTTGTGTGGTATTTTGAAGTGCAATTTTCCAGCCTTTCCCATCTTTGATCTCCAATGATTTCAAATCGGTATCCGAGAGTCCGGCTAGGTCGGACCTATCGGTAAAAATAACAGCCCCGGCATTATTGGCCTCCAATAGCGTTTTATTGAAGGTATTACTTAGGGTAGCCAAGCGCGAATTATAGGTTTTCAGTGTTTCCTTGTCTGCTTCCGATAAGTTGGCTCCGGCAATTTCAAAATCTTCAAAATAGGTTTCCAATAATTTTAAGGATTCCGCATCCAAGTCAAAACTTTCCTTTTTATTGTATAAGGTTTTTACACGCTGAAACAATTTATCGTTTAGATAAATGGCATCCCGAAGTTCTGAAAATTTAGGCGCCATTTCTTCTTGTACGGCCTGCAGGGTATCATTGGTATGTGCCCCGGTTAGGGCCGAGAATACGTTTTGAACACTCTCTAAAAGACTGCCGCTCTTTTCCAGTGCCAATATGGTATTTTCAAATGTTGCCGCTTCCTTACTATTCGCGATTTTTTCAATATTTTCTCTTTTTTCGTCCATTCCTTGCAATAATGCTTCTTGGAAATGATCGTTTCTAATTATAGTAAAATCGGGTACGCCATACGGTAAGGTACTTTCAGCGAGCAATGGATTATTATTGGTATTCATGGAATTTTGGGAGGTTGGATTATTCTTGGTATTGAAGTCCTTACAGGCGGAAAACAAAACCGTTAATAGTAACACAGAACAAACTTTTTTCATTCACTTATCAATTTAAAAAATTTAAGTGCAAAAATAATGAAATTAGTGGAATCAGTGTTTATTGGTCCTTTCAATAAATTCTTTTGGAATATATAGTCCATCACCCTAATTTTATACATGCAGCAATTTGAAGTAGACAATAATAGTCCATAAAAAAAACCTTACCGGAGGAATAAGGTTATAATAAACTGTACGGTTCTTAATTTGCTATTCATCAAAATCTAAGGTCATTTTCTTCTTCTGATGTCCATCGGTCAAAGTAACCTTGTACTGTTTTTTTGTCAAATTGTCCTCGGAAAATACACATTTATAACGGTTCTTTTCCATTTTCCAACCTTCATTTCCATCAAATACCATTTTCCTGACTGTCATTGGCAAGACGATATTTTCAAAGTTTTCAAAGGCTGTTACAATAGAACCATCGGAGGTATAGGAGGCTATAATGTCCCCATTACTAGCTTTGAATACAACTTCGAAAGTATGTTTGTCCTTTTTATCGTATTCATATAAGGAGGTTACATCAAAGTTAGCGGCTTTGTACTGTAATTCCTTAACCACTTCCGGAGTATTTCCATCATTTACTTTGCGCATATAATCAACATTAACTGGTGAAACCGTTATAGCGTCCAAGGTTACAGCGGTAATTCTGTCATTGTGTTTCTGTGCAAAGACCATGCAGGCAAGACCTAAAAAAATCAACAGTGTTACAAATTGTTTCATGATAAGGAGGTTTAAACTGTTATTAATTCGTTGAACCCCAAAGATATAATCAACTGTTAATCAATACATAGCAATTATAGACCCTATTCTTACAACTTATATTTGAAGTGTTTAGTAAATGTGTTAAAGCCTTACAACTATGTTGTTCAAAAAGAAAAATAGACCTGCGTCCATATTTGTCTTAACCCGGAATAGTAAGTGGAGGAACGGGAAACTTCATTTTCCTATACAAATTCAAATATCTTGGATCCTGCCTATATGCTGCCAACAAAGGCTCGGCACGTAACCACGTCATTTCCACCTCGTGTTTATCATAGGATTTTTGCAGCCAATTGAACACTTCCGTACTATTTTGGATATGACAGTAAAAAAGAGCCATAAACCAGGCCGGACTACCGGAAGAACCTTCCTTGTATTGTTTCTGCAAGGTGGCGAGACTTTCTAGAACGCCCTCTCTATTATTGGCCATTTCATAATGTAACGCATTAAGCCATACTACAATTGGCGGACGGTCTGTGAATTTATCCATCAATTGCTCCAGCTTCTCTTTTGAGTCGTCATATTCTCCAAAATAATAATACCATTTGGCTGCTTCCCTTAGATAGAACATATCATCCATGAACAGCGAATCATATTTCTTTAACTCCTCTTTTGCTTCCTCGGTGGAATACAAGAAAAATATCACCGAGGCCCTAATGGCAAACAGCCACCCATAAGACGGATCCTCAAGAATATGCTTATTAATTTTTGATAGGGCATATAAATATTTCCCGGTTTTAATATAATAATCAACAAAGGGATTATCACTCCCATTAGCGGCACCTATACGCTCATTGTTTTCTTCTAAATAATGCTCCACGGCCTCAAAATTCCAATCAAAATAAAATTTACCAACATGCAATTGATCGGACAATTGTATATTATCGCCATCGATTACCGAAGCCTTTTCCAAATAATATTTGGCATTTTTCCACGCCTCCTGCTCACTATACATTCCCCAAACAGCTCCACCAGTAACATAAATATTTGCAAGGCCGAGGTAGGGTTCTATAAAAGCCGAATCCAGGTCCAAGGCTTTTTCGTATAAGGGTATAGCATTTTTAAATGATGTCTGATTATATTTATTGTTTTGATATTGCGCCAAGAGATAATAATTATAGGCTTCTGCATTAGTTGTGGGCATACCTTTAAAGGCATCAAAGTCCTTTTCAGTTAGTTTCACATTCATTATAGTGGCAACATTTTCCGCAACCTTCGATTGAATTTTGAATATTTCATTCGCCTTCCATTGTCCGGAATAAGAGCCTGACCATAATAGTTTATTCAAGGGGCCATCATTTAATCTCAAATTAATTTTAAACTGATTACCCTGCTTTTGAAAATTTCCTTCAAGAATGTAATACACATTAAGGTTTTTTGCCAATTCGGGCATACTTTTTTCACTGTTCTTAAATTGGAGACTGGAAGTAAAAGGAACCACCCTATCTATTTCCTTAATTTCAGAAATTCTGCTAATTACAGCATCGGTCATCCCATCACTTATGTATTCCAATTTGGGGTCTCCACTCCAATTCTTTAGGGGTAATACCACAATGGACTTGGTACTATGGCTGGAGTGCTGCGGAGAAGTTGCGGGAGTATCATTTGGAGGTTTTGTCCAAATACCGTTATACTGAAAATAGCCAAATAGAATTATTAGAACGAGAATTCCCAAGGCTATGATAAAAATCATTTTTTGCTTTCCGAATTTTTTTACACTCGGACGTTCTTGCTCCAGGTGCTCACGTATTTTGGCTTCGCCTGGGGTAAAACCAAAATACTCCTTAAAACAAGTATTAAAATATGTGGGACTGTGAAAACCTACGGAATAAGCGATTTCAGAAACCGTGGCCAGATCTTTTCGGAGCAACTCCATTGACTTTTCAAGCCTCAATTCGCGAATAAACTGACTAACGGATTTACCCGTCAGCTTTTTTAACCGCCTATGCAAATGTGAACGACTCACCCCATAGATAAAGGCCGCCTCTTTAACTCCAAATTGCTCATTATCGAAATTATCACGAATAATTTCAGTCAATTTTAGAAGAAATAAATCGTCTTTACTCTTTGAATCTGAATTACCCATAAAAGATTAGGTTATAAATCCAGGGGGAGAAAATGGCTATCTTTTAAAGTTACGAAATATTAATAAGTATAATAAGTTGATTAATGAAATTTTAAGATTCCCAAACTATCCAATGAACTCTCCAAATCTGGTAGAATCTTACAACACTAAAAATTCACTATCTTTTATAGAAACTAACCATTGTTCCTTATGGAGGATTTATTTTTAAGCCTAGCAAATTCTTTTTTCTATGTTTTCCATACGGTTCTCATTATTTTTAATTTGTTTGGTTGGATACCGATCCGCACACGAAAACTTAATCTAACAACCTTACTTTTAACCTTTGGGTCCTGGGTTTTGTTGGGGATTTGGAAAGGTTGGGGATATTGTTTTTTAACCGATTGGCATTATGAAGTATTAAGACGCTTGGGTGAACACAATCTACCAAATAGCTATATTGCCTTTTTGGTTAAAAAACTAACTGGCTGGTTGCCCAGTGCCGAACTTATAAATTTCTATACCCTTGCATTGGCAGTTTTGGCTTTGTTATGTTCACTTTGGGCAAATTTCATATCTCCAAGAATAAAAAGAAAACCCCGTTAAATGCTGCTAAACTTATTTTTTTGACATTTATATCGTATCTTTTTTAGCTTGAAATCATTCATTAATTTACTTAATCATGCTCACAAAAGAGGAAATTGAAATTTTGGATAGCCAAGGATATTTGTCTTTGGGCAAATTACTGACAGACGACCAAGTAAAAGCCATTAATAATAGAATTGAAGCCCTAATGTTGAATGAAGGCCAGACTGCCGGATCGGAATTGGCCGAATCCAAATATATAAGGCATCCCAAAGAAGAAGGTGCCGATCGTTTGGCGGACCTAGTTAACAAAGGTGACGTTTTTGATATTTTTTACACACATCCAAGGGTTCTGGCTGGTATTGCCGCAGTTCTAGGTCCATCATTTAAGTTGTCCTCCCTGAACTACAGGGCTGCAAAACCCGGACTTGGACATCAGAATTTACATATAGATTGGGGCAATAAGATGGTGGAAGGTGAATACAAAGTCTGTAACTCCATTTGGTTATTGGATGACTTTACCGAAAATAATGGGGCCACACGTATAGTGCCCGGAACACACAAATTGGGTATATCGCCCCAAGAGAAAATGCAGGACCCCAGCCTTCCGCATCCCGATGAAATAATCATCACAGCCCCGGCAGGATCTGTTTTTATTTTTAACTCGCATGCCTGGCATGGCGGAACCACCAACAGAACTGCCAAACCAAGAAGAAGTATCCATAGTTATTTTTGTACCTCCGACCAGCCCCAACAGATAGATCAAAAAAAATATATTACCGAGAAAACCAAACAACGTATAGGTAAAGAAGCCCTAAAAATATTGGATGTTTAGTGGACTTCAATACCTCGATGTGATATATCCGTTTTGGACAAGCCAATTAGGTGGCTTGTCCTCGTTGTTCCCTGACCTTAGCTACTTGGAAGGATATTCTGATTTACCCTAAACAAGTTATTGGGGTCATATTGTTTTTTTATACGGGCCAGTCGCTGGTAGTTATGCTTATAACTTGCTTTTACCCGTTCCTGACCTTCATCCATCATAAAGTTGGAATAAGCACCTCCAGAGGAATGTGGATGTAACACATTATAATAATCCTTGCACCAATTAGTGATTTTGTCGGCATTTGCGGGATCTGGATCCACCCCAACAATAACACCTGCGTATTTTGCGTCCCTATAGGCCCACGGGGTATCTTTATCTCCTACCCTAGCTGCAGCACCGCTAATAGGATATAAATGCATTTGTGAAAGTGGAGTTGGAATTTTTGAACCGTATTTTAAATGCCCTGCTCTAACTTCCGGACCTAATTTATCGAAAAAGTCGGCCCTCCAATACCATTGCATTCCTGGAGGCATAAGTCCATCAAACATTGTTTGAATAGAAGGATAAGGCATTTCTCCCACATGTTGGAACAGGGGTTTTTTATCCAATACAGGTTTAAAGATTTTTTCAAATATGTCTGGATGTCCCGTGTAGCACCATACAATTCCGCAGAATTGCTTATTGTGCAAATGTTCGGGAAAAGGCGGACCGGGAATAATCAAAGTTGCTATAAAACCATTTAAGTCTTCCGTTGCTTTATGAATGAATTCATCAAACCAAGCCATTATTTCCTCGGTTTGTTCAATGGGCCATAAGGTAGGTCCACCAATAACCGTTTTTAAAGGATGGGCTTGAAATTTAAAGGAAGTTACAATCCCAAAATTTCCCCCGCCACCGCGAATGGCCCAAAAAAGATCAGGATGCTGCTTTGCATTTACGGTAACAAAAGAGCCATCGGCCAATACCATATCGGCCTCCAACAAATTGTCTATTGTAAGGCCGTACTTTCTTGAAAGATAACCTACGCCACCTCCAAGGGTTAATCCTCCTACTCCTGTTGTAGAAATCATTCCACTCGGTATTGCCAGACCAAAGGCATGTAAGGCATGGTCTACTTCTCCCCAAAGGTTACCACCCCCAACACGCACCGTATTATTGGAAGTATCAACACGGATAAATTTTATGCCAGATAGGTCGATCACCATCCCGTCATCACAAATACCCAAACCGCCACCATTGTGTCCCCCTCCTCTTACGGCGATCAACAAACGGTTTTCCCTTCCAAAGTTTACCGAAGCTACTACATCTGCCACATCAACACATTTGACGATCATTCCAGGGTGTTTGTCAATATTGGCGTTATACACCTTTCGGCTGTGGTTGTAATTATCGTCGGATGGCATTATCACTTCTCCTCTTATCTGTTTTTTAAAGGATGCGATTTGGTCGGCATCCATTTCAATAACCATTTCCATAATTCTAATTTTTAATGTTCGTTCAACTTATTTTGTAAGACCTACTATTATTCTTTTAGTACCATTGGAAATGCATCTAGGGGTTCCTCAAATGCAATAAATAGTACACAGGGGTCCTTATCTCCACATTTTGCGGTATGGGGTTTTGTTGATGGACCAAAAGCATATGATCCAACTTTCATTATTTGCTCTTTTTCTCCTTCATAGGTAACATGCAATTCTCCTGAAACAAGGATCATTCGTTCAGCGGAAGTATGCCAATGCTCCGGTATTTCATAATTGGCCGGCACTTTAAAAAAAACATCTACATTTTTTTTGGAAGGGTCTCCATGCAATACCGATATTGTACAACCTTCAGGCATAAAGGAAGGGCAAGGGCCCCATTGCAAATCTTTATCCATATGTGTCCTAACCACTGATGTTTCTTCTTCGCCCTCATGGTTACCTTGTCCAAAAAATACACCAGTGGACAAGAACATGCAAATGAATACGACAACGTTTAATTTTAAAAAAGTTACTTTGTTTTTCATGTCTTCAATATTTTAATGTTAATATTCCTTTAGCAATATTTGGTATATAGCAACACCGGCTTAATGCCTGAGCGAGACAAAAGGACGAAAGTTCTCAATAGGGGGAATAGCAATTAATATACTATTGAGCTATAAAGCGAGGGGGTATGTTTCTTTATCCAACAACCCGGGCAAAACTAAGCACCGGTTTTGATTAACCAATAATCACACAAGTCATTCCGACTTCTTACAATGTTGTTGTTTTTATTTATATAAAATTAGGAGAAAAAAAAGCAATTGACATCTAAAATTTATTCAATTACTTATAAAATTCATTCATTGTTTAATATCTAATCATGAATACCTAAGCAACATAAGATTTTATATATTCCGAAGGAAGAATTCCAAAATTATCCATAAAACATTTAGAAAAATAGGCGGGACTGTTGAATCCAGTCCTAAAGGCAGTTTCAGAAATATTATTTGCGTTTTTGTTCAATAATTGCAAGGCTTTCCCCAATCGGTAATCCCTGATGAAACTATTGGGTGACTTCCCTGTTAGGCCAATCATTTTTCTGTATAATTGGGATTTACTATAGCCCATATTTTTGCTAAAATCGTCTGAATTGAAGGCTGCATTGGTCCATTCCTTCTCCGTGTAATCCATTAATAGCTTTACAAATTTTTCGTCCCCAACATTAAGTGATTTTATATTGTCACAGTCCAATTTAACGTTAAGGTTCTCACTCTCATACAATTCCCGTACTTCCTGGGATATAACGATTTTTCCATTGGTCATTTCAGAAAAGCGTTCCGCCATTTTAATGGTGTCTTCAAAAATTCCATCATTCTCGGTAACAGGAACCCCTGCGTGCAATCCGATGTTGAATTGGAAATCTGTATTAAAGTCCTTCGAAGTTGCCCTCGAATTGGCATAAATTTCCTGCGCACAAAGTACAGCATTGGTAACCGAATTAAAGGATAACAAAAAATGATCGGATTTTTGTTTAAAAACCCGACCCAAAAATTTTTCTATGGATTGAAGAATTGATTTGCTATAGTTTAGCAACTCCCTATTCATACCGTTGGAATCCATAGTCTTGAAGGATAATTTTCTTAATCCAATGACCATTATAATCCTAAAAGCGGGGTCGTTAATAATATTTAGTTCTGTCTTTTGTGATTTTTCGGGATCTTCTATCCTACCCAAGAACGATTCCACTATAGAAGGCTCAACTTCTATAATTCTATGCGGTACCTCGCCATGGGCATGATTGTGCATATCCTGAATGGCTTTCTTATTTGGGGCCTGAATAAGGCAAAAGGCCGTCCGCCTTTTTTCATCGCACCAATAAGTCATACCCTTGCAACCATAAAGATGCTCTATTTTTAGGTCTTCCCGATGCATTTGTGCAACATGCACCGCGGTAATCTCCTCAGGAATATCGTGACGATCCATGTAAATAGGCATAGTGTAATTTTTTTTATACAAGTTAATGATTTTAAACAAGTTAAAATGAAATATATCCATATTCTTTAAACCAAGAATAGGGAATATTTGATAAACGTTTTTATTACATTATCTTAAGCCTCAATACAGCTGATTATAAATTACTTGCCGAAGTAAGTCTATGAAAACCATCCACTGGACAGAGAGATTATATGATTATTTAAACAATGAGGAAGATGCCCGTATCTGTAAGGACATCGATGAGTCGGCCTGCCAAAACACGCCTAAAAATTACTTTCTTATAATGCTGAGTAATACCCTGACGAAATTGGGCGATACATTAAGTAATCCTAAAACGGTTTTGGCCTGGGTAATGAGTTATGTGAATGCACCCATTTATTTAATTAGTTTTATAGTCCCTATCAGGGAATCGGGGTCCATGCTTCCACAAATAGTGATTGCGAGTTATATTCGCACCAAAGAAAAACGCAAATGGGTGTATGTTCTTGGAGCAATTCTCCAATTTGCATCCATTGCCGCCATAGGTTTTGTTACCCTATATACCCAAGGAGCGTTGGCCGGGTGGCTCATCATCCTTTTCCTAATTACTTTTAGTTTATCCCGTGGATTATGCTCGGTAGCCTCCAAGGATGTATTGGGAAAAACCATTCCCAAGACGAGAAGAGGAAAATTGAAAGGATATACCGCTGCTGTTTCCGGGGTTTTGGTCTTGCTAGCCGGACTTTATATGGTCTATCAATCCAAAAGTGATGCGGGTATCACCTTTTACAGTTATACCATTTTCTTTGCGAGTATAATGTGGTTAATATCGGCTGTTATTTATATGGGCGTACAAGAATTTCCAGGGGAAACCTCCGGAGGCAGGAACGGATGGAAAGAGGCCATGGAGCGCATGAATTTAGTAAGGAGTGATAAGGGTTTTAGACAATTTATTATTGCTAGGTCCCTTTTACTTTGCTCCGCCCTAACCGCGCCATTTTATGTGATACTGGCACAAACCTATCTGGGAAAGGAAGGCTACCTGCTAGGGCTTTTTATAATTGCAAACGGACTGGCCTCTATTTTGAGTGCTCCTGTTTGGGGGAGAATGGCGGATGTGTCCAGTAAAAACGTTATGACCTTTGCAGCGATTATTGCCGCCTTATTGGGAATAGTAATGTTTGTGCTAATAAGTTTCGTGCCCATTGCCAAAAACGCATATTGGCTTTATCCTGTTGCTTTCTTTATATTAGGAATTGCCCACAGCGGGGTACGTTTGGGAAGAAAGACCTATATCGTGGATATAGCGAAAGGAAATAAGCGGACGGATTATGTAGCGGTTAGCAACACGATAATAGGGTTTATCCTTTTGATTACCGGTGGCATAAGCGCCGCTGCCGCAACCATTTCCACAGAGGGTATCATATTGGTCCTATCTCTTTTTGGACTCGCTGGTGCCTATGTAAGTTACCAATTGCCCAATGTGGAGTAGAATTTAAATCATTTTGTATTGGAACCATTATTGTCCAAGGTATTTCATATTCCTAAACTGTTAACAGATTGTTCTCTTCAACACCAAGTGAATTCCATTATCTCAGAGACTTGGTCGATATTAAAATAAGGAAACTACCTAAGCAATCTCCAAACCTGGGCCACCAAAAATGTCACCACAAATCCCATAATTACGGGTAATATTGAAGCCACTACAGTCCATTTTACACTTTAGGTCTCTTTATATATAGCATAAATAGTGGTGCTACAAGGATTATGCAGCAAACTGAACAACATAAGATTAACAGCTAACAATAATGTCTAACCTCAGCTCCACATAAATCTCCATGTACAATTGCTGAATCTATTTTTCATGTATTCATCGGTGCCTACTTTAAAATGTTGCTCAAAATTTTTTATCCATTTTTTTATAAGGATTTTTATTAAAACAAATATTACATTTAGAAAAATATTATTACCGAGTATTATGAAAAAATCATTGTTCACCCGATTATTAAAACCATTAATTCTGCCTGTTCTGATTTTTGGCATGTTTACTGCCAACGCCCAGCAAAAAGTTGGTGGTCTGGCACTGTATACGGTCAGGGATAATATGGGAGCCGATGCCAAAGCCACGCTTAAGGCCGTAGCTGAAGCTGGTTATAAAAATATTGAAGCAGCGGGATACAGGGATGGGAAATTTTACAATATTGCCCCAAAGGAATTTAGTAAACTGCTTAAAGAAGTGGGACTTACTCCGATTAGCACACATAAGGGCGGAGTTACGCTAGAGAATGCAGATACCATGATCGCCGACGTTAAAGCTGCCGGATTCAAATACTTTGTAATTCCGGTACCACCCATGGGATTGAGGGACGACTATAAACAACTTGCTTCCGTTTTGAGCACTCTTGGTGAAAAATGTCACAAGGCCGGATTGAAACTACTATACCACAATCATGATTTTGAATTCAAAAAAGGGGATGATGGCGTTGTTACCATTGATTATTTGCTCGAAAATACCGATTCAAAATATGTAAATTTTCAGATGGACCTTTATTGGGTAACAAAAGCCGGAGAGGACCCTGTGGCTTATTTCAATAAATATCCAGGTAGGTTCACAATGTGGCATGTGAAGGATATGGACGATCAAGGCAGGTTTGCCCCAGTAGGTAACGGCCAAATTAATTTTTCCAAAATCCTTGCCCAGAAAAAGCTTTCCGGGATGAAGTATTACATGGTTGAACAGGATAAAACTTTTGACATGACACCTTTAGAAGCTATAAAAATTAGTCATAAGGGCATTCTCAAAATAGGATTTAATTAAGAATCCAATCCATTACAACTACCGATAAATATGGTGTTGATAATAAATTGGATTCATTTTAGCTAAACGGCTGCCAGGGTCTATCCATGGCAGCCGTTTGTTATTATACGCTCCACATATATTAACACTCACTACTATGCTCAATGAAGATTAAACCTTAAAAGCCGTAGGGCATTGATTACGACCAGCAAGGTAGACCCTTCATGAATGGCTACAGCAATCCCTATATTGGCAAATCCTAAAAGGGTGGCCGGAATTAAAAATGCCACAACGCCCATGCTGATCCAAAGATTTTGTTTGATAATTGCTTTGGATTTTCTACTCAACCCGATTACAAAGGGAAGGCTTTCTATCCTGTCCGACATTAAGGCTACGTCTGCAGTTTCCAAAGCTACATCGCTCCCTGCGGCCCCCATTGCAATACCTACCGTACTGCTGGCCATTGCAGGGGCATCATTTACCCCATCACCTACCATGGCTATTTTTACTCCCTTTTTCTGAAACTCCTGAATAGCCTTTACCTTGTCTTCCGGAAGCAAATTTCCCTTGGCTTCGGTAAGTCCAATTTGTCTGGCAATGGAGTCGCCCACATTTTGATGGTCCCCTGTCAACATAATCATTTGTTTTACGCCAATTTCCTTTAGTCGCCCTATGGTCTTAGCCGCACTTTTTCTGGGAACGTCCATGACACTCAACAGTCCGATTATTGCTTGCTTATAGCCCACTAACATTACAGTCTGTCCGTCCTTGTGCCATTGGTCAATTTGGTCTTGGGTTCCAGATGAAATTTGTATTCCCTCCTCTATCATCATTTGCACATTGCCAATAAAAATATAATCACCATTGTATTGTGCCTTTACCCCCTTGCCCTGAACGGCCTGCATATTGGAGGAACGGTGTTTGCTTTCAATGTTATATTTTTCAATAAGATCCTTTGTAATGGCCTTTGCCAAAGGATGATTGCTTAATCTCTCTACGTCTACTACCATTTCCAGAAACTCATTTTTATCAAATCCATTTAAGGGAAGGGTATTTGTCAATCTCGGTTTGCCTTCGGTAAGCGTCCCTGTTTTGTCAAAAGCTATAGTACTAAGGCTACCCAAATCTTCAAGGGCACGTCCACCCTTAATTAGAACTCCTTTTTTCGCTGCCCTGGCAATGGAGCTCAATACGGCACTCGGTGTTGAAATAGCCAAGGCACAAGGACTGGAAGCTACCAACACGCTAATGGCCCTATAAAGACTTTCTTTCACCGGCTCGTCTATGACTAAATGGGCAAAGCACAATACAACGACCAAAAAAATAACCGCTGGCACAAACCATTTCTCAAATTTTTTGGTCAGTAATTGGGTGGGCGATTTTCTGGTTTCCACCTCGCTTACCATTTTTACCAATCTGGAAATGGTGGCATCCTCATTCAATTTCAAAACTTGAATCTCCAGCATGGCATTACCGTTGATGGTGCCTGTAAAGACAATGTGGGACTTTTCTATTTCACTGAATTCTGGAAGATCATTGGCATTGGAAATTGCTGTTTTGTCCACAGGAATACTTTCTCCTGTTATAGGCGACTGATCTATACTACTACTCCCCTTCACAATAACTCCATCCGCCGCTATATTTGTGTTTGGTTTTACCACTATTATATCATTCAACCTCAAATCCTCTACGGGAACTTCCCTTATATCCTTGCCATTTTTCAAGAATGCCGTCTTGGGGGAAAGCTCCCCTAAGGCCTTAATGGATTTTGTGGCCTTGTTCATGGCATAGTGCTCCAACGCATGTCCCAAACTAAATAAAAACAATAATAGGGCACCCTCTCCCCAACTATCTATAAAAGCCGCACCCAATGCGGCAACTATCATTAAAAAATCTATTTCAAATTCCCCTTTCCGAATCTTGGCAATTGCTTCGAGCAGGGTGAAATATCCTCCAAAGAAATAGGCCGCTACATAACTCAACAATGGAGCCCATGCCGGGGCATTAAATATGGTGGACAAAATCAATCCGATTAAAAAGAACACCCCACTTAAAATAGCAAAATAGAGTTCTGCCTTTTCACCAAAAATCCCACCATGGTCGTGTTCATGATTGTGGCTCTCACCCTTGTGATCATGCCGATCCTTCATAAATAAGTTATTTAAAAGCAAAATTAACCAATATGCCCCTGCACTGTATATGCATTTATTGGTTGCAGTGCTCGCAAATACCTTTTACTAGCATATTTACATCTTCTGGAATAAATTTTTCCGGAAGATTTATTTGAGGTATCCGATGCTCCGTTAAGCAAGTGGTTTTATTACACTGTGTACAATGAAAATGCAAATGAAGATCCGAGTGCCGTACCATGCCTTCATCATGATCGCAGAGTGCATATTTAGGAATTCCTGTTCCATCGTTTATTTGATGGACAATGCACTTCTCCTCAAAAGTCTTTAAAGTCCTATATAGTGTAGTCCTATCCGATTTTTCAAAATTCTCCTCCACGGTGGTAAGGCTAACCGCCGACTTTTGCAGGGCCATAAACCGATGCACCAAAATGCGCATAGCTGTTGGCCTAATACCAAATTTCTTCAGTTGTTTCTCGGTTTCCTCCATAATTTCGTTGTGATCGTGCTTGCTTTCTTTTTAATTTTTCATCGCCAATTGGCGTTTCCCAATCACCAAGGTATTATTTTCCCATGTATCCTTAAAATTGAAACCTTTTAAGTTTACATAATTATAATCGAAACCCTACGCCAACTATTCTTAATTGAGCTTAGTGATAAGGCACAAATAGTCCAATTCATTTGTGTAAAAGCGATTTCAGATTGAATAGTTGAAGTTATATTTTGTATTTTTAAGCTAAACCAAGCAGTCATGATTAAACCAACTCTTTTCCGTTATGCCCATCTGCAAATCTTACTTTGTTTTCTCGTTTTCAATTCTGTATTAAACGCCCAAAACGAATCTTTCCTTTACGGTGATGCTATGCCGGACGCTCCAGAACTATCGGCACGTGGTACTTATAAAATTGGAGTACGAACGTTGGATTTTGTTAACAAGGGCCAGGCAGATGTTTTAAATTCGAAAAACGGCATAGACCCTATTTATGATCGACCATTAAAGGTAGAAGTCTGGTATCCAGCACTATTGGCCAATGGAGCTACAGAGTCTGTTACTTATAACGAAGTCATGGGGACCGCCCATGATTCCCTTCGACCTTTGACACCTATTACTTTTAAAGGTAGGGCATCCCGTGATGCCGAACCACTGACCACAGATGGTCCTTTTCCACTTTTAGTTGTTGCCCACGGTTATGTTGGCTCAAGATACCTTATGACCTATCTAACGGAGAATTTGGCTTCCAAAGGCTATGTTGTAGTGGCCATAGACCACACGGATTCAACTTTTAAAGATGCCTCGCCCTTTCCAAGTACCTTGGTGAACCGTGCAAAGGACATTAGCTTTGTTTTAAACCAAATTGCCAATCTGGGCCACGCTAGGGACAAAAACTATTTATCGGGATTGGTAGATTCTGAAAATATTGGCATTATCGGGTATTCCATGGGAGGCTATGGTGTATTAAATGTAGCAGGAGCTGGATATAGCGATGGCCTCGTAGGTTTCTTTTCCGGAATGAGTGGTGGTAGCAAAGCCATAGCAGAGTTGGCCATGAGCAACCCAAAATTCCCAAAAATAGACCCACGAATCAAGGCGGTTGTGGCCTTTGCGCCCTGGGGAATGGAGAGAGGTGTTTGGGATGCGGAAGGTTTAAAAGGGCTAAAGGTTCCTACATTTTTTGTTGCAGGAAACCAAGATGACATTTCAGGCTACGAAAAAGGAATTAAGGCAATATATACAGGAGCTGTTAATGCCGACCGATATTTACTTACCTATAAAAATGCAAGGCACAACGTAGCCCCTAATCCACCGCCTATAGAATCCTTAAAACCTGGGCTCAATATAGATGAATATTATAGATATGCAGAACCCAGCTGGGACGAAAGGAAAATTAATAATGTAAATCAACATTTCCTGACCGCCTTTTTAGGGATTCACCTAAAACAAAAGGATTATTCAAAATTCTTGGAGGTACAGGAAAATTCCAATGAAAAGGACTGGATAGGATTTAAACCCCGTTCGTCAACAGGCATGGAACTCCTACATGAAAAACCTACTCCTTAAAGGAGTCTTATATAGGTACTTCCTTAACACTTTATTTACTGAACATTTTTCAAAACAATTCGGCCATGAAGCTATTTTGGACCATTCTTAAAATACTATTGGCCCTTTTTATGATATATGCCGGGGTGCAACATTTTCTAAAGCCATCCTTTTATATTTCCTTCGTACCGTATTTTTTACCTTTTAAAATGGTGGTCATCTATTTGTCAGGAGCCGTAGAAATTGTTCTAGGAGTACTGCTCCTCCTTCCTAAATACGCTACTTGGTAGGGATTTGGATTGATTTTTAAAAGAGTGGCATAAAGAAAAAATCATAACTTTGGGGTTCCAACCCTATCCAAAACAAAGTACCTTAGGCCTATGCAGGAACCTGCACATCTTCACTTTAAAATATATAAGCCATTCGAAATGCTCAGTCAATTGCATTCCAATGACGCCAAGGAGTCGCGCAATAAACGTTTCTTAACGGAGCTTCATAATTTTCCTGAAGGTATAATGCCCATCGGTCGTTTGGACGAAAAATCAGAGGGATTACTTCTGCTCACTACGGATGGGAAACTGAGCGATCTGATCAACCGTTCGGGCGTGGAAAAGGAATATTATGCACAGTTGGATGGAGAAATAACCAATGAAGCCATCAAATTATTACAGCATGGAGTGGAAATAGGATTCCATGGCAAGAAATATACCACAAAAAACACCTCTGTTCATAGATTGTCCACCCTCCCTGTCCTACCCGACCCGGATAAAAAATTAAGAATTGGGAGACATAGGCCCACTTCCTGGATCAGTATCACGATCACTGAGGGGAAGTTCCGTCAGGTCCGTAAAATGACTGCAGCCGTAGGATTCCCAACACTAAGATTGATCCGCATGCGCATAGGGGACATTGAATTGACCAATTTAATCCCTGGAGAGGTAATCCCAATCCACCACCTATCTATTTAGATATCATATATCACTATTTAAGGCAAAACGAGATTAACTCAACCCAGGGCAAGTACACTTATTTCTTGACTTGAAACCCTTTTATCATTAGTAAAGTCCATACCAATCCCAACTGTTCTATTCATTTCTAGTAAAGGGTACAAACCGAACGGGAAACAATTTTTTTGTAATTATTTTGTCATTCCTTTTCGTGACCTTTACCAAGTAGGCAATATCATTGTTTGGACCCACTGGAATCACCATATGTCCCCCATTCTTTAACTGATCTGCCAAAGGTTTCGGTATGGATTCCGCACCTGCAGTGACCATAATGGCGTCAAAAGGGGCCTTTTCTGGCCAACCGTGATAACCATCGCCCCATTTAACCTTAACATTATCAAAACCTAAATTTTCCAATCTGCTTTTCGCGGACATGGCCAAATCTTTTATTATTTCAATCGTAAAAACAGAATCCACTATTTTGCCCAGTACTGCTGCTTGGTATCCCGAACCTGTTCCTATTTCCAAAACTTTATCAGTTGATTTTAATTTTAATGTTTGAGTCATAAAGGCCACTATGTAGGGTTGGGAAATGGTTTGGTCGTTGCCTATTGGCAAGGCACCATCCTCATAAGCACGGCCAATGAGGTTTTTGGGTACGAATTCATGCCTTGGCACATTCAGCATGGAATAAAGGGTTAGTGGGTCTTTAATACCCCTAGACTGCAGTTGTGTTTTTACCATTTGTTCCCTTTTTATGAATTGATGGTTTTGGGCAATAAGTACACTTGAGAAACAAAGGGTAAACCCATAAATGAAGAAGGATCTATAATTCATTGCTTTTGCTTTTAAAACATAACTTATTAACAATTAATAAGATATGAAATAAAACCCAAGCATTCTGCGCCCCTATGTTAAAAGAATATGCCTTTTAGATCACCGACCACACCAAATTTAGAAGTACCCAAGGTGGGACAAGCAGGGCATTGTTAATCACGGCGCTGTTTCACTGAGCTTGTTAATAGGTGTGAGCATAACTTTTCGGAATTCTACTTCCGCACCTTCCGCCTGTAAGGCAATATTTCCACTACTCACTGTGGCATTGTAACCATGGTTTACCAAATCGCCATTTACCCATACCTTTATTGAGTTATCAAGGCACTCAATGGTCATTGAATTCCATTCACCCAAAGGTTTTTCCGAACCATCGGTCAAATTTTTTATTCTTCGCAATTTACCTTCGGTTATTCCCCATTCTTCCTTAGGGCCCCGCCTTTCCAACATGTTGTCCGTCTCAATATCCTGTACAATACACCAAAAATCACCTGCATTTTCATGCATCATTTGAACCTCTATGGATTTGGGAAACATTTCATACAACGATCTAGGCGTAGAGGCAAACACCAAAACACCACAATTTCCAGGCTTCCCCGCAAAACGATACTCCACTTCCAATCTAAAGTCCTGATATACGGCATCTGTAATAAGATGGCCTTGGGGTACTCCCAAACTCACCAACATTCCATCCCTCACTATAAAGGGATTTATAGCATTGGAATCGTTATCCATTTTGGGTACATCTACATGCCACCCTTCCAAATCCTTTCCATTAAAAAGACTTTTGGCAGATGGGGCGGTACAAGAGATTAAAGTAAAGAATGTGGATATAATAACGATTGTATTTTTCATCCTGATGGTTTTATTATTTAAGGTAGGTACTATTGGTAGAATTCACTGCTATGCCCTATAAATATATCATTTTACCACGATATTCCAGCTAATATAATAATCAATTGGAATTTTTAATATGGATAACATAGTCCAGTTCAATAACAAATTGGGCACCCCTTTACAAACATCCTAGGAATTTTAAATCCTTTTTTCTAGGAATAAGACAGTTTAAATTAAGTAATTTGCAAGACTTATAAAACCTTTTTTGAAGTGAAAGTCTGTATTGCGGAAAAACCCAGCGTGGCTAGAGAAATTGCACAAGTTTTAGGAGCAAACACCAAGCATAATGGGTATTTTGAAGGAAATGGATATGCTGTGACTTTCACCTTTGGGCATCTATGCACTTTATTTGAGCCCAGTGACTATAAGCCCTATTGGAAAAGTTGGGATTTGAACAATTTACCCATGCTCCCCGAAAAATTTAAAACAAAAGTGGTTGACAATGCGGGAATCCAAAAACAGTTCAATATTGTAAAAGGTCTTTTTGATAAGGCGGAAATGGTTATAAACTGCGGGGATGCCGGTCAAGAAGGAGAGCTCATTCAACGTTGGGTAATGCATCAGGCAAACTACAAGGGAGAAGTAAAGCGTTTATGGATCTCTTCCCTAACAACAGAGGCTATAAAAGAGGGGTTTACCAAATTAAAGTCCTCACAAGATTATGACAATCTCTATTATGCTGGCTTTTCCCGTGCCATAGGGGATTGGCTTTTAGGGATGAATGCCACGCGCCTTTATACGGTAAAGCACGGTGGCTATAAACAGATGCTGTCCATAGGCCGGGTACAGACACCCACCTTGGCCATGGTGGTAAACAGGTACTTGGAAATAGAAAACTTTAAGCCCCAACCCTATTGGGAATTGCAAACACTGTACAGGGATACTGTCTTTAATTATGAGGAAGGCCGATTTTTAAAAATGGAGGAAGGTGAAGTCCTGGCCAAGCTGGTTAAAGAACACGATTTTGAAATTGTCTCCATTTCCAAAAAGAAAGGTAAGGAATATGCTCCCAAACTATTTGATCTAACGGGGCTACAAGTATATTGCAACACTAAATTTGGGTTTACGGCGGATGAAACACTGAAGATCGTCCAAAAATTATATGAACAAAAAGTGGTTACCTATCCAAGGGTGGACACCACCTTTTTACCCAATGACGTATATCCCAAGGTATCAGGAATACTTCGTAATCTAAGTAATTATGAGCCATTCACCTCACCCCTATTGGCCAAGAAAATCAGAAAATCAACAAAGGTTTTCAATGACAAAAAAGTAACGGATCACCATGCCATTATTCCTACTGGGGTTGAAATAAAACTAGGTGTTGCCCAACAACAGGTTTACGATAGTATTGTTAGGAGATTTATCGCCGTATTTTATGATGATTGTGAAGTTTCCAACACAACAGTAACAGGAAAGGCTGCCGATATCCCATTTAAAACCACGGGCAAAGAGATACTTAAGAAAGGCTGGCGTGTAATTTTTGAGACGGCCAATTCCAAGGAAAAAAAGTTGCCCGGCATATTACCAAATTTTGTGAAAGGTGAAAAAGGTCCGCATGAGCCTTCATTTTTGGAAAAGCAGACCAAGCCTCCAAAACAATTTACCGAGGCTACTTTACTAAGAGCCATGGAAACGGCGGGCAAACAGGTGGACGATGAAGAGATGCGCGAACTTATGAAGGAGAACGGTATTGGAAGACCGTCTACCCGAGCCAATATTATAGAGACCTTATTTAGACGTAAGTACATAGAAAGAAATAAAAAACAAGTACTGGCTACCCAAACAGGCATCCAATTGATCAATACTATTCAAAACGAATTGCTGAAATCTGCGGAATTAACAGGTTTATGGGAAAAGCAATTGAAAGATATTGAAAAGGGTAATTTTAGTGCCGCATTGTTCATCAATAATATGAAAAAAATGGTGGACGAATTGGTTTATGAAGTTAGGAGTGAAACAAAGCGTGCCAATATCTCCAATGTCATTGCCAACCAGAAGAAAGAAACCCAAAAACCAAAAAAAAGTTCAAAAGATATTACGGATGAAACCTGCCCAAAGTGCAAGAACGGGAATCTTATAAAAGGGAAGTCGGCCTATGGCTGCAGTGGGTACAAAAATGGCTGTGATTTTATACTGCCATTTGTTGTTCACCATAAAAAAATTTCTGAAAAACAGCTGATGAGGCTACTTCAAAAAGGTTGCACCGTAAATTTAAAGGGGTTTGATTACGAGGGGGTTAAGGATGTTGAAGGCCTCTTGCGATTTGATGAAAATTTTAGGCCGATTCTGGAACCTAAGAAAAAGCCGAATACCGATAGCCCAAGTTGTCCCAAATGTAAAAATGGAATGATTTTAAAAGGAAAAACCTCCTATGGCTGCAGCAATCACAGTAAAGGTTGTGATTACAGGTTCACTTTTGAGGAGGTAAAAACCAAAGCTGCCGGTAGACCCTTGACCAAAGCCCTAGTTTTAAATATTTTAAACGGAAATCATTAGCATAACCCTAAAGGTGGGTTTAATATTGCTGGCAGAGCATTTTAGATCCTTTGGAGAAAATTGGTGTACAAAAAGCAAAAGGCCGTCCAAAATTGGACGGCCTTTTTAACTACCAAAGCAATATCCACTAGTAGTGAAAATGCCGTTTTATTTTTAGCTTTATAAAATAGCTACCAATTCCAGCTCAAAGGTAAGGTCCTGTCCTGCCAAAACGTGATTGGCATCAATAACAATACTTTCTTCCTTAACATCTGTAATTCGCAATTGGTTTTCTGTACCGTCCGGATTCTTGGCAACCAACATCATTCCTATTTCAGGTTTAATGTCTTCAGGAAGCTCTGCCTTCTTAATCTCATGAAACAATTCCTCCATAATATCTCCGTAAGCTTCTTCCTTAGGTACGGTAATCGTTTTCTTTTCATTGACCTCCATATTCACCAATTCCTTTTCAAAACCTGGAATAAGTTGCCCTTGTCCCAAAGTAACTTCAATAGGCTCTCTTTCCAAAGAACTGTCGAAAATTTGTCCGGTTGTTAATTTTCCAGTGTAATGTACTTTTACCTTGTCATTTTCCTTAACTCTACTCATAAAATTCAGTATCTCTAATTTTTAATCTGACTATTAAAGTGCAAACCTATGGGATATAGATTTTTTAGAAGAATAGATTGTCCTAAAACCGCCAAAATTTACAATATCTTAACACTTTTTCTGGAAATTCATGTGTTTTCAACAAAATACAGTGGGTGTTTTACTCCAAAATAGCCTGGTACACCAAACTTCTCAACTTAGCGTGATCGTCAATTCCGTTGGCAGGTATTAGTTGTTTAAAATATACTACGACCAATTCCTCCATAGGGTCTGCCCAATAAGTGGACCCATAAGCTCCTCCCCACTCAAAAGTACCAACAGAACCAGGCTCTCCCCTTTCTCCCACATTTTTGGTGATGGAGAAGCCAAGTCCAAAACCTGAACCCTTTCTGCTACCATAGGGAATATCCCGAACATCAACATGATCTGCAATCATTAATTCAACGGTTTTAGGGGATATTATCCTCTGGCCATTAAACTCACCTCCATTCAACATCATTTGTAAGAATTTGGCATAGTCCATGGCCGTAGAAAGTAGACCGGCGCCACCGGAAAAGCTCTTACGGGGTCCCTTAACATAATGACCTTGACCAATTCCCAAACCAGGATCGGGAGACCTTTCCAAAGGCTTGCCTTCATAGGCCATATAGGAAGTAGCTAGTCTTTCAGTTTTGTTTTTAGGCAAATAGAAATGCGTATCCACCATTCCTATTGGATCTAATATTCTTTCCTTTATAAATGCATCCAGTGATTTTCCCGAGGCCTTTTCAACAATTACCCCCAGGATATCCGTATTGTAACCATATACAAACTTTTCTCCTGGTTGGGCATCCATTGGCAATTTTGCCATACGCGCAATGGTTTCGGCAATCGGTTCATTTCGGTCTGCAAAATACCAGTTCTGTATACCGGCCTCTTCCCATTCCTTTTTTGCAGGCCCATGTCCATATCCAATACCTGCAGTATGGGTCAACAAATCCCTTATGGTTATGGAAC
Organism: Arenibacter sp. F26102; assembly: GCF_023015865.1. Lineage (GTDB taxonomy): Bacteria > Bacteroidota > Bacteroidia > Flavobacteriales > Flavobacteriaceae > Arenibacter. The sequence continues at coordinate 221,415 of NZ_JALKBC010000005.1, read as the reverse complement.
GATTTGCTTTAACCACATCATATCCCCCGTCATCACGTATTTTGGCAACAGTAGTTTCTTTCCATTCCGGTAAATATTTTCCAATAGGATCTGCTATCAAAAGTTTTCCTTCTTCCTGTAATATCATGGCAGCAACACTAACGATGGCCTTGGTTTGTGAAGCAATCCTGAATATGGCATCATTTCCCATCTTTTTTCCGGTCTCCAAATCACTGGCCCCAAAGGCATGCTGATAAATTACTTTGCCCTTTCTCGCAATTAGCGCCACATTTCCTGCCATTTTACCCTCTTTAACATACTGTTCAAGTGTAGCTGATAATCTGCCCAAGCGTTCAGAGGACATTCCTACTTCCTCTGGAAGCGCTGTAGATAGGTCTTGAGCGTGTGCAAAGGACATCCATAACAGACAGCCTATTAAAAAAATGTTAGCTTTAAATAATTTTACCATTGTACTTTAAAATTTGATTAGTTATCCCTTTTAACGAATCTGAAAAGTTATTGCTTTTTTTGGTTATATAAAACAGTAAATGGTTTTCGATTATTTTTTATTTGGAAAAATAAGGTCTAAATGCAGTATCAACCTATATCCAGGGACTTACTTAGACTTTTAAAAAGGAGTTTTTGTTTTGACTACTATAGAATTTTATGGGATTCATATCTTTCAACGATAGCACCATTATGTACAAAATTGGAAGTATGGGCTCGGGTAACATATAAACGGGGCCTATTTACCCAAATTAGGGCAAAAAATAAGGGTAGTACATAAATCCATACAAAGTTGAATTTATCTGCACTACCCAAAATATTATATATGTGCGCAATTCCTATTATAGGAATTGACTTAGAAACTAGATTTTCTTTACACGGACCGCATTCATACCTTTCTGACCTTTTTCAAGTTCAAAGGAAACCTTGTCATTTTCCGCAATTTCATCAATCAGCCCACTAACATGGGTAAAATATTTCTCTTGATTTTCGGTATCTATGATAAATCCAAAACCTTTTGAAGTATCAAAAAAGGATACTTTTCCATTTCTAACAGGGTCGAATTCCTCTACATCGCTATCATCCCTTTTTGGAACACCAATTTCTATGGTAGAGGCATCAACTTTTATTTTTTTCGTTGGATCTGGTGGAGTATCCGTTAAATTCCCATCATGATCAACATAGGCGAATTGGATACCTGGCCCATTCTCCTTGGACTCCAATTTACGAGCCTCTTTTTTCTTTTGCTTTTCCTCACGCTTTTTTAGGCGCTTCTTTTCCTTTTCACTTTTACTATAAGTTTGTTGCGATTTTGCCATTGTTTTTTTTAAAGTTATAAATTGTAAATCTCGTTTGAGTAGCGGTTGAAATACTAAACGAGTGTTTGAAAAAGAAAATGAATCTATTTTTATCTACCCAAAGATTTAGTAGCAGCAATGGTAATTACAGGTCAATGCGCAACTCTTTAAACTTCAGCAAATATAAGGCTAGTATTTTAATTATTTTAATTTAGTCCCCCAATTTTTTATCCCAAGCGCTTAAAAATATGCATGATTCTCAGGATTTTGGGATTGTGAACAAGAAATTCTGCCTAATGTTATATCAACAATTAAAATTAGCTTGCCGAGTCCCCATTGTTCTAGCTGTTAATGGCTTGGATGACTATAATCCAACACTTACAAAAAGCAATTACCACATTGCTAATTTTCTATTTATTAAGCAATTAGCTCACTTTTTAACAAATTTTCCTACAACTCGAACTAAAATTCCTTAACTTAATTGCTTATAAACTCAAAAAACTCATATATGAAAAAGTATTACTTTATTGTTTTGATTTTCATTTTTGGGATGGTTGGTTTTACCAACGCTCAAGTAACGGGATCAGTTTTGGATGAAGAGGGCACTCCGTTGCCCGGTGCATCAATCGTAATTAAAGGAACCACTACAGGAGCCACCACAGATTTCGATGGCAATTTCACCATTGAGGCCAGCATGGGCGACATTTTAGTGGTCTCCTATATTGGATTCGAGACCTTGCAAGTAACGGTCAACAGTACCAACATGGACATTCGACTCACCTCTGGCGTGGCATTGTCAGAAGTAATTATAGTTGGTTCGAGGAATCCCAATAGAACAGCTACAGAGAGCACTGTTCCTGTAGATGTAATAGATATGAAGGAACTTAACAATGTGGCCCCGCAGGTAAATTTAAACCAGATATTAAATTATGTGGCGCCTTCCTTTACGTCAAACACCCAGACTATATCCGACGGTACCGATCATATTGACCCAGCTTCCTTAAGAGGCTTGGGACCAGATCAGGTATTGGTATTAATTAATGGAAAAAGAAGACATACCTCTTCTTTGATCAACGTAAACGGGACTTTTGGTAGAGGAAGTGTGGGAACCGATTTAAACGCCATTCCTGCAGCGGCCATACAACGTATTGAGGTCTTAAGAGATGGTGCCGCAGCACAATATGGTTCCGATGCCATAGCAGGGGTTATCAATATTATACTGAACAAAAGTGTAAACGAACTTACCGCCACAGTTACTACCGGTGCTAATTTTACCAAAAACGCCAATGACCAAACTGGTGGTGTGGACGGAGAAACCACCAATATTTCTGCCAGTTATGGTATTCCTTTAGGTGACAATGGTGGATTTATCAATTTTTCAGGGGATTTTGACGTTCGTGAAGAGTATAGCCGAATGAAAGAATGGGAAGGTTCTATATTTAATGCCTATAATTCTATAGAAAGATTGGCAGTGAGCCAAGGTCTGGATTTGGCCAATCTCGGGGATTCCGATGTGGTTTCCTTAGCCCAGAATCTTCCATTTTTAACGCAGGATGATAAAGATTTGATAAGTGGTTTTACGCCTGAGGAATTACATAGTCCAACTAAGGTTTATAGTGATGACACAGTCGTTTTTTACAACCCATTATCTAATAATACAACGACCGAGGAATTGGCTGCCAGAGGGCAAAAACGAAGTGATTACAATATGCGGGTAGGCCAATCTGCCTTGCGTGGGGGCCGATTATTTGCCAATTTCTCCTTACCCTTGGATGACATTGGCACTACCATGTATTCTTTTGCGGGAATCAGTTCTAGAACTGGTAATTCCGCGGGGTTTTATAGGTTACCAAACCAAAGTCGGACCTATACCCCTGCCTATTTTAATGGTTTTCTACCCGAAATCAACTCCAGTATAAAAGACCAGTCAATTTCACTAGGAATCAAGGGTTTGGTAGGAGATTGGAGTGTTGACCTGAGCAATACTTATGGAAAGAACTCTTTTTTATATACCATTGGAAATACGCATAATGCCTCCATGCAAAACGCCTCCCCCACCTTTTTCGATGCAGGTGGATTTTCGTTTTTACAGAACACCTCCAATTTGGACATTACTCAATTTTTTGACGATGTCATGTCAGGTTTAAATATTGCCTTTGGTGCAGAATATAGAGTGGAGAACTATGATATTGTCGCCGGAGAGCAAGCTTCCTATGGTCAGTATACCAGTGCGGGACAATTAATTACGGTGGCTAGCCAGTCACCCTCAAGGGATTTTTTTGGAAGTGCTAGGCCTGGGGGTTCGCAAGTGTTTCCTGGTTTTGCACCAGGTAATGAACTTTCTAGGGGAAGAAGTAGTGTAGCCGGATATTTTGATGTAGAAGCTGATTTCTCAGAAGCGTTTTTGGCTAGTTTCGCCACCCGCTATGAAAATTACAGCGATTTTGGAGGCACGATCAATTTTAAATTGGCAGGAAGATTCAAGGCTACGGATAACCTGAATATTCGTGGAGCTTTGAATACAGGCTTTAGGGCGCCTTCTCTACACCAAATTAATTTTAATTCCACCTCTACCATATTTGACAACCAGGGCAATCCACAGGAGGTGGGGACTTTTGCCAATAATAGTAGGGCGGCCAGCCTATTGGGCATTCCACAGTTGAAGGAGGAAACTTCCCAGAGTGTTAGTTTGGGGCTTACCGCTAAAATACCGGATGCCAATTTAACTATAACCGTGGATGGTTATTTCGTTAAAATAAATGACCGAGTTGTCTATACGGGGCAGTTTAGCCCTACCCCAGATGAAGGAACCGGAGAGGACGATATACCGGCGGTATATTCCGGGACACAGTTGGAACTACTGAATATACTACGCCAAGCCAATGCCACGGCAGCCTCATTCTTCGCCAACGCCATAGATACAGAGTCTAAGGGATTGGATATAGTGGTAACCCATAAAACAGACTTAGGCGCCAATTGGAGACTCAAGTCAGACCTTGCTGGTACATTCTCCAAAACAAAAAAGGTCGGAGATATAAATGCCTCGGACGTTCTTAGAAACGCTGGTAAGGTGGGCACCTACTTTCCTGAAGATAGCAGGGTATACTTAGAGGAGGCGGTTCCAAGGACCAAAGTCAACCTTTCCAATAGCCTTACCTCCGAAAAATTTATCATATTTCTAAGAAATGTATATTTTGGAGAGGTTACAGAGGCTACCACCACTTTAGCCAATCAGCAGGTTTTTGGTACTAAACTCGTAACCGATCTTTCGGTAGGTTATAAAGCAACGGATGCCCTAACTTTTACCCTTGGAGCAAATAATTTGTTCGATATTTATCCGGACAGGGCCAAGGATGAATTTGAAAATCGTAGCGACGGCCGTTTCGATTGGTCCCGTAGGGCCCAACAATTTGGAATCGGAGGTAGGTTTCTTTTTGCAAGGGTGAATTTTACACTCAAATAGTCCTTACTGGAATAAGTATTAATATGTAAAGGAAAAGCCACTTTAAAAGTGGCTTTTCTTATTGATACTCATATGATTGTAAACAGCTTTGGTTCCTATGCCTTTAAGCTTACCTCCAACACAATGTCTGTCTTTAATAATTTGGAAATAGGGCAAATTTCCTTGGCTTTTTTGGCAATTTCCTTAAACTGCTCCTCCTTAATTCCCGGCACCTGACCGGTAAGACTTAAGGTTATTTGTGTTATACTGCCATCCTCAAAGTTTACCTTGGCAATGGTATCCAAGTTGGTAGGTGTAAAACCGGCCTCTCCCAATAAAAAACTTAGTTGCATTGTAAAGCAACCAGCGTGGGCGGCTCCGACCAATTCTTCCGGGTTGGTACCCTTGCCATCTTCAAATCTCGATGTAAAGGAATATTGCGTATCCTTGAGGATGGTACTTCCTGTACTTACGGTACCTTTACCATCCTTGCCACTCCCTTTCCAGTTTGCACTTGCATTTCTACTAAATTTCATACTTATATATTTATGGTTATTATAATCCGTTAATAATTCAATTTAATTTGAGATAACCACTTGTCAATTAAGTGCTTGTCATATTTCTCCCATCCTTACATCCAACTTGCTGCTTAAGCTTTTAATCAATACTTATAATCCAACCTTATGGTGTTTATAAGACCATGACTGGACCTGTATTTAAGTAAGAAGGAAATGGACCAAAAAACTGATTTTCCCGGTACCTCTAAGATATTAAATAGCTAATGATATTCCCATAAAATTCTTATAATTCCTAAAAATGCCTCTCATTTGGCTTTTCCATATAACCAATATTTCTTCACTGGTATTCATAGCCAAATAAATTAAGAGCAGGGCGGTACTGTCTAGATTTTTATACCGAACTGCCCACCTTCTCCAACCAAATTAAATTTACTTTATTTTTTGTTGAGTCGGTTGCATTAATACGCCTTTTAAAGCTTCACTGGACTAGTTAAACTCATTTTTCAAAATATACACTTACTTACAATAAATTTTTAAGTACTGATTATCAGGTATTTAATCACTTACCACCCCTATAATCCTTAGATCAAATGTTAAATATTGCTTAAAACGGTACTATTTTATACATAGTACCGTAACAATTTTACTTATCCGTCGTCTATAAGTAGTAAATCATTTTAAAAATAAAATCATGGAAACTATTAACAAACACCTTGTAAAACAAACATTGGAATCTTCCATAAGTAGAATTTGGAACAGTAAAAGACGGTACAATTAACGTACCTCAATCAATAGCTACAACATTAACATCAATTTAAAAAAACAACATCATGGAAACAGTAAACAATCATTACGTAAAACAAACAATAGAAAATTCAAAAAGCAAAATCTGGAACACCAAGAGGCGTTACAGATAAGTTAAAAACCTTTAATACAGAAATAATGAAATCTTTTATTCATAAATCAGAGTCAGAATCAACTAATTTTCAGTTGACAGGAGAAAGTATTTTGATGGTAAATTTTCGAGATATCAAGAAAAATCGTTGGGCGGAGCGCAGAATATATTGTAACTAATTTTACACCAATTAAGTAGAATAGGTTTCAAATTTTAAAAGCAGTGGGTTTAGAAATCAACTGCTTTTTTAATACCCGATCATTACAGTTAATATATACGCTCCCCTACTGCCAGGTGCAGAAATGAAAAATCAATTGTTTTTAATCCTCCTTAGGCGAATACCGACTTGAAAACCTGGAAAACAAAACCAATTTCTTTCTGGTATTAATAAAATAGACACCTGTTAGAAGGACAACAGCGGCAATAACGGATTGAGTGGTTATCTCTTCGCCCAAAAAATACCAACCTAATAAAAGGGCTATAATGGGATTTACATAAGTGGATGTAGCCACCTTTTCGGGCGAAACCACTTTTAGTAAATAATTAAAGGCTGTAAAGGCAACAATGCTTCCAAATACAATTAACAATAACATGGAATATAATACCGGGCTGCTCCATGTGGTTGGCAAAGTCCAGGTTTCCCCAATTAGCAAACTCCCCACCATTAAAATAATTCCAGCCGCGAACATTTGAAAGCCCGTATTAACAAAATAGTTCTTTGGAAGATCAGCTTTGGCCACAAACAAACTTGCATAAGCCCAACTTATCATACAGAAAAATATCATGACCATTCCCAAAACGGAGTTCTCCTTACTTATTACCTGATTTTGACTTACCAATAGATAGATACCCAATATACCGATTATAACCCCTACAAAAGACATAGTTTGAATCTTTTTCCCCTCAAGTATCCGCATTAACAATAAAATAACTAGAGGTTGTGAAGCTATTTCCAAAGCTGCAAAACCACTGTCCACGTATTTTAACGCCCATACCACAAAACCATTTCCAAAGGCCAGGAACAAAAATCCTGCAATACTGGAATTCAATAATTGCTTTTTCGTGATGGTCAATGGAATTCCCATTATTTTACAAAGCACAAATATTAAAATACCAGCGACCGAGAAACGTATGGAAGCCAACATAAAAGGTGGCAATTCTTGCACCGAGATCTTATTTAGAAGATAGGTGGAACCCCAAATTACATATATGGCAAAAAAGGAAAGTACTATAAGTAAAGTATTCCGAGATTTGGACATAAAAAAAGCTTTTCCAATGAAGCACAAAAGTAAGTATAACTTTTATTAATTAAGCTCTTCCTTGTTGAACCATTTTTCGAAGAAAAATTGTCATTATTCCCCAGGCCTACCAGTAGGCTAACAAGACATTTACCTCCAGTTTACACAAGGACCGCCATAAAGTAATAATGGTCCTAATAGAATTCTATAATTTAATTTTGCGACGAACCTTCTGGTCACCAACTTCCTCCGCCACCGCCTCCAAAGCCACCACCGGATGAACCGCCCCCTGAACTTCCACTATTGGACGGTGAACTTACCATGTAGGACTTGGTGCTGGCCATGGAACTGGAAAAGGATTTGGAAAACTGACTCATAGTCAAAGTGCTACTCGTAGAAGATGAATACCAGTCTGGTGGGGGTATGTTAAGGTCCCTAAATTTTTTGGCCCATTGATCAAACAAACCAAAAGCCAGGGCATAACCCAAGGTATTTTCAAAATAATGCGGGTCGTCCTTGATTAGCATCTTCAGTCTGTTTTCCTCTGCTACCTTAATAAATCTTTTAAATCCTTTTAATTCCGATAGCAATTCATTGCCCTTGGCATTCTTTTTTACCATGAAACGATTTACAAAAATCAGAAGAATACAGGAGACCACAATTGCCACAGCGGCCAACGGACCCCAGTAGAAAAGACCAACCATTGTTAGACCTAAAGCAAGGGCAACCAATGCAAAATACATAATGCCTTGGATTTTTTTGGATTCCGCTTCGTAATAGGGCTGCGCCAATTTCTTTAATTCGCTCCGAGCTTTGATCATCTTGCTGGAAAAAGTATCCTTTAGACTACTTACCAATACCTCTGTCCCTACAACATTGTTATTGTCGCCAAACAACCCCTTGAATATTTCCATTTCATAGGTTGGGGAATCCAATGGTAAGGATTGTAAACGGATAATTTTGGTGTCCTTGGAGCCAAAAAGACCTTTTTTGGGAATTTCTTCTAGTCTTATAAGCCCTTTTGAGCCCCAAAAGGGTATCAATGAGATTAAGTCCGAATTATCATCCTTGTCATTGATCAAAAAACCTACCATGGCCGGATCAATATTGTCCGGTGGGTAATAACTGGTGGTGGCAATGATACGCTCGTCCCTTCCAAAATTCCACCAGACCCTAAAAAATGCAAAAAACATTATCCCGATCAAGAACACCCAACCGAACTGGTCCCAAAAAGGCCAAAATGGTTTCTCTTCAATAACCGAACCAAGGGGAAGGTTCATCAAAACCGTAACGCTCTGTCCCGGATATGAAACAAAGCCTGACTTACTGGTGCCAGAAAATTCGTTGGCCGTGTAATATAACTGTAAATCGGTACTCCTTGTACTGGTACCGCTGTCCCCCGAATAAACAAAGCTATTTTGTTTGTCTGGATATACATTATCCGGAACATGTACTTTAAAACTGACTTGGTGAAAATCGGCCTGCCAATCCTCCGGTTTTATGTTCCAATAGAAACGAATATGGGAATCCTCGAAGAGCAAAGCATTGTGAACCCTGTATTTTATTTCATAATGCTGGGGACCAACCAGGGTAATGTCCTTGTCCCCAATTTTTATTTGCAAATTGTCCTGTAACTTTTGTACAAAGTCGAACGGAGCGTCATATTTATAGTTAGGAACCTTTATTTTACTTATTCTAATTTTCCGGGTTGATTCCGTACCGTCGGAATCCACAAGATCATATTTTGTCTGAATGTTTCGGTAAATGCCGTGTTTTGGGATTTCAAAATTAAGATCATAGTTTTCTACCACATCAAAATAACCTTCCTGATGAATGGTAATGTCCACCTTATAGTTTATAACCGTAAAATCCTGTGCCACACCCTTGCCAGTAACAAGGAGAATAAAAAGAAAGAAAGAAATGTTTTTCATTAAGAGAAATCTACTTTTACATTGGCCCTACTAGCCTCCTCTGCTTCGAAATAATCGAAATGTTGATATTTGAACAAACTGGCTACCAGCACTCCAGGAACGCTTTCCCCATAAGTGTTGTTTTCTCTCACCGATCCATTATAATACCGCCTGGCCCGTTCCAGATTTTCCTCGATCTCATTTAGTTTTTGCTGAAGATCTAAATAATTGGCGTTGGCCTTCAGGTCCGGATAAGCCTCTCCCAAAGCAAATATACTTCGCAAGCTCTGTTGCAGTTGGTTTTCTGCCTTTATTTGGGCATTTATATCTCCCGGTGGAACAGCCATAGCTGCGTTCCGTGCATTTATAACAGACTCTAAGGTAGATTTTTCATGCTTTGCATAGCCTTTAACAGTCTCCACCAAATTAGGTATTAGGTCGTAACGTCTTTTTAATGCTACATCTATATTGCTCCAAGCATCCTTTACCAGGTTTCTAAGTCTGGCGAAGTGATTAAAAACATTTACCAGAAACAGGGCTAACAGAGCTATAATTCCTAAAAAAATAACTAACGTAATCATGGTTCAGTGTTTTTTGTTGTTTAAAATATGGCTTCCACTAAGTTACTTTATTTTTTTATTCGGGCAGCAGCCTATTTAACAAAATATAGCACAAAATAAGGATGGTCAAGGAATGACTCCAATCTACCAAAATACCTTGCACTATTATCACCATAGGATCCCCAAATATCCCTTAAATAAAAAAAAGAGCGTCGTGGGCGCTCTTTTTCCTACCTCAATTTTGTTGCTATTTAGCATCCAAAATCTTGGTACTCACATATGCGATGGACCTCGTAATTTTTCCTTCATCATCAAAATCATGAAGATATAAGGCTGGTACAATAATTTTCTTACCATCAGATTTTCTTGTCAATCTAAATTTCCACCAAGACTGAACCACCTTGGCATCCTGCATATCGTATTCCAAATAATCCGGATAACCAGTCTCATCTATACTATCAAAGGTATAAGACTCCATTAACTTCTTATTTCGTTCCTTTATCTCATCCAAGCCAAGGCTCTCTCCGTCAGGTAGTTCCAGACTATAAAATCTAGCATCCTCAGCATAGAAACTGTAAAAGGTCTCCAAATCCATAAACTCAAAGGCATACATCAATTTCCTTACTGTATTAATATTATCATGATGATTAAAAATGGTACCATTTTGTCGGTCACCAAAACTTCTTCTGACTTCCCAAATGACATCATTATCAAAATAATTGATCATGCTTTTTATTTTGTTATCATCATTCAGCTTATATAACCTATGATAAGGCATATCCAATTTTACCCCAGTTTTTTTATGCATTCCTTTTATATGATCCCAGGTTTGAACCCAAACTCCGCTTTCTTTATATTCCAAGGCATCCGGATAGGCACCTTCGCTTGGCGCTGAAGATAGGTAGGCAACATTTTCTTTCCAAAAATTTACTTGTTCCAAAAACTCTTCTTTGGTAGACCCTTTGTCATCCTTATTGGTACTAAACCCATTATAGGCCTTGAAATCATCGGCAAGGTATGTTCCCACTTTTTCTGTATCGCCGGCCACAAAAGCGGCTATCATACCATTAACAACTTCGATTGCAGGGTGCTCCAAAAATATGGTTCCATTTTTTTTCTTCTGTGAATAGCCAAATACGACCACTAGACCCATGGCAATTAGAATAGATTTTCTCATTTTAATTTAGTTCTTTGATTATTATTTATTCCCAGAAACACTTTAGTATCTGTTGAAACCATAAGTAAATTAGATTCCTGCTATTTTTCAATTGGACAAGGACGAATCAACCGTTTTTTTGTCCGAAACATAGGCAATAATTATCCACCAAATAATCAGTAGATGCATTTCTCCAAGAAATCGTTATAATCCAAAATCAATTTATCCACAGAAATTGGCATTACTTATCCTACATCAATGGATATTCTGCTGTTGGTCCTTAATTTTGAACAAACAAAAAGATAAATCATGAAAACATTTTTTTATTCAGCAGAGAGCAGAGGACATGCCAATCATGGATGGCTAAATTCATACCACAGTTTTAGTTTTGCCAATTACCACAATCCAGAAAGGATGAATTTTGGAGTTCTTAGAGTGTTGAATGACGATACCGTATCTGGCGGTCAAGGTTTTGGACAACATCCCCATAAGAACATGGAAATTGTTTCCATCCCCTTAAAAGGAGATTTGGAACACAAGGACAGTATGGGAAACACCACCGTAATAAAGGAAGGTGATGTACAGGTAATGAGCGCAGGAACCGGTGTTTTTCATAGTGAGTACAACAAGAACAAAAATGAAGAGGTGAAATTTTTACAAATTTGGGTAATTCCAAAAGCCCAAAATGTATCACCAAGATATGATCAAATTTCCACCCGTGATCTGGCTACCAAAAATTCCTTTTACCAAATACTTTCCCCAAACAAAACGGATCAAGGGGTATGGGTACATCAGGATGCATGGTTTTCCTTGGGTGAATTTGAAACTGGAATCACTTCAACTTACACTTTAAATAAAACTAGCAACGGACTATATATATTTATCTTGGAAGGTGAAATTACCATCGGAGAACAACAGTTGAAAGAGCGTGATGCCATAGGGATTTGGGAAACCAACGAAATTACCCTTACCTCCACTGAGTCCAGCAAGGTACTTCTGATGGAGGTCCCAATGAATTAATAATTCAATTCAAAATAATTATTGGCTTTTTTCTATTTTTAAAATTTCCATTCCTAGTAAAAGAAGTTATGTCCAACATTACACTCGTAATCCCGGAAAGGGCGGCCAATATCGGCAATTTTATGGTTGGCCGATTGTTGCCATTTAGGCAAATGCGTATTGTGGGCCTTTTGTTTTTATAGACCATATTAGGCCAGTGCAATTGGACGCGAGTGAAAATTTGGATATTCCTCCACATATGCACATGAGGTTTTGGCCATGATAATCACCATCAAGGTTCTGAAAATGAAAGCACCCGAAGAAACTACCCTGGAAGGATTATTATCTATTTTCCCCATCTTCATGAGCTACGTCCTAAGCTTTGTTTATTTAGGGATTTACTAGAACAACCATCATCATTTATTGCAGGTTACCGAAAAAGTAAATGGCCCCATTCTCTAGGCCAATCTACATTTGCTTTTTTGGTTGTCCCTGATTCCCTTTGCCACTAGTTGGGTAAGGGAAAATTATCACGCCCCCCCCCCTTAACTATTGCAGTGTATGGTGTTGTACTCTTGATGTGTGCCATAGCATATAGAATTTTGGAAATTTACCCCATAAAGCATCATGATGAAAACTACCCATTAAAATTGGTCACAAGACGAGGTTTGAAAGAAAACATTTCAATGCCAATATACATTGCCTCTGTTCCACTCGCCTATACAAACACTTGGATAGCTGTAGCTGGATTCATTACAGTTGCGATTATTTGGATGGTACCTAACAGAAAATTGTAAGGTTTGGCCGAGAAAAAGTAATTACCCCATAACCCATACTTTTACCAAACCAGCATAATCCACCTTTTAGCGAGTTGCTCGGTGGTTTGTCGATTTTAACCACTAAGCCCGCCATTTTGTCCTAAATTATCGCTAAATTAACCATGCTTTTTTTGACAAAAATCCAATGCTTTGAAAAAAATTTATTTTCTGGTTTCGACTATTATTCTCTACACCCTTGTCCTTTCGTGCTCCAAAGAGAGCAAAGAGGACCTTATAGATATTGTGGTCAATGAAAAGCCCATAGACCAACCAGAGGAAGAACCCGAAGTGGAAGATCCCACTATAGAAAGTAGTCCATTACCAGACAACCCTCAAAGAACAGGTGACGCTTCGGCGGGATACGAATATTTAATTTCTGGGGATTACATGAGTTCCGGCATACCTTACGACGCTTTTTTACTGGGAACAAGTGAGAATCCTGACAACCGCCTTAATAGAACTGGTGACAATGCCAATATCCCCTATGATTATACTGCCATAACAGCTTCAAATGGTGCAAAGGTGGTAGCACCCAACTGTATGGCTTGCCACGCATCGACCATTAATAATAATTTTATAATAGGCTTAGGCAGTCATGACGCTGATTTTACCGTAAATCGGGCCAGTAATATAGCCCTGTTGAATTCTGGCATAAGAGCTCTTTATGGCGGAGAGGAAAGTGCTGAATGGCTGGCTTATGACCAATTTAGAAAAAGTATTGTTGCCATAGGCCCAAAAACCATTACGGAAACCCGAGGCTCCAATCCGGCCGATAAGATTACACAGGTGTTAGTCAGTCACCGTGACAAAAATACTTTGATATGGCAAGACACCCCTTTCGTTGATGTTTTGGAAGATGTGATACCAACCGATGTACCGGCCTGGTGGCTGCTAAAAAAGAAAAACGCAATGTTTTACCACGCCATCGGCCGATTCGATTTTTGCAAATCATTTATCGGCTCAAGTCTCCTAACAATGGGAGATGCCTCAAAGGCAGCTGAAATAGATAGCAAAATGGTAGATGTCCTGGCCTACATCCAAAGTTTGGAAGCTCCGGAATACCCTTTTACCATTGACACTGATTTGGCCCAACAAGGAAAATTGTTATTTGAAAACACCTGCGCAACCTGTCATGGCACTTATGGAGACAACCCCTCATATCCCAATTTACTGGTGACTTTGAAGTCCGTTGGGACCGACCCTGAATTATCCGACCATTACACTACCTCCTCCCCCATAAACGATTACTTTATGGACTGGTTTAATTCCGGTTGGTTTGGAACTACATCCAATAAACTGCAAATCAAAGCGGAAGGTGGCTATATAGCTCCTCCCTTGGACGGTATCTGGGCGACGGCTCCATACTTCCACAATGGCTCCGTCCCTACCTTGGAGGACGTATTAAACAGTGTGGATAGACCAACAAGATGGAGCAGATCTTTCCTTAATACCGATTACAACCAAATAAAAGTCGGCTGGAACTATACAATAGAGCAAACAAAAGTGGACAAAAACACTTATGACACTACTTTAAAGGGGTATGGCAATACTGGTCACAGCTTTGGAGATCAGCTCACCAATTCTGAAAGAACTGCAATAATAGAATACCTAAAAACATTGTAATTCAATATTATAGGAGTTTTATTTAAACCGTAAATTTAAGTTAGCTACTTCTTATGGTCAGCCTCTGATCAAAAATAACTATCATTTAAAATTCAGTTTTAAAAATTCCATCCCGTTCAAAGACATTATTCGGGATACAATTTCGTCGGCCTTTATATTGTTAGCGGGCAAACTCAGTGTATTTTTGGACATATAATTAAAGGCATGTCGCTCCAAAAAATCGGCCAAAAAAGGGAGTTCCTCAGCGGTCCAAAAACTGTTCAATGGATCTATAATACCATCGAAATCGGACCCTATCGCCATACAGTCCCAAGCAAAAATACCTTCTGCATCCAGTAACTCGGCAATGTGTTGCACTTGGTTCCACAACAGTTCCGACCTATAATGCATTATTTTATTTCTCTGAGTGGATTTTTTTATATTCTTAAGGGTTTCCTTGGCTACAATTCTACGTTCGTCCAATTGCAATCCAATAATTCCTTTACTTTTTGCTATTCTAATTATTTCATCATCGAAGAAGTTTATATCCGATGGATTTAGTTTGCTTGCGGTTCTAGGCCTACCTGGATTCCTATCGCTTGATGAAGTAAGCCCATTAGCAGCTCCATGACTCGCTATAATAGGTATATCGGTATATTCCGGAACAGTGTCCAGTAATTGGTAATATTCATTTCTAGAGGCCGGACTCATGTGCTTGATATCTATTAAAATCCGTTTACCGTTGTTGTCATCCAACAGGGCCTTTATTATAAATATGCCCATAGCGGTAATCCCTTTATTAAGTCCTTGGGATTGATCTGTCTTCTTTTTTATAATTCCCGTCATACTTTGGGCATGCCCACATAGATGATTCCAAAAATGATGGGCTAGGGTAACAAAAAATGGCGGATGCTCCCAAGCCTTAACTTTCATAAGGTTTTGCAACATCCCTTCTTGGGTAGGAACCTTGTTTATATCCGATATCAAGGCGTGCATGCCCTCTATCGTCAAAACAACACAAATTGTGCGTATTTTACTGTTCACATCTGCAAGCCTCATGGCTTCGATTTCCAAATAACTATTTACTATTTTATATCGAAATTTACCTTCGGGCAAATTAGCAATTGTTCCATCGAGTTCCATATAATAAGCCCGCTCCATTTCAAGGTCTTTAAAGTAATCTTTAATTCCCTGAATATAATCTACGCGCTTCTTCCCTACTCCTGTCGCAAAATTGGCAGCAATGTCCAAAATAAATTCATTCGTCATTTTATTACGGAAAAAATATTTCTCAATAGGATATAGTGATGCGCATACAATCCCGATACCACCATAGGAAAGACTTGAAAAATTGGATTGGGAAAACTTGGTGACGCCAATAAAATAATGTAACAGCTTATCTAGCAAAGTTGGCGGGTTGTAACGCCAAATACTCCTTACCCGATTTCTATTGGCAGAGTTTTCCCCATTGGGAATGCGATTAAAGCTTTTACCAAAAGGCTTTATGGAAGGATGACAATGAAAATCCACATAATTGTTTTGCATGATGTTAGAGTTTAAAGTTAGAACACAGGCAGAGCAACGATATTTAGTCAGTAGAATAAAGAACTGCCTCTTGAGCCAATAGACTTATTCAAGGGTAGTAATTAAAGATAAGGAAATTGCTGAAGTATTAAGATGCTCGCATCCTTAATTATTATAAGGCCTTCAACCAGATTTTGTATTGGACCTTAAACGAAATCCTTGGATACAAATCATTATAAGCCAGGTGCTGTTTTACGCTGCTACAAATGTGCGCCGTTTACCACAACAGTAAAAAAATATTGCTTGGAAAAATAATAGGAATAGTTACCTATAGCTCCATACAGTTTAATACTAAGGTTAGGTTTTAACTATTCTAAAACACGGCCTATACAATTAAACAATGAATTAATAGCTATATTACTCCTCAGGTGGTCTTCCGTGAATGTCTTCAAAAATGGTATCGAAATTCTGACGTAGATGGGTACTTAATTTCTTGTGATAGTCATCGGTGAGCCACTTAAGAAAATTAAAGGTGCTTTTACTAATGCACTTTGCATAGCGCTGAATCCTATCGTCGATATCCGGACCCAACATTTTGGAGAGCGCCAGTGCATCATAAACATCCTCACTGTTTTCTACACAAATTCTTGCATGTTGTGCTATAGAGCGCTCTAACACAACCTTTGATGTCTCACCATTTTTAATGGAATCCACATAAGTTTCCTTGATATCAAAATACACCTCTTCGGACTTAGCGAATTCGGCACGCAACTCTTCGGGCATTTCCCATTTAAAATTACTTTCCAGCTCCTCATCACTTATAAGCCTATCAGCATAAAAATTAGGAGATTTAAAAATGGTCTGCCAGTCCAGGTCGGCACCCCATGGACCAAAACGATGAAAATTGTTCCCCAGATCGATTACCGAGAATGTTGATTTATTATTCAATATCCGGGAACCACGACCTATCATCTGATAGTACAGCGTTAGGGATTTGGTAGCCCTATTCAAAATAATGGTGTCTATAGTAGGTTCATCAAATCCAGTGGTCAGAATACTTACCGAGGTTAGAATGGCATTAGGCGTCATATTAAACCACTTTAAGATGGTCTTACGCTGCTTCTTGGTCGCTGTATTGTCCAAATGGGCAATAGGGTATCCTGCAGCCCTAAACGTCTCATAGACATGTAAGGAAGTATTAATACCATTATTAAAAATCAAGGTTTTCTTATCCTTGGAATGTTTTTCATAGGCTTCCAACAACTTACTGAGCATCATGCTATTGTTGTAAAGATCCTCTGAAGATTTTACCGTATAATCCCCATTGGAACCAACCTCCAAAGAGGTTAAACCCATATTATAGGAGTAAAATTCAGCTCTCGCCAAAAATTCATTTTCAATAAGGGATACTATAGTTTCACCAACAATTAATTCGTCATAATTGTCCTTCATGGGCAAATCCTTATTGGAACTCAATGGTGTGGCTGTAACTCCCAAAACAAAGGAATTTTCAAAAAATTTGAACAGTTTTGTGAACGAATTGTAGTGCGCCTCATCAATGATTACGAGACCTACATCGGAAATATCCAATTTGTCGTCCTGTAACCTATTGTTCAAAGTTTCCACCATAGCCACAAAGCAGCTATATTCGTCCTGATCGTCCAAATTGGCCTTGCTATCCACAACCTTGTTGGTTACCCCAAAGCTCGTCAACATGGTAGAAGTTTGTTTGCAGAGCTCTATTCTGTGTGTCATGATCAGCACCTTCTTGTTATGGTGCTTTAAATATTGACGTACTATTTCAGAAAAAATAACGGTCTTACCTCCACCTGTAGGCAATTGATACAAAAGATGATAATCATCGGGTGCGGTTTCAAATTTATCAAAAATCTGGTCTATAGCCCCTTTCTGATAGCTATACAGCTCCTTATCCGTTTTTCTCTCTACAATAGCATTGGCAATCAAAGTCTCCGACATAATCTCTTTATTGGACCGCAAAATTAAGCCCTTTAATGGGTGTTTAACGAATAATTTTGGAAAAATTAAGGAATATTTTTTCTGAACATCAATGTCTGTAGTCAATTCCTACAACTCTTAACATGAATACTTTATAAAAAGTACTTGAAATTTGCCAATCATATTATTTGGATCCACAGACCACTTTCTAGTTCTTGGCCAGTTTTCTAAGTGCTACCCACTGTTTTAGCATTTCCCTAGAATCTGTAGCCGGGTAGCCTAAAACAGTTTTACCTGGAAGGACGTCGCTCATCACACCGGATCCAGCACCAACAACGGCGCCTGAATTAATGGTTGTGTGGTCTTTAATTGAAGCACTCCCTCCTATTATTACACCATCACCCAGAGTTACTGAACCTGCCAAACCACTATGTCCGGCCATAATACAAGACCTTCCCATTACACAATTGTGGGCTATTTGGACCAAATTGTCAATTTTACAACCGTCACCTATAATGGTAGAACTAAATTTACCTCGATCAACACAGGAATTGGCCCCTATTTCTACATAATTACCAATCACCACATTTCCTATTTGAGGTATTTTCACCAGACCCCTTCCATCCTCACTTGGCCTATAACCAAATCCGTCCGCCCCTATGCTTACGTTGATATGAAAGATACAATGACTACCTATAACGCTCCTCTCCCTGATTACGGTACCGGACCAAACCACGGTATGATGGCCTATGGTGGTGTCATCAAAAACAGCAACATTCGGATACAGAATAACTCCATCCCCTAAAACTACATTTTTACCCACATAGCAACCTGCTCCAATTTTACAACCCTTGCCCAAAACAGCGGTTTCATGCACTGTGGCCATAGGATGCACTTCCTCCAGTAATTCGGGCGGATCGGGCTGAAACGCCTCCAGTAATTTTGCCATGGCCAAATCTGCATTGGCCACCTTAATAAAAGCCTTGTTCTCTCCAGGCATTATTTTTATGCTATCACTCACAATAGCCGCACCCGCATTACTAGAATCCCATTTTCTGGCATATTTATTACTCGAAATAATTGTAATATGCTGGCTTTGGGCCCTATCCATTTGCTCTGCCCCAATTATGGACTTATCATACCCCCCTATAAGCTCCCCATCTAAGAGTTCATTTATTTGTGCAACAGTGAATGACTTCATTGAAATTTATATTATTGATTAATTATCAAAAGTTGATTTAATTTTCTGTGATTTTTTTAAATATAGCGTTAAATATTAGACGCTATTGTTAAAAATAAATTAAGAATTCCCAAAAATAAGAATTGAAAAGCAATATAAAAGGCAGCCAACACCTTTTTTTAAACCCCGTGGCCAACCCCGACACCCATTTATCAATTACTGCTTTATGGATTTCAAATACAATTGCTCCACCTTTTCCCTCGCCCAGGGAGTTCGTCTTAAAAATTTTAAACTGGATTTAATGGAAGGGTCGTGATTAAAACAACGGATATTAATTCTAGCACCCATTTCTTCCCATCCATATTGGGCTACAAGCGACTCCAATATGACCGCCAAAGTAATGCCGTGTAAAGGATTATTATTGTTATTCATTTAAAGTAAAACATTATATGAAACTACGTATAAAATTGATTTTTAACCTGTAACTATTTTCTTTTTTTATTTTTCTTGGAAATTGTTTTATCCCCCCGTGTCAATGGCTTTTTATATTTTTTTGCAATTATCCTTTTATAGGATCCTCCTTGGTTTATCTTTTTATTCTTTTCCGCTTTTTCATGAAAGGCAGCGCCACGAGCATCCGTTTCGGCAGCTCCAACAGGGTTGTTGTGTTCCAAATTCTTAGGGCGCTCCTCGGGAGCCAGTTCCTCGGATATTTTTACTGCCACGGGGAAAGTTAACAAGGGAATATCATAATCCATTAATTTTTCTATGGCATCTTTATACCCCTCTTCTTTTTTGGTATACATTAAAACGGAATACCCCTTTTTCTCCGCTCTTCCTGTCCTTCCTATACGATGCATATAGTTTTCAGGAAAAGTGGGGGTGTCAAAATTGATTACGTGGGTTATTTCGTCCAGATCCAAACCCCTCGACATTACATCGGTAGAAACCAGTATCCTGTTTTTACCTTCATCAAATTGCTTGATCGATCTTATTCTATAATTCTGTGTTTTATTGGAATGAATTATTGCCGCCTCATCTCCAAAATCTTCCTTCAAGGCTTCAAACAACCTGTCGGCGCTTCTTTTATTGGAAACAAATACCAATACTTTTCTATAGATGGTTTTATCCTTAAGCAAATAAGCCAACAGGTTTACTTTGGTATAAAAATTTTCAACGGCATAAGCAACTTGTTCAATATTCTCCAAAGGCGTTCCGCTAACAGCTATTGAAATCTTTTCCGGAGCAATAAAAAAGTCCTCGATCAATTGGGCCACTTCATCCGTCATCGTAGCCGAAAACATTATATTCTGCCTTTTTTGTGGCATTAATTCAAAAATATTGGTGATTTGAAATCGAAAGCCAAGATCCAACATAACATCTACCTCATCGATAACCAATTTCTTGATATCCCTAAGTTTAACGGTCCTATCCAAGGTTAGGTCGTACAACCTTCCCGGGGTAGCCACCAAAACATCACAACCTTGGGCAACAGCCTGCCTCTGGGTGTTTATATTTGCTCCTCCATAAATTCCACAGACCCTTACACTCATGTATTTGGAATATGATTCTATATTGGCAACAACCTGTAGGACCAACTCCCTTGTGGGCACCAATACCAATATTCTAGGGTTTAGCTGTTTGGAGAATTTCAAGTCCTGTAAAAGAGGTAACATATAGGCAAAAGTTTTACCAGTACCCGTTTGCGCAATACCCACTATATCCTTGCCAGACATAATTACCGAAAAGGCTTCCCTCTGAATTGGCGTTGGGACTGCAAAGCCCAAATCCTCAGTGGCATATTGTAGTTGTTTTGAAATATTAAAATCGGCAAAAGTGCTCATTCCCTTTATTTTTTTTCAAAGATAAAGTTTATAATCTTCATAATTGCTGTTGTGGAATATCTTGAGCATAATCAAGGAAGAAAATAGATTCTTAATTAAAACTTAATTCGCGGGTTTAACTTTGGGATAATTATTATTTTGAACCCGCATACTAATCCAAAATTTAAATAATGAAAAAATCCTACTTGTTATTACTCCTTTATTTCATTTGTTTTACACAGACCGGATTTACCCAAATTAATAATCAGCTCTTAAGCGTTATTGAACAGGAAGTCAACGAAAATTCGCAATTGGAAATCCTGGCACACGAATTATTGGATATAATTGGTCCTAGACTGGTAGGTACGCCACAGATGCAACAGGCACATGATTGGGCCCTAACAAAATACACCAATTGGGGCATTCCTTCCCAAAATGAACAATGGGGAGAATGGCGAGGTTGGGAACGCGGAATTACGCATATAGACATGGTATATCCAAGAATTCAGACCTTAAAAGGCACCCAACTGGCATGGAGTCCCAGCACTGGCAAAAAAGGCGTTACGGCAGAATTGGTTGTGCTGCCCACGGTTGCAGATTCCAATGAATTCAACAAGTGGTTAGCAAGTGTTAAAGGAAAGCTGGTAATGATTTCCATGAAGGAACCTACTGGTAGACCAGATTACAATTGGGAAGAATTTGCAACACCGGAGTCTTTTGAAAAAATGAAAAAAGAACGGGATTTATATGAGGATGAATGGTCACGAAATATGCAACGTACCGGATACGACCGCCGATCTCTGCCTTTAGCATTGGAAAAAGCGGGAGCTTCGGGAATAGTAACCTCCTATTGGTCCAAAGGATTTGGCGCCAATAAAATTTTTGGAGCGAACACGGAGAAAATCCCCACCATAGATCTAGAACTGGAAGACTATACCATGTTATACAGAATGGTAGAGGTTGGAGATCGACCTAAAATTAGCATTAAAGCCTTATCCAAGGAACTGGGAGCCGTACCTACATTTAATACGATTGCAGAGATTAAAGGTTCCGAAAAACCTAATGAATATGTTATTCTATCCGCTCATTTTGACTCTTGGGACGGTGGTACGGGAGCCACGGATAACGGCACAGGGACCTTAGTAATGATGGAAACCATGCGCGTACTAAAAAAATTATACCCAAATCCGAAAAGGACCATCTTGGTAGGACATTGGGGAAGCGAGGAGCAAGGGCTGAACGGTTCTAGAGCCTATGTGGAAGATCACCCGGAAATAGTAGGCAATATCCAAGCTGTTTTTAACCAGGACAACGGGACAGGAAGAGTTGTACAAATATCCGGAGGTGGCTTTTTGAATTCCTATGATTATATCTCCAGATGGCTATCTGCCGTCCCTGAGGAGGTAACAAAGCACATAGAAACCATATTTCCCGGAATGCCAGCTAGCGGAGGATCGGACAACGCCTCCTTTATAGCAGCAGGCGCTCCGGCTTTCGGACTTAGTTCGTTAAATTGGTCCTATGGGAGTTACACCTGGCACACCAACAGGGATACTTACGATAAGATTATTTTTGACGATGTTAAAAACAATGTGCTTCTAACGGCAATATTGACCTATATGGCCAGTGAAGATCCTGATGTGGCCTCTAAGGAAAGAAGAGCATTGCCCATAAACAAAAAAACAGGGGAACAAGGCACTTGGCCCTCCCCACGATCCCCTAATCGAAAGGGAGGATTGTAAGAATTTACCATAGATTTCCCTTTGGTTTGTAAAAAATAAAGCCTAACTTAATTTCAAGAATTTAAACCAGATTCAACCTGGATTTTTTAACCTAAAAACACTTAAATATGACTATCAATTTTGAATATGATGATGTAAAAGCAAGTGGCCGTTTAGAAGAATTGGCTACCAAGAAGTTAGAAAAATTAGAAGATAAATATGATTTTATTGTGCGTGCCGACGTTTTCTTCAAAAAAGAGAACACCTCTTCCCCCAATACCGGGTTAATTTGTAATATTAGACTCAGTGCTCCGGGCCCAAGATTATTTGCAGAATCCAACAATGGTAAATTTGAAATGGGCATCGCGGCTTCCGTAGAAGAACTTGAAAGACAATTGGAAAAAAGAAAAGGTAAGATGAAAACCTTTTAGGACTTAGTCCCATAATTAAATAAATGCCCTAGAAAAATTCAAAGTCCTTTCTAGGGCATTTTATTTTACCAATTTGGTAATAAAAATTTCAATTTGCTCAATCCTCAGCATCTTCAAATTTAGCATCTGCCAGGGTTTTCATCAGTCGGTCGGAAAACGGATTTTTATATAAATCTTTTAATAATTTTTTCCTTTTTCGGTCTGAAATATCCAGGGTATCCAAAATACCCTTTCTTCTCTTAGCTTCAACTATACGTTTTTTCTTTAAATTAATCCTGTCTTGGGCCGACAATATCATTTCTGGCTCATACTCTTCCAATATGGTCCATTTTTCCACTTTCAGCCTCTGTGCTACGCTATCTTTTTCTGCGGATTGGGCATATCCCTCCATTAGGAAAAATCCCGTAAAGAGCACTAAAACAGTACTGTAAATTCCCTTCTTCATCATTCCCAAATAGAGTCCCCTCTAATTTATAACAATTTTTCACCAAACTAAACCCTTAATTCAGTTTTCGCATACCGTATATCGTGTTTTTGAACATCCTGTCGATTATTTTCATAAACCCCTCATTTACAGCTATCCAATGCCCAAAAACGAGGCGGCCATTACCAAGTAAAAAAGATTGGTTCACTAGCTGTTAGTATTTAAAAATGATACTTACATTTGTGCCTTAAAATCATTCTGACTATGTTAATTTGGGGATCCTTTATTTTTCTGATTATTATATTTCTAGCACTTGATTTAGGCGTTTTCCACAAACATGAACATGTTATTAAAACCAAGGAAGCAAGCATATGGACCGCTATTTGGGTCACTGTTGCCTTCAGTTTTAGTGGCGTAATATATTGGTTATTCTCCAGCGGCCTTATAGATAACCCCACTGGATTAACACCCAATAATGCAGTCTTAAAATACATAACCGGGTATCTCATAGAATTGTCACTGAGTATAGACAATGTCTTCGTAATTGCAGTAATTTTCGGTGCCTTTAAGATTCCGCCCATTTACCAACATAGGGTATTGTTCTGGGGTATTTTGGGCGCCATTGTATTTAGGGCCCTAATGATAGTATTCGGCGTTGCCCTTATTACGAAATTTGAATGGGTAATTTATGTTTTTGGAGTCTTCCTGTTGTATACCGCCTTTAAAATGTTAAGGTCGGACGAAAGTAAATTTGACCCAAAAAACTCTTTCGTTTTCAAAAGATTGAAAAAGATATACCCCATTACAGCAACCTTAAATGGCCATGATTTCTTTGTGAAGCGTATGGGGGTCACTGCCGCCACGCCACTTTTTGTAGCCCTTGTAATCATAGAATTAACGGACATACTGTTTGCTTTGGATAGCATTCCAGCAATTTTAGCTATTACGGCAGATCCCTTTATTGTTTTTAGCTCCAATATTTTAGCAATATTAGGTTTAAGATCTATGTATTTCTTAATTTCCAGAATGCTGGAAAAGTTCAGGTATATAAATTATAGCCTAGTGGTTATACTAGCCTTTGTTGGTTTAAAAATGTTATTCTCCCATCATATCGAAATCCCTGAGTGGGTTTCCCTAACGGTAATATCGGTATCCTTGATAGCTGGCATAATTACCTCTTTGCTTATTCCGGAAAACAAGGCTATAAAGGAAGCCTAATTATTTTTATCCAATAATTTTAGGTCTATAATATTAAGAGCATCCCTTACCGTTTGCATTTTATCCATGTCCTCATTCTCTAATCGGATACCAAAAGTATCCTCTAGGTCCAGAATAATATCTACCAAATGGGCTGAATTGATATTCAGTTCCGTTACAAAATTACTCTCTTCCTGTACGGCCTCTATTGAAACATCTTCAGGAAGATACGTTTTAACAATTTCCTTAAGTCTGACTAAACGTTCGTCATTATCAACCATAATTACCTCTATTTATATTCCTTAAAGATAATACAGGCATTTACATCTCCAAACCCAAAACTTGCTTTTGCAATTATTTTTGGGCGATAAACAATCGTTTTTTGTGGAATTCGGGAAGCATCCACCACTTCCAGGATATTGGGATGTATATCTTCACTGTTTCGATTGCCAAAGACCACCCCCTCACGGTATTGCAATAGACTGGCCACGCATTCTACGCTTCCCGCTGCAGCCAGGCAATGACCTACCATACCTTTGGTAGAATTTATATAGGGAAAATCCTTGCCCGAGCACCCCAAAGCTTCACTCCAATTTCTAATTTCTTCAGCGTCCTTGGAGGTCGCGGTTAAATGGCCATTAATGACATCCACCGCTGCCCCCTCTATTCCGGCATCGGACAAAGCATCTAAAATACAGCGTTGGACCGCCTCACTATTCGGCGCCGTCATACTCCCTGCGCCGCGCTGTCCACCACTGTTTACAGAACCTCCCAGAACTTCTGCGTAAATCTTGGCTCCCCTGTCCAAAGCACTTCCCAAGGATTCCAAAACCAGGGCTCCCGCACCGCTTCCCGGGACAAAACCCGTTGCTGTGGCACTCATTGGCCTGCTGGCATCCTCGGGATTAACATTGTAATTGGAAGGAAGTATTCGCATGGCGTCAAAGCCTCCCCAAACATAGGGGCCGCTGTCATTACAACTCCCGACCAACATCCTCTTGGCCTTTCCCGACCTTATGCGTTCCAATCCCATAATAACCCCCTCTGTACCTGTTGCACAGGCCGATGAATTGGTGGTCACTTGATTGCCACATCCCAAAATCCCCCCCAGATATGCACTTATGCCACTGGCCATGGTCTGCATAACAGAATTACTGCCCAGACGTCTGGAGTTATTGTCATCTATCAAATAAATAGACTCCCTGAGCTTGTCTATTCCCAAAATTCCAGTGCCAAATATAATACCACTTTCCCAATCGGGTTTATCCTTATTGGCCTTGCCCAAACCAGCATCCATCCAAGCATCAGTTCCCGCCATTACCCCATAAACCACGCCACTTGAATTTAAGCCCTTAAGTTGTAAAGGGGTAAAGTAGGATTCTTTTAAACTTTCCGATATTTCAGGTTTTCCAGCGATTTGGCACCCGAAGCCCAAGTCCGCCAACTCCTGATGAAATGTAATTCCACTTCCTCCGCTACGCAGTGAATCATAAAAATTGGACAGGCCCACCCCATTGGGCGCACATACACCAAGTCCTGTTACCACTACGCGCGTGTTCATATATCAATATTCTTTAACATTCCGCTCAACACCCCCTTACTTACCAACTGAGCCTGTTGATTGTAAATCTTCACCTCGCATTTCAATTTGTTAAATCTAAAGTAAACCTTACTCGATTTTACTGTTACTGTTTCCATAGGATAAACCGGTAATAAAAATTGCATCTCGGAACTACTTAAGGCTACCTGATAATTCCCGGTAGCTCCCTCCTGACCATCCAACAAGAATATCCCCAAACATACCAATCCGATCTGCGCACAACATTCGGTCAGAATTACTCCAGGAGTAACGGCATGCCCCTTAAAGTGACCCTTATAGAAAAACTCATCCTCTTTAAAAGTGTAGCTACCTTCAATTGAGTTCTCCGTTACCGATTGAAGTTCATCGACAAATAAAAAAGGCTCGGTGTATGGTAATTTTTTAAGTATATTATTGAAATTAAGCATTTAAATTGAAATTATATAAACTATTACTTTAATTATATGGACAAGTATCATAAATATCTACAACCCATCAATTTAAACCTCGATTACCATTCCAGCAATATCCGTTGGGCAGAAAATCCAGGGCCAAAACTCAGTAACAAACCTTGCTCCCCTTTCGGAATATCCTTATCCATAAAACGCTCCAAAACATAAAGCACGGTGGCGCTGCTCATATTACCATACAATCTGAGCGTTTCTCTGGTATCGTCCAAATTCTTTCCCAACTTACCAAAAAGGCTTTCCACAGTCTCCACAATTTTCTTTCCCCCAGGATGAAATATTAAATGGTCCACTTTTTCAATAGAACTACCATAGCGCTTCAAAAAAGGATGAATAATATCGGGGAAATGTTCTGATATAACCTGTGGCACAAGGGGATCTAAAATCATTTTTAGTCCCAAATTGGTCAAATCAAAACCCATCAGCTGCGTAGCATCCTTAAAATGATACATTTCTTCCCCGACGATTCTTGGACCGGTATCCTCTTTTTCCGAGGAAACCAACACACATGCCGCTCCATCGCCAAAAATTGCGGCACTTACCACATTTGCCATAGAATAATCATTAAGCTGAAATGTGGCGGTGGGACTTTCAACAGCAACTATGGCCGCCCTTTTTCCTGGATTGGATTTTAGAAAATTACTGGCATAAATTAGACCTGAAACACCTGCAGCGCAGCCCATCTCCGTAACGGGCAAACGGATAATATCTTGCCTAAGGTCTAAATCATTTATAAGATAGGCATCCAAAGAAGGAATCATGATTCCAGTACAACTAACTGTTATAATATAATCCAGACTGTCCGGACTCCAACCGCTTTTGACCAGGGCCTGCTCCAATACGGTCTTTCCCAGTTTCTTCACTTCACGGATATACACATTATTTTTTTCTTCAAAAGAGGTGACACCAAAAACCTCTTCAGGACTCATAATGCTGTAACGTTTATCCACTGCTGCCCCTTCGAAAATTTTAAGTACTTTTCGCTGAAACCGTGTATCCTGACCCTTCATCCATTCTTCCACAAAAGGCAAAATATCCTTGGTGATTCTGCTGTATGCCGGTAATGCTTTGGTAACCGCAACTATCTTGGGTTCACTCATATGGTATATTTTTTTCCTTAACACGTATTATCCATAAATATCGAAACGCCCATCTCCAACTTATATGGTGTTCTAAATGGGGTAGATTAATGGAAAAAGCTACTAAATCCATTTTCGTAAATGCACTTTTTATGGAAACTAAACCATCATGCTTAGCAATCTTTGTTTTCATAAAAATAAGGCTAAAGAGTTTATAAAGGTAATAGGAAACTTTACTTCTTTGCAAATCATTTATAACGACTCCCAATCTGCTCAGTTTCACAAATTGATTAAGAAAAGTTGGTATTGTCTCGGAATCAAAATGATGCATGGTCAAGGTGCAAAGAAGAATATCACATTGTAGTTTGTTGGGTTCCAGCGCTAGAATATCCTGTTCCAAGAATCTTATATTAGGGTATTTCTTGGAATTTTCCTTAGCGAGTTGAATGGACCTTGAATTTAAATCGATTCCTATCAGATTTAATTCAAAGGACCTGTCCTTAAAATAAGAAGCAACTTCTCTTAACATGGCCCCATCCCCACAACCCATATCCAAAATTGTATAGGAATTTTGAGGGTTATCCTCAATGATACTGTTTAAAGCCCTTAAAGAAAGGTAAAAACCTTGTAAAACCTTATTGACCATATTTATATCCGCATAAACTTCCTGCAAAAGCAAGGAATCCAAATTGGGATCATCCATTAGTTCCCTCTCACAACTACGGCTCGAAAAATTCATTCGCATTCAATTAATTGTCCATGGGTATTCTTAATTAGCATATTCACCATATATGGAGACTTTGCCATTAGGCCCATAGCCATATTTGAGACTTTTTCGTTTAGCAAAGCCCTTTGAAGCTGCCTGCCTATCCATAGTCTCCTAGAAAACATTTGCCTCCACTGTCTTTCATAGTCACTTTCCAATTGATGCCGATCCACAGAACCATTACTAAAATAAGCGTCCATTGATTCCGAGGCCATTTTAGCACTATGAATCGCCATGGCCATACCATTCCCGCACAAGGGATGTATTAGGCCTGCAGTATCTCCACACATAAGGATATGTTTTTCCACAGGTTTTTTTTTGTGAAATGAAATCTGCCCTATAGCCAGTGGTTGATCAAATAGCATCTCGGCATTATTTAGAAATTTATTCAAATAGGGGTTCTTAGCTATAACATTCTGGTTAAAACTATCAACATCCTTCTCTTTTTTAAAGCTATCATAGGAAACCAGATAACAGAAATTAACGGCATCGCTCTCTGTCTTGGACAGACCGCCGTAACCGCCCCTGAAATTATGGATTGCCACCAGATTATCCGGAAATGAATTCGACTTATAATGGGCCTTTACCCCCAACCAGGGCGACTTTTTCTGTATAAATTCGCGCTGCAGTTCTTTATCCAACATCCCTCTTTTACCATAAGCGCCAATTACAAATTTGCCCTTATATTCCTTACCTGACTCTGTGAGGACTCCAAAGCTGTCGTTTTCAAATTCAACCGAGGCTACATTTTCAGGAATAACAAACACCCCCAACGCAATTGCCCTTTTATATAAAGCGTTATCAAAAGTAAACCTGCTCATACCAAAACCACCCAATGGCAACTGAGCCTTCAATGTTTTACCATTTACGGTACTAAACAACATTTCATTGAGCTGAACTGTTTTTGGCAATGAAACCCCTAAAAACTCCATATATGGCAATACTTCGTTGGAAACATATTCCCCACAAACCTTATGATGGGGATATTGTTTGGCTTCAAAGACGGCCACATCGTAGTTTTTTAGTTTCAAATGAATGGCAGCCGTTAATCCTGCCAGACCTCCTCCAACAATTATAACATCAAAAGAATCCATTAAGAAAAGGTACAGAAAATAAACAAAAAACCCGACGAATATCGTCGGGTTTTGTATAAGGTGTAAGCTATTTTTATTGATTGGCTTTCCTAATCGCTTCTTGTTGCAAAGCCTCATTGGCAACGATCACCAATTCTACCCTACGGTTTTTGGCTTTACCGGCAGCCGTACTATTATCTGCCTTTGGCTGGGACTCACCATACCAAGCTGTAGTTAATCTACCTCCTGAAATACCATGGCTAACAAGGTAATTGGTCACAGATTGTGCACGTTGCTTGGATAAGTTTAAGTTGTAATCATCCGGTCCTGCGCTATCGGTATGGCCTTCTATCAAAATATTGGTATCAGGATATTCTTTTAAAACCCCTACCAATCGATCCAATGTTGTTGCGGAAGTACCTTTAACATCAGATTTGTTGGTGTCGAAATACACACCTGCATCCTCATTAAAAGTTACATTTATTCCTTCACCAACCCTAGTAACTTCTGCACCGGGAATCTCTTCTTCAATACGTTCGGCCTGGCGGTCCATTCTATCACCTATATAACCACCGGCAACACCACCTACAACAGCTCCAATTATGGCGCCCAAAGCAGTATTACCGCCCTTTCCTACATTGTTTCCTAAAACACCACCAATAACTGCACCACCGGCAGCACCCGTTGCTGCACCTCTTTGCTTATGGCTGGTGTTCTTAACTGCCTGACAACTATTGAATGTAGCTAAAATCATCAAAATACTTAAACTACTTACTATTATTTTTTTCATCTGAATTTATTTTTTAATGTTAGTCCCTATTACTGGGATCATCTACCTCCATCTACACAGAAACTATGCCAATCGCCACTTGTCCCAATATTCGTATGTAGGTGTTTTGGATATTGTTGTTTATAATGTTTGGTCGTTTTTTGAAAAGTCGTAGACCACAGTCAACGGTTGTCCCTCAACTGTAACTTTTGATGTCAACCTCATTTGTTGATCGCTCAGCAGTTCAATGTCCAACCTATATCCTAGCCCCCCGGATATATCCTTGTATTTATCATCGATGAATTTAAACTGCAATTGACTGGTCATTCCTTCCCTATCCAAAACAGACCAACGGATAAAGCGCTCTACTTCATCACAATTACTACCGTTTCCCAACATGTAGCTACCTGTACTATTATTATTTCTAAAAAACCAGGTACTGCCCTCAAAACATGAGGCATCGGCGTCATTAAATAGTACGGATTTAAATTTCCCCTGACTTCCTTGATAGGAAACATTGTTTAAAATCCAATTACCACTTAAAACTTTCCTATCCTGTCTTGCCGCCTTGGAAACGGAACAGGAGGTAACAAGACCAGCTGTAAACACTAGTAATAATATAACCTTTTTTAAATGCATAATTTTCATATTTATTATTTGAACTTATATACGTAGAAACTGAAAAAAAAGTATGTGACAAGGATCAATAATATGAACATAAAAACTAAAGCCTTAAGCCACAGTATTCTTTCCAGACATATTATTTTCAAAACTATAGTAAATGGGAACAATGGGTTTGCTCCAAAAGAAATATTATTGACTTTACCGAAGCGCAGTTAGTCAAAATCGTAGAAGACACCATCAGCTTGGCATCTGGAGCAACTAAATGGCATTCCTCCAAAAAAACAAGGGAAAGCATTGCTTTCCCTTGTGCATCAACAGCCAAAACTCTAATATTAAAACCAACAAACAGACTGTTAACAACCAACATTATAATTCCACCAATATCATCGTATATAGTTCTTCTTTTAATTTGTGAAAAGATTCCAAGATGGACGCATATAAATTGCGGTATTCCTCATGCTTGTTTATATAGTATATATCACACTCCATATCCTCACATTCGTGCAAATTCACCATGGAATTCTTATATCTATAAAAAACGCCCAAATGCAGTTTGTTTTCCATGGCCAATTCATTTAGCTGACTACCTAGGTCCCCGCCATTGGACAACTTCTTTGCTATATTTATCAATATCTCAAGTTCGTTTCCATTGCCTACAAGTTGAACGATCCAATTGTTTAACTCCAGTGCATCTTTTTTGGCAATTAGCCTATCATCCGAATCATGTTCATAAAATACCTCCATAATTACAACAAGATATCAGAGTTAATAGTGCTATGTTGTTGCTTTACATCGGCAACCTTAAGGGTTTGTTCCCCATTTCTAAACTCCCAGATAATATCGTCCCCTTTGGCATAACCAATAACTGCAGCACCCATAGGGGTCAATATGGATATTTTACTATTTTTAAAATCTCCTTGAGATGGAATTACCAACTGAAATTGTTTTGACCATCCGTTAACTGCCTGGATTGTTACCATTGAATTAAACCTTATAACATCTTTAGGCATTTCTTCCTCACTGTAAACTACTGCGGACTTTAACTCCTCGGTTAGCTTATTAATGGAATTCTTATAAGTATTATCGGTATAAAACCCGGATACATTTACCAAACGTTTTAAAAGGACGAATTCCTTCTCTTCCAACACTAAATTTCCGTACTTCATAATCTTGTAATTTTATAATAATTTATGGAAATATTCCTCTTTGAACATAGGCCTTTTCTATTCTTTCTATAGCGATTATATAGGCTGCTGTCCTCATATCCCCGTCCCTTTTTTCGGCCATTTCATATACCTTTTCAAAGACTTCCTTCATTTTCTTTTCCAACTTGAATAAAACTTCCTCCAATTGCCATAGCTCCCCATTTCTATTCTGTAGCCATTCGAAATAACTACCTATGACACCACCTGAGTTACAGAGAATATCCGGTATTATTCCAACACCGTTTTTAAGCAGAATTTCCTCGCCTTCCACATCCGTAGGGCCATTTGCACCCTCGGCTATTAAAAAAGCCTTGATCTTACCCGCATTTTCGGCGGTGATCTGATTCCCCAGGGCCGCTGGTATACAGATATCGCAATCCAATTCAAAAAATTGATCTTTATCAACGGCTTCCGCCGAGCTATAGCCTACTATGCTGCCTTTGTTAGTTTGCATATACTGGAACAATGTGAAAACTTCAATGCCATCACTATTGGTAATACTGCCATAGGCATCCTGTACACCCACTAATTTGGCTCCCTCGTTCTCCAGGAAATGTGCAGTCCAATAGCCAACATTACCAAAACCTTGTACTATAAACCTCTTGTTCCTAAGGTCAACTTTTTTCTTTTCGGCCCACAGTTTTATATTTAGATAAACTCCATAGCCTGTAGCTCTATCCCTACCTTCCGAACCTCCAGAACCCAAGGGTTTTCCTGTAACCACGTGCTGATTCCTGGACCTTTCCGCAGGAGATTTTGTAGACATATACGTATCCACGATCCAGGCCATGGTCTGTGAATTAGTATTCACATCCGGTGCCGGTATGTCGTGCTCTGGACCAATATTATCGCCCAAGGCGTATGTAAATCTTCTTGTAATCCTTTCCAATTCCGCATTGGAATATTTGGAAGGGTCAATCTGTATTCCTCCTTTTGCCCCACCATAGGGCAGCCCTGCCAAGGAGGTTTTCCAGGTCATCCACATAGCTAAGGCCTTGGCCGCATCTATGTCCACCGTTGGGTGATAACGAAGTCCACCTTTATATGGCCCCAAGGCGTTATTGTGCTGTACTCGGTATCCTGTAAAAACTTCGACATCTCCATTATCCATTTTAACAGGAAAATGTATAAGCAATTCATTATTTGTAATGCTGAGTATTTTTCTAATATTACTGTTTAAATCAATAATATCGGCAGCATGGTTGAATTGACGCATCACGTTTTCCAACATGCCCTGTTTCGACTCTGTTTTTGACTTTGTAATCATAAAATTCTATTTAGAATAATCTTACTTGACTTTTTAAAACCAATTGATCTCTGTTGGGTACCATTCCTGAATCCGCTGATTCATATTCGTTGCATTGCCAAATATGGGTCTTGTTTTTAGTGAGTACACAAGTTTTAAAATACTCACAACTCGGACATAAACTAGTTTCAACTCGCATAGCAGTATAATTTAGAACTAGGTTGAAGGCAACTAGAATGCCAAAAAATATGGAACGAGCACAATAAAAATATAATCAACTAAAAATCAATACATTGACCTGTAATCAACAAATATTACTTGAGTATAAGTGTGGTATATTTCCCCCACATGGGTAATATTTACCCACTATAAAAAAATGGAATTATTGAATTTTTTGACGCAGCGTTTTGCGATCGATCTGTAGAATATCCGCCGCCTTGGATTTATTATGGCCAGTTGCCTCCAAGACCTTTAGGATGTATTTTTTTTCAATTTCCCTTAACGGCAGCAAAGCCTCTTCGGGAAAATCTATTTTATACTTCAAATTGTCCGGTAAATTTTCTATTTCAATTCTTTTATCGCACATAATTACCGCTCTTTGAATTACGTTTTCCAACTCCCTAATATTTCCCGGCCAAGGGTAACGTTCCAGGAGCGTTAGGGCTTCAGGAGCAATCGTAACCAACCTATCCTTGTACTCCACACCGTATTTGAACAAAAACTTCTCAACCAATAGAGGTATGTCCTCTTTGCGCTCCCTGAGCGAAGGAACATTTATTTCCACAACGGTTAATCTATAATACAGGTCTTCCCTGAACAATTTCTTCTGTACTTGGGAATACAAATTACTGTTAGTAGCTGCAATGACTCGGATATCTATTTTTTCTATTTTTTGGGAACCTACTTTTACCACCTCTTTTTCCTGGAGCGCCCTTAACAATTTGGATTGAACCGAAAGTGAGGCATTGCCTATTTCATCCAAAAAAAGTGTGCCCTTGTCGGCGGCTTGGAAAAACCCGTTTCGATTTTCATTGGCACCCGTAAACGCTCCTTTGGCGTAGCCGAAAAGCTCGGCTTCCAATAAACTTTCTGGAATGGCACCACAATTCACCGCTATAAAAGGGGCTCTGGAAAATTTCCCCGTATAATGTACAGATCGGGCCACCAATTCTTTTCCTGTACCACTTTCCCCTTGAATCAATACCGTTGCCTTGTTGTCTTTTACCCTATCTATAATGTCGGTCACCTTTTTTATGGCCTGGGACTCCCCTATTAGCTCACCATAATCACCTACATTATTATTTCTAGGGGTTATATTATTATTGGAACCGTCTTTGTTAACTAAATTGTCCGAGAACGATTTTAAAACAGCCTGCCTTAATTCTTCCTTAGTAAAAGGTTTTACCAAGTAATCTAACGCCCCCGATTTTATTACACTCAAGGCATCATCAACAGATGGATAACCCGTAACGACCAATTTTGGCAGCTTTGGATAATGTTCGGACACGTATTTTACCAATTGCAATCCATCCACATCGGGCATCTTAAGATCCGTAATCAAAAGGTCTATTTTGGAATCTTTTAGGATAATCAGCGCTTCCTTAACAGAAACAGCTTTGTAAGTATGGTAATTAAAAGATTGTAGGTGTCTATGGATGAGCTCCAGTATATTTACGTCATCATCTACGATCAGTACATTTTCTTTATTAAAACCCATAATTTTTAAATTTTTGGAAAAGCAATGGTAAATATAGTCCCTTTGGGTTTGTTGGACCTATAGCTTATAACGCCTTTATGACTTTTAACTATACCGTGTACAACACTTAAACCCAATCCAGAACCTTCTCCAACAGGCTTGGTGCTATAAAAGGGTTCAAAGATCTTATCACTGATTTTTGGGTCAATGCCTGGCCCTTCATCCGATATTCTTATTTCCACCTTATCATCGGCTTCCTTCACATCGATTATAATTTTTCCCTTGACAGGCGAAAAATATATGGCATTTAGAATCAAATTAAAAATAACCTGGGTCAATTGAATGGTATCTACCCTTAGCAAAATGGATTGTGCATTAAATTTGAGTTCACGATCAATTTTCTTTTTGTTAAGACTTGGTTCCATTAAATTAATGGCATTGGCAATTATCGGGTTTATATTCACCAAAGTCATTTGCTGTGGCATCTCACAGGCAAAGAACATTAATTTTTTTACCACCTCCCTTGAGAATATGGCACTATTTATAATTTTATCTAGGTCCTTATTAGCTTGGGTATCTTCGGCTATCCGCGTTTTTAATAATTCTGAAAAACCCAGTATATTCGCCAAAGGGGTATTTAGCTCATGGGCAATCCCAGCGGTAATTTCACCTAAAATACCTAGGCGGTCCGCTCTTTCCATTTTACGTTTTATTATAATCTCATTGTCCTTTATCTGCTTTCTCTCCAAAAGATTACCTACTTCCAGACAAACGTTTTTCAGCAATTTTTTTTCTTCCTGCAAAAAATCGGTGAGTTTATAGTTTGGCTTGGGATAAGCCACATGTATTTCCCCAACTTTCTTATTAAATACTTGCACACTTTCTTCCAAGAAAAGGGCATCAACCGGATAATCTGCCGTTGCTATATTATACTGGTCCGTTAAGAGTTTTACTTGCGCTACATCGTTAAAACGCCAAGCTTTCTGCAAACAATATAAAATACCTTTTAGGGCGTCTTCAATTTGGTCATAGTCACAATTAACAATAATGGAAGTTACCTCATATAAACAAGTAAGCTCCTTAATTCGTTCCTTTAGCTTTTCTTCCGCTGTGATCATCCGTATTATAGATATTTTAATTCCAGAAACCTTTTAATAGGCTAACAACCTAAATAACTCATTTGCAAATCGCTCTTTGGGCAAATAATTATTTTCCAAATTTTTAGCAAAGGGAATTGGAGTCTCCAAACTGGCTACCCGCATAACTGGGGCATCCAAGAATTTAAAACAGTTTTCCATTACCAAGGCCGAAATATCACTTGCTACTCCCCCAAACAGACTGTCTTCCTGCAAGATAATGAGTTTACCCGTTTTTTGTACGGAGGTGTAAATAGCATCCATATCCATGGGCTGTAGGGTTCTTAGGTCCAACAGATCGGCCTTTATATCTGGATTATCCTTTAAAATATCCAGGGCCCAATGTACTCCTAGTCCATAACTAACAACGGTAATATCCGAGCCTTCTTTTAAGAGAGCTGCTTTGCCAAAAGGCAAGGTGTAATAATCCTCTGGCACTTCTTGATAAATACTCCTGTAAAGTCCTTTATGCTCAAAAAATAATATTGGATTGGGGTCGTTTATGGAAGTGGCCAAAAGACCTTTGGCATCATAGGGAAACGCAGGATATACCACTTTTAATCCCGGGGTTTTGGTAAACCATGCCTCGTTGGTCTGGGAGTGAAATGGACCAGCACCTACACCGGCACCGCAGGGCATCCTTATGACTACATCGGCATTTTCTCCCCAGCGGTAATGCACCTTTGCCAAATAGTTTACGATAGGATTAAACCCCGTACTTACAAAATCTGCAAATTGCATTTCCATTACCGATTTCACTCCGTTTATTGAGAGCCCCATGGCCGCGGAAACCACAGCTGATTCACATATAGGGGTGTTTCTAATACGCTCCTTCCCGAAGGTTTGCACAAAACCCTCCGTAATTTTAAATACGCCTCCATAATCCGCAATATCCTGACCCATAACAACAAGGTTGTCATGCCTGTCCATGGATTGCTTCAGCCCTTGGGACACGGCATCTATCAATCTAATATTATTTGTGGTGGAACCGTGGTTATATTGCTGATAATCAAAGACCTTATAAACATCCCTTAACTCCTTGGTTTGATCTACTTCAATTTCTTGCTCCGAAAAAGCCTTCTTTAGATCATAGTCAATTTCCGCGTAAATTTCATTTTTAAGGGTTTCTATCAAATGTGCGGAAAGAATCTTTTCATCCAACAGAAATTTTTCAAAATTTACGATCGGATCTTTTTCCTCCCAAGCGTCCAATAGATCCTGGGGCACGTACTTGGTTCCGCTCGCCTCTTCATGGCCTCGCATCCTGAAAGTTTTAAATTCCAACAAAACCGGTCTTGGATTTTTGCGCATACTTTTGCAAATCCCATCAACCGTAGAAAACACTTCCAATATATTGTTACCGTCCACAATCTGCGATTCCATTCCGTAGCCTGGGCCCTTATCCGCTAAATTTTCACATTTATACTGTTCATTTGTTGGTGTGGACAGACCATACCCATTATTTTCTATACAAAACAATACAGGCAAATTCCAGACAGCTGCAAGGTTTAAAGACTCATGAAAATCGCCCTCACTGGTGCCTCCTTCTCCTGTAAAAACTGCCGTCACCCTTTTATTGTTTTTAAGAAGGTCTGCTAGCGCAATCCCGTCCGCCACACCCAACTGGGGACCTAAATGGGATATCATTCCAACAATTTTATATTCTTGGGTGCCAAAGTGAAAACTTCTGTCCCTACCATTGGTAAAGCCATTGGCTTTTCCCTGCCATTGGGAAAAAAGTCTGTGCAAGGGTATGTTCCTCGTGGTAAAAACCCCTAGGTTACGGTGCATGGGCAATATATACTCGTCTGGAGTCAAAGCGCTTGCCACTCCCACCGAAATCGCCTCTTGTCCAATACCACTGAACCATTTTGAAATTTTTCCTTGGCGAAGGAGAATCAGCATTTTTTCCTCTATCAAACGAGGTTTTAACATTCGTTGATAAAGTTTTAATTGCATGGCTTTATCAACACTATCGCCTTTATATTGCATGTTATGTTTTTATACTTTTTATCGATATTAATTTATAAATGTAACAAATCGGAAAAACAAAGTTGAATATTTTTTCAATAAGATTGCCTATATATTTATTAACTTTGATGTAATAAAAAATAAGGTTGATGAGCGCAATACCCAGTGTAAATCTTGAAGATTTCATATCCGGCGATAAAAAAAGAAAAGAAAAATTTATAAAGGAAATAGGCAGTGCCTTTGAGGACATTGGCTTCGTGGCCTTGAGTGGTCATTTTTTGTCCGAAAAATTGGTCGAGGATCTATATACAGAAATAAAGAATTTTTTCAACCTTCCCCAGGAAGTCAAAGACAAGTATGAAATTCCTGACATTGGAGGGCAAAGGGGGTACACCTCCTTTGGAAAAGAACACGCTAAGGGAAGAAAGGAAGGCGATTTAAAGGAGTTTTGGCATTTTGGACAATATGTGGAAAATAATCCAAAACTGGAAAAGGCATATCCCCCGAATGTAATGGTCGAGGAGTTGGATCATTTTGATGAGACGGGCAAGAAAACCTATAAAATGTTGGAAAAAACGGCAAAATATGTTTTGCGTGCGCTTGCCTTGCATTTGGACCTCGATGAAACTTATTTTGATGAGTACATTAAAAATGGTAACTCTATTTTAAGGCCTATACACTACCCCCCTATTAAGGAAGAACCAAAAAATGCGGTAAGAGCTGCGGCCCATGGGGATATTAACTTAATTACCCTATTAATGGGAGCCCACGGAAAGGGCCTTCAGGTAAAAAATCATGAGGGAGAATGGGTAGATGCCATTGCCAAACCCGATCAACTGATGATCAATGTAGGAGATATGCTATCCCGTTTAACCAATAATAAATTAAAATCCACCATACACCAGGTGGTTAATCCTCCCAAGGAGTTATGGGGCACCTCCAGATATTCCGTGCCCTTTTTTATGCACCCCATTAGCGAAATGCCATTAAATTGTTTGGAGAATTGTGTGGATGACGAACATCCTAAACAATTTGAGGATATTACTGCTGGGGACTTTTTGCATGAAAGACTGATAGACCTAGGCTTAATAAAGAAGTAGATTAAGGTTGATCCATGCTTTATTATTGTCTAAGGAAGTAAAGAACCTTGAGTATTAACATTTAAACATGGACACTATGAAAAATTTAATTTTATCAATTGTAGTATTGACAATTTTAGCATTTGGTGTAGTTAAATCTACCCTTACAGATGCGGAGAGGGAATTTGCCGTTAAAGAAATGACAAAGTCCCATGATCATTTTTTAAATACCTTGGATGGGTTGAGTGAGGAACAGCTCAACTACAAAATAACAGATGACTCTTGGTCCATTGCGGAATGTGCAGAACATATCGCAATCTCCGAAAATATGATCTTTGGTATGCTTCAAGCCACTTTGGCCACTGAAGCAGATCCATCCAGACGCTCTGAAGTAAAAGTCTCCGATGAACAATTAATTGCCATGATAAAAGATCGTAGTAATAAAGTAAAAACGGGAGAGGATTTTGAACCATCAGGGAAATACGGTAGTTTTGAAGAAACAGTCGCAGAATTCAAAAACAAAAGAAAAGAACATATAGATTATGTAAAAAGCACCCTGGATGATCTGCGAAATCGCTATCAACAGCTTCCATTTGGAACCGTTGATGCCTATCAAATTCTTCTTTTTATGTCCGGCCACACGGAAAGACATATAAAACAAATGGAAGAAGTAATGGATGACGAAGATTTTCCAATGGAATAAATTGGGTAATTACAGGATTACAACCCATTCCTACAAATTGACCTTTTGTTAAGAATGGGTTTTTATTTTTGTCCTGAAATAGTATTTTAGCATAATTTTTAGAACTAACAATGGACTTAAAAGATCAATTAAAGAATCTATTTCCGGATCATACACCATCGGAAGATGACAAAAAGAAGAGTATAAAAAACGATATTTGGCTACAGGAGGCCCCGATCATTTGCAAGTATGAAAAAAGGAAGGGAAAACCCATAACCATTTTAGAGGGGTACACAGGGGCGGATGAGGATTTTAAAAAATTAGCCAAAGAACTGAAAACCAAGCTTAGTGTGGGCGGAACTTTTAAAGATGATTCTATAATAATACAAGGGGATTACAGGGATAAAATAATGAAAATACTACAGGAAAAAGGATTTAAAGTAAAACGCGTAGGTGGTTAGATTTTTGTTAATTATTTTTTGATCTTAAGATAAAACACTACATTTATTAGCCACAACCTAAACCACCATTACAATGAGTTCCCAATTACACATAACGAACGGCGACATGTTCACCGAAAAATTAAGAACCCTGAAATTGGAAGGGGAAATTATTACTTGGCGCGAAATGCTGTGCGAAGGTAAGACGGAAACTAATGTTGGGAGCGAATCATTTTGGAAAACGAGGTTCGAATTTTTAAATAAAAACTATAAAGTATCCAAGTCTTGGTTCATAGATAAGACTTTAAAGGAATACCGTACCCTATGTAGTCACAAAAAGGAAGATAATATAGTTCTTTGGTTTGATTACGATCTATTTGATCAAATAAATATGTTGGCCGTAATAAGTTGGCTAAAGACACACAGACCTTATGCCGAAATTTCCTTGGTATCCGGTGACGAGAATGAAAATTTGGATAATTTGTTCGGACTTGGGGAATTGGCGGATGAACAGCTTTACAAATTTTATACCAATCGTACCCTTTTAACTCAAGACGATATTGAATATGCCGATTATGTTTGGCAATTGTATTGTAGTGACAACCCGATTAGATTGGAAAATCTAAAAGACTTTGACAGTTTTCAATTTTCCCACCTTTCCGGGGCTATCGAGGCCCATTTATTGAGATTTCCTACCATAAGAAATGGCCTCAATGAAGTAGAAAATAATATTTTGCGATTGGCCCGAAGCGCCAAGCCCAAAACCAAACTGGAATTACTGAATACAGTCTTAAAAAATCAAGGTCGTTACGGTTTTGGCGATACCCAATACGAGCGTGTTATAACTAAATTAAAACCTCTTTTCACTAATTTCAGCCCCGTAAAACTTTCTAAAAAAGGTATGGAAATTTTGGAAGGAAAGACCAGCTATTATTCCTGTATCCAAGAAAACGATGCCTATTTGGGCGGTGCATTAAAATATAACTTCCTATACAACTCAGAAACGGACCGTATTTTAAAATTATAAAATGAAATTTGGTTCTTCAGAGCTAATCCTTAACGCAGACAAAAGCGTATACCACCTTAATATATTACCCCAGGACCTAGCAGATACCGTAATCACTGTTGGCGACCCCGATAGGGTAAAGCAGGTTTCCCAATATTTTGATAAGATCGATCTAAAAAAAGGAAAGCGCGAATTCCTTACCCATACTGGATGGTTAAACAAGAAGCGCATTACCGTAATTTCTACTGGAATTGGCACTGACAATATTGATATTGTTCTAAACGAGTTGGATGCCTTGGCGAATATAGATTTTGAAACAAGGACTATAAAAAAGGTCAAGAGGCAATTGGATATTATCCGAATTGGAACTTCCGGTGCCATACAAGCGGATATTCCCATAGATTCTTTTCTAATGAGCGAATTCGCCATTGGACTGGACAGCCTATTGCATTTTTACGACAGCTCACATATTAAACATCCACAGATACAACAAGCATTTTTAAAACACACCAATTGGCATAAGGACAAATCCACGCCTTATGTGGTTACCTATAACAAATTACTGGCAGAAAGATTTGTGTCGGACAAAATTCAACTCGGATTTACCGCTACAAATGTTGGCTTCTATGGCCCCCAAGGACGTATTTTACGGCTAAAATTGGAAGATAAAAATATGAACTCCAAATTGGCCAGTTTTAATTATGATGATAAGCGTATCACCAATTTGGAAATGGAAACCTCAGGAATTTATGGCTTGGCAAAACTACTGGGTCATCGGGCTGTATCCCTGAACTGTATTGTTGCAAATAGGCCCAACAAAAAGTTTTCCTTAAGACCGGATTTGGCAATGGACGAATTAATTAAGTTTACCATAAACAAAATAGCCGAAGGATTTGATGTCTGACATTAGTTAAATTATTGATTATAAGAGTTTTACTGTATATAATCTACACTAAAAGTTTAATTTCTAAATGGTGAATTACACCTAGAGATTGGTTAACAAACCATATAAATAAGTTTGATTTGAAAAATGTAAATATTGTTGGTGTTCCCGAACACTTTAATTTTCCTTGGCAGCTAGCAATCGAAGAAGGAGCTTTCGAAGCTAGGGGCATTAACTTGCAATGGAAAGATATTCCCGAAGGAACCGGTAAAATGGCACAATTATTAAAGGACAATGAAACCGATCTGGCCATTATCCTGACCGAAGGAATTGTAAAAAGTATCACCGAGGGCAATCCTTCGAAAATAGTACAGGAATACATAGCTACTCCCCTCTTATGGGGAATCCACGTGGCGGAAAAAAGCGGCTACAATACACTAAAAGATTTAAAAAATAAAACCGCAGCCATAAGTAGATTTGGGAGTGGTAGTCATTTAATGGCTTACGTAAACGCCCAAAAACAGGGTTGGGATACTAAAGATCTGAAATTTGAGGTAATCAATAATCTAGATGCTGCGGTGGCCTCTTTAACCGAAGGTAAGTCAGATTATTTTATGTGGGAAAGATTTACCACAAAACCGTTGGTGGACCAAGGTATATTTAGAAGAATTACAGATTGTCCTACTCCATGGCCTTGCTTTGTAATTGCCGCCACCGACAAGTTTTTAGCTGAAAATTCTGGCATCTTGACTCATATTCTTGAGATAATTAATGTATACACTTCGGATTTTAAACGGATACCCAGCATAGATCGTACACTGGCCAATACCTATAAGCAGAAGCTTGAGGATATTCAACATTGGCTATCCCTAACGGAATGGGGACAAAAGAATATTGGCAAGCACAATTTGGAATTGGCACAAAATACCTTAAAGGAATTAAACCTCATTGAAAGGATAGTTCCCAGTACAGAGATAATTTACTAGAAAGGTTCAAGTGAACCCAGTATTTGTCGCT
Organism: Arenibacter sp. F26102; assembly: GCF_023015865.1. Classification (GTDB taxonomy): domain Bacteria; phylum Bacteroidota; class Bacteroidia; order Flavobacteriales; family Flavobacteriaceae; genus Arenibacter. The sequence continues at coordinate 178,020 of NZ_JALKBC010000005.1, read as the reverse complement.
TTAAGTCTTAGCTGACTTCTAGTCGTAAAAATAGGACTGAATTATACTTCTAAAGTTTATATCGGACAGCGGTTTGTGTAGGCACTCTTTGACTTGGGGATTGGATAGGGCCTTATAAGTAACTTCTTCACATCCATTTGCAGTTAATACGGCTATAACTACCTTTTCTTTTTCTTCTTGTCTAAAAAGGATATTAAAAGCCTCCAGAAATTGCCATCCATCCATTATTGGCATTTCAATGTCCAGTATCAACAAGAAACTTCCCTGATCTATATCATTAATATTTTTCTCTATGAAATCTAAGGCTCTATGTCCGTCCGTAACGGTATCTATTTCTAGATCTGGAATTAGTTTTTTTAAAAAAAGTTTATTTAGCATATTGGTAGTTCCGTCGTCATCAACCAATAACACCCATTTTAATCTAGTGGAATTCATTAACTTATTAATCTTTAAAATCAAATGTGCTTTATTAAATTATGTTAAATAGATCAAACAAAAAATACAAATATAGATTTAGTTAATAGTACATTAACACTTTTGGATAAAAAAATCATATAAATATTCTTTTGTTATATCGTAATGGTAAAACAGATGTTTTGAGACACGTTGGCTCCCTGAATACCGAACGGTTTTATTTAAAAATCAATTTTACAAATCCCGAATTACCAGTTAATAGGTTGTTTTTCATTTTCCATTAAAATTCCATTCGTTTTACTAAAATGCTTGTTACCAAACCAATATCCCCTATTGGCACTCAAAGGAGACGGATGTCCGGAAGTCAAAATATAATGCTTTTTTGCATTGATCAACTTTGCCTTCTTCTTTGCAAAGCCGCCCCATAATAAAAATATCAGGCCCTCTTTTTCTTCCGATAGTTTGTGAATACCGGTATCCGTAAAAGTCTCCCATCCTTTATTCTGATGACTTCCAGCTTCATGCGCCCTCACCGTTAAAGTAGCATTAAGCAATAAAACCCCTTGGTCTGCCCAACGCTCCAAATTTCCACTCTTAGGATATGGGGTTCCCACATCACTTTCTATTTCCTTAAAAATATTAATCAGGGAAGGCGGATGTTTTACACCCTCATTTACGGAAAAACAGAGTCCATTGGCCTGTCCAGGGCCGTGATATGGATCCTGTCCAATTATAACCACTTTGGTATCCATTAAATGACAATGGTCAAATGCCGCAAAAATATCACTCTCCTTGGGGTAACAGGTCCGTTCAATATACTCTTGTTCAATAAAATCGGTCAGGGATTTAAAATTAGGCGTATTAAAGTCCTTGGACATAAGACGGTACCAACTATCATGTAATTTAAATGTCACTTAATAAATTATTTTGAGGATTAACACTTATTACATACTCGAATTAATTAGTACCTAATTAGTCCCTTTTCACAAGGAATAACATCAAAAATAAGTAAAAATGAAGACATTTATTTATAAATAGCATTAAATTAGAGAATTATGATAGTCGGAGATCTTGTTTACCTTAGGTATTAAAATAAAACTCGAAATAAACCTTTTACAATTTTTATAGTCCAACAATGGAACTTAAGTCCAAAATGTTGATTGCAGAAGAAACTCTTGTAATACAATTAAAGCATAAAGACCATCAGGCGAAGGCTTTTGAGGTGCTGGTGAACACCTACAAGGAAAGTTTGTATTGGCATATCAGAAGAATTGTTTTAAACCATGAGGATACGGATGATGTGCTTCAAAATACTTTTATAAAGGTGTTCCGCAATATAGATGGCTTTAAAGGGGACAGCAAATTATATTCTTGGATGTATAGGATAGCGACTAATGAAGCTCTGACATTTTTAAAATCCAAATCGCAAAAACTTAAGGTGAGTAATGAGAAGTTGGTAAATAAGGCAGTTGAAGACTTAAGGGCTGATGTCTATTTTGAAGGTGATGAGTTTCAACTTAAATTACAATTGGCAATTGCAACTCTTCCTGAAAAACAAAAATTAGTCTTTAATATGAAGTATTTTCAGGAATTGAAGTATGAGGAGATTTCGGAGATATTGGAGACCAGTGTAGGTGGGTTAAAAGCCTCCTATCATCTGGCTTCAAAAAAGATTGAAGCTTTTTTAAAAGAAAACTAAACCTTTTATATTGTTCAAGGTCAAACTATTGAAATGAATAGAATAAATAAAAATAACAGCTTTAAAGTACCGGAAGGCTATTTCGATAGCCTGTCTGCCAATATTATGGACAAGATTTCCAAGGAGGAAGCCTCAATGTCTCCAAATGAAGGGTTTAAAGTTCCTGAAGGTTATTTTGATGATCTAAACACCAAAATTTTACAAAAACTGGAAAATTCATCGGTGGAGACAAAAGTAATCCCCCTCAAGTCCTATAAAAAACACTTTTATGCAGTTGCCTCCGTTGCAGCTGTATTACTGCTTTTCATTGTAATTCAATTCAACAGCGACAAAACACTGTCATATTCGGATTTGGCCAATTCCGAGATTGAGCAATATTTTGAATTTAATGACCTGGAACTTTCCTCCTATGATTTGGCGGAAATACTTCCCATAAATGACATGGACCTCAACGATATCCTGGAAAATAGGCTGGATAATGATAATATTATAGATTACCTGGACACCCATATTGAAGATTTTGAAGAATTAAATTTGCACAATGATGATTAAAAAAATAAAAATACTTGCCCCTCTCCTATTCCTTGTGGCTACCTTATCTCTAAGCTCCCAAGAAAAACAGGATTGGGAAAAAATAAAATCCCTAAAAGTAGCTTTCATTTCAGAAAGACTGGAACTTACTCCTAAGGAAGCCCAAAGTTTTTGGCCCATATATAATGAGCATCAATCCAAAAAAGAGGGGTTCTTCAGAGTAGAGCGCTTTGAAATAGGTAACGAAATAAAAAAATTGGATGCCCTTTCGGATGCTAAGGCCAGTGAGCTTCTTAGCCGTATGCAAAAGTTGGAGGAAGAAAAACACAAGGCAGAAAAAACTTATATCGAAAAAATATCCAAGACCATTTCGGCAAAAAAGACCATTCTATTGATGCGTTCCGAAGAGGATTTCAAACGTCAATTAATAAAACAATATAGACAGAGAAGAGGTAGTAAGTAGAAGCTAACTTATTTCAAAGGTTATAGAATACAATACCTAAACAACATCCCAATGGTTGTCTAATGAAATATTAGTTTTGCAATTCTATTTTTCCCTGCCGCATATGCAGTAGTGTCGTTAAGGAATCTCAAGGTGTAAAAAGACTCATCTGAAAGTTGTTTCCAAGTCTCTCCTGCATCAGGGGAATAAGCCACACCATTAAATCCTACGGCTATGAGGGATTTACCTTCTGAATTTGGTACAAATTGGACACAGCTCCTAAAGTCTGGTAGTTTTCCATTGGCAATCAGTTTCCATGTTTTACCGCCATCCCTGGTAATTGCCTTATTGGCATTATCTATTTCTGGCTTGGTATAGTCCCCGCCAAATACAACCCCTAAATTTTCGTCATAAAAATCAATGGAGTAAATACCTTGTGTTGGTTCTGAACTTTCTATTGGGGTTTTTATCACCGTCCAATTAAAACCTTTGTCCTCAGAGTAATACACATTTCCGCTTGTGGTAACTATCCATGCCTTGTTGCCCAACAATTTAATATTGGTATTACTTGCCGCAAAAGCCCCTTCTCCGGGTTCCGATTTGGGCAAGGAAGAACAAGCTAGCTTATTCCACGTATTACCACCATCCCTGCTAATAATTATTGAAAGACACCCATTCATACTATCCCCAATGGCAATGCCCTCCTGATTGTTCCAAAAGGCCATTGCATCATAGAATACCTTATCGTCCTCTTCTTTGTAAACCAATTCCATATCTCCGCTATCCCCTGTCTTGTACAACAAGGCCGGATTACCCACCGAAAGCATGAAAAAATCTGCTGCATTTTGTGCTACAGCCCGGAATTCAGGTAGAATGCTATCATATTTTTGGGTATTTACCCGCACCTTATTGGTCTTAAGGTCAACCAATCCAAAAGCACCCTTATCGGCAGCGAATGCCATATTGCCCCCGTCCATAATTTGTATAGCTCTAAAACTCAATGAATCCGTATAAATGGTCTCCACTTCCACGGTGTTAAACCTGCTCGTTTCTTCCTTTTCGGAACATGAGCATAAAATAAAGAGTATAAGGATTGCCAAATAGTTTCGCATGGTTATAATTTTCATCAAAAATAATAGGAATAGGTTCTAATACAATACCTTTGCAATCTTAATTTTTTAAAATGCGATTACATAGAAATCTAGTGTTTGCGGTTGTTGATGCGTTGAATTATATATTTAACGAAGGGGAATATGCAGATAAAGTAGTAGAAAAAGTATTAAAATACGACAAGCGATGGGGTGCCCGGGATAGAGGATTTATAGCAGAAACCACTTACGAAATGGTACGCTGGAGACGATTATATGCCGAGATAGCTGAAGTAAAAGCACCGTATAGCAGGCCAAACCTATTTAGAATGTTTGCCGTTTGGGCCGTTCTTAAGGGAATTAAACTACCTGATTGGAAACAGTTGGAACCTACACCGGAAAGAAGAATCAAAGGAAAGTTTGATGAACTATCCAAAATACGAAAATACAAGGAATCTGTTCCGGATTGGATGGACGAACTTTGTGCCAAATCATTGGGCGAAGCATTATGGACCAAAGAAATACACGCCCTAAATGAACAGGCAGAAGTTATTCTTAGGACAAATACCTTAAAAACAACCAAGGATAATTTAAGTAGTGCACTCCACGAAGCGGGAGTGGAAACAGAGTCCATAAAAGGGTATCCGGACGCCTTACGTTTAAAGGAGCGCTCAAATGTATTTATAACCGAGGCCTTTAAAAATGGCTGGTTCGAGGTACAGGATGCCTCTTCCCAATTGGTAGCGCCATATTTAGACGTTAAACCTGGTCAGCGTGTGGTAGACACCTGTGCCGGAGCTGGAGGAAAAACCTTGCATTTAGCAGCACTAATGGAAAATAAAGGCCAGCTGATCGCCTTGGACATCTATGGGAACAAACTGAAAGAACTAAAGCGAAGAGCCAAACGAGATGGTGCCCATAACGTGGAAACAAGAACAATAGAATCTACCAAAGTCATTAAAAAGTTATACGACTCTGCAGATAGAGTACTAATAGATGCCCCATGTACCGGATTAGGGGTCCTAAAAAGAAACCCGGATGCCAAATGGAAACTTCAACCAGATTTTTTAGATAAGATCATGGTAACCCAACAACAAATCCTTCAGGACTATAGTCGCATTGTAAAACCTGGCGGTAAGTTGGTATATGCTACCTGTTCCATATTGCCACAGGAAAATATACAGCAAGTAAAAAAATTCCTAGGTTCTGAAGCTGGTAAAGATTTCAATTTAATCAAGGATGACAATATTTATGCATGTAAAACAGGTTTTGACGGTTTTTACATGGCGTTGCTGGAGAAAAACCCAGCTTAGTAGTTAAATCTATACGCAAAAAAAAGAGGCTGTCAATTTTAATTGGCAGCCTCTTTTTGTATTTTAATACTTATAATCCTATTCTCACACTAGGCGCACTGACCCCAATACCAGTTCTAATTGTAGTTCTCCTAGGATACCTATTATAGCGATAAGAATCGTTATGATAATAGTAGAAGCTGGCATGGCTATGATAATGCTGACTGTGATGACAATGGGCATCGCAATGATCTCTATGTTCGGCATATGCATCCCTTTTTCCTTTCATATAAGCCCTATATGCCTTTTTGTCCCTTTTTTTCAATCGGCCCTCATATTCCTTTTGTGATTCCCAGAATTCCTCCTCCTCTTGTTCTGCCAATTCCTGTGATTGCTCAAATTTGGCATCTTCCTTGGCCCTTTGTTCGTAATAGGAAAGCTTTTCCTGTTCTGTAGATTCTACTTCTTGTGCCATAGTTCCGGCAGTGGTGAAAAGCATGACTGCCAAACTTAAAAATTGTAATCTTTTCATAATTTGATCGTTTTATTTAAACCGTGATTTTTAACACTGTTTGTATATAAAACAATCAACCTCTAATTTACCCTACTTCAATTTGCAATAAATTAGTTTTTAAAAGACCTCTTTCTTGGATTTTATGGTCAGCACATCAGGATGCATCAAAGATTCCGCCAAACTGCTCGTTTTTGGCAACTCGTATTTAAAATAGAATTTCATAGTATGGATCTTGCTCTCATAGAAGGCTTTGGAATGGGTTTGCCCGCCTTCCTGTAGATTTCGTTGCGCATGTACTGCAATATCAAGCCATAACCATCCTAAAACGACGTGACTTAAATATTCCATAAACAAATTCGCATCGGATAAATAACGCTCGTAGTTTCCTTTTTTGGCAAAAGGGGTTAAAAATTCCAAAACCTCTTTTGTTAATTTGATCTTGCCCCCCAATATTTTTGCCGAGGAACGCAATTCATCAAACTCCAATGCCTCTGTTATGGTATTCAATACTTCCGATAATAATAATTCCAAAGCCTTTCCATTCGCCATGGGAACTTTTCTTCCCAATAAATCCTGGGATTGAATTCCAGTGGTGCCTTCGTAAATACTAAATATCCGGATATCCCTATAGTATTGCTGAAGAATAAAATCGGAACAAAAACCATATCCTCCCAATACCTGTAACCCATTGCTTACAGCTACAGAACCAGCCTCGGTAGGATAGGTTTTTACAATAGGAATTATCATTTCCAATAATAGACCGTACTTTTCCTTAGCTTCAGGGTCTTTGGTTGATTGTATGATATCATAATATTTGGCGGCCAACAAAACCAAACTCAGAGAGCCTTCGGCAATCGATTTTTGTAATAAAAGCATGCGCCTTACATCTGGATGTTCAATTATTAAGCAAGGTTTTTCATTGGGATCTTTTTTTCCATCACTGGAGAGTTTTCGCCCTTGGGGCCTTTCATTGGCATACTCCAATGAGGCTTGATAGGCTGCCATACTAATTGCAGCACCGCCACGCCCCACACTGATCCTGGCGCTGTTCATCATTAAGAACATATATTTTAAACCCTTATTAGCTTCTCCTACCAACCAACCATGGCAATCTCCGTTATCACCGAATCCCAAATGCGTGGTAGAATATCCCTTTTGTCCCATTTTTTGAAAATCTGCCACTGTCACCACATCGTTCTGCTTTAAACTACCATCAACCTCAACCCTAAGCTTAGGCACAACAAATAAGGATATACCCTTGGTTCCCGAAGGCGCTCCCTCAATTCTTGCCAGCAACAGATGTACTATGTTTTCTGCATATTGATGGTCACCCCCTGAAATAAATATTTTTTGTCCGGATATCTTATAATATCCTTCATCTGTTGGTGTTGCTTTGGAAGTAATATCCGACAAGGAACTTCCTGCTTGAGGTTCGGTAAGGCACATGGTCCCGCCCCAGTCACCGGATAGCATTTTAGGCACAAAGGTTTCTTTTAGGGCATCATTGGCAAAATGTACTATTAGTTCTGCTGCCCCTTGGGTTAAACCAGCATATCCTGGTAGGTGATTGTTAGCTGCCTCCTGAATATACGCTGAGGCCGTATGGATGACGAAAGGCAACTGCAGCCCCCCTTCTCCATAATCAAAGGGACCCGCAATAATTCCCATTTCCCCACCTTTTTTCATCATAACATTTACCTGCTTATGCACCATAATGGTACCATCCTTATATACCGCCGGAGTTTCATCCATCTCTTTGAAATAGGGAAACAATTCGCGATCGGAAAACTCCTTGATAGAATTTATAAATAGATCCAAGGAATCTTTGTCATAATCTTGGTATCGTTCTGATGAAAGTAGTTCCTCCACTTCATGAACTTGGTATAACAAATATTTTAAAGTTGCGATATCTACATATTCCTTTGCCATGGTAAAAAAATAATGGGTTAGTTAAGATTCCAATACGTAAGATACAATTTACTCCTCTAATGAAAAATGAAAGTCTTGGAATCTCTACGGAATAAAACAAAAAACTGTAGAATACAATTATAGATTCACCTCCCAAAAAAGCTATATAAGTTTATTACCTTTAAATTTTTATCCAGTTTACGAATAGCATGAACAACGAGGAGTCGGCCATAAGAACCACATACTTCAGCATAGCTGGAAATATTGTTTTGGCAATAGTAAAAGGTCTGGCAGGATTTTTTGGCAATTCCTATGCTTTGATCGCAGATGCCATTGAATCCACTACCGATATTTTTTCCTCCCTACTGGTCTTGTTTGGACTTAAATATGCAAAAAGACCCGCAGATGAAAACCATCCGTACGGTCATGGTAAAATTGAACCCTTGATTACTTTTTTGGTGGTAGGTTTTTTAATTACCTCGGCTACCATAATAGCCTATGAAAGCATTACGAACATATTAACACCTCACAAAACACCAAAATCCTGGACCTTATTGGTCTTGGGAGTTATTATTCTTTGGAAGGAGATTTCATATAGGGTTGTATTGAAAAAAAGTATCCAGACCAATAGCTCCTCCCTAAAGGCAGATGCTTGGCATCATAGAAGTGATGCCATTACTTCGGTAATGGCGTTTATTGGAATTTCCATAGCATTGATTTTTGGCAAAGGTTATGAAACTGCCGATGATTGGGCTGCATTGGCCGCCTCCTTTTTTATTTTCTACAATGGCTATCTTATTTTTAGACCTGCCCTTGGCGAAATAATGGACGAACATTTGTATGACGACCTCATTGATGAAATTCGGCAAGTTTCCTTGAAAGTTGACGGCATTTTAGGAACTGAAAAATGTTTTATAAGAAAGGCGGGGACCAAATATCACGTTGACTTACATGCTATGGTAAACGGAAGTATTACAGTAAAGGAAGGTCATGACCTGTCCCATAAACTCAAAGATAAGCTTAGAACGGAAATCCCCAATATTGGACACGTTTTGATCCACATAGAGCCCAAATAAAATTTGAGCCGTTCTGCACTTCAGAATAGTCCTCGCTTAGAAATTAACAATTGCCCTCTAAAACTGTTAACTATTCTACTTAAAAATTACACATTAAAACCTTAAATTTGCAGCTTTATAATCCATACAATTTACATATTAGATGATTCATTTCTTTGGAGACCTTAGCACTAAGATATTTGCGGTACAGACCAAAAGCGACCTATCCCAAGAAGATAGTGCAAAACTTACGTGGTTGTTTGGCAACCAACCGAGGTTAAACGTGGCGTCAATCGACGCCTTTTTTGTTGGTCCCAGGGCGGCCATGATTACTCCATGGAGCACAAATGCAACAGAAATAACCCAAAATATGGGTGTTTCTGGAATTATAAGAATTGAGGAATTTTTGGCTGTGGGCAAAGATGATAAAAGCTTTGACCCCATGCTTTCACAAAAATACAATGGTCTATCACAGGAAATTTTTAAGATTGATGTAATGCCCGCCCCTATTTTGGGAATAGAGGATATTGCCAAATATAATGAGCAGGAAGGCTTGGCCTTAAGTGAAGAAGAAGTAACCTACCTTCAGGAAGTCTCCCAAAAAATTGGCCGCAAACTTACAGATTCGGAAGTATTCGGATTTAGCCAGGTAAATTCTGAGCACTGTAGGCATAAAATTTTCAACGGCACCTTTGTAATAGATGGATTGGAAAAACCATCATCGCTGTTTAAACTCATTAAAAAAACGTCCCAAGAACACCCAGGGGGTATCGTCTCTGCCTATAAGGATAATGTAGCCTTTATTAAAGGACCAAAAGTGGTTCAGTTTGCCCCCAAAAGTGCAGACAAGCCAGATTATTACGAAGAAAAACCCTTTGAATCTGTAATATCCTTAAAAGCGGAAACCCATAATTTCCCAACCACTGTAGAACCTTTTAATGGAGCTGCAACAGGTGCTGGTGGTGAAATTAGGGACCGATTGGCAGGTGGTAAGGGTTCCTTGCCCTTGGCGGGAACTGCAGTTTATATGACCGCCTATTCCCGATTGGAAGAAAACAGACCTTGGGAAAAGGGCATGAAGGAAAGGAACTGGTTGTACCAGACCCCTATGGATATATTAATAAAAGCATCCAACGGAGCTTCTGATTTTGGAAACAAATTTGGACAACCTTTAATTGCCGGTTCAGTACTTACTTTTGAACATGATGAGGGAGCTGAATCTTCAGCAAATGGACAAGGCAGAAAGTTAGGTTACGATAAAGTGATTATGCAGGCCGGAGGTATTGGTTATGGCAAAGCCGAACAGGCGTTAAAAGACATACCAAAAACCGGTGATAAAATTGTGATCCTTGGAGGTGACAACTATCGTATTGGGATGGGCGGTGCCGCAGTATCAAGTGCCGACACTGGTGAATTTGGGGCCACAATAGAGCTCAATGCCATTCAACGATCTAACCCCGAGATGCAAAAGAGGGCTGCCAATGCCATTAGAGGTATGGTAGAAAGTGATCATAACCCTATTGTATCAATACACGATCATGGTGCGGGAGGACATTTAAATTGTCTGTCAGAACTAGTCGAAGAAACAGGAGGAAAAATAGATTTGGATAAACTGCCAATAGGAGACCCTACGCTATCGGCCAAAGAAACGATTGGGAACGAATCCCAAGAACGTATGGGACTTGTAATCGGGAAAAAGGATGTGGATATGCTGCACCGAATTGCGGATCGTGAACGTTCACCGATGTATGAGGTAGGTGATGTTACAGGTGATAAACGGTTTACCTTCAAATCCGCCACTACAGGAGAAAGTCCAATGGACTTGGAGCTATCCGATATGTTTGGGAGTTCCCCAAAAACTGTAATGAACGATTCCACAATAACTAGAAAATATACAGCTCCATCCTATTCCTTGGAACACTTCCACGATTATTTGGACCAAGTCCTGCAATTGGAAGCTGTAGCCTCCAAAGACTGGCTTACCAATAAGGTGGACCGTTGTGTAGGTGGTAAGGTAGCCAAACAGCAATGCGCTGGTTCTTTACAGTTGCCCTTGAACAATTGTGGTGTTATGGCATTGGATTACAAAGGAAAAGAAGGAATTGCCACTTCTATAGGCCACTCCCCTATTTCTGGTTTAATAGACCCTTCAGCCGGAAGCAAAAATAGTATTGCCGAAGCCTTGACCAATATTGTGTGGGCACCACTAAAAGATGGTTTGGACTCGGTTTCCCTTTCCGCCAACTGGATGTGGCCCTGTAAAAATCCCGGGGAAGACGCCAGACTTTATGATGCAGTAGAGGCTATTTCTGAATTTGCGGTAGCGCTGGGAATCAATGTTCCAACTGGAAAAGATTCCCTGTCCATGAAACAACGCTATAAAGATGCAGAGGTTATATCTCCGGGTACCGTTATCATTTCGGCCGCAGGAAACTGTACCGACATCGGCAAGGTAGTGGAACCAGTTTTACAAAAAAATGGAGGGGATATCTATTACATTAATCTTTCCAAAGATTCGTATAAACTGGGAGGCTCTTCATTTGCCCAAATTTTGAATACTATAGGTGATGAGGCTCCAACAATTAAAGATGCGGATAATTTTAAGACCGTTTTCAATACGCTACAAGGTTTGATCCTTAACGGAAAGATTCTTGCCGGGCATGATGTTGCCTCGGGCGGATTGATTACAACCCTTCTGGAACTTTGTTTTGCCGACCTCGATTTAGGTGCCAATTTGAACCTGACCTCGATAGGCGAAGCAGATACCATAAAATTGTTGTTTTCAGAAAACGCTGGAATTGTTTTTCAGACCAAGGACAGTTCAGTTGAAAAGGATTTGGAAGATGCCGGAATTGATTTTTACAAAATTGGATCGGTAAGCCCAGCAGCTACCTTGAACATTAAAAATCAAGGAATGGAAATGGGATTGAACGTTAATTCCCTAAGAGATACCTGGTTTAAAACCTCCTACCTTCTTGATAACAGACAAACTGCCAACAACTTGGCCCAAGAAAGATACAGTAATTATAAAAACCAACCCTTAACTTACACATTCCCTGCACACTTTGATGGCAAGATGCCAACTAAGGCAACGTCACGTCCAAAAGCGGCAATTCTACGTGAAAAAGGCAGCAATTCGGAGCGCGAAATGGCCAATGCCATGTTCCTTGCAGGTTTTGATGTTAAGGATGTACATATGACCGACTTGATTTCCGGAAGGGAGACCTTGGAGGATATACAATTTATAGGAGCTGTTGGTGGTTTCTCCAACTCGGACGTTCTGGGCAGTGCCAAAGGTTGGGCAGGTGCCTTTAAATACAACGAAAAAGCGAATACCGCCCTAAAGAATTTCTTTGCTAGACCTGATACCCTTTCCATTGGTATTTGTAACGGTTGCCAGTTGTTCATGGAACTGGAATTGATCAATCCTGAGCATCAGGAACATGGAAAAATGACCTATAATGATTCCCATAAACACGAAAGTGGATTTACCTCAGTGGCTATTCAAAAGAACAATTCCATAATGCTTTCAAGTTTGGAAGGAGCTAATTTAGGGGTGTGGATATCCCATGGTGAAGGGAAGTTTAAATTACCCCTTTCCAAGGGTAATTACAATATTGTGGCAAGTTATGGCTATGAAGGCTATCCAGCCAATCCTAATGGCAGCGATTTCAATACCGCAATGTTATGTGATACCACCGGCCGCCATTTGGTAACAATGCCGCATATAGAACGCTCTATTTTCCAATGGAATTGGGCTCATTATCCGGCAGGAAGAAAAGATGAGGTTTCACCTTGGCTGGAGGCATTTGTAAATGCCAGGAAATGGCTGGAAGTGAATAACGGATAATCATGAACTTTAGGAGAGCAACCAAGGAAGACCTGCCGGCAATAATAGCAATGATTGCCAATGATGCCTTGGGTAGTCTCCGTGAGAAGTATCAGGACCCGCTCCCAAAGGAATATTATAGCGCGTTTGATCGAATTGATCGGGATACAAATCAGGAGCTTATGGTAATCCTTAATTTCCAAGGCGAAGTTATAGCTTCCTTTCAATTGAGTTTCCTCCAGTACCTTACCTATGTAGGAGGTATTCGTTGCCTTGTAGAAAATGTTCATGTTCGGGAAGATCGAACTGGCAAGGGAATTGGCACTCTAATGTTCCAATGGATTATTCAAAGAGCCAAGGAAAAAGGAGTTCACATGGTGCAATTAACCTCTAACAAGCAACGTCCGGACGCCATCAGATTCTATGAGAAATTAGGATTCAAAGCTACCCACGAAGGATTTAAACTACATCTGTAATTCAACAAATAAAAATCCCTTGGAAAGAAGTTGGATAAAGTTGCTTTTTGAGCAATTTTAACCTCAACTCCCTTCCAAGGGATTTACTGTTAAAAGATATTTGTGACACCGCCAAGGGATGTTCTTACTTCTCTTTATTTTTTGGAATAATCCGCATGAATAGCCTTATCAAAAGCTTCCCAATGTTCGGGCTTCATTCTTTCTGGTGTAAAAAGACAAATCCCTGCGGCACCGTTCTCCATTGATGTTCTAATTGCGGTCTCAATTTCGGACGGTAACAACCCGTGATTTTCAGGGTCATTTTCCTTTGTTTTATTCTCAGGGTTCGGACATATAAAAAGTCCACTGTAAATAGGCTTTTCTCCCTTAACGGATGCTACCTCTTCCTTGGTTATTTCCCCCACCCATTCAGGACTCTCTAAATAGAAATCGTTATAATTCATGGGATAGAAAGCGTCCAAATTCCATTTGTTCCATTCCTGTCTCACCATTTTCATAGCATTGCTAGGACCTGGAAAAACCGCAGCATTTATCTTTTTACCTTTTTCATGGACAACCTTGGCCAAACGATTTACGATATTAGTTATTAAATCATATCTAAATTGCTTCCATTCCTGAACCTGGGAAGGGTCTTCAACCTCCTTTATATCTATTCCGGATTTTTCCTTAAAATCCCCTACACATTTATCACAGTAGCAGTAATCGGCTATGGGATATTCCTCGTTCATTACCAGTCCATATTTATCCCAAAGTCCTTCTGCCAAAATAACATCCGGAAAACGGATATAATCCAAATGTATTCCATCAACTTCTTCCACGGTGGCAATGTTTCCATATAATTCGGACAAAAAGTTAAAAGAACCCTCCTTATTGGGGCACAGAAAATTATAATAGGATACATAGGCTGGTTTATCAAAAGCTGAATCTCCATTCCTATTTATGGCATAAAGATCCTTGGGTAATTTTGGATTTTCCCCTTGCACCATGGTCGGTACCCAAGTGTGGAATTCCATTCCAGCATCTTTTACCAATTTACCTACCCGTTTATAAGTTTCCGGATTATGTCCGCCGTTGTACATAAGTCCATCAATCCCTTTCTCTTTATAGTTCTTAAAGGTTGCCATAAGTTCCTGATCAGTGGCCTCGCCAGGTCCACCCGTCCATGCATATACAGGAATTTTAGTTTTTTCGGCACAGGAAATCATAGTAAAAATAACTACCGCCGTTACAAAAAGCTTTTTCATTGAATTAGTTTATTTGTTATTAAAAATTTAATGTAATACACATTTAAGCATTCTGCCTACCTTCAAAAAAGCCGAAACGCAGGGCTTCCAATATTGTATCAAGGACTGAACTTAATCATTTTGTAATTTCCGTCCTATAAATCTTAGCTAAGTAACCTCGGAAATAATATAAACAACATTATTTTACCTCAGAAATATTTCAACCCACGTATACTTGAATAAGTCTCCATTATTATCAAAAATTACCGATTGGTGTAAAATTGATTGAAAATTATAAATAATTCTATCTTAAAACATTTGGATTATAAGCATGCAAACATTGCCACACCCCTACCTATATTAGCACATAAAATGCGGACTCAATAATTATTTTACATTTTTTATACGAATGTCATTTTATAATACCGTTCCCTTTTCTTAATTTGCGATTACGAACAGCAAATAAATATGCAAGAAATCACCCGCCTTTTTGATTTTCCTTATTACCAATTAAAGAAATTCAATTTAAAAATATCACTGGTCACTAAGTATAATGGAGAATGGATAGCAACATCCACCCAAGAATATATAGACAAGGCAAATGCCATAAGTAGGGCTTTGTTGCGACTTGGTGTAAAACCCAACGATAAAATTGCCCTAATTTCTATGGCCAACAGAACGGAATGGAATATTATGGACATAGGAATTCTGCAATTAGGAGCACAAAACGTTCCTATTTACCCTACCATATCGGAAGAAGATTATGAATATGTCCTAAACCATTCAGAAGCCAAATATGTCTTTGTTTCCTGTGAGGAAGTTTTTAACAAGGTTAATGCGGTAAAGGCAAATACACCGCATTTAAAAGATGTATACTCTTTTGATGTTCTCGGAAATTGTAAAAATTGGAGTGAAATGCTGGAGTTGGGCGCCGATACCTCCAATCAAAAGGAGGTTGAAAAGCTAAAGGACATGGTAAAACCGCATGACTTGGCTACTTTGATATATACTTCAGGAACTACTGGCAGACCAAAAGGTGTTATGCTAACCCATAACAACGTGGTGAGTAATTCCATTGCTAGTTCCAAACGTCTACCAATAGATTATGGGAATACTACCTGCTTAAGCTTTTTACCTGTATGTCATATTTACGAAAGGATGATGATGTATTTGTATCAATACGCCGGCGTCACGATCTATTTTGCCGAGTCCATGGATAAAATAAGTGATAATCTAAAAGAGTGTTCACCCCATGTTATGACTGCGGTACCTAGATTATTGGAAAAAGTTTACGACAAAATCATCGCGAAGGGTACAGAACTTACCGGTATAAAAAAGAAATTATTTTTCTGGGCCGTTGAAGTGGGTCTACAATACGAACCTTATGGACAAAATGGTTGGTGGTACGAAAAGAAATTAACCCTTGCCAGAAAATTAATTTTCAGTAAGTGGAAGGCAGGTCTGGGAGGAAATCTTTCATTAATAGCTTCGGGTAGTGCTGCGTTGCAGCCTCGCTTGGCACGAATTTTCAATGCTGCTGAATTTGGGGTTATGGAGGGCTATGGCCTTACGGAAACCTCTCCCGTAGTTTCGGTTAACGATATGAGGAATGGTGGATTTAGAATTGGCACCGTTGGAAAACTTTTGGAACATACCGAAGTGAAAATCGCAGAAGATGGCGAGATATGTGTTAAAGGTCCACAAGTAATGTTAGGTTATTACAAGGATGCCGAAAAAACAGCCGAGGTCATTAAGGATGGATACTTTCATACCGGAGATATAGGCGAGATTGATGCGGATGGATTTCTCAAGATTACGGACAGGAAGAAAGAAATGTTTAAAACTT
Source organism: Arenibacter sp. F26102 (assembly GCF_023015865.1). Taxonomy (GTDB): domain Bacteria; phylum Bacteroidota; class Bacteroidia; order Flavobacteriales; family Flavobacteriaceae; genus Arenibacter. The sequence goes on along the minus strand of NZ_JALKBC010000005.1, from coordinate 161,703 downwards.
CGGGAGGTAAATACGTTGCCCCACAGTTATTGGAGAACAGATTTAAGCAATCGAGATTTATAGAACAAATAATGGTCGTTGGTGAAGGGGAAAAAATGCCCGCAGCCCTTATTCAGCCCGATTTCGAATTTGTGCGCAACTGGGCGAAAATTCATAATGTGGAATTAGGTGATAACCAAAAAATGGTTAAAAACGAAAAAGTAATTGCCAGATTCCAGGAAGAAGTGGAATCTGCCAATGAAAGTTTTGCCAAATGGGAAAAGGTAAAACAATTTAGACTTACACCGGATATCTGGAGTATAGAAGAAGGCCACCTTACCCCTACTATGAAATTAAAACGTAAAATTGTCAAGGAAAAATATATCGACCTATATAATGACATCTACGAACATTAATAGGATTTCTATATTCTGATTTATCAACAGCTTCTTTAATTTGGGTCTGTTTTTATTTCCAAACCACATATTTTTATGAAAACATATTATGCATGCATAATATATTTTCATATCTTTGGAAGAACCAACAACTCAACATGAAAGACTTAACGATAGATTATACGCTCCGGGCTACATGGCAGGCGGTGACAAAGATGTATAATGAAGAAGCTAAAAAATTTGAAAGCACCATGGCCGTAGGGTTTACCTTATTGAGCATAGACCCCAAAACCGGTACACCATCAACGGCCCTAGGCCCAAAAATGGGTATGGAAGCAACAAGTCTTTCCCGTATATTAAAAAGTATGGAGGAAAAGGGCCTAATAGAACGTAGACCCAACCCAAATGATGGCAGGGGTGTATTAATCCATCTCACAGCTTTTGGTTTGGAAAAGAGAAAGGACTCAAAGGAGGTTGTACTTCGTTTTAATGAAGTGGTGAGAAATCATGTACCCATGGAAAAATTGAACACCTTTTTTGAGGTAGCTGAGGTCATCAACAAATTAATAGCTGAAAAGAAAATTTACACATAATATTAAAACCTAATTAACACGTTTTTATTGATGAACAAACACATTAAAAAAGTAGCAGTTATTGGTTCAGGTATAATGGGAAGTGGTATTGCCTGTCATTTTGCCAATATTGGGGTGGAAGTATTGCTTTTGGACATTGTCCCTAAGGAACTTAACGACAAGGAAAAGGCAAAAGGACTTACACTAAAGGATAAAGTGGTCAGAAATAGGTTGGTGAACGAATCATTGGCCACTGCCCTAAAATCCAAGCCCTCCCCTATTTACCATCAAAAATTTGCCCAAAGAATATTAACAGGGAATCTTGAGGACGATATTGCCAAAGTAGGACAGGTAGATTGGATCATTGAGGTGGTCGTAGAGCGTTTGGATATAAAGAAAATAGTTTTCGAAAATCTGGATAAGCACAGAAAACCAGGTACTTTAATTACTTCCAACACATCGGGTATTCCCATAAATTTTATGAGTGAGGGAAGAAGCGAGGATTTCCAAAAACATTTCTGTGGAACCCACTTTTTTAACCCTGCTAGATATTTAAAACTATTCGAAATAATCCCTGGACCAAAAACTTCTCCAGAAGTGTTGGACTTTTTAAATAGTTATGGAGAACAATTTCTGGGCAAGACCTCGGTGATTGCCAAAGATACTCCAGCATTTATTGGCAATAGAATAGGTACTTTCAGTATTATGAGTTTGTTCCATGCCGTAAAGGAATTGGACCTAACCGTAGAAGAAATAGACAAACTTTCCGGACCGGTAATAGGCAGACCAAAATCGGCCACCTTCCGAACAGTTGATGTCGTAGGTTTGGACACTCTGGTTCATGTAGCCAATGGTATTGCCGAAAACTGTAAGGACGATGAAAGAAGGGAGCAATTTATACTTCCCGATTTTATCGGAAAAATGATGGAAAACAAATGGTTCGGAAGTAAGACCGGCCAAGGATTTTATAAAAAAGAAGGTAGGGAAATATTGGCGTTGGACTTAAATACAATGGAATACCGACCTAGTAAAAAGGCTAGTTTTGCCACCCTTGAACTTACCAAATCCATAGAAAATGTAATTGATCGCTTTAAGGTATTGGTAACTGGTAAGGATAAGGCCGGTGCTTTCTACAGAAAGAGTTTTTCTTCATTATTTGAATATGCCTCCAATAGGATTCCAGAAATAACCGGAGAGTTATATAAGATAGATGACGCCATGAAAGCTGGTTTTGCCTGGGGGCATGGTCCGTTTCAAATTTGGGATGCAATAGGCGTTGAAAAGGGAATTGAAATGATGAATGCTGAAGGCTTTACGCCTTCCCCATGGGTCACCGAGATGCTTGCCACTGGCAATAAAACCTTCTATACTATTAAAGACGGCGCATCATACTACTATGATATCCCCAAAAAGGCCATGAAAAAAATACCAGGTCAAGATTCCTTTATCATATTGGATAATATTAGAAAATCCAATGAGGTATGGAAAAACTCAGGTGTTGTAGTAGAAGATTTAGGTGACGGTATATTGAATGTGGAATTTCAATCCAAAATGAACACCATCGGAGGAGATGTTTTGGCCGGCTTAAACAAGGCCATTGATTTGGCAGAAAAGGATTTTCAAGGTCTTGTAGTAGGCAACCAAGCCCCTAACTTCTCTGTTGGAGCCAATATTGGAATGATTTTTATGATGGCCGTGGAACAGGAATACGATGAGCTTAACATGGCCATTAAGATGTTCCAAGATACCATGATGCGTATGCGGTATTCAGCAATACCTACAATTTCTGCCCCACACGGAATGGCTTTGGGCGGGGGTTGCGAATTGTCCTTGCACGCTGATATGGTGGTTGCAGCGGCAGAAACCTATATGGGACTGGTAGAATTTGGTGTTGGGGTAATACCAGGTGGTGGTGGTTCCAAAGAAATGACCTTAAGAGCTTCGGATACCTTTAGAAAAAATGATGTGGAGCTTAATGTCCTTCAAGAATATTTCTTGACCATTGGAATGGCGAAAGTATCAACCTCCGCTTACGAGGCCTTTGATATGGGAGTACTTGAAAAGGGAAAGGATATAGTAGTCGTAAACAAGGATAGACAAATTGCAACCGCTAAAGGTTACGCCAAACTAATGGCAGAACAAGGCTATACCCAACCCCCAAAACGTAAGGACGTTAAGGTTTTGGGAAAACAAGCTCTAGGAATGTTTTTGGTAGGCACGGATGCCATGGAAGACAGTAATTATATAAGCGAACATGACCACAAGATTGCCAACAAATTGGCCTATGTAATGGCTGGGGGCGACTTGTCGGAGCCAACGCTAGTTACGGAACAATATCTATTGGATCTAGAAAGGGAAGCATTCCTGTCCCTATGTACAGAAAGGAAAACGTTGGAGAGGATACAACACATGCTGAAGACAGGAAAGCCGTTGCGGAATTAAAATGATAGACGATTAGACCCTAGGGACTAAACCAAATGGGACTACATAATCTTAAGAAATTGAAAATATGGCAAGAGGGAATGAAACTTGTAAGAGAAAACTATAAGCTGACAAAAACATATCCAGATTTTGAAAGGTTTAATTTAATCATTCAAATGAACAGAAGCGCTGTCTCCATTCCATCAAATATTTCTGAAGGTTCAAGTAAAAGTACAAATAGGCATTTTATAAAATCTTTAGAAAATAGTCTGGGGTCAGCTTTTGAATGGGAAACTCAATTAATTGTTTCTCATAATGAAAATTATTTAGACAAAGAAAAGTTCGAAGAACTTGAAAATAAAATTTTACAAATTCAATAAATGATTGCCTCCTTTATCGATAATCTAGGCAATCAAAGTCTAGACTCTAGTCTCTAGCTGTCTAAACTCTCATTATCAAAACAAAAATAGAACTATGAACAAACAAGCCTTTATAGTAAAAGCATATAGAACAGCAGTAGGAAAAGCTCCAAAAGGTGTATTCCGTTTTAAAAGAACAGATGAATTGGCTGCTGAAACCATAGCCTATATGATGAATGAGCTGCCACAATTGGACAAAAAGCGAATTGATGATGTAATCGTCGGAAATGCTATGCCCGAAGGATCACAGGGACTTAACATGGCCCGTTTAATTTCGTTAATGGGACTTAATATAGTTGATGTCCCAGGAGTTACAGTCAACAGATTTTGTTCATCAGGTATTGAAACTATAGGTATTGCCACAGCAAAAATCCAGGCTGGAATGGCAGATTGTATCATTGCCGGTGGAGCAGAAAGCATGAGTGCCGTTCCCATGACCGGATACAAAACAGAACTCAACTATGATCTTGCAAAATCCGGACATGAGGATTATTACTGGGGCATGGGGAATACCGCAGAAGCAGTAGCAAAACAATTCAATGTCTCACGTGAAGACCAAGACGAATTTGCCTATAATTCGCACATGAAAGCACTCAAGGCACAAGCTGAAGACCGTTTTCAAAGTCAGATCGTGCCTATTGAAGTGGCACAAATCTATGTTGATGACAATGGTAAGAAAGCCAGTAAAAAATATACCGTAACCAAAGATGAGGGACCTAGAAAAGGAACCAGTAAGGAAGCTTTGGCCGGGTTGAGACCCGTTTTCGCAGCAGGTGGGAGCGTAACGGCAGGTAATTCCTCACAAATGAGCGATGGGGCGGCATTTGTTTTGGTTATGAGTGAGGATATGGTAAAAGAATTAAAACTGGAGCCTATTGCCAGATTGGTGAACTATGCCGTGGCCGGTGTGGAACCCAGAATTATGGGTATTGGCCCCGTAAAAGCAATCCCAAAAGCGTTAAAACAAGCCGGACTTAAACAAGATGACATTGAACTGATAGAATTAAATGAAGCTTTCGCATCACAGTCCTTGGCAGTAATTCGTGAACTTAATTTAAATAATGATATTGTCAATGTGAACGGAGGAGCAATCGCCCTGGGCCATCCCTTGGGCTGTACGGGAGCTAAATTATCCGTTCAACTTTTTGATGAAATGAGAAAGAGAAAAATGCAAGGCAAATATGGCATGGTAACCATGTGTGTAGGTACAGGTCAAGGTGCTGCCGGGATATTTGAATTTTTAAATTAAACAACATACGGTCTACTGATTGTAGAGATAATTTTTCTTAAATATCACTACAATCCCTACTGTAAAAAACTTAACAAGACGAACAATGAGCACAGAAACAACAACTAAAGAAATATTAAGAGGAGGGCAATTCCTTGTCAAGGAAACCAATTGCGAAGACGTTTTTACACCTGAGGATTTTTCAGAAGAGCAGAAAATGATGCGCGATTCCGTTATCGAGTTTAATGACCGCGAAATAGTGGCCAATAGAGATCGGTTCGAGGCAAAGGACTACGCCCTAACGGAAGAAGTAATGACCAAGGCAGGAGAAATGGGCTTTTTGGGAGTTGCTGTTCCTGAAGCCTATGGAGGACTGGGAATGGGATTCATTTCTACTATGATCGTATGTGAATATATTTCTAGTGGGAGTGGTTCGTTCAGTACTGCCTTTGGAGCGCATACTGGAATTGGAACTATGCCGATTACCCTGTATGGCACCGAAGCCCAAAAACAAAAATACGTACCAAAATTGGCCACCGGTGAGTGGTTCGGCGCCTATTGTTTAACAGAGCCCGGTGCAGGTAGCGATGCCAATTCCGGTAAAACAACAGCAACTTTATCCGAAGACGGCAAGAGCTACAAAATCAATGGCCAAAAAATGTGGATTTCCAATGCTGGGTTCTGCAAGGTATTCATAGTGTTTGCCCGTATAGAAAAGGACAAGAATATCACTGGATTTATTGTTGAAAACGACCCAAGTAATGGTATTACTTTAGGAGAAGAAGAACATAAATTGGGAATTCGTGCCTCTTCTACCAGGCAGGTTTTCTTTAATGACACTGTAGTTCCTGTGGAAAATATGCTTTCCGAAAGAGGAAATGGATTTAAAATTGCCATGAACGCTTTAAATATTGGAAGGATAAAATTAGCTGCCGCCTGTTTGGATTCCCAAAGGCGAATTACTACCAACTCATTAAGATACGCTACAGAACGCAAGCAATTTAAAACTGCCATTGTCGATTTTGGTGCGATAAAATCGAAATTGGCAGAAATGGCCACTAGCTTATATGCAGGGGAATCTGCCTCGTATAGAGCGGCCAAAAATATAGAGGATCGTATAGCCATGCGTATGGCAGCGGGTAATAGCCATCAAGAAGCTGAGCTTAAAGGGGTTGAGGAATATGCAATTGAATGTTCTATTTTAAAAGTTGCGGTTTCCGAAGATGTGCAAAACTGCTCTGACGAGGGTATCCAAATTTTTGGCGGCATGGGCTTTTCTGAAGAAACTCCCATGGAAGCTGCTTGGAGAGATGCCCGTATAGCCCGTATTTACGAAGGTACCAATGAAATAAACCGAATGTTATCCGTGGGTCTATTGATAAAGAAAGCCATGAAAGGGCATGTAGATCTTTTGGGGCCTGCTACGGCAGTAGGAAATGAACTAATGGATATCCCCTCCTTTGATACCCCTGATTATTCCGAATTGTTTGCTGAAGAAAAGGAAATGATAGCAAAACTTAAGAAAGTATTCTTAATGGTTGCCGGATCAGCAGTACAAAAATATGGACCAGCTTTGGATGAACACCAAATGTTGCTCTTGGCTGCTTCTAACATTTTAATTGAAATTTATATGGCAGAATCTGCAATCCTCAGAACCGAGAAAAATGTAAAGCGCTTTGGGGAAGCTGCTCAAAAAGAACAAATATCCATGTCCAAACTATATTTGTATAATGCTGTGGACATTATTATAAAAAATGGCAAGGAAGCAATAGTTTCAATGGCTGAAGGTGATGAGCAACGTATGATGCTTATGGGACTAAAAAGATTTACAAAATATGCAAATCAGCCCAATGTTGTTGAACTTCGTAACACCATTGCAGAAAAACTTAAGGCTGAAAACAAGTATTGTTTTTAGTAAAGAGTAGCTAACTCAAGCTCGTGCTTCTTAAAGAAGCAAAAGGAAGAACCGCTCCAAAAGAGCGGTTCTTTTATTTTATGCCTACTACTTCCCTTTTTTAAGACTCCCCCCTATTTCCGGCAATAACCGATAGTCGAAATGGAATTGGCGATCTATTCCCCAGCGTCTTTTCCAAGTTTCACAGATTATAATTGCCGTGTCTATCGGATTAAAATATTACGCAAATAAATCAACCCATAAATTCAAAACAGAATACCTTAAGGCCTATGAAGAAAGTAGATGTTTTTGTAATAGGAAGTGGCAGTGCGGGTAGAAAGGTTGCCGAGACATGTACCAAGAGCGGTTTAATAGTGGCTATGGCCGACAACCGCGAATATGGTGGCACTTGTGGCAACAGGGGCTGTATTCCCAAAAAGATTCTTTTGGCACCCGTGGAGATTTATGAAGTGGCCACTAATTTAACGGACAAAGGTATTTCCTCCAAACCAACCATGGACTGGAAAGCACTGCAAAGGTTTAAAGGTCAATTTACCAAACCGATTCCTAAGGCCACTGAAGAGGAACTTAAGGAATTGGGAATTCAACTTTACCACCAATCACCAAAGTTTTTGGACCAGCAGACTTTATCCGTCGAGGGGAAATCCATTAAAGCCACAAAAATAGTTGTTGCTACGGGACAGATACCAAGGAAACTTGAATTCGAAGGTGCCACGTTCCTTAAAAATAGTGACGACTTTCTACAATTGGGAAAACTGCCCAAAAATATGGTCTTTATCGGCGGTGGTTATATTGCGATGGAATTTGCCCATATGGCAGCTAGGGCAGGAAGTAAAATAACCATTATTGAACATGGAGAAAGCATACTTAAAGCTTTTGACAGCGACTTGGTATCCCACTTAAGGAAGGTTTCCGTTGATCTGGGAATAGACTTTATACTGAATTCCGAGGTTACCAAAATAGAGAAGCTGAAAAAAAATCTGCGTATTCATTATAAACAGGGTGGTAAGGAAAAAACACTAAAAACACGATCAATCTTCAATACCGCAGGAAGGGTTCCCGCTATCAACACCTTGGACTTGGAGAAAGGCAATGTATCCTATTCCCATAAAGGTATACAAGTAAACGAATACCTACAAAATACGGGTAATCCAAATGTTTATGCCTGTGGTGACGTATCGGCACATGGCCTGCCCCTGACTCCCTTGTCGGGATTGGAAGGTGCTGTTGTAGCGGAAAATATACTTCAGGGCAACAAAAGAAAAATTGTGACCCCAGTGATTCCTTCGGCGGTTTTCACCTTGCCCAATTTGGCTTCCGTGGGTTTGTCGGAAGAGGAGGCTAAAAGTAGATATAAGAAGGTAACGGTCAATTATAAATCTGTTCCGGACTGGTATAACGCCAAAAGAATAAATGCATCTGCTTATGCATTTAAAATAATAAGCAACGAGCGGACAAAACAAATTGTTGGGGCACACCTCTTGTCACCCCATGCAGCGGAAACGATCAACATGTTCGCTATGGCGATAAACCTAAGAATGACAACCGAGGCCTTGAAAGGTATGATTTTCACCTTTCCATCCTGGGCGAACGACATAAAAAGCATGTTATAGATTATGACTTTGGAGAGAAATAGCGATAAATTCAAATTACAACATCTGCCCTCATTGGTAGTTGATACCTTTAAGGCCTGGAATGCAGATGACCCGTTTCGGCTGAGCGCGGTTGTTGCTTATTATGCTATCCTTTCTTTACCGGGACTTTTGGTCATTATCATCAATCTGGTTGGCTCCATTTGGGGCGTTGAGATTGTTCAAGGTGAACTCACAAATGAGATTTCTAGAGCTTTGGGTCGTGATGCGGTAGAATCCATTCAAACTATGATGATAGAGACACAGAATGGAAACAGAAGCACAATGGCCAGTATTTTGGGCTTTGGCACGTTGATATTCGGAGCTACGGGTGTCTTTTACCACCTACAGCTTTCCTTAAATCAGATTTGGCAAATTAAACCGGACCCTGATTCCAGCATAGTGAAGATGCTCATTGATAGGGCCAGGAGCTTTGCCTTCATACTGGCAATCGGCTTTCTGTTACTGGTCAGTTTCCTGGTAACTGCTGCCATTTCGGCACTGAACGATTACATCCGTAGCGTATTACCCGATGTTATCCTTTACCTTGCCTTTATTCTCGATTTTTTGATTTCCGTAGGGATCGTTACCGTGCTTTTTGCCCTAATTTTTAGATTTTTGCCCGATACTAAAATTCGATGGAAGACTGTTTGGATCGGGGCTCTGATTACCGCTGTACTTTTTGTTTTCGGTAAATTTCTATTGGGACTATATTTTGGCGAGGCAGATCCCGGTTCCACGTATGGTGCGGCAGGCACCGTAGTCTTAATTCTACTATGGGTTTCTTATTCTTGTCTGATATTATTTTTTGGGGCCGAGTTTACCTGGGTATATGCCAATCGGTATGGATTAGGAATTAAGGCCAACCCATCTAACATTTATAAAAAAATAACTAAAAAAGCACCAACAAAGGAGTCCTAAAACATTCCAGTGCCTAACAATTATAGTCACCAAGTATCCATATTCTACATACGAATGTAGATTTTTTGAAAATTTTTGGGAGGCAATTCAAAGTGCTTAATTTAAGGCTAGATTATACATGAACATGATATCTACTATTTAAAATATTACCATTATGAGGCAGGCCATTTTCACTTTTATTAACAAAATAAGAGAATATTTAAGACCATTGTTTCTTAAATATGATCAGAAACTACCTTATATTATTACGCTTATAACGGCATTGATCCTTGTTGTTGGCGGTATAAATCTGTTCATTGAACTTACAGATACCTTAGCTACGGATATGCTGATCAACTTTGATCATGAAGTTACCCAATATGTATTGTCCCTTCGGAATCCAGCTCTCACCAATTATTTTCTGTTCATGACTTATTTAGGGGATGTATATGGCTATCTTATTGTTCTGGCCATCTATCTTTTGATTTCTTTTTTTGTATTTAAGAAATGGAAATATGTGGCCCAAACCTCACTTGTTCTGTTGTTGGCAACAGTCTCCAACATGATGCTCAAAAGGTTTGTAGATAGGGCAAGGCCAGGTATAGAACATATGGTTTCGGTGGAGACCTTGAGCTATCCAAGTGGTCATGCCATGAGTGCTATGGCTTTTTACGGGTTTCTAATTTTTATAGTCTATAAATTTAGCTGGAACAAATATCTTAAATCTGGTCTAATCGGACTTTTGGTGTTGATTATTTTGAGCATAGGAATTAGCAGGATCTACTTAGGTGTTCACTTTCCTTCAGATATCGTCGGGGGCTATATCGCTGGATTGATATGGGTAATCTTTTGCGTTCTTGTGTTCGATTTGATCGAAGTCTTTAGAAGAGATCCCAAAACCTAATTCAATTTTGTGGCAACCCATAGGAATCTATTGCACATATACATGGTCCAATACTACTCTGCACTTAATTAAGATTAAGGGATATATGGCTACTTGGAGCTTCCCGTCCAAGTTAAGAATACTATTTGGGTTCCGGGGTTACGGCATCCAAGATCTCATCATCCATGCCGTAATATTTTAAGGCTATGGCAAAGGCCAAAACCGATAAAACAACACCCACTATAAAAACGGTGTAGGTCCAACTAAGCAGTCTATATTTTTTTTGTAGTACTTTACCCAGGTAATAGAGATCCATTGTAAGTGAATCATAGATGGTATCTGTTTCTTTTATAATGTCCCGAATTTTATTCTTGAAATCCTGTGGCTCCATGGTATGGAAATTGCCAAAGAATAAAAAGTTTGTGTTTTTCTTTTTTATTTCCCCCTCCACAACATCCTTATTTTCAATTTTAGGGCGGGTTGCCAAGACCGACATAATCATTGAGGCAATACTGAACATAACAAAAATAACAGTAGGATAAATAAGGTATGAGTTGTTAGGAACGCCTAATTTGGGAATCAGGTTTGCTATAAGCAAAGAAATGATAATGGCATTTACCGAGAGCAATATATTGGCCTTAGTATCTGCTATATCACTCAATTTAAGATGATTTCTGAGTTGAATTCTATAAAGGGACTGAATGGCACGGCCCGGACTTTTATCCTTGAGCTTGGCTTTTAATTTTTCCTTCTTTTTAGTTTTTACAGCCTTAGCAGCCGATCCGATCAGATCAAGTTCGTTGGATACTTTTTTCTTATGCCATTTTTCTTTTGCGCGATCGGTATAAAAATGATGCTCGGTACGGAGAATTTCGATATATCTTTTTCGCCATTCCTCAATCGTTGGGATACTTTTCTCAAAATTCTGAAGCTCCATATGCAGTAGTACCAACAATTCTTCAAAGTCCTTGGAAGCATAGAAGGACAATCGGGCATCCTTAATTATTTTTTCTTCCTCATTCACGGGTTCATCCTTGGTCCAGGCCGAACGGATTAGTAGACAAACTTTATCAATAACCTCCTTATCATATTCATTTTCGGTTAGAAATTTTCGGGCAAGTTTACAGCTATTCTCCATTGGTTCTTTGTAATCCATTGAAAAACCTGAATTGAGAAACCAGGCCGCCAAAAGTACTTGTTGATCGTTTACCTCCTTATTTTTATTTGCCTCCAATAATTCAATGCTCTTACCTACGACACTTTTGGTATGACCAAAATTGTGGAAGAGATATTTTTCATCCAAGTTTTCTGATAAGAGAGTACTTATGTATTTCTCTGCTTTATTCACTATATCACTCATGATTCCTGTCTTTTTTTCAATTAGTATTGAAATGTTCCATTTTTTCTAGACTTAATGTCCTTCGGTCTAATTAAGCTATTAAATTACTTAAGGTCTCGAATCGAAGGTCAAACAATCAAAACATTTTATAAGTTCTTCGTTTAACTTTAAATCCTCCGAACCTACAAGCGGTTCCGCAAGCAACTCCCTTTCATCCAATATTTTCTTAAATTGCTTTGCGTATTCTATCAAATTTTCCCTTCTACTTATGATCTTGGATATTATTTCGTCTCCATCCAAATCATAAATCTGTCTTGGCCATACTTGAAAAGCCCTGGTAATAACTTCGTTGGTCATGAGCTTTTGCAGGTTTTCGGCTTGACCGATAAAAACCGATTCGGGTACATTTTTTAAGAAATAAACATCAAAAGGGCCCACAAGACCGCTAAGAAATTCAACTTCGCTTCTAAAGGATTGTACCTTGGGGTGAAATTTTTTATTGGCTATTATGGTTGGTATTACCCCTTCAAGATTGAAAAAAGCATTGTCCCTATCACATGGAAGTGGAATTGCATTATATGAGTTCCCATTTTTTTGAATGGCCCAGCCCCACTGTTTAGCATGCCTATCCCAATCCCCTATCAATAAATCAAATAATCGCGCCTTCACCAAAGCCCCTTGATCTATGGATATTTTGTCTGGGTTATCCCTTTTAAATTCCTGAAGATCCTCGGTATCCATAATTTCTGTTAAGTCATCAAAACCTATCCAAGTCGACTTCCCTTCCGTTTCATATTCCAACAAAAACATGCGATTCCCGTATTTGTCATTAAATTTATCTAGTAGAGGTTGTTTAGGAACAAAGACAATTTTCGGATGGGTGCTCAAAATATCCGCCTGCTCTGCGAGGGCTGCCACGACGATGGCTGCGTAAGGATGCTGTGCCGAAATTCCATCGATAATAATATTTTCAAGACCTAGGGTTTTCGCTACTTCGGGAATTAACGGTTCAGGGTCTTTAACAATGCTTCTTAATGTATGGATAATTCCATTGGCCGACATAAGCTTTAAGGAATGGGTCTGTTTGCCACCACCTTCCTCAATTACCTTCATTCCACCAAATAAGGTATCCAAAAAAACTATTGGGACCTTTATAGGCATTGCCCAAGCGTCCCTATATTGCTCCCCTTGCATAAGCTCTTTTAAATCGGTGCCTTCATACAAAGTATTCGCGGCCATAACAATGGAATCATGTTGCCTAAAATTTATTCTTTCAATATCTCCCATACCTGAAATTTGACGAGTACCAAGATTTTTAGGCGTAGTTGCAACCGACCAATAGGTTAGCCCCAAAATAATTGAGAGAATAATACCAATGCCAAGAATTATTTTTTTCATAGGTCCCGATTCTTAATGGTTCTTGTTTCCCTAATAAATCTAAGGGAATCCAGTAACTGAAGTGTATCTATTCAAATTTATTTTTAATGCTATTAATTCTACTTCCAAATTCCTATCCGCTAGGACCACTGGCAAATTGTTTCCTATAAACACTATAGCTGGAAAATAAGTTTGATTGAACTGCAAAGACCCATAAGCATTATTGCAATAAAAGACTTAACAATGGTCGTTTACATCCGGAGATATAAAAAATGGCAAAACCTAAGGGGCAAGCAGCCTAATCCATTTGGAAATGTACAGTTGGAATACTCAGAATAGCAGTTTGAAAAGTAAGGGCTATAATCTGGCCATTTTTAGGACAGTTTCCCGTATACAGATTGACTCGAAGATTTTTAGAGTTAATTTTCTATTCAATAGATTCATTCTGTAAGCAATACTTCCCCTAAATTTAGGAATATGTACAAAGCAACTAGCTAACAAGGCCTTTTGCAATGCTCCAATTAAAGTTAATGCCAAAATGAATGTGCTTAATTAAATTGGATATATATTTAATTGTAAAAATCAGAATTTGAATGCTTAAAACAACTAAAACATAATATTCTTTAGCCGGTAGATAATTATTTAATGTATACAGTTATGAATCCTATTAGCATTTTTCTAGCAGACGATGATCATGATGATCGCGAAATTTTTATGGACGCTTTGTCCGAATTACCCATTGAAACTTCGGTAAAGCAATTTGAAAACGGTGTTGATTTAATGGCGGAATTATATTCTGGCGACCCTTTGCCCGATACCATTTTTTTAGACCTTCGAATGCCACTTATGGACGGATTTGAATGCCTATCGGATATCCGCAACATCCCCGAACTATCGCAAATCCAAATAATCATTTATTCCACATCTTATAATCAAAATGAAGTAGATCAATTGAAAGCAGGTGGGGCTAATCAATATATTAAGAAACCCAACTCATATAATCAGTTGAAAACCATATTATATAAATCTTTAAGACCTTTTCAAAGTACATCCTCAAAAATGAATGATACTTTAAATTTTTCGGTTATTATCTAGTATAAATAATAACTCAACTTTTTACATGGTTTCTTCTACCTGATTACACTATTCCCCTACAGGAAGGTATATGTTAAAAGTTGCACCCTTGCCCAATTCACCCTTGGCCGTAATAATACCATGGTGATTTTCTACAATTCGCTTTATTATGGCAAGTCCTATTCCGGTTCCAGGATACTCTGTCTTTCCATGAAGACGTTGGAATAGTTCGAATATCTTTTCGCTGTATTCCTGATCAAAACCTATCCCATTATCGGAAAAAGTAATGTGACAGTAGTTTTTGGAATCGTTAAAACCCTCACCGTCCAATATATTACCATCAACATACTCATTTCTTATTGTTATGTGCACAGGTCTTTCTGGATTTGAAAACTTTAAAGAATTACTAATAAGATTGTAAAATAGTTGTTTAAATTGAAATGGAATAATATTGACCTCGCAAGTCTTATCTGAATCAATTATGGCATTTTTTTGCAGCAGTTCTTCACTAAGGTCTTGTTTCACTTGCTCAATTATGTCATTAAGATTGATTTTCTCAAAATCACCTTCCAAATTGTGTGTTCGGGAATAGGCCAACAAATCATCTATCAGAGACTGCATCCGTTCTGCAGACAGTTGCATCCTTTTAAATAAATACTTTCCATTTTCGGAAAGGGTGTCTTTATCTTTTTCGATTATTCTTGAGGCAAAGGTTTGAATTTTCCTTAGAGGTTCTTGTAAATCATGACTTGATATATAAGCAAAGGACTGGAGCTCCTTATTCATTTTTTGAAGCTCAGTGTTTTTTTGTTCAAGTTCAACCTTTTTTTCCTTAAGTGCATCATCCGATGCTTTTTTGGTTGTTAAATCATGTGTTACTTTAGAATATCCTATTACCTCGTTTTCCTCATTATGTATTGCCGTAATTACTACACTTGCCCAAAATAGGGTCTTATCCTTCCTTACTCGCCATCCTTCCTGTACTGCTTTGTTGTTTTTGGTAGCCAGGCCCAATAACCTTTTGGGGAGTCCGGTTTTTCTGTCCTCTTCGGTATAAAAGTTGGAAAAATTTCTGCCTATTATTTCTTCGGCTTTATATCCCTTAATTTTTTCTGCTCCCGTATTCCAGTTCTCCACAATACCTTCCGGATTTAAGTAAATTATGGCGTAGTCCTGCACTTCTTCTACCATTAAATGGTAACGTTGTTCACTTTTTTTGAGCGACTCGTTCAATTCCAAAAGCTCGGCAGTTCGTTCCTTAACCTGTTTTTCCAATTCGTCGCGGAAAATTTTTTGTTCCTGTATATCGGTACTACTTCCTACCCACATTTGTATATTTCCGCCTCCATTACGCTGTGGTTTTGCTAGGCTCAACTGCCATCTGTATTCGCCATCATGTCTACGAAAGCGATGCTCCAATAAAAAATCCTTTCCTGTTGCAATGGAATCTTCCCATGTTCTAATATTTTCTTCCCTATCGTCTGGATGTACCATATTTAACCATCCTTGATTTATTAAATGATCCAGCGACAATCCCGAATACTCAAAAACCGATTGGTTAAAATAATTTAAATTACCCTTTGGGTCCGAGGTCCAAACAAACTGCGGAAGTGAATCGGCCAGAAGTCGGAATTTTTTTTCGCTTTCCTCAAGTTTCCTTTGGGCACGTACATGTTCTGTTATATCGGTATTGCTCCCAAACCATTTGGAAATTTTTCCCTTGTCATCATATACAGGTAATACACGGGTTAGAAATTGTCTATAGGTGTTGTTGGCATCCCTCATCGGAAAAATCATTTCAAATTTCTTTCCGTACTCTACGGAATACTGCCAATTAGCCAATACATCGGGTAGAATTTCAGGGTCATGAAAAAACTCCCAACCCAATTCCTGCATTTCATCTGGAGAAGTTCCCGTAAAATCATACCATTTTTTATTGTACCAGTATATAGACCCATCATCATGCGCCATCCAGGCAAGATTGGGAATATTGTCTGCAATTGCCTTGAAACGGATTTCGCTTTCTTTAATTTTCAACCTTGCAACCACTTGATCGGTAATTTCAATTAGTGTGTTTATGGCACCGGTAATTTCTCCTTCGCTATTATAAATTGGCTGGGGATATGGAACAAAATTGACCCTGGTTCCATCAGGACGTTCAACTTCCAGTTCCGGGTTAATTATCTCACCTCCCTTCAATGCTATTGCCATAGGACAGTCCTCAAGTGGCAAAGGGGTGCCATGGTTCGTGAAAATTTTCCACGATCCACACCATAAATCCTTTCCTACCTTTGGGGTTCGCCCCCAAAGTCTAACGGCAGATTCATTATAGAGTTGTACATATCCATCGGCATCACAAGTATATACCGCTACTGGTAAACCAAAAATTAACTCTTTATATTTTTTCTCGCTTTCCTCTATTTTCTTGCGGGCATTAACCTGATCCGTAACTTCGATGCCCAAAGCCATTATTCCTTCAATTTCCCCAGTAGTATCTAGTAGTGGTTCGAAGCTAAAATTTAAATAAGCCGTTTCCAATTTTTCCTTCCTCATGATCTGCACGGAAAATTCTGAAGTGGAAAAAGTATTACCAGTACAATAAACCTCGTCCAACAACTCTTTAATGCCCTGCGATTTTAGTTCTGGCATTGCTTCCAAAATTGGTTGATCCAAAACTTCTTCCTCCCTTCTCCCCCACATTTCCAATGCGAGAGAATTGGCCATTTCAGTTATATGGTCCATACCCCGAAAAATAGCTATAGAAACTGGGGCTTGGGTAATCATTGTGCGAAGCCTTCGTTCACTTTCTTGTAGTTCTTTTTTTGTCAATACGGTTTCAGTAGTTTCCGTACAGGTAACTACTACACCATTCACATTGCCATAATCATCAAAAGCGGCACTGTAGCAGAATGTCCAATATATGTCCTCCATTCTCCCGTTGCGGTAAAATGGCACCAATTGGTCACTAAATGAAACAGGTTGGGCAGTAGTGATTACTTGATCGATCAATGGTCCGATAAAATCCCATATCTCTGACCAAACCTCTTTACCCTTTTTACCAATAGCAGGATGTTTTCCATCTATCCCCAAGCTTGGTCGGAAGGCATCGTTATAAAAGCAGATAAGTTCATCTCCCCAAAAGAAAAACATGGGATAAGAGGAGTGCAAAATTATGGCAAGGGTAGTGCGTAAACTTACTGGCCAACTGCTAATACATCCCAGGGTTGTGTTATCCCAGTCCATTGTCCCAATAAGCTCGCCCATATGGCCTCCGCCCTCAAGAAACAATAGGTCCTTATTTTTATGGGTAGTATTCAATTTCATTTATATCAAGGTTGTATTACAAATTCTTCCCTAGTGGGATGGTGTACTGTCTTTTCTTTTAACAATGAAATGGTCCTATTTATAACCAATTTTAAATCAGTAAAATCTGCTGGTTTCCGAATATAGTATTGCGCACCTTTACAATATAGGAGATCCATTACCTCAAGGTTGGAAGAAGTGGAATAAATTATTACCGGCAATTGCTTCAATTTTTCACTTTCCTTTATCTCCAATAAACACTCTGTTCCTGATTTGCGGGGCATATTCAAATCCAGAAAGAGAACTTGCGGTAAGTTGGGCAAATTATTTTCAAGAAAATCCATAAGTTCTACCCCATTTCTAACTGTTTTCAAAGTTGCGGATAAGGAAAGCTCGTCCAAGGCATCCTTAAAAAACATGCAATCGTCTTCATCATCGTCTGCAAGAAGTATTCGAAAATCGCTATTTGACATTTTTTATTTATTAAGATACTAAAATTAACATTTATCCCCTTTAATTCCATTTATATAAAAATAAACAAAAAGACTCGCTAATTTAATTTCCAATGAGATTGTTTAAAATGCCTATATTCATTGGCTTCATTTTGGCAACGAATAAGGGTCTTTTACTAGGCTGGCTATAATTTTTGGCATAACTTCCTTGCATGAAAACAGAAAGGCTTATACCTTTAGGAGCAAATGTGTGGTTAACATAAAATTCACTAGTTATGGCATTGCCAAGCACCACTGTATTGTACAATGCCATATGATCCATTCCAAAGCCAAAACCTTAACTCCAAAAAGCTATCTTTTGACGCTTTCCATTATCCACGCTGTGTTGACTTTTGGAGTATTCTTATTTACCATTATTGTTTTTATGATGGCCGATAAAGTTGTCCTAGGATATACAGATAGTGAAAGTGTATTTATTTACATAGTACCCATAGTTGCCATGATCGGCTATTTTGGAAGCAATTACTTCTTCAATAAACAATTGACCGGTATGGTCAAAAGCAAATCTTTAAAAGAAAAATTGATGCTGTACCTACAGGCCTCCATTGTACGTTTTGCATTTTTGGAAGGGGCGGCATTTTTTAGTTCGGTGAGCTTTATGATAAACTACAATGTATTTTACCTGGTAATTTCATTACTTTTAATTCTTTATCTTTTTAAGCTTAGGCCTACAAAGAAAAAG
Source organism: Arenibacter sp. F26102 (assembly GCF_023015865.1). Classification (GTDB taxonomy): domain Bacteria; phylum Bacteroidota; class Bacteroidia; order Flavobacteriales; family Flavobacteriaceae; genus Arenibacter. Next base: position 143,073 of record NZ_JALKBC010000005.1, on the reverse strand, counting down.
CTAATTGGCCATTTAAGTCTCAGTCTGGAGGAGGAACAGTTTTTCCATATAGAGAACGAGGAATCTGAATAGAATAATTTTGCCCATAAAATACAATCAAACGTACTTAATCCCTATTCAATGGACCTCAAAAAAAAAACGCTTCAAAATATAGATACTATCATAATCGGTTCGGGTGCAGGCGGATTGTCGGCTGCTATTTGCCTATCCAAAGCGGGACAGCGAGTTTTGGTATTGGAGCAACATGATGTTCCTGGTGGCTGGTGCCATAGCTTTTACCTAAACGGTCACCGTTTTTCTCCTGGAGTACATTATATTGGTTTACTAGGGGAAGGCGAATCAACCAGGACCTTATATGAAGGTTTGGGTATAGCTAACGATTTGGTTTTTTTTAGAATGAATCCAGAGGGATATGAACATTGCTTTATTGGAGAGGAAAAAATTGATCTGCCAGGAAATTTCGATGATTTAAACGCTTCTCTTGGACAAAGGTTTCCCAAGGAAAAAAAACGTTTAAATCACTATTTAAAGTTGGTCAGAAATGTTTCTCGTCAAATTCAGCTGATTCCGAAGATGAGCGGTTTCTGGGACAATATTACCATCCCATTTAGAACAAAGCATATGGGGAAATTTGCTTTGTTCAGCTTAAAGCGAGTCATCAACTGGCATATAAAAGATCCCCTTCTGCAGAAAGTGTTAAATATTCAATGGGGCGACCACGGTTTAGCCCCTGCAAGGGCCAGCTTCCCCTTGCACTGTGCGGTCATGGATCATTATTTTAGTGGAGGGTACTACCCCATGGGCGGTGGAGCCGCCATTGTTAAGTCGATGACAAAGGCCGTACAGAGAAATGGTGGAACCATTCTCACTGGAACAGCAGTAAAGAGCATTCTTTTGGAAGGGGACAAGAGAAAGAAAGCCATTGGAGTAGAATTGGAAAATGGTGAGAAAATCTACGCTTCCAGAATCATTTCCAATGCCGACCCAGGGGTAACCTATTTAAACTTAGTGAAAGAACAAAATCTAAGTGCCAAACTTCTTAAAAAACTGAATAGAACAAAGTACTCCTGCAGTTCACTAATGCTTTTCCTAACGGTTGATATAGATGTTCGAAAATTAGGAATGGACTCAGGGAATATATGGATGATGGATAACAAGGACATGGATAAGATATATGAGGAGATGACAGATGTGGATATTACCAGCGGCGAAGTGTTTCCTGGTATATTTATAAGCTGTACCACGCTCAAAGATCCCACCAGCTATGACGGCAAGCACCACTCCCTAGAGGTTATAACTTACATTAATCCTGATTCTTTCGCCCAATTTAACCAGGAAAATGAAAAGCGTTCCAAGGAATACATGAAATTCAAAGAAATATTGACCAATAAAATGATCAACACCTTAGAACTGGCCGTACCCGGCATAAGGGATAATATTCTTTATAAAGAATTGGGGACACCAATAACAAACAAGCATTACTTAAATGCTACCAACGGTAGCGTATATGGGACAGAAAAGACTTTTAGGCAGATAGGGCCCTTTGCATTTAGGGCAAAGAGCGAAATAGAAAATTTATACATGTGCGGGGCCAGCATACAATCCCATGGAGTGGCAGGTGCTAGTTATTCCGGGGTTCAGACAGCGGCTACCATTTTAAGTTGCAAGCAACAGGACTTAATAAAACCAGATGAATTACAGAATATAAGAATCTTTGAGGCTGAGGACGATTCCGCTTATCCTACAGATATTCAACAAAAAATAAAGCTGAGAAAAGCGCGATTGATTACAAATGAAAAAAAATCAATGAAAATTCAAGGCTAGTCCAAGTATTAATATCTTTTTTAACCACTTTTACCAAAATGAAAACCATGAAATTATCCATAGCCCTATTTGTGCTGACCATCTTTGCCATGAATAATAGTTATTCACAGGATTGGCCAAATCTAGAACGCTTTTCCGAAGACAATAAAAAAATAGGCCCACCTCTTGCTGGTGAAAACCGCGTGGTATTTATGGGCAATTCGATTACCATTGGTTGGCTGAACAAAAGGCCCGAATTCTTTGAAGGGAAACCTTATATTAACAGGGGGATTGGCGGACAGACCACACCTCAAATGCTCTTGCGTTTTAGACAGGATGTAATAGACCTAAAGCCTAAAGTTGTGGTTATTTTGGCAGGTACCAATGATATTGCCGGAAATACAGGACCTTCCACTCCAAAAATGATATTGGACAATATAAAATCCATGGCAGAACTGGCCAGGGCCAACGGAATTAGAGTTATTATTTCCTCCATACTTCCTGCCTTCGATTACCCTTGGAAGCCTGGATTAAATCCCAATGAAAAAATTCCTGCATTAAACTCCCTATTAAAGGAATATTCAGAAACCAATGACCATATTTATCTGGATTATTTTACGACTATGGTAGATGACAGAAACGGACTTCCCAAAAAATATGCTCATGATGAGGTTCATCCTACCCCTGAGGGTTACGCCGTAATGGAACCATTGGTGGAGGCAGCAATACAAAAAGCCCTACTACAAAATTAAATTAAACCTTAATCCTTAATACTATGCGCAAGTTATTTCTCTTGCTACTGACCCTAGTCACTTTACTCGGTAATGCACAGGCCATTTTTGAGGTAAAGGGACTCTGTATTGCAGCCCCCAATTCCGATGGTGTAACGGAGTTTGTAAAATTTATAGATGAGGAATTAGGACCTAATGGCATAAACACTCTGGTACTTCGGGTAGATTTTAATTATACCTATGAATCAAGACCGGAATTAAGAGGCAATAATCCCTTATCAAAATCTCAAATAAAGCAATTGGTAGCGGTAGCCAAAAAACACCAAATAAATCTAATACCCCAAGTTAATTTGTTGGGACACCAAAGCTGGGCAGAAAAAACCAATAAACTTCTGGAGGTATATCCCCAATTTGATGAAACGCCACAGGTTATTATTCCTGAAAAATACGAATGGCCGAATTCTGACGGCCTTTATTGCAAGAGCTACTGTCCCTTAAATCCTGAGGTACATGATGTGGTATTCGATTTAGTAGATGAAATTGTTGACGTTTTTGAGGCCACCGGTTTTCACGCAGGAATGGATGAAGTATTTTACATAGCCGATGAAAAATGCCCTCGCTGCCAAGGAAAGGATCCTGCAACAATATTCGCCAATGAGGTTAATAAAATAAGCCGACATTTAGCGAACAACAACAAACGCCTTTGGATTTGGGGCGATCGATTAATAGATGGCTCTACCTCTGGAATCGGGATGTGGGAAGCCAGCATGAACAATACCGCCAGAGCAGTAGATTTCATCGATAAATCTGTGGTAATATGCGATTGGCATTACGAGAAGGCCATACCAACACCTGCCATGTTTGCTCTGAAAGGATTTGATGTTATTGCCTGCCCTTGGAGGAAACCTGAAGTTGCCAAGGAACAGGTTAAAATGATGTATAATTTTAAGAAAAATTCCACCCCGGAAATGAAAGAGCACTTTTTGGGCATTATGCATACGGTTTGGTCTTCTGCCAGTGAATTTATAGCAAATTACCGCTTCCAAAAAGCAAAGGAAATCAATCCAACTACCCAAGAAGCTTGCTTTAGGGCAATGTTGGCTGCCATTAATGATTTGGAGGCCAAGAGTCAAAATACTAATTAGATTATAAAGATAACCATCATTACCTATGAGGGCAACAACATCAAGTCTACTACCAATGCCATCTACCTAAAAGCAATTTTGGGAGATAAATTTCTATTTTAGGCGAATGAACAATAGAACTATTAGTATCCTTATTCCTTTTAAGGACACCGAGGAATTTTTACCGGATTGTATACAGTCTATCATAGACCAAACTTATGACGACTGGGAAATTGTAGCCGTAAATGATGGTTCTACAGACAGAAGCCTTAAGATTATGCATTCCTATGCCAAGAGAGATCCCAGAATTAAAGTTCTGGAAAATGAGGGTAAGGGAATTATAGAAGCTTTAAGAACGGCCTATTCCCAATCCAAGGGGACTTTTATCACTAGAATGGATTCCGATGACTTAATGTCCAAAAATAAACTGGAAACCATGGTAAAGGCCTTGGAACGACATGGAAAAGGATATGTAGCCATTGGCAAGGTGAAATACTTTTCCAAAGAAGGAGTTGGCGGTGGATACAAAGGTTATGAAAAGTGGTTAAACCGCTTAACGGAACAAGGAACAAATTATTCAGAAATATATAAGGAATGCGTGATACCTTCTCCATGTTGGATGGTATATAAAAATGACTTGGACAAGGTGGGATCCTTTTTGGCCGATCGTTATCCCGAAGATTACGATCTTGCTTTTCGCTTTTACGAACAGGGGCTAAAATGTATTCCCTGTAATGAAATACTGCACCACTGGCGCGATTATAGCTATAGAACTTCCAGAACCAGTGAACACTATGCCCAAAATTATTTCTTGGATATTAAACTATTTTATTTTCTAAAACTTGACCATAATAATCAAAGACCTCTTGTACTTTGGGGTGCTGGAAACAAGGGAAAAAAATTGGCAAAAAATCTAATTGAGCAGGAATTGGATTTTATATGGGTATGTAACAATACCAATAAAATTGGTTTGGATATTTACGATAAAAAAATGCACCACTATCTGGAAATAAACAAGCTTCAACAACCTCAAATAATAATTACTGTCGCCAATAGGGAAGCCCAAGAGTTTATAAGGGAGTATTTATCGGGAAAAGGAAAAAATCCGGTTCAGGATTATATATTTTTTTGTTGACCCCTGTATTTGGGTACATGGTAAAAACATAAGGTTGTTTTAAATGGTTGTAGAATTAGTCCATATATCCACAATAAAATTAAGACGGCCTCACAATTCTTTTCTATATTTGAAAAATTAAATTTAGGAATGCTTTTTAAACATCCGGAACTCCTTTGGGCCCTTTTTCTTCTACTTATTCCTATTTTAATCCATCTTTTTCAACTTCGCAGATTTAAGAAGACCCCGTTTACGAATGTAAAAATCTTAAAAAAAGTTGTTGCGGAATCCAGGAAAAGCAATACCCTTAAAAAATGGCTCCTATTATGTACCCGCCTTTTGATTCTATGTGCCCTGATATTAGCCTTTGCCCAACCCTTTATTCCGGGAAAATCAGCACTAAAAAGTAACGAAACAGTAATTTATCTGGATAATTCACTGAGCATGCAAGCCAATACGGGAAGTGGTACTTTGTTGGAAAATATGGTTCAGGAGATTTTAAGATCAGTGCCAGAAGAAAATACTTTTAGTCTTTTTACCAATGATAATATATATCGGAAAGTTCGTATTGCCGATATTAAGAACGATTTGCTTGCCCTAACCTATTCCAAAAACCAATTACAGTTGGAAGAAATCTATTTAAAGGCCAAGACTTTGTTCACGAACAGTGAAGCCACTGGAAACGACCTGGTCTTGATTTCCGATTTTCAAAAAGGCATCTATTCCCCAACTAATGACTCATTGCCAAATATAAATAGACATTTGGTACAATCTATACCGGATAAGCTTGTAAACGTTTCAATTGACACCGTATTTATAAGCACTGTCTCTTCGGAAAATGTAAATCTAAAAACTATATTATCCACTAATAACGAAATAGAAAACACCCCCGTTTCTCTATATAACGGAGAAAAATTGATTGCAAAAACATCCGCTAAATTCGATGAAAATAAAAAAGGCGAAGCCATTTTTACCATCCCCGCAAGCGAGGTTATAGATGGGAAAATTCTAATTTCCGATTCCGGACTCAATTATGACAATGAACTTTACTTCAACATAAACAAACAAGAGAAAATTAAAGTACTATCCATTGGTGATATAAATGCTAATTACTTAATGCGTATTTTTACTGAAGACGTATTCCTGTATTCCAATTTCAATGTAAATTCTTTGAACTATAGCCTATTGGAATCACAAAACTTGATTATCCTCAATGAACTTAATTCTATTCCAACAGCTTTGCAAAATGCATTGAAAGCTTTTAAAAATGCTGGCGGAAATTTGGTTGTTATTCCGGGTATCCAGGTGAATATGGATAATTACAATGCGTTTCTAAGTAGTTTTTCCAACTCCTCACTGCTTTCTTCCGTTATAGAGGAACGAAAAATAAGTGAGATAGCCTTTTCCCATCCCTTGTTCAAGAATGTTTTTGAAAAGGAGGTCACAAATTTCCAGTACCCCTCCATTAAGGCTTTTTATAAAATTAAATCCAACATGCCCAAAATCCTATCATACCAAAGTGGTGACCCATTTTTAATAGGAGAGGACGGCACCTATTTGTTTACAGCATCCATTTCCAAAGACAATTCCAACATTATTAATTCCCCATTAATAGTCCCAACGTTCTACAATATGGGAATGGGCAGCCTGAGGATTCCAAGAATTTATGAAATGATAGGCAGTAAAACTACAGTGGATATACCTGTTAATCTTACCAAGGATCGGATTTTAAAAGTGTCCAATGAAAATGATGAATTTATTCCCTTTCAACAATCCTTTACCAATAAAACAGCCCTAACTTTTGACGATTATCCTGTAACAGCAGGGATATTTCACATCACGGACCAAGGAAGGACCGTTAAAAACATTAGTTTTAATTTTCCAAGAGCTGAAAGCCAACTGTATTATATGGATTTAAATGAACTAAAAGGCTATAGTTCTAATGACAATGCGGCAACTTTATTCCAAAGTATAGAAAAAGACAACAGCATAAACGAGCTTTGGAAATGGTTTGTTATTTTAGCATTGGCATTTATCTTTGCTGAAGTTCTTATCCAAAAATTTTTAAAATGAACATACTCTTAAAATCCGCCAAGATAATAGACCCTACCAACAAGGATCTTCATTTAAAAAAGCGGGATATCTTTATAAAGAATGGGGTGATAGAAAATATTGCCGCCAATTTGGATGTTCAAGGAAAAACAAAAGTCATCAGTTTTAAGAATTTGCACGTCTCCCTTGGATGGTTTGATTCCAGTGTTAGTTTTGGGGAACCAGGATATGAGGAAAGGGAAACCATTGAAAATGGACTTTACACTGCGGCAAAGAGTGGTTTTACAGATATTGTTTTAAATCCCAATACCAATCCACTCCCCGATAGCAGTTCCGATATTGTTTTTTTAAAGAATGCTTCAAAACAAAGTGCCACAACACTCCATGCCTTGGGAACCTTGACCATAAAGTCCGAAGGTGAAAGTTTGGCGGAACTTTATGATATGAAGAGAGCTGGTGCCGTTGGTTATTACGACTACAAATTACCCTTAAAAAATTCAAACCTTTTAAAGGTTGCACTTCAATATGCCCATAATTTTGATGGACTTGTACATTCTTTCCCTATGGATATGCAAATTGCCGGAAAAGGAATTGTAAATGAGGGTGAAGTGTCTACCAGGCTAGGTCTAAAGGGAATTCCCAATTTAGCTGAAGAACTCAGTATTGTCAGAGATCTTTTTATACTTGAATATACTGGAGGAAAAATGCACATCCCCACTATTTCAACGGCCAATTCCGTGAAGCTAATTGCGGAAGCCAAGAAAAAGGGATTGGACGTTACCTGCAGTGTGGCAGTGCATAATTTATGTTTTACCGACGAGACTTTGGTCGAGTTCGATTCACATTTTAAATTGATGCCCCCACTTAGGACTAAATTGGATGCCAAAGCTTTGATAAAAGGTTTAAAGGATGGAACCATAGATTTTGTTACCACGGACCACAGACCCATGGATATTGAGAATAAAAGAGTGGAATTTGATAATGCCTCCGATGGTACCATTGGCTTGGAAAGCGCCTTTGGAATGTTGAATCAAACTTTTGATCTTGAAACCACCATAACCCTATTGACCAAGGGTAGGGAAAGGTATAAAATTAAAACACCAACCTTAGAAGTTGGTGAAAATGCCAATCTTACCCTATTTGATCCCAATCCAGAATATACCTTTGAAGAGAAAGACATTCTATCCAGTTCCAAAAATAGCTGTTTTCTAGGCAGTAAACTTAAAGGAAAGGTGTATGGTATTGTATCCAACAACCAAATAATTAACTAAATTTAAAGGAACTAAAATCTATTAAGATGGACCAGAATACTATAAGTGAGGGAAAAACGATGGCAATAATCAGTTATATCACGGTAATAGGCCTACTCATTGCCTTTATCGTTAACAGTGATAAAAAAAATGAATTTGTAAAATTCCATATTGGCCAATCATTAAGGGTTTGGATATTGGCCATTGCCCTATCTATTGTCCTTGGAATTATGGCTGCTTTAATGGGAATTGGATTCCTAAGAATTTTGCAATGGGCACCTTGGATTTTAGCCATAATGGGTGCTATAAATGCCAATAACGGTAAAGCAGAAAAATTACCTATTATTGGATCTATTGGAGAATAAAAATTATAATAAACATATTTAAAGAGGTCTAAATAGGCCTCTTTTTTTGTACACATATTAAACTTGATCTAACTTTGCCGTTATGGAAAATGTTATTAAGGAAGGAAAAACCACGGCAATTGTGGCTTATTTAACCATGGTTGGGGCTTTGATTGCCATTTCAATGAATTCGGATGCCAAGAACGAATTTGCCCGCTTCCATACAAGACAGGCATTTGGGTTACATCTTGTTTTTCTTGGCTTTGCCATTTTTTTAAGCAATTGGTATAATGAGTACGCTTGGTATGGCCTTTATGTTTTTTATATTGTATTATGGTTTTATGGCTTTCTTGGCGCCTTAAACAACAAGAAACAGGAGGTGCCTATACTAGGCTCCTATTTTCAAAAATGGTTCACTTTTATATCTTAAAATGACTACAGCTCCCTTATCACTGGAACACCTTATTAGACCATCGAACATTAGCTCCGGCAAACCTCCAGTGCTATTTATGTTTCACGGCTATGGCAGCAACGAGGATGATCTATTTTCCTTTGCCCCCGAACTTCCAAAAGAACTATGTATAATATCGGCACGGGCACCATATCCTATGCAGCCGTATGGCAATGCTTGGTACGCCATTAATTTTGAAGCTGACAAAGGCAAATGGAACGATGAGGAACAAGCGGTTTTGTCCAGGGATAAAATTAAGGTCTTTATAGAAGAGGCTTGCAAAACCTATGGGTTGGATGAAAAAAATGTTACCATTTTAGGATTTAGTCAAGGTACAATACTAAGTTACGCCTTGGCCCTCTCCTACCCCCATATGGTTAAGAATGTAATTGCCTTAAGTGGTTATATCAATGAAAACCTGTTAGTGGAAAGTTATAAGGAAAACGACTTTAAAGATTTAAAAATTTATGCGTCACATGGTAGCGTAGATCAGGTAATTCCCGTTTCTTGGGCACAGAAGATACCAAGTATTTTAAAAGATTTAAAAGTCGACCATGTATATGAGGAATTTCCGGTAGGCCACGGTGTGGCTCCCCAAAATTTTTACTCTTTCAAAACGTGGCTTCAGGATAAGATTTAATTGCTACGGGTATACAAAAGATGATCTATTAGTGAAAAATCGACTCCAAGATCATCTTTCAGTTCGTATTTGATCAGCACCTCGCCCCAATATTTCCCATCCGAGAAATCGGCCAAAATCCATTTATGGTTTAAAATCTTAATTTTATTGATTTTAAAATCATTTTCCATACCCTCATAAGGAATAAGGGGGTTATCGCCTTTGCTCTCATTGGTTTCCAATAACTTATCCGATATATAAAGGCTTGGATCCTTCAACTTTAGATGATCGTAATACGCCAAGGCATCATCATTGTTTTCCAAGGAAAAATATTGGTTGTCCAAGACTTTTAAATGTAATTTCTGAATAGAATCCTCCAATTGTAAGAGCACGTCCGACTGCGATTCTATTTTAGTATTTTTTGCCTTTACCATATTGTTGGTACTAACAAATTGGTAAAGTGCTATTAGGGAAACAAAAATGAATAAATACAGGTAAATTTTAAGTTTCATTCCTCGGTTTTATCGGTTTATTAATTATTGTTTTTGTTCAAATTACTTCAGGAACATAGAAGTTCCTTAGACCTCCAAAACTAGATTGTCATAGGCCAAATGCACATTTGGTGGCAACTGTTTTTCCACTTCATCATGAAACCCCAATAAGTGGCTTATATGCGTTAAGTAGGCCTTGCCAGGTTTTATGATATCAATAAACTCCAAAGCTTCCTCCAAGTTAAAATGGGAATGATGGGGCTCTATCCTCAAGGCGTTGACCACCAACGTCTTTACGCCCTTAATTTTTTCGATTTCTTCTTTTTCCATACTTTTCACATCGGTTAAATAAACGAAGTCCTGTATTCTAAACCCAAAAACCTGCAATCTATTGTGTTGTGCCTCTACAGGTATTGCCATTAGGTTACCGATCTTAAATGGCCTATTATTTTTAATGGTATTGATCTCTACTGCAGGGGCACCAGGGTATCGATTTTCATCGGCAAATATATAATTAAATCGCTCTTTAATGGAATCAACAACTCGTTCATGGGCATAGATGGGGATATCTCCTTGCCTGAAAAAAAAGGGTCTAATATCATCTATCCCAGCAGTATGGTCCGAATGTTCGTGAGTAAATAAAATTCCATCGATCTTTACCACATTGTTGGTAAGCATTTGCTGCCTAAAATCGGGGCCACAATCTATTACATAATTGTAGGAATCCCAAGAAATCATCACCGATACCCGAAGCCTTTTATCCTTTTGGTTATCGCTTAAACATACCGGATGTTTGCTCCCAATTACCGGGATTCCCTGTGAAGTTCCAGTCCCTAGAAAAGTTATTTTCAATCTTATATCTATTTAATCCAAATTTATAACTATTTTATTTAATAGATAGCCCAAACTTTTTAACTTTGCTACAAGCAAAAAAGACCCTATGTCCACTATTTTCAAGAAAGAAATCGCTTTTACCAATGTTCCCTCAATAAAAGCGAAAACCTTAAGGATAAACCTAAATCCTGATATCTATGGCACCTTTTCTGAAATTGGTGCAGGGCAGGAGACATCAGGACATTTTTTTAAGTCGGGAGGTGCTTCGGGAACCATTGCCAAAGCAATGAGTGCTTATGACAAAGATTTTAGCGACGCCATATATGGAATAGAGGAAGACGGAAGATATGTAACCCAGTCCAGGTTAAAAAAAATGTTGGCCCATGAAATGGAAAACATGGACAACAGGATCAGTCGCGAACAACACCCTGACAGATTATTTTTTTCCTACGCCAATACAGTGGCTACCATTGATTTTTCCAAAAGATATAAAGGTCATGGATGGATCGGTATCCGTTATCAACTGGATCCCAAGCAAAAGGAATTAAATGAAATCATCCTACATATCCGATTTAAACAGAATGAGGCGAGATTGCAACAGGAAACCTTGGGAATTGTAGGGGTAAATCTTATTTATGGTGCATTTTATAAGTACGACAAACCTAGAAAGTTACTGAAATATCTTTACGACCATATCGACAAGGATACGGTTGAAATAGACATGGTTAATTTTTCCGGACCCAATTTTGCCGATGTCGATAATAGATTAATGAGTTTGCAACTTGTTAAAAATGATATGACGGACGCCGTAATGTTTGGGCCCGATGGCAATAATCTTTTGCCAGCGACCCTTCTTTACAAAAAGAATATTTTGGCCCTACGCGGAAGCTTTAGACCTGTGACCAATGTGAATATGGATATGTTTAAAAAATCCTATGAAATATTCATTCGGGAACCTAGTGTCGAGGAAGAAAATACCATTGTTATTTTTGAAATTACACTCTCCAACCTCCGTGCTTCCGGTGAAATAGATGAACAGGATTTTATGGACCGAGCAGAACTGTTATGTTCCTTGGGCCATACTGTAATGATTTCCAAGTTCCAGGAGTACTTTAAGCTTGTGGAATATTTTAGCAATTATACCAAGTCCAAAATTGGTCTTACCATGGGGGTAAACAATTTGGTGGATATTTTTGATGAGAAATATTACCGTCATTTGAGCGGAGGTATCCTAGAAGCTTTTGGTAAGTTATTCTTTAAGGACCTTAAGGTCTACCTGTATCCCATGCGCAATGAGGAAACCGGTCAAATCATGACCAGTAATACTATAAAAGTACATCCGAGAATGAAAGAATTGTACAAATTCTTTAAATACAATGGAAAGGTGATGGATATTATTGATTACGATCCTGAAATTTTACATGTTTTCTCAAGGGATGTTCTCAAAAAAATAATTAATGGCGAAGAAGGATGGGAATCTGTACTTCCAGAGGGTATTGCGGAAATAATAAAAAAGAAGAAGCTTTTTATGCGTAAACCCATTGAGGAAGAACAGGCTAAAGTATAAGTTATTAGTAAGTACAAAAAGAGGCTGTCCTAAACATAAAAGTTAAGGCAGCCTCTTTTTATTTACAACTCTTTACAGCAATTGAGCAGCATGATCTTTGGTTTTAACCTTTTCAATCACCTTTTCAACTACCCCGTCCCCATCAATCACAAAAGTCATTCTATGAATACCATCATATTTTTTTCCCATGAACTGTTTTGGTCCCCAAACACCAAATATATTAAGTAATGTATGGTCCTCATCTGCCAACAAGGGAAATGGAAATTGATACTTATTCTTAAAACTAAGCTGCCTTTTTTGTGAATCGGCACTTACTCCAAGCAGCTCATAACCCTGGGCTTTTAAATCGGAATAATTATCCCTTAAATTGCAAGCTTCCGCTGTACATCCTGGAGTATTTGCTTTAGGATAGAAAAAGACTATTAATTTTTTCCCTTGGTAATCGGACAATTTAATATCATTGCCATTTTCGTCCTTAGCTGAAAACGAGGGCACCCTATCCCCTACTTTTAAAGTGTTCATAGTTAAAATTTATTTAAATTTATATCGAAAAAGAAACCCATTATGATGGGTGTTCCTTATTTTTAGAGTTCTAAAATTACGTAATAAATGACGAAAGCGGAAAAAGTAAACTTTACCATTGAAACTTTACAAGCACTTTACCCGACCATTCCCGTTCCCCTGGACCACAAAGACCCCTATACCCTTTTAATTGCTGTATTATTATCTGCACAAAGTACGGATGTGCGTGTCAATAAGATTACACCATTATTATTTGCCAAAGCGGACAATCCCTATGATATGGTAAAAATGACAGCTGATGAGATTAGGGAAATAATTAAACCTGTTGGTCTATCCCCTATGAAATCGAAAGGTATTTATGGACTTTCTAAAATCTTAATTGAAAAATATGACGGACAAGTTCCTAAAGAAATTGAATTATTGGAACAATTGCCGGCAGTTGGACACAAAACTGCCAGCGTTGTGGTTTCACAAGCATTTGGCATTCCTGCGTTTCCTGTAGACACCCATATACATAGACTCATGTACCGATGGGGATTTTCCAACGGAAAAAATGTGGTTCAAACAGAAAGGGATGCCAAAAGATTATTTCCAAAAGAAATATGGAACGATCTTCATTTACAGATCATATGGTACGGACGGGAATACTCACCGGCAAGGGGATGGAATTTGGAAAAAGACATTATAACCAAAACTATTGGCAGAAAACCAGTGTTACAAGCCTATTATAAAACAAAAAATCCCAACTCGTAAGGTGGGATTTTTTGTGCTAGTTTAAATTATTTTCAAACTGAACATTATTATATTCAATTATTTGCAATGATTTGGAATAGCCCAATAGGAACTTGATAGTTTCAGGACTTGCTTTCGCAAGTTTACACTTGTTTTGATGCTCAGAGTAAATTTTTTCCATAGGATTATAGTATTGTTATGTTAAGATAACGCCACTAAATTGGAAATATTGTACTCTTCGGCCTATGACCTATTAATTCGTTAAAACGATATTATTCTTTTCTATGATTTTTCTTAGGTTAATAAGCGCATATCTCATTCTCCCCAAGGCAGTATTAATACTAACACCGGTATTTTCTGAAATTTCCTTGAAGCTCATATCCCTGTAGATACGCATTAAAAGAACTTCTTTTTGATCATCCGGTAATTCCTCGATCAATAAATTTAAATCTGAATCAATCTGATCTTTGATAAGCTGCTTTTCAACATTTAGTTTATCATCACCAATTACAGAAAAGATATTGAAATCATCATTCCCTTCAAACATTGGCATTCTTTTATTCCTTCTAAAGTGATCGATTACCAGGTTATGGGCAATTCTCATAACCCAAGGCAAAAACTTACCTTCTTCGCTATAATTTCCCTTTTTCAAGGTTTTAATTACCTTAATAAAGGTATCCTGAAAAATATCTTCTGAAACATCACGGTCCAAAACCTTAGAATAAATAAAGCTACTAATACGTTGGTTGTGCCTGTTGATCAAAACCTCTAAAGCTTTTTCATTACCATTAATGTAATCCTTTACTAATACTGAGTCATCTATTTGCAGTTCCATACAAATTATTGTTTTTTGGTTAAACTAGGGGCCTCCCCTTTCGGTTTGGACTTTTTTTGTTACTTCTTCTTTAAATGAAGACTAAAAATCTTCTTTGTTGATTAGTAACAGGATAAAAGTATATAAATGCCCATGTGTGAAAAAAACTATGTTGTAAAACCCCCATTAATTGATGTCAAATGCCGATTTTCTTATTTTACACATAATAATTGGCCAAAATTGAAGTTAGATGAGCTTAATGGGACCAGCAGGAAGAGTGTTTATTATTATAGGTACTATTAATGATAAACAGACCTATATATTAAGGAGTAGAGATACGCCATCCTTTACGAACAAGTAAATTCCTTGTCTACAGAGTTTATGCGCAAAAAGTAATTGGAAAAGTATAAGATAATCTAGAATGGAGTGTTTGTAGTAATGTTTAAAGCCATTACATAACCATTCCCCATACTACATATAGCCAAGAAGCAACCATACGTTAACGACATAGTTAAGACTCTAGGCTAAACAATTGGAAATCCTAGTTTAAACAATGTTCCTGCAGTTCATCATTACATTTAATGATGTGCAGCGATTTAGAGTAATTAAGTAAAAAATCTATTTTCGACCTGCGTGTGGACATTAGTGTGCATTTGTTCTTAGTAGTAACGGTAAATTTCTCCATAATAATATACGTCTATGGACAAATAACGCAAGTGTTATGAAGAAATTAACCAAAGGCAGTTATAAAGCGTATTAATTCGTTAAAATTATGTTGTGCTTTTCTACGATCTTACGAAGGTTAATAAGTGCATAACGCATCCTGCCCAAAGCAGTATTAATACTTACCCCCGTATTTTCGGATATTTCCTTAAAGCTCATATCCTTATATAAACGCATTTCCAAAACATCCATTTGATCCTTCGGCAATTCTTTGATCAAAATATTCAGGTCAAAATCTATTTGATCTTTAATAATTTGTCTTTCTGCATTTAACTTGTCATCACTAATTATGGAGAAGATATTAAAATCACTATTGCCTTCAAACCTGGGCATTCGTTTATTCTTCCTAAAATAGTCGATGATTAAGTTATGTGAAATCCGCATTACCCAAGGTAAAAATTTTCCTTCTTCATTGTAATTGCCCTTTTTTAAGGTCTTTATGACCTTAATAAAGGTATCCTGAAAAATATCTTCGGTGGTTTCCCGATCTTGGACTTTGGAATAAATAAAACTGCTAAGTCGTTGATTGTGACGGTTGATCAATGTCTCTAGGGCTTTTTCGTCCCCATTCATGTAGTCTCTTACTAAAACTGAATCCTCAATTAATAGTTCCATACAATTTACTTTTTTTAGGCTAAAACGCTAGACCTGTTTTCTTTGACAAGTGCATTAGAGCAAATAAGATTTTAAAAAAGTAATTGTGTTACGTATAGGCTATTTAGGGTTTATTACGCATCAAATATAGAAAAAATTATTTCGATTCAAAGTACTTTCCTTCAATGAATAATATTTTATTGTAAGGCAAAGGCTACTAGTGAATGAAATTCACATATTGTATCTTTGCACACTTAAATACGCATATGGCCACTTTAACAGACGTTGACCCCAAACATAATATAATAATTAAAGGAGCAAAGCTTCATAATTTAAAGAATATCGATGTTGTAATACCACGGAATAAACTAGTGGTCATTACCGGCTTGTCCGGTTCCGGAAAATCCAGTTTGGCTTTCGATACCCTTTACGCGGAAGGACAAAGAAGATATGTGGAAAGTTTATCCTCTTATGCAAGACAATTTTTGGGAAAATTGGACAAACCGAAGGTAGATTATATTAAAGGTATTGCTCCGGCCATTGCGATTGAACAAAAGGTAAACTCCACCAATCCCAGATCTACAGTTGGAACCTCAACTGAAATATATGATTATTTGAAATTAATGTTTGCTCGTATTGGTCACACTTTTTCCCCAATATCCGGCAAGGAGGTAAAAAAACATACGGTATCGGACGTTGTGGAACACATAAAGACCTTTGAAGAGGGCACCAAAATGCTTTTGCTTGCCCCCATTAAGATCAGTGAAGACAGAGATCCCTATAAATCGCTACAATTGTTCTCCAAGCAGGGATTTGCCAGAATACTGTACAATGGAGAGGTTATTAGAATAGATGAGGATTTAAAGGACGTAGGTCGGGAATTTAAACTGGTGGTAGACCGAATCATTTTTAAAAACGACGAGGATTTTTTTAATAGATTGGGCAATGCCATCGATACGGCCTTTTTTGAAGGAAAGGGTCAGTGTATCGTTCAGGAACTTGACACAGCTAAAAACACCCATTTCAGCAATAAGTTCGAAATGGACGGAATGCAATTCCTGGAACCCAATGTACACCTGTTCAGTTTTAACAACCCATATGGTGCCTGTCCCAAATGTGAGGGCTATGGGGATGTTATAGGCATAGATGAAGACTTGGTTATTCCCAATACCTCTCTTTCAGTTTATGAAAACGCCATATTTCCTTGGCGAGGGGAAAGTATGGGATGGTACCGGGATGAATTGGTGAATGTGGCATACAAATTCGATTTTCCTATCCACAAACCTTGGTATCAGTTATCCGATGAACAAAAACAACTTGTTTGGGAAGGGAACAGCTATTTTACCGGCATCCATAAATTCTTTTCGGGTTTGGAAGAAAAGAGTTATAAAATACAAAACAGGGTAATGTTGTCCCGTTATCGTGGCAAAACCAAATGCAGCACCTGTAAGGGAAGGCGTTTAAGGAAGGAGACCGACTATGTAAAAGTTTCGGGGAAATCAATCTCCGACCTTGTAGAATTGCCCATAGAAGACCTTATAACATTTTTTAAAGAGATTAAGCTTAATTCCAATGATCGAAAAATTGTAGAGCGATTACTTAAGGAAATAGAAAGTAGATTGGGATTTTTATATAATGTAGGACTAAGTTATTTAACTCTAAATAGAAAATCCAATTCCTTATCCGGTGGGGAAAGTCAACGCATAAATTTGGCAACCTCATTGGGAAGTAGCTTGGTTGGCTCTATGTATATTCTGGACGAACCCAGTATTGGACTTCACCCAAAGGATACCGAAAACTTAATTACAGTTTTGAAATCGCTTCGGGATTTAGGCAATACCGTTATAGTTGTGGAGCATGATGAGGATATAATGAAAGCTGCAGACGAGGTAATCGATATTGGCCCAAAAGCAGGCACACATGGCGGTGAGGTAGTAGCACATGGCACCATGGATGAAATTCTTAAATCCGATTCACTTACAGCGTCTTACCTCAATGGTCGTATGGAAATTGCCGTACCCAAAACAAGAAGACCCATTAAAAATTATATTGAAATTAAGGGAGCACGGGAAAACAACCTTAAAAATATAGATGTAATCTTCCCTTTAAACATCCTAACGGTTATTACCGGGGTATCGGGAAGTGGTAAAAGTACGTTGGTAAAAAAATTATTGTACCCTATAATTTTAAAGGAGTTGGGAGGTTACGGAGAAAAAGCAGGGCAATTTAGCTCTATGGAAGGGAAATTTGGATCTTTAAAGCATGTGGAATACGTTGATCAGAACCCCATAGGACGATCCTCCAGATCTAACCCCGTTACCTATATAAAAGCTTATGACGATATCCGCAACCTTTTTGCCAGTCAGAAATTGAGCAAATTAAGGGGATATCAGCCCAAACACTTTTCTTTTAATGTAGATGGTGGAAGGTGTGAAAAATGTAAAGGCGAGGGCGAAATTACGGTGGAGATGCAATTTATGGCCGATGTACATTTGGAATGTGAAACCTGCCAAGGTAAAAGATTTAAAAAAGAAGTATTGGAAGTGAAATTTGAAGATGCCAACATAGACAACATCCTCAATATGACCATTGATGATGCGGTGGACTTTTTTGAAAAAAACAATCAATACAAAATAGTAACAAAACTAAAACCGCTCCAAGATGTTGGTTTAGGGTATGTAACATTGGGACAATCCTCCTCTACCCTTTCCGGAGGTGAGGCCCAGCGTATAAAATTGGCATCGTTCTTAGTAAAGGGAAATACCAAGGACAAGGCCCTATTTATTTTTGACGAACCTACTACAGGTCTTCATTTCCATGATATAAAGAAATTACTTAAATCATTTGATGCTTTAATAGCCAAGGGACATTCCATAATTGTAATTGAACACAATATAGATTTGATCAAATGCGCCGATTACATCATAGACTTAGGCCTAGAGGGCGGAAATAAAGGAGGCCAACTTTTGGTTCAGGGTACACCCGAGATCGTTGCGAAAGATAAAACCTCCTTTACTGCCAAGTATTTAAAAGAAAAATTACTCCAATAGATACAGTAGACGAATATAGACTCTGGTTTAAAATTTTATGTTTCTATTTCAGGCCACCATGCACTCTTTACCTGTTACTGATTACTGGTTTCTGCTCCACCACTGTTTACCGTTTACTTTTTACTGAATATTACTACTTAAGTTCTAAAAATAATTACTTCAAACTTCTTTATGAGCTAGTCATAATACTACTCTCTAAACTGTTTGTAAATTATAAATAACTGATAATCAATTATTTAAACTATTCGTTTATTTTTTGGCATGCTGTTTGGTATATACAAACTGAATGTAAATAGTTGCATTCTAAATTAAAACCTTATATCATGAGAAATTTAATACTCCTTTTTACAGCGCTTATATTAGGTACTACAGTTACCATGGCTGCTTCAATGGAAGATAAGGTTGCCACAAGCAATACTTATAGAAATGATAACTCATTTATTTTTGTTGAAGATGGCATTACATTCTCGGTTTACCCAGATGGGGAGTTCGATTTCTATATTGACAATAGAGGTGGTGTAAATGCAAATGTAAATTTTGGAAATGCCAATATAACTTTTAATTCAGGTTATGACTATAACCCTTATGTTCAGTATGACGATTACGGTGCAGTTATCCAAGTGGAGAATGTTCCTGTATACTATGACTACTACGGAAGGGTAAGTCAAATTGGGGAAGTAAATATCAATTATAACCGAGGTAGAGTATCCAGAGTTGGTGGTTTATATGTGTATTATAACCATAATGGCCATTATAGCCATCACAGGGGATTTATAAATATATACAACAGGCATTATGTGTATAGCCCTTTCCACAGCCATTTCATAAGACCGGCTTTAGGCTTTAGTCTGGTATTTGGTAGCCCTTATAGAAGATATTACGAACCCGTAAGATACACTTATTATAGACCATATTACCATAACCACAGAAAGGCATATGCCAAAATAGGTCACCATTATAAATATGATAAAGGGCATCATAACAAGAGAAGTTCTGTTTACCGAAACGATAAGAGGGTTGCTGTAAGGGACCATGGATATAGAAGTCAAAGTAACCTTAGATCAAACAGGTCTGTAGCCAGTAGAAACGATGGATATAGAAAGAACAATAATGTTTCAAGAAGTACAACATCCAGAAGTAACAATGATGGTTACAGAAAGAACAATAATGTTTCAAGAAGCACAACATCCAGGAGCAACAATGATGGTTACAGAAAGAACAATAATGTTTCAAGATCCACCACTCAACGTAGCAATGGAAATGCTACCATAAAGAGAAGTACAACAGTGAGAAGCAGTTCTCCAAGTTCTAGAAATGACAAATCTGTTTCCAGAAGTTCTTCGATTCGCACAAATAATAAGGGTAATGCTCAAAGAACCGTAGGTAGAACAACGACTACAAGGAGTAATAATGGCGGTGGAAGTTCTATAACAAGGAGCAAAGCAGTTGTATCCAGACCTTCTGGAAATACCAGAACAACGATAAAAAAGGAAGTTAGCAGAAGCCCTAGAAATACTTCGGTTAGAAGCAGTTCTTCAAGCAGAAGCAATAGCGGTTCAGCTGTAAGGAATACCTCTGTAAAACGACCAAATGTACAGTCGAAAAGCACTGTAAAAAGGTCGGTGGCAAAGTCATCCAACAGTAGTGCAAGAAAAATTTCAACGGCTTCCACAAGAGGAAGAAGTTCTAGAAGTAATTAAAAATAGTTTTTAGGTTGGTTAGTTGTTTAGCCCCGCAGTGAATTCGTTCCTGCGGGGTTTTACTTGCTCATTGAGATTTAAATGCTCCAAAGCATGCCTGCCCGTTCCATTTAGGCGGGCCTGCCCGATCTGTTTAGGCGGGCGTTAGTGTGTTTACTGTAGTTTCCATCAGATGCATAAAAGACTTGCCCTGAGAAATTTGACTTTGTCCTATTTTTTCCTCCCCAACTTACTTAAATAAAATGAAATGGCACCTAACACATCTTCGGATATTCTAAACTTATATAAAACTAAGACATAACAGAATACAATCAATATACTCTTAATACCAATATTAATAATTGGATGGAAAGGAAATGACACAAAGTAAAAAATGGTCGTTATTAATAAGAGCAGAAATATGACCTTGAAAGTTTCTTTGGTAATGGGTTGAATACCAAATTTCATTTTTACGAAAATCAATTTTACCGTATTATAAATAAAAAAGGCCAAAAAACTGGCTATTGCAGCACCATCCAAACCATATTTCGGAATTAGCCACAGGTTCAATAAAATAGTCAGTATCGCCAATACAACGCCCATAAGAAGTAAAGCCCTATAAAATTCGGAATTATACATTATAGCATTGTTATTGCCCAATAGCGCATCATATACCTTGGCAATGCCAATGATAAAAACAATTACATATCCACCGCGATAAGATGTGGGCAATAGATTATATAGATCATTTAAATTTAAAATAATCAATATAAATATAAGGCCAGACACTATAAACAATGTCAGGGAACTCTTTTGATATAGGGTTTTTAGCGCTTTAACATCCTTTCTGTGAAGTATTTCCGCCGTTAACGGATATGTTATATTGTGCATGGACCTTGCTGGAACGGCAATCACAGTGGCTATGTAACCTGCAACACTATAGTAGGCCACATTTTTGATTTCTATAAATTGATTGATCATCACCTTATCTACCTCCAACAAAACTATTGCAGCCGATCCACCTAATATAATAAGGGCACTATAATTAATAATTTCGCGGGTGTTGCCCGGAAGGTTAAAATCCAACTTTAAGTTGAGCAATCTTAAGGCATAGACCTGCATTATCAGGGTTCTGAGAATATACATCCCCACAAGGGCATTCAAAAAACTCAGAACAGAAATAAGGTCCCAATACACCATTAAAAGCAAAATGGTCACCACTATTCGGCTAAAAACCTCTTTCATGAAATTTCCAAAAACCGACTTCATTTGAACTTTTGCCCAAGCATAAAATACTTCAAAATAAGCCATCGCCAATCCAATAATAAAAATATGCCAAACATACCCCTTCACTATAGGGTTCTCCTTGGATAAAAAATCCCCTATGGTCTCATTGGCCAAATAGGATAAAATTCCGATAGGTAAAATAAGAACAAGTGGCAATAACACCATTAACGTCATAAATCCATCCCTACTTTTCAGTTCTTGGAAACCCGAATAGTATTTGATCATGGTATTGGGAATCCCAAATGCCAATATTGGCATTAAAACAGCAGATGCCGATAGTATAACATTGACCAAACCAAAATACTCATCCGACAAAAACCTTGTGTACAAAAAGAGAAGGTTCAACGCTCCTATGGCAAATCCACCATATGTGATCAATGTATTGTTCAACGATTGCTTTAAGACTATTCCCATGCTAAATACTTGGACAACTTCTTGGTTAATTCGCGTCTATGATATTGCTCCACTTTTGCAAAAGGCAAAGCCAATTGACCCTTTTTATAATCTTGAAACCATTCCAACAAGGAGTTCTTCAATTCATTGAACTGTTGGTAGTCATATGTTCTGCCCGTATTTGACTCTGAAATAAGGCTTCCCACCTCCCACTTGCTTGGGCCCACGCCCAATATAGGCCTTTTAGCAGCCATATATTCAAATACTTTCCCCGGAATAATTCCTTGGGTCTCTTCAGAATCTATTTCTATCAATAATAGTACTTGGGATTTTTTTTGATACCGTAGGGCTTCTTCATGTGAAATATAACCCAATAGCTCGGTATAGGGTTGCAGGCCAAAAAAATAGATACTTTCCAAAACATCCGAACTAATGACACCCGCCAACTGTAATTTAAAATATTTTTTAAAGTCAGGGATTTCGTGAATCAATTCAGAAATAGCTTTCCAGAGATTTTTGGGATTTCTACCACTTAGAAGGGATCCAATATGTGAAACCGTAAAATCAACGTCCAAAATAGCTGTACTCGCCCCATATGTATCGTAGCCATTGGTAATAACCGTAATAGGCTTATTGGTTATTTTAGAAAACTCCTGTTTGGTAGTATTACTGGTAACAATGATTTTATCGGCCTCATTTAACACCAGTTGTTCCAAACGTTTGTGTTTTGTTTGGGAGGAAACCGTAAGTTTTAGTTTTTTATGATATCCGATAGAAGTCCAAGGATCTCTAAAATCGGTAATCCACCTTACTTTGCTACTCTTTTTTAATTCTAGGCCAATGAGATGTATGCTATGTGGTGGTCCTGTGGTTATAACAGTTTCTATACCTTCTTGCTCAATAATATTGGTCAAAAAAGCTACGGAAGGTTTTATCCAAAATTTTCTAGCATCGGGGATAAACAAATTGCCACGAATCCATAGCATCAATTTTTCCAAAACGGATTGATTTTTGGAATTGATTATACCTGCGCTAATCTTTTTGGTCTTCTTCTTTGAAAATATTCGGGCAAATCCGTAGGGTTCGAAAATATGCTTCTTGTATATTTTAATTCCCTTTGGTACTTCATCCAAAAAAGTTTCATCAATAATAGGATAGTTCGGGTTTTCTGGAGTATAAATAATGGGCTCTATATTAAAATCCCTCAGGTACTTTACAAACTTCAACCATCGTTGCACTCCCGGCCCACCTGCTGGTGGCCAATAATACGTAATGATGAGCACCTTTTGCATTAAGCCGTTGGTTTTTTTCTAGATTTCCAATAGGTGTGTCCAATTACAAAAAATAAAACAAGAACCAATATTATAGAACTAGCCATAGTTATTTTTCCCCCTACCTGAATAAGGGTCGGCTCAAACTTAAATTCAATTTTATGTTTACCGGCAGGAATTTCCATTGCCCTTAGCACATAATTCACCTCAAAATGCTCCTTCAATTCGCCATCGATATAGGCATTCCAACCATGGGGGTAGTACATTTCGGAAAATACGGCAATTCCAGGATTGGAATTCTCGGAATTATAAATCAAATGATTGGGTTTATATTGGGTAAGCTTTATAGTAGATAAAGAATCTGTCTTGTAGTTAAGCTCTGTCAAATTGGCAAATTTCGATTTATCAAAAACTGCTTTATGCTTTACATCCAGGGTCTTCAAGGCCATTATTTCATCATTGGCATTATAAACCGGCACCAATTCATTAATAAACCATGCATTGCCATTGGCATCGGGATTCAGTGCTGGATAATTCCTACCCTCTTCGTCCTGCTGCACCACATATTTTACATTGAGCATACTTAAAACCCGGACGTTGTTCTTTGAGATGTGAAAATCGAACAAGTTTTGGATTCCTGCCGGTTTAGCGGCGTGGTAGCCCCAAATGGACTGGTGAAAATAGGCCGTACGGCCTCCACCACCTATTTCGGAAGGGTCGTATACCCTAAATATGGTGGTGTCCTTGGCAATCTGTTTGTCCATTTCAGTTTCCTGAAAAGGTTCCAGCATTCTGCGCTGTGCAACAAAATCATCCTCGTTTACGTAACGCTGGGCTACACCTACCAAATCGAACAACAGCAGAACTCCTAAAATAACAATCGTTAGATTC
This sequence comes from Arenibacter sp. F26102, assembly GCF_023015865.1. GTDB lineage: Bacteria > Bacteroidota > Bacteroidia > Flavobacteriales > Flavobacteriaceae > Arenibacter. The sequence goes on along the minus strand of NZ_JALKBC010000005.1, from coordinate 118,737 downwards.
TGTTTTAATTTATCCTTTAGAAAGAACCAAATAACCAGAGCTGCTAAAGCAACATAGATCAATGACCGTAATATATCAGCGTTATAAACAGACTTCCTATCGGCTACAATTAAGGAAACAATGTCATCGCCATAATACTGTCTATAGGTTTCATCGCTCTGTCCTACAAAATCGAACATTCCTTTTACTAAAAAAAGTACTACTCCGATTCCCACAGAAATAAAAAAAGTGAGTTTTAAGTCCTTTAATTTCTTGGAAGTATCCACCTTATTATTAAAAAGCTGTGCCAAAGCCAATATGGCCAAAACAGGTACACAAAGTTCAAGAATAACCTGAATGGATGATACTGCCCTAAATTTATTGTATAGTGGAAAATAGTCGATCATTACATCCGTAAGTAGTCCAAAATTTTTGCCCCATGAAAGTAATAAAGCCATTATTGTACCTCCCAAAAGCCACCATTTTACCTTTCCTTTGACCAAAAACAGCCCTAAAACAAAGAGAAAGAACACAATCGCTCCAATGTATGCCGGTGCAGCAACAATAGGCTGGTCTCCCCAATACAAAGGCAATGAGCTGGTAAAATCCAAGGCTTTGGTCCGTGATATTCCATTTTCCGTTAAAAAAGTATAGGTTTTGGAATCAGCTCCAAGATCTTCGCCACCAGAACCTCCAAACAATCTTGGAACGAACAGATTTAAAGACTCAACAATACCGTAACTAAATTGGGTTATATATTCCCTATCCAGCCCGGAACCTATTTCCTTGGGTTCTCCATTGGCATTTATGGTAAGATCGGATTTACCCCTTGTACTCCAATCCGCATATTCCTTGGTAGCCATAAGACTCGTAGCATTTGCAGCAATACCAATCAGCACCGCTATAACCAAGATTCCGACAGATATACCAAAGTGCTTCAATTTCTTCTTCTTAATGGCATCCACCAAATAAACACCTCCAAGAATAAGTACCAACAACATAAAGTAGTAGGTCATTTGATAATGGTTGGCACCCACTTCCAATGCCATGGCAATTGCAGTAAGGAGAAAGCCCCAAAGATATTTCTTTCTAAAAACCAAAATAATTCCCCCAAGAAGCATAGGCATATAGCCTATTGCATGCGCCTTCGCATTATGACCAACCCCTAAGATAATAATCATATACGTAGAGAATCCAAAGGCCAGGGCACCCAATACCGCTAACTTATAATCAACCTTAAGGCAGCAGAGCAGAATATAAAAACCAATAAGATAAATAAAGAGATAATCGGCAGGTCTTGGTAAAAAACGAATCAATCGGTCCAATTTTTTTACGTAATCATGTGGATAATAGGCCCCTAATTGATAGGTCGGCATTCCGCCAAAGGCACTATTGGTCCAATAAGGCTCCTCCCCTGTTTTCTTTCGAAAGTCATTTTGCTCCTTGGCCATTCCTGTAAATTGAACAATATCGGATTGTTCTATGACCTTCCCCTGTAAGACAGGATGGAAATAAGCTAGTGCGACAATTATAAAAAATACGGTTACAAAAAAATGGATAAAAAAGGCTCTTAGACCGTTTCTCATGTTTGGTTATGGTAAAAGGTTATTCAATTTCCTCAAAATCTATATATTCTCCAACATTTTTTGAGGTGTTCTTTTTCTTGGTCGTTTTCTTCTCAATTATAACGTCGCCAATCTGCTCTTCGTTTTTATTGTTCTGCTCTGCAAAACCTTCAAACTTTTCCTTAAAATGTTCCTCTGTCTTCTTTGCAGCATACCTAAACATCCTTGGAGCAAACCATTTAGCTAGAATTTTAAGCAAATAGTATACTAAGAGTACAATTAGTATCGTTTTTAAAAAACCCATAATAAGTTGACAAATTTTATATCAAAAGTACAATTCTAACGTTGTAATAATAGTGCAAAAGTCTTAAAATAATAATAAAATAGTACCTATGGAATATAATGTTTCAATGAAACGCCTAATGAAAATGCTCTTTTTTGGAATATTCACCATTCCCTTAGTAGGTTTTTCCCAATATACCGATGTCATCAACTCCAACCGACCAGGCCTATCTGTAAGCGCATATGCCGTTGGCACCAACGTTTTACAAGCCGAATTTGGTGTTGCTTATGAACAACAGGACCATACAAGGTTAGCTACTGAATCCAATATTTTTGGTGCCGACCTTTCATTGCGCTATGGCTTACTTTTTGAAACATTGGAATTAAATTATGAAGGTACTTTCGACAATCAAAATAAAACCTATACCAACACTGGGGTAGAAATCAAGAACACCGATTTCTCCCGAAACAGGATAGGGTTAAAATATTTAATTTACGACCCATTTAAGAATCCTGAAAATAATAAGCCTAATCTCTATAGTTGGAAGGCCAACTATGGTTTTAAGTTAAAAAACCTGATACCCGCCGTTTCGGTCTATGCAGGTGCCAATTTTGTGCTTGGCGACAATCCCTTTTATAGTGGCGACCCTATAGTTTCACCAAGAGTAATGGTAGCTACCCAAAGTAGACTTACTCCAAGATTTGTACTTATTTCCAACATCGCCTATGACAGATTGGGCACGGATTTCCCTGAATGGAATTATACTGTGTCTTTGTCCCATGCCTTTAGAGATCCTAAATGGAGTGTATTTGTAGAAAACCAAGGTATAAAAAGTGATAGGTACGCGGACGTACTTTTAAGAGGTGGCGTTGCCCATTTGTTGGGTGAAAATATGCAGGTAGACATGAACTTGGGGGCCAGTTTTAAAAATACGCCTAGCAGGATTTTTGCCGCCATGGGTTTTTCCTATAGGATAGACATGCACAGGGATAAGGTGAAGGCCATTGAAGATCAAAATGCAGGAGAAAATGGAGGTCCTATTGGCAAGAACGCAATGAAGAAAAAGAAAAAAGGAAAAAACAAAGGCTCAGGTGCCGAGGATATAGATTTAGGGCCCACAAAGAAACAATTGAAAAAATTAAAGAAAAAGGAAAAGAATAGGGACGATTCTGAAATTGATTTCTAACAAATTAACATTTGTACTTTTTCCTGTAGATTAATATTGCTAATATTGAACCATACAAGAAATGTGGTATGGTTACTTTAAAAGAAGCAAAAACAAAATCGGAACTCAAGGATTTCGTAAAATTCCCGTTTTCATTATATAAGGATTCCCCATATTGGGTTCCTCCTATCATCAACGATGAGCTGGAGTCTTTTGATAAAAGCAAAAATCCCGTTTTTAAGGATGCAGATGCTTGGTTTTACCTGGCCTATAAGGACGATAAAATAGTGGGCAGGGTTGTTGCCATTGTCAATAGACTGGAAGTTGAACATCAACAAGTAAAAAAAATGCGCTTTGGTTGGTTCGATTTCATAGATGATTATGAAGTTACGGAGGCCCTCTTCAATAAGGTCGCGGAAATTGGAAAAGAACATAAGCTATCTTATATGGAAGGACCTGTGGGTTTTTCCAACTTGGACAAGGTTGGTGTACTAACTGAAGGTTTTGAGGAGATAGGCACCATGATTACATGGTATAACCATCCGTATTATGCAAGCCATTTTGAACGCTTTGGGTTTGAAAAGGAGAAGGAATACATGGAAAATAAATTCCCCTTTAGCAATGCGGAACCCAAATTCTTTGAAAAGGCAAACGACCTGGTTAAAAAAAGGTACGGTGTTAAGGCACTTAACTTCTCCAAAACAAAGGATGTACTTCCCATGGCGGATAAAATGTTCGATCTCTTTAATGAGTCCTATTCGTCCCTTTCGTCCTTTGTACCCATAACCGACATTCAAAAGGAATACTTCAAGAAAAAATATATCAGTTTTATAAATCCCGAGTATATTAAATTTATCCTGGACAAGGATGATAATTTGATTGCATTCGGGATTGTTATGCCTTCCTTTTCCAAGGCATTGCAAAAAGCTAAGGGAAAGTTATTTCCATTTGGAATTTTCCATCTATTGAATGCGAAAAAAAATAGCAAAGAGGTTATTTTTTATTTGATAGGGGTACATCCAGAGTATCAAAACAAAGGTGTTACTGCAGTTATGTTCAGTGAATATCACAAAACTTTTACACAAAAGGGTATTGAGAATTGTGTAAGGACACCCGAATTGGAGGAAAATGTGGCCATTCGCCAATTATGGAAACATTTCGACCCAAAAATATATAAGCGAAGAAGGACCTACAGAAAAGATCTGTAGAAAAAATGGTGTGAGCTACCAAAGGCTCACCCCAATGAAAAAGCCAACTTAAAATATTAAGTTGGCTTTTTATATAAGTGTTGAAATAGTTTCGATCTGCCTTAAATATTGCCAATGGCTAAGACCTAATTCAGGTTTTGAAACATTACTATACGTTGAACCTAAAATGCATTACATCACCATCTTTAACGATGTACTCTTTTCCTTCTACCCGCATTTTCCCAGCTTCTTTAACCTTGGCTTCACTTCCGAAAGAAACGAAATCATTATAGGCAATAACTTCTGCACGAATAAAACCCTTTTCAAAATCGGTATGAATTACTCCTGCGGCCTGTGGTGCAGTAGCACCAACTGGAATGGTCCAAGCGCGCACTTCCTTTACCCCAGCCGTAAAATAAGTCTCCAAATTCAATAACTTATAGGCTCCCCTAATTAATTTGGCCGAACCAGGCTCTGTTAGTCCCAAATCTTCCAAGAACATTTGACGCTCCTCATAACTCTCCAATTCCGTAATATCCGCTTCGGTGCCCACGGCCAAAAAGATAACTTCTGCATTTTCATTGGCAACGGCCGCTTTAACCTGTTCCACATAGGCGTTACCGGTTGTGGCTGCATCTTCATCCACATTACAAACATACATTACAGGCTTGTCCGTAATGAACTGTAAAGGCTTCACAAACTCTGCCCGATCATCTAAATTAATATCTAGAGCCCGTACAGATGTTCCTGTTTCAAGTCCCTGTTTTATCTTTAATAGAACCGCTTCCTCTTTCTGAGCTTCCTTATTTCCCGTTTTGGCAGCCCGTTTTACTTTTTCAAGCTTTTTATCCACAGTCTCCAAATCCTTCAATTGCAATTCGATATCAATGGTTTCCTTATCCCTTACTGGGTTGACCGAACCATCTACATGAACAATATTCTCATTATCAAAACAACGCAGCACGTGCAAAATTGCATCTGTTTCCCGAATATTACCCAAAAACTGGTTACCAAGGCCTTCGCCCTTGCTGGCTCCTTTTACCAAACCCGCAATATCCACAATTTCCACGGTTGCAGGCAATACCCGTTCTGGAACTACAAGTTCTTCCAACTTCTGCAATCTGGTGTCCGGTACATTTACAACCCCAATATTGGGCTCAATGGTACAAAAAGGAAAATTGGCACTTTGTGCCTTTGCGTTGGACAAACAATTGAATAGTGTTGATTTTCCAACATTGGGCAATCCTACAATACCTGCTTTCATAGTCAAGATCAATTACAAACTGGAACTATAAATTAAAATCTATTTCCAGCTTTTTTAAAACAGCTGCAAAGATACTATTTATGTCCATTTATAAACATACATTGACAATGTTAATTAGGTAAAAATAAATTGCCTAAATTTAAATGTAAAACACTTAAAACCATTAATATGAAAAGATTCTATTTATTGACACTTTTATTTTTGGGCAATCTTACCTTGTTGGTAGCACAAAATTCTGTGTCGGGCAACGTTACGGATGAAAGTGGCGAACCCTTAGTTGGTGTAAACATTGTAGAGAAAGGTACTACGAATGGAACTACAACGGACTTTGACGGGAATTATCAAATATCCATATTTGATAATGCAACCCTTGTTTTTAGCTATATTGGATATGACACCCAGGAAGCAGTTGTTTCCGGGAAATCGGTAATCAATGTTACTCTATCCGGAGGAATGATGCTGGACGAGGTACAATTGGTTGGCTCGAGAAGTCCAAAGCGAACCTCGACTGACACTGCGGTACCCGTAGATGTTATAGACATCGCAGAAATTGCCACCCAAACTGGTCGTGTTGAAGTAAATGAACTTTTACAGTATGCGGCTCCTTCCTTTAACGCGAATAAACAATCTGGATCCGACGGTGCAGATCATATTGACCCAGCTACACTTAGGGGATTGGGACCCGATCAAACTCTGGTGCTCATAAACGGTAAAAGAAGACATCAATCTTCCTTGATCAATATTTTTGGAACCAGGGGCCGAGGGAACACCGGAACCGATTTAAATGCTATTCCAGCATCATCCATTAAGCGAATAGAAATATTACGTGATGGCGCTGCGGCACAATATGGTTCGGATGCCATAGCAGGGGTAATCAACATTGTCCTAAAGGACCAAACGAATGAAGTATCCGGATTTATAAGTTATGGAGCATACAATACCAATGCCAAAGGGGATTTTCCTGCTGGAACACCCAATACAGATGGTAATCGTTTAGATACTGAGAGGGATGGCAATGCCATTGGAAGTGACAAAAGTTTTGATGGAGGTTCCTTAAAAGCGGGAGTCAATTTTGGAACGGCCATTGGTAATGATGGTGGATTTGTTAATGTCACCACAGAATATATTAGCAAGAATAAGACGTTGCGACCAGGTTTCGATTTTAGACGAGGCTTTGGAGAGGCGGCCATAGATGGATTTAATTTAATGGTTAATGCCTCTGTCCCCCTATCCGATAATTCAGAAGTATATGCTTTTGGTGGCAGGAACTATAGGGATACAGATGCCTATGCTTTTACCAGAAATGGGGGGAATAGGGTAATACCTTCTATATACCCTAACGGTTTTACACCAAGAATCACCTCTAACATCATAGATAATTCATTTTCGGCCGGATTTAAAACTGAATTGGCTAACGGCTGGAAAGTGGATATTAGTAATACCTATGGTAAAAACAATTTTCATTATTTCATACAGGGAACCCTTAATGCTTCCTTGGAAGATGTATCCCCGACCGATTTTGATGCAGGGGGGCATAGCCTGACCCAAAATACGGTGAATTTGGATTTTTCCAAATATTACGATGATGTATTGGAAGGTATGAACCTGGCTTTCGGCGCAGAATATAGAACCGAAAACTTCACCATATTTGCCGGAGAAGAAGGGTCTTGGGGTACTTACGACGTAAATGGTCTGTTGATAACAGATCCTGCCAATCAGACCCAACCTACGGATCCGGACTCGGGTGACCCCCGTCCGGGTGGTTCACAAGGGTTCCCAGGATATAGTCCCAAAAACGAAGTAGACAGGAGTAGAAGTAATTTTTCGCTCTACGCAGATAGTGAGTTCGACCTTACCGAAGCTTTCCTATTAAGTGCTGCAGCGCGCTTCGAAAATTTTAGTGATTTTGGAAGTACCCTGAACGGTAAACTGGCAGCTAGGTTAAAGGCATCGGACAATGTAAATATAAGAGGTTCCGTAAGTTCAGGTTTTAGGGCTCCTTCGCTGGCCCAAAAATATTACAACCTACAGTTTACGAATTTTGTGGGCGGCGCCGCATTGGAGTCATTATTATCTCCTAACAACAGTCCTGTAACCGCCTCCTTTGGAATAGACCAATTAATTGAAGAAAAGGCACTTAATGCCGGGTTAGGTTTTACTGCGACTTTTGGGGATTTCACTGCTACAGTAGATGGATATTATATTAAAGTAGACGATCGGATTGTGTTGACAGGCAATTTTGATGCCCCACAGATTCCCAACGTGGAAGCCGCACAGTTCTTTGTAAATGGGGTGGATACCAAAACCACTGGTTTGGATATTGTATTGGCCTGGAAGAAAAATTTCGATAGCAATAGACTATCGGCGACCTTTACTGGCAATATTAATGATATGAAGATCGATAATGTAAATAACGGAAATTTGGATGAGCAAACCTTCTTTGGAGAAAGGGATAAAGGGTTTTTATTGGCCTCGGCCCCGAAAAGTAAACTTACCCTTAATATGAATTACAGTAAGGACAAGTTTGATGCCGGGTTGGCATTCACCCATTTTAGCAAGGTAGAATTATTGGATTACCAGATGTTGGAACCCACCTCGGATTACGACAGTTTTGAGGATCAAATAAATCAGGCAACGGACACCTATGACGCCCGACTTGTGACGGATCTGGTTTTTGGCTACCAATTATGCGATGGGCTTAAATTAAACATTGGTGCCAATAACCTATTTAATGTATATCCAGACCAACAGGACGATTGGGTAGAAGCTGGTGGTTATTGGGATTCAGTACAAATGGGATTTGGAGGGGCTTATTACTATGCCAAAGTGGGATTCACCTTTTAGATAAACGGAACACTAAAATGCAAAAAGGTTGCCTTTGAAGGCAACCTTTTTTATTTCGTCAAAACTCAACAACCCTTATTCCTTATGAAGAATTATTTCAAAATCTCCCCCAATAGCCTTTGGAAAATTAAAAATTGAACCCATAAAACGGGAAAGGAATTGCTAAAAAACAGTATTAAAAGACCTATTCAGGGTGCATAAAACGTTGTTTGCCCAAAAGCTCTTCTTCAGACTCCACATGGTTGTCATCCGGAATACAGCAATCCACAGGGCAAACCGCAGCACACTGGGGCTCATCATGAAAACCTTTACATTCCGTACACTTATCGGGAACAATAAAATATATCTCGTCACTTACTGGCTCCTGTGATTCGTCGGCATCAACGGCTTTACCACTGGGCAGTACCACATTACCCTTTAAAAGGGTTCCGTCACTATAACGCCAATCATCTGCACCTTCATAAATTGCAGTATTTGGGCATTCTGGTTCACAAGCTCCACAATTTATGCACTCATCTGTTATTATAATTGCCATATTTTTCTATTTCTTTATGCTGATTTAATTTCAGTATCAATACTTTTGTACAAAGGTAAAGCCTAATAAAATCTTTTACAAATATAATGACTGACCTTAGACATAGACTTAATGCTTTTGTTAAACTTGGTAGTTTTTTTAAAGAATATTGCAAATATGCAAAAAACAAAACTCAAATAGATGATAATCAGCATGCATGGTTTAAAAAATTCGATGAAATACTAGCCTTGGCCGGACATAAGAATGGTTGGTTTACCCCTGAAAATATTTTATTTAGTTTGGAAAGTTGGGCCGAACTACTGACACCATTGAAGCTGGAAAGCTGGTTAATGGCCTATGAAGTGGATAAAAACAAACCTAAATCGGTAGCCTTGATTATGGCCGGTAATATTCCCTTGGTAGGTTTCCATGATTTTTTAAGTACCCTAATCACTGGAAATAGGGCCATTGTGAAACTTTCCTCGAACGACCAAGTGTTACTACCCTTTGTTGCCCAATATTTAATAGAAATGGAACCTTCCTTAAAAGACGCAATTTCTTTTGCAGATGGCAAGTTGGAAGATTTTGATGCTGTAATTGCAACGGGAAGCGACAATACATCGCGTTATTTTGAGCACTATTTCGGAAAAAAACCTAATATCATTAGGAAAAATAGAAATTCGGTGGCTGTCCTCACTGGTAATGAAACCAAGGAAGAACTGACAGCTTTGGGTGAGGATATTTTCAGATATTACGGACTGGGATGTAGAAGTGTTTCCAAATTATTTGTACCCAAAGATTTTAATTTTGACGCACTATTTAAAGCTGTTTACCCTTACAATACCATTATTGAACACCATAAATACGCCAATAATTATGATTATAACAAGGCTGTGTACCTAATGAGTTTGTTCAAGATATTGGAAAATGGTTTCCTCATGCTAAAGGAGGATAAAAACTACGCCTCCCCCATTGCCACCGTTTTTTATGAGTTCTATGATTCCTTGGAAGATTTAAAAATGAGACTATCACAAGAACAGGACAAGATTCAATGCATTGTATCCAAAGGCTTCATGGCTGATGAGATACCTTTTGGGCAAACCCAAAAACCATCATTAAACGAATATGCCGACAATATTGATACTGTTGATTTTTTGTTGAAAACATAATGGAATAATGTTTGGAGGCAGTACCCTTCTTCCTAAATTATTTATGACCTTTGACCCCTAAAATATAAAAAAAACGGATTTTAAATATTTCCAAAACAACAATAACTCAGATTAATGATTATCAAATAATTAAGATAATGAATCACAATAATTATTTTAATTTTTCCGAGATAGAAATTAATCTTTGAATAACCTTAAAAAGAGATAAATGAAAAAACATAATTTTAGTGCCGGCCCTTGTATATTGCCACAGGAAGTAATCATAAAAGCTTCTGAAGCCGTATTGGATTTTAATGGTTTGGGACTTTCCCTTATTGAGATTTCACATAGAAGCAAAGATTTTGTGGCCGTTATGGATAAAGCCAGGTCTTTGGCCCTGGAGTTATTGGATTTGGAAGGAAAGGGCTATCAAGCTTTATTCTTGCAGGGAGGTGCTAGCTTGGAATTCTTAATGGTAGCCTATAATCTATTGGAAAAAAAAGCTGGTTATCTCAATACCGGTACCTGGGCGGATAAGGCCGTTAAGGAAGCTAAACTTTTTGGAGAGGTAATTGAGGTTGGCTCATCCAAAGACGAGAATTTTAGTTATATCCCTAAAGGTTATACCATTCCCAATGACCTGGACTACCTACACCTTACCTCCAATAATACCATTTTTGGAACACAAATAAAGAAATTTCCAAAAACAAGTACCACCTTGGTTTGCGATATGAGTTCGGACATATTTTCCAGACAATTGGATTTCTCCCAATTTGACCTTATTTACGCCGGGGCACAAAAGAACATGGGCCCAGCAGGAACTACACTGGTGGTGATAAAAGAAGAAATACTGGGCAAGGTAACAAGAAAAATTCCTTCAATGTTGGATTATAAAGTGCATATAGACAAGGAAAGCATGTTTAATACCCCTGCGGTTTTTCCTGTTTACGTTTCCATGTTAACCCTAGAATGGCTAAAGAACCTAGGTGGAATTCCTGCCATAGAAAAGATAAACGAAAAGAAGGCCCAGCTACTGTACTCAGAAATAGATTTGAATCCTTTATTTAAGGGGTACGCGCATAAAGAGGACCGTTCCAATATGAACGCCACCTTCACCTTGACCGAGGATAAGCTGAAAGTTGTTTTTGATGGGATGTGTAAGGAAGCTGGTATAAGTGGATTAAACGGACATCGTTCCGTGGGTGGTTATAGAGCCTCTATGTACAATGCCCTTCCGTTGGATAGTGTTGGCACTTTGGTAGATGTAATGAGCGAATTGGAGAGGAAAGCATAACTACAGGAAGAAATGGAAGTTTGTTTTTGCCAGCCAGTTTTGGTGAAAATTGGGAAGATATAGTTAAAATTGTGACCATAATTTTCAATCACGGTTCATTTAATTCCATTACTTAATATTTAGAATTTAACAATTAGAGAATAAATGAAAATTTTAGCAAACGACGGAATATCAAAAAGTGGTAAGGAGACTTTGGAAAATGCCGGTTTCGAAGTTCTGGCAGTAAATGTGGCCCAAGAACAACTTGTTGCTTATATCAACCAAAATAATGTTTCGGTACTATTGGTCAGAAGTTCTACGAAAGTCACTAAAGAGGTTATAGATGCTTGTCCTACTTTAAAAATAATAGGGCGTGGTGGAGTTGGAATGGATAATATAAATGTGGACCACGCCAAATCCAAGGACATACATGTAATCAATACTCCAGAAGCTTCATCTTCTTCAGTAGCCGAATTGGTCTTTGCCCACCTCTTCAGCGGAGTGAGGTTTTTACACGATGCCAATAGAAACATGCCTTTGGAAGGGGATAGTAATTTTAAGAAACTTAAGAATGCCTATGCCAAAGGCATTGAACTTAGAGGTAAAACCCTTGGGATTATTGGATTTGGAAGAATTGGAGTGGCCACTGCAAGAATAGCCTTGGGGTTAGGAATGAAAGTCATTTTCACCGATCCTTTTTTGGATGAGGCCACAGTGACCGTACCCTTTTTTGATAACCGATCAATTTCTTTTGAGCTTAGTAGTACCCCATTGGAAAACTTGTTGAAAACGGCCGATTTTATTAGTTTACACGTTCCTGCGCAAAAATCCTATATCATTGGTAAAAGAGAGTTTGCCTTAATGAAGGATGGCGTTGGTATCGTTAATGCTGCCCGTGGTGGCATATTGGACGAGGTTGCCCTTGTTGATGCCTTGGAGAGTGGGAAGGTAGCCTTTGCTGGGCTGGATGTTTATGAATCCGAACCTATCCCGGAATTACGGATTTTAATGCATCCGGACATTTCACTAAGCCCCCATATTGGAGCCGCCACAGAGGAAGCGCAAGATCGGATCGGATTGGAGCTGGCATCCCAAATTATAGATCTTTACAAATAAATGTACAGCGCGATTACCTCCCTGCTTTAAACTCTTTTTTGTACCTTGAAGAAAATTAGTTTCTAACCGTAATACTATAAAAATGTCAGGATTATTGGATTTATTAAGTAGCCCATTAGGTAAACAATTAATTAGTGGAGTTGCTGGTCAAACGGGACAACCGGAAAACAAGACAGCGGATGTATTAAGTATGGCCATGCCATTGCTTTTAGGTGCCATGAAAAAAAACGTTTCTTCCCCAAAAGGGGCCGAAGGCCTAATGAGCGCCCTTTCATCAAAACACGATGGTGGACTATTGGATAACCTTGGAGGACTATTCGAAGGTGGCATAGATCAGTCGGTTAAGGAGGATGGTGCAGGAATCCTTGGACATGTTTTTGGAGGAAAACAAGCCAATGTAGAAAATGCTTTAAGTCAAAAATCGGGTCTGGACGCTGGAGCCGTAGCCGATATTTTAAAAATTGCTGCTCCATTGGTAATGGCCTATTTGGGTAAACAGAAGGCCCAGAGCAATGTAAGTGATGCCAATGGCCTAAATAGTTTATTGGGAAGTATGTTGGGCGGACAGCCACAACAGAATCAGAGCCTGATTACAACACTTTTGGATGCCGATGGTGATGGAAGTGTTTTGGATGATGTTGCAGGAATGGTCATGGGAACCAGTAAAAAGAAAGGTGGACTGGGAGGCTTACTCGGCGGGCTTTTTGGAAAATAGTAGTTTTAACATATTTTATGAAAAGCCATTTGTAACCCAAATGGCTTTTTTTTTGTACCTTAAAGGAAGAAAGTGGATGAAGTGAATTACATAGCTGTACGAACAATACATATTATTTTTCCGCTTTTTTAAAAGTACCATTGAAAAAAATAAAAGCAATGAAAAAGAATATTTTCACAATCGGCATTCTTATCCTGTTTATTTTGTCCTTGGCCAATTGCACCAGTTCCAAGAAAGCGATTTCCATTACAGATGAAGAGAAGACAGCCTTTTCCCAAACCCAAGGAGACACCATTGCCATCAAGGATGACAAAACAGAATATGAAATTATTATAATAGAACCTGGATTCGACTTTTGGCTGCAGAGCATTGCCAAGCCCGAAGGGTTTTATTCCCAATCCTATTTGGAAAATAGAAACAGAATTTATGTCGTGGAGTGGAACCAAAGGGTGAGGCAACCTTTTAGATACAATTCCAATCTATATGAATTACAAATCGACTATGACCCCAATACGGATTATGGTTATGAGGTAAATTATAAACTTTATAATTACTTTATTTATTTCCAGCGTAAATACAATCAAAGATTGGGACCATTTGTTCCTCGCGTATAAAAAGTTATCTTTGTGGTGATTTATTAATGTATGAAGAAATTAAAACAACGTTGGGGAGTAAGCTCTAATTTGCAGCTAACGATAATTTTTATAGTATTCTCCATTACAGGTTCATCGGCAGTTTATGCTGCCAAACCATTTCTTAATTGGTTAGGACTGAATAGGGATAACTTTTCTCCCGATTTTATTTGGGGCGGTATAATTTATTTATTCTTTCGGATTTTATTGATTTTTCCCATATATCAATTCCTATTGGTTATTTACGGGTGGTTATTTGGCCAGTTCAAATTCTTTTGGGAATTTGAAAAAAAGATGTTAAGCCGTATGGGCTTAGGCTTCATACTTAAATAAATTATATTTTTCTTAACAAACATTTTGCTGGCATACCCCTAGATTTGAATGGTGAAGATAATTACAAGAAATATCCTATTTTCTTTTATTGCTGCCCTACTGGTCGGTTTAATATTACTTCCTTCAGTAATAAAATTGAATCATGCCATCTTTGAGCACCATACCGTTGTATGTAAAGAAAAAATTAAACTACATATACATGAGGTAGAATTGGATTGCGATTATCATAAATTCAACATCACACCTTATTATACTTATCTACAACAAGAATTCAGAACATTTTCAGAAATACCCAAATCAATAAAAATTATAAACTTTTATAATTTTTTAAGCAAGTATCAAAAACTTCATTTCTCCCGCAGAGGTCCTCCCCCTGTTTCTTAAATTGCCATAAATTAATTGTCAGCTGCTTGTTTTTATCCAAAAAATACTCAATCCGAATAATAGAATAATCGGTTAAAATTCTTCAGTGGCAATTCTTTACGGCAAGCAAATAAGCTTGTCACTGGACATATATGTAAGTATTACCATATTATGAAATATCATAATTTAATATAGCCATACGCGTAATAGTAAAAATCCAATAGGCGTAAATCTTAATTTTAATATTTTCCTGTCTAGTAAGAAGTCAATTTGTGAGAACGTCGATTTTAAACTCCACTAAAACAAAATTAATGTAGGGACCATTAAGCGTTGCTACATTTTATAAAAACTTAATACATGAAAAAAATACTCTTGTCAATTCTAATTATGATGACATCCATTTTGGCCAATTCCCAAAATAGTCTTGCCGGAAAAATAACCGACAAAGAGAATGGAGAGGCGTTGGAGCAGGTAGCCATATACTTCCCTCAATTGGAAAAGGGCAGTGTTACCAATGCTAGTGGGGAGTATAAAATTAACGGTTTACCAACTGGGACCTATAAAATAGTCGCCTCTTTTATCGGTTTTCAAACTTTTTCCGGAAATATCACCATAGAAAAAGGCAGTAACGCCTTAGATATTTCATTGCTCCCAAGTGCCATTGAAATGGAAGAAGTTATTGTATCTACCCCATTTCATAAATTACAGCGCGAAAACGTTATGAAGGTAGAGTTTGCTAAGCTTTCATCGCTCAAGAGCCAAGGGGCCCCAACGCTTGTGGAAGGTATAGGCGCCATTCCCGGAGTGGATGTGGTTTCTACCGGTGTGGGTATAGGAAAACCAGTAATCAGGGGGCTTACCTCCAACCGTGTTTTGGTTTATACGCAAGGTATTCGCTTGGAAAACCAACAGTTTGGTGCGGAACATGGTCTAGGGGTAAACGAAGCGGGCATAGAAAGTGTTGAGGTAATAAAGGGTCCCGCTTCCCTATTATATGGATCAGATGCTATGGGGGGAGTTCTTTATTTAAACCCTGAAAAATTTGCATCCCCTAACAGCACTGAGGGCGATGTAAATTTCAACTACAATAGCAACACCCTTGGTATAAGCAGTGGAGCTGGAATAAGAACCTCAGGAGAAAAATTTAAATATCTTTTGCGCTTGGCAACCAATAACCATGTTGATTATTTAAGTGGGGATGGTAATAGGGTTACCAACTCCCGGTTCAACGAGAAAGATTTAAAAGTGGGATTGGGCTATCAAGCAACCACCTTTAAAAGTGATATCAGATACAATTACAACCAATCCAATTTGGGTATTCCGGAAGAGGTGGGCCTGCAAACCACCTCCAGAACACCCGATCTGCCTTATCAGAAATTGGACAACCACATTTTGAGCTCCAATTCCAAAATATTCTTCAACAACTCCAATTTGGACATCACCTTAGGTTACATTGGCAACAACCGTAAGGAGTTTGAAGATCACGATCACCATGAGGAAGAGGAAGAGATCCACGAGGAAGAGGAAGAAGACCATGTGGAAGAAGAAGATCATGAAGAAGCTGCCTTGGACATGAAGCTTAACACCTTTAATTATAACCTGCAGTACCATCTCCCTAAATCGGGCAAGTTTGAAACTGTTGTTGGCATGCAAGGAATTTATCAAACCAATAAAAATTATGGGGAAGAGATTTTAATTCCGGATGCAACTACCCAAGATATAGGGTTTTTGGGGACTACCCATTTTCACCTCGATCAAAACAACGATTTTCAAGTGGGATTGCGCTATGATCATAGGCAAATAGACGGGAAGGCGTATGGCCTTAGCGGGGAAGAAGGATATATTGCTCCTTTAAAACGTAACTTTAATAGCTTTAATGGCGCCTTCGGATACAAGAACAATATTTCCGAGCAATTTACTGGTAGAATTAATGTGGCTACTGGGTTTAGGGCTCCCAATTTGGCAGAACTCACTTCTTATGGTACCCATGAGGGTACCAATAGGTTTGAAATTGGAAATAGAGACTTAAAGAACGAGCAAAACCTTCAAATTGATCTGGCATTGGAATTTCAAAATGAACATTATGAATTTTTTCTAAATGGATTTCACAACAGTATAAAGGATTATATCTACATAGCGCCAAGTGGAACGGTTATGGATGAAACCCCTGTTTACAACTATCTGCAACAAGATGCTATACTTTACGGAGGGGAAATTGGATTTCATTTGCACCCGCATCCTTACGATTGGTTGCATATAGAGAGTAGTTACCAAACGGTGTTCGGTGAATTGAAGTCCGGTGAAGCCTTACCCCTAATACCCGCTAATAAGTTGACCAACACTTTGAGGGTAGAGTTCAATAATGCCAAGGGATGGTGGCTTAGATCCAATGCGTTCGTTTCCTTGAACACCACCTTTAAGCAGGGAAAAGTAAGTGTTTTTGAAACTGTCACCCCTGGATATTCCCTTTTAAATGCCGGTTTGGGAGGGGATATTAAATTTTTGAAAAAATCTATGAATATCACCATTAGTGCCAATAACCTTTTGGATAAACAATATATTGCCCATCTATCCCGTCTAAAAAGTGAGGATATTTTGAATATGGGAAGATCGGTTGTTGTTGGTCTAAACATTCTATTGTAAAAGACCTTCGCAAAGAGGAGTCTTTTTTCCAAATTGGATCCAACAATTATTCCAATCAGAACAAATACCTACGGTTTAGGTTTCCCTAAGCCGTAGGTTAATTGTTTCCAAAAAGATTTCGGAATTTTTTCATCTCCTTTAAAGCCCAATTCAATGGTGCCACTGTCCTCTGGGATATAGTTGGTTTTAAAAATATAATCCCATAGACTTAGGCTGATGCCAAAATTCACGCCGTATTTCCCATCCGGCAAATCATGCGCGTGATGATAAAGGTGCATTACAGGATTATTCAAAATATATTTTAAGGGTCCCCAGGTAATTTTTATGTTGGCATGGTTAAAATGACCAATGGCTATTGCAAAAAAATGGACAATATAGGCTTGTTCCGGTTCAAAGCCTCCCAAGATCATTACCCCAAAAGTTTTTAGAGGTTTGTACAACACGTTTTCCATCCAATGATACCTTAAGTGAGCGGCAAAGCCCATCTCCTTAACACTGTGGTGTATTTGGTGAAATTTCCATAAAAACTTATATCTATGGAGTAAAATATGGGTAAACCATTGGACAAAATCCAAAACCAAAAAAAAGATTAATAATTGGACCCAGGAAGGAAATTGTGACATATCCAATATGGCCATACTGCTTTGCTTGATCCCCAAATCGCTGAATAGTAATCCCAATAACTTATAGAAGCCACTTATTGCAATGGCAAAAAGGAAAAAATTAAAGAACATATAGAAGCCATCCAACCAAAAATCCCTTCTAAAAATAGATTGCTCTTTGCGCCAAGGAAATAAAATTTCGAGCAACCAAACCACTAGGGAAATTGCTACCAAACCCCAGAAATAATTGGTATACCAAGGCACTTCGAATATAATGGACTTCCATGTCCAATTCGCAGTTCCTATAAACGCATTAATAAAAGCTTCAAAATATTTTCCCAAGATCTATTTCCTTTACATTACCTCACTACCTTATTCCTCCTTCAATGGATACCATTCTATATTAGTCAGTGCTTCTCTTCTCCCCTTACTCATTGGAGGATAATTAGTGACCAAATAATTAATTATAACCTTTTCGTTATCTCCCAAATCCCATAAATTCTGGGTTTTTTGCATCCAGCGAATGGTCTCTATCCAACGCTCCTCGTTCATTCTGTTCTGTATCACCAATTGGGCAGAATGACAATTGGTACAATTATTAACTACGGTCATTAAACCTTCTCCGTCCTTAAATCCTGTTCTGAGGTGGATGCCATTTTCGATCTTATCCCAATCTTCATCTTCGTTGGTTACTCCAATTACTTCAGAATTGGGTGCATCTCCCTTAAAAGAAAAAGCAGATGGATCCATCATATAAATAATTCCCAAAACCCCAATAAGTATAACCATGACGAAGGAAACCACTAATACGCTATAAAAGGACTTGACCTGCTTTCTAAAATTATCCTGTTTGTTCATTTAACTAACTTTTACAGCAATTCTGTGGCTGGCATTATTCAGGTATCCTTTGGGGTTCCATCCTGGCAACAACATGGGTTGACTAACTCCTTTAGAATCAGTAGCTTTTGCCCACACCTCATAATAGCCCGTTTTAGGAAAGTCTATACTTGCCTTGAAATGCTGCCATGCCAACCTGTTAGCGGGCTTTTCCAAAATACAATCGGACCAAGTGGCCCCGAAATCTATAGAATAGGAGACTTTGGAAACTTCCAGTTCCCCTGCCCAAGCATGACCTCTAATATTAAGTTTTTTACCCTTGGCAATCATCGCTCCTGTTTTGGGGTAGGTAATCAAGGATTTTACGGGCATGGATTCTATAATACACATGTCTTCTTCCCTAACTTCTTCACCTGGAGCAACAGGGTTACAGGGCACCTTATAAGAGGTTCCTGTCATTTTTTCCCCATCATGCACTATGTTGCGAACGCTTATCCTATTCACCCATTTTCCGGAAGTAGATGCTGGCCAGCCGCCACATACCAAACGCAATGGATATCCATGCACCAGGGGAATATCATCTCCGTTCATTTTAAAGGCCAACAATGTTTCGTCCTGTAAGGCCTTTGGCATTGGTACACCCCTGGAAATAGGCTCTTTTTGAGGGTCCCTACTTAAGTGTTGGTCTGCTGCATGATAGCCAATATATACGGCATCATCCTTTATTCCAACCTCTTTCAACACATCCTTTAAACGCACCCCTGTCCATGAAGCACAACCTACGGCCCCAATAGTCCATTGGTTTCCCTTTGCAGGCGGGTCAAATTCGCTCCTGCCATTTCCTCCGCATTCTACGGTAAGTTGATAGGTATGGTGGGTGAATTTTGACTTGAGTTCTTCCAACGTAAAAGTTTTCTTTTCCTTTACCGATTCCCCATCAAACGTAATGGTCCACTCCTTTGCATTGATATTTTCCGGAACCAACCCATTGTTTCGGATAAACATATATTTATTAGGTGTTATCCTGTCGTCCAATAAATGTGCCGTGGCCTCCATATTCCACGGTTTGCTATTAAGAACTACCATTTCCTTATCCTTATTGAACATTTGAAATGGGTCTGGGTCCTGAAGCCCCAATAAGGTATAGTTTTCTGGTATTTTAGATCCAAAAACAATTTCCACACCCAGTATTCCAGCCAAAGAACCCAAAGTGGTTTTTTTGACAAAATTTCTTCTTTCCATTTAAATTTAATTGTAATAGAAGATAAATCTAAGAAAGATATTGGGAATTGTAAGTAACTATAGTTACTAAATAAATGTTAGATCGGCCTATCACATTCTATTATAGCTAGATAGTCCAATTACTTGACCGATATAAATTTTTCTTTTTTGAAGGACTTGAAAATATAAGTATAAAACCACATTATGGTAAAGGTTGGGAGAATGTCCAGACCGGGTAACATTTCTTCTACAAAGGTAATTACACCTGCAGCACGTCCAATCTTTCCCTTGTATAATCTGGTCATTAACCATCCGGCCACAGGTGCCCATATAATATCCGAAAATTCACCAATACCGGGAATAACAAATGAAAGCATTCCTATTGCATCAAAAAGTAATCCCAAGATTAAGTTCCTTAATTTATGGTCTTTTAGTGTGGACATGTTTAAAAATAATAATTTACAACGACTTCTGAATCAAATAAAATGCCAAAACATTGATTTCTTTATCCGGGATTGTATTATGACAATTTGGAACTGATCAATTTTAAGAACTCGTTCCGGGTTTCAATCTTTTCAAACTGACCTCTAAATCCTGAAGTTGTAGTTACGGAATTTTGCTTTTGCACCCCTCTCATCATCATGCACATATGGGAGGCCTCGATGACGACCGCCACACCTTGTGGTTTCAGGGTATTGTTAAGACATTCCAAGATATCATTGGTCAACCTTTCCTGTACTTGTAATCGCCTTGCAAAAACATCGACCACCCTAGGTATTTTGCTCAGACCAACAATATGGCCATTGGGAATATAGGCTATATGGGCCTTACCAAAAAAGGGCAACATATGGTGCTCGCACAAAGAATATACTTCAATATCCTTTATAATTACCATCTCATCGTAAGACTCCTTAAACATGGCACTTTTGAGAATCTCTACCGCATCCTGTTTATAGCCCTGCGTTAAAAAAAGCATTGCCTTTGCTGCTCTCTCAGGAGTTTTTACCAACCCATCCCTAGTAAGGTCTTCTCCAATTTCATTAATAATCGATGAATATCTGGATTTAACCTCATCGGTAATTTCCAAATTGTATTCTTCCAAACTGTTATATTGTTTCATAAATTCCTTGTCCTAAATATATTTTATATCGGTTCGCTTACCCCAATATTATGAAAAACTAAAATACTATTTCCTTTTTATAAAGTGGGCTGATTTTGTCGTGAACACAATATAATAATTACCGTATCATAATAAAAAGAATATTAAGTCTGATTAATCCATAATTTTTTTGAAGATAAAATCACTATTGGAACAATTTGGAAAAGACTTTGGTAGGTACAACCATTTTGTATTCTTCTCGTTAATGTTTACTTTCAACCCATATTTAAAAACGATGATCAAGGCTACAAATATCAATAAATATTACGGCAAACTCCAGGTACTTAAAGGAGTTGACCTTCACATTCAAAAAGGGGAGGTTGTGTCCATTGTAGGGCCCTCAGGCGCTGGTAAAACTACCCTTTTACAAATATTGGGTACTTTGGACACCCAAAGCAATAAAAATGACAGCACCCTTCTAATAAATGAAGAGGACGTAACGAAACTTTCGGACAATGCGATGGCCAAATTTCGTAATTGTCATATTGGATTTATCTTTCAATTCCATCAGCTATTACCAGAGTTTACCGCCTTGGAAAATGTATGTATCCCCGCTTTTATTAAAGGGACCAAAAAGGAAGAAGCGGAAAAACGTGCCGCAGAACTTTTGGAATTCTTGGGACTTTCACACAGATTACAACATAAACCCAATGAACTTTCGGGTGGAGAGCAACAACGGGTAGCTGTGGCTCGGGCTTTGGTGAATAACCCCTCCGTTATTTTTGCCGACGAACCCAGTGGTAATTTGGATTCAGAAAGTGCCGATAATCTTCACAAGTTATTCTTTGATCTCAGGGATCAATTTGGGCAAACTTTTGTTATTGTCACACATAATGAGGAATTGGCTAATATGGCGGATAGAAAGTTGACCATGGTGGACGGCTCCATAACGCGATGAAAATACTTTATAAAGTATGGAGGTTTATGAAGGATCCGATCTATATAAGGTTGGTCCATGTACAAAATGCGTTAAAGCTAAAAATTGTTTCTGCCCTCCTTGCTTGGGGTATAATGTTGAGCCTGATTGTTGCCATATTCAATGAATGGTTAATAAGCCTTTTGGGAATTGATCTTGGGGAGCATGCCATTGAGACCTTTCTAGAGGAATATTCGGTCATTTCCTTATTTTTTATGGCGGTAGTTATTGCTCCAATAGTTGAGGAAACGCTTTTTAGAGGCCCGCTGATATGGTTCAGGAACAAAAAATATTTCAATTACATTCTGTACCTCTCCATTTTATTGTTTGCAGGGGTTCATTTGTCCAATTTTGAAATGTCAATTAAGATATATTATATTGCACCGTTACTAGTGGCTCCTCAGCTTATTTTGGGTGCGTTTTTAAGTTACGTTCGTGTTAAATTGGGACTAAGGTGGTCTATCTGCCTGCACGCTACATATAATGCCATACTAATTACACCACTACTTCTTTATAAACTTTTAAATATCCCCTTGGAATGACACAGCAGGAACTCAAAGAATTTTTGGATGCCAAGGTTGTACAATATAACCGCCCCGATTTTTTATCTACGGACCCCATCCAAATTCCACATAGATTTACAAAAAAGGAGGATATCGAAATCAGTGGCTTTCTAACCTCTACCATTGCTTGGGGCAACAGAAAAAGTATCATAAACAATGCAGAACGAATGATGGAAATGCTGGACTCCTCCCCTTTCGACTTCGTAATGAACCATGAAGAGCAGGATATTGAAAAACTTCATGGCTTTGTGCATAGAACTTTCAACGGTGAAGACCTTAGGTATTTTATACGCAGTTTAAAAAACATTTACAAACATCATTCGGGTCTGGAGGAATTGTTCGCACTGAAAAGTGATTTAAAATCACTACAATCTTCCATCTCACATTTCAAGACTATTTTCTTTGAACTCGACCATTTATCGAGGACCACAAAACATGTGTCCGACCCCTTAAAAGGGTCAGCGGCCAAACGTATTAACATGTTTTTAAGGTGGATGGTAAGAGATAATAACACCGGAGTGGATTTTGGCATTTGGAATAAAATTAAACCTTCCCAACTGTCTTGTCCCTTGGATGTCCATTCCGGTAATGTGGCACGCAAACTGGGCTTAATTCAGCGCAGACAAAATGACGGAAAGGCCTTGACGGAATTAGACACTAACCTTAGAAAATTAGACCCCCATGACCCCGTAAAATACGATTTTGCCTTGTTTGGCCTGGGGGTGTTTGAAAAATTCTAAAGGATAAGAGCAGTTTCCTGCAATTGTACTTGAACCACCTTCTTAAGGCCGCTGTGCCTAAATCATGACCTTTATTATTTATCGTGATCGGTAAGTGACTCCAATATTTCCATTTCACTGTGTTTTTTGGAAAAATTCATAGCACATTCTATCAATGCCAAATGCGAATACGCTTGAGGGAAGTTGCCCAGCAACCTCTTTGTCTCAAAATCTATATCCTCACTAAACAGACCTAAATGGTTGCTATAACTCAATAATTGATCAAAATGTTTCATTGCCTTTTCTTCATGACCTATCTTAAATAGACTATTGATAAACCAAAAAGTACAAATAGTAAAGGAGGATGAGGGCAATCCAAAATCATCTTCATTTTTATAACGATATAGAAGGCCGTCATTACATAATTCACGTTCAATGGCCAGCACCGTACTTACATACTTGGGATCTTTGGGATCAATAAAACCATAAGATTCCATTAATAGTACCGAGGCATCCAAATGTGGCGATCCATAAGATTGTGTAAATGCCTGTTTTTCTTCATTCCATGCGTGCGAATGAATATCCTCTCGAATTTCCTTCTCCAAAGTTCGCCATTTATTCAATTTTCTCTGCTTCCCAAAAAGTTCGGCCACTTTAATAGCCCTGTCAATAGCCGTCCAACATAGCACCTTTGAAAATGTAAAATGCCTGTCCTCTGTACGGAATTCCCATATCCCCTTATCGGCCTCTTGCCAATGCTTATTTACGATCCAAACAATTCCCTTGGTAATTCCCCAAAGCTCTTCCCCATTCTCTATTTCCGTATTAAATTTCTCCAATTGTGTGTATATAACATCCATAAGGATACCATATATATCATTCTGCCGCTGCTTGTAAGCTGCGTTTCCTACTCTTACAGGTTTAGAATCCTTGTAACCTTTCAAGTGATCCAAAGTTTCTTCCGTTAACTTTTTCTCCTTATTTATACCGTACATTATTTGCAACTTCTCATCCTTATCCGGAATAAGGTCAATGATAAATTGTAAATAACGTTTGGCTATATTCTTATGACCCAATTGTCCAACCACCTTAATTACCATGGAGGCATCCCGGATCCAACAAAAACGATAGTCCCAATTCCTAACTTCACCTATGGTTTCTGGAAGTGAGGTGGTTGCAGCGGCTAGAACGGCACCGGACTTATCATAACTTAACATCTTTAAGGTTAGGGCACTTCTTTTTATCTCGGCATCATATTTCTTATAAGTAGGTGTCTTGCTGGACCAATTCAACCAGTAAACTTTGGTGCGCTCCAATTCTAAATAAACCCTTTCCAAGGTTGGCTCCAATATCTTTTCATTATAGCCCAACAGAAAATATCCATCGCTTTCCAAAACTATTTCACGTTGTGCCAGTACACTTTCTTTATTAAAAGAAGTGTAAAGAAAAAAGGTATCGAACTTTACCTCATGGGTTAAACTGGCAATAAAACTCTTTTTGACATAGGTATTTGTTTTCCCCATGGCGTATTCCAGTTTGGGATTGTACAATACCCTAAATACCGGCTTGCCCGAAACTAGCTTTATATATCGTATAATTTCCGGGGGTGCATTATAGCCTCCACTGTGCTTATAATAACGGGGCATAAAATCTTGAACTTCAAAAGTATTTATACCATCAGAAAAGCTCGTGACCAAAATAGCGGTCAAGGGAATATACTTTTGTTCAATAGTGTAAGTATCATCCACCAAGATTTCAAAACTACCTCCTATTTCATCATCAAGAATTTTTGCAAATATGGAAGAGGAATCAAATTCTGGCAAACAACACCAATCCAATGAACCATTCTTAGAAATCAATGCAGCACTTCTACAATTCCCTATTATTCCGTAATCTAAATTATCCATATTATATTTTGTCCTTTAAATAACCTTTATTAGTAGGTTTTACACATCATTTTACCGAAATTTAGGCAAATTAAATACGAATAACACTTAAAAACGTCAAATTATGGCCAAAACTATCATAATCTCAAATAGACTACCCGTACAATTACAAATTGATAATGGAAGCATTACTGCAATACCAAGTGTAGGCGGATTGGCCACGGGTATGAAATCTGTTCATAAAGGAGGTGATAGTCTGTGGATTGGATGGAGCGGATTAACGGACGAAGAAATTCCAGACGGACTTGCCCCTGAAATTGACAAGGCCTTGGCAGAGCACGGATCATCCAAGGTAAATCTAAGTTCGGAAGAAGTAGATGGTTTTTATTACGGCTTTAGCAACCGTACCATTTGGCCGCTATTTCATTATTTTTTGGAATATTCGGAATTTGAGCTTGAAAGTTGGAATACGTATAAAGCCGTAAACCAAAAATTTGCGGATGCCATTTTGGAAAAAGCAGGGGACAATGACACTATTTGGGTGCATGACTACCAATTGATGCTGGTACCGCAGATGGTGCGGGAAAAGCGCCCCAATATTTCAATTGGTTTCTTTTTGCATATACCTTTCCCCTCCTATGAGATATTTAGAACTTTACCCTGGCGTAAAGAAGTTCTAATGGGGTTGTTGGGATCAGATTTGATCGGTTTTCACACCTATGATTACGAAAGACATTTTTTAAGTTCGGTAAGGAGATTGTTGGGGTTGGAAGTGAGTTTCAATGATATCCATCTTGAAGACCGTGTTATAAAAGTAGATTCCTTTCCTATGGGAATTGATTATAAAAAATTTAGCGACGCTGCGAAAAAACACGATGAAAATAAATCTGGCCAACGATCGGAATTACAACGAAGATTGGATATGCACAAAGAATCAGCTCCTGACGCCAAGTTCTTTTTATCTATAGACCGTTTGGATTATTCGAAGGGAATTGCGAAGCGACTTAATGCCTTTGAATATTTTTTAAACAAATACCCCCAGTACAAGGAAAAGGTTAGACTTATTGTCCTAGCAGTGCCTTCCCGATCAAATGTGCCACAATATCAATTGCTTAAAAAGGAAATAGATGAGTTGGTGGGGAGAATCAACGGGGAATTTTCAACTGTAAGCTGGACACCCATCTGGTATTTTTATCGGTCTATGCCCTTCGAAAACCTAATAGATCTTTATACTTCCAGTGATATTGCCTGGTTAACACCCATTAGGGACGGAATGAACCTTGTGGCCAAGGAATATATTGCCACAAGAACCGATCAAACCGGTGTTCTTATCCTTAGTGAAATGGCCGGTTCCGCGAACGAAATGAACGAATCATTGCTTATTAATCCCAATAATTTTGAGGAAATTGCAGACGCCCTCTACGAAGCCATTAATATGCCTGTAGAAGAGCAACAGGCTAGAAATTCAATTTTACAAAAAAGATTGAAAAGATATAATGTAGAAAAATGGGCCAATGACTTTATGACCTCCCTACAAAATCAAAAAGAAATAGACCATTCCTATAAGTCACGCAGGTTGTCCAAAGATATGTTGAAGGTTATTACAGACGATTATGGGAAGGCGAAAAAAAGATTATTATTCTTGGACTATGATGGTACCTTGGCAGGCTTTCACGGTGATCCACAAAAAGCAAATCCAGATGAGGAAATGTACGATTTATTGGACCGTATGTCGGCATTGAAAAATACCGATATATACTTGATTAGTGGTCGTGACAAAGATACCTTCACCAAATGGTTTTTGCCAAAAAAGTATAATATGATCGTGGAACATGGGGTGTGGATCTCTGAAAACGGAGAAGAGTTTAGAATGTTGGAAAATGTTAAAAGGGATTGGATGGAAAAAATTCATCCCGTATTGGAATCTTTTGTTGATAGGACTCCAGGCAGCTTTATCGAAGAAAAAAACTATTCTCTCGCATGGCACTACAGAAAGACCGATCCAGATTTTGGACAAAAAAGGGCAACAGAACTCAATACGGTACTGACCAGTTTAATTGCCAATGACGATTTGAGTATACTGAACGGAAATAAGGTAATCGAAATTAAGAGCAGCAACGTAAACAAAGGTCGTGCCGCTATGCGCGTGTTTTCCCAAAAGGAATATGATTTTGTATTTGCCATAGGGGATGATTGGACCGATGAATTTATGTTCCAGGAATTACCGGATAGCGCCATTACCGTAAAAGTAGGACGTCAAAAAACCCAGGCCAGGTATTATGTAGACAGTATTAAGAACGTTAGGGATTTGCTTGAACATTTTGTTGATCAACCAAAAAAATAAAGAAGAGCCATATTGTAACGTTGGTAGGTTGTTTTAATTGATTTTCACCGCATATATACCCTATTTCCAATTACCTAACAAGGCTCTGAATTGAAGCAAAAGCACTTTATACTGCCTGTCATTATTATTTCGCAATTTGCGTGTACCTCATCGTGGTTTGCAGGGAATGCCGTTATCGATGACCTAATCCTTAAAACCGGCTTGGGGACGGAAATTATTGGATATGTACTTTCTTCAGTACAAATAGGCTTTATAATAGGTACCTTGGTTTTTGCTCTATTGATGATTGCCGACCGCTATTCGCCTACCAAAGTCTTTATGATATGTGCCTTTTTAGCAGCACTTTGTAACGCGGTACTACTTGCCGGTGATATTACCAACGCAGCACTCTTTATGGCCAGATTTGGTACCGGTTTTTTTCTTGCGGGAATATACCCTGTGGGGATGAAGATTGCCGCCGATTATTATGAACAAGGATTGGGTAAGGCCTTGGGATATTTGGTAGGAGCACTGGTTCTGGGCACTGCATTTCCTCATTTGATTCAGGGTTTGGAATTGAGCGAAGATTATACCATTGTAATTAAAATAACCTCGTTACTCTCTATTATCGGTGGGGCATCCATGTTTTTTTTGGTCCCCAATGGCCCGTACAGAAAACCAAGCAAGGTTTTGCAATTACGAGCTGGAATAGCCCTTTTTAGAATTCCTGCCTTTAAAAAAGCCGCAGTAGGCTACTTTGGCCACATGTGGGAACTTTATGCCTTCTGGGCCTTTATTCCCTTTGCTATAAAAACCTATAATTCCCTTCATAATAATCAACTTCCATTTTCTATTTGGACATTTTCCATTATTGCCTTGGGAGGAGTTTCCTGTGCCATTGGCGGACATATTTCACTTAAATTGGGCAGTAAAAAAGTAGCAATGGCCTCATTGTTGCTCTCCGGATTGCTATGTATTACTTCCCCATTTTTTTTTAGCTTGCCTAGCTACCTTTTTCTACTGGCATTTTGCCTTTGGGGAATATTTGTTGCTTCAGATTCACCTCAATTCTCGACCTTGGTCGCTAATGCAGTTCCCCTACAATTAAAGGGCACAGCACTAACGCTTGTGAATTGTATTGGTTTCAGCATCAGCATTATCAGTATACAATTGCTAACTTACTGGTTGGATGTTATAGATCCGAGCTATATTTTTACCTTCTTGTCCCTTGGTCCAATACTCGGATTATTGGCAATGCGAAAAAGAGGACTTAACATATAATTAAGAAGCTAATTTTGCGGATAACCGTAAATTACCAAGCCAAACCCAAGACGAATGCACAAATTAATCACTACATGTATATTTCTATTTTCTTACTGCCTTTTGGCCCAGACAGACCACCGCATTTATGAAATAATGGACAAGGTTTCGGCCGAAAGAATAGAAAATGACGTTACCGTATTAGCCAATTTTGGTACACGGCATACCCTTAGCGACACGATTTCCAATACTAGGGGCATTGGAGCGGCAAGAAGATGGATCAAAAGTGAGTTCGACAAAATTTCCAACAATTGCGACAATTGCCTGGAAGTCTCCTTTCAAAAGGACTTGGTGAAAAAGGACGAAAACAACCGAATCCCCAAGGATGTTTGGGTGGTTAATGTTATGGCCATTCAAAGGGGCTCCAAATACCCCGACCGCTATATAATTATGAGCGGGGATATAGATTCACGTGTCAGCGATGCCAACAATTACACTTCCGATTCCCCTGGTGCCAATGATAATGCCAGTGGTATGGCCGGTACCATAGAGGCAGCTAGAGTCCTCTCCCATTATAAATTTGAGAATAGTATAATATACCTAGGGCTTTCCGGAGAAGAACAAGGGCTTTTTGGTGGACAGGGTTTGGTGAAAAATGCCAAGGAAAAGGGATGGGATATTATCGGGATATTCAATAATGATATGATTGGCAATATTAAAGGGGTGGATGGAATTATTAGCAATACCGATTTTAGGATTTTTTCTGAGCCCGTACCCCCGACCGAAACGGAAAGGGAAAGAAATATGCGCCGGTTTTACGGCGGAGAAGTTGATGGAATTTCAAGACAATTGGCCCGTTACGTTCATAAGAACGTAAAGACATATATGCCGGAAATGAACCCCATGATGATCTATAGATTGGATAGATTTGGACGGGGTGGACACCATCGGCCATTTAATGACGCTGGTTATGCCGGAATCAGGATAATGGAGGCCCACGAAAATTACACTCAACAACACCAAGACATAAGGGTAGAAAATGGAATTGCCTATGGCGATGTCCTAGAGCATGTAAATTTTGTCTATGCCAAGAAACTAACGGCCGTAAATGCGATTAATTTGGCTTCTTTGGCCTGGGCACCTCCCGCACCCGAAGAGGTGAAAATTGGAGGGATCGTTGAGCCTTCTGCCAAGTTTGAATGGAGCAAAGTTCCGGGAGCTGTTGGATATAAAATCTACTGGAGAGATACCACCTCCCCAACTTGGGACCACAGTAGATCTGTAGGCGATGTATCGGAATATACCTTGGAGGGTGTAGTGTTGGATAATTTTTTCTTTGGGGTATCTGCCGTGGGTGAGGATGGCTTTGAAAGTGTAGTGGTTTTCCCCAATGCCATTTTAAGGTAATATAAGGCAATTAGCACAAAATTTCATGAAGATAAATTTTCAAATACTTGTAGTATTGATCGGATTTCCAGGGCTATTGTTGGCCCAAGAATCCAATAAATTGACTGAATCCCCACGACATCAGGAATGGGTGGATTTTAAAAGGGATAATGGTAGTGTTTTAAAGGCATTTGTAGTATACCCTGAAAGCAGCACCTCTACCAAGGCAGTTGTCCTGATCCACGAAAATATGGGTTTAAACGAATGGGCCAGGACCTTTTCGGACGAGTTGGCAGGTCAAGGGTTTTTAGTCATTGCCCCGGACCTAATATCCAACACCGTTGAGGGCATTGATAAAACGAGCGATTTTGAAAATTCTGACAAAGCAAGGGAAGCCATCTATGCCTTGGACCAAGAGCAGGTAAACAAGGATTTGGATATGGTCTACACCTATATAAACAATGATTCATCAAGCAATGGAAAGGTTTCTCTAGTGGGATTCTGTTGGGGCGGATCTCAAAGTTTCACCTATGCCACACAAAACCCAAAGTTGGAAAGCGTAATGGTATATTATGGTACGGCCCCCAAGGATTTATCGACCTTAAAAAGTATTAAATCCCCTATCTATGGTTTTTATGGAGGAGCAGATAATAGGGTTAATGCAACCATTCCAGATACTGAAAAAGCAATGAAAGAATACGGTAACCCATATACCCTTGATATTTACGAAGGCGCCGGACATGCTTTTATGCGAAGAGGGGCCGAAGAGACTTATGGCCCAAATACTATGGCCTTTGAAAAGTCATGGGAAAAATTATTATCTCTGTTAAAATGAAAAAAATTACCACAGCATTATTATTGGCAATAGGAATTTCCTCCTTTGCACAACACCAAAATTTTACGGAACAGGATTCCCTAAGGGGCAGTATAACCCCTGAGCGCTCTTGGTGGGACCTTAATTTTTATAATTTGAGCGTTGAAGTGAAACCCGATGAAAAATTCATTTCGGGTAGTAATATAATTCGTTATACGGTTTTGGAGGAAAAGCAGCGGCTTCAAGTTGACCTTCAACCGCCCTTAATTATTGAAAAGATCACCCAGGAAGGAAAAAATTTAAAATGGGAATCAAATGGGAATGCCCATTTTGTCACCCTTAAGAAGCCACAGCTGAAAGGGGAGGTAAATGAAATAAAGGTATATTATTCCGGACATCCTAAAGAAGCGGTCCGTGCCCCATGGGACGGCGGTTTTTCATGGAAAAAAGACAACAATGGTAAACACTTTGTGGCTACCTCCTGTCAAGGTTTGGGCGCCAGTGTGTGGTGGCCAAATAAGGACCATATGTACGACGAAGTGGATAGCATGGCCATAAATATTACAACTCCAAAAGATTTGATGGATGTTTCCAATGGGAGGCTTCGAAAAGTGGTGGAAAATAAAAATAGTAGCACCTATTATTGGTATGTGTCCAATCCTATCAACAATTATGGGGTGAATATAAATATGGGCGATTATGTTCATTTTGGTGAAACCTACAGCGGGGAAAAGGGAAAATTGGCGATGGACTATTATGTACTTCGGGACAACTTGGAAGAAGCAAAACAACAGTTTAAACAGGCGCCATTAATGATGGAAGCTTTTGAACATTGGTTTGGCCCCTACCCTTTCTACGAGGATGGATATAAATTGGTCGAAGCGCCATATTTGGGCATGGAGCACCAAAGTTCCGTTACCTACGGAAATCAATTCAAGAATGGATATTTGGGCAGGGACGTTTCAAAAACCGGTTGGGGGTTAAAATTCGATTTTATCCTTATCCATGAATCGGGTCATGAATGGTTCGCCAATAATATTACTTACAAGGATATCGCTGACATGTGGATACACGAGAGTTTTACGGCCTATTCGGAAAACTTATATCTGGATTACCACTTTGGTAAAACAGCCTCATCGGACTATATTATTGGCTCCAGGGGCAACATTAAAAACGACAGCCCTATTATCGGCACCTATAATGTTAATCAAAAGGGTTCTGGAGATATGTACTATAAGGGGGCCAATATGCTGCACACTTTACGGCAGTTATTGGAAGATGATGAAAAATGGCGGACTATCCTAAGAGGGCTTAATACGGAATTTTACCATAAAACCGTTACCACAAAACAAATAGAGAATTATATCAGTAGAAAGTCTGGCATTGACCTTACCCAATTTTTTGACCAATACCTGCGTAATAATAAAATACCCTTGCTGGAATACCAGGTGAAGGGCAAACAAATGCGATACCGTTATATCAATATCGTGGATGGTTTTGACATGCCCATTAAGATTGATGTGAATGGAACCGTAGACTGGTTGTACCCCACAGCAGAGTGGAAATCAAAATCTTTTAAAAAGGATATACTATCGGCTAATGTGGATAAAAACTTTTATGTTGACCATAAGAAAATTTAATTCTTGAAAGGAATAGAACAGTTTTATTTTAAATCGGACGTCGAATGGCGCGCTTGGTTAGAGGCCAATCATGCCAAAAGTACCGGGGTACATCTTATTTTTTATAAAGTGGCCCACGAAAAGGATAGTATGCGTTGGGAAGATGCTGTAAAGGTTGCCCTTTGCTTTGGATGGATAGACAGTACCGTTAAAAGCCTTGGGGAAGGTAAACGACGGCAATATTTCTGCCCAAGAAAACCAAAAAGCGCTTGGAGTAAGTTGAATAAAAATTATATTAAGGAGCTTACCTCTGACGGAAAAATGCACTCAAGCGGACTGGCTAAAATTAAAGAGGCAAAAATAGATGGTTCCTGGAACGCCATGGACGATGTTGAAAACGGCATAATCCCCGAGGATTTGCAACTTGCATTCGATGCGGAGCCCATGGCCTTTGATAACTATAATGGTTTTGCCGCTAGTTATAGAAAAAATTATCTTTATTGGCTTAACCAAGCCAAACGGGAAGACACTAGGCAGAAGCGAATTACCGAAATTATATCGCTCTGCAAACAAAATAAAAAGTCGCGCGACCAATAAATGGTTAGCTTCGTAAAATTCTAAATCCAATAATTATTTAAAATGGACATAAATCTAGCAGTATTAATAGACGGTGACAATATTCCCTCGGCATATGTAAAGGAGATGATGGAGGAAATTGCCAAATACGGCAATCCAACCATAAAAAGAATATATGGTGACTGGACCAATCCCAAATTATCCAAATGGAAGAATCTGTTATTGGAAAACGCAATTACCCCTATACAACAATATGCTTATACCACGGGTAAAAATGCAACCGACTCGGCAATGATCATTGATGCCATGGATATTTTATATTCCAATAAGGTAAGTGGATTTTGTATTGTTTCCAGTGATAGTGATTTTACACGTTTGGCCACAAGGTTAAGGGAGGCAGGCATGAATGTAATTGGTATTGGGGAAAAGAAAACTCCCAATCCTTTTATCGTAGCCTGCGACAAGTTTATCTATATCGAAATCCTTAAAAATCAATCAGAGGAAAATTCTTCGGAAACTGCAGACAGCAAAAAAGACAAGAAGGACAATGTGGACAAGATTACCCAAAAGGAAATTAAACTCATTGCATCCACTATTTCCGATCTTGCGGATGAAGATGGGTGGGCCTTCCTTGGTGATGTAGGTAGCCTTCTTCAAAAGAAGCAGCCTAATTTTGATTCCAGAAACTATGGTTTTCAAAAATTGACTCCATTAATCAAGTCTATTAAAAACTTTGAAATAGATCAACGTGAGAATGTCAAGGGACGGTTTAAATTGATCTACGTTAGAAATAGGTAGAGTCCCTAATTTTCAACTAGATATAAAACATAATTTAGTACATGATAATTTGTTTTGGATTAACCTTATTTTAGTCAATAATAACAATGGCACTAACTTAAAATCGATATCAAAATGAAAAAAATTAGTTTACTTATTTGTTTTGTAGCCTTTCTTTCCTGTTCCCCAACTAAGAAAGAAGTTAGCCCTACCGCAATATTGATCACCGATGTTAATATTGTGGATGTCAGTAATGGCAACATACTGGAAAAGCACCAGGTGTTAATTGATTCCGGAAAGATCAAGAGAATTATGGAATCGGTCGAAAATGCTGATGATTACCTTACTATAATTCAAGGTAAGGATCAATATCTAATCCCTGGACTTGCGGAAATGCATGCGCATATTCCACAACCTCCTACCAGTGATCAACGCCTTAAGGAAACCTTATTTCTATACTTATCCAATGGCATAACCACTATTAGGGGAATGCTGGGTCATCCTAGCCATCTAGAATTAAGGAAAACGGCTTTAAATGGCGATGTTTTAAGTCCCAGGATTTTCACCTCAAGTCCCTCTTTCAATGGAAATACCGTTACTACCAAAGAAGAGGCTATACAGAAAGTTACTACCTATAAGAATGAGGGATACGACTTTCTAAAAATACATCCTGGGATGAAATTGGAAGTTTTTGATCAAATGGTGGAAACCGCCAATAAACTTGATATTCCCTTTTCTGGCCACGTGCCGGTAATGGTGGGCATACGCCATGCCTTGGATAGTAAATACGCCTCCATAGACCATGTAGATGGCTACTTGGAAGGACTTGTACCCGAATCTGAAGGTGTTGACCCATCTGCCAATGGATTTTTTGGGTACTCTTTTACCCCTCTGGCCGATACTACCAAAATTGATGAATTGGTGGCGCTGACCAAAAAGAACCAGGTTTGGATTGTACCCACACAAAGTTTATTTGAGAGGTGGTTTGCCCCGATAAGCTCCGACGAATTGTTAAAACAGCCGGAAATGAAATACATGCCAGTTTCCACCTTGGAAGATTGGAAAAGAAGAAAGGATGAATCTACTAGCCCTGCTACTGGTTTCAATGAAGAGCAATGGAATAAATTTACTGCTTTAAGAAGGCAATTAATCCGTAAACTTCAGCATAATGGACATGGACTATTACTGGGTTCGGATGCGCCCCAATTGTTCAATGTCCCTGGATTTTCAATTCACCATGAAGCGGAGGGGATGATCAAGGCCGGACTTACCCCTTTGGAAATTTTGCAAACAGGAACATTGAACCCAGCTATATTTTTTAAAATGGAAAATACTTTTGGGACCATAAAAGAAGGTTTGGACGCGGATATGGTATTATTGCATTCCGATCCTCTAAAAGATATTTCAGCTTTAAAAGAAGTTTCAGGTGTTATGGTCCGGGGTAAATGGTTGTCCAAGGAATCCATAGATGAAACGTTGAAGGAAATTGCCAGTAATGCCAAACAAAACTAATATAGGTCATTTAAGATATAATCCATAAACAATAGTGGAAGAATCAATATGCAATTTTAGAGCCTTGAAATATTCTCAAAATTCATATTAAGTTCGATGAAATTTTATTGGAAATCCTTAAAAAAGGGTTTCCGGTAAAATGGGTATTTTTAAGAATTAAATTATAACCTAAACACAAAAACAAGAAACAAGTTAACATTATGAAGAAAATTTTAGGCTTACTTATCCTTATCTCATCGTTTACAGTGAAAGCACAGGAAAATGGTGAAAACAAGTTGGGGTCTTGGCACATGTATTTCGGCACCAATAAAATTAGCAACAAATTAAGTATCCACACAGAAGCACAGCTCCGCTATTACGAACAGGCCAAAAATTTTAACCAATTGCTTTTGAGAACAGGTTTAAACTATCATATTGATGCCAATGCATGGGCAACATTGGGATATGGATATATTGTTACGGACGGCAGTTTCGAAGAATTTCCAGATGAAACGAATTCTTTGGAGCACCGTATTTTTGAACGATTTTTCCTAAAAAATAAGGTATGGGAATTTAACTTTGAACACAGATATACCTTGGAACAACGTTTTTTGGATTTTGGAGATCGTTCCGATGTACAACATAGGATGCGTTATCGTTTGCAGGTGACCCTTCCCTTAACCAATACCTTTTTCCTTAATTTCTATGACGAAATCTTTATAAATCTTCAAGATGATGCCTTTGGTCAAAACCGCCTTTACGCTGCCCTTGGAATTAATGTGACCAATAATTTGAGCGTACAGGCGGGCTACTTAAAAAATCATTTTTCAGAGGCACATTATGATCGACTTCAGATAGGTGTTACCTATAATCCCGACTTAAGAAGTATCCTGAAAAAAAAATAGTGTTATGAACCTCCAAAAAGTAACTTTTAAGAATGCCAAAGGTGAAACCCTGGTAGGGCGCTTGGCTCTTCCCGCCAATCAAATTCCACATAATTTTGTGCTTTTTGCGCATTGTTTCACCTGCAATAAAAACTTTAAGGCCGTTAAAAATATAAGTAAGGCCCTTACTGCGGAGGGATATGGTGTTTTACGCTTCGATTTCACAGGATTGGGAGAAAGTGAAGGTGAGTTTTCCGATTCCAATTTTTCGGGAAACGTGGAAGATTTATTGGAGGCGGCCAACTACCTAAAAGAAAATTACACTTCCCCGACACTGATCATTGGTCATTCTTTGGGCGGAGCTGCGGCCATATTGGCTTCGCAAAAAATATCCTCCATTAGAGCTATAGCTACTGTTGGTGCTCCATCCAGTCCCTTACATGTAAAACATATCTTCAAAAATGATATCGACACCATCAACAATAAAGGTGCTGCCGAAGTAAATATTGGAGGCAGAAGTTTTACCATAAAACAACAGTTTTTGGAAGATCTAAAATCACACACTTTCCAAGAAACTTTAAGAAATATTGGAAAA
Organism: Arenibacter sp. F26102; assembly: GCF_023015865.1. Lineage (GTDB taxonomy): Bacteria > Bacteroidota > Bacteroidia > Flavobacteriales > Flavobacteriaceae > Arenibacter. The sequence continues at coordinate 82,085 of NZ_JALKBC010000005.1, read as the reverse complement.
TCAATTTTAATCCTTCATTCACCCCAGGATACTGTTGTAGAGATAAAAAATGCCGAGGAAATATACTTAGCTGCGCACCATCCAAAAAGCTTTGTTTCCTTAGATGGTGCAGACCATTTATTGAACAACCCTTTAGACGCTGTTTATGTTGGTGAAATCATTGGTAGTTGGTCCAAAAGATATTTAGAGATGGTTGAATCCAAAGCCTTGGAAACAGAACAAGAAGTGGTGGCGAGTTTGGATAAGGCAGACGGATTTACTACCCAAATGAAAGTTGGAAGTCATTATTTAACAGCAGATGAGCCCGTTTCTTACGGAGGAAACAATTTTGGCCCCTCGCCTTACGAATTGATATCGGCAGGCCTATCGGCATGTACAGCGATGACCATTCAGATGTATGCCAAAAGAAAAAAATGGCCATTGGAAAACGTGGAAGTACATATCTCCTATCAGAAAACACACGCTACAGATTGTGAAAACTGTGAATCAAGCGAAGCAAAAATAGATACGTTTAGTAGAGCCATAAAACTAACTGGAGACCTTGACGAAAAACAGATTTCCAGAATAATGGAAATCGCAGACAAATGCCCCGTCCACAGAACTTTGCATAGCAAAACCAGGGTCATTACCACATTAATAAATAATTAGACCAATTTCCCATTTTAACCCTATATCAAGCTGCATTTTTAAAAAATGATTAAATCATTTTAAAGAATTGTCCGGCATTATTTTTTATGCTTAACTTTATAGCTAATATTTCAAATAAAACATTATGAAAAAAATTACTTTTGCATGCTTGAGCTTGCTTTTAATAACTGGGATAAGCTGTAAGGATGCCAAAAAAGAAAAAGATGCACAGGCTGTAGAATTGGAGGCCACATCTTCTAAAAAATTCAGTTTGGTCAAAGATTCTACCAAAGTTAGTTTCACGGCCTATAAAACCACCGAAAAATTACCCGTAGGCGGCAAGTTTACCAAAATAAACATTAAGGAAACCAATGAAGGAAGTACTGCATTGCTAGCCTTAAACGGAACCACATTTAGTATTCCGGTAAGCAGCCTGTTTACCAATGATGCAACTGGTACCAGAGATCCAAAAATTTTGGAATTCTTCTTTGGTGTAATGGAGAATACTGAACTTATTTCTGGGGAATTTAAAGTTTCTGGAGAGGATAAATGCTCCATAGACGTTACTTTAAACGGAAAAACCCAAAATATTCCTTTAGACCATACATTGACAGGTGACAACAGCTATTCTTTCAGCGGTGTTATGGATTTGGAGAATTGGGACGCCTTAAATGCTGTAGCCTCCATAAATAAAGCTTGCGAAGCTTTGCACACCGGAAAAGATGGAGTTAGCAAAACATGGAGTGAAGTCGCCGTTCATGCAGAAGTTCTTTTGCAAGAAAAATAAACCTTGTTTCGCATATTGTTTCATAAGAATAATTTCTAATGAGCTGGCAAGACCAATTGCAATACCCGTTCAATAGAAATGTAAAACATAGTTTTATATAAAATCCCCGTTTTTGATTCCTTCAAAAACGGGGATTTTCCGTTTATGTATATTTTTTTAACTCTATTCAGTTCAATAATAACCCATATAAAAAGGTAGCTTGATATCTCCTTAATTAATTGGTAATTTTATTTAAACAAAAAAAAAACTTAAAAATGAAATATACAAAGTTGCTGTTTTTGGCGCTTATTTTCATGGCTTTATACGGCTGTAAAGAAGCAAAAAAAGAAACTAAGGATGTTATGGAAAATAAAGACATCATTGCCAAAGAAATAAAAGAAGAAAAGGAGATTAAAACCCTGATGTTTTCCTTGGAACCAAAAAGCGGTACCGGTGTTAAGGGGGAGGTTAGCTTTACTGAAGAAAACGGAAATGTAAGCATGAGGGCCATATTGGTGGGACTAACGCCCGGGGAGCATGCAATCCATATTCATGAAAAAGCGGATTGTTCTTCTGCCGACGGTAAATCTACAGGCGGACATTGGAATCCTACTTTTTCCCCTCATGGGAAATGGGGTTCGGCGGAAGGCTATCACCGAGGCGATATCGGTAATTTCACGGCTGATGACGAAGGCAATGCCATTGTGGAATTTTCTACCGATGAATGGTGTCTTGGCTGTGATGATGAGACCAAAAACCTTTTGGGAAAGGGAGTCATCGTACATCAAGGTGTAGATGATTTTGTTACCCAACCCACTGGAGACGCTGGGGGAAGGGTAAGTTGCGCCGGCATTATTGAGTAACAACTAATTACAAATTTATTAAGCTGCTTATCGAGCAGCTTTTTTTATCTTTAAAAAAATTCTTGAATGGAATTAGACCAAATTGTAGAACGATTTCAAAAAAAGGATACTGCCGCTTTTGAAAAGCTGTATAATATGTATTCTGAAAATATTTGTGGTGTAATCAACACAATTGTTCAGAATACAAATGTTGCAGAAGAGATTTGTCAGGATGTTTTTATGAAAGCATGGAAAAATTCCGAGAGCTACAACGTCTCTAAGGGAAGATTCTTTACGTGGATATTAAATATTGCCAGGAATGCGGCCATCGATGAAATACGCAGTAAGTCATATAAAAATAGTAAAAAGAACCTTTCCGCTGATTACTTCGTAGGTATTTTAGAAAGCAAGGAAAATAATGAAAGTGGTAGCGAAGACACCATTGGTTTAAAAAAGCTTTTGCTAAATTTAAAAGAAAAGTGTGTCCAGATAATAGAGTTACTTTATTTTAAGGGCTTTACACAAAAAGAAGTATCAAAAGAATTGAATATTCCTTTGGGAACGGTGAAAACAAGAAACAGAAGCTGTATTTCCCAAATAAGGAACAACCTGGCATTATAATATGGATACAAAGGAATACATAGCATCTGGTATCTTGGAACTTTACGTTGCAGGTACTCTTTCTGATATAGAAAATTTGGAAGTGTATCTAAATGCGCAAAAGTACCCCGAGATAAAAAAAGAAATAGAGGCCATTGAAGCCTCCGTTTTATCATTATCCGGAACAGTTTCACCTGGAACAAAAGGTTTTGGCGATATCCGAAATAGGATAGCCAAGGAAGGCGCCTCCCTAACCGATGAAAAAAAGAATAAAGTTAGTTGGACAGCCTATTTGGGATGGGCGGTATCCTTGATATTCATGGCAGGATTGATTTGGTTGTACGAACAGAATAACCAACTAATATCGGATATAGAAGTGGTTTCGTTAGAAAATATTACCTTGGAGCAGCAGATTGCCGATTCGGAAATTTCATTGGCTAAAACAGAGGAATTACTCACGACGATTCGTGATAAAAATATTACCGTTGTGCCATTGGGAGGGCAAACGGTCTCACCTACCTCCTACGCAAAAGCTTATTGGAACAAGCATGAAAAGAAAGTATTTATAGATGCACAAGGTTTACCCAATCCCCCAGATGGCTTTGTTTATCAGGTGTGGTCTTTAAAATTAAATCCTTTGACACCAACCAGCATGGGACTGTTAGAAGATTTTATGGAAGATGACAATAAGGTATTTGCCCTAGCCAACCCCAACGAGTCCGAAGCATTTGGTATAACATTGGAACCAGCTGGGGGTAGTGCCGCTCCCAATTTGGAACAGCTATATACCCTAGGGGTGGCCACCTCTTAGATGGTCGAAAAAACAATGAACAATTATAATTGAATAAAGGTTTGTGGCAGTTTAACTCATAGCAAACCTTTATTTCATTCATGATTAGTACTTATGACGAATATTTGGCCCCTTAATATATTTGCTTCACGCATTGTAAATTTCTGAGGACATTATATCAATAGACCTATCCAATTTATTCAATTGCATTAATTGCAAGCTATTATATTTCCCCACTTCCGACAATGTCCCATTCCCAATACCAACTTAGAATTAATCAATTAAGATACCAATGAATTAAAAATGTAATCATTTGAATGAATTGCAGCATTGACTTAACGAAAAAGAGTCTATTCTTGTTAAAGAAAATTAAATTTTAAAGATTAATATTATGGCACGGACACTTTATAACAGATTAGGTGAATTAAAAGGTATTACCAAACTAGTAGATGATGTAGTAAATCTACATATGGAAAATCCACATGTAAGTCCAAGATTTACACCTTATAAAGATCAACCGGAACGACTGATGGCCATTAAACAACATACGGTCCATTTTTTTTGTGCGGGTGCGGGTGGCCCACAGGAATATAAGGGAAGGGATATGGTTACTACCCATAAAGGCATGAATATTTCGGAACAAGAGTTTTTGGCCGTTGTTGATGATATTTTGGAAGCCATGGATGTAAATAAATTCGGGGACGAGGAAAAAAAAGATGTTCTTGCTATCCTATATTCACTTAAAGGGGGCGTCATTCGGCTATAAGCGGCCATCTGACAATACTTTTAAGGTATGTTGATCTATTTTAATTCCTTACATATCGATCAATCCAGGGTATTTAAGAAAAATGCTCCGATGAAGCCATAGAAATAAATTTCAAGTAATACAGGTTTTAAACTTTTACCTATATTAGATGCTTAAGACAATGCGATTATCTTTTTATTCCTAAGTCGGTAACGACCTTTCTTTTTGGAATTAGAAAATATTTGCTTAAACATTTAAACAATTTTGGTATGAGTAAAATTTGTACATCCTTCTTGGTATGTTCTCTTGTGATTATGGGCTGTAAGTCCCCGACTCCCATTGAATCAGACCCGAATATCTTGGTCAAAGATGGTTTTGTAGTCGAAAAATTATACAGTCCAAGTGATATGGACCAAGGGTCTTGGGTGTCCATCACCAAAGATGATAAGGGGCGCTTTATTACCTCGGACCAATATGGAGCTTTATACTATGTTGAGGTGCCAGAAATTGGTTCGAAGGAAAAAATTAAGGTTGATTCCATTCCCTTGAATATAGGCAATGCACATGGACTTTTATGGGCATACAATAGTCTTTATGTAATGTCCAATTCGGATAATCAGGAGGAAAGCGGCTTGTATAAAATAACGGACTCGGATGCCGACGGCACCTTGGACAAGGTAGACTTTTTGTATCAATTTGTGGGTCGAGGCGAGCATGGTCCCCACGGAATCATTTTGGGTCCAGATGGATATATTTACATGTCCGGAGGAAACCATACCCTCTTACCAAAAACCTATAATTCCATTCAGAAACCTCTATGGGAAGAGGACCAACTTTTTGATGCCATTAAGGACCCCAGAGGTCACGCCAATGACGTGATTGCTCCTGGAGGTTGGGTTGCAAGAACCGATAAAGATGGTAAGGAATTAACCGTTATTGCAACTGGCTTTAGAAATGCCTATGATCTGGCCTTTAATACGGACGGGGAACTATTCACTTTTGATTCGGATATGGAATGGGACATGGGGTCCCCTTGGTACAGGCCCATTAGAGTTTGCCATATAACCAATGGTTCCGAATTTGGTTGGAGAACTGGATCTGGTAAATGGCCCGCCTATTACCCTGATAATGTACCAGGTATCGTAGACATAGGACAGGGCTCACCTACAGGAGTCTTAGCTGGAAACACTTTAGACTTTCCTGAGTATTATAAAAACGGACTTTTTGTATTCGATTGGAGTTTTGGTACCATGTATTATATTTCTATGACCCCGGATGGTGCTACTTATAAGGGCAACAAGGAGGAGTTTTTATCCGGAGCCTCATTACCTTTGACCGACGGAGTTGCCGGGGATGACGGCGCTATGTATTTCCTTACCGGTGGCAGAAGATTGGAATCCGGAATGTATCGCGTTTTCTACAATGGAGAGGATAAGGGCAAAGAGATGGTGGACAAGGCAATTACGGAAGAACAAAAACTTAGAAGAAAACTGGAATCGTTTGCGTCCGGGGTAAAAGGAGATTTAGATCTTATTTGGTCTTCCTTACAAGACGAGGACAGGCGAATTAGATACGCTGCCAGGGTAGCCTTGGAATACCAAGATGTAGAAATAATTGAAGAAAAGTTAGCTGATGAAAGCAATCCTTCAGCGGTAATTCAAAGTGCTATTGCATTGGCAAGAATAGGAAATCAGGAAAATAAGGAAAAGGCCATGGATAAATTAATGTCCATATCCTTCCCTGACTTAACAGCTAATCTAAAAACAGATTTTATAAGGGCATGCAACCTATTATTTACTAGAGGTGATTTTAATAAAAATGTCAAATCCGAAATATCCAAAAAATTAGATCCCCACTACCCTACTCCGAGCAATCAGGTAAACCGGGAATTGGTTCAGTTATTGGCCTATGTAGAAAATCCAATGGTAGTACCAAAAACAATGAAGTTATTGGACACTTTGGCCCAGACCAAAAAAATAACGACCATAATAGAAAAAGATGTAACGGGGCGTAGCGAGCAATATGGAGGAACCATAGAGCGCATGAAATCTAATACACCTCCTGCAGAGCTAATACATTATGTAAAAGCGTTAAGTTATGCACCCAATGGCTGGACCAAAGCGTTAAGGGAAAAATATTTCACTTATTATTCCAGACTATTCGCTGCCAACGGAGGTGAAAGTTACTCCAAGTTCTTATTAAAAATAAGGGAAAATGCCTTGGTGCATGTACCACAGGCCGAAAAGGATAATCTATTGGCTTTATCCGGTGAAGAATTAATTCAGTTGAACAGTACGGATTTGGCCGACCTTCCACACCCTAAAGGACCTGGTAAAAACTGGTCCACTTCTGAAATAGTTAAACTTTACAATTCTGCCGGAGACAATGGGGATTTGAAAAACGGTGAGGATATGTACAAAGCGGTTCTTTGTAGTTCTTGCCACGGCCTTAATGGAACGGGTGCCAGTATAGGTCCCGATCTAACACAGGTAACTACGCGTTTTTCCCCTAAGGATATTGCTGAAGCAATTGTTGATCCCAACAAAACCATTTCTGACCAATATGAGGCGGTTGAAATAACCATGAACGACGAAAAGAGCCATTGGGGAAGAGTAATACATGAAAGTATTGATACTATAATCATCAATGAAAACCCGTTAAACCCAAAACAACTTACAAAGTTGGTCCAAGCCGATGTTAAGAAGAAGGAAGTTTCCAAAAGATCGGCAATGATGCCTTCTCTATTGAATAGGCTGAATGAACAGGAAATTATTGACCTGTTTTCTTTCTTAAAATCACAGGCCAGGAAATCCGAACTTCAGTAATTATTGAACATAGGCAGGTAATTGCTAACAGACTGTTGATTAGTTTTTATATATGGTCCCGATTAATATCGGGACCATTTTTTTTGCCATATAAAATCATTAAGTACCTGATACTTAATCATCCCAATTCATGTTCAGCGCGAAACAAACTCAAAATAATTCAAAACCTATGAAATATTACTAATTACTATTCCTACAAATTTCTAGACCTTTGTTTAGTTTAACACCCCAATATCTAATAATATGAACCAATCCATTAATTTCCGAGGAATAATTGGCTGCATTATTACGTTATTCTTCTGTTCGTTGTCTGCCCAAGAAGCTAAGACCTACGGGGACCCCAATAGTTACGAAAACAGCAAAAGAGCTGACAAGTATCAACAACTTATAAAATTGGGGTATAAGGAAAACGAAATATGTGAAGACTTAGGCAATGCTAACTTTTTGGTCGAAAATTACCAGGAAGCCATATTTTGGTACAAAAAATTAATTGATACAAACCCCAGTACCACCGTAAACGCAAGTTATTATGAAAGATACCTCTTCGCGCTTAAAAAGATAAGATCTACGGTCCCGGAAAACACTTCCAAGGATAAGGACTGGCTTGCCCACATTAAAGAAGACTATCAAATAAACAAGAACACTGTTGAAAGTAACACTGCTCCTGAAAAGGAAAGCAAATATCGGGATTTCAATTTTCAACAGAGCCAAGAATCAGTAGTGTCCCAAGAACTGACATTAAAAGATTTAGGCCTGGAAAATGAGTTGGCATCCAATATTGAGGATAAGGAAAAGTTTAAATTTGCTTATAATGCTCCAATAGCAGTCACTGAGGATGGGCGTACTGCCTATTTCAGTAAGGCCGTCTATACAAAACCACTATATGGGGTCCTTTCAAAAAAGGAATTGGTACATAGAATATACAAGGTCAATAAGGTAAATGGGAAATGGCAAAACATAAAGGAAGTTGCTTTGGCACCCAAACATTACTCTACCATTCACCCTACTGTTTCGCCAGATGGAAAAAGACTATTCTTTGCCTCCAATATGCCAGGCACCTTTGGCAAGTATGACATTTACGTAGCGGACATTCAAAGAGACGGCTCTTTTGGTTTGTCTAAAAATCTAGGTCAAAAAGTAAATACGGACGACAATGACCTATATCCAAAGATAATAGGGGGTTCTTCCCTAGTTTTTGCGTCCGAAGGCCGACAAGGCCTAGGAGGACTTGATGTATACATGGTGCAGGTTGATCATAAAAAGGTAGGTACCTCAGTTAATCTAGGAACGGACATCAATAGTATTGAAGATGACTTTTCAATTATGCTAACAGGAAAAAACGGAATGGGGTACGTAATGTCCAATAGAGGTGAAAGTAAAAGCAATCCTCAACGGGTAGCATTTACCTATTCCAAGGAAAAAAGAGAAAGGTTATTGGATAAAAAACAATTCAATATTTTGGAATCGATCAATGACAATTCGCAAATTAATTATTCAAATACTGTTTTTGAGGAATAAAGCCATGATATTTATATACATTAAATTAATTCGACAACCTTTGGCAGAATAAAACTATGATAAACTAACAGTAGGAATTTACTTACAAAGTGGTAATTTGGTCCTCAGTAATTTTTGGACTAATTCTAGTACACTTTTCTGAAGCCCCGACCAGGTTCGTGGTCAACTTAAGATGAAGGATCCAAGCTAACCGAGAGACACCCATATATGATTATAAGGAACACATTATGATCGGAATAACATAAATCTCCCCCCTTGGATGAACCGCAGAGTTGCCATATTTAACAAGGTATACTTCCTTATATTTGTTTGCATTCTGCTGTGCGAAACCACTCTTTATTGTCAAGAAATTAATTCGGACTTTAGTTCTACCACATCCTATCACAATCAATTGGTATTCAATAGATTCCTGATTCATCCTGCCTTCTCAATGGTAAGGGAAAATAAATCTTACCTAAATATTCTACACAGGAACCAATATGCCACCTTTGCGGATAACAACCAGAATTACTTTTTAGGGTTCAGTAACAAAATCAGTGAAAATGCCGCAGTTGGCCTCGGAGTATATACCCATTTGGACGGTGTTATGCAAGAATTTGGTCTCAATGCCAACTATGCCAACTCAGCAAGGTTAAGTCGGAAAAATTCTTTGACTTTTGGAGTAAATATTACCTACATAAACCAGGGAATAGATAAGAATAGGGTAATTGCATTAGAGAATGACCCTAAAATATTGGATGCCAGAAAAGAAACTAAGTTGTCCGTTCAACCAGGGATAGCCCTTTCACTAGGTCAAATTGATTTTGGCTTGTATGCGGAGAATCTTCTCAGTTATAATCAAACAACAAATAGCATAATCACAGAATTTAGTGAAAAAACCTTAAAAGCATCACTCCAATATACCTATATAGTAAACGCTCGCCGAGGGTTGTTTTCCGAAGCTAGAATTATGCCTCTCGTACAATTGCATAGCAAGGAGGAAGCCAATTTTTCCTTCATGGGCTCCCTAATGGTAGATCTGCCGGAATATGGTTGGTTACAGACCACCTTGGACAACAGATATGGATTATCCGCAGGTCTTGGGTTCAATCTTGGCAAAAAGATATCTATAGGGTATGTATTTGAAAAAAAGTTTTTGGAATATGGGGCCAGCCTTGGCTGGAATCATGAAATAACCCTAGCCTATACCTTTAAAAACAACACCTCCCCTCCTAGGAATTACATTGCAAAATCCCGTTCCAAAAAGCCCTCAAAACCCAAGTATGACAAAATTGAGGTTCAAAACAAGAGATATGAGGGACAAATTGCCAAGTTAAACGCTAAATTAAAAAAAAGCGAAACGCCACAATCAAACGTGCCTTTTAAGAACCAATTGGCATCCAATGATTTACCTCAAAAAAAAGGTTCTGGAGCTCAGATGCTTAGGTTATCAGATGAAAATAATGATTGTGATTGTCAAAATTCACTGGCGTATGAAAATCATCTTCTATTAAAAGAACTGGTCAAAAGTAAAACCGCCAATGACCATGTTATCAACCTCACAGTTAACACAGGTACTACTGGCACCACTGCCAATACCGGTTTGACTGAAACAAGTGATGGATGCCAAAATACCCTTGCCTATGAAAATCGATTAATTTTGGATGGATTGATCCTAAGACAGGACTCCTTGGAGACCGCAAACAAAAGGGAGATCGAAAAAAGGTTCGATATGCTTGTACACATTATAAAGGATGAAATAAAGCACAATATGAAATCCGATCTTCAGAAATCAAACAATGCACAATACGAAACAGCTGTGACCGATATTCAAGAAAAAACAATCTACCGTATAAATAATGCCGAACACAAAAAATATGCAAAATTACCTATTAGGTTGGAAAAACAGTCCGATGTAGCTGGCGTAAAATCTGGTTATTATTTGATAGCCAATGTTTATAAGAATAGAGAAAACGTAGATTCCTTTATAAACGATCTAAACAGGCAAGGCGTTAACGCCAAGCAATTTTTTAATAAGGAAAATGGGCTGTACTATGTATATTTAGCTGATTTTAATAAGAAAAACGACGCCGAAATGGCCTACACCTCTGATTTGGACGGAAAGTATCAAAAAGATAAATGGATCATGCAGGTTTATAACAACCCCGTTACCGCCGAGAACTTGTACGAAGACGAGGATCAACTCAATGACCGTTTCGAATAATATTTATCCTTTTCTGTATGCAATGAAACAGACAGTCCCTATGAACACCTACCAGAGATTATAATCAAAGTAAAAATAAGCGAACACCACTACCCCAATATTTCATTTTAATCACCTTAAACTGTTTCCTCCATTCCAATTTCGCCTGTTCAAAGCAAAAATTTCAAGATAATTATTTTTCCCAAATAGTAAAATACAATTTAGTTGACTAGGATTCAATGCCTTAAATATCCAATCAGAATATATCAGTAAAAAAGACATTTTTTTATTAATAATTCATAATAAGCCTTTCAATTTTATTTTGTAGGAAAATACATCGTTTTAATGTAGGTTTGTTGAAAATAATTTCTATATTTAACTTTTATTAACATAATTTTAAGTTTTGAAATCAAAAAATTGCAGTTAACACATAATATTTAAGAAGACCTACACTCTTAAAAAGCAGGTTAATGCAATGTAAAATATTAATTAAAAAATAAAACCAAAAGAGAAGTTGTAATTAGTATAATCCCAAATCCCCAAACCATGAATTCTTATATTAACCTAACAAGAATGCAAAGGCAATTTGCTTGCATTAATGCAAAGGAAAACTTAGCCCCTCTAAGTCCTATTCCACAACACTTTACTTCAACTAAAAATAATTACCCTACATTTTTTATAGGTGAATTACTCTTCAGAAATGCATATGGGCAGTGCTGAGCATAGAATTTAAAGTATGTCTGTACCAAAACCCTATTATGAATCATTTGGGTTAATCCCCTTTTATGTTGTAGTAGCAATTTTTGTACAATGACCAAGGTCAACTATGATTCGGTAGTTTGGTTGAATCATGGCCATTATCCTATAAATAAGCACAGTGTACAAACTAGAATAGATTTTGTCCAATTCTAAATCAAAAAATGCATTAATAAATATCACTAACCCCAAAAAATTATGAAATCCAATGTTCTAAAGATTATTGTAATAGATAACGACCTGACATTCCACGAGGCGTACCAATATTATTTTGAAACTTATAAAGATTATTCCCTTGAAGGAATATACGTTTCCGTAAAGGATGCCCTCCTGGATTACGACAATGTTCTGCCCGATATTATTGTTTCCGAAGTTTCCATGCCTGATGGTTGTGGCATTGAAGGAATTGGACATTTTCGAAAAAAGGATTCCAAGGTTAAAATTATCATGGTAAGTGCCGAAAGTGATTTCGAGATCGTAAAAAAGGCATTTAAAAATATGGCGAATGGCTATCTTACCAAACCTGTAGGCATAAACAGTTTACATCGTGCATTGAATGCCATAAAATACGAAGGGGCTACAATAAGCAATGATATTGCCAAGAAAATTATTTCAATGTTCCAAAGAAAGTCATATGCTTCCTTTTCAGAAAGGGAAAATGAGATAATCGATTACTTAAGTCAGGGAGCAACCTATAAAACAATTGCCAATAATTTATTTGTTACCCCAAGCACTATAAATTTTCACATTCAGAATATTTATCTAAAACTGAATGTAAACTCAAAATCGGAGGCCCTGAACAAATTAAGGGAATTGGAACATTCCGCAAATTTAATTTAAACGAATCGTCTTTATATGGTTAAATAACTACTCTTAAATTTATCGGTAATTCTTTCAGGGAGCTTTAAACAAACATAAGCTTCTGACGGTCTCATATTTAATAGCTTATTTTATTCTTTAAGTGGTGAAGGTTGGTTAAAGCCAATTTCCCTGAACATTAGTTGAAAAGTATCTCTTTATCCATAAAATGTAAAAAGGTGCCCTAAAGCACCTTAATATCCCTTATGCTATGTTATTCCTTAAGAATTCATAGCCGATATAATGAATTCCTTAAATTCTTTTGAAATAGGAATCAGTGTATTGTTAATCAGAATATCCTTGGAGTTAATGGCATCAATATGATCCACATTAACGATGTAGGATTTATGTGCCCTATAAAATTTTTGTTGCGGTAATTTCTCCAAATAATCCTTGAGTGGGGAGCGTACCAAAAACTTTTTATCTACTGTATTTACTTCCAAATAAACGTTGTCCGCCTTTATGAACTGTATATCCCCAAACTGAATTCGATAATACAAATGTTGCTTTTTAACGAATATAGAATCCTTCAGTACTTTGTTGGACATTAACCTATCATCTTCCTGTTCCTGACTTTCTCCTGCGCCGTTATTTTTAACGGAAATAAAGTTTGATAGTGCAATTTCAATAGAAGTATACAAATCCTGTTGTTCAAATGGTTTAACCAAATAGCCATTAGGCTTTACGGTCTTGGCATTTTCAACAGTGGCGCGATCTGAATTTGATGTTACAAAAATAAATGGGATGTTATAATTTTCCCGGATGTGCTTGCCCAGGTCGATACCAGTTTTATCCGAGGCCAAAATTATGTCGATCAGTACAAGATCTACTTCTTTATTTTTTAAAACCTCTACTGCCTGTTCGTAAACAATAACATTGTCCACGATTTCGTATCCAATCTCCTCCAACATCGATTGCATGTCATCTGCAATAATGACGTTGTCCTCTACAATAAGAATTCTAATTGGTTGTTCCAAAGTGTATTTATTTGATTGGTTATTAACTCAAAATTACGAAAAATTATTATAACTAAAATAAAAGAGAATTGCCAATAAAAAAGTACTGAGTGCCAACTTCTTCAATTCAGGGTCAAGTAGAACCATATCCTTCTGATTCCACATTTTATTCAGATGTATAAATATAGGTACAAATGCCAACAAATGAATTGTATTTTTCCAATTATGGAAATTAACGATGGTAAAGGCCAACATACTAATAAAACTCAATAATATGAGCAGCGCATGATATTTTTTTCCGTTTTGTATGCCCATCTTAACGATCAAGGTATTTTTATTGGAAAGCTTATCCGACTCATAATCCCGTAAATTATTAAGATTAAGTACCCCTGTACTTAATAATCCAATTGCTATAGCCGGAAAAACGGGCATTACATATAGTGTCTTAGTATAGAGAAACATTGACCCCAGTACCCCGAGCAATCCAAAAAACAGGAATACAAACAAATCACCCAAGCCTTTATACCCGTAGGCCGAAGATCCAATAGTATATTTTATGGCCGCCCATATACTCAAAATTCCCAATGCGCCAAAAATTAGACTGAACAAAAGGTTTTTAGTGCCAAAGGAGAGGTATAATAGGGAAATAACCAAAATAGCGCATACAGCAATTGAAATTATAATACCCTTTTTAAGTTCAGTTCGAGAAAGTTGGCCACTTTGAAGAGCGCGCTTAGGTCCTACCCTATTTTCATTATCGGTGCCTTTAACGCCATCGCCATAATCGTTGGCAAAATTTGAAGTAACCTGAAAAGCCACGGTAGTTAATAGAGCGAAAACAAAAATATCCCAATGGAATTGGCCATACAAACTTCCGAGAGCCGAACCAACCACTATTCCGGACAAAGAAAGAGGAAGTGTCCTCAATCGGGCCGCACTAATCCAAGCTTTTATTTTAGGCAATTTAATATGGGTCTTCTATTTCTATACGCTTTCCTTCTTTGTAGGAAGCAACGAAAGCATCCTCAAAGCCCATTTTAACCAATTGAAACCTGAAGGATCTAGCTTCTTCCAGAGTTTCAAAATTACCTAAGGAATAAGAATAGAAGGGATTGGTTTTTGCAAAAATCGTATTGCTTAAGGACTCCGAAGCAAGGGTTATATTGTTGTCTACAAAGGATTTAACCTGTACAGAATAAATTTTTTCTTTATCCAAAAACTTCTTTGCCAGATAAAACTCCTTTACTAGGCTAAGTTCTTCATTCTGCTCCTTAAGATTATCAATCCTCGCTTTAATAACATCCAAGCTATCTATAGATACCAAGAGATTATTTCTGAGATTATTTCTATTTTCAAAATTGGACGACCTTATAAATCCAGCATTATAGGAGAAAACGGCCAAGGTTCCAATTAAAAAAAGTACGGTAACACTGCCAAATAAATTGCGCTGAATCTTACTTCGCTTTAATTCCTTGTTCTTATATTTTATTTGATCCAGTAGACGCTCATTAATAATTTGGGCCTTGTCTATGTCCTTATGCAATTCCAATAAATCACTTTCCTCTATGAATGGCATAGTCTTAATTGTTTAGGGGTGAGTTCTAAAAGTAATAAAAATAAATCGACTAATTAGCTTTTTAAACTTGCTTGTTGTAAAAGTAATAGTTTTTGTTGCAAAACGACAAATAATTAAAGCTAAAAATCCTTAAAATATTGAACTCCATTTATTTAAGGTCCTTTAATTAAACCAAGTCATTTTATATTAAGCGAATGCTATCGGGCTTAATTTCTATTTTGCGCTCTTTGTACAACGCGCCTATACCCTTTTTAAATGTCTTCTTGCTCATCTGCAACACTCTCTTAATATCCTCAGGATCAGATTTGTCGTGTAAATTTAAGACCCCGCCATTGGAAACAAGTTTTTCATAAATTAGATTTGCCGCCGGCTCCAAACTTTCATACCCAATAGGCTGCAAGCTAACATCTATCTTATTATCCGGTCTAATATTCTTGATGTATCCTTTTAGTTTATCCCCTATGGCTACTTTTTTAAAAACTTCATTGGCGTAGACCAAACCTTTGTGCTTATGGTTTATAATTACCTCCCACCCCAGATCGGTGAGTCTGGTAACCACTAAATCTACCTGGTCCAATTCACTCACCGTTAGGTCATCATTGGATAAAAACCTATCCAGTTTATTGGAGGCTACCAACCTATCCGTTTTTTCGTCTAGATAACAGTATACAACATACCATTGACCTTCTTGCATTTTATTGCGCTGTTCACGAAAAGGAACCAGTAAGTGCTTTTCCAAACCCCAATCCATAAATGCTCCGTATTCATTCACTTCGGCCACCTGAAGTAATTGAAACTGATCAACGGTGACAAATGGTATTAATGTGGTGGCCACAATTCGCTCTTCATGATCCAAATAGCAAAAAACATCTATATGGTCACCAATCTCAAATTCTTCCGGCACATATTTATTGGGCAGCAATACATCATTATCTTCATCATCACCCAAAAAGAGACCTACAGTAGTATCCCTTAATATTTCCAAATTATTATATTTCCCAAGTGCTATCATAGCGCAAAAATACGCTTAAAAAGAATCTTTTAAAAAAAAAGCCGCTCTTTTTAAAAGGACGGCCTGTAGATATAATTATATATAGATTCTATTTCTTATAAACAGATTCTTTTTTGAAGTGTTTTGCCAACATATAATAAACAACAGCTCTGTGTTTACTTTTAACGGAACTACCGTATTTATCCGTTACGCTCTTTATAGCATCCATTAATTGGGGGCTATCATTCAAGCCAAGTTTTTTAATTAAAAAGTTATTTTTAACCGTTTGCAATTCCTTGTCATCCGAACCGGAAACTTTTGAAGCATCCATATTATAAATAGATGGTCCCAATCCAATAGTGACCTTGGTCAATAAATCCATATTTGGTGTTTCTCCAAATTTATCCTTAATGTCTTCTGCATATTTTTCGATTAATTCGTCTCTTTTGCTCATAGTTTTGAATATTCTTAATGATTAGATTTATTTCCTTCTAAGATATAAAATCAAAATAACTAAGCAAAATTTTGTCATTTAATAATCTAGGGGTTTTAATTTCCAATATTTTTGGTTTTTCGGACTCCTTATAAAAATCAACAAAGGCATTTTTTAAGTCCAATTTATTTGAAACAGATTCAAAACCAAACTTATACATTTCAGCAAGGGACCTAATATCAATATTATGCGTTGTCTCGAAGAAGGTATTAAAATTATTGCTATCCTCTTTTCCCGGTAAGATTCTAAAAATGCCTCCTCCGTTATTATTGATGACTATTATCCTAAAATTCGGTTTTATATAATTATTCCACAAAGCATTGCTATCATATAGAAAACTTAAGTCGCCGGTCACCAACAAGGTGGGATTACTATCATAAATGGAAGCCCCTAAAGCAGTTGAAGTACTTCCATCTATACCACTAGTGCCTCGATTACAAAAAACACTGATAGAGGGATCCAGATCGAACAGTTGTGCATACCTAACCGTAGAACTATTGGACAATTGTAATTGATAATTTTTGGGAACGCTGTCCAGCACATTATGGAAGACCCACATATCCGAAAATGCTATTTGCTCCAGGTACTCTTTTCTTCTTAACTTATATTGAACCTTTTTACCGGCCCAGTATGCATAATAACCACTTTGCATGGAAGAACTACCATCCAAAAGATATTTGAAAAAATCATTGGGATAGGTTTTAAAATGCTTGGTTAGACAAAAAAATGTGTCGTTCGCCTTTTTAACATCAACATGCCAGTGCTGTAAAGGAGAATACTCCCTTAAAAAAGCTTTTATTTTTTTTGAGACAATTAGTCCTCCAAAAGTTAGAACAATTTCAGGTTGTAACTTTTTAAACAATTCATCCTTGTTCCCTGATTTCTCTATAGGAGCTATGATACTGTCAATATTGGGAAAAAAGTGGGGATGAAATAGATTGGATGTACTTTCTGTCAATACAATAACCGACGGGTCATTCGCCAGAATTTCCAAATACCGCTGTTCTACAATATTTGGCGGATTTACACCAACCAGAATCATTTTTCGGGAGGCGTTTTGCCAAGTTTCAAGGTAATCTTGCCCTTCCTCTCCACCACCTTTTTCCTGGACTTGAGTAAAATTAACTTCCGGTATAGGACCGGAGGAGTCAACAGTTCCATATAAAGGCTCTTCAAAAGGTATGTTTATATGTACCGGTGTTGCATTTGAAAAGGCCATAGACAGAGCCTTGTCAAGTTCTGCATCATTATACTTTTGTACCAGATTCTGGGATTGATCTAAACCAATATGTGTTAATTGATCGGGATCGTATTTCCTTATTCTATCGGTTGCATGACATACATCCTGCTTAAGATTTGCAGAATAACCAATGTGGTTTTGAAAAACATTCTCCTGCCTAATGGTTTGTCCATCCCCTATATCCACTTTATAGGTGGGCCTATCGGCAGAAATAACAATTATGGGAATATCACTATAGAAAGCTTCTGCAACTGCAGGATAATAATTTAATAATGCGCTACCGGAGGTGCACAAAATCACAGTAGGTTCCCCGAGCTGTTGAGCTATACCCAAGGCAAAAAATGCGGCACAACGCTCGTCCACAATACTGAAGCACTTAAAAAAAGGATCTTCCGAAAAGCTTAGGGTCAAGGGCGCATTTCTCGACCCTGGAGAAATAATTATATTTCTTATGCCCCTTGCTTTGCAATGATAGACAACTGACCTTGCGGAGGGAATACTGGAATATTTCATTACTACAAAAATACAACGCAGCCAATTCTAAAACCAACTGAATTTCTCTTTTAAGTTTACTTTAAAACAATATTCAACATGGTACTGCTTTTATCCTCTGTCTCCTGCCATTCCTTTTCAGGGACCGATCCTTTGGTTATGCCACCCCCCACATACACCTTTACCACATTTCCAATAACTTGCATACATCTTAAATTCACGTATAATGAGGTTTTGTTCTTTATGGTCCTATAAGCCCTATTTTCCTGATTTTTCCTAGATGATGGCCTACTAACGTCTTCCTTAAAATTTAATTCGCCCAAAAATCCGGTATAATACTGTCGGTCATGATTCTCGTTGTTTAAGATAAACTCCTTGGCCACCATTTTTGGCACCCCGCAAACAGCTGGTGTTGGATGCAATACATTTATAATTTCTTTAAGACCTGATGTTTTCATCTTGCCCGATACAGATGTCTTTATATGCCAAAGATTTCCTGCCCTGGTAGATATTGCTTTGGATACCATCAAGGAAGAAACCTTATCCTCCAAGGATTCACGGATGAACTCGGTTACCATTTCTTGCTCCATCAGCTCCTTATCTTCCCAATTGGGAACCTCCTCTCCGCTGTATAATTGTGTGCCAGCCAAGGACATAGTCTTAAATTGATCGTTCCGCGTTTCCAGAAATATTTCAGGGGTGGCCCCTAGCCAAAGACCAATTTTAGGATGAAACCAGATATAGCAAAATGCTGTTGTAGATTGCTGCAACAGTTCCTTGAACAAAGCAAAAGGTGACTTGGATATTTCCAAATCAATACTTCTGGAAAGAACTACTTTGTTAATTGTGCCAGATTCAATTTTATCAATCGCCTTATTAATTAATTTGAGATAAAAAACTTTATCGGAGTCCTGATCAAGTGGGGAGTTTATAAGACTGTCGGGGTACCCTGTATCCGACTCAAAGGCTTCCACAAAAGTCTCATCGTTCTTGATTAAAACCGCAGGGTTATGTGAATTGAACGGGGCAAAAACAAAACCACTTTCGGTATAATCGTTCACATAATGCAATTCTTGGTCCTTTTGAATAATCACCTTTACCTCAACCTCATTGGGTTTCCTATAAGCGACAAAAGGAAGACCATTATGGAACTGTTCACTAATTTGATCCAAAAAACTTAAAGACATACTATTTTCTAGGTAATGACACCGTAGTTAATTTACAAATTGAAATTAGATTTCCTTCCGCATCCGTTACCTTAATATCCCAAATTTGTGTGGTACGCCCTTTATGCAAAATTACGGCCTTTGCAAAAACATCACCTTCACGAATACTCTTGACATGATTGGCTGAAATTTCCAATCCCCGAACGAAAAATTCCTTGGTATCCAGAAAAATAAAACAACCGGCACTTGCTACACTTTCCGCCAATGCCACTGTTGCGCCCCCATGTAATATACCGTCCGGTTGATGGACTTTGGGGGTAACGGGCATTTTGGCCAATAAAAAATTTTCACCCACATCAATATACTCGATCTCCAAGGTTTCCATCAAAGTTCCTTTGCTGGACTCGTTACAAATTCTGAGTATTTTTTCTTTGTATTCGTTCATGAATTAATTTTTTGTAAAATTAAGCATTAGAAATTCAACTATTG
The DNA here is from genome assembly GCF_023015865.1 of Arenibacter sp. F26102. GTDB lineage: Bacteria > Bacteroidota > Bacteroidia > Flavobacteriales > Flavobacteriaceae > Arenibacter. The sequence goes on along the minus strand of NZ_JALKBC010000005.1, from coordinate 62,173 downwards.
TGTTACATTATCCCTTATCCAAAACTTATGGAACCCAAAGAAAAGCAAATTTCATATACGACCTCCAATACTTATAGCACCCTGAACAAGCTAAACAAAAACACCAAGAATGTTTGGATAGTTTTTCATGGCATTGGATTTTTAAGCAGATACTTTCTTACTTATTTTAAGGGATTGCCCAAAGAGGACAACTACATTATAGCTCCTCAGGCACCTGCAAAATATTATTTGAACAAAGAATATAAACATGTTGGCGCCAGTTGGCTTACCAAAGAGAATAGAATTTTGGAAACGAAAAACATTCTAAGTTATATGGATAATCTGTATGCTTTGGAAAAAATTCCAGACCATTGCCAACTCATTATTCTGGGATTTTCCCAAGGGGTATCCATCGCAACGCGCTGGGTTGCCAAAAGTAAAATAAAGTTTGACCAATTGATATTATATGCCGGGGGAATTCCTGAAGAGCTTACTCCCGAAGATTTTATTTTTCCAGAATCCATAAATGCCAAGATAAAATTGGTAATCGGCAATAAGGACGAATTTATCACTGCTGCTCGATTAAAAAAGGAGCTAGAAAAAGCTGACACCCTGTTTGGTGGAAGGGCTCAGTTGGTTAAATTTGAGGGGGGACATGAAATTAAAAAGGAAGTTCTAAATAATTTGGCCGGATGAGAACCACTACCCCTATTCTGGAAAACGATTTTGTTAAACTAGCCCCCTTAACATTAAGAAATTATCATTTGCTGTTACCCATTGCCAGTCAAGAAAAACTTGTGCAATATTCCCCTTCTGACATAGGTTCTGCCGAAGCTTTAAAAAAGTACGTTGAACAAGCCATGGAAAAGGAACGTAATTTTTCTGCCATGCCTTTTATTATCTATGATAAAAAATGCTCTATTTACGCCGGGAGTACCCAATTCATGAATATCGACTACAAAAACAAAGTTCTTGAAATAGGCTCCACATGGGTAGGTCGGGAATTTCATGGTACCGGCCTAAATGGGCAGGTAAAATTACTAATGCTCCATTATGTATTTCATGAAATGCTTTTCGAAAAGGTCGAATTTAAAATTGACGAACGCAATGTACGCTCACGTAAGGCAGTTGAAAAATTAGGCGCAAAATTAGAAGGCATTTTAAGGAAAAATGTTTACCTGTTGGATGGATTCAAAAGAAATACCTGTTGCTATGGGATATTAAAGGAGGAATGGAACGGATAAGCAGATTTTTTATTTAGGAAATAAGCCATATTTAACTTTTTGACCACATCACAATTAAGAAAAAATTAAAGGTATTTTATCCTGCTTTTAATACCTTCAGAAAAGATATAGTAGCTAATTTACTACATATACTTTTATATATTTTGACCAATTAGCCAATTCCCTCCTAGCCAATTCATATCAGTTCAAATCTAGTTTTATGCATAACGGATTAACGAAATATGAATATTATTACGAAACTTTAAGGGAAAATAGCCTTTTCACGGATCTTCAAAATGAATCTTTAAAAAAACTCCTTGAAATTGCTAGCAATCAATTATGGCCAAAAAAAACATGTGTCTTGGACCCTGAACATACCTTGTTTAAGTTTTACATTTTAATTTCAGGTAAAATAAAGGAGTATAATTATGATGATAGCCTTAATCGGGAGCTCATCCATGCCATATTGACAAAAAATGATTTTTTCAATGTTAGTACCCTTTTAAATGGTCATGCCAGCAGACTATTCTATGAAGCTCTGTCCTATTCTGAATTAATTTGTGTTCCCATGGATCAGATGCGCCTATGGATAAAGGAAAATCCAAAAATTATTCAACCTATATTGAATTATCTGGCAGACAAAACGGAAAAATTAAAAGACAAAGTGTTCGACCTTTGTTCTTTGGACACTTCCACTCGCCTAGCAAAATTGTTAATAGACCACTTAAACAAGGATACCAATAAAATTGAATTGATCAATGGACTTTCCAATACCACCCTAGCAGGATTAATAGGAACCACAAGGGCTGTACTTAATCGTCACATTCAAGAATTTAAGCGGGAAGGAATACTACAGATTGGACATCATAACATAAACATAGTCAATTCAGCACTTTTGATTGAAAAAGCCCAAACATTGCCTACGGCCAATCATTCGAAAAAACCCACATAACATATAAGATCCTAAACTTTTGTTAAATCCCTCCACTTGCTACCTAGGTAGTACATAATGCTACCAAACCATGGTAACTTTATTTGTCTAATCTTAAAACTATCAATCATGAAAAATTCAATAATTGTACTCATTGCTTTCTCTCTTATTTGTGTGGAAGGCCATTCCCAACATATGAGAACGGTATCATTGGAAGGAGCAACAATATCAGCAAGTTTAAATCACACATATCGGAATTTGGTAATAAGCGAATCAACACCAGCTTATGTGCAAAATTTACAGACGGAAGCTGCAACCTATGACATCAAAAAAGACCCAATATACGATAAGGATATTACTACCTACCAAGTACTTTTCACTATAAAAAATGGTGAAATATTTGCCACATATGATAAAGACGGAAATGTTTTATCCACTTGGGAAAAGTTTAAGAATATAACGCCCCCACAAACCGTTCGAAATAGCATCTATTTGAAATACCCAAATTGGACATTTGACAAAGACCTCTATAAGGTTTCCTATTATCAAGGCAAAGGGGCTACTAAAATTTATCAACTAAAGCTCAGAAAGGGCAATGTAAAAAAGAACTTAAAAGTAAATGCAGACGGCAAGTTTTTATAACTTCGCCCACGTTAATTGAGGTGTTCATAAATTGCTTTACACAGCAATTTGTGAACACCTTCGTGTTATAATTCCGATCGGCATATGCATTTTGACAACAATCCAACTTACAGTTTTTTCCTAAATTATTGCTTAATACTTGGGTTACTTTCCTTTTATCATTAAATTTATGGGATGTTACCCAGGTATTTACTTAAATTCAAGAAAGGCCACCACCACATTATCAGGAATATGTTCTTGATAAATAGAGGAAATATAACCTAACTACTATTTCCGATGGCCTAAATCCAGGATCAAATCAATGTTATTCTTTATAAACAATAACTCCAAGGTGTAGTTACAACCAACTTCACATTAAAAAATTTGGTTAAATGGTCAAGGGCAAGAGTATTTATTTTAATTAAAATCGTAATACTATCAACAAATCAATAGTTTCCTTTGTTAATTACTTTAATGCATAGGGGTTTCATCTTTTTATAACACTTGCTATATTAGCAACACTTTGGAAAAAGCCCTAGATCATGTCAGATAATACCCAATATACAGAAGACAACATTCGCTCATTAGACTGGAAAGAACATATCCGGATGCGTCCGGGGATGTACATTGGTAAATTGGGTGATGGATCCTCCGCAGATGATGGCATTTATATCCTCCTAAAAGAGGTTATAGACAACTGTATAGATGAATTTGTGATGGGGGCGGGCAAGACCATAGAAATCGCTATCAAAGATAATGTGGTCAATGTACGGGATTATGGCCGTGGCATACCTTTGGGAAAGGTTGTGGACGTTGTATCCAAAATGAACACAGGAGGTAAATACGATTCAAGAGCCTTTAAAAAATCGGTAGGTCTTAATGGGGTGGGTACAAAAGCTGTAAACGCCTTATCCAGCTTTTTTAAAGTTGAGTCGTCAAGGGATAATATGTTAAAAACAGCTGAATTCCAACAGGGAAACCTTGTTGCAGAATTGGGCCCTGAAGACTCATCAAAGCGAAAAGGAACCAAGGTATCCTTTACCCCGGACGAAATTATCTTTAAGAAATACAAGTACAGGAACGAGTATGTGGAACGCATGCTCAAAAACTATGTATACCTCAATCCTGGATTAACGATTATCTTCAATGGCGAGAAATTTTTCTCTGAAAATGGACTTAAAGATTTATTGGAGGACAACAACAGTTTGGAGGATATGACTTACCCCATAATCCACCTTAAGGGCAACGATATTGAAATTGCCATTACGCATAGTAAAACGCAATACAGCGAGGAATACCATTCATTCGTAAACGGACAGAATACTACACAAGGTGGAACGCATCAAACAGCGTTTAGAGAGGCCATAGTAAAGACGATAAGGGATTTTTACGGTAAGAACTATGACCCATCCGATATAAGAAAGTCCATTATTTCCGCTATAGCCATTAAGGTAATGGAACCCGTTTTTGAGAGTCAGACCAAAACCAAATTGGGCTCTACGGACATGGGTGGCGATTTACCAACGGTACGAACCTATATCAACGATTTTGTTGGCACCCAACTCAATAACTATCTTCATAAGAATCCTGACACTGCAGAAAAGCTTCAGCGCAAAATAATGCAGGCGGAGCGGGAGCGAAAAGAACTGTCCGGTATTCGAAAACTAGCCAAGGACAGGGCTAAAAAAGCCAATCTACACAATAAAAAACTAAGGGATTGTAGAGTTCATTTGGCAGATTCAAAAAATGACCGCTGCCTGGAAAGCACCTTATTTATAACTGAGGGAGATTCAGCTTCCGGATCTATCACTAAATCGCGCGACGTAAACACACAAGCCGTATTTAGTTTAAGGGGGAAGCCCTTGAACTCTTACGGTATGTCCAAAAAAATTGTCTACGAAAACGAGGAGTTCAACCTGCTCCAGGCCGCCTTGAACATTGAGGAATCCATGGAGGATTTAAGGTATAACAAAATAGTGATAGCCACTGATGCCGATGTTGACGGAATGCACATTAGACTGCTGCTGATTACCTTCTTTCTGCAATTTTTCCCGGAACTTATTAAAGAAAATCACTTATATATACTACAGACACCGTTGTTTAGGGTGCGTAATAAAAAGGACACCTATTACTGCTACAGTCATGAAGAAAAACTACAGGCCATTGAAAAGTTATCAGGAAAGCCCGAATTGACAAGATTTAAAGGATTGGGCGAAATATCTCCCGATGAATTTCAGCATTTTATTGGTGAAGACATAAGATTGGAGCCAGTGATGTTGGACAAATCAATGCCTATAGAAACCATGCTGGAGTTTTATATGGGAAAAAACACCCCTGACCGGCAAGAATTTATTATCAAGAACCTCAAGGTAGAAGTTGACCTAGTTGAAGAAAACCAATTATAAACCCGCCTGCCGGCAGGCGGGCCAAACTAATCCGAATCTTTCTTTATGGAAGAGAATGAAGAACTGAACGAAGTACCACAAGAAAATCAAGAAGAATCCAATGACGCCCTTACGAAAGTAACGGGCATGTATAAAGACTGGTTTTTAGATTATGCTTCCTATGTAATTTTAGAACGTGCTGTACCCGCAATCGAGGACGGATTTAAACCTGTTCAGCGAAGGATTATGCATGCCCTAAAAGAATTGGACGATGGTAGATACAACAAGGTAGCCAATGTTGTGGGCCACACCATGCAATACCACCCACATGGTGATGCCAGTATTGCGGATGCAATGGTTCAAATTGGGCAAAAAGACCTTTTAATTGACACTCAAGGTAACTGGGGAAACATATTAACCGGGGATAGTGCGGCAGCCTCCCGTTACATTGAGGCCAGGTTGACCAAGTTTGCCTTGGAAGTGGTCTTTAGTCCAAAAATTACCGAATGGCAGCAATCTTATGACGGTAGAAAAAAGGAACCTGTAAATCTTCCTGTGAAATTTCCTCTCCTGCTGGCACAGGGTGCGGAGGGTATTGCAGTGGGACTATCCACCAAAGTGCTTCCTCATAATTTTATTGAGCTTATAGATGCCTCCATAAAACACCTGAAAGGGCAGCGATTCACGATCTATCCCGACTTTCCTACTTCGGGCATAATAGATGTAAGCAATTACAACGATGGCTTAAGGGGCGGAAAAATAAGAGTACGTGCCAAGATACAGCAATTTGATAAAAACACCTTGGTAATCAAAGAGATACCGTACGGCACCAATACATCTTCTTTAATAGATTCTATCCTTAAAGCAAATGACAAGGGAAAAATAAAAATCAAAAAAATTGAGGATAACACGGCAGCGGAGGTCGAAATTTTAGTGCATTTGCCATCGGGCCTTTCTCCAGACAAGACCATAGATGCCCTTTACGCCTTTACCTCCTGTGAATCCTCCATATCCCCTTTAGGCTGTATTATCGAGGACAATAAACCGCTATTTATAGGGGTTACGGAAATGCTGCAGCGCTCTACGGATTATACTGTGGAATTGCTTAAGGCGGAATTGGAAATACAACTTGGAGAACTGGAAGAACAATGGCATTTTGCTTCCCTTGAGCGTATTTTCATCGAAAATAGAATCTATAGGGACATTGAAGAAGAAGAGACTTGGGAAGGTGTTATTGCAGCTATAGACAAGGGGCTGGCACCATACACCAAACACTTAAAAAGAAAAGTTACCGAAGACGATATTGTTAGGCTTACGGAAATAAGGATCAAAAGAATCTCTAAGTTCGACCTGGACAAGGCCCAACAGTATTTGGACAGTTTAGAGGAAAAGATTGCCGAAGTAAAACATCATTTGGCCAACCTTATCGAGTTTGCCATCAACTACTTCAAATCGCTAAAGGAGAAATACGGCAAGGGTCGGGAGCGTAAATCTGAAATCCGAATTTTTGACGATATCGAAGCAACCAAGGTAGTTATTAGAAATACTAAATTATATGTAAATCGCGAGGAAGGATTCGTTGGAACCTCCTTGAAACGGGATGAGTATGTAACCGATTGTAGCGACATAGATGATATCATTGTATTCACACAGGATGGCAAGATGATGATTGCCAAAGTTGATTCAAAGATATTTGTAGGCAAAAACATTATTCATGTAGCAGTCTTTAAGAAAAAGGACAAACGAACCATCTACAATATGATTTATAAGGATGGTAAGGGCGGCCCCAGCTACATTAAGAGGTTTAGTGTTACCGGGGTCACCCGGGACAAACCTTACGACCTAACGGCCGGCAAGCCACAGTCCGAAGTGTTATATTTTTCTGCCAATCCCAACGGAGAGGCCGAAGTTATTACCGTTTTATTACGGCAGGTAGGAAGTATCAAGAAATTAAAGTGGGATATTGATTTCGCAGACGTATTGATCAAAGGCAGGGCCTCGAAAGGCAATATTGTTACCAAATACTCCGTGAAGCGAATTGAATTAAAAGAAAAAGGAGTTTCCACCCTGAAACCGAGAAAAATATGGTTCGATGAAATTGTCCGTAGATTGAATGTGGATGGCAGGGGAGAATTACTAGGAGAATTTAAGGGCGATGACATGCTGTTGGTGGTCACTCAAAAAGGAGTGGCCAAAACATTCATCCCCAACCTTTCTACACGTTTTGAAGAAGATATGGTGGTTTTGGAAAAATGGAATCCCAGCAAACCCTTATCGGCAATTTACTATGAAGGGGAAAAGGACCGTTATTATGTAAAGCGTTTTTTGATCGAGAACGAAAACAAAGAGGAACTGTTTATTTCAGAACATTCAAAATCGTTCTTAGAGCTCGTTTCCACGGACTGGAGACCGGTTGTGGAGATTGAATTCACAAAACCAAGAGGTAAGGAGGCAAAACCAAATCAAATAGTTGACTTGGAAGAATTTATATCGGTAAAAGGAATAAAAGCTTTGGGCAATCAGTTGACTTCGGATAAGGTTAAAAATATAAACGCCTTGGACCCCCTGCCTTACGAGGAGCCAAAGGAGAGTGAAACCAGCGAAATAGAGGTGGTGGATGAAGAAAATGTAACATCGGCCAACAAACCTAAATCCGATACGCCCAAGACTACGGAAGAAGAACCCAAAAAGCCAAAAAATTCGGCCCAAGACGATGACGAAACACAAACAACACTATTTTAAGACGTTGTGGGATAATCAAACCATTTACCAACACTTTGATTATCCTTTTTTTTTAGCTAATTAAAGGTTAATTGGCATAATTACTTCAGCATTCGTACAATAATACATTATATTTGCGAAAACTGATTTTTATATGGATTTTACCAACCCCCTGGTATATGGTGTGCCCTGTTTTATTGCTTTCATTTTATTAGAACTTACCTATAGTAAGACCCATGGAGATGATCAACTATATGATTGGAAAGATTTGGCAGCCAGTGGTTTTATGGGCGTTGGGTCTGCCATTATTGCTCCACTGATCAAGGTTGTATCTGCGATTGTAATATTCGAATTCACCTATGAATTATTCAATCCGGTTACAGACGGGATTAGAACCAACATTCTTGGATATACATCTTTCGGATATGCCTGGTACATTTGGCTACTATGTCAGCTAGCAGACGATTTCACCTACTATTGGTTTCACAGGGCCAATCATGAGGTCCGAATCCTATGGGCTGCCCATATTGTGCATCATTCCTCGGATAACTTTAACCTGGGCACAGCTGTGCGCAATGGATGGTTTACCATATTATATAAGCCTCTCTTCTACATGTGGATGCCAGCAATTGGTTTTCCCCCGGAAATGGTCGTAGTGTGCTTGGGAATCGAAGCTTTATGGCAATTTCAACTACATTCTGTTTATGTCCCTAAAATGGGATTCATAGAAAAAATATTCAACACACACACCATGCATCAAGTACACCACGCGCAAAATGTGGAATATTTGGACAAGAATCACGGTGGTTTTTTGAATATTTTCGATAAAATTTTTGGGACTTGGAAAGAGTTGGATGACGATGTTGATGTTAAATACGGTGTAATTCACGCACCAAATTCACACAATCCAGTAGTTATCCTAACACATGAATTCAAGGACATCTACCAAGATGTAAAGAAGTCGAAAAAACTTTCACACGCCCTAATGTATATTTTCGGCCCTCCTGGATGGAGTCCGGATGGCAGCACACTAACGGTAAAACAACAACAGCGATTGTTTAAGGAGCAAAAGAATTCCAATCCCGAGATAGCGTTTAGCAGGCCCAATTAAGGACAGGAACTGTTTACAAGCCCTTTTACCACAACCGCCTATAAGGCTTTAAATCCTTTTCTTTTGGTTATTTAACCAAGAGTACAATATTATTGTAAAACAGCCTCAAAAGACTCCTAAGCCTCTTCTACCTTATTTTATATATAACAAAAGCCAACTTAAATTAATAAGTTGGCTTTTTTCATTATTGTTGAAAAAGTTTTATTCTCCCATAGCTGCTGCTACTGCGGCAGACAATCTTTTGTAGGTGCCATTCTGCAAACGCTCACGAATTACGGAGAAAGCCTCCAAGGTTTCGGAAACGTCTTGTAGGGTATGGGTAGCCGTGGGAATCATTCTTAATAGAATTAAACCTTTAGGGATTACAGGATATACCACAATAGAACAGAATATTCCAAAATTCTCCCTCAAATCTTTTACCAATGCCATGGCTTCCGGAATACTTCCATTAAGATAAACCGGAGTAACACAACTAGTTGTGGTTCCTATATCGAATCCTCTTTCTTTAAGTCCATTTTGCAACGCGTCAACGTTTTCCCAAAGTTTGGCTTTAAGCTCTGGTTGGGTACGTAACATATCCAACCTCTTTAAAGCTCCTTTTACATAAATCATTGGCAATGATTTTGCAAACATTTGAGAACGCAAGTTATATTTAAGATAGTCTATAATCTCCTTATCCGCTGCCAAAAACGCACCTATACCTGCCATGGATTTTGCAAAAGTTGCAAAATAAACATCTATATCATCTTGCACTCCTTGCTCCTCACCTGCCCCGGCCCCAGTTTTACCCAAAGTTCCAAAACCATGTGCGTCATCTACAAACAATCTGAAATTATATTTCTTTTTAAGGGCTACTATTTCCTTAAGCTTACCCTGTTCTCCACGCATACCAAAAACACCTTCGGATATAACCAATATACCTCCTCCAGTCTGATCGGCCATTTTAACGGCGCGATCCAAGTTTTTCTCAAGACTTTCAATGTCGTTGTGCTTAAAGGTAAAACGCTTACCCATATGCAAACGTACCCCATCTATAATACAGGCATGTGCATCAACATCGTATACAATAATATCATCCTTGGAGACCAAAGCATCAATGGCAGAAACCATTCCTTGGTAGCCAAAGTTCAATAAATAAGCAGACTCTTTATTAACAAATTCAGCCAATTCCTGCTCCAATTGTTCGTGGAAATCCGTATGACCACTCATCATTCTTGCTCCCATAGGAAAAGCCGCACCGTACTCCAATGCCGCTTCGCCATCTACCTTTTTTACTTCTGGCAAATTGGCCAATCCCAAGTAATCGTTAATACTCCAGGTGATTACTTCCTTTCCTTGAAACTTCATCCTATTGGATATAGGACCCTCTAATTTTGGAAATACAAAATACCCCTCTGCTTGGGAAGCCCATTTTCCTAAAGGACCTTTATTTTCGATAATTCTGTCAAATAAATCTCTCATCTAGCCTACATTGATTATTACTGCAAAAGTATATATTTTTAATATGCATATGCAACTTATTTAATACCTAAAAAGCAACGACTTATGAACCGCTGCTCTTAATATCATAAGTTTTACATACTCCTTACTTTAAGAATTCTATTTTTTGTGGCTCTTCAACATTCTTACTATCAAAGAAACCTTGGTCGGCCATCCATTGGTCACTGTATATCTTACTCATATACCTGGAACCGTGATCGGGAAAAATAACTACCACATTGCTATTTTCATTAAACTCTCCCATTTCTTCCAATTGCCTCACAGCTTGCATTACCGCACCGCTAGTATAACCAACAAAAAGTCCCTCGGTTCTGGATATTTCCCTTGCCGTATGAGCGCTTTCTTCATCGGTAACCTTAATAAATTCATCTATCACCTCAAAGTTGGTTGCCGTAGGTATCAGATTTTTACCCAAGCCTTCAATTCTGTATGGATAAATCTCCTTAGTATCAAATTCTCCGGTCTCATGGTACTTTTTAAGAACGGAACCGAAAGCATCCACTCCTATTACACGAATATTCGGATTTTGCTCCTTCAAGTACTTGGCCGTACCCGAAATAGTACCTCCTGTACCACTACAGGCAACCAAATGGGTAATATGCCCATTGGTCTGTTGCCAAATTTCCGGTCCAGTACTTTTGTAATGGGCTTCAGAATTTAAATCATTAAAATATTGATTGATATATATGGATCCCTCAGTTTCCTCGTGCAATCTTTTGGCCACTTCATAATAGGACCTTGGATCATCGGCACTTACGTGCGCAGGACAAACATAGACTTTTGCCCCCATAGACCGTAACATGTCTATTTTATCTTTGGAAGATTTTGAACTTACTGCCAGTATGCAATCGTAACCTTTAATGATACTGATCATGGCAATGCTAAAACCCGTATTCCCCGAAGTTGTTTCTATAATGGTACTCCCCTTTTTTAACAATCCCCTGCGCTCCGCCTCTTCAATTATATAAAGGGCTATGCGATCTTTGGAAGAATGTCCTGGATTAAAGCCTTCTACCTTGGCGTAAAAATTACCTTCAAGGTTGGCAGCTATTTTATTGAGTTTGATTAATGGGGTGTTTCCTACAAGTTCTAGGAGGTTGTTACAAGCGTTTATCTTTTGTTCCATAAACAATTTCTAGGTTTAGAACATATCGACATTATTGATTTATGCCAATATTGATAGGACAAAATTAGTCTTTTTTTTGAATTAACGAATTTTATGCTCCAAATCTAACAAAAATGCATATTCCTTGGCCACCTCTTTTAAGGACTCAAAACGCCCTGAAGCACCGCCATGGCCTGCATCCATATTAATATTGAATAGCAACAAATTATTGTCTGTTTTATACTCCCTAAGCTTGGCAACCCATTTTGCCGGTTCAAAGTATTGCACTTGGGAGTCATGCAATCCTGTTATAACCAGAATATTGGGCTGTATTTGTCGTGATACATTGTCATAGGGCGAATAGGATTTTATATAATCGTAATATTCCTTTTCGTTAGGATTGCCCCATTCGTCATACTCTCCTGTGGTCAGGGGAATGGTATCGTCCAACATGGTGGTCAGCACATCAACAAAGGGAACGGCAGCAATTACTCCATTATATATTTCTGGACAAAGATTGACTATAGCCCCCATTAAAAGTCCCCCTGCGGATCCCCCGGAGGCGTACAAGTGTTTCGGGCTGGTATAATTCCTTTCAATTAGGAATTTGGAACAATCTATAAAATCGGTAAATGTATTTTTTTTATTTAACAATCTCCCTTCCTCATACCAAGTGCGTCCCAGATATTCCCCTCCCCTGACATGGGCTATGGCATATATAAAACCTCGGTCCAACAGACTTAAGCGTACAGTTGAAAAGTACGGATCTATGGTGTGACCATAAGAACCGTAGGCGTATTGCAACAATGGACTGGAACCGTCCAACTTGGTGTTTTTGTGATAAACCAAAGAGATCGGAACCTTTTTTCCATCTTGGGCAGTTGCCCAGATCCTTTCGGAAATATAGTTCTCCTTATTAAACTTTCCACCCAATACCTCTTGCTCCTTTTTTATAACCTTTTCCTTGGTCCTCATATTAAAATCAATGATAGAACTAGGGGTGGTCATGGAGTTATATCCATACCTGAGAATTTCCGTATCAAAATCCGGATTGGTGCCCACGTAGGCGGTATAGGTTTCATTGTCAAAGGGCAAATAATAGCTTTCTCCAGTATCCCATCGCACAATTTTCAACTGATTTAAGCCATTTTGACGCTCGGACAGGACATAATAATCATTAAACATCTCAATATCCTCAAGCAACACTTCCTCCCTATGTGGAATAAAGTCTACCCAGTTATCTGATTCTGTTTTATCTTCAGGGGTTGTCATCAATTTAAAATTGGTTGCCCCTTCCATATTGGTCAGAATATAAAAGTTGTCTTCGTAATGGGATAATGAATACTCCTGACCCCTTACCCTTTTTGAAAAAACATGAAATTTTCCATTGGGATCATCCGCCCTCAGTATTTGAAATTCAGATGTCAGTGTACTTGAAGAACCGATAACAATAAATTCCTTGGATTTAGTTTTATAAACAAAGGTGGTAAAGGTTTCATCCTCCTCATGAAAAACCAATTCATCCTCCTCCGGAGATGTCCCTAGAACGTGCTTATAGATATTATTGGACCTTAAGGTCTTAGGATCTTTCTTGGTATAGAACAAAGTCTTGTTGTCATTTGCCCAAACGGCACTTCCTGTTGTATTCTCAATTGTATCCTGATATACTTCCTGAGTACGTAAATTCTTTATCCGCAGTATATATTGCCTTCGTGAAACCGTATCCACTCCAAATGCCGCAAGTTCGTTGTTAGGACTAATAGACAGACCACCCAAGTTGAAATAGTCGAACCCTTCTGCCAAAATATTGCAATTGAACATTATTTCCTCCGCAGCATCCTCCTTTTCAAACCTTCGCGCAAAAATTGGATATTCCTTTCCCACTTCATAGCGCGTAGCATACCAATACCCATTATACTTGTAGGGTACGGAAGAATCATCTTCCTTGATCCTGGATTTCATCTCTTGGAACAAACTGTCCTTTAAATCCTTGGTATGTGCCGTCAATGCCTCGTAGTAGGCATTTTCCTGTTCCAAAAAAGCAATTACCTCTGGATTTTCCCTTTCGTTCAACCAATAATAATTGTCTATCCTAACATCATCGTGCTTTATTAATTGCTTCTCAATTTTTTTTGCACTTGGCGCTTTCAATTCCCACTGCATGACTATAGATGTTTTTAATAAGAAAGCGCAAAAATAATATTTAAATACCACCTACCTGATTAAATATGAGCTTTATCCATAATTAAATTACATGCCTCTAAAAACAACTATATTTATTAGGATCACGTATTATTTTTATATATCCCAAGCATTTTAGTAATTTTGGGGGTAGAACTTTTTAAATTTATAATTATGTTTGGAGATATGATGGGCATGTTGGGGAAATTGAAAGAAACCCAGGAAAAAGTAAAAGCCACTAAAGAAAGATTGAACACAGTAATACTGGATGAGCAATCACCGGACGATTTGCTAAAAGTAAGTATTACCGCCAATAGGACCATTAAATCAATTACCATAGATGATAGTCTTTTAAGTGACAAGGAACAATTGGAGGATTATCTGATCCTTACCCTGAACAAAGCTATTGAAAAAGCCACTACTATAAATGAAAACGAATTGGCAGCTGTTGCCAAGGAGGGTATGCCCAATATTCCGGGAATGGATTCGTTTTTGAAATAAATTTCAGTAAGTTTAGCACAGCCATATAATCAAAACTGTTATTAATGAAGAATTTTTTCATATTACTCTTGTTTCCATTTCTTGTTCATGCACAAAACAATAGTGTTGATACCCAAGAAACCGACTGGTTAACCGATTATAACAGTGCTCAAATAATGGCCAAGAGAAACAATTCCAACATCCTAATGTATTTTACTGGAAGTGATTGGTGCTCTCCATGTAAAGCTTTAAAGAAAGATCTGTTCGAGACCGAGCAATTTAAGGAAGTGGCCAAGGATTATGTACTCCTTTATATAGATCTGCCCCGAAAAAAAGAACGCCTTACTCCTGATGAAATGAAACAGAACAAGGAATTGTTATCACTATGGAACAAAAAGGGCATTTTTCCACTTATAAGTTTGGTAAGTACCGAAGAAAAAGAAGTGGCCACACTTTCGGGATATGGCACTAAAGGGGATGTGGAAAAGTACATGGATTTTCTTAGAAGTAACAGAAAAATGTGATTTAGGCCCCGACCAGTTCTTTTTATTTATTATTAATTCAGACCGTATTTTTACAAAAATTAAATCCCTTTTTTATTTTGCCGGCCTTATTTTTTGAAAGCCTACTACAGGATAAAAAAAAAGCTGGCCCAAGCTCATTATACCCTTTGGGAAAAACTGATATTTATTATAGAATTCATTATAATTGTAAAGGCATTTGTTTTTTGCCTTCCAACTTATATATACCTTACTAACTTCACATTAATTATGTCGGAAAATTATTTTAAAACCTATCCAGATAAAAATGGTTTTTTTAAAGAGTACGGTGGTGCCTTTATACCTCCTGTTCTTGAAGCAGAAATGAAAAAAATTACAGACGCTTATTATTCCATTAGCAAATCCCATAATTTTATTTCGGAACTGCGTAGCATTCGCAAACACTATCAAGGTCGCCCAACGCCAGTTTATTACTGCAATAGGCTGTCTGAAAAATACGGAGGGAGAATATATCTTAAACGAGAAGATCTTAATCATACCGGAGCCCATAAACTAAACCATTGTATGGGAGAGGCCCTTTTGGCGAAACACTTGGGCAAAAAGAAACTAATTGCAGAAACTGGAGCCGGACAGCACGGTGTTGCCCTAGCAACCGCAGCGGCCTATTTTGGACTGGAATGCGAAATCCATATGGGAGAAGTGGATATTGCCAAAGAACATCCCAATGTGGTTAGGATGAAAATCCTTGGCGCAAAAGTAGTGCCGGTTTCCCATGGCCTAAAAACCTTGAAAGAGGCTGTAGATTCGGCTTTTGAAGCCTATTTAAAAGACCCCATTACAACAATTTATTGTATAGGCTCTGTGGTAGGCCCACATCCATTTCCCATGATGGTCCGCGATTTTCAGCGTGTAGTGGGTATTGAAGCCAAGGAACAATTTTTTGAAATGACCGGAGAATTACCGGACAAGGTGGTAGCCTGTGTTGGAGGTGGTAGTAATGCCATGGGAATATTCTCCTCTTTTCTCGATGAACCCGAATGCACCTTGTACGGAGTGGAACCTGGCGGACGGTCCATGGAATACGGCGAACATGCCGCCACTATGACCCTGGGCACACCAGGAGTAATACATGGATTTAAATGTTATATGTTAAAAGATGAGAAGGGCGAACCGGGAGCCGTACATTCCGTAGCCAGCGGTTTGGATTACCCTGGGGTGGGTCCTGAACACAGTATGCTGAAAGACCTTAAAAAAGTAAACTATGAAGTAGTTTCCGACCAGGAAACTATAGATGCATTTTACGAATTAAGTCGATTGGAAGGCATTATCCCTGCATTGGAAAGCGCACACGCCGTTGCCTACGCCATAAAATTGGCGCAACAAAATCCGCAGTCCTCCATTTTGGTCAACCTAAGTGGTAGGGGCGATAAGGATATTGATTATGTTGTAGATACCTTCGGTCTGCCCGATGTTGAAAAATAATTTCAAAAAAAAACAAAAGAAAGGGAGTCCAAAAGCTATAACCCATAGCTTTTGGACTCCTTTTATATTACTTCTATACAAACCTCCGACTTGAAAGACGGACAATTTTTAGATAAAAGATTCCCATATTTTTGTGTAACTTTAAAAAAAGTTGCCTAGGCTATGCTAGAAATAAAAAAGGAATCGGATACCACTTATACCTTTAGTCTGCAATCGGAAAGCGGACAAACTCTCCTTACGAGCGTCCCATATAACAGTAGGGCAGAAATTGAGGATACCATTGCTAAACTCAAGATTCTTATTGGTCAATCTTCTGTATTTGAACGAAAGACAGACTACAACGGGAAATTTCTTTTCACCATGAAGAACAGTGAAGGAAAAACAATTGGAAACTCCATGCTTTATAGCTCCGAGGCCGGAATGGAAAATGGCATAAAAAATCTTAAAACCAGTATTTCCTTATTGCCGGATGCCATTGGGCTATAATTTGGGCAGTATATTCAATAAAAACTCGTGCATTTCCTCAGTATAATCCATATGCGTAACCATACGCAACTTACTTTGCCCCATTCCAATGATTTGAATATTCTTTTGTTTCAGCTTATCCAGAAAACGATCCGTAGAAATCTGCCTTTCCTCTATTTCGAAAATAATAATGTTCGTTTCCGTAGGCTCCACCTTTTTAATGTAAGGCAAGCCCGTTAATAGTTTACTAATTTCCGCAGCCTTTCTGTGGTCTTCCACCAATCTTTCCACGTGATTGTCCAAGGCGTATAATCCTGCTGCGGCAAGATATCCTGCCTGCCTCATTCCTCCTCCAAGCACCTTCCTCACCCTTAGCGCTTTGTCTATATTCTCCTTGTCCCCTATTAAAACGGAACCCACAGGACATCCTAGCCCTTTACTTAAACAAACACTGATGGTATGAAACAACTCCCCGTATTCCAAGGGTGATTCTTCTTTGGCCATTAGGGCATTCCAGAGACGCGCTCCATCCAAGTGATATTTTAAATGATGCTTGTCGCACACCTTTCCAATAGCTCTTAACTCTTCCAAATCCCAGCAAGCTCCCCCGCCTTTATTGGTCGTATTTTCTATGCACACAAGAGAAGTTAATGGGCTGTGGTAAAAATCCGGAGGGTTTATAGATTCCTCTACTTGACTCGCCGTCATCATTCCCCTATGACCATCCACCAATCTGCAGGAGACACCACTATTAAAGCTTACTCCTCCCCCTTCATAATTATAAATATGGGCGTACTTATCGCAAATTAATTGCTCCCCAGGTTGGGTGTGCAATTTTATGGCCGTTTGGTTGGCCATGGTACCGCTGGGAAAAAATAAAGCCGCTTCCATGCCAAACAATTTGGCCATCTTCTCTTCCAGCCTATTGACCGTAGGATCATTTTTAAAAACATCATCCCCCACCTCAGCGGTCATCATGGCCTGCAACATACCAGGCGTAGGTTTTGTAACGGTATCACTAATGAGATTTATAAACATAAAGATTGACAATTATATAGAACAAATGATTCAGGATTCACATACTTATTAAATTGGGTTCCTAAATTTATGTAAACGTATTAAACATTTTTCAAGTAGCTATTTTTTTCCTTTCATTTAATGTGAATCGACAATAATACCATTCCATATTTTAAGTATGGATAATTTTTTGGCTTAAAAAAATTAAATCGCACGTATGTAACTAAAATAAAGTAACTTGAAGAAAAATATACCTATGAACCCAGAGGTAAAAAAACCCATATTTTCTTCGTACATCAACAATCCTGCACTTTTTGATGAAGTTTTCAATACCGATGGATCGGCTAAAAATGTTTATCAAACATTGTTAGATCTATACGGGAATCATTCCATTCAAGACTATGTGCAATTGAACAATAAGGCTAAGTCCTCATTTTTTAACCAAGGAATCACTTTCCAGGTATACGACAATAAAGAAACACAGGAAAAAATATTTCCATTCGATCTTTTTCCAAGAATCATAGATGAGGATGAATGGGAAATTATTGAAAGGGGCGCTATACAGCGCAGTAGAGCATTAAACCTATTTTTATGGGATATTTATCACGATAAAAAAATCATCAAAGATGGCATAGTTCCGCTGGACTTGATCAGTTCCTCTGCAAACTATTTGCATCAAATGATTGGAGTTGACCCTCCTGGGGGCATTTATAACCACATATCCGGAACTGATATTATTAAACACTCGGATGGCAACTATTATGTTCTTGAGGACAACATTAGATGTCCTTCCGGGGTAAGTTATGTTATTTGTAATCGTACCGCCTTAAAAAGAGCGCTCTTCGGGGTTTTCAATCATTATAAAACGCATTCGGTGACGAACTACGCCGAAAACTTGTTGGATATATTGGAAAGTGTAAAACCAAAAGGGGTCGATGTCCCAAATTGTGTGGTTATTACACCAGGTATGTACAATTCTGCTTTTTATGAACATTCATATCTTGCAAAAGCTATGGGTGTGGAATTGGTGGAAGGTAGAGATCTATTTGTTGAGAACGATTTTGTCTACATGAAAACCATTCGCGGACCCATTAAGGTTGATGTGATTTACCGAAGAGTGGATGACCAATATTTAGATCCCCTGGAATTTAGGGCCGATTCGTCATTGGGGGTACCCGGTCTTTTCGCCGCCTATATAAAAGGCAATGTTTGTTTGGCAAATGCTCCGGGCACTGGAGTGGCAGATGATAAGGCCATCTACACCTACATGCCGGAAATCATTAAATATTATTTGGATGAGACCCCCATTCTCAACAATGTACACACCTACCATTGTAGCAGGCCGAATGAACTTAAATATGTATTGGAACACATACATGAACTAGTGGTTAAACCTGTGGATGAAGCAGGAGGTTATGGTATATCAATTGGCAATAGACTCTCCAAGGCTGAAATAAAGGTAGTTCAAGAAGAAATAAAACAAAATCCTAGAAAATACATTGCCCAGCCTATTATGTCCTTATCGGTTCATCCAACCTATATAGATGACAGCGAATCATTTGAACAACGTCATGTAGACCTAAGGACGTTTACCCTATTGGGCAATAATAAGGAGTTTGTACTCAAAGGTGGATTGTCTCGAGTAGCACTAAAAAAAGGAAACTTAATTGTAAATTCCTCTCAAGGAGGTGGTTCCAAAGATACTTGGGTATTAAAAAAATAAAAAAAATCTTATGTTAGCTAGAGTTGCCAATAACCTTTTTTGGATGGGGCGTTATATTGAACGTGCCGAACATGTTGCCAGATACTTAAATGTAAATTATTTCTCATCATTGGACGCTCCGAACGAGCTGTCACAATCCAGACAATTTGTTCTCCAGTCCATGATGTTCTTGGTAGGGGAGCCATTGGATGACGATTCCACAATTCTTAAAGAAGAAGATATTTTATTCAACATAGGACTAAATGCCAGTGTACCGTATTCCATTATCAATAACGTAAAACATGCCCGGGAGAATGCCAATAGCGCCAGAGACCTTATTTCTACGGAACTATATGAATCCATCAACAAATTTTATCATTTTGTAATCAATTATTCCATAGAGGATTTCACAAAAAAGGGTCTATACGATTTTACCGTAAATATCACTGAAATGACCGCCATTTTAAGAGGAAAAATAAGAGGTACGCTTTTGCATGACGAGGTGTATGCAATTATTATGCTCGGTATAAATCTGGAGAGGGCCACGCAGGTAATCAGAATCATTAATGCCAAATTCAATGATGCCGTAAAGGCCAAAGGGAGTTATGGCGATAAAATTAGCCATAGCTTTGAATGGACCACACTTCTTAAATGTGTGGAATCTTATGATATGATGCGCAGATATTATAAAAAGACGCCTTCCAGTATCTCCACTTTGGAATTCTTAATATTAAATCCAGATTGTCCAAGGTCTGTCATCAATAGTATAAACCAGGTACATAAACATATTAAAGTTTTGGATGAATCCAAAAGTCCAGATAAAAATTCCACCGCTTTTTTAATAAGTAAGGTTAAGGGAGAATATGAATTTAAATTTGCCGAAGAAATTGAAGAAGACATTCAGGGCTTTATTGAAAAAATACTCAATAGTCTGGTGCAGATCAGTCTTAAGATGGAAAATGAATTTTTTAACTATTGATTTAGATTCCATCGGATTACCTTTGCCTTAACAACTACTTAAAATGTCATTTGAATATTCAGTTACTTATTATGCCGAAAATAACTACGAAAATCCTGTAGAAAATGCATATTGGCAATTTTTGATTGTACCTGAGAATAACGATACGCAAGAATTGATCAGCGTGGAAATAAAAAATTCATTGGAAGCCAAAAGTGGTTTTTCCCAAAATGGTTTTGGATTTCAGACCATTAGGATAAATACCTCGGAACGATTCCAGAAAATTAACTTCAGTGCCACTTTTAAACTTAAAAAAATAAGCTTCAACCCATTTGGGCAAATTCCAATCTTTGATATCCCAAGCAACTATGAACTTGTTAAAAGCTTGAATTTCAAGGTAGATCATGAGCCTTATCTGCGAGAGACCAAATATACAGCCTTGCCAGCCGGTTCAGAAAACCTGTTTGTTTTTGATACTTCCATAAGTATATTCGATAATCTTCAAAAACTGAATAAATGGGTCTATCTTTTTATTCATTTCAATACTGGCGTTACCCATGTAAATACCTTATTGGAAGAAATCATAAATAATCCTGAGGGGGTATGCCAGGATTTCACTCATTTATTCTGTGCTTTATCAAAAAAAAATAATATTCCTACCCGTTATGTCTCGGGTTACCTGCACCAGGGTAATGGTTACTTTGGCGACTCGCAAATGCATGCTTGGGCAGAAGCATATATCCCCCAAGTTGGCTGGATAGGCTTTGACCCTACCAATAATTTATTGGTCAATGACAACCATATTAAAGTAGCTCACGGCAAAGACTATAATGATTGCTCCCCTTTAAAAGGCGTAGTATATTCCCAAGGCGCTAATAAAACCTCCCATTTCGTGGAAGTGCAGGCCGAACAATAAATATCATTTCATATTTGGTACATAATCAGAAAAAAGAATCCTATTTTTGGCTGAAAATAATTAGCATATGATAACTACGGACCATTATAAGAGTCTCATTGATCGCCTTGGTGCGTTAAGGAGGTATCTTTGACATAGATGCCAAGCTTGTAGAAATAGAAAACGAGGAGGAAAAAACACTGGCTCCAGACTTTTGGAACCATCCCCAGGAAGCCCAAGAACAGATGAAATTAATTCAATCCAAGAAACAATGGGTTGATGATTTTAATAGCGCTCAAAGTTTAGTGGCGGATCTGGAGATTTTCTTGGAATTTCAGAAAGAAGGTGAAATGTCCGAGGCCGATGTAGAAAGCCATTACAACAAGACTATTGAAGCCTTGGAGAAATTGGAATTCAAAAATATGCTCTCTGCCGAGGGTGATGAACTTACGGCCATAATTCAAATCACTGCGGGTGCTGGAGGCACGGAAAGTTGTGATTGGGCAGCCATGTTGATGCGGATGTACATGATGTGGAGTGAAAAGAATGGGTATAAGATAAAGGAACTCAATTATCAGGAAGGTGATGTGGCCGGAATAAAAACGGTGACCTTGGAAATTGATGGCGACTTTAGCTTTGGATGGTTAAAGGGCGAGAATGGAGTACACAGGCTTGTACGTATTTCACCTTTCGACAGTAATGCAAAGCGCCA
The DNA here is from genome assembly GCF_023015865.1 of Arenibacter sp. F26102. Lineage (GTDB taxonomy): Bacteria > Bacteroidota > Bacteroidia > Flavobacteriales > Flavobacteriaceae > Arenibacter. Next base: position 40,206 of record NZ_JALKBC010000005.1, on the reverse strand, counting down.
TACTTCTTTTGCTTCCGTTTATGTTTATCCATTGGTGGACGATAGTATAGAAATAGATATAAATCCGGCCGATGTAGAGATTACCACGGCTAGATCAAGTGGTGCCGGAGGGCAGAATGTAAATAAGGTGGAAACCAAAGTTCAACTTACCCACAAACCTTCCGGAATACAGATTTCTTGTTCAGATTCCAGATCGCAACACGACAATAGGGCTACGGCTTTAAAAATGCTTAAGTCCCAATTGTACGAAATAGAATTGCGCAAGAAAATGGAAGCCCGACAGGAAATTGAGTCTTCCAAAATGAAAATAGAATGGGGTTCACAGATTAGGAATTATGTAATGCACCCATACAAATTGGTAAAGGACGTGCGTACGGGTGAAGAAACAGGCAACGTTGACGCGGTAATGGACGGCAATATTGATCAATTCTTAAAAGCCTACCTAATGATGATGGGGCAAAAGGAAGAAATCTAAATTGAAGGCTGCTGCTTAAAACATTATAATAATGCTAAAGGACTTGATAGGAAAATTTCAGGCATCTTATTCAAAACGTTTTGTACAGTATAAACTGAATCCCTGTAACCTTTAACGACAAAACTTAATACCAAAATTATGATTAAAATATATCACAATCCCAGATGTGGAAAGTCTAGGGAAGGTTTGTCCATTTTGGAAAATTCTGGAAAGGAATTTGAAATTGTAAAATATTTGGACAACGTACCTACCAAAAAGGAACTTGAGTCCATATTAAAAATACTGGGCATATCCCCTATGGATTTGGTACGTACCAACGAAGCCATTTGGAAGGAAAAATACAAGGGAAAATCATTGACGGAAGACGAGATAGTGGTTGCAATGGTAGAAAACCCTAAATTAATTGAACGTCCCATTGTAATCGAAAACAAGCAGGGAGTTATTGGACGACCTCCCGAAAAAATAAAGGACCTTTTAAAAGGACAGGAGTTAAAATGATTTGGAAAAGGAACATTTATTATTATATTATGTACTTCCCAAAGAATCAAAAACAATTGGAGCCGCAAAACGGCATAATTCTTGAAATATTCAATTTAACAAACATTTAACCATTCACGGTTAAACCATCTATTAATTTTGGAATCCCACTAAGCAGTTGACATTATGAAAACGAACAAGAAATTATTTTTAAGTGTTTTATTGATCGTACTATCATTTCCTTTTTTAAGTGCCCAATATGGGTATGGAAATGGATACGGAAATGGATATGGATACGGAGGATATGGTAGACAGCGAAACAGTATTCCACAAGCACAGGAAACGCCCAAGGAACCAGAAAAATTAACGGCAGCTCAAATTGTGGATCAGGAAATGCCAAGCATTACAGAAAAATTAGGCTTAAACCCTTTTGAGGAAGCTGTTCTGAGCACCACCTTAAAAAAATACCTGCAGGAACGTATAGAATTGCAGATACTGGAACTACCAGCCGATAAGATGCGGGAAAGTTATGAGAAAATTACCTTAAAGCAAGATGAAGAACTTAAGGCAGGATTACCAGCGGATAAGTATGAGGCCTTTGTAGAACTTCAGAAAAACGGTTTTAAAAAGGTTAAAGAAAAAAAGAAGAAGAAGAAGAAAAAGAATAGATCTAAAACATAGCAAATGAAAAAACTACTCCCAGTTACACTATTATTAATCACTTTAATAGGTTATGCACAGGGGGGCCAAGGCCCGCAAGAACCGATAAAAATAACTGGGACCGTTTTGGACCAAGAGACAGATCAACCACTGGAATATGCCACTTTGGTACTACAAAGTGTAAGAAATCCTGAAAAAGTAACTGGTGGTATCACAGATGCCATTGGAAAATTTGAAGTTGAGGCTGCTCCTGGCAACTACAACATTAGCGTAGAATATATCTCCTATAAATCTTATAAATTAAACAATCAAAGCTTAAGAAAGGCGACCGATTTTGGGGTAATACGTCTTGCTCTGGATGTTTCGCAGTTGGCCGAAGTTGAAGTTGTGGGCGAGCGGACTACAGTAGAATTAAGGCTGGACAAAAAAGTATACAATGTAGGTTCCGACCTTACCGTAAAAGGGGGTTCCGTAACCGATGTCCTTAGCAATGTACCCTCGGTTTCCGTGGATGTGGAAGGCAATATCAGTCTTAGGGGCAACGAAAGTGTTAGAATCCTTATCAATGGCAAGCCATCCGCCCTGTCCGGGCTAAGTCCCGAGGCGTTACAACAGTTGCCTGCAGATGCTATAGAGAAGGTAGAAGTAATTACCAACCCATCGGCCAGATATGATGCAGAAGGAACAGCAGGTATCCTAAACATCATATTAAAACAAAGTAAGACCGCTGGGCTTAATGGTTCTGTAAATGTTTATACGGGACACCCAGAGACCTATGGCGGTTCTGTAAGCCTAAATTTAAGACGCGATAATTTCAATGTTTTTACCAATACCACCTATCGTTACCGCAGCGGACCAGGTAATGCCTTGTTCAATCAAGAAAATTTTGACAGTAATGGCAATACCCTGAGTTACCAGGATGAAATAAGGGATTACCAAAGAAAGGACAAAAGCTTTAACACCAATGTTGGTTTTGAACTGTTTTTAGATAAAAGCAGCAGTATTACCAACTCCCTTGTTTTTGGTAAATCCAATGGTGACAACACAGTTAATGTGGATTTTTCCAATTTTGATGAGAATAGAACCCCCACCATCCAAAGAAACCGATTTACGGTTGAGGACGAGTTTGAGGAAGAGGTGCAATACTCTTTAAATTATCAGAAGAAATTTGAAAAAGAAGGACACACACTTACTTTCGATTACCAATATTCCAAAGGAATTGATGATGAAAACTCAATAATCAAAGAGGTTATCTTGGGGGATAATATTGCCCTGGAAACGGAAAAGACCATAGATGCCCAAACACAAATTAGCCAATTGGTGCAAATGGATTATGTGCTTCCCTTTGGAAAGGATAACAAGTCCCAATTTGAAATAGGGTATCGCGGAACTTTCAATAATAACAATACCGACTTTGATTTTGGCATAGAGCAGGAAGATGGGAGTTTTGACAGCGACCCCAACTTTAGCAACGAATTAAATTATAAGGAATACGTAAATGCCGCCTATACGCAATTAGGATCTAAATTCGATAAATTCAGTATTCTAGGTGGATTGAGAGTTGAGGCTTCCGATATTGGAGTAGAACTATTGAACACCAACGAAATAACCAATAAGGATTATGTAAATTGGTTTCCTTCGATATTTTTGGGATATGAATTTTCAGAAAAGGAGCAAGTTACTTTAAGCTATAGCAAAAGACTCAGAAGACCGCGATCTAGGTTTATAAACCCATTTCCCTCCAGGTCCAGTAACACCAATCTTTTTCAAGGAAACGCGGATTTGGACCCTACTTTTACAGATGCATATGACCTTGGATATTTAAAAAGATGGGATAAATTCACTTTTACAACATCTGGATACTTTAATAGGTCTACTGGAGTGTTTCAATTTGTTTCCAGGGAGACCGGTGATTTTGTCACGATTGAAAATCCGGACGATCCACAAAATCCAATTGTCGTACCTGTACAGGTACGTAGCCCTATAAATTTGGCCACCGAAGATCGTTATGGTATGGAGTTTACCACTACATATACCCCAAAAAGAAATTGGAGATTAACTTGGAACGTCAATGCTTTTCAAAGGGATTTACAGGGAGATTTCACTTATATAAACAGTCAAAATGAAGAAATAGTTCAAAATTTTGATGCCAATAACTTTTCATGGTTTACGCGCTTTAGTGCAAAAATACCATTACCTGGAAAAATCGACTTTCAGACCAACTTCTTTTATATGGGCCCTTCCGAAGATGCCCAAAACACCAGTAAGGGTATGTTGAGTTCAGATCTTGGCTTAAGTAAGGATATCCTAAAAGATAAAGGCTCCCTAACCTTGAACGTAGGGGACATATTCAATACCAGAAAACGTAAAAGCGATACAAGAACCGAAAACGTAGCTACCTATAGTGAATTTCAATGGAGGCAAAGGCAAATTACCTTGTCTTTTCAATACAGATTCAATCAACCCCAGAATCAGAAAGGAAGAAATGGCGGAGGCCGCAATGGCGGTGGGGAAGACATGGATTTTGAAGGATAAAAGCTAAAACTTCAAAAACAAAAAGGGAACCGATGGGTTCCCTTTTTGTTTTATATATCGTAATCCTATTCGTTACGCTTCGCTTTTTTAGCAGCGCGCTTCTCCTTAAAGATTTCAAGTAGAGCACCACCTATCCAATAGGGTATAACAAATGTCAACAGAAAAATCATCAACCAAAAACCGATGGTTAAGATGGTCAAAAATGCTAAAAACCCTAGATATTGGTCAAAATCGAACATGATTGGTATGTTTTTTTAATTGTGGTACAAAGATATCAAAATCTAAGTTATTATTCCAAGGGCTATTAAAAATAATTTGCACAATTAGAGCACAAATTTTTCCCTGCTTACTCTCACCATAGACCATTTCTCAAGAACCTTACAAATCCCAAACCAGTGGAATAATAACCATGGGTCTTTTTATTTTAAGTTGTCCAGTATAAAATCCAGGGTCCTGTTATTATTACAATTCTGCCTAAAGGCCACATTGGTATGGGTCAAATCATTTGCTAGGCCCAAGTCTTTAAATCGGTTTATGGTGGCTTCAGATTCCATGGTAACCTTGCCCGTCAGCAAATTGTCCATAGACAAACCATTCTTGTGTCGTTTGTATATCTTTTTCAATCCACTTAAATACAAGCGATCTTTGGTAAATCCACCGCCTCTATGGACGCGCATAGTTATTGTAAAGGCCTTATTTCTATCCAACTTGTACTGCCCGTAGAGCATGTCGAAAGTATCGGAAAAGCTATATCCCTTAATTAAACTATCGGAGGCCAAGACCCTGTAGGCCAATTCCTTTACTCTTTTCAAGGTAAGGGCACCACTCATATACTCACTAAAAACCGCCAAACCTTCTTGGGTTTCAACATTTTTGGGAAATCCATTGGAAAAAACTTTAAGAGGCTGTAATGCGCCGTTATAAGTGGTTACCAAATGGACTCCTATCTCATGATTGGCCAGCGTAAGCAATTGGTTCCTGCTAAAAATGGCATTTTTTTTAATTAATAGGGATTGGGTATTGTTTCTCACCATAGCATCCGCTGCAATACTATTCGAGAAGGTAATATTTAAGGGAAATTTAAATTGCTGGGCAAACTCCTCGAAATAAGACTTTGCATCCTCAGGGGTATATATTTTCTCCATATCCCTTGAATCGGGTTCGTCGCCTACATGAAGAATAAATCTGGCATTCTGAACATCCTTTTCAGTGGGAGAACCATAAACCCTGAGAGAATTATAATAGAACTTTTTACCCTGACCAATGGTCTCTATGCACTGTATCATATTGGCATAGTAATAGATCACCTCCTGATAAAATTTTCTTATCTGTTCATCCTTGATGCGCTCCAACCGTTGGGAGAAGAACAGTCTGTGCAATTTATAAGGGTCAAATTGAAGTTTCTTATACTTAAATATAGGCTCCTCTACATACTTGGAAGAAAAAAATCGATGCTTTTCCTTTTCAATATTTAGCGGGTTTAAATAGGTAAGTAGTTCAATTTTCTTTACCAATCGGTCTAGGTTGGCATCTATTTCGAATACATTGGGAAACTGCCGTACAACCTCCTGTGGTCCCTTTTCTTTAATCATATAACCATATCTACGAATTACAAAATTTATAAACTTTCTATCGAAAATACAAAGCGCAATAAATCCCTTTATCCTTTCAGTGGGATGAATACCAAGAATTGTAGATTATTGTGGCTTTTTGTAATGATCGCTCCATTCTTTGACTTTAGGTTCTCCTAATTTATCAACAGACTTTGCCACCATCATGGACACCGCAGCATCTCCGGTAACATTAACTACCGTTCTACACATATCCAAAGGCCTATCTACAGCAAAGATCAATGCCAGTCCGGCTTCAGGAATCCCGGCCTGTGCCAAAACAATTACCAGCATAACCATTCCTGCTCCCGGTACGGCGGCACTACCAATTGAAGCCAAGGTGGCCGTAACTATAATGCCAAGTTGGGTGCCGAAACTAAGATCCATTCCAAAGGCTTGGGCTATAAATACAGCCGCAACAGCTTGATATAGGCTTGTACCATCCATATTTATAGTAGCCCCAATGGGCAATACAAAACTGGCAACTTCTTCCTCTACCCCTAAATGCTCCTCTACCCGTTCCATGGTTACCGGTAGTGTAGCAGCACTGGAACTGGTTGAAAACGCCAGCAACTGTGCAGGGGAAATTCCATTGATAAAAAATGATGGTTTACTTTTGGTAAATATCCATACCAATGAAATATATACGCCTATCATCAAAATTAACCCCAAAAGTACACTGATAGCATACCATCCCAATGCTTTGAATAGATCAAAACTGGGCGATTCCACTACCAAAGCTGCCAATAAGGCAAAAACTCCGTAGGGAGCGGCCAGCATAATCAAATCGATCAACTTCAGAATTACCTCATTAAATCCATCAAAAAATTTCTTTACCGGATCGGCCTGCTCCGCAGGTATCAAAATAAGTCCTATCCCGAAGAAAATGGCAAAAAAGATGACCTGCAACATGTTTCCGTTATCACTGGCCGCAGCAAAAATATTACTGGGAACCAAATCCTCCAATGCTCGTAAGGGTCCGGACTCCTTTTGCTCATTGGCCTGGGAAATTTTGGAATCGGCATCGCCTTTATAATTTTCCACCAATTCGTTACGTGTCTCTTCGCTAATTGAGGATCCCGGCTTTATCACATTCACTATAGTAAGACCAATGGAAACGGCAATTACAGTAGTCACAATGTAAATTCCAATAGTCCTCCCTCCCATTTTGGAAAGTTTGGAAATATCTTTTAGGTCTGAAACCCCCTTGATCAAGGAAGCTAAAATTAATGGAACCGCTATGAGTTTTAAGGAATTAATAAAAATATTCCCGAACGGTTTAATCCAATCCGAAACTATTTTGGGACCCCATTCAAACTGAACCATGGCTAGGGCAAAAAGAACTCCGCCCACCATTCCCAATATAATTTGCCAGTGCAATTCCAACTTCCTCATAAAAACAATGATTTAGATTGGAAAGATAGCATTTTGTGGTACAAAGCACCAAAAATACAGGGCTATAATTTAATGGTCCTATTTAGCAATGTAAAATCGGCCATTACCAAAGCTGCCATGGCCTCTACTATTGGTACCGCTCTAGGGACTACGCATGGGTCGTGCCTGCCCTTACCCTGAGTGGTTACTTTATTCCCCTCCTTGTCTATAGTATCATAGGCCTGAATTACTGTGGCTACAGGTTTAAAGGCAATATTGAAGTAAATATCCATTCCGTTGCTAATACCTCCTTGAATACCACCGCTATGATTGGTTTTTGTGGTGCCATCCGTATTAAATTGGTCATTATGGGCACTACCTTTCATCTTTACCCCTTCAAATCCGCTACCATACTCAAAGCCTTTTACAGCATTGATGGAAAGCATAGCCTTACCCAATTCGGCATGCAGCTTGTCAAAAACAGGTTCCCCTAAGCCAATTGGAACATTTTGGATAACACAGGTAATAATCCCACCAATGGTATCGCCTTCTTTTTTTATTTTTTTGATATAATCTTCCATTTTGGCCGCCATGGCGGTATCCGGACATCGTACCGGATTGGATTCTATAAGTGAAAAATCGAGTTCTTGGTAGCTTTTGTTCAATGATAGCTCCCCAACTTGGGAAACGTATGCATTTATTTTCATATTACCCAAAAATTGCTTGGCAATGGCACCAGCTACTACCCTACTGGCGGTTTCCCTTGCGGAACTCCTACCTCCCCCGCGATAATCCCTAAAACCATATTTTTGATCATAGACGTAATCGGCATGCGAAGGCCTGTAAGAGTCCTTTATATGCGAGTAATCATGAGATTTCTGATTGGTATTATGTATTGCAAAACCAATAGGTGTCCCAGTGGTCTTCCCTTCAAAAAGTCCGGAATAAAATTCAACTGTATCCGGCTCCTTACGTTGTGTAACAATGGCAGACTGACCTGGTTTACGCCTATCCAAATCCTCCTGAATGGCTTCCAAATTCAATTCTATGCCCGCTGGACAACCATCCAATACACCTCCAATAGCAACACCGTGAGATTCTCCAAAGGAGGATAATTTAAAAAGGGTTCCAAAAGTATTTCCTGCCATAATCGTAATTAAAGGTTGTGGTTATGCAATGGTTTCTAAGGTGATACCTACTTAAAGATCCAAAGGTAAATCTTAAAACAGAGATACGAAAATTGAACCCTTGGTTATTGCAAAATAAACGGTATTTAACTAGAAATCCCGACAAAAAAAGCGAGGTTTGTTACACTATCCCAATTACAATAAGCCTGTAGCTTCTGAAATTCTGGTCTCATGAATAAAAACAGAATTGGCCCAACTTAATAAAAGCTTAACTATTTCCTTAATCTAATTTGATTTTACCTTCACTTTAAGTTTAAACTCAAAGCTTTAATTTGATAAAATTCCTCTTCTGTGAAAAAGCGACAAATAGATTTAGTAGTTATTTCCGATGTACATCTAGGAACGTTCGCTTGCCATGCCGATGAACTACTTGCCTATTTAAATAGTATAAATCCCAAAAGGCTTATTTTGAATGGGGATATTATGGACACAGGGCAATTAACAAAGAAATATTTTCCTCCTACCCACCTAAAAGTGCTGAGAAAAATAATGGGCATGGCCACCAATGGGACGGAAGTGCATTATATTATTGGAAATCATGATCAAAGGCTGCGAAAATTCAGTGGCACCTCTTTCGGGAATATATATTTTGTGGATAAATTAATTCTTGAATTGGATGGTAAACGAGCATGGTTCTTCCACGGTGATGTTTTTGACATTTCCATTCAGAATGCCAAATGGGTGGCAAAACTAGGGAGATATGGGTATGATCTCCTAATTCTTCTTAACAGCACCGTTAATTGGTCATTGATCAAATTAGGCCGGGAGAAATATTCCTTATCAAAAAAAATAAAGGGCAATGTCAAGGGTGCCGTTAGGTTCATCCAGAATTTTGAACACTCGGTCAAGGAACTAGCTATCGACAAAGGTTATGATTATGTTATCTGTGGACACATTCATCAACCCAAAAAAGAGATCCACGAAAATGAAAACGGCAAATGCACCTATTTAAATTCCGGGGATTGGGTAGAAAATCTTACCGCCCTGGAATACACATTTAAACGTTGGAAATTATATAGATACAGCTCGGATAAGCTATCCCCCTTCTTTGCTGATGAAGAAATTAAGGGCATGGATATACACGAATTATTGGCTGCCACATCCATAAATATAAAGCCCTCCAAAAAAACTAAAATTTAGGAGTATTCCAAGACTAAGTTTAATTACTACAAACCTTTTCACATAGCTGGTAGCTACCAAATAAAATATAAGGAAAAAGCCCCGTCCAATATTGCATAACAAATATCGGACTGGGCTAATTTTTTTATTAAAGGTAAAAAAGAGCAGGCTCATAGCAATAAGCCAAACCCTTGTTACGCAATAAGAGCCTCTTTTAAAATGGAAATAGGGTGTAAGGCCTTTCTTTTGGTGCCGTCATAAATCTGATGCCTGCAACTGGTGCCGTTGGCAGCAATGATTACTTCATCGGCAGCTTTCCTTACTGCTGGAAACAACTTTAACTCCCCTACCTGCATACTTACCTCATAATGTTCCTTTTCATAACCAAAGGACCCCGCCATTCCGCAACATCCAGAGCTAATGATCGAAACACTGTAGTTTTGTGGAAGGTTCAATATATCAAAGGTCACCTTTTGGTTGGAAATGGACTTTTGATGGCAATGCGTATGAATCTTAACGGTCTTGGCTTCCTTTGTAAAGAGGTCCGAGGTTAAAACACCGGCCTGTATTTCCTTGGCCAAAAACTCTTCAATCAGATAAGAATTGGACCCAATGGCCTCGATCTTCTGCTTGTCGAACCCAAAACGCTTGTATTCATCCCTAAACGTTAATATAGCGGATGGTTCCAAACCTAGAATAGGAAGTCCCTTATCTGTTATTTCAGAAAGTTTCTCCAAATTCTTAATGGCCAATTTTTTGGCTTGTTTTAGAAATCCTTTGGAAATATAGGTGCGTCCACTCTCGGCATAAAAAAGTTCCACAGCATAACCCAATCGCGTCAACACTTCTATGGCATCTTTTCCAAGTTCAACATCCAAGTAGTTGGTGAATTCATCTATATACAATACTACAGTGGACCTAGTGGTATTGGATTTACCTTTAGCATTTAGAAGTTCCTTATCAAAGTCTACATTGTACACCTTTGGCAAACTTCGTTGATCTGCAACTCCGACCGACTTTTTAAGCAATGCTCCAAATATTTTGGAATCGTACATGGCATTGGTTATACCTGCCATTTTACTCCCCAATTTATTAAATTTGGTATTATAGGCGAAGAGCTTGGCTCTAAGCGGGTAGCCATTCTCCTCTTGGTACTGATAAAGAAATTCTGCTTTTAAGGTAGCCACATCCACATTACTCGGACATTCACTGGAGCATGCCTTACAACTCAAACATAGGTCAAAAACTTCCTTTAGCTCCTTATTATCGAACTTATTGGTCTTTTCAGAGGAAGTTAAAAATTCCCGTAGGGCGTTGGCTCGACCACGGGTGGTGTCCTTTTCGTTTCTGGTTGCATGGTAACTGGGGCACATAGCTCCGGATACCAAATGTGTTTTTCTACAATCCCCACTCCCATTACATTTTTCTGCAGCTTTTAGAATCCCTTCACTATCGGAGAAATCCATCAATGTCTCAATCTGTGGCTCTTCCCTATCAATTTCATAACGTAGGGATTCATCCATAGGGTAGGCATCCACAATTTTCCCTGGATTGAAAATATTATAGGGATCAAAATAGCTTTTTATGCGCTTTAGCAGCTCATAATTCTTTTGCCCTATCATCAACGGAATAAATTCTGCCCTTACAATTCCATCTCCATGCTCCCCACTAAATGATCCATTGTACTTTTTGGTAAGCTTTGCAACGTCTGTAGTAATGGCCCTGAACAAAGCCACATCGGTAGATTTCTTTAAATTTAGTATTGGCCTTAAATGCAATTCTCCTGCACCCGCATGGGCATAATAGACGGCATCTTGTTTATAATCCTTCATTATTTGGGAGAACTCGCCAATAAAATCCTTTAAATCTTCCAAGGCCACCGCAGTATCCTCTATACAGGCAACCGCTTTACGGTCACCAACAATGTTACCCAATAGTCCCAGCCCTGCCTTTCTAAGTTCAATGGCCTTATTAACATCCCCTAGCCTAAGAATGGGATTGGCATAGCTTAATCCCGACTTCTTAACGGTCTCCAATAATTTTTGAATTTGAAGATCTAGATCCTCTTCGGTAAATGCCTTAACCTCCAACATCAATAATGCTGCGGGATCCCCTTCAACAAAAAATCTATTCTCCAATTGGGTGCGGTTATTTTTGGTACAATCCAAAATTACCTTATCCATCATTTCACAGAGATGCAAATTATGCCCCATCACAGGAGCAACATCCAATAAACAGTCCTCCAACGTTTTGTAATGGGTAACCACCATGGCTGAAAGTTTGGGAGGCATCTCTGTTAATTGAAGCACTATTTCTGTGGTAAAGGCCAAAGTTCCCTCACTCCCACTCAATAATTTACATAGGTTTATTCCCTCGTCGCCATCGCCAAAAATATTATTATGCAGTAGCTCGTCCACAGCATAACCCGTATTGCGTCTATGGATTTGGGGTTTTGGAAATTCCTTAACAATTTCCGCCTGTATCTCCTTATTGCTTAATTCTTTATGAATGTTGTTGTAAATTTCTCCTTCAAAACTGTCCAAGGACATTTTACCCAGAAATTCGTTCATGGACAAAGTCCTAAATTCAACCTTATTACCATCGGATAAAAATGTCTTAAGGGAAACCACCTGATCACGGGTAACCCCGTATTGTATTGAAGTAGTACCCGAGGAATTATTACCGACCATCCCCCCGATCATACAACGATTGGAGGTAGAAGTGTTGGGTCCAAAAAATAATCCATAAGGTGCCAAATAAAGGTTCAACTCGTCCCGAATTACCCCTGGCTGCACGGTCACCTGTTTTTTGTCGACATCAACAGAAAGTATCTTGGTGAAGTTTTTGGATACATCCACTACAATTCCATCACCAACACACTGTCCGGCAAGGGAGGTTCCGGCTGTTCTGGGTATTAGGCCAATTTTGTGTTCTCCAGCAAAAAGAATTAGCTTTTTAATATCCTCCTCAGATTTCGGGTAGGCCACGGCCATTGGCATTTTTCTATATACGGAAGCATCCGTGGCATATAGGGTGGTCATTAATTTGTCTACAAACAAATCTCCCTCTAAATCGTCCTTTAATTTATTTAGCATATTTTTATCCAACTCGAAACAATTTTGGGAACAAAATTAAGTTTTATTGTTTCAGATTAATAATGAATTAATAATTTTTACATTAATTAACTTTAGAACACTTATGAAAATTTTAAAATTGTTTACTCTATTTATGTTCTGCTCCTGGTACTCTATGAGCGCTCAGGAAATATCCGATAATACCATTGGGCTTCGCTTGGGAGATAGTGATGGCTTTGGTGCAGAAATTTCCTATCAAAAATCCTTGGATCGCGATAATAGGTTGGAAGCCAACCTCGGATGGCGGGACAGTAGGTATTTTGACGCCTTTAAATTAACGGCTCTTTACCAATGGGTTAGGCCTTTGGACGGGAACTTTAATTGGTATTACGGTGTAGGTGGTGGACTTGGAAGTGTTGATTTTGCCTCCAGGCCCAATAATCAAAATGAATACTATACCCCTGATGGAGGATTATTTGTTTTGGCTGCAGGTGATATTGGTATAGAATATAACTTTGACATTCCTTTATTGCTTTCACTTGATTTTAGACCGGAAATTGGTATTGCGGGCTATAAGAATTTTTCGGATAATTTTGATTTTGATATCGCTTTGGGCGTTCGCTATCAGTTTTGATATAAACACCTAAATACTATTTTATTAGGCCATGAATGTTCTTGTAACATTTATGGCTTTTTTTATTACCCATATATAAGTACATTTGCGGCAATAAAAAGAAAAACAATGAAGAAAATATTATTGCCCCTTACTGTGATTTTAGGAGTATTAGCTTGTAACAGTAAACCGGAGGGTTACGTTTTGAACGGAACTTTAACGGGTGATGTTGAAAACGGCACCCAAATATTTATTAGAAAGATCAATGAAAGTAATCAGCCCTTCGATATAGATACCACTACGGTTGAAAATGGCAAGTTTACTATAAGTGGCCCTGCAGATTCTCCGGAATTAATCTATGTTTTTATTGACAAAATACAAGGTTACACACCTATTGTTGCAGAAAAAGGTGAAATAGAACTAATCGCCCAAAAAGACAGTTTAAATTTTGCTACGGTCAAAGGAACCGTACAGAACGATATATTTTTTAAATATCTGAAGGAGTCCAGGTCTTTGTCCGATCAGGCAGTTTCAATCCAAAGGGATATGCAAAATGCCAATGCAAACGGCAACGAGGCCACGATCAATTCTTTGCGTGATGAATTTTCCGAACTTCAGGAAGAGTACAAGAATTTTGAATTGGATTTCATTAAAAACAATCCAAATGGTCTTATTTCCGCTTTATTGATAGAAAAGGGACTTAATTCAAGGATGGTAGAGAGTGCAGAGGCACAGAAAATGTATGATGCCCTAACTCCAGAAATAAAAGAAACACTACCGGCCAAGAACGTCCTTAAAAGTCTGGATGCAGCTAAGGAAAGGGAAGAGAAAGGCAAGAGCACTACTATAGGTGCTAAGGCTCCCGATTTTTCTGGACCTACACCAGACGGAAAGGAATTGTCCCTAAAAGAGGCTATGGGGAAAGTTACAATAGTCGATTTTTGGGCCGCATGGTGCAAGCCATGTAGAGTTGAAAACCCTAATGTGGTTAACGTTTACAATAAGTATCATTCCAAAGGACTTAATATTATTGGGGTTTCCTTGGATCGTAAGGAAGAAGATTGGAAAAAAGCCATTGCGGACGACAAACTTACCTGGAACCATATCTCCAGTTTGGATTACTTTAATGATGCCGTGGCAAAACTTTATAACGTAGAAGCAATTCCTGCTACTTTTATTCTTGACGAAAATGGGGTCATCGTTGCAAAAAATCTTAGAGGCCCAGAATTGGAGGCAAAAATCTCAGAACTTTTACAATAAAATATACTTATACTACATATAATAATAAGGGCCCGTACAATGTACGGGCCCTTATTATTTTATACATGCCCCATCCCTACATTACCTTTTGATCAGTGTTCCAATTTAAACGTTCCGCTACCTAGCAGCACAATAGCACCCACATTAAGATATTCTGGAAACCGAACTAAATCTTACCCATTTTACCCAGGATAAAAAGAAGAACAATGGGCAAGGCCAACAATAGCACCATTAAGGTATCTGTATAAAGTAGATCGGGCTTAAAAAATAGGGTAACAATATATCCGCCTATAGCGCCCCCAAAGTGGGCGGTATGACCAATGTTCCCCAATCTTGTTTTCATTCCATAAATAGAATAAAATAAATATAGAATTCCCAAAACGTAGGCAGGCAACGGAATTGGAATGAACATAATTCCCAAGCGCATTCCAGGCTCCAATAGGATCGCCGAATACAATATTCCCGTAACGGCCCCACTGGCGCCAACGGCGCTGTAATAAGGTTCACTTTTATGAAAATACAATGCCAATAAACTACCGGCAACGAGACTTATAAAATAAAGGATAACAAATTTGCCAGGTCCAAACCAATCTATGACCACATCGGCAAAAAAGTAAAGGGTAAACATATTAAAAAAAAGATGGGAGAGGTCTACATGTAAAAATCCGGATGTGAGCATCCTATCCTTTTGCCCTGTCTGTATGGCACCAACACCAAACTTATAACGTTCAAAGAATGTATTATCGTTAAATCCTTTTAAAGAAGCCAAGACGTTGGCGGCCATAATGGCAATGGTTGCAAAATGAATGTTATTCATAAAGAAAACTATTATTTTTGGGTTCAAATATAGCTATATTTGCCCTAATTATATTTGCATGCAATTTCTGGTCTATATTTTAGTTTACCCCTTACTATGGCTTATTTCCATACTACCTTTTAGACTTTTTTACTTTTTTTCAGATTTTGTTTTTATTATTCTTTACCATGTTGTTGGTTACCGAAAAAAAGTGGTGAAAGAAAATCTTACACGTGCTTTTCCCAATAAAACCAAGGAAGAAATAGCAAAGATCCAGAAAGATTTCTACCATCATATGTGCGATATGTTCCTGGAAATGGTCAAGACCTTGAACCTATCCAAAGAGGAGCTCAAAGAACGTTATAAGGTTATCAATATTGAAGTGCTACAAGAAATCGTTAAGAACAAAAGTGTTCTCATCGTATGTTCGCATTATGCCAATTGGGAGTGGAACGTGAGCATTAATAATTATGTGAATGCCCAAGGATATGCCGTTTATCAAAAGATAGGGAATTCCTATTTCGACGATCTTATAAAAAAAATAAGGGCCAAATGGAATACCACCCTAATCACCCAACAAGAAACTGTTAAAACCGTATACAGGAATGTCCAAGACGGGGTAATTTCCGCTTACGGCATGGTTAGTGATCAATCCCCACAGGTAAAGAGAGCTCAATATTGGAGCGAATTTATGGGGGTCAAGGTGCCAATTTTCAACGGCCCCGAAAGTATGGCCAGAAAATTGGATCTGGCCGTGGTTTTCCTAAAGGTATCAAAAGTAAAAAGGGGATATTATCAAGCAGAATTCATTCCAATAACAACAGCCGGCAAGCAAACCAAAAAGAACGAAATTACGGACCGATTCCTAAGATTAACGGAACAGCAGATTTTGGAACGACCGGAGTACTATCTTTGGACCCATAAGCGTTGGAAACATAGAAATAAGGTTCCCAGCCAATTTCAGTAGCCCAATTTTCAACCTCACATTTCCTGTAATCGTTCGCCGTCCAAATCCCGCTAAAGCCATTCTATTAAGCTTGTGCCACGGGCGATTATACCATAAAAACTAAATATTTTAATTTTTTTTGCGTTATAGAACAAAATTTATTTATAATAAATGGGATTTTGTCTTAGGAAAAATAATAATGAAGGTAGGATTATTTTACTTTTTTGCCTTCTATTTTACATAGGGGGACAAAGTAATTGTTATGCTACTCCCAAGACTGTTTCCGAGCTGAACAAGGTGGATAAACTATTTTTTTATGACCACCCCGGCAAAATGGAAGTGTCCCCACCAACAACCAAGAACAACCATCAGGAGTTTTGCGCAGGAGAACTACCTACCCTAGCCTCCGTTCAAATAAACGAAGCCAATATTCTTTGGTACGACAAAGCTTCCAAAGGAACGCCATTGGCACCAAATAGCCCCATAGAAAACAATGCAACGTATTATGCGGCTCAATTAATAGGAAACGAGGAAAGCACCCAGCGTTTGGCAGTGTCCATCTCCTTGACCTCCCCTTCCACGCCAACAACAATAAACACAGTCCAAGTTTTTTCATCAACCGATAATGCCACTGTTGCAGAATTGGAAGTTGAGGAAACATACATTGTCTGGTACGACGCTCCGGAGGCAGGCAACCTACTTGATTTGGATACGCCATTACAAAATGGAATGAGTTATTACGCTGCCCAAGTCACCTCCATTTGTGAAAGTATTACTAGACTAATGGTGAAGGTAGAAGTAAACGAACCATCGGATATAAAGGTCAGCAAAACGGTCAACAACAAACATCCAATGATCGGTGAAAAAGTAGTTTTTACCATTACGGTGGAGAACGATGGTATTTCCAACTTCAACAATATTGTGATTACAGAGCATCTGGATAGAGGCTATAAATATGTAAATGCGAAAACTTCGAACGGCAGCTACGATCCATCCAACCAAGTTTGGACGCTTAACTCTTTGCCTGCCAATGCTACCGCAGTTTTGAACCTCGAAGTTGAGGCCACGGAAAACGGAAGTTACAGCAGTATTGTTGCCCTTAAGGCGTCTATGCCCCAGGACATAAATTCACAAAACAACAGTGCGGAAATTATTTTGGAACCATCCTGCATAAAGATTTACAATGAATTTACCCCTAATGACGATGGGGACAACGACTATTTTAGAATAGATTGCATTGAGACCTTTCCTGAATCTGACCTGCAGGTGTTCAACAGATATGGCGCTCTTGTATATCAGAAAAAAGCTTATCAAAATGAGTGGCGAGGTTTAGCCAATGTAAATGGTGTTGGCAAAGGAGAAATATTGCCAACAGGAACCTACTTCTATATCCTAAAAACAGATGCTTTGAGCGAAAACAAAACCGGCTGGATATTTTTAAGAAAAGAATAATGAGCCATACCTTTTAAACCAATAGATGAAAACCCCCTTAAATTATTGTTTAAAGCTAACCTTACTGTTTCTCCTATT
This sequence comes from Arenibacter sp. F26102, assembly GCF_023015865.1. Classification (GTDB taxonomy): domain Bacteria; phylum Bacteroidota; class Bacteroidia; order Flavobacteriales; family Flavobacteriaceae; genus Arenibacter. The sequence continues at coordinate 22,550 of NZ_JALKBC010000005.1, read as the reverse complement.
AAGTGGAGGTAGACTGCTGGCGCAGCAGTTGCCACAGTATACCCAGTATATGTACAATACCTCTACAATAAATCCTGCATACGTTAATGAAAACAACCGTATGGATGCCACTTTGAGCTACCGGGCCCAATGGATAGGGATCGATGGTGCCCCCGAAACAAAAGCGCTGACCGTTTCCGGAATCATCAACAACAGAATTGGATTGGGCATTAACATTTTTAAGGATAACATTGGACCTTCGACCGAGTTTAATTCCAACGCGGTTTTCTCCTACTATCTAAACCTGAGCAAAAAAATAAAAATGTCCCTTGGCCTAAATGCCGGTATCGATTTTTTCGAGGTCGATTATTCTAAAGGCAGCTATTACGATCAGGATGATATTCTTTTCAGTTATGACAATTATTACAATGCACTCCCAGCAGTAGGAGCCGGAATATTTATTTTTACTGACAACTGGTACGTCGGGTTTTCCGTTCCCAATATGCTCATAAACCAATCCAATGTAGAAAGTGATAAAAATTTGATCCATCGGGACAACCATATGTACTTTATTGGTGGGTATGTTATGGACCTTTCTGCCTCCCTAAAGTTAAAACCTTCAATTTTGGTAAAGACCATTGATAATGCACCTCCAACAATAGACGCCTCCCTAAACGTACTATTTCTGCAAAAATTTACGTTGGGTGCATCACATAGACTTAAGGACAGTTATAGTGCCTTGGCTGGATTCCAAATTTCCAAAAACTTTTTTCTGGGCTATTCCTATGATTACAGTATATCCGATCTTGGTGATTACAATCAGGGGTCGCACGAAATAATCCTCAAGTATTTAATGCCACGATGGGGGCCAAATGCCCGTTCACCCAGATTTTTCTAAGCAAAGACCTATGAAAATTATCCTATCCATATTCGCATTATTAATATTTAATATCCATTTGGGACAGAATTCCAGAGCGGATGCGAACGAGTATTTTCAGAACTTAAATTTTGCCGAGGCCATAAATCTTTACCAGCAACTGGAATCGAAGAAGAAAAAATCCAAACCTCTGTTTGTAGAGCGCTTGGCAGAAAGCTATTTCAGTATTAATGATTATACCAATGCTAAAATTTGGTACGAAAAATTATATGCCCTGAAAGAGAAAAGAGTGGATGAAGTAACCTTTATCAGATACATACAAAGCCTAAAAGCCTGTGAGGATTATTCAGTTGCCAATATTCTAATAAAGGAATATTACAACTATGATAAGCAAAAACTAGGCACCATCCTTGAGCAGGAAAAATATTTGGATAGCCTAATGGTAGAAGAACCCACGTACAACATTGCAAATTCCCAAATTAACTCCCCCCTTTCCGACTTTGCCCCAATGTACTACAAAGATGATATAGTATTTTCCTCCAGTCGAGCACCGGAGTTTTCAGAAGATGCCGAGTATTCTTGGAACAACCAACCGTATCTTTCCATTTTAGTGGCCGATAGGAACAAAACTACAGGGGAGCTTAGCGATGTAGAAAAATTCCATCAGAACATTCAATCTTCCTATCACGAAGGGACACTGACCTATTCTTCGGATTATAAAACCGTTTATTTTACCCAAAATTATTTAAAGGGCAACGACTTACAGGTAAACCCAAAGGGGTTCTCCAATATGCAGATCTTACGGGGAGAGGTGGAAGGAGATTCCATTGTGAATGCAGTTTCCTTGAAATTCAATAATCCCAAATACTCCTTCGGGCATCCATTCTTAACTGAAGATGGGAAGCGATTATTCTTTGTCGCCAACATGTACGGAGGCTTTGGAGAAACTGATATTTACTATGTAGATATTGATGAGGACGGAAAGTTGGGCCCTGCCACCAACCTTGGACCTACCGTTAATACACCGGGAAGGGAAATGTTTCCCTATGTTGCCGGCCAATACTTGTATTTTGCTTCGGACAGTCATTTTGGCCTGGGCGGATTGGATATTTTTAAATCTGAAATTGAATCGAAAAATGAATATGGAATCCCAAAAAATATGGGAATGCCCATCAATAGCAATATGGATGATTTTGCTTTTATCATAAACGATTCAATAAACACCGGCTACTTTTCATCCAACAGGGCCAATGGCAAAGGGGACGATGATATTTACTCCTTTAGTAAATTGGCAGAAATGATGATATATAAGGGCAATATATTGGATGATATGTCCAAAGCTCCCATTCCAGGGGTTACTGTAAAAGTATACGACAGTAACAAACAGTTGGTTACAGAAGCTAGCACCGATGAGCAAGGTAATTTTCAGGTGGAGCTATCCCCTAGCAGCAATCACATTTTCGCCTTTCTAAAGCTGGAATACAAACAAGAAATTAAGGCGGTGAACAATGCAGATTCACCAGGCCTTTTTAAAGACCTTAATAGCACTACATTAATTCCATTTTCAAGTTTTGTGGTTAACGAAGGTGGGGTAGAAAAAGTTAGGGTAAACCCGATATTTTTTAATCTGAACCGATTTAATATAACCTATAAAGCAGCGGCAGAGCTGGATAAGATAGTGAGCTTTATGAATGACTTTCCATCTGTAAAAATTAAGATAGAGGCGCATACAGATTCTAGGGCCTCGGATGAATTTAATTTGCAACTTTCTGACAATAGGGCAAAATCTACCCTGGATTATCTTATTTATAAGGGCATAGATCCCTCAAGAATTGAGAGTGCAGTCGGCTATGGCGAGTCCCGTTTGATCAATAATTGTGCTAACGGAGTTCCCTGCAGCAATGAAGATCATTTGGACAATAGACGTTGCGATTTCATAATTATAGGCAAATAATGAACAAAAAGTTTTAGTGCAACAGTGTTACCTATTGTCCTTATTGTAACAAAACTCAGTCCTACAAGGGTGTTGGTCTAAATTAGTGGTAAAATTGCCCTTTTATTTTTATATTAATACCTTAATGATATTAAGATAGTTTTACTATGGACATTATAGGCACCCTATATGATGAGGTCATTGGATTTTTGGGCATAAGTCAGGCATTGGAATTATTGCAAGCAAGTGATTACAGCGTTTTCTCCACTTATGACGGCGTGGTTTCTTTAATATACCCTTTAATTCCCCTGTTGTTAATACTGGAATTTATTCTTGGCCTGGTATACAAAAAACCTAACATCAAAGTATACAAGGTAAACTTCCTTATTTATATCTTCAATAGGTTTATTGGCAGATTTATTGCCATAGCCATGGTAACTTTTATCATTGGATGGCTACAACCCCATGCCCCATTTCAGACCAAGATGACCTGGTATTGGTTTATTTACGGGTACATCGTTTGGGAATTTGGGCACTTTTTATACCACTATTGGGGTCATAAGGTCCGACTTTTTTGGTGTTTGCACTCTACCCACCACGCTCCCGAGCAAATGAACCTATCCGTAACCCACGCCCATTTTTTTCTAGAGGCCCCTTATGCGGATGCCATTAGAACCACTGTCTGTATTCTATTGGGTGTAGAACCTGTCTTGTTGTTTTTAATCATGTTTATAGATGGTACCTACGGTGCCTTTATTCATGTGGGTGAAAATATGATGAAAGATGGCAGAATGGGATTTTTGAATAAAATTATTTTAACGCCATCGCACCATAGGGTTCATCATGCCAGAAATCCGTTGTACATGGATACCAATTTCTGTAATTTGCTGAATATCTGGGACAAGGTCTTTGGAACCTACCAAGATGAACAACATGATATTGAAATTGAATATGGGATTACCCGCAAAATGGATAGCGGCAACTTTTTGGATGTTTATTTCGGCGAATTTGTGGCCTTGTTTAAAGATGTCGCCAAAGCGCCCGGAATAAAAAATAAACTCCTTTATTTTGTAATGCCTCCGGGTTGGAGCCATACAGGCGAACACCAGACCTCCAAGTTGGTACGTGGAGCCTACCTAAAGCAACAACTGGCTAAGGAGTAAAGACCAGGGTGGCAATCACGATACAGTGATCACTGGCATAATTCTCACATAATACCTCATATTCCAACACCTGCCATTTTTCGGGCTGATTGTACATAATATGGTCAATGCAGATATTGGGACCGGTTGCTGGAAAAGTACCCTTCCACGCATTGGGATGTTTGGGTTTTGAGAATTTTTCGGAAATAATATTGATTGGGTTACTATTTGGCACAGCGTTAAGATCGCCCACCAACAAAGTGGGATATTCAGTATCACCCAGGCTTTTAACGATGGCCTTGGCCTGCATAACTTTATCGGTCTCATCCTTCAAGTGATCCAAATGGGTACCAACAAACTGAATGGTATTCCCTTTTTTAGTTTTGACACGGGTTACCAAAGCCGCCCGAGGTTCCGAATTAGGTAAGTGTGGCAGCCCCAAATTTTCACTGCCAATAAACGTAAATTTTGATAACACCGCTTCACCATATTCACCTCCATCATAATACATGGCGCGGGCAAAGAGCGAAGCCATTTTTGTCCGAATGCCCAATTCGGTGGGAAGATCATAGTTTTTGGCCCTTTTCGTCTTAAAGTCGACCTCCTGTAAAGCCACCAAATCCGGTTGGTAATAATTGATCACTCCGGCAAGGGTATCCAGGTTAAAATCGTTCTTGGTGGTAGCCCCATGGAGAATGTTAAAACTCATCACCCTAAGGGTATCGGCCTGTGCAAGACTAGTAAAGGAAGTCCCTGCCAATAAAGTAAATAGAAATAATTTTAAGGTCGTCGATTTCATATATCAAATAAAAAATTAGGGTCGGATTTAAGTACTCCGACCCTCATGCAACTATAATCTTAGATTCCGGCTACCGCCTTTATCTCGCCAATAATTTGATCGGCCAAGCCATCCGCTTCGGCCTGACTTTTAGCTTCTGTGTAGATTCGAATAATGGGCTCCGTATTGGATTTGCGCAAGTGCACCCAATTCTCGGGAAAATCGATTTTTACACCATCAATGGTAGAAATTTCTTCGTCCTTATATTTCTCCGCCATAGCTTCGAGGATACCATCTACATCCAAACCAGGTGTTAGTTCTATCTTCTTTTTGCTCATAAAATAACTTGGGTAGCTAGCTCTTAGCTCACTAACCGTACCTCCCCTTTCTGCCATCAACATTAAAAATAAGGCCGTTCCCACTAGGGAATCCCTACCATAATGACTTTCAGGGTAAATAATACCTCCATTGCCTTCGCCACCAATAATGGCCTTATTGGCCTTCATTTTGGTCACTACATTTACCTCGCCCACGGCTGCGGCCTCATAAGTACCTCCGTGTTTTTCGGAAATATCCCGTAAAGCTCTGGAAGAGGATAGATTGGAAACGGTATTTCCCTTAGTTTTTCCCAACACGTAATCCGCGCAGGCGACCAAAGTATATTCTTCCCCGAACATTTCACCTTCATTGGTGATAAACGCCAAACGATCCACATCGGGGTCTACTACTATTCCGAAGTCTGCCTTTTCCTTAACTACCAACTCGCAGATATCACCCAAATGCTCCTTTAGCGGTTCCGGGTTATGGGGAAAATGCCCTGTTGGGTCACAATACAACTCAACTACTTCTACTCCCAATTCCTTTAAAAGTTTTGGGATCGCGATGCCTCCAGTAGAGTTAACACCGTCTACCACTACCTTAAATTTGGCTGCTCTAATAACATCGGCATCTACCAAGGATAGATCCAAGACCTCATCTATATGGATATCTATATAAGAATCATTTTTAGTTATGCTCCCTAAATGGTCCACTTCAGAGAAGTTGAACGCCTCTTTTTCGGCTATTTCCAATATTTTAGCTCCTTGGGCAGCATCCAGGAACTCGCCTTTTTCGTTTAGAAGCTTTAGGGCGTTCCATTGTTTCGGGTTATGACTTGCCGTAAGAATAATACCTCCATCTGCCTTTTCCAATGGAACTGCAATTTCTACTGTGGGTGTGGTAGATAGGTTTAGATCAATTACGTCTATTCCCAATCCTACAAGGGTGGATACTACCAAATTCTGGATCATTTCTCCGGAAATACGTGCATCGCGGCCAATGACAACGGTTAATTTTTCCTTTTTAGAGTATTCTTTTAACCAAACACCGTAGGCGGCCGCAAATTTCACTGCATCAATAGGAGTGAGATTGTCTCCTGGCTTACCTCCAATGGTACCTCGTATTCCGGAAATAGATTTTATTAAAGTCATAATTATTTATAAATTTTTACAAATATAAAAGGTTAGGTTTAAATCCTACGTTGCTAAGTTGTAAATTCGAACTTAATAAACTTCAACCGAGGTCAATGAATTTTTTAGCACATATTTACCTCTCCTTTGGGGACAATGAACTTACTATCGGGAATTTTATAGCAGACAGTATTAGGGGCAATAAATATCATTACCTCCCAGAAAGGGTACAAACTGGAATACTTTTGCACCGGGCCATAGACACGTATACGGATTCACATCCTACGGTAAGGCAGAGCACCAAACGATTACACGAGAATTATAGTCATTACAGTGGGGTGATCGTAGATATTTTTTACGATCATTTTCTGGCCAAAAATTGGAAAGCGTATTCTGAGGTGCCCTTAAAACATTACGTGAATGATTTTTATCAATTATTGGATGAAAATTACGAAATACTACCCTTGGGTGTTAAACGTATGATGCCTTATATGATATCGGATAATTGGATCTACAATTATTCCAAAATGGAAGGGATTTCGAGAGTTCTGCATGGTATAAACAGAAGAACCAAAAATAAATCCAAAATGAATTTCGCCATATTGGATCTGGAGGAACATTATTCGGTATTTGAAGAAGAGTTCGGTTTATTCTTCGATGATTTGATCACTTATGTCAAAAACATTGAAATTGAGAATTCCAACCCATTCATTGTCAAGTAAAAACAATATTTTTATCACCCTAATAAGGTATTAAATTACAATAAATAAGTACCTTTAATCACCTTTCCCAATTTTGGGAATACTTCCCCAAATACTTATAAGTTCCCTTTAAATTCATTTCCCCTCACAGTTAGTCCTCTTAACATTGTGTAAACATTGGTGTGCGTTTTTATTTAAAACTTTAACTAAAAAACAATAACTATGGGATTTAAACATTTGCACTACATAGGAGTGGGATTGATCTTTCTCCTAACACTTCTGGGCTGTAGTCCGGAGTCCACAATCGAGGATACTCTGGAACCCGTCAAGGGTAAGGCCCTTTTAAAATCGAACACTTTCTATGGCCCCCAAATTTCCTTGGGGAAAGGCCATGTGCGGTCATGGTTAAGGCTTGCAAAAGATGGCACTCCAGAAGAATTGGGCGTGGAAATGTCCAAAAACTTACTAAACCAATTGCCTGAAGGTGATGATCCTGTACAATTGGTACTGCCACTTCACAAGAAAGCAAAAGAAAACACCCCATTTGATCATATCTTTTTTGATTGGAATCCACACGGACATGAACCCGAAGGGGTGTTTACAGCGCCTCATTTTGATGTACACTTTTATTTGACTTCAGTGGCCGCACGGGAGGCAATCCCGACATACCTCGAAGCAAAACCCCTGTTTGACAATTATCCGCCACCAGGCTACCTACCTGTTGATTATGAAACTCCGCCAGATGGTGGTACGGCAGTGCCTATGATGGGTACCCATTGGATCCCAACGAGCTTTGTTCCCCCATTTTCCAATATACTGCTGTATGGATCTTATGACGGGGAGGTAACCTTTGTGGAACCTATGAATACAGTGGCATATATAGATAGCGGGGTTCCTTTCACTGAAGCTTATTCACAACCTGCAAAATTTGCAAAAACCTCCTATTATCCAACGGTCTATAATGTTTATCGAAATCCAAAAGATCAAAAGCAAATTATCTCTTTAAGCGAATTCGTTCATCGGGAAGCCGAATAGGCACTTTAAAAAGGGTTGTTTTTTGACAACCCTTTTTCTTTGCAACTTTTTCAGTTACCTATACTTATTTTCTGTTGCAGTCGCCCAAGAAAAGAAGATGGGCTGTATGCCACTGACAAGGCGGTCAATTACCTGGACGCCTTTGACCTATTCTTATTTTAGCAATCCCCTAGTAAATTAATTATATTATTGTCCGAATTTTCCAATGGATAAATCATTATCGATAAATATCTTTTCAATTATATCATAATATTTATAGTTTCTTGGAATATGACTATCTTTTTGGAAAAATAATAGTCTATGATCCGCATCTTTGGTTTCCTATTTGGAATAATCCTATTCATCAATTGCAAGAATACAGCCCCTCCCATAGCCACGGGATTGGTTACCGAAAAGGCTATGGTAGTTTCTGCCCGAGTAGAAGCTTCCAAAATTGGATCGGATATCATTCAAAAAGGGGGTAACGTCTTCGATGCCATGGTCGCCACGGAATTGGCACTTGCCGTAGCCTATCCCTATGCCGGGAATATTGGTGGCGGGGGATTTATGGTATACCGAATGGCCAATGGGGAAATAGGAGGCTTGGACTATCGCGAAAAAGCGCCATTGGCTGCACACGCTGATATGTATCTGGATTCCTTGGGCAATGTAATCCCGGACAAAAGTACCTTGGGAGCAACCGCTGTAGGAGTTCCTGGCACTGTAGCAGGTGTTATGGCCGTACACGAAAAATTTGGTTCCCTACCACTTAAAGAAATACTGGCACCAGTAATACGATTGGCCGAAAAGGGCGTTATGGTAACCGAAAAACAAGCCAAGCGATTGGATGACTATCGTGACATTTTTATTAAAGTAAATAGCGACACTACTTTTTTTGCAACGGTATATAAAAAGGGGGATTCCATAAAATACCCAGCATTGGCCAAAACGCTTCAGAAAATTTCAGAACAGGGTAAAGACGGATTTTACAAGGGGGAAGTAGCTGAAAAATTAACTAGTTTTATCCAGGCCAAGGGAGGTTATGTCACTATGGAGGACCTTGAAAAATATGAGGCCAAATGGAGGTCCCCAATTACTTTTAACTATAGGGACCTTAAAATTATATCCATGAGTCCCCCCAGCAGCGGCGGGTTTACGATCAATCAAATTTTTAAGATGATGGAACCCTATGACGTATCGTCCTTTGGGCACAATTCTGTTAAATCCATTCAATTATTTACCGAGGCGGCCCGCAGGGCCTATGCCGATAGAAATTATTTTCTTGGCGACCCGGATTATGTGGAAATTCCTCTAAATGAGCTCCTGTCAGATCAATATCTTAAAGAAAGAATGCAAAATTTCTCTTTTGATAAGGCTACCAAATCCTCGGATGTATCCCGTGGAGCCGTTCAGATTGTAGAAAGTGATCAAACCACCCACTACTCTATTGTGGATTCTTATGGGAATGCCATTGCGGCCACAACGACTATTAACGGTGGCTTTGGTTCCAAACTGTACTCGGATGAACTCGGTTTCTTCCTCAACAATGAAATGGATGATTTTAGCGCCAAACCAGGGGTTCCCAATATGTTCGGACTTGTGGGTGCAGAGGCCAATAGCATAGCTGCAGAAAAGCGCATGTTAAGCAGTATGACACCTACCATTGTAGAAAAGGATGGAAAACTATGGATGGTGGTTGGCTCTCCAGGCGGTTCCACGATTATCACAGCTGTAGCACAGACGATTCTTAATTGCTACGAATTTAATATGAGTATGCAAGACGCAGTTAACGCGCCCCGCTTCCACCATCAATGGCTACCGGATGCCATCATTTTTGAACCGGACGGATTCCCAAGCAGTTTAATGACCGACTTAAAGAAAAAAGGATATAATATCAATGAAGAAAATACCCCGGTTATAGGTAAGGTAGATGCCATTAAGGTTTTGCCCAACGGAAAACTGGAGGGGGGCGCCGATAAACGCGGGGATGATACCGCAGTTGGATTTTAATATAAAATGTAATAAGCTTATTTTACCCATATATCGCAATCAATACATAGACTATCCATCCAAAATAAAGATAAAAGGTGCTGAAAAAATTAGGTAAAATACTACTTGGAATATTCGTGCTCTTGTTCATCTGTGGCGGCATTTTCTTTGCCATATACAATGAAGCTAGACCCCAAGGTATAAGTGGCGATAAGGCGGATTCTTTGGCCCTGAAAATGTTGGCTGCCCTCAATTATGATGCCTATAGGGAAACCCGTTTCCTGGAATGGACCTTTGCCAATGGAAAACACCATTATCTTTGGGATAAGGGAGCCAATACCGTAAAAATTTCTTGGAGCGATTATCAAGTACATCTCGATTTAAAAGAATCCGCCAAAAGTTCAGTTTCGAAAGATAAAATTGATATTAGTGGTGCAGAAAAACAGAAGCTTATTAAAAAAGCCATCTCCTTTTTTAACAATGACTCTTTTTGGCTGGTTGCCCCATTTAAAATTTTTGACCCCGGCACAGAAAGGAGTATTGTACTCTTGGAAGACGGTAGCCAAGGACTGTTGGTAACCTATACTTCGGGCGGGAGCACTCCAGGCGATTCCTATTTGTGGATATTACAACCTAATGGTTTCCCCATCAGTTTTAAGATGTGGGTGAGTATTATCCCTATTGGTGGTATTGAAGCCAGTTGGGACGAATGGCAAGTAACGGAAAGCGGCGCATTTTTGCCCAGTAAACACAGTATTGGTCCTATTACTTTGGATATTGGGGATGTAAGGGGGTATAAGTGATGCAGTGAACAGTTTTCAGTAAACAGTACTCTTCAGTCATAAGCCATTAGGCAATAGTCAATAGTGGATTACCACAGTGAACAATAAGCAATGTTAACGTAAGAAGTAAAATAGTATTGAGTGATTAGTATTGAGAATCTAGAACCTAGAGTCTAGGTTTTTGGCAACCAACAAATTCCCCTCTTGGGAGAGCCAGTCCCGCGATTTCCGCGGGAGGTTAGCCTGCCAGCCGCAGGCAGGGGGTGTGTTTCAAACCTCGCAACTTATCCATACCCCTCGGCTTGGGCTTTCCATCCCTTCCGTCTTCTCCGCTGTCAGCGAAGAATCCACCTTCCCTTGGTTAAGGGAAGGAGCTTTTCATGTTTCGTCACTTCAAGTTTACCTACCGTACAGGAAGGCCTGCCTCGCCGTTAGGCGGGTGATCCGACGAAGGAGGATTGTATCGAGAAGGGGGCACACTGACGATAGAATGTAGAGCCTAGAACATAGAAATTCAAATGTTATCGACTCTGATCGGTCTCTTTATTCTTTACTCTTTTTTCTGTAAACTCTGCCTTTTTCCTTTTGGCTATTCCGTCATTGCAGGTTTACCTCCTATAGATCCCTTTACCCAAACCAAAAAGTCACCAATAGACCTTTACAAATCTTATTGGTGACTTTTAGCTTTTTAGGCTATATCTATTCCCTATTTAAAATCGGGCCAATATTCCTTTACTTTTTTTCTTAGGAAGGCTACACTGCGTTCCAATTGGTCCATACCGTCCACGCCGTCTTCTATACTGATCCATCCGTCAAAACCAACTCTTTTCAGTTCCTTAAAAATGGCATCATAATCGTTTAGGCCCTTTCCTATTTCTCCATGGCTAAGTCTTTTGGCATACCCCATTGCACCGCCTTCTTCCTTTCTCAGATCTTCTATTGTTCCTTCTTTCAGATAGCGGTCACTGGCATGCATGGTCACAACACGATCGGACACACGGTAAAGGAGTTCCAAGGGATCCTCCCCGGCCAAAAATGTGTTGCTGGGATCGTAATTTACCCCAAAATTGGGATGGTGGATCCGATCTACCAGTTTGCAAAAAATGTCCATTTGTTGTGCAAACTCGGGATACTCCCAAAAATCGTCCTTATAGTGGTTTTCCAAAATTAAGGTAACCCCCAATTTTTCAGCAAGGGGAAGACATTGTTTTATACAATCGGCCGCAAAGCCAATTCCTTCCTCCATGGTTAATTCAGGACGACGCTGTCCTGACAATACCCTACAATAGGAACCCCCTAAGGCATGGGTCATTTCTATCCACCCTTTTTGTTTTTTAATTTCATTTTCCCGGAAAGAGGCATCAGGATGTGTAAAATCCGGGGAACAGCAAAGCATGGGTATTGTTTTTCCATGACGTTCTACCTGCTCCCTAAAAACGGGCCAATTGGCCTTATCACTCATTTCTAAAAATCCGGCATACCATTCCAATCCGTCCACCTCTAGCTCAACGGCCAGGTCGATCCATTCGGAAACCTTCATGGTTCCATCCTTACAAAGTTCATGCATAAATGCTTTGGGAAATACTGCTAATTGTGGCAAATCTTTATTCTTTTATTGTTATTAAATTATTTCTTTTTGTGGGAACCTTCCCAGTTCTTTGGGAGGTTGCGTCCTATCATGGGAAACTGTTCCAAGTCCATCACTTGCGAACTAACAGGCCCGCATTCATCGGAAAGCCAATATAGGCAGGCTGCTGCTATTTCTTCGGGGGCAAAAATCCTTTGGGCAGGAGCAAAAATATCAGGTATGTCCTTGTACCAGTCCGCTTTCATCCCCTGTTCTTTCTTATTCAAAATTTCTTTTTCCGTAAGTACCCAACCTGGATTGATCTGATTTACGCGTACCCCATTTTCTCGAAACAGACTGTCGCCCAAATTTCTTGTCAAGGTCATCAATGCACCTTTAGACATGCTATAGGCCAGCAAATCCGGTTCCCCGCCCCAGGCGTTGATTGATCCAATATTAAGGACACAACCGCGAACCGAGGATAAATGAGGCAATGCTGCCTGAATGATCATTAGGGGAGCAATGGAATTAACGGCCAGCATTCTTTTAATAAAAGGTACTTCGGTGCTCTCTATATTGGAAGACGCTATATATGCAGCGTTATTCACTATGGCATTTAACTGCCCAAATTTGGATAAGGCCTTTTTTACCAGTAACTGCGGAGCACTTTCCTCCGTAATATCCATGGTAATGTGAACTGCGTTATCAGCCCCCAATTCCTTAACCAGTGCCAAGCCTAGCTCCTCTTCCAATCCGTTGACGACTACTTTCGCCCCTTCCTGAACACAACGGGTGGCTATGGCCTTGCCTATACCGGTATATCCACCTGTTATTAATACTACTTTATCCTTTAAACGCATCCGTTTTAATTTGGTTTCAAAACACTTTTCACCACCTTGCCCGAGTGCATTTGTTCAAACGCCTCATGCCAATCCTTTAATTCCCAAACCCCACCAATGATCGGTTTTACATTTAAGGTTCCGGAAGCCAAAAGAGAAAGCACTTTTTCCCAAATCGGATAATTATGGCTAAAGCTACCTTGAAGGGTAACATTCTTTTGCACTAAGGGATCTAAGGAGAAGTTCAAGGGTTGTGGGCCCCACCCTACTTTGGTAATATGTCCATTGGGACGCACAAGTTCCAAGGCTATTTTTAAGGTAGCACTTGCCCCAGCGGCATCTATAACACAATCCGCACCCAAACCGTCCTGCTTATTGGCCCAGGCGCTTGCATCGCCTACAATGCCCTCACATCCATATTGTTTGGCAATGTTCAATCTTTCCCTATCCGCTTCCAATCCAACAATGGCCACATCGGCACCACATAAACGCGCCATGGCGGCACAGAGGATACCAATGGTCCCGGGCCCTAATACTATGACCCTATCCCCTGGTTTAATTTTGGAATTTACTACAACGGCACTGTAAGCCACCGAACAGGGCTCTGTTAAACAGGCTTGTTCAAAAGGCAGGTTTTCCGGTACCTTATGCAGACATCTGGCAGGCACCTTAACAAAACGTGTCATGGCTCCATTTACACCATAGCCAAAACCTTTCCTAGTGGGATCAAGATTGTATAGGCCTTGTCTTGTAAGTGGGCTATTGGGATCAATTACGGCAGCGGTTTCACTTACTACCCTATCGCCTTCCTTCCATCCGCTTACTCTATTTCCCAATGCTACTATATGCCCTCCAAACTCGTGACCAAGTACTACGGGATAATTTACATGCCAACTATGATCGGCAGTCCATTGATGTAGATCGCTACCACATACCCCAACATTGGCCACTTCCAAAAGCACATCATCTTCCCCAATGGTTGGTTTTTCTATTTCCCTAATTTCTACACTTCCTGGCTTGGAAGAAAAATTTACTACTCCTATTGAATTCATCTATATAACTCTTTTATTTTTTATAATTAGTGTTTATTAGCGTGTGACTTCCCCGTAAGCATGGATCTTTTCACAAATAAGTCGCAACGAACTTTCCAGGTCGCCATCGGCTGTTTTAAAAGAATCGGCATCTATCGTCAATGGAGCTCCAAGAACAACCATGGGCGCCCCATATTCCGGACATCGTATAGCCTGTTCCAAGGTAAGTCCCCCTACGGCCTGTACCGGTACTTTTACGGCATTGACCACCTCACGCAATTGATCCATTGGACTCGGCATTTTTAAACCTTGTGCTGCAATTCCACGACGTTCGTCATAACCAATGTGGTGAATAATATAATCACATCCAAGGTCTTCCAGCCATTTGGCCCCTTCCACCATATCCGGACATCCTAAATTATCGCCCATTACCTTTACCCCGTAATCCTTCCCAGCCTTTACCACTACCTTTATGGTTTCGGCATGGGCCCTGGCCATTACCACCACATGGGTAGCACCTGCCTTTGCCATCATCTCTGCCTCCAGATATCCTCCGTCCATGGTTTTAAGATCGGCGACTATAGGTATATTGGGAAAAGCTTCCCTTAATTTGCGAACTCCGTGCAAACCTTCAGCCAATATAAGAGGCGTCCCAGCTTCCAGCCAATCCACACCCGCGCGCAACGCCATGGCGGCGGTTTCCAAGGCTTCGTCAATATTGGTAAGGTCAAGGGAAATTTGTACAATTGGTTTCATAATTGGTCTAGAATTTTTTTAATTGATTATGGTGTATTCTATGATCTACTGTAATCCTTTTTCAATTTAAAATACCAATAAAAGCTTTAAGAATACATTGGTTTTTTTGGGCTACAGCAACAATCCAAAGATAAAGGATCACAATACATAAAATTTATCAATTATAAATCCAATATTACCCTTTTCAGATTTTTCAACACCTCGATTGCCCCAAGCAATACTAAACATACCCACCGGACATCAATCCAAAATATTGACTTTTTTATTCTCGGAAGAACTATTATTATTGCATTTGAATTTTAATTAATACCGATTTAATTTCAATCCATCGATCAATACACCTTTAAGCATAAGATTCCTATACCTTAATTACTGAATACCCATAAAATGACATTTTCCAATAATCGACCTTTAAATTTACCGTTCGCCTTCGTCTTTTGTTTTTCTATTGCTTTGTCATTTGGCCAGGACAATACCTCGTCCACAAGGGATACGGTGGCGCCACATAGTTTGGATGAAGTGGTAATTACAGCAAATAGGTTTGGAACATTTCAGAATAAAACTCCTGAAGCCATAGAAGTGGTACATAACAACACCATTCAAAGATTTCAGTTGCGTACCGCTCCCGAAGCCCTTCTCCTATCTCCCGGAGTATTTGTTCAAAAGACCAATCACGGTGGGGGATCACCGTTTGTACGAGGGTTGACCGGGAACCAGACCTTACTATTATATGATGGCATCCGACTCAATAATGCCACCGTAAGATCGGGACCAAATCAATATTTTAATACCATAGATGTTTTTAGCGTTGGAAAAATGGAGGTCTTGCGCGGAAGTGGTTCTGTTCAATATGGCTCCGATGCTATCGGGGGAACCATTCAGGCCTTGAGTCGAGAGTTGAAGTTGGCCCCAAAACCATTGTGGGGTACAGACCTTTTCACCAGACTTGTAACCCAAGGTATGGAACAGACAGTTAATGGAGCATTAAAGTACAGTGATAAACGAATGGCCTTTAGGGCAAATGCCACCTGGCGAAATTTCGGGGACCTTGTAGGTGGCGATACTACAGGACAACAAAGCCCTACGGGATATCGGGAACTGAATTTTGACCTCAAGGGCAAAATACTACTTAATGACCGATCCAATCTTACCACGGTCTACCAAAGAGTGCATCAAAGAGATGTGCCAGTTTACCACAAGGTAGCTTTGGAAGACTACGCCATTAATAGGATGGACCCACAAAAACGGGAATTGGCCTATGCCCGACTCCATCAAGATCTAAATAATAGCATCTTTAAATCGGCCCTGGTTACCGCCTCCTTTCAGCAAAATGAGGAAGGCAGGATATTACAAAAAAATGGCTCTTCCCTAGAACGTACCGAAAACGATAAGGTCCGTACCTTTGGATTTTCTGCCGAAACTAGGACGAGCTCTGGAGAAATATGGTCGGCAAATAGTGGCGTTGAGGTATATAGCGACAAGGTAAAAAGTAGTCGCACGGACAAAGACCTATCCACCAATACCGAAACTGTCGGCCGAGGATTATATCCGGATGGGGCTACAATGACCAGTATTGCCGCCTTCAGCATGCATACCCTAAGTTTACAGCAATGGGAAATTACAGCTGGAGGGCGCTTTAACACATTCATCAATAAAGTTACCGATTCTGCCCTGGGCACCACTAAATTGACCCCTTCGGCCCTAGTGGGTAATTTAGCTGTTCAACGGAGTTTAAACCAATCCTCAAATATCTTTGCCTCCATCAATACCGGGTTTAGGGCTCCAAATATTAACGACCTTGGTTCCCTGGGAATTGTCGATTTCCGATACGAAACACCAAATTTCGACCTCAAACCAGAGCATTCGCTACAATATCAAGTGGGATATAAATTTCGAAATCGCCTCCTAAAAGCCGAGGTGTTTCTTTATCGCAATGAATTAAACGACTTAATAGTACGCCATAGAATTGAGGGAGATAGCATTGAAGGTTATCCCGTTTATCAGAAGAAAAATGTGGAACGCGGCTTTGTCCAAGGTGCTGAAATGGCTTGGGATTTAACATTGAATCCTACTTGGAAATTTTCTGGAAACCTGACCTATACCTATGGACAGAACAAAACCAGCGACGAACCGGCACGCCGCATCCCTCCCCTTTTTGGCCGACTTGCCACCGAATATGGTGTAAAGAACTGGGCTTTTAATGTAGATTGGCTGATAGCTGGCAAGCAGGACCGTTTGGCTTCCGGGGATTTGGACGATAATAGAATCCCGCTTGGGGGCACCCCTGGTTGGAACGTCCTTAATTTACATACTAGTTACACCTTTAGTTATGTGACGATTGATCTTGGACTGCAGAATATTTTTAATGAAGATTATAGATACCATGGCTCTGGCGTTAATGGTTATGGCAGGTCTGGAGTGGTTTCAGTTTCTGCGAGGTTGTAATGGTGATTTTTGAGTTTTAAATCAAGAACGGAATAAGAAAAGCTCCTTCCTTCAGATGAAGGGAGGTGGCTTCGCCACAAGCGAAGGCAGAGGGTTCAGAAATCCCTGGCCTAAGAATAAGAACATTTGATAGGGTAATGGTTAAAACCCACCCCTAACCCCTGCCAAAAGACGGGGCAGGCTCCTCCCAAGAGGGGAATTAGTCAGGTGCCAATAAGGTATTGTGTACAACAATTATTCCCCCTCCAAGGAAATCTAAAGGTCGGCAGGCAGGCTCCCCTCCCGATAGTTATCGGGACTTCCCCCGCTGATGGCGTGGAAATTCATTCCCCACTTCGTTCCAAGAGTGGAGCCGTTAGCTATTGTGCTCAAAAGGAGTTCTACCCCGATAACCTAATTATTTCAACGTCATCCCAATTTGTGCATTCTGTGAAAATGTTAGGGCTAGTAATTAAAGCTGGCTCGCAATGACCGACAAAATTGCTCCTTCCCTTGGTTAAGCCTGTCCCGCGTTTTCCGCGGGAGGACAAGGTGGATTCTCCGCCAGCAGCGGAGGAAACGGAAGGGATCGAAGGCCTAAGCCACATGAATGGGATAATGTATGAGGTAATGGGTAGACAGTCTCCCTCTTCAAAAACACACCCCTAACCCCTCTCAAGAGGGGAATTGGGTAGGTCCTTTTTAGGAGTTTTATTGCTAGATTTAGTATTCATTCAAAGGATCCGTCATTGCGAGGAGTGCTTTCGACGAAGCAATCTCATCATGGAATAATCAGATTGCCACGCTTCGCTCGCAATGACTACTGGGCAGGCCTGCCTATCGGCAGGCAAGCTCGAAGTGACCCCTAGTCAATTATACTGAACAAACCAACTATTGGCTATTGCCTAAGGCCTTTTGGCTGAAGATCACTGCCCACTGATCACTGCTCACTAATTACTGTTATCCCCTACTCCTCATCCGCCTTGTTCTCATAATGATTTACCCTTGCATCGTCCTCGTCATCCATTGGAGGGCCTTGTTCTATTTTGCGCCAATCTATGGTTTTATTGTACTTCTTCATGGAAAGTTCGGCATTGTAGATTCGGTCATCATGGCGCTCTAAGGTATAGGGTGTGAAGTCAGGCTCCGAAGTGAAGAAATCCTGAAGCAAGGAGGCCGTAACATCAAACTGATTTACATAGGGAACATTCAATATGTTGTACATCGTCTTTAAAATAGCCCCAAAATTGGCATGGGTGTTGGAAACATATCCCTTTTTTACATAAGGGCCTGCCATCATGAGTATAGACCTATGCGCATCCACGTGATCTACACCACCTTGTGGATCATCCTCCGTTATAATCACCAACATATTCTTCCAGTATTTGGTCCTGGAAAGAAAGTGTAGTACCCTACCCACCGCCAGGTCATTATCTACCATAAAGGATTGCGGATAAGGATATCCATCTTCCGGACGGACTCTTGCTCCATGATCATTGGGTAGCATCATGGTCACTAATTGCGGCATTTCTTCCTCACCTTCGATCCATTTCTCTGTAAACTCCCTTTCAAATTGATCCATACGGTATTGATCGGGAATATTCATATTATAACCGGCATAGTCGTGGCTGGTCCTTGTAAAAAGTGCTTTTTGCATGGGCACCATCACCCCATGCGCCGCCCCTGTATTGGTATCGTACCAATCCTCACGTACGTGTGCCGTTTCATTGGCCTGTCCAAAATTGTAGAAAGAAACCTTTTCCCTATCCAAGGCCTCCCAAAGTCCACCTATCTCCGCATAGTCCTCAGGGTCTACACTTCCTATGGTTCCCGGGTGACGACGTCCTGGAGCGTCGGAAAAAATCTTTGCCGTTTTACTTACGCTGGAGTTTGCCTCTACCCACTCATTGGGAATAACACCCACCAACCAGTGGTGGCCATGAACGGAAGCATCGCTATCACAATAATAATTGTCCGAATAGGCAAATTGCTTTGCCGCCTTGTGGTGGTTGGGAGAAATTCTCAAGTTTGGGAATTGTGCCTGAACAGAATCCGGCAAGGTATAGGTATTATTAACACCATAACGGGCCAAGGTACTATCTCCCTTTCCTTCTTTTAACTGTCCAAAAACCTCATCGTAGGTCCTGTTCTCCTTAGTAATATATACCACATGTTTTATAGGACTCTGACGCAGTTTTGGCAAGGGTGGTAAGGGATTGGTACCGTCATCGGTTACGATGCTTTCCCTAAAGGTATTGTCTATAGATATTTTGGTGTACTCGGCAAGCTTCTCCTCCGTGGGCATAGGCACCCTTTGGAAACTTCCCAATTGAATATCGCCTATATAATCCCCCTGCGGTGGTTCCACAAAATCGCTACCCCCATTGGGTCCAGCACCAAGACCTCTGCAGGTAATGATGTAAATATTCTTTTCATCTTTGGACAGTTCTACCCTGGTAGGCCCCCATCCACTGGGAATAAGTCCCTTTGTGGTTTGGGATGGAATATCTATTACGGCCACCGCATTGAATCCCAACAGGGCTACGTACAATGTTTTTTCATCCTTGCTCATGGTAATTCCGAAGGGCAATAGGCCACGATATTTGTCAATACGGGCATCGACCTTAATGGGAATATGACCAACAATTTCCTGGCTCTGGTGATCAATGATCGTAATATTGTCATTGGTGGCATTGGTGACATAGGCAAATTGCTTCCCTACCGCAATGGAATTTGGGCTTGCTCCCCCAACCACTTCGGCATCTTCCACCGTCTGTCCTATTTGGTGCCCTGTCTTAAATTTTTTGATTACCTTATTATTATCGAGGTCTATGGTAAAAACACTCATGGCATCAGGGTGCAATGGACTCCCCAGGCCAGGGATTTTACGCCCTTCCACTACGGTACCTTCAATAGACTCTTTGGTATTGTCACCATAGGGGTGATGGGAAATCATTAGAGAATCGTAATTGGCCGGAGTGGCGCCTTCGATCAAGGGATAGGAATACACTCCAACATTGGCCACAAATGCCTGCTTATTATCTGGACTGATCGCCAAGCCAAAAGGCTGTCGGCCTACATTAACGGATCCCTTTATTTTTTTGGTATCCAAATCGATACGCACCATTCTAAAGTTTGCTCGATCTAGCACCAAAAGTTCGTTCTGGGCTTCATTTATCCGTAGATCCGAAGTAAAACTATCTTGATAATCCTTTCCATCAACAATACCATTTAAAGAGATGGAATCCAATTTGGAAAGGTTCTCCACATCATATTGAATGACCGCTCCGGTATCTCCCCCACTCAAATAAACCGTTTTGGAATCCTGTGCAAATTCGACCCCCAAAAAAGACCCTTTTGCCAAGGGTGAAGGAATAGTGCCATCATAACTGGGAATCCTGACCGACTCCAAGGAGGTTACGTCTATTACCGTAAAAACCCCATCGTGCAGGGTAACCGCCTTGCTCCCGTCCGGAGATACTGCCATCCCAAAGGGATCATGTGTTATCCGCAATTTATCGCCTACCGGAGTTACATACCTCCCACTGGCCAGGATAGATATCCCATTTTCATCAATAATACTGTACTGGTCTTTACCCGGCACCTGTAAAATGGAAATGCTTTTTTGGCGTGAATTACAGGAAATAAAAACTAAAACTAGAAGGATTGCAAATAACCTATTCATTGGGTTGGAATTAAATGATGGACAGACGTTTTTAAAATAAAAAATAATATTACGCATTTTTGCTGAAAGGTTAAAGCAGATAACATTCATTTAAAATTAATTTAATTGAAGTAAAAGTTTGAAAGCTCTGTTCTACTGACCAAAAAGAATGGTCATCTACTTAATATTGCCATAGACGGGCACCACAAAATTTCCGTTTAAAAATGGCTTCGGATCTATCTTACTTTGCAGGATAAGCCCCTTTTGATTGGACTCCAGCAGCATAAAAGCTGCCTGTACCATGGGTGCTGCGGTAGTGGTTTGTATGGCCCTAAGTCTGTGTTTCCCTACTTTTTGCGGTAATATTAAATTGGAAGCCTCGCTTCTTCTTAGAATACCATGACTGTCCTTGCCCTCTACTGCGGCATACAACACTATTTGATCCTGTTCTATATGTGGGATTTCCGTTTCCATTTTCTCCTGCAGCGTCTTTATGGCTGCATCCCCTTTTGCTAAACCGGCCAATTGTTGTTCTACCCAGGTGTAATGCCCAGGATACCTCAGGGTCTTGTAATCCAAATAGCGCACCTTGGCCGATAGGGCATCGGGCAGATCGGCGGCCCCACCGGAAGTTAGGTCTTCCTCATAGGTCCTGCCATCTATAATGATTTTTGCCCTTTCAGAGAGCGACTTCAGGTATACCTTTTTATAATCCCGCAGGGCTTCGGCATCCTTAATATATTCGGTAGCAACGCCAACGGGGCTCCAGGTAAATCCGTAGTAATGGGGTGCCACGGCATGGTCCGTTAAGGCCCCTACCTTAAATTGCAGTTTATCCACTTTGTCTACACTGTGCTTTCTACAAAATTCCTGATATAGGTAATGGGCCAATATATCTATATACCCTGGTGCCAGACCTGATTGTAGTACAAATCCGGTTTTGGCATTTTTGGCCAATTCCATTATTTCATTGGTCTCCGCCACATATTCGGTGAGATTAACGTAATGAAGTCCAAAGGTTTTGGCGTAGGTTGCCATTTTGGGCGCCAGACTTCCGGGAAGGCAATCGAGCAGCACATCGCCCTGGGTGAAAATTTCTTCCATTTCTTTCGTCATGCCACTTTCGGAAAGACAAAATGCCTTTGCCACCGATGGGTTTGTAGTCCCCTCCCCGATCCAACGGGCTACTTTTTCTGCCTTTTGCAGCGTACGATTACCAATAAAGATCTTTAAGGGCACAGTTCCCCATTCGGAAAGTATCAATCCAACGGCCTGGGCAATACCCCCTGCACCCGCAATAACCATGTTGTACGACATAATTTGGCACCTAAAATTGTTATAAGAAAGATAGCGTTTTTTCTTGGGATTTTACGCTGTTCCTTGTGGATACGATCTTCGTTTGTAGGACTACCTACTTGCCGGTGGGCAGGCTCACACGGACTGGCGGGATGCTAAGAGGTAAGAGCCTAGAGTCTAGACTCTAGACTCTAGACTCTATCGTCAGTTCGAGACCCAAGAAATTTTATTTTTCAAGCGGTAATAATGACGTAAATTAGATTGTAATCTACCGAATTGCAAAATAATCGTAGTCGGAATAGTGTTATTTACCTGTGTTCGAGCATGATT
>NZ_JALKBC010000059.1 GCF_023015865.1 Arenibacter sp. F26102 | reverse complement strand
ATCAGACCTGCCCTTGGGGCTCCCTTGGGTTTGTAGTTGCGTTTCATTTTTCCCGAATTGTGTTGTTTTGGGGCAAGTCCCAACCAAGAGGTGAAATGTTTTTCCGATTTCCATTTCCCAAGATCGGTGCCCACCTCCGATAGCAGTTGCATCCAGTTATAATCCGTAATTCCGGGTAGGACGGTAGCATCCTTTCCCTCAAAGATCCCCAACAAGTGTCCTCCCATATTCTCTATATCCGGTCTATTGTGACGGATTGCCTTTCTTGCACCATTGGAGCTTGGCTTCGGTGTACCGTCCAGGTCCATCTTCTTCAATGCCTCTTCCAGCTTTATGTCGCACATGGCAATTTGTTCCCCATAGAAATCATAACAGGCCACAGCTTGGCCCAGTTCGAACAATGCGGCTTCCGAATAATGCCCCTTTAATGATCTTATGACCCATTCCTTTTTTGTTTT
>NZ_JALKBC010000058.1 GCF_023015865.1 Arenibacter sp. F26102 | reverse complement strand
AAGATCGTATAGGTATGCACCGTGTTCGTACCCAATGTGGCATTGGTAGGCGACGATAGCGTCACCACCACCGTCTCATCAAGTTCGTCGATCAAATCGTCCACGATGCCCGCTATGCTGATGTTCCCTGTCAAGTCTCCCGCCAAGATCGTAAGCGTACCGTCGGCCAGGGTGTAGTCCGTCCCTCCTCCGGTAGCCGTGCCGGTTACGGCATAATTCACCGAAACATTAGAACCGCTCGCAGCCGAAAGCGACACCGCAAGGGCCGCGCTGGAAACGGATTCAAGGCCACTGGACGTAGTCCCATTGAAGGCGACAGTTGGAGCATCGTCATTATCCAAGATCGTATAGGTATGCACCGTGTTCGTACCCAATGTGGCATTGGTAGGCGACGATAGCGTCACCACCACCGTCTCATCAAGTTCGTCGATCAAATCGTCCACGATGCCCGCTATGCTGATGTTCCCTGTCAAGTCTCCAGCCAAGATCGTAAGCGTACCGTCGGCCAGGGTATAGTCCGTCCCTCCTCCGGTAGCCGTGCCGGTTACGGCATAATTCACCGAAACATTAGAACCGCTCGCGGCCGAAAGCGACACCGCAAGGGCAGCGCTGGAAACGGACTCAAGGCCACTGGAGGCGGTCGCATTGAAGGCCACCGTAGGGGCCGCGTCATTGTCCAAGATCGTATAGGTGTGCACCGTGTTCGTGCCCAATGTGGCGTTAACCGGGGTAGATAAGGTAACGATGACCGTCTCGTCAAGTTCGTCGATCAGATCGTCCACGATGCCCGCTATGCTGATGTTCCCTGTCAAGTCTCCAGCCAAGATCGTAAGCGTACCGTCGGCCAGGGTATAGTCCGTCCCTCCTCCGGTAGCCGTGCCGGTTACGGCATAATTCACCGAAACATTAGAACCGCTCGC
>NZ_JALKBC010000057.1 GCF_023015865.1 Arenibacter sp. F26102 | reverse complement strand
GCGCGAAACCCGCCACAAGATGAGATTTCTTTAAAGGGCCGTGGGAGATGACCACGTCGATAGGCCATAGGTGGAAGGGCAGCAATGTCCGTAGCCGAGTGGTACTAATTGCCCGTTGGCTTGCGCAAACGCCGTCCCGCGGGAAACCGCGGGACGCAACAAACCTTTTTTCAAACAACAGTACGTGTACCTTGCCTTATTTTAGTGCGACCGAAACGGCCGCCCTGTCCCATTATTATGTCATGCTTCGGCTACGCTCAGCATCCGCTGAAGGGTACCGGACATTAAAGTATAGAAGTTTTTAGGTGGCCCGCCCTGCAATGCAGTTCGGGTAGACCATGACCCCAGGGCCATGGAAAAACATCAACGATTTTAGGTGGCCATGGCGACGGGGCCCACCCCTTACCATTCCGAACAGGGAAGTTAAGCCCGTCTGCGCCGATGGTACTGCTACACCAAGTGGGAGAGTAGGCCGCCGCCTT
>NZ_JALKBC010000056.1 GCF_023015865.1 Arenibacter sp. F26102 | reverse complement strand
AAAAAAAGAGGCTGTCTAAAAAGGCGGCCTCTTTTTTTTGAATTACTGCTAAAGGATCGTAACTTTAGTTATGAGCCGAAAAGTAGTATGGAAGACCAATAACCAAGACCAGTTAAGTCTTCTCCCACCCAGTTATGATGATTTAGTTCCAAAAAATCATCCGGTACGAATTGTCAATACAATCTTGGACCAAATAGATTTAAGTATTTTAGAAAAGGGATATAAAGGAGGGGGAACATCTAGTTACCACCCTAAAGTACTCTTGAAGATTTTGATTTACGCCTACTTGCGTAATTTGTATTCTTCCCGTAAGATAGAAGAAGCCTTGGGCGAGAACCTTCATTTTATGTGGTTGGCAGGCACGGCCAAGCCAGACCATAATACCATTAGTAACTTTCGTTCCGGGAAACTAAAAGGGCAGTTCAAAAAAATCTTTGATCAAGTCGTAGTGCTCCTGGCAGAGCAAGGGTATTTAAGCTTAAAAGATATTTATGTGGATGGTACTAAAATAGAGGCCAATGCCAACCGCTATACTTTTGTATGGGCAAAAAGCATAAAGACTTCCCGCAATAGAATAAAGAAGCAATTAAAAGAGCTCTGGAATTATGTGGAGAAAGTTTATGTAAATGAGGAGCAGTTGCCCAACACTCCAAATTTCGAAGCTATTGACCCAGGGAAGGTCTCTCAAACCATAGACCAGATCAACCAAGCATTAGAGGGCAAGGACATTGACAAAAAGATAAAACAAAAGCTTGGGTACGCCAAGAAGAACTGGCCAAAGAATTTAGAGAAGTATAACAAACAAGAAGAGCAAATGGGAACTCGCAATAGCATGAGCAAGACCGACCCTGATGCTACCTTTATGCGCATGAAGGATGACCACATGCAAAACGGCCAACTCAAACCAGGGTATAACCTACAAACGGGCACCAATAATCAATTCATTGTTAATTATACCCTTGCACAAACCACAGCAGATACCACTACCCTTATTGACCATGTAGATGAGTTTATTGATAGTTACGGTCAAGCCCCAGGGCAGCTCACCGCAGATGCGGGGTATGGAAGCGAAGAGAACTATGCAGATCTAGAGAGCAAGGATATTGAGGCCTTTGTAAAATACAATTACTTCCACAAAGAACAATTGGATCAGAAAAGGGGCTCTTGTAAAAAGCCTTTTGCAGCGGATAAATTATACTATAACAGTGAACAAGATTGTTATTACTGCCCAATGGGCCAAGTAATGCAAAATATAGGTGGTTACCAGAAAGAAACCAAGACAGGATACTTACAAACCATTGATCGCTATCGGGCAAGCAACTGTTTAGAGTGCCCCATGCGGGGAGTCTGCCATAAATCACAAGGTAACCGGATCGTAGAGAGAAATCACAACCTGGTCAGACTCAGGGCCAAGGCAAAGGAAAAATTACTAAGCCCGGAGGGAATTGCCCATCGTAAACAAAGATGCTGGGATGTTGAGGCGGTATTCGGAAACATAAAGCACAATATGAAATTTAAAAGGTTTATGCTAAGGGGAATCAATAAAGTGGAGACTGAAATAGGGCTAATTGCAATGGCCCACAACCTGAAAAAAGTTACCCTAGCCGGATAGGACTACTCTGGCTTCCTTACACTGTTCAAATTAAAACAGTTTAAAAACCAAAGTTACCAAAGTCACTAAAAATAAAAAGACCGCCTAATGGTTTTTAGACGGCCTCTTTTTTT
>NZ_JALKBC010000055.1 GCF_023015865.1 Arenibacter sp. F26102 | reverse complement strand
TTAACAATTCCTTTTTCCATTGTAGATCAGGGTGGGGGCAACCAGGCTCCCAATGCGGTTGCCAGTGCCACACCCTTAAATGGCAATGCCCCCTTGATTGTAAACTTTACAGGTAGTAACTCTACGGATGACAACGGGGTCTCTGGTTATTCATGGGATTTTGGTGATGGTACCGCGATTGTTACCACAGCCAATCCCTCACATACCTATACCGCCGCTGGAAATTACACTGCGGTACTTACGGTGATGGATTCTGGAGGTTTGGAGGATACGCAAACGGTGGTCATAACCGTGGAAGATGTACCACAGAATGCTGTTGCGAGCTTCACCTTGGTAGATGCGGATTTGGACGTGGACATGTTTAATTTATCCAATGGCCAGCAGATTAATTTGACCACGACCCAGGGCAAGGGATTGAATATAAGGGCAAATACCAACCCGGCCACGGTAGGCAGTGTCTTGTTGACGCTTTCGGGACCTGTGAACAACACCAGGAACGAGAATGTGGCTCCCTATGCGCTGTTAGGTGACA
>NZ_JALKBC010000054.1 GCF_023015865.1 Arenibacter sp. F26102 | reverse complement strand
ACCCAAACTACTGTTCCGATTGCATCCGTGACCAAAACCTTGTCGTTGCCTCCGCTTAATATGTTTTCTGTCTGAACCGCATTATCGGCCAATTCAGCATTTGTAATTCCATCTGCCGCTACGTCCAGCGTATAGGGATCAGCATTAGTTCCTGTTCCAGAACGTACCAGAGTAGCATCAGTTGCATTTAAAATTTCATTTCCGATTACACCATCAATTTCTGTAACCGTCACAGAACCTAAATCTATTAGAATCCAGTCCGTCCCATCCCATTGCATTACCTGCCCAGAGACCGTACCATCAGCTATGTTTTCCAATTGTACCGCGTCATCGGCCAATTTAGCATTGGTCACCGCATCGGCACCTAATTTTGCAGTCACTATGGATAGGTCCTCTACTTTGAAGGGGTCACCAGCAGTTCCCGCTCCCGTAATAGTTACCTGGTCCGCAATGGCGGCGAAGCTCGACTTGTCGATCCACTCCACTGTCCCGATTGCATCCGTAACCAATACCTTGTCGTTACCACCTGAAGACATATCCTCTGTCAAAATAGTACCGTTCAATATATTTTCCGTCTGAACTGCATTGTCCGCCAGTTTGGCGTTGGTCACCGCATCGGCTCCAAGCTTGGCTGTAACTATGGATAGGTCCTCTACTTTGAAGGGGTCACCAGCCGTTCCGGCTCCCGTAATAGTTACCTGATCGGCAATGGCGGCAAAGCTAGACTTGTCAACCCAAACTACTGTTCCGATTGCATCCGTGACCAAAACCTTGTCGTTGCCTCCGCTTAATATGTTTTCTGTCTGAACCGCATTATCGGCCAATTCAGCATTTGTAATTCCATCTGCCGCTACGTCCAGCGTATAGGGATCGGCATTAGTTCCTGTTCCAGAACGTACCAGAGTAGCATCAGTTGCATTTAAAATTTCATTTCCGATTACACCATCGATTTCTGTAACCGTCACAGAACCTAAATCTATTAGAATCCAGTCCGTCCCATCCCATTGCATTACCTGCCCAGAGACCGTACCATCAGCTATGTTTTCCAATTGTACCGCGTCATCGGCCAATTTAGCATTCGTCACCGCATCAGGGCCAAGTTTGGAATTTACTATTGAAAGGTCTTCTACTTTGAAGGGATCCGCTACCGTTCCTACTCCGGTAATAGTTACCTGATCGGCCAAAACAGCGAAGCTGGACTTGTCAACCCAAACTACTGT
>NZ_JALKBC010000053.1 GCF_023015865.1 Arenibacter sp. F26102 | reverse complement strand
ACAGGTACGGGAGACTGTTGGGCACAAGTTGGCCCTTCCAGTTTTCCCAATGGAACGGTAGTTGAGGTTTCCTTGGCCCTAGATGGTTCCGGGGTACCCTATCTTGCATTTCAGGACAAAGACAATGAGAAGAAGGCAACTGTCCAAAGGTTCAATGGCGGTAATTGGGAATTGGTAGGGTCTGCAGGATTTTCTGCTGGCGAGGCCAATTGGACGTCCTTGGCCATGAACGGCTCTGGTGTGCCCTATGTGGCATTTAACGACGGGGCCAATGGCAATAGGGCCACAGTCCAAAGATTCAACGGAAGTGTTTGGGAATTGGTGGGTACGGCCGGTTTTTCAGTAGGTGGGGCAGATTATGTTTCCCTGGCCCTAGATAATTCTGGAATACCATATGTAGCATATTTTGATGGGGCCAACGGTAATAGGGCTACGGTCCAAAAATATAATGGTAGCGAATGGGAATTAGTAGGCACGGCTGGTTTTTCCGCTGATGTAGCCTATGATATTTCCCTGGCCATTGATGGTTTCGGGGTGCCCTTTGTGGCATATAGTGATGTTTCCAATGGTAGGAAGGCTACGGTCCAAAGGTTCAATGGCAGCGCATGGGAGCTGGTGGGACCTGCCGGTTTTTCGGATGGCGAGGCCTATTGGACTTCCCTGGCCGTTGACGGTTCGGGGGTTCCTTATTTGGCATATCAGGACGTGGCCAACGAGAATAGGGC
>NZ_JALKBC010000052.1 GCF_023015865.1 Arenibacter sp. F26102 | reverse complement strand
AACTCGTCGGCACTGCCGAAGATGTCCGCACCTGAGGCATTGACCTCGAAACGACCGTTGTCGAAACAGGCCTCGCCATTGGCGGCAACGTTTCCTATATCGGAATTGGTCCATGGGGAAGGTACCGGAGTACAGTCCACCACGACCTCCTCATCTACCGTGATGGTAACCGTAGCGGTGTCCTGAAGTCCTTCCGGATCAGTCACGGTAAGGGTAGCGGTAAAGCTGCCTACAGTAGTATGGGTGTAAACCGGGTTGGTAGCAGACGAGGTATCGCCGTTTCCGAAATCCCAAGCATAGACAAGTCCATTTGGATTTTCTGGGTCGCTAGATCCACTGCCGTTAAAGTTCACTTCCAATGGCGCCGTACCGGTCAACGGAGTAGCTGTGGCCACTGCGGTAGGGGCTTCATTTTCCTCTACATTGCCAATGACCTGAACGTTCTCGTATACTGCACTGGCAAGTACGCCATCGTTATGCGATGTTGTCGCCAGACCTACGAAAATGTTTTGTCCCATAGGTATGGAAGTACTTCCTACCTGAACCCAACTTCCATTGGTCTCGGACACATAGGCCGTGAAGGCATTGCCCGAGCGTACCAACCTGAGGTAATGCGGGAATCCTCCCGGAGCCGGTGCAGGGGCGGTATAGTTGCCGGTTCCAAGAGTGCCACCTTTTGTGGGCCTGTACTGGAAACTATATGCCGGTATCCCTGTATTGTTGGGGTTNACCTGAACCCAACTTCCATTGGTCTCGGACACATAGGCCGTTAAGGTATTGCCAGAGCGTACCAACCTGAGGTAATGCGGGAATCCTCCCGGAGCCGGTGCAGGGGCGGTATAGTTGCCGGTTCCAAGAGTGCCACCTTTTGTGGGCCTGTACTGGAAACTATATGCCGGTATCCCTGTATTGTTGGGGTTCGGTGCCATGATCATCATCGCCATGGCGGAGTTCGCATCAAGGTCGCTCCTCATCATCACCCCGGCCTTGGCCCAACCGTTGGTCTGTTCAAGGCTCATTAACTGGGCTATGATCTCCCCATCTCCCTGTAGTTCCTGATAGACATAGTGGAACTCGTCGGCACTGCCGAAGAT
>NZ_JALKBC010000051.1 GCF_023015865.1 Arenibacter sp. F26102 | reverse complement strand
AGCGGCCGCTCACTTGCCCAGGCTCAGGCTCAGGGACTTCTGGGTGTAGTGGTTGTGCAGGGCCTCGTGCATCACGGAGCAGCTGAAGACGTTGCCCTCCTGCCATCTGGACTTGTCCACGGTCAGTCTGGAGTACAGGAAGAAGCTGCCGTCGCTGTCCAGCACAGGGGGGGTGGTCTTGTAGTTGTTCTCGGGCTGGCCGTTGCTCTCCCACTCCACGGCGATATCGCTGGGATAGAAGCCTTTCACCAGACAGGTCAGGGACACCTGGTTCTTGGTCATCTCCTCTTGGCTAGGTGGCAGGGTGTAGACCTGGGGCTCCCGTGGCTGGCCCTTGGCCTTGCTGATGGTCTTCTCGATGCTGCTAGGCAGGCCCTTGTTGGAGACCTTGCACTTGTATTCCTTGCCGTTCAGCCAGTCCTGGTGCAGCACGGTCAGCACGGACACCACTCTGTAGGTGCTGTTGAACTGCTCCTCTCTGGGCTTGGTCTTGGCGTTATGCACTTCCACGCCGTCCACGTACCAATTAAACTGGACCTCGGGGTCCTCCTGGGACACGTCCACCACCACGCAGGTCACCTCGGGGGTTCTGCTGATCATCAGGGTGTCCTTGGGCTTGGGGGGGAACAGGAACACGCTAGGTCCGCCCAGGAACTCGGGGGCAGGGCAAGGGGGGCAGGGAGGGCCGTACTTGCTCTCCACTCTCTTGTCCACCTTGGTGTTGCTGGGCTTGTGGTCCACGTTGCAGGTGTAGGTCTTGGTGCCCAGGCTGCTGGAAGGCACGGTCACCACGCTGCTCAGGGAGTACAGTCCGCTGCTCTGGAGCACGGCGGGGAAGGTATGCACGCCGCTGGTCAGAGCGCCGCTGTTCCAGGACACGGTCACGGGCTCGGGGAAGTAGTCCTTCACCAGGCAGCCCAGGGCGGCTGTGCTCTCGCTGGTGCTTCTGCTGCAAGGGGCCAGGGGGAACACGCTGGGGCCCTTGGTGCTAGCGCTGCTCACGGTCACCAGGGTGCCCTGGCCCCAGTAGTCGAAGTAGTACATCAGTCTCAGCAGCTTGGCGCAGTAGTACACCACGGTGTCCTCGCTTCTCAGGCTGCTCAGCTCCATGTAGGCGGTGCTGCTGCTCTTGTCCACGGTCAGGGTCACTCTGCCCTGGAACTTCTGGTTGTAGGTGGTGCCGCCGGTGTTGGGGTTGATGCCGCCCATCCACTCCAGGCCCTTGCCGGGGGCCTGTCTCACCCAGTGCATGGTGTACTCGGTGAAGGCGTAGCCGCTGGTCTTGCAGCTCACCTTCACGCTGGCGCCGGGCTTCTTCACCTCGGCGCCGCTCTGCACCAGCTGCACCTGAGAATGCACGCCTGTGGTCACGGACAGAAAGAACAGGAACACCCAGCTCCATTCCATGGTGGTCTATTCGAACTTCGTGTCAAGGACGGTGACTGCAGAAAAGACCCATGGAAAGGAACAGTCTGTTAGTCTGTCAGCTATTATGTCTGGTGGC
>NZ_JALKBC010000050.1 GCF_023015865.1 Arenibacter sp. F26102 | reverse complement strand
CAACGGATAATACGGCCCTGAGCGGCCAACAACTGGGGTCTCTCTTCGGGGTAAACGGCAAGAAGCTCCAGCGACAGTACAAAAATTATATGAGCGATTTTAAGGACTGGGAGCAAAAGGGACATGCCAAACAATGGCTCGTCTTTCCCGAAAATATGGGACCTTACCTGTCCATTGACGAAACGGCACTCTCCAAGGGCGAGCTCTATACAATTATAACCAACAAAAGGGCCAAGGGCAAGAAAGGGGCCATAGTGGCCATATTCTCCGGCACCAAGGTGGGGCCCATCATCGAACAACTGATGAAAATGCCCGCCAAGAAAAGGGCAACGGTCAAGGAAATCACCCTGGATATGGCGAACTCGATGAAGACCATCGCCAAGAAGTGCTTCCCTAAGGCAATACAGGTCACGGATAGGTTCCACGTACAGAAGCTGGCACTGGAAGCCCTTCAGGACATCCGGATCAAGCACAGATGGGACGCCATAGACCTGGAGAACGAACAGATAAAACGGGCAAGGGCAAAGAACGGGACATTCGTACCAAAAGAATTCAGCAATGGGGACACCAGAAAACAAATCTTGGCCAGAAGTAGGTACCTCCTTTATAAATCGCCCAACAATTGGACCCGGAACCAATCTGAAAGAAGTAAAATATTGTTCGATCAATATCCCGATATAAAGATTGCCTTTGACCTGGTCCATGGGCTTAGGAACATATTCAATACGGCAACGTCCATGGAGCACGCCTACACAAAACTGGCACATTGGTACAAGGATGTAGAAAATACGGGATTCAGGGCATTCAATACGATTGCCAATACCATATCCCTCAACTACAGATCTATCCTGAACTATTTTATAAACAGGAGTACAAATGCATCGGCGGAATCATTCAATGCAAAAATAAAGGCATTCAGGGCACAGTTCAGAGGCGTTAGAAATACAGAATTCTTCCTATTTAGATTAACTCAACTATATGCGTAAATATTCAAATACCCAGAAATTGTACTTGATCCCACATTGGTACAAGGATGTAGAAAATACGGGATTCAGGGCATTCAATACGATTGCCAATACCATATCCCTCAACTACAGATCTATCCTGAACTATTTTATAAACAGGAGTACAAATGCATCGGCGGAATCATTCAATGCAAAAATAAAGGCATTCAGGGCACAGTTCAGAGGCGTTAGAAATACAGAATTCTTCCTATTTAGATTAACTCAACTATATGCGTAAATATTCAAATACCCAGAAATTGTACTTGATCCGAATTAATCACGCAGTAGGCGTGCATTCAATGACTGCCCACCGTTACAGGTAAAACGCAGTAGAGGCGGGTGCAGGAACCGATCACGTTAGGGGCGTGCGCTTTTGTTGGATATGGAACAAAAAAAAAGTCCCCTCATCTTGCGATGAAGGGACTTCAAAAAAAGGCGGCGGCCTACTCTCCCACTTGGTGTAGCAGTACCATCGGCGCAGACGGGCTTAACTTCCCTGTT
>NZ_JALKBC010000004.1 GCF_023015865.1 Arenibacter sp. F26102 | reverse complement strand
TGTAGGCTTCCCCTTTTTAGGACACCTCTAAATTCGATAAATAATTGTTGTTTAGGTCAGATTTGATGAAGAATTTAAATTCTTCATCAAATCTGGGCATATATTCTTTGGGCGATTTATTGCCCAGGGACTTATGTGGGTGGTTAAAGTTATAGTCCTCCCGCCAGTTATCGCTTATCTTTTGGAGCTGATGTACGTCATTAAAATAATAAGCATCCAATATGTCTTCTCTATAAAAACGGTTGAACCGTTCTATGTATCCGTTCTGCATCGGTTTTCCTGGTTGGGTGTATTTGATTTCTATAAAGTTCATTTTACACCAGTTCATAAATGTCTTTGAGATAAATTCCGGTCCGTTATCACATCTTATATATTTGGGAGTCCCTATATCTTCTTTCAGGTTTTCCAATGTTTCAATGACCGCCCGTGCTGGATAGGATAGTCCAGCATCAATGGCGATAGCTTCCCGGTTACAGTCGTCAATAACGTTGAATACGCGTACTTTTCTACCATCGCTAAGCGCATCGCTCATAAAGTCCATGCTCCAGCACTCATTGAGCTGTGAAGGTACTTCCAAGGGTTGCTTTACACGTTTTACCAAACGTTTCTTATGCTTGCGCCTAAGGCCCAGCTTCATATTGCGATACACACGCAACACACGCTTTCGGTTCCATTTTAGGCCCTCACGACGGATCTTATGATAATACTCATCAAAACCCCGGGTCGGATATGATNCGGCCAACTCGGTTAGCTTGTCGATGACTTCGCTGTCATCCCGTCTACTTTGGTAATACCACATTGATCTGCTTAAATCAACAAGTTTACACGCACGTAATATGGGAACCGTATATTGTTTGATGAGATATTTTGCTCGAACTCTCTTGTCGGAAGGCCTTAGAACTTTTTTGACAAAACGTCCTTTAGCATTTTATTGTCCAGACTAACATCCGCATACATTTGTTTTAGCCTATTGTTCTCTTCTTCGAGCTCCTTTAGACGTTTCAGTTGCTGCTGCTCCATACCCCCGTATTTCTTGCGCCAGTAGTAAAATGTACTTTTGTCGATACCCAGTTCCCTGGAAATATCGCCAACGGATCTTCCCTGTTCGTTTTCCCTTAGCGCCTTGACAATCTGGCTTTCCGTAAACTTTGTTCTTTTCATGTGACAGTTAAAATTTAAAATTAATAAATTCGAATTTTATACTGTCCTATTTTTAGGGAAGCCTACATTTTTAGGGAAGCCTACATCACAATGGACTTTTATGAAGAACGCCTTAAAATGAATTTAGAATCTACATTAACGGATTCAGTCCTTATAGAAAGGGAACGAAATCAGTTGCTTATAGCAATTGAAGAACGAATAGTTGGATTTTTATATCAAATCCCTGACTATTCCTATATGGGTTCATTAGAGACCTACCTAAAATACCAGCCTCAGTTGCTAGAGCAATTTCCATCCGCTGTTCCGTTGGAGAAAGGCAATTATTCCATTTCAAGTAACTATGGCATTCGTGTCCATCCAATTTCAGATAAAGAGAAGAAACATTATGGAATCGATTTGGCCACCGCGCGTGGAAAATATGTTTATTCATCGGCATCAGGTACTATCCTGAATATCCTATATTCCAAAAAAGGCTATGGTACACATATTATCATTAAACATCGCTTTGGTTTTGAAACATTGTATGGACATCTGAACAAGGTGCTTGTCCGAAAGGGGCAAACAGTAAAACAGCACGAAATGATTGGCGCGGTGGGTTGCACAGGAAGTTCCACAGGATACCATCTACACTATGAGATACTGAAGAATGGGAGCAAAATAGATCCAATACTTTCATTCAATCTAAAGAAGAATATTTATAGCCATTTAATTGAATCAAACACCATCAAAGATGGAGTGGAGTAAAAGAAAGTGGTGGATTCAATATTCTAAATTTAAGTATAGTTATACACCTAAAAAAAAGTATTAAGGGGTCTACTCCTAAAATCTTATTTTTTGAATATAAAATAACAGATGTTAGAATCAGATATTGCCTAGTGCCCAACTGGTTTTTTTGTAGATAGGGGAAAAACGACTGGATAGCTTCTAAGCAATTTTCAAAGGAGTGGCAAAGGGATTGGTGTATGCCAAAAGTGATTTTATATATCATGGTTATACCACTGTTTATAATTTAAATAGGATATCTATGTTGACTGTTGCCAGTATCAGGAGCTCGATCCAAAAATATAAAATAACTAATTTTGATTATGGCTTAACCTAATTATTAGATTTCATCTCTATAATAAGTATTTTCATAAATATCTATAACATGAACACGAGAGCTTATTAAAGCTATCGTGTTGGGAATCTAAATACCTTGAATAATCTTTAAACATTATAAAGTGCATCAGCCAATTCGGTTTTTTTGTTTCGGCTCAATGGTACTTGTGTTCCAGCTACTTGAACAATTTTACTGTTAAATTTTTCAATTTTTTCCAAATTCACGATATAGGATTTGTGTATCCTTAGGAATTTATCCCCTGGCAACTGTTTTTCAAAAGATTTCATAGTAGAAAGTATAACGATATTACCTTCATTGGTCACCAATTTAACATAATCACCAAGAGCTTCGATCCATTTAATATCGTTTAATACTACCTTGCGTTTTTTTAGGTTACTTTTCACGAAGATATATTCTTCTTCCTCATTTGACTTATGAATCTGCTCGTATTTGGCCACAGCTCTTTTTACAGAGGCATCAAAACGGGATAAAGATATAGGTTTGTATAGGTAATCCGTTATGTCATAATCAAAAGCCTTAAGGGCATAATCAGGATTGCCTGTAATCAAAATTACCTGTGGAGGGTTGTCCAAGGATTCCAAAAGATCGAAACCACTGATGATCGGCATTTCTACATCTAGGAAAATAAGGTCGATGTCATTATTTTTGATACCGCTTTTTGCTTCAATGGCATTGCTGAACTCGGCTACCATAGCCAGGTTTGGATGATTGTTCACTAATCTTGCTACGGCGATTCGCTGCATAGAGGAATCGTCTACAATTATACATCTTAATTTCATGATAGGTATATTCGGGGTTTAAATCACGGCCAATTTACTTAAATAGCCATTTCAGCCTGTCAAAATGATGTGAACGGCACCTAAAATGTTGCGTAGATGCAGGTAGTGATTGTTTAGGAGTTTGGTCGAGTCCATTTATGATTAATTAATGCCCTTCATAACCTAAATTTGTGACTGTTCTTCAATTGCAATCCATAACCTCTTATTGGAGAGGTGACTTGTTAAGAACATATTGATTTCTTTGAATATGCTTTTTCCCTGTTAACTATTTTTATTATTAGATTTTAAAAATCTTGAACATTTTTGCTATTCTATTTAAAAATAGTAGAATGGAACTGCAATTTTCAAATACCGTAGATGTCAGAAATAACCTATTTTCACATTCCAACTTTGAATTTGTAACCATCTTAATGGTAATAGTGGACGAGCGGGGAAGGAAATTGAATAGACTGGTAATTGCCAGATAATTACGTTCGTTTTGTAACTATGATAAATCAAGTAGCAATTACACCGAACTAGGTATTTAAAGGTTGTTAAAAATGGATGACTAAAACACCGGATAAAGAATAAAAAGAACAAAGTTCTGTTAGACGCACCTCATTTATGAAGCTTTCTTGTTACAGCGAGAATATGGACCTTTTGAACGTTTACCAGTTAGAATATATAATTAAGTGATAATTCTTTCTCATATTTACAACTATTAAATTTCTCAAAAATGGAATTGAAAGTTTGCATTATAGATGACGACTTAGTGTCGCAATTCGCGTCAAGATATTGCATAGAACAATCAATTTCTAATTGCAGGACTATAGTTTGTGATACTGCGGAAGAAGTTTTGAACATGTTTGCCCATCCTGTAATTAATAAAGAGGATGTGCCGGATTTAATATTTCTAGATTTGGTCATGAACGGCATGGACGGTTGGGAATTTCTTGATACAATAAAGATTGGCAGCAATGTTTTACAAAAAACGGACATCTATATTCTATCCGCCTTTTCAAATTCGAAAGACCGGACAAGGGCTAAGGAGCACCCCATGATAAAAGGGCATTTTGACAAACCACTTTCCAAAAGCATTATGGAAAAGATTCTGCATTCAAAAAAGTAATAAACGAATCGTTTTTCAAAACTGTACATTTGAGAATTGCAAGATCGTTATGCTCTTGCATAGCAGTGTTCTTTCAATTCATTTCATCCAAAGTTTATTGTAATTACATAGGCTTCCCTTGTAAAATGTATAGGTGTCATTAGGCAAGTTTACTTTACTTCCTAATGGTTGACCCAATAGGGGAGGCACGAATAAAAGCTAAATTTGCAATAGTGAATAGGGTGAATATTTAATTTATCAAAGCAAACACTTCCACCAATCTCCCTACTAGAGGATATAATTAACCAAGTCGTATCAAATTCTTTCCTTAGGTGTCAGGGGTTTGTTGTTTAGAGTGGAGCTGCGCTTGAAATTAAAAAACAAATCCACTAAGTAATCACTTTCTTCCAGACATAAGATTCTAGTAACTAGCAGAAACTTATTTAAAGCATTTAGAGGCCAGCAAAATGGTTTTGTCTGCCTATCCACAATATTCCGATTTATCAGGAAATAAAATGAAGGTATAGCGGTTTAGAACGTGTAGAATATTTTCTATATGTCCAGCTTTGAATCCGGTGGCATCAGCTAAAAAATCGAAATTAATTTAAATACAAAGGGATCGATTTTAAGAATCTAGTTTCCTATTAATATTATAATTCGGCGCAAACGGTTCTTTTTGATCGGCTCATCCAAATAGGTTTTGGGCATAATCCTACAAATAAAACTATGTGTAATACCAATCTATTAGAAAAATGAGAGTCAAACAATTGGTGATAGGTCTTTTTGAAGTGAAAGCAATATTTTGAAAGTAAACTTTAAAATGTTGTACCTATGTTGTACCTAACAAAAAAATCCAGGAGCTTAAACTCCTGGATTACTTGATTTTACTGGTAGCGAGAGGGGGGCACGATCCCCCGACCTCCGGGTTATGAATCCGACGCTCTAACCAACTGAGCTACCTCGCCGTGCCGTTTTAAACGGGTGCAAATATAAAGTTAATTTTTGGTCCTTTCCAAATTAGATCGCTAAAAATATTATCTCTGTTTTATTTTTTTATCATTTATAAATATATATATTGTCCACCATAAACACTATTAAGAATGAGCGATAAAATTAAATATGAAGTTGAATTTGTAATTCAATCTTCGCCACAACTACTATATCAATATATATCTACCCCCTCAGGGCTTTCGGAATGGTTCGCGGACAACGTAAATTCCAGAGGTGAAATGTTCAATTTTATTTGGGACGGCTCCGAAGAGCAAGCAAAATTATTAAAACGCAAGAGCGATGAATTTGTAAAATTTACCTGGGTAGCGGAAGAAGATGATAGTTTTTTTGAAATGCGTATCATCGTAGATGAAATAACCAAAGATGTGTCCCTGTTTATTACAGATTTTGCGGATGAGGATGAAGTGGACGAATCTAAAATGCTATGGGAGAACCAAGTATCCAGTTTAAAACAAGTTTTGGGTTCTGCTTAAGGCATTAAGGGAATAAAACGTACCTTTGGCCTTGATTTTTTCAAGGCTTTTTTTATGGTTAATTTTAACGGAAACCTACTTTCTAAGAATACATTTTACCTTAATCACGAAAATAGGGGGCTCCGTTATGGGGATGCCCTTTTTGAGTCCATTAGGGTAGTTAATGGTAAAATTTTCTTTTGGGAAGATCATTACCTCCGCCTTATGGCGTCCATGCGGATTTTAAGAATGGAGATTCCTATGAATTTTACCATGGAATTTTTGGAGGAACAGATAATGGCTGCCGTAAAAGCCAATGCACTATTGGAAAAACCGGCCAGAGTCCGATTCACCGTTTTTAGAAATAATGGTGGACTATATCTGCCCCAAACTAATGACGTATCCTACATAATAGAGACCAGTGTATTGGACTCCCCGTTCTATACCCTAAATAATGAAACCTACGAAGTAGAGCTTTTTAAAGATTTTTATGTAAATCCGGATATGCTTTCCACTTTAAAGACCAGCAATAAGGCTATCAATGTGGTAGGGAGCATTTATGCTGCCGAAAATGGTTATCAGAATTGTCTGTTGCTCAACAATGAAAAAAAGGTGGTAGAAGCTTTAAATGGCAATCTATTTTTGGTAAAGGACCAGCTTATCAAGACTCCTTCTTTAAAGGATGGTTGTTTAAACGGAATTGTGCGAAAGAAATTGATCGGAATTTTAGGTGCGTTGGATAACTATAATTTTGAGGAAGCCTTTATTTCGCCCTTCGAGTTGCAAAAAGCGGACGAATTGTTCATTACCAACGCCATTAGAGGTATACAACCCATTACTAAATACAGGAAAAAGGAGTACGGCAATAAAGTGGCTTCCGATCTTTTGGGCAAGCTGAATGCGGCCGCAAGGCTCAATTAAATATCCTTAGTTTAGACTGGGGTTTTCCGGGGCATTGGACCAAATAACATAATTCCCCCCCAATTCCATCATTTTTTCCTTCCAAAAGGCGTTGGAAGATTTTTGTATGATATCACTTTCATAGTCATTCTTGACTACCACCCAGGACTTGGAAGTTAATTCTTCATCCAATTGAAACGAGGACCACCCTGAATAGCCCAAAAAGAATCTTATATCATTTTCAGAAATAACTTTATTATTGATAAGATCTACAATAGACCCAAAATCTCCGCCCCAATAAATACCATCGGAAATTTCAATGCTATTTACAATCAGTTCCGGGACCTTATGGATAAAATAAAGATTGTCCTGTTCCACAGGACCACCGTTGTAAACCTGAAAAGGTATATCTATTTCGGTAACCAGGTCGTTTATATTGTAATCCAAAGGTTTGTTAAGGATAAAACCAACAGATCCCTCCTCGTTATGCTCCGCCAACAAGACAATAGACCTGTTAAAGGAAACATCACCAGATAAGGTAGGCTCAGCAATAAGTAGTTTGCCTTTTCTTGGTTTTTCAGCGACCATATAATTTGTTCTTGTATCCCTAAAATATAACAAATCTCTTAATCTGAAAAGTGTTTTTACAAAAAAAGCACTTCCCAATAGAGAAGTGCTTTCAATGTATAATAAATTATGACTAGTTTACTGCACCGCTCAAATCAGCACCTGCTTTAAACTTCACTACATTTTTAGCTGCAATTTGGATAGTTTTCCCAGTTGATGGGTTTCTACCTTCTCTTGCATTTCTTTTAGATACAGACCAAGATCCGAAACCTACTAGAGATACTCTACCACCTTTTTTTAGAGAACCTTCAACGTTTCCTAGGAAAGATTCCAATGCCTTTTTAGCTGCGGCTTTAGTAATGCCAGCATCAGCTGCCATTGCATCGATTAATTCTGTTTTGTTCATAATTTCGATAAATTAAGTGTTATTAATTATAATTAATTCTTCAACAAATTTATACGGATTTGCCATTAACGCAAGTAAAATAAGGGTAAATCCGCATTTTTGTTGATAACTTGAAACGTTTGTTGATAAAGTAGGACGTTTTTTACGTTTCACCGTACCCCCAATGAACATGGGGGTTTACCCAACATAGGCGTTTTCTGTTAATTTTAGTCCATTTAATACCTCTTTGGTCGCCATTTTTCTTTTACCTGGCAATTGAATTTCCAGTAAATTAATGAAACCTCCCATTACGGCTACCTTTAGTTCTCTTTTTGTAACCACAATACTTCCAACCTTTAATTGATGCGGTTCCAAATCCATTTTGGCCAAATATATCTTTAGGAACAATTCCTCTTCCCCATTGTACAGGGTGGTCCAAGCAGTAGGATAGGGGCTAAGCCCTCTAATAAAATTGTAAATTGTAGAGATATTCCGTTGCCAGTCTATTTCACAGGTCTCCTTATGTAGTTTGTGCGCCTCCTTTAATGGGGCTTCTTCCTGCTGTTTGTATGGTACTATTTCCTTACTGTCAATTTTATTTATGGTTTCCAAAACCAGATCGGCCCCTAGATACATCAACTTATCATGTAAGCTGCCTGCCGTATCGGTATCGGAAATGGATGTTTTCTTTTGAAGTAAAATTTCTCCTGTATCTATCTTATCATCAATAAAAAAGGTGGTCACCCCAGTTTCCTTCTCTCCATTTATAATGGCCCAATTAATTGGGGCCGCCCCACGGTATTGGGGAAGGAGGGAAGCGTGAAGGTTAAAAGTCCCCAGAGATGGCATGTCCCATACTACTTTGGGCAACATTCTAAAAGCTACCACAATTTGTAAGTCTGGCTGCAATCCTTCCAATTCCTTAATAAAATCAGGGTTCTTTAAGTTCGTAGGTTGTAAAATTTTTAAATGGTGTTCCTCCGCGTAGGTCTTAACGGCAGATTCATGTAATTTTCTTCCCCGGCCAGCAGGTTTGTCGGGAGCTGTAATAACCCCAACAATATTACAGTCGCTCTTTACAAGCTTGTCCAAAATGGCCACGGCAAAATCCGGGGTACCCATAAACACTATTCGTGGTTTGCTCATCTTTCGATTATTTCGTACTGATTTATCGTATTCACTTTTATTCTCCTATCCTCCAATAGCCTTTGTATTGCCAAAATAACAGAACTTTCCTTGTAGGTCAATAATTTTATCAATCCTCTGGAATTTATTTTTTTTACCATTAAGATTTGTAATATGTCCTGTTCTATGATTCTTATAATTTCATTGCCCACGGGATTCTTTTTGATACAGACATCGCATTTTCCACAGTTCTCTTCGCTGGTTTCACCAAAATAATTTAGTAGTTGCCTATTTCTACATAGGGTATTGTTCTTAATAAAGCCCAAAATACTTTCTACATTGTCCTTTTTTACTTGCTGAATCTGTTTGATTTTCTTTGCGAAGATATTGATAGTCCGTTCATCCTCCCTAGGAACCAAAAAGGTGATTTCCAGATCGCTGTGCTGGGCGTGATATTCAATTATTTCATCTTTTTCCAATTGTTCCAAGACCTCGACCACCTCATTTTCAGTTTTATTGGCCTTCCGCCCGATCAATAGGGGATTGATCTTTGTATCAAAATCAAAAATTCCACCATAGGTTCTCAATATAGTTTGAATGGTTGGCGCCGATTTCTGATTTTTATCCAAGTAAGAAAATATATTGTGCTTGGACGCTATCATACGGATTGTCGTCTTTTGGGAGAATGCCTCGGTTAGGGTTATGACCGAATTTTGGTCTAACAACCTTAAACCGTTATACGTTAATGTAGTATTAAGTTTATAGGTATCGCAAAAGGAATTAAAAGGCAATTGAAAGGTTTCACCACTGCCTTCACCGAAAGGTATCTGAAAATAGTTGGCGAGTTTTCGGTATAATAGTTTTAGAAAGTCAACATCTGGCAACACACCTAAAAATTGCTTTCGCACCTGTGTTTCATCCGTCTGGTTGGTAATGAGAACAGCGTTCGCCGCATTTCCATCCCTACCGGCCCTTCCGGCTTCCTGGAAATAATTTTCCATACTATCCGGAATTTGATAATGTACTACTAGGCCA
Organism: Arenibacter sp. F26102; assembly: GCF_023015865.1. Taxonomy (GTDB): domain Bacteria; phylum Bacteroidota; class Bacteroidia; order Flavobacteriales; family Flavobacteriaceae; genus Arenibacter. Next base: position 373,153 of record NZ_JALKBC010000004.1, on the reverse strand, counting down.
ACATCTGGCTTGTCTATGCCCATACCAAAGGCATTGGTGGCCACCATAATCTTTACTTTGTTTTCCAACCACTGATTTAACCTAATATCCTTGTCCTTTTTGGAAATGCCGCCATGAAAAAAGGTGGCCGTATGTCCTTGCTGGGCCAGGTAATAGGCCAATTCCATCGTCATTTTTCTACTCTGCACATATACTATGGCGCTCCCATTGGTCTGGGCGCATAATTCTTTAAGACGGTATTTTTTGTCTTCCTCCCAACATACACTAAAGGTTATATTGTTTCTGGAAAAGGATTCTTTAACTACTAACGGTTGTTCCAGCTTTAAATTTAGGCATATGTCCTTGACTACCATTCCTGTTGCCGTTGCCGTTAAGGCAATCATAGGTGCACTTGGTGCCAATTCTTTAAGTATGTGGCACTCCAAATAAGCAGGTCTAAAATCGTTTCCCCATTGAGAGATACAATGGGCCTCGTCAATGGCGATCAGGTTTACGTTCATCTGCCGAATGCGTTCCTGGATCAATTCCTGTTGCAGTCTTTCCGGTGAGAGATAAAGGAATTTATAGTTGCCGTACAGGCAGTTGTCCAACAAATTGTTTACTTCATCAAACGAAATGCCTCCGGTAAGGGCTATGGCCTTTATTCCCAGTTTTTTAAGGGTCTCTACCTGATTCCTTATCAAAGCGATTAATGGGGATACCACAATACAAATACCTTCCTGGGCCAATGCCGGTATCTGATAGCACAAAGATTTTCCGCCTCCCGTAGGAAGCAAGGCAAGAACATCCTGCCCATTCAATACGGCGCTTATAATTTCTTCCTGAGAATTTTTAAAATCCGGAAAGCCCCAATATTTCTGTAATATATCCTTAGGGTGCTGCTGCACTATAGATTTTTTATTTTATTGAGTATAAAGGTAACCCTTCCTTCCACCGTTTCCTTGGGAACATTTATAATTTTGTAGCCATAATCGGTATAGGCTTTTTCCAAGAATGTATGTATACGAAGGGCTTCTTCGAAGTTTTCAAAACGTTCGTTGTCAGACTCGTGTATTTCTTTCCAAGGCGGTAATAAAAATACGTGGTCGTACCTATAGTTCTTACAGCTTTCCACAAAATGGTTCCCATAAGCTTGTCCAAAACAGTCCATATAGGCCACCACGTCAGGAATGCCTCTATCAAAAAATACCAATGGATTACTTAACTCCTCGGCTGCTTTGAACTGTTTAATCCTGCCCTCAATAATTCGCTCACTAAAAAGCAATGGGTCCGAAATAAATAGCTGGGGAATACCTTGTTCCCTTGCCTCCAGTGTAATTTCCCGTGATATCTCGTTAAAACAAAAAAAGCCCTCCTTTTCAATTTTTTCTATGATGGAGGTCTTTCCGGTACTGGGTCCACCCGTGATAACAATTTTTTCGATATTCAAATAATGTGCTTTAAGGTTGTGCAATTACTTGCATAAAATACTGGTGCAAAGTAATGAAATACCCCTAAGATTAAAAAATTGCCAATGATACTTTATATATTTGCAAAAACATTGGCATGAATCAAGATAAATCAGATGACTTTTATACTAGATTAAAGGAACAGTTGGCTGAAACCAGTAAATGGCCTTCCAATTACTTGTACAAGTTTATTGTGCCTACAGACCCGGAAAAGATTAAGCAGATTCAGGATATTTTTGACAATACAGGGGCGGTAATCGAATCTAAAAAATCCAAAAATGCCAAATACACCAGCTTATCCATTACGGTGAACCTTAAAAATCCGGATGAAGTAATCCGCAAATACAAGGAAGTAGGGGAGGTAAAAGGGGTTATATCGCTCTAAAATAGTATTTCTAGCATAATTTTGTTAATTTGCAGACGTTATAAGAATACTTCCTTATCATAAATCAATAGCAATAAATATTTCAAATTGAATTTAGTAGAAAACTTAGAATACAATACTGAGCGATCAAAGCTCATTATACCCGAATATGGCCGTCATTTCCAAAAAATGGTGGATCATGCAATTTCCATAGAGGACGATGCGGAACGTAACCGTGTGGCACAGGCCATAATAAGTGTTATGGGCAATATTCAACCACATTTGAGGGACGTTCCCGACTTTCAACATAAATTATGGGACCAACTGTTTATCATGTCCGATTTTAAGTTGAACGTGGACTCTCCGTTCCCGATCACCTCACAGGAAACCTTGCAGAAGCGTCCTGAACCTTTGGAATATCCTCAGAATTTTCCGAAATATAGGTTTTACGGTAACAACATTAAACGTATGATCGATGTGGCCGTTAAATGGGAAAAAGGTGATATGCGTGACGGATTGGAATATGCCATTGCCAATCACATGAAAAAGTGTTACCTAAATTGGAATAAGGACACCGTTGACGACAAAGCTATATTCAAGCATCTTTATGAGTTGAGCGATGGACAAATAGACCTTGCCAAGGAGGGTGAAAACCTGACCGAAAGTGGGCAATTCCTTAAGAATCGTGTCGCAAAAACTCCAAGGACCAATACTGGTAAAAAAACGCAAAGAAATCAAAACCGCGGTAAAAAACGGTACTAATCTTCTCAAACTTTAATGGGAACATTTAAAATAGAAGGCGGTCATCAATTACATGGTGAGATAACACCGCAAGGGGCAAAGAATGAAGCATTACAAATACTCTGTGCCGTACTACTTACTTCAGAAAAAGTGTCTATTACCAATATCCCGGATATTGTAGACGTAAATAAACTAATATCATTGTTGGAGGATTTGGGTGTTAAAATTCAAAAGAAAGGTCAAGGGTCATATACTTTTATGGCGGATGACATTAATTTGGAATACCTGCAGTCCGCACAATTTAAAGAGGATGGTAGAGGCTTAAGAGGTTCTATTATGCTCGTGGGACCATTATTGGCTCGTTTTGGTAAAGGATACATTCCTAAACCAGGAGGTGATAAAATTGGACGAAGACGTTTGGATACCCATTTTGAGGGCTTTATTAAGTTGGGGGCGAAATTCCGATATAATAAGGAGGAGCACTTTTATGGGGTCGAAGCCAAAAAGCTCAAGGGTACCTATATGCTTCTGGATGAAGCTTCTGTTACCGGAACAGCCAACATAGTTATGGCTGCTGTTTTAGCCGATGGTAAGACTACCATATACAATGCCGCTTGTGAACCCTATTTACAGCAACTTTGTAAGATGCTGAATAGAATGGGCGCTAAAATTACTGGTATAGGCTCCAATTTATTGGAAATTGAAGGTGTTGACAGCCTAGGAGGTACAGAGCACAGAATGTTGCCGGATATGATCGAGATCGGTAGTTGGATTGGATTGGCGGCTATGACCAGAAGTCATTTAACGATCAAGAATGTTAGTTGGGACGACTTGGGCCAGATTCCCTCGGTTTTTAGAAAACTGGGAATACAGCTGGAGCGTAAGGGAGACGATATCGTAATTCCAGAGCATAAGGATGGCTACGAGATTCAAAATTATATAGACGGTTCCATTTTAACGGTGGCCGATGCTCCATGGCCTGGACTTACTCCGGATTTATTGAGTATTATCCTAGTGATGGCGACCCAGGCCAAGGGTGAAGTTTTAATTCATCAAAAAATGTTCGAAAGTCGCTTGTTCTTTGTAGATAAATTAATTGATATGGGTGCTAAGATTATTCTCTGCGATCCCCATAGGGCTACGGTTATAGGACATAACTTTAAATCCAGTCTAAAAGCTACTACCATGGTGTCTCCGGACATTAGAGCAGGTGTTTCTTTGCTCATAGCAGCTTTGTCTGCCAAAGGCACCTCCACTATACACAATATAGAACAGATCGATCGAGGTTACGAAAATATTGATACGCGTTTGCGTGCCATAGGAGCCAAGATTACAAGAGTTTAACCCAAGTTATAACTTTGGATTATAAAAAAGGACCTTCGATTAGAAGGTCCTTTTTTAATTTTGTGCATCTATAAACTTTTAGTCCCTAAAACATAAAGAACACAATTTTGATAATGAGGTTATGAACTCATAAACACACTTATCTTTTCACCAATATTTAATAGGTCACTAACTTCTTCTTCTTTAAAATCATAGGGAACTGGTTTGGCTATTCCCAAGGTTCCGTATAATTTTCCATTGAGCAACATGGGAACGGCAATAGAACCCTCTACTTTTGTTTCTTTGGCTGCAGGACGTACCACCCCGGAATCATCGGTTTGCAGGTTGCACATTTCCACTGGTTCACGACGTTCCGCTGCTATACCTGCCATTCCTTTCCCTATAGGAATCTCAGAAAGTTTGGGTACTAAAAAAGGAGGAATGCCTTGATGGGCCTGGACCTTTAATAAGGAAGATTGCTCATCTAAAAAATGGATTGTTCCCGTGGTACAGTCAAAACCGGCAATTATAGTGGCAAGTAGTTCTTGCCAATTTACGTTCTCTTTATTTAGGAAGGAATCGATAATTGTGTTTCGTTGTGCATTTTCCTTATTCATATTCTTTAATAGATTTTATTCATTCATTATTACTCAAATTTAGTAAATCCTACTATACTATGGTTTGGGTTTATCAATCGTGTTTGGCGTTATTGACTTCGATCCAATATCCTTCAGGATCTCTTAAGTATATCTGTCGCACTCCATCAGAACGCAGCGTAACAGCACCTTTTTCACCCGGCCAATCTTCATATTCTATGTTATTGCTTTTCAAATGTTCTATAAAAGTTTCCAGGTTGGGGGTGGACAAACAGAGGTGCATGGACTTATGCTTTTTCATGACCACGGTATCTTTATGTATCAGATGAAGCTGTGAATTGCCTTGTACCAAAAACCAACGAAATCCAGGGGCTTTGTCTGGGTGTGGTATTTCCTTTAATTTGAGAATATTGGCATAGAAATCCGCAGTTGTATCCAGATTGTTGACAATCAACGATGAATGGTCTATCTGGAAATCAAAGCTTTGTGCATGGATTTGCAAGCTTAAAAAAGCGAGGATCAGAAATAGTGATTTATGCATGTTTATTAGATTTTAATTTTTAAATATTTGTAATTTGTTTTATAGGTAAAAAGGTTAATAGTGAAATACTAAAATTTTCACGAAAGAAAGGTACTTAAAAATGTTTCTAATAATAAATGCTAAGCTATTTTAGAAATAATTTTTACCGTATTATCATTTTTTCCATCACCATATAGTCGATTTTGTGTTTTGTAAAAACAGTATTGGTGCTTTTAAAACCAAATTTTAAATAAAACTCTTTTTGTCCACACGCGCATTGCCGTCTACTTTGTTGACTTTTTTTACCTACTGCATAAGAAATAAGGTGGGAGAGGAGTCGGCTGCCAAAAGCCTTATCCTGCTCTAAACTGGCCGTGGCCAGTTTACGGAACTGAGCCTTCTTATTTTCTATAAATAATGAAACCACGGAATTTAGGGTGTCATTTACAAACAGGCTAAAATGGATTCCCTGTTCATCATTAGGCATGATTATATAATTGACAGGTATGTGTGGCCACATAATGGTATGCCTTATTGGGTAGGTATCTTCACTTAAATATGCCTTATAATTTCAGTCATCACTAGCCAATAAACCTTTAACTATTAAATATTGCGCTGTGGCGTAGGTGCCCATTACCAATAGGTGGGACAAAGGTATTACAAATAGAAACTTATTGATGGCCAAGATAGTGTCAGACATAATAAAGAACATCGTACCAATGAAGACCAATTTAAAACTTAGGGAATTCACTTTATCCTTTCTACTATATGCAGTAATGGCCAGAGTGAGAATACCAAGGATATAAATAATAACTGGAATTTTTAAAGCACCCAAATTATCATGTAAAATTATATAAAGGGTAGTGCCATAGGATAGGAGTATAACAGAAACCAATCGTAACTCTGTTTTAAATAGTTTTTTGCCTTGTGTAGAGAATACCAAGGCATAACTGATATGTGCAAATAGGAAGGCCATTAAGCCGAGCATAAAATAGAAAGCAGAGAGATGATCATAGAGTAACAGAATATCTCCCAATAATGAAAAACAGAGCGCCAATAGTGTAAAGCGATAAACCTTTTTGGACAGTTTCCTTCCTTTTATTCCAAAAAACAATATTAAGGAAATTAGTAATAGTGGTTTGGTCAACTGTCTCAACTCCTGAAAGTGCATGGATCCCGTAACCAGGTCCACTAGCACCAAAAGAATAAATATGCCTAAAAATGCATTTGGCCTAAAAATCATTCTAAAAAATAATGAAAGGAGTTAAGTTTGGGCAGGATATATTTTTCTTTTTCTAATCACAATGAAGCAAAGGACCAATTGTATTACTACAGCAATGGCATTGGTTAGCCAAAGGGCCATGGTATTAAATCGAATTCCGTAAAAGCACCAAAATAGATAAATAAAAACCCAGCCAAAAATAAAGCCGTTGGAGAGGCTACTTGGACCTTTGTAACGGAATTCCTTATATACCTGTGTGGCAATTACCAGGCAGGCGCTTAGACCAGCCGCAATTCCTATACTTTCAAAAATGTTTTCTGGGATACTATGTATAATATTCATTTACTTAATACTTAATGCTTAATTCCAGTTTATATAAGTGTTGGATAGGTAACCTAATTTATAGATCATTCCGCTCTATACCTGATCATAATATCTTTGAACAATTCGCTTGTGGACGGTGGGGTATAAGAGATGGCATTGGCACCTGCTTCTATTGTTCTCAATATATCCTCATCTTTATGACCTCCCGTGGCCAATATAGCAATGTCTTGGTCAATATCCCTGATGCGTTTAATAATATCGGCGGTTTTGCTGGCCCCTGAAACATTAAAAATGTCTACTCCAGCTGCAATCCGACCTTTAATATCGTCTTTTTCGGAGACTATGGTAATGGTAACGGGGATATCAATTTTAGCCTTGAGTCGCGCTATTAGTTCATTGGGTGTGGGCTTGTTCAGGACAACTCCCAGTGCGCCTTGGAATTCGGCATGTAAAGCAAGTTCCACGGATCTTTTACCTGTAGTAATTCCACCACCAACACCACAAAAGATAGGTTTATCAGCCGCCAGAATTAAGGCATGGGATATTAAGGGCTGGGGCGTAAAAGGATACACGGCAATAATGGCATTGGCATTGGTGTTTCTAATAATGGCAACATCCGTACTAAACAAAAATGATTTCAACAATTGGCCAAAAACCCTTATTCCAGAACAATTGTTGATGATTTCTGGCACCTCCACAATATTCTTCCTAAGCTTACTACCAAAAGAGGGCACCTTTATCATAACACATAAATGAATTAGGTTCAACAGAAATAGCAAGAAAGATGGTAAATATTCCTTAATCTTGACCAGATTAAAGATAGTCTTTTTTTTAATCGGTTAGGAGGGGAGAAGTACCCCTTGTAATTTAATTCTTGCCAATTGGCACTACAATTTTATTCCTCTTGTAGTAAACGAAATTCCTTGTTGTCCTGTAGTGGAAATCATAACGGCTTCAAAAATAGGCTCGTGATTATTGGCCTTTACTGCCCAATCAAAAACAAAATTCGCTCCCGTACCACCATATTTGTCATCTTGGTCGATAACAATTTCTATGGTTTCCAAAGGCTTTAGAAAAATAGGTTTGTTAAAATAGGTACGTATAAGATCTCCTTTGGTATTATAATATTCAGCTTTAAGTATGTAAATGGTATCCGTATTGCTTACATTTCTCATACTTGCCGTAGCCGTTAAATGATGTAAGGTTTTTTCGGTACCATCATATATGGCAGAATATATGGAAAGATAAGAACTACCATTGATAAGGCTATCGTTGACAGGGAGTGCTTTGGATTTTCTTTCCCAATTTATTGGATCGGAATGGCTTAATTTTTTTTCCTCGGTACAACTAAGGACCAGAACAAGGACACAGAGAGCAATGCCTATTTTATTTCCTTTAAAATGTGTACTGTTGCGAAATATATTAATCATTCTTTTATGCTTCTTTTTGCACATAACTTCTTCAAATATGAAACAATTGTCCCTTACTATTCATAGTAGCTTTCATAACTCCGCATAAATATACTCTATAAATAGCTAATCCTACCTTTATTTGAAATCACTAACTATAACTTTTTAACTCTCGTTGTTCATATAAAAAGATAGCGCTCCAGAAGGACATTTTAATATCTGGGATTTCAATTCTTCAGTAGAGGCGTTTTCTGGCTTTATCCATGGTTTCCCTTTGGGATCATACACTTGCGGTAAGGTTTTGACACATATACCGGAGTGAATACATTTTGATGGTTTCCAGACTACCGTAATTTCACCATTGGTATATTCCTTAAAATTATCTGTTTGTTCCATAGTTATGCAATATTAATTCCTTTTAAGATTAATTCTTTCCACTCCGGGTGCCTTTTAATGTAAGCAGCGACAAACGGACACATAGGGACTAGGGTTAATCCCTTCGTTTCTACATCCTCTAAGACCTGTTTTACCAAGGAGGAGGCCACCCCTTTGCCTTCCAATTCCTTGGGAACCTCGGTATGGGTAAGATAAATTTTATCTTTTGCCTTTTTGTATTCAATTTTTGCAATAACACCATCAATTTGATATTCATATTGCTTGCCCTCCGTATTGTCTATTAATTTGTAGTCCATAAGAATCTTGATTAATGGTTAGGTATAATATAATAATCCTACTTCTAATTTAAAAATTACTCCTCCAAATAGCCAAATTTGCCCAAGTTGTAATCTTTAATGGCCTGTGCTATTTCTTCACGGCTATTCATTACAAATGGACCTTGAGCGACAATGGGTTCGTTTAGGGGTTCTCCACTTAAAATCAGTACTGTAGATTTTTTTGTTGTCTCCATGCTAAAATCCTCTCCTTCATTTTCGAAAAGCACAAAATGATTTTCTGCCACGGTCTTTGACCCATTTACAGTGATCTCCCCATCTACCACAAACAATGCAGTGTTATAATTACTTGGAAAAGAAAATTCTGCTTTGGCACCTGCCTCAAGCCTTGTATTAAACATGTTTATCGGCGAAAATGTAGACGCTGCTCCTTTGACATCTTTATAGTTCCCTGCAATGACCTCAATAACACCTTTGTTATCTGCCAATTGATATTTATTTATTTGCGAATTTGTAATTCCCTGATATTTTGGGGCAGACATTTTGTCCTTGGCCGGAAGATTCACCCACAATTGTGCCATTTGAAAATAGCCACCTTCCTTGCTAAATTTCTCTTCGTGATATTCTTTATGAAGTATCCCAGAAGCGGCGGTCATCCATTGAACATCGCCTTCGCCAATTACACCGCTGTTGCCAGAACTGTCATGATGGGCCACCTTACCTTGGTAAGCTATTGTAACCGTTTCAAAACCCCTATGTGGATGCACACTTACTCCCCTTGGCTTATCTGTAGGTGGAAAATAAAAAGGGGAATTGTAATCCAGTAGAATAAAGGGATCCATTCTTTCCATATCCAACCTATATCCGCTTGGGATAAAATTATGCACTCTAAATCCGTCACCAACATAGTGGGGCTCTCTTGGAGCAACTACAATTTCTATATTTTTTGTTTTCATCATTATCTCAACATTAATTACATTACAATATTAAAGTAACCTTGTTTCCTGTACATTGATGTATGATAAGAATGATATTAGTTAGGTCTGAAGTTTTTCTGCGCCAATTCCTTTCGTACCCTACTAAGGCTTTCAGGGGTAATGCCCAAATAGGATGCTATCATCCATTGGGGTACCCTTAAGGTTAGATCGGGGTATAATGTTATAAAATTCATATATCTGGTTTCGGCACTGGCACTCAATAAAAGATTGATCCTTTTCTGTTGATGTCGGATATGGTTTTGAAGTGCAATTTGATTAAAGTGTCTAAAGGAGGAACTTATTTCGCTGGCTTCATTTATAAAATCGGAACTTATTAAGACTACATTGGTGTCCTCAATGGCATCGATAAACAAATCTGAAGGCTCATTAAAAAAAGCGCTGCTCCGGTCGGAAACAATCCAATTTTCCGAACCAAATTGTATAATGTGCTCCTTGCCGGAGTTGTCTACAGTATACGAACGCAAGAGACCCTTTTCCACAAAAAAGGAATGGCGACAAATTTCTCCAGGACGCAATAATGTTTCCCCTTTTTCAATATTTCTTAATTTTACTTTCTTAATCAACAGTTGAAATTCCGGTTCCGGTATGTTGGCCTTTGCTTTTAAATACTTGGTGAAATTTTCCATGTAAATATCTATTTGGAATTTTTGTTTTTATAATATTGGTATGATGACTTTATCAATTCGGATAGGACATCCAAATCTATATTGGACAAGCGTTTTATATAAAGACAGGACTTACCGGTTTTATGGGGACCCAATTTTTCCAATAGCTGCTTTTGTTTGGAAAAACCAGTCATGATATAAATTGAAAAATTGAGCTTTCTGGGAGAATATCCGGTCATGGGCATATCTCCCTCCCTTCCAGAATCATATCGATAGTGATAACTGCCAAAACCTATAATACTTTCGCCCCACATCACTGCTCTTTCATTGGTAATTCCTTTAAATAAATCCAATAATGTATAGGCATCCTTTCGTTTTTCCTCGTTATCAATGGAGTTTAAAAACGAAATAACGGATTTGTTATTTGGCAGGGTTTTGTTTTCTGACATTTCCCGGGAATTAAAGCTCTTTAAATTTACTAAAAAAAAGGAGTAAAATTGGGTGGGCGCCCTTCATTATTTATTTCTTTTATTATTTAATTTACTTTGGCCAATATTCGTATCGGGCTTCCAGATTAGCCTTTTAATATGTAAATTAGCATATAAATAATAAACACGTATTAACATGAAAAAAATAACATTATTAGTATTAATGATTGCTGTATCCTTTGGAGTACAGTCACAGATCAACACACCGCAACCGAGTCCTTCCTCGACACTTATTCAGAAAGTTGGATTGACCGATGTTACCGTTGAATATTCTCGGCCATCCATGCGAGGTAGAACTATATTCGGAGATTTGGTTCCTTATGATAAATTATGGAGGACAGGGGCCAATGCAAGGACAAAAATTACCTTTAGTGAAAACGTAAAGATTGGTGAGCAGGAGCTTAAAGCTGGTTCTTATGCCATTTTTACCAAGCCGGGAGCTGCTTCCTGGGAAGTTATCTTTTATACCGAAGCCGATGGTGGAGGAACACCTGCAAATTGGGATGAAAGTAAAGTTGCTGCTAAAACAACGGCTCAAGTGCAAAATCTACCATTCCAGGTTGAAACTTTTACGATTTCTATCGACGGCCTTTCTGATAACGCTGCCACTTTAGGCATGTATTGGTCAGATGTATATGTAGGGGTAAAGTTTGATGTCCCTACGGACAAAGCGGTTACGAGTGCCATAGAAAAGGTAATGAAAGGTCCGGATGCCAATGATTATTATGCAGCTGCTGTATATTATATGAATTCTGGTAAGGATATCAATAAAGCCAAGGAATGGATGGATAAAGCCATGAGCATGACTGAGAAACCGGCTTTTTGGCAGTTGAGACAACAATCGCTTATTTACGCCAAGGCAGGTGACAAAAAACAAGCTATTGAAACTGCTAAGAAATCTTTGGCCGCGGCCGAAGCTGCAGGTAATGGAGATTATGTAAAAATGAACAAAGACTCTCTAAAAGAGTGGGGGGGCAAATAGCAGGCAAATTTAATATTAAAAAAGCTCACTGAAAAGTGAGCTTTTTTTTGTTTCATTCCGTAGGTTAATTTCTATTGTTTTCAAATGTAGGATTCAAATGGCTATAGGAATGTCTATTAGATTTAATATAGACAATCAATATTTGCTCGCGGCTTCCATAATTTTCCATAAGGAATTATTCAAACCCTTTTGGTCATTGATTTCCAGTTGTGAAGCTGAATCATTCTGGTATAATGTTAAAATCAACTTGGCAGTATTACTATTGCTGGATTTGGAGTTTGAAATTTGACTCGCCAACAATTCCAATTCTGCCTCTTTCCCCAATTTTTTAAGGGATAAGAGTTCAAATAGATCATTTGGTGATACAGTTCTTTTTTTACCTGCAGTCGCATAGGTAATAATATGAGTTAAATATTCTTTACTTCGTTCTGAATCATTAAGTGCGGCATAACTATGGGCCAGTAAATAATCCTGTAATCTTTCATCAGGATTAAAAGGTTTTCCCACTCCAAGATTTTCGGGCCATTCTTTTGAAGTTTCCAAAAGAGATATCGCTTTTTTGTAATTCTTGGTTTTAATATTTTCCAGAGCCAATAGGATATGGGCCTGATTATAAATGTGCTTGCTTTCTGAGGCATGCTCAAAGGGTAGAATTTGTATGTCTCTTAAGACTTCTACCGTTTTTCCATAATGGCCGGTCAACAAGGAAGCCTTAGCATAAATTAAACCTAGATTGGCATTTTTTGGAAATTTGGCAAATGATTTTTTGGCCAATTTATATGCTAGCTCGTTTTTATCGTTATTTAAATAAAATTGAACCAATTCCTCCCTTAGTTTCCAATCGGAGTCATTTATTTGTAGGGCCCTTAAGTAATCTTTTTCGTTATTGGTATAATCGTCATTTTCGAACATTCTTGCCCTAAAGCGATAAAATATGTCCGAACCGGGTTTGGTTCCGCAATCTTTCAAAAGCTGTAATCCCAATTTTTTTTGGCCAACGGCAATGTAATTCTGTGCCAGGTAATATTTTAATTTCCAATTCCCATTTTTAGCCATTGCCCATTGCAATACGGGGATAGTTTCAGGTCTATAAGGGAAAACAAAATTAATTGGTGATTCTATACTTTTGGTCAAGTATTTACCACTTAAATCACTTTCCATGTCCTTATTAAGGTAAGCTGTCCATAGATTAGTTTTAACATTGTTTTTGGATAGTTTTAATACCTCTCTTGCTTCTTGGTCCAATCCCAAACTGTTATAATATATGGCCAATTCCAATAAAGATTCGTCGGGGAATTCGTTATTAATTTGAGTGGGTATTTCAAGAGGAAGATCACCAACTACAAACTGGGATTCAATTTGAACAAAATGATTTAATGGATCAATTTTTAACAACTTAGCATACTCTTTTTCAAATTCACTGGTCTTTTTATTTTTCCGTTGAACCAGCAATTTAATATTTCGAGCATTTAGGTTATAGGTGTTGTATTCCAATGCTTTATTGGCATATCGCTCCGCTTTATCCAAGTTCTGAAGCAAGAAATATATCTCGGACATTTGGGCATAAGAAACAGATTTATATTCCATGCTTCTTGCTGCCCATCCAAAAGATTCCAAAGCATTTATAAAATCCTTTTTCGAACGATATATAATTCCTGCCAAATAATTGGCTTCAACTTCATAAGTGTCCTGCTTTAATACCCTATTAGTATATTGCAATGCATTATCATAGTTGGTATTACGATACTCCAATTCCGCTAATTTCAACAATCCATCCTGATGGGCGGGTTCCAGTTGAACCAATTCATTTAATTTTTTAGCAGCAAGATCATAGTCCCTGAACTTTAGGGCTTCCCAACCTTCCTGATATAATTTTTGGCTTGCAGAAACCTCCTGGTTTTCATCATCAACAAAAGGCCTATTTATTAAAGTGCCTTCTCCGTGGGAGGTGTAATAAAGCTTATTATCTCCTAAATTAACCGTTATTTCACCTGATTCGGATACTGGAAGTTCCACGGAGAAAACTTCCATGGGCCTTAAACTTAGGTCTTGTGAAAAAATCTCTTTCCCATTGATTGATACTAGTAATTTATCTTTTAGGAATTGCAGAGCATTAATTCCTAAGTATATGCTGTTTTCCAATTCCTTAACATTGAGCACTCCGTACTCATTGCCATCTACCATTCCTCCAATTTCCTTAAAGGGGAACCAGATTTCCCTCCAACGGTCCATGACGTATGGCTCAAAATTGGCTTGGGAAATGGGGTTGATTTCCCCGGGGGAATACTGATTAAAAAGACGCCCGGCCTGAAATTCCATATACTGCCCATCGGTATCTGTAAGCAGATCCTCCCATATGGCCCCAGACCTTGCCATGGACCATAACCAGAGTTTTTGTCCAGGCATTTCTTCGTAGGGTGCCCAATGTCCAAAACCAAAATTGCTGTTATGGTAATACCCTCCAAAAAAGTCCTTAAAATCGCCGACTACATGCTCGGAAATATCCTTATCGAAATTATTGTTTCTATATAGTGATAGATCACGGCCCTCAGCATCTAATGGCCATGGTTTGGCTGCCCCACCATGTTCCAAAAATTGATTACCGGGATATATGAATTCCAAATCGTCCGTGACCACAGCCGCAGCCGTCATCCAATTGTAATAAGATTGATTAATTGGGGAACCATTGTACCAGGAGGCATTGGTCTCAAAATATGCCTTGTCTTTCTCGAGTCTAATTTCTACTCTCCAATCGGTACGAGAGGGCAAGTCCGAGTTGCCTACCACACAGCTTACACTGCCATCCTCATTGGTCTGTACAATATAATCCACAGGAGTAGCTGTTGATGGATGATGACCAATAATGCCGAAATTGAATTCAATTCCGCCGGAGGTCCAAGGTCCCCGCATTGAAATATTCCGGAACTTGACGACTTCATTTTTATAAAGAAATTCTTCACCAGTACTTTTCTCTATAGCTCCCCAAACTTTCCCACCTATTTCGGGTAGCACAAATACTTTGATAAATTCATTCTCTAGAGTTACTACTTTCCAATCTTTCTTCTTGACAACATGTTCATAGCCTTCAAATTTGAAATAAGGAAAAATTTTGGCATTATTCGTTAAAATAGGTACGGGATTTGGATTACTGAAATTATAGGTGTCCAAGGACATCATTTCTTCCTTAATGGTAACTGACCCCGATTGGCCCCACATTCCGAGACATAATCCCAGTGCTATTATTAGGCTGATACTTCTTGCTTTCACTTTTCTATTATTTAGTTGATTCAATTTTATACATTGCAATGCCATCATTATTGCGTACAAACAAAACGACTTCGGTTTTATCGGCCAATAATATTTTAGTTATATCCCTTATTTCTCCGTCAATATTTAAACCGCTTTCCATTACACTGGCAGGTCTAAAATTTCCTTTGCCATCTCCAAATAGGACCATACCCTTGTTGGCATCATACCTTCCAAATTTCACCCTTGTTCCAAAGAAATTCCCTCCCACAATTATATCTTCATTACCATCTTTATCAATGTCATCCGTTAGAGTACCATAAATGGGTGAAAATTGTGTTTGATCGGGCAGTGGAACCAATTTAAATTTACCATTCCCTAGGTTTTCCATATAGCTGGTGTCAAAGTTTTTGGCTTTCAAGACCATTGCATCCTTTAATTCCTCTGCATTAAAGACATCCGTGATTTTCGCTGCGGCATAATCGGAATAATTTAAATATTTCCCTTTTAGCCCACTTAATTGCCCCACCATATCATCTTTGGAAAAAACAGGGAATTCTTCACCCATATTATAGGAACTAAGTATGGGATCTAGTGAACCATTATTATCAAAATCTTTGGTATATAAACTAACCGGTTCGGCTATTGAGGTTTTTAACTGGGAATTTCTACCGAAGTTTCCAATAATATAATCCATATCGCCATCCTTGTCAAAATCCCCTTGTTCAATACTGTTCCACCATCCTTCGGAATCATTTAGGCCGTTATTTACTGAAAGTTCCACCAATTTACCTTTTACGTTCTTGAATGTTCTAATGCCCATCCATTCACCAACAATAATAAGATCATTAATATTGTCATTGTCAAAATCGGTCCATAAAGCGTCTGTGACCATTCCGGGATATTCAAGGTCCTTATTAACTGTAGTAGTAATGTCCTTGAATGTTCCTTTTCCATTATTCTCCAAAATATAACTTCTCGGCGAAGTGGGGTATTTACCGGGCACCGATCTACCTCCCACAAAAAGATCTAAATCCCCGTCCCCGTCAATATCGGAAGCCTTAACGGTTGAACTGCTTGTAAGCATTTTCGGCAATGCCGCGGTTTTTTTGGAAAAGTTGCCCCTGCCATCGTTTAAGTACAGTCTATCTTGCAATTCAGGGGAGTTTTCATTAAAATCGCTGCCTCCACTTACCACATATAGATCCATATCATTATCGTTATCCGCATCTAAGAATAGACATCCAATGTCTTCTGAATCTTTATCCGTGATAAATACCTTTTCATTGATGGGTGAAAACTTTCCTGATGGTGTTTGCACAAACATTTTTCCTTCACTTCCCTTAGCACCTCCAACAAATATATCTTCCAGTCCATCATTATTCACATCCGCTTTGGTGATTTTTGGACCCTGGGTAGATAATTTATGCGGCAGCAACTGTTCCCTCTTAAAATCGTTATAATCATTTTCCAAATGAAGGTAGGGGATAAGGCTGTCTTTGGTTATATTGTTAAAATAGGTTTTGCCGACTATTACTTCGGAATTATTCTCCACCAAAGTGGCATCCTTCTGATTTAGTGTAATTGTTTGATCGGCTTTTACATCGGTAATAATCTGAACCTTGCCATCCGGCCAAATAATTTTCACCTTATCAACTGTCTCAACGGCCCCTAATCCGAAAATTAAATTAAAATCCACGGAAGATTGAAATCCTCTAGTAGGCATCAATTCCTGCATAAGTATTTCACTACCAATATTTATTATGACTTTGGAGCCAATCCCAAATGTATTCTTTCCTTCGCCTTTAAAATTGAATTTCAGGTGGTGGTTGGTATTATGCAAATCACTATTGTTTCTGTAAACGAATGGATGTTCGTCTATATTATTGACCACTAGGTCCAGATCACCATCGTTATCCAGATCAGCATAACTTGCACCGTTGGATAGCGACTTCTGATCTAGGCCCCATTCTTTGTTGACCTTGGAGAAAGAAAGATCGCCGTTGTTATGATAGGTGTAATTTTCCACAATTGTGGCGGGCATTTTTTCCAATAAATCCGAAATAGCGGTTGCCACCCCTGTATTATTTTCCTTTAGCTTTTCATGTACGGCATAATTCATGAAATCCATATTGGTGTAATCCCGTTTATAGCCATTGGTAATAAACAAATCTTTAAAGCCGTCATTGTCCAAATCTGTAAAAAGGGAGGCCCAACTCCAGTCGGTGTTGGAAACCCCGGCGAATTGACCAATTTCCGAAAATGACCGTCCTTGATTGTTTATTTGCAGCATGTTACGCATTGTTTGATTATAAAATCCAGATTTTTCCAAGAGACTATTTTTGTCATAATTGTCCGGACCTGAGACCATTTTTATGCGATAATTATCTTCAGGAAGCATATCCAAGGTCATTATATCGGTAAACCCATCATTGTTGATATCCGCTATATCGGAACCCATGGAATAAAGTGAAGTATGGCCAATATATTTCTCCAAGCTTTCGGTAAAAGTACCGTCATGATTATTGATATATAGATAATCCTGTTCGTTGTAGTCATTTGAAATATAAATATCCGGCCAGTTGTCATTATTAACGTCTGATACGGCTATTCCAAGTCCAAATCCAAGAACGTTTGAAACTAGACCAGCTTGATCGCTTACGTTAACAAACTTTCCATTATCGTTCCTATAAAGCTTATCTGAATAGTCATCGTTTTTACGTTTTTTCAAGGAAGATGTTATCTGCCCAAACCCTGCATAATCTTGAATCGAATGGTTAAGGACATACAGATCTAAATCCCCATCTTTATCATAATCAAAAAAAGAAGCTTGCGTAGAATACCCGGAATCATCTACACCATACTCGGCGCCTTTTTCTGTAAACGTAAGATCACCATTGTTAATAAAAAGTAGGTTTCTTCTTTTGTTAGAAGCCTGTGCTGTGGAACGACAAACATAAATATCCAATAAGCCATCGGCGTTAACATCTGCCATGGTGGTGCCAGTGTTCCATAGACCCTCAGCGAACACACCAGCTTTTTCAGCTATTTCCTTAAATTTAAAATCTCCTTGATTGATATACAAACGACTCCCAACCATATTTCCAGTGAAGTACAGGTCTGAAAAACCGTCATTATTGACATCTCCAATCGAAACCCCTCCACCATTATAGAGATAACCGTATTCTAGTACATTAAATTCATCAGTTTCCTTGAGTACATTTTTGAATTCGATACCTGTTATGTTTGGAGGTAGAAGAGTAAACATTTTACTGGTATCATCCCGTGTACAGGAAATAGAAATTGCAATAGTGGCAAGTAGGGCATATTTTAGGGTATGGTGCATATCTTCATGTATAATTAAGTATATATAAATCTAATAAATTTAATGTTTAGCAAAAAAGGGAAACATCGTTTTATACGTTAAAAAAAAAAAGACCGCTTTTAGTGGCGGTCTTTTTAAATGAATTTTAAAATATATTAATTCTTCGCATCCCACCAGAGTTTGGTAGTACCGTTATCAGGCCCTCCCAATAAGCTACTAACAGCCTCCTGTACAGCCGTTCCATTATTATCATATTCACTGGATACATAGGGCATTCTCCTAGGAATCTGATCTACCGGGATTAGAGGATTTATAGAATTAACCCTATTGAAAAGGGTTGGATATCCGGTCCTCCTTCTTTCAGCATAAGCTTCCTCACTATTAGGATATAAGGCAATCCACTTTTGCGTAATGATCTGCTCTAACTGTTCTTCTGCAGATCCCGCCGCATTGTAGGCGATTGGAACCGTAGATACTGGTGGAAGAGAGGCACTAGCAGCCGCAGGTACATTGGCACTGGTTTTATAATCATTACCAGAGAGATCCGTTCCGTCATATCCATATTGCGATAGGGAAGCGTCTATTCCTTGATTATAATAACTCGCAGCTGTTCCACCTCCCATGGACCAACCTTCCAAGGCACCTTCTGCCCTTAAGAAATAAACCTCTGCAGCTCCTATAACTACAATATTTGGACCGGGCGTATCAGCCGCCGTATAAGGTGCTGCCATGTCCGATATCATGTTATTGAAATCTGTTCCTTGTTTGGCGGATTTTAACTGCCCATTCTGCAGGCCTTCATAGTTAAAAGTAATTCCTATCGGATCGTCCGAAGGGTCAGGCATATTAGCCTCTGCAAAATAACTTCCAATCCTAGGGTCCTGGTAGCCCTTCAGGATACTCTCCATATCGGCACTCATTCGGAATTCTCCCCATTGGGTAATGGTCGTATAATGATTTCTAAAATTGTTGCTGGTCGGAATCATTGCATTCTGAGCATTATCAACTATTACTCCATCAGATATAGCTTTTTCTGCTTCTGTCTTTGATTTTCCAGCATTTGCATATTTAATTCTGATAGCCAATCGCAAGCGTAAACTATTGGCAAATCTTAGCCAAGAATCTACATCTCCTTCAAATATAATATCATTACCAACTAAAAACGAAGTGCCTCCTGCATTGGCTTTAAATACAGTAACGGCTTCATCCAAAGTGGTGAAAAAATCGTTGTAGATAGCTTCTTGCGAATCATAAGGTACTGTATTTTCAAGATTTCCAAAATTAAGATAGGGAATGGGACCATAGGCATCGGTAATTCTATGGTAACCATAGACCCTCCATACCTTCATCATAGCATTTTCCACGGCCAATCCTAATTCCTCGGATGTATCTTCAGCAAACTTCATATTAGGAGCAGCTTGGGTGTAAAAATAAGTATATGCACCATTTAGCCATCTCCCTACTAAATCAAACTGATCGCTGTCGAAATTTGCAGCGGTAGTGGCCATATAATTTGCATAGATATCAGGGAATAGGGAATGTGATAATTGAAACGCCCCTCTCCCGTCGCCTGGATTACCAAAAGGAGTAAAATCTGGTGTGTATAATGCCCTTTTTACAAACAGGGGCAAATCTGCAGGAGTCACAGCATCCGCCGTAAAGTTTTTCGGGTCAGAATTTAACTCTGTAAAGTCGTCTGTACAACTGCCCAAAAAAAGGACAAATAGTGTACAGATACTAAGTTTTGTTATTATTTTCTTCATCTTATTTCTTTTAAAGTTACGTTTTTTTTAGAAACCAAAATTTATTGATACACCTACTGATCGTGTAGTCGGAGGAGCAAAAGATTCTCTACCTTCAGCCGTGTTTTCCGTATTAGCTACAGATTCTGGATCTATAGTATTTGCAGAATTGGAGATAAAAAATAAATTTCTACCCACCAAGGAAATATTTGCAGAAGTTATAAACGTTTTGGACAAGATCTGCTGGGGTAAAGTATAGCCTAGGATTATTTCCCTAACTCTAATGTTAGACGCATCCCTTTTAAATGCTTCACCTACAGGCGTATTTCTACCACCCACTCTATTCCAAAAATCTTCAGCGGTAACTGCTGTGCTGTTAGCAGATCCATCTGCCTCTGATACGGCTGTTTCACCTCCAAAAATATTTTGACCAAAGACCAGACTTCCGTCCCTGCCTTGGACTGTACTCTGCAATACCCCATCACTAGCTAAAATAGCTTCGGTAAAACTAATGACCGATCCTCCCTCACGTATATCGATAAGGGTACTAAAATTGAAATTTTTGTATCTAAATGTATTTCTGATACCACCCAACCAGTCTGGGTTAAAGTTAGATACCAGGACATCTCCAATGCCAGAGGTGACCAACGGAAGACCAGAGGCATCTATAAGAACCCTGCCTTGGTCATCTCTTTGGTAGCCTCTGGAGAAAACGTCTCCAAACTCACCACCTTTGACCAATTTATACGTCCTGATAAAATCTGTGTTAATGGTAAGTTCGTCCACACCTTCAGAAAGTTCCACAACTTCACTGTCATTTTTGGCAAAATTTAAATCTATATCCCATGAGAAATCTGCCGTGCTCATAATATTTGCACCCAATACAACTTCTATACCCGTATTTTGGATATCCGCCCCATTTTGGAATCTGCTTGCTATTCCAGAACCAGTTGGCGTTGGTGTCCTAAATATTTGATCAGAACTATTAGACTTATACCAGGTGAAATCTAATGTAATTCTGTTATTCAAAAAGCCAGCATCAAAACCAACCTCAGTAGTAGTCGTACTCTCTGGTTTTAGATCGGGATTCGGTAGGGTTGAGTTTAAGGTCAAAGTACCATTTGCGATATCAGCCCGTTGTGAAAGAGCAAAAGCGTCCGTATCGTTACCTACTTCCGCCCAAGAACCTCTCAATTTAAGGTAATTAAAAGCATTTGGAAATTCAAGCATCTCACTTACAACACCTGTAAGTCCTACAGATGGATAGAAAAAAGACCGGTTATTCGCAGGTAGGGTTGAACTCCAATCATTTCTTCCTGTAACGTTTAAGAATAAAGCATTTTTATATGAAAATTCCGCAAAACCGTAAACAGATTGTACTTCAAATCTGTCCAAAGATTCAGTCGCAGTTGGATCTGATGTATTTGCCAAGGCAAAGAAATTCTCAATGGTAAAGGTGGTTCCATTACCTACTAGTTGGTTATATTTAAATACCCTTTGGTTGGCACCTGCACTTACATTTATATTAAAATCATCCGTAATATCCTTATTATAGCTTAGGAGTACATCTGTATTCCAATCATAAGAATTACTTGCCGTATTTGTATATGATCCAAATTGCGCCGTAGTATAGGTGTCATTATACCTTTTCAACTCTTCTGATCTACTTGTCCTATCCATTGTAGATCTAGCTTGTAAAGACAAATCATCAGTTATCTGATATTTTAATGATAGCAATGCCAATACCCTTTCGTCCAATCTAGGATTATTTACACGGTTAATCGTCCAATATGGATTTCCACCACCGTTAAATCGGGGAAGGAAATAGTGTTGCCGTAGCTTACCCTCCTCATTGATAAAATCATAATCAGCTAAATCTTGTGTCCTGATATTTCTTGGCATTATGTATAAATATCGAAGCGGGTTGTCATAACCTTCACCGGTACCAAGTATGTTGGAGAAGTCGTCCCTGATATAATTTACTTTGGCATCAACGCTAAGTTTGTCCGTCAATTCAGAAGTGACTCTTGTAGTAATGCTATGTCTTTTTAAATCATTATTTGGGATAATCCCACCAGCCTCGGTAAATGTGTAACCTAGATAAACATTGGATTTTTCACCATTTACATTTACAGCAAGGTTTGTGGCCAATTCATGACCTGTACGAAAAAAGTCTTCAACATTGTCCGGCTGCGCTTCATAGGCATAAGTACCACCAAAATTGGGATTACTTGGGTCGTTGGTCCAATGGGCAACCTGACTACCGTCAAACGCGGGCCCCCAGGAAGTGGTAGCCGAGTTAGCATAAGCCCCAGCAGATCCTTGACCATATCCATTTTGAAAGTCTAAAAGATGTATCGGATCGGAAAGAGTTGAAGTAAACCCAACACTAGAGGATACTCCTTCCCTTGTTCCTTGCCCTGATTTAGTGGTTACAATAATTGCACCATTGTTGGCCCTACTGCCATATAATGCCGCTGCGTTTCCTCCTTTTAGGACAGAGATACTCTGAATATCATCTGGGCTTATGTTTGATATATCTCCGTTTAGAAGAATTCCATCAACCACATAGAGCGGTTGGCTACTACCGTTAATAGAACGGTTACCCCTCAGTAATACCTTGGAACCTGAACCAACTCCCGAAGATCCAGTGGTAACGGAAACACCGGCAATCTTACCGGTTAAACCATTTACAATGTTAAGCGATCTGGCTTGGGTCAATTCTTCAGGCGATACTTGTTGAGTGGAATAGGTAAGGGACTTTTTTTGCCTTTCTATGCCCAATGCCGTTACAACTACTTCACCAAGTTGTTCAGCATCTTCTTGCATGGATACATTTATTGTATTTGATGCACCTACGGTTACCGATTGCGTTTTCATTCCAATAAAAGAAAACACTAATACATTGCCGCTTTCCGCTTCAATAGAATAATTTCCATCAAAATCAGTCTGTGTTCCGGTGGTGGTTCCTTGTACCAAGACATTTACACCAGGTAGAGGAGAACCATCCAAAGCATCGGTGACCGTTCCTGTCAACGTTTTAGTTTGTGCCAATAAAGGGTAGGTCCCCAATACCAGTACAAAAAATAATAGCAGTTTTTTGATCATAATAAAGTTGTTTGAGTTAATAAATTAGTTGTTTGTTAATAATAAGTTATTGTTTGTTAATAATAAGTTAATAGTGAAATTAACCCTTTTTTTTTAATTGACAAAGAGTATTCGCATTAATGTGTTCGAACACATTAAATAAAACCTTAATTTTTTTATGGTTTGGGTGATAAATAACCTACTTATAAGTAGTACTGGGCGTTTTCAGAAGTAACAATATCAATAGGTAGGAATTCTTGAGTAGGCAAGCCTTTTCCGAAAAGAAAATGTTCCGCCAAGCAACTAACACCTAGATAAGCCTGTCGATGTGGTTTTTGATGAATTAAAAAATTGATAGCACCTTCTTTTAGATACTTCATGTTTGGTTTTAACAGATCGTACCCGATTACGATTCTTTCCCTTATTTCAAGTTCTTTAAAGGCTTCGATCAATACGTATGCTTTGGAATTGGTAACAAAGAATGCATTAATGGATTTATTACTTTTAAGGAATTCGGATACATCTTTATTAAATCGGCGTTTTTCAGCAGAATTGAATTCCTTGGAGATTACAAGGTGATTATTGCCTGATTTTTCCTTAAAAAATTCTTTGAACCCATTTTCCTTTTGTTGCATATGAGGTTCCTTGTTAATATGGATAATTGAAATTTCATCATTTTTCCCGATAATTTTATTCATTAAACTTGCTGCAACCCTTCCACTTTGGTTTAAGTCCTGACCTATGAAAATTTGTTCTTTGAAGCTATTTATGTGGTTATTGAACAATACCACTGAAATTTTATTTTCGCAACAATGTTTTAAAACCTCATGTGATTCATTATCAAAAATAGGTGCCATTAAAAGTACATCAGGTTGTGATATGATAGCTTGCCGTGATTCATCCAAAAAAGAAGTTCTATCGTTTGGGTCATAAAAATATTTCCTAACCATGACACCAAAAGGCATAAATTGATTAGAGGCTTCTATAATACCTTCATTGGCAGGAATCCAATAAGGATCCTTAAGTGGGTCCGGAAGTAGGACATGTATATTATAGGTTTTATTTATTTTTAGGTTTCGGGCAATTGGGTTGGGTTTATAATCAATCTCCTTGAGGACTTTGTCTACTTTCTCAAATGCTTTTTTGGAAACCTTGCCCCGTTTATGTAATACCCTATCCACGGTTCCCTTGGAAACACCTGCCATGTGGGCAATGTCCTTTATAGTATATTTTTCTTTAATATTCATAATAGATAAAAAGAGGGAAGAAAATTTAACATTACAAGGGTACTTTAACCAATTGGTAACACTAAATATAGAAATATTCTTAAGAATCTACCTATAATTTTGATGACTTACTCGAATTTTGGTCCAAGGTTACCTTCTCGAATCAATTCATAAATATTTTAGATATAGATTGGATATACGAATTTTTCTTAACACGATAATACAGTCGAGGCTATTTATATTGGAATTATTATGCCTCTATCGGTGGATTCTTAAGTAGACGATCAAAACCTTCCAATATAGTTGCCAAAACTATTATTAGGCAACATCCGAAGGCATTTAACCATAAATAGGACATCCAATCATAGCTCCAACCAATAATTACAATGCATTGGGTAATTAAGGCGGCTACAAAAACGGCATTACCTTTTATAAATTTGAAAAAGAATGCGATTAGAAAGATACCAAGAACGTTTCCATAGAATATAGAACCAATAATGTTCACCAATTGGATTAAATTATCAAAAAGGTTCGCCACACAGGCTATGGAAATGGCTATTACGCCCCACAATAGGGTAAACAACTTTGAAACCTTGACATAATGCGCCTGGGTAAATTCTCCCTTCTTGTTTCTTTTGTATAGGTCCAAGGAAGTTACTGTTCCTAGGGCATTTAATTCCGAAGCGGTAGAGGACATTGCCGCTGACAGAATTACGGCCAGTAAAAGACCAATAAGTCCTTTTGGTAAAAAATTTAAAATAAAATGGATAAACACATAATCTTTGTCATTGGTCTCCACACTGTCATTTGCCATAGAAATTAAAGCTTGGGCAGCCTGTCTGTTTTCTTTGTCCTTATTATTGATACTTACAATGTTTTGCTTTGCATCTTCAATGGCATCGTACTCCTTAAGATCTAGGGCACCTGAGAATTTATTTTGGGCCATTCTTTTTTCTCCTTCCAATACCAAGTGTTCCTCTTCCAACAGCTTGTAATCTTCCGCATACGAAGATTCCATTATGGCAATGGTGGCAGCGGGATTGAAGTTGAGTGGTGCGTGGTTGAACTGAAAAAATATAAATACCATTACACCAACCAATAATATAAAGAATTGCATAGGTATTTTTAGCAACCCATTGAAAATTAGCCCTAATTGACTTTCGCGAACTGTTTTACCCGAAAGATATCTTTGCACCTGACTTTGGTCCGTTCCAAAATAGGCCAGGGCAAGAAATAGTCCACCAGTAATTCCGCTCCAAAAGGTGTAGCGGCTTGTGGTGTTTACACTGAAGTCCAAAATATTTAATTTATCGCTGGCACCTGCAATCTTAAGAGCTTTGCTGAAGGTAATGTCTTCCGGTAAATAACCAAGAATAAAGAAGAATGCGATGAACATCCCAGTCATTATAATAAACATTTGTTGTTTATGGGTGACACTTACTGCTTTGGTACCACCGGAAACGGTATAAATTATCACAAGAATACCTATTAAGATATTTAGGGTTCTTAAGTCCCAGCCCAATACGGCAGAGAGAATAATAGAAGGTGCGAAAATGGTAATTCCAGCAGCAAGTCCGCGTTGAGTCAAAAATAACAGTGCTGCCAGAGTCCTGGTTTTTAAATCAAATCTGTTTTCCAAGAACTCATACGCCGTGTAAACATTAAGCCTGTGATAGATAGGTACAAACACTATACATATTATTATCATGGCCAAGGGAAGTCCAAAATAAAATTGTACAAATCCCATTCCATCATGAAAGGCCTGACCAGGCGTAGATAAAAAAGTAATGGCACTGGCCTGTGTGGCCATTACGGAGAGACCTATGGTCCACCATTTGGCATCATGACCTCCAAGTACATAATCCTTAACATCTTTACTTCCCTTAGTTTTCCATACACCGTAGGCAACAATAAATAAAAGGGTTCCACTAAGTATGATCCAGTCTATTGTAGCCATATTAACGGTTTCCGGTCATTATTAAATAAAAAACAATTATGTAGATAATATTAAGTGCTAATACCACTGTATATTCCTTTTTCCAATCAAATTTTTCGAACATAAATATTCTTGTTATTTGTTTTTTATTTCTGGCTTTCCTGTTTTAAGGATAGCAAATTGGCAAAAAGTCTATACGCCCCAGTTACTCCGGCAGGTAACTCTCTAAAAAAACTTAATCCCGTATAAATATAGTTTCCCTTACCGTACGGTGCAACTAAAAGACTTCCATTTAATGCCGTTTCTCCCTCATCGCTCATAGAAAGTATGGGCGTGAATTCTTTGGACCATTGATCTGGGAAATATAGACCACGTTCCTGAACCCACCCATTAAAATCATTTTTGGTTATTTTATTTGGATAATTGACAACGGCATGGCTATTGGCCAGGATTTTAACGTCAGAAGTTTCATCTGTAACCCGATCGCGGGAAATGGATAAGGGGTAGGGGGCAAGGTTCTCCATATCCAACCCATTTCTTCCTGCCGTATTATACTGAATAATTAAATTACCGCCTTCCTTAACATAATCCAATAAATAGCGTTGTTTAAACTTCAATTCCTCCACAACGTTGTAAGCTCTTATGCCAACAACAATAGCATCAAATTTGTTCAAGGAACCGGCCTGTATGGAAATGGGATCTATTTTTACTACTTTATAGCCTATTTGTTCCAAACTTTCTGGAATCTCGTCTCCTGCACCAACAATATAGCCTATATTTTCTCCTGTTTTATTAATGTTAATTCGAACCACTTTGGTTTTTGAATTCAATAACACAGATTGTTTTGGAATATGGTCGTAGTCAATTTCGATCAGCTCTTTGGAAATTTCCTTTCCATTTATTTTAATTATGGGCGAAATGTAATTTTCATCTTCATATGATGGCGGAGTTACTAAAAAATGCAACGTTTGCTGATCTCCGTTTTTCTCTATTTCGAATGACTTAATTTCTTGATCCACCTTCCAGCCTTTGCCAAAACATATTTGTAACTCCCCTTTTACGTTGTTTTTTAAGGCTTTAATAGTCACCGGTATTTCTTTAGGCTCGGAAGTAGCAAAGATGACGACCTTGTCCTTAAAGCCAGCAGTAGCCTCGGGCAAAATTTCAAAAGGCTGGTATATTTCTCCTTTTTCAGGTTTGGAATATTTGTATACTACAGGTTTCTTAATTTTAATGGGAAAACCGTTGAATTCCATTTCAATGGTAACCTCAAAGGCCTTGGGAGTCTCAGGTTTGCCAATTAAATTTTGGTCCGTTACCTTATACATCCCAAGTGTGCCCTTGCTGTTTAACCAATAAGGACTGGTGTAGCTTGTATTGGCCGTAACTTCCAGGTCAATTTTTATTAATTCCTTTTTATTTTCCTTTAGAATTATGTTTTGGACTAACGGATTGTCATTGGTAATGGATACCGTTTTAAGGTTAATATTGGCCGCGCTTCTGTTTAAAGCTTCTAAATTTACCAGTATGTGGCTTCCTGGATAAGTATGTGATTCTGTAGTGGTGGCTTCCAAATAGAGACCACAAACCGACTGGATAATGTCTTCCAGCTCCTTTTTCTTGATAGCCTTCCAATGCTCGTCATTTATCTTCATTAAGGCCTTATATGCTTCAATAAGCTTGGATAAATGTTTTGAAGGTTGGGTAAAATCAAAATTCCGCTCTATCTCAAGTAAAATTCTACCAACCTCTTCACCTCCCTCAACTCTAGACCAAGTGGTATTTATTCCGTCGAAAATATTGGATTTGTCCTTGGGAAGGTCTCCCTTTAATAATTCTATATACTCATTCTCACTACCACGCGTGGTAAGCCTTCCAAAGCCTTGGCACAAGTGCTGACTACTGGCTAGCGATGCAATTTCGTTATTGGAAACACCCCTTAAAGGATAATAAACCCCAACATCTAAATCTATCATTTTGGATTTGTCCGCTTTTTGAAATTTGTCCTCACTGCCATAAAACCACCAAGATGTATTGAAAAAAAGTCTTTTAGGTTGCCAAACATCAGTGATCGTTAGTTGTTCCGGATAAATATTGGGATTATTGGCCAAATCAAAAGCCTCATAACTCAGCATGGCAGAGGAGGTGTGATGGCCATGGGTAGATCCTGGAGATCTATGGTCAAATCTATTAATGATGACGTCTGGTTTATAATTACGTATAATCCATATAACATCGCTCAATACAGCCTCCTTGTTCCATATTTTAAGGGTTTCGTTAGGGTGCTTGGAGTAACCAAAATCATTTGCCCTTGAAAAAAATTGTTCCCCGCCATCAATGCGCCTGGCAGCCAATAATTCCTGTGTCCGTAAAACACCCAACAATTCCCTTAATTCGGAACCGATTAAGTTTTGTCCGCCATCACCTCGTGTTAATGATAAATAAGCAGTTTTGGCCTTTACCTCATTGGATAGAAAGGAAATGAGTCTGGTATTTTCATCATCAGGATGTGCGGCTATGTAGAGGGCAGTACCTAAAAAATTTAATTTTTGAATGGCATGAAAAATATCCGAAGAAGTATTTTTTCTAGGTGCTTGCGAGAATAAAGGTTTACAGGTAAGCAGTATTCCTAAAAAGAATACCCAATAGAGGCGCATATAAATTTGTTTTAGTTGGTCCTCAAATATAGAAATATATAATCCGAGATGGTAATATTTACAACTTCTTTAACACCTTATAAGGCATCACTATTTTCCAAGGAATCTTCGTAGGTTTCCGCTAGAACAATTGCCTTCTGAAGCATCATGTTGTTGGGGTAGGTCAATAATTCGCCATTGGCCTTTCTGAGATGGACGTGAAAAGCCCTGATATCCTCTATTAAATAAACCTCTTCAGGCAATTCGACCTCTTTGTCCATTATTTTTATTTTATCCCCAATCCTAAAAGGAAATGAAAAAAACAGGATAACCCCGGCTGTTATATTGCTCAATATGGACCACTGTGCAAAAAGGGCGACACCTATTACGGCAAAAGCCGAGGAAAAAACTAGGCCGATATCCTTCATCTCCACTCCCCATATCAAAATTAATGCAACTATTCCAAAAGAGGTTAGGCCGGCGGTGGAGTATTTGATGATCAAACGTGTACGAACCTTGTTTATATCACTAATTTTCCCAACTTTCCTTATAGCTTTTGCTCCTAGATACTTTAATATCAGAAAAACCAACAAAGATATGCCCGTGCCCACCAGTTCATCTTGGTAATCTAAAAAAAATGCTTCCATAAATATTATAATCCTAAACTGTCGCGCAAAAATACATCACTATTTCTGTTTTCCTGCCAATAAGCCCGGTTTAATGTTTTTATTTTAGTTGCCTTCGTAGTAAGTGTTTGGGAATCGGGGCCAAATCCACTTTTGTAAGTTTCGGACCAATATTCTATTCCATACGGGAAGGATTTTTCAAAGGTAATGGCCAATGTCCTATCCAATTCCGGATAGGTAATTTTATAAGTTTGGAGATTTCCTTCGGTACTTAATTCCGCATTGGCAGTATAGGACTTTAATTCTTTGTGCGCCAGACGTAAATATTCCAATGAAGGTATAATAGATATGTTACCTTGAGGTAGATTGTTGGGATTTATCCTTATTTTATTCCAAATTTCGTTCTCTAAATCCGTTTTGTCCAACGTTAAGGTTTGGTCCCCATCGCTCTCAAAATAAGAAAAGGAGTTTACCTCAAATTTCTCCCTATTGTTCAACTGGGTAAATACCTGACCACACCATTCCTGTACCGAAGAGGTGAGTTTAATGGCATGTTGGTTGTCCGCTACCGGATAAAAACTACTGTTCATGATAGAGTAGGGGTAGATTCCGGTTAAGAATTTTTTGGTGCTATTCAACTTTAATACAGATACATTATCCGGATTTGAATTATCGGCCTTTACTTGCTTACTTGCCAAAAAAGGTTCTGTTACATATATTAAGACGGCATTCCCGTCCCTTAGTTCACCATAGCGGGCCTGTTCCAATTTATAGGAAGTTATTTCCGCTTTTCCGGCATACCAATAACTTTTAAATTCTTCCGACAACTGATTTTTTATCGTTGCGGTATTGGACATTTTTGCGTCGTTTGCTATAAGCGAAACGTTCTTGTTATTCTTTGAATTTTCCTTACAGGAATGAAAAACAACCAATAAAAATAGTACGGGTAAAAACTGGAATTTAAAAAGACGTTGCATAACAATTGAATTTTCATAAAATTATTCAAAATAAGCTAGCCTACCATGGCCATTAACGTTTTGTACACCAATTGGGTGGGCAAACCTACTACATTGGTATAGGAACCCTCAATTTTTTCAATTCCAATAAGTCCAATCCAATCCTGTATGCCATAACCTCCTGCCTTATCAAAGGGATTATAGTTCTTTATATAGTACCAAATTTCTTCTTCGGTCAATTCCCGAAACTTTACCCGGGTACAGTTATTTACGGTTCTTTGGTGGTCCTTGGTGGTAAAGCAAACTGAGGTAATTACGTCATGCCAATCATTGGATAGTGTCTTCAACATCCTAAAGGCATCATCTTTGTCTGCTGGTTTAGCCAAGGATTTATTCTTATGCCATACCACGGTATCGGATGTTATGAGGATATCCTTATTTCCTAACTTATTTTTATAACCACCGGCCTTCAATTCAGCCAGATAATCTGAAATTTCGGCACCCTCTAAATGGTTGGGATAGGTTTCCTCAATGTCAATTATATGTACATTAAAATCTATTCCCATTTCCCTCAGGAACTCTTGTCTTCTAGGAGAAGCCGAAGCCAATATTACCTGGTATTCGTTCAGTCTGGTTTGAGGCATGGCGTTAATCGTTCTTGGCGCTGAAATTCTCGGCCCAATGCCCTCTAACTTTCAGTACCTGTTCAATAACATCCCTAACACAACCTTCACCACCGTGTTTATGGGAGATGTATTTGGACATTGCCTTTACTTCCGGAACGGCATTTTGGGGGCAACAGGGTATGCCCGCCAGTCTCATTGGGGGAATATCAGGGATATCATCGCCCATATAAAGTACATGCTGTGGGTTTATATTGTAAATATCCAAATATTCATCAAAAGGATCTATTTTATGGTGGGCGCCCATATGAATATCGGTAACTCCCAATCCCCTTAAACGCAATCTTACCCCTTCGTTGGTTCCGCCAGAAATAATACATACATTATAACCCTGTTGAATAGCCACTTTTACGGCATAACCGTCCTGAACGTTCATTGTTCTTAGCATTTCCCCTTCCGTTGTAATAATAATTTTGCCATCCGTGAATACCCCGTCTACGTCAAATACAAAGGTGGTGATGTCTTGTAGCAGTTCCTTATAGCTTCTGTCCATATTTTTCTTTTATCGATTTGCTTAACAAGCTGTAAATATCCTGATAATTTTTATTTTTAAGTTGATTTAAATGGGATTCCATCGTCCTTATATCATTTCTTTTGGCCGGTCCGGTTTGAGCATCGAATGGGGCCAAACAACCCATTTTTTCTACAGTTTCCTTTATCAAAGGGGTTAATATGCTAAAAGGCAAATCATTGTCAGCACAAATTTCACTGGCAATGGTAAAAAGATGGTTGGTGAAATTATTGGCAAAAACAGCCGCCAAATGAATAGATTTTCTTTGTTCTGAAGATATTTCATGAATCTGTAAAGAGACCTGTTGAGCCAATTTTTGCAATTGTTTCAAGTCCACTTCATTTTCGGCTTCTATACAGATGGGTACAGTTTTAAAATCTATTGGTTTTCCTTCACTAAAACTTTGAAGGGGATAGAATACCCCTCTTCTTGATTTATTGCCAAGAGCAGCAATAGGTACACTACCAGAAGTATGCGCTACTAAACCGTTTTTACCATTCAGAAATTGTGCAACTTCGGCTACCGAATCATCACTTACCGCTATGAGGAATATATCGGCATCTAATATTTTTGAAAAATCCGTACTCGTGTCGACCTTATCTTTAAAATAGGAAAGTTTATGCTTATTACGGCCAAGGACTTGTAGCACATTTATTTCTTTATTACCCCAAAAGACATCGAATAAATGCTTGGCGACATTGCCAGTTCCCAATATTACAATTGATATCATAGTCAAAAGTAAATATTATATCAAAATTTAAGGGTTATGGACGATAAGTTTTTTGAAGGATATACTTTTTAAAAATCCAACTGAGGACCTTAAATTCAATTTATTTACCAAGATTGGCAACATTATTGGTTTAGTTCAAGTTCATTCCGTTAAGACCCTAAGTTCCCAATGCAGAACATAATGTTAATCCTAACACTCCGTCCAATAAGTAAATCATTCAATATAATTAGTAACACAATTACCCAATAATGCATCCAATTTAAAACAGAAGGTATGTTTGGAAGCCTTTATCAATAAATTTTATTTAAAATAATAGGCAAAAATGTAATGTCGTTTCCCATTGGCCCAATGTTAAAATGCCCTAGGGGAACTAAGCCCTAAAGTAGGACTGAAAATTCTTCAATTTATATAAATACAAATACTCAATTAACAAAAGATTTAATATTTAAACCCTTATAAAAATGTATTTTTGCATGTTTAAATCAAACCTTTCTTACCATAATGATTGAACTTCTTAAAAAGATATTCTTTTCCACCCGTTTAACCGCCGTCTTATTTATTGTTTTTGCTACTGCCATGGCCTTCGGTACTTTTATTGAAAGCTGGTATAGCACCGAAACCGCAAGAATCTGGATATACAATGCCACATGGTTCGAGGCTATTATGGTATTTTTTGTTATCAACTTTGTGGGTAATATTTCACGATATAAGTTATTAAGAAAGGAAAAATGGGCGGTATTAATGTTACATCTTTCATGGATTTTGATCATTCTAGGTGCCTTTGTCACCAGATACATAAGTTTTGAAGGCATGATGCCTATTCGTGAAGGAAGCACGGAAAACGTTTTTTATTCTGATAAAACTTACCTGACCGTTTTTGTAGACGGGGAAATAAACAACGAGCCCAAACGTAAAATTTTGGAAGATGATATTTTGGTAACCTCTGAAGCCATAAAATCCAATTTACCTTGGAATTCCGATTTTAATGGACAGCCCTTCACCATATCCTATGCGGGATTTATTGATGGGGCCAAAGAAGGATTGATCGAAGATGGGAGCGGAAAGGAATACCTGAAAATTGTTGAAGCTGGTGATGGTGAGCGCCATGACCATTATTTGGAAAGTGGAGAGGTTACCAGTATTCATAATGTGCTATTTTCCTTGAACAAGATGACCGAGGGGGCCATAAATATTATTGAATCGGAAGGTGAGTATCAAATAAAATCACCCTTCGAAGGTCAATTTTTGAGAATGGCCGACCAGTTTCAAGGCACTTTGGTAAAGGATAGTCTTCAAACTTTTCAATTAAGATCTTTATATACCACTGCAGGAATGCAATTCGTAATTCCTGAACCAATTATCAAGGGCTCTTATGGTGTTATTGCAATTCCGGAAAACGAAAAAACGCAAAATGATCAAGATGCATTAATAGTGGATATTACGGCCAACGGGGAAACAGTACGTAAAAAATTATTGGGAGCTAAGGGCATATCCAATTTTTCAGGAGAGTTTAATGTGGGAGGGTTAGACTTCAATCTATCCTACGGCTCCAAGGTGTATACATTACCTTTTGGTATTAAACTGAATGATTTTATAGCAGAAAAGCATCCAGGAACGGAGAATAGCTACGCTTCCTTTATGAGTAAGGTTACTATAGAGGACGACCGTCCTTTTGATTATGACATATACATGAACCATATTTTGGACCATAAGGGGTATCGTTTTTTTCAAGCTAGTTTTCACCCGGATGAAAAAGGTACCGTTTTATCCGTAAACCACGATTTTTGGGGTACATGGATAACTTATATAGGCTATTTCCTATTATATGCCGGGCTTATGGGTATAATGTTTTTCGGCAAGACGAGGTTTAAAGATTTAGGTGCTTCTCTGGAAAAGCTAAAGAATAAAAGAACTAAGTTGGCAGTGTTGTTTGTTCTTGGTACTAGTTTAAATATGATGGCACAGGACAATGTGGAGGCAGATAGTCATGCGCATGACAATACCCCTACAGCCAAACAGGTAGATTCATTATTACATGCTATAACCCCTTCAAAGGAGCATGCTGCAAAGTTTGGAAAGTTAGTGATTCAAGATGCTGGAGGGCGTATGAAACCCATAAATACGTTTTCCTCCGAACTATTGAGAAAGCTTAGTCTCAAGGAGAAATATACGGATTTTAATTCTGACCAAGTATTTCTATCCATGATGTTGAATCCAACTGCCTGGTACTATGCAGAATTTATTGCCCTTGATAAAAAAGGGCAAAACGACAGTATTCGCAAGATTATAGGCCTCGAACACGGTAAGAAATTTGCCAAGGCTACCGATTTTTTTGATGAAAAAGGTCAATACAAATTAACGGCCTATCTTCAGGAAGCCTATGCAACCAACACCCCAAACCAATTCCAAAAGGACTTTAAGAGTTTGGATGAACGTTTGGTACTATTGAATAGGGCTCTGGGAGGTGAAATAGTTAAAATTTTTCCATTGCTGAATGATGAAAATAACAAATGGATCTCAGCTGTGGAATATAGGGGAGGGCAATATCAGGTATCGGATTCCTTGTATGCCAATTTCATAAAAAATGCAGTACCCTTCTACTTAATGAGCTTGGAAAAAGCAGTGAACACCGGAGACTATTCCGAAGCCGATAAATTGTTGGCCGCGTTTAAAAAGAATCAAGAAAATCACGGTAGCGAAATATTGCCTTCAGAAAACAAAATTAAAGCGGAAGTTTTCTACAATAAGGCAGACATATACAATAAGCTTTATAAGTATTACGCCCTGGTAGGTTTGTTGATGTTTGTTCTCCTTGTATTTCAAATTATTAAGGACAGGAAAGCACTTCGATTTAGTATTGCTGGCATAAAGACATTGATTTATGTGTTTTTTATTCTGCACACCCTTGGATTGGTGATGCGATGGTATATTTCCGGACATGCGCCATGGAGCGATGCCTATGAAAGTATCCTATACGTTTCCTGGGCCACTCTTGGCATGGGGCTCCTATTCAGTAAGAAGAGCGATATGACGGTGGCGGCAGCTACTTTTGTGACCGCTATGTTGTTATGGATTGCCCATCAGAGTTGGGTAGACCCCTCCATAGCCAATCTTGTGCCGGTGCTGGATAGTTATTGGTTGATGATACATGTGGCGGTAATCGTTGGTAGTTATGGCCCCTTAACTGTGGGAATGATCTTGGGGTTGGTGAGTCTGCTCTTGATTATTATGACAACCGAAAAGAATAAGAAAAAAATGGAACATAACATTAAGGAGCTCACCATAATTAATGAGTTATCCTTAACGGTAGGTTTGGTTATGCTGACAATTGGTAATTTCTTGGGCGGGCAATGGGCCAATGAAAGTTGGGGCCGCTATTGGGGATGGGATCCAAAGGAAACTTGGGCCTTGATTTCCATAATGATCTATGCTTTTGTAATCCACACAAGATTAATTCCAGGTTTACGCGGCAAATGGTTGTTCAATTTGTTGAGCGTCGTTGCTTTTGGCAGTATAATGATGACTTATTTCGGAGTTAATTTCTATTTGGTTGGTCTGCACAGTTATGCCAGCGGGGCACAGGTTATTACCCCAACCTTTATATATTATACGGTTTTAGGTGTAGCGGTAATAGGAGGTATAAGCTATTGGCGAAACAAAAAATACTATGCCAAGTAATTTTATAAAATTTAAAAAATAATGCATATTGGTGGCATTATGAAGTAAAGGAATTATGTTTTTTATAGATGTGAAATCAATGATTTGTTAAATCTAAAATTAGATTTCACAAATCATTGAGTACGTTTATTTTCTTCGTTTAACATAATTTTCTTTAATGATGGGAAATTCTAATAAACTAACGCTACCTAAATTATATAAGCATTTTGTAATTGCCGTAACCGGCAAGGAATTCGAATTTACTTCTGGCAGTATTCGAAAGGCAATTTTTATGCTGTCTATTCCAATGATATTGGAAATGTTGATGGAGTCAATTTTTGCCTTGGTCGATATTGCATTTGTAGCAATGGTTAGTGTCAATGCCGTAGCTACAATAGGTCTTACGGAATCAGTAATTACATTGATATATGCCATGGCCATAGGACTAAGTATGGCCGCAACAGCCATTGTGGCGAGGAGGGTAGGGGAAAAAAATATTGAAGGTGCTAGGGAATCTGCCGTTCAGGCAATTTTATTGGGTATCGCGGTTGCACTTATCACCGGTATAATTGGGGCTTACTATGCAGAAGAAATCCTTGGACTAATGGGGGGAAGCCAGGAAGTAATTGCGGAAGGTAAAGGGTATACCAGCTTAATGTTGGGAGGCAACATTACCATTTTACTTTTATTCTTAATAAATGCCATTTTCAGGGGTGCAGGTGATGCCTCTATTGCCATGTGGACTCTAGTTCTTTCCAACGGACTTAATATTATACTTGATCCTATTTTTATTTTTGGATGGGGACCAATTCCTGAATATGGGGTTATGGGCGCAGCAATTGCCACCAACATAGGAAGAGGTTCTGCTGTACTATTTCAATTGGCAATTCTGTTTTTTGGTTGGAGCCGTATAAAATTACAGATAACCGATATAGTTATTAAATTTAAGGTGATGACAAACCTCATAAATGTCTCACTTGGGGGAATAGCACAATTCTTGATTGGCACCTCCAGCTGGATTTTTCTAATGCGAATAATCTCTGAATTTGGAAGTGAAGTCCTTGCGGGCTATACCATAGCCATCAGGGTAATAATGTTTTCCCTTATGCCCTCGTGGGGTATGAGTAATGCCGCCGCCACCTTAGTGGGTCAAAATTTAGGCGCAAAACAACCAAACAGAGCTGAAATATCCGTTTGGAAAACAGGAAAGTATAATGCCATTTTTATGTTTTTAGTATCATTGATATACCTCTTCTTTGCGAGAGACATAATTATGTTCTTTAATACTACTCCTAAGGTAGTTGAATATGGAACATTATGTCTACAAATAATTGCTGCAGGATATGTGTTCTATGCGTATGGTATGGTATTAACACAGGCATTTAATGGTGCTGGAGATACTAGGACTCCTACCAAAATAAACTTTTTGATATTTTGGATATTTCAACTTCCCATGGCCTATCTCATAGCTATAACCTTTAATTATGGGGCGATCGGAGTTTTTATTGCCATTGCTGTGGCAGAAATTTTACTGACTATCATAAGCTATATATTGTTTAAACAAGGAAAATGGAAAGAAATTCAAGTATGACCTATTTTTGTAACTTTATGCACCATTATTCATTATCAATTTAAAACGATAGAATGAAAAAGCAAAATAAGGGCCTTAATACCATCTGTACCCATGTTGGTCAGTTGGAGGACAAGGAATTTAAGGGGGCCATTTCCCCATTGTATATGGGTACCGCATATGCCTTTGAAGATATAGACGTTAAACGTTACCCCAGATATTTCAATACTCCCAATCAAGTAGCCTTGGCTAAAAAGATCGCTGCTTTGGAACATGCAGAGGCCGCGTTGATTTTTGGCAGCGGAATGGCCGCAATAAGCACCTCATTATTGGCATTTCTGAAAGCAGGCGATCATATAGTACTGCAAAAGATTATTTATGGTGGCACTTATAATCTCGTGGTTGAGGAATTTGAAAAGTTTGGGATATCTTACTCTTTTACCGATGGTTTTAAATCTGATGACTTTGAATCTAAAATTCAGGAAAACACCAAGGTAATTTATATTGAGACCCCATCCAATCCATTATTGAACATTACAGATTTAAAGGCAGTGGCCGACCTTTCAAAAAAACATGGTATAGTATCCATGATCGATAACACTTTTGCCAGCCCTGTAAATCAAAATCCCATTGATTTTGGTATAGATATAGTAATCCACAGTGCTACAAAATATATGGGTGGACACTCCGATATATGTGCAGGTGCTGTGACTTCTACGGAAGAGTATATGAAGCGTATCTTTCATTTGGCTAAAAATTTTGGGGGTAGCCTTAGTGATTACACGGTTTGGTTACTGGAAAGAAGTATAAAGACCATGGGGATAAGGGTAAAGGCCCAAAACGGGAATGCACAACGTATGGCAGATTATCTGTATGGTCATAAAGATATTTCGGCCGTATATTATCCTGGTTTGCCCTCACATCCGGACCACGACATTGCCAGGAAACAAATGAACGGCTTTGGAGGCATGCTGTCATTTGAGTTAAATACCGATTTTAACGCCTCTAAATTTCAAAAGTCCTTAAAATTGATAAAACCTGCCATGAGTTTGGCTGGAGTAGAAAGCACTGTGCTTTCACCAACCTTGACTTCCCATTCCCTTTTGAGCGCAGAAGAGCGAAAACGACAAGGAATTGCGGATGGTTTAATCCGTTTTTCTGTTGGAATTGAAGAAACAGAGGATTTAATTGCCGATATTGAGCAGGCTTTGGAAATAGTAAGGAAGGAAAGGGAATTGGCCGTTTAGTTTCACATACACCATAATATTCAGAGGCAACAAACAATTGATAAAAGAGAAGTTTTCCGGGAGATAATTTGAAAGCTTTCAAGAACATAGTAGACATACATTAAATGAAATTAGACATATTAGTATTTGGTGCGCATCCTGATGATGCCGAATTGGGGGCAGGGGCAACTATTGCAAAGGAAGTGGCCAATGGCAAAAAAGTAGGAATAGTAGATTTGACCCGTGGCGAATTGGGCACACGCGGTTCCGCCGAAATTAGGGATAAGGAAGCGGCAGTGGCTGCTCATATTTTAGGGGTGGTGATCCGTGAAAATATGGAATTTGCTGACGGATTTTTCTCCAACGACAAGAAGCATCAGTTGGAAATCATAAAAATGATTAGGAAGTATAGGCCTGAAACGGTATTGTGCAACGCTATTGAAGATAGGCATATTGATCATGCCAAAGGTAGCAAACTGGTAAGTGATGCTTGTTTTTTAAGCGGACTTATTAAAATAGATACTAAGATTGACGGAGAAGAACTATGGCAAGATGCTTGGAGACCAAAATTCGTTTATCATTATATACAATGGAAAAATATTGAACCTGATTTTGTGGTGGATGTCACGGAATTCATAGACACAAAGGTTAAAGCCATTATGGCCTATAGTTCTCAATTTTACGACCCGAAAAGTAAGGAGCCGGAAACACCCATCAGTAGTAAAAACTTTGTTGATAGTGTTGTTTATAGATCACGGGACTTGGGTAGGATGGTAGGTGTATCTAATGCTGAAGGTTTTACAACAGAGAGATTCGTTGCTATTAAGAGCCTTGACAGTCTTATTTAGGCCGATTTTTGAAAATGTTTTTTACCCTTGGGAACGGTAAAGTAAAACGTAGAGCCCATATTAAGTTCACTCTTTATCCAAAGGTTACCCCCGTTTTTGATGACCATTTCACTACAAAGGGACAGACCTAGACCTGTTCCTTTTTCATTGTTGGTACCATAAGTGGTAATATTGGAATTTTTTAAAAGTATTTGATCCTGAACGGACTCGTCTATACCAATACCGGTATCCTTCACAAAAACCTCTAAAAATTCATGCCTATCTACATAGCCAATTGTAATATGCCCGTTGTTGGGAGTAAATTTCAGGGCATTGCTCAAAAGATTTCTAATAACAATATCGATTTGATTTTCATCGGACCAAATTATCGCCTTATTTACTATTAAATTGTCCATTGTAATCATTTTGGTAAAAGCCAATTCACTGAGTAGATTAATATTGTTCTCAACTAGAGAGTTTAGGTCTACATTGGTAGGGTCTGTGGTGGCTTCCCGCATTTGCGATTGTCCCCAAGTAAGAAGGTTGTTCAAGGTAAAGGAAATACTGTTTACATCGTTCTTTAATTTGGGAATAAACTCCTTGAATTCCGATTCTTTTATATCTCCACTGTTAAGTAATTTCAATAAGCCTTCCAAAGCTCCAATAGGACCACGAAGATCATGTGCAATTATGGAAAAAAGTTTGTTTTTAGTGTTATTGGTCTCCCATAACTCAGCCTCTCTTTGTTCTAGATCCTGTTTTTGACTTTCGAGTTCCTTATTCAGCTTTTTTAAGATTTTTTGTCCCCTAATAACTAAAAAGGCTATTGCCCCCATAATTATAACAAATAATATTGCTACATAAATGTAGAGGCGCTGTTTGGCCAAGGCTTTTTCATTTTTTATTACCAATGCTTCTTGCTGATTCTTATGGCTGATTTCTGTTTTCAACATCGTCATACTCATCTTGTTCTCATCCCTGGACAAGGTATCCGATATATGTCTAAAAATTTCGTGATATTTTAGGGCCGCAGCGTAATTCTCCTGGTTCTTATATACTTTATAAAGTGTATTTGAACATTTTTTAATACCCTCCATTGATTTTATCGTGGAGGAAATTTCAAAGGCCATTAATGCATAATTGTGTGAAATACTGTCTTTTTCCAGTCCAAAATGGGCTTCTGCCATGCCATTGTACAGGTCAATTATTCCACGGTCGTCCTGTAGGTTTTCATGAAGTGCACTACTTTTATCATACCAGTATAAGGCCCTTGTATATTGCTTCTGTTTTAAATACACTTTACCCTTTACTTCATAGGCGAAGGCAAGCCAATCCCAAGACTCACTTTTTTCAAAAATATTAATACTCCGGTTAAGTTTAAACAAGGCATTTTGAAAGTCTCCTGTTTCTGCATAAATGGAGGCTACATTGCTCATGGTTTGGGCAGAGTTTATATCATCCCCCATTAGATTATTAATTTTTTCCACCTTATTGTAAAAATAAAGGGCTTGTTCATAATCTTTTTGAGTAGCATATAAATCGGCTACATTTTCATATAGGATCGACTCCATTTTCCTATTGTCATGGGCCTGAGCAAGTTTTATATTATCCAAATAGCCCAACAAAGCGGTAGAATAATTACCACTATAGACGTTTTCATTGGCCAATTCATTGCCAATTCTAATGGTTAAATTATAATTATTATCCTTTTTGGCATTGACCAAGGCCATTTCATAATTATCTATTGCAATGGTGTGTTCACCTATATCCGAATAGTAGGTTCCAAGGTTGAATAAGGCACCACCAACTCCTTTGGAATATTCTATGTTACTACTTAATTTTTGTGCTTCGCTGGAAAGCAATAAGAGACTATCAGGATTTAAGAATCTTAGTTTAGCCCCAAGATCGATCAATAATCCAATGTAAATGGTATCCTTATTAATCTGTTTCTTCTGACTGCGTAAAGTAGTTATTTTTTGTCTCAATTCCCCAGTAGAGGTTTCCTGGGCAGAGTTGACTCCGCAAAGGAAAAGGAGAATCCAGAACACGGTTAATTTTACTTTAATCTCGCGTGAACTTATATTTAATGCTTTAAAAGACATTTATCCTAATTTATCTGGTGATAAAAATATCTTTCAAATAAAAAATAAGCTAATAAATGTTGTGAAAACGCCAATTATTGTGTGTTTTATCCCATTTACCGTGTATTTTGTCGATAAAAGGGGTATAGGTAAAAGCTATAATTCTACAATTGAGCATTTTACATTTTGTTATAAAATAAGCTGAAATTTATTTTGTACGATAGAACTAAAGATTTATCTTTGCCACCGTTTACAAATGGTGGTTGTAGCTCAGCTGGTTAGAGCATCGGTTTGTGGTACCGAGGGTCGCCGGTTCGAACCCGGTCTTCCACCCAAAAACAATACCCTGTCAGAAATGATAGGGTTTTTTTGTGCTTTTAATCCAATGTAGTGTGGTATTTAGGGATCAAGTGGAATATCTGGTTTTTTGGAATCAATCTCAAAAGTTGGAGTTTAAATATATGGGTCTCCAAAACACCTCTGATTTATTATATTTACGAAATAAACATTTATGATTAATTGTTGTAAATGATTAGTTATGGATAATTGAATAATTTTTATGTCCTATAGATTAGTATTACTTTTTTTAGTTCTAACCACTTGGCTATACTCACAGGAGAATAGGATAGATTGGTCTCCTGGTCATACATTTATAATTGAAGATTTTCAGGGGTCAAAAACGGTAATTAGTGAGGATATTGATAAGGTGTTTGTTCAATCTGGTGTTATGCTGGACTTTGCCTTTCAAATGTCCAATATAGAATTCATGTTCACGAAGAACTTCAACTCCAAAGTGAGTTGTACCTTTCAAAAGGATGCAGCAGTAATTATGGCAGCAGATAGTTTAGAGGCAGAAAGATTGATTGCTCTTGTTAAATTTGACTTTGATCTCTCTGAGCTCTATGCTAGAAAGATTAGAAAGGAACTATTTGAAAACAAAAAAACCTTTTCCGATGCTACCTTTTTCCAACCCTATTTTGATAAAATGGTTACTGAACGAAATAAAATTAGTTCAAGGGTCTATTTAGAAACGAATTTTGGAAAGAAAGAAGCAGTATTAAGTAAGGAACATGAAGCCGTTAAAAGTGAACTTCTTGCACTTTCTGATTTCT
The DNA here is from genome assembly GCF_023015865.1 of Arenibacter sp. F26102. GTDB lineage: Bacteria > Bacteroidota > Bacteroidia > Flavobacteriales > Flavobacteriaceae > Arenibacter. The sequence goes on along the minus strand of NZ_JALKBC010000004.1, from coordinate 330,285 downwards.
GCAAGGAGTGCAAGCCTCCAAAAAACCGTAATACATCCAATTAACCAATCACGACAACGGTGTTTAACTAATATAGTTCCAAATATTTTTATATTTCACCAATTGTGTATAGGCATTCAGTATTATAGGATGCTTCTGCAAGCTAATATCTTCTTTTAAAATTTTAAGGGCATGAAATCTAGCCGTTTTTAGAATATCGTTGTCTTTAATAATATCCGCGATCTTTAGGTTAAGAACACCACTTTGTTGGGTTCCCATTAAATCGCCAGGTCCCCTAAGCTTTAAATCCACTTCGGCAATTTGAAATCCATCATTGGTACCCACCATGGTTTCCAATCTAGTTTTTGAATCAGAAGACAACTTATGTCCTGTCATTAGAATACAAAAACTTTGATCGGCTCCACGACCTACACGGCCCCTTAATTGGTGGAGCTGCGATAACCCAAACCGCTCTGCGCTTTCAATGATCATAACGGAAGCATTGGGAACATTAACACCAACCTCTATTACTGTTGTGGCTACCATAATATGTGTTTCCCCCTTAACAAATCGCTCCATTTCATAGTCTTTGTCAGCAGGTTTCATTTTGCCATGTACTATGGAAATTTGAAATTCGGGCATAGGAAAATCTCTTGCTATACTCTCGTAACCGTCCATTAGGTCTTTATAATCCAGAGCTTCCGATTCCTGGATTAAAGGATAGACCACGTAGACCTGCCGTCCTTTTTTGATTTCATCCCTTATAAATTGAAATACTTTTAAGCGGTTGGAATCATATCTGTGGACGGTTTTTATGGGTTTTCTGCCGGGGGGGAGTTCATCAATGGTGGAAATGTCCAGATCTCCGTATAGACTCATGGCCAAAGTCCTTGGAATAGGGGTGGCGGTCATTACCAAAATGTGGGGAGGAATGTCGTTCTTATGCCATAACTTGGCGCGCTGTGCTACACCAAATCTATGTTGCTCATCCACAATGGCCAAGCCTAAATTTTTATACGCCACCTTATCCTCCAACAGGGCATGGGTACCTATTAAAATATTGAGCTCTCCATTTTCCAATTGCTCATGGATTATCTTGCGGGCCGATTTTTTTACGGATCCAGTAAGTAGGGCCAGGTTGACCCCAATATCTCCGAGCAAGTCCTTTATACCCATAAAGTGTTGGTTGGCCAATATTTCCGTTGGGGCCATTAAACATGCCTGGTAACCATTATCTATGGCCAATAGCATTGTCATTAAAGCCACAATGGTTTTACCAGAACCCACATCTCCCTGAAGTAATCTATTCATTTGGGCATTACTCCCCAAATCGGCCCTAATCTCCTTAATTACCCTTTTCTGGGCATTGGTAAGTTCAAATGGCAGGTGATGCTCATAAAATGTTTTGAAAAGCGTTCCAACCTGATCAAAATTATACCCTTTTATTTTTTGCTTATGTAACAAATTCTTGGATATGAGCTGCAATTGTATGTAAAACAATTCCTCAAACTTAAGTCGAAACTGTGCCTTGGCCAACAGCTCTTGATTTCTTGGAAAATGAATATTAAAAAGTGCTTCACTTTTAGAGACAAGCTTCAACTCACTTATTAGGCCAGGGGATAAGGTTTCCGCGAACCTGCCCTTGGTTTCTATGAATAACTGCTGAAGAAGTTTGTTGGTTACCCTATTGGTAATGCCCTTGTTGGCCAGTTTTTCAGTTGAAGGGTAAACTGGTTGCATACTTATTTTCAGACCTTTTTCATGTTCTACCAATAGTTCCATTTCTGGATGGGGCATGGAATAGGTACCATTGAACCAATTAACTTTTCCGAAAATAACATAGGGCGTGTTTAGTTTCAGATTTTCCCTGATCCATTTTTGACCACGAAACCAAACAAGTTCCATTTCGCCCGTATCATCCATAAATTTGGCTACCAACCGCTTTCCTCTTTTTTGTTCAACCGTTTTAATGTTTACAATCTTCCCGATGATCTGGACATCCGAACTGGTTCTTTGTAGCTGGTTAATTTTATAATATTGTGTTTTATCTATATAGCGATTGGGGAATAGATTTATTAGGTCCTGGTAAGTTTGTATACCTAGCTCCGACTGTAAGGTTTCTGCACGGTTGGGACCAACGCCTTTTAGGTATGCAATAGGCGTCTGTAGTACATTGGAATTCATCGGGATACATTTGATTTTTATTGGAAGTACTATAAATAACTATTGTTAGTTAATTATGGACGACTAAATCTGATGTTGTTTTTTTCAATAGACTAAAATAAGGGTTCCTTAATACAACTGCAAGTGTGTGATTATTATTATCAACCTCTTTAGAAAAGGAGAAGAATGAAGTCATCTACTTCCTTCAAATAGGAGTATCAGAAAAAATTTTATTCTATTTCTTTCTATTGCTCAGTAGAAATATCAAAAACCCCAGAAACAGAATTAGACCACCCCACCACCATAAAGAGTTATTGGATTTTTCAGATGAAGCAATGGCTCCGTAATATGCGAAACCATTCCAATAGTACGGCGATTTTTTAGTATTTGTAACAGTAATGTCCTTTAGGTAAGACAGCTTTGCTATATGATTGGATTCGAATACAGACCCTGTTTCTTTAAATGATTCATAAAATCGGGACATTACCGAGGCGGTACTTTGGTCGTTTACTTTCCATATTGAAAATAGCACAGATGATGCACCAGCATACTGAAAACCACGGGCGATGCTGATGGCACCTTCTCCTTTTTGGAGTTTTCCAATCCCCGTTTCACATGCACTTAATATAATCGTCTTGCCGTACATATCCAAACTATGCAGTTCAGGCAGGTACAGCAAATCATCATAAAATTGTACGTGGGCAGGAACTACAAAATTGCCACTGGCAGCATGGGTAGATAAATGAATCAGGACATGCTTTTTTGCCTTCTCTATAAAATTGGTTTTGGTGGCCTGAGACTCTAGAATCAATTCTGCAGACATATTATCCTGAAGGGCTTTTGCCTCATCTTCAGAATATGATAATTCGTCAGAACTTCCTTTGAAAATGGGAAAAATTCCTAAAATGGATTTTATTTTTGAGTTATTTTCTGAATCCAGATAACGCTTCGCATTAACGGCATATGCTACTTTTTGGGATACCGCTAAAAAAGGCATTTTGGAAAACGACATCCCATTTGTAGGTTCGGTCAATAGCGATTCAAAGGGAAGAAAATTAAGGAGGCCGTCGGGAATTAGCACCAGATGCTTTTTATATAGACCTTTCTTTAATTGTAAAACCTCGAACATCCTATGAGCTATTTTTGTAAAATTCAATACATCATTATTAATGGCCTCCGGACCATCAAAAAGATGGACAAATTCTAAAATTAGAGGGGTCAATTCCTCGGTATCGGGAAGGCGAAGCATTTGTATGCCGGAATCATTAATTATGAATTGATAGTTTCTTCTTGTACCCAAGAAATAGGATTGTAGTACTGCATCATCAGTTTTTAACCTCTGTTGCAGATCGGTTAGATTTATTTCTGGTCGAAGCGGATTAGGCAAATTGGACTGAGAAATCTTTATCTGTCGGGCTACGTCTGCCAATTCTGAACTGAAAGTTTCCAGTACTTGGTCATCCAAGTTTTTGAATTGTGCACGTAGCAATTGGTCGGTTAGCTTATCCCGTTTTCTTAAGAGTTTTTTTAACTCAAAAGTATTCTCATAGGAATTTTCATCATTTTCCTTATTCAATATATTTCTTTCCATTAATACCGAAGCCTTGCCTTGTTCAGCATATGTAAAGGCTCTTTGGGCCCAAACCTGTTCATTGGTATCGGAATAGCGCTTCCACAATAGATCGATGCATTTTTCCGTGCGATGTTTCACTACTGCCCGGTGTATCATTTTAGTTTCTTGGGATATATATTCCTGTTGCAGCAAATTAGTCACATAATTGGCTAGGTCATATGCACCTAATGCATCCACCAAAGACGTTGTAGTTGAGGCATAGACATCAAAAATTCGCAGAAAATTTCGATCGGGATATAATATTGATTTGTCGGGCAATGCATTTCCGGAATGGGAGGGAAGTAGAACTGACATAGCGTTTTGCAATATGTTTTGTGCCTCAGGTATGTTTCCAATTTCCAGCAGTAATTCGGCCTCTTCTACCTGTAAGTTTACCCATTCACGAGAAGATGCATTTTCATTGGTTAAAAGTGCTGTTTTTGCTTTTTCAAAGTAATCCAAGGCTATTTCAACTTGGCCTTCCTTAAGTGCTATAAATGCGAGACTTTTATAGGCATTAACATGATTTAATCCAGTTGAGACCATTATTTCGGATAGCAGCTGTTTTGCTTTTTCAAAGTCTCCAATTCGAAAGTAAGCAGTGGCAAGGTTATTTTTCAAAGCTGCACCAGTATGCAATGGAATATCTTTTTTCTTCAATGTTTCTTTTATCAAAATGTACGATATTTCATATCTGGAAGTAGAATTATAAAGGGCGGATAACGATAATACTGTATTGAACAATAGGGAATTATTTGCGGTGTTTTTCGCATGGGCAGCACATTTCCTTAGTAGTTCTTCCGCTAATAAATAATCACCCTGTCTAGTATATAAAGCAGCCAATGGAACTACTGCATTTTCAAAAATATCGTAATCTGACAAATGGTTGGACTCGAAACGCTGATAGGCATCTTCATAATTTTCCATGCTTTTGGCCAAGTCACCATTTTTTTCCAAATAATAGCCAAGATTACATCGTACAATGACCAAGGTAAGTTGTTCATTTCGTGCGTTGACCGTTGAACTGAAGGTATGTGCGGAATTTTCAAGTCGCTGGATATTTTCAACTGTTGGCCTGGCGACAAGACTGTCCAACATCTTGTAAAGTTCATCCGCAGAAAGTTGGGCGGAACTCCAGAAGGGGAGTGCCCAGAAAACCAATACGATTATTTTATTCAGGTTATTCAATTATAATCGCCATAAAGCATAGAGTTGCCAATAGCTAAAATCGGTTTTATTGTTCAATATATAGCGCGCACCGAAACTTGGGCCTAGGCGGGAAAAGCCTGCGGTGACATCGAATAAAATACCCGTTCCCAAGTTGGTAAAGGATTCCTTCGTTGAATTTGAATCGGTATTGGAATCAATTAGAAACTGATCCGTATCGCCTTCGTAATTTTCAACAGTTACGCTATTATTGGCCCTAGTGCTCACATTTATATTTGCCTGAATACCCGTACCAATACCGATGTAATTATTGAGATTATATCGAAGCAAAATAGGTACCTCCCAATTTACATTTTTTTCTTCTGTCGTTTTTATTGTTCGCTGTAACCCTTTTCCTCCGTTTCTAGGGTCGTCTACAATTTGGTCCACGCTGCTAGCATTTGTACTTGTGTTGAAACTATTACTGAATTCCGCCTGTCCATACAAGCGATATGGCTTGTAGGGAGAAACCACAGCACTCAGAAAATAGCTCTTTGCATTTTCAATATTCGGATAATAATTGTACCCAGCTTTTACCCCTATGGAAATCCCAGGAGTAAAACGTGTTGTGGCGTAGTTGGTAATGATGGGTTCGTTTTTATCAAAAATGATTGCCGTACGGCTCTTGGTCTTCTTCTTATGGAAGTCCTTTGCAAAACGGATACTATAGTTTACATAACCTTTGGTGGAATCCTTTTCCTGAACATTTTTCTGTTCTGTTCCTGGGAGGTAGATATTCTTAAAGGTAAAAATGGCCTTATTTTTTAGAAAGGTGGTATCCAAACAGCTGTAACGCACCGGTTCTTTAGGGCAAATAGGACAAGCGGGATATTGGTCCTCCAATTTTAGGGTAGACATATCCAGCATTTCAGGAATATCCGTTTCCAGACGAATCGTCCGTGCCGGCCCTTCACCGTTATTCTGGAATTTGATCTTATATTTCAATGTCTTAAAACGTACCAAACGATAGTTCATCAATACACCATTGGAAGACATTTTATTGGGGTCGTGGGAAGTCACGATTTCCATTTCCATATCTTTCACGGTATGGTCACTGTAATTATTATCTGGTACATAAATACCTCGAACGGAAATAATAGCACTGGTATCTTTTATCATCTCAGGTGCTGTGCGCATGGTTAAAAAGATATTTCGCTCTTCACCCGGTTGCATGTTGTCAAATGAAATCGATTTTTGGGAGCGATAAGCTAATTTGGCTTCATCCATACTTAGCGGTAGGTTGGTTTTTTTTGTGGAATCTTGTGGCTTAGTATTATAAGAAATCAGTTCATTTTCAATGGATGCCAAGAATGTTTGGGTAGGATTACTATTCGTATTATTGACAATTATATCCGTAGGAATCAAACTTTCACCATGATGCATCCTAATTTGTGGTTCTAAAAAGTTATCATTCTTGAATGCCATTTCGTTATAGAATAGATGAATATTACCTGAGGAAGTATAGTTGTTGGTGTTCTTGTAGCTGACTATCATAACCATTTCTTCGTTGATCATCGGCTCGCGATTACGTTTAAGCACGAAATCGTCGGTCATACTGGCTACATCGTCCGCTGTATTTGTTATTTCGTTAATTACGACTTTTTTGGGTCGAGTCGCAGGCGGTTTTCCAGTGTCGTAATTGTTGGTAGCCCAAAGTTTTGCCTCATAGCTTCCAGTGTTTTTGTAGGTGTGTTTAGGGTCTTTCTCTGTGCTATAGGTCCCATCCCCAAATTCCCAATAATAACTGTAAAAGGCCTTTGGCGCTCCTGCTATTTGTTGTAGTGGCGGGGTATCCGAAAGAAAGGATACCTCATTGCCATTGGCATCATAACCAATATTGGCATAACGCATGACCGTATCGTTGACAATCAGCTCTTGAGCCTGGATAGCAAATCCGAATAAGGTCAGGACAATTAATGTAAGTTGTTTTTGCATTTTAGCGAAATTGGGTTTACGATTAAAACTCCCTAGTAGCTAACGTTTTGAGTGGCTCTTTGGTATAAGTAAAAATTCTTTTGAAGGTTTTAACAATCAAAGACTGGTTGCCGGTATTCCAGCCACCAGTCCTGAAGTTAAATTCAAATATAAATAAGATAGACCTTATATTATGGAAGATCGTTTATTAGGGCCCTTAGTTGGGCATCTGATGCCGTAGCAGTATCCGATAAATTAAAGCTTATTGTTCCGTCGGCTATAATAGTTACTGCCTTAATAGCATATAACCAATTTCCGTTGTCTTCACTTACAAAGATGACATGAGCCTCCAAACCGATTGGTATTTGACCATAATGCTCGGTAAACAATTCAAGATCTTCATCATATTTGTCCAAAAATGCAAGGGCATTTGGTTCGCCATCGTAGGAGATATAGACAGCACTATTTTCATCGTTAAATCCTTCTGGCACGTCAACTAAAAGGCCTGTTTTTGGTCTAGGGTCACCAGCAAAGCGGTCAACATTGGTCTATCCGAATTCTTGGAAGAAGGTATAATAGGCGTCACCTTGGGCAATTCCTTTACCAATTTCGATACCTGGCATATTTCCTTCATCATCACGAATTTCATCCCAAATAATGTCGTCACATCCAACAGTATTATCACAATCTTCTCCTATTGTTCCCTTCCATAATGACATTGCGTTATCAGCACCTCCTGTTAAATCAACCGGAATAATTACTTGCATATTACAGCCTAAGACCAACTGATCACCACCTTGTGTGGCATTGATATAAAATTCGCCACCAGAAATCATAATCGCTTTCCCCCCGTCATTCATTCTGCCCATGGTGGTTTTGTTGGTCAACAACATATTTCCTCTATCATAAAGTTCTACGATGTATACAGCTACCTCCCCAGTAACAGCGTTCCCGTTTTTTGTTAAACAAGCACCATTAATGCTGATCTGAGTTCCATTTTCAGTTGTGAAAACTCCCGTTTCTGAGGCATCAAACTGAAAATTCTGGGTTAATTCCGCCAAAGCATCCGATTTCAGGCCTGCAAATGCCTGAGGTGTGGCCGCTTGGAACGGTATTCCTTGTTCGTCGGTTTGATCGCCTTCTTCCCTTGAACAACTGGCCAATGTTATAACTGCCATTGCCACTATTCCGAATAATTTTCTAGAATTTTTCATAATTGATTGTTTTAATATTTGTTTATTTAATGTTTTACACCCTTATATCAACAGAGCAATAGTTTTGTTACCTCTGTTTTATATTTTTTTTTCAAAAACCAGTTTTTTAAAAGTTTATTTAAAGATTATATCAATATATGGGACACCAAAGTCGATGGCCGGTCCACCGTTTTGATGAAAATTTGAACCTGTAATGGTCATTATACCATTGGTGTAAGGAAAGCTCATGGTGTTTGTTGTTGCCAATCGTCCAATAGTATTACCGATATTGGCTCCCCAGTTGGTTTGAATTCGCTTTACGGTATATGAAATTCCCGCTTGTAAATTGATAGCTACCGTAGGTGTTACATATGAAGTACCAGTAGCAGTGAAGGTGTGGGACCCTGTGTAAATGGTATTTGCTGTAGTATTGTCCACAATTTCTATAACATAAGGTGTCGCGGCTATGCCAGTCTGACTTTGGTACCCAATTTCGCATACTTCCTTGGTTGTAGATAGCATAAATGTATATTCGTGTATTTCGGTGTCGTACGTCACATTGTCTGTATGCCCGGCACTGATCATATTTTGATAAAGTGTTTGGAATTCTGAAGTGGAATTATCACAAAACACTGTGGGGTCACCATCGTCTGGAGTACAGGAAACAATTCCGAGAATTAATATTATCATCAATTTTTTCATAATGGGTTATTTTAAAATTTCTATTGTTTATTGATTTACATTCTTATATCAAGAGGATCTTATTTTTGTTACCCTGTTTTTTAATTTTATTCAAGTATCTTTTTGAATCCTACTAATAGAGGGATGGGCTTCAAAGGTGCCCTCCTTCCATGATAACTACCTAATACTATGGCAAAGCGTTTATCATTGAGATTAGCTGGCTCTCAGTTGTGGTGGCCAATTCGCTTTCTGTGATAACAATAGTGCCATCGGCTACAATTGTAATAGGGTTGATAGCATATAACCAACTACCGTTTTCTTCACTTACAAAGATGACATGGCATTCAAGACCAATAGGAATAATTCCGGTATGCTCTGAAAATAAACCGGTCTCAGGATCATAAGCGTCCAAGTTGGCAAGAGAGCCTGCTTCACCATTATAGGATAGGTACAGCGCACAGTTTTCATTATTAAAACCTTCCGGTACTTCTGCCAATAAGTTGGTTTTTGGTCTAGGGTCACTCCAAAAACGGTCAACGTTGGTCCATCCAAAGTTGTTAAAGAAGGCCATATAAGATGATTGTCCTGCTGCACCTTCACCAATGTCTAAACCTTGGTTCTGTCCATCGCGTTTTTGCTCAACCCAAGTAACATCATCACATCCGGTTTCAATTTCACATTCCATTCCTATAATACCGTCCCATAAAGTCATATCGGTATCGTCGCCACCGGTAAGTGCAGTTGGAACGATTACCTGCATAGGACAAATAAGTTGTAAAACTTGCCCATTCTGTGTAGCTTCAATAAAGAATTCCCCACCTGTTACCAGCAAGGCTTTGCCACCGGTAGCGGTCAGGCCCATAGTAGTTTTATTGGTGGCGAGCATTGTTCCTCTATCAAATAGTTCTATTACTTCTATATCAACCATCCCTGCTACCGAATTGCCATTGTTGGCCAAACAGGATTTATTCACGGTTATCTCTACACCATTTTGGGTAGTGAAAGTCCCTGAACCATCAACATCGATTTGAAAGGTTTGTTTTAGATTTTCAATGGCGGAAGCCTTTAAATTTGTAAATTCTTGGGGAGTAGCCCTCTCGACTATGTTGTCTCCAAAGTCGCTATCTCCATTTGTTTCTTTTTGGCAACTTGTTAGCATGGCCGTCGTCATTAAAAAAAGTCCTAAAATTTGTATTGCATTTTTCATGATTTTTATTTTTAATTGAAAAGGATTTATTTGTTCGTTCTCCCTTATATCAAAACCTCTTGAATTTTGTTACCCTATTATTTTTAAAATTTTAATTTTTTTAGGTTTTAAGGGATACGGATTGTTCTTTTAATAAGCACCAGTTGTTTACTTGCTGCTATTGCCAATTGTTTTCTTGAATAACTTGGGTCATTAACTTAAAATAGGACGCCTAGAAATCATGAAAGAAGAGTTTTCACGATATCAAGAGCCTTAGTGGAGTTGATATTCATAGACTAGATTGTTTTGTAAAAAAGAACTTATAGTTTTCTTACTTTAGGGAAAATTTTTAGTGAATGGCAGAATCAAATGTCCATCCGGATCAGAAGTATATAGAAGGTTTATTAATGAACAGTCCTTTGGTGATAAAAAGCATCTATGACCGTTTTGTCCCAAAAGTGGTCGGATATATAAAAAAAAATAGCGGTAATGAAGATGCCGCCAAAGATGTTGTACAAGAGGTATTGGTTGCCATTTACAATCAGGCCAAACATAAAGGATTGCGATTGAGCTGTCCGTTCGACGCCTATTTTTTCTTGCTGTGTAAACGGCGCTGGCTGAACGAAATCAAAAAAAGTTCTTTAAAAGAGGTAACAATAAACGAAGAGGTTTTATCTATTAATGACGATGCAGTGCACCTAGCTGATGATTTTGAGATTGAACAACAAAAGAAATTGGTGTTCGATCGCATGTTTCAAAAATTAGGAGACGCCTGCAAAGACCTTTTAAAAACTACTTTCGAAATAAAATCTATGGAGGAAGTAGCTCAAAAATTAGGAGTTACTTATGCCTATGCACGAAAAAAGAAATCATTGTGTATTGGCGAATTGACTCGGATGGTGCAGGAATCGTCGGAATATAAAAACCTAAAAGCCTAATATCATGAACGAACTGGATTTAGAATTTTACGAAGCATATCTCGACGGGACCCTTGACTCTAAGGCCCGAAAGGACTTCGAGGCCCGTATAGTCAATGATGAATCTTTTAAGGCATCTTTTGAAGCTTATAAGGAAACTTCCACCTACTTATCTGAGAAATTTAGTGACTTAGAGGATCTTACAGCTCTTGAACAAAGCCTTAAAACATTTGGGAACCAGCATTTTAACAAGAAAGCGCAAACAAGCTTCAAGACTGAAATTTGGAAGTATGCAGCTGCAATTTTACTTTTGATTTCCATTGGTGGTTATTTTCTAATGAATAATAATCAGCCACGGTATAATGATTTTGCTGCCCAGCCCAATATTTCTTTGGTTCAGAGAGGTGATGGAGATCCTTTGGCCAAGAAGGCCGAGAATGCCTTTAACAGCAAGTCTTTTTACGAGGCTACAGATTATTTGAGCGAACTATTGCGTAATGATTCCAAGAATCAGGAATTGTTGTTGTACCGAGGAATTGCCCAAGTAGAAACCGGAGACTATGGGAATGCCTATAAAGACTTGGACGAAGTTGCCTCTGGCACCTCTGTTTATATAAATGAAGCGCTGTGGTATAAGGCATTGGGACTTTTAAAACAGAAAAAATATGATGCATGTATGCTAGTTTTGGTTGAAATTCCACCAACTGCCGATGAATACAATAAGGCACAGGATTTGCTTGATAAATTATAGAACATATTCACTAATTAAATTGAACATGACAATACCAAGGGCATTATATTTGTAGCATGAAGTATCCCCTTTTCGTTTTTCTTTCTCTGATAACTGTCATGCTTTCTGCCCAGCATCAGGACAAGGTAGATTTCCTTCGAGCTAAGGTCGATATAAGTATTGATCCAAAGCTAGAAACCATTACCGGAACTGTAACCTACGAATTAAAGGCCCTACAAAAAGTGGATTCGGTTTTTTTGGATGCTCAAAATCTACAATTAATAGAGACTCGGCTCAACAATAAAAAGGTTAAGACCACCAATAGCGGTAAAAGTATTATCGTTCATAAAACATTTAAAGCCAATAGATCTTATTCCCTGGAAATAAAATACGTTGCAAATCCCAAACAAACTGTTTATTTTTTGGGGTGGTCCGATGATATATCGGGTAATGAGCAGATCTGGACCCAAGGCCAGGGCAAATATACAAGTCACTGGCTTCCTAGTTTTGATGATATGACCGAAAAGGTAGAATTTGATTTGAACCTTACCTTTGATAAGAACTATGAGGTAATTGCGAATGGCGACCTAATAGGGACCAAAGACCTGGATGGATTAAAAAAATGGAGTTTTAATATGGTTAAACCTATGAGCAGTTATTTACTTGCTTTTTCAATAGGTGACTACCATAAAAAACAGATTTTGTCCAATAGGGGAGTACCCATAGACCTATATCATTACCCTAGTGATAGCTCTTTGGTAGAACCCACTTACAGATTTACCAAAGAGATATTTGACTTCTTGGAAAAGGAAATTGGGGTTGACTATCCTTGGCAAAATTATAAGGAGATTCCTGTCCGCGATTTTCTTTATGCGGGTATGGAAAATACCGGTACTACAATTTTTTCGGACACCTATGTAATGGATTCCATTGCCTTTAAGGATAGAAATTATGTGAATGTAAATGCACATGAAATGGCACACCAGTGGTTTGGTGATTTGGTGACCGAAGTTGATGGCTCCAGTCATTGGCTCCATGAAGGTTTTGCCACCTATTACGCCCTTTTGGCCGAGAAAGAACTATTTGGTAAAGAATATTATTATTGGAAATTATACGAATCGGCAATCCAATTACAGGAATTGACCAATAAAGGCAAGGGAGAAGCCCTTATTGATCCAAAAGCCAGTAGCCTTACTTTTTATGAAAAGGGAGCATGGGCATTGCATATGTTGAGAGAACAATTGGGGGAGGAAAATTTTAGAAAGGGAATCCAGCAATATTTAAAAAAGTATGGATATAAAAATGCAACTGTGGATGACTTTATTAATGAAATGGAGTTGGTTAGTAATACTGATTTGAGTGCGTTCCGGAATCGATGGTTAGTGAATAAGGAATTTCCTTTTGGCGAGGCCAAAACAAGCTTGGTTCGTGAATCGGAGGATTTAAAGAATTTCTTTGGTCTGCAAAGGGAAGTAATGACAAGTAGTATTGACAACGAATCCATAATAAAAAGGTATTGGGGAAGCACAAAATCCGATCAATTAAAATCTCAAATCATCAAAACCTATTTCAAATCCCTGTCCGAAGATTTTTTAATTGAAGCCCTAGGGAGCAATAATGTTATGGTCCGTCAAGCCATAGCAATTTCAGTAGGACAAATCCCCTTGAACCTGAAATCAGAATTTGAATCCCTTTTGGAAGATGAAAGTTATATTACCAAAGAGACAATGCTGTACAAGCTATGGATAAATTATCCGAGCGATAGGGCCAATTATTTGGACAGTACCAAAAGCATAATAGGCTATTCAAATAGGAACATTCGATTATTGTGGCTTACCTTGGCTTTGCTCACCAAAGATTATGAACCAAATAACACCAATGATTATTACGTGGAACTTAGTGGATATACTTCCCCAGTGTACACTTATGAAGTGCGGCAGGTAGCATTTCAGTTTTTGGAGGAATTGATCGGTTTTTTAGATAAGAATTTGTTGGATTTAATAAATGGAACCCAGCACCATACATGGCAATTTAGAAAGTATTCACGCACATTATTGGACCAGCTTTTGGAAAAAAAGGAATACCGGGAACGCATTGACAGATTGAAAGTGAAATTAAATGAGAGGGAATTGCGTTATATTAGCAACAAACTGATTTCGGAATGAGAGCTTTGGTTATTTCTGGTGGTGGTAGTAAAGGTGCATTTGCTGGTGGCGTAGCCCAATACTTGATGCAAGAAATGAACCACAAGTACGATTTATTCTTGGGTACTTCCACAGGTAGCCTTTTAATATCCCATCTTGCACTTCAAAAAATAGAAAAAATTAGAGAGGTATATACTTCTGTAAGTCAAGATGATATTTTTAGTAATTGCCCCTTTGTGATAAAAAAGAAATATGGAATAGACACCATTGGGATCCATCATGTAAATGTGATGAAAAATTTTTTCAAGGGGAGTAAGACCTTTGGGGAAAGTCATAAACTATTGGCATTGATCAGAAATACCATTTCCATAGAGGAATTTGAACATTTGAAAATGGGACCCTTGGATATTGTAGTAACCGTGTCCAATTTATCTTTAAACCAGGTTGAATATAAATCCATTAAAAATTGCACCTATGAGGAGTTTTGTGAATGGATCTGGGTATCCTGCAATTACACCCCATTTATGACCTTGGTCAAGAAAAATGGATGTGAATATGCAGATGGGGGACTTGGTAGCATGGTACCCATTGAGGAAGCCATTAGAAGAGGAGCTAGGGTTGTAGACGCCATAATATTGCAAACCGAGGTTACACAATTAAACAGAATGCCTTCCAAAAATGTGTTTTCATTACTTACAAGTATGTTCGCTTTTATGCTGGATAGAATAGAGCAACAAAATATCAGGATAGGAAAATATGTGGCCAACCACAATAATGCTATCATCAATTTCTACTACACACCTACCGTTCTCACCACCAACTCCCTTATATTTGAAAGGGAAAAAATGACCGTTTGGTGGGAAAGTGGATTTAATTTTGCCAAACATAAAAATTCGGAAACCAACCAAATAGAAACTGCAATTCTATGAAAGCACTGGTAATAAGTGGGGGCGGTAGCAAGGGTGCCTTTGCTGGTGGAGTGGCCCAATACCTTATGGAAGTTGAAAAACGGGAATATGATATATTGGTTGGCACCTCTACAGGTAGTCTTTTAATTCCACAACTGGCCTTAAATAATATTGGCAAGCTTTATACTATTTACACCAATGTTAATCAGCGCTCAATTTTTAGTCTTAATCCCTTTGTAGTACGAAAAAAGGGGGATCGAGAATATGTGACCATTAATTTTTTGAACACTTTTCTCCAATTTGTGAAGAGCAAACGTACTTTTGGGGAAAGTAAGGCCTTAAGGCGTACCATAAGAAAGAATTTTACGGTAAAAGAATTCCTGGATATAAAAAATGGCGGGAAAGACGTGGTGGTGACCGTTTCCAACCTTTCCAAAAACAGGATAGAATATAAATCCATAAAGGATTTTTCCTATGATGAATTCTGTGATTGGATTTGGATTTCTTGTAACTATATCCCCTTTATGTCCTTGGTTAAAAGGGACGGATTTGAATATGGCGACGGGGGCTTGGGCTGCGTAGTTCCAATTAGGGAAGCAATAAGAAGGGGAGCAACGGAGATTGATGCCATTATTTTGGAATCCGATAATATGGATCATAATAAGGTCCTCGGTAAAAATCCATTTTCCTTAATGTTGAGTATTTACGGGTTTGTCTTGGACCAAATAGAATACCACGATATTTCGGAAGGGGTATTGGCCGCAAAACATAAAGGAGTGCAATTAAACTTATATTACACCCCAATTAAACTTACGGAAAACTCCTTGATTTTTAATAAAAAACTTATGTCCCAATGGTGGCATCAGGGTTATAGATATGCAGAGGAAAAGTTTTCCAGTGTTACCTAACCAAATTTCATTTACCAAAGTTCCCCAATTTCCTTTTTAACATAGGCCAAAGCAGTTGCGGACGGTGATTGCTTTTCCATGGTTTCATTTAAAATGTCTTCACGTAGTTTATCTGCCGTATCGGACTCGCTCATACCCGCTTTCCTTATCATTTGGATAGTAGCGCTTTTTGCAGCCTTAATTATATTCCAACATTCTTCGGTCATATAGATCTGTTGGGATAAATTATGCTCAAATTCATTTTCAATACTCTTGATCAATAAATTTTCGTAATCGTTTTTGTTATTATTTTTTGGACCTACCCGTACCACTAAACTTGGAATGGCAATTCGTTCCAAAAACAAGGCTAATCTTTCATAGGCCTGAAGTCTAATGGGAAGTGTATTTTTTTGAGTGTCTTTGTGCAATAGGTACCGCCTTCTTCCTTCTTCGTTTCTGGTGTGCAATCTAAAAAAATAAAAGGCAACCACTCCGGTTACTATTGCTGGTAATAAATAGGCGAAAAGTTGAAAAATTTCCTCTCCAGTCATTTTGTATTGGTGTTTTTTGGTTTGTAGAATGTTAAACGGCTTATTCCTCTAAAAATTATGGATGGTAATAACTTTTTCACGATACATTTATCTATTGAACATTTGGGGACTAAGCAAAAAAAAGCGCTTGGTAGCGCTTTTCAGATTGTTAAGTCTATTTCATATTCTCTTTAACCAATTTATAGAACTCGTAAAATTTTGGTTGCACAATAATCTCTGTGGCCGTTTCAATGCTGTAAAGCCCTAATTCCGATTTACCGGTGGCAATGATTCGTTTGGGCTCTATTTGGTATTTACTTTCCAAAATCCTGGCTATCGCAGCAGCCTGCTGTGTGCCAATCTCCCAGTTGTTCGACTTATTATCCTTGGATTCCACTAAATTGCTGTTACTGACAATTTGAATATCCATGGTAGGATTGGCTTTTAAAACGCTTCCAATTTTTGCAATAATTGCTTCCGCCTTGTCCTGTACTTTAAAGTTCTTGGCATTTTCCCCAAATAAATAACTGTTGTCCATCACCACTGCAACGGCTCCATTACTCACTGTTATCTTGGGATCACTACCCAAAGTTTGTTTAAATTGAGTAAATACAGCTAGGGTAATAGAATCACGGCTGCTCAATTCATCATTGATCACCCTTAATTGCGCTTCCTTTTTAACTAAACTTTCAAGCGTGCTGTTAATATGATCAGATCTCTTGTTGGATGCTTCTGTAAAACTATTCAAGTTTTTTAATAGGTTGGCATTGGTTTCCTTAAGTTCATTAACCTGTGCTTCGTATGATTCCACTTTAGCAGACGCAATCCTTTCCTCCCGCCTCGATTCCGAAAGTGCCGTTTCAGCTTCCCTGAATTGAGCCCTTAGATTATCCACTTCCCGAATAAGGTCTTTTTTGCTTTGTGCCTGGGAAATGGAAATGGACATTAATAAAATTAGGGTCGTAAAAATTTTTCTTCTCATGGATAAAATTTGTTTATTTGAATGTTTGGTATTTTTGAATTAATTGATTTTCTGCAAGATTGTGAAATTTGATTTCGCGGGCAAATTTAATATTAAAATTAATTGGTCACCCTCTTATTTCCCATATATTCTTGTCCTCACAAATAAGGGCAGCTATACAAATCTTGAAGACCTAAAAATGGTACCGTCACCTTATTATAAGCGTATATGTAGAAGAGAAGGATCTGTTTAATTCACTGACATCAACATTAACCTGAATATCATCCATGGTGAATTACGGGGATGTTTGTAAAGGTGACTTTATTTTCAACTATTGTAGGATGTTATTCTGATAATCATCCTCATATGTTTACTGGTTCAGGAAGTCCAAACTCATTTCTGTGAGGGCCCTAACTCCAAGTAACATTCCACTTTCATCTATAGTGAAGTCAGGCGTATGATGAGGAAATGATTTAGTGCTTCCTGGGGTCATTCCGCCTAAAAAAAAGAAAAATCCTGGCACCTCATTTTGAAAATACGAGAAATCCTCACCTCCAGTAACTGCTTTTTGTAATTGTACATTGTCCATGCCAGCAACCCTTTTTAGGGTAGGAAGCATTTTCGCTACCAAGTTGGGGTCATTGTAAGTTATGTCCGTATTGCTTTTGATTTCAATGGTCGCCGTACCCCCGTATACTTTAGCAATTGCAGGTACCATTTCCTTCATGCGCTCTGTAATAAGTTTTTGCATGTCATAGTCCAAAGTTCGAATAGTGCCAATCATTTCAGCATTTTCAGGAATTATATTAAAACGCACCCCACTTGTAATCTTGCCCACACTAATTACCGCTGCTTCATTGGTAAGGTCAACTTCTCTGCTAATTATGGTCTGCAGCCCATCTATAATTTTGGCACTGATGAGGATAGGGTCTATACCCTTCCAAGGTTGAGATCCATGGGTTTGCTTGCCCTCAACCTGAATAACGAATCGCTGTACGGCAGCCATTAGACCCTCAGATTTATAGCGAATTACACCTACAGGGGTGGCCGAGTTTATATGTAGTCCAAAAATCGCATCCACGTCGGGGTTTTTAAGTACCCCTTCCTTGACCATTAATAGGGCACCGCCCTCCTCGCCAGGAGGAGGTCCTTCTTCGGCAGGTTGAAAAATGAACTTAACCGTTCCTTTAATTTTATCTTTATTTTTAGCGAGTATTTCTGCCACCCCCATAAGGATGGCTGTATGGGTATCATGCCCGCAGGCATGCATAACACCTGTCTCTTGCCCAAGAAATTCAGAGGTTGCTGTGGATTTAAAGGAAAGATCGTTTCTTTCTGTAACAGGTAGTGCATCAATATCCGCTCTCAAAGCAATTACCTTACCCTTTTTATTTCCTTTTAGGATACCTACGACCCCAGTTTTGGCAACTCCAGTTTGGACCTCTATCCCCAAAGATTTTAAATGTGCCGCTATTTTTTCAGCTGTTTTGAACTCCCTGTTCGATAACTCTGGATTTTGATGGAAATCTCTCCTCCAATCTATTACCTTTTGTTCAATACCTTTAAATTCTTTATCAAGATTATATTTTTGGGCAGCGGAATTTATAGACCATAAAAGTAAGGGGAGAATTAAATAATATTTCATAGTACCAAATGGGTTTTAAAATTTTATAAGCCTAGGACTATTTGTCATAACCTTAAATCAAAGTATTCAAAAATTTTGTAGTTCTGATGGCTCTCAGGAATTACTACATAAAAAACTTCTTTTCTTTAAATGAGGATTTAAGGATAAATATATTCAAAATAGAACTATTTGGAGGATCTATTCATCATAAATATTAAAGTTGATTTTTTGATAAGGCTAATTATGGTTAAATTCACCGATTGTAAGGACCCTAATATCAACACACGTTTTGGAGAAGTATATCAATGAATTAAATGAGGCTCAGAAGGCTCCTGTTTTACACAAGGATGGCCCTCTAATGGTGATTGCGGGGGCAGGTTCTGGAAAAACTAGGGTATTGACCTATCGTATTGCCTATTTGATGAGCCTAGGAGTAGATTCCTTTAATATTTTGTCTTTGACTTTTACCAATAAGGCAGCTAGGGAAATGAAGAAGCGTATTGCCGATATTGTTGGTACATCCGAAGCCAAAAATCTGTGGATGGGAACTTTTCATTCCGTTTTTGCCAAGCTTTTAAGGTTCGATGGCGATAAGTTGGGTTATCCTGCCAATTTTACTATTTATGACACCCAAGATTCACAACGTCTACTTTCTGCGATTATAAAGGAGATGGGATTGGATAAGGATATTTATAAGTATAAGCAGGTACAAAATAGAATTTCATCCTATAAGAACAGTCTAATTACCGTTAAGGCATATTATAATAATTCGGATTTGGTAGAGGCAGATGCCATGGCCAAGCGTCCCAGAATGGGTGAAATTTATCAGAACTATGTGGATAGGTGTTTTAAGGCCGGGGCAATGGATTTTGATGATTTATTGTTGAGGACCAATGAGTTGTTGACACGTTTTCCTGAAGTTTTGGCCAAATATCAGGACAGGTTTAGATATATCCTGGTAGATGAGTACCAAGATACCAACCATTCCCAGTATTTGATTGTAAAAGCGCTGTCGGACAGGTTTCAGAATATCTGTGTGGTAGGGGACGATGCCCAGAGTATATATTCCTTTAGGGGAGCAAACATTAGCAATATTCTTAACTTCCAAAAGGATTATGACAATGTAGGTATGTATCGCCTGGAACAGAATTATAGGTCCACCAGGAATATTGTGAATGCCGCAAACTCCATTATTGCCAAGAATACAAATCAATTGGAAAAAGTAGTATGGACTTCCAATGACGAAGGACCTTTGATCAAAGTCCACCGGAGTACAACGGATGCCGAAGAAGGACGGTTTGTATCTGGAACTATTTTTGAAGAGAAAATGCAAAACCAGATGCCCAATGGTAATTTCGCGGTATTGTATAGGACCAACTCCCAATCTAGGGCTATTGAGGATGCGCTAAGAAAACGTGATATACCATATCGTATTTATGGGGGACTTTCCTTCTATCAGCGAAAGGAAATAAAAGACGTTCTGTCTTATTTGAGATTGGTCATTAATCCTAAAGATGAAGAGGCGCTTAAACGTATTATAAATTTTCCTGCACGTGGTATAGGACAGAGCACTTTGGATAAGCTTACCGTTGCCGCAAATCACTACAACCGATCTATTTTTGAGGTTATGGACAACCTGGACAGAATAGATCTAAAGATAAATTCGGGTACTAAAAGAAAATTGGGCGACTTTGTAGCCATGATCAAGAGCTTTCAGATCATGAATGAAAGTGCCGATGCTTTTACTTTGGCAGAACATGTAGCCAAAAAATCGGGAGTATTGTTGGAATTCAAAAAAGATGGCACTCCGGAGGGAATTGGGAAGATGGAGAACATAGAGGAGCTGTTGAACGGAATTAAGGATTTTGTTGAAGGGCAAAAGGAATTGGCAGATGCCAAAGGGGATATAGGTGAATTTTTGGAAGATGTAGCCCTGGCAACAGACCTTGATAAGGATACAGGTGATGATGACCGAGTAGCTTTAATGACAATTCACCTGGCCAAAGGATTGGAATTTCCTTATGTATTCATTGTTGGTATGGAGGAAGATCTTTTCCCATCAGCTATGAGTATGAATACCAGAAGTGAATTGGAAGAGGAAAGGCGTTTGTTTTATGTTGCATTGACGCGGGCGGAAAAACAGGCATATTTAACATATACCCAGAATAGATATCGTTGGGGCAAGCTGGTAGATGCGGAACCCAGTAGATTTATTGAGGAAATTGATGAAAAATATGTGGAAAATCTTACCCCTATACTGAGGTCCAGATATACCCCATTAATAGATGTTGATATTTTTGGTGATGTTGATAAAACTAAATTAAGGCAGAACAAGCCTACACATGGCACACCACCAAGTGGCATAAAGCCCAATGAAAATCAATTACGGAAGTTACGCAAACTAAAACCGGAACTTAGTACCCCAGTTGGAAATACCAACTCGGTAGACCCCAATTTAACGGAGGGCTCACTAGTAAATCATACCAGATTTGGTAGGGGACAAGTAATAAAGATCGAAGGGGTCGGCAATGATAAAAAAGCCGAAATTAAATTTGACAAGGGAGACATAAAGAAACTTTTGCTCAGGTTTGCCAAGTTGGAAGTGCTCTAATAAATAGGTTAACAGTGGGCTTTTTATTATGAAGAACAACTATAAGTTCTCTTGAATAAAAGCCTTTAATTTTATGGAAGTATCCAAAAGATCTAACCCTACCCAACCATGAACGCCATTGGGGTATAGGGTAAATTGGTGTGTTACGTTCAATTCCATTAACCTATCCCTTAGTCCAATTCCTTGGGAATTGGGAATTAATGGGTCCTGAGCCCCATAAAACAATATAGTTGGGGGAGAAGTGGAGTTTACCTGGTATAACGGGCTAACCTCTTCCAAAACATTTTGATCATTCCCAAATTGATCTAAAATGGTCCTTAATTCTTGATTGGGGGTGTTTAAATAAGCCTCGTCCAACAGATTGGTCGGACCTACAATACTACACACCATCTTAACCTGTTTATTGGTGTCGTGCGAGTAGCTCCATAAGAGGGAAAGGTGGGCACCGGCGCTGGCACCAATAAATCCTATCTCGTTGGATATTTGAAATTCCTGCGCCCTATTGCCTAATTGGCTTACCACAAGGTCTATATCATCAATTTGCATGGGATAAGGAGCATTGTCGGCATCTGCCAGCCTATAGTTCATGTTTACCACCGCTATTTCCGGTAATTGATCTTTGATAAAATCCTTAAAAGCGTCCATTTCAGATTTATCACCAGCGTTCCATCCACCGCCATGTATCAAAATCAGCACTTTAGTGCCCATGGTCCTGTATTGTGGAAGATAAATGTCATATTTTTGATGCGGTTCGGAACCGTATTCCAAATTAATTATATTCTTTGCTTCTAATGAGGTAATATCAGGTGTCATTGTTACTTCCGAACAAGAGCTTGTAATAATAAAAACGAAGCTTAGAAGCAGAATATATGCTGACTTGTGCATAGAATATTATTTCTTAAATTGATAACGTTTATTTTGATCTTTTAATATGGCAGAATTAATTAAAATATATCCTGAAAATCCAAATCCCAAGGAAATTAAGAGGGTAGTGGATGTATTGAGGAAAGGGGGTTTAATTATCTATCCGACAGATACCGTCTACGGATTGGGTTGTGATATTACCAATACCAAGGCGTTGGAAAAAATTGCACGCATCAAGGGAGTAAAATTGGCTAAGGCCAATTGGTCCTTCATTTGTGCCGACCTTAGTAATCTTTCCGATTATGTTAGGCAAATTGATACCTCGACCTTTAAGATACTTAAGCGGGCCTTGCCAGGACCTTATACTTTTATTCTTCCAGGGAATAATAATCTGCCTAAAGAATTTAAAAAGAAAAAAACCGTTGGGATACGTATTCCAGATAATTCCATAGCTAGGACATTGGTTGAAGCCTTGGGTAATCCAATTGTTTCTACCTCCATTCGCGATGAGGATGAGCTGTTAGAGTATACTACCGACCCTGAACTGATCTTTGAAAAATGGAAAAACCTTGTAGATATTGTTATAGATGGCGGATATGGGGATAATGTTGCTTCTACGGTAATAGACCTTTCAGAGGACGAGCCCGTAATTGTTAGGGAAGGCAAGGGGAGTATAGATATATTTTAGTTGAAAATTGTTTTGCATTTACGATTAATTCCATAAAAAAAGCGACCAATTTGGTCGCTTTTAATTTTATATATGAAATGATACCTAGTTAATTTTAGGATCTTTCATTCCTTCTTCGATCATGCTGTAGAACTGATCAATTTTTGGAAGAACAACAATACGTGTTCTTCTATTTTTAGCTTTATCCGATGGTGAAACTGGAAGGTATTCTCCTCTACCTGCAGCAGTCATACGCTTAGGATCAACACCGTAATCTTTTTGTAAGATACGTACAACAGAAGTAGCACGTTTAACACTTAAATCCCAGTTGTCATATAAAACTCCACTATTGTAAGGATCAGTATCGGTATGACCTTCTACCATAAATTCGAAATCTGGTTTGTTATTAACAACTTGTGCAACCTTGCCTAAAATTTCTTTGGCCCTATTGGTTACATTAAAGCTACCACTTCTAAACAAAAGTTTGTCAGAAATAGAAACAAATACAACACCTTTTTCTACACTGATTTCGATATCCTCATCATCCAAGTTTCCAAGAACACCTTTTAAACTTTGAACTAAAGACAAATTTACAGAATCCCTTCTTGTAATTGCATCATTAAGCTTTCTTATAGTAAGGTCTTTTTCTTTTAAGCTTTCCAAGGATTTCTCCAAGTTATCGGCACCTTTACTTGTAAGGGTCGTAAGGTTGCCCATATTGTTGATTAAGTCCTGGTTATTGGCTTTTAGGAAGGCATTCTGATCTTCCAAAGTTTGCATTTTCGAAGTAGCAGCAGCTTTATCCTCCAAACAGGTGTTTAGTTTAACTGTCGCGGAATTTAATAAATCTTGTGCTTCGTTAGCTTTTGCCTCCATATCCGCAAATTTTTTCTGCGACACGCATGAAGACAACAAAAGGGTAATACCTAAACAGCCTAAAATGATTTTTCTCATAGTTATGATAATAGAATTAATAATTTAAAAGTTTCGAATTATTTAATGTAGGCAAAATTATATAAAACGCAATATTTTGCGAGACCAATTTAGTTAATCTTTTACTAAAATGTTAAATTTTTTTACATGATTTACATAATGGGACCAAACTATAGATTTTGTAGCGTAATAATTCCTTATAAAATGGGCCTTTTCACGCTTTTTGAAAATATTTATGAAATTTTTATAAAAACTAAAATGCGCCCTCAAAATAGCCCAACAGTGTTTGGATCTCCCCTGAAAAATAAAGTTGATACCAGCTAAACCATCCATTACCAATCGCAGGAGTATTATTGGGAATGCTTTTTTGAAAGGAAGATTTTTTACAATGGAATAAAGGGAGTTTCTAAAGTTAAGAAAAGTCTTTTGTGGATTCATGCTACTTAGTGTTGAACCTCCTAAATGATACACCATTGAGCCACCAACATAAAATACTCCATGTCCCTTGTTCTTTGCCCTCCAACATAAATCTATTTCTTCTTGATGGGCAAAATAATCCTCGTCAAAACCCTTAAGTTCATCAAATACTTCTCTCCTTATAAATAAACATGCCCCTGTAGCCCAAAATATTTCCTTAACATCATTGTATTGACCATTATCCTCTTCCAATTCATTAAAAATTCGTCCCCTACAAAAAGGATAGCCATATTTATCTATAAATCCACCAGCTGCCCCTGCGTATTCAAAATGGGTCTTATTCTTATAATCCAATATTTTTGGTTGGATTATAGCAGCGGAAGGGTTCTCCTTAAATTCTTTTATTATTGGTAATAACCAATCTTTGGTAACTTCCACATCAGAATTCAACAAGCAATATATATCGGCATTAACTTTGGGCAAAGCATCATTATACCCTTTGGCGTATCCGCCATTGCTTAAATTCTGAATTATGTTTATCTGCGGATAGTTCTTTTTCAAAAAAGCAATAGAACCATCTGTGGATGCATTATCGGCAACATAGAGCTCTGCCTCTTGGGAGAATGTGGTTACAGATGGAAGAAACTTTTCCAAAAGCGCTTCACCGTTCCAATTAAGTATAACAATTGCTATTTTCAACATTTCTATATTGCCCAATCAAATAAGGCAATTATTCTAATTGGATGTTAAGGGATTAAGTTGGCAATTTAAAGAAATATTCTATAAATGACTATGAATATATGAATAACTACAAGCCACTCCCTTTTATTTTTAAGATGGCCCTATGATCTTTATAAAGCGTCATTTTAGGATTTATAGGATGGAATATCCTTAAGAAAGCTATATTGTTCATTTTCGAAATCCATTTTGCAAAAAAAATGATTCATCCCATTGGTTACCATTAAATATTTAGCCTTTAGCTGTAGGTTATACCTGGCAATTTGGTCAAAAACTTGTTGGGTTATTTTAATATCCGGAGATTTGCATTCCACCAGAATCTCGATACTCCCGTTAGGATTAAAGACAACCACATCGTACCTTTTTTTTAAATTATTAACCAGTAGTTGCTTTTCAACGTTAATATGGGCCTGAGGATAGTTTTTGTCTGAAATAAGATTCTGCACTACGTGCTGGCGTACCCATTCTTCGGGCTGTAGAACCACAAATTTTTTGCGTATGACATCAAAAATATAGATTTTATTTTCCCTATTTTTGAATCGAAACGGATATGAGGGATAATTTAAAGGTTGCATTGTGCAAATTTGATGATTTTTTTTAGATGGAAGAGGTAAAACAAATTGTAAGCAGTATAAAAAATGGAAATATTGCACCTATATATTTTCTAACAGGGGAGGAACCTTATTATATTGATAAGATTGCGGAGTATATTGAAAAAAATGTGCTTACGGAGGAAGAGCGCGGATTTAATCAGGTGATACTTTACGGCAAGGAAGTTTCCATTGAGGATATCGTTGGAAATGCAAAGAGGTATCCCATGATGGCAGAACGCCAAGTGGTTATTATAAAGGAGGCGCAACATTTATCACGTTCCATAGAAAATTTAGTTTCTTATTCCGATCAACCACAACCTTCCACGGTATTGGTATTATGTTATAAATATAATAAGCTGGATAAGCGTAAAAAATTATATAAATCCATCAAAAAATCCGGGATTATATTTGAAAGTAAAAAGCTTTATGAAAATCAGGTTGCGGATTGGATCAAAAAATCCCTGCATTCCAGAGGGTATGGAATAACTTTCAAGGCGGCCAATTTATTGGTTGAATTTCTAGGGACAGATTTAGGTAAGATAGATAAAGAACTTGAGAAATTGTCGCTGGTGATCCCAAAAGGAATTGAAATTACCCCTGAAGCTATTGAGGTCAACATTGGTATAAGCAAGGACTACAACAATTTTGAACTTAAAAAAGCCATAGTGGAACGTGATGTTCTGAAAGCGACTAGAATTGTTAGTTATTTTGCCCAAAACCCTAAGGACAATCCTTTTGTTTTAACTATTACCCTTATGTATTCCTTTTTTATCCAAGTGCTCACCTATCATGGCCTAAAAGATCATTCTCCCAAAAGTGTTTCCAGCGCCTTGGGCATTAGACCTTATTTCGTAACCGAAATCCAGGCAGCGGCCAAGAATTATCCCATGAGGCGGGTCAGTGAAATTATTTCCAATCTAAGGGAATTGGATGTCAAGGGAAAAGGTGTGGGATCCAATATGACCCAAGATGATCTCCTTAAAGAATTGTTGTTTAAAATTTTCTAAACTAAATTATTACCGATTGACACATCGGATGTTAACGGAAATAAGCCAAAGGTGACATTGAATTTTATTGATTCCAAGGCACACGTACCAATCCAAGTCAATGTCTGGGAAAACAAACAGGGCAGGGATCGTCATAAACCTCCTTTATAGTTCTGAAAAGTAGACCGATTTACTTTTTATCCAAGCTATATTTTCCCGGACCAAGTAATAGGATGGAAGTAAAAGTTATCAAAAATAAAATAGCCTTTTCCTTTACATTAAATGGATCGGAACCGTGTACTATCAATGTCGCTACCAACATGGTAATTATAGTGGGTACAGTGGCCCAACGTGTTTTAAACCCTATAATAACCAAAATAGGGAATACAAATTCACCTAAAACGGCAAGAAATAGGGAAGGTGCAGCACCTATGCCAATGGGATCACCAAATTCAAAATTACCTCCAATAAGTTTTTGAAATTTTGGGAGTCCATGAGTCATCATTAAAACAGCGGAGGAAACGCGTAAAAGTAGTAGGCCTAGGTCTTTCATTCGGGGATTGTATAAATAAATTAATAGATTTAGAGCGGGTTAAAAGTAACCATTAGTTTCTTATATTTTTATAAATTGTAAAAAAGAATTGCATTTAAGGGCAGGTAAAAAACATTGGCTCCAATATCCAATACTATCTTAGCTTGGGAAAATCCATAGGGTTGGATTCGTGCATTATGGAATATACTTTCTCAAAAATATCGTCCAAATTTGGTTTGGAAAAATAGTCGCCATCAGTGGCATAAGCCGGTCTATGTGGCTTTGCAGTTAGTGTTTGGGGAGCACTGTCCAAATATTGGTAAGCTCCTTGTTTTTCAATAATTTCATGTATTAAATAGGCAGAGCAGCCACCAGGTACATCTTCATCTATAACCAACAATCTATTTGTTTTTTTAACACTCTTACATAAATCTTGGCGTAGGTCGAAAGGCAATAAACTTTGGGCATCCACTACCTCTGCATCTATACCTACTTCTTTGAGTTCTTTTGCCGCTTGCATTACAATTCTAAGTGTAGAGCCATAGGATAATAAAGTAATATCCTCTCCTGGCCTAACCACTTCAACCACACCTATGGGCGTACATAATTCCCCTAAATTATTGGGCATAGGTTCCTTTAGTCGGTATCCGTTTAGACTTTCGATCAATAGGGCAGGTTCGTTTCCTTTCATAAGTGTATTGTAAAACCCAGCCGCCTTGGTCATATTTCTGGGAACCAGAATATACATGCCGCGTAATAGGTGAATTAATCCACCCATTTGCGACCCTGAATGCCAAATTCCTTCCAATCTGTGACCACGGGTCCTTACGATCAATGGGGCTCTCTGTTTGCCAACGGTCCTGTATAAAAGTGTAGCCAAATCATCGGTCAAGGTAAATAGGGCATAAAAAATATAATCCAAATATTGAATTTCAGCAATGGGACGCAAACCTCTCATTGCCATTCCTATTCCTTGCCCAATTATACTGGCCTCCCTAATTCCCACATCGGCTACCCGAAGTTCCCCATATTTCTTTTGCAATCCTTCCAATCCCTGATTTACGTCTCCAATAGCCCCGCTGTCCTCACCAAAAATTAGTGCTTGAGAATATTTTTCAAAAAGCTTATCAAAATTATCCCTAAGAATTACTCTACCATCTACTTCTTCGGGTTCTGTATTATATGAAGGTCTCACTTCTGGAACACTCAAAGCATTGTTGCTTTGTTCGTTGTAAAGATAGGTACTGAACTTGGCTTGGGATTCCTCTAAAAAATTATTGGTCCAAGCGGCCAAAATATCTTTCTCTTTGCTGCTTTCCCCCAATAAATATCGCAGGGCCTTTCTAGCCTTGGAAGCCATATCCTTTTTTATGGGTTCTTCAATCGCAATTAAATCGTTCTTGATTTTGGTTATAAAATTTTTATTAATGCTGGAGTTGGCGGCATTATCCAATAAGTTAACCAATATTTTTTTCTGCTGTTTATGGGGAGCCAAAAACTCTTCCCAAGCCTCCTTACGTGCACTGCGTACCAGTCTTTTTATATTCTTTTCAAGAGTTTTTAAATCCTCTTCGGTAGCAATCTTATTCTCCAGTATCCATTCCCTATAGCGCTTATTGCAATCATTTTCCTTTTCCCATTGCAAACGTTCCTCACTTTTGTAACGTTCATGCGAACCTGAGGTAGAATGACCCTGAGGCTGTGTGAGTTCGGTAATATGGATAATCACAGGAACATGTTCATCCCGGGCAATGTCCGAGGCATTTTCATAAGCGTGGATCAGGGCGGTATAATCCCAGCCCTTTACTTTCAAAATCTCATAGCCGGCATTCTTTTGGTCCCGTTG
Organism: Arenibacter sp. F26102; assembly: GCF_023015865.1. Taxonomy (GTDB): domain Bacteria; phylum Bacteroidota; class Bacteroidia; order Flavobacteriales; family Flavobacteriaceae; genus Arenibacter. The sequence continues at coordinate 301,463 of NZ_JALKBC010000004.1, read as the reverse complement.
AAAACCAACTAAAATTTTGGATATATCTTCTTTGGTAGTCTGATGTTTGGCATGAACGGAAATACCGTAGTTATCATCCCAAATGCTGATTACCATAGGTACTTGTAATACACCGGCAGCATTTATGGTTTCAAAAAAGACACCTTCACTGGTACTGGCATTACCTATGGTTCCCCATGCCACTTCATTACCATTATCCGAAAATTTTGAACTATTTTGAACTTTAACGTTCCTGTAGATTTTGGAGGCTTGTGCCAAGCCTAATAATCTTGGCATTTGTCCGGCCGTACAAGAAATATCTGCACTACTGTTTTTTTGTTTAGTAAGGTCTCGCCAGCTTCCGTCTTCATTTAAACTGAAGGTAGTAAAATGTCCTCCCATTTGCCGACCCGCACTCATGGGATCTTTTGTTATATCGGTAGTAGCGTATAAACCATGAAAAAATTCCTTAGGTGAAAGCAAATCCAGGGCCATCATAAAAGTTTGATCCCTATAATAACCACTTCTGAAATCCCCATCCCTGAAAGATCTGGCCATAGCCAATTGAGGGAGTTCCTTACCATCGCCAAAAATTCCGAATTTTGCCTTTCCCGTAAGAACTTCCCTTCTTCCCAGCAAGCTACATTCCCTGCTTGTGACGGCAATTTCATAGTCTTTCAATATCTGTAATTGAAAATCGTCAAATGAAATATCGTTGCTTGCTTCGGAATCTATATTCATTTCGGAATTAATGGTTTCTCGCAAAAATATCAAATCATTATGGTTTTTGCAACCAATAGAAGAGGATAATAATTAATAATTCTTTAAAGAAAATTGTAGTGTGTTTTTAAATATTGAGAATATCACAAAAAATTAACTCTATTATAAGAATTTATTAATTATTTAAAACCATTTTCTGGTAAATAGTCCGGTTAAGGTCCTAGGACTAAAGGTTATGACAAATCTAATTTTTTGATCATATTGAGATTGTGATATTTCCCAGCCATTGTTGGAGTACAAGGGAAAATAAAGTTCAAAATAATCCGTTAACAGATTTAATCGTATGCCAGAATCGTAAACTACCCTTTCTTTTGTTCCTTTATTTTTAACCAAACCCAAATCTCCGTATAGCTCAATCCAACGCCAAATATTTACACTGGTATTAACGGTTGCCATCCAATCATTGGCAAAAGGGTTTTCCAATTTGGATTTAAAGCCACCTTCCGCAACTATAATTTGTTGACTGTAGATTCCAGATCCTTCCGATCTACCTAAGTATTCATAATCAAACAGGTAATCCGTAGGTCGGTCCAGGGCAAAACTAAAAAAATCCGTACTCCCCGCGGTTTCATTTCTTATAAACTTACCTGCGAAAAAACGTAAGTTAAATTGCCTATTGTTTTCAAAAAGTTTACGGTATTCCAATTCGTAGGCAAGCTTGGTAAATTTATCGGAATACTGCGCATCCACGGACCAGGACAGGTAGTTAATTATATTGTTCGTGGTGTTGTAATATTTAGCGTTAAGAACATTATAGTCTGGGTCCGTTTCAAGACCCAAAGTTTGTAGACTAGGGTCAATGTCCCTAAAAACACTTATATATCTAAAAATTAGTGCTTCTCTTTTATTCAGTAAAAGATTACTGGGTTTCCAACCAAAACCTATAGATGGGCTTAATGTGCTATAACGCGAATTTTCCTGAAAATGGGATGTAGACCCCCTAAGGGAATAATTGGTGACGTATAACCCACTGGTTCCGTGGTACTGACGAAAATTAAATTTACCGTATCCCACGAATGTCTTTTCATTAGGTGCATATGCAGGAGCTATATCAAAAACAAAAGGCCTTTCCAATAAAGTTTTGTTGTGCAACCTCATACCTGGGGAGAGTCCATCGTATTTATTGAACCCCAAAACAGGAACATAAAAAACCTGGTTGTAATACGGATCCTCGGCATCCTTAAAAAATTGAAATTTTAATTTTTTGTTACTGGAAAAGAAACCGTTCAATGATTTCCAATTATCCCGCTGGTTGAATTCTGGTATGGTCTGATCATAATTCAAAACCAAACGGTCCTCACCATTCCTTGGAATGGTAAAAGTCTGTTGTTCTGCTATATCCCTGAACCAATAACTGGAAACAACCGTGTCATTTTTTATTCCGAAAAGGGAAATAGGGACATTGGTGCCTTCTTTATTTTTTAAAGTTACAACTAAGGAGTCCTCCAGTTTTTGGACTTTTTTTATTTTGAAATCAATTTTACTCGTAGTAGACACATATTCATCAAAAAACCAATTGATATCCTTATCGGAGTTTTCCACGACTATAAACTTAAAATCTGCCGCAGTAGATGGTTTTAACCTATAGTTTATGTAGAACTCCTTCACGCTGCGATCTACATGTTCCTTACCTGTATAATCCGCCAAATAGGCCAGACCCAATCCTGCCTTGTACCTGTTTGCAATTTTTTGGTTGAACTTTATAAGCGAATCGTTAGGTGTGGTCAAGGATTGATCAACATTTCTTCTGGCCGATAGCATATGAAGCAAAGGATATTGTTCGTTAAAATTCATTTTCGCCAAACGAAAACTACGAATACCCCAAATGCTGGATAATTTGCCCAACAATTTTTGATCTGGATAATATTCTTCAACAAAACCGATCATTAGATAGTTCAAAATGGCATCGGTAACCCATTTTTCATTTCTTGTATCAAGAAACATGGTTTCCTTAATAAAACTATTGAGCGCGGTTTTTAGAAATTTCATTTCAAATTGAAACTGCTCTTCATAAGGCTGTATAAACCTAGGAAGTTGATTTATACCATATAGGGGATCCTTGTTATAGTCCAATTCACTTACCAGTAAATGTTTATGTGGAAAGTCGCCCAAGTTTTCGTAGATATATTTAGATACCCTGTTAATGGAAATTCCTGAAGAAATTTCGTCGTACCTGGGAGACCTCAGATCGGTCAAAATTGTAAGTTCGGGAGTTACATGTTTTACAAAATTTTTGGATGGACTTATTATTATTTCACCACTTTTTTGTTGAGTTCCCTGAAAATAAATATGTTGAAGATTGCCTACTATATTTTTACTTAATTCATGAAAATTTGAGACCGCATTTAAATTTTCGGGAATTATGAGTTCTATGGAAGTGTTGGCCATATCCGTATAAAGATCTTCCAAATTCTTATTGGAGTACAAATGCCAACTCCCATCATACACTGCAGGTGTAAGATACCAGTCCTTAAGATAATAACCTCCTTTATTATTATACCCGTAGGTAGTAAATTTGTCGGAAGGTAATTTTACTTTATAAGTAATAAATATTTTAGTAGATGCCCCAGGTAGTAGGGGACTATTAAGGTCAATTTTAATAATATCCTTACCACGGGCATACCCCCAATCCAATCCTCGATAGTCGTCATCAACGGTACTTACGATTTTAGTATTGCCTCTCTCTTCATCTTTTGCAAGATGTAGGCCTTTTTTAAATTCTTCAGCAAATCTTTTGGCCAATGCCGTGTTTTTATTGGCATAGGCATTAGCCCAATCATTAAGGTAAACAAGCTTTAAAGTGTCCTTGGATTTATTTACATACTCAATTTCCTGTTGAATTGTGAATTCATTAATTTCCTTATTTAATGTTGCTATAACTTTGTTGGTATGTTGGGCTATACAAAGACCACTGACAAACAAAATCATCAAGAAAAAAATAGGTTTCATAATATATACCAACTGCTTCAAAAATCTTTAAAGTTAAAAGTTTGGACTTAAAATATTGCCTTTGTAAAAGGCGTCAATTATGTCTACAACTTCTTTTTCCGAGTCAACAATCTGGATCAAATCCAAATCTTTTGGACTAATGTTTCCCATGGTGAGCATAGAATCTTTCACCCAATCCATCAATCCACTCCAAAACTCGGTACCTACCAAAATGATAGGGAACTGTTCTATTTTGTTTGTCTGTATCAAGGTTATGGCCTCAAAAAGTTCATCCAACGTTCCAAAACCGCCCGGCAATACCACAAAGCCTTGGGAATATTTTACGAACATAACTTTGCGCACAAAGAAATAATCAAAATCCAAACTTTTATCACCGTCTATGTAAGGATTGTCATGTTGCTCAAAGGGAAGATCAATATTCAATCCTACAGAGGTACCTCCTGCCAAATGTGCCCCTCGATTACCGGCTTCCATAATTCCCGGGCCACCACCTGTAATAATTCCATAACCGGCCTCAGAAATGCTCTTGGCCACACTTACCGCCAATTCGTAATATTTGTCTCCTGGTTTAGTACGTGCCGACCCAAAGATGGAAACACATGGGCCAATAGCGCTCATTTTTTCAAATCCATTCACAAATTCGCCCATAATTTTGAATAGGGCCCAAGAATCGTTGGTTTTTATCTCATTCCATCCTTTATGATGTTGTTCTTTTCTCATATTGTAATTTTACCCATAATCATTTTAGACTATTACTTGCGTTGCATATAAAATGCTATTATTAAGAAAATAGTATGTTAAATTGACCATTAATTTCACAAACCTAATTCTTTTCTCAGAAATATTGATGTATAACTCTTTTTATCCAGGGCCACTTCTTCAGGAGTACCTTTTGCAACTACCATACCACCATTTCGCCCACCTTCGTAACCAATGTCTATAATGTAGTCCATCATTTTAATAACATCGATATTGTGTTCGATTACGACAACGGTATTGCCTTTATTTACAAGTTTGTTAAGAACGATCATCAATACCCTTATATCCTCAAAGTGCAGGCCGGTAGTTGGTTCGTCCAATATATAAAAGGTATTTCCTGTGTCTCTTTTAGATAATTCGGTAGCTAATTTTATTCGTTGTGCTTCTCCTCCCGAAAGGGTGGTGGACTGTTGGCCCAAGGATATATATCCAAGGCCGACGTCTTGAATAGTCTTTAATTTGCGATATATTTTGGGGATATTCTCAAAGAACGCCACAGATTCGTTTATGGTCATTTCCAGTACATCTGCAATGGATTTGCCCTTATATCTTATCTCTAAGGTTTCCCTGTTAAAACGTTTCCCGTTGCAGGTCTCACAATCGACATATACATCGGGCAAAAAATTCATCTCAATAACCCTTAGACCTCCCCCTTGGCAGGTTTCACAACGTCCCCCAGTTACATTAAAGCTAAAACGACCAGGTTTATACCCCCTAATTGCAGCTTCCTGTGTCTTGGCAAAAAGCGATCTAATTTCGCTAAAAACACCAGTATAGGTGGCCGGATTGGACCTTGGTGTTCTTCCTATGGGAGATTGATTAATGTCTATTACCTTGTCTATATTCTCCAGTCCCTTAATTTTTTTGTAGGGCATTGGTTTTTTAACCCCATTAAAATAAAAGGCGTTCAATATTGGATATAGGGTCTCATTGATCAAGGTAGACTTTCCGCTTCCGGAAACCCCAGTGACCCCAATCATTTTCCCCAAAGGAAAACTTACGGAGACATTCTTTAAATTATTACCGGTACAACCAGTCAAAACAAGGCTTTTCCCATTCCCTTCCCTACGTTTTTTGGGAACCTCAATTTTTAATTTTCCGGTAATATAATCAGCAGTCAGGGTATGATGGTTCTTTAGCGCCTCCGGTATTCCTTCAGATATAATTTCCCCTCCGTGTTTCCCCGCTTTAGGCCCCATGTCTATAACATGGTCTGCACGTTCTATCATGTCGCGGTCATGTTCCACAACAATTACCGAATTTCCAAGGTCCCTAAGTGATTCCAATGATTTTATTAAACGTTCGTTATCCCGTTGGTGCAAACCTATACTAGGTTCGTCCAATATATATAGGACACCTACAAGTTGAGATCCAATTTGTGTGGCCAACCTTATACGCTGTGCCTCCCCTCCAGAAAGTGATTTACTATTTCTATTTAAGGAAAGATAATCCAGGCCTACATCCAATAAAAATTGAATCCTTGTTTTTATTTCCTTAATAATTTCTTCGGCAATTTTTAATTGGTTTCCTTCCAATTTTCTTTCCAGACCGTTAAAGAAATCGGCCAAATCCGTAATATCCAGACCAGAGAGGTCGGCAATATTTTTGTTGGCAATCCTAAAATATAAGGACTCCTTTTTTAATCTGGTTCCATCGCAGCTTGGACATTCAATTTTGTCCATATATTCTTTTGCCCATCGTTTGATAGAAGTAGAATTGGCCTCGTGGAATTGACTCTTAATAAAGTTCGATATCCCTTCGTAATCTATTTTGTACAGTCGTTTTACCCCTAAGGTTTTGGAATCTACCTCAAAACTTTCTTTGCCCCCAAAGAGCAATATTTGCACGGCTTCATCCGGAATTTGGGAAATAGGGGCCGTAATTTCAAAATTATACCGTTGGGCTATAGTTTCAATCTGTTTAAAGGCCCAAGAATTTTTATACTCTCCCAAAGGGGCAATGCCGCCTGCTTTGATCGATATTTTTTTGTTCGGAAAAATCTTATTTTCATTAACTTCATAGACATGCCCGAGCCCGTTACAATCCGGGCACATGCCCTTTGGTGAATTAAAGGAAAAAGTATTGGGCTCAGGGGAAGGATATGAAATTCCGGTTGTGGGACACATTAAATCCCTACTAAAATAGCGGGGCACTTCGGTTCCTTCCTCCAAAATCATCAATACATTTTCGCCACTGTACATGGCCGTATTAATAGTTTCAGATATCCGTTTGTCCAGCTCGGAACTCTCCTCAATTTTCAGTCGGTCTATTACAATCTCGATATCATGGGTCTTGTAACGGTCGACTTTCATACCTTTTACAATATCCTTTATTTCCCCATCTATCCTTACCTTAACAAATCCTTGTTTGGCAATCTGTTCAAAAAGTTCCCTATAGTGCCCTTTCCTTGATTTTATGATAGGCGCCAGTACATTAATCTTTTTACCTTCGTAAGAGGATATGATCAATTCCTTTATTTGCCCATCATCATAACTAACCATCTTTTCCCCAGTATTGTAACTGTAGGCATCACTTGCCCTAGCAAATAAAAGTCTAAGGAAATCGTAAATTTCGGTAATAGTTCCAACTGTTGATCTGGGCGATTTTGAAGTGGTTTTTTGCTCAATGGCAATTACGGGCGACAGTCCGTCGATTTTGTCAACATCGGGTCGTTCCAGTCCACCCAAAAACTGTCGGGCATATGCCGAGAAGGTTTCAATATATCTCCTTTGGCCTTCTGCGTAAATCGTATCAAAGGCCAGGGATGATTTTCCGCTTCCAGACAATCCGGTAATAACAACCAGCTTTTCGCGTGGTATGGTAACATCTATATTTTTTAGGTTGTGCACACGAGCGCCTCTAACCTCTATATTCTCTTCGTACTTAATCATTTTCATTAGCAATGTGCGAAGTTACGACTTTGAAGCCTAAAAATGAAGTTGGTGCTATTTAGTTTTTTGTAGATTAAAACCTTAGCTATAAATTAGCGTTCTTAACTTTAAAATATTTTTAAATGCAACTTTTAGGAATAGGTTCACGAATCAACCACGGCGAATATGGAAAAGGAGTGGTTACCAATGTTACCTCCAAACATTATTGGGTCACTTTTATGGATAATGGATTGGAAACCATTGATTTGAATGCTGATTTTGAGGTCATAGAGGCAGTTGAGGATGAAGTGGATACCATAAGTTTTTCCGAAGTGGAACAATCGCTGATCTCAATATTAAAAAGATGGAGTGATGCCAGTGCCATAACCCCAATTGCAGATAAGTGGAAGGGTGGGAGTCTGGTTCTAAAACCTGGGGATACCAATTTGTCGGACAAAGAAATTCCAATGGATACTTTTTTTCATAAAATTGTTATGGTTAGAGATCGAATTAGAGTAATGGAACAGAAAATAAACAGCAGTAATAATTTGGACGACCAGGAAAAGGTAGATTTACAACAATACATTACCCGTATATATGGAAGCTTAACCACATTCAATGTGCTTTTTAAAAGTCCGAGTGATAATTTTGTTGGTGAAAAAACCAAGTGATCTAACTTAGGAATGGGTTCTAAAATTTAATTAAGCCGATTTCCTTTACAAAGGATCAAACTTTATAACACGGAAAGCAGATTTAGAATTTCATTAGGTAGAAAATTTTGGTAAATAACTGGTTATACTGCAGCCCTTTCATTTAAATATGCCATCTGTGGTTTATTGGTATATTGTGAATGTAATTTATGGTTTATTAGATATTTTAAAGTGGTCTGCGATATAACTTCCTTGTTATGATATGCCGATAGCTCCAAGGAGATAATTTCAACAGTGTACAGGTTATAGTATATGGCATACTTTCTTTTTCGGTCATAAATCATAAATTCTTGACCCTTGAATTTCGTGCGAAAGTGCTTTGAAATTAGTGGCAGTACGTCAAAACTGGGAGCCACTTCGGAAAATTGGATATGGTCTTTTGATATTGTAAAATTAGCCATGGCCTCAATTCTATGTTTTTCCCTCGCCACCATTCTTGATTGTTGCTGAATTTTTAATACAATTTCCGCTATGTCGTCTAAGGGGTCTTCATTGGGATTGGCATACATGGATCGGATGTATTGGTATAGAAGAAGTTCAACACCTTTGGATTCACTTAAAAAAGCGAAGTATATTGCCTTTATAGCGGCATTGCTTTTGTTTTGTATACTGTTCCAAACACGTCTTGCCTTATCCATCTGGGTAAAAACGGTTATGGCCTCGGAAAACAGTCCTTTTTGGTTCTCTGTGTTCCTTTGAATGTTGGTTACTTCAATTTTCTCCTCAAACACTTTAAAAACTGTGGTTAAAAACCCGTTGAAGCTGCCATCGTAAATTAAAATTTTAGGATTTTCCATAATTAATCAAATAAACTGAGTTGCACACTAAATTCTTTTGTTAAGCGTCTTCTTTCCTTTTTTACGGAATGACTTCTGATGGTGTTATGAACCTTACTGGACGGATTGTTGGAATAGTGGTTATCCTCCATCCCGGAATGGGCTAGTCTGTTTAATTTTTGGTGTATAGCTTCCAGAGTCATTTTTGTTGTATTTGTAATTATTCCAAATATATGGATTATTTCCTAATTATGGAGATAGTCCAAAAAATATTTTGGATATATTCCAAATTGCGTATATTTGAGCCTATAGGAAGTTAATTGTTCAGCATATTTGAATATGCCTATGGTAACTTCATCAATTTAAAATCTGGAGAATGAACGAGGATATGGAAATTGTAACAAAGCGTTTTACCGATCTACGCAGGGAGTTGGGATATACCCAATCCGATTTTGCCAAACTACTTGGTATTTCAAATACCACTGCGGATATTGAAAGGGGGCGTACAAAGTTGTCTGGAAAAGTAGTGGCGGAACTTCTTAAGCAATTTAAGATCAATCCACTTTGGTTATTCGGAGAAAGTAACCAAAAGCATTTATCGGTTACAAATATCAGCGTTATACCAAAGGTGGTTACCGTAAACTCCTCCGATAACGAAAATATGGTATTGGTGAATGCAAAAGCGGCAGCCGGTTATCCACAAAATATTCAGGATACCAGTTGGTACAGACAACTTCCCGCATTTGATATTCCTTTGCCAGAGTTTAGAAATGCAACTTATCGCGGTTTTCAGATTGAAGGGGACAGTATGTTGCCCAATTTAAAACCAGGGGAGTGGGTATTGGCCAAGGCGGTGGAAGGACTTCAGGAAATTAGTCCCAATAAGATTTACGTTGTGGTCTTACAGGACGCAGTGTTGGTGAAAAAAATAGAAAAATCTCCAAATCCATCGGTTATTTCATTAATTTCTTTAAATGAAAATTACCCTCCTTATTCTGTAGGTACGGAGGACATACAAGAGCTTTGGCAGGTTAGTAGTAAAATAACTTTTGGTGTCGATGCCACCTCCGAGAAAGGATTATTAAGACAACTTCAAGAATCTATGGAGGAGTTGAAAAATCAATTAAAAAAGGTCAACGATTAATTTTTATTCAAGAAGGGCTCAGGAATGGAATTGTCTAGAATTATATCTAATATTCTTTGTAGTGTTTCATAGGATTTAGATCTATATATTGTAGGGCTTTACCTATCTTAATTTTATCCGACGAAATGCACAATATCTTCGATGAAATACACAATTTTCAAGAATTTATTACTTTCACAACAACATATAGGTATTACACAACAAAATTCTAAAAATTCCATTGCTTCAACATATTTTTGATCTGATCAAGAGTCCCAAATCTTATCATTACATATATAAAAAGGCTGTGCAATTATATTGTATCGCCTTTTTTATTTTTGAATCCCACATATTGCCGGGGAAAAACAGGAAATCTGAAATAATGGTTAACTTGCCCACATAAACCTAAAATTGGTTAGAGTTGGTGATAGGACCCTAAATTTAATGTTTTATGAGACTATTCGGGGAACAACATTAACCTCTATTTGACGTTTGTAGTATTGTGTACCATTATACCAAAGACCATAAATAATAATAAAAATACCAAAGACTAATTAGAGAATTTTAGACAACAATTGAACAATGGCGAAGTCTTTTAAAAAAATATTTGTTTCATTATTGATTTGTTCAGTGAGTTTTTGGTATCTACCAGCCCAAGATTCAGTTACCAAGCCGGATCATTTTCAAGAGTTTCAAAATAAACAGGGTGCGCAGGAAAGATTCGATTATTTCTTTGGTACTACAAATCGCTATTCAGAAAATTCGGCCTACGACTGGCAGGCAACTGTAAATGTATATCACAACAATGCACAAAAAGTTCAAGATACATTAAGCACTAAGAAATATGAGCTTATGCAATCCCAACTCTATTATGATATTGGGGATTTTAGCAAAAGTGTTGCCATTGCAAATCAATTATATAAGAAAATTGAAAATTTGGATATGGAATCCAAAAAGATCCTATTGGATTTAATAGATAACAACTATGCTAAATTGGGACTCTATGATCGCCAATTTGAAATTAGAAATGAGAAAAAGAATTTAGGTCTTACGGACAAGGTTATTTTTTATGATATCTATTCCAACCTTGGACTTCACAGAAAGGCCATGGATGACTATATTAAGGATAAGTTAAAAACCATTCGTGAGGATGACTATTATGGCCAGGCCCAATATCAGAGCAACGTTGGAAACTATCTTCTTTTGGATATGTCCATACCTACAGCCTTAACGTATTATAAGAAGGCCAAAGGCTTTATTGATGTATATCTAAATGATATAAGTAGGGAGAAAACCGAACAGGAAATAAGTAATGGCAATTTATTAAAGGGAATCATTGAGGGCAATATAGGTAAATGCCATGCCCTATTAAAGGAATATGATATTGCAATTCCATATTTGGAAAATTCCGTTACCCTTATAAACGAGTTCAACAAGGGCAAATTCTCTTCCGAAATGGTAGAGAACACCTTGGAATTAGCAGATTGCTATCTACAGAAGGAAGATTACGAAAAAGCTAAGGAGTATCTTTTAAATGGATTAGATCCCATAAAAATTGAAAATATTCTTAGGAAGAATAGATTATTGGCATCATACTATGACCGAATAGGGGATTTTAAAAATTCAGTTGAATATTTAAAGAGAAATGTACGGATAAGGGATTCGTTAAATAGGAATGAATCCTCTATGAAAAAGCAACAGTTGGCGGCTGTAGCAGGACAGGAAATAGAGTACTCCAAAAAGATGATGGAGCAGCAGAAGAAGGACTTGGAGCAATCCCGAAGCGATTTACAGGCCAAAGAGGAAAGAATCAACATTGTTTTTATTTCCTTGATTTTTACTCTTCTGGGATTTGCAGGCCTTGTATTTGCTTATTTAAAAAGTATTAAGAACCAGAGATTGATAGCCGAGCAAAAGCGGATTATCGAGGCATCTTTGGTGGAAAAGGATTCACTTTTAAAAGAAATACACCATAGGGTAAAAAATAACCTGCAGATGGTTTCCAGCTTACTTAGTCTTCAAACAAAAAATACCCGAAGTAAGGCTGCCATAGAGGCCCTGGAAGAAGGGAAGAGTAGGGTTAAGGCCATGGCGTTGATCCATCAAAAATTGTATCAGAATGATGATCTCTCGGTCATAGAAATGCAAGGGTATATAGAAAGTCTTATCAATAGTGTGCAATCGGTTTACAAAAAAGGTGGCCATAATATAAACATTGCCATAGATGCCGAAGGCGTGGAGTTGGATATTGACAGGGCCATTCCCTTTGGACTTATTTTAAACGAATTGGTTTCCAATTCATTTAAGTATGCCTTCCCCGATGATGATGAAAATGGAAAAATTTATATCCATTTAAGGAAAACAGGGAGTCAAGAAGGGTATTTTGAGTATACCGATAATGGCATAGGATTACCCGAAGATACAGACGATAGGGCCAATTCCTCAATGGGAATAAGGTTAATGAATCGATTGGTAAATCAGCTACAATCTAAATTAAATATTGATAAAACATCAGAAGGAGTTCGTTTTTGGTTCAATTTTAAATAAATTTGAATTAAAACAGTTCAACTTATGCAAATTACTTTTCTAGGTCATGCTTCCTTGCTAATTACAACAGCAGGCAAAAGGATATTGGTGGATCCATTTATTTCCGGGAATGAAAAAACTTCTGGAAAAATTGACATAAAAGATTTAAAACCCGATTACATCCTGGTTACCCACGCCCATCAAGATCATACCTTGGATGTTGAGGAAATTGGAAAAATGAACAATGCCACAGTGGTAAGCAATTATGAGATTGCCACTTACTATGAGAGCAAGGGCCTTACCGCTCACCCTATGAATCATGGCGGGAGCTGGGATTTCGATTTTGGGACCCTTAAATATGTTAATGCCATTCATACCTCTTCCTTTCCTGATGGATCTTACGGGGGGCAACCAGGAGGATTTGTTTTATCTTCTGAAGATAAACATATATATATCGCCGGAGATACTGCATTGACTATGGACATGAAGCTTATTCCAATGTCTTTTAAATTGGATCTTGCCGTATTACCCGTTGGGGACAACTTTACAATGGGGGTTGAGGACGCCATTAAAGCGTCTGATTTTGTTGAATGCCCTAAGATATTGGGCTACCATTATGATACCTTTGGGTATATAGTGATAGATCATAAAGAGTCCATTCAAAAATTTTCCAAGCTAGGAAAGGCATTAATATTATTGGGAATAGGGGAGTCTTTAGGGGTTTAACTATCTCACTTTATTTCGCAATACCACCTTGTGGAGCAGTTTAGGAAAAAATCTTTTTAAATAGATACCCATTACTTCCTTCCGACCAATATAAACTTCAAATTTTTGAGTTTCTATTGCTTTCACCATTTTTTTAGCAAATACCTGGGTAGATAATCCATTTTTTGTGGCAGTATCATTGTCTACCTGGGGAGTACCATCTGCCGTAAGGGCATTTATTGCTATATTGGTATTTACAAAACCGGGGCATACGAGGGTAACCCTTATGTTGTCCTTTTCGTGTTCCATACGCAGAACATCGAAAAAACCGTGAAGAGCGTGTTTGGCCCCGCAATATCCTGAACGATAAGGAGATCCAAACTTCCCCATTAGACTAGTTACAGTAACAAAGTGGCCATTTTTCTGGGACACAAAATGTGGAAGTATTGCTTTGGTAAGGGCAATGGTGCCCATATAGTTTATATCCATCAATTTCTTATACACTTCCAAATCGGTTTCCATAATTAAGGAACGTTGACTTATGCCTGCATTATTTATCAATATGTCTATTGGTCCATGGAAAGACATAGCAGTATTTACAATTTCAGACATTTTATCCATATCTACCAGATCTAATGGGAGTAAGGAGATGTAATCATTATTTGGACAACGATTCTTTACCAATTGTATATCTTCTAATTTTCTGGAAGAAATAACCAGTTTATAGCCCCGGCGATTAAATTCATAGGTAAGTGCTTCACCAATGCCAGAGGAAGCCCCCGTTATCCAAGCCACTTTGTTGACTTTTGTAGTCATTTTTTTCATTTTAAGAAAAAAAGATAACTAAATTTGATCTTATATTTCATGAAAGCGACCTACAAAAAATACATTTTAGAATTTAAACGTCCCAGCGGTACTTCCAGGGGTATAATGACCCATAAAGAAACCTTCTTTATTATTTTGGAGAAGAATAAAAAATTTGGAATTGGGGAATGTGGTATTTTAAAGGGATTAAGTGTTGATGATGTCCCAGACTATGAAGAAAGGCTAAAATGGACCTGCGATAATATCAATTTGGGAAAAAAAAGACTATGGGAAGCTTTGATGGATTACCCAAGTATTCAGTTCGGGGTGGAGCAAGCTTTTTTATCCTTAAATTCCCAAAATCCCTTTTTACTTTACCCTTCAGAATTCACGGAAAACAATAGCCCCATAGCAATCAACGGACTGATTTGGATGGGAGATGAGCATTTTATGCTCCAGCAGATCCAGCAAAAGTTGGAGGAAGGCTTCAAATGCATAAAATTAAAAATTGGAGCAATAGATTTTGAGAAAGAAATAGCCCTATTAAAATCAATTCGAAATAAATACAGTGAAAAGGAAATCGAACTAAGGGTCGATGCCAATGGCGCTTTTCTTCCTTCGGAGGCAATGGATAAACTGGAACGTCTTTCTCAATTTGACCTCCACTCTATAGAACAGCCCATTAAGGCTGGGAACCCCAATGAAATGAAAAGATTGTGTTCAAATACGCCCATTCCAATTGCTTTGGACGAGGAGCTTATTGGAGTAACACATGTAACGGAAAAGGAGAAACTGCTACAAACCATAAAACCGGAATATATAATCTTAAAACCAAGTTTAATTGGTGGATTCAGGGGAAGTTTGGAGTGGATTGAAATAGCAGATGCACACAATATAAAATGGTGGGTTACCAGTGCATTGGAAAGCAATATTGGTCTTAATGCCATTGCCCAATGGACTTATACCTTAAACAATAACTTACCTCAGGGACTGGGTACCGGAGGTTTGTACAACAATAATTTTGATTGCCCGTTGACCTTGGAGAATGGCACTTTAAAATATGCCAATAACAAGGTTTGGGAAACTAATTTAATACAGAGCATATATGTATATTGAACAAGGGTATAAAGGAAATCATGAATCTTGGAGATATTTGGTAGGAATTGTGGTCATATTTATTGGATGGCAACTTGTGGGTTCAATTCCATTGCTTGGTGTTATAATAATGAAGTCTCTTGGCGGTGAAACCTTTCCTACGGATGTTAGTGGGATGTCCAAAATGGTAGGAAGCAACCTATTCCTATTCTTAATGTTGATTTCATTTGTTTTTGGTCTATTGGCAACCTTTCTTACCGTAAAATATGTACATCGCCAAACCATAGTTTCCCTTACCACAAGTAGAACTAAAATTGATTGGAAAAGAGTTTTCTATGCTTTCGGCCTTTGGGGATTGATTACTATTTTAATTACTGGAGTGGACATTTATTTCTCCCCTGAGGATTATGTCTTCAATTTTAATGCGAAACCCTTTATTATTTTATGCCTTATATCGGTATTTTTGATTCCACTCCAAACTAGTTTTGAAGAGTATTTTATGCGTGGATATCTCATGCAGGGCATAGGGTTAATATCAGGAAAAAGATGGGTGCCTTTGGTAATCACCTCAATGATTTTTGGGTTGTTGCATCTTTTTAATCCTGAGGTAGAAAAATTGGGGTACGGTATAATGGTCTACTATATTGGTACCGGATTTTTTCTTGGGATTTTAACGCTAATGGACGAAGGATTGGAATTAGCTATAGGTTTCCATGCGGCCAATAATTTATTAACGGCCCTCTTGGTAACCGCAGATTGGACCGCTTTCCAGACCGAATCGCTCTACAGGGATATATCCGAACCAAAGTTGGGATGGGATGTTTTTTTGCCGGTTTTGGTAATCTATCCCATCCTATTGATTGTGTTTTCCAAAAAATATGGCTGGACCAAATGGAAGGAGCGTCTGACTGGTGATGTACAAAATATTGAAACAGTTCAATTAGTTGAGGATAGTGAGTCCAATCTATAAAAATATCCATCCCAAATTCAAATTCAACGGAATCCATTACGATTTCGTGGATTTAAAGGAATTGGCATACAGTCTGATCAAGGAAGGACAAGAGTATGAAGTAGGGATTGGCAATTTCCTTATGGATTGGCTGGATGATTCGGATTCCATGCAAGTTAAAACTTCAGGCTCTACCGGCATTCCGAAAATAATTACCTTGAAAAAGGAGCATATGGTCAACTCCGCTCTAGCCACAGGAGTATTTTTTAAATTGGGAGCAGGAGCTAAGACCCTTAATTGTTTGTCGGTAAATTTTATTGCTGGTAAAATGATGTTGGTACGCGCCATGGTTCTCGGCTGGGAAATGGACTTTGTTGAGCCTTCCGCCAATCCACTGGAATTGAGCTCCCTGCACTATGATTTTGGTGCTATGGTACCTATACAGGTACAAAATTCAATACCTTATTTAAACCTAATAACCACTTTAATAATTGGAGGTGCACCCATTTCGCAAGAACTAAAATTAAGTTTAAGCAGGGTAAATACTAAGGTTTTTGAAACCTATGGTATGACCGAAACCATTACTCATATTGCAGTGAAGAAACTTTCCGATGGTTCCGTCACCAACAATTTTAATGCACTACCAAATGTTGTTTTCACTAAGGACGAAAGGGATTGCCTAGTAATAGAAGCCCCTAAAGTTTCGGACGCAATTATAGTGACCAATGATGTGGTAAACCTAATATCTTCTTCAGAATTCCAATGGTTGGGGAGGTATGATAATGTTATAAATTCGGGCGGAGTAAAATTAATTCCAGAACAATTGGAGTCCAAATTGTCGTCTTTAATTAATTCAAGGTTTTTTGTTTCTGGAATCCCTGATGCCCAATTGGGCAAGAAAATGGTTTTGGTGGTCGAAGGAAATGTTGATACTGAGCAATTGCATGTGGATATAAAATCCCTTAACTCAATTTCCAAATATGAAATCCCCAAAGAAATATTTAGCGTACCCAAGTTCGTTGAGACGGGCAGTGGCAAGGTAAATAGGGCTGAAACTTTAAGGCTACTCCATTTGGAATAGTTTATTTGAAGGGTGGATTCAAGAGTTTCCAAATCCCCAAATCAACATATTGCTACATTTGCAAATTGGTACATTTCCAAATTAACCCATTTCCAAATCCTCGAATTATCATACCTGTACCACTCCCATGTTAAAAGGCTTTTCAATAGGAGCATGGTTGGCTGCCTCTATGCCCAATGATATGTATTTCCGAGTGTCCAAAGGATCTATTACCGCGTCTGTCCATAAACGTGAGGCGGCATAATAGGGCGATATTTGGTTGTCATATCGCTGTTTTATTTTATTAAAAAGTTCGTTTTCCTGGGCTTCCGTTATTTTTTCACCTTTTTTCTTTAGCGACGCTGTTTCTATCTGCAGTAATACTTTGGCAGCAGAATTGCCGCTCATTACCGCCAATTCGGCACTGGGCCAAGCCACAATCAATCTTGGGTCGTACGCTTTTCCGCACATGGCGTAATTTCCCGCCCCATAACTATTGCCTATAATAATGGTAAATTTAGGAACAACAGAATTACTCACCGCATTCACCATTTTGGCACCATCCTTAATAATACCACCATGCTCACTTTTACTACCCACCATAAATCCGGTGACGTCCTGTAAAAATACCAGAGGGATTTTCTTTTGATTACAATTGGCAATAAATCGGGTGGCCTTATCCGCGGAATCGGAATATATGACGCCCCCGAACTGCATTTCCCCATTTTTGGTTTTCACCACCTTACGTTGATTTGCTACTATGCCCACAGCCCAACCGTCTATACGGGCATAACCTGTAAGTATTGTTTTACCATAGCCTTCCTTGTATTGTTCAAATTCGGAATTATCTACCAACCGCTTTATAATCTCAAGCATATCGTATTGCTCCGTTCTAGATTTTGGGAGAATGCCATAGATGTCATCTTCCTTTTCCTTAGGTCTGATTGGGGTTATTCTGTTGTACCCTGCCTTGTCATAATCGCCTATTTTATCAATAATGCTTTTTATGGTATCCAAAGCATCTTTATCGTCTTTCGCCTTATAATCCGTAACCCCACTAATTTCACAATGTGTTGTGGCACCCCCTAGGGTTTCATTGTCGATTAACTCCCCAATGGCGGCTTTTACCAGATAGCTACCAGCTAAAAAAATGCTACCTGTCTTGTCCACTATCAATGCTTCATCGCTCATGATGGGGAGATAGGCTCCACCGGCAACACAACTGCCCATAACAGCGGAAATTTGGGTGATTCCCATGCTGCTCATAATAGCATTATTTCTAAATATTCTGCCAAAGTGTTCCTTATCCGGAAAAATTTCATCCTGCATGGGAAGGTATACCCCGGCACTATCTACCAAGTAGATAATGGGCAAGCGGTTTTCCATGGCAATTTCCTGTGCCCTAAGGTTCTTTTTTGCAGTAATTGGAAACCAGGCACCAGCCTTTACGGTAGCATCATTGGCCACTACAATACACTGTTTTCCCTTTATATATCCAATTTTAATAACAACGCCTCCAGAGGGACACCCACCATGGGCTTCGTACATTCCGTCACCTACAAATGCGCCAATTTCTATAGCATCCCTACCTTTGTCCAAAAGATAATCAATACGTTCTCGGGCATTTAATTTGCCCTGGGCATGCTGCTTTTCAATTCGGCTTTTTCCACCGCCAAGTTTTACCTTGGCAAGTCTATTTTTTAAATCTGATAATAGTAATTTATTGTGGTCTTCGTTTTTGTTGAAGTTGATATCCATGTTGTACTGGCTTTCTTTTGCGCAATAAAGATAAGGAGTTATATTTATTAACTTTAATTAAATCATATTCAAAATGGGACTAAAAGTGAGATGGGGAATTATAGGCTTGGGTAATATCGCCCGCAATTTTGTTAAGGACCTTGCCCTAGTGAATGAAGCTCAAATATATGCCGTCGCCTCTCGGGATATGGTCAAGGCCCAAGCATTTTCCAAGGAATACCAAGTGCCTAATGCTTTTGGGAGCTACAAGGAACTTTTCGAGTGCAAGGAGGTTGATGTAGTCTATATTGCCACACCACATACCCTGCATTCAGAACTTACTATTATGGCCATGGATCATGGTAAACACGTGCTATGTGAAAAACCTATGGGCGTAAATAGGGTGGAGGTCCAAAAAATGATAGCGGCTGCGCAACGAAACAAAGTGTTTTTAATGGAAGCCCTATGGAGTAGATTTAATCCTACCATTAAAAGGGTAAAGGAGTTAGTGGATACTGGTGAAATAGGTTCATTGGCCTATTTACATGCAGATTTTGCCTTTTATGCCCTAGATAGGGATTTCGAAGGTAGGGTTTTGAATCCGAAACTTGCAGGAGGATCTTTATTGGACATCGGAATTTATCCTGTTTTTTTAAGTTATTTGCTTCTTGGTAAGCCAGATCAAATTTTATCCACTTCCAATTTTCATGCAAATGGTGCCGAAGTACAGACGTCTATGATTTTTAAGTACCCAAAAGCCCAAGCAATTTTGTATTCGGGATTTACAAGTAGGTCCGAAATGAAAGCTGAAATATCAGGGGAAAAAGGTACTATATATATTCCCGGCAGATGGCATGAGGCCCAAGGATATACCATTGGGAAAAACAATGAAAATGAAGAGATTAAGTTACCAACAACCGGAAGGGGTTATTATTATGAAATTAATGAGGTCCATACCTGTCTTAGTCAAGGTAAATTAGAAAGTGCACTTTGGAGCCATCAAAACAGTTTGGATTTAATAACGATATTGGACACAGTGAGAAAGCAAAATGGAATAGTATTTCCTTTCGAGGGATAACATTTTTAAAAAATGCACAAATCGGGATTACGTTGAAATAATTTCTACATCGATTGAGAACTCATTTTGAGCATAATAGCTAAGGGCTCTCCTCTTGGAACGCAGAGGGCAATTCATTGCCCTGCTCCTAGGTGGGGAAAAGTCCTGGCAACGATCGAGAGGGGAAATTGAAATCCCGTCCCGTAAACCCATACCCTATCTATTGTCTCCGCCCATAAACCTGGGCTATCAATCCCTTCCGACTCCTCCGCAGCTAACGGAGGATTCACCTTCCATTATCCAAGGGAAGGAGCCCTTGCTATCATCATTGCGTGCCAGTTCTTACCTACTAGCTTAGCTCTTGGACCTTATGGCTTTTAGTTATTCCGTCATCGGTAGGAATAAAGTTTTTTGTATGATGATAAATTCTTGTAAAATTTACGATATTTGAGGCTCTACAAACCAAACCGATTAAAACATGGGAATGAATAAGAATACAGTACTTGCTTGGGCAACCTTTATAATGATAATTGTAGGTCTATCGCTTATTGCGTTAGGTGCTTTTAGATATGATGATGTAGCCGGATGGGGATTTGCCTCGGTAGGAATAGGTTTCTTCGCAATTGCATGGGTTTTTAATGCATTAAAAGGAAGGGTATAAGGTATTACATTGGGTTAAGGTTTACCAAAAGAATAGAACAAAATGCTGGAAACCAATAATGACTCACCTAACACCTCAAAATAAAATAATCAAAATTAATAATACATATATAATATGTCGGACGATAAGAAAGTGATTTTCTCCATGTCCGGGGTTACCAAGACGTACAAAACTGCCAATACCCCGGTATTAAAGAACATTTATTTAAGCTTCTTTTACGGAGCAAAGATCGGAATTCTGGGTCTTAATGGTTCCGGTAAATCTACCTTGCTAAAAATAATAGCGGGAGTGGACAAGAACTTCCAGGGAGATGTAGTTTTTTCTCCAGGTTATAAGGTTGGTTATCTTGAGCAGGAACCCCAGTTGGACGAAAATAAAACAGTATTGGAAGTTGTCAAGGAGGGCGTTGCCGAAACCGTTGCTATTTTGGATGAGTACAATAAAATAAATGATATGTTCGGGCTTCCCGAAGTATATGAGGATGCGGATAAGATGCAAAAACTCATGGACAAGCAAGCGGAACTTCAGGACAAAATAGACGCCAGCAATGCCTGGGAGCTGGACACCAAATTGGAAATAGCCATGGATGCCTTGCGTACACCGGACCCCGATAAGAAAATTGGAATACTTTCCGGTGGTGAAAGGAGACGTGTTGCCTTATGTCGATTATTGTTGCAAGAACCTGAAATTCTTTTGCTGGATGAGCCAACGAACCATTTGGATGCAGAATCCGTTCATTGGTTGGAGCATCATCTAGCGGAGTATAAAGGAACCGTTATTGCCGTGACCCATGATAGATATTTCTTGGATAATGTGGCCGGATGGATATTGGAATTGGATAGGGGAGAAGGTATTCCGTGGAAGGGGAACTACTCTAGCTGGTTGGATCAAAAATCCAAGAGAATGGCCCAAGAAAGCAAAACAGCCTCCAAAAGACAAAAAATATTAGAGCGAGAGTTGGATTGGGTCAGACAAGGGGCTAAGGGCAGACAGACCAAACAAAAGGCCCGTTTGCAGAACTATGATAAATTAATGAGCCAGGACCAAAAACAATTGGATGAGAAACTGGAAATCTATATCCCTAATGGACCTCGATTGGGAACCAATGTCATTGAAGCCAATGGAGTAAGTAAGGCCTACGGGGATAAATTGCTTTATGAAGATTTGAACTTTAAATTGCCACAAGCTGGTATAGTAGGCATAATTGGTCCCAACGGGGCAGGTAAAACTACCATTTTCCGTATGATAATGGGCGAGGAGAAACCGGATAAGGGTGAATTTGTAGTGGGGGATACAGCAAAAATTGCCTATGTAGATCAAAGTCATTCCAATATAGATCCTGATAAAACTATTTGGCAGAATTTTAGTGATGAGCAGGAATTGATCATGATGGGAGGCAGACAGGTGAATTCCAGAGCCTATTTAAGTAGATTCAATTTTTCTGGTAGTGAGCAGAACAAAAAAGTGGATATGCTTTCGGGAGGTGAACGGAACCGTTTGCATTTGGCCATGACTTTAAAGGAGGAGGGTAACGTACTACTTTTAGATGAGCCAACTAACGATTTGGATGTTAATACTTTAAGGGCCTTGGAAGAAGGTCTGGAAAATTTTGCCGGATGTGCGGTAGTTATTTCCCACGACAGGTGGTTCCTGGATAGGGTTTGTACCCATATTTTATCGTTTGAAGGGGATTCTCAAGTTTATTTCTTTGAAGGATCTTTCTCTGAATATGAAGAAAATAAAAAGAAACGTTTGGGAGGAGATTTAATACCGAAGCGACTAAAATATAAGAAGTTAATACGCTAATTACTAGCGATATTATTAATAAAAACGCTGTTTCTTTAATCGAGATGATTAAGAAACAGCGTTTTATTACTTAAAA
Source organism: Arenibacter sp. F26102 (assembly GCF_023015865.1). Taxonomy (GTDB): domain Bacteria; phylum Bacteroidota; class Bacteroidia; order Flavobacteriales; family Flavobacteriaceae; genus Arenibacter. The sequence continues at coordinate 279,041 of NZ_JALKBC010000004.1, read as the reverse complement.
GGTTATGGATTTTATGTTAACGCATATGGTTTATCAGAACATCGATTAATAATCTTCCTTCGGATACCAATCCAATTGTACCACTTCAATATTGGAATCCTTTTCATTTACCAACTTTTTAAACTTTACAACGTCTCCAACATCTGGCTTACCCCTATAATGATAAGGATACACTTGTTTGGGTTTAAATTGCAGAACAGCGTCTGCTGCACTTTCAACGGTCATTGTATAAGGAAGGTTCATACAAACAAAGGCCTTATCTATATTTTGTAGAGCCCGCATTTCAGGAATATCCTCGGTATCACCGGAAAAGTATATGCGTTGATCATTTTTACTAAGCACATACCCATTTCCTCTACCTTTGGTATGAAAATCTTTGGCTTCTTCACGTAGATTGTACATGGGTATAGCTTCGATATTAATTCCATAACGTTCCTTTGAGTCACCATTATTTAGGATGTCCAGTTGGGGTGTAAATTCTGATGGAATCTTATCGGCTACAGCTTGTGGGACAACTATTTTGGCCTTTTTGGTATTTAAGGCCTGTAATGTTTCCAGACTGAAATGATCCCCGTGAATATCGGTAATCAATATTAGGTCAGGTTCCTTGACGTTGGCAAAGGCATCCTTGCCTCCAACTGGGTCTATATAGATGATTGTCCCATCCCAATCCAAAACTGCCGTGGCGTGTTCAATTGGAGTAATATCTAAACCTGAAGACGTATTTTCAGAAACAAGCTCAACGATTTCCTCCTCAGCCGAAGTTTGTTTGGCTTTTTCCTTGCAACCATAAGACAAAAGACCTGTTAGAACAACCAAAGCCATAATATGATTTGAATAACTCATAATTCGAATATTTTAATTTATTAATAGTTCCATTTTAATATCACTCCTGGCGTAGGGAATATTTTTTTCAATTGCAACCTCCATAAAGCCATATTTCTTATAAATATAGAGGGCATTTTCCAACTTGGTGTTGGAGTACAACACTAATTTCTTCCATCTCTTTTGTTTCGCTAGGTTAATGGCAAAACCAAGAAGTGCCTGACCAATTTTTAATCCCTGATAATTTGGATCTACCGCCATTTTACCCAATTCATATTCGTTTTTTCCCATTTTTAGCAATGCAAAACAACCCACTAAATCCTCATTGTACTGGGCAAAATATATATAGCCACCCTTATCTATTATGTTGGCCTCACAATTTTCCAAAAGAATGGCGTCTTTTGGTTCAACATAAAAATATTTTTCCAACCATGCTACATTAAGCTCTTTAAACCTTTTGGCATAGCTTGATTTAAAGGGGACTATTTTTAAACCCATATCAGCAAAATCACCTTATTCCTAAGGTTAAGGTAAGAATTTTGGATTCTTTGGGAGAAAATTTATTTTTTTTTAACTAAAAAAATCTAAAATCCAAACTTGATCGTATATAGAGTGTTACAAACAAATAATTTTAAGGCTAAAAAAATTAAATAATTAATAATTACAATTATGACTGAAACAAAAAGTAATAATGGATTGAAGGTTATAGCAGGTTTATTAGGTGTTATTTTACTTGGTGTAATCATTTACACAGTAAGTTTATATCAAGATAAACAAAAGAACACTGCATTACTTACAAAAGAAAAAGAATTGGTTGTTGAAGACTTGACCAGTTTAAAATCAGAATACGACAAGGCTATCTTGGAAAGTAATGCTACCAATGAAGAATTGGTTTCTGCCAGGGATAACATTGCAAAATACATCGATTCTGTTAAAACTATGAAATCTGATATTGCAAGTCTATATCGATACAGAAAGCAAGTGGGTATTTTAACCAAAGAAAGAGAGCAATTAATAAGAAAAGTAGATTCTTTAACCAGATCTAATACTTTCTTGGCAATGCAAAGAGACAGTACTTATGTTGAATTGGAAAAACAAACAGTTTTCAACGATTCATTAGTAGTACAGAACACTCAGTTGGCAGACGTAGTTTCAAAAGGGTCAGCTTTGAATCTATCAAAATTTTCTGTTGATGCGGTTAAAGAAAGAACTAGTGGTAAAATGGTATCTACTTCTAGAGCTAAGGCAACTGACAAATTAAAAGTTTGTTTCACTGTTGCAGATAACGTTATTGCACAAGCTGGTGACAGACAATTCTTTATTGAAGTTCTAGATCCACAGGGAAATGTACTAGGAGAAAGTTTCTCTAAAACAAGTGATTCCGGAGCTTCTGTAACTTACAGTAAAGGAACCGATTTCTACTATGAGAACCGTTCTTTGGATGTATGTGATTTCATTGACAAGCCAGCGGGAGAATTCCAAAAAGGGAATTATATGGTAAATGTTTATGATAATGGTTTAAAATTATTGGGAACTTCCAAGTTTCAATTGAAATAATAGTAACACTATCCATTTAATTAAAAAGGCCAATCTTTCGGGATTGGCCTTTTTTAATTATTGACTTCAAGTATTAATCCAAGGTACCCACCATATCTTCAGGTTTTACCCACTCATCGTATTCCTCTGCAGTAACATATCCCAAATTAATAGCTTCCTCCTTTAAGGTGGTACCATTTTTATGGGCAGTATTCGCTATTTCCGCAGCCTTATAATACCCAATCTTTGTGTTTAAAGCAGTAACCAACATTAAAGAGTTATTAAGTAGTTGCTTTATTACATCGTGGTTTGGTTCTATACCAACGGCACAATTCTCGTCAAAACTTACACAGGCATCGCCGATTAATTGAGCAGACTGTAAAATATTCGCCGCCATCATGGGTTTAAAAACATTCAGCTCATAATGGCCCTGGGTTCCACCTACGCTTATGGCTACATCGTTCCCCATTACTTGAGCACATACCATGGTCAAGGCTTCACATTGGGTTGGATTTACCTTTCCGGGCATAATGGAACTACCAGGTTCGTTCGCCGGAATAATAATTTCTCCAATGCCAGATCTTGGACCTGATGCCATCATTCTAATGTCATTGGCTATTTTATTAAGGGCTACAGCCAACTGTTTTAAAGCTCCGTGGCTTTCTACAATGGCATCATGTGAGGCCAAGGCCTCAAATTTGTTCTCGGCAGTTTTAAATGGTAGCCCGGTAAATCTGGCTATATACTGTGACACAAGAACATCATAGCCCTTAGGAGCATTCAAACCTGTCCCTACCGCCGTACCTCCAAGAGCCAACTCACTTAAATGATCTAAGGTGTTGTTCAAAGCTTTCAATCCATGGTCCAGTTGGGAAACATAACCCGAAATTTCCTGCCCTAAGGTTAGGGGAGTGGCATCCATTAAATGCGTACGTCCTATTTTTACCACCTTGGCAAATTCTTTCGCCTTTTTATCCAGGGTGTTTCTTAGTTGGGTAACGCCTGGAATAGTAACTTCAATAATTTTTTTATATGCGGCAATATGCATCCCTGTAGGGAATGTATCATTGGACGACTGGGATTTATTTACATCGTCATTGGGCTGTATGGTTTTTTCACCTTCACCGATTTTCTTTCCCGCAAGCTCATGGGCCCTATTGGCAATAACCTCATTTACGTTCATATTACTTTGTGTTCCCGAACCGGTCTGCCATATGACCAAAGGAAATTGGTCATCGTGCTTTCCATCTAAAATCTCATCACAAACCTGTGCAATACGATCTCTTTTTTCTTCGGAAAGTACACCTAATTCATGGTTGGCGTAGGCCGCCGCTTTTTTTAAATAGGCAAATCCATAAACTATGTCCAATGGCATTGAAGCTGCTGGACCAATTTTGAAATTATTTCTCGAGCGTTCGGTCTGCGCTCCCCAGTATTTGTTGGACGGCACTTTAACCTCGCCCATGGTATCCTTTTCTATACGGTATTCCATAATTTAAAATGAGTTTATTGATAATTACAAATTTACGTTTATATCAATGAGTTATAAAATTTAAGGAGCTTGATTTGTTGTTTTAATAGCCATTTTAAAGAATTATAACAATTCCAAAATCAACTGTTTTAGATATTCTGCTAATACAATTTCTGAATATATTTTATTTTTATAATTCCTCAAATCCAGTGTAATTATTTTGTAATTTAATAAGGTTCTTTAAATGGCGTTTCCTGCCAGGTGTTTTTTTTACTCCAAGTATAAATCTAAACAGTATTATGAAAAAAATTATTAATTTTTCAATGGGTTTTTTGGGGCTTTTAGCCCTAATATTATTGTGTGGGGGGTGTTCCTCAGATGTGGTATTTGAACCAACAGAACAGATCTACCCCTTATCAGTGAAATCAAAAATGGGGGAAACTTTTAATTTTACGACCTCCCTAAAGGGAAGGAATGAAGTCCCTGCTGTGCCTTCGGATGCTGCTGGACATGTAAGCATTAAAATAAATAAAGATGAAACTGAAATACATTACAAAATTACCGCTGCCAATATTGAAAACGTAAGGGCAGCACATTTTCATGTTGCTCCAATGGGAAGCAATGGGGGAGTGGTAGCCTTTTTGTATTCCAATACGAATCAACCCTCAGGGCCCCAGAACGGTGTTTTGGTGGAAGGGATAATTACAGCAGATGATCTGATCAACTCAATGTTGGGACAACCCTTGTCCAACTTGATAGATGAAATCCGTGCCGGTAATATCTATGTAAATGTTCATACATCTCAGTATCCCGGAGGGGAGATAAGAGGACAATTGTAAGAAAATTCTATTTTAAAATTCTATACTACCAAGAGCAGGTTATAAATGCAAAATTTAGACCTGCTCTGGTAATAACAAAGTTTATTTAACTCAATCCTTTAGAAATCTCTCATTAATTTCAGGAGATGGCATCATGCACGCTTCTTTTTTGCCATACCAGTGGTAGCGGTTTCTGGCCACATAATCATATACCCAATTTCGCAATTTTTCAGGAATCCATTCCAGTATGCTTGTCAATCCCCAAGCACCTCCAAAAGATTGGGCTATTTTCAGTGCAGCGGTAGATTTGGTATAATAGGCCACTCCTGTCTCTATCAGAATAATGGAATCAACCACAGATGTATCTATTCCGCGTTCCCGGGCTAATTTTTGCCCGATTTCACTTTGTAAGGCAGCAAACTTAAATTCGTTACGGGCATCGTGTTTAATTACGTATTGCACGGAACTGTTACAGAGGTTGCAAACCCCGTCAAATAGAATTATTTTTTTGTTTTCAATCATTTTAGTAGAGGTGTAACCCCTTTTTTTACTTTTTTCTTTCTACCAATTCCAGTTGGTCTACTCCCACATTGGTAGTAAAAATACCATAGTTGACAATGGCCTTGTTCTTTTCCAAACTATCTATACTTCCTACTGCCTTTCCGTCTATTAAACGAACACGATCGCCCACTGTAAATATGGGGCGCGGCTTGTTTTTCTCCTTTACTTCGGCCTTCTTCTTTTCTACTTTTTTCTTTTCGCGGATTACCTCCACCTTTTTAATGACCTCTTGCTCAACCTTGGCCTTTCTTGCCTTTTGTACCTTAACCTCTTTTACCGTTTGTTTTTTACGCTTACTGTTTTCTGTTTCCACAATACGTATTAATTCGGAAACCAAAATACGCTTCTTATTATCCTGAAAATATTTTTCTGCAGCCGTATTTACCTTGTTCCCTAAATAGATCATCCTTTGGTTGTGGTCATACAGTTCCTGGTAATTCTCCAATTTGGATTTGATCTTGGAATTTAGGTCTTCCAGTTTTTGGGCCTCGGTTCTAGCCTTGGATTCTTCCTCCTGCAGTCTGGAACCGGTTTTCTCCATTTTACTACGTTCCTTTTGCAGCTTTGCAATAGTAGCATCAAAACGAACCTTACCGCGCTCTATTTTCTTTTTAGCCCTGTTTATGAGGCTATAGGGAATGCCATTCTTCTGCGCCACTTCAAAGGTAAAGGAGCTACCAGCCTGTCCCAAAACCAATTGATAGGTAGGTTCCAACGATTTTCCGTCGAACAACATATTGGCATTGCTAATGTATGGCAATTCATTGGCCAAGAGTTTAAGATTGGCATAATGGGTAGTAATTACACCATAGGCACCGCGCTCGTAAAAGACTTCCAAAAAAGTCTCAGCCAAAGCACCGCCCAATTCTGGATCGCTTCCTGTACCAAATTCATCGATTAGAAAAAGGGTCCTATCGTTACACTTCCGCAAAAAGTAATTCATGTTCTTCAACCGGTAACTATAGGTGCTGAGATGGTTCTCTATGGACTGATTGTCACCAATATCGGTAAGTACATTGTCGAACAAACAAACCTTGGATCGCTCATGTACTGGAATTAATAATCCGCTTTGTAGCATTACCTGCAATAGGCCTATGGTTTTTAAGGTAATACTCTTGCCCCCTGCATTAGGTCCTGAAATGACAATAATTCTGTTTTCCGGATGCAGGGCAATGGTTTGTGGGTACGTTTTCTCCTTTTTGTATTTATTGCTCAAATACAGCAAAGGATGGTAGGCATCCCTAAGGTAAAGCTCCCTGTCATCAGTTATTTCGGGCAATAGCGCATCCATTTCCAAGGCATATTTAGCCTTGGAAGCAGTTATATCCATATGAACAAGAAAATCTTGATATGAGTACAGGTCAGGGCTAAAAGGCCGTATCCGATTTGTTAGATCATTCAATATTTTTTGAATCTCCTCCCTTTCCTCGAATTCCAGGTTACTTAGTTCCCTACTATACCTAAGAGTGGCTTCCGGTTCTATATAAATAATGCTGCCGGTTTTGGAAGTTCCCATCACGGCACCTTTTACCTTTTTCCTATACATGCTCTTTACGGCAAGCACCCGTCTATTGTCTACAACCGACTCCCTAATTTCATCCAACAGTTCGGAAGCGTGATAGGTGTTAAGGGCGCTGGCAAAGCTTTGATTTATCTTGCCCTTGACGACCCCCATATGGGATCGAATGTTTTGGAGATTGGAGGAGGCATTGTCCTTTATTTCTCCAAACTTATCCAAAACGCCCTCTATATGCCGAGGAATCTCAGTGTTTAGGGTAATAGATTCCGTAACCTCAAAAAGTAAGGGATAGTATTCCTTGAATTTTATAAAAAACTTTATGTGTGTTGCAACAGTTGTACAAAGGGCACCTATTTTCTTAAAACCACCAACTTCCAAAGTGGTATTCTCAATTTTTAGGAGCTTTAATTCAGAGTTAATGGCATCAAAGTTATGGTTGGGTATCCTATTGTCATTGGAGTAGGAAGCCAGATACTCCGAAGTTTGTCCCAAAACCTTCAAAAGTTCATCTTTAAGCGCTATTGGTTCCAAGCTTAGCACCTGTTCCTTTCCGAGTTCTGTGGTACAACGCCCAGCCAATTGCAGGAGTACGGTGTTAAATTCTAAATCTTGAAGCGTTTTTGAACCTATATTATTCATTTATTGTGATTTCCTTACCATAACATTTTATAACCTTCAAAGGTAAGGAATAGGAGCAATATGGGAGGCCAGTAGACCCATGTATTTATAAGTAAGGTCTACCTTTTTTAAAGGAATAAGTTGTGTTGACCACATAAAAAGTTGATGAATATTGGTCCATTGAGCAATATTTTTGGCACAGTATATGTTTTATAGCTAGACTATTTCAATAGTTTTAAATAGAAACCATAAAAGACCTACCTATGAAAAACCTTAAATTAATCTTCGGATATATTGGTATTGGCATATTACTGATATCCTGCAGTGCCACCAATAATTTAACCATGGGAGCTACTGAACCAGCTATTGTTCATATTCCAAACGATATTCAGAGAATTGGAATTATCAATAGAAGTTTACCTTCTGAGGGAAATAAACAACTTGATAAAATAGATCAAATATTGTCCGCTGAAGGCCTTAATTTGGATAAAAAAGGAGCTGAGGCAGCAATTACCGCCCTATCTGATGAACTAACAAGAACTGGAAGATTTGAGGAAATACTAATTTTGGATAACGAAACAGAAATCAGAAAAGGACTGGATGTCTTTCCGGCTAGCCTGTCATGGGATGCCATTGAAAAAATTTGCGAAGCCAACGGAGTTGACGCCATCTTTTCACTTGCATTTTACGACACCGATACCCAAGTATCGTATAAACCCACTATGATGCAACTTCCCAACAGTTTAGGAATAAAAGTGGCGGTCCCGGCGCATGAAGTCACTTTAAACACCTTTATAAAAAATGGGTGGAGAATCTATAATCCCCAGACCAGGGAAATCGTGGATGAATTTATGTACACGGATCATCTTGTCTCATCGGGAAAAGGGATTAATCCAATCAAGGCAATCGAGGCCGTAGCCCGTAGAAATGAAACTGTTGAAGAATTCAGCAAAAATATTGGTTATGCCTATGGATCTAGGATATCCTCATACAAACATAGGATCAGCAGGGATTATTTTGTTCGAGGTACGGACAATTTTGTGGTAGCCAAAAGAAGGGCACAAACTGGAGACTGGCAAGGTGCCGCACAGCTTTGGGAAAAAGAATTGGATAATTCCAAAGCCAAAATTGCTGGCAGGGCCTGTTATAATATGGCCATAATAAATGAAATAAATGGCGACTTGAACGCCGCTATGGATTGGGCTTCAAAATCCTATGCCGATTATGACAATAAGGATGCCCTTAGGTATCTAAATATTTTAAAGTATAGGCTCTCGCAAAATGAAGTCTTGGAGCAACAGGCATCTAGATGAGCACATCTACCGGAGAATAAGTGTCGATTTTTTTTTGGAATAATACAACAAAAGGGTCCGGTATTCAGAAAAGGGGAGCTGGACTCTTGATGCTTTCGTACTATTCTAGTTAATACTTAATAGAATTGGAGGTCTTATTGGATAGGTACTAAAGGCATTCCAAAAATGGAGGCATTTATGCGGTTTAAAGATTAAAAAGCCCCTAAATACCATGTTTTTGGGCTACAGGACAATATTTTGCCTATAAAATGAGTTTTAGGAAGGTTATGTTTATACGCTTAATCCTTTTAACAATTGAACTTCATTTAAATAGCATGAGCAAGTTTTCTATTAGGTTTTTTGCCTCAGGCCTACTAATGATAATTATAAGTTGTAGCCCAACCAAGCAAATCGTTCTTCAGACAATTGAGCCATCACCTGTACATATTTCAAAAAAAATTAAAAAGATAGGCATCATCAATAGGAGCATTCTGCCTGATGTAGAAGAAGATGAAACCGCACTTAACAGAATGGTGTCAGCCGAAGAACAATGGCTTTCCGAGCAGGGAAGGGATGCCGCTCTTACGGGATTATTCAACGAACTGTTAAAGGACAACCGATTCCAATCTATTCAAATGCTCGATTCCGTGCCTGAAGGGCTATTGAATTTTGATACTGGAAATAATTCCATTTCTTGGGCATCCATTGAAGAAATTTGCCAGGCTAACAATGTGGACGCTATATTTTCCATGTCCTATTTTGATGCTGAGACCACAGTTTCCGTAAAGAAAACATCTATGTTGCAACCTAACCTAATGAGAGTAAAGGTAAAGGTTCCGGCTCAAGAGATTACCCTGGAAACACTTATAGAAAATGGCTGGAAAATTTATTATCCAAATAATAATGAAATAATAGATGAATTTGTTTTTAATGGTCAAGTGATCTCCAGGGGCAAAGGCACGAACCCTATAGAGGCCTATAGGGCCATAGAGGGACGAAAGGACACCTTGGTTGAACAGAGCAAGTCAACGGGCAGCAATTATGGCCAACGATTATTACCCTTTGAAAACAATGTTAAGAGATCGTATTTTACCCGTGGCACCGATAACCTGGACCTAGCTGGCCAACTTATGGAAAATGGAGATTTACAGGGAGCATCAGAATTATGGGAAAAGGATGTAGAGAATTCCAATCCTCGAATTGCAGGAAGGGCATGTTATAACATGGCAGTTAAAAACGAAATCAATGGCGACTTGAAATCGGCCATGGAATGGGCAACAAAATCACATACGGATTATGACAATAAGGAAGCCCTCAAATATTTGGACGTACTTCAGAATAGGTTGATCCAAAAGCAAATCTTGGAACAACAGGTTTCAAGATAACGGTATTTTTCAAGTTGTCTTACAGGGCAATATCCCTATACTAGAGTCAAGTGGTTATTAATAGGTATAAGGATTGTTTACCTCACTTAAAAAGATTGCATGGTAACCAACTTATTATACACCCCATCTTTTGCCAAGAGCTGTGCATGAGACCCCTGTTCCACAATCTCTCCCTTTTGTAAAACCACTATAGTATCGGCATTTTGAATGGTCGAAAGCCTATGGGCTATTACTATGGAAGTCCTGTTCTGCATCATTTTCTCCAAGGCATCCTGTACCAATCTTTCACTCTCGGTATCCAAAGCGGAAGTAGCCTCATCCAAAATCATTATAGGTGGATTTTTAAGAACCGCTCTAGCAATGGACAAACGTTGTTTTTGTCCTCCGCTCAATTTATTTCCACTATCACCTATGTTGGTGTTGTAACCGAGGGGCAGCTCAGAAATAAAATCGTGGGCATTGGCTATTTTGGCCGCAGCAATTATTTCTTCCTCTGTTGCATTCTCCTTCCCCAAACCAATATTGTTTTTAACGGTATCATTGAAAAGAATGGAATCTTGTGTAACCAGCCCCATTAGGCTGCGAAGCGATTTTTTGCTAAAATCCCTTATGTCTATACCATCTATTGCAATATCGCCTTCATTTACATCATAAAAGCGGGTCATTAAATTAGCAATTGTACTTTTCCCACTTCCAGATTGGCCAACAAGGGCTACGGTCTTACCTTTGGGAACCTTTAAATTGAAATTTTTTAATACATACTCATCCTCATACTTGAAGGAAACGTTTTTAATTTCTATTCCTTGATCAAATGTAGATTTTGAAATGGCATCCTTCTTTTCTACAATAGGATTATCTGTTTCCAAAATTTCGAGTATTCGTTCCGCTGCGGAATTACCTTTTTTAACTCCAAAGGAAGCCTTACTTATAGCCTTGGCAGGGGTAAGAATGTTGTAAGCCAGTCCCATGTAGGCAATAAATGAGGATGCATCCAAAGTCTTATCTATCAGCACCATTTTTCCTCCGAACCAAAGTAAGACCCCAATGACCAATATCCCTAAAAATTCTCCAGTAGGGGAAGCGAGGTTTTGCCTGTTCAACAACTTGTTGGAAAAGTGGAAAAACCTATTGGTGGAATTTGAAAAAGTTTTATAAAATCTAGATTCGGAATTAAAAGCCTTTATAACCCTTAGACCGCCAAGGGTTTCTTCCACGATGGATAAAAACTCCCCCTGTTCCCTTTGCACCCGATCCGATTTCTTTTTTAGGGATTTTCCAATTCTGGAAATAATCATTCCCGCTATGGGTATAAAAATAAATACGAAGAGGGTAAGCTTTGTACTTATCCCGAACATAATCAAAATAGTAAACAGTATGGTAAGAGGTTCCCGAACGATAAGTTCCAAAATGGATAGGAATGAATGTTGGATCTCCAATACATCGGAAGTTATACGGGCAATAACATCGCCCTTTCTCTTTTCGGAATAGAAGGAAATAGGCAAATCCACTATTTTGGCATACATCTTATTTCTAATGTCTTTTAATACCCCATTTCTTAAAAAGGTAATGAAGTACATGGCCAAATAATTAAAGAAATTCTTTAAGAGGAAAAGAATCAATACCAGGCCAATCACCAAGACTAGGCCTTTCATTTCATCATCGCCAGAAAAGAGGTTGACACGATAATTGATATAATCCTGTAGATAATCCTTAAGCTCCCCAAAGCCTTCATAGACCGGTTCTACCAAAATCTTTTTTTCCGGTTTAAAAAGCACATCCAACATGGGAATTAAAGCGGCAAAAGAAAGGGCACTGAAAAGGGCGTATAGAATATTAAAAAAAATGTTTAAAAATCCGTATTTACGGTATGGTTTCGCAAAGCGAAGAATTTTCTTAAAATACTCCATTAACCTATATTCAGCTCTTTAAGGATTCTTTCAATTTTGGCATCGAGTTCAGCATCTACTTTTTTATAATCAGATGCCTTTTTCAATTCGGTATTGATACTAAAGTAAAACTTAATTTTGGGTTCCGTACCGCTGGGTCTGGCAGCCATTTTGGTGCCATCTTCGGTAATGTATATCAATACATTGGATTTTGGGATATCTATTGGCGATACTTTACCCGTAATAACATTTTTAGAGGTTGCCGTATTGTAATCTTCCACAACAATCACTTTGGAGCCATCAATGGTTTCAACAGGGTTATCCTTAAAATCGATCATCATCTGTTTAATTTCCTCAGCACCCGACATTCCCTTCTTGGTCAAGGAAATTAATTTTTCCTTAAAGAACCCATAATCCACATAGCAATCTATTAAATCCTTGTAAAAAGAACTGCCATTAGCCTTGGCGTTGGCACCAATCTCACATGCCAATAAGGTAGCGGTAACTGCATCCTTATCGCGAACAAAATCGCCTACCATAAAACCAAAACTTTCCTCACCCCCTCCAATAAAAGGCTGGTTTGGGAAATCCTTGATCATTTTGGCAATCCATTTAAACCCTGTCAGGGCAGTTTTACATTCAACTCCATAAGCCTTGGCCAGGGAGTCCATCATTGGTGTAGAAACTATGGTGGAGGCAATAAACTCCTTCCCTGTAATACCTTTTTTCTTTCTTTGATCCAATAAGAACTTGGTCATCATGATCATGGATTGGTTACCATTTAGAATTTCCATTTCTCCTTCCAAATTACGAACGGCCACTCCTAGACGGTCACTATCCGGATCGGTACCAATAACCATATCCGCTCCAATTTCCTCGGCCTTTTTAATAGCCATGGATAGGGCTTCCGGTTCTTCCGGGTTAGGGGAGACCACAGTTGGGAAATTACCATCGGGTTTGGCTTGCTCCTCAATAATGGTAACATTTTTATACCCTGCCCGTTTTAATACTTCGGGGATTACAGTAATGGATGTGCCATGTAAGGAGGTAAACACAATTTTAAAGTTGTCCTTGCCCTTAGCATTAAAGTTTCCATTTTTTACGGATGCTTCTATAAAGGCTTCATCAACCTCCTTGTCTATTAGTTCTATTAAACTTTCATCTGCATTGAATTTGATATCTTCAAAAGAAAGGCTATTAATTTCACTTACTATAGCTCCGTCCTCAGGTGGTACTATTTGACCGCCATCCGTCCAATAAACTTTATAGCCATTGTATTCAGGTGGATTATGTGAAGCTGTTAACACTATACCGGCGTGGCAATCAAGGTATTTTACCGCAAAGGATAGTTCAGGGGTAGTCCTCAATTCTGAAAAAAGGAACACCTTTATACCATTGGCAGCAAAGACTTGGGCAACGGTCCTGGCCAAGGTGTCACTATTATGTCTACAATCATAGGCAATGACCACTTTAACTTGTTCATCCTTATATACCTGGTTAAGGTAGTTACTAAGGCCTTGGGTGCTTTTACCCAAGGTATATTTATTGATTCTATTGGTACCGGCCCCCATAATTCCGCGCATACCTCCTGTCCCAAATTCTAGGTTCTTATAAAAGCGGTCTTTTAACTCTTCAGTATTGTTGTCAATTAACTTTTGAATTTCGTTTTTGGTCTTGTCGTCGAAAATATCGGTCAACCAGCTTTTGGCATTTTTTAGTATGGCTTCCATAGTCATTTGTGTTATATGTTCTTAAAAATACAAAGAATATTTGTTTATTTTTCGGTAAGATTTATCTCATCTGTGATATTGTAGCGGGTTTCATTCTTTCTGGACCGTACCATAATTTCCCCTAAAAAGCCGGCAAGGAAAAGTTGGGTTCCTATTACCATGGCTATCAGTGCTATATAGAATTGGGGTCGCTCGGTTATGAGCCTTCCAAAGGGATTGATAAAAACTTTATCGATACCCAAATAAAGTGCAAATCCAAAACCAATGGTAAACATCAAGACTCCCAAAGCTCCAAAAAGATGCATGGGACGTTTGCCAAACTTAGAAACGAACCAGATGGTAATTAAATCCAAAAAACCATTAATGAAGCGGTCCATGCCAAATTTGGTTTTGCCATATTTCCTGGCTTGATGTTGAACAACCTTTTCGTCAATTTTGTGAAATCCGGCACTTTTGGCCAATACAGGAATATAGCGGTGCATTTCCCCAGAAACTTCAATGGTCTTGATAACCTCTTTTTTATAGGCCTTTAGACCACAATTAAAATCGTGCAACCGTACACCGGAAGTTTTACGTGCGGCCCAATTAAATAGTTTGGAGGGGAGGTTTTTGGAAATGATCGAGTCATATCTTTTTTTCTTCCAACCGGAAATAAGATCAAAACCTTCTTTAGCGATCATTTGATATAATTCCGGGATTTCCTCTGGATTGTCCTGTAGATCTGCATCCATGGTTATGACCACATCACCTTGGGCTGCCTTGAATCCGGCATGTAAGGCCTGGGATTTCCCAAAATTCTTTAAGAAACGTATTCCCTTTACATTAGGATTGGTCCTGCCCAATTTAGTTATGATGTCCCAAGAAGTATCCGTACTTCCATCATCGATAAAAAGTATTTCATATAAAAAATGATTGGATTGCATTACGCGTACAATCCAATCATGCAGTTCTGTTAACGATTCTTCTTCGTTGAGTAAGGGAATTATTATAGATATATTCATTCGGTACTAATGGAAAATCTTTTCAAAAGTACAAATTACTGAATAGTTTCTTGCCTTTTTAAAATTAATGCGGGAATAAGTGATAATAAAAGGCTTGCCACAACACTATAAATTAGTCCGAATACTATTTGCATGGAGGGTGTTGTGAATTTTTTACCCATTTCCATTTGTGCATCTATTTGTTCGGGAGTCATTTTAGTAGTTTCCATAAGCATCCCTTTTTGATACTCCATGGCCTTGTCCATCATTTCTGGATCAATAACCCCCGCCAAGATTTGATTGAAGATAATGCCAATGATACCGGCAACAAGGCCAATACCGACACCAATTTTTAAACCTTCCCCAAAAGTCATAAAACCCTTATTGTCTTTTTTGAATTGCATCATACCTATAATGATCACGGCAAGGGTGATAAGAAGGCTTACACCCATGACCAATGGACCACCTTGGTAATGCATATCCAATGAGTATAACATCAATATAAATACCACACTAATAGCCCCTAGGATAAGTCCGTAAGTTAAAGCGTATTTACCTGTTTTTGGTTTGGTTTCTTCCATGTTGATTAATTTTTTAATGATTTTTTTAGATTAGTTGTGAAGGTCTTAATTTTGTTACATTTAAAGCTGGATAATTTTTATTTTTCTTTTTTAATATTTTAAGTTGTGGTTTTAAGAAAAATATTTAAATTTGCACCTTGAAATTAAGCAGGAACAAACGTTTTTACAATGAAAAAAGATATACATCCAGGGAATTATAGATTGGTAGCCTTTAAGGACATGTCCAACGAAGAGGTTTTCCTTACTAAATCCACAGCCGATACCAAAGAAACTTTAGATGTTGATGGAGTTGAATACCCATTAGTGAAATTGGAGATTTCAAGAACTTCACACCCATTCTATACAGGTAAAGCCAAATTTTTGGATACTGCAGGTCGTATCGATAAATTTAAGAGCAAGTACGAGAAGTTTAAAAAATAATATTTTCTTTACAAAAGAGTTATAAAGTCACGCAACTGCGTGACTTTTTTTGTTTTAATTTAGTTGTATGAATTATATTCTTTTTGATGGTACGGTAAGAAAGGCCTTGTTGCCGTTTACTTTTACCAGACCGGTAGCGGATATTAGGATCGGGATTTTGACCATAAGGGAAAAATGGGAAAAATACCTTGGCAATACTATCACCACTATAACGGAGGATTATCTTTCTGAAAGATTCCCTATGGTGGAGATGGAAGAGAATGTTCTTATTAATGCTTCCTTTTTGCCCAATGCCAAATTGGTTGATCTGGTAGCAAATTTGGGACCTAATGAAGCTATATTTTACGGAGAGGATATTATCGCCTTTTATACTCAAGAAACGCAAGAGGAGGTAGATTTTTCTGCCTATACCCATATAGAATTTGAAGGGCCCATATTGCGGATTCAAAATACTTGGGATATTTTTTCTAAAAATGGTGAAGCCCTACAAGCAGATTTTGATCTCTTGACCGAAGGCAGGAAAAGTGCTCCCATTTCCAAGACCAATAGTTTGGTAAACCCCGAAAATATATTTTTGGAGGAAGGAGCCAGCGTAGAGTACAGTATACTAAACGCTTCCGAAGGGCCTATATATCTTGGCAAGAACTCCGAGGTATGGGAAGGCAACCTAATTAGGGGAGGGTTTGCGCTGTGCGAAAAGGCCGTCGTAAAGATGGGTGCCAGAATTTATGGCCCAACGACAGTTGGACCCTATAGTAAGGTATGTGGTGAAATCTCTAATTCGGTTCTTATAGGGTACTCCAGCAAAGGACATGAAGG
This sequence comes from Arenibacter sp. F26102, assembly GCF_023015865.1. Lineage (GTDB taxonomy): Bacteria > Bacteroidota > Bacteroidia > Flavobacteriales > Flavobacteriaceae > Arenibacter. The sequence continues at coordinate 262,600 of NZ_JALKBC010000004.1, read as the reverse complement.
CTACCTTGGAAATTCGGTACTTGGGGAATGGTGCAATATTGGCGCAGATTCCAATAATTCAAATCTAAAGAACAATTACGCCAAAGTACGCTTATGGAATTACGATACAGAGAAATTTGAACAGACTGGATTACAATTCTGTGGCCTAATGATGGGAGACCATAGCAAGACAGCCATAAACACCATGTTTAATACTGGTACGGTAATAGGTGTAAACTGCAATATTTATGTACCTGGTTTCCCAAGGAATTTTGTCCCCAGTTTTAGTTGGGGGGGTGCCTCCGGATTCACTACCTATCAGCCCAACAAGGCATTTGAGGCCGCCAAGGTAATGATGGCGCGTAGGGGAGTGGAATTCAATGAAATGGATGCCAAGATCCTTAACCACGTTTTTGAGGAAACCAAGCACTGGCGTAAGGAATAACCATATCCCCTTAATTTTTACAAACCATTTGTATTGACTTAATGGCTGCCTTATTATTTGGTATATTTGCAGTCATTATAGATTAGGTGTAAAAGAAACTGAATTATATTCAGAGAAAGAAAGATAATGATGAAAAAAAAGGTCGCTTTCTATACTTTGGGCTGCAAGCTCAATTTTTCGGAAACTTCAACTATAGCCCGGGATTTGACAGAAGAAGGCTTTGAACGAGTGGATTTTTCTGAAAATGCAGATATGTATGTCATCAATACATGTTCCGTAACTGAAAATGCTGACAAGCGATTTAAGTCGATCGTTAAGCAAGCACAAAAAAGCAATCCAAACGCCTTTGTAGCCGCCATTGGCTGTTATGCACAACTTAAACCCGAAGAACTGGCAGCGGTAGACGGCGTTGATCTTGTGTTGGGAGCTACTGAGAAATTTAAGATCGCAGATTATGTCAATGATCTTTCAAAGAACGATTTTGGGCAAGTGCATTCCTGTGAAATAGAAGAGGCCGACTTTTATGTGGGCAGTTATGCTATTGGGGACCGCACCAGGGCGTTTTTAAAAGTACAGGATGGGTGCGATTACAAATGCACCTACTGCACTATTCCGTTGGCCAGGGGGATTTCCAGGAGCGATACCCTACAGAATGTTTTAACGAATGCCGCGGAAATCTCGGCAAAAGGCATTAAGGAAATTGTGCTTACAGGAGTTAATATTGGCGATTACGGTAAAGGGGAATTTGGCAACAAAAAACACGAACATACTTTTTTAGATCTGGTAAAAGCCTTGGATGAGGTAGAAGGAATTCACCGTTTGCGAATTTCATCAATAGAACCAAATTTATTAAAAAATGAAACCATAGATTTTGTGGCGCAGAGCAATTCTTTTGTGCCCCATTTTCATATTCCACTTCAGAGTGGGAGTGATGCCATTCTAAAATTAATGAGCAGAAGATATTTGACCCAATTGTACATTGATAGGGTTAATAGAATTAAAGAAGTTATGCCTCACGCCTGTATAGGTGTGGATGTAATAGTTGGATTTCCGGGAGAAACGGAGGAACATTTTTTGCAGACCTATAACTTCTTAAATGAGTTGGATATTTCTTATCTGCACGTATTTACCTATTCCGAAAGAGACAATACCAAAGCAGTGGAACTAAATGGTGTAGTACCCAAAAAAGTCAGAAATAAGAGAAGTAAAATGTTAAGGGGACTTTCTGTAAAAAAAAGAAGGGCATTTTATGAGACACAACTGGGCTCTAAAAGAACAGTATTGTACGAAGCGGAGAACAAGGAAGGTTACATACACGGTTTTACCGAAAATTATGTAAAAGTAAAAGCCCCTTGGAATCCAAGCATGGTAAACACATTGCAAGAGGTAAATCTTACAGAAATTGATGATGACGGAATGGTGAGATGTATTGAAGTGGAAAGCATGGCATCGGTCTAGCCTAAGCAGTCATACATGATTATTATTTGTGAAAAGACTTTAAATCCAAAAGAATAAAAATAAAAAAACCTCTCGATTATGAGAGGTTTTTTTATTGACCGTTATATTCTTATTCCAACGGGAAGCATTTCTTTATATTGTCGATTTTTTCTCAAGAAACCTGCTATTTGAGGGCTAGTAGGCACGACTCTTAAATTTTGTTCTTGGATATGGCTCAAAACACTTTTAATGAAATCTTCTTTAAAACCATCCTTAGTTATTTCCTCAGGTATAACGAGTTTGGTTAAAAAAACTTTACGCTCTTGAGAAGAATACTCAATTTTGGCCAAGTGGCCGTCAACCCTGGCTTCAAATTGTCTCAAGAAGCCATTGTCCTTAATTTCTACTTCATTCATATAGTTTGATTTTAAATAATGACTAATTTTGGATCATAACGTTCTCAAATTACAATCTAGGCTTATAAACAAATTAAGCAAATACAAAGTGGGGACAAAAAAGCCAAGAAAACAAAGTTAGCTAAAAAAAAGCAAATATCCTATTTAAATAGCATGCTCAAAAACCAAGTGGTCCAAAATAAAATACACGTATATTTCATGCCTGGCATGGCAGCCAATCCTTCCATTTTTGATAATATAGACTTGCCATCCGAGACCTTTGAACAGCACTGTTTGGATTGGGTAATTCCCAACAAGGATATTTCCTTGGAAGATTACGCTCTAAACATGTGTAGCTATATAAAACACGAAAATGCTATACTAATAGGGGTGTCCTTCGGTGGAATTCTAGTTCAGGAAATGGCAAAACATATTAAAGTAAAAAAAGTAATCATTATTTCGAGTGTTAAGAGTAAATCGGAACTACCTAAGAGAATGATTTTTGCCAAGTACACTAAGGTGCATAAACTATTGCCTACAGGACTAGTAAATAATATGGAACTATTGGCGAAATATGCCTTTGGCGAAACCATACCCAAGCGCTTGGCGCTTTATGAACAATATTTGTCCATCCGCGATAAATATTACCTGGACTGGTCCATAGATACTATTGTGAATTGGAAACAAACCCAGTATCAGGAAAATATTGTACATATTCACGGTGAGAAGGATCCCGTCTTCCCCATTGTTCACATCAAAGATTGTATTACGGTTAAAAATGGGACTCATACGATGATAATTCACCGGTCAAAATGGTTTAATGAACACTTACCAACAATTATTTTGCAATAAGGCAGTTCTATTTAATATCTTTGAGGTAGAACTGGGTACCAGGTATGGAATACCAAATTGGCGGAAAGGTCATGCCCAATGTAGTGCGATATATAAGAATAGTTAAAAATTATAAAATAAAACAGATGAAGATTATAAAGAATATTTTAATGATTTTGGGAGTTATTTTCGTGGGAAGCACCTTAATATTTGCTGTGCAAAACCAGTATAAGGAAACCGCCATGGCAATAGAAAATCCCAAACCCGAAACAATAGACGGAGGGGATGTTGGCTACCGTATCACAGCAATTGAGATTCCTGAGGATTTAAATTTCGCCGATGAAGCGGTACCTTTTGATGATCCAGAGATTATGGAACGTGTTGATCGAGAGTTTTTGGTGAATACCTATTGGCAATCCAATGCACTATTGTTAATGAAGAGAGCCAATAAATTCTTCCCCATTATAGAACCTATATTGGCTAAGAATGGCATTCCGGACGACTTTAAATATTTGGCCCTGGCAGAAAGTGGACTTCAAAATGTAGTTTCTCCTGCTGGTGCAACAGGTTTTTGGCAGATAATGAGTGCAACCGGTAAAGAATACGGTTTGGAAATTAACGGCAACGTTGATGAAAGATATCACATTGAAAAATCGACAGAGGTAGCCTGTAGGTATTTAAAAAGATCTAAAGATAAATTTGGTAGTTGGACCTTGGCTGCTGCCGCATATAATGCCGGAGCAGGGGGAATTCATAAGTATATGGGAATACAGAAGGCGGACGGTTACTATGATCTGCTTTTAGGTGAAGAAACGGGTCGCTACGTATTTCGAATTTTGGCAATTAAAGAAATATTATCAAATCCTGAGAAATACGGATTTCATCTTGAAAAGGAGGATATGTATACCGCTGTTCCAACTTTTAATGTTGAAATTAATGAACCGGTGAGCAATTTTGCCGATTTCGCGAATCAATATGAAATAAACTACAAAATTTTAAAGAGGCATAACCCATGGTTAAGGGAGCCACATTTAAATAATTCTTCCAAGAAGAAATATACTATCGAAATTCCAAATAAAGGCTATTATAAGATTTCCAAATAAATGATGTCTTTCCTAAAAGAGAATATTTGGTCATTGCTTTTAGGAATTAATTATTTGTTGGCCATAAGTCTTTCGGTCTTAATCGTTCTAAAAAATAGAAATCCGGTTAAGACCTTGTCTTATATTTTTGTCTTGGCAACATTACCCTTCATAGGGCCTTTGGTCTATTATTTTTTTGGTCAAGACTACAGAAAGGACAAGATTTTTCAAAAAAAGTACGTCCAAGATAATCACCGACTAAGCCAATGGCGAAACAAATTTGGTCTAAATAGGGAAGAAAGGGAGGATTTAAAGGAAGTTTTCGGGGAAGGTATTTTTAAGATCTACCGACTAATGCGTAACAACGAAAATTCCGTTCTTACGTTTGATAACGAGGTTGACATCCTAATCAATGGTGAAGCAAAGTTTAAATTGCTACGAGAGGACCTGAAGAATGCAAAGCACCATATTCACTTGGAATATTTTGTACTTTTTGACAATGGCCTGGGTACGGAGATTATAGATATACTTTGCCAAAAAGCAGAGGAGGGTTTATTGGTTCGATTGATCTATGACGATGTGGGTAGCGACATATCAAATAAAAACAAGAAGAAACTTACTGCTTGCGGGGTGAAGCATTTTGCGTTTATGCCCGTACTATTTTCTAACTCTACCAGCAAATTAAATTATAGAGATCATAGGAAGATTGTCGTAATCGATGGTGACATTGGTTATGTTGGAGGAATTAATCTGGATCAGAAATACGACAATACCTTTGATAATGAAAGATATTGGAGAGATACGCATTTACGCATTACAGGCGGAGCCGTAGGCGCCCTTCAGTCTGCTTTTCTATTAAGTTGGAATTTTGCGGCCAAGGAAAATATGGAAATTGAAGAAATTCTACTTCCCAAACAAAAAGCCGCTTCACAAAAGCCGGTAGCAGTTCAAATCGCAGCAAGTGGCCCGGACAGTGATTGGGCAAATATTATGGAAGTTATGTTCTGCGCCATTAATTCCGCAAGGGAAAGTATTCTGATCACAACACCTTACTTTATTCCAAATAATGCTATTATGACAGCTTTGACAACGGCTTCGAGGAGTGGAGTGGAGGTAAAGGTTATTTTGCCCTATGAATCGGATTCGTGGGCTGCCCAATATGCAACCGACTCCTATATAGAAGAATGTTTAAATTCAGGAATTGTAATCAATAGGTATAGAAAGGGTTTTGTACACGCTAAGACCTTGGTGATCGACGATATGTTTTCTAGCATCGGGACAGCCAATATGGACTATAGGAGTTTCTCCATGAATTTTGAAATAAATGCCCTGGTATACGATAAAGGCATTAATCAACAAATGCGAAAGCAATTCAATTTGGACCTAGAGGACTGCGATGAAGTTACCATGGAGCGATGGAAGGACAGAAATATAAACAGAAGGTTAAAGGAATCCTTTAGTAGACTATTGGCCCCTTTATTGTAAATCATACATATCCCCGATTGCATAGTAATGAACTTCTAGATTCCAATAACAGGAAAAATCATAGGCCGGGCCTTAGATTTTTTTCATCTGCTGCTGCATCATCTTAATCTGTTCTGCCAGCATATTTTGTTTGTCCAACTTCTTGGCCTCGTTCAAAAGCATGGTAGCCTCTCTTTTTCTGCGTTTTTGCATTGCAATACCGGCAAGGCTTAATTTGGCCATCGCCACATCATAATCCATGTTAAGGCCAAATTTTAATGCTTTTTTAAAATATTTTTCGGCTTGGGTAAGATTGGTCTGTGAAAAAATAATTCCGTTTAAGTAATTATAATAACCATTTTGCTTTTGGGTAAGGGCAGCATCCGGATTTTTTATTTTATCAAGCCATTTTTTGGTACCCGCCAAATCTTGCTTACGCATTCTTAAGAACGCCAACAAAATAATTTCATTCCTAAAATATAGAAATATAAAAATAGAGGAGAGGAGAATCAAGGAAATCCCATTTCCGATATTACCTTCTATAAATTGATATACTGCATAAGCTATGATCAGAGCAGCTATGACTATTTTTAAATTTTTGTTGAACATATTACTTTTTAATTAATTCGTATGTAATTTTAGATTTTATAGTGGTTGGAATCTCTTCTCCTCCCATTTGTGTCATTGTGGACATGCCACTGGTAAGGCTTTCTACCAGCATATTTATAATAAAACCGGAATTAGTGTCGGCAGTGACCGTCGTGGTCTGTGTCCCGCTTAGTTTCATACTGGTATTGGCATCCGTTATATCCATCAATACCTTGGCCTTGCCACTAATCTTCGTCTTGTTATCAACAATACTCTTAAGGGTCCAGGTATTGGCGGTCTTTAATTTACCATCATATGCGTTCTCCCATTTGTCGTTTATATTGACTTTTTTATCAGGATAAATAAAGGTCATCTGCTTGTAACTATTGGACAAAGCTTCCGATCCAAACTCATTTTTCAAGGATGTTTTCATCATATTGATAGAAAATTCATCTTCCAAACCCGAGGCCCTTGCCATTTTGGATACCAGGCTATCGCCACCCTGTACTTTCAATATATTTCCGTTCTTGGCCAAAACTATTTTCACTGGATTGTTCAATATTGTATTGAATATTTTGGACTGCATGTCTTCTTCCTTGACCTCTTTCGCCTTCACATTCATTAACTCCCCTTGGATACTGGAGCTCATTTTTAGGTTTAAATCCTTAAATGTCAATGTTACCTCATACCCATTATTGATTTCCCCAAGTACTTTAAATTCCAGAACTCCATCAATATGATTCGTAATTTCGTGGGACGCACCATCCAATTCTTGTGTAATTACTTGCTCTGCATCCTGTTTGATCTTAAAAACATCGCCCTTTTTTAAGTGATATTGCAATGTGGTTTGTCCAAAAACACCCGTATTGCAAAGGATGCAAACCATTAAAAATAAAAAGCGCTTCATGTTAAACTGTCATTCCGGTTAAGCAGATGCAAAAGTAATAAAATACTGTGGGCCTTAGGGTGGGCAATCCTAAAAAAAATATTTTTTTAATTTGATTTGCCAATGAAAAAACTCTTTGTATATTTGCAGCCGGATTTTGCTGTCTAAGAAGCAAGATTTAAACATTGTCAACAGAAATTTAAGCATACTATAAAAAATTCGCTACGATGAGCAAAAGAACATTTCAACCATCAAAAAGGAAGAGAAAAAACAAACATGGTTTTAGAGAACGTATGGCTACTGCCAATGGTAGAAAAGTTCTAGCTAGAAGAAGAGCAAAGGGAAGAAAGAAATTATCTGTATCCTCGGAGCTGAAGCACAAAAAATAATGATAGAATTGTTTTTTTAAAATAACAAGGTGTTACTTTTTCCGAAGTAGCACCTTTTTTTTGTCCAATTCCCTTTTTTTCATATTATAAATAATTATTAAAATGCCCAAAAGAAAAGATTTAAATTCTATTTTAATTATTGGTTCCGGCCCTATTGTTATTGGTCAAGCTTGTGAGTTCGATTATTCAGGTACACAGGCATTAAGATCATTAAGAGAAGACGGCATAGAAACCATACTTATCAACAGTAATCCTGCTACGATCATGACCGACCCAACCATGGCGGATCATGTTTATTTAAAACCTTTGACTACAAAATCCATAAGGGAGATTTTGGAAAAACATCCCAATATAGATGCGGTTTTACCTACAATGGGTGGTCAAACGGCATTAAATCTTTGTATAGAAGCGGATACTAAAGGAATTTGGGAAGATTACGGAGTAAAAATAATAGGGGTAGATATTGCTGCCATAAATATAACTGAAGACCGGGAGAAATTCCGGGAGTTGATGCTTAAAATTGGCATAGGTATGGCAGCTCAAGCAACTGCCACCTCCTTTCTTAAAGGGAAGGAAATTGCCCAGGAGTTTGGATTTCCATTGGTAATACGAGCTTCTTATACCCTTGGTGGTGCAGGAGCATCAATAGTCTATAAACCAGAGGATTTTGATGAACTTCTTAGTCTTGGACTTGAAGTTTCCCCAATTCACGAGGTTATGATCGATAAGGCCCTAATGGGCTGGAAAGAGTACGAATTGGAGTTGCTAAGGGACAAGAATGACAATGTAGTCATTATTTGTACCATTGAAAATATGGATCCGATGGGAATCCATACCGGTGATTCTATAACCGTTGCACCAGCAATGACCCTATCCGATAAAACCTTTCAGAAAATGCGTGATATGGCAATTCATATGATGCGCAGTATTGGGGATTTTGCAGGTGGATGTAATGTGCAGTTTGCGGTAAGTCCAGATGAAAAAGAAGATATTATTGCTATAGAAATCAATCCAAGGGTGTCCAGATCATCAGCATTGGCTTCCAAAGCCACTGGTTATCCTATCGCCAAGATAGCTGCTAAACTTGCTATTGGGTATAATCTAAATGAGCTTAGCAATCAAATTACAAAATCTACTTCAGCTTTATTTGAACCTACGTTGGATTATGTTATTGTAAAAATACCACGTTGGAATTTTGATAAATTTGAAGGTTCGGACAGAACTTTGGGACTCCAAATGAAGTCGGTAGGAGAGGTAATGGGTATTGGTCGTTCCTTTCAGGAAGCCCTACACAAAGCCACCCAGTCATTGGAAATAAAAAGGAACGGACTTGGAGCCGATGGCAAAGGGTACACAAATTATGATGAAATCATTAGCAAACTGACGATTCCCAGTTGGGACCGAGTTTTTGTTATCTATGATGCCATACAATTGGGGATCCCTTTGAGCAGAATCCATGAGATTACCAAAATAGATATGTGGTTCTTAAAGCAATACGAAGAGCTTTATCAATTGGAAAAAGAAATTTCCAACTATAACATTGAAACACTTTCCAAAGATCTTTTGTTGGAAGCCAAGCAAAAAGGCTTTGCCGACAGGCAAATAGCCCATATGTTGGATTGCTATGAGAGTGAAGTATACAACAAACGTGTAGCCCTTAATATTAATAGGATTTACAAGTTGGTTGATACCTGTGCAGCCGAGTTTAAGGCAATGACCCCTTATTATTATTCTACTTTCGAGGCAGAAATAGAAACTCCGGACGGAAAAAGATATGTGGAGAACGATAGCATTGTAACCGATAAGAAAAAGATTGTGGTCTTAGGATCTGGACCAAACCGAATAGGACAGGGTATAGAATTTGATTACTGCTGTGTACACGGTGTGTTGGCTGCATCGGAGTGTGGTTATGAGACCATCATGATCAACTGTAATCCTGAAACGGTATCAACTGATTTTGATATCTCTGACAAACTTTATTTTGAGCCTGTCTTCTGGGAACATATCTATGATATTATAAGGCACGAAAAGCCAGAGGGCGTTATTGTTCAACTTGGAGGGCAAACGGCACTTAAGTTGGCAGAAAAATTGGATAAATACGGAATAAAAATAATCGGCACCAGTTTCAAAGCATTGGATCTGGCTGAGGACCGAGGAAGTTTCTCAAACTTATTATTGGAAAATAACATTCCTTTCCCACAGTTTGGTGTGGCCGAAACGGCTGATGAAGCATTAGCACTTTCAGATGAACTGGACTTTCCTTTATTGGTTAGACCATCCTACGTACTGGGAGGACAGGGAATGAAGATTGTGATCAATAAAGAGGAGTTGGAAGCACATGTTGTAGATCTTTTAAGAAAAATACCTAACAATAAATTGTTGTTGGACCATTATTTGGATGGCGCCATTGAAGCAGAAGCTGATGCCATTTGTGACGGGGAAGATGTATACATCATCGGAATTATGGAGCACATAGAACCATGTGGAATCCACTCCGGCGATTCCAACGCTACCTTGCCTCCTTTTAATTTGGGTGAATTTGTAATGCAGCAGATAAAGGACCATACCAAGAAAATTGCCTTGGCACTTAACACGGTAGGGTTGATCAATATTCAATTCGCAATCAAAGATGATATCGTTTATATCATTGAAGCTAATCCTAGAGCTTCCAGAACCGTACCATTTATTGCGAAAGCCTACAAGGAGCCATATGTAAACTATGCCACCAAGGTGATGTTGGGCGAGAAAAAAGTAAAAGATTTTAACTTTAATCCTCAATTGGAAGGTTTTGCCATAAAACAACCCGTATTTTCCTTTAATAAATTCCCGAACGTAAATAAGAATTTAGGACCGGAAATGAAGAGTACAGGGGAGAGCATTTTGTTTATAGACAGTCTTAAGGACGATGAGTTTTACAATTTGTACTCTAGACGTAAGATGTACTTGAGCAAGTAAACCTAAAATTTGCGAATTTCACAGGAAAACAATTTCCAAAAAACCAATCCCTGGGCTTAGCTCGGGGATTGGTCATTTATAATAGTTTTTGTGACCTTTCATTTTTTTCTTATTCCCCAAGTTAGAATAATTAATTCTTGTTGGGTTTTACAGCCTACCACTAACTTAAAAGGAAATCGGGGTAAAAGCCATAAAAATCTACTTCCTAATCGCTTCAGTGATTATTGGCCAGATATTATTGGCGATTATTTTTTGTCCTTCCGCAGTGGGATGTATACCATCTGCCTGATTAAGCTCAGGATTACCTGCCACATCCTCCAGAAGAAATGGGATTAGACCAATATCATACTTTTGTGCTAGTGCAGGAAATATATCCTTAAATTCTTTGGTGTATTCCTGACCTAAATTGGGAGGAATTTGCATTCCCGCCAATATAATGGTCGTATTAGGGTTTTTCTGATGTACCACATCTATAATTTCCTGTAAATTCTTACGCGTTTCTTCCAGTGAAATACCACGAAGTCCATCATTGGCGCCGAGTTCCAATACAAATACATCTACATCTCCATTTAGCACCCAGCTAATTCTATTTTTACCACTAGCAGTAGTTTCACCACTTAAACCGGCGTTTATCACCTTAAATGGCAACTGCAAAGAATCAATTTTTGCTTGGATCAAGGCTGGAAAAGCCTCATTGGGGTCGAGCCCCATTCCAGCTGTAAGGCTGTTTCCAAAAAACAAAATAACTTTTTTTTCAGTTTTGGTATCAACTACGCTTTCAGAACCATTTTTCTCCTTTTCTTCAAAAGCAGGATTCTTGGTGCCCAAATTCCCGCAAGAGGCGCAAAAAATAAAAAATATATAAGAAAATCTTAACAAGGTTCGCATAGGATATTGGATTAAAATCAAAATCATTTCTGTATTTTGCCTACTTCAGGAAAACCACGAAATAGACATTATATGGCAAAGATATTAAACGTGAACAATTTAGGGAAAATCTATAGTAGTGGTTCCAAAAAACTTACGGTATTGCAGGATATTACCTTTGATGTAGAAGAGAGGGATTCTTTTTCCATCGTAGGGCCTTCCGGCAGCGGAAAAACTACCTTGTTAGGTTTATGTGCAGGTTTGGACCAACCGGATTCGGGTACGGTGACCTTATGCGGTACCGAGCTTGGAAGTTTAAGCGAAGACGAAAGAGCCATACTGCGAAATAGGCATGTAGGTTTTGTATTTCAGGATTTCCAATTACTGCCAACGCTTACTGCTCTGGAAAATGTTGCGATTCCACTGGAATTAAGGGGCGATAAAAATGCTATGAAGAACGGGATGGAACTACTGGACAAGGTTGGTTTGCAAAATCGTTTTCATCATTATCCCTCACAACTTTCTGGTGGTGAGCAACAACGTGTTGCACTGGCCAGGGCATTCTCCAATAATCCATCCATCCTATTTGCCGATGAACCTACTGGTAATTTAGACGCAGAAACAGGGGAGAAGGTAATTCAGTTACTTTTCCAGCTCAATGCAGATGCCGGCACTACCTTGGTTATAGTAACCCATGATTTGGAATTGGCAGCCAAGACCCAACACATTTTAAGGTTAAAAGGAGGCAAGATTATCGCCAACCAGAAAACAACTGCTTTGTGAAAAATCGTACCAACACTTCCAAGGCCGGGTTTCAGTGGCTCCTAAAAATGGCATGGCGAGATGGCAAAGCCAGCAGGAGAAAACTACTGCTTTTTATGGCCTCCATCATTATGGGGATTGCCGCCGTTGTCTCTATACAGTCCTTTGGGGATAATCTTAAAAAAAATATTTCCGAACAATCGAAATCCTTAATGGGAGCCGATTTTATAGTGGATAGTAGAAATCCTCCCAACGAAAGGGTAGAAGGAATTTTGGACTCCCTTGGGGGACCTGATGCCAAAGAAGTTAACTTTCCCTCCATGGCCGCTTTTCCAAAATCGGGAACCTCTAAATTGGTTCAAGTTCGGGGAATTGAAGGAGGATTTCCGTTTTATGGTGTTTTGGAGACGGTACCGGTATCGGCAGCGAATAACTATCAACAGGAAGGTGCCGCTTTGGTGGATGCCACAGTTATGCTACAATATAACCTACAACCTGGTGATAGTATTAAAGTTGGTCAAGTAACCTTTCCTATTGCGGGCTCTTTAAGATCCATACCTGGGAGTTCCGGGCTGTTCAGTTCCATTGCTCCTCCAGTAGTAATTCCATATAGGTTTATACAGGAAACAGGATTGATCCAGAAGGGAAGTAGGTTGGACTATGAATTTTATTTCGTCCAGCCCGATGCAGACCTTGAAGCAATGGACAAAAAATTGGATCCGCTCCTGGATGCCGAAGGCGCGGATCTGGACACACACACTTCCACCAGTGCCAACCTGGGACGGAGATATGGTAATTTTGGGAAATTCCTTAATCTGGTCGCTTTTATTGCCCTCCTTTTAGGTTGTATTGGGATTGCAAGTGCTATCAACATTTACATAAAGGAAAAATTACGATCGGTAGCCGTTTTAAAATGCATAGGGGCTACCAAAAGACAAACTTTTTTAATTTATTTAATACAAATTGGGGCGTTGGGATTGATTGGAGGAATTATAGGCACCTTGGTTGGCTTAATATTACAACAGGTGTTTCCTATATTTTTAGGGGATCTGCTACCTGTGGATGTACAAATATCCCTAGCGCCAAAAGCAATAGCTATGGGTCTTTTGCTAGGCCTATTTATGTCCATTTTGTTTGCCCTTTACCCATTAATGAGTACCTTATATGTTTCACCACTTCAGGCTTTAAGGGTACAGGAAGTTGACCGTTCAAGATCTAAGAGAGGATTGGCGTTGGTCTCATTGGGAATTTTAGGATTTTTGTTTCTTTTTTCCTTTTGGTTATTAAAGGATTGGAGGTATTCCGTGTCATTTGTGGCCGGAATTTTGATAACCTTCGTTATACTGGCAGGTTTGTCTGGATTGGCTATGAAGGCCATAAAGAAATACTTTCCTACTTCTTGGAGTTTTACAGCCCGTCATAGTTTATTGAACCTTTTTAGACCGCAGAACCAAACGCTTACCTTGGTACTGGCTATTGGCATAGGAACATTTTTGATCAGCACCCTATATTTCACTAAGGATTTTTTGTTGGCCAAGACGGCTATGGGCACAGACCCCAATAGTCCCAATATGATTCTTTTGGATATCCAAACGGAACAGAAAGAGGCTGTAGCCAATACGATTTTACGCGATGGATATCCTGTACTGAACAATATCCCGATTATTACCATGAGGGTAAATAGCATACAGGGGAAGGAGGTGAACGATATCAGAAAGGATACCACTTCTACCATAAATTCTTGGATATTGAACCATGAGTTTAGGGTAACCTATAGGGATAGTATAATTGCATCCGAGAAATTGGAATCTGGTGAATGGGTGTCAAAAGTAACTTCTAAGGAAAAAATACCTATTTCCATTAGCGACAACTTTGCTAGGGATGCCAAGGTAGGGGTTGGGGACGAATTGACCTTTAATGTACAAGGAGTAATCATGAATACGGTTGTTGCCAATATAAGAACTGTTGATTGGGGTCGTATGCAATTGAATTTCTCCATCGTTTTTCCTTTGGGCATTTTGGAAGAGGCTCCTCAATTTACAGTACTTACGACTAGGGTAGCCGATGAAAATGCGTCGGCATCGCTTCAAAAGGAATTGGTAAAAGAATTTCCCAATGTGTCCATTCTGGATATAAGGCAAATACTGGTTGTTATTGAAAACTTATTAAATAAGATTTCATGGATCATTAATTTTATGGCCTTTTTTAGCATCCTTACAGGGATAATCGTGCTTTTAGGTGCAGTAAGGACCAGCAAATATCAGCGGATACGTGAAAGTGTACTTCTACGGACAATTGGCGCCAAGAGCAAACAAATATTGAATATAGTGGCCTTGGAATATCTATACTTAGGTATTTTAGGAGGTTTATCTGGAATTCTGCTTTCATTGATAAGCAGTCAATTGCTAGCTTTGTTCGTATTCGAATCCCCTTTTACGCCATCTTTATTTCCATTTTTGGTACTGTTCCCAGGAATCACCTTTCTCGTTTTGCTAATTGGTCTGGGAAATAGCTTCGGCGTTATAAAAAGCCCACCTTTGGAAGTCCTTCGGAAAGAGGCAAGGTAGATCGTACAGCACTATTAATATATTTTGGAAAAAGTTATAGAAGAATGGATGCGGTAATACGGTAGGTATATCACTTGTTGACCCTTAGGACTGCAGATAAAGGCTACGTGCTTTATGCAGGTCCGTTGTATTACCTTGTTCAATGGTCAAAAAATATTCAAGTTGCCATTTCTGAGTTTTTTGAGCTGTTTTGTTGGTGGGTCGTGACCAAGGGGGATAAACACGAAAACCACGTTTGCCCGATTTTTTCCCGTGGGATACTATTCCTTTTTCCATCAGGATGCTTTTTGGAAATACAAATTGGCCTAAGTGTGACCCTTCGCGCGAGTTGATAATAATAAAATCTATTTCATCGGTTTCTTCCAAGGGCATTGTTTCCCCGTTTACATTTCTTTTCCAAAGGGTAACGAATTGCCCAATTTTTTTTGGAGTGATTTTACTTCTTCTCGCTATAATTTTAAGAGCGTTCAATTGAAAAGAAGATGCCTCATATTCTTTGCTTTCCTTGTCCAGAACAAGGTTTGATATTTTTAAGCCACAAGGAACATAGACCTCTTCAACAAAAGGGGTGAAATCTGAATTTGTTGTATTCTTCATTGATACAAATCTACCCAAAATACAAATATTTAGGTGCTAATTTGTAAATATTAAATAGTTTTCTCCGCCAATTTAAGCCTTTCAGCTTCCCATCCGTGGTCTATATATTCCCAGGAAAAATCATTGCCACTTACCTTAATTTTCACAAAGCCTTCTTTGGTATTATGCCTTCTTCCTTTCCATCCGTTTCCGGCAATGGAACCACCCGTTAAAAAATGAAATCGGTCATTGACGAATCCGTATTCCTTCCAGTGAATATGCCCTTGTAAAACCAATTTTAGATTATGGTTTTCCATTATTTTAAAAACATCCGAAGCGTTATTTGCCGTTCTACTTCCCTCACCTCCGTTTAATTGTGAATAAGTACATATCATGGGAATGTGGGTGGTAATAACAATGGGCGTAGATTTGTCAACTTTCTCTATATCCTGCTTTAACCATTCCAATTGTTCTAGGTGAAAGAAACCTTTATATCTTTTGTTGTCCGTTACGTCCAAGGAATTTAAGGTGATAAAATGCCACCCTTTATGATCAAAAGAGTAGTAGGTCTTACCAAAATGCCTTTCCCACATTCCATATTTATAATCAGGATGATCTTCGGATTCAGGACTTTCTTCATAAATAGCGAACAAGTCGTGATTCCCAATACAGTTATAAACAGGCATTTTAAATCCTTTGCTCATGTCTTTGTACAACGAAAAAAGCGATTCACTTTGTTCGTAATTCCCGCGCATGGTATCATAGACGAGGTCTCCACCTGTTATTACAAAATCGGGGTTCAACTCATTCACCTTATCTATGGCCATTTGAAATCCTTTAGGCGCATTCATTTCGGGTTTTATATGGATATCCGTTAAGAAGGCAAATTCAAAAGAATCCTCATTTTCTACTTCTACTGCCTTATCTTTTGATGATTGGCAGGAAATTTGAGTGAATGGTATGGCCACAGCAGCCAACCCTGATTGTAGCAAAAATTTCCTTCTGCTATCCATTTTATTCTTCTTTTCCTCCATGATTTACTCTTTTATTAATACATCTTGGTTAATTATCCATATTTCGGATACCTGAGCTCCCCGTTCTCCCTCACCACAGGTCCATTCAAGCTCCAATACACCATCCTGCAATGTAGCGGCTGGAATTTTAAATTCATAAATAGGTTGCACTCCGGTCGTGATAAAGTCGTGCACAAGTGTATTCTCTGCCGCCAATTTTATTTTTGAACGGAAACGACCCGTATAAGCCACTTTAATTACATAGCTACCTTTGGGGTCCAAATCATTATAGACCATCCTTAGTGGCTCATCATATAAGGTGGTAACCTGGTTCATCCAAGATAAAGGTGTTGTATGTCCGTCAAATCCTATGGCCGTAATTTCGTGTACCCATTCCTCTCCTTTTAGACCAACCCCAAAACTGACCCTTGGAGATTTCAAACCTCCTGGATCCTCTGCATAACTATGATTGGAAACTACTCGATTCCAACTCCTAGGTGTTCCAAAATTGTCGTAATACCCTCCAGGACCGGGATTGTTACGCTCCATTAATTGGTTTATAGCTACCAATTTTTCAGTTTCGCTTCCATTTTTTTTAATGGTTTCAAGTTGATCTATCAACCACATGCCATCATTCAACGGCACATCTATATTATCTATAAAATTACCACGGCCACCTGCTGCGAAATGTTTTTCTACCGTCAATTGGGCTCCAATACTTTCGAACAAATCATCTGCCAAGGCAAGGCATCTATTTTTCCAATGGGCCATAATGGGTTCCTTCTTTGCCCTATACAAAATATCCTTGGCCTTTTCTATAGCCTTGATTGGACCTATAGTTTTGGCCGTTGATAGTATTTCGCGAGCGTGTTTTTCCAATTCGGTCTCATAAATCAATCTTCTATATTGGTAGGCATCAAAATAGGCTCTTATAAGCCCCATTTGAAATCGGAAATTACCTAAGACCTCCTTGGACGCCTGCTTTTCCAAATTTTGCCACTGTTGCAAGGTTATAACTACACCATCGCTATTAAGTAGGGGACCTCGTAAATTGTTTTCCAAAGCCATTAATCCTTGGGAAACGGTTTCGGTATATTTGGGTCCTATAAAATAGCGTGCATAATCTCGCAAGGTTTCTATAACCGGGGTTTCTGGATTCCAATCCTGATCGCTCCAGATTATTTTATTTACATCATCGTTGGTTCCTTCAGAATAACTAATGCTTCCCTGTGCATATTGGTCAAAGGTATTGTGAATCAATTTTTGGTCTTGCGGTCGTGGGTTTATGGATTCTCTTCCCAGGGTTATGGCATAAGCCAAATCCCAATGGGGAATTGGGTATTGACTGCTTAAATTATGGGTAATATCGGGATATCGCCTTATAGGAATACCCGGATTAATGCGATCTGCAATTTCTTTTATGGGAGTTTTTATCCATGGACCAAAGACAACCCCTCCAAGCCAAGAGTACTCTTTGTTTATGTGCCCATAAAATGCATCGAACCAGGCTTTGGTAGGTCTAAAAACCTGTGGAGAAACCCATATTTTGGCGTTAGGATGATATTCGTGCAATACTTCGGCTTCCTTCTTCAACCAAGTAAACAATTCATCCGGTTCCAAATCCCCTGGATCTCCCCCTGGAACAAATAGAGCATCCAAACGGGGAACGGCTTTAAATACCTGGCGTCGTTCCCCAATTTCCACTTTTAATGAATCTGGATTGGTATAGTTCGAACCCATGTTGGGATACCACATCCAAACATCCATGCCATAGCGATTACATATCTTTGATTGTTCCGCAATCATTTCAATGGCCGGGATTTTCATATGAACATTCGTAAAGTCATCATCGGTACGAGGAGGCATTATTTCGATACTATTGGCACCGAAAATGGCCATATCACGGATGTAGTCGTCAAATTGCTGAACTGAAAACGCATCATAGGCATTTGTTTTGGGTCTATAACCCATTTGGTGGCCCCGGATAGAAAATTTAGGGGTAGACGAAATGTTTACATCGTTAGGCAGTAAAATCTGTCCCCGATACATTTCCAATTTCCGCAAAAGTTTTCCAATACCATATAATACTCCCCTAGAATCGTGGCCTACTACCAGGACCACATTATCTTTGGGCAGCACTGCTATTTTATATCCCTCCGCATTGGTTACGGGCATGGTTCCCAAGAGTTGTTGATACTCAACTGGGAATTTATTTAATCCCCCTTCAAGTCCTATAACTATACTGTTTTGTAATTGCTTAGGAAATTTATTTTCGCTGCTCAGTACAATTCCACTCCTTTTTTCTATTTCTTCCTTTAGTACTGATATGGCATTGATAACCAGAAGATCTTTATTCTCGAGACAGATAATTTTAGATTTACCCATATCAATCATTTGCCCAAGGAGAGAAGATGGAAATAGCCCAATAAAACAAAGTGAAAGTAAAAATTGCTTAAAGCTTATATTCATATAAAATAGATTAATCACCTCATTATAAATTGATTTAACATTGGCATTATTAACTGGTCATATTGCCAATTCGTTTTCATCTGATAGTTTCTGTCCATCTCCTACGGCACCTTTTATAGTATTCATATCCTCGGAAAGTTTTTGACTAAAAAGTCGCAGGTCGGAACTGTGCAGAACAATATTAGCACCTTCCCTAATCCATTTAATCTGATAATCTGGATGTCCGGGAAAATGTATTCCGGCAGCAATACCTTTACTCCGTGCCTTATGTATGATTTCCTTGACCGTACTTTCAAAATCGGGATGATCATATTGTTCCGGTAAACCCATATTTATAGAAAGATCATGGGGGCCAATCACTATCCCATCCAATCCAGGAACACTAAGAAGTTCCTCCAAACGCTCCACAGCAATGGCACTTTCAATATTTATCAAACACAAACTGTCTTGGTTAAACTGCTCCAGATAGGTCTTCATTTGAACCGATAACTCTTCCTTCCCGCTAAGTACATTTTGTAATCGCTCTCCTTTCAACGGCCTGTACTTGGTTGCCCCCACCATTTGTTGTATTTGCGTAACATTCTCAATATAAGGTGCCAAGACTCCCACAGCACCGGCATCCTTGGCCATACACGCGCTATAAGGGTCAGGACTGGGAATACGGACGATTGGGGACAATCCATTAGCACTATACACCTGACATAAAAATGTGAGTTCCGTTCTGTCCACTGGAATATGTTCTGTATCCAGAAAAACAAAATCCAATCCACAGCCCTTTACTACCTTGGACCAAACAGGGGAGGTAGAAAGAATACAGGTCCCGTAGATATTTTGGTTATCGCGTAATTTCTGCTTAAGGTTGCCTGGCATTGGTTATTATTTGGTGTTTAAGGACTAAGTGAGATTTTAATGCTCCTACGTTTGCCCGCCCGTTCCGTTCGGGCAGGCCCGTCTGAATGGAACGAGCAGGCCCGTCTGAATGGAACGGGCAGGCCCGCCTGAATGGAACGTGCAGGCCCGCCTGAACGCAACGTTCGGGCGATATCTTAATTAGTTTTCATCCAATGTCTCATGGACCTGCCTTTGTCGGTAGACAGGCTTGCCCTGAGTTGATTGACTATAAATACAAGTCATATTATTTATTCACCACATTAATGGGCTTTCCTTTTAAAAAAGCTTCCAAATTCTCCAAGGCAGTATTCAACAATCTGCTTCTGGATTCTTTTGGAGCCCAAGCTATGTGTGGTGTTATAATACAGTTTTCTGCTTTTAACAACTCATTGTCCTTATCTATGGGTTCTTTGGAAACCACATCTAACGCTGCACTGGCAATCTTACCTGAATCCAAAGCCTCTTTTAGATCTTTTTCAACTATTAATTGTCCCCTTGAGGTATTTATGAGCATAGTCCCATCCTTCATTTTGGAAATGTTGGCAGCATTAATAATACCTTCGGTTTCCGGGGTAAGGGGGCTGTGTAAACTAATTACATCCGAGTTTGCCAAAAGTTCATCCATGTCCACCTGCTTACAGGTGCTGGTCTCAAGTTCTGGCTTCTTACTGCTCCCTGCTGTTAAAATATTCATACCAAATGCCTGGGCCAATTTGGCTGTTGCTTGCCCAATTCTTCCAAAACCTACAATTCCCATAGTTTTGCCGTCCAATTCGATTAGCGGATAGTTCCAAAAGCAAAAGTCCATGCTTTTTGACCATTCCCCCTCTTTTACGGCACGATTGTGTTCTCCTACATGATGACACATTTCCAAGAGAAGGGCCATTGTCATTTGTGCCACGGCCGTAGTTCCGTAGCTGGGCACATTGGTCACTACAATTCCCAATTCTTTGGCGGTATCAACATCTACTACATTGAACCCTGTGGCCAACACACCTATATATTTTAGCGATGGTACTTTTTTCAATACTTCTTTGGGCAGAGGTGTCTTATTGGTAAAAACAATCTCCGCGCTACCTATGGTTTCAATAATTTTATTATTGTCATATTCGGTTCTGTCGTGTACCGTAAGTTCGCCAAAGTCTTTTAATTTCTCCCAACTTAAATCTCCAGGGTTTAAAGTATATCCGTCTAGAATAACAATTTTCATATTCAATATTATATTTTCTTTTAAATGGATTAATATAACTACACAAAACCGAAAACGCGGTCGTTTTTAAAGATATAATATCTTATGGCATTAACCTTATACCTAAGTAGAAAACTAAATTAAAGTGTTAAATATAAGATATAGATAAAAACATATAATGTACTGGTTTATCAATATTTATAAAATTATAATTAAACATATGAATCAATTAGAGTAAAGTACTTGTCGAGATAAAAAAACTGTAATACTTTTTCTAAAACTTGGAAATTCAGAATCAATTAAAGCTCGGTTTACCTGTCTTTTTTGTTCCTTTTTTTCCTCATTGATTCAAAAAAACTGATCCGATCTTCAATGAAGAACAAGCTGCCCCTTACAAATATAGCCTTTATCACGGGCCCTATATGACCTATATTTTACCCAATACATATTATATATTGACCATCAAAATATTAATATCTTATTTACAATGCTTTATTTACTTACACCATTACTTTGGGTGGATATTTCACATAATCAATCTAGAAGTTTCAATTATTGTTGGGAGGTGGATGAAATTGAACTACGTTAATCTCTAAAATTATAAGAAAGTATTAGAAAATTATAGAGAGTATAGAGGATTTGAATATTTTTTTAATCAATTTTTAAGATATTAGAGAAATATTTAGAACGATATAATCAATTCAAAATTCCATTTTTCAATGAAAAAGGTACTCATTTACATGTTTTTGGCGGTTTCGCCCATATACGCTTTTGGTCAGGTCCTAGAATATAAGACGTTGGACAATGTGTATTACTACGATTCCCAAACTGTCGACCAAACGGACTACATGAAACAAAAGTGCCTTATGGATATCTATTACCCGGAAAGCAAGGCAAAGGTCCCCGTTGTAATCTGGTTTCATGGAGGAGGGCTAACTGCTGGTAAAAAGGAAATTCCATCAGCCCTTAAGAATAAAGGATTTTGCGTGATAGGGGTAGGGTATAGGCTTTCACCCAATATAAAGGCCGAAACCTGTATTTCAGATGCTACTGCGGCCATAGCTTGGGTATTCAAAAATATAGATCGCTATAATGGCGACCCAAATCAGATTTTTGTTTCTGGCCATTCGGCAGGGGGATATTTGGCCTTAATGTCCGTCATGGACAAAAGTTGGCTGAAGAAATACAATATTGATTCGGATAAGGTGGCTGGACTGGCTCCTTTTAGTGGTCATACCATAACCCATTTTACCATAAGAAAAGAACTAGGTATTCCTGGAGAGCAACCAATAATAGATAAATGGGCCCCATTATTCCATGTACGTAAAAATGCGCCACCAACAATGTTAATTACCGGAGACCGTGAAAAAGAGATGCTGGGGCGTTATGAAGAGAATGCCTATTTCTATCGGATGATGAAAGTTGTAGGACACCCAGATATTACTCAATATGAAATGGACGGCTATGGACACAATATGACCGAACCGGCCTTTCCCTTGTTGGTAGATTTTGTTAGCTTAAAATCGAAGGAGAACTAGAAGGATTTGATATTGCTAGAATTATGTTCATGGATTATTTGTAACAACCATCAAACGGATTGGTATATTGGATGCTATCATTATAAAGAAAGTAAACTTTATAATGATCAATATATAATCTGTATTGGGTGAAATATAGGCTATAAAACGCTTGTTAGATACGTTATATTTGTATAGAGCGTAACAAATTTTTAAAAAATATCAAATACAGGATATAATGAATATTGTAATTGCGCCCGACTCTTTTAAGGAATGTTTATCCGCGAAGGAAGTGGCATCCAATATAGCCAAGGGAATAAGAAAGATTACCCCACATGCAAAAATCCATGAAATCCCGATTTCCGACGGTGGGGAAGGGGTACTTGAGGCTATTATGACAGGTGCAGGGGGAACAAGAGTGCCCGTTTTGGTAATGGACCCCCTTCTGCGCCAAATAAAAGCTGAATACGGAATTTTAAACGACAATAAGACTGCAGTGATCGAGATGGCCAAAGCCTCTGGTTTGGAATTGTTGAAGGAAGTTGAAAAGAATCCCTTGACTACATCCACCTATGGCACAGGACAATTAATTAAGGATGCACTGGAAAAAGGATGTAATAAAATTATAGTAGGAATAGGAGGTAGTGCCACCAATGATGGGGGAGCGGGTATGATAAGGGCTCTAGGGGCCAAATTTTTGAATGATAAGGGCAAAGAGATCAATGAAGGCGGAGGTAGTTTAAACGAATTACACACCATAGATTTATCCAATTTTGATAATAAAATTCAACATTGTGAGGTTGTCGTTGCCTGTGATGTTTCAAATCCTTTAACTGGCATAAACGGTGCTTCAATGGTATATGGGGAGCAAAAAGGTGGAAATAAAGAAGACTTGGAACTTTTGGATGGTAACCTTGCCCATTATGCCAATATAATCAAGACTACTTTGGGATTGGATATTTCTGATATTCCAGGAGCTGGGGCAGCCGGAGGGACTGGTGCCGGGCTAATGGCTTTTTTAAGAGGTAGCCTCGTAAATGGGATAGAATTAATATTGGAAACTCTAAAAATCGAGGAATATATAAAGCAGGCCGATGTGGTGTTTACCGGTGAAGGTAAAATTGATGAACAAACCTTACATGGCAAAACAATATCCGGGATTGCGAAGATGGCAAAAAAATACAATGTACCGGTAATAGTGGTTACCGGAAAAATTGGGGATAATATAGACGGGATATACAACATTGGAGTTAGCGCCGTGTATTCCATTGTAAATCAGCCAATGGACTTAAAGGAAGCCATTCGGCAGGCCCCAGAACTTTTACAGGATTGTGCCAAAAATATAATGTCTACCATTATTTGTTTCAATTAAGCTTATAGCCATATTTAGAAAGAATAAGAATGAGTATAACACCAAATAAACAATTGTCAAAAGAAGGAAGTATTGTTATGGTGGGATGCTTAGATACCAAAGGGGAAGATTTTGGATATTTGTATGCCTGTTTGGTACGGCAAGGAGCTAGTGTGATTACGATTAATACGGGCGTAATGGGCTCTACAGATCTGTTTCCAGTACATTTTGAGGCCGAAAAAGTGGCTTTAAGAGGTGGAGTTTCCCTGACAAGCCTCCGTGAAATAAACGATCGTGGTAGGGCTATTGAAGTAATGGGAAATGGGGCAGCAGGTATAATTACAGATCTCTTCTTCCAGAATAAAGTGAAAGCCATCATAGGTATGGGAGGCGGTGGCGGTACATTCATAGCTCTTAAAGCCATGCAAACTTTGCCTTTTGGGATTCCCAAATTATGTATCAGCACTTTGGCAACGAAAGACTTGTCCGCATATATAGGAAGTAAAGATATTACCTTAATGCCTTCCATAGTAGATATAGCTGGACTAAACAGTATTAGTAAAGTAATAATGCGCCAAGGTGCTGCTGCCATTGTTGGAATGATGCAGGCCTCGGTATCGAATAACGAAAGACAAGGCCGAACCATAGCCATAAGCGTTTTTGGAAATACTTCCCTTTGTGCGGACAAATGTTCTGAACTATTAAAGTACAAAGAATATGAGGTTTTGGCATTCCATTCCGTTGGGGTTGGAGGCAAGACCATGGAGGGATTAACCTTGGATGGTTACTTTGATGCTATATTGGATATTACCACCACCGAACTGGCCGATGAACTTTGTGGTGGAATATGCAGTGCGGGACCGGACCGAATGACAGCCGCATCCAAAATGGGATTACCGCAAGTTATAGTACCTGGGTGTTTGGATATGGTAAATTTTGGCCCTTTGGATACTGTACCTGAAAAATATAAGGACCGACAATTATTCAGTTGGGCGCCAGATGTAACCCTGATGCGCACTAACGAAGAGGAGAACAGGATTCTTGGAAAGACTATGGCCGAAAAACTGAATAAGTCCATGGCTCCAGTGACCGTTTTACTTCCCATGGGAGGATTGTCCAAGATTGGAGGAATCGGTGAGGTTTTTCACAATCCTAAAATAGATCGGGCATTATTTCAATCCCTTAATAAGTATTTAAACGAAAATATCAAAATTATAGAGGTTGACTCTAATATCAATACCGAAGACTTTGCTGAACAGGCCGTAAAATGCCTGTTGGAAATAATCAAAAACTAGTATTGGTGAAAATTTCAATTGAAGTGCAACAGATAAAAATTCAACAATAATCAACTAATTAAAAGGAATATTATGCCGAATCCATGGACAGGGAAAGGAAACCCCTACACAAAACAAGAAGTTAGAGATAGGTTACAAGCAGTCGTAAATCAAAAAAAAGCCATTATTGCTGCCGGTGCAGGTACAGGAATCAGCGCTAAATTTATTGAAAAAGGAGGGGCGGATTTAATCATTATTTATAACTCTGGTAGGTTTAGAATGTCCGGACACGGTTCCACGGCAGGTATGATGGCCTATGGCGATGCCAACGCCGTAGCAATGGAAATAGGAGAGTTTGAGGTACTTCCAGTTGTGGAGGAAATTCCGGTAATATGTGGGGTTCACGGTAGTGACCCTAGGAGACGAATGTGGCACTTTCTGGGAAAAGTGAAGGATATGGGATTCTCCGGAGTGAATAATTTTCCGACCCATTCCATTATAGATGGTCATTTTAGAAGGGTACTTGAAGAAACTGGAATGAGTTTTCAAAAAGAAGTGGATATGGTTGATTTAGCCACCAAAATGGACTTGTTCTCCGTGGTATATGTGGGTAAACCAGAAGAGGCTATCCAAATGGCCGATGTGGGCGCCGATGCCATAATTGCCCATGTGGGTACAACCGTTGGCGGATCCATTGGGGTTACCAGCGCCAGTGCCTCCATGGATGATGCCCTGGAACGCACACAACGAATTGTTGATGCCGTTAAAAAATCCAATCCCGACACCTTTCTTCTTGCCCATGGCGGACCAATCAACACACCGGCCGATGTAAAATATGTTTTGGAGCACTGTAAGGGACTCCACGGTTTTGTTGGAGCATCGTCCTTGGAAAGAATGGGGATAGAACAATCCCTGACCAATTTGACAAAGGAGTTTAAAGCATTGACCCTTTAATTCAATTATGGAAAGGAATTGGAAATTTGTCAAGGAAAAGGATACAATGTTCGAAAAGGCCTTTGGTCGCGTACATCATTGGCATTATCATCCCGAAATAATAAAACAGGCCGACTCCTATTTGGTAAAAGTGGTAATGCCTGAAGGAGGGGGACATAATTTTCACGTTCACCCGGAAATGCACGAAATTCTTTATGTGTTAAAAGGTACGGCTGAACAATGGATAGAGGATGAGATGCAGATTTTGCAGGAGGGCGATTCGGTCTATATCGGGGCCAATGTTGCGCATGGCACCTTTAACGCCGGAAAAGGCGAATTGGAATTTTTGGCCATCCTGTCACCTCCGGAAGGCTGGGAAGCGGGAACGGTGGACGTAAGCGAAAATGCACCCTATTCAGAATATCGTCCACGAATCTGATATAGTTATATATTCCGATTATCAAAAAGCAATCAATTTTTTAACTGACCATAGTAAGTAATAAAATTAAAATTGAAAAAATGAAAAATATAACCGCATACCTTTCCTTATTGATCTGTGGAATGGTCCTTTTATCTGGCTGCTCCGGGGAAAAATCGCCGCCCCCTCCTTTGACCTATACCGGAGAGAACCCCAAGGTACAGAACCCTCTAAGTCCCGAAGATTCCCAAAAACATATTCAACTTCCCGAGGGGTTTAGCGCTAAATTATTTGCAGCGGAACCCAATATAATAAACCCTATAGCCTTCACTTGGGATGAAAGAGGGAGACTTTGGGTGGTGCAGTCCAAGGATTATCCCCATGGACTAGGTAATGATGTTGGGGGCGATAGGATCACTATCTGTGAAGACACCAATGGGGATGGTAAGGCGGATACATTTACGGATTATGCTACAGAGCAAAAGTTAACGACCGGAATTACGCTGGTAAAGGGCGGTGCCATTGTGGCCCAAGCGCCGAATATGGTTTTTTTGGAAGATACAGATGGAGACGACAAAATGGACAAAAGCACTGTACTTTTCGAAGGTTTCGGAACCTTTGACACCCATGCCGGACCATCTAATCTGCGCTATGGAGTGGACAATATGATTTGGGGATCCGTAGGGTATTCCGGGTTTGAAAATCAGTTTCAGGGAAAACCTGTTGAATTTAAAATGGGGGTTTACAAATTTGCCAAGGACGGCTCTTATTTTGAACCCGTAGGCCAATTCAACAACAATACCTGGGGACTTGGTTTTAACGAGAATTTTGAGATATTTGGATCTACCGCCAATAATAACCATTGTTGTTATGTGGGTATACCTTTAAAACATTACGCTTATTTAAATAAACTGCCTTCTTGGGCGGTAAATGCCGATTTTATACAAGGACACTATGAAATTACTCCGGTAGATACTATACCATTGCAACAGGTAGATGTTCGTGGAGGATATACTGCAGCCGCGGGTGCCAATTTTTATACGGCAAGAAATTATCCGGAGGCCTATCAAAATCAAATGTATGTTTCTGAGCCAACCGGACATTTGGTACACATAGCAAAAATCGTCAAAGATGGGGCAGGGTATAAGGAGGTTGATGGCGGCAATATTTTTGCCAGTACAGATGCCTGGACCGCTCCAGTTTTTGCGGAAACAGGTCCAGATGGAAATATTTGGGTCGCAGATTGGTACAATCCCGTAATCCAGCACAACCCGGATAAGCGTGGGATGGACAATCAAATCTGGAATGCCGATAAAGGTGAAGGAAACGCCCATAAAAATCAGTTACGGGATTATGGACATGGTAGAATATATATAATTACCCATGAGGATGGCGATGATTCAAATATCACCTCCTTAAATCCCAATGATGATAAAAAGCTCTTGGCCGCTTTGCAAAGCGACAATATGTTTTGGCGGACGACTGCACAACGCTTAATCGTGGAGAATAAAAAAGTTTCCCTAATTCCAGATCTTATTGCTTTGGCCGGAGACAATAATAATATTGATAAAAGTGGTCTAAATGCAGCTGCATTACATGCTTTGTGGACCTTGAACGGCCTTGGCGGACTTAACGGTTCAAATAAAGTTGCCAACGAGTTGGTTGTTAATGCCTTGAACAATAATTCGTACGCCGTAAAACGTGCGGCATTGGCCTTATTGCCTTCAACAAAGGAAAGTAGTGAAAGTTTGGCGCAATCGGGCCTCTTAAACAGTTCCGACCCACAGATCAAGCTTACCGCGGTATTGCGCGCAGGAGAGCTTCCAGAATCCAACGCACTATACACTGAAATAGAAAAATTGTCCAAAGACGATTCCAGTACTTCGGATAAGTGGATCAATGCTGCACTAAAAATTTATTATAGGGAATCCAACTTTGAGGCGGTAGAACCTTCCTCCGTAATTATGCTAATACCCTCAGCGGAAGAAAAAAAATCGACTTGGAATTATACCTATGAGAAACCTTCCGACAACTGGATGAAAACCGAATTCAATGATTCGGATTGGAAGAAGGGATCGGCCAAGTTTGGAGGTGATAATATGAAGCAGGTGAACACGAAATGGAGCAGCTCCGATATCTGGATGCGACAAGAAGTGGTGATTACTGATGAAATTGCCGAACCAGTGGTTAAAATTGCCCATGACGACGATTATGAAATTTATGTCAATGGGCAACTATTGATAGCGGAAACGGGTTCCAGTGAGTCGTATAAATACATAAATCTGGATAGTGAAAAGGGTCAATTGTTTAAAAAAGGAAAAAATCTTATTGCTGTTCACTGTGTAAATACCGGAGGAAATCAACACATTGACATGGGCATAGGCAAGGTCGGAAAAATAAAGGCCGATGTTACCTTTGTACTTAATACCGTTGATCAGGAAATGGCTTATGATAAGACAACCCTGCATGCCACTGCCGGTCAGACCATAGAAATAGTGCTGAAAAACAAAGATCAGATGTCCCATAATTTGGTGGTAATACAACCGGGAAGTTTGGACACTTTTGGGGCCATGGTAGATGGTTTTCTAAAAAATCCGGAAGCAGAAAAAATGGGGTATGTCCCCAAATCGAGATATGTATTGGGAACAACGCATATGTTGGCACCAGGTGTTACCGGATCCGTGGTGTTTAAACTTCCGGATACCCCGGGTATTTATCCCTATGTCTGTACTTTTCCAGGACATTGGCGTATGATGCAGGGCGTTATTGTAGTAACCGCCCCAGGATCCTATATTTCCGAAAATAAGAACGCCCAAAAGATTTCGGTAATGGGCGGTGGTGGTTCGCATGACTTCCTCAAATTTTTTGGCATAGCAGATGGTGAAATCCTAAGTGATGGGGGTAAAAACACAGTAACCTACACAGAAAATACGATGGAACTGGGAAACTTGGTACCGTCCACTGATATACTTTTCTTAAGTAACAACAAACCTTTGGATAAGAAGACTAGAAATGTAATTATGTCCAGAGTAAACTCAGGTAAAATGAATATGCTTATCTACCACCCCAGTACTTGGTACAATTGGGAAGATTGGCCCGAATACAACAAAGTATTAGTAGGGGGTGGATCTAGGTCCCATGAAGATCTCCAAGAATTTGAAGTAAGGGTGCTAAAACCTGATCATCCCATTATGAAAGGGGTGCCCGCCAAATTTAGAATTGTTGACGAATTATACCGTTGGGAAAAAGACCCAGGGGCGGAGATAGAGGTATTGGCAGTAGGCAGAGGTCTAAAATCAGGGAAGGAATATCCTACTGTTTGGGTTGTAAAACATCCAACCGCAAAAATTGTCGGGAATACTTTGGGACATGATGAAAGGGCCCATGGATTAAAAGCCTATCAGACCATCCTAAAAAATAGCGCGGATTGGGTAGCGAAGAAGTAAGCGAATAATATTGAAAAACAGCTAGCCTGTTAAGCTGAAAGGCAAATGGAGAATCTTTATTACATTTAAGCGCAGGTAATCTTAATTTTAAAGTAAAGAATATTGATAAGAACGCTTATTTTTGAAGAAACCTATAGTAGTTTCGCAAAATGAATTTAACGATTGAAAATATACTCCTAGTTGGTTCAATACTTCTTTTTATAAGTATCGTTGTTGGTAAGACTTCATACAAGTTTGGGGTACCCACTTTATTGCTTTTCTTGGGTATTGGAATGCTCGCCGGTTCTGAAGGTATAGGGGGAATCCGATTCAACGACCCCAAAATTGCACAATTTATTGGAATCGTATCTCTTAATTTTATACTATTCTCCGGGGGCCTTGATACCAATTGGAGTACAGTTAAACCCATTTTACGCGAAGGCCTTGTATTAAGCACATTGGGAGTCTTACTTACCGCCTTATCAATTGGTTCCTTTGTATGGTGGCTAACCGACTTTACCATTTACGAAAGTATGCTTTTGGGGTCCATTGTTTCCTCTACTGATGCCGCTGCGGTATTTTCCATTTTGCGATCAAAAAGTTTGGCCTTAAAAACTAACCTGAGACCAACTTTGGAATTGGAAAGTGGAAGTAACGACCCTATGGCCTATGTGCTGACCCTTGCGTTTTTATCCTTGGTCGTTCACCAAGATCAAAGTGTCTTTTCTATAATTCCTTTGTTTTTGCAACAGATGATTTTAGGTGGAGCAGCGGGTTTTGGATTCGGAAAACTTAGTAAATATGTAATCAATCGGATAAAACTCGACTTTGAGGGACTCTATCCCGTATTGGTTATTGCCCTAATGTTTGTGACATTTTCAGCTACTGACTTTGTTGGTGGCAATGGTTTTCTCGCTATCTATATCTGCGCCGTGTATCTAGGCAATCAAGATCTGATACATAAGAAAACAATTTTAAAAATGTTCGATGGTCTGGCCTGGTTGATGGAAATTGTTCTGTTCCTTACATTAGGATTATTGGTGTTTCCGTCTCAAATCATCCCGGTTATGGGGGTAGGTTTACTTATTTCAATATTCCTCATTATGGTAGCCCGTCCTATCAGTGTATTTCTAAGCCTGATTTTTTTCAGAATGAAAATGAGAAGACGCTTTTATATTTCATGGGTCGGATTACGCGGGGCCGTCCCGATCGTGTTTGCGACTTATCCGCTTTTGGCCGGAATAGACAAAGCAAACATGATTTTTAATATTGTTTTCTTTATCTCGGTAACTTCCATTTTAATTCAAGGAACCACACTCTCTGTCGTGGCAAAATGGCTTGGTGTGGCCATTCCTGAAAAGTCAAAAAAGTTATCCCCAACGGATTTGCTTTTTTCAGAAGATCCCAAGACAATAATGAGGGAGATTTTTGTAAGTTCGGAATGCTTTGCTACTAACAAAAAAATAGTTGAATTGGGCTTTCCCAAAAACGCAATAATTGCCATGATCAAAAGGGGCGACAAATATATAACCCCGAGCGGTTCAACTACAATTGAAAGTGATGACACCTTAATAGTCCTTGCTGATAGATTAGGAATAATAGACGACGTATATAAAACGCTCAAAATAAATAATCCCAGTCAGTAAAAATTTAGCCCTAATCATAGTTATACAGATTGGAAATAACTTAACATGCTTCTAAAACCGGGTTATGTTGTATAAATACCGCATAACATTCAATACAAAACTCCTTTAACTGTCTACCTCATTTTACCTGCAACCTATTATTGCTGGAATGGCTAGAAGAACTAATTTTCACACACTTATGTGATTGTGCCATGCAGATATCTGTATTTACTTTGTAGTAAAATATGGTTTATGAAAACATTAATATACAGGCCGAAAACAACCACCGAATCCAGAAGAAATGCGCTATGTACTCATCTGGTAAATAGCAAGAGAATCCATTGGCCCGAATCCAGGAGATATGCCTACGAATAAGAGTTTAATGCATAAGTGTCATGTTTGCCGCTAAACCTTTGGGCTATAATCACAATAAAATCACTCCTAAGGCCAAGGCAGACAAGCCATTTTGAATACTGATTAGAAACTTTTAAATAATTAAAAATGTGAAAGCTAACTATACATCAAATAATCGTAAAATATTGGATCTGCAAAAGGTTATGACCATAATCCTATTTTGGACATTAATTCAATTCATCTTTTTTATTATTGAATTCTCCCATGTTAATTATTTAATTCAAATTAAGCAGCTTTCGGGCAGTAACGAATTTTGGCCTGGATTTTTAAATTCCTTGCTTATTAATACATTAAGTGTGGTTGTCGGCACCTATATACTAGTTGTGAAACTACCCTATAAATACAAGCAAAGACTATCAAAATATGGGGTATTGGGTTATGGAATGTTGTTTATTTTGTCCTATTTGACGCTTTTAATATTTGTATTTATAGTTCTTTACATCAATTCCCTAATTAGATTGAATTTTGATGTAGCATTTTACAAGACTTTAAGTACTTTGATTCCCCAAATAAAGGCCCCCTCTTATTATATTTCAATTATTTTATGGGGCTTATTGGTTATGGCGACCCAATTTTTGTTCGAAGTAAATGATAAATTTGGCCAAGGGGTACTTTGGAAGTTTATTATGGGCAGGTACAATAATCCTAAAGAGGAAGAGAGGATTTTTATGTTTCTTGATTTAAAAGGTGCCACCTCCATTGCAGAAAAAATGGATAGTACACTTTTTTTTGCCATGCTAAAAGAGGTCTATTTTGATATAACTAAGCCTATCATTGAGAGCGCAGGTGAAATCTATCAATATGTAGGTGATGAAGTGGTAATTACCTGGCCAATTGAGAAAGGTCTTAAAAACAACAATTGTTTGGCAAGCTTTTTTCGCATAGAAAGCAAGATTCAGGAAAAAAGGTTGAAATACCTTAAAAAGTATGGTGTAATACCATCCTTTAAGGCGGGTATGCATTTAGGCAAGGCAACAGTTGGCGAAATTGGTGTGGTTAAAAAGGAAATAGTGTACTCGGGGGATGTTCTAAATACTACTTCAAGAGTGCAGGATTTATGCAATCACTTTAATGTAAAGCTCCTTATTTCACACACTTTGTTGCAGCTTTTACAAATCAGCGGGAATTATATCAACATTCCCATGGGCGAAATAAGTTTAAGGGGTAAGGAAAATAAAATCGCATTGAGTAGTATTGCAAAGTTGTAATTATATGTCGTTATTTAAAGTAAACAATAAAAATTACTCGTCCATATAATAGTACATCATATACAAACGAATCAAGAAATTTTCTCTGTCAGAAAACCTAGGAACCTCTTTAATATCATAAAACGATTTTAAGGAATTAATTCCTTTTGTCCATTATTGGATTTGGATAATTATCGGATTGATCTTCAATGGTCTCGTCCAAACAGACAAAGTCCTTTTCCAAAAGTAAAAATAGTTCCGTGCCATTTCCTAGGGTAATTGCATGCTGAAACCCCACACGATCACTTGTTGCCCAATCTTTTTTATCCTGCTCTGGCAGGTACATGGTAATAGTATCATTTTTAAAATCGGCATCCAGGTTGGATATTTGATCATGACTCCGTAATACATAGTTGAAGATCTGGTCCTTAAATTCCGTTCGCTCCGCAACATAACCTTCCCTGCTAAAGGTTTCAACTTCTGTCTTTGTTAGTCTATATCGTATTGTATTTCCTTTTATCCTGATTTTCATTCTACAATTTAATTAAAACAATTACTGCTTTTTATAACTTCCATTTTCTGTTGAAAACCATTATAAGAAACTTCGATTCGCATATAATGTGAAATTGGAATCTATTTACTGCTCATTTTTTATCAATTCCCGGCTATCCGTTTTATAGTTGATGGTTACCCGAGTTCCTTTTCCTTTTATGGAATTGATAAAAAGACGACCATTTATATAATTCATTCTCTCCTTCATAAAGAAAAGGCCCATACCGCCTTCACTGTTATTTTTGGGTACCTTGCCCAGGATGGAATCGTCAAAACCCTTGCCATCATCGTCTATAACGACACTTAAAATGTCGTCATTAAAATTAAGCGTGACCAGAATATAATTAGCCTCGGCATATTTTATGGCATTGTTCACCGCTTCCTGTACCACCCTATAAATATTGGTCTCCGCCAACGAATTGAATCTAATGTTTTCCTCGGTTTTATTTTCGAACAATATATTTTTTCCTGTGAGTTTTGAAAGTTCATGGGTCATTTTCTGTAGTGCAGGAAATATTCCGTGATCACTCAGCTCAGGAGGGGTTAAATTAAAAGTCGCGGTGCGTACCCCTTTGATCAAGTCGCTTGAAAGCGCCTTGATATATTCTATTTTTTCGGCCGTTTTTTCCTTATTGGCCAAATTAATGGATTCTATATTAAACTTTAAGGCCGTTAACATTTGGCCAATTCCGTCATGAATATCTTTTGCAATTCTTTTGCGCTCCTCTTCCTGTCCTTCCACAATTTGGCTAGCCTGTAACTGCTTTTGCCTCATGGTCTCCTCATAATTTTCTTTGGTCAATTGGGCTACTTTCAATTGATTCATTTTCCTTTCGGTAATATCGGAACACAAAATTAAAATAGACTGTTGAGCGGATTGGTGCATTGGAATAATGGACATATCCAACCATAGCGACTCACCTTTGGTTGTTTTTATCCTTATTTCCTCGGTCCTAATATTTTTCCTATTGCTTTTTAATACCTCCATAAGGTATTGTTGTTGCCCCTCATCAGTGGTCAACATTTCATATAACGGCTTATTAGCATGCTGATCGTTACGTCCTAGGAGCTCATTGAACTTTTTACTAATAAAGACCACATGCCCATCTTGCTTGGCGCTAGCGAAAAGGGCGGCATTATCGATCACAAAATTAAGCTCCTGCAATTCCTGCAAAGATTTTTCCTTTTCTTGGAAAAGTTTTTTTATTTCCTGCGCACTTTCCTCCGATTTCTTTTGGGTGATCATCAAATTCTTGATGGTGTTCCTAATTTGTACGGAAAGAGGTTTAAAAATGAAAAATATCTCCAATAACAATATCAGAAGTGAAAATGCCAATAAGAGATACTCCTTGAATTTTAAATTTTGTAGATGTGTTTTGCTAAGTGCATCATATTTGTTTACAATCGTATCCATCATCGTCAAAAATGCACTTTCGTTGTTTAGGACGGCATCGATATCCGACTGATTTGGAATGGAATTTCCATTTTCCCTATAATCACTCAAAATATGCTCTACAGCACTAACCATGGCATTGTAGTGCGGGTTTATATTTTCAAATAAAACTTTAACCTCTTCGTTTTCCGCTTTTGAAATACCCATGGCCATGTCACCAAATTGCAATGTCTGATGGGCGTTTTTCCAAACGGATAGGGTTTCCCCCAGTTCAGTAATTACCTGGGCCCGCCGTAATGCATCCGTGCTTTCCTTTAACAGAAGAACTTCTTTGGTCAATTTTTGACTGTAGGCCCTTTGTCTACCGGCAATGTTGATTACTTTGGAATCATCCAATTGGGAGTTTAAATGATTTTGGATCAGAATTTGGGCAAAAATTATGCTAAGGGCAATGGTAGCCAACGCAAATAAATACCATTTACGGACCCTTAAAAAAGTGGAGGTGTCCAATGGCGTAAGTAATTTATCGTCGTTCATTTCACAAATTCTGTTGCTAAAATTGATGTTATCCCTGTAGTGCTTTACCTATAAGTTGAAGGGACTCCTGTGACAAGGGTAGCTTTAATGCAGCTTCATGGCCTTTTTCGGACATTTTTCGCCATGTTTTTTGAAGTATATCCAATAGTTTTTCCTCAGGGTATTTATGTGAAAAAGGTTCAAAATAAAATTCTAGGAATACAAGACAAATAACATCTTCCAAAGTCTGGGTATCGGCATTTTTTTTAAGTTGTTTCTTTTCCAATAAAAAACCTACCTGATCTATCATTTCTTGATTGTACCCCACCTCCTTAAGGATGGCACCGGCCTTGTCCGCATGAAACTTTTTTAGGTCTTGTCTCCATTTTAGATATCCTGTCCTGTTCATTTCATAGGATTCCCTAGGAATTTCCCATCTTCTAATATGCTGGCACCTCGCCGTAAGTTGTAGGGCCTCTGAAGATTCCGGGGCAAATGTTTTAAGTTTATCTGTCATCCTTATGGCGTAGAGCAACTCTTTTGGATATTCCTTGCCCTGCCATACCTCTGTATTGGGGTCATTTTCATTCGCTTCGTCGAACAGACGGAATGCTTCATTAAGTTTTTCTGAGGCCATAATTTATATTGGTTTTTTCCAAAGCTATTCAGAAAAACCAATATAAACAAAGCCATCCTCTATTTTAACCGGATATGTTGCTATGCGGTCCAGATCTCCATTAAGATGTTTTCCCGTTTTCAAGGAAAAAGAATTTTTATGGAGCGGGCAGGCTACCTTAGGTTCACCCTGATCTTCTCCTATCATTCCTCTGGACAGTACCATTTCCATCTTATGGGGACATAAATTTTGACACGCATACCAAGTGCCCTCCCTTGTAAAATTGAAAACTGCAATTTGTTTATCCTTATATTTTACGCAGGCGCCACCATTTTTAGGAAATTTGACTACAGGAGCTGCCTTGAACCAAATACTAACATTTTCTGGCTCTACTACTTCGTAAGTGTTTAAATTGGATATCATCTTTCATTATTTTAAATAGGTACAACTGTGTTGCACCTGTTGTTCAACATTTATATTGTTGGGCTGGAAATTAAAACTCCAGACTACAACTAAACCCAGGCCTTAGGCATTTTTTGCTCCCTGAGGGAAACAAACTCAATAGTATCATCTGCTTCTTCAGCATTCACAAAATGGCTGTAACGGGCTCTTATTTCAGGATTTTCAACAGCCTCTTTCCACTCACATTTGTACGTATCCACCAAATGTTGCATTTCATTGTCCAGTTGATCAGCAATACCAAGACAATCGTTTATAACAACATCTTTTACATAGTCTATGCCTCCTTCAAGTTTGTCCAACCATGCTGCCGTACGGGTTAGGGGGGGAGCGGTTTGTATATAATACATTAAGAAGCGGTCCACATATTTGGTGGCCGTAATCTTGTCTACCTTTTCCACAAGTAATTGTGCGTGCTGTGGATTGGCACCACCATTTCCGCATATATAAACATTCCAACCACCTTCAACGGCTATAAAACCGAAATCTTTATTTCTGGCCTCCGCACATTCCCTGATACACCCTGAAACACCTCCCTTTATTTTATGAGGGGAACGGATTCCTTTATATCGGTTTTCAATATCAATGGCAAAAGTTACACTTTCGTCCATTCCATATCTACACCATGTTGAGCCCACGCAACTTTTGACCGTACGAAGCGATTTACCATAGGCTTGGCCAGTTTCAAATCCTTCTGCAATCAATTCCTCCCAAATAAGAGGTAATTCATGCAATTGGGCGCCAAACATATCTATACGCTGACCACCTGTAATTTTGGTATACAGATCATATTTTTGGGCTATCCTTCCCATAGCTAAAAGCTGTTTTGGGGTAATTTCCCCTGCCGCGACCCTAGGTACGACCGAATAGGTGCCATTTCTTTGAATGTTGGCCAAAAATCTGTCGTTTGTATCTTGTATAGTTTCTTGTCTATTGGCGGTTTCGTTATAGATACTGGCAAAGATAGAGGCAACTGCCGGCTTACAAACTTCACAACCATGTCCTTTACCAACCTCGTCCAATAAGGAATCGTAATCTTCAATTTTCTTAAGTTTTACAATATCATAAAGCTCCTGTCTGGAATATTCAAAATGCTCGCAAACTGATTCCTTAACTACTTTCCCGAGCGATTTCAGGGTTTCTTTCACCAAATCGTCTACCATAGGTTTACAGCCTCCGCAACCGGTAGTTGCCTTTGTAGCCTTGGCTATTGCTTTTAAGCTTTCATTACCATCTTCCTTTACAGAGCAACATATTTGACCTTTTGAGACCGCTTCACAGGAACATACAACAGCCGTATCAGGTAGGTCCATAGCACTTCCAAAAGAAACATCCTCACCACTGCGACTTCCTAAAATAAGGTTCTCAGGATTTTTCGGAAGGGGCATTTCATTAAGATACATCTGCAATAACATATTGTAATCTTTGGCATCTCCCACAAGAATACCACCCAAAAGTCTTTTTCCGTCGTGGCTTACATTAATTCGTTTATATAGACTCTCCGTCTTGTTTTCAAAAATGATGGAATGACCTTTCTCCGCTGGCATAAACGGAGTACCAAAACTGGCCACATCCACACCTATCAATTTAAGCTTTGTGGACATATCTATTTCCGCGGCCATAGTAGTCTCCTCCAAACCTATAATTTGATCCACGGCCACACCTGCCATTTCATAACCAGGGGCCACAAGACCATATATCATTTGGTTATATAGGGCTATTTCTCCGATGGCAAAAATACTGGAGTCCGAGGTCCTCATTTTATTGTCTACCACGATTCCTCCTCTGGTACCCATTTTAAGACCGCAACTTTTTCCCAATTCATCCCTAGGTCTTATTCCTGCCGAAATAACCAACATATCTACATTAAGTACATCGTCCTCACCAAATTCCATTCCTATCACATGGCCATTACCCAATATTTGATTGGTAGCTTTGCTCAAATGGATATTGATACCCATAGATTCCAATTTTACCTGAAGCACTTTGCTACTTCTAGTGTCCAACTGTCTGGGCATCAATTTAGGGGCAAATTCTACTACATGAGGTTCGAGACCCATATCCATAACCGCTTTGGCAGCTTCCAGACCCAAAAGGCCACCACCTAATATGGCAGCTTTTGGTTTTTGAACGGTCTTTTTTATTTTTTCCGCATATGCTAGGGTCTCTTCCAAATCTTCAATGGTCCTATACACAAATACGCCATCCTTATCTACTCCATTTATCTGTGGCACAAAAGGACTAGATCCCGTAGCCAATACTAGGTAATCATAGTTGAAGGTTTTCTCGCTAAGGGTTGTAATGGTTTTGGAATTACGATGTATGTCCGTAACCCTCTCGTTGGTAAAAAGCTCAATATTATGCTCTTGATACCATTCACGTGGAGCCATGGACAAACGTTCGGCGTCGCCATTTTCAAAATATTCACTTAAATGCACCCTATCATAGGCAACTCTTGGTTCTTCTCCGAAAACAATTAGTTTAAAGGAGTCTTGGTCTATTTTGGCGACAAACTTCTCACAGAATTTGTATCCAA
Organism: Arenibacter sp. F26102; assembly: GCF_023015865.1. GTDB lineage: Bacteria > Bacteroidota > Bacteroidia > Flavobacteriales > Flavobacteriaceae > Arenibacter. The sequence continues at coordinate 223,599 of NZ_JALKBC010000004.1, read as the reverse complement.
CCATTCCATTTCCAACTACAATTACGGTCTTCATACGTCTACGTTTAAATGTTACGTAGCAATATTACGTATTATTACGTAATATTAATATGTTTTTATGAAAATAAATACGTAGTTTTGTTGCGAAATTCTTAATTGAACACCTTAACAATAGAAATTATGAGTATATCTAAAGCCCCAAAAGTAAGTCTAGTAGGTGCAGGTCCTGGGAGTAGCGACCTTATCACCATAAGAGGATACAAAGCATTGGAAGATGCCGATGTAATCCTTTACGATGCTCTTGTAAGTATGGAATTACTCAATGAATTAAATACCGATATCCCAAAATTATATGTGGGGAAGAGATGCGGGCAACATTCCTATTCACAGGAAGATATTAATAAATTAATAGTAGAAAATGCCTTTAATTATGGACATGTGGTACGCTTAAAGGGAGGTGATCCATTTGTTTTTGGCAGAGCAAGTGAAGAAATGGAATATGTGGAATCCTTTGGGATTCCAGTGACGGTGGTACCTGGGGTAACAAGTGCCATAGCAGTTCCGGCAAGTCAGGGTATACCGGTAACCCGACGTGGAATTAGCAGTAGTTTTTGGGTGATGACCGCCACCAAACGAGACGGTTCCTTTTCCGAAGACCTGGAACTTGCCGCTAAGTCTTCCGCCACTATGATCATACTTATGGGAATACGTAGATTTCAGGAAATCTCCCATAAAGTTTCTCAATTTAGAAATGGATCGACTCCTTTCGCCATTATTCAAAATGGAACAACCAAAAATGAAAGCTGTGTAACCGGAATACTTAATGATGCCGATTCAGTAGTAAACCAAATAGACGCAACCCAGCCAGGAATAATAGTAGTTGGGGACGTTGTAGCGGAACACCCCTCATTCTTCGAAGAGGAAATTCAAAGGGTTCTTAACTTCTAAGAATCAACTTAGAATGCCTTATTTTCAAATCAGGAATTAAATAAACTTTTTTTAAGGGATATCACAAAAAGAGGCATAGTATTCTTTCACTTTCATAAAAACACCTCGCATCATCAACTTTACGTAATTATAATAAGTAATAATACGTAGAAATACTTACTTTTGAATTGTTAAAAGAAATAACTAATCCTAAAAACAATTCAGTTATGAAAGAATTTGTCTCTGCCAAAGCTACGAAATTAGAACTTTTAAACTTCAAGAGCGTTCCAATACGTACATTTTGGATTACCTCTATAGCCTTTTTCATTTGTTTCTTTGCCTGGTTCGGTATTGTCCCTTTTATGCCAGACGTAGTTAAGGACTTGGGCTTGACTCCGACACAAAAATGGAACTCCATTATCTTAGCGGTTTCAGGAACCGTATTTGCTCGATTATTAATAGGTAAGTTATGTGATAAGTACGGCCCTAGATTATGTTATACCTATTTATTGATACTTGGTTCCATACCTGTGATACTGCTAGGTTTTGTACAAACCCCGCTTCAATTTTTGATATGTAGGTTGTTTATTGGCTTTATTGGGGCTTCTTTCGTGATAACCCAATTCCATACTTCCATAATGTTTGCTCCCAATATCGTAGGTACAGCAAATGCCACTTCTGCCGGGTGGGGTAATCTTGGTGGGGGCGCCAACCGTTTAGGTATGCCGTTAATCGCCGCTGGAGTTATCAGTTTCGGAATTTCCGAAGAAATAGCTTGGCGATATTCAATGGTAATTGCGGGAGTTATTTGCCTGGCAATGGGTATCATTTATTATTTCTTTACGACAGATACTCCAGAAGGTAATTTTAAGGAATTAAAGGAAGAAGGGAAAATGCCCCGCTTAAAAAAAGACGAAGTGTCTTTCCTTAGTACCTTAAAGGATTATAGGGTATGGATTTTATTTTTGGTTTATGCAGCTAGTTTTGGAATTGAGTTGACAGTTTATGGTACCATGGATGATTATCTTCAGAATAGATTTGGTCTTGACCGCTCAACAGCTGGTAACTTGGTCTTGTCCTTTGCGTTAATGAACATTTTTGCCAGGACATTAGGTGGTTATTTCGGTGACTTATTTGGTAAGTTCCGTGGCCTGCGTGGCAGGGTAATTTTTCTTGCCTTGATATTGGCTGCCGAAGGAGTAATGCTTTCCATTTTTTCCTTAACCACTAGTTTGGTGTTCGGAATGATATTTTTGATAGCATTTAGCCTCACCGTTCAAATGGCGGAAGGTGCCACCTTCTCGGTAGTTCCTTTCATTAACAAAAAGGCAATAGGGTCTATTTCCGGAATTGTTGGCGCAGGTGGAAATGTTGGTGCTTTTTTGGCCGCCATGTTATTGAAATCCAAATCGGCAGTGGCAGAGAGTGCAGCCATAGCAGCGAACAGCGAATTAGGCGAACAGGCTGTAAAAGCAGCTCAGACCACGGCAGCAGCTTCAGCTGTATCCAATGGATATTTTATTATTGGAGGATTTATAGTGAGTGCGGCCCTATTATCCCTGGCCATTAGGTTTGCTACAGCCGAAGAAAAAGCAGTCATCGACGAAACCAATGCTGAACTTGTTTTATCAGGGATGGACAAATAGGAGATAATCCTAAGCAGGATGCTCGCATTAACACTTTTTCCAAAAAATAACCCAATTAATTGAAATTCAAATGAAATTACGGAATTGTTAATTATTCATACCCAATTCCGTAAAACTGACCAAAATATGAAATAAGCCATGATAGTTCTTGATTTGTACCGAAATCGAAGTTTCACAAACACCAATAATTAAAAAAACGTGAATAACCGTTTAATGGCGAATTACATCTGGCCTCTTAAAAAAAAATACATAAAAACAGATGAAAAGAATATACCTATTATTTACTGTTATAGCCCTATATGGCCCATTATCCAATGCCCAATTTACATTGGATGGAGAATTTAGACCTCGAACCGAATTACGCCATGGTTTTGGCAGCCTAATCGCCGATGATGCCGATGCCGGTTTTGGGGTATCGACCCGTATACGATTAAATGCTGGCTATGCTGTAGAGGCCTATAAATTTTATGTAAGCCTTCAAGATGTAATGGTATGGGGAGAAAATAGGCAGCTTCTACCAGATGATGAGAATAACTCCTTTGCTGTATTTGAGGCTTGGGCCGATATTAATCTTGGAAGTGGTTTTTCCTCCAAATTGGGAAGACAGACCTTGGATTATGACGACCAACGTATATTGGGCAGTGTAGGCTGGACACAACAGGGACGTAATCACGATGCCGCTATTTTAAAATATGCCAAGGAGAAATTTCAACTCGATCTTGGATTGGCCTACAGCCAGGATTATGATAACCCCAGTGGCTTTCAATCGGTAGGTACTGCCTATAATACAACTGGATTCTTCTCCTATAAAACCATGCAATACCTTTATTTAAAGGAAAATTGGAAAAATCTAAGTGGAAGCCTATTGCTATTGAACAATGGCTTCCAAAATTTTGAAACGGATGGTACCAAACCGGATGGGCTAAGTAATCTACAAACATTAGGGACACATTTGGACTATAAAAAAGGAAGTTTCGGCGCTGCGTTGAACGCTTATCTTCAAACAGGTGAAAGACAGGGCGCCGTTGATGTAGGAGGAGCTTATTTGTTGGGACTGGATATCAACTACAAAGCATCTCCCAAAGTAGGCCTTGGCGCAGGAATGGAAATCATTAGCGGTAATGATGTCGGTACAAGTGATAAAACGGAAGCGTTTTTCCCCCTTTATGGTACCAATCATAAGTTCAATGGATTTATGGATTATTTCTACGTAGGCAATCATGCCAATTCCGTAGGCTTGTTCGATGTTCATGTGAGTGCCAATTTTAAACTTGGCGAAAAATCAAGCCTTCTGCTAAAGGCACTTAACTTCAGTGGAGACCAACCATTGCCCAGTGGGGAAAAATCTTTGGGTACGGAAATAGATCTTGTGTTTTCCCAGGCATTTAATGGCTATTCCCTTCAATTGGGTTATTCCCAAATGTTTGCCAGTGATGGTATGTATGAATTAAAAGGCATCACAAAGGATGCCTCGGCCAGTAGCCAAAATTGGGCATGGGCCATGTTGGTCATCAAACCCAAATTTTTGAATACTTCCAAGTAGGTAAATTATTATCAAAGCCCTGCCAATTAGCGGGGCTTTTGATTTATGAGCGTCATTGGAAAATTATCTTCAAAAGCCTGGTATATAAAATTTGGCCACCATATTAAAACAATCACTCATATGCCATTACAAATTAAGTTTAAAATCAAAAAATGAAGAATCTATTCTCACCGTATGAATACTTAGTTTTAATTTTATCCTATATTTGTTTGGAAAGAAAATAACAATTGTGAATAAAACTACGCGTATTGTATTGGCTGATGACCATTCCTTGGTAAGGGATGGAATTCGTGCATTATTGGAGGAAGATGAAAATTATGTGGTGATTGGAGAAGTCTCCAATGGCAAGGAGGCCGTTCAAATGGTATTGGATAAAAATCCCGATCTCTTGATCATTGATATCCGAATGCCTGAAATGAATGGTATAGAGGCCGTAGAGGAACTAAAAAAACATTCTTCAACAACTAAATGCATCATACTTTCAATGCACGATTCCGAGGAATATATCCTGAAATCGGTAAATGCCGGAGCTAGTGGCTATCTCTTAAAGGATACCGGTAAAACAGAATTCCTTAAGGCCATTTCCACAGTGGAACAAGGTGGAAAATATTTCAGTGGTGATATCTCCAATGTCTTGGTAAACAATTTGTTGAGTCAAGGAAAGATTAAACAGGAGAGCCATTTACCAACAAAAAATGGGAACAACTCCTTTGGAATAACAAGTAAGGAGCTACAAATATTAGAGCTTGTACTTTCAGGGCTTACCAATAAACAAATATCGGAAAAACTTCAAAAAAGCAAGCGTACCATTGAAACCCATCGCTTTAATCTAATGCGAAAGATGGGGGTAAATAACCTTATGGACCTGGCCAAGAAGGCACAGGAATATAAGCTAGTATAACTTATTACTGATTGGTAAATATTTACCGCCCTACTTAAGTCAATGAATCATTTAGGTAAGTGTTAATTCGGTAATATCCAATATACGATCACTTTTATTGTCTTTTCATCAATATTCTGCTTAACTATTATCAATAAAGTACTACGTATTTATACTTAATTTGGTAATTTTAAACCATTATTAAATGGTTTCTTTTAATACCAGGATTTTATGCAGAAAAAGAACGAACATAAAACTATTTGCTCCTATTGTGGGGTTGGATGTGGAATTTTGGTGGAACAAGACTCCAAGGGCAATATTAGTGTTGAAGGAGACCCCGATTATCCTGTTAACACGGGCATGCTTTGTTCCAAGGGGAAAAATCTCAATTATGTGGCACAGGATACCAGTGATCGTATTTTGTACCCTGAGATGAGATGGAGTAGAAACCACCCCTTGCAAAGAGTATCCTGGGATACTGCCTTTGACAGGGCCGCAGCTGTTTTTAAGAGTATTATTGAAAAACATGGTCCAGATAGTGTAGGCTTTTATGTTTCGGGCCAGTGTCTTACCGAAGAGTATTACTTAGTAAATAAACTCACCAAAGGCTTTATTGGCACCAATAATATTGACACCAATTCCAGACTATGCATGAGTTCTGCAGTGGTGGGCTACAAAAAAATGTTGGGGGAGGATTCCGTGCCCATTTCATATGAAGATATAGAGCTTTCAGATTGTTTTCTTATCGCTGGGGCTAATCCAGCCTGGTGTCACCCTATTCTCTTTAGAAGGATAGAAAACCATAAGGAGAAAAATCCCGATGTAAAAATAATAGTCGTAGATCCGCGTAAGACGCAAACCTGTGCTGCAGCAGACCTACATTTACAGATTTTACCAGGGACAGATGTTATCCTGTTCAACGCCATGGCCCGTTGGTTGATAGAAAAGAAAAAGATAGACAGGAATTTCATTAAAAAACACACCGTAAATTTTGATGCCGTAAAGGATAGTGCCTTTCAGCTTTCTTTAAAAAAGGCAGCCGAACTGTGTGGTGTTCCCGTTGAGGATATTAAAAAGGCTGCAATGTATATTGGCAACGCCAAGGCTTTCATAAGCATGTGGACCATGGGTCTCAACCAGAGTGTTATTGGAGTCTCTAAAAATGTTTCTTTAATGAACCTGTCCTTGCTAACCGGGCAGATAGGGAAACCTGGAGCCGGACCATTTTCACTTACTGGACAGCCCAATGCCATGGGGGGTAGGGAAGTAGGTGGAATGGCTAGTTTATTGGCTGCACACAGGGAATTGGGCAATCCAAAACACCGCAAGGAGGTGACGGATTTCTGGGGAGGAAAAGAAATAAAATCGGAACCAGGATATACCGCAACTGAGATGTTCGATGCCCTGGAAAGTGGTAAAATGAAAGCCGTTTGGATCATTTGCACCAATCCCATTGTAAGCATGCCCAACGTACACAAGGCCGAGAGGGCATTAAAAAATGCCAGTTTTGTAGTGGTTCAGGATATTTCCCATAATTCAGAGACTACCAAGTTTGCAGATCTACTATTGCCTGCTGCCGGCTGGTTGGAAAAAGATGGAACCATGACCAATTCCGAAAGGCGAATAAGTTATCTTCCCAAAGTGATAGATGCCCCTGGGGAAGCTTTACCAGATGCTGAAATTTTATGGAAGTTCGCCCAAAAAATGGGATACCATGGCTTTGACTATAAAAATGCCAGTGAAGTATATGACGAACATTGCCTTTTAACAAAAGGTACCGAAATAGATATATCAGGCCTTTCCCATGAACGATTAAAGCGGGAAGGCAGTTTTCAGTGGCCGGTTCCACACGCCACTCATATGGGTACACCAAGATTGTTTACGGATTATCAATTCTTTACCAATGATAAGAAATCACACTTTAATGCCCCTGCTTCACTTTACAATAAATCTGAAATCACATCTCCTGAATATCCTTTAATACTCAATACGGGCAGGGTAAGAGATCAATGGCATACCCGTACCAAAACAGGGAAGGTAAAGCGCCTACTTACCCATATTCCCGATCCGTATTTGGAAATGAACAAGGTGGACGCCTATTTGCGCAAATTAAAGGATGGGGATATAGCCGTCATAAAAAGTAGAAGGGGGACGGTTCGGGTAAAGGTAAAGGTAAATTTCGATATTCGCGAAAAGGTAGTATTCCTTCCCATGCATTGGGGGAAGGTGCTCAATAACGATTTTGGAAGGGCCAATAACTTGACCAATGACCTTGTTGACCCAGTTTCCAAAGAACCAGATTTTAAATATTGTGCCGTAGAAGTGGCAAAATATGTTAAGCCCAAGCAGAAGATTATGATAATCGGGGCGGGAGCTGCAGCCTATAGGTTTGTTCAAAGCTATAGGGAGAAAAGTGAAACCGATGAGCTCCATGTATTCTCCAAGGAAAAGGATCCATTTTACAATCGAGTATTGCTCCCGGAATATGTGAGTGAAGAACTTACCTGGGAAGCCTTGGAAAAATTAAAAAAAGGGGAACTTCAAAAGTTGAATATCACTCTGCATTCCGGGATTGGAGTAACGCAAATAGACAGGACAAATAAAACCATATTGGACGACAATGGTATTGAACATACCTATGACATCCTAATAATGGCAACTGGTAGTCGCGCTTTTGTACCCAGTGAGGTACAAATAAATATGCCAGGTCGCTTTACTATGAGGGAACGTGGAGATGCCGACAAATTGCGTAAATATCTACAGGATACCGGACTCCCTGCAGAGGAACAGCATGTGGTTATTGTTGGGGGTGGACTTTTAGGCCTAGAGTTGGCCGCGGCCCTTAAGAATAGGAATGTTAATATCAGTATTATTCAACGTGCCCCTAGATTAATGGAAAGACAGTTGGATAGAATTGCAAGTCGACTTTTGGCAGAGGATGTCAATGATCGGGGAATCAAGGTTTATTATGACAATGAGGTAAGTACGGTATTCGAGGAAAGGGATGATAAAAATTCACTCTCAATTACCTTAAAAACTGGAAGGACCGTAAAGTGCAATGCCATAGTTTACGCTATAGGCACACGACCCAATATTGAATTGGCAAAACATACCGATCTTAAAACCGGAAGGGGAGTGGTAGTAAATGAATATTTACAGACCAGTGATCCCAACATTTTTGCCCTAGGTGAAATTGCTGAATTTAGGAATGCTCTTTTTGGAATTACTTCAGCCGCCGAGCAACAAGCAGATACCGCGGCAAAATACATTTTAGGGGATTTTAGTAGTATTTATAATGGGTCCATACTCATGAATATTCTAAAATTTGAAAATCTGGACCTATGTAGTTTGGGGATGGTGAATGCTCCGATGGACGATAGTAGCTATGAGGAAATAATTCTGATGGACGTCAGCAAAAAATATTACAAGAAATGTATAGTTAAGGATGACACCTTAAAAGGTGCCATTTTAATGGGGGATAAAAATGAGTTTGCCGAGTTTAAAAGACTAATAGAAGAGGAAATTGAATTATCGGAAAAACGGAACGAGTTATTAAGAGGGCAATCGAATTCGGTTCCCTTAAAAGGTAAATTGGTTTGCTCGTGCAGCCAAGTTGGGGAAGGCAATCTAATAGAAACTATCAACGGAGGCTGCGAGGACTTCTCCAAACTATGTTCAGAAACAGGGGCCGGATTGGGATGTGGAAGTTGCAAACCCGAAATACAGGATATCCTGCGTAAACAATTACAAACTGTTACTTCATAAAAATACAATATTATGAATGATGATTTACATAGAATACTGATCAAAGGAGGGGTAACCTCTCCCGGAGAACTTAAGGATATTATTGCCATGTTGGAAGCAGGCGGGCTGAAGGAGGTATTTTTTGGATCCCGACTGGATCTATTGTTTCCTTTGCAAAATGCCAAGGAGGAACAATTGGAACAAATATCAAAATTTAATACGGATATCGTTGCCGATAGAAGCTATCAAAACATAGTATGTTCCTACGTGTCCGCCGATATTTTTGAAATGACATATTGGCTAAAGGGTTCTACATATTTGTACATTTTGGAGGGTTTTGATTATCTGCCAAAATTAAAGATCAATATCACCGATCCCAAGCAGCGCCTTGTTCCCATTTTTAGCGGTAACCTAAACTTTATTGCATCGGACAATGAGGATTATTGGTATCTGAACGTTAAACTGCCCCACTGGACAAAGTCTGTTTTCTACCCTGTTTTAATTTATAGCTGGGACATTAATACAGTAGCCAAAGCCATTGAGGAAATATATACAGACATAGCAGATATAGATGAGCTGTTTTTTGTTCTTAATAAAAAATTGGATACCAATAACAGGACTATTGAGAGAGAACTGGAGATCCCCTATATTAAATTTCCTTATTATGAAGGAATGAACCGGATGGGGTTGGATGAATATTGGCTTGGACTTTATTGGAGAAACAATAGATACGACCTTGATTTTCTAAAAGAATTATGTGGGTTCTGCTTGGACAACAGTATTGGTAAAATATGCATTACACCATGGAAATCTTTCATAATCAAGGGCATTAAGAGTTCTAGTAGGCCCGAACTGGAACGTTTCTTGGGACAAAAAGGAATAAATATTCGTCATTCGCAATTGGAAATGAACTGGCATCTCCCCGTAGACGACATGGAAGCATTGGAGTTAAAAAAATTCTTGGTGCTGAGTTTTGACCAGAACGATATAAGTACCTACGGTCTTACCTTTGGAATAAGTAATGAAACGGGAAAAAGAACCCATTTCTCATCCGTTATCATTGAAAAAAATACCCAACCCACCATAGTTAAGGATTTTGCAGTGAGGCCTACCTATAATGTGTTGCATTTCAGAAATTTTGATCCCAATACCCAAGAGTATCAAGTGTATGCCCAAGACATTGATAAGATAGAACTCCCCGGCCTTTTAATGGAACTTAGTAAAAATTATTTCGATCAGTTGGGTAGGGCAGTGGTAAAAAAAGAAGCTCCAAAGAATACAAATGATGACCAGTTGAAAGAGGTGTATCAATGTACTTCCTGTTTCACCGTGTACGATGAAACTTACGGGGATGCTAAATCACAAATTCCGGTTGGAACCGCATTTAAAGACCTTGCCCAGGATTACAGTTGTTCTGTTTGTGGGGCGCCAAAAGCCGGATTTGAGAAAATGAAATTGCAGATATTTTAGTGCGACCATATCTGGGTAAACTAATTTGAATGTATTAAAATTTCTGCCTAGACAAAAACTATAAAGCCAAAATAGTAAGTGGTATGGTAAAATTTGAAAGCGCTATTTATTAAATAATATTAGCCAATCCTGATACACCATCCGGTTCTTGAAATGAGGTTCCAAGTATTTCAAACCATCCTTAAACCCCTTTTTTTTATCGATGATTAAGTAGGTATTAGGACTATAGGAAAGTGAATCCAAGCGCGAAACCATGGCTTGATCGTTTATGTCCCAAAGAGATTCCTTCCAGTCATCATTAGTTTGAAATTGTATCTCCCTATCTGTTGTGTTATGTTTTAATTTTAAGGTAATTTGATGCGCCTCAGAATAGATAGGTATAGAGGAAAGGAGATAATCATACACCACAACTGTCTTATGGGCTTTGGTAGTTGCATTGTTAATAAATCCCATTATTTCTTTGGTCGAATTAAACGTTGGACCATTATGCGACATTAACGAAGTCGAAATTAAAATCAAAGCTGCACCAAAACTTGCACCCAATATTGCCGGTTTTTCCGGTTTAAGATTATCTATAAGAAAATGAATTACAGTAAAAACTATCAGAGATATAAAACTAATAATTAATGTTCCTGTAGTAATTTGAACAAAATCTGGTTTAATAATCCACAAAGCTAGAATACCGGTGAACAAACAACCCATCAGGACTACATAAGCCAGATTCAAAGTATTCCAAATCGCTTTAGTAGCCTTAAACAATTGTGCAGCGATTAAGATGGCCACCAACCAAAAAGAGGGTAGGATATAAAGGATCATTTTATTCTTAAAGATTGAAAAAATCAAGAAAAGACAACCCATTGATATCAGTAACAACCTATCCTCACTTGCCATATTCAGGATTTTCTTTCCTTTCTGTTTAAATTGATATGGTATTATCGACCACCAGGGAAGCACTAGACCAATGATTACAGGTATATAAAACCAGAATGGCTTGGAGCGGTTGAATGATATATGGGCCATTCTGGAAAAAAGTTGTTTTTGTATAAAATAATCCCACAACCCTGTATTGCCCAAAACAACCATAACATACCAACTAGAGCCAAGGATAAGGCAAAGCGACAATCCTAAAATATGATGAATATTAATTTTTGAACTTCGCTTAAATATTGATTTATAGACAATAATATAGATCAAAATAAATAACAGGGCCACAGGCCCTTTAGTAAGCAATGCCATTGCCATCAGCAAATAAAATAGGTAAAGCCCCATCAGCTTTCCTTTTGAGGTATAGTACTGCCAGGAAAAAAGGCTGGCTATGATAAAAGTAGTAAGATATGCATCCGTTGTTAAATTGCGACTGGATATTAATACAATGGGCATTGCAAAATAAACCAGTCCAGACATAAAAGCTATTTTTCTGTCTTTGTAGAGCAAGTTCGCCATACCGTAAACAAAGATTAATTGAAGTACTATAGCAATTTGTAGAAAGAACCTGGCGCCAAACTCGTTAATTCCAAAAATACGATAGCCCAGGGTAGTAAGGTAATAGGTTATAGGAGGCTTATGAAAGTGAAAAATGCCTAAAAGTTTTGGATTGAGATAATCACCGGAATTTAGCATTTCCCGGCTAATCTCGGCATATCTGGCTTCACTGGTCTCCGCTAATCCATACGAACCTGAGCCTGCCATTAAAATGGTTAAGACAATGGTCAAAAAAAATAGATAATATCCGTTAATTGTTATTCTGGATAACATTCCCGCGATTTATTTTTCTAGATTATGAGCCTTCACTTTATTTGATCAAATACTATATTAAATTAATGAATTAATCCCATAGTTACACTTTTAGACTCCATTACTTAAAGTAACTATCGGTTTTTCACCCAGAAACAGTGAAAAATGAAATGGAAAAGGAAAAGACCCACTTGCCTTATATTAATTGGTTCTTTGTTGCAACTCTGATCAAAGAAGCGGTTTTTTTACTTCAAATTTGATTAAATGGTTTTTTAGGTAGCTATCCACGGTAGTAGTACTGATGAAAAGTTTTAGGGCTATTTCATGATTGGTCTATCCCTCCACTATAAGGAATTAGGACTTCCTTTTCCCAACTTTTAATGACCAGATTGAAATTGCCTTAAATATTGGCCAAATGGAATGATTGATTTACCACAAAATAACCACCCTTTTCAGGTTAATTGACAATCTAAATCCTGATAATGAAACAAGCATAAATTGGTCACTAAAATGCTTCTTTTGATGGACTAATGAACCCTTCTAATAAATTGCCAGTAGGTCTCATAAACAAGTTTTATTTTGCATTTTTTTTGAGCCAAGAACAGTCTTTCACCACAGGAAAATAGAGTTTCACAACAAAACCGTAGTTGTGGTCCCTATATGAGGAAAAAAGCTGCAATATATTGAACTCCTGTCCCGTTATAAGGTCTTTCCTACAAGATGGAATTTAAAGCACTATTTAATTGCAATTATAACATAAGGGGCCACATCATGATAAAATCGACCGCAAAACTATTACTGCTAATCCTGTTGTTTAGTTTTAACGCTTGGAATAGTACAGCTCAGGTTTCTACCAGTCTGCAGAATACCAATTTCAATTCCTGTGGTAGCAATCTACCCCAATCCGAACTAAATCTTGGAAATTTGGTTTTGACCGAAGCCTTGGCAACGGATTTTGGTACTGGCACCTACACTTTTTTTATTCAGGCACCCTCCAATTTCACAATCAACGCCACTACCATGCTGAAGTCGGGGGCCGATATTTCAAATGCCATCGTAACCCAGGATTCCGGCAATGCCTCTAGACTGCAGGTTACCCTTACTGTTGATGCCCAAACTACCAATGATATAATTACTATTGAAAATGTTAGAATACAACTAATTCCAAGTGCCACTTCTACAGACGGGAATTTGAAATATATTTTAAATGGGAATGCCAATAAAATTAATGCACTGGTGGATGCCCAAAATTTGGCTACCATTTCGTTTACACCACTAACGGGAGGTACCGGTGTAAACCAACAAGTATGTGCCATTAACGACGTCCAGAATATAAGTATTACGGGATCTAACATAACCCAAACCAGAACCTTTGCATGGGAAAAGGACGTAAACGGGAACTGGACTGCCATAGCCAATTCCAATACTGAAATCTTAGTGGTGGACAAACCATCCTTCCCTAATGGTATTAGCAGATATAGACGTTTAACCACCTTTACTTTGTATGGGGAGTCCTGTACTCAGATCAGTACCCCGGCAACGATAACGGTAAATGAAATATACCCAGGTAGTATTACCGACGGTACCGGTCAAAACGTTTGCGCAACACAAATACCTGAACAATTGAGTACCTCAGGAGATGTTGCAGTAACGCCAGCAGGTACTACAAGCTATCAATGGTATAAAAACGATTCCGGACCTTGGGAACTTATCGCAGGAGCGACGGATAATTTCTATCAACCTACAGCCTTATCCGTAACCACTTCGTTCAAAAGACGGGTTACCAACGTCTTGAACGGATTTAGCTGTTTTAAGGAAACACCTGCCGTCTCCATTATTGTAAATTCTGCAGTTTTAGGAGGAACCGCTACAAATCAGAATATATGTTCCATAAGTGATCTACAATTATTAACCATAAATAATGGGGAAAACAATGGAACTTATCAATGGCAAAAATATAATGGAAGTACTTGGGAAAATATAAGTGGAGCTACTTTAAGCACTTATAATGCGAGTTCCAACTTAAATCCTGGGACTGAAGATTTTAGAAGGGTTACTACCGTTTCAGGAGCCAGTTGTCAGGGCATAAGTACAGTTGCTACCATAACCTATACCAATTTTGGAGTAGGCAGTATTGTTGGTGCTGAAACTGTGTGTTACAATGCTGTCCCAAACACTATAACATCGGACGCCAATGCTACGGGAACGGGAACCATATCCTATAAATGGGAACAATTTAATGGTAGTTCATGGACTGTCATTTCCGGAGCCAACAATGCGGAATATCAACCAACTGCCCTTACACAAACAACAACATTTAGAAGGCAGGATAATATACTCTTAAACGGTTATACTTGTTCCGATTATACCAATGAAATAGAGATTACCGTTCTTGGTCAAATTAACGGAGGTACAGCAAGTGCAGACCAAACTATTTGTGCAGGGGAAACACCCAATGCAATAACTATTAACAATGCCACAGCAGCAGGTCCGAACATTAGCTACCAATGGCAATCGGCAACCACAGGTAGTTTTACAAATATTAGCGGGGAAACCAATGCAGTTTATAATTTTGCAGGGGCACCAACTGTTACCACAAGATATAGAAGACAAACCATAGTTTCCAATAACTCCAAAGTATGTTTTCAAAATTCTACTGTAAGCACTGTTTATGTAAACAGCCTTAACTTAGGAACAATTGGCAACAACCAAAATGTTTGTGCAGGACAAGCTCCTAGCACCATTATCAATATAGGAAATACGACCGCCGCTGGCAACCTAACATATGCTTGGGAAGCCTCGACCGATAATGGGGCAAGCTGGAGCCCGATAGCTTCCGCTACCGGTTCTACATATACCCCTGGTATACTTGCAACATCTACCAAATATAGAAGACAGGATACCACCACCTTAAACGGAAAGGTGTGTACTGGATACACCAATGAAGTCTCCATAATTGTAGCTGGTGCTATTTCCGGGGGAGAAGGGTCTGCGGACCAAACTATTTGTGAAGGTGATATCCCATCAACCATTACAGTTTCCAACGGCACGCCCGCAGGTACAGGGATTAATTTCCAGTGGTATTCGTCCACCGACAATGTCAATTACACTTTAATGAGCGGGGAAACTGGTGAAGAATTAAATTTCTCCACTGGATTAACAACATCGACCTATTTTAGGAGAAACGTTACCAATACTAACAATGGCAATACTTGTGAGGCGTCAAGTCTTCCAACCTTGGTCACCCTAATAACCTTAAACGAAGGGACTATTTCACAAACCCAGACCGTTTGTGGCTCTAGTCTTGTGGCTCCCATTACCAGTTCGGCCGATGCAAGTTCCAATGGCGCTATAAGCTATATCTGGCAGAGTTCTCCGGATGGAAACACTTGGGCCGATATTGCCAATACCAATCAAGCTACCTACACCCCTACAAATACTGGGGATTTACAAACCTACTATAGAAGGAAAGCTAGTTCAACATTGCAAAGCGTCACTTGTGAAGCCATAACCACTCCGGTAATAGTTTACGTAAATAAATTCATCAATGGGGACAGCCATAATATTACTTTTTCTTCTGGAGCAACCGGCGAAACGGTAGTGTGTAATGGCGGAGATCCACAAGCCTTTAGCACCAATTTTCAGCTGATCGCCTCAGGGCAGGTTACCTACCAATGGATAGTTTCCAATGACAATGCAACTTTTACAGATATCCCTGGTGCTACCTCTGCTACCTATGACCCACCGGCAGTAACCGAGAACTATTATTATTATAAAAGAATAACCACCTCTACCTTAAATGGTGTAGTGTGCAGTGTAACAAGTAATCCATTGAAGATTATCAATGGTGGAGATGCCACGGGGGGTACTATTGGTACAGTCAATAGTTTTAGCCCAAATGCTCCCAATGAAGAAGTAATTTGTAGGGACGACATTCCAAGTGAAATTCAGCAATTGACCTCTTCCACGGGACAAACTCTAACTTATCAATGGTATGCGAATGGCAGTCCTATACTTAATGCAACCGGAATAAACTATACTCCGACTGCTAATCTAAGCAGTACCACCACTTATATTAGAACCACTATCAGTACGAATCCAGACAATTCAGAATGTACAGTAGACAGCAATCCGGTAACCGTTTTGGTCCCACAGGCAGACGATTTAGGACCAGACATTACAATTTGTTCCGGATCATCCCCTGGAACCCTTGGCAACTCAAGCGCCATAGAAGGACTCGATTATTTGGATTTCAAATGGTATGAATCTAATGACGGAAGTACATTTTTAGAAATACCAGGTGCCACTGATGCCACCTATACACCAGGGACAGCTTTTACCTCCGATAAATATTATAGAAGGGAATATCGGGCCACAATTGATGGTGTTGTTTGCAGTGCAACTTATATTCCTAGCAATGATTTACACATAATTGTAAATGACGTAACCGGGGGCAGCATTTCAGGAGATCAAAAAATATGTTATGGGGATGATCCTTCCCCCTTGGGAAATACCGTTGACGGTACGGCAGAAGGGGTTTTAAAATATCAGTGGTATTCCTCTGAAGATGATTCCACTTGGGCCATCATAGATGGAGCAGTAAATAGTTCCTATGACCCTGAAGCTGGTAGTTTTCCGACCACCTATTTTAAAAGAACGGCTTCGTCCACCCTAAATGGTGTTGTCTGCACAGACGATAGTACAAATTCTGTTTTGGTGGAAGTTGCCGAGGAATTATTGCCAGGAACATTATTAAATAATCAAACCATTTGTGAGGGAGAGGCCCCTGCGCCACTAACCGTAACAGGCAGCAGTACCTATGGAGACCAAACTTACAATTGGTATTCATCCCCAAATGGCACAACATGGACAGATCAAGGCGTAAATACGGCCGATTATACTCCATCTGTAACACCAGGAACCATGTTCTATAAAAGGTCTATTACTAGAACCTCTCCTTTGATAAACAAAACCTGTATAGAGGAAACCAACCCTATAAAAGTCGCCGTTAATGTTGTGTATGCCGGAAAAATAACGGACAATCAATCGGTTTGTGAAGGTAGTCAACCTGTAGCCATCGTGGAATTGGAACCTGGCACAGGGGCAGGAAACCTGACCTATTCATGGAAATCTTCCCCAGACAATCAAACTTATTCGGTAGTAGCTGGGGCAACGCAGCCAAATTATACACCCCCTAGTACGTTGACCACCTCTACCTATTTCAAAAGAGTGGTTACCAGCACTATCAATGGTGTGGCCTGTAGTGATGAGACCTCACCGAAATTAGTGACGGTAATACCTTACCCCATAATTGACAACGAAGCCATAATTGATAACGATATTACTAATGTAAGTTGTAATGCAGGGAATGACGGTAGTATTGTTATACCGAACGGTAGAATTACCGGAGGAAATACCGCCCAAGAACAAATAAATACCATAACCCTTTTTGGAACTCCAACATTAAACAATACGTACAGTATAATAATTGATGGTAAGGTCTATGATCATCAAGTTACCAATAACGGCATTAATCAGCTACAGGATAATAATGAGGTGGCTGCCGCACTAGTACAGAAAATAACTACTGCAACCGGTGCAAACTTAAGTCCGGCCCTAGCAACAAGCAGTTTCAATGAAATTACCTTGACCGCCAAAGTTGCTGGTATTGGGTTTACGGCATATGTAAGTACTGGATCCGACCCCAATGTCAGTTCATCCAACGTAATTACACAACCAAATTCGGTTGCAAATACTTATGTATGGTCCAAAATAGGGGATAATAGCTTTACGGCCTCTACCTTAAGCATAAGCAATCTTACTGCCGGAGCCTACCAATTAACGGTTTACAACGAATTCTGTGGAACCACGTCGACTCCGTTTATAGTATCAGAACCCGAGGTGTTGACCCTAAATATTGGGGATACCTGTAATACGGCTATTACCGCCTATAGTACAGGAGGAATAGCGCCTTTTACCTTTACGCTTACAAGGCCTAACGGTACCACTTCGGTACAGACATCGAACAATCCAAATATTACCTATACCAATTTAACCGGTGGAGCCACGTACAACATAAGTGTACAGGATGCCTCTTGTGGAATACAGGAATCGCAATCCGTAACCTTGCCTATGGGGCTACAATTTGATCAAGCTACCGTGGTGGTTGAAAACGCCACTTGTTATGGCCAAAATGATGGCAGCATTAGTTTAAACATTGGAGCTACAACAGTAACTGGGGGGTATCCTCCATATAACTTCAGTTGGACCGGTCCCAATAATGCCAACTTTACCACAGAAAATATCAGCAACTTGGTACCTGGGGTGTATGTACTATCCGTAACGGACCAACTTGGTTGTTCAACAACATATACTGCAAATGTGGCTTCAAAAGCGCAATTGGAAATCAGTAGTGTACAGGTTATCAACCAGCAATTGCAATGTGCTGGTGATGCCAATGCAGAAATTAGCATACAGATAAGTTCTGATCCTAGCAGTCAGTTACAAATAAACTGGTATAAAAATGGAACCAGTTATTCTACCAACAACACCAGTCTTACCAATTTGGGAGGAGGTAGCTATGAGGTAGTGATCATTGATACCAATAGTGATGCCAATACTCCATGTACCGTTAGACAGACATTTGTCATTACTGCTCCAACCGTATTTAGCGCTACCGAGGTAACCAATGGAAATACGAGTTGTGTGGATGCCAATATCGGAAGGGATTTTACCTTTAGGGTACAGGGAGGTACGTCGCCTTTCCAGTATTCTTTGGATGGAGGTACTCCTGTAATATTCACCAATACCCAAACCACAATAAGCTCGCTTTCCAATGACAGTCATGTTATAGAGGTAACCGATGCCAACCAATGTGTTGTACAAACGTTTACCATGGAGAGTTATGAGCCTATGGATTATTCCGGTTCCAAATCTTACACCATTCCTTCTTGTGAAGTTACTTACGCGTTCAGTTTGAATACCAATTTGATTTCAGGAGGAAAGCCCTTTATGGATGGGGGTAACAATCCATATTACTTTTACGATTGGAGGGGACCCAATAATTTTGTAGCCCAGGACATCACCAGTTTTGATGCCGTTGCAGGTTCTTATTGGTTAACGATTACAGACAGTAATGACTGTTCCTCTCAGGAAATTGAATTTACCTTTAATACCACCTATACTCCGATAGTTGTGAACAAGACAATAACTCCAGTAAGTTGTGGAGCTACCAATGATGGGGCAATTTCCATTGCCGTAAGTGGTGGCCTAAGACCATATACCATTACTTGGGAAAAAGAAACTGCTGGTACGGCCAACAATCCCGATCCAGTATTTACTCCTTTCGGTCAAAACATAACCCAATTGAATGGCCTGGAAGAAGGTAGGTTAAGACTTACTGTTACAAGTAACATAAATGGATGTAGTAATGCCGATCCGGCGTATTATTACCAGGAAATCATAACAATCAATAAAGCTCAATCGCTTCAACTGTTAGATGGACCTTATTTAGATCAATCCCTTTGCTTGGGTAATCCGGGTAGTATTTCAGTAACGGTTTTTAATAGTCAACCTGGCGATTTAAGCTTCTACTATGAAAATGCGCTTGTGCCTTCCGTAAAAACTGGCACGAATACATATTCTGTTCAAATTGGAAATCCATTGGACAACGCTACCCTTAATGTGGTCAATGATCAAGGTTGTGGAATTGCGATGCCTATTAGTGCGGGTGTAACAGACCCAGCATTTTCCTATACATCGGACGAATACGAAATTACAGGTCTATTAATGGCTAAGGAGGAGATTCGATTTAGTATAACCAGCGAACCTGGTTATGGCAATGCTTCATGGGATTTTGGGGATGGAAGTCCAATAATAAACGTAGACCCTGCTACCGACGGTATTATGACCACACATAAATTTAGTTACCCAGGTATTTTTACCACAACGCTAACTTTATTTAACAAAGAGGGTTGTAGTAAAACAGTGGAACAAAGCCTACAGGTAGGTAACGGTTATGATGTAATGTTCCCTAATGTGTTCTCGGCCAATGCTGATGGAATAAATGATTATTTCCAGGGAGAATTTACTGGAATGGCTTCCTTTACCTTTCAAATTTATGATATGTGGGGATCCTTGATCTACAGTGTAGCATATAACTTTGACGACATGCCAGTAAATTGGGGATGGAACGGTAATTACAGTTCGGGCAAACCCTATAAAAATACGTCTTTCCGATATTTATTTGTTGGAACCACCAAAGACAACAAACAAATAACCAAAACCGGCGAAGCCTCAATATTACGCTAGAGATGAAAAAACTTAATATAATAATCCTCCTACTTATTTTAATTTCGTTGGGGGCCAATGCCCAAGAGAAATTCGTGCACAACCTTAGTAAGGTTCCGGCTTCCTTAAATCCAAGTTTTCATGCCTTTAAGGACAAGACTAGGATAGGGGTATTGGCTGAATTTGCAAGTCAAAATCAAGGGGCACAATCCCAGCACAAATATGCTTTTGGGTCAACCGCTTTTGAAGAGTACAATTTTCAATTGGGCTTGGATTTATTCAACAATAATTTAAACAACTCCGGATTTAATTATACTTCAGCGGCCTTGAGTTATATGTACAAATTGGTATTGAAGAACGATTGGATCCTATATCCTGGAATAACGGCGGCATATAGCAACTATAGGTACGATTTTAACAATCTCACCTTTCAGGATCAAATTAACATATTTACCGGTCAGATTAGTGCAAACACCATTGACCCCATTACAGCCTCGGAAAATATTGGCTATTTGGATATGGGTGCTTCTGTTTTGATACATAACGATATTAATATGCTCTTTGGACTATCCCTTAAACATTTGAATCAACCTAGAATCTCGTCAAAACAGAGCGAAAATAATGTGAATTTAAATATGCTTATTTCAGGGCAGTTTGGATATGAATTGAACATTAATAAATATGGACAGGCCAAATTACCCCAATACTCATATCTATATTTGTTCAATGCAGTATCTGTACAAGGCCCAAATACTAGATTGGATTTCTATCAGGATTTTACCCTCGGAAATTTTAGTATAGGTATAAATGAGCATCTCAATTATATGGAAAATGCTTCATTCTCCGAAATAGGATTTGCTACCAGCCTTACCCTTGAGACTTTTGAATTTGGATTAAACTATAGGGTGCCATTTGGTGGTGAGGCCAAACAGATTATTCCCAATTCATTGGAACTATTCTTGGTCTTTGATATCTCTAGATTTAAGGAGCGCAGAAGATCGGATTATAGTAAGTTTTATTAACTTAGGCTTACTTGACCATTGGTAAAATCATCATGAAATAAAATAATTAATTAAAGACGGAATAATTTCTTGGCATTATCATATAATAATTTACGTTCGGTCGACTTAGAAACCAACTTACGTATCTCAGCGATATCTAGAGTACCGGAACAACTATCCGGATCCGAGGCTGTTGGGTCCGCACAATCACTACCGTACAATAACTTGTCTTTGTGCCTTTCCAAGAAAAACCTGGCATGGTCTTCATCTCTTGTAAGTGCACTAAAACCTGAGCCTGCAGAAAGATCGCCATACATGTTCGGATAATCGCTCAGATATCGATCTGTAATTCCTCCCGGTGTTACAGGGTCTTTAGGATACAGGATTGATTGGTCTTTATGATTTTTGTCAATATTGGCCCACCAGGTTTGCGCATGTCCAATGAAATTTACTTTCGGATATTTTTCCAACATTTTATAAAAACGTTCGAAGCCATAATTATACATTTCATGCTGCCAATGCATAAGTACCGGTACATTATAATTTTGAGCCAATTGGTAAATTTTTTGCATCTCTGGTGAATCACATGTAACGCCGAATTTTAATTCACCAATAACCACTGCACCCAATTTTAAATATTTTTCAATCTCATAAAGGCCATCTTTCATATCAGGAACAGCACAAGCCCCAAAGAGGAATTCCTTCTTATGTTGGCTTGCAAATAAGTAACACTCTGCATTTCCTCCTGCTTCTGCTTGCAATCCATTGGCCACGCCTTGGTGAGTGGATGGTGAATTTACTGGACGCCCTGATGGTAAAAGGATAGTAGTAGTAATGCCCATTGCCCTTTGATGTGCCAGCAGCTGTTGATCTGTGCGTTGAACGTAATGGGTGTGCTGATGAATGTCAATTATTGGTTCTTTTTTTATGCTTGAAATTTCATTGAACGCGTTTAGTTTTAAAGAGGTTCCAAGAGCGAGCAAACTCGTACTTGCTATAAATTCACGACGGGAAAAACTTTTTTTTAACTGTGACATAACAACTAAATTAATAGGGGAGTGGTTAAAATCTTTTTTTACTTTTTCTATTTGAAGCTTTTCAATTATGCAGTTACTGCCGCCCATTGAATACAATGGCCCTCGACATAAACGGGTCCTTTAAAAAGGATACATCCCCCACATTTTTTATCTGGCTTCGCAGGAATATAGAGCGCGCAATTACCACATGAATTATCAGGAACGGCAGATTGTTTTACATATCCTAAGCTTTGGCGCTTTTTAATTTCTCCCTCACCTACATCTGTTAGGTCATTGCAAGGGTCTTCCAAATTGCTTTGGATCTGGGTCTCACTTTCATCTCCGGCTGATTCATTTTTACCGCGACAGTTAAGAAGCAGCATACCCCCTATAAATAAACAGGCGCTACTAAAGCATTTATTAATAAAATTCCTTCTGGAATAGTTCTTGTTGCCCATTTTTAAAACTGTTTTTTAAAAGATATAATTTGATGTAATAAGCTAATGTTCATTTAGGATAGATTTCCAATAAATCCTGTATTGCTTTAGGGGCATTACCCTCTGCTTCCGAAGAAATAATTTTTAGTTTTTCTTTTAATGAATCTTCCCATTCCGTAGATTTCTCTAATCCTTCGACCAATCCCTTAATACTTGCCGACTGCCATCCTGCTGTATTTGATGGTGAAGATTGAGCCAGTATACTTAATAAACCTGAGACTTGGCTTTTATCATTACGAGCACCAATTACATAGGAGCAAGTCTCAATAAATTTTAGTTTCCAGGATGAAGCTTCCTTAAAAAAAGAATTCTTCTCTAAAGTTTTTAAAAGGTCAATACCTGATCCAGCTTCTGAGCTCAATATTGCAATACTGAACCATGAACTCTGCCCATGTAGCTCCAACGCCTTTGCCAGTGCGGTGACTACCGTATTATCTTTAAATTGACCCAAACTCAAAGTAGCCTGGAAAGCAACCCTGATCGAAGGGTCATTGATCATTTCTGCCAACTGGGATAAACAATCAGGAAATCGTTCGGCAAGTATCGCTGCATTTTCTCTAACTCCAGCTGAAGGATCATTCATAGCGGTCTTAACAGTAGCTGCATCCAGAGCATCCATTCCTTCCAGAACATATAAAGCATGTAATCTGAATCTTGGATTTTTACTTTGGGCAAACACAGCGCTTACCTCGGGTAACACACTTTTATCCTGGCGCTCCAAAAGAAGCCTTTGAGCTGTAAGATTCCACCATCGATTTTCATGCTGCAACGCTTTAACCAGTTCGGAAGAAGATGCTTTACTGAGATTAGGGCTAACTGGTTTATAAGGACCATCATCTTTAGGTATTATTCTGTAAATACGCCCATATTCACTCCCGGCGTCAAAGTCCATGGTCTCCTGTAGGTCTTCAGGGATAGACATTGGAGTTTCAATATGCTGCCGGTACATATCCATAATATAAAGATAACCATCAGGGCCTACAGAGAAATTTGCAGGACGAAACCATGAATCCGTAGTTGCCATAAATTCTTTATCTTTTTCCTTTTCTCCTCGCTTTGCAACCCTATAAGGCAAACTATCAACAACAGAAATAATATCTCGGTGCACCAAGCTGCCTGCAACTTCACCTGTAAATATATTACCATAATATTCTTTTGGAAACTTATCGCCATCGTAGAACGTTCCCCCTGAAGCCCCTGTAAAATGACCCCTTGCATATTCTACCCTGTCAAGGTTATTTTCCAGAAAATTCATATTACGACGATCGGTTCGTACCTGCCTCCAGTATGGCGTTTCACTTAACTGGTGCATAAGGGGATCATGGTCCGAAATATTTTGAATCGTACTTTTTGTTGAAGCGGGCAGATAAGGGTTTCTTTCAAGGTATCGCAAAGGAACCACTACCTCGCGGATGTGTAAGGAATTTGCTGTAAAATACCGATGGCCCCAATCGTCAATGGCAAGGCCAAATTGGCCTGGGCCTGAACTACGTTCAAATTCATTGCGGTCCAGTCGAAAGCGAAAATCGGCACCCTGCACATTTAGCCGGGGCGCATCGGGTAGGCGGCTAAAACTTATTTCACCTGCCTGCCCTCCATTATTTGCATAGATCCAGTTATCAATGCCAAAACGAAGATTGGTGATTTGCACTTCTTCATTCTTATTAAAGAAGCCGCTAAAAAGAATCTCTTTTAAATCTGAACGTCCATCTCCATCAGTATCCTTGTAATACGTGATATTGGGCGCTGCGCATACCAGCAGGCCACCCTTCCATGGCAACACACTGGTTGCCTCCCTAAGACTGTCTACAAAAACGGTAGACGTGTCGGCCCTTCCGTCTCCATTAGTGTCCTTTAACAGAACTATTTTTCCTTTTCCTTTTACAGAATCGTCCTTGTAGGCATCCAGCATGCCGACAACGTAAGCATTTCCGTCTCCATCATACTGCATGGACACAGGGTCTATGACCAATGGTTCCGATGCGAAAATTTCCGCCTTAAAGTTTTCAGCAAACTGAAAAGTTTTCAAGGACTCTTCCGGACTAAGCGGCCCTTCATACAGAGGCTTTCCCTTACAAGAAACTAAGATGATCGATAGTAATATCAAGAATTGTACATTAATTGCCAAGTACCTATTACATCTGTTTTTGTTCTGCTTAAATTTCTTTTTAGAGAAATTTATGGTTGTTACTTTTTTCAGAATTAATTATTTGAATGGTTAAAATTATCCTTAAAGTGTAAAATTTTAGTTGATCATTATCCGAAAATACTAAAAAAAGTGTATTCAAAATTAATGTTGTCCGAGGAAAATCCAAACTAATACAAAAGGCCTTGCCATTGCCATATTATTCAGTATTGGCCCTCCCATTAATACAGCAGTCCTTCATAATGGTCGAAAAAACCTAATTGGTATTTATTTAAACATGTGTGAACATACAAAAGCTCAAAAAACATTATTTTTAAAACTTGAACCAAAAATTATTATTTTGAAAAAACCGAATACTCCAACCACTTTATTATTTGCAATAGTTGCTTTGTCCCTTTTCTCCTGCGGAGACAAAACCGCGGAACAGGAAAAGACAAAACCCAACATAATATTCATTATGTCCGATGACCACACTACCCAAGGCTTCGGTATTTATGGAAGTAGGCTGGCACAGTTGAATCCGACTCCAAACTTGGACAAGATTGCCAAAGAGGGAATAATATTTGACAATTGCTTTGTAAATAATGCCATTTGTACACCCAGCAGAGCGGCAATTATTTCGGGACAGAATTCACAGGCCAATGGAGTGTTAGATCTAGAGGGAGCTATTGGCCTGGAAAAGCAGTATCTGCCAAAAGAGATGAAGAAATTAGGGTATCAAACCGCCATAGTGGGAAAGTGGCACTTGCATGATGAGCCTGCAGCTTTTGATTATTATAAGGTTCTACCAGGGCAGGGAAATTATTTTGATCCTGAATTTCTTGTAAGAGGGGAAAAATCATGGCCCCAAAATGTGGTTCAGACCAAAGGTCATTCTTCGGACAATATCATGGATATCACCCTGGATTATTTAAAAAACGAAAGGGACCCAAACAAACCGTTTTTCCTAATGCACCATTTTAAGGCTCCCCATGATGATTTTGAATATGCACCAAGATATGAAGACTATTTGGCGGATACCTTTATTCCTGAGCCGGAGAGCCTTTATAACAACGGTAACAACGGTTCTGTAGCTACAAGAGGTAAGAACGATTCCCTTACCAGGATCATTGGGTCCTCAGTTTCTCACAGGAATCTAATACGCCATCAGGCCAACAATATATATTGGAATGACACCACTGTTTATAAAAAATATAGAAATGCCCGGGACATTGCCCCATCGGAATATGTAAAGTGGGAAATGACAGGTGACGAAAAAGAATACACCAGCAAAGTCTACCAAGATTATTTAAAGAAATACCTAAGATGTGTCAAGGGTGTGGATGATAATGTAAAGCGACTATTGGACTATTTGGAGCAGGAAGGATTATTGGAAAATACCATTATTGTCTATACCGGGGACCAAGGGTTTATGTTGGGCGAGCATGATTATATAGATAAAAGATGGATGTATGATGAATCAATGCGGATGCCATTTTTTGTACGATATCCTAAATCTATAGAAGCAGGAACCCGCACCGAAGCCATTATCAACAATACGGATTTTGCACCCACATTAATTGAAATGGCAGGGGGAAAGACCCCCGATTATATGCAAGGGCATAGTTTTAAAACCATTTTGGAAACCGGTAAGGAACCAGATAATTGGCAAAAATCTACCTACTACCGCTATTGGATGCATATGGCACACCGCCACCAAAACCCGGCCCACTTTGGAATTAGGACAAAGGATTATAAATTGATATTTTTCTATGGGAAGTATTGGGTGGATACCGATGACCCTACGGCTAGCTGGAACAAAGAAAGCTGGGGCAATGATTTTGCCAATCATACCCCTCCGGCCTGGGAGTTTTACGACCTTAAAAAAGATCCAAAGGAAATGAACAATGCCTACGGGGAAAGTGCGTATAAGGATGTTATTGCCGATTTAAAGCAACAGTTGGTAAAACAAAGGGAAGATTTAAACGAGACCGATGCCAACTATCCGCACATTCAAAAAGTAATAGACACACATTGGAATGATTAAAAGGAACTAACCTAGCTCTCTAATCAAACTAAAGAAGATAAAAACAGCTAGATTATTTGTTCGGCCTTATTTTGTGAGGTGACTTTAGGGGTATGTCCCAAACTCAAAACAATTCGGAGGACGATGCACCATGGTGAAATCCATTTTCCAAGGACGAAATGGGAAACACATAGCCGTGGATGCCGTGAACAATGCCAAAGCCTATGTCTATGGCACCAAATTGATTAAAAGAGGGGAAAGGATCAATAAAGAAAAACTATTGGATTGTACGGAAGATTTGAAAATTGCACACCTTATTAGTCCCATAATTAGTTAGAAACCCATTCTAAAAAAGCAAAAAAATAAAAGTATGTCCATAATATCCAAGAGTGCCATTGCAACCGGTGATGGTAAATTTATTATTGATCAAGTTACCCTCGGCGATCCATTGGAAAATGAGGTCTTGGTAAAAATAAAGGCGGCCGGTATCTGTCATACCGACTATGATTCCCTCAGTTGGGGAAAGCCGGTGCTTATGGGCCACGAAGGAGCCGGAATTGTGACTAAAGTAGGTTCGGCAGTGAAAAATTTCACGAAAGGAGACCAGGTCATCTTAAATTGGGCAACACCATGTATGAGCTGTTTCCAATGTCAAGAAGGCAATCAGCATATCTGCGAGAATAATTCCCCTGTTGTAGCAGGCGGAAATGGATATACCCCTGGCCATGCCCATTTGGAAGGTACCCTATGGCAAGGCAAACCCATTGAGCGCTCGTTCAATTTGGGCACACTTAGTGAGTACGCTTTAGTAAAGGAATCCGCACTGGTAAAAGTTGAACATGACAATCTAAATTTCTCTGCGGCGAGTATTATTAGCTGTGGGGTGATGACGGGTTATGGTTCCGTAGTAAATGCTGCAAAATTAAAGGCTGGAAGTTCGGTAGTGGTACTAGGTTGTGGCGGGGTTGGATTGAATGTCATCAACGCTTGCGCAATTTCTGGTGCTGCAAGTATTTTAGCAGTAGACGTAAATCCTAATAAATTGGAATTGGCAAAACAATTTGGGGCTACGGATGTTATGTTGGCCGACAAGTCCGACATGGGTCTAAGCCAATTGGCTATTAAGGTTAAGCTCTTATTTGATGGTCGCGGTGCCGATTACGCCTTTGAATGCACTGCAATTCCGTCTCTGGGAGCTGCTCCTTTGGCGATGATCAGAAATGCGGGAACAGCGGTTCAAGTTAGTGGTATTGAAGAGAAAATTACTATTGATATGCGTCTCTTCGAGTGGGACAAAATTTACATCAATCCCCTTTACGGAAAATGCAGGCCTCAGATAGATTTCCCAAAATTGATGGGATTATACAAAAAGGGAGATTTAAAATTGGATCAGATGATTACTCGGGAGTATCCACTTGAAAATTTGCAGCAGGCGTTAGACGATATGCTTCAAGGAAAAAACGCAAAGGGTGTAATAGTTTTCAATTAAATTTACGGTATGAGCAATTTTAGAACCGTAGAACTTTCGGACGAAGCGTTTGAAAACGCCGGACTAAGGTTTCTAACCATCAAAACCAACAATTTAAAGGGTAGGGGAGACATATGTCTGTTTATACCGGAGATGGAAGAAGAATTAACCGATCTTCCCATCTATATTCTCCTGCACGGAGTTTACGGCAGCTCATGGGCATGGGCCATGAAAGGAGGGGCGCATATTACGGCAAAACGATTAATGGATAAGGGAGATATTGGTCCAGCTATTATTGCGATGCCTTCGGACGGACTCTGGGGCGATGGTTCTGGCTACTTGTCCCATAAGGAAAAAGATTTTGCCCAATGGATCGTATCCGATGTACCAGCTGCCATTATTGAAACTATAGCCGGAGCAACCATAAACTCCCCATTATGCATTGGTGGATTATCTATGGGCGGATATGGTGCATTGATGCTTGGCGGGCAATTCCCCCATAAATTTAAGGCTATTTCGGCCCACAGTGCCATTACCAAGTTTGAGCAGATGGCCAATTTTGTGGGAGAACCGTTAGAGAGGTATGCCATACAAAATACCAATATCAATGTTATTGATGTTCTTCAAAAGAACAAAAAAAAATTACCGGCAATTAGGTTCGATTGCGGGACCAAGGATAGTCTCCTGGAAGCCAATAGAACTTTACACAACGAATTGTCTGCCTTGAATATTAACCACAACTACGAAGAATTTGAAGGTGGTCACGAATGGCCGTATTGGCAGAAAAATGTGGAAGCTACGCTTAGATTCTTTTACAATCATATTAAGTAATCCAAAAAATAGACCGATTTTACAACAAATTTAACCCCCCCGCGATTCCCTGTACGCAATACTAAATGTGAATACCGAAGAATCGCAGTGTCAAGTAGCTTTTGGGTATGCGCAAATCTTTTTCAAACCATGGTTATACTGCTTCAGTCCAAAACACCTCTTACCCAATAATTGAATTAAAGAGTAAAGCCAGTTTTCTCGGAAAGAATACGCTTCAATTCATCCGTAGTTGAAGCATCTATAATATTCAATGCCTTTACCCTACAAAGTTTTTCCACCAAATCCTTACCGGCAAGCGTATTGGAAGCAACACCCGTTACTATATCCGGTATCAGATCAAAAGCCTTCATAAGGCCATGAACGGCATAGGGATCGGAAGCCGCCAAAATTATACATTTAATCTGTTTCCTTAAAGCATTGATGGCAAGGTCGCCGTTATAGGGTTCCAAAGGGGAAGCGCCTATCTCAATTACGGCCACATCTGCCTTTTGATGTTCAATTTCACTTAGGAGCTGTTGCAATTTATCCCTAAAGGCTTCCCTAGGATAGATGGAGGAGGGGAGCCCAACGTCCACAAAGTCGATCACCGCATCTGCTCCCGCATCCTTAATGGCCAATATATCCTTATATCTCCCCGCTCCAGTCAGTTTGGCACCAACAACTGTGTAGCCCGCCGATTTAAATAGATTGGTTACAATCCGGGCAGAAGTAGTTTTGCCAGCAGACATGGAGGTACCAACAAAAAGAATGACCGGGGTGGTAAAGGGAATATTCTTGAAGGGCTTCACAAAGTCCTGCATATTAAGCTTCTTTCCGTTCCGCTTCGCGTGACCAATATAAAGGAGTTCCATCATATTGGGCATAAATGCAGATTTGGATGTCAATTTCCCAAGGAGTCCGGCACCTGTAAGTACAGACATTTTTAGGTCTTCCCCAACCTTGCGCCAAGTTCCTGTAGCCTCCAGGGTTGCATAGCGTTCGCCCAAAGCGCCTATTATTGCCTCGCCCCCTATAATGCCACGCATCCTCCCATTGGGAAGCTCTAGTAGCAGGGTACTACTTCCTGGGTCCAAAATTTTGCAGACCACATAATCCCCAGTTTCCCATTGGTCCCTAGGCAATTGTATTACATTAAAATCTTTTTCCGCCAAATCGCTGATCCGGGTCAGGGAAGTATGGATGTATTGATTTTTCATGTTTTTTTATATAATGGTTCAGTCAAAAGCAATAGCGTCAATAAAGATGTGCGTTCAATTAGCTTGTTCTCAAATATATACTCATGTGGGGCATGCGCCCCATCTCCCGGAGTACCCAGGCCATCCAAGGTGGCCGTATAAATACTCGTAGTATTGGCATCAGATCCTCCTCCTGAAATGGCTTGCTCTAAATTAATGCCCAGCCGTCGTCCATGTTGCTCCGCTATTTTCCACAATTCCTGATTGCGCTCTGTCCTTTCCATGGGAGGCCTACCTATGCCACCTTCAACGGTCAATTGCACATTGGGCAAGAATGGTTTTAAACCCTTTATTTTACTGGTAATCAGTATTCCATCGCCATCGTTCAAAACGCGCACATCTACCACTGCTTTACTTTCCGGAGCTACAACGTTAGGCGAAATACCTCCTTCGATCATGCCCACATTTACGGTAATCCCTTTTTCAAAATCATTCATTGCGTATAATTGCTGTACTTGATGGGACAGCTCTACAATGGCATTGATGCCTTTTTCCGGATCCAAGCCCGCATGTGCCGCTTTTCCGGTAACAGTCAAGGTAAAACGACCCAATCCCTTTCTCGCCGTTTTTAGTTTGCCATCTAGCCCTAAGGGTGGTTCAAGCACATAGGCCCGATTGGAAATTTTCGCCAATCTCTTAATACAATTGGTAGATTCCCTACTCCCAATTTCCTCGTCAGAATTGATCAATACAATTGGTGTAACCTTTAAGGGTGCCTTTATGGCCTTAAGGGTAAGCAAGGCAAAATACAATTGTGTAAGACCTGCCTTCATGTCATAGATACCAGGCCCTTTGATCATTCCATCATCGTGGGTTATGGGCATATGCTTTATAGTATCGGTTGGCCAAACCGTATCGCAATGTCCTATTATTAACTGTAGAGGTAGACTTCTGTCCCTATCCAAAGGCCGGGCATAGAGGTATCCGCCCGTATTTTTACCCGGAACTTTGATTATATGGTAACCAATAGCTTCAAATTGAACCTGTAAAAAATTCAAAATCTTATGTTGCTTTTCTATCTCACTGGTGGGGGATTCCAAAGCAACCAAATCCGTAAGAAAATTGATTAATTTTTCCTGATGGGATTCTAAGTATTCGCGTATACGGACCACTATTTCCTTTTGCTCTTTCATTTCTTAAATCCTTTGGGAAATGGAAAATTATAGGTTTGGGATATGGAGGCGAACCTTCCGGGCGGTATATACGCCAATAAGGGGAATTCATTTATTTGTTGTTGTTCATCCATTTCGGAAACCCTTATATAATCCTTATGTACAAAAACCGTTTTGATCTTCCCTGTTATAAAACTGTGGTCATCGAACCCATCAATTATTTTGAACAATTGGCATTCCATATATAAATAGGAATCTTCAATAAGTAGGGCATCTATGGTAGTAGCATTAATAGTTGGTAATGATGCTACTATTTGTTCCGATTTGTCCATGTCCGGATTTCGCGGGCTAGCACCTAAAGATGCTAGGATTACTTGATTTGGGATAGGAAAGCTTATAGAAAATTCCTTAGTTTTCTTTACATTGTGATAGGTGGAATGATTTGGGGTACACAAAAAACCGAAATAATTGGATGGTCCCAAGGGTGTGGCCATATGTTTGGGGGCCATATCATAGCCATTACCTTCCTTAGTACCTACTATAATTAAGGGAGCCACTGTGAAAAAATAATCCCAAATGGGCCTATTGGTAGGAATACGCATATAATTATCCTGTAACTGCTTTTCCATGGTAAAACGAAATGTTCTAACCAAATTTACAAAGGACCGAAGAAAATTAAACTGATATTCCTCATAACGACGAGACATGGCCAATGTCCATATTTTAACCTTCCTGATTTACCAAACACCTTAACCATCCCAGGCCTTGAATGTTGGATATTCCAATTTAATGGAGTAATAGGCCACAAAAACAAGAATTAAAAGGTAGAATATAAATATAATTGGGGAATTCTTCTAAAAAATACCGCTATGCCCATCACCCTAAAATCAATGCAATTTTTCACATCAGCCCATGTTGCTTCAATAATCCGGCCATTGCGTTGGCATCTACCACTTGGGTCTATATTGACAACAGCAGAATGGCAAATCTGTTACTAAATGAATAAGTGGACAGCAACGCCCATTTGTCCATAAACACCAACCGGAGAATTGGTTAAACACACCTTCAATAAATGCAATTACCAATTTCTGCAATATCTGCAAAACCATGGCAATACCTTATTGGACTGATCCAGGTCATTGTGATGGTAGTATACGGACCATACCTTTAGCCTTTAAAATTTTGGAACAGTTTATCCAAAAAGAGATAGTAACAACTAAATTAAAATCAGGAAAAAAATTATAATAGGTCTATTTATTTGGTAAACTATCACGAAGACAGTGGGGTAAACAAGAAATACAAAATTAAATTGGAGAACGGTGACGAGACCTTAAGGGTAAGGGTAGATGACAAAGGAAATTTCCATTAAAACAAATCGGAGTTCAAAATCCATCCACAAATCATTAAAAACAAAGATTATGTCCGTCTTAAAAGTTATAGAGATCATGGGCAATTCGCCTATTAGTTTTGAGGATGCCGTACAAAATGTAATCAAAGAAGCGTCGAAAACAGTAAAAAATATTAAGTCTGTTTATATCCAGGACATGCAAGTGTCCGTCAAGGACAATCTAATTTCGGAATACCGTGTAAACACCAAAGTTAGTTTCGGTATAATGGATAATTAATCGGCTTATGTTGTGGTCGGCAATGGCGGCATGTAAAAGATGGTGTTCTTGTGCGCTGCCTTGGCCAATTACGACTTTCTGTATTGAATTTTTGTTTCCTTCCGAAAATTCAAATCTAATGACAATTGATTTAGGTCATTGTGTACAATATTCTTTTTATCCAACTTTATTAAAAAAGTAATCATATGGGAACAATAGAAACATTTGATACCTACGTATCGGAATATGAGCAATGGTACAAAGACCATCCTGAAGTATATGAGTCCGAAATTTTGGCATTGAAGGAACAATTTCAAAAATTACCTCAAAATCTTCACGGGATAGAAATAGGTGTTGGCACGGGAAGGTTTGCAGAACCACTGGGCATTAAGGAAGGTATTGAACCTTCCAAGGAAATGGCCAAATTGGCCATAAAAAGAGGGATCGAGATTATGGACGGCACGGCGGAACGATTACCCTATGGTGATATGACTTTCAATTTTGTTTTGCTTGTTACCATATGTTTCTTAAAAGATGTAAAAAGAGCCTTTCGCCAGGCGCACAGGGTACTAAAACCCAATGGTGCCATAATAATTGGCTTTTTGGATAAAGATCGATCCGTAGCCAAGGAATACGAACAAAAAAGGCACCGAAGCCATTTTTATAAGGATGCACAATTTTATTCCGTTGCTCATATTACAAAACTGCTAACCCAGATAGGCTTTAAAAATATAGAATTCAACCAGACCCTATTCGGTGATTTGGATGCCATAGATAAGGTACAGATGCCCAAACCTGGTTTTGGCGAAGGATCGTTTGTGGTGGTTAAGGCAACAAAAAAGTGAAGTTCCAATATTTTCCCCATACTGCCGATATTCGGATGAAAGTGGAGGGTTGCTGTTTTAAGGAACTTTTCGTTGCTGGGGTATTGGGTATGGCCAACATATTAAAAGAGGACATATGTGAACCGGAGGATTCTTTTGATATAAAATCCAACATTGAAATCCAGGCCACAGATCAGACCTGCCTTTTAATTGATTTCTTATCCGAAGTGCTATCCCATTCCTACTCGGAAAAGTCGATTTTTTGCAAAGTGATATTTTTAAAACTTACGGCCACGGATATCAAAGCTGATATTTATGGAAAAACAACAATAGGTTTTGATGAAGAAATAAAAGCAGTTACCTATCACGAGGCCGAAGTAGTTAACAGCGGAGGTAATACTTGGGAAACCTTCATAATTTTTGATATTTAAAAGATGAAAATAAAAAAACATGATATTATTAAGAAGGAGGATTTTCTTTGGGAAATACCTCAAACCTTTAGGCCTCAAATGCTCGTGCCCGCAAGGGTTATTGCCTCTGAGACCCTGCTCGATGCCATTATGGAAGATAGATCACTTGTACAATTGGTCAATGTGGCTTCCTTGCCAGGTATAATAGGTGCCTCACTTGTAATGCCAGATGTACACGAGGGTTATGGCTTTCCCATTGGAGGAGTGGCAGCTACATTATATCCCCATGGGGCCATTTCACCAGGAGGCATTGGATATGACATAAATTGTGGGGTACGCCTTCTTACTTCGCAACAAAATGCAGAAGACATAAAAAGTAAATTGGAAGAATTATCCAAGGAAATGTATGCACAAATCCCTTCCGGAATGGGTAAAGGCGGACAAATAATCCTTACTCCCAAAGAAATTGATGAAGTGTTGACAAAGGGCGCGGAATGGGCAGTGGACCATGGATATGCTGACAATCAGGATTTAGCTTATATGGAAAGTAATGGAAGGTTGGAAAATGCAGATCCAGCATTTGTTTCGGAAATGGCAAAAAAAAGAGGCTCCGATCAATTGGGAGCCATTGGTTCCGGAAACCACTTTGTAGAGGTAGACTATGTAGAAGAAATTTACGACCCCATAGCAGCCGAGGCTTATGGACTCTCAAAAGGACAGGTTGTGGTATTGATCCATACCGGTTCCAGAGGGCTGGGGCACCAAGTAGCCACGGATTATATTCGCAAAATAATGGCTGCAATGCCCAATTACGGAATCAAGGTGCCCGACAGGGAGCTGGCCTGTGTGCCATTCAATTCCCAAGAAGGGGAGAACTATTATAAAGCCATGTGTTCAGCAGCCAATTTTGCCTGGTGCAATAGGGAGATTATCTCATGGGAGGTGAGAAACGCATGGAAAAATGTTTTTGGTACTGATATAGCCCCTTTAAAACTAATGTATGACGTGGCCCACAATATTGCTAAAATTGAAACACATCAGGTCGATGGGGAAAAATTGAAGGTTTTGGTTCACCGAAAGGGGGCCACCCGCGCCTTTGGACCAGGGTTTGAAGACTTGCCCAAAGAGTATATATCCGTAGGGCAACCTGTTATAATCCCCGGTAGCATGGGTACCTGCTCCTATATATTGGCAGGAACCAATAGAAGCGAAGAAATTTCCTTTGGATCTTGTTGTCATGGAGCTGGAAGAAAATTGTCCAGAACTGCCGCAAAAAAACAGGTGAATGCTCCGGTACTCAAAGAAGAACTTAGGGAAATGGGCAT
The DNA here is from genome assembly GCF_023015865.1 of Arenibacter sp. F26102. Taxonomy (GTDB): domain Bacteria; phylum Bacteroidota; class Bacteroidia; order Flavobacteriales; family Flavobacteriaceae; genus Arenibacter. The sequence goes on along the minus strand of NZ_JALKBC010000004.1, from coordinate 187,913 downwards.
ATACGTACAGGCGGGTTCCTTCAAAGGTATAGCAGAAGAGGCTCCTGTTGCCTATAAGGATGTTGATGAAGTGGTGGAGACCATTCAAAATTCCGGAATTGCCAAAAAAGTGGCAAAATTAAGGCCGATGGCAGTTGTAAAGGGATAGTTCCTATTAAGATACGGACCTATTCCTATGTGTTTTTTTCCTTTTTATTGACCAACCACCTAAGGAACCAGTTTGCAGATGAGAGAGCAACTTCTTCCAGCTTACCCTTTTCCCCAAAAAGATGGGAGGCTTGGGGAATAATTTCCAATTTCTTTTTACACTGTAATTTTTCATAGGCTTTTTGGTTCAGTTCCAAGACCTCCTGATCCCATCCTCCCACGATCAAGAGGGTAGGGGTTGATACCTGATCCAAGGCTGAAAAAGCCAAATCCGGTCTTCCTCCCCTTGAAACCAGCGCTTTAATTTCATCCCCAAAATATGCGGCCGCCCTTAGGGCTGAGGCGGCACCCGTACTTGCCCCAAAATAGCCCAGTACCATATCTTTGGTGTGCTGTTGTTTCTTTACCCATTGGGTTACATCAACCAATCTTTGAGTCAGGAGATCTATGTTAAAGCGCGTTTCATAAACCTGATCTTCCTGTACCGTCAGGAGGTCGAACAATAGGGTGCCCAGACCTTCATCCTGAAGCATTTTCGCAACATACCTGTTTCTTGGGCTAAAACGGCTACTGCCACTTCCGTGCGAGAACAATACCAAACCCTGTGCATTAGCCGGTATAAATAAATTCCCTTTTAAAATCATATTTTTTAGTGGGATGTCCATCGCTTTTTCAATTTCTTTTACATACATCACTAAACTGCTTTAAGTTTATTTTTTCTTTGTTGTATAAATACCAATAGTAGTACTCCATAACTTAGTGCAATGACCAAGATGGAGACCAAAGTTCCCAGGAAAGGTATCAGAGTTATTAGGCGCAGGAGAATGCCTATACCCAAGGAAATAAAAACGATCTGCCAGAATTTCCATTGCCTATTTTTATCTAGGTAATGGGTTATTAACAGTGATGCCACCAAATGTCCGAATAGAATACTGAACCCATAAACCGATAACAAAAACAAACTTATGGGAATACCGATAATTAGCAAAAAGGTAAATAAAATGATTAGTGGCATCCCAAAAAGATAAATAAGTCCATACCCCGTACCTTTCAACAGGTCTTTGCGAAAATGTTGTGAAGCTTTTAAGAACAACTTGCCAAAGGCCCAGTTCAGCAATAGTAGTATAACAAAAGCTGAGAGGACATAAATGATGAAGAAAATAGCGACCAAAAAGCCTGTTCCCTTCCATGAAAAATTATCTAGCCCCTCCATCAATTCATCATTATAGACGGCTTTGGCCTGTATAAGGGAATTATTAAATTCTACTATACCGTCACGACTCCAATACTCCACATTGTTGAAGAATTTTGCGTTGCTGCCTATGTTAACAGATTCAGCAGCTATTTTGGAAATGCCCAAAATCTCACCGTCTATCAGAATGTCCTCTCCAAATATATTTGCTTCCTGACCAACCCTGCCTTTGAGAACAAAATTGCCAGAATGGGATTTAAGTGTGCCCAGAACTTCACCCTTCATCTCAATATTCCCGGAAAAATTGACCAGATTCCCGTGAATAACTGCATTTTCCGTAATAACTACTTCCCCACCTGCAATAATAACATCATCTCCCACTTCACCGTCAATCGTCAACCTACCGCCAGCGGCGCGAATGTCATCTGCAACATATCCCTTTACTACAATCTCACCTCCGGCCACGATCAAATCCTGACGAATCGAATCCTGAATTATTATTTTGCCCCCTGCCGCCACAACATCGCCATTTACAATGGCATCAACCGTAACCGTCTCACCAGCAAGGTATAAATCGTCCTCTTTAGGCATTTGTACATCAATATTTTTATCGGCTGTATATTGACCCATGGTTAAAATGGAAAAAAGAATTGTGGTTAGAAATAGTACCTTTTTCATAACAGTCCAATGATTTGATTCATTTAAAAGTATAAGAGTATTGACACAGATAAAATGATACTGATCAGTCCACGGTCTTTTTTTATAAATACGGTCATGTAATTATTCCGACATTGATTGGAACAATAATATAAGGCAATATATAATCCGTTATTTCCAAATAATAATGCACTTGGTCGCCTTTGGTAATCCCCGTTTCTGGGAACATGATCTTCTCCGCATGACTTATTTCCATGGTTTTCATTGTCGGTTTTTATTTACTTTGGATGTCTACCTGGGCAATACAAAAAGGAACATTGACATGCAGGGGTTAAATGTCCATTAAAAGGAATATGGAACTTTACCCCAAAAAACCATAAGTACAATCCTAAATACATTCACCGTCACTAAGGCCATTGACTATAAAAGTTATTACGCTCAATAAGCATGGGTAGGATTGTACTGTACCTTAATTTTGTTTTTTACCTTAGTTACTCCGGGCGCATGAAACGCGGCATTGGTGGCATCCTCTTTTTGTTTGATAGAGCTTACAGTACCCGTAAGTGTAACCTCAGAACCGTTGACAGTTACAGTAACATGATCGGCGTCTATGTCTGCCGATCGCTCAAAGGCCTTGAGAATTTTTTCTGTAACCTTCTCGGGTTCCAATTTCTGTACGATCTCAATATCATTGAATACCCCCTTAACTCCAAGAAGGTTTTCTACGGTTTTCTTGGCGGCATTCTTCTGGTATTCCCAGGTAACTTCCCCGGTCAGAAAAACAAAGCCATCATCTACTTTTACCATTATTTTTTCTTTGGGTATGGTGGTATTCCATTCTAAGGCATTTGCGGCAGCCTTGGCAATTTCCTTGTCGCTTTTTTTGTATTCCTCGCCGTAAGCGACATCTATATCAATGGCTACCGCTTTTACTCCTGCCACTTTTTTTACTGCTTTCTCGGCCGCTATTTTTTTTGGGTATTCATCAACATAACCGGTCAAGGTTACAACTCCATCTTTAACAATGACCCCTATCTCAGTCTCATCTATATTCGGCTGCCAAGCCAGTTCATCCAATACATCCTCTTTAATTTGAGCATCTGTTTTCATCTTCTTATATTTTTATTTTGATTAAACAACAACCTAGGGGTTAGCCTATAGGGTACGGGACACTTACCTCTAATAATATTTAGTCGCCCGCCTGAACGGACCGGACATGCAAGTGTCCGTATATTCAAATCTCACTTAGTAAGTAAATCAATAAGCTTCCATAAAATTAGGTTGCCAGTTATTTTTTCCAAATGATCTATATCAGTATTAAAAAAAAATTATATCCATCACCTTATTCCATATGACATAAATTTTATCTTGGCAGAGACATCCTAATATTAATCCATCCCAATAATTTGCTGTGAATGGAACTTATGACCAGAATTAAACCTACGGGCCTAAATAACTATGCAATTAAAGACGAAATAAGAATTTCTACTTCCTGACCTCACCAGAGCGGAGTATAAAGGTTGGACTGTCAAAAAATCTCACACACAAAAAAAGCAAGATTGACCTTTAAATAATGGAACAAAAAAAGCCCTGACCAACAAATTGGACCAGGGCCGTTTCAATTCCAGTAAGGTTTGGGCAGCAACCACCGGAAATTGAAATTTAAGCCTTAGGCATACTCGGTATAGTACTGAACCTTGAGTTCATTTTTCACCTCAAACACTCCTGGTGCCTTGTAAGCGGCAGATTCTGCATCCTCTCTTTCCTTTATGGAATGCACCTTGCCCTGAAGTGTAACGGTATGACCGTCTGTTAAAACAGTGATTTTTTTGGCATCAATTTCAGCAGAACGCTCGAACGCTTTTTTTATTTGTTCACTTACTTCAGAAGGCTTAACATCTTTTACCTCCTTAGGCTTTGTATCCTGCTTGATAACAATACTGTTAATAACCTTGACTACCCCGATCAAATCCTGAATTGCCTTTTTTGCAGCTGTTTTCTCGTGCTCCCATTTAACTTCCCCTGAAAGATAGACCCAACCATTCTCCACCTTTACCTCAATATCCTTTTCGGGTATGGAATTATTCCATTCAAAGGCATTAACAACCGCCTTGGCAATTTCCTTATCCGTTTTTTTATAATCATCACCAAATTTCACTTCAATATCCCCGGCAAGTGCCTTTACTCCAAAAACTCCCTTTACCGCCTTTTCAGCTGCCATTTTTTTTGAGTAACTGTCAACAACTCCACTTAGGGTAACCACTCCATTTTGAACTATAACCCCTATATCGGTCTCATCAATATCTGGTTGCCACGCCAATTCTTCCAAGACATCTTCCTTAATCTTTGCATCTGTTTTCATGATGTTATATATTTTTGTTAAATTATTAATACTGATGCTGCCAATATATACCCTACCATTACATTTGAAAATGATGTAGGTCAGCGCCGTACAATTTTAACATAAATCTTTAATAGAGGGTAACTTCTGAAAGGTCATTGGAACTACTGTCCATAGCTGCTCTTTATGGTCTGTATCATTAGATGGAATAAAAGGGTTTCATGACCAAACTTCCTAGAAGATTGCAATTATTCATTGTAGTATATCAGCAAATTTGAAGGCGCTGTGCCTATTTATCTTCCAATAATGGTTCCATTTCCCGTTTGCCAAGAATGTTTTCGAGCTCTTCTTTTTCTACGACCTCTTGTTCCAATAAAAGCTGTGCAAGTTTTTCCAATTCGGTTCTGTGTTCCCGTAGTATTGCTTTTGTTCTTTCATAGGAGGTATTTACCAAATCCTGTACCTCAACATCTATTTTTTGAGCCATATTTTCACTGTATGGCTTGCCGAACATTCGTTCATTTTGACCCGTGGAATCATAGAAGCTGATCGGGCCTATTTCTTCATCCAATCCGTAATAGGCAACCATGGTATAGGCCTGCTTGGTTACTTTTTCCAAGTCGTCCAATGCACCGGATGAGATTTCGTTAAAAATAATTTCCTCGGCGGCACGGCCTCCAAGGGAAGCACAAATCTGGTCCAGAAATTGTCCTTTGGTCACAATTTGTCGTTCTTGTGGTAGGTACCATGCGGCACCCAATGATTTTCCACGAGGTATTATAGAGACCTTGACCAAAGAATCCACATTTTTTAAATACCAGCTTACCACGGCATGGCCAGCTTCATGATGGGCAACAATCTGCTTTTCCTGAGGAGAGATTATCTTGCTCTTCCGCTCCATCCCCCCAATGATCCGATCCCTGGCCTCCATAAAATCTGATTGTTCCACAGTCTTCTTTTTTTTACGGGCAGCGATCAATGCGGCTTCATTGCAAATATTGGCTATATCGGCACCAGAAAATCCAGGACTTAATTTGGCCAGTAGCTCAACATCAACATTTTTTGAAAGTTTCAAGGGGCGTAAGTGTACTCCAAAAATCTCTATGCGTTCTACCTTGGTAGGTAGTTCCAAATAAATATGACGATCAAACCTTCCTGGGCGCAACAATGCCTTGTCAAGTACGTCGGGGCGGTTGGTAGCGGCCAGTACAATTACCCCGGTATTGGGCCCGAAACCATCCAGTTCCGTTAACAATTGGTTTAAGGTACTTTCGCGCTCATCGTTGGCCTGAAAGGCATTTAGTTTACCCCTGGAACGACCCACGGCATCTATTTCATCAATAAAAATAATACTTGGGGCCTTTTCCTTGGCTCGCTTAAACAGATCTCGGACCCTTGAAGCACCGACCCCTACGAACATTTCCACGAATTCCGACCCCGACATAGAGAAAAAGGGAACCCCGGCTTCACCGGCTACCGCCTTGGCCATCAATGTTTTTCCCGTTCCTGGAGGCCCTACAAGCATGACTCCTTTGGGAATTTTTGCTCCCAATTTTGTATAGGTTTCAGGGTTTTTTAAAAAATCTACCACCTCCATAATCTCGGTCTTGGCCTCTTTAAGACCCGCTATGTCCTTAAATGTCGCCGAACTTGTGCTTCCCTTTTCCATAAGTCTGGCATTGGATTTGCCGAAATTAAAGAGTGAACTGCCGGTACCACTTCCACTAGTACCTCCGCCGGTTCTTCTAAGTATGTACAACCAAAACAAAATGATGAATCCAAAAGGCAGCAACCAGGAAAGAATGCCGACCCAACTTGTACGTGTCTGATATCGTATTTCAATTTTATCTGATGAAGGGAAATTCTGTTGGGCATTTTGTAATTTTTGTTCAAAAATGTCTACCGTACCAATATTCATATAGTATTGCGGTGTCTCAACAGCCCTATATAGCTTATTGGAAATAGGCTGTTGGGTATCTTCCCCGGAAAGTTCAGGTTTAAGGTATATTTCAGCGACTTCCTTATTAACGACAACTATTTTGTTAACCTGCTTCTTTACCAAAAGGGAATCTTGGAGGAACGACCAGGTTATCTCCCTGCTACTGGTCATTGGATTGGTTAAAAGGGAAAATAACAACAGTAAGCCCAACATAATAATATAGAACAAACCATATCCATAACCCCCCGGAGGGGATTTTGGATTATTATTTCCCGACGGATCCGAATCCGATCCTTTTTTTAACGGCTTCTCCATTTTCAAGTAAAATTCTAAATAAATTTAAGCCCATAGCCAATACCCTATTCCAAATATATATCTTGTTATTCGCTCTCAAAATGATTTCGGTCATAGGGAACCGATCCCAATTAACTTCACTATTGATATATGACGGTTTTCCAACATATTGAGAGCTTGGCCTTTATAGGCTATCCAATTTTATTGGTAGAATTATTATCAGAATGATGTAAGTCATTTCTTGACCTGTATATAAGCCTTTATTTTGTTTTCAAAGTTCTTGTTGTAATGAAGACTAGAATGCTGCTTAAATCAAGATTACTAATTCCCATATTATTAATTTTTATGGCCTTAACCAGCTGTGGCCCAATGGTCCTTACCACAGGGGTAAACCCACCGCCCCCGCCTTGGTTCTACCCAAACCGGTTAGAGGTGGTTCGCTACGTATATTTTCCGAACTATCGTTTTTACTATGACCTATCGGCCCGCACTTATATCTATTTGGAAGGGAATGTTTGGGTACGGCGCAAGGTTTTACCGCCAAGATATAGCCATTTGGACCTAAGACGAACCAAGTACGAGAGGATTAAAGGATATCGAAAGGATGATATCCGTAGATACCACGAGGAACATAATGCCAGTAGGGGCAGGAGCAATCGAAATAGTTCAGGAATCAGCAGGGGTACAGACCGAAGTAACTAGAGAAAAGTGAAGAAAAATCACCAACATCCTACTTCGTGTCAGGGTGTTACAGTCAAAATCTTTATATAGAAACTGTTGCTTACAACATGTAATTCAAATGAACAGTTAAATGAGATCAGAGTGTTAAAGAAAAAATAATAGTTATGAAAAAGGTTAATTTCAGTATTGTAATACTAATATTTACGACTTTATTAAGCGTTTTATCCTCTTGTAAGGAAGGCAATAGCTTAGAGGCAATTGTTGAAAAGGAAGAAGGACAATTTTACGTTGAGAATAGGGAAAATAAAGAATCGGCCATAGAAAATATCAAGGCATTCAAAGGCGGTCCCGTAGATTTTACTGAGACCGCAAAGAAGGTACTGGACGGGGTGGTCCATATTAGATCTACCCAAACCCGCTCCAACAACAGTACCAATATTGCGCCACGCGATCTACCGGATATTTTCAAGGATTTTTTTGGAGACCGTTTTCAATCTCCGGACAATTTGCCCCAACAACCCCTACACGGTTCTGGGTCTGGCGTAGTTATTGATGTTAAGGGCCATATCGTAACCAATAACCATGTAATTAATAATGCCACGGAATTGGAGGTTACCTTACATAACAACGAAACCTTCAAAGCTGTAGTAATAGGTGCCGACCCAACTACGGATCTGGCCTTGTTACAGATACAAGCCGAAAACCTAAAAGCCTTGTCCTTTGTTGATTCGGATGATGTGGAAATAGGGGAGTGGGTATTAGCTGTAGGAAACCCATATAGTCTATATTCAACCGTAACAGCAGGTATTGTAAGTGCCAAAGGACGTAACATCAATATCAACCAGGAGAAATTTGCCATCGAGAGTTTTATACAGACAGATGCGGCTATTAACCCTGGGAATAGTGGAGGAGCTCTAGTAGACTTAGAGGGGAAAATTGTGGGCATCAATACCGCAATAGCCACCAGTACGGGAAGTTACACCGGATATGGGTTTGCAATACCCAGCAACATTGTCACAAAAGTGGTGTCGGACCTTTTGAAATATGGCAGCGTTCAGCGTGGCATGTTGGGCGTTACCATAGTTACTATGAATGGTAATCTGGCGAAGGAAAAAGATATTGATTTTATTAAAGGAGTATGGGTTGAAAACGTGGGTGAGGATAGTGCCGCAGAAAAGGCTGGCATAAAGCCGGGAGATGTTATTGTCAAGGTTAATGGAACAAACGTTATCACTTCTCCCAAATTACAGGAAATTATTGCCCGTCACAGACCTGGAGATAAGTTATCCATTGTTGTTGATCGAAAAGGGAAAGAGAAGGAATTTCAGGTTACCCTCGCAAACGTAAAAGGTACAACGGAAATAACCAAAAGTGAAAATGTAGAAATGCTTAATTTTCTGGGTGCCGATTTTGAAACCCTCGATAAAAAAACGGCCAATAAGTTGCAGATTGATGGTGGCGTCAGAATCACTAACTTATATCCCGGTCTTTTAAGGCAATATACCCAAATGCGTTCTGGCTTCATTATTACCCATGTAGATGGTAAAAAAGTGACCAATATAAAGGAATTTGTTGCATCCCTGGAAAACAAAAAAGGAGGCGTTATGTTGGAAGGCCTTTATGAAGATGTACCCGGAAAACAATATTATGCCTTTGGACTGAATTCTTGATGCCACTACCTAAGTGTTTTAACGAATAGTTATTAATTATTCATGTAAACTGCTTATATAGGTTAGTTGGACATGGCTATATTTCAAAATATCCCCTCATATACAGAGAGCCAAATTCTATTGGTAAGCATACAATTATGAACGCCACATTATACAGTTTAAATAATTGATTTAGCGAGGTTGGAGGAATCTCCATGATTCCCAAACGGGCATGTAAAGTGTGGAGATTTTCTCTGTAATATTGAATGGTCCAGACCGTGGAAGCTTAATATCCTTTGGATTAATCTTTTGTTAATAAAACCTAATCTTATTATTTTTTGGTAATTTTGCAATAGATGAAAAAAGTCTTCCATAAGGTATTGGCGGTTTCCATGGCATTTGTGGTTATGTTTACTACAATGTCGTTTACCATGGATATGCATTATTGTGGAACGTCTTTGGTTGATCTTTCCTTCTATAGCAGTGCCGATAGCTGTGGCATGGAAAAAGAACAGCCCTTACAAGATTGCGAAACCAAAATTACCTCAAAATCTTGCTGTACCGAACACCAATTGGTCAAAGAAGCAAATCAAGACCTTAAAATTTCATTTGATAAACTTACTTTTGAGCAACAGACATTTGTTGCTGCATTTCTTTACTCGTATATAAATCTTTTTGATGGCTTTGATGAAAACATCCAATCTTTCAAGGATTATTCGCCGCCCTTTCTCAAACGGGACGTGCAGGTTCTATACGAGTTATATTTAATTTGATTTTTAGACAGTTCCCGATAACCATCGGGATATAGCCCAACGGTATTACCGTAATGGGCAACTTTTGTTGCGTTCAATATGCTGTACGCCCATCAATACAAAAATGTATAACTGTCTAATAACCAGAATCCATGCTGAACAAAGGCATAAAATTTCTAATAGAAAACAAACTCGTTGCAGTTCTAATGCTTACTCTTTTTGTAGGCTGGGGCATTGTGAACGCACCTTTTAATTGGGACACAGGGTTTTTGCCCACAGATCCAGTTGCCGTGGATGCCATTCCCGATATAGGTGAAAATCAGCAAATAGTTTTTACCAAATGGGAAGGACGTTCCCCTCAGGATATAGAGGATCAAATTACCTATCCACTTACCTCCTCGTTATTGGGAATCCCGGGTGTAAAGACTATCCGTAGCTCCTCTATGTTCGGTTTTTCCAGTATCTACATAATTTTTGAAGAGGATATTGAATTCTATTGGTCGCGAAGTAGGATCCTGGAAAAACTGAATTCCTTACCCAACGGACTCTTGCCAGACAATGTAAATCCAGCTCTAGGTCCGGATGCTACTGGCCTGGGCCAGATCTTTTGGTATACGCTGGAAGGTCGCGATAAAGAGGGTAATGTTACCGGGGGGTGGGATCTTCAAGAATTGCGAAGTATTCAGGACTATTATGTAAAGTATGCGCTTTCTTCTGCTGCAGGAGTTTCAGAAGTAGCCTCCATTGGCGGGTATGTAAAGGAATATCAGGTGGACGTAAATCCTGAAATAATGCGGCAGTACAATATAAGCCTGAGCGATATTGTAAAAGCCGTTAAAAAATCCAATCAGGATATAGGCGCTCAAACCTTGGAAATTAATCGAGCCGAATACTTGGTACGTGGCCTTGGCTATGTTGAGTCTATTGAGGATATTGAGAATGCAGTAGTAAGTTCTGAAAATTTCACTTCCCTTCGTATTAAGGATTTGGGGAAGGTACATATGGGGCCGGCCCCGCGTCGTGGAATATTGGACAAGGAAGGTGCCGAAGTAGTTGGTGGGGTAGTAGTAGCAAGGTATGGCTCAAACCCTTTAGAGGTCATTAACAATGTAAAAAAACAAATCGAGGAGTTGGCTACTGGACTACCATCAAAGCAGTTGGAGGACGGTAGGACTTCGCAAGTGACCATTGTACCCTTCTATGACAGAACGGAATTGATACAAGAAACCTTGGGGACACTTAATGAAGCATTGACCTTGGAAATACTGATTACTATCCTCGTCATTATTGTAATGATATTCAATTTACGAGCTTCCATTCTTATTTCCGGTTTATTGCCAGTAGCCGTATTAATGGTTTTTGTTACCATGAAGCTTTTTAATGTGGATGCCAATATTGTTGCCCTATCCGGAATTGCCATAGCAATCGGGACTATGGTGGATGTTGGGGTAATTCTCGCCGAAAATATGATAAGACATTTGGAAGATGAGAAATTGCGACATAGCGAAGATGGAACCGAATACACGATCAACGAAATTATCTATAACGCCACTTCAGAAGTTTCCGGTGCCATTTTAACCGCTGTACTTACCACTATTATTAGTTTTTTGCCCGTCTTTACCATGATAGGTGCGGAAGGGAAACTTTTCCGTCCCCTGGCTTTCACCAAAACCATGGCACTTACGGCCTCACTGATCATAGCACTGTTTTTAATTCCCCCTTTTGCAGCAGTATTCTTTAAGAAAAATAACCTCAAATTAAATTCCAAATATGTTCTTAATGTTGTTCTGGTTGCACTTGGTTTCACAGCAATTTTTTACGGTTATTGGCTGGGACTTATTCTTATAGCTTTTGCAGCCACTGCGTTTTTGGGCATAAAAGGGAAAGTTTCGCCTAAAAGAGCAAATTTGTTCAATATTATTATATCGGCTGTTGCCATTGTATTACTTCTTGCCGTTTATTGGAGACCCCTTGGCTTTGATCGAAGCATAGTCATGAACTTGATCTTTGTTAGTATTATCTGCTTTGGACTGTTGGGAACTTTCTCTATTTTCAGAAACTACTATTCCAGAATTCTACAATGGGCCTTGGAGAACAAACTCCTCTTCTTGATTATTCCAACAACGGTTTTGACCTTGGGATTTATTATTATGAAAAATACGGGCAAGGAATTCATGCCCTCCCTGAACGAAGGTTCATTTCTATTAATGCCAACTTCTATGCCTCATGCAGGAGTAGAAGAGAATAAACGCGTGCTGCAGCAGCTTGATATGGCGGTGGCGAGCATTCCGGAAATTGAAACCGTTGTAGGTAAATCCGGACGAACAGAGTCGGCCTTGGACCCCGCACCGCTTTCCATGTACGAAAATGTAATTCAGTCCAAATCGGAGTACATGCGAAATTCGGCTGGGGAGCGACAGCGTTATCAAATAAACGAGGATGGCCTGTTTGTACTGAAAAATGGCAATTTTATTATTAATCCCAATAATGAATTGGACGATGACATACATTATGAAGAGTCCCAATTGCAAACAACGGCGACAAGAGATGAGCTTGTTGCTGACAACAAAGGCGAATATTATAGAAACTGGCGACCAAAAATAAATTCGCCGGACGATATCTGGAATGAAATAGTTAGCGTAACAAAATTGCCAGGTGTTACTTCTGCTCCTAAATTGCAACCCATAGAAACACGTTTGGTGATGTTGCAAACGGGCATGCGTGCACCAATGGGAATCAAAGTGAAGGGTCAGGATTTACGGGAAATAGAAGCCTTTGGACTGGAGTTGGAAAAGATTCTTAAACAGGTAGATGGCGTAAAAGAACAAGCCGTATTTGCAGACCGTATTGTTGGTAAGCCCTATTTATTAATTGATATCGATCGCAATCAACTTGCCCGCTATGGTATATCTATAATGGATGTACAGGAAATTCTGCAGGTAGCAGTGGGCGGCATGCCCTTGACACAGACGGTGGAAGGACGGGAACGGTACTCTATAAGGGTTCGTTATCCACGGGAATTACGGGAAAATCCATCAGATCTAGAAAACATCTATGTTCCGGTTGAAAAAGGGAGTCCTGTGCCATTGGGCCAATTGGTAAATATTAGATACGAACAGGGGCCACAAGTCATTAAAAGTGAAGACACCTTCCTAATTGGCTATGTTTTGTTCGATAAACTAGATGGCTTCGCAGAAGTAAACGTTGTGGAAAATGCACAGGCCATAATCAAGGGAAAAATAGATAGCGGTGAACTGGTGGTGCCCAAGGGAATTAATTATCAATTTACAGGAACCTACGAAAACCAATTACGTGCGGAAAAGACTCTTTCCATAGTAGTTCCGTTGGCATTAATAATTATCTTTTTGATACTGTATTTTCAGTTTAGATCAGTAGCAACCTCCCTCATGGTATTTACGGGAATTGCGGTGGCTTTTGCAGGCGGTTTCATCATGATATGGCTCTACGGCCAAGATTGGTTCTTAAACTTTAGTTTTCTTGGAGAAAACCTAAGAGATCTATTCAATATGAAAACCATCAATTTAAGTGTCGCTGTTTGGGTAGGATTTATTGCGCTCTTTGGTATAGCTACAGATGATGGGGTAGTAATGGCCACCTACCTAACCCAAACTTTTGACCGTGAAAATCCAACAGATAAAAAAGGGATCCGATTGGCGGCATTGGAGGCGGCCGGAAAACGCATTAGACCCTGTTTAATGACAACAGTCACTACAATCCTTGCCCTCTTGCCTGTAATGACCTCTACAGGAAAAGGCAGTGATATTATGATTCCCATGGCAATCCCCATTTTCGGTGGGATGGTCATAGATATCACCTCCTATTTTATTGTTCCGGTATTGTACAGCTGGAAAAAGGAATTTCAATTAAAACGAGCAAGCAAATGAAAAATATAACATTCATCACATGTCTTTTAATGGTTTCCACTTGGGCGAAAGCCCAGGACCTGCAATCCTATATTCAAGAGGCCCAGAAAAATAATCCACAGATACAAGCCTTCGATTTAAAATACAGCATTGCCCAAGAGAAGGCAAACGAAGTTAATACGCTCCCCAACACCACGGTGAGCGCAGGCTATTTTGTTAGCGAACCTGAAACACGCACAGGTGCCCAACGCGCAAGGTTTTCGGTTTCACAGATGTTGCCCTGGTTTGGAACCATAACGGCTCGGCAAAATTATGCTGTGTCCATGTCCAATGTAGATTATATTGAAATAGCTATCGCCAAACGTAAATTGGCCCTTGCCGTAGCCCAATCCTATTACCAATTGTATGCCATTGAGGCTAGGCAAATGGTACTGGATCAGAACATACGATTACTGAGGACCTATGAACGATTGGCATTGACTTCGGTGGAAGTGGGTAAGGCCTCGGCCGTTGACGTATTGAAATTACAAATACGGCAAAATGAAATGCAACAGCAAAGGGCCATTTTGCATCAGGATTATTTGGCCGAAAAAACTAATTTCAATAATCTTTTGAATAGAAAGGAGAGCATATCCATTGATGTTGTTACTGAATTGACCCTTCCATTGGAGGACCCTATTAACTTAGGGAATGGATTGGAACTTAACCCTGAAATCTTAAAGTATGATGAAATGTTTGAAGCCATAGTTCAATCAGAATTGGTCAATAAAAAGGATGGCGCTCCCAATATTGGTTTTGGACTGGATTACATTCCAATCCAAGAAAGACCGGACATGAGTTTTGACGATAATGGAAAAGATATTGTGATGCCCATGGTCACTTTCTCAATTCCTATTTTCAACAATCGTATTAGATCCGTATCCAAACAAAACGAAATGCGCCTAAAGGAAACGGAATTACAAAAAAACGAACGATTTAATCTGCTTCAATCAGCATTGGCAAAGGCAGAGTCTGGTCGAAATGAGGCGCGTATTATATATAATACCCAACAGATCAATCTAAAACAGGCCAAGAATGCTGAAGAAATTCTAATGAAAAATTATGAGACGGGTACCATTGATTTTAATGATGTGTTGGACATTCAGGAATTACAACTAAAATTCCAGATAAACGAAATAGAGGCCGTTAAAGCCTATTACGGGCAAATGGCCGTAATAAACTATCTAACGAATCAATAATAATACTGTATCAATCAATTGATTATCAATTACTAAATTAATTTTAATACTGAAACTTTTAAAATCAAAAACTATGAAAAGAAATGTAAATATTACCCTAACAATTGCAGCGATTTCAATAATATCACTTTCTTCCTGCAAGGATGAAAACAAAAAAGGATCGGCCGAACCCATGAGCAACGAAATAAAGCAAGAGGCTGTCAACACCAACAGTTTTACAAAAGATCAGGATGAAAAAGCAATTGCTGTAATAAATGGATATTTATCCCTTAAAGAGGCACTAGTAGCAGATGATTCGGACGCAGCAGTCAAGACAAGCAAAAAGTTGGTTGCCACATTGGACAATTTTGATACCTCTACCTATTCCGATACGGAGCAAGCAAAATTACAAGACATCATAGAAGAGGCCATGGATCATGCAGAACAAATTGCAGAAAGCCCTATAGAACTACAACGCGAGCATTTCAAAGTTTTGAGCAAGGACGTTACGGATATGATTGCCATCACTGGAGCCCACACAAAATTGTACGAGCAGTTCTGTCCAATGTACGATAAAGGTACAGCTTGGCTAAGTGCCAGTAAGGAAATCAAGAATCCGTATTATGGCAGTAAAATGTTGGCTTGTGGAAAAGTACAGAAAGAGCTAAATTAAGTTAAGACAATAAATGAACAGACTTTAATATGAAGGAAGCTATACATATAAAAAATATGGTTTGTAACCGTTGTATTGCTTCGGTTTTAACCATTTTTAATGCCGAAAATTACATCGTGGAGTCCGTGGAATTAGGAAAGGTAGTTGCAACCAAAGGACAAAAAAGTAAGTTTGAAAGTCTAAACAGTGCACTTGCAGAGGTAGGTTTTGAAATTATTAAAAATGAAGCGGAAACTTTGGTAGAACTAATAAAAGTTAAGCTTATTAATAAAATTGAATTGGGAGAAACAGAGGATTTGTTTAAAACTTTAGCAGAAGAATTTGGTAAAACAGAAACGGCATTAAGTAAACTGTTCAGTAGACATGAAGGAATAACATTGGAAAAATACACCATCAATCTAAAATTGGAAAAAGTGAAGGAGCTTATTCAACTAGGACAATTAAATTTTTCTGAAATAGCGTATTCTCTCAATTATAAAAACAGCAGTCATTTAGCCAAACAATTTAAAAGTAGTACCGGCATGTCTATGTCTGAATATAAAAGCTTACAAGATTGGGATAGAAAATCGTTGGACCAAATTGTATAAATAAGAATCAGAATTATGAAAAAGAAACATACGACAGATGTTTAATTTTGATCTATAAAATTAAATAATTATGGAACACACCTATCACATACATGGAATGACCTGTAACGGATGTAGAAGTCACGTAGAAGAAACGCTTTCTAAAATTGAAGGGGTTTCACAAGTATCGGTCAATTTAGAAAAAGCGGAAGCTACCATTGAAATGGAAAATCACATTCCTATCAAGAAGTTTCAAGAAGCTTTAAAAAAGGATGGCGGTACTTATTCCCTTCACATGCCTGGAGACCATCATGCCAAAGATATGGCTGATGAGAAGCCAAAAGCCAAGGGCGAAGGAACCGGGACTTTTTACTGTCCAATGCACTGCGAGGGTGATAAGACCTATGACCAACCAGGCGACTGCCCAGTTTGTGGCATGGACCTAGTAGAGGAGCGGAAACTAACAACAAGTTCTTCAACTCAATTTACTTGTCCAATGCATCCTGAAATTATTAGTGACGAACCTGGAAGTTGCCCTATTTGTGGAATGGATTTGGTACCTATGGAAGCTGATCTTTCCGCAGAGGAAAAGTCCTATAAAAAATTACTTAAGAAATTCTGGATCGCAACTGCATTTACGCTCCCCATTTTCATAATTGCCATGGGGGAGATGTGGCACAATAATCCATTATACGATGTTCTGGAATTGAAATATTGGAACTGGGTACAGTTCGCACTATCCATACCCGTTGTTTTTTATGCCACCTGGATGTTCTTTAAAAGGGCATATAGAAGTATCAAGACTTGGAATCTAAATATGTTTACCCTTATTGGCATAGGTGCCGGAGTAGCGTGGTTGTTCAGTGTATTCGGAATGCTGGTTCCCGATTTTTTTCCTGAACAATTTAAGACAGGGGCGGGTACGGTGCATGTTTATTTTGAAGCTGCTACAGTTATCCTTACCCTAGTGTTAATGGGACAAATGTTGGAAGCACGTGCCCATAGTAAGACCAATTCGGCTGTAAAGGAGCTCCTAAAACTTGCGCCGAACAAGGCCATTAAAGTAGTTGATGGGGAAGAACAGGAAGTATCCATAGATAAAATCCAAATAGGTGACATCCTCAGAGTAAAACCAGGGGATAAAATTCCTGTAGACGGAGTAATTGCAGAGGGACACACCTCCATTGATGAATCTATGATTACAGGAGAGCCAATTCCTGTCAATAAAGAAGTAGGTGATAAAGTTAGTAGTGGAACCATTAACGGTAATCAATCCTTTTTAATGAAAGCTGAAAAAGTGGGTTCGGACACTTTATTGGCCCAAATAATACAAATGGTGAACAATGCCAGTCGAAGTCGTGCACCTATACAAAAATTGGCCGATACCGTTTCTGGGTATTTTGTGCCTATTGTGGTAATTATAGCCGTTATCACTTTTGGAGTTTGGGCATTATGGGGTCCTGAACCCGCCTATGTTTATGCTTTAGTAAATGCAATAGCCGTATTGATCATAGCATGTCCCTGTGCCTTGGGCTTGGCCACGCCAATGTCCGTTATGGTAGGTGTTGGTAAAGGTGCCCAGAACGGAGTGCTCATAAAGAATGCCGAGGCCCTAGAAAAGATGGATAAGGTAGATGTCCTTATTGTAGACAAAACAGGAACTATCACAGAAGGAAAGCCTACCGTTGAAAAAGTGGGTGCCTTTGGAGATTCGCATTCCGAGAAGGAAGTGCTTCAATACATCGTTTCTCTCAATAGTCTAAGCGAACACCCCCTGGCCGAAGCCACAGTAAAATACGGTAAGGAGCAGAAAACTGAATTTTTAAAAGCAGATAGTTTCAATGCCATAACCGGTATGGGTGTGGAAGGAAATGTAAACGGCAAATATACAGCTCTGGGCAATGCCAAAATGATGGAAAAAGCCAATGCCAAACTGTCGCCAGAAATGGTGAATAAAGTGCAGACCTATCAAAAGCATGGCAAAACAGTGTCTTATCTATCCATAAAAGGCGAAACTGTAGGTTTTGTAGTAATAAGCGATAAAATTAAAGCAACAAGTGCCAAAGCCATAAAGGATTTACAGAATAGGGGCATTGCGGTTATAATGCTAACAGGGGATAACTACGATACAGCACAAGCGGTAGCTGGTGAACTTAATTTGGCCGATTTTAAGGCTGGGATGCTTCCTGAAAATAAATTACATGAAGTAGAGAAATTACAAAAACAGGGCAAGGTAGTTGCCATGGCGGGCGATGGTATCAACGATGCACCTGCACTGGCTAAAAGTGATGTGGGTATTGCTATGGGAACAGGCACGGACGTGGCCATTGAAAGTGCAGCCATAACCTTGGTACAAGGGGATCTACACGGAATTGTAAAGGCCCGTAACCTAAGTGATGCCGTAATGAAGAACATTAAACAAAACTTATTCTTTGCTCTTATATATAACACTTTGGGAATCCCTATTGCGGCAGGGGTTCTATTTCCATTCTTTGGAATTCTGCTTTCCCCCATGATAGCGGCATTGGCCATGAGCTTTAGCTCAGTTTCCGTAATCGCGAATGCACTGCGGTTAAGGACTAAATCTATTTCATAGATAATATTAATTATTAGAAAAAAATGGAAAAGAAAGACAAGAAAAAAAAGAATCATTAGACAAAATTTGCTTTAATGTTGGCTGCATCATTCAATAGCCATTTTGACCAGTGAATTTGCAAATATTAAAGATCTGTAGGTCAAAAAATTAGCAGAAGATATCATTAAAGCCCAAAAAAAAAAGAGATTGAGGAAATGAAAGCTATGATAAATAGATTGGAAAGAAAAAATAATACCTGAAATAAACATCATGAATAAAAACGTTTTATACATTGGAATAGCCGTGATTGCAGGTTTACTTGCCGGTTACCTAATTTTTGGAGGAGCAACAGAACCATCCAAAACAAGTACAGATATTTCCAATATTTCTAATGAACACGAGCATGAAGGAGAATCCATGTCCCAAATGTGGACCTGTTCCATGCACCCACAGATTATGCAACCGGAACCTGGGGAATGTCCTATTTGTGGTATGGAACTGGTCCCTGCGGAAACAAGTGCGGACGGACTTGCCATGAACGAAATAAAAATGACCAAGAATGCTATGGCCTTGGCCAACGTTCAAACGGTAAAAGTCGGTTATACTTCTTCCGATAGGGAAAATGATGTTTCCTTATCAGGAAAAATAAAAATGAACGAGGAAGCCAATGCAATTCAGGCCAGTTATTTTGATGGTAGGATAGAACGTCTCAATATAGACTATGTTGGACAAGAGGTGAAAAAAGGGCAGCTGTTGGCTACCATTTATGCCCCCAATCTTGTGGCAGCACAGCAAGAATTGATTACTGCGGCATCCTTAAAGGAAACACAACCGGAATTATATAAAGCGGTGCGCAATAAGTTGCAACTTTGGAAGCTTACTGAAAGACAAATCAATAGCATTGAGGACACAGGAAAAGTACTTGAAAACTTCCCAATTTATGCAACCGTTTCGGGTACTGTTGCTGAGAAACTGGCTTCGGAAGGGGACTATGTTAAACAAGGGCAGCCTATTTTAAAGGTAAGTAACTTGAATTCTGTTTGGGCTGAATTCGACGTTTACGAGAATCAAATATCACAATTCAAGATAGGCCAAAGTATAAAAATAATTTCCAATGCTTATCCCAACAAAGTGTTTGATGCAAGTGTTTCGTTTATAGACCCCGTTCTAAATACAAGAACCAGAACGGTAGCCATTCGCGCCGTATTGCAGAATAATGAACGATTGTTCAAACCCGGAATGTTTGTATCCGGGAAAATTAAAAGTCCAGCAACCAGTCCGTCTGGGCAATTAAGCATTCCAGCTACTGCCGTTATGTGGACAGGGGAACGTTCATTGGTTTACATTAAGACCAATCCCAACGAACCTGTATTTGAAATGAGGGAAATTACCCTTGGCAATAGAAACGGAGATGATTTTACCGTTGTTTCCGGTTTGGAGATTGGCGATGAAATTGTAAGCAATGGAACATTTACCGTTGATGCAGCTGCACAATTACAAGGTAAAAAATCCATGATGAATAAGGACAGAATGAACACGGTGGCAGAAGCGCCTATGATGATAATAGTATTGCCCCAAGCATTTCAAGTAAGTTTTAGAGCTGCCATTGATCATTATATTGATATGAAGGATGCCTTTGTAGAAAGTAATTCAAAACAAGTTTCCGCATATGCTAAATCTACTTCCCAAAAGCTAAAAACAATAAACTTGGATGGATTGGGCAAAATTGAAAAAGCTCACCTAACCAAGTGCATTGAAATGCTGAATGCCATTGGGGATAACCCAAACTTAGAAAACCAGCGTGCCTACTTCGTTATGCTAAATGAAAATTTCGTCCCCTTGGCAAAGAATATTGATGGATTAAACGAAAGATTATACATAAAAAAATGTCCAATGGCCAATAACAATAAGGGAGCATTTTGGCTGAGCAACCAAAAAGAAATTCGCAACCCGTACTATGGTGAGCAAATGATGACCTGTGGAAGTATAATAGACTCAATTCAGTAAATGACCCCAGGGCAATTCCATGAGGCATTGGTAGGAAAATACTGTTAACATTTCACCGCCCGCCTGAACGGACGGGCAGTCCCGCCTGAAGGAACAGAACGGGCAGGCCCGCCTTGACGCAACGGAACGGGCAGGCCCACCTGAAGGAACGGACGGGCCAGCAAGCGTTGGAGCATTCAAATCTCACTTAGAGAGTAAATAATACAATAAGGGGATTTTTGCGTTTAAAATTTCCGAGCACTTTGGAGAAAAATGTACTTGCGTATAAGGCTATACCAGGTGAGCAAAAAGGATTTGTAAGCCTGGAGGAGACTACATAAGGGAAGGCCTAGTCCTTGCAACTTACTGTATCCCACAACAAAAAGCCCCGTAAACCTTGGTCTACAGGGCCTTTTAGATGAGATTGTCGAACTGCAGTCTAATTGACGAGGCTCAACCAATAATACTTGATTTCCCGAAATACTTTCAAAAACTCCTTGATCTCAAGGGGTTTGGAAATATAGCAACAAGTATGCCTGTTAAAATGAGGTTGTATTTCGGATCCTGACGAAGTCATTATTATTACTGGGATATAAAAATTATTAAGTTTACTTATTTTAGATAAAATATTGACTCCGTTGATCAAAATCAAATCCTCATTGGCAATAATTAAATCTGGAATTTCATTTTTTTTATTCTTTAGTAAACTTTCAATATGCACGATGGCTTCAAATCCATCTTCGAATAAATTAACATGGCAAAAATTTTCATTTTGTTGAAGGGACTCCTTAATTAATATAGCATCAAGAAGACTGTTTTCGATTAATAATACATTCTTTGGGTTCATTTCGGGGGAAAGGTTAAATTGTCATTAGATTTAGGTATGATACTTTAACTCCAAATATTCTTATTTATTCTGTTTAATTAACAGTAAATCGGCATTTTTTCGTTGAAATGGCAGAATTGCAAACGAGGCCTATTCTAAACTATATTGGTTTAACAAGCCATTAGCAATAACCAATTTCTTAGAAGATGATACCCTTGATAATTCAATCTTGATTATTCCTTAATATCCTAAAAAAAATTATCGCAATTATGAAACATTGTTTCGCGCTTTAAACTCTTAAATATTATTTGGAGCATTTTTAAGCTCTTGTTCAAACTTCTTTTGGTTTTGTAAGCTTCCCCAAAGATTAATTGCGGCTACCTTTCACAGCAGCAGCACCTAACAAGTACAATTTTTATAAGGACCTTCAATAGACATTCAAGTTCTGGAATATACCTATGTGAAATATTAAGGACAGTATAGAATTTTAAATTTTAATCGTACATTTATCAACACAAAAGCACGGGGTGCCTGGTTAAAACCAAGCTGAGATAATACCCGAAACCTGATTTGGATAATGCCAACGTAGGGATGCAAGCTAAGATATTTCATTTTAGGCTCCATTCATTGGTTACCCCAAAGAATGGAGTTTTTGTTTTAAATAATATAAAATGGAAATAGAAAAAACAACTTCAGAACTGATTCCTCAGGAAGACCAAAATTGGCAAAACAGACCAGAATGGTTTTTTAACAGACAACATACCGACACCTACGAACAATGGTATGAAGGGAGATACAAGCGTGCCGAAATATGGCAAAAAAAAGTAATGGAACAATTGATCTCAAAGGACAAACGTGTTAAAACACTATTGGAGTTTGGCTGTGGTACAACCCGTTTTACACGATGGTGGAAAGAGATTGGTATAGAGGCTACTGGTGGTGATATATCCCCATTAATGCTTTCCCAAGCAGTACATTTATTTGATGGCGACCTTGTTATGGCCGACTCTCACCATATGCCTTTTAAAGACCATACCTTTGATTCGCTTGCATTCATTACCACATTTGAATATTACAACGACCCCGTACGAGTAATTCGTGAGGCTGCGCGTGTTGGAAAATATGGAATTGCAATGGGAATGATGAACAGAAATTCGACCAAGGTAGTAAGAAGAAGAATACAAGAAGTATTTGGCATGAATCCTTTCTATTTAACAGCAACCTTCTATACACCGGACAAACTTTCCAAAATTATAGAAGAGGCGCTTCAAGGACGCGATTACTCTATTGAATGGACCTGTACAGGCCTACCTAAATGGTTTCCGTTTCAACAATGGAGTTTGCCTTTTGGAGATTTTTTTGGATTGTACATTAAACTAAATGACGTAGAATAAATGAGCTATAAACTAGGCAAAATAGATCCACATGTGTTTGAGCAGTTTATCCGTAATAAATGTGGTTCTAATAGAGAGGAAGTAAGTATTGGTCCTGATTTTGGTGTTGATGTCTCCGTTGTGGATTTGCCCGGAACTATGGCCATGGCCATGACCAGTGACCCGCTGACCCTACTTCCAAGTCTGGGTTTGGAGGAGTCCGCTTGGCTATCTGTGCAATTGATGGCAAATGATATGGCTACCACGGGATATGCCCCTATGTATGGGCAGTTTGTTCTAAATCTTCCAAGCAATTTTTCTAAATCGGATTTTCAGATTTATTGGGATTACATCCACCGCTTTTGTTCAAAAATCGGAATTGCCATAACGGGTGGGCATACAGGTTTTATAGAAGGACAAAATTCGACCATAGCAGGCGGTGGGACATTTATCAGCATTGCACCTAAAAATAACATTCTGGTTTCAAAATATGCGAAACCTGGGGATGTGATATTAGTTACCAAATCATGCGCCATTTCTTCGACTGCCATACTTGCTATGTGTTTCCCTGAAACGGTTAAGAACAAACTGGGTCCTGAAATGCAACAACAAGCATGCGCCACTTTTTATCAAACTTCTTCCCTAAAGGACGCTCTGGCCGCGGTAGGACATAATCGCGAACATACCGATGTAACCGCTATGCACGATGTTACGGAAGGCGGTGTTTTGGGAGCGATATTTGAATTGGCAACTGCCTCCAACAATGGTGCATTTATATTTAATGACAAACTACCTGTAGGCATTCTACAAAATGAAGTATGTAGATTGTTTTCCTTGGATCCACGTTACTGCATCGGTGCAGGTTCAATGATTATTACCTGTAAGGAGGGAAGTGCAAAAAAAGTTATCAATCGTTTGGCCAAGGAAAATATCTTCTGCTCAGAAGCGGGGGAAATAACCCATAAGCACCAAGGTATCAAACTCGTAACAAATGATATAGCAAATGATCTATTGTACAATGAGAACGACCCTTACTGGGCGGCCTTTTTTAAAGCATTTAGTTCGGGATGGAAATAAGTAGTAGGGTGAAAAGAAACATGGGTTCTGGAATCTATTTAATTGTCGACCCATCAATGGACGAATTGATATTAATGAACAAATTAAACATGTGCTTAAGGGAAAAGCTAGCCGCTGTTCAAATTTGGGACAATTTTAATGACAACCAAAACATAATTGAACTGATCAATAAGATTTGCGGACAATGCCATGCCAAAAATGTTCCAGTATTGATAAACAATAGATGGAAACTGCTTAATAATTCCTTGCTGGATGGTGTACATTTTGACGTAATTCCAGAGAATTACACACAATTAAAAGGAAGCGTTATCCATCCTTTTATTAGCGGACTTACGTGCAATAATGATTTAACCCATGTAGAATGGGCAAGTAAGAACAAGCTAGATTATATCTCATTCTGTTCCATTTTCCCTTCGCAAACAGCCAACAGTTGTGAAATTGTAAATTTTAATACCATTCATGATGCGTCAAGAAATTATGGTTTACCTATTTATTTGGCAGGTGGAATCAAACCTGAAAACATGCATCGACTAGATGAGCTTAAATATACCGGAATTGCTGTAGTATCAGGAATTATGAGCAAAGACAACCCCAATGAATCCATTAAAAAATATTTAGAAAAAATAAATAAAAAATGAAACTAGAAACGATCAATAAACTTTGCTGTCCATTTGACAAAGGGGACCTTAGTTTAACAGAAATCACAAAAGATGTAAATGATAATATATTGGAAGGCTTTTTTGTTTGCTCATCCTGTAACCGATTATACCCAATAGTAAAAGGAATACCAATTATGAGTCCGGACGAATACCGTGAGTATAAATTAGAACAACCATTAGTGGAAAGATGGCAAAAACATTTAAAAGGTCAGACGTTTGAAAATTTCCGTTTAACGGAGCCTAAACTAAACGAGCATTAGATTGGAATTATTTCTGGTCATACAATCTTGTATAACTCAACCTCATACAAAATGGGCGAATATTTAAAATTGCATAAAAAAACATCGGGGGTATGCCCCCCGATGTTTTAATCTATACTTTAGGCCACTAAATTTATACGTTATAAAGCGCTTCCGCCAATTCGTCTTTTTTATTTCTGCTCAAAGGTACCTGTCTACCTTCGAGTTCAACATTTTTACTATTGAACTTTACCACTTTTTCCAAATTCACGATATAGGATTTATGTATCCTTAAAAATTTATCCTTAGGTAACTTTTGTTCAAAAGATTTCATAGTAGAAAGAATAACGACATTGCCTTCATTCGTTACCAATTTAATATAATCGCCAAGAGCTTCTATCCATTTTATATCGTTTAAAACAACTTTACGCTTCTTTAGGTTGCTTTTTACAAAGATATATTCCTCTTCCTCCGTCACATTTTGCATCCGCTCATATTTGGTAATGGCTCTTTTTATGGAGGCCTCAAAACGTGTTAGAGTAATGGGTTTGTGAAGGTAGTCCGTAACATCGTAATCAAAAGCCTTAAGGGCATATTCTGGATTACCGGTGATCAAAATTACCTGTGGTGGGTTTTCCAAGGATTCTAAAAGGTCAAATCCATTGATGATCGGCATCTCCACATCGAGGAAAATTAGATCGATCTCGTTATTTTTAATACCGTTTTTTGCTTCAATGGCATTGCTGTATTCGGCTACCATTATAAGGTTAGGATGCTTGTTCACTAATTTGGCTACGGCAATCCGCTGCATAGACGAATCGTCTACGATTATACTTCTTAATTTCATAATAGTTGATTCCTCGTTTAAATCAAGTTGAAGGTACTTAATTGGCATCCCTAGCCATTAAAAATGATGTGAACCCCGTATTAAATGTTGTGTAAATGATGATATTTGTGGTCAAGGCATTTGGTTTAAGATTCTTCAAATAAGCGGCCAGATCAGATTTCGGGGATTATTGGCGAATAAATATTTAAGTTTAATTACAATATTTGTTTATTAATAATCTATGTATTCTGGCACGCAGATTATTGTCACCTCTTAAACAGTCGCAGAAGGGTAGAAGGGTAGAAGGGGCCAGGGCGGTATTACTTATGTGAACGAAGGCGTACAACAAGGCTAATTAATAAGTCTCGGCCATCTTTTTGGCTTAGATAAGCATCAAAAAAAGGTGAAACAAAAAATTAATCTTATGAATAAATTTATGACAATTGAAAATAAAAGGATTATGAGGCTATCCAAAACCTCTATTTTTTACTTATTAATTTTGTTCCTATTCCTGAGTAGCATTACCTCCTTTGCACAGATATATAGCACTACGGAGGGCAATGCCAATTTCAAGGCCAAAATGCCATTTAATTCCTATATGGGTAAGACGGACCGCTTACAAGGGACTATTAATTTTGAAACTGGAAAAGTAGCTTTTAAAGTTCCTGTAACATCCATTAAGACAGATAAAGATAAACGTGATGAACACATGTACGAGCTGCTTGAAGCTAAGAAAAATCCCGATGTTGTTTTTACTGGGAAACTTATCGATGATTTTGACTTTGATAAAAAGGGTAATCAGTCAGTCCCGGTAAAGGGCGGTTTTACCCTAGCGGGAACTACTAGGCAAATAACCATTCCCTTAGATTTGGAGCTGGTTTCTGAAGGCACAATTCAATTAAAAGCCTCCTGGTCGCTCTTAATAACCGACTATGGTTTAGAGCGTCCAAGTATAGCATTTATACAAGTTAATGACGAACATGACTTAAGTGTGGATGCACTGCTAAAGGAAAAGTGAAATTCATAAATACATAACCCAAACTATTGACTATCAATACAGGGATAATTTTTATATGCTTGATTATAGGGACTTATCAATTATGGGATTAATAACTGTAGGGTGCTTATTTGTATTATGGCCTTAGACCAATGTATCTATGGGCAAAAGTATAGTTTCTAAGGAGATATAAAACACCATTAAACCAGTTTAGGACACTGAATGGTTATATATGTTCTTAATTTTGTCTTGTTACAGCTCCTAAGTAGGCAACCTACACAGCTCTTCGCCTGATACTGTCTATTTTTTGTTCATGTCAGGTAGCGGTCTTTTTTAAATAGCTCCCTATGTTTTATTTCGGCTGAAACAAGTGGAATTTATTACTTATGCGGATAGATCTTACAGTTTAAACGGCAAAACATCCATTGTGGGCTTCTAGAAGGGTCGAAGCAGTTTTCTGAAGTTGATTTAGAGGAGAACTTTGAGAGGATTTATAGGGAGGCTAGGTAGATATTTGACAATTAAATTTAGTCTAAGCAGAGTCTATTTTCATATATACTATTTGCTAATTTTACGGCAGAAATCTTAATCTTTAATCGGTATTAGCGCCTTTTCTTTATATCACCATTTCTTTCCATGTAAATAATTCCGTATAAAAAGGAATAAAAAAACAAAATAACTTGCATGTACACGCATTTTTATTATCTTCGCATCATGAAAGATATTAAGGAACTTTTAGAAAACTGCTTATATTTCTCCTCAGGGCAGTTGTTTAGGGAAATCAGTACGCTTGCAGAAATCAATTTTGCGCCTTTAGGTCTGACACCATCTTATGCATTTTTGTTGATGATTATCCACGATAAAAAGGAAGTTGCAACAGGAGATGCCGCTAAAATAATTGGTCTTAATGCCTCAACAATAACACGTTTAGCAGATAAATTAATTAGCAGAAAACTCATTAGTAGAAGGCAAGAAGGTAGAAACATATATTTGACCACTACAGATGAATTAACGGATTTTATTCCAAAAGTATATGCCTGCTGGGAACAACTCGGTGTTGATTACACTAATGTTTTAGGCGAAACTTCTGTAAATGAACTTAAATTAAAAATAAATTTAGCTAATAAAAAATTTTAGTTTTTTTTAAACCATATTACTTGTATGTACAAACAATTAATTAAAATTAAAAAATGAAAACACTTATTATATTGGCACACCCTGATTTAGAGCAATCCATCGCTAATAAAAATATTCTAAAACATCTTCAAGAAGATGTTAAAAATATTGAAATAAGGCATTTAGACAAATTGTATCCAGACTTTAATGTTAATGTCATAGCAGAGCAAAATGCATTGTTGTCTGCGGATATTGTTATTTTTCAATATCCATTTTATTGGTATAGTTCCCCAGCCACCCTAAAACAATGGCTTGACAAGGTATTGACCTTTGGTTTTGCTTTTGGAGTTGGAGGCGACAAACTCAAAGGAAAACACTTCCTTCTGTCAGTTACTTTAGGTGGTCCAACAAAATCTTATACCCCTTTAGGATATAATAGATTTACTCTTGATGAATTTATAAAGCCGATTCAACAAACAGTTTATATGACGGAAATGATTTATCATGGATTTATTCATTCCAACCGAAATGCATATGTAGAAGGGATGCTCAATTCTAAAAGTGAGATTAAAGTAAATGCAAAAAATCATGCAAATCAAATATCTTATTTTATTGAGACATTACGAAAAGGGAATACTCACAAAATTAAACCATTTATAAAAAAATGGTTTGAGCATTTTGATCAATTAGATGAAAATGGTTTTTTCTTACAATACTTATCGAGTGATGTGAAAATGCAAATTCCTGACCATAATGAATTTATTGGACACGATGGATTTAATAAATGGTATACTGAAGCTAAAAACAATTTTATCGGATTGACAGCTCACCATCTTTCTAATATTGATATTACAGAAACTTCAAATAACTATTTTGAAATCACTTTCAACGTAAGATATGTTACTCAAACTAAAGACAATAGTATCGATATTTTCTTGAAAGAAAATTGGCAATTGGTCTGGAATACCACTAGCGACCGACCATTAATTACAGAATATTTAGTAACCAAAATAAAATAATTAAAAATATGGAAACAAAAATGAAAATCATTCCCCAAAAATTTTATGCAATGGATTTTGCTTTTTACAATAGTATGGGCCTGTATAGCTTTGAAGACCGTTGTGAAATTATTAAAGAAGTTGGCTATGATGCTATGCATTGGGTAGCTTGGGACGGTAGAAATTGGGAGGAAGCTTGGCGTTTAGTAACTGTAAAAGAAAAATTCGACCTTGAAGTGGCAGGGGTTTATATTGTTTTAGACTTGTCCCTCGGAGAACATGACATTCGAAATAGCGGTATTGTGAAGATGTTAGAAATTATGCCAGAAGGTTCTACTGTTGAGTTGGCAATAAAGTCAGCGGGTCATGGAATTAGACCTTCTGAGGAAACTGGAGATGTTCCTGTAATGGCTTGGCTAAAAAAGGCACTTCTGATTGCAGAACGCCGTGGAATTAGAATTTTGTTGTACACCCATATTCAACACTGGATTGATAAACATAGTGATGCACTTCGTGTTTGCGAGAAAATGAATCATCCGAATTTAGGAATGATTTTTAGTAGTGGTAATTGGTATATGGGAGAAGGAAATAACTTATCACAATTACTAAAAAAAGGGATGCCTTATATCAAACAAGTTAACCTAGCAGGAGCAAGACGTAGTCCTCTTGGTTTTTTTAAAGTAGCTACAATTGAACCTTTGGACATGGGAGAGTTAGATAATTTTGCCGTAGTCGCGCTATTGAAGCGGATGGGATATACTGGATATATAGGCTATACTGGTTGGGATGAAGGTGGTGATGTTTACAATAAATTGGAACGTTCGCTTAAAATGTTAAAAGATATTGACCGTCGTATAAATGCACATCCACATTGGGGCAGTTACCTCAATTTTTAATTAACGCTTAATAAACCAATTTATATATGTTGACACTATCAAAGCTGCCTTCTATTGATCAACCTGGATTTAAAAGGGCCTATCAACCGAATAAATTAACTCTGGGATTATTTTATCCTATTGAGGCTTATCATGGAGAAGCCCCAACAATGGAAAACCACATTGAAATAGCAAAGCAAGCTGAAGAAGCTGGTTTTGCAGCATTATGGATAAGGGATGTGCCGCTTAGGGATCCCAATTTTGGTGATTTGGGACAAATTTTTGATCCGTTTGTTTATTTGGGTTTTCTCGCTGCCAATACAAAAAACATTGCACTCGCAACTGGAGCGATCGTTTTACCTATTCGAAATCCATTACACCTTGTAAAAGCTGCTACCAGCATTGACCAATTAAGCGGAGGAAGGCTATTGCTAGGATTGGCGTCAGGAGACAGACCAGTCGAGTTTCCTGCATTTGGAGTCGATATGAATGATAGGGGTGAAATTTTCCGTGAGTATTTTGAAGTTCTTCGGAAATTTCAAAAAACCAGTTTTGAAACTATTCAGTGGAGTACGGGATTGCTTTCTAGGGCAGATATGGTTCCAAAACCAGTAACCCAAGAAGTACCTCTGCTTATTACCGGACATAGTCAGCAATCCTTAGATTGGATTGCAAAAAACGGACATGGTTGGGTCAGCTATCCAAGATCACCAGAACAACAGAAAAATATAATACAAGAATATCGAGCTGCTGTTCAAAGAAATTGCGGAACACTGTTCAAACCATTTTCCCAATCATTATATATTGACTTATCAATCCAACCTGATGCTCCGCTACAACCTATTCATCTTGGTTATAAGATGGGAAGAAATGAGCTTTTGAAATTGCTAGAATTATTTGAAAGTATTGGAGTTAACCACGTAATTCTCAGTTTAAAATACAGTCATCGACAAGCAAGTGAAGTTATTGAAGAATTAAGGGAATATATTGTGCCAAGATTCCCTAGCATTATTAAATAATAGCCCAAAACTATTATCATATCTGCTTCAACGGAAGCAACCATACCTGTTAACAAGAGATGAAAACAATCCAAAATCAATTATATCAATAAAATTAAATATATGAAAAAGTTAGAAAACAAAGTAGCTGCAATTACCTGAGGAAACAGCGGTATGGGATTATCCACTGCCATTCTATTTGCAGAGCATGGTGCAAGTTGCAATTACTTGTCATAACACTACGACATTAAACGAAGCTGTAAAGGCAATTGGCGATCAAACGTTGGCGCTTGTTAGCGATGTTACCAATTTAGACAGTATCGGTAACATCTATAATGAGGTGGTTAACGAGCTAGGTAAAATAGATGTGCTCGAACCAAATAATTACCACAAATGAAACTGACCTTTACAGACAAAAAGACTCAAGGGAAATTATTGCTTTTTAAAGGTGAGAATCAATTGGATCAGTTTTCTTTTGGTCATGACCATTCTAACAAATTTTTTACGATTGTTTGGAATCCCGGTCCAATGCAATTAGTTACGATTGATAATGTAACTTATGAATTCGAAACGGGATGTATATTACCTTTATTATTCAATCAAACGTTCAGTTTCGAAAGACCGACTGATGTTGTAGCATGGCAGTTTAATCGAGAATTTTATTGTATTGTGGATAATGACAAAGAAGTAAGCTGCACTGGCTTTTTGTTTGGGACAAATAATAATCTATTCATAAAATTGAAAAAGGACGCACAAGAAAAATTAAATTTACTACTTCAAATTTTCATAGAAGAACTCCAAACCTCCGATCATATCCAAAATGAAATGTTGGTAGTCTTGTTGAAAAGGCTGATAATTTTTACCACAACCCTTGCAAAAATAGATTATGTGCCTTCAAAAAAATTGCCTGATGAAAAGTTTCATATTATCCGAAATTTTATTTTTCTGGTGGAATTGAATTTTCGTTCAGAACATTCGGTAAAATTTTATGCCGGTGAACTCTGCAAATCACCAAAAACACTTTCCAATCTATTTGCAATCTATAATCACAAAACGCCCTCAAAAGTTATTCAGGAAAGAATTGTATTTGAAGCCAAACGCCTTCTTTCTTTTACAGAAAAATCTGTGTCCCAAATTTCTGATGAGTTAGGGTTTAACGATGTTTCCCATTTTTCCGGTTTTTTTAAGAAAAGTACTCAAATATCACCTTTAGATTTTCGAAATAACTTGGTTATATTGTAATTCGGGAAGTATGTACAAATAATCGGGAATTCTATCTAAGACCTTCCGTTAGGACCCATAATATCTTTGCAGTGTTGAAATCAAACAAACCCTTCGACACAAACAAGATGAAATTAAAATCTATTAAGAATCGTGTAATGGCAGCTTTAATAGCTGTAACAGTAACTGGTGCAGTTGACGCACAAGTACAAACAGTTAAAAATGTAGTATTGGTACACGGCGCATTTACCGATGGTTCAAGCTATCAAAATCTTTACAAAGAGCTTGCAAATAAAGGTTATAACATAACCATTGTTCAAAATCCACTTACTTCACTTGAAGATGATGTAGCTGCTACAAACCTTGCATTGGACAAACAAGATGGACCCACTATTCTAGTTGGACACTCGTGGGCTGGAGTTGTGATTACCGAATCTGGGAACCACTCAAAAGTAGCCGGCTTAGTATATATTGATGCGTATCAGCCTGATAAAGGGCAATCAGCATTGGATATGGCAATGATGGCAGCGCCTTCACCTGAAAATGGGGTATTATATCCAGATGAAAATGGTATTGTATATTATGATAAAACGAAATTTCACGCAGGATTCTGTGCAGACTTGAGCAAAGAAGAAGCCGAATTTATGTATGCCGCTCAAGGAGCTTTCCATGCCAAGGCATTCGGTACACCGGTTACTACTGTAGCGTGGAAAAATAAACCAACATATGGTGTTATCGGAACAGAAGTTAAAAGTATCGATCCAGACAGCTTGAGAACCTCTTACAAAAAATCTAACACGGAGATTACCGAAATAAAAGGAGGTAGTCATGTTGTGTTTATATCACAACCTGCAAAAGTTGCAGCAGTTATAATAAAAGCGGCTAAGAACGCTTCAAAATAAAAAAATAGGGAATTAATAAAATATCAAAAATTTTAGCAATGATAAATTCAAAAATCGTATTACAAATACACAGTAAAATTATGTTTAAATTTATAGTGATGCTATTCGTCGGAATCATCTTCACATCATGCTCTGATGACGACAATAACCCCATTTCAAAATCACCAGTAGTATTAGTTCACGGGTCATGGCAAGCTGACTTTGTATGGGAACAAACCAAAAAAAACTTGACCGCTGAAGGTTATCAAGTAAGTGTGGTTAATTTGCCTGGTCATGGTGAAGATACTACTCCTGCCTCACAGATTGAATTTATTGATTATGTCAACACAGTGAAGGAAGCAGTTAATTCATACAACCAACCTGTTATTTTAGTAGGTCATAGTTTGGGAGGTGCCGTCATAACCCAACTTGCCTCTGAAATTCCTAATAAAATCAGTAAATTGGTTTATGTTGCAGGATATATTCCCGTAAGTGGAAAAAGTGTGTTGGATTACGCTATGTTGGATGCTGGTTCTCTTCTAGGACCTGCGTTGCAAGATGAGCCAGCAGCGGATGGTACATTAGGTCTGTCAAATCCAGAAGCTGACCTAACAAATATCTTTTGTCAAGATGGAACTGGAGCACAAAAGCAATTACTACTAGACAATTATAGGGCTGAGCCCTTTGCTGCTTTTTTATATCCATTGGATTATCAGTCAGCTGACTACAATAAAGCGGGTAAAAAATACTATATATTTACTACAGAAGACCATGCAATAAGCTACCCTTTTCAACAAGAAATGGTCGCCACTTCCGGGATTACCAATACTTATAGTATGAATACTGGTCATAGCCCATTTATTTCACGGTCAACTGAATTTACAAACAACTTAATCTCAATTTCCGAAGATTAAACTAGCCTATAATAATTTACAAGAAGATGCATCTATTTTAAATCTTCCAAAATTTAAAAACAGAGAATCTTTAAAAAGCAACTTCCTATTATAGGGAGTTGCTCTTTTTATTAGAAATGATGCCTTTTTTTAGGTCTTCTCAAAAACGTAGAATTCTTCCTTTATAGATTAACTACAATATTTGCATAAACACAACAATTGGTCATGATCCTTCTTGACCCATATAATATGTGATGAAAACCATACTTGTTGTTTTTTGTTTTCCTCCCTTAAAAGTGATTCACTGAGTGCATCCCAAAAGGCAATCCCGGGCAAGCATGGAAACCATAACAAGCTGGCGCTGGTTGTTTTTTGTTTTCTTTCGCCTCTTCGAAGTAAACTTCGGAGGCTACAAAAAACAAAAAACCCACAACTTTCGTTGTGGGTTTCCTTTTGCGGAGAAAGAGGGACTATCTGATGGATTGTATATGATTGATTTGCAAATAGTTACAATATAGTCTTACAAATTACACACCGAATTACTCACCCCAATTTAAATGTTTTAGTTGGCTATTTTCAGCATGTAACCTAAACTTGCCCTCTATACTCAAATAAAGGTTAAAAAATCGCATATTTACTCTTGTTCATTCTCTTACAACATAAAAAATAGTAAGTTAGACAAAAGGTAATTTGTTAAGTCCACTATTACAATTCAACTAATAAGGGGTATTCATGTAGTTTCTTATATAGGAACAGAATAAGTATTTTTTATTTCGCCCATAACAAAAGTACTGTGGGCACTTCCTATATTTTCTATTTCACCAAGGTGATTTAGAACAAAGTCTTGATAATGCTTCATATCCTTTACCATTACTTTTAATAAAAAATCATAATCTCCGGATACATTGTAACATTCTGTAACTTCATTAATTGCTAAGATATCCTTTACGAACTTATGACCAATTTCACGGGTGTGCTGTTTTAGGGTAATATTACAAAACACAATTAGGCCCTTATCCAGTTTTTCCGCATCAAGGACAGCGACAAATTTTTTTATATAGCCATTTTTCTCCAAGCGCTTTACCCTCTCAAATACGGGAGTGGTGGATAAATTTACCTTATTCGACAATTCTTTGGTCGTTAAATTGGAATTGGTCTGTAATAATTTCAATATCTGATAATCAATCTTATCCAAATCGTTCATAGAATATTTTTCTGTTAATTGATTAATAATCAATTTCAAAAGATAAAAACACTAAAACATTAATATAAAATAGTGATTTCATCTAAATTTTGAATCAAATTTAGAATTTATAATCCAAAGTATAAGCTTTGTATGGAATTATAAAAAATCATTATATATGAAAACAAACCTATTAGGTTACCCTAGAATTGGCGCTAAAAGAGAGTTAAAAAAAGCCTTGGAAAAATATTGGAAAGGGGAAATCACTGCAACAGAATTACATCAAGTGGGTCAAGCAATTCGTAAGGAAAACTGGTTAATGCACAAAGAAGCGGGAATAGATTTGATTCCATCCAATGATTTTTCTTTATACGACCAGGTATTGGATGCAACCATGGCCTACGGTAATATTCCCACTAGATACTCAGAAATTAAAAGAAGTAAATCGGATTTGGACCTTTATTTTGCCATGGCAAGGGGGCTACAAAAAGATAATTACGATGTAACCGCATTAGAAATGACCAAATGGTTTGATACCAATTATCATTATCTGGTCCCTGAGTTTTCAAAGGACCAATCCTTTGAACTGTACTCCACAAAAGCTGTTGATGAATTCAAGGAAGCCCTATCCCTGGGAGTATTGACCAAGCCAGTCTTGATTTCCCCTGTCACATATCTTTATCTTGGCAAGGAAAAGGAGGACGGGTTCCACCGAATGGACCTTTTGGATTCTTTGACACCTATCTTTTTTGAATTATTGGAACAATTGATCTCTGCCGGTGCAAAATACATTCAATTGGACGAACCCTGTTTAGCACTTGATCTTGATGACAGAGAAAGGATTGCAATAAAAAAATTATACTTAAATATTGCCCAGAAGTTCCCCCAACTTAATATCATATTAACCAATTATTTTGATTGTTATGGCGACAATTTAGAAACAGTTCTGCAACTTCCGGTATATGCACTGCACTTGGATCTAGTAAGATGTCCAATACAATTGAATGATATCTTGGAGTCGGAACTGTACACAGGACAACAGATACTTTCCTTAGGGGTTGTCGACGGCAGAAACATTTGGAAAAACAATTTTGATAAAGCTTTGACATTAATTGACAAAGCCAAAAAACATGTTGCCCATGATAAGATTTGGATAGCTGGTTCCTGTTCCTTTTTACATACCCCGTACGATTTGGACCTAGAGGAGGATGAGGAAAATCTACCGACAAAAATTAAACAGTGGATGGCATTCTCCAAACAGAAACTTAGGGAGTTGGCAAGCTTAAGCCAATTGGCTTCTGATCTTCCCTCAGAAAAAGCAGCTGTAGCATTGATAAATAATAGGCGGCAGTTTATAGAAAAACAAAACTCGTCACTAATTCATCATCCGCGGACCAAACAAAGGGTGCAATCATTGACAGAGATAGATAAGAAGCGAAAAAACAGCTTTGGTATTCGTCAAGAGAAACAGAAACAGGAATTGAATCTTCCTTTATTTCCCACGACCACCATTGGATCGTTTCCCCAAACTAAAGCGGTAAGAGCTTGGCGGGGAAAATTGAAAAGAAATGCTATCACCCAAGAGGAATATGATGAATTCATTCGAAAAGAAACTGAAAACACCATCCGATTTCAAGAAAATATTGGATTGGACGTCCTAGTTCATGGCGAATTTGAAAGAAATGACATGGTGGAGTATTTCGGGGAAAAGTTAAAGGGTTTTGTATTCTCAAGTAATGGTTGGGTACAAAGTTACGGCAGCCGATGTGTAAAACCTCCGATAATATATGGAGACATCCATAGGGATAAGCCCATGACGGTTAAATGGACAACATTTGCACAATCATTGACCAAAAAGCCCGTAAAAGGTATGCTTACAGGTCCTGTCACCATCTTACAGTGGTCTTTTGTAAGGGATGACCAACCTCGGTCCACGACCTGTAAACAAATAGCTTTGGCCATAAGGGACGAAGTTGCGGACTTGGAGAAAGCTGGAATAAAGATCATTCAAATTGACGAACCAGCCATAAGGGAAGGGTTGCCCCTAAGGCGCGAGCAATGGAGCTTCTATTTGGTTTGGGCCGTTGACTGCTTCAGACTGGCGTCATGTGGAGTAGAGGATAGGACACAGATACACACCCATATGTGTTATTCAGAATTCAATGATATCATACAAAACATTTCGGATATGGATGCCGATGTAATAACCATAGAAACCTCAAGATCGGAAATGGAACTATTGGATGCATTTGTCCAGTTCAAATATCCTAATGAAATAGGGCCAGGTGTTTACGATATCCACTCTTCAAGGGTTCCCAACGAGGAGGAAATGGAATTTTTATTGCAAAAAGCAACGAAACTTTTGCCAATTGAAAATCTATGGGTTAATCCGGATTGCGGTTTAAAGACTCGGGAATGGCCTGAAACTGAATCCGCCTTGATCAATTTAGTAAAAGTTGCAAAAAAAATGCGGGCCAAATCAATAGCTGCTCCTTTCGTAGAATAGCATCCAAAAGATATTTAGCGCTAATCGAGCTGGTAATTCCCCTAAATTTATTTTAGGGGAATTTACCTTTATAGCTTATACGAACCTGAATTTTCAAAGAATTCCTATAGTAAATCCAATAACCAATTAGAAAATATTCTCTGGGTTCACGGCAGTTGACTTTGGCAAGGAACATTGTAATCCAATAATGCAATAAGATATATATCACCCCCTTAAGAACATAAGTATCTTCTCTCCAATATTATGGCCGCAGTTAGGCAGATAAAAAAAATTCACGAGCCCAGTTGTCTGCGTAAAGGAATTACCATGGAATTGGAAATTGATGAAGAACTTCCCAATGTTTGGCTGGATATTGTCCGCTTTAATCAGGTAATCAATAATCTTATTTCCAACGCCATTAAATTTACCGACAAAGGGAGTGTAACCTTAAAAATTGTCAAGCAAGAAGAATCCGATGGTACCGTGCTTATGCGTACTGAAATATTGGATACTGGAATTGGTATCCATAAAGAGCAACAGGAAAAAATATGGCAGGCATTTACCCAGGCCAGCATTAGTACAAATCGTTTATATGGTGGTACCGGGCTCGGACTACCAATTGTTAAGAGTTTAGTTGAGGCCATGGGTTCCAAGGTTAAGGTTGAAAGTGAACCTGGAACAGGAAGTCGCTTTTATTTCGATTTGGAATTAAAATTGGCCTCGAGCGGAGAGTTTGATCAAATTACCTATAAGAAAGTACACGATTTAAAGGGCAAAAAGATATTGTTGGTTGAGGACAATCTCATTAACGTTATGGTCGCCAAGCAGATACTGGAAAAGGCTAATTTAGTTGTAGATGTGGCCTATAACGGTCAAAATGCAGTAAATATGGTTCAAGAAAATAACTTCGATACTGTACTAATGGATATTCAGATGCCTGTTATGGACGGTTATACCGCTTCCAGGGAAATTAGAAAATTCAATACCACCTTGCCTATCTTGGCCTTATCTGCCTCGGTATTCCTTGAAGTGAAAAACAAAATATTACAAAGCGGCATGAACGGCTTTATTTTTAAACCTTTTGATCCGGAAAACCTGCTCAATAGAATAGAGGAAGTTTTGGATAAATAATCATTGATATTCCGCCTGGTAATTATCTCATTATTATTTTTAAATTAAGGAAGTATTCAAACTAAAAATATATTGGAAATCATTGCTGTAAAATCTTTAGAAGTGAAATACATTAGGAGCAAAGTACAGACTTCCAATTCGAGGTAGCATCAATTCTTGTAACCCCTTAAACACATTGAGAAATTTACAATAAATAGGTCCGCCACTATACCAGGCAATGACCAATTACCCTTAAAATTTTTACTTTTAAGGTTTTTGATTTGCAATTACAGCCTGTGATTTATGGACAATTTCCTGGATTATGGTATCCAATTCTACGGCAGAGGAGTATACATGGTCAAGTAATAGATTCTTTTCATTCTCATCTACAGTATTTTCATTGAGCAAATCTATGATTCCCATTAATCGGGCCAATGGGGCCCGTACCACATGGGATTGTGTCCATGCGATTTCCCTTAATTTTTCATTTTGCTGTTCAACGGCAATTTGGCTTTGAAGCTTTTCTGTAATATCCCTTACATATAGTGAGTAAGCGTTTTCCGAATGATATACACTAATTTCCAGCCATTTATTCCATTCTGAAAAATATTCTTGAAAGTTGGCCGCTTCTTCTTTTTTTAGGTCCTTGTAATGTTTTACGAAGACTTTGGGGTCCACAATATTCTCAAAGACCTTCCAAATATTATTTCCGATTATGTTTGCTTTTTGAACACCAAATAGTTCCTCCGCCATTTTATTCCAATAGGTTACCACCCAACCATCGTCAACTGAAATAAAGGCATCCCCAATACTCTCCAGAATACTGTTCTTCTCATTGTTGGCCGATTCCACTTCTATTTGAGAAGTTTTTAGATCATTGATATCTTGAAAAC
The DNA here is from genome assembly GCF_023015865.1 of Arenibacter sp. F26102. Lineage (GTDB taxonomy): Bacteria > Bacteroidota > Bacteroidia > Flavobacteriales > Flavobacteriaceae > Arenibacter. The sequence continues at coordinate 148,710 of NZ_JALKBC010000004.1, read as the reverse complement.
TTCCAAAAATTCTTACACACTCGTCATTGATAAAATCTGGTTTTCCAATCATTCTAACCCAGCGTTGGTTCCCCTTTGCCGTAATTATTTCAAGTTCCATATCCCAAGATTTTCCTCTTTTTAAGGCATTTTCTATATTAAATAGAACTATTTCCCGAGTTTCAGGACTTTGGCAGTACCCCAGAACACTTTCAATGGTCGGAGAAAAACTTACGTCCACTTCATGGATTTTTTTTGTCATTTCGGACCAATAGATATGGCCTCTCTTTAAATTCAGTTCCCATGCCCCTATAAGGGCTAAGTCCGTTACTTCATTAAGAATATTTTTAAGCTCCCTGTTTTCAGTAATATCCTTGGCCACCGCGTAAATGGCATCTTCCTCTGGAATCGGCCTAGCCGTCCAACTAAGCCAAATTATATCTCCCTTTTTAGTGATATAACGGTTCTCAAAGTATTTATAGGAATTCCCCTCATATAAGAACATTTGTTGGTTTCTAGTTTTTTCCCGATCCTCTGGATGAACGAACTCAATAATTTGTTTTGAAAGTAATTCCTCCTCGGAATATCCCAAAAGCTTTGAAGTAGCCGGATTTATTTTTTTAAAATACCCGTCATATCCAGCCTTGCACAAAATATCAGGAGCAAAACTAAATATATGATCAAGTTCATTTTCAAGCAATTTTCTTTTTATTTCAGCAGCCAAATGGTTTGAGATTTCCTGATAGCGTTCACCTTGTAAAATTTGGTGCTTAGATTTAGCGTCTAATCCCAAATTAAGTACACCAAAAAAATTTTCATTATGAACGAGTGGTATACCAACAAGGCTTGAAACTCCCGAATCCTTGAGAATTCCGCTTATTTCTATCCCCTTTAATTCCTCGGTATCCCATATTTCCATTACCTCCATTTTCCATACGGAGTAGGCCAAGCCTTCTGTGTATTCAAAAATGGTATCACTTTGCTCGCCCTTGGATGACCAGTTTTCAGTATTCCTATTTAGATCATTGACAAAGAGTTTTAATTGGGTGTTTTCCGAATTAGGCAGCCATATTTCACCAAGTGCATAGTCACCAAAGTCAGCTAAATAACTCAAAACGCTTAATAAACATGATTTCAGGTCCTTTTCGTAACTGAACAATACACTTATGTCAATAATTAAATTTTTTAAAAGCTCCTGATTTTTTTGTTCACTTACGTCCCGCTCAATGGATATCCAGTGTGTGAACCATCCTTTTTCATCTGCAACAGGAGTTAAGGACATGTTTACCCAAAATTCCTCACCATTCTTTTTGTAATTTACTACAGTAATTTCACATGGTTCCCATCTTCGCATTGCCCTGCTCAATCGTTTTAATTCCGCCTTATCCGATCTCGGTCCCTGTAAAATTCTAGGTGTTTTGCCGATTACATCTTCAGGAGTATATCCTGTCATTTCAGTAAAGGCATCATTAACGTACAAAATTCCAGGTCCTGGCCGATCAAAAGGTTCTGCTTCAGTAATCAATACCGCATCCTTGGTGTTTGTTACCACAGATTCCAACAATCTCAAATGTTGTTCTTCCTTTTTTCGTTGGGTAATATCTTGTAAAGTACCCTCAAACTTCTTAGTACCAAGGTCGGTACCTTGAACAGGCTGTCCCAACTGATGTATCCATTTTACAGAATTATTGGGCAATACAATTCTGTATACGAAGTCATAGTTTTCATTCTGTGCAATTGATCTTTTGTTTTGATCAATGAAAGCTTCACGGTCATCAGGATGAATGGTGTCCAAAAAGGAATCATAATTAAATTCATTGGAATCCTGCTTCCTTTCCCAAATTTTATATACTTCCTCGGAGAACGATAAAGTTAAGTCATCAAAATTCCAATAGCCAAGTTTGGCAATAACCGAGGCCCTTTTTAATTTTTGTTCCGATTGTTTTAGTTCTTCTAAATATTGTTCCTTATCGGTTACATCGGTGCAATTGACCAGGATGCATTTTACTCCGTTAATGGTTACATGTTGCCCAACAATCTCCATTTTCACCAATTCACCATTCTTCTTTTTGTGTACATATATTCCAGAGTTAAGGGTTTTATCCTGCAATTGGAACTCCCTTATACCTTCCAATAATTTATTCACTTCCTCCTGTGGCCTTAGGTCCAGGGCGGTCATAGTAGTATACTCCTCCCGAGAGTAACCATAAAATTTCAACATGGCCTCATTCACATCCAAGATTCGTAAACTCTCTGTCTCCAAAATATATTTAGGGTATGGACTGGAATTAAAAAGCAAACGGTGCTTTTCCTCGGAAGCTTTTATTTTCTTATTTGTCAGTACCCTTTCGGTAATGTCCCTGGCATTGACTACCACACCCTGAATCATGGGGTCATCCTTTAAATTGATAAGTAAAATTTCTATCCATTTCCACGTACCACTTTTGTGTCGATATCTAAAAGGTTTGGAAACAAAAGGTTCATTTATCAAAAATTTTGAAAAATAATTGGCTACTTTATCCCTTTCCCCATCATGGACAAAACTAAAAAAGTTTTTGTCCATTAATTCCTCGGTCGTATAGCCCACGGCCGATTTTAAGGTTGAATTGGCGTATGAATAATTTCCATTTAAGTCAACTACTGCCATCCAATTATATCCGGCCTGGATTACGGAGGTAAACTTTGGATTTATAAGTTCAATTTGTTGCCAAACCTTCTTTTGGGTAGTTATATCTTGTATGTCACCTTCAAAGAAAATAAGTTCGTTATCATCATTGATCTTAGAATTATTGACCTCAATATTAATAAAAACAAGGTCACCGGATTCGTGAACGACCCGGCATTCAAATTCATTTTGTGTAAAATCATTATTACTCCACTTTTGCCAAATATTTCTCAATTTATCTTGATCTAAAAAGAAGACCAGATCGACCCAATTAGCAATCGACTCCAGCTTGAGCTCATCAGGTTTATAGCCAAGCATATCAAAGAACAAGGGACTTAACCACAGGTTATTGGTTGCAATATCGAACTCCCAACTAGCCGTCCCATTAACTTCGGAGTAATTACTTAGGTTAATGTTAATGTTGTCAAAGAAAGCATTGGGAGAAAGGGTTTTTATCTTTTCCTTCTGAAGTGGAATAAAGGGAACCGCTTGATTGGCCAATGCCTTGATCAGTTCTGTTTGTTGTTTGCTGAGGGTTAAGGTTTCCTGAGTATGGAAACAAACAATGCCCAAGGTAGTTTTATCAGAATCAACTAAAGGGGCTATGATCAAATTCAGGGGAGGAGCTTTGTCCAGGTTTGCGGAGCTATCAATTAATTCATCAAATTCGATTCCCTTTAAGTTAAGTAATTCGTTAGGTGACATGTCCAGATGGTCCAAAACTTGTTTTTCTATTTGGGATAGGAAATGTTCACCATTAAATTCATTTTCCAATCCGATAGGCAACTTTAAAATTTCAATCTTGATCGAAGGGGAATCGATGACAAAAGAGGCCAATTGACATATATCATTATAGTTCCATAGTGGAACCTCCATTTTTGGAAACGTGGGGAACAATTCAATTCTTTTTCTAAACACTATAAACTGTTGTTTAATTTAAAGAAACCATTTTGATACATGTCATTGACAAGCGTGTATAATAATTTCGTAAAGACCATTACATTATAATACTGGAATATACCTTTACTTATTTCGCCGATCCGATCGATAAGTTGAACTATATAACCAACTTTAAATAATTGTAAATCGGAATTTAAGAACTACGATTAATTTACCAGACTTAACCAATAATAATTGATTTCCCGAATTACCCTTAAAAACTTTTTGATCTCAAGGGGTTTGGAAATATAGCAACAGCTATGTCTATTAAATTGCGGTTGTACTTCGGGCCCCGAAGAAGTTAATATTATCACGGGGATATAAAAATTAGTTAAATCGCTAATTTTGGATAAGAGGTTAACTCCGTTAACTATTATCAAATCCTCATTTGCAATAATTAAATCCGGAATTCCATTTTTTTTATTCTGAAGCATGCTTTCAATATGCACGATGGCTTCAAATCCATCTTCGAACAAATTTATATTGCAATGACTCCCATTTTGCTGGAGGCAATCCTTGATCAGTATGGCATCTAGCATACTGTTTTCGATTAATAATACATTCTTTGGATACATTTCGGGGAAATAGTTAAATTATCACTAGATTTAGGTATGATACTTTAACTCCAAATATTGTTATTTATTCTGTTTAATCGACTATAAATCCGTGTTTTTTCGTTGAAATGGTGGACTTTCCAACTACAGCTTACCCTGAACTCCAGTTTATGTATCAAGACTTTAGCTTTCATCCAATTATTTGGGAAAAGACACGCTCAATATTATAACCTTATTCACTAATCCTAAAATATCTTACTGCAATTGAGAAACATTGTTTCGAGCTTTAAACTCTTCAATTTTGATCTTGAGCATTTTTAGGCTCTTGTTAAACCTTCTCTTGGTTTTGGAAGTTTGGTCGTCTTTTAAACTTATAACAAAATTTTGGTCAATACCTCCTTTGTTCAGACTTGCAGCCCGGTCTATATTTCGGTTAAATTGAAATTCTTGAATGTCCTTGGATAATTGATTTTTTGGTTCGTTAACTAATCCGAATATGTAGAATAGTGCAAATGCCGTGGCGAAACCACAAAAGAACGGAATAATAATTTCGAGTGAAAAAATCATAGCTAAAAAGTAAAGTTCACTAGGTGAAAATAATAATGCGGTTTCCTAAATATTAATTCAAATGAATCAACCATTAGTTGAAACGATTATATGATAATGAAGGACAACGAAGGCATTCAAGATTTCACCTCAATTTTTCCTCGAAGCGTTCCTTTTCAAAAGGAAAATATTACGAATAGCAACGATAATAATTGGAAAGGTAGTAAAATGAAAATGTTGAAGAGGATAAAAAATTTTGCATTTGAGCTAATGAGAAAATTATACCTATGCTAACTTTAATTCATCAATATTAAATCGCACGAACAAAAATAATATGTGATGAAAAGGTCTATTCTATTATTTGGTACTTACTTATTGGCTTTATCTGGGTATGTAATCGATCGGGATGTACCTCCTTTTGACAAACAGGTTTTTAAAATGGACACCATTGTCGAATTCAACGACATTGCTGACCACAATTTAACGGGCAAAACCCAGGGGTTATCAAAAAAAGTCAAAGAAGACTTTTATAACATTTCCGAAGATAATTAAATAACATAATCATTTAGTTATAAAAAAACCTCATTGTAATAAGGCTCCGTTTCGTTAAAATTAGCATTTGAATTAGCACTACTTTATTGTTGAAAATTATGGGGAGTTAAGTATCTACCTTTGTAATCGACCGAATCTCCCGGTAGATCCTTTCAAAATTCATTCTCAAATCTTCTTGGGAATAATAATTCCTTCTGGGTGGCAATTCCTTTATAATAGATTGTAAATTGAATTTCACCTTTTTGACCTTTCCATCTACAAAAGCAATAAATTCTCCTTGTTGTAAACGAAAAAAAACATCGGCCCTACGTTTGGACACCTCTTTTTCCCCTGTGGTAATCCGTGTATCAAAATTAAGGTTATTACCCTTACTGATACGTATAGATCAAAAGTTTAAGGGGAAACGGTATATATTTCGTAGTTACGACAGTTATCTTATGTATGAAAAATTTTATACCACTAGTTATACATCTTCTATATTTACATCCTCCAACTTATAGGTTTGTATTGATGAACTGGACATATTCATTTCTAATTTCGTCGTATAGCACACCCATCCTTTCATGCAATTCCTGGGACATTATTATTTGAAATTCCTTTATACCTATCTTTAACTTAAAATCCCTATCGATCTTCCCATACATGAAATCTCCGGTTGATTCCTTGTTGTTCAAAGTTTCCAAAGGTTGGGCGGCAAAAAACAATTCCCGAAGGTCATTGGTCGCATAGGAATACCTTACATTAAATGATATTGCCTTGTAGTGTTTGGTATATTCACAAAATTTAGAATTCTCTTTTTCCACAATTAATAGATTTACAATTGATGCATTGAATAACCACCATCCAAATAATGCCTTAATTCCGTAGATATCAATACTTTTTCGATATGTTTCATTTTAAAAAGACCAATTGCAATACAGAGGTAATCTTTTGTTAGAGTTGGATAAACATCCAAATAACAACTTTGTATCCATACTTAAAATAGTGGCGAATTATCAACAATATCGACAAACGGCCTTAAATATTGGGCTTATTGAATTTCGTTGACAACTAAACCATATTATTGTCATTTTATCCATTACATCGGGCGGGCTGTTTACTGAGGTCTATTTTTGGCCAAGATTTAATCAAGACAGAAAAATGGCTAAAACACTACTTATTAAAAGGGTCTATTCAGAAGCCTTTAAGAACCTGGGGAACCATATTATAAAGAATGGATTTAAGATATATTTTTGGGTGTGCACACTATTGTTCGTAATGGTACTTTATGCATTTACAGATAGATTGATGAATGGATTCATATGGGATTAATCCATTCCTATTATTACTTGTGTAATTCCCTATACGTATATTAAAATACTCAGGTTTGAAAATATTATCATCCGTTCAACCTATTGCTCCAAATTTCATTAAATGCAACTTTTGTTGATTATTTCTATAAGATTCTGAATTTAAGATGATTCAATCGTTAATAATTCAGGTGATAAGTATTAGGTCAGTTTAACCATTCGGCAATAAAAAAAGTAACTTTGGACTTATGAAAGGTGTCAGAAATTCATTTAATGCCATTTGCGAATCCTTTGATGGGCCAGTGGAAAATTCCTTACTTGTTGCAGAAGAGATCCCACCATGTTCCTTTAGCGGAAAACCAGCGGATTTTTATATTGGCCTAGCTGGGTCAGGTAATAATGAGGAGATAAGGATTATTGGAGCCATTTGTAGAGAGTTTGTAGAAACAGCCATTGTAAACGTATTGGGTCAAGGTGTTGATGATATCCAATGGCCCGTAATCCTTGATTTAAATAGAGAAATATATTATCATTCCTACGATGCCCATTTACAGGGTTATTCCGCAATCATGGGTTGGAAGGAATTACTAAGGTTACAAATCCAATTGCTATAAATATCATTACTTCATTTTCCATAATGTCTAAATTTCCAGATTTTATATGTTTATATGATAAAATGTTGGTTTATAACCAACATTTTATCATTTCTGGTTTTCAGTAACTCAAGATATATGAAAAGAAAATTTGAAGCTATAGGACTAATTTTAGGTTGGTTCGCAATCATTGGTCAATTTGTTTTATTGATAATAAATAGACAAGCGGGGATTTCAGAAACAATTATCCGTTTTTTTAGTTTTTTTACTATTTTGACCAATATACTGGCAGCACTATATTTTACAATGTCCTATCGCAATTCCAAAAAAAATCCCTTTCACCTTTTCATATCCAATGGAGCCTTAACGGCTTTAACCACGTTTATATTAATTGTGGGTTTGGTTTATCAGGTTAGTTTGAGACATATATGGAATCCTACCGGCTTACAATTTGTGGTCGATGAATTACTGCATACGGTTATCCCAATATATCTTTTAATCTATTGGTTCCGTTATTCCAATAAAGATGACCTAGAAACAAAATCAGTCCTGTACTGGTTACTCTATCCAATGATTTATGTTACGTTTATTTTTTCAAGGGGATATATTTCTGGATATTATCCTTATCCTTTTCTTAATATCCCTGAAATAGGTATTCAAAGTGCTTTATTTAATATTGGCATAATTTTGGGAGTATCCATATTGATAATGATATTACTCATTGTCACCGGTAATTTTCGAAAAAATTTGATCAAAAAATAAATAGATGAAAAAGAATTACATTTTAATTTCAACCATTTTAGTTATGGTTATTGGTTCATGTACGAGTACCAAAAACGCCAGTAAGAATGACTTTTACAATTCATTATGGGAATTGGAGTATATTTCCGGAACACGGATTGCCTTTAATGGTCTGTATCCTAACAGGAAACCAGTAATCTCATTTAACAAGACCACAGGAAAAATTACTGGCAATAACAGCTGTAACGGTTATACTGCTGATTTTACAATAAAAGGAGATAGCATTGACATAGGTGAACCAGGGCCTACCACCATGATGTTCTGTGGTGATGGTGAGCAACAATTTTTGATAATGATGAAAAAGATAAATACCATTGGTATAGATAAGGAGGGCAAGCTTAATTTAATGATTGGGGAAATACCAATGATGAGATATAGAAAAATAACACAATAGACCATTAATTATGATATTATATATTCCAGCATTTGAGAGCTAAAAATATTTTCTGAAATGTGTACCAATTCGAATATGATAAAGACAGCTTTTATATATTTAATATTTATGATCACAGTTTCATATAAGATGGAATCCAAATCAGAGATCAATCGATCTAGGGAAGATGTAAATTCTACTATATTGGAGAAGGCCCCTTCGACAGAATTAAGTGTTGGATGCTATGGGTATAACGACAATGGTAATCTAATAGTAATGGATATTACAGAAATTAAAGATAGTATAAAGGCGAGTCTGGATATTTCCTACAATGAAAAAGATGCCAATCATGGCACATTTTCAGGTAAATTAAAAGGTAATAAACTCATAGGGACCCACACCTTTAGTTCCGAAGGGATGGTAAGCAAGAGAAAAATGGCATTCCTACTTAAGGATGGGCAGCTGATAGAGGGGTTTGGAGAACTTAACGAAACAGGCACTGATTATAAAAATATCGATAATATCCAATACACCTCCAAAATGCCTTTATTGAAAATGGATTGCAAAAATTAAAGAGATTGAACAGGAACAGAACTTCCCTAATCTTTCGAGCTTTACAATGATTTTTTTAAGCCCAGCCAATCACATCTTCCTGTCAATATTTTAATGGTTCTATCCAATTTTTTAATGCATCAGTTTTCCGTACTAAAAATATGAGTAATATTGTATATGTTCGATTTTCGTCTAAAAGTATTTTATACGGTTGCTAGAAGGCTTAATTTCACTAAGGCCGCAGAAGAATTATTGATATCCCAGCCTGCAGTCACAAAGCATATAAAGGAGCTGGAAAGCCAATTTAACCTTGCACTTTTCGATCGAAGGGGTAACAAGGTTGCTCTTTCTCCTGCTGGAGAAGTGCTTCTAAAACATACCGAAAACATTCAAGAGATATACCGGCAAATAGAATTTGACCTAAACCAGTTCAATGAGGCATTTAAAGGTGTTTTACATGTGGGTTCCAGCACTTCGATTACGCAGTACATATTACCGCCACTACTGGCACGGTTCCACAGTATTCATCAAGATGTGAAAGTAGAGCTGCTCAGTGGTAATTCGGAACAGATAGAGCAAGCACTTCTCAACAAGAGCATAGAACTTGGCGTTGTTGAGGGCAAATCCAAAAGACGTGAAATCCACTATACCCCATTTTTAAAGGATGAGATCGTCCTGGTATGCGGCAGTAAAAATCCATTGTCTACGAAAGATGAAATAAGACCGGAAAACCTGAAAAACATCCCTCTACTTTTAAGAGAACCGGGATCAGGGACCTTGGAAGTCATTACAGATGCCCTAAAGCAAAAAGGAATCCGACTTGCCGACCTTAAAGTGGAAATGCAATTGGGCAGTACTGAAGCAATTAAATCCTACCTACAACACTCGGATTGCATGGCATTCGTTTCATTACACGCCATCCTTAAAGAGCTTAAAAGTGGAGTTCTAAAGATCATAGAGATTAAAAAGCTACCTATCCATAGGCAATTCTACTTTATAACTCCGCAAGGTCCCGAAGGAGGATTATCCTCATTGTTGATGCAATTTTTAATTCGCAACCATAATTTTTAATTATTTGTTTTATTGAATTGGCTATTAATAAACCCCACTATTTTCCAACACAGTATTCTTTATTTACACTAACTTCTCGATTTATCCTCCACAATCTTCATAACCTTAGGTTATCGTAAATTAATATTTGCAATTGGTGATTCAACATAAACCCTTGTAGATTTGTATCAGAAAGGCAGCAATAATTTTGGCAAGCTGTTTTGATGTATAATTTAAAAATATATAATATGAGTTTGAGAATTGGCGACGATGCACCGAATTTTAAGGCGCAGACCACAGAGGGTGATATAGATTTTCACCAATGGCTCGGCAACAGTTGGGGGATACTATATTCACACCCGGCAGACTACACGCCTGTTTGCACCACAGAACTTGGTAGGACCGCACAGCTGAAAGAAGATTTTGCAAAAAGAAAAACCAAGGTGCTGGCAGTGAGTGTTGATGACCTGGACTCGCATTATGGGTGGGTAAAGGACATCAACGAAACCCAACACTGCAACGTTGATTTCCCTATTATAGCAGATACCGACAAAAATGTAGCTACCCTATATAATATGATCCACCCAAATGCATCTACCTCTGCCACGGTAAGATCTGTTTATTTTATTAGTCCAGACAAGAAGGTACAGGCAATAATAACCTATCCAGCCTCGACGGGGAGAAACTTTACCGAAATTCTTCGAGTAGTAGACTCTCTAAAACTTACAGCAGAACACAATGTCGCAACCCCGGTGGATTGGGAAGTTGGACAGGATGTAATTATTCCACCAGGAGTGAAGCAAGAGGATGTCGAAACCAAATATCCTAAAGGTCATCGCGTTGTTAAACCTTATTTGCGATATACTCCCCAGCCCAACAAATAATTATAAATTATCGAATAGCATGGAACTAAAAAAGGGATTGGACAGGGGACCGTTTAACGATGGGCAAGCAGACAAATTAAAGATAGCTTTGTCCGGACTTGATTCTGGACAGCTTCAATGGCTCAGCGGGTATTTTGAAGGACTTATCCAAACATCTTTGGATAAAACCGATGTGGGAAGTCTACCATTAGGTTCGGATTCAAATGTTGATGTCGAGCCTAAAACCGAAAAAGTACATATCCTTTTCGGGAGCCATACCGGCAACAGTGAAGGTTTGGCCAAGGATCTCCATACACGTGCAAAGGATATGGGAATTGATGCAGTGATTTCCGATATGGCTTCCTTCAAAACAAGGGAACTTAAGGGCATCAAAAAATTGGCAGTAATCGTGAGCACCCATGGTTTGGGCGAACCCCCGGTACAGGCGGAGGACTTCTACAATTACCTTCACAGCAAAAAGGCACCAAACCTGGCCCATTTACAATTTTCGGTTTTGGCCTTAGGCGACAGTAGTTATCTAGACTTTTGCCGGACAGGTAAGGATTTTGAGGCCGTACTCGAGAAATTGGGCGCTCAGAAAATTGTTCCTCGCCAAGATTGCGATGTAGATTATGCAGATGAAGCGGAGACCTGGCAAAAGCAGTTTCTAACTGCTATAATTCAGACCAATGGCCAAAATACCGCGGTCCAAGTGCAGGATCTTCCCAATAACCAGGTCAATGGATCCCAATATTCCAGAAAAAATCTTTTTGAAGCCACCATTCTTGAAAAAATCAACCTAAATGGAAAAGGTTCTTCAAAGGAAACCATTCACTTGGAATTAGATCTGGAAGGGTCTGGAATAAAATATGAACCAGGCGATGCATTGGGGGTTTATGGTGCCAATTCCCCTAAACTAGTTCAGTCGGTTTTGGAATCCACAAATTTATCGGGTAAGGAGGAAGTGGAAACCCATGAAGGTAACAAAACTCTATATGATGCACTAACGTATAACTATGAACTTACCCCACTATCAAAAGCCACGCTATCCGGATATGCAGAATTAACTGGCCATGACGGGCTAAAGAAAATCCTTGGGGACAAAATAGCACTTCAAGAATACCTTTCTGGACGTGACTTCTTGGATTTAATAAACGAGGTACCTTATGAATTATCTTCTAAAGAACTGATTTCTGTTTTGCGAAAAAATACCGCGCGAATGTATTCCATTGCTTCGGCACAAGAAGTGGTGGAGGATGAGGTGCATCTATTGGTATCCGTTGTCCGTTATAACGCATTTGGCAGAAATAAAGATGGCCATTGTTCGTCCACCTTGGCAGATAGGCTTGAGATTGGAGATAAGGTAAAGATCTTTGTGGATAAAAATACACGTTTCAAACTTCCAAAAAATCCGGAGGCACCAATTATAATGGTTGGTCCGGGAACTGGAGTAGCACCATTCAGAGCGTTTATGCAACAGCGGGAAGTATTGGAAAGAAAGGGACCTTCCTGGCTTTTCTTTGGTGACCGGAATTTCACGACAGATTTCCTATATCAAACAGAATGGCAACAATATATGAAGGAGGGAGTATTGACCAAGGCAGATGTTGCCTTTTCGAGGGACCAGGAAGAAAAACACTATGTACAGCACAGAATGTTGGAGAACGGCAAGGAGCTTTTTGAGTGGTTGGAAAAAGGAGCGCATTTTTACGTTTGCGGTGACGCACAAAAAATGGCCAAGGACGTGGATATTGCCTTAAAACAAATTATACACCAACAGGGAGGAATAACTATTGAAAAGGCAGAGGAGTATGTTAAAAATCTTCAAATTGCCAATCGTTATCAAGCAGATATCTATTAAGATAGCTTCAAGTGAGCTATAATGCGAAGGAAAATGTATTTATGGAAAAACAATCGAATTACAAGGAATTATCAGAAGATGAACATATCAAGGACAAGAGTGATTTTCTAAGGGGAAGCATAGAGGACAGTCTAAAAGATCCTTTGACAGGAGCTTTATTTCCAGACGATGTCAAACTTATAAAATACCACGGTTCATATCAGCAATACAACAGAGATCTGGAGAGCGAACGAAAGCAGAAGAAATTGGAACCTTTATACCAGTTTATGGTTCGGGTAAGAGCTGCTGGAGGGGTAACTACCCCTCAACAATGGTTGTCCCTCGATGAACTGTCGGACTTACACGGAAATGGCACCATTAAATTAACTACCCGGCAATCATTTCAATTTCATGGGATATTAAAACGTAATTTGAAACCCACTATTCAAGCAATCAATGAAACGTTGTTGAGTACCCTAGCTACCTGTGGCGATGTTAATAGGAACGTTATGTGCAATCCTAACCCTTACCAGTCCCATATTCATGAAGAAGTGTACGGACTTGCAGGAGAAATAAGCGATTATTTTCTCCCAAAGACTACGGCTTATCATGAAATATGGTTGGACAAGGAAAAAGTGGCGGGAACTCCAGATTTTGAACCTTTGTACCAGCACAACTACCTTCCAAGAAAGTTCAAAATAGCCATAGCCGTTCCACCCAATAATGATATTGATGTTTTTGCGAATGACCTCGGACTTATTGCCATTGAGCAAAACAACAAAGTATTGGGATTTAATATTTGTGTAGGAGGTGGATTAGGCAGTACGTTCGGAGTTCAGGAAACTTATCCTCGCCTGGCCGATGTTATTGGTTTCTCTCCAAAAGAAAAAGTGTTTGAAGTAGCTGAAACCGTTATAGCCATCCAAAGGGATTACGGTAACCGATCTGACCGTAAATTATCGAGATTAAAACATACCATAGACGATAGGGGACTGGAATGGTTTGTAGCGGAACTTCAAAACCGCCTGGGTTGGAACCTTACAAAGCCAAAAAATTATCAATTCAAATCAAACGGAGATGAATACGGATGGCTAAAAGGCATCAACAATAAATGGTTTTATACCTTGTTTGTGGAACATGGCAGAGTAAGGGATGAAAATGATTATCAACTGAAAAATGCCTTAAGGGAAATTGCCAAAATTCACACAGGAGATTTTCGTTTAACTGGAAACCAAAATCTCATTATTGGAAATATAGAGGAAGGTAAAAAGCAGGGCGTTGAAGCCATTTTGGAATTGTATGGCGTTGGTAACCATCCTAAACTAACGGGTCTTCGCAAGAGTTCCATGGCCTGTGTAGCATTGAACACATGCGGATTGGCTTTTGCCGAAGCTGAGCGTTACCTTCCTTCTTTAATAAGTAAACTGGAGGTAATTATGAGAAATAATGGCCTGGAGAACGCTGAAATTAATATTCGGATGACCGGTTGTCCAAATAACTGTGCGCGATCATCACTAGGGGAAATAGGTTTTGTGGGTAGGGCCATTGGTAGATATAACATGTACTTGGGTGCAAGCCACAACGGTGACCGATTAAATACCCTATACAAGGAAATGTTATCCGAGGAAAATATTCTAGAGGAATTAGAGCCGATTATAGAAGCCTATGCCCAGGATAGATTAGAGGAGGAACATTTTGGAGATTTCGTAATCAGAAAGAAAATTGTTGAACAAACAGATCGGCCAATACGGGTTATGAACTAAGAGCATTGTTTGTATGAAACCAACTCAAAAAGCACCAGGGGTGAATTTCATAGTTCCTATTATCTTCTGCCATAATAATTTCTTTATTGTCGATGGACCATACATTATTCGGACAACTGGCCAGTATTGAGTTCTTATTGCGGCTCTAATTCTAGCCGTTAACATATTAGTATAAAAAGGGTTATTGCATCTGCAATGACCCTTTTTATACTAAATGGCAATGTAACGGAAATAAATCCCGATACATTTGAAACATCTGACACTCGAGTCTTCCAGCCAGCACAACTTGTACTAAACCCTTTTCCCTTGCATCCAGGAATCATGTTCAGTGCCGTTTCCTAAAGGCTGCGCCTTCCAAGTACAATTATTATAGGTACTCTCAATAGAAACTTAAGTACCTAAACTTACCTTCTTGAAACATTTAGTATAGCTAAGAATTTTAAATTTTTATCGTACATTTATCAACACAAAAGCACGGGGTGCCTGGTTAAAGCCAAGCTGAGATAACACCCGAAACCTGATTTGGATAATGCCAACGTAGGGATGCAAACTAAAATATTCCATTTTAGGCTCCATTCCTTGGTACTCCAGAGAATGGAGTTTTTGTTTTAAAACATATAAAATGGAAATACAAAAAACAACTGCAGAACTTATTCCTCAGGAAGACCAAAATTGGCAAAACAGACCAGAATGGTTTTTTAACAGAGAACATACCGATACCTACGAACAATGGTATGAAGGCAGATACAAGCGAGCCGAAATATGGCAGAAAAAAGTGATGGAACAATTAGTGTCAAAAGACAAACGTGTTAAAACATTATTGGAGTTTGGCTGTGGCACAACGCGTTTTACCCGCTGGTGGAAAGAGATAGGCATAGAGGCAACTGGTGGTGATATATCACCACTTATGCTTTCCCAGGCGGTACACTTATTTGACGGCGACCTTGTTATGGCCGACTCTCATCATATGCCTTTTAAAGACCACACCTTTGATTCCCTTGCATTTATTACCACATTTGAATATTACAAGGACCCTGTGCAAGTAATTCGTGAGGCTGCACGTGTTGGGAAATATGGAATTGCAATGGGAATGATGAACAGAAATTCGACCAAGGTGGTGAGAAGAAGGATACAAGAAGTATTTGGCATGAATCCTTTCTATTTGACCGCTACCTTCTATACGCCGGAAAAACTTGCCAAAATTATAGAAGAGGCTCTTCAAGGACGCGATTACTCCATTGAATGGACATGTACGGGCCTACCTAAATGGTTTCCGTTTCAACAATGGAGTCTCCCTTTCGGGGATTTTTTCGGATTGTACATCAAACTAAACGACGTAAAATAAATGAGCGACAAACTTGGGAAAATAGACCCACATGTATTTGAGCAGTTTATCAGTAATAAATGTGGTCTTAATAGGGAGGAAGTAAGCATTGGTCCTGAATTTGGTGTTGATGTTTCCATTGTAGATTTGCCCGGAACAATGGCCATGGCCATGACCAGTGACCCGCTGACCTTACTTCCAAGCCTGGGTTTGGAAGAATCCGCTTGGCTATCTGTTCAATTGATGGCAAATGACATGGCAACAACGGGATATGCCCCCATGTATGGGCAGTTTGTTCTAAATCTACCAAGTAATTTTTCAAAATCGGATTTTCAGACCTATTGGGACTACATCCACCGCTTTTGTTCCAAAATCGGAATTGCCATTACGGGTGGGCATACTGGTTTTATCGAAGGACAAAATTCGACCATAGCAGGCGGTGGTACATTTATTAGTATTGCTCCTAAAAATAACATGTTGGTTTCTAAATATGCTAAGCCGGGCGATGTGGTCCTTGTGACCAAACCATGTGCTATTTCTTCGACGGCAATACTTGCCATGTGCTTTCCTGAAACGGTCAAGAACAAACTGGGTTCTGAAATGCAACAACAGGCATGCGCCACTTTTTATCAAACATCTTCCCTTGAAGACGCTCTGGCCGCAGTAGGACAAAACCGCGAACATAACGATGTAACCGCCATGCACGATGTTACGGAGGGAGGAGTTTTGGGGGCAATATATGAATTGGCAATTGCCTCCGACAACGGAGCTTTTATATATAATGACAAACTACCCATTGGCAATCTACAAAATGAAGTTTGTAACTTGTTTTCGTTAGATCCCCGTTACTGTATTGGTGCTGGTTCCATGATCATTACCTGTAAAAAAGGAAGTCCAAAAAAAGTTATCAATCGCCTGGCCAAGGAAAATATCTTCTGCTCAAAAGTGGGTGAAATAGTCCATAAGCACGAAGGTGTAAAACTCATTACAAATGATATAGCAAATGACTTATTGTACAATGAGAACGACCCATACTGGGCGGCATTTTTTAAAGCATTCAATTCGGGATGGAAATAATTGGGAGTGAAAAAAGAACCATGGGTTCCGGAATCTATTTGATTATCGACCCTTCGATGGACAAATCAATTCTATTGAATAAATTAAACTTATGTCTAAGAGAAAAACTAGCTGCTGTTCAGATTTGGGATAATTTTAAAGATAACCAAAACATAATTGAACTGATCAATAAGATTTGCGAACAATGCCATGCTAAAAATGTTCCAGTATTGGTAAACAATAGATGGGAACTGCTCAATAGTTCCTTATTGGATGGAGTCCATTTTGACGTAATCCCAGAGAATTATACACAAATAAAAGGAAGCGTTATCCAACCTTTTATAAGCGGACTTACGTGCAACAATGATCTAACCCACGTGGAATGGGCAAGTAGGAACAAGCTCGACTATATCTCATTCTGTTCCATATTTCCTTCACAAACGGCCAACAGTTGTGAAATTGTAAATTTTAGTACCATCCATGATACCGCAAGAAACTATGGATTGCCCATCTATTTAGCTGGTGGAATAAAACCGGAAAACGTACATCAACTAGATGAACTTAAATATACAGGAATTGCCGTGGTATCAGGTATTATGAGCACAAACAAACCCAATGAATCCATTAGAAAATATTTAGAAAAATTAAATAAAAAATGAAAATAGAAACTATCCATAAACTTTGCTGTCCATTTGACAAAGCGGACCTTAGTCTAACAGAAATCACAAAAGATGTAAATGATAATATATTGGAAGGCTTTTTTGTCTGCTCATCCTGCAATCGATTATACCCAATAGTAAAAGGAATACCGATTATGAGCCCGGACGAATTTCGTGAGTTTAAACTAGAACGACCATTGGTCGAAAAATGGCAAAAACATTTGAAAGGTAAGACATTTGAAAATTTTCGCCTTACCGAGCCTCTACCAATAGAAAACTAGATTAGAATTATCCCTGATCAAACAATGATGTAAAGGTTTTCCTTCTACAAAATGAACAAATAATTAAAATGACATAAAAAAATATCGGGGGTATGCCCCCCGATATTTTATACTACACATTAGGCCCTACAATTTAAACGTTATAAAGCGCCTCGGCCAATTCCGTTTTTTTGTGTCTGCTCAGTGGCACCATTGTGCCAGCTACTTCAACTTTTTTACTGTTGAACTTTTCAACTTTTTCCAAATTAACTATATAGGATTTATGAATCCTTAGAAATTTCTCCTTCGGTAACTTTTGTTCAAAAGATTTCATGGTGGAAAGGATAACGACATTGCCTTCAGTCGTTACCAATTTAATGTAATCGCCGAGAGCTTCGACCCAGTTAATGTCGTTCAGAACAACTTTTCGCTGTCTAAGGTTACTTTTAACGAAGATATACTCCTCATCTTCATCCAATTTATTAATCTGCTCATATTCGGCCACGGCCCTTTTTACGGAGGCATTAAATCGAGCTAGGGAAATGGGCTTATAAAGATAATCGGTTACGTTGTAATCGAAAGCCTTGAGTGCATAATCCGGATTACCGGTAATCAAAATTACCTGTGGTGGGTTGTCCAAAGATTCCAAAAGATCAAAACCACTGATGATGGGCATTTCCACATCGAGGAAAATAAGGTCGATCTCATTATTTTTTAGACCATTTTTTGCTTCAATGGCATTACCGTATTCGGCTACCATTGCCAAGTTCGGATGATTGTTCACTAATCGGGATACGGCAGTTCGCTGCAAGAACGAATCGTCCACTATTATACATCTCAATTTCATCATGGGGGATACATTGATTTAATTAAGGTTCAAGGTAATTAATGGGCATTCCCAGCCACAATAAATGATGTAAACGGTGCATTAAATGTTGTGTAAAATAAAATATTCGTGGTTTAAGAATTTGGTGAAGTAGTATATGTTCATTTATTCTTTAAGGTAATTCAATCCATGAAAAATGAAAACCTAAAAATTGAAGTGGTCCTACTTAGAGTTTTAATTATGCTAACTTTGACAATAGCTGTGCCAAATAAAATGCAAAAACTTTTCGAGCACATAAACAAATACACTGCAATTGACAAAAATGAGTTTCAAGAAATTGCCAAGTATTTTGAAACGAAAACAGTCAAAAAAAAAGAACATCTTTACAAAGCGGGAAACAACCAACTTGATCACTATTTTGTTTTAAATGGTTGTGTTCAATTGTACGTTATATATGAAGATGGTACGGAACAAACTTTACAATTTGCTATAGAAAATTGGTGGATTACCGATTATTTGGCATATCACAACAACGGTACCTCTGAGTGTTATATTCAAGCAGTTAGGGCCTCAACCTTACTTCACATAAGTCATACAAGGGAAGAAGAACTATTGCAGCGATTCCCTAAAATGGAAACTTATTTCAGAAATATTTATCAAACAGCTTACGGTGCCTCCTTGAACCGCATAAATTACATGTTTAGCTATTCAAAAGAGGAAATGTATTTTAGATTTAAAGAAGCCTTTCCCGGTTTTGTCAATAGTGTTCCCCAATATTTGGTGGCCAGCTTTTTGGGGCTTTCGGCAGAATATATAAGTAAATTGAAAAGAAAAAATAATTCTTGAACCAGTTCAAGATTAATCTAAGGGAAAAGCGGGATCTTTGCCTTATTAATTGAGAACAATGAGAAAGACAGTTGTAATTGTGGGTGGAGGCTTTGCAGGTCTAGAGTTGATTAAAAGAATTGGTAATTCCTCAAAGTACGATGTCATACTAGTGGATGCAAACAATTATAATTTCTTTCCTCCTTTAATATATCAGGTCTCAACGGGGTTTATGGAACCTTCTGCCATTAGTTACCCATTTAGAAAAATACTGAGAAACTTAAAAAACACGCGGTTTCGGCTAGGAAGTTTAATCAAAGTTGTTCCCTGTGAAAACAAAATTATACTGAGCAATGGTGAATTGTCCTACGATATATTGGTGATGGCCACAGGTACTGAAAGCAGTTTATTCGGCAACGAAAATATTGAAAAGAATAGTTTACCAATGAAAACCATTAGTGATGCCCTAACCCCGCGAAACACAATTCTTACACGGCTGGACAGAGCTACGAGGTACCATGACCAAGAACAGCGAAAACGGTTACTGACCTTTGTAATCGCTGGCGCAGGACCAACAGGAGTAGAACTTTCAGGTATTCTTTCGGAAATGAAAAATTCCATTTTGAAGAAAGATTATCCTGAATTGAGTGAAAGTGATTTAGGAAAAATATATTTAATAGATGGTCAAAGTGCAGTTTTGAATACCATGTCAAAAAACTCCCAAAGCTATACCTACTCCAAGCTAAATGAATTGGGTGTAGAAATAAAGTTGAACTGTTTGGTAAAAGACTTTAAGGAAGACATTGTTTTACTGTCCGATGGAACTAAAATAGAATCCAAAAATTTAATCTGGGCGGCCGGGGTAACTGCCAAGGCTTTCAATGGTTTTTCCATGGACATTTTTGGAACAGGAAAAAGGTTAAAAACCAACTCTTTTAATTTGGTAAACGGGTACGATAATATTTATGCATTGGGCGATTGTGCGTTGGTCCAAGGAGATATTGCCTATCCTGAAGGCCATCCCCAATTGGCCCAACCCGCAATTCAACAGGCCAAGAATTTGGCCTTTAATTTAGAGAGGGACAAAAGCCCATGGACTCCTTTCAATTACAAGGACAAAGGGTCATTGGCAATTATTGGAAGAAATAAGGCAGTTTTTGATTTGCCAAAGGAAAAGTTTTTTATAAAAGGATTTATAGCCTAGTTAATTTGGATTTTCGTGCATATTATAGGGTTGGTTAATTTTAAAAATAGGTTTCGCACATTGATCAACTGAATCGGGTACTACCTGTATAAGGATCAATATTTTAGAATGATCATAAAACCAAATGATAAAAAATAATACGTTAAGGACTTATGGAAAAGTATAATCTAATATTAGTTGCATTGTTGGTTTTTTTCGGAAGCTGCAAAATGGACCAATCAAAAAATGGTGATAATACCGGACATTTACCAGACCTAAGCATTGCCACGGACACTTTGACGAAACACTTAAAGCCTTTCAAAAAGGAATTGCCAACGATAGGACTTCTGATGTTCAATGGCGTCCTGCAGAGTGAAGTCATTGCCACCTCCGATGTTTTTGCCAAACCGAGTTTAGACGGAAAGCAACTTTTCAATGTAATAACCATTGCTGAAAATGCGGACCCGATTACATCAGAGGAAGGTATACGGTTCTTACCTGATTATACCTTTGAAAACTGCCCACAACTTACGGCCTTGTTTGTTCCAAGTGCCTATGACATGTACGCACAAGTTCATAATGAGAAAATTGTAAGTTTTATAAAGGAAAAGAATAGAGAAACGCTGTATACCGTAAGCAATTGTGCTGGAGCACAATTGATCGGAAAATCGGGTATTGCAGATGGACATAAAATTGTTACTTGGATTGGAGGGGGCACACAATTGCAGAAGGATTACCCAAATCTAAAGGTACAGAACGACAGTTTGGTGACCTTTGTAGAAGACGGAAAATTCAGTTCCTCGAACGGTAATTTGGCAAGCTACATTTCGGCCCTAAATCTATTGGAGAAAATGTCCGGTCCAGAGCATAGAAAGTTTGTTGAAGGTTATCTATATCTTGATCGACTTCAAAATTGGAAAGATTAGGTATCACTTTTGTCTCAATTGACAAATGAATAACCTAAGCAATGATCATGCTATCGCGACATAAATATTTGGTCTACGGCAAAGTTATCCAACGGTTTTTCAAAATAGCCCTTGACCAAAGAATGATCTTTAGCGCGCTTACGGTCCATTGAATTGGAAAAGACCCCATAGATGAACTTACTATTACCGTTATGCCTATTCTTGTTGGAAATGGTACAAGATTGCGTAAGGAAGGTAGACCAGAGCAATTATTGGAATTTGTAAGTGCCAAAATATTTGAAACAGGTTTGATACAACGGAAGTATTCAAGATAACAATTCCAATAACTATATTTAATTAATACTTGTGCAATCAAATAACTGCACTTATATTTGCAGTCAAATAACTGCGTTATGAAATTAAGAAGAGACGTTTTTCAAGCCATAGCTGACCCTACAAGAAGAACCATTATCTCAATGGTCGCAGTAAGTGCAATGACACCAAGTGCTATTGCAGAGAATTTCGACTATTCTAGACAAACCATTTCTAAACACATTCAAATTCTGACTGAATGTGAATTATTGGAACAAGAACAAAAAGGAAGGGAAATCTATTATCAACTAAACCCTAAGGGGATGAAACAAATAGCAGATTTCATTGAACCTTTTAGGAAAATGTGGGATGAGCGCTTTAACAACCTGGAAACTATAATGAAGAAACATCAATCAAAATTGAAATAGATTATGGAGCAAAAAACCAACATCAATGCCCTAGAAGGCAAGCAAGATCTAACCATTACGAGAGAATTTGACCTTCCAGTAGAACTTGTTTACAAAGCATATACCGAAGCTGAATTTATAGCACAATGGATGGGTACTAACGTACTAAAGTTAGAAAACAGAAACCACGGAAGTTATGAGTTTGAAACCTCACACGATGGGAATATTATGTTTAAGGCTAATGGAACCATACATAAGCTTATTCCCAACCAAGAAATAGTAAGAACTTTTGAAATAGAAAATATGCCCATAGGAGTACAATTGGAGTTCTTGAATTTTGAAAAAGTTACAGAAGATAAAAGTAAGTTAACTATTCATATTATTTATAAATCAGAAAAACACAGAGCAGAACAATTAAAACTACCATTTGCATATGGCTTAAATATGGCTCACAACAAACTTGAGGAAATACTTGTAAATCAACAATAAGTCAATATGAAAAAAAGAGAAAAAATAATCTATTGGATAGCCACAGTCTGGTTGTCATTAGGAATGCTTTCCACAGGGATTGTACAATTGATAAAAATGGAGGAAGAAGTACAAAGCATAAATGCTTTGGGCTACCCAACCTTTTTGTTACCAATACTTGGTGTATGGAAAATCCTAGGTGTTATAGCCATCTTAATTCCCAACTTCCCTTTAGTGAAAGAATGGGCCTATGCTGGCTTTTTCTTCACTATGACTGGTGCAATGGCTTCACATATAATAGTTGGCGATGAAATGATAACGCTTTTTGGGCCCGCATTACTCTTGGCACTAACAATTACCTCCTGGTATTTCAGACCTGCAGATCGTAAAACACGAAAATATTAAAAATGGAAGATTCAAAACCAAAGACAGTGGATGAGTATATCGACATTTCACCGGCAGAAGCGCAAGAGGTAATGATACAGCTTAAAAACCTAATCGAAACTACAGAGCCCACCGCTGAAGGCGGTATAAGTTGGAATGTGCCTATTTATAAGTATAACGGCATTCTTGCAGGTTTTTCCTTGGCTAAAAAGCACGTAAGTTTTGGCATAGACGCATTAACAGAAGACGTGAGAAAAGTACTCGAAAATAAAGGCTATAAAACAGGGAAGAAAACCATTCAAATAAAATTCGACCAAAAGGTTCCTGTAGCTGAATTAAAACAGTTGATTAAAGATCAGGCTAAAATAAATGAATTATAAATCAAATGGAGATTAAAGAACATTTGGTAAGTGATATTAAAATCGCAGAGGTTATTTCTAACGAGATAATTATTGTGAATACCGAAACCGCTTTGGATATACTTGGAAATTTATATTATCAAGGTTTTGATAAAATCATAATTCACGAGAATAACATAACTCCTGCCTTCTTTGATTTAAAAACAAAAAATAGCAGGAGATATACTTCAAAAATTTAGTCAATATAGAATGCCGTTATTTATTATTGGGGACTTCTCAACGTATGAAAGCAAAAGTTTAAAGGACTTTATTTACGAAAGTAACAAGGTAACGCATGTTAATTTCGCATCTAATTTTTCAGAAGCTATAAAATTTTTATTAAAATAAATATGAAAAACTATTCTAAAGACGAATTAATTCAAGCTTCAACCATTAATTGAAGCGGTAATGAATTAATGTGAAAAGTTTTCGCAAAACTAACGGACAAAAGTTCACAACATACCTTGCTAAGCAATAGAATCGAAGCCTTAAGAATTGCTTTGGAACTTATGGATCGAGAAATATAAAAGTTACACAATGGTAATAAAGTTTAAAATATGGATGCTATTCAAATCAAGGAATTTTCCCTTCCAATGAAACCAAGCAACTCTATCAAGCGTAAAACAGAATTTTATGCATAGTACTTAGAATGTGATTCAATAGTTTTTAAACATGAAAAATAAGAATACCGAGAGACAAATAGGAAAAAAAAATCTAGGGTTTCAATTTGGAATTAGGAAAACTTTTCCTGTTTCGAATGAAAGGGTTTGGGGAAGCCTACAAACTGAGTAATACCATTGGAAAAAATTGTCTAATAGACTTTTATCGTACATATAATTTATGAATGCATCCATTACCATAAGCAACCCTTTTGACAATAAAACATCTACAAAGTATCAAGTTTGGTGTCAATATAGAAACAATTAGTAGAACATAATGGCAACTAGAATTTTAATATTGATTTCTATATTTTTATTTTCTACTCCTGTAATTACAGCTCAGGACGTTTCAAAAAAAATTAAGCTTGGAGTGTCTGCTAGTCTAGAAAAAAATGTAAGCTCGAAAAGAGTGGCTTTTTGCGAGTACACAGGTTTTTTTGCAGATTATAACAAGTCCAATTACAGGTTTGGACTAAATTTAGAGTATTTATTAAAAGGAAATTTAACTATTAATGGTTCACTAAATTATTCTAACAAGGACTTTACAGGAACATATTTCTGCGACGTATGCGATTTTATATTCCCTTCAAATCCAGAAAACGTAGAATTGCGCTTAATTGAAGTTCCTATTGCTTTAAAGTACTATTTATTACCCGGGAAGGTCCGTTTATTCGGTGAAGTAGGAGTTAGCAACATGTTTCCTCTAAATAATCTTCAATACGAGGCTACGACGAATTCATATGTTATTGGATATAAACTTGGAAGTGGTATGGAATACAATGTAAGTAATAAAATAGCTTTACAATTAACTGTAGACTACTATAATAGTATTTCAAAAATCTTTGAAGATTCCTATTTCGCAGGGTCCGGTTATGGGCTAAGGTCGGTAGGCTTCGGATTGACAATATTGAAAAAAATATAAAACGTGGGCACAATGGTATAAGCCTTTATTTTAAAAGCAAAGACAAGAACCTAATAGTTTGGTAGAAACAAAGGCTAACAATCACAATGAATCTTTCTGTAACTAGTGGTGAATTTATAGGTCGCTAACACTAAACTTACGTGTTAACTTTATCAACTGTCGCTTAAAAGCTGCAGGAGCCTAATTTGAACACTTGATGGTCTAATTTTGGCCTAGTTTTCACATGTTATAAGGGTTGCCAAATTCTCCGATACCTTGGTTAAAGTATCAGGTATGCGGCCCATTAGTGCCGCTTTAAAAAATCAGAGGCAAAAATTACAATTGCATTATAGTTTCCCGCAGCTTATTTTTCAAGTAAATGTTTTTCTTTACAGAAATAAATCTAGGTTGGCGAAGGAAAGCCACGCCCAACAAGAATAGGGTAGTGGAAGTAAGGGCAATGAGCTTTTAATTAATAAACAGGCCAACAAAAAATTTTATTAAAACAGACCTATATATGAAATATAGTGACAAAGAGGGCCTAACCAAAATTTCATTTCTTTAGCATTCATAGGAGCTCATAATTGGTATGATTTTTAACGCACCGAATTACGCACCTAGATTTTAATATTATGAAATACAGTTGATCGTATTATTGTCTTAAAAAAATGTTTTCTAATTTTAATCTCTTAACTTAAAATATTATGTTAAATGTATTCGAAATAATTCTTTCATTTTTTACAAATTTTAGCATTTTAAAAGAACAAGCTTTATAATACTTCCAAAATTTAAGAAAACAAGTTAAGTTGTAATTTAACCCTGTGAAATAAGAAGAAATCAAAATAACCGTTTGATTGGCCAAGGACCTTATAGCAACTTTTTGGTGGTAGGTCAAGGATTTAGTCAGGGTATTATAATGCATAGATAAAACTCAAAAATGAATGACATTTGCAGTACAATTATCTCAAGTGTAATATAAGGCTCGTTCCAAATAAGAATTCTTCATATATATTGACGACATTAACAAAAAAATGTTGAATTTAGAGATATCCTAGTTAAAGGCAAGTCTACCTCACCAGATAAGATTTTGAATGTAAACGAAGTTTAAAATATGATAGGTTCCATTATTATAGAAATATTTTTCCTGAGGATTTTTACTAAAACATTTAAGTCATTTATACTAATCCTGACTCTTCATTTTTGCAGTACCATAAACATTAATGCACAGGACAAAACGTTAATATTGGAATTGCAAGAAACCCTCGATTCCTCGGAGATATATGATCAGACAAAGCGGAATACAATAAATATTATCAAATCGAAACTAACTGCATTCGATAATGAAAAATTGGTAGATAAATTCAATTTATATAACCAGTTGTTTGATCAATACAAAGTATTTAAAAGTGATTCGGCATATTTCTACAGCTTAAAAACGAAAGAAATTGCAGTTCAGTTAAATGATTCCACATTAATAAATAAAGCATTATTAAACTTGGCTGATATAGTTATAGCGGTTGGGATGTACAAAGAGGCATTGGACTACCTTCAAAAAATCAATATAAATTTCGTGCGTGACTTTGATAAGCCTATGTTCTATGGTTTATATGGCCGATGTTATAGTGATATGGCCGAGTATAGCGGGCTCCCAGATTTTAGTCAAAAATATAATGAGCTTGCACGTTATTATAGAGGAAAGACTCTTGAACATACGGAAGAACAGAGTTTTTTTAATTCCTTTATGATAGCATTTAACAAGTATAGTGCAGGTAATTTGAATATTGCTATCGAGGACTTTAAGTTGATCTTAAATCAGAATCTAAAATTGGGAGAGCTGGCATTGACATACTTCATTTTAGGTGAAATTTTCCAAAAAAAAGAGCAGAATGATCTAGCGGAATATTACTATACCAGAGCGGCAATAGCGGATATTAAAAACTCGACTAAGGAATCCTTGGCTATTATTAGATTGTCCGAACTGTTATTTAAGAAAAATAAACTGGAAACTGCATCTACTCTAATACAAAAGGCTTACGCAGATGCACAATTTTATGGTGCGCAGCAACGTAAACTACAAGTAGGAGCTATTTTGCCTTTAATCGAAGAGGAAATAGTTAGAAATATTGAGATGGAACGTAGGCGGCTCTATTGGCAATATGTTAGCGTTGTTATTTTCTTGATAATAACCATTCTATTTACTTCAATTATTTTCCGACAATTTAAACGCCTTCAAAAGGCAAGAGGTGCTATTTCCAAAGCCCATCTGCAACTAAAAGAAACCCATTCTCAATTAATTATTGTCAATGAACAGTTAAAATCACGTAACGTTGAGATAGAAAAGGTAAACAATAGGCTTTCTGAAGCTAGCAAAATTAAAGAGGAATATCTTGGATTCTTCTTTACCGAATATGATAATATATTTGAAAAATTCAATGAATTCACTTCCGAAATAGAAAAAAATCTTTCCATGGAGGAGTATAAAAAAGCACGTTATCACCTTTCTCGTTACGATTTAAAAAAAGAGAAGGAAAAGTTATTGCATAATTTTGATACCGCCTTCATCCGTTTGTTCCCTGATTTCATCAATGAGTTTAATAGTCTAATGAAACCTATGAGCCAAGTTGCATTGAAAGAAGGGCAAATCCTCAATAAGGAATTAAGAATATTTGCCCTTATTAGATTAGGAGTAAAACACAATGATAAAATAGCCCAAATATTGGGCTATTCGGTCAATTCGATTTACGCATTCAAATCCAAAATAAGGAATATGTCAATAGTTCAAAACGAGAACTTCGATCAAAATTTAATTGACAATACCACAATTAAAGTCTAAATTTTATTAGATATTATCATTTTAAAGCTCTTTTTATTATTAAATCTCTTCCTATTTTCTATACAAAATTTAGACTTCAAAAAAACTTATACTACTTATAATGAGGTGAATATGTATTATTTGACTCCAAATTTACTTCTATTTATCTATACGAAAATTTAAAGCTCCTTTTTAATATACATTTTTTTGTTCCTTTGGCATATATGTATGACTTCCAGTAATATATGTAAACCTATTTAACTTAACTAAATCAGAAAATGAGCTATAAATACTTTAGAAATGATCTGCTTAAAAACAGTTGCTGCGCATTAATTTTTATTTGTTCTTTCATAACTCCAATAATAGTGGTCTCGCAAGACTATAGCTCTATTGTTAATGTTAAGGGAAAAGTAGCAGATGAATCCAACTTGCCTTTATATGGTGTAACGGTTTTGGAGTTGGGGACAGCGAATGGAATTACAACGGATTTCGATGGAGAGTTTGAAATATCCGTTGCAAGTTTAAATTCAAAATTGGTTATTAGTTACCTCGGCTATTTATCCACGACAATTAACGCTACCACTTCTTTTGTTTCCATTCAAATGGTACCGGATATAGCCAATTTGGATGAAGTAGTAATAATTGGTTATGGTAAAACAAAACAAAGTGATCTTACGGGTTCTATTTCAACGGTTCCAATAAGTGATATTGTTGGGCAGCCATCTACGAATATTGGTGACGCTGTTCAAGGGAGAGCCGCAGGGGTTACCGTAATTACATCTGGACAACCTGGGAACAACCCAACCTTCCGCATTCGGGGCACAGGAACTATTGGAAATAATGATCCACTTATAGTAGTCGATGGAATGCCATTAAATGGTGGGTTAAACCAGGTAAATATGAAAGATATTGAATCTTTCCAAGTATTAAAAGATGCTTCTGCGACCGCCATATATGGCTCACGAGGTTCAAATGGTGTTATAATCATTAGTACCAAAAGAGGTACAAAGGGAAAGGGGCAGATTGAGTTCGATACATTTACCAGTCTTCAATATCCGACAAATGTCATAGAAGTATTAAACGCAACACAATTCGCGACATTAAGCAATGAAATGTTGATAAATGGTGGTTTTACCCCGAATCCCAGTTTTACGAATCCGACGTCCCTAGGAATGGGTACTGATTGGCTTGATGCTTTTTTTACGACTGGTAAACAAAGTAATGTTACACTTTCCTATTCCCAAGGTAACGAGAAATCCAACATATTTACTTCCTTGAATGTCTTTGATCAGGAGGGCATCATCATTAATTCAGGTTATACCCGATATATTTTGCAATTTAATTCCGATACAAAAATTAATGAACATGTAAAATTCGGGAACAGTTTGAAGCTTAATTACGACATAAAGCAAAATGGAGATAATAACATTCAAAATGCAATTCTGTCGTTACCAACACAACCTATCTACCGTGACAATGGAAATTACTCGGGAGCTATTGGTCAACCCATATACGCTGGTGATGTGGAGAACCCTATTGGAAAATCCAATATCGTCAAGAACAACATAAAGGGATATAATCTACAAGGTAATGTTTATGGGGAATTAGGATTTTTAAAACATTTTCAATTTAAGACCTTATTAGGTGTTGAAACCAACTTTTGGGACACAAGAACCTGGTCACCTTCTTATAGCTGGGATTCCGATATGGCACCTAATGCATATTTGTCGGAAACGTCTAACAAAAGTCTTACACTATTATGGGACAATACTTTAACCTACAATAAAGATTTTGATGATGGAAGTTCAGTGACTGCAGTAGTTGGAGCCAGTACACAAGAAAACCAATTTAAATTTATTGGTGGGTCTGTACAGGGATTTCCAAGTGAAAGTGCCCAAACCTTAAATAATGGTTTGCTTCAACCTACTATAAATGGTAGTGGATCTGAATGGTCCATTCTATCTTATTTTGGGAGGGGGCAATATGATTACAGGAATAGATATTACTTAACGGCAACCATAAGAAGAGACGGCTCTTCCCGATTTGGTGAAGGTAATAAATATGGTACTTTTCCTTCTGCCTCCGCGGCTTGGCGAATAACGGAGGAAAGATTTTTGAAGGAATCCCAGACCATCAACAATTTAAAATTACGGGTAGGTTTCGGTGTAACCGGAAACCAAAATATAGGGAATTATTCTTTCGCGTCTTCTTACAATACCAATCTATATAATTTTAACGGGGCCTTCGTAACGGCGGCAGTACCAACTGTTTTGCCTAATTCCAATGTTAAATGGGAATCCCAGGAACAATTCAACATAGGCGTTGATGCTACTTTGTTCGACCACTTTTTGAATGTGACAGTTGATGGTTACGTAAAAAACACGGAAGATATGTTGGTCCCCCAGACAGTTCCTGTAACTTCCGGGTATTCTGATGTCTATGTACCTTTTATTAATGCAGGAAAAATTAGAAACCAGGGTATCGAGGCAGTTGTAAGTACTAACAACTTCAATAATGATTACTTCAAGTGGACGACGGATGTTGTATTTGCTTATAACAATAATGAGGTCATAGATATCAATAGTGATACACCGTTAACTACGGGAAGCATTGGATTGAATTATTCCTTGGGAAGGATTCAACCGGGCCAACCTATAAACGTGTTCTATGGTTTTGTACACGACGGGATTTTTCAAACTCAATCTGAAGTGAATGATTATGCCGTACAAATACCCGGCAATGACCCGACCACAAGTACCTCGGCAGGTGATATTAGATTCAGGGATTTAAATAGCGATGGAGTAATCAATGACGATGACAGGACATTTTTAGGTGATCCAAATCCAAAATATACCTATTCCATTAACAATACATTTTCCCTTGGTAATTTTGATATGAGCCTTTTCATTCAAGGAATTTATGGGAATGATATATTTAATGCCAATCGATTATATACCGAAAACATGTCGGTAACAACCAATCAATCTACAGCGGTATTGGATCGATGGAGGGGGCCAGGAACGAGTAATTCGGTACCGAGAGCGGTATTTGGAGACCCTAACAATAATAATAGGCAATCTACTAGATATATTGAGAACGGGTCTTATCTACGGTTGAAAAATGTGAATTTGTCATATAACCTTCCAATAAATAATTTCAAAAAACCAATATTTAAGTCTATAAAGTTATACGCGTCTGGACAAAATTTGTTCACTATCACCGATTATTCAGGATTTGATCCTGAGGTGGGATCCAATGGAATCGACAACAATATATATCCCGTAACTACAACATATACTTTAGGAGCAACCCTAGGATTTTAAAAATAGAATTATGAAAAAACCAAAATACTATATAGCTGTAATTGCTGTACTTTTTTTGATGAGTTGCAGTGAAGATTTTTTAGATAAACAGCCCTTGGATACTATTAATACAGAAAACTATCCAAAAACCGCAGAAGAACTTGTGACTGTTGTGAATGGTGCCTATCAACCTTTACAATGGCCCAAGCTATACAATTTGCGAATGTGGACTTCAGATATAATGGCCGGTAATAGCATCGTTGGGGCCGGAGGCGGAACAGATGGCATAGAAACCCAGGATATGTCGAACTTTATAGTACAGCCAGACAATGCCGGTGTGTTGGATCTATGGAGAGGTCCTTGGCCAGGTATCTTAATGGCAAATATTGTTTTAAAAACGGCTCCTACCTTAGATATTGATGACCAAATTAAGAACCGATCTATGGGGGAGGCGTATTTTTTAAGAGCTCATTACTATTTTATTTTGGTACGCTATTTTGGGGATGTTCCCCTTATTACTACACCATTGAGTTCTGATGATGACCTGTTTCCTTCAAGAAATCCAAAGGGTGAAGTCTATAATTTAATAATAGACGATTTAACCAAGGCAGCACAGTTGTTACCAGCAAAGGCTTCCTATAGCCAACAGGATTTGGGTAGAGCATCTAAAGGGGCCGCCTTTGGTATGTTGGCTAAGGTGCACCTTACACTGGGCAACTACCAAGAGACCATTAATTTGACCACCCAAGTGGAAGACTTGGGTTACGTTCTTAACTCAGATTATTATGACAACTTCAATATTTTAAACGAAAACTCCCCTGAAACAATATTTGCAGTACAATATGCATCTGATGGCGGTTACAGTTTTTGGGACAATGAGAATCAGTCGTCTTGGGCAAGTCCGTTTATGGGGCCAAGAGGGGCTAATTTTGTTGGAGGTGGCTATGGATGGAACCAACCAACTCAAGAATTTATAGATCAATATGAAGCAGATGATGAAAGAAAATTGGTCACAGTACTTTATGAAGGTTGTCCACAATTTGATGGCCATGATTATAAGTCAGCATATTCATATACAGGTTATAATGTACGAAAGTTTTTGGTCCCGATAAGTGTTATTTCCAGTTATGACAACAGTCCGATGAATTTTCCGGTTTTGAGATATTCCGATGTTCTTTTGATGAAGGCCGAGGCGTTAAACGAGCTAGGGCAATTAGAAATAGCTGAAAAATATCTTAATATGGTAAGGGGACGAGCGGGCCTGGATGACATTCAGACAGGATTGAGCCAAAGTGAATTTAGGAAAAAGGTGTTGGAGGAAAGGCGATTGGAATTGGCCTTTGAAGGACAAAGATGGTTTGATTTAATTCGTGTGGACAATGGACAGTATGGGCTGGATTTCCTTCATTCCATGGGGAAGAACAATGCTACTCAAAAACATCTCCTGTTTCCGGTACCTCAAATAGAAATAGATAGAAATCCTAATCTCAGTCAAAATCCTGGATACTAAAAAATTAGAACTATGAATGCACTTATAAAAGTTAGAGCACAACGGGTTGCTATTGTTTCGGCGATATTGATTATGTTATTTTCATGCAATGATGAATTAGTGGATAATTCATTCGATTATAGGGACACCTTGAAGATGGCTATCTCAAACAATGAAATAGTACTGGATGAATTGTTGTTCAATAATACAGTGGATCTAAGCTGGTCCACAGGTACTAATGAAAATACTGGTGCAGCTATAAAATATACGTTGCAGCTGGATTTGGCTTCGGGAGATTTTACGCAACCAATTGCTACATTTTTATCTGAAATTCAAAATAAATATACTTTCAGTACGTCTTATGGCAATCTTAATCAAATGCTTCTGGACCATGGAATGATTCCAGATGAATCTTATGACCTAACTGCAAGAATAGTTGCCAATGTTACACATGAATCGGTGACAACACAAGTGGCGACCACTAATTTGACAGTAACTACTTTTAAGCCGGTTTCCCCAAATTTGTACATTGTAGGGGACGCCTCCCCAAATGGATGGAATATAGGAAGTGCAACCCAATTGGTTGCTTCCACCGAGCGAAGAGGTGTATTTGTTTACGAAGGACCTTTGAATCCCGGTGATTACAAGTTTGCAGTTAGTCAAGATGGATGTTGGTGTCAGGATTTTTACACTAAAGATGGGACCGATGGGACCAAAATTATATATAATGAAGGTGGTAGTGGCGACGATTTGCAATGGAACATTGAAACAAAGGATAATTATCGGCTAACAGTAGATCTTTTAAATAAAACCATTAAGGAAGAAACCTATACTTCTGTGAACCCTGATGAACCACCGTTCCCAATGTTATGGATTGTTGGTGACGCTTCGGAAAGTGGATGGAATATTGATTCTCCGGTAGCGTTCGTTCAAAACGAGAACAACCTGATCGAATTCATATATGAAGGAACATTCTCCCCAGGTAATTTCAAAATATTGGCGGGTCCATTGGGGGATTGGTGCGGCGAATGGTATCGGCCTACTACCGACAATCAGGAACTGATCAATGATACGATAGAACAAAATGCAGGATGTGATACAGACAATAAATGGTTAATAACAGAAGCTACAAAAGGTAGGTACAAAATCATCTTAAATACGATTGAGAATTCCATAACATTTAAAAAAGTGTCACTTTATATTATTGGCGATGGAGGGCCTAATGGTTGGAATATTAATAATCCAAGCCCATTGGTATATGAAAATGGCGAGTATGTGTTTATAGGCGAACTTGGAGCCGATAATGCCACAGGGGAATTTAAAATTTCCAAATTCATTGGTAACTGGTGTGATGGCGATTGGATCAACTCCTCGGTCCCCAACCAATCTATTTTCAACTCGTCGTTTATAAATACCGTTGGATGCGATGGTCCTGATAATAAATGGAAATTACAGGTGGGGCAAGCAGGTACTTATGAAATCAGGATAAACCTGGATTCCAATATCATGACAATTACATCCCAATAATTTAAAAGCGGTTTTAGAAAATAAATCTTATGGCAATTACGAAAATAGCCCTTTCAATTAGGGGAGCATTCTTTTTACTCTTATTGTTGGTATTCTCCTGTAGTAAAGATAATGATGCCCCTAACGAAGCGGGTCAGATTCCCGGTCCACCCTTTGTCTATAATGAAGTCTTAAATCTTGTAAAGGATAAGTCCAAATATGCACCAGGAGAGAAAGTGCTCTTTACCGTGAATACCATACGCCCAAATACGCGCATAATATATAAATATTTAGGACAGATTGTACATGAAGAACCGTTGATATCCAACCAATGGGAATGGACACCTCCAGCCGATGATTTTAAAGGATATATGGTAGAATTAATTGAGGAAATAAATGGTAAAGAAATAGTGTTGGGGACCACTGCGATTGATGTATCCTCTGACTGGACAAAATTTCCAAGGTATGGTTTCTTATCGTACTTTGGAGACTTAACGGACTCTAAAATGAGTTCAATTCTTTTAAATCTAAAGGATTTCCATATTAATGGCCTGCAATTTTATGATTGGCATGCCAAACATCACATTCCGTTGCCTTTGGACGATTTTGGCAGACCTAATAATTCATGGGTAGACCTCTTTAATCGGGAAATTCAGCTAGCAACTGTTGAAGGTTATATAGACCTGGGTCATGAACTCAATATTTCTTCTATGTTCTATAATCTTTTATTTGGAGTTTGGAAACCTGAGGTAGGAGATGGATTTTTGGAGGAATGGCTAATCTTTAATGATCAGTTTCACAACAATATCAATGCCCATGATTTGGAGAGTTTTGGCAAAATACTGGTCGCTAACCCTAAAAATTTGGACTGGCAACAATATATATTTAATAAAACTAACCAGGTATATACAAATCTGGATTTTGATGGATGGCATTTAGATCAATTAGGGGACAGAGGAATAGTTTATGATTATAATGGTTACCAAGTAAACTTGAAAAATGGCTTCAATGAATTTCTATACAATTTAACAGATCGCTTTCCTGACAAAATTCATGTTCTAAATGCGGTAGATCAATATGGTCAGAAAGAAATTTTATCGACACCTATCAATTTTGCCTACTCGGAAGTTTGGAGCAGAACCCAGTATGCCGATTTAATTCAGGTTATTATTGAAAACAATTTGGCATCAAACCATAAAGTGAATACAGTTCTTGCCGCTTATTTAAACTATGAAGCTACAGAGGGAAGTTTTAATACCCCCGCCGTACTAATGGCAGATGCGGTAATATTCGCATTTGGGGGCGCACATTTGGAACTTGGTGAGCATATGTTGTATAGGGAGTATTTTCCGTCAAATAATTTGGTTTTGCCGGATGAACTGAAAAACTCTTTGAAAGAATATTATGATTTCATGACCGCATACGAAAATCTATTAAGGGATGGAGGTGATTTTAATATGCCTAACGTTACTTCGAACGATCTAAGTGTCAACAATTGGCCCCCAATAACAGGAAATGTGGCAGTGGTGGGCAAAAATGTACATAATAAACAAATATTGCATTTATTAAATTTTAATGGTGTTTCCACACTTAACTGGCGGGACAACCAAAGGGCACAAACAAATCCGGATCCCTTTTACAATATTAATGTGATGGTCCATGTAAACATGCCCGTTTCGAAGGTCTGGGTGGCCTCTCCGGATTATATGGGCGGTGCGTCCCAAGAATTGGATTTTCAATCGGATGAAGGGCAAATAACCATTTCCTTACCCTATTTGGAATATTGGAGTATGATCGTAATTGAATATTAAATACCAATAAAAAATAACCGATAATTAATTTATTATGACAGTAAAACATAATCTCATTCTGGTCCTCTTAGTTTATAATTTCAGTTGGTCACAAAATTTACTGGATGTTAATTCCTTTTCAGTAGAAGACAATAATGTTGTTTTTTCTTTGGAGAACAATGCAAAACTATCACTGAAATTCTTAGATGGTAAGAACATCAAATTTTGGTTTTCGCCATCTGGGAGTTTTGAGAGATCTAATGAATCTTTTGCTGTAATCAATGAGGAATTTGATCCGAACTATCAAATTAATATTAACGAATCATCGGCGAACTATGAAGTTTTCACTAATGATTTAAGGGTAGTAGTTACCAAATCCCCATTGAAAATTCAAATTTATAATAAATATCAAAAGCTGATATTGAGTGATACGGACGAGCGATCCTATATTGTACGGGACACCGAGATTATGACGAGGAAAGTATTGAGGGGTGACGAGCATTTTTTTGGTTTGGGTGAAAAAACCGGAACCTTGGATCGGAGAGGGAAATCATACACCATGTGGAATAGCGATAAGCCTTGTTACTCGGATAAAGAAGACCCTTTATATAAGAGTATTCCATTTTTTATGAGTAATTACAATTATGGAATTTTCTTTGATAATACGTATAAAACGGAATTTGATTTCGGCAAGATGTCGAATAATTATTTTTCATTTAGTGCTCCGGATGGACCTTTTATTTACTATTTTTTTTATGGCAAGGATTATAAGGAAGTTATTTCAAGTTATACCAAATTAACGGGTCAACCAATAATGCCTCCAAAATGGGCCTTCGGTTGGTCCCAAAGCCGTGGACTATTGACTAATGAGGTTTTGACTCGGGAAATAGCCTTGGAATATAGAAAGCGCAATATCCCGTGTGATATCATTTATCAAGATATCGGTTGGGTCGAGGGGCTACAGAATTTTAAGTGGGCCAAGGAAAAATATGACAATCCAAAAAAAATGCTGTCCGATTTGGCCAATAATGGGTTTAAAGTCATCGTTTCCCAAGATCCGGTAGTGTCCCAAGCAACTAAACAACAATGGGAGGAGGCTGATAATAAAGGTTATTTCGCAACAGATATAAGAACGGGAAAGTCGTATGATATGCCCTGGCCATGGGGTGGTAATGCAGGTGTAGTTGATTTTACAAAACCAGAAACAGCAACCTGGTGGGGACATTTACAACAGATTCCAATTAACGATGGGGTAAAAGGTTTCTGGACCGATATGGGTGAACCTGCATGGAGTAATGAAGAAAGTACGGATAGACTAAATATGAAGCACCATTTGGGCATGCACGATGAAATCCACAATGTATATGGATTAACCTGGGATAAGGTGGTTACTGAAGAGTTTGAAAAACACAATCCAAACCAACGTATTTTTCAAATGACCAGAGCGGCATATGCGGGCCTTCAACGTTATACCTTCGGGTGGTCTGGGGATAGCGGAAATGGTGAGGATATAAACGATGGATGGGTCAATCTGGCAAATCAAATCCCTTTGGGATTATCGGCAGGTATGGGGTTAATTCCATTTTGGTCAAGTGATATTTCTGGATATTGTGGTGATATAACAGATTATTCCGAATTTTCCGAACTCTATATCAGATGGTTACAATTCGGAGTTTTCAATCCTTTAAGTCGGGCGCATCACGAGGGAAATAATGCAGTAGAGCCCTGGTTGTTCGGGCCACAAATAGAAAAAATAGCAAAAGCGGCAATTGAACTGAAATATCGCCTACATCCTTACCTTTACACCTATGCCCGCGAATCATACGATACTGGGGTCCCAATCTTACGGGCCTTATTGTTGGAATATCCGAAGGATGACAATACATTTGAAATTGACGATCAATTCATGGTTGGTGAAGCCTTACTTATTGCTCCGGTAGTAGAAAAGGGAGCAAAACAAAGAAGCCTGTATCTTCCTAAAGGAGATTGGTTGGATTACAACGATCCCAAGATAAACTACAGTGGTGGGACAATTATAGATTATCCGGTAGAACTTGAAACGACGCCAATATTTGTAAAGGTAGGATCTATTATTCCACAATCACCTATAATGCCTTATATCGATGCTATAAAAAAAGCAGCGGTGGTATTGGAAATGTTTCCAGGGGAACGGATCTCTGAATTTGATCTTTATGAGGACGATGGTGAAACCAATAATTATAAAAATAACGAATTTTCCAAGACCAACATTACAATGCATAAAGTGGGCAGCAAATTAAATGTTGAGATAGGGGAGCCCGAACAACAGGCATTCAAAACGAGTGAAAGGAATTACCTTTTAAAAATATATACCACATCGAATCCAAAGAATGTTGTGATAAATCATCAGAAGTTAAAAAAATCCACACTGAGCAAGCTTTCCGAAAATTTAAACTCAAATTTTACAGAAACAGGATATTTCTTTGACTCCAGCAGTAAAGTTCTAACCATTAGGTTGCCGGATACGAAGCTAAAGACCACAATAACAGTTAACAATTGAAAACCTTTAAATCATGACAAAACGAATTATAATAGTTTTAGTTTTTGTTCTTTTTACTTGTTTTGGTGTAGGTGCTCAACAGGCTTATTCCCCAGATGAAAATATTAAACTTATTTTCAGCTTGGACAGCAATGGCGTACCAATATATCAAATTTTATACGGGGATAAAGTGGTCCTAAAATCTAGTAGACTTGGGTTTAAAATTAAAAATGATGAGCATCATTTAAGCCATGGGTTCAAAATAATCGATTCTAAGTTTACTTCGTTGGATGAAACTTGGAAGCCTATATGGGGAGAAGAAAGTGAAATACAAAATAATTACAATGAATTTATGGTTCACCTCGAACAAGAAAAAACTCAACGTATGATGATAATTAGATTTCGGGTTTTTAATGATGGTGTTGGCTTTAGGTACGAGTTCTCGGATCAGGCTAATCTTGGTCATTTTGTGGTAGAGAAGGAGCTGACACAATTTGCCACCACAGGCGATCACATTGCTTTTTGGATTCCGGGAGATTATGATACCCAAGAGTACGATTATATAGAATCGCGACTTTCAGAAATACGTGGGTTAATGTCGAATTCCATTACCACTAATTTATCCCAAACTTCATTTTCTCCAACAGGTGTACAGACTTCTTTACTATTAAAAACCGACAATGGATTATATATTAATTTGCATGAGGCTGCTTTAATTGATTATTCCGCAATGCACCTGGAGTTAGATGATAAAAATTATATTTTCAACACTTGGTTAACCCCGGACTCGCAAGGTGATGGTCCCTATATGGTAGTACCATCCACTACACCTTGGCGAACCGTTATTGTAACTGATGATGCACGGAAAATATTGGCATCTAGAATGACCTATAATTTAAATGACCCTTCTAAAATTGAAGATACTTCCTGGATTAAACCGATGAAATATGTTGGTGTATGGTGGGAAATGATTACAGGGAAGAGTTCTTGGGCGTATACCGATAATTTCAAGGCTGTGAAACTTGGGGTTACGGACTATACTTCTGCCGAACCCAATGGAAAACATGGTGCTACTACTGATAATGTTAAAAAGTATATCGATTTTGCCTCAAAGCATGGATTTGAAGGTGTTCTAGTTGAAGGATGGAACATTGGCTGGGAGGATTGGTTTGGTAACTCAAAAGATTATGTTTTTGATTTTATGACCCCATATCCAGATTTTGATCTAGTGGAAATTCAGAAATATGCAAAGGATATGGGTGTAGAAATGATCATGCATCATGAAACATCATCGTCGGTCAGAAATTACGAGCGGCACCTTGATGAAGCGTATCAATTTATGAAAGATTACGGATACCATGCTGTAAAAAGCGGATATGTTGGTGATATACTTCCAAGAGGGGAAAATCATTACTCCCAATGGATGGTCAACCATTACCAATATGCATTGGAAAAAGCAGCCGATTATAAAATCATGGTGAACGCTCATGAAGCTGTAAGACCTACTGGAATTGGCAGAACATACCCCAATCTAATAGGAAATGAATCGGCAAGGGGTATGGAGTATCAGGCCTTTGGAGGATCAAAGGCTAACCATGTAACTATTTTGCCTTTTACTAGATTAATCGGCGGACCAATGGATTTTACCCCTGGAATTTTTGAAATGGACATTAGTAAACTTAATCCAGAAAACAATTCACATGTCAATAGTACTATAGCAAATCAATTAGCACTTTACATAACCATGTACAGCCCACTTCAGATGGCCGCGGATTTACCTGAAAATTATAATCGTTTTCCTGATGCCTTCCAATTTATTAAGGATGTTGGTCAGGATTGGGAAAAAAGTGTGTATCTGGAAGCTGAACCAGGAAGTTATATTACCATAGCCCGTAAAGAAAAGGTAACCGGCAATTGGTTTGTGGGCAATGTCACCGGAAAAGGAGAAAGAATCTCAGAAATTAGTTTGGACTTTTTGGATAGAAAAAAGAAGTATGTAGCAACTATATATTCCGATGGCGATGATGCCAACTACAAAACCAATCCTCAATCTTATTCCATAAGAAAATTAGATATTTCCTATAAATCTAAAATTAAACTTAAAAGTGTGGAAGGTGGTGGATATGCCATAAGCATTGTTGAAAAAAAATAATATCAACTTGGGAATGGACTGCATGGCAATATGAAAATTAGGCATGACCCATATAATATGATGTCATTAATGCCATAACAAATAAATACCCGTAAACATTAGTCTAAGGGGCTTTTTAGCGGAAAAGAGGGAATATCTAAAACTTCATTTTACCAGTATACTTAAGGCTTAGAGTCAGTATGATTTTTAACGTACCGAATTACGCACCTTTTATATTTATTTATTCACATTAATAATTTTTAAATGTAAAATTACATAGCTCGTTCTAATAAATTTGGTTACAGCCAAATGTATATCCAAAATATAGCGGCTTAAATCTCCCGTTAATAAAAACTTAGATATTTAGCAGTTCAATACGATTGATTATAAATTACTTTATTCTGTCAAACTCAACCCATTCCCCTACATTCCACGGAAAGGCTTCATTCTAGGCAAAGAGCTTCACTTCAAAATCTTAGACACAACTTCAAAGATTCTGACTTACACTGCGCTAATCCTGCCCTAAAAAAGGTAGGAACACTTTATTCCAAATCTCCATCTTTATAGTTAAGTCCGCTTTTGTTCCTGCCTCAAAGGAATAATACCTTATCATGTTCCGTTCAGCACATTGCCACTTCATTACGTTGCACTCCATTCCGGGCAAAGAGCTTCTCTACAAAAGTCTTGGACACCGTCCCCGCTTTCTATTTTCCGTTACGCTAGTCCTTCCCGCGCTGCCGGTAAGGGCGCTTCTCTCCAATATGAAATCGGAAACGGAGTCCGCCAGAACGGAATTGCATTGTTTGCTCGGTCCCGCTTCCAAAGTTTTCCTACTTCACAAGGACTATTAGCCACACTTCCCGAACCGCCACTGTCCATATCTTTTTTTGACAGCAAAACAACAACATTCATTCTAGGACGGCGGCATAAACCACTGCGCTATGCTCCACTTTATATACGCCTTGCCTAGCCTGAATATTGTAACCCTGTAAGCAACAAAAAAGGGTAACAGCGACGGCTCTATGGAAAGTAAATCTAAAATGAATCTTATGAAATCTTACGAAAATATCAAAAAGGAATCGGGATCGAAGTTAAAAAAACAAAAAAAGGAAAACCCTTCGGATATAATAAGTAAATCATTTGAAAAAAAATATAAATGTACACTGTCCGAAGGCCAGCCCGACAATTCATTCTGGCGGGGTTCGGGCAGGTAATTGTTAATCTTGTCTTGCCAACATGGCAGGCTTTAAATCTTGTATTATGAGTACTATTAGAAATCATGTTCAGTTGATCGGGAACCTTGGGGTGGATCCCAAGGTAACCGTTTTGGAAAGTGGGAAGAAAGTAGCACGTTTTTCGCTCGCCACCAATGAGTATTACAAAAATGAAAAGGGCGAGAAAACCCAAAACACGGAATGGCATTCCATCGTTGCCTGGGGAAGGACTGCCGAAATTATCGAGAAATATGCCCGTAAGGGCAATGAAATCGGCGTTGCGGGGAAACTAAAGACCCGAACCTATACTTCGGACGATAGAAACCAACGGTATGCCACCGAGGTGGAAGCCAAAGAGATCCTTTTGTTAGGAACCAAGAAAGGCAATGATGCCGATTAACCTTTAAACAAAAGAGGTCGCTCCCAAAATTAAACGCCCTCTTGATCTTTTCATTATCAACTTCAAAAACGAAATTACAATGAGAGCACAAATTAATGAAATAATTGAGGGATTGCAAAATTTTCATGGTTCGGAAATGTTGTACCAAATCCCATTGATGGGAACCAGATATACTGAAGGAATTAAATATTTGGCCAATGCTGCGGAATGCTATTGGCTAATTACCGATGCTTCGATCATGGCAAAAAGCCTCATGACGATAAGCAGATTTATAACCGTAGACTTTAAAAGGCTATCGCAAGAAAAGCAGGATCATTCTGGATATGAGGCAGAAATAATTTACAGTGATGGCAACGACAATATTCTTGAATCGCACCGGTACCGCATTACGGATTTTCCACTGGACGAATTGAGGTTGTACTTTGTAGACAATACATTGATGCTCCCGAGCGAATATTAAATCCCATGCTATGGTCTATCCTAATTTCACCGATTTGAGTAAAGAAACCCTGGAACGTTTGTTTGTATCTTTCAAAGAAGCGATACGAAATTTATATTCCTATCAATACACTTTCAGTATTTAATTCAATTGTTCAATTCAACTATTGAAATGGTACGGCCCTTGAAACTCAAGGGCCTTTTATTTTGTTACAGCATTGAGGTATTCGTAAAGGTTTCGCCATTTTATTATGGATATCAGGGTATACCAATTTTTTAAATCTTAAAAAACCATAACTGTTTTCAGTTACCATAAAGAGCCCTTAAATTACTATTGAATGGTTCGAAAGTTTGTCACGCTTTAGCGTGACAAAAAGGAGAAGCAAGAGGGTAACGGGCAAGGCCGCGTTACAAAGTCCTTTTTGATTTCAAATTACTGATAATCAGATATTTAAAAATTATGTGATTTTTTTAATTCCGGCAATTTGCGACAAACACCATGTAAACGACCATTTTAAAGAGAGAATTTGCGACAAAACACAAGATTATGGACCCATTTATAGGTATTCGTTTTAAGAAGGAAACCGCGAAGCGTTTCCAGTCGTTTTCACGCACCCATTTCAAATCCCATACGGAAGCCATGGCCACTATGCTCGATTTTTTCTTTTATAACGAAATCTCCCCTAGGGAAAATTTTGGACCGACCGGAAGGACCATTGAACAGTCCTTGAAGAAAAGGATTAATGCATCTATCGCGATTATACGGGATATGGAAAAGACCCAGACCAAGCCCACCGTGGCAATGATACAATCCTTGTTCGAAATGGAAGAGCCAAAAAAGAAAACTTTGATTTTGGAGAAGAAAAAAGAAGAGGAGAATCAACCAAAATTTCACAAGCGTAATAAATAAAATCAATAAAAAAGAGCACTATGTACATCACTATTACGGCCCAAAAACTGGGAGGTTCCTATTCCCCAAGCTCGGCCGGTTTTGTGGATTATCTGGAGAAGGAAAACCAAGGGGTGGAGCTGGAGGACCTGCCTGCCGGCGAGGCAGGTATGGAACATTTTTTTAATCAGTACGGCGATGAAATTTCAGC
This sequence comes from Arenibacter sp. F26102, assembly GCF_023015865.1. Lineage (GTDB taxonomy): Bacteria > Bacteroidota > Bacteroidia > Flavobacteriales > Flavobacteriaceae > Arenibacter. The sequence goes on along the minus strand of NZ_JALKBC010000004.1, from coordinate 105,084 downwards.
TGAGGAAGTAGTAAGGGAAATCGATGGCAATACCGCTAAGCTAGAAAAGACCGAACCAAGGTTTTACTCTATTACCATGAACCCCTCCAAATATGAACTTAAGGCATTACAAAATCCAAGCGCAGACCTTAAGACATATACCCGGGAACTGATGAAGGATTATGTGGTATCTTTTAATCGGGAGATTAATGGACGACAGGTTACTGTTGATGATATAAAGTATTTTGCCAAGATCGAGAATCAACGGACATTCAAGGGAACGGATAAGCAGATCCGGGAAAATCAACCTTATGCCACAAAAATACTGGAGATAAGGAATAACATCGGAAAGGTGGAAAATGGGACCATGGCAGGGAATATCAAAAAGATGGAAAGACAGATCAATAGATTGGAACGGCAGGCCCCTCATCAACAAAATGGCCAACGGATCGTACAGGGAATGGCCAAGGCGGGGAGCCAAAGTCATGTACATATAGTCATGAGCAGGAGGGATGCTTCCAATTCCTTCAGTTTGTCGCCAGGGAGCAAATACAAAGCATCCGAAACGGAACTGAACGGAAAGATGGTCAAAAGAGGTTTTGATAGGGATCAATTTTTTGAACGAGCGGAAAGGACCTTCGATAGGACCTTTGGATACCAAAGAAACTTTTCGGAAAAATACAGTGCCCGAAAGGAGTTTATCAATAATCCGAAAATGTACTTTAATTCCTTGATTAGACTGCCCACCAACGAGAAGGCCATTGCCTTTAAAATAATTCGGGAAACGGGCTTGCCCATAATGGGTAGCATCCCGATCAATAAGGCACAAATGGCGTTAAAAGTTTTCAATAAACTTAGGCAGGGGGTAGAGGTGGCCATCAAATCGAGTTCCATAGGAATCTAATTGAAGTGTATGGAAATAGTGGATCCTTTTATGATAATCATGTTCATAGGCTTGGTCAGCATTCTATTTTATATGCTGTATAAGATCAGTAGATATGCTTTTGGCCTGAATACCCTACTCGTTTTTGGAATGTTGGTCGGGGCTGCCCAATTAATGCCGATGGCCCAGGGGATGCTTTATGTAGCATGTCCCTTGTTATTGGTCAATACGGTTTTATATGTTTTCCTTCATAAATCGGATATAGGTGTCTCCATTAATGATAAATATCAGGTCAGCTTTAAAACTACCAAAGGAAATTTCAAGATCAAAAATATCAAACGGGGCGTTTCCATTATCGGATCTGCCGGAAGTGGAAAGACCGAAAGTGTGGTCTATGGCTTCTTACAACATTTTCAAAGAAATGGTTTCTGTGGGGTCATCCATGATTATAAGGATTTTGAGATTACCGAAATGGCGTACCCGCTGTTCAAGGATTCCGATATCCCGTTTAAAGTGATATCCTTTGATAAGATCATTCACAGGGTGAATCCCATAGCACCTCGATATTTGGAGAATCCGGAAAGTGTAAACGAGGTTTCCAGGGTATTGATAGAAAACCTCTTAGAACAGAAAGATTCCGTTTCGATTGGGGCTACCAAGTTCTTCCACGATGCCGCGGAAGGCTTGATTGGTGGATTGATCTGGAGACTCAAGTCTTCCTATCCCGAATATTGCACTTTGCCACACGTCATCGCAATATACCATTACCTGGATACTGAAAGCCTTATTACATTTTTGGAGTCCAATATAATCTCCAAAGGAATGGCCGACGCCTTTATTAGCGGGATGGATTCGGACAGGCAGACTGCAGGGGTTAAAGGTACCTTAAGCAATGCATTAAAAAGGATAAGTACCCCTCGAATATTTATGGCCCTGTCCGCGGATGAAGTGCCGCTCAATATCAACCACAAGGATAATCCTGCCGTTATTTCCGTGGTGAACAATCCTAGGTTTGAAACCTCATATTCTCCCATAATTGCAACTATTGTACATACCATAACCAAACAGATGAGCGTTCGACATTCAAAACCTTCTTTTTTGTTGATGGAGGAAGCCCCAACGATCAAACTCTTGAACATGCACCGTATTCCGGCAACGCTAAGGAGTTATGATATAACAACAATCTATGTAATGCAGGACAAAATTCAAAACGACATGATGTATGGAGATAAGGCAAGCAGGGCCATTTTGAGCAATCTTTCCTATCAATTCTTTGGCAAAGTCAATGACCCGGACACGGCAAAATATTATGAACGGTTTTTTGAGATTATCAAAGACCCAACCAAGAGTGTTAGTCGGGGACATAGTCTCGATTTTGATACCCGAATAACTACAGGAGAAAAGGAAATTCCGAAAATTAGAGCGGATGTATTTTTTCGATTGGAACAAGGTGAGTTTATCACTTATGCAGATGGAAAGGACAAAAAGGTCCAATTTAAATTACAGGACATTCAACGGGAGCTCCCTAAACCTTCCAAACAATTTTCCAAATCTGATATGGAAGCTAATTTTGAGCGGATTTATTCAGAGGCCAGATCAATATTTAAGTAGGATTGCCTGATAATACTATATGAGCAATATAAATTTTGAGGTTAGACTACTATAATATTTAGTTCCGTAAAAGGTATATTAACCGAACTAATTAAGTATAAAAACTCCCCAAAAACCTTCTTAAAAATGACTATTCAGGGAACCTTCGAAAGGTTTAGAGATAGGTATGGGAAAATGAACTTTATAATTACTCCCATCTGAAGTATATTAAAAGGTGCGGATTGTTATTTTATATCCACCGATGAAGGCATCAAATATTTTAAGTATTCATGCCCTAATTATTCAGGTCCTCTAGGTGATTTAAAAACAGACCCTAAAGGAATATTTTTAGGATTATTCATTTGTTTTATGGAAAGTGGATTGTCAAATTCCTTTGAACGGTATTTGGTTGTATCCTCAATTCCCCCAAGTTTTGCCGCTAAACGTCTTGCAATACAAGCACCGCATTTGCCACATTGAGTTTGCCTCTCAGTAATACATGACCATGTTAATGAAAATAAGGCAGGATTATCCTTAAACTCCATGAATCCCTCCCATTTTCTTTTGTTGGCTATTGGCATTATAATTTCAATATCCTTCTTATCAGGTTCTGATTCATTTAATATCTTAGAAAAGCCTACCGAAAACTTCGTCGTATATTCAAATTTTTCCACGCCATCATCGCTAGTGTTGCCCCAAAGAATTTTGTTAATACCTCTATGTAAGGCTATACTTGAGGTTAAAGATAAAATAATGCTCATGGAAAATGGTAATCTCTGCTTAATATAGGGACTTTCGTCAGCTATTCTTTGGGAACCGTGCATAGGTGGCGGTGCTGCGCCAACAGAATTAATTATATATTCCTTTTAAATCAACAATTGTGTGAGTTATATCCATCTCATTCGCAATATTCATAGCAGACTTCAATTCCCCATTTTGCCAATTATCGAAAAATCGAAAAGTCAATAATTCAGGGTCTAAATCATTTCTTAATGCCCATAGTAGAACTGCAGTACTATCAGGGCCTCCGGAAAATAGAACTAGTGATTTACTCATCTCTCTCAGTTTAAGTTATGTATTCATACTCTTTAATTAAAGAAAGATAAATTATATACTCAAATCAAGTAGCGTTGTATGGATTGTAATAAATATTGTGTGTGATGTAATAATGATTGTAGATAGAAGCATTCTATAAATTAAAAAGTAAACTAATACCACCCTTTGGCCTACATTAAAAATGACCCTTCAGTGAACTTTCTAAAAATTTAGCCATAGGAATGGAAATAAGTGCTTTTTGAAAGATTTCTGAAGAGTATAATTATAGAAGCCTTTTTTTGAACTTTGAACGCAGTCTTGAAAGTCTAAATAAAGGTGGGTTTAAGTAAACCATAGAGGCCTGGTAGTTTGTCTCGTTAAACGTTCAATTTAAGGAACTATTAAAAAATCAATAAAAAGGAAGTTTCTTTGTTGGGTAAGGAATTCACCTTTAAATTGCCGCCGTGCATTCGTAATATTTGTTTGGAAAGACTTAATCCTACCCCCGTTCCAGAATTTTTGGTGGTGAAAAAGGGAACAAAGATTTCGTTTATCAATTCGTCGGGTATACCTGGTCCATTGTCCCTAACTTCAATAAATTTTTGTCCGGATTTATTGATTCCAGCCATCAATCTTATGGTACTATCCTGTTGTTGTTTAAGGGACTGTAGTGCATTTCTACACAAATTGATCAATACCTGTGTAATTTGTTTTTCATCAATAAAAAGTTCTAAGTCCTGTGTATTCATTTTCAATTCAATGGACGTATTTGAAAACTCTTTATCTTGTCCTATCAATAATATTATCTTCTCCAATAAATTATGAACACGCACAATTTTTTTATCGGGCATGGGCACATTTAAAAGACTTCGGTAGGACTGTACGAAACTCATTAAATTGGCTCCTTGATCTTTTATCACTTCCAGACCCTTAATGGTGTTTTCTATGCGTTTTTGATATTCAGTACCTTGCACAAGGTTTTCACCTCCCTTTGTATGATATTTTAAAATAGACTCTGAAATGGAAGTTATTGGAGTGATGGAATTCATTATTTCATGTGTCAACACCCTAATAAGTTTGGTCCAGGATTCGGTCTCTTTTTCGTCCAATTCCTGATGAATATCTTGGATGACCACCAATAACAATTCTTGTCCATCCATATTAAAGGAAGAGGACTTTATGGCCAAATCTATTTTCTCCCGTTCATTGGTCAATTGGAGCATTCGACGTTCAAATGGCTTTAATTCACTAAATATTTGATACAAATCCTCATCTACTTGCGTTAGTTGCTTAATGTGGTTAAGGGGTGTGTAATTCAGCATTTGTTCAATTCTGGGATTGGCAAAAAGAATATGTCCTTTACTATTGATAGCTAAAATACCTATATCCGCCTGTTTTAATATTTCTTGGTAGAACCGTTCTTGGGTCTGATTTTTTAAATGAATTTTTTGAATCATTTCATTGAGCATGTTAAGACTGTGATTTAGTTCTTCTAGAGACTTAACACTCAATTTTTCTGGAAATCTAAGGGTGAAATCCTCATTTTTTATGGCATCAAAGAAATAGGCAATTTTTCTATTGGTTTCGTTAACATATCTGATTAAATGGTAGGTTTGAAATACAAGGATGGCCAGTGTTATGGCCGCAAGGACATACTTTTCCCTGTATAGGAGAAAGGCAATTAAAACTGCTGTAATGCTTATGAGCAGCACTCTGCCAATAGTCTGGAAATAGAAGTTTTTACTCACCATTTTTTTCCTGCTTTTTAATTTTATTGTACAGTGTTTGCCGAGAAATTCCCAATTGGGCAGCGGCGGCACTATAATTGCCATCATTGTTGTGCAGAGCGTTCAATATCATTATTTCCTCCATTTCCTCCAAAGTTTTTGGTAAGACCTCTGTTGTTGTCGAAGATTTGATATTCAATATAAAATCGGTAGGTTTTAGAATATTTCCTTCGCACAGGATCACTGCCCTTTCTAAGGTATGTTGTAGTTCCCGTACATTTCCCGGCCATGAATATTGTTTCAGCTTTTCTATGGCTACATCGTTTATTCGAATCCCATGTTTTGCATATTTTGCACTATATTTCTTTAAATAAAAGTCAGCCAAGGTCAATATATCATCACCTCTGTCTCGAAGTGCGGGAACCTCTATATGGATGGTGTTAATGCGATACAGTAGATCTTCCCTAAACAGCCCATCCATTACCATTTGCTTTAAATTGCCATTGGTGGCGCAGACCAACCGTATATCTACGGGAATTGATTTATTGGAACCTACACGAACAATTACCTTATTTTGAATGGCCGAAAGCAATTTGGCCTGCATTTGTAGGGAAAGATTTCCAATTTCATCCAGAAACAGGGTGCCTGCATTAGCTGCTTCAAATTTGCCAATTCTATCTTCCTTAGCGTCCGTAAAGGAACCTTTTAAGTGGCCAAATAGCTCGCTCTCAAATAAATTTTCTGAAATGGAACCCATATCTACCGCAATAAAAACTTCATTCTGTCTAGGGGATAATTTGTGGAGTTGTCGGGCAATAAGTTCTTTGCCAGTGCCATTTTCACCTGTGATCAGAACATTTACATCCGTTTTGGCTACTTTTTGGGTTAGATTTAATACGGAAGTCAAGGCCTTTGAATTACCTATGATATAATTCTTGTCTTGGTTAATGACCTGTTTTAAGTTGCTTTCCTTTTGTTTTAAATGATTTATTTCTTTTTGGGATTTACGAAGCAAATAGGCAGCTTTCACAGTGGCCAAGAATTTATCGTTGTTCCAAGGTTTTAGGATAAAATCTGATGCGCCTTCTTTCAGGGCCTTGACCGCTAATTCTACGTCTCCGTAGGCGGTCATCATAATAACAGCGGTCAGTGGTGTTTTTTTCTTGATTTCCTTTAACCAAAAGAGACCTTCATTTCCGGAATTCACTCCGGCGGAAAAATTCATATCCAACAGAACAACATCAATTTTGTTTAAATCCGGAAAGGACGATATTTGATTGGGATTGGAAATTGTACTTATGTTCTTGTATTCAAACTGTAATAATATTTCCAGTGCACTCAAGACACTTTTGTTATCATCTATTACTAAAATCTGCGCATCTACCATGATTATATCAAAATTGGTCATGTTAAAACTACAAAACCTGTTCTTTAAAATGCAAATAGTGTCCAACTATTGGACAATTATTGTACAACTATTTTACATCAATATTTATTTAGCTTTAATATTAAGATATAAATACCTGTAAATCAATTAATTGAGTATATGGCACGAACTTGGAATATGGTTGTAGGTCGACAGTTAATTCAATTATCAATATGAAGCCCTTTTAATCGCATTTGCATTATGAATTTTAAGAAAGGAAAATTATTTTTTATCCTATTTTTCATCACCTTGAATGGTTTTGGTCAAGAGAACTGGACTTTGGACAATTGCATTTCCTATGCCTTAGATCATAATCTTACACTGAAGGATTACCAATATTTGGAAAATTCCGGCAAGGAAAGTTATAATCAGTCCATAAGGGACCTTCTTCCTAGAGTGAACGGATTCGCCGATTATAATATTCGGTATGGCCGATCTACCGATCCCAATACCAATGATATAATAAATACCGATTTCTTTTCCAATGGCTATTCCATGAGTGCTTCCATTGATCTTTTTCAAGGATTCCAGAAGATCAACACTATCAAGGCAAGAAAACTATTGTTTAAAGCAAACAAGGAAGCAGCACAACAACAAAGGTTCTTACTGGCTCTTAGGGTAATGACAGCTTACCATGACATTCAGTTTTATGAAGGTATATTGGCCATTTCAAAAGAGCAACTTTCCATTTCCGAGGCCAATTTTAAGCTTGCCAAAAAGCAAATTGAACTGGGGCTGAAGGCCGGGGCTGATTTGTATGAGGCGGAATCCATTCTGTACACGGATCAGTTGGATGTTACCCAAAGTGAAAACCAATTGCAGGCGGCCAAGCTAACCTTGATTCAGGAAATGAATTTGGATAATGCCCAAACCATCCAGTTAAACCCTGTTGTACCCAAAACGATTTCTGAAACCGAAATTGAAACGGATAGTATCTACGGAAAAGCAAAGGAATTTGTACCCCTTTTAAAGGCACAACATCTTAGAACGGAGGCGGCAAAAAAGGAACTGGGAATTGTTAGAGGAAGGCTTTACCCTTCACTTTCCTTTGCCACTGGCTATGGTACCGGTTATTACGAAACTACTAGGGATACTTTGGGCGTCACCATTCCATTTAAAACTCAAATTGAGGACAATGCCTCCAGGTTTATAGGTTTTTCCCTTAATGTTCCCATTTTTAATGCCTGGTCCACGCGGTCTGCCATAAAGCAGCAGAAAATAGCCTTGGGAAGGGAACAAAATAATCTAAAAATACAGGAACAGGAAATATATAAGGCCATACAACAATTGGTACAGGAAAATAAGGCCTTAAATGTTGAAATTATACAAAGTGAAAAACAAATTATGGCCCAGGAACAGGCTTTTGGAGTGGCACAAAAAAAATATGAAAAGGGATTGTTTACCATTATGGAGCTGAATCTTGCAAAATCGATGTACGCCACTTCCCAAAATAAAAATTTACAGGTAAAGCTGCAACTTCAAATTAACCAAAATACACTGTCTTTTTACCAAGGCTTACCTATTTTCAACATTAATAGCACCAATTAAAATGGATATACAATTAGAAAAGAAGAAAGGATTGAGACCAAAACACTATGGGTACATCGCCCTTGGCGTTTTGTTGCTCTTTGTGGGATGGAAAATGTTAACGGCTAGTGTGGGCAACACTTTTAGAACTGAAAAGGACAAACTGTCCATTGCCGAAGTTGTTCAGGGGAAATTTGACGATTATATAACCATCAATGGTACCGTGGCGCCGATTGCTACCATTTACATGGATGCTTATGAAGGCGGGCGTGTAACCGAAAAACTAATTGAGGAAGGAGCTATGGTGCAAAAGGGCGATATCATTCTTAAGTTGGATAACATTGGCCTTTATGAGCAAATATTGAATAGTGAAAGCAATTTGGCCTTAAAGCAGAACGACCTTAGGTCTACCAAATTAACCTTCGATTCCAGACAGGTAGAAGGCAGAAAATCCTTGGCTACTGCTAGGACCGAATTGCAACGTTTGAAAAGAAATTTTGAGCAGAACCAAGCGCTTTATGACGATGAATTAATTTCTAAGGAAGTGTATTTGACCTCAAAAGAGAACTATGAACTTTCAGAAAAACAATATGATATTGTAAAAGTACAAACAGACAATGATGACGAACTAAGAAAAACTTCCTTGCCTGTCTTGGAGGCCGATTTAAACCGTATGCAAAAAACTTTGGGCATGGTCTATCAGCGCTTAGACCATTTGAACGTACGGGCACCTGCAGATGGGCAATTGGGGTTTTTGGATGCCGAAATAGGACAGAATATAAGTCAAGGCCAACGTATTGGGCAAGTAAATGTACTCACAGATTATAAGATCGAGGCAGATATAGATGAACATTACATAGATCGTGTGAAACGCGATTTAAATGCAACTTTTGAGCGTAATGGAACAGAGCATATCCTGCGGTTGAGAAAGGTATATCCTGAAGTGCGCAATGGCAAGTTCAAGATCGATTTGGTCTTTATAGGTGAAAAACCACAAAACATCCGTGCTGGGCAAAGTTATAATATAAAACTTCAGTTGGGCGAATCCAGTGATGCACTCTTGCTGCCCAAAGGAAGTTTTTTCCAAAGTACCGGGGGACAATGGATATTTGTGGTAAAACCGGATGGTAATGAGGCATTGAAGCGGAATATAAGAATAGGAAAACAAAACTCCAGATATTATGAAGTGCTGGAAGGATTGGAGAATGGAGAAAAAGTAATCACCTCCAATTATGATAGTTTTGGAGATGCCGATAATATAGTGCTGAAATAACTTCGGCTAGCCTCAGCTACCCAATTAGGAAAAAAGAACCCTGAGCGGAGACGAAAGGTGGTCTAGCAGAAAGAATAACACTAAAAAAACTGTAACTAAAACGAAATATAGAAGTCTTTAATTATAACACTTAAAATCCAATCGAAGAATGATACAAATACAAAATCTAAAAAAAAGCTTTAGGACCGAAGAAGTGGAGACATTGGCCTTGAACAATGTAAACCTCAAGGTTCAGGAGGGCGAATTTGTAGCCATAATGGGACCTTCGGGTTGTGGTAAGTCTACCTTATTGAACATTATCGGTATGTTGGATAATCCTACCTCCGGAAGTTATCAATTCGCTGGCCATGAAGTGGGACACCTAAAGGAAAATCAACGTACCCAATTACGAAAAGGAAACCTGGGTTTTGTTTTCCAGAGTTTTAATTTGATAGATGAACTTACCGTCTTTGAAAATGTGGAATTGCCATTGATCTATCTTAAAATGAATAAGAGTGAGCGCAAGCAAAAGGTAATGGCCGTATTGGAACGAATGAAAATAGCGCACAGGGAAAAACATTTTCCACAACAACTTTCCGGAGGTCAACAACAGCGTGTAGCAATTTCAAGGGCAGTGGTTACCAATCCCAAGTTGATCTTGGCAGATGAGCCAACAGGAAATTTGGACTCTAAAAACGGGATCGAAGTGATGAACCTATTAACAGAGTTGAATCAGGAAGGAACCACCATTGTGATGGTTACCCACTCGGACCGGGATTCTCACTATGCACACAGAGTGGTTAACCTATTTGATGGACAGATTGCCACCGAAAGCCATAATAGGGCTATGGGGGCCTTGATGTAGAATACTAGGCTGGGCTAGGAAAGTTTAACTTATAAGAATAGGAAACCTACATGGTTTTGAATCCTGGGAGGTTTATACAATATGCAATAAAGGAGTTTATTCATCAAAATCAATAGGAACTGAACAAGTATCAGTGCCAAAAAACACTAATCATGTTTAAAAATTACATTAAAATTGCATGGAGAAGCCTTAAAAGACAGCCCTTTTTTGCATTTCTAAATACGTTTGGCCTAGCCATTGGAATGGCCGGGGGACTGCTCATATCATTATACATCTACGATGAGATGAATTTTGATACGATGTTCCCTGATGCCGATCGCATCTATAGAATAAATACAGATATAAAATTTGGTGGAACGGAGAGTAAATCTGCACAAGTTTCAGCACCAATGGCTGCAGCAATGGAAAGCGATTTTTCTCAGGTTGAACTAACTACTAGATTTAGGAATTTGGGCAGTATGCTCCTTAGAAAGAGCAATACGGAAGCCAACATAAAGGAACAAAGTGCAACCTTTGTGGATGCTACTTTCTTTGAGATGTTCGGTCTTGAACTGTTGGTTGGGGATGTGCAAACTGCCCTAAAAGAACCCAACACCTTAGTCCTGACCAAGACGGCAGCCCTAAAACATTTCGGATTAAAAAAAGCTGTAGGTCAAAGTTTGATATTGAACAACACCGATACCTATACTGTAACAGGCGTAATAGAGGATATGCCAGAGCGTTCATTTCTTAGAAATCACAATGTTTTTATGGCGATGGCAGGGAATGAAGATGCGCAAAATCAGGAATGGACCAGTCATAATTTTTTCACATTTATTAAGCTGATACCAGGTGCAGATATAGCCAATCTTCAGGAGCCCTTACAGTCCATGGTCGGTACATACATAATGCCGTATGTACAGACATTTCTGCCCGGTGTAACCGAAGAACAGTTGGCGGCCTCTGGTAATTACCTGTATTATAACACCATAGCATTAAAGGATATACATCTGTATTCTAACAAAGACCATGAACTAAGTCCAAATAGTAGTATTCAAAATGTCTATATTCTTTCGTTCATTGGCTTGTTCTTGATATTATTGGCCAGTGTTAATTTTATGAACCTATCAACGGCACAGTCCCTTAAACGGGCAAAAGAAGTTGGTATTCGCAAAACTTTGGGGTCGGACAAATCTGCCTTGATACGGCAATTTTTGACCGAATCGGGTTTAATTTCCTTTATCTCCCTTTTGTTTTGCTTGGGCATAGCAATAGTGGCCATCCCTTATTTTAATGCACTTTCCGGGAAGTCCATTTCCATACCATTTACCAATCCCATTTTCTGGATTGCTTTATTTGTTGGTGCTACGGTTTTAGCACTCTTTTCTGGAATGTATCCTGCATTCTTTATGTCGCGTTTTGCGCCGGTGAAGGTGCTTAAGGGGGCAGGAGCAACTAGTACTGGTGGAGGAAACATTAGAAGTTTACTTGTGGTATTTCAATTTGCTATTTCAATATTTTTAATAGTAAGCACTTTGGTAGTCTTTATGCAATTGAAGTTCATTCAAAGTAAAGATCTGGGTTTTACAAAAGATCAGGTTCTGATTGTTGATGATGTATATACATTGGGCGATAAAGCTACCACTTTTAAGGAGCAGGTGGAACAACTTGGCCAAGTGGAAAGTGCAACGTTGAGCAGTTTTTTACCAACTCCATCCGTTCGAAGTAATACCTCCTTTTTTAAGGAAGGGGGGGCAACGGCGGAAAATTCCATAAATATGCAGATATGGAATGTTGACGATGATTATATCCCCACTATGAATATGGAAATCCTGGAGGGCAGGAATTTTGATAGACAGTTTGGTACCGACTCTACGGCTATGCTGATCAACGAGTCGGCGGTTGCCATTTTGGGAGTGAAGCCCAAAGAAGCCTTGGGAATGCGAATTATTCGCAATTTTGAAAATGGGACTTCTAACAATTTTACAATTATTGGTGTCATCAAAGATTTTAATTATGAATCGCTCAGGGAAAATATTGGCGCCTTGAGTATGACTTTGGGAAGGTCTACCGGTTCTTTGGCTGTAAAACTTGAGGCTGGGAATTTTTCAAACTCGATTTCAAGTATTGAAGGAATATGGAACAAAGTCGCACCGGGGCAGCCTTTCGGCTATCGATTTATGGAGGACTCCTTTAATACCACCTATGAAGCAGAGCGGCAGTTAGGACGCATTTTCGTGACCTTTACCATATTGTCTATTTTAATCGCATGCCTTGGATTGTTTGGCCTAGCGGCCTTCAATGCCCAAAAACGCACCAAGGAGATTGGCATCCGAAAAGTCCTTGGCGCCAGTATTGGCCAAATAACTTATCATCTTACGACCGACTTTCTAAAAATGGTAGGGGTAGCCATTATAGTTTCCCTGCCCGTTGGCTGGTACTTAATGAACAAGTGGCTCGAGGATTTTACCTATAGAATAGAAATTAGTTGGTGGGTATTTGTATTTGCAGCGCTAATAGCCCTCACCATAGCGGTACTAACTGTAAGCTACCAAAGTATAAAGGCGGCCATAGTAAATCCGGTAAAAAGTTTACGTACAGAATAGTTAATCGGAAAGTGGGAAGTATGATGTATACAGCGATAATTGAACAGTAAACAATGGATAGTGGATAGATAGTAATCAAAACACATATCATCAATCAAATCAAAAACGCAAATCATGTTTAAGAACTATTTAAAAATAGCTTGGAGGAACCTATGGAAAAATAAGGGCTATTCCGTAATAAATGTTGGCGGGCTTGCCTTGGGAATGGCGGTAACGCTCATAATTGGTCTATGGATCCAAGATGAACTTAGTCATAACAGCTATTTTAAAAACAAAGACAGTATTGCCCAAGTGTTCCAATCACAAACATTTAACCAAGAAACCGGTACAGGCCCTGCGATACCCCGACCCTTGGAAAAAGTATTACGTGACGGTTATGCAGATAACTTTAAGCATTTGGTGATGTCTTCTTGGAACATTTCCAGATATCTGCGATACAAAGAGAAAAGTCTTTCCAAAACAGGAAATTTTATGCAGCGGGAAGCTCCTGAAATGTTGGATTTAAAAATTATAAAAGGGGAGAAAGATGGTTTGCGAGAACTAAATTCCGTAATGCTGTCCGAATCCGTCTCCCATGCACTTTTTGGTAATGAGGATCCTATTGGTAAAACCTTAAAAGTAAACAATCAATACGATGTAATGGTGAGTGCGGTATATGAGGATATTCCTTTTAATAATTCCTTTAATGATGTCGAATTCCTAATGCCGTGGGACAAAATGATCGCGACCCAAGAATGGATGAAGAATGCTGAAGATCAATGGGGAAATAACTCCTTTCAGATGTTCGTCCAGATTGCTGACAATTCTACAATGGAAAAAGTTACCGAGGCCATTCTGAATGTGAAAAAAAATGCAAACGAGGATACGGCGGAATTCAATCCACAAATATTTCTCTTTCCAATGAAAGATTGGTACCTACGAGGCAATTTCGAAAACGGGGAGCAAGTTGGTGGGCGCATAAAATATGTGTGGTTATTCGGAATAATTGGAGCTTTTGTATTGCTATTGGCATGTATAAATTTCATGAACCTTAGTACGGCTAGGTCCGAAAAAAGGGCCAAGGAAGTGGGGATTCGAAAATCCATTGGCTCACAAAGAAATCAATTGATCAACCAGTTTTTGAGTGAATCTTTCTTAGTGGTATTGTTTGCGTTTATTATTGCCGTGATAATAGTTTTATTGTCCATGAACGGATTCAATGATTTATCCAAGAAGGAAATTTCGTTCCCTTGGAACAGCACTAATTTTTGGGTTGTATCATTGGTGTTTATAACGATTACTGCTTTAGTGGCAGGTAGCTATCCGGCACTTTATCTGTCTTCTTTTAGACCAGTGGATGTATTAAAAGGAACCTTCACATCTGGAAAATATGCCGGCTTGCCCAGAAAAATTTTGGTCGTACTGCAGTTCACTGTTTCCGTGGCCTTTATTATTGGAACCGTCATCGTAATGCAGCAGATCAATTTTGCCAAAAACCGACCCGTGGGGTATGATAAAGCTGGCCTTGTTCAGATACCTACCTTTAGTCAAGATTTTGAAGGTAAATATGATTTAATGCGAAGCGAATTTTTAAATTCAGGTGCGGTAATCGAAATGTCGGCTTCCAGCAGTCCAACCACGCAGATTTGGTCCAACCGCAGTGGATTTGATTGGGAGGGGAAGCCCGAAGGTTTTCAAGAAGATTTGGCATGGACCGAAGTAACTCCGGAATACGTTAAGTCTTTGGGTATGAAAATTGTTGATGGTCGAGATTTTTCGAGGGAGTTCGCTACCGATTCAAACGCGGTATTGATCAATCGGACTGCAGTAAAATACATGGGCATCAAGGATCCAGTTGGCAAGTTTTTGAAAGATGATGATGAAGAAGATCCGGGTCCGCCCTTAAAAATTATTGGTGTTGTAGAAGACATGATTACGCAATCGCCATATGAACCTGTTAAGCAGGGTGTTTATGTTTTTGATAAACACGGCAATTCCAGTTTCTACAATTTAAGATTGAATCCAAATCAAAGTGCAAGTCAGAACATGGCGATTATTGAAAATGTGTTTAAAGAACATTTTCCCAACCTTCCTTTTCAATATGATTTTGTGGATGATGAATATGGCGAAAAATTTGCTGCTGAAGAACGCATTGGAACCTTATCTGGAATTTTTACGGCCTTGGCCATATTAATAAGTTGTCTTGGCCTATTCGGACTCACATCATTTGTTGCGGAACAGCGTACCAAGGAAATTGGGGTCCGGAAGGTTCTAGGAGCCACAGTATTCAATGTGTGGAACATGCTTTCCAAAGATTTTTTAAAACTGGTAATCATTTCTTGTTTTATAGCCATACCTATTTCATACTACGTTATGAACGGTTGGCTGCAAGACTATCCATACCATGTAATCTTGGAGTGGTGGATCTTCGCTTTTGCCGTTATTGGATCGTTGGCGATTACAATATTAACGGTGAGTTTTCAGGCCATTAAAGCGGCTAATGCCAACCCGGTAAAAAGTTTGAGAACGGAATAATTAAGTAATCAGTAGAGCGATGGCAGTAGCAGTAAAGATTATCCTATATCTAAGAATATCCAATGATGTGCAATTGATACGAAGACATTAAAAGTTAAATCAAAAACCGAACTGTTTCCCCGTCTACGGCGGGACTAGAGGGAGGACTAAAAACAGGAATCATGCTAAAAAATCATCTAAAAATTGCCTTACGATTCTTTTTAAGGAACAAACTGTTTACTGGCATCAATGTCTTAGGGCTATCAATTGGAATAACGGCATTTATCCTGTTGACACAATACATCACATTCGAAAAAAGCTATGATACCTTTATTCCTGATGTTGATGACCTGTATAGGGTTACCCTGACTACAAACTTGGGCGACAATGGTTTTGTTACTTCAGCGACAAATCACCCTATGACGGGCCGGGCCATGCTATCTGATTTTCCGGAAGTTGAAAGTTATACGCGTATCGCCGATAAGCCGATGGCGTTTTCTGGAACCATGAATATTTCATATACCAATACCTTTGGTGACGAAATAAAATCTGATGCCAATGATGATCATATTTATTTTGCCGATAATTCTATTATCGATCTTTTCGATTTACAATTCATTCAAGGTGATGCCGCAACAGCACTCAATGAACCTATCTCCGTCATACTGAGCGAGAAAATAGCCCATCGCTTTTTCGGGAATGAAGACCCTATTGAAAAAATGATAGAGGTCAATGATAATTTTAAATTAAAGGTAACCGGTGTCTTTAAAGAACGGCCGGACAATACGCACTTACCTATGGGTATGATTGTTTCCTATAACATCTTCGGCCCAAATGGCGATCATGCCAACAGTTGGGTATGGCCGGAATTTTACAATTACATTAAACTAAAACCGGGAACAAGTCAGAAGACCGTTGAAGCCAAGTTTCCGGAATTCGTAAAAAAATATTTGGGGGATATTATGATTGAGCACGGTTTTGAAGCAAAAATGGCATTACAACCAGTTAAGGACATTCATTTAAAATCTCATTTATTAAAAGAGATTTCTGCCAATAACAGCGAAGGTACCTTGTACTTTTTATTGATCGTAGCAGGTTTTATCATTGCCATTGCCATGATTAATTTCATCAACCTATCTACTGCCAAATCGATGGAGAGAGCGAAAGAAGTCGGGATCAAAAAGGTGGTTGGCGCCCCTAGATCAGTGCTTATACATCAATTTCTATTTGAATCGCTCCTCATTAATTTTTTTGCAGTTATCATAGCATTTGTATTTATTAATTTGTTGATTCCCTCTTTTAATTCATTGGTCGGAATAGAGGTTTTAAGCTTTGGAATGTGGGGTGAATGGCAAGTCTGGTGGGCCATGATAGGTATATTTCTTATCGGGGGAGTTTTAGCAGGTCTATATCCAGCCTTTGTATTGTCCGGATTTGTACCCATTGAAGTTCTTCGGGGTAAGTTCCATAAAACAACAAAAGGGAATACACTACAAAAGGCTATGGTAGTTTCTCAATTTGCCATTTCAATAGCCCTTATTGCGGGAACCTACATTGTTTATAACCAATTTTCATACATGCAGAACCAGGACCTTGGTTTCAATGCTGAACAAAATCTTGTCTTTGCAGCACCAACTTATGCTGATTCAACCACCCAACTGAAAGTGGAATCTTTTAAAATGGAATTGGTTCAAAACCCAAGAATCAATAGTGTTGCCTTGTCCGATGAAATACCAGGAAAACCAATTGTACAAGGGAATACCATAAGACAGGTGCATAAACCAAGAGAATTGGGGGTCAGTGCCAATTTCGTAATTATAGATCAAGATTTTATGAAGACCTACGACATCGACCTCTTGGCAGGAAGAGATTTTGCGAAGGAAGATACTAGTTCATTGTATACAAGGGAAGGTCCCGTTCCGTCCGGTCATAGGGTCCTGATCAACCGTTCGGCGGCAAGAATATTAGGGTTTTCAGAACCTGAAGCGGCTATCAACAAAAAGATGATTTTTAAGTATGGCCCTATTGATAGAACAGCTGACATAATCGGAGTAGTGGAAGACCATCATCAACAATCACTTCAAAAAGGGTACGACCCAATTGTCTTTATGAATCTCATGGGCTACGGGGTCTCGTTCGTAACTGTAAATATAGCCGCTGGTAATATTCGTGAAACCACAGGCCAAATAGAGTCCAAATTCAAAGAGTTTTTTCCAAACGATTTGTACAACTCCTTTTTTATAGACGACTATTTTAATCGGCAGTACCAGGCCGAATCGAAATTTGGGATCATCTGTTTGGTGTTTTCATTGTTGGCAATTTTTATTGCTGCTTTAGGTCTATTCGGTCTGGGTTCGCATATGGCTATGCAAAAGACCAAGGAGATAAGTGTTCGGAAAGTTATGGGCGCCACGGTGGGACAAGCCTTGGCTATAATTCCAAGTAAATTGCTTAGCCTGGTGCTGCTGTCGGGGGCAATAGCACTACCGATCATCTATTTTGTGACCCAAAAATGGTTGGAAAAATATGCCTTCAAAATTGACCTAAGTATTTGGATGTTCGTAGTGCCACTCATTGTAGTACTACTGGTAGCAGCATTGTCAATCCTCTCCCAATCGTTTAAAACGGCAATGGTCAACCCGGCAGAATCGTTGAGAAACGAATAATCATCAATCAATAAAATCAACAATAATGATAAAAAATTATCTAAAAATTGCTTGGCGAAGCATTAAGAGTGATAAGCTCTTCACCTTTATTAAGGTCGGTGGTTTTGCCATGGGCATTGCGGCATGTCTGTTGATTGCATTATTCATTAAAGATGAACTCAGCTATGACCAGCAATACGAAAACAAGGACCGTATTTATCGGGTTGTTTTGCAGGGCTTTATGGATGGTGAAATTAAAAAGAGCGTCCATTTTCAATTGCCTTTTGCGGATGCCCTACAATCCGATTTTCCGGAGATAGAAAAGGCTGGAAAAATAAATATGAGCGAGCTCTTTGGCGCTGGGAAACGTGGTCTGCGATTAACGGGTGAATCCCAGAACAATTTTGAGGACGGGTTTGTATTTGCCAACCAGAACATCCTTGAAATTCTTGAGATAACCTTGGTACAGGGAAATACCAAGGAGGCCTTGTTACAACCTGGCAATATTGTAATTTCCAAATCCAAGGCAGATAAATATTTCCCTGAAGGGAATGCCCTGGGCAAGTCTATTGTATTGGATAACAACACCTCAAGACCTTATACGATTACCGGCGTTATGCCAGATTTTCCCAAAAAATCCCATCTCCAGTTTAATTTTTTGTTACCCATAGAGGATACGAATATGAGCTGGACCAATCAGAATTATTTCACCTATGTTCTCGTAGACGAAAATGCCAGTATTCCAGCCTTGGAGAAAAAAATGTTTTCCATAATGGAAAACTACATCATCCCGGCCCAATTGGCGTATGGACGTGACCCAGCTTTTATCCAAGTCCTAAAAACTGTTGAATACAAGTTGCAACCCATTGCCGATATACATTTACGATCAGATCTTGCCATGGGGGATGGTCTAAAACATGGTGATATTCGGTTTGTTTGGCTTTTTGGAGCCATAGCAGGGTTTATTTTATTATTGGCCTGTATCAATTTCATTAACCTTTCAACCGCCAAATCGGCCAATAGGGCAAAGGAAGTAGGAATGCGTAAAACTGTTGGGGCTTACAAAAGTAACTTGGTTGCACAATTTCTTACCGAATCGGTACTGTACAGTCTAATCTCCTTTTTATTGGGGCTGATGTTAGCCTGGGTCTTGCTACCAACCTTTAATGAAATTGCAGCAAAGTCCATTTTATTTCCCTGGGAGGTTTGGTGGTTTGTACCGCTTATGGCATCCTCGGCCCTATTTATTGGAATTATAGCAGGAATGTACCCTGCATTTTATCTTTCTTCCTTTAGACCTGTTAATGTTCTAAAAGGGAGCCTTAGTGTCGGCAGTAAGAGCGGAAATCTTAGAAGCGGTTTGGTCGTGTTTCAGTTTGCTGCATCGGTTATCCTGATTATCGGAACATTGATCATTTACAAGCAAATGGACTATATCCTACATAAAGAACTGGGTTACGACAAAGATCAGGTTGTGATTTTGGAAGGGGCCAATATTTTGGGAAATAAATCGGAAAGCTTCAAGGCACAATTGTTACAGCTTCCTCAAGTACAAGCTGTAACAAAAAGTGATTATTTACCGATCGATGGCGCCAAAAGGAATGGCAATACTTTTAAAAAAGTGGGGGAGGGGATTGAAGATCGTGGGATACCTGCGCAATTTTGGCGAGTGGATTATGATTACATAAAAACACTGGGGGTAAAGGTGAAGGAGGGTAGGGATTTTTCCAGGGAAATTGCTTCCGACTCCATTAATTCGATGATTATTAATGCGAAAATGGCCCAGGATCTCGGTTATGAGAACCCTATTGGAAAGTACATTAACAATGGTAGGGACTGGACCATTGTAGGGGTGGTACAGGATTTCCATTTTAAATCCTTGAAGGAAGATATAAGCGCTCTTACCTTAGTTGTTGCAAACAATGACCTCGGTGCAATTTCGGTAAAACTTAAGTCGGATAATATTGGGGGGGGCTTGGCAGCCATTGAAGCCATTTGGAATAAAAATGTACCCAACCAAGCCTTTGCTTATTCCATTTTAGATCAGAAATTTACCCAAATGCACGAGGATGTGCAACGTATGGGGAAAATATTCAACAGCTTTGCCCTGTTTGCTATTTTAGTGGCATGTTTAGGGCTGTTTGCACTGTCCGCCTTTATGGTGGAACAAAGAAAAAAGGAAATAAGTATTCGGTTGGTTTTAGGAGCTCCCTTTGAAAGTATTTATAAACTGTTGACCTTAGATTTTTTGAAGTTGATTGTTATTGCCATACTTATTGCGATACCTATAGGATGGTATATGATGAACCGATGGTTGGAGGATTTTGCCTATAAGGTGGATATTGGATGGGAATTATTCCTGAGTGCAGGTGGGATTGCTATGGCTGTTGCCGTAGCTACAATTAGCTACCAGTCTATAGGGGCAGCATTGATCAAACCTCTTAAAAGTTTAAGAACGGAGTGAAAAATAAATCTAAAATTTTATTGCGGCAGCTATCGAAAACCAGGACGACATTGGAATAATAACTCGACTCCGTTCGAGCAAATGAAAAACAATAATTATGCTATTACAACTTAACAACATTTTTAAATGGGTAAACTCAGGTGGGCAACGTATCTTCTTGTTAAAGGATATAAACCTCACCGTGGCAGAAGGGGAGTTTATTTCCATAATGGGTCCCTCAGGCTCCGGTAAATCAACGCTGCTCAATGTTATTGGCATGTTGGATAATTTTAATGAAGGGGAATACTGTTTTTTGGACGAGCCCGTTCACACCTTAAAAGAAAAGCATCGCGCTAATTTGTACAAACAATATATCGGCTTTGTTTTTCAATCCTACCACTTATTGGATAATCTTACCATAAAGGAAAATCTGGAAATGCCCTTGCTGTATAAGAAAGTGGGCAGTTCCGAACGTAAATCTCTGGTAGCGGATACCTTGGATCGTTTTAATATTGTTGGAAAGAAAGATCTTTTTCCTTCACAGCTGAGTGGTGGGCAACAACAATTGGTAGGTGTTGCGCGGGCGTTAATTTCATCTCCAAAACTTATTTTGGCCGATGAGCCAACCGGAAACCTAAACTCCAAACAGGGCGAGGAGATTATGGAACTTTTTAAGCAATTGAATAATGAAGGGGTTACCATAATTCAGGTAACCCACTCAGAAAAGAACGCTACATATGGTTCGCGAATCATCAATCTTTTGGATGCGAGAAAAGTATAGAATTAAAACCTTCAATTCTACGTGTATAAAAAACAGGTTTTCTAATGTCCCATAGAACTAACTTTTTATGGGGCACCACCTGATTTATCTAGTTCTTTTTAATAGTTCTGCTAATTCACCTTTTACGGGACACTAAGAGTTCTTTTTAACGACCGTTTTATTAAACTTTATAGCCATACAATATTTATTGATATTAAATAGTTTAAAGTAACGTGCTAAATAATTAGTTTGTACTTTGAGGTTTATTTAAACTTTGGGTCATGGTTTTTGGATACGCTAGGGTAAGTACTGCAGAGCAGAATTTAGATTTACAATTAGATGCCTTTTTAAAAGAAGGCATTGATACAAAGAACATTTATACAGATAAGGTTTCCAGTTCTCAAGAAGAACGTAAAAGCTTAAGCAAACTTCTGGACTATGCCCGTGAAGGGGACACTATTGTTGTTTGGAAATTAGACCGCCTGGCCAGAAGCTTGATTCATTTTACAAACTTTATCAACCAACTCAATGAAAAAGGGGTCAAGTTCCGGAGCATTACTGAACCTTTTTTGGATACCACCGATAAGTCTTCACATTGCCAATTCATTGTAAACATGTTTGCCGCTCTTGCCCAGTTGGAACGGGATATTATTATTGAACGTACCAAAGCAGGTATGGCATCTGCAAGAGCTAGGGGAAAAGTTTTTGGAGCTCCCAAAGGAATCAGTAAGAAAAACCAACAAAAAGCCATAATTTGTACGGAGTATTTTAAAGAGGGGAAACTAACTGTTAAAGAAATATGTGAGCGGGTAGGGGTTTCTAGAGCGACATACTATAAGTATTTAAAATATCACGGGCTTAATGGGAAATTAAGAACTTATAAATTCGGAAGTGTTATAAAATGAGATGTTGTGGAATTACTAGGAATATAGAAAGATGTAAGAATTCAACGAGATTTATATTCTGTCGTAGGCACAAATTACAATGGTGGGGGATTGTCGTTGTACTTGGCACAATAGCTGGATTGTATCAAGATTTAATAAAACCTGGACTTTATGCAATAATCGGATCGACGGACGTATCCACAGACAGACAATTATTAATAGAACCCCATTATAAACCAATATTTAATTCAAATGATTCCACTTCATTTAATGTGCTTATACTAAATTTTGAGGACTATATTGCCCAAAAAGAAACAAGTTGTATTGGTAGAGCAATTCAGGAAAACTTGAATAACATTTCTGCAAATGATAGTTTACCCATTAACTTGAATACCCAATATATAGATAGTATAATGCCTCCTAGAAGTAGGAATGATGCAAAGAAAATTCTGAGTAGACATAATGCTGATTTAGTTATTTATGGACTAGCTAGAAATGTTAAGGCAGATTGTGAAGGAGCTGAACTTTCCTTTAGGTATAATATATCCCCCCACGTTACTTCTAAGGCAGTCCCTGTAATTGAGGTTAAGTCGTTCAAACACGATTCGAATTATACTTCTACTAATACTATAGATATAGAAAAGGGTTTATTTAAAACAGATTCCTTATCCTTGAAAAAATGGACGAAAGCATTAATTAATCTTAAAGCCGATAAGTCAAATGATGCATTTTTGGAATTAGATGAAATATTGACAAATGCGAGGGATTTATTGCAGTTGGGAACTAAAACTGTAAACGGTGAGAAGTACATAACCATTAAAGAGCTTTCCCGAAGGAAAGACCGGTACTCAGGAATTGCTCAAACATATTTTGAATTAGGCCTAAATGAAAAGGCTTTAAAAGTTTTTAACGAGGCAATTTTATTATATCCCGAAGAAAGTGGATTTTATCAAAATAGAGGAGCAACGTATGGCGAATTGAAACAATATGAAAAGAGTCTAAAAGATTTTAACAAAGCAATTTCGTTGAATCCAAACGATGCGGTTTATTATAGTAATCGGGGGGCGGCATACAATAATTTAAATGAAAACTTAAAGGCATTAAAGGATTATGACATGGCTATTTCCTTGGCACCTTCACTAAGCGGAACTTATTTTAGTAAGGGAAATTTATATTATCAACTAATGGATTATGAGAAGGCCATAAAAGAACTCAGCACCTTTATTTCTTTAAGTCCTCAAGAGTCTAAAGGTTATATTAATAGAGGAGCGGCATATGCTTATCTCAAACAGTACGATTTAAGTATTAAAGATTTTCTAATGGCTATTAAAATAGAACCAAATGATATACTTACCCTAAATAATCTTTCAGGAGTGTATACTCTTAATAAACAATTTGAAAAAGCTATTGTAACCATAAAAAAAGCAAGTTACTTATACCCCAATCATTCTAAAAATTATGGTCAAATGGGTATCATATTTAGCGAAATGAAAGAATATAAGCAATCAATTTCGGCTTTTGATAAAGCAATAGAATTGGATTCGACCGATGCTTTTACCTACAATAATAGAGCATTTAGTTTCTTAAAACTAAATAGGATAACTGATGCTTTTAAAGATCTAGAGAAATCGAAATTACTTGATGAAAATAATAGTTGGATGTATAGAAATATGGCTTGTTACTATGTTTTAAAAATGAAAAATGACCAAGCGATCAGATACTTAGAAAAGTCAATTTCGATGGGTTATGATGATATTTATTGGATGCGTACAGAAGAGTTATTAAATCCTATCCGCGAAACCACAGAATTCAAGAACTTAATAGAGAAATTGATGATTATAAATTAATCAAAGTTTAAATAAAGGATAATTATGGATAGAATAGTTCTATTACTGAAAGATATTAGAAACAACGCTAAAGACATTGATGTTTTAAATGAAGGAAACGGCACAAACACGTCATCTAAAGCTAAAGAGATATTAGGTTGGTCTTATATGCTTGAGGAAGAAATTAATTCTAAACTAGAGTCTAATTAAAGGATATATTATTACAAGGAAGATGGAAAACAAACCAAAAGATTTTACTCCAACTGAGTTTATTGGGAAGGGAGAAAATTTAGTTATGGATAGAAAGCAAGAGAATTTTTATTTAGTTAATGAGGCCGAATATGATTCAGCCAAAAGTGAAGATCACATCAATTGTGAAATTTTGTATATTATAGAGTATCAGGAAAGTATTAAGTATTATAGGCATGACCCCAAACTCTTTGATAAGTTGCAACGCGGGAAACTTCGAAGTGTGCTTCTTCAATAAAGTTCAAATAAAGGATGAAAAATCCAGTAAATTAGAGCATACCAAAACCAATAAAATGATTTGTTTCAATAGATGTTTGAATAGTCTTAAAATAAAATATGTTAAAAAGTAATACAATAAGTAGTAAAATATGTAGTTTTGTACATAACAGTACACACCACGCTACCCTTAAGAACAGCGTCCCAGGGTGTGTCTTTTGCTTTATGGCCCTTTTTGTTTTTAGTAATACAATTCAACAATAAAGATGTTCAGCAAAAAGGCGCTTACCATAATAGAGCAAATTGAGCAGCTTCAACAAAGAGGTTTGCATATTCCTAACCCTCAACTTGCCGGAAAATATCTATCCAATATCAGTTATTACCGTTTAGGCGAGTATTGGTATGTGATGCAATCAGATAAAGAACGGCATATATTTAAACCTAATAGCAAGTTTAAAGATGTTATTGCACTCTATAATTTTGATGCTGAATTACGATTACTACTATTCGATGTAATAGAAAAAATTGAAATTAGTTTACGCACCAAACTTATTTACCATCTTTCGCATGAAATTGACCCTTGGTGGTTTCAAAATTTTGAATTGTTTAACGATAGTATGGCGTTGGTCAAGACCTTGTCCAACCTGCAAGAAGAATTGGAAAGATCTAAGGATATTACCATAAAAAACCATTTTAAAAACCATAAAGATGACAAGCGTTTTCCGCCAGCATGGAAGGCTTTGGAGCAGACCAGTTTTGGAGCTTTATCCAAATTGTATGGTAACTTAAAACCAACTGTTAGATCCAAAGATGTTATAGCACAAGAATTAGGGGCGGTAAACCATACCTATTTGCCGAGTTGGTTACAATCCATTGCCCAATTTAGAAACTATTGCGCACACCATTCAAGACTTTGGAATAGGAATTTACCAGGAACGGTAAAGTTATTGTCTAAACCACCGCACCCTTGGATAACAGCAGTAGAAAACATCCCCAAGCAGCATGAATTCAGCAAGCTCTATGTACATCTGTGCCTCATGAAATATTTAATAAACATCATTCAACCTAAAAATGATTTTACTGGTCGGTTAGATAGTTTATTTTCCAAATACCTAAATGTTGACCCTGATGCTTTAGGCATGAAACCGGATTGGATAAAAGAACCACTTTGGCAACAATAATTTTAACTATTTAATACACCGACACCAAAATTTATAAAGTTCAAATAAAGGATGAAAATTGGCTAAAAAAAGAACTGAACATATCCCACAAGAGGATGAAGTTGAAATCGGACCATTTCAACTCCGTTTGATGTTTGGTGATTCCTGGGAAGAAGACATCCATCTTTTTACGCACTCCTTCTTTTGTGATTGTGGAGATGAAAATAAAAAACTGGTCAATTATAAAAGTTATATCAGCAATTTAAATGATGTGATTTTAAAAGGTTGGTGCAGCTCATGCAAGACAATTGCCATAAGGTATATTGAAACTGGTGAGCGACCAGGAATTGAGAAAGTTAGCGACAGGATTAGGAAACTTAATAAGAACTAAAGTTCAAATAAAGGATTAATTTAAAGAGAATCAATCATACGAACCGAGACCGTTGGCGGTAATGATAACCCAACACAGAATAAACTAAACAAAGTATGACGGGACAACATTTTTTGACAAATATTTTTAAAGCAAAAGACTTTTCAAAAGAAGAATCGGAATTAGTTATCTCAAAATTCAGACAGGTTAACTTTTCTAAGAATGACTATCTGTTGAAGGAAGGCGATACGGAAGGTCATTATTGGTTTGTAGAAAGTGGTTTTATTCGTTCTTATGTTATAGATACATTGGGAAACGACATTACAACCAATTTTTATGCGGTTGGAGACATCGTTATTGATTGGACTTCATTTTTTCTTAGAAATCCTACAAGAGAGAATATTCAAGCTTCGATGGATTGCAAATGTTGGCAATTGGACTTTGACACTTTTCAACAACTCTTCCACGGTATACAAAGTTTTAGAGAACAAGGACGGACTACGCTTGTTAACAGCTATTTTTCATTAAAAAAGCATAGTGTGTCAATGATTGCCGACCAAGCCAAAGAAAGATACATTAGATTGGTTAAAGAAAAACCACATATTATTCAAAACATTTCTCTCAAGCACATTGCAACCTATTTAGGGATTACAGATACCTCTTTAAGCCGAATAAGAAAAGAAATTTCGGACGAATAGCTTTTCTTGCCCTATGACAAGTTTTGTTTTTTCCAATGACGATAGCTTTGCCTTATCAATCATAAATAAATAAAACTTTCAAAAAATGAAACAATTACAAGATTATATGTTGCTATTTCGAATGCAACCTAGCGAACAACAGCCAACTCAAGAGCAAGTTTCTCAAATGCAACAACAATGGGGAACTTTCATAGGTGGAATTGCTTCACAAGCAAAACTAATAAGCACCAGTCGCTTAGGATTTGAAGGCATTTTAATCAATCCTAGTTTGGAAGCCACAAATTGTATAAACATTTCAAATAATCAAACACTTATGGGAAATATGGTGGTTAAAGCCTCATCTCTAAGTGAAGCTTCAGAAATTGCCAAAGGGTGTCCTGTTTTATCATTGGGCGGTTCGGTTGAAGTTAGAAACATCATTCCAATGCAAACTTAAAAGCATAATTATGAAAACTATTTTTGACAGAAATACTATTGATGAATTAGTGCAAAGAATAAAATCACTACAAGTAAATGCCGATGCGCAATGGGGTAAAATGGACGCTTACCAAATGCTCAAGCATTGCACAATGAGCGAAGAAATGTTTCAAGGAAAGAAGCAATACAAACGTTTGTTTATTGGCAGATTATTTGGAAGTATGGCTTTAAAAGGCATTTTGAAAAATGAAAATACAATGAAACCTAATCAACCAACCCATCCTGAAATGAAAATTAAAGGAACAGGAAATTTTGAAAATGAAAAAACAAAATGGATTGAGCTTTTGAGATCCTATTCTACTTTTTTAAATCCCAATTTTGTACATCCATTTTTCGGAAAAATGACAAAAGAACAAATCGGAAATTATGTTTACAAACATACTGACCATCATTTAAGGCAGTTTGGCAATTAATGAAATTATGTTGTCATCTGTATTTATATCAATCACCCTTTTGTCTTTTGCGCTGTTCTATATCGGAACAGGAAAGGACAAAAGGTTTTTGACTTTGACTACTTTATGGGTTGTTCTTGTTGGTATTGTTTCGTTAAGTGGATATTTTACGAACACACTGGCAAAGCCACCAAGATTCATATTGATACTATTAGGTGCAATTATTTTGTCTGTAATTTTTTACGTAATAGTAAAAAAAAACCAACTGAATTTAAGCCTTTTATTAGCCATTCATACACTTCGTTTGCCGATAGAGCTTGTGCTATATCAATTATATATAGAAAGAAAAGTACCAGTCTTAATGACCTTCAAAGGTTGGAATTTTGATATCTTTATGGGCATATCAGCTATAATATTGATGCTGTATTTGTTACTTTCAAAGAACATATTGTCGAAATATTTTATTTTAGCTTGGAATATCCTTGGACTGGGTTTTCTTCTATTCATTATTGCTATCGCAATACTTTCATCACCATTACCTTTACAGAAATTTGCATTCGACCAACCAAACATTGCTGTATTGCATTTTCCGTATGTATATTTACCTGCTTTTGTAGTTCCTCTTGTGGTTTTATCACATATCCTGACACTAAGAAACTACAGAAGAAGTACTACCGGCAACAAAGAATTGAGGCATCAAAGTTCAATTAAACGATGTAAAAATTGAAGAAGTTATTCTTAGATGATATAAGAACCATTGAAATGGTATATAATAAAACAATGGAATCTGAGTTCGATATTGTTCGCACTTATGATGAATTTGTTGGATACATAGAAAAAAATGGACTTCCAAATTATATAAGTTTCGACAATGATCTTGGACTGGGAGAAGATGGCAAAGTTGCCCCAGATGGATTAGCCGCGGCGAAATGGCTTGTCTATAAATCTGGACTAGACTTAAGAAATCTAGATTTTATGGTTCATTCTGCAAATCCGGTTGCCGCTGAACAAATAAAGGGGCTTTTGAATAACTATATAAAACATTTAAGGACCGAGGATTAATACCAAAGTTAAATAAAGGTAATTTTTAAATTTTGGTGATTTCATTCAGAATTAGTAAATTTACGTATATAATAATGTAAAATTACCACAATGGTCCTTGCTGAAAAAAACATATTTAAAAGTATTCCTATAGAACTTGATCCTTCTTGGGTCGTGAATTATTTGGAAAAGAACAAGTTTAATTCAGGCCACGTCAGAGTTTTAAGGGCTAAGGCCAATACGAGTGATAAGATTCTTTCATCCTTGTTGAACCTAGCTC
This sequence comes from Arenibacter sp. F26102, assembly GCF_023015865.1. Taxonomy (GTDB): domain Bacteria; phylum Bacteroidota; class Bacteroidia; order Flavobacteriales; family Flavobacteriaceae; genus Arenibacter. The sequence goes on along the minus strand of NZ_JALKBC010000004.1, from coordinate 76,281 downwards.
CAAAAACATTCGTCAGCTATACAAAGGATATTTCGAAAACCAAAGTAGACACCAAAGAACATATTCTTATGCTTATTTCACTTCTCAGGCATGGTTCCGAAGTATTCGGTTCGGAAGAGGGGTTCAGTCATTGGCTAGATAGCAAAAATGTATTCCTGGACAATAGGAAACCTATTGAATTCTTGAATACCATTAGTGGAATAAGGATGATAGACGACCGCCTTGTTGCCATTGAATACGGAGATAACATATAAATGAAGTTATTTAGGATAACAAGGGAAAAATACGCCGAAAAACTTGAGGCCTCAGGTAGGACCAATCGGTGGAATATGGAAAAGCAATATGTTATCTATGCTTCATCAAGTCGGTCATTGGCCACACTTGAACTAGTCGCACATAGAAATGCGATTATGGAGGGAATTAAATACAAAATGGTAATTATAAACATCCCTGACAAAAACAACTTTATACATACTGTGGATACAAGGAAGCTAGTGATTGATTGGCATTTGTTAGAGAATAGATATACCACACAAAAATATGGGAGTGATTGGTATTCGAAAAGGAGCAGTACAGTGTTAAAAGTACCTTCCGCAATTATTAAACAGGAATTTAATTTTGTCCTTAATACACAACACCCGGATTTTTCAGAAATAACCATAGAAGGTTTTGAGGATTTCAATTGGGACAAAAGATTACTTTGAAGATTGGTCCATATTGAGGAGGCTGTCCATATCGGCAAAAAAGTACAAAGTGAAAATTCAAATAAATATGGAAAGTAGATATCATAAATGGTAAGAATTAATAAATAAAGGCAAAATCGAGTTCGGAGACAAAATTTGTTATTACGGACATACCGACACTTGCTCTTGTGCAAAGCCTACAATCACAATATTTTATGAAGCATTAAGTAGGGGTATGCTTGACGATAGAGATGATAAAAACGGTTGGGAAGATCTTAAAATTTAATAAATATGGCACTCAGTAATTTTTTCAAAATCAATTTGCCTTACGGCATTAAAAGAAACGATAAAGGTCATTGGACAGCTTTTAACAGGGAATATAAGCCTTTAGGAGAAAATGATTTGTTCAAGCATATTCCTGAAGAAGATTTTATTTATACTAATTATGGTACGCTTTCGGATAAATTATTAATGGTACTAGCAGATGGACCTACCTCTGTTCATATGGATGATAATAATATAATAACAAAGGTATTTTTCTATGACGATGCCACGAATCCATCAAATCATTTAGAATATGAAGCTACACTTTGGGATAAATATTTTGAAAAGCTTAGAATTTTGTCAAATCAAAAGTCTAAATAAGAATGAGTAAGGACACATTGTCGGCGAACATATAGAAAATCGAAAGTTCAAATAAAGGATAGTCCTTCTATCGAAATCTATTTTCCCATATAGTCTTGCCATATTACTAGAACATACTTGTCCTTTCCGTTTTCGGATTTTCTCCGAAATCCGTATTCATAAACGAAGAAGTAAACAGCCCCTTTTTGGTTCTTCCAATAATGGGTGAAAAATTTGGGGTCAAAACCCAATTTCAACAATACTTCAGCCCTTACGGTTACTTTGCCTCCCTTATTAAATTCTTTCCATATTTTACGGTTGAGCCTTAATTGGTTGTCTACTTTATCGTAAAACCGTTCTGGGTTTTCTTTTGCCCTTTGTTATTAATAGGCACTTTTACAATGTAGGTCACAGTATTTTTTATCTGTTCTAATCAATTTGTTTGTCAGTTAGGGTTATTTGGGTTTGTAAGTCTTGGAATTTTTTCTTGTTATCCTCAAATAAATCTAGCCACTCTTCTTATTTGGTTACCAATAAGCCTAAGACAAAAACCATAAAGTAATCGGAACTCCAATTTGTTCCAGCCCTGTCAAAATTGGCATTAAAAGCGATATTTCATCTTGCAACCACAACTTTTTATCGATTCACAGATACAATATTGCAATTCACAACAAACTAAGATTTTTCTTACACCATTCATCTATGTTTGCGGCCTTAAAGGCAAGAATAGAAAATCGAGCACCAAAATTACATTTTAATCAAGACCATTAGTTACAAATAATTATGAAAAGCAAACGCACTAAAACAACCTTATTTTCAGTATTACTATTTCTGTTAACAACAGTAACTTTTGCCCAAGGTGGTAAATTTACAATGAGTATTTATACAGGTGGTGGAACACCAACTGTTCAAACTACTGCTGATGATGGCACTACTACTTTAACCGCCACCCGAAGCGATGGCGGTAACCTAAACGGCGTTTCCTCTGGTTTTTTGGATCCAGGTATTATGGCAGGTAGTAATACTTATACTGTAACTTTTAATACTGCCATAAACATCTCTAGCTTTCAAATTGGAGAGTTTACAAACAATTCTACAGGTAATCCATATGTATTTACACCTAATATTGGCACACCCATTAGCATTGCTGATAATGATGGAGCAATTGTCGGGGCGATAGCTACATTTACACCTTCCGATTGGAGCAATGTTACGAGTATAGTAGTATCATATAGTGTAAATAATTATAGAGTTGGTATAGATAATCTTGTATTTGCCGCCGTTGATCCCAAAGTAACCAGTATTATACGACAATCCCCTACCAACAGTCCTACAAACGCAGACACTTTAAGTTGGGATGTTACTTTTGACGCAGCCGTGTCGAACGTAGATGCAACAGATTTTGCTCTTAGTGGTACAACGGCTACCATTGCTTCGGTTACAAACCCTAGCGGTAATGTCTATAGGGTAACAACATCGGGGGGCGATTTAGCAACATTAAATGCCACGGTTACTTTAGGTTTTTCGCCTGGACAGGACATACAAAATAGCAATGGCGCTGCGTTAACGAATACCACCCCTACAGGCACAAATGATAACACGTTTGTGTTGGATAATCAAGCTCCACTTATAACTAGTATTACAAGGCAATCCCCTACAAATAGTCCTACAAACGCTGATGCATTAATTTGGGATGTCACTTTTGATAGCGCAGTCTCTAATGTAACTGCAGCAGATTTTTTAATCAGTGGTTCTACGGCTACAATTACGTCGGTTACAAACCCAAGTGGTAATGTCTATAGAGTAACTACATCAGGTGGTGATTTAGCAACATTAAATGGCACGGTTATATTGAATTTTGCAAGTGGCCAAGACATCGCAGATGCCTCCAGTAATTTGTTAACAAATATGGTGCCTACAGGTACAAATAATGACAGGTATGTTATAGATAACCAAGCGCCAACTACTCCCACAGTAGTGGCTATGATAACAAACGAAACTCCTATAATTACAGGAACGAACGGTTCAAATACTGCTTTACCTTCAGGAGAAACGATGACAGTAACCATAAATGGAGCTACTTATAATGTAGTGCCAAACGAAAATGGAAACTGGACTTTAAATACGGATTCGGCTACACCGGCAAATGGCTCATTGGGCACATTTGTAGATGGAGTAAGTTATGAGGTAGTAGCTACAGTTACAGACTTAGTAGGGCTTTCGGCAACCGATTCTACAACTAATGAAATAACTATAGATTATGAAACACCAACAGGATATACGGTAGTTATTGATCAAAACCCTATAACGGCCAATAATATAGATGCTATAAGCTTCACATTTACTGACGCTGAAGTTGGTGCCACCTATAAATATACTCTTAGTTCTACTGAAGGTACAGAAACCGTTACAGGGTCTGGAACTATTGCTAGTACAACAGACCAAATTACGGGAATAGATATCAGTGGGCTAGCCGAAGGCACAATTACCCTATCCGTTACTTTAACAGACACTGCAGGAAATATCGGAGATGCAGCGACGGATACTCAACTAAAAAATGTAATTGCACCAGTAATAACCTTAACCGGAGCTAATCCACAAATTATAGAACTGGGGGAAGGTTATATAGAATTGGGCGCAACAACAGATGAAGGTTCAACCGTTACAATAGATGATAGTGCATTCTTAGATGCTGTAGGAAGTTATAGTATAAGCTACAATTCCGTTGATAGCGCAGGAAATATAGCAACAGAAGTCACTAGAACCGTTAACGTGGTAGATTCTACATTTCCCGTTATCACTCTGACTGGAGCTAATCCACAAATTATTGAACTAGGGGCCGGTTACACAGAATTGGGCGCCACTACTGATGATGGTTCAACGGTTGTAATAAATGACAATGCGTTTATTGATGCTGTAGGAAGTTATAGTATTACGTACAATGCCATGAATGCTTCGGGTAATTCCGCAACAGAGGTTACAAGAACCGTGAACGTGGTAGATACTACATCCCCAGAAACTCCTACCATCTCCATTGCTCAGAATTCTATTTCTGTCGATAATCAGAATAGCTTCAGTTTTTCGCTAACCGATGCTGAAGTTGGTGCAACTTATGGTTTTACCATCGCCGATGACAATGGTGCGTCAGTAACCGGTTCGGGAGACATTACATCCGCAAGCCAAACCTTTTCTGGTATTGATATTAGTGATCTACAAGACGGTATAGTCACTATTACAGTTAACATAACCGATGCAGCTGGTAATACTAGTAGTGCAGTCGTTTCTGTTGAAAAAGACACCCAAGATTCTGCCATAATGGTACCCAAAGGCTTTTCTCCCAATGGTGACGGTATAAACGATAGTTGGGTAATTGAGAATCTAGATGCATTTCCCAACCACATTATAAAAGTTTATAACCGATCTGGTAATGAAGTTTTTAGCGCTACTAATTATCAAAATAATTGGGAAGGTATTTCTAATGGAAAACGGGTTATAGGTAATAACAAAAGATTGCCTACTGGTGCGTACTACTATGTCATTGATACTGGGTCATTGGAGATTGGTAATAAATCTGGCTGGATTTATATTAACTATTAAAATACCCGGGTAATTAAAAAAATTACCTCCAACTATAAACGCTTCATTATAAAAAAATACAGGGCAATGACACGCCGTAACCCTAAGGGTAAGGCATTAATTTCCGAATAAAAATAATATATACCATGAAATATCTACCAATAATCTTAATCGCTTGTACCACACTGTTTGGGTTTACTGCCAATGCACAACAGGATCCGCATTTTACACTGTACCGTTATAATATGAATATCATTAACCCGGCATATGCTGGTGCCAATGAAACTACAGATGCCATTTTTGGAGTACGCAGCCAATGGTCCGGCGTGCAGGGAGGTCCCGAAACACAAACTTTTAATCTCAGCTCACCACTTGGCAACAATTTAGGAGCAGGTATTAGCGTAGTAAACGATAAGGTATTCGTATTAGGTGAAACCCACCTATATGCCGATTTTAGCTATAAACTAAAACTCTCTGAAACCCTAAAACTTTATGCGGGTTTAAAGGCTGGTGGTACTTTCCTAGATGTTAACCTAAGTGAAACGGGAATTACGAACGACCCGCTTTTTACTAGTGATGTAAGCAAGTTTAGCCCAAATGTAGGACTGGGCTTTTACCTAAAAGCTGAGAAATATTACGTAACGCTATCTGCACCGGGTATTTTATCCAATGACCGCTATGAAAAAGACGGAACAACTCCAGTTGCTGCTAGCGATGACTTAGTAATTTTTGCAGGTGGTGGGTATGATTTTGAACTGTCTGATAGTTTTAAATTACGCCCCTCAGTGTTGAGTCGTATCACAAGCGGCGCTCCAGTTTCGATAGATCTTACCGGATCGTTTTTATACGAAGAACGTTTTGAACTTGGCGGCAACTATAGGATTGACGAGAGTTTGGCCATCTTTGCAACAGTTGGGCTATTGGACAATAAAATCAATTTTGGATACGCCTATGAGTTCAGCACTTCGGAATTCCTTAGTACAAATAATGATGGCACGCATGAGTTGATCTTAAAGTTTCAACTTTAATAAAATATTTTTGATAAATAAGTAGAGTTCTAAAGAAATAAAGTTCTTTAGAACTCTACTTGCATTGTAAAATATTGTAACAGCTGTGTTGCCTAACGATTTGGTAAAATTACGAATGCCCCACAATAGCAATTTACTCCTCCGATAACCCGTACCATTCATTCACCATGGCATCAATTTGTTTATCGTTCTGGGTTACTTGGGTTTGTTGGTCATGGGCTTTTATCTTGTTTTCCTCAATCAAATCTAGCCACTAAAACTCTTCTTTTTTGGTTAAGGTGGCAGAGGAAACCAATCAAACAGAATTTTTCTTTGAACGTCTCAATCAACAATACGCCATAGAAGTACAAGAGAAATCGAAATTACTTTCATCCTTAATGCAGTTATTGATATTAGTGATTATCAGGATTTTTATAGGTGTTATTTTAGTTTCGATGTACTTGCCAAAATGATAGTGTCACAATAATTTACGTAGATTACATCAACCCATATAACCATGACAGTTTTAATAGATTTATTAAATGGAATTCCATAGTAAACCATCCTTAAAAATAATTGAATTAGACGAAAGGAACAATGATATTCTCGTCGCTAGTGCCCAAGAGAATGTTCGTAATGAATTTTTAAAGAACAATCCTTTGGTGTTTAAGCTCAAAATATCCTTCACTTCGGAGAATATCTCAAAGCTTGAGGATTAAGAGTACATTGATGTAAATTGGGAAGTTTGGAACCAGGAGAAAGACTCCTTAGTTAGTTGGATAAAGAATAATCATCCTGATTTAGATGGCTTTGTTAATGATGTGACAATGAAAGGTTCTGAACATTATTTAGCTATTGAACTATTTACCTGAAATCAAGATATTTTAGAATAAAGTTCAAATAAAGGATCTAATTCAAAGAATGCCTTAACTTTTAATGTATGGAATATAATTTTCCCATTCCCATGGAGTATAGACATCTTTAATGGCAACTTCCAAAAGTTCCTTAAAAATACTTTCGGCATTATCGCTATTTGTCATAATCATAATTCCTTTTCCAGCTTCTGGAAACAGAATGGAATAGTGTTGAAAGCCATTACCGTGGCCTTCTTTAAAGACGCCTTTTCCATAAGGTGTTTCCAGATAGCCCCAACCTAATCCATAGCTTAAGTTAAGGTGGTCGTACTTATCGGTCATTATATTGGAACCCTCGTAGAATTGAGTAAGTGATTTCAATCTGATCTGGGGACTGAAAAGTTCCTTGTACGCAGTTTCTGAAATCAGTTGCTTTCTGAGCACGGCCTGCAAAAATTTGGTATAATTAGAGGCGGTGGTTTCTAAGGTGCTTCCACTACGTGGTTCATTATCGATATCCTTTTTATATTTCTCGCTCTCCTTGTTATGCCCAAAGGCGAAGTCTTTATCAAAACGCGCTTTCCATTGGTATGCGGAATGGTGCATTCCCAAAGGTTCGAATATTCGCTCATCCGCAAGCTCTTGCAAGCCCGTCCCTATGAGTTTTTCCAAAACCACTTGCAGATATACAAAACCCTCACCGGAATAGCCGTATTTAGCACCGGGCTCCCCATGTACCCTTAATTTGTTATCCGGTTCGTCCCATCGCCAGTTGGCAAAGCCCGTGGTATGTGAAAGGCACATTCTGGCCGTTATTTTGTGGTACAGGCTATCCTCTTTCAGAGCAGTAAAATCATCGTGCCAACGGGTCCGGGGTTCGTACTTGTAGATTTTCTTGGGTAGATAGGATTCGAGCGGGGTATCCAAATCGATTACACCTTCTTCCACCAAGTCCATCACCAGTATGCTGAACACCGCTTTGCTCAAAGAAGCACCATAGATATTGGTGGAATCGGTCCAGGGTAATTTATTGGGATAATCCTTATAGCCAAACGTTTTTTGGAATACTGGAGAGCTATCATTAAATACCGTTACGGCCATACCGCAGACTTGGGCATCTACCATCAGCTGGTCGACTTTAGAGGTAAGCGAATCTTTTGAAATGGTTGTGCCGTCCAAACGTGTCACTATTTCAATCCCTTGGGAGGAACAATTAAACGAAGCTATCCCAGCTAGCAATAACAAAATCGCTTTTGCCGGAGCGTTTGCTTTAGCCCTTAGAAATGGTATGGACAGAGGATAATAACATTTGTGGGCTTTGACCGCATAGACGATATTCCCCAAGACAATCAATACACATAGGGGAACTATAGCTATGAAAAAAAGAAACCCCCATTTCTCGACCGTTAGCAAGGCCACAAAAGATAGTGCATAAAGTATCAATGCCGTAATCTGAAAGTTGATGACCTTGACTCCGTGCCTGTCATAAATAGAATTGTCCCCTCTTTTGTGAATCCATAGAAACAGCGGAAAGAGTACGTTGCACAAGGGCAGAACAAAGCCGAGGATGGGCGTTGCGTGAAGCAATAGGAGCCATTTCTTTTGTAGGGTCTCTTCCCTGGGATTTTCAAGTGGCAGCAGGTCATTCATGTCAATATACAAGGCAGTTGCCAATAGCTTTACTGTCTGCAAATGAGGATGAACCTCGCCCTTTTCAATGCGTTGGATAGTGCGTACGGTTACCTCCGTTTTCTCGGATAGCTGTTGTTGTGAATAGCCTTTTAGTTTTCTTTGATAGATAAGGTGTTTCCCTATGGATTTGTTTTTCATCTATATAAGATTTTGTTGGTACAAAGCTACCGATATCCTTTTGCAATTTATATGACATTTAGGTGTCACCTAAGTGTCATTTGCCTCGAAAACAACTCTAACACAAAAAATGGCTGATTTGAAACGAAACTTACCCCAGTTTTCCATACCCTGACCTAAATACTCATATATAATTAAAAATATGAAAAGATAGGGGGTGAAAGAATGAATTGAAGGAATGAAAAAACGGCCTTTTTAAGGGACTATTTTATCTGTATATTTATGAGGGTGAAAGTTCAAACAAAGGATATGTTAGAAGATGGATTTAGGTCACATAGATATAGCGATATATTGGGAAACTTAGGCGAGAATGGTTTTCTGACCGCTGAGGATGTTGGTAAGCTGCTAAAGGAATTTACAACCACCCAAAAAATTACTTTTGATTGCATAAGCGATGAAAAAGCCCAAATCGTGTCGGAAGCATTAATTGATAATTATCAACGATCAAAGTCTAATTAAACGATGGGTTTTTCCCAATAAGTAATTCCTTGGTGCATAAACCGTTATAGTAAATACATAGATTAAACCCATACCAACAAATCCATGACCAAATTCAAATATGAAAATCAGGGTGGGAGAGGCTATAGAACTTTTCATCCGTTCTCCGATGTAAATACTAAAACATCAAAAGAGAAAGAAAAACAACCTACTAAATCAGATTTGCTTTTAAAAGATATTAAAAACAAAAGGCAGTTGAAATTTGGTCTTTGGAGTATAGATGATTTATCCTATAAAAAGATTAATATGGGTCAAGCGGTCAAAATCTTATACTGTGTTGTTAAATCGTCTAGTAAAATCTATCCAATACTCAGGGAAATGAGATCTAATAAAAAATTATATGGAAAAGTTAAAAAATTAACCAAATCGAATTATTCACATATTTCGAGTAAAGCCGTTAAAATAACAATTGAACAAAATATAGCTATTTTAATTAATAACGGGGCGTAGCAATTTCGAGTGAAAATTACTAAAATCAGGAATATTCTGACCAAAAAGAATATCTGCTTAATGGTGCTATCTAAAAATTAAAAGGACCCTTTTCCCTAGGTCCTTTACTGGTTGCCTTCCAATGGCCATTCTCTATGATCAGTTTGAAGATGCCAGGCTTTTTGTCAAATGAAGAATTATATAGGACCCAAGCCGTATTGTCTACAACAGCTTCGTCTAGGATTTCAACTTTGGCACCAATTTCCTCATCGGGCACCAAATTCTGAATCATTATCAAGCCACTATAACCATCAGGGGTGGTATATTTTTTTAAAGTAGTGTTGTCTTTGGCGTAGAAACTTTCTACAATATCTTCGCTGTTTCTGTATGGGACAGGTCTTGTTTATTAGAACATGCGATTAGCAAGAATGCCAATATGGAAGTGATCAATGTTTTCATAATATTTTAATTTGGGTTATTAATATATCTATGCGAGACTTTTAGCTCGATATTTCGTTCTCCTTTCTTTTCATTTAACTCAAGGACAGCGATTCGGTCATCACTCAAGGAGAATTTATTCATTACATAAACCAATCTGACGGTTTCACCTTTAGTAATTCTGGAGGGCACATTATATCTGAATAGCGGTTCTTGATACAATTTCTGTAAAGATTTCCTTTTTCCCTTCTGTCTTGTTTCAACCGAGAGTTTTAAGAAATTCAAATCGTAATCCAAAGTAGATTTGTTTTCAATCTGGATAACGAAGTAGAGTTCTTCGGTATCAAAAACAATATTTTCAACACTTAAAAGGATATCTTCGCTTCCCTTTTTTAACTTACCTATTTTCTGCTTTTGGTTTAGAAGGTATGCGCAAATTTTCTTGTAATAAAACGTTTTGTTGTCAATGGTATCCACAAGCGAATCTTTACTGGTAATCACTGGGACCAGAGGCTTTTCATTGCCTATACTACTGGAATCCGGTATAAAATAATTCAGCTTGGAAAGCTCCTTTTTATACCTTACAATATACGAAAAAATAGAACCATTTCTATTGACTACCAGCAAGTTGCTTTCCTTTCCGGGCTTTGCCTGAAGCAAACCGAAATATTGTTCTTTTTCCCGATTGTAGGTAAAGATGAAGTTGTCCGAACCGGTTATTCCTTGCCGTATGGGTTCAGGAAAAAACAGGGCTACATTCTTATGGTCATTGGCGTAGATAGTATCCAATGCTATTGGCTGTTGTGCTGGAGCCTGCGCTAAGCAAGGCCGAAATGAAAAAGCGGAAATTAGTAGAGTAGATATCAATATAAATGTTCTCATAGCTTTGGTTTTAGAATTAGTTTGTAGTTGTTCAGTACGGTTACTTTTACGTTTCGATTCTTTCGCCGAAGTACTTTGGTCACACCGCTCACCTGAGGAACGCTGGGGATATTGATGTCCTGAATAATATCGTTGAGGACTTCGGTGCCAACTTCTTCCCTAAAACTATTTTCTACATAGATACCCTCGCTACCATCCTGCACATCAAAGGCCTTTAATTTGGTAGGATGATGATTGATATTTTCAATTTCTATCAAGGCACGATTGGGTTGAAAGCTGATGAAACCGAAGACAGGTGTATTGTTAGGAACAACTTTGCCATTGATAGTCGCTGTGTTGGTCAACCGCATTCGCAATCGAGAATTGGCCTGGACTACTTGGTCGCCGTCGGCAACTGCATAAATCGTAGCATCCGTATTCCTGATAATTGAAATTTCGTTTGGTTTAGGCGAAGCAGCAAAGAATAATTGATGCTCAAGTCCTAATTCCTTGGCTTCAATCTTCTGTTCCCGTTTTATTTCCGCGGAATCTATTTCCTGAACTTTTTTGGGAGCGGTTTTTCTTTCCCCAAGATTCTGATAGGACGATTTAGAATATTTAATTTTCCCTGCTGCATAGATGCTATCCACAATACGCTCTTTTTCAAGTTCAGGGAGATCTGGATTATAATAGCCAAGGGAATCAATCAGTTTTTCATCATAAATACTCGGAGCATTGTTCTCACGTACTTCCTTTAAATCATTGATGGCATCCAGTTTGGAATTGTACTCTTTTTGATTCTCTTCCAAATCGGGCACTAAGGTTTGCTCCAGGTTTTCATTTTCACTTTCATCATCGCCCATTACCAATACGGAATAGGAAATTAGAAATAGGAATATCACAGCCAGAACTGCAGCAAAGACAATTTTATTTTTTTCTATCTTCATCATTAATTTTTTTTAAAGTGTTCTCGAAAAAATCAGTAATCAATAGGCCATGTGGATTGTTTGGAAAGTTTCGGTCGACCATAACTAGGTTGCCAGTGGAAACAAGTTCATAGGTGTCTATTATAGACCCTCTATTGATTTCAAAAATGGTCGTACTGGTAAAGCTAAAGGAGCCATTATTTTCTGTTATCCGTGAATCGATGCTCAGTACTTTTTGAACCAAAGAATATTGCAATAATCGATTATAGACACCATCAGCTTTTTTTTGGCGATAGAGATTATCCACCGAACTATTACCTAGCCAAAGTGCTTTTTTTAAATTACGTTCATAGTTACTGGCATCAATATTATAGAAGTAATTGTGGAACAGTTCCAAATGGGCCAAAGCTTCGACCCTGATATTCTCTTTTTGGGTTACAAGCTTTAACGGAATGATACTGCCATCGGTATTGATGGCAAACGCACTATTTAGCGCATTTTTATTGGCCGTAAAAGCCATCCAAACCGAAAAGGTGCTGGACAACAAAGCAAAAACGACAACCGTCAAAACGATGAATCGGTTTAACTTTAGGACGTTATAAATATTCTTGTATGCTGTTTTCATTTTAAGTTAAATTAGCTAGTAAACAATCTGAGTGTGAAGGAAGTGGCGCGCCTGTATAATTTGAATTTCAAGAAGACAACGAAACCCACAGATCCAAGCTGTACCACAGGGGCAAAAAAGCCTTGACCTACATCCGTACCAAAAAGATTTGTCCAGAAATTGGTATTGATTTCGGTGTAAATGGCATTCACAAATATGTTGACCAAAAAGAAGGCGGGTACGAGCATATAAACTGCAGCATACAATTTGAAAAACGTGTAGGCCAGTGATCGAAATTTTTCAAATACTGCCAAGCTTATGACCAATGGGAACAATGCCTGCATTATTCCCAATAGAAAATAGCGTTCTGCAAGAAATAATGGATAGATAAACAAATCCAAAATCCAAAGAATGATACTTATGATAAAGGCGAATATTTTAAAGCCATATAGTGGCGTTATAAGGGCTTCATAGAGCAATGCCATAGCTGCTTGCGCTGCTCCAATAAAGTTGATATCCTCCTCTATGGGAATGTCCTGCATCTGTAATGGCAATAGTGCTGGTGCTGTGCCGCGATATTGCCCTTCAATTGCTACTAAAATGCCATCAAATAATCCCAATACTTGTGATGAAAAAATGACCAATACAACTATTGCAAAATTCTTAGCCAATTCTCCAGGGTTCAATCCCCAGGTGTAGCCATCCTTATCCGCAATCCCTTCATTATATTTTTTAAGGATATTGACCAGAAAGAACAGAACAGCAAGCGCTTTGATTCCTGCAATTGTGTATTGCGAGAAGCTGCTGTTCTGTATGGTCTGGAAAACAGTATCTATATATTCCAGTCCTATCCCTAATATGATGGTCGCCGTCATCTTTAATATTCGGTTTCGCGGTTATTGATTTTATCCTGCATTTTCCTGAAGGAAATAATATCCTTGTAGCGTCTTGTTTTAGTAGTGATATTGGAAACCATTTCTTGAGATTCCAGCTCTTTTTCCTTTAGAATTTCGGCACGTTCGGCATCGCTCATTTTTAAATAATCACTGGATAGGATTTCGTCTATAAAATCCATGGTGTCCAAAGAATTTTCTATTATAGCTGTGAACGATTCCGAAACCCTTGCCACTTCATCGGGTTTGATGTAGGGGCTATCAAGGATGTCTCTTAAATCATCCTGCATCACATCGATAAGGCGTTGATTATTGCGTCCAATTTCCCGGACAGCTCTTAATTGCTTGACCACATCGTTGACCTTTTCAAAATTTTCTTTTTGTGTTTTCAAGAACTTTACGGTCTTGATAATGTTCGCGGTCTGTTTACCAGATTCTATCAGTTGTTTTACCAAGCTGATGAAATTGGTGTTGTCATAAGTCGGTATTCCTTGGCACTTGGCATGTGCAGGCAATAAAAAAATAAATGCCATTGCGATAATTAAGATTTTTGTTTTACTCATCGCTAAAAATTTATTTTGGTATTCGTGAATCTTTGATTTCATTTTATTGTGTTTTAGATGTGAATTCTTTAATGGCCTGTTCCATATTCTGGGTCCTTTCGTAAATGGCCATTATGGCCTCGTTTTCTTGTCCATCGGTTAGATAGGCCGCATAGACCTCTTTGGGAACTTCGAGCCGAAAAATGTTGCTTTCCTTTCCTATTTTGATGAACATTTCGGTGTACTTCCTTGGCCCGGAAAGATTGTTCTTAATGGATTTTAATTGGTTCAGGTCGTGGCTGGAAAGGTTAAGCCTTTTGACCAGTTCGTTATATCCTTTCTCATTGTTAAGGCTATAAATGATTTGTGTGTTTTCCAGAATACTTGCAGAGGTAGAATTGTTGGGCAGCTGATTAATGGATTGCAGTATAATACCAATTGCACCGTTCTGTTTACGGATAGCTTGATAATAGAATTCAACGCTTTCCAGTACGTTTTCAAACTTTAGTTGTTTGGCAAACTCATCGAATAGGATGATTCCTTTTTCAGCTCTATTTTTCCAAATAGTCCTTTGGATTGCCGACTTGATCAGCTTCAACATTACGGACAGGATTTCCTTATTATCCTTTACTTCATCAAGTTCAAAAACAATCAATCTTTTATCCTCGATCTTATAGGTTTGGTCTTCACTTACCTCAAAAAGAAAACTATATAGACCATCGCCGACGTACTCGGACATTACGTGCAGGAAGCTTGTAACATTGAAGTAGTCGGGATGGATTTTAAGGATATTTAGAAGGTCTTCCCTATTCTTTTCGATAAAGTTATAGAAGCCTTCCAATGAATGATTTTCCACAGTGCTATCGTAATAATGGCGCAGTATTTTCTTGATAGAAACCGATTGTGCCTTGGTTACTTTTAGATCCGAAGCGAACAATTCAAAAAGGAACACGGACAGATCTTCAAGACGTTCCGGTGTCAGGTCATTTTGGTTACTGATATAAAATAGATTGATGCCCAAATTCTTTCCGCTCTCGTAGCGAAGCACCGTGTATTTTTCGGGATAGAGTTTTGCGAATTTGGTATACGAGCCCCCCAAATCTATAATGACCAGACGAACGCCACTTTCAAAATATTGACGCAGGATGTTATTGGCCAAAAAGGATTTTCCCTCGCCTGTGGGTGCGAAAATGGCAAAGTTCCTTGCCTTTATGCGTTTCTTTCTTTCGTCCCAAACATCCTTTAGAACTGGAATATTATGTTCCCTGTCATTAAAGATAATGCCGGTAGTATCAGATTTATAATTCGTGTTGTTTATGAACAGGCACAGCGCGTGTTTCAAATCGGTAACGTACAGATCGTTGTTCGAGAAATTGGACGAGAAGCAACAGTAACTGTTCAATATATAATTTTTGCGCTCTTCGCCACGGGGATAGTAGGGGATAATATCCAGTTCCTTGAATTCGGTCTTTATCATTGACGTTATTTTGTCGAGCTCTTTGGATTCTTTGGCCCAATAGACAATATTGAGATGACCACGGATAATCCGTGCATTATCATCGGCATTGATTTGGTCGAGAATGTGCTGGATCTTTCCAAGAACCACTTTGTTCTGTGAACCAAAATTCGAACTCTTGTTCAGTTCCTCAATTTTCTTATCGAGCAGCTTGCGCCACTTTTGTTTGTCATCCAAATACAGGATTTGGTTGACGATATGGTTTTCATTTAGCGTAAGCCCTAGGCCATCAATAAACCCTTGATGAAACACAAAATCGTCAGAAGTGAATTTTTCATTGGTCTTGCTGCTCTGTACGCTTTCGCCAAAGCACAGTTCACTATTGATGGCCAGGGCATCAAAATGGTTTTCACCAATATTGACACTTTTCTTATCCAGTAAAATATCGGTATCAAAGCCTTCGTTGAAGCCATTGAAATAAGTCTCTGTGAGACCTACGATTTCATTTTCTTTCAATGTTCTGAGGGATATCTTCCGGCTATTGTTTATAAAGGAAACCGAGTCGCTTACGGAGTTGACGAAGCTTTTAATGTTGCCATCCAGTTCCTGTACAATTCCATTTGAAACTTTTCTGAAGGGATTGACGTATTTTGGGTTGTTGAGTGCTTTGTTTTTGGTCAAAATGAAGAACAAATAGCAACGATGTTCAATATGTCCACGTCCCTTAAAATACTCGTGTGTGGCCTTTTCCAAAAAAGTTGCATTCGGAAGTTGCTCCGAGGAATAGGATTTTTTGAGGTAGACATCCTGTTTGTGAACTACAGTCCCAACGGGCAAAGATTTTAATGCCTGAAACCAGGCACCATGCATATCCTCAAAATCCTTTTCGGACAAGGAGTAGATTTCCGGTAGATTTCCTTCATAGCATAGGACTACATTGCCATTATTGGCAAAAACGATATGGTCCTGAATATCTACAATTGGCCGATATGCCGAAAGATTGATCTTATTCATAATCGAGGCCGGAATTTCGTTTGTTACTTATAATTCTTGGGAAGACCTTCCCCGTCTGAAATAGCTGTGGATTGTTGGTAATTTGGGTCAATACCACGTAGAGCGCAGCATTAAAAATCATTATGCCTATAATCATCCCGAAGCTGAACGAGAAGATGATGACCATCAATGACGCAAGTATGGACATCATCAGTAGGGCAAAAAGTGAAATGGGCAGTCCAAAAATGACTGCCTGTTTCCTGATATTCTTATATACTTCGAACCGCTTCACTATACCACGATTGAAATTAGATAGGTAAATATGCCCACTACCGCACCGGCGATAAGGACAAATACAAGAACTCTAGTAATTCCCTTTTTTAGATCTGCGTTTTCGCCAAAAAAGTGTCCTGCATTGAAAAGAAAACCGATAAGGAAGATGACGCCTAAAATTATTGGAAAGATGGTCCTGATGGTGTCCGAAACATCGTTTACAGAATCCTCGATACCACCGATCTGTGCAAAAGTGGGCATTGCCATAAGCAGCAATCCCATTAACATAAAAAGTGATTTTTTCATAACTGTTCGTTTTTGGTTATAGAATTCCTATGCCTGCTTAGTTTGCCGTCCGAGTTGGACGTGATATATAAATTTTGTGAAATCTATTGAGAAAAGAAGCTTAGAGAAGGAAATCTCTAAACTTTAACTCGAAATCTTGTTAAACTTTGAAAGATTCCTAAGGAAAAGAGAAAAACGTTGCAAATTGTTCAAAAATAAAAGTGTGATGACCATTCTAAGTCGATTTTTTATTGGGTTGATTGCGGCAGGTTTTTTAATGAGCCCAAGAGCATTATTTTCCCAATTCAAAGAAAGTTCCAAAAAGGTAGTTGTCATAGACCCGGGTCATGGAGGAACGGATTCCGGTGCTACGGGAACCAATGGCATTATGGAAAAGAATGTCGTGCTGAAAGTTGCCAAGGAAATGGTGCGATATAACCAAAATCTCTTTGATAATGCCCTTGAAATATACCTGAGCAGATATACGGATACCTTGATTTCTTTGGGTGAAAGGACAAAATTGGCAAAAAGGATGAATGCCGATATATTTATTTCCCTGCATTGCAATCATTCGGAAAACCCTAATGCCAAGGGTATTGAAGTTTATGTTTCCGATCGAAAGGGGGAACATACCAATGAATCTATTTTACTGGCTTATAACATTCAAAAAGCCAATCAAAAAAATCTAGGCTTTAAAAGCCGTGGCGTAAAGTTTGCCAACTTTCAGGTTCTTAGGGAAGGGTCCCGGCAGATTCCTTCCGTGCTTGTGGAGTTTGGTTTTTTATCCAACTCAGTTGAGGCAATGCACATGGGCAAGGAAGGAAATATCCGTGCACTTGCGTTGTCGGTTCTTCAAAGTTTAATCCTATCAAAATAATGGTATGCAAGAAATATTTACTGCCGTATTCCGGAATATTCGAGTATTGCTCCTAACGATAGCCTTGGAACTCAAAGCTGCTATCAATGGCATTAGAAAACCTAAATCTTGATATCCGCCCATAGCGCAGGATGCCCACTAGCTTCCTGTGACTTTTCCTGGACGGTCGAATACACGGACCACATCGGTTTTTCTAATGGCCATATGGCCTTACGATTGAGACCACCTGCCTCGGCTTTTCCAAAGAGGTCCGGGGAGAGCAAGAGATAATCTTTCTGCTTAATATTGACCCCCATTCGATATGCCCCAAGACGAAAGTAACTAGCATCCTTTCCCTTGTCAATATCAACGTTGAACAATGGGTGTTTGGTAATATCCCTAAGATCGGTACCTCGGAGTAGGGGGGAGAGGCAGTCACTGTAAGGGACATCGTTCAGGGTCCCAGCAATGGAAATATTGGTTTTACCATCTTCTTGCAAACCATTATAAACCTCTGCTGCTTTCTTGGCCTGGACCTTTCGCATACGATCGGTTTTATCGATATCTGCCGTGCGCTCCTGAAAATGCGTGGAAATAAGATGGCATGTAGTACCGGACGGGGTCTTGACCTCATACTCCAATAAGTCTTTTTTAAAGAGTGGATTTCCATTTTCATCTTGATCGTAGATATGGCTTCTAATAGATTGCAATCTATATCCGTTCTTGGTCATTATGGCCATTTCCAGCCCACGTTTATCGTTACCCTGCACCACGAAAATCTCGTCAAAAGGACGACAGCCCATTTCGGGGAGGAACTCCTGGTTAAACTCTTCCAAGGACGCCCTGTCCTCAATTTCCTGCAACAGTAAAATATCGGGATCGATATCCGCTATCACCCTTGCCTTATTTTTTACGGCCAATGTTTTGATAGGGACGGTCCGGAGGGAGACCCAACCGTTCCAATCGTTAATCTCATTGGCGGCCAGCTCCTTGGAGTAATTTTTGCCCTTTAGAAAAAGATAGCCGGCCCTGCGGCGCATTACCGCATAAGGTTGGTGATATGTTTTGTCGAACCCGAGCAAAAAGCTAAGTTCTTGGATACGCTCGGCATTTGATCCGTGCCGATCGTTTTTCTTAAGAAGGCCATCGAGTTCATTGACCCAGTCGGACATACATTTGCCAAATGTTCTTTCCGAATTGGTCCGGTCCCGATGGAAAAGGTTTTGGATATTAAATGTGGCCAGTTTCATAATTACTTGCGTTTGTCGTTAGTATTCTTATCACATGCGATCAGGTTAAAAATATCGCGCATCCGACTGCGGACACGGTTGCCGTAAAGCTCTTCCAGTTCCTCGGCGTTAAGGTTTGTGGTGGCGTGGGTCTTGACCTTCCCCTTAGTCTGAAGAAACAGTTCATATCTGGATAATAGCACTTCGCCCATCACATTGCAGTCCCTACCATAGTAGCGGCCAATCGGCTCTATCCCCAGATCATCGAAGCAGTAGGATCTACCGTTCCCAAACTCCTCGATGGTCTTATAGCCCAAATGGTTAAAGCTGAATGTAATATTCCTTGAGGGAATCACTTGGTAAGGGCGTTGCTCCGGTACAAGATGGCGGATCAACTTCATTAGGCTTGTCTTGCCACAGCCCACTGGACCGGTAAGAAGAATACCTTTTGTGGGGTCTATATTCTCTTTATGGCAAAATCCTTTGTCATTGATGAAGTAATTGCAGAGCTTAAATACGATCTCCCTATCCTGGTCATAAATCTGGAATTGCTTGCCAAAGAGCAGTTTTCCTTTTGCGTTCAAGTAAATCAAGATCTTGTCGAAATCATAGAGCACTTCTTTCCCGTCGAACACACCAAGGGTATATTCCGTACCGTCTTCGATTATTTTAGAGGGGTTGTCCATAGTCCTTGTCTTTAGTGATTTTTAAGTTGTCCCGTTTTTGGGACGGTCCGTGCAGCGTTTTTTCTTTTTGTATTTCTTCGCCCTTTAACATCCAGTTCTTGGCCGTAGAATGCCAATCCAGTATCGTAATTTTTCCACCAACTTTCCACCCGATAGAATTGTAATGGTTGAAGAATTTTTTTGCTTCATTAGCGGGCCATTTTTCTTTTTTAAAAAAATCCAAAACCTCATTTTCATTTTTGGGTAGCTTATGTTTATAAATGTTTTTATTTTGTTTATTAATGTTTATATAAGGTACTAATGCTTGTCCCTCTACTTGGCCACTACCTGAACCTATAGTTGCCCTAGTGCTAGTCCCTCTAGTTATCCCGAATTTGAGCATGTGTACCCGGCTTCCTTTGTACGGATTGTGCGAGGGCAAATACCTGATGTATTTCCAATAGTCCAATTCTCTTAAACAGCGATGATAAGTACTCTTTGAACCTACTTTTGCAATACGCATCACTTCCTCCCGGTTGATATAAAAAGAATCTGTAAAACGGTTGATGTTCCACAGTTGGAAAAGAGCGATATAAATACTGATATGCGTGGGGTTTAACCTAGAATCCTTCGTAAACAATTCAAAAACTGAATTTAGATGTCTTATGTAATTCATCTCTTTGTCTTAAAGGGTTTCACGGTATTCTCCATAAGTACTTTTTCGATTTCTCTTACTTCATAAAAAATAAGTCCCCCTATTTTGGTAAAAGGAAGGGTTCCGTTAACCCGGAGGCCGTGAAGGGTGGTCATACTAATCTGGAGCATATCCATAACCTGAGTACTCCTGAGCCATTCCTTCTTCGTCATTTTAGACTGGTTTTCGTTCAACAATTCCTTGATTTCCTCGAGAAGTTCCAGTTTAAATTCCCGAAGATCGTCCGTAGTGATAATAGCTGTTGGCATATCCATTGATTTAATACAGATGCTACCTAATTGTAGTTGTCTGTGATTCGGATACAAAGTTGAAAAGGAGTTATGGAATAAATTGCCAAGTCATAGCCAGTTGGCTAAATTCATTTTTGGATAAAATCGGGGCTAAAAATAGGCGGAACGATCTAAAAAGAGTAATATTTTTATCAAAATAATACTACTGTTAAGCCGAGAAAACAAATTGCCAATTGGCTATGACTGGCTTTTTTTATTCATCGACCTCACTTATCCATTTCTGCAAGGAATTTTTAAGTTTATCCACAAATTTTGTTGGATTGGTGCGGTTTCTTAAACGAATGGAAGTATGGTGATAATCCCCTAAATCCATTGCCGTAACCTGCTCCAAAAACCGCATTACAGACTTTATGCTAGCACGTCCGTGGTTAATGGACCCACTATGATATAGGGCGAACCCTAATTCGACCAAAGCTACCTTGGATCCGGTCCATTCTATTTCTGGCATTACCACTTTTGAAGCAGACCCAATGGTGCTGGACATCCCCAATTTATTTTGGAGGTATTTAAGAAATCCTTGATATCCAACTAAATTGGCAATCAATCCATCATGTGAAGTACAGAATTCGGAATCAAAACTATGGTCATGACGACATAGGTAGGTAAATTGTCCTTTGTTCTTCCTTAGAAAAAATTGAGAATCGAATGTTTTACTTTGCAGTTCAAGGTATAGGACCATATCCTTATGGCCTGAGAGAAAGGCAGTTACTTCCTCTATTTTTTTATTGATAATATCATCATTCCCGCCATAGGGGATATTAGGGAAATTCAATTCAAAAGAAAGCTGGTGATTATATTGTAGAAGAAGACCAAAAAGGAACGGTTTATCCTTTTTAAAAAACTGAATTTCAGCATCTTCGTCAGGGAAGCCATGGGAAACAACAGCTATACGATATTCCTCCAAAATATGTTGGCAATAAGAAATAACCTTATCGTACGATACTATCTTATTTAAGAATGATCGTTCTATATGATGCAATTAAGATTCAATTTCTTCCTGGGATCGTAGCCAATCCATTGTCCTATCCTTTAAAATCCCTAATGAATCGTTTTAGTACATCATCAAAGAATCCATTAATGTTTCCCTATTAAATATCATAAGAAAAATAAAGAAATAAAAATAGTCCCGAAGGTCATTTATAAATGCAATGGGGCATTTATAAAATAAGGGAGAATAATAGGAAATTTAACAGTGGGATACGGTCATCGTTGCCGATCCGTTATTGCTGGGTGTTCTTCCTGATCTTTAATTCCTTTAATAAATTGGAAGGATATACCCCAGTCTTCTGGTGGAATGCTTTTGAAAAAGATTCCCCAGTTTTGAAGCCAAAGGTTTCCGCCAATCCCTGATAGTTGTATTTCAATAGTTCTGGGTCTTTTGAAAGCCTCTCAATCGCTGTGGTAATTTTTAGATCTTTTATATATTTCGGGAAACTCATCTGTTTGTAATGGTTGATAATAATAGACAAATAAGAGGTATTGGTATCCATTTCTTGAGCTAATTGGGCCATATCAAGATCTTTTCTCAAATAAAGGTCCGACTTCTCGAACGCTTCCAATTTCATCAAGAGTTCATTCCGTATCTCTTCAGGAACCGATTCAGGATGTGTGCCCACTTTTCGGGAGGAAGATTTAATGGGTTTAATACCATCCATCAGTTCTTTTACTTTTTTTTTCGTCTTCCGTACCCTGATATAGAAGTAGATGCCTATCAGGGCAACAAACCCAGCCATTACCCCCAATATGATGATCCAAGTAGATTTAACCTTCAGCTGTTCCTCTG
This sequence comes from Arenibacter sp. F26102, assembly GCF_023015865.1. GTDB lineage: Bacteria > Bacteroidota > Bacteroidia > Flavobacteriales > Flavobacteriaceae > Arenibacter. Next base: position 53,932 of record NZ_JALKBC010000004.1, on the reverse strand, counting down.
CTTTCTTTTTTTGAAGTTTGAGATAGGGAATATCATAGGCCATGGTGGCCTGCATAATAACTCCTTTATGGTCTTTAGTCATTAAACTATCAAAAAAGATGAGTTTTTCGATAGACTCAATTTCCCGCTGCTGTTCATCTTGCAGACCATAGTGCCTTATTAATTGCTGGTATACATCCTTGATCTCATCAAACGGCTTTTTTGTGACTTCCACAATGGAATCAATTTGTTGAAAATAATTAATGGCCATGGGATGGTCTCCTGAATTTTGTGCCATTTTCCCTAGATAATACAATTTCATGGCCTTGCTATTCCCATCCAATTGGCCAGAATACTTTATTAGGGTATCCTTTGCTTTCTGATAATTCCCTTCATAATAATCCAACTGGGCCCCCACTAAAACTAAATCACGATATTCCAAGGTATCCTTTGCAGAGATCGCCTTACGAACACCTGACTCTATATAGTACCGCGCGGAGTCCATTTGAGATAACCTTAAGTGAGCCAAAGAAAGATTGTACATCAACAGCATATAATCGGCATAATGAATATTCTCATAATCCTTCTCCTTCTTTAATGAATTCAATGATCTGGTGTAAATGTCGGCAGCTGCATGTGGTTGCCCATTTATATTTCTAATTGCTGCTATGGCCATGGAACAGGTAAGTTGGTCCTCGTAATTCTTTTTTTCCACTGCCAGATCATATGCGGTTAGGTAGTTGTGCATCGCCTGTCGGTAATCGCCTAAGTCGTAAAGAATTATAGCTTTAAGAATATAACCAAAGGTGGGATATTTTGGATCATCACTATCCGCCGTCGCTAAAATTATGGAGTCTGAATAGGTAACCGCCAATTCTGGTTCCTCTATGATTGTACGGTAGTAATATCCGCTTGCCATTTCCAAGGGGTTTTCCTCACTTTTTGCTTTCTGAATGTGTATATCAGTTAAAATACGAAGTCTCTCAAGTTCATTATTTTCGTAGGCTTCATCTTCCAATTCCATTATTTCCTCATAGGTCGGATTTAATATCTTAATTTCCTTCAAGGAAGTGGTCTTCTGGGCGAAGCAGTCTTGTAAAGGAAAAGATATGTATATAAGGATGAATAAGAGACTAAAAAGGGAACATGAACACGAACTATCCATTGGATTGGGTTGGTGGTAAAGTAGGGATGTTGCAGTACCAAACATTTTCTTTATTTCAGTTATACTTCCCTAAATTAATCCAAAATCTCTAATGAAATTCTAGCATGTCAAGGCCATTTATAAATGAAGACCAATCGATAATGAATAGTGTACGCCATTCTAAAATTCAGCGAGATAATTCAAGGTTTTTACTTCCTATTATTTCACTCCTGGATATGAAAATCAATTTATGAAGTTTTTCTATCTATTTCGAACGATAGCTTCTTTCTAAGATGTTGCATATCCTCACTCACTTTTAAATCCAATATTTTGGCATAATGCTGTGTAGTTCTCAATGATTTATGCCCGAGCATTTTACTCACAGTTTCAATAGGCACCCCATTAGACAGCGTAATTGTGGTAGCAAATGTATGTCTAGCCAAATGAAAGGTGAGATTTTTGGAAATCCCACACAAGTCGGCAATTTCCTTGATGTAAGCATTCATCTTTTGATTAGTCAAAACTGGCAGTAATCTGTCCTTATTAGAAACATCTGGATGACTATTATACTTTTCCAGGATGGACATAGCAGTTGGAAGCAATGGTATACTACTGCGAGTATCGGTTTTAGAACGTTTTATTTTTATCCATTTCTCACCGTCAATTCCCAAGATGATATCGTTTTTTGAAAGCTTTTTAACATCAGCATAGGCTAATCCGGTAAAGCAGGAGAAAAGAAAAATATCCTTCACTTGATCCAATCTATCCGTATGCAATTCCTTTTCAATCATCGTTTGGATTTCTGCTTCCGTTAGGAATTCCCTTTCAACAATTTTTAATTTTCCTTTCCAATTCACAAATGGGTCCTTAGTAATCCAATCGTTAGCGAAGGCTATACGGATAATTTTCTTAAAGTTGGTTACATATTTTATGGCAGTATTATGAGCACATTTACGTTCAGTTTTGAGATAGTATTCTAAACCAGTAATAAATCTATTATCAACATCTTTAACTGGGATATCGGTTAGATTATATTCCTTTTTAATGTAATCGGATACGTGCTTTTTTGCAGTTTTATAACGCTCAATAGTTCCAGGTGCAAATTCTTTACCTACCAACTTCTCAATTTTGTTATTATGTGCAAGGAAAATTTCTATCAGCATCTTTTGTTTGATTACTTTACCTTGATATATATTTTTGATTTTCTCCGCAGTAATGATCTCTTGTTTATCTGTCAACTGGCCTTGTATACTATAAATCCTACTTCTAATAGCATCCATATACCTGTTTAGTTCTCGAACATCAGTGGTTGTACCTCGAATTTTTCCTGCCTCAGAATTCCATTTTGAAATTAAAACTTTTCGTTTAATACTAATTTCACTCCGTTTGCCATTAACAGTAATTCTTAAGTAAATGGGGGCATTCCCATTCTGATCAATGTCGCTTCTTCTTGGGTAAAATAGAACTGAAAATGTAGTTTGCATAGGTGCGTAGTTTATTATCTTCTTAAAGATAATAAAACAAATCAAAAAAGTGCACCTGTAACTATCTGAAAATGAATATTTAACAAAGAATTCGGTGTGTACTTTATATTGAAAATTTACGCACCGAATTACGCACCTTTTATATGGTATTATATGGTATCATTTGATACCATATAAAATAAATAAAGCCCGTAAACGTAATGTTTACGGGCTTTTTGGTGGAATTTGCACAATTCCCAGCGGAGAAAGAGGGATTCGAACCCCCGGAGGTGTGACCCTCAACAGTTTTCAAGACTGCCGCATTCGACCACTCTGCCATTTCTCCTTAGCGGGTGCAAATATAGAAACCTTTTTATTCTTTTTAAAAGAAAAGGGGATTTTTATTTAATTATTTTAATAATGATAGATTCTGGTGAAGACCTTATTTTTGCCCAATGGAAGAATGGTACCACTATGTGCTTTTGGCTTTGGTAGGTTTCGCCGTGGGAGCTCTTAATACCTTGGCTGCCGGTGGTTCCCTTCTAACTTTACCAATGCTTATCTTTATGGGCCTCCCTGCCAGTGTTGCCAACGGCACCAATAGAATAGCCATCTTAACACAGGGAATTGCCAATGTCGCCGGTTATAAAAGCAAAGGGAAAGAGATTACCAGTCCATTTATACTGTATCTCTCCATCGTGGCAACCGCAGGTACCTTAATTGGTTCCAAATTGGCAATCGACATCAATGACACCGCATTCAATAAAATATTGGCCATAGTAATGGTCATGATTGTAATTGTTATGGTTATTAAACCGAAAATTCATATCAACGATTTTGAAGAGCTCATAACCGGAAAACGGCAATTCTGGGCCATAGTTGCGTTTTTCTTTATTGGTATATACGGTGGATTCATTCAGGCGGGAACCGGTATTTTTGTATTATTGGTATTGTCCTCCATCAATCACCTTACCTTAATGAAGTCGAACGTTATTAAAGCCGTTGTCATGGTAATATACACCAGTGCAGCCTTAATACTTTTCGGGTTGAACGGGAAATTGGATTGGGAAATTGGGTTAACTTTGGCATCTGGACAAACTCTTGGTGGATGGCTCACCAGCAGATGGTCTGTGGACAAAGGAGACGGAATTGTAAAAATTCTATTGATTATAGTGGTCATATGTATGTCCATTAAACTATGGTTTTTTAATTAAAAGAAAATTAGCTTTGGATATTATTAAGAAATTGGAATGGCGTTATGCAGTAAAGAAGTTTAATCCTGACAAGCTCTTGCCAGAGGAAAAACTAGATAAATTGAAGCAAGCTTTTAATTTAACCGCCACATCTTATGGCTTGCAACCCATTAAATTATTGGTGGTTAACAATAAGGTCCTACAGCAGGACCTGGTCAAGTTTTCCTATGGTCAAAATCAAGTGGCAGAAGCATCGCACGTTTTTGTTATTTGTATTGAAAAGCAAATTGACAAGAAATTTATTCATGACTATTTCGCAAGGGTACAACAAATACGAAATACTTCCGATGAAATACTTGATCCCTTCAAGGGTGCACTGGTCGAAAGCTTTTCAAAAAAAGAAAGGGAAGAGGTTAGGGGTTGGGCCACAAATCAGGCGTATTTGGCCTTGGGGACCCTATTGACCGTTTGTGCCCTGGAAGAAATTGATGCCTGTCCCATGGAAGGGTTTCAACCAAATTCCTATGACGAGTTGTTGGGACTGGACAAACTTAAACTGACTTCGGTTTTAGTGCTTCCCGTGGGATACAGGGCAACTGATGATATGTTTGCAACTCTAAAAAAAGTACGTAGAGATCTTGATGACAGCATCATCCACATACCCTAGTCGCACCATTAAATTAAATTCAATCGAACATAAATCATAAATAAATTGTAAAATATGCCAGGATTTGAGCTTTTTGGAGATAAGGAACGTGAACAGTTAAATGACGTATTGGATTCAGGAGTATTAATGAGATATGGTTTTGATGGCATGAGGAATGGTCATTGGAAAGCTAAGGAATTGGAAAAGGCACTGGAAAAGCGTATGCAAGTGAATCATGCACAACTGGTGAGCAGTGGAACAGCCGCCTTAACAGTTGCTTTGGCTTGTGGAAAGGTAGGGGCAGGGGACGAAGTTATTTTGCCCACGTTTACCTTTGTTGCAAGTTTTGAAGCGGTCCTTTCCGTTGGAGCCATTCCTATTTTGGTGGATGTGGACGATACACTTACCTTAGATCCCGAAGCAGTTGAAAAGGCCGTTACCAGTAAAACCAAAGCCGTGATGCCTGTGCATATGTGCGGATCTATGGCGGATTTGGCACCATTAAAAAGTATATGCGACAAACATAACCTAATTCTACTGGAAGATGCCTGTCAGGCCATTGGTGGAAGCTATGAAGGAAAACCTTTGGGCAGCTATGGGGATTTGGGGTGTTTTTCGTTCGACTATGTAAAGACCATTACCTGTGGGGAAGGCGGTGCTATTATTACCAATAACAAGGAATATTATAAAAGTGCCGACCAATATTCCGATCATGGTCATGACCATATTGGAAAGGATAGGGGAGCGGAGGACCATCCCATCCTAGGGTATAACTATAGAATTTCGGAACTACATGCCGCTGTAGGTTTGGCACAGATTGAACGCTTGGACGATTTTATGGCAACCCAGAAAAAAAATTATTCCGTTTTGCGATCGGCCTTGGAAAAAATCCCTGGAATTAGCTTTAGGCGCGTTCCAAAAAATGGTGTTGAGAACTATTCCTTTCTCAGTTTCTATCTACCAACAGAAGAAATGGCCAGAAAGACGATCAAGGCTTTTTCTGAAAATGGGGTGGATGCCTGCTTTTATTGGTTCGACAATAATTGGCATTATTACCGAAAATGGGGTCATTTAAAAGAGCTTAATGGCCTCAATGGTTTTTCCAAAGAGATCAAAGCCGGACTTCCAAACTATGAGGCCTCTAATTTCTCCAAGTCCGATCATTGGGTAAGTAGAAATATATCCTGTTTGATCAAATTGGGATGGACAGATGAGGAGGTTACTTCAAGGGCTGAAAAAATGGTAAATGTTCTCCAAAATATTGTCATCAACAAGACATAATTAACACTTGAATTTCTAATTTTTCAGGTTTCATATTGGCAATATGTCCTAAGAACCTGGTAACAATTCCGTTTAAATATTATCTTAAAAGAGGGCTCATGGCCCTCTTTTATTGGTTTTGATCAATTCCTCCATGTTTTTGGGAAATATGTCCATTCCTTCACATTTTGTTAACATTAGTTTAGCATCTGATAAATAACAAACTCAAGTAAAACATGAAGAAACTTAAATTTTTGATACTAGTCTTTCTGATGGGTATCACATCTGTTTCCTGGGCTCAGACTAATGTGACGGGAACAGTAATGGACGAACAAAACGTTCCGCTCCCAGGGGCGAACGTAGTAGTAAAAGGCACTGCCAATGGAGTGGTGACGGACTTTGATGGCAATTTCACCATTAATGTCAAAGATGCAAACGCGCGGTTGGTGGTATCATATATAGGATATGTGCCCAAAGAAATCCCCTTGGATGGTTCATCCAATTACACCATAACTCTTGTAGAAGATGCTACTGGTCTTGAAGAAGTGGTTGTTATTGGATATGGTTCGGTAAAGAAAAGCGACCTAACCGGAGCCGTTGCCTCCTTAAATACCGAGGCATTGACCGAACAGAAAAAAACTGATTTAGGACAAGCCATTCAGGGTAGGATAGCAGGGGTTGATGTTAGAACTACTAATAACAAGCCCGGTGCACCACTTTCCATTGATATACGAGGGAATACGGTAATTAAAAATAATGATGCCACCCGAGATGGATTAAGTGACAACTTGGACAACGATCTTTCCAAACCGTTATATGTGGTCGATGGAGTATTTTTTGAAGATATTAATATTTTGAACCCTTCCGATATCCAGCAAATGGATGTATTGAAGGATGCTTCAGCCACTGCCATTTACGGTGCCCGAGGTGCAAATGGAGTTATAATCATAACCACCAAAAACGGAGTTGAAGGCAGAACGGTGTTTACCTATGAAGCAACCTTAGGCCTTAATACGGCAACCAACGTGCCCGATATGTACAATGGGGATGAGTATGTGAATTTTGTGGATAAAGTTTTGAGAAGTACTGCCTGGAGGCAGATGTTTAATCCGAGCCAAGGTATCTACCCAACCGTTGAGGATTATAATAATTTAACTGTTGATATGTCTAGGGAAATTAGGACCTCCAATGAAGAGGCCGACAATGTTGCCAATCGTCGTTACACAGATTGGGCCGGTGATTACAGGCATGCAGGCGTTCAAACGAGCCACTCCCTTGGTATGTCTGGTGGGAGCAAAGGATTAACCTATAATGGGTCTATAGGATACCTTAGCAACGAAGGGGTAGTAGGCATTGAAAGTTATGACAGATATAATTTAAGTGCATCCCTAACAAAAAAAGTCTCCAATACTTTTACGGTAGGTTTAAAAGCATATTTGGCCTTATCGGAGCGTGAAACTGGAAGTAATGAATTGTTCAGAAGTACTCTTCGTTTAGCTCCCACGGTCAACTCTCGAGATTCCGAAGGCAATATTATTCTATTTCCGGATGATCAAGACGGAAGGTTTCTAAATCCATATTACGAATCACAAGGCTCTTGGTTGAGTAATACAAAGTCGTTAGATGTTATAGCCAACGTGTTTTTGAATTACAAGCCAGCAGATTGGATCAGTTTTAAAACACAATTTGCTCCTAATATTCAAACTGAAAGATATGGTGGACATTTTGGGTTGTTAACAAAATCAGCAAGAAACGAACCCAGTAGAACACGGGCCTATTATAATGCCTATTTTAACACGGCCTATACTTGGGATAATATTGTGGATTTGGATTTTGATCTAGCTCAAGGGCATAATTTAAAGACTACCCTTATTTCATCTGTATATTATAACCAAAGGGAATTTAGTGCCATAGAAACTAGGGATTTTGATACAGATGCCTATTCATTTTACAACACAGGTGCTGGCTTAGACCCTAGAGGATATAACACCAATTATTATAAGGAGACCCTGGCATCTTTTGCTGGCCGTTTAAACTATAATATTCTTGATAAATATCTCTTTACTTTTACTGGTAGGTATGACGGTTCCTCCAAACTTGCACTAAATAATGAATGGGCATTCTTCCCCTCCGCTGCCTTCGCTTGGAAAGCAAGTGATGAGGACTTTTTGCAGGATGCTGGCTGGTTAAACAATCTAAAATTTCGGGTTAGTTACGGTGAATCCGGAAATGACAGTCCGGTTAGTGCCTATAGTTCCCTTGCTTTTTTAGGTGAATCCGATTATTTGTTTGGAAATGAACATACCAATGGCGTAGATGTTAATGGATTGCCCAATAATACACTTACATGGGAACGTTCAAAGGAGGTGAATGTAGGTTTGGATCTAAGTATTCTGAAAAACAGGATAGGATTGGGAGTAGAGGTATACAACAAAAAAACGGTCGATGCCATTCTGAACAAAACTTTGTCGAACATCACAGGCTACGGTACGGCGGTGGGCAACTATGGGTCCGTTCAAAATAAAGGTGTAGAGGTAACCCTTAATACGGTGAACGTGCAAACCGATAAATTTAGATGGAAAACTAGTTTAAACTTTGCGAAAAACAAAAATGAAATTTTAAAGTTGGATGGAGACCTAGAAAAAGAACCTTATGGCAATCATGGTGTTTTACAGATTGGGCAGCCAGTTGATGCCATCTATTCCTATGAAATTGAAGGTATTTGGCAATTGGATGAAGCAGCTGAAGCTTTTGCATATGATGGCAGCTTCCCTGGTCAGAATAAATATAGGGACTTGGACAACAGCGGGGACCGAGATGAAAATGACAAAAAGGTTATTGGTTCCATTTCACCAGATTGGATTGGTGGTATGACGAATACTTTTACCTATGGCAACCTTGATCTGTCAATTCAGGCATATACCAGACAGGGGTCTTACGGTCACTCTGAATTTTATAATAATTTTGTTCCATGGCAAAACGATGATGCCAAATTCAATAAGGTTAATCTAGATTACTGGACTCCGAATAATCCAGACTCAAAAAATCCAGCTCTTGAATACGGGGCTACAGGTAATAATTATTATACCAATTACGACTTTGTGAAAATTGGTAACATCGGAGTGGGCTATCAATTTCCACAGCAACTACTGGATAAATTAAAAATGTCAAGCCTACGTTTGTCTTTGGACGTACAAAATCCGTTCACTTTTACAGATTACGCTGGTCCAGACCCTGAAACAGGTCTGCAGAACTCCTATAACGCCGGATATATGGTCAAGACCGTATTATTCGGACTAAAGTTGGCTTACTAATTTTAAACAAACTGTCATGAAAATAATAAATAAAACAAAACATATCCTAGCTTTAATAGCTTTCTCAATACTATTAAATGCCTGTGATTCGTATATAGAGGAAGATGTCTTTTCCAATATAACCGCAGAAAATTTTCTGACGGAGGATACTGCAGATCAATTAATTGTAGGACTTTATACCTCGATGAGAGGGGTATACAATAATCATAATTATCAGTTTGCCGGAACAGATGTCTTTACGAGTAGAGGGGAAATATTTTCCTTTTCTGCGGAGAATGATTATAATTCATTCAATGCTCCCCAAACTAACGGTCTTTGGAACTCCAATTATAATGTTATTTCAAAAGCCAATACCGCTATCAATAGATTTGAAATTGAAATTGATTGGAGTGAGAGCAGATTAGACGAGAAGGCCTACGGTATAGCACAAGCTAGGGCCTTAAGAGCTATGTCATTTTTCTATTTGGCACAACAATTTGGAGGGATTGTACTAGATATGGAAGAACCTCAGAGTATCCGAAACGACTATACCCGATCTACCGAAGAAGAGACTTATGCTACAATAATTTCAGAATTGGAAGCTGCTATTCCAAACTTGGAAGATATGCCAGAAACAGGAAGAATCTCTAAAAGGGCGGCACAACACGTATTGGCCGAGGTATATTTAACAAGGGCTTATAAATCTTTTGCTGGTAGTAACGATTTTCAAACGGCTGCAGATTTAGCCGTTCAGGCCATTGGCTCATATGATATTAGAAGCCAGACCTTCGCACAACTTTTTGATTATGACAATCAGGTAAATCCTGAAATACTCTTTGCTGCACAATGGGGCAATACAGGGTTTGTTCAGGATAGAGGTAATAACAAACACTCTTTGTTTATGACAGGAGTAGAACAATTACCAGGTATAAGTAGAAATAATTCTTATGGCAAATCCGGGGATAATCTAATGCCTACACCATATTTTTATTCATTGTTCGAGGATAACGATACTAGGGAAGATGTAACCATGCACAGGGTCCTATTTGCAGATGAACCTGGATTTTCGGTCGGGGCCGACGAGATTGCCGTAGGCGATACAATTATTTATTTCCCAAAAGAAGCAATAGACATGGCTGAGTTGGTTGATAAATTGGATCGCTATTGGGTATATCAGCCCGATCAATATTTATTTGGGAGACCGGATGAGGTTGGTGATGTAAATTATAAATATGAATTAAATCCAAATTTCACGAACTTTCCTATATTCAAAAAATTTGATGATGAAATTTTTCAGGAAGAAGGATTAGGGGCACGTGACACCTATGTTTACCGGGTAGCAGGAACACATTTGTTGGCAGCAGAAGCATTCCTGGGTGCTGGTAACACCGCACAGGCACTCTTTCACTTAAATAGGGTAAGGGAACGTGCTACGGGTATAGCTGATCATTATTCTACCATAGATTTGGATGTTATACTTGCCGAACGCGCATTAGAACTTGCTGGGGAAGAGAATAGATGGGCTGTCTTAAAGCGTATGGGGAAGTTGGAAGAGAGAATCAACATATACAACCCCCATGTGGTTGACCATGGTGCCTTCGATGCTACAAAGCACTTGTTGAGACCAATACCGGTTAAGGAGCTTGAGCTTTCACCAGGAACGATGATACAGAACCCGAAATATTAAAACTGAAATTTCCCCAAGAGTTGTTAGATTAGTTGTTAGTTAAAATTATGGACGGGGGTTCGTTTATCCCTGTCCATATTTATTAAAAAACAATCAACAATTCCATAAAGGATAGTATATTTAACAGCAGAATTAGAATGATCAAAATCTTCCATATAATACCAAGAAACATTTGGGGCCTATTTTTAGGGATGCTAATACTGTCATCCTGTTCCAGCCCACAAACGGAACATTATTATTTGGTGGTGGGAAATGAAGCAAACGAGGTAGAAATAAGTACTGCCGAAGATTTAAAGTCAGACCTATCAAAAGTGCTCGGACTGGAAGGCCGTATAATTTCCGATATCGATAATATTCCAAAAGGCACACCTACATTTATTTTGGGCACTCCCCAATCCAATAGCCTTATCGCCAGCTTGGTTAATAAGAAAGCCATAGTTCTATCTGATGACAACCCGGGACCAAGGGGAGGGATATGGCACAAAACTAAATTGGAAAATAATCAGGAGGCCATTGTTCTTGCCGGATCGGATGTACAAGGTTTTCAGTACGCCGTCTACGACTATTCCAAAGAAATTTTAGGTATTGACCCTCTTGAATATTGGACAGAGAAGAAGGCTTCAAAGAAAACGAACTTGGATTTGGTCAGTTTTGAAAATCGAAGAATTGCCCCTCCAAAAGTTCCCATTCTATGTTATTTCGAAAACGATGTGGATGAACTGGCCAATTACCGAGGTAAATTATTGGAGTACGATTGGGAAAGTTATACCCAAATGATAAACTCTCTCGTTAGATTACGCTACAACGCCATCCAGTTTTTTGATATGTTGGGACGTCCAGAATTTTTTTTACGCCCAGAATATAAAGAGCTTAGTCCCGATTATAAAATAGACATAGAATATCTGGATAAGATGATCGATTACGCCCACCAAAAAGGAATGAAAGTTCAGATAGATTTCGCTTTGGGTTATCAAATACATCCCATGTCTGAGGAAAAGGCTACTTGTTGGAGAGAATATAAAGAAGAGTGGGTAAAGGCATGGAAGTATTATCTGGAGGAAACTCCTCTTAAAAAGACAGACATATTTATTCTCAGACCAAGACATCAGGTATGGGATTGGGAATATGAAAGTACTTGTGGCGAGAATAAAATTGAGGTATTCAATGATGTGTATAAGGTATTTGGCGAATTGGTGGATCAATACAAACCCAATGCGGATAAGGTATTGATCTGTTATTCCGATGGCATGGAGATGTGGAACGACGGATTTAGGCCTCCAAAAGATTGGATAGTGGCCTGGTCCGATGATGGTTTTGGCGATTTTGAACATTTGCCCAATACTACCGATGGCTACAATTTTGGAACTTATATGCATGCCGGTTTTTGGTTGAACCACACTGTACATAACCCGTATCCGGAAACCGTGGAGACTGTAATGAAAAATATGTTCCAAGAATACGGTGCGGATAAATATTGTTTGGTTAATGGACAGAATTTTAGACCATTCCTAATTAATTTGGAAGCCTATAGTGAAGTTTGCCAGGATCCAGATAGTTTTGATCATAATGATTTCTATAAACAATGGACCAAAAGATATTTTAAGGAAAATCAGTGTGAATCTGCCATATCCTCCATGAAATTGTTACACCAAGCACAAGAAGGGAGAATAGGTTACGTACAGCATTTATGGGAAATACGGGAGGCTATTTCATACCTTTCCGATTCCCCGATACAAAGACCTGGAAAAACTCCGGTACCACATGATTTTAAAAGGGTCGAAAATGATTTTGAGCACGTAAAGAAAACACAGAATTACATTCAACAATCCGTGGAAGAGGCCAACAAAGGCTTGGATAAAGTAGGTTTGGAAACTGATTTCTATTATTCATACGTTTATCTACCTGCACTGCTTTACAACGACCTAATCTCGTTTGAGGTTACATTACATAATATGGCCTTGTTAAAAAAACAATATGAGGATACTGGGAAAACAATTTACATAAATCAGGCCTTGGACCTCTGGCCAGACATAAATCAAAAATTAGAGGTCATTTATCAAAATAGGAACACCGGCGACAAAATTGGTAAATGGGCCAAGTGGTATTCCCCACAAATCCGAAGACCAAATAATGGCTTTCCTACTATAGATATGCTAACCGCAATTAAATTAAACTTAGAGGCTAAATTATAAAAGTATACATATGAAAAAGTTTTATTCGGGACTTATTATAGGATTACTAACGGCAATAACTTGCTATTCCTGTAAAACAGAACAAGCCCCTCCGCAAAATCTAGGGTCAAATACTGCATCACCAGTCGACATGGTTTATCCACATTTGGACACCGAAAATTCACGATGGTTTTTCTTTTCATCCGCCAGTCGCCCTTTCGGCATGGTAAATCTAAGTCCGGATACGGAAGTGGACGGTGCCTGGGGAAGTGGATATAGATATAAGGTAGATACCATTCAAGGTTTCAGCCATATCCATGCCTGGCAACTTTCGGGACTATCCGTACTTCCGGTTACGATAACCGAGGATAACAAGAAATCCATTTATAAGGATTTTAAATCCAAATTCAGTCATGACAATGAAAAAGTGTCGCCAGGATATCATTCTTTAGCTTTGGAGAAATATGGAATTAATGTAGAGCTCACTAGCACCAAAAGGGTTGGTTTTCATAAATATGTCTATCCAAAAAATAAGGATGCGGCCATTCTTTTTAACCTTAATGGTATGTTGGGACCTTGTGAAAATTTAGATGGCAACCTAATTAAAGTAGATGCTACAAATTTTACTGGTGAGCTTGTAATGGCACCGACCCATAGAAGGCCAAAACCAGCAAAATTATTTTTCCATATTATTTTGGACAGGGAAGTAACAGAGGTAAACAAGGATGAAGAAACTGGAAACTTTTTGATCGCATTGGACAATGACACCGACCAGCTTTTGATGAAAGTAGGCATTTCATATACTTCTGCAGAAAATGCCAAAGCCAATATAGATGCTGAACTCTCCCATTGGGATTTTGAAAGAATTGTAAAGGAGTCCAAGCAAGAGTGGAACAATGCCTTGGGAAGAATAAAAGTATCGGGTGGTACGGAAACCTCCCAAAAAAGATTTTATACTGATCTATGGCATTCCTTGCAAGGTAGAAGGGTTATAAGTGATATTAACGGGGCATACCCGGATAATACGGGGGAGAACTTTAGAATTGGACAAATACCTTTGGATGAAGCGGGAAAACCAAAATTCAACCACTATAATTCCGATTCATTTTGGGGAGCCCAATGGACGATAAACACGTTATGGGGCTTAGTATATCCTGAAATTATGGAAGAGTTTGTACAATCCTTATTGCAGTACCAAAAGGATGGTGGATTGGTTCCCCGTGGACCCTCGGGCGGTAATTATACCTATGTAATGACTGGGGCCTCTTCCACACCATTTATTGTCAGTGCCATACAGAAAGGTGTAGTTACGGAAAATTTGGAGGATATATATGAGGCGTTGAAGATAAATCATATGCCAGGGGGAATTATGGAAAAGGCAGGCTATGAGCATAATACCGCACTTGGTGGTGGATTAAAATACTACATCAGGGATGGTTACGTACCCTATCCCATACCAGAAGGTAAGTTTGGTGGCCATCAGGAGGGTGCAGGGGTAACCATGGAGTATGCCTATCAGGATTGGACCTTGGCACAATTGGCTAAAAAAATAGGAAATGAAGTAGATTACAACTATTTCATGAATCGTTCTTTAAATTATAAAAATGTATTTGATAAGAACGTAGGTTGGATGAGACCAAAAGATGTAGATGGTGTATGGAAGCAAAACTTCGATCCGTACGAACATCAGCATGGCTTTGTAGAATCCAACTCGGCCCAAGCCACTTGGTTTGTGCCCCACGATCTTAGTGGTCTGGCAAATCTTATGGGAGGAAATGATAAGGCCGTGGAGAAACTCAACCTTCAATTCGAAACGGCGGAAAAACTAGGATTTACTTCTGGTAATTCACATGCCCTGGAATTGCATCCCGAATATAGAAAAATACCAATCAACTATGGCAATCAGCCTTCCATGCAAACAGCCTTTGTATTTAATAAATTGGGAAGACCGGATTTAACGCAGTTCTGGTCCAGAAAAGTAGTGGATAGAGCCTTTAGCGGTCTGTCTCCCGCAACCGGATACAACGGGGATGAGGACCAGGGGTTAATGGGTAGTTTGGCTGTGTTGATGAAAATAGGACTTTTTCAAATAAACGGGGGTACAGAAGACAATCCTATATACGAATTTGGCAGCCCCATTTTTGATAAAATCACAATAAGCTTGCCAAATGGCAAGGAATTCGTCATCAATGCCCCAGGTACTTCCTCGGATAAACCTTATTTAAATGTGGTAAAAATAAATGGAATGGTATCGGACCAAAATCATATTAATCATTCCGATATTTTAAATGGGGCTGTTTTGGAATTTACCATGGGATCCGTACCTTCCAATAATTCACAGCAATAATAAAGATGGAGTGAGGCTTTAGGATTTTAAGGAACAGCATAAAACACCTCAAATATACTAGTCCACTATATGGCCTATTTATTTGAGGTTTTTAAACTTTGGCAACCAAGGTTCCTTATATTGGCTTTTTAAACGATAGTATTATTTACATTATGGGAAACAAACTTAAACTTCTGTTGGCATTTATGGTCTCCGTATGGAACCTACACGCGCAGACTATAAAGTTTGAACATTACAATGATTTTAATGGCCTTTCCCATAATTCTGTAAGGCATATTCTTCAGGACGATCAAGGCTTTTTGTGGTTGGGTACTTTTTCAGGATTGAACCGTTTTGACGGTTACGAGTTTAAAAATTATACCAGCTCTTCCGAACTAAACAATACCATCCCAGACGATGATATTACCGACTTGGAATTGGATAGGGAATCCAATCAATTGTGGATCGGCACAAGAAAAGGACTCGTACTTTATAAATTGGATACCCACACCTTCCAAACCTTCCTTCCAAATGTTAATGATCCAAACGCTTTGCACGACGGGGAGATAAGGTCCGTACATGTAGATAGGTACAAGCAAGTGTGGGTAGGAACCAAGGATAAAGGCCTTTTTATCTATAATCCCCAAACCCAGCATTTTAAAAAAGTGGTACTGGAAGGCTTTAACTACATTAAGGAAATTATTGAAGATTCCAATGGATATATATGGCTTGCAAGTTATGGAAGCGCGGGAATTGCCAAAATCTCCTTGGACAATACAGGTAACATCGCACAAATAAGGGAGTACACTTTGGAAGTTCCAGAGTCGACTGAAACAAACCCATATGTCAATTTTATCTATGAGGACCACAAATCGGATATATTTGTGGGCAGCAGGAGAGGGCTATTTAAATTAGAAGAGCAAACCGATTCTTTCAAAAATCTGTATTTACAAGATTCTAAGGTAAGGGATAAATTGGGGCCATACTTTATTTCGGTAGCAAGGGCGCCCAACGGTGAATATTGGCTGGGTACACTAGGCGGCATCTTGGTGGTAGATGAACTGGAGGATATTGTCCTACAAGAATACCGATGGTATTACTCGGAATTATCTGATGATGATTCCTTGGTGGATAATTTGGTGGCAGCATTGTATTTTGATGCCTCAGGCGTGCTATGGATTGGCACGGAAGACGGCCTGGAGAAATACGATCCTTATAATAATCAATTTAATTATAACTCTGATATTTCCCAATATATTGGGAATCAGGTACCCCGTATTCGCGGATTTGCAAAAACCAAAGACAATAAAATCATAGTGGCTACAAGACATAATGGCCTCTTTATTTCGGATAATGGTCGTTATAGTCCCTTGTTCAATAGCCAAAAGGACATAGCCAGTATTTTTACAATAGATGGCAACATATTTTACTGTGGCCTATGGGAAGGTCATATTTTACGTTACGATTACAGCACTGGTAAAGCCTCCGTATTGGATGTTGGCTTTAGTAGGTCACCAATTCTTGCATTCGCAGATTTAGGAAATAAAAAAATGGTGGTTGGCGCTCATGGAGAAGGGGCGGTAATTATCAACACAGATACATTTTCACCTATTAATGGAACGGGAATATTATTGCCTTCACGCCCCATTAACAAATGTGTGGTCGATAATGATGGTACAATTTGGTTCGCCACCCAAATTGGAGCTATTCGATTTGACCCCGTAAGTGGAAATACGCATGTATATAATGCCGATTTAGGCGAAAACATTGGACTTTCACATGAAAATGTAAGCGATATTACGATTGATCCATCTGGGAAAATTTGGGCGGCGACACGCAAGGGATTGGATTACTACGATCCCGATCTAGACGATTTTGTCCCTGTTATGGAGGCTGTGGAATTGCAGAGCAGCTGGATAACCGATGTGGTGGCAGATAGCAGGGGCAACCTTTGGTTAAATATGAACAATAACCAACTTGCCCAATACAAAATTGAATCCAATGAACTGAAAATATTTTATACCGATAGTGGTAATAGGTTGGACGTATTTAGTCTAACCGGCTTTTACTACGCCGATGATTCAAATATCTATTTAGGAGGAAAAAACGAAATTATCACTTTTTCACCTTCAAGTATTAAAGACAATACCATTTCACCTCCTCCAGTGATTACGAATATCAAGATTCAGAATACCGATTTGGAAGTAGGCAACACCCTAAATGATCAGCAAATACTTACCTCGGACATAAATTTAAGTCGTGGAATGGTTTTGGAAAATGTTAACAAGAATTTTTCACTCACTTTTTCCAGTCCTTCCTATACTAATGAGCGCTTTAATAAGTATAGTTATAGATTGGTAGGATTTGACAAAGTATGGAATACGGTTGATATGGGTCAACGTACCGTGCAGTACACCAATCTTTTTTTTGGGAACTATGTTTTTGAGGTAAAGGCTATGAACAGTCATGGAGTATGGAGTCCCATTTCTAGTTATGATATAAAAATTATACCCCCATTTTGGTTAACCTACAAGGCTCTCTTATTGGCGTTATTAGTTCTTACTGTTGTGTTCTATTTTGTTAGAAAACAGATAAAAGCTAGATTAATTCTAAAACAAGAACTATTATTGGAAAAGGTAAAAAGGGAGCGAGATGAGAAATTGAACAATGAAAAACTTAAATTTTTCACCAATATATCACACGAATTAAGAACCCCTCTAACTCTCATACTAGGTCCTGCACAACAATTAATAGAAGAGTCGAAAGAATCTAGCAACCAATTCCAGCAAAGCAGATTCAATTTAATCTACCAAAATGCCAATAGACTTTTAAACCTAGTGAATCAGGTACTGGATTTTCGAAGGGCCCAATCTGGGGAATTGCAATTGAAAGTCACTAAAACCAATATTTTTCAACGCACTACCAATACCTTTAGATCTTTTCAAGAACTGGCAGATGATAAGAAAATCAACTTTAATATTGTCTGCGATAATCAAGATATTGAAGGCTATCTAGACTGGGACAAATATGATAAAATACTGTATAATTTACTTTCAAATGCTCTGAAATTCACCCATAAATACGGTCATATAGACCTATTTGTAAATACGAGTATGGTGAATAATGTACAACAATTAGTAGTTGAAGTCAGCGATGATGGTATTGGAATCCCCATAGAGAGTCAAGAAAAAATATTTTCAAGATTTTTTCAAGCTTCCAACAGTAAAGAAAATAATACCGGCTCCGGTATAGGTTTGTCCCTGGTAAAGGCATTGGTGGAATTGCACAAAGGAACTATAGAGGTGGAGAGTGAGTTAGAAAAAGGTAGTACTTTCACATTAAAAATTCCAATTTCCAGGATAGCCTATTCTGACGATGAAATTTTTGAGGTAGTAAAGCCTGATACTCCTGAGGCATCTCCACAATTAATAACAGCTAAAAAGATAATTCAAAGTACCCACTTAAAAGAAAGGATACTTATCATTGAGGACAATGTTGAATTGCGAAATTATTTAGTGGAGTACCTATCGGACCATTACAAAGTTTTTGAAGCGGAAAACGGTAAAGTGGGCCTTGAACAATGTAGAAAAGTAAAACCCGTATTATGTATAGCCGATATTATGATGCCGGAAATGGATGGGCTGGAATTCTGTAAAATTTTAAAGAACGATGACGACATAAGTCATGTACCCGTTATTTTATTGACAGCACTTTCAGACAGTGATGATAAAATTCGAGGGTATAGCAGTGGTGCAGATGGGTATTTGGTAAAGCCCTTTGAACCTTCCTTGTTAAAAACCAGAATTGAGAACATCATCAAATCACGTATGGAGCTGAAAAATAAATTTTCAGGAGAAGTGGAAAGTGAAGTTACCACCTTGACACACTCGCCCGCTGATGAACTTTTTATGGAGAAACTCACACAATTGATCGAAGACGACATGGGTAACCTGGAGCTTAATACCGCTTTTTTGTGTCATGAATTAGGCATGAGTTCTTCCAAATTGTACAGAAAAATCAAAGAGATAACAGATTTGGCTCCAAATGAATTTATAAGAACTATTAGGTTAAAAAAAGCCGCACATCTGCTAAATACCAAAAAATATAATGTTAGTGAGGTGACTGGCCTGGTAGGATTTAACGACCCTTTATATTTTAGTAGATGTTTTAAAAAGCAATTTGGCTACCCTCCAAGTAATCTCATCAAGTAAAATTGTCAAATATCTACAAAATCCAAGGTTACCAAATAATTCCCTTCCATAATGGAAACATATCCAAACCTTTGGATAAGTTTAAGTAATATTCCTATATTTAGTCCTCAAATAATTTACGTTAAATCCATTAATAATATGAATTCCAAGACTATTTTCCTTTTCCTATTTTCCATTGCTTTTTCTTTGCAAATAGGAGCACAAAACAAACATATTAGTACTCCTCCTGAAGTATCACCTATGCCCATGAAGGCAGAAATGACGGAAATATGGGAGCCAGAAGTAAGTGTGGTGACTCCTGCAAAAACATTGGGTGACGCCCCTTCGGATGCCATAATCTTATTTGATGGCACAAACTTGGATCATTGGGTAAAGCAAAAAGACAATGCACAACCTGCCCCATGGAAAATTATCGACAATAACCATATGGAAGTAGTTCCTGGTTCTGGAGGTATAAGTACAAAAATGAAATTTGGTGACTGCCAGATACACATAGAATTTAGCGCTCCGGATGAGGTGGCAGGTTCAAGCCAGGGTAGGGGCAATAGCGGATTATTTTTGCAGAACAGATATGAATTGCAAATATTGGATTCGTACAATAACCGTACCTACAGAAACGGACAGGCCGGCAGTATATATAAAGACCATGCACCTTTGGTAAATGCCATGCGCGGTCCTTTGGAATGGAACACTTATGACGTAATCTATACAGCCCCTAGATTTAAAAAAGATGGCCGATTGGATGCCAAGGCGAGGATTACTGTGCTTCATAATGGTGTTCTAGTACAAAATAACGTAGAGATCAATGGTACCACCTATTATATTGGTTTGCACAATTACCCATCTGCCCATGGTGATGATGTACTTTCACTTCAGGACCACGGCAACAAAACACAATTCAGAAACATCTGGGTAAGACCCTTATAGGTCGGAACTACTTTGAGCTAAAAAAAATGCCGAAGGAAATTGATCCTTCGGCATTTTTTATTTCAAATTTATTCGTCCTTATTAATACGTAACGTATTCTACTATTTCCAGTCCATAACCCACAATACCCACTCTTTTAGTTTGGGTAGAATTGGACAACAGCCTTATTTTGGCAATATCCAAATCGTGTAAAATTTGTGCGCCTACACCAAAATCCTTGGCATCCATATCCACTTTGGGCGCCTTGAATATACCCTTCTTTTGCAACTCCTTCAGCTCACCCAATCTTCCCAGTAAATTCAAGGATTCGGTTTCCTGATTAATAAAAACAAATGCTCCTTTTCCCTCTTCATTGATGGCATTGAACATGTCTTCCAATTTTTTATCCGGGTTATTTGTAAGCGTACCTAAAATGTCATTGTTAATTAAGGTTGAATTGATCCGGGTAAGGACCTTTTCGTCCTTTTTCCAGGTACCTTTGGTCAATGCTATATGTACTTGATTATTAGTGGTCTGCTGATAGGCCCTCAATCTAAATTCCCCAAATCTGGTAACAATATTAAAATCTTCCTTTTTACGGATAAGACTGTCATGCTCCATACGATAGGCGATCAAGGCTTCGATGGAAACGATCTTAAGGTCAAATGTTTTGGCTACTTTTACCAATTGAGGCAATCTGGCCATAGTGCCATCTTCGTTCATAATTTCTACTATGACCCCAGCTGGTTTTAGTCCGGCTAAACGGGCAAAATCAATAGCGGCCTCCGTATGCCCTGTTCTTCTTAACACGCCACCTTCTTTAGCGACTAACGGAAATATATGTCCTGGCCTTCCAAGATCATGTGATTTTATATTATCATCGGTCAAGGCCTTAATGGTACTTGCACGATCTGCGGCAGAAATGCCAGTAGTTACCCCATAGCCCCTTAAATCTACAGAAACAGTGAATGCAGTTTCCATAGGATCTGTATTATTGTGGACCATCATGTGCAGGCCTAATTCCTTACATCTACCTTCAGTAAGTGGAGCGCAGATAAGCCCCCTGCCATGGGTGGCCATAAAATTGATCAATTCGGGGGTGGCCAATTCTGCAGCTGCCAAAAAATCCCCTTCATTTTCCCTATTTTCATCGTCCACTACAATAATAACCTTGCCTTGTCTTATATCCTCAATGGCTTCTTCAATGGTATTTAGTGTAATGGTTTTGCTAACTTTTGTTGTCATGTTGCAGCAATTTTATCTTTCTTCTTAAATATGCCTTTAAAATAATCAAAAATACTTCCAAAGGACATCAAGCCCTTATCGGCCGTTGCACGCCTGGTTAAAAACACACCTAAAGGTAACATTATAAACGTAGAAAGCCATGCGCCTATAATTGGATTAATATTCCCCTCCTTGGCATAATTACCGGCAAATACACCAATAAAGTAATAGGTAAGGAATAAGACAATGGCGATTACCATAGGTAGTCCCAAACCTCCTTTTCTAATTATGGCTCCCAGTGGCGCTCCAACAAAGAACAAAATAATACACGATAAGGCTAAGGCATATTTTTTATGTAGTGATAAAATATGCAGACGATAAATCTTATATTTTATATGAAGCTCATTTTTCTTTCCCTGTATACTTGTGATTATATTGGACGTGGAACTTTTAGCCGAATTTACTATTTGCGTTTGGTGCCATGAAGGGAAAAGTGCAACAATGTCATCGGTGGATAGGGTAGTGCCCAACGAATCCCTTTCCTTCTTTTTCTTGTCTATTGTAATTTGGCTTAATGAATCTGGTTTTTTTAACGGTACAAAAGCCCCCATTCTTCCCACTATATTCTTGGAGAAAGCGGTTACCAATTTTACGTTGTCCTCCTTTAGGGAGTCAATATCCTTATTTAAGCGCGATATGTTCTTCATCTTATCTGTACTTACATCACGCTCTTCATCCAAGTCCACATCATTTAGATCGGAAAGATCCTTGTTTATGGTATAGGTTTTAAAATTGGCCTTGGTAAAAGGATTCTTCTTCTTTTCCTTGTTATTCTTCGTGGGCATATCAGAATAGTAATGTCCATCTTTCAATACCAACTGTAAAATATCGGAATCCTCGCTACTGATAAGTTCCCCTGATTTAGCTTTGATTACGGTTGTATTTACTTTTATTTTAGATTTCTCATGGATGATGACATTTTCCAAGAACCGATCATTTTGACCATATTTACGGTCAACCTTCATGTTCATCTCCGTGCCTTCCAAATCACTGAAAACACCTTCCGAAATTATCGCGGCCGGTTTTACCTTGGCAATATTCCTTCTTAAGTTATAAATTTTTTGCTCCGAAATGGGGATAATGTTATTTGCAAAATAAAAGGTAACCCCTCCCAAAAAAGTGACAAAAACAATAAGGGGCAGCATTGCCCTCTGCAAGGAAATTCCAGAGGCCTTCATAGCTGCAAATTCATAATTCTCGGCAAAGGAGCCAAAGGTTAGGATTGAAGAAAGCAACACGGTTAAAGGAATTACCCGTTCCATTAGATTGGGCATAAGGTAAAACAAGAATTTCCCGATGATAAAAATATCCAAGCCCTTACCTGCAAAATCATCAATAAACAGCCAAATCGTCTGAAATACGAAGATAAACATCAGTATTACAAACGAGCTGAAAAAATTAAAAAGGAAGCTCGATAATATATATCGGTCTAGAATTCTCAATGGCCTAATTTCTTATGATGTAGTACCCATCATTTTTATACTTGCTCTCGTCAAAAATAAATAAGGTTTTGGACAAAGGCTGGTCTATTTTAAAAGAATTAACAGTAATGGTAGTTTTAGTGCCGTTCTTCCCCGTTTCAATAAGCTTATAGATATGCTTGGTCTCCACATCTATTCCCAATAATATGGATTTGATCTCTGAATTGGTATCAATTGGTGTCAACCTTACAAACTGTATTTTTCTTCCCTGTATATTTTGTAGAATGTCCCAGTCATAATTGTGACCTTGTTTATAAAAGGTAAGCATTTTTGAAGGAGTGATGGTGTTTTCATCATCCAGCTTTTCTTCAATAGTAACTTCTTCATTTTCCGGAACTACAGTATATACTTTTTTACCATCGTATAATTGTTTGGACCCTAAATAGTTAAATAAATATTTATCACCCTGCATCGTAACATCTCCCCGTGTCTCGGTATTTATATTGGCCTCTTCATTATTAAGGCTATATTTAAAGTCTACAAAAATATTGTCATAACTTTTTACTTTATTATACACTTCATCCAACAAAGATTTGGCCTTCGCTGAGTTTTGGGCCATAGAGATTGAAGTAGATAATACCAGTAATATAATAGATAATTTAAGTTTCATTTGTCTTCTTTTTAAATTTTTAATGTACCGTTTATGGCCTTTCATTGCTCAAGAGTTGATCTAAGGCATAAATATCCGGTACCAGAACCTGGCGAGCTTTACTGCCTTCAAACGGACCAACGATACCTGCGGCCTCCAGTTGATCTATAATTCTCCCCGCTCTATTGTACCCTAATTTCAACTTTCGCTGTATTAAGGAGGCCGAACCTTGCTGTGCAATAACAATTACCTCTGCCGCATCCCTGAACATGGCATCACGATCAGAGATATTATAATCAATACTTGTGCCAGAATCGTCGTTCCCCACATATTCCGGAAGTAAATGCGCATCCGGATAGGCTCTCTGCGAACCTATAAATTCTGTAATCTTGGCAACCTCTGGAGTATCCACAAAAGCACATTGAATTCTTGTAACATCATTGCCCTGTGTATACAGCATATCCCCACGTCCAATTAATTGATCGGCACCCTGAGCATCAAGAATAGTTCTTGAATCTATTTTTGAAGTTACCCTAAAGGCTATTCTTGCCGGGAAGTTGGCCTTTATAATCCCAGTAATTACGTTAACCGAAGGCCTTTGGGTGGCAATAATCAAATGGATGCCGATTGCCCTGGCCAATTGTGCCAACCTTGCAATTGGAGTTTCCACTTCCTTACCTGCGGTCATAATTAAATCGGCAAACTCATCAATAACCAAAACAATATAAGGAAGAAACATGTGCCCGTCATTAGGGTTTAGTTTTCTCGCCTTAAACTTGGTATTATACTCCTTAATATTTCTCACCATGGCCACCTTTAACAACTCGTAGCGGTTGTCCATTTCAATACAAAGTGAATTTAGGGTATTTATCACCTTATTATTGTCGGTAATTATAGCCTCCTCGGAATCTGGCAATTTGGCCAAATAATGCCTTTCTATTTTGTTGAATAGGGTAAGCTCTACTTTCTTGGGATCTATTAGCACAAACTTAACTTCCGCAGGGTGCTTTTTATAGAGCAGGGAGGTCAATACGGCATTTAATCCCACGGATTTACCCTGTCCAGTAGCTCCTGCCATTAACAAGTGGGGCATTTTTGCCAAATCTACCACAAAAGTTTCGTTGCTTATGGTCTTGCCAAAGGCAATGGGCAATTGCATTTCCGCTTTTTGAAATTTGCTGGATGCTATTACGGAACGCATAGAAACAATAGTAGCGTTTTTATTCGGGACCTCGATACCAATGGTACCCTTGCCAGGAATAGGAGCTATTATTCGTATCCCAAGCGCCGCAAGGGATAAGGCAATATCGTCCTCCAAGTTTTTTATTTTGGAAATCCGCACCCCGGCATCCGGAACAATTTCATATAGGGTAACGGTAGGCCCTATAGTTGCCTTAATTTGCGCGATGCCAATTTTATAATTCTTTAAGGTCTCTACAATCTTATTCTTATTTTCTTCGAGCTCCTCTTGATTTATTGTAATTCCTCCCGTAGCCCCATGCTGATCCAAAAGATCTAATGGAGGGAATTTAAAATTGCCCAGTTCCAAGGTAGGATCAAATTCACCAAAATCTTCCACAAGTTTATCGGAAATATTATCGGACTCTTCTTTCTCCTCATTTATTTTCTCTACCTCCATGGCAATAGTCTCTTCCTCTGGCCCCACTTTTACTTCAAATTCCTCATCTTCGACTTCTTTCTCCAGAGGAGGAATATCTTTTTTGTGGGTATAAGTATCAATTACGATAGGGGTTTCTACCTTTTCCTCCGTATATAGAATGTCGTTCTCCCTATCGTTATCCACTATAGGAGTTTTACCATTCTTAAATTCTGAGGCCAAAGATTTACCCTTGGTATTTAAATAAGCCACGGCCTTGTCCGGAGAAAATTGAAACAATCTAACCAAAATTACGATCAAGCCGAAAAGCAATAGCAAAAAGACACCGACTTTGCCTCCATAATCTTGGAGGAAATCGTTCATTTCATACCCAACCATACCCCCTAGAAGTGGCTTTCCAGAGGCAAAAAAGCCAAGGGCGACGGAGAACCAGATAATAAACACCAATCCCCAGATCCATTTTCGGAGCAGGCCATGTTTTTGCATACTTAAAAATAGGTACAGCCCGGTTGTAAAAAGCAGAAAAGTAAATATGATAGAAGAAATACCAAATCCTTTATAAAGGATAAAATGACTTACGTTAGCTCCAAATTTGTTCAATAAATTTCTTGCTTGCTCGTTCCTATTCGCAAATTCCGAAAGCAAGCTTTGATCGTCCTGCCATGTAAAATAGAAGGAGACAAAAGAAAAGAAAAGGGCAATACTTAAAAGCATTAACAACCCCCCAAAAATAATTTTGTTTTGTTGCGATAATTTTAAGGAAAAGCCTTTTTTATTGGGTGTTGACTTTGGTTTTCTTACCTTTTTTGCCATTAAATCTTCAATTCTGGAGGCTAAATTACAAATTTACTTATGAACTCATCCGAACTTTTCCCTTGGATATATCATTTTAAGGAAACTACCCCTAAACCAGATATATTAGTAGGCATCATCAATAGTGATCAAAAAAGCTTTGGAACATATATAATAAGGCCAATAATGGAAGCGGCAATAGACACCAACATAACGGCACCCGCAGAAATATCCTTTATAAATCCAATTTTTTCATCGTATTCGGGTTGGACAAAATCAGCTATTTTCTCAATAGCCGTATTTAGGCCTTCAATACCTAGCACCAATCCAATGGCCAAAATTTGAAGTATCCATTCCGTGTTGGAAATTTCAAAATAGAATCCCGCCGCCGTCATGACCAGAGTTATAAAAACCTGAATCTTAATACTCGACTCTGTTCTTACCAAAAGTAGCGCTCCCTTAAAAGCGAATCCAACACTCTTAATACGATTCACTAAAAAACTTTCTTTAGGCATCCATCAATACTTCTAGGGCTGCATCATAATTAGGCTCATCCACGGTTTCTGCAACTTGTTCCGTATAAATAACTTTTCCTTCTTCATCTAAAACAACTACGGATCTGGAATGCAAGGACATAAGAGGTCCATCAATAAATTCAACACCAAAAGCTTTTCCAAAGTTACCATCCCTAAAATCGGACAACATTTCTACATTTTCCAATCCTTCTGCCCCACAGAAGCGATTCTGGGCAAATGGAAGGTCCTTGGAAATACATAAAACCTTAGTGTTTGCCAATACTGAAGCTTTCTCATTAAATTGTCTAACAGATTGTGCACACGTACCCGTATCTACACTAGGAAAAATATTCAGTACTATTTTTTTTCCCTTATAATCGGAAAAAGTACTGGTTGATAAATCTTTTTTAGTCAAGGAAAAGCTGGGAGCCTCGCTGCCTTTAGCAGGGAGTGAACCTATAGTATTTATTGGATGTCCTTTAAGCGTTACAATAGCCATGTTATTCTTTTTAAATTTTGGGTGAAAATAAAAAATATATGATTGATATGTTAGGAATATTGCATAAAAAAGTAGGTTAATAAAAAGCCCGTCCAAAGGACGTAAATAAAAAGAAAATCCCTCTATCCTATGAATTGCACAGAGGAATAGAGGGATTTACTGCAATTGGTTTGATAGCTACTTTTACATCTATTTGTCAATAGAACCAACGACCCTTTGCATAAATTCGTTCAAAGCCTCCTTTTGGGGCTTACCTTCCTTAATGGATTTTTGTACCTCCAAGGCTCCATATAAATTGGAGATCAATTCTCCAATAACATCCAGTTCCTCGTCTTTTAATGAAGAAACTTCGGTTATGGATTCCAACGTTTCTATGGTTTCCAACACATAGTCCTCATCATTTTCCGCGATGAAACCGGTTAGGTGTTTAATTACTGGTAATTTCACTTATCAATTCTTTTAAAACATCATATTTATTAGTCTGTACCTGATTCTTGAATTCACCATCACTAAAAATGGCGAAAGTTGGAAGATTGTCCACATTGGCCAATTTTCTGGATTCAGGGAACTTTTCTGCATCGGCAAGAACAAATGTAATATCATCATTCGCTGACGCTTCTTTTTTAAATTTGGGTTTCATTATTCTACAATTGCCACACCAGGTAGCAGAATATTGGACTACCACATTTTTATTTTGATCAATAATCTCTTTAAGATTATCATTTTCCAATTCAAGCAGCATAATTTCTTATTTTAATTTATAAAAAGGGAGCCAATTTTATTTAACGATTGGCTCCCTATATTTATGTATTGAGCCTAGTTTGCGTGTGCAGACAAATAACTGGCAACACCATTCCTGTCAGCAGTCATTGCGTCTTTACCCTCTTCCCAGTTGGCAGGACAAACTTCTCCTTTTTCCTGAACATGTGTATATGCATCGATCAAACGCAAATACTCATTTACATTTCTACCCAATGGCATATGATTAATCCCTTCATGGAATACAGTACCTTCTTCATCTATTAAATAAGTGGCACGGTAAGTTACATTGTCACCATCTACCATGATAACACCTGTTTCCTCATTATACTGCTCATTGGTAATGTCCAAAATACCTAAAGTGGAAGCCAAGTTTCTATTGCTGTCCGCAAGGATGGGATAAGTAACGCCTTCAATTCCACCATTATCCTTAGATGTACTCAACCAAGCAAAATGAACTTCGGCCGTGTCACAGGAAGCACCTATAACCAAAGTGTTTCTTTTTTCAAATTCTCCCAAAGCAGCCTGAAAAGCATGCAATTCTGTTGGGCAAACAAAAGTGAAGTCTTTTGGATACCAAAACAAGATTACTTTTTTGTTATTTTTTTGTGCTTCCTCCAAAACATTCAATTTGAAAGTATCGCCCAAATCGTTCATTGCATTAACGCTAAGATTTGGAAATTTTTTACCTACTAAAGTCATATTTATAAATTTTATACTATTAATTTCTGATGTAAAATTACATCTAAATAAGGCGGATTACCATATTCTGGATTTAAAAAACTTATTCCTATATAACTATTGTATATACCTACGCCCTTTATCGATTTTAGTTGCGAAGATGCAAAAAATAGAATGTATAATTTCACGATATAGCAAAGGCGAGGGGTGAAAAATAGGAAATATGTTTTTATTGAAAATGAAGCGAGTTTTTAGAAAAATCAATTATTGATCTATAACCCATTTTGCAAAAAGAGGCTTACTCATTACCTGATTAAAAATAGTTCGATGATCGGTTAATTGGTTGAAAAATTCCGAAAGCAATAACTACAAATAATTTAGGAATAATGTTTTGTCTATTACCCTCTGATCAAGCAGCTACCGAAGATGTCCTAAGCTGTCTGATTTTGAGATGTAGTGCCGCGAAAAACAGCGTCATAAAAGGACTTAACCAATTAA
The DNA here is from genome assembly GCF_023015865.1 of Arenibacter sp. F26102. Lineage (GTDB taxonomy): Bacteria > Bacteroidota > Bacteroidia > Flavobacteriales > Flavobacteriaceae > Arenibacter. The sequence continues at coordinate 24,937 of NZ_JALKBC010000004.1, read as the reverse complement.
AAACGGCATAAACAAAGTATTCGGCAACACCGACCCCCAATACGCTCGATTGGTACGCCCCACATGTATTCCATGGAATTAATACAGACGTTACGGTACCAGAATCTTCCAAAGTCCGACTCAAATTCTCAGGAGCCAAGCCCTTGTCCTGAAAGGCCTTCTTGAACATTTTACCAGGGATTACAATTGCCAGGTATTGATCACTGGCAATGGCATTTAACCCTATACAGCTCATAACTGTACTAGCAAACAAACCAAATACGGATGCTGCAATGGATAGTAAGGATTTGGTAATTCGGGCCAAGGCCCCAATACCGTCCATTATACCCCCAAATACCATGGCACAGCAAATAAGCAATATAGTCCAAAGCATGCCTTGCATTCCACCGGCACTGAACAGCTCGTTCAATTTTTCGTTTTCGGTTACTATGGCCGTATCAACAAAAATTGCATTAAAAATAGCGGTTACATTGGAATCTGAGAGGGTTTTCAATACTTCGGCTTGAAAAAATAGGGCAAACACCCCAGCCAATCCCACCCCAGTCCCCAAGGCAATCAGCGGCTTTGTTTTAAGAAGTATAAGCGCTATTACCACTCCTGGCACTATAAATAAATACGGGCTTATATTAAAGGTACTATTAATTGTGTTCAATAGTGCACTTACATCCGCACTCCCAGAAGTTTCTATATTGAAGCTAATTACCGTAAACACAACCAAAGTTATCAATATAGTAGGCACGGTTGTAATGGTCATGTATTTTATATGGGTAAACAAGTCAGTCCCTGCCATGGCGGGTGCCAAATTGGTGGTATCGCTTAAAGGGGACATCTTGTCCCCAAAATAAGCTCCTGAAATTACCGCACCGGCAATCATACCGGGATCAATGCCCAATGCGGTCCCAATACCCACTAGTGCTATGCCCACCGTTGCGGACGTAGTCCATGAACTTCCAGTGGCCACGGAGATTATCGCAGCAATTACCACAGAAGCTGGCAAAAAAATGGAGGGATTCAAAACCTTAAGTCCGTAATAGACCATGGCAGGAATAACACCACTCACCAACCAAGTACCTGCCAAGGCCCCTACCAAAAACAATATCATAATTGGTACGAGAACACTTTTTAAATTTTCCAGAACTTCCATGCCCATAGTTCTTAGAGAGGTTTTATTAAAAAACCCCACAATGGCACTTATACCACCACCGATCAATAAAATAATCTGATTGGAATATTCCCCGAACCATTCTCCATCGGCATAGAAAATATTATAGGCCAACATCATCATTAAAAGAACAACTGGGATAAGGGCCTCCCAGATATTTAGTTCCTTATTTTCTACAATATGTTCATTCTCAGGTCCGGAGGGATTAGTGCTAAGGTTTTGCATCTAGTAGCTATTTGTTTCTTCGTAATATTACGATTTTGATATCTGTTCTGCAAACCCAATATTAGACCCCTTCCTTTATATTTTTTAAAATTTTCAATTGGACCAAACAGTCTTTCATTGCCCTATATGTCCTATCTATATGGTCATCCAATCCTATTGAAAACCGAATTAGACCATTGGACAAGCCCATCTCCAATTGTTCTTCCATTGGAATTTCTGAAGAAGTGGAGGTTCCCGGTGCACTAAATAAGGTTTTGTAAAAGCCTAAACTAACTGCCAAATATCCCAAATGTTTCTTTTGCATTAATTCCATCAGGGCATTGGCATTTTCCAAGGAGCCTACGTCCAAAGTCATTAATCCACCAAAGCCATATTCCGGATTAAATTGTTTTTTCATAACTCTATGCCCAGCATGCGATTTTAACCCCGGATATGCCACACGTAATCCGTCCTTTTCAAAATTTTGGGCTAAGTACATGGCATTTTCACTATGTTTTTTCATCCTTATATGCAGCGTTCTCATATTCTTTAAGATGGAAGAAGCCCTTAAACTATCCAATGTGCTACCCAATAACATGCCTGCACCATTATTCACATCCTTTAATCCCAAACAGAAATCTTTGGAACCACAAACCACTCCCGCCACACAATCGCTAGTACCATTAATAAACTTCGTTAAACTGTGAATAACAATATCGGCCCCCAATTTGGCAGGAGAAACAGATAAAGGTGAAAAGGTATTGTCCACCACTAAGGGAATGTTATGCTTTTTGGCCAACTTGGAAAGGGCCTCAATATCGGCCACTTCCAATAAGGGGTTACTAACGGACTCACAATAGATCATTTGTGTTTTGGGGGTAATGGCCATGGCCACTTCCTCCAATTTTGTCGTATCCACAAAGGAAGTGGTAATATTGAATTTCTTTAAAAAGTTCTTCATTAGGGCGTAAGTGCCACCGTATATGGTCCTGCTGCTCACAATATGGTCCCCAGCATTGCACAGCTGCAATATTACCGCACTAATAGCTCCCATACCACTGGCGGTTACATTGGCAGTTTCAGTACCCTCCAAAGCAGCTAATGCCTCTCCCAAATAAAGGTTGGAAGGAGAGGAGTGCCTACTGTACAGATAACAACCTTCGGTATTGCCCTCGAAGGTATCGAACATGGTCTTTGCTGATAAAAAAGTATAGGTAGAAGAGTCGGATATAGAGGGATTGACCCCTCCATATTCACCAAAATACTGTAAATCCTGTAAATCATCAGATGCCTTAAAATCCATAACTAAATATTTATTTTACTATAAAAATAAAAGAATAATAGTAATTAATCAACCAACTTATAGATAGGTAGATTATAAATCTATATATTATAATATATTTAGTTTATTTTTATGCGAGATAGAGAAATATAGCCGAGCCAAAGAAAATAAATCACCATGAAATTCGACGAAATAGACATAAAATTACTGGGTTTGCTACAAAAGGACAGCAAAAAGACCACTAAGGAGTATGCCCTTCAATTAAATTTATCGGTTACCGCCATTTACGAGCGCATAAAAAGATTGGAGAAGCTTGGGGTAATAACCAAATATGTAGCCCTGGTAGACAAAAAGAAGGTAGACAAGGCCTTTACCGTGCTTTGCCATATTAAACTGGTTCAACACATTAAAGAGTATGTTCTGCAGTTTGAACGGGAGATACTCAAATTAAATGAGGTAGCAGAATGTTATCACACCAGCGGGGATTACGACTATATCCTAAAAATATATGTGGCCAACATGGAAGAGTACAGGGAGTTCATGATTACTAAACTTACCGCCATAAATCATATTGGAAGTACCCAAAGTTCATTCGTGATCAATGAGGTAAAAAGTACCACAGAAGTATTTATGTAATAACATTTGTCCATAAAACGTTCATATACCAAGGAATATGAATGTTGTCCAACAACAAAACATTTGTATTTTTGTGTTCACAATGATTAAACTAATCTTTTCAATACAATAATAATATGACCCAATACGACGTAGCCATAATAGGCTCAGGTCCCGGTGGATATGTTGCAGCCATCCGTTGTGCCCAGTTAGGAATGAAAACTGCTATAATAGAAAAATATTCAACCTTAGGTGGAACCTGCCTTAACGTAGGTTGCATTCCTTCCAAAGCATTATTGGATTCTTCCCACCATTATGAAGATGCCGTTAAGCATTTTGAAGATCATGGAATTGAAATTCCGGGTGAAATCAAGGTTAACCTTGAAAAAATGATTGCGAGGAAACAGTCGGTTGTTGATCAGACTTGTTCAGGGGTTAAGTTTCTAATGGATAAAAATAAAATTGATGTTTATGAAGGCATGGGAAGTTTCAAGGATGCAACACATGTCAACATTAAAAAGAACGATGGTAAAACTGAAACCATTGAGGCTAAAAATATAATTATTGCCACGGGATCCAAGCCATCGAGCCTACCATTTATAAAATTGGACAAGAAGCGTGTCATAACCTCAACGGAAGCTTTAAAACTCAAAGAAATACCAAAACATTTAATAGTTATTGGGGGCGGTGTTATTGGATTGGAATTGGGACAGGTATATAAGCGCCTTGGTGCAGAGGTAACGGTCATCGAATATATGGACCGCATTATTCCTGGGATGGATGGAGCACTTTCAAAAGAACTTTTGAAAGTAATGAAGAAGCAAAAGGTGAAATTTAATTTATCACATAAGGTTACATCTGTCGAGGCCAAAGGCAAAGAAGTAATTGTAAAAGCCGAGAACAAAAAAGGGGAAGCGATAAGCTTTACTGGAGACTATTGTTTGGTTTCAGTAGGCAGAAGACCTTTTACGGATGGACTGAACATTGAAGCTTCCGGAGTTAAAATGGAAAAGAACGGGACCATTGCCGTAAATGAACATTTACAGACCAATGTATCCAATATTTATGCTATTGGAGATGTGGTAAGAGGTGCCATGCTGGCGCACAAGGCAGAAGAGGAGGGAACTTTCGTTGCCGAAATACTGGCCGGACAAAAGCCACATATAGATTACAACCTAATTCCGGGTGTGGTTTACACCTGGCCTGAAGTAGCCGCCGTAGGAAAAACGGAAGAAGAACTAAAAGAAGCTGGAGTTGAATATAAAGTGGGTCAGTTTCCCATGCGTGCCTTGGGACGAGCTAGGGCCAGTATGGATCTGGATGGTTTTGTGAAAATATTGGCCGATAAGGAGACCGATGAAGTCTTGGGAGTCCATATGATCGGAGCCCGAATGGCAGATCTTATTGCGGAAGCTGTAACTGCAATGGAATTCAGAGCTTCGGCCGAAGATATTTCCAGAATGAGCCATGCACATCCGACCTTTGCAGAGGCTGTAAAAGAAGCAGCCTTAGCTGCTACTGACAATAGAGCTTTGCATGTTTAAATAATTAATTAAACAACTTGATAATAATAGCCCCGTTAGATTGTGTCTAACGGGGCTATTTTATTATAGTAATTCCCTAAATATTATTTATCGGGATACAAATTGTATTTACAATTTGTGAGTACCATCACAAAAAGGTGGATTCTTGGTAAGTTTACAAGTACACAGATGGGCCTTTTTATCCTCTTCTGCAATAAAGACCAAAGGGGGTGTGGCGTTTTCCGCCTTATGGGAACCATCGCAAAAGGGTTGAACACTACTATGGCTACAAGTACACCACTTATATTTTTTATCCTTCTCCAATTCCACCGCAATTGGTGAAAATTTATTATTCGTATCGCTCATTTATAATTTTTATGCGAAAATAAGGGAAAGGTAATTAGGAAAAAGAGTGTACTACTAATTTTTTACCAATCTAAATAAGCGTATCAACGTTAGCTTAGTTTTTAAGACAAAAGCTTTTAATAGGGGCTGACCTTCTTCACTTAACCAGGACTCTCCTTTTAATTGGACCGTCTTGACAGCAGTGGACAATTGCAGTTTTATAAAAACTTTGTTCCTTTCATATTGCAAGGCCAATACCGTAGTTACCAACATAAAAGCAAGGGCACCTGGAATTACCAATGTAGGGGAAAGGCTGTGGTTTAAGAAGTAATAAAGTCCCAAACCGGTAAAGCTTCCATACAATATAATATAATGAATCACATAAATGGAGAGCGTACTTTGCCCTATTTTGAGTACTGTACTATTACTCATAAATCTTCTAAACAACATGAATACGGCAAAAACCAAGGATACATCCCCTAATCTTATAAACAGATAGTTATTGAAATAAACCTTCGAAAAAATAAGCATTCCCGTCCAGTTATATAACTTTAAAAAGAAACCTGAGGAATAAAACAAAAGACCGAAGCCAACAATAGTAAAACTAGCTATGGCAGTCGGATATAAATATTTGAAATTCTTGAACCTGGTAAACAATACCGACATAAAAGCTCCAATGGTTGCATATCCAAACCAAGGCATAATCGTAAATACGGATCCATTGGCCTTTGTTAGGTAGTTGGCCAATAACTCTGGCAGGTAATGGTGGGCGTATTGTTTATAATTGGGCTCAAACACAAATAAAACCAAGGTAGTTACCAGTAACAATCCTGGGAACAGGTATTTATTTCTTGAAATCGTAAGAAGATAAATTCCGATAATACCCAAAATAGAAAGACCAATACAGTGCAAAACGTCTACTAGATAAAATGAACCGTAAATCTGACCTTTCAATAATCCAAAAAAGTTTAATCTAAGCAAGTAGCCAATAGCTAACAATTGCAAGCCCCTCTTGCCCCCTTTTTTTACTCTAGGGTTTTTAAAGCCAATTTCGTTCCCTTTTATTAATAGGTAGGTAAATATAAAACCGGATACAGTAAAGAACACTGGTGCGGTAACGCCCCTGAAATATTTCCATACGGAAAATACGCTATTGGAATTGTCCCTAAATACATTATCAAGCAATCCGTCCACAAAATGTCCTTGCAACATCATAAGGATTGCCCATGCTCTCATGGCATCAATAAAATAAAGTCTTAGGTTGTTATTGCCCATAGTAGCTTCGTATACATCCTATATACTTGTATAACAGTGGTTTTGGATGTTTGCGGGTGCAAAATTATACAAATTCCTCGCAATTCAATCTATTTTACGGTATTTTCGTTGTTTAATTATTAAATTATTTCGGATGTCTCGTATATTGGCCTTTGCAGGGAGCAACTCCAGCACTTCCATTAATTACAAATTAGTAAAATACACCACCTCACTTATTAAAGGTCAGGATGTTAGCCTTATAAATATGGTGGATTATAATTTTCCTGTATTTAGTGAGGATTTGGAAAGAAATGAAGGGTATTCCGATTTGCTAAAAAGCCTAAAAGATAAGATTGTCAGTGCCGAGGGATTGATTATTTCCGTAAACGAACACAATAGCAATCCGTCCGCCTACTTCAAGAATGTACTGGACTGGTTATCACGAGTGGACAGGAATTACCTCACAGACACTAAGATTTTACTTATGTCCTGTTCTGGAGGTAGAAGGGGAGCCATAGGCTCCCTAGAGGTTAGCAAAGGAATTTTACAACGTTTTGGAGGGGAAGTGGTAGCCACCTTTTCATTACCATCCTTTAATCATACCTTTGAAGAAACAAAGGGTATAACAGACCCTGAGCTCGCCTTAGCCCATAAAAAAGCTTTGGAAATATTCTTATCACAAATTTAACAGTCTTTGCGAAAAAAGGTATCCTTTACAGTCTCGGACATTGTAAGTTTTAAGCAATCCCTATTACTCTGGTCACAACAATATTACGAGGTTGTTTGGCTGGATAGCAACGGACATAAAGGCAAATACAGTTCCTTTGATGGAATGCTTGCAGTAGACGCATTAACAACGATTGTAACGGACACCCAAAATGCTTTTGAAGATTTAAGAACATACCAATCCAACACCAAGGATTGGATTTTTGGATACTTATCCTATGACTTAAAAAATGATACTGAACGGCTAACATCTGGAAATGTAGACGGACTGAATTTTCCGGAATTATACTTTTTTCAACCGAAGAAGATGATAAGGATAGAGGGCCAAGCGGTCACCTTCCATTATCTAAATATGGTATCGGATGAAATTGAAACGGATTTTGTGTCCATCAATGATCAAAATGTTGCACTTACTCCTGAATTGGAGGTTGAATCCAACATTCGCATTAAACTAAGAATTTTTAAGGACGACTATTTTAGGCGGGTAAACAAAATGCTCAACCATATACACAGGGGAGATATTTATGAAGCCAACTTTTGTCAGGAATTTTATGCCGAAAACACAGATATTAACCCATTAAGGACCTATCAAAAGCTAAATTCCATTACCCGGGCACCGTTTTCAACTTTTTTGAAAATCAACGATAAATACCTAATGTCCTCCTCTCCCGAACGTTACATTAAAAAAATAAAAAACAAGATTGTATCTCAACCTATCAAGGGCACTGCAAAGCGTTCCTTGGATATAAACGAGGACAAAGTGTTGGTAAAAACCTTGGAGAATGATGAAAAGGAAAGGGCGGAAAATATTATGATCGTGGATTTGGTAAGAAACGATCTTTCCAAAAGTGCATTAAGAGGAACCGTTAAAGTTGAGGAATTGTGCAAGGTATATTCGTTTGATCAAGTGCACCAAATGATCTCCACCATATCGGCAGAGGTTCCCAGTACTGCAAACCCCGTGGATATTATAATGGAGACCTTTCCCATGGGTAGTATGACCGGAGCCCCAAAAGTTTCTGCCATGAGAATAATAGAGAATCTGGAAGCCTCAAAAAGAGGGCTATATTCTGGCTCTGTTGGCTATTTTACCCCTGAAAACGATTTCGATTTTAACGTAGTTATTCGAAGTATCCTATATAACAAAACGGCCCAATATGTTTCTTATTCCGTTGGAAGCGCCATAACCGCCAAGGCAATTCCAGAAAAGGAGTATGAAGAATGCCTCCTTAAGGCAAAAGCCATGAGGCAAGTGCTTGAAAATTAATAAGTCATTGTTGTTAATCACCAATTTTCCATCTACCTTAACCTTTATTAAATTTAGGTGTAAGTAATATTCTTTACTTTAAGTTCTATGGATATAAAAATGCTAGATATTCAATATAAAGCTATCCCTATTTATGCTTGGTACACCAGACCTAAAATAGTAAAAGGAGCGGTAGTTCTGGTCCATGGATTCGGGGAACATTCCGGCCGATACTTGGACGATGTTGTCCCTAGACTATTGAAGGAAAATATGGCCGTTTTTGGTTATGACAATATTGGACATGGAAAATCGGGCGGAAAACGTGGTCATTGTCCCAATTATTATGCACTGATAGCGTTATTGGATAATATTTTCACCAAGGCAAGATTACTAAACCCCAATAAACCTATTTTCCTGTACGGGCATAGTTTGGGCGGGAATTTAGTATTGAACCATGCATTGAGGATAAAATCCAATTTCACCGGTATTGTAGCTTCAAGCCCTTATCTGAAATTGGCCTTTCAACCTCCCAAATGGAAAATGAACTTGGGACAGGCAATGTTGCAAATATTCCCTTCCATAACCATGTCATCTGGTTTAAACCCCCAGCACATTTCCAGAATAACCCAAGAAGTAGAAAAGTATATTGCGGATCCCTTGGTTCATGATAGGGTGAGCCCAATGTATTCCTTTCCAATAATGGAAGCAGGAGAGTGGGCCATAAATAATGCTCATAAGCTAAAGACCCCAACGCTTTTACTTCATGGTACAGGAGACAAAATTATAGACTATCGCGGAACCCAAAGCTTCCACGACAATTCCAGCAAAACTGAACTTCGGTTAATTGAGGGCGGCTATCATGAATTACATAAAGATGTTGGTAGCAAAGGTACTTTGGATTTGATCGCCTCATGGTTAACGAACAGGATGAACGACTTCTATGGCCAGATATAGCTGCAATCATTTTTGTTATGTAAATTAGCGCTGTGCTAGAGAATTTTAGGAACCACATAGAGCAGTACTTTCCCCATCTAAAAGACGGCAAGTTTCTATTGGCCTGCAGTGGCGGAATAGACAGTGTTGTTCTGGGCCACTTGTGTTTTACCCTTAAAATGGATTTTTCAATAGCCCATTGCAACTTTAAATTACGTGGTACGGAAAGTGATAAGGACGAAGAACATGTTAGAGTTATGGCAGCCGGCTTTGCCAAGGATATTTTTGTAACCAGTTTTGATACCCATGGCTATATGGCCAAATATAAAACGAACTTACAAATTGCAGCTCGGGAACTCCGCTATAAATGGTTTTCGGAATTAATGGAAGGGAACAATTTAAAGACCCTGGTTACGGCTCATCATGCGGATGACAGTTTGGAAACCTTTCTTATCAACCTATCCAGAGGAACTGGTATCGAAGGACTAACTGGCATACCATCACACACAGATACCATATCCAGGCCCTTATTAAAATTTTCTAGGGCGGAAATTGTAGACTATGCAGTAGAACACAATTTGAAGTGGAGAGAGGACGCCAGTAATGAAAACACAAAATATTTAAGAAATAATATCCGCCATAATATAATTCCAAAACTAAAGGAACTTAACCCCAACTTTTTAAGCAATTTTTTAAAGACTCAGGAATATCTTGGACAGACCCAAGAAATTTCCTCCAGCCATATCACCCAATTAAGGCGTGAGCTGTTCTCCAAAGTCGGCGAAGTAGAAAAGGTTAAAGTAGCCACATTATTGGCACTGAATCCTACCAAAGCTTATCTATTTCATTTCTTTAGGGATTTCGGTTTTACACAATGGGAAGACATTTATGATTTGCTAGGTGGCAGTAGCGGAAAGGAAGTACATTCCAATACATATAGATTGCTAAAAGATCGGGACTTTTTGTTACTAAAACCAAAAGAACAAGAGGAAACTAAGGTCATATATATAGAAGAAAGCCAAGAGATTTTAGTAGAACCTATTTCATTAAAATTTATTAAGGTAGAATCTATGGGGGAGAGTTCCCCTAAAGCGATTTACGTAGATAAAGAAAAGTTAAAGTACCCCTTAACTGTCCGTAAATGCGAAAAAGGGGATTATTTTTACCCACTTGGAATGTTGGGTAAGAAAAAGGTCTCAAAATATTTCAAGGATGAGAAGATGGATATCTTTGCCAAGGAGAACCAATGGTTGTTGTGCTCTGGGAGTGATATTGTTTGGGTCATAGGTAAACGTGCCGATGACCGTTTCAAAATTACAGAAATGACTAAAGAAATTTTAAAAATTATTTTCGAATAATGAAGAACATATTAGGATTGTTTTTACTGGTGTTCGGTTTTTTTCCAGGATTTTCCCAGACGGATGATAATCCGGCAATATGGACCTATGAGGCTGAAAAAATATCCGACACCGAATATAATCTGATCATTAAGGCCAACATTCATGAAGGTTGGCACATATATTCACAGTTTACAGATGAAAATGGCTCCTTACCCAGCGAATTCTCCTTTGAAAAAGTAGGTGAGGACTATGAATTGGTGGGTGGTACAATGGAAAGTCAGACCCTAACAGAATACTCCGATATTTTTGAGGTAGATGAAACCTTCTTTAAGGACGAGGCCGTATTTACCCAAAAAATAAAATTGTTAAATCCAGAGGTCACTCAAGTCGATGTTGGTTTGTTCTATCAAATCTGCAAGGAGGTTTGTATCCCAAAGGATGAAATATTCCATATTTCTTTGACGGGCGAGGAAGTAACTGTTGCGGACCAGACGGTAGACCAACGCAGTCTGGATATGAGCAGTGCACTAATACTGGACCTAAAGAACAAGGAATTGCTGGTTAGCGGGGTAGACAATGCCGTAAATGAAAAATCGGGATTGTGGACCATCTTTGTTTTGGGTTTTTTAGGCGGATTGATTGCGCTACTAACACCCTGTGTTTTTCCGATGATACCCTTAACGGTTTCCTTTTTCACCAAGCAGGGAGGAAATAGATCTAAGGGGATTGCCAATGCTTTGTTGTACGGTTTTTTTATAGTACTGATTTACTTTTTATTGAGTTTGCCCTTTCATCTGTTCGATTCTGTTGATTCACAAATATTGAACACCATTGCTACCAATGTTTGGCTAAACCTATTTTTCTTTCTCATTTTCATCTTTTTTGCCTTCTCGTTTTTTGGATATTATGAGTTGACCCTTCCAAGTTCATGGGCCAATAAGATGGATTCGGCCTCCACCAAGGTGGGAGGTGCTTTTGGTATCTTTTTTATGGCAGTTACCTTGGCCATAGTGTCCTTCTCTTGCACCGGTCCTATTTTAGGAGGATTATTGGGAAGCACTGCTTTGGCAGACGGAGATGTGGCTACCAACCTTTCCATGGGGATGGTCGGTTTTGGAGTCGCCTTGGCCTTGCCCTTTGGTCTATTTGCATTGTTCCCAACTTGGCTAAATTCCTTGCCAAAATCTGGAGGATGGATGACAACGGTAAAGGTTACCCTTGGGTTCTTGGAACTGGTGTTGGCTTTTAAATTTCTATCCAATGCCGATTTAGTAGGCAATTGGGGATTTTTTAAACGGGAAATTTTCCTAGGGATATGGATATTATTATTCGTATTGCTTTCCCTTTACTTATTTGGAATATTTAGATTTCCTCATGACGGCCCCAAACAACGCTTGTCGGCTGGTAGGAAGCTTACCGCAATCCTTAGTACCGCTTTTGCCGTCTATCTGATATTGGGCCTAGCGAAAATTACCGATTTAAAACTGTTGAGCGGTTTTCCACCACCTCATTTCTACAGTGTTTTTGAAACAGAGAGCGATTGTCCCTTGGGAATAGATTGTTTTAAGGATTTTGACAAAGGCCTTGCTTATGCACAAAAAGTAAACAAACCGGTCCTGCTGGATTTTACGGGCTGGGCCTGTGTAAATTGTAGAAAAATGGAAGAAACGGTATGGAGCGAGCCGGATATCTATCCCATTCTTAAAGACGAATATGTTTTAATATCGCTGTATATAGATGACAGAAAGGAATTGCCCGAAGAGGAACAATTCCATTTTAAATACGAGTCTGGACGCGTAAAGAAAATAAATACCGTTGGTGAAAAATGGGGTACTTTCCAGACTTTAAATTTCAATGCAGCTTCACAACCTTATTATGTACTTCTTTCCCCTGATTTGGAAATTTTGAACAGTGCCGTCCAATATACAGATCGGGACACCTACAAGGAGTGGTTAAAAAAAGGAGCAAGTAATTTTAAGGAATTGGGGCAGCTTAAATAAGAGCTAAATAAAAGAGTTCTTGGTAATTCAACAGTTTAACCTTGCCTCTGACAAGATAGGTAAACGTGACATTGGCAGAAAATTCTACAGATTTAATCACAACAAATTCAACCTTCATGAGAAAGATCATATTTATTTTATCAGCTATTATCCTGGTATCGTGTGGAAGAATAGGGGTACAACCTACCACAAATAAAACCAGCACCGGAATTGTTGATACGTATAACCCCATAGATTTTTACAACAAAAAAGAAGTCACCATTCCTATGAGGGATGGAATAAAATTGCATACCACCATCTATTCTCCCAAGGATACTTCCAAGAAGTACCCCATTATTATGTCCAGGACGCCATACAGTTGTAGGCCCTACGGTTCCAATGAATATAAAGCCCTAATATCGCCCAACAGAAAAATGATGAAAGAAGGGAATATTGTGGTCTATCAGGATGTAAGGGGCAGATGGAACAGTGAAGGTGTTTACGACAATATGAGGGCTTATATTCCCAATAAAAAAGAAAGGGAAGTAGATGAGGCATCGGATACCTACGACACCATAGAGTGGCTGATCAATAATGTTCAAAACCACAATGGCAATGTGGGCATTTGGGGAATTTCCTATCCCGGATTTTATTCTACCTATTCTCTGCTGGATGCCCATCCTGCATTAAAGGCGGTTTCACCTCAAGCTCCGATCGGGGATTTCTTTTTCGACGATTTTCATCATAACGGGGCGTATTTACTTAGTTATTGGAGGGCTACAGCGGTATTTGGTTATATGAAAGACCAACCAACCACCGAAGAATGGTATTCTTTCCCGGAATTAGGGACGGAAGACCAATATCAGTTTTTTTTGGATGCCGGCCCACTATCCAATTTGGATAAGTATTATAAGGAAGATAATGTCTTTTGGCAACAACTAAAAGAGCACCCAAATTATGATGACTTTTGGCAAAAGCGTGGAATAATCCAGCATCTGGAAAATATTAAACCAGCAGTGATGACAGTAGGAGGGTGGTTTGATGCCGAAGATCTATACGGACCATTAAACACCTACGGGCATATAGAAAAAAACAGTTCCAATTATAATACAATCGTAATGGGACCTTGGAGCCACGGGGACTGGTCCAAAGAAACAAAACGCCAGGCCATTGGCAATGTTTATTTTGGGGATGATATATCCAAATTCTATCAGGAGAATATTGAAACCAAATTTTTTAATCACTTTCTTAAAGGAGAGGGAGGGACCACTGGTTTACCCGAAGCCTATGTTTTTGATACCGGTGCCAAGGAATGGAAATCCTTTGATAGCTGGCCTCCCAAAAACACCTCCAAGGAAACCTATTCCCTACAGCGCAACCAAAGACTTGGACAAATTGCAACCAGGGAATATTCATTTCAGGAATTTGTAAGTGACCCCAAAAAACCGGTACCCTATACAGAGGACATAAAAATGGTGTTTACCCCACGTAAGTTCATGACAGATGATCAGCGTTTTGCCGCCCGCAGACCCGATGTTTTGGTTTTTGAGACCGAACCTTTGGAAGAACCCCTAACCCTCGCCGGTGATATTTTGGCAAAACTAAGTGTTTCCACCTCAGGTACTGATGCTGATTGGATCGTAAAAGTAATAGACGTTTACCCTGCCGATCATGAGAACTATGAAGAAACCCAGTCGTATTTAAAAATGGGAAATTATCATCAAATGGTACGTAGCGAGACCATGCGAGGCAGATTCAGGAACGATTTTTCTAAACCAGAGCCATTTGTGCCAGGGGAGGTGACGCAGGTAGACATTCAGCTTCAGGATGTTTTCCATACTTTTAAAAAGGGACATAAACTACAGGTACAGGTACAAAGTACCATGTTTCCGTACATCGATATAAATCCACAAACCTATGTAGACAACATTTTTGAAGCAAAACCTGAGGATTTTCAAAAACAAACACATCGTGTTTACAACACTTCGTTAATAGAATTCACCCTGTTAAAACCCTAAGATTCTGAAAGAATATTCCCATTAAAAAAAGAAAAAGTACCCCATTGGGTACTTTTTTTATACCCTAAATTAATATACCTTTAATTAGGTAAACACATATATGAAAGTATTTAGAAAGTTACTTTGGATAATCTTGGGAATCGTGGTTGTCCTAGCTCTTAGCAGTGCGGTATATATCTACACACACAGTCCAGAATATACTGGAACTAAGGAGTTGGATAAGCTAACCCAAAAGGTGGAGGTTTATTTTGACACCTATGGTATACCCCATATTTATGCAAAGTCGGAAGAAGATGCTTTTAGAAGTCTAGGGTATGTACATGCTCAGGACAGATTATGGCAAATGGAATTGTTGCGTAGGATCGGCAAAGGCGGGCTGTCCGAAATTTTTGGGGAGGATATGCTTAAGACGGACAAATTCTTTTTGTCTTTAGGGATAGATGATGCCTCCGTAAAGACTGTGGAAATGATTTCCAAAAATAGCCCCGTGGTTCGGTTATCACAAGCTTATTTGGATGGAATAAATCAATATATAGAGGAAGGTCCTACACCCATTGAATTTCATCTTACGGGTTTGGAAAAAACACCATTTACACTGAAGGATATCTATAATACCATTGGTTATATGGCTTTTGATTTTGCCATGGCCCATAAGACCGATCCTTTGCTTACCAACATCAAGAACAAATTAGGGCCTGACTATTTAACTGATTTGGGGTTAAACACAGATCCCAATTCAACATTGATAAAAAATTATAAACCTACCCTTCGCGATTCTATTAAAAATGAGGTTGCCGGCCTCGTTTCCGAGATGCTTAAGGATTTCCCTGTCCCCCTATTCGAAGGGAGTAATTCGTGGGTTATAGCCCCTAATAAGACCAAGAATGGCAAAGTTATTTTGGCGAACGATCCCCATATTGGTTTTGCACAACCTTCCGTTTGGTATGAAGCACATTTAAATGCCCCTACCTACGAAAAGTATGGCTATCATTTGGCCGGAGTCCCATTTCCCATTTTGGGCCATGACAGGAAGTTGGCATATGGGATTACTATATTTGAAAACGATGATATAGACTTTTACTATGAGGAAGAAAATGAGGATGACACCAACTCCTATAAAACACCCTCTGGATGGAAAAAATATGAAGTTATTTCCAAAATTATAAAAGTAAAAGGGAAGAAGGATGTCATGTTCACCTATAAAAAATCAGATCACGGTCCAATTCTAAATGGAATTGCCGATCAGGTATCGGATACACGCCCAATAGCCATGTCCTGGATCTATACAAAAGTGGAAAACAAAATCTTGGATGCGCTTTATGGCATGTCGCACGCCCAAAATTTATCAGAATTCCGTGAATCACTTCCCAATGTACACGCGCCGGGTTTAAACATGATGTATGGCGATGCAATGGGCAATGTAGCATGGTTTGCTACGGCAAAATTATACGAAATGCCGGATAGCACCAATACCAAGTTTATTTTGGAAGGAAGTACAGGAAAAGATGAACCCTTACGATATTTGGATTTTTCTGAAAACCCCATGGCTATTAATCCGTCATGGAACTATGTGTATTCCGCCAACAATCAGCCGGACTCCATAAACGGCAAATTATACCCTGGTTATTACTTGCCCGAGGATAGGGCGAAGCGAATTGTATCTCTTTTAGAGCCTAAAGATGACTGGGACAGGGAGGCCGTACAGGAGATGATGTTGGATGATACCTCTATGGTAAATACCGAAGTGGTTACCAATTTATCCAAAAGCATGGAAGTGGAGCAATTGAACGATAAACAGATCGCTATCCTGGACAAATTAAACTTATGGGACGGCAGTAGTCAATTGCAACAAGTAGAACCCGGTATATACAATCGCTGGATATATTTTATATTGAAGAATACTTTCGCGGATGAACTGGGAACAGAGATGTTTGGGCAAATGTTGGACACCCACTTCCACAAACGCCTAATAGCACATATGGCCGAAAAGGAAACCTCAGTATGGTGGGACGATATAACCACCACAGACAGTGTAGAAACAAAAAAAGAAAGGGTAAACCTTTCCTTTAGACAGGCCTACCAGTCCTTGGAAGAGGAATTTGGCAATAACCCGGACAAATGGACCTGGAATAAGCTGCACACCTTGGAACACGGACATCCCATAGGGCAGATCAAAGCCCTAAGATTTCTCTTTAATGTTGGTCCTTTCCCCGTTTCGGGAACAAGGGAGGTCATCAATAATATGTACTTTAACTATGACGACACAGGTTTCTACCCAGTTACTTCGGGTCCGTCCACAAGGAGGGTGATCGACTTTTCGGATATTGAAAATAGTACCAGTATCCTGCCTACGGGACAGTCCGGGAATCCTTTCAGCGAACATTATGACGATCAGTCCGAAATGTACATTCAGGGGAAATTTCGAAAAATGATGATGAACAAAGAGGAGATTATCAAAACCCAGAAATCATTACTGGTCTTTGAACCTAAAAAGTAATTTGTGGACTGCAGTGGCTATTTGATACTGTACTTATGAGTGGTAGGTTGGTAGTTGTAGTTTTCAGTTTCAAGTAATATACTTCCAACACTTGTCTCTTGAATCAACAATTGTCCGTTTGGGAACTGCCTCATTGCCAATTAGCTAATGGCTCCCCTCTTGGAACGAAGAGGGAAATTAATTTCCCCGCCCTTAGGTGGAGAAAGAAAGGGGAGATTGAAATCCTGAGTCATAGGCTCATACCCAATCTATTCCCCCCCGAAGACCTAGGTTTTCAATCCCTTACGTCTTCTCCGCCGCTGGCGGAGGATCCACCTTCCTTATTCAAGGGAAGGAGCCCTTGTCGCATCATTACAAGTTGACAGTTCAAAACAATTTCCCTCTCGAGAATGCCTGTCCAGTATTATCGGCGGGAGGCTAGGGGTGTCCAAAAACCACCTACATCCAAAATACTCAGGTCAGACTTTCCTCTTTTGTCCTTTCTAGCTCATCCTGTTAACTTTGTGGAGAGAACTAGTTTCTGTCATAAAATCGAAGGTCCCATATTGAAGGCCGAATATGTAGTCACCTCTCTACTTTAAATTGCATTAAGTCCATAATTCCTTAAAATTTAGCACATTGGCTACACCAAAAATTTATATTATTTACTTACATTTAGAGAAATAATAGGTAAATGCTTACAAAAGTTTACGGTAGTGCGGTTTTTGGGGTGGAAGCTACGACGATAACCGTTGAAGTGAATATCGACAAAGGCATCGGCTACCATCTAGTAGGTTTACCGGACAATGCCATTAAAGAAAGTAATTATCGTATTGCAGCAGCATTGCAAAACAATGGCTACAAAATTCCCGGAAAAAAAATAACCATAAATATGGCCCCTGCCGATCTTCGCAAGGAAGGTTCGGCCTACGACCTTACCCTAGCTATTGGTATCTTGTCGGCTTCCAATCAGATAAAATCCGAGTCCATTGAAAAATACATCATCATGGGAGAACTTTCCCTCGATGGCAGTATGCAGCCTATAAAGGGAGCCTTGCCAATCGCTATTAAGGCAAGGGAAGAAGGGTTTAAGGGGTTTATTTTGCCAAATGATAATGCCCGAGAGGCCGCTATTGTGGATAATCTGGAAGTCTATGGCATAGACAATATAAAAGAAGTTATCGATTTCTTTGATAAGGATACTCCCTTGGAGCAGACCATAATCGACACCAAGGAAGAATTTTATAAAAGCCTGGATTTCCCTGAATTTGATTTTTCCGATGTCAAAGGGCAGGAAAGCATAAAACGGTGTATGGAAATAGCCGCTGCGGGCGGACATAATATTATCCTGATAGGTCCCCCAGGTGCGGGGAAGACCATGTTGGCCAAACGCCTCCCTTCTATATTGCCACCAATGACTTTACATGAGGCTTTGGAAACTACCAAAATTCACTCTGTAGTGGGGAAGATCAAGAATATGGGACTTATGAACCAAAGACCGTTTCGCAGCCCACATCACACTATTTCAGATGTCGCCCTGGTTGGCGGCGGGGCCTATCCACAACCCGGAGAAATATCATTGAGCCATAACGGAGTTTTGTTTTTGGATGAACTCCCCGAATTTAAAAGGGGTGTATTGGAGGTCATGAGACAACCTTTGGAGGATAGGGAAGTGACCATTTCAAGGGCACGGTTTACCGTAACCTATCCCAGTAGCTTTATGTTGGTAGCCAGTATGAATCCAAGTCCAGGGGGATATTTTAACGACCCCGATTCGCCAGTAACCTCTTCACCTGCTGATATGCAGCGCTATTTAAGCAAAATTTCAGGGCCATTGTTGGACCGTATCGATATTCACATAGAAGTAACCCCGGTACCTTTTGAAAAATTGTCAGAAGAACGCAAAGGGGAAAGTAGTGTGGAAATTAGGAAAAGGGTCACGGCCGCCAGGGAAATTCAGACCCAGCGCTTTGAAGAAATGGAAAATGTACACTACAATGCCCAGATGAATACCAAGCACATTCGTAAACATTGTAAGATGGACGACCCTTCCAAGGAGCTGTTGAAAAATGCAATGGAACGATTAAATCTTTCTGCCCGTGCCTATGACAGGATTCTGAAAGTAGCAAGAACGATCGCCGATCTGGAAAACGCCACGGATGTCACTGGAAATCATATTGGCGAAGCCATTCAGTACAGATCTTTAGACCGTGAAGGTTGGTTGGGGTAGTACCGTAAGGAAAACACAATAGTAGTCGACCCAGCATAAAATTCTGAGTGACATTGTTGCTAGGAATTGTATTGGTGCACGGGCCTGCCTGACGCGAGGTAGGCGTGACGTCGGTGCCAGCCAAGGGCCATATTAATGTTAGCTTATAAATGTCCAACAGATACGTTTATTCACTATATTTAATCGTTACATATCCTTAAAACAAGTTAGTATGAAGTCAATCTTATATAGCTTTATATTTGTGGTGCTTATTCTCTCTTGTTCCTCTCCCAAGAAAACCGACCCAATAATTGTTTTAAATCAACCAGCAGAGTTCGAAACCCAAGAAGCCATTTGGTTAATATGGCCATCAACGGACCATAAGGAAGGAGAATCCGTAGAAAAAGTAACACTTGATATTGTTGAAGCATTATTGGGGAATATAGATATCGTAATAACTTGCAAGGACAAAGAACTTTTGGCCCAAGCCGAGGAATCCCTAAAGAAGCATTTTGGAGAACTTCCAAAACTTAAACTTCTGCAACTCCCATCCGTGGAGATCTGGGCACGGGATATGGGACCCATATTTGTGGAAACCAATCAAAACACTTGGGCCATTGCCGATTTCAACTTTAATTCTTGGGGATATTCCGATACTTTGGACATAGATACAAAAACCGAGGAATTGTATGATGAAAGGGTTGCCAAACATTTTCAGCTACCCATAATTTCCAGTACAATGATCAGTGAAGGGGGAAATAGGGAGGTGAATGGCAAAGGTACCCTAATTACTACGGAAGCAGTAGAAATGGACAGAAATCCAGAAATGACCAAAGTGGATATGGAGAAGGAATACAAAAGGCTTTTGGGGGTTAAAAAGATTATCTGGTTAAAACAGGGTTTGGTGGAAGACGATCATACTTTCCGTGGCCCCATAACCACCGTAGACGGTGACAAAGCCTACACGGTAGTGACTACCAATGGTCATGTTGACGAATTTGCCCGCTTTGTAAATGATTCCACAATCCTTTTCGCTAAGGTGGACAGTGTAGATCTCGAAGATCCAATTGCCTTTGAAAACCACAAACGCATGGAGGAAAATTACCGAATATTGACTGAAGCAACAGACCAGGACGGCAAGCCATTTACTATTATCAGAATGCCGCTACCCGGAACAATTTTTTCAAGTATGAATCCAGGGGATTATGTTTACGAGTACATTAAGACTCTGGACTATACCAACGGAAGTACCTTTCCGAATGGAGAGCCCATAAAAGTCATGGCGGCACTCAGCTATCTTAATTTCATTATAACCAACAAGGTGGTCATTGGACAGCGTTGTTGGAGGGAAGGCATGTCTAACGAATTGAAACTTATGGATGAAGAGGCCGCTCAAATTTTGCAATCCGCTTTTCCCGACCGAAAAATAGCCATGATCGATGCCCTTGCTGTTAATTTAGGTGGTGGGGGCATACATTGTATTAGTATGCACCAGCCCTTATTTTCTTCCAATTAGAGGTGTAACTACAGGCGACTTCCCAGTAAATACTACACTATTATTTCCTTGATTAGTCCGTTGGCTTAAATGGCACATCTGCTCACTATTAGGCTAGCTCGTGACATTAAAAGTATTCTAGATATATTCCAAAAAATAGCTCAAAACATTTTGCTTTAGAGTCAGCTTAAGACCTCTGTATTGCCATGGTGTCTAGAAACCCTACGGACAAGAATGGCATAATTAAGCCAAAAGTCACAAATGACTAGTCAACAGTGGTTGAAAAAAATAAAATTTATCTACTAAATCAACAAAATAATCGAGATAAACCACTGTAAATCAGCAATTAATTGCTTACCTTTTACTTCAATTTAAACCATTGACTATATGAAAACAACTACCTCTTTATTCATTTTAATTTGCTTTTTAATCTTTGGATGTGCCGAGAAAGAAAAAGAAATGACAGAAGTCAAAGTCCCAGATCTGGTAGACCGTGAACTTTTTTTTGGGAACCCTGACAAAATACAGGTAAGGATTAGCCCAGACGGTAAATATTTTAGTTATAGAGCCCCGGTCAACAACGTTATGAATATATGGGTGGCCCCTATAGAAAATCCGGAGAGCGCCCAGCCAATTACCAACGATACCTTGCGCGGGATACAGGCCTATCAATGGAGCTACAAACCAGGAAATATATTGTATGCGCAGGATAAGGGTGGTGATGAGAACTGGCATGTTCATTTAGTGGATGTGGAAAGCAAAACGGATACTGACCTTACCCCACAGGAGGAGATTATAGGAGCTGATGGGAAACCGATTACAGACCCCAATACAGGGCAGATCGTGCGGCCAAGGGCAGATATTCTAAGCGTATCCAGGGAGAATCCAGAGGAAATACTCATCCAGATAAATAATTCGGACCCTTCCAATATGGATGTCTACAAAGTAGATTTGAATACCCACAAAATGAAGCTAGTATTGAAAGATGAATCTTTTTTACAGATTTTGCCCGATAACCTAAACAATATCCGTCTGGCCACGAGGACTAATCCAGCTGGGGGCCAAATTGTTTACAAATACAATAATGGCAAGTGGGAGGAATATTTTAGGGTTCCACAAGAGGATATGCTTACGTTTGGTTTCTTTGGATTCGACAAAAACAACCAGAACGCCTATATGATAGACAGCAGGGACAGGGACAAAGCGGCCCTGTACACCTTAAATCTGGAAACCGATGAAAAGAAAGTAATAGCGGAAAACGAAAAATCTGATATTGCCGATATTTTGGTGCATCCTACCACCTATGAAGTTGAGGCCTATGCCACCAATTATCTACGCAAGGAATGGGTTCCATTGACCGAAGAAGCAAAGGGGAACCTGGATTATCTTAATACATTTAAAGAGGGCGAATTAACTGTACATTTTAGATCTACGGATAATAACACTTGGATATTATCCTATGATTCGCCACAGGAATATTTAAAATATTACAAGTATGACCTAAAGGCGAAAAAAGCCGAATTCCTAGTTGCCTCCAAACCTGAATTTGATGATGTGCCATTGGCCAATATGTACCCCGTTGAGATTGAGAGCAGGGATGGTTATAAATTGGTTTCCTACCTCACCATACCCCGAGAATTGGATGTTAATGGTAGAACCTCCAAACCAGCTCCAACCGTTTTATTGGTCCATGGCGGACCTTGGGGTAGAGATAATTTTGGATTCAACGGTTTACACCAATGGTTGGCCAATAGGGGGTATGTAGTACTAAGCACCAATTTTAGGGGATCTATCGGCTTTGGGAAGAAATTTATCAATATTGCTGCCAAGGAATGGGCCGGTAAGATGCATGATGACCTAATAGATGCCGTGGACTGGATGGTGCAAGAAAAAATTGCCGAAAAGGAAAATGTAGCTATTATGGGAGGAAGTTATGGTGGTTATGCCACCTTGGTAGGCCTTACCTATACCCCAGATGTATTCGCTTGCGGTGTGGACATCGTTGGCCCATCCAATCTCACAACCCTTCTCAATACAATTCCACCATATTGGAAATCGTTCCGTGATGTCTTTGTTCAGCACATTGGAGATCCGGATACCGAGGAAGGCCTTGCTCTACTTGAAGAACGCTCACCGTTAAACCGCGTAGACAGTATCATAAAACCATTGCTGATAGGGCAGGGGGCGAATGATCCACGTGTTAAACAAGCTGAGGCCGATCAGATTGTCAAGGCTATGAACGAGAAACAAATTCCTGTAACCTACGTACTTTATCCTGATGAGGGACATGGCTTTGCAAGACAAGAAAATAATCTTTCGTTCTTTGCGGTTTCTGAGGCATTCCTTGCCCAACACATTGGTGGTAGATACCAGGATATTGGCGACGATTTTGAGGGCAGTAGTATTCAAATAATTGACTCAGGCAACTTGAACAGTTTAAAGACTCCTGAAGGAAAATAATAGACTATAAAACATTAACTAAATTGCAACATTTTGTCCCAATGACCATGGACATTATGGGTGGTATTATATTGCTGTATCCTTTAACAAAGGCCTGGCTGCCTACGAGACAAAAGTACAAGCGTTGCGCCTGCCTGACGGCGAGGCAAGCTCGATCCAGCTAGGGGGATAAGGACTACTTAGCCTTTAAATTCCATTATTAATAGGTTAAAATTTTATGTCGAAGTTTGTTTTATCGTCTCGCTCAAGTACGAATGCATAAGGGAAATTTCTGGAATCTCCTTTTTTATCCATTACACCTAAAACCGTATGATCATCTATTTTTACAAAATGGTCATTTATTGGTTTTGCATCATAAGCCATTGTAGCAGTTACTCTCCCTCTATATTCAATCATTCTCAGCCTAGCACTCGATTTTTTTGTTTGAACAAAAGGTTTGGATAATGCCATTAAAACCCCCAATACTTTATTTTTAGGAAAATTGAGATCCATGGGAAGGTATTTAGGATTTACCGAATATAATTGCGTTTTGTTTTTAACCTGAGTTCGATCTAAGCTTTTAATAAAATAATGTCAATTGTGAGGTGTTTTCTGTTTCAAATTTGATTCCCGGTTTTTTTTCTTGAAAGGAGTAGGCGATAAGGCTGGCCACCAAGTTGGTAATGAAGTTTCCAAAGCTTCGGTGGCGCGAATGTTCCGCCTGGCAGATATTCTTGAGCTGGTCGTTTACCGTTTCGATGACGGATCTTTTTCGAAGGAGTATCTTGTCCCGCATGTCCATCAGCACATTCTTCATATTGTTCCTGATCCCGGTGACCAGGTGCAGGCCCTGGTCGAAGAGCATTTCCACGAGTTCTTTCGAGATATATCCTTTGTCGGCATATAGACTGCCAAAGATTTTNCCACCAAGTTGGTAATGAAGTTTCCAAAGCTTCGGTGGCGCGAATGTTCTGCCTGGCAGATATTCTTGAGCTGGTCGTTTATCGTTTCGATGACGGATCTTTTTCGAAGAAGTATCTTGTCCCGCATGTCCATCAGCACATTCTTCATATTGTTCCTGATCCCGGTGACCAAGTGCAGGCCCTGGTCGAAGAGCATTTCCACGAGTTCTTTCGAGATATATCCTTTGTCGGCATATAGACTGCCAAAGATTTTTTTTAGCACCTTACCCTCCTTCAGCGGTGCCCTATCATTCTCGTTGGCCTGGGTAATCACGAAGTCCAACAGTTCCCCCTTATCGTTGATCACGATGTGCAGCTTAAAGCCATAGAACCATCCCATTGTCGATNAGTATCTTGTCCCGCATGTCCATCAGCACATTCTTCATATTGTTCCTGATCCCGGTGACCAGGTGCAGGCCCTGGTCGAAGAGCATTTCCACGAGTTCTTTCGAGATATATCCTTTGTCGGCATATAGACTGCCAAAGATTTTTTTTAACACATTGCCCTCCTTCAGCGGTGCCCTATCATTCTCGTTGGCCTGGGTAATCACGAAGTCCAACAGTTCCCCCTTATCGTTGATCACGATGTGCAGCATATTGGATTGCATCAGTTCGGTGAACCGGTTGTAGGAGACCGTAACGGGGAACTCGTCCCTTAAATGCTCCTTGACATAATAAAGATAAAAATGTTTGAAGGTCCGGTAACCGCTCATGTGAAAAAGTACGGTA
>NZ_JALKBC010000049.1 GCF_023015865.1 Arenibacter sp. F26102 | reverse complement strand
GTGACCAATGCTAAACTGGCCGATAATGCGGTTCAGACAGAAAACATATTAAGCGGAGGCAACGACAAGGTATTGGTTACGGATGCAGTTGGTACTGTTGAGTGGATCGACAAGTCGAGCTTCGCCGCCATTGCGGACCAAGTAACGATTACGGGAGCGGGAACTGCTGGTGACCCTTTCAAAGTAGAGGACTTATCCATAGTTACAGCCAAGCTTGGAGCCGATGCGGTGACCAATGCTAAACTGGCGGACAACGCGGTTCAGACGGAAAACATATTAAGCGGAGGCAACGACAAGGTATTGGTTACCGATGCAATCGGGACAGTGGAGTGGATCGACAAGTCGAGCTTCGCCGCCATTGCGGACCAGGTAACTATTACAGGAGCGGGAACTGCTGGTGACCCTTTCAAAGTAGAGGACTTATCCATAGTTACAGCCAAGCTTGGAGCCGATGCGGTGACCAATGCTAAACTGGCGGACAACGCGGTTCAGACGGAAAACATATTAGGCGGAGGCAACGACAAGGTATTGGTTACCGATGCAATCGGGACAGTGGAGTGGATCGACAAGTCGAGCTTCGCCGCCATTGCGGACCAGGTAACTATTACGGGAGCCGGAACTGCTGGTGACCCCTTCAAGGTGGAGGACCTATCCATAGTTACAGCAAAATTAGGTGCCGATGCGGTGACCAATGCTAAACTGGCCGATAATGCGGTTCAGACAGAAAACATATTAAGCGGAGGCAACGACAAGGNGGAGCGGGAACTGCTGGTGACCCTTTCAAAGTAGAGGACTTATCCATAGTTACAGCCAAGCTTGGAGCCGATGCGGTGACCAATGCTAAACTGGCGGACAACGCGGTTCAGACGGAAAACATATTAAGCGGAGGCAACGACAAGGTTTTGGTTACGGATGCAGTTGGGACAGTGGAGTGGATCGACAAGTCGAGCTTTGCCGCCATTGCGGACCAGGTAACTATTACGGGAGCGGGAACTGCTGGTGACCCCTTCAAGGTGGAGGACCTGTCCATAGTTACAGCCAAGCTTGGTGCCGATGCGGTGACCAATGCTAAATTGGCCGACAATGCGGTTCAGACAGAAAACATATTAAGCGGAGGTAACGACAAGGTATTGGTTACGGATGCAATCGGGACAGTGGAGTGGATCGACAAGTCGAGCTTTGCCGCCATTGCGGACCAGGTAACGATTACGGGAGCCGGAACTGCTGGAGACCCCTTCAAGGTGGAGGACCTATCCATCGTGACTGCAAAATTGGGAGCCGATGCGGTGACCAACGCCAAACTGGCCGACAATGCGGTCCAGACGGAAAATATATTGAACGGAACTATTCTTACCGAGGATATTTCCTCTGGAGGCAACGACAAGGTATTGGTTACGGATGCAGTTGGTACTGTGGAGTGGATCGACAAGTCGAGCTTCGCCGCCATTGCGGACCAGGTAACGATTACGGGAGCCGGAACCGCTGGAGACCCCTTCAAGGTGGAGGACCTATCCATTGTAACGGCAAAATTGGGAGCCGATGCGGTGACCAATGCAAAATTGGCCGACGATGCAGTGCAGACAGAAAATATATTAAGCGGAGGCAACGACAAGGTTTTGGTTACGGATGCAGTTGGGACAGTGGAGTGGATCGACAAGTCGAGCTTTGCCGCCATTGCGGACCAGGTAACTATTACGGGAGCCGGAACCGCTGGAGACCCCTTCAAGGTGGAGGACCTTTCCATTGTGACTGCAAAATTGGGAGCCGATGCGGTGACGAATGCTAAACTGGCGGACAATGCGGTACAGACAGAAAACATATATAGCGGAGGTAACGACAAGGTATTGGTTACCGATGCAATCGGGACAGTGGAGTGGATCGACAAGTCGAGCTTCGCCGCCATTGCGGACCAGGTAACTATTACAGGAGCGGGAACTGCTGGTGACCCTTTCAAAGTAGAGGACTTATCCATAGTTACAGCCAAGCTTGGAGCCGATGCGGTGACCAATGCTAAACTGGC
>NZ_JALKBC010000048.1 GCF_023015865.1 Arenibacter sp. F26102 | reverse complement strand
CCTATCGGCCTTTAGATTTGTATTATAAATATAATCTATTGTAATGATGTTGAAAAGAGGGGGTCCGGGGGAGACTTATAACTTGCGAAAATGTTCATAAATTTAATGTGAGACAAAAAAGAACGGGGTGAACTTTCCTGCCGGCTAGGTTTGTGGCCTATTGTCTGTATCAGTCCCCGTTCTTCTAACCGGTCGCCAAGAACCATATAGGATTTCAGCCTGATCTTTTAAAGGTCTTAGTTTAAGCGACCATTTTTAACATTATAAAAATATGAAAATAAAAGAAGTAATCGGTATCGATGCCAGTAAATTGACATTGGATTGTTGCCTTCACAAAAGTGGGGCGCAAGAAGTTTTTGATAATACGGTTGAAGCTATCGCCCATATGGCTGACTGGTCACATAGGACAAGTGGCCTAGCTAAAAATGAGCTTTTGTTCGTTTTTGAGCACACGGGCCTTTACACCCATCAACTTGCCCGTTATCTGAGCGAACAAGGCTATTACTTCCATTTGGTCCCCGGACTGGAGATCAAGCGGTCCATGGGCATTGCCAGGGGGAAGGATGATAAAGCGGATGCAAAACGTATCGCCCTGTACGGATATCGCATCCGGGAAGAGGTAAGGCCATATCAAATGCCCAAAGAATCTTTGACAAGCCTGAAACGGTTGATGTCCATGCGCAGAAAACTGGTTTCACAGCGCGCAGGGCATATCGCCACTTTAGGGGAACAAAAAAGAGTGCTGAACAAGGAGCTGGGGCCCATATTGCTACAGGTACAGGAAGATGTTATCAGGGTACTGGATGTTCAAATAGCCAAAATAGAAAAAGAACTCGAAAGGATCATAGAGCAAGATCCAGAGCTACAGCACCTATATCGACTATTGATAAGCATCAAGGGTATCGGAGCGGTATCGGCCAGGTTTTTGATCGTTCATACCGTTGGCTTCACAGCTTTTACAACATGGAGGAAATTTGCTTCCTATTGTGGCATAGCCCCCTTTCCGAACAGATCGGGGACCAGTATCAGGGGAAGGACCAAGGTAAGCCAACTGGCCAATAAGGAAGGTAAGACATTGCTGAATCTTTGCGCCGGTTCCGCCATTCAATGTAATCCGGAGATGAAGGCCTATTATACCCGAAGAATAGATGCGGGAAAAAATAAAATGAGTACCCTGAATATAATAAGGAACAAATTATTGGCCCGGGCATTCGCCGTTGTGGGCAGAGGAACACCATATGTCAATACAATGGGTTATATATCCTGAACCATAGAAAAAAATTATGAAGATAAATTTGTTTTAACCATAGGATACAGACAGGC
>NZ_JALKBC010000047.1 GCF_023015865.1 Arenibacter sp. F26102 | reverse complement strand
CCCAAATCCTTTAGATTAGCTTAATTAGATATATAAGCCAAAAAGGATAATGATGATGTTGAAAAGAGGGGGTTTGGGGGAGACTTATAACTTCCAGAAATGTCCATAACTTTAGCTTATTCAAAAAGAATGGGGTGAACTCATCCCAAATCTAGGTTAACGGCCTAGGGTAAGTATTAGTCCCCATTCTTTTCTAACCCGGTTACAAGGACCATATAGAATTTTAGGAATTTACCTGCTAAAGGTTTTAGTCAACGTAACCATTTAAACAGGATAAAGTTATGAAAATCATGGAAACCATCGGCATCGATGTCAGTAAAGCGACCCTTGATGTCTGCATTCACAGCAACCAGGAACTGGCAACCTTCGAAAACTCGGACAAAGGTTTTGCCCAACTGCTCAAATGGGGCTACAGATCCAGCTCCCACCCAAAGGAACATATTTTTATAGCCTTCGAACACACGGGCCTCTATTCGGAACGGCTATCGGAGTATCTTTCCAAAAAAGACATTACCCATGCTATGATCTCGGGATTGGAAATAAAAAGATCCTTGGGGATCGCAAGGGGAAAGGACGATCAGATCGATGCCTCCAAGATTGCTCTGTATGCCTACAGGCTGCGGGATGAGATACGACCTTCCCTTGCACAATCGAAAGAAATCAAGACCGTCAAAAAACTGCTTTCCCTTAGAGATCGCCTTGTAAGGCAAAGGGCCGGCTACAAGGCAAGTTCAAGGGAACAAAAGGACATCCTCAAACGAAAGGACAACGAACTTCTTTTCAAAGTCCAGGACAGGATGATCAAGGAGCTCTCAAAACAGATCAAGGAGATCGAAAATGAAATGCAACGGATCATAAAAAGTAAGCCTGAACTCGATCATATATTTGTTCTACTGAAGACCATAAAATGTATTGGCGATCAAGCTGCCCTATTCCTGTTGGTATATACGGGGGCCTTTACCAAATTCAGGAATGCCCGCCAGTTTGCCGCATATTGTGGAGTGGCTCCCTTTCCCAATCGATCGGGAACAAGTCTTAGGGGAAAGACACGTGTAAGCCATCTGGCCAATAAGAAAATGAAAAGCCTGCTCGATATGTGTGCCAAATCATCGATCCTCTACAATATGGAGATACGGGATTATTATTATCGTAGGGTCGCCGAGGGCAAAAGCAAGATGGGAACGGTAAACATCATACGGAACAAACTCATATCACGTGTATTTGCCGTCATCAATCGGGACACACCATACGTTGACCTTTGGAAATACGCCTCTTAAAAATTATTTCCCCCTCAATATCGCCCCCCAGAAAAAGGATGGGGTGTATTGAGGGGGAAATAATCGACCAATTAAAAAAATAATGAAATTTTATTTGGAAAGTCCATAGAATACTTACC
>NZ_JALKBC010000046.1 GCF_023015865.1 Arenibacter sp. F26102 | reverse complement strand
GGGACGGCGTTTGCGCAAGCCAACGGGCAATTAGTACCACTCGGCTACGGACATTGCTGCCCTTCCACCTATGGCCTATCGACGTGGTCATCTCCCACGGCCCTTTAAAGAAATCTCATCTTGTGGCGGGTTTCGCGCTTATATGCTTTCAGCGCTTATCCCATCCCGACATAGCTACCCAGCAATGCCCCTGGCGGGACAACTGGTGCACCAGCGGTCGGTCCAACCCGGTCCTCTCGTACTAGGGTCAGGTCCACTCAAATTTCTAACGCCCGCAGTAGATAGAGACCGAACTGTCTCACGACGTTCTGAACCCAGCTCGCGTGCCACTTTAATGGGCGAACAGCCCAACCCTTGGGACCTTCTCCAGCCCCAGGATGTGACGAGCCGACATCGAGGTGCCAAACCCCCCCGTCGATATGAGCTCTTGGGGGAGATCAGCCTGTTATCCCCGGCGTACCTTTTATCCTTTGAGCGATGGCCCTTCCATGCGGAACCACCGGATCACTATGCTCTACTTTCGTACCTGATCGACCTGTATGTCTCTCAGTCAAGCGCCCTTGTGCCATTGCACTCTGCACACGATTGCCAACCGTATTGAGGGCACCTTTAGAAGCCTCCGTTACTCTTTTGGAGGCGACCACCCCAGTCAAACTACCCACCACGCACTGTCCTCCCATAAGGGAGTTAGGCCCCGGACAAACAAAGGCTGGTATTTCAACAATGACTCCACCACACCTGGCGATGCAGCTTCAAAGTCTCCCAGCTATCCTACACATTGGTTGCCCAAGGTCAATACGAAGCTATAGTAAAGGTGCACGGGGTCTTTTCGTCCCACTGCGGGTAACCGGCATCTTCACCGATACTACAATTTCACCGAGCTCATGGCCGAGACAGTGTCCAGATCGTTGCACCATTCGTGCAGGTCGGAACTTACCCGACAAGGAATTTCGCTACCTTAGGACCGTTATAGTTACGGCCGCCGTTTACTGGGGCTTCAATTCAATGCTTCTCCTTGCGAATGACATCTCCTCTTAACCTTCCAGCACCGGGCAGGTGTCAGGCCCTATACTTCATCTCTCGATTTTGCAGAGCCCTGTGTTTTTGATAAACAGTCGCCTGGACCTCTTCACTGCGGCCCCCCACAAGGGGGGCGACCCTTCTCCCGAAGTTACGGGTCTATTTTGCCTAGTTCCTTAGCCATGAATCTCTCGAGCGCCTTAGAATACTCATCCCAACCACCTGTGTCGGTTTGCGGTACGGGCTGCTTCACTTGGTTTTCTCGGAGGATGTTAAGCTGGATTATCACCTTGGCCGGAGCCTNAGTGTACTATCGGGGCGTCACCGCTCCCTTCAACGTACTATTCCGTCAGTACGCACCAACGCCACATCCCCGTCACTTTTATTGTGAGCAGGTACAGAAATATTAATCTGTTGTCCATCCACTACCCCCTTCGGGTTCGTGTTAGGTCCCGACTGACCCCCAGCTGATTAGCATAGCTGGGGAAACCTTGGTCTTTCGGCGTGCGGGTTTCTCGCCCGCATTATCGTTACTTATGCCTACATTTTCGTTTGTAGCTCCTCCAGCGCCCCTTACAGGACACCTTCAGCGGCACTACAATGCTCCCCTACCCCTCTGTACCGAGTACAGAAGTCACAGCTTCGGTGATATACTTATGCCCGATTATTATCCATGCGGAACCGCTCGACCAGTGAGCTGTTACGCACTCTTTAAATGAATGGCTGCTTCCAAGCCAACATCCTGGCTGTCAATGCAGTTCCACCGCGTTATATCAACTTAGTATATACTTGGGGACCTTAGCTGGTGATCTGGGTTCTTTCCCTCTCGGACATGGACCTTAGCACCCATGCCCTCACTGCGCAGAAACATTTTATAGCATTCGGAGTTTGTCAGGAATTGGTAGGCGGTGAAGCCCCCGCATCCAATCAGTAGCTCTACCTCTATAAAACTATCTACACGCTGCACCTAAATGCATTTCGGGGAGTACGAGCTATTTCCGAGTTTGATTGGCCTTTCACCCCTACCCACAGGTCATCCCAAGACTTTTCAACGTCAACGGGTTCGGTCCTCCACTGTGTGTTACCACAGCTTCAACCTGCCCATGGGTAGATCACACGGTTTCGCGTCTACTACTACTGACTATGGCGCCCTGTTCAGACTCGCTTTCGCTACGGATCCGCACCTGAAGTGCTTAACCTTGCCAGTAAAAGTAACTCGTAGGCTCATTATGCAAAAGGCACGCCGTCACCCCCAAAGGGGCTCCGACCGCTTGTAGGCGTATGGTTTCAGGATCTTTTTCACTCCCTTGTTCAGGGTTCTTTTCACCTTTCCCTCACGGTACTGGTTCACTATCGGTCTCTCAGGAGTATTTAGTCTTGGCGGATGGTCCCGCCGGATTCACACAGGGTTTCACGTGCCCCGCGCTACTCAGGATACCGCTATCGATAATGTTCTTTGCTCTTACGGGACTATCACCCTCTACGGTCCCTCTTTCCAAAGGGTTCTGATTCATCGCACATCGAATGTCGCGGTCCTACAACCCCGATATTGCCGAAACAACATCGGTTTGGACTAATCCGCTTTCGCTCGCCACTACTCACGGAATCACTTTTGTTTTCTCCTCCTCCGGCTACTTAGATGTTTCAGTTCACCGGGTTTGCTTGGCTTTCGCCATGACATGTCTTCAACATGCCGGGTTGCCCCATTCGGATACCTGCGGATCATATCGTGTGTGCCGATCCCCGCAGCTTTTCGCAGCTTATCGCGTCCTTCATCGCCTCTGAGAGCCTAGGCATTCCCCATACGCCCTTATCTAGCTTGTCGCCAGACCTTTTATTCTATTACCGGCCCCCCCTTCCGCGGCAGCGTCCAAAGGGCCCTCTCTTTTATACTTGTACTTTACTTTACTTTCGTGTTTCTTTTTCAGCGTACGCAAAGACCTGAATCTGTTGCGCACCCTGTCCCAATATGTCAATGAACTTTTTGGCCATCCCCGTTGTCCCTTTTGCGGCCTTTGGCCAAGATAACGGCAATGTATTGCCAATGTGGAGAATATCGGAGTCGAACCGATGACCTCCTGCGTGCAAGGCAGGCGCTCTAGCCAGCTGAGCTAATCCCCCGTTTTCCTATAGGTCGGCTGATGCCAGTCAATAGTCGGCAGGTTTCCCAACTTCTAGAATTTCCTA
>NZ_JALKBC010000045.1 GCF_023015865.1 Arenibacter sp. F26102 | reverse complement strand
AAAGGTGGCACTCTTGGAACCGGCAACTATACCGCCCCTGCACCGGCTCCGGGAGGATTCCCGCATTACCTCAGGTTGGTACGCTCTGGCAATACCTTAACGGCCTATGTGTCCGAGACCAATGGAAGTTGGGTTCAGGTAGGAAGTACTTCCATACCTATGGGACAAAGTATCTTTGTAGGTCTGGCGACAACATCGCATAACGATGGCGTACTTGCCAGTGCAGTATACGAGAACGTTCAGGTCATTGGCAACGTAGAGGAAAACGAAGCACCTACCGCAGTGGCCACGGCAACCCCGCTGAACGGAACCGCACCGCTACAGGTAAGCTTCACAGGAAGCGGATCTAGCGACCAGGAGACTCCGGACGCACTTGCGTACGCATGGGATTTCGGAAACGGCGATTCCTCGTCCGCTACCAACCCGGTTTACACCTATACTACTGTAGGCAGCTTTACCGCTACCCTTACCGTGACTGATCCGGAAGGACTTCAGGACACCGCTACGGTTACCATCACGGTAGATGAGGAGGTCGTTGTGGACTGTACTCCGGTACCTTCCCCTTGGACGAATTCCGATATTGGAAACGTTGCCGCCAATGGCGAGGCCTGTTTCGACAACGGTCGTTTCGAGGTCAAAGCATCAGGTGCGGATATTTATAACAGTGCCGACGAGTTCCACTATGTATATCAGGAACTAGAGGGCGATGGGGAGATCATAGCCCAGTTAATTAGCCTGGAACAGACCAACGATTGGGCCAAGGCCGGGGTGATGATGAGGAGCGACCTTGATGCGAACTCCGCAATGGCGATGATGATCATGGCACCGAACCCCAACAGTGTTGGAGGTCCTGGATACAGTTTCCAACATAGACCTTCCAAAGGTGCTAATATGAGCAGCGGCAACTATACCGCCCCTGCACCGGCTCCGGGAGGATTCCCGCATTATGTAAGGCTGGTACGCTCGGGCAATGCCTTCACGGCCTATGTGTCCGAGACCAATGGAAGTTGGGTTCAGGTCGGAAGCACCAATATACCTATGGGACAAAACATTTTCGTAGGTCTGGCGACAACATCGCATAACGATGGTGTACTTGCCAGTGCAGTATACGAGAACGTTCAGGTCATTGGCAATGTAGAGGAAAACGAAGCCCCTACCGCAGTGGCCACGGCAACCCCGCTTAACGGAACCGCACCGCTACAGGTGAACTTCACAGGAAGCGGATCCAGCGACCCAGAAAATCCAAATGGACTTGTCTATGCTTGGGATTTCGGAAACGGCGATACCTCGTCTGCTACCAACCCGGTTTACACCTATACTACCGTAGGCAGCTTCACCGCTACACTTACGGTGACGGATCCGGAAGGCCTACAGGACACCGCTACGGTTACCATCACGGTAGATGAGGAAGTCGTTGTGGACTGTACTCCGGTACCTTCCCCATGGACCAATTCCGATATAGGAAACGTTGCCGCCAATGGCGAGGCCTGTTTCGACAACGGTCGTTTCGAGGTCAATGCCTCAGGTGCGGACATCTTCGGCAGTGCCGACGAGTTCCACTATGTCTATCAGGAACTACAGGG
>NZ_JALKBC010000044.1 GCF_023015865.1 Arenibacter sp. F26102 | reverse complement strand
ACAATAACTAAGCGTTCGTGTGGTCGGTACGGCCAAACATGAACGCAGTGTTGACTGAACCGGGTCCGGTTGTCCCTTACTATGGGGATTGCTATGGTTTAATGGAGTTTTTCAGATGGAACTTGTTGCCAGAGCGGGCCCTTAATTTGGTGGTCGCCCCTTTTCCCCGTCTGTCCTGGTGCCTTTTTTGATTTCCTTGGCCCATTTTACTCTCCGGAGCGGCCTTTCCCTCCCGTTATTTTAATTTTGGCCATGGGCCTCCCCTTACGCTTCTTGTAGCGTTGTCCTTGGGGTACTTTTTTTCAAACGGTCCGACCATGCTTTGGGCGGGCCACGGCTGTCGAATACTGTTACTGTCACCATAATCCCGATCTGGCAGTAAGGACAGCGGCGATGTTTTAAGGGAGGCCGTCCATTGGGCACTGGACTGCCCAGGACCTGTTGCAGTAAAGGAACCAGTGCCTTCTTTCTGGAACTGCTCAGGATCCCATAATGGCGTATACGCACGAACCCTTTGGGCAGGATGTGCAGGGCGAACCTGCGGACGAACTCGGCATCCGTTAATCGCAGTAAGGATTTCCTTCCCCCGTGACGGTAATCCTTTACAGAAAAAGTAACGCCCCGACCGTCCAAATTCTTTATCCGATGGTTACCGATGGCAATCTTGTGGGTATATCGGCCAAGATATTCTACCACTTGTGCCGGCCCTAAAAACGGACGCTTGCAATAGACCACCCACTCATTTTTGAACAGGCTTTCACAAAATCCGCAGGGCAGTTCTTTTTTCAGACTTTTTCGCAGCCCTGCCACGAACCGGGCTCTAAATACATTGCTCATTGCCTTTACGGGAAACAGATATTTTCCTTTGTTCCCAGCGGGTTTCCATTTGCCCGATCTTGAAATCCCACCTCCCGGTACAATGCAGTGCAGGTGCGGGTGAAGGGATAAATTTTGGCCCCAGGTATGCAGGATGGCGACCATTCCCGGGTCGGCCCCCAAAAACTTGTGGTTGGATGAAAAACCCTGGATTACCTGCCATGCCGTTTTGAACAATAAACGATACACCTGCTCCGGTCGGTAAAGACACAGACGGTTAAGTTCTGCCGGGAGGGTAAAGACTACATGGAAGTAAGGGACGTTCAGCAGTTCGGCCTCCCTTGCCCTGATCCATTGTTCCCGTTTGTGTCCCTGGCACTTGGGACAATGGCGGTTCCGGCAACTGTTGTAGCTAAGGTGCAGCCTATGGCAGTCCGGGTTGTCGCAACGGTCTATATGCCCGCCCAACGCTGCGGTACGGCATTTGCGCAGGGCATGCAGGGTCCTTAGCTGCCAGCTATTGGCACAAAGGCCGGCCAGGTGTTCCCTGTTGCGCTCCAATACCTGTGCCACTTCATAAGCGGCGCGTTCCATGGCTATTTATTGTAAAGCCGCTCCAACGGGCTGAACGGCCTTTGCCTGCCCAATCGTGCCACATGCAGGTAGGTGAGCGTAGTCTGGATATCCACATGCCCCAACAGGTCCTTGACACTGATGATGTCCAGCCCCATTTCCAATAGATGGGTCGCATAGCTGTGCCGCAGGCTATGGGTGGTGACCTCTTTTTGGATACCGCTGTGTTTCCGTGCTTCCTTAACGATCCATTGCACTCCCCTGGCGGAGAGCGCGACCGGACCGCCCTTGCTGTCATTGCCGTTAAAGCACCAAGTGACAGGGCTTTCCGCCGAGATGTATTTCCTTAGGCCCCGGACCTGCATCGCGCACAATGGGACATAGCGGTCCTTCCTCCCCTTCCCCTGGCGGATGTGCAGCATCATCCTCTCAAGATCCAGATCCTTCAGCTGTAGGTTGCAGAGTTCAAAGTTGCGAAGGCCGCAGCCATAGAGCATGGCCAGGACCAAACGGTGCTTCAACAGTTTAGGGGCCCTGAGCAACTGCTTTACCTCGTTATGGCCCAATACTACCGGTAGCTTCTTGGGCCGTTCGATCGAAGGCAGCACCACACGCATCCCCTTCATTCCCGAGATACGGTATGCATATCTCAGACCATAGACGGTATGCTTGAAGAAACTCTCCGATGGGGTCTTGTGCTGCGATTTTAGGATATGAAGGTAATCAAGGATCTGTTCCTCGTCAAGGTCCAACGGACTGCATTTGAAGTGAATAGCAATGTGCGCCAGACATCTGGCGTAGTTGGTAAGGGTACTTTGGCTTTTGCCGGCCAGTTCTACGGAACGTTTTAATTTATGGTAGAGTTCGTTGAACCCGGATACGGAATTACAGGCCCTATCAATGAGGGTGCTACTTTTTTTTCATAACTTTAAATTTTATGATTAAACCTATCCTAAAGGTAGTGAACGGCAGGGTAACACTTGCTTGAAGCTACCTTTAGGTTTAGTTCAACA
>NZ_JALKBC010000043.1 GCF_023015865.1 Arenibacter sp. F26102 | reverse complement strand
CTTTGGAAATACGCCTCTTAAAAATTATTTCCCCCTCAATATCGCCCCCCAGAAAAAGGATGGGGTGTATTGAGGGGGAAATAATCGACCAATTAAAAAAATAATGAAATTTTATTTGGAAAGTCCATAGAATACTTACCGAAAAAACCTTGAGGGTGGATTCCGAGCGGATTGGTGAGGTATTCCTGAATAAAAAACTGAGGGGCATTTACGGGACGTGAGCCGCAACCATAGAATAATATAGAAGTTATAGCAATGTATGCTATAAACCTACCTAAATTAGCTTTGGGTCAAAAGGGCTTTAGAAATTAGTATTTCTACATAAACATAGATCATATAGAGGTAATTTACCTGGTCATGAGGGCCTTCGAGGTCTGACCTTTGTGGCATATTCCAAAACTATCGCGCTATATTACTTTAGGCGAAATCCAGGCGAAGGCATTGCTGTTAAGGAAAAGAAAAAAGTAATAGGAGTTAGTTAGTTGAGTTGGTAAAGGAACAATGGGAAACTGTTGTTCCTTATTTTATAGAATTCAACAATAATGGAATTGGTCTACAGTAAAGAAGTAAGACACCTGATCGGACTTTCTTTGTGAATATTCAATTAATTTTTGCAATCTTTATCCAAAGACTATATTTTAAATAATTAATTAAACCAAATGAGAATATTTAAAAAATCAATAGGCATTAATTTAGGATTACTTTTTTTATTTTTTCACCAAGGAGTTTTTTCTCAAGCATTGGTTAAAAATAAACCTAACGTCATTGTAATTATGACAGATGACCAAGGTTCCATAGATCTTAATTCTTACGGGGCAACGGACCTGTATACCCCTAATATGGATAGGCTTGCAAGAGAGGGGGTAAGGTTTACGCAGTTCTATGCAGGAGCTCCCGTTTGTTCCCCATCCCGTGCAGCACTTATGACCGGAAAGACCAATTTACGTGCAGGTATGGCGGGTAATGTCCCAATACCCGAACGCGCCGAAAAGAGTGGGGAACATGGACTTCCGACCGATCAGGTTACCATGGCGGAAATGCTTAAGCCGAATGGTTATTATACCGCCTTAATCGGTAAATGGCATCTAGGTCATCGAGAGCAGAATTTGCCCAACGGGCAGGGATTCGATTATTTTTTTGGACATCAGCGCGGTTGTATAGATAATTATTCGCATACCTTTTATTGGGATGGCCCAAATAAACACGATCTGTACAGAAATTCAGAGGAGGTTTATTATGATGGCGAACACTTTACGGATTTAATGGCCGAGGAGGTAAAGCAGGTAATCAATCACAGAAGGAACGAGCCATTTTTTATTTATTGGGCGTTCAATTCCCCACATTATCCATATCAAGGGACTACCAAATGGATGGACTATTACAAGGACCTTCCGACACCTAGAAGGGAATATGCAGCTTTTGTATCCAATACGGATGAAAAAATAGGAAACGTTCTTGACTATTTGGACGAGACGGGCCTAGCGGACGACACCATAGTCATTTTCCAATCGGACCATGGACATTCTTTGGAAGAACGTGCTTTTTGGGGAGGTGGAAATGCTGGACCGTACAGAGGTAGTAAATTCAGTTTATTCGAAGGCGGGATTCGTGTACCGGCCATTATTCGTTATCCTGGGGTAATCCCTGCCAACCAGGTTCGAGATCAAGTTAGTATGGAGATGGATTGGTTTAGTACTATTGGCGAATTGACCAATTCAGAAATAACCAGCAATCCGGACGGAAAAAGCCTTATGCCCGTTATTTTGCATGACACTAAGGAATCTCCTCATGAGGTGGTTTACTGGCAGTTTCGCGATTATGATGATAAAAATGCACAATGGGCAGTCCGCAAAGGCTCATGGAAGCTTATTGGCAACGTAGAAGAACCCTCTGGCCTGGGAGAAAAGAAGGATTTGGAGAAATTATTCCTGGTCAATTTGGATACTGACATCGGCGAAAAAAACAATTTGGCGAAATCAAATCCGAAGAAATTGAACGAACTCTTACAGTTGCACAATTCTTGGTTAAAATCGGTTCGTTCAGAAATGAAACAATAGCTAATTTTATTATTCGGTTTTGGCTAGCAATTCAGTAACTAGAGTTAGTTAAATTACAAAAGGAACAATGTAAAACTGTTGTTCCCTTTTTGCTTACCAGGTAGGAATATTAGATTCCCTTATTTTTTGGTTTAGGAATAAATTGAGGCACGAAAAGTCGCGGAAAGTACACGGAAATTAGCATTGGGTTAAAACAGTGTATTTGTCTCTGGGACCACTTAAACCCCTCCTTTAATTTCCTCAACAATATATAACTTTACTTNTCTAATCGGCTCATTTTTATATTTTGATTGAGCTAACAATTATCTAAAATTTGATGATGTAAGGGGTGAAGGCTCAAAAATATTTATCCATGGTTAAAACCTCCAGGGTGTAACGGTTTATAAAAAAAACTGAAGTAGCAATAATTTGTTAAAATAAGAAATTGAAAAGCAATTACCGCTGTAGTCCACCGAAATTAGCTGTTGGTTAAAAATTCATATTTCTGCTTAACGCCTTTGCCTGCAGCAATAGAATTCTATATAATCCGACTGCGTGCATCTTTCTAAACATATGTACAATTTTATATAGCACAAAACTCCATACTTGGCAAATCCTTTTTCCAACATAATAGGTAAATATGTACAGTATTAAAGATGTGTTAAAATACCTAAGATTAGGTATTTCACATCTTGGATTTAAAGAATAAATTCGATGTAAAGCATTTACATATTTCAAATATTAGTGTAAGTGGCTTTGAAAGAATTCTAAAAACTGAAATACTAGATTCGGAGGTGGCATTGGGTAATGATTATACTAAAATCGGTACTGGTTCTATAAAACTAGTGAATAAATCAATCAATCTAAATTTATGCACCAAACTGGGATCTCGTTTCTAAGTTCGTCCAGCGATTGGAAATGCTTTCCCCCGGTACCAGAATTTCTGAAAACAACCCTAGAATTCTCATAGGGACCTCGGAAGGAAAAATTCCAAAATAGGAAATAAACTAGTTCATAAAATATAATCTCTCAATTATGAAAACCAAAATTACTACTCTTTTTGCCCTGTTTTTATTTTTATGTTTAAACTGGGTTTCAGCCCAGCAATGGAAGCCCTTGGGTCCAGAGGATAATTTGCCATCTTCTTCCTTCACAGCCTACCCAAATATAGCGATTGCTCCGGATGGCACGCCCTATGTGGTATACCAGGATGGCGGAAACGCCTATAAGGCGACGGTACAGCGTTTTAAAGAAGGTACTTGGGAAGTGGTGGGAATAGCCGGTTTCTCAAGCGGTAGTGCAAACAATACAAATATCGCCCTTACAGGCGAAGGTACGCCCTATGTGGTGTACCAAGACATTAATTTCGGCGGAGCTACGGTACAAAGCTTTAATGGCACGTCCTGGGAAGTGGTGGGTAAAGCCGGTTTCTCCAGCGGTACTGCCAACAATATCGATATCGCTATTTCCATCGAAGGCACGCCCTATGTGGTTTACCAGGATGGCGGAAATGCCACTAAGGCGACGGTCCAGCGTTTCAATGGCACATCTTGGGAAGTGGTGGGCACGGCTGGTTTTTCCAGTGGTACTGCAAACTATATCGGTATCGCTATTTCCAGTGAAGGCACGCCCTATGTGGTTTATCAGGATGGCAACAATGCCAATAAGGCGACGGTACAGCGTTTCAATGGCACAACCTGGGAAGTGGTGGGCAGTGCGGGCTTCTCTGCTGGTAGTGCTCTCAGTACCGGAATTGCCCTTTCGGGCATTGGGATGCCTTATATAGTGTACCACGATGAAGTGAATACCGAAGCGACTGTACAGCGTTTCAATGGTACGACCTGGGAGGTCGTCGGTCCTGCGGGCTTCTCTGGTCTTGCACTCGAAACGGATATAGTCCTTACAGGCGATGGCACACCTTATGTGTTGTACCGCGACTATGATAATTTGAAGGTACAGCGTTTCACTGGCACGGCCTG
This sequence comes from Arenibacter sp. F26102, assembly GCF_023015865.1. Classification (GTDB taxonomy): domain Bacteria; phylum Bacteroidota; class Bacteroidia; order Flavobacteriales; family Flavobacteriaceae; genus Arenibacter. The sequence continues at coordinate 1,545 of NZ_JALKBC010000043.1, read as the reverse complement.
GGAGTTAGTGGGCAATTCAGGTTTCTCATTTGGGTTTTATCCCGCACTTGCCCTTGCAGGTGATGGCACGCCCTATGCTGTATACGTCGGAGACATATTAAATAGGGCTGCGGTTCAACGTTTCAATGGTACGGCCTGGGAGTTGGTGGGTAGTGCGGGCTTTTCCGCTGGTACCGCATTCAATACAGAAATTGCCCTTGCGGACGATGGCACGCCCTACGTGGTTTACCAAGATCGCAATTCCTTTAAGGCCATTGTACGACGTTTCAATGGCATGGCCTGGGAGACGGTGGGCACTGGGGGCCTCTTTACCGTTCATACAGTCGATCCCGATATTGCCCTTACCGGCGATGGTACGCCCTACGTGGTGTACGCGGATGGTGGTAATTCCAATAAGGCGACGGTACAGCACTTCAACGGCACGGCCTGGGAGGTGGTGGGCACAGCTGGTTTCTCCGCAAGTAATGCAAACTATACAGACATTGCACTTGCGGACGATGGCACGCCCTATGTGGTGTACACGGATGAGGGCAATTCCAATAAGGCGACGGTACAGCGATTCAACGGTACGTCCTGGGAAGTGGTGGGCAGTGCGGGCTTCTCAGCTGGTCGTGCGCTAAGTATCAAAATTGTCCTTTCTGGCGATGGCACGCCATATGTGGTGTATACTGATGTAAGTAATTCCTTTAAGGCTACGGTACAACGTTTCAATGGAACAGCCTGGGAGTTGGTGGGCATTGCGGGTTTCTCCGCCGGTGGTGCGGACTATACTAAACTTGCCCTTTCTCGTGATGGTACGCCTTACGTGGTATACCAAGATGGCGGTAATTCCTTCAAGGCGACGGTACAGCGTTTCAACAGTGCGAGCTGGGAGGTAGTGGGCAGTGAGGGCTTCTCAAATGTTAGTGCAAGCTATACGGATATTGCCCTTACCGGTGATGGTACGCCCTACGTGGTGTACGCGGATGGTGGTAATTCCAATAAGGCCACGGTACGGCGTTTCAACGGCACGGTCTGGGAGGTCGTGGGCACGGCTGGTCTTTCCGATGGTGCGGCCAGTGCCACGAATATAGCCATAGATAATAATGGCAATATTATTGTGGTGTATAGTAGCACTTATGCTTATGCCAAGTCCTTTAAAATTGCTTCGGTAGATCAGGAGGCTCCTAATATTAGCTGCTTGGCAGATATTGCACAAAGTGCGGGCACCAATTGTTCAACCACCATAGCCATTGGTGAGCCTACAGCCACAGACAATGTCTCTACAGATTTTACTTTTGAGGGGGTCCGTAGCGATGGCGCTGAACTGGATACGCTTTTTCCCATAGGCAATACAACCATTACCTGGACCGCCAAGGATGAGGCGGGCAATGTATCGGAGTTCTGTGACCAACTGGTAACTGTCACAGGTACGGGAGACTGTTGGGCACAAGTTGGCCCTTCCAGTTTTCCCAATGGAACGGTAGTTGAGGTTTCCTTGGCCCTAGATGGTTCCGGGGTACCCTATCTTGCATTTCAGGACAAAGACAATGAGAAGAAGGCAAC
>NZ_JALKBC010000042.1 GCF_023015865.1 Arenibacter sp. F26102 | reverse complement strand
TATGTTTTCTGTCTGAACCGCATTATCGGCCAGTTTAGCATTGGTCACCGCATCGGCACCTAATTTTGCTGTAACTATGGATAGGTCCTCCACCTTGAAGGGGTCACCAGCAGTTCCGGCTCCCGTAATAGTTACCTGGTCCGCAATGGCGGCGAAGCTCGACTTGTCGATCCACTCCACAGTACCAACTGCATCCGTAACCAATACCTTGTCGTTGCCTCCGCTTAATATGTTTTCTGTCTGTACCGCGTTGTCCGCCAGTTTAGCATTCGTCACCGCATCGGCTCCCAATTTTGCAGTCACAATGGAAAGGTCCTCAACTTTGAAGGGGTCACCAGCAGTTCCGGCTCCCGTAATAGTTACCTGGTCCGCAATGGCGGCAAAGCTCGACTTGTCGATCCACTCCACAGTCCCGATTGCATCGGTAACCAATACCTTGTCGTTGCCTCCGCTTAATATGTTTTCCGTCTGAACCGCGTTGTCCGCCAGTTTAGCATTGGTCACCGCATCGGCTCCAAGCTTGGCTGTAACTATGGATAAGTCCTCTACTTTGAAAGGGTCACCAGCAGTTCCCGCTCCCGTAATNGTCACCGCATCGGCTCCCAATTTTGCAGTCACAATGGAAAGGTCCTCAACTTTGAAGGGGTCACCAGCAGTTCCGGCTCCCGTAATAGTTACCTGGTCCGCAATGGCGGCAAAGCTCGACTTGTCGATCCACTCCACAGTACCAATTGCATCCGTAACCAATACCTTGTCGTTGCCTCCGCTTAATATGTTTTCTGTCTGTACCGCATTATCGGCCAATTTAGCATTGGTCACCGCATCGGCTCCCAATTTTGCAGTCACTATTGATAGGTCCTCAACTTTGAAGGGGTCACCGGCAGTTCCGGCTCCCGTTATCGTTACCTGGTCCGCAATGGCGGCAAAGCTCGACTTGTCGATCCACTCCACTGTCCCGATTGCATCGGTAACCAATACCTTGTCGTTACCTCCGCTTAATATGTTTTCTGTCTGTACCGCATTGTCCGCCAGTTTAGCATTCGTCACCGCATCGGCTCCCAATTTTGCAGTCACAATGGAAAGATCCTCCACTTTGAAGGGGTCTCCAGAAGTTCCGGCTCCCGTAATAGTTACCTGGTCCGCAATGGCGGCAAAGCTCGACTTGTCGATCCACTCCACTGTCCCGATTGCATCCGTAACCAATACCTTGTCGTTACCTCCAGAGGAAATATCCTCGGTAAGAATAGTTCCGTTCAATATATTTTCCGTCTGAACCGCATTGTCGGCCAGTTTGGCGTTGGTCACCGCATCGGCACCTAATTTTGCAGTCACTATGGATAGGTCCTCCACCTTGAAGGGATCTCCAGCAGTTCCGGCTCCCGTAATCGTTACCTGGTCCGCAATGGCGGCAAAGCTCGACTTGTCGATCCACTCCACTGTCCCGATTGCATCCGTAACCAATACCTTGTCGTTGCCTCCGCTTAATATGTTTTCTGTCTGAACCGCGTTGTCCGCCAGTTTAGCATTGGTCACCGCATCGGCTCCAAGCTTGGCTGTAACTATGGAAAGATCTTCCACTTTGAAGGGGTTACCAGCAGTTCCGGCTCCCGTAATCGTTACCTGGTCCGCAATGGCGGCGAAGCTCGACTTGTCGATCCATTCCACTGTCCCGATTGCATCCGTAACCAATACCTTGTCGTTACCTCCAGAGGAAATATCCTCGGTAAGAATAGTTCCGTTCAATATATTTTCCGTCTGAACCGCATTGTCGGCCAGTTTGGCGTTGGTCACCGCATCGGCACCTAATTTTGCAGTCACTATGGATAGGTCCTCCACCTTGAAGGGGTCTCCAGCAGTTCCAGCTCCCGTAATCGTTACCTGGTCCGCAATGGCGGCAAAGCTCGACTTGTCGATCCACTCCACTGTCCCGATTGCATCCGTAACCAATACCTTGTCGTTGCCTCCGCTTAATATGTTTTCTGTCTGAACCGCATTATCGGCCAATTTAGCATTGGTCACTGCATCGGCATCCATTTCAGTTGTTCCTACGGCTCCGGCAGCTATTTCCAAAGTAACATCTCCCAATAGGGCATTTGCATCGCCACCTACTGTTAGATCAGAGGAAGTAATGTTACCATCACCAGTGATTGCTGTTCCGTCAACTTCCAAAGCTCCAGTGGTTACGTTCTGTACAAGCCCACTTCCCGCAACGTCGGAATTGATCTTGGCAGCAGTCACGGCATCATCGGCCAATTCATTGGCTGTAATACCACCAGTGGCCACATCCAATGTATAAGGGCTAACAGTTGTTCCTGCTCCCGAACGCACCAAAGTGCCATCTGTTCCATTTGTTACCTCGTTTCCTATTACTCCATCATTTTCCGTAACAGTCACCGACCCTAGATCCACTAGTCTCCATTCGCTACCGTCCCATTGCATTACCTGCCCAGAGACCGTACCATCAGCTATGTTTTCCAATTGTACCGCGTCATCGGCCAATTTAGCATTGGTCACCGCATCAGGGCCAAGTTTGGAATTTACTATGGATAGGTCCTCAACCTTAAAGGGGTCACCAGCAGTTCCCGCTCCCGTAATAGTTACCTGGTCCGCAATGGCGGCAAAGCTCGACTTGTCGATCCACTCCACTGTCCCGATTGCATCCGTTACCAATACCTTATCGTTGCCTCCGCTTAATATGTTTTCCGTCTGAACCGCATTATCGGCCAGTTTAGCATTGGTCACCGCATCGGCACCTAATTTTGCTGTAACTATGGATAGGTCTTCTACTTTGAAAGGGTCACCAGCAGTTCCCGCTCCCGTAATAGTTACCTGGTCCGCAATGGCAGCGAAGCTCGACTTGTCGATCCACTCCACAGTCCCGATTGCATCCGTAACCAATACCTTGTCGTTGCCTCCGCTTAATATGTTTTCCGTCTGAACCGCATTATCGGCCAATTTAGCATTGGTCACTGCATCGGCTCCCAATTTTGCCGTTACAATGGAAAGGTCCTCCACCTTGAAGGGGTCACCAGCAGTTCCGGCTCCCGTAATAGTTACCTGGTCCGCAATGGCGGCAAAGCTCGACTTGTCGATCCACTCCACTGTACCAACTGCATCCGTAACCAATACCTTATCGTTGCCTCCGCTTAATATGTTTTCTGTCTGTACCGAGTTGTCGGCCAGTTTGGCATTGGTCACCGCATCGGCACCCAATTTTGCCGTTACAATAGACAGGTCCTCCACTTTGAAGGGGTCACCAGCCGTTCCGGCTCCCGTAATAGTTACCTGGTCCGCAATGGCGGCAAAGCTCGACTTGTCGATCCACTCCACTGTCCCGATTGCATCCGTTACCAATACCTTATCGTTGCCTCCGCTTAATATGTTTTCTGTCTGGACCGCATTATCGGCCAGTTTAGCATTGGTCACCGCATCGGCACCTAATTTTGCAGTAACTATGGATAGGTCTTCTACTTTGAAGGGGTCTCCAGCGGTTCCGGCTCCCGTAATAGTTACCTGGTCCGAAATGGAGGCAAAGCTCGACTTGTCAACCCAAACTACTGTCCCGATTGCATCCGTAACCAATACCTTGTCGTTACCTCCAGAGGAAATATCCTCGGTAAGTATAGTTCCGTTCAATATGTTTTCTGTCTGAACTGCATTGTCCGCCAGTTTGGCGTTGGTCACCGCATCGGCTCCAAGCTTGGCTGTAACTATGGATAGGTCCTCCACTTTGAAGGGGTCTCCAGCAGTTCCGGCTCCCGTAATCGTTACCTGGTCCGCAATGGCGGCAAAGCTCGACTTGTCGATCCACTCCACAGTACCAACTGCATCCGTAACCAATACCTTATCGTTGCCTCCGCTTAATATGTTTTCTGTCTGTACCGCATTATCGGCCAATTTAGCATTGGTCACTGCATCGGCACCTAATTTTGCAGTCACTATGGATAGGTCCTCCACCTTGAAGGGGTCACCAGCAGTTCCCGCTCCCGTAATAGTTACCTGGTCCGCAATGGCGGCGAAGCTCGACTTGTCGATCCACTCCACTGTCCCGATTGCATCCGTAACCAAAACTTTGTCGTTGCCTCCGCTTAATATGTTTTCTGTCTGTACCGCATTATCGGCCAGTTTAGCATTGGTCACCGCATCGGCACCTAATTTTGCTGTAACTATGGATAGGTCCTCCACCTTGAAGGGGTCACCAGCAGTTCCGGCTCCCGTAATAGTTACCTGGTCCGCAATGGCGGCAAAGCTCGACTTGTCGATCCACTCCACAGTACCAACTGCATCCGTAACCAATACCTTGTCGTTGCCTCCGCTTAATATGTTTTCTGTCTGAACCGCGTTGTCCGCCAGTTTAGCATTGGTCACCGCATCGGCTCCCAATTTTGCCGTTACAATGGAAAGGTCCTCCACCTTGAAGGGGTCACCAGCCGTTCCGGCTCCCGTAATAGTTAACTGGTCCGCAATGGCGGCAAAGCTCGACTTGTCGATCCACTCCACTGTCCCGATTGCATCGGTAACCAATACCTTGTCGTTGCCTCCGCTTAATATGTTTTCTGTCTGAACCGCATTATCGGCCAATTCAGCATTTGTAATTCCATCTGCCGATACGTCCAGCGTATAGGGATCGGCATTAGTTCCTGTTCCAGAACGTAACAGAGTAGCATCAGTTGCATTTAAAATTTCATTTCCAATTACACCATCGACTTCTGTTACCGTCACAGAGCCTAAATCTACTAAAATCCAGTCCGTCCCATCCCATTGCATTACCTGCCCAGAGACCGTACCATCAGCTATGTTTTCCAATTGTACCGCGTCATCGGCCAATTTAGCATTGGTCACCGCATCAGGGCCAAGTTTGGAATTTACTATGGATAGGTCCTCAACCTTGAAGGGATCCGCTACCGTTCCTAGTCCGGTAATAGTCACCTGATCCGCCAAAACAGCGAAGCTGGACTTGTCAACCCAAACTACTGTACCAACAGCATCGGTAACCAATACCTTGTCGTTGCCTCCGCTTAATATGTTTTCTGTCTGAACCGCATTGTCCGCCAGTTTGGCGTTGGTCACCGCATCGGCTCCCAATTTTGCTGTAACTATGGAAAGGTCCTCCACCTTGAAGGGGTCTCCAGCAGTTCCGGCTCCCGTAATCGTTACCTGGTCGGCAATGGCAGCAAAGCTCGACTTGTCGATCCACTCCACTGTACCCACTGCATCGGTAACCAATACCTTATCGTTACCTCCACTTAATATGTTTTCTGTCTGAACTGCATTATCCGCCAATTTAGCATTGGTCACCGCATCATCACCCAATTTTACCGTGGTCACTGCGCCATCGGCCAATTTTGCCGTTACAATGGACAGGTCCTCAACTTTGAANCCCACTGCATCGGTAACCAATACCTTATCGTTACCTCCACTTAATATGTTTTCTGTCTGAACTGCATTATCCGCCAATTTAGCATTGGTCACCGCATCATCACCCAATTTTACCGTGGTCACTGCGCCATCGGCCAATTTTGCCGTTACAATGGACAGGTCCTCAACTTTGAAAGGGTCACCAGCAGTTCCCGCTCCTGTAATAGTTACCTGGTCCGCAATGGCGGCGAAGCTCGACTTGTCGATCCACTCCACTGTCCCGATTGCATCCGTGACCAATACCTTGTCGTTGCCTCCGCTTAATATGTTTTCTGTCTGAACCGCATTATCGGCCAATTTAGCATTGGTCACCGCATCGGCACCAAGTTTGGCTGTAACTATGGACAAATCCTCCACCTTGAAGGGGTCACCAGCAGTTCCCGCTCCCGTAATAGTTACCTGGTCCGCAATGGCGGCAAAGCTCGTTTTGTCGATCCACTCCACTGTCCCGATTGCATCGGTAACCAATACCTTGTCGTTACCTCCGCTTAATATGTTTTCTGTCTGTACCGCGTTGTCGGCCAGTTTAGCATTGGTCACCGCATCGGCACCAAGTTTGGCTGTAACTATGGACAGGTCCTCCACTTTGAAGGGGTCTCCAGCAGTTCCGGCTCCCGTAATAGTTACCTGGTCCGCAATGGCGGCAAAGCTCGACTTGTCGATCCACTCCACTGTCCCGATTGCATCCGTAACCAATACCTTGTCGTTACCACCTGAAGACATATCCTCTGTCAAAATAGTACCGTTCAATATATTTTCCGTCTGAACTGCATTGTCCGCCAGTTTGGCGTTGGTCACCGCATCGGCTCCAAGCTTGGCTGTAACTATTGAAAGATCCTCTACTTTGAAGGGGTCACCAGCAGTTCCGGCTCCCGTAATAGTTACCTGATCGGCAATGGCGGCAAAGCTCGACTTGTCGATCCACTCCACAGTACCAACTGCATCCGTAACCAATACCTTGTCGTTACCTCCGCTTAATATGTTTTCTGTCTGGACCGCGTTGTCCGCCAGTTTGGCGTTGGTCACCGCATCGGCTCCCAATTTTGCCGTTACAATGGAAAGGTCCTCCACCTTGAAGGGGTCACCAGCAGTTCCCGCTCCCGTAATAGTTACCTGATCGGCAATGGCGGCAAAGCTAGACTTGTCAACCCAAACTACTGTTCCGATTGCATCCGTGACCAAAACCTTGTCGTTGCCTCCGCTTAATATGTTTTCTGTCTGAACCGCATTATCGGCCA
>NZ_JALKBC010000041.1 GCF_023015865.1 Arenibacter sp. F26102 | reverse complement strand
ATAAGGAACAAATTATTGGCCCGGGCATTCGCCGTTGTGGGCAGAGGAACACCATATGTCAATACAATGGGTTATATATCCTGAACCATAGAAAAAAATTATGAAGATAAATTTGTTTTAACCATAGGATACAGACAGGCCTGCCTATCGACAAACTCAATCTCCAGTTAATACTTTGAAAATGGGAACCTGGAACCTTGATCTTTAAACTTTAAACCGTAGACCTTCAACCCCGCCGTTCCATAAAAGAACAGCAAATGCAAGATGCCTGTCTACCAAATATATTATACATTCCGATCTGAGCAATTGATTTATTTATTACCTTGATGCTTAATATGGGGCAAAACTATTCTAAATCAACCTTTTAGAACCACACAAAAGGCTTTAAAAGCCTATCCAATTGCATGTCGCCATATGGTTATTAAACAAATAATGATATTGCCCATGGAAAAATTCACCTTAAACATCAATGACCAAAAGGTATCAATTGAATGCGCTCCCGACACCCCGTTATTATGGGCGCTTCGTGATCAATTGGGGCTGACCGGAACCAAATACGGTTGTGGAATAGCCGTATGTGGATCTTGTACGGTCCATTTGGACGGTACGGCAATAAGGTCGTGCAGCCTACCAATTTCCGCTATCAACGATAAAGCTATTACCACCATTGAAGGGGTCGGAAAAGACGAACTTCACCCTGTACAAAAAGCATGGATTGCTGAGAACGTTCCCCAATGTGGATTTTGCCAAAGTGGCCAAATCATGTCGGCCATAGCATTATTGAAACAAAACGGAAATCCTTCAGACGCAGACATAGAACAAGCTATGTCCGGCAATATTTGTCGCTGTGGAACCTATATCCGAATTAGAAGTGCCATTAAGAACGCTGCTAAAAACAATGTGTAATATGAAACCAAACCCTTCCAATAATAAACTGTTTAAAGTTAGTAGAAGAGATTTCGTGAAAATTGGGGCTTTGGGCAGCACTGGTTTGATCCTTGGTATTCCTTTAGGGTGCAAGCAAGATAAGAATGCCTTTTTAACCGGTCGGGAAGACGCTGTTTTTGCTCCTAACGTATATATCACGATTTTGGGAACCGGGGAGGTACAACTCATTGCCCACCGCTCGGAAATGGGTACTGGTATTAGAACAAGCCTACCCTTGGTTATGGCCGATGAAATGGAAGCCGATTGGACCAAAGTAAAAATAATACAGGCTGTTGGGGATGTAAAATATGGCGATCAAAATACGGACGGTTCCTATAGCGTTAGAATGTTTTATCAACCTTTAAGGATAGCTGGCGCTACGGTGAAATTAATGTTGATGCAGGCAGCGGCCCAGGAATGGCAAGTAGATATTTCTGAATGTAGTGCTGTAAATCATGAAATAGTCCACAGTTCGGGAAAAAGTTTGGGTTACGGATATTTGGCCGAAAAAGCCGGTGCCTTGCCCATTCCAGATGAAAATGAAATTACTTTAAAGGACTCCAAAGATTTTAAATTTATTTCCAAGGAAACGGTTATCTATGATCTAGAGGATATCGTAACAGGGAAGGCGGTCTATGGACTGGATGTACAGATTCCAGATCTCAAGGTCGCGGTCATAAAAAGAAATCCAGAGGCCGGGGCCGGAATAAAATCGTTCAACAACGATATGGCCACTGCTATTGAAGGAGTCTCCAAAGTATATAAAATGGAGTCAACCGCATTTCCTATGGGCTATAACGCCCCATTGGGAGGTATTGTAGTGGTCGCCAACAATACCTGGACAGCAATAAAGGCACGGGATGCCGTGGAAGTGGTTTGGGATAAGGGCATAAATGCTTCCTATGACTCCAACGCCTTTATGCAACAAATGCAACGATCCGTACAGAAGGAAGGGCAGGTGAAAAGACAACAGGGTTCGGCAACCAAAGCTTTAAAAGAAGCTGCCAAGGTCATAGAGTCCGATTTTTTGGTGCCACACTTGGCCCATTCCCCTATGGAAACCCCTTGTGCCGTTGCCCGCTACAATGCAGATGGAACGTGTGATATATGGGCTCCCGTACAGTCGCCACAATGGGTACGGCAGGCAGTCGCCGAAGCCTTGGGCATTGAGGAATCCGAAGTTACCATTAACGTTACCCTATTGGGAAGTGCCTTTGGCCGTAAATCCAAACCCGATTTTGTAGTGGAAGCTGCCTTGATTTCAAAAGAAATGAATACGCCCATAAAATTGTTATGGACCAGGGAAGACGATATTCAGCACGATTTTTACCATTCCAATTGCGCACAACATATAAAAGTTGGTATCGACAAAAACAATAAGGTCACTTCCTGGGTGCATCGTACGGCTTTTCCATCCATTTCAGGTACGGCCAGCGCCGATGCCAAAGGGCCTTCATCGGACGAATTGTGCATGGGCGTTTTGGACATGCCCTTCGAAATTGATAATATATCCTGTGAATCCTTGGATGCAAAAGCTCAGATAAGGATTGGGTGGCTGCGATCTGTCCACAATATCAACCATGCGTTTGCCATTGGATCTATAGTAGATCAGGTGGCCCAGGCAAGACAGATGGATCCTATAGACAATATGCTGGATCTATTGGGCAGCGATCGTAAAATAGATTTTGCCGCCAAAGTGGAAGGGTTCAACAATTATAACGTTACATTGGAAGAGTACCCATGTGATACTCATCGCCTTAAGCAGGTAGTACAATTGGTAAAAGAAAAATCAGGATGGGGCAAAAGCCTTCCAAAAGGTACAGGAATGGGGTTTGCTGCCCATCGAAGCTTTCTTACTTATGTAGCTTGCGTAGTGGAAGTGGAGGTAGATGACAACAACAATATCAAAATACCAATGGTTCACTTTGCTATAGATTGCGGAGTACCAGTCAATCCGGACAGAATAAGGGCCCAATTTGAGGGAGGTGCTGCCTTTGGTGCCAGTTTGGCCTTGAAAAGTGAGATAAATGTGAAAAATGGGGCCGTTATAGAGGACAATTTCAACAACTATCTTGTGGCCAGGATGGAGGATGCCCCCATCAATACAGCGGTACATTTTGTGGAAAATGAAGAGAAACCCACAGGAGTTGGGGAACCCCCTGTTCCCCCGTTTATACCAGCACTTTGCAATGCCATTTTTATGGCGACCGGAAAAAGGATTACGAGATTACCAATAAGGCTATAGGTTATTTGGTTGACATATTGATTGGAATCAAGAACGATTGACCACAAGAGTCAAGAAACTCGTCCTGTTTAGGCGGCTACCATCTTTTGGCTATTGGCTTTTATCTCTAGCCCATTCTGGGTACTAAATGGCTACCGCCATTTCATTCGAATTGACGATAGAAAAGCTGCACCAAGTCGCCCAACCTGGAGCCCTCCCCTACTTCGATTTCGACTTCGCCTACCTATCGGTAGGCACAAACGGACAATGTTGGTCACTTCAACAGAGTCCCTTTTCTGGACGACGAGAAGTCACACAAACTAGGTGGAGCTACTTGAGCGATTTAGCACAAGGTATAGTTGTTATAGGGGTATTGGGGAACCGTAGGTTAAGCTACTTGTGGTATTTAGCTCATGCTGTATTTATTGTAGAGGTATTCGTGAACCGTAGGTTTAACTACTTGTGCGATTTCTCCTCCCTACCGGTCGTTACCATTGACGTCTATCACAGAAAGCTGTTAATCAGCACTTTGCATTTTCAATGGAATTGTCTCCAACCCTAGTTCTTGTGCCATTCTGGTTACTGCCCTTTGTTTGTTCAGGAGCATTTTCTCTTGGTATTTATGGATTCCATTCTCTACATACTCCAGTCCTTTTACAAACAAT
>NZ_JALKBC010000040.1 GCF_023015865.1 Arenibacter sp. F26102 | reverse complement strand
CCGCTTTCCATTACACTGGCAGGTCTAAAATTTCCTTTGCCATCTCCAAATAGGACCATACCCTTGTTGGCATCATACCTTCCAAATTTCACCCTTGTTCCAAAGAAATTCCCTCCCACAATTATATCTTCATTACCATCGTTATCAATGTCATCCGTTAGAGTACCATAAATGGGTGAAAATTGTGTTTGAGCGGGCAATGGAACCAGTTTAAATTTGCCATTTCCTAGGTTTTCCATATAGCTGGTGTCAAAATTTTTAGCTTTCAAGACCATTGCTCCCTTTAATTCCTCTGTACTAAAAATATCCGTGATTTTGGCTGAGGCATAATCGGAATAACTTAAATATTTCGCTTTTAGTCCACTTAATTGCCCCACCATATCGTCTTTGGAAAAAACAGGATATTCCTCCCCCATATTATATGAACTCAATATAGGATCCAAGGATCCATTACTATCAAAATCTTTGGTATACAAATCAACTGGCTCAGTTATAGAGGTTTTTAACTGGGAATTTCTACCGAAATTTCCTATGATATAATCCATATCCCCATCCTTGTCAAAATCTCCTTGTTCTATACTGTTCCACCAGCCTTCGGAATTATTTAATCCATTATCTTGAGCGAGTTCTACCAATTTACCTTCCACATTTTTGAATGTTCTAATCCCCATCCATTCTCCAACAATAATAAGATCAATAAAATTATCGTTATCAAAATCGGTCCATAAAGCGTCCGTTACCATTCCAGGATATTCCAAGTCATAATTCACGGAAGCGGTAATATCTTTAAACACCCCTTTTCCATCATTCTCCAAAATATAACTTCTCGGCGAAGTGGGGTATTTACCGGGCACCGATCTACCTCCCACAAAAAGATCTAAATCCCCGTCCCCGTCAATATCGGAAGCCTTAACAGTAGAACTGCTTGTAAGCATTTTCGGCAATGCCGCGGTTTTTTTGGAAAAGTTACCCCTGCCATCATTTAAGTACAATCTATCTTGCAATTCTACAGAGTCTTCGTTATAATCATTGCCTCCACTTACCACATATAGATCCATATCATTATCGTTATCCGCATCAAAGAAGAGGCATCCAATGTCTTCTGAATCTTTATCCATGATAAATACCTTTTCATTGATGGACAAAAACTTTCCTGATGGTGTTTGCACAAACATTTTTCCTTCACTTCCCTTAGCACCTCCAACAAATATATCTTCCAGTCCATCATTATTCACATCCGCTTTGGTGATTTTTGGTCCTTGGGTGGATAGTTTATGGGGCAGTAACTGTTCCCTCTTAAAATCGTTATAATCATTTTCCAAATGAAGGTAGGGGATAAGACTGTCTTTGGTTATATTGGTAAAATAGGTTTTGCCGACTATTGCTTCGGAATTATTCTCCACCAAAGTTGCATCCTTCTGATTTAGTGTAATTGTTTGATCGGCTTTTACATCGGTAATGATCTGAACCTTGCCATCCGGCCAAATAATTTTCACCTTATCAACTGTCTCAACGGCCCCTAATCCGAAAATCAAATTAAAATCCACGGAAGATTGAAATCCTCTAGTAGGCATCAATTCCTGCATAAGTATTTCATTTCCAATATTTAATATGACTTTGGAGCCAATCCCAAATGTATTCTTTCCTTCGCCTATAAAATTGAATTTCAGGTGGTGGTTGGTGTTATGCAAATCACTATTGTTTCTATAAACGAATGGATATTCGTCTATATTATTGACCACAAGGTCCAGATCACCATCATTATCCAGATCAGCGTAAACAGCACCATTGGAGAGGGACTTCTGATTTAGGCCCCATTGCTCATTAACTTTGGAAAAAGTAAGGTCGCCGTTATTGTGATAGGTATAATTTTCTTCAATGGTAGCTGGCATGTTTTCCAATAAATCGGTAATGGCGGTTTCAACCCCTGTTTTATTTTGATTAATTCTTTCCTGAACGGCATAGTTCATAAAATCCATATTGGTGTAATCCCGTTTCACACCATTGGTAATGTACAAATCCTTAAAACCGTCATTGTCCAAATCTGTAAAAAGGGAGGCCCAACTCCAGTCGGTGTTGGAAACCCCGGCGAATTGACCAATTTCTGAAAATGATTGCCCCTGATTGTTCAAGTGCATCATATTTCTCATAGTCTGATAGTAGAATCCAGATTTTTCCAAGAGACTATTTTTGTCATAATTGTCCGGACCTGAGACCATTTTTAATCGGTAGTTATTCTCCGGAAGCATATCCACAGTCATAATTTCTGGATACCCATCATTATTGATATCCGCTACATCGGAACCCATTGAGAAATGGGAGGTATGCCCAATATAATTTTCCAAGCTTTCGGTAAAAGTACCGTCATGATTATTGATATATAAATAATCCTGTTCCTTAAAATCGTTTGAAATATAAATATCCGGCCAGTTGTCATTATTAACGTCTGATACGGATATTCCAAGTCCAAATCCAAGAACGTTGGAAACTAGCCCAGCATCATTGCTCACGTTAACAAACTTTCCATTATCGTTCCTATAAAGTCGGTCTTCATAGGCAGGGTTTCTTTGGTGCTTAAGATTATTTGAAATTTGTCTAAAACTGGAATATTCCTGTGAGGAATGATTCACCACATATAAATCAAGATCTCCGTCCCTGTCATAATCAAAAAAAGCGCCTTGTGTGGAATACCCAGCATCATCAATGCCGTATTCTGCTGCCTTCTCGGTAAAGGTTAAGTCACCGTTATTTATAAAAAGTAAGTTCTTTCTTTTAAAATCGTCCTTAGCTGCAGATCTACACACATAAATATCCAAATAACCATCCCCATTAACATCTGCCATGGTAGTTCCTGTGTTCCATAAACCTTCAGCGAATACTCCTGCTTTTTCTGCAATTTCTTCAAATTTAAAATTGCCATTATTGATATATAGCCTACTTCCTACCATGCTTGCGGTAAAGTAGAGGTCGGGAAGACCATCATTATTAAGGTCACCTACCGAAACGCCTCCGCCATTGTAGATATAGCCATAGGTTAATATATTAAATTCTTCAGTTTCCATTAGAATAGGTTTAAATGTAATTCCAGTTTTGTTGCCAGGCATTAGGGAGAACATTTTGCTTTCATCTACCTGCTGGCAAGAAAGGAACACTGTTGTTGTTAGAAGCAGGCATATTTCGGTAATTGTTTTACTCATGTTAAAAAGGAATATAGCAACAATGGCAAGATTTTATGTGTTAGTTATTATAACCGAGAATTTAAAACTACTAGATAATTTTTAAGAGGGTAAGTTAAGAAATTAGGGGGACTCACCAATATAAATGAATATGTTTAAAATGAAATTTCACGAAATTATTAGGCAATAAAAAACTTGTGATTTTAAAATAAAAGGCTTTCAATTTGTTCACCATGAAAATAGATGGTTGAATATCATAAGTTTGGTCCACCTGTATCCCACCACAACCTTGTAGAATTGTTGTCCGGTCCAACTTATTTGGCTGTTGGGTCGACAAGGTCAGCGGCATTGTTATTTATAAAACAGGATCACAATAGGTGGTAACCCTGAACATGAAAATAATCTTTAACAAATTGGTCCATTCTACAAAGACAAGTTGTTCTCTAGCCTCGGCTATACCGATTAATTGGTTAGCGTGAGCTATAACATTTAGCACAGCGTACTCATTGGCATCTGGTATTCCTGGAATTTCCCTAAAGGGGAATCTGGTTCCCCTCCAACGACCCATGACATATGGTTCAAAATTGGCTTGGGAAATAGGATTGGTTTCCCCGGGGGAATATTGATTTAAAATACGCCCTGCTTGAAGTTCCATATAGGCACATCGGTATCTACAAGCAGATCTTCCCAAGGTAATTATCTCCTCTGCTCCCCAAACTTTCCTACTTATTTCGGATAGTACTATGACCTAATAAATTTATTCTCCAGAGTTACTACTTTCCAATCAATCTTTTTGAAAGTATGTTCATAACCTTCAAATTTGAAATAGGCACAGAATTTGGATTACTAATGTTATAGGTGTCCTAGGACATTATTTCTTCCTTAATGGTAACTGACCCCGATTGGCCCCACATTCCGAGACATAATCCCAGTGCTATTATTAGGCTGATACTTCTTGCTTTCACTTTTCTATTATTTAGTTGATTCAATTTTATACATTGCAATGCCATCAT
>NZ_JALKBC010000003.1 GCF_023015865.1 Arenibacter sp. F26102 | reverse complement strand
TATTCTATTGCGGGAAGTCTTTATGCTTTTTGCCCATACAAAAGTATAGCGGTTGGCATTGGCCTCTATTTTAGTACCATCCACATAAATATCTTTTAAGCTTAAATACCCTTGCTCTGCCAGGAGCACTACGACTTGATTAAAGATTTTTTTGAACTGCCCTTTTAGTTTCCCGGAACGAAAGTTACTAATGGTATTATGGTCTGGCTTGGCCGTGCCTGCCAACCACATAAAATGAAGGTTCTCTCCCAAGGCTTCTTCTATCTTACGGGAAGAATACAAATTACGCAAGTAGGCGTAAATCAAAATCTTCAAGAGTACTTTAGGGTGGTAACTAGATGTTCCCCCTCCTTTATATCCCTTTTCTAAAATACTTAAATCTATTTGGTCCAATATTGTATTGACAATTCGTACCGGATGATTTTTTGGGACTAAATCATCATAACTGGGTGGGAGAAGACTTAACTGGTCTTGGTTATTGGTCTTCCATACTACTTTTCGGCTCATAACTAAAGTTACGATCCTTTAGCATTAATTCAAAAAAAAGAGGCCGCCTTTTTAGACAGCCTCTTTATACTTATCCTCTAACTGGATTGTTTTCTATTAAATCTATATAAAGATTGATTTTCTTTTTAAGATCCCTTCGATGGACTATGAAATCCAAAAATCCATGTTCCTGTAAAAATTCAGCGGTTTGAAACCCTTCTGGCAATTCTTTACCAGTAGCTTCCTTAACAACGCGTGGGCCGGCAAAACCGATCAATGCCCCGGGTTCGGAAATATTTATATCGCCCAGCATGGCATAGGAAGCAGTAGTTCCGCCAGTAGTTGGGTCCGTACAAAGTGAAATATAGGGGATACCAGCATCCGCAAGCTGCGCCAATTTAGCCGATGTCTTGGCCAATTGCATAAGTGATAATGCGGCTTCCATCATACGTGCACCTCCAGATTTTGAAATCATTACAAAGGGAATTTTCTTTTTAATGGCATAGTCTATGCCCCTTGCAATTTTCTCACCTACCACACTACCCATAGATCCACCAATAAAGCTGAAATCCATACAGGCAATGACTACATCCTTACCAAGTGATTTGCCCACTGCAGTCCTAACGGCATCTTTAAGTCCAGTTTTTGCCTCGGCCGCCTTTAAACGCTCAACGTACTTTTTAGTATCCTCGAACTTTAAGGGGTCTTTTGAAGACAATTTGGCATCCAACTCGGTAAATTTGTTTTTGTCGAATAGAATTTCAAAATATTCCTTACTACCTATTCTTACATGATAATCGTCCTCTGGGCTAACATAATAATTCTTTGCCAACTCATCGGACTCAACAATTTTACCCGTTGGTGATTTATACCAAAGGCCTCTTGGGGTATCCTTTTTCTGATCGGTAGCGGTTTGTATTCCTTTTTCCTTTCTTTTGAACCAAGATGACATAAGTTTTCCTTTAGGGTTGGGGGATTATAGGGTATTCACGTTGTTAAGGTCTTCAAATGCCTTTTTTAGACGTGTAATAAATGTTTTTTCTCCTTCTCTTAACCAAACACGTGGGTCATAATATTTTTTGTTTGGCTCGTCGGCACCATTTGGATTACCGATCTGAGACTGTAAATAGTCTTTTTTGCCTTGAACATAGTCCCGGATCCCTTCCAAGAAGGCATACTGTAAATCGGTATCTATATTCATCTTAATGACGCCATAACCAATGGCTTCACGTATTTCTTCAACAGTAGAACCTGATCCACCATGGAAAACAAAATCGATATGGTTGTGTTCCACACCGTATTTTTTAGTGATGAATTCCTGAGAATTTTTTAAAATTTTCGGAGTCAATTTTACGTTTCCTGGCTTATATACGCCATGTACATTTCCAAAAGCGGCGGCAATTGTAAATTTAGGGCTTACTTTTGATAATTCCTCATAAGCATAGGCAACCTCCTCTGGTTGGGTATATAGTTTGGAATCGTCTACATCAGAGTTGTCCACACCATCCTCTTCACCTCCGGTAATTCCCAATTCTATTTCCAAGGTCATTCCCATCTTACTCATTCTGGCAAGATATTTTTTGCAAATTTCAATATTCTCTTCTATCGATTCCTCTGAAAGGTCGATCATATGAGAGCTAAATAGGGGTTTGCCGGTTTCTTTAAAATGCTTTTCACTTGCATCCAATAAACCGTCTATCCAAGGTAATAATTTTTTGGCACAATGGTCTGTATGCAAAATTACGGTAGCCCCGTAAGCTTCAGCTAATTGGTGAACGTGTTTAGCTCCGGCAACTGCACCCAAAATGGCTGCTTGCTGACCGTCATTGGATAATCCTTTTCCAGCATTGAATTGTGCACCTCCGTTGGAGAACTGTATTATTACGGGAGCATTTAAACTGACCGCAGTTTCCAGTACCCCATTTATCGTGTTCGATCCTATAACATTAACAGCAGGTAAGGCAAATCCCTTTTCTTTTGCATAGTTGAAAATCTTCTGTACCTCATCTCCGGTTGCAACTCCTGGTTTAATATTGTGTGCCATAATCTTATTTTAGTGTAATTAATTAAAAAGATGGGACAAAAGTAATAAAATATTCAGCTCTAAAAAGGATAATTTATACCTATGTTGAATATAGCGTTGGACAAATTATAGTCTCTAAACCATCTTTTGGAGGATTCTTCGGCCGGATTATAGGTTTTTAAGCCCATATCCAACCTGAAGACGAAATAGGTGAAATCGTAACGGATTCCGAGTCCAGTGCCCAATGCTATGTCTGCTAGGGAACCCAAGTTTTCGAAGTTGGCCTTCTCATCGGTAACATTGTCGAAGACATTCCAAATATTACCTGCATCGGCAAAAATAGCTCCTTTAATATCTCCTACTAAGGGAAATCTATATTCCAAATTAAAAGCGATTTTTAAATTTGCTTCGTTAAAATCGTTTACATCCTCTGTTCTGCCAGGTCCAAGGGAATAAGGCAGCCAAGCACGGTTATCGTTAGACCCTCCCGCAAAATAACTTCTAACAAAGGGGATGTTGTCCGAATTGCCATAAGGTACCGCAATTCCGAAAAAACTCCTGAATGCCAGTACGTTGGATCCTGAGGAACTCCAATGTTTTATAAAGTCGAATTCAGTTTTAATGTATTGGGAATAGGGAACACCGAAAATCAAAAGTTTGTCGTCATCACTTTTATCAAATGGGATTAAATTGGAAATTCCAGACAGTAGATTTCCGGCACTTTCCAATTTGAACCTAAACTGATAAAAATCGTCATCGGCAATCCCATTCTTGTTGTTTTTATTATACGTGAAGTTACTTGCGAATATTAAATTGTTTTCTGTAAGTCTTATTCTTCTTTCCTCAATACTACTTACATCCTCATAATCAGTTTCGCTGGAAGATACCTCGCCATTTAGAATGGCATTGGTAAAGCCAGTAGTGCCTTCCGGAATAATTAACTCAGGATCGGTACTGTCATCTGTCGTCTCAAAATAAGCGGCCAGGGCAGGTTCGGTTTCGTAATTGTCGGCAATTTCATCCAAACTCTCAAAGGTACTTTCGTATACCGCAAAAAATCGATCGGGGTTTACATTGCGGACAAATTGCACATTTAATAACTCGGCCGTATTCTTTTTGAAATCTGTTGGGGACCAATTATAACCAAATACAGTGTTCAAAGTTTGTTTGTCCAGACCAATATTCTGTTGAAAACTCGTCCCAATGGATAATTTGGTTTTGGGAAGCATGTAATTAGGTATAATTCTAGATGTATTTACGAACGGGAACCAAATTCGGGGCAAATTAAGGTTGATATCCCCTCCCGTTTCCAAAATGTTAAAAAAGCGGTTATCCACTATGTCGGGATCACTCGAGGCACCTACGCTTATCCTTCCCGAAATGCTTAGGTTTTCTGCTCCTTTAAACAAATTTCTTGCTTGTAGGGACGGACTGAACGCAATACCCAAAAATTGGATGTTGGAGTGGGTTACATCAAAATCGGTGCCCAAGGAATATTTCGGTCTCGGGGAAAGGTAGATGTTGGCCGTTAATTTGGCTGCCACACTATCTTCTACAAACTCAATATTAGGATATTTAAAAGTGTTTAGGTTAGTGATCTGTCTGTAGGTCCTTATACGATCTATTTCTCTATAGATACTATCCTTTTTAAGGAAGACAGCATCTGTGAGCGTTTTTGGCTTGTAACGCAATTTGCCTTGATAGTAAATCGTAAAGTCTTTATAATCCAGCTTATTTACACTGTCCAATCCATTGTCAAAGGTGTAGTTGGTGTAAATGTTGATTTTCTTAAAGGAATGTACCTTGTACTTTGAAGTAGAAAGGGCGTTGTCTGTTCTTGTTTTTAAATCTTCAATATTCAAAAGTATATCCAATTTTTGATTGCTTCCCAATTTGGTTGTGTCCCCAATAAGATCATAGGAAATAGAGCTTTCCTGAAAGTTGTGGATTCCAGTATTTCTAAAAAGATTGGTCAGTCGCTCCCTTTCATTGTTGAAATTGTCCAAATCTATTTGCTGACCCGATTTTATAAATGAATTTTTCATATTCACTTTATGTATGGAGTCTAAAGCGTAAGAGGTAATTTCAGTGGATATGGAGTCTATTAGGTAGGGGTTGCCCAAATCCAAGTTATAGTTAATAATAGCCCTTTGTTTTTTATTGGTGCTATCAATAGTAAAAGTGGTGTTGTTATTAAAGTATCCTTTGCTTTTGTAGTAGGCATTTAGTCGTTGTAATGACCTTCTTGTTCTAGAGGTATCAATGATGGTGGGTGGTTCACCTATATTCTTGAACCAAATGCTGGCTCCCTTGACCAAAAAAGATTCCCCTAATCTTTCCACCTGTTTTTTGGACAAAATATTGATGAGGCGCTGTTCCCTTTTTTCTTTTTTGTGCAACCATACCTGATATGAAGAATCTGGATTTTTCTTGGCCAGATTGTATAAGTTTAATCTAAGGGGGTATCCCAATAGGGTGCTGTTCGGTTTTTGAAAAATAAGGCTGTGGATATCGTCGTCGGTTACTTTAACACTATCTACGTAAAGAAGGTTTTTGGTCAACAAGAGTTCATCTTCACCAACTCTTTTTGTGGCATTACACGACGTAATTGCAATTACTAGCAATAATAATCCTATTTTCGTAATGTTAAAATACATACACGGCCGTGTCCTCATAGAAGTCAAAAATACATTATTTGTATGGTTGTTAAAAGCCAAATAAAATTTATAAAAAATTTACAGCAAAAAAAGTACCGAACACAAAATAAGTTGTTTGTTGTAGAGGGAATCAAGACTGTAAAAGAGCTATTGGAATCCACTCTTAAGGTTCATAAAATATATGTAACGGATAGCACCGTATTGGGATTGAATAATGATTTTGTTGAATTGATTAGTGAGGGGGATTTAAGGAAAATGAGTGGATTGTCCACCCCCAATAAGGTGTTGGGTGTTTTTCATTTTCCTGTGCCAAGGCAAATAGACTTTTCTGACTGGGTAATTGCCTTGGATGATGTTCGGGATCCAGGAAATATGGGTACTATTATCCGTCTATGCGATTGGTTTGGAATTACAAACCTAATTTGTTCACCCAACACTGTAGATTGTTATAATCCTAAGGTTTTGCAGGCTACCATGGGGTCTATAAGCAGGGTGAATATTGTGTACGGGGATTTGCAGCAGGTTTTGGGCGAAATAGATATTCCTGTTTACGGAGCATTTATGGATGGTACGGTGGTATATACTGAACAATTCCCTAAAAAGGGGGTATTGGTGATGGGAAACGAAGCCAACGGGGTGTCCGAAGCCATTGAAAATTTAGTTTGCAAAAAGATAAGTATACCACAGTTTGGCGCTAAAACAGCGGAAAGTTTAAATGTAGCAACGGCTACAGCTATTCTATTGAACGAAATTAGAAGGGGGTAATCCTCTATTCAAACGTAAAATTAATAAAAAGTCCTCTTGTCATCATAGCCTCAACATTGCCCGTCCAAGGGCTATTGGGGTCGTTGTCTCGAATTAATTCATCGTTAATGGCGAAAACGCCACGGATGGAAGGGGTGAACTTGAAATATTCCAAATAGAAATCAATCCCAAAACCCATTTCATAGTAATATGTGGTCTTTTTCATCCGGAAGGTGGCACTGCTGTTGTCGTCCAAACTTTGTTCATTGCTGCCCAGGTTTAATGATGTTGATGCCCCGCCAACAAGAAATGGTTTCCAATTTCCAAGTCTTTTGGCACTGACCTTTAGGAGCAAGGGAAAGTTTATATAGGTCGATTTTACCTCTCGGATTGCGTCCCTTTCATTGTCGAAACCTGGAAATCCCAAGTTTCTCTGATTGTAATGTAGTCCCGGCTCAAATCGCAGGTCCAAAAATTTATTGAGTCGTAGTTCACCAATGAGACCTACATTAAAGCCGAAGGATTTGTCTACCAGAATATCGGGCAGATCATCTTTGTATTCAAATTTAAAGTCGTATTGATTGAAGCCTAAAAAATATCCCCAATTTAATAATGGCTGGTCCTCATTTTCAAGGTTCATTACGGGTTTTTCGTTAAACTGGGCATTGGAATTCGTACCTAGTAGTATAAAACCCAATAGAAGAATAAGAATGTTTTTCATATTTTACTTTGTAGCTACATATATGGAGGCCACCCCAAATGTTTGTGGTCTATTGTCTATACCTATAAACCCAATTTTATTCAAAATATTGTTGAAGGCTGCTCCATGTGGAAAGGCAGCTGCGGATTCCGATAAATAGGCATAAGCGCTACGGTCCTTGGAGAATAACTTCCCAATGGCCGGAAGGATAAATTTGGTATACAATTTATAGCCTTGTTTAAAGGGTGTTTTTGTGGGGATCGACGTTTCCAAAACCACAAAGGAACCGCCAGGTTTTAATACCCTATATATTTCGGACAGGCCTTTTTCTAGATTTTCAAAATTCCGAACGCCAAAGGCAACGGTAATGGCATCAAAGGAATTTGCCTCGAATGGCAGATTTTCGCTATCGCCCACTATCATATTGATAATGCCATCCAAATTTTTTTCAGTTATTTTTCTTTTACCAACTTCCAGCATGCCGGCAGAAATGTCCAAGCCAATAATTTCCTTTGCACCTGTTTTGGTCATATTAATGGCTAAATCCCCAGTTCCGGTAGCGATATCCAAAATTTTTGCAGGATGTTTTTCTGAAACTATGGATACAACACGCTTTCTCCATTTAATGTCTATTCCAAAAGATATTACCCTGTTCAATCCATCGTAATTTCCGGAAATAGTATCAAACATTTTTGTTACCTGTTCCTTTTTGCCTAGCGTTGAATCTTTATATGGGGTTACCTTCTTATCCATAATCATTATATTTTTGGTAAAGATACTATATAGGCATAAAGTTATACTTCTATTTTTTACAATATGCACCGACCTCTTATTTGTTTTAACTTCCGTGTTTTGGAATACAACCCAATTTAATTGTGTAATTTTGTGCCGCTTATATTCGGATTTTATTTGAAATTGGCCTTAACAAGCTTCAGTACTATTTAACCAAAATGGATTTGATACCTATCACAAAGGGAGGTATACAAATAAATAGATGTAGTTTCCATTTTTATTAAATTTAGGTGCCGGAGGGTGCAAAATGATAACAACACCGGACCAACCATTAATTATTATGCACTTAGGTTGATGAAAAACAATTTATATATCAGATGAAAATTATTATTGCAGGAGCAGGTGAAGTAGGATTTCATTTGGCTAAATTATTGTCATACGAATCTCAGGATATTACGCTGATAGACTGTAATAAGGACAGTTTATCATATGCAGATAGCCATTTAGATATTAGGGTGCTTAGGGGAGATGCCACCTCAATTGCCATTTTAAAGGATGCCCAGGTAGAGAAATCCGACCTGGTCATTGGTGTAACGTCCTCCGAGACAACCAATATTACCTTGTGTATGTTGGCTAAACAATTGGGTTGTAAGCGAACAATAGCCCGTATTTCCAATGCCGAGTTTATCCATAATAAAGAAGCTATAAGATTTTCGGATCTGGGTATAGATGAGCTTATTTCACCGGAGGCTTTGGCAGCTACTGAAATACAGCTTCTATTAAATCAATCTGCATTTAACAATACCTACGAATTTGAGGAAGGCCTGTTGATAATGGTGGGTGTTTCCTTGCCCAAAAGTGCACCTTTTGTGGGCAGGACGGTAAAAGATGCTGCAAAAATATTTCCTGAACTACACTTTATGCCCATTGCAATTCAAAGGATGGGTACTCAATATACCATTGTGCCTCGGGGAGATACCGTTTTTAAAGAAAATGATCAGGTTTATTTTATAACCGCCAAAGAGGGGTTGGATGAACTTTATAAACTCACCGGTAAAGAGAAAAAGGAAATCAAAAACGTTATGATACTGGGAGGTAGTAAGGTTGGCTATAAAACGGCTCGTGATCTCTGTAGAAATAAGTTCAATGTAAAGCTTATTGAGAAAAACAAAGAAAAGGCCTTCGATTTGGCAGATGAGCTACCTAGTGCCCTTATCATTAATGGTGATGGACGAAATGTAGAATTGCTGGAAGAGGAAAATCTGGAGGCAATGGATGCTTTTGTTGCTGTTACCGGAAATTCGGAAACCAATATTATGTCTTGCTTGGTGGCCAAGTCCAAGAATGTTAAAAAGACAATTGCCTTGGTTGAAAACATGGATTATTTTCAATTGTCCCATTCCATAGGTATAGATACCTTGCTCAATAAAAAACTATTGGCCGCGAATAATATCTTCAGGCATATCCGTAAAGGTGAAATAGTGGCGATGACCAGGTTGAATAATTTAAATGCGGAGATTTTGGAATTCATTGTTAAACCTACATCCCAAGTGAACGGGCAAATAATTAGGGAGCTCGAATTTCCGAGGGAAGCTACTATTGGAGGCGTAATCCGGGATAACCAAGGGATCATAGCCCTTGGAGGATTTAAGATTACAGAAGGTGATAGGGTAGTGGTCTGTTGTTTGCCAAGTGCTATTCCAAAAATTGAAAAGCTATTCCTGTAGTATGGGTTTAAATTCTAAAATTATCATTCACCTCATGGGATTGCTATTGCTCTGCAATGGGTTTTTTATGATTTTGGCTGCGGTTGTCAGCGGAATTTACGATGACGGCGCTACCTTGGACATTACCCTTGCTGCAATTGTTACCATGCTGGTAGGTGTTTTGGCCATGTTCTATACCCGCAATCACAAAAAGGAAGTAAAACGCAAGGAAGGGTACATCATTGTTACCTTTGGTTGGTTGGTCATGTCCGCTTCAGGCATGTTGCCCTATCTCTTTTCCGGAGCTATTCCGGATATTACCAATGCTTTTTTTGAAACTATGTCCGGTTATACCACCACTGGCGCTTCAATAGTAGATGATATAGAGGCTTTGCCTGAAGGAATTCTTTTGTGGAGAAGTTTAACGCATTGGATTGGAGGAATGGGGATTATAGTACTTGCCATTGCCATTTTGCCCCTTTTGGGAATTGGAGGAATGCAGTTGTTTGCTGCGGAGGCTCCCGGACCAAGTGGGGATAAATTGCACCCTAGGATTACGGATACCGCTAAAAGACTGTGGTTAATTTACTTTAGTTATACGGTGGCTGAGACCTTATTATTGAAACTTGCTGGAATGTCTTTTTTTGATGCAATAAATCATTCCTTGGCAACCTTGTCCACAGGAGGTTTTTCTACGAAGAATGCCAGTATGGCCTATTGGAACGACCAACCTTTGATACAATACATAGTAATTCTGTTCATGTTTTTGGCGGGAAGTAATTTTGTGCTCAGTTATTATGCCTTTAAGGGCAAGGTGCAGAAAGTGATAATGGATGAAGAATTTAAATTCTACTCTATTTTTATAGTTTGTTTTACCGTAGTTGCCAGTTTAGTGGTCTATTTTCAGGCCAATGTGCCGGTGTCCGATTTTCATCCCATGGTTTTGGGGGAGTGGGAAAGCTCTTTTAGGCATACCTTGTTCCAAGTTGTTTCTGTTATTACGACCACAGGGTTTGTGACAGCTGATTTTACTTCGTGGACACCCTTTTTAACCATATTCTTTTTTGGATTGTTTTTTCTCGGTGGCTCGGCCGGTTCTACCGCTGGTGGTATCAAGGTAATGAGGCACTTGCTCATTATTAAGAATGGTTTGTTGGAATTTAAACGTACCCTGCATACCAATGCCATTATTCCTGTTAGGTATAATAATAAGACGGTTCAGGAAAATATTGTATACAATATCATAGCATTCTTTGTGCTTTATATGTTACTATTTATAATTGGATCCTTGGTGCTTGGTGCATTGGGGTTGGACTTTGAAACCGCTGTGGGAGGGGCTGCTTCTTCCTTGGGGAATGTAGGTCCGGCCTTAGGTGCCTTAAATCCTTTGGCCAATTTTAATAGTCTTCCGGCATTGGGGAAATGGTGGTGCGGATTTCTAATGCTCTTGGGTAGATTGGAACTATTTACGGTATTGATATTATTTTCGCCTTATTTCTGGAAGCGTATATAGAATATCAAAAACATAAAAAAAATGGACGCCGATTGGGGCGTCCATTTTTTTTTAAGACTAAAGTCTGTATTATACAACTGCCTTTATTCTGGCAATAGCTTCTCTCAATTCTTTTTCGGAGGCTGCATAGGAAATACGAATACAATTGGCATTTCCAAAGGCTTCACCGGTAACGGTAGCTACATTTGCCTTTTCCAAAAGGTAAAGCGCAAAGTCAGAGGCATTATTGATCAAGGTCCCGTTGAGTGTTTTTCCAAAAAAGCTGGAAATATCTGGGAATACATAAAATGCTCCCTCTGGTACATTAAGGTTAAATCCTTTTATTTCACCCAATAATTCCAATACAAGATCACGTCTTTTGTGGAATTCATCGATCATGAACTTAATGGAAGAAACAGGGGCGTCAAGAGCAGCTATGGTAGCGCGTTGGGCAATTGCATTGGCGCCACTGGTAATCTGTCCTTGGAACTTGTTACATGCTTTGGCGATCCATTCCGGGCCTCCAATGTAACCAATACGCCATCCGGTCATTGCAAATGCTTTGGAAACTCCGTTTACCGTAACGGTGCGGTCGTACATTCCATCAATATTGGCAATACTTACATGGCCACCAATAAAATTGATGTGCTCGTAAATTTCATCGGAAACAATAAAAATATTTGGATGTTTTCTCAATACTGTGGCCAAACCTTCCAATTCCTCCTGATTGTAAACAGATCCACTTGGATTACATGGGGAACTGAACCAAATCATTTTGGTTTTTGGCGTTATGGCCTTCTCCAATTGTTCTGGAGTCATTTTAAAATCGGTGTCGATACTCGTAGGTACTTCCACGGGGACACCTTCGGCCAATTTCACAATATCACTGTAACTTACCCAATATGGGGCTGGCAAAATTACTTCATCTCCATCGTTGAGCATTACCATGGCAATATTAGCCAAAGATTGTTTCGCACCTGTAGATACTACAATCTGGTTTAGGCCGTAAGTCAGGCCATTGTCCCTTTTGAATTTATTGGCAATAGCCTGCTTTAAATCGGCATAACCATCCACAGGGGAGTAGCTGCTATAATTTTGGTCTATTGCTTGTTTAGCAGCTTCTTTAATGAAATCCGGTATGTTAAAGTCAGGTTCCCCCAGACTTAAACCAATGATATCTTTGCCTTCGCTTTTTAATTCCCTGGCTTTAGCGGCCATAGCCAGTGTGGCCGAGGTGGACATGGAGTTGATCCTATCGGATAAATGGTTCTTCATTTTTCTGTTATAATTTACTGATATTGTAATGCGGGTTTTTTACCCAATTCTTTTAGATGTTTGAAGTGCGAAATTATAGCTTTTCTTGTAGTTTTATATTCGTTGTATGGCAAATTAAACTCATTTGCAGTCTCTTTAACAATTTTGGCAATTTTTGTGTAATGTATATGGCTTATGTTGGGGAAGATATGATGTTCCACTTGATGGTTTAAGCCTCCTGTAAACCAGTTTACAATACGGTTTTTAGTACCAAAATTTACGGTTGTGAACAATTGGTGTATAGCCCAGGTATTTTTCATGGTACCATCTTTTTCAGGTAAGGGAGTTTCAGCTTCGTCTACCACGTGCGCCAATTGGAATACCACACTCAGAATAACACCGGCAACATAGTGCATTATAAAGAATCCTATGAGAATTTTCCACCAGGCGATATCTAAAAATACCATAGGTACAATAATCCAAATGGTTATATAAATAAGCTTGGTAACGACCAACATACTCCAGTTCATGAAGGGATTGGGGAATTTTCCGTAGGCCAATTTTCTTTTGGTATAGCGATACATTTGTTGAAAATCGGTAGTAATGGCCCAATTAAAAGTTAGAAGGCCGTAAAGAAGAATGGAATAAAAATGTTGGAATTTATGGAATTTGTGCCATTTGGCATGTTTTGAAAACCTTAATATCCTACCAGCTTCCAAATCTTCATCGTGCTCGTGAATATTCGTGTAGGTATGGTGCAGAACATTGTGCTGAACTTGCCAATTATAAACGTTTCCGGCCAGGATATAAATGCTGCCTCCCATAAGTTTGTTTACCCACTTTTTATTGGAATAGGAGCCGTGGTTTCCATCATGCATGACATTCATGCCAACTCCGGCCATACCAACGCCCATGGTGATGGTCAATAACAAATTGGCCCAATTAGGGAGTCCTAGGGTCAAAATTAGAAAATAAGGTGCCAAAAATAGGGCAAACATTACGGCTGTCTTTAAGTGCAATTTCCAATTACCTGTTTTTTTTAGGTCGTTTTCCTTGAAGTAATTATTAACGCGCTTATTAAGGGTTTTAAAAAATTGGGCAGAGTCTTTTCGTGAAAATCTTATGGGATTGTTGTCCATGATTTAATTTTTTGTAAATATACGGCAATTCGGGCCCAAATTAAGTATAACTGTTTTGTTAAAACTTAGGCCATGCCTGTTAAAGTACTATTTTTGCAAAAATTTAACGAAACAAAATGGACTACACAATCATTTATAAATATTTTCCAGATTTAACGGATCTGCAGAAACAGCAAATAGAAAAATTGCAACATTTGTACCAGGATTGGAATTTGAAGATAAATGTGGTTTCCAGAAAGGATATAGATGAGCTTTATATGCGACATGTGTTACATTCATTGGCTATAGCAAAATTTCAAAAATTTAATCCCGGGACGGAAGTATTGGATGTAGGAACCGGAGGAGGATTTCCTGGTATTCCCTTGGCCATTTTATATCCCGAGACCCATTTTACCCTGGTCGATGCAATAGGGAAAAAGATCAAGGTGGTGCAGGAAGTTGTGGCGGGACTGGAAATTGAAAATGTCACTGCAGTCAATTCGAGAGTGGAAGAAATTAAGGGGCAGTTCGATTTTATCGTTAGTAGGGCAGTGGCGGCTATGCCAACCTTTACACATTGGGTGAAAGGCAAAATAAAAAAGAAATCCGAACACGAACGTAGGAATGGAATCCTTTATTTGAAAGGGGGAGATCTTGAAGAAGAATTAAAGGGATACCGTACCGTTGAAATCTATGATCTATCGGCAATATTTGAAGAGGAATTCTTTGAAACCAAAAAGTTGGTGTACTTACCCGTAAAATTTAAGGGTTAGTATTAAAGACTTAACATGTGATAATAGGACTCTCTACAAGTTTTGGCATAGGCCTTTATGTAATTGGGGATATTCCTAAATGAAAATCTTTTTACTTTATTCCGAGTTTTGTTTTCAGTGCTTTCTTTCATGGTCAATCGCTTTTATGTTAACTTTAAATTCACTGTAAATTTACAATATCTTAACGTTAAATTTACATTATAATTGTGTAAAAGATGGTTTAAATTATGTTAAAAGTTTGCTTTGGCTTAGGTTTATTCCGAAATAGATTGCTTTAGACAGTCCAAATTATGGGTTTTACGGAGCAAACGATGGAGGTGTAGTTGCCGATAATGGGTGAGAAGAATTTTATAATAAACATGGCCCGTATCTGCAAGAAGCAAATACGGGCCATGTTTATTTAGTTTTATTCCCTTATCCCAGGAATGGATACCTATAATCTACTGGAGTAACAAAGGTTTCCTTTATTAATCTTGGTGATACCCATCGCAATAGGTTTTGGGCCGATCCGGCCTTATCGTTGGTGCCTGATGCCCTTGCACCTCCAAATGGTTGCTGTCCTACAACGGCACCTGTAGGTTTGTCGTTAATATAAAAGTTACCGGCACAGTTCTGCAATGCTTTGGTAGCTTCGGCAATTGAATAACGATCTCCTGAGAGTACCGCACCGGTAAGAGCATATTCAGAGGTGCTATCTACCAATTTAAGTGTTTTGGACCAATCCTTGTCCTCATAAACATAAATGGTAACCACGGGTCCGAAAAGCTCGGTTTCCATGGTAGTATATTTTGGATCGGTCGTTACAATGACCGTAGGCTCTATAAAATAACCTTTGGATTTGTCGTAATTACCGCCTGCATAAATTTCTGCGTTTTCGTCTTTTTTAGCCTGGTCGATATATTTGGCCAGCTTGTCAAAAGAACCTTCGTGAATTACGGCCGTAATAAAATTGCTCATGTCCTCTGGGGAACCGGGTTTGTTGAACGATTCTACATCCGATTTAACTAAATCCAATATTTCTTTTGAAATGGATTTTGGTAGGTAGACTCTTGAGGCAGCACTACATTTCTGACCTTGGAATTCAAAGGCACCCCTCACAATAGCTGTAGCTACCTGCTTGGGATTAGCGGTAGGATGGGCTATAATGAAATCCTTGCCTCCTGTTTCGCCTACAATCCTAGGGTAGGTTTTGTAGATATGGATATTGTTTCCGATCTGTTTCCATAATTCCTTAAAGACGTGGGTAGATCCTGTATAATGAATTCCAGCAAAATCAGGGCTGCTCAAAGCTTCTTTAGTAATCATCACTGGATCTCCGTAAACCACATTGATAACACCATCGGGAAGTCCTGCTTCCTTAAAGATATCCACTATTACTTTGGCAGAAAAGACTTGGCTGTCACTTGGTTTCCACAATACCACATTCCCCATCATTGCCGCACTGGCAGGAAGATTTCCTGCAATTGCCGTAAAATTGAAAGGAGTAATGGCATAGATAAAGCCTTCTAAAGGACGGTATTCCACCCTATTCCAAATACCTTCGGCAGAATCCGGTTGCTCCTCGTAAATCTGGGACATGTATTCTACATTGAATCGAAGGAAATCTATAAGTTCACATGCCGCATCAATCTCGGCCTGATGTATATTTTTTGATTGTGCAATCATCGTTGCAGCATTAATTTTGGCCCTATAAGGTCCAGAAATTAACTCTGCCGCCTTTAGGAAAATAGCAGCGCGTTGTTCCCATTCCAAATTAGCCCAATGTTCCCTTGCTTCCAATGCGTTGGCAATGGCATGGGTTACATCTTCCTTCTTGGCAGTGTGATATTGGCCTACTATATGCTTATGGTCATGTGGAGGAGAAATAGGTTTGGTGTTTCCCGTTTTTACATCCTTCCCTCCAATATACATTGCAACGTCGGTGTTGGCATTAAAATAGGCACTGTATTGCTTTAGTACTTCTTCCCGCTCAGGAGAGCCAGGGGCATAACTTTTAATAGGTTCGTTATATGCCGTGGGTACTTGAAAAAATCCTTTTCCCATGATAATTTAGATTTAAGTTCAAATTTACGGCAAAGGTACTAAATGCATCTGCGATAATAAAAAGAAGTGTTGAGTGAATTTTGTTTTCAGGGATGGTATTGAAAATATAAAATTAACAGATTATTAGTGTTAATAATTTATGCAATGCACGGTTTTTTCCTTGAAAGAATATCCAGGAAAATAAGGAGAAAGACTATGTGATTTCTGAATTCTAATTTAAGGCGAACGGAGCGCTAAATTTAAATGTAGGGATATAAACCCTGAACTTATCCGAATTATTTATGCTTACCATGTTGTAATGGCCCTTCATAGCTCCAATAGTGGAAGCCAAAAGGCACCCGGAACTGTAGGTGTGCGATTCGCCAGGCTTAATTACCGGCTTTTTACCAATTACCCCTTCTCCATCCAAGACTTCCAATTCATTTAAGGAATCGTAAATCTGCCAATGGCGGGACGTCAACTGAACAGAATCCTTGCTTTGGTTTTCTATGGTAATGGTATAGCCGAAAGCAAAATGCATCTTATAGTTCTTGAAGAAAGTTCCTTCAAAACTGGTGTTCACGGATATTTTAATGCCTTTAGTTACCTGTGTTATCATAAGATTGGATTCTAAAATGTAAATAAACTACCTATCGAAAACTATACAACTTATAGTACTGACCTAAACATAAAATACAATATTCTAAAATACGTATTCAACTAGGATTATCAATCTACCTTGCCCGAGAGGATTTCCACATTGTTTTGCAAAGATAAATAGCAAATTTCGCAAATTATATTAAAATTGCAATTCTTTTAGCAATCAAAACGGTACCTCTAAAAAGCAATTAGTCAGCAAGATAAGTAAGAAGAGCCAATTTAAAAAGTTAATATTGATATGATCGGTGTAATTATATTTTTTTCTGATGTAAGTCTAAACATTTCTTCCCAGGGCACTGTTGGGAAGAGTGTTGTTGACTGAACAGCTTGGCCATCATACTTTATTATACTTTTTAGAAACTCTCATGGCCTGCCCTATAATTTCCTAAAAGCAGTTGAATTGATTATCATGGATATTTTATTGACCTACGTCAAAATTTATTTATAATCAAAAGAGCACAGATTCATGAATATTGACTTATTTTTATTTGTAATCGAATTATAATTGCGGAAATTTGAGAAAAGGTAATATGGTATTGAAAGGAGTAAAGAATGTTTTGGCGACAGGCCGGAGAAGGTTGACAAAGATGTTGGTCTATGTCCGGGAACATCCTTTCAAATCATTATTAATTGGCGCAATTGCTGGATTTTTTAGTCTGTTTTTACTTTTTTTGGTTATCTATCTGGGTGCCTTTGGCAAATTGCCGACCAAGGCCTATTTAAAGAGCTTGAAAAATCCGGTAACTTCTACCATTTATGCTTCCAATAAAGAACCTATTGGGTATTATTATCTTCAAAACAGATCTAATGCTGATAGTTCACAAATAGGGTCATCCCTTAAACAGGCACTTGTTGCTACGGAAGACGTGCGTTTCTATGAACATGGGGGAATAGATTACCAAAGTTATGCGAGGGTACTGATAAAATCGATCATATTACAGCAAAATACAGGAGGTGGTAGTACTATTACCCAACAGGTTGCCAAAAATTTGTTTGGAAGGGAAGAACAGTTTTTTCTTTCAACCCCAATTAATAAAATTAGGGAAATATTTATCGCTAGAAGACTGGAAAAAATTTACGATAAGGAGGATATCATTTTGCTATATTTTAATACCGTTTCCTTTGGCGAAAATGTCTACGGGATAGAAAAGGCATCCTCACGTTTTTTTAACAAGGCTCCCGAAGAATTGACATTGCCGGAAAGCGCAACCTTGGTTGGTCTATTAAAGGCTCCATCCTATTATAATCCCAGAAGGTTTCCGGAAAGGGCCCAGCAAAGACGAAATGTAGTGCTTTCCCAAATGCTTAAATACAATTATATCACCGAAGAAACTTTCGACGAGGCTCAGATTCCAATGAAGGTGGATTATCAGACGCCAAAAAAAGTTTCGTCTTTTTCTGCTTATTTTAAGGATTATGTAGCCGCAGAATTTGCGGTTTGGGCTGAAGATAACCCTGCACCCGATGGTCATATTTACGATTTGGAGGCAGACGGCTTAAACATATATACTACCTTAAATACCAACATACAGAAGTATGCAGAATCTGCACTGCATCGCCAAGCGGACAATCTGCAGAAACTTATGGATACCTATTGGGCTTCGGCAACTACGGAAGGGGGAAAGGAGGTGTTGTTGAAAAAATTGGTAGACCAAAATAACCATATACAACAAATGCGTCAAGCTGGAAAAACGGAAACTGAAATTGATGCTTTCGTCAAGGAAAAGAGAAAGAGAAAGTATTGGGTGATCGGCAAGGGATATGAAGAACAAATGCAGTCGTTGGAAGATTCCATTACAAAAAGTATAAATAGGTTGCATGCCGGGGTTATTGCTGTTAGTAGTGTCTCTGGTAGGATAATGGGATATGTTGGCGGAATAGATTATGGATTTAGTCAAATAGATAATGTTACCGCGCCTAGGCAGGTGGGGTCCACCTTTAAGCCAATTACCTATTTGGCGGCCTTGCAAGCAGGGGAGGAACCTTGTAATTATTATGACAACAACCTTGTTACCTATTCAAAGTATGAAGATTGGAGACCTCGAAATTCCAATAATAAGTATGGAGGTAGTTATAGTATGTATGGTGCTTTGGCGAATTCCGTGAATACGGTTTCCGTTACCCTTCAGTTGAAGACAGGAACCGAGAGGGTGTTGGACCAAGCAAAAAAAATGGGCATAGAATCGGAACTTCCCAATGTGCCTTCCATAGT
Source organism: Arenibacter sp. F26102 (assembly GCF_023015865.1). Lineage (GTDB taxonomy): Bacteria > Bacteroidota > Bacteroidia > Flavobacteriales > Flavobacteriaceae > Arenibacter. The sequence goes on along the minus strand of NZ_JALKBC010000003.1, from coordinate 440,260 downwards.
GCTGGGCACTGCAGATATCAGTTTGATGGAAATGGTAACTGCTTATGCCAGTATTTCCAATGGGGGGAATAAAATAAAACCTTATGCCATTGATCGCATAGAAGATGAACAAGGTAATATATTATATGAAGCCAAGCCTATATATGAGGGTAGGGTGGCAAGCACCGAAAATATTAAGACCTTACAAAAAATGATGGAAGGTGTTATTAAGGCAGGTACTGGTTCTCGGTTATTGGGTTATGAAATTCCTTATAATCTCATTGGTAAGACCGGAACCACCCAAAATAATGGGGATGGTTGGTTTATAGCCTGCTCCCCCGAGCTGGTTGTAGGCTCCTGGGTAGGCACCTTTGATAAACGCGTGCAGTTTGCTTCCACGAGTATGGGATCTGGTTCCAATACAGCCCTGCCCATTGTGGCATCCATTTTTAAAAATTTAAGTTACTGGAAACGACCGCTACTCAGCAATTTTGAGTATGGTTTTGATTACTTTCCTTGTAGGCCATTTGTAGAATTGAATGCACAAGAGGCTTATGAATTTGCCCAGACAGATTCCATCTATTTACAGGAATTACGGGTAAGGGATACCCTTGCTGTGTTGGTAGATACACCTATTACAATCGATTCGGTCCAGGGGATTGTGCCAGGACAAATAGCGTTCGATTCAATAGTGAAGGATAGTCTTTCAATAGAATTGAATACTTCCAAAACTGATGGCAACCAATAAAACGGTTATATGAATTCGATTTTCTGATTGAATAATAATCAGCGATTTAATAGATTTAAAAATTATTGTAAATGATATATTTACCCCTATACGGACATATTGTACCTTTCTTAAATACTCAAGTACCCTAGTTAACGTACACCCTATATTTGGATGGTTGTTCATCCATTGGAATTTAGATAGTTAGATTGTAATATTTCATTTTCATTAACAATTTTTTCTTACATTTGTAGAAAAATAAATTATAGGAAAAATATTACTTTTTAAAATTATAGACTTACCCAAATAAGGACTACCAAATCTTTAGCAATGTTTCCGTAGGTATTGTAGGTTGTATATTATTCACCTTAATCATATCCAGAAAATAGTTGGCAGGCGATTTGTATGTGTCTTTTTACACTTTTTAAGGTTATGAAGATTGAAACAGTATGCATTATTGATGATGATCCCATTTTTGTTTATGGGACAAAAGTATTATTAAACTACAACAGCTGTTTTGGTTCTTCAGTTATTGTACATGAGGACGGAAAGGAGGCCTTGGAAAATCTTACTGCAATGGTTAAAGGTGGAGAACAATTACCTGATGTCATTTTTCTGGATTTAAATATGCCCATTATGGATGGATGGGAATTCTTGGATGAATTTGTGAAATTACCCTTAGAAAATAAACCTAGGGTATATATAGTGAGCTCTTCTATTGATAATCAGGATATTGAAAAGGCCCATACCTATGACATAGTAAAAGACTTTATAGTAAAGCCATTGTCCGATTCCATTCTTTCCGATCTGTTCAAGACCATAGAGACGGAGGGTGCTGCATAAGACCTCATTGTAAAATATCTGCTTCGTTTATTCTGTAGGCTTGTGGAATTTGATGATTGTGCTTTCTTGACTTATTGGAAAAACTCTAAGTTTTGTTTGGTGTTTGCCAAGAGTTGATGGGCTTGTACCTAACGTTCGTTGGAAATATAGGCCTATAGGTAAAGAATCCAAACTTTGTATATATTGGCTCATGGCCTTGCTAAAGTACGTCCTCACAGGAGATAGGAACCTGTCTCTTCCAACATTTATCCCTAATCCAACAACAAGGACAATATTGAAATTTCGATGGTTGTCAAAAATGGAGAAGCGAACCTAAAAATATATTTCCGAGATGTTTTTTTAATTATGTAATTAGAAATGAACAGGGGCTATTTTATTTATCCACCACTACCTTTTTTTCTGGGACTTTGGATTTAGATACGTCCATTTGTCTTACCGTTCTACCTTTTTCGATAATCAGCCGTATATCCTCTAGCGTTAAATATAAGCAGGGTACAATGACTAAAATAATGGCAGTTGCAAATACGATGCCGAATCCCAGAGAAATTGCCATGGGAATTAAATAATAGGCCTGACTCGAAGTTTCAAGAATAATAGGGGCCAATCCACCAAAGGTAGTCATGGTGGTAAGCATTATGGGCCTAAACCTTCTAAGGCCGGCTTCGTGAATGGAAGTGTAAATGGGGTTTCCTTCCTTTCGCCGTTTATTGGCATAGTCTATCATAATCAGTGAATCATTGACTACCACTCCCGATAATGCTATGACCCCCATTAAACTTACCAATGAGAGGTCGTAACCAAGCAAGATATGGCCTATAACGGCACCTACTATTCCAAATGGAATGGCGGTCATGACGATCAAGGGTTGTGCATAGCTGTTAAAGGCAATGGCCAGTAATACATAAATTAAGCCCATGGCAATTGCGAAGCCGGCCCTAAGGGTGTTGGTGCTTTCCCTCATATCTGCCTGACTTCCTTCAAAGCTCCAAGTGATTCCAGGAAAATCGGCCCGTAATTGTGGTAGCGTTTCTTCCTGCACCATGTTGATGACCCTTGTAACGGTATTGGCTGGTTCAACGTCCATACCAACATTGACTATTCTACGGCCATCCCTACGGTTGATACTGCTAAAGGCCTCCCTTTGTTCCACCTTCACCAAATCCATTAAGGGGACCTCCAATCCATTGGGGGTACGTATCAGGAAATCTTCCAAATTTTTGATATCCTTACGCTCTTCAATTGGCAGTTTTACCCGTACCTCAATTTCGTTCATTCCACGAAGCTGTCTCATTGCTAAAGCTCCAAAAAAACCATCGCGCACCTGTCGGCCTACCTCGTCAGAAGTGAGCCCAAGGCTTCTACCTTGAGGTAATATCTTAAAATCGAGCTGCATTTTTCCCTTGTTGTAGTTGTCCGTAACATCACGCGTATTGGAAAATGCCTTCATCCTTTCTACAAATGCGCCGCTGGCTTTTTCCAGCACATTGATATCCGAATGGCTGAGGTCTATGCTAATGGCCTGCCTTGCACCTCCAGGACCTCGTTCCGCCTCAAAGGTAATTTGGTCAACACCTTCAATATCCCCAATATTATCACGCCATAGGGCAATAATCTCGGCAGCTGTAATATCCCGTTGGTCTGGAGGCAACATCACAATTTCGACATCTATAAAATTCTGTCCACGTACATTTGTCTTAATTCCTTCTGCAACTTCATAAAGATTGTGCTCATCAAACATGCGCTGGGTAGAGATGGTGATGGCATGTGCTACCTTGGCCGCCTGGTCAGGAGTGGTGCCAACCGGTAGGCGAACCCCAGCTTCTATTTCGTCGGCTGCAACTTCGGGCATCATGATCATTCCCATATGTCCGCTATAGCCATAACCTCCTACGATGAGTAATAGAGCAACAGCGGTGGTGAGCGTAATATATCGGTATTGTAAACACTTGTCCAACAATGGGCGATATTGATTTTCTATAAAACGGTCAAAACCATTTGCAAAAGAACGCTGCCAACCTTCAAGCTTTTTTACCCATTTGTTTTTATTGGTTTCTTTTTTAAGATGCGCCAAATGGGATGGTAAAATAAATAGCGCTTCCAACAATGAAACCCCTAAAATTACGATCACCACCGCAGGTAAGGGTTGCCAGAATTTACCAGTTTCACCGGGCATAAATAAGAGGGGTACAAAGGCTATAATGGTTGTCACAATGCTAAAGACGACCGGCATGGAAACATCTTTGGTTCCCGCAATGGCAGCTTTAATGGGGCTTAATCCCTTCTGACGGTATTCGTACACATTTTCTCCCACCACAATGGCATCATCTACCACGATACCAAGCACTACCAAAAACCCGAACATGGAAATCATATTTACACTGATACCGATAAGGGGCAGGAATATCATTCCTCCCACAAATGAAACGGTCATACCCATCATTACCCAGAATGCTAGGCGATACTCTAAAAATAAGGTCAAGATAATCAGCACTATGATAATGGCGAGCACTCCATTTTCGGTAAGAAGCGATAGCCGTTCCCGATAATCCGCGGCGCGATTGCTATCTGTGCGATATTTAATACCAGGAGGTAATTGGAAATCTTTCATGATGCCCTCAACGGCATCGGCAATCTCAAGAGGGGACTGATTCCCGATTCGGAAAATGCGAAGTTCCACATAGTTTTCTTGATTGAATTGGCCGTGAAATCCAGTTTCCTCAAATCCATCGGTGATGGTGGCAATATCTTCCAAGGTTACCTTGGCCCCAGAGGCAGAAGAGACCACAGTAATATTTCCATATTCTTTGGCCCATTGTTTTCGCTCCTGCATCCGTAGTAATATTTCACCACTTTGGGTTTGTACAGCCCCTGCAGGTACATCATTGCTGCTTTGTTCAATAATATCTGCGACCTGTCCTAGGGTCAGGTTGTATTTTTGTAGGTTATGGCGGGGAATCTCGATCCGGGTTTCATAATCGGGCACATTACCTAGTTCCACCTGTGTAATCTTGGGATTACTGAGAAGGATATTGCGCAGGCGTTCGGCTAATTGACGCAATGTCCAAATATCTGCCTTGCCGTATAATCCAATTTGAAGCACATCCCGTTGACGGGATTGCAGACTTACAATGGGCTGTTCAATATCATCCGGAAAGGTACGTATACGATTAATGGCCTGATCAATATCTTGAAAAGCTTTCATTCGTTCAGATCCTGCAACAAGTTCTATAAGAATCTCTCCCGAGCCTTCATTGGCTTCGGAAGCAATTTCCTTGATTCCCTGAACTGCCCTAACGGCTTCCTCTACGGGTTGTAGTATACCTTGCTCCACTTCTGCCGGTGAAGCACCAGGATAGGCCACCGAAACTTCAACAAAATCTAACTGAAATTCTGGAAATACTTCCTTTTGTATTTTGAACATGGTAAAAATTCCACCGCCGAGAAGCACCAACATAAGTAGGTTGGTGGCAATGGAGTTCTTGGCCATATAGGCAATAGCACCTTCTTTCCTCGGTGTTTTATTTTCTTTCCTTTCCTTTTTGTCCATGGTCTAGCTATTGTGTCGGTTCTTTTTCGGAGCCTTCTGACCGTGTTCTTAGTCCAATACCATTGCTTACCGTACTTAAATCTGAGATAACTACATGTTCTCCCTCTTGTAAGCCTTTACGAATGTAGGCGTACTCGTTATCCGTCAGCACGATATCAACTTTGCGAATCTCCAATTTGTCCTCCTTCATCACCCAAACCGTTTCGTTACTTCTAATATAATCCCTGCTTAGACGTATAACATCGTCCAATTTATTGGCCTGAATATCCACTTCAACAAAGGTGCCTATCATTAGTTTAGGCTTTCCTTTCAATTCGATATTTTTAGCTAGTGGATCTATAACTTTTACCAGCACCCTTGCCAAACGGGTTTGCCCGTCCAAGGCACCAATCTGTCTGTCTAGATAACCTTCACGATACTGCTCTTCCGGCCAGGCCGTAGAATTCTTGATAATTACTGTAGCACCCCTGTCCTTATCATTTTCAGGGAAGCGTAGCCATTGCAGTTTGGAAACCGGTACGGTTGCAGTAACCCAGTAAAACTCCGTGCCAACTAGACGACCTAAATCATCCCCAGGACCAACTTGGGAACCTGTAGTGACGTTCTGGCTAAGAATATGTGCATCAAAAGGAGCACGGATAGTAGTTCTTTCCAAATTTAATAGCGCTTGGTCCACAGAGGCTTTGGCACCCACGATGGTAGCCTTAACGGCATTAAGCTGGGGCTGCCGTAATACTAGTTGTCTCTCTTCTGCGGAAAGTGGATTGTCTTTAAAAAGGGAATCATTGGTAATAAGCTCTAAATCTTGTTCAGCTATCTGCTGTCGTCCCATTTCGGTATCCAGGGTAGTCTTGGACTGAAGTAATTCACTCTTTCTGAGTTCTAGGGTGTTTTTATAATCGGAAGGGTCTATCTGCAGCAGGGGTTGATTCTTTTTTACAAAACCTCCGGGAGTAAATGCGGGATCCCTACGTATTATCTGTCCCGAAACCAACGGACTTAAGGTAATATCCTCTACAGGTTGCACTGTTCCCGTTGCTGCTACAGTAGGTTCAAATGAGCCTCCTTTTACAGTTATCACATCTACCAACATGGCCGTTTCTATACTAGCCCCTTCGGTCTTTGCTTCTGGTTCCGTAGAAAATATAAGGGTGGTGATAGCAATCCCTGCAATGAGTATAGCTAAACATATCCACAGTATTTTTTTATTGCTCATAAAGTTAAAATTCTATTGATTGTCTATTTCTCTACCCGTTTCAAATCCACCCGCCAATGCCCTATACAATGCAATTCGTATGAGAATTAGTTGCCGTTGGGACACTATATAATCCCTGCGGAGTTGTTGCTCGGCGTCCAAACCTATAAGTACATCCAGATAGGGGCTAAATCCATTAAGGAACTCCACCCTTAGTTGTCTGTTGCTTTTTTGTGCCAATTCCAACTGTCTATCTATATTTTCTACCCTTAGTTTTTGCATTAATTCCTGTGTCAGGCTGTTCTCCACTTCTTGAAATGCCTCCAAAGTGGTCTGTCCATATTCCAAAAGGCGTTGTTGTTTAATGGCCTGGTTGCGATCCACTTCAGCACTTAGCTGTCCCCCATAGAAGAGGGGGGCCAATATATTTCCGGCTAAGGTATAGGCCCAATTGTCAAAGAGATTTTGAAAGCTGTTGGAACGCAGTTGTCCCCTACCACTTACGGATATTCTTGGATATTTACTACGCACTGCAGACGCCATATCCCTATCCGAAGCCAATAATAGGGCGTAGGATTGCTGTATGTCCGGTCTACGTCTAATAAGTTCCAAGGGCATACCTGCATCGGGTAGTTCTGGTAGTGTTGGCAGGTCGGTAGATTCAAAAGCCAAATTTATTTGTGGCTGTTTACCCAAAAGTACTGCCAATTGATTTTCCAAAAGGGCTACATTGGTTTCAAAAATTATCTGTTGCTCCTTGGTACTTTCCAATAACTGGGCCTGTCTTAGGATGTCTACTGCCCTAATCTGACCTCCCACGAACCTCGTTCTTATAAGTTTAATAATATCCTCATTGGTGGAAATTTGATCCAACGAAATTTGTAGTTGTTTTTTTGCCGCTATTAGTTGGTACCAAGTTGTTGCAATTTCAGCTGAAAGAGATATTGCTGCAGTTTGGTAATCATACAGACTGGCCTCCGACCTAAATTTTTCGGCCTGTACCGAAGTACGTATCCTTCCCCATAAATCCAATTCATAATTGGCGGTCAGACCCAATTGTGTATTTTCCCCACCCACAAAATCGGGTTCGGGTAAATTAATTGCAGATTGTGCGCTAGCTCCAATTTGTGGCCATTTATCCGCGCCCTCACGTGCTACAATGGCTTTTGCTGCCAAAAATTGTTGCCAAGTAGCCGCTAGATTCATGTTAGACTGTAATGCGGAATCGATGAGGATATTAAGTTGCTCATCGTTAAAGACGGTCCACCATTTGTCTGCCAAAACACTTGAACCATTGTATGAGAATTCCTTTAAGTCATCAATGGGTAAGGCTACATTTGAAAATTTAGGGGAACAGCCAAAGAAGAGCAAAACGAAGATCAAAAAACTAAATGGAAAGGCCTTTTGTAAACCTTTTAGTTTGAATTGCATTTTTAATCCTATGGTAGTGCTTTTAGTCTGCAATGGTAGGGTTATGTTTAGGTTTTCCCTAAAATACTTTTTTTAGCGCTATTACTGTATTAACAAAATCTTAATTGTTAATAATGTCTTAAGGAAATGGGTTTGGGTTTAGCCAATACCGATTGCGTTAGTATTGATTTTTTGCTGCGTTTGCTGTAGCAGTAATTTGGGTAAACTGTTAGCTATCGGAACATACTACTTTCAGATGATAAACGGAAGAGGATATTAAATGTAACCTGTAATAACCCTTTTAACTAAGCTTATCCATAATTATTCGGTTGAATTGGAAGCCGGAATAAAATGGGCTTTCAAATCCGGTTGGGCCATAGTACTGTCCAATGGAAACATTGGTCTTTTAATACGTTTATAACCCAATCTATTAAGGTCTTGATCTACACCGCCTGGGGTCAATGCCATAACCCAATCGCCACGCATATCGTACAGTTCTGGTACCAAGTAACCTATCTTGACTACAATGATATCCGTTTCTTTTGGATTCAATCCTAAATTGGTGAAGTCGCTTAAATAATGGTACGGCTTTCTTTTTTTGGTAACGATTATCTGTATACTTCCAATTTTAACAACGACCTCTACTTCTGCGTTTACATCACCGGCCTTGATCGCTTCAATGGTTCCTTCCAGTTCCAAAGGACCTGCAAATCGGTCATCCACTGCTGCACCGGCCATGGCCTTAATTTTTCCACCTACACCTATTTCAAGGGCTTTTTCAACAAATTCCGGCCCAGGAATAGAGGCATAAATCAAGGAAGGACCTTTGTCCGATTTAAATTCCGGCCTGGCCAACAATTGTTGCAATGTCCAAGTAACGTCTCCTGAACCGCCAGCAGTTGGGTTGTCACCCATATCACTGATCATAAATGGATGTTTTTCGCTGGACAGCGCCATTTTTAAACTTTCTTCCAATGTTGTAGTTGGGGCTACAAATTCGAATTGTTTTCGCACATCCCAAAAGCTTTGCGCCAATGCTTCGGCACCTTTTTCAACTTTTTCCTTATCATCGCCGGTAACCATGACTACGGCATGGTTGCGCGGTTCATCTGCCCAGGCATATCCAATCCAAATGGCCGCGTCAATAATACCTTCTTCATTGGCTACATCGGGAACTTTTGCATAAAGGCTTTTACCTGGTTCAATTCGGGTACTGGTTTTTTCACCTGGTAATAATATGGGTACAGGGATCCAAGCCTTGTACTGAGGCTTTCCTTTGCCGTTTTCAAGTCGTTCCAGAAGATTGGTGACCGCCCTTTTTTTGGATTGGATGGCATCCTCGTGGGGTGCCATTCTATAACAGGTTATCAAATCTGTATGTTTGGCCAATTTTTCGGACACGTTTCCATGGAGGTCCATAGAGGTGGATATAAGTACATTGGTTCCTGTCACGTCTCTAATTCTTTCTATGAAGTCGCCCTCAGGGTCGTCCAATCCAACCACACTCATGGCACCGTGTAAATCAAAGAAAAGTCCGTCATAGGGACCATTTTCCTTTAATAATTTTAAGGCTTTTGTTACCAAGGATTCGTATGCCTCACGGGTTACAGTTCCGCCTGGCAATGATTTCCCGACCAAGGTAGGCACCCATTGTGCCCTATGCCTATTTAAAGAATCTATCTGAAGAAACGGGTACTTGGCAAAAATAGAGTCACCTATTTTGGCGTGAAAGGCTTCTTCATGGGTTAAGGCAGGTGAAAAGGTACTGCTTTCTATTCCCAGACCTGCAATGGCAATTTTAGGCAGTTCTTTTGTTGATTTTTCATTTTTGCCTTGTTGGCATGAAGCCATTAGGACCAAGAGAAGGATATAGCAGTTGTAAAGTGGTTTCAATATTAATTATGTTTTAGGTTCCCTATTAAGTTTGAAAATGGGTAAGGGCAATATTTTGCCTTAAAATTCCCTTTATGGGAATCCAATATAAGGATTTATTGGTGGGTTTTTTGAATAAGAATCGAACAAAACTCAATGTTCTAGAGACAAAGTCAAGCGTTTAATTCAACCTCATGGCAAATAAAAACTCGAGAATTGGGGATATGCTATTTTGGGCCAAGAATTTTAAAAATCATATAAATTTTCAGGGAACAGGTTGATGATTTTATATAAATGGCCAGCCGACTTTTGTGTAAACATTTTAATTTTTAAAATGTTAAATTTTAATAAGGGTATGTAAAAAATTCCTCTTATTTACAACCCTGATAGTTCTTCTTTTAAAATTCCAATGCTTTCCTAAATGGAATTTAATTCTTAATCATCATAGCTTATCCGGTCTCGTATACCGCCACTCTCTCGGTGAATAATGACATCGGCCTTGTATTTTCTAGCCAAACTTTTGGCCTTACGTATGGCCGTGCTCTGTTTTCGATGTTTACTGGTTATACGTTGGTTGCCTTCGCGACGCACGGCCCAGCCTTCCTCATAGGGAACCACATGGTGGTGCCAAGTTCTGCCTCGTTTGCTTTGTTGCGAGCTGTTAAAAAAGACTTCCAAAAGCTCAACAAGGGTTCGTATCCAAGATTTGACGTTCGACATATTCGATTATTGTTGTTCCAAAGATACCATTATTTCTAGTTTTCCGATTTTTGAAAATGAATCGGTGCAGCTCACGGAAAAAGTTAGAGTGTATATTGTTAGAGTGTATATTTTGGAGAAGAAGCGAGCTGGCGCGCTGGCTTCGATTCGACGGGCCGAACGCAAAAAGGCCACCTATCGGGTAGCCTTTTTTAAGTGGAATCGGGGAGAATACCTGCGGTGTTCGCCCCCTCTACGTCCTGTAAATACAGTTATCTGTCCTTACAGGCCAGATATCTAAAAACAACAAAACCCAATCAAGTAAACTTGTTGGGTTTTTAAAGTTTTGATCCACAGAATAACTGTGATTAATCGTGGAGCCGGGGAGAATCGAACTCCCGTCCAAACAAGCAATTACAATGCCTTCTACATGCTTAGTTTCTAATTGATTTTCGATGTGCACCTGACTAGAAACAGCCTAATACACACTTATCTTCTTAAGTTTTGGTGGTAGTGCCGAAGCTTCACTACCCTTATGGTGACTTTGATGGTGCTTCTGATAGGGACGCCGTCAACAAGGGCTTCCCAGAAACATCTCGCTTCCCTACCTTGTAGGGACGAGGCTAAATCCTACTATGATTCGGATTAAGCGGCAAGAGCGTAATTGTTTTCGCCAATTAAAAAGTGTGGAAAATGAGATTAACGAGCTGTAGCCCAGCGCTCGGCATGCTTACATTCCAATTGGTCTCGCTGTCAAAACCAGTCGGCCCCTTCAATGAGATAGGCATGCACAGCATGCCGTTATCGAACCTGCCTGCCGGCAGGCAGGTTGAATCCCGCCATCGGCGGGATATTATATCCAACCTGCCTAATCCTAGGATAAAGCCAGGTTGAATCCCGCCATCGGCAGAAATATTCTCTCATCTTTTTTTTCAATGAACTATGCAATCTTTTCTTGGGCGTTCCCTTTTTTTTTCTCCTGCAAGGTTTTCAAAACCTTGTAGGTGTCAAAAAAAGGGTCGGGCTATCGGCTATATTTTTTTGATTTCGTTCCCGTACTGCAAAGTACAGGGGAAAATCAAAAAAGATGCCGCCTCTATCCCTAACGCGGTCGGCAAAGGTACTCCAAAAACTATTCCAAAAAAAGTTTTGCTAGTCAACTTGTCATGTGTTATATTTATAACTTTACTAATATATATAGTTACAAAATTACATATATGAAATTTGGGATTATAAGGGAACGAAAAAATCCACCTGATCGTAGAGTGGTCCTAACACCGGATGCTTGCACAAAAATACTCGACAAATTCCCGGAAGCGGAAATTATGGTCGAGCCTTCCCCTATAAGGGTTTTTTCGGAACTGGAATATGGGGTAAAAGGCCTTCAAGTAAAGTCCGAAATGGAAAATTGCGATGTGCTGATCGGGGTAAAGGAAGTGCCCATAGCGGATTTGATTCCCAATAAAAAATATTTCTTCTTTTCCCATACTATTAAAAAGCAGCCCTATAATAGAAATTTACTTAGGGCGATATTGGAAAAGAATATTGAATTGTACGATCATGAAGTCATCACAGGTACTAAAGGACAGCGATTGGTGGCATTTGGGAGGTATGCGGGAATTGTAGGTGCCTATAATGGTTTAAGGGCGTACGGACTTAAATTCGGTTTGTTTCAGTTGCCAAAAGCGGAGACTTTGGCGGACCAGCAAGCTTTGATTTCGGAACTTAGAAAGGTGAAATTGCCAAATATTAAAATTCTCCTTACGGGTAGGGGAAGGGTAGGAAATGGCTCCAAAGAAATGCTTGATGCCATGGAAATCAAAAAAGTTGGGGTTTCCGATTATCTGAATAAAACCTTTAAAGAACCGGTCTATTGCCAGATTGATGCTTCGGAATATAACAGGCGCAAGGATGGTGTAAGAGGTAATAAGGCGGATTTATTTGCTCATCCCGGGGATTATAAATCCAATTTTTTTCGTTTTGCCAAAGTGACTGATTTTTATATCGCTGGTCATTTTTACGGAGACGGTGCACCTTACCTTTTTACACGGGAAGATGCCAAGCATCCACAATTTAATATAAAGGTCGTGGCAGATGTTAGTTGCGATATAGATGGGCCCGTAGCCTCTACCATTAGGCCCAGTACCATAGCAGATCCCATTTATGGCTATGACCCTCTCACCGAAACGGAAGTGGATTTTATGGATCCCCATGCCATTGCCGTTATGGCCGTTGATAATTTACCTTGCGAGTTGCCCAGGGATGCCAGTATAGGTTTTGGCGATGCTTTTGTTAAATATGTAATCCCTGCATTTTTTAACGGGGATGCAGACGGAGTTTTGGAACGCGCAAGAATGACGAAGAACGGAAAGCTTACCAAAAGATTCGCCTATTTGCAGGATTATGTGGACGGTGAAAGGGTAGTAAACAGTAATCCGTGAACAGTTGCGGTAAGCTGTTAAAATCGGTAATTAAACTATTTGTGGATTAAATTGGACTATTTTCTATTCCACTTTAACATTCCACTCTATCGTTGGATGTATTTTTTGGTGCAGTGTAAGCCCCTAAGGCCTCAAGTTTTAGTATTAAGGTATTCAGCTTTTCCAAGGATTTGATTTTTAAGATTTTCGTGTCTCCGGCGGAAATCCGAAAAACGGGAGAGCTGTCATAAAAGGTGTAGCCCATTGCATTCTCAAACAATAGATCGCTACTTGATATATTCTTGAGTTCCACTTCCAAAACCTGTGTTTTTCCAATATACGCTGCTTTCACAATTTCAATACTGGTCTGCAAAAATGGCTTTAAGTACTCGGCCTTTCCAACCAACAGTTCGTTATAAACGGCAACCGTTCTACCTGCAAAAAGTGCCTCCTTTAATCCTTCAATGTTTTTTTCTTTGGCAAATACCAAGGTAATGGGCCTATGGTTTCCTTTTTGGGTGTAGCTCCAATCTATTAGTCCGTGAATGTCACTGGTTCCCATAATGGTTAAATTGTTTTCAAGGGCGAGGGCAAGTGCTTCTTCGGAATAATCCACAGTATTAATGACTTCAATACCGTGCAATTCACCTTTTTTAATGCGCTCTTTTTGGAAATCACTGAGTATAGGGGTTCCGGCCGGACTTTGGGCATACCAGGCGGGATGGTTCCAAAATACAAAGGCATTTTGTTTCTTTGCAGTGCTAAAGGCATCCTTGGCATCTTCATGCAATAATTCGTTGGCATCAGTAATAAAAACGGCATTGTTATGTCCAACAGGAGCAGAACGTGTTATTTCAGAACCTGGGATTATTAAAAGATCGTGTTCCTTGGCTTCTTCCATGGCCAAATGGTAGGCGCGATTACGATCCGGATGTGGTATATCTTCTTTATGGGGCTGGTACTCCAAATGTTCTGTAAGGGATATGGCATCCAAGTTTTCCCGTAGTGCTTCCTCCACTCGTATTGTTGGCCAAACCTTACCATCGGAAAATACACTGTGCATGTGTAAATCGGTCTTCAAGGTAACATATCCATCTATGTTGGGGTAGGACAGGGCCTGTGCCCCGGAATGTGAATGGTTTTGGGCGTTTAAGCCTAAGAAAGTTAATAGCAATGCCAAGGCTCCAATGGTAGTTTTCATTTTGGTTGTTTTTTTCAAAAATAATGGATAGGATACCTTGAAAATAAAGAAAAATATGTTCATTTGGTTAAGAAAAGGTAAATTAAGTCCATCATGAATCCAGCTGAAGAATTTATCCTTAATCAGTCAGAACCCTACAGAGGTATCCTTCTGTACCTTCAATCCGTCATTGAAGGTACAATTCCAGGTGTGGAGTTGAAATTTAAATATAAGATCCCTTTTTACTACATCAACGGCAGGCCCTACTGTTATTTAAACCAAAGCAAGGATTATGTTGATCTAGGGTTCTGGAATGCGGCCCATTTAACTGTGCATTTGGAGCAAATGAACACAGAAGGACGAAAAATGATGAAATCCCTTCGTTACAAATCCCTGGAAGACATTGATACTAACGTTCTAAAGGAAGTCCTGGAGGATGCCTATAGCGTTAAGGATAGAAAGTTTTGGAAGTAAAATCAACCAACAAAATAATAATTGGTCGTGAGATATTAACCCAAATTTCTACAAGTATTAATAAATCTTACTGACCACTGACCACTAGCCAATGGCTACTCCTTAATCAATCCCTTGTCCTTATATAGCTTAATATACTGGTTGCTCAACGAATCTGAATCCTTGTATTTTTTCCTTAGTCCATTAAGTTTCTCCTTCAATTCGGATACTACTTGGGCATAGTCCGGATCGCTAAATACATTGTTTAGTTCTTGTGGGTCTGTTTCCTGATCATAGAGTTCCCATACATCTACATCGTAATAAAAGTGTATTAATTTAAACTCCTTAGTGGCAATGCCATAGTGACGTTTTACGGCATGTTCTGCTGGATATTCGTAATAGTGGTAATAAACGGCATCCCTATCCCATTTTTCCTTTTCCCCTTTCAGCAAGGGTACCAGACTTTTTCCCTGCATATCTTCAGGAGCTATTACCCCGGCAACTTCCAAAAAGGTCTGGGCAAAATCCAAGTTCTGTACCATTTCATCCTCTGTAGTGCCTGGAGAAATTAAATTTGGCCATTTTATAAGTAGTGGGGTTTTAAAGGATTCATTGTACATAAACCTTTTGTCGAACCAGCCGTGCTCCCCTAAGTAAAAACCTTGATCTGAGGTGTACACGACCAAGGTGTTCTCCGCAAGTCCCTCGTTATCTAAATAATCCAAGACCCTACCTACGTTTTCATCTACAGCGGCAATGGTCCCTAAATAATCCTGCATATACCGTTGGTATTTCCAAACCATTAGGGTGGAATCGTTCATATTGCCGTATTCCTTCTTAAATGCATCGTTAATGGGCCCGTATACTTGGTCCCATTCCGCTTTCTGTTTTGGATTAAATTTATTTACACCTCCAGCACCTAAATGTTCCTTAATACTTAATTCGTCCAGTACCTCATCCGCTATTTTAAGGTCATAGCGCAACGTCATATGCTTAAGAATGTTCATTTCAGCAGATCCGGCCGTAGTTTCACGTGTAGCATAATCATCGAACAAAGTAGCCGGTAAGGGATAGGTGTTTTTTGTAAATTCTTTGTAATGCCTTGGTGCGGGCATCCAGGACCTGTGTGGTGCCTTGTGCAAATACATCAACATAAAGGGTTTTTTGGCATCCCTACGGTTTTGTAGCCAATCCAAAGTGAGGTCGGTGGTAATATCTGTCACATAACCTGTAACAGTGGTATCCCCAGTAGCCGTAATAAAACGGGGGTTGTAATAGTCTCCCTGTCCTGGCAGAATCTTAAATTCATCGAAACCCTTGGGGTTGTTGCCAAAATGGAGCTTCCCGAACATGGCCGTTTGGTAGCCTGCTTTCTGCAACAACTGTGGGAAAGTTACATTGGTAGTGTCAAAAGGGGAAATGTTATCTATCTTACCGTTAATGTGACTATGCTTTCCGGTCAGGATTACGGCACGCGACGGGGCACAAATGGAATTGGTAACACTGGCATTGGTAAAGAGCATGCCTTCCTTGGCAATCCTGTCTATATTAGGGGTCTTAATGAGCTTGTCATCATAGGCGCTAATGGCCTGATAAGCATGGTCATCGGACATGATGAATACTATATTCGGTTTTTTGGAATTTTGTTGTTCTACTTTCTCCTTACAAGAGGTCATTAATAAAAAGAATCCTCCGAAAATGATATAAAATAGTATGCGATTCATAAGTATGGGTTAGGGTGAACATTAATTATGCCTGTATAAATTTTTTATTGACATTACAGTTGGGTCAAATTTATGTTTTTAACGCACAAATGCCAACTAAATGCCCTGTAAGAATATAAAATATATGTTCAGGAGCCCCTAGTTGATTAGTATGGATTATGGAAAGGAGATATATTTTTTGTTTAAAATCTTTAAGTTGCCTTTTCTATATTACATCAGATCTATAAAAAAAATGCCGGATATTCTCCTGCTGCATTCAATAAATATTCCGATAAAACCTTTAAAGAGTCTTATTGTAGTTAAAGGGAATTTACCGTTTTGCGTATCGCTACCAAATTGGTCAATAATTTTTCAAGATGATCCAGATGCAGCATATTGGCACCGTCACTTTTGGCATTGGCAGGGTCAAAATGGGTCTCCATAAAAATACCGTCGGCACCAGTAACAATACCTGCTCGTGATATGGTCTCTATCATATCAGGTCTTCCGCCCGTAACTCCGGAAGACTGATTGGGTTGTTGTAGGGAGTGGGTTACATCCAATACCACTGGTGCATACTGCTTCATAGTCGGGATGCCACGGAAATCCACAATCATATCCTGGTAGCCAAACATAGTGCCTCTATCGGTTACCATAACTTGTTCGTTATTGGAATCAAGTACTTTTTGTACTGCGTGCTTCATGCTTTCCGGGCTCATGAACTGTCCCTTTTTTAGATTGATCACTTTTCCGGTTTCCGCTGCCGCAACAACTAAGTCGGTCTGACGAACCAAAAATGCAGGTATTTGCAGGATATCTACATATTCTGCGGCCATATGGGCATCAGAAATTTCATGAATATCCGTAATGGTAGGTACCTTAAAAGTTTCGGATACTTTTCTAAGAATTTTTAGGGCCTTTTCATCCCCAATACCGGTAAAGGAGTCCACACGGCTGCGGTTGGCCTTTTTAAAACTTCCCTTAAAAACGTAGGGAATATTCAATTTATCGGTAATGGAAACTACTTTTTCCGCAATTCGCATTGCCATTTCTTCCCCTTCAATGGCACAGGGGCCACAGAGTAGAAAAAAGTTATTGCTTTTGGTATATTTAAGTTGAGGTATCAGTTCTAGATTCATCGATCTTAATTTTGGGGCAAAGATAGGAATTTGAAGGCAGCAAATTATTCATTGACCATTCTAAAGGTGTTTTGGAAGTAGGTTAAATTTGTGATAATTCTAGGTTATCTAGGAACTTGGATGACAATATAACGGGATAATTGTTGTAAATTAAAGGGTTAATCAAAAAACAGGACATCATGGAAATTCAAAAATTACTTATTCCGGAATTGGAACACGAAGTAGCCCTTACAGAGAAGTTCTTAAGACGCATTCCTAAGGATAAATTGGACTGGCGCCCACACCCTAAATCCATGTCCATTAAGCAATTGGGCAGTCATTTGGCCGAATTGCCTAGTTGGGTGGTAGGTACTATGTCGCAAGATGAGATGATAATGGATGAATACAAACCTCCAATTAATGACAATGTGGACGAAATGGTTGAAACCCTGAAATCGGCTGCAAAGGAAGCGGCAGATTCGCTAAAAGTAGCCAATAGTGAATATGATAGGAAATGGAAAATGATTCAAGGAGGGCAGACTGTGATGGAAATGCCCAAGTACCAAGTGCTAAGGGGGATGGTATTAAATCAATTTCCACATCATAGGGCTCAATTGGGTGTATGCCTTCGGTTGTTGAATCAGTCGGTTCCTGCTACTTATGGACCTTCTGCAGATGAGCAATAAATCAATATAGAAAAAAAGTAGGGTTTCAATTTGGAGGGTTAGTACGACTTTTCCGAATTTAAAGAGGATTATCCCAAGCTTTGTAAAACTACTTCAATATCAATAAGATAAGAAAAATTGGGCTTTTGTAGTTAGCGTAAAAAAAATGAGTATCTTTGCGCCCGCATTTAGGGTGCTTAGATGCGTATAAAATCATATTATGGGAGTAACAAAAAACATAGCTATTATAGCCCACGTTGACCACGGTAAAACCACCTTGGTAGATAAAATAATGTATCACTGTCAACTATTTAGGGAAAATCAGAATACTGGTGACCTAATTTTGGACAATAATGACTTGGAGCGTGAAAGAGGTATTACTATTACCTCAAAGAACGTTTCCGTAGTTTACAAGGATACCAAGATCAACATTATCGATACCCCTGGTCACGCCGATTTCGGTGGTGAAGTGGAGCGTGTTCTTAACATGGCTGATGGTGTTCTTTTGTTGGTGGATGCCTTTGAAGGTCCTATGCCGCAAACTCGTTTTGTACTTCAAAAGGCAATAGATCTAGGTCTAAAGCCCTGTGTTGTTATTAACAAGGTAGACAAGGAAAACTGTACTCCAGAGGAAGTACATGAGAAAGTTTTTGATCTAATGTTCGAACTTGGAGCAGAAGAATGGCAATTGGACTTTCCAACCGTATACGGTTCTGCAAAGAACAATTGGATGAGTGATGATTGGAAAAACCAGACCGAGAACATTGAGCCGTTGTTGGATATGGTTATTGAGCATATTCCTACTTTTGAACCTAAGGAAGGGAATACGCAAATGTTGATCACTTCTTTGGATTTCTCTTCTTTTACCGGTAGGATCGCTATTGGTAGATTGCAAAGAGGAACCTTGAAAGAAGGTCAACAAGTCTCTTTGGTAAAAAGGAACGGAAGTATTGTAAAGTCGAAAATTAAAGAACTATATACCTTCGAAGGAATGGGCCGATTAAAGGTTCAAGAGGTTGCCACCGGAGACATTTGTGCTTTGGTAGGTATAGAAGGCTTCGAAATTGGTGACACTGTTGCTGATATTGAAAACCCTGAGCAATTAAAGACTATTGCTATAGATGAACCAACTATGAGTATGTTGTTTACCATTAACGATAGTCCATTTTTTGGAAAGGATGGTAAATTTGTAACTTCCAGACATATCAATGACCGTCTAAAAAGGGAATTGGAAAAGAATTTGGCATTAAGGGTAAATGAAACCGATAGTGCCGATAAGTTTTTAGTTTTTGGTCGTGGAGTATTGCACCTTTCAGTTTTAATTGAAACTATGAGAAGGGAAGGCTATGAATTACAAATTGGGCAGCCACAGGTAATCATTAAGGAGGTTGATGGGGTGAAATGTGAGCCTATTGAGCAATTGACCATAGATTTACCTGAAGAAGTTTCAGGTAGGGCAGTAGAAATGGTTTCTATCCGAAAAGGGGAGATGACCAGCATGGAGGCCAAGGGAAATAGAATGATTTGTGAATTTTTAATCCCTTCACGTGGTATTATTGGCCTAAGAAACCAATTATTGACAGCTACTGCGGGTGAGGCCATAATGTCTCACCGATTTTTGGAATATCAGCCCATGAAAGGGGATATACCACAAAGACAAAATGGTTCCTTGGTGTCTATGGAAACAGGAAAGTCTATTCCTTACTCAATAGATAAATTACAGGATAGAGGTAAGTTTTTTGTTGATCCGGGAGAGGATATCTACGAAGGTCAGGTAATTGGAGAAAACTCCAGAGGTGACGATATGACCGTTAACATTACCAAAACCAAGAAATTGTCCAACGTTCGTTCCTCAGGGGCGGATGATAAAGCCAAAATTGTTCCGGCCATTAAGTTTTCATTGGAGGAAGCTTTGGAATATATTCAAAAAGATGAATATGTGGAGGTAACTCCAAAACATATCCGTTTAAGGAAAATACATTTAACGGAAAACGATCGTAAGCGTAATAAAATAGCATAAATATAAAAGTCCCTTTTAAAGGGGCTTTTTTGTTCTATTAAAATATCCATGAGCCACCTTTGTAGGTGGCTTTTTTTTGCCATAGATTTTTTAGCTCCATTCAAACTAGTGAGGCTTGGTAAAACCGGTCAGGAAAATTGTCAATTTAACCTTATGGATTAAGAAATCGCTAAAAATTTGGGCTTCATTTTCCTACTTTCTTAATAATTTGAACTAAGTCTATTTTTCTTCGCTTCGGTTGTGAATTTTGGCTAATTTAAAGTTGAATTACAACATAATTCGGCCTAACCAAATATATAAAATATGCAACTAGAAGGAAAAAATGTACTCATCACAGGCGGTACTAGAGGTATTGGGAAGTGTATTGTACAGGAATTGGTAAAAGGTGGTGTACGCCATATTGCCGTAATAGCGCGTGATAAACAAAATTTGAAACAATTATCCCAAGAATTTGAAGACGTCAAGTTTATACGCATTGTTGGCGATGTGGGAGACATAGAAGTTTTACGGGAGGCTGCGGCGAATATAGAAGACAAATGGGGGCATTTGGATATCCTAATCAATAATGCCGGTATAGTATCTGCTGGTCCTTTGGAGGATATACAGGATGAAGACCTTTATGATCAAGTAGCGGTAAATATTACTGCGGTGCTTTTGCTTACTAAATATTGCATACCACTTTTAAAAGCATCCCAAGAAGCTGCTATTTTAAATATATCTTCAGGTTTGGGTCTCTTGGGCATGCCGTTCTATGCGGCCTATGGAAGTACTAAGGCGGCCGTACGCCAATTTTCGGACGCCATGCGAAGGGAACTTGCTCCGTTTAACATAAGTGTTACCTGCTCTTTTCCAACCGCCACGGATACGGATATGATGGAGAAATTTAAAGGTAGAACAATGGATTCTCCAGAATTTGTGGCCCAGCGCACAATAGAAGGATTATTAAATAAGGAATTACATGTAATTTTTGGAGGTGAGGAGCGACTGAAGGAAAATATCATGAATTTTGAAGCCCCTCAAGAATTTGATAAAATAGTGGCAAAGAATTATGAGGACCGAAAAAAAGCAAGTATAGGCCATAAGGCCGTTTAATCCTTACGGGATTAGTAATAGTAAAACACAATTTTAAATATGAAGTATACGCTTATTTATGCAGTAGTAATATGTAGCTCCTTGATATCTTGTAAGGAAACCACAAAGCCAAAGCAGGAGGTTGCCGGGACCGAAGTGGTTGGAGAAACCAATTCTGGTTCTATTCCAATTTCTTGGGTAAATAATAGGGTTGAAAAGGCAAAAAAGAGACTTGATGGGTCAGAAGCGGGAAAAGTGGTTTGGGATGCCATGGAAGCCATGGGAGGATTAAATAAATGGTATAGCAATGGCTATTTGTCCTTTAGATTCAATTATCAACCCTTGGATGGCTCTGTGCCCAGGGATACGTATCAGACTATTGATACATGGAGCAATAAAGCCAGACACCACAGTGTTACGGACAGTACCGCAATTTATGGATGGGATGGAGAAAATGCTTGGGTAACTTCCAAGGACAGTACCACTTTTAAATATAATTTGCGCTTTTGGGCCTTGACCCCTTTGTATCTTGCCGCACAGCCTTTGGTGTTGGACGGGGAAGGTGTTAATTTGGAGTTGTTGCCTCAAGTAAACTATAAGGATACACTACAGGATGTGGTGAAGGTAACATTCGATTCAGGGACTGGTGATGCTCCGGACGATTATTATATATTGTATTTGGATGCCAAAACGCACCTTTTATCAGCACTTCGGTACATAGTTTCCTATCCAGGGTATTTTCCAGATGGAGGAAATAATCCTGAAAAAATTATGGATTTGGTTAGTCGAACTACGGTTAACGGTATAAATTTTCCTTTAAAATTCAATACTTATTGGTCTACGGAGGATGGTCAACCAAAAGGTGAGCCTATCACCACTATTGAATTGAGCGATATAGAGTACCAAAGTCAGTTGGAGGAAGGTTTTTTTGAACGTCCAGAAGGAGGAATGCTCTTGGAAGGTCTGTAATGAATATAATATAAAAGAGGTGATTTTCAAAGTTGGAAAATCACCTCTTTTGTTTTGCTTATGTTCGGACATTACATTGTGCCCTGGTTTTGTTGGCTGGTAAAGATATTATGAAGTACAGCTAGCTTTCTTTAATGTAAAACTCCCTTTTTATTATAGGCCGCCGCTGCTGCACCAATAATGCCGGCGTGATTTTGTAATTCAGCTGGAATCACAGGAGTTTCAATACTTATGTAGTCCTTAAATTCGTCCCAGTCTTTGGAGGTTCCTCCACCTAAAATAATTAGATCGGGAGACACGATCAATTCAACCAACTCCAAAAAGACGTTAAATCGCTTGCCCCATTTCTTATAGCTGAGTTCTTCCCTTTCCTTGGCGGAAGCTGCGGCCCATAGTTCTATTTTATCATATTTTTTATACGGAATCTGTCCCAATTCAAAATTTGGGATCAACTCTCCGTTGTAAAAGGCACCGCTACCCAATCCTGTTCCTATAGTGATCATCAGTACAAGGCCATCCTTGCCCCGGCCTACACCAAAATTCATGGATGCGTATCCTGCGGCATCGGCATCGTTTACCACGGTAACAGGCAATCCTGTAGCTTCGCTGAACAATTCATTAACATTAACACCGGCCCATTTTTTATGTAAATTTCCCGGAGTTTTGCAGATGCCATTTTTTATAACGGTAGGAAATCCACAGCCTATAGGTCCGCTATAGTCAAAATGTTTTACGATTTTGGCTACAACTTCGGCCATGGGTTTTGGTTTTCTAGATTTTGGAGTGGGTATCCTAAACCGCTCCGTTATCATTTCACCAGTTTCCATATTCACTAAAGCTCCTTTTATGCCCGAGCCACCGACATCTATTCCTAGGATTTCCATGTATTATATTAAAATATTTGTAAACAAAGTAACAAAAAACTTTTGGGAGTTGTAGTATGCATACCTCTCGGACAGACTTTTGTAGTCCTGATGAGCTTTGCTAACACAATTGCAACTTTGGTCATCTTGGTTCTTATTAATTCTTTAGTTCCCTTTATATAGGCCCGTATTTCCCTTTTCCAACAAAGGCATAAGAGACTGGACGATGTCCTGGTTAATATGGGATATATTTTTGGTTTCGTAAGGGTCCGAAGCATGATCGTAAAGTTCCACGGTGGGTTCCTCTTCTCTAAAGTATTTGGTTAATCTGTATCTATCCGTTCTCAACGAAATTCCATTTCTGAAATAACTATAAGCTGTCTGATCGGTATTGGATTTATCGGCAATAAAACTATCCCTAAAGCTTTCCCCGTCTATTTTATGTTTCATATCTATATGGCACATTTCCATTATGGTTGGATAAATGTCCACGGTCTCTAAGATGGTTTTTACCTTTTTATTCTGATGTTCCTCAAAGGGTGATCTTATGATCAAGGCACTATTCAAGGCATTTTCAAACAGGGTATGTTTTCCCCAAACCCGCTGATCTCCCAGATGCCAACCGTGGTCCCCCCATATCACGATAATGGTATTTTTATCCAATCCCAATACTTTTAGTTCATCCCATATCATCCCTATTTGCGCATCTATATAACTTATGGAAGCTAAATAGGCATGTCCCAACTTTTTTGCATAATCAATGGAAACTGGTTCTGATAGGTTTGGATGTTCATCGCCAAGGGCGTATCCATTAAATTCGCCGCTTTCATGTAAACTTTTCAAGCTTATGTTTTCTGGAATATTGGGATTTGGGGAAACAGGTATCTGTTCCCTGTCATAAAGGTCCCAGTACTTTTTGGGTGCATTAAACGGAAGATGTGGCTTAAAAAATCCTACTCCCATAAAAAAGGGGCTTTTCTTATCCTTTAGTTCCCTGAGTTTTGCAATGGCCAGTTCGGTGGTAAGTCCATCTGGATAACCCTTGTCGTTCACTTCCCCTGCTTCATATGGCTTTACCTGTTTCTTTAGGCTTTGGCGATTTTCTCCGTTTGCGTAGGCAAAGAAGGCGTTCCAACCCGTGCCCCATTTACCTGGATTGAACAAGAGTTCGTCCCAGCTATGTGGCAGCTCTTTTTTTGTGGAAACCGGTTCTTCATAACCGTAGACCAAACCGTCGGAAGAGTGACTAATTTTGCCTATACCAACTGTGTAGTAGCCATTCCGTTTAAGGTGATGGAT
This sequence comes from Arenibacter sp. F26102, assembly GCF_023015865.1. Lineage (GTDB taxonomy): Bacteria > Bacteroidota > Bacteroidia > Flavobacteriales > Flavobacteriaceae > Arenibacter. Next base: position 416,227 of record NZ_JALKBC010000003.1, on the reverse strand, counting down.
AAAGGTCTCCGGAACATTACTTTCCTTTGCATTGGATATTTCCATTTCAATAGCACTGTTCTTCAAATGTAATGGCTTGCTTGGGCGCATACCGGTTAATAGCGCATATCTAGACGCCCCGCAGGTAGGGACCTGTACAAAGTGATTCATGAAAACAGATCCTTCGGACGCCAAAGCATCCATATTTGGCGATTGAACAATCCGATGGCCATAAGCACCCAATTCTGTTCGTAGATCATCAACGGCAATAAACAGAACATTGGGTGGATTTTGTGCTTGCTTGCATTGCAGATTACTTCCCAGGAATACTAGAATTGCCAGTAGGACAAATGGTTTTTTAAAAAGGGTTGGCATGGGTAAATTATATTATAGGGTTAAAATAGCTTCAAATTTATGGACTGGAACAATATTAAGCCAACCGGCCTGAATCTTTAAGGAAATCAAAAATTAATTTATCAACCTCGGATACGCTTTCCCTGTCCTTGTAATTCAGCCAAAAAATTTCACCTACTTCCGGGTCAAAGTTAAGTTCTCCTGTATATTCGGAGGAATAACAGGTTGATCTGACCAATATATTGGGTTTCCTGCCGTCGGCCCGTGCTTCAAAAATCCCCAAATGTTCAAAGGAAGAGATTTCTAAAATTATTCCCAGTTCATTTTTGATTTCCCGGGACAAAGTCATTACGTCCGACTCTTTTAGTTCTTTTTGTACCACCGGAAGCATATAGTTGTTTTTTCCTTTAGGCCTAATGGCCAATAGCTTTTGGTCCACGATAAAGATCCATGCCAATTGATCTATGATTTCGGACGAAGGCTCAATATAGTAATCAATGGAATTTAGGGAGTGATTCTTATCAATAGAATCCAAAAGTTGATCTATGGCTGTCCCAAATTTGGTGAGTGTCCCTAACTTGTGGTTTCGGCCAAGGGCACTGGAAATGGTCTCGTCCCGATTGCCAAACTTATAACCGTCCTTCTTGATCCAGACCAGGTTTAAAAGATGCTGCATCCCAACATTTCCCAATTGATCTATGGATATGGCAATTTTTAGAAGATACTCTCCCAGTCCCACTATGCCTTTTTGGATTAGTCCATGAAAAACACCATAAATAAAACCCAAAGGGAGGGTGAAAATGAGTAAAAATATAGAGATGAAGAACAGGAGGATCCCAATCAACGGATTCACCTTTTTGTCTACCTTATAGACTTGTTTTTTTAAAATCATTGGCCTTAGTTGGTTGCTTAAAGGTATAAAATAATTTTTGTGGAGGGGAGGAGTTTTGAAAGTGATATTGGGAATGGGGAAAATGAAATCATTTCAATAATTAAAAGTGTAGATGCAATAATATTAAATAAATGCTATATTTGAGAAATTCAAAAATTAGGGCATGACCAATTGTTTATTATTTAAAAAAAGAGCTATGTCCTTTTTATATTTCGACTTCTAATCCTGTTATGTATAATTTAAGCTTCTCCGTTAGATCCAAATAATCATTTTAATAACTTATTGATGAAAAATTACATTGCCCTTGTCCTTGGCGTTTTTATAATATTCTTGAATTCTTGTGATAGCAAAAAAAGGGAAGGCGAACCCCGAATTTTGGTCTTTTCTAAGACTATGGGCTTTAAGCATGCTTCCATACCCAAAGGATTGGAAGCAATTCAAAAGTTGGGAAAGGAAAACAATATTGGTGTAGATACGACGAAAAATGCCGATGTCTTTAATGATGACGACTTAAAAAAATATTCTTCAATAGTATTTTTGAGTACCACAGGCAATATATTGGATGCCAAACAAGAGGCCGCTTTTGAAAGGTATATTCAGGCAGGTGGAGGTTTTGTTGGGGTACATGCCGCAACTGATACCGAATATGATTGGAATTGGTATGGAAGATTGGTAGGGGCCTACTTTGCCAGTCATCCTGCAGGTACACCGGCTGCGGATTTTATTATTAAGGACAACACTTTTGGTGCTACCAGCATGTTTACCGATTCTATCTGGCACCGTAGTGATGAACTCTATAATTTTAAGAAAATAAACCCTGAGGTAAAGGTTTTGATGACCGTTGACGAAAAGAGCTATGAAGGGGGTATTAACGGAGATCATCACCCTATGAGCTGGTATCACGAATACGACGGCGGTCGTTCCTTTTATACCGCCTTGGGCCACACTGAGGAAAGTTTTTCCGAAGAGTTGTATTTAAAACATCTATTGGGAGGTATTCAATATGCCATAGGGAAGAATGAAATCCTGGATTATACAAAGGTTACTACTCAGATTCCTCCGGATACCGATCGCTTTACCAAAGTTTCTTTGAAATATGGCGACTTTTTTGAGCCTACGGAAATGGCCGTTTTACCCAATAATGATATTTTGATCTCCCAACGAAGGGGCGAGATAATGTTGTACAAAGCAGCTACAAAAGAATTGTCCCAGGTGGGATTTTTGGATGTTTATAACAAAACATTGAGTGCAAATGCAAATGCGGAGGAAGGACTAATGGGCTTACAGAAAGATCCAGATTTTGAGGCCAACCATTGGATTTATTTGTACTACAGTCCAACAGGCGATAAGTGGGTGAACCGTTTGTCCAGGTTTAAATTTGAGAACGATGTTTTGGATACCACTACCGAACAAATCATTCTTGAGGTGGATAGTCAGCGTGAAATATGTTGCCATACAGGTGGGTCCATAGCTTTTGGTCCTGATAACATGTTGTATTTGTCTACAGGGGATAATTCCACTCCATTCAGTGAAAAAGGGGTGAAATACGTGAATAGTGGTTTTGCTCCTTTAAACGACTTACCAGGAAAAGAACAATACGATGCCCGTCGATCTTCTGGAAATACCAATGATCTGAGAGGAAAAATATTGCGGATTAAGGTAAAAGAGCATGGAAGTTATAGTATTCCTGAAGGTAATTTATTCCCTGAAGGAACTGCCAAGACCAGACCTGAAATATTTACTATGGGTCATCGTAATCCATATAGGATTTCGGTAGATCCCAAAAGAGGTTATGTATATTGGGGAGATGTGGGGCCAGACGCTAGGGCAGATAGTTTGGATACTAGAGGTCCCAGAGGTTATGATGAAATGAATCAGGCCAGGGAAGCTGGAAATTTTGGTTGGCCGTTATTCGTTGCAGACAATAAGCCCTATCGCGACTATGATTATGCTACCGGGGAAAGTGGTGAAGCCTTTGATCCCGAAAAGCCTATCAACGATTCAAAAAATAATACAGGGCTAAGGGAACTTCCTAAGGCTATACCGGCATACGGTTTTTATCCATATGTAGCATCTCAGGAATTCCCGCAAACAGGTACTGGAGGCAGAAACGCTATGGCGGGACCTGTGTATTATTCTGATCTCTATAATGGTCCTAATGCCCTACCAGAGTATTACGATGGTAAAGTGTTGGTTTATGATTGGATACGTGGCTGGATGATGGCCGTTAGCTTATTTCCCAATGGGGAATTCAATAAGATGGAACCATTTGCGGATCATATTAATGTAAATAACCTTATAGATATGGAAGTTGGTCCTGATGGTAGGGTGTATCTATTGGAGTACGGTAGCGGTTGGTTTTCTAAAAATGATGATTCTGCTTTGAGTTATATAGAATACAATGCGGGCAATAGGCCTCCGTTGATAGAAAATATTACTGTTGATAAAACATCTGGAAAACTTCCTTTGACCATTACTGCAAAAGTAGAGGCAAGGGATAGGGAGCAGGATAACATGACCTATGTGTGGGATTTTGGGAATGGTGAAACCAAGGAAACTACTACCCCAGATATTACCTACACCTATGAAAATGTAGGGGATTATATTATGTCCGCCACTGTTTTGGATATCAAGGAGGCTTCGGCTAAAAGCCAAGTGCTTAACATAGTGGCCGGTAATTCCAGACCGGAAGTGTCTATAGAAATCAATGGAGGAAATTCATCTTTTTTTATGCCAGGGGTGGCTTTGAACTATAAAGTTTCCGTGACCGATCCAGATGGTTCCGTGATTGATGGGGACAATATTTTTGTTTCTATAGATTATCTGGAAGGCATGGATGAGGCCTCGCTTTCTTTGGGACATCAAGAAGTTTCGGCGGCCGTTACCGGAAAAGCCTTAACATTGGCATTGGACTGTAAAACCTGCCATAAGGAAAAGGAAAAATCAGTTGGACCCATGTACCGCGATATCGCTGAAAAGTATAAAAATGATAAAAAGGGGCTAAGCTATCTGCAGGGCAAAATTATTGCAGGAGGTAGTGGTGTTTGGGGAGAAGTAACCATGCCTGCACATCCCAACATGACAAAGGATGAATCAAGACAGATAGGTCTGTATATCCAGTCTCTAGCAAGTACGGCCGTTAAAAAGAAATCCTTGCCTGCAGCGGGAAGCATAATTCCAAATCCTACTAAGGGCGCTACCGTAATGGTGATTACGGCCAGTTATACAGATAATGGGGAAAACAATGTTAAACCGTTAACGGGGTCTAAATCGGTAGTATTGCAAAGAGACGCCAATGCTGACAATGAAGGAACCAAGTAAAGGTTTTTTTTGGTGAATTACCTTATTGGGATAGTTGTAAAAGTGGCAACCCTAAAGGGTAAGTTTTGTGAAATTGGATGCTATCTGGTGGATTGATTTTTTTTACGATCCTCCAGGTTGATATCTAAAGCCTTTAATGGGTAAATGGGTCCGAATAATGAGTCATAATTGCCATTTTATCTTTCGGGTCAGTTATTCATCCAGTTTTTAAATTCGGCGGCTTTGGCCTTGCTGACTACTACTCGCTCTCCATGCACTGGCATTACGTTTACGATAAGTTTTCCATTGAAATATTGCTTTATGCCAGAAATAGCATCTCTTTGAACAATAAATTGGCGGTTAAGGCGGTAAAAAATGTCAGGGTCAAGGTCATTTTCAATATCTTCTAATTTTTGTTCTATGATATACGTTTGTTTATCCTTGGTAACCGCTTTAACGATGCCATTATCAATATATAGGTAGGCAATTTTGTCTGTCTTTAATGGTATCAATTCATCTCTGTGATGGACCAAATACATTGATTTGTAGCCTTTTTTCTGGTCTTTTAATAAATGCAGTAATCCCTCGACTTGATTAGAAATAAGGCCCTTACCTTTTTTCTGCTCTTTAAATTGAATTAGACTTTCTTCCAACTCATCCTCATCTATGGGTTTCAATAAATAATCGATGCTATTAAGTTTGAAAGCTTTTAAGGCATATTGGTCATAAGCGGTAGTAAAGATTATGGGAGCATCAATTTTAATGGCGTCAAAAATTTCAAATGACAACCCATCGGCCAGGTGTATATCCATAAAAACTAGGTCGGCCCCCTGATTTCGGGAAAAATAATCGACTGAGGTTTTTACCGAGTCAAGAACTGCCAATACCTCAATGGTATCCTCCAAGTTTTTTAGCATATAGACAAGATTTTCACTTGCCGCCAATTCATCTTCTACAATAACTACTTTCATGTCATTTTGTTCAAAGGTAACATTACACGGAATATGTCATTTTGTTTATCAACAATAATTTGCTGCTTTCTTATCATGTAATAACGTTTGTACAGATTTAAAAGTCCGGTACCGGTACCTTCTGCCAATGTAGTCCGCGCACGTACTTTGTTTTCCACATAAATGCATTCGCCCTGTGAGTAAATTTGAACTTTTAATGGATGTGTTTCTGAAATCTCGTTATGTTTTACCGCATTTTCTACCAATAACTGTAATGCCAATGGTGGGATTTTTCTGTCAAGATATTTTTCGTCAATGGCGATATCAATTTGAAAACGGTTCCTGTATCTTGTTTTTATTAAATAGGTATAGCTTTCCAGGAATTTAAGTTCCTCTTTTAAAAAGACCAGATCTCTATCCCCGCTTTGCAATATATAACGGTACATAAAGGAAAGCTTTTTAACAAACATGGTAGCCTCCTTATTGTCTCGTATAAGGGAATTGAGTGTATTTAGGGAGTTGAAAAGAAAATGAGGGTTGATTTGATTCTTTAGGGCAGAAAGTTCATTTTGTAGGTTTTGTTGTTTTAAGTGTTCATTTTCCAGAATACTTTCACCCTGAATAATTTTTAGCCTTAAAATTCTGGAGATAAAAAGTATGATGATGAGGACAACGATGAATATAAAATCTTGAAAATCCTCTTCCCTGTTAGAAACGTCCTTTTCAATAAAAATAGGGTATACTAAATTTAGGATAGCAATAGTGGCCACTAGAATTCCAATATTGCCCACGAGCCTCAATCCCCAATCCACCAAGCGGTTCTTTCTAGGGATGCGATAAATAAAATTAGTATTGAACTGCAGTGCAGACCACGAAAAAAGGAAGAAAAACCAGAATTTTAAGTCTAGATCTACGAACAACTCACTGGAAAAAATCTCTTTATTAAAACCGGTTGACCTGAAAAGTGATATGGTGAGTGGAAGGGTCACTAAAACGGCAATCAGTAGGGCGATTTTTATTATTTCGAGCTGCTTTACCTGTTTTGGACTATCCATTTTAACCTAGTTAATTTTTAAATATAGTTCTTTATTTATCTCTATCATAGTTCCGTATATGGAATTTGATTGATCTAACAATCTTATAAAAAATAAGCCCTTGGAAATGCCAAGGGCTTAGATATAGTCGATTTATTAAGCTGTTCTTTATTTAGAGAAGGGGTTAAATCCTTTAGGAAGATAGTTCATAACCTCAAAACCAAGATTAATTTCCTCTTCCATTTCTTCTATTACAATGTCGTTTAGGTTCAGTTCCATACCGTCATATGCATTAAAGCCAATGGGAAGATATTTTGCCGGATCAAAATCCAAAACAACTTCTTCCTCCAATTCCTCAACAATAATACTGTCAAGGTCCAATTCCATTCCAGCGTAAGCATCGAATCCAATGGGGAGGTAGGTTGCCGTATTGAATCCTAAATTAATTTCTTCCTCATTTTCAATAAGGTTAATTTGATCCAAGCTTAAATTTCTTACTTCTTCATCCATAAGCAATCCTTCGGCAAAAGGGTTGTGGGATTCAATATAACAGTTAATGTCATCAGATTTTAGACATTTGTCCTTCCCTGAAAATGAGAATAATGAAAGAGATACTAGTATGGTACTTAATAGTAAAGCTGTGTTTTTCATGATATATAATTTTAATATTTTGATTTGCATTTTATTTCTGGTACAAAGATAATGGGCGTATTAGTGACTTTTAGGTGGATATTAAGTGAAGTGGACAAAATGGTGGGTGAAGCGACTTTGGATTTAACTGAAACGAACGGGATTTGGAAAATAAAGTAATAAAATTGGTGTAGTATGGCTTATGCGCAACTAGTTAAGCCAATAAGGTGGCCAGTTGTTTAAGGTCAGCTTGATGAAGGATATGGTGGGTCTAGCTAGACTAGGGGATTTTCTTTTTTAATATTTACACTGCCCGTTGTATGACTTCAAAAACCTTATTGCCATCGCACTTTAATGTCTTTGATGGATATTTAAGAATAAGGGCGTAGTCGTGGGTGGCCATAAGGATGGTCCTTCCTGTTTTGTTGATGTCCTGCAGCACTTTCATAACTTCTACGCTCGTCTGAGGGTCTAGATTTCCTGTAGGCTCGTCCGCCAGTATTAGATCAGGATCATTCAACAGGGCTCGTGCAATGGCAATACGCTGTTGTTCCCCGCCAGAAAGTTCATGGGGAAATTTAAAGCCTTTGGTTTTCATGCCAACCTTATCCAAGACATCTTCGATCTTGGCGTTCATTTCGCTACGGTCTTTCCAACCAGTTGCTTTTAGCACAAAAAGAAGGTTGTTGTTGACATTACGGTCAGGTAATAATTTAAAATCCTGGAAAACAACGCCTAGTTTTCTTCTCAAATACGGAATCTCCTTTTCCTTTAAAGTGGTAAGGTCGAAATCTACAATGTGGCCTGTTCCCTGTTTTAACGGGAGGTCGCCATATAAGGTTTTCATAAAGCTACTTTTTCCACTGCCCGTTTTCCCGATAAGGTACACGAACTCTCCTTTTTTTATTTCGAGGCTTATATCGTTCAATACTAAATTTTCTCCCTGAAATACGGCTACATCCTTCAGCTGCAATATGCTTTCGCTCATAGTTTTTAATGTTGATATAAATGTAATAAGTTCCTATGGAAATAAATCAAATCTTCTTAAAAAATCTTTTTCTTTATCATATACTTGAGGACAATATTTATCGTTATATAATTTAATTACGGTAATTCTTAACTTCTAGAGAACATTATGCTAAGAAAAAAAACCGCTGTAATACTGTGTTTTTTTGGGTCTTTGTTTTATGCAAATGCCCAAGAATCTAAAATTTATACTTTTGACCAGAAGGACTACCAAGAAGCTTTGGCCTTGTATAACAACAAACAGTATCAAGCAGCTCAGACAATCTTTGACAAGGTAAAAAACAATACCAGGGATGAAGAAACCCAGGCCAACAGTGCTTATTATGCCGCTACAGCGGCTATTCGCCTAAATCAGTTGGGGGCCGACAGGTTAATGGAGGATTTTGTAGAAAAGTACCCTACCTCCACCAAGCGCAATTCCGCCTACCTGGATGTGGCGGATTATTATTTTGAAACCAGTAAATATCCCTATGCCTTAAAATGGTATGCCAAGGTAGATCAGAGTTCCATGTCCAGAAAGGATAAGGAACGCTTCAATTTTAATAATGGATATGCCTTATTTTCATCCAACAAACCTAAAGATGCCGAGCGTTATCTAAATCAGGTCACCACCTCGCCCACATATGGTTCCCAAGCAAAATATTACTTGGGATATATTGCATATCAACAAGACGATTATGCACAGGCCAATCAACGTTTTGATCAGATAGCGGATCAAGAATTGTTGGAAGAGAAACTGTCCTATTATCAGGCAGATATGAATTTTAAATTGGGCAAGTTTGAAGAGGCTATCGCCCTGGCAAAAAAACAATTGCCAAAATCTGATCGTTATGAGGTCTCCGAGCTTAATAAAATTATTGGCGAGAGTTATTTCAATCTAAAACAATACGCCAATGCCATACCTTATTTAAACGAATACAAAGGTAAAAGAGGAAAATGGAGCAATACAGATTATTATCTGCTTGGCTATTCCTATTATATGCAAGGCGACTATGCAAATGGGATACAACAATTCAATAAGATAATTGATGGGAGTAATGATGTTTCGCAAAATGCATATTATCATTTGGCGGAATGTTATCTAAAATTGGATAAGAAACAGGAAGCTTTGAATGCCTTTAGAAATGCATCCCAAATGGATTTTAACCCTGAAATTCAAAAGGATGCCTACCTAAATTATGCCCGATTGAGCTATGAAATTGGGAATGCTTATGAGCCCGTTCCAAAAGTTTTAACTACTTATCTGGAAAAATATCCCAATGATGCCCATAAAGCAGAAATGCAGGAGCTGTTGGTAGATTCTTATATTACCTCAAAGAATTTTGCCGGGGCGATGGACCTTTTGGAAAAAAACAAAAATTTTGCCAGTAAGGCTACGTATCAAAAGGTGGCGTTTTATAGGGGAGTGGAATTATTTTTGGAGCTGAACTTTGAGCAAGCTTCCGTCGTATTCAAAAAATCTTTGGACAATGCGGAAGACCAATACTTCAAGGCCAGGTCAAGCTACTGGAAGGCCGAATCTGACTATAATATGAATCATTTTGATGATGCCTTGGCGGGATACCTTCAATTTAAATCCATTCCAAGTGCCAAATCTACCCCTGAATACAAGGATTTAGATTATAATTTGGCATATACCTATTTCAAGTTAAGAAATTATTCCAATGCCATAGCAGCATTTTCCAGTTATGCGGAGACCAGCAACGATGGGGTAAAATTGAATGATACCTACCTGCGTTTAGGGGATAGTTATTTTGTTAGCAGTAAGTATTGGCCTGCTATAGAAACTTATAATAAGGCAATAGCCAGGAATATACCGGAGAGTGACTATGCCGCATACCAAAAAGCATTAAGCTATGGATTTGTGGACAGGAGTGCCACGAAGATTGAGGAACTTTCCAATTTTGTATCCAGATATCCCAACTCGACCCTTAAGGATGATGCTCTGTTTGAGTTGGCCAATTCCTATGTGAGAGCCAATAACACGGAAAGAGGGTTGCAACTTTACGATCAATTGATAGGGGATTACAGAGGAAGTTCTTTGGTACCGCAAGCTATGTTACGTCAGGGGTTGGTGCATTATAATGCCAATAGAAACGAACAGGCTTTGTCCAAGTTTAAAACGGTTGTCAGGGACCATCCCAATACACAGGAAGCGCTTCAGGCCGTAACTACCGCTAAACTTATTTATGTGGATTTAGGAAGGGTAAATGAATATGCCCAGTGGGTAAAAGGGCTTGACTTTGTGGAGGTGACGGATACCGAATTGGACAATGCCACTTTTGAATCTGCGGACAAACAATATATAGAAGGTAACCAGGATGCTGCCATTAAGGGTTATGAAACCTATATTAAACAATTTCCAAACGGTTTAAATACATTGAAGGCCAATTTTAATTTGGCACAATTGTATTTTGGAAAGGGCCAAAAGGATAAAGCCTTGCCCTATTTTAAAAATGTAGCAAGTAGAGGAATCAATGAATATGCCGAACAGGCCCTTACAAGGGTGTGTGAGATTTATGTAGGCAAGAATGATTATGTTACTGCCATTCCTTATTTGGAACAATTGGAGTCCAAGGCTGAAATTCAGCAGAACATCACTTTTGCCCAGTCCAATTTAATGAAAGGCTATTATGAGCAGTCAGACTATGGCAAGACCATTGCGTATGCCGGAAAAGTGTTGTCTAATTCCAAAATAGACAACCGTATAAAAAGTGATGCGCAAATAATGATAGCAAGATCGTCCATTAAGACCAATGATGAAAACAGGGCGGAAAAGGCGTATGCGGAAGTGTTGAAGATTGCTACGGGAGATTTGGCGGCAGAAGCACTTTATTATGATGCCTATTTTAAGAATAAGGCCCAAAATTACGAGGCATCCAATGCTTCAGTTCAAAAATTGGCAAAGGATTATGCCGGATATAAGGAATGGAGCGCAAGGGGATTGATCGTTATGGCCAAAAATTTCTACGCCTTGGGAGATGCATTCCAAGCAACCTATATTTTGGATAGCGTTATTGCCAATTTTGGTGATTTTCCAACTATTGTGGCCCAAGCCAAACAAGAGTCATCCATAATTAAGGCCAAAGAAGCCCAAAGTAATTCCTCCATTAGTACAGATGGAAATTAAAAATTCCTTGCAAAAAGAACAATATATGCACAAGCACATAAAAATTTCCATAGTTGCCATTACTGGTTTATTTCAAATCGGATTGGCACAGGACGATAAAAAAGACATAGGTACGGAAACGGTGACAGTGGTAAAGGCCTATGCGCCTACCATTTCAGATGCTTTTAAGGTGAAATCGATGCCCACCTTGAACGATTCCATCGTTCTACAAAAGAAACCTATTAATTACAGTATATTTTCAGTCCCAGTGGTATCTACCTTTACGCCTGCCAAGGGTAAGGCTTCAGGGGTAAAAAAGACTCCACCGGAAAAAATATATAATTCCTATGCATCCGTAGGCTTGGGCAATTTTAATAATGCCTTGGTGGATTTTTATACCAGTAGTGCCCTGAATAGGGATGAGCGATTGGATCTAAGCCTTAATCACCATTCCTCTAGGGGGGAAATTGCCGGTACTGCTTTGGATAATGTATTTTACAATACCAAATTGGATGCCAACTACACCAAAAAGGATAGGGACTTAAGTTGGGGAGCCAATATTGGGGCGCAGCATCAATTATATAATTGGTACGGAATTCCCAATGGATATTACACAGAGGAAACGGTGAACGGCATTGATGAAAAGCAGAACTATTTTAATGTATTTGCAGGTGGTTTTGTGGAAGTGGAAGATTCTTTTTTTAAGAGCGTCAATTTAGTGGTGAGACGGTTTTGGGATGCAACCAAATCAGGTGAAAACAGAGCAGTTTTAAAGCCGGCCTTCGAATTTCCTTTGGGAGATGAATTATTGACCCTCAAGGCTAAAGTGGATTATTTGGGCGGCAAGTTTAAAAATGGACAGGTTGCCAATGATTCCAATATTCCTGGCATAGATTATTCCCATTTACAGGCGGGGATAAATCCCAATATAAATATCTTAGGGGATGATCTTTCGCTTAATCTTGGTGTGAATTTGGTGTATGGTATGGATTTGGAAAATAGTGAGGGTAATTTTTATATTTATCCTACTATAACGGCATCCTATCGTTTATTGGATGAGGTGGCCATTGCCTATGGAGGGGTAGAAGGGGAGTTGAAGCAAAACTCGTTCTATGGCTTTGTGGAAGAGAACCCATATGTTTCCCCTACCTTGGACATTCAGCCCACGGACCAACAGTACGATGCTTACATAGGTTTAAAGGGACAATTATTGCCCAACCTTAGCTATAACTTAAAAGGGTCTTATACGGCCGAGAATAGAAAACCACTCTTTATACTAAATCCTGAAAATACCTCCAGGACCGATGATAAAGGCTATTTCTATGGAAATAGTTTTCAGGTGTTTTATGATGATGTTAAAACATTGGGAGTTTTTGGGGAATTAAATGTAGATGTAAATCGTAATTTTAGCTTGGGTATTAATGTGCAAGTGAACGATTACGATACAGAAACCGATAATCCAGCATGGAACCTGCCCGGTCTTACCGCTTCCACTTTTATGGATTATCAAATAGGGGAGAAGTGGTTCTTGGGTGCCAATCTATTTTACGTAGGGGAACGCGATGATCTATACACTGTGGCGTCTCCTGGAACCCTGCCAGAAAATTTTACCATGGAGGCGAAGACTTTGGACAGCTATTTTGATGCCAATGCACATATAGGCTATCGGGTAAATAATCAATTATCCGTGTTTGCAAAGGCCAATAATATAGCCAACCAGAACTATATGCGTTGGAACAATTATCGGGTACAAGGTTTTCAGGTATTGGCCGGAGCCACGTACAAGTTTGATCTTTAGTATAAAAATGATACTTGGAATTAGCGGTTGGTCATGATTTGCCAAAAACCCCGTGGTATATTGTGGTCGCCGTAAATGTACCTTCTGCCTTTCTGCCTCCTTTTTGGGAAGGTAAAAGGCAGTAAGGTATTTTTATTATCAGTATAGCCTAGTCAATATTTATTGTACTACAACGAATTGGCAGGTCTTGTTTAATGTTGCATTCCCTTTATTTGCTACTTTAGAGGTACTTAAACATATTTAATGGTTCTCGCCATTACCATAAAACGATTTTTAAATGTTGTGTGCATGGGCTGCGCCCTGATTCTTATGTCCCAAAATTTGGTGGAAAACCCCAGTTTTGAATCTTTTTTGGAATGCCCAGATCGTTTAGGGAATTTTGGGCAAGACCTTAAATATTGGTCCGTACCCACTCTCGGTAGCACCGATTATTTTAATGCCTGTAGTCTTAGTATGGGGGTACCCAACAATTTCATGGGAAAACAGATGGGAAAATTTGGGGAGGGTTATTTGGGCTTTTATATGTACGCCCCTGAAGATTATCGGGAATATATACAAGGTGAACTAAGGCATCCTTTGCAAAAAGATCTTACCTATACGCTTTCCTTTTATATTAATTTGGCCGAGAATTCTGACTATGCCGTACGTGATTTTGATATTTTATTGTCTGCCAAACCATTGGAGATCAAAATAAAGAAGGGACTCTCCAAATGGCAACTTTCTAAAATTGAGGGCAACAATTTTACCTTTATTGAGATTTTGGGCGACCAATTCATTATCGATGAGATTTCTTGGACCAAAGTGTCCACTACCTTTGTTGCCAATGGTGGTGAGCAGTTTATTACGGTTGGTAATTTTAAGGACAATGCCTCTACAAGGCGACAGAAATTGGTGAAGGAAAAAAATGTGAAGGGGGCCTATTATTACTTGGATATGATATATGTTGGCGAGGGCATCCAGTCCTATGCCTTGGACGAGGCCCATGTTTTTGAGAACGTATTTTTCAATTTTGATGAGTTTGAACTCGGGAATAATGGCGCACAGGAGATAAAGCGCGTATTCAATTATTTGCAATCCGATAGTACTTTGCAGATCGTTATCAATGGATATACTGATAGTTTGGGCACCAATTCCTACAATATGGAACTTTCCAATAAACGTGCAACTGCTGTTGCCAATAGGTTGATCCAGTTGGGTTTGGCAAGCAAAAGAATTACTTGGAAAGGTTTTGGAGCTGCCAGACCACTTGGAAATAATGTTGATGAGGGGGGAAGGGCGCAAAATAGGAGGGTGGAATTTATAATCTCCAAAACCCTTGAATAGTGAGTATTTTAAAGGGTGGGCGAATTTTTTTTAGTTTCTTGTTAAAATTCTTGGCTTTAAATGATTGTGGTTCAAACTTTTGGAACTATATTTGATTTATAATTAGTAATTAATTTAAATTTTAGTAATGAGTAGAGGAACAGTAAAATTTTTCAACGATGCCAAAGGATTTGGGTTCATCACGGAAGAAGGTTCTAACAAAGAACATTTTGTACACATCTCTGGTTTAATCGACGAAGTTCGCGAAGGCGACGAAGTTGAGTTTGAACTTAAAGAAGGAAAAAAAGGATTAAACGCAGTAAACGTTAAAGTTATTTAATAAATACTTTTTCATTTCTTAAGACCCAAAGCCTATCAGACGATAGGCTTTTTTTATTCGTGAGACCCGTATTTCAAAAGCCGCAGGCGCATTGGAATAGGATAGTCGAACGAACCCCGCCTTTTGACGTGGTTTTCGGTTTAATACCCAGATCTTGACGGTTTAATGCGCCGAGCTTCGGGTACGTCCCTTATAGGAGTCCAGTATTGGGTTTAGGTTTTAATGCCATTTATTAAGTTATGAAGTTGGAAATTGTTGCTCCGCGATGTGCTGATGTGACTATATCCTTTATACCTTCGGGTGGCTATGTTTTTATTCTTTATATTGGATTTTGGAAACATTGGTAGACGTACTGGCACATCCCAATATTAATACGTTTGGTTTCCTTTATTAACTAAATGTAATTGTTCCTATGTTTGAATATTTGGATAAAATAAAATTACTGATAGACAAAATGTCTGTTGATCAACAGAATCAATTGGTCACTGCCTCAAAAATGGTAGCGAAGGTTATTGAGAACGATGGCATAATTCACACTATCGGTACTGGTCATTCCCAAATGATTGGCATGGAAATGTTCGGTAGAGCGTCCAATCTGGCCAATGTAAATGCCATTATGGACGACATGGTACTTATGGCAAGCGGGGCAAGGAGATCTGCAGAAATGGAGCAAGTAAGTGGTCTTGCCCAAATTCTTTGGAACAAATATCAATTTAATAGGGGAGACGTATTGATCGTTGTATCAAACTCTGGTAGAAATGCACTGCCATTGGAGATGGCCATGAAGGCCAAGAAGAAAGGTTTAAGGACGATAGCGATCACTTCTTTGGAACAATCTAGAAAGTATGCTTCTAGGCATGAAAGTGGAAAGAAACTGTATCAGATCGCAGATTTGGTTATTGATAATTGTGTTCCGTCAGGGGATGGGGTTATTTCAACTAAAGATCTTCTGATCGGTCCGGCTTCATCCGTACTTGGAATGATCATTGTCAATATTATTTCAACCGAAGCCATAAAAATTAATCTGGACAAAGGTGTGGATGTCGCTGTTTTTCAAAGTCAGAACATAGATGAGGCGGACAATGAAGCACTCTATCAAAAATATGAATCTCGGGTTAAACACCTTTAACATTCAATTGGGGTTTCTAAAAGAAGTCCAAAAGGGCTACAATTCCATTGTAGGAAATTATAATTGAAAAAAGAAAAGCAGCATATAATCCTATATTTAAGAAGTTATTGGCTTTGTATTGGCCCATTAGCTTTTTGTTATTGATCAGTAAAATAATCCCTAGTATTACCAAGGGCAGTACAAATACATTAAATACTTGGGATAAAATCTGCATTTCTATTGGATTGGCTCCAAAAACAGGGACAATTAGGGCAAAAAGACATGCAACGGCCGTAATTATCTTAAATTGTTTGGAACTGGTGTCCAATTCCCCGGACTGGTAATCGGCCAATAGGATGGGGGCGATCAATAGGCAGGGAAATATAGAGGACAGACCAGCACTTAAGGTTCCGAAGAAAAACAGTGTCAACGCGAATTTTCCTGCGACGGGTTCCAAGGTATTTACCATATCCAATACTTTAGTGACCGGTTGACCTTGATGAAATAGGGCGCCACTGGCTACGGCCATAACCGATGCACTAATGACGAAGACCAGACAGGCGGCTATTATCGAATCCTTTTTTTGTTGCTTAAGGTTGTTGATATTCCATCCTTTACCCTTAACAAATAACGGTCTGGATAAAAAAGTAGCAGCGGCCATGGTGGTACCCACAAAGGCGGCTACCATCATTTTACCACCTTCCACCTCGGGGATGGACGGTATTAACCCTTTAGCAACCTCAATAGGCAAGGGGTAGACCATAAAAAGTGATATAAAAAAGGAAAGTCCCATAATGGTAACGAAAATCACCAATATCTTTTCAAAGAAGGCATATTTTCCCACTAAGAGGAATCCATACATGACTATAATGACCACAATAGCAATTAATAAAACTGCCTCATATTGATAGCCTTGTAAATTGGGAAAATAGATTAGGAATATCTCAAAGATAATGTTCGCAGAAATCCCTAAAATACCCATTAAGGAATTCCATTGTCCAAAAGAGATTCCTATAATAATCATTATGGCAATAATCTTGCCCCATTTCAGGTGCTTCTTAAAAGCGTACAAGGCTGTTTCCCCGGTAACCAGTGCAAAATTGCCATATGCAAACATCAAGATTCCTGAGAACACACAACTTAATAGCAAAACCCATAACAATTGCATACCGTAAGTGCTTCCTGCAACGATCATTGAGGTTACACTCCCCGTACCAATAGTATATCCAATGGCGAATATTCCAGGACCAAAGGCCAATACTAAAGCTAAAATCTTTTTTAGTAATGATTTCTTTTTGGTCGAAGTTGGCATAGCTTTAGTTTCTTAATTTTATGATGGACCCTAAGGTGAGGCGAACGGTATTCTCCAATCCTACAAAATCTTTTTTGTTCAATATATCCTTGCTGATAAGTTGGGAACCCAGTCCTACGCAGGTTACGCCGGCATCAAACCAGCCCTTTAGGTTGGAAACTTCTGTAGTTACTCCTCCAGTAGGCATAATACTTGTCCAAGGTTGTGGTCCTTTAATGGCCTTTACAAAAGAGGGGCCGTAGGTGGATCCAGGAAATAATTTTACGATTTCGCAACCCATTTCCTCGGCTGTATTAATTTCGGTCAGTGAACCGCAGCCCGGTGACCAAAGTACTTTTCTTCGGTTGCAGGCAATGGCAATATCCTCCCTTAGGGAAGGGGTTACAATAAAATTGGCACCCATTTGCATATATAGTGATGCCGCGGCAGCATCTGTTATTGAACCAACTCCCATAATCATGCCCGGCAGTTCTTTAATGGCAAATTTGTTCATTTCAGAAAAGACTTCGTATGCGAAGTCGCCACGTGCGGTAAATTCCATCAACCTGGCACCACCGTCGTAGCAGGCTTGCAACACTTTTTTGCCAAGTTCTATATCTGGATCGTAGAATAAGGGCACCATACCTGATTCCTTCATTGCCGTTGCTACTTCTAATCTTGAATATTGTGCCATTCGCTTTTTATACTTTGTTTAATATCTTGTTGAAATCATAATCCGAGGGATTATCCAAATAAACCTTTGCGCGGTCATAATCTTTTTCCTCCAAATAGTGTAGATTTTGAAAACAAAGTCGGATAAATTCCGAATCGATATCCACCAATCTAGGTGCTATCTTTCCATCCTTATCCTGAAGGTCTTTCAAAAAAAGTGGTGATACTTCTCCTCTCGAATTGGCGGTAACAATACATCCACTAAGGCCTTCATCGAATAATTTCTTGACTCCCAGACCCAAAAGGGTACATAATGTTAGGTCAAAACCAATGGGACGGCAACATCGGAGTTCATAGCCCAGTTCAACGGGCCTACTTTTAATTTGGATATCCAGTTCTTTCAATCTCCGCTGCACCAGCATGTTAAAAATGTGGGATTTACTAACATTGCCCAATTCGGGATGACCGTGATCGTCGTATGTAAAATTTATTCCGCAATGTTTAATTTCAGAATCTGGCATTATATGGAATATGCCTTCACTTACTAGGGCAACGCCATAATTTATATTTTCTATTTTTCTTTTGACCATCGAGGAGATGATCATTCGGACTACCTTATCGAAAGTAATATTGGTCTTATTGAACATTTCAGGAATAATCATCATTGGAAAATGACAGCTAGCTGCAATTCCAAGAGCCAAATGTCCTGCAGACCTTCCCATGGTGGACATAACGAACCAGTTTTCACTGGTACGAGCGTCTTCATAGGTAGTAGTGCCAATTCGCACTCCCTCGTCCTTTGCGGAATGAAAGCCAAAAGTTGGATTCCTGTCCGGTAATGGAAGATCGTTGTCTATGGTCTTGGGAACATGAATATTGGATATGACAATGTTTTCTTCCTTCAAATAACCCGTAATTCTATTGGCAGTAGAGGCTGTGTCATCACCACCAATACTCACCAATAGTTTTACATTATTTTCAGAAAAAAGGGTAGTATTCAATTTTTCATTGCCGGGTTTGAATCGACTCATGATCAAGGTGGACCCTCCTCTGCTAAAAATTCGATCGGCATGGGGGAAATCGAATTCTTTTATTTTGGGATGTTCTGAAAAGATGCCTTTAAAGCCCTCATGTAATCCAATTACCCTATAACCATCCTTTAGAAAAATCTTTGCCACAGTGCCTATTACGGCATTGATACCGGGCGCAGGACCTCCTCCGCAAATAATTAATATGGATTTTTTTTTGGACATTTTTGTTTTTTGGAACATCACTTCAATTACAGAGCTATTGCCACCCTACAATTTTTTTGAAATTGATACTACCCTTTTTAATTTGTTTAATGAATTAAGTGTTAGCTAAATACCAACGCATCATTATTATTAACCTTGCTTACCACAAGGAATGAAATCTCAACGGAATCAAGCTATGCCACCAAGTCCACAACTTCCGTTGCACTACCTTAATCTTATTAGGGGTGTTCCGGAAGCCACTTTGATGTTTGTTAAATCATCGTGAAACCTGGAGGCAATCTTTTCTGTTCTCTATGTTTTTAGATTCCTAAACCTTGTCCTCCACCAATTTGGATAGTTTCGGCTGTAAGGAAAGCAGCATCTTTTCCTGCCAAAAATGAAATTACAGAAGCTACTTCTTCAGGTTGCCCCAATCTTCCCAATAAAATATTGTTTTTCCAAGAAGCGAAAACTTCAGGTTTGGTAGATTTAATTTCAGTATGGAAAGGCGTGTCTATAGTACCTGGAGATACGGCGTTTACTCTAATTCCGTATTCGGCAAGGTCTTTAGCCAATGCCCTGGTTATTGCATGAACACCCGCTTTGGACGTTCCATAAATTCCAGCTCCAGGTCCTCCGGCATTCCAACCGGCAATGGATGTATAGTTAATTATGGTAGGAAGATCTCCCTTTTTAAGATAAGGTATGGCAGCTCTTGAAGCGAAAAACACTGAATCCAGATTTAAAGCCATTACAAATCTGTAAAAATCTGTTGTCATTTCTTCAAACCTAGATCTTCCGCCAAGTCCACCAGCATTATTTACAAGAACATCAATCTTTCCGTATTTCTTGCCAATTTTATTAATGTTTGCTGTTACTTCTTCTTCTTTTGTAACGTCAAATCCATAATATTCAGCGGTGATGCCTTCCGTAGTAAGCTCTTTAATTCTTTGAACTCCTGCTTCATTATCAATACCGTTTAATACCACGGTATATCCGTCTTTACCCAATCTTTTTGCTACTTCGAAACCAATTCCACCGGTAGCTCCGGTTATTACTGCTACTTTTCCGTTTAAATTACTCATATCTCTAATTGTTATTATATTTTAATTAAATTATTCTACTGACTTTATATCTTTTGCGAAATAATAGATAGATCCTATTCCTAGCGGAACAAAAATGGCTATGGCTATAAATACAGGTGTGTATGACACTTTTGCAATTATGGGAACTAAAAAGTTCATAATAATTACAGAAAATACTCCTACCATCCCGCCTAAACCAGCCAATGATCCTACAGATTTACCACTGAAAAAGTCGCTCGGGAGTGTTTGGATATTTCCTATGGCAAATTGAAATCCGAATAAAACTATGAATACAATCGCTACAAATTTTTCTGGTGTGTCCGCAAATAATATTGTGGCAATAAGACCTAACACCATAAGGATGCCACCTATGAAAATAGTGGTTTTCCTACCTTTATTTATTGAATTGGTTTTGGCAATTATAACACCGGATACGTAGCCACCTGCAATACTTCCAATGGCTGCACCTACATAGGGAACCCAGGCAAACATTCCCACCTCTTTTACATTAAAGCCATACACATCAAATAAATATATGGGCATCCAGCCTACAAATAGCCACCAGATAGGTTCTAAAAAAAATCTACTCGCAACAATGGACCATGATTCTTTATGGGAAAGTAATTCTTTAAGGCTTAGTCCTTTTTGGTCTTCAGTGGCATTTTGATCGGCTATACTTTGACCTTCCGAAATAAATTTTTGCTCTTCCTCGGTTATCCAAGGATGCTTTTTAGGTCCTGCCTTGTTAATTAAAAGCCAAGGAATAATCCACAAAAGCCCAATGGCCCCCACTATTATAAACGTAACTTCCCAACCATAGGCCACAAAAAGAAGGGCTATAAGGGGTGGTGCTATAACCGACCCAATTGAAGCCCCGGCATTAAACAACCCTTGGGCTATGGCACGTTCTTTGATCGGAAACCATTCTGCATTACTTTTTACGGCACCTGGCCAGTTTCCAGCTTCAGATAAACCTAATGTTGTTCTAAAAAATGCCAAGGATAAAAAACCTCTAACGGTTGAGTGCAATAAGGTGGACAAACTCCAAATACCAATGCTTATTACATACCCAATTCTAGTGCCAACTTTATCGAACAATTTGCCGGAGAATAATTGTCCCAAGGCATATGCCACCATGAAAATGTTCAGTATATAACTATAGTGTTCTTTGGTTAGGCCCAATGAATGCGATATGGATCCTTCAACATTTTCATTACCCCACATAATGGAAAGAGCACTTCGGTCTATGTAATTAATAACAGTTGCTAAAAAGATAAGACCTATAATGAACCAACGTAATCCTTTAATTTTCATAGTATTTTGCTTTGGTTTGTTATTATTGTTGCTATGTTGTGTATTGGCAATAAAAAGTAGGTAAACGAGTTGCCTGTGCTTATCCAAATACTTGAATTATAACTATAATTTTTATGTCGTATTTAATGGGGTCTTTTAAATACGACAAAAATTTAAATTATTATTCTAAGCATTATTTCCCTTCAGTTATATGTCGAAAGCGATAAAACTGTGCAATTTTATCCTCTTCTAAGTTTTTATTAATCTTTAATGTTGTAACAATATTGGTATAACATTTTAAAATGAATTTTCATTTTTTCCTTGGCCAATTGAGGATCCTGTTCTTTTATGGCCTCATAAATTTCCCTATGTTCCTGTATGCCAATAAATGCAATATTCTTATCACATACATGATATTTGGTAAAATTGGTGATGATCTCCGGAGTAATAGTTAACATAAATGTGTTAATGGTACTGTTGCCACATGCCTTGGCTATGGCCAGGTGGAACAATAAATCTTCCTGTACGGCATCTTCCCCATTTTTCACCTTTTCGGCATAGGCCTCCAAAGCCTCCTCTATTTGTTTCAAATCTTCCTCGGTCCTTCTCAATGCTGCCAACCTTACCGTTTTCAATTCCAATAGTATTCTTGTTTCTACCAATGATTTGAAATCTGATTTTTCCAGCCTCAAAATATCCGTGATCATACCATTCATTGCCACGGGACCGATATCGGCAATAAATGTACCGCTCTGCGGTTTTGATATTAGTAGTCCATAAGACTCCAAGGTCTGAATAGCTTCCCTTACATTTCCTCTACTCACTTCAAATTTTTCCGAAAGCTTTCTTTCAGAGGGTAATTTGTCTCCAGGCTCCAGGTTCTTGTAATTAATATAATCCCTGATTTTGGATATAATCTCTTTCTGTATTGTGTCGTTTTCATTTTTGGGATGTATGTCTATTTTCATGCTAATCTTGTAAGGCTTAAATTGGTTAACCAAATTGGTTTGTCAAATCTACATAAAATCAATAACCAAAAGAAATATAAATAAATCACGATTCCATAATACAAGTATTAGTATTTCGGTTTAAAGAAATTTACCGGCCAGACCTCGAGCCGGTAAATTCCAATTTAAAAACTAACTCTAATTACTTGTATTTAAAATCTTACTAATGTTTAGTAACCATCATTTTGAGTAATAACTCCGTCGCTTGCAAGAATTTCTGAATTTGGTATTGGAAACACATGGTAATTACTGCTAATCGTTGCTCCCATTTCCGCATCTACGGTACCCGTTCTTACCAAATCGAACCATCTATGCCCTTCAAGTGCCAACTCCAATCTTCTTTCGTCAGCAATTGCCTGTCTAACATCGGCTTGTGAGCTAACTGTCCCAGTTAAACTATTTAAACCTGCCCTCGTTCTTATTGGATCCAACAAGGGAAGCACAGTTGTTGCGGGAGCACTATTTTCATTCAGTGCTTCTGCGTACATTAGAACGACATCAGATAATCTCAGTTCAATGAAATCCTGGTCAAATTGATCTGCAGTATATTTTACACCTCTTCTTAATGCCGTATCAATAGTTAAGTCTTTTCTTAAATCCGTACCTCCACCAGCGGCACTACTGGCATCAAAAGCTGCGATTAAGCTCAATGTTACGTTATCTTGGTCAGCCTTTGTGTCTTTGGCTTGAAACCATCCCACGAACGCGGTACCTGTACTTGAGTTTGGAATAGAACTTGACAATTTAGTCGAAAAAAGTATTTCTGAACTCTGATCGAGTACAACATTAGCAAAGTCGTTTTCCAAACTTATTCCTACAGCAGCAGCACCGCTTACAACCGCTCCAAGCGTTGGTGCAGCCTCGTTAAAATTACCTCTGAACATATATACTTTTCCGAGAAAACCCTGAGCAGCTATTTTGGAGGCGCGCCCACTTGCCAATCCAGAATTGCCTAAACCAGCTATTGCGGCCTGGAAGTCTGGAATAATTACGTTATTGTACACGTCGGCAACCTGTTGTCTTGTAAGATCAACATCAGGAATAACTGATACATCTGGCTGAGGAGTTAAAATTACAGGAACATCACCAAAAACCATCACCAATTTAAAGTAGGACAAAGCCCTTAAAAATTTGGCCTCAGCTACCTCAGTAGGGTCAGTAGAATTTTCAATGACATTATTCGCACTTAATATGGACTTGTACAAATCCCTATAGAACGGGCGAAAATATATTTCTGAAATAGCTAACCCTCCTAAATCTGAATTGTAAGTGTGAAAGTCTGGGTATGGTGGTTCGTCATCAAATATAAACGTTAAATTGTCTGCCCTAAAGTCGCCCATTACCGCTTGTGGTGTTACTGCACCTGTGTGGTAGTAATAAGCGGCATTTAAAACGGGTCCAAATTCCTCCAAAGCGCTGGATTCAAGTAATAAAGGCGGCGTTTGGTCCAAATCGTTATCACATGCCGTTATCAACAACACGGACACTATTGCTAGATATATAGTTTTCATTTTTTTCATGATTTCTTAATTAAAAATTTACATTTATACCCAAAGTAAAACTTCTTACAATAGGGCTCGCACCTTCTTGGTATCCGTAGGTGGTTGGACCCGCATAACCATCATTTTCGATCTCTACACCTTCGGGGTTTAATGAGGTATAATCATCGGCCATTATATACAACAAATTGGTAGCTGCTAGGTATATTCTCATGGAACTTAAGCCAATTTTGTCGGTTAAATCCGGATTAAGGGTATACCCTAAAGTTAGGTTTCTCAAGGCTATATAGGAAGCGTCTTGAATCATTGAACCATGTGCCTCTCTGGTCTGTTCATAATGTAGACCATTATTGTCAGCAATACCATCATTATCAGCATCAAAACTAGGTCCAGTAGCATCACGAAATTGAGATTGCCAGTAAATGGGGTCTATATTGTATAGTTCTGCGCCTTGGGATCCTTGGAACTGGAACGACAAATCAATATCCTTGAAGTTCATGGAACTTGAAAGTCCCCAATAAAAATCTGGCGTTGCGGACCCTAATTTAATATAATCACCTTCATAGGTAATTTCGCCATCTCCGTTTTGATCAACTACATAATACAAACCACTTTGATATCCTACATTTCTTGTTGGATCTTCCATATATATTGATTCGACTTGACCGGCAGTTTCATACCCCCACATTTCACCAATTTCACCTCCTACATAGTTTCTAAATTCAGGACCTCTACCACTTGGTCCACCATAAACTTGTCTAGGTAGTTCATCAAGGTTACCTAGACTAGTAATTTCTGATTCAACTGTTGATACGTTGGCATTCACATTCCAAGAGAAGTTTTGATTGGTAACTATTTTTGCATTTAATTCAAACTCCAATCCTGAACTTGTTACATTACCGCGATTAAGTTTTATAGCAGGTGTTCCAAGAACTTCAGAAACACTTTGATTTATCAACATATCTTTGACATCGGAGTTATAATAATCCACACTCAATCTGAAACGGTTATTTATAAACCCTGTATCAACACCATAGTTTGTCTCCTTATTGGTTTGCCAAGTTAGATCTGGGTTTGCTATATCCTCAGGAGTTAGAAATCCTGTCCCGAAAGCGGTCGGAGAGGTACCCAAAAGGCTTAATGAGTTGTATGAGCCTAAGAAAGAAGCAGTTCCTAATGACCCGGTACTAAACCTAAGTTTAAATAGGCTGAACGCATCGGCATCTCCGAAAAAAGATTCATTATGAATATTCCAGCCTAAGGATAGTGCAGGGAATACTGCGTATTTTTCATTGGCTCCAAATCGGGAATCACCATCTCTTCTAATGGATGCCGATAATAGATACCGATCATCAAACGCATAAGCTATTCTTCCAAAATAACCATTTCTGGACTGAGTCTCATCAACCTCATTGGTAATAACGTCTGCAGGATCGAAAAACTCATAATTTAAAGGCAAGGCAAAAGGAACGTTGGATCCATTTGATGTAAGTCCCTTATAATAGGTATTTACAAATTCCATACCCGCAACGGCGGAGATGTCATGCTTCTCAGCAAGTACTTTTGCATAACTCAGGGTAGTCGTACTTAAGACGGTAGATTTTTTTAAATTGGCTATATCCAACTCAGATTGATTGGAGCGTTGTTGGCCATCCGTCAATATTCCATGATATTCGTAAGTCTGAGTATCTTCCAAATCAGCTCCGAAAACGGTTTTTAAATTTAACCCATCTATAATTTCATATTGCAAATAAGAACTTACGTTTCCAAAATATGTCTTTTTCCATCTTCTCGAATTGTCAAACTTAGCCGCTACACCTGCATCTCCTGTTCCTCCAATACCATTTTGATTTCTACCGTATTGCCAATCGTGGACAACATCACCTGGTTGCAAATCATAAATACTTGTAGGGTCTAGACCTATACCTCTATAATCTTGGTCAAATGATCTACCAATATTGTTTCCTGTAAAACCAGAATCGGCTAAGGCCTGTCTATTCCGATCCAATTGTTGAACGAAATCTATGGAGGCTTGGGTATGATATATAGGACTAATGCTATATGATCTCAAAAGATCTCTCATTTCCCAAGGAACAATATCTTGTTTACCATAATAACCATTCATACTCAATCCGGCCTTTAATTTGGAACTCAAGTTCGCATCTAGATTCATACGACCGTTATATCTTTCATAACCTTGTCCCTTTACTATACCATCTGTTTTCAAATAGCCAAGTGAGGCAAAAGCTTTAATATTTTCAGACCCTCCGCTTACACTAAAATCATGATTAGTTGTACTGCCATTTTTGAAAAGCCAATCTTCTATACTTACTACATCGGGCGCATTAGCATATGCATCCAGTCTGTAAGCCAATAAACCTGGGTCGGTTTCGGAAAGGTCATAAGCACTTGTTTGTAATTCACTTGCCCATTCGCCTGCGGTCTTAAGCATCTCAATGTCCTTCACATACTTGCTTGAGGTGCTTGTATATGAATTGTAATTAAAATTAACTTTCCCTGCTTTTCCTTTTTTGGTGGTTACCAAAATAACACCATTGGCACCCAAAGAACCATAAATAGCAGCTGAGGCGGCATCCTTTAGCACCTCTAAACTTTCTATATCGTTTGGGTTAACGGTTGCCAGATTACCTGAAATTGGATAACCATCAACAACAATTAACGGCCCTGAGTCACCTGAAACAGATGAAGCTGCCCTTATTTGGATCTTTGGATCCGCACCAGGTTCTCCACTTTGATTTTGAATCCTTACCCCAGATAACTTTCCTGCCAGGGCATCATCCACACGGGCCACTTGAACAGCGGCAACTTCATCTCCCCCTACTTTCGCTACCGCTCCGGTAAGATGTGATTTTTTAATAGTACCATATCCAACTACCACAACCTCATCAAGTTGACTTGCATCTTCTTGCATGGTGATGTTCAATTGTTGTTGATTTGTAATAGGTATGGATTGGGTCACAAAGCCCAAGGACGAAAACTGTAGTACGTCCCCGTTTTTTACCGTAATTTGGTAATTTCCATCAAAGTCGGTTGCCGTTCCTGTAGTTGTATTGGCAATAATTACATTCACTCCAGGTACTGGCACTTTTGCAGCGTCCGTTACCGTTCCAGACAGTATATAGCCATCTTGGGCGAACAGTGCAACATTCATGAGCAATAATGCTCCTAAAATGAGTTTCTTTTTTAAATTCATTGGTGTTTGTATTGAGTTAGAATTGTCAATTTTAGATTTCAATTTCCACAATTGAGATCAGATTTTAAATGTGTTTGTGCATTCACATTTTTCCCACTATTTACTAATTCACGCAATCTGTATACAAGTCAATGTATTTTTTATCTTTGTAGTAGGCGTGTTATAATAAATTATTACATGTCTAGGTTATTACTTCCCTTCAGAATGAAGTAAATTTTTTACAAAAGGATGGGTGTGCACCCGTCCTTTTTTTTGTCAAATCCTAAGGTTTATTTTTAAGTGTTTTTCTCTTAACATGGTTCTTAAAGTTTTTAGTTTCCTTTGGTAAACCAAATTGGTTAACCAGTTTGGTTTACCAAATATATGTTATTTAATTGTTAATTAAAAATTTAATTGCAATTTTTGTTTGTTAAATTTTTGGAGGTGATAATTTAAAGGTAAAGATATTATCAATTTCGCATTGAAGCAATTTTATGAAAAGACAAGTCCGCCATTAATATCGATGTTTGCACCTGTAATAAATGATGTTTCTGATGAAGCCAGGCAAGCCACTGCATTTGCAATTTCTTATGCTGAGCCTTCTCGACGTAGTGGGGTAATTCCCGCTACTTTCTCCTGTACCTCATCTGTAGTGAACGTATCGTGAAAGGTGGTGGCGAACATTCCAGGGCAAAGGGCATTTACCCGTATGTTCCTAGGGCCTACCTCTTTGGCCAAACCTCTGGTGAAGGCCATAATGGCTCCTTTTGATGTAGCATAAGCAATGAATCCGCCGCCGCCACCATCCCTGCCCGCCTGGGAGGCTATATTTACTATAGAGGCCCCAGATTTCATATGGGGCAGCACTGCTTGTGTTACAAGAAAGGTAGTATTAAGATTTAATTTTATCACCTTGTCAAAAAAGGCTGCGTCCATCTCAGCTAATGTCTTACTGGTCACTAGGCCACCGGCGTTGTTTACCAAAACGTCTATAGTTTCTCCATAGTTGCTAATTGTTTCCTTTATCAGTCTATCAACTTCAGCTTTCTTGGTCACATCCGCCTTGACAATTATGGCTTCGCCACCGGCCGATTTAATTGTGTTCAGTGTTTATTTGGCATTTGCCTCCTTACTGTTGTATTTTACTACAACCTTGGCGCCTTCCTATTCCAATTTTATGGAAATGGCCTTTCCTGTATCCCTGGTTCCAGCAGTAGCAATGTCTGTTTTTCCTTTAAAATTCATATGTGCTGTTTATAACATAAAGTCTTCCCGAAAAGGGCGGCTTTTTTATTATGACTTCTTATCTCCAAAATAAGATACCTCACCACCGCTTAAGAAATCCTCCCTTACAGGACTAAATGTGTCAATTAGTATCCCTTCTTCCAAACAAACTGCACTATGCAATAGATTAGGTTCAATATAAACTCCATCTCCTGCTTCTACAATTTTCTTTTCTCCATTAATTTCAAATTCAAATTTTCCTGAAGCACAATAGGTAGCTTGTGTATGAAAATGTTTATGTGGGGAACCTAATGCTCCTTTTTCAAACTTCACTTTTACCATCATAATTTGGTTATCGTACCCTAAAAACTGTCTTGATACTCCTCCTCCAAGTTCTTCCCATTCCATTTCTTTTGAGGTGATGTACTTTTCACTAAATCGTTGCATTTTTTTTTTTGATTTTAATTAGTCTTTACTCTTTTTTTAATAACGGTCAACTCTTTTATATGAATCAAATCGATTTACTTTGGGGGTGTGCCCTGACCTACGGTTGCTTCCCTAAACCATACTTCCGTATAACATCCGTTTTCGTATTGTTTGGCGATATCGCCTCCGTAGGTTTCCGCACCTGAAAACCAAACCATGTTGGTTTCTGGACTTTTTCCATTGGTCTGGTTATATGCGCCTTGTTTAAAATAATTCAATTCTCCACTATAGGCAGTGGCACGTTCAATGGCGTCTTGCCCTATGGGGGCGAATAAAAGCTTCATCTGTTCTGGGAAGTCCGACTTTTTTACATATTCTGATGAAATTAGATTTTTGGTAAATGTTTTGGTTTCGTGATTTTCACTTTTGAAGGTTAGATACATGATTCCTTTATAAACATTTACTTCATAACTAAATTCTTCACCTAATTCAATGCCATTTTTAGGCTCAGCAGGAAAGTCGTTTTTACCTTTCCCAATGACGGACATATCGTTCCCCCAAACGGCATAGGAATGTTCCCACCGGCCTGTATTATCATCACCTACTGGATTGATTTCATAATTCCAAAAAACGGAACCCTTGGTGTGACCAGGAAACTTCTTGTAGAATATTTTAAGTGGTTCATTTTCATGTCCTTCACCACTGTGAATTTGCCCCACAACAGTGGAATAAGATGCAGCTACTCTGGCATCGCCAGAAATGGATACCTGCATTACCTTGCAGGTACCTGTTAGTTTGCCACCTTCTTCAGGGAGCCATTCTCTTTTTTCGTGTAGCTCGGTTCTTGTATTACTGGAGTTTTTTGACGTGACACCAGAATTGGGAGTTTTGTAGACTACCCAACGCCTTGTACCGTCTATTATAGTGTAGAAGAAATCTTTGTGTTCGAACTGCGTGATATCTTCCACCTCCTTACCGTCACCCAGCAATATTTTAAATTTATCCATAAATGGAATCACCTCATTGGGATAAACCGTTTTGGTACTTAGGCCATCATTTGCTTCGAAATAACCTGCATTTGAAATGGCATCATCGCTGATTGTAATATCTGCTGATTTAAACCATACCTCAGCGTAATTACCATCGGCATATTGTTTTTGTAGATCACCACCATGGGTTTCGGCACCAGAACACCAGACTTTATTGATTTTAGGGTCTTTTCCGTTGGTTTGGTTGTACGTGCCCAATTTGAAAAATAGGCCCTCACCGGTATACGCTTCTTTGCGCTCGAGGCCATCCTGCCCTATGGGTACAAATAATTTTTCGGTTTGCTCTGGCATGTCCGAACGATTTGCATATTCAGAGGAAATAAGATTTTTTGTGAATTTTTTGGTCTCATGGCCTTCACTCGTGAATGTTAGATACATCATACCTTCCTTAATAACTACTTCATAAGTGAATTCTTCACCTAAAGCAATTCCGTCAACTGGTTCAGGTGGATAGGTGTTTTCATCAGTACCGACAACAGAAAAGTCATAGCCCCATATAGGATAGGAGTAATCCCACCTTTTGGAATTATCATCACCTGCAGTATTTATTTCGTAATGCCAAAAGACAGAGCCTTTTTCATGCCCAGGAAATTTTTTATAAAAGATTTTAAGTGGTTCGTTTTCATGCCCATCTGCGCTGTGAATCTGACCCACTACTACTGAATACGTTGAAGCAACGCGGGCATCACCGGTAGTTGACACGTTCATTACCTTTAAGGTAGCTTTCATAGTAGCTTCTGTCATTGGTGACCACTTCTTTAATTGGGCCAATTCGGTTCTTGTATTATTGGAGGTGCCATGGGTATTTCCAGCATTTGGAGATTTAAATACGACCCAATCCCCATGATCATCACTCGCAGTATAAAAGAAATTCTTGTTCTCATAGTCAAGAGCCTGGCCTACATTAGAGCCATCACCTAGGATCAAATTCCAATGTTGAAAAAATGGAATGATGTCGTTTGGACTACGACCTATAGCTGCGTTTTCAGTATTGTCTGTAGATTTTTGTTTTTTGTTCTCGGCACAACCAAAAATTAGCAAAAATGTACTTATCATGAGAAAATAATGTACGGTAGCCGAATGGAATATTTTAAAGTTCATATTATATGGGTTATGTTAACTATAAAAACCGTTTAAAGTCAAGTTTTTTTTTGACTGTTAGGATAATTTCTTCATTATGTAAACGAAACCTACTAACAAATGGTTTTACCTGCAATTATACCATAGCGAAAGCCACGAAAGAACCAAGCGAAAGTACATTTGTAAAATTGGTTTACCAGATTGGTTTACCAAAAATACACAAATTTATGGCACCACCAAATATTTAACATTAAATCGACCTATTTTATCCCTAATTAATAATATTCTATCCGTGAAATTAGTAATTCGGCAAATGTTAATTTTACGTAGGGCGAATGTTGTATTAGGGGACTTAAAAAGGAATTTATAAATAAGATACTTTCTTCTTAAAATTCGCTTTCTTCAGCCATTTTTACGACACCGACAGTTAGTATCAAATTAGCGAATCGTCGCTGTTCACCTGTTTGAATAATTAAAGTGGTGGCAGGTTCTCTGATTTTGTCGTAGAAAGCCCATCGTTCCATCTCGATCCACGATACTTCACCCAGTAATTTTTTATAGGCACCATGTATTTCTGCATTTGCTTCAGCAGGCTTTTCCATAACGATCGCACCTTGAACAGGGCAGACTTCCAGTATGCCTTCAAGTACTGTGAGAGCATCTAATAGTCCTGGACGAAAGTTGAGGTGTACGGTTGTCGAGTTAGGGCCCTTCATAGCACCGACTGGCAAATTTCCGTCAGCAATGACAACTTGTGCAAAATGACCTGAACGTGCAAGCGCCTCCATAATTGTTGGGTGTATTACGGGTGTTTTTAGCATAATATTATCCTTAAAAAAGGTGAATTAAAAAACATGAGTAGCTTTATAACACCTTGGTGTTTTATTTATAACAATCAATTATATATGATTCAATAGGGAACTACATATTGTAAACACCACCGTTAATGTCTAGTGTTGCGCCTGTAATAAAGCCATCGTATTCGGACGCCAGATACAAAACTGCTCGTGCTACGTCGGCTGCATTACCAGCTCGTTGGATCGGAATGCCTGCTGTTGTTGCAGCTGCTGATTCTTTGGATGTGTGGGTGTTGTGAAATGAAGTGCCCAAAATAAGCCCTGGGGCAACCGCGTTGACGCGTATGCCTTGAGGTCCTAATTCTGCGGACAGCGCCCGCGTGAACGTTAAAATAGCACCTTTGCTGGTAGAATAAACCAACGACCCTGGGTGCCCACCTTTACGCCCAGCCAGTGATGCCAAATTAACAATACTACTGTTCTCATTTTTTGCTAGGTAAGGAGCTGCAGCCCGTGTTACAAACATCATGGATGTAAGATTAATATCCATAACCTTGTGCCAGAACTCAGCCTCCATTTCACTTAGCATTTTACGTGCAACAAGTGACCCCGCGTTATTAATCAGTATGTCTAGGCCACCAAATGCTTCAATTGTTTTTTCGACCATTGCCTTTGAATCGGCTTCCTTTGTTAAGTCACCAGATATAGCAAGCGCTTTTTGCCCTTTGCCAGCTGCGTGTTCGACCAGTTGGTTGGCTGTATCTGCACTGGAAAAATAGTGGATGGCTACATTAGCCCCGCTGTCGATAAAGTGTCTGGTGATCGATTCTCCAATTCCTTGAGCACCAGCGGTTATGAGAACATTTTTGCCAGCTAATTTATTATTGTTTTTCATTTTTTTTATTAATTAATTTAATTTAGTCATTTTTAGTGAAATAGCCTTCATCCGACACGGAGTCGTCACGTACAGATATACTTGCAGCTGTTAAATATTAGGAAAAGACAAAGGACTAAGAACATTGCTACTGATGAGATAATTTTTTATGGTTTGGATTCAATTTTATTTTTGGTTCAAAACTCAATTTCCATAGGCTCAGATACTTTAACAAGTATTTTATTAGGTTATAATTTTAGTTTAATTCTTTTTAATTAGAAACATTGGATGTAACCCATGCAAGATGCGTTAATGATAGGGAGATTGGTTTAATACATTAATTTCATTTCTAAATTCTCCTCAACCCTGATTTGTCCGGAATTGTTTATCCGATTGTCTGAATGTGAATTGTTTTTGGCTCCCCAAAGTAACGCCACCAGTTTTACCGGATTGTTGTTAAACGTATTATTGGAAATATCTACATTTACAATTCCGTGGGAATTAATCAGAATGCCAGTTTTTTCTTCTGATCCACATTGGGTGAAGGTGCTATTGGTGACCAACAGATTTCCGCCAATGGTAGATTCGTCATAACCCCCGCGATAGTAATCTATCACATTGCTTTTTACATGGTTGAACCTGCAATTGTTTATTGTGAGATATTCAGTGTTATAATCTCCTTTATCATTGGTTTCTTCGGATAGTTCCAAACCATTTTCACAATTTGATATTGAAGTATTTTCAAAGGTGATACGCTCTGCAAAGGACTCTTTATAGACTTTTAATACATAATTAAAATCGCTGATGTCACAATCGGAAACTGTTAATCCAAAATGTGTAAACATATTATCTTTTAAACTGGCGAATGCATATTGGGAATTATTTCCTTTTAAGGTTACATTTTTTAGGTTTAAGAATCCTTTAGGGTGAAGTTCGAATAATGGCGAATTTTCTGTTCCTGAATAATTTAGCACAACTTTTGACTCATCTGAAGATTGAATGGTCAACTTTTTGTTGATTATCAAGGATTTCTCGATTTCATAAATTCCTTCTTCCAGCAAAATAATATCCCCATTATTCGCTTCATTGATTTTTGATTGTAGATTTTCTGCTTTGCCTACAGCTATAGTTTTAGGTTCAGAAGCTTCAGCTTTAGTTGAATACCAGCTTGGACCATATTTGGACCTGTCCAAAATGTTCGGGTCTTTAAAATCCGTAGTGGCAAAGGCTCCAATGGAGTTGTTTTTAGCTCTGGAATTGCCGACCAAATCTTTGGATATTTTTTCAAATTCGAACCCGTGGTATGGTTCAATAGCAATTTTGGAGGAAGGGATAAGGATATTTTCTGCAATTTCTTTAACCTCAAAACTTACGGCCTCCAATCCATCATAAGCTTGAATGTTGACACCATGATTATTGATGGCATTGCTTCTAAAGGTAACACCATCGGCCTTATCGTGTTCCACAATCGGTGAAGTATCACCTTTTTCATTATATATTACATTGTTTGCAATAATGGTCCTTATTGGTCTGGCAGAGCGAATCTCAGAGGAAGGCAGAACATCTTCCTGACTTAAATTTTGACCAACTCCGAATTGCCAGGGGGAATCGCAATTGATGTAGGTATTATAAGCGACCACTACATCTGTAACCTGATTGTATCTATTAAGGGGCGATTTTGGAATTCCGTTCATCACGGCCAAGGCACTTCTAAAATTCTTTCCTTTTATATTATAGAAGTAATTGTTGGTTACCCAATGCCCTGTGTTGATTATTCTGATACCTCCTACGTTTTCGTTTTTACCATCGCCAATGAAGTAATTGCCATCAATAGTGCAGTAATTGCCATGTCTTGTTACCAAAGAACCTTCGCTTTTATAAAAGACATTATTTCTGAACTCATTGAAGTTGGTTTTGCTGGAAATAATTTCAACTTCACCGTTGCACTCTTCAAATAAATTATTGGCAACCATTGTAAAACTTGGGGACATAGAAGAAAAACTGTTGCCAATTTGAATGGTCTCGCCACTGGCACCTCCCTTAGGGGGTCTTGGCCCAAAATGGTTATTAATTATTTTATGGTAATTATTTATGCTCTCATTGCCTTCCAAGTCTACCCTAATCGTTGGTCCACGATTTGTTTTTCCGGCAATGTAATTGTTGCTCAGAGTATTGTGTCTTCCCCAGAATAGAACCCAGAGATCTGTGTCATCGCGATGCATTTTATTAAAATCCTCAATAACGCAATTGGTAATGGTGCAGTGATTGCCTATTGTATTTTCGTCCACCCTAAATTCTACTACTGCATCACTTGGAGAATGACCATTTCTAAAGTGTAGACCATCGACTACTAAATACTTTCCTCCAAATTTTAAATCGGATACGCCTTCAATAAAAACTTTTCCAGGTGTTTCAGCCTTAATTGTAATTGGCTTGTCTTCTGTGCCTTCGCCTAAAAATTTAATTTGGACATCCTTCCATATACCATTCGCCAACACAATGTCATCACCAGCTTGTACATTTTTTATAGCTACTTCAAGTTCTTCAGGAGTGCTTACTGTTTTAGTATTAACATTGGATTTACCCCCACAAGCACCGATAAGAAACAAAAAGCACATTAATGTTACTAGTCTTGTCATAATTAATACATTTAGGTAGCACTTAGAATTAAAATTGGTTAACCAGTTTGGTTTACCAAATATATGTATATTTGTTGGACTGACAAATTTTTAACAAAAAAACTGTGTAATAACCTATAAAGTGACCTAAAAAATGAAGAATAAGATTATTTATGACAGAAGAGATTTTGTTAAGCTTGCCGCCATAGCCGGTACTGCCATACCGCTAATGGCATTTGATAAAGCAATGTTCAATTCTAATATGCCTTTTAAGAATTCCTTGGAAGTGCATTTGTTTTCTAAACATCTGCAATTTCTAGATTATAATGATATGTCGGAAGCAGCGGCGGAAATGGGTTTTGATGGATTGGATTTGACCGTAAGGCCCCAAGGGCACGTGTTGCCTGAGAAAGTAGCTGATGATTTGCCCAAGGCAGTTTCTGCCATGAAAAAACATGGTCTGAATCCTAAGATGATGACCACAAACGTCCTTGATGTTGAAAATAAGGAACAAAGAACTGTATTGGAAATAGCCAGTAAGTTGGGACTTTCCCATTATCGCACAGGATGGTTAAGCTATCCGGAGAATAGGGAAATTTCGGAAAGTCAGGCCATCTATGGCCAACAGTTTAAAAATTTGGAGGAGTTTAATAAGAATCTGGGTCTTATCGGCTGTTATCAAAATCATGCTGGGAACCATGTAGGGGCCCCCATTTGGGATTTGCCACCTATTCTTCAGGCTACCAAAAATGTAAATATTGGTTGCCAATATGACATAAGACACGCTGTTGTGGAAGGGGGCAGTTGTTGGGAACTCGGGTTGCGACTTATTAGTCCTTATATCAAATCCATAGTCATTAAAGATTTTAAATGGGGAACCGTGAATGGGCAGTGGAAGCCTATCAATACTCCGCTAGGGGAAGGGATGGTAGATTTTGACCGCTACTTTTCCTTGCTTAAAAAATACAACATAAACGTGCCCGTATCCCTACACCTGGAGTACGGATTGGGTGGTGCGGAGCACGGAGCGAAAGAGATTACCATAGACAAAAAAGTAGTCTTTGCCCAAATGAAAAAAGATTTGACCTTTCTTCAGGAAGCTTGGCAAAGAGCGGAATAAATAGGGACAACAAAGGCATAACAAAATGGAACACACAACAAATTCTACAAAAGAGAAATTAAGAAAAGTTAGTACCGCTACCATTGCTACTTGTCTTTTTAAGAAAGGGTTGAAAAAACAATTTATTCAGGACATTAAACCCTTAAAACTGGGAAAGCCTACCATGGTAGGGGAGGCCTATACCCTACGATATATACCGGCCCGTGAAGATTTAAATACGATTGAAGTCTTCAAAGATCCTAAACATTTGCAGAGGGTTGCAGTTGAAGAGTGTCCAAAAGGCGCTATTTTGGTTATTGATAGTAGAAAGGATGCCCGAGCCGCTTCTGCGGGATCCATATTGGTTACGCGATTAATGGTAAGAGGGGTATCTGGAATTGTAACAGATGGGGGTTTCCGTGATTCCGCTGAAATTGCCGAGTTGAATATTCCCTCATATCACAATAGACCATCAGCACCTACCAATCTTACCTTGCATCAGGCAATTGCTATTAACGAACCCATCGGATGTGGCGATGTAGCTGTTTTTCCGGGGGATATTTTGGTTGGGGACGATGATGGGGTTATGGTAATCCCTGCCGGTATTGCCGATGAGGTGGCCGACGAATGTTTGCAAATGACCTTATTCGAGGAATTTGTGATGGAAAATGTGCAAAATGGTCGATCAATTATTGGACTGTACCCTTTGGTGGATAATAAAATTGCCGAAGAGTTTAAGGTTTGGAGTGCTAATAAAAATAAAGAATAACATAACTATAGTATTCTTGAACAGGGGTAACTAAGCAAAAGGACTGTCCTATTTCTACAGGGTTTTAGCTCGATTCTGGAAGTGTAAAATTATTTTCCTATAATGTCTGGTACCCTGTGTTCGTGTATCAATTGGTTTTATATCAATTAATCAATTCAATACTAAAGTAATTACTAAGAATTGGTTCCTATTTTTTCTGTTACCAACATATGATTATGGGATGGTATTTTCTTTTTTTTTAACGCATATATTTTATAATTTAGGAAGTTTACATAGCAGAAGATTTTTTACAGGCTATTGTCCGTTGAAATATTATGATTTATAAGTGATAAAGTTTGGGGAAGCGATTATGACAAACCAACCTTTAATAAATGGCAACATTAATCAAATCCAAGCCCATAGAAATGAAAAAAGCAATAGTTGGTACCATATCATTTATAATCTTTTTTGTCACTTTTAATAGCATTTCGCAGAACCAGCCAAAAGGAATCAAAGTATCCCAGATCTATTCCGATGATAATTACAACGCCTTTACTTCCCTAATCAAGTTTAAAGGTGATTTTTATTGTGCATTTCGATCAGGTGAAAAACATGTGTATGGAAAGGATGGAGTAATAAAAATTATTGCCTCTAAAGATGGCAAGGCTTGGAAAGAAGTTGATCAAATTGCCCTCAACGGATTTGATTTAAGGGATCCCAAATTATCGGTTACGCCTGAGGGACTCATTATGGCCACAATGGGGGGGTCTATTTATGAAGGCAAGACCTTGTTGGGGGGGATACCCCATGTAGCTTTCTCCAATAGTAAAGGGACCAAATTTTCCACGCCACAACCCATTAAATATGATTCCATTATGAAAACTAAGTTCGATTGGCTCTGGAGTCTTACCTGGCATGAGGGTACGGGATATGGAGGCATGTATTCCAGAAAGGAAAATGAGGCAGGAGAAAATGAGACGACCATAAAATTGGTTAAAACCACCAACGGGGTGGATTATGAAATAATTGCGGATCTGGGAATTGAAGGAAATCCCAATGAATCTACAATCCGCTTTTTGAACAATGGGGAGTTGTTAATGCTGGTTAGGCGGGAAAAAGGAAATGGTTTGGCGTATTTGGGGAAAAGTAGTCCTCCTTATACGGACTGGAACTTTACGGAATCGCCATACTTTATTGGAGGTCCTGACTTTGTAGCAATAGGCGGGGGCCAATATATTGGAGGGGGAAGAATTAATAGGGAGTATACCGGACTGATTTCTTTTGGTAAAAATGGAGATTTTAAGGAGGTGTTGAAATTGCCATCGAATTCCGATAGCAGTTATCCCGGTTTTGTTTTCGAAAATGATACCCTTTATATGAGCTACTATTCTTCTCACGAGACCGAAAAAACCTCTATTTATTTTGCTGAAATCCCCTTGGTTGAACTTAAATGATTAACATAACATAAGTTTACCTTCTAAAATCCAACAATGAATATAAAAATTCTTCCAAGTACCATACTTATCTGGGTGTTGTTAGGAATTGCTTTCTCTTGCAAAACCAATAAGGCAAACAACAAAATATCGCACTCCAAAGGGCCTGAAACAGTATTGAGTCTAAGGCCTTCGGCGGATAACCCCCGCAACAGCGAGGGCGATTTCATTAGGTTAAAAAATGGTAATCTTTTATTTGTATATACCCATTATACTCAAGGTACTGGGTCCGACCATGACCCTGCACATTTGGCAAGTAGGTATTCACAGGATAATGGAAATACATGGAGTGCGCAGGATGAGGTGGTGTTGTCCAATGAAGGCGGAATGAACGTAATGTCGGTTTCCTTGTTACGACTTCAAAATGGTGCTATTGCCTTATTTTACCTGAGGAAGAATAGTACGGTAGATTGTATTCCCATGATGCGGATATCTACCGATGAAGCCAAGAGCTGGAGCTCACCTATTCCGTGTATCACAGACAAAGAAGGATATTTTGTTCTGAATAATGACAGGGTTATTCAGTTGGAGGATGGGCGTTTGATGTTTGCAGTGGCGGAACACCCCACTACAGAAAAGGGCTTCAGTGGACGGGGCAATTTATTTTCTTATTACTCCGATGATAATGGTGAAACTTGGACTTCTAGCGCAATGGTACCTAATAATACCGAAATAATTACCCAGGAACCAGGTCTTATAGAATTGAATGATGGCCGTATAATGATGTATATTAGGGCAAGCGGTGGCGTACAGCAGCTGTCTTTTTCAAAAGATCGAGGGGCAAGCTGGAGTCACATTGAGCCCAGTTCTATTTATTCCCCGCTTTCGCCAGCTACTATAGAGAAAGTACCTGGAACTAAGGACTGGGTCATGGTGTGGAACAACAACGATGGTTCCGATACCACTATAAAAGGTAAAAGAACCCCTTTAACCATTGCCATCTCCAAGGACGAGGGAAAAACATGGGAAAACATTAAAAATATTGCAACAGACCCTGAAGGTTGGTATTGTTATACCGCCTTGTATTTTACGGATCCGCGAAATCTTATATTAGGGCACTGCGCTGGTAACAGGGTACATGGTACTGGGTTGGCGGTAACCGATTTAACCACCCTGAATTGGGATTGGATAGTTAAACCTGAAAATAATTAATAGCATTTCTTGCTTTTAAATAGGCATTTAACATAGATTTATTGGAAATTAGGTAATCTGTATTCCAATTTCATTAAAAAAAATAATCAACAAAACCTGAAACCAACAATTATGAACTTAAAGCATTGGCATTGTATTTTTCTCTTAATGATTTTGGGGCTTACTTCTATTGGCTATGCCCAGAAGAATCAACGTCCCAATGTAATTTTGATTATTACAGATGATCAGGGCTATGGGGATCTGGGGTTTACCGGAAACCCACATGTAAAAACTCCGGTTATAGACGCTTTGGCCAGGGAGAGTGTGCGGTTCAATAATTTTTATGTTTCTCCTGTCTGTGCCCCAACCAGGTCTAGTTTAATGACAGGGCGTTATTCGCTAAGGACAGGCATGAGGGATACCTATAATGGCGGAGCCATTATGGCTTCCAATGAGGTTACCATAGCCGAGATGTTGAAGCAGGCCAATTATAGTACCGGGGCTTTTGGTAAATGGCATTTGGGGGATAATTATCCAAGTAGACCCAGTGACCAAGGTTTTGACGAGTCAGTAATCCATCTATCGGGAGGTATGGGACAGGTTGGAGATATTACCACTTATTTCCAAGGGGATAAAAGTTATTTTGACCCTGTACTTTGGCACAATAACCAACAGGAACCCTTTGACGGGTATTGCTCGGATATTTTTACCGATCAAGCCATC
The DNA here is from genome assembly GCF_023015865.1 of Arenibacter sp. F26102. Lineage (GTDB taxonomy): Bacteria > Bacteroidota > Bacteroidia > Flavobacteriales > Flavobacteriaceae > Arenibacter. Next base: position 375,871 of record NZ_JALKBC010000003.1, on the reverse strand, counting down.
AATTTTATAGATAAAAATAAGGAGTCCCCTTTTTTCTGTTATTTGGCATTTAATGCACCGCATACTCCTTTGCAAGTTCCTGATTCCTTTTATCAAAAGTACAAGGACATAGATCCTTCTTCCGGTTTTGACAAGGACGGAAAGCCATTTTCAAAAATGAGCGAAAAAGATAAGGAAGATGCAAGAAAGGTCTATGCCATGGTCAATAATATTGATGACAATCTAGGGAAGCTCTTCAAAAAATTGAAAGACTTGAAGCTAACAGAAAACACGCTTGTAATTTTCATGACAGATAATGGTCCCCAACAAACAAGATATGTAGGAGGTATGCGCGGCCTTAAGGGAGATGTATACAATGGAGGGGTTCGGGTACCTTTTTATTTGAAATATCCCGCAATTACCAAGGGCAACAAAGATGTGGAAACCATGACCGCCCATTTGGATGTCTTTCCTACCTTATCGGACCTATGTAGTGTAGATATGCCTAAAGACAGGGTAATCGACGGAAGGAGTTTACTTCCGTTAATAAAGGGGCAGCGTGTGGATTGGGCCGATCGGTCATTGTTTTTTTATTGGTCCCGTCGTTATCCAGAGTTGTATAATAATATGGCCATACAGAAGGGAGGGTATAAATTGGTGGGGAAAACCGATTACAATGCCGCAATTGAAGATTTTGAGTTGTTTCACCTTAATAAAGATCCATATGAACAATGGGACTTGGTGAACGAAAACAAGGCATTGGCAATGGACCTTAAAGGGGAAATGGACAAAATATACAATGAGTTGATCCTCTCGGAAAATTTGGTACACCCTCCAAGAATTAGGGTAGGTACCCCAAATGAAAACCCAATAATACTCAATAGGAACGATGCTGGGGGCGAAAGGGGTATATGGAATCAGGAAGAAGTTTACGGTAACTGGGATGTTGAGATTGAAGAAGGTTATTATGATATTACCTATAAGTTTGTAAAACCGGTAATGGGGAATGGAAGAATGGTTTTGGAAGCCAATACCCTGGTTAGACAGATAGAGAATAAAAATGGCAATACAGATGTTATTCAAATGAAAAAGGTCTATTTCCCTAAAATGGTTGGTAATCTTATACCTTTTTATGCAGTGGATAATAAGAATATATTCCCTTTTTGGATGGAAATGGAAAAAGTGGATTAGCCAATTTTGTTATTATTTAAGGTCCTTTTCAAATTGCTGTTTCCCATTAACTTTAGGTCATGAATTATCTTATCGTAACTTAGGCAATATTTGTTGAACCATACCTTTATTGGTGTACCTTCGCGCAAAAAAAAATAATGTCTATAGAACGTAGGGTAAAAGAAGTTGAGGAGTTATTTGCTGGTTTAGATCAGGAAATCGCTACTTTTCAATCCCAAACGGGTCTGGGCTGTAAGGCTGGTTGTGGCAAGTGTTGCACCCATCCAGATATTGATGCTTCCCCATTGGAATTTTTGCCTTGGGCTTTTAACCTTTTTTTGAATGGGAAGGCAGAAACTACTTTAGAGGAATTAAAGGTTAGTGAAAGTTCCATTTGCCATTTATATCGTCCAATATCTGTTTTGGATAATAATAGTGGCAAATGTGATGATTATAAGTATAGAGGACTAATATGCCGACTATTTGGATTTGGGGCAAGTAGGGACAAACTGGGAGAACTTCGCTTGGCCACCTGTAAGATTATAAAGGAAAACCAGTCCGAACTATATGAAAATTCCAAGGAGGCAATGAAAAATGGGCTATACGTGCCAATTTTTACAGACTACTATATGAACCTTAATCAAATCGACTTTAGGTTGGGCAATAGTATTCTTCCAATCAATAAGGCCATGAAGGCCGCTATTGAGGAAGTGCTTCAGTATTATGCCTACCGTCCCTTTCCTGAAGGGTATAAGGTTATAGCATAATCTTTAATTTGTACTTAATTGGTGTGTTCAAAGTTTTTGTGGGGAAAATCTATATACCCCACTCTGAATTCATTTTATATGGTTTGTTAACTGTGTTTTGTCTTTTTTTCCTAGTTTTGAAAATGGTATCTATTAGGGCAATTTAATGGAGATAGAATCTGTCTCTTCCTAAAATTGGGGTACATAACCAAACTAAATATTAGAATAGGTTTAAAAGATAATTGCATGAAAATGAGACGAATTTTGACTGTGCTGGTAGTTCTATTTACTGTATTTGGTGCATTTGCATCGCAGGTGGATACTTTACATGTCAATAGCAAATCCATGAATAAATCCATTGCCAATCTGGTATTTTTACCGGATAGTTACGTACTGAAAAAGGAACGTTTAGCGGTACTCTATTTGCTGCATGGGGCAGGAGGGAATCATAAGGATTGGGCAACTAAAGTCTCGGCTATAAAGGATTATGCCGACACCTATAATATAATTATTGTTTGCCCGGATGGCGGCAAAACAAGTTGGTATTTTGATAGCCCCATAGACGAGGAAATGAAATATGAGACTTATATTTCAAGGGAGCTTATAAGTGCTATAGATACAAAATACAGTACTTTGGCAAAGCGGGAGTCGAGGGCAATTACTGGTTTGAGTATGGGTGGTCATGGCGCATTTTATTTAGCCTTTAGGCATCAGGATGTTTGGGGTGCAGCCGGAAGTATGAGCGGGGGCCTGGATATACGTCCTTTTCCTGAAAATTGGGACCTGTCCAAACGCTTGGGCGATTATGCCGTAAATCGAGGCAATTGGGAAGATAATACCGTAATCAATATGGTGAATTTGTTAAAAGGGGACAATTTGAAACTCATATTTGATTGCGGGATAAATGATTTCTTTTATGACGGCAATAAAAGAATGCACCAAAAATTGATGGAACGAAATATACCTCATGATTATATAGAACGCCCGGGAAGCCATAATTGGGATTATTGGGCAAATGCCATTCAATACCAATTATTATATTTTGATGCCTTCTTTAAATCTTGACGCTGGCCATAGATTTTTATTACCCTTGCCTATTTTGACGGTTCGGATTTGAGATTGGACATTTATGCCTTTAAATCTATTTCCTTTAGACTCTCAATTCGGTTACGCACCAAGAAAGCATCAATGGTCTCGAAATGTTCTATGACCCGTTTGTCCTTAAATTCGAAGACTTTTTGGGAAAGTCCTTGTAGGAAATCCCGGTCGTGGGAGACCAATATTAATGTGCCGTCAAAAGTGAGAAGTGCTTCCTTAAGTACGTCTTTGGATTTTAGATCTAAATGATTTGTGGGCTCATCCAAGATCAAAAGATTAACGGGTTCCAAAAGTAATTTTACCATTGCCAATCGGGTTTTTTCTCCGCCGGAAAGTACACTTACCTTTTTTTCCAGGTCATCTCCACCAAACATAAATCGACCTAAAATATTTTTGATCTGTGTACGTACGTCTCCTTCTGCCACTTCATCTACGGTTTGGAAGATAGTTAGTTCAGGGTCTAACAAGGAGGCCTGGTTTTGCGCAAAATAACCAACTTTTACATTGTGTCCCAAACTACATACACCTTCTACCTCAATTTCACCCAAAATGGCTTTGATCATGGTAGATTTTCCTTCACCGTTCCTGCCCACAAAAGAAACCTTTTCGCCACGGGAAATGGAGAGATTGGCATCTTTAAATACAACATGGTCGCCATAACTTTTGGAAAGTCCTTCTGCGGTAACGGGGTAGTCACCCGAGCGTATGGAAGGAGGGAACCTTAACTTTAGTGCTGTTGTATCTATTTCATCAATTTCTATGATCTGTAATTTCTCCAACATCCTTTCTCTAGACGTTACCTGATTGGTCTTGGAATAGGTGCCTTTAAATCGGTCAATGAATGCTTGGTTGTCCGCTATAAATTTTTGCTGCTCCTGATAGGCTTTTATTTGATGACTTCGTCGGTCTTCCCTCAATTGCAGGTAATGGCTGTAGTTAGCCTTGTAGTCATAGATACGGCCCATGGTTACCTCTATGGTTCTATTGGTGATATTGTCTATAAAGGTCTTGTCATGCGAGATTACCACAACTGCCTTGGCCTTATTCAATAAGAAATCCTCCAGCCATATTACAGATTCAATATCCACGTGGTTGGTGGGCTCATCCAAAAGTATTAAGTCGGGCTTTTGCAATAATATTTTTGCAAGCTCTATCCTCATACGCCAACCGCCACTAAATTCGCTGGTAAGGCGATGAAAGTCTTCCCGTTTAAATCCTAGTCCCCTTAGTGCCTTTTCAACTTCTGCCTCATAGTTGATTTCTTCCAAGGAGTAGAATTTTTCCCCCAAATCCGAAACTTTTTCAATGATGGACATATAGGCGTTCGATTCATAATCTGTTCGGGTTTCCAATTCCTTGTTCAGACGGTCCATTTCATCGCGCATACTAAAGATTTCCTTAAAAGCCTTGGAAGCTTCCTCGAAAACGGTACAGTTGTCATCCGTTAGTAGATGCTGGGGCAAATATGCTATTACTGCATCCTTTGGAAAACGAATATGTCCACGGGTTGCTTTTTGCTCCCCGGCAATAATCTTCATCATGGTAGATTTTCCTGCCCCATTCTTCCCCATCAAGGCAATCTTATCGTTTTCGTTGATAACGAAGGAAACATCACTGAACAAGGTGTCGCCACTGAACTCTACCGCTATTGCATCTACAGAAATCATATTTCATTTTTAAGTTTGCAAAACTATAAAAAAGCGGGATACCAAGGACATTTAATTAGTGACTCGGAAGCATTGTTATTTTAAGGCTTGGGGGTTGGATAATTTTAAACCTTTGCTGTACCATGGAAACCCCAATGTTATTCCTTTTTTAATGAACAAGAAGTCTAAAGTGTATTATTTAGTTGATTAGTGGAACGGCGCCACTTTGCGATAATCGGCTGAGCATAAATAGACATTGGGTTTTTGGCCAAAAATTAAATACACCTAAGCAGTAAGCATTTGATTCTGAATAATTATTTAGTTCTAGTCCGCTTCTTAAGTTTGCTAAGTCTGTCTTTATAGTACGATTTTAATTCATCCAGAAAGGTCATTGGATTTTCGTATTCCGTCAATACTTTGTATGTGTGCCTGTTTTTGGCCAGCGATAACTCTTCTTGTACTTTTTTAAGTTCCATTAGTATATAATCAAGACCTGAACCCTTGGTTTGTATGGTGCCCAAAGGCTGTAATGAAGTGTTTCCATTAAAAATATGTGCGTGATACGCTTTAAGGGATGCCAAATCTCCGGATTGATAGATTTCTATGAGTTTAGCAGTTATTTCGGTAGCCAGGTCCAATTTGTCTTTTTGCATTGAAAACTTGTCGGGATGCACATGTAACATGGCCTCACGATATAAGTGCTTTTTCTGTAGTTGTTCATTTGTATTTTTTTCGGGCAACATTGTACTTTTCGTGGTTTGGATGCCCGTAGGTTCCTGAAAGTTTTTACCAAGTTTTTTCTGGAGATGCCTTTTTTCCTTCTTTGCTTTTTTCTGTAGTTTGTATAATTGGGAAAGTTCTTGTTCCTGAATCAATTCATCTTCAATTTTTGAACGAAGAATGTTTTCGAAGGCTGAGGTTTTTTGTATAATTTCATTAACTTCAAGTCGCAGGGCATCTATCTCTTTCTGTATAAGTTGGACTTGGGAGGGAAGTTCGCTGGGGAGATAATTGTCACTCATGGTTTCCGCAGAAATGTATTATTATTTTTGGTGGCAATTTAAACAATAAAAAATGGCCAATAGGAGTTCTTATATTGATGTATGCCCAAATGGAATCAGTATTACAATTGTCGTTGGAATTTCATCGAAAGAGAATTAATTGTAGATTTAGATGTCATAATAGTTATAGTTATAAAAAAAATAGATAGATGGGAAATTATAAAGGATTTATCAGGATTGGTTTTTTGGTATGTACCATGCTAATTAGTCTTTCTGCCATGGCTAATGCGAATGCAAATCAATTGAATATTGGGGTTGATAATGATTCCACTCCTTTTGGTGAGGAAAATTTTATTGGTAATTGGAAATATTCAGCCGAAAATGTTCCTTATGCGTATGCCAAGGGGATTTTGTTTATTTCTAAAAAAGAAGGTTCATTAAGGGTTTTGGTCGCCTTACAAGGTGTTGAGAGCAAGGCTGATGACGTTAAGGTGAAAGATAATACATTGACATTTTCCCTTAATCTTGAGGGGCAATTGGTCTCTGTTAGTATTACTGTAGAAGGTGATAAAATAAGTGGAAAAGCCAGCTCTGAAGACGGCATTTTTGAGTTGAGCGGAGAGAGGCGATTGGATCCGGAATAAGATCTGCTATTAAAGACTAGTATTGAAGGCCTTTATTGGCGCGCTTGATAATAAAAAAAACCGAAGTGCTGAACTTCGGTTTTTTTTATTTGTAAACCTGGATTCTTTTAAAAAGTAATAGGTAAGGAAACCCTGGTGTTTCCCCATCCAAATACCATATGGGTGCCATTGTCTACATCCTTGTATGCAATAGAAAAAGCATCCAATGATTCGGATGCAGTGCTAACACTGGCAGGAACCCGTACTACGTCATCACCTTCTTGATAGGAATAAGCGCCCCATTGATTTAAGTTTTTGTTCAAAATTACTGTCCATTCCTTATCTCCCGGGATAGTGAATAGAGAATATGTACCGGCGGCAACAGGTTTTCCACCCACAGTAGCATCCTTATAAAATATAATTTCCGGGGCTTCATTGGCTCCAGTTCTCCATACTTTTCCGGCCGGGGCAAGTTCGGATATTGATCGTCCTTTTAATTGCGGGCGACTATAAGTAATTCGAACTAATTTTTGTGAAACTTTATAATCAGTAGGGTAAGAGGCAATGTCTGCTGGACTCTTGTCCAATCCACTGAATTTCTGTGCTGTTGCTTCAAAGCTAAAGGTCAAAGCAACAACCATAAGCGCAATAGTAAATAAGTTTTTCATTTTTTTCATTTTTAGAGATTGTCAAATTTAAGTAGTATTCCTTTTATTCTGAATTAAAAGTCGGTAATTTTTGGACAACTTACAAAATAGTGCGTTGCTGTAAGTGAAATCCTAATTATTGTAATATATTGTTATTATAATTGACTTTATGATTTCAATTTATAATTAATATTGCATTTTATATTTTATTATGTATATATAAAGTTGATATTTGCTTTAAAATTGACATAAATATTATTATATGTGTGGAATTGTATGTGCATTTGATGTAAAGGAGAGTACAGAGGCATTAAGGCCTCAATTATTGGAGATGTCTAAGAAAATTAGACATAGGGGACCTGATTGGAGTGGAATATATGCTAATGATAAAGCTATTTTGGCGCATGAACGTTTGTCCATTGTGGACCCTGCTTCAGGGAAACAACCATTATTTAGTGAGGATAAAAAATTAGTGCTTGCGGCAAATGGTGAAATTTATAACCATAGGGAGTTGCGCAAGCAATTTGCCGGAACCTATAATTTTCAGACACAGTCGGATTGTGAAGTGATTTTGGCCTTGTACCAAAAAAAAGGAGTCGACTTCTTGGATGAAATGAATGGTATCTTCGGCTTTGCTATCTATGATGCTGAAAAAGATGAGTACTTTATCGCTAGAGATCATATGGGAATCATTCCCCTGTATATAGGTTGGGATGTTAATGGTACTTTTTATGTGGCTTCCGAATTAAAAGCGTTGGAAGGAACTTGTACCAAAATACAGTTATTTCCTCCAGGCCATTACTTACATAGTAAGGATGGGGAATTTAAAAGATGGTATTCCCGTGATTGGATGGAATATGATGCAGTAAAGGATAATGAAACCAGTATTAAGGCCATTAAAGAAGCCTTGGAAGCTGCTGTCCACAGACAATTAATGTCCGATGTTCCCTATGGTGTACTGCTTTCAGGGGGATTGGATTCTTCGGTAACGTCTGCCATTGCAAAGAAATACGCTCAGAAAAGAATTGAATCGGACGATACTACCGATGCTTGGTGGCCACAATTGCATTCCTTTTCGGTAGGATTGGAAGGATCACCTGATTTGGCAGCGGCACAAAAGGTGGCCGAACATATTGGTACGGTGCACCACGAGATAAAATTTACAATTCAAGAAGGATTGGATGCCATAAAAGATGTAGTTTATAACCTGGAAACCTATGATATAACAACAATTAGGGCATCCACGCCAATGTATCTAATGGCCAGAGTGATAAAATCCATGGGTATTAAAATGGTTTTATCAGGAGAAGGAGCTGACGAATTATTTGGGGGCTATTTGTACTTCCATAAAGCGCCAAATGCTAAGGAATTCCATGAGGAAACTGTCCGTAAATTGGACAAGCTGCATATGTACGATTGTCTAAGGGCCAATAAATCTTTGGCAGCTTGGGGTATAGAAGGGCGAGTGCCATTTTTGGATAAGGAATTTATGGACGTGGCTATGAGGATCAATCCGCAGGATAAGATGATCAACGGTGAACGTATGGAGAAATGGGTAGTGCGAAAGGCATTTGAGGATATGTTGCCAGAAAGTGTTGCATGGAGGCAAAAGGAACAATTTTCGGATGGAGTTGGTTATAGCTGGATAGATACCTTAAAAGAGGTGGTTAAGAACGAGGTTACGGATGATCAATTGGCAAATGCCAAATATAGATTTCCTTTACAGACACCTACATCTAAAGAAGAATTTTATTATCGCTCAATTTTTGAGGAACATTTCCCTTCAGATGCAGCGGCACTTTGCGTGCCACAGGAGCCATCGGTTGCCTGTAGTACTAGAATTGCCCTGGAATGGGATGAGGCCTTTAAGAACATGAACGACCCCTCTGGTAGGGCTGTTTCAAAGGTTCACTCGGATGCTTACGTAAAATAATCCTACGGGGTTAGGTGGCGAGAATTCGATGAATAAAGTTTTAGTTTATTTAGTACGCAAGAGGCATCCTTTGGGGGTGTCTCTTTTGTTTAGGGGGATCCTAAGGTATCTAGGTAGGTATTTGGGGTATTGTGTTGTTGTTAATTGCTAGAGGTTAGTAATGTTGAGTAACTTAAGCCTGATTGTAGTTCCACGGCAACATTGAACAGATGGCAATTATGTTTAGTGTAGGGGAATAAGGGTATAGATATTAGGTTTAAACAAACTACTTGAGCTGACCTGATTACAAGCTTATTTTTAGGCTTGATATTTTAATTTTATGCCAATAGTTTCATAGTTTATTAAAGTGTTTAACCTTGTTCTGGCCGAATCGTCAATGGCATGAAGAGCACTCCTGTGCAACATATATATCGATTGGTATTTTTCCACAATTTTTGTTGATAACTTAGTGACTAATATTGTCCATCAACCCCATATTTCATAGGGTATTGCCTATATTTGTAGGATTGCTAAAATTATAATGAAATAAGTATTTATTTATGAGCGAAGAAGCAAATAAAGACGAGCAAAAAAAGAACAATTATTCTGCAGATAGTATCCAGGCACTGGAAGGAATGGAACATGTGCGCATGCGCCCATCCATGTATATTGGGGATATTGGTGTGCGAGGGTTGCATCACTTGGTTTACGAAGTGGTCGATAATTCCATTGATGAAGCTATGGGAGGCCATTGTAATGCTATTCATATTACCATTAATGAGGATAATTCGGTTACGACCAAGGATAACGGAAGGGGTATTCCAGTAGATTTACATAAAAAAGAAGGCATTTCCGCTTTAGAGGTGGTAATGACCAAAATTGGAGCAGGTGGTAAATTCGATAAGGATTCCTACAAGGTTTCCGGTGGACTCCACGGTGTTGGTGTTTCGGTAGTGAATGCGCTATCCAACCATTTAAAGGCCACTGTTTATAGGGATGGAAAAATTTGGGAACAGGAGTACGAAAGAGGGAAATCGTTATACCCGGTAAAAAGCATAGGTGTTTCAGATGATCGTGGAACCGAGGTTACCTTTCATCCTGACGATACCATCTTCACCCAAACCATAGAATTCAGTTATGAGACCTTGGCGAACAGAATGCGCGAGCTTTCATTTTTGAACAAAGGGGTGACCATTTCCTTGACGGATAGACGTGTAAAGGATGAGAAAGGGGAGTTTCTTTCGGAAACCTTCTATTCCGATGAGGGACTAAAAGAATTTGTCCGCTTTTTGGATGGCAATCGCGAGCAATTGATTCGCAATGTTATCGCCATGGAAGGAGAAAAGAACGATATTCCTGTGGAAGTAGCCATGACCTACAATACCAGCTATACCGAAAATTTGCATTCCTATGTAAACAATATCAATACCCATGAAGGGGGTACGCATTTGTCCGGTTTCCGTAGGGGTCTTACAAGTACCTTAAAAAAATATGCCGACGCATCTGGAATGCTCGACAAATTAAAATTTGAAATTCAAGGTGACGATTTTAGGGAAGGACTAACCGCGATAGTTTCTGTTAAGGTTGCCGAACCACAATTTGAAGGTCAGACGAAGACTAAATTAGGTAACAGGGAGGTTTCTGCAGCTGTAAGTCAGGCGGTTTCCGAAATGTTGACCAATTATTTGGAGGAAAATCCCGATGATGCCAAGGTTATTGTCCAAAAGGTAATTTTGGCGGCTCAAGCCCGTCATGCAGCAACCAAGGCACGTGAAATGGTTCAACGAAAAACCGTGATGAGCATTGGAGGATTACCTGGTAAACTATCGGATTGTTCAGAACAAGATCCTAGCTTGTGTGAAGTGTTTCTTGTCGAGGGAGATTCTGCGGGAGGTACCGCTAAGCAGGGAAGGGATAGGGCTTTTCAGGCCATTCTGCCGCTTAGAGGTAAGATTCTGAACGTTGAAAAGGCCATGCCACACCGAGTATTCGAAAATGAAGAGATCAAGAATATTTATACAGCACTTGGAGTTACTATCGGTACCGAGGATGATAGTAAGGCCTTGAACCTGGATAAGTTGCGCTATCACAAAGTAGTGATTATGTGTGATGCGGATGTGGATGGAAGTCATATTGAAACCTTGATACTCACCTTTTTCTTTAGATATATGCGCGAATTGATTGAAGGCGGGCATGTTTATATAGCAACGCCACCGCTTTATTTGGTAAAGAAAGGAACTAAGAAAAGGTACGCATGGACCGATAAGGAACGTGATGAAATTGCCGAGAGTTTTAATGGAAGCGTAGGTATTCAGCGTTATAAGGGTCTTGGGGAGATGAATGCGGAACAATTGTGGGATACTACAATGAATCCGGAATTCAGGACCTTAAGACAGATTACCATTGACAATGCTACCGAGACAGATCGCGTATTCTCTATGTTGATGGGTGACGAGGTACCTCCACGAAGGGAGTTTATTGAGAAAAATGCCGTCTATGCGAACATTGATGCATAAAAAATAGTGTTTACACAACAAAAACTCGCACCACTGGTGCGAGTTTTTTAGTTTTAACCAAAATCTATTAGTCATGAAGTATTTAATTTTAACAGGTATCTTGTTTTTAAGTGCAATCGGATATTCACAATCCAATGTGAATGAATTATTTGCTGCAGGGATTGATGATGCGGAAAAATTTAGCGATAGTTATTTTGGACCTGTGTCTGAAGGTGCGATCTATAGCCTTGCCAACGGTTGGTACAATTCTGCTGATTCAAAACCTTTAGGAGGTTTTGAGATTTCAATAATCGGGAATATGACGTCGTTTAAGAATAAGGAGGATAAAAAGTCTTTCGTATTAAATACGGCCGACTATGAGAATCTTCAGTTCGTGGATGGTAGTAGCTCAAAGCCAGTTTCAACCGCTTTAGGGGATTTGGAGGGCATACGTGTCTTTGTGGAAGGAGAGGTTGGTCCTCTTACAACAAGGGAAGAATTTGAATTGCCGACGGGACTGGCTTCTGAAAATATTAATTTTATACCTACGGCCTTTTTGCAGGTCAGTGTAGGTTTGATAAAAGGGTTGGAAGTGAAGGCGAGATTTTTGCCTAAAATAGATACGGATGATGTTGCTGTTGGATTATATGGGGTAGGCCTACAATACGACTTTTCTAAATTGTTGCCTGCCGATAAAATATTGCCAGTTGCACTTTCTGGGGTGATTGGTTATACGCAATTGAATGCTACTTACGATTTTACCAATAGTAGTATTGTGGACGGGAGTGACCAGAAGATAGATATAGATATGAATGTTTTAACATTTCAGGCAATTGCCTCGACTAAACTTCCTGTGATTAATTTTTATGGGGGCATTGGATATGTCTCCGGTAAATCTACAACAGATGTTTTAGGGACATACAGAGTGCAATCGGGTCCTTTTCAAGAAACCTATGTGGATCCTTTTTCTTTGACCAGAAAGGCAAGTGGAGTCTCGGGAACTTTGGGTGCCAAGTTAAAACTTGGATTCTTCAGGCTACATGCAGATTATTCATTGGCCGAATTCAATAACCTTACAATAGGAGTAAATTTTGGATTTAGATAAATCCAAAATTTACCCTTTGTTTTTTATTCCCTAATGGCTAAAACGTTGCCGTCATTGTCGGCCAGTATTACTCCGATTTCAGATTCTGTCATAAGTACTACATCCTCTTCTTTTTCCAAACCAGGGTAGGAAATAAAGTATAGGCTGTCTTTCCGAACCCATTTAAAATCAGAAATAATAGTTAACTTTTTGTTCTGATAGGTGTGGTATCTGCCTAAATAGGCATCGTTAAAAATCCACTCCTGTCTAAGGGTCTGTTTTTGGGTGGTGCCACCATCTGCCGAGAGATGGGACCATATCCCAATGACCGGGTCATTGTTCTCTGTAATTCTAGTGCAATTACTGGCAAGTAGGATGCCAATTATTGCAAAGAATGAAAATACTTTTTTCATTTTGTAGGATTTTTCTTAAGATTTGGTACTTAATAGTGAACGTGGACTCTTAGCTGTCTATTGTATAAATTCGATGTATGGAACGGTATTTTAACTTTTTTCGATAAAAGGTCATTTTATTACGTTCAGTATAAATTGGTAAAGGCCGCATTTGGCCATCCAATTTTGTAAACACTACTGAAAAATGATAAAATCTACCTTCCAATAAAATTTAGGTGGTTTCTATGGATATGGTGGTATTGTTCTGTTAAAAATCAGTATTTTTGGGCATAAAATTTAACTTAAAATAACCTTATAATGAAAGTTACCGTTGTTGGGGCAGGTGCTGTTGGCGCAAGTTGTGCAGAGTACATTGCTATAAAGAATTTTGCATCAGAAGTAGTTGTGTTGGATATTAAGGAAGGTTTTGCTGAAGGTAAGGCCATGGATTTAATGCAAACAGCTTCATTGAATGGTTTTGATACCAAAATAACAGGAGTCACAAATGATTATAGCAAAACCGCAGGAAGCGACGTGGCTATTATTACATCAGGTATTCCTCGTAAGCCTGGAATGACCCGCGAGGAGTTGATCGGAATAAACGCAGGTATTGTAAAAACGGTATCTTCAAATTTAATTGAACATTCTCCAAATGTAATTCTGATTGTAGTTAGTAATCCAATGGATACCATGACCTATTTGGTGCACAAAACTACCGATTTACCAAAGAATAGGATAATAGGAATGGGTGGTGCTTTGGATAGTGCAAGGTTTAAATACAGATTGGCCGAGGCATTGGAGGCTCCTATTTCTGATGTAGATGGAATGGTAATTGGCGGGCATAGTGATACTGGAATGGTACCCCTTACGGCCCATGCCACAAGAAATAGTATTAAGGTATCAGAATTTTTGTCGGAAGATCGATTGGCCCAAGTTTCTGAGGATACCAAAGTAGGAGGTGCTACCCTTACCAAATTATTGGGTACAAGTGCTTGGTATGCGCCGGGTGCAGCTGTTTCTTCTATGGTACAGGCTATTGCTTGCGATCAAAAGAAGATGTTCCCATGTTCTGCCTTCCTGGAAGGTGAGTACGGTTTAAATGATATTTGTATAGGTGTTCCGGTACTTTTGGGTAAAAATGGTATCGAAAAAATTGTAAAAATAGATTTGGCCGATGCTGAAAAAGCAAAAATGAAAGAAAGTGCAGAAGGTGTAAGAAAGACAAATAGCTTATTGGCCCTTTAATTCATTGGGGTTGACAAATATTTAGGGCATCCGTCCCATAGGTTTCCGAGTAACATCGGAACGGGGCGGATGCCCTCATTTTATAAAACTGATAAATATATTGTTAGTTCCTATGGGAAATAATATATTTGCACGCTATTTAAGAATACCATTTTAAAATAAAATAACCAATGCAAAATAAAGGACTTATAAAGCTTTTCGCTTTTTTGTTTGGGCTAGTTAGTATTTATCAGCTATCCTACACTTTTATCACCAATAAAGTAGAAAAGGATGCAACTGTCTTTGCTACGAACAAAATTTCAGAATCTGAAGAAGATTACCTTGAGAAAAGGGAGGCGCTGGAAGCACAATATTTAGACTCCATAGGAAGTAATTCAATTTTAGGATTTACCAGCTATGACGAAGCCAAGAAAAAGGAGCTAAATAAAGGTCTGGATTTAAAGGGAGGTATTAATGTTACCCTTCAAATATCTATTAAGGACATTTTAAAAGGTCTTGCCAACAATACAAAGAATCCGGTTTTCAACAAAGCCTTGGCAGATGCCGATAACGCTTCTAAAAGTAGTGATGCTACCTATATAGATTTGTTTTTTGAATCTTTCGACAAGTTAAAAGGAGATACCAAATTAGCTTCCCCTGATATTTTTGCGAATAAAGGTCTTAGTGATGTCATTAATTTTCAAATGACCGACGACCAGGTAAAACCAATCATTAGAACTAAGATTGATGAGTCCATTGTTTCTGCTTTCGAAGTACTTCGTGAGCGTATAGATGGTTTTGGTGTTACTCAACCCAATATTCAGCGTGAAGGAAATTCTGGCCGTATTTTGGTGGAATTGCCAGGTGCAAGGGATATTGGACGTGCGCAGGATTTGTTGTCCAGTACGGCTCAATTGGAATTTTGGGAAACTTATAAGCAAAGTAATCCTAGTTTAAGCACTTTTTTACAGGCGGCGAATGAAAGATTAAAGACGTTGGTGGAGGTAGAGAAACCTGAAGCGGCAGTAAAACCGGAATCGGAATTGGATTCCTTGTTGTCCGATGTTGCCCAAGATTCATTGGATTTTTCCCAAGACGTTAATCCTTTGTTTAGTTTGTTGATACCTGCGAATCCTAACGGAAATGCTTTGGTTAGTGCAGCTATTCAGGATACGGCTAAAATAGGGGAGTACCTTAGAATGAAAGAAATCCGTCGTTTAATTCCGGCAGATATACAGTTCGTTAAATTTGTTTGGGAACGTCCTACTGAAGGTTCGGAAGTAGTTGAATTATATGCCTTGAAATCAAACAGGGATAATACTCCAAGAATCAGTGGAGATGTTGTTTCCGATGCTTCGGATACTTTTGATCAATATAACAAACCTGCGGTTTCAATGACCATGAATACCAAAGGGGCAAAGGAATGGGAGAAATTAACCGGTGATGCTTTTAATAATCAGACCGGTATAGCCATTGTTTTGGATAATAAGGTATATACCGCTCCTGGAGTTTCTTCAGGACCTATTTCTGGTGGTCGCTCAGAGATTACGGGAACTTTTACCATTAATGAGACCAAGGATATTGCCAACGTTTTAAGAGCTGGTAAATTACCTGCCTCTGCCGAAATTATTCAATCTGAAATTGTAGGACCTTCCTTAGGACAGGAAGCCATCAGCAGTGGATTCTTTTCCTTTATGATCGCCATGGCCATCGTATTGGTATGGATGGTTTTTTACTACGGTAAAGCAGGAATTTTTGCAGATATGGCCCTGCTTCTGAACATCTTGTTGATTTTTGGAGTATTGGTTAGCCTAAATGCGGTATTGACCCTTCCAGGAATTGCCGGTATCGTATTGACCATAGGTATGTCCGTGGATGCTAACGTACTTATCTTTGAACGTATTAAGGAGGAGTTGGCAAAAGGTAAAGGACAGAGTCAGGCTATTGCAGATGGTTTTGGAAATGCATTGTCTTCCATATTGGATGCCAACATAACCACTGGTTTAACGGCGCTTATATTATTTGTTTTTGGTTCAGGGCCTATTAAAGGTTTTGCCACTACTTTATTAATAGGTATTGTTACCTCATTGTTTACGGCTATATTTATTACCAGACTTTTGGTTGATTGGTATGTTAGCGGAAAAGGAAGAAAATTGGATTTCTCCACGGCAATGACCAAAAACCTGTTCAAGAATATCAGTATCGATTTCTTGTCCAAGAGAAAGATTGCTTACATAGTTTCTTCAATTTTGGTGGCAATAGGTCTATTTTCATTATTTACCCAAGGTTTACAGCAAGGCGTGGATTTTGTTGGAGGTCGTTCTTATACAGTAAGATTTGAGAAAATGGTTAATCCATCCGAGATTGCTTCTGAGCTAAATGCCGTTTTCGGTAGTGGTACCAATGTTAAGACATATGGAGAGGCCAATCAAATAAAAATTACCACTCCTTATAAAGTGGATGTTGAAGGAATAGAAGTGGATAATGAAATTCAGAATAAACTTTATACTTCCCTACAAAAATACCTACCGGATGGTACCAGTTTTGAAGATTTTACTATCGGTAGTGGTGATAAAGCCTTAGGTATCCTTCAATCCGTTAAAGTGGGTCCAACCATAGCGGATGATATTAAAAAGAATGCCTTCCTGGCCATTATTGGTTCTTTGGCTGTAGTATTCCTTTATATTCTTTTTAGGTTCCGTAAATGGCAGTTCTCATTAGGTGCTGTAGCAGCTGTATTCCATGATATATTGATCGTATTGGGTGTGTTCTCCATTTTTGGTAAGCTAATGCCTTTTAATATGGAGATCGATCAGGCCTTTATCGCTGCAATATTAACTGTTATTGGTTATTCCTTGAATGATACCGTGGTAGTATTCGACCGTATTAGGGAGATTATAGCCGAGAAAGGATGGAAAGCAGGTGAAAACACCAACTTGGCCTTGAACAGTACCTTAAGTAGAACCTTAAATACCTCCATGACTACCTTAGTGGTATTGTTGTCGATATTTATTTTTGGAGGTGAATCCTTAAGAGGATTTATGTTCGCGATGATTATTGGTGTCATTGTGGGTACTTATTCATCTTTGTTCATTGCTACTCCAGTAATGTACGATACATTGAAAAGAAAAACCCAAACTGGCGAAGAGGATAAATAAGTCTCTCTGACCATCGACTATATTAAAAAAAAAAAGGCCGCTGTTCAGCGGCCTTTTTTTATATCATTTTTCCAATGGAACCTTCGTGGGACATTTTTAACTCGTAGATATATTGGGGTTTCAATCCTGGTTCTTTCCTATGGGATACAAAAACAATGGCAGTTTTGCTTTCCCTGGCAATTTTATTGACAAGGGATATAAAAAGCATGGCGCTTTCATCATCCAGACCTGCAGTAGGTTCATCCAAAATTAGTAATGGCGGATGTTTTATCATGGCTCTTGCCGTCATAATCATACGTTGTTGGCCCGTTGATAGGTCGGCGAAATAAACGTCCCTTAGGTGCCACATATCCAAAATAAGCAACCATTCTTTGGCAAGAGCTCTTTGGTTTTCCGTGGCCAATAAATAGAGTCCAACGGAATCGTTCATCCCCGAGATGACCATGTTGAGGGCGGAATGCAGACCCGAAAACTTGTCGGTCATGGAGGGGGTGTAATACCCAATTCTTTTCTTTATGTCCCAAACACTTTCCCCAGTTCCCTTTTGTTGGCCAAAAAGGTATAGTTCCTGTCCGTATCCTTTATGGTTATCGCCGGTGATCATTGATAATAAGGTTGATTTCCCACTTCCATTTTTACCTATAAGTTGCCAGAATTCTCCCTTTCTTATCGTCCAATTAATATTGTTCAGTATATGTTTATTCCCATAGGCTACACTGATGTCCCTGCAGTCTATTAAAACGGACTCTTCATAATCCGTAGGTGTAATAGGCATTGGTATTCTACCAGAAAATGAAGAATTTGGTGATGGAGTGCCTTTTTTATCTTCAGATAAACCATTGGAAATAGATATTATGGTGGAATTGTCCAAAATCAGCCTATGGGTTATAAAAGGTAGTAGGTCGGCTCTTCTGCTTATGAGTTGGACGATAAATGTGCTATTGGAAATAAGATCGAGGGAGGCTTTTAAGTCCTTTTGGGAGTTTTTGTCCAAATTGTCGAAGGGATTGTCCAAAACAATAAAATCTGGCTTTAAATGAAATATATATTGTAATAGCGCCTTTTTTTGTTCTCCGCTGGACATGGACTTTAGGCTCTGCTTTGCATTTTGATTAATTATCTTGATGCCATGCCTTTCCTCTTCGTCCATAAACTCATTTAAGGAAGTTTTGGAATATAGGGCGCCCTCTAAATTCTTAAGGGCTTCAAATCCTGCCGGTAGTGGGCCCTCCAATAAATTTTTTATGAACTTATCTTTTTGGGAACTGTTATTTATAAATACGGCCCAATGTATTTTGCGATTCATGTATAATGCCTTTTTGTAAAATTTAAAAGAAAATGATTTATGGTTAGGGTCTTGTTGGTTTACCGAGTTTATTTGTTGAACCAATATGTAAATTTTAAGGTCAAGGCCCAATTTCGGCCTTCAAATGGTTCTATAAGGTAGTTGTTGCTATACACCAAAAATAAGTCCGAGGCAGGCTTATAACGCCATTGAAAACGGGAATTTAGATTAAAGTTCTTGGACTGTTCATTGTATTGGAACAAGGTGGCAAAGAATAGTTTGTTGGTAAAGGTAACATCTATCTCTGAACCAATTAGCCAAAATTCTGTATTGTTCCATGGCGCAGGTAAGTTAATGTTGTTATAACTTAGATTAGTGCTTAAGCTAACAAAGGGTTGAAATCGGTAGCCCACTTCGCTGATAAGACTGGTTCTGTTACCTCCCGAATAATATCCTCCGAAACGGCCGCCCAAGGAATAGGTAAACATACTTTGGGGTTTTGAAATAAAATCCATAGTGTAGGCATTCCAATGATGTTGGGTGCCAATGTCCAGGGATACCTTGCCTGATCTTGTGGGGTCAAAAGGGGATAGTAGTTCCACATATTCATCGGATACGCCAAGGTTTAATTTGGAACGATCCCGAAAGTCCAACAGATATTCAAAAAGATTAATATTGTCTGTACGCTCCAATTTTTCATTGAAAAAATAGCTGGTGCTAAATTTGGGGCCATGACTTAGAATAGTGCTCTTCTTTGGGAAGAATAAATGCCCTACATAAGAGGTTACATTGATATACCCATTTCGTGGCACAAAACCAACCTCGGCAGTATAGTCATCTTCTACCGATTCTTCCTGTAATCGCCAATTCCATTTACGACTTTTATACTCCAAATGTGCCGCTTGCGTAATACCGTTTCCGTTCTTATTGGGAGCGAACGACTTTAGGAAAAAGGCTTTTCCTGTCCATTGATTATTGGCGGAAGCCAAATTATATTCCAAGCCCACATTTCGGTTAAACTTTGGGAAAACGGTTCTTAGGGAATCCGTATCCTGTGGGTAATTAATAGATTCCTTATTTACAAACATGAGACCAATGCTAGACCTTGCAAATACTTTTCTTTGTAGTGAGAGTACGCCAAAATTCTGACTAGGTAGCCCTGTTTCCTCTATGCTGGCGGTTTGCATATCCATTAGGCCTAAACGCCATTTTTTATTGAGGTTTCCGCTAACTCTGGCGCCAGCTCTTATAGGAACCCCCAATCCTATTCTTCTTGAGAAGAAAGGGCGTATGGTGGCATATCCAAAGTTGGCAAACAGATCTCCGTTCTCTAGGAAAAATTGTCTTTTTTCGGGAAAAAAAAGTTCAAATCGGTCTAGATTGGTGACTTGTCGATCTACTTCTACCTGTGAGAAATCTGGATTAACGGTGAGGTCTAAATTCAAGGAAGTACTTAGGCTAAATTTAACATCACCTCCAATTTTTTTATCATACTTGGTCCCAGTGTTATTTTCCATGTCCTCGCTAATACTGCCCAAGACATAAGGAATAACAGAAAAATTTGTTTTTGGGGAGGGTGGAGGGGAGTCCCAGACCAAGGTACCGGTATAGGCTAGGGAGGCTGTGGGAAATTGTCGTGGGATGGGCGTCCAGCTCGATTTTTCTCCCGATTTTAAATCCAATCTGCTAAAATTGATGCCCCATTCCGTAACCCCGTCTTCATACCGAATGGATTTGAACGGGATAGCCATTTCAAAGACCCATTTTTCCTCATCACTTGTTACTGCCGATATCCATTTGCTGTCCCAATTTAAATCTACACTTCCACCGCCGTACATAGTTCCGTCCCATTGGGCCCCTGCAGCGTTGGATCCAAAGGAGTAGCCAGTAGTCTGATTGTTAAAGGGGTCCATAAACAACAAAAAGTTGTCATTTTTTCCAAAACTAAAATCCCTCCGTAGCGATTCTACATAGTAAGAGCCTTTGGTGGCATTATAAAAAGTAGCTAAAAGGTAAAGGTTGTTTTCGTCATAGGTCATGCGAATTTCAGATGGTTCATTGGCCATTCCAGTGTCCATGGGCAATACCATATAAAAGTTAGTTGCCACGTCAGTATTTTGCCAGGCCAAATCGTTCCCAATTCCATCTATTTCAATGAGCGCGTTAGTCTTGCGAATATTAAGTCGGAAGGACTCGTTTTTTTTCTGAGCGGCACTGGGTAGGGCTAAGGCAAAGATTAGGAAAGTTAAGTATACTCTTTTGGTGGCTGGCAATGGAATGGTCTTTTGTTGGTTGAACTCACTAAATTAGGTATTTTATGAGAATCAAATCCATAGGGTAAGAACTACTTTTTAAGCCATCCTCTAATCTTTCTCATAGGATATAGAATCCCCAAGTTCCAAGGACCACTTATCGGACATTCCGGAAATTACTTCTAGAACGTACTTTACGGGAACTTTGGACGATAAACTATTTTCGTTAAGGGGTTGTGCATTTTTCTGCAAACTGGCGATCTTCATTTGATCGTCAATAAAGATGAGGTCTAATGGGAACTCTGTATTTTTCATATAAAAATAATGCATGGATACATCATCAAAAACAAATAGCATCCCTTGGTCAGGTTCCATGGAACTGCGGTACATTAGTCCTGTTTCCCTTTCATAGTCGGTATCCGCTATCTCAATGTCCAAATTAACAATAAGGGAGTCCGATTCATTTTTTAGAATGCTAAGCTTACCTTCTTTTTTGAAGGTAACAGGTGCTGTTTCTATTGCTTTTTTGGTTTCTTCCTTGCAGGACAGCTGGATAATAAGAATAACAACTAAAACTAGATAGATTTTATTATTTCTCATTTTGCAAAGGCTCCGAGTTATTTATACGTCTTTAATTTTACGCTGTTTACTTCCTTGAGGTTCCTGATTTTGGTCTTAGTATATAATAGAACCCCACTAGAATAAAAGGTATGCTCAACCATTGTCCGGTAGATAATAACCCAAGTGACTCCTCAAAACCTCCTTGACTCTTCTTTACGTACTCCACAAAGAAGCGCACAGTCCACAATAATACCAGGAATACGCCAAAAAGATATCCAAGCTTCTCTTTTTTATCTGTTTTCCAATAAAGAAAATACAAAATAGCAAAGACGAAAATATAACATAAACCTTCGTATAATTGGGCTGGATGCCTATAGGGTATGGCCTCCAAATACTCCGAGAATCTCGGGTCCTTTTCAATAAGGTTATAGGCGGCGTTCACGGTTTTTTCTTTAGTAATGGACAAAGCCTTGTAAGCGGGCATATCGTCAGAATCGCGCACGAACCTTGTGGCAAGGGCGAAAGATTTTTCTACAGGTTTCCCGTTGATCTCGGAATTGAAAAAATTCCCCAATCGAACACAGAAAGCGCCAATGGACACTGGTATAACGATACGGTCCAAAATCCATAGAATCTTAAATTCGGGATATTTTCTGGTATAGAGGTACATGCCTATTATAATTCCGATCGCCGCTCCGTGACTTGCCAAGCCGGTAAATCCTGTAAACTCGTAACCATTTATAAATCCGAAAAGTGTGCTATCTGCACTTTCCCTTATGGGGAGTAAAATTTCCAACAAATGGTTCTGGTAATAGGGCCAGTCATAAAAGATTACATGACCTAATCGTGCACCCAACATGGTGGCTAAAACGGTATATATAAAAAGGGAGTCTAACTGCTCCAGGGATTTTTTTTCTTTTAAAAAAATCTTCTTCATAATATACCAGCCCAGTGCGAAGGCAATTATCCAAAGAAGATTGTAATATTTTATTTGTATTACCCCAATTTTAAAAAGTGTATCGGCGGGATTCCAAGTAAAGCCTAAAAAGTACATCAACGATTTTTTAAGGGACTAAGATAAGTAAATACTGAAATAAAAGTGGACGGAAATGTTTAAATATGATAAATAGAAATCTACTAAAGTCCCATTGGATAATTATGTCAATGTTGATGCCGTTAATTATGTGTAAGCCAGAAACCTCAATCCAGAAACCAGAAATCCAGGAAAAGGAATTTATGGAACAGGGTCGTAGCCACTACCTCCCCATGGGTGACAGCTAAAAATTCTTTTTAGGGACAGCCATCCTCCTTTGAACAAACCATGTTTTTGCAATGCTTCTAAGGTGTAGTGTGAACATGTGGGGGAATAACGACAAGACGCAGGGGTAAGAGGGGAGATAAAATTCTGGTAAAATTTCACCAATAGAATAAATGGGGCAATTAATATTTTTTTCATCTACTTAAAAAATTGGTATAAATCTGAAAAGAATTTAATAAGAATTTTTAGCATGAATCAAACACCTCGCTTTCGTATAAAAAATGTTATTATTTCGCTTGGGAGAAAAAAAATCAATTTGATTTATACTCGTATCGTAAATGCCATTTTTTTAAAAGATACGGTTTAATTTAAGAGAGGCTAAAAGTTGTGCCGTCTTTACCGTCATTTAATTGAATGCCCATCTCTGCCAACTGGTCCCTTATTTTGTCCGATGTGGAAAAATCCTTATTGGCACGCGCTTCATTCCGCAACTGAATTAGAAGTCCAACCACATTGCTCAATTTATCCGAATTTTGTTCTGCATTATTTTGATCTTCCAATCCTAATATGTCAAAAACAAAATTGTGCATGGTCTCTGTTAGGAGCTCCTTGTCTTTTTCGGTTATAGTTTCCTTCCCTTCTTTTATTAAATTGATGTGTTTTACGGCTTCAAATAAATTGGCAGTTAGCATTGGGGTGTTAAAATCATCGTTCATGGCATCGTACCCCTTCTGTTTCCATTTCTCCACATTAAAGCTGGTTGATGTGGCCGTAGACAGTTTTTCCAAGTTGCTAATTGCATCCATCAGCTTTTGATACCCTTTTTCAGATGCCAACAGGGCTTCGTCGCTTAGGTCCAAAATACTGGTATAATGTGCCTGCATCATAAAAAAGCGTACTGCCGATGGTGTGTATGGTTTGCTGAGGATGTTATTCTCCCCAGAAAACATCTCATTGGGCAATATGTTGTTACCGGTAGATTTGGCCATTTTTTTGCCATTCAAGGTCAGCATGTTGGCGTGTAACCAGTATTTTACTGGAGCATGTCCATTACAAGCTTCAGCTTGGGCAATTTCACATTCATGATGTGGAAATTTAAGATCCATACCGCCACCATGTATGTCAAAAGTTTCTCCCAAGTATTTTGTGCTCATGGCTGTGCATTCCAAATGCCAGCCGGGAAAACCATCTCCCCATGGTGAAGGCCAGCGCATAATATGCTGAACTTCCGCCTTTTTCCATAAAGCAAAATCCTGTGGACTCTTTTTTTCGTCCTGTGCAGCCAATTCACGGGTATTGGCGATCATATCTTCCAATTTCCGCCCGCTCAGTTTGCCATACTCATTGGTTTTATTGAATTTTTCAACATCGAAATATACAGAACCATTGATTTCATAAGCATATCCCTTTTCTAGAATATTTTTTATGATTTCAATTTGCTCAATAATATGTCCCGTTGCAGTTGGTTCAATGCTGGGGGGTAAAAAATTGAATTTTTGCAGAATGTTGTGGAAATCCAATGTGTATTGTTGTACTACTTCCATGGGTTCCAATTGTTCCAATCGCGCTTTTTTTGCGATCTTATCCTCGCCGTCTTCTGCATCGTTTTCCAAATGCCCGGCGTCTGTAATATTCCGGACGTAGCGTACCTTGTATCCCAAATGCTTTAAATACCTGAAAATCATATCGAAAGACATGAAGGTTCGGCAGTTACCCAAGTGAACATTGCTGTAAACGGTAGGTCCGCAGACGTACATGCCCACATGTCCCTCGTTTAACGGTTCAAAATCTTCCTTTTTTCCTGAAAGGGAATTATAAACTTTTAATTTTTGAGTTCGGTACAAAGGCATTTTTATGCGGGACGATTAAAATTTAGTATCAATGTTTATATAGTCCAAAAATTCACGTCTTACGGCCTCGTCTTTAAATTTTCCGCCGTATTCGGCTGTTACCGTACTACTTTCAATATCGCGTATGCCTCGAGAGTTTACACATAAATGTTTGGCGTCTATAACACAGGCAACGTCTTCCGTGCCCAAAACCTGTTGAAGTTCCCGCACAATCTGAATGGTAAGTCGCTCTTGTACCTGTGGTCTTTTGGCGTAAAAATCTACGATCCTGTTCATTTTGGACAAGCCTACCACAGTGCCTTTGGAAATATAGGCAACATGGGCTTTGCCAACTATAGGTAGTAAATGGTGTTCACAGGTGGAGTAGAGTGTAATGTTTTTTTCAACTAACATTTCACCATACTTGTATTTATTATCGAAGGTGGAAGATTTTGGCCGTCGTTTTGGATTTAGTCCTCCAAAAATTTCTTGTACGAACATTTTGGCTACCCTATTCGGAGTTCCCTTTAGGCTGTCGTCATCAAGGTCGAGGCCCAAAGTCAGCATTATTTCGTTTACGCTGCCTCTTATACGAGCTATTTTTTCTTCATCACTTAGCACAAATGCATCCTTACGTAAAGGTGTGTCTTCAGCAGCGGAAACGTGATCGTCTCCCAGCTCTTCAAAATGCTTTTCCAATGCGTTGTCGATTTTCATTAAAATATTGCTTTTTAAGGCAGCAAAGATATACATTATATGCCACTTTATACCATGTTTGCCTTGTTACACAACATAAATTAGTGTTAACTGGAATAGGAGGTTACTTTTGAAATTCCCAAATATTGTAGGTATTCATGAACAGGTTGGTTGTCGTTTTTGGTGTTATTTGGTTTCTAGGTACCGCTTTGGCCACGGCCCAAGTGGCATCGGATTGTTCAAATGCAGTGCCTATCTGTAATAGTACTCCAGTGAATGGAGGTACCAACGGTTTTGGGGCCGACGACTTTAAAGGGGCTGCCAAATCCGGTTGTTTGGAAAAAACACTTTCCGGGGCAATTGAATCAAACGCTGCTTGGTATAGATTTAGGACAGGTGCTTCTGGGCAATTGGGGTTTAATATTGGGTTTGATTCCAAAGAGGATTGGGACTTTGCACTTTATAAAGCCAGTGATTGCAATTCTCTCGGCGACCCAGTTAGATGTAATTTTTTTGATAATAGAGAGGCCAATAGTTTTATTGGTGTAGGGGAGGATCCCAAAGGTGCTGTCAATAACGTTCAATATGAGGAATGGTTGGAGGTATTGCCGGGGGAGGATTATTACTTATTGGTCAACAATTTTAGTAATATCAATTCGGGATTTTCTATACAATTCACAGGTCAAATTTTTGTCAGCAACCCCTATGATGCATTGGACTGCTCAATAATAAGTAATCTTTTGGGACCCCCAATTGCGGCTTGTGACAACGAAAACATTGTTTTGGATGCCACTACTGCTGATGTGGTGAGTTATACATGGTACAAGGATATTGGAAATGGTTATTCCCTAATTTCAGGAGAGGTTTCTGCTACACTAACGGTCTTGGTTGCTGCTTTTTACAGGGTGGAAGTAATTACACAATCCCAGAATAATATAATTAGCGATGTTCAGGTAGGTTTTTCTACAGCACCTACAACATCTAGCGTAAATGATGAAAACACCTGCCTGGATGCCCAATACTATGATTTAAGTAAAAAGGACCAAATGGCATTGGGTGGGCAATCCGAAGAAGAGGTAATTATATCTTATCACGCCAATAGTGCCAATGCTGATGCAGGAATAGATGCATTGCCTTTGGAATATAAATTGGTGACAGGGGAACAACAGATTTATATTAGGGCAACCTCAGTGCAGAATCCTAGATGTTACGATGCTTCCCAAGACTTTAAATTAACCGTGCATGAACCTTTGGTTCCAGATTTTCCTTTGGAGGTCTTTCTGTGTGAAGGGGAGCTTAGTGCTGTTATAGGAGAGTTGTCCCCAGATCCAGACTACGATTATCAATGGAATACCGGCGAAATAACTTCCAGTATAATAGTTACTCAAGGCGGGGAATATTCTTTGAATATAAGTGATAAACTAGGTGTGTCCAAGTGCGAAAATACTTTTGTTATTACCGTTTATGCATCCAAGACGCCGCATATTAAGGAGGTTATTGTTGACGATTTGCAGGATAACAATACCGTTACCATTATACCTGAGAGGGAGGGTGATTTTGAATATCGTTTGGATGATGGGGCATATCAATCGGGAAATATATTCTATAACGTACTTCCCGGTGCGCATACAATAACTTTAAACGATTTAAATGGTTGCGGTTCTGCCACGGAAAGCATTGTTGTGGTGGGGTTTCCTAAATTTTTTACTCCCAACGGGGATGGGGCCAACGACGTTTGGAATATTGTAGGTATTTCAAGTTTGGAAGAGCCTATGCTTTTTGTATATGACAGATATGGAAAGTTGCTAAAACAACTGTCCCAAAATAGTATGGGTTGGGACGGAACCTATAATGGTGTGGCTTTGCCTTCCGGAGATTATTGGTTCAAGTTGAGCTTTCTGGATCAGAACGGGCAACGGACAATTGCAAAATATGTGAATAATCATTTTTCTTTAAAGCGTTAGTAGTGGTAGGTTAAAGGCCTCGGTCAAATTGTTTTTTAGTTAGGGTAAAAACTGAGTGGTCTGGGCAGGTAAAACACAGCATCCGCAGATTATGTTTTTGAGGATGTTTATTAATTTCAGCAGGAACAAGGGATGGCTCCTGTTTTGCGATAATTTATACCCTATTTATACTAAATCTTTTTCATAAGAGTTATTATACTTGACTTAAGTATATATTTAGCCCCAATACCTATGCGAACACTTGCCTGTTCTATTTGTCTTATATTTCTGTTTGTCAGTAATATAGGTGCGCAAAATTCACCTGATTGTAGGAGTGCTATTCCTGTTTGTGCCGATGGCCAGCCAATTATGCCAATTGTTGATGGCAGTGGTGATATAGACGATTTTGACCCTGATGAAATTCGGCAAAGTGGTTGTTTGGAGAAAGGAAGTGTAAGTTCTGCGAACATCGAAAACAACACCTCTTGGTTCGTTTTTAGAGCAGGTACAGGCGGTCAGGTAGGTTTTGATATTGAGGCTTTGCCGGTAACGGGTTCTACAATAACCGCGGAGTGGGACTTTGCTGTTTATGGTCCTTATGATCAGACCAGTGGGCAAAATTTCTGTTCGATTATAGGAAGTGGAGCAGAACCTATCCGTTGTAATTATGAAGCCAATAATACGCGTTTCACGGGAATAGGGATTAATCCGGAGAATGGGGATGTGGGTGCTCCTTTTTTAAAGCAAAGCCAAAACACATATGACGAATGGTTGGATGTACTCCCAGGAGAAATCTACTATATTTTCATTAATAATTTCAACACCAATTTCGATGATGATGCCGAGCAATTTTCATTGACTTTTACGGGTAGTTCGGTTGATGCCGATCAAGATAATGCGTTGGATTGTACCTTACGTGACGAATTTTTGGGATTGGATATAATTGCATGTGAGGATGATCCGGACATCACTTTATCTGCACAAAATTCTCCTTTTGGGCCGGATATAGCCAGTGTTGTTTGGACCGTAGATTATGAGGATGATGGTGTTATTGATGCAACCTTACCTGGGTCGGGACCTTCCAATGCCGAATTGGTGGTGAGCAGTCCTGATTCAGGTCGATATTTTGTTGAATTAACCAATAGTTTTGGAAATAATGTTGGCGATGATATATTGATCACCTTTTTCGGAACACCTGTCTTGCAGGAGGTAATCGTCAGGGACGACCTTTCTGATAATAATATTGTGGAAATAGTGGTGGCCAACCCGGATGGAAGTTACGAATATGCCTTAAACGGAGGTGAGTTTCAGGATGATCCTGTTTTTAACAATGTACCTCCAGGTGTAAATACAGTAATTATAAACGATAAAAATGGTTGTGGTACTACCGAGCCCATAGAATTCTTGGTGGTAGGTTACCCCAAGTTTTTTACGCCCAATGCCGATGGAATTCACGACCGGTGGAACGTATATGGTATTTCGACTTTGATAGACCCCGTAGTTTTTATATTTGATCGATATGGAAAACTGTTGAAGCAGATAGATGAAACAACTATTGGATGGGACGGTACCTTTAATGGAAGGCCTATGCCGTCATCGGACTATTGGTTTAGGATGGACTATTCCCGTGACGAAGATGGTATTATAGTGGCGCGATCTATTAGGACCCACTTTACTTTGAAGCGATAAATATATAACTCTAAAACAAAAAAAAAGACGGGACTTACCCGTCTTTTTTTTTGTTTGTAAATATTGTGTTAGTTAGAAATTAAGGGTGTATCCTAAACTTACTACAGAGTTCTTATTGGTAATGCTTGCCGGGGTAGGAAGTCCAACATCATAAAGTTGTTTGTTTATATCCTGTGTGGCGTAGTTGTAGGATAAGTCTAGCCTGCTCCCTCCAAAATTATAGCCAATTCCACCGGAATAACCATTCAAATCGCCTATGGTTCCTCCATTGGCATACGGACTTTGTTCAAATCTATATCCGGCCCTTAAGCTAAGTGCTTGAATTCTGTACTCCCCACCCAATCTAAAAGTGGATACAGTGCTTAATTTGTCTGATATAAATTGGTTTTCCGAGGCAAAACTTGGATCTGAACCAGGTCTTAATTCGGCCTTGGACATATCTTGATATCCATAGTCAAAACTTATTAGTCCATCCTGACCGAAAATTATGGCTAAACTGCCTGTTAGTTTAGCAGGTATTTTAATAGTGTAATCCTCGAAAACGTTAATGATATTAAAATTGATAAATGAAATATCACTATCTGCCAGATCTGAATTTATTCTTTGAGAGGTTTCATCCGATAATCGGTACCAGGTAGGGGATTGATAACTACCGCCAATCCTGAATGTCTCATTTAGTTTGCCAATGGCACCCACACTAAAGGAAAATCCACTTCCTTGAGTTCTTAAAAAGTTGTCGAAAGTTATGGTTTGAATTTCCGAATCGGCATCGAAACCTCTTTCCGTCAATTGGGTAAGTTTGTCTAGAAATACACTATGTATGTTCATCGAGGCTCCCAAATATAGATTGTCGCCATACTGCGAGGCCAGATTGGCCGTAAACTTGCTATTGTATCCAGAGCTGCTCTGCGAGTAATTCTGGTTAACGTTACTGTAGTTGGCGTTGGAGATGTAATCGGTATTGTTGTCGTCCGAAAAATCTACAGGGTCTATAATACCGCCATAGTAACCTAAAAATGCCTGTTGGTCCACAAACCCTAAGTTAGAACCGATGTCTAGATAGGCTTCTTCTATAAACTCATCATCCTGAATTAAAAGTGGTCCAAAAGGTACGCCATTGGCTAAATCCAAAAAGTAATTGTCGATACCCTGATTGCTATTGCCGGTAACAAAAAGGTCGTCGTCAAAACTTTTAATTAGGTCATAATTAAATGCCAGGGCAACCTTCCTCCAAGGTGAACTGCTGTTGGTGCTTTTAAAAACGAAAACCCCGCCTATTTGGTTAAGGTCTACTGAATTTAAAGAGGTGCTGGAGCTGCTATTGAAATAGGTAGCATCATTTTTAACGTTGTAGTTTGAACCTGTTAAGGATAGTAGGCTGTTGTTAAAAACAGCAGAACCTGCCGGATTTATATTTAAGGATGACAAATCCCCTCCCAATGCGCCAAAGGCACCATTTAATCCTTGAAATCGAGCTGTTCCGTAAGTACTCTCCCCGCTCAACCTTAAAACATCATTAATGTTCTGGGCACTGGCGAAGGCACATACCAATAGTAGAATGAAAGTGTAGTTCCTTTTCATTTTATTTATTTTAGAAAGTTTTTATTGAAATTAGGGCCATATTGTCTAGTTGCGTCTACCGCTACTTCTGCTGCTTGAAGTTGACGATGATCTTGAAGAAGAACTGCTAGAACTTCTTACGCTACCGCTGGAACTTCTGGAGCTACTGGAGCTTCTTACGTTGCCACTGGACGATCTAGATGGAGTACTACTGGAATTACTTCTATAGGTTCCACTTGATGATCGTGTTGGGCTTGAACTTCTGTAGGTTCCACTGGATGATCTTGAAGGTGTGCTTCCAGAACTTCTATAGGTAGAAGTCCTTGGGGCGGTACCTTTATAGGTGCTCCTGTTAGGCGTGCCGCTTCTATAGGTCTGATTACTTCTGGAGCTACTATTGTAGTTGGGAACAGTCCTAGTACTTCTGCTGGTACGATAGGATCTATTTCTTTCCAAGGCATCTACCCCTACATTGCTCCGTGAAGTGGAGCCGCTTCGGTTGATGTTGCTCCGCGAAGTAGTGCTTCTATATCTGTCTGAACTAGTTCGGTTTGCTGTGCTTATATTGGATCTACCTCTTAGAGCAGTGCTTCTTAAATTGGAATTGGAGTTGTACACGCCTCTTCTGCTGGCATTATAAGCATAACTTCTATTGTAGTAATTATTGCCATACCTATTTCGTGAATAGTAATAAGGATAGTGGCGATAAGGGTTGTAATAATAAGGAGAGTAGTAATATGGGCTATAAAATCCACCCCAACCATATGAATAACCGTATCCGCCCCATCCCCAGTTATTCCATCCATATCCATAACCTCTCCATCTCCAAGGATTGTGGTATCCGTAATAACCACCAAAGTAGCCTCCGTAAAAACCACTGTATCCCCATGCAAACGGTGAACCGCCCCAGCCCCAGTCATCATGTATATTTATATTTACTGTTGTTGCATTATCTCCCCATGAGCCATATCCGTTATAATCATTATAGTTGCCATTGTAACCCAAGTCCTGATTGTTGTTAAGGCTGTCATTTTGAACATCACTGTAGTATCCATCAACATCGGTAAATACTTCGCTATCCAGAATTTCCCCGTACTCATCGGCCTTTTGACCAAAATAATCCCCATAGGTATTCTGTTTAGGGGTATCTTGCTGAGTTCTTGGCTGATTGTTAACACGAACCCGCTCGGTCCTATTACTATAGATCCCATCATTATCGTAATATGAGGCTTGTTGGTAAGATCCGCAGGATGCCAATACTATACTAAGGAGTACAACAGTTGCTGCTATATGTATTCTTCGGTGGGGTAGAGAATGTATCATCGCTGTAAATTTAATTGTTGAACATTGTAAAAATAGTTAGTTTTGCCGAACTATTTCATTTAAATATAAGGTCGCAAGTTTTGTGCCAAACTTACTAGTATGGGTAAAAATTTAACGAAAAGAGCAGAGGATTATTCCAAATGGTATAATGAACTTGTTGTGAAAGCGGATTTAGCTGAAAATTCGGGAGTTAGGGGTTGTATGGTCATTAAACCTTATGGTTATGCCATTTGGGAAAAGATGCAGGCTCAATTGGATATAATGTTCAAGGAAACGGGTCACGAGAATGCCTATTTTCCATTGTTTATACCCAAGTCCTATTTGAGCAAAGAGGCAAGTCATGTGGAAGGTTTTGCAAAGGAGTGTGCCGTAGTTACCCACTATAGATTAAAAAATGCCGAGGATGGTAGTGGAATTATTGTAGACCCTGATGCCAAGTTGGAGGAAGAGCTTATTGTAAGACCAACATCGGAAACCATTATATGGGATACATATAGAAGATGGATCCAATCTTATCGCGATTTACCGCTTTTGATCAATCAATGGGCCAATGTGGTGCGTTGGGAAATGCGTACGCGTCTTTTCTTGCGAACGGCAGAATTTTTGTGGCAAGAGGGGCATACCGCTCATGCCACGGAAAAGGAAGCAATAGCCGAAGCAGAACAAATGATGAACATATATGCGGAATTTGTGGAGGATTACATGGCAGTGCCCGTTATAAAGGGAACCAAAACGGCCAGTGAACGGTTTGCCGGAGCTTTGGAGACCTATTGTATTGAAGCTTTAATGCAGGATGGTAAAGCCTTACAAGCAGGTACTTCCCATTTCTTGGGGCAAAATTTTGCAAAAGCTTTTGATGTAAAGTTTGCAACTAAAGAAGGAGTTCAGGAATACGTATGGGCAACCTCTTGGGGAGTTTCCACAAGATTAATGGGGGCATTGATAATGACCCATAGCGATGATAACGGACTGGTTTTGCCTCCAAAACTAGCTCCAATACAAGTGGTAATTGTTCCTATATACAAAGGAGAAGATCAATTGGATGCCATTTCGGAAAGAGTGGCTCCTTTGGTAAAGGAATTGCGATCTAAAGGAATCTCGGTGAAATATGACAATAGGGATACCCATAAACCTGGATTTAAGTTTAATGAGTACGAGTTGAAAGGAGTGCCGGTTCGGTTGGCCATTGGGCAAAGGGATATGGATAATGGCACTTTTGAGGTGGCAAGAAGGGATACTTTTGAAAAAGAAACCGTAAAGGCTAATGAAGTAGTGGCAAAAATTGAATTTTTGATGGAAGATATTCAGACAAATATTCATAATAAGGCCTTGGAGCACAGAAGAACGCACATTACCGAGGTGAATTCTTATGAGGAGTTTAAGGAAGTGTTGGAAAATAAAGGTGGATTCCTGTCAGCACATTGGGATGGAACTCCGGAAACGGAAGAATTGATCAAAGAACAAACAAAAGCTACTATTCGCTGCATTCCTATTGATGTTAAAAAGGAAGTTGGTGTCTGCATGGTAACAGGAAAACCATCTTCAAATAGAGTGCTTTTTGCCAAAGCGTATTAAAAGATTTTAAAAAATTTTATTTAGGTCTTGCGATAGTAAAAAATAATTGTATTTTTGCATCCGCAATTATGCGATTTAATGGTCCGTTCGTCTAGGGGTTAGGACGCCAGGTTTTCATCCTGGTAACAGGGGTTCGATTCCCCTACGGACTACTAAGGTTATTTTGAAATTTTGGTGTGTTGATTTCGACCTTAAAATTGTGTCAATACATAAAGCCAAAAAATGGTCCGTTCGTCTAGGGGTTAGGACGCCAGGTTTTCATCCTGGTAACAGGGGTTCGATTCCCCTACGGACTACACAGTAGATTTCGGGGTTTATCCCACTAAAAAATTAATTAAATAGAAAATGGCAAATCACAAGTCAGCATTAAAGAGGATTAGAAGGAACGAAGCAGTGAGGTTACGTAACAGGTATCAGCATAAAACAACCCGTAACGCTATCAGAAGATTGCGTACAGAGGAAGATAAGAAAGCTGCTGAAACTTTGTTGCCAAGTGTGGTAAGTATGATCGATAGATTGGCTAAGCGCAATATTATCCATTCCAATAAAGCTGCAAACTTAAAAGGTAAGTTGACCAAGCAAGTAGCTGCGCTATAAGTTTTGTAATTTATAATATGGAACGCCCTTCGTAAGAATGGGCGTTTTTTTGTTTCTAAATTTTGCTGGTAAATTATTAGGGAACACGCTTGGATTTGTGCAATGTCACTAAACTATTAAAATTTCGTAATGTTTGTGGTATGCGTGGAGGAAGCGTAGGTAATTACAATGAATCATATTATATTGGACCTTCAATTTTAAATCAAAACTCATTGAAATCGGATATAATGGGATTACTTCAGGTCAAACATAAATTAGGCGTCATTTTATTTGTAATTATTTTGGGTTGCAAGACTAAGCACGAAAAAATTCCTCGTGATCACTCACTAAATAGTGAGCACTCGCATTCCCATTCCCATTATCCAGAACATGACGCGGTAGCTGCCCATAAATTAATGTTTCCTTCCCAAGTGCCAGACAGGGTAATTGCCAACTTAACAGCAGATCCAGCGCATAGCTTAGCTGTAAATTGGAGAACAGATCGGCGAATTGAAGCAGGTTTCATTGAAATTGCAGTCGCAACCGATGGTCCTGAGTTTTTGTTGAAAGATGTACGCAGAATTGAGGCCAAGAGTGAAATTTTTGAAAATCAGAACAGAAGGGAACCTCTGGTAAAGGCGATATACCATTCCGCAGTTGTAAATAGTCTGCAGCCGAAGACTACCTATGTTTACAGGGTAGGTGATGGAAAGGAAAATAGCGATGGTTGGAGTGAATGGTTTCAGTATACCACTGCTAGTGATATCTCCGGAGACCCCTTTAGCTTTATTTATTTTGGGGATGCCCAGAATAATGTCAAATCTTTATGGTCTAGGGTTATAAGAAATTCTTACCGAAAATTCCCAGAAGTAAACTTTATGTTGCACGCTGGTGATCTAATTAATGATAGGGATGCCAATCTGGAATGGGGCGAATGGTTTTATGCCGGTAGTTTTATTCATGCAACGGTACCCAGTATGATGACACCTGGAAACCATGAATATAGGGATGGCGTTCTAAGTTCCTTATGGCGGCCACAATTTACATTGCCAGAAAATGGTCCGGCAGATTATTTATCCGAAACTTGTTATGCTGTAGATTATCAGGATATGAAATTGATTTCAATAGATGCAGAAGGTTTTGATGAGATAATGGAATCCCGCGAATTACAAGTGCAATGGTTGGACTCCGTACTTAGGACCAACACCAAAAAATGGACCACAATTACCATGCATTATCCCATTTATTCAACGGCCAAAGGACGGGATAATAAGGAACTTCGGGAGGCATTAAAACCATTGATCGATAAATACAAAGTGGATTTGGTCTTGCAGGGGCATGACCATACCTATGCTAGGGGGTATGCGGATAATGAAGGTAAAGGGCTGACATTGGTTGATGATGCAGGTACCGTTTATGCGGTTTCGGTAAGTGGACCTAAAATGTACGAA
Source organism: Arenibacter sp. F26102 (assembly GCF_023015865.1). Lineage (GTDB taxonomy): Bacteria > Bacteroidota > Bacteroidia > Flavobacteriales > Flavobacteriaceae > Arenibacter. The sequence continues at coordinate 340,698 of NZ_JALKBC010000003.1, read as the reverse complement.
TCCCAGGACCAGGATTGGATGGTACAAAGGGGGGAGTACACTCAATTGTTTCAAATAATTACCGTTACCAAAGATACCATTAAATATGAGGCGTATACCCCTATAGGAAATCTCTATGATGCCTTTGATCTTATTAAAAAGGACGGCAAAAAACAACTGATCAATAGGGTTCCATCAAGCCCAATTCGGTTAAAAAAGGACTTTTTGGAAGAGGATAAGAAGTAATTTCGGTTCCCAAGGGAATATTGGTCCTATGGGGCCTCTGGTGTTACCGCGCCGGCATTACAGTGGAGCTGCGTTCACCGTATTGTGGCTTTGGATAAAGGGAAATAAAATAAAAAGTTCTATTGCCTTTTCTGTGGGTAAAAAAACTAACTAAACCTTTGCAAACGGTATTCTGTTGGGGTTACCCCTTTAATTTCTTTGAATTTTCTATTGAAGTTGGCTATAGTTCCAAATCCGCATTGTTCTGAAATATGGGAAATGGGGAGGTCCGGGTCGTTGTAAATTAGTTTACAGGCATTTTCGATACGGATTTCAATTAAAAACTGAAAAAAGGTTTTGTTGGTCCGCTTCTTGAAATATCTACAAAACGAATTTTTGTTCATATGGGCCTTATCTGCAATTTCTTCCAATGTAATAGGTTCGTGAAACATTTCCATGGCATACTTAAAAACATCGTTCATTCGTTTTCCTTCATCGTCGGTATAATTCTTTTTGTAAACAAAGGAAGAAAGAGGAGTGGTTTTGGCGGCACTTATTAAACTAATTATTTTTAAAAGCGTAGCTATCCTCTCTATCTTATTTTGATTGTTTAGTTTCTCGAATTGTTTAGTGATTTTCTTTTTTTTGGATAGTACCTTCATACCGTATTCTGAAGGTGTAAAAAAATCCTTGGCACCAGCCATATCCGTCAATTCGAAAAAATGTTTTCCAAAGGAGCTTTTATTAAAAAATAAGGAACACATGATAGATTCATCACTTTTGTTTAAATCGCTTTTAAAGACATGGGGAAGGTATCCTCCGATTACCAAAATATCGTTCTCCTTGTATTCGTTTATGGTGTCGGCTACCACAAATGATCCCGCCCCTTTTACGATAAGGCTTATTTGTATTTCTTGATGTTGGTGTAATTGGCCGTAAAATATCCTTTCCTGATCTTCTTGGTAGATGAGCGCTTCGTTTTTTGGCTTCGGAATTTTGAATGGAAGTACTTTCAAAACTTGTTTTTTGCAAATATTGTTATAAATTTTGATATGTATTGCAGTATGGGGTAATATAGTTTAATAATAGGCTTTTCGGGAAAAGATCTATTCTTCTAAAATATGAAGGTCAGAAAAAAAAGAAACCCACCTACGTTAAAAATTCAAGGATGTTTATTGGGATTATCAATAGAAATTCAAGAGGGCAGTGTATAGGTTTCGGTGGGATATTCTGTGGGAGCTCTTTAAGCTCTGTTTGTAAATAAGAAACCCCGCAGCTATTATTGCTGGTTCTTTTTTATTTCCAAAATTATGAGCAAGCCCGATTTTTCCGTAAAAAAAAGAACCACGTCTAAAAAGACGTGGTTTCTTGCTTGTGGTGACCTCGACTGGATTCAAACCAGTAACCTTCTGAGCCGTAATCAGATGCGCTATTCAGTTGCGCCACGAGGCCAATATGAAAATTCATTTTTCCCGTTTAACGGGCTGCAAATATATTTCTTTTTAAATTTACCACAAAATTACAACAGCAAAATAAATGGATTTTAAAAAATATGTGCGGGATATCCCAAATTTCCCTGAGGAAGGAATTACTTTTAAAGATATTACACCCCTATTGCAGGATGCCAGTGCCTTGTCCGGAGCTGGGGATGCCTTATTTAAATTGATTGCAAATATGGAGATAGATAAGGTGGTGGGTATGGAAAGTAGAGGGTTTATCTTTGCTCCTTTATTGGCTACCCGCCTTAATGCTGGATTTGTTCCGGTAAGAAAACGAGGAAAATTGCCTCATCAAATAATTGGCGAATCCTACGAATTGGAATATGGAACCGATGTGCTTGAAATTCACGTTGATAGTATATTAAAAGGGGAGAGAGTACTTATTCATGATGATGTCTTGGCCACTGGAGGAACGGCTAAAGCTGTTTGTAAACTAATAGAAAAGTTAGGAGGAGAAGTGGTTCAATGCAATTTTTTAATGGAACTTGATTTTTTAAAGGGTAGGGAGAAATTGTCCGGCTACTCTGTTGCGTCCCTTATAAAGTATTAATCCAAGGCGTTTGTGGTTACCAGGTAACGCCAACCTATAATTGCCATTTGAAGTTTTGTGGCCTTGGAAAGGTCCAGCTGTTTTTTCGAATAAGATGGTAACAACAACTTATTTATTTTTGCCAAAAGTTTAAAGAAAGCCTTTTTCATCCTTTAATATTATTTTTATGGGTATGTTCCTAAAATTAGTTATTTGTCCAATTGGATATACTTACAAATATAGGGACTAAGAAAAGAAAAGGATTCCAAGGTTTTGACTTATTGGTCAATATACCGGTGAGAAGGAGGTGTTGACGATTAAATGTGGATAATGCCACAAGTTATTCCCTAAATATTGCGAGTTGTAGAATAAAACGTATTTTTGCGCAAAATTTTAAAGTAATGAGTACAAATAGAACATTTACCATGTTAAAGCCAGATGCCGTTGAGAATGGGCATATTGGTGGAATTTTGGACAAAATAACATCGGCCGGATTTAAGATCGTGGCAATGAAATACACGCAATTGAGCAAAAGGGATGCCCAAGCGTTTTATGCAATACATAAGGAGCGTCCTTTTTTTGGGGAATTGGTCGATTTTATGACTAGGGGTCCAATTGTATCCGCGATATTGGAGAAGGATAATGCCGTTGAAGATTTTCGTGCCCTGATCGGTGCAACAAATCCTGCAGACGCAGCAGAAGGTACTATTCGTAAATTGTTTGCTACTTCAATAGCGGAAAATGCAGTTCATGGTTCTGATAGTGATGAAAATGCAGCCATAGAAGGTGCTTTTCATTTTGCTGGAAGGGAGATTTTCTAAGAACTTATTTTTATATAATTAAAAACCACGCCGGAAGGCGTGGTTTTTTTGTTAATGTATAGCACATACTTATCTCAGAACAATTTTTGTGATTAGATTTTTCCCCAATTCCTCGTTCAATAACTTTATGATTTTCGACTTGCCCAGGCTTAGCTCCTCCCTTAACACAGAGGAGGAAAGGGATACAAAAAGGGTGTCGCTCCTTAATTCTATGGCCGTAGTATAATTATTTACGCCGTTGCCCATTAAATTTATCCACGCTTCACGTGCATTTACACGATCCATTCCCTTTTGTAATTTATTTTCAGAAATAAATTCCTGTAAAGCTTCACCTAGGCGAAGGTTGTCATTTTTTCTCTTTGCCATTTTTACTCAATATTAATGGGTTCAAATCTTTTGTAGTGGTATTTTATGTTTTCCTCACTTAGAACTGTAAAGTTATCCTCTGATAGATTTACAATTTTTTCATGCCATTCGCTCAGATCTGTTGCATAGTTTATGGTGAAAACACCGTCCTTCTCATAAATAGTAAACATTTCCGCATCATTGGAAGTATCGTAGGTTCCATTGAATTTTGGTTGAACCTTTTTTCGATATCCCTTTAGGTCGTTTATTTCAATGTAGTCTATACTGGTATTAACGGTGTATTCCTTTTCGGTGCCATCCGGAAAAGAAACTTTTTCTATCTCCCAGTAGCCGTTCAGATAAGGCAGATCTAGTTGGTTTACTTTGTTTTGGCAACCTATAAGACCAATGAGGGCAATAAAATAACAGACATATCGCATATTACAATTTAAATATTTTATAGGATTGGTGTATCTTCTTTACAACCTCTTCCGTTCTATCCGCATGAGTGTCACTTAGGAATATTTGACCAAAATTATCTTCGTCTACCAAATGAATGATATGTGCCACCCTGTTTTCATCCAATTTGTCAAAAATATCATCCAAAAGTAACAAAGGCGTAGTCCCGGCCTGTTTCTTTATAAAGTAAAACTGTGCCAATTTTAAGGCTATCAAAAAAGATTTTTGTTGTCCCTGACTTCCGAATTTCTTTATGGGATGCCCGTTTATCTCAAAGTTAAGGTCGTCTTTATGTGTGCCAACACTTGTATATTGCAGCGCTCTATCCTTTTCTAGATTTCGCTCCAATAAAGTTAATAGATCATTGTCCAATAACTTACTATCATATGTTAAATCTACAGGTTCCTTACCTCCTGAAATAGCAAGGTATTGTTCCTTGAATATGGGTATAAACGCTTCCAGAAATTCGGACCTTTTGGCGAATATTCTACTGCCGTATTCCTGAAGTTGGTCATTGTATACCGCCAAGCTTGTCTTGTCAAAAGTTTGGTTGACCGCAAAATACTTCAGGAGCGAATTTCTCTGGCTAAGGGTTTTGTTGTATTTGATCAGATTTTGCAGGTATTCCTTGTCGGATTGGGAAATGACCCCGTCCATGAATTTTCTACGTGTTTCACTACCTTCTATTATTAAATCGCGATCAGCTGGGGAAATAATAACCAAGGGAAGAAAACCTATATGATCGGAGAATTTTTCGTAGGCCTTGCCGTTGCGTTTTATAATTTTTTTCAGCCCTTTTTTAAGGCTGCAAAGAATCTTTTCCTCTCTGTCGTTTTTATGGAATTCCCCATCAATAACGAAAAAATCCTCATCGTGTTTTATATTTTGGGTCGCCACCGGGTTAAAGTAACTTTTTCCAAAGGAAAGATGGTAAATGGCATCTAAAACGTTCGTCTTTCCAACGCCATTATCACCCACGAAACAGTTGATTTTAGAGTCGAATTCGAAATTTTCGGAAGCAAAGTTTTTATAATTAATAAGTGATAATTTCTTTAGAAACATTCTGGGTCGTAAAAAATTTATTTTCAATTCTTCTCGGAAACTATAAAATATCCAAAAATAACGAATAAATACCCGTTCGGTTTTGGATAAAAACTTTATTTTTGCGCGATTAATAAAATTCAAAAATGGCAACTTACAAGAAAAGAGGTTTTAAACCAAAAAATAAAGAGGAGGAGATTTTGTTGGATGAGCAGGAAAGTACAACTGCCGAGGTATTTAGTTCCTTGGATGAAGGCGCATCCAGATCAGAGGAGTGGGTTTCCCGAAATCAAAATTATATTCTTGGAGTAATTGGGGTAATTGCCGTAGCCGTTTTGGGATATATGGCCTACTTTCAATTTGTGGAGAAGCCAAAGGAAGCAAGTGCTGCAAACGAGATGCTATATCCTCAGCAGTATTTTGATCAAGCATTATCGGCCACTGCCGAAAAGGATTCCTTGTTTACCCTTGCCTTGAACGGGGCGGAAGGTAAATATGGTTTTTTGGATATTATTGAAGAGTACAATGGTACTACGGCTGCCAATTTGGCTAAATATTCAGCGGGGATGGCTTTTTTGAATATGCAGAAGTACGATGAGGCCATTAAGTACTTAGAAGGATTTTCTTCCGATGATTTGATCTTGGGTGCCTTGGCTAAAGGAGGATTGGGCGATGCTTTTCTTCAATTGAATCAGCCTAGCGATGCTTTGGGATACTACGAGCAGGCTTTTGCCCATAGTGCCAATGACTTTACAACTCCGAAATTTTTATATAAAGCGGGTGTTACCGCATTGGAATTGAAGGAAAATGATAAGGCACTAAAATATTTCCAAAGAATAAAGGACGAATATCCTAGCTCTGATGAGGCTAGAACTATAGATGCATTTATAGGTAAGGCAAAAAATAAATAGTATGGCTACGGCTAATAAAGATTTATCGGCTTACGATAAAACAACAATCCCAAACGCGAAAGAATTTCGGTTTGGGATTGTTGTTTCAGAGTGGAATGAAGAAATTACCGAAGGACTTTACGATGGGGCTTTGGAGGCTCTTTTGGATTGTGGTGCCAAACAGGGCAATATTCTACGTTGGAATGTTCCAGGCAGTTTTGAGCTTACTTTTGGTGCCAAAAAAATGATCGAAACCAAGAAAGTTGATGCGGTTATCGCCATTGGAAGTGTAATCCAAGGAGAGACCAAACATTTCGATTTTGTTTGTAGTGCCACGGCTCAAGGAATAATGGACCTGAACGTGAGAACGGAAGTACCGGTTATTTTTTGTGTCCTAACAGACAATAATATGCAACAGGCCATAGACCGCAGTGGCGGTAAACATGGTAATAAAGGGGCTGAGGCAGCTATTGCAGCCATTAAGATGGCAAGCCTAGGAAAGTAGTCTTTATAACTTATCTTTCTTTATCATTTGGTTTTGCATACCCAATAGGTGATTCTGCCATAATTGTTAACATTTTTTAGCAAGTGATATAAGGCATATTTTTTGATTTTAAGTAACTTTGAAACAATAAGGATTATGGGAAAGTTTTCAAAATTACGTAAAAACAAAAAGTTTGGTTATACACCTCGATACTTCGATGATAAGGGTGAAGGAAGTCCGTTTAAAATAGAGCATAAATTGGACAAATTTAGACCTACCATGGACGGTCGTTCAGGTTTTAAAGGTAAGTTCAGTAGGGCTATGGACGATCTAAAGCAATCTGGAAGCCGAAATCAAAAAATTAGAACCCTAATAATTATTGTCATCCTTATTCTTATTTTTCTATACATTATAGATTTCGATCTATCCATATTTATACCGCAATAATGGCAGATATTATAAAGCTTTTGCCAGACCATGTTGCCAATCAAATTGCCGCAGGGGAAGTAGTTCAACGACCCGCTTCAGTGGTAAAGGAACTCATGGAAAATGCCATAGATGCTGGGGCATCCACTATAAAATTAGTGGTAAAGGAGGGAGGAAAAACACTCATCCAAGTAATTGATGATGGGGTAGGGATGAGCGTTACAGATGCGCGACTAAGTTTTGAACGTCATGCCACATCCAAGATTCAAAAAGCGGAAGATCTTTTTCAATTAAATACCAAGGGTTTTAGGGGGGAGGCCTTAGCTTCCATTGCCGCTATTGCCCATGTGGAAATGCAGACAAGGACAGAGGAAGATGAAGTAGCGACCCATATTAAAATTGAGGGTAGCAAGATTATCTCCCAAGAAGTAGCCGTGGCGCCCAAGGGGACATCCATGATGGTAAAGAATTTATTCTTTAATATTCCTGCAAGGCGAAACTTTCTTAAGTCGAACCATGTAGAACTACGGCATATAATGGACGAGTTTCAAAGAGTGGCCTTGGCGCATTCTTCGATCAGTTTTCATTTTTATAACAACGGCAGTGAACTATTCAATTTACCTTCCTCGAACAGCAGACAGCGTATAGTAAATATTTTTGGGGCCAAAACCAACGAAAAATTGGTACCGGTGAAGGAAGATACCCAAGTAGTAAAAATAAGTGGCTATATCAGTAAACCCGAGTTTGCCAAAAAGAGTAGGGGGGAACAGTTCTTTTTTGTAAATAATAGGTTTATAAAAAGCCCGTACCTTCATCATGCCATTTTAGGGGCATTTGATGGACTTATAAAAAAGGAAAATCATCCGGGGTATTTCTTGTATTTAACCGTTGATCCAGGTTCTATAGATATTAATATTCATCCCACGAAAACGGAAATCAAGTTTGATGATGAGCATACCCTGTACGCCATTTTAAGGTCGACCGTAAAGCATAGTTTAGGGCAATTCAACGTAATGCCTTCCTTGGATTTTGAACAGGACCAAAATTTGGAAACTCCGTATAACTACAAGAATAAATCGGCGGAGTTGCCCAAAGTTATCGTCGATGCTGGCTTTAATCCCTTTAAGGATGACTCTGGTACAGGATCTGCCCAAAGGCCGAGTTTCCAGAAGCCGGGTACAAAAGGCTGGGAAAGTTTATATGTGGGTATGGAATCCAATATTGGTAAGAACTCCGGTTTTAGTAGTGTAAGCTTCGAATCCGATACCATTACAGGTTCTATTTTTGATAATAGAAAAGAGACTATTGATACAGGAGCAACCACATTTCAGTTAAGGCGTAAATATATTGTGACAACTATAAAATCGGGAATGGTGGTCATAGATCAAAGTAGGGCGCATCAACGGGTACTTTATGAAAAATTTTTAAAGAATATTACCATTAAGGAGGCGGTGAGCCAGCAACTGTTATTTCCGTTATCTTTGACATTTTCGAAATCGGATTGTGCAATTATTGAAGAAATTCAAGATAGCTTAACCACAGTGGGATTTGTATTTGAGAGTATTGAAGGGGAGGAGGTGAAGATCACAGGGCTTCCATTGTCCGTTCCTGAGAGTGAGGTAGGAATTATTTTGGATCAATTGATATCGGATTATCAGCAAGATTTTGTTGTTGATGGTTTTTCTCAGACCGATATACTGTCTAAGACATTGGCCAAATCCCTATCCGTTAAAACAGGGGAGGTATTGGATAGCGATTCGCAGTTGGCCTTGGTAAACGATTTGTTTGCATGTAAGGAATCTGGGGTTAGTCCTTTTAATAAGCCAATATTCGTGACTATTAGTGAGGACGAAATTGATAAAAAATTTATATAAATGGGTAGGATTACGGACGCAGTAAAGCATTTGATAATAATTAATGTACTGTTTTTTGTGGCAACACAATTATACGGAGATCAAATGTACCAGTGGTTTTCGCTTTGGTTTCCGAAAAATGAAAATTTCGAATTGTGGCAGATGATATCCCATATGTTTATGCATGGCGGGTTTATGCATATTTTATTCAATATGTACGCTCTTTGGGCGTTTGGGTCGCCATTGGAACGAATGTGGGGAAGGAATAAATTTTTCTTTTTTTATTTTTCTGCAGGAATCGGGGCAGCCTTGATCCATACCGGGGTGAACTACTATTATTTTAATCAAGGGTTGGACGCTCTAGTGAATTCGGGAATTCCCAAAGAACAGATAATGGATATTATTTTAGGTGGTAAATATAGTCCTAGTTGGTATGATGTGGCCTCCAAGAGTACCATTGATAATTTTTTGGGGTCTTTTAATACTCCGGCAGTTGGTGCCTCAGGTGCCATTTATGGCGTTTTAGTGGCCTTTGGAATGTCCTATCCCAACAGTGAACTCTTTTTAATGTTTATTCCTGTACCGGTTAAGGCCAAATATTTTATTCCGGTCTTAATTGGATTGGATTTATTTTCAGGGGTAACGGGATATTCTATTTTTGGTAATGGCATAGCTCATTTTGCCCATGTTGGTGGCGCGCTATTCGGGTTTATTATGATGTGGTATTGGAAAAAAAATCAGTTTAACAACAATCGCTGGGACAGGTAATGGGCAATCAAAACATTAGATATTATTACAACAGGTTAAATATTGCTGAAAGGCTTATAGTCATTAATGTGGCGGTATTTATTCTTAGTGGATTGCTAAAGATTCTATTTGGATTTTCTGGGGATAGTATAATTCGTTGGTTTGAACTTCCAAAGGACTTTTTTCATTTTCTTACCCAGCCGTGGTCAATAGTTACCTATTCCTTTTTTCATTCCGGCTTGGGCCATATCTTTTGGAATATGTTAATGTTGTATTTCGCAGGTAGAATATTCCTTAACCTTTTCGATACTAGGAGGTTTCTAAATGTATATTTTTTAGGGGTTATACTGGGTGGATTAATATTTTTATTGAGCTATAATATATTTCCGGCATTATTGGGTATAAATACAGCCTTGATCGGGGCTTCTGCTGGGGTTACCGCTGTGCTAATTTTTATTTGTGCCTATTTGCCAAACCAAGAAGTCCGCATTATATTTTTTAATGTAAAACTTTGGCATATCGGGGTCTTTGTGGTGTTGTTAGATCTTATCCAAATCTCAATAGGAGGCAATGTAGGAGGGCGGTTGGCGCATTTAGGAGGTGCTGCCTTGGGTTATTTTTATGCACGCCAACTCATAAAAGGTCACGATATTGGTAGCGGTTTTGCCAAGTTTTTGGATGCCATATCCAATTTGTTTAAGCGTAGTGAGAAAAAAGCACCGTTAAAAACGGTATATAGAAAGGAAAACAGAGGTAAAGGAACTACGGAAAATTATGATAAGGAAAGTCGCCAGCGTAAAATTGATGCTATCTTGGATAAGATTAGCAAGTCTGGTTACGAAAGTCTTTCCAAAGCAGAAAAGGATTTTTTATTTAAGGCAGGAAAAGAATAAAAAGTGAAGAACCTTAATTTTATTGATAAATTCATGTTCTTCATTAATGGGGTTTTGGCCCTGTTGTTATTTGTTTCTTGTTTTGTACCCCTAATTTCAGTGGTCCATTTTGCCTATTTCTCTATTCTGAGCCTATTGGTACCGCTTTTGGTTCTTTTAAATTTACTTTTTCTGGCGTATTGGCTCTTTAAAAGGAAAAAACAATTATGGCTATCTGCTTTTGTACTGGTACTTGGATATATCTGTTTAGGAAATTTCTTTAGGTTTAAATTGTCCGAAGAGGAAATTAGGAAAGAGGACCTAAGCATCATGAGCTACAATGTAAGGGGGTTTAATAAATTCGAATGGATTCATGATGCATCGGTAGGAGATCGTATAATGGATTTTATTACTTCGGCAGATCCGGATATATTATGTATTCAGGAGTTTAGCCGGATAAGGGATAGGCAACTTAAGAAAATCTATGCCTTTAAATATGCTACGGATTATAAATTAAGCGAAAAGAAATCCATACAAGCTATTTATTCAAAATTTCCTATTATCAATAAGGGCTCTTTAGACTTTCCTGATAGTGGTAATAATGGCCTTTTTGCTGATATTGTAGTAAATAGGGATACAGTTAGGGTCTATAACCTCCATCTTGAATCACATAGGATAATACCCAGTGTTAGTCGTATCTCCAACGAACCCAAAGCAAGGTTGTTTAAGCGGATTAGTAGGTCATTTGCAAAACAGGGAGAGCAGGCCGAATTATTTGATAAACATAGGATTGATACACCTTACAAAAAAATTGTCTGTGGGGATTTTAACAATACCCAATTTTCCAATGTGTATAAAGTAATCAAAGGGGAAATGAACGACTCCTTCTCTGAACAGGGTACAGGATATGGCCGGACTTTTAATTTTAGATATTATCCTGTAAGAATAGATTTTATTTTGACGGATCAAGCTTTTGAGGTTATGGCACATAAAAATTTCGACCTCAAATTGTCCGATCACTTTCCTGTAATGGCTTCTATTAAAATTAACTCCAAATAGTTTATTAGCCCTGTAGTTTGCAAAGCGAATAGAAACTTAAGCTCATGGGGTTATCTTTTAACTAGCGTACTTTTTTCCCTAGGATTATTTTGATGTTAGTAATACTAATCCTTAAAATACCTTTTTGGCAATCTGCTCTTCAGCGGTTACTCCTGGTGACAATTCTATTATTCTAAAATTTTTAAACTGGATTTCCGCACCTTCGGACTCCAAACATAAGTAACCTTTTTTAATGGAAGATTGACTAATGCCGTTTACAAATTTCCCGTTTACCGAGAGTTTTATGGTTCCATCAACACAAACCACTTTGTAACTGTTCCATTGCTCTTTACCAAGTGCTCTATTTTCGATGGATTTGCTTCTGGTACCCCTGGGGTTGTCGGGAATGGTTTTGACCCCACCTACTCCAAAAAGTTCGCCGTGTACGTAAGCTATGGGAGGCTTTACCCCGTCGCGTATATTCTGATTTACCCAGTCGAGCTCCAGCATTTGAACTTCCACGCCTCCAGGTAAACGATCTTTTTCATCAGGTTTGGCATCACTCCATACAAAGACTCCAGAATTGCCCCCGGCTTCCATATGTCGCCATTCCACTAGCATAATAAAGTTCTCATATTGCTTTTCAGAGCGCATAACGCCTATTGGAAGACCAGAGCAAATTAGGATGTCCTTTTCTTTTCGCCAGGTTTCCGGTTCTGTATTTACATTGATCCATTTAATGGATTTTTCCTTTCCCTTGGTGATCAATTGGTCCAGAGTAGTCTCGGTACCAAAGTTTATTGGGTTGGTCTGGGCCAATACGGATGTACTGGACAACAATAAAAATAGTAGATTCAGTTTTGTGTATAGCGTCATTGGATTGTTTGTATTTGTACAGAAGGCTTTAAAGGCTTGGTGTTAAAATAGTATTTGGTGTTGATTTGGAATGCTATATAAATTTAGTTTTACCGGGCACGGCTATGGGTGGTGTGGGCCATTTTAAATCCCAATGATATTCATCCACTTTTGGACCAAGGGATTCTTGGGAATTGAAGGCCTGTTCCCAGCTAATGGTCTGTCCGGTATAGCCTACCATCCGGGCCCAAATGGCCAACATGGTACTGGTTGCCATCCATTCACCATTGTTGATTGGGTTTCCATTTCTGATAGAAGCGAAGAGTTCATCGTGTTCTGTTTGGAACATATTGTTTCTTTCACCCTCGTATGTCCATTTGTTTTTACCTGTAATTTCATACTTACGGCCAATATGTACAATGGCGCTGCCATCACTACCAAATACTTCAACGCTATTTTTATGGGAGGTATCGCTTTGTTGCCTCGTAAAATGATAGCCTTTTGCCCCATTGGCATATTCAAATTCTACGGCAAAGTGATCAAAGATGTTGCCGTATTTTTTGTCTACCCTAACCTGTCGCCCTCCTGTTCCAGTTGCACTTACCGGCATTTTATCTCCCATCACCCAAGACATCATGTCCAAACTGTGAACGGCCTGTTCTACAATAAAGTCCCCCGATAGCCAATTGTAATAATACCAGTTGCGCATGTTATAGGTCATATCGGTCCAATTTGGTTGGCGTTCCTTGTACCAGGCCTCCCCTCCATGGCGAAAAGTGGTTACAGTCCTAATGTCCCCTATTTCCCCATCCAGAACACGACCGTAAATAGCCCTATTGGGATAATCATACCTGAAACAGAAACCGGAAACCAAGGACAGGTTTTTCTCTTTGGCTTTTTTTGCTGCCGCCAAAACTTTGTGTACTCCAGGGGCGTCCACTGCTACTGGTTTTTCGCAAAAAACATGTTTTCCGGCATTAACTGCTGCCGTTAGATGGTCTGGTCTAAATGCGGGAGGTGTAGTTAATAATACCACGTCTACGCCAGAGTCAATTACTTTTAGATAGGCATCGAATCCTATAAACTTGTTCTGTTTGTCCACTTTAATTTTGTCGCCTGCAATCTTTACAAGCGCTGCATGGGCTTCCTCCAATCTATCTTCAAAAACATCCCCCATGGCGTATAGAACCACATTGGGGTCGGCCTCCAATGCCTGAGCTGCTGCTCCAGTTCCGCGCCCACCACAACCGATCAGGCCTACCTTGAGTGGGGAATCCTTATAAAGATCGCTAGCGCCAAAAGAAACGGATGGGTATGCCAATGAGCTCCCTATTAGTGCTATCCCTGATTTTTTTATGAATTCCCTTCGTCCAGGAGTAATCGAGTCTTTAATTGTATGGTCTTCCATTTTTTAGATATGAATTAGATTTATCCTTGGCAAAGCGCTATACAAAATAGCAATAAATTTTTAAAGTTCATAGGATGTTCAAAGAGTGTTTGTTTCATTCTTGAAGTCCCGGTTTAAAGAGAAAATTGGAGGAGGGAATTAGAGGGCTAAGATGATCCAAAGCCTACTTAGGGTAGGTTGCTGAGGCTCTAGGGTGGACGGCAACCACGGGCAGGTGAATTTTGGGAAGATAGTAAAGTGTGGCTTTGGGTGAATTTACATTAAATAGCAATCTGCCGTGTCTGCTAAAATATGTATTAAAAAGGCTATTCCAAAAACTCTTGTTTTCTGGAAAAATAATAATAGGAAATAGCCGGAAATGGCCCAATAGGTATGTAGAAGATGAAAGTTGATACTGCATCGGTTGGAATCAAAAATTGGATTGGCCAATAAATGGTCCAGATCAATAAGAATTCCCGCCAAAAGTATTAAAATTATTTGTAGTCGGTGTTCTTTGTAAAAATACAGTCCAATTACTATTGGAAGTAAAAAATGAATTCCGTAGTGTACACAAAACCTAAGCATTGTGCAGGTTTAGTTTAAGGGCTTTTAGATAGGTAAGTGCATTTGTGCCTTCATTGAATAAAAGATCCAAAACACTTAGGTTGGGTATAAAGTCATTTCTGTCATCGAAAACCTGAACATATTCTGGCTGTTCCAAGACAAACTTTGATTTTGAATTTATTAAAAACCTTCCGTCTATTTTGTCGGTAACATCAACTTCATAGCTCTTAGTTATCCCTGTAGGCATATCTATTTGCAAACATTCACAGATGGTCTCAATACTTTTGAGGTTAAAATCAATTAAAGAATTATATGTGCTATGGTATAATGGAGCAATATCATCTTCGTAGAACTCGAAAAACGGGGAGGTCCTGTATGCGGTTTCCAGGGTGCGCCAATGCTGTCTTTGCCAAGGATAGTCATTGTCAATTTTTACATCACCATAACGTTGTTTACCCTTTTTGTTCCCTACATGTTTTATGGGAATATTGAGCATGTGCTTTCCCAGATCCGTACAGATAAAGCACCTATTGCGATAGGTCTGTTTTTGATAGTTGTCCATCACCTCCCAGCATACATCATTTTGAGCTATCGCAGCAAAATTGGCGATATTGGGAAAGTAGCCAGGATGAAGCAGAAGGGTCATTATTTGATTTGAATATGTGTTAATTAATGTAACCAGTGGACTTTCTCAATTTCAATACGGTCCTTTGGATGCATTCAATTACTGCTAGATTAATTTTCCACTTTCTTCTTTTTCCTGAAGAAATCAAAAATAAACCATGCGGCCAATAAGATTAGAAAATACTTAAAATAGGAGGTAGGTTCACCATCGCCGTTTACGGTAGTAAAAACCCTGTCCCATCTTACTTTCCAATTGCTCATGCCATCATTGATGCCATCTATACTCATCCATATAAAAATGGGAGTTCCTACAATATGATCCTCAGGGACATAACCCCAGAATCGACTATCTTCCGACCTATGCCTGTTATCACCCATCATCCAGTAGTAATTTTGTTTAAATGTATAAGAATTGCTTACTTCCCCGTTAATAATGATCTGATTTCCATTTACTTTAAGGTCATTTCCTTCGTATTCCTTGATGATCTTTTCATAAATGGGAAGTACATCGAGGTTAAGAGGAACGGTTTTTCCCTTTTCGGGAACATAAATTGTAGCCATGTTGTCCACGGTACCGGGATGTGCGGCATTTTGAGGAAAAACAGAGGTGTCCGAATTCTTATAGGAAAATTTGTCGATTGCGGTTATCCCATCCTTTCCAGTGAAATTTCTGGCCTCCGCCTCGGTTAGATTAAAGAGCGCCATGTTCTTCATGTCTTCGGACTTTAGATATTCCTTAACCTTTTGGTTGCCCACATTGCCGGCAAAATAAGTATAAGTTGAATCTGATTTTATCTGTTCCAAATTCATAGCAGTTATTACCTCTGCTGCCCGTTCTTGCTGTAGTGAGTTGTTTGGAACCCGAATTACGTTTCCGGATAGGTTCTCCCTGCCCAAAAGTTCTATAGCAGCATTGGAAAATTGTCCTTCTACGGTAACCGTGTGTAAGAATTCCGGCTTTGCCCTATAAGGTAAAACGGTTTTTTCGCCATTAATGTAAACGTAGCCATCTTTAATGCTCAAGGAATCGCCCGCAATTCCAACGCAGCGTTTTACGTAGTTCGATTTTTTGTCAATGGGTTTGCGAACCCCCTTCTGTTTTTTAAAGAACTGGTAAACCGTATCGGCAGGCCAGCTAAAAACTACAATGTCGTTTCGCTTTACCTTTTTAAATCCGGGGAATCTAAGATAGGGTAACTGTAATTTGTTCCAAATTGAGGTCCTATAGGTAGCGGGGTCAACATCGGCAACGTAAGATCTGGTTTTCAGTACGGGTAAGGTATCGTGAACCATAGGTGCGGCCACAGTAGTCATTGGTATCCTTGCTCCATAGTGAAATTTGCTGACGAATAGGAAATCGCCCACCAACAGGGTTTTTTCCAAAGAACTTGTGGGAATAACAAATGGTTGGATCAGATAGGTATGGACCAAGGTAGCGGCCACAATGGCAAATACAATGGAACTGACCCACTCGCCTAACGCACTTTTTGGGTGTATATCCCTGTTTTCAATATATTTTACGTCTTCAAAATAGTTGACATAATAAATATAAAGCCCCAAGGTCAATATGGCCAACCAGGTATCCAATAAGCTGTTTTTTCCAAAACTTCTAAGGGTTTCAACCCAGACCACCGGAAACATCAATAAATTAATGATTGGGATAAAAAGCAATATTACCCACCATTTAGGTCTGTTGATAATCTGCATCAGAACAATTGCATTATATACAGGGATGGCAGCTTCCCAAGCTTTTCTGCCTGCTTTTACGTATAATTTCCAGGTGCCTAAAAAATGTATTACCTGAATAATTAAAATAAAAATAATCCACTGTGTTCCGTTCATATTGGTAATTATTATTTAAAGATTGATGGGCTTTTAAGAACTCGTCAATCTTTAAGTCATTTTAAGTTGATTTTTGTTACGTTCCTTAACTAAGGTTTAACACGTCTTTCATGGTGAAGACCCCTGTTTTTCCCACAATCCATTCTGCTGCTATTACAGCCCCTAGTGCAAAACCTTCCCTGTTATAGGCGGTATGTTTAATTTCAATGCCATCTACTTCGCTTTCATAGGAAACAGTATGGGTTCCAGGAGTATCGGCGATACGCTTAGCTGTAATAGGAATTTCGTTATCCCCTGCATTGTCCAATTTCCATTTTGTATAATCGGTTTCGTTAATAACGCCTTCGGCCAAAGTAATTGCTGTTCCGCTAGGTGCATCCAATTTTTGTGTATGGTGGATTTCTTCCATGGAAACTCGGTATTGTTTTTGGGAACCTATCATTTTTGCCAAATAGGAATTAAGCTCAAAAAAAAGGTTAACCCCTAAGCTAAAGTTGGAGGCGTAGATAAATGCGCCTTGGTTTTCATTGCAAAGGTCCACGGCTTTTTGGTAATCTTCCAACCAGCCGGTAGTTCCTGAAATGATGGGGACCTTGTGCTCTAGGCAGTTTTTAATGTTTCCAAAAGCGGCGTTGGGCATACTAAAATCAATGGCAACGTCGATTTTGGAAAAATCTACATCAGTTGAATCCAAATCAATTTTTGCTACAATAGTATGGTTTCTTTTAAGGGCGATCTGTTCGATCATTTTACCCATTTTACCATATCCGAACAAGGCAATATTCATAAATTAAAACTTAATGGTTAGGGCCAAGCCATAAACTGGTTTGGCGGTAATGGCGTCCAGGTCCAAATATGGTTTTAAATCCATACTTAGGTCATCATCCACGTTAAATTGTTTTAAATGTGCATCAACATTCGCATCAACAATATTTAGGGCATACATGGCAATGGTGACCAGCAGCCATAAATCCCTATCTTCTTGATATCTTTCCTGTGCACTTTCCAGGGCTGCTTCGGAAAAGTCTGGATCAGCCCCAGGGGCATTGGGTGTTCCCAGATCATAAAATTCATCATCTGTAAATCCTGCCTGCCTACGTTTAAATGCCGTTCTAAAACGGTCATAGAGGTCGTCATTGTATATGTAGCCATATATTCCACCACCCATTATTGCGTAAACAATGGGCGCTTTCCAATAACGTCTATTGTATATTTGACCGAGTCCGGGAAATACTGCTGAATAGAAGGCCGCCTTACTTGGCGCCAAAGGATTTATGGCTCTTCTTTTGACCTTTAAGGTGTCTACTACGGAAACCCCCTCCTTTTTAAGTGTGGTATTAATGGTATCTGATGCCTGGGTAGTATTTTCTTCCTCTTGGGCAAGTCCGAAAGTTATAACAAGAAAATATACAGCCAGAGAAATAAGAGATTTACTCACCCGTAATCAATTTTTTTAGCCTATTGAATTCCTCCTTGGAATGAAAGGGTATAGTGATTTTTCCTTTCCCTTTTTCAGAAGCTTTAATATCTACTTTTACAGATAAAAAATCTGAAAGATGACCAAGGTTTTTGTCAATAAAATCGGGGTTTATGGCCGATTTCTTTTGGCCTTTTGTCACTGCGGAATTAATCGGGTCTGTATCGGTATTACCTTCTTGATAATCCTTTACGGCTTTTTCCGTGTCCCTGACCGAAAGATTTTCACCTACTATTTTTTCGTATAGAGCAATTTGATCTTGCTTTTTATCCACATTTACCAAAGCCCTTCCGTGGCCCATAGTTACAAAACCGTCCCTTATTCCTGTCTGAATAATAGGGTCTAACCTTAGCAATCTTAAATAGTTGGTGATCGTAGAGCGTTTTTTGCCTACCCTCTCACTCATTTTTTCCTGTGTCAACTGAATTTCATCAATCAATCTTTGATAGGAAAGAGCAATTTCTATGGGATCTAAGTCCTGTCGTTGAATATTTTCGACCAAGGCCATTTCCAGGGATTCCTGGTCATTTGCAATGCGGATATAGGCCGGTATGGTCTCCAGTCCAATTAATTTGGATGCCCTGTACCTACGTTCACCAGAAACTAATTGATACTTATTGAAATCTAGTTTTCTTACCGTTATTGGCTGGATAACCCCCAATTCCTTTATAGAAGAAGCCAATTCCTGCAAGGCTTCGTCATTAAAATTGGAACGGGGCTGAAATGGATTAACGTCTATCGCCTCCAAATCCAATTCTACTATGTTGCCCACTACTTTGTCGGCGTTCTTGTCCGTGGCCGATTGTATATCGTTTTCCGGATCTTTTAATAGGGCTGATAAACCGCGGCCCAACGCTTGTTTTTTTATTGCTTTCGCCATTATGCTGTCTCCTTGTTTTTCACAACTACTTCATGTGCCAAATTTAAATAATTGGCGGCTCCCTTACTACTGGCATCATATTTAATAATGCTCTCCCCATAACTTGGGGCTTCACTTAACCGAACATTTCTTTGTATGATCGTATCGAACACCATTTCGGAAAAATGCTTTTTAACCTCTTCCACAACTTGGTTGGATAGCCTTAACCTGGAATCGTACATGGTAAGTACCATTCCTTCTATATCCAAATCCGGATTATGTATTTTTTGAACACTCTTAATCGTATTCAGTAATTTGCCCAATCCTTCCAAAGCAAAATATTCGCATTGTATAGGTATCATCACAGAATCGGCAGCCGTAAGGGCGTTCAATGTTAAAAGTCCAAGTGAAGGTGCGCAATCTATAAGAATATAGTCGTATTTGTCCTTTAATCCACGAATGGCTTTTTTCATCATATATTCCCGATCATCCTTATCTACCAATTCGATTTCGATAGCCACAAGGTCAATATGTGCCGGGATAAGATCTACATTTGGGGAGGAGGTCTTAACGATAGTTTCTTCAGCAGTTTTGGTGTGTTCCAATAATTGGTATGTTCCCAATTCGATACTATCCACATCCAATCCTAATCCTGAAGTTGCATTAGCTTGGGGGTCAGCGTCTATTAGTAATACTTTTTTTTCCAATACACCCAAAGAGGCGGCCAAATTTACCGAAGTTGTAGTTTTTCCTACACCACCTTTTTGATTAGCAATAGCAATTATTTTGCCCATTATCATAGTAAGTTAGGGGGTAAAAATACGATTATTTAAGTTGTTATAAAATGTATTTTGTTAACACTGGGTGAATAACTGTAGTCTTTAGCGTTAAAGTGCGTTAAAGTTCTATGGGATTTGTTGTCAGGCTCTTAGAGGTTTATTGTTTTTTTACGAATCACTTATACACAACTTATTAATGAGACCCAATTATTCAAAGCCTTAACCTCATTGTAGGAAAATTGTAGAACGAAGCTCAAAAAAGAGGGGTCATTGGTTAAATTCCCTGGATATTGGGTTTATTTCCTAATTTTGGTTCAAGCCTTACTCTGAAGTTTAACCCCATTTAATATGTACTTGATTTGAAATAACACTCAATCAATTGATAATCAATAATTTGAAGTTTATATTTCTGTCGACTTAAGCTCAGTAGCGAGCTTTTGGACAATTATATCTTTAAAATAAGGCCTCTCCTTTACCTACCCCTGAAGGCAAGCTCGACCGGAAAACAATATCCTAAATAGTTTATTAATAATTAAAAATCAATCGAACTCAGGTCATTTCTGTCGGTTTAAGAACTTTATGCGCTCAGGATTTCCAGAAGTTGAATAGCTGTATCGGTTATTTTAGTGCCTGGACCAAAAATGGCTACGGTCCCGGCATCGTACAAATAATCATAATCCTGTTTTGGGATTACTCCGCCCACGATTACCATAATATCTTCCCGACCGTAGGATTTTAACTCCTGTAGTACTTGGGGCACCAAGGTCTTGTGTCCGCCCGCCAAGGAAGAAATTCCCAAAACATGTACATCGTTTTCCACAGCTTGTTTTGCCACTTCGGCCGGAGTTTGGAAGAGCGGGCCAATATCTACATCAAAACCTAGGTCGGCATATGCTGTTGCTACCACTTTAGATCCCCGGTCGTGACCGTCCTGACCCATTTTGGCAATCATTATCCTAGGTCTACGGCCTTCCTGTTCGGCAAACTTGTCTGCCATTTCCCTGGCCTTGCCAAAACTCTCATCTCCCTTTATTTCTTTTGAATACACTCCCGTAAACGAATTTATAGTTGCCTTATGCCTACCAAAAGCAATCTCCAATGCAGTACTGATCTCGCCCAATGTAGCTCTTGCCCTGGCAGCCTCGATAGCTAAAGCTAATAAATTTTCCTCATTTACAGCAGATTCGCTGGTTGTTTTGGGAGCTTGGGACTTAATTCTTTGTTTTGCGACTTCGGTAAGTTTCTGCAGTGATTGCTTAACGTTACTTTCATTTCTTTTTTCCTTGACGACTTGCAGGCGTGCCAATTGTTGCCTTCTAACCTCGGCATTATCAACTTCCAATATTTGAAGGGTATCTTCTTCCTTGGTCCTGTATTTATTGATGCCAACGATGATATCCCTTCCACTGTCAATTCGGGCTTGTTTTTTTGCAGAGGCCTCCTCGATCCTTAATTTAGGGATACCGGCCTCAATAGCCATGGTCATACCGCCCAAGGCTTCTACTTCTTCGATGAGTGTCCAAGCTTTATGAGCAATTTCGTCCGTTAGTTTTTCCAGATAATAACTACCTGCCCAGGGGTCAACCGTTTTTGTAATTTCCGTCTCTTTTTGTAAATATAATTGGGTATTGCGGGCAATACGTGCAGAAAAATCCGTAGGCAAGGCAATGGCTTCGTCCAAGGCATTGGTATGTAGGCTCTGGGTGCCGCCAAAAACTGCCGCGGAAGCCTCTATAGTTGTCCTTGTAATGTTATTGAACGGGTCTTGCTCGGTAAGGCTCCATCCACTGGTTTGGCAATGGGTCCTTAGGGTAAGCGACTTCTCATTTTTTGGGTTGAATTGTTTTACTAATTTGGCCCAGAGCATTCTGCCGGCCCGCATTTTTGCAATTTCCATAAAATGGTTCATTCCAATGCCCCAAAAGAAGGACAATCTTGGGGCAAAATCGTCTATATTCAATCCAGCTTTTAACCCCGTCCTAATATATTCCAATCCATCGGCCAGGGTATAGGCCAATTCAATGTCGGCGGTTGCGCCTGCCTCGTGCATATGATAGCCGGAAATGCTTATGCTATTAAATTGGGGCATAAACATACTGGTATATTTAAAAATATCTGCAACGATCTGCATAGATGGGGCAGGAGGGTAGATATAGGTATTCCTGACCATAAATTCCTTAAGGATGTCATTTTGAATGGTTCCGGAAAGGTCTTTTGGTAAAACACCCTGTTCCTCTGCCGCTACAATATAAAATGCCAATATGGGCAACACTGCACCGTTCATGGTCATGGAAACCGACATTTTATCCAAAGGTATGTCCTGGAATAAAATTTTCATATCCTCGACGGAGTCAATAGCTACCCCGGCTTTTCCGACATCACCTACCACACGTGGATGGTCGCTGTCATATCCTCTATGCGTTGGGAGATCAAAGGCTACAGAAAGGCCCTTTTGTCCGGCCTTAAGATTTTTTTTGTAAAATGCGTTGCTCTCCTCGGCTGTAGAGAACCCGGCGTACTGCCTTATAGTCCATGGTCTGGTGACATACATGGTGCTATAAGGTCCTCGGAGAAAGGGAGGTATACCGGCGGCAAAGTTTAGATGTTCCAAATCCTCAATATCTGCCTGGGAATATGTTTTTTTCAGGAGAATACCTTCTGCGGTCTCAAATGGCAATACTGGGTCATGGTCTTTTGTGTTCGTTTCAGGAACAGACCTCAGTTGAATTTGTTGGAGATTTTTTCTTGCCATTATATTGAATCGTCTTAACCTAATGTATTAATTGGACCTTTTGGAAGCTTTATAACTTTTTCAACCAGTTGGAACGGGCTGTTATTCAGTTTTTAATCGCTTTTGTTCCCAATCCTCGGACAATCTTTTTTCAATGATCGGTTCGATCAAGGTTTTCCGGGTATTCATTTTCACAAACGGATATATTTCTAAATTATCCTTCATTTTATCCAACTTGGAAGCATGCTTATTAGTGCCCACCAAGATTTTATCGAGCCTATTAAAATTATCCTGTTCTTTGGCGGCACTTTCCTTTATTTTTTTTTGAATGATGTGTTCTTTTAGCTGTACCAAAAAGCCTCCCCCAGCTTCTATGTGTTTAAATAATTCGAGTGCTTTGGTTGAAAGTTGATGGGTAATGGATTCTATATAATATGCTCCATCCGCCGCATTGTCCACTTTGTTAAAATAGCTCTCGTTTTTTAAAATCAGCAATTGATTTCTGGCCATACGTTCACCAAATTCATTGTCCTTGTGATAGATGGCGTCATATGGCATATTTATTACCATATCTGCCTCCCCTAAAATAGCCGACATACATTCTGTGGTGGTTCGCAGCATGTTATTGTTGAAGTCGTACAGGGTTTTGTTTCTAAAGGTAGGTGTTGCAACTATGTGGCACTGCTCCAAAGCTCCATATTCCTTGGCTAGAGTCCCAAACAACATTCTCAACGACCTAAGCTTGGCAATTTCAAAGAAATAATTGCTCCCGACGGAAACCTTAAAGGTAATTACAGTCCTTTTAAGAATGTCCGTATGGTTTTCATTTAAATGATTCAAGTATTCATTGGCATGGGCATGGGCATAGGCCAGTTGTTGAATTAGATTGGCCCCGGCATTCTCATAGAGGGCAACATCTACACTCAAAGTTTGAGTGTGATTTAGATTTAGAATTTCATCTAATATTTTATGGTCTTGGTTGAGGTTGAATTGCCAGTTGCCATTTCTGGCCAAATGGCCAATGATATCTACATTGAGATAGACCTTGTTGATTTGGTTTTTGGTGGCCTCCAGTATTGATCTTACATAGGAGGATGATAGGAATTGAAGGTTAAAATAAATAGTTGTTTGCCCTAGGTCAATTTCTTTGAGAAGCTCAGGAATTTTTATTTCTTCGGATGGAATGGTAAATTGGATACTCTCAGCTCCCCGTGCAATTACGTCCAAGGCCTTTGCGTTGGCCAATTTGGTATTTCCCGAGAATATTCCCTGTCCAACACGCCAACCAGTATTTTTATTGGCTTCACTTATTTTGAGAGTCTTCAGGTCTTCCGAATGATAGAAAGGTTTTACTTTAATGCCCTCAGGGGATTCCCAAACCAACTTTTCATTGTAGTCTTCGCCTTGTAGCTCGAACTGGATTTTTTGCTTCCAGGCTTTGGAAGAAATCTCAGGGAAATCGCTAAAGAGTTCAGACTTATTCATCATCCTTTATTTTTAGACTGTCCTCATATTCAATTAAATAAATTTCCTCATTTTTCCTTTTCAAATAGTACTGTTCCCTGGCAAATTTTTCCAACTCCTCGGGATCGGACAATTTTTCTATTATCTTTTTATCCCTTGCTATCTCCTCATGGAGAAAATCTTTCTGCTTTTCAAGATTGTTTATTTGCTTTTTAAGTTCCCAATGTATTAGCAGAGAGTTGGTATCGAAAAAAACCATCCAAACTACAAAAATCGTAAGTACCAAAACATACATATTGGTGACCACGCCAAACCATTTTTTCTTTCTTATCCCTTTGATTCCCATAAGTGATTAACTTAATTTTTCGTTGATTATGGTTCTTACGATATCTACTGCTACGGTATTGTATTTATTGTTAGGAATAATAATATCGGCATATTCCTTTGTGGGCTCTATAAACTGATTGTGCATAGGCTTTAAGGTATTTTGATACCGTGTTAAAACTTCATCCAAATCTCTGCCACGTTCAGTTGTATCCCTTTTTAGACGCCTTATCAATCGCTCATCCGAATCGGCATGAACAAATATTTTAATGTCGAACATCTCCCTTATTTTAGGATTTGTCATTATTAAGATACCCTCTACGATCATAACCTTTCTAGGGTGTGTTAGTATGGTATCAGTGGTACGATTGTGTTTAACAAATGAATAAACGGGTTGGTGAATTGGAATTCCTTTTTTTAAATCCTGTAAATGGTTGCCCAATAATTCAAAATCGATGGCACGGGGATGGTCGAAATTTACTTGGGTACGTTCTTCATATGATAAGTGGGACAGGTCGCAATAGTAAGAATCCTGGGAAATAACCCCTACCTCCTCAAATGGCAATTCATTTATAATTTGATTTACAACAGTAGTTTTTCCACAACCCGTACCACCCGCAATACCTATAACCAACATGTGTTTCTAATTTGTTCCAAAAATAACAATTTGCGATCAAACTGTCATGATTAAAATGGCTCCATGACCTACAAACACCTAAACTTTTTATCTACTTACAACGTATATATAAATACCACCTAGAGGGTCTTTATTGTTTTGGTAGAGAGGTAAAACCTTTTTAGGTGTTGAGGTAATAAATTTTAACATAGTAAAATCAGAATATGACTAATTATACGTTATATTAAGTAGGTTCTTAGTTTTTTACTGAAGTATAAATTTTAACAGATGTCGGACACGATTATAGAATATCTTTGATCGGTTTTTTCGACCAGCTTTTTAAATTGAGGTTCATATTTAATTCTTAACAATCAGTATTATACTGTTTATATTATGGGTAAATCTTATTTTCATTTGAAAATGCGCGTAATTGGAATTTTGTGCGTATTCGTATGTTCTGGTATGGCTTGGGCACAAAAAGACCTACCCATTAATTTAGGCAATGCCAAGGTTAAACCCTTGCCCAGTTTAACCAATAGTGCCTTGCAGGCAAGTTTGGAAAAGGAACTAATGTCCAATCCTACCTGGAAATCCTTAATGTATAACAATAAGATGGCAGTTGGTATAGTGGACTTATCCAATCCGGAAAATGCAAAATATGCAAGTATTAATGGCGATTATATGATGTATGCGGCCAGCTTGCCAAAAATAGCGGTATTGTTGTCCTCTATGGATGCCCTAGAAAAGGGTGAGTTAAAGGAAACTCAGGAAATAAGGAAAGATATGCGGTCAATGATCAGCAAATCAAACAACGAAGCAACTACAAGAATGATCGATCGACTGGGATACGATAAGATACAGTCCGTAATGACCGATCCAAAATATATGTTTTATGATGAGAGTCAAGGCGGTGGACTATGGGTTGGTAAAAGATACGGAAGTGGTGGTGATACCAATCGGGAACCCCTAAAGAATTTGTCGCATGCGGCAACCGTAAACCAAGTTTGTAGGTATTATTATCTATTGGCCAATGGTAAATTGGTTAGCAAGGGTCGTTCCAAACAAATGTTGGATATCATGGGAGATCCTGAACTGCATCATAAATTTGTAAATACGTTAGACAACATTGCTCCCGACGCCAGGCTATATAGAAAGTCGGGCTCTTGGAGAACCTTTCATTCCGATTCCATTCTGGTTTGGGGAAATAATCCCAATCGCCGTTATATTTTGGTAGCCTTAATAGATGATGCAGGAGGTGAGCAAATTATTAGGGATCTGGTAAGGCCTGTTGAAAAAGTATTGAAGGCGGAGCGGATTCATTTGGCCGTTAACTAAGTCCCTTTTTATAATTCCCTTTATTTATTCGTATAATATTGGCCAATAAAGTAATTTTGGTCTTAATCTTCTATAGAATTATTTTAGATAGGAGTGCTGTTGATTTTTTTTAAAACGCATAAAAATTGAACTACCTAATTTCATTTGTTAGAACGTTTAAAACATACATTCTAAAGGCATTTGATTTAAAAGAAGAGGAACTGACCAAAACATTTCTTCTTCAATTAAATATATTCCTCATCATTACGGTTTTATTAATTGTAAAACCTACAATAAATTCCCTTTTCCTATCCGAACTTACTTCAGAGGCACTGCCATTGGGCTATGTTTTAACGGCCATAATGGCTGTAGTGGGTTCTTTTTTTTATGATAGGGCATTAGCAAAGTACGCTCTTAATATTATTGTAGATCGTACCTTGGTCGGCTCCGTTATTTCCTTGGTGATATTTGGACTTGCCCTAAATTTAAATCTCGGTAATGGTTTGATCCTATATATCCCTTATGTTTGGGTGGCCATTTTTGGTTTGTTGACCGCTTCACAGTTCTGGGTAATGGCAAATTTGGTGTATAATGTTAGGGAGGCCAAACGTGTTTTCGGCTTTATTGGCGCCGGTGCAATTGCCGGGGGTATATTTGGAGGTTATTTAACTTCCCTTTTGACCAATATTCTTTATACCGAGGATTTATTGTTTGTCGCAGCCGCTCTCCTAATGTGCTGCTTGCCCATAACACGTTATATCTGGAAAAACGAAGTTTTGAAACTAAACCCCTTTCAGGTGTCCAGTCGCTCCAATCCCAAGGCAGAATCCCCTTTTAGGTTGATCAAACAATCCAAGTTGCTGAGTTTAATCGCTGTGGTCATTGGAATAAGCGTTTTAGTGGCCAAGTTGGTAGATTATCAGTACAGTGATTATGCCTCCAAATTTTTTAAGAACCAGGATGAATTAACCTCCTTTTTTGGATTTTGGTTTTCTACCTTGAGCGTTATTTCCCTTTTAATACAATTGTTCCTTACTAAGCGTATAGTGGGAACTTTTGGTGTTGGTAAATCTTTATTGTGGTTGCCTTCGGGAGTATTACTGGGCTCTTTTTTGCTACTGGTGGTACCTCAGCTTTGGGTGGTGGTGTTTATTAAAATCGTGGACGGAAGCTTAAAACAGTCGGTAAATAAGGCAGCAACAGAATTGCTTTCCATACCTATTCCCATAGAGATTAAAAAGAAGACCAAAACATTTACAGATGTTGTAGTGGACAGTATAGCTACTGGGTTGGCGGGGTTTATTCTTATCTTTTTTATAAACGGATTGGAAATATCTTCTACCTATATCAGTATAATTATTATTGTACTTATTTTGATCTGGTTGTATTTTATTTATCATCTAAGGAATGAATATATAATTTCCTTCAAGAGTCTCTTGGAATATAGCCCGCTTAAAAAAGAGAAGGCAAACAAGTCGGAGATAAAAGTTACTTCCATTATTGAAACGGTAATCCGGGTATTTGAAACGGGGAACGAGAATCAGATATTGCACATGTTGAGCAAAACATTGGAAGTTAAGGATGAACGTTTCTTTATGGCCATCAAAGGCCTATTGCACAATCCATCAGACAAGGTAAGGGCTTTGGCCATTGAAAACCTTTATTTTTTAAATACGGAAAATTTATGTCCTGAAATTGAGGCCATGGTCTTGGATAAGGATCAGCAAGTGACCACCTCTGCCTTTAGGTATCTGTTAAAGCACTATCAATTGAACCCGGTAGACCTCTTGGATAAATATCTATCGGTAGAGGACAACACCATAGCCAATGCCGCTCTAATTGGTCTGTCCATGGAGTTGCGAAATAATAGGGTTATGCAGGACCGATTTAGTTTGGAGCAAAGAATTGAAAATGCCTTGTCCCAGCTATCGCAAAGCCCTTCCGAATTGGAAAGGTCCAATAAAATCCTTGCCATTTTGGAAACCATTGGAAATGCCAAGGTAGAAAAGTTTTACGAGGTATTATATGCCCATCTTAATTTGGAGAACGCTCAGACGATCAATACTGCAATTCTGGCGGCATCCAAAACCTTGGACAAGCAGTTTATTAATGTTATTATCTCCAAATTATCGGGTAAGGATACCAGAAAATCGGCTATAGAGGCCCTCTTCTTTTACGGAGAGCCTATTATCGATATTTTGTTCGAGGGATTACGGAGAGATACCATTGATCAGGATGATACCGCCTATGTGGTTAAGGTTATTGGAAAGTTTACTTCCCAAAAGGCTATCAATACCTTAATAAAACTTACCGAAGATATGGAACATACGGTGAAAATTGAGGCTATTGAAGCCTTAAAACACCTAAAATGGAAGTATCCCCATCTTAAAATAAAGGACCGTTTTATTGTAGATAAGATCTTGGACGAGTGCCATCTGTACCAAAGTACACTGTCTGTAATTCATACCCAAATAGTCTTACAGTATAAAAAGAACCCTGAAAAACTGGAGTCCAAGGAAGAAAACGAAGCCAGAAATGGCCTGATACATTTGCTTGAACTAAGGTTGGACAGACAATTACAGCGGATTTTTCAATTTTTGGGTATAAAATATCCCCCACAGGATGTGGATCCTATTCTAAACGCCATATTGAAAGGAAAAGAGGAACAGCGTATACATGCCATTGAATTTTTGGACAATATCCTGGATATTCAGCTTAAAAAGGAATTGATACCTGTGGCGGAATCCATTATACAGGCAGGTGCTATTTCTGAAGAAAATTTAAAGAATCTAAATGTAAAGGTCCTGAGCGAATCCGAAAGCTATTTGGCCCTTTTAAAGCGAAAGGATATTAAGCTAAAATTAGCCGTGCTTTATTTGATTGAAAAAACCCGGGACCCCAAATTTAACCCCATACTGGAAATGGTTTTGGAAGATTCCAATGAAAAGGCAAGAAAAAAGGCAGGCGAGATTCTGACTGCCTTTAAAAAAATTATCGTTTAATTATTTTGTCGACACTACTGGCCAAGGTCATATGGTCCGTAGCGGAATTCTTTCGCAATACGTTTGTCATCAAAACCACCATATATTTACAATTGTCAGGATGTTCTATAATGGCTACAGAATTCATATAGTTGGTTACATTGCCCATATATTTTCCACATGCTTCGCCCGTACTTCTATCACATTTATACAAACTGCCCGATTTAAAATAAACGGCAGCTGGCTTTAAGGCCGGGGACTGGGCATATCTAATCCTTCGATCGGTCATGTACATAAGTCGCTTCATCTCCAGGCTGGATGCTTCATCCACCACATTTCCCTGCTCCAGCTTAATTAAAAACTTCATCAATCCAACAGGAGAACCAATACTGCCCCCTTTATCTCCCACATATCTATTGGGGCCTGAAGTAAAAAAGCTCCCTAACCTCCATTCATCCGTGGTAATTCCTAATTCCCTTAAAGGTAGATTTACCACGTCATTGGCCAAATCTGTCAATTCCTTTTTTGGGGTAGTTGTAAAGTATGTATCCGCTTGTTCCTGGGTAAGGGTGGGATAGGATTCACCAAATGCGGCCATTAACAGGGCTTCCCGCCATACAATACTGGCTGCCCCGTTGTTGCTAACGGAAAGCATGTGGTCTGCCCATTCGAACAAAGTAAAAACATCACTGGCGATTACCTGTCTTTTTAGAAGTTTATTCGTTTCCAAATTAAAAATGGGTACAGTATGCGCATCGGTCAATCCCCAAACGCCGGATTTTACGGATTTTGAACGCAATAGCTCCAGTCGTTTTTCAAAAGAATCCGGATATAATTTCTCCAGTTGGTCAAACAATGCAACCATTACGGCCAATTTACCTACACTTCCAGGTTGATAGCCTGCAGTTTCGTTTCGCTTGGCAAATCGAACACTGTCTATATCGGAAATATCCAAAACGGCAATGGAATAACTTTTATCCAATCCCCTAAACAATGAATTGATGTCTTTTTGGAATTGCTCATCTACCTTTAGAAAGGCCCCCACACTGTCTTCCTTTTTGGAAAGGAGATTCAATTCTATATCCATATAGGACTTTTGAGCCCCTGGAGGAATTACAGTGGTAGATTTGAGTTCCCCGCTTTTTACCAGTTCCAAATACTTCAATCTCTTGATTCCTGTGTGCAAATAACCGTCAATGGGGTAATAGCTTGCAGTGGTAAATGCCGAACAGATCAGCAATAAAACAAAATAATTTATATACTTGCGCATCCTATATTTTTTTAGAAAGTGGTATGTTTTTGTTCAAATCAATTTTTGGGGTGATAGATTCCAAATAGTTGGAGCTTAACGCCTTTTTGTTTTCTACAAAAGGTCGAATTTGGAATAACCATAGTTTATTGTTTTGGAATCCCAATTCCACATCATAGGCCCCATCATAATCCGATTTTGTTTCCTTGGGCATAGTGATACGAATAGTCTTGGCAAACTCCCTTATTTCCTTAATATTCTCTTGGCTTAGGATGAATTTTTCAAAAGTGGACATATGTTTTTCCGTTCCTCCAGTTGATGGAAGTCGATTATGGTACATTTCCCTAGCTGGTGCCAGCAGTTGAGTGGCGCCAGTATCCATTATTAAATAAGTTTCTGCCGATTGGCCATCTACTGCACCACCGGCCCCTCTGCTAAAAGCAATGGTCAAATCCTCGGGATTGCCAGAACTTATCCCTTTGGTAATCAATACTCCGGAATAATCTACATCCACACTTGGAATAACCAGAATGGAGGGGAATACGTTTTCTGGGTTTAGAAGGTATTTTTGTCGCCATTTAAAACTACGTTCGGAATAAGGGGAAGCCCAAACGTCCCTAATACCCGAGATTATTTTTTCCTTGGCTGCAACATTGAAAATAGTAAGGTTTAATCCCGCCCCGGTAAAATTCTTCAAATCCTCCATGTTGGTGTCACTTCTCAGAAAAACAGGGATTTCACCAATAGGTTTTCCTAGCACTTCTTCGAAATCGCGTTCCAATTGCGAAATGAATTCGTCTTTCATAGGCATTACCTTTATAGCCTCCCTTAAGCTTTCCAATTGCCTTAATTGATAGTTTTCCACCTCCCCTTCCGGAATGCCATCAGAACGCATGCTCTCGGCCTGCTTGAAGGTAAAGTTTAGATAATCCCAGTAGCTGCCCTGCTGATCGGGCATAGGTTGGTCCATATGGTCCCTAAATATTCCAAAAGGAATTACCAGGCCTTCAACCACCTTTTCCGGGAACATCTTTTTTAACTGTCCCAAATTGGCTGCCTTCGGACCGCAAAGTTTACCCGAATCCTCTGCATCCACGGATCTTAGGTTTAGTATTGCGGTTTCATCCAACCTTATATTCTCTATGGGTACTTCAATTTTTTCTTCCTTGCGTTCTATCTTGACAAACAAATTACGTTCCTCTTCGGACATATCATTTTCCAACTTCATAATAACATTGCCTTTATTGGACACCGCATAAAATACTCTTTCTCCGCTAAATTTTTGAAGGCTTTTTAGATTGTCATCTCCAAGGGCGGTATTGGGAATCCCCATATTCCGCGCCAATAACTGTACGTGGGAAACCATATTGCCCTCTGAAACCGTGGCAATACCTGCAATTGGTTTAAGATCGGACGGCGGACGTTGGAAAACATAAATTTTTTCGGAGGACACCTCGATCTCATCCGGAGAACCGCTAACCACTACCAACTCGCCCAAGGCATACCCTGGATTGAGACCACGGAGTCCACTTTGGTTGTCTATGTCCATGACCTTGTTGGTCAAAGCGGATTCCTGTGCAATGATATCGCCCAATTCTCCAACGGTCTGGCCTAAGTACAGCGCAATGGATCCCCTTATCTTATCGTCTATAAATCCATATGCCTTTGGTTCAAAAGCGGTGTAAATATCTACTATTTCCTGATAATTAGCCTTTACCATGGAAGAACTCCATTCCACTTCCCTACGCGCATTTTCCAATACAGTGGTTAGTTGCCCAAGGGACATGGAGCTTGTATTGGACCCTTTAACGGATAAATTAAGTTGCTCCCATTCTCCCAATTCTATATATCCTGCCCCGGCATTCGCCATACCCAAATAACACAACTTGTCCAAAAGTCCGTCTAGATCTTCTGGCTGCCATTGGGGAGAATTCTTAAATATTATTTCTTCCAATTTTAAGGAGGCGTCCAATAATTGCAGGCGGGCAATCGCATTTTCTTCTTTTAGGACGGCCTGCCTTATATCTAAAAGCAATTCGGCCGTGGCGGGGATAAGTACTGCAGCATTTTTCTCTCCATTGTAGCTGGTAGCAAAGGTTTTTATTGAAACCCCGATGGGGCTATCCTTGACAAGGGGAGTGCTTTTTTGTATCTGCGCAATATCCACTGGTTTGTAGAAATTGGTCATGGTAGATACTAAAGCATCAATTTTGGCTTTATTTTCGTTGGATAGTTTGTTGTTGTTTTTAGCTTTAAAATCCTTTACTTTATTAATATCACCTGCGTCAGGTTGACTATGGATCTTAACCCTTAAGTCCATAAATTCCGGTACTAAATCTGATATTACCTTAGAATCGCTCCTAATAATTTGGGCCAGATTATCATCACCATTATGTGGAATATCCTTTAGGGACTGTCTTATTAGGTAAAAATTTTGGGTTAAATTGTCAGTGTTGGATAATAGCCATTTATAAAAATCGACGCCCCAGGCTTCTTCGTCCTCCGCCTGTAGTGCTCCACGATAGAACTGACCCTTTTGTAAGATCCAGCCATTATCTACAGTTCTTAAATATTTGTCCAGCTGATACTGCTTAAGTCGGGAGTTATTATGTTCTGAATCCCAAAATTCCTCTTTGGTCGTATAGGCTAAAATCTGCCCCAAGTAAATATGGTTGTTCTTCACAAGATCGGTTACCGAGCTTTTATAGGTGGCGTGCTGAACTCCGGGTCCAATATTGTCTGGACATGGGTCTTTTGGCTGGCGTATACTGCCATCCGTGCAAAACCAACGAATCTCCTTATAGGGTCCTCGGATGTCCTTCTTATAAGATTCGATTAAATTCTTTATTTCCTGATTGCCCAATTTTTGTCCAATGCCCATAAAGGGTATATAAAATAGTAGAACGCAGATAAATATTTGTTTTTTCATAGTGATACACTAGTATAGCCAATGATTAATCAAATGTAATACCAATTTTAATGCGATTATATTTTTGGCGATTAGTTTCGTGCTCTAAGCAAAAAAAATATAACCATAAAAACTGGAAATGGTTTAAGGAACGGAATTCCGCTTCTATGGATTTATAATGTAGGAAATTAACGGTAGAGTTACAAATTAAAAGAGTTGGAGGCTCTGGGTATAAACTCTAAAATTATAGTCGATGGTCAATAACAATAACAGGTTTTCTGCTCATTTTTGGAAATCGCAATTCCTGAAGGGTTTTAAAATCGTGGAATTCAATTTTAGGCAGTACCCTTAGCTTGGCCCTAAAGTGATCCTTAATCGTTTGCAGTAGAGTATCTGTCGGATTCAAAGTAGCTATTTTAATACAAATTTCATCAGTTCCTATATCGTTATGGGCAATTTCGATTACAAAGGCCTCTATTTCATTAAAATGATTGAGTACGTTGTACATTGCCGGGGGATATAGTGTAGTACCCTTGTACTTTATCATTTGTTTTTTTCTCCCAATAACGGGTCCTAAGCGTAAGGTATTCCTTTCGCAGGAACATTTTGAAGTATGTGCTTTAACAATATCACCGGTTTTAAACCTCAGTAAAGGCATGCCTTCGACACCTAAGGTAGTAATGGTAAGTTCTCCGGGCATACCAACTGGAACTGGTTTTTCTTCATCGTCCAAAATTTCAGCGATGATCAATTCCGGATGGTGATGGCCACCTTGTTGAGCCTCGCATTCGGTAAAGGCAGTGCTCATTTCGGTTGAGGCATAGGTGGAATACAAGGGAATGTTCCAATCTTTCTTTATTTTGGCAGCGAGGGTGTTCAATGAAAAATCATCATTTCTTAGCGATTCTCCAATGCAAATGGCACCTTTTACTCCTGCTTTGTTGGGGTCTATTCCATGTTTATGGGCATATTCTATGAGTTTCAATAAAAATGAAGGGACTACAATGAGGTAGGTTGGTTTAAATTTATGGATGGAATCCCATTGAAGCTCAGGAATTCCGGCACCTACTCGAATAATTCCCGCTCCCAGCTCCCTGGCGCCCAGGAAATAAGCCAAACCGGCCATAAATCGTCTATCTATAGTGGTAGTTAATTGCAGAATATCGTCTGCCGTAACACCGGCACAGTCAAAAGAAATGGCCTCGTTATAAGCCAACCTGTTCAGGTCATTGTCTGTTAGGGCAAAGGTAACAGGTTCGCCCAATGTGCCGGAAGTAGTTACATAGTCTATAATCTTGTTTCTATCTACGCACAAAAAATCATCATTATATCTTTGAAGGTCTTCTTTGGAAGTTGTTGGTAGTTTGGTCAGGTCTGCCAAGGTAGTTATATCGCTGGCCTGTAAATTATTTTCTTTAAAAATTCTTTTATAATAGGTCGATTTTTGTGTAGTATAGTAAATAAGTTCCCTTAAACGCTGTTCTTGTAACAGTAGTATTTCTTCCTCGGTTGCTTTTTCAATATCAGGGATCATTATTTTAATTTACGTTTTAATCTTCGAATATACGAATGTACCAAAGCTTCCTCGGGAACTGTAGTGATTTCTTTTGTACTTGCCTCCTTAAAAGCATTCAAGGCAGCTAAGTAATATTTTCTATTGTAATAATAGCGGCCTACCCAAAAGTGGGTTTCCCAAAATTCAGGATTCAATGTTTTAAATTCCTCCAGGAATTTAGGAGTTAAGTGTTTATCGTCAGCCACTGCTTCCATTATTTGGTGGTGTTTTGACCTATACTCCTCGTAGTTTTGATACGCTTGGGTATACAGGAAACTGTCTTTTTTAATGTTTTCATTAGCGACGGAAAGGGTCGTTTTAGTCCTCTGATTTAAACTGTCCTTAAAAATTTCGTTTAGGTCATAGGCTACAAATTCTCCTAATTGGTAGGGATTTGAAGAAACCCATACCAAACCTTGCTCCGGTTTAAAGACAATTCCGTGATGGGCCAATAACTGGTTCAATGCCTTTTCATTGCCGTAACCAATATCCAAGTCACTAAGACCTTCTTTGTTTCTAAGTATGTCCACAGCAATTTTAGGAGTTATTTTTTTGTGGTCTCCCAAGAGTTCCTCCAATCGCTCAAAACGGTAGTTGGAATGACTTTCGGAAATATGTTTTTGGTTGTTTTTGTCTTCTGCATAGGCATCACTCTGAAAGTGGTTGGAGCAGATCAATTGATTGGTGTTGGGGACCTCATATACTCCGAAATTATGCGGTGAGACTTCGATTACTATTGCTTTTTTGTCCCTGGCACTACCTACTAAAATGGATTCCGAAACAAATACTTGGCGTTTTTTGGCAATGGCTACGGCCTCTTTCAGGGTAGCTGCATATTGTAAAATTTCCCTAGTAACGATACTGATGGGTGTTTTGGCCACCAATGGAATTTTAGATTTTCCTGCGTTGATGGTAACAGTCAACCCATGCTCGTTCATTCCGGAGACAACGCCTAGCATTCCGCCCCATGTCACGGACATAAATTTATGGCCTTCGGTAGGGTCTACAAAGGAAATTATTTTGTTTTCGGCAAAATCGTCCCCTGCATAAAAGTCAAAATTCCGACCAATGATCAAACTCCCATCTTCAGATTTATCGCCCCAGGCTGCAAAGGAAGAACATCCTACTAGGGCCAAATCTTGTAGGGCATGTCCAATATCATGGGCACCATGCAGGTAAAGTACCCTCGAATATGGTTCCGCTATGTAGTCAAAGTCCTCAGAAGCGTATTTGGATAGTCCCAAAATTTCTACCTTGATTTCCTCAGGGATGTTTTTATACATTTTTCTATTGTACCAGGCCAAGAATTTTTTTAGAAAGTATCTTTTTGTCTTAGATGGCACCAGTTGTCTTACCTTGGATAAAAATATCTCTTCCTGGTGCTGAAATAGTTCTTCCGTAAGAGCTCCAGTAATTAACCCCCTTTGCAAGGGGTCTCCAGAAACATAGAGTTCCCAAAGGCCTTGTTTATTTTTAGTCAAGTGGTTATTGGAATAAACGAAGGAAGTATCCGATGTTTTTGTTATATCTGGAATTTGGGGGTTGTAGGTACTTATATTGGGCCTATCCTTGAGGGATTTCGAAATTCCACACGAACCCAAAAGGCTAAGCAGGGCAGTCAGATATATAATCAATTTTATGCGGTGCATACTAAATACCTAATTTATTGTTTGCCTATTCTATTGTTGGTTTTTATCAGCATCCTTTTCTCCTTAAAGTCTACCCATTTTTGCCCCCATAATTTTCGCATGGTATTTTCAAATGGTCTCATTAAAAACAGATTCCCAAACATTTTGGACAACAATATGGGACGTTTGGGCAATGCCCTGAGGGTAATGGAGAATCCACCATCCATATATTTAATATAGTGCCAGTATCCGCTTGGCATATACAAGGCATCTCCGTGCTTCATTTCAATATACAGTCCTTCAACCTTTTTTAAGGCGGGATAGGTTTCAAAATCTGGTTCGTCCATGTTTATGGATTCCAAATTGTGCACTGAAAAAGGCACCTTGTATAAGTATTTTGTCTGTTCTGGTGGAAACAATAGAACACTTTTGTGACCGTGAAAATGAAAGTGAAGTAGGTCGGACAAATCCATGTCGTAGTGGGGCAGCACTACCGAGCCTTTACCGCCAAAAAACATGACCGGTAAGCGTTTGAAAAATTTTAATCCAATATCAGGGTACCTTATATCTTTAATTAATTCCGGCATTTTATCCAGAATATTATAAAAAAATATACGAAGGTCCGTAGGTTGGTTTTTAAGGATTTCAAGGTAGTCGTACAGTTTCATTTCCATCGCCGGGGCGGCAGAGTTTTGTCTCCCTTTGGTAGGTTCATTATTGTACAGCGGGACCATCTGGTCTCCCGCCAGTTTTTGTATATATTCTATATTCCAAAATTTACGGGCTGGCCAATCATTAGTGAGGTTTTCAATTAAAACGGGACGTTGGGTTTTATAAAATTTATTAATAAAATCCTCCTTACTAATATTGCTTACCCTGGTAATCGGTATCGTTTTGATCTGTCCCATATAAAAATTTTTACACCTCTTGAGTTTTATTGACTTCCAAAATTTTTTCCAGTAAATAGTCTTTTCCAACCAACTCGGAACAAGTAATGATTGCTCCTATTGTTACTCCTAAGATTCCGTGCATATTTAAACTCTGACCGGTAAATAAAAGGTTTTTGATTTTTGTTTTAGGAGAGACAAATGAATGCAGAGGATTGTTTACGTCTTTGACATAGCCATACATGGATCCATTATGTGACCCTATATAATCCCTATAGGATAGTGGGGTGGAAGCATAAACGGTTTGAATGCAATCTCGGAGATTTGGGAACTTTTTCTCCAATTCCGTAATAAAAATTTCTGTTTTATAATTCTTAAACTCCTCATAAGTCTGTCCCCTATCATTTTTAGAGGCAACTGTGTTAAATGTATTTTGCCAGTGTTTAACCTCATTAAAATTCATATAGGTCATAGCTATTAAACTATCTCCCCAACCATCATCTTTTTTATTAACGCCCATGGAGACCATATATCCTTCAGGCCAACTTTCCTGAGTGTAATTTTGGGCATCCCAAACCCGATCTCCATATTTAAAATGATAAAAATTCTTATTATGATATTTGAAGGAATTGGGTTTTAAAACAATGTATAGACTAAAGGCAGAAATAATACTTTCAATCTTGTTGATTCTATTGGTATAGGATTTTCTAAAGTTTTCCTCACCAACCATTTTTAGAGTGAGCTTAGGTTCTACATTGGATATGAAGATATCGCCATTTATTTGCTTTCCATTTTTTGTATCAACAGAAGTAATTTCCCCATTTTGAACATTGAATTTGGACACTTCATGATGTTTGTAAGTATCGCCTCCATATTTTTTTATTTGTCGGATAAGTACTTTGGTAATCTGACTGCCCCCGTTTACGCATCGGTAAGCACTTTCTATATAGGAATTAACGGAAAGAGCATGTACATAGAAAGGAGAACGTTCCCCATCTCCGGCATACAGAAAATTGGTACCCGCAAAAACCGCCTGTAGCTTTTTATTATCTGTAAGGGAATCGATATAAGTTTTGGCATTTAAGTTAAACACTTCATCACTCCCATAGGAAGGCTTGCCTTTGTTTAAATTGTACAATGGAAATTTGGAACAGGTATCCCTTAACTTTTCACTATAAATTTTTATGGCCTTTTCCTCTTCTGGAAATTGGGCTATCAAACTGTTTTCAAACCGAACATACCCTTGTGCATGTTTGTACTCTATTGGATCGTCGTCGAACGTTATAATATCAAAGCCGTCTTCATCCAGTTTTTTGAGTTTTAATTGGTCCATTATACCCAAATATGTAAAATATTGGTTCAGGTTTTGGCCATCTGAAAGTCCGCCAATATAATGTACACCAGTATCAAAAATGGTTTTATCCCGGACAAAGGTTTGTAAGTTGCCTCCAAATTGATTATTTTTTTCCAATACACAGACACTATAACCTTCCTTGGCCATTATCAAGGCAGAAACCAATCCCCCTAATCCGCTTCCAACAATTACAATGTCGTAATGTTCTTTCATATGCTGAGTTCTTTACAATTCCCAAAACCAATTCTCAATAAAGTGTTTTGGTAGGTACTCTTTGACTGTATTAAATTTATTATCCCTAGCTGTTGAAATGCAGGGGTACTTTTGGACTCCTATCACTAAGAGGTATGCTGGGCCATTATTTTTTCATGTATAACAAGGTTTTCATTTTTCAAAATACTTTTAAAACCATTTGCCTTTATAATTTTTGAAGGCAATTTTGCTCCTTCGTTTACCAATATCAGTAAGCGAATATTGCTTAGTATTATATGTTCCAGCACTTTTAAATCTTTAATTTCAAAATCAATGATCATTATGTCTGCCGGATGTTCAATGGCCCCATTAATTGATTCTACCAAGGTTAATTTGGCTATTTGCTGAGCAATAAAACTGTTTTTTACAATAGGTCTTACCTCCACATCATTAAGATAGGTGAAGATTTTGCGATCAACAGCATTTAAAGATAATAGAAAATCCAGTTGCCCGTATTCTTTTGAAAGATGAATTATGGAATCTGAAGTTCCAATGTGTTCTGAGATTTTGGAATATATTTTCGAGTTATTTTCTAAATCCTTCTTTACCTCACGATAGATGGAATCTCCTTTGTAGCGATAATCTTCAAGAATGGTTCTTGAAAAATAAGTATCCCCTTCCACTTCATTTCTTAATTTTTGAAATTCAGATCTGAAATGAGCTGCGATGCTTTTATTCCGCTCTCGGTAAGTTTTGCCGTAGTCAATGTTTTCCGGTGAAATTCTATCCAAAATCTTGACGGTTATACTGCCGTTTTTTATCACAAAACTTCCTTTAGGAAGAACTTCTGAATTTCCATGTATTAGCACCGGAACAATATCCATATTGAACTGCTCCGCCAAATAAAAGGCTCCTTTATGGAATCGTCTTATTTTATTGGTTCTGGATCTTGTGCCTTCTGGGAATGCCATTAAGGAGTATCCTTGAGCTACCTTGATTTTTAAATGTTCCAAGCCGTTGTCAATTCCTTGGGATACAGGATAAAAGCCTGCCAATTGAACGGCTTTTCCAAAAATTGGAGATTTGTATACCCAGTCGTTTACCAAATAAATAATCTTTGGATGTAACATGCCAACAGCCAAAATATCTAAAAATGAGGTGTGATTTGCAATAATTATGGCAGGTTTGCTAAAGTCTTCCCCTGATAGATTAATTACTTTTTTACGTACAAAGGGATTGGTGTACAGAACCGATTTCATGAATTTTGAAATCGTTCTATGAAACCATTTCATTTTAATTTTTTTGTTAACGGGCAGGATTTTCATAAAGGTAACGCTCCATATGGACAACAATAGTCCACCGGAACCGTAATAACCAAATGAAAGGACGGAATGTACCAATAATCGAAGGCTAATGGGGCGTTTTTCATTACTTCCAATAAAGAGCAGGAATAATAACGGTTGTATGGTAAAAGCGACAAAAACAGCCGATAGGATGCCTATTAACGAAACCAGACTAATGGAGTTTAACGCTGGGTGTTTTGCAAAAATTAGCACCCCAATACCCAAGATTGTCGTTATGGCCGAAAGTAGGATAGAGGTTCTGTGTGTAGTCAGCAATTTTTCTCCTTTACCATATTCCTTGAGCAATCCTGTGGTTATGAATATACTGTAATCTATTCCCAATCCAAAGATGAAGGTGGAGATTATGATGTTAAAGATGTTGAATTCTATATTAAACATGCCCATAATGCCAATGGTCAACCACCAAGTCAATAAAATAGGAATGCTGGTTACCAAAACGAGGGAGAAGCTCCTAAAGAAAAGGAAAAGGATCAATAGTACAATTCCAAGGGAGTAACCAATTAACTTATTGAAATCATTTTTGAGATTGCCTAAAAACATCTCATTCATTTCTTGCCTATCTATTACAAGGGTTTTGGGGTATTCTTTAAAAATTTGCTTTACCTTTTCGCCATTTCCCTCCTTTAATTTGATCAGTGATGTAATGGTGGTAAAATCATTATCAGTAGTAACGTAGTCGTCAATAGGTAGGGAAGCTGCGCCGTTGTAATCCAAAATGTTCAGCAAGTTGAAATCTTTGTCGAGAAAGGAATAGAATTTTTCGAAGGAGTCTGGCTTAAATCCTAACTGCGCACCGCTTTCTACAAGATTTTCTTTTGTATATGCAATAGTTTTATCGTCCCAAAAATCCTTCCAAAGGGCAATTCTTTCTTGCTGTTTTTGTTGGGAAAGGACTAAGGTGCCAATAGATCCAAAACTAAGAATTTCTCCGTTGTTCTTTAAACGGATCAGTTCTTGGTAAATGGTATCGTTGGTTTGAAGCGCCACTTCGCTTTCTTCCCCATAGATGGCCAGATAAATGGATTTGGAGGCTATATTGGTAAGTGCATCCAGTCTTTCCCTAGCTTGCAACAGGGCGGTTGGTTCATAGTTGAGTTTGGAAATATCTTTATTGAAAATTACTTTATCGTGAAAAAAAACACTGGCTGTCAACAAGCCTAAAAGAACAACAATACACCATTTGTTTTTATGAAAATTGTAAGAAGCTATTTTATCTAAAAGGGTGTTCCTAATTTTAATTTTATCATTATTCCGATAAACGTGGGGTATAAAAACGAGGGCGAAAATACAGGAGCCAATTACGCTAACGGCGGCAAAGATACCAAGGTCCTGTAGTGCTTGCGAATCCAGAAAAAGCAGACATAAAAAGGCTAGGGCAGTGGTAATGCTGCTCATAATAACGGGTTTGGCCACATCCGTGTAAAGTGTCTTTATAGACGGGTTATTTCTTAT
Organism: Arenibacter sp. F26102; assembly: GCF_023015865.1. Taxonomy (GTDB): domain Bacteria; phylum Bacteroidota; class Bacteroidia; order Flavobacteriales; family Flavobacteriaceae; genus Arenibacter. Next base: position 299,084 of record NZ_JALKBC010000003.1, on the reverse strand, counting down.
TTGGGTTAGGATATGCAAGGAATAGTCCAAGGTAACCCCTAGAAGTACGGAGCCTATTCCCAGGGAAATGGCAGAAATTTTCCCCCTGGTCAAATAAAGTACAGCAACGGATAGTGTTGCTCCGAAAAGGGTAGGGGCAAAGAGAATAATGGGAATGGTTATTTTTCTATAAAATAGAATCAGGATACCAATTAAGATGGATAGCGCAATACTGACCGTTAGTTGAATATCGTTTTTTATCTGTTTTGCGTTGGCGACCGCTATTAAAGTGGCACCAAAATATTCACTTTTGACTTTGTCTTTAAACAAATGGTCCAGCTGTTCCTGGGTTTCATATAAATCGGCTACAAATTTTGTGTTTTCCACGGTTTCACTAGAAGGGTGGACGGGAGTAATGAAGAGTAATATATTCTGTAGGTCCTTACTCAGGAGAAAGCCATCTTTAAGGGTAAATTGCTCTCCGATGCCCAATTGCCTTAATTTTTTTAGGGCAATAAAGGATATTCCTAGAGGGTCTTTCAGAATCATTTCCTTGGCAACAATTCCAGATGGTGAAATTAATGTTCTGTAATTTTTTTCTGTGATTTGGGTAATACTGTCCTTGTCGAGTCTTTTTGAAATAATATTGTAATCTTCCCTGTCCAAGAACAAGGGAGCATTTTCATAGACAAAACTCATAGTCTTACCTAGGTCTCCATCATCTATCTTGCCTTGAATTTTCTTTATATGTGTGGAAGATTTTTTGGAAATGCTATCCAGGAAAACAGTTGCATACCTAGTTAGTTCTTCAATGTTTGCCCCTGGTTGACGAATAATGTTAACGACAATCTTATCTGCGAAATTTACTGATTTTAGAACTTTTTGAAGTTCTGCGGTTCTGCTATTATTTGGTATGAGCTTGGTTATGTCCTCTTCGAATTCAATTTTGGAGGCCATAAATAAAAGGATCGAAAAAACGGCAATCAGACCAAAGACGCTAGTCAGCCTTCTATTGGCAACAAAATGATAAAATCGATATAAAAAACTACCCATTTTTAAGTGCAATTTTTTTTCTGTCAAAAATATTCAATATAATATAGCCACAGAATCCCGAGGATAAAGCTCCAAAAAAGGAAAGGGTAATGCTACCAATTATATAGGATTTTAAATGTTTTATCACTTCGAAATTTTCTCCAGCTTCCTCAAAGGTAAAGTCAAAATCGGTACCCAAGGCCCAGTGTCCTATTTTTAGGCTAATAAATAACACAAATGGGATAAAAGGAGGGAAGCTTACGTTGGAAAAGGCAAAGGCAATGGTTTTGTTCAGTTTAAAGAGTACGGCCAAGAAAATAACTATCAAGGTGTGGAATCCCCAAAGGGGGGATAAACCAATAAAGACTCCCAAAGCTATGGAAAGTGCTTTTTTTTCATGGGAATCATTGCTGCCTAGAAAGTCTTCATAGAAGAATCTTTTAATTCCTTTTTTTTTTATTTTTTGGATTAAATCACGGGGGAAAATATAAAGAAATGTGAGTATTACCAAATAGGTGTTTAAAAGGCTAATACGTGAAAAATCTACAAAGGGTCTAAAATGGGATACCCTTTCCGTGACATCATAGGTTACTTTGACCGGGATATTTTTCACTTGTATTCCGTTCCATGCAGCCTTTACGATCGCTTCAATTTCAAACTCAAATTTTCTGGTAAAGAACGTGATATCCTTTAATGCCTTTATGGGATATAGTCTATAACCAGATTGGGTGTCCTGTAGTCTTATCCCAGTTTCTACCCAAAACCAAAAATTGGAAAATTTGTTGCCAAAACTGCTTTTTTTGGGAACGTCTTTTTGTCCCATATTTCTTGCCCCTATATAAAGTACATTTTTGGATGTTTCTTTATTTAAGCTGTCAATAAGTATAGGGATGTCATCCGGAAAGTGTTGGCCATCAGAATCAATGGTGATTGCAAAGTGGAAACCTAGGTGCAAGGCCAATTCAAAACCTTGTCTCAAGGCATATCCTTTGCCTTTGTTATGTGGGAGGGAAATAATGTGTATATGGGAGAATTCGGTTAAAATGTTGGAAGTGGTATCCGTTGACCCATCATTTACGACTATAATATCATTGGTGTATTGCAACACCCCTTGAATGACTTTTTTTAGGGTTTTATGATTATTGTATGTAGGTATGACCACACAGCATTTAAGCTGATCCATAGCTTCAGTTGTGGATGTGGTTTGTTGTGACACGGTTTTTTGCAATTTGGTTGTTCTTTCTTGTAGGAAAAAACAAGATATGGTTCGCAAAAATAGGAATTACTAAAGTTAAAACCCTTGCTTTTCTTCAGTATTAAATTCTGTTGATTGTAATATAAATGATTTCACAAAATCCTTGACCAATTGGGAATTGGTCTTTTTATAGTGGTTTAAAATGAATGTCTTGTCCTCTTGAATGTTGGATTTATATTTTAAAAACTTGGGAGAATTTTCCTGAATACTCAATCTAAGACACCTTATTTCTATATTTTCAGGTTTTTGCGATACCGCGTACTCCAAAAATGATATCCCGTTTTTAAAAAGGTTTTTTCGTTCTTCATTTTCCTTGGAATATTTTGCCGACAATGCCATAACCGCACCTTTGTAGGCTACCAGTATTTTGTTGTCATCCTTGGTTAAAGGCTCTAACTTATCCATTAAATCCAAGGCTGATTCACGGTTATTGGTGGCCAATATAAAATCCTTGCGAATCTGCGCAAGGTCTGGAGTGAAAAGCGAGGGGGAAATCAGTAATAAGAGAAAACAGAAGAATTTCATCTAGGCCATACTTTTAAAGGTTGCACTAAGTTTAAGGGCAATTGTTTCCCCAAAGGTGGTAGTACTTTTTATTTTGACCAAACCGTCCATTTCACTAAGGTTGATGTCTATAAGAAGTGTTGGGTCGGTTTCAGGATTTATTATTGCCATAAATTTTACATTGGAGGCAATGGATAGAAACAAATCCTTCCCAAGACTCCTTTCTGTAAGTTCTTTTATAATTTGAATCATACAAACACCGGGCATAATAGGCTTTCCAGGGAAATGGCCTTTGAATATTTCATGCTTGGGATTTAACTTGATTTGGGCGGATATGCCTTCTTCGTTTTTGTTAAAAGTTTCGGTGGTATAAAGTCCTAGTATTAACATTTGTGTTACATATTAAATTTATAGGCCAGTCCAATTTGGATAACCCTGTTTAATTGATTTTCCTCAGAATTGCCTCCATACTCACCGGAGTCATTAAAATCCAGATCGATCAATCCTTGCTTAAATCTCAATTCCATTGCCAATCCAAAATCAAACTCATATCCAATTCCTCCAAACACAGCTATGTCTATGGGAGTAATTTCTAGATTATCGCCATTGTCGTTAATTAGATTGATAAAATTTTCATCAAAATTAATGTCTAGACTTGGACCCAATGTAAAGTGGAAACCCTGATTTCTACTTACAAAAAACTTATTGCCCAGACCAATGGATACATAATTTATATTTATGTCCTCCCCATTTCTGAAGCTGGCATTGCCTCCCTGATTGGAATATGCGATTTCCGGTTGCATTGTATAGCTATCCGTAAAACGGACTGCTAAAAATAATCCGGCATATATTCCAGTTTTGGTGTCCAGTTCCGAATTCAGTACCCTAGCACTGTTTGCACCCAATCTTATGCCTAATTGTGATTTGCTTTGGGCGAATACATTGGAAGAAATAATGAAGAAAAGGCCTAATAACAGTAGTTTTTTCATCTTTAAATCGCTTTTAAATCAATAGTTAGCTTAATGTTATTATGTCTTATGTTGATTTCCCTGGCATGGTTGTCTTCTATCTGTGTAAAGATATAGTCCGATTTTTCTTCGCCTCCTCGTGTTTCCAATATTCGATGGAGTTGCTGGTCTGCCATAAGGTAAAAGTAAGTTTTATTCTCTTTCCGAGTCTCCAGGAATATGGTATCCCCAGGTTTATCGTAATGGTTCAAAATTTCGGGATTTTCATTGGTTAAAACATGAAAGTCCCGCTTCAGAAGGTTAATGAGAATCTTTTTATTCATTTCGTCTAAAATGAAATTAATTTTGAATTCGTTTTTAATAAACGAAAAATCAAATAACTTATTTCCCATTTCTGTTGTAAAGACTACCCTATGGTGCCCTTCACCAAGTTTTTTTACTGCGAATATTCCGCCAAAGGATTTCGTGCCGAAATTTATTTTGGCCTTATAGACATAATCCTTGGCCATATCGGAAAAGTAAGGATTGGATATGGTTGAGGTAGTCCCAATTTTCCTTTCTAAATTACTCTTTTTTGGATAGGAAGAACAAGCCAATAACAATGCTATTAAGCTAGTTAGTAAATACTTCATTGTCCAATGGTTTGTTGATAAGTCTGTCCGTAAATACAATTCTAGTAAAATCCTTTGAGGGTTCTACCATTTTAACCTCTAGAACGTTGGCATTTTCCTTATCGAAGAATAATATAAAAGAGGCGATATAACTTTTTATTTTCTCGTCCTTAGGGGTAAAGATGACCTTATAATAATTTGTGCTTTTGTAGTAATCCATACTAAAGTCAGAATCCTGAAACAAGTTACCTTTTACACTATTAATAATTAGTTCATTTAGTTTTTTGAAAAGGGCACTATTTCCCAGGTCCACATTGCTTTTGCTTCCGGAATCGTTAATTAATAATTTATCGTCCTTAAAAATAACACTGTATTCGAAGGGTTTTATATACTCCCATTTTACCATGTTGGGAGCCTTAAACGCCATTTTCCCTTGTGTTATAATATCATTTGATAGAAAATCCAGGTGCTTATATTGTGTAAAATTGCTTTGGATAGTAACCGTTGCCTTTGAAGTTTCATTGATCATGGACTTGAACCTTACAATTTCTGCATTGTCCATGTTGCTTTCCTGGGCTATTAAAAGGGAAACTTGACCAAATAGGACAATTAGAAATAGTACGTTACGCATAGGCTTCAATATCTAGCAATTGGTCTACAGAAACCGATTGCATTTTGTTGTGCTGTAAAAATAGCAATAACTGTTCCAATACTTCAACTGTTTTTTCACTACTATCATGGAGGAGGATGATGTCGCCTTTCTTTAAGTTACTGGTAATACGTTCCAAAATGGCCTTTTTTGATCTTTTGGTGGTGTCCAAGGATCGAATGCTCCAGCCAATTGTTTGAAGTTCCGTTTTTTTTATAGCTCTATTTATATTGGGGTTTGTTACCCCAAAGGCGGGTCTAAATAATTTAGGGTCAAGACCTGTTACTTCTTTTATGGTAGTATTTGTTTTTTGGAGTTCCAATATTACTTTTTGTGTTCCAAAGAATCCAAATTTGTTGGAATGTGTATAAGTGTGGTTTCCTATGGTATGTCCGCTTTCAATGATATCTTTTGCAATACCACCATATAGCCCTACTCGCTGTCCCACACAAAAAAAGGATGCCTTGGCATTATATTTTTCCAACAGTTTCAAAATTTTTGGAGTAAAATCGGGATGTGGACCGTCATCAAAGGTAATGGCAACCCAATTCTTTTGGCTTTCTTTATTCAAATGAAGGGCTGGAAGATGATAATTCCAACGAATATGGAAGGATCCTATAATGGTAAAAGTTGCCCAAATCGCAACCGTTAGTAAATATATCCACCAACTTATGTCCCAAATAGTATCCAAAATAATTAGAGCGATAAATGCAATTGCAAAAAGTCGATTTATTACAGGAAACTTCAACATTGGCGAAGAAGGGTGAAACTATGGTTTTTACCTCTGTATTGATTGTACAGTAAAACAGTTCCAAACCCTTTTGATTTAATGGTGTTTAGGGTGATCTCACTAGGAATATGTTGGGACTTCAGAATTTTGGCACCCACCCAAAATCCGAATGAGGATGCTGTGTTAAACTCACCGCTAAGATGTTTGTAATAAACTTGTTGGGTGTTTTTAAAAAGCCCCTTGCTGAGTTCCAAATAGTAATTGTCGAAGTTTAGGTCTCCATTATTTCCACTGATCAATACGTCTATATCGTCTACGGAAAGATTATTGTTTTTTAAAAATTCCTCTAGATTGGTTGCTAGCTCTGATTGGGGTAGGGTATTAAAGGTCTTTACACCCAATATTTGTGCATAGCTGGAATTTTGTTTGTTGTTGGACAATACAAAAAAATTGGCCCCTTCCCCAAAAACAGCGCCTTCCGTGTTGGACTGCAACAACTTGTTGGAATTTATTTTTTCCGGTTTTATATGATGAATTAGTTTGTGAATGGCATTGGTATGTTCGCCCGATTCATCAACCCCACCGATAAGAATGTTTTCTGCTTCTTTGGTCTGTAATTGCATTAATGCATCTAAAAGAGCGGATTCAAAAGAAACACTACTATGGACATAGGTAAAATTATATCCTTTACACCCGATACCCAGCGCTATCTGACCCGCAACCGTATTGTGGGTAGACTGTATAAAGGAGGTAGGGGTAAGAAACTGTTCTTGGTTGTCCAAAATGGCGGTGACAAATTTTTCGGAATCCCGAACACATCCCATTCCTGTTCCGGTAATAATGGCATCTACATTCGTTAAATTGGCTTCCTCAATAGCTATTTTGGCAGCAACTACTCCCATTTTTATTCCCTTTGCCATTCTTCTGGCCGCCGCCGGCGGAATAAAATCCTTATAGTTGGGTTCTATTGCAGAAATAACGTTGTCTTCATAGGTAGTAATTTCCTCCAAAAAATCATTGTTATCAAATGTTTTTTGGGCAGATATGGAACCGATACTGTTGATAAAAACTTTTTCCATTACTTTTTGAGAATGCCGATTTATAATATAATATCTAAAAAGATCAAGTGACCCAATTGTAAATATAACAATTCCGTCTTAGGGGTTTTTTGAAAAAATAAGTGTGGAACAATTTCCGCCAAACCCAAGGGAGTTCGAAAGAACTGTGTTTAATACTTTTTCTTTTAAGGTGGTCTCAGGGATTAGGGTAAACTCCTTCATAGGAGTTTTAAAGTTTAAATTGGGATAAATAATGTTGTTTTGAAGTGAGAGTATAGCATAAACCGCTTCTATTGCCCCAGCTGCGGCCAAGGTATGTCCGGTAAAGGCTTTGGTAGAACTGAATTCGGGAACTTCTTTCCCAAAAACTCGGATAATGGCCCGCCCTTCGGACAAGTCGTTGTTTCCAGTTGCGGTCCCATGGGCGTTTATGTAATCAATGTCCTTAGGTTTCAGTCCTGCCACGGTAAGGGCTTTCTCCATAGATAGGGTGGCACCATCACCATTTTCTGAAGACGCAGTTTGGTGAAACGCATCATTGGCATTACCATAGCCGGCTACATATCCCAATACTTTTTTGTTTTCTTTTTTTACCAGCATTTCCGATTCCAATACCAAATAGGCGGCTGCTTCCCCTAAATTTAGTCCTTTTCTATTTTCATCAAAAGGTGTACTGTGTGTATCGGACAAGATCATTAGCGTTTTAAAGCCATTAATAGTGAATTTTGACAAACAATCTGCTCCACCCACAATAACCCTATCCAATTGCCCCGTTTTAATCAACCTGGCCCCGAACATTATAGCATTCGCAGCAGAAGAGCAAGCTGTACTAATGGTCGTGACCAAACTTTGATCTATGCCCAATTGTTCTGCAATCTTTTCTGTAGAGTCCCCGGCATGGTGGCCTTCTATATATCTCCTATTGTCCCCACTTTCCAAGTAATCGTAATAATACTTTTCGGTCATATCCATGCCTCCAACACTGGTGGATGAAATAATACCTGTCCTGTATGCTTTTATGTCGAGTATTTTGGCATCCGCAATAGCTTCCTTAGCCGCTATTGCCCCCAATAAAGCAGTTCTAGAGTAATTGTTATTAGGGCTTAAGCCCAATTTCCCCTCTAATTCCCTGTTGGTGAATTCAATTTCACCTACCATAATACTGTCTTTATGTAGGGTGTCTATTTTTGAAATTTGTGAAATTCCAGTTCTGCCCGCTATAAGTGATCGGTAATTCTCGGCCACATTGTTTCCAATAGCGGATATTATACCCATTCCCGTTATAGCCACTCCTTTGGACATGTATTTTTTGTTTTTTAAGGTCTAGATTTCCTTGGATGTAACCAATTTCTTTAATAGGTGAATGAACACTTAGGTTCCTGTATGCTATAAGTAATAGGATTATTTTGTTCGATGCGTCGTAATATAATTTGACATTACTTCTATGGACTCAAATATTTTTTTGCCCTCTTTGGGGTCGGTTAGTTTAATTCCATAATCCTTGTCCAACATTACTATAAGTTCCAAGGCATCAATGGAGTCCAGTCCAAGACCGTCACCGAACAAAGAATCGTTATCTGCAATTTCATCAATTGCAATATCCTCCAAGTTTAACTGAGTTATTATTTTTTCCTTTAGTTCTTGTTTTAAATCGCTCATTTGGTTGTGTACAATTTTATTATTTCTTCTTTATTATGTGTAATGCTTCCTTCTGTAGATACTAAGTATAGAAATGCTTCGTAGTCTTCTTTGTCACTGTTTATCCATCCGCACAACACTTCGTCCGCTTTTCCAGTATTAATTAAACTCGTTGCATAGTCGTATAGATACCCCGCATTAAAGTGGTTAAAGATAAAAAAACTATTTTCAGAATATAGCTTATGTTTAATACTAATCTCTCCAAGGCATATATTGGGCAAGGTATAGACGAAAATAGCGGGACTCGGAAAATAGTTTTCTTTGTCTACAATGGAATCTTGATGCTTCCTGTCTGTTTCCAGACTGGATGCACTATTTGAAAATACCAAGGCAATATTATTTATTTTTTCTGAATCTGTGGTTAGTGGTTTGAGTAAAATATCAGCGGCCAAAAAGCCTAGTTTACTCAGGTCGTCCATTTTAAAAAACTTGGGATAGTTGGTATCCATCTTTTTATAGGCCAGTTTTATAAACGAGCTAAAATCGGTCTCCCGGTTTTCAAAGAGCAACTGGTCGTTCAACATAACCTTGTTGTTGAGAATGCTGCAGTATGACTTTATTTTTAGTTTTTCGACCTTCATGATTGAACTTTTTTAAATACGGCCGCAGTATTGCAGCCCCCAAAACCGGAGGCAGTCTTTAAAAAGTAATCTAAATTCTTGGCGGTAGTTTCCTTAATTACGTTGATAGGTTGTGATACTCCCAGCTCAGTAAACCCCATGGAGGAATATAAGGTATTGTGGTAAAGGGAATGCATGCCAATAATTGTTTCCAAAAGACCGGACCCTCCCAGTGTATGCCCAAAATATCCTTTTAGGCTATTTAATGGAACCCTGCCCAAATCCAATCTGTTCAGGGCAATTGCCTCCATCTCATCATTGAAGGAGGTAGCAGTGCCATGGGCAGATATATAATCTATATGTTGAGGGCCTACCTTGGCTTCATTAAATGCTGATTGAATGCTGCGATATAGGCCTTCCCCAGTTCTAGATGGTCCGGAAATGTGATTGGCATCATTGCAGGAGGCTTCACCCAAAACCTCTACGGCCTCAGGTACTAAATTGTCCTGGTCTGTGCTCACTAATACACTGGCGGCCACTTCCCCAATGTTAATTCCTGACCTTTGCTTGCAATAGGGTTTGCAGGGCAAGGAACTCATAGCTTGGAAGGAGTTAAAACCGGAAAGAATAAAATTGGAAACAATATCACTGCCAACAATAAAAACTTGATCAAACGTTCCCTGCGCAATAAATCTCTTGGCTATTGAAATGGCCAATACTCCAGAAACACAGGCATTGGAAAGCACAATGGGCTCTGTGGTAAAACCAAAATGGTTTTTGATTATATGTCCTAAAGTTCCCAAATACGCCCTTTCTGGGGGCATTGGGTGCTTTGGGTCCAAGGTGTCTATATTTCCTTTGGTAGTGGATAGTATTAAGCCCACCCTACCCGATAATTTTACCCCGGATTCTTTAAGTGTTTTGTCCAAGGAAATAATCATCATTTGCTCCAAACGCGTATATTCATCATTGGATCCCAACGGTTGAAAGGCCGCTGATAGTAAACTGGAATTGATAACCGAGGCGTAAAAAGGTGTAGGGAATAAGTTTTCATCCTTAATTAAGGTAATCCCCGATACTCCCTTACGGATATTTTGGACCACCGTAGGACTATCAAAGCCTATTGATGAAACAATATTGTTATATGAGAGAAAGGTCTTATTCATTCAATAATCCAACTTTAAGTTTCCATTCCAAAAAAAATGTAGGCATGGTCAAGTATAAACTCCCTTCGTCTTCCACAAAAACCTGAACAGTTTCCCCAGTGCATACCAATTTATTTTGGGGATTATAAATTTCGTATTTAAATATCATTTTTGCCGCTGGTGAATCTACAAAAATTGTTTTGATAGTGGCCACATCGCCATAGCGCAAAGGAAGTTTATGCTCACAACTGGATTTAACGATCGGAGTAGTAAAGCCAGCTGCTTTTTGATCTAGATAGGAAATACCATGATGGCGCCCAAAGGCTTCTCTGCCATCTTCAAAATATTGGATATAATTTCCATGCCATACAATTCCCAAAGGGTCTGTTTCCGCAAAGCGAACCCTAATTTCACTAGTAAAGCTAATCTCTGATTTGTTATTAGACGGCATTTTTTCTTTCATTATACAAAATAGAAATTGCGGTGGTTATGACAAAGAATACAAATAATAAGGTTAGTTCAGGTACAAGATCAATAATACCAACGTCTCTTAGAAAGACATCATAAAAGGCATTAAGGCCCCAGTTCATGGGAGATAAATTTGATAGTGTCTGCATGAACTGAGGCATAATAAAGACCGGAACCCACACACCTCCCAAAGCTGCCAATATAACTACAAAAGTGGCTCCGAAGGGAGCGGATTGCTCCTGGGTCTTTGCTACCGTTCCCAAAAGTAAACCTAGGCCAATGGCCGCTAGTCCTGCAAAAATGGCAACTAGGAACAATTGTGGAATTTTTCCTGAAACATCAAGGCTTGCAAGCCCTAAGGTAGGTAAAAGATAAACACCTATCGCCAACATAAGTCCAAACTGAATAAGGCAAACGGACAAGTAAACCAAAGTTTTTCCTCCCAATACGGTTAAATAAGAAACAGGATTGGTCCTGAGGCGAACAAAGGTACCCTGGCTCTTTTCTTTGACCATATTGATGGATAAGGGGACAATTATAAAAAATATGGCGAATAATGTCCAAGCGGGAACATTGTGTTGCACGGAATTCGGTATTATTTCATTTTCGCCAATGGTAGGGGTTATTTCTTTAAAGGTGATAAAACTACCGGTGTCAAATATGGCTTCGCTTTCATCATCTGTTATTTGGGATTGGAATGCCTTATAAATAGTCTGGGTCTCAATTTTAAAGATCATCTTGTCTATTCCATTTTTTATGGAATTTTTAAAGGCCATTTGGGTAGCAGGGTCAAAATAAAGTATCACCTCCTTTTTATCTAAATCTACTTTCTGTGACTCAGGTATTTCTTGGTCCAAACCAAATTTGGATAACAACCCCTCAACATTTAGATTTACTTTTTTTTCCAGCTCAGAACTAAGGTTGGTTGGGATTACAATAGCCAATTGATACTTCCCTTTAAACACAAGTTCTTTGGCTTCTTTGTCCGATTCTTTCTCAATGATATTAAAGGAATTGGACTCTGCCAGACCATCGCGTATATTTTTGGAAACCTCACCTTTGTCGTAATCCACCCAAAGGATGGGTATTTTATTGTCATTGATGGATCTAAAGGTGCTGTCCTGAATTAAGGTAATGGTGACCACCAATACCAATGGCATTACAAATAGGATGGCCAACCCTCCAAGATCTCTAGATAGGAGTAGTAATTCCTTATATGTGGAGGCCCATAGTTTATGCATGGTCTCTTAAGGCTTTTCCGGTTAAGGTTAGAAAGACATCTTCAAGATTATGTGCTTCCGGGTACTGGGAAATTAGATTTTTAGGCGCGCCTTCTACAATAATCTTTCCGTGATCTATAATGGCCACTCTGGTGCAAAATTGTTCCGCTTCGTTCAAATGATGGGATGTATAGACTATAGTGGTGCCTAGCGTATTTAATTTTTTTAAATGATCTATAATTACATTTTTGGACTGTACGTCCACACCAACAGTAGGTTCGTCCAAGAATAACACCTTGGGGTCGTGTAGGATACTGGCAATTAAGTTGACACGGCGTTTCATGCCACCAGAAAAGGTATCCAATTTTTTACGGGAAAATTTTTCCAAGCCTAAAACTTCCAAATGAAAATTTATTTTTTCCTTTAACCGCCTCCCCTTTAGACCATACATGCTACCTAGGTAATACAAATTCTCATATGCGGTTAGGGTAGGGTAGAGCGCGTATTCCTGTGGTACAATGCCAATTAGTTGTCTAAGTTGATTTCCGTTCTTTTGAAAAGTTAACCCATTAATGGAGAAATTGCCCGAAGTGGGTTTTATTAAAGAGCTCAGCATGGAAATTAGAGTTGTTTTTCCTGCTCCGTTTGGTCCTAAAAGCCCAAAAATTTCACCCTCGCTAATTTTAAGGTCTAGCTTCAATACCGAATATTCTTCGGCATTTTTATATTTTTTGGAGAGTTGGGAAATTTGGATCATCTGTTGCCTTATATTGCCTTTTTTAGTTTTTTAAAAAAAACTTCCTCTTTGTTGGCAATTTCTTCCAGAAGTGTGGCCACATGATCATATTGGTCAACAGCTCCGGAATTGCTCCTGTTTTTGTATATACGTGATGCCTCTACCGCAAAATCGCGCCATTCGTCACCGATCAAGGTCATTTCTTTGGAAAGTTCCAAAAGTCTATTGTTTTCCAGTAATTTCCCAGCTTCTTGCAAAAATGCAGCATAGATATATCGAAACCCACCACCTCCGGTGCCTATTTCTTCCTGCATACGTACAATTTGCCCCAGGTAATGATTGGCAATTTTAATTCCTTTGGACTTTGGCCATTTACGAATAAGTTTTGCAATTTTCCGTATTCCTTTTACTCCAACTATCGGAACTGGGGCCAACATATCTCTACATGTGTGCTTTATTCCTTTTATAATTGCATTTTCAAGCTGCAGCTCTTTAGGGAAGCCGGTAGGATAGTAGATGTGTCCCTTAGGGGCAAAGGCTCCCTTGGCAAATCTTACTTTTTCCAGTTCTTTTTCGGTAAGTGAGGTAACGGTTTCCATTACAGGGTCACTTATTAAATAACTACCATCCTTCTTGCCATAGACGACCATGTTGTGGGCGTTGAAATGGAAGCGATATTCATCAGGAAAGTAGGGTAGGTTAAAAACTCCTACCTGCAGTCCTACCGGATTGTTTCTTTCCAAGTTTTCATCCAATCTGGTCTTAGCTTTTTGCGCATTGCTAAATTTTTCTCGCTTAATTTTAATTCCTACACGTTTGGCAAATCTCGTAAAGATAATTCCGGGCATGGCCCTGTACGATACTACTGGTGCATGATTAACTTTTAAAAAAGGGATATAGCTGAACAAGAGCCCAGATCCTATTCCGAATACCATGGGCTCACTTACGGTAAACCCATTATATGTCATTAAGTTGGCTACTACACCATTTTCGCAATGTGCGGCTTGTTTGTGTTTAAAATCTATTTCCATTGTTTAGAGGTCGGTACGTTGTAGCTCTTCGATAGTAATATCGAAGACATCGGCATATTTTTGTAATGTCTTATTATTTAGCTTTTTAAATATGGCAGGTCGAAAATGTCTTTTAACCCTCCACTTCCAGATCCCAACATAACTAGCTAGGATTGGGAGATCCATTTTGTGGAGTTCCATATAGTATTCCAAGGGGCTTACTTTATGATCTTTTACCCGTTGTTTTGAATCGGAAATGCGCTCATTTATAACTTCGACAGCATTGTTCAGCGCAATGGTCTTTGGGTCCCACCCGGAACTTAATTCGGTAGTGTATTCCCCATTTTCATCAATGGCGTAACACAGTTCCTTGAAATTGGCCGACTCTAGATTGCTTTTGTCCTGTGGTACCTCATTTTTTTTCATCCCCTAGGTCTTTATAAATTATAGGCCTCAAATATCGGGCTTATAAAGTAATTCTTACAATTTACTATTCGATCGCTATATCAACTTAAACTTCCTGTATTAGAAAATTTAATATACAATCTGCCACCAATACTTCGCCTGTATAAATTTTACAATCCATGGTGCATATGCTAAAATTTCCCGAACTGTAATTGGATACGAGTTTAGCTTCAGTTGTTAGGGTGTCTCCCATCTTGGGCAATAAAAGAATGTTTGCCTTCTTTATACCGCTGATAAAACCAATAACACTATTGCCTTCACCTTCAAGATCATCTGCGGCAAAAAAATCTTGGCCAACTATGGCCGAACATGATTGGGCCGCATTTTCAATAATTCCCGATTCTGTAAACCTATTGTTTTTTACAAAAATACAATCTTCAGTTACTTTAAATTCGGTAGTCACCGTTTCCTTATCAAGGTTAATTATTTTGGTGACCAAGAGCATTGGTGCTCTATGGGGCAAAAACTTATGTATATCTATATGTGAAGGTGTTGTATTCAATTAGTTTGCCAATACGGTTTTCATTTCACTGTTCGCTATAATTTTGTCATTGCAGGTTACTTGGATCCGTACCAGGGTAACACCCATAATTTCATGTAGAATTGTGACTGTTGTAATAAGTTCCTGGTCCCGGTTAGGCAATTCCAGTATTTCAGCCAATTTAATGGCTCCTATATAGCCCGTTGGGGCCTGCTCATTTTTTAGAAAATATTGGTATCCCGTATGAAGGGCAACAGACTGTGCCATGTGTTCAATAAGTCCGGCAGCCATAAATTTATTGTTGTCCACAAATAAATTTGTGCTGGTTGGCGTAAAGCCAGTAATCACTTTCTCCTCGGAAAAGTGTAATAGCTTATCTACCATAATAAAGGGAGCCTTTTGGGGAATTAGATTTTCAATTAACCCTTTATCGTTTATTGTTCGTTTTAATAAATTCATTTAACAGACCGTTAGGTATGCATATGCATAGGAAAACCTAGCACTTTCCGGTACGTGCAATAATATTTTATCGCCTTTTTTTAGTTTTCCGGAACCTACCAATTCCTCAAGCATTACAAAAATTGAGGCTGCACCAACATTGCCTACCTTGCTCAAATTCATAAACCATTTCTCCCAAGGAACTTCTACGCCTTGTCGTTTTAATTCCTCGTATAAATTTTCCTTAAAATAATAAGAAGAGATATGTGGTAAATAATAGTCAAAATCGGCCGTAGAAATACTGTGTTTTTCCATGGCAATTTTTAGACTGTCTACACCTTTTCCCAATATGTTTTCACCTAATAATTTAACGTCCTGTTTCATGGCGAAAAGGGATGTTTTCGCCCATTCTGAAGCAGGATATTCGCTCCAAGGTTTTAAATGGCCATTTTCCAATTTATCGGCACCGGCATACATACATGTTTCCATTTCATGTGCATAGGAATATCCTTCCATCCATTCTATTTTAAGTGCCGCGCCCTTTGGTTCGCTTTCCAGCAATACAGCTCCAGACCCATCGGAAAGCATCCATCGCAAAAACTCCTTGTTAAAAGCCAATATGGGGTTGTCCTCCAGCCCTTTCAAGTGTTCCACCTCATTTTCAAAAATTTCGGATTTCATCCAGGTTGAGGTTCTTTCCGATCCGGTGCATACTGCATTGGATACTTGTCCGGCCTTGATGGCCAAGAAGCCATATTTTAAGGCATTCATTCCCGAACAACAGGCCCCTGAGGGGGAATTTACCTCTAAATTCACATTTTTTAAAAAGCCGTGCACCATAGAGGCGTGGGAGGGTAATATTTGGTCAGGACTACTCGTGCCACAGGAAAGAAGTTCAATGTCCTTGGTGGTAAAAGTGTCATCACATAAAAGCTCAATGGCCTCCTGGGTTAATTGGGCATTATTGTGGGTAATGTTTCCTTTATCGTCTATGGCGTAATATCTGGTCTTAATTTGATTGTTGCGTAAGACGATGCGTCTAGCTTTAGAGTTCTTACCATTAATAATGCCCAATTTTTCCTCCATTTGCTCATTGTCAACTGGATTATTTGGTAAGAACTTGGCTATTCGGGTAATATAAACGTCTTTCATTAATTGTTCTTTAAACTCACGGATGAATAGTATGCTTTGTCCCTTTTAATTTTACTGTACCGGGGAATGTAAGTCGCCAAAAATACAATAAAAACTATTGGAGCTATAGCCCAGATTGCAAATAACAAATAATATTTGAACAATACCAGCAATTTTTTCCGTTTCGGATTAGCTGAAGGTCCTTTCTTAATTATGAGGTTGGCCCATTTGGTAAATAATACATTTCCCCGTATATCGGTCTGGATCAACAAGGGCTTTACCTTAACTGCATCCAATTTTAATAAATCGTTCTGTAAGTTGGAATAGTCATTAATTAATAATGATTTGTTGATTGGAATTCCAAATTTTTCTGAGGTATTAATATCCTCGTCGGACACCCCTGGTTTTGGAAAAATGCCCAAATACTTGGTTTTTTTTCCTCCTAACATCCAATGCACTATGGTTATTACGCTGATATGATTTATATGTCGATCCACTAAAGCTATATTGCCCACCAGTTGCGCGTTACAGGAAATTAGTAGGCGTTTCATTTTTTCCTGTGCCATTAACCACATATTTCTGCATGCTATTACCGTAACCACAGGTGTTTTGTGAAGGATTTTTTTTGCAAAATCGGATTTAAGAAAGGAGTTTATTGGTATGGACGGAGTTAAATACCATACTTGGTAGCCGAGTATTACTAGGTCATATTTTTTTTCAAGAATATCAGCCTTTGGGGGATGTAGTTTACAGGGTATCTGCAAAAAGGATTCTGGAAACGCATCATAGAACTCCTCCTGTTTCCACGGAAATTCATAATCGCTTTCAGGTTGTATCCTGTAATAGGTGATATTTATCTTTTCACTGTCTAGGGAAGAGGCTATATTTTGAACAATGTCCAATAACTGCCCGGATTGGGAATAATAAATTATAAGAACTTCTTTCATGGGTAATCTATTACTCTTTGTTAATGCCGCCAAGATTGTCATTTGACCAATAGGAAAAAGACTTGTTCTAGGGCTTTGAATATAATCTAAATTTTGTTTTTTAATTCTTTGGGCCCGAGCCTAATTTATATCTAAAAACAAGGTTTAACATTTATGGTCACCTACCATGGTTTTTCGAATCCCAAAAATCAAAATAGTTAAACCACTGTAATGGATATTGTTCTATTATCCATTCCATGCTTTTAATATAATTAGCTAATAATCCTTCGGCATCCCTTTTCTTAAAATCTGCCTTTCTGGCGTAAAGATGATAGTGCTTATTGGTCTCCTTCATTACATAAACAAAAAGGACCGGCACATTTAATCTAGATCCCAATAAAAAAGGACCAGATGGAAATTGAGCCTTTTTGCCTAAAATAGGTGCCGTCATTAACTTGGCCGATGCAGCATATCTATCCCCGGTCATGCAAATAATTTCATTTTTAGCCAAGGCGGCATTCATTTCAAAGATATGGGAAAGATCTTCCTTAAGGATAATGAATTTTGTTTTGGATTTTTTAATATACTGATCAAGGTATTCCTTTATAGCTCTGTGCTCCACATCTGTGGTCAACAAATTAATAGTGGCATTCCCTTCCAATTCGTCCAGAAAAAATTCAGCTATTTCAAAGTTTCCCAAATGGGCACTGATCAATATCCCACCCTGTTTATTTGCCAAAGTTTGGTTTAAATGTTCTATTCCATCAAAATGATAGGTAAATTTATTTCTAAGTCCCGACGAAATAGCCACTTTGTCCAATATGGTCTGCCCAAATACATAGTAGCTTTTATATATGGCTAAAATACTTTTTAGAGTATTGTATTTAAGTCTTTTATTGAAGTAATAATAACTCGCCCTAGTGCTTGAGGCCGCGAAAAAGCAAAAATAGAAAGCAACAAAATACAGTATAAAATAGGCAGATCTCAATCCCAGCCTTTTAATACAAAAAACAAAAATTTTATATCCTAAAACAGAACCTCTGGACTTTCCTTTCCATTGATTTGATATTTGCTTATCCAATACGCAAGGTTTTAAAGGAATATGCCAGTTTTGCGACTAAAAAATTTTAGTTTAATTTTTGCTCAATAAGGTCGTAAAAATCTTGTAATGTTATTACATTTATGAAATCTTCTCCCATCAATTTTACACTAAAGTTAGATTCGATGGCCACTACTAAATCAACAAAATCCAAGCTGTCCAATTCAAGTGTTTTCTTTAAATTGGCCATTGGGGAAATATCATCTGCATCAACTTCAAATTCATCTATAAGAAAGTTGTTTATTTTATCAATAATTACTTCTTTATTCATTTTAATCTTTCACTTTTTTTATTAGCAATGCTGAATTTGTACCTCCAAATCCAAAAGAATTCGACAAAAATACATCAATTTTTTTATCCAGTGTTTTTCTTACCAGATTTAATTTGGCGGCATCCTCGTCAGGGTTTACAAGATTTATATTGGGAGCCACAAACGAATGCTCCATCATTAGCATGGAGTAGACGATCTCGCTGGCACCTGCCATCCAACATTCGTGTCCTGTCATGGATTTTGTAGAACTAACACAGGGACCATCTTTTCCAAAAACGGCAAATATGGCCTTAGCTTCATTGGAATCCCCCACTGGCGTGGAGGTTGCATGGGCATTTACATAATCTATTTCACTGGGTTTAATATGCGCTTGGTCTATGGCTTTTTTCATGGCTATTGTTGGGCCATCTACATTGGGGGTAGAGATATGGTCTCCATTTGACGAAAACCCGTACCCTATAATTTCACCTAAAATGGGAGCATTTCTTTTTATGGCGGATTCATAGCTTTCAACAATAAGTGATGCCGCACCACCACTTGGGACAAGGCCGTCCCTACTTTTGTCAAATGGGCGTGAAGCGGTCTCTGGTTTAATATCGTTAACAGAAAATACGCCTAGGCCATCAAAACTACCCATTGCCAATTCATTGATTTCTTGGGTACCGCCACATATAATACAATCTTGAAGTCCACTTTTAATCAATTGGTAGGCTATACCTATTGCGTGCGATCCGCTTGCACAAGCTGCGCTAACGGTAAAATTGATACCTCTTAATTTGAAGATGGTGGAAAGGTTCATGGTTACTGACGAGTTCATGGCCTTAAAAATAGCGCCGGAACCAACCAAAGTTGTATCTTTTTTTTCTCTTAATTTATCTATGGACTCTATCACGGATTTGGCCGTACTATCGTTTCCGTATAGTACACCTACTTCATTTTGGTCTATATATTCCTGAGTTAATCCTGCATTTTTTAGAGCCTCCAATGTAGCAACATATGCATAGGCTCCTTCTTCTCCCAAACTTAACCTTTGTCTTCTAGATAATAACTCCTTAAGGTCTGGTTCTTCCACCATTCCCGTTAAACAGGAACGATATCCAAATTCCTTCCTCTTTTCATCGAAAACAATTCCTGAAGTTCCGTTGTAAAGAGATTTTTTGACTTCGTCCAAGTTTTTGCCCAAACAAGAATATATTCCCATACCTGTAATAACCACCCTGCTCATCTTTCCTTCTGCTGTTTTAAGAATAAATTCCTCCGTTAATATTTATTACCTCGCCCGTAATATACGATGCCTTTTTGGATGCCAAAAAGGAAACTAAATGGGCCACTTCCTCTGCCTCCCCGAAGCGGTTCAGAGGAATCATTTTCTTAAGTTCCTTTTCATTTAATTCACCCGTCATATCCGTTCTTATAAAACCTGGTGCCACGGCGTTGACTGTGATGTTCCTTTTGGCTATTTCCTGGGCCAAGGCCTTTGTGGCCGCTATTATTCCACCTTTTGCAGCGGAATAATTGGTTTGCCCTGGTGTCCCTTTTAGGCCTGATACGGAAACCATATTAATGATTCTCCCGTATTTATGCACCAATAGTTTTTGGATTAGATGATTGGTAACATTAAAAAAACCATTTAGACTTGTGTTAATTACACTGTTCCAATCTTCAGGTTTCATCCACATGAACATACCGTCTTTGGTAATTCCGGCATTGTTTATCAATACTTCTATGATAGCTTCCTTGTTGTCCTCATGCCAATTATCCAATTTATGCTGTACTTCTTGCGCTTCGCCAACATTAAATTGAATTAGTTCCGCGCTCCCACCAATTTTTTCTATTTCATTTAAGGTTTCCTGTGCTGCGGATTCATTGGATTGATAATTGATAAGAATCTTATACTCGGTATCTCTTGCGAGCTGCAGGCATATGGCTCTTCCAATTCCTCTTGATCCTCCGGTTACCAGTGCAAACTTCTTTTTTTCGCTCATTTATCTAATTAGTATGATTTAATTCTTTACGTCATCGAATATCTCCGCATTCTCGTACCATTTATTGCCCAAAACTTCTCCATCAGCATTCAAAAATCCCCATTCCTTGTTGTACTTTACCCGGGCGAGTCCGTTGATGAACCCTTTTTCCAAATTCTTTTTAAATATAGAAAATGATAATCCGGCCGTGATATCGTATTCGGGCTGTATTACCCATTTTCCACTCTTATCTATAAAGCCCCACTTCTTATCCTTGGCAGGCGCTAGACCATTAGCGGAGAAAACTTCGGCATCCTTAAAACTGAAATCTATCACATTTTCTCCTTTTTCGTTGATGTACCCCCATTTTTTATCCATAAATACAGGTGCCAATCCTTGGCTAAAATCCCTTGCCTTTTCATAAGTGGGAACAATGACCCACTCTCCCTGATTGTTGATAAATCCCATTAGTTTATTGCTCCTGGCGTATGTTAAATTGGATTTGTCCGTGAATTCCCAAATCTTATCGGCATTTTTGACCGGTTTAAAGTTGCCATTGGAAACAATACCAAAAGATTCCTGCTTTTTTACCCAGACTCCTTTACTGTTATAATCACCAATTTCTTGGTTCTCAATTGGGATGTAAATTTCGCCCTTTTGGTTGATCATTCCCCAAAGTTCACCTTTTCTGGCCTTGGCATATCCATCAAAAAAGGGTTTTATTTCATCAAAATCAGGTTCCGCGATCAATTTTCCGTCGGTGCCCAAAAGCCCTATTTTATCGCCTCTTTTAAAAAAGGCTACCCCATTGTCAAAATCGTAATATTTTTCCGAAACAGGCGTTTCCAATACCTCTCCCGAAACATTGATATAGTTCCATTGATCGCCATTGTTTACCAAAGCCAGCCCGGAATTAAATTCCTTTACATGGTCAAATTCGGGTTGAATTGCCCATTCTCCAGCTGTGTTTATGTATCCCCATTTGTCGCCCATTGATGCTGCCGCGCGCTCGTTAGTGAAGTTGTCCGCTTTCTTGAATTGTGGCTTAATCGCATATTCACCGGAGGTGTTAATATAGCCAAACAGACCATTTTCCCTTACTAGGGCGTATTCCTGAGCATAAAAATTGCCGAACATTAAAAAAAGTGCAACTGAAAAAGTAATTTTTGTTTTCATCTGAGATTTTTTTAAAATTATACGATCAAAATCAATAATTGAGAAGCTAGGATTTGGTGTATGTATATAATCCTATACCACTATTAAATTAGGTATTATTTTACATATATTACTTCTCTACCTCAAAATATTAATTGAGTTGCTTACAAGCGTAAGCTTCTACTTCAACATTCTGAATAAAGCTTTTAACACTATTTACATAAGGGTACATGGGAACGTCCTTGTCGGAGATGATGGGAACTAAATTTCTTATATCATCATACATTTTTCTTGTTCTTGATGATACTTTGTCCTGTACTTTAAGATACTCTATTGCCTGTACAATGGTTATGGTCTCTATGGCAATGACTTCAAAAGTATTTTCTATGACTTTTTTGGTAATGTTGGCAGCATTGGTACCCATACTTACAATATCCTGATTGTCATTGTTGTTCGGGATACTATGTACGTACATGGGGTTGGACAACATTTGGTTTTCGGCAGTGGTAGAGGTAGCTGTAAACTGTACACCCTGCATTCCAAAATTTAAACCAAGTTTACCGAGGTTAACAAAAGGGGGAAGTATATTATTTAGATTAGGATTTAATAGGTAATTTAATTGTCTTTCAGCGAGCATGCTCATTTTGGTCACAATTAATTTTAGCTTGTCCATTTCAAGGGAAACGTAATCCCCATGAAAATTTCCACCGTGATAAACATGTTCTTTTTCAACATCAACAATGGGATTGTCGTTTGCGGAATTAACTTCTTCGATAAGAATTTTTTCCACGTTGTTCAAAGTGTCAAGGACTGGACCTAAAATTTGTGGTACGCATCTCAAGGAATAGTATTCTTGCACCTTCTCTTCAAAAATTGACACTTCATTGTTGCCATTATACAAATGGTGCTCCCTTTTTCGGGTAAGAGTACTATCCTTTAAATGATTTCTCATGGATTTGGCAATCTGCTGTTGACCTCTATGTTTTTTGGATTGATTAAGCTCCAAAGATAAATGATCGTCATAGGCCTCAACAATTTCGTTGATAGCAGAAGAACAGCATATCATCCAATCCAATAATTTCCTGGTATTTATTGTGTTGATCAAGCCAATTCCGGTCATTACTGATGTACCATTAATGAGTGCCAAGCCCTCTCTTAAGGTAACGGTAATCGGCTTTAGGTTTTCTATTTTAAAAACTTCTTCGGTTGGTCTTCTCTCCCCTTCGTAAAAAACTTCACCCTCCCCAATAAGGACTAGGGCAATATGAGCCAATTGGACTAAATCCCCACTGGCTCCAACACCGCCGTGCTCAAAAATTACAGGGGTAATATTCTTATTGATGAGAGAGGTCATTAATTCGATTACCGAAATATGTACTCCTGAATGTCCAAGGCTTAAGGTGTTTAATCTCGCCAACATGGCAGCCTTAACGTATTTTGTCGGGATTAAATTACCTGACCCGGAAGCGTGACTTCTTATTAGATTGTACTGTAATTGAATCCGGTCGGAATCTTTTATCTTGTACTGCGCCATTGGTCCAAAACCTGTATTTACACCGTAAATAATTTTGTTTTGGGAGAATTGGCTTAAAAAATTAAAACTGTTTTCAACGGTTGCTAAAACGTCTTTATCAATTAGAATAGATTCTTCCTTAAAAATTATTTGATAGAAATCTTCTATTCCCAACTTTCCTTTAAGATCCAACATGTATATAAATTCAATATTTAAAAAGTAAATTGAATAACAATTAATAAAAATAGTTATTTTGGAATGCAAATGTATGATATTTAACCAATCAATATTTTAAAAATAATGAATCACCGTTTTGTAGAAGTCTTGGTTATTGGTGCAGGGCCGTCCGGTTGTGTATCAGCAGCTTATTTACACAGTCAAGGAATTAAGGTCCATGTGGTGGAAAAAAGTGTTTTCCCGAGATTTGTAATAGGAGAAAGTCTCTTGCCAAGATGTATGGATCATTTTGAAGAAGTGGGTCTATTGGAAGGCTTGAATGCCTTTGGTTTTGAAAAAAAGTTTGGAGCCCGTTTTATAAAAGGGGATAAAATCTGTGAATTTGACTTTAGTAAGAAGCATACCAAAGGTTGGGATTGGACTTGGCAGGTGCCGCGAGCAGATTTTGACAAGGTCTTGGTGGACGAACTCATTAAAAAAGGGGTGGAGGTCTCCTTTGGACAAGAGGTTGTAGATGTGACCATTAACGAAAAGGGTATTTCCACGACTACCATAAAGGATGAAAATGGGATACCATACCAAGTTGAAGCCAAATACATTATAGACTCCAGTGGATATGGCAGGGTATTGCCTAGATTGTTGGACCTGGATAAACCCTCTGCCCTGCCCAGTCATTCTTCTGTTTTTACACATGTGGTGGATGTAAATCGCCCGGAGGGTAGGGAAGGTACCTTGATTACGTTTGATGTTGTTGAGACCGAAGTTTGGTTATGGGTTATTCCATTTTCAAATGGAAGAACAAGTATTGGTTATGTAGGCCCTACAGAATTTTTAGAATCCTTTGAAGGAAATAATACAGAAAAATTGACTCAATTATTGCAGTTGTCCAGTTATTATTATGAACGTTTTAAAGGGGTCGAATTTTTGTTCGAGCCTGTTTTGATAAAGAATTATTCCAAATCGGTAAAACAACTTTATGGAAAAGGGTTTGTCTTAACGGGAAATAGTGCCGAATTTTTGGATCCTGTTTTTTCGTCAGGAGTCACTTTTGCTACGGAATCGGCCTTGTTGGGGGCAAAACTGATAACAAAGGAGCTTAATAAACAACCGGTAAATTGGGAGAAGGAATATTCGGAATATATAAAAGAAGGGGTAAGGGTATTTTCTTCCTATGTCAAGGAATGGTATAGTGGAAATCTGCAGACCTTATTTTTCCACCAACCTGAAAATCCTGAGGTAAAAAGACAAATATGTTCTGTTTTGGCGGGTTATGTTTGGGATAAGACCAATCCCTTTGTAACAAAGCACAATAGACTTATAAGAACGGTAGCACATATTATTGAGCTTGAAAAGCAAAAAAGTGAATGACACTGTCATTCACTTTTTTGTAGGGCACCTTTAGGGTTGGCCTAGAATCCTTTTTTCAAAATTAACTTGGCAAATGATTTTCCAGTTTTGGCATATCCTTCGCCCAATCGGTCTTCGTTGCTAAATGAGCTTCCCCATTGGTCTCCTGGGGCATTTTCACTAGAAACTTCCAATAGTATATTATCTCTGTTATTGGTTTCAACGAACTTTAATAAGGTGCTAACCTTCGCAGGTTGCTTCATTATACCGGCATCCCAACCTGGATAAACCCATATCGTTTCCACAATAAGGGTGTATTGGGCGTCCGCTAAATTCTCATTAAAGAAAACATTGTGGTCCTCATAAAGATATCTATTCATTAATTCCAAAAATTTAGGGGCATAGATCAGCTCCCTACTTGCGTACCAACTTTTTTCCCAAGATGTACCTTTTCCCCGTGTTTTTTCTTCCAATTCCGAAGAATGCTCTTTTACGTATTCATCATTTGAGAGATTTTTTTTCAAAAGTTTCATATTGTCATAGACAAATTCTACGTTTATTTCCTTCTGACCCTTGATGAAATTAAAATCTCCCTGTTTAACTTTCAACTTTTGGCCATAACTAAATAAAGTCGACAAAAATACTAGAGCAATGACTAAATAGATTTTCATAAATAAATAATTAGTGTTTATACCTTCAAAAGTATAAGAATTATATTTTAGGGAAGCTACCCTGGAAATAATTTTACCTAAATAGTTAATATATTAAAGAATCAGGTTCATGATACAGGGTTCATTATTTTTATAATTAACAAAGGATCAATACTTTGCGGAATTTTATAATATGTTATGGTTTTGTTATTTCCTGTAATAAGTGGGCTAATCTTATTCCATATGTTTAATTTTGCCGAATGCAAAAAAATCAGCAAAGACCACAATTCGAATTTGTCGCCATAATGGCGTCGTTAATGTCGATTGTAGCCTTGGCCATTGATGCCCTGTTACCGGCAATGTCCACAATTGGGGCAGACATCCACAGCTTGGACCCTACTGAAAATCAAAAGTTTATAACAATGATTTTTTTGGGATTGGGCTTGGGTCAATTGGTTTTTGGACCTTTATCCGATAGTTTTGGAAGGAAACCTATAGTCTATATTGGCTTTGTGGTATTTAGTGTGGCCAGCTTTATATGCGTTCTTGCTCCTACTTTGGAATGGATGATATTTGGGAGAATACTTCAGGGTATAGGGCTTTCTGCTCCTAGAACAATCAGTATATCCATGATAAGGGATTCCTATAAGGGGGACTATATGGCAAAGATCATGTCTTTCGTTACGGCATTTTTTATTTTGGTGCCCATAGTGGCCCCCGCTTTGGGAAAGTTTTTCTTGGATCATTACGGCTGGGAGGCCATTTTTTACATGCAATTGGTTGCTACTTTAATGGTAGGAGTCTGGTTTTGGAGAAGGCAACCAGAAACCTTAAAACCGGAATATAAGATTAAATTTTCCAGTCAGGTGTTCGTAAATGGATTTAGGGAATTGACCCGACATCGTGAGACCATGGCTTTTACCATAGTGTCTGGATTGATTACTGGAGCCTTTATGGTGTATTTGAGCGCTGCCCAAGAAATATTTGAAGTTCAGTATGGCTTGGCCGACAATTTCCCCTATGTTTTTGCCGGACTGGCTATTTCTGTTGGATTGTCCACCTTGCTAAATGGTACCTTGGTGGTAAAATTGGGAATGAGAAGGTTGGCTTGGATTGCTCTAACATTGTTTTGTACCAATTCAATTGTTTACATAGCCCTGTTCTGGAACGCCCAAAATCCGAGTTTGGCAGTGTTGATTACTTTTCTGGCCATGCAATTTTTTACAATAGGCTTCTTATTTGGAAACCTAAGAGCCATCGCGATGGAGCCTATTGGCCACATAGCGGGCATAGGGGCTGCCATTACAGGTTTTGTATCTACAATGATCGCCATACCCATAGCAACATATGTGGGGAGCTTCATTCATGGAACAACACTTCCACTTTTTGTTGGGTTCTCGGTTTGTGGATGTATTTCACTTGGCATTTTTATGTTGATGAGAAGAAGGATGGTTATGGCTTCTGCTTTGTAACTATGGTTGAATAAACTAAATATTGTTGGATTGATTACTTAAAAAGGCAATTATATAAAATCAATATTCAAATTTGATTACTCATTGGAGTGCCAATCCGTATAAAGATGGGGAAAGTTATTTGTTGATGTCCTGTATTCCATTTGGGGGCTATATCCATTATTAGTTGTTCTACGGGACTGTCGCCCTTATTCTTGTCTTTATAATTTTGTACACTGGACCAGGAATTAAAATACCCCTGTAACTGATCAATTGTCCATTGGGTTTCAATTTTAAAGGTCTTTTCTATGACCACTTCATTAAAATTAAATGGAATGGAACTGTAGCTTTGATCTATGTAATCCCTTTCCTTATCCCAATATGCCCCTATTATATGTTGATAAAAGTGATTTATAATGGCATCTATTTCTGGATTGATTTTTAGAAGTCCATAGCCCCAAATAGCAATAATACCATTAGGCTTTAAAACTCTATTTACTTCTTTATTAAAGCTGGGGAGGTCAAACCAATGTACAGCTTGGGCTACTGTGATCAAGTCAAAATAGTGATCTGGAAATATCGTCTTTTCGGCTCTTTGAACACTATAATGAATGTTTGGTTTAAGAATGGCATTATTAATTTGTTGCTGGCTTATATCGGTGGCAAAAACCTGTTTGAAGGAATTGGATAGCACAGCGGCCACTTGACCGTTACCGGTACCACAGTCCCAACATGTATTCCGGGTATTGCAGAAGGAGTATATATACTTAAACATCCCCTCTGGGTAAGTAGGTCGATAATCTTTATAGTTTTTTGATTGTTGGGAAAAACGGTCCAAGGCTTTTTTCATAATACAAAAGTAAGAAGCAAGGAATATTTTTGGAATTCATTCATTACTAAATCGAAGTAATTCCACGGTTTCTGGCTTTTTGATCACGTAATCTTAAAATCGAAGGGACTTAAATTGTAAGTAAATACTTACACTCATCGATGAAATGCAAAATTTTATCGCTAAAGTGATTTTAGGGTCCGTTACGTTCATCGGGATTTTTTTGCACTTAATCCGGATTTTGTCCTCTTAACGAGAAACAGTGTTTTTCGTCGAATCAGAACCTAGAAAAATACACTTGCCCAAGTTATATATATAACAAAACGCAAGTCATGAAAACCATTTTAACTTTAATCTTTGTTCTTTTTATCGGATTGGCTGCACAAGCTCAGAACGGTACTGCTGAAGTTAAAGTTGAAACTGTTACCATGAGTATCGCTGCTGCTACTGTCAAACAAGAAGTAGCCGTAAAAAATGTAAACGCTGTTGCCCGTTTGTATATGTTCAAAAATTCCAAGGTAACCAAAGAATTGTCTTTCTCTACTAAATTGAACAAAGCTAAATTGGCTTAAGATCTATTTTTTTTTACGGCATACAAACTTCTTAATAGCCCTAAATTTTCTATGTCCTAGGTTGTAACTTTGGGGTAATACCTTTTTCGCAACCCAAAGGCCACACGGACCAATAAAATTAATGCGGGGACCTCCACCAGGGGGCCAATGACCCCAGCGAATGCCTGTCCTGAATTTAATCCAAATACGGCTATGGCTACGGCTATAGCCAATTCAAAATTGTTCCCTGCCGCCGTGAAGGCTACCGAAGCCGTTTTATCGTAATCTGCACCCATGGCTTTGGTGAAGAAAAATCCAATGATAAACATTAGCGTAAAATAGATGAGTAAAGGTACCGCTATGATAAGAACATCCATGGGTATCTCAACAATCATTTCGCCTTTTAAGGAAAACATGACCACTATGGTAAACAATAGGGCGATCAAGGTCATGGGGGATATAGCTGGAATAAATCTGTTGGAGTACCATTCCTCGCCTTTCATTTTGACCAGGATCAATCTGCTCAAAAAACCCAATGCAAACGGAATTCCTAAATAAATTGCTACGCTTTCGGCTACGGTAGCAATCGAAATATCTACAATTGCCCCTTCAAATCCGAAGTAGGGAGGGAGTACGGTTATAAAGATCCAGGCATAAAAACTGTAGGCAAATACCTGAAATATACTATTAAGGGCCACCAATCCAGCACCGTATTCGCTACTTCCTTCGGCCAGATCGTTCCAAACAAGTACCATGGCAATGCAACGTGCCAATCCAATCAGGATCAATCCCACCATATATTCTGGGTAATCCCTAAGAAAAGTAATGGCCAGTGCAAACATCAAAATGGGTCCAATGATCCAATTCAGGATCAAGGAAATGGATAAAATCTTGGTGTTTTTAAAAACCTTGGGCAAAAGGGAGTAGTCTACCTTCGCCAATGGCGGATACATCATTAGGATAAGTCCTATGGCAATGGGGATATTCGTAGCTCCACTACTAAAACTATCTATGATTTTGGGAAAAGTGGGTGCAAAATAGCCTATGCCTACGCCCAATGCCATTGCCAAAAAAATCCATAAGGTAAGATAGCTGTCCAGAAAGCTTAATTTTTTATTCGAGGCCATTAGTTATGATTTTATTTGGGCAAATATGAACATTAATTCGGTTGCAATTTGAAAGCTTCTTTCCTGATACTTTTCAGCCTGCTGCGGGGTATTGTCAAACGCTTTTGGATCCTCAAAGGTTATAGGGATGCGCTTTTCGGCGCCAGCGATGAACGGACAACCCCCATCTGCCTGTGAACAGGTCATGACTGCGGCGAATTCCGATTTGGGATTAAAGTCATCATCCAATTTCTTTGAAAAACCTATTACTGCTGGTTCGTTTTCGGCATATTTGATGCTATAAATTGGATTTTTCCCATCCGAAATAGTTTCTATTTGGAATCCAGTATTTTTTAGGGTTTCTGCCACCATTGGAAATAAGGCGGTAGATTCTGTTCCACCCGAATAGCACTGTACATTCTTTACGTTAAAATAGTACGCCATTGTTTGTGCCCAGATTTGGGATAAGTGACTCCTTCTAGAATTGTGGGTGCAAATAAAATTAATTCTAATGGGTTCTTGGGTATCTGTTTTGGACTGTATATACTCTGCAAGGGGCTGTAAAATTTCTTTACGCTCCTCAGTAATATTATCAATACTAAGTGTAGAGATAGTCCGATCTATTTGGTCAAAGACCTTCGTTTTTACGGGCATCATTGAATAATGTTTATAGTGTGGTTAAATGGTTTAGCAGCAGCCGGAATTGGGAGTGCAACAATTTGCGGAAGTCTCTTGTAATTGGGATAATTTTATTCTCGGTTTTTCAGACGGAATCCCACAGTTATCCTTCGCCAAACAATCTGTTTGCTTGGTGGCCAAAAGAAAGTTGGTACCGTCATAGTCCAATCCAAATTTTTGAATGGTCTCTCCTTGGTATTCTACTTCAATTTCCAAATCCCCAATTTCCAATACTTTTTCGGATAGTTCAATGATGTGGACCAATTTTTCAGGATGGAGTCGATGGTCATAGTCAATGGAATCCCATAGTTGAAAATTTACAACTTCCTCTTTACGAACTGTTCCGCCACAGTCTATAAAGTTCTTGGTGATTTTACCGACTTCAGTAACGTGAAAATGATTGGGTACTAGTTTACCGTTCGGCAATTGGAATGCAATAGTATCCAATTTTCCTAAAATTGTTTTTACTTCTGATAGTTTCATTTTGTTATTTGTTTATTGCGATTATAGAATTTAAATTTTTTAGCAGCAATCCCCTTGTTTGGAGATGTCCTGATTAAGAAATTGGTTTAAGATTTCCTTCATTTCCAACCATTTTTCAGTATTTATACAATAACATACACTGGTGCCTTCCACGCTACCTTTAATGAGTCCTAGGAGTTTCAATTCTTTTAGGTGCTGTGATATGGTCGGCTGTGCCAATCCAATTTCACTTACCAGATCACCACAAACACAGGTATTCAGTTTAAAAAGATGCTGCAGGATGGCCACCCGGGCCGGATGTCCAAACACCTTTGCAAAACTGGCAATTTCATTTTGTTGGTCCGAAAAAATTTCTGTTTTGGCTAAACCCATTTTTGTTTCATTTGTATATCGCAATATTACGATTAATATTTATTATGACCAATATTTTTTGTTTTTTTTCCAATTAGTCCTTTTGGAGTAGATTTTTTCTGCTTATCAGGACCGTATGTTTTTCCAATGAGGTTTCTTTTCTCTCATAATCTATATGGTAGACCTCAGGTTCTTCAAATGAATTTGAAGCCAGAAGTGTTTTTAGTGTATCCAATTTATGGAAATGGAAATAGACCCTGTCTCCATTGCTACCCACTTTGAAGTCCGATTTATTGGGATCACCCTCCACAAAACTTAAATAGAGCAGCCCTTTGTTTAATAACAGTCTGTTGGAATCGGCAATTAATTGAACACAATCTTCTGGTGAAAGAAAGGGTAGGCAAAAACCACAAACTATTCCATCATATTGGATGTTTAGGTCACCGATCCGACGGCCGTCCAAAACCTTGAATGTAGCGGTTGGATTGTTCTTTTCGGCAAGTTTTATCATATTTGTCGCAACATCTATCCCCAGTATATCGAAGTCGGGTCTTTTGGATAAAAGATATCTTGTAATGTTTCCGGGACCACAGCCTATTTCCAAAATTCGGGCATTTTTTGTTGATATCGAATTGCAAATAAGATCATAGGTTTTATTGTACAAGTCCAGGTCCATAAACTTGTCTTGGTACAGGGAAGCTATTTTGTTCCAGGTCTCGAATGTTTCCTTATAGCGGTCCAATGAGGTATTTCATTTTGAATTACTGTGTTTAGACATAAATATCGGGAATAATCTTTATCCCGGGACGGCTTTATTTTATCAAATTTTTTACCTTAAGTGTCTAAAATTACAATTTGGAGAAGCTAAAATTGTAAGTAAACACTTACGGTCATCGATGAAATACAAAATTTCATCGTTAAAGTGATTTTGGAGTCCATGGCGTTAATCGTGATTTTTTTGCACTTAATCTGGATTTTGACCTCTTAACGAGAAACAGTGTTTTTCATCGAATCAGAACCTGGAAAAGTACACTTGCCTCAGTTATATATATAACAAAACGCAAGTCATGAAAACCATTTTAACTTTAATCTTTGTTCTTTTTATCGGAGTAGCTGCACAAGCTCAAAACGATGCTGCCGAAGTTAAGGTTGAAACCGTTACCATGAGTATTGTAACTGCTACGGCAAAACAAGAAGTTGCTGTTAAAAATGAAAATTCTGTTGCCCGTTTGTATATGTTCAAAAACTCTAAGGTAACTAAAGCTTTGTCTTTCTCTACCAAATTGAACAAATCTAAATTGGCTTAATACTTATAAAAATAAAACACTGTGATATTAATTGCACTTTTAGTCCCCATTTGCATCTGTCTTAACTACATGGTTGTTTTTCCTAAACCAACGGATAATACAAGAGCTTTGAACAAGCAGGTGAAACTGGATAAATAATTTCGCCGCGCTTAGGCTGCATTCTATCCTTCAAGATTTATAAATTATTTTCTGGCAGCTTTTCAAATTCCTTTTTTTTGCTTTCGAACCATTTGGCCATGGCATCTTGTGATTTCATGAGTTCCTGCATTTTATTCATGGCCTCCAGGTGCTCTTTGTCACCCGCCTTAAACATTTGCATACCATGCTTTTTGCTAAGTTCTGCCATTTCTTCAAAAGTATTGGCGTGAAATTGCATGTCACAGGCACCTCCCAATTGTTTACATGTCATAGTTTTCATATAGATTGTTTTCTTAAGATAAGTTTATCGGTAGACCATTGACTCTAAACTGATTACTGTTATCGCTAAGTTATAACTAAATTGTAGGCTGAGGTTACAAGTTAATAAAAAAGGCTGAAACCAATATTGGGAATATCGAGCCCGTTTGATCTAAGAAGTTCCTGTTTAAGAGCGATTTTCTAAATAGGTGTATATTAATAAAAGGCAGTATTGGGTAGAATATTTTTAAGTTATGAGGTTTGCTCCCAAAAGGCAATACCGCTGCAGGTCCGTTGGGGCTGAAATGTACATAAAGTGCCACCAGCATAGTGACGATGATGAGGGCTTGTCCTATATATTGGTTTTTAGTGCGATGAGTTTTTCGGAAATTTTGAGTAGATCTGGTTCAATTATCTCGGGCCGTGGGGCCAAGGGATACAGCTGTTGTCCGGGACGGGCAATGAAAGCACCTCTCCATCCGGCCCACATTGCACCGGCAATATCCCACCCATGGGCAGCAATCATTATACATTCATGTGGTTGTACTCCCATTTTCCTGGCTGCCCAATTATAGACATCGCTATCGGGCTTGTACTTGCCAAGATCCTCTATACTTAATCGTTCATCGAAATAGTCGGTAAGAGCGGCATTCTTAAATTGCATCTCGACTCCTTTTTTTGAGGAATTGGTCAAGGATACCATTTTATAACCGGCATTTCTAATATTCTCCAAGGCAGCCTTTACCTCTGGGTGAGTGGGTAAGGAGTGCAATGGGGCTAGTGCCTCCTTGGCATCCTGCTCCGATAATGGAATACCATTATTAGCGGCGACCATTCTCAAGGTGGCGGCTCCTATGGTGCCAAAATCTGCATATTGCCTACTAGCTGTCGATACTAGGGAGTATTGCAACATGGTAGTGAACCAAAGCGGCAAGAGATCTTCCCGGCCACCTAAGGCCTTCCCTATGCTATTTTTCATATTCCCTAAGTCCAATAGGGATTCATTTACGTCAAAAAATAAAACCTTTGGTGGTTTCATATGGGTTTGTATTTCTTAGCATTAATGGGTCTTTGGTTGCCTCAGGATTATTGTGCAACACCAGATTTTATATTTTTTTAAAAATTGTCGTAGCGTTGTGCCCCCCAAATCCAAAGGTATTGCTCATGGCTACATTTACATTATGGTCTATGGCCTCCTTAAGTACTATAGGCATGGATGCGGGAATATTGGAATCTATCTTTGTAGTGTTAATGGTTGGAGGTATTTTATTGTTTTGAATGGCCTTTATGGATAAAATCGCTTCTACTGCACCTGCTGCTCCCAATAGATGCCCGGTCATGGATTTTGTAGCGCTTATTTTTAGATTGCTAAACTCGTTGTTGAAGGTTTTTGCTACAGCCTTTATCTCACTTAAGTCACCAACGGGGGTAGAGGTACTGTGGGTGTTTAAATAATTGATCTCTCCCGGATTCAGTTTTGCTTCCTCCATGGCCAATTGCATTGCTTTTATAGCGCCGATACCCTCTGGATGTGTAGCTGAAATGTGATAGGCATCATCGGTCATGGCAGCTCCTACTATTTCGGCATAGATTTTTGCGCCCCGTTTTTTGGCATGTTCATATTCTTCAAGAATTAAGGCACCGGCTCCTTCGCCCATAACAAATCCGTCCCGATTTTCGTCGAAGGGCCTTGACGCCCCTTGTGGATCATCATTTCTGGTAGATAAAGCTTTCATTGCGCTGAAACCACCAATAGAGGCCTCGGTTATTGGAGCTTCCGACCCCCCGGTTACCATTACTTTGGCCTTGTTTAATCGAATATAGTTAAAGGCATCCATAATGGCAGAGCTTGAGGATGCACAGGCCGAAACCGCTGTGTAATTAATTCCCATTAATCCGAATTTCATGGCAATCATTCCCGATGCCATATTCGCCAGAAGTTTAGGTATAAAAAAGGGATTGAAGCGGGGATTCATCCCGCCCTGGGAATAATTCTTTACTTCATCCTCAAAGGTTTTCATACCGCCCTGACCAGTTCCCCAAATTACCCCAATATCAAAAGGAGAAATTGTGTCCAAGTTTAATCCGCTATCACCAAATGCCTCTGTTACGGAACAGAGAGCATACTGGGTAAAGGGATCACTCCTTTTTATTTCGTTGCGATCAAGATATTTTTCGGGTGAGAAATCCTTTAATTCACCAGCGAAGGTTGTTTTAAACAAAGAAGGGTCGAACTTGGTGATTTTTGAGAATCCATTTTTGCCTTTTATAGCACTTTCCCAAAATTCATCAACCGAATTTCCAATTGGAGTCAAGGCTCCCAATCCTGTAATCACTACTCTTTTCATATGGTTTTTTTGTGGTTAATACCCAATAGCTAATTATTTACTTTTCTTCAAGCAACTCTGTCAAAACTTGTTTGTAGACATCAACGGGTTGAGCTCCGGTAAGTGCACTTTTCATATTGAATACCATAGTAGGGACCGAGGAAACCCCAAGACTTTGCCAGTAGGTTTCTTTTGACTGTACTTGATAACGGGCATCGTCACTATCCAATCTGGCTATGGCCACGTCTGCATTTAGGCCCACTACCTCTAGTTCCTGAAGAAGTACTTCCCTTTTGGAAACATCTTTTCGTTCGCTAAAAAAAGCAGCCATAAGTCGCATTTTTAGTTCGGTCTGTTTGCCATTTTCCTTTGCGTAATCCAATAAAATATGTGCGTCCCTGGTGTTTACAATCTTCATCTTATCAAAATAATCGAAGGTAAATCCCAGTTCTGCCCCTGCCTCGGCCATATATTCCTGTGAGCGTTTTTGGTCTTCCAAACTAGAACCATATTTTTCGGTAAGATGCTCTTGAACGTTCTGACCCTCTTTTGGCATATTTGGATTTAGTTCAAAAGGCTGCCATTCCAGCTCTATTTTATCTTCTATTCCTAATTCAGCAATTGCCTTTTCCAGACGTTTATAGCCTATGGTACACCATGGGCAGACCACATCGGAAACAATATCCAGTTTAATTTTTTCGGCCATAATTCTATTCTTTAATGTATAATCTATTTTATATTGGGAGAAAACCAAATTTTATCTCCTTTTCCAATGCAATAATAGTTCAGATTTATAAAACCTCACTAATTTGAACTACTGGATTAACATTTGTGAAATTTGGTAGATCGGCCAGGATCTTTTCGGCATTTGCTCCAAAGGACTGTTGAAACGATGCCAAGGATTCGAAAGTAAGGTTGGCAATTATTAAATATGGTGCGGGCTGGTCTGGAGTTGCTCCCGTAAGTCCTACGTTTATATCTGATGACTTTACTGCATCGCCCAAAAGCTCTGAAAGTAATTGACTATGTTCAGTGGTGTAATATTTTTTATTGAATTTTAAATCTTCCGTATTCGGATACATTACTGTTAATTTAATCATGTCCTTTTGCTGTTTAAATATTAATTGAATTTATTAAATCAATTTTTTTATATATTATTTCCTGTCTTATAAATAAACCTTCCGAATAGACGGAAGGTTTAAAGCTGTTGACCTGTGGTTTTATAATTATACTGTTTCCTTCTTCCATGCAAAACTTTTGAAAGCTGCATCTATTGGTGTATTTGCAATATGATTTGTATAGTTACTGATCACTTTCTGTGATAAACCTAATATGATTTCCAAAACGTGCCTTTGTTCGTATCCTACAGCAAAGAATGTTTCCAGATTTTCTTGGGTTACGTTTCCTCGATTGCGAACTATGGTCAATGTCATGGTTCGTAAGGCCTCTAATTTTGGATTTTCAAGGGCTGTTTCGGTACGTAATGCTTCGGTAATACTATTGTCTACCTTCATCATTTTTGCTATTCCTGTATGTGCAGGTACACAATAATGGCATGCGTGTTCAACGTTGATGGATTGCCATACTACGGTTAATTCCTCTTCGTTAAAAGATGTGTTTACAAATAGTTCATGGAGCTTTTGGTAGGCATCCAGGACTTCTGGAGCTCCAGCTAAGACACCATGCAGGCCGGGGATCATGCCATAAGCTTTTTGCGATTTTTCCAATAATGGTTTACTTGCTTCAGGAGCAGTTTCAATGTTGTGCACTTTTAATGTTGTCATAATTTCAAATTTTAATTGTTGTACTTGATATAAAATAACTAAACGATTGTTTAGTTATCGGTTAAAAAAAATGTTTAAAGGTTTTTAAATGTCATTTCAATATAGTCTTCAATTTCTTGCCTACTATTTACTCTGGAAGCGGCAGCTAAACCGTGTTTGGCCAATAATAAAAAATTAGCTTGTTTAGTTATAGTCTTTTCATCTTTGGTTCCATCCATTCTCAATTTGGCAATCAATAGCGTTTTAAGATTATCCATGAAAGAAGTCATTTCCCCTTTTACCAAATCATCTTCGGTTTCTGAAAACTCATTGTAAGTATTGCTTATTAAACAGCCTTTTTGATTTCCTTCCTGATAACATAGATTTACGGAGTCATAAAAAAATTCTTTAATGCCCTCAACACCATTGGTTGAGTTTTTAAATTTTTCAAAGATGCTATTAACCTTTTTTTTGTAGCTTTTTAGACTTTCCAAAAAAACACCATGCTTACTTCCAAAACTAGAATAGATAGAAAACTTGTTAATGCCCATTTCTTTTTCAAGCATTTGCATGGAGGTGGATTCGTAACCGTTGCGCCAAAATAAGCGCATTGCCTTTTCAATAACCTCTTCTTCTATATATGCCTTCTTTCTTGCCATAATCTCTAACTACGGGACAAAACTAAACAATCGTTTAGAAATAATAGGGTGTTTTAACATTTATTTAATTTGAGTGGGGTGAATTGGCAATAGTAGCGCAATACTTATTGTTGGCCCGTGGAAGGAAGGTCACGGATTATATTTTTTCCAACTACTAAGTTTTTCCTATTGGCCCAGGAACATTTTAATTATTTGGCTCACCAACCTTTGACTAACGCTGAAATTCATGTTTTACCGCTAAATGGATTTTGGCCCTCCCTGCGTTTAGCGGCATTTATTAACACTTCAACAGACATTTTTCAACTCAACGAAAAACCCTGTTTTTCAACGAATTGGAACCTAGAAAAACACACTTGCCCAAGTTATATATATAACAAAACGCAAGTCATGAAAACCATTTTAACTTTAATCTTCATTCTTTTTATGGGTTTGGCCGCTCAGGCACAAAACGATAATAGCCAGGTAAAAGTTGAGCCCGTTGCCATGAATATCGTTACAGTAGTTGCCGTGAATAATGAAAATAGTGTTGCCCGATTGTATATGTTCAAGAATTCTAGGGTAACAAAGGAATTGTCTTTTACAACCAAATTAAACAAAGCTAAATTGGCTTAATACTCAATAATTAACCTACTACGCTAAATAGGTAGTATCAAATTGGACCACTATGATGTTATTTGCAATTTTAGTTCTTATCTGCCTTTGTCTTAGTTATATAATTACGTTTCCCAAAACAAAGGGTATTCTCCGTCCTTTAAAAGTGCCTGTGAAACAGGAAAAGTAATTGGGCATAACGACATGGCCATTTTTTTGTCGAAATAAGATCGATCTTAAAATATTTGGAAAACCAAAAAAAGGATTCCATTAAGAATTTGGATGGGTTGGAGTGGAAGGCTTAAGTCTTGAATTTATGTTGTATATCGGAAAATTTCACAATGTAGTTTGTGCCTTTTTTTGACAAATCCCTATTTATGGTCCCTTTTAATTGTCGGGCCAGATTATGGATAAGTTTTAGTCCCAAGGATTTTGTATTCTTATGGCTTATATTCTCAGGAAAGCCTTCGCCATTGTCACCAATGTAAAGAACATAATCCTTACTATTGGACTTTAGAAGTTCTATATGTATTTCACCCTCGTCGTTGTCCTTTATACCATATTTTAGGGCATTGGTAATTACTTCATTGATCAAAAGACCTAACGGTATGGCCGTGTCGATCCCCAATTTAACATCTGGGATAATAATGTTCAAGGTTATATTGTTGTCAGTGCCTTTGAAGGATCTTAACAAATAATCACTTAGTTCCTCTACATAGGACTTATATTCAATTTTGGACAGATCATGTCGCATATACAACATTTCATGCACCATAGCCATTGAAATCACCCTATTTTGACTACTTTTTATCAAGGTTTTAATTCTAGGCTCCTCAATACTTCTGGATTGAAGACTGAGTAAGCTAGATACCGTCTGCAGATTGTTTTTTACCCTGTGGTGTATTTCCTTTAAAAGAGTGTCCTTTTCCTTGATACGGGCCTCATTTTCATTTCGGATCTTGTGAAGTTCGTTATGTGCTTTAAGGAGATTTTTTCCAATAACTCCCCCTAAGAGATAAACGGAGAACAGAATGCTAAAAAGTGCAAACATGTTTTTACTTTCAACAGGGACAACGTTTTCTGTAAAATTAAATTCCGCCATGCTCTGGGAATATATAAGAATAATAATGAGCAGGTTTAAGTTGAGGTAAACCCTTCCATATACCTTTGTGCTGATGTATCCGGCAAAGACCACCAATGCCAGTACAAAAATAAAGGGACTGTTAATTCCGCCGCTGTATAAGGTAATTACAACTGAGGCCGCCAAGGCCATTATTGAAGTAAAATTATAGGTAATCCCAAGTGTATTATGTTTGTGGAACAAAAGGGTGTTAACTAAATTTAGTATACCGAAAACAATAAAAGTAGCTGGGATAATTTGGGTGATTTTAAGAAAATATATGCAGACAATACCGAAAACAATTGAGAGGACAGAGGAGATATAGTTAACCCTTAACGTTAAACGGACTTTGTCCTTTAGTCGGTACTGATCCTGAATGGGTATTTGCATTAAAAAGCGGTTAATGGTTGTATTCTGAAGGTAAAGATAATAGTTTGAATTAAAGCGTGATGAATTTTAAGGTTAAAACAATATTTTTATGTTATTTGCCACCGAAAAGTTACCTGAATTTTTTATTGGTGAACTTTCGTCCAAGATTTTTCATATTCGTTCTGCATTCCCAATATTTCCTTTCCCGTAGGAAAATGCTTTAGTTGTATCATAATTATATTAAAATTCGGACAATAAAAAAGCGACGACCTATGGGGTCGTCGCTTTTTTATTGGATATTGAGCAACTTTTGTGAAGAGTAGGGGTTTTCTTATTCTTCTATTATTACCCACTCTCCTTTTTCCAATAATGGCTCTGCTTGCTTATATTTTACCGTCTTGCTTTCGCCAGATATTACATTCTTAATGGTTACTCTTTCGTTTCTACCTATTTTGGCTTTTTCCCTTACAATGGTTTCCGTTACCTGTGGCCGTCCACCTTGGTTCTGGCCTACGGCCCTGCTTTGGGCGGACATTTCATCACTGTTTGGAATTTCTTCCTTCGAGGTCTTCAAGTTTTCCTTGGGCCTACGAATATTTCTGGCCTCTTGAATTTCTGGACTTTGATTAGGTAACTCCCCTTTGAATAAAAATGAAACAATTTCCTTGTTCACCTTTTCGATCATTCCTTTGAAGAGTTCAAAGGCCTCAAATTTGTAAATCAACAAAGGATCTTTTTGTTCATGCACAGCCAATTGAACGGATTGTTTTAACTCGTCCATTTTTCGCAAATGTGTTTTCCATGAATCGTCGATAATGGCAAGGGAAATATTCTTTTCGAAATCTGTTATCAATTGTTTGCCGTTACTTTCATAAGCTTCCTGAAGATTGGTAACCACGTTCAAGGATTTAATGCCATCTGTAAATGGTACTACAATCCTTTCAAACTTATTGGCATTGTCCTCATACACATTTTTTATTACTGGGAACGCCGTGGCAGCGTTGCGCTCCATTTTGTCCTTGTAATGTGTAAAGGCTGTCTTATAAATGACATTCGCCATTTCCTGAACACCCATTTTTGCAAATTCGTTTTCGCTGATGGGAGAGGTTATGGAGAAATATTTTATAAGTTCGAACTCAAAGTTTTTATAGTCGCTGGCTGCCTTATTGGTGTCCGCAATTACCTCACAGGTGTCATAGATCATGTTGGCAATATCTACTTTTAAACGCTCTCCTTGTAAGGCATGGCGTCTTCTTTTGTAGACTACTTCCCTTTGGGCGTTCATTACATCATCATATTCCAACAATCTTTTACGCACACCAAAATTGTTTTCCTCTACTTTTTTCTGCGCCCGCTCAATAGATTTGGTCATCATGGAATGCTGTATTACCTCGCCTTCTTCCAAGCCCATTTTATCCATCATTTTGGCTACCCTGTCCGATCCAAATAATCTCATAAGGTTATCTTCCAAGGAAACGTAGAATTGCGAGCTTCCCGGATCTCCCTGACGTCCTGACCGCCCTCTAAGCTGCCTGTCTACCCTTCTGGAATCGTGACGTTCGGTACCTACGATAGCCAAACCTCCTGCTTTTTTTACTTCCGGGCTTAGTTTTATATCGGTACCACGACCGGCCATGTTAGTGGCTATGGTAACTATGCCTGCATTACCTGCTTCCGCAACTATGTCTGCTTCCTTTTTGTGCAATTTGGCGTTAAGTACGTTGTGTGGTACTTTCCTAATGGTCAACATACGGGAAAGTAATTCAGAGATTTCTACAGAGGTAGTACCAATAAGTACCGGTCTACCGGACTGTGAAATTTTGGTTACCTCATCTATTATGGCATTGTACTTTTCACGTTTGGTTTTATAGATCAAGTCCTGTCTGTCATCACGTGCAATGGGTCTGTTGGTAGGAATCTCCATAACATCCAACTTGTATATCTCCCAAAACTCTCCCGCTTCCGTTATTGCTGTACCTGTCATCCCTGCCAGTTTGCTGTACATCCTAAAGTAATTCTGAAGGGTTACCGTGGCAAAGGTCTGGGTCATGGCTTCGATCTTTACATTTTCCTTGGCCTCTATGGCTTGGTGCAATCCGTCCGAATAACGACGGCCATCCATAATACGGCCCGTTTGTTCATCCACGATCATTACCTTATTCTCCATAACCACATACTCCACATCTTTTTCAAAAAGGGTGTAAGCTTTTAAAAGTTGGTTCATGGTATGGATGCGTTCGCTTTTAATGGCAAAATCCTTGAACAATTCTTCCTTTAATTCTGCTTCCTTGTTTATTTCAAGCTCTTGATTTTCAATTTTGGCTATTTCACTACCAATATCCGGCATTACAAAAAAGTCCTTGTCGCCATCCCCGGATAAATATTCCACTCCCTTTTCGGTAAGTTCTATCTGATTGTTCTTTTCATCAATAACAAACCAAAGTTCTTCATCTACCTTTGGCATTTCACGGTTGTTATCCTGCATGTAAAAATTCTCGGTCTTTTGAAGTAGTTGTTTTACCCCTTCTTCACTCAAAAACTTGATCAAAGCCTTGTTCTTCGGAAGACCTCTATGTACTCTAAGCAACAGGAAACCACCTTCTTTGGTGTCGCCCTCGGTAATTAATTTTTTGGCTTCCGCCAAAACTCCTGTTAAATAGGCGCGTTGCTTGTTGACGATATCACCTACTTTTGGTTTTAGTTCATTAAATTCGTGACGATCTCCTTCAGGTACTGGACCAGAGATAATCAAAGGGGTACGGGCATCATCTACAAGT
The DNA here is from genome assembly GCF_023015865.1 of Arenibacter sp. F26102. Taxonomy (GTDB): domain Bacteria; phylum Bacteroidota; class Bacteroidia; order Flavobacteriales; family Flavobacteriaceae; genus Arenibacter. The sequence continues at coordinate 257,086 of NZ_JALKBC010000003.1, read as the reverse complement.
ACCGAATCTACCTCATCCACTATGGCGTAATTATGTGGTCGTTGAACCAGATCGCTGGGCGTATGTGCCATGTTATCCCTGAGATAATCAAAGCCAAATTCATTATTGGTGCCGTAGGTAATATCTGAGTTATAGGCCGCCCTACGTCCGTCAGAATTAGGTTGATGTTTGTCGATACAGTCTACCGAAAGTCCGTGGAACTCAAAAATAGGAGCCATCCAGGCACTATCCCTTTTTGCCAGGTAGTCGTTTACCGTTACCAAATGCGCTCCATTTCCGGTTAGTGCATTTAAATACAAAGGGAGGGTAGCTACCAAGGTTTTACCTTCCCCTGTATGCATTTCAGCAATCTTACCTTGGTGCAGGGCTATACCGCCAATTAATTGTACATCGTAATGAACCATGTCCCAGGTAACTTGCTTACCTGCAGCATCCCAGGAGTTTTTCCAAATAGCCTGTTCGCCATTAAGGGTAACATAATCTTTAGAGCCGGACAGCAATCTATCGTGCTCAGTGGCTTTTACCGTTAGGGTTTCATTATTGGTGAAACGTTTTGCAGTTTCCTTTACTACGGCGAAGGCTTCGGGCAACATTTCCGTTAAGGCCTTTTCGGAAATGGTATAAATTTCCTCCTTTAGTTTGTCTATGTTCGCGTAAATATCCTCGTTTTTGTCTATATCGGAAGATTCCTTTACCTCATTTAGTAATTTATCTATCTCCTCATTAAGTGCTTTACAGTCTTCTTTTATCTTATTTTTAAAAAAAGTTGTTTTATCTCGAAGTTCATCGTGGCTTAATTTTTCCAAGGCAGCTTCGAAAGATTTTATTTGGTCGACTAAAGGTTGTAGGTCCTTGACATCTTTCTTTGATTTATCCCCTACAAATACCTTTAATACTGAATTTAAAAAACTCATAATGTTTTCTGTTATTAATGAAAGGCTTCGTTAAAGCCCTTTCCTTTGTGTATACACAATTTTCTTTAGTTGGCACGTGCAATGCTATCTTTTGGATATAAGATATTCCAACATCAAAATTACGTAAAAAAAAAGCCTCATATGAGACTTTTTTGTTGTAATTCCGTTAATATTTTAATACTCGTCCTCGTTCCAAAGATAGTCTTCTTCTGTAGGATAGTCTGGCCAAATCTCTTCGATTGATTCATAAATCTCCCCTCCTTCTTCCTCCATGGATTGTAGATTTTCTACAACCTCCAAAGGTGCACCGGTTCTAATTGAGTAATCTATCAATTCGTCTTTTGTTGCGGGCCAGGGCGCATCACTTAAGTAGGATGCTAATTCTAATGTCCAATACATCGTAATAATTTATTTTTAATATTTTGCAAATGTAATTTTTAAACTGAGACTGCCAAGTTTTTTTGCATAAAATTCATCTATTTAATATTGAATTTTATCGCTTTAATAATTTGATAACGAAGAATTAACGGATTTATTAGTCCTGTTTCTCCGGAATCCACTTTATTTCATTGGCTTGTATATCATGCGACAATTTTCGTGCCAATACAAAGAGGAAATCGGAAAGTCTGTTTAAATAGGACAATAAAGTAGGATCCACTGGTTCATAATCGTTCAATTGGGAGACTAAACGCTCGGCCCTGCGGCAAATGGTCCGTGTAATGTGACAATATGACACTGTTGTATGTCCTCCTGGCAATATAAAATGGGTCATAGGGGGCAGGTTCAATTCCATTTTGTCTATTTCCTGTTCCAACAAATTTATATCCTCGTCGCCAATTTTTGCAATATTCAATCGGTCTTTGCCATTTTTAAGTTTTTCCTTCTTGGGGTCAATGGCCAATAAAGCTCCTACCGTAAACAACTTCTCCTGTATTTTTATCAATATCTTCTTGGAGGAATCCGATATATCTTGGTCCCTGATCAATCCTATCCAGGAATTGAGCTCGTCCAAAGTGCCATAACTTTCTATTCGGATATGATGCTTGGGTACCCTGGTACCCCCAAACAGACCTGTTGTACCGTCATCACCTGTTTTGGTATATATTTTCATGTGGGTTGATGTATATTAATTTTAGGGAGTTTTAATTTTCGATCCTTTTGGGTCTTAGTTCGTTTGGTCAAGAATAATAGCTGTTGAACTTCAGGAGAATATGGCAATAATTTTCCGGTAATACGTTTAGTCCTTTGGTTTCCTTTTATTCTTTCTCTTGTAGTCTTCCATGAATTTCCTTGATTTCCTATCTCGGGATTTTCGCTTTATAAATCCTTGGGTCACCAAGAAAATTACTCCAAGAACGGCAAGCACTATGTAAATGATGTAGTCCATTGATCAGATTTTTGGATTTCCTTTAACGACCATTAAAAATACGGGTTTAAATCCGAATCTTAAAATGCTCCTTAACCTGTTCTCTTCGGAAAAACAGCAACCCGCCATAAAATAGGTCAATGCTTACCCTTACCTGTTCCAATTCCTTTATACTTTCCCACAATTTATATGTATCCTTTGTTTTGTGTATTGTATCCACATAAACAATGGTGTCGTTGGTAATGTTGACATTTTGAACAATATATTCATCCATGGTTTCATGGTTCAAGGTGCCAATAAATATTAATTCGCTGGAGGGGTTGGTGATGGATACTTTTCTTAAGGTTTTGGTTATTTCTTTTTCCAATTCCTTATTACTGGGTGTCAATTGCACTTGGGCTATTTTGAAATAGGCTATTGTTTTAAGCAGAATGTTATAGGACATACTACTTTTAAAGTTCGGGGCAGCATAAAGGCATTTTGTAACATATTGGTACACAAAAGGGGAGTGTACTCCATGTTGGTTGCTAGATGAAATCCAAAATTTTAAAAATGAGAAAAGGCGATAAAACATTCTGCGCGCTAATTTTTTGAAACTTTTAGCCCATGGACATTGAAAGTTCGAACCACCGTTCCGTTTTTCCTTCTATGGCATCTGTAATTTCTTTTAGCTGAATGGATAATTTGGAAATATCATCACCGGACAGGGTGCTGTCCGTAAATTTATTCTGGATATCCATTTTTTGGGATTCCAGTTTTTGTATTTCCTTTTCCAATTGTTTGTATTCCTTCTGTTCCAAAAAGGAAGGTTTTTTTTCTGTTTCTTCGGCTTTCCAGGTATTTTTGGAATTTTTTTCTTCGACAGCTTTTTCTTTGGCAGCCTTGTTTTCCTGAACATTACTGTCTTCATAAGATCTGAAATCAGAATAGTTGCCAGGAAAGTCCTCGATTTCGGCATTCCCCCTAAAAACAAAAAGGTGATCTACGATCTTATCCATAAAATAACGGTCATGGGAAACCACGAGAAGACAGCCTGGGAAATCGAGTAGAAAACTTTCCAGTACGTTTAAAGTAACTATATCCAAATCGTTGGTTGGTTCATCCAAAATGAGAAAGTTCGGATTTTGAATCAATATGGTACAAAGGTATAGCCGCTTGCGCTCCCCACCACTCAGTTTCTCCACAAAATCGTATTGCTTTTTGCGATCGAATAAAAAACGTTCCAATAATTGCTGGGCGGAAATTTGCTTTCCTTTCATTAGAGGAATGTAATCGCCGAATTCGCGAATAACATCAATAACCTTTTGGCCTTCTTTTATGTTAATGCCGTTTTGGGTATAATAACCGAACTTAATGGTTTCTCCTGTAATTACCTTCCCGCTGTCTGGCTGTTCGGCACCACTCAATATATTTAGAAATGTAGATTTTCCGGTACCATTTTTTCCAATAATCCCGATACGCTCGCCTTTGAGGAAATTATATTCAAATTTATCCAGAATGGGTTTATTGGGGAAGGATTTGGATATTTTATGGAGCTCTACAATTTTGCTCCCCATACGTTCCATATTAATTTCCAGCTGAACCTCGTGTTCTTTTCTACGTTGGCTAGCCTTTTCCTTTATGGTGTGGAAATCGTCAATTCTTGACTTGGATTTTGTGGTTCGCGCTTTGGGCTGCCTTCTCATCCAATCCAGTTCTTTCTTAAATAATATCTTGGATTTGTGCTGTTCCACTACCTCCTGTTCTATACGCGCTTCCCTCTTCTCCAAATAGTAGGAATAATTGCCCTTATAGGAGTACAACTGTCCATTGTCCAGCTCAATAATTTCATTGCAGACACGTTCCAGGAAATAACGATCATGGGTGACCATAAATAGGGTCATATTTTCCTTGGCGAAATACTGTTCCAGCCATTCGATCATTTCCAGATCCAAATGGTTGGTAGGTTCATCCAGTATTAACAATTCCGGTTTGTTGATTAGGGCATTGGCCAAGGCCAATCGCTTCTTTTGTCCTCCAGAAAGTAACCCCACCTTTACATCTAGATCCTCCAGTTTTAATTTGAACAGAATCTGCTTGTATTGGGTTTCAAAATCCCAGGCATCATAACGTTCCATGGCTTCAAAAGCCTTTTGATAGGCGTTTTCATCTTCCGGGTTCAGTAGTGCATGTTCGTAGTTTCTAAGAACTTTCAAAACCTCGTTGTCCGACGCAAAGATGGTTTCCTCAACCGTCAATAGGGGGTCTAAATCAGGTTCTTGTTCCAAAAATGAAATTCGAATGCCTTTTCGGCTATTTATTTGACCAGTATCAGAAGCATCTTTGCCCGATAGTATATTTAGGATGGAAGTTTTACCACTACCATTTTTGGCAATAAGTGCAATTTTTTGATCCTTATTAATGCCAAAGGAAATATTTGAAAAGAGTGATAACTCGCCAAAGGACTTGGATATGTTTTCTACAGTAAGTAGGTTCATCTAAGGTATTATTTTAAACTGTTTTGTTGTTGGAAATACTTCCATAAAAAAAGATATCTCACGCCCAGCATAATCAAAAGGGGTATGGCTAGAGGAGAGAATACCTGTATTTTAAATATTCCCAATATTAGGGTCAAACCCAATGACCCCAATAGAAATAAAAGGTATTTGGGCAACCAGATCGGGGTATTCTTTTTTCTAAGAATTGTAAAACCAACAATTAAATTTAATGGAAATACCCATAAGATATTAAAGTTGTTGGCTGTGGCCGTATGGTCCGTAAAAAACCAAAGGAAAACCAATAGAACACCGGCCGAACCGGTCACAAAAAATAGGAGGAAATCCAAGATCCTGCTTCTAATATGATTTTTGTAGTCAATATAAGTTATGATAAGCACAAAAACAAGCAGTGCCAAGATCCAAAATAGGGGTGAAGCTAAAAAGTACCCTTTTCCCTCCATTTTTACGGACTTTAATATGGTTCTTTCCCTTAGTACAAGATCATGGTCCGCCAAGGTGGAATTGCCCAATTGTTGCATTACATAAATGGGTAAGAACATATGCTCTTTTACGGTGGCCGTTCTGTCGATTACCGCCCCTAACGCCAGATCAATTCCAAAACTAGACCAGGAATTGGTGGTTAGGTTTTGGTGAATCAGTTGTCTGAAGGTGTATTTTTTCTCTAAATGACCTTCATTGAACAGTAATTTTTCACCTAGGGCTTCTTGAAGTACATCGGGTATTTTAGTGGCGCAATTGTTGAAAAAGAAATCGTATTTATAATCCCTATTTTCAGGGCGATAATTGTTTTCCAAAAAATGGAACAATTCATTTTTTTGAATGGGCGTGAGCTTTAAAAGTTGTTCTTTTACCCATCTATTCTCCAATTCGTAGGCGTATAAAAAATTGGGCATGTTCTGCTTGCTCAGGGAGTAGAAGAGTTTCCCCATAGCGAATTCCACATAAAACATGGGCGGGTCGAAATTAAAAGTCCCGTAGTTATATACCCAGTCCACACCCTGGGCGGAATCCTGTATTCTAAAGGCACTATGGCCGAAAGTCGTGTATAGGTCACTGCCAGAACCACAGGTTAAAACACTTATTTGAGCTTCAGGGGTCAATTCCCGGACCTGTGCAGTGCTGAAGCATATGAGGCCTGTAAAAAATGTAATAAAAAGAATCCTTATCCGCATATACTGTTGGAAGCCACTATTTTTTTTGAAAATATCAACGCAAATATCGAACAAATTATAGGATTTGCGCAGCATAGTACGGTGTATTATAAAAAACAAGATATAATTTAACAGCATTTTTTAATAAATGGTATTTTTACATGATGGTACTCTAACTGTAATAAGCAGATTTTTGTATTAACCTATTTAAAACCAGACTTATGAAACGCCATATTCCCAATATAATAACCTTGTTAAATGTTTTTTGCGGTTGTGTTGCCACTGTGTTTGCAGTTTTGAACAAGTTGGAATTGGCCGCGGCCTTTGTTTTTTTAGGCATCTTTTTTGACTTTTTTGATGGATTGGCAGCTCGTCTTTTGAATGTAAGAAGTGAATTGGGACTGCAATTGGATTCCTTGGCAGATATGATTACTAGTGGATTGGTGCCGGGTATCGTTATGTTTCAGCTATTGAGTATGTCTTACAGTGGTGGATGGAATATAGGCCTGCAACTAGATTCGGCAGAGACGATGAGGTGGGCGGCTTTTGACATTCCGTTGCTTCCTTTCTTTGGTTTTCTAATTACCCTGGCGTCGGCCTATCGTTTGGCGAAATTTAACCTCGATGAAAATCAGGTCTCCTCATTTGTGGGACTTCCTACTCCGGCCAACGCCTTACTGATACTTTCTTTTCCATTAATATTGCTATATCACAACAACGATTTTTTAAACGCTATTATCCTGAATAAATGGTTCTTGATTGGGACCACCCTACTAAGTTCATATTTGCTGAATGCCCGTATTGGTCTTTTTGCTTTGAAGTTTAAGAATTGGGGTTTTAGGGATAACGCCCTGCGTTATATATTCATTGTAGTAAGTTTTGTGCTGATACTTACCATGAAATTTATGGCTATTCCGGCTATAATAGCCTTCTATGTAATAAGTTCCTTGGTGAATCACTTAAATACCCCAAAAACTGTTTAGGGGTTGTATATTTTCTTGGCAGCCCTTTGATATAGTAATTTTTATAAAGGAAAAGAGGAGAAAAAAAGTGTTGTGGTAGGGGGAAACTTAGGGGTAGAATATAATTTGCGATTGGGTAATTGTTCCGGAAAAACTAAAAATCCAATTTCTTTTTTCGAAGTTCAAAATTCTGTCCCAAATACACTTTGCGCACCATTTCATCGGCCGCCAAATCTTCAGGAATCCCAGATTTAAGTATTCCACCTTCGAACATTAAATACGAGCGCTCTGTAATTGCCAAAGTTTCCTGTACGTTGTGATCGGTAATTAATATGCCAATATTTTTATTTTTAAGCTGGGCTACAATTCTTTGTATGTCCTCAACGGCAACAGGGTCTACTCCGGCAAAGGGTTCATCCAATAATATAAATTTGGGGTCTGTGGCCAGGGCCCTTGCAATTTCGGTCCTCCTTCTTTCGCCACCGGATAAAAGATCGCCACGGTTTTTGCGAATATGGCCCAGTCCAAATTCCTCTATGAGCGATTCCATCTTCATTAATTGCTCTTTCTTGCTCAACTTGGTTAATTGAAGTACGCTCAGAATATTTTTTTCGATGCTCAATTTCCTAAATACAGAGGCTTCCTGTGCCAAATATCCAATACCATTTTGCGCCCTTTTGTACATAGGAAATCGTGTTATTTCCATTTTGTCCAGATAAATGTTACCACCATTGGGCTTGATCAGGCCTACGATCATATAGAACGACGTAGTTTTTCCGGCACCATTGGGGCCTAATAAACCAACAATTTCACCTTGGTTTACTTCCAATGAAATTCCTTTAACTACTTGTCGCCCTCGGTAGGACTTCATTATGTTATCTGCTCTTAGCTTCATAGTACCTTTGCTATTCCCCAAAACTAAGCCTTATATTAGTTTGGGAAAAGATATTGTAGTTTTTTTAACCTTCTTGTTTTTCCAATTCTTCCCAATATTCATAGGCCCTTCTTAAATGGGGTACTACTATAGTACCGCCAACAAGGGTGGCTATGCCCAAAGTTTCCATAACTTCTTCTTTACTTACACCCTCATTAAATGAGCTTTCCAAATGATATTTTACACAATCATCGCAACGAAGTACTGCAGAGGCGACCAGTCCCAAAAGTTCCTTGGTTTTTACATCCAGAGCGCCAGCGGCATAGGCATTAGTGTCTAGGTTAAAGATTCTTTTAATAATCTTATTGTTGTCGGCCAGTAGCTTTTCGTTCATTTTGGAACGATAGTCATTGAACTCCTTAACTTGATTTGACATTCTTCTTCTGTTTTTTAGCTTCTCTCCTCAAAACTACCTTGGAAATGTAAATACTTATTTGGTAGAGGACTAATATGGGAACGGCCACAATGATCTGACTTGCCACGTCAGGTGGTGTAATTACGGCAGAAAGGATAAGTACTACTACAAGAGCAATTTTCCTGTATTTGCGCAGTATTTCAGGGGTAACCAGACCTATTTTTGTCAAGAAGAAAATGATGATGGGCAATTCAAAAATCAACCCACAAGCAATTACTGAAGCTCTTACCGTAGAGATGTACGAGACAAGGTCTATTTCCCTCACTACGGAATCACTTATAGAGTAACTACCTAGGAAATTGATAGATAAAGGGGCTACCACATAATACCCGAACAATACTCCCGTAAAGAAAAGAGCAGAGGCGATAAAGATAAATCCGCGTGCATTCTGACGCTCGTTGTCATACAGCCCAGGAGCAATAAATTTCCATAATTCATATAGCACATAGGGGAATCCAATGATAAATCCTGCCCAAATGGAAGTCCAAATGTGAGCTGAAAATTGTTCGGACATTTGCCTACTCTGTACCGTAAATTGTGGTTCTGTATTGCAAAAGGCTTCACTAAAACCCAATAATTTGGAAAAGTCGCAAAAAACATGGTAGGTTGGAAAATCTGGCATCATTGGGCCAAAAATGACCGTATCAAAAATAAAGCCTTTCATTAAAAAGGCTAACCCGCCAATAATAACGATGGCTAAAGTTGATCGTATTAAATGCCATCTAAGTTCTTCCAAATGATCGAGGAACGACATTTCATTTGGGGTCTTAATCTGTTTAGTCATTATAGTATGCCTTCTTTTATTAAATTGTGTAAATGTACTATTCCTTTGTAATTTTCCCCTTCAACAACCAATAATTGTGATATGTTTTTGGCCTGCATTAATTCCAAAGCCTTGATGGCAAGCACGTCCACGGCAATGGTTTTAGGTGTTGCGCTCATAATATCCTTGGCAGTTAAACCATAAATATTGTCAAACTTGTTGAGCATGCGCCTAATATCTCCATCCGTAATTATACCAACAATTTTATTATTCTCCAATACAGCAGTTGCCCCTAACATTTTTTCAGAGATTTCTACTATTACGGATTTTACATCGCTCGTAGCATTCACTTGGGGAATTTGATTGTTATTTGAAATATCCCCCACCCTTAAGTAAAGTTTCTTACCCAACGCACCACCTGGGTGGTATTTTGCAAAGTCCTTGCTGCTGAACCCTTTTAATTCCAAAAGGCATATTGCCAAGGCATCCCCTATAACCAACTGTGCAGTTGTGCTGGTGGTTGGTGCCAGATTATTTGGGCAGGCCTCCTTTTCAACGTAGGTATTTAAAACATAGTCCGCATGGGTGGCCAAAAAAGAATCTGGGTTTCCTGTCATCCCTATTAATTTGTTATTGCCACTTTTGATTAGGGGTACCAACATTTTAATTTCGGCAGTATTTCCACTTTTGGAAATACAGATAACCACATCGTTTTTCTGAATGGTGCCTAGATCTCCGTGGATGGCGTCTGCGGCATGCATAAAAATAGATGGGGTTCCTGTAGAATTTAAGGTGGCCACAATTTTGGAGGCAATAATGGCACTTTTCCCTATACCGGAAATTATAACTCTGCCTTTGGAATGTCTGATGCATTCCACCGCATTTGAAAAGTCTTCGTTTAGGAGGGAGCCTAAATGGGATATTGCCTTGGCCTCAGTTTCAATTGTTTTCTTCGCTATGGCCAATATAGCTTTGGTGTCGCTCAAAGTAATTTAAAATTATGTAATGAATTTCCTAAAAGAAAGTCTTATATTTATTCTACAAAATTACATAAACTTAATTTTATAGAATATTTTAAATTTGAACAAATTTATTTACAATAAATACTTACTCAAAAGACAAAAATTCCTTATATTAAGGAATTTCTTTTTGGTTTTAGTCCCAATATATATTAATAAAAATGATGAAGTACGGTATGGGTATAGATGAGATTGATTTGCATGCCTCCCTAAAGAAGTATTTTGGATTCTCCCAATTTAAAGGTTTACAGGAAAAAGTTGTTAAAAATATTGTACAAGGTAAAAATACCTTTGTAATAATGCCAACGGGTGGTGGAAAATCACTTTGTTATCAACTTCCGGCACTAATGCAGGAAGGTACGGCTATAGTAGTATCGCCTTTGATAGCCTTAATGAAAAATCAGGTAGATGCCATAAGGGACGTATCAAGTGAGATCGGGGTGGCACACGTTTTAAATTCTTCCTTGACAAAGACAGAGATTAGACAGGTGAAAAGTGATGTCAGCAGTGGTGTAACCAAGCTTTTGTATGTTGCTCCCGAATCCTTGACCAAGGAGGAATATGTGGATTTTTTACAAGGAGAAAAAATATCGTTTGTTGCAGTGGATGAGGCACATTGCATATCTGAATGGGGTCACGATTTTAGGCCAGAATATCGCAATCTAAAATCTATTGTAAATAGATTGGGGGATAATATTCCTCTGATTGCCCTAACTGCTACTGCCACTCCAAAAGTACAGGAAGATATTATCAAGAATTTGGGAATAACCGATGCCAAGGTATTTAAGGCCAGTTTTAATAGACCTAACCTTTATTATGAAGTAAGGCCAAAGACCCAAAATGTTGATGGGGATATTATTCGATTTGTAAAACAAAATTCTGGCAAATCGGGTATAATTTATTGTCTTAGTAGGAAGAGGGTAACGGAGTTGGCCCAAGTATTGCAAGTCAACGGTGTTAGCGCAGTACCTTATCATGCGGGATTGGATGGTAAAACTAGATCTAGACATCAGGATATGTTCTTAATGGAAGATGTGGATGTGGTAGTGGCCACCATTGCCTTCGGAATGGGTATAGATAAGCCGGATGTACGTTTTGTTATACACCACGATATTCCCAAAAGCATAGAAAGTTATTATCAAGAAACCGGAAGGGCCGGAAGAGATGGGGGAGAGGGACATTGCCTTGCATTTTACTCTTATAAGGATGTGGAAAAACTTGAAAAATTCATGTCTGGAAAGCCTGTTGCCGAACAGGAAATAGGAAATGCCCTGCTTCAGGAAATTGTGGGTTACGCCGAAACTTCAATGTCTCGCAGAAAATTTATACTTCATTATTTTGGGGAGGAATTCGACGAAATTAACGGTGATGGCGCCGAAATGGATGATAATACCAGAAATCCAAAAGAAAAGCAGGAGGCCAAAGACAACGTGGTTAAGTTGATCAATGTTGTGGTGGGCACCAGTGAAAAATTTAAATCCAAAGAAATTGTAAGGGCATTGACAGGAAAGGTAAACGCCTTGATATCTTCCCATAAAACAGACGAAAAGGAATTTTTTGGCTCAGGAAAGGACAGGGATAAAGGATATTGGATGGCTTTAATTCGCCAGGCTCTTGTTGCAGGACTGCTTAAAAAAGAAATTGAGCAATATGGAATACTTCATGTAACTCCTGCGGGAAAGGATTTTGTAAAGAATCCAACATCATTTATGATGACGATGGATCATGTTTACAATAAGGAGGCCGATGATGCTATAGTTAGTGCAGCAAAATCCTCTGCCGGTGTGGCTGATGATAATTTGTTGAAGATTTTAAAGGAATTAAGGAAAAAAGAGGCCCATAAATTGGGTGTCCCACCATTTGTGGTGTTCCAAGACCCATCCTTGGAGGATATGGCTCTTAAATATCCGATATCCTTGGATGAATTGGTAAATATTTACGGAGTAGGGGAAGGAAAGGCGAAAAAGTACGGCAAGCCCTTTGTTGAGCAAATTACCGCCTATGTTGAGGATAATAATATTTTGAGACCGGATGATCTAATAGTTAAAAGTACTGGAGCCAATTCCTCCTTGAAACTATATATCATTCAGAACGTGGATAGGAAGCTGCCCTTGGATGACATAGCTTCTGCCAAAGGATTGGAATTGAAAGAGTTGATCAAGGAAATGGAACAAATTGTCTTTAGCGGAACCAAATTGAATATTGCCTATTGGATTGATGAGATTTTAGATGAGGACCAGCAGGAAGAAATCCATGATTATTTCCTAGAGGCCCAGACCGATGACCTAGAAGTGGCATTAAAGGAATTTGACGGAGATTATGAGGACGAAGAACTTAGGTTGTATAGATTGAAGTTTATTAGCGAAGTTGCCAATTAATGGGTGTCTAAATAAGCATTACGGACTTGTTGGTTTAATGAAGAATGACCGATGTGCGCCTTTAAGACTATTTCTATATCTCCAAGTATTATTGACACCACCAAGTTGGACCTTTTTCTATTGGACTGCCTTTTCCAATAATTGCAATGTCATTCGATTGGTGTCAAATTTGGCGTTTATCCCTATTGGTAGGGTAAAGTTGTTTTCTATATGGCCAAAAGACATTCCATAAACGGCGGGTATCCCCAGAGGCTTGATTCTATCCGTAATTACATCTCTTAACGTAAATGATTGAGGGTCGGGGATGGTATCACATCCTTTAAAAACTCCAAAAACGAATCCAGCAGCCTTTTTAAATGTATTGCCGTGTATTAATTGGGTCAACATCCTATCAATGCGATAGGGGGATTCTTCAATATCTTCAAGAAAGACTATTGCGTCTGTAAAATCAATTTCATGTGGCGTTCCAATGAGGGCATTTACCAATGTTAAACTGCCCCCTACCAATTTTCCGGTGACAACACCCGGGTTAATGCAATGTCGGTTATATTCCGGCTTGCTATATTCCTCCTGATCTGTTATTTCAACATTCTTAATAGTGGGCAATTCTTTAGATTTCATTACAATATTTTGCAGCTGCTCTATACTATAGGGATCGTTGATGGTGCTTCCAACAGGCCCGTGAAAGGTTACAAGGCCAGTTTCTTGGTGAATTCCATTTAAAAGGGCAGTTATGTCGCTAAAACCAATTAGGGCCTTAGGGTTATCCCTTATTAGTTGGTAATCGATCAAATGCATAATTCTAGTACATCCATATCCACCTCTGGCGCAAAGGATGCCATCCACTTTTTTATTGGCAAACATTTCGTTTAAATCAGCGACCCTTTCAGAATCAGTATTGCTAAAGTAACCGTGGTTGCCATGAATGCGATTTGTATGGAAAGGAGAAAATCCCATTTTTTCCAGAGTTTCTTTGGCTTCTAACAAGACTTCCGGTTTAATGGCATAACCTGGAGCAATAAGTCCAATAGTATCTCCTCTTTTTAGTGCTTTGGGTTTTATGGTATTAATATTCGATTTATTCTCTTGGGTATTGGCCATTATTGTTGAGGGAATTAGTGTAGCCATCCCTGCACCTAGGGCCGTTTTAAAGAACTGTCTCCTTTTCCTCATTTAGATTATTTTGTATGACCTAAATATATGAAAAATCATACAAAAAAAGTCCGCCATGTGAATGGCGGACTTCGTCTTGGTATTTTAATAGGACTACATGCCAAGGGAGGAGGAATCATCTTTGGATTTGGCCCTTCTCAGCTGCCGTTGAATTTTTTTGATGGCAGATTCTATAGACTTTTCGGGTTCTATGATATTGTACTCGCCCCAAAATTCCGGATCTGAAAACCCAATGGCCTCATCCTCCAAAATTATGGAAGATTTGATACGGTCCTTAAATTTGGGCGATTCGCCTGTTGTGTTCTTTTCCCAGTCGGTAATGGCCATTTCGCAGGTCATACTGTACACGGAATTGAAAAGCCTTTTGTCCCAATTGATCTTGAATTCCAATAATACATTGCTATAGCCATAATACCATTTGCCGTCCTTTTCCCTATAGTCTACCCTGTAGGCAATATCTGTTGGCCAAACATTGGCATTCGCTGGCTTTTTACGGACGAACATTTTGGATGCCTTGTCGCGGTCAGTGATGTTCAGGGAATAAATGGCGCTGGTTAGAATTTTCTTTTCAGGGTCTATATACAACTTTCCTTTATATAGCGGGTCTGTTATAGATTCCTTTTGTTTAAAATTGATTACGAAAATAAGTTTGTCGTCAACTTTCGTAGAATTTTCAAAGCTAAAATTGTAATCATCAAATGTTTCTTCAGTAAAGATATATTGAGGGTATTTGATCATGTCCACAAAGAGGGTATTAAATGGTCCTCCTTGTAATTTAATGGCCAGTGTGTCCAATTTGTCATAATCAGTGCTCTTTCTTGCCTTGTAAAGTTGTAATGCGTCCCTGCGATCGGAATTGTAGGGAGATTTGTAAATATTGACTACGGCTTCGGACAAGGAAACGTTTTTCCTTCTTTTTTTTATGGTTTCCCTATAAAAAGCGGTCATTAATGTAGGGTCGTCAAAATAATTTTCCCCTTTCCTGAGCAAGGTTTCCTTTACTAGGGCTTTGGCGTCTTTCGGAACGGCAAGGCTCACTTCGGACAATTCAGTAAAGCTTACTTCCAGAGCAATTTCATTTTTATTTTCATTCAACTGGCTTAAAGGGATGGTTCTGGTCATATATCCCAAAAAGGAAACACTAACCTGTGCCTCACTAATTTCTTTGGGAACTTTCAGTGAAAAGTAACCCTCGGTATTACTGACGGTACTTATATTGGTATTATCAATGGAAAGAGTGGCAAAGACCAATGGATTATTGGTTTCACTATCAATAATTCTACCTTGATATTGGTTAAAGGAACTTTCCTGATCCTGCACGTCTTGGTACAGTAATGCCGCCGAAACGGAGGGCGTTACCCCTAAGAACAACAAAATTAATATTGCGGTTATAAGGGGGTTTCTTCCAAAGGGATTTTTTTTAAGTTTCATCTGTCTAAATTTTCTGTTTTTATCGCTCAGAGACATGATCAATAAATTTAGATAGTGGTTGGTGCAGGTTGGTATAGGTGAATTCAAGCTAAGCATTTATCGCTTATATCAATGAACGATTGTCTTCCTAAGTTAATGATTTTTAACGAAATACCCTATTTATTTTTTGTATATATTTTTGATGCCCTAAGACGGAGAAGCCAGGGCAACGATGGTATTTTTTGTTGTTGGAGAGTTTAAAGTGCCCAATATTAGTGGATTACTTTTAAATAATATAACAACGGATAGAACTAAAACTATCCGTTGTTATAACTATGTCTATAGGGAAGCTAAGTAATTCGTTATTTCACCAAATGAGGATTTTGATATAATTAGTCCGTGGTTTGATAAATTCAGCTTAAAGCTTGATTACTTATTTTTTTGTAAACCTATAAAATGTGACAGGGGATAATATGCCCTTTGTTAGTTCTTTCTTCGCACTTCAAAAATATCGGTTCTTCTGTCCTTCAAGTTTCTTACACTACCAAATTGGTTTAATTCTCTTAGCAAATCTATATCTAAGTCTACAATGAGTATCATTTCGGTATTTGGAGTGGCTTCAGCTTTTATTCCGTTGGCGGGAAAGGCGAAATCACAGGGTGTAAATACCATGGATTGGGCATATTGAATATCCATATTATGTACTTTGGGCAGGTTGCCCACGCTTCCGGCGATGGCTACATAGCATTCGTTCTCTATGGCTCTGGCCTGGGCACAATTTCTGACCCTGGAAAAGCCATTTTGGGTATCTGTTAAGTAAGGTACAAATAAAATATCCATGCCCTCGTCTGCCAATAATCTACTTAATTCCGGAAATTCGGAATCGTAACAGATCAAGATGCCAACCTTCCCGCAATCCGTATCAAATACCTTTAGGTCGTTGCCGCCCTGCAGTCCCCAAACCCTTTCCTCATCTGGAGTTACATGTAATTTCTCATATCTTTCCTTGGTGCCATCCCTTTTGCAGATGTACCCAACGTTGTATAGTCTTTCATCTTTCATTTCTGGCATACTCCCAGTAATAATATTTATATTATAGGAAATGGCCAGTTCGGAAAATCGCTGTACAATGGTGGCTGTGTGTTTAGCCAGCTCCCTGATTGCAGCGGACTCCGATAAATGATTGTTCTCGGCCATCAAGGGTGCATTAAAGAATTCAGGGAATAGGGCAAAGTCCGATCTATATCCTGAAACCGCATCCACAAAATACTCTGCTTGTTGAAGTACATCGTCCAGATTTTTATAGGGACGCATTTGCCATTGGATGAGCCCTACCCTTACAACTTTTTTTACAACGCTGGCCTTTATGTTTTTCTTTTCATAATAAATATTGTCCCACCTTAAAAGCACGGCGTAATCGTTGGAGGCAGTATCCCCTTCCAAATAGTTCTTCAGAATTTTACTGGGATAAAAATCGTTGGATATCTGAAAATTAAGAACGGGGTCGTTTATTTCCTTGCGCTTTACCTTTTCTATATATGCTTTTGGCGACAGGGTGTCCATGTATTTATGGTAGTTGGGAATTCTACCGCCAAAGGCAACCCCTTTCAAATTTAGGCGCTCACAAAGTTCTTTTCTGTAGTCGTACAATCTTCTGCCCAACCGCATGCCCCTAAATTCCGGTTTAATAAAAACATCGATTCCATACAGTACATCCCCATCGGGAGAATGGGTGTTAAAGGTGTAATTACCGGTTATTTGTTGGTAAGTGTGCTTATTTTCGAATTTGTCGTAATCCAGAATAATGGACAGTGCACAGCCTGCAATATGGCCATTCACTTTTATGACTACCTGTCCTTCAGGAAATCTGGATATTAGATTTTCTATTTGATGCTCCCTCCAATAAGATTCGGGCATAGTGGTATAGGATTCTATCATGGCCGTTTTAAGCTCTTGATAGTCATCTACACTTAAGTATAATAGCTCAATATTCTCTATTTCTTCCATCTTCATAGTCATACTGTTAAAATTAATTTAGGGGATAATTATTCTGTGTTTATTTTTGATGGGTCTTTGAGGAGTCCGAAATCATTTCATTGATTTCATTTAACTCCCCTTCGGATAAATAACGCCATTTACCCACGGGAACATCCAATTGAATATTCATTATCCTTATGCGTTTAAGTACGGTAACATTGTAACCCAAATACTCGCACATTCTTCTGATCTGACGGTTAAGGCCCTGTGTTAGTACAATTCTAAACTGGAATTTGCCAATTTCCTCAATCTCGCATTTTCGGGTTACCCGATCAAGGATGGGCACCCCATTGGCCATTTTTTCGAGGAAAGCTTTGGTGATAGGCTTATCTACGGTAACTAAATATTCTTTCTGATGTTTATTTCTGGCCCGTAAAATCTTATTGACTATGTCCCCATCATTGGTCAAAAGGATAAGGCCTTCACTGGGCTTGTCCAATCTTCCAATTGGGAAAATTCTACTTGGGTAATTAATGAAGTCGATAATATTATCCTTTTCTACCCTGGTATCTGTGGTGCATACAATTCCAATGGGTTTGTTGAAAGCAATATAAACCGGCTTTTCTTGGGGTTCCGAAATAATCTTACCATCTACTCGGACTTCGTCATCATCGGTAATTTTTGTTCCCATTTCTGGAACTTTCCCGTTAATAGTAACCCTACCTTGATCAATAAGTTTGTCCGCTGCGCGACGTGAACAGTAGCCCATTTCGCTTAAAAACTTGTTTATTCGGGTGGCTTCCTTCTCTTTCATAAACTCTCCTTAACCCCAATTTATAAATCGGATTTATGGGCGAAATATACTTAATAAAACTCTTATTTTTGTTAACATGGACACAAGTTATTTTAGTGGCTCACTTTTGGCCCTGTTTTCCTCTTGGTAAATCCCCGTAATTAATTATTTTTTTAAAGGATCTGCATTTTCCATATAAATTTCCTTTTCCAGTTCATTATTCAATTTTTGAAAAAACAGCATTTCGGCATAGAATTGCCAATCAAAATTTATGGATTGGTTGGCCAAATGTACATGATGGTCCTGGTCCAGGATGTAATTGTCCGGTTTGGTTAGAATACGTGTTTTGCCATAGACCATTTCCAAATCCTTTCTAAGGGTGCTAAATTCTGACTCCAGTTCCTTGAGTTTGGAAGCCGTTGCAATAATGTTATCCCTACTTTCGGCCTGGTCATAGTCCCTTAGGGCCAGGAGCATTTTTGGGCTATATTGGGCCAGTTTGTTTACCTGCTCATATACCTGTAGGTTATGGTCGTTGCGCAGTGCAATGGAACGGGAATATTCTATTTTTTTTGCTATACTGTCGGTCTGTGATAGCACTTGGGTAGCCGATTTTATTCGGTCTTCGTTGGCCAAACTCCATGCCCCTATATTTTTCTTATCCGGAAAGTCGATTACAGCTTTTTCCAAGGGATTTTCCATGGAAGGTAGAAAGTTGCGCTGATTGCCTTTTAGCAAAGCATTTTTCCAGAATGCCACTGGTGTTTCAAGTTCGGTAATAAAACTATTGTTAACATCTGCAAGGGGATATCCGTATTCCCTTTGTCTAAAGGCAGTTTTAATTTCCTCTTTAGTTCGCCTGTCACCGATCCAGGAATATTCGGCAAAGGCCAGAATGCCCCTCATGTAAAGTTCAAAATGTGGGGAATCATCATCCCATAGTGTTAACAACAGTCCATTGAGACCACTATTTATGGAGCTAACCGCAAAAGATCTAATATTTTCCATATTACTTTCTTCCTGTGGCATTAAAACCCAACGGGTTTGGCCAGCAGTTGCACCCATTACTTGAAGGTCGTGATCTGTAAACCACTGCATGGCCTTAATATTTCCTAAAGCTTGGGGGGAACTATAATTCCATCTCATATAGATGCAATTCTTAGGGAAAATGTCAAGAAACTCCAATAATTTATGCTCATTCTCCAACCAAACTTGATCCACTTCTTCTTGGGTCATCTCCTTTTTAAACATAGGGTCATAAACATCGGCCTGTTTAAGGGGCATATCATCCCAAAAAATTGGGGTTTTTCCATGTTCTTCAGCGAATTTGGCTACTTTGTCCAGCCACATCAATTGCAATTTTAAGGGCGATTCTTTGCTCCCTCTTCCCGTAGTATGTACTTCGTCACCGCCAACATGCAGGTATCTACCATATGGAAAGGCTTGCATAGCGTCTAAATAAAGGTCAAACTGCACCTCATAGGTTTTAGGGTCCAATGGATTAAAAGCCCAATCACTTTCTGGGTTATCTCTTAGCTCCATATATTCTGGGTGTTTTAATATAAATGAGGCATGTCCCAACCCCTGTACCAATGGACTGATCTCTATATGACGATCTTTGGCATAATCACTGATCTTTTTCCATTCTTCAATACTCAATGCATCTTCGGAGGCAACGATAGGCTGACGCTTAAATTTTAATTTGTCTTCAACTTCCAAGATTATACCGTTGATCTTATAGCTGGCAAACTTATCCAACAATTGATAATAGTATTCGGTCTTTTCCAAGTGGTGTTTTACATCCAGGTGCACGGAACGATAGGCCAAAAGGGGAAAATCCTTTAATTGGCACAATGGTAGGTTTGCCTTTTGGTCTTTGGCATCAACCACTAATTGTTCCAAGGTCTTGAATGCGTAGAACAATCCAGCTTCATCCTTCCCTATTATGTTAATTTGTTTGTCTGAAATTGCCAGCGTGTACCCCTCCGCCGGTGTATCCAAATTGGCGTCTATTTCGTACGTTAAAGTGGTCTTACCCTTATTCTCATTAATAACCAAAATATCATGGTTAATTATAGGCAGTGCCTCACCGTTTTGGGCAATAACTTTTAGGGTTTCATCGTGGAATATTGAACTGGCTCCCGTAATCTGAAATTCCTGGGGTTGAGGTAGTAGTTTAAAGTCGCCCATTTTATTCTCCCTTTGGTTGCAGGAAAAAAGTAAAATGGAAATTGCCAATAGATAGATGCCGCTTATATTTTTCATAGGGTATTTAAAATGTAATTGTTATTTTGATAAAGCACTTAAAAGGTTGATTAATTTGCAATAATATTGAATAATACTCAAATATGAAATATTTTTGGAAAAATGCCCATAGGAACTTTGGAGGTCATGTCCGGGAGGGTATTAAATATTGGTTTGATTAATTGTCTATACTCCAAATTGTTCCAAATGGTGGTTGAGATGTTTATAAAACAAGTTGTTCCATTCTGTTTTGGTAAGGGGGCCAAAGGAATGGGATTCCTTGTTGTGGAAATAATCTTCTCCAAGCTCTTGAGTTTTCGTTAAATGGTCTATCAATCGCTTTTTTTCAATTTCAAAGTCTCTTTCGTCTGTAATTAGAAATGCCGGAGCAGTCCTGCTGTTTTTTTTGTACGGTTTGTCATTGACCACTGGTTGTTTTACAAAAAGTTTAAGCATAAATTTCATTATTCCATTTGGTTTGGGATGTTTATCCGTGTAAACCATTTCATAGGGGACGTTACAATGGGCCAACATCTGGGCAACTGTCATTTTACCCCAAAGACCGTTACTTTTGGAGTTTAATTTGTTTATTCTTCCTATTACTTTATCCACTACCTTTTTATTAAAAATGTTTTCCATGATCTTGTTTTTTTAGATGTACTATTTTTTTTGATGCTATTGGTCTATGCTTTGCTTTTCGAAAGATATAAATTATGTTCTCCTGTTTTTTAAATATTTCAGGCAAGTGATTGCCAACCTATAAGACGTTTTATCCACTTCAATTTACTTTTGGTATGGGGGTGATATTTAAAGTTCGGTTCTATCCATGTGGGTTTCTCCAATATCCCCTTATAGTGTGAAAATGCTCTAAATCCATGTTCACCGTGATAAGAACCAATGCCACTTTCTCCAACACCACCAAAGCCCATATTGCTATTGGCAAAGTGCATTACGGCATCGTTAACAGCTCCACCACCAAAAGAGATTTCATCCAGAATTTTGCGTTTTAACTTTTTATCGTTTGTAAAGACATAACAGGATAAAGGCTTTGGCCTGGCCTTTATTTGATGTATAATTTGGTCAAGGTCGTTATATTCCAAAACCGGAAGGATTGGGCCGAAAATTTCGTCCTGCATTACCTTATCTTCAAAAGAAACATTGGTTAGAATGGTGGGTTCCATAATTCTATTTTCCAGATCGTATTCCCCTCCTGTATATATTTTATCCTCATCGATCAAGGCTATTAAACGCTGCATGTTTTTATCATTTATTATCTGAACGTAATTATCCTCTTCTATCATAAATTTGGATTGGGCTATTTCCTTTTTGGCCAATTTCAAAAACTCCTCTTTAACTTTTTCGTGTACTACCACATAGTCCGGGGCAATGCAGGTTTGGCCGGCATTAAGATATTTTGCCCAAATAAGTCTTTTTACGCTTATGTTGAGGTCGCAATTGGCTGTGATTATGGCCGGACTTTTTCCTCCTAATTCCAAGGTAACCGGAATTAAATTTTTTGCGGCAGCCTGGTAGATGATTTTCCCAACAGGCACACTCCCCGTGAAAAATATTTTATCGAACTTTTGATTTAGCAATTCGGTGGTTTCGGTTACACCGCCTTCGATCACCTTAAAAAATATGGGGTCAAAATTTTCGTTGATCAATTTGGCCATTGCCTTGCTGGTATTAATGGGCAATTCACTTGGATTTAATATTACTGTATTCCCTGCGGCAATGGCGGCAATGGCCGGAGCAAGAGAAAGTTGGTAGGGGTAATTCCATGCCCCTATGATCAGGCTTACACCTAGTGGTTCTGGAATTATATAGGATTTACCCGGTAAATTGACCAAATTGGTCCTGACCTTTTTTTTTGCCGACCATTTTTTTACCCTTTTTATGGCCTCTTTTATGTCGTGATAAAGTAAGCTGATTTCAGTAGTATAATTCTCAAAGGCGGACTTTTTAAAATCCTGGTATATGGCCTGGTTCAGGAGTTCTTCATTAGCTCTTAATATGGATTCCAATTTTTGCAATTGACCAATCCTGAAGGCTATATTTTTGGTGGCATTGCTATTAAAGAATTGTTTTTGCGCTTCAACTATTTCTTCCATATTTATTGCCTAATTTAAGAGGTGATTGTTTGATGCGGTTTAGAATTGTCCGGATTATTTTACCATAAAAAGGGCATTGACGAAAAACAGTTTTCCGTTTTCCCAAAATCCACGGAATAAAGGATTGTCAACCATATAGATCACCTGTCCCTTGTCAAGATCCTCTACCCCAAATATAAGTGTATTTGCAATTTTTTTCTTGGCTTCGCTTCCTGCGAAACCAGAAATTGGCGTTGTGTCCTTTTCCAAGTATACAACAGTACCCGTGTCTAAATTTTCAAAGGCGTAATCACTTAATTTAATGGTAAAGTATTCGTCGCCGTATCCGTAGGCCAAAGGATGTGTCGAATCTACCTTGGTTTTAAAAATAGCACCGGTAATCGCGTTCTTGATGTCTTCCCGCTCTGCTTCCTCATAAGGAAGTATAGTTTCTGTGCTATCTTTTTTAACTTCCTTTTCCTTTATTTTAAAACCATGTTCCCCTATTATACCTTTTATTGCCCCTTCCAAGGCGATTAATTTTCCTCCATTGCTCACAAATTTCTTTAGCTCTTCAAGTCTACTTTCATTAAAGAACTTGGAATACCATCCGTTGGGGAGAATAAGGACATCGTATTCGTTTATGTCCACTTCATCATAATACTCAGTATCCAAAATGGTCAGCGGATATTGTAGCTGTTGTTCAAAAAAGTGCCAAATTTCTCCAAACTCAAGGGTGTTTGTAGGTTCTCCGGATAACATGGCTATTTTGGTGTCGGTGATCATTGGTACGTAACTGGAACCAAAATCATTTCCTTTTTCCACAAATCCAGTATTGGCTGGTGTTAATAAAGTTTTGTTGTTGTAGGCCACCCTGCTTAAGGTTTCAACAAAATCCTTATGGTTCTTGTTATCTCCTTTGGTAATGATCAAACTGCCCCGGTCAAATTTCTTACCCTCCACACGAAAAGGATTTTTGGCAAACCGGACCCTGATATTTTCTTTTATTAATGCTGTTAAAAACCGGGCATCCTTCATACTGGTCCAATCGCTTACATAGGCATAATTATCCTCTGTGATAATGGTTTCCGGAGTGGGTGGTGATACCCCATGGCCAGATGGGCTGGAATCCACCAATGTTTGGGAAGCAATAGACTCCAAACCATAGGCGTATGGTAAGGACCAGGCCGTAATATCATAAGTGAGCGAATCACTTAGTTTTGTATTGGGTTCCATGAGTACTTGTGCCAAGGTTCCTTTGGCTTGGTTGGTAGATACCACTAAACTTGTAGAGGTAGTTTTTAGAGTCCCCAATTTCCCGGAGTTATACAGGTGTCCTTTTACCAATCCGTCCTGGGCAAAACCGTATTTAATCTCATGGGATTTAAGCAATGAGGTTATGGCTTCAATTTTATCTGGATCCCCGTTCATCACATAACTTTTATATTTAAAATTCTTTTCCCTGTAGAACTTCTTGAACTCCTTGTTTAACCTTTCTGAATTCTTGGAGGCTACTTCCACTGTAGACAAGCCTGTGGTAAGATGATGTGCTATACGGTCTTGAAGGGTAAGGGTGTCCCCTATAATGGTTTTGACTCCCAAACCTGCATGTCCACTGCCACCCTGCTCATAGGTCATTCCTATGCCGCCATTGTATGTGGGGAAGGTGTCACCATAGCTAGGGTATAGAAGGTCAAAGACTTCTTTTGTAAAATAAAACCAGCCATTGGCATCGAAGTATTTAGCGTGGTTCTTGCCTATAGTAACTTGAAAATCGCGCTGAAAATCGGTTACAACTTCATGAAAGGGTTCTGCGGCCGGGGCAAAATAATAAGGATTATTTACTCCCTGTTCATGAAAATCCACATGTACATGTGGCAGCCATTGGTTGAAAACCTTTATGCGTTGTTGACTTTCAATTTGTGTAAGCCATGCCCAATCACGATTTAGGTCGAACATATAATGGTTAGACCGCCCGTTCAACCAACCTTCATGGTGTTCCTTGCTATTGGGGTCTATATTATTGGGTGTGTTCTTAAATTGATTGTACCAGTTAACATATCGATCCCGCCCATCTGGATTAATACATGGGTCCATAATTACTACGGTATTTTCTAGGTAGGACGCCTTACTGGTCAATAGCTCATATATGGTCTGCATAGAGGCTTCGGTGCTTACACTTTCATTTCCGTGTACATTATAGCTTAACCATACAATGGCCTTGGTAGGCGATCCCTCACCAATAGTATTCTTAATATGTTCCTTCCTGATAGACTCCAGATCACCTATATTTTCAGCTGTAGAAATAAAGGCCACAATTAATGGTCTACGTTCGTTGGTTTTTCCATATTCTATCAACTTAACCCGGTCCGAAGCAATATGGGCCAGGTATTTATAATACTCCACTACTTGATGGTGCCGGGTAAATTCCGATCCCAACTCGTAGCCCAAAAATTCTGAGGGGGATTGTAAAGTTTGGGAAATGCCTAAGGTGGTAGTAAAGAGAATAAAGGTTAGTAAAAGTTTTTTCATAGAAATCCATTAATTTGCTTCAAATCAAATCTAAGGAATATTAGTGATATTAGTTCTATTCCAAGAGGACTTACGATTCTCGGTTTAGCCAAAACAAAGTTCAAAAAGTTATTTTAAAATTGATATTTAAACTTCTTAACGTATTTTTAGGAACTGAAAAAAGGGATAATTTTATCTTTACCAGCTATTACCAATATTTCTATGGAAGTCGAAGGCATACCCTTTAAAAAAACTGGTTATTTTTCTGAATTAATATGCGATTATCTGCAAGGCAAGGAAACTCTATCGCCTTTTTATGATAGACCTCCACGTATAGATCTATTTAAGGAGCAGATTAAGGCCAAACAAAATTTTCCAGAGACCCATCGGAAAGTATTGTATTCGGTGCTGAAAGATCAATATAAAAATGTTGGTATTTCCGAAGATACCAAAGTAAATATTTCGCTCCTAAAAGAGGCTTCCACTTTTACTGTGGTTACCGGACATCAATTAAATTTGTTTACAGGTCCCCTGTATTTTTTATATAAGATCATTTCCACCATAAACCTTACCAAGGAGCTGAAGCTGTCCAATCCTGAAAATAATTTTGTACCTATTTATTGGATGGCAACCGAAGATCATGATTTCGATGAAATAAACTACTTCAATTTTAAAGGGAAAAAATTACAATGGAATAAAAAGGCCTCGGGCGCTGTTGGACCTCTTGAAACAGATGGGTTGGAAGCTATCCTGGAGGCATTTTCCAATGAAATGGGCAATAGCATCAATGCCAATAGGCTAAAGGAATGGTTTGCCAAAGCATATTTGGAACATGATAACCTTACGGATGCCACTCGTTTTTTGGCCAACGAACTTTTTGGAGAATATGGTCTCGTTATTTTGGATGGTAATAATACGGAATTGAAGAGTTTATTGCAGCCCTATATAAAACGGGATTTGTTGGAAAATGCTTCGTATAAAAAGGTAATTGCGACCATAGACCAACTTCAGGCCCTGCCAGAAAATTATGGTATTCAAGTCAATCCAAGGGAGATAAATTATTTTTATCTGGTGGAAGGTGTCCGTGAACGGATATTGGAGGAAGATGGCAAATTTTATATAAACGATATGAAAATTGAATTCAGTCGGGAGGAAATACTGGCCGAACTGGAAAATTACCCAGAACGTTTTTCGCCAAATGTTATAACTAGACCTTTATACCAAGAAATTATTTTGCCCAACCTCTGTTATATAGGTGGAGGTGGGGAATTGGCCTATTGGTTGGAGCTGAAAGATATGTTTGAAGAAATGAAGGTGCCTTTCCCTATATTATTACTTCGTAATTCGGCATTGGTAATTACGGGGAAACAGATGGAGAAATTACATCGCATGAATATCTCCCTCACGGATATATTTCTAAAACAAAATAGTCTTATCAATAAAAAGATTAGGGAGATTTCTAATATTGATATCGATTTTACCCCCCAAAAGAAACATTTGGAGGAGCAGTTTAAAGGGTTGTACGAATTGGCATCCCAAACGGACGCTTCTTTTTTGGGAGCAGTAAAAGCGCAGGAGGTAAAGCAATTGCAGGGGTTGGATCATTTAGAGAAAAGGTTGCTAAAAGCGCAAAAACGAAAGTTGGAGGATCAGGTGATGCGCATGACCGAAATTCAGAATCAACTTTTCCCGAATAAATCACTACAGGAGCGCAATCTTAATTTCTCTGAACTTTATTTGGAGTATGGAGAACGATTGATTCCGAGATTAATGAAGGCACTTAGGCCGTTATCCGGAGATTTTTCCATTGTAAAAATGGATTGAAAACTATACTTTTTTATTGGTTTCCTTGAAAGATCGTAACAATCCAAAAGGTTATATTTGTTAAAAACAGACTATGTCCATGCACAAGGTAGATTTTGAAATGGTGGAAATGACATTGGATGTCATGAAATACGCTATTGGCCGCATCACCCATCCAGCCCCGGAATTGGGCAAACCCAAGAAAGAAGAAGAATTAAAGGCCTTAGTTGGAGAAACGGTTACTCCTGATGGTATAGGAGGGGAAAGGGCGTTTCAATTATTTAAAGATGTGCTTATTAAAGCTACGGTACCTATAGATCATCCCAGACATTTGGCATTTGTGCCCGCTTCACCTACGCGTGCCGCGGTAATGTTTGATCTGGTTACTTCGGCATCAAGTATCCATGGTGCTTATTGGATGGAAGGTGCAGGTGGAATATTTTGCGAGAACGAGGCTATGAAATGGTTGGTTTCCTTAACTGGATTGCCTTCAGGTTCCTTTGGGGTGTTCACAAGCGGGGGTACCGCCGCCAACTTATCCGCCATGGTTACCGCTAGGGAAAATTGGCGCAAAAATCCTAGTAATACCAATAAAAAAGGATTGATTATAACTTCCTCCGGTGCCCACTCATCGGTTAAATCCATGGCCAAGGTCATAGATTGTGATGTACTTTTGGTTGAAACTGAGGAACAAATGACCGCAGAGGCCCTAAATGAAAAAATTGATACCCTTGACACACAACAAAGGGATAGGTTGTTTGCAGTTGTTGGTACTGGAGGTACCACCAATGCAGGGATTATTGATGATTTGGCAGGTATTGCCACAGTGTGCAATACGGAAAACCTTTGGTTTCATGTAGATGCAGCCTATGGTGGCGGTGCCTTGGCCTCCAAAATAGCAAGGCCGTTGTTCCAAGGAATAGAGCAAGCGGATAGTATAACCATTGATCCGCATAAATGGCTTTTTTCGCCCTATGACTGTGGAGCCATAATTTATAAAAATCCTGAATTGGCCAAGGAAGCCCATTCACAGGAAGGTTCTTATTTGGAAATATTCAAGGATGAAGGTGCCCATGGTTTTAATCCTTCTGACTATCAAATACAACTGACTCGCCGGGTTAGGGGCTTGCCGCTTTGGTTTTCATTGGCTATGCATGGTACGGATAAATATTCGTGGGCAGTTGATCAAGGCATTGAATTGGCCAATATGGCAGGGGAGCTTATACGAAAGCATTCCTTGGTGGAATTGGTTAGGGAACCTAGTCTTTCATGTGTGCTTTTTAGAAGAAAAGGATGGTCTCCCCGAGATTACACCCATTGGACCTATAAAAATCACAGGGAAGGATTTGCCTTGGTAACTCCTACAAAGTATAAGCAACAGGGTGTTTACGAAACTGTGGCGCGCTTTTGTTTTATTAATCCGGATACTACGGAGAAGGATATTTCCATGATATTGGATTCCATGGCTTAGGGGACCAAATACTCACTTTCCCACTGAATACCAACTTTGGAAAAACGGACCCTGATATGGTGGGGTTGACTTAATTTTAGATATTCTATTTTAAAGGGTGTAATTTCCACTAAACAGAAATGATTTTCTTCACTTAAATATTCCAAATTCTGGGGATTAATTAAATTACTGCCAGGAGATCTGCTTGTTGTGTATTGCTTTTTTGCGTACGCATCCAATTTACTCCAGTATTTCTCCTTGGTGGCATCATCATCTTTGTAGGTTGCCGTACCTTCAATCTTTAATTGCAACAATTTGCCTGGGTGGTAAAGGAGCAGGCTAACCCTTTTGTTTTCTTTGATATGGGTTATCTTTTTAGAGCGTCTATCAGTATAAAAAGTTAGTTTTAGGTCCTTGGAAACATCTCTTAGGACGACAGTTCGCAAACGGGCAATTTGATCTAATCCCACGGTTGCAAATGTAAAAAAACGAAAGGGATGGTCCTTTTCCGTGGGTCCCTTTTGGAGCTCTTCCCTTATTTCCTGTAAATAAACGGTGGCCATGAATATCGTTTTTTTTTTTGGTTTATTAAAGATAAAAATAAAAGTTGGAGTAGGGTATTTCTTTTCTCAGTTGTTATAGATATAAATTGCTATGAATTTGAAAATAATTTCGAATGAAATTGTGAGTAGTTATAATTAGTTAATTGGTTTAGGTTGGTTTTGATTAGAAAGCCCGGTTGGTTACCGGGCTTTATTTTTGTCCTATTTTGATAAAAACATAGGAATCTAGGTAAATTTTGAAATACAGCAAGTCGAACATAAAGAACTTGAACCAGAAAAATTTAGTTTGGGGCCATCCGAAGGAATCCCTTTATTTTAGGGGATATTAAGCGAATATGTGTAGGTAAATTTACTCTGTTTATAAGTTTTGTAATTAATATACCTCAAAGATCCTTTTACAAAAATTTCAAATTACTATTTTTGCCCATGCAAAATAACGTCCTAATATTAGATTTTGGTTCCCAATATACGCAGCTCATCGCTAGAAGGGTCAGGGAACTTAATATTTTCTGCGAAATAAAACCGTACAACCATTTGCCTGAGGATTTATCGGAATACAAGGCTGTGATCCTTTCGGGTTCACCGTTTTCGGTAAGGGGAGATGATGCCCCGCATCCAGATTTGACCCAGATTAAAGGCAAAATGCCACTATTGGCCGTTTGCTATGGTGCACAATATTTGGCCCACTTTAACGGTGGCAATGTAGCGCCTTCCAATACCCGTGAATACGGGAGGGCTAAATTGACTTTTATTGATCACAGTGAATCTTTTTTCGAAGGAATTTCGGAAGGCAGCCAGGTTTGGATGAGCCATAGTGATACTATAAAGGAATTACCGGCTGGAGCAATAAAATTGGCCAGTACGCACGATGTGGAGAATGCGGCATATAAATTAAAAGATGAAGAGACCTATGCTATTCAATTTCATCCTGAGGTTTATCATACGACTGATGGGAAAAGGTTATTGGAAAACTTTTTGGTACATATAGCTGGTGTGGCGCAGACTTGGACTCCGGATTCTTTTGTGGAAACTACCGTAGCAGAATTAAAGGCTAAGATTGGTGATGAAAAGGTGATACTTGGACTTTCCGGTGGTGTAGACTCAACAGTGGCGGCAGTTTTGCTGCACAAAGCAATTGGGAAGCATTTACACTGTATATTCGTAAATAACGGGCTTCTTCGTAAAAATGAGTTCCAAGCTGTTTTGGACCAATATGAAGGAATGGGGTTAAATGTTAAGGGAGTGGACGCTTCGGCACGTTTTTTGGATAGCTTGGAAGGAGAAAGTGATCCGGAAAAGAAAAGAAAAGCCATTGGAAAGGTTTTTATAGAAGTCTTTGATGATGAATCGCATTTAGTGGAAGATGCAAAATGGCTAGCTCAGGGAACAATATACCCAGATGTTATTGAATCCGTTTCGGCCACAGGAGGTCCGTCTGCAACCATTAAAAGTCATCATAATGTAGGTGGATTACCGGATTATATGAAATTGAAGGTGGTAGAGCCATTGCGAATGTTGTTTAAGGATGAAGTTAGGCGGGTAGGTGCAAGTTTGGGAATCGATAAGGAACTATTGGGCAGGCATCCCTTTCCTGGACCTGGGTTGGCAATTCGTATTTTAGGAGACATAACTCGCGAGAAAGTGGCTATTTTACAAGAGGTAGATGCTATTTTCATCAACGGATTAAAGGAATGGGGACTTTATGACAAAGTCTGGCAAGCGGGAGCAATGCTCTTGCCTGTTAATAGTGTTGGTGTTATGGGAGATGAAAGGACCTATGAAAAATGTGTAGCTTTAAGGGCAGTTGAAAGTACGGACGGGATGACAGCGGATTGGGTGAATTTGCCCTATGAATTTTTGCAGAAAACCTCCAACGACATCATAAATAAGGTTAGAGGTGTAAATAGGGTGGTATATGATATTAGCTCCAAACCACCTGCAACGATTGAATGGGAATAGATTATTAGCATCTGAGACGGAATTTTAAATTTCTAACTGCGCATTATTTTTTAATTTTTAGTATAACATTGTTGTGTTTGTAGTCGTTCTCAATGTTATACTTGACTTATTATAAATAGAACAATTAAAATCTATACTTGTGAAAATATATAGTAAAGTAATTATTACAACGGTTTTTTTATTGTTGTTTAGCTTCAATGCAATAGCGCAAAAATTCACTACCCATTCTGTTAAAGCTGGAGAAACTTTAGAAGGTATCGCTAAACGATACAACGTTTCCGAGCAGGGGATATTAAATTACAATAAGGAGATAAAAAAAGGTCAGGCATTAAGGGTCAACACTATTTTGGTAATTCCCACGGCAAACGGTGCCGTGGTAAAAAAGGATAGTGTAACCGAGGTAACAGCATTGTTGCAAGCACTAAAAGGAAATGAAGACGGTCCTCAAAACCGGCAGCCTATTGGATATATCTCGCACCGAACCAAAAGAAAAGAAACACTGTTCGGTATATCCAAACGGTATAATATTTCAGAAGATGATATTAAGCGCTACAATAAGGAGTTGTACTCTGTGCAATTGAAAAAGGGGATGATTCTTAAGATTCCTAAATATAAAAGAGTTGATCCAGCCGAAAAGGCATTCATTGAAGATAATTATGTAATTTATACCGTACAGCCTAAAGAGACAAGGTGGAGTATAGCCAATAAGTACGGGATTACCATAGATAGTTTATTGGTGCTCAATCCGAAATTATCGAAAATAACAGATTACTTGTCTTCCGGTCAAGAGTTGTTGCTGCCAAAATTATTGGGCAGTACGATTAAAGATCAAGAAACCCAGTTGTACAATTCATATACCGTTCCGCCCAAGCAAACTTTTTATAGTTTGGAGAAAAAGTTTGGATTAACCTCCAGCGAAATAATAGCCTTGAACCCTGAAATTAAGGAAAGGGGTGGACTAAAGGAAGGCATGGTGTTGAGGATACCTGTTCAAAAGGTAGAGACCGGAGAAGTGAATATTGAGAATTACAATTTTTATGAGGTCAAACCAAAACAGACCGAGTTTTCCCTTACCCGTAAATTTGGGGTGACTTATAAAGAATTATTGGATCTTAATCCAGAATTAAAGGACGGACTAAAGGCGGGGATGGTCTTGAAACTACCTAAAGACCAGACAGGTAATTTTGACGTAAAAAACGCACTGATCTTGGATAAGATCAATTTAAAGGACAGTATCAATAAATTAAACAGGCCTAAGCTAATATTTCTTTTGCCCTTTAGGTTGGATAGGTTGGATTTAAATGACAATGTCGCCACAAAAAATGCCATAGAAAATAGAAAAGATGTTAGATATAGTTTGGGTCTATATTCAGGAGCTATGGTTGCCCTGGATTCAATAGCTAAATTAGGAGTCTCGGTTGATGTGAAAACCTACGATACCCAATTGGACTTGAATCGTACAAAGGGAATATTGCAAAGGGAAAATTTGATAGGGGTCTCTGCTATTTTTGGTCCCTTGGAGCCCCAATCTTTAAAAGAGGTGGCCATGCAGGCCGCTGAATATGGAGTTCCGGTTGTTGCTCCCTTGACCGAAAAAAGTGATTTAAGTTTGAACAACGTGTTTTTTGCGCTTCCTTCTGAAAAAGTCATGGAAGACCATATGATGACCTATGTTGAAGGCATACGGACCAAAGAGAATATTGTTATAATTGCTGACCAAAAGAATAAACCTACGGAATCCGCTTTGATGATGAAATTTCCTGGGGCTAAAATTGTGGCCTTGAAGGAAGATCGGACTGTGGACATTGATAAAATTTCGAAGATATTGTCATTGGAGAACGAAAATTGGGTGTTTTTGGAAACCGATCAGGCCAATGTGGTGTATCACGTGGGGTCGTTGCTCAATTCTTTAATAAACAAAGAAATTAGTATACGACTTTTTACAACGGACAAGAACAAGGCTTTTGATAGTGAGGTAGTTTCTTATTCCCACCTTTCTAATTTGAGATTTACATATCCTTCCGCGTCTAGAGAGGCCGAAGCTAATGGTTTCTTAAAAGCATATAGAAATAAATATGGTTCGAATCCTGATGAGTACGCAGTTCGCGGCTTTGATCTTACAATGGACATGCTTCTAAAACTCGCTTATAAAAACGATTTGGTTATTGCCTCCAAACTTATTGGGGAAACTGAATATATTGGTAACAAGTTCAATTATATCAAGGACATCTCTTCCGGATATTATAATAGAGCCTCCTATATATTGGGTTATGAAAATATGAGGATGATGGAGCTTGAGGATTAATGCTGATGACGTCGAAAGTAACCTATAGCGGTGGACATAAGACAAGATTTGAAAATATTAGATCAGGTAATACTTTAATTACCGATGCCCCATTGGATAACGATCGTTTAGGGCAGTTATTTGCGCACACAGATATTGCTTTTAGCGGTTTGACCAGCTTTTTTTTCTCCGTTATAGGAATGAAGGCGAGAAGTCTGGAATTGGGTCTAGAAAATTCTACGGCTGAAGTATCAAATTATATAAAAAACGAACTCAGGCGGATTTCTAAAATCCACCTTAAATTTTGTTCAGAAGTTAATTACTTGGATAAACATATTAAAATTTGGGATAGCACTGAAGATGCATACTCCATGCATTGTACGCTGCATCCGGATATCTCAATGAATATCTCTTTCTAGTGGAAACTTTAAAAACAATAATGCTCATTGTTGTATGTCTAGCACTCAATTTGGGTTTTGGTCAAGAGGATGAGGTAATTGAATGGCACCCTGGGAAAAAGTTGACCTGGGCCGATTTCAAGGGCAATCCATCGAATATTTCCAATGCAGCTGCGATTACGGCAAGTGGAATAACCTACAGTTTTTCTGCCCAGGGAACTGCTGATAAAATGGAGCTGGATTTCAGGGTGAGCTGTCATTTTTATCCAAACAAATCCTGGTATAAATATAAACTGGCCAACCCTATCGTTTTAGGTCACGAACAATTGCATTTTGATATCACTGAAGTTTATGCCCGTAAAATGCGTCAGGAACTGGCCAAGGCCAAATTTACTAAAAATGCAAAATCAGAGGTAAAGGAGATATATAGAAATATTCTCAGGGAATTAAACGATTTTCAAAATAAATACGATTCGGAAACCAATTTTTCAAGGGATACGGTTCAACAATTAATTTGGAATAAAAAAATCAGGAAGGCTTTAAACAACTAAAAGGAGACCTTTTATGAAGTCTCCTTTTGGATTGATATATTTTAAGGACTTGGTTTTGAATTCTACTATACGTCACAAATAGTAACCCCTTCTTTTAGAGCTGCTATTTTATCCTTCCAAGTGGGTATAAATTCCTGTGCCACATGCCCTTTAAAACCAGTGGCCAAAATAGCCTTCATGATGGCTGGGTAATACAGTTCCTGAGTTTCGTTAATTTCATTTCTTCCTGGGTTTCCACCGGTGTGATAATGTCCAAAAAACTCGTTGTAATCCTGAATGTTTCTAATAATATCACCCTCCATAATCTGCATATGGTAGATATCATAAAGTAGTTTAAAATTGTTTGACCCCAACTTTTTACATAATTCCACACCCCATTCCGTGTGATCGCACATATAATCATCGTGGTCCACCTTGGAATTCAATAACTCCATTTGTATCACTACTCCGTGTTTTTCGGCAAGTGGCATAATCTGCTTTAATCCGTCTACACAGTTTTGCAGACCAACCGCATCATCCATTCCCCTGCGGTTGCCACTAAAGCAGATAAGATTGGTGTACCCTGCTTTGGCAACCTTGGGAATCATTTCTGTATAATTTTTAATCAGAGTTTCATGATATTTGTGGTCGTTCCAGCCTTCAGTAAGGCTAATTTCAGCTCCATTGCACATAGAGGAATTAATATTGTATTTTTTCAGTAACGGCCAGTCTTTGGGACCAATAAGGTCAACACTTTTTACCCCCAAGTCATTTAACGACTTAAGAAAATCTTCTAGTGGAATGCTGCCGTAACACCAATAACAGACGCTATGGTTAATGTTGTTTTTTAGTTTGGTTTCTTTTTCTTTATTTGATTCCATTGCATTTCCATTTTTGCAAGCCAGCAAGCCAACAGATGCGGCCGCTGAGGTTCCTATAAATGTTCTTCTTTTCATCGGTTTAATTGTATATGTTGAAACTTCTATGTTCATTTCTGCTACACATTAGGTCTTGTGTTAACAAGGTAGTGTAGGATAAATCAAAAACCTAGTTACATAAAATACCACTAAAACCGCATTTTATGATTTAATCGATTTTAAATGTAAATAATACGTGTATAAAGATAGGTGATTTGTATTAAAAGTAAGGAATTTAGAAATAGAATGTTCTAAATGCACTAGGTTTAAATTTAAGGGAAGATTTCGGAAAAACATTTTGGAAGCCATTCTGAAGGTGGTATATTTGGATAGATTCTTGAGTATGAACGTAGTTCCGGATAAAAGGCAATTAATAGAATTGGCACATTATAGAATGCCATTTGGGAAGTTTAAGGGAAGGTATTTGGTGGAACTTCCCGAACCATACCTGATTTGGTTTCAACAAAGCGGATTTCCAGAGGGAAAACTAGGAAATTTGTTAAGATCGATGTTGGAAATTAAAATTAACGGATTGGAGGGACTGATTAGAAAGATTCAAAAAGATTTTCCCCAATATTAGCCGTTAATTGTTATAGCAATTCGTATTTTTGCTCGCGTTACGAATTCAACCTAACGCTTCATGTCACAGACTAAATATATTTTTGTAACCGGTGGGGTTACTTCATCCCTAGGAAAGGGGATTATAGCAGCCTCTCTTGCCAAATTATTACAGGCTCGAGGTTATAGAACTACTATCCAAAAATTAGACCCTTATATCAATGTTGATCCGGGAACTTTAAACCCCTATGAACACGGTGAGTGTTATGTTACCGATGATGGTGCTGAGACCGATTTGGATTTGGGACATTACGAGCGCTTCTTAAATGTGAGGACTTCTCAGGCAAATAACGTTACTACCGGAAGAATTTACCAAAGCGTAATAGAAAAGGAAAGAAGAGGAGAGTTTTTGGGGAAAACAGTTCAAGTAGTACCCCATATTACCAATGAAATTAAGGAACGTATCCAATTACTGGGTAAAAGCGGGGATTACGATATTGTAATTACCGAAATTGGTGGTACGGTAGGTGATATTGAGTCATTACCATATATAGAAGCGGTGCGCCAATTGCTATGGGAGTTGGGTGATAATAATGGAATTGTAATTCATTTAACCTTGGTACCCTATCTTTCAGCTGCGGGCGAATTAAAGACGAAACCGACTCAACATTCTGTAAAAACCTTAATGGAAAGTGGAATAAAAGCGGATATTTTGGTCTGTAGGACCGAACACGAAATTCCCGATGATTTAAAGGATAAACTTGCACTTTTTTGCAATGTAAAGAGGGAAGCCGTTATACAATCCATAGATGCATCAACCATTTACGATGTGCCTATTTTAATGCAAGAAGAAGGTTTGGATACCGTAACGCTAAAAAAATTGGCCCTGCCGGACGACATTGTTCCCGATCTTACTAAATGGAATCAATTTTTGCAATGGCACAAGAATCCAAAAAATGAAGTAACTGTAGGACTTATTGGGAAGTATGTGGAATTGCAGGATTCCTATAAATCCATTTTGGAATCTTTTATCCATGCAGGTTCTGTGAACCATGTGAAAGTAAAAGTGAAATCTATTCATTCAGAACATCTTACGGCCAAGAACATGGAAAAGAAGATGCAAGGTTTGGATGGTATTCTTGTAGCACCCGGGTTTGGGGAGAGAGGTATAGAAGGAAAGATTACGGCGGTACAATTCGCCCGTGAAAATGGTATTCCATTTTTAGGCATATGTTTGGGGATGCAAATGGCTGTAATAGAGTATTCTAGAAATGTACTTGGTTTAAAGAAGGCCAGTTCCACAGAGATGGACGAAAACACCCCGCATCCTGTGATCAGTATTATGGAGGAACAGAAAAACATCATAAATAAGGGGGGGACAATGCGATTAGGTGCATGGGCCTGTGATTTAAAAAAGGGTAGTTTGGTGCAAAAAATCTATCATGGGGCTTCCGAAATTTCAGAGCGCCACCGTCACCGTTATGAGTTTAACAACAGCTATAAAAAACAATTGGAAGAAGCTGGTCTACTAGCTTCTGGAGTAAATAAGGAAACTGGATTGGTGGAAATAGTAGAGATTCCTGCACACCCTTGGTTTATTGGGGTGCAATATCATCCTGAATATAAGAGCACGGTAGACAATCCGCATCCTTTATTTGTAGGATTTGTAAAAGCGGCTTTAAAACACCAAAAGGAAGGAAAGCAATAAACTAGTGCCAGTTTGACATGAATAGCCTAATTGGGCATATATTTGCAAGCTGATTTAATCTGTTGGGAACGAAGATATTAATTGAATCCCTGCCGAGAATATTTTTAAATTAAACTTTAGATGGAGGAAAAGAAATTGGATATTAATACCATAATCGGCTTTGTACTGATTTTTGGGATTCTTATTTTTATGTTTTGGCAGAACCAGCCAACACCAGAAGAGCTGGAAGAACAGAAGGCTAAACAAGAACAGGTAGAGGCTGCAGAAATGCAAAAGGCCAACGAGGCCAAGCAAGAAGTTACTCAACCCAAGACTATTGATGTGCAAGATTCAACGGCTGTAGCAAGTTATAAAAGTGCTATTGGCGCATTTGGCTATACAGCTCCTACAGAAGGGACCACAGTTTTGGAAAATGATGTGGTTTATTTGGAAATAAGCAACAAAGGAGGCCAGATTGTAGAGGCAAGAATGAAAGGGTATGTCACCTATGATTCCGTTCCAGTTTATTTAATTAAAGATGGCAATGCCAATTTTGCACTTAATTTTAGTACTTCGGACAATCGGGTACTGAATACCAACGATTTATATTTTGAGCCTACACTTTCCAAATCTGGAGAAAATAAAGTGCTTTCCATGAAGGCCAAAGTGGCTTCCGATAAATTCTTGGAGTATAGATACGAAATGAAACCGGACGAATATCTTATTGGTTTTACCGTGCGTTCCCAAGGTTTAAATGGGGTGCTAAATAGTTCCAAGCCCATTGATTTGGATTGGAAATTAAAGACCATTAGACACTCCAAAAGTATCCAGTATGAAAATAGATATACAAGGGTTACTTATAATCATGATGATGACAAAATAAGTAAGCTTTCAGAGGGCAGTGAAGATGAGGAGACGGAAATGGATGTGAAATGGATATCCTTCAGGCAGCATTTTTTTAGTTCTATTCTTACTTATGCCGATAAATTTGAAACCGCAAAACTCAACTCAATTAACTTGGTGGAGGAGGAAAGCCATACCCAACAATTTACCAAGGAATTTGCATCAGAAGTGCCTTTGAAATTAGAAGGTGGGGAGTTGGCCTATAATTTTAATTGGTACTACGGACCAACAGATGTTAAGGTTTTGGCGCAATACAAGGAATTGGGACTGGAAGATTCCATTCCTTTTGGATGGGGGATTTTTGGATGGATAAATAGGTATATTTTTACCCCTGTATATACCTTCCTAAGTTCTTTTTTACCTTACGGTATTGCTATTGTAGTCATGACCATTTTAGTGAGGCTAATAATGTCTCCGGCCACTTATAAGTCCTATTTGTCACAGGCCAAAATGAAGGTGTTGAAACCTGAAATTACTGAGCTTAATGAGAAGTTTAAGGATAATGCTATGAAAAAGCAGCAGGAAACTATGAAATTGTACAACAAGGCTGGGGTAAGCCCTATGAGTGGTTGTGTACCTGCATTACTGCAGATGCCAATTTTCTATGCCCTGTTTATGTTTTTCCCAACTTCCTTTGCATTGAGACAAAAGCCTTTCTTATGGGCAGATGACCTTTCTTCCTATGATGCCATAGCTCAATTGCCATTCACTATTCCGTTTTACGGGGATCATGTTAGTTTGTTTCCCATATTGGCCTCTGTTGCCATCTTCTTTTATATGATGATGACAACTGGTCAAAATATGCAAACGCAGCCAGGAATGCCCAATATGAAATTTATTATGTACCTGTCTCCTTTAATGATGTTGGTTTTCTTTAATAACTATGCCAGTGGACTTAGTTTATACTATTTTGTATCTAACTTGATTACCATTTTTATTATGCTGGCCATTAAGAATTTTATCTTGGACGAAGACAAGATCCATGCTCAGATTCAAGAAAATAAGAAGAAGCCTAAAAAAGAAAACAAGTTTCAAAAGAAGATGAGGGAGATGATGGAACAGGCAGAGGAACAAAAGAAAATAGGTAAGAAATAAGTCATAGTTTACCTTCTGGATAATTAAAGTGCTTGAATTTTTTCAAGCACTTTTTTTTATGGAGTTCCTTGATTCTTTATTAGTTTTTCAACAAAAATTACATTGCTCTTTTAATAAATTGCCATGGTAAGGTTAAGTGGTGTTTAAACCTTTTTTTCAACAAAAACATAAGTATGAATAATCATTAATATGAAATAGTTGCGCCACCAAAAGGGGCTATTGTCTATGAGCTACCCGGAGATGCCGACGAAATTAATTTGGATGGAATCCATACGCATGAAGTCAATGATGCCGCGAATTAACCTTTCCAAGATGGTTATGAAATTATTGATATCCTTGAAGTGGAAGATTTAAGTATTGGAGGATAATGTGTAAAACAAAAAAACCCGACCATTTAGTCGGGGTTTTTAGCATTGATTTGGTATAGTTTGGTAAGTTTTGGGTCCTCAAATATTGTTATTTTTCAGACTGTATAAAACTAATAGTTGTAAAGGAGCCTTTTTAGTATGCTAAAGTGGCTCCTTTTGTTGTTTAGTGATTTGTATGCATTACCTTATTCCCGTTTTAAGGATGAGGGCTTTTCTATTTATCAGCTAAAAACTCTTGAATAATTAGATCTATTTTTTTATCCTTATCCAAAAATAGGACGATTAATATTGGTTGCAATTAGTGGGGTCTTCCCTTAGTTGTGATTGAGCCATATTTATAAAGCAACCAAATCGCAATTTTGTATTTTTGCATACTAATTGTAAGTCATTATTGGTGAAAGACGACCAAGGGGATACAATAAATAAAAGAAGATTTAAACGTATGAAAAAGGTGGTAGTCGGACTTTCCGGTGGTGTGGATTCCAGTGTAACGGCATATCTCTTAAAGGAACAGGGATATGAGGTTATAGGCCTATTTATGAAAAACTGGCATGACGATTCCGTGACCATTTCCAAGGAATGTCCATGGCTGGAGGATAGCAATGACGCATTGATTGTTGCTGAGAAGTTAGGAATACCTTTTCAGACAGTGGACCTAAGTGCCCAGTATAAGGAACGCATCGTGGACTATATGTTCAGGGAATATGAAAAAGGTAGGACTCCCAATCCCGATGTGCTCTGTAATCGAGAAATTAAGTTCGATGTGTTTATGAAAATAGCCATGCAGCTGGGAGCGGACTACGTGGCCACAGGTCATTACTGTAGAAAGGGGATTATTAAGAATGAAGATGGGTCAGAAACTTATCACTTGCTAGCGGGAGCCGATGGTAATAAGGACCAATCTTATTTTTTATGTCAACTTTCGCAGGAACAGCTTTCCAAAACCTTATTCCCTATTGGGGAATTATTAAAGCCTGAGGTACGTAAAATAGCCGCAGCAAATGATTTGATCACTGCGGATAAAAAGGACTCCCAAGGTCTTTGTTTTATCGGAAAAGTTCGTCTACCCGAATTTTTACAACAGAAACTAAGACCAAAAAAAGGTGTTATTGTTGAGGTACCTGCCGTATTGGAACAGTATGCTCATAATGTTCCCGAGTTTAATTCCAAGTTGGAGGAATTAGCCTTTTTTGCTGAAAAGCCTCATTATAAGCTAACGGACGGGAAGGTAGTGGGTGAGCACCAAGGTGCCCATTATTTTACTAAGGGACAACGCAAAGGTTTGGATGTAGGTGGTACCAAAGAACCATTATTTGTAATTGAGACAGATGTTGATCAAAATGTAATCTACACTGGTCAAGGCAAAAGCCACCCTGGACTATATCGTAGGACCCTTTTTGTAAACAATGATGAATTGCACTGGGTACGTACCGATTTGGCCTTGGAAGTGGATCAGAGCATGGATGTAATGGCCAGGATAAGATATAGACAACCTTTGCAGAAAGCGACCTTATTTAGAGTAGAGGCCGGTTTGTACGTCGATTTTGAAGAAAAACAATCGGCCATTACGGAAGGGCAGTTTGTTGCTTGGTATATTGGGGAAGAATTGGTTGGGTCCGGTGTAATCTCTTAATATGGCAAGGGCTACCCTCTTTCTATGCTTAATATTTTCCCTTTGGGGAATGGCACAGGATCACGCTTGGGTATATTTTAAAGATAAGGACAGTGTAGGGGAGTACCTTGCAGACCCAACAAGTATTTTATCTGAAAGGGCACTACAAAAAAAGAGTAGGCTTAATATAGTCATAGATGAGCGGGATGTTCCAGTCAATGAAGCTTATATTGCCCAGTTAAAACTTCAAGTTGGGATTGCTGTCAAGGCTAAGTCTAAATGGTTCAATTGTGCCCATGTGGTAGGCAGTATTCCAAATATTACCGCTTTAATGGATCTCCCATTCGTAGACCATATTTTCTTTGCCGATAGGAGTATTAGTGCCAAATTAATCTCTGTATCAAAAAATCAGTGGGACAATCATACAAATAAGTTTAAGGAGCAATTGGTCGATTTTGTCTATGGTCAAAGTAATACACAGGTAAATCAGTTACGTGTAGATATATTGCACGAAAAAAACTTTACCGGCGAAGGTATTTTAATTGCTGTTTTGGACAGTGGGTTTCCCAATGTTGATCAAATGAATGCATTTATCCGTTTACGATCCAACAATGATTTATGGGGAGGGTATGATTTTGTGGAACGATCAACAGATATTTATAGGAGCAACGGAGATGATCACGGCACCATGGTATTGTCTGATATGGCGGGCTTTGTGGACGGACAATTTGTAGGAACAGCTCCGGACGCTGGTTATATTCTCTATAGAACGGAAGACGCAGCAACCGAAACTCCCGTGGAGGAAAGTTATTGGGTGGAAGCTGCTGAGCGGGCAGATAGTCTTGGGGTAGATATTATTAATAGTTCCTTAGGATACAGTACTTATGATGATCCCAGATATAGTTATTCCCCTGCAGAGATGGATGGAAATACTGCTTTTATTTCCAAAGGAGCCAATATAGCTGCGGAAAAGGGAATTTTAGTGGTAAATTCAGCAGGGAATTCCGGGGATAGTGCATGGGGAATAATTACAGCCCCTGCGGATGCCAACGTATTTGGTGTTGGAGCAGTTGATAGATATGGCAATTATGCGACTTTTAGTTCAAGGGGGCCAAGCTCGGATGGCAGGGTTAAACCTGATGGGATGGCAATGGGAGAAGCAGCCATAGTAATTGGTCCGGATGATCGACTCGTATCAAACAATGGGACCTCTTTTGCTTCGCCCATAATGGCTGGTGCCATAGCTTCTTTTTGGCAGGCATTCCCACAAAAAACGAACCTTGAGATTATGGCAATGGTACGGGAATCATCTTCCCATTATCAAAATCCAAATTCCCCAATGGGTTATGGTATACCTGATTTTTCCATACCCTTGGCGATATTGGGATTAAATGAATCCGATTCGGATGAGACATTGTGGTACTTATTTCCGAATCCCTCCAAAACCGAGTTTCAAGTTAAACTTCCCTCGACATATGGGACTGCCTTATTATCACTTTTTGACACCTACGGAAAACTAATATTGCAAAAACAAATAACTCCAAACAATCAGGAAATACCTGTGGAAAATTTAAGTAGGGCTTTATATATTGTGCAGGTGAAGGTTGATGGTGTTCGTAAGGAATTTAAATTTATTAAAAACTAATGCAAAATAGAATTACCGAGCTTTTTGGAATTAAATACCCTTTAATACAGGCTGGAATGGTTTGGGCCAGTGGATGGCGTTTGGCTTCGGCTGTTTCCAATGCTGGAGGACTGGGTATAATAGGAGCGGGATCCATGTACCCCGAGGTCCTGCGCGAACATATAGAGAAATGTAAGTTGGCCACCAATAAGCCCTTCGCCGTAAACATACCTATGCTTTATCCGGATATAGATAAGCTAATGGATATTGTTGTAGACCTAGGTGTAAAGATCGTATTTACATCTGCAGGCAATCCAAAAACTTGGACTTCCTTTTTAAAAGATAGGGGAATTACTGTAGTACATGTGGTGAGTAGTGTAAAATTTGCCCAAAAGGCTGAGGAGGCTGGTGTAGATGCTGTTGTGGCCGAAGGTTTTGAGGCTGGTGGACATAATGGAAGGGATGAGACCACAACACTGACATTAATTCCTGCTGTAAAAGAAAAAATAAGCATTCCTTTAATTGCTGCAGGTGGCATTGCAACGGGCAGGGCCATGTTGGCCGTTATGGTTTTGGGTGCAGATGGGGTACAGATAGGTAGTCGTTTTGTAGCCAGCGATGAAGCTTCTTCCCACCCCATGTTTAAGCAAAAGGTGGTAGAGGCCGGTGAGGGGGCAACCCAGTTGACTTTAAAGGAATTGGCTCCGGTAAGATTAATAAAAAATAAGTTCTACAGCGATATACAAAAAGCCTATGCCGCTTGCGCTTCCGTGGAAGAACTAAAAGTGCTTTTGGGCAGAGCGCGGGCAAAAAGAGGTATGTTCGAGGGGGATTTGGAGGAAGGGGAACTGGAAATAGGCCAGGTTGCAGCCATTATCCATGATATTAAACCGGCTGCGCAAATTGTAACCGATTTAATAAAGGAATTTACGATTGCCAAGGCGGAGGTAGAGCAATTGTAAAATTGATATTACTTAGGTATTTTACCAAACCTGGGTTTCATGCGCAATTGGAAAAAGCGGTTTTTCAAAACACATTGGGTTTGATATGTTCCTCCATTTGCAAATTGGCCTTTCAAAGTTATAAAATAGATGTTGTTATCTTTATATCGGCATGTTTCCAAGCCGTATCAAATTCTTGCTTGATCATTTTAGCTTCTTCCAATTTACCTTGCCCTATTAGGCTTTCGTGTAGCCCCATTAAAGACCATCCGTTCTGGCGGAGAACTTCCAGATCTTCTTTATACAATTTTTCAGCTTCCGAAAATTTTTCAGCTTTTACCAAGATGGCCCCCAAGGTCTGCCTCACGGGTATATGCCAGGCAGTAGGTTCGCTGTAGATTAAGTGGTCTTCCAAGTAAATGGCTTTTGAAAGGTGCTCCTGTGCCTTTGGTAAATCGCCTTCAGCCGCAGCAATCTCACCAGAAATAACAGCATGTGCAATTTTAGCAATATTGGAAGAGGGATTGGTGTAATTGGCAATTATAGTTTCTAATTGCGGGTCGTTCTTCATAGCGGTAAGGGCCTCTAATTCTTCTTTGGCTTCTTTAATGTTATTTTTTCTTATAAAGGCAATGCCCCTTGAGTAATGCCAAATAAGTTTTAGGTGTTTATAGTCATCACCCGGATAGGGAATGGTTAAAATTTCATTCCATTTTCCAAACCGTGTATATGCCAAAAGTGGCGTGGATGCAAAATCTTGAAGGAATGGCATCGTTATCATTTCGCCAAGAGGGACTTTTTCTGCGGTTTTTTTGGCGGCATCAATGGCAAGATCACTATTGCCCAAAAGGGTGGAGGCAGACCATAAAAAGTGTAAATTATGAGGGTAGTATCCAAGTGGGTACATGCCCTGTGAGTAGCATTGCGAGATATAATCCTCATCTGCCAAAATTGCCGCCTGATTTACCTTTACAGCATCCTCATACCTACCCACCCTTATATAGATATGGGAGGGCATATGTACAATATGGCCTGCTGCCGGCATTAGGGATCCTAGCTTGTCCGCACTGGGTATGGCAAGGTCCGGTTTAGGAAGTTCCACCATATGGATATAATAATGATGGGCTCCTGGGTGGTCAGGATTCAGGACCATGGCACGTTCCAAGGCAGCTTTTCCCTTGAGTGTATTGGGAGCCGGGTTACCATCATTGTCCCAATAATTCCAGGGCATAGTATTCATAACGGAAGCTGCATATAAGGTTTGAATATCGGCATCGTCAGGAAATTTATTCACCACCTCATCCATGGCATTCATATAGGCGATATTTAAGTCTGG
Organism: Arenibacter sp. F26102; assembly: GCF_023015865.1. Classification (GTDB taxonomy): domain Bacteria; phylum Bacteroidota; class Bacteroidia; order Flavobacteriales; family Flavobacteriaceae; genus Arenibacter. The sequence goes on along the minus strand of NZ_JALKBC010000003.1, from coordinate 212,460 downwards.
AATATCCTTTGTTAAATCACCACTATACCTATGGGCCAAAGCTTCTATTAACGCCTTTTCTTTAGGAGAACTATTTTGGGCCAAGTTTTTGGCTTTTATAAGTGCTTCATAAGATTTTGTCCTGCGCTCATCATCGGGTATGGGGTCATTTATGTTAGGTCCTAAGGTATATGCCTGGCCCCAATAGGTCATTGCGGCCTTTGGGTCAAGTCGGGATGCCTCCATAAACGAACGGTGGGCTTCAGCATGGTTAAAAGCATAGGTAAGTTTTATGCCCTGGTTAAAATAAGTTTGGGCCTTCTGGTCTTTGGTACTTATGCCGAAATGTAGATTACCTAGATTTTCGAACAGCGGTGCAATTTGTTGTGTAGTGTCCACATTGCTCAAGAGGTATTTGGCAACTGTACATTTCATGGAGTAAAAACTAGCTTCCTGTGTTACTTCCAATACTTGTGGGGTAGGTTCGGGTGTCCAATAGTAAACAAGTGGTAATAGAACTAAGGCTATTATCAAGAGACTTAATTTTGTTTTCATGACGCTGAAATTTTGTGTTTATGTGTTAATTCCTAATTGAATTATAAACCTAACTAGTAAAGTCAAACTATAAATAAATATAGATTGACTAGGTTCTTATTGGTGAAAATCTAAATTACAAGGGGAGAATTAATAAACGCTAATAGAGGGGAGAAAGAAAAACTTATATTTTCTTTATCTAAAAATAGTGAATTCTAGGGAGAAATGCCAGAATCAATTTAGTTTATATTGATAGGCTGACAAGGGAGTCAGGACCAAGACATGGTTACAATTGTTTTCGGAATTGTTAGCAGCCAACCCAATGGCCCGGCTTTTACGCGCCAATAACTCTTTGGACAATACTTTGTGCTTTTGCCAACTCCTCGGCATTAACGAATATTTCTTGATCTCCCTGCATCGGAGAACCAAAACCTGCCAATCTTCCTGATTCTGATTCGTCTTTTATCACCGGTTCCAAACCTATTTCCCTTAATTGATTTAGGATTGTCTGGGACAAAACAAAATTGCCGGAAAATATCTTGGTGTAATTGGAATCCATATTCTTCAGTTTTAATGAGTTGTGTACAAATTACATAATTTATTTTTTGGGTCATAAACTAAAAGTATTCATAAGGGCCTTAGTACCTTTGTGACCCATGAAAAGTATAATTATAGGTATTATCATTTTTTTTTCAACTTTACCAATAAGCGCACAACTGCAGGAGGATAAGGTGAAACATTTTGGGGCAGGTGCCCTAAGCGGTGCTATTGGTGCCGATATAGCTGATCGTATCTCCAATGGTAATCGCTATTGGAGAATAGCAGGTGCCTTCGCATCCAGTTTAATGGCAGGCTTGGCAAAGGAGGCCTATGATGAGCATATTTATAATGGTTGGGACAACAGGGACTTAACGGCTACAGTATTGGGCGGGGTATCTGTTGGGATTACCATAGATATTTTTTCGGAGAAGAAAAATAGAAGGAACAAGGAGATGTTTATTAGCCTATACAAGGGCAAGGCAGTAAGTATTGAATAATGAGCATGAAAAAATCCCGGTATCTTGTGCAATACGGCCACTATAAAGCTCTAAATTAGTCCCCGAGCTTTTATTTCCAAGTATTTGTTGATGGTGTTTATGGTGAGATTCTCGGGTTTCGTTAGGATAGTCTGTATGCCATACTTCCTTAATTCGTTGACGATAAGTTTCTTCTCATAAACGAATTTCTCCGCTATGGTTTTTTCAAATATTTGCTGGATAGTCTCCGCTTTTTCATCCACAAACTTGGTCAATTCGGTGTTTTCAAAGAAAATGACCACTAATAAATGTTGCTTGGCAATAGCTTGTAGATAGGGGAGTTGCCGTTGAAGGGCATCCAAAGTTTCAAAATTACTATAGAGCAATATTAGACTTCTGTGATTAATATTGCGCTTAATATCGGCATACAAACGGCTGTAATCACTTTCTTCAAAATTGGTTTCCAAATTGTAAAGCGTTTCCAATATTAGGTTCATTTGAGAGCTTCGCCTTTCTGCGACTACCCTGTTTTCAATCTTCCTGCTAAAGGCGAACATCCCGGCCTTATCCTGCTTTTTAATGGCAATGTGCGATATGACCAGAGTAGCGTTAATGGCATAATCCAACAAACTAAGTCCATTAAAAGGCATTTTCATCACCCTTCCTTTATCGATTACAGAGTATATGGGTTGTGATTTTTCATCCTGATACTGATTTACCATTAGCTGGCCCTTTTTGGCAGTAGCTTTCCAGTTAATGTTCCTGATATCATCTCCTTGTACATAATCCTTAATTTGCTCAAACTCCATAGTATGGCCAATACGGCGAATTTTCTTAAGGCCATATTCGGACAATCTATTGGTAAAGGCCATTAAATCATATTTCCGCAATTGTAAAAAGGAAGGGTAAACCGAAACCTCCTGTGCATTGCCAAAAGTGTATTTCTTGGAGATTAGGCCAATTGGAGAGTGGGCAAAGACATTTAAATTTCCAAAAGAATATACACCGCGTTCCGTAGGCCTAAGGAAATATTGGAATGTCTTTTCCCTTCCTTTTCCTAGGGTAGTTTCAATACCAAAATCGCGTTTCTGAAATTGGTGGGGAATTTCATCCAAAATCTTCAAACCTACCGGGAACAAATATGAATTACTTAGGTTTATTACAATTTCGTTCCCGTCCCCATTGGATAGTTTTTCGGGAACTATGCGTTCGGCACTTATTCCGCCTATGGAGGCAAGAACCAAAATAATATCAACCAAAAAAATCAAAGAAAAAATATAGAACAGCAATTCTATTACCCCTAAAAGATCTGGGACAATATAGGATACTAAAAAGCCCAATACCATGCAGGATAAAACGATAAAAAATCGCCTTTGCAGATAAATATTTTTAAAGATTCTGTTCATTTATTATTTATGCTATAAATTTCCCCATAGTTGAAATCACCAATCATCGCGCTTGCACAGGATCAAATTACTGATGAACCAATTATCTTGGGATTTGAATGGTCTCCAAAATTTGTTTTATCACCTTATCCGGGGTAAAGCCTTCCATTTCCCTTTCTGGTGTCAATAATACCCTATGCATTAAAATAGGGACCGCAACTTTTTTAATGTCGTCAGGGGTTACAAAATCGCGGCCATTAATGGCGGCCAACGCTTTGGAGGCGTCCATTATGGCTATAGAGGCCCTTGGAGAGGCTCCAAGGTATAGATTGGCATTGCTGCGAGTGTTGTTGACAATACCAGCAATGTACTTCATCAAATTATCCTCTATTATAATTTCCTTTATGGTATCCTGATACTTTGCTATTTGCTTTGCCGTAAGTACCGAAGTTATTAGACTTTCAATGTTTTTGTTTTTCTGACGATGTTTACTTTCCAATATCTGTATCTCCTCTTCCAAAGACGGATAATTCACTTTAATTTTAAATAGGAATCGATCCAATTGAGCTTCGGGAAGTCGGTATGTACCTTCTTGTTCTATAGGGTTTTGGGTTGCGAATACCAAAAAGGGAGGTTCCATTTCATAGGTCAGGCCATCCATGGTAATCTGTCTTTCTGCCATAGCCTCGAAAAGGGCCGCTTGGGTCTTTGCAGGGGCTCGATTTATTTCATCGATCAAAATAATGTTGGAAAATAGAGGACCTTTTTTAAATTCAAATTCAGAGGTCTTTGCATTGAAAATGGAGGTGCCCAAAATGTCGCTTGGCATTAGGTCCGGGGTAAATTGGATTCTGCTAAAGCCAACATCCATAGTTTTTGCCAAGAGTTTTGCGGTAACCGTTTTAGCTACCCCAGGGACTCCTTCGATTAGCGAATGTCCGTTGGCAAGGATAGATATAATTAGCAGTTCGATCATATCCTGTTGACCAATGATCACTCTCCCTAATTCCGACTTTATCTGTGCTACCGAGGTTTGCAACTGACCGAGGTCTATTCTACTTTTAAATTCCAACGGGTTGTTATTGTCCCCTTTCTGAATTTCTTCCATGCCTTATATATTAAATTGATTCAATTTTCTATTCAGATGAATTACATCCTGCTCGCTATGATGTGTTTTGCTTTTAAGATGTATTATTAGATCTAAAATGTCTTGGGTTTCTGAAATTGGTTTGCCCGATTTTGCCGATAGATCTCTAGCTGTTTTTTCGTTTATCGATTCGATATTGAGGTAGTAATGACTTCTGATATGTTCTAGGAAAAAGTTGATTTTTTTAGAGATTAAATCGGTAAAATCCTTGTGCTCGTAGTAAAGGCCCCCAACGGTTTTGGCAAATTCGATCGATGAATTTTGCAAAGGTTCAATGACCGGAATAATACGTTGTTCCCGTTTCGCCTTAAAGATAATAAAGATCAATAAACCAATCATACTTAGATAATAGGCCCATTTTAAGGGTTTTTGGTTAAGTACAAAACGCATTGGCGAGTCTATAACGATACGCCCGGATTTCTTATAATTATCCCAATATACATGCTTGTCTTTTAAATAGGATAAGGTATTGGCAACATAGCCCGCGTTATCCTTTAACATATAGTAATTTGTATATGTCTGTGGTGTGGTATTTAGGTAAAAATTTCCCTTTCCAAATTTTATTCTTACAAAATTAGGGCTTTCGGTTTTTTCGGGAGACGCCGAATTAATTAGCCCTTTTTTAGTGTCGAATGAAATGTATCCCAAAATAGTAGTGTTCAAGGAATCAACCGATGAGAAGTGCGTATTGTAAACACCCCTTGTGAGGGTATAATTTTTTTTTGTAAAGGAATTGTTGGTAAGACGAATTTGCACAGTATCCTCCATTACCGAGTATTGGGTTTCGACCTTTATGTTTAGGGTGTCCGATAAGATGGTGCCAAAACCTGTAGCAGCAATAAAGGAGTCGTTTCCATCACTTACATACTGTAGTAATTGATTGGTTTCCTGTTTATCCAGGTCCAAGAAATCATTTATCAACAAATAATTGGAAGTTTTGGAGGTATCACGATTTGCCAAGATATTGTACAAACTTTCGTTGGATGAATATATTTCCTGTTCCGGGAACAGATTTGGAAGTTCTTCGTACAAAACATAACACCCAAAAGGTATCCTGTCCGATGCCGTATAGGATGGTCTCCAGTTTAGGGGTTTGGGACGTACAATTTCGGTTACCACGATACCTATAAGTACCGCAAGAAATATGGCCAAGATAATTTTAGAACGCTTATCCATCGGCACCCTTATTATTTAGGTTGGTAAACTTCAACTGGGCGATCATATATTTAGGCTCGTCTATCTCCTGTTCCCCGTACCAAATATGGTCGTACAGATAGGACACATCTTTAAAGAGCAACATTGTTTCTGGAACTTTTATTTCTTTTTCATAGTCCCGATTTGTTTTTTCATAGTGCCATTCAATAATTTGTTTTTGTGATAGTGTTTTTAGAACTTTTAAGTATTGATAGCGAATGGCCAATCGGTAATTTTTATGATTTATGGCATCGATTACCAAAACATCCAAATCCAGGCTTTCTATATGTTCCTCGGCCAGGTTTATTTTTGTAAAGGAGGTTGCTTTTTTTCTAAATATGGCTGACGCGTTTTCACCGGTCAAAAATCTTACGAGCAAGTAAATGGCCAGTGCACCCATAAGGAAGTATATAAGGTACTCTAAAATTTGAGTGATTCCCGGGGGAAGGTCTATGCCAAAAACATCCTTCAGTCCGTTCGTTAACCAATTGAGAAAACGTGCCAATAAATTTTGGGATTCCCCGTCCTTAATTTCGTAGTTAAATTCTTTGCCCTGATATTTCTGTGCCAGATTTTGGTCCAAAGAGCGGATTACTAAGTTGCTACCCCTATCTTCATTTATGGCAATGGAATCTTTATTCCCTTGGGCGGACCCAGAGAAAAGTACAAAAAAGCTGCAAATAGTAAATTTTAATTTTATCACTGGTCCTCAAGTCCTATTTGGTCTATTTTGCTTCTCGAATTCAAATTATACGTTTTTTCGTGCAGGGAAAAGTATAAAAGCCCATTTACGAATTGGGACAAACATTGGGTATATACCCCTATTATAAGCAATAGGCAGGTTCCCAAGGTATAAATGATGGTCGGGACTATGGAAGCACCTAGGTCAACACCATTTTGAACCACGTGAAATGTGTAGATTCCGATAAGAATTCCAGGTATCATTATGATTACCATGAACAATAGGCCAATTAAAAATCCAAGGATAAAATTTACCCCAACCGATTTCCAAAAGTTTTTGGTTACCAAATTCCAACCTTCCCCCAAAGCATCGGTAACGCCTCTTTTCTCTTTCAACATAACAAAAAAAGATACACCCACCCAGGCCATGACAAAATATTGAATTACATATTGTGCAAGCATTCCTGCCAATGGGATAAAGGTTAGAACAACAGCTGCGATCATAAGGCCCAAAAAGAGCAGTATCAGCAATAAAATAAAAACAATTATACTTCCCAAATTGCTTTTGACCTCTACCCAAACATCGGTTTTATTAAAGTTTTGGCCTTTATTTTCTTCGTATTTTATCATATAGGAAGTGCTTAGGCTATAATTCAAAACCGCCACCATTAAGAAAATAAAAAAGAATAAAATTCCCCCCACTATAAAATACATTATATAGGCATCACTGCTTGATCCCACGGTTTCCAAGACCGAATTTTGGTTATTGGTGATTAGACCTATTACTCCTGATACCAGCAAATAACTCACAATCAAAAGCCCTATCAGAAAAATGCCGTTATAGCTTAAAAAAACATTCGTAAATTTTTTAAGGTTCTGTTTAAAAAAGTCGAAGTAGGTATTGATGATATCACCAAAGTCCCTATCTACCCTTAGTTCAATAAATTTTTCCTGGTCTTTGGTTTGCATGAGAGTGATTTAACAATATGGGATAAAAGATATAATAAAATAGAATTAATAGTAAAGAACTGCCTATAACTAAAAACGCCAACCAATCGGGCATATTGGAATAGCGGGTAATAAATCCTTCAATAAAACCGGCAATAATAAAAAAAGGTATGGTGCTGACCACTACTTTTAATCCATCCTTGGCACCTTTCATAAAGGATACGCGTCTGGAATATGTTTTGGGGAATAAGATACTATTGCCCATAATTAATCCGGCACATCCTGCGATGATGATTACCGATATTTCTATGGTCCCGTGTAGCCAAATCTGTTTGTTGGCCTGATAAAAAACTTCCTGGGTATAAAAAAATGTTATGAACGCCCCCAGCATTACCCCATTGCTAAACAGGATATATGCCGTACCAATACTGGTAATTACACCAAAGGAAAATGCCATAAATGCTACTTTAATATTATTTATGGTAATCCCCAAAAAAGAACCTATTTCACTGCCGCCTTTGTAAATGGCCGTTGGGTCGCCATTGGTAATATTGTTGAGAGTCTCATTAACATAGGCATCCCCTAAAATTAACCTTACAAATGTGTCATCGTTAATCACAGAAATGCTTCCAATAGCTGAGGAAATAATAAAGATTAGGAAGGCAATTCCAAGTGTCCTGTGATATTGTCTAAAAAAAAGTGGAAATTCGGTTTTCCAGAAATCCAATATCCTATTCCTACCCTCTTTTTTGTTTTTATATATTTTTTGATGTGCCTGGGAGGCTAGGGAATTTAAATACAATAAAGTCTTACTTTCCGCGTAATAGGTTTGTGCGTAGGCCAGATCGTTGGTCAGTTGAATATAGCCATTAGCAAGTTCGTCCGGGTTAAAGTGGGCATTATAGTTGATAGCCTTTTCAAATGCTATCCATTTTTCTTTATTTTGCTTTACAAAAGCTGCCTCACGCATACTGGGATAATCCTTTAAGAAATAAAAATAGTACTAATATGTCCAAACTTCAAATCAATACAACGCAAAATGTTAACCTGGATTATAAAATTGTTGGTATTGGAGGGAGAATCGTGGCCTTTTTGATCGATGGATTTATATTATACCTCTATGCGGTGCTTGTACAATTAATAGGAAGGGCCATAGGATATGTGTTTGACGACAGTTGGACTCAAATAGGATTGGTGAGCCTAATTTTTTTACCGGCCATGTTTTACAGTTTAATAATGCACAGTTTGTTCAATGGACAAACAGTAGGGAAAATGCTTTTAAAAATAAGGGTAGTAAGATTGGATGGTTCGCCGGTACATTGGTCCAATTTATTGGTAAGGTGGATGCTTCGTTTTGTAGATATATGGCTATTCTTTGGTTCAGTGGGATTATTGACCATTTTGTTCACCGATAAAAAACAACGTCTAGGTGATGCGGCTGCGGGTACTGTGGTCATAAGCACAAAAAATAAAGTTAAAATTTCACATACTATTTTGGAAGAGGTGGAGGAAACCTACATTCCCAAATTTGTGAATGTTACCTTATTGACAGATAAAGATGTTCGTCTAATTAAGGAAACCTATAATATTGCCAGGAGAAGTCAAGATTATAAGACTTTGAAGGCTTTGCGCGACAAAGTTGAGAGTCTTTTAAATTCAAATTCCGATCTTTATGACGTTCAATATATAGATACCGTTTTAAAAGATTATAATTTTTATACCCAACAATCATAACCTATGTTTTATTTTGTAATTGATATATTAGGAGTAATTGCTTTTGCTATTTCCGGGGTTTTGGTGGCCATGGATAAGAAACTAGATCTTTTTGGAGTGTTTATAATAGCATTTGTCACTGGAGTCGGAGGTGGTACCTTAAGGGATTTACTGATTGGAAATACCCCCGTTTTATGGATGCGGGAACCCATATATGTTTATGTTGTTATAGTAACCGTCTTTTTAGCAATACTATTTAGGGGCAAACTTAAATACTTAAGGACTTCATTGTTTTTATTTGATACTATAGGAATTGGACTTTATACTATGTTGGGAATAGAAAAGGGACTAAACATTGGATTGTTACCTATAATGTGTATTGCTTTGGGCACCATAACGGCTTGTTTCGGAGGCGTTATTCGGGATATACTCTGTAATGAGATACCTGTTATTTTCAAAACAAAGGAGATATATGCCACTGCCTGTATCTTCGGGGGGGTAAGTTATTTTTTAATTCGGAAGTTGCCTTTTGACAATGCCTATGCCTATGTCGCCGCAATACTCATTATCATCGGGGCCCGAATACTTGCCGTTAAATTTAAGATTGCCCTTCCTAATATTTATCGCACTGATAAGTGATGATATTTATGTTTTAAGGTGAGAATGAAATTTGGTAAATATTCAAGTACAGGAATTGGAAACCCTTTCGGTCAATCTTCACCAAATTATTTATCGTTTTTTAAAACGCTTCTGCTTTTAAAATATATATGTTTTGTGAAGGCCAATCGCCGTTGTCAACGGGTTGGCTGTTAATTTTGTCCACCACATCCATACCTTCAATGACTTTTCCAAAAGCCGTATATCCGCCATCAAGGTGATAGGATCCAGGCTTGGTCACCACTATAAAGAATTCATAAGGTGATGCCAACTTATGGGGGTTGTTTATTTCACTGCTGGGCATAGATACAACTCCCCTATGGTGTTTGTGGCCTTTCCTTGTATCCGGGGGCAATAAATAACGCCCTATCTTTGATCTTTTTTCCGCGGTTTCTACATTGTCGGCATTTCCTCCTTGGATTATAAAATTTTTCACCACCCTGTGAAAATAGGTGTTGTTAAAATACCCCATTTTGCTAAGGTAGATAAAGTTGGCCTTGTGATAGGGGACGTTGTCGAACAACTGAATGGTAATGTTTCCTAAACTAGTGGTTAGTTTTACCTTGTCCTCCTTTAGGGTTTTGCTGTAATTAAAGAAAAATTCAATGGCATTATCCTCATTGAGTTCAAAGGCCTCTTCTTGTTCCTCCTCTTTTGCAAGTGGAGGCTCCTCTGGAATTATACTATCTTTTTTTACATTGTTCTGTGGTATGGTCTTTTCTTTTGGGGTTTGCTGTTCTTTGCAACTCCCTAACAGAAACAAAAACAATATTCCAAAAAGTGTAATCTCTTTAAGTGCCATGTATTATGTAATAGTTTGTTAAATGATAACTATCCCATTTAGGGATGGTTGTTTTTAATTAATTTGCTGAAAAATACAAAAAATAGGATTTGTGAATTTTGACGAATTTTCCAATAGAATATCAAAAATAGAAAATCTAGAACTTCCAGGGACGGCTTCGCATTATAAAATGGCTCCCTTGTTCAGGCTTAAAGAGTTGGAGGCGGGTAAAATCATAAAGAAAAATCCCAAGCGTGCCGCTGTAATGGCGCTTTTTTACCCAAATATCACCTACCAGACCAATCTTCTGCTTATATTAAGAAATACTTATAAGGGTATTCATAGCAACCAAATAGCATTGCCGGGCGGAAAGGTAGAAAAGAGGGATCTAAATCTATTGGAAACTGCTTTGCGTGAAACACACGAGGAAGTGGGTGCCGTTCGGGAGCAAATTAAGGTAATTCGGTCCTTGAGTGAAATCTATATTCCGCCTAGCAATTTTGAAGTCACTCCATACCTGGGCCTATATAAAAAGGAGGAGCCATTTGTAATGCAAGCCAGTGAGGTGGCAGCCATAGTTGAGGTTCCTTTGCAGGATTTTATGGATGACAAGAAAATATTTCATCAAATTTTGAATACCTCATATGCCCAGAATGTGGAGGTACCTGCCTTTAAATTAAATGGTTATACGGTTTGGGGAGCAACGGCAATGATGTTGAGCGAAATTAAGGAATTGTTTAGACAAGTGTTATAAGGCACTTATTTTGTAATTTTGAATGTTAACCAAAAAAATATGGGCTTGTTTAAGAAGAATCCGTTTGGACATAATTTGTTAGTAAAGAAGTGGCTTATACGTTTGTTGGCCGTTATTACCCACAAAAGATATAGGGGATTTAATACTATTGAAATTGAAGGATCTGATATTATTCGAAAACTGCCACCCCAAAATGTACTTTTCGTTAGTAACCATCAGACCTATTTTGCCGATGTAGTGGCAATGTTCCATGTATTCAACGCCAGTTTAAGTGGCCGTGAAGATTCAATAAAAAATTTAGGATATATATGGCAGCCCAAGTTGAATATGTATTATGTGGCCGCGGCGGAAACCATGAAAAAGAGTCTATTGACCAAGATCTTAGCCTATGCCGGTTCTATAAGCGTAGAACGAACCTGGCGGTCCGAGGGTAAGGATGTTAACCGGAAGGTTAAATTTAGCGATATATCCAATATTGGTACGGCCCTTAATGACGGTTGGGTAATTACATTTCCACAGGGGACTACTACACCATGGAAACCCTTGAGAAAAGGAACATCACATATTATTAAAAAATACAAGCCTATTGTGGTTCCTGTGGTCATAGATGGTTTTCGCCGTTCGTTTGATAAAAAGGGTTTACGCATAAAGAAGAAGGGAATCCTTCAATCTATGGTAATTAAAGAGCCATTGGATATCGACTATGAGAATGAATCTTTCGACTCCATTATAGAAAAATTGGAATATGCCATTGAGCAACACCCTTCTTTTCTAAAGGTTATTCCAAAAAGTGAATTAATGGCCTACGAAGAGGAAAACAAAAAAAGGAAATTTAGGGTTTAAATATCCATATCCTTAAGTTCTTTGTAGTTCTTGTTCAGTTTCTTTAGGAGAATTCCATATAGTAAAAAATAGATGCATCCCATCACAAGTGTAACAACTACCCCTAGAACAACTACAGTTGCAATCAAAGTAGTTTTTAATTTTTCTGGAGAAATATTCTCCGGCCTATAGCTGTAACCCATGGCAGTCATAGGGTCTTCGTTCAAATATATTCCTACGGCCATGACCATAAAGGAGGCGAATATCAAGGATAAACAAAAGATAACGTAATGTTTTACCGTCTTTCTGGTTTTTAAGATATTGGACAGTAGTTGTTTAGCGTTGTCCAATGAAGATATTTCCTTGTATCTTTTGTAAAATTGAAAGATAAAAAACAATACCACGGAATATTGAACTACGTTGGAAAACAACAAGAAATTTCCCAGGCCCAAATCTTTCCAAATAGCCAAACTTTTGGACATAGAGGGGAGAAAGTACAATAAATGGGGCAAAGCAAATTCAATAACACTTATGAAGAAAATCCATTTAACTATAGAAGAGGATTTCTTCCATATCATTTTGTAAATTTCATCAAAGGAGATTTGAGGTAATTGTTTGTCCTTTTTTTGCCAATCCCTTTTTAATAATTCCAATTCATCCATTGTATCTAGGGATTTAATATGGTTCTTAATTTATTTTTTATTCGATTCATTTTTACCCTCGCATTTACTTCGGTAATACCCAAGGTTTCTGATATTTCTGCATAATCTTTGTCCTCCAAATAAAGAAAGACCAACGCTTTGTCTATATCCCCCAATTGCTTTACTGCATTGTACATCAATTTAAGCTGTTGCTCCTCGGAAGGGTCATATTCGTCTGCTGTTATTTTAAAAATGACCGACTCATAATCTTGAGTAGGTACACTTTTTTTAGATTTTCTATAAAGCGTTATCGCCGTATTAAGGGCAACCCGGTACATCCAAGTACTAAATTTGGATTCGCCCCTGAACTTGGGATAGGCCTTCCATAATTGAATAGTTATTTCCTGAAATAAATCTTTATGAGAATCCCTGTCATTGGTGTACAGCGTACAAACCTTATGTACAATATTCTGATTGCACTCTAATTCTGTTACGAATTGATGTTCCAAATCTTTGGTCACTCGGTTCTAGTAGTTAGTTGATGATTAGTAGCTATAAATTAAGTTTTGTTACAACAGACAGGCAGAATTTATATGTTTTGACAAGGAATTTTAATTTGTGGAATGACTTATTTCAAGAAACAACTCATTAAGGCAATATAGTTGGGGGTATTGTATTCTTAAAATTAATAAGGATTCATATGAATGGATGTTTTGGGTGCCTAAATATACTGAAAACGAATATTCTTCTTCTTGATTAGTTGGCGAATGTTTAATTTTACCCATATTTACGAGTATGAATATTCCTAAGATTAGTTTTCCAAGAATTGTAATAATAGGTGGTGGTTTTGCAGGTATTTCCATTGCCAAAAAATTAAAAAATAAAGAGGTACAGGTAGTACTTTTGGATAAACATAATTACCATAATTTTCAACCGCTACTATATCAAGTATCCACAGGGGGACTGGAGCCGGATTCCATTGCTTACCCAATACGCAAGGTTTTAAAAGGCTATACAAATTTTTTCTTCAGACTGGCCCAGGTAGAGGAAATAAAAACGGAGGAGAATACTATTGTGACCAATATAGGCACCTTGGAATATGATTATTTGGTGATAGCCACTGGCTCCGAAACAAATTACTACGGGAATAGGGAGATTGAGATAAACAGTATGGCCATGAAAACCATACCGGAGTCCTTAAATCTTCGAAGTTTAATTTTGGAAAATTTTGAGCAGGCATTACTTACCGATGAATATCATGAAAGAGATGCCCTCATGAATTTTGTTATTGTTGGGGCAGGACCAACAGGGGTTGAATTGGCAGGTGCCTTGGCGGAAATTAAGAAAGGAATCCTACCAAAGGATTATCCTGATTTGGATACCAGAAGAGTGCAGATACATCTTATACAGTCCGGTGAAAGAATCCTTAAGGAAATGAGTGAAAAAGCATCGCTAAAAGCAGAAGATTTTTTGGAGAGTCTTGGGGTGCAAATTTGGAAAAACACCAGAGTAACCGGTTATGATGGCAAAACAGTGACCACAGATACAGAAGCTACTTTTGAAACGGCAACATTGGTTTGGGCTGCGGGAGTTAAAGGCGTTGAGATTAAAGGTTTAAATGCCAAAGATCTATTGCTGGGCGGAAGCAGATTGCCAGTGAATCAATATAGCCAAGTTATTGGCCATGACAATATTTTCGCTGCTGGAGATGTAGCGTGTATGCAAACGAAAGAGACTCCAAAAGGACATCCAATGATGGCTCAGCCAGCCATGCAACAGGGAAGGAACTTGGGTGAAAATTTGGTGCGATTACTGGAAAACAAGCCCTTGAAGCCATTTGTATACAAGGATAAGGGTAGTATGGCCACTATTGGCAGGAATAAGGCAGTAGTGGACATGAAAAATATTAGATTTCAAGGAGTTTTTGCCTGGTTCGTCTGGATGTTCGTCCACCTTTTCTTTCTTATTGGCTTTAGAAACAGAATGATCGTTTTTGTGAATTGGGTGTATAACTATATTCGGTTCGATAGGGAGGCGCGATTGATTATTAGGCCCTACAACAGAAATTACAGTGCATTTAAGGATTAAGGAGTACAGTGGTCAAGGTCAATAATTAAGAATATCTAATCCCTTTTTCTGGGATGGTATTTGTTCATTACTTCCGCAAGATGTGTACGATCTACGTGCATATATACCTCGGTAGTGGTAATGCTTTCATGGCCCAACATTTGTTGAATGGCACGCAGATCGGCCCCATTTTGTAATAAGTGGGTTGCGAAAGAATGCCTAAACGTATGTGGACTTATGCTTTTTTGAAGTTCAATATCCAGGGCTAGCTGTTTTATAATGGTAAATATCATGGCGCGTGTTAACTGTCTCCCTCTACGGTTCAAAAACAGAATGTCTTCAAAACCTTTTTTAATCGCCATATGTACGCGTATCTCCTTTTTGTAGATATTTATGTATTTCTTGTTTATTTCACTGATGGGAACAAAACGCTGCTTGTCTCCTTTTCCGGTAACCTTAATAAAGTCTTCCTCAAAATATAGATCTGAAAGCCTTAGGCCAATAAGTTCGGAAACCCGTAGTCCACATCCATAGAGAGTTTCCAAAATGGCCCGGTTGCGTTCCCCTTCGGGTTTGGAAAGGTCAATTGCGCCAATTAAATCATTTATTTCTGCCTCGGAAAGGGTATCGGGGAGTTTGCGGCCAATCTTTGGGGATTCTATTAACTCCATGGGGTTATCCTTGCGATAATCCTCGAAGACTAGATAGTTGAAAAAGCTTTTTAATCCGGATATTATTCTTGATTGTGATCTTGGATTTACGTGCTTGGCCAGTTCGTAAATGAATTGTTGTATGGTGCCTTTGTCTATTTGTAATGGGGTTTCTGCAAGTTGATGATTTTCCAAAAACAATATTAATTTCTCAACGTCTAAAACGTAGTTACTAATGGAATTTTTGGATAAACCTCGTTCCAAGTTTAGATAATGCTGAAAATCATGAAGGGCCTGTTTCCAATTCATGGGTTAAATATAGAGTACTTTTTTGGGTTGAAATAGTATTCATTTGCCATAACTATAACTTTTAGAGGATATTCTGCTTTTGCAATATATTGACCATGGCACATTATGTTGAGCTAATATGCTTGATGCCGACTATTATTTTTGGCTAATTAAAGTGGCGTATTGATTGGGCTGGGCCAATGATTGTTTATCACTAGGAACGAAGTGACAAAAAGTATTATTTGGCCCTCTTTTTTTATGAATTACAATTTCTTACATTTAGCACATGAAAATCATAATTATCAACGGACCAAACCTTAACCTTTTGGGAAAACGCGAGCCGGAAGTTTATGGGAAAACAACTTTTGAGGAGTATTTTTCTAACCTGCAATTCCAGTTTAAAGATTTGCAATTGGAATATTATCAGTCCAATATAGAAGGGGAAATTATTAATAAGTTGCACGATTGTGGTTTTGAAGGGTATCAGGGCATTGTTCTGAATGCCGGTGCCTATACCCATACTTCCATTGGTATCGGCGATGCCATAAAAGGAATAACCACTCCCGTTGTCGAGGTACATATTAGTAATACTTTTGGGCGGGAGGAATTTAGGCACACCTCTTATATTTCCCCGGTAGCCAAAGGTGTTATATTAGGTTTTGGGCTAAAAAGTTACGACTTGGCTATCCATAGCTTTTTAAATAAAGGCTAAGGTTGCGAATTGGGCTAAAAATAACAGTATCCAATTTGAAACCCATAATTAAGTAATAGCAGGGACCTACGGTTTAGCCTACTTTCAACTGAGTACTGTCAACTACCTACTGCCCACTATCAACAGCCAACTGTGGCTTTAGATACTTCTTGTCAACATAAAAAGTACCAAATGGAACAAGCGAGGCAATAAAAAGGATGGCAAACATTTTAAAGTCCCATTTTTTTTCAATACATACCAGAATGGCAAGGACTACATAGGCCATGAATAGAAATCCATGTGCATAACCAATGAAGATATTGGGTTCTGGTATTTGGGCCATATACTTTAAGGGCATCCCAATACCAAAAAGCAGTAAATAGGAAATACCTTCGAGAATTGCGGTTAAACTAAAAATTTTCAACATATGTTATTCGGTGATTATCGTGATCAGAATATTTTTTTAGACCCGTCAGGTTTTATCTGACGGGTCTAAATTTGTAAAGGAATATAGACCTTTGATTATATGTGTATTACTTCTCCGTAGGCATGTGCAACAGCCTCCATTACCGCTTCGCTCATGGTAGGGTGGGGGTGTACTGCTTTCAAGATTTCATGTCCAGTGGTTTCCAATTTACGGGCCACAACAGCTTCGGCAATCATGTCCGTAACTCCTGCACCGATCATATGACATCCCAGCCATTCACCGTATTTGGCGTCGAATATTACTTTAACAAATCCGTCCTTGTTACCGGACGCACTGGCTTTTCCACTTGCCGAAAATGGGAATTTGCCCACTTTTATTTCGTATCCTTTTTCAATGGCCTGCTTTTCGGTCAGTCCAACGGATGCAATTTCAGGAGAACAGTAAGTACATCCAGGGATGTTGCCGTAATCCAACGGCTCCACATGCATATCGGCTATTTTTTCCACACAAAGTATTCCTTCGGCCGAGGCAACATGGGCCAAGGCTTGTCCGGGGGTAACATCACCGATGGCAAAGTATCCGGGAATATTGGTTTGGTAATAATCGTTCACCAAGATTTTGTCCCTATCTGTGGCAATACCAACATTTTCAAGGCCAATATTTTCGATATTGGTTTTGATACCCACGGCAGATAATACGATATCAGCCTCAAGAATTTCTTCGCCTTTGCTAGTTTTAACTGTTGCTTTCACTCCAGTTCCCGAAGTGTCTACCTTTGTTACTTCTGAGGAAGTCATAATCTTGATGCCTGTCTTTTTAAGACTGCGTTCCAATTGTTTTGAAATCTCTTCGTCTTCTACTGGTACAACATTAGGCAAAAACTCCACTACGGTTACATCCGTACCCATGGCATTATAGAAATAGGCAAATTCTATTCCTATGGCACCACTACCTACCACGATCATTTTCTTTGGTTGTTTATCCAAAGACATGGCCTCGCGGTAGCCTATTATTTTTTTACCATCCTGTGGTAGGCTTGGCAATTGGCGGCTGCGGGCACCTGTAGCAATAATGATGTTATTGGCCGAATACTCGGTTTCCGTACCATCATCAGACTTTACACTCACCTTTTTGCCAGGTTTTAAGGTTCCGTAACCATTAATGACTTCAATTTTATTTTTTTTCATCAAAAATTGAACGCCCTTGCTCATGCCTTCCGCTACATTTCTACTTCTTTTAACCACAGCGTTAAAGTCCTTGTCCACACCTTCCGCCTTAAGTCCGTAATCAGCTGCATGAAGCAAATATTCGAAAACCTGAGCGGATTTCAATAATGCTTTGGTAGGGATACATCCCCAATTTAAACAAACGCCACCAAGATTTTCTTTTTCTATAATGGCAGTCTTTAATCCCAATTGAGAGGCTCTGATTGCGGCTACATAACCTCCAGGACCACTACCTAATACAATAATATCGAAATTGCTCATTTATATTTTTTTTGATAAATAAATTATGAAGTGGCAAAGTTACAAAACCATACTGAATTCACATGGATGCCATTTTAAATTAATTGGAATAAATAAGGCTGGCCAACAGGAATGCATTGGCCAGCCTAAATCAATATGTAATTTTAGATAACTTTTGGACAGGCCTTATTTTTCCGGCACAAAGTTTAAGGCCGCCCCGTTTATGCAATGTCTCTCGCCAGTGGTTTTTTTAGGACCATCGTTAAAAACATGACCTAAGTGACCGCCGCAGGTTGCACAGTGTTCTTCTTTTCTGGCATAGCCTAAATCGTAATCCACACTAAAGGCAACATTCCCTTTTATCTCCCGGTCAAAACTAGGCCATCCCGTTCCGGAATCAAACTTGTGTTCGCTTTTAAAAAGCTCCGTTCCACAAGCGGCACAGGTGTAAACACCCTTTTGTTTGTTATTCAATAATTCGCTCGAACCAGGGTTTTCGGTACCTGCCTTGCGCAGTACATAAAACTGCATGTCCGTTAATTGTTTACGCCACTCGGCTTCTGTTTTGGTGACTTTAAACTGCTCCTTTTTTTTGGAATCTATTTTGGATACTTCCTTTTCCTGGGAAGTTCCCTTGCATCCAATGAAAACGACACAAAGTGCAAATATTATTTTTTTCATATAGCTTTTCATTTTTTAATATTTTAGACGGAAATGTTGAAGTTTCCTTGCAGTACTTATATAAGGGAATTTTAAAGTTGAGGTTTCAATATATAAAAATAGCCCTTAATTCCAAATAAGAAATAAGGGCTAAGAAAATTATAGCGCTACCTTTAATTTGACTTAAAGCGCAGTACATCTTTCTCTTCAACGTCAATAGCTTTCATTACCGCATTGATATTTGATTTGTCCAATTTCGATTCTGCAAATTGGCTTGGTAGAATAACTATTCTGAATAATTGATTGTCGGTGAAATCTGGGTTTAAATTGGCTAGGTCAAAATTTCCATCAATAAATATTTCCACATCAATAAAGGTATGGGCATTAGTATACTGAATGGTGCCTTCCGGCAGGAAGAAATTTTGTGGAATTAAACTCCAGGCATCTGCGCTCGTGTTGTCTTGGTAATCAACAGTCCCATCATATCTATAGACCAATACCGCATCCGATTCAAAGACCGCAAAACTGGTAAAATCAGAAAATGTAATAATATAGGAATAGATATCCCCTCCAGCATCGTAGTTGAAATTGACATTATCCACTTCAAATACCTGTCCTTGGATACCATCCTGTCCGTCCAATCCGTCCAATCCGTCAAGGCCATCAAAGCCAGGAGGTCCTGCCGGTCCTTCGCAGGAGATAAAAAATAAAGCTATAAATGCGCCGAGTAATGAGATAACATTTTTCATAATATTTATTTTAGAGTTTTTACGAATTGTATAATTGTTATTGTATTTTTATAGTAGTTTCAAAAAGCGTTCCAATTTTTATTTCTATACTTGCAAAGTTAGGTTTTAGTTAAAACTTAGAGTTCCTGTATCAAAGATAAGGACCAAAGTTGTCTAATATTGCACTAAATAACGTAATCATGACCAAAGTAGTATCCCATAGTTTATTTACAGATTTTGACATTGATCTTTTTAAGGCGGGTAAACATTTCAAATTATATGAAAAGTTGGGATCTCATCTTATAGAAGTGAACGGAATCAAAGGTACTTATTTTGCTGTTTGGGCCCCGTCGGCGCGGTCCGTTTCGGTGGTGGGGGACTTTAATAATTGGTATGAAGCAGATCATCAGCTCAATGTTCGTTGGGACGGTAGTGGCATCTGGGAAGGATTTGTGCCCGAATTGGGTCAAGGGACTTTATATAAATATATTGTTCATTCCACCAATCACGGGGTAGTAACAGAAAAAGCAGACCCCTTTGCCAGAAGTTGTGAGCACCCTCCAATGACAGCGTCAATTGTTTGGGATGCCAAACACGAATGGAAAGATGAAGCATGGATGAAAACCAGAAAGGACAAAAATGCCCTGGATAAACCATACGCGGTGTATGAAGTGCATTTGGCTTCATGGAAGCGAAAATCCAATAATGATTATCTGACCTATTCCGAATTGGCCAAGGATTTAGTGGAATATGTGAAGGAGATGAATTTTACCCATGTGGAGTTTATGCCAATTATGGAGTATCCTTATGATCCGTCTTGGGGATATCAATTAACAGGTTATTTTGCCCCTACATCTAGATTTGGGAAACCTGAGGGGTTTAAATTATTGGTGGATGCATTGCACCAAAATGGAATTGGGGTTATCTTGGATTGGGTGCCGTCCCATTTTCCGGAAGATGCACACGGTTTGGGATTTTTTGACGGTTCCCACCTTTATGAACACCCTGATTATAGAAGGGGGTATCACCCGGATTGGAAAAGTCTGATATTTAATTACGGTAGAAATGAGGTAAGGGCCTTTTTGATCAGTAATGCTATGTTCTGGTTAGATCAATTCCATGCGGATGCCTTGAGGGTAGACGCGGTAGCGTCCATGTTATATTTGGACTATTCAAGGGATGAAGGTCAGTGGGAGCCCAATATATATGGAAATAATGAGAATTTGGAGGCTATTTCGTTTATAAGGGAACTTAATGAAACAGTTTATTCCAATTTTGAGGGAATACAGATGATTGCAGAAGAATCTACCTCTTTTTCAATGGTGTCCAAACCGGTGAGTATGGGAGGACTTGGCTTCGGAATGAAATGGATGATGGGATGGATGCATGATACGCTGGAATATTTTAAAAAGGAACCTATTTACAGGAAACACCATCAAAATGATCTGACATTTAGTGCCACCTATGCATTTACAGAGAATTTTATGCTGCCATTTTCCCATGATGAAGTTGTTTATGGCAAACAGTCCCTGTTATACAGAATGCCGGGCGATGAATGGCAACAATTTGCCAATTTAAGATTGCTTTTTGGGTATATGTACACCCATCCTGGCGCTAACTTAATTTTCATGGGCGCCGAATTCGGTCAATCTTCCGAATGGAATTTTCAAAAAAGTCTGGACTGGCACTTATTGCAATATGATTTTCACATTGGAATCCAAAATTTGATAAAGGACTTGAACAAACTTTATCAAAAGTATCCTGCCCTTTATGAGAAACAATTTAGCCCTGAAGGATTTCAATGGATAGATTATGGAGATCATGCCAATTCGGTCTTGACCTATATTAGAAAAGGGCTTGATCCCAAGGAAAATATATACATAGCTTGTAATTTTACTCCTGTTCCAAGGGAAAAATATAGAATGGGAATTTCCAAAACAGGTCAATTAAAGGAAATTTTCAATAGTGATGATACAAAATATGGTGGTACTGGAATGAAAAATGGTACGTTAAAAATAAGTAAAACTCCGTGGCACGGATATGATAAGTCCGTTGAAATCACTATTCCACCACTCGGAGTAGTCGTTTTTAAATGATTATGAGGTCTTATAGCGCAATTGATTATAAATGCGACGCATATCATTTCGTTAATTCGGGTGAATGTTCTTTTTTTGTATTCGCAAAAATGACAAACCATGATCACCAATACTGAGCTTGAATACAAGGGGAATTTATACCCCAATACTATTGTCGAGTATCGCAGGGATACTGACAAGTTGTATTTTACTACTTCAAATGGGGTTATTTTAGAGATGACAATTTTACGTGATAGTATATTTAGATTTAGATATGCTACCGAAAATATTTTTGAACCTGATTTCTCCTATTCTATCAGTGAAGATGTAAGTATAGGGTTTAATCACCTTGAGGTAAAGGAGAATACAACAGAGTACCTGGTACATACTGCGAAACTTAGGGTATTGGTCGATAAAAAGACATTAAGGATCCAGATATCGGATTTGGATGGCAATATCATTAATGAGGATGAGCTTGGTTTTCATTGGGAGGAGAATTATGAGTTTGGGGGGAATTCGGTAAAAATGAGTAAGATTACTCAAAATGCCGAAAGTTTCTACGGCTTGGGTGATAAGGCCACACATTCCAACCTAAAAGGTAAGCGTGTTAGTAATTGGGTTACTGACCAGTATGCTTATGGTAAAGATCAAGATCCGTTGTACAAAGCAATCCCCTTCTTTATTGGCTTGCATAATAATAAGTCCTACGGTATTTTCTTTGACAATACTTTTAAAACCAATTTCGATTTTGCGCATGAGCGCAGAAACGTAACCAGCTTTTGGGCAGATGGGGGAGAGATGAACTATTATTTTATCTATGGCCCTCAAATGAGCCAAGTGGTTAAGTCATATACAAATTTAACTGGGACGCCAGAATTGCCGCCGATGTGGGCCATGGGCTACCATCAATCCAAATGGAGCTATTACCCCGAAAGCAATGTAAGGGCCCTGGCCAAGACTTTTAGAAAATTGAGAATTCCTTGTGATGCAATTTATTTGGACATAGATTATATGGACGGATTTAAGTGTTTTACTTGGGACAAATCCCGTTTTCCAAATCCTAAAAAAATGATTTCCGATTTGGATGAAAAGGGATTTAAGACGGTGGTTATGATCGATCCCGGAATTAAGATAGACAAGGATTATTGGGTCTATCAGGAGGGCGTAGAGAATGATTATTTCTGCAAAAGGGCAGATGGTGCTTTTATGAAAGGCAAAGTATGGCCAGGAGAATGCAATTTTCCCGATTTTACCAATCCCAAGGTTAGGGAGTGGTGGGCCGAATTATACAAGGAAATGATGTCCGAAATTGGCGTGCATGCCGTTTGGAACGATATGAATGAGCCGGCCGTTATGGAAGTGCCTACCAAGACGGCGCCTTTGGACACCCGTCATGACTTTGATGGCCATCCCTGTTCGCATAGGAAAGCGCATAATGTTTACGGAATGCAGATGGTTCGAGCTACCTATGAGGGAATAAAAAAATACGTTTATCCTAAGAGACCATTTGTAATTACCAGGGCCGCATTTGCTGGAACCCAAAGATTTTCATCTACATGGACCGGCGATAACGTTGCTACATGGGAACACCTATGGATTGCAAATGTACAGGCCCAACGTATGTGTATGAGCGGATATTCGTTTATAGGTTCGGATATTGGCGGTTTTGCAGAACAGCCCAACGGAGAATTGTTTGCTAGATGGATTCAGTTGGGGGTGTTTCATCCTTTCTGTCGGGTTCATTCCAGTGGTGATCACGGGGATCAAGAGCCTTGGTCCTTTGATGATGAAGTAACCAATATAGTGCGTAAATTTATTGAATTGCGGTATCAATTGTTGCCGTATTTGTATACCATGTTCTACAGGTACTCCAAAGAAGGGGTGCCTATGTTAAAGCCATTGGTGCATTTTGACCAAGAAGATCATCAGACCCATTTTAGAACGGATGAATTTATTTTTGGGGAGCAAATTTTAATATGCCCAGTACAGGAACCCAATGCCCAAGGTCGTAGGATGTACATTCCTAGAGGAACCTGGTATAATTATTGGACTAATGAAGCTGTTGTTGGAGGCATGGAGAAATGGGTGGTAGCCGGATTGGATAAAATTCCGATCTTCATCAAGGAAGGGGCCATGATTCCTAAATATCCGGTTCAGCAATATGTTGGGGAACTGGAAATTAAAGAACTGATTCTGGATGTATATTATAAAAAAGGGGTTGAAACTTCAACCGTTTACGAGGATGGCCAGGACGGATATGATTACAAAAAAGGTAGGTACAGCCTTAGAAACTTTAATTTTAAAGGCAAGGAAAAGGAACTGGTGATCCAACAGTTTAAGGACGGCAGTTTTATTACTTCCTATAATACCTTTAAAATGAATCTTCACGGATTACCCTTTAAAATAAAGCAAATACTGGTAGATAATGAGATTGTCGATTTAAAGGAGGTGAAGTTAAATGGAAATAATAATATTCATTTAAGCAAAGATTTTACTGTATTGCACATTATTGGCGCTTAAAATTTTTGTAATTTTCGATGAATAAATACATAATTCTAAGATGAAAAAAATTGTTTTAATACTAATGGTCTTTCTAGGGGTTTCGGCCTGTAAGACCAATCCCTTTACTGGACAAAAGGTTTTAAATTTTTATCCCAATAGTCAGATTTTTCCAACGGCTTTTGCCCAATATGACCAATTTCTTGGCGAGAACAAAGTAATATCTGGGACCGAGGACGCAAGAATGATTACCAGAACAGGCCAGCGTATTTCAGCTGCCGCCGAACGCTGGTTGACAGCCAACGGTTATCCCGGTTATCTGAAGGATTACAAATGGGAATATAATTTGGTAAATGATGAAACTGTAAATGCTTGGTGTATGCCCGGAGGTAAAATTGTTTTTTACACTGGTATTCTGCCTATATGTAAAGGGGAAACTGGGGTTGCTGTTGTAATGGGGCATGAAGTTGCCCACGCCCTCGCCGATCATGGAGCACAGCGCATGAGTGCCGGTACTTTGCAGCAATTGGGAGCAGTAGCAGGTAATGTGGCAATTCAGGATGAACAAAAAAGAAATATTTTTAACCAGGCTTATGGCATTGGATCCCAAGTGGGGGTTATGCTTCCTTTTAGCCGTAGCCATGAAACGGAAGCCGATAGAATTGGTTTACAAATTATGGCCATTGCCGGTTATAATCCAGATGAGGCTGCGGAACTTTGGGTAAGAATGAAGGCTAATAGTGGAGGTGCTGCACCACCGGAGTTTTTAAGTACACATCCCTCAAATGATACCCGGATTGCCAACCTAAAGCAATGGGCGCCTTTGGCTAAACAAGAAGCCGCTAAATTTGGTGTTACCTCCTTTCAATAGTGGTATTTGGAATAAGAATTATAAAGTAATTTCAATAGCGAAGCTGTTCTTATAGGGACAGCTTTTTTTGTATATGGCTAGAACACTTCCGAAAAAGGGCAGTAATAAATTGTTGAATGCCTGGGCATTTTATGATTGGGCCAATTCAGTTTATAGTCTTGTAATTTCTTCGGCAATATTTCCCATTTTTTATGGAGCCCTGTTTCGGGTGGCCGAAATAGAGAAAGTAGTTGTCTTTGGGGGAGAAATAGCAAGGGCACCCTTGATAAGTTATGTAACCTCGGCAGCATTTTTATTCATTGCCATCATAACGCCTGTTTTGTCCGGTATCTCCGACTATTTAGGAAATAAAAGGCTATTTATGAAATTGTTCTGTTACTTGGGGGCATTTTCCTGTATTGGGCTCTATTGGTTTTCTTTGGACAATATTTATTTTAGTCTAATCTGCTATTTTTTTGGATTGGTCGGTTTTTGGGTGAGTTTTGCCTTTAATAACTCCTATTTGCCCGATGTTGCTTTTCCAGGACAACAAGATCGCATAAGTGCAAAAGGGTTTTCACTGGGATATGCCGGCAGTGTTATTTTGCTGTTGTTTAATTTAGCAATGGTAATGAAACCCAATCTATTTGGTATTGAAACGGATGTAACTGGTGTTGCCGAAATAAAGGCCATGCGGTATTCATTTTTATCGGTGGGTATTTGGTGGATAGGTTTCGCACAGTACACTTTCTATTTTCTTCCAAAGGGGTTTAAAAGGGAAGGGGAAAGGAAGCATATAGTACTAAATGGTTTTAGGGAGCTAAAGGGGGTGTGGCATCAATTAGGAGCTCACAAAAACTGAAGCGATATTTGGGTGCATTTTTTGTTTATAGTATGGCAGTGCAGACCGTTATGCTGATTGCGACCTATTTTGGGGAAGAGGAGATTCAATGGCATTCGGGTTCCGAACGCACAACAGGATTAATTATCAGTATTCTTCTTATTCAGCTAGTTGCAATATTAGGGGCTACCCTTACAGCTAGGGCTTCCGAAGCCTTTGGAAATATTAGAACTCTTATCGCGGTTAATATTCTGTGGGTAATAATTTGTATTTATGCTTATTTTGTAATTACACCATTGGATTTTTATATAGCTGCAGGCTTTGTTGGAGTCGTCATGGGAGGGATTCAGGCACTTTCGCGATCAACATATTCCAAGTTTATTCCAGAAACTATAGATACGGCCTCATTCTTTAGTTTTTATGATGTAGCGGAAAAGATAGGAATTGTAATAGGTACATTTTTATATGGTTTTGCAGCACAGTATTCTGGCAGTATGCGATATGCCATTATTTTATTGGGATTGTTTTTTTTAGTTGGTGCTTATCTTTTGACCAGGGTAAACAAGGTACGGGAGCTTTAAAATCCTATGGTTATTTGCCACCACATTCAGGGGTAAGGTTTCATTTTTGGATGTTTCACGTAAACAAAACCGTGCCTTACAAAATTTTATAAATTAATGTTTGGTGATATCTCCCGAACCGGAAACTTTACTATTTATTTTTTCAGGATTCCCTCGATAATCTATATCACCTGATCCCGATACTTTGGCCTCTATTTTTTTGTTGGCGGTAACCTCAATATTCGCCGAACCGGAGACAGATGCAACTACATTATCTGCAATTAGGTCATAGGCATTGATGTCTCCCGATCCTGAAATAAATACTTCAAAATTGGTGGTAATTCCACTTAAGGCCATATCCCCAGATCCAGACATACTGGCTTTTACCGTAGTGGCATCCAAACGTAGTGTGATATCTCCCGAACCGGACATTGAGGTTTCAAAATAATCTGTTTTTATAGTTTTTTTGCCAACAATATTACCTGATCCAGACAAAGTTAGACTGTTAATGTGCTCTACGGGAATGGTAATGGTAACGTCCTTTTTCCAAAAGGAAGGATTTAGGTTGTATCCTTCCTCCACTTTGATTACTAATTTATTATTTCTTACTTCCGTAGTAATATGATCCAATATATTTTCTTCCCCTACCAAGGTTATTTTGCCTTCACTTCCTTCCACCAGTTCAATATCAAAAGAACCAGAAATTGCAATATGATCGTAATCCGATGTGATTCTTTCTATTGTGGTCACATTTCCATTACCGCTAATTCTTTTATTTTTCTGGGCAGTCAATAAGCCCATGAAAAATAATATGACCAGGATAGTTGTTGATTGTTTCATTTCTATGTTATTAGTGTTATTTTCTTATGAACGATATTCCTCCGTATTCACTAGTTATAGACATTAGATTACCACTATTTTGACTTCCGTGATATCCTTGGTAGTAGCTTGTGTTTGATTTTTCCTTGCTTATGTTTATTTCGAAATCATCTTTCCCGCTTACTCCTGCGTATTCGGTTTCAATTTCAAAATTGAAATGATATTCAGGTGAGTATCCTATCTTAATACCAGTATAATCGCTACTTATTTGGAGATTTTTGGCATCGGTTGCCATTCTGTCTATTTTTACGGACCCGTAGCTCGATTTTATATCTACATTACCATGGATTAGTCCCAATCTTACATTTACATAATCGCCATTGCCCTGTATATTTTTGGCCTCTCCAATTTCCAAATTGCCATAATCGCAAACATAGGTCAGGTCTTTCATTGTTTGGACAGTAGCATTTGTATAGTCTGCAACGATATCCAGGTTCCCTGCCCTTTCAATAGTGAATCCTGAATAGTCAGCGTTGATTTTGCCACTGTTTATATAACCAATGGTAGATTTGGATGTATAGTCGAAGGATAATTGGTTGCTTCTGCCATGCAGTTCCCCAATTTCCAACCTGCCATAATCACAATTGATCTTGGCATGCCCATCTATTCTGTCCAAAATTATGCTCCCGTAATCGTTATTGAGGTTAACGCTGTTTTTCACAGGGATTCTGATCGTATAGTTCACCTGCATATTTACGTTGCTGTTGCTGCCCCAGTTCCAGCCCCAACTATTTCTATCCTTGTTAAAGATGGTTGTAGCGGAAACCAAATTGTTGTTGGCCTCAAAATCAACCGTAATTCCATCAAGCTTACGTTGTACCTTATCCTCATTGTCCCCTGTGGTCTTAATATGCACTTCGATAGTAACCCGGTCTTCGTTCCACGAGGTTATATTTAAACTGCCATAGCTATTGGATATCTTTAATAGTGCATCCAAATTAACTTTGTACTCTTTTTTAATGGTTTTTTCCTTGGTATACTTGCCCCTTGGTGTATCGCTGTTGGAAAATGAGAGAAAGGGAATAATCAATAATATGCCGATTATATACCTAAGCTGTAATGTTTTCATTTTTGTAGTTTTTTAAAGTCTTTATTTCTTTTATTTGCTCCAATACTTCATTTAATAGTCCTATTCTAGTCTGGAAATTGGTAATCATGGCGCTTAATATAAGTTTACTGTTTCCGCCATTTAATAAATCCTGTTCCATTTTTTTGTAATCAGCATCCAGTGTCCTTAGCTGGGTCATGGTATCGGCAATCAACTTCTGTGTTTCAGGAGTACTTTTACTTTGCATTATTTTTACTTGTTCCTCAATTAAACTTGCAAAGTAGTATTCGGTGTTGGTGATTTCCGGTGAAATATTCGAAACCTTTTGTCGCAAGCTCGGGGATGGGTTAAAGAAATTAAATCCAATTGAGAAAAGTAAAAGCAAGGTGGCCGCTATGGATAGGGATTTCCACCATATACCAGTTTTTTTTGTTCTTGTGGCCGCAGCTGATGATGCCTCCAATTTTGATAAAAACCGTTGCCTATGTCCATCCATGGGCTCTTCAATATCGAAGGAACCTTTTAATTCCCTGAACAGATTTTCAATGTGGTCATTTTCCATCGTATACCGTATTTAATTTTTGTCTTAGGCTCTCTTTGGCCCTTGATATCATTGTTCTGCAATTGGCATAACTCAAATTCATTATTTCGCTAATTTCTTCGTAATCATATCCTTCAATTAAATGTAAGGTCAAAGAAATTCTGTAATTGTCTTTTAACAGTTTCATGGTTTCAATCACTTTTTGAGCCTTTAGTTCAATCATACCATAATCTGGGACATATCCATCATTGTCTTCGACCTTGTACATTACATTGCCAAGATCAATTTCTTGGCGCTTTAATCGTTTTCTGTATTGATGAATGCTGTTGTTTATGACTATGCGCTTTAACCATGCCCCAAAAGATACTTCTCCTTTAAAGGTATCCAGTTTGGTAAGTGCGCTTAGCAGTGATTCCTGCATAACATCCTCGGCAATGGCGCTATCTTTTACAATCCTGAAGGAAACATTGTACATTCCCTTGTAATAGCGATTGTAAACTTCCATTTGTGCGTTTCGGTCACCAGTTAAACACAATGGTATTAGTTCATCAATATGTTTCTTTTCTAGGCTCAAAAAGGAATTGGTTTGCTTAATAGATGAAGTAATTTAGGGAATGTTACAGTTTATTTATAAAAAGATTTGTCTTGTTGGCATAAGAATTGCCCATTTAGAGTTAAAAGGAAATACCAAGATCCATAACCTCCTTATTTATAAAGGAATGACGGTGTATATAGGATTGAATATAAATTATTTTTCTGTCTTTAAATGACAGAATGACCGATATAAGAATATGGCTAAAACGAAAAACATAAAATTTGACACTATGTCATTGCATGGGATTGATGAGGAATCTGAATTAATACCCCTGATGACACCAGAGGATGAGGAGGAAATTAATAACGAAAATTTGCCTGAAACCTTGCCTATATTGCCATTGCGCAATACGGTATTGTTTCCTGGCGTGGTTATTCCAATTACAGCTGGAAGGGATAAATCCATTAAATTAATTAAGGATGCCAATAACGGCTCCAAGGTAATTGGTGTAGTTTCCCAAAAGGATGAGGAAACTGAAAATCCAGGGGTAAAGGATATTAACACCCTTGGTACCGTAGCCAGAATATTGAGGGTGCTACAAATGCCCGATGGAAACACTACAGTGATCATTCAGGGTAAGAAGCGTTTTGAAGTGGCAGAAGTGCTTACGGAAAAGCCGTATATCACTGCTACGGTTAGGGAAACAAAGGAAGTAAGACCTGAAAGGGACAACAAGGAATTTAGAGCGATCATAGATTCCATAAAAGAACTTTCCCTTCAGATTATCAGGGATAATCCCAATATCCCAAGTGAGGCCTCGTTTGCAATAAAAAATATTCAGAGCGATTCGTTTTTGATCAATTTTGTTTCCTCCAATCTCAACTTAAGTGTAAAAGATAAGCAGGAGCTTTTGGAAATAGGAAGTTTGCAGGATCGGGCATTGGCAACACTTAGGTATATGAACATTGAGCTTCAGAAGCTGGAACTGAAAAATGACATTCAGTCCAAGGTAAGAACCGACATGGATCAGCAGCAAAGGGAATACTATCTTCATCAACAAATGAAGACTATCCAAGAAGAATTGGGTGGTATTTCCTATGAGGAAGAAGTTGATGAGATGCGGACAAAGGCCAAAAAGAAAAAGTGGAGCAAGGAAGTTGCCGAACATTTTGAAAAGGAATTGGCAAAAATGCAACGGATGAACCCACAAGTTGCCGAGTATTCCATTCAGCGCAATTATTTGGATTTGTTTATAGAATTACCTTGGAACGAATATTCGAAGGATAAATTTGACTTGAAAAGGGCTCAGAAAATATTGGATAGGGATCATTATGGATTGGAAGATGTTAAGAGGAGAATCATCGAATATTTGGCGGTCTTAAAACTGCGTAACGATATGAAATCGCCTATCCTATGTTTGTATGGACCTCCAGGAGTTGGAAAAACTTCTTTGGGGAAATCTGTTGCCGAAGCCTTGGGAAGGGAATATGTTCGAATATCACTTGGGGGTCTAAGGGATGAGGCAGAGATACGTGGCCATCGTAAAACATACATAGGAGCAATGCCGGGCCGAATTATTCAAAGTTTGAAAAAGGCGGGCAAATCCAATCCTGTTTTTATTTTGGATGAAATAGACAAGTTATCCAATAGCCATCAAGGAGATCCGTCTTCGGCTATGTTGGAGGTATTGGATCCGGAACAGAACAATGAGTTTCATGATAATTTCTTGGAAATGGGCTACGACCTATCCAAGGTAATGTTTATAGCTACCGCCAATAGTTTAGGTGAAATTCAGCCTGCCCTAAGGGACCGAATGGAAATAATCCACGTAACGGGGTATACCATTGAAGAAAAGGTAGAAATTGCAAGAAAGCATTTGTTGCCAAAGCAATTGAAGGAACATGGTTTGACTCCGAAAGATTTAAAAATTGGCAAGCCACAATTGGAAAAAATTGTTGAAGGTTATACCAGGGAATCGGGTGTTAGGTCCTTGGAAAAACAAATTGCCAAAATGGTGCGACACGCCGCCAAATCCATTGCCATGGAGGAGGAGTATAATCTTAAGGTGTCCTTTGAGGACGTTGAAAAGGTTTTGGGGCCGGCGCGTATGGAAAGGGATAAATATGAGAATAATGATGTAGCTGGCGTAGTTACTGGGTTGGCATGGACCAGTGTTGGTGGTGATATTCTATTTATTGAATCCATCTTGTCCAAGGGGAAGGGTAATTTAACTATTACCGGTAACCTGGGTACGGTGATGAAGGAATCTGCGACTATAGCCATGGAGTATATTAAATCCAATTCGGACAGGTATGGTTTAGATCCAGAGGTTTTCGATAAATACAATGTGCATATCCACGTTCCGGAAGGGGCTACCCCAAAAGACGGACCTAGTGCAGGTATTACGATGCTAACCTCTTTGGTTTCCCTGTTTACGCAGAAAAAGATCAAAAAGAGCTTGGCCATGACAGGGGAAATAACCCTAAGGGGCAAGGTGCTGCCTGTAGGGGGGATAAAGGAGAAGATTTTAGCTGCCAAGCGAGCAAGAATAAAGGAAATAATACTTTGTGAGGATAATAGGAAAGATATTTTGGAAATAAAGGAGGACTATTTGAAGGGGCTTACCTTCCATTATGTGACCGATATGCAGGAGGTGATAGATATTGCCATCACAAATGAATCTGTCAAAAATTCAAAGCAACTTTAAGC
This sequence comes from Arenibacter sp. F26102, assembly GCF_023015865.1. GTDB lineage: Bacteria > Bacteroidota > Bacteroidia > Flavobacteriales > Flavobacteriaceae > Arenibacter. The sequence continues at coordinate 180,694 of NZ_JALKBC010000003.1, read as the reverse complement.
AATTTACCTGGAATGAGTTGACAAAAGGTACCTACCGATTTACTCGGTAGGTACCTTTTTTTATTTTGAGAAGTAACTTAAGTGTATAGGCCTGCTTGAAAAGGCGGTTGGAGTTTGCAAAAAAATCAATTTATTAACTTTGAGGAGTTATCTTGTCAATATTACCCTTATACATACTACGGAATTAAGCAATTCTTGTTATTTTTAGACCCATGGGAAAAATTACTATTGCAATTGATGGATTTTCATCAACAGGAAAGAGCACTATAGCAAAACAGCTGGCAAAAGCACTGGATTATGTTTATGTAGATACTGGCGCCATGTATAGGGCGGTAACACTTTTTGCCATGCGGCAAGGTTTTATTGGCGGTGAAACTGAGGATCTGGAAAGTTTGGGAAATGCACTTTCCGGGATAGATCTTAAGTTTGTCTACAATAAATCCCTTGGATTTTCGGAAATGTATTTGAATGGGGAAAATGTGGAGAAGGAAATTAGGACCTTGCCCGTTTCTCAGCAAGTGAGTAAGATTGCTACCATAGAGAAAGTGCGTTTGAAATTGGTGGCGATGCAGCAGGATATGGGGAAGAAAAAAGGTGTTGTAATGGATGGCAGGGATATTGGTACTGTAGTCTTTCCGGATGCTGAATTCAAAATTTTCATGACCGCATCACCTGAGACAAGGGCCTTTAGAAGATATAAGGAACTTTTGGACAGAGGGGAGAAGGTAGCCTACGAAGATGTGCTTAAGAATGTTCAAACCCGCGATTATATAGATTCACACCGTGAATTTTCACCTTTGAGAAAAGCGGAGGATGCTATAGAATTTGATAATAGTGACATGGGTTTAAAAGAACAATTGGAACGCATATATAATTTTGCACTGCGTAAAATTGAGGGGAAATAGTGCTTTCTTGATCCTGTTAACATTAATTTGGGCGGAGTAAGGAAGGTAATTGTCGATTCGGCCTATCTCCAGACTCCGCCCAAAATTAAATTATTCAGCCTTTAGTTTGGTATTACCAAAACTTGATCTGGATGAATCATATCCGGATTTTTTAGGATATTGGTGTTGGCCTCAAAAATTTTCTTGTACTTCATGGGGTCGCCATAGTATTTTTTGGCAATTTTGCTAAGAGATTCTCCACTTTTTACGGTATGCCGATGGTAAACACTCTCATCAGCAACGGTAATATCGGCTTTGATATCAGAAGGGTTTTCTCCGCCCAATTCTTTGATTTTATCCCACAAAAGGTTCTTTTCGTACTGGGTCGCAGCCTGCCCCTTTATTTTTAGAATACCGGACTCCTCAGTTACATCCCCGCCTTTTATTTTTAATTCCTCACCAAGGTTCAATACAGCTTGATACTTTGTTTTAACACTCATAATAGTAATTATTTAACGGTTAATATTTTACAATCCAATATAGGGAATCTTGGCATGTTTTTTATCAATTTGTACAAAATAGTTAAGTAATTGACACTCATCTCATTTTTAGATTTGTAAAACCATTTTTTAGTTGTATTTTTGCACTCCTTTTTTAGCAAAGTATCAAGAGAAAAAAGGAACGAAAAGAAAATCAATATAACTTCTTCTGTGGTAATTGTTAACTCTTGTAACTCCATGGAATACAAATTTATAATCAGCAAATGGCTGAAGAAAAAACAACGGTTGAGGTAGAGGAAACTACCGAAACTACACAAGAAACAAAAGTAGAGACCCCAGCACAAGATCCAAAAGAGTTTTTGGCTAATTTTGATTGGGACAAGTATGAGCAAGGAATTGAGCGCGTTGATGACACCAAATTAAAGGAATTTGAAGAATTGGTAGCTGAGAACTTTGTAGATACTGCAGACGCAGAAGTAGTACAGGGAACAGTAGTTTACCTAACAGAGCGTGAGGCGATTATTGATATAAACGCTAAATCTGAAGGTGTTATTTCTCTGAACGAATTCCGTTACAATCCTGACCTAAAGGTTGGTGATAAGGTAGAAGTGTTGATCGATATCCGTGAGGATAAAAGTGGACAGTTGGTATTATCCCATAGAAAAGCAAGGACTATCATGGCTTGGGATCGCGTTAATGCGGCCCATGACAAAGAAGAAATTGTTAGCGGTTTTGTTAAGTGCAGAACTAAAGGTGGTATGATTGTGGACGTATTTGGAATTGAGGCATTCTTGCCAGGTTCACAAATAGATGTTAAGCCAATCCGTGATTACGATCAATATGTAAACAAAACTATGGAATTCAAAGTGGTGAAAATAAACCACGAATTCAAAAACGTAGTAGTTTCCCATAAAGCGTTGATCGAGGCTGATATTGAAGAGCAGAAAAAAGAAATCATCGGTCAATTGGAAAAAGGACAGGTATTGGAAGGTGTTGTTAAAAACATTACTTCTTACGGTGTCTTTATTGATCTTGGTGGTGTAGATGGATTGGTGCATATTACCGATCTTTCTTGGAGCAGGATCAACCATCCAAATGAAGTGGTGGAATTGGATCAGAAATTGAATGTTGTTATCCTTGACTTTGATGAGAACAAGTCTAGAATTCAATTAGGACTTAAGCAATTGGAGAAACATCCTTGGGATGCTCTTAGCGAAGACATTAAAATTGGAGACAAAGTTAAAGGTAAGGTAGTTGTTATAGCTGACTACGGTGCATTTATCGAAGTTGCCGAAGGTGTTGAAGGATTGATCCATGTTTCTGAAATGTCTTGGTCTACACATTTACGTTCCGCTCAGGATTTCGTAAAAGTTGGTGATCAGGTGGAAGCTGTAGTATTGACCTTGGATAGGGAAGACCGTAAAATGTCTCTTGGAATTAAGCAATTAACTCCAGACCCATGGACTGATATTACTACCAAATATCCTGTTGGATCTAAGCACAAAGGTATTGTACGTAACTTTACTAATTTTGGAGTGTTTGTTGAATTGGAAGAAGGAATTGACGGATTGATCTATATCTCCGACCTTTCTTGGACCAAGAAAATTAAGCATCCATCAGAGTTTGTAACCGTAGGTGATACTTTGGAAGTTGAGGTATTGGAATTGGATGTTGATGGTCGTAAATTGAGTTTAGGACATAAGCAAACTACAGAGAATCCTTGGGATAAGTACGAAACTGAATTTGCTTTGGACACAGTTCACAAAGGAAGTATAGCTGAAATAGTAGATAAAGGAGCCACTATAGATTTTAACGAAGATATCGTTGCCTTTGTACCATCTCGTCATTTGGAAAAAGAAGATGGCAAGAAATTGGTAAAAGGTGAGGAAGCTGAGTTTAAGATCATTGAATTCAACAAAGAATTCAAAAGAGTTGTAGCCAGTCACACTGCTATCTTTAGAGAAGAGGAACAACGTAATGTAAAAGCGGCTGTTAAGAAAGCTGCAGCATCTGCAGATGAAGCTAAGCCTACTTTAGGTGACGCAAACGAAGCTTTGCAAGCGTTGAAAGATAAAATGGAAGCTAACGATAAGAAGAAAAAGTAAGCTTTTGGATTATTGATATTTTAAAGCCCTGGCATTTGTCAGGGCTTTTTTTTTGGAATTAATTGAATAAAACTTCACTGCCCTAACCACCTTCCCATGTGCACAATTTATCTTAGGGCCAGTATTTAGAGTCAAGTTAAGCTACAACTCCTAGGTAGTCAATGGATTGTACGGTAGTACCAATTCCTTGTTAGGGTATTGAAGAGGTCTTTTGTCTTTATAGCGCCAATATTAAATAGAAATCCCTACTTTTGTAATTCAAAAGCATTGGCCAAATCATCTATGAGTCAAAAAGTATTACTTTCTTCCAAAGAAATAAATATTATCCTGCATCGCTTGGCTTGTCAATTATTAGAAAACCATCTGGATTTTAAAAATACGGTTCTAATAGGTATACAACCTAGGGGTATATTTGTAGCCTCGCGCCTAGCCAAGATTCTTCAGGAGGATTATGGGGTAAAGAAGATCGATTTAGGTTTTCTTGACATTACATTTTATCGTGATGATTTTAGAAGAGGGGAGAAGACCTTGGAGGCCAACAAGACCAAAATCGACTTTCTTGTGGAGGATAGGAAAGTAGTTTTTGTAGACGATGTGCTTTATACTGGAAGAAGTATCAGGGCGGCATTAACGGCTATACAATCTTTTGGTAGACCTTTGGAAATTGAGTTATTAACCCTGATCGACCGCAGATTTAGCCGGCATTTGCCCATACAGCCCAATTATAGGGGAAGACAAGTGGATGCCATTAATGGTGAAAAGGTTAAGGTTATGTGGGAGGAAAATGACGGGGAGGATGTAATATATTTAGTAAAGACATAGCTCATGGGCGAATTAAGTGTAAAACACTTGTTGGGAATAAAGTATCTGAAAGAATCGGATATTCAGCTCATTTTTGAAACTGCAGATCATTTTAAAGAGGTAATCAACCGCTCTATCAAAAAAGTGCCTTCACTTCGCGATATTACCATTGCCAATGTATTTTTCGAAAACAGTACCCGTACTCGGCTTTCCTTTGAACTGGCAGAAAAGAGGTTGTCAGCAGACGTTATAAATTTTTCTGCGGCACAGTCATCAGTGAAGAAAGGGGAAACCTTGATCGATACGGTAAATAATATTCTATCTATGAAGGTGGATATGGTGGTAATGCGCCATCCAAATCCAGGAGCTGGTATATTCCTGTCCAAAAATGTTAAGGCTTCTATCGTAAATGCTGGGGATGGTGCTCACGAGCACCCTACACAAGCCTTGTTGGATTCGTATTCCATACGGGAAAAGTTAGGTGATGTAGCTGGGAAAAATGTCGTTATCGTGGGTGATATCCTTCATTCAAGGGTAGCGCTTTCCAATATTTTTGCCTTACAATTGCAGGGGGCTAATGTAAAAGTTTGTGGACCTAAAACCTTGTTGCCCAAACATATAGAATCCTTGGGGGTTACAGTGGAGACCAATTTACGCAAGGCTTTAAATTGGTGCGATGTTGCCAATATGCTCCGTATTCAGAATGAGCGTCTGGATATCAGTTATTTTCCGACGACTAGGGAATATACCCAGCAGTTTGGGGTCAACAGGGCCTTATTGGATAGTTTGGACAAGGAAATAGTAATTATGCACCCTGGGCCCATTAACCGCGGTGTGGAGATTACCAGTGATGTAGCTGATTCAAAGCAATCCATTATATTGAATCAGGTTGAAAATGGGGTAGCCATACGTATGGCAGTGATTTATTTATTAGCGTCAAAAATTAAATAATTGACTTATGATATTGGATAAAGAAGGAAATGTCACCACTGTTCTGCAAGAGAATATTTCACTGAACAAGTTTATTTCCAATTTTAGGGATATATATCCTAAAATAAAAAACGATCATATTATTATAAATCTCTTTTCCTTTGCAAAACTTACTTCCAATGATGTTTTGGAATTTTTGGAGCTTTCGGATACACATCGAAAAAGCAAAAAATCCTTCGTTTTGGTTACCGAAAAAGTATCCTACGATGAAGTTCCTGATAACATCTGCGTTGTTCCTACCCTTCAAGAGGCGAATGATATTATAGAAATGGAGGAGATTGAAAGGGATTTGGACTTTTAGGAATTTAAAATTTAAAGGGAAAACGGAAGAAAGAATGTAGTTGAAGAAATAACTCAAATTATAAGATTGTTGGATTCAGTTTAAAGATCCGCCAAACTAAATAATGAGAGTGTCATTTTCAATTTTCCAATTTCCATTTTCAATATTTCATTTTTATGAAACTAACCATATTGGGTTGTTACGCTGCAACACCAAGATCATTGAACAATCCCACATCCCAAGTACTGGAGATCAAAAATCATTTGTTTTTAATAGATTGTGGAGAGGGAACACAGGTTCAATTGCGAAAAAGTAAGATTAAATTTTCGAGAATCAATCATATTCTAATATCCCATTTACATGGGGATCATTTTTTTGGTTTGCCAGGTTTAATTTCTACGTTTAGGTTATTGGGAAGAACCAAAGAATTGCATATTTATGGCCCCCAGGGAATAAAGGAGGCTATTACCCTATTTTTGAAATTGGGCGATTCATGGACCAATTATCCACTTATTTTTCACGAGTTATCGTCAACAGAATCCGAAAAAATTTATGAGGATAATAAAGTTACCGTCACAACTATACCATTGGATCATAGGATATACACCAATGGGTTTTTGTTTAAAGAGCAGTTGGCGGAACGAAAATTGAATATTGCCGCAGTTGCCAAATACAAAATTGATAAATGTTATTTTCAAAATATAAAGAACGGCAAGGACATTGTTATGGAAGATAACCAGGTAATCCCCAATGCCTTATTGACATTTGATCCACCGGCACCCAAGAGTTATGCCTTTTGTAGCGATACTGCTTATTCGGAGAAGATTATTCCTTTGATCAGAAATGTGGATGTGTTGTATCATGAAGCCACCTTTTTGGAGAGTGAAAGGAAGTTGGCCCCGAAAACAAAACATGCCACGGCCAAGGAGGCTGCAGCCATTGCTAAGGCTGCCAATGTTGGGGTGTTGATTTTGGGTCATTTTTCTACTAGATATGCATCCTTAGATCTTTTTAGGGAAGAAGCCGAAACCATATTTCCCATGGTGGAACTTGCAGATGACGGCAAGGAATTTGACCTTTAATTACAATCACTTACTTAGGAATTAGGGGTCTTTGGCCCTCTATCATAAATGGTCGTTAAGTAAAAGCTATAAAGTACCTGATTATTATTGTCGCTAATTACAAGGTTTTAAGCTGCTTATTATATTCCTTTGAATAATTATTGTTTTATTTGTCATTCTTAGGTTGAAAGCCCTTAAAAAAAATTGGGCTTAGTTTTCGAGTTTCAGTTTGTTTTATGCAATTTTGTATAGTAACTTTCATGATATAATTATCCAAGAGGACACATGCAAAAAGACCTAGGGAATTACAGAAAATCCTATGAGAAAAGCGCGCTTACCGAAGACGTGATTTCAGATAACCCTATGGAATTATTTCAGAAATGGTTTTATGAGGTAGAGGCATCGGAAGGGGTAGATGAACCCAATGCCATGACGGTCTCAACCATCGGTTTGGACGGATTTCCCAAAAATAGGGTAGTCCTACTAAAAAAGTACACATTTGAAGGCTTTATATTTTATACCAATTATGATAGTGAAAAGGGGAGGGCCATAGCCCATAATCCCAATATGTGTATTTCATTTTTCTGGCCCAATATGGAAAGGCAGATTATTATAAAGGGAAAGGCCGAGAAAATAGCTGAAAATTTATCGGATGGCTATTTTGAATCCAGACCGGACGGTAGTAAACTTGGTGCTATAGTATCCAATCAGAGCCAGGTAATTCCAAGTAGGGAGTTTTTGGAGAAAAAATTAAAGGATTTGGAGAGGGAATATGAAAATAAGGAGATAGAACGTCCCAAGTATTGGGGCGGTTTTATTGTGAAGCCTATTTCCATGGAATTTTGGCAGGGAAGGCCCAATAGGTTGCATGATAGGATACGTTATAGTTTACAGGATAATTTTGATTGGAAAATAGAAAGATTGGCGCCATAATACCTTCATGTCCTTGGATTGGTATGGCAGCGGGAAGGCATAAATAGGTAGATATAATCTGATGAAATGAACATTATAAAGTTTTTCTCAAAATGTGATGTTTAAAATTTTTAATGTGAGAGCGAAGGGGTTATCTATGATTTGAATTTTCTTTATTCTTTAAATTAAAAAGACTTAAACGTATGAAAACGGTAATATTGGTTAGACACGGAAAATCGTCTTGGGAATATAATGTTTCGGATAGGGATAGACCACTAATGGAAAGGGGCATCAAGGATGTTAACAAAGTAGCAAAGGCATTTCAATCGGAATTGACCCGTATCGATGCCGCTTATTCAAGTCCCGCCAATAGGGCTATGCACACTGCCATGATTTTCCTAAGAAGCTTAAACTTTTCATTTGCAAATTTTGAATTGTCCAATGAACTATATGATTTTTCCGGTGAGGATGTTCATCAGTTTATATTGGGATTGAACAATGATAAGAATACAGTTATTATTTTTGGACACAATGAGGCCTTTACACATATTGCCAATTCCTTAGGAAACATGTATATTGACAATGTTCCAACAGGTGGATTGGTACAATTAAAATTTGACACTAACGATTGGAGTGCCGTTACAAAAGGGAGTACGGTGCGGACACTTTTTCCAAAACAATTAAAAGAATGATTAAGAGTAAGAATCAATATATAAACAGAGAAATTAGTTGGTTAAGTTTTAATGAGAGAGTTTTACAAGAAAGTGCTGATAAGAATGTTCCTTTAATAGAGCGACTTAGATTTTTAGGAATATTTTCCAATAATTTGGATGAATTTTTTAAGGTCCGGTATGCAACCGTAAAAAGAATAGTGGAAGCAGGCAAAACCGGGAAAAGTGTTTTGGGCGGTGAAAGTGCCAAGGATCTTTTAGAAGAAATTACCGAAATCGTTATTGAACAGCAAACCAAAAGCTTAAAAATACTCAGCGATATTGAAAAGGAGTTGGAAACCCAAAATATATTTTTGATCAATGAATCAAAAATAACTGAGTCCCAGTGTTCGTTTATCAAGAATTATTTCATTGAAAAGGTAAGTCCGGTCTTGATGACAATAATTTTGAATGATTTGGCAAGCTTTCCAATGCTAAAAGATACAGCGGCTTATCTAGCGGTAAAATTGATTTTAAAGAAACTACCTGGAAGCGGCTCAACTGTAAAGGAGAAACGCTATGCCCTTATAGAAATTCCCAAAGGAATAGACCGTTTTGTGGTGCTTCCCAAAGAGGGTGATAAAAATTATATTATCCTCTTGGATGATCTAATCAGGTTTTGCTTGGGAAGTATTTTTAACATGTTCGATTATGAATCCATATCGGCACATATGATCAAGATTACTCGTGATGCGGAGTTGGACATTGATAATGATCTAAGTAAAAGTTTTATAGAAAAAATATCCTCGAGTGTAGAGCATCGCAAAATTAGTGACCCTGTTCGGTTTGTGTATGATAAGAGTATTGGAAAGGATACCCTTAATTTTCTGAAGGAAAAAATGAACATTGAGGACACCGATAGTGTAATTCCAGGTGGAAGGTACCACAACAGACGCGACTATATGGGCTTTCCAAGTTTGGGTCGGAACGATTTAATGTATGAGAAGATTACCGCCTTGCCCGTTAAAGGAATTTCGATGGAGGGCAGTCTTTTTGAAAGGATTTCAGAAAAGGATTTCTTACAATACACACCATACCAGACCTTTTCCTATATCATAAAATTTTTAAGGGAAGCAGCCTTGGATCCCAAGGTGAGAAACATAAAAATTACGGTATATAGATTGGCAGATAACTCACAAGTAGCAGCATCCTTGATAAATGCCGTAAAAAATGGAAAACAAGTAACGGTACAGATAGAATTGCAGGCCAGATTTGACGAACAGGCCAATATTGAATATGCGGAACAGTTACAGGCAGAGGGTGTTAAACTAATATTTGGTGTTCGTGGCCTAAAAGTGCATAGTAAAATATGTTTGGTGGAAAGGGAAGAAGGTTCGCATATTAAGCGATATGGATTTATTAGCACAGGAAATTTTAATGAATCCACGGCCCGTATCTATACAGATTATACCTTGTTTACGGCACATGATGGAATTTTAAAGGAACTGAACAAGGTTTTCGATTTCTTTGAAACAACCTATAAAATCAATAAATATAAACACCTCATAGTTTCTCCACATTACACCAAGAATGTTTTTAAGAAATTGATAGACAAGGAAATTCAAAATGCCAAGGCAGGCAAGGAGGCCTACATTAAAATTAAAATGAACAGCTTTACCTCCTATAAAATGGTGGACAAACTGTATCAAGCGAGTAGGGCAGGTGTAAAAATTCAACTTATTATAAGAGGTATTTGTTGTTTGGTACCCGGAGTTAAAGGTATGAGTGAAAATATAGAAGCCATTAGTATTGTGGATAAATTTTTGGAGCATCCAAGGGTTTTTATCTTTGGTAATGATGGCAATTCCAAAGTGTATATATCCTCGGCGGATTGGATGACAAGAAATTTGGATTATCGGGTAGAAGTTGGAGTGCCAATATATGATACCGATGTTAAACAGGAACTTTTGGATACCTTCGATATCTCTTGGAGAGATAACGTTAAAGCGAGGGTGTTTTCTGAAAAGCATGACAATGCCTATAGAAAGAACAATAACTCAAAGGTGCGATCGCAATTCGCGACTTATGATTACTACCTGAATAAATTGAACTCCTAAAAACATATCCCATTTGAAAGTAAGGAAATATGCCGCAATAGATATCGGTTCCAATGCCATACGTTTGCTTACCCATAACGTAATAGAGGAAGAGGGGAAAGAAACCCTTTTTAGAAAAAGTGCCTTGGTGCGATTACCAATCAGATTGGGGGAAGATGTCTTTAAAAATGGGACCATTTCCAAGCGTAATGAAGAGCGCCTGTTAAGTGCCATGAAGGCATTTCAACTTTTAATGGAAGTACATGGAGTGGAAAAATATATGGCTTGTGCCACTTCGGCCATGAGGGAGGCGGATAATGGACAGATGATTATTGATAATATTTTGGAGGCTTCGGGAGTTGAAATTCAATTGATAGATGGGGAAAAAGAGGCTTCTATCATCGCATCTACAGACCTTAAGAATTTGATAAGGAAAGACGAGACTTATCTTTATATTGATGTTGGGGGAGGGAGCACTGAATTTACAGTCTTTTCTGAAGGGAAAATAAAGATTTCCGAATCCTTCAAGATTGGAACTGTAAGGCTACTAAACGGTATGGTGGATGATGTGAAGTGGACTGAACTGGAACTTTGGTTGAAAAAGCATGTAAAAGGGCTGCCCAATTTATCGATTATTGGTTCTGGGGGTAACATTAATAAATTACATAAAATGTCGGGAAGAAAGGTAGGCGAGTCCCTTTCTTATATTTGGCTAAGGGCACAATATCATTTTTTGTCCAGTTTGACATTTGAGGAAAGGGTCTCTGAATTGGGACTAAATCCGGATAGGGCGGACGTAATAATTCCGGCTACCGAGATTTTTGTTTCTTCTGCCAAATGGATCGGGGCCAAAAAGATTCATGTACCCAAAATAGGGTTGTCCGATGGAATAATTAAAACCCTTTACTACGCCAAAAAATAAGGATTTATAGTCTTGGTATTCCTATGTGGCTATAGTGAATTTTAACCATGGACCGATTCATTCTTGCCTAGGTCCTTCATAATGGAAGCCTCATAAGATAGTAGCTCGTCCCATTTCTTGTCCACTTCTTTTCGGTCTCCATACTTACGGGCAAAATTTAGGAACATAGTATAATGGCCGGCTTCACTTACCATTAATTTATGGTAAAAATCGGCCAACTCTTTATCTTTTAATTCCTCGGAAAGTAACCTGAAGCGTTCACAGCTGCGTGCTTCAATTAATGCGGCATATAATAATCTATGTACCAGTTGGGTTGTTCTACTGCCACCTTTTGGAAAGAATTTTAATAGGGCCAACACATACTCGTCCTTTCTATCCCTTCCAAGTGTTTTTCCCCTAGCTATAATACGATCGTGCACCATTTTAAAATGTCCCATTTCTTCCCGGGATAGCGCTATCATTTCCTGGGTAAGTTCCGTATACTCAGGAAAGCTCACAATTAAGGAAATAGCTGTACTAGCCGCCTTTTGTTCGCAATAGGCGTGATCCGTCAATATTTCATCGATATTTTTTTCAACAATATTGACCCATCTGGGGTCTGTGGGCAGTTTTAAACCTAGCATAGTGTAATTTTCTTTTCAAAAATAGAAAGAATACCATAAACCGCAGTAATTTATGCTGATATAGTTTTATATTTAAGCCTTCTAGGTAAGCAATGGAAGTTAATTTGAATTACCACAATTATCTAAACATAGTCTTATTAAAACATTTGGTTTAACAATAAAAAGAATCTTGTTATATGTTATTTGAAAATATTGGTTCACAGCTTCTAAAAATTTTGGAGGATAATGTGGATAATGAAAATAAACAATGGCTATTCTCCAAAATAGAAAAAATTGTGGAAACGGAGTCAACTAAGGATCTTTATTTGACCTATAGTCTAGTTCCTACCAAAATTAAGACGGAGAAAGATCTCTTGCTTTTGTTGGATGACCAAGAATTAAAGGCATATCTGGAAGTTCAACAAGCGAACCTTCAACAGATTGGAAGAATATATTTGCTTTATAAGGTATTGGAGGCTAAGGAAGATTTCTTTAGGGCCAAGGTGGCAAATATTATTGAAGTGGCCGATAAGAGCGAACTGGAAACCTTTTTAAAATATTTGGTGTTGCTGCCGCATCCCGAAAATTATAAATTTCAGGCGGTAGAGGCACTTCGGACAAATATCTCTACCGTTTTTGATGCCATTGCATTGAACAATCCTTATCCTGCACTTTATTTCAATGAACAGCAATGGAATCAAATGTATCTTAAGGCGGCATTTATGGAACAAAACCTTAATAACATTGTTCAGGTAGATAAAAGGGCAAATAAGGAGCTTGCTAGAATCATTTCCGACTATGCTCACGAACGTTGGGCAGCATCAAGGGAAATAGATCCCAGCTTTTGGAGGCCGGTGAGCAATTTCATAGACGAAAAATTGCTCAAGGATATGAAAAGGCTATTTTCCAGTGATAATCTGGCCGAGAGAAAAGCTGCCAGTCTTTGTTGCTATAATTCCAATTCAAGTGAAGCAAAGGCGTTGTTGGCCGATTTTCCTGGTATCTCAAAAGAAATTGAAAAGGGAATTATTACTTGGGATAATATCAAAGAATAATCTTGTTCTAAAAGTAAAAAGAGCGGTTAATAAAGTACTATATGGAACTTTTTAACCGCTCTTTTTTATTGAGCCTTTTAGAAGTTTACTTCTTTAATGAGTTGATCCACCCTGCAATTTTAAGTGCTTCATCCTCGGGCACATGTGGCATGGGTGCCATTGGGGTAGCGTATTCTGGCCAATTTTTGGGCTGTGGATTGTAAATTAGTTCCACAATTTTTTCATTGCTGTAATTCCGTTTAGAAATTTCGGTAAAAGAAGGCCCAATGACTCTTTTGTCCTTATGATGGCATGCCACACAGGTATTGGTCATTAATAGAGGCTGAACTTCAGTGTCCGTTAAAACCTTACTTTTAACTGTTGCCCTTTTAGGTGGCGATTTCTTAGTAATAACCGCTTTTTTTAATAGACTGGAGCGTTTGGTAGAGAGTTCCGAAACGGGAACCGTAGCACCCTCTGGTATATTGTTCAAGGTGTAATATAAGGTAGGGTGTAAGATAGTATTGCCAGTTTCTTTGGCCTTTAGCCCAGGTAACATTATTTCATGTACATAGTATTGACGAAGATTGTCTATGACCACACGTATTTTCATGCCGTCATCACTTACTTTTACACCTTTGATTTTGATTTCCTCAATATTAGTTTGTGGACTTCCATAGGCCGCATGATATTTGTATATGTAGCTCTTGCCAAAATAGGAATCCAGATCCTCGGCCGAAGCTTTGTCCACTGGTAATGTAAATTCGATTTCAAAACCATCAGACCTTGCGCTTACTGTTTTCATTTCAAATGGTGTGCGCCCTGTCCATGTTAGGTATTCCAGGCCAGAATTGGTGGTACCGGCCGATCCCCAGCCTCTATTGGTTTCTCCAACAAAAAGTCTTCCTTCGTTATCAAAATCCATCCGCATTACTCCAGATTGAAAACCTGTCCTAAAATCGAATGCTACTCCTTGATATTCTCCCTTTATTTTTTCGAGAACTACCCTCATAATTTTACTTTGCCCCATGTCCCCAACAAGTAATTGGCCATCAAATGGCCCAAATTTGCCCTGGGTCTTGTCTACCTTAATTTCAGAATTGGATATGCCTAAAATGCCATGTGGTAAGACAACGGCCGGTAATTTCAATTCAGGAAAAGATTTCTTTATTTCATATGCAAAATCAGGATTTGCTTCATCCCTAATATTTTCCGGTTTCACATACCTGCCATTTACCCTGACTTGTCTTTTGTCTACCTTGCTGTAAAATTCTTCCTCTGTAAGTTTAATTGGAGAATCCGCGTGACTTGTCCATCTTAGTCCTGCAGGGTGTCCTGCAAAAGTACCTTTAGAAAGATGCCAAATAGCTCCGGAGCCTACCCAATCCCCTTGGTTTTCAGTATAAAACAATTCATCGTCAACAAGGCCGTAGCCTGCGGGAGACCTCATACCTGTGGCCCATGGCTCCATCTTTCCATCCTCCGTGATTTTCATGGTCCAGGCCCTCCACGGTACCCTGCTTTCGCCTCTCCACCATTCTTCATCGCCGAAGGCAACATTGGCGGTAACGAAAAAGGTATTATCGGGGGCCAATACCGGTCCAAAGGAATATTCGTGGTAGTGTGTGGAAACAGGCCAAGCATAGATGGTCTTATATTCATCGGCAATATCATCCCCGTTAGTGTCTATTAGCTTAGTTAGCTCGCCTCTTTGTGCGGTGTAAAGTGCTTGGTCATGATAAGCAAGCCCTAAGGGTTCATGTAAACCAGAAGCGAATTTTTTAAATGTTGGCGAAACCCCGTTGGCCATGGACGGATTTTCAATGATCCAAACATCCCCACGTCTTGTACATACCGCAAGATTGCCATTGGGAAGGGACAGAACACCTCCGCCTTCAATTTGGATTCCCTCTGGTGTTGGTACTGTTGTTAACCTATAGTAATCCTCTTCACTGGAAACATTTTGAGCTACCAAAATTGTTGCTGTAAGCATAATCGCCAGGAAGCCGAATGTTTTTATGATTGTATTTGTATTTTTTGTTATGGTTCTCATGTCTCTTACCAAATTATTTCATATTTAATAGTGCTGCCATCCACGGGAATAATTATTTCCGCTTCATCATTTACCTCTCTAATAATAGGTTCTTGTCCAGAAAGTACTTTTACGTAGAATTGATGATCACCAACATCGAATGACCCGTCAGATAATTTCTTGGCTTTTCCGGAAGCAATTTTATAATACCAATTGGGTTTTCCGGTTTGGGAAAAGCTAACTTCATTGATCAGATGAGTGTTTTTGTCATTGGGATAGATTTTGTTCTCTACCTCAACGCCTTTGTAGGTATATTTAAAGATAGGTAGTCCGTTGACCGGGTTCATAGTATATCCGTTGGATTTAAAGTCTGGAGCGCTTCCTGTTTTGGGAAACGGACTTTGTAAGTCCGCTAGTTCGGCCAAAGGTTGATTTAAAAAAGTCCATTGTACGGCTCCATTAGGTTTAAAAGATCCGTTACCTCGACTGTGCCACATTGGGGTGGCGTCAACAAAAGTGCCACGCCACATACCAACAAGATTTTCGGACCCCATGTCATAAACGAAATTTATGCCTTCAGGAGTTCCTAGACCTATGGTGTGGGAAAGACGCTCCTCATTACCTTTAAAACTTACAAAGCCCCTTAACATACGCGGAGTTGCCTCGGCGGTGACCGAAATTGGGGAAACGGAACTTATATGTGGAGGATAGGAATCATAAACATGAAAGTTTTTCGGATTGGAATTAGCAGTTGCAATTGAAAGGCCCAGCCTAGGTGCTCTCCAGCCTGCATTCTTTATGTTGGTCAATGTAAATAGGTGCTCTCCCGCATTTAAAGAAACCGTTTGCTCCAAATTTTCTTGGGCCTCTGAGGAATTGTTGGTGACAATGGTTTTGCCGTCAAGACCAAAATTTATTCCACCTGTATATCCTATGGAAAAGAGGTAGTCATCGGCTTCAGGAATAGTAAATTTACCCGTATAGGTAATGCCATAGCGGTCTTCTGCATGTACAACATTAATGTCTATTAATTCCCCGGATTTCTTTTCCGACACCACTGCATCTTCCAATTCTTCCAAGCCCTTAAAATCGCCCTTATAGGTGATGTAACTTAAATCCGATAAAGTGACTTGCGATTCTTTTAATAGCTGATACTTAATATTCCGAAAAGCCATAGGACCATGGTCTCCTTGAATCATTAGTGGGCCCATAGCGGTTTCTTCTGTAGAAATAGGACCGCCGGTAGGCATTGGAACTTCCACATTGCTGTGGATTAATACACCGTTCAGTGTTACGGAAACAAATTTTGCATTTGCAATTTTTTCTCCGGAATCATTAAATTTTGGAGCCTCAAAGTGAATTTTAATTTTTTGCCATAAACCCGGTGCTTTGGCAGGATTGCTCAATGGAGTAATTCCTAGAAATTTCTTTGACGGCTCTTCTTCCCAATTTCTATGGATGCCACCAAAATCATAGGAAGTAGGATTTAAAATACCCCAGCTGTCCTTTATTTGCAGTTCATATCTGCCTTGTAAATATATTCCTGAATTAGAGCCGTTAGGTATTAGGATTTCCATTTCCAATTTTATATCGCCGTGTTGCCACTGCGACAAAAGATGGTCTTTTTGCGTAAAGGAATAATCGTTGAACAAAACACCCGTTCCTGGTTGAATGTGTATGGGGTGTATTGTTTCTTTTGACTTTTTTTGTCTTCGTTTTTCCTTTTTGGATAAATTAATAGGTTCTGGATCCTGATGCGTGTGAACGGTAATGTTGCGGTCGGCAACTACATCCCCTACTATTTTCCAATTACTGCCCGGGTCTTTAAAATCGTTTAAGTTTTCCAGCGATAATTGTTCTTGGGATAACATGCTAAATCCAGAAAAAAGTAATAGGATTGCCAGTTTGATTTTCATTGTATTAAACTTGATTATTAAAAATTGGATCTAAAGGTATCATTAATCACAGTTTAATGATGAGGTCATCTGGAATTTAACATATGGTGCATATTTGTGTTTTCTTCTTGGAACAATGGATAGGTCGCAATGGTAATCGTAGGTTGCTTTTCGTGTGTACACTAATATTTTTAGTTTTTTTGAATTTTATGATTTAAAATAGAAAGGAGCTGGTAAAGGTTAAATATGAGTGCTGGATCGTATTTTTTACTGGGATTTTGCAAATTTATTCTCAAATGATTTAAATTGCTGCATTATTCATTGAAACAATGGGTAATAGGCAAAAAAAGTATAGGCATAGGCATATATTGTTTTGCGATAGGTAGATTTTAAGGTTGAAATACCAATGCTAAATCAAGGATTGGAGTTCTATAATTCATTAATCAAATTAAATAGGTAACATGGCTAAAATTTCAAAATCATTATTAATACTGATCTTGGTAGGTTTTCTTGGTTCTTGCACATCCAAGGAAATAAAGTTATTGGTGTTTAGTAAAACGGAAGGATTTAGGCATGGTTCCATAGAGGCAGGAGTGGTAGCTATGAAAAAGTTGGGAGAGCAAAATGGTTTTTCTGTTGTTGCCACCGAAGATGCAACCTATTTTACTGAAGAAATACTACAGCAATACTCCGCCGTTGTATTTTTAAATACTACAGGAGATGTTTTAAATGATGTGCAACAGGCCGATTTTGAGAGGTACATTCAAGCGGGCGGAGGATTTTTTGGTATTCATGCCGCCACGGATACCGAATACGGTTGGCCATGGTACAATAAATTAGTTGGTGCCTATTTTAAGAATCATCCCAAAATTCAGGAGGCAAGGTTGAATATAGTGGATAAAAACCACCTGGCTACCAAAACTATGTCCGATACATGGATGAAGACGGACGAATGGTATAATTTTAAGGATATCAATCCAGATATAAAGGTCTTGATAGAAATTGACGAAACCAGTTATGAGGGAGGGGAAAATGGGGAGCATCATCCTATATCTTGGTATCATGACTTTGATGGGGGTAGGTCTTTTTACACGGAAATGGGGCATTCCGATGCTACCTTTGAAAATCCTGATTTTCTAGATCATGTTTTGGGTGGACTTAATTATGTAATCGGGAAAGATAATTTGGACTATAGTAAGTCGAAAACGGAGAGGATTCCAGAGGAAAATAGATATGTTCGCACAGTGCTCGATTTTAACCTAAACGAGCCTATGGAACTCGAAGAACTGCCTGGTAGGGGAATTTTATTCATAGAAAGAAGGGGAGCGTTAAAACTTTATGATTTTAAGGAGGAAAAAACAAAGCAAATAGCCCAGCTTAATTTGTTTTATGGCAATGAGGACGGGTTATTGGGTATTGCAGTTGACCCAAATTATCAGAAGAATAATTGGATTTATTTATTCTATTCCGCACCTGGTGAAATATCGGAACAACGTATTTCAAGATTTACTTTGGTGGGAGATTCGTTGGATTTTGCCTCTGAAAAAAATCTATTGACCATTCCAACAATGCGCAAATGCTGTCATAGTGGAGGGGCCTTGGAATTTGGTCCCGATGGCAATTTGTTTATTGGCTTGGGTGACAACACCAACCCTTTTGAGTCTTCTGGTTATGCACCTATAGACGAAAGGGAGGGTAGAGCTCTGTGGGATGCCCAAAAATCTGCAGCCAATGCCAATGACCTTAGAGGGAAAATTTTGAGAATTAAACCTGAGGATGATGGTACTTATTCCATACCGGACGGCAATCTTTTTCCAGTTGGTATTCCCAATACAAGGCCGGAAATATACGTAATGGGTAGCCGAAATCCATTTAGATTTTCCATAGATAGCGAAACAGGATATGTCTATTGGGGAGATGTTGGTCCGGATGCGGGTAAGGGTAACCCCAATCGTGGACCTCATGGTATGGGGGAATTTGACCAAGCCCGAAAAGCCGGGAATTGGGGATGGCCTTATACCCGAGGAAACAATCAGCCGTACAATGATTATAATTTTGCTACGGAAACGGCAGGCGAAAAATTTGACCCTGCCAAACTAATAAACGATTCACCAAATAATACAGGTATAAAGGAGCTTCCTCCTGCTCAGGAATCAATGATATGGTTTTCATATGGGGCTTCCAAAGAATTCCCATGGTTGGGCTCTGGAGGAGTCAACCCTATGGCGGGTCCTATTTACCATGCTTCCAATTATCCCAATGCCACGAATAATTTTCCAGAATATTTTGAGAATAAGATTCTCTTGTATGAATGGATGAGGGATTGGATCTATGTGGTAACATTGGATGAAGATCACAATTATGTAAAGGCGGATCCTTTTATGCCCAGTGATGAGTTTTCCCATCCAATGGACATGCTTTTTGCTTCTGATGGTAACCTTTATGTTCTTGAATACGGACAAAAGTGGAATTCGCAAAACATGGATGCCCGTTTAAATAGAATTGGTTATGTAAATGGTAATCGGAAACCAGTTTCTAGAATAACGTCGGACAAAATGGTAGGAGCCCAACCCTTTACAGTTCGGTTTTCTGGAAGTTCTTCTGAGGATTTTGATAAGGATCAACTAAAATACGAATGGTACTTTGATTCGGAAGAGGTCCAAGATACTTCAATGGAGCCAAGTTTTACATTCAATGAACCTGGGAATTATACAGTCCGTTTAAAGGTTACCGATGAAGCTGGAAGTACAGATATTTCTAACCAGAAAATATTGGTAGGGAATGATATCCCCGAAATAAAAATTGAATTGGACACCAAGAACAAGACATATTGGGATGGGCGGAAAGTGGCTTACAAGGTTGTGGTGACCGATAAACAGGATGGTAGTACTTTGGATGGTACTATTGATCCTGAAAAGGTGAAAGTTACCTTCGATTATATTCCGGAAGGTGAGGATATGGTTAAGGCTACCATAGGTCACCAACAGAACACCATACCGGAAGGGAAGTTGATTATGGACGATACGGACTGTAAAGCATGTCATGCGGTAAACGTAAAGGTCAATGGACCTACTTACGAGGAAATTGCAGCGCGGTATTCATCGGCGGACAAAAATTACCTGATAGATAAAATTATCAAAGGTGGTTCTGGGGTATGGGGAGAAAGTATGATGTCTGCTCACCCCCAATTAGCGGTTGCTGATGTAGATAAAATAGTGGATTATATTCTTTCTCTGGATTCAAAGATGGGTAAAAATGAAAACTTGCTTCCAGTATCCGGTGAACTTGATTTTAACGACCATATGGCAAAAAGGAGCCAAGGAAAGTACGTCTTAATGGCTTCATATTCGGATAAAGGAAGCGAAGCGCAGCCGGAATCCTCCTTATCGGCTAGGGATCAAATAATATTTAAATTCCCAAAATTCGACGGAGTGAATGCTGATGAGAAAAGTGGTGGATTAAGTAAGTGGGAAGTAGAGGGTGAAGAAGTAGTAGGAGCCATTAAAAATAATTCTTATTTGAAATTTAACGACATAGGATTGGAGGGTCTGAAAAATATAGAACTATCCATGTATTTCGGGGCAGACTATCCATACGAGGGTACCGTTGAAATAAGGGAAAGTAGTCCTACCGGAAACCTTATTGGAGAAAGTTCCTTGAAGTATTTTAATAAGGAGAAAGGTTCCAAAAGAAAATATGATATCCCAGTAAAGCCAACTTCGGATTTTGATGCTATATTTCTGGTGTTTAAGAGTGCCGGGGACAAGGAACAAATTATAGGTAATTTTAACTCCATGATTCTGATATATTAATTCGTGGATCGGAATTGTAGTTAAGGTAATTTTCTTAGTGGGAATTTCAGGTTTGTAATTTGGGATATTGTTAAAACACTTTTAAAATGGAGTTGTTATAAGTGTTAAAACCCATTATTTAATTAACTTTAACGGTTGGAATTGCTTAGAAAAATATGGATTTTTAAGTTTTATATGATTTAGTTCGGTTGGGGCAGTGAAACATTTTGATTTTTGACACGTTTATCAATTAAAGTATACAATATTATTATGGAAGAGAAAATGATGATTATAGACCCGCACGTGCATATGACATCCAGGACTACCGATGATTATGAGGCAATGGCAGCAGCAGGTGTAGTGGCTATTATAGAGCCATCTTTTTGGTTGGGGCAACCACGTACCCAAGTAGGTTCGTTTCAAGACTATTACAGCAGCCTTGTAGGTTGGGAGCCTTTTAGGGCCAGTCAGTTTGGTATACATCATTATTGCACTATAGGATTAAACTCAAAGGAAGCCAATAATGAGGCATTGGCGGAACAAGTAATTGAGTTATTGCCGCTATATGTGCATAAGGAAAATGTAGTGGCCATAGGTGAAATTGGTTATGACGACCAGACTCCCGCTGAGGACAAATATTTTCGAATGCAATTGGAGTTGGCCAAAGAATTAAATATACCTGTACAGATACATACCCCCCATAGGGACAAAAAGTCTGGAACCCTAAAAAGTATGGAGGTTTGTTTGGAACATGGTTTGGATCCAGGGATGGTTGTTATTGATCACAACAATGAAGAAACTGTTAAGGATGTATTGGATCGCGGTTTTTGGGCAGCATTTACAATTTATCCAAAAACTAAAATGGGGAATGAAAGAATGGTAGAGGTAGTTAGAAATTATGGAAGTGATAGAATCATTGTGGATAGTTCTGCCGATTGGGGTGTAAGTGACCCCCTTGCCGTACCTAAAACAGCGTCCCTTATGTTGAAAAGGGGAATAGCAAAATCGGATGTAGTTAAAACCTGTTACCAAAATGCATTGGAAATTTTTGGCAAGAACGGTAAAATGAAGGAATCTGATTGGTTAAATCCACAAGGCATCAATCAGACAAAATTATATAATGACAATAGTGTTTTGCGAGGGCAGGAGCCTAAGGTCGATGCCGATAAAATAGTATAATGAATCCTGTATTCAAAGGATATTTAAGGCTGGCCCGACCGGCAAATTTACCTACTGCGGCTGCCGATATATTGGCAGGGGTGGCTATTTCGGGCTTATTTATGGGCACTTCCCTCAATAATGTCTGGGATACAATTAGACTTGTAGATTTATTATTGCTGATATTTTCTTCCGTGTTCCTATATGCGGCAGGTGTAGTGCTCAACGATGTCTTTGATCATAAGTTGGATAAAATAGAGCGTCCGGAAAGGCCTATCCCTTCGGGATTAATTTCAGTGAAATCTGCTGCTATCTTTGGAGGTGTTTTAATGAATTTGGGGGTGCTAAGTGCATTTTTGGTGAGTTCTGTATGTGGAATAATAGCTTTTTCTTTAGGGCTTGCCATTCTTTTATATGATGCTTTGGGGAAACATCATTCCTTCTTTGGTCCACTTAATATGGGTGTTTGTAGAGGATTGAACTTGTTGCTCGGAATTGCCATTTTGGGCAATTTTAGCAATTGGGGATACTTTGTATTTCCTGTGGTTTACATCGCGGCCATTACACTTATAAGTAGGGGGGAAGTACATGGAAAAAACAAAAGTCATA
Source organism: Arenibacter sp. F26102 (assembly GCF_023015865.1). Lineage (GTDB taxonomy): Bacteria > Bacteroidota > Bacteroidia > Flavobacteriales > Flavobacteriaceae > Arenibacter. Next base: position 158,372 of record NZ_JALKBC010000003.1, on the reverse strand, counting down.
TTCTTTTTGCAGGAGGATTATATTCAAGTGTTATTTTGGGTATTATAGTTCTTTTTTCCATTTCCAATTTGAATCTATTGGAATCCATTCCTTTTTTATTACTGTTTGCTTTTTTAGTGTTTAGACCTTTATTCAGGGCTTACAAGGAAAATTCACCACAAAACATAAAAAAAGCAGTAATGGCCGGAGTAATATCGATCATAGTTTTGGACGCTACCTTGGCAGTAGGATTTTCCTATTGGTGGGTAGGGTTGATTACCTTATTGCTATTGCCCCTGTCAATTTTTTTATCCAAACTGTTTGCAGTTACCTAACTTTTTAGAGTATGTCACATTATAAGCCAATTGAGCAGTCCTTCAAAGTATCTTATGAGTATAAGTTACATTTTACCGAACATGTATTTAGCTCCAAAAATCCTCTGTTCAAAGATATTATTGAAGGGTACAATAAAAAGGGTAAGGTAAAAGTGCTTTTTGTTATAGATAGTGGTGTTCAGGAATGTCATCCAAATTTAAGCTCACAGATATCCTCATATTGCAAGGCCAATAGTTCCGTGATAAATCTTACTGAGCAAATGGAGATTGCTGGAGGCGAACAGTGTAAGAACGACTACCAAAATGTGGAGCGTATCTTGAAAGCCATAAACGACAATAAAATCTGTAGACATTCCTTTGTTGTAGCTATAGGGGGAGGTGCTATAATAGATATGGTAGGTTATGCTGCCGCCATAGCCCACAGGGGAGTGAAACTTATTAGGATACCTACCACAGTACTGTCACAGAATGATTCTGCCGTAGGCGTTAAGAACAGTTTTAATATTTTAGGTAAAAAGAACTTTCTTGGGACTTTTGCTCCTGCCCATGCTATAATAAATGACAATAATTTTTTAACCACTCTACATCAACGTGACTGGATTTCAGGAATAGCTGAAGCTGTAAAAGTGGCTTTGATCAAGGATGAGACCTTCTTTAAGTTTATAGAGGAAAACAGTACGAGACTTCAGGCACGCGAAATGGAATCTATGGAGTACTTGATCTATCGCTGTGCCGAGATGCACATGGAGCATATTGCCCAAGGAGGAGATCCTTTTGAAAGTGGTTCGTCCAGACCTTTGGATTTTGGACATTGGGCCGCTCATAAATTGGAATATATGACCAATTATCAGCTAAGGCACGGTGAGGCTGTAGCCATAGGGATGGCCTTGGACTTGGTCTATGCCAATTTTACAGGCTTAATTGATAAGGATACGCTGGACCGAATATTAATTGTTTTGGAACAAATTGGGTTCAATTTACATATTCCTATTGAAAAAGATAATGAATTGGATGAGTTGCTAAATGGTATTCAGGAATTTAGGGAGCATTTAGGAGGAGAACTTACCATAACATTAATATCTAAAATAGGAGCAAAGCACGATGTGCATGAAATTGATATTGCTACAATGGGAAAAGCAATAATTTGGTTAAAAGAAAAGTACAAACCTCAAGTATCCAAAAGCTTATGTTAGTAGACAATAAATATCATGTTGGTTATTGTTCCAATATACATCCGGGTGAAGATTGGGAGCAGACCTTTAATAGCCTAAAAACCTATCTACCTAAAATTAAAAAGGAGGTTTCGCCGGATTCTGCCTTTGGAATAGGATTGCGTTTGTCCAATATTGCAAGTTTAGGGCTCAATGAAGATGATAATTTAAAAGAATTTAAGGATTGGCTGGACCAAAATCAATTTTATGCCTTTACCATGAATGGTTTCCCATATGGGAACTTTCACAATGAACGGGTAAAGGATATGGTACATGCCCCAGATTGGACCACCAGTGAAAGATTGGACTATACCAAGCGTCTTTTTGATCAATTGGCTTTTTTGATCCCAGAAGGTATTTCAGGGGGTATCTCTACTTCGCCTGTCAGCTACCGACATTGGCATACTTCATCGGAAGCACTACATAAGGCTTTTACGATAGGTGCGGAAAGTATGGCCAAGGTGGTTTTGCAGTTGGCAGATATTGAAAGGACTACGGGTAAAAGTCTTCATTTGGACATTGAACCAGAACCGGATGGTATGATGGAGAATAGCGATGAAGTAATTCACTTCTATGAGGAATATTTGATTCCTATAGCCACCCGTAAATTAATGGACGTCCAGGGCTGTGATCAAGAAAAGGCCAAGGATTTAATTTTAAAGCATATTACCGTATGCTACGACGTTTGTCATTTTTCCTTGGCCTATGAAGAACCAGAGTATACTTTGGAAAAATTTAGAAAGGCAGGTATAAAGGTTGGCAAAATACAAGTTAGTTCGGCCCTTAAAATACTTTTTAAAGATGGTGAAAATGAGGAAATATGGCGTTCCTTGGCTCAGTTCAATGAACCTACATATTTACACCAGGTTACTGAAAAGGTTGGGGGCAAAGTTGTGACATATAAGGATTTAGCTGAGGTTTTGGAGAAACGGCCAAAGGTGCCTGAGCTAAGATCCCACTTTCATGTTCCCATCTTTTTGGAGAAGTATGATAATTTATTTTCCACCCAGGATCAAATAATCAAGGTGTTGGAATATCTTAAGAAGGATCAATTTTCGGATCAATTGGAAATAGAGACCTATACTTGGGACGTATTGCCTAAAAATCTTAAAACTGAACTTTCCAATTCCATTGTACGTGAATTGGAGTGGTTGAAGAACAACATATAAGAAATGAATAAAACCGTAGTACTTAACATAGTTGGATTAACAAAGGGATTGATTGGGGAGCACACTCCCTTCATTAGGTCTTTTTTGGAGAAAGGTACATCGGCAACAGTTACACCCCAATTACCCGCAGTAACATGTAGTGTACAGGCTACTTACTTAACGGGAAAAACACCTGCCGAACACGGAATAGTGGGAAATGGTTGGTATTTTAAGGAGGAACAAGAGGTTAAATTTTGGCGACAATCCAATAGTTTGATCCAATCGGAAAAAATTTGGGACAGACTCAAAAGGCAAGATAAAAATTTTACCTGCGCCAACATGTTTTGGTGGTACAATATGTATTCCAATGTGGATTATAGTGTTACTCCACGACCAAATTATTTGGCCGATGGTAGAAAAATCCCTGATGTGTATTCTTATCCAGCGGAACTTCGCGACCAATTGCAAAGTGAATTGGGTACATTCCCTCTTTTTCATTTTTGGGGTCCAAAAACCTCCATTAAATCCAGTCAGTGGATCGCAGATGCTGCCCTGAAGACCGATTTATTACATGATCCTACCTTGACCTTGGTATATCTGCCACATTTGGATTATAATATGCAACGTTTTGGTACGGATTTTAGTAAAATATCAAAAGATCTAAGGGAGATAGACGATGTGGTTAAGCAGTTGGTGGAGCATTATGAAAGCAAATCTGCCCACGTTATTTTGCTTTCCGAATATGGTATAACCAATGTTAACAATCCCATTCATTTAAATAGAAAGCTTAGGCAAGAGGGATTCCTTGATATTCGTATGGAAAGGGGATTGGAATTATTGGATGCAGGTGCAAGCAAGGCCTTTGCGGTGGCAGATCATCAGATGGCCCATGTTTATGTGAAGAATAAAGAAGATGTGGCTAAGGTTAAGGCAATATTGAAAAATATTAATGGGGTGGAACAAGTGCTTTCGGGCAGTGAAATCCAAAAATTACAATTGGATCATGAACGCTGTGGGGATTTAGTGGTGTTGGCCGATAAGGATTCTTGGTTTACCTACTACTTCTGGTTAGATGATAGTAAGGCACCTGATTATGCCAGAATGGTAGACATTCACAAAAAGCCTGGATACGACCCCGTTGAGATGCTATCAGACCCCAAGGATAAATTATTGATGCCAAAGGTTATTTGGAAGTTGTTAAAGAAGAAATTAGGTTTCAGAACAATAATGGACATTATTCCGTTGGACGCCTCTTTGGTAAAAGGTTCGCACGGTAGAATGCCGGAAGATTCCCAAGATCATCCAATCCTAATTTCCAACAAAAAGGGGGCTGATTTAAAAGAGACTTTGTTGGCGACAGAAGTTTGCGGCATTATAGAAAACCATATTATAAATTCATAGTATGAGACTTTTTTCCAAGATTATTTCGGCCGTATTTACCATACTGTTTATTTGGGCCGCATTTCTTCAGTACAATGATCCCGATGCCATGCTGTGGTATTTTATTTATGGATTGGCGGCCATAGCTTCGTTTTTGTTTTTAATGGAGAAAATGGTCTTAATAGTGCCGGTAATACTATCGTTTGCTTATTTATTAAGTGCTTATATGTTTTGGCCAGAGCACTTTGAAGGGGTTTCCATTGATGGGGGAAATATAAATAATATAGAACATGCACGGGAATCTTTGGGTCTAATAATAAACGCCTTAGTGATGTTGTTTTATGCTTGGAGGATAAAAAAGGTTGGAAAGGCTTAAATATCTAAATCGAACTCCTTGCGCAAAAGGTCGATGGCCGGATTTTTCTCCCGTAATTTTAAATACTTCTCCTCGGGGGTAAAAGCAAATTTTTTGGCGGTAGCTTCGTTGACCGTTATTCGCAATTGTATAAAGTGATTGTTGAGTTTTAATTTTAAGTATTCCATTAAATCATACTTATCCCGCTCAATTTCCTTCTTCATAGTGCCATTTGGTAATTCTATCCAAATGGTAAAATTTTCGGTTAACTTGGGTACATCGGAATGTAGGTTGGATGCTAAAATTTTCCGTCCATCTTTGTCCATTATATCAACAAAATCCGCCCAATGTTTTTGCATTTCCTCTTCCGTAAATATGGCCTTGGGCAGATTGCTTTCATCAATAACATCTTCTTTTTTATTTAGTTGATGTTCTTTTTTTGCCTTTAAGCTGGAAAGTGAAAGACCTGAAACCCTCCTTTCGGTAGATTTTAGATTTATTTTGGCCCTTGGGGTAGGATTTGGATCTTTTTCCAAGGCAACGTCCATGCTGCCCGCCTCCACCTTACGGTGAGCCTGATCTGGAGTATTTGGGTTGGAAGTTTGGTGCTGAATACCCTGTTCTTCCTTTATGGTTTCGGTAGTATGGGCTGTGGTGCCAATTATAACTTCTTCTGTTTTCTTGGCCTTTAATTCCTTGTCCACCACAGTTGGGCGGTTAATTTTATAGAATGATGCTGGAATTATAAAATCTGGTTTGTTACGACCATTCCCTAGGGATTCAGACTTTTTTTTTTTCTCCATCAAAATCGATAGAGGCTAATTTCATTAAGGCTAATTCAACAAGAAGTCGTTGATTTTTACTGGTCTTGTACTTAATGTCGCAATCATTGGCCATGTCAATTGCGGTAAGTAAAAAGGAACTTGAAGTTTTTTTGGATTGTTCGCTATAGTGCTTTTTAGCTTCATCGCCAACTTCTAAGAGTTCAATAGTGGATGGGTGTAGGCATACCATTAAATCTCTAAAGTGTGAAGCCAGACCACTTATAAAATGGTGTCCGTCGAACCCTCTGGCCAAGGTTTCATTAAAAAGAATCAATAGGCCAGGAATATCATGCTTTAGAATAAGATCGGTAGCCGTAAAATAGGTGTCGTAATCCAGAACATTTAAATTCTCCGTTACGGCTTTTCTCGTAAGTTTTTTACCGGAGTAACTCACGACTCTATCAAAGATGGATAGTGCATCGCGCATTGCTCCATCAGCTTTTTGGGCTATAATATGGAGTGCATCGTCCTCGGCATCAATTTCTTGGTTCTCCGCAATATATTTCAGGTATTCCGCGGCATCCTTAACCGTAATACGTTTAAAATCGAATATCTGGCAACGGGACAGGATGGTTGGGATAATCTTATGCTTTTCTGTCGTGGCCAATATAAAAATGGCATGTGCAGGTGGTTCCTCCAGCGTTTTTAAGAAAGCATTAAAGGCAGCCTGGGATAGCATATGTACCTCATCAATAATGTATACCTTATATTTTCCTACTTGGGGAGGTATGCGAACTTGACTGGTAAGCTCCCTTATATCATCCACGGAATTGTTGGACGCAGCATCGAGCTCAAATATATTAAAAGCAAAGTCTTCATCTTCAGGTGCCCTGCCATCTTGGTTGATTTGTTTGGCCAATATTCGGGCACAAGTGGTTTTGCCAACACCTCTTGGACCTGTAAACAATAGGGCCTGTGCCAGGTGATTGTTGTCTATGGCATTGGTCAAAGTATTGGTAATAGCCTGCTGCCCAACAACATCCTTAAATGTTTGGGGCCTGTATTTTCGGGCGGATACTATAAAAGGTTCCAAGGCTATCAACTTAAATTCAGCGCAAAAATACTACGCAAAAGGGTGAAGTACAAATATAAAAATAGCATTGCATTAAAGGGCCTATTTAACTTTCTTTGATATTTTATTTATCAACAATTGAATTACCTTTGCAGTAGCAGGTCGCCTTATCGCTCCCCGCGTTCCGTGGGGGGAGGAAAGTCCGGACACCATAGTGCAGTATAGCGGGTAACGCCCGTCCGTCGTGAGATGAGGACAAGTGCAACAGAAAGTATGTACAGGTTATGCTGTAGTGAAACCAGGTAAACTCTATACGGTGCAACGTCATGTAAATCAGTGTTTGAGGGCTGCACGCTCGAGCTGAAGGGTAGGCGGTTGGAGCCAAAGGGCAACTTTTGGCCTAGATAAATGATAAGGAGGCCATGAAGTAATTCAAGGTCAACAGAATCCGGCTTATGACCTGCTTTTTTTTAATGAGACAGTATTTGCACAGCAAATACGTAGTCGAATTAATGCCGCCGCAGGCGGTATCTTGTTTATTAATGCTGCCATGAGAAGTTTTTTTCAATTAATGCCGCCGCAGGCGATATCTTGTTTATTAATGCTGCCATGAGAAGTTTTTTTTCAATTAATGCCCCCGCAGGCGGTAATAAGTTTATTAATGATAGCAGAGGAGAAATCCCTGCAATCAATGCCTCTTCAAAGAGTTCAATTGTAAATATGAATGGTAGATGTAGCCAAAAAATTATCAGCCTTATTATATAAATAGGCGCAACTAAAAAGTTCCTTAATAGGATTTAAGGTTATTTTTAATGTACTACTGCCTGCTATAAGACTTCAATTACCCTCGGTCCACTCGAAAAAACTAAAGATACTGCCACCATATCTTCTGTGATTGGTGAAATGTTCCAAGTGGGATAAATCGGTATGTTTGGAATGCTCTATGATCAAAACACCATTCTCCAACAATAGCTGTTTTTCAAAAACCAGTTTTGGAATTGCCGAGAATTCTTCCGGTGATAGATCGTAAGGCGGATCGGCAAAGATGATATGGGCCTTTATAGGGTTGGTTTCCAAATATTGAAAAACATCTTTCTTCAGGGCAGTAATTGGAAAGTCCAAGTCTGCGGACGTTTTGGTAATATATTGAATACACCCTAGGTCTGCATCAATAGCAGTTATATTTTCTGAACCTCTGGAAGCAAATTCGTAACTGATATTTCCTGTACCTGCAAAAAGATCTAATACGCTTACATCGTTAAAGTAGTATTGATTGTTAAGGATGTTGAACAAAGCTTCTTTTGCCATATCCGTTGTAGGACGAACTGGGAGTTTTTTAGGGGCGGTAAGCCTTTGGCCTTTGTTTTTGCCGGAAATTATTCGCATTAAAGGGTATTTAGCTGTGTAAAATCTATAGTTTCCTTTTCCGATCCCCCAAAATGACAAAAAGAAGTGTTGGAGGGGATAAAAATGGAAATATCCCTTACGTATTGATGACACATGTTATATAATTCATCACCTTCCTCAATGGATCCGAAAAGTTTAAGTTTAGTGGTTTCCGTATCCAGTTTTAATTGTTCCAAAGTAAATAGAAGATAGTATATAAAATCCTCTTTGGTGTTAAAACTAAAGTTGTTGTATAGGATCAACTTTTTATTGGAAATCACAGTAATGTCCATATGTCCCTCTATAAGGTGTATATAACAAATGGGCTCGCTTAGGTTGCCATGGCTGTTGGTCAAAGTCTGGATCAGGATGGTGCCGTGGTGCAAAAATTCAAATTCGCCAAAAAGGTCATAGATGTAATTGTTTATATTCATAAAGGGAACATAAACGTTAACCATGTCCAAACTTTTAATTTCATCATATTCCAGATGGTCGTTGGCTAAGATCCTGGCATTGAATTTTAAATAATTTGCCAATTCTTCCTTATTGAAAAGGGATTGTGGAACAAGGCTAAAAAGATTGTTCCTGTGTATTACAACAACCTCTGAAAACTTTACGTCCTTTATTCTGTTTTTTTCAAAAAGCTGCTTTATTTCCTTTTGGACGGCATAGGGGGTAAGTTCATTTTCAAATACCAGCCTTTCAGAAGCAAGAATTTTGTTGGAAAGTGTGTCCAAGACACAAAAAGAAAGTCCATTCAAGCTAACTTGAATGGACAATTTATGATATTCCGATTTAGAATTTTCTAAAATGCTATTGGTCGTTTCGTTTGTCATATATAGATGGCCAATTTCCACTGGTACTTACCTCGGTCAAAGATCCAACCTTAATAACGTTTCCATTTACTTCATCAACATTTATCTGGGTATTTTCCCTAGCCAATAAAGTTTTAGGTTGGTCATGCAAAACTACATCCTTACTAACTTTTGCTTCAAAAACAGGAGCTTTGTATCCGCTTTTTTCAAGAATGCTTGATTTCATTTCAAACTTTTCCCCTTTGGCCGCATAAGGCACATTCATCATTGTTTTGAAACGATCGTCTTTTTTGAATAGGGAATCCTTGACGGAAACTCTACCAAGTGTATCTATTATTTTTACCTCTTTTAGCATATCGATGCCAAAATTCTTGTCGTATTCCAAGTAAGAGGAATCTCTCTGTTGGGTGATGGTGTAATATCCGGTATCTACAAAACTAACAAGCGCGTTAAAATCTTTTGCATATCTACCATTTACAGTTTTATAGGCCTCTTGGGAATTCCTGATATCCTTTAAATTGGATATTACTTTGGCAAAGCGTTCCTGCTTAATTTTTTTAAATTCAATTGGGCCGTTCACAGAATTATAAATCATATATCCCAACACGATAGATACTATCCAAAGGAAAATTTGTAATATGGTCTTCATCTTGTAAGTGTTATTTTTTTTAGTGGTTGTCACAAATCTACAATTTTTTTTTAATGGTAAAAGTATTTGACCTTAAAAATACTGATTATCTTTGATGACCTATGACTTCTATAACTGACGCTACTTTTTTTAAACTGCTCAAAGACAAATTTCCGCATGATCCAACTGCCAAGCAGTCAGTGGCTTTGGAGAAACTTGCAAGTTTTGTTTTATCCAAGGAAAAGGATAGTGTTTTCATGTTAAAGGGTTTTGCTGGTACAGGAAAGACAACCATTGTCGGCACCATTGTAACGAATCTCTGGAAAACCACTATGAAGGCCGTTTTAATGGCCCCCACAGGTAGGGCAGCCAAGGTGATGTCCAATTACTCTGGAACACAGGCTTTTACAATTCACAGAAAAATTTATTTCCCAAAAAAACAGAGTGGTGGCGGGGTGCAGTTCGTATTGTCGCCCAACAAGCATAGAAATACAATCTTTATTGTGGATGAGGCCTCAATGATTCCGGATACTCCTGCAGATTCCAAGTCATTTGAGAATGGGTCTCTTTTGGACGATTTATTGATGTTTGTTTATTCAGGACACAATTGTAAGTTGATCTTAATTGGTGATACGGCTCAGCTTCCTCCTGTACATTTAAATATTAGTCCGGCCTTGGACGAGAATCAATTGTCCTTGAATTATAATAAGGAAGTAATAAAGTTGGAGTTGGATGAGGTGGTTAGACAGGCCGAGGATTCTGGAATTTTGGTAAATGCCACTAATTTGCGCGAACAGCTTCAGGGTGAATTTTACGATGATTTTAAATTTTCAGTAAGTCAGTATAGTGATATTGTTCGATTAGTGGATGGGAATGATATACAGGAAGCTATAGACGAGTCCTATTCGCAAAATGGCAAGGAGGAAACCGCCATTATCGTCAGGTCCAACAAGAGGGCGAATTTATATAACGAAAACATTAGGAATAGAATTCTATACCTTGAAAATGAGCTGGCGGTAGGCGATTATATGATGGTGGTGAAGAACAACTATTTTTGGTTGAAGCCTACCTCTGAGGCCGGTTTTATAGCCAATGGGGATATCATTGAAGTGTTGGAGATTTTTTCAATAAAAGAATTGTACGGCTTTAAATTTGCCGAAGTAAAGGTTAAAATGGTTGATTATCCCAACCAAAAACCTTTTGAAACAGTGCTCCTATTGGATACCATAATGGCAGAAACCCCATCCTTATCCTATGATGATGGCAACCGGCTTTATCAGGAAGTTATGAGGGACTATGCCGATGAGAAATCTAAATACAAGAAATTTCTGGCAGTAAAGAACAATAAATTTTTCAATGCACTTCAGGTTAAATTCTCATACGCCATCACCTGTCATAAGTCACAAGGGGGGCAGTGGAATACCGTGTTTGTCGAACAACCTTATTTGCCGAACGGAATAGACAGGGAGTACCTTCGTTGGTTGTATACTGCAGTGACCAGGGCAAAGCATAAATTGTACCTTATAGGCTTTAAGAACGATTTTTTTGTTGATTAGGAATAGTCTAATTTCGCATTATAAAATAGGAATATGGCTTTTGAGACTATTTTAAGCATATTTTTGGGTGTCGGGCTAGCTGCATCTGTGGGATTTAGAATTTTTTTGCCATTGTTTTTTTTAAGTTTGGCCGCTTATTTTAATGTGTGGGAATTGAATGAAAATTGGCAATGGGTCGGAAGTTTCACAGCTCTAATAGTTCTAGGAGTAGCAACCATAGTTGAAATTTTTGCTTACTTTATCCCCTGGCTAGATAATATATTGGATAGTGTTGCCATACCTATGGCCGCTTTGGCAGGAACCGCAGTAATGGTTTCAACTGCATCCAATTTAGATCCCCTAATTACTTGGACCTTGGCTATAATTGCCGGTGGTGGAACAGCAACAGCCATAAAGGGAGCTTCCGCTACTGGTAGATTGGCATCTACTGCTACAACAGGTGGAACGGCTAATCCAGTAATTGGTCTGGTGGAAACGGGTACTGCCGCCGTGGTGGCTACTGCGTCAATTTTCGCACCCATCCTGGCAGCTTTTTTGGTAATTATAATATTCATTGTCATTTTTAGGATATATAAAAAACTTAGACCTAAAACATAATCCAAATTAATCTTAAATAATTTTCGTGTGAAATGAGCATGACCAAAACTGGTCGCAAAATCAATGAAGATATGCGTATTACATATGACAGTTAAAAAATAATAAATATCCACATATGAAAATCATTGCAATGATACCGGCGCGTTACGCTGCCTCAAGATTTCCAGGTAAGCTTATGCAAGACTTACAGGGGAAGCCTGTAATACAAAGAACATATGAGGCAGCCGTAAATACTGGCTTGTTTCAAGAAGTGTATGTAGTTACGGATAGTACCACTATATATGATACTATTAAAAAGGTGGGTGGAAAGGCCATCATGAGTATAAAGCAACATGAATGTGGAAGTGATCGGATTGCCGAGGCTGTGGAGGACATGGATGTTGATATTATTGTTAATGTTCAAGGGGATGAACCTTTTACGGACAGGGAAAGTCTTGCCAGCGTAATAGAAGTTTTTAAAGATGATGTTAATAAAGAAATAGATTTAGCATCTTTAATGACGAGAATCTCAGATTGGGTAGAGATCAATGACCCCAACACGGTAAAGGTGATTGTTGATAATCAGAATTTTGCCCTTTATTTTTCACGTGCCCCAATTCCATACCCTAGGTCAAGGGAATTGGACATTCCTTATTTTAAACATAAAGGAATCTATGCCTTTAGAAAAAGTGCACTCATGGATTTCCAGAGATTGCCCATGCTTATATTGGAAGCTACGGAAAAAATAGAAGCAATTCGTTATCTGGAATACGGAAAAAAAATCAAGATGGTAGAAACCAACGTAAGCGGTATAGAAATAGACACGCCCGAAGATTTGGAAAAAGCTAAAAAGGTATGGAAATAGATTTCAAGAATATTAAGGTGGTTGGTTTTGATGCCGATGATACCCTTTGGGTAAATGAAACGTACTTTAGGAATGCTGAAGAAAAATTTGCCAGCCTTTTGGATAGTTATGAGACCAAAAACCAAATAGATCAGGAACTTTTTAAAACAGAGATTAAGAACCTTGATTTATATGGTTATGGAGTAAAGGGATTTATGTTATCTATGATAGAGTCTGCTTTGGATTTGTCCAACAATAGGATTTCTCAAACAAGGATTACGGATATTTTGAATTTAGGAAAGGAAATGTTATTGCACCCGGTTGAGTTATTGGATGGTGTAGAGGAAGTGCTCGAAAAATTAAAGGATAAATATCGCTTGATAGTATTGACCAAAGGTGATTTGTTGGATCAGGAAAGAAAATTGGAAAAGTCCGGTTTGTCCAAATATTTTCATCATGTGGAAGTGCTTAGTGATAAAAAGGAGGAAAATTATAAGAATCTATTGAATCATTTGGAAATTCCCGTAGAGGAGTTCCTGATGATTGGAAATTCATTAAAATCAGATGTATTGCCAATTATAAATATTGGGGCAAAGGCGGTCCATATTCCATTTCACACGACATGGCAACATGAAGAAGTGAATTTGGAGGAACACAATAATGATCATCTAACCTTGAACACTATCTCGGATTTATTGGAGTATCTTAAATAAGTTTATGAACGTAAAGAGTAAAAATAACAATACAACAGTTAACCACCCTGGATTGATGACGAACTACAAGAATTTTCCTATGGTACCCCGAGTCATTTTTGGCGCCGGATGCTTTGTACAATTGGGGGAGATTTTGATGCCCAAAAGGATTCATTCCGAGGCACCTTTTATCTTTTTGGTCGATGATGTTTTTGAAGGTTCGGAACTAGTTTCTAGAATACCTTTGATATTTAACGATCAGATAATTTTTATATCAGCCGATGAGGAGCCCAAGACAGACCAAGTAGACGTATTGATAAATAAAATCAAAAATGATTTTGCCGAACTGCCTTCTGGAATTATAGGTATTGGTGGTGGTACTTTATTGGACCTGGCAAAAGCTGTGGCAATCATGTTGACCAATAGGGGAAATGCATATGAGTATCAAGGTTGGGATTTGGTAAAAAAACCCTCTATATATCATGTAGGTATTCCAACAATCAGTGGTACGGGAGCAGAGGTTTCCAGAACCACGGTATTATTGGGTCCCGAGAAAAAACTTGGGATTAACTCGGATTATACCACTTTTGACCAAGTCCTTATGGATCCCGATTTAACACAAGGGGTTCCTAAGGAGCAATGGTTTTACACAGGTATGGATTGTTTTATTCATTGCATAGAATCACTAAATGGCACATTTTTAAATGCCTTTAGCCAAAGCTATGGGGAAAAGTCACTGGAATTATGCAAAGAAGTATATTTGGGAGATTTGACCGAAGATGATGCCAGAAATAAATTAATGATGGCTTCCTGGCATGGAGGTATGAGTATAGCGTATTCACAAGTTGGGGTTGCCCATGCCATGAGCTACGGCTTGTCCTATTTATTAGGGGTTAGACATGGTATTGGGAATTGTTTGGTTTTTCAGCATTTAGAAGAATTTTATCCAGAGGGGGTTGAACTTTTTAATGAAATGAAGCAAAAACACAATATCCAACTTCCAAAAGGCATCTGCAGCGGACTGACCAATAACGATTTTGATATTATGATCAATGTAGCTTTAGGCCTTGTTCCCCTATGGGAAAATGCATTGGGAAGTGAATGGCGAAATATTATAACCCCCGAAAAATTGAAATCTATTTATCAAAAAATATAATATTTCCGAACATTCTGAATCTGGTTGTTAATGCCAATTTCGAACTTGATTTCTTTGAGGGTTAGGTTAGAAATGGTAAAATGGTTCTTTTTAAATAAAGGCTATCTGTGGTCTTAACATTTTAAACAATTGATGGTTTATGCATGCACTTGCAAAATTTATATATTTTAAAATTTTGGGATGGAAGCTAATCGGCTCCTTCCCACAATTGGACAAATGCGTTGTTATAGTGGTGCCACATACGAGCTGGGTCGATTTTTTCTTGGGACTTCTGATTCGACGTGTGTTGAACGAGGATATTCATTTTATTGGAAAGAAAGCACTTTTTAAACCGCCATTCGGCTGGTATTTTCGCTGGATGGGTGGAGCCCCCATAGATAGAAGTAAAAATATGGATACCGTTGGTGCCACGGTCAAAATATTTGAGCAGAATAAAAAGTTCAGATTGGCGCTTTCCCCGGAAGGCACAAGAAAAAAAGTTACGGAATGGAAAACGGGTTTCTATTATATAGCCAAAGCGGCCAAGGTTCCCATTGTTTTGGTGGCGTTCGACTTCGGGAAAAAGCAGATCAAAATATCTAAACCACAATATCCTACAGACGACAAGGAACAGGATTTTACAACTTATAAGGCATTCTTTAAAGGAGTGGTGGGCAAGATTTCCGAGAATAGTTTTTAGATCTCCGAAGTTTGATTTCTTACAGATTATTCGATTTAATTTTGTCCCTACACCTTCCTCTATTATCTTATCAAATTTCTTCGCAGAACCTATTTTTACTTAAATTTTAAACGTAATTCTTAGATCAAGGCAATAGTTAAGTACTAAAATAGCCTGATTGTTGGGTAATTGTAGGTGAATAATTTTCCTACATACAATTGCGACTACACTAAAAGGATATTTCACAACATAATTTAATGTTTATACATCATTGGCTCTAATCTCCTATACGTTATATCGGTATAATACTACTTTTGACGTCATTCTTGTCTATCTATTCTATGAGTATTGAATTGTTAATATTTAGGAAATAGACTACATAATTTAAATAGAAATCAACCCTCTCAAATATGAATAACCAAAGCTTTATCAAAATTGTATTTTTCTTACTATTCACTCCTTTAGCGTTGTTTTCACAAAACAGAGCTTACGTTTCTGCATTGAAAGGGGGTAATATTCAAATCATCAATACCGAAACCCATACTTTGTCCGGAACTATAGGCCCAATTTCTGGGGATACAAATTGGCGTAACAACGAAAGAACGATTGGTGTCAGTAATGATAATAAATATCTTTTTCAAGATTGTTATAATTGCGGCGGTGGGACTAAAATTATAGATTTATCAGGTAATTCTATAATAGGAAATATCAGCAATTTTTCTGGTAAAAGTGGTATTGTATCCTCGCCCTCCGGAAACAAGATTTATACGGCAGCCGCATATAGTGTTAATATTTATGATGTTAACTCACAATTGAGTACAAATTTTGTGAGCAGGAATACGGGAACTTGTAATGCTACAAATCCTAATGAAGCATATCAAAGCGTTAGATTAGCAATTAATTCTTCTGGAACGAAACTATATGTGGCAAATTTGGATCCTCGAAAAAAAGGAGTGTCCGTTTATGACACTTCAACAGGAAGCGAAATTAAAATTCATTCGGGTATTTCTGGAGCAACAAGGTTAAATATTAGTTCCGATAATAATTTTGTTTATGTATGTAATACAAGTTGGGGTTATAGTAGTTGTGCAAATGATCCTTCATTGATGACAGATATATATGGGGTAGAAAACTCCAATCATTCATCAGATATAGCAATTATAAATACAGATACCAACTCAGTAATCGATTATATTAATGTTGGAGGAGCTGTTGATGTAGTTTCAAATAATGACGGTTCTAAAATTTATGTAGGAACAGGGGCTGGAGTAAAGGTAATAGAAAGAAATCTTAGTACGAATGCTCACTTACTTTCTACAGATACCTACAGTACTGGTTCTGTAAGCCATATGGAAATTGATCCAACGGGATCATTCTTGTATGTTGTGTCCTCCAATGTTTTAAAACATGTTGATCTAACTTCAGGGAATATAAGTACTATATCTACTTCTTCCAGTGATTTTTTGGGAAATATAGTATTTGAAAAGCCTTTTTTAGATACGGATCAGGACGGTATACATGATTCCCTTGATTTATGTCCAAGTACCCCCAGTGGGGAGTCTGTAGATGCCAACGGATGTTCGGATAGCCAAAAGGACAGTGACAATGATGGTGTCATGGACGATGTAGATACCTGTGCCGATACTCCAAGTGGAGAAACAGTGGATAGCGATGGTTGTTCGGATAGTCAAAAGGATAGCGATAACGACGGTGTTATGGACGATGTAGATACCTGTGCCAATACTCCAAGTGGAGAAACAGTAGATAGTAATGGTTGCTCGGATAGCCAAAAGGACAATGACAATGATGGTGTCATGGACGATGTAGATACCTGTGCCGATACTCCAAGTGGAGAAACAGTGGATAGCGATGGTTGTTCGGATAGTCAAAAGGATAGCGATAACGACGGTGTTATGGACGATGTAGATACCTGTGCCAATACCCCAAGTGGAGAAACAGTGGATAGCGATGGTTGCTCGGATAGTCAAAAGGACAGTGATAACGATGGTGTTATGGACGATGTTGATATCTGTGCCAATACTCCAGGTGGAGAAACAGTAGATAGCAATGGTTGTTCGGATAGTCAAAAGGATAGTGATAACGACGGTGTTATGGACGATGTTGATATCTGTGCCAATACTCCAAGTGGAGAAATAGTAGATAGCAATGGTTGTTCGGATAGTCAAAAGGATAGCGATAACGACGGTGTTATGGACGATGTTGATATCTGTGCCAATACTCCAAGTGGAGAAACTGTAGATAGCAATGGTTGTTCGGATAGTCAAAAAGACAGTGATACCGATGGTATTATGGATGATGCCGATAAATGCGCCGATACACTAAGCGGAGAAACTGTAGATGCCAATGGTTGCTCGGACAGTCAAAAGGACAGTGATAACGATGGTATCATGGACGATGTAGATACGTGTGGGAACACACCAACAGGGGAAACTGTAGATGCCAATGGATGTTCTGATTCTCAAAAGGATGCCGACAACGATGGTGTTATGGATAATGTTGATTCTTGTGCCAATACTCCTTCGGAAGAAATTGCAGATAGTACCGGCTGTTCCGCTTCTCAAAAAGATGCTGACGGTGATGGAGTCAACAATGAGATAGACGATTGTCCCTCCACTCCCGCTGGAGAGTCTGCTGATGCCAATGGATGTTCGGATTCCCAAAAGGATAGTGATTTTGATGGGGTTAACGATGCAGAGGACCAATGTCCCGCTTCCCCAGAAGATGAAGCAGTGGACGCTTATGGCTGTACTCCTTCGCAAAAGGATTCGGACAACGACGGTGTAAATGATGACCAGGACGAATGTCCCAATACCCCATCCGGTGAAAGCGTGGATGCCATAGGCTGTGCAGATTCCCAGAAGGATGCTGATGATGATGGTGTTCAGGATTCATTGGACAACTGCCCGGCAGTGCACAACCCAGGTCAGGAAGACAGGGACAACGATGGTATTGGTGATGTCTGTGATACCGTTGTACTTAATATTTCACAATCCTTTACGCCAAACGGAGACGGGATCAATGATACCTGGATGATCCATAACATAGAGAACCATCCAAATTCCTTGGTAAGGGTGTTCAACTCATGGGGGAAAGAGGTCTTCTCGGCACGGAACTACCAGAATACTTGGGACGGCCGTTACAAAGACATGGGAGCCCAACTTCCGGATGCCGGATCCTACTATTTCCAGATCGATTATGAAGGCGACGGTAAAGTAGACCAGGACGGATGGCTTTATATCACTTCACGTTAACCAAACCATTAATTTCAACTAAAGACATTATTAGCATGCAGATATTCAATAAGATCATTTTAGGCGCACTTTTGTTAGTGGGCGGCACCTTGTTTGCCCAGCAGGAAGGGGTGATCACCAATTATATGTACCATATGAACTCCTATAACCCGGCCTATGTAGGTGTGGACGGGGAAACCATGGTGACCGCCAGTTTCAGGCAACAATGGACGGGTGTCCAGGATGCCCCCAGTGCAGAGGCGGTATCCTTCGGGACCACCCTGGGCAAGAATTTGGGGATAGGGATATCCATTTACAACAGCAATACCTTTGTGGAGAGCCAGACCTTTACGGGCATCGACTTTTCCTATAGGCTGCAGCTGTCCCAAGGAACGGAGCTCTACCTAGGGCTTAAGGCAGGTGGTAACTCCTACAGCGTTAACACCTCCGGCCTGGAGACCTATAACGTAAATTCGGACCCCAGTATCTCCTCCATCTCCCGTTTCAATCCCAATGTGGGGGTGGGGGCTTTATTAAAGAGCGGCAAGTGGTACGCTTCCATGGCAGTGCCAAGGCTATTGTCTACCGAACGTGCGGATAATGACAACGGAGTGGCAACGGCGGCCTTGGCCAAGCCACATGTCTACGCCACGGCTGGGTATGAGCTGATGCTGAATCCGGCCACCAACCTAATGTTGAGGCCATCGGCCATGGGACGTTATGTAAGCGGGGCACCCGTTTCCGTGGATTTCAACGCTATGATTTCCTTTGACAACATTTTTGAATTCGGGGGTAGCTACAGGACAGATGGGGCATTTGCCGGACTGGTGAATATCAGCATTAAAAAAAGGTTGCTATTGGGATATGCCTATGAGGTAAGTACCCGTAGCGAACTGGCCAGTGCCAAGAATACAAATGAATTTTTATTGAGGTTTTTGTTTTAAATAAGAAGTAAACTTCTGGTAAAAGGGCTATTGCACAGACATTAGCCCTTTTTCTTATTCAAAATTATTTTAAATTGGAGGCTTTTTTTTCCATTTCTTGATATGCCTAGGAAGAGTCTACAAAAAAATTATTCCCTAAAATGGTATTCTAGAATAGACTAAAACTATTATTCGGTTTATAGGCCAAAACCTATGTTTGGCATGGAATTGGTAAGAATCAAGAAAATCAAGACTTTACCAATAGCCTAGTTCACAACAATATTTAACACTTTCACATCTTTGGTGTCATAATAAATACTTTACAATAATTGAAATACTAATTTTGATCTCAATACGTTATGAATGAACAAGGTATAAGTCTATTTATAACAATGAAAAGCGATTTGTAAATCAGCAACTATAGTATAAATTCCATCGAGAATGAAAAGAATTCAAATAATATATTTTCTCATTGCAGTCTTCTGTTTATCAGTATCCTATGCACAGGAGGGAATAAGAGTATCTTCCCTTGCTGATGATAATAGTGAAGGAACTTTACGCCATGCAATAATTACCGCCAATGCCGATACCAAAATCAATGAGATTATTTTTGATACTGGGTTAAAAGGTACTATTGGCCTTACTTCCAACCTGCCAAATGTGACTAGCAATATGGTTATTAGGGGGACCGGGGCAGATAACATTACTATTTCTGGTGCAGGAGAGTACCGAATGTTTGTAATTCAATCGGGATTTACATTGGATATTTCTGGAATCACTTTTACTGATTCTGCCAACAATTACAATAACGGGACTATTTTTGATGTTTCCGGTTCATCCGTAACAGCTTCTGAAATAGTGGTTACTGGAATTTCCAATCAAACTGCATTTTGGTCCAAAGGTGACAATTCAACCATTACGATCTCCAATTCAATTTTCAAAAATAATACAGCTACCCTTTTTAGGAGCTATTGGGGGTCTACTCCAAATTTTACTTCAGATAATGAAAGTGATTATACCAACAGAATTACGGTAACCGGGTCAACATTCAGTAATAATAGGGACTTAATCTTTTCAACGGAGCGCTATGTAAAAATAGACAAATGTAACTTCAGTAGGAATTATGGTCAAATTGCCAGTTTTAGGGGCGTAAACCGATACCAGGTTATAAATTCTACCTTTGTAAATAATACAGGCCGTTTATTGTTTACCTTTTCAAGTAAGATTGGCGATACTCCATCTTGGGGCGAGGATACACTTGGGGCTAATAATACCCTTTTTGACGGGAACCTATTTCAGGGAAATACAGGGACCATTCTTAATACTGGTGGAGGTTTTAAACATGATTCCAAAACTACCATTACGAATAATATTTTTGTAAACAATGGAAAGATGTGGTATGGTAATCCTATAGTAGAGACGGGAAACCAACAGAACAATTTTGTTGAATCGGTATCCACCTCGGAAGACGACAGCACGGTGTTTCTTAACTTGAACAAATCACTACAAATAGAGACTGTGGAAGGATTGCACTAAAGTTGGGTATTTCCAAATATTGGAATTGTATTAAAGCAGAAAAAAACTGAACTACATAAATAAAAATGAGGCCCATGATAGGGCCTCTTTTTTATTCATGCCATTATAGGAAATTATTATTCCTGCATGGTGTGATATACATTTTGTACATCATCATCATCTTCTATTTTTTCAGTTATTAGCATTAAATTTAATACAATATGATTTCTAGGATGTAGTTTAGCACTCATATCCTCCTTTAATCTAATTCTTATAGCAATCACAGTGTAATAACCGTATTTTAGCTGTTGTTAAAATTTTTCTCAAAAAAACCCCTTTTAAAACCAATCGGACTGTCAATCTTATTCCTTATTTAAACGACTAGATTTTTCGCTGTTAATCGATTAAACTAACTTGATGGTTGGTAGATTGTGCAACACAATACTATTGTGAACCTGTTTCATTTAGTTATAATCTTAAGGTAAATTGAAATGGCTTTTCGTAACATTGTGATAATCTATGAAGTGCAAATCAAAGTATTTAGTAGCCATTCTTTTTTTTATTGTTTTTTCCAATGCCCATTCTCAAAGTAGCGATGAATGGACTGCAGAGGAAATATGTCAGCGGTTTGAGGATCAAAAAACGCGTAAAGGCTTTACTTCTAGAACAAACAACACTTGTTCCGATCCACAAAGTTACCAAGATAGTGATAATGATGGCCTGCCAAACTACCAGGATCAAGATGACGATAACGACGGCACCCCGGATACATCGGATGCCTTCCCCTTGGATGCAAATGAGGACATGGATACGGACAGCGATGGTGTGGGCAACAATGCCGATACGGATGATGATAACGACGGCACCCCGGATACATCGGATGCCTTCCCCTTGGATGCAAATGAGGACATGGATACGGACAGCGATGGTGTGGGCAACAATGCCGATACGGATGATGATAACGACGGCACCCCGGATACTTTGGACGCCTTCCCCTTGGATGCCGATGAGTATGAGGAGTCGGAAGGTGACGGTAATGGTGTAGACGTACCAAGGGTACTTGCCATTACAAGTTTTACTTTGGTCACTTCAGATGACAACAAAGATGTAATGACCCTTAAAAATGGGGATATTATTGATGTGGCCACCTTACCGTCATTAAATTTGAATATTCGGGCAAATACCACCTCCGACGTGGAGAGCGTTAGTCTGAAACTTAGTGGAGCGTTGAACAATGGTCGTACCGAGAGCGCTACGCCCTATGCGTTCTATGGTGATATTGATGGGAATTATTTGGGACAGCTTTTTCCATTGGGAATTTATAGTCTTGCCGCCACACCCTATTCGGGTGACGGTTTGCAGGGTGATGCCGGTATCCCTGTTACCCTAAAGTTTACCATTACAAATAATCTAAAATGCACTTTCATAAGGGATGAGGATGGAGATGGTTATTGCGCGGATATTGATTGTGATGATACCGACCCCAATGTATTTCCAGGGGCTTTAGAGGTTTGTGATGGTATCGATAATAATTGTGACGACCTTATAGACGCCGAGGACCCGCTGATTGGTGCCTGTGGTATTGGGGCTGCCGCCAATCTTATCGATGCGACATTTTTGCAGGGGTCAAGTAATCCTAGTCCTACAGGTCCTATTTTACGGGCAGAGCAAGGGAATAGGGTGGTTTACCTGAAGTTCGATTTGGGGGCCTTTAAAGGGCCAGTTTCCATTGCAGAATTGAAAATGCAGGTGACAAGTGATCCAGGGTTTGGCGCATTGGAGGTCTTCCTAGGGAGTAATTCTGATTGGACGGAGAGTAGCCTTAATGGCAATAATAAACCTACTGAGGTTGGTAGTGCTTTGGGTTTGGTCAAGGGGTCTCACAACCTGGGCCAAATAAAGATATGGGAACTCGACACTGGCCGGATACCTAGTGGCGGAATAATAACGCTTATCGTTAAACAAGCCTATGGTAATGATGTGGCCTTTTCCTCTGACGAAACCAAGCAAGCCCCACAACTGATAATTAATTCCAATGGTTTCAATAATCCTGTAGATATGGATAACGATACCTTTTTCAGCGATGTGGATTGCGATGATACCAACCCAGATGTATTTCCTGGAGCTCAAGAGATTTGCGATGGTATCGATAATAATTGTGACGGCCTTATAGACGCCGAGGACCCACTGATTGAGGATTGTGATAGTGGGCCTACTGCCTATTTGATAGATGCGACCTTTTTACAGGGATCAAGCAATCCTAGTCCTACTGGTAATATTTTAAGGGCCGAACAAGGGAATAGACTAGTTTATATGAAGTTCGATCTTGGAGCGTTCCGAGGGCCAATTACCAAAGCTCAATTGCAAATGCAGGTGGCAAGCGATCCCGGTTTTGGCACTTTGGAGGTTTTCCTTGGAAGTAGTTCTGACTGGACAGAGAATGGGCTTAACGGCACTAATAAGCCAACAACGGTTGGTACATATCTGAGTGCAATTACGGGAATACATAATTTAGGACAAAAAAAGACCTGGGATCTAGATGTCGTCCGAATACCCGGCAGCGGATTAGTTACCCTTATCGTAAAACACAGCAATGGCAATGATGTGGCTTTTGCGTCTGACGAAACAAATCTGGCACCTCAATTGATGATCACCTACGGCGATTCCAGTGAAATTGAAGTTACCCAAACACTAAAGAGTTATAATGACCTAAGTTTGTTTCCTAACCCTGCAACCAATGCCACTACAGTAAGTTTTAAACTTCCCATAAAGGTCAAGGCTATAATGGTATTCGATATGATCGGAAGGTTGGTACGTACTTATAACGCCGAGGAGGTCCAATTTGGGGAAGGATATGGGCTGGAACTGAATTATTTACAGCCTGGGTCCTATATTGTAAAGACTATTGATGATGAGGGGCATCAGTTTCAGAAACAAATGGTTATTAAGTAATAAAAACAGGTTGATTTAAAACAAAAAATAGGCCCATGATAGGGCCTCTTTTTTATTCATGCCATTATAGGAAACTATTATTCCTGCATGGTGTGATATACATTTTGTACATCATCATCTTCTTCTATTTTTTCCAAGAGTTTTTCCACATCGGCCGCTTCTTCCTCGCTTAGGGCTTTGGTGACCTGCGGAATACGCTCGAAACCGGAGGAAAGAATTTCAATCTCCCTGTTTTCCAATTCTTTCTGAATAGCTCCGAAACTTTCAAAGGGAGCATAAATTAAAATACCATCCTCATCGGCAAAAACTTCTTCGGCTCCGAAGTCGATCATTTCCAATTCCAATTCTTCGGGGTCTATGCCTTCTGCGGGAATCCTAAAGTTACAGGTATGGTCGAACATAAACTCTACCGAACCGGAAGTTCCCAAACTGCCGTTGCATTTGTTGAAGTAACTTCTGATATTCGCTACAGTCCTTGTATTGTTATCTGTGGCCGTTTCCACCAATATGGCAATGCCATGAGGCGCATACCCTTCAAAAAGAACTTCCTTAAAGTCGCCCAAACTCTTGTCTGAGGCTCTTTTAATAGCTCTTTCCACATTATCCTTAGGCATGTTTACAGCCTTGGCATTTTGGATTACTGCCCGTAAGCGCGCATTGGAGCTTGGGTCTGGTCCACCCTCTTTTACCGCCATAACAATGTCTTTGCCTATTCTGGTAAAGGCCTTGGACATTGCGGACCATCTTTTCATTTTACGTGCTTTTCTAAATTCAAAAGCTCTTCCCATTTTTTGATTTTATTATAATAAATATGGACAAATGTAATAATTTTAACTACTGCAGCAAGTGTTCGGCTTAGTTGCTTACAATAATTTCTTCAATACTATGTGCTAATTTAAAATCCCTTTCAGTAACACCCTCCGCATCATGGGTAGATAGCCGTATATTTAGTGAGTTATAGACATTGCTCCAATCTGGGTGATGATTTTGGGATTCACATTCAAAGGCAATTCTCGTCATTACGGAGAAAGTGTCCTTGAAATTTTTAAATTCAAATGAGGTTTCAATGGCACCATTAACATAATCCCATCCATCCAATTCCTCCAATCGTTTTTCTATTTCTACTTCCGATAGTTTTTTCATGTCGCTATTTTTTATAAAGTTAATTAAAACAGTACAATTGCCATTGGCTTATTCGCTAAAGATATGATGGTCAATTATTTCCTGACAATTGAATAATAAGTTCTTTGGGAGTCTATTGGATTTGGGAAGAACGGCCAGATAGCGGTCTTCATTAGTGGTAAAGACACGCTTATAGATAGGACGGTTATTGCCCAATCTGTTCACAATTTCCTTAATAAAATCTTCATGGTGTATTAAGTCAACGCTTCCCAAATGAAAAATCCCAGTTTTATTGTGATTTATGAGGTAATGTATTTGCTGTGTCAGCTTGTCGTCATTGGTGACGTTTATGATCAAATTGGGGAATACTTCTATAGGTTCATAACTGGTCAAGGCATTTTTTAGTTCTTTGATTCGTGGTGAATTATTACCAAAAACCATGGGTACCCTAAGAATAGCCATTTTTGAAGCAGGTATCCTTAGTAGCATATTTTCTATTTTAATTTTGAGTCGACCATAGATACTTTCGGACAAAGTTTTGTCATTTTCATAGGAGGGATACTTACTATAGGCATCAAAAACATTGGCAGAGGATATAAAGTACAATTTACAATCCTTATTTTGAATGTATTCAACCATATGTTGATGTGCCATTACCTGAGCCTGGAAATTTCCTCTTAGGGCAGAGATAATTAGATCGGGTTTTACCTGGTCCAATATATCATGTACATCGTCCTCTTCAAGATCATACCGGAAAAACTGTTGATTGTTTTCAAAGCTCCTTCTTGAAGAATAATAGGTGCCATAGGTGTCAAAATAGGAATGTAATTCCTTGTATATGGCATTGCCTATAAAACCGCTTGCTCCTAAAATGAGTATTTTGTTCATTCTATCACCTTCTTTTGCAAAACTCAACCGTTACACTTGTTAAACCTTATAAAAAGGGAGTTTAACAATGGTAGCAGGAACTATATTTTTCCTAATTTGAATAAAGATTTTACCGCCATTTTTAGATATGGTGGTGGGGACATATCCCAAACCAATACCCTTCCCCATGGACGGCGACATGGTGCCAGAGGTTACTACCCCAATTTTCATTCCTTTTTGATCCACAATATCATAATCGTGCCTCGGAATTCCCTTTTCGTCCAGTTCAAAAGCTACCAGTTTTTTGGTAACCCCTTCTTCCTTTTGTTTTTTTAAAGCTTCGCTGTTCACAAAATCCTTGGTGAATTTGGTTATCCATCCAAGACCGGCTTCTAAAGGCGAGGTTGAATCGTTAATATCGTTACCGTACAAACAGTAGCCCATTTCCAATCTCAAGGTATCCCTAGCTGCAAGTCCAACGGGCTTTATGTTAAAGGAGGCGCCAGCTTCAAAGATCCTGTTCCAGATTTGCTCCACTTCTTCATTCTTACAGTATATTTCAAAACCGCCGGAACCCGTATAACCGGTTGCAGAAATAATTACATGCTCAATACCCGCAAAATCAGCCACCTCAAAGCTGTAGAACTTAATTGCGCTTAAGTCTATTGACGTCAACGCTTGCATGGCTTCAACAGCTTTTGGACCCTGAATGGCCAAAAGGGAATAGCCTTCCGATATATTACGCATTTCAGCACCAAAGTCAGTATTGTATTTACTTATGTGCTCCCAATCCTTATCAATGTTGGAGGCGTTCACCACCAATAAATATTGTTCTTCCTTTATTTTGTAGACTATAAGATCATCTACAATGCCACCATTTTCGTTGGGCAGACAGCTGTATTGTGCCTTTCCTATGGTTAATTTTGAGGCATCATTGGAAGTTACTTTTTGTATGAGGTCCAATGCTTTGGGCCCACTTATTAAAAATTCACCCATATGGGATACATCAAAAACGCCCACCCCTGTGCGGACCGTTTCGTGCTCTATGTTAACACCCTCATAGGAAACTGGCATATTATATCCTGCAAAAGGTACCATTTTAGCACCTAGGGCTTCGTGAATTTTAGTTAGTGCTGTATTTTTCATATGTATTAATTAGAGGGTAAAAATATCGAAAATTAATCGATGTGAAAATCTATATACTTATTGTTTTGCACAAATTAATGTTAAATGGGATTTATATGTTTTGCGAGTGGATCGGTCCGATTGTTGAAATTGGCTTTAGGTTTTCTGTGTTTAGAATTACTTATAGCCTTATTTGTAACGGTGAATTGGTTTGGTATTAAAATTGATTATTTTTAAACTTTAAATTATTGCATGGTCATGAGGAATTTATTTTTGTTTTCTTTTTTTCTTTTTTGTGCTTCTTGGTTTCAGGCCCAAGAGGTTCCCAACGATTTTTTACCTGCAGATTTTCATAAGGGAAGGCGGCAGGAAGTACGTAAGGCCATGCCTCCAAATAGTGTTGCAGTATTTTTTGCTGCTCCGGTAAGGAATAGGGCAAACGATGTGGATTATATATATCATCAGGATCCGGATTTCTATTATCTAACGGGGTATAAGGAGCCTAATGCCCTTTTGCTTATTTATTCCGAAATGCAAAAGGATAATGATGGCAGTGGATATGACGAAGTGCTATATGCCCAAAAACGGGATGAAAAAGCGGAACAATGGAACGGAAAGCGACTTGGGGTTGAAGGGGTAAAAAATAAATTGGGCTTTGAGCGTGCCTTTAATGCCGAACAATTTTTAAGCTCCGATATTAATTTTTCCATGTTTGACAATGTGCTTTTTTTCGATTTTAAGAATGATTTTAGGGATGGCAATGACGCAGCGGATCTTTTCGATTTGATCAGGAGTTTTAAGGAGAAATCCAATTATCCATCTGACTATAATGCAACTAAACAACAGTTGTACAGCATAATCAAATCTACTGAAGTAGAGAACAGTGCAAATGTTGCCCAGACCTTAGGGAGGTACTTGAACTATTATGAGGAATTGAAATCCGATAAATTGTTGGTTGATTTTGTGGATGCCAGAGATGATAAATCCCGAATAGAAATTAAGGAAAAGGTAACCCTACATTTGCAATCCAATAATCTTAACAGCTCCAAATTGGAGGAAATAATGAATACCTTAAGGGAAATTAAAACCAAGGAAGAATTGGTGTTGTTAAAGAAGGCCGTGGAGATTTCCGCAGTGGGTCAATTGGAAGTCATGAAAGCCATGCACCCCAATATGTCCGAAATGGAAATACAAGGAGTACATGAGTTTGTCTATAAGAAGTATGGTGCCGAATACGAAGGCTATCCTTCCATTGTTGGTGGGGGTAACAATGGCTGTATTCTACATTATATTGAAAATAATAAACCTAAGGTTGGAAACGATTTGGTGTTGATGGATTTGGGAGCGGAATATCACGGTTATACCGCTGATGTAACCAGAACCATTCCGGCAAACGGAAAATTTTCCAAGGAACAAAAGCAAATTTATGATATTGTGTTTAACGCTCAAGAGGCAGGAATAAAGGCCAGCGTGGTAGGAGCTGATTTTCAGGCGCCCGGACAGGCTGCCATTGATGTTGTTGCTGAAGGGTTGATGAAGCTTGGGATTATAGACAGCCCTGAAGAGGCCAGAAAATATTTTCCGCACGGCACTTCCCATTATTTGGGACTTGATGTTCACGATAAAGGCACTTACCAGCCCTTTAGGGAAAACACGGTAATTACAGTGGAACCAGGAATCTATATACCGGAGGGCAGTGACTGTGATAAGAAGTGGTGGGGGATTGCAGTAAGAATTGAGGACGATATCCTTATAAGTAAGAATGGTCCTGTTAATTTATCGGAAATGGCTCCTAGGACTACCGAGGCTATTGAGGCGGCAATGAAACTGCCCAGCCCGTTGGATAATTTTAAATTGCCACAACTGGACTAATAAATTTTCTTAAGTAAATTAAGAAAGCTCCAAAAGAGCCTTAGCCATGGCAGCTTTTAAAAATCCACCAGAAATGATTTCTTTCCTAACTTCGGCCACATTTTTCACCATTTGTTGGTAGTCTTCAGGGGACAGGTTTTTTAATTTCCCATCCAACTCCTCCAAGGAGGAAATGCAAATTCCCAAATGACGTTCCTTGATAACGGCGGCAATCGCGGCTTTATCCCAGATAATAATTGGTAAGCCGCAAAGCAAATAAAGTGATGTTTTATGTGGATTATTGTATAATAGGTATTGTCCAAAATGTCCGGCACATTCGTCTATGGAATTCCCGTTCCAAACCAATCCGAAGGAACCTCTTATGTGTTTTGCAACGTCATCCGGGGAAAACATACCCTCGAAACTTATGATGGTGTTGGCGGGGTCCACATCGTTTTTGATAAAACCGCTACCATATAATTTTAAATGGAAGCTATTATTTTTTAAGGCATCCAATTTATAGATGAAGGCACTTTTTGCCATTCCCAAGCCACCCGCGAAAACCACATCGAATAAGCCATTATTGGAAAGTTCCGGAGCAGTATAGCTACTATTGTCGTCCAAATAATCGAACATGTACAAGGGGATCAATTTGGCGGTTGCCCCTTGTTGCTCGAACCATTTTTTCATGTTGTCGTTATGTACGATGATTACATAGGCACATGAGAATTTTTTCATTTCCCGGGCAATATCCTTATTCTTTCCCATGAGGTATTTAACATCATGAATGATCAAAACGATTTTACATTTTTTTATTCCGGCTATGGTAGTGATGTATTTGTAATATTTGCTAAGAGGGTATTGTATGGCCAGGGTAGAATTTCTTGGCAATCGGATAACCCCCTTTGTTATTCCAAAAAAACTTATTATCGCACCTAAGGCGGAACTGGCGTATGTAGTCTGTTTAAAACCTAAATTTTTGAAACCTATCTTGTCCAAGATCCGCTCACAATCTGTTTTCGGCTTGGAGGCTGCACTGTTGGTAGCTTTATAATTTCGAGAGATATAAAATAAATTGGCCATTACGGGTTGGTTCTTTGAGCTCTGCAAATATAACCATGTTATGCCAAAAGGGATTTTTTTTTTGATTTCAATTCGTAAACGTTATAATATACACTAGTTTTACTTTTTTATTCCTATTGGATACTAATCTACCTATAATGAAATACGACTACCTTATTGTGGGAGCTGGACTTTTTGGCGCCGTATTTGCCCATGAGGCCAAGAAGAAGGGAAAAAAATGCCTGGTTATAGATAAACGTCCGCATCTTGGAGGCAATGTTTATTGTGAGGAAGTGGAGGGTATAAATGTTCATAAGTACGGAGCCCATATTTTTCATACCAATGACAAAGCAATTTGGGATTATGTAAATAGTTTTGTGGAATTTAATAGGTATACCAATTCACCAGTGGCCAATTATCAGGGCGAGCTTTATAATCTGCCCTTCAATATGAACACCTTTTATCAGTTATGGAAGGTAAAGACGCCCGAGGAAGCCAAGTCTGTCATTGCGGAACAAGTAAGGGAAGTAGGGGTGAAAAATCCAAAAAATTTGGAAGAACAGGCCTTGTCGCTGGTTGGTAAGGATATTTACGAAAAGTTGATCAAAGGGTATACGGAGAAACAATGGGGGCGAAAAGCCACAGAACTGCCTGCTTTTATTATAAAAAGGTTGCCATTGCGATTTACCTTCGACAATAATTATTTTAATGATAAGTACCAAGGAATACCTATTGGGGGTTACAATAAGCTGATCAATGGTTTATTGGAAGGCATCGAAACACGATTGGAAGTCGATTTTTTTAAAGATAAAACGGAATTGGTAGCAATGGCCGATCAGGTAGTGTTCACTGGAAAAATTGATGAGTTTTATGATTACCGATATGGTAAGCTGGAATATAGGAGTCTGGATTTTAAGCATGAAACCCTGGATATGGAAAATTACCAGGGTAATGCGGTCGTAAACTATACAGCTTCAGACATTCCTTATACCCGTATTCTAGAGCACAAGCATTTTGAATTTGGAACACAGAAAAAGACTGTAATAACAAAAGAATACCCCACCGAATGGTCTGGTAATAAGGAACCTTATTATCCTATTAATGATGAAAGGAACAGTGAAATTTACTCCAAATACAAGGCATTGTCCGAACAGGACGATATTATTTTTGGAGGTAGGCTAGCGGAGTATAAGTATTACGACATGCATCAGGTAATTGCCTCAGCATTGGCCAAATGTAAAAAAATATTCAACTAGGTTCGATTCACCTACTTACCTAATAAAAAATCCTTTAGTTCATCGTATTGGGCTATTTTGATTGCCTTTTTCTTCTTGCCCATAACTTTCAATATGCTATCCGGCAATTCTATGTTTTCACGAATGGTATCTTCTACAACATCCAAAAATTTTACAGGGTGAGCAGTTTCGAGAAAAATACCAAAGGTGTCCGGATGTGTTTCCTGATATTTCTTTAGGCCCAAATAACCAACGGCACCGTGCGGATCTGCAACATAGGTGTAGTCGTTGTATAATTTGCGCATGGCCTCTTTGGTCTCTTTATCGGTAAAGGA
The DNA here is from genome assembly GCF_023015865.1 of Arenibacter sp. F26102. Lineage (GTDB taxonomy): Bacteria > Bacteroidota > Bacteroidia > Flavobacteriales > Flavobacteriaceae > Arenibacter. The sequence continues at coordinate 127,579 of NZ_JALKBC010000003.1, read as the reverse complement.
ATAGGAAGATAGGTTTTTGGATAGCGCTTCAAAATTATCCTTGTACAAATGTCTTATCCTAATAAAGTTACTGGGGTCCCCAACATCCATGGCATTTGATATAGTGGCGATGGAAGCCTTAGGGTCATAGGTAGCTGTTGTCATATAACGCGGAACAACATCGTTCACATTCGTTGAAGCGATAAAATGATTGCAGGGCATTCCCAATCTTTGAGCCATAATACCTGCACAGATATTTCCAAAATTACCGCTAGGTACGGAAAATATGATTTCTTTGCCCTTGGATTTCATCTCTTTGTAGGCAAACAAAAAGTAAAACATTTGTGGAAGCCATCTGGCCACGTTGATACTATTGGCCGAGGTCAATTGCATGTTCTGTATCAATTCTTCGTCCAAGAACGCTGTTTTTACCATATTTTGGCAATCGTCAAAAGTGCCGTCCACTTCCAGCGCTTTAATGTTTTTGCCTAAGGTTGTCAACTGTTTCTCCTGTATGTCGCTTACTTTTCCGCTAGGATATAGAATTACAACCTTAACCCCGTCCACTCCTAAAAATCCATTCGCTACCGCACCTCCCGTATCTCCGGAAGTGGCAACCAATACCGTTACATCCTTGGTGTTTTCGGTTGAAAAATATCCCAGACATCTCGCCATAAATCTAGCGCCTACATCCTTAAAAGCTAGGGTGGGGCCATGAAAGAGTTCCAAAGTGGCCACCCCATTTTCAATTTCTACTATGGGAAAATCAAAATCCAATACATCTGCAAGAATTTCCTTCAAAGCTTCCTCCGGAATATTCTCACCTACAAATTGTTGAATTGCTAAAAATGCAATTTCATGATTGGTGTAATCTTCTATATTATCAAAAAAATCTTTGGGTAAAGCTTGAATTTTTTCAGGGAAATATAACCCGCGATCAGGGGCAATTCCTTTTATAACAGCATCTTTGAAAGATACATTTGGAGCTTGTTTGTTAAGGCTATAAAAGTTCATTAGTAATTGTTGTTAAGGTGAAATATATTTTACAAGTTCCGTTTTTCAATTTCTTGCAAAACTTGTATCTCAATTTTCTATTATTTTAATTCCTTTGGTATTTATTTTTGACACGTGAACGTCATAGTCAACTCCTATTTTTTCGTACACATTTCTCATGGCTTCGCCTACTTTAACGGCAATCTCCTTTCCTTTGCTCAAGGCAAATATTGAGGGGCCCGAGCCAGAGATTCCGCAGCCTAGAGCACCGGCATTTAAAGCGTCTTCCTTGACCTTATCGAACCCTGGAATAAGAATGGATCGGATAGGTTCAACAATATGGTCTACCAGTGACCTCCCGATCAATTCATAATCATTGGTGTACAGTCCAGCGATAAGTCCACCTACGTTCCCCCATTGTTTTATGCCGTCTTCCAAGGAAATTGATGTTTTTAATATCCGCCTGGAGTCCGAGGTCCTTACTTCTATTTGTGGGTGAATGACAGTTGCATATAACTCCGGTGGTGTGGGTATTTTTACAATATCCAAGGGTTGGTAACTGCGCACCAAGGTAAAACCGCCAAATAGGGCAGGGGCAACATTATCGGCATGTGCAACTCCACTGGCCAGTCGTTCGCCCTCCATGGCAAACTTTACCAATTCCGAAGTGCTAAAAGGACTATCCAATAATTGGTTCATAGCCCAAACTGCTCCGGCAGAACTGGCAGCACTACTTCCTATACCACTGCCTGCCTTTATGTTTTTGAAGATTTCGATCTCAAAACCGCCAACATGATCACTTTCCGCCAAAAGGGCCAAACCGGCAACTCCAGCAACATTTTGTAAGGTTTCTGTGGGCAGGTCCTGACCTATGAGCTTGGTTATTTTTATTCCTTTTTCACTGGTTTTCCTCACCACCATCTCATCACCTACAGAGTCCAATGCAAGTCCCAATACGTCAAAGCCACAGGAAACATTTGCTATGGTAGCCGGACAGAAAATTCTTATTTCGTTAGTTTTCATTTAAATCGATATAATATCAGAGTTATGCCGCTTCCTTAAAAATTACCGATGCGTATAATATCGGCGAATATTCCGGATGCCGTAACATCGGCACCTGCTCCGGCTCCTTTAATAATCATGGGTTGGTTGGGATAACGTTCGGTGTAAAACAGTACAATATTATCGCTTCCCTCCAAATTATAAAAATCATGTCCTTTAGGGATGCGCTGCAATCCTACGCTGGCTTTACCGTCTTCGAATTGTGCAACATATTTCAACTTGCTATCTTCGTCTACGGCCTTCTTGTACATCTCTTGAAATGAAGCCTCATGCTTGGTCAACGTCTTGAAGAAATCTTCATTGTTGGTTGTTTCCAAGCTCTCTTTGGGTAGGAAAGGGTTGTTTTGGATATCCTCAATATTCAGGACATATCCACTTTCCCTTGCCAGAATTAATATTTTACGCATAACGTCCACCCCGCTCAAATCTATTTTGGGGTCTGGTTCCGTATAGCCTTCCACCTGTGCTTCCTTTACTATATCATGAAATGTAGTGGTGTCCTTAAAATTGTTGAATACAAAATTTAAACTACCGGACAGCACAGCTTGAATTTTAAGAATTTTATCCCCAGAAGCCACTAGGTGCTTTAAGGTGTCTATAATTGGCAAGCCTGCTCCCACATTCGTTTCGAAAAGAAAAGGTGCATTGTACTGTCTTGCGAGATCTTTTAATTCCTGATAGTTGTCATAAGGCGACGAACAAGCAATTTTATTACAGGTTACAACAGATATACTATTTCTTAGGTAGGAATTATAGGTTTCTGAAACTTCTTGACTGGCGGTATTGTCCACAAAAATGCTATTTCTGTAATTAAGCTTTTTAACCTTGTCAAAAAATAGCTCCCTATTGGCTTCTTCGCCATTATTTAGGAGTTCTTGCCAGTTTTTAAGCGGAATTCCATCTTCATCAAAAATCATTTTCCTGGAATTGGACATTCCAATCACCCTGATGTTAAGTTTTAGCTTTTCCTTTAAATATTTCTTTTGGGATTGTATTTGGTTTAGGAACTTTGCACCTACATTACCTACCCCCATAACAAAGAGGTTCAACTGCTTTACATTTTCTTCAAAAAACTCTTCGTGTAAAGTATTGAGTGCTTTTTTTACATCTTCCTTTAGGATAACCGCCGATATATTCCTTTCGGAGGCACCTTGTGCAATGGCTCTTATATTTACGTTGTTTTTGCCAAGGGTACTGAACATCTTTCCGCTAAGGCCTTGATGGCTTTTCATGTTATCACCGACCAATGCAATTATGGCCAGATCTTTTTCGGCAACCACCGGTTTTATTTTACCGAGTGAAATTTCAATATCAAAAGCATCATTAATAACCTGTACTGCATGGTCAGCGTCCTGATTATCGATTCCTATACAAATGGAATGTTCAGATGAAGCTTGGGTGATCATTACAACACTGATACCCGCAGTCGACAGCACTTCAAAAAAGCGTTTGGAGATACCGGTGATTCCAACCATTCCAGGACCCTCAAGCGATACCAGTGCAATATTTTCCACATGGCTTATGCCGCGTACGGTTTTACCTTGTCCATTTTTGTTCTTGGTAATTAAAGTACCTGGAGCTTCTGGGTCAAAGGTGTTTTTAATAACTATGGAAATACCTTTGGTCAATACTGGTTGTATTGTAGGAGGATATAGGACTTTGGCGCCAAAGTGGGACAGTTCCATAGCTTCTTCATAGGAAATATGAGGAATGGCCATGGCTTGTTTTACTATTTTTGGATTGGCGGTATACATACCACTTACATCGGTCCATATTTCCAAAACTTCAGCATTTATAGCATTGGCTACAATTGCGGCGGTATAGTCGGATCCTCCTCGTCCCAAAGTGGTGGAATCTCCATTTACGGCAGAGGAAATAAAGCCCCCCATTACTATAACACTATTCTTGCTATTCTCTATGAAAGCGGTAATGTTTCGGTTTGTTAGATCGAATTTTACGGCCGCCTTTCCAAAATTGGAATTGGTTTTTATAAGTTGTCTACTATCGGCATGGCCAATGTCTATTCCTTCAACAATAAAATATTCGCTTATAATATAGGAGGAAAGCAGCTCTCCATAACTAACGATTTTGTCAGATAGTTTAGGGGTGATCTCTCCTATTAAATAAGCCCCCTCAAGAAGTGTTTCCAGTGTATTGAGTTCACTTTTTACTTTGCTTAGTACCTTGCTTTGGGAATGTATGGGAATTAGTTCCTTTATTGTCAATAGATGCCTGTCCTCTATTTCCTTAAGAATAGTTTTATAGGTTTGGTCCTGAGAAGAAGCTAAGGCTGCGGTTTTTAATAGCAGGTCTGTGATTCCGCCTAGGGCTGAAACCACTACTACGGTTTTTTCGGACTCAAGGTTGGCGATGATATTTTTTACTAAACTTATATTTTTAGCGTTGGCAACCGAAGTACCACCGAATTTTAGAACTTTCATGGTTCAATAGGATTAAATAATAAAAACTGTATTTTGATATAATTGTGTAACGGACGTATATGTAGTAGCTTACCCCAATGGGGTAGTGGTGCTGATAACAGTAATAGCAATGCAACCATCAATTAATGGTGAATTAGGTAGTCTTATTTCCGTATTGTTAAGTGTCATCATAAGAATAAAGAACCAAATGTAGTATTTTTGATTGCCCAATCAAATGTTTGGAGAGATTTTTGCCAAATCAACAATTTTTACTAAATAATCTTATCGAATGAAGATTTTTAATGCTAAACAGATATACGATGCTGATAAATTCACAATAGATAGGCAGCAGATAAGCAGCAATCAACTCATGGAAAGGGCTGCAATTCAGATTTTTAACTGGATACATTCTCGGTTGCAGGGTGCCCAAACAAAGATTAGTGTGTTTAGTGGTATTGGTAATAATGGGGGTGATGGACTGGTGCTGGCCAGGCATTTACATGAACATGGGTATAATGTTGAGGTTCATGTTGTTAACTATAGCGAACATAGATCAAAAGATTTTCTAATAAATCTTGATAGACTAAAGGAAATAAAGATTTGGCCCAATTTTTTGAGTGAAGAATCGGAGTTGCCCACTATTGGGAGAGAGGATATTGTGGTTGATGCCATTTTTGGAATTGGATTGAATAGGGTTCCTGATCTGTGGGTGATAAACCTGATGCAGCACCTAAATAATTCAAGGGCATTTAAATTGTCTATTGACATGCCGTCCGGACTCTTTATGGAGAGTGGTCCTATTAATACGGATGGGGTAATAAGAGCCAATATTGTGCTTACTTTTCAAGTACCAAAACTTGTATTTTTTCTTCCCGAAACTGGAAAATTATTTGATCATTGGGAGATTTTGGACATAGGTCTTGATCAGGAATTTTTATCTAAATCAGAGGCTGAATATGAGCTGATCGGTAAAAATGAAGTGCTATCCCTGTATATCCCCCGGGAAAAATATTCACATAAGGGCAGTTATGGACATTCTTTAATTATCGGAGGTAGTTATGGCAAAATCGGAGCGGTTATTTTGGCTGCCAAAGGCAGTTTGTGCGCGGGTAGTGGATTGGTCAATGCCTATGTGCCTAAATGTGGCTATGTACCGTTACAAACTGCCCTACCGGAAGCTATGGTCATTACGGATAGTGATGAAAGGGAAATTTCCAATATTGATTTTGGTGTGGCTCCTACCGTAATTGGCATAGGAGTCGGCATTGGTACAAGTGGGGCTACTGTTAAGGCATTTTCTGAATTTTTGCATAAGAATAATGTTCCTTTGGTAATAGATGCGGACGGCCTTAACATCCTTTCCAAGAATCCTGATTTATTTAAAAAAATGCCTTCAAAAACCGTTTTAACACCGCATCCTAAGGAGTTGGAGCGCATAATTGGAAAATGGAAGGATGATTTTGATAAATTGAATAAAACAAAGGTATTCTCTAAAAAATTCGACAGTATCGTCGTTATTAAGGGTGCCAATAGCATCATTATTTATGGGGATAAAGGCTATGTGAATACCACTGGAAATCCGGGAATGGCGACAGGGGGAAGTGGCGATGTGCTGACAGGGATAATTACTGGGCTAATTGCACAGGGATATTCGCCATTGGATGCGGCTATTTTTGGAGTGTATATTCATGGTAAAGCAGCTGATATTGCCGTAGAGAATTGCGGTTTTCAGGCCTTAATTGCAAGTGGGATAATCGATAATATTGGCAAGGCTTATTTGGAGCTCTTTCAAGTACAGGAACCTGAAGGTGTTCAGGGGGAAAGTGAGCAATAGTATGTCATTATCAATTAATGATAATGACATACTTTAGTCAATATTCGCGGTTTTTACACGCCTTTTGATCCATGTAAGGGCGTTATCCTGGTCTATAAAAAATTTCATTGCTTTCTTGTAAAATAGTCTCTCAATATTAAAATTGTGCATGTCTATTTCTTTGATGGAAACTATGGCAAAAGCTTTTAGATTATCTATTTCCCTGATCTGATTGTATACCATTGGGTCAATGGCATAGGAATTCTTTCTTAAGCTTATGTAACCGAAGTTTTTATTTCTGAAATGAATTTCCATAATACCAATAATTTGAAAAACGCGTTCCTTGGTAATAGTACTTCCTTCATCAAAAATAGAAACCATGTAATCGTCAAATACCTGTACTTTTCCAATGTCCAGTTGATATTCTCGTACGATAATAGTCTTCTTGGGTCGTCCGACTTTCATTCTTCGTATTTTATATAGTGTGTCTGCAGCGAATGTAGAATTAAGTGCAACTATTTAAAAAATTATTAGATAAAAGACACTTTAATCGTTTATGTGGAAAGGAAAATGGATTACTGTGTTTTATTTCTTACAAAGCTTGGGGAATAGATAAAAAAAAGGAGTAGCCAATAGCTACTCCTTTTTTCTTTTATATAGAGGTCCAAATTAGGTTTTGGACGACTTTTCTGCTTTTTTGATCTTAATGGTAAGCTCTTCTTTTGCTTCATCCAAATCCATGTGGATAGTATCGCCTTCCTCTAACTTGGAATTTACGATTTCTTCGGCCAAGGCATCTTCAATATATTTTTGAATGGCTCTTTTAAGTGGCCTTGCTCCGTATTGCCTATCGAAACCTTTTTCGGCGATATAGTCTTTGGCCTTATCGGTAAGCTGTAAATCGTATCCTATGTCTTTAATTCTAAGAAATAATTTGTTGAGCTCGATATCGATGATCCTATGAATATCTTCGCGTTCCAGGGCATTGAATACGATAACGTCATCTATTCTGTTCAAGAATTCTGGTGCGAAGGCCTTTTTTAAGGCATTTTCAATAACACTTTTTTGATGGGTGTCGGCTTGGGCCTTTTTTGCTGAAGTGCCAAAACCAACTCCTTGACCAAAATCCTTAAGTTGTCTTGCCCCTATGTTCGAGGTCATTATGATGATCGTATTTCTAAAATCTATTTTTCGGCCAAGACTATCTGTTAAATAACCGTCATCCAGCACTTGTAGAAGCATATTGAATACATCGGGGTGTGCTTTTTCAATTTCATCCAACAGGATAACGGAATAAGGCTTACGGCGCACTTTTTCGGTCAACTGCCCACCTTCTTCGTAACCTACGTATCCTGGAGGTGCACCTACAAGTCTCGATATGGCGAATTTCTCCATATACTCACTCATGTCCACTCTGATCAAAGCGTCTTCGGAATCAAATAGCTCCTTGGCCAATACCTTGGCAAGCTGGGTTTTACCAACTCCTGTCTGTCCTAAAAATATAAAGGATCCAATAGGTTTATTCGGGTCTTTTAGACCGGCCCGGTTACGTTGAATAGCTTTGGCTACCTTGGCAACGGCATCATCCTGCCCAATAACATTGCTCTTGATAAGCTTTGGCAATTCTGCCAATTTGTTGCTTTCTGTTTGGGCAATCCTATTTACGGGAATACCGCTCATCATGGATACCACGTCCGCAACATTATCTTCGGTAACAGTTTCTTTGTGAAGTTTACTGTCTTCTTCCCATCTTTCTTGGGCAATGGCCAGATCTTTTTCTATCCTTTTTTCATCGTCCCTCAGCTTGGCTGCTTCCTCGTATTTCTGTTTTTTTACGACAGTATTCTTTAGCTCACGAACGTCTTCCAATTGTTTTTCTAGTTCCAATATTTGTTTGGGAACATCCATGTTTACAATATGAACACGTGAACCTGCTTCGTCCAGGGCATCAATGGCCTTGTCCGGAAGATATCTATCGGTCATATACCTGTTCGTAAGTTTTACACAGGCAATTATGGCCTCGTCCGTATAAATAACATTATGATGGTCTTCGTACTTACTTTTGATGTTTTTTAAGATTTCAATGGTCTCTATAACGGTTGTAGGTTCAACAATTACCTTTTGAAAACGTCTTTCCAAGGCACCATCCTTTTCTATATATTGTCTGTATTCGTCAAGAGTAGTGGCTCCTATACATTGAATTTCTCCTCTAGCCAAGGCTGGCTTGAACATATTGGAGGCATCTAAACTGCCTGTCGCTCCACCTGCCCCTACAATAGTGTGTATCTCGTCAATGAACAAAATAACGTCATCGTTCTTTTCCAGTTCGTTCATAACCGCCTTCATTCGCTCTTCAAACTGGCCGCGATATTTGGTTCCGGCCACCAAAGAGGCGAGATCTAGGGTTACAACTCTTTTGTTGTAAAGAATTCTAGATACTTTCTTATTGATTATCCTTAGTGCAAGACCTTCGGCTATGGCACTTTTACCAACACCAGGCTCTCCAATCAACAGAGGATTGTTCTTTTTTCTTCTACTAAGGATTTGCGAAACCCTTTCTATCTCCTTTTCGCGGCCCACCACTGGGTCCAATTTGTTTTCCTCGGCCATTTTGGTAAGGTCGCGCCCAAAGTTGTCCAATACAGGGGTTTTGGATTTTTTACTTCCTTTTTGCCCTGTGCTGGAGGAGCCGAAGCCTCCTTCTTTTTCTTCATTGGGTTCATCGGAATCACTTGGGAAGGATTCGGATGTAGGAGAGTCTATATAATCGTCATCACTTGTTATCATTGATTTAAACTGGTCTTTTACTCCATCGTAATCCACTTTTAATTTATGCAATAATTTTGTAGTAGGGTCATTCTCATTGCGCAAAATGCACAGTAATAAATGGGCCGTATTGATAGAGGAACTTTGAAATAATTTTGCTTCTAAAAATGTTGTTTTCAGTGCACGCTCCGCCTGTCTGGTCAAATGCAGGTTCTTTTTGTCCTTTTGTGCACTACCAGCGTTTGGATTGGCAGGACTTAATATCTCCACTTTTCTTCGCAGGTGATCCAAGTCCACATCCAATGCGTCTAAAATGCTTATTGCTTTTCCATTACCGTCGCGCAGTAATCCGAGCATTAAGTGCTCAGTACCAATGAAGTCGTGGCCTAATCTTAAGGCCTCTTCCTTGCTGTAAGCAATTACATCTTTTACTCTAGGGGAAAAATTGTCGTCCATAAAATATCCTTTCAACTTTAAAAATAGTAAATCTATATCAATCTACGGCAAATACTATACCTAATATTCGATAAAGACGGTCTAAGTGACGAAAAAAAGCATGATTTACAAAAAATTTAACAATCAATTTGTTAACCAAAGCCGATATTGAAAGTGTTAATAAATTCTTCACAAAAGTATGCTCTAAATACTTGTATAGTGTCGATTTTACGTATATTGTCGTGCTTTTTTAACTAAAAATAAATAGAAGATTTTAAATGGCAGAAGGAGAAAAATTAATTCCGATCAACATTGAAGATGAAATGAAATCTGCTTACATTGATTATTCAATGTCGGTCATTGTGTCACGTGCCCTGCCAGATGTTAGGGATGGTTTAAAGCCAGTGCATAGAAGGGTTTTGTTCGGAATGCACGAGTTAGGTGTTAGGTCAAATAGTGCACATAAGAAGTCTGCCCGTATCGTCGGGGAGGTTCTGGGTAAGTATCATCCACATGGTGATACCTCTGTTTATGATTCTATGGTCCGTATGGCCCAGGAATGGAGTTTAAGGTATATGTTGGTCGATGGTCAGGGTAACTTTGGTTCCATTGATGGTGATAGTCCGGCGGCAATGCGTTATACGGAGGCCCGTATGCGAAAGATTGCGGATGATATGTTGGCCGATATAGATAAGGATACTGTGGATCATCAACTTAATTTTGATGATTCTTTGCAGGAGCCTACGGTGCTTCCTACCAGAATTCCGAATTTATTGATCAACGGTGCTTCTGGTATTGCTGTAGGTATGGCAACCAATATGCCTCCACATAACCTTGCCGAAGTAGTGGACGGCACTGTGGCTTATATTGACAATAACGATATTGAAATCGATGAACTTATCACCCATATCAAAGCACCCGATTTTCCGACAGGTGGGATTATATATGGCTATGATGGGGTTAAGGAGGCTTTTCATACCGGACGTGGTCGTGTGGTAATGAGGGCGAAGACAAATTTTGAAGAAGTACAGGGGAGGGAGAGTATTATTGTTACCGAAATTCCATATCAGGTTAACAAGGCGGACATGATCAAGAAGACTGCCGATTTGGTCAATGAAAAAAAGATAGAGGGGATTTCTACCATAAGAGATGAATCGGATAGGAACGGTATGCGTATCGTTTATATATTGAAAAGGGATGCTATTCCAAATATCGTCCTAAATACCCTGTATAAATATACATCATTACAGACCTCCTTTAGTGTAAATAATATTGCCTTGGTCAAAGGAAGGCCGCAATTATTGAATGTTAAGGAGATGATCCATTATTTTGTGGAGCACCGTCATGAAGTGGTAGTTAGGCGTACAGAGTTTGAATTGAAAAAGGCTGAGGACAGGGCGCATATCCTGGAAGGTCTTATCATAGCTTCGGACAATATAGACGAGGTTATTGCTATTATCAGAGCTTCTTCCAATGCCGATGAGGCTAGGGAAAAGCTTATGGAACGCTTTAAGCTTAGTGAGATTCAGGCCAAGGCCATTGTTGAAATGCGTTTACGTCAGTTGACGGGTCTGGAGCAGGATAAGTTGAGAACTGAGTACGATGAAATAATCTTGACCATAGCCGATTTGAAGGATATCCTAGCTAAAAAAGAGCGTAGGATGCAAATAATCAAGGACGAGTTACTGGAGGTTAAAGATAAGTACGGGGATAATAGACGTTCGGAAATAAATTTTGCAGGTGGTGATCTTAGTATGGAAGATATGATTCCGGATGAGCAAGTGGTAATTACAATTTCACATGCCGGTTATATTAAAAGAACACCGCTTTCCGAATATAAGACACAAAATAGAGGTGGTGTAGGCCAGAAAGCAACCTCCACAAGGACGGAAGATTTCTTGGAGCACCTATTTGTAGGTACCAACCACCAATATATGTTATTCTTTACTCAAAAAGGTAAGTGTTTCTGGATGCGGGTCTATGAAATCCCGGAGGGAACTAAAACCTCCAAGGGTAGGGCCATCCAAAACCTGATCAACATTGAAAATGATGATATGGTGAAAGCCTTCATCTGTACTCAGGATTTAAAGGATGAGGAATACGTAAACAGTCATTATGTAATAATGGCCACTAAAAAGGGTATTGTTAAAAAAACATCTTTGGAACAATATTCAAGACCGAGACAGAATGGAATTAATGCCATTAGTGTACGTGAGGATGATGAGCTTTTGGAGGCTAAACTTACCACTGGAGCCAGTCAGATATTCTTGGGGCTAAAGTCCGGTAAAGCTATTAGATTCGAAGAGGTTAAAACTAGGCCAATGGGCAGAAATGCCTCTGGAGTTCGCGGTATAACTCTGGCTCATGATAATGATGAGGTAATAGGAATGGTAGCCGTACACAATTTTGAGGAAGAAATATTGGTGGTGTCGGAGAATGGTTACGGTAAACGTTCCAGTATTGAAGATTACAGGATTACCAATAGAGGAGGTAAAGGGGTGAAGACTATTTCCATTACCGATAAAACTGGTGGTTTGGTAGCCATTAAAAATGTTTCTGACTCCGATGATTTAATGATTATCAATAAATCGGGCATCGCTATAAGAATGAGTGTTGAAGATTTAAGGGTAATGGGAAGGGCAACACAGGGTGTTCGACTTATTAATATTAAAGGCAGCGATTCCATTGCGGCGGTAGCTAAGGTAATGAAGGATGAAGATGAGATAGATGATATTACTACCTTGGAGGTAGATGCCAGTGAAGAAGATGGCACGGCTCTTGATAATGATAGTGCGGAAACCAAAGAATAGCAGTTAAACATTAACACGTATAAACACTAACACGTAAATTTAATTTAGAAATGAAGACAAATATTTTAATAATCGCGACTATGTTCTGTTCGGTAGTCGGAATTGCTCAAAAGGATCAGATAAAAACAGCGGATAAAGCATTAAAGTCTGGAGACGCCATGGCTGCGAAAACAGCTTTGGATGGTGCTGCTTCACTAATTAGTGGTGCGGATGAAAAAATGCAGGCTCAATATTACTTCTTAAGGGGGAGTGCTTATGCAGATTTGGCTAAGAAAGGCACCGCTGGTGCTTTTGATGAAGCCATTTCTTCTTATAAAAAGGTAAGTGAAGTGGAAGAGAAAAGTGGAAAGGCCAAATACAGCTCTGATGCCAAGGAAAAGCTTTCCAATATGACTGCCGATCTTATAAATTCTGCAGTAGAAGATAACAACAATAAAAAGTATGAGGAGGCTGCAGGTAAACTATATATGGGTTACCAGTTAAGCCCTCTGGATACTGTTTATCTTTATTATGCTGCCAGTAGTGCAGTAAATGGTGGGCACTATGAAAAAGCACTTAAATACTATAATGAGTTAAAGGATTTAGGTTATGATGGAGGTGGTGTAGTTTACAAAGCTACCAATGTGTCTACCGGTGAGGTCGAGGAGATGGAGAAAACACAGCGAGAGTTGATGGTTAAATCTGGAGCATACAAAGATCCAGTGGATGAAAAAACTCCTTCCAAAACCACGGAAATTGTTAAGAATATTGCTTTGATATATACGCAATTGGGTCAGGATGACAAGGCATTGGATGCTTACAAGGATGCCAGGGCAAAAGATCCCAAGGATGTAAACCTGATTTTGAACGAAGCGAACCTTTATTACAAAATGGGTGATAAGGAAAAATTTAAAGCTTTAATGGCGGAAGCTTCAGAAGTAGCTCCGGATAATCCAGACCTGTTCTATAATGTAGGTGTGATCAATATGGAACAAGGTAATATAGAGGATGCTAGAAAGGCTTATAAAAGAGCTATTGAAATTAATCCTGGATATGTAAATGCACAACTGAATCTTTCTACAACCTATGTTAATGAAGGTAATGGTTTGATAGATGAAATGAATTCACTTGGGAATTCTAAAAAGGATATCGCCAGATATGACGAACTAAAAGAGCAAAAAGATAGTTTGTTCCGCGATGGGGCCATCATCCTGGAAGATGCATTAAAATTGAATCCTGATAACCAAAGTATTCTTTCTCAATTAAAGAATATATATGGAGCCTTAGGGGATAACGAAAACTTCCTACGTCTTAAAAAGCTTACTGGAGAGTAAATATAATATTTAGAGTAAATATAATATTTATAGAAAAGGAAAAGGGCCATCGCAATACGATGGCCCTTTTTTTATATAATTTTTTTGATTACCCTTAGTTTGTGGGTGTAGGTATTGGTTTCTGTATTGAAAATGCCCGTATGGTCTATCCGGTCTATCCTGACCTTACCAAAGGAATGGATAACATAGTTGTTCTCCATGATAATCCCAACATGATCGATAATTCCGTCGTTGTTGTCAAAAAAAGCCAGATCTCCCGGTTCACTTTCCTCTATGAAACTTAAAGCTTCCCCTTGGGTAGATTGCTGTTGGGCACCTCTAAGCAGACGATAGCCATTTGTTTTGTAGACCATTTGGGTGAATCCCGGGCCATCAATTCCAAACGTAGTTTTTCCGCCCCAAAGGTATGGTGCATTTAAATAGAGTAATGCCTTTTGTACCAATTGATTTTTATCCTGCTTACCTATGGAAAATGTGCCATCGAATTTGTGATTCAAAAAGCAATATTGTTGAATGTTCGAGCCGAGAACTATAGGGAGCAGTACGTTGTGTTCGGTTTCTATAAATGAAATAAGGTCCGACGATACTTTTGTGCATTCCGAACCTTCCAATTCCGTAAATCGGTCCTCATCAATTAATGTGAATTGTTGGTTGCTTATCCAGCCCTCAAAATTGTCGAAAGCATTGCGGATCTTGCTCCATTTTTTTCTTTGCTCCAAAACCTTAAAATGTTCACCGTACAAAAGTTGGGATACCATTTCGCTAGTGTCATCTGCAATGGAACGTACTGGAACAATACTAAGGTGGCAAATACCGTATTGCATGGGCTTGCTTTACAAGAACTTATTAATTTTTTTCTATAATTATTGCGGAAGCTCCGCCACCACCGTTGCAAATGGCCGCTGCTCCAATTTTGGCATTGTTTTGTTCAAGTACGCTAAGCAATGTAATTATGATTCTGGCCCCGGAACATCCCAAGGGGTGTCCCAAAGATACGGCTCCGCCATTTACATTTACATTTTTATCCGTAAGTCCGAGTATTTTTATATTGGCCAGGCCAACTACGGCAAAGGCTTCGTTAAACTCAAAATAGTCAACATCCTCAATGCCAATGCCCGCTTTGGTCAAGGCTTTTGGAAGTGCCTTCGCTGGCGCCGTGGTAAACCATTTGGGCTCCTGTGCAGCATCGGCATAGCTTTTTATGGTTGCCAAAGGCTTTAGCCCCAATTCCTTTGCTTTTTCACTACTCATTAATACCAGGGCTGCGGCCCCATCATTAATGGTTGAGGCGTTGGCTGCCGTAACAGTACCATCCTTTGAAAATGCTGGGCGTAATCCGGGGATTTTGTCCAGCTTTACATTTTTAAATTCTTCGTCTTCACTTACCAATATGGGTTCGCCTCTTCTTTGGGGGACTTCCACTGGAACTACTTCATTGGTGAATTTTCCGTTCGCCCAGGCTTCGGCTGATCTTTGGTAAGATTGTATGGCAAAATTATCTTGATCTTCCCTACTAAATTTATATTCAATAGCGCAGGCGTCTGCACAGGTCCCCATGGCCTGCTGATCATAGGCGTCTACCAGTCCATCTTTTTGCATGCCATCAATTAAAGTGGCGGGTCCAAATTTTTGACCGCTTCTTAAATGGATATAATGCGGTATTAGGCTCATGTTTTCCATTCCACCGGCAACAACAATGTTATTGTCTCCCAATGCTATGGACTGGGCGGCCATCATAACCGATTTCATTCCTGAAGCACAAACTTTATTAACAGTGGTGCAGGGAACTGTGTTGGGTATTCCTGCATAAATAGCAGCCTGCCTGGCCGGAGCTTGACCAGTTCCCGCTTGAACCACATTCCCCATAATGACTTCCTCCACTTTAGAGGGGTCCAATTTTATTTTATTCAATGCACCTTTAATTGCAATAGCACCAAGTTCAGTGGCCGTAATAGTGGACAATGACCCCATAAAGCTACCTATAGGTGTCCTTGCGGCAGAAACGATTACAACATCTTTCATCAAGTTCATTTTTATTATTTGCGAATTTAATAAATTAATGTGCAATGAGGGTTGCAACGGTGTAATATTCCATGTTTTTTATGATTTTAGCGGGTAATTATGGTAGCGATAATTTGGGGGTCAAAACAGCCCGATACATTTAAAATAATATATGTTGCTTGCCAAAAGTTGTGTTATTTATGTAAAGTGTCATTTTAAGTTTATATTTTTCTATTTTTGACTATATATACTTTCCGTATGCGCACTTTTTTGGACAGCCTTTATAAAAATCACTCTCTGGTTTATAAGTACTTTTTATATTTCTTGGCTGTTTTCTTTATTGTATTTTTTTTTCCTAGAGGAGGAAAATTTAAGTATGAATACCAAAAAGGCAAACCTTGGCAATACAATAATTTTTATGCTCCTTTCGATTTTTCAGTAAACAAGGGTGAGGAGGAAATTACTAAGGAAAGAGGGAAAATAGAAAGCGACCATATAGATTACTATAATTATGATGCCAATATTGTGGCAGAAGTAGATAGCACCATTCAAAAGGAATTGACAAAGGTCTTTAATGCCTCTGAATTTGATAGGAACGAACTGGATGGGATAAAGGATGTGGCCAAAGACGTTTTGGATGATCTCTATGCAAATGGTATTCTATCCAAAATAGAACGCAGGAGTAACAAGAATAGCCTTTATTTGGTTAGGAATAATGAAGCTGTAAAGCTGAAATTTGATGAAGTTTATAGCTTATCGGATGTAGAGGGAGTTGTAAGAAGAAAATTAGCCCAAAGTCGATTATCTATATATGAACCTTCCTTACAGGAATTGTTCTTTAATTTTATTAAACCCAATGTTAGTTTCGACGATGATTTGTCTAACAAAGAATTGGAATCGGAGTATTCCAAGATTTCTTATACTTTGGGCAATGTTGACGAGGGCAAACTAATTATTGCCAAGGGAGAGGTGGTGGAGGAAGGGGATCTTAGGGTTTTGGATTCACTTAAAAGCGAGTTTGAGTCCGAATTATGGGAAGAAAATAATCAATATTTAATACTGTTTGGGTACACCTTATTGGTGGCAATGGTGTTAATGATGTTCTTTTTATTTCTCAAAAAATATCGACCGGAAATCTTTAAGGACAATACAAAGGTTACCTTTATTATAGTCAATATTCTGATTATGGTATTTATGACCACGATGGTGGTTAAATACAATGTAGAGTATGTTTTTGTGGTTCCTTTGTGTATTCTGCCTTTGGTGCTCAAAACCTTTTTTGATGCCAGATTAGGGCTTTTTGTCCATGTTCTTACTGTTTTAATTCTGGGTTTTGTGGTTCCCAACAGTTTCGAATATATATTTCTACAGACCTTGGCAGGTATTGTTACCATCTTGTCGGTTTCGGAACTGTATAAAAGGGCGAATTTATTTATATCCGTGGGTCAAATCACCCTGATTTATATTATTGGGTATTTTGCCTTTCATATGATCCACGAGGGCAACTTGGATGATATACAATGGATGGCTTTTGGATATTTTTTTCTCAATGGTATGATAACTCTGTTTGTTCAGCCATTGATTTATATTCATGAGAAAATATTTGGTTTGGTTTCCGATGTATCCCTCTTGGAATTGTCCGATACCAATTCTAAATTATTAAAGGAATTATCCAATAAGGCTCCGGGAACCTTTCACCATTCCCTTCAGGTGGCAAATTTGGCCGAAGCAGCCGCCAATGAAATTGGTGCTAATGCCATGTTGGTTAGGGTTGGAGCACTTTACCATGATATTGGTAAAATGAACAACCCCACCTATTTTACGGAAAACCAAATCACCAATGTAAACCCACATGACGATTTGGAGCCTATGGATGCTGCGGCCATAATTATCAACCACGTTATTGAAGGAATAGAAATTGCACGTAAAAACAAGGTACCAGACCGAGTAATAGACTTTATTAGGACCCATCATGGTACTTCATTGGTCTTTTATTTTTACAAAAAGCAAGAGGCTTTGGAAGGAGAAGTAAATGAAGAGGATTTTAGATATCCAGGCCCTATTCCTTTTTCAAAGGAAACCGCTATTTTAATGATGGCAGATTCCGTGGAAGCCGCTTCCAAGAGTTTAAAGAATCCAACCTTTTTGATAATCGATGAATTTGTGGAAAGGATTATTGAAGGCCAGATAAAGGCAGGTCAATTTTTAAATGCCAATATTACCTTTAAGGAAATTGAGGCGATCAAGAAGATATTAAAGCAGAAATTGGTCAATATTTACCATTTACGGGTGGAATATCCTGACTAGTTGAATTTATGAATTGTTTGAGGGTTAATGAGATAGGGCCAATAAACGCTAAATAAGTCATAAGAAGTGAAAAAATATTAAAAAAATGTTGCGTTCTTGTGAATGAAAAAGTACATTTGCAACCGCATTTTTAATGCGAGATCTTTAAAATTATTGGAGAGGTGCCGGAGTGGTAACGGAGCAGATTGCTAATCTGTCGACGGGTAACTGTCGCCAGGGTTCGAGTCCCTGTCTCTCCGCTTTTTTTTTTAAAGTAGTATTGTAGAGATGGTATTACCATTTCGGGGTGTAGCGTAGCCCGGTTATCGCGCCGCGTTTGGGACGCGGAGGTCGCAGGTTCGAATCCTGCCACCCCGACCAAGAAAATCCGATCACATATGTGATCGGATTTTTTATTTTGCACTGCGTAGCACCGATGGGTGCTTAAGCAGTGGAAAATAAAAAAGATGGACAGGCGCCAGCCTGTGCTCGATTTTCATGAGCATCGACCCCACTACAGGTTCACCGAACGCAGTGAGGTAATCCTGGATCAAGTACAATTTCTGGGTATTTGAATATTTACGCATATAGTTGAGTTAATCTAAATAGGAAGATTTCTGTATTTCTAACGCCCCTGAACCGTGCCCTAAATGCCTTTTTTGCTTTCCAATGAAACGGACGTAGGAGGTTCGTGAATACCTTATTCCAAAATAAACATGCAATGAATAAAACGAAACAAACCCGTCTTGCCGTCGAGGCAGGAGAAAAGACCCTTTTTCGCTAGGTGTCCCTAAAATCTCGAGATTTTAAGGGCCGGTGACATGGCCTAAATTATTTCCAAGGCTTTAATAATTCTTTATGGCCATGATATCTTTAATACGGAAGAAGATCGGCCTGTCCATCTATTTTGAGAATTATGTTCAAGGGTATTCAGTAGCGGTCGATTATATATAGATACCAATGGTTTGCGGAATAGGGAAACGGCCTATTTCTTATTTCGTTTTAAATCAAGTGGTTTTCACATTGGGCAACACGACTGTATATGAGGGTAGCCATTACGGTAGCTGGCACCTCCATCCAAAGTTAAACTTCGCCTTTGTATTTCTGCCCTGATCGCTTTTTTGGGCGATGCAAAAAAATGAACAGAACACTAACTCTGGGGTGGTCTGTTCTATCTTTTTTCAATTCACGCACAACTTTTGCGATTGATCCAATATTTTTCATACGTGTTAAATGAGGAAAGTTTTTGAAATTGCATAATTCATAAAAGAAAGGTTGTATAACTTTATTTAATGTTAATTGGAGCATTTGTTAATTCATTGATTTTAGGGCTTTAAAATCAAAATATGTTATTTAATATTGGTAAAAAATGTTTATTTATATAGGTATATACCAGTTTTAATGAGTGCACACCCATTTTAGTCGCATTTAAGTAAAAACAAGGATGGCCTTTTGTAATAGTTAAAATTATGAAAGTTTATGAAATCAAAATATTTTAAAAAGAAAGTTTGTATAAGTTAATATATTTTTTTTATGTTTGTGTAATTCTTAATAGGAATAATTTTTGTTCAAAATATTTCGGAAGCTAGATTATTAATGTAGATACTATTTTATAATAGTTATATAGATAATAGATGAATGAGGTCCGGTCAAGATTAAATGCTTGTGTAATGGAAATGTCGCTAACAGCGTGTGTTTTGGGTGAAAAATAAGGAATTGGTAGGAAGAGCTGGTCAAGGTTGGGTGGTATTGTCTTTCAACCTTAATCCCATAGCAATAATTATTGCGGAATTGATTTCTGCAAAGGAATATAAATGCTTATAAATTTTGCAGCAACAGTTGATTAAACGGAAGAAATTTACAAGGGTTAAAAATATCCAAGACTAATATTTCTATATGTTCAACCTAGTCAACTTTGGGGATTTTTTAATGAATAATAAAGTGCTTATGTTGATTTGGAAGCAATAAAAGAAATAGCCAAAAGGAAATTCTCATTCAATTTTAATTCATGAAATTAAAGGAAAAACTACATTACAACAAGAAGAACGGAAAAGCCTTATTGGCTACGAATTTTTACAATTTCGAAACTTTATCCGCCGTATTGGCCGCTGCTCAGAACACTGGTTCTGAACTAATATTGCAGCTTTCAGAAAGTTCAATAAAGTATATGGGGCTCAAAGTAGCGACCGCTCTTGCTAAAAGTGCCATAGATCAATATGGGGTAAAAGCCTGGTTGCATTTGGATCATGGGCAGGATGTTGTCTTGGTCAAAAAATGTATAGATGCCGGGTTCGATTCGGTAATGATAGATGCGAGTGAAAAGCCCTTTGAAGAAAATGTCAGGATAACCCGCGGGATTGTTGAATATGCGGAAAATTATAAAATCAATGTGGAGGCGGAGCTTGGTTATATCTCGAAATTGGGCCAAGATCAGAAAATGGTTTATACGCGGCCGGAAGAAGCAAGGTATTTTGTTGAGGCTACCGGTGTCAATGCCTTGGCGATTGCCGTTGGTTCGGCTCATGGATTTTACAAGGAAACCCCTAATCTACAGCTGGATCTCATAAAAGAAATCAATAGTGTTACTACGGCTGCGTTGGTATTGCACGGAAGTTCCGGTATCCCGAATGAACAATTACAGGCTGCTATTGAGAACGGGATAACAAAAATAAATTTAGCTACCGAAATTAAAAATATATTCATGAAGAGCCTACAGAACGAATTAAGAAATACGGGCAATATTGATCTACGCGAAGTTTTTCCTGTGGCTACATATAAGGCTACTGAGTTGGTAGAAGATAAATTGAGAACCATAAACTTCGAAAAAAATGAAAAAGTATAGAGGTTTTTTAGCGTAAATGGTCATGTCCTTTTTAGGGGATAGGTCATTTAGTATGGATGTTCTTAAGTTGACCAAGAGGATATTCCACTCTAGGATAATGATTTGATATATAAATATAAAATCCCAATATAAATAGTTTGAATTGTAAATAGGGACAATTTTGCCCTATTGTCATGTTGTTTCTGGTCAACAGGTCAAAAACTTCAAGTAACCCCCGATTGATGAAATTACGACTTGCTTGTATGAATGAAAAACATATAATAGAATTTAAGGATGGGAATACTCTGGACTTCAGGTATTTCTTTAAAAAATACTCTCATCGAATTTATGGGTTTACTAAAGATTTCATCGAGGAAGGTGATTTTAAAGTGGTAACCCAGAAGACTTTTATTAATTATTGGAACTTCCGGAATTACTTATTGGAAGAAAGTACGGTACAATCCTATTGGTTTCGCACAGGAAGAAATGCATGTTTTAATCTTAATAGATATAAAGGAGTACATGCAAAATACGCTTCACATGATATACAAGGAAGGGAAATACATATCAATTCAGATATCCTAAATTCAATTGAGTCCAATAAATTATCATTTAGTGAATTACCTGACCTATATAAAAATTTTATTTCTGAATTAGCTAATAGATGCACAGAAGTATTTATCAAAATGCGATTTGAAAACATGAGGAATGAACAAATGGCGAATCAATTGGCGATAACAAAAAAAGCCGTAGAATCAAATATGACCAGGGCAAATAAAATTTTGAGTTTTAGACTTGTTGGCTATTAGGCAGTTTTATCAATGGCTTATATAGGTGCAGCTGAAGGGCTAAATCAATATAAGGGGCTATTGCCATTATGTTGTCCTGTCATTGACGCGTTAACCATAAATGTTCAATTGTAAAGGGTGATATAATCAGTATAAAATATATCGATATAGGAACTAAAGGAGGATAATTTAAAATAAACCAAGCAATGCAAAAATGAAATCAGAAAAAGTCGGAAGTATTTCCTGTTGTAAGACGGTGATTAAAATTAAAGTAATAACCAATTAACTCAGTTAAATTTATGAAAAACGATAATGAAAAAAGAATTCGTAATATGTCATTACGGAAATTCAATTTGAATAAGAAGCTAGCTCTCTTCTTACTATTTACCACATTTTTACAAATTCGTGCGAACTCCTATTCTGACAAGGGAGAGATTTCTCTGGATATAGAAAGATCAAGTACGGATGATAAGCAATCGGCCGTTCCTAAATTGATTTTTCAACAAATAATCTCAGGTGTTGTAATCGATGATATTGGAGCTCCACTTCCGGGTGCTTCCATTGTGCTCAAAGGCACCTCCAATGGTACCGTTACAGATTTTGATGGGAATTTCAGTATTAGTGTAGAGGCTGAAAATGCTGTTTTAGTGGTGTCGTATTTAGGGTTTTTAACCCAAGAAGTGGTAGTTGGTGACAGTCAGGAACTTACCATTCAAATGCAGCCCGATGCCAATGGTTTAGATGAGGTTGTGGTGACGGCTTTAGGGATAAAGAGACAGCGGAAATCTTTAACATATTCTTCCCAAAATGTTGATTTGGAAACATTGGATGAAGTTAGACCTGCTCAAAATCTTGTCAACAGTCTTCAGGGTAAGGTTGCCGGATTATCAATTGTCAAAACAGGAAATGGTGTTTCAGGTAGTTCAAGGGTTAATTTAAGGGGCAATAGGTCCATAGATGGTAGTAGTCAACCTTTGTATGTTATAGACGGTGTTCCAATAGGAGGGGACATTTCAGATATTAGCCCAGATGATATCGCCTCCATAAACGTTTTAAAAGGTGGTAATGCTGCGGCACTTTACGGGTCTAGGGCCAACAATGGAGCTATTATCATTACGACCAAGTCGGGAGGAGCAGACCGTTTAAGCATCGATTTTGGTGTTACCACGACCATGGAAACTGGCAAGATATTTTTCGATTTCCAAGATCAATACGGTCAAGGAGTTGGAGGGTCATACTTCGCTCTGGATGGGTCGCCATTAAGTGGGTCAATGGAATCATGGGGTCAGGCTTTGGATGAATCATTATTAGTCCCACATTGGTCTCCAGATCCTAGCAAACAGGGAATTTTGCTTCCATATGGCAGTAACCCTAACAGGCACGATGATTTTTTACAAACAGGTGCTACCACGGTTTACTCTTTATCAGCTAGGGCAGGTAATGAGAAATCGCAATTGTATTTCGGATATACGAATGACAGTAGAAAGGGAATTACGCCAGGTAATGAAATGACAAGGCATAATGTTAGCATAAAGCTTAATCAAAAACTCATTAATGATAAATTAGTTTTGGATGCTAAAATGAACTACATCCGGACCGATTTGGATAATGAATTGTCTACCGGAAATGACAAAAGCAACCCCTATAAAAACGTATATCTTATTCCTAATAATATTAGAAATGAAGACCTAAGGGAATTTGAATATACTTGGGAAGATGGAAATGTACTTCAAAACTATTGGCTTCCCGGAGCTAATGGGGGGGCTAACGCATATTGGGTGGCCAATAGAAATCTAAATGAGCAGTTCACAAATAGAATCCTGAGCTATGCTTCTTTAACCTATAATTTTACTGACAAACTTAGTTTAATGGGACGTAGTGCATTTGAAACTTCTTCTAACTATATGGAGACCCGTTGGTCCAACGATACCTATATTATTGCCCAGAATGGAGCGTATACAACAATGAATTCGCAATACTACGACTGGAACACCGACTTTTTGTTATCCTATAACGATCAATTTTCAGAGGATATAAAATATAGCCTCAACGTGGGTGGTAACAATCGACAGGTAAATGGTCGTTCAGTGAGCACGAACAACAATGGATTGAGCGTTCCTAATATTTTTGCATTGTCCAATGCCTTACAAGCTACTTTCTCTGAGACCATAAACAGAAAGGAAGTACAATCCCTTTATGCTTTTGGACAAACCTCCTTCAAGAATTTGGTTTTTCTGGACCTTACATATCGTAACGATTGGAGTTCCAGTCTACCTGAGGCAAACCGCAGTTTTGGATATTATTCTGCTGGTTTAAGTGCAGTAGTTTCAGATATGTTCGATTTTGGAAATGGATTTAGCTATTTGAAATTAAGAGGTTCTTTTGCTGAAGTAGGTAATGATACCGATCCATTTAAATTAAGTCGTGCAGCCGAATTACGGTCAGGGGGGCTTATCTACCTTTCAACTATCTTACCTAATGAAGACTTAAAGTCAGAGAAAACACTCTCAAAAGAAATAGGCTTTGATGCTGGATTTTTTAATGGCAGGTTAGGGCTTGATTTTACTTACTACAAAACGAATAGTACGGATCAATTGTTTGCACAGGATGTGCCTCTTGGGTCTGGAGTGGCACAAAAGTTTTTAAATGGTGCTGACATTGAGAATAGGGGGGTTGAAGTTATACTTACGGGAAATCCTGTTCATACGGATGATTTTGACTGGGATGTTACTTTAAATTTTTCCAAAAACACCAGTGAGGTCAAGAAATTGGCAGAGGGTCTTGATCGTTTGTCAATTGGGACTACTCATGGGATTAGACTTATGCAATTAACTGTTGGCTCGGAATGGGGCGATTATTACGCTAGAGGTTATGAGAGGGATTCAGAGGGAAGAATAATAGTCGACGCTAGTGGATTACCTGAAACTACATCGGGCAAAAGTGTGAAAGTTGCGAATTATAACCCTGATTGGTTGGGTGGAGTTCGTAATACTTTTAAGTACAAAGGATTTGATATGAGCTTCTTGATCGATATTAGACAGGGTGGAACCGTAATTTCAGGTACCCTTGCCGCTTTGGCTGCCGGAGGATTTTCGGAAATTACAGCGGCCGGAAGAGATGGGTCATTAGTAGTTGGTCAAAACATATTAGGTACTGGAGGCGCCGTAAAGGCTGATGGTACTCCAAATGACATTCAAGTAAATGCAGAGGATTTGTGGAAATCGTTGGGCAAATCCGAAGAACCTGTGGGTGAGGCATTTGTTGAAGATGCTTCCAATATTCGCCTAAGAGAATTTTCGTTAGGATATAACATCCAAAAAGATGTATTAAATAAAATTGGTCTTAAGCATGCTAAAATTAGTTTGGTAGGAAGTAATTTGTTTTTCTTTTCTAGAAAGGCGCAGTTCGATCCAGAGATTACCATTGGAACAGGAACGGAGGAAGAGGGTTATGAATTCAATTCTACGCCTTTCACAAGAAGTATGGGATTAAATGTAAAATTTGGATTTTAAAAAATTGAATTATGAAAAAAAATAAATTAATTATGAAGTGTATTTATTTCCTCTTTGTTGCTCTTGTCCTCAACAGTTGCACGGAAGACTTCACAGAAATCAATACAAACGAAAAAGAACTTACAACTGATGCTATAGCTGATGATGTCCTATTGCTAGGACAAGTCTTTGCGCAAGCGCAATACGGGAGCATGTTTCAATCTGCATACTATTTCCAATATGCTCAGAATTGGAATGCAGATTTATATGTTCAGTATTTTGCCATGACTACACCTGATGCAGAAGCGGACAGAAATGATTTTGCAGACTTTTGGTCGGCTGCGGCATGGTCGTCTTTTTATTCTGATTGTGCGGCACATGTAAAAGCTGTAGAGGATATCAGTCTTGAAAATGGGAACAGTGTAGGAAATGCAATGGCAAAAATCTTGAAAGTTCTTTCTTACTCAAGAATGACCGATCATTACGGGCCTATTATGTATTCGCAGTTTGGCAACGGTGAATCTGCAGTAGCCTATGATACCCAAGAGTCTATGTATACCGATTTTTTTGTACAACTTGATGAAGCAGTATCCGTTTTGAAGGCCAACCCAGGGGCTGAAATGTTTTCATCCAGTGATAGAATGTTTGGGGGTAGCGCAGATAAATGGTTGAAATTCGCCAATAGTCTACGTTTGCGTTTGGCAATACATATCCACTATGCGGATTCGGCGAAAGCCAAGTTGGAAGCTGAAAAAGCCATTGCAGATGGTGTATTTACAGATAGTTCGGAAGATGCATTTGTTTCCTTCAGTGATACAAATAGATCACCATACCCAAAAATTACGCCATGGGGCGAATTTAGGATGAGTGCTGCGATGGAAAGCGTATTAAAAGGGTATGAAGATCCACGGATACCTACATATTTTTCAGAGGCTGTTTTAGGAGATTCAGATGGGGATGGGCTTGCATTTGAAGGTTTATTAAATGGTCAGAGTCAATCTGCCTTGAGCTCCCCTCCAAATGATGACTATTCCAATATGTCCTTACCTTATTTACCTCTCGAAGTTGGTGGTACCAACGGTGATTATGAAGTAATGACTGCTGCAGAGGTCTATTTTTTAAGAGCTGAAGGGGCTCTTCAAGGTTGGAATATGGGCGGTACATCTGAACAGATGTATGAAAATGGCATCCGTGCTTCTCTTACTGCCAAATCCGATGTAGATGAGACATTTATTAGTGCGTATATTAATAGTTCCAATACTCCTGTCCCCTATGAGGCAGGTACTTTGGCACTTACCGATATTCCTGTAGCATTTTCTTCAGATCCTGAAACTCAGTTGGAGCAAATTATGACTCAAAAGTGGATATCCCTATATCCTAACGGCTGGGAAGCATGGGTTGATCTTAGAAGGACAGGGTATCCTAAAATGTACGATCGTCTTTTTTCGGACAATCCAGACGTGGGAACCGATGAAATTATGAGAAGGATAAAATATCCAGGTTTGGAAGCGGATACCAATCCCGAAGGTTTGTCAGGTGCTCTAGCATTGCCAGAAATGCAAGGAGGTGATAAAAATAGTACCAAGGTATGGTGGGATAAAAAGTAATAATATCAATAACCTAAAATATTTAGGATCATTACGGTTTTAATATCGGAGAAGGGCTTATAAACCAGAGAGATATTATTAGGTAATTAGGCGCTGTTGCCAAAGCTGGTTAAATTATTAATGAGTGAAACTGTTGCTGATAATAGATTCAGAGTGATTTTGCTCTTGATTATTCGATCGGTGTGGGGTCATCATCAACAGCTGTGGGACCTTAATATTTTATTGAATTCTAACAAAAGACCGGAGGTGCTAAGTTATTTAGCTACTTCCGGTTATTTTGTTCAATATAAAGTACTCCTTTTTGGAATTGGCCAACCCGTAAGGGAAAGATACTAGGTGGAATGTGGCATGGTATTGGCCAGATGCGCTGTTGGTCCTTAACACATGACTGCCGCATGCGTTACAGATGACCATACGGGAATTAAATCGGAAAGTAAGCTGCACGATTATTGCATATGCCTAGCTTGATAGTTCCTCCGTGGAAATCACGGAATTGGTATATAATAAAGTTTAATTGTAATACGATTCAATATTTGAATTTGGATAATCTAGAAATACATATTGGTAGATTTTTCGGTATAACATAATGGAGTATAATACATTAAAATTGAACATTACCTATGTGCAACTGGGCGAAAGTTATTGTATTAAAGATAAGTTTTAAAGTGCGAAATAGGACTGCAATGGAGTTAGTAGCAGTGTGAATCATTTTGAAAGGAATAGTAAAAAAAAACAAGGAATATATGATAGGCCGTATTAAAATGATTCCAATATTTTTGATTTTTATTTTGCATATTTCATGCAATGTTGATGATAGGAGTAAAAGGTTTAGTTTGCTCCAATCCGATAGAACAGGAGTTAATTTTCAAAACTTGGTAAAGGAAACTGAACGGTTCAATGTATTTGATTACGGCTATATGTACAATGGAGGTGGCGTCTCTGTCGGGGATTTTAACAATGACTCCCTTCCGGATATCTACTTTACGGGAAACATGGTGGGTAGCCATTTATATATAAATCAGGGTGATTTTAAATTTAAGGAAATTGCCAAGGAGGCAGGGGTATTTGCAGAAGGCTTGTGGAATACAGGTACAACCATGGCAGATGTCAACGGCGATGGGTTTCTTGATATCTATGTCTGCCGTTCAGCTGCAAAAGACCCTAAAAAGAGAAGAAATTTACTCTTTATCAATAATGGAGATTTAACGTTTACGGAAAAAGCGGAAGAGTATGGTATTAACGATTCAGGATACTCCACTCAAGCCGCATTTTTCGATTATGATAGGGATGGTGATCTTGATTTGTATGTACTTAATCATTCTACACAGGAATATGCCGGTTTTAGCCAAATTACGGCTTCTCTAAAGAAAAAATATAATAAAGCCTTTTCCGATAAAATGTTCAGAAATGACAATGGGAAATTTACTGATGTATCTGATCGGTCAGGACTTATTTCTAATGTTTTGGGGTTTGGCCTTGGGGTGTCCGTTTCAGATCTTAATAACGACGGGTGGTTAGACCTGTATATATCAAATGATTACAATGAGCAAGATTATTTATATATAAATAGTCAAAATGGAACATTTAAGGAAAGTTTGGAAGAATATGTAGGGCATACCTCTATGTTCTCTATGGGGTCTGACATTGCCGACATCAACAATGATGGATTTATGGACATTATGACATTGGATATGTTGCCAGAAGGAAACTACCGACAAAAAATGGTTTTTGGTCCCGATAATTATGATAAATATAACCTGTTGGTAACTTCTGGATTCTATAATCAATCTATGCGGAATATGTTACAATTGAACAATCAAGGACAATCGTTTTCTGAAATTGGGCAGTTTTCAGGTATTTCAAATACTGACTGGAGTTGGGCGCCATTGTTTGCAGACTTCGATCTGGACGGCAACAAAGATCTTTTTATAACTAACGGTTACAAGCGGGATTATACGAATATGGATTTCATGAACTATGCAGTTCAGGAAAAGCTGAATGAAAACAAAACGGGAAAAAAAACAGCCATCTTGGACCTCTTAGGAGAAATACCTTCAACTATTGAAGAAAACTATACCTACCACAACAATGGTGATTTGACATTTAGCAAAGTAAATGAATCTTGGGGCCTAGACCAAAAATCACTATCCAATGGTGCGGCTTATGCTGATTTTGACAATGATGGGGATCTGGATTTGGTGGTCAACAATATAGATGAAGCTGCCTTTATCTATCGAAATAATACAGAACTTTTTGATGAAAACAATTATTTAAAGGTACGGCTAAACGGAAATGGAAAAAATACTTTTGGCATAGGAGCGAAGATAAAGTTGAGAATAGGTGATGAAATTATGGTTCAAGAAATGATTCCCACCAGAGGTTATCAATCTTCCGTAGACCTAAGTATGGTATTTGGATTGGGAAAAAGCACAGCCGTAGATGAACTTGCCGTGTTATGGCCCGATGGTCAAACGCAAAAACTTTATAATTTAGAAGTAAATAAGACGCTGACCTTAAAGCAAGAGGATAGCCATAAGGAGGTATTAATTAACTATGTGGATACAAACGACACCTATTTTTCTGATATTTCAAAAGACAGTATGGCGACCTTCAGACATAGGGAGAACAATTATGTAGACTTCAATAGGGAAAAGCTGCTTCCTCACAAGCTTTCGACCCAAGGACCTAGAATGGCAAAGGGCGATGTTAATAACGATGGCTTGGAAGATTTTTATATTGGAGGGGCCAAGGGAAGTTCAGGAAAGCTTTTTTTGCAACAGAAATCAGGAGAATTCAGATTGGAAAGCAAAAATGTCTTTCTTGACGATAAAAACTCGGAGGATTTGGAGGCCTTGTTTTTTGATGCAGATTTGGATGGAGATTTGGATCTTTATGCGGTAAGTGGGGGCAATGAGTATGATATAAATTCACCAGAACTGCAGGATAGATTATACTTCAATGATGGCGACGGAAATTTCAGACAAAACAAGGGGTCACTTCCTGAAATGTTAACAAGCAGCTCCTGTGTTGCAGCGATGGACTATGATAATGATGGGGATGTGGATCTTTTTGTGGGGGGAGGTGCCGTACCGGGAAGATATCCTTTTGCAGAAAGAAGTTATTTGTTAGAGAACAATGGATATGGAAAATTTGTAGATATCACGAGTGAGGTAAATACAAAATTAATTAATCCAGGAATGGTCAAGGGTGCACTTTGGAGTGATTTTAATGGCGATGGCAACCCTGATTTACTAATTGTTGGGGAATTCATGAAAATTCTAGCCTTTAAAAATTTAGATGGTAAGCTTTCTGAGCTGACAAGTCTTTCCGGACTATCCGAAACGGAAGGTTGGTGGAACACTATCCGTGAAGGCGACTTTGATGGGGATGGTGATATGGATTATATACTCGGAAATCTTGGATTTAATTCGCAATTGAAAGCATCTGTCAGGGAGCCGGTTGAAATGTACGCTAAAGACTTCGACAATAACGGCTCAATAGACCCTATACTCTGTTCTTATATAAATGGGCATAGTTATCCGGTATTTTCAAAAGATGACCTTTTGGGGCAGTTGAGTATTCTAAAGAGTAGATATATAAAATATTCGGAATATGCCAATGAGCAAATAACTGATATTTTTTCAGAAGATGATTTGAAAGGTGTTACAAAATTTAAGGCGGTGAACTTTGCTTCAAGCTATGTTGAAAATTTGGGAAATAGTCAATTTGTATTGAAGGCCTTACCGTCCGAGGCCCAATTTTCACCAATATATGCCGTTGAAACTGGGGATTTCAATGCGGACGGTTATCCTGATCTAATTTTGGCTGGTAATTTTTTTGGGAATCGTGTGAAGTTTGGGAGAAGTGACGCCAACAATGGGCTACTACTTTTAGGAAATGGAAGTGGTGAATTCCGAGCAGTCGATAATAAAACAAGTGGACTTAACGTACATGGAGAGGTAAGGGATATAATAACTTTGCCATTAATGCATGAAAGCAAAATTGTGGTATTTGCTAAAAACGATTTGGAAATTCAAATTTTTAAGGTCAATGCCCAGCAATAATTGTAGTGATTCTTATGTCATAACCGACAAATGGAGAGGATGCACCCACATGAAAGGGGGGGCAAAGGACTATATTTGGCTATCCAACAGATCAAGTCTTGGGAAAGGACGATTACGGTCAAGGTATAAAAAATATGCCGTAAAGTACCTTGATAAGTTATGTTCCGATTGAACCGCTCTCAATTCAAAAAGTATATTTTTTATGAGACTAATAAAACAAAGGTTAAATGAAATCTTTGTGTAAATATTAAATCAAAGTAAACTTAAGAGTAACCGTAAGACTCAAAAATTACATAATTGGGGATTTAAAGTCATGTTGTGGGTTTGTCCTTTTGTTAGTGCTGATTCTGAGGTTTGTCGGAATCTTACAAAAAACGGAATGCTTCTTCTTGACTCTGAAGAGAAACAAGATATATTATGGGCTAATAGTGAAAATAAACCAGCTATTATCCGTTGGTGGAATGGAGCAAGCGCATGTCTGAATTTAAGTAATTCAAAGTCAAAGGAATGGTTTAAGGGCAAATTGGATTATTTAGTGAAGGAGTATGGAGTGGATGGGTTTAAATTTGATGCCGGTGATGCTAATTTTTATACTAATGGAATTGTATCATACCAACAGGCTACACCAAACGAACATACTCAGTTTTTTGAGGAAATAGGATTGGATTATCCGTTAAACGAGTACCGTGCATCATGGAAAATGGCGGGACTACCATTAGCTCAACAGCTAAGGGATAAGGGACATGACTGGACAGATTTACAAAAGCTTATTCCTGACCTGATGTCGCAGAGCTTAATGGGGTATGCTTATACCTGTCCTGACATGATTGGCGGCGGTGAGCATCTGTCTTTTCTGAATTCTGCTAAAATTGATCAAGAATTGGTGGTCAGATCCGCACAACTACATGCTTTTATGCCCATGATGCAGTTCTCCGTTGCCCCTTGGAGAGTATTATCAAATGAAAACGCTGGCCTCTGTTATGAAGCAGCCTTACTGCATATGAAAATGGGAGATGAAATACTAAAACTAGCCAAAACGGCTTCAAAAACCGGAGAGCCTATTGTGAAGCCAATGGCCTTGGCTTTTCCTGATGGCGGATATGAAGGTGTAAGGGATCAATTTATCCTTGGGAACAAAATCTTGGTAGCACCTGTCGTAGAAAAAGTTGCTCGTAAACGTAAGGTGATATTACCTAAGGGCAGATGGAAAGGAGACGACGGCATAATAGTTAAAGGGAATAGAACTATTGAGATAGATACACCTATTGATAGAATTACATTTTATACGAAGGTAGACTGATCGGAATTAGATACTATTGCTTAATAGGCAACTAAGTATTAAAACAATAGCCTGTTAATTCAATAAATAGTGTAAACAATGTCTCATTTACCTAACAATTGCTAGTAAGGTCCACCTCGGGCCTGACTTGCCGGTAAACTAACTCTGAACCGTTTTTTAGCGGTTCAGGTTGGGGTGAAATATAATTCCGTAAGTTTTTGGGATATATTTTGGACCCTTCGTTTAAAAAGTTCCTGATGAAGGCTTCCTCCTTTTTTAATTCTCACGTCGTTTGGTAATAAATGATTTCAGTTCTTTTATAGCAATAATCTCATTATCGTTTTTCGGATCTGAAATTTTTTTTAAATAAGTTGAGAAGTAGAGAATATAAATTTCCTCGGTCAAAATATTATGTACGGTAACATTGGTAAAACCAATGATTTTAAGCTTTTCGACACCTTGTATCAAAAGGTCTTCCTTAGTTTTTTGAATGTGATCTAAATCTTTATTCATAGCTGTCAAAATTTCTTTTCCCAAAAGTTCAGCTTCCCATTGTAGG
Source organism: Arenibacter sp. F26102 (assembly GCF_023015865.1). Classification (GTDB taxonomy): domain Bacteria; phylum Bacteroidota; class Bacteroidia; order Flavobacteriales; family Flavobacteriaceae; genus Arenibacter. The sequence goes on along the minus strand of NZ_JALKBC010000003.1, from coordinate 95,092 downwards.
CCGTAAATTCTAAATCAAAACCCTCTGGAATCTCTACCCACATACTCCAATACGTAACAATACGAGTTCCAACAGGCGTTTTTTTTAATTGATTTTCTACATATTCTGAATAGGTAAAATATAATTTTTCGTCTAAAACGATTTTGTTGTCTATTAACAGGGAGTTATCAATGTTTTCATAAAAAGGGTTATAAAAATAGAACGCATCATAATCAGAAAAGGAAATTTCTGTAATATTGGAGTGAAAAAATTCTACATTATTTATATGATGTGTTTTTGCTATGCTTTGACATAAGGTGACAAGTTCCTTTCGTTGTTCAACACCATAAAATCGGCCCTTTGTTGAAGCTGCTCCTATTAAACAAAACTTCCCTGCTCCCGATCCAATATCCAAAACTTTGCATTTTGGTTTATCCACTAAATAATCGGCCGCCAATTTAGCTACTTCTACAGGAGTCCAATGGCGCTCAGAAAGCTTTTTGATACGCATGGGATAGAGTGAATTAAAAAGATGGTCTTCAATGTCAATATTTAATTGTAGATTTTTAAAAATCATAGTGTACAGACTTGATTAGCTAATAAGGCAACAGTAGCTATTTAGTTGTTAAAATTGCAAACCAGTATTTATGCGTAAACATTTACTGGAATTTTTATTTGTTCTTCTTTGTTTTCATTTGTGCTTTTGGACATATTTCATCACTATATGTACAATAAACACAACAGTCATTTGTATCCCTTATCCCAAAAAGAGTATGACAAAACACACACCTACTATTAATATGCTTGCCGATCTGGGGCATTTTTTCTTTGTATTTAGAACCGCAGATAGGACAGCTCATTGTTGCGTAAGTAATTAATTTTGTCAAGCGAAATAGTTTTAATTTTTTAGATGAAATGGAATTCAATAAGAGATTTCATCGTTATTTTGTTCATTAACAAATAATTGTAAACAATGGATGTAAAATTACCATGTCTAATAATAAATGTGCTTGATGGGAGTCTTGGAAAAGTTTGATTTAAATCAAGTTTTAAATTAAAAAATAAATAAGACGTAACTTTAGGGCTCAAATATGATTACAAAATTTATATTCAATAGCCAGTATATTTTAAAGGAATTACCTCCAGCTGATAAAGATTTGCTTGAGGAATTAATGATCGATAAAAAGTATCGCAAAAACCAACCTATATTTACGGAAGGCACCTTACCATCGGGTATTTTTTATTTGCAAAGCGGTAAAGTAAAAAAATACAAAATAGACAATGATGGGCGAGAACAAATTATTTATATCTACAATGAAGGTGAATTTTTTGGCTATTCATCGGTTTTAAGTGAAAATACTTACGGAGATACAGCAGTCGCCATAGAGAATGCAATAATCTCATTTATAACTATTAATGATTTTAATAGGATACTCAACAATTCTTCATCATTTTCTCGTTTGCTATTGAAAAGTCTAAGCCACGAATTTAGTGTTTTGGCAAATCTTATAGCGGTATTATCTCAACGCACAGTAAGGGAACGAGTGGCTCTTAATTTATTGATTTTACATGATAAATATAAGGTTGATGCTATTGCAATTACGTATATTAAACTTTCTCGATCAGATTTGGCCAATATGGCTGGGACAGTAGTTGAAACCTTGGCACGTGTACTTCATGATTTTAAACATGATAAACTTATTGCTACGGATGGTCGTAAAATTCAATTGTTAAATATTGAACGTCTCATACATATTGCGAATTTTTATTGATCCAATTTATTTCTTGTCAACCTCACTTGGTACTTAATGAGTGGAAACAAAAAAGGCGACATGCGTTAGCTTGTGTTCAATTTTCTTGAGCACCGACTCTAAAATCAGGTTCACCGAACGCAGTGAGGATAATTTGCCACCTTGTGGAAGATGAAATACTTTGAACATGGTGGAACACTAAAAAGTACTTAATAATAGAATTTATATGGTTATAAGCGTAAGTAAAGGCGAGGTATTCATACCTTAGCAGCTTTAGGTCGATGGATATTACCGTTGGAGAAACAACAGCACTATTTTGTTAGATATTAAATGGAGTAAATCTTCCGGATTGGATTTTAAAAAAGCTCTGCTTTTTATGACTATCAGCACCTTTTCATTTGCTTTGATGAATGTTTCCGTAAAATATCTAGACCGAATCCCAACTTTTCAAATTGTATTTTTTAGATGTTTTGGTTCCTTGGTACTGGCAACTGCCTATATTTTGCTCAAAGGGATCCCAATATTTGGTATTAAGAGAAGACTTATGTTGTTGAGGGCTATCTTGGGCTTAACGGCTATGAGCCTGTTCTTTTTTTCCTTAAAATACTTGAATGTTGGTACGGCAGTTTCATTAAGGTATATTGCTCCTATTTTTGCAGCGGTTTTTGCGGTTTTCTTTTTAAGGGAGAAGTTGAAAAAAATTCAATGGCTTTTCTTTCTAACGGCATTTGCTGGGGTATTGGTTTTAAAGGGATTTGATGGTAATATTAATACCGTTGGCCTGGCCCTCATCTTAACAGCCTCCGTTTTTAGTGGAATGGTATATGTGGTTATTAGAAAAATAGGGGTGTCTGACCATCCTGCGGTTGTAGTAAATTATTTTATGTTCGTAGGGACTGTAATTGGTGGACTTTTGGCTATTGCCGTTTGGGTACAGCCAATTGGTTACGAATGGGCATTTTTAATTATCTTGGGAATTTTTGGTTTTATGGGGCAAATATATATGACCAAGGCATTTCAAATTGCAAAAACAAATCTTGTAGCTCCCTTAAAATATATTGAGGTAATTTTTACTATTTCCATTGGCGTTTTTTGGTTCAATGAAGCCTACTCTATTTTTAGCTTCATTGGGCTATTTATGATTATCTCTGCCTTGGTATTGAATACTTTGGTGAAAAAAGATTAAAACCAAAGAATCTTTACTTTGCTATTACCTGCACATAGCAACTTCCAAAGCTGTTTTTTAAAGGTTGATTAGCCTAAAATGGCATTCTTTTTTTAATAATTGTACAAAAATGAATACCAAATCATTATTTAGTTTTAGCTTTGTTTTCGAAATGGGGTGCTTGCCATAAATTGCAGGCTGAGATGATACCCAGGAGTTTTTGCTCTGAACCTGATCCGGATAATGCCGGCGTAGGGATTTTAAGCTTGATGTAGCATATTAGCACATCCGTACTTTCGTCATCTTTCCATTTCATTAATTTAAGTTTGGGAATCGATGGACAATTTTTTCACACATATTACCGTGTTGCAATCCGTGGGAACTGCTTTTGGCGTTACTCAGGTGCTTTTGGCACGAAATAACAATATTCACAATTATTTATTTGGCATTGCATCAATTCTAATCGGTATCTGGGTGCTTTATCAGTCAAAACTGTATGCTGATATTATACTCCACCTTTATTATCTGGTTATGAGTATCTATGGCTGGTTCTATTGGAAATTCGGTATACAAAAAGAAGAAACTCCAATTTCTTATGCCAACACGTCGGAACGTATAACCGCAATTGGCATCGTACTGATTTGTTTCGCACTTATGTGTTTTTGGCTGGTATTTTACACCAATACAGATGTTCCCATCTGGGATGCTGCGGTAAGTGCTTTTGCATGGGCCGGAATGTGGCTCATGGCCAAGAGAAAGATGGAAAATTGGATCTATCTTAATATTAGCAATATTATCGCTATCCCACTTCTCTTCTATAAAGAACTTTACATATACGCCGGACTTACCATTTTCTTATTTGTTGTGGGGACTTCTGGATATTTTAAATGGAGAAAAATAATTACACATGATACAGGTAGACAAACTGCAAGAGCTTAGGGAACTTTGTTCAGGAGTAGAAATTTTTCCTAAGGAAGTTTTGGATTGGATAGAGGAGGAAAACCTTTGGAGTATATGGGTCCCTAAAACTTATGGTGGATTGGAGCTGTCCCTAACAGACGGACTTCATAAATTGAAGGCATTGGCTCGGATCGATGCAAGCCTTGGTTGGACGGTTACACTTTGCAGTGGAGCCAACTATTTTGTTGGAAACTTAGAAGAGTGTAAAGCCCGTGATATTTTTCTTAATTCCAAGGTTCCTGTTTGCTTTGGCGGAAGCGGAGGTGTGTCTGGAACTGCCTTGATATGTGATGATCACTATAACATATCGGGTAAATGGCACTATGCCACCGGAGCCCCTTATCTTACACATTTTACCCTAAATGCGGAAATTTTGGAGAATGGGGTCCAATTAAGAAATGATGACGGGTCACCAAGGGTTCGGTCATTTGTAATTCCGAAAAGTGCCGTGCAGGTAATAGAAGACTGGAATACTATGGGCCTTAAAGCTACCGCCACCCATTCTTTTGCTGTCAAAGATTATTTGGCGCATAAGAGCAGTAGTTTCAGTTATAATGATTGCTATCTGCCTCACCCTATTTTTAAAATCCCATTTGCCCTTTTTGCAGATTTAACGCTATGGATAAATTATATTGGTATAGCCGAACAACTATTGGAAGAGGCTGGTGCTGTTATAGTGAAAGAGAGGTTGGGCGCTTTGGGAATTACAATACTAGAGTCCGTTCGTAAGATATTTCTATACGCCAGTGAGATTGAGAAAAGAATCGAGGAAAACAGGGCTTTTGAGCCGGATTATATGGAGGAAATACATAATGAGGCCGTTCAGTCCGTGAAAAGTATTTCTAGGACTATGATAGAAATCTACCCAAGTTTGGGTGTGAAGGCGAGTACAAAGGACCACAAGTTAAACCAAATTTTCCGTGATTATTTTACAGCCACTCAGCATCATATTTTTACAAAGTAGTTAATCTAGCAATACTGAATATTTTCACTTTAAGGATTCTGTTTGATTTTTATTTTGGAACTAAAGCGACACGAGGAATATAATTGTTTTGCTTAATTCTTTTGTAGGGCCATCAGTTCTTCCAAAACTTCCTGTGCTTCCACATATTTTTTGTCGCTTTCCAATCTGTTGATACTGGAAAGTGTGTGCCACTCCTTCATTAACGCGTTGTACTTTTCTTGAAGTTTTTCTTCTTTGGATTTCTTTTTAAATATTCCGAACATGACTATTATTTTAGGTGTTTTGTGATTTTGGAACTCATGGGATTTGTGTTTGAGAAGAAATAATCTACCAATTTTCCTTTGTCGTCCACAAGATATTTTTGAAAATTCCATTTTACAGTGGAAGTTTTAACTCCGTTTATAGCTTTGTTTGTAAGCCATCTATACAAGGAATGTTGGTTTTTGCCTTTTACATCAATCTTTTCGGTTATTAGGAATTTCACCCCATAATTTATTTCACAAAATGTTTCAATGTCTTTGGCCTTTCCCGGTTCTTGGCCTCCAAATTGATTGCATGGTAATCCAATGACCACCAATTTATTTTTATAGGCTTCATGAAGCTTCTGTAGTTCCGTATATTGGGGAGTAAAGCCGCATTTTGAAGCCACATTTACAAATAAAATATGCTTTCCTTCAAAGTCCTTAAGGTTTATGGGTTTTTGGCTTATGCTATTAATACTAATGTCATATATGGTTTGCAAATCTACCTTTTCTTCAGGTTTTGAACCCGAGAATAGAGTTGCCGCAAATATTTTGAACGGGTTCATACATTAAATTTTAAATGTTACTATTCCGCAGTCCATTTCAAAAATTTGACCCGAGATAGAGGAGGCTTTGTCCGATAATAAAAATTCCGCCATATCTGCCACTTCCTTGGGGTTGAGGAATTTCTTTAGCGGATGCCGATCTTTTATGTTTTCTATCATCTTATCGTTACGCAGAAGCTTGGAAGCCAATTGCGTATCTGTAACCGTGGGTGCAATGGCATTTATGCGTAAAGTTGGTGCCAATTCCGCACCCAAGGATTTTACCAATCCTTCTACACCGGATTTGGCGGTGGCAATACTTGCGTGGTAAGGCATACCTAATTTGGAAGCTACGGTGCTAAAGAGTAAAACCGAGGGTCGTTCGCTTTTTTTTAAAACGTTCAGATACTTTTGAATAGCCTTTACGGCTCCAACAACATTTATTTCAAAATCATCCCTAAAGTCCTCCAAGCTTAATCTTGCAATGGGTTTTAAATTGATGCTTCCTGGACAATATACCAAGGCATCCATCGCTGAAATTTCAGGTAACTCGTCACTTAGTATGTCACAATTAAAATGTGTTAAATTGGAGTGGGTTTGTTCTGGGACAGACCTACTAATGTTGATTACTTTATGGGAATCAACCAAAGTTTCAACAATAGCATTTCCTATGCCTTTGCTGCCTCCAATTATAACTATTGTTTTCATTTTATGTATGTCTATAGGTTGCTGATCAACTGCCTGCCCTTTAATCTTTTTTCTACTTTTCGTTTTATTGCTGTTAAGCGCTTCATGATATCCATGATCTTTTCATCCTTTTGGCTCTTGTAAATTTCGTTCAAGCCCAATATTAAAGCTTTTGCTTTTCGTGAAATTTCAATCCTGTCGCTAGTTGAAAGCGATTTTAGTTTTCTTTGTTCAAATTCTAATGCTTCGTTAATGATATCCATAATATTAATTTTTGAGATAATTTTGTAATTCTGCTATTTTTGATGAGGTATTAAATTTCCCTCCATAATAGGAGGTTACGGTTGCGGACGTTTCATCTTTAATGCCCCTTGAGGAAACACATAAATGTTTGGCATCAATTATGACCGCAACATTGTCCGTACCTAAAATACTTTTCAAATCCTCTGCGATTTGATTGGTAAGGCGTTCTTGTACCTGTGGACGCTTTGCATAATATTGTACAATTCTGTTCAATTTGGACAATCCTATTACTTTTCCAGAAGAGATATAAGCTACATGCGCTTTTCCGATGATGGGAACAAAATGATGTTCACAGTTGGAATAGAAGGTAATGTTCTTCTCCACCAACATCTGGTTGTATTGATACTTATTGTCGAACAATGCAATTTTTGGTTTGTTTTCAGGATTTAATCCAGAGAAAATCTCATCAATATACATCTTGGCTACACGTTCCGGTGTTCCTTTTAAGGAATCATCTGTTAAGTCTAAACCCATAACATCCATAATTTCCTCAAACAACAAGGCAATACGTTGTTTTTTCTCTCTGTCATTTAGTTTAAAGGCGTCCAATTTCATTGGTGTTTCCAAACCGGTATACAAATGATCGTCACCAATATCCGTATGGGTAAATCCATTTAATTTTTGGCTATTTCTATTGTTTAAGGTCAATGATTCTCTATTCATGTTATCTTTTTTAAGTGCTGTACTCATGAACTTATCCATAAGGCAAAGCAACGTTATCGTTTTGAAATTGAGTTGTTTGTAATTTATTTTTGTCTTGAACATTTAAAGCGCCCATGGCCAAACGTTCTTAATTGTTGGTGTTTGGTAGCCCGACCTTTAACCCGTGAACGCCACATTTTAAAACTACTTGGATTTATTTCCCGGCGAATCAGTTTTATTACTTCCGGTTCAGAAATCGATAACTGATATTCAATAGCTTCAAAAGGCGTTCTATCTTCCCAGGCCATTTCAATAATTCGGTCTATATCCCTTTAGCTTTTGATCATTTGAATTTTAGAAAACCATATTTGGCCTTATACTTCTCTTTTAAAATAAAAAGTTTGTCAAAGAAATGTTTATTTTCTTTAAAGTTCTTGTCTAGTCTAAACCGAATAAAACGTCCTTGGGAATATATATGGTTGCTGTTGCTTTTGTAAATATCCAATTGATAATATGGAATTACCCAGGTAAAATTGCTCAGGCCTTTTATAATTCTTATAAGTATTCCCAAGGGGCGTAATTCTATATTGGCCAAGGTAGGATCAAAGGCCCGGTTTAAATAGGCTTTCAAATTTGGGCTCGAATCCTCGATGATCATTCTTTTAGAAATGCTCCCTTTCATTTTTATGGTTTTTATAAAACTGAAAGGCCTCCCTACAACATCATTGATAAGCAAGGAAATATCTTTGTTTTTATGTGAAGTTTCTAAAATCATCTTGAATTCTGTTATCAAAGCTACAAAATGTTTAATAGTTTTTAAAATTAGTTAAACAAAAATGGATTCTATTTATTTATGGCGGTATAGGATATAACTATATAAAAAGGTTTTAATTGGCAACAAGTTTATTAATCAACCCACTGAAAATTAAACCGTGGAACGGATATACGCTATACCAATACAAACGGCCAGCAAGTCCACGTGGCCTAAAGGTTGCTGTTTGTTTTAAAAGACCTTCTTCAATTTTGAATTCCAGCCAAGCCTCTCCCGGTAGCTTCATTTCAGCATATAACAAAAGTTTTTTTTCTTTTTTATCGCTGAAAATCACACGCCAAAAATCTAAGGCGTCCCCTGCATCCAATTCGGAAATATGGGTTCTACCACGACGTAATCCAATACCGCCTGCAAATTGGTCCAGATAACCCCTTATTTTCCAGAGAAAGTTTCCATAGTACCAACCTGTTGTTCCGCCTATAGACCAGATTTTATTAATGGTGTCCTCCTCATTTTTGACTTCACGTTCTTTGTAGTCTTTAAAACAGCCGTATTGGGGAACATTAATATATTTGTGAAGGCTATTCTTTAAGCGGCCACTGCTTACCATGGAATCTTTCCAACTGGATACAATACTGTTTTGTTCAATTTTTTCAAAAGCCAGTTCCACAGCTTCTTTGTAGGTAATGGGATCCACCTTCAGAAGTTGATTTATATTGCTGGGTTTCCCAACAATTTGGACTCCCATACTATCTACGAGTGCTGTTGCCAATTTGTAGGAGGTTGAGGTAACAAAATACAGCCAATAGGAAGAAAGTTTTGGTGTCATTACCGGAACTGTTAGGATATAGCGCTTTAGCCCCCTTATCTCAGCAAACTCCAAGAGCATTTGTTTGTAGGTCAATATTTCGGGTCCGAAAATATCATAGGAAGTGTTGAAAAGCTCTTTTTTTCCTTTTGCCCTTGATAGAAACGCTAATACATCCCTTACCGCCAATGGTTGTGTTTTGGTATTAAGCCATTTGGGAGCTATCATAACAGGTAATTTTTCTACTAAGTCTCTAATTATCTCAAAGGATGAACTTCCTGATCCCACAATAATACCGGCCTTTAAGACGGTAAGCCCGTATGAATCCGAAGCCAAAATGTCCTCAACATTTTTTCTTGATCGTAAGTGTTTGGATAGTTGATCATCGTTGGTAATGCCACTTAAATAAATGACCTGTTCTAGTTGGGAAGATGAAAAATATGATTTGAAATTAGCCGCACAAGCGGCCTCCAGGCGTTCAAAATTGTTGGAAGAGTTAGACATGGAGTGGATTAAGTAATAGGCCACATCAATATCTTTAGGGATATTTTTGAGTGTTTCCGGTTTTAAAAAATCTGCCTCAACTATGGTGATGTGTTCATCCTTAAGATAATTTTTGTCGGCTCTTAATTTATCCCTTACGGCACAGACCACCTGATGCCCTTCATTGATCAAAATGGGAATCAATCGTTTTCCGATATAACCGGTGGATCCTGTTACGAGAATTTTCATCTGTTGCTTTAATTGGATAAATCATTCAATGGTAATACTACATTACAAGCCAATAAAATTATTGATCTTAATATTGTTGGCCTTTAAATCGAACATGAGATTATATAAGCCAAAAAAGGTCCTGTTGATATAAATAAAATGTTTGGAACCTCTATTTCCATTCATTTTTCGCAATTCCGTACTCTTGGAATAACGTTGCCCCAATTCGGTGATTTTTCCAAAGAATTCACCATCCGAAAAGTCAAAGGTTTCTACATGAAACGGTTGGGTGAAAAGACTCAACAGCTCATGGAACATATCAGTGAAGAATTCCGTTTCTTCCTTGGAATCGTCTTCACGCAAAATTTCCAATTCGTATAATTTGGAAACAAAAAATTTGTGATTACTAATATTTTCCAGTATTGCAAGTTCAAAATAGGGGATATAGAATTCATTGGGGATAATTTTCATACAGCCAAAATCCAAGGCAATTAATTGACCTTCTTCGGACACCAGGAAATTACCTGGATGTGGGTCGGCATGTACTTTTCTGAGTTTATGTATCTGAAACATATAAAAATCCCATAGTGCTTGACCTAATTTGTTGGCTTTTGCTTGATCGGAATTGTAGGCCGCAAACTCCGAAAGGTGTTCGCCTTTCATATAGTCCATGGTAATAATGCGATCAGAGGATAATTCTTCATAATATTGAGGAAACAAAAGGTTGGGAATAAATGAGCAGGCCTTAGCAATTTCCTTGCTCTGTTTCATTTCCAACACATAATTTGTTTCCTCAACGAGTTTTCCTTCAACTTCTTTAAAATACTTGTCCGAGTCTTTTCCTTTTATATTGAACATTTTAATAGCGATGGGTTTAACCAAGGCTAAATCGGAGGCTATACTCTCGGCAACTCCAGGATATTGGATTTTCACAGCAAGTTTTTTCCCATCTTTTACTGCCTCATGGACTTGTCCTATACTGGCGGCGTTTACTGAAGTTGTGTTGAAGAAATCAAATAATTCACTCGGCAATTTGCCAAAATAATTTTTAAAGGTTTTAAGTACCAAAGGAGGGGACAAGGGTGGTACGGAAAACTGGGCCAAGGAAAATTTTTCTACATAGGCCTGGGGCATTATACTTTTTTCCATGCTCAACATTTGAGCTACTTTAAGCGCACTTCCTTTGAGCTGTTTAAGGCTGTCATAGATATCCTCCGCGTTGTTTTCGTTGAGTCGCGACCTTGCCTCAATTTCCGTTTTAGTAAGTTTATCCCCGTAGTATTTGAGGTAATTAACCCCAACGCGAGCGCCCGTAGAAACCAATTTTGAAGCACGATGTATTTTTGAAACAGGAATATTGTCTATTGTTTTCATCTACGGAATTTAGTTTGTGTGCATTCTTTCCTTGAAAATGAATTTTCCAAAGTCGAGCACACTTTTAAGAGGCGCAATATTTAAAACATCAAAACTGGTGTTGACCGATTTTTCAATAAAAATGTCGGTCTTTTCAAAAGAGGCAGAGGTGTCGTCCATCCAGAATTTTATGGTCAAGAGCAATTGCAGCCAGGCCGATTCCTGTAGCGCGCGTTGCTGAATTTTATCTATTTGTTCCTGCTTTATGTCAAGAGTCTCTATATTCAGGCCCTCAATGTACGTGGTAAAACTCTTTTTTAGCTCAGATAATAATGTTAGACTCTTGAGGCCATTTTTATGGCGATCTAGTGCATAAACTACATAACTTCTATTGGCAGTCAAATTTTCAAAAAAAGTGAAGTAGAAACTCAATAGTTTATTACGGGCATCGAAAGATTTGTAGTCTTCGCTTTTTTCCAAAACAGAAAGAGTATTGTCGAAAAAGGCTTTGAAAACGTGTTTTTCAATGGCCTCAAAAGAACCAAAAAATTCATAAAATTTTGATTCTTCAAAGTTGTTCGCTTTAGCAAAAGCGTAGACCGATTTGGGGTTTTCGTTATTTTCTAGGACAAAATCCATATAGGATGAAATAATGTCGTTTTCTGAAATTGTTTTCTTTTTAGCCATTACTATAGTTTGTAAGGTACAAGATACAAAATGTTTAACCTTTTTGTTTAAATATTAAACAAAATTTAACTTGGTTTTAGAATATGGTGGTTTATTATAATCTTTGAAGGCCTAAAGTTCTTGCCCTAAGAGTGGATAAAGTATAAAGTAAAATAGTTGGTTCGGGTTAAATCCCTTGATTAAAATCTGTAGAGCACGGATCTCTTAAAAGTGGTGTTAAAACCAATAATTGGGGGTAGCAAATTTTTGACTGTGCTACTATTTTGCTATGGAATTAAGCAGATTAAAGTTTTTGGACCAATTCATCTATTTGGGAAAATGGAACAATGGCTTTGGGCAGATCTCTTTGATTTATTTTCTGGAGCATTTTACCCAGTATCCATAGCTCGGAGGTATTGTCTGTTAATAGCAAATCATGAAAATCTCTGAGATATGCCATAATATTGTCCTTATCCGGTTGAACGGTAAAATAGGAAACAAATACAATATTGTTAAATAAGGGTTTTAAATCCTTTAAACTAAATATTGGGATACTCTGCCCAAGAAAAATGGTTTGGTAGCCTTTAGACAGGATTTCATAATTAAGAAACATCAGGCCCAACTCATGAATTTCATTATCGGGAAGGTACAGCACAAAGGTTTTGGAAGTTTTGGTAGGGGTGTTAAATTGTAACTTTTCAGTATTCACCAAAATCTTTTGCTTGATCAAGGCGCAAATAAAATGTTCGTGGGAGGGTGTTATGGTGTCTGTCTGCCAGAGTAGTCCCAATTCATGTAAAAAGGGGATAAAATCTTCATAAAAGATATTCCTAAAAGATTTTTCTTTTAATAGCTTGTTATAAGTTTTGAAGAATAGAGCTTGGTCAAAATTCATCATGGACATTTTTAGGGAATTTAAAACATGTCCGTTGTAACTTTGCTCAGAAATCAAATCTCTCACAACGTTGGGAATTAATTCCTCTCCGAGTTCCGATATCTTTGAAATCTTATAACCGTTATTATATAGAAACGTTACGTTCAGTAGTTTTTGTAGGTTCTCTATGTTGTAACATCTTATGTTGGTATCCGTTCTGTTTGGTTGAAAAAGATTGTAGCGCTTTTCCCATATTCTAATAGTATGGGCCTTTATGCCAGAAAGATTTTCAAGGTCCTTGATGCTAAAGTTACTTTTAACGTTGTTCATTTTTTTTCAGAAAAAGTTAAACAAAAATATCGTTTTTATAGTTTATTTCAAAGTTTCAACAAACGTTTCATTTATAGGTCCGTTCATTTGATTCCTTTATGTGCCAGTTATTTTTCCAGGGAATATTTCCCGAAAACAGAATATCCCAATATTTGCCATAGCCATGGCAAATCGTATCTTTATGGCTGAACAATTATGTATTGAAAACATACAGCCAGATCATTTTCAATAGTTTCAGGGAACTGCTGCACTTCTTGAAAAGTACCAATTTCTCTAAGGCCATTTTGATTGCCATAGCAGTTACAGTACCAATTTTACTTTCCATTAGATGGGGACATATAGAAATTGGACTAGCGCTATGCTTTGGGGCCTTTTGGAGTTCGCCCAGTGATGTGAGTGGCAATTTTCGCCACAAGAAGTATGGAATATTGTTTTCTGCGGGCTTGGTAATGTTGGTAAGTTTTATTGGAGGGTATTTGAAGTTCGAAACTTGGCTATTGATTCCTGTTTTGGGACTTCTAACTTTTGCTATCGCCTTTATTTCGGTCTATGGGTTTCGAGCTTCCCTAATTAGTTTTTCCGGCTTGTTGGCCCTGGTATTGAGTTTCGCCCATGAATCGAAGGATTTGGAAATTTATGAATATGCACTTTTAATAGGTGCTGGTGGACTCTGGTATTTGCTCTTGGCAGTACTTTGGTACCGAATAAACCCCAAAGCGCAAACCGAGGAACTCTTTTGGGAGACCTATAGGCTCACGGCCGAATTTTTGGAAACTCGGGGTAAACTGGTAGGCCCGAAGAAGGATCGATTGGAATTACAATCCCAATTATATGAAATACAAAGCAAGCTGATTGAGCATCATGAAACCTTGAGGGAAATTTTACTTCTCTCAAGGAAGAGCTCGGGAAGATCCAGTTATCAGGCCAAGAGACTGTTGATCTTTGTTGAATTGATAGATATGCTTGAGACCGCTATAGCCAATCCGGTCAATTATGACAAAATGGATGCTCTTTTTGGGGACCACCCCGAGTTTATAGAAAGCTTTCAGAATCTAATATTCGAAATGGCCGATCAATTAAGGATAATCGCCGAAGTGGGAACCGACCAAAGCAAATTTCCCAAAAATTCCAAAATGGGCCAATGTTTTGAAAAGGTTGAACGGGAAATAGCCAATTTTAGGAAGGAGACGGGTACTGAAGACTATGAAGGATTCCTCATGCTTCAAAACCTATTGCAATATCTGGAAAAACAATTTGAAAAACTCAAAAAGATCAAGTGGCTTTTGGGGAATCCGGATTTGGGTTCGGTAGATTTGGTAGATCAGACTTCGGCCAAACGTTTTATAGTGGCCCAGGATTATGATCCCAAATTATTGCTGAGCAATTTTAGTTTCAGGTCTACCATATTTAGACATTCGTTAAGGTTGTCTGTAACCGTAATGATAGGGTATGCCCTAGGTAACTTCTTCGATTTTCAAAACCCATATTGGATACTCTTGACTATTATCGTAATAATGCGGCCCAGTTATGGTCTTACTAAATCCCGTACAAAAGATAGAATTATAGGAACCCTTTTAGGTGGAGCCATTGCAACTGGTTTTGTTTTTTTGATACAGAATCCCTATGTATTTGGGGCCTTGGGAGTGGTGTCTTTGGTTATTGCGTTTTCAATGGTCCAGAAAAATTATAGGGCAGGGGCAACATTCATAACACTTACCGTAGTATTTGTTTATGCCATTATCCGTCCAGATATTATAACTGTTATACAGTATCGAGTATTGGATACCCTTATTGGAGCTGGACTGTCCTTTGTGGCCATGTTGTGGATTTTGCCTGCTTGGGGATTTATGGAGATAAGGGAGCAAATAGAAAATAGCGTCAAGGCCAATAAGGAGTTTCTTGCCCAAATAGCCAGGTATTACGAACAAAAGGGAAAGGTGACAACGACCTATAAGGTGTCGCGTAAAGAGGCTTTCGTGGAAACTTCCAATCTCAGTTCGGCCTTTCAAAGAATGGCACAAGAACCCGTATCCAAACAAAAAAATCTGGATAAAATATATGAACTGGTAGTGCTTAATCATACCTTTCTTTCGTCCTTGGCATCATTTAGTACTTATATCCAGAACAATCCTACCACTGAGGCTTCGTTAAAATTTAAAAATTTTATTTCTGAAATTGATAAAAACCTGGAACAAGTACTTCTTGCATTGGCGGGATCAAATTACGACCAGGCACCTTTAGACCTTCATAGCGATCAATTCTCCAAGGAACAGCTTCCCACCTTTGTGCCGAAAAATATTGAACTTTCTTTTAAGGTAGATGAAAAATTGGACCGCCAACTTCAGGAAGCCCATTTGGTCACTGAACAATTACACTGGCTATTTTCCTTAAGTGGGAAAATGTTAAGGTTGGTCTCAAAAATTGAGTTTGAATAGAGGATTAAAAGTAGACTTTAGGCTGTTGTTTGTTGAATGTATGCCCGAAATTGGAGAGAAATTGCTCAATACTTTCTGCTGATCGGCATATTATGGAATTGACTTTTAATAGTTGAGGTCACAAATTTCATTAATTAACAAGAACTAGGAACAATTACTTGTCCTGCTCAATTCGATGCATTTCTGTATTTTTACATTAATGGCATTTCCGTATACTCACTTTTAAATTATATGATTAAAAGAATTATTCTAACCCCGTTTCAAAAATTTGTAAAAATCGAGAGTTTAAGTGGTATCCTCTTGTTTGGTGCCACACTCATAGCTCTGTTTTGGGCTAATTCTGGGTTTAGTGAGTCTTACAATTCCCTTTGGCAATATAAAATTGGTATCAGCTCTGACGCTTTTCAGCTTACGAAACCACTTTCTCTTTGGATCAACGATGGCCTCATGGCCTTATTTTTCTTCTTGATCGGATTGGAAATAAAAAGAGAACTTCTGATAGGTGAGCTTAATGAACTTCGTAAAGCTATTTTTCCATTGTTTGCGGCATTGGGGGGAATGCTCTTTCCCCTGGCTTTATTTCTTTTTTTAAACAATCAGCCCCAAACGGCTCCGGGATGGGGAATTCCCATGGCAACGGATATTGCCTTTTCATTGGCAATCCTTCAGCTCTTAGGGAAAAGGGTTCCCTTAAGTTTAAAAATATTCCTAACTGCTTTTGCCATAGTGGACGATTTGGGCGCTGTTCTGGTAATTGCTATTTTTTATAGCGGTGGGGTTGATTGGCTTTTAATTTTATATTCTTTAATTCCCTTACTAGTACTTTCTTATCTCGGTTTTAAAGGTATATATTCCAAATATTTGACTGTAATTCTGGGATTTGTTATTTGGTTGTTATTTTTAAAATCGGGTATACATCCTACAATAGCCGGCGTGCTAGTGGCCTTTACCGTACCTATTCGGCAAAAGATCGATATGAATTATTTTAAGGAGAACCTATCCAAAATAATCGAAGGTATTTCCCGATCTAATATCGAGAAGGTTCCTGTCCTGTCCAAAGAACAAATAGAACATTTGGACGACCTGGAAGATTTGACAGACAAATTTACATCGCCACTTCAACGGTTGGAACATCGCCTTCATGGTTGGGTAGCTTATTTTATTATGCCGGTTTTTGCCTTGGCCAATGCAGGAGTGGTTTTCAGTGCCAATGTAGATTTTGATACCTCTTTGATGATAAATATTGCTATAGCTTTATTTCTTGGTAAATTGATTGGGATTACATTGATGTCTTGGTTGGGTGTTAAACTCAAGTTGGCACTATTGCCAGATGATATAAACTTTATTCAGGTTGCCGGAATAGCTATTTTAGCCGGAGTAGGCTTTACCATGTCCATTTTTATTGCCAACCTCGCCTTTTCAGATAATGTAATACTCATAGACTCTGCCAAGGTGGGTATCTTGATAGGCTCAGTTATTTCCGGTTTGGTGGGGTATCTTGTATTGCGTTGGAGTGGCGGAAAAGAAAAGGGCCAATAAAGGCCCTATCATTACTTAAATATGTTGAAACCTCAAGGAATTAGGTTTAGACAAATGCAGGTTGTTTCCTTTTCGACTTTTTTATTTTTAGTTTGTTGATCCAGATAATGGTTCCCGTAATGGGTAAACTAGTAGCGATCAAGCAAGCGAAAAAGTAAATAATCTTTGAAAAGCTGCCGTAAATAGTACCTATGTGTATAGGTTTGATCAAAGAGGCTATCTGAACGTTCAAGGGCTTATCGGCAAAGAGATCCTTATGCAGTAGGGTGCCATCCCTATCCCACACAAGTTTATCGGTTATTACGGGTGAAAATCTGGAATTGTTGTTTTTGGTTATGGTATAGACCTCATTGTCCGTAGCTGGTATTGTAATTGTGGTCTCACCTTCAAAGGCCAACTCCGCTGACGTAAGCTGTAGTATCTCTTCAAAGGTTTTTTCTGTCGTACCTGGCTTTAGTGCCGATTCAAACTTTGGCCCACCACCGCGATTGCCGAAAACCTTGGTGCCCAATGCCATGCTCCCTGCATCACGATACCATTCAAAGGACCAGAATAACCCGGTGAGCGACATGATGACCAAAAAAATACAGGCGTAAAATCCAAGTGTGTTATGTAGGTCGTGGTTGATCCGTTTCCAATTGGCTTTAAACTTTATTTTAAAGCCTGGTTTAAAGCTCTTCCATTTCAATTTTTTAGGAAACCATAATACAATACCACTGATTGCCAGCAAGAGAAATATTATGGTGGCCACACCTACGATTGGTCTACCAATTTCGATATCCATTAATAACCACCTATGCATTTTGAACATGGTTAAAAAGAATCCGTCCAATGAAGATTTTTGTTCTTTTTGGTATTCCCCTGAAAATGGATCTACAAAGTAGGTAGTACCCCTTCTCTCCTGTGGTGAAGTTTTTACGCTGAACTTTAGTGCTTCATCCCTAACTGCCGGTATGGTGACATTGCTTACAATCCCTTCCTTGGACAAGGTCTCCTTTAGTTCCATAAGGGAAAGAGGGCTTCCAGAAGCATCTGCAACAACGAAATCTTTGACAAAGAGATCTTTAATTTCCTCTTCAAAAGTCAATACAGTACCACTTAAACAGACAAGGAATAAAATAATCCCACTGCCTATCCCCAGCCAGAGATGCGCATCGTTTATAAACTTTCTAAAAGTATATTTCTTAACTTTTTTGGTCATAATTCAAGAATTGTAAATTGTTAAAGTGTATATCGTAATATCCCCGCAAATGATCTGGGATCGGTCTGGTTAATATAGCTGGTACGATAGGCATTGTATCCTATTTGATCAAAAATATTGTTCGCCATTAGCCTAACATCCCAATGATTATTGAACCTATATCCTGCCTGAAGGTTGGTCAAGGTATAAGCTTCAACATTGAAGGGCTTTTCATTGGGTACTATACCTTCGTGGGTTACAGCCCCTGACGACCAATCGTTTATAGGTCTTTCTCCTGTGTAGTATACGCCACCGCCCAAGGAAAGTCCTTCTAGCATGCCTTCAAATTTATAGTCCAAATAAACATTTGCGGTGTGTTTAGGGGTATTCAACGGTGCAGAACCATATACATAAGAGGTGTGTTCCTTGTACTGTGCGTCAATGTAGGAATAGCCTGCAACCGCAGTTAAGTTTTCCAGGATACGTCCTGTGAGTTCCACTTCCAGTCCCTGCCTTTGATCGTTACCACCCTTTTGGTAAAAACCTGTTGCTACCCAGTTTTCGTCATACACCGGTAAATTAATGTTCTTGTTGTTGATTTTAAAAAGGGTAAGATTAAACCTTAGTCGGTCTGTAAACCAGCTGGTTTTTACACCTGCTTCCAATTGGTCAAAACGTTCATTCCCCAAAGCTTCGCCATCTACACCTAGGCGAGCGGCCGTTCTTGGATAGGCACTATTCGTATAGGAGGCAAAAACGTTAATGTTCTTATAGGGATTAACAATAATACCGCCAAGGGGACTAAAGGCATCACTTTTGTTATTTTCTAAATCGGTGATGGTTTCTGTAGTACTATATCTAATTCCCAAAAAAGTCTTGAACCAATCTGTCCATGAAACCACGTCCTGTGCCACAAGGCCAAAGGATTTGCTTTCCGCCGCTGCCGGATCGCCACTGGTAAGTGCTACATTGGGTAGAGTATTTGAATTGTTCTCAAAAACATTGATGGTATCTATTGCGCTTAGAGACTGACTCGTAGTGCTATACTTGGAAGTACGATAGTCGAACCCCACCTGAAAGGTATGTTTTATGTTTCCGGTTTTAAAATCATCACCTATAAGATCCACTTGTAAAACGCCGTTATCATCAGATCGGGTAGAGGTAGAGTATCCTCTGGCTCGCAGATTGTATTGCTCCACATCGTCTATAGTAACTACACTTCCAAGGCTGGCTCCTTTGTCGTTCAGTTTTAGATGGGATTTATAAAAAGCAGTCTTTAGGGTAAGTTTATCGTTGAGTTGTCTATCGAACCGAAGGGAATAAGTGGTGTTTTTGGTAAGGGAGCGGTCGTTTTCATATCCTAGAAATTGATCTCTGGGAAGATCGTAAATGGCATTGACCTCGTTGGCGGCTAGATTTACGGTACCTACATCTGGGGTTCTACTGTCATCAAAATAGTCGAACTCCATGGTAATTTTGGTTCTATCGTCTATTTTCCATTGTAATGAAGGATTAATATATATACGTTCTGAGCTGATTCCGTCACGGAAGCTATCTGCACGTTCCAAGGCACCGTTGATACGGAAGGCCACAGACTGATTGTCATCTATTGGGCCATAAATATCGAAGGTAGGCCTTACCTGCCCAAAACTACCAAAGCGTTGGGTAACCGCACCTCCAAATTGGTATATAGGGGTTTTGGTTACGATATTGATAACCCCTCCCGGACTTCCTAAATCTGTTGCTACTCCTTGTGTAATTGAAGCTGCCCCTTTCAATACCTGAATATTATCTACCCCCTGCATATCGGTTAATATTCCCACGCCCCTAAAATCGGAATGTACCCTTACCCCGTTTTTTAGGATGGGTATTCCTCTAAAACCACGTGACGACATGCTCTCGCGCTTGTTGCCATAGGTGGCGAAGGTATATACGCCTGGGACATTTTTGGTAGCTTCCGAAATGGTGAGCGCTCCTTGGTTGCTAATCAATTTTTCAGAAATTACGGAAATGCTCTGTATCTGTTCGTAAGGTTCCAATGGCAGGCGGGTAAGGGCTTCAATCTTGTCTGGGTGCGACATTCGTCTTCCAAATACCTCTACTTCGCTGAGGGCATTGTCCATATTCAGTTTAATAACCAGATTGCTGATTTGGGAAGAGGACAGGTTCAAAGCAAATTTTATAGTTCTAAATCCAACCGAACTAACTTTAATCTGCCATTCGCCATAGGGTATTTCGGTTAAGGTATATTGGCCAAACTCATCGGCCATACCGCCTTTTTTCAGGTTTTCTATGAATACATTGGCAAAAGAAACAGGATTGTTTTCACTATCAACTATAGTACCGCTTACAGTGCCATAGTTCTGTGCGCAAATGGCAGTTGTGACCAACAAATGGCAAAATAAGAGAATTTTTTTCATTCTATTTTAATTTAGACTGGCTATAAATAAAGCGCTAAAATAGAATGGATAATTATATTGACCAAAATTATTTAGAATTATTTTAAATAACTAGAGGTGGGATTTGGTGGGGCTTTATTTAATGGGTGATGACAGTAGATAAGAATTTAAAAAAAAACTACAGATATAGTTATTTAGGATGATTTTTTAGGGAAATTATTAAGGGACACCCTAGGAAAGACCGTCTAAAAGGTAATAGAACAAGAAACTGGCCCCAAGTCCATGCAAGGATAATGAAACTTCTACTCTTAACCATGCCTTGGAGCAAAGGGGTTGACATTACAGATTATAAGCCGGCAGCGTTGAAACTTAGGAGGGGTATGGTAATATTCGATACCATTTTTTTTACCAAATCTTTTTTCAGGTATCTTTGAACAAAGGAGTTGTCCTTTCTTTCCAGCATGGCAAATAGGTTGGTTTCCGTTTTATCCAAGTACCTGTTTAATTCCTCAAAAATTTGATCGGAGAATATTAAATCGAAAGTTATTTTCTCATACTTCACTTTTTGAAGAAGCATGTCTTTAAACCATTCCATCTGTTGATCTCCTGCATATTCCTCTTTCGAGGAAATATGTACGATCCTTAAATCAGCGTTGAAAATATTGGCGATTTTCACAAATTTATTGATGGCAAAAATATCGGCCTGTTCAAAATCTGTGGCATAGACCATGGTTTTAAAGATTTCCAGTTCAGAAGTTTCGGGTACCGCCAAAACGGCGCAAGGTGCCTTTTTGACCAAGGCGGTGGTAGCACTTCCTAGGATAAATTCCTTTAGGGCGCTAGTCCCTTTAGTCCCTACAACTATAAGGTCGGCATCGAGGTGTAGTGCTTTTTCCAATATTCCATTCGGCACGGAAGCGTTTTCTTCTGCCGCAAAAGTAATATTGCAGCCTTCCCAAGTGTCTCCGAGATGTTCAGTACAGAAGTTTTTCAACCTGGTATAGTTTTCGGTAAGTAACCTCTTTTCTTTTTTCAAATGACTTACTGAGACTGTGCTCAGGGGTATTGGGATATCAAAAACGTGCATTACCATCAAATTGGCATCGAATTTCTTTGTCATAAGATGGGCCAACTTTAAGGCAGCGACCGAATTAAGGGAATAGTCTGTAGCGTAAAGAATGGTTTTCATTTTATAATGATTTGAATTGCGCTCTTGAAACTAAATCAATATTCCCACGTTGCCAATGACCATTGTCATACTGATCAAAATTCCAAATGATTTAAATCATTTTCAAAGACCTATATACTACCTAATTTTAGAGATGTAATCCTTAAAATAATCATCATGCAAAACACGGAAAACAATAAGGAAGCTCAATTTATTAAGGAAGGGCCATGGTATGAGCTATATGTGCTGACCGAACACTGGAAATCGGATCTGGAGTTCTACCGTGATGATCTTCGTTTTTTACATCATTTAATAGATAAATATTTTATGTGGATTACCAAGCCTGAGAATTTGGATATGGTAAAAGAACTAAAAGCTGGATTGTTCGATTTAAAGAAAAAAAACAGGGATTTACTGGAGAAGGTTGGAAGACATAAGAATACATTGGGCCATATGGTTGAAAATCATAATAAAGCAGATGCCGGCATAATTAGGACCGAGCATGAACATCTGGAAGAGGAGGTCGAGAATTTCGTAAAAAAGTTTCGCAGTAATAGGAAAGAGGTCTTTGCCATTACAGAATTTATAATCGATAGTGAATCCCTTGCAAATTTGATGGGCTCTTGATATGAAGAGCAATATACTCCCATCTGATTACCGTACCCATTTGTTTGTAGTAGTTCTTTCTAGGGTCACTTTTGGAAATTGTAAATGATTGGACCTAATGATTTTGGCCTTCAGGATGTAGGATTATAAACATTTAGGCCAATGCCAAGTATTTCCAGCTAATAGAAGTGAAACCTGAAGCAATTTATTTACTATTAAATTAAATGGTGTAGTATATGCGTATTGCGTTGGCATTGTTAATGATTGTTCACGGCCTCATTCATATTGTGGGTTTTACAAAGGCTTACCAATTTGGAAGCATATCGCAGTTTACTAAAGAAATTTCCAGGCCAATGGGAATACTATGGTTCGTGTCGGCTTTACTTTTTATTGCTACAACACTAGGATTTGTTTTAAAAAAAGACTGGTGGTCTTTACTTGGTATTGTCTCGGTGGTTATTTCCCAAAGCTTAATTGTTACTGGCTGGGCCGATGCCAAATATGGGACTATTGCGAACGCCATTATTTTGATTGCGGTCATTGTAAGTCAATGTAATTTGGCATTTGAAGGGAGTTATACAAAGGATGTTGATGCTGCCCTGAAGGCAGTGGTTCCAATTCAAGAAATTCTCAATGAGAAAGATTTGGAACCTTTGCCGATGTGTGTTCAAAAATATCTGGCGTATGTGGGAGCTGTAGGAAAGCCTAAGGTTTACAATATGAAAATTGTGTTTAAAGGGGAAATGCGGGACAAGGGCAAGGATTGGTTTTTTTTTACATCGGAACAGTACAATTTTATGCCTTCTCCTATGCGCTTGTTTTTTATGAAGGCCAGGGTAATGGGCCTGCCCACCTTTGGCTATCACAAGTATACTAACGAAATGGCGAATATGCGAATAAAACTCCTTTCACTTTTTTCAGTGGTGGACTTGGAGGAACCGGAATTATACCCTACCGAAACAGTTACCTTTTTTAACGATCTATGTTTATTTGCCCCGGCAGCCTTAATAGATCATAGAATAACATGGGAAACCTTGGATGCCCAAAGCGCAAGGGCCACTTTTGATAATAATGGAACTTCTATATCGGCCATTTTATATTTTAATGAAAAGGGGCAGCTGGTAAATTTTGTTTCCAATGACCGCTATTCTGTTTCGGAAATGAAAGCTTTTCCGTTTTCCACTCCTGTAAGTGCCTATAAAAATGTAAACGGCTACTTATTACCTACCTATGGTGAAGGTATATGGCATTACCCTGAAGGAGAATTTGTCTATGGGAAGTTTAGGGTTGTGGATATAGCTTATAATGTTTCCGAATAAAATCTGTAAATCATGAAAATAAACAGGGGTGTAATTTGAATAACCTTAGGAAATGTAAGTACAGGACCGTTATTCCTGTAGAACTAAATTCTGAAATTGAGAAAAGGGATTTTAATAATAATGATCGGTTAGGATGAAAGCAATGATTTTGAATGGTATAAAGGATTTAAGGGATATTAGGTTTCCTTTGGATTTGGTAAATATTCCAATGCCCGAACCTCAAGAAAATCAAATACGGATCAAGGTTTCGGTTTGTGGAGTTTGCCATACCGAGCTGGACGAAATAGAGGGTAGAATATCCCCAATAACTTTCCCTGTGGTTCCGGGGCATCAGGTGGTGGGGATTGTAGATAAATTGGGACTAGAGGTAACCAAATTTAAGAATGGTGATCGAGTAGGGGTTGCCTGGATCTATTCTGCCTGCGGCTTTTGTGAATTTTGTATGGAGGGTAGGGAAAACCTATGTGATCGTTTTATAGCCACGGGAAAGGATGTTAATGGGGGTTATGCCGAGTATATGACTGTAGATGAAAAATATGCACATCGTATCCCCGATTTTTTTTCGGATAGCGAGGCAGCACCTCTTCTATGTGCTGGAGCCATAGGATATAGGTCCGTACAGCTTGCTCAAATAAAGGATGGTGACCATGTGGGTCTTACAGGATTTGGGGCTTCCGCACACCTCGTCCTTAAAATGCTTAGGTACTCCTATCCCAATACCAAAATATATGTTTTTGCAAGGAAATTGGAAGAAAGGTCCTTTGCTATGGAGTTGGGGGCATTCTGGGCCGGGGATACAGCAAATGCCTCCCCAGAGAAACTGGACAGTATCATTGATACCACCCCGGCCTGGAAACCAGTATTAGAGGCACTTACTAACCTTAAGAAGGGAGGTAGGTTGGTAATCAATGCTATTCGCAAAGAGGAAAAAGATAAGAGCTACCTCCAAAACCTAAATTATCAAGATCAGTTGTGGATGGAAAAGGAAATTAAGTCGGTTGCCAATCTAACAGTTAAGGATGTCGAGAATTTTCTAATACTTGCCGCAAAAGCTTCCATCACACCAGAAGTTCAGCTATATTCTTTGGAGGAAGCCAATAAGGCACTCTTTGAAATGAAGGAACACCATATAAGGGGGGCCAAGGTTTTGAAAATTCATTGATTGTCACTTCAGGACCATTCCGTATTTAGGATCTATGGCATTATTAAATTTATACTAGCAGATCTTTTTATAAAGTCTTAAATTATATCTTAATTTTGCTGCCTTAATGGTTGCCGGTTTGAAGGCAGAGTTGTATAAATTCGGATTTAGAGTGATGGTAGGTCATTTATATAATATTATTTCTTCAACTGTCGTTTTGGACTATGGGCAAAAAACAGATTTATTATGAACTTTAAGATCGATGGGTTTGTCCTGTCCATTATAGCGGTAATTGGGATAGCTTATTTTTTTCCGGAATGGGGCGCATCAGATAGTGTTATTCCAATCGATACGATTAGTGCTATGGGCATTTTCTTGATTTTCTTTTTTTACGGACTTAAATTGAGTCCTTCCAAAATAAAATCGGGTCTTAAAAATTGGAAATTGCATCTGTTGGTACAGGCTACAACCTTTATTGTTTTTCCCCTTATTGTTTTGGCTTTTCATCCAGTTTTGCAAAATGAAGAGCAGGAGATACTTTGGTTGGCCTTCTTTTTTTTGGCAGCCTTGCCGTCTACCGTTTCTTCCTCAGTGGTTATGGTCTCTATGGCCAATGGTAATATCCCAGCCGCAATTTTCAATGCCAGTATTTCAGGTATTATAGGAATCGCCGTAACTCCACTTTGGATGGGACTCTTTGTGCAGACGGGACAGGCAGATTTTGATTTTACGGAAATCTATACAAAACTAATGGTGCAAATAATTTTACCGGTAGTATTGGGAATTCTTCTTCAGCGTTTCTTAGGAGAATTTGCACAAAGATATAATAAGCGGTTAACCCTGTTTGATAAATCCATTATTTTGCTAATCATTTATAAAAGTTTTGCGGGATCCTTCGAGGGAAATATATTTGGTTCAATATCTATAATGGATCTATTGATTCTCTTTTTTGCAGTGTTGGTATTGTTTTATATGGTATTTTATTTAACCGGTTTTGTAGCCAACAAAATGAAATTTAATACGGAGGACCAGATTACCGCCCAATTTTGTGGCACAAAAAAATCTTTGGTGCACGGTACCGTATTTTCCAAAATTCTATTCGGCAATATGGCTTCCGTAGGCATTATTCTGCTGCCGCTTATGATATTTCATGCTACACAGATTCTGATTTTAAGTATAATAGCTGGTAAGCGGACCAGTAGACCAGAGGAGCTGGAATCTATCGTAGAGGCTTAGCCTAAAAATACCATAGACCAAGTTTCCATTACACTATAGGGTTGTTTCCTTATAATTATTTATTCTATATCCACCAGTTGGTCCTTGCCTTTTACTAAATTGGATTGGTGCTCCATGACCATAAGATCAATTTCGGCAATAATTTCTGGGTGACTAGCCCCCAAATCAAAGTTTTCGGATGGATCCACACTCAAATTGTATAGGATTGGTGGATTATGTATTTCCTTTTTACCAAATTGCCCATAGGAACCTTCGGTAATATAATGCGCTTTGTAATCTCCAAGTCGGGCAGCATATAATTGTGTTCCCCTATAATAGAAAACACCTTTTCTTTGAGTTGGTTCGTTTTTTAATAAGGTGCCACTAATGTCAAAGCCATCCATAATCCTGTCCTTGGGCATGGGTACACCGGCCAAGGCACTAAAGGTAGAGAAAAGGTCCATGGTGGTGCCCAATTCGGATATCACAGCTGGCTTAATGTTGGTAGGTGACCAAAATATGCAGGGTTCCCGCATGCCACCTTCCCAGGTCATACCTTTTCCGGCCTTTAATAAGCCTGCACTACCGCCATTAACCCCATAGGAAAGCCAAGGGCCATTATCCGAGGTAAATACCACAATCGTATTCTTGTCCAATCCCTCTTCTTTTAGGGTAGCAATAATTTTGCCTATGCCATGATCAATTTCCTCCAATACATCTCCATAAATACCCCTTTTACTTTTGCCTAAAAAGTCTTCTGAGGCAAATAGGGGTATGTGGGGTAGATTGTGCGCCAAGTAAACAAAGAAAGGATTGTCCTTATTTTTTTTGATGAAAGAAATAGTTTCCTCGGCATATCTTTTGGTGATGGTATTTTGATTGGCGGGCCTTTCTATTATTTCCGTATTCCGCATCAAGGGAACATTAAAATTTTCTGTGGGTAAATTTCCTCTGGCCTCCTTAAATTTTGTTCGGTCGCCTACAAAATCCATGTCGTTGGAGTAGGGGATGCCAAAATAATAATCAAAACCATTTTTGGTAGGCAGGTATTCCTCCTTATGGCCTAAATGCCACTTGCCAACACAAGCCGTACTATAGCCAACTTTTTTTAATTGTTCTGCCAGGGTTATTTCCGAGCTTGGTAAACCATATTTAGAGTTTGGGAACAACACCCTTTTTGTATCACTTGCCATTCCGCTTCTTACGGGTAACCGACCGGTTAATAAGGCTGCCCTACTAGGGGTACATACACTGGCCCCCACATAGAAATTGGTCCATTTTTGGCCTTCGGCCGCCATTTTATCCAAATGCGGTGTTTTAATGGTGGGATGACCATAAACACCCAGGTCGCCATAACCCAGATCGTCCGCAAAAATGATGATGAAATTGGGGGTTTTGCCTAAATTTTCCTGGCTGTAGCTATTGCTGTAAAAAGAGGCAATGAACATAAGGGTCATTAGAATTCTAAGAAATTGATTTCCTGCGTGTTTGGATTTGGTCATGGAAGGGTCTAAAGTTTATATGGGTTGGAAGATAATAAAAAAAGATTTTAGGTATTAATGAAACCTGTTTTAGTTCAAAATAGATTGTCCAAACGTTTTTTGGCTATGGCCATATGCGATATTTCCCCAAGTAGGGTTACCCCATCTATAAGTTTTGCAAAGCGCTGGTCCTGAGTAAATCCTTTTTTATAGCGAAAGAATATTTGTTGGATGATTACGGCTATTTTGAATAGTCCATAGACATAATAAAATATAACATCGTTTACTGCTTGCCCACTTTTTTGACTGTATAGATGCACCACCTCTTCTCTGGAAAGATTACCTGGCAGATGGGTTGGGGTTAGGTTTAAGGCCTTCATGAAGTCTGGGTCATTAGGGTTTACCCAATATCCCAAAGTGGTTCCCAGATCCATCAACGGATTTCCGATGGTAGCCATTTCCCAATCCAGTACTGCATTTACTTTGGTCCAATCCTGGGGATCCAGTACCAAATTGTCGTATTTAAAATCGTTGTGGATCAGGGAATAGGTTTTGGATTTCTTAGGCATATTCTGGCCCAACCATTTGGCCGTAGCTTCAATTCTTGGTATTTCATCCGTTTTGGATTTGTAATAACGTTTGGTCCAACCTTCAATCTGACGTTGCATATACCCTTCTGGTTTGCCAAAATCATCCAATCCAATTTCCCTAACGTCCAGCTTGTGTAGGTCTACCAAGGTATCCACAAAACTTTTTGAGATGCCTAGCATTAGGTTTGGGTCCGGAATCATATCAATAGGCATATCTGCTCTCAATATAACACCTTTCATACGCTCCATCAGGTAGAAAGGACAACCTAAAATAGATTCATCATCACAATAAAGAATAGGGGCTGGTACTTTGCCGTAATTTGGTTTTAAGGCCGTTAATATGTCGTACTCCCGCTTCATATCGTGACCAGATTTTACATTGGCACCAATAGGAGGTCTTCTAAGGACATATTCCGTATTTCCTATTTGCAACAGATATGTTAGGTTGGAATAGCCACTTGGAAATTGGGATGTCTCTATGTCACCATCAAGGGATAGGAATTGGTTTAAATAGGATTTCAAATTATCTATGGGTAATTCCTCCCCTTTACGGACCGTTGCTGATTTATCGTTCCAAGTGTTCACCATGCTTATTGGATTTTCTGGACCAAGCAGGTTATTAAAACCTATTGGTTCTTATGTTCTATAATCTTTCAAAATTTGTCTAGCCAAACTGCTTTTGTGTACCTCGTCCGCACCATCATAAATTCGGGCGGCCCGCTCATGCCTGTAATAGAAAGCCAAAATGGTATCGTCCGTAAGTCCCAAGGCACCATGGACCTGAATGGCCCGATCAACTACTCTTTGTAGCACGTTGGCGCAATAAAACTTTATTGTTGATATCTCCTTTCTTGTTTTGTAAGCTCCTTGTGCATCTATCTTTTTTGCAGCATCCTGAATCAATAATCGGGCGGCATTAATTTCTGCTCTGGATTCGGCAATCCAGTTTTGAACGGTCTGTTTATCTGCCAATGTTTTGCCATGGGCCAATTCCCTAGAAACGGCACGTTTACACATTAGATCAAAAGATCGCTCGCAAATACCCATCCATCGCATGCAATGATGAATGCGGCCTGGCCCCAATCGGTTTTGGGCGATGGAAAATCCCCCACCTTCAGCACCCAGTAGATTGGTCTGTGGTACTATTACATCTTGGAATTTAATTTCGGAATGACTCTCCCAACCACTGCCGGAATGGCCCATAACGGGAATGTTTCTAATGAAATCGATACCAGTGGTATTGGTGGGGACAATAATTTGACTAGCCTTTTTATGCGGTTCCGAAGCTTCTGGATTGGTTACCAACATTACAATGGCAAAGGTGGCCCCATCAAAACCTGTTGTAAACCATTTATGACCGTTTATTATATAATTGCCATCCTTTTTAAACGCCATTGTCCCCATATTAACGGGATTGGAGCCAGCAAAATCCGGTTCGGTCATGGCGAAACAACTTCTAATATCGCCGGCGAGAAGAGGGTAGAGGTATGCCTCTTTTTGATCCTTGGTTCCGAATTCGATCAATATTTCCATGTTGCCTGCGTCAGGGGCCTGACAATTAAAACAATAATGTCCGTAGGGACTGGCACCTAAAATTTCGCTGATTTCCCCGTGCTGGGTATTGGACAGCCCTAAACCCCCGTATTCCTTTGGAATCTGAGGTAGCCAAAGTCCGCGGTCCTTTACTTTTTGACGGAGTTCATTGAGTTTTGGAAGTTTTTCATCCCAGCTACAATTTAAAATCCAGGGTTCCAATGGAAAAAGTTCCTCCTTAACAAAGGCATTGATCTTACTTTTTATTAGTTCGAATTGCATCTATTTCTTTTTTTGAAAAATTCCACTCCCTATTAAATACCACCTTGGTTTATTTATCTTGATACCTACCCATATTCTGAATTTGCTATTTGCCAATAAATTTAGTGGGACGTTTTTCCAAAAAGGCACTTACACCTTCTGCAAAATCGTAACTACCAAAAGTGGTGACTTGTTTGTCGGCCTCGAAAGCAATGGTTTCATATAAATCATGACCCATAGCATAGAACATATCTTCTTTAGTGATACCCACCGCCAGAGTAGGGCGTTTGGCCAATTCGTGGGCCCAGGCTTTAGTGGTTGAAAGTAAATCGGCATCATCCTCTACCAATTTATTCGCGAGGCCAAGACTTAAACATTCCTGAGCCCCGACTTTCTTACCCTCTACTGCTATTTGCAGGGCTTTACTATACCCCACTTGTCTGGCCAAAAGCCAGCTACCACCACCGTCGGGCCCCAAGCCAATATTGATAAAGGCATACAACAAAGCACTGTTTTGGGACATTACCCTAAAATCGCAGGCTAATGCAATAGAAGCCCCTACACCGGCAGCAGTTCCGTTTATTGCCCCGATAATTGGCTTGCGAAGTGTAAAAAGAGTACGCATTAGGGGTAGGTAGGTTTTGGTGATATAAGCACGGCCTTCCTCAGGTGTAATTTGACCGAAGACAGCCATATCCGCACCGGCACAAAATCCTTTTCCCGCACCAGAAATTACAACTGCGCGAATGTCATCATCTTTGCGAATTTTGTTGATGGCATTGGTAATTCCGTTTACAACATCGTCTGTAACTGCATTGTATCTTTCGGGTCTATTGAGAGTAATAATTCCGATGTCACCCTCTTTTTCAAAAAGTACAGTATTGTTTTCGGTTTTTTGGAGGCTCTGGGCAGTTTTATTGTTGGTAACAGCATCTTCTTGCTTTTTATTGGGGTCGGAATACGCCTGTGCAATAAATTCTGCAACGCAGGCCGGTTTCTCTTCTCCTTTTAGCTCAAATACAAGCTTTAATTTGTATTTGCCGCCACCTTCAAAAGGATCAAATTCCATTAGGGAAACACGAGCCCTCAGTAGGGAGCCCACTCGTGTGGCATTCATGAACCGCACTTTATCCAATCCATAATTTATTCCCATCGCAATATCCATGATTTTGAGAGTTTCAAAGCAGAACTTAGAGGCTAGGGATAGGACCAGGAATCCATGAGCCACCGTTTTTTTGTAGGGTGAATATTTTGCTGACTTTTCAGGATTGACATGAATCCATTGGTTGTCGTCCGTGGTTCTGGCGAAACCGTCGATTATTTCCTGGGTTATGGTCATCCAATTGGATAATCCTAACTCTCTGCCTATATAATGAGACAAATCTGATAGATTTGGAATTTCTGTGGAATAGGCCTTATTGGTTACTTTTTCATCTGCCATTTTGATCGTATTATGTCTATAGCTATATTATTTTGTTAGCTGGGATGTACAAAGCTTTTTATATGTTTCAACTGAATCCACCAGCAATCATATGACCTCCATCAGCCGTAAATACCGATCCGGTGGAGTAACTGGAAGCATCGGACGCCAAAAAACAGGCGAGTCCAGCCATTTCATCGGGAACAGCCATTCTCCCTGAGGGCAGATGACGGGTTACCTGGTCCAATACTTTATCATTTTGCCAAAGGGCAGCGCTAAATTTAGTCTTGATAAGACCTGGACAAATTGCATTGGAACGGATACCGAATTTACCCCATTCAACTGCTTGCGTTTTGGTCAGCATAATTACCGCTGCCTTGCTCATACTGTATAATGCCAATCCTGAGGTAGGTTTCATTCCCTCTACCGAGGCAATGTTGATGATACTTCCGCCTCCTCTTTTTTTCATGATGGGATAACATTTATTGGCTAAAAGAAAGGGAGCCTTAACATTTATGTCCATTATTTTGTCAAATAGGGCATTCTCCATAGTGTCCAGGGGACCATAAAATGGATTGGTGGCAGCATTGTTTACTAGGATGTCCACTCCACCATAGGCATTTACAGTTTCATCAACCAATTTTTTTAATTGGGCTTCATCACCAACATGGCAGGCTATCCCTATGGCATCGTACCCTTCTTCTTTAAAACTATTCGCCACTTGGTCAACAGCTTCTTGGTTTCGGGAACTAACAACGACTTTGGCACCATACTCTGCAAGACCCCTGGCAATTGATTCGCCAATGCCCTTACTTGCTCCGGTAACTATGGCTACTTTATCCTTTAGATCAAATTTCTGTTTTATTCTTGTTGTCATGATGGTTTTTCTTGGAAGGCCATACGAGTATGAATTTGTTATGGTATCTTAAATTTCGTTTTTACAGAATCTTAATTATTTCTATTACACTGGCATGGCACCCCCGTTGGCGTGTAAGGTATGCCCGCTAATAAAACCGGCTTCCTTGGAGGCCAGAAAGAGATAGGCATGCCCCATATCTTCAGGAGTGCCTATTCGGCCCACAGGTATCGTAGAAATACCCGCCTGAATTACATCCTCTGGCATGGAATCCGTCATTTCGGTTTTAATAAATCCAGGGGCAACTGCATTTACGGTGATATTGTATTTGCCAACTTCCCTGCATAGAGAATGAGTAAAGCCAACTATGGCAGCTTTACTGGCGCTATAGTTAGTTTGCCCGAAGGCGCCTTGGAAGGCATTAACGGAAGATGCGGAAATTATTCGCCCATAATTGGCCTCCTTCATATGAGGTATTACCGCTTTTGCGGTAATGTATAGGGAATCTATATTGACCCGCATTACCTGATCCCACTCCTCACGACTCATTTTTAGGATAGAACGGTCACGTATAATTCCTGCGTTGTTGATCAGTACCTCTATTTTTCCGTGGTTGGATATAATCTTGGCAACGGCCTGGTCAACGGATTCCTGGTTAGTGACATCTACCTTTTGAAAGAATATTTTACCTCCATTTTTGGTAATTTTATTGGCCGTTTGTTGGCCATCCTGCAAAACATCCCACAAGGCTACAGTGGCGCCCTCGTCACAAAAGACCTTGCAGATTCCTTCACCAATTCCTCTTGCTCCACCAGTAACGATTACGAGCTGTCCTTCCAGTTTTTTCATTTTTATAAAAGTTTAACTGATTTTACTTCAGTAATTTAAAAAACTTTAAAGACAAACTCTAATGATCAAACAAGTATTATTAATAAAGGCATTAGCTATTGCCTTTTGGTGCTATTGGGAAATTTCCTATACCAGAAAATAAATTTAAGAAGAGATTGAAATATTACGGAGGGTGTATTGTCTTGGTTTACTAAACCTGCGAAGGTCTAACAGGAGAGCACTAATAATTGGAAATGAGGAATAAAATCAACTATTGCGGCCGCCAGCCATACAATATTTGAAAAAGGGATTATTCCTATTTAAGTTTTGAGATAAAGCGGTGTGATTAAAAAAATCCTGGAATCAAATATTTTGATTCCAGGATTCATATGATTTAAAATTGATATCTTAATCCAAGGGCAATATCCAAACCTAAATCGTTGTTGTTATAACGTTCATCACCAAAAGCTATTTCCGGCCTAAAGTCTAAAGAAATCAATAAAGGAATATCAAAGTTGTATTCAATACCTATATCTCCTGCGCCAAAAACAAAAGTATCGGTATAGTCATTACCGTCATTAAAGTTTTTATTGTCATTAAAACTAAAAGATCCAATACCACCGCCAAGACCAACATACCAATTAAAGCCATTTTCAATATTCCATACCCATTGGTGCAAGCCGGCAAGTTTAAATCCGTCATAATTTTTGCCATCTCTCCAGCCTAAGTCTAGTTCCAATCTATGGGTATTGCTTAAGCGTGCTTGATAGGAAATTTCTCCACCAAAACCGTCATTGTCGCCTAATCTTAACCCTAGGGCATTTTTGGAAATTGATTGGGCGTTTGCCGCAACCATTGTTATTGCTACAACTGCTAATACACTAAATATTTTTTTCATTTTTATATCTTTAATTCGATCGCAAGATTAGTGAAAAATTTGGATCAAAAAGGGTGCCATCAAAGCAAATATTAACGCAATAGCTAATCGTTGGTCTTATTCTTCAATTCAGTTAATTTTAAATTTTGTTGGACCAATAAACTAGGTTTTAAGTCCGATTTTTGTGTTTGATGGTTTTTACTCCAATACATGGCAATCCAAATTATAAAAAATAGATTATTCAGAACCATCGCTATTGGGGCGGCAATAATTTTTACGATAATCCTCATTCTGCAATTTGGAGTCAAAAAATATATTATCAATTTCCTTGATCAAAAAATACCTGATCACATTCACTTGGTACATGGCCAAATAGAAGTAAACCTGCTAACGGGCTTTGTTCAATTACAGGATATTACCTTGGAATTAAGAGATAGGGATTCCGGGGTTAAACTTGCAGAATTGCACATGAAAGCTTTTAACTTGGAAGGCTTTGGATATTTCAACTATTTTTTTAGGAACAATATTGGCGCCAAGAATATAAAGTTGCTTAACCCTAAAATTGGATATTATAGTGGTATTGATTCCGGGAAAATTAATTTCGATTTACCACAGCAGGCGAAAACAGGGAAATCTTTTACATTGGCCCGTCTGGAGATTGTGGACGGTGAACTTGTGGATATTCAAAAAGAAACCGATACAATAAAGTTTATGGTGGAAAAATTGAATTTGTCCGTTGAAAATTTAAAAACGGATAAAATACTCATTGAAAAGAAAATACCATTTTCTTATGGAGCCTACACCTTGAGTACGGGAAAAATATTTGTGGATCTGGGCCCTTATGAAGCTTTAACCGTGAGGGATGCAAGCATAAAAAATGAGGAGGTGGAACTAAATAATGTATCCTTGAAGTCCAAGTATACCAAAGTGACTCTTTCCGAGATATTGGAAAAAGAACGTGACCATATTGATTTGAAGATGCCAGTGGTTAAATTGTCCAAAATGGAATATGGATTTAATGCGGACCGATTTTTTCTAAAGACCAATTCAGTACATATTCAAAACCCCATTTGCGAAATATATCGTGATAAGCTGATTCAGGATGATTGGGTGCAAAAAAAATTATACAGCCGGAAATTACGGGAGATGCCCATGGATTTGGATATTTCCGAGGTCATTATTAATAAAGGCCATTTGTCATACGCCGAATTGGTAAATGTGGGGACTTTGCCGGGAGAACTGGTGTTTTCGGATTTGGAGGCAAGATTGAACAACGTTTCAAATACCTATGAAAATGGTGAGACGACCATGATAGAGGCTAGGGCCCTTCTTATGGGGAATGCCCCAATTCAGCTCCAGTGGAATTTTGACTCCAGCAAGGAAAACGATGCTTTTTATGTATCTGGAATGGTGAAGGATTTTGAATCAGAAAGTATCAACCAGTTTCTAAAATCCAATCTTAGGACGAAAGCAGAAGGAGATATAAATGAGCTTTATTTCACTGTTAGTGGAGATGCCATAAGTTCTAGGGGAGATATGAAAATGAAGTATCGGGATTTTCGTTTTATGGTCCTAAAAAAAGATAGATTGGGGGTCAATAAATTTTTGACCTTTATAGGTAATATGATCACCAATGACGGTTCCAAAACAGATGATAGGGGCTATAGATATGGAGTGATATATGCTGAGAGGGATACTACCAAATCTTTCTTTAATTATTTGTGGAACAATGTTATGGATGGTATTTTGAATACCCTTACCGGGGACGGCAAAAAAGAATAGATTTTTTTGAATTGCAATAGCATCAATCTTAAAATTGAATGCAACATCCCAATTTAAGGTTTTCATATAACTTTTGACAAAAAGTTATATGGGAATCATTTCAAAAGACACAAGAAAAATTACATTGTATTACCACTCTGCCACCTCCCTTGGGAAGCAAACCTATGCCTATGTAATATCATCCAAAAAGCATGTTCTGGCTATTGATATTGCAAAAACCGTGGTTACGGGCACTCAGTGGGTGGAATTGGCGGATGGTTTGGGCATGGAGATAGCTGATCTTGTAAATAAGGACCATTCGGATTTTAAAACAAAATTTGGAAAAGGAAACTTGAAATTGGGAGAGGATGATTGGCTAAAAATACTTAAAAACAATTCTGAATTGCTGATTTGCCCCATAGTAATTATAGGGGGCAAATTTATCCCAATAAAAACACCTTCACGATTTGTTGGATTGCCGGAATTGGATAGTTCAGGTATTTGAAAGGGGTAGTTGCACCTGAGAAAATTTCCTAGTCTGGATTATTCTTGGGCTTCAATGCAATAGAGCAAAACAAAAAATTGTTCCGATCAAGGTTTCGAAAGTGGGAACCTTAACTTGTCAGTATTAACGAAAAATAAAAATTATTATGGAAACAACACAAACCGATATCGGAATTAAGAAAGATAATAGAAAGGCCGTGGTAGAAATGCTTCGTAAACTTTTGGCGGACGAATATCTGCTATATACCAAACTGAGAAATGCGCACTGGAATGTGGAGGGAATTGACTTCCATACCAAGCATGTGTTTTTTGAGGAGGAATACAATAAAATTGAAAAGATTGTAGACGAGGTCGCCGAGCGAATTCGCATGTTGGGATTTTATTCTCCCGGAACCTTAAATGAGTTTTTAGATCTATCACATCTAAAGGATGAAAGTCCAAAAAAGAACGATAGTTATAGCTTTATGGAGGCCCTTTTAAAAGATCATACAACCATTATACAGTTTATAAGAAAGAGTATTGGCGAAAATGCAGAGGAACATAACGACGAGGGAACGGCCGATTTTATAACCGGGATTATGCAATTACATGAGCAGATGTCCTGGATGCTTAGGGCGTCCCTAAAGACGTTTAAGTAGTAGATGTACTATACTCAACTTTCGCGAACGGCAAGAATAATTTTCTTGCCGTTTTTTTTATTATTGGTGGGCAAGTTCTTGTGGCTGGCCATACCAATAATCAATGGTCCCAAACGATTTTGTTTTGCACAACTTGCTTGTCCTGTAGAGAACTACTTTGTGAGCTCGTCCTATATGCCCATTTTCCTTTGGGGATTGGGAATATACCTTTTTTGGGTGCTCATGTAATTCTCGTTTAAAACAGGGATCCAACCCAATGGACCATGAATTATATAATTAATAGCATTTGTGGAAATAGGTTGAAATTACAGTATGGAAACAAAAAAACCAGTCGAGAAGACTGGTTATTGAGAAGCGAATCAAACTAATATATATTAAGCTGTTGCAGCTATCGGATTTTGGTGATCCTGATAGTATTTAGGACTACAATTATATTTTTCCTTAAATATCTTGGAGAAATAACTTCTACTGGTCAATCCCACGCTATATACAATTTCCGAAATGTTGAGGTCTGTAGTTTTAATAAGATGTTCAGCAGTTTCAACCCTTATGTTCCTTATATAATCGGTTACTGTCCTATCAAATAACAATTTAAACCCTTCCTGTAGCTTTGCTGGCGAAAGGCCAGTTTTTTTACTCAGGTATTTCAGGCTATATTGAATTTCAGGATAATTTTTTATAAAATTGGCCATTTCTTTTATATCCTCTATCTCTTCCCTGCTCAATGAACCAAAATTGTTTTTTGCATTTTTCTTATCTTCCTTATGCTGTTGTATTTCCATGGCAAGAATAAGATGGACAATACCTTTGGTCAATAAGTTTCTCACCAATCCTTTTTGGGTAATAGCTTCCAATTGTTGCATTTTATCGGCTATTTGTAAGTTATAGGATCCGGTATAGGCAAAAGTTTCATTATTGTTTTTAGGCATAAAGGTCTTTAATAATTGTTTTTGTAACAGGTCACTTCCTTCATCACCCGAAGTTACCTTATGGGTGTCCACCATAATGTTGGAAAACTTAATGTTCACATTTCCTTCAAAAAACAAAGTAGTATCCTTGCTAGGGTCGCAAGAAAAAATTCCGGTTTGAAATTGATTCAGGAGTCTTTTCTCACCCTTTATTCCAAAACTATGGGATACTTTTCCTTGAGCACAGTACATAAAATGAATGGGATTGGAAACCGGCATATTATTTATGATAAGGGTATCTTCACTAAAAATAACGTCAAATTCCATAAAGGCAATATTGTTCTTAAATGAGATTCCCCTAATTTCACCACGAACATAATTGTTGTCCAGTTGCAGATTATATTCCTGTGCACTAGTTACTAAACTACCCCCTAAATCTTGCTTTAGCTGACTAAATATGTTTTCTATGTTATTCGATTTTAGATATACTATTTTCATGGTTCCTTGTTTTAAGTTAATTGCTTTATTTCTCTCTTATCACCTTTGTAATAAAAAGTCCTACAGCCACCAATAGGAAAAAATGTATTTTAATGCCCACGTCGAACATAAAAAGTCCAATGGCCCAGATAATGAGCATAATTAAGGCTGCAATAATCAACATTTTGGACATTACTTCAATTTGGCAAATAAATGACCTGCCAGGTCATTGTGTTGTAGATTTAAATCCTAATCGGATTCAATTTTTTGATTGGTCATCCCCATAATAAAATTCTCAGGCAGACCACTAATTTGATTGGAGTTGGAATCCAACGTCCAACTTTTTCCGACTTTCGAATTCAATGGAATTTGATTTACTGTCTTTTTCATGGTTGTTGTCTTTAAATGTTAATTTTTGTGTTGTACAAATTTCGATATAGGGGGAGCCTTTTATGTTATACAATTTTTATATTCTGTTATATAATTCAACGAAAATGAGCTGTTTTGACCAAAAACGGCAGTAATTTAATGGCTTGAGCCATTGTTTTTGGATAGTAAATATTATAATGGGAGTGTTGTTGCGCTATTCCACAAGGGGATTCCTCGCCGAAATAGTGCGAAAACTTTAGGTAGCTAAATAGCGCGAGCTAGAGTAATTTAGGCAGGTAGATAAATGTAAAAGGTAGCTCCTTTATTAAGTTCACCTTGAGCCACAATATGTCCTTTATGCTTTTCAACTATTTTCTTGCAGATAGCCAGTCCAATACCTGATCCAGAATATTCACTTTTATAGTGCAGACGTTGGAAGAGTTCAAATATTTTCTCGGAGTCTTTCTGGTCAAAGCCAATGCCGTTGTCTTCTATGGAAATACAGTAATATTGTTTGGCTTTTTTTCGAAAGTTGTGTTGAATTTCGTTGCGTTCCAATTTTCTGCAGTCGATTTTGATTTTTGGTATCTGTTGGGTACTGTGATATTTAACCGAGTTTGAAACGAGGTTAGTGAAGAGTTGTTCCAATTGGAAGGGTACCCCTCTTACTTCGGGAAGATCCCCAATTAGGATTTTCATACCGGTTTCTTTGATGGGTGCTTCTAGATCTTCCTGAACCTTTTCCATAACAAGGTTCAAATCAACCATTAAATAATCCCTTTTATTAATATTTAGCCGTGAATAGGAGAGGAGATATTTTATAAGAGTCTGCATCCTATCGGCTGACGACGCTATTTTATTAAAATATTCCTCTTGCTTTTTGGAAAACTTATCCGACCCGGCATCGTTTATTCGGGATATAAATAACTGTATTTTTCTGAGTGGCTCCTGTAGGTCATGACTGGCAACGCGGTTAAAGGATTCCAATTCACTGTTGGAACGTTTTAACTCTAGGTTTTTTTCCTTTAATTTTTGTTCGTTTTGTAACTCTTTGGTGATATCCCTTACTACGCCAATAAATTCATTTTGAAGGTAATGTCCAGTATTCTGTAAATATTTGACCTTTCCAGATTTGGTAATGATACGATATCTAAAATTGCTGATGATCTTATCCTCTAGGGCCAATTTTACTTTCTCGTCATAAATTGTGAGATCTTTTGGATGCACATATGGTCTATAGCTTTCAGCGCTAAGTTTAAATTCATTGGGTTCACATTCCAATATCCGGTAAAAATTATCGGACATGTGCGACTCCATATCTGTAATTTTTAATCGGTAACTACCAATATTAGCTTCCGCTTCGGCATCGTTCAAAATGGAATTCTGAATCGTCAATTGTTCATTTAGCTCTAAAAGGCGCTGTTTTGAAGTTACAATTTGGGTTATGTCATATGAAGTAAGGGTAATGCCGTTGTCCAATTTGTTTAGGGTAGTATGTATCCAAAGAGGAACTCCTTTCAAGGTGTATAGGGCTTCATGGGTTACCATAACCCCTTTGTCAGCGCATTTAACCATTAAATCAAACAATCCCGTCTCATGTACAGACGGATAGATTTTAGAGATGGAATTACCTATGACCTCAGTTGTCTGTTTTCCAGTAAGCCTTTCGCTTTCCTTATTTGTAAACAAATATTTAAAATCGGTTACCTTCCCATCTTGATCCCTTTCCGTACTTAAATGGCTGATGGTGTTACTAGTACTTTCAAGGATATTATTCAGGAATGCCTTGGTTTCCTCAAGTTGTTTGTTTTGTATTTCCAACTTCTCGTTCAAAATCTTCAGGTTCTGGGTGTGCTGCCGCTCTGCGGTGGAATCTGTGGAAGTGGTTAGTACCCCTTTCTCCATTTTCACGGCAGTGGTCTTAAACCAAAAAGAATTGCCGTTATAATTAAAGAATTTTTCAAATTTGCTGGGAGTCCCTGCATTCATTACAGTTGCCAATTCTTCAAAAATGCCATTCTGAAAATTTATGGGAACAAGCTCCGACATTTTTTTATGCGCAATATTCTTGGATTTTTCTCCCAGCACTTCCTCTATTTTTTCATTGGTAAACTCAATGATGAAATCACTTATTTCTCCAGAATCATTATATATGGGTAAAAAATAGCTGATAATGTTGTCTGTACTGGCGAGAATGTTTTGCAAGAATTTTTCTGCAGTAACAGTTTTTTTACGTTGGGCATTAATCTGCAAATAGGAGATTACGAATATGAACAAGGCAAACGTTCCCAACAACAGGGTCATTATAGGGGTAAAAAAGATCTGGGATTTATATTCTTCAGTTCGTTTTGCGAGTTGCAAGTGCATTTCACGCTGCATTTGGTTTTCCAGGAGGTTTAATTGGGTAACAGCGCTGGCAACATCAGCTATTTTATTTTGATCACCTTCGGAATAAGTTGATTTTTGATAAGGAATTTGTGACATGGCACTAAGGGCCTGGTAGAGACTATCCTGCCATTGGCTTACCTTAAGAAGAGTTTTTTGCTGTGCAGGATTATGACCCGTGAGTTCCTTTAATTTTTTAAAAGACGCCAATACCTCCGACTGGTAAACTTTAAATGAGGATATTCCAATGGTGTCCCGTAGCAATACGTTTTTGAATTCCGTAGATTGCATTTGGTCATAGTAAGAAAAGAGTTGGTTTATTTCCTTATTTATCTGCAAAGTATGGGAAACCCAATCTGCCGATTCACCTAACCGTACAACCTGTTTATAACTAACGCTCCCAATAAACATTAAGAGGGCAATGGCCAAGATAAGCAGGACCGTGAAAAATTTTGATGAAGAAGCCAACTTTTTAAATGTCATACTTTTAGACCATTATATACGTAACAAAAAATTATCCCGGTTTAAAGCGGAGGTATGGTATTGCCAATTTAGCTGTAACACCTTGTCTATGGCATTTTTAAGACCTCCAAAACTATTTGGTTTATTTATATAGATATTGGCCCCGTTTATAAAA
Organism: Arenibacter sp. F26102; assembly: GCF_023015865.1. Classification (GTDB taxonomy): domain Bacteria; phylum Bacteroidota; class Bacteroidia; order Flavobacteriales; family Flavobacteriaceae; genus Arenibacter. Next base: position 53,813 of record NZ_JALKBC010000003.1, on the reverse strand, counting down.
GTCTCTTCAATATCCGCTTCCGAGGAAGAGGTGGAATATATGGCAACCATTAATTCTTTTAGGCAGGGGTTTGTTCTAATTTCATTGAGACATTGCATTCCATTTTTGATGGGCATGTTCAAATCCAAAAAAATAATTTGTGGTAATACTACCTTGGGCAATATCAAGTAATCCATTAATTCTTGACCATTCTTGAATAATGATAGATTGGTCTTAATCTTAATTTCTTCTATGGCCTCCTTAAACAACATTCTGTCGTCCTCATCATCATCTGCCAAGGCAATATTCATGGTATGTAAAGGCATAATCTTGTTTGGTTATTCTTGGGTTAAAGCTCTTTCTTTTCGTTTTTGAATTATCTTCAAAAATGTAGAGGGAGTAAGACCTGTAGTTTTTTTGAATTGGGCCGATAGATGGGCTACACTGCTATAATTAAGTTTGTATGCTATTTCCGTTAGAGTTGAATCATTTTGACTTATGAGATTTTTAGCAATATCTATTTTTTTTAAAATCACAAAATTCTCTATAGAGGAATAGGTGGTTTCCGAAAAGATTGATGACAAATAGGTATAGGTGTAATCCAGTTTTTCCGAAAGATAAGTGGAGAAGTTAAAACGTTTTGGATTCTCTTCATCATGTATCCATTCCGTGACTGTATCTTTTATGCGCTGCACTAAAGCTACTTGCTGATTATCCATAATTTCTATGCCATAATTGCCCAACATATTGCCCATTTTTTGTTCTTCGATATTTGTGGGCTGTCTGTTAAATTCAATTTCTCCAACACCGTGAATCGTATAATCAATACCCAACATATCCAATTGTTCCCGTAAAACTGTTTTGCAGATGGTATTAAAATCGAACTTTAAATAGACTCTCATCAATTGTTTACTATTATGGGTTATAAAGGCCTTTGTGATTCTATTAAAATATGAAGAATTGGCCGTATAAACAAAGATGATGATTTTTTAATTTGGAAGATAATTCCTCAAACATTTTTTTATCCTATAGATTCCATGTTCCATCCCTTCTACTAAATGCTATTTTACGTTCTCTATAGACGTGTGTTGTAATTGGAACTTGAAAAAGATGAAGGTAAAATCTGTTGGCTCTAATGCGCCTTGGTATTATCTTTTAAATAGTTCTCCTTGGGAATTTGTTTAAAAAATTCGGCAGTTTCAAGATTACTGGATGGGCTGTAATTTGCTAAAACAGTTCCCTTGCTGCCATCACTGGTCTCCAATACATATAATATGGACATATCGGAAGGATTGCTCATACCCTCGAATCGGTGTTCGGCCACAATTTTTACATTTTGTGGTAGATAGTTAATTTTGGTATCCAAATCCAATAAGCTATTTTGGTCAACCTTATAATTACCAGTGTAACCCTTCGCTTGATATTTGTCAATTATTTCCCTTTCATGTTTTGCGAACTCATTTTTCATGTCCTTAGATTTAAGTTAAATGTACAGTCCTTGATATTTGGACCTTTAGTAATTTATTATACTAGATTTTGTAGATATCCGATTTTTACGGACTCCAATATTTTTTAGAGCTGTGGTGTAAGAGATACTTATTTATTAATTAAAAAACGGACAAGGTCCCGGTAGGAAAATGTCCGTTGAGTATAAATATAAACCAGGCAATAAAGAAGTTCTAGTTATCGTCCGTGGCATCATCTATTTCATCCCCAATTTCTTCTACGCCTTCTTCAATGCCATCGCCTACATTTTCCACTCCATCTTTAATTTTTTCTCCTGCAGATTTGTCTTCCCTGCAGCTATTCAAAGCTGAAAGAGAAACGGTGAATAATAGTGCGTATACAAAATATAATAACGATTTTCTCATAACTATTTAGATTTAAGATTAGTTAAAATGTACTAGGTTAAATACCATAAGTTCAATTATGGTTAAAAGGTCTGTATTTAAATTTTGCTCCTTCCCGTAAACAATGAGATTACGAAAAGAATCAAGAAAATAAAAAATAAGATTTTAGCAATGCTGGCAGCTCCTGCCGCTATTCCACCGAATCCGAAAATTGCGGCTATTATTGCCAATATTACAAATGTGACTGTCCAACGTAACATAGTGTGTGTTTTTAAGGTTAATATTATGGGCCAATATTCGTTGCCCTTTATACAAATGTCCAAGTATTTTTCCATATTACTTTGCGGTATCCAGATAATGTTTAACTCAGATAGATGTAACTATGTAATTTGTAATGTTTTAATATTTAAGCACTTGTAGTTTTAGGTGAGCGTATTTAGCTGGACTTATAGGTTTGGATAATGTTATTTCCTATCCTACTTGTGGTTTATTTTAGTTCAGGTTATTTACCTTCTATTGCGATAGGATATTTTAATCCCTAGAGCGGTTTAAAAGGTGGTTAGTAGGTACTCCTAATTATAAGGAAAGTAATTCCACGCCATGTTTAAGAATCATCCCAGTTGGAGCTGCCTCATAATATACCGGCTCTAACATAGAAGTGTATGAAATATTGTTTTTAAAGAATTCCTTTGAAATAGGATGCGCTATTAGCCTGAAGTTAGGGGTCGCATTTAAAAGATTTTGGATGTCGTTTTCATTTAAATCTTGATTTAGCCATGTATTGTACTGATCCTTTGAGAGCATCATGGGAACGGTACCATCTATATTCTGAATCGCCTTTAAATTGTGATTGGTATGGGTAGTGATTATGGAGCAGGTAAGGAAACCATCGTCCAGTTTGTTGTAAATACCCGTTAAGCAAAATGGTAAACCCGATCTTCTGCGAAAATAATAAGGATAGAGGATGCCATCAATTAGGTACGATGTAAAAAATCCGGTGACCGGTATAAGGCACCTTCTTTGCAATAGGGCATTGGAATACCAAGAGGGGTTGCTCAAGGAGTGGATATTAAGGTTTAGTGAATTGAAGATATCCTGGAATACACTCCATTCATCTTTGTAGCCTTCCGGTAACAGTCCCCATATGGCCGGAACCATTAGATCTGCTTCCTCCATGGGTATAATTGGTATTGTAACTTCGTCTATACCGTTGATCAACACCTGTTTTTGAAATAGATTAGGGTATTTAAAGCGCCTATTGAATTCCTTTTCCAATGTTGTCCTACTAGCTGTATTGGATAGTTTATGGTACATAATATTAATTTAGTGAAATCTATAATTCTAGGGAGCTTTTGTTTTACAAAAATAATTAATTGACAGTTTAATTAAATCCTATTATATTATTGAAATCAACACTAAAAGAGGATGCTAGGCATCCTCTTCACCCGTGTAATTATTAATGCAAGTTAACTTAGGTCTTCCAACCGCTTTACCTGATTCAAATCTGCTTGAATTTGGTTCATTTGTTGGGTTAAAATGGTAGCTGTGCTATGGGGTAAACTTGTATCCGAAAGTACATCCCTATATTCTTCCACAGATGCTTTTTCACCTCTAATGGCCTCTTCCAGCATTGCTTCGTCATCATCCGCAGAAAAGAGCGACTTAACATCCATCCATGTTCGGTGCAAGGCTCCTGTTACACTTCCATCTTTTTCCCATTTTTGTCCAAAATTGGTAATCTCACTTTTAAGCTCTTGTCCATAAGTATGCCTTTCCGCGCTCTTTTTATCAAAGAAGGATTTTAAATAGGGATTGTCCGTATTGTCGGAGGCCTTTTTGTATCCCTTTTCGGCATCGTAGGTTTTTTCCAAAAGATCATTTAACTTTTCACTTATCGTTTCAGTGTATGTGCTCATTTTATTTTGGGTTTTATAGTTATCATGGAGTTTTTTTAAAGATGCCTCCCGAATAACATCATGTAGGGCGAAGTTAATATGTTAATAAGTAGTGTTTTAACGCTAAAAAATATAATTTTTGCGCCATCGCTTTAATTGCAATTTGGAGGTGGGGCTTTTTCGTTCCGATATTGGTACCAAAAGCAGAACCGAGGAGTATGGAAAAGAAATATTTCCTATACTAAAGTAGGGGTATTTCGAATGTGTAATTTGTAAAGGGTCTTCCTTTTTGTACTGCCCCATATCTTATTGGAGGCCTTTCCAATAAGATATGGAATATCCTAGGAAATAAAATCTTTATTCTTTGGTTAATATTAAGTTGACTTCATGAAATCTTTAGGCAAATCCAATGTACGAATAGGAAAAGGAATGTTGATATTGTTTTGGTCAAAAGCCTTTTTAATGGCGATCATGGCAGTTGTTTTTGCTTTTAATAATTCTATGGCGGAAGTGGACTGAATCCAAAATCGGGTTTCAAAATTAATGGAACTATCACCGAATTCTGTATAAAGAAAGATCACTTCCTTGGTATTTTCTATATTTTCGAAATGGGATTTGATCGTTTTGCATACCAAATCACGTACAAATTCCAAATCGGACGAATAACCCACGCCACATTTTAGAATTACACGGGATTGCGCGGTGGTGGAGAAGTTTCGTAACGGATTTTCCAACACCAATTTATTTGGAATATAGACTAAATTATTATCCGATTGTTTAATGGTCACTGCCCTCAGATCTATGTCGATTACCTCGCCTTCATAATTGTTGCTTTCGATCCAGTCTCCAAATTTAATATGTTTAATATAAGAAAGGACAATTCCGGAGAAAGTATTGGCCAAGGCCCCTTGTAATGCAAGGCCAACAGCAAGACCGGCTACTCCCGCACCTGCTAATATAGTGTTTAGGGTCTTGCTTAAATCCAATATTCCAAGAACCAAAAATAGCCCCGTTAAAATTACCATAATGGAAAGCAACTTGGCAATAACGCTTTTCATAGATCTCTGTAGGCTACTTTTTTCCAGTAGTTTCCAGGTGATTTTGGAGACATATTTAGAAAGTATGATAACAATGGTGAATACGACCAACGCAAGAATGATGTTTGGCAGGTTCACTATTAAACTATCTACCCAGGAAGACAGTCTATTGATCATTTCTTCCCAGGCCTCGTCAATATTAAAAATCATAGTTGTATTTTTTAGTCATAGGTTGAGAAGTTAAGAAGATTTTGTGATTCACCCTAAAAATTAATTATTATACCCAATTAAATTAAAGGAAAGCCTATTCCACAAAAAATGGTTCCGACCTAATCAAATGCCGGAACCATTAATTAACAACCAACCTAACCATCTTAGTTTGAATTACATTTGTAGTTCTTAGTAATTCAAAACAGAATACTTTTAATCCTAAATGTCCCCTGAAATTTAGGCTTTTCCAATTGCCAAATTGAAGTAGGCAATTGTCTTTCATCTTTTGTTATGACAAATTTATCCAAGAGGTTTAGAACATAGGTGCTGTATTGTAATTATTATTAACTCTTTTAAAAAGCGGATTTTATTTTTAGTATCGCTCTTTTTTTGTGCGCAATCGTTTGTGATACTATTTCAAGGTATTGGGCTATTGCAAAAATGGGAATTCACTACCTTTAAATAACTTTAAAATTGGGGATACTATGTTTAAATCGGCTATAAAAATATTGAAGAACCTTTATAGTAGGGTGTTGCAGAGTATTGCCTTTTATCCTGTTCTCATTTCCATTGGGTTTTTTATATTGGCCTTTATAATGCTGGAATTGGAAAGTTTGGAGTTGGCTAAAACTTTAAAACAACGTATACCTTATTTTTTTATTGAGGATTATGAAACAGCTAGAGCCATATTAACAACCTTAATTGGCGGTATCCTTTCTTTGACGGTATTTAGTTTTACAATGGTTATGGTAGTACTCAGTCAAGCCTCCTCCAATTTTTCACCAAGATTGTTGCCTAGTTTGGTTTCCAATAAAAGGCATCAATTAATTTTGGGCGTATATATAGGCACGCTCCTATACTGTATCATAATTCTGATTTTTCTTGGTGGCCATGGAATGGATGCCCATTCTGTTGGGTTTTCAACTATGTTCGCCGCAATTTCAGGAGTGCTTTGTATTGGACTGTTTGTCTATTTTATTCATAGCATTTCTACATCCATTCAAATTCAAAATATAATCAACAATATATTTCGCTCTAGCTCAAGATATTTGGATGAGGAATATAAGGATTTCAGTTCATTGAAAGTGGGACTACAAGAACTGAGGATGCATAATTTTGAAACTATTTATTCACATAAATCTGGTTATTTTAGGGGGTTTGATGCCTCATTATTAAGTGATTCCCTGTTTGATCAAGGCCACCATATAGAAGTGCTACCTTTTGTGGGTCAACATATTTGGGAAGGAATGCCGCTAATGCGGGTTCAGAAAATGATTGAAGGTAAGGATTTGGATGACTTATTGTTATGTGTAGATATGTCCAATAATCGTACAGATGAAAACAATGGTATTGGTGGATTTATTAAATTAATGGAAATTGCGGTCAAGGCTATGTCCCCGGGAATAAATGATCCCGGAACTGCCATTAATGCTATTAATAAATTGGCACCATTGCTAATGAAGACAATGAGGTTCCCTAATAAAGTATCCAAGTCGCTAAGGGAGGGAAAAATGATTTTAGTCACTAATAACCTCAGAGCTAAAGAATTAATGCAAATAATAATTCAGCCTATCAGATTGTATGCAAAAAAGGATAGCTCAGTGGTTCTCGCTCTTATGGGAGCTTTAAAGTATATATCCCAGGATCCCAATATATCAAAGGAAAGTATGGAAGAAGTTCATAGGGAATTAGTAGCGTTAAAAATGGACGTGGAGTGTAATATTGAGAATAAATTTGATCGCGAAAAAATTTTGGCACGGTTTGAATAGATCAACAAGTATAAAAAAACAATACAATTTGCAGTTCCTAGTATTGAGTTAAACAATATATACAATCCTTTTAATTTGCATTTTTTTAATACAAAAATCACAACAAATGGAATACATAGAGTCAGTAAACCCATATGATGGAGAACCATTGGAAAAGTATAGAATGTTTTCGGATGGGGATATAAGGACAGTTTTGGAAAAGGCCGATCTTACCTTTAAAAGTTGGAAAAATGAACCTGTGGAATATAGGTCCGGACTATTAAAAAAATTAGCCAAGGCTTTATTGAAAAATAAAAAAAAATATGCCCAATTAATGTCAAAGGAAATGGGTAAACCCCTTAGCCAAGGAGTTGCTGAAATTGAAAAATGTGCATGGGCATGCGATTTTTATGCTAAAAATGCGGCCGAATTTCTTGCGGATGATCTTATAGATACAGAGGCTAAGGAAAGTTTTATTAGTTACGATCCCATTGGTTGCGTATTGGCCATTATGCCTTGGAACTTCCCTTTTTGGCAGGTTATTCGTTTTGCCGCACCTACTCTCGCTGCCGGTAATACGGTAATATTAAAACATGCCAGTAATGTTCCCGGTTGTGGGTTGGCACTTCAGGAGCTGTTTAAATTGGCAGGTTATCCGGAAGGTAGCTTTCAATTTATACTCGCGGACCATAAACAGTTGGAGTCTATAATAGGCAATCCTGTTGTTCAGGGCGTTACCCTTACCGGTAGTGAGAAAGCGGGTAGGGCAATAGCGGCACAAGCGGGAAAACATTTGAAAAAGTCCGTCATGGAACTTGGGGGCAATAATGCCTGTATTGTATGGGAAGATGCCAAATTGGACAGCTATATGGATACTATGGTAATGGCTAGAATGCAGAATACCGGGCAAAGTTGTATTGCGGCTAAAAGATTTATTGTGTTGGAGGAGATTTATGACGAGTTCCTAATGAAATTTCTGAATAAGGTCCAGACCCTGAAATTTGGAGATCCATTGGACAAACAAACAGATATAGGTGTAATGGCAAGAGAGGACTTAGCTAAAACCCTGGCCCAACAAGTAAAAGAATCGGTAGATAAGGGTGCCAAAGTGCTATATGGCAATAACCGGCGAGGTGCCTATTATGAACCTACTGTGCTTACAGGAGTGGTCCCTGGGATGCCGGCTTTTGATGAGGAGCTTTTTGGGCCTGTGGCGGCCATCGTAAAAGCAAAAGATAGAGAGGAATCCATTGCCCTGGCCGCAAACTCTAAATTTGGTTTGGGCTCTATGTTGTTCACAGAGGACATACGATCTGCAAGAAAAATAATTGGAGACATACCCGATGGGGCTTTTTTTATAAATGAAATGGTAAAGTCGGACCCCAGATTGCCTTTTGGGGGTACTAAAGCATCAGGATATGGGAGGGAATTGTCTATGGAAGGTGTGTTGGAGTTTGTAAACAAAAAGACGGTCTATATTAAGAAATAGGCTTGAAAAGAAGTTTTTCTTCAACCTATTTTGGATGACATAGCTGTCATTTTCAAAGGTGTTTATTTTGTTTGGAAGAAGGGGTGATTGTTTTTTGAAAAATCAATCGCTTTAATATAAAGGTGTTGAAAATACCCTGACCGCATCAAATCCAAAACTTGCGTTTCATTCTGAGGAAACCTACCATAAAACAGATATACATTAAAATAATCAGCGTTAGGTGGATTCTTCTAAAATGCACGTATTCATTTAATTGGTTTAAATAATTATAAAATCGGGATGCTTTAATTGGGACATAACCCATATAAAAAACCAAGAGACCAAGGCTTATCCACTTAATTCCTGTAAACCTATAATCCAATCTTTTGGATGAATTACGGTGATCCCGGAAAAATAGAATTATGCATATCAAAATAATAAATGCTCCTGCCAAATAACTATATATCTGGGATTCCAGTTTAAAGTTTTGAAGAAAAAGATTTATAAAGGAGACGGTCAGATAAAATATTCCACCGTACAATATGTAGTTTTTATACTTTTTATTTTCTATGTAACTCCAATACACGTAAAAAAAATAGAGAAAGAATACTAGATTGTAAATATTATAAATAAAGACATTGTGATTAACGATAGAAGTAAAAATGGAAATGTGGAACACTTCGTAGTTCTTTGTAAAATAACCCAATAATTCTGTTAAGAAGGTATACATTAACAGAATGGGAAAATACTTTAATGGACTACTATAATATTTTGGGTATTTTATTAAGGCTACCAATAAGGTTAAAGCATAGAGAGGCTCAGTGGCATTCTCTAAAATAGCATCCAATACTTCCATTTTTGCTTCGATAGGAGTTTTTCTGTATTATTAATTGTCGTGGTAAGGTGGTGGCACCATATTGGCCTCATTTAAAACAAGACTTTTATCTTTGATATAAAATGGAGCAGGAGGGGTTGTAGGCATAAATGAGGCCTCGGATTTAGCTTCTCCCGACTGTTGTCTGTCCATATCTCCATCTTTTTTTTGTTCCAAATTATCGGTAAGCAATACGGGAATGTTTTTTCCGTCGTCCTCTTCCCTAATATAAAATCCGTATTCACGATCGTTCTCGCCCTTTATGGCCGGAATGATAAAAAATGAATTTTGTTTAGGATGTTTTATTTCCCGACCATCGTCAAAAGTTTTTTTATCTGGATAATTGGAAAAATAAAAACGCAGGGAGGAAATCTCAACATTGGCCTTTTTGGCTTCCTGTTCAATGTAGTTCATGTATTCTTTAATGGTGTTGTAATCATAGTATCCAAAACGGGCCACGTCAAATTTTTTCTCTGGTTCAAGGTCATTTTCGTATTTTTCAATTAGGGCTACTCTGCGCTCGCCATAAGAGTCATACATAGTTTTGGCTTGTTCCACGGAAACTATCTGCTCAGGGGCCTTAATATCTCTAATTTCGGGTTCCTGCACGGGCGATTTTTCCTTTTTTTGCTCACAGGACATGAAACCGAAAACAATTAGGGTTCCAAAACATAATTTTGTAACAATTCTTTTTAGATTTTTCATAAGTTAAATTTTTACAGTTAGTGTTAATAAAAGTGAAATTTTAGAGATAAGCGTTGGGGGAAAACACCTGTTAAAGTAAGTGTTAAATTACTGATTATTGTACATCTAAAAAAATGACTTAAAAAAATAAGTACATTTTTATGTCAAGAATTGAAACAAAAAAAATCCCATTTGGCTTTTTGACCAAATGGGACTTTAAAGCTTTCCCCATTTTTGGGAAAAGTGAAATTATAGATTATTGATTCATGGTCAACAAGAACTCTTCGTTGTTCTTTGTTTGCCTAAATCGTTGTTCAATAAACTCCATGGCTTCCACCGGATTCATGTCTGCCAAATACTTTCTCATAATCCACATTCTCTGAATGGTGTTTTCATCCAACAAAAGATCATCACGTCTTGTACTCGAAGAAGTAAGGTCGATTGCAGGGAATATTCTACGATTGGATATTTTTCTATCCAATTGCAGTTCCATGTTACCAGTTCCCTTGAATTCCTCAAAGATTACTTCATCCATTTTAGAACCGGTTTCGGTAAGTGCAGTTGCAATAATGGTTAAGGAACCTCCTCCTTCAATATTACGTGCAGCACCAAAGAAACGTTTCGGTTTATGAAGTGCATTGGCATCCACACCACCACTTAAAACCTTTCCGGAAGGTGGTTGTACCGTATTATAGGCACGCGCCAGTCGCGTAATGGAATCCAATAGGATAACCACATCGTGTCCGCATTCTACCAGACGTTTTGCTTTTTCCAAAACAATATTGGCAACCCGAACATGTTCTGTAGCCTCTTTGTCAAAAGTAGAAGCAACAACCTCACCGCGAACATTACGCTGCATGTCCGTAACTTCCTCAGGACGTTCATCTATTAAAAGAATAATTTGGTAAACTTCAGGATGATTGGCGGCAATACCATTGGCAATATCCTTCAAGAGCATAGTCTTACCAGTTTTAGGCTGGGAAACGATCATACCCCTTTGTCCTTTTCCAATAGGTGAGAATAAATCTATTATTCTAGTGGAAATGGTACTCTGCCTTTCTGCAAGGTTAAATTTTTCCTGAGGGAATAATGGGGTCAAGTGTTCAAAAGACACCCTATCCCTAACTATCTGGGGGTCTATCCCGTTTATCTTATTAACTTTTATAAGGGGGAAATATTTTTCACCTTCTTTCGGTGGGCGCACATTGCCAAGTACCGTATCTCCAGTTTTAAGTCCAAATAACCTTATTTGGGACTGGGAAACATAAATATCATCAGGTGAAGAAAGATAGTTGTAATCCGAAGATCTCAAAAATCCGTAGCCATCCTGCATAATATCCAGCACCCCTTCACTTTCAATAATACTGTCGAACTCAAATTCCGGTTCTTTGTATTTGTTTTTTAGGTCCTTGTCAAAATTACTGTTGTTTTTGTCAACGTTACCTTTCTGATGGTGAGGATTTTTTTTATGTTGTGGTTTGTTGGCTTGCGGAGTGTTCTGTTGTACTGCGTTTGGTTGAGGTGCAGTTTTTTGAAATTCCTTTTTCGCCTGAACCGGCTTATTGTGCTGGCGAGGTTTTCTTTCTGGTTTGATGTCCTCTTTCTTATCCTCGACTGCCGGGGGTATTACTTCCTGCGCGGTAGTTTCTTCAATTGTTTCAGCCGATTTGGTCTCTGATTTCTTGGCAATAGGAGACTTGGTGACAGCCGACTTAGTCTTGTCACTAGCTATTCTGGATCGTTTAGGCTTGGGAGCACTGCTTTCCTCCTTAGTAGTTTCCACTCTTTCTTGAACAATTTTGGGGTTGGATGCTTGTACATCCAAAATTTGATATACCAAATCCAGCTTTTTTAAAGTTTTAAACTTGGCAACATTAAGTCCCTGGGCTATTTCCTGAAGCTCAGGAAGCTTTTTTGATTTTAAATCTGAAATCTCAAACATTAAGTTTTGAATAAATTATACTTATTACGAAAATATGAAGTGTATGTTGTTCTTGTTATGGGTAATAAAGGGAATGAAATCCCCTGTTGGTAAGTAATTTGACTTATAACGTAGCAATATTACAAATTATTTTCAATATTTAGGTGATAAATTTTAAAAAGACGCTTATTTTTGCTTTTCAATTGTATTAAAAAGCATGATTCAAAGAATTCAGACACTTTATTTAATCGTAGTTATACTATTAGGGGCGGTTGTACCGTTTTTTGTAAATCTATGGTCTGATGCCGCCGGAAATGAAATATTCGCAGAAAATGAAGTATTCCTTTCCGTTGCTTTTTATGTTGTGGCAGTCCTTGGGCTGTTGGCTATAGTTTTATATAAGAATAGACAAAATCAATTTGTAGTAAACAGATTGAATATGATATTGAATCTTTTTTTACTAGGATTTTTCGTTTACCGATCACTAAACTTATCCGGAGAAACTATTGTTTCTGAGAAGGGTATTGGGATGCTGATTCCTGTATTTTCTATCGTTTTTTTAGTCCTGGCCAACAGGGCAATAAAAAAGGATGAAGATCTTGTAAAATCTGTCGATCGTTTGCGTTAAGCCTAACATCTTAGTAGTATTAGTGCGTGAACCCGGGGTAGTGCCCGGGTTTTTTATTGGTGAAACTCTGTTTTAAAAAGTAGCTTGCAACGAATTTAAAACTGTTAGTTGAACTAATCCCGCTTTTTATAAGGGAATTTAGTGGTTTAATATTTAGGTAAGTACCATGGAGGCCCTTAAGAATTATCCCCTTTGTCCAAGCTCTATAATCTCCAAATCCTTAATGTTCTCTTTGTCTATAACAAACCGTAGCATAGTTCGTATTTGATGAAAGCCATGTATGCCACAGGCCCCAGGGTTCATATGTAGTAAGTTCAATTTTTTATCCCACATTACCTTAAGGATATGGGAGTGTCCGGAGATAAAAAGTTTAGGGGGATTAATTTTGATTTCTTCCCTTATCCGTACATTGTATTTATTGGGGTATCCTCCAATATGGGTCATCCAGACATCTACGTCCTCACATTTAAACCGATTGTCCAGTGGATACTCCAATTGAATCCTATGTTCATCTATATTTCCGTAGACACCCTTAACGGGCTTTATTTTTTCCAAGGTATCCATTACCTCTAAATTGCCAATATCTCCTGCGTGCCAAATTTCATCTGCAACCCTAGCGTATTTTAGGATTTTTTCGTCCATATGGCCATGGGTATCGGAGAGCAAGAGTATTTTTTTCATAGGGTGCTATAGAGAATTAAGGTTTGCCGGCTGCTAGGATCAAAGATTCCCATTATTCTGCCCTTCAAGCCAAAAAAAATAATTAATTGAGCGCAAAACTACATTTTCATCTTAGTAAAACAAGTCCATTATCCGTTTTCTCCATAAGAACAAGTATCTTTGCCAACTACAAAACTAAATCATTCAATTGAGATATTTCGTCCAATTTTCTTACAAAGGTAAGGCGTATCACGGTTGGCAAAAACAACCCAATGCAATAACGGTGCAGGAAGTTTTGGAAAAGGCTTTCTCTATGATGTTGCGGGAAACCGTTTCCTTGACAGGGGCGGGGCGGACGGACTCGGGGGTGCATGCAAAGGTAATGTACGCGCATTTTGATTCTGAGGTGCTTTTCCTTTGCACTGAACTGATTTACCGTTTAAACGCTTTTCTACCTGATGATATCGCAGTAAGTGAAATTTATGAAGTTCCTGTGGAATCACATGCCCGCTTTGATGCTTTGGAACGTATATACGAATATTGGATAGTACAGGAAAAGAATCCGTTTTTGACCGATGCCGCCTATTATGTGAAATATCCGTTAAATATAGAGCTGATGAACAAAGCGGCTACTATTTTAGTGGAACATAAGGATTTTGAATGTTTTTCAAAGTCCAATACCGATGTAAAAACCTACCTCTGCGATGTTAGAAAGGCTATATGGACCAATGATGGTGATAAGTTGGTTTTTACAATAAGCGCAGATCGATTTTTGCGTAATATGGTACGTGCTATTGTTGGGACCCTTGTTGATGTTGGTCTGGGCAAATCTTCATTGACGGACATAGAGTCCATTTTGGAAAGTAAGGATAGGAGCAATGCCGGGGTATCCGTGCCCGCAAAAGGATTATATTTGACAACAATAAAATATCCAAAAAATATTATTGATTACAATGGATAAGGATACAGGAAAAGCATTTGATTATAGATTGTTTAAGCGCCTGCTTAGGCATGTTAGGCCATATAAATTAACCTTTTACGGTGTTGCCATAGCGGCAATACTATTATCAGGTTTTGCCGTACTTACCCCTATTTTGGTTGGTGAGATCGTGGATAACGCCATTACCAATAAGGATAGTCAAAAATTATTGTATTTGACCTTGGGCATGGTTGGTGTTTTGTTAGGGGAAGTTCTAAGTCAGCTGTATTTTAATTATTACGCCAACTGGCTGGGAGAATCCGTTATAAAGGATATTCGGATAAAGCTATTTAATCATCTTATGGGCTTTAAGATGAAATATTATGACAATTCTTCAATTGGGCTACTAGTTACCCGAGCGGTAACCGATATGCAAAGGATTGGTGAGATTTTTAGCGAAGGTTTCTTTGTCATAGTTTCCGACCTCCTAAAAATGTTGGTGGTGGCCGTAGTTATGCTTGTTGCCAATTGGAAACTGTCTTTAATTGTGTTCGCTGTGTTACCCATTATCTTGTACGCTACAAGGCTTTTTCAAAAGGCTATGAAGGTGGCGTTTATTGAGGTTAGGGCACAGGTATCCAACCTAAATTCATTTGTTCAGGAACGTATCACGGGTATGAAGATAGTACAGCTATTCACCAGGGAGGAAATAGAGAAGGAGAAGTTTAGGGAAATCAATGAGAAACACCAAAATGCATGGTTAAAAACAGTTTGGTATAACTCTATCTTTTTTCCGGTCGCCGAAATTGTTTCATCCATTACGGTAGGTTTGATCGTGTGGTACGGCGGTTTGCAGAATGTAGCCAATATTAGCCAAGAGGAATACGGTACCATTTTCATGTTTATATTGCTGTCCAGCATGTTGTTCCGCCCTTTACGGCAAATAGCGGATAAATTCAATACCCTTCAAATGGGAATGGTGGCAGCCAATAGGGTGTTTAAAATATTGGATACCGACAGTAATATTCAAGATATAGGAACAATAGATAAGGAAAGTGTTAAGGGCGATATTGAATTTAACAATGTGCGCTTCGGTTATTTGGAAAATGAGGAAGTACTGCATGGAATATCCTTTAAAGTTAAGGCGGGAGAGACGATTGCCATAGTAGGGGCAACAGGTGCCGGGAAATCCACCATTATTAATTTGCTAAATCGTTTCTACGAGATTAATTCTGGCGCTATTTTGATTGATGGAATTAATATTAAGGACTATAAATTAAACTCTTTAAGGTCTAAAATTGCTGTGGTATTGCAGGATGTATTTCTCTTTGCGGATACCATAGCCAATAATATTTCATTAAAGAATAGTAATACTACTCTAGAGCTTATGGAACAGGCTGCAAAGCAGATCGGGGTCCACGAGTTTATTTCCAGTCTTCCTGGTGGTTATACCTACAACATAAAGGAAAGGGGGACCATGCTTTCCAGTGGTCAGCGACAGTTGATAGCTTTCTTAAGGGCATATGTCAGTAACCCCAGTATTCTGGTTTTGGATGAGGCTACTTCGTCCGTAGATACCTATTCGGAACAGTTGATACAGCGTGCCACAGAAAAAATTACGGAGGGTCGTACTTCAATTATAATCGCCCATCGTTTGGCAACGATTAAAAAGGCCGATAAAATATTGGTGATGCAGGACGGATTGATTGTAGAGACCGGAACCCATGAAGAACTATTGAAGCAAAAAGGATACTATCAAAATCTTTATGAAGCTCAATTCCTGGCGGAGGAGGTAGCCTAAGGGCTTATCAATGTTATTGGAATCAGCGCAGATCGGATTTTATTAAACTTGCCAGTTCTTCCGTATCCTTAAACAGTACAAATTCACCATTTTTTATATAGGATATAAGGCCGGTTTCCTCGCTTACAATTATGGCAAGGGAATCGGTTTTTTCAGTAATGCCAACAGCTGCCCTATGTCTTAATCCAAAACGCAATGGAATTGTGCGTTCATTGGAGACTGGAAGAATTACCCTGGTAGCTACTATATAATTATCTTCAATGACTACTGCGCCATCATGTAAGGGACTATTCTTATAAAAAATACTTTCCAGGATAGGTTGGGTAATTTCTATATACATTTTATCACCGGTAGACTTTACAAAATCCAAAGAATTATTTCGGGCTATTACTATAAGTGCACCTGTTTTTGTGTTTCCCATTTTTTCGCAAGCCGAAATAATAGCGTCTACATTTGTTCCAATGGTTAGTCCGTCTTCTTTTAAGAATTTAAAATGTTTAAAAAAGTTGCGTTTGGAAGCAAAATTGGTAGAACCTACCATTAAAAGAAACTTTCTAATTTCCTGTTGGAAAACTATAATAAGGGCAATTAGGCCCACTTGCATAAAACCTCCTACCATGCTACTGATCATTTTCATATCCAGGACTTCTGTCAATTTCCAAAAAGCCCAAACAATAACAATACCAATAAAAATATTAATGGCTACGGTTCCCCGGACCAATTGGTATATATAATACATGAGCACAGCCACCAAAAAGATGTCTATTATGTCTGTAACGCTAAAATCTAAGAAGTTTAAAAAATCCAATCCTGTGGTTTTGGTAAAAATAGGAAATAAGCTATAACCGAATATTAAATTCCGAAAAATGTTTTGGTCCTTTTTTAAACAATTTCATCAATGGTACTAATCTAATTAGGTTATTGTAGATTACCGGAATCATTGATGGCTTTGAATAATTGGATGCATTCCATAGTCTCCTTAACATCATGTACCCTCAAAATTTGTGAGCCTTTGGTCAGCGCATACATATGTAGTGCCGTACTGCCATTTAGAGCTTCGGCCGGAGAGCTGTCAAGTAATTTGTAAATCATGGATTTTCTGCTTATACCCGTTAAAATTGGTAGTCCCAGACTATGTAATAAATTAAATTTTTTCAAAATTTCATAATTCTGCGCCATAGTCTTTGCAAAACCAAAGCCTGGGTCTATAATAATGTCGTTAATACCCATGCTCCTGGCCAGGGCTACTTTTTCCGAAAAGTAATAGAGTATTTCGCCTAGTAGATTTTCATAATTTGTCTTGCCCTGCATAGTATTGGGCGTACCTATCATATGCATCATAATATAGGGTACGCGGTGTTTACCTACTATTGATAACATTTCCGGATCTAAATTACCAGCGGATATATCGTTGATTAAGGCAGCTCCAAGGTCTAGGCATTCATCGGCAACGCTACTTCTAAAGGTGTCAATGGACAATAGGATGTCCGGGAAAGTATTGAGCAATAGTTTAATAATTGGAATAATTCGTGCCAACTCCTCTTTCTCATCTACGTGTGCCGCACCAGGTCGTGAACTATACGCCCCAACATCTATAAAGGTGGCGCCACTGGCCAGCATGCTTTTTACTTGGAAAATAATATCGGCTTCGTTCTTGTATTTACCCCCATCATAGAATGAATCTGGAGTTATGTTGAGTATGCCCATTACTCTTGGTGTACTTAAGTCCAATAAATTTCCTTTGCAGTTAATGGTCATGTTTTTTATAAGATAAAAGGCTTTAAAACTTTGGGTAGTTAAGTTTAAACCTCGATTTTTGATTAGTTTAAAATTTTAAGCGAAATTTACACAAATTAGAAAGATTAAATGCATAATACTTCCGAGCAATACAATGCCGTTATTAATGTTTGTAGGGAACTTTTCCTGAAAAAAATGCAAGATTACGGCAGTGCATGGCGAATTTTAAGGCTTTCATCACTTACAGATCAAATATATATCAAGGCACAGCGCATTAGAAGTTTGCAGGAAAATGAAGTGCGCAAGGTAGATGAGGGTGAGGTTTCCGAATTTATCGGAATTATTAATTATTCCATAATGGCCTTAATTCAAATTGAAAAAGGAATTGTTGATCAACCAGATCTGTCCCCTTCCGAAGCGGTTGCATTGTTTGACAAGCATATTTCCATCACCAAAACATTAATGGAAAATAAGAACCATGACTATGGTGAAGCTTGGCGGGAGATGAGGGTAAGTTCCCTGACAGATTTGATCTTGCAAAAGTTGTTGCGTGTTAAGCAGATAGAGGATAATAAAGGCAAAACATTGGTGAGCGAAGGTATAGACGCCAACTATCAGGATATAATCAACTATGCCGTATTTGCAATGATACACCTGGGAAAAGTAACCAAATCCTAAAATTCCATTTTTAAATACTGGATATTGAATGATGTATTATTGTGATATTGAGTTAATTGGGAAAACGAAGAAAAATCAAATCGGATTTGGATTTATAAATAGAGAATTGAATTAGAATATGAAATATATAGTGGCATTGTGCCGTATTATTGTCGGCGTTTTATTTATTATCAGTGGATTTATTAAGCTAAATGACCCTGTTGGGTTTTCTTTTAAATTGGAGGAATATTTTAGTCCAGGAGTACTGGATTTAGATTTTCTGATGCCCTATGCCCTGGGGATTTCAATATTTGTGGTAATTCTGGAGGTTTTGCTGGGTGTCATGTTATTAATAGGTTTTCGAATTAAAATTACACTGTGGAGCCTACTGTTGATGATTGTATTCTTCACCTTCCTTACCTTTTACTCTGCTTATTTTAATAAGGTTACCGATTGTGGCTGTTTTGGAGATGCCATAAAATTAACGCCTTGGGAATCCTTTACCAAGGATGTAATATTATTGGTGCTTATCGTTATTCTTTTTTTAGGGATTAAACATATCAAATCACCATTAGGGAATAGAAGTCAAAGACTTCTTGTAGGTCTTAGTTTGTTGGTAAGTGCTATCTTTGCCAATTATGTGCTCAACCACTTACCGGCAATAGATTTTAGACCTTATAAAATTGGAGCTAACATAGAGGAAGGCATGGGCATTCCAGAGAATGCACCGGTTGCTATTTTTGATTATAGTTGGAAATTTAATGTGGACGGAGGAGAAAAAGTGGTGGTGACCAATGGGGATTATCCCTCGGTAGAAGGAGAATTTATTGGTGTGGAAACCAAGGAAATTCAGAAAGGATATGAACCCCCGATACATGATTTTACCATTGAGCAGGGTGGTGAAGATTTTTCGGCCTCCCTGTTACAGGAACCGAAATTGGTAATGGTAATCGCTTATGATCTGGCAAAGAGCCGCTACAATGTCTTTAATGATATTAAGGAGGTTACGGATAAGGCCATAAAGAACGGTTATAAGGTTATTGGAATGTCCGCTTCCGGTCCGGATTATACTCAAAAAATGATAAAGGAATATAAATTGAGTTTTGATTTTTATTTCACGGATGAAACTACTTTAAAAACAATTGTACGGTCCAATCCAGGTGTCTTGGTTTTGGAGCATGGCACTATTATCCAAAAAGTTCATTACAACGACTTGGAGGATTTAAAGTTTGAATAGTAATTGTTGACATTTGCTGAATCAGAAAGAAAAAAATACCTTTAATTACAAAAGAGAACAATATAAATTAGAATCGAAATGAGAAGTAAAATAGTTGCAGGAAATTGGAAAATGAACAAGAATTTAGTGGAAACGGAAACGTTGTTGGCTGAACTTACCGCTAAAATTCCGGATACTAAAGCAGAAGTTATGGTGGCACCAACTTTTGTGAATTTGGCAGCAGCGGTGGACAAATTGAAATCGTCTACCATTGAGGTTATTGCACAGAATATGCATTTTGCGGAAAGTGGGGCTTATACCGGGGAAATTTCTGCCAATATGCTTTTAGGTATTGGTATAGATACCGTCATTATTGGACATTCGGAAAGAAGAGCCTATTTTGGGGAGACCGATGAGATTTTATCAAAAAAGGTAGCGGCCGCATTGGCTAATAACATGAGGGTAATGTTTTGTTTTGGAGAGGAATTGGAAGACCGTAAGTCTGAAAATCATTTTAAAGTGGTGGAAAGTCAACTGAAAAATGCTTTATTTTCTTTGGACGCCTCAAGC
The DNA here is from genome assembly GCF_023015865.1 of Arenibacter sp. F26102. Classification (GTDB taxonomy): domain Bacteria; phylum Bacteroidota; class Bacteroidia; order Flavobacteriales; family Flavobacteriaceae; genus Arenibacter. The sequence continues at coordinate 33,959 of NZ_JALKBC010000003.1, read as the reverse complement.
TGGAGCAAAATTATCTTGGCATATGAGCCTGTTTGGGCAATTGGAACGGGAGAAACGGCATCGCCGGAACAAGCACAGGAAATGCACGCGTTTATTCGTAATACAATTACCAACGCTTACGATTCTGGCATAGCGAATAATGTTTCCATACTTTACGGAGGTAGTGTAAAACCTAACAATGCCGTTGAGATTTTTTCTAAACCAGATGTGGACGGAGGTTTAATAGGAGGGGCTGCATTGGTAGCGGATGATTTTATCGCGATAATTAAAGCAATATAATAAAGAATAATACGAAATTCAATGCCTGTTGAAAATCACCTTTTTCAGTGGTTTGGATATAATATAATATTTATAAAGGCCCGTTGTAGCATCAACGGGTTCTTTTTCTCCAATAGGGTGGTCAATTAGCAAATTTTAATAAAATGTCGCATTCCATATATATCGAGTATAATTTTAAGGTAGATCCTGTTCAACCAACTTCTGACATCCTCATAGCTGAATTGGGCGAGGTTCAATTCGAAAGTTTTGTGGAAAAAGAAGATGGGGTACAAGCTTATATAAAAAAAGAAGATTGGAATCCCAATATTTTGGATGATTTACAGATTCTTGAAAATCCATTGTTTAAAATTGAGTATGAATATGAGGAGATAGAGCAGGAGAATTGGAACGCTACATGGGAAAGTAATTTTAACCCCATTCAAGTGGGTGAACAGTGCGTGGTTAGAGCACCTTTTCATGATAAGCCCAAAGTGGATTATGATATTATTATTGAACCTAAGATGAGTTTCGGTACCGGGCATCATGAAACTACCCATATGATGTTACAGCATATTTTAGATCACGACTTTAATGGTAAATCGGTCTTGGATATGGGGAGTGGAACTGGGGTTTTAGCTATTTTGGCGGCAATGAAAGGGGCCAAGAACATTGATGCCATTGATATTGATAACTGGTGCTACCTTAATGCCCAAGAAAATGTTGAGCGCAACAATTGCAACCATATTAATGTTTATGAAGGAACTGCCGATTTATTGGTAGATCAGCAATACGACACTATTATAGCTAATATAAATAGAAACATTTTGTTGGAAGATATTCCAACCTATGTGAAATGCCTAAAAAAAGGCGGTATATTATTTGTAAGTGGTTTTTATAAGGAGGATATTCCACAGATTTCGGAAAGATGTAAGGAAGTAGGGTTAAAATTTGAAAAAAATCTGGAAAAGAATAATTGGGTTGCCGTAAAATATGTATTTTAGAAGGTATTAAAATTGAATTCTATGAGTACAAAGGAAAAAGTCTCGGAAGAATTGCTTTTGGAAGAGGAGACGCTAAAACAAAATGAGATTGTTTTGTTCAATGATGAGGTTAATACTTTTGATTATGTCATTGAAACATTAATAATGGCCTGTGACCATACTCGGGAACAGGCGGAGCAATGCTCCTTAATTGTTCATTACAATGGTAAATGTACTGTCAAAACAGGGGAGTATAACGATTTAAAGCCTAGATGTAGTAAGCTTTTGAATGCAGGATTAAGTGCTGAAATCGTTTAAGCAGGCAATAGTTCCCAATAGCCTTTCATATTTATTTAAAACAACCAACAGCCTTGTTAAGGTAAGGTGTAGATATGTTCAATACCGCTCTCCCATGATTTAATTTGCCCATACTTGGGAAATTCACTAAAGTTGAAATTCTGCCAGGATACTGGTTTATAAGGAAGATTTTGTCTTAATGAGGCAATTTTTTCTGCAGTAGGCCGTATGTAAATGTTCCCAATAGTGCGGCTGCAATTACAATAAACATACTAAAAACACCAGTGCCTACTAAAATGTACATAGGTCCTGGGCAAGCACCTGCCAAAGCCCATCCAAATCCAAAGATGGTGCCCCCAAGAATATATCTTGCCGCTCCTTTATCTTTTGGAGCCAAATCTATGTCTCTGCCTTCAATACTTTTTACCTTGTATTTTTTAATGATCCAAATAAATAGTATGCCGAGAAATACTGCAGAGCCGATAATTCCGTACATATGAAAGGATTGAAACTTGAACATTTCATAGATACGATACCAGGATACTGCTTCCGATTTTACAAGAACAATACCAAAGAAGATACCTACCAACAAGAATTTTAAGAATTTCATTTTGTTTATGTTGTATACTTTTTGCTGAAAACAATTTTTCCAGGCTTAAGCTTATTAATAATTGATTGCTCTTTTTATAACTTCCTCATTGAAAATTTTGTCCATCACAATGACGGTGTAAATCCCAAGCCTGGTTTTATGTCCCAAAAATAAGGGGTATAATAAAGAAGGTCATTATAAGTCCGCCTATGAAAAACCCTATTACCGCTATTAGCGAGGGCAATTGTAGGTTGCTTAAGCCTGTAATGGCATGGCCGGAAGTACATCCTCCTGCATACCTGGTTCCAAAGCCCACCAAAAATCCGGCAATTACCAGGATCGATAGCCCTTTTACACTCAGTACATTTTCCCAACTATAAATTTCGGGAGGTAAGAGAGATTGCCCAACCTCATTAAATCCCAAATTATTTAACTCTGAAATGGTTTCACTGCTCAGTTCAATTGCTGAACCATCTGATAAAAATTGTGCTGCTAAAAAGCCTCCAATAATAGCACCTAGAACAACGGTCAGATTCCAGCGCTGTGCCTTCCAGTCGAACCTGAAATAGTCTGAATATTTCCCGGCACCACCAATACTGCAAAGTGTTTGTAAGTTGGACGACATGCCGAATGTTTTTCCAAAATACACCAACATTAGCATCGTAAAGGCAATCAAGGGCCCGGAAACATACCATGGCCATGGTTGAAGTATATATTCCATATTATTAATTTAATCTGCAAAGATAAAGGTATCTAAAAATCTATATGTAATAATTGTTACACAAGACTTTTTGAGGGCAATATGGATCAATTTTAGTTAAGTATTATCTCATCTACAAATAACCAACTCTTGCCTCCTGGGTTGGGATGCCAGGAAGGATTTTTAAATTGATTCATTACTTCTGCCTTTACGTAATTGGAGTTCATCGGTGGTATGTTAAGGTCGAAAAATTGAAAATTGGTATCTGAATTAGGTCGTTCAGCCTTTATTTTTTCGTAGGCTGAATGCGAATCGTTTTTCTTGAAAGCTTCAATTTAAAATACCCAGTACAATAACTTCTCTTTGTAGGTTTTTTCATTGGGTATCAATTTGGATAAAACAAATTGGTTAATTTTATTTTGAACCCAAATAGTGTTATTTGTCTCCCGCATTTGGGGTGTCTCAGGAGCATTAAACGCCCAATGGGTTTTAAATTCAGCGCCTTGGTCTAACCATTTTTTTAGAATCTCCTCTTCATATTCATTGAGTGTTAGATTGGATTCCGGTGGTGGCTTCATCTAAGATTAGTCCCTGGTGTATATGCGATTTACCGATTCGCTTTTTTTTTATCACAGGCTACAATGACCTAATGGTCTTTGTTTTTAACCAGTACGGTATAAGCATCTTCGGCAGTGTTCACAGAAAGTCCACCCTTAATGGCATTTTTATTCGGTCCAAGGCATTTGAAGCATCGGTCAGATAAAATTGGTCTTACAAGAAAAGTAAAGTCGATTTTGTCGGGAACCTTCCCATAAATTTCACCACTTTTGGTGGTTCCAATGGTTTGTACTCCCGTATTGCAGCCTAAGGTATCTTAGCGAGAATAATGCCAATAGTACACAATACACAGTTAGGGACCTTGTATAAGTATATTTTAGAGGTTTGATAGACATTTGACTATGGGTAAAATAATTCCTTTAAAATTTCTGTGTTTTTTTAGCAGTAAATTTCGACAAATGACTAATTAGGGAAGTTAAATGCTGCCAGAAAAATAAATCGAAGTCTAGTTGAGACGGGTTAGTCTAGATTATTATTAAGAATTTTGGCTTTAACGTCGTTTAGATAACTGCGGCCTATAGTGTATCTAATACCCTGTACTTCCACGCTGTTTCCTTCAATAGCTTCTATTTTATCAATTGCGATGGTATAAGATCTATGAATTCTAATGAATTTATCCGATGGGAGTTCTTCAGTAAAACTGCTTAACGTTCTATGTATAATGAATTTGTTGGCTTTTGTCTTTATCCTGATGTAGTCCTTTAAACTTTCAATTACGATTATGTCATCCAAATAGATTTTCTGTAATTTTTTCTTATCAACCTTTACAAAAATGCTGTGATTTTCATTGGTGTTCTGAACTTCTTTTTTAGAAAACCCCTCTCTTAAGTTTATTATTCTGTGAACTGTTTTTAAAAATCTGTGAAATGGTATTGGTTTCACCAAATAATCTATGGCTTCCAATTCAAAACTTTTAAGGGCATAATCCTCATGGGCAGTGGTCATTACTACCATGGCTTTTGAATTTATACTGCCTAGGAGGTCCAGACCGTTCATGATGGGCATATTGATATCCAAGAATATAATGTCTACCTCATTTCTCTGTAAAAAGGTGGAAGCATCAATGGCATTGGTAAAGGTCTGAACTAGTGTCAATTCTTTAATTTGCTCAACGTAGTTATTTAATATATTGATAGCTAGGGGTTCATCGTCGATTATTATTACCTTAAAACTCATTACACCTTTAATTTAAGAATAACATTAAACATTTTATCTTTTTCAAATATAGAAAGATTATAATCTTCTGGTTCATACCCCAATTGCAGTCGTTTTCTTACATTGGAAAGTCCAATTCCACAATCCGTTTCATTTAATATATTTCGCATTGACTTTGGTGGTAAGGTATTGCTCACTTCAAAATTTAAAATATCCCCTATAACCTCCAAGCGCATTTTTATGTACATTACTCCTATATTTTTACCGGCGCCATGTTTAAAACAATTTTCAATAAAGGGCATTAAAAGCATAGGGGCAATTTTTTTTTCTTCAATATCTCCTGAAATATTCACATCAATTTTTAACGAATTGTCGAATCGAATACGTTCCAAATCGATATAATTTTGGATGCATTCAATTTCTTTGGTCAATTCTTGATAGGGCTTGTCTGTACCATATAACAAGTAGCGCATTAATTCGGACAACCTTAATACAATTTCTGGAGCTCGGTCCGATTTTTCTAAAGTTAATGAATATATATTATTCAGGGTATTAAAGAAAAAATGTGGGGATACTTGAGATCTAAGGAATTTCAATTCGGTTGTTAATTGTCTTTTTTCCAGTTCATGTAATTTGCTACTTTTATTGAGCCAATCCACCGTAATTTTTATAGCAGTTACAAATGACATCACATAAAGTTCTCCCAACATTGTGACCATGGCGTAATTTAATGTGAGGCTTTCAACGTCCCCTGCCTCTGGCATTACATTATTGCTGACCAAATAATAGGTTAGGTTGAATTTCACAAAAAGGCCAACAAGCAATGTGGCAAGCAATAGAACGGTGTAAGTGAAATATTTTTTGGCGTAAACAAATTTCGGCATTAAGAAATAAATATTGAAGTATGCCAAGGCTATATGTATGGGGAATCCCAGTAGATTGGTTTTTATTGAATAGGCAAAATCGTGATGTAAATTTCCCCAACGAAAAATATTGAAAAGGATATAGACGGCCCAAAAGATGATATGGTGCTTGTAGGTAATATTGAAATCACCGGAACTATTTCTGCTAAGTAATTTATGATTCCACTTTTTAATTGGCATAGGTCTAGATTACAGACATTATTTCTAAAATAGGGCGTTTGGCTTTACCGGTAGGTTATTGGTCTAAATTTATGCTCCTTCCTCGAAAAAAAATTAAATATTTAATTCTGATTAGAAATAATGGCTAATATTTTTTATTTAATCTAAGAAAGCCTGATGCATTCCAGGAAAATTTGGGGAATTTATAAAAAAAATAAGAGTAGTTGTCTTTTATGGCGAAAAATCAATTGGCTGTGGCCATTTTTTAACCTTTAACGACTGGAAATCCTGATTGGCGGACTATTTTCTATAACACTTAAATAAATTTTAATGAACGTAATTGATATTGTAATTATCATAGCTTATATAGTACTTACACTTTTTGTTGGTATTTGGGTTTCAAAAAAAGCATCCATGGGACTCAAATCTTACTTTCTAGGAGGCAACAATATAAAATGGTATTTTCTGGGACTCAGTAATGGATCGGGTATGTTTGATGTTTCAGGTACTGCCTGGATGGTTGGAATCCTGTTTTTGTACGGAGTAAAAAGCTTTATGTTCATGTGGCTCTGGCCTATTTGGAACCAGATTTTCGTAATGATGTTTTTGGCCGTTTGGATACGTAGGTCAAATATTATGACCGGTTCGGAATGGATCTTAACCCGCTTTGGGGATGATAGGTCCGGGAGGGCCTCGCATAGCATAGTTGCTGTATTTGCCATTGTTGCAGCAGTGGGATTTATTGCGTATTTCTTTGAAGGTGTGGGTAAATTTTTGACTATTATCCTGCCTTGGGATCTGGCCCTACATTTAGGTGAAATTGTTTTGCTTACTTCCGAACAGTCATATGCCATGGTCATCATATTTTTGACCACCATTTATACGATAAAGGGAGGAATGTTCTCGGTGGTAGCCACAGAGGTTTTACAATATATCATCATGGTAATCGCGGGTATTCTAGTGGCAGGATATGCCTTTTTCGCTTTTACTGATGTGGAAATCAATTCTGTTATTAGTACGGAGTGGAAGAATGTGTTTTTTGGTTGGGAATTGGGAACCCATTGGGGCAAGGATTTTGAAGCATTTAATAATTTGATCGATTCCGAAGGATATAAGATGTTCGGAGCCCTGATAGGTATGACACTTTTTAAAGGTTTCTTTGCCAGTATAGCAGGACCAACACCCAGTTATGACCTTCAAAGAATCTTGTCTACCCGAACAGTTAAAGAAGCTGCTTATATGAGTGGGTTTACTAATTTGGTGCTGTTTATTCCAAGGTATTTGTTAATAACTGGTATTGTTGTCATTGCCTTGGTGGTACTAACGCCGGAAATGATTGCCAATCCTAAACTTACAGGTGCAGAGTTGGAGATTTTACTACCCAAAGTAATCAACTTTCATGTGCCGGTAGGGATAAAGGGCTTGCTGTTGGCCGGTTTGCTTGCGGCTTTTATGTCCACCTTCTCAGCTTTTGTAAATGCCGGTCCAGCTTATTTGGTCAATGATATCTATAAAAAATATTTTAAGCCGGAAGCATCACACAAGCATTATATAAAGGTGAGTCATATAGCTTCATTCTTGGTGGTAATTTTAGGTGTTTTTATGGGATTCTTTGCAGATTCCATCAATTCACTTACACTTTGGATAACAAGTGCCCTGTTCGGGGGGTATGTTGCAGCTAATTTTTTAAAATGGATATGGTGGCGATTTAATGGTTGGGGCTATTTTTGGGGTATGTTGTCTGGATTAATTATTGCTTCATTACAATTTGTTCTGGATAACAACAAGGCTAATTTTGCGGAGGGTGGCTTTTTGTACGAGCTTTCACATGTCCATGCTATTTACCTATTTCCTATTATTTTTGGCGTCTCCATATTGGGTTCGTTTTTGGGAACCTATTTTAGCCCTGCGACGGACAAGGAAGTATTAAAATCCTTCTACAAAAATGTGAAACCATGGGGTTGGTGGAATCCGATATATAAAGAATTGAAGTCGGAAGATCCTACATTTGAAAAGAACAATGAATTTTGGTGGGATATGATGAACTGTGCGGTGGGCATAATTTGGCAGTCCAGTATGATCGTACTGCCCATATACTTTATGATCAGGGATTATCCTAAGGCTGTTATTGCATTAGTGGTATTTGGTGTTACCTCGGCAATTTTAAAGTTTACCTGGTTGGATAAAGTTCGAAAAATACCGAATTAGAAAAAATTGAAAAGTTCCTGGAACTAAGTTTTAGATACATTACATTAGAGAGAAACAAGTTTAGTTATAATATTAAATCAAAATAACGTGAGTAACATTCCATGGCAAGAAAGGCCTGCAAAAAGTGCAGATGTAGTTTGGCGGTATACAGAGAATCCTGTGGTAAAAAGAGATGCAATCCCTTCTTCCAACAGTATTTTTAATAGTGCGGTAGTACCATTTCAAGATGGGTTTGCCGGGGTATTCCGCTGTGATAATAAGGCGGTACAAATGAATATTTTTGCCGGTTTTAGCAAAAATGGCATAGATTGGGATATAAACCATAACCCCATTCAATTCCAGGCCGGTAATACTGATATGATCGAATCCGATTATAAATACGATCCCAGGGTGGTCTTTATAGAGGATAGATATTGGATTACTTGGTGTAATGGGTATAATGGTCCAACTATTGGAATAGGATATACCTTTGATTTCAAGGAATTTTTTCAATGTGAAAATGCTTTTTTGCCCTTTAATAGAAATGGGGTGTTGTTCCCGGAAAAAATTGGCGGGAAATATGCTATGCTGAGCAGGCCAAGTGACAACGGTCATACGCCATTTGGTGATATCTACATTAGCTATAGTCCGGATATGAAGTACTGGGGAGAACATAGATGTGTTATGAAGGTTACTCCATTTGTAGATAGTGCATGGCAGTGTACCAAAATTGGAGCAGGACCTATACCTATTCTTACAGATGAGGGTTGGTTAACATTTTATCATGGGGTAATAAATACCTGCAACGGATTTAGATATTCCATGGGAGCGGCTATTTTGGATAAAGAGCGCCCAGATCAAGTGTTATTTAGGACGAAGCCTTATTTATTGGCGCCACAGACCAATTATGAATGTGTAGGCGATGTTCCAAATGTGGTATTTCCATGTGCTGCATTGCATTCCATTGAAGAGGACAAGGTTGCCATTTATTATGGGGCGGCGGACACGGTTACCGGCTTGGCATTTGGACGTATTTCTGAAATTGTAAAATTCACAAAGGAGAATAGTTTATAGCTCGGGCTTTTCAGTGGGATCGTGGGCTATTGAAAAGGAACAACAAAAATTAAAATATGAGGCAAACTAATTTCAACAAAACCAGAACGTTGTTAATAGCATTTTTGTTTTTGTTTATTGGCATTGCCGGGATAAGCGGCCAAGAACTAATCCCAAGGAATTATATTGCCTTTAAGGCGAATGAAGCCTTGGTTATAGATGGAAAAGGAGACGATGCTTCTTGGCAAATAGCAACCTGGTCCCAAGATTATATTGATATCGAAGGAAAAATGACGCCTAAATATAGGACTAGGATGAAAATGTTATGGGATAACGATTACCTCTATGTTATGGCAGAAATGGATGAACCACATGTGTGGGCCACTTTAAAGCAGAGGGATACCGTTATTTTTTATAACAATGATTTTGAAATTTTTATAGACCCAGATGGCGACACTCATAATTATTACGAATATGAGATGAATGCCCATAATACATTGTGGGACCTATTTCTGACCAAGCCGTATAGAAATCATGGCAAAGTGATCGACAGTTGGGATATTCAAGGTGTAAAATCAGCGGTAAGTATTGATGGTACCCTAAATGATTCATCGGATACGGATAAAGGTTGGACTGTTGAAATAGCTATTCCATGGAAGGTGATCACGGAGGCAAGCAATGGGAGTAATGTGCCGGAGAACGATTTTTGGAGGATTAATTTTTCTAGGGTCAACTGGAATTTCGATTTAACGGACGGCAGGTATACCAGGAAAAAGGATGATAAGGGTAAGTTCCTTCCCGAATATAATTGGGTGTGGTCGCCACAAGGAGTTATTAATATGCATGAGCCGGAGCATTGGGGATATGTTTATTTTTCTTCAGAAGAAGCGGGAGGAAAGGACAGTTTTTCAATTCCGCAGGACGATTACATAAAATGGCATTTATATTCCCTCTACAGAGGAGTTTTACAAGGTAAAAAGGGTGCCGAAAAGCAAGTGGCAACACCTAAAAACATTTTGGGAAAGTCTATAAAATCTAATTTGGACAAGCACCGATTTGGATATAATATTTGGGTCAAAAGTCCATTTACCGGAAAAATATTGAAGATAAGTGAGGATGGGAGATTCCGAAGTGTTGATGACAATAAGTAATGGTGCCGCATAAACTTTTGGGATGAGCAATGATATAGCTGAGGTTTTAGAAGGATTGTAGCAAAAATTTCCCAGGACTAGATGGACAAAGATGTTTTTTGATAAAGTGATAGAAGAATAATTTGAGGACTTGGTAAAACACACCCCTAACCCCTCTCAAGAGGGGAATGATTGCCGTTTATTTTAATATGGGTTGTCCCTCAAGAGGCATAAAAATTTTGGAGTGGGAGAATTATTGCTAGATGTAAGTTTTCTTTGAAATAATTGTAAAATGGCCGTTTTATTGATAGGATAAACTTAATGATGAAGTGGTAGTGGAATAATGTGAGTGTCTGGAAAACACACCCCTAACACCTCTCATTATGGGAATTGTAACGGTTATTATAATAGTAATTGTATTCAATTAGGAGTAGAATTTGGGTGGTAGAGATTTATTTATTGATTCAATATTTCTTTGAAAATAATTTTTGGGAATGTTTTATTGAGAGGATAAACTTTATCAGTAGGGCACAGAGAACTCCCCCCTTGAGAGGGGCTGGGGGTGTGTAAAAAGATAAACAATGAAAACAAGAAAAATCATTCCTTATAACCCTAAATTGAAAGAATTGGCTCGTGATTTGCGTAATAATAGTACGAAAGCAGAAGTAATACTATGGTTAAAGTTGAAATCAAAACAGATGTATGGCTATGATTTTCATCGTCAGAAACCAATAGACAACTATATTTTGGATTTCTTTTGCCAGGAACTTATGTTGGGTATTGAAGTTGACGGTTATTCACACGGTATAGTTGAAGTTTATGATAAGGATGCAGTAAAGGAGGAGAAGATGAATAACTTGGGTATTGGGATTTTACGTTTTACCGATGACCAAATATTAAGGGATATGGACAATGTGTAGAGGGTAATTGAAGCATATATCCAGGATTATGAAGAAAAAGCATAAAAACACCTAGTCCCTCTGCCGAAAAAGTGTGGCAGTCTCTCTCGAGAGGGGAACGGAAACGGATATTATAATATGAATAGTGTTCAATCAGGAGTGGAATTTTGGCAGTAGAGATTTATTTCTTGGTTCAATATTTCTTTGAGAAATAATTGGCAGAAGGATGTTTTATTGTGAGGATAAATTTTATTATTAGGGCACAGAGAACTCCCCTATAGAGAGGGACTTGGGGCGTGTAAATTTAGGATGGAAGCACACTCAATGCAAACATAAATAGTAAAGAACAACTATGAGCTTAAAACATACAAGTCTATTATTATTGGCAGTCTTTTCCCTAGGAGCTTTTGCCCAAAAACAACCCGTAGAATATGTGAATCCCTTTATTGGGACCTCTAATTTTGGAACAACCAATCCAGGACCTATTGCCGTTAGGGGAATGGTGAGTGTATCTCCTTTTAACGTGGCAGGGGCTAAAAATTTGCCATTGGAAAAGGACAGTCGATGGTTATCCACTCCATATGTACAAGAAAACACTTTCCTGACCGGATTTAGTCACGTTAATTTAAGCGGTGTAGGTTGCCCGGAGTTAGGAGTAATTTTGGCCATGCCCACCACAGGCGATTTGGAAGTTGAGCACCTTGAATATGGAACCACTTATTCCAATGAGGTTTCAAAAGTTGGGTATTACTCCAATACTTTGGATAACTATGATATAAAGGTAGAGGCCACAGCAACTACTAGGGTAGGGGTTAGCAAATATTTATTTCCAAGAGGGGATGCAAATATCTTGATCAATCTTGGTTTAGGATTGACCAATGAACAAGGTGCTTCTGTTAGGGTAGTTTCTCCAACGGAATTGGAAGGTGTGCGAAGTGTAGGTTCATTTTGCTATTACAAACCAGAAGAAGCATATCCTGTGTATTTTGTAGTACAATTTTCCCAGCCAGCCGTTGAGTTTGGAGTTTGGAAAAAACCTACTACTTACAAAGGGGCAGAGGCGGAATGGATGGGTTACAATGGTACATCGCGTATAATGCCTGGCTACACAAAAGAAGTTGTAGGGGATAGTATTGGGGGTTATATGCGTTACAGATTTAAGGAGCCTACAGTTGTAGAAATGAAAGTAGGAGTTTCTTATGTGAGCATTGAAAACGCCCGTGAAAATTTGGAAAAGGAAACGGCAACACGCAGTTTCGACCAAATCTTGGCGGAAGCCAAAGAAAACTGGAACAAATATCTATCTAAAATTGAGGTTGAGGGCGGTCAGGAAGAGGATAAGGTCAAGTTTTACACAGCCTTGTACCATACCCTTATACACCCTAGTACCCTGAACGATTTTAATGGGGACTATCCAAAAATGAAAACTAGGGAAACCTTAAAAACCAAAGATACCCGCTATACCGTTTTTTCGCTTTGGGATACCTATCGAAATTTACACCAACTAATGAGCTTGGTTTATCCTCGTCAGCAATCGGACATGGTGAAAAGTATGCTCCAGATCTATGATGAGAGTGGTTGGTTACCAAAATGGGAACTAAATGCAACGGAAACCACTACTATGGTCGGCGATCCGGCGGGAATTGCAATTGCCGATACTTATTTGAAGGGTATACGGGATTTTGATGTAGAAAAGGCGTATTCGGCCATGGTTAAAAGTGCAGACCAGATAGATGGTAATCCTCTGCGTCCTGGACTTAAGGATTATTTGGAAAAAGGATATCTCACCACAAAAACAACCAACAGCGGTTCGGTATCTACCACCCAGGAATACAATATTTCGGATTATGCAATTGCCCAATTAGCCAAAGCCTTGGACAAAAAAGAGGATTTTAAACGCTTCTCCAAAAGATCGATTTCTTACCGAAACCTTTTTGATAAAGAATTTAACTTGCTAAGACCCAAAAATGATGATGGTAGTTGGTTAACGCCTTACAATCCAGAATCAGGAGCTAATTTTGAGAAGAATTTGGGCTTTATTGAAGGGAATGCCTGGCAGTATTCCTTTATGGTTACCCACGATACGAAAGGTCTAATAAGACTTATGGGGGGGGCAAAGACTTTTATCAGTCGTCTTCAGGATGTTTTTGACAAGGGTCAATATGATATGGCCAATGAACCGGATATCGCCTACCCGTATTTGTTCAATTATGTAAAAGGGGAAGAAAGGCGAACTCAAAAAATGGTTTCGGATTTGCTTAACGAATATTACAAGAATGCCCCAGACGGACTCCCTGGAAACGATGATACGGGTACCATGTCTGCTTGGGCAGTCTTTTCTATGATGGGAATATATCCCATTAGTCCCGCGAATCCGTTATACACTTTGACAACACCAAAATTCAATAAAATAACCATTCATTTGGATACCGATTATTATCAGCAGGAAAAATTGATTATAACCTCCAATATTTCGGAAGAAAATCAGTTCATTGACAATATCAGCATTCAAGGAAAGCCCCAGAAAGGATACTTTATAAGCCATGAAGAATTAGTGAACAGTAAATTTTTGGAGTTTAAATTGAACAATTAGATCTAAATCAAATTGAGAATGAAAATAGTAAAGTCAAAATTCAGATTTCTAGGTCTCTTACTAATATTATTGGCCATTTCATCCTGTAACTTGGATGGGATAGAACTGATTCATGAGGGCAAGTCGGACTATGAAATAGTACTTATGGGAAGGGCTACTACAAGTCTAAATAAATCTGCGGAGGTATTACAAAGTTATCTTTATAAAATAAGTGGTACAAAATTGGATGTCGTTAATGAAACGTCCCAAAATGCAGAAAAGAAAAAGATTTATCTGGGCATCGATTACGAAAGAAATCTTGAGGCACATGGTATATCCATAAGAACAAAAAGTAATAACCTGCTAATTTCAGGAGGTTCGGATAAGGCAACAAAATATGCAGTTTACGAATTTTTGGAGCGCTACTTGGGTTGTAGATGGTATGCGCCCGGAGTAGAGAAAATACCAACTTCCGAAACAATTGACCTTCCAGGGATAGATTTTGAGTATACGCCATCCATCACCACAAGAACGGTGCATTCAAAATTATTTTATGATAATGCCGATTTCGCCGATAAGCAAAAGGTGACGCATGAATCGTTTCCTACCTATGTGCCCAGTGCCAGGGTGCATACCTTCCATAAATTTCTTCCTGAGGAACAATTTTATGAAACCAATCCCGAATATTATGCATTGAGGGGCGATCAACGGTTGCCTACCCAATTGTGTCTAACCAATCCTGATGTCTTGGCAATAGTAAAGGATTCTGTTGCTTCCTTGTTTCAACAATATCCCAAGGCCAGGGTATTGTCCGTGAGTCAGGATGATAACCAGCAAAATTGCCAGTGCGACAATTGTAGCAAAATAGATAAAGAAGAAGGAAGTCCGTCCAGTACCATGATAAGATTTGTAAATGAGGTGGCAGCTACCTTCCCGGACAAGATGATCTCAACTTTGGCCTATCAATATACCCGGAAGCCATGTAAGTCGAAACCTTTGGATAATGTATTGATTACACTTTGTTCTATAGAGTGCGATAGAAGTGCGCCTATTTCTGAGAAATGCACCGATTTTGCAAACGATTTAGAGGGATGGGGCAAGTTGACCAACAACATAAGGATTTGGGATTATACTACACAGTTCACTAATTTTTTGGCTCCCTTTCCCAATATCCAAACCCTGCAGCCAAATATTAAATTGTTTAGGGATAACAACGCCAAATGGGTTTTTGAACAACACAGTAACAATCCCAGCGAACTTTTTGAACTTAGATCCTATATTACTGCAAAACTACTCTGGAATCCGGATCAAAACCTGGATGCCCTGTTAACGGATTTTACCAGTGGTTATTACGAAGAGGCAGGCATTTATATAAAAGAGTACATAGATGAAATTCATGCGAAGTTAAAGGAGGACATGGATTTTTTTCTATTCCTCTACGGTGATCCGTCAGAGGCATTTTCGTCCTATTTAAGTCCGGACTTACTTTCTAAATATTCCCAATTATTTGATGATGCGGAAAAGGCAGTGGCCAAAAAACCAGAAATCTTGGCACGCGTAAAAATGGCGCGCTTGGGGGTAGATTACGCGGTCTTGGAAGCATGTAGAAAAAGATTAACGGATGATTACAGACTTTTGATTCCCACTGGCGATGGTAAAAAGAATATAAACCCATTAGTAACCACCTTATTGGACAATTTTACGGCTACCTGTGCGAAGAATAACGTGGTGTTGATGAATGAAATGGGTTTTACGGTAACTGAATATCTGGCAAATTATTTGTCTGCTCTGGAAGTTGCTAGGATGCCAAACAAGGCAATGGGTAAAACTGTGGTCACCAACACCCATCCAAAAAAATATGCCAAAGAGGATCCAAAGGTCCTTACTGATGGGGCACTTGGCGGAAGTAGCTTTTATGCCAATTGGTTGGGGTATGAGGGCATTGATATGGAAGTAGTTGTGGATTTGGGTGAACCGATGAAAATAAGTACAATTTCCTTGGCCTTTTTGCAGGTTACTAATCATATTGTGTTTTTTCCATCAAAGGTGGCCTATTCGGGATCTCTCGATAATGAGCATTACTTCAATTTAGGAACCCTTAATAATCCAACGCCCTTAACAAAGGAAAGTAAGGTGAACGACATCCAATTTTTTAAGTTGGATTTTGATGAAAAAAGATGCCGTTATATAAAAGTGAAGGCTTTAAATACAAAAACACCCTATTGGCATCACGCGGCAGGTCTTCCTTCTTGGCTATTTGCTGATGAAATTATAATTAATTAATCCCGAACAGCATAAAAATAACAGGAAACAAATTTATAATGATGGCATTCGCCACTACCTTGGTTTGTCAAGAATTATTGTAAAAGATATGCTCCTTAAAATAGGGACGTTTTCGGGGGTAGGTTCAATATAAATCGGGATTGGGGTAGCGCTTTCGCCTGCATTATTGTCATCATGGGCCAAGAACCGTTTTCCTGTAATTAATTCCTTTTTACCATCATCATTAATGTCGGCCATTATCGTGGAATGAGTTTGGGCCGTAGTATTACTAATTAAATGGGTATTAAAGTTTTGATCCTGTTGCTATTCATGCCACCAAACTCCAAGGCCATGTGCCGAGGAACTTAACACATCGTTTTTACCATCGTTATTTACATCGATCACTTGCATGTGGGAGCCGGGCTCATCTAGGTTAGCTGTGTGAAATTTCCAATTCCCTTTTTTATTGTCTTTTCCTTCAAACCACCCTTCCGAAATAACCAAATCATCCATGCATCGGCATCATGCACTGGGGAAGGATCTTTGTCGTATAGCGGTGATTTTAAAAGCGTCTCCAATGGCTGTCCAATCCTGTAAAGAACCGGATTCAAAGCCTAGGTTCAGAGGTTTTCCATTTTTTGTGGGTATAACTCCTGCTATGGATGGACCCGATAATTCTCCCTCCACGACCTCAAATTTTCCCAGCATAATCGCCGCACGATGTCCGGGAACCGTACAGAAATAAGTGTCGTTTTCCATAGCCTTGAAGGTGATACTGGTACTCGATCTCTTTTTCAATAGGTCCCCATTTCTCCATGCAATATCATGGGTCATGATTATTGTTGGTGTGGTTGATTATATTTAGAGCTATAATTTTTTTACTTTATTTCTTCAATAAAAATATCTTTAAAAGCAACCAGTGCCTTTCCGTCTCCATGTATCTGTAGTGCTATTAAGCCCGACTGTGGTATGGTCATATCCTCCTCGGTATAGTCCACCGTTTTATGACCATTGATATAAAGACGTATTCTTCGATCTTCGGCCCGAATTTCATAATCGTTCCAGTCGTTTATATTAATCCAATCAAGAACTTCCAAAGAGTCTGGGGCCATCAACGTTTTATTTCTTCGGGATTCATCATAGAGGCTTGCCCAATAGTTTTCGCCCCAATCTGCTTGGTAGCCTGTCATTTCATAAGGCGGGTCTATTAATCTTTTACTTCTAAACTGGATGCCTGAATTTATAAATCCCTCGTTACCGGTTAATTTAATCTTTAGTTTCAGAATAAAATTGGCATAGGAACGCTTAGTGCACAGGAAATCATTATGAGGAACAGTTTTATCCAAGGAGCCTCCAATGATAGTTCCATTATTAATTCGCCAAGTAAATATGGTATCCCCCTCCCAACCAGAAAATGTTTTCCCGTTAAAAAGAGAGTTGGCCCCTGTAGCCGTCTTGTTTTTACATGCCATCAATATAAAAAGCAGTATAAAAGAGAATAGTAGTAAACGTTTCATCAGGCTTTAGTTTACGATTGGATTAACTAGTGATGACTATAAATTAAGCTAAAGAATTAAGAAAACCTACAGACCCCACATTCCCATGTGATTTAAAATAACGTTAATCCTTTAAATAGTAAAAATGTCCGTCTTCTGCCCCGATCAATAAATTCGGTTTGCCATCCTTATCCCAGTCAACCACGGTTGGGCTTGTGGTGTGCCCTGCAAGCTTGGTTTTGAACAGATTCCCTTTTTTCTTGAAAACAGTGTTTCCGTTGGATTCTCCTAAATTTTCGTACCATTCAATATTTTCACTGTTGGCCAATAGGTCAAGGTCCCCATCGCCATCCCAATCGGTAAATTCTATTTTCCTTCGACCACTACCACCTGCTTCACGCTCGTTTAAACGAAGAAGATCTTTGCCTGCTTCTCCATCGGCATTTTTAAAAATTCGTTGTCCTGGTTTTAGATAGAGTTTTCCTCGTTTTTTAAATCTTTCGAAAAACGCCAAATAGCCTTCGTGGTCTAACATTACTAAATCCATTAGACCATCTTTGTTCCAGTCTATAGCATAGGGTGTGGTTCTCCATTGGGTGGCCAATTCGTCTTTTTCCGGATTCCACCAGTTCCATTTTGGTTTTGGAACCTTGTTTTTCTCCCAAGCCACCTGGACACCTCCCATTTTAGTTAGTTTTGGAGCTCCCTTGATACCTGTATTTTTATACCATTCCACTTTTCCAAAAATAGAATTCAACAGAATATCTTTTAGGCCATCACCATCCCAATCAGCAACAGTTAATGTGGTATAGCCCCATTTGCTTTCGGCAGGCCCTTGAATAGATCCATTGTAGCCTGCCATAATTCGCATTACTTCACCATCGGCTTCCAGGTAGATGGGTTCTTTCCATTCAGGAGAATCACCTCCATCCAAATTTTCTATAAAACCAATATACCCGGCTGAATTGCCACAGATCAAATCTTCGTCTCCATCATCGTCCCAGTCAACACTATATGGGGTAACCAAAGCACCAAATTTTAGATTTTGACTTCTCTGTTGGATGTATATGGGCGATTTAAAAACTGGCATTTTGTTACTTACCATTCCTGTATTTTCAATAAAAACAACCCTTCCGTCCTCATCACCTACAACAAGGTCGATTTTGGCATCGTCGTTCCAGTCCAGGGCGACCGGCCTCATCATTTCCAGATCCATTTTTAGGATTCCATTATTATTTTCAAGAAATCTACCTTTGGCATAAATTGGGTTTTCACGAGTTCCTGTGTTTTCGAAGTAGCTAAAGCGATCAATGAATTCTCCGCAAATAATATCAAGATCACCATCACTATCAAAATCGGCTATGTTGGGGGTAGTATTGCCAAAAACATCAATAGGTTTGTCACCGGCTATAATTCTACCATCATTTCTATATTTTCCGTTGTCGTTGGTCAATAAATAAAGGTATCCACGAAGATCTCCGTTGGTCCATTCCCCTTTGTCGTTAAAGGCATTGTCCCAACCATACTCACTCCAATCATCTATTCCTACGATGAGGTCCATATCCCCATCATTGTCATAATCAACATATTTCCAATCGCTAAAACGTTCTTTATAAAGATCAAGTAGTTCGGATGCCTGGTACATGCCTTCTGGTCGAGTATATCCATATCTTCTAAAGTTGTCGTATTCCAAACCAACTCCCAAAACCCTAGGTTCTCCTTCCACATAGGAGATGGAAACATTCCGCATACCGTCACCAATTTTGACGGGAGCATCAAATATTGGGTTCCCTTGTTGGTCTTTGTTTGAGTTTTTGAACAAAAATGTGCCATTAAAAGGAACGTCGGTACAGGAGATAACTAAATCCAGATCTCCATCCTGATCGTAATCCATGGGTAAGGGATTGGCCCAGAGTCCAACTGCCAGATCCTTGGTGGAGGTAGTATCCTTGTATTGTAATCTAATAAGGTTGTCATCCTGGGTCTGACCAAAAGAAACGGCAGTATTAGTTAGGAAAAAGCAAATGATTAATCGTTTAAGCTTCATAGGTAGATTTTTCTATGTTTTTTATGATGGTTGCTGAATTAAAACTTTCAAATTAGTATTTATTTTTCAATTGACCAATCTTTTGTTTCTTGAGCTGAGTTGAATGATTTCATATTTTGATGGGTGTTGGATTAGGGAAAAAGGGAATAGTAATAATAAAGAACTGAAATTTAAGGGGTAAGTAAAAAAGATTCATTTTTTTGCCAAAAGATTAGGGTTAAATTGTTTGATCTTTCCTATTTTTGCAATCTCATTTTCGGGATGTGGCGCAGTCCGGTAGCGTACACGGCTGGGGGCCGTGTGGTCGCAGGTTCAAATCCTGTCATCCCGACTTGACTAGTTTCTTCTAGTCGCATGACGTTGCAAATCACCTGATTTGCAACGTTTTATGTTTTTAGGGGTATCAGATGAAACCTCTTGAAACTACCTGAAAACACCCCTCTGGTGTCCATAAAGGGATTTTGAAACCACAGTATTTTTTGTACATTGAAGTAGCTTTTGTAGGTATTTAACCTTGTGTTTTTACCATTTTATTTACTAATTTAAAGCTATATAACATGTTAGAAAACAGTAGATTATCAGTCGTATTTGTCGTTAGGAAGCTCACTTCCAAAATTGACACCATTAAGATTTACGCCCGCGTGACAGTAGATGGAAAAAGAGCCGAATTTAATCTAAATCGCGAATTGCCAGTGTCCCTTTGGGACGAAAAACGGAAAAGAGGGAAAGGATTTTCCAAGTACGTTATCTCGCTAAACAAGTATATGGACCAAGTTTTTACGGGATTGCACGAGGCACATCGGCAACTTTTGCAGGAGGAAGTTGATATAACTTCTGCCGGAATAAAGGCTCGATATTTAGGAGAAGATGAAAGAGGTAAGACATTACTAGATTTGATTAGCTACCACAATACATCCATGCTCACCGTCCTTAGGAAAGGAACTATGAAGAACTACTACAGTACGGAACGTTGTATCAAGGAATTTTTAAATGAAAAAATAGGCGTTGAGGATATACTTCTTAAAAAACTGAATTATGGTTTTATTGTAGATTTTGAACAATATTTAAGAAAGTATAAACCGGCAACACGAATGGGTTGTGCCAATAACGGTGCCATGAAACACATGGAGCGCTTAAAGAAGATGTCCAGGCTTGCCGTAAAACTGGAATGGTTGGAAAAAGATCCCTTTATCAATTTCAAACTGCGACTTGAAAAAACAGAGCGCCAATTTCTGACTGAACGGGAGTTACAGCTCATTGAAGAAACCACGTTTAATATACCAAGTACCCAACGCATAAAAGACTTGTTCATTTTTGCCTGTTATACAGGTTTATCTTTTATTGATGTTAGCGAGCTAAAAATTGACCATTTGGTAAAAGGAATGGATGGTAACGATTGGTTATATACCAAAAGAACAAAAACGGATGAACCCTTGAAGATTCCATTACTACCCAAGGCCATGGAAATCATTGATAAATATAAAAGCAATGCTAATCTGCTTGAAAATGGAAGATTATTACCTATTTACAGCAACCAAATGATTAACCGTACATTAAGAGATATTGCAAACGCCTGCGGTATTCGTAAAAAGATAACCTTTCATGTAGCCCGGCATACATTTGCCACCGCGATTACCCTTTCAAATGGGGTGCCTATTGAAACGGTTTCCAAGTTATTGGGGCATACCAAATTATCTACTACTCAAATTTATGCTAGGGTCGTGGAAAAAAAGGTTGGGGAGGTTATGCAGAATTTGATGGCTACGATGAAGCTAAAGAAAGTTAGGGCAGATGAAGCGTCTTAGGTTGTGTTCTATTAAAGTACAAGGTCTGAATATAGCAACTTAATTTTTGAATGAAATTTATAGAGCTGAGTTCTGCTTAAATTGCTTTCAGTTCTGTAATTTTATGGATGATTCACAGGAAGAGATTAGAAACGAAGTTAAACTGTTATGTTGTGAATTGCTTTCAGTTCTGTAATTTTATGGATGATTCACAGGTTACACCCACCGAACAACGCGCGGCCATGTGTTGTGAATTGCTTTCAGTTCTGTAATTTTATGGATGATTCACAGGTGAAATATGCATTTGAACAAGCCGATTTTAGTTGTGAATTGCTTTCAGTTCTGTAATTTTATGGATGATTCACAGGAACATACCAACATAAAAAAAGGCCTTATTTGTTGTGAATTGCTTTCAGTTCTGTAATTTTATGGATGATTCACAGGCCATTATAGATAAGATTGCCCTAAAGATTGTTGTGAATTGCTTTCAGTTCTGTAATTTTATGGATGATTCACAGGGAAAAATTAATAAAGTATTTTGGTGGTTATGTTGTGAATTGCTTTCAGTTCTGTAATTTTATGGATGATTCACAGGAACAGCTAAATCTATTGCATGGTGTATGGTGTTGTGAATTGCTTTCAGTTCTGTAATTTTATGGATGATTCACAGGAATCTTCTTTTTATTACCTGTGTAATACGTGTTGTGAATTGCTTTCAGTTCTGTAATTTTATGGATGATTCACAGGATGCTATTTTAGCGTAAAGTATTAGTTATCGTTGTGAATTGCTTTCAGTTCTGTAATTTTATGGATGATTCACAGGAAAGACTATGATACTCACATTAGAAACACAGTTGTGAATTGCTTTCAGTTCTGTAATTTTATGGATGATTCACAGGACTATCCTGCAAAGCCTTTCCCATTCCTGCGTTGTGAATTGCTTTCAGTTCTGTAATTTTATGGATGATTCACAGGAACCCCTTTTTCAAACTTATCCACAATAGTGTTGTGAATTGCTTTCAGTTCTGTAATTTTATGGATGATTCACAGGCCCAACCCTTTACAATCTACCTATGAATGGGTTGTGAATTGCTTTCAGTTCTGTAATTTTATGGATGATTCACAGGTATCCTTTGCAAAACTTTTCAATAGTTCCTGTTGTGAATTGCTTTCAGTTCTGTAATTTTATGGATGATTCACAGGAAATTATCAACAGATTTATCCCTTTCAATGTTGTGAATTGCTTTCAGTTCTGTAATTTTATGGATGATTCACAGGAATTTCTTTTATACCAATACCAAAAGCAGCGTTGTGAATTGCTTTCAGTTCTGTAATTTTATGGATGATTCACAGGCGGAGACCCCGTTAAGTCCGGTCTGGTGTAGTTGTGAATTGCTTTCAGTTCTGTAATTTTATGGATGATTCACAGGTATGAAATGTTGCACCCAGTAAAGGGCGCGGTTGTGAATTGCTTTCAGTTCTGTAATTTTATGGATGATTCACAGGTATTTTGATTGAGTTTTGTTTACCCTTTGTGTTGTGAATTGCTTTCAGTTCTGTAATTTTATGGATGATTCACAGGCTACCCAATAACATTGCTTCGGAAGGCTCAGTTGTGAATTGCTTTCAGTTCTGTAATTTTATGGATGATTCACAGGCTGAATCAGTTGCATAAGCTTTGATTCTTAGTTGTGAATTGCTTTCAGTTCTGTAATTTTATGGATGATTCACAGGACATTAGCCATTACTTTTGTAGGCACATCCGTTGTGAATTGCTTTCAGTTCTGTAATTTTATGGATGATTCACAGGATACAAAATAAACTACCATTCCAAGCACAGGTTGTGAATTGCTTTCAGTTCTGTAATTTTATGGATGATTCACAGGTATATCACTTATAAATACATTGGTATATGAGTTGTGAATTGCTTTCAGTTCTGTAATTTTATGGATGATTCACAGGAAAAATCAGGAACAATGAAATTGATATTCAGTTGTGAATTGCTTTCAGTTCTGTAATTTTATGGATGATTCACAGGTGATTAACTTGATTATTGTCCGTAGGATCCGTTGTGAATTGCTTTCAGTTCTGTAATTTTATGGATGATTCACAGGGTAGTTTGTCTTTTAATTCCGGGAACGGGTGTTGTGAATTGCTTTCAGTTCTGTAATTTTATGGATGATTCACAGGAAATTAAATCAATTCTTGATGGAACAATCAGTTGTGAATTGCTTTCAGTTCTGTAATTTTATGGATGATTCACAGGTTAAAAGTCTTTGGGCTGCCGAAGGGTGGTGTTGTGAATTGCTTTCAGTTCTGTAATTTTATGGATGATTCACAGGGCTCTGTTACCTAATACTATCATAGCTAAGGTTGTGAATTGCTTTCAGTTCTGTAATTTTATGGATGATTCACAGGGTAAAATAAAAATTAAAAATTATGAAAGAAGTTGTGAATTGCTTTCAGTTCTGTAATTTTATGGATGATTCACAGGTCAGTAGTGAAAAATACAATAGTGGGTATGTTGTGAATTGCTTTCAGTTCTGTAATTTTATGGATGATTCACAGGGAGATTGCCGAGATCTTTTCGGAAACCTGTGTTGTGAATTGCTTTCAGTTCTGTAATTTTATGGATGATTCACAGGGCAACTAAATCCCAATAGGTATGGGTACCTGTTGTGAATTGCTTTCAGTTCTGTAATTTTATGGATGATTCACAGGATGCATAACCACTTCTTCATGGAATTGTATGTTGTGAATTGCTTTCAGTTCTGTAATTTTATGGATGATTCACAGGTTATTGCCCAAAATAGATATACAGCAGCATGTTGTGAATTGCTTTCAGTTCTGTAATTTTATGGATGATTCACAGGTAATAGGATATCTGGTGTGTAATAGCAGTCGTTGTGAATTGCTTTCAGTTCTGTAATTTTATGGATGATTCACAGGATACCCGATGTAACAATCTGGTATCCTGTTTATTATGATACCTTGTAGAATTACAAAAAGTTAACTCCTATCTGCAGCCTAGAGCCGTATTGTCACTGTTTTTTCTATTAAAACAATTCCAATTGTTGGCTCGGGGTTTCGGGAACCGTCTCTTTTTGGCCGTGGAACAGTTCTATCATTCCAAATTGCTTGTCCGTAATCTGCATAATACAGACCTTGCCCTGTTTGGGTAGCCTGCTTTTGGTGCGTTTAATATGTACGGCCGCATTTTCCCTACTGGCACAAAAACGAAGATAAATACTAAATTGGAACATACTAAACCCGTCATCCAATAGGTTCTTCCGGAATAAGATCGCCGCCTTCCGGTCTTTTCGGGTTTCGGTCGGCAAGTCAAAAAATACGAGTACCCACATGCTTCGGTATTGGTTTAGCCGTGAAAAATGGTCCTGGTTAATCATAATGTCCAATATAGGATATGCACCAAGTACATACCATATTACCTTAAACCTTCTTGAATAAGGTGTAATTGAGGGAACCGTATTACTTAACCAACGCTAAAAAGCCTAATTTCTTGTGTCTTATAAAGAAGGTGACCATTTTTTTTGAAATTCAGGGTTCAATATTTTCCGGCCTGACCCCAAAAAACAATCATATAGACTGTTGGTGGTACGGCTCATGGCATTCATTAAGGGGCTCCATTTCCCGTCTATGTTTACGTCCATAGCAGGAATGGTCAATAGCTGGGATTTTAAAGAGGTGCTAAGCTCACTGATATGTCCCCCAGCTTCTACCATTTCATACACTATTGCATCCACATAAGGCCTGTAGGGCTCCATAATATCGTCGGCCAAGCAAAAGGCATTGTATTTGTTCCTATGATATATGCCTACAGAGGGCAATAGACCACTACTTACCAAAGCTCTTGCTGTTACCGCCCTTAGAATGGCGTAACCATAATTGAGTAGATTATTGGGCGGTACCCCTTTTTGATTCCGACTAAAGCCTTCCACTTCCACAAACAGGGTTTGAAAATAATAAGCTGCTGCAATAGCCTCGTAGTTTTGGGTATCTCCGCTTTTCACCTCCTTGGCCCACCGTTTTAGTTTTAGGGCATTTTTTTCTCTAAGTATCAAATGATTGGCCTGATTGTCTATTTTGGACTGCACCGTCTGCTGCCACAAACTCTTCTTTAGGGGCACACTGGCATTGAGTTGGTGCCGCATCCGTTCGGTTTGTTCCGAATGGCCTACCAAAGGCTGTAATAGAGAGCAGGGCATATGCTGTTGGTCGCAAGTAATGATGGCAGTCTTATTCTGTACCAATTTTCGGATAAGGCCATTGGTAATGGTAATCTGCGGGTCTTCCAACACTATATACCCCAAATCCTCTATGGGAATGGTGGCTTCCTTTTTACCTTCCTCCGGAAAGTTGACCACCAATTGTTCGTTTTTGGTGCTGAGATAGGCAGGGTTGCCAAAAAAGAGGGTGCGTTTAATCATTTGATAACACTTATAATATTTCCTAATTTATCAACTTGAAGTTTCCAACATCTATCAACTATTTTCAAATTCTGTTGATCCATAGTAGTTTGAAGCTTATTTTGACTACCGAGTTCTCCAAATTTTTCTTTTGCTTTATATGGGTAAATAAGATTAGCAATATCGAATTTTGTAAAATAGCATTCCTTTTCAGACGATTTATCCATTTTATAAATCATTTCAATTTGTTTGCGATCTAAATTAGAAAAATCGACTAAGCTATTATCTTCAATTTCCTCATCACTAGGAACAAAAACGAGATCATTAGGCGAAATAGAAAACAAAAATTGCCCCTTAGTAGGGTCTATGGGAACTCTTGTCCGTTGTTCTTTTGGTAAAGAAGCTTCTTCTTTTTGCCAAGCAATTACACGCTCTAATGGAATAGTTTCATAATTCCTTTTTTGTTTTTCTTCATCCCAATAAATGGCAAAAAAGAGATTTGTTCCCTTTGCAGCTTCAACATATTTTGAACTTTTGGCACCTTCTTCACCAACACTAAATTTATTGCCAACTTCATAAACACGAACTTTTTTAATTGGTTGATGTGGTTTGCCGTTATTTAGACTCTTTATGTTTTTATTCATTTCTTCAATGCCCGCATCATTAAATGCAAGATCAAACCGCTCCTTTCCTTTATCATCTAAATAGTTTTTAATGTGATTTTCAAGGATTTTTTGGATGCCCGTATCTGTGATACTTTCTAATTGTTTTCGGGTAAATTTTTCGGTCAGTGCAATCCGCGTTGCATAGGCCTCGATATTTTCATCAATAGCTATCTTACTTAAAATCCCGTTCTCATTTTCTAAGGGATTTGTTTTAAAATACTTTTTCGTTTTTGCTAAATCGCCATTGAATGTTTCAATTTTTTCCCTGATTATATTCTTTAGCGTTTTATCTACTATCATTTCCCAAGAATCGATTGCCGTATTAATTGTAACAGCACCTTTTTCTCTTTTCAATACTACTTTTCCAGCTACGGTATCTTTGTGCAAAGATTTACGTATTGCCCAATTTTGACCTTTGGTCTGTTTTATCAATTCTTTTTTCAGCATTCCATTTTTCTTGATCCATTGTTGGGTTTTGTTATTTGTCTTATTGATGACCCGCAGGTTTTGTTTGAAACTTACAACTATGTGCTCAAGGGTTTCTTGGGCTTCAGAAGTAAAGCCTGCCCAAGGTTGATGATAGGCTTTAGCAACCTTAATTGTTTTGTAATTGCCTGTTTTTCCATCTTTAATTTGCTTCTCTTTTGTAGCTCTTAATTTTGAAACCAAGGCGTAGTTTTTTCTTGAGGTATTTAGGGATGATATATAGTTAATATGATCTTTTGTAGTGCAGGCAACAACCAAAGCATCCAATGCGTGATGGCGATGGTCTATTCTTTTTTTGCTAAAACCTTTAGCCAAATCATCTGGAACTAGTACCCTAAAGGCATTGATGTCTTTATCCCAAAAACCAAAATCCTGTGAGTTGGTCATTTCATTTAAACGCATAAAACGGGGCGCAATAATTTCGTTCCATTTATCATTAAGGCCCCAATCTTGTTTAAGTTTTGAAGTTATCGAACCATTAACCGGGATAAGGTATTTTGAAGTCGCCTCTTGCTCGCCGTCTTCACGCACCACATTACTTAATAGGCCTTTGATTAGCTTACTAATGTAACGACTATCATTGAGCTGACGGTTTATAAAACCCTCAGGAATATTCTCACTCAATAACTTGGTAAGTTTTGATTTGTTGTTTTTAAAATAATGTTTGCAGTGATTTTCATAATTTTCCAATGAGAATAGGGAGACGGAGTTTCCTTGCCCCAAATCGATAAGTTCTCCACCCCTATTTTTAAGAAAGGAGTAAGCTGTTTCGTTTCCTTTTTCATCATTTACGGCACTTTCACAAATAATCTTGTTACTAAATGAATTGTCAAAATACCTTGATTGTGGGATGATGTGCTCAATCTGATATTCGGTTGAAAACAATTTGGTCAGCGGAATAAGTTTTCCCGTATATGGCGAAATATAACCTTGTCCCAACCAAAGCTTGTACCGTGTGATTTCTGATTTGGTTGGGGAAGTGTTTTTTCTTATTTTTTCGATTTCATCAGAAGAAACCGTGTCATATCCTGTATTTGGATTTTCATAAACACCCTCCTCATATAACTTCAAAATCTCTTGGTGGCTTGGGGAAAAAGGGCGTACATCTTCGTATACTTCTGGGTCGTCCTTAATTTCCTTTAAAAGTGCTTTTATACGTTCGTTTGTGTTTTCTTTTTCTAATATGGCTTTTGAAATTCGCTCCCGTGTTTTTTGGTCGTTTTTCATTTCACGACCCAATTCAACGTGTATTTCATCAAAAAGCGGATCATAGATTTTGATACCGTTAATTTCTTTGAATGTTCCGTAATGCTCCCATATGTCGCGCACTACTCTCAACGTTTCCAAGGTAATTTGTTCAACAATGGGATTGCGCAGTCCGTGTTGTTTAAATTCGTTTAAGTATGTGGTAATATCGTTGGGTTGTTTCCACTTTTTAATGTCGCCAACCTCAGAATGCCTGTTATAAACGGCATAGCAGGCTTGATAAGTGTTTAGGCCACTTAAAGAATTGGATTTTGATTTGATAAAAGATTTTAAAAGTCTTTTGGGAATGTCATCGTCTTGAATACTGTCGAGTTTTTCTATGTCAAAGTCTATAATTTCCAAACGTTCCATTATAGAAGCAACCCTATTTTTTACCTCACTATCTATTGATGTTTCATCCCAATATTGACCGATTCGCATTAAGTAAAGTAGCTTCTTGATGGCTTTTTCAGAATAGGCACCATAACTGCTTTCAAATGGTGGAAATTTCTTGAAATTTTCAACAAAGCTACCTTTGTCTAAATCATTCTTTGAAGCGAAAGTCCCTAGGGCTTTTTCAAACTCATTTTTATCTGTAACCGAATAGATTAAATGCCATAGGGATTGTACAAAATCTGGTTTCAAAGTAGCATCTATATCAGCTCCCTCAACTTTGGAAAGTCTAGACTTAATTTGGCTTTTGGTTTCGTTACAGGGATATTTTTTGTCAGGCACATAATTCCAGCGGTGTGTTTTTTCTGAAAGTTTGAAGTGTTTAAGGAGAATTTTTTGCTCGATGTCCTGCCGTTCATTTAAGAATTGAAAAAGTGACACCCAAGCTAGTTTGTTATTTAGATAGTTTAATGTTACATCAATATCGCCTGCCCCATTCAATTCATAGATTTTCAGGTTCTGTAGAAATTGCCACAATCTGAATTCCTGAAAAAATGGATTGGATTTTGGAATAGCCTTGAGAGGCTTTTTCACAAATTCCCCTTTTTCGTTTTTATAAATACGATTTTCATAGGGACAATCGGCAATACTGGATTTTTTGCTTTTTAATGGTCTTTGGTAAAATATAATATCCTCAACAAATAGATATTTAAAATCCCGTTTTTCAATGTTCTGTTGATGCGCTTCGTTTCTAGGATAAAGTTCTTCGATGCATTTTTTATAAAGTCCGCTTTCAGTTTGTAATTCTGGATGAAATGTAATTTGTTTTTCGAGGATAGCATTGAGTTCTTCACGGTAAAATTTTCGCTCTATGGTCTTAACTAACTTGCCTCTAATTTTTTGTTTTGGATTTGTTAGTAATGTTTCGTAGATATATTGACCAACAGTTTTTTGGGAATCAAGAATATCGTTTTCTGTTTTCTTCTTAATTGCAATCCAATCTTTTTCAGAATCCACAGCTCTAAAACTTCTTTTCTCATTCCCGTATTTGTCTGTTTTGACTGTTCCGTCCTTTTCTAAGGTAGTGGTAACTATGAATTCTTTGGTTGTATCTTTCCAATCATATAGTGGTTCTTTGCTTTGGCGACGGTAAATCCATCCATTTACTAAGATTACATTATACCATGTCCCTTTTGCATTGACATCTTCTGTTGCTTGAACTTCAGCGACTTTTAGTGCGTAGAACTCTTCTATTTTATCTTTTGATATTTCTTCTTCCTCCCCTCTCAATTGATAATAACCTCGTTTTTGATTAAAATTGAGAAGTATCCAAGCAAGTTCATCTTTCAAAACTTTATTTGAAAGCGCTTTTTTTCTTAAATAATAAATAGTCCAATCGTATGGAATTTTGATGTCTTGACCATTAGCTTTAAATTCATCTACCATTTCATTGAAAGATTCTTGAAATATAAAATGGTGGTTTTCCTCTTCATCACTTTTATAAACGAGTTTCGGTTCAGTTCCTCTTTTAAATTGACCTAAATACTTTTCAAAATCAATTTGACCCGCATAATGTGGTGGTAAAAAACCTAAAACATTTAGTACACGATGTAATCTATCCCTCCTCAAATTATCTCGTTGATATAAACGCCTTATACCTCTATGATTGGTTCGTTCCGCCGTTTGGGATATAGAAACTCCTGCATCAAATTTTCCTAGAATATCCTGCCCCATCGGTATTATGCGTGTCCCCATACCTTTTATGGCACCTTCCTTTTTTTCAAAATTAGAGTTTATCAATGCCCACCCGATTGAGTTAGTCCCCAAATCCAATCCTAAAATTCTTTTCATCTAAAACTATTTTTTTCAATTTAATTTAAAGCTATCTATTTGCATTACGGAAAACCGTAATTGTTTAGTTTAATTATTTTATTACATTTACGGTACTGAAAGCAATTCACAATAAGGATTATTCCGTTGTGAAAACATTCAAAGCGGCCTTAACGGGTCGCTTTTTTTTTGGTAATATTGGGGGAGGATCTCCTAAGAGAACTTCTAATATAATAATAACTCTTTTAATTATCCTATAGAGAAATGTATTTGCCATAAAACAAAGAATTATAAAGTGATACCTTGCAACCCCAAGCCTGCGGAAGTAGAAAAAACCTTCCACTCCAATCCTCCCCTGGCGGAAACGCTTCTCCGGTCCGCTAGGTAAGTCCTTCCGTTCGGGCCTGCCTGCCGCCATAGGCAGGTTTTCCGACCCCCTCGGCCGCACGAAAGCACAAGCGGCGAAGGGCCGCTTGACCTTTCTTCTCCCTAGCCACAAAATCTGGCAAATCCTTGTCCATTTTTTGAATCATAACGTCGAAAATTAAAATGGGTATTGATTCTTTTAACTA
Source organism: Arenibacter sp. F26102 (assembly GCF_023015865.1). Classification (GTDB taxonomy): domain Bacteria; phylum Bacteroidota; class Bacteroidia; order Flavobacteriales; family Flavobacteriaceae; genus Arenibacter. The sequence goes on along the minus strand of NZ_JALKBC010000003.1, from coordinate 3,232 downwards.
TCTTGAAATCAGCTTTTTGTAAAATGAAAAAAATAATCGAAAATATCGCTAATTGGTTGGTCGTCTTGAAAGGGAGAAAGGACAGAATCCACCAGAACGTTAATACCTTTATGAGAAGAGGTAATAATGGACTGATTTTTGGGCTTATTCTTTTTGGAATATTTGTGGTCTACTTTTCGTTCGATCTTTATGAAACCTACGAAATCCTTTGGTTGGCATTGCTTCCGATATGGTTTTCCGTTATTTTAATCTTTGTAATTTTGGTATCGGATGCTTATGAAAAGAAAGTGAAGTATCAAAACAGAAGTTCACGAATGAAACTGGTCGGTTTCAATATGGATTTCAATGAGCGTGTTCTTAGAAGGATCTATGGTTCCTTGACCCAATATGAATATCTGGACGAGAACTTAACAAGTTTCTCCAATTTTTATGAAGTTATGGTTCTGGATTTTAGCGACCACGATTCGGTGCTGCATTTTAACTGTACCCAACCTCAATTAAAATATATTCTGGATAAGTTCAAACAACTTAAGAAGGGGATTAGCTTAAAATCCTTTGAGAGATCCCAAAAAATTTACCACAAAGGAAACTTGATGTCTGCCGAGATACTTTCAAAAAAGTACAATGAGTTTCCTCCCAATCATGAATTTGAACGACGGATAGATTCATTCTTCGATTTCTTGGGGGATATTTAAATATTCTTAGGGGTAGATTTACCCTTTTTCTTCTTTTCACCCGCTTGCATCTCCTTTCTTTGCTTCGAACATTTGTAACACAGGTAGACCGCATTGCGGCTATTTTAAAGCGAGAATTATGGAAATAGAAAACGACATGGTAGATCTCTTAAGGGATATCAAGGGACTTCTTTCACATCAAAAGAAAGTGATGAACGTAGATGATCTTGTGGCCTATACGGGACTCTCCAAAAGCAAGATTTACAAACTGACCCAGTTAAGATTAATCCCAATGGGAGGTAACAAACACATCCGTCAGAAATTTTTTGACAAGGATATTATAGATAATTGGTTATTGGGCGAACCTAATTTATCAGATGATTATTTGGAGCGAGAATTCAATAAGCAATTACCACGGAAGAAAAAGTAGTATTTCAATAAACACAAGCTAATTAGTAGTAGTACTAATAATAAGAAGTATGTGGATAGAGAGAAAAAGATGAAACGGAATGTAGACGTAAAAAATCCGATTGAGTGAGAATTCAAGATGTGTCATTGTCATGACAAATCTTGCTTTTGCTCCCGATGGGTCGCAAAAGAATAGGAACCAATAACTTGATTTTCGATATAGGAATATAGATGGAGCTTCAATGGATATTTTTTAAATGGTTGCAGGGTAAAGGTTCAGAAATGCTAAAATGAAGAAGGAGTTTGTACAGTTTAGGTGTTCTATTTATGAGAAGAAACTACTAAGGGTCAAGGCTGATAGGAGTGGACTTTCCATAAGTGAATATTGTCGCCGAGCGGCTTTTGATGATCGAATAATAGAACGTTTGACCCAAGAACAAATAGAGATGTACAAGATGCTGACGAGGTATGAAACAAATTTTAAGCTTATTGGGAATATGTTCCGAAAACGCAATCCAAAATTGGCAGATGAAGTAGTGCAATTGGCTAGTGAGATACGTGGACATCTTTTATCCTTTAGGAAATGATAGGCATGGGAAAATCTATATCGCATACCGGAGCATCCATGGGTTATGGTTGGAACGGGGAGAAGGAGGCAGAAGTCGTCTACCGCGAACATTTGTCGGGAGACAATCCTAGGGAGATCACTCAAGAGTTCAAGGTCATCCAGCAGCAGAACCATCTTTGCCAAAAGAATACCTTGAGTTTTGTACTCAGCCCAACGATAGAAGATGGGCAGGGACTGACGAACAAAGACCTCAATGAAATCGTTGAAAGGTTCCTTAAGGAAATGAGGCTACTGGAGCGCCAGGCCATAGGCTTTGTGCATAGGGATAAGGAACACACCCATGTCCACGTATATGTAAACCGTATCGATTTCAACGGCAATGCCTATAAGGATAGTTTTATAGGAAAACGGAGCCAACAGGCGGCGGAAAATGTGGCAAAAGAAATGGGCCTGACTACGGTAAAAGAAGTGCAGCAGGAAAAACTGAACCAGATTCAAAATACAAGAGGGGAAATAAAACAGATACACGATAAGGTCATGGAAAAGGACAAGCCAAATAACTTTGACAAGTATATCAACGATATGGCGAAGAACGGTGTAGAGGTGATTCCCAGTATCAATAAGCAAAACCAACTCCAAGGTTTCCGATTTGAATATAAGGGGCATAATTTAAAGGGCAGCGAAGTACACCGCTCCATGTCTATGGGAAACATAGCGGGAAATATGGGATGGGATAAAAATGTAGCCCAAAGGATGGCTAGAGAAAATAAGGTAAAATTACTGGGCAAGCCCGTTGGGCTATCGCCCAACCTGGCGGCAACTATTGCCAAGAAGATGGTCACTATTGCTATTAAGAAATCAATTGGACTTGGAATAGAAATATAATATCATGGCAAAACTGGATGAAATTATGGAAGTGCTTACCCAAGAAATATCCGGGTTTAACAATTCTATTGGTAAACTGGAAGAACTTTCCACAAAATTTGACGACCTAAAAATAACAGCGGACACCTCTCATTTGGAGTTTCAACTAAAAGATTTTTTAAGGCTGCAAAAGATCAACTTGGAATTTTATAATAAGCGGATGGATAATGTCTTGGAAAATATAGAAAAATCTAGATGGACCCCAAAATGGGAGATGTTGATGCTATACATCTTCATTTGCATAAACACTATGGCATTTGGCTATATGGGCTATTATTTTATCAACTATGAACAGGAAAAAAAGGCTGAGGTTTTAAAAGTAAAAAAGGAAAGCTTGGGTAGGGCAAGGAGCTATTTTGAAGACCATCCGGTCATCTTTAAGGATTTTGAAAAGTGGGTCCAAAAGCAAGATAGTATTCCAAATCGGGAGTAGGGTTGCGCCCTAATGGATTTCTTCTTTACGCTTATCTTCCCAAACGCTAAAGAAATCCAATAGGATCCATGCGCAATTAAGTTATGGTAAGTATTCTATGGACTTTCCAAATAAAATTTCATTATTTTTTTAATTGGTCGATTATTTCCCCCTCAATACACCCCATCCTTTTTCTGGGGGGCGATATTGAGGGGGAAATAATTTTTAAGAGGCGTATTTCCAAAG
>NZ_JALKBC010000039.1 GCF_023015865.1 Arenibacter sp. F26102 | reverse complement strand
TTGGAAACTTCATTACCAACTTGGTGGCCAGCCTTATCGCCTACTCCTTTCAAGAAAAAAAACCGGGAATCAAATTTGAAACAGAAAACACCTCACAATTGACATTATTTTATTAAAAGCTTAGATCGAACTCAGGTTAATAGGTGCCGTTTTTCGGGTTTAAGAAATTTTTTCCTAGCGGAATGTTTTTTTAGTTGGATTTCTTGCTTCTTCATTTGTGGAAAATTATTATAAGAACTGGATGCAATTTATCAATACTAATGAGGGGTGGTAGAAGGAAGGTTGATCCATGAAACAACAAGCTCATTGGCCTTTTCCAAAACATGGTTGGTAAAACTTTTCAAATAAATTTCTGTTGTACGCAAAGAATTATGGCCTAGGAACACGTTTATTATCTGTGTCGAGTATCAAACTTACCTTGGCCATTGACCTTCAGATATTATAAGTAAAAGGGAAGAAATAATAATACTCACTTTAATAAACTTTCACCCTAGGGGGTGAGTTTTTGAGCCCAGTCCGGACCGCTAAAAGCCTTATAAACATTGCGTTTTCAAGGCTTTTTTTATTTTCGGGGAGGTATGGAGGGTCGAATTTTCCTATATTTACCGCAAATTAATCCAGCCCCACTATGTCCGAATTTTCTAAAAGAAGAGTAAAACTTGTATTTACCCTTTCATTAGTGACTACTGTTATAACCATAATTTGGTTTTTTCTTGCCAGAATGTTGGATATGCAGGAATTGAGCAATTACATAGGGGTAACGGCACCATTTTTTATCCTTTCCGCTATTATCTCCAAAAAGGGAAACCTCACTGTTGCCCGATTTATCTATATGGTAGCCTTCAATTTAAGTGTTACCTTAACTGCCTCATTTATAGGAAAGGCCGGTAGCGTAGAATTTATATTAATGTTTGCCATGGCATTACCCTTTGTATTGTTTTCTTTTAGACGGGAAAAACTCTTCATCGGTATTTTTTCAGGCCTGTCAATGATATTTTGGTTTCTGTTATATTTTACGGATTTTAACCTCTTTACCGATACACATATGGATGCCGTACAGGCAGGAAAGTATATTTATCCGATTTCCATTGTTACTACCATTTTTTTGGTAACATATCAATTAATCTATTTCTCTTTTATAAACGCTCAATTTTATTCCAAAATACACAATCAACGGGAAGTCGCCATTGAGGCATCAAATGCCAAGTCTAGGTTTTTAAGTATGATGAGCCATGAAATAAGGACTCCCCTAAATGCCATCACCGGTCTCTCACATATATTAGGTGATTCCAATCCACGAGAGGATCAAAAGCAGAATATAGATGCTTTGAACTACTCGGGAAAAATACTGCTGAATTTGCTGAACAATGTATTGGATTTCAGTAAGATGGAATCTACAAAAATTGAACTTGATCCCATTCCCACAGACATTATGGCGGCTGTGAGACAGATTAAAAAGATTCACGAGCCCAGTTGTTTGCGTAAGGGAATTACCATGGAACTTGAAATTGATGAAGAACTTCCTATTGTTTGGTTGGATATTGTCCGTTTCAATCAGGTAATCAATAATCTTGTGACCAACGCCATTAAGTTTACAGACAAAGGGAGTGTGACCTTGAAGATTGCAAAGCAGGACGAAACTGATGGCAACGTGATCATCCGTACGGAAATCATAGATACAGGAATTGGTATTGCTGAAGATCAACAAGAAAAAATATGGCAGGCATTTACCCAGGCCTCCAGCAGTACAAATCGCTTATATGGCGGAACCGGACTTGGCCTGCCAATTGTAAAAAGTATTGTTGAAACCATGGGTTCCACGGTACAGGTTGAAAGTGAAATGGAAGTCGGAAGTCGCTTTTATTTCAATATTGAACTGAAGTTGGCCTCTAGTAAAGAATTATATCAAATTACACAAAAAAAGGTACACGATCTAAAGGGCAAAAAAGTATTGTTGGTAGAAGATAATCAAATCAATGTAATGGTCGGGAGGCAGATATTGGAGAAGGCCAATTTAGTTGTAGATGTGGCTTATGATGGACTTATTGCTGTAAATAAAGTGCGTGAAAATAATTATGATGCCCTTTTAATGGATATTCAGATGCCTGTAATGGATGGATATACCGCTTCCAGGGAAATCAGAAAATTTAACAGCACGGTGCCTATTCTTGCCTTATCGGCATCAGTGTTTCAAGAGGTGAAAGAGAAAATGCTTGAAAGTGGCATGGACGGATTTATTTTTAAACCTTTTGACCCAGTTGACCTGCTCAATAAAATAGAGGAGATTGTTGGTAAATAGTATTTGATACTCTATATCCAAGTTCTACAAAGAGAAGAGTGACCTATAATTATATAAACTTCATGCCTAGCTGGATAGCAATAGGCAACTTCCCGGTTATTGATTGGTCAAGGATATATTCCGTGTTTTAAGGCCGATAATCGTCAGCCAACTAATATTCCTTTGTTTCAAGTTTATCTCCATATAATTGATCGGAGCAAGGATGGTGATGTAAATTGAAATAAATTTTAATGGACATCATAATTAAAACATAAGGATCTTTAGCATTTGACGGAAATTGCCAAGAAGCACTTAATTTTTTTGCAGACTTCTCAGGATCTGAAATCAAGATCTGCCAGACTTATGCCGATAAGAAAATTAATGTTTCAGCCTCCTACCGAGACGGATTACAATATGCTAAGTTTAAAGGTAAGGATGTTTTTATAGCCTACGATGCCGCACCTGACAGCCCTTTGACAGGAAACCCAAGAATTCACCCTAGTATGGACCTTGATGATAAAAGCAAAACCAGGGAACTTTATAATAAACCTTCGTGATGGGGTCGCATACATCATGAACTTAGAGAACGAGAATGGAATGCACTATTCGGTCGTTTTACCGTTTGCGATGATATAAAATTGGATGATAAATTGTGCCCTGAAATAATAGGGGGCAGTTTCAGGTTTCTAAACGGAGTAAAATAATTACTATTCCATTATCTATCATGAATTTGGAAATTGAGAGATGTGGAAAGATAAATGGAAGGCTGGTTTTGAAGATTTCACTTTAACCGGACCTACACACTCCAGCTTTGTATCTGCAATTTTCAGGTATATTTTTTCATGAAATATTTTTGTTTATTTCCGTACTAAACCAATGGTGTTTTAATAAAATCTTTCAATTTTTTTTGATTGAATTACATAAAACAAAAAGGCCGACTGCATTTTTGCAGCCGGCCTTTTTAAAATACTCAAGTTGTAACTTAATTGCCGGTTATTAGCAATTTTTGTTGATATTCCGTGCCATCTTCGTCCTTGGCTTTCACAATATAAACGCCAACTGGTAATTCCTGTACATTCAATGGTCTGCCATTATCATCGATAATGCCTCCATTAATTATTTGTACGATCTTACCGGACAAATCATAGATATGTATAATTTCTATGGTAGTTGGCAGTTCAAAACTTAAGGATGTTTCAACTGATGTAGGGTTAGGTGTAATGCTAAATTTGTTAGATGCACCTGCAACCTGTGTTGATGGAATATTCCCATCGGAATCTTCTAGAGTCAAAGGACCTAATGGAGCCAATCCTGATACCGCTAAAATTTCTATTGCGGATAGTTTGGGTTGATTCACGCCGTCACTTGCATCGAAGGTCATATTTAAGACTCCATCTACAATGGTGACAGCAAAAGTTTCGGTTACCATAGTCTGTGGTCCAACTTCTGCATTGATATCATAATTATTCAATACCGTTGTATCTTCCATCACAACATCAAAGACACGTTTTCCTGTACCCGTTGCACCGCCTCCAGTTGCACCCCAATAGATCTCGGCGAAATGCAGGATTACATTGTATTCACCGTTTTCCAGTGGTATATCATAACCAAAGGTAGGCGGTAGAGCACTACGTTCGGTCTGGTACAATGTTGGCACCGTTGCACTTGGGTTTGTATATACCTTGCCACCAGTAAAGTTTTGATCCGCAGCGTATACATTTCCTTCAAAGGTCAATTCAGGTCCACCCGCGTTTATTCTTATGGCAAAGCCTTCATTTTCCTCTACGTTGCCAATGACCTGAACGTTTTCGTATACTGCACTGGCAAGTACGCCATCGTTATGCGATGTTGTAGCCAGACCTACAAAGATGCTCTGTCCCATAGGTATGGAAGTACTTCCGACCTGAACCCAACTTCCATTGGTCTCGGACACATAGGCCGTTAAGGTATTGCCAGAGCGTACCAACCTGAGGTAATGCGGGAATCCTCCCGGAGCCGGTGCAGGGGCGGTATAGTTGCCGGTTCCAAGAGTGCCACCTTTTGTGGGCCTGTACTGGAAACTATATGCCGGTATCCCTGTATTGTTGGGGTTCGGTGCCATGATCATCATCGCCATGGCGGAGT
>NZ_JALKBC010000038.1 GCF_023015865.1 Arenibacter sp. F26102 | reverse complement strand
ATAAGGAACAAATTATTGGCCCGGGCATTCGCCGTTGTGGGCAGAGGAACACCATATGTCAATACAATGGGTTATATATCCTGAACCATAGAAAAAAATTATGAAGATAAATTTGTTTTAACCATAGGATACAGACAGGCATCTTGCCTGCCTGACGGCGAGGCAGGCTCGCGCCAGCGGGGGTTTGGCACTTAACCCTTATTATTTTTATACATTGGTGCCAACTGGCTTTATTATTCATCTTCTATTCCCATCATCATTAAGTAGTGTCCTTTGTTTTCTGTGTGATAGAAAATATTCTTAAACACTTCTATATATTTCACAATCGTATCATCAGGTGCTTCGATATACAAGTCATCAGGAAGAGTATGAGAACCTTCATTTGTCCAGCTTAGAAGAGAGCGACAAATGTCTTTTTCTTCTCTAGATTCAAATTTGTTAATTAGAAAATCATCCCTTTTATTACCTAAAATACTATAGAAATTTTCTAAAATTCTTCTCATAGTATTTTGAATAGTGATTCCTGAATTGTGTTCCCATTCCTTTATTTCACGCCACAATAGTTCATATGAAGATTGTATTGGATTTTGCTCTCCGTATGAATGAATTATAGATTGATTATTGTTTTTTCGTAAAATCCAAAAAGAAGGTTTTTGACCTCTTCTATTAAGTCCTTCATAGGACACTTCTTTATGGAAATAGACATTATGAGTTAACAAAATCAATTGTTTAATATTTCCTTCATCTGTTTTTATTTTTTTTGCTATTTCTTTAACCAATGTGCTAACAATGAAAAGAACATTACTATCTAAACTAGATATTGGGTCGTCAATAACAAGTATTCGTTCATCATTTACGCTTTCTCCATTAAGTCCACCTTTGGTTAATTGTAGGTAGTATAAAAATGTAATAAATGTAACTTCTCCTTCACTTAAAGTTTTTTCTGCAATTGTTCCATCTTCTCTTTGTATTTGATAAAAACCATCTTCTGTAGCAGGTACAATTTTGAAATTAACAAAACCATAGTTGATTAGAAGTCTATTAATTTCGTCAATTGCAGGCTGAATACTAGTGACATTTTTACTCAAATATTTAATTTCAGTATCTAATGTATTACAAGCATTTAGCTTTTCTTGAATTTGTGATTTTAATGCAGTAATTCCTGTTTCAATACCAGAGTTATCTGCATTGAATTTTGTTATTTGGGTTGTGAATTCATTACAACAGTATTTCCATACGTGTTTTATTAATGTTTCTCGTTCGGTATTGTAGTTACTTACTATAAGATTGTTTTTAGTTATTTCAGAGTTTGCATTGCCAATTAGAATTGATATAAGCTCAAATTGCTCATCTAAATTAATTAGTTCAACACTTCTGCTAGGTTCTTTAACTTTATTGCTTAGTAGCTCTTTGTTTGCTGTAATTTGGCTTATTAATGTTTTTAAGTAGGCTGAGTATTTTTCTAATTCAAGCTTATTGTTTTTGTCGTTTTTTTGATTCGTTTCTAGTTGATTTAGTTCATTTATCAAGTTAGAAGTCAACAAAAGGTATTCTTCTCTTAAATTTTTAATCGTTTTGATATCTTCTATAAATTCTCCATCAAAAAAACTAACTAATTGATTTTTGAAATCTTCAGTTATTGTGTTTTCTTGACAAAAAGGACAAGTTTGATCTTCTTGCAAATAACTTTGACCTTGGTTAACCCAATCGTTAATGTTCAATTTCTGAATTAATTTTGCAATATTAACATCAGCCTTTCCGATAATTATTTTTTGCCAAATACTAGATTGTTCAATTTCAATAATTCTAGCAAATTGAATAGAACTTAATAAAGGTATATTTTCAGGTCTTTCTCCAAAAACTGTTTTAGATTTCTCTTTTAAGTAATCAAGTTGTTTTAGGTCAGAAGTATTGTTTTTAGTGTCAAGTAGAATTTTGGATTTGAATTTTTCTTTATTTTGAAAACCGACAAAAGCATCTTTAAAAGTGGTTTCGTATTTTTTATAAATATTAGACCAACAAAACTCTTTGAAAGTTATTATTAATTCATCTTTCTTCTTTGATATTCCTTCAAGAGTTTCATTTTTTTTGATTCTCTCGGTTTTCAATTCTTTTAATAGAGTTCCTTTTTCTTCAATTACTTGTATTTGGTCTGCGGTTGCTTCTCCCAAAGTAAAAACACCACCAAGTTTTCCATTACCAAAATTTCTTGTTCGGAATTCTTTATTGTAGACTAAAGTCTTTATCGGTTCACTTTCCCAATCTAATGAACAGTGTTCAAATTTTGTTTCTTCTATATCGTGTAAATAGTTTGAAAGTGTTGTTTTTCCACAACCATTTGCTCCATAAATAAAGTTTACTTTTTTTAGATTATCTATTGTTGTTCCATCATTATCAAATGTTGCAATTTGTTTTATGGAAATAGATTTAATCATTTGAGTTGCGGTTGGTTTTTACCTTGTTGGTAACGGTCTTGTACAAGATTTAGTTGCGTGTTTTAGCTATATATTTAGTAAATAATTCCCGAGCAAAGAAAGTCCGTGAGGACTTTCGTAAGTAAGCTCTAACCAAGCAATTAATTTTGTACGTTGTGTACATAGTTTTTTTATATCTGTCCTTTTTCAGTAAAATCATCTTTTTCAAAAGTCCACTCCATATATAAATCAGCCTCTGCATTCATAATGACTGAAACTTTTGCTCCTTTAACTATAACTTTCGTATCACCTAAAATATCTGGAGCTTGGTAATGACCATAAACTTTCCAATTTTCAATTCTATTAGTGTCTTTTATATTTAATGGAGGAAAGTATTTATAAACAAAAAAATCTACACTCGAATAGTCGTCACTATATTTATCTTTCAAGCCTATTAAAATTTCCTCTATTCCGTCATTATCAAAATCGTGTTGACCAACTGTATATTCATCATTTTGTCTTTCCTTTCTTAATTCTGAAGAGCCTCCTGATCCTCCGAAATAAGTTATAAATTCGAAAGGTAAAATGGTTTGGCTACCGTTAATGAAATTGACAGATAATTCCAATAAACCATTCACACGTTTAATATTCAGTCTATTAGGGTAATTAGTTTCATTAGGATACTTTAATATATAATTAAAACCTTTTGACACTTCTTGCACAGATGCAACTTTTGAGTTTTTTAAACCTATAATAAAAGATTTGTCATTTGTCTTTAATGTTTCTTGACAACTGACATTGCTAAAAATCAAGCAAATAAGAATTGTGGTAATTTTTTTCATAGTATTTCTGTTTTGTTTTATAGTTTCTTTAATAATTATGTACAACGTTTTGCGTATATGACTTGTAACGGTTTTCGAAGCACTTACTTGTTGGCTTGCACCAAATTTACTTAAAACACTAAGCTTGAATTGACCACATTCCTCGCCATAAGTTATATACGCTGTTGTGCGTTCGGTTTTTTTGTTCTTGGTATTAATAATATTCTTTCGGGTTTAGATATTATTAGAAGTTTTAATTCTTTTTAAAAAAAACTATCCACAATAAATCTTACTACTGATTGCCATGCGTCTGTATAACGTGCATGAATACTAATGATGTTTATACACAAACCGACTGCTACAATAGTATAGGGTATAGGGCTTACTTTCTTTCTTACATCATTTAATAAAAGGAGTAATACTATACTGATGCCAAAATATTCAGAGATAAAAAAGGCATTAAATGCTATAGACGATCCAAAAATGATAATCAATAATCTGGAAGAAATAGCTCCCAAAATTGTAAACACTGTGCCAATCATGTAACGCTTGTGTTTAAAGACATCTTTTTTATGGATAATGGCGAGTGAGTAGAAAAGTAAAAAATTGAATGAAGTAATAATGTTTAATGACTGCCAAGCTGCGGCTTCTCTAAACGGCATTATATCGACCATTTTGAGATAATTTAGCTTTGTAATCAATATCATAGAAATAAACACTAATGGTGCTGTGAAATATGAAATTTTACCAATAAGTCTATGAGACTTGTATTTTTTTTTGATGATAAGATAAGGTTGAATAATCAGCATCGCCACCCAAGATACCATTAGAGCCCCATGTATGTGATGTATCCAACTAAATTCATGAAATTGAGGAAAAAATAGCAAATAGGAAGGGTGAAAGGCTACCTGCATTAAAATAAATAAAATTACCATAGCCATAAAAAAAGCTTTGGTTGAAAAGTCTAGTGTTTTATTTCCCTGTATCATTTATTTTCGATTTTTAGCAGGTGTCTTATAAACTGACGCACAACGTACGGATATAATAACTTGTGACTATATCCCTATAACAGTTCCATCCAAAAAAAATGGGCTATTCAGAGTTGTAGTACATTGTAACGTACTATAAATCCCATTGCGATTATAAAATTTTTGTGGGTGTAAAGCGGGGGGAATACTACAACCAAGCATTTGCTTTCAACCTTCTAAGTTAGCCAATACTGGGGTTTAGTTTAGCTTAATCGATAAAGTACAGGGATTTCCGTTAAATGGTAAAATGGGTTGAAAGTTGAAAGTCCAAAGTTGAAAGTCCAAAGTTCAAAACTGAAGGTTGTACGTTGTACGTCCCTGATATAGGTTGACCACTTTAAAGTGGAAAACAATGAAAGCAAATGTACGTAAGATCAGAAAGCACAGGGTCTATTCAGAGGAATTTAAGGTACAAATGGTCCAAGAGTTCGAAAGTGGAAAACATAGTGTTCCCGAACTTGAAAGACTGCATGGGGTCGCCAGTACGGTCATTTACCGATGGATCTACAAATTCTCTACCTTTAACAAAAAGGGATTTAGGATCGTCGAGATGAAACATAGCAGCTCACAGAAAGTAAAGGATTTGGAAAAGCGGATCAAAGATCTAGAGGCCACAGTAGGGCGTAAGCAGATCATGATCGATTATTTGGAGACTATGATGGAAGTCGCCAAGGAAGAACTTGATATCGATATCAAAAAAAACTTCTCCACCCCACCATCGGCAGGTTTAGGGAAAAAATCAAAAAAGTAGATTATTCCATGAACCAGTTATATGATACGGTCGGCATCAGCAAACAGGCGGTTGCCCAGTATGCAAAGCGGCAATCGGCCTTTGATTCTAAGATAGGCCAGCTTGTTCTGGAGGCCGACGAGTTAAGAGCTGATCATCCTGGTTGTGGGGTGGAGAAAATGTACAGGACCTTAAAGCCCGATTTTATTGGCAGAGATCGTTTTATAGACCTTATGATGGATTTGGGCTACCGGTTAAAACGAAAGAAAAATTATAGGAAGACTACGATTGCTTCCAAAATATATTATCAAAACCTGATCAAGGGAATGCAGGTGGACCGCCCATCCATGGTATGGCAGTCGGACATTACTTATATTCCTATTGGCAACGATCACTATTATGCTGTATTTATCATTGATGTTTATACAAAAAAGATTGTTGGTTACAATATATCAGATCATATGAGGGCTACGGCAAATATGAACGCCCTTAGAATGGCCCTAAGGCAGCATATGGCACCAACGATCCATCATTCGGACCGGGGAAGCCAATACACTTACAAAGAGTATATAAAATTACTGGAGGCCAACGGCAGTAAGGTCAGTATGGCCCTATCAAGTCAAGATAATGCTTATGCAGAACGTATCAACAGAACCATAAAGGAAGAATACCTCGATTATTGGAAGCCAAAAACGTTTGCCCAATTAAAAATAATGACAAAAAGAGCCGTTACCAATTACAACAGCAAAAGGGTCCATAATAATATCGATAACAGGTCCCCAATAGATTTTGAACTGGAATTTCCGGATATGCCAAGACATAAAAGGAAAACAATAACTATTTTTAACAATGAAATATTAACCTAAAACGGTCAACTATATTTAGGGATATACACAAACAGTTCATTTCGAGACCCAAGAAATTTTATTTTTCAAGCGGTAATAATGACGTAAATTAGATTGTAATCTACCGAATTGCAAAATAATCGTAGTCGGAATAGTGTTATTTACCTGTGTTCGAGCATGATTTTCAAAAATTTGGAAAGC
>NZ_JALKBC010000037.1 GCF_023015865.1 Arenibacter sp. F26102 | reverse complement strand
CTTATCAGTGGTACTATTGCCACGGGCGCTGCGACCAATAGTCCTTACGCCGTAGAGGTAACGGTAACTGACGATGGCACTCCTTCCGAGTCTGCCACGGTCTCCTTTACCTGGAACGTAACGGATGTTCCGGTGAACCAGGCACCGATTGTCACCAATCCAGGAGTCCAGAACAGCCTTGTGGGCGAGACGGTCTCCCTACAGGTTACCGCCAGTGATCCCGAGGACGACGGTATGACCTATTCAGCCATAACATTGCCAACGGGGCTATCCATAGATACGTCAACAGGGCTTATCAGTGGTATTATTGCCACGGGCGCAGCGGCCAATAATCCTTACGCCGTAGAGGTAACGGTAACTGACGATGGCACTCCTTCCGAGTTTGCCACGGTTTCCTTTACTTGGAACGTAACCGTGGGTCCTAGCAACGGCGCTCCTGTAGCTGTTGCTACAGCTAATATAGATTTAGGTTCAGCACCTTTAACAGTGGCCTTTACGGGTAGCAATTCTATGGACGATGTAGGAATAACGTCATATTTATGGGATTTTAAGGATGGTTCTCCTACTAGTTCGACAGCCGATACAGATCACGTTTTTGAGGAACCTGGTGTTTATAGGGTCGAGTTAACTGTTTCTGATGGATTCCTGACCGATACAGAGTTTATAACTATAACCGTCACGGAACCTGAGTCGGAGGAAAGAATGAAGGCGATTATCGCCCCAAATCCAGCGAAGGAGACAGCCAATGTCTTTATTATAAATGCTCCTGATGAGCTATTAGTCAAGGAAATATATGTACACGATTCTACAGGGAAATATATCAGTAGTATTTCGGCAGCTCAATCGATCGATGGTCATTACCAAGTTCCAATATCAACCTTACAGGATGGTATATATTATATTACATTGGTTATGGAAAATGATACTATATTACCGGTAAGACTTGCGGTAGAGAATTAAGTAATTGTTTTAAAATAGAAAAGGGGGTAGTCAAGAAATTGGTTACTCCCTTTTCTTATAATTGAAGAAATACTTTTGATTTAGAAAGTCGAATAATCAAATTGTTTGGTTGGTCAGATTACATGGCATTTTTAAGTATTTAAAAATTTAAGTGTTTATAATCGATATAATTAACACTTAGTCGGTTAAATGCTCCAATTTAACTGATTTACAGACCATTTTTTTTATGGATTTTTAATTCTTTTTATATTTAATAATATTTCCCCCCAGAAAGCTCCTCCTAATTTTTAGATTGTTGAATTTAAATCAACCTTAACTAATGGGGAACTTTTACTTTTTTAATCATATTCGATTCTTCTTCCTGTCAATTATTATTTTTTTGGGAGCATTTGGTATTCCAAGGATAAGTGCACAAATCAATTTTTCTCAAAACCCGATAAATTTTAATGGAATGGGATCCATTGATCAAGGTACTTCCTTGAATTTTGGACCGGACGGCAGACTTTATGTTGCAGAATACGAAGGTTTAATCAAGATCTTTACAATTCTGCGCAATGGGTCTGGCAATTACGAAGTTTTAAATACAGAGATATTGAATGGTATACAGGGAATTAAAAACCATAATGATAACGGTACCACATTTTCCAGTAATTTGCGTGAGACGGTAGGTCTTACGGTTGCGGGTACTGCCGCCAACCCTGTTATCTATGTCTCGTCCAGCGACTTCCGCATCGGTGGAGGCAGCGGTGGAGGCAACGGGGACCTTGGCCTTGATACCAATTCGGGTGTTATTACTCGTTTTACCTGGAACGGGAGTTCCTGGGCAGTGGTGGACCTTATACGTGGCCTCCCCCGTTCGGAGGAGAACCATGCCACCAACGGCATGGAATTTGTAAGCGTCAACGGCACAGACTACCTAATAGTGGCCCAAGGGGGGCACACCAATGCGGGGTCTCCCTCGGCCAACTTCGCCTATACTTCTGAGTACGCTCTATCTGCGGCGGTTCTATCGATAAACCTGAGCATGCTCAACGCTATGCCAATAATTAACGACAATGGTCGGAGCTATATCTATGATATCCCAACCCTTGACGACCCAACCCGCGCCAATGCGAACGGTATTATCGACCCTGGCACGCCAGGCTATAACGGGGTGGACGTGAACGACCCCTGGGGCGGTAACGATGGGCTGAACCAGGCCATGGTCGTACCCGGAGGCCCTGTGCAGATTTTTTCCCCTGGCTACCGCAACGCCTATGACCTTGTATTGACCGAGAGCGGAAGTGTCTATGTTACGGACAACGGTGCCAATGGTGGCTGGGGCGGTTTTCCTAACAATGAGGGAATGTCTGGAACGGTCACCAATAATTATAATCCCCTGGAGCCCGGCAGCAGCAGTTCTTCTGGGGGAGAACAGATAAACAATGTGGACCACCTGAGCTTGGTGACCACGGACATCCAGAACTATAGTTTTGGCAGCTTTTATGGTGGCCACGCGAACCCGATAAGGGCCAACCCATCGGGGGCAGGCCTTTATACGAACCCTTCACAGAACGGTACATCCGGGGCGGTGTTCCGTACCCTTATCTATGACCCGAGCAGTCCCGGCCCGGGATTTACCGATGATCCGAGCATAGCGTTGCCCGCGAACTGGCCCCCTGTGGCCCAGGCCAACCCGATCGAGGGCGACTGGCGCGGCCCGGGCATAGCGAACCCCGATGGCCCGGTGGATGCACTGGTCACGGTATGGGGGACCAATACCAACGGAATAGACGAGTACACGGCCTCCAACTTCAATAACGCCATGAAGGGCGATCTGATAGCAGGCAAAAATGGGGGAGTACTCCGGAGAGTGCAATTGAAGCCTGACGGTAGTTTGAAAGCCTTAAATTCTACATTTGCTTCAGGAATTGGAGGAAATGTTCTAGGCATAACCTGTAATAGTGATACGGATCCGTTTCCTGGTACAATATGGCTAGCTACCTTTAATTCTGCAATTGTGGTAATGGAGCCGCAGGATTTTGTAAGTTGCATACAGCCCGGGGAGGCTGGCTATGATGCAAACGCTGACTATGATAGCGATGGATATGCAAATCAGGACGAGGAGGACAATGGGACCGACGCCTGCAATGGTGGTTCTCAGCCTAGCGACTTCGACAAATCGGCCGGTGGGGTCCTGGTCTCCGACCTGAACGACACGGACGACGACAATGACGGTATCTTGGATGCGATCGACCCCTTCCAATTGGGCGACCCCACCACTTCCGGCAGCGATGCCTTTACGTTGCCCGTGGACAACGAACTGTTCTCTGATTCGGCACTTGGGGGCTATCTGGGCCTTGGGATGACCGGGATGATGAACAACGGGGCGGCCAACCCGAACTGGCTTAATTGGCTGGACGATACGGACAACGGCCCTAACCCCAACGATATCCTGGGGGGGGCGATCGGGGCGATGACCATGCAGATGACCTCGGGCACCGCCCTAGGGAACAGCAACGACCAGGAGAAGGGATTCCAGTACGGGGTCCAGGTGGACCAGACCACGGGCACATTCACGGTATCAGGGAACGTGGTAAACTTCAACGCGCCCCAACAGTTGTACGGTAACGCCTCCACGCCCAACGGGGAACTGGGTATCTTTATCGGGGACGGCACACAGTCCGATTATATCAAATTTGTGATCACCAAGGCTGGTCTAACCGTCCAACAGGAGGTCAACGACCTTCCCCAGGCACCAATAAACTTAGCTGTGGCCACGGGCAGTAGGCCCAACAGCGGGGCGGCCTTCTATTTTGTGGTGGACCCGCCCACCGGTCAGATCGCTCTAGAATATGCTTTTGACGGGGGCGCCCGGCAATCACTGGGGAACATCACCGCCCAGGGAGCGGTACTGACCGCCATCCAACAGGCTGGGACCGATCTTGCAGTAGGTCTTATTGGCACTTCCAATGAATCGGGAGTAGAGTTAGAGGGTACATGGGACTTTCTGAGGGTAGTTTCGGACAATGAAAATTTTGCCTTAAGAATCAATGTGGGAGGATTACAAATCAATTCAAATGGCAAGGTATTTCTGTCAGATCAATACTTTATTGGAGGACAATCATATACTAATGCTGCGGCACAGGTACCTGTAATGTATCAAACAGAGCGTAGTTCCCCATCGAAAACATTTTCGTACAATATACCACTTGCAAATGATGATTATATAGTAATACTACATTTCGCAGAGATATATTGGGGAGCTACCGGTGGGAAATCGGGAGCTACTGGAAGTAGGGTCTTCGACGTAAATATAGAAGGGGCCCTGGTCCTTGATAATTATGATATTCTTGCCGATGTAGGGGCGGAAACGTTAGTGACAAAGTCCTTTCCGGTAACCCTGATCGATGGTACCCTTAATATTGGTTTTTCTTCTTTAGCAGCTATTGGAGGTGTAGACCAGCCGAAAATATCTGCCATAGAAATATTAAGTGCTAATTCACAATTTCCCTCAATTAATGTCAATCCAATAACAAATCAAAACAATAATATTAACGACCAAATCAGTTTGGGTACCTCAGCTTCGGGAGGGGATCCGGATGCCAATTTTAACTTTAGTATTTCGGGTCAACCTTCCGGTGTAGAAATTGAACCTACAAATGGATTGATTTTTGGAAACATAAATGCATCAGCAGTTAATGGTGGGCCTAATGGAGATGGTGTACATTCCGTTATAGTTACTGTTTCGAAACCAGGATCCAGCCCTGTAAATGAGGTGTTTTCATGGACCATATTTAATGACTCTAATCTTTCGTGGAGTGACAAGGATGAGAACGAGGGCTATACGGCCCGTCACGAGTGTTCCTTTGTGCAGGCGGGAAATAAGTTTTATTTAATGGGCGGCCGTGAGAACCCGAAAACTTTGGACGTTTACGACTATGCCAGTGACAGTTGGATTGCATTATCCAATTCCGCGCCCGTAGAGTTCAATCATTACCAGGCTACAGAATACCAGGGTCTGATATGGGTAATCGGAGCTTTTAAGACCAATATCTTCCCGAACGAGGTACCGGCCGATTTCATTTGGGCCTTCGATCCGGCGGTCCAGCAATGGATACAGGGACCTGAGATTCCATCCACAAGGAAACGGGGATCCACAGGATTGGTGGTTTATAATGATAAATTCTATATTGTGGGTGGAAACACGATCGGGCACAATGGGGGCTATGTTAATTGGTTTGACGAGTATGATCCTGAGACGGGAACCTGGACCCAGTTGGCAAACGCACCCCGAGCAAGGGACCATTTTCATGCTGCTGTGATTGACGGTAAGCTCTATGCGGCCGGCGGACGTTTGTCTGGTGGAACCGGTGGCACTTTCAAACCAGTTATACCCCAAGTGGATGTTTATAATTTTAGCACTGGTAGTTGGAGTACGCTTCCTACGGCCCAAAACATACCGACGCCCAGGGCCGCTGCATCGGTGGCAGTATTCAATGACAAACTGGTGGTGATAGGGGGAGAGGTTCAGGACGAACTGGTCTATGGAGTTCTCACGGACGATGCCCTAAGAATTACGGAAGAGTATGATCCGTCCACAGAGAGTTGGACCCGACTAGCTGACCTTAACTTTGAACGTCATGGAACTCAAGCGATTGTCTCAGGACAAGGCATTTTCGTTATCGCCGGTTCGCCGAGCAGAGGCGGTGGCAATCAGAAAAATATGGAATTCTTGGGAGAGGATTCTCCAATAGGAAATCCTAGTGTAGCCAGTACACTAACGGCACCGGGTTCGGTAGAGGTCCACAATGGAACCAATACGGACATATCCCTTGGAACTTCCGGGGGCAACGTGGGAGTTATCGTAAGATCCATGCAACTCTCTGGTCCGGACGCCAGCGAATTCAGCATAGTATCCGGTAAGATTGTAAACGGGTTGTTGAAGCCAAACAGTACACACATGGTGGAAGTGTCGTTTAACGGTTCGAACGCAGGTAAAATCGCGACATTGACAGTTAACTATGGATCATCCAATCAACTTACAATTGCTTTGGAAAGTACTTTGGACGGCAATCAGGCTCCTGTAGCTTTGGCGACTGGAACGCCAATGTCTGGCACTCCTCCACTAGTGGTAAACTTTACAGGTAGCAATTCAACGGACGATGTGGGGATAGTGGCCTATAGTTGGAATTTTGGAGATGGTACCCCAACATCATCATCGGCCGACCCGTCCCATTCATTCAATACTTCTGGTAGCTATAATGTTGTTTTGACTGTTACGGATGAAGGTGATCTTCAGGATTCCGATACGATTGTTGTTAATGTAGGAAGCCCACCACAAAATGGCGTGGTGAGCCTCACCTTGGTAGATGCGGATTTGGACGTGGATATGTTCGATTTATCCAATGGCCAGCAAATTAATTTGACCACGACACAGGGCAAGGGATTGAATATAAGGGCAAATACGAACCCGGCCACGGTAGGCAGTGTCTTGTTGACGCTTTCGGGACCGGTGAACAAAACCAGGAACGAGAACGTGTCTCCCTATGCGCTGTTAGGTGACAGCGGCGGGAATTATTATGGACAACAGTTTCCCCTGGGCAATTACAACGTTAGTGCTACAGCCTTTAGCGGATCAAGTCAGACCGGAACCAATTTGGGTACTTTAACAATTCCTTTTTCCATTGTAGATCAGGGTGGGGGCAACCAGGCTCCCAATGCGGTTGCCAGTGCCACACCCTTAAATGGCAATGCCCCCTTGATTGTAAACTTTACAGGTAGTAACTCTACGGATGACAACGGGGTTTCTGGTTATTCATGGGATTTTGGTGATGGTACCGCGATTGTTACCACAGCCAATCCCTCACATACCTATACCGTCGCTGGGATTTACACTGCGGTACTTACGGTGATGGATTCTGGAGGTTTGGAGGATACGCAAACGGTGGTCATAACTGTGGAAGATGTACCACAGAATGCTGTTGCAAGCTTCACCTTGGTATATGCGGATTTGGACGTGGACATGTTTAATTTATCCAATGGCCAGCAGATTAATTTGACCACGACCCAGGGCAAGGGATTGAATATAAGGGCAAATACCAACCCGGCCACGGTAGGCAGTGTCTTGTTGACGCTTTCGGGA
>NZ_JALKBC010000036.1 GCF_023015865.1 Arenibacter sp. F26102 | reverse complement strand
GCTTTGGAAACTTCATTACCAACTTGGTGGCCAGCCTTATCGCCTACTCCTTTCAAGAAAAAAACCGGGAATCAAATTTGAAACAGAAAACACCTCACAATTGACATTATTTTATTAAAAGCTTAGATCGAACTCAGGTTAGTACTGCCGTCATAGTTTGTGGGAAGCAAATAGTCCTCGGGTTGTTTCCCCTTAAGGTAGAACTCCAAGATGTTGCCAAGACTTTCGGTAATCCTGACCGAGAAGGGGTCGCCCGTTTTGCTTCTGCCATATAGAAGACGGTCACCCTCAATATTCTTCGCCATGAGCTTGACCAGATCGTTAAGTTCATACCCCCTGCAGTAGAACATGATCAGGGCATAGTTTTTGGCATGCCAAAGAGGGCTTTTCTCCTCGTATTCCAATTTCTTTAGATCCATGATCTTGACCTTTGTCACAGCCTTCTTTTTTGTCCTCGCCTTTGATGGTGTTCTATAGTGATCGAACGGATTTTTAAGCGGAACAAATTCGTCCTCTTTGATGGTACTATTGTATATGGACCGTATCGCCCTAATGTACATCCCTATGGTGTTCTTGGAATTTCCCTTTTTCAGTGGTTGGGCCTCGAAGTCCCTGAGAAATGTCAGGGTAATATCGTACAGCATCATATCCTTTCCATTGTTGAATTTGGTCATGGCATCCACACCACTTTGGTACCATGGTGCCGTTCCCGGAATGTTCGCTACCCGTTTTCTGTTGATAAGCACACTTCCCCATTGGGATAGGGTGATATTATTTTCGACCTTCTTTTTAATCTCAAAATCCAGTTCGCTATCCCATCTGACCTTGATATGGTCCAAAAGGAGGTCGACATCCAACCGGTCGATACTATCGCCGAGCTCGTATACCACTTGTTTGGCCCAATGTAACTTATCGCCAAGTTCTGCGTTTATCTTTTGGTAATCCAGACCATTGTTTGCTAGTGAAGATTTGCGAAGAAGATGGTTTTTTGAATCCCATCCGGCAAGGGAGGTGCAGTGGCCAATACGGAGCAGTCTGTTCTTTTTGTGGAAGACCTTGAGGACTATGAGATATAGCCCGGTAATCCTGCTTTTGGATTTTTTCCTTGTGTCGAGTATCAGACTTACCTTGGCCATTGTTCCTTGGATATTATAAGTAAAAGGTAAGAAATAAAAACGCGCACTTTTCCTTGATATCAAATGGCTGCAAATGACTACAAATTAAGTCATTATTACATAAGTCATTGATATTAAGTCGAATAAGATAGGTGTGTACCATGTTTTGATGTCCTATCTTATAGACTTACAAGCAGGTGGTCACTGGTTCGAACCCAGTAGGGCCCACAGTAACAAAGACAAGGCTTCCAAGAAATTGGGAGCCTTTTTTGGTTTATAAAGATGAGTTTTTATTGTGCGTTAGGGACCGCGGCGGCATCCCCGCAGCAATGCAAGGGATATAGCCAAGTGCCCGACCGACGTAGGAGGGAACGCCCAAATAAAGGAGGGTCTAGCAAAAATTGTAGTCTATCTGTAAAGGAAAGGACGGATAACGCCTAGTTTCTGAGCATTGTCAATTCTCAAAAGATGACTTTCAACACTCTTTTAACCAGGTCCAGCGCTTGGCCCAGTCCATTAAGACATGGCTACGCCATTTTAGTACTGTCTTGGCGCCTTGCCATTCATTATCGAACAATTGTGGGTCAGTAGAGTCCGTATACCAATTCGTCCCTAGCTTAAAATCACTAGCCAAAGCTTTTCCAGGCCAGGCATTGTTTACGACCAACTGACCTCTTTGCTTCGGGAACCCAGGAATATCTGAGCTAATCTCGTAAGTCAATGTTTCCGACTTTTTAGGGGCATATCGAATCCCGTATTTACCCTCACCAAGATAAAATCCTGGCCATTTTTGTTCTCCAACTCCTGCATGTACTGTCATTGTAAAACAAATAGAATCTGAAGGGATGGGTATTTTTGGACCATCTAACTGATATTCTACAATGGAATATATTGAAACGGTATCGGCAAGGGTAGTATTTCGCGAATATACAATCCTTGGGCTAAGACTGAATTTTTCAAAACTACCTCCCCAGTTATCAGCCAGTGGATTGTTAGGGTCTCCGTTCATTACATATAGAAGTGAAGGTGTATCTCCCATTTTAATATCCCCTTTATAATAATTCTTAAAATCTTTGCCTAAATATTCGCCACCGCTTAAGTAGTTTTCGTAATACTTATCGCCCTTTAAACTATCTTGAACATTAGTGTCACTAAAAAAACCTCTGTATGAAGCATTGGCCTCGATGAACCAAAGCTTAGGGAAATTTTCAGCAATATAAGCATAGCTATTTGTGCTCCATTTTTTATTGGGACCTCCGATCCAATACACTTTAATCGCATCTTGAATTTCAGGAGAGTCATGTAAAGCCTGGGCCAGATCATCAAGACCTCCCCATACGAGAACCCAAAGAGGGTTGTTGCTTTCTTTTTTAGCACATGTCACAATCCAATCCGAGCCTTCGGTCGAAGAGGCGTAACCTACATAGGGAACAGCACCTTTTCGGCCTTGCTTGGTGAAAGCCCGTAACGAATCTGGCAAAGGGAATTCCGCACTATGCTTTTTTAACTTGGGCAGATCCTTTTCGTACAAAGTGATCATGTCGAGGATATTTTGTTTTGTTCCAAAACCATAAGAGGGTGAAGACACCAATCCTTCGGTTTCAAATAGGTCGCTATACATCAAAAAATGAATCATGGATTGATTGTCATCCGGATCTGTGCCACCTATATCGGTACTGATAAGTATTCGAGGTTTAACTACAATTTGCTTGATGTTTTTAGTGGCACAACCTTGTAGAAATAAGAATGAAAGTATAAGAATTAGTTTATTCACGGTTGTTTTATTTTAATCGTAATTCGTGGATACCGACTAATTTGGAAGTACCGTAACAATTACTCGGTTGTATCGTGACAATGAAGGTGAGCCCTTGTCCGTGAGCTTTAAAATGAAATGAATTGTTTCTTTCCTTTCTACTTTTGGTGCCCTAAGGTCTACAACATGAACGTTCTCTGCGCCCAAATCTATTTTTCCTTTGTATGAACCTTCCTCTGGATATTGGAACCACAAATAACTTAGATTGTCACCATCAGGGTCGGTAGAATTAAATGCATCCAGGCTAAAGGCTTCGCCCGACTTTATCGTTAAACGATCGGAATGGGTCAATTCGGGTACGGGTGGGTGGTTGGCTTCCTCATATGTTTGGGTACACCAATCCATACGGGCAGCAAAATCATTTTGAAAATCATCCCTCCAGCGCCATAACGTTACTTTATTATCTTTGAATGTAATGGTATCCTTTTTAACGGAACGGCCATATTCCTTAGGAACGTAGGGGGTGTAATTATCATCCGCATTGGTCCAAATTGCCCTGGTCTCAGGAGCAATTTTTACAATGGAGCTCCCTTTTTTTGTTTCTGAGAAATCGGGCTTGTACAATTCATAGCGTCCACCCCAGGCACCCCATTCCGGATGTTCAGGCGCGTTAAGTCCATTGGGTATTAACGATAAAAATGCCGGGGTGTCTCCCTCTACGCCCCATGCAACATCTGGGTATTCAGCTCCCAGGGGGCCATGATTTTGTTGAATGTTTTGGGCTATCCAAGAATTACTGATCAAACTATTGTCTATTCCTTTTATATGGCTATTGATACCTGTCCAAGTGGCAGTACCGTAATAATCTCCTGGACTTACGATGTAAAACAGGTATGGGAAATTGTTCCGTATCCAAATACCGCTATCATCTTGGTCAGAGATGGTATAGACTCGGAGTTTTGAGATAAGCCTTTGAGCCTCCTTCTTGCTTTTTGTTTTCCTGATTTGGTCAAGGGATTGGGCCAAAGTATTGACACCGCCCCAAACTGAAATCCACAACGGGCGATCATCTTTTTCTTCCAATGTTTTGATTATCCACTCGGAACCCTCTGAATTTTTTCCATCGCCTACGCCTTTCATGCCATATTCCGGAAGACCGTTTTTAATAAGTGATACCAATGCTTCCGGTTTGGGAAAACCAGCTTCATGCTTTAAAAGGTTGGGATGCACTTTGCCATAGGCCTGAATAACCCGTTCTATGGATTCAGGGGCTATTCTGTTCTGTAACCAACAAGAAGTCGTAGCCACAATTCCCTTTATGTCAATTTGGCTGGAATACAAAAGCAGACGCACCAAAGACTGCTTATCATCGGGGTCGGCTTCAATGTCGGTTAAAACAATTATTCTGTTTTTTTGATTTATTTGGGCATAAGTTGTGGTATAGCATACCAAACAAAAGGAAATAAAAAAATAGAATGTTTTCATAGCAATAATATTAAGGGTGCTCCAAATATAGATTAATTGTTATCTTAAAGTTCTGTAAAAGCCAGGCATATTTATTAATTCCTTGATAGCTTAGTGTTTGCCAACCATTCGGAATATTTTTTTAATACTTTTTCCGGTGCATTTGTATACCAACTATAACCGTTCCTTCGATTATCACTTATTTCCTCCAACAAGTTTCTATTGATATCATCTCGACTACTAAAATATCCAATATTGCCGAAAAAGAGCTCAAGATGGAACTGCCCCCAATGAACCTTGTAGAGCAAATGGCCTTATTAATTGCCCAAAACCTCACAAAACCATTTAAAGTCAAGGATGTGTCCCATGCCATAGGAATCCATTCCGATTAAGCCAATGCCATTTTTTAAATGGCACATTTAGATACGAATTATTGGAAGAGAATGGCCACCGAACAGAAAGGTTTATCTATTTCAATGCACTCTTGACTGAAAAGAATGGGAAATGGCAGGTAATGTTTAACACTAAACATTACCTGCTACCAAGGAAGAATGGCTCGTTTTGAGTAAAATGTAGGATAATCAATTGGTTCTATAACGGACCGTCTTATTACCCGTTTTGTCTTGTGGTTAGCCAATTGTTATCAGAATAATGGAAGATTATTAGGAATAGGGATTCAACAGGGGAGATACTTCCAAGTCAACACATGATATTACCTTGAATATTGGTAAGTCGCGCTTAGGTTTACCACTTTTTGTACCTACAAAATCTATTTCTTCTAATCTTCAGTGGCAATAAACTCCATCAATTGCTCCACCATTTTTCTGCTTCCACAAAATATGGCCTCACGTTGGTGCAGTTCCGTTGGTTGTACATCAAGAATTCTTTCGGCACCTGTTGTGGCAATGCCGTTGGCCTGTTCCGTTAGAAATGCTATAGGGTTGCATTCATAGGTCAATCTCAATTTGCCCTTTTGTTCAGGCCCAATTCTGGGATACATATATATGCCTCCTTTTATTAAATTTCTGTGGAAATCAGAGACCAAAGAGCCTATGTACCTAGAGGCATAGGGTCTATCTCCTCCTTCCATTTGGCAATACTTTATATACTTTTTTACCCCTTTGGAAAAATGTATGTAGTTGCCTTCATTTACAGAATATATGGAACCTGTTTCGGGGAATTGCATGTTGGGATGGGAATGGTAGAAAGTTCGCAATGCGGGATTTAGGGTAAAGCCATTGACGCCTCTTCCTGTGCTATAGACTAAAATGGTTGATGTTCCATACATAATATACCCAGCAGCAACCTGATTCTTTCCCGGTTGTAGAAAGTCGCTCATTTCAACAGGCTTCCCTACGGGTGAAATACGTCTGTAAATGGAAAATATGGTGCCCACGGAAACATTGACATCAATATTGGACGACCCATCCAAAGGGTCGATCAGTACTACATAACTATTATTGTTTTTACCGTCATGACTATTTACAGCTATAAAGTCATCTTCCTCTTCGGAGGCAATTCCGCATACAATTCCTCGTTGTACCAAAGTCTGGATAAACTTTGTATTTGCGTATACATCCAATTTTTGTTGGTTCTCCCCTTGTATGTTTGTGTTTCCGGCATCCCCTAAAATATCTACCAATCCTGCCTTATTTACTTCGTGGTTTGTTATTTTGGCAGCAAGCCGTATGGCATTTATGAGCTTTGAAAGCTCCCCAGTGGAATAAGGAAAAGCGGATTGGTTATCAAAAATGAACTCTCCAAGGGTCTTTTTTTGTTTGGTCATTATTAAGATATTTCGAAATATTAAACTCAGTTCTATTCAGTATAGGGAACCGTACCTGTTTCATCAACCGGATAGCCCCACTTTTTAATGTATTCCATTCCCGGAAGAAATTCATCCCCAGTTTCTTTCAAACGCTGGGATAGCTGTTTTTCCAATTCGTCCTGAAGGGTTGTGTAGCCCTCATTGCCTATTAGGTTGTTCAATTGATAGGGGTCATTAATATTGTCAAAAAGCAACCACGGACCGTTCAAATCCCTGGCATAGGTGTGCTGTTTGGTTTTAATGGCCCTGTACTCCCTGGCACCATGCTGTACTTTGTTCCATTGTCCAAAGGGTTGTACACAGGTGAGTAAGGTAGCATGCCCTATTTCCTCTTTCCCTTCCATATAAAGCCTATAATCGAATCCTTCCACAGTATTGGGGATGGAAATATCACAGAGACTTAGAAGGGTGGGCATGATATCTTCAGAATTCATTAAAGCATCCCGTTCTCCCGCAGCGATTTTTAATTTTTCAGGAATATAGTACAGCATAGGTACCTTTGCGGATTCCTCGTAAGGTTGTTGCTTTTTATAGGCTCCATGGGAGCCCAATAGATCCCCATGATCTGCAGTAAATACTATGATGGTATTATCAAATTGACCGGAATCCTTTAGATTTTTTATCACCTTGCCTATCATATCATCCAGTGCCGCTATATGAGAATAATAACCTGCCAGATCCTTTTTTGCCCGTTCCTTAAGACTATCGGGTACATTTCTTCGGAGTTGGATCTTTTCCGGATCAAATCGGTTCCTATATTCCAACGGGGCAGTGTGGTATGGCGCGTGGGGTGTACCATAGG
>NZ_JALKBC010000035.1 GCF_023015865.1 Arenibacter sp. F26102 | reverse complement strand
GTGACTGCAAAATTGGGAGCCGATGCGGTGACGAATGCTAAACTGGCGGACAACGCGGTACAGACAGAAAACATATTAAGCGGAGGCAACGACAAGGTATTGGTTACGGATGCAGTTGGTACTGTGGAGTGGATCGACAAGTCGAGCTTTGCCGCCATTGCGGACCAGCTAACTATTACGGGAGCGGGAACTGCTGGTGACCCCTTCAAAGTGGAGGACCTATCCATAGTTACAGCCAAGCTTGGAGCCGATGCGGTGACCAATGCTAAATTGGCCGATAATGCGGTACAGACAGAAAACATATTAAGCGGAGGTAACGACAAGGTATTGGTTACGGATGCAGTTGGTACTGTGGAGTGGATCGACAAGTCGAGCTTTGCCGCCATTGCGGACCAAGTAACGATTACGGGAGCGGGAACCGCTGGAGACCCGTTCAAAGTGGAGGATCTTTCCATTGTTACTGCCAAGCTTGGAGCCGATGCGGTGACCAATGCTAAACTGGCGGACAACGCGGTTCAGACGGAAAACATATTAGGCGGAGGCAACGACAAGGTATTGGTTACCGATGCGGTTGGTACTGTGGAGTGGATCGATAAATCAGTTTTAAATACTGATAATCAAGGAATTAGTAGTTCAGTTGTTAGTGCTAATGAGTCAGTAAATATAGCCTTGGAAAGAGGAGGAAGTACAACTATTGATATCCGTGATGCAGATAATGATCCAACTAATGAAATAGAATTACCGGCTGGAGGAACAGGCGGACAAGTACTTTCTACAGACGGTTCAGGAATATATTCTTGGATTGATCCTGATACCGGTCCACAAGGTCCGGCTGGTCCACAAGGACCTCCGGGTAGTGACGGAGCCACGGGAGCCACAGGTGCTCAAGGTCCAACAGGAGCCACAGGTGCCCAAGGTCCTACTGGAGCTCAGGGTCCAACAGGAGATACAGGAGCTACTGGAGCCCAAGGTCCAACAGGAGATACCGGAGCCACAGGTGCCCAAGGCCCTACGGGAGCTCAGGGGCCAACAGGAGCTCAGGGGCCAACTGGTGCCAAAGGAGATACGGGTGATACCGGAGCAACCGGTGCCCAGGGTCCAACAGGAGATACAGGAGCCACTGGAGCCCAGGGTCCAACAGGAGATACCGGAGCCACAGGTGCCCAAGGCCCTACGGGAGCTCAGGGCCCAACAGGAGCGCAAGGTCCAACAGGAGCCAAGGGGGATACTGGTGATACTGGAGCCACAGGAGCGCAAGGTCCTACCGGAGCCAAGGGAGATACAGGTGATACAGGAGCCACAGGAGCGCAAGGTCCAGCAGGTCCTGCCGGATCGGATGGTATCGATGGTGCTGTTGGCCCGCAAGGTCCAGCAGGCCCAACAGGGGCTACGGGTTCACAAGGTCCAACAGGAGCAACAGGTCCAGCGGGGGATCCAGCAACGGATGACCAGACCTTGAGCATTGCAGGTGATCAATTGAGTATATCTGGCGGTAATACCATTACAGTGCCTACGGCCGATGGAACAGAGACTATAGTGACTGCAGGTAATGATATTAGTGTAACTGGAAATGGTAGTAGTGCCACTCCTTATGTAATTGCAAATACACGACCTAATATTTTCTATCCGCCTTCCATTGCTGTGGATGCCTCCTCAACAGGCACGGGTAGGACAATTAATCTGCATACGCAATATACGGCTCAGTTTGGATCACCGATGGTGGCTAGTAATTTGGCACCTGGGGCTATACCAACCTATGCCAATACGGAGCTGTATTACTATGTTACGTATTACGATAATACGGTGTTCGACAATGTAAGTGTGGATGAATTTGGTGTAATGACCTATGATGTAATAGCAACGCCAACAGATTATAATTCGCTTATCAACGTAGTATTTGTAGTGAAATAGATTATATAAACCAACTAGGTACAACAGGAGTTTGAAACCAAAACACATATATAGATTTCTTTTTGTTACCCTTGTAACCATATTCTTTGGTGCTAATAGGGCCAATGCGCAATTTTTGTTGCAGGCTCCCAACAGTACCGATGAACATAATTATAAATGGTACGAGGCTTCCGATACCTCCACGGTATTGGGTACAGATTTCTTTTATGAGGTTACTTCATCAGGAATTTATTTTGCAACCTATGATGGTACCCTTTGTGGAGCAAATGCCACAGGTTATTTTATTGTAACGGATTGTACAAGTCCAGATAATGAGGTAACCATGGATATTTCCAATAATGTGAGTCCTAGCGCTGCTATTAGTTGGTCGCCGGCAGTTGGTGGTGATCAACTAAGGCCAACAGTAATCGCTACACAAAGTGTGGTTCGTTATACCGCCACTGTAACCAAGGCTGGGAATTCTTTTGATTTGCCGAATTTTACGGTGGTTTGTTTACAGCAGTCCAGTGTTTTGGTTGATGATTTTATAGCGGTCAACGAAGATTCGTCTGTAGTAGTACCCATTTTTGATAATGATAGCAATTTGCCTACAACTGGTATATTGACTACATCAAATCCGTTTAACGGGAATGTTCTTGTAGATGATAATGGTTCGCCGAACAATCCATCTGATGATATAGTGACCTTTGTTCCAAATCCGAACTTTAATGGTCCAATTACATTTACCTATACTATTTGTAATGCCTTGGGTGATTGTAGTACGGCAACCGTAAATGTGGATGTACTTCCTATTGTTGATGCATTTGATGATTCTGTGGCTACCTTAGAGGACATGCCTGTAGATATAGATATCTTGGCGAACGATAATGATATTCCTATCCTCGGAACCATAACAACCACCAGTCCATCCAATGGCAGTGTATTAGTTCATAACAATGGCACACCAAACGACCTTACAGATGATTTTGTAACCTATACACCTAATAGTGGTTATACAGGTAGTGATCTTTTTACCTACACAATTTGTGATAATCAATCCAATTGTAGTACGGCAACTGTCAATATACTGGTCAATCCTGATGGAATAGTGGACATTGATAGTGATGATGATGGAATTTTAGACAGTTTTGAAGATCTTAATTTGGATGGTGATAATGACCCCAGCACAGATCCAACGGATTCCGATGGTGATGGTATACCAGATTATTTGGACATTGATAGTGATAACGATGGTATTCCAGATAACGTTGAGGCCCAAACTACCCAAGGTTATGTTCCGCCAAGTGGAGTGGATGCCAATAACAATGGTCTGGACGATGCCTATGAAAATAATGGAAATATAGGCTTGTTCCCAATTGATACGGACGGGGATAATTTACCAGATTACTTGGATGAAGACAGTGATAATGATAATGTACCTGACAGAATTGAAGGCCATGATCATGATCATGACGGAATCCCGGATGTAGTTTATATAGGTTCGGATAAGGATAATGATGGTCTGGATGATGGTTATGAAGGAAATACGACCATTGATGTGGATGTTAATGATGAGATTAACGACCCATACAATGATTTACCCAACACCGATGGTGACGATGAAGTAGATTATCGGGACACAGACGATGATGATGATGGTATACTTACCATTGATGAAGATGAAAACGGGGATGGAAATTATGCCAATGACGATTTTGATGAGGATGGAATTCCTGATTATTTGGATTCCGATTTGATTATACTGGACGTTGGAGTTGAAGTGTTTAATGTGATAACACCAAATAACGACGGTATCCATGATGTTTTGACTATAAAGGGAATTGAAAATTATCCAAACAATACTATCAAAATATATAACCGTTGGGGAGTTTTGGTATATGCCACTAAGGCCTATAATAATGATTCCAATTATTTTGACGGTACTTCGGAGGGGAGGGTCACCATTAATAAAGACAATCAATTACCGGTAGGAACTTATTTCTATATTTTGGACTATACCCCATCTGTAGGAGGAAAGATGACGACGCTTACGGGATATATTTATATAAACAGATAAAGGATGCCAGATCTAATAAAAAACACACGCGAGCCGAACCTTATAGCATTATGGTTATTTGCCGTAATTATCTTGGTCAGCTTCGAGGTACGGTCCCAACAGGACGCCCAATATACTCAGTATATGTATAATACCGTAAGTGTTAACCCAGCTTATGCAGGATCTCGTGGTCATATAAGTATGGCAGCATTGCACAGGTCGCAATGGGTAGGTTTGGACGGTGCTCCCACCACCCAGACTTTAAATTTGCATTCGCCCATTGGGTATAGGGGAGTAGGTTTGGGACTTTCAATTGTGAACGACAAAATTGGCCCCACATCTGAAACTTATTTTGATGGGGATTTCTCGTACACCGTTTATACCTCCCAAGAAGGTAGATTGAGCTTCGGATTAAAAGCCAGTGCACATATGCTGGATATTCGCTATTCCGAGCTTAATCAAGATTATACCAATCCAGGAGGACCGGACCCTACTTTACAGCAGGACATCGACAATAAATTTTCCCCAAATTTAGGAGCGGGCGTTTATTACCATACCCAAAAATTTTACGCAGGTTTGTCGGTGCCCCGATTTTTGCAGACCACACATTTTGATGGTGAAGCGCTGTCGACAGCAAAGGAACAGATGAATTTATATCTAATAACCGGTTACGTCTTTGATTTGAATACCAATTTAAAATTTAAACCTGCCATTTTAGCCAAAGTAGTTCAGGGTGCGCCCGTTCAACTTGATGCATCTGCTAATTTTATGCTTAGTGACAAGTTTATTTTTGGGGCCGCCTATAGATGGGACGCCGCACTTAGCGCCATGGTAGGCTTCAATATTTCCAATTCTTTTCTAATTGGATTGGCCTATGACAAGGAAACTACGGAATTGGGTCAGGCTACCTTTAATGACGGATCCTTTGAGATTATATTGCGTTATGACTTTATTAAAGAGCTTGGCAATTTAAAGTCTCCGAGATTTTTCTAACACATTATTCCAATTTTTATTAGTGTTACCGGTATTTCAAAAGCCGCAAGTGTAAGAAAGGCTATACCCACTTTTTCAACGGTGCTTCGTTTTCATTACTTGGAAGTTTGCCTATGGCGATTAAAAATCATTTTAAACAATTGTCTCTATAGTTTACTCAGAGGATTACTTATTTAACGGAAAACTGTTTGATAGGCGTGAATGGGGATCTATGGTAATTTCCATATAAATCATAAAATCAAATTATTGTCACAATATTCGTGGTAGAAACTTGCTCTAGCCAACCTTTCTAAGGTTGGAAGGCATTAACACGAAACATTCCCAAAGTATTTAAATTTTATGATGGACTTAGCCCTTATTATTGGGGAAAGGTTTTATTTTTACAAAATGGAAGAGGAAAAGGTAATTCTTGTTAATGAATTTGATGTTCAAATTGGTCTGATGCCTAAAATGGAAGCTCATGAAAAGGCTTTGCTCCATAGGGCATTTTCTGTTTTTATTATGAACGATAAAGGGGAAACAATGATCCAACAAAGGGCTGGTCACAAATATCACTCCCCTCTCTTATGGACAAATACTTGTTGTAGTCATCAGCGGGACGGAGAAACTAATATTGAAGCAGGAAAAAGAAGATTAAGGGAAGAAATGGGGTTTGAGGCGGAATTGAAGGAGTTGTTTTCCTTTATTTATAAAGCTCCCTTTGACAATGGCCTTACTGAGCATGAATTTGATCATGTAATGATAGGGCACTATAATGGGGAGCCAACCATAAATCCAGAAGAGGTTGCATCATGGAAATGGATGACTCCTTTTGCAATTAAACAGGATATGGCTACTAACCCTGAGAAATACACCGCCTGGTTCAAAATTATTTTTGATAAGTTTTACAATCATATTTCGCAATATAATACGGCCATATGAAAGTAAAGGTAAGTAGGAAAGCCCATTTTAATGCTGCTCACAGGCTGTATAGGCCAGATTGGAGTTTTGAAAAAAATAACAGTGTTTTTGGACTGTGTAATAACCCTAATTTTCATGGCCATAATTATGAGCTGGTAGTTAGTGTTACTGGAGAAATTGATCCGGAGACTGGTTTTGTTATGGATATGAAGGTCCTTAAGGATCTAATTAAGGATAAAATTGAAAATCAGCTAGATCATAAAAACCTTAATGTTGAAGTGGAATGGTTCAAGACCGTAAATCCAACAGCCGAAAATATAGCAGTTTATATTTGGAACTTGCTCAGGCCATTTATAGAAGCCTCACATGAACTGGAGGTTATCTTATTTGAGACCCCAAGAAATTACGTGACTTTTTCCGGGTAGATTGGTTTAATAAAATTATAACAGAATACAAATACATAATACCATACAGAATGAACTTATATCCTTTAAAATTCAATCCAATCCTAAAAGAGCGCCTTTGGGGCGGTACCAAATTAAAAGATGTCTTGGGAAAGCCCATTGAAAATGATATTACTGGTGAAAGTTGGGAGCTTTCTGCGGTGGAGGGAGATGTGTCCGTTGTATCCAACGGTGATTTATCGGGTACTTCCTTACAGGAATTGATAAACAAATACCCGGAAGAATTATTGGGAAAGAGTGTTGTTGAACGATTTGGTAAGGAATTCCCCATTCTTATTAAGTTTATTGATGCCAAACAGGATTTGTCCATTCAATTGCACCCCAATGATGAATTGGCCAAAAAACGACACAATTCCTTTGGGAAAACAGAGATGTGGTATATAATGGATGCCGATAAGGGGGCAGAGTTGATAGTGGGTTTTAATAAGGATGTAACCAAGGAAGAATATGCCAAGAGCATTGAGGAGAATACGCTGTTGGATTTATTAAACTATGAAAGTGTAAAGGAAGGGGATACTTTTTTTATAAACACAGGTAAGATGCATGCTATTGGTGCCGGGGTATTATTGGCGGAGATACAGCAGACTTCGGATATCACCTACCGTGTTTTCGATTTTAATAGAAAGGATAAAAATGGCAATTTAAGGGAATTGCATACCGATTTGGCCTTGGATGCCATAGATTACACCAAGAAGGCCGATTTTAAGGTGAAGTATTCCGATAAAAAAGACAGTGTAAATAATATGGTTTCCTGTCCTTATTTTAACACCAACATTTTAGAGCTTACCAAGGACTTGGAGTTGGATGTTGAAAAAAGGGATTCGTTCACCATCTACATGTGCGTAGGAGGTAAGGCAACTATTTCCAATGAATTTGGTTCGGTAACAATAAAAAATGGGGAGACCACTTTGGTACCTGCACAGTCCAAAAAAATAAATATAATGACAACGAGCGCAAAACTTTTGGAGGTTACAATCTGAAAATGATTACTTTTGCAAAAAAAATATTACCAATGGCAAGTATAAAAGATTTAAAGAAAGACATTAATTACGTTTTAGGAGATATTATTGAAGCTGTGTATTTAGTGGAAGCTTCTGGAAATAAGCAAAATTCAAAAGAGGGCAATGCGCTAATAGATAGCGCAATTGAAACTTTTGATGACTTAATAGCAAAAGTGAACCAGAAGTCAGTAGAGAACAGACCGGCACATTTAAAATCCGTTAAAGCGGAATTGGAAACTAAAGCAGGTTCTTTGATTGAACAACTGAATAAATTAGGGTAATAATAGCCTAAGAAATAGTAAAAAAAAAAGAGGCCGTCTAAAAACCATTAGGCGGTCTTTTTATTTTTAGTGACTTTGGTAACTTTGGTTTTTAAACTGTTTTAATTTGAACAGTGTAAGGAAGCCAGAGTAGTCCTATCCGGCTAGGGTAACTTTTTTCAG
>NZ_JALKBC010000034.1 GCF_023015865.1 Arenibacter sp. F26102 | reverse complement strand
TCTTTGGCGCCCATGACCCTATGGTACCCGGGAATATCGACGAACAGTGGCTTTTCTATGAATACGTGACGGCCCGCCTTAACGGCCGCCTCAAGGTGCAAGGGCCGGAATGGCGGCGGCGTGGCCAAGAGCACCACATCGCAATTGTCGATCACCTTCTGGTAGGCATCAAAACCAATGAACTTTTTCGAACCGGGAACGTCTACCTGATCCCCGTACGCACCCTTAAGGTTCTCGTAGGCACCGTTCAGCCTGTCCTCGAAAACTTCCCCTATAGCCACCAACTTCACCGTCCCGGAGGTCTTCAGCGCCTCGTGGGCGGCACCTTTGCCCCTGCCTCCACAGCCTACAAGACCGATTCTTATTTCTTTTTTATTGCTTAAATGAAAGGCGTGCATGGGAAAACTGCTCAGCAATGCACCTCCGGCAAGTGCCGTAGCACCGGATTTTACAAAATTCCTTCGCCCGTTGCCCTTAATATCTTTCTCCATAATTTTTGTCTTTTAAAATTTATCGATGCTCCTATTGTTCCCCTGCACAGGGAATCATACGTCCGAAAATCTATTTAGCTATTCAACTTCAGAAAATGGACCCTTAAGATCAGAAAGACGAGACCGATGGCAAAACAAATACCACCCCTATATCATCGCCATTGAAGTTAAATTGACCCAAATCGCAAAACAGATTAGGAAAACTAATAAAGGCATTTTTAGTAAATGCAAATTATGACTATTTTTTTCAATACCTCACAGCCACAACAACTTGGTCTCTAAATTCACCTATAATCCTAACAATTGGATTATCCATTAGGAAAAAATCTTCCTATACATAATCCATGAACTGCCGCATTGGTATTATATTAACCCCATCATTAAAATATTAATGATGGGGTTAATTCTATTTATCTCAAGATTATTCAATCACTTCCAACGGAGGAACATTCCTTTCATATCCATCGTAGCCATAATTCTGGTTTATTACTCCTAATGTGTTGGCAGTTATCACTTTAGACGGAATAGGCCACAGTGCATGATAAGGTTCCATACCAGCCGTGTTACCCAATAATGTAACTTGCTTTTCATACGTTTTATTTAATCTCATTACCCGGTCATAATAATAATTCTTATCTCCAAAATTATTAAGGCTATAACCGTCCTTATTCAGTTGGGCTAGAATATACGACACTCTTATTAGTTCTGAATGCCTTGGGGCCTCTGCGAATAGTTCCCTTGCACGTTCATCAAAAATAAAATCAAGAGTAACTTCTCCTGCCGTTATAGGAATCGCGTTAGCTCTTTGTCTAACCATGTTAAGGTCATCTGCTGCATTTGCGAATTGATTTTTCCAGTAATAAGCTTCAGCCCTGAGCAGATAAGCTCCCGCCAGCCTGAACAAATACCAGTCACCATTTCCTCCCATAGGTCTTGCTGTGGGATCATCCTGGGGAACATACATAATATAATGTGGCATTGCATAAATGTACTTAAACGTATCAATTGGCTGCGCAAAGTACGCCTCATTGACAGGTTTCCCGAAATCTACTGAACTAGGATTGTTATATAACAATTCATGTTTATCAACCCAGTTAATATCGGCACGTCTTAAATCTTGCGTGTTATCCCAGGTCTGTCCACCATAATTCCATAACTTATATTGAAAATGATGGGTGAGACGAACATTACAATTTCCTCTGCCTAATGAATCATACATAACCTGACCAGTACCGGCAATTGTCATCCCAGGTGCACCTTGACTGTCCAATACAGCAGGTTGGAACCATTGAGCGTTGTAATTCCGCATCGTATATAACCCATCGGACCTTGCATCGGAAGGAGCTTCATACCTATCAACAACAGCAAGTATTGTTTCTCTATTTTCAGAAGAATTGAAGTTTTTGGGGCGATGAAGATCCCAAATAAGGTTTCGGTTTGTATCAGCTACATCAACACCAAATCTATCTTCCATTAATGAGTAAGGCCCTTCAATAACCTTGTCTATGCTTGCAATAGCCTGGTCAAAATTGCTGTTTGCGAGATAAACCTTTGTCAACAAATAATTGGCAGCTCCCTTAGAAATATTTCCTGGTCCCGCAACATCGGGTAGCCATTGTGCAGCAAATTCCAAATCTTCTTCCAATTGTGCCAAAATAGTCCATCTGCTAGTTGAATAAAAGTCAAGTTTTTCGCCAGTAATTTCCTCATTTACATAAGGAACATCACCATACGTATTTACTAATCGATAATACCAATATGCTTTGTGCCATAAGGCTTCCGCTAAAATTACATTGCGGTCCTCCTGACTTTCCCACTCAATATCATCGATTCTCGATATAGCAACATTTGCATTCTTGATATGCCCGAATGTTTCCGTAAAAAAATCTAAAAAAGGATAATATTGCGATTGATTCGGCGTAAGCTTATGGAAATCAAGTTGAGACCAGGGAGACGCTAAATCAGAAGCTGAATACTCAGCAGCTATAGAGTTCAAATATCCGGTATTTTCACTTTTCAAAGCCTTTCTCAAGGTATAAAGCATCGACTCAAACCCATCCTTATCCACATACACGTTTTCAGGGCTGAAAAAAGATAAAGGTTTTGGCTCTAACCACTCTTTCGAACATGAAGTAATCATGACGAACATAACCAAACCTAATATTGCAAGTTGTTTTTGTATTTTATTCATCTTTAAGGTTATTTAAGGTTATTATAATGTTATACTAAATCCTAATGAATATGTCTTGGTCAACGGACTGTTTAACGATTCTGGATCCCATCCCGGCCATTTTGAAAAATAATATAGATTATGTCCAGAGAAAAATATTCTAGCATTAGTCATACCATTACGCTTCATAAAATCTGAAGGCACATTGTATGACAAGGTTAAGTCTTGTACTCTTACGAAAGAATTTGGTTTATATATCTGGATTCCTCCACCATATACTGTTGTGTTGGTAATCAAACGCGGATAATCATTTATTGGATTATCTGCTGTCCAATATGGAATATTCACTTCATTCCTTCTATCATAAGTATCGCTTCCTCCATTTCGAAGCGCATAAGAAAATGCTCCTAGTTGTCCAAATTCACCTCTTATAAAAATTGAAGCTGAAAAGTGTTTTAAGAAATTAAACTGATTTCTCATTCCCAGTCTAAACCGAGGTTCTGTGTACCCAATAAACTGTTTATCCGTTAATTCATCATACGTTCCGTCACCATCAATATCTTCTACTTTCCAGTCTCCCGGCTCCAATCCAACTGCAGCCGCAGCAGCAGCTTCATCAACTTGCCAAATTCCCAAGGTATTATAATCCCAAACGGCATCAATAGCTTGCCCAGGAAACCATTCATTTGTATAGTCGGGCAATTCAACACCATTTTCATCGAAATTGCTGAATAATTTATTAATCTTATTCCGGTTCAGAGCAAAAGTAAGGTCTGTTTTCCATGTTAAATTCTCATTGCTCACATTAACTGTATTCAGCGTCATTTCCACACCACTGTTCTGTAACTCCCCAAGGTTAGATAAAATCGATGAATATCCGGTAATTTCAGGTAATTTTCGTTCCATCAGAAGATCTACTGTTTTCATGAAATAGACATCAGCGGCAAAATTTATCCGGTTATTGAACATGCCCATGTCAAGACCAAAATTGAGCGATTCTGTTTTCTCCCATCTCAACGCACTATTAGCTAAAGTACTGTTGTATACGCCAACCTGGGTATTGGTTCCGTCATAATAAATATCTGATTCTGTTTGAGCCAATGAACCATAAATATCGATATCGCGGTTACCGTTTATTCCCCAAGACCCTCTGAGCTTCATTTGATTTATTTGATCAATATTGAAAAAACCCTCTTCTGAAACTTTCCATGCCAAAGCTACAGCGGGGAAAACGGCCCTCGGGTTTTCTTGTCCGAATGCAGAATATCCATCCCTTCTTACAGATGCTGTTAAAAGGTATTTATCTTTAAAAACATAATTTAACCTGGCCATTGAGGCATCTGCATTGGATTGCGTATCATTCGTCCCCACTGCTGGGTTTACGCCATATTGGAGGCCATTATAACCAAGGTTTTGATTTGGTGTAAATTGCTCATTCTTCAAATAAGAATAATTAGACTTGTTTTGCTCTGCACTTTGCAATAAAGTTAAATCGAAAGAATGTGATCCATATGTCTTCTTCCATGTAATTATATTATCCAAAATCCAGTTAAAGGAAGAATACTCTTCTCTTGTAGCATACCCACTTTGACCGCCGGTTATTGTTTCAGACGACCAAAAATTGTAATCTCCTGCAAATTCAAATCTAGGTTGGAAAGATAATTTATACTTAATTCCGAACGGTAACTGAATATTCGTATATAAAGTGCTAAATAACGAGTTAATTTTATTGGAACGATCCTGCCCTCTATAGTTAAGTAAAGGATTCGCAACGGTAAAGTCATTGGGGTATCTCTTTATAGTTCCATCATCATTATATTCTGAACCATAAGGACTCATTTGGTACATACTGGATAAACTTGCCGTAACCGAACTTTCATCCCGATTTGTGAATTGTGTATTCATCCCAATATCCATCCATTTTGTAGGTTTGAAGTTTAAATTCAACCTTGTTGTTAAGGCAGAATAGTCATCACCAAGAACAACACCTTCATTTTTCATATAGCCCATAGACCAGAAATAGGTAACCTCATCAGTTCCTCCGTTTATACTCAAATCATATTTTAATTGAACAGCCCCCTTGCGTATAACTTTATCATACCAATCAACGGAATTTCCATTTATGTAGTTGTCCATTTCAACTGGGAAAAATGTAAGCCTTGTTAACCATTCCCTCGTATTATCGGCATTAGGATTATTACTCGCACTTCTCCATTGGTCAAGGCTTACGCCATCTGGCAACTGGTTTGGATTGTCATAATAAAAAGAAGGCGAACTAGTATCAAGTGCTCGCTTTACATCTTGCCTAAAAGTAAGGTATTGTTCTGCATTGTTAGGGGCAAATTTATTAGTTGTACTTACAACTCCAACCTGTGATGTAAAATTGATGTTGGTTTTACCTTTAGTTCCACCTTTTGTTGTAATTAAAATTACACCTGAAGATGCCCTGGATCCATAAACAGCAGCAGAACTTGCATCTTTC
The DNA here is from genome assembly GCF_023015865.1 of Arenibacter sp. F26102. Taxonomy (GTDB): domain Bacteria; phylum Bacteroidota; class Bacteroidia; order Flavobacteriales; family Flavobacteriaceae; genus Arenibacter. The sequence goes on along the minus strand of NZ_JALKBC010000034.1, from coordinate 5,683 downwards.
AATATATCAATTGACTTAACATCGGAAGGGTTTATATCACGGAGGCTTCCATTGTAAATAGAACCATCAATAACTATCATCGGTTGGGTTGATGCATTCAATGAATTAGCCCCCCTAACTTCAATTGCTCCACCTCCGGCAGCAGTAGTCCCTTGAGTCATGTTCAACCCTGCAACAGTACCTTGCAACATATCTGTAATTTGCGTCATATGTTGATCTTTGTAAGTATCGGAACTTACATTTGCTACCGAACCAGTTAGGTCACTTTTTTTCATGGTACCATAACCAACAACTACCACTTCATCAAGACTATTGGCATCTTCTTCTAAGGCAACCTCTATGAAAGTTTGGTCCGTCACCTCTAATTCCTTAGGTATAAAACCCAAATATGATACTATAAGAATAGCATTTTGACTTCCTATTTGAATTGAAAAATTTCCATCTAAATCTGACTGCGTTCCATTGGCCGTTCCCTTTTCTAGGATGTTGGCGCCTGGTAGAGGTAGCCCATTTTGATCGACCACAGTACCGCTAATCTGCTGCTGCGGAACTTTTTCAAAATCAACAATATTTGGTATAGCACTAAAAACGTTTGTAAAACACAAAAGAATAAAGGTTCTCATCACGTTCATTAACACTGTCCTTCTCAAACAAACAAAGGCATAGTTTAATTTAATTTTCATAAGTTTTTTTTTATTAGTTAGTTAATCGCTCAAGCAAAAAAGGAAAAAGGGTATAGTTTAATACTTTTTAATTGCAGAATCATGGGACATATTTCAATATGCTCCTTAGAAAAATAACCTACTCCAAGTCCGTTGCCATATACTCGTTTTCCCGTTCAGGCATTAATCAATGTAGCTTTAAAGCGGTAAACCTCCTGTTCGGAAATTTACCAACCACCTAGGACATATCGGAATATCATCACCATTATCATATGAATATCTAGTATTAACCAAAGTATCTAACCAGCTAAGTTCCTTGTCCATATACTGTGTATTATAAATAATGTTTAATAAAAAAAGCAAACTAAAAAATAGTCTCTTGAGGCTCACTTAAAAGGGATGCGGATGCCTTGTCTAAGTACAACCAAGTATTGCTATGTAATCTTAATGCTGTCCCAGGAACCCCTTCAGAGATTTCTGATTCGACTGTGTTTTTTACGGCTATCGCTTTGCGACTATCAGGTACACTTGCAATTATTGCTTCTGATTTCAATACTTGCCTCACAGACATACTAATAGCTTGCTTAGGAACATCTCCCAAGGAAGCAAACCAACCTTCACCAAGTTGTTGTTCCCTACAAGCTTTGTCTAAATCAGCAATGAAATAAGCTTCTTCCCTGTCAAAATCCGCTGGCGGATCATTAAAGGCTAAATGTGCATTTTCGCCTATACCAACAAAGGCTACGTTAATTTTAATACAAGAAATTATCTTACCAAGTCTGTTACACTCATCTAAGGGGTTTTCAGCATCACCCTCTATGAAATAGAACTTTTTTATTGGCACCAAGTCAACAAATCGTTCTTTCAGGTATTTACAAAAAGAGGCCTTATGCACATTTGGCATCCCTACATATTCATCAAGGTGAAAGCCTGTTACTTTTGACCAATCTACGTCCTCTTTTACAAGTTCTGACAACATCTCAAACTGTGATGCACCAGTTGCCACAATTATATTTGCTCGACCATCTTTTTCAATTGCTTTTCGAATCAATTCCGCACCCTTTTTCGCGGACCTTTGACCTAATTCCTGTTTGTCATTTGAAATTACAAGCTTCATACTCTAAATTTTTGTATTGTAAAATTTGTTTTTATATGTTTTGGAAGAACCCTAGCTCTCTTTCTTCTTCCCAATTACCTCGCGTAAAATCAGGGAATTTGATAGGTACGCTTCCCAATTCGACCGATAATTTAGTAAGTGGTAAAATTACGGACCAGTCCACCCCGTTATAGACATTCATGTCCATGGGATATCCATTATTCAAATTTTTAATCAAACGGTAGAACATAATGTAATCCATACCTCCATGGCCTCCTTGTTCTTGGGCCTCCTCTTTCATTTTGCTCCAAATGGGATGCTCATATTTTTCTTGCATTGCCTTGAACTTTTCTTCGTTGAGCCAATCATGACCAAGACCTTCGTCGTAAAGCGACAAGCGGCTGGGATACCCTTCATGGTATGCCTTACTTCCTGACAATGCGTTAATGCGGCTATAGGGGCGAGGGGAAACGACATCGTGCTGAAGTAGTATCGATCTTCCTTTTGCCGTTTTTATCATTGAACTATTCATATCGCCATGAGAAAAGTTCTTTTGGTTATAAAAATCGTTGTCAGGTGACGATTGTGTAGCATATTGATGCAAAGACTCTTCTGAAGAATCCATTGAAACAAGATAATCGAACCGGTCACCATTGCCGATGTCCATATAATTAGCAATCGGACCCAATCCATGGGTCGGGTATAGGTTTCCATGCATTTCGGCATGTAATCTTAACCTCCATTGTTTATAATATGCACTAGTGGCAGGGTCATCGCTTTTTACGAACAATTTTTGTAACAAGGAATGAATGTAGCCTCCTTCTGCATGGGTCAACGAACCAAAGACATTGTTCTTGACCATATTTAATACCCAAAGCTCTTCTTCTCCATAACAGCAATTTTCAAGCATCATGCAGTGACGTTGCGTTTTTTCAGCAGTGTTAATAATGTCCCATGACTCTTGAATAGTAAGTGCAATCGGAACTTCCGATACGACATGTTTATTTTGTTCCATTGAATAAACTGCCATGCGCGCATGTTCAGTGGGAGGAGTGACGACAACTATTAAATCAATATCGTCTCGTTTTACCATATCTCTCCATATTTCTTCGTCACCGAAATACAAATCAATAGATTGCTTTTTTTTGTTCAATTTATTCAGCAGATCCAATGCTCTTTTAGCTCTACTTTCCCTAACATCGGCAATAGCAACTATTTTCGCATTAGGCTGTAATGAATTAATATTCTTCACATGGCCGTACCCTCTGTTGCCAACTCCTATGACACCTATTCTCACCTGTTTAATGGGGTCGTGTTTCAGACCGATTGCCGAGTTACCAATAGGTTGCGGCGTTTCACTAAGACCATAAATTTTTTTCTGAATTTCATCATGGGCAAAAACGGCCTGTGTCGAAAGTCCCAAAAATCCGGTACTCAATGCAGATAGCTTGATAAAATTCCTTCGAGTTTGATTTTTCATTTAACCATTTTGTTTATTTAGGTACGTTCTTTTTTCCAACCTATAAATATTGACTCTTGCGTACAACATTAGCCTTTATACAAATTCGCTGTTTAGACAGAATAGCACAACTCAATTCAGCTTACAATTTGCTGCAACATTCCAATAAGTTGAATTTATTTTGGGGGTTTTTTGAAGTCATTGTATTTGGCGAACAAATGTTTTAATCCTTTTATTTCTATCTGAAAAACATAGATGACATTTCAACATCAACCTTGTAAATCAATTCACAGTTCCCGTAAATCTATCAAAACAATTATAATTACGCAAACGTTTGTGTGTTAATTATATTTTAAGCAAAATCGATAGACTATATGGAAGGTATTGATATTCCTTTAGTTGAAAATATACAAAGTGTATAATTTTCAATATTCTTTTAACATATTGAACTATATTTTATAATAAACCTAGATAATTACACATACGTTTGCGCTAATATTCAATAGGATTATTTATTACTTTTGTGGTATGGAAAACACACGTATAACGATGACAGGTCTTGCCAAAATCTTAGGTGTATCCACATCTACTGTTTCAAGAGCTCTAAAGGACCATCACAGCATTGGGGAGGAAACACGTGAAAAAATAAAAAAAACAGCTATAAACCTAGGTTATATACCCAATTCCGTTGCTTCAAATTTAAGAAGAAGAAAAACCAATCATATTGGTGTAATAGTCCCACGAATTGATCGGTATTTTCATTCATCTTCAATAAGCGGAATTGAAGAAGTTGCCAATGAAGCTGGTTATTATGTTTCAATTTTCCAAACCAAAGATTCGTATATAAAGGAGGTAGAGAGCGTTGCGATATTAATGTCTAATAAGGCGGATGGAATTATTGCCTGTTTAGCTTTGGAAACATCTGATATTGACCATTACAAACAATTGGCAAATACCCATATTCCCCTCGTATTATTTGATCGTGTCTGCAGCGACTTAGAATCAAACAAAGTCTTGATCAATGATTACGATGCCGCCTTTAAAGCTTGTGAACATCTTGCTAAAATTGGATGTAAAAAAATAGCCCATATTGCAGGAAATTTAAATTCCTCAATTTTTAAAGCGCGACTAGAAGGTTATAAGGCCGCTTTAATCAAGAACAATTTAACTATTAATGAAGACCTGATTTTCTATGGCAACATCCTTAGCGAAGAAGAAGGTCACCTTTTTGCCAATGAGTTATTAAGCATGGATACAAGACCAGATGGCATTTTTTGTGCCAACGACATAACAGCTGTTAGCGTAATCCAAACAGCTAGGGAGAGAAAGTTTTCTGTCCCCAAAGATATAGCCGTTGTGGGATTTAGTAATACTCCCATATCTAAAATCATTCAACCTTCATTAACAACGATAGAAGACCATGCCTTTGAAATGGGACAAGCTTCAGCACGACTACTTATCAAACAAATTGAGGATAATGACAAGAATATAGTTTCCGAAACCATAATTATCCGCAATGAACTAATAATAAGAGAGTCCACTGTACCCTTAGAATAAGTGGGAACAGCGTCTTGGTAAGTAAAAACTGGACTGAATATTTGTTTAAGGTTCGACATCACCGTTAAGTTAATTCGGTCAGTGAAAAAGCGCCTTGGTGGCTTTCCTCACCTCCTGGACCGTTAGATCGGGCACGTAAAAATCAACACCCATATACCCGTTGATCTGCACTTGGATAAGACCAGGGACCATAGAACGGTCCGCAGTACTTTTGCTGCTCAACCAACATTCAATTTTTCCAATATCGCCATGATCTATTTCAAAGTTTACGGCATCACCATCGTGAATAAAGGATACCCCTATACAGTTTCATCGTCTTCTTTATATCCATTTGTAAAAAAGCAATATCCAAACCAATATAATTTTAAGATCCATCATCTATGTAAGGTTCTTTTAAATCACATTGGTGATTCCAGGAATCGGTATACTATAATTTCCATCAGGTCCGGGCACAGAAGGCATATCCGCATCCCAGCTGAATTCCTTTGGCAGAATACTCCTATTGGATTTCAGGGCCTCCTCCACCGTGATTATTTTCCCGGAGTGGATGGCCATGCGCCCGATAATGGTGGTCAAGGTGGATTTCGCTCCATAGTCCACCTGGTTCAGGGGACTGTTGTCGATTATCGAGGTGATGAAGTCGGACTGGCATTTTTGGGAAGCCCCGAGGGTCTCGTCCTTGTCGCGGTGCCTCCAGAGCAACTCCCCTTTCGAGCTATATATTTGAAATTTTTCGTCGGCATACCCATTCGAACCCTGAACATGGAATCCGACCCTGTTCCACGTATTGTCCATATTGGTGGACTGAACGTGCAGCTTGATCTTATTGGCATACTCGAATTCTGCGTAATGGTGGTCGTAGGTGTTCCCCTGGTCGGGGCCGCTGAATGTCTGCCTGCCCCCCAATCC
>NZ_JALKBC010000033.1 GCF_023015865.1 Arenibacter sp. F26102 | reverse complement strand
ACATTCGCGCCACCGAAGCTTTGGAAACTTCATTACCAACTTGGTGGCCAGCCTTATCGCCTACTCCTTTCAAGAAAAAAAACCGGGAATCAAATTTGAAACAGAAAACACCTCACAATTGACATTATTTTATTAAAAGCATAGATCGAACTCAGGTTTATAGGAAAATCTCAATTTATTAAATTGATTAAAGCTTTAGATAACATTGAAGCACAACATCTTATATCTCTTAAAAAGGACCCACACACCAACTATATAATAAACCATAAATATCATAAGCCCCTTTTAAAACATAAAGAAGAATTACTTATTAAAAAAAAGGAAATAAAGACTTTTGAATTTGATGAAGAAACGGGTACGATGAAATTTTGACTTACCATTAACAAATTTCAGAATCACCCAGATAATCCAGAATTCGGAGGTACAGTTAAATGGCCTCAAAAAATAATATTCGAACCCAATGTTGAATATATATTTGGCTTTTGGCAACGAGCTAAAGGCGACCTATATTTAACTCTAACCCCAATTGAAAACCTAAACAAATTACCAGTTCAAAAAAGAATTCCTAATCTTCCTATTTCATTACAAAAAGGAATTAATGATTTTTTAAATAATATGGGAAAAAACATTTAGAACCTTCAACACATTTCATAGCATTAGTCCTGAATAAGATTTGGGGTTGATTCTCTCCAACTCCAAATATAGAGGCAAAACAATTTAACGTTGCGTGAATACAAAATTATTTTTTTGACCTATTAACGGCTTTTTATGCTTATTCCTTCCAGAGAGAATACTATTTGGGATGTCTTCAAAAGCAGCGCAACCACCACCAAAATCATCAAAGTGTTTACATTCAAAACATATCAAATCTATTGGACTCATATTCAAACTTATTTTTTTACTATAGCTTCATTCTCTCTGTCATATCGATAATCAATAATCTTTCCACTAATAATTAAGGCGATTGCTTGTTCGATAGCTTCTAAAGGCACTATAAACCATTCCCTCGGCGTATGTCTAATTCCCTTCTTATCAAAAACATCTACTTCTAAACAAGAATTCCCAAAAAACTGATGTATTAACCCTTCAAATTTCTGGGCACTCATATTATAACACATCCAGGATGATTCTATTATAACCGGTGCCATTAAATAAGTCGGTTCTTTTTCGGCATTTTTAATACGGTCTTGAACGCTAGTAGAAGAATAGCCTATTTTGTATAGGTTTTCAATTGAAGCAATGTCCTCTTTTTCGCTTTTAGACTTTAGAACATAAATATGACCTGTTTCTTCATCTTCGGCAGTTATTCCTCCAAAGCTTTGAACTAATTCCTTATCAAGCTTCTCTTGGTTTGCTGTTACTCTTTTGCCATTCTTATATAATTCTGCAGATAGTGATCTCATAAGCATATCTGACTCCGTACCATTTTCGAATATACACAGTAGACGAGCATTCATTTTGCCCTTGTCGTCAGGCTCAAGTTTCCCTTTATGTGCTACATAAAGTAGAATTCCATTTAAAACAAAAAAATAACCAACATCTATCTGTTGTTCATTTTTGAACTTCTTTAATTTTCTTTTACCTTCTAATAGTTCTAAATGGCATTGAATAAATAAACTTTCATAATCATTAAAGTTCTTGCACTTTTTACGCCTTGCGACATAGCTGGGCATTGAAGTTTGCTTGGGTGTATGATTAAATTTAAATAAGCCTTCAGAATCATCTCCTAAAATATCAAGCGAGTCATCTCCAAGAATATCATCTATTGAATTAATTTCTTTCTTTTTCGTTTTTAACAAACCATATATATCTTGAGGTTCTAATACCATCATTTTGTTCTCATTCTCTCTTAATCCTTTAAGAGTTGAGTATAACTTATATTCAGATATATTGGTAGGGTCTGGTTTAGGTTCACGTTCATTCTTCTCAATAAAAGCGTTGACTTCATCAAAGGAAGCGGTTAGTCTTTCATCTGATGTGCGCGCAGCTGATTTTTTTGGCTTAGCATTGAGCAAGCCGAAAGGATCGTTTTCAAATATCTGGTTTAATATGCTGTCTTTATCCTTCACTATTTGCCGCTTTTTTATTTCTTTCTTGCTTTAAATAAATGATACATTCAGCCATTCTTTTCTCCTGTTCAATAGCAGAATTAATGTTAGGTTGTCTACCATGTGTTTTAACAAACTCTTGAATTTTAGGCCATAAGATTGCAGCCTCTTCAAAATCCATCTTAATACGTGTTGCCTCAATGGTTTCTTGAATTATTTTAAGGACTTTAGCCGAAACTGATTTAGATAATACTTCAAAGGCTTCTTGAAATGGATTTACCCTGTCAATTAAATCGATATGTATATCGTCAATATCAACGAAAGAGCCCGCCATTCTTATGAATCGTTTATCAGCTACCTCCTTGATTGTTCCATTTTTAATTACTGAATCTACTACCACATGTTGTCTTACTTCTTCTACTTGTTCATCTGTTAGGTCAGGATATTTGGTTCTAATAACTTTTGGTATTAAGACCTTATTGATTACTTCAGGGTCTACAGATGCATCGGGCATAGCTTTAAGCATTGTAGTATCTTGAAATATTGCGGCTTTTAAATCTGTAATATCATCTGCAACGATATCTTTTACGCGTTGCGAACTAGGTTCTTTTAAACCTCTAATTTTTATTTCGCCAGGTTTAGCTTTGTCATCATCAGAAACCTTTGTTTTAAACTTCCAATTTGGAGCTAATACCTGTTCCATTAATAAAGAAGCAGTTATAGCTTTAAGCATATTATTTACTGAAAGCTTTACTTCATCATCTGCAGCATCGGGCTGAGCAATAAGGTTCGTAAACTGAGCGTGTGTTTTATTATCACTATCTCTTGTTGCTCTACCAATAATTTGAATAATCTCTGTTAAAGAACCTCTATACCCAACGGTAAGGGCATGTTCGCAATAGGGCCAATCAAAGCCTTCCTTGGCCATTCCTAAAGCAATTATTATATCTATATCATCTACAGTTTTAATGTTTCTTAAATAGCCCTGTATCTTGTCTCTCTCCTTTTGGGTATCTTCTACTAGGTCTGCTATTTTTAGAATTTTTCCATCTGTTTTTCTTTTTACATAGATTACACCAGTTTCAGCATCTTGTTTTACGACATCGCCGATTGCATCAATAATAAAATCAACTTCATTATGCTTGTCTTTTGTAGATTCACCTGAATTAACACTTGGTATGTGTACAATAGTCTTTTTATCTGTGTCCAACACTTCTAAAATAGCACTAGTATATTTGCCTTGATAAAAATGATAACCTATACCCAAGGTTTGCAGATAGTCATATCCATTTAATTGTTCATAATAATTGTAAGTGACTTTAGTAAACTTTTGCTCATCTTCTGGCATTAAAATAGGCACACTATCTCCCCTAAAATAGGAACCAGTCATTGCAACAATGTGGGCTTTTGACTTGTCCATTATATTTTTTAAGATTTCTCCTAAACGATTATCTCCTGCTACAGAAACGTGATGAAATTCATCTATAGCTAATAATGTGTCATTGAATTTGGATTCATCTAATCCTTCACAAGCAAAACGAAGTGTAGCGTGAGTACAAATTAATATCTGTTCATCATTGTCCATAAAATTATGGAAAGCGGAAACCTTACTTTTACTTCCATCACTTCCCGGAGTACATAAATTATAATTATCCTTTGGTGTCCAATTGGCAAAAAAACCAAATTTCTTTAAATCTGTTTCAGAGAAGGAACTTCCAATTGAACGTTCAGGTACAGCTACAATAACTTTTTTAATGCCTTGATTGATGAGCTTATCTAGTGCTAAAAACATAAGAGCTCTAGACTTTCCCGAAGCAGGAGGAGACTTCAAAAGCATATATTGCGCATCACGATATTCAAAGGCACGTTCTTGCATTTCGCGCATACCAAAAGGGTTGGTACTTTTGCTGTTCCCTGTTTGTTGGTACTTTACGCTTACTATATCAGGCATATTACTTTTTTTTGTGAATTTTCTTATCTTTTTCTTCTTGTATCATTTTTTCATAGAGTTTAAAGAGATACTCTAAACGTTCTTCGTCACTACTAAATGGTGTACTTCGATAACAGCGTTCCACAGCTAAATCGTTTTGCCGATGCGCTTCTCGAAGCCCCTCTGGCATTTTATCTGGGTCATATATTTGTGCCAATGTTTTTTCAGAATGTTTTAACCGTTCGTCAATTATATTTAATGCACTTTGGGTGAGTTCTTCTTTACGTTGTTTGGAAATTGGTGGAAAGGGAAATGTATTGTAACAAACCACGGGTGAATATCTGAAATCATTCTTAAGTCTTCCTGCTACAATATCAACCCAAAGCATATGTATCTTTGACATAAGGATTCCGAAAATATATAGTTCTGGGTCAAAAATAACTTGTGCAGAGTCAGACACAATAGTTTCTGAATCTAAAAAACCAAAAGGAATATATTCACGTCTCATTGAAGAAACTCTTGGAAGAATTATTTGAGACTTATTACATCTATTATTCATGCAGAATCTATAAGGTCTATTAGCGAAGGTTCTTGCGACATTTCCCGCTTTTAATCTAGACTTTTTTACTGATTCAAAAACTTCATTTAATAAAGGGATTTTTTTTGCTTCGTGATACTCTTCTTCTTCTATCCAAATACAAAACCTCTCTATATCATTAATATACTCTCTGGAACCAGATAATTTTTTTATATACTTTTCAATGGATGGACATTCATCTATCAATAATATTTTTTCTTTTTTAGAAAGAATTAAATGTCCGCCATCGTAGGGAATGTTTCCGGTTCTCATTTTTGGTAAATTTGATATTGGAGAATTAGAATTATTAACAACTATAGTTTTCGTATTTTTTAAATATGGATTAATATTCTGAACATTGGTAATCGCATGTTCATTAAAAATCATTTTTTTCTTAGAAGAGATATTTCTAACCCCTATTATTGAACAAATTACTTTGGCTTTATTCTTAGCGTTATTTGACCAAACAAAATCAGGATAAGCAAATCCAATTTCAAGTCCTTTGTTTAAGATGTAGGGCCACAACATAGGAACCTGGGTTCCTTGACAAATTGAATTCGTAGTAACAAAACAAAAAGAGGTGTTTGGACTACTTTGAATAAAATTGGCAGCTTTTAAAAACCAACAAGCAATATAATCAAGATTACCACTTTTTGGAATTCCAGAATTTAATAGTTTTAGGTCTTCTTTTTGTGCTTTGCTTTGAATTTTTGAACCTAAATATGGCGGGTTCCCTAAAATATAAATTTCATTTTTTTCCTCCTTAGGACAAACTTCTTCCCAATCTAATCGACATGCATTTCCTTGTACAATATTTCCAGCATCTGAAAGCGGTAACGTAGGGTTTGTTCTTCCAAATTCTTTAAAAAACTCAACATTCATTTGATGCTTGGTGAGCCACAAAGCAAGAATGGCAATTTCATGGGCAAAATCATCTAATTCAATACCGTAAAATTGAGAAAGTGAAATTTCTGAAAGCGCTAAAGAGCCCATTTCTTTAAAAATTTCCATTTCAAGTCTTCGCAATTCTTTGTAAGCAATAATCAAAAAGTTTCCACTACCACATGCGGGATCAAATATTTTAATGTTTTTTAGTCGGTATAATAATTGATTTAACTTTTTGTTATTTCCCTTCGCATTTTCAAACTCTTCTTTTAAGTCGTTTAAAAACAAAGGCTCTATAACCTTCATAATATTAGGTACTGAGGTAAAATGTTGACCTAAGGTTCCCCTATTGTCTGCATGATTTACAGCCTGAAACATTGACCCAAAAATATCAGGGTTAATATCTGCCCAATCTTGATTTCCGCTTTCAATCAGTACCTTTCTTGAACTTTTCGAAAAATTTGGTGCTTTATGTTTGTGAGCAAACAATCCGCCATTTACATATGGGAATGCATCTAAGTATTCAGGCAACCCAGTTCTTTTACTCTCAGGAGTATTAAGTACCTCAAAAAGTTTATCAAGGTACTTACATAAATCACTGCCATCTTCTTGGGTGTGTGAAGTAATAGCATTTGTGAATTGATTGTCTTTAAAGATGTCAGTATCCTCTGCGAAAAAGCAAAATAATAATCTAGAAAGAAAAATATTCAAGCTATGTAAAAACTCAGGAGAGTCGTTTTCGTTATCATTTTTGATTTCATCAAACAGCTTAGCCATCTTAACCGCTGCTTTAATATCTGCAGGGTTTTCCTCTTGTAGCTGGGCCTTTTCCATACCAGCCCACGGCAAAAAGAAATCATAGTTTTTTGGCAAATCTTTTATCGGGATATCAAGAGTAGTATTCATCTTGGTATCCTTGGCCAATAGAGTTTTATAATCTGTAGCTATTACAAAGCGTTGATCGTGTTTTATATCTTTCGCTATATTGGTAATAGACAGGTGTAAATCTTCATTATAAACTTCTTTAAAGAAGAGTTTTTTCTTTAAAGAAACCTCGCCTTCAACTTTAGAAAGGTTAGCAGAACCCTTTTGCAACCTTGTAACAGTTGCTTTGGGGAGATTGTAAGCTAATAGCAGATTATAAATGAAAGATTCCTTATCGAAATTCTTTATTAGCTTGGCAAGGTTGCTTTCTATTTGAGATATGTTCATTTAGCAGAATCTTTTTTTGTAGTAATATCTATCAAATTCATTACTTCTAAGGTTTTATACCAATAGTAAAAACCAGATTTATCTGGTTGTTTTTTTAGACGATTTAAGAAGTTCCAGTCTTGGTTCTCAATGTTTAAATCTTTTATTTCTTGTCCTATAAAATATTCGATAGGAGATAAATCTTTATACAATAATTTTGTTGTTAGGTAAGCTATCCGCGCAGCCGCTGGTATCGCGTCATCAATTCTAAAGTTTCCAACCATTAAAAACCCTGAACCAAAAGCACGTATTCCTTTTTGTAGCTCAACGAATTTAGCTTTTTCTTCTGTTGAACCTCTCCCCATTTTTGCTAGAATTGCGCAAGTATCGATAGTGTCTTGTAGTACTTTTTCTGTCGTTAATTTTGATGTTCCTGTCTTACGATATTCAATTTCCTGTATAGCAAAAGCTTCAAAGCTTTTTGCTATATTTTCTATGTTCTCCACCCTTTCAAAGAGCTTACTTAAATCAAACAACTGTTTACAAATCTCCATTGCAAATGGTTGTCGGTCTTTTCCCTTAAAATAGGGTATTCCTACAGTATTTGGAGCGAATGCGGTTAGCTTATCACCAGTAATGGCATCAATTGTTGGAACAACAATCATTGTTTCGCCATCTGTTTCAATCCATTTGGTGTTAACAGGTTTCTCCATTAAATCCGGATAAATAGAATCTTCTATTAAAACATCTAATAAAATGTTTCCAGAATATTTTCCTTTCGTTGCAGTATCAAAGGCAAAAGAATAATGTGCTTTTGGTACTCCTGGTTTATAACTACGGTGCTCATCTAATTCAAATGACTTGAAATTTGACGTATCAATAACTTTATTTAATATACCCTCTAGAGTTTCTCTTTTTGAATTACAAATGATATCAATATCAATGGAGAATCTATTTCCTTCTTCAAGTAATAAAACTAAGCTTGTGCCACCTTTGAAAATAAATTCAAGACCATTTGCTTTTAAGCGTTCCAATAAGTGCAGCGCATAAATCATTTTTTCTAAAATTGCTTTGTCAATTCTCTTATGCGCTGCCTGCTTTTTAAAATTATCTAACCACTCTTCAGTAAAACAATGTTCTTTTATCATTCGATTACGTCTTTAACTAAATGGAATAGGTTGTTCGTCATAAATTGTTTAATATCTTGCTCTTTATCTCTTCTTTTCGCATAACTAAAAAGTCTAGTATAATTAAGCGTATAGTTCTTTAAAGCATTTTCATAAATATGTGCCAATTCTGCTCCTTGGTAGATATAGAAAAGTTTTTGTTCTGTGAAAAGATCAACAAGTATTTTTTCTAATTGGGGGGTATAAAAAGTTACCTTTTTTTCAGATCTTTTTGAGATAGGTGATCTAGTAATAAGTTTTTTTATTACTACAGGCCATTGGCTTTCAGAAATATAAAAATCAATAGCCTTTTCATCTGGATTAATATAAAGGTCAAATTGAAATGAGTCTTTTAATTCATAATAAAGAGATTCAACAAAATCCTTCTCAATTTCAATTATTACAATTTTTTTACCAGATTGATGCTGTGCAAATTCGTTTACCCAATCAGTTTCCCATAGGCAAAATTTTACATCATCAAATCTCTCAGATATTATCCTTGCAAGTTTTAAGACCTCTCCCGAAAGATTTGGTTTGTACTTGGGTTTATATGAAATAGTGTAGTAACCTGTTCTCACTGATTTAATGACATTTTTTTTCTTTAAATCGTATATTCTCCATCCAAAAGTTCCTTCTTTAAGATTCGGTTCATAATGCCTGTAAAAGTCAAATAGCTCTTCTCTAGAAAAAACATCTTTATTCTTAAATTCCTCAATAAGTCTATTTTCAATAATTTTAGGCATTTATAATCCAATTTATGCCAAATATAGAAAAAACTGGCAAATATTGGAAATCAAAAAAATGCCAATAAAATTAAATACTGGCAAATATTGGAAATTAAGATCGCTGTGAGAAACTAAAATATAAATGAAGTAATCCGGTCAAAAAAAATAAAATAACTTTCCTTTAATAATTACTTAAATGGGCCAATTAATCTTATTAAATTGTTCAAAATAAACCTTAGCAACATTTTTTTCAATAGAATGGACGAATGCTATATTCCCCAATAACCAATCCTTAAAATTTCTTTGGGGCATTTTTGAAGTTTTCAAATGATTTATGACTCCGTTATTAAGGCAATGATAGAGGTGATGCTCTATCTCCATTTTCTTTTTTTTAGGAACAGTAACACTACCATTTTCAATATTCAATCCAGTAACCAAGAATTTACCACCCGCTTTTATGAACTTAGTCTTTCCGTAGTTAACAAAGAACTTTTCATCATTTATAATATAGTAGGCTGCCTTTTTCACCTTTCTTAACACTTCAATATTTCCAGAAAAAGTAATGTCATCAGCATAACGCGAATAATTCAAACCATTTTTAATGGCAAGCTCATACATTCTTTGGTCTAAACGCCTACAAACAAGATTGGAAATTTTTGGACTTGTCGGCGCACCTTGAGAAAGAACTCCTTGATTCAGTTTCTGAAGCTTATTCTTCAAATTCGATTCCGTTTTTTTAAACGATTCAAAAAAATAATCATTTGGCAGAACCGTTAATAACTTAGCCATATAGACTGAAAGGTTTGAGTGATAACCGAAGCTTTGAATAACTCCATAAATACGCTTTTCATTTATAGAATCGTAAAACCTTTGTAAATCCAATTTTAGAATGGCAGGTTGATTTAAGTGGACACTTGCATTTTTTAAAATTGAAGATTTCTTTTCAAAGCCAAAGCATCGTTCATGTGAATCTAGTTCATTCAATATATTAACTAATATCCAACGCTGTAAGTACTTTAAACTATCACTAGGAGTTTGAATGACTCTAAAACCACCACGTTTTTTTCTAATTTTAAATCTTTTGTAATGTTCAATTCTGGTTGATTCACATACTCTTAAAATTTCTTTGACAGGCACTTCGGCCATTTGACATAAGTGATAAAGTGTATAAATAACGGGAAGTTTATTTTTTTTAAGATTATCTCCGTAATTATTGATATCCGTTAAGAATTCATCGGAATGATTCACGGGTTCAGAAGTTGATTTTTCGGAAAATGGAAAGGCCATATGAGCAACTCTATTTTAAATAATGCGTAGCATATCCAGCACAACTCTCCCGAAGGGATATGTTGTACTGGATGTGTTGAAAAGTAACTTCAACCCTGAACAGACTACTGCCTGCCCATTCAAGTCTAATCTCCTTTAGAAAAGAACCTAAACCTGAAATTGCTTGCTCATTATGACCTCCCATTAAACTGTTTTGGTAAATAATTTATCTCTTTGATTAGAAAGTGTTCAGATTTTTCATAAGCTATATTTCTGTTTAATGCTTTTATTGTCTTTTTAGCTTCATAATATACTTGAATCCCATAATCTGTTAGTTCTAAATCCTTATCAAACAACCGTCGTTTTACTGCTTCTTTCATCATATCCTCATAGTCATGGGTCATCATACCTAGTTTTTGACAGATAGTAGGAACAGTATGCCCCGCTCTTTTCAACTTGATAATCCCGTATAGTGAAAAATCTATTTTACTTGCGGAACTAAATACCTGCTTATTTCTTTCAATTTGAAAGGTAAAAAACTCTGTTTTTACATCTTTAGTACCAAATTCTTTCAACAATGACAGCTCATAAGAAAGAGACTTTCTAAACTTTCTAGATATACTTATTTTGTCTTTTGAAAATCGAGGTATAAGTGGATTCCATCCATCTTTATTTGCCCAAATGATAGGTAAGGTATTGTTCGGGCTTCCATAGGAAAAAGATACTAAAGCTTGAGAATTTTCAAACCCAAGGGCTGTGTTATATTTTATATTTCCATTTTTGAGCTTTTTAGGATTTGTTAGTTTAGCTCCATAATTGTAACAAAACTCTCGATAATTATTATAGTTTCGATAACCAAAATTGTGTGAATCTCTTGCAAATGTTGGTTTAAAAATATTAGACTCGGGAATATGTAATTTGGTAAATAATTTATCTATCCTATTAATCGCATTTCTCATACCTGCAATACCTATAAAATGAATTTCTTCAAAATTATCAATATTACCCTCTATCTTTTCAGTATAAAAAGTCTCAATAGATTTTCCAGAACCTGTAAAATCATCTATCAAAACTAAGTAATACTTTTTCCCAATTTCAAAAATGAAGTCATCCAAAAAGGATACCAAATCTAATTTTTGGGAACTTTTCATTTTTCTGTGAAAATCTGTTTTTTGAAAAAAATAAGTAATCATACTACCACTTTTTCCAAAATCTCCAACGGGTAATACTATAACTTTTTCATGGCTTCTTAAGGTGGAAAATTGATTAGCAAATGCATTGTTAAGAATATCTTCAATTTCATAAGTATTAAAAACAGTCATATTCATTGCTATATGAACTGCGGTTTGTACTTCTGATTCCTTAAAGTTTTCAAGCCATTTGATTATATCTAAAGGAGCCACAATATTCTTTAATCTGGAACCAAGAAGATCTAAAGTAATATTATCTATTTCCTTACTAATTTTCATCAACATAAATATCGACATTAAAAGTCTAATAGAAAAATTGAATTATTTATAGAAAATGCTAGAATTAGATAAGGGGAAAAGTTATTCCTATTAAGACATACAACGATTCATGCTTAATCCACAAATCCCATAATTTTATGACTTAACCAAGGATCAAGAATAAAACTTGGGTCTAAAGTGAATAATTTATTTCTTTGCTCTTTAAATTTAATGGATGGACAAAGGAACCGATTTATCGTTATTGAGCTTATTTTTACCAGAGGGATTACTTGACTTTTTTGATATCGTCGGCTTTGAACAAAAGCCTATAAAGAACCCCTTGTACGACAATCGGTTGACTGTATTTCTGGAGGAGAAAAAGCAGGTGCCGGAGCGTTACAAAGATCACACCTTTAAGGCCAGTGGCTTTATGGAGCCCAGGGTCATCGATGATTATCCGATCCGCAGCAATCTGGTCAGCTTGAGCCTCAAGCGCAGGCGCTGGGATGTCCTGGTGGATGGAAAGTGGACCAAGGTAAGCCGTGATTGGGAGGACTTTATCGCACAGGGGACCCGCATGTCAAAGGAGTTCGCTGCTTTTTTAAAAGAGATC
>NZ_JALKBC010000032.1 GCF_023015865.1 Arenibacter sp. F26102 | reverse complement strand
CCGGATACGGAATTACAGGCCCTATCAATGAGGGTGCTACTTTTTTTTCATAACTTTAAATTTTATGATTAAACCTATCCTAAAGGTAGTGAACGGCAGGGTAACACTTGCTTGAAGCTACCTTTAGGTTTAGTTCAACACAACCTAAACGTAATGCGGACTTTTGGGCTAAATCTAAAGGTCTGTATATATTTATAAAGTCGCTAAATCTTTGGGATTTTGCTTTTTAGGGAGCCAAAGAAAAAACAAAACCCGCCCGAACGCCCGCCTGAATAACAAAGTCGGGCAGGTACCCGTTGGTACGGGCGGGCAATAAGCTTTAGCTTCGTGCGCAGACGGAAACCAAAGGTTTCCTTACTTCCGCACTACGCTTAGCTAAACCATTGTAGCCAATTAAAACAAAACGAAATGTCGATAACAAAAGAATCTGAATTAATAGGAATGAAAAGAGTTAGTGAAGTTGTTGGAACTACACTAAAATCGATGAGAGAATATGCTAAAGTTGGAATGTCAACGAAAGAATTAGACGAATATGGTGGTGAAATTTTAAAAAGCTATGGGGCAAAATCAGCACCTTATGAAACTTATGATTTTCCAGGATTCACTTGCATAAGTGTAAATGAAGAAGCTGCTCACGGAATACCATCAGAGAAAAAAATATTAAAAGAAGGAGACTTAATTAATATTGATGTATCAGCTGAATTGAATGGTTTTTGGTCTGACAATGGAGGTTCTTTTGTTCTTGGAAAAGACATCCATAATCACCAACCTCTTGTAAATGCTTCTAAGAATATTTTGCGCAAAGCAATAAACAATATCAAAGGTGGAGTAAAGATTTCTGAAATTGGATATTTAATAGAAACAGAAGCTAAAAAATCAGGTTTTAAAGTAATTAAAAATTTGGCTGGTCACGGAGTTGGTAGAAGTTTACACGAAGAACCAGAAAACATTTTAAACTATAGAGTTAGAACAAATCGAGAAAAATTTAGAAAAAATACTACAGTTGCAATAGAAACTTTTATATCGACAAAATCTACTGTTGCTGTCGAATTAAATGATGGATGGACTTTAGTAGGTAATAAAGGTGGATATGTAACACAACACGAGCAAACAATATTAATTACGGATAAAAACCCAATTGTTCTTACTGAATCTAATGGAATGTGGAATTAAAACTGGCTATAACACGGTGTATAAAACATAGCTAATAAGTGCTAAACTGAAAGGTTTGTGCTTATTTACAAAGACCGCCAAATTTTTAATTTGGCTTTTGAAAAAAAATTAAAAACACAATATAAAAATTCGGCTCTGTGTTAACCCGAAAAGTTAGTGTCTTTTTACACGCTACGTTTCATACACAAGTGCGTTGTGCGTCATTTGACAATCAAAACTTTAAAGCAATGCTGATTGAAGATGCAAATAGAGATTACATCAATATAGGTAAGATTACTTGCTGGATTACCTTCTCGTTCGGACTTGTATATTTATTTATTACATTTATTGGTTTTCTATCTTTGAGCTCTTCTGAAGAGCCAATCGGAGACCCATACTTTACAATAATGGAATTGCTTGCCATCATAATTGCCCTATTAATGGCGATAAGCATGATTGCAGTTCATTATCATGCTTCGGCGAAATATAAATTACAAAGTCTTTTTGCTCTGTGTTCAATGTTTGTTATGGCAGGAATTACCTCAAGTGTTCATTTTGTAGTACTCACTATGAGTTATCAACTTGAAACTACAACAATGGACGATTTGACTTTACTCTTTTCATTTAAATGGCCATCTGTTGTATACACATTAGATATTCTCGCATGGGATTGGTTCTTTTCACTTTCATTTTTATTAGCTGCTCCAATATTCAATAATGGAAAAATGGAGAAAACGATAAGAGCCCTAATGTTAATTTCAGGAGTCTTAAGTCTTATTGGAATACTTGGAGTTCCTTTTAACGATATGCAAATTAGAAATATCGGAATTATTGGATATGCCGTAATTGCTCCTTTTGTGTTTTTATTAATAGGAATCAATTTCAGTCAAATCGATCGGAATAAAAAAACAAACGCACAACACCGTGTATAATTAATTGCTTGAAAGTGGGTAAAGTTTGTCTCGGAAATCCTAGCGGATTTCCTTACTGCAACGCTTTTTTGTTATCTTAGTCGCTTACGCAATTAACCATATACTAACCATTGGCAGTAATGTAATCCGTATTCACACTACACACGAACTGAATTATTTGTAAAGGATTTATCGCCAAAGATTTTCTTTCTGTGATGGATACCCCAATTATGCAATTCAAAAATGACTTTTTCGAGCGTTTTGGAATGCTCTGTAGGCATATATTCTGTTCTGACAGGAAAACCATTTAAAACAGTTCTTGTAATCAACTGATTTTCTTCCAAATCTTTCAATTCCTTTGACAAAACTTTGGTACTTAACTTTGGAATACTTCTCTCTATTTCCCTAAAGTGCTTATTTCCCTCCCATATTGAAATTAAGATTAAAAGCTTCCATTTTCCACCTATTACATCTAAAGTGTCCCTTACAGGCAACAAGGCGGACATACACTCTTTATGTTCCTTTTTTTTCATCTCTACTAATTTAATGATTACCTTGAAGTAACTGATTACCTATAGGTAGCTGATTACTATTGGTAATCAAAAATAGTTAATTTTGCTATATTATTAACAACAACAATTGAAAAATGAAAAACAAGTTTCTTACAGCTTTATGTATTCTATTCGGATTAATGATGGTTAATTCAGGATTTAACAAATTCTTCAACTATATGCCTATGCCCGAAATGTCTGAAGAAATGATGCAAATTATGGGTGGATTTATGACAATTAAATGGATTTTTCCGCTTGTAGCAATTATTGAAATCATTGGAGGTGCTTTAATAGCAATCCCAAAAACAAGAGCATTGGGAGCGCTAGTAATTCTTCCTGTTATGGTAGGAATATTTGTTCATCATTTAGTACATGACCTATCAGGAATTGGAATCGCATTAATACTATTCGCAATTAATATTTGGGCAATTATTGTCAACTGGAATAAATACGAACCAATCATAAAAGGCGAATAGAAAAGAATAAAAAAAGAATTCTATTCTATGAGTAGGAAGTAATTAAAACACTACCGCCAATCGAGTAGACGGCCGTGAGCAATAAGCTCACGGTGCGCCTCTCACACCGTACGTACGGGTCTCGCCCACCTGAATGGGACGGGCAGGTATACGGCGGTTCGCAATCCATCTTTTCAATCGCTCTTTACACCAATCGAAACTATTCTGTACTTTTTCAAAAGGCTACAGATTTTCTTGGGAATCGGTCACCCAATTAACGAAAATCAATGCTCCCAACGTAATTTCCAAAAGGACTGCGTTCAGTCCTTCCCCACTTGTGAGACCTGTACAGTTTTATGCAACTCATTTCCCGTGGGTACTATAACCTCTGCTGACTTTTCCATTATATCAACACGTAATTACGGAGACCTCCCCAGGTAATGGCATCTTCCCCGCCTGAATGGCACGGGCAGGTATCCCCCGATTCCTGCCGTATCTACATAAATGCACTTTTTGTATTCTGTTGGGTGTTACAATGATGTGCTTGCTTACCCATGCATATATGCCTCAGATACGGTTTCTGTTCGTCAGTACCGGGTTTTGTAGTCCTGCTTCCTTCACTCCCTATCTCACGATTGGCGAGCTTGCAGCTTACTAATGGTTCAAGGCGTTACCCCTGCCCATAAGGGACTTGCCCCCTATAGATTAATTAACTACATTTCTGTAGTTAAAAGATGCCCATGCTGGGCACACACATTGTATATAAGCCATAGCGGAGTTAATTCTTCACTAATGGCTTTTTTGTATATTTATAGTCTGTGTTAAACCGAAGAAAAAGCATATAAAAATCCGCTACGTTTCATACACAAGACCGTTGGCATTAATTAAAAAGAATCTGCCTCCATTCAATAACTTAATCAATGTCAATACTTCTAGATTAAGTAGAATACAAAATTGTAAAGCAGAACCTACTGATAGTCTTAGAGTTATGTCATTTGTAGCAAACGATGATAATAAAAGGGTTACGAATCCAGTTAATTGGTGTAGATATTGCAGTGAATTAGAAAATTAAATACATTTTAAAATGATAAGAAACATAATGTCTGGGATTTGTTTGTTGTTCAACCTCCAATTTGTAACAGCACAAACTGAAAAATTACAATGGCTAGATATTGAATTGTCCAATTACCAATATCCGTATGAAGTTTCGTTTTTGGAATTAAACATTCAAGAACAAAACCTAAAAATGGCGTATATGGACGTTAAGCCGGAAGCATATAACGGCAAAAACATTGTGCTTTTTCACGGAAAAAATTTTAATGGTGCTTATTGGGAAACAACCATTAAAGCCTTAACACAAGCAGGGTTTCGCGTAATCGTCCCAGACCAAATAGGCTTTGGAAAATCATCTAAACCTTTACATTTTCATTATACCTTTCAACAATTAGCACAAAATACAAAATCACTTTTAGACACATTGGGTATTGAAAAAACAGCCATATTAGGACATTCAATGGGCGGAATGCTAGCCACTCGATTTGCCTTAATGTATCCAGAAATGACAGAAAAGTTCATTCTGGAGAACCCAATTGGCTTGGAAGACTGGAAACTAAAAGTACCTTATAAACCTGTAGAATGGTGGTATAAAAATGAGCTTAAAAAAAGTTTCGAAGGGATAAAGAAATATCAATTGGTGAATTACTATGACAACAAATGGAAACCCGAATACGACCAATGGGTAAATTTATTGGCCGGTTGGACGTTAAATTCTGATTATAAAACCATAGCCTGGAATAATGCCCTAACGTATGATATGATTTTTACACAACCCGTTGTATATGAGTTCAAAAATATCACTGCCCCTACTTTGTTAATTATTGGAACAAGAGACAGAACCGCACTTGGTAAACCTCTCGTAAGTGAAGATATAAGAAAAACAATGGGTTTATATAACCAGTTAGGGAAAGAAACTCAAAAAAAAATACCTAATGCTAAATTAGTAGAGTTAGAAAATGTTGGGCATCTTCCACACATCGAGAAATTTGAAGCTTTTATTTCTCCCTTGATTAAGTTTTTACAAAATTAACTAGAGTTAAATGCTTCAAAATGAACTGATGAAATATATACTATTTATTGCAGCAGCAATTTCTTTGTTATCCTGCAAAAATAACCAGACTAAAAAAGAGATTCAAAATTCCCCAAATATATTGCTGATAATTGCAGATGATATGGGAAAAGATGCTTTAGCCGGCTTTACAGAAGGGAGTATAAAACCACACACTCCAAATATCGATGCTATTAGAAAAAATGGTTTAAATTTCACAAACTTTTGGACGTATCCAACGTGCTCACCTACCAGAGCATCAATGATTACTGGGAAATATGGATACAGAACCGATGTAAGGTGGGCAAATCAAAAATTAAGCGAAAGTGAAACCCTGTTACAAAAATATATCAACGACAACACCAACAATAGTTATGCAACCGCTGTAATTGGTAAATGGCATATATCTGGATATGATGCAACGATCAACCCAGAAACCTTTGGTATTGATTATTATGAAGGTATTTTTATTGGTTCCGTAAAAGATTATTACAACTGGCCGTTATCCAAAAATGGAAAACAATCCAGCAGCAGTGTGTACACCACCAAAAAGTTTACCGATTTGGCTTCTAATTGGATTCAAAAACAAGATAAACCTTGGTTTATGTGGCTAGCTTACAATGCACCACATACTCCCTTTCATATTCCACCAGTCAAAATGCATAAGCAAGGGGCTTTACCTCCTTACAAAGAAGGCGTAGACCCAACACCGTACTTTATGGCTTCAATTGAGGCAATGGACCATCAAATAGGACAACTGTTGAATTCATTATCAAAAGAAGAAAGTGAAAATACACTTATTATTTTTATGGGTGACAATGGCACCGAACCTGTTGTAACACAAGCCCCATACGCTTCAAATCAAGTGAAGAGAAGTCTTTATCAAGGTGGTATTAATATGCCACTATTTGTATCAGGAAAGGGAGTGGAAAGAAAAGGGATAGACAATAATTTAATTACGAGTACAGATATTTTTGCTACAATAGCCGAAATAGCAGGTGTTGAAATTGATGAAATAAATGACAGTAAAAGCTTTAAGTCACTTTTATCTGAAAAGAAATCAATCAGAAAGTATCAGTATTCTGAAATGAAGAATGAAAAAAATGACGCTTGGACAATTAGCAATGGTACATACAAATTATTAGTGTTTGCTAATGGAAAAGAGGAAATGTACAACTTAATTAATGATCCATACGAAAAAAACAACATTCTGAATTCCACTCTAAATACTATTGAAAGAAAGTCAAAAGAAGAATTAGAAATCGAATTGTTAAGGATAAGAAATTAAAAATAACTAATGTCAACATTGTGTATGAGCAATAGCGAGTTTAGTGCTAATTTAGAATATTAAACTATTAATCAAAGTTCAGTGCTCTCTGACAGTTTGGTGGTTTGAAATCTGCTACTTTTCATATACGAGACCGTTGTGTGCAATAAGCCAAAACGAATAAACAAACCCACCAAAAATGAATCATATGAAACAATTGTCAATTTTACTTCTGACCCAGATTCTACTATTTAGTTCTTGTCAAGAAGAAAAAACTAATAATCCTGATCAATTAAAGTCCGTTTTAATTGGATATTTTAACGGAATTGAAACAATGGATTTTAAAAAAATGCGAGATTTGACAACTGACGACTTTATTATATATGAAGATGGAGTAGTTTTTAACAATGATAGTATTTTCAAAATGATGAAGAGTTTTCCAAAATATACAGCTGAATATAAATTTGAAAATCTAAAAATTAACGTGGATAACAATTCCGGTAATATCAATTATTTTAATCACGCAAAATTTGTCTTTAATGACACAACTAAAGTCAAATTTGACTGGTTAGAAAGTGCTACTTTTAAAAAGATTGACGGAAAATGGAAAATGGACTTTTTACATTCAACAGTAAGAAAGTAAAAAAATACTGACACAACACCATGTATAATTCATTGCTAGTACTCACTTACTTACGAAAATCTTCCCATGCCCAAAAGCGTGGCGGGATGGATTTTCTACCAGCCTGCCGGCTGGCAGGTCCGGTTTGTATTTGCTAAATTAGTTGCTCCAACACCTGCCTGTGGTAGGTAGGCGCAACTAACGATAGCCAAGACCGTTGTATTGCATTTAAAAACAAGATCATGAAAGTAATGACTTCAATTTTGCTGCTAAAGTCCAGTTTTACTTTGGTCTCTGAAGCGGATATCTTGGTGGGCGAGTATTTTCTTAGCGCTGGAGATAAAGAAGAACACCTCATTGAATATACACTAACATTAAATCAAAATAAAACCTTTCATTTTCATTCGTATCGTAATCATAAAAAGGGGATTCCTAGGGAAGAAAATAAATACGGACAAGGAAATTGGAGCCTAGACGGAAAAATTGTTTCTTTTACTACAGATAAGAAAACAGATCTTGATGAAAAATTCACATAAGACTTCAGTAATTCCAGTGCCCGATTTATAGCTAAACCTTTACGCGATAAAACCTACCGATTAATTGAAACAAAACTCCAATTTTTTGAATCTGAAATCTCCTGGATAAAGAGACTAGGAATACCTAAAAAATAAAAAGGCAATACAACAACAGCTATAATTCATTTTGGCTACACTTACCTTCAATTATTTATTCTATTTTTAGAACAAAAACTAGGTTAAACGCTATCAACAGTAGCTTCGTCTTGCCCTCGTTAATTTCTTCCACTAACCGTGGAAGTCTGGCTGTTTGACTCGCTAAAAACTAAACAAAACCATAGCTAAACCGATAGCCAGCTGTTCAAAAGAAAATAAATCTTTACAATGAAAAAACATAAATTAAGCATAATTATTCTTCTATTCATTAGCTGCAAAATATTTGGACAGACAAAGCAACCTAATTTTCTTATTATCCTTGGAGATGACATTAATGCTAGGGATATTGGATGTTATGGAGCTGAAAACAAGAATACTACACCAAATATTGATAAATTAGCTAGTGAAGGTGTTTTATTTAAAAATATGTTCGTGTCAGAAGCTATATGTGCTCCAACAAGAGCTGAATTATTTACTGGTTTAACTCCTAATAATAATGGATGTAATGTAAATCATGCTGCTACAAAAGAAGGCACACTTAGTATTGTTCAACATTTAAATAAACTTGGTTATCGTGTTGGACTAACAGGAAAAATGCATTTTAGGCCCGAATCTGTTTATCCTTTTGAAATTATTGAAGGATTTACTAAAAATGCCAATTATAGTGGGACACCTCCTGAGGACTGGGATGGAGTGAGTGAGTTTATAAATCGTGATAAAAATCAACCTTTTTGTTTGATTATTTGTTCAGTACATGCCCATGCTCCTTGGAATGCAGGAGACAGTTCTTTATGGGATCCAAACACCATTGTACTTCCAAAACATTTGGTAGACACCAAAGAAACTCGTGAGTATTTTACAGAATACCTAGCTGAAATACAACTTTTTGATGAACAAGTAGGGAACCCCAGAAATCTTCTTAAAAAAAACAATCTGGATTCTAATACAGCACTTATAGTCCTAGATGAAAATGGTGCTGGTATGCCTGGTGGAAAATGGACTACTTATGATATTGGAGTTAGATCTGCTTGCATTATGAAATGGCCAAAACCTTATAACAATAAATTTGTGACTAATGCCATAACTCAGTACTGTGATATTTTACCAACACTAATTGAAGCAGCAGGTGGTGAAGTCCCTTCAAACCTAGATGGGAAAAGTTTATTACCACTACTAAAAGAAAATAATACAAAACACAGAGAATATGCCTATTTCTTATATAACAATACTAAGGAAGGTCCAGATTACAAAATGAGGGCGGTAACCGATGGAAAGTTTAAATTAATTTGGAATAAATCACAACACAATCTTTATGCCATTAGAGTTATAAACGGTTTTGATTTTGGTTATGTTGATAAAATGGAAGACCGTCATGTACGTAAAATGTATCTTTCGTGGCTTGCCAAAGCAGGATATGATGAAGACGCAAGCAAAATTGTTCAACATTATAGAAAACATCCTGATTTTGAACTGTATAATCTTAATGATGACCCTGAAGAAATGGTTAACCTTATAGATAAGCAAGAATTTAATGCTAAAGTAAACGAACTTAAAAATGCCCTTATGGCGCATATGAAGAAACAAGAAGACAGTTTTTATACAATTAATTAAAAAATCAAACAAAACCGACTCGCCAACACCGGCTATAGTTAATGCGGCTTGGGTACTAAATCCAAAGTTTTGTGAATATTTACCTAGTCGCTGAATCCTTTTTGATTTTTCTTTTTAACATAAAATAAAACTAAAGCCCCCGAACGCCCGCCTGAATAACAAAGTCGGGCAGGTAGCCGTTCGGTACGGGCGGCCAATAGGCTATAGCTTAGTGCTTGACCAAAAATATTGCCGATTTTCAACACCGTACAAAGCCTAGCCTAAACCATTGTGTGTAATTAAAACCAACCAAAAAGTATACGACATACGAAAATCTGTATAAGGAGTCCAGTCTACTTCCACCCGACCTTTGTCCTATTCTATTAAACATTAGAAAATAGGCAAAAATGAAAACAAATCAATTTGGAGAAAAAGGGTGGACACCCGATAGAATAAAAGATTTAAACGCTAAAACTTTTGTTATAACCGGGACCACCAGCGGTACTGGTTTTGAAGCGACCCGCATTCTACTATCTAAAGGTGCTAAAGTGGTGATTCTAAACCGTAACCCTACAAAAGCACAAACTACCATCGCAGCTTTAAAACAAGAACTTGGTAATAACATAGATGTAACTGCTATTAAAATGGATTTAGCAGAGCAAGCTTCTGTAAAAAAAGCCGCAAAAGAAGTTCTAGTATCTGTTTCACAAATAGATGCACTACTTTGTAATGCTGCAATTGCTCAAACTCCAAAACGTGGTTTAACAAAAGAAGAATGGGAAATGCAAATGGGGGTAAATTACTTCGGGCATTTTACCCTGCAAGGCTTATTGTTTCCACTGATTGAAAAATCAAAAGGGCGAATTGTAACGGTAGGAAGTTTGGGATATGATATGGGTATTAAAACCATCAAATTTGAAGATCTGAATTGGGATAAGGATTACACACCTAATAATGCTTACAGCCAAAGTAAGCTAGCACAGATTATGTCGATGTATGAACTACAGGACAGATTGAAAGAAGCTGGGAAAACAGATGTCAAAGCATATGCTTGTCATCCAGGTTCTTCAAGAACATCATTAATATCTACCAATGGAAGCTTTATAATGAAAATTATTTTTGGCATTATGAAATTAACGCCTTTAACTCAACCTGCCGAGAATGGAGCTTATCCTCAATTGATGTGTGCGACAGAATCGAATTTAAACCAAAGTGGTTTTTACGGGCCAACAGGAAGAAACAATTGGACCGGACCAGTTGGAGAACACAATTTAGAGCCACACGCCAAAGATAAAGAAGTTGCTAAAAGACTATGGGAACTTTCGGAAAAGGAAACAGGCGTAAAATGGAATATTTAAATTTGTAGTATGCAACATTTCAAAACATTATCCTCGTATTTAGATTATATAGGATTGCCTCGACCAGAGCATCCTATGTTGAGCGTGTTCAACTCAAAAGGCGATGGCTATTTGCCTTGTCCAAGAGAAAGTTCGCCACCCATTACCAATGATTGCTATTCCATTAGTTTTAAAAAATATGTAGAGGGAAATTTAAACTACGGACGAACAACATATGATTTCACCAATGGAGCTTTAATTTTTATTTCCCCAAGACAAGTCTTACAATGGGATAATAGTGTTGTTTTTGAGCAAAAAGGTTTTTCAATTAATTTCCACGAAGATTTGCTGAAAGGAACGGAATTAGCCCAACAAATAAAAAAATATGGTTTCTTTTCCTATTCAGTAAATGAAGCATTACATCTTTCGCCAAAAGAAGAAAAGCAAATAGAATTAATTGTAGAAAATATTGAAATCGAGTATCAAAACAACCAAGATGCCTTTAGCAAAGAAATAATCATTTCTCAATTGGACACCATGTTAAAATATGCTAATCGTTTCTATGAAAGGCAATTTTTAAATAGGAAAGAAATATCCAACAATTTGTTAGAGCAATTTAATCAGCATTTAACAGAATATTTTGAATCTGGACAATTGCAAGAAAAAGGCATTCCCAGTATAGAACAAATCGCCTATAAAATGTCGGTTTCGAAACGTTACTTAAGTGACACACTTAAAAAAGAAACTGGTAAAACGACAACCGAACATTTACAATTGCATTTAATAGATGAAGCAAAAAATATTTTATTACAACCCAATAAAAGTATTTCAGAAGTGGCTTACGAATTAGGGTTTGAATACCCACCCTATTTTTCGAGATTATTTAAAAAGAAAGCAGGTATTAGTCCAACCGAGTTCAGAGAAAAATATAAATTAAACTAAAATGGAACTATTAAAATTAGCCACAGAATGGGCAAAAGCCGAAGTCTTCTCAACACGTTTCTTCATTTTCTTTGCAATTTTATTTTTAATCGCAAGTATTGGATTTTGGCAGTTGGGAAAAACGGATTTAGCAAAGGCCTATATCATTCCGACTTTGGTAGCTGGTTTGTTACTTATGACCATAGGACTTGGTTTATTTTACACTAATAAATCAAGGATTACCCAATTTGAAAAAGCATTTAACACTGATGCATCTGCCTTTTTTCAGTCAGAAATTGAACGTTCAGAAACCACCTTAAAGGAATACACAGTTGTATTCAAAGTAATACCTATTCTAATTATCATAGTAGCATTACTAATTCTATTCATTAATACACCAACTTGGAGAGCAATTAGCATTACAACAATTGCTATGCTGATAATTATCTTATTAGTTGACGGAACTGCACATTCGAGAATTGAAGCCTACCATAAAGAATTGAAATTAGGGGATATTAAAAATGAAATCAAAAAATAATTAAACACAACAATGTGTCCTATGAAAAGCATTTGCGTTTTGAGTGCTAAGTCAAACCGGCTTTCAGTAAATAAAAGTATAATGGAATCCGAAAAGCAGTCGCTTAAAATCCGCTACTGCTCATGCACAAAACGTTGAGTGTCACACTACAACAACTACATTTTATACAAAAGGATAATGTTTAAAAGTAAAGGTAAAGGGATGAGGAATAAGATTAAACCTTTGGTGTTGATTATTTGTATAACTACAACTATATCAGATAAAGAATATCACGTATCCAAAATAGGCAACGATTCAAATAGTGGTACCATACAAAGTCCCTTTTTTTGATTATAACCGTGCAATTGATTTTACTTTCCCTGGTGATACTGTAGGCTTCCCCTTTTTAGGACACCTCTAAATTCGATAAATAATTGTTGTTTAGGTCAGATTTGATGAAGAATTTAAATTCTTCATCAAATCTGGGCATATATTCTTTGGGCGATTTATTGCCCAGGGACTTATGTGGG
>NZ_JALKBC010000031.1 GCF_023015865.1 Arenibacter sp. F26102 | reverse complement strand
ACCTTTTTCTCCATTGGCACCTGTAGGTCCTTGAGCACCGGTTATACTTAGACCTATTGGTCCTTGTGCTCCGGTCGCACCAGTATCGCCTTTGGCTCCGTCAGCTCCGGTTGCTCCAGTGTCTCCTTTGGCACCATCAATTCCATCTTTACCGTCGGCACCTGTTGCACCAGTGTCTCCTTTGGCCCCAGTATCACCCTTAGCACCATCAATTCCGTCTATACCATCTTTTCCATCAGCTCCAGTTGCTCCTGTAGCACCTGTGGCACCGTCGTTTCCATCAATTCCGTCTTTACCATCGGCACCCGCTGCTCCGGTTGCACCTGTGGCGCCATCATTTCCATCAATTCCATCTTTACCGTCGGCACCTGTTGCACCAGTGTCTCCTTTGGCCCCAGTATCACCCTTAGCACCATCAATTCCGTCATTCCCATCAGCCCCAGTAGCTCCCGTAGCACCTGTAGCGCCGTCATTACCATCAATTCCATCTTTTCCGTCAGCACCAGTTGCTCCGGTAGCACCTGTGGCACCGTCGTTTCCATCATTTCCGTCTTTGCCATCCGCGCCAGTTGCACCAGTATCACCCTTGGCACCGTCATTTCCGTCAATTCCTGCGGCTCCTGTATCACCTTTGGCACCATCTATTCCGTCTTTTCCGTCGGCCCCGGTTGCTCCAGTTTCACCTGTGGCACCAGTTGCTCCGGTTATACCTTGTATTCCTTGTGCGCCAGTATCACCTTTCGCACCATCAATTCCGTCTATTCCATCCGCGCCAGTGGCACCCGTTGCACCAGTTGCTCCGGTTGCACCTGTAGCGCCGTCATTTCCATCTATTCCATCTTTGCCATCCGCGCCAGTTGCTCCAGTATCACCCTTGGCACCGTCGATTCCGTCTTTTCCGTCTGCACCAGTTGCTCCCGTAGCACCTGTAGCGCCGTCATTTCCATCAATTCCGTCCTTCCCGTCGGCGCCTGTCGCTCCAGTATCACCCTTGGCTCCGTCTATACCATCTTTTCCGTCAGCCCCAGTTGCTCCAGTATCACCCTTAGCACCATCAATTCCGTCTTTACCATCTTTTCCGTCGGCACCCGTTGCTCCGGTATCACCCTTGGCACCGTCAATTCCGTCAATTCCATCTTTCCCGTCGGCGCCTGTCGCTCCGGTATCTCCTTTCGCGCCATCAATTCCGTCAGTTCCCGCGACTCCAGTATCTCCCTTGTCACCTTTGGGTCCGGTTATACTTATACCTATTGGTCCTTGAGCCCCTGTGGCTCCAGTTGCCCCAGTATCTCCTTTGTCGCCTTTGTCTCCTTTATCACCTTTTTCTCCATTGGCACCTGTAGGTCCTTGAGCACCGGTTATACTTAGACCTATTGGTCCTTGTGCTCCGGTCGCACCAGTATCGCCTTTGGCTCCGTCAGCTCCGGTTGCTCCAGTGTCACCTTTTGCGCCATGATTTCCATCAATTCCATCTTTACCGTCGGCACCTGTTGCACCAGTGTCTCCTTTGGCCCCAGTATCACCCTTAGCACCATCAATTCCGTCTATACCATCTTTTCCATCAGCCCCAGTTGCTCCCGTTGCGCCTGTAGCCCCATCATTTCCGTCTATTCCATCTTTTCCGTCAGCACCTGTTGCTCCTGTATCTCCTTTGGCTCCGGTTGCACCTGTGGCCCCATCATTTCCATCTATACCATCTTTACCGTCAGCGCCTGTCGCTCCAGTGTCTCCTTTGGCACCATCTATTCCGTCAGTTCCCGCGACTCCAGTATCTCCCTTGTCACCTTTGGCTCCGGTTATACTTATACCTATTGGTCCTTGAGCTCCGGTTGCCCCAGTGGCTCCGGTATCTCCTCTGTCTCCTTTTTCTCCTTTTTCTCCATTGGCACCTGTAGGTCCTTGAGCACCGGTTATACTTAGACCTATTGGTCCTTGTGCTCCGGTATCACCTTTGACGCCCTGGTCGCCTTTGGCTCCGGTCGCACCTGTAGCGCCGTCATTTCCATCTATTCCATCTATTCCATCTTTGCCATCCGCGCCAGTTGCTCCAGTATCACCCTTGGCACCGTCGATTCCGTCTTTTCCGTCTGCACCAGTTGCTCCCGTAGCACCTGTAGCGCCGTCATTTCCATCAATTCCGTCTTTCCCGTCGGCGCCTGTCGCTCCAGTATCACCCTTGGCTCCGTCTATACCATCTTTTCCGTCTGCACCCGTTGCCCCGGTATCACCCTTAGCACCGTCGATTCCATCACTTCCGTCTTTGCCATCGGCACCAGTTGCTCCGGTATCACCCTTAGCTCCGTCATTACCATCTATTCCGTCTTTCCCGTCGGCGCCTGTCACTCCAGTGTCTCCTTTGGCACCATCAATACCATCTTTTCCATCAGCCCCAGTTGCTCCTGTAGAACCTGTCGCTCCAGTGTCTCCTTTGGCACCATCTATTCCATCTTTGCCATCCGCGCCAGTTGCACCAGTATCACCCTTGGCACCGTCATTTCCGTCAATTCCTGCGGCTCCTGTATCACCTTTGGCTCCATCAATTCCGTCTGTTCCTGCGGCACCAGTATCACCTTTGGCACCATCTATTCCGTCTTTTCCGTCGGCCCCGGTTGCTCCAGTTTCACCTGTGGCACCAGTTGCTCCGGTTATACCTTGTATTCCTTGTGCGCCAGTATCACCTTTAGCACCGTCATTTCCATCTTTTCCGTCAGCCCCAGTTGCTCCCGTTGCGCCTGTAGCCCCATCATTTCCATCTATTCCGTCTTTTCCGTCAGCACCCGTTGCTCCGATTGCACCTGTGGCACCGTCGTTTCCATCAATTCCGTCCTTACCATCGGCGCCAGTAGCACCTGTATCACCCTTGACGCCCTGGTCGCCTTCGGCTCCGGTCGCCCCAGTAGCACCATCAATTCCGTCCTTACCAGAAATACCTGCAGGCCCTTGAGGACCTGTTAGATTTGTAGTGGTAAATTTTGTTCCGTCTGTATAATTGAAAGTAATGGTCCCATTGCCATTATTGACTGTAGATTGTATGCCAACGCCCCCAGTTGCAGTTGACCCACCTGTACAAAGGTTATTCCATTGGATTCCGTTGTAAAAGAAAACGCATTGTGAATCGGTGTTAAACACCATTGCCCCACGGAGAGGCTTAATACTTTGCATTTGAGAATTGGTAACTCTTGTAAGAACAAATGCCTTTGTAGTACTTTCCAATTCAACTATGGAAGCAGCATTTATGCTATTGGGATTTTCTCCGATTTTAACCTGGGCAGTTGCGTAACCGCAACCGATCAAAAACAGGAGAACTAGTAATTTTTTAAAATCCATTTAAGGCAAAATTTGGGCGTAACGACCTATATAACCCCAAATTTAGATGACTAAGTATCAGATCCTCAATAAATGTTGTGAACGAGATAAAACCTGTTGTGTACCCGCAATATTGAAAATTTGGGCTATAGAATCCGCAGTTAATCGAGCTGTAAAATGAAAGAATAGGCCTACAAAACACGTGTGGTTACCGATGTTTCCCTTTCTTCCGGGTTTGGAACTTTAAGGGTTTTAAGAGCGATTGTTTTTATGTGACGCTTAAAAAAAGGCTTCATTTTTTAAGGCCATTAAGTTGCCAAATTATGGATTTAACGTTTTAAGAGTTTTGGATTATGCTTCCGTTCAGAGGTGGTATTGAAGAGGTATATAATTGGGTGCTATTTTGATTTTAACTCCGCAATTGAATTGGCAGTTTTAAATTAATAGTTGTTAGAAACTAGACACAAGAAACTAGAAACCAGAAACCAGAAACTAGAAACTAGAAACAAGAAACAAGACTTTAAACCTTGAACTTTGAACCTGTTTAGTGCTCCAAGTACAAGTATCCCTGATAATTAAGTTTAAGGTCTTTCATTTCAATAATATAAAAATAGACCCCATTGGGAAGACCCGCTGCGCGGTTTATGACGATATTGTTTAGGTTGGAGTAGCCCGTAAAGCCGTTGGTGTAATTGCTTTCCTGGTATACTTTTTGGCCGTTGCGGTTATAAATGGTGATGATATCGTCATCGGATAGCTCCAATTCCTCTATATATAGGGCATCGTTTACCCCATCGCCATTGGGCGTTACCAGGTAATTGTCCAGCGTAAGCAATTCTTTGGCCGTGGCTTCGGAGGCAAAAGTGATGACCGCGTAATTGTCCGGCACAAAATTATCCGAAATTAAAAACCCCTGTGTTAGGTCGCCCACCACGGAGGCCGCACCCAAATTTACCCATGATCTGCCACCAATGCTCCAACCTACGGGGATGATCTTGGCCACATCCTCGGTAAGGGCGGCCATATTGCTGCGCGCGTTCCAACTGATCTGGATCGAAGAAGATACACTGCCCTCCAAATGCCAAAATTCAACCTGACTAATATCGCCCATGGTCCGTGGTTTTTTGGTAGGGTCAAAACTCTCGGGAAAGGTGGCCGGGTTGGTGGCATTTTCCAAATAATAGGCACATTTGGCAAAGGTGTTGGTGCCGGCACTATTGAGGGTCAAGGATCGTAATTGTTGGGCGTCGCCCACCGGAAAAACAAAATTCCGTTCGTTATTTACGGACACATAGCCGTCTACTTTGGAAAGATCGCCTTCCCCCACATAAAAGGCATCTTGTAGAAAATTAAAATAAACATCCTGTTGTGCCCTTGGGGTCATAAAGTTGCCCGCTACAAAATTGGTATTGGAACTAACACTCATACCGGTATTGAGCATCACACCTTGGTCATTGGCAATCTCTGTATCGAAGAACACCGGCATAAAGGCCCCCGAAACACTGATCATGCTGCTGCCATAGAAGCCTGCCAGACCCAAGTTTTGGTCAAAGGCCGCGTTGTTGATCAGATCGGTATGAAACCCTATCTGCCCCTCATTGTGGATCCTGATGTTGCCACTATTGTACAGGGCAGTTTGGGCATGTAGCCCTAGGCCTAGCAAAAGTGCGAGTATGTAGATGATACTTTTCATGTTCTTGGAACTATGTTTTAAATCTAGTTCTTGCTACTGTTTTTGTAATAATGCCTTTATTTCATCCATGTCCTTACGGAGCGACTGCAGTTCTGCGGACAGGGATTCGTTTTCAGTTTTAAGCTGATCTATCTTCTTTTCCTGTTCTATGGTATGTAGGAACAATTCCTCTATTTTTTCGAGGTTTTGCAGGTTGGACTCACTTAAATTCCAAAAGCCATTTTGTTTAACTTCCTCTGCTGACTTTATCCCAGGTAAGTGATGGTGCTTTATAACAAAAGCCTCAATTTGGGCCAAGGTCTGGAAATCATAACTTTCTTTTAAACTGGAATTCCCTAAAAAGTATTTTTGGAAGACGTAATCTGGAACATCATGTACCAACCCCAATCCACTGACATATACATCTCCGTCAAATTGTGATTCTCCGCCAACATGAAGATTTCGTATTGGGTTTGTAACTCCAATACCAACATTACCACTTGCATCAACTCGTAGGGCCTCTGCACCATTTGTTACAAAGCCAAGTTGATTGGCTGCAGCTCTATACATTCCTGTGTCCGAATCGCTATCGAAACTGTATGCAACGCTTGACGGCAAAGTTCCGAAAGTACTTCTGAATCCACCTTCCGCTCTTACAGCTCCGGTTACATGAAGCTTATTTGAAGGATTATTTGTTCCAATCCCTAATGCTCCACCACCACCAAATGAGTCATCCCAAAATAAATTAGTGGGGTTATCACTTAGGCCACCACTGCCATCAGAAAAAAAGATAGCACCTGAAGTTCCAGCAGGAATTGAAGAGGATGCAGGTGTTGCCCATTGAACGTTTCCTGAGACTGTAGTTAGTACCTGTCCATTGGTGGTGGATGGGTTTATTTTTTCCACAGTTACATTCTCATCGACAATTTTGATAGTGGTTACGGCATCGTCTGCAAGTTGTGCCGCACCGACACCGAGGTTTGCGATCCCCAAAGTGTATGGGTCGACATTTGTACCGGAACCAGAACGGAGTAAAGTACCGTTGGAGGCATTTGTCACCTCGTTCCCGATGACACCGTCGACCTCGACCGCAGTGGCTGAAATATCAGCTTCTGTAATGTATACCCAGTCGGTCCCGTCCCATTGCAGCAATTGCCCAGCTGCTGAACCGTTTGCCATTTTGGGCAGAGTTACGGCATCGTTTGCAATTTGTGCTGCACCGACACCAAGGTTTGCGATTCCCAAAGTGTAGGGGTCGGCATTGGTACCTGCTCCCGAGCGTACTAAAGTTGCATTGGTTACATCTGTTACCTCATTTCCTATAATACCGTCGACCTCGACCGCAGTGGCTGAAATATCAGCTTCTGTAATGTATACCCAGTCGGATCCGTCCCATTGAAGCAATTGCCCGGCTGCTGTACCGTTCGCCATTTTGGGAAGAGTTACGGCATCGTTTGCAATTTGTGCTGCACCGACACCGAGGTTTGCGATCCCCAAAGTGTATGGGTCTACATTTGTACCGGAACCAGAACGGAGTAAAGTACCGTTGGAGGCATTTGTCACCTCGTTCCCGATGACACCGTCGACCTCGACCGCAGTGGCTGAAATATCGGCTTCTGTAATGTAGACCCAGTCGGATCCGTCCCATTGCAGCAATTGTCCCGCTGCTGAACCGTTCGCCATTTTGGGCAGAGTGACTGCATCGTCTGCAAGTTGTGCCGCACCGACACCGAGGTTTGCGATTCCCAAAGTGTAGGGGTCGGCATTGGTACCTGCTCCCGAGCGTGCTAAAGTTGCATTGGTTACATCTGTTACCTCATTTCCTATAATACCGTCGACCTCTACCGCAGTGGCTGAAATATCAGCTTCTGTAATGTATACCCAGTCGGTCCCGTCCCATTGCAGCAATTGCCCGGCTGCTGAACCGTTTGCCATTTTGGGCAGAGTTACGGCATCGTTTGCAATTTGTGCTGCACCGACACCAAGGTTTGCGATTCCCAAAGTGTAGGGGTCGGCATTGGTGCCTGCTCCCGAGCGTGCTAAAGTTGCATTGGTTACATCTGTTACCTCATTTCCTATAATACCGTCGACCTCGACCGCAGTGGCTGAAATATCGGCTTCTGTAATGTATACCCAGTCGGTCCCGTCCCATTGCAGCAATTGCCCGGCTGCTGAACCGTTTGCCATTTTGGGCAGAGTTACGGCATCGTTTGCAATTTGTGCCGCACCGACACCAAGGTTTGCGATTCCCAAAGTGTAGGGGTCGGCATTGGTACCTGCTCCCGAGCGCTCTAAAGTTGCATTGGTTACATCTGTTACCTCATTTCCTATAATACCGTCGACCTCGACCGCAGTGGCTGAAATATCGGCTTCTGTAATGTAGACCCAGTCGGTTCCGTCCCATTGCAGCAATTGTCCCGCTGCGGTACCCGGTGCCATTTTTGGCAATGTCACTGCATCGTTGGCCAGCTGAGCTGCACCGACACCAAGGTCTGCGACACCCAAAGTGTAGGGATCTGCACCCGTTCCAGTTCCCGATCTTACCAGGGTTCCATTGGTTACGTTTGTGACTTCGTTGCCTATTATCCCATCGACCTCGACCGCAGTGGCTGAAATATCGGCTTCTGTAATGTAGACCCAGTCGGTCCCGTCCCATTGCAGCAATTGTCCCGCTGCGGTACCCGGTGCCATTTTTGGCAATGTCACTGCATCGTTGGCCAGCTGAGCTGCACCAACACCAAGGTCTGCGACACCCAAAGTGTAGGGATCTGCACCCGTTCCAGTTCCTGATCTTACCAGGGTTCCATTGGTTACGTTTGTGACTTCGTTACCTATAATACCATCTGTTTCAGTAAGAGTCAAGGCGGTATCTGCTACAAGTACCCAGTCGGTCCCGTTCCATTGCATCAGTTGTCCTGCCGCTGTTCCGTTGGCCAATTTTGCCAAGGTAACGTTGTCGTCCGTTATTTTTATTGCAGTAACGGCATTGTTAGCAAGTTGTGCCGTACCTACACCAAGATCGGCGATTCCCAAAGTGTAGGGATCTGCGCCCGTTCCAGTTCCAGATCTTATTAGGGTTCCATTGGTTACGTTTGTTACTTCGTTACCTATAATACCATCTGTTTCAGTAAGAGTCAAGGCGGTATCTGCAATAAGTACCCAGTCGGTCCCGTTCCATTGCATCAGTTGTCCTGCGGCTGTTCCGTTCGCCAATTTTGCCAAGGTAACGTTGTCGTCCGTTATTTTTATTGTAGTAACAGCATTGTCAGTAAGTTGTGCCGTACCCACCCCAAGATCGGCGACACCGAGAGTGTAGGGGTCGGCACCTGTTCCAGTTCCCGATCTAGCCAATGTTCCATTAGTAACGTCCGTGATTTCGTTTCCAATAATGCCATCCGTTTCAGTAAGAGTCAAGGCGGTATCTGCTACAAGTACCCAGTCGGTTCCGTTCCATTGCATCAGTTGTCCCGCTGTGGTACCCGGTGCCATTTTGGGTAATGTCACTGCATCATTGGCCAGCTGAGCTGCACCAACACCAAGGTCTGCGACTCCTAGAGTGTAGGGGTCGGCACCTGTTCCAGTTCCTGATCTAGCCAGTGTTCCATTAGTAACGTCCGTGATTTCGTTACCTATAATACCATCTGTTTCAGTAAGAGTCAAGGCGGTATCTGCAACAAGTACCCAGTCGGTCCCGTTCCATTGCATCAGTTGTCCCGCTGCGGTACCGTTTACCAGTTTAGGTAGAGTTATTGCTTGGTCCGCAATATCTATATCAGCAATAGTCCCATCAAAAATTTGCGTAGTCGTAATGCCACCAGTTATGACTTGTAATGGCGTAGATTCTCCATCGCCAGTAATGGTTAGCTCATCTGCGACTACAGCATTTCCAACACCAGATGGTAAATTATCCCAAATAACGTTGCCCGTAACAGGTTCCGTTCTAAGAAATTGACCCAAAACAGTAGAGGGTTCAATCTTAATTGGATCGCTTGCGGTTCCCACACCTGTAATTGTTATATTGTCAGCCGCTACTGTTGATCCTCCTCCAGCAAGAGCCGATAAATCGGCTGTGTCCGTATTACCCCCTGTAATAGTAAGTGTTAGAATATTAGTGGTATCATCAAATGTAAAATCAGATATTGTTTGTTCATCGGTGTTATCCAAATAGGGTATCAGACTTATTGCAGCTCCACCATCTTCCAGTGTTAATGAGTTGCCGGCCAAGGTTAATTGTTGGTCATCACTTCCACCGGCAGCCAATATAGGGCTTAAATCAATTGTATTACCTTCTGAAATAGTAATCTCATTACCTGAAAGACTTAATGTTTGGTCATCGGTATCAACATTATCCAAAAATGGATTTAAATCTACGGTTCCACCGTTCTCTAGAGTTAGTATATTGCCACCAGTAATTGTTAGTTGCTGGTTATCTGTCCCCGTTCCACTAAGGGAACTTAGATCTACTGTTGCAGAGGTTCCGTCTTCTATATCAATTTGGAGTATATTGCCAGTTAGAAGGGTTGCGCCAGTTAAATTTTGATTATCAGTCCCGGTTCCGCTCAGAGAGCTAAGGTCCACTGTGGCTGGATTGCCATCTTCAATATTAATCTGTAATATATTGGTTGGACTGAGAGTTGCACTAGTCAAATTCTGATTATCAGTATTATCTAAAAATCCGGCTAAATTCACTGTATTAGCATTAGTTATACTCAAATTATTACCTGAAAGTGTTAAGTTTTGATTATCAGAACCGGTATTGTTAAAAGCTCCCAAATCTACCCTGGTTTCATTGTTAGATTCGGTTATGACCAATTCATTGCCTTGGATTACCGCGGACGTTAAAATTTCATTTGTACTGCTCAAATCCCCATCTGCAGCGATATGATTATTAATTGAAGAGGTATTGGCCGCAATATCCGCACTGTTTTGGCTAATGTTATTGGCATTCGCCAAAATATCTCCAATCACTGTATCGGCCACCTTAATGGGATTCGCAGCAGTACCTGCTCCGGTTATAGTGGTCTGGTCCGCCTGAGTGGCACCCAGATCGTTTTTGTTGAGCCATACCACATTGCCTGCCGCATCGGTGGTCAATAATTGGTCAATTGCACCAGGCTGCATGTCGCTCGGCTGAATTGTGCCGTCTATAATTTCCAAGGTGCCCACGGCAGCCTCCTGTATTTCATCCTTTCCTACGGTATTGTCCTGAAGTTCAGAGGAACCTACAGAGTTGGGGGCCAATTGCCGTTCCCCAATGGTGGCCGTTGCAATATCGGCACCAAAAACGGTTTCGTTAACAATATTCATCCCCGTTATCTGGCCAACCTTTACGTCATAATTGTTACCTCCGTTAGGCGTAATTACCACCGTACCATCAACCGAAGTAAAGGTAATGGAACCCGCCACGGCATCACAGATGTCCTTCCATTCCGTACCTGTATAATAATGGATACATTGTATGTCCGTATTGTACACCAAAGCCCCTGCGGAGGGTGTAATGGTATTCATTTGTGCAGTGTTCACTCGGGTAATCACCAATACCCTAGAGCTGCTTTCCAATTCCAAAACCGAACTGGGGTCTATGTTCTGTGGGTTATCCCCGATCTTTATTTGGGCCTGCGCCATCATTCCCATTAGCAGGCATAATAAGAAGTATATGTTTTTCATTTTTAATTTTTTTAGTTTCTCTCCTACTATCTTAACTTAAATGTTGTTTAGTTGGTCATTTTCCAAGAGTCAATGGCGTCTAGTAAATCGCCAATGTTTCCCAGGCCGATGGATTCTGAAATGTGTTTCGGACTTTTTTTGGGACTGACGATAATATGGCAACACCATTTAGTTCCCCTAGCTGGTAGGCAGCCCATCTGAAGTCGCATTGCTACAATATCACCATAAAGCTCTGGAACCCATACACATTCTTTCGGCCAAAATAGTAAACACTGTTGTATGAACTTGACTCATAAAAGTAATATTATAGCAATATTAAGCCGGCTTTATCGGGTAAAATACCTTAGTACTAGTTGAACTGAATTCGTTTACCGTTAAAATGGAATATTTCCACTTTCGTAAGGCTTTTTCCCCGCCTCAAAAATACGTGCCGTACCCTTGCCCTTTAGGGTCTTGTGGTTTCCTTCTACCATTATGTAGTTGCCCTCCCGTAGTCCAATGACCGGGGTGCTATTAAAGATATGAAATTCTCGGATTCTAGTCTCCCTGGTTTCCCCTTTATGTTGGCTTTTGGCATCCGGGTCTAAATAGTGGGGATTAAGGTTAAAATTTACCACGCCCAAGGTATCAAAACTGGGAGGATATACTATGGGCATATCATTGGTGGTCTTCATACTGGGGCCGGCTATATTGCTCCCCGCACTAGTCCCCATATACGGGGTGCCATCATTTATTTTTTTCCTCAAAAGGTTCATAAGGCCAAGCTGATGCAATTGCTGTACGAGTAGAAAGGTATTGCCACCACCGGTAAAAATAGCTTCTGCTCTGTCCATACCCTCCAAGGGGTCCTTAAAGCTATGGAGACCTACCACCGTTTTGTTTATTTTGGAAAAGGCCGTTTGGACCAACTGGGTGTAGGCATCATGCGAAATGCCACTGGGACGGGCATATGGGATAAATGTGATGGTAGATTTACCTGCAAAAAAAGATTGCAGTTCTTCCAATAAATATTCCAAATAGGCCTGTCCGAATAGGGTAGAGGTGCTGGCCAAAAGTATTTTTTGCATCTTTTTAAATTTTAGTGAGACCCGGATTTCAAAAGCTTTTTGCGCCTTGAAATACGATGGTCGAACTAACCACGCCTTTTGGCGTGGTCCAATGTTGTATCCGGTTCCTTGGGCCGGTGGTACGATCTTCTGACCGTATTTCAAAAGCTTTTTGCGCCTTGAAATACGATGGTCGAACTAACCACGCCTTTTGGCGTGGTCCAATGTTGTATCCGGTTCCTGGGACCGGTGGTATAATCTTCTGACCGGATTTCAAAAGCTTTTTGCGCCTTGAAATACGATGGTCGAACTAACCACGCCTTTTGGCGTGGTCCAATGTTGTATCCGGTTCCTTGGGCCGGTGGTATGATGTTCTGACCGGATTTCAAAAGCTTTTTGCGCATTGAAATACGATGGTCGAACTAACCACGCCTTTTGGCGTGGTCCAATGTTGTATCCGGTTCCTTGGGCCGGTGGTATGATGTTCTGACCGGATTTCAAAAGCTTTTTGCGCCTTGAAATACGATGGTCGAACTAACCACGCCTTTTGGCGTGGTCCAATGTTGTATCCGGTTCCTGGGACCGGGATTATGATCTTCTGACCGAATTTCAAAAGCTTTTTGCGCCTTGAAATACGATGGTAGAACTAAGCACGATTTTTGGCGTGGTCTCAGATTCCATAACCCAACCCATGTTAAGAGAAAGGCGGAATACAAATTAACAAAAGTTTAAAGGTCTATGCCTTTTTTATGATCTTAACTTACATTTTCTTTATGCCGTAATTGGATAAAAAGGGGTTATTAGTTTATTTCTTTAAGAAAAATAGGATATTTGATGCTTAATTTATCTAATTTTAAATAAAAAAATGCAAAATAGAATTCTCCTATTTCTTTTCCTTTTATGTGTAACATTTTCGTATGCTCAGGATGATGACAGACAATATTTAAGAGGACAAGTGCTTTATAGAAATGTAAACGTTCCCAATGAGAATGTTATTAATGTTACCACTGAAAGGGCCACGATTACAAATGATAATGGGGAATTTGGAATTCTGGTAAAGGAAGGTGACGAACTGGTGTTTACGGCCATAAACTATCAATTGATGCTGGTTAAGATTACCCAAGAAATCCTGAACAAGAACAGATTGGTGGTAGAGGTGACCGAAAAGGTGACCGAACTGGACGAGGTGGTGGTAACGCCGGAAAATCAGGAGAAATTTCTTCAAGCCCAAAACAAGGAATTCCTGGCACGCGAATATGATTATGAAACCGACCGTTTAACGGAGGTGGAAAATATTGCCATTTCCAATGCCGACAAGGGTATGAAGGACGGACTTAATTTTGTGAATATTTTTAAAGCCCTTATGTTGG
Source organism: Arenibacter sp. F26102 (assembly GCF_023015865.1). GTDB lineage: Bacteria > Bacteroidota > Bacteroidia > Flavobacteriales > Flavobacteriaceae > Arenibacter. Next base: position 2,251 of record NZ_JALKBC010000031.1, on the reverse strand, counting down.
CGGCCAAAGGGGATGATACCGAGGTAGAGCGCGAACCCTTAAAGGTGAGTGAGGTGCTAAGGCAGGTATATGATGATGAGTTTTTTGTACTGGATCTTAAACTGCCACAGGATAAAATAGACGATTTTTTATTGTACTGTGATACCCAATTACCAGAAAGGTCTTTGTTGCAAAAGCGTAATGAATTTCAGTTGATCGATTTTTTGGTTACCCATAGCAAGTCCTATTTGGAACTATTGGAAGAGGGGAAATAGTGAGCAGGGGTCGGTTGTCAGTGAACAGTAAACAGTGAACAGTGAACAGTTGACAGTATTCGGTTGAAAGTTGAATGTTCAAAGTTCAAGGTTCAATACTTATTTGTCCGGTCGTGCGTCAGTTCGAGTGAAATGCCGGCAGGCATTTTGTATCGAGAACTCTTAATGGCAGTGAATAGTGGGCAGTGGCTTCGGCTACGGCCGCCTGAACGGAACGGGCAGGCTCAGCCACCGGATGCAGAGAACGGAGATTGAGGCTACCGCCAGGTAGGCGGAGTCTAAATCGAAGTGGGTTGAAATATTGGTTAGCAGTCATTTCGAACGATAGTGAGAAATCATACAAATGGCTAGGACCAAATATGTGCGACTTCTCAATCGCCCTATTAAAAGGGCTCATGTCGAAGTGACTGTTTTGTCGGTTCGAGCGCAGTCGAGAACTCTTGGTGGACAATGAACAATGAGTAGTCGTCAGTAATCAGTAAACAGTAAACAGTTGGCAGTATTCGGTTGAAAGTTCAAGGTTCAATACTTATTTGTCCGGTCGAGCGCAGTCGAGACCTTAATTTTGCCTAGTGAATTATGAAGAGGGATTGCCTATCGAAATCGAAGTTGGTAGGGAGTGGGCAATTGAAAGTTGAATGATCAAAGTCTAGTATCTAAAATTTAATGTCAAGAATCCAACATCTAAAAGCTGGCGTCCAATATCTAAAACCTAGTGTTCAACGTCCAAAATAAGTTCAATAGCGACCTGGGTTGAACAATAATCTTCAATAATATAGAACGTAGTGCGTAGTATCCCAATATATTTGGTTTTGATCTTGTTTGGTGTATTTGCCCAAGGTTTAATGGCACAGGATTTTTCCAAAACCTTGGAGGGAAAGGTCTATAGTGAAGATGGGGATGTAGCGGCGACACACGTATTAAATACCACTACAAAAAAAGCCGCGATTACCGATATTAACGGATTTTTCTCCATTGCGGTCCGCCTAAACGATACCCTTGTTTTTTCTGCAGTACAATATAAACGCAAGGAAATTGTGGTTAATGCCAGCATCCTTGATAGTAAGTTTTTATCCATTCCGTTGGAGGAATCCAATATTGCTTTGGATGAAGTAATAGTAATGCCCTATAATCTAACCGGAGAACTGGGTAGGGACATGCGAAATATGGATGTAGAGCCTGTTATTTCCGCCTCTAGCTTAGGACTGCCCAATGCGTATGTTAAGATTAGCACCCAAGCTGAACGTAGTTTATATGCGGCCACTGCCAATCCATTAAATAGTATTGATCCTTTGATCAATGCCATTTCCGGTCGCACCAAAATGTTGAAGAAACGGGTAGCAAGGGATATTAAATACAATAACTCACAGCAGTTGCGCACAGAATTTGCCGACAGCCTGTTTGTTTTGCAACTCAAAATTCCGATGGAAAAAATAGACGATTTCTTGTATTACTGTGAAGTCGATGCCAATTTTAACGCTATTGTAAGTAGCCAGGATCTATTCGCTATTTGGGATTTTATAAAACAGAAAAGTCTTGCATATAGGAAGAATAATGGGATGGAGTGAATGGCAATTGTCAATTAGCAATAAACAATAAACAATTAACGGTGAGCAGTGAACGGTGAACAGTTGGCAGGAAACAGTAAACAGTAAACAGTAATCAGTGAACAGTGACAGGTGGCTTCGGCTACGCCCGCCTGAACGGAACGGGCAGGCTCAGCCGCCGAATGACGAGAACGGAGATTGAGCCTGCCTGCCGAGGCAGGCGGAGTCGAAATCGAAGTTGGTAGGGAGTGAGCAATTTTCAGTGGACAGTAATCAGTTGAAAGTTGGCATTGACGGGGAAAAGTACTAGCGTCAGTTCGAGACCCAAGAAATTTTATTTTTCAAGCGGTAATAATGACGTAAATTAGATTGTAATCTACCGAATTGCAAAATAATCGTAGTCGGAATAGTGTTATTTACCTGTGTTCGAGCATGATTTTCAAAAATTTG
>NZ_JALKBC010000030.1 GCF_023015865.1 Arenibacter sp. F26102 | reverse complement strand
TACCAAGAGAAAATGCTCCTGAACAAACAAAGGGCAGTAACCAGAATGGCACAAGAACTAGGGTTGGAGACAATTCCATTGAAAATGCAAAGTGTTGATTAACAGCTTTCTGTGATAGACGTCAATGGTAGTGAAATGCCGATAGGCATTTTGTATCGAGAACCGGTTTTTGCACGCCGTTCACTTCTCGATACAATTTTATTACGCTGAGCTTCATAAAATCACTCGAAGTGACGACTTTCAACACAAGACTTTAGTCTAGGCTCTAACATCTAGACTCGAGATTCTTCCTAACCTCAATCTCCGTGAGGACTTTCAACTTTCAACTTTTGAACATTCGACATTAACATTGTTTATTGAACACTGTTTCAACCGCTGATTACTGTAAACTGTTTACTGTTCACTTACGATTTACTATTGGCTCCCGATAACTATCGGGATGGCTAATGGCTTTTGCCTATAGACTGATTACTGAAAACTGTTCACAATTAACAATGAGGTCTCGACTGCGCTCGACCGGACAATAGTGGCTTTTGCCTATAGATTGAATACTGCCAACTGTTCACTGACTACTGGAGACTGTTCACTGCAAGAAGCAAATTGTCACCCAGGCCACCCCTTCCGTCTTCTCCTACGTTGAAGCCACCTTGTCCCCCCGCTAAAAAGAGGGACAGGCCCAGCTAAGGGAAGGAGCCTCTAGTTAAACAATTTTCAACACAAGACTTTAGTCTAGGCTCTAGATTCTTCCTAACCTCAATCTCCGTGAGGACTTTCAACTTTTGAACATTCGACGTTAACATTGTTTATTGAACACTGTTTCAACCGCTGATTGCTGTCAACTGTTTACTGTTCACTTACGATTTACTATTGGCTCCCGATAACTATCGGGATGGCTAATGGCTTTTGCCTATAGACTGTCTACTGAAAACTGTTCACAATAAACAATGAGGTCTCGACTGCGCTCGACCGGACAATAGTGGCTTTTGACTAAAGAGCTCTGACCACTGACCACTGCTTACTGAATACTGCGATGTCTTCTCGATACAATTTTATTACGCTGCGCTACATAAAATCACTCGAAGTGACGGACGAACCACTGCTTACTGAAAACTGCCCACTGACGACTGACTACTGTTCACTGAATTTCCCGCATTAGTGATTGCAATGGATAGCTCCCAAGAGGGGGCCTTAGGAGGGCCCCTCTTGGGACTAGCAATGGAAAGCACGACCCCTTGGCATATTTTTGGCCAAGGGGGAATGCCCAAAAAAGCATATAAACCTGCAATATTTGGTCAATTTGAGGGTTGGTTCTGACAGCTTGTCATATTTTTTGTCATGGCACAATCATTGACTTAATAGACGCGAGTGCTAAAAAGAATTTTCAAAACAGTAAATATATAAACATGAGTAAAATTATTGGAATAGATTTAGGAACAACAAACTCTTGTGTTTCCGTTATGGAGGGTAACGAGCCAGTTGTTATCCCAAACGCAGAAGGTAAGAGAACTACTCCATCTGTCATCGCTTTTGTAGAGGGTGGCGAAATTAAGGTTGGAGATCCTGCCAAAAGACAGGCAGTTACGAATCCCACCAAAACCATTTATTCCATAAAACGTTTTATGGGAAATAAATACTCCGAATCCAAGAAGGAAGCGGAAAGGGTACCTTATAATGTAGTTAAAGGAGATAACGATACTCCTAGAGTAGATATAGATGGACGTTTGTATTCTCCACAGGAACTTTCGGCCATGATTCTTCAGAAAATGAAGAAAACTGCCGAGGATTACTTGGGACAAACGGTTACTAGAGCGGTAATTACCGTTCCTGCATATTTTAACGATGCGCAAAGACAGGCTACAAAAGAGGCCGGTGAAATTGCCGGACTTACCGTAGAAAGAATTATAAACGAGCCTACCGCAGCCTCTTTGGCCTACGGAATGGACAAAAAGGACACGGATCAGAAAATAGTGGTTTTCGATTTTGGTGGAGGAACACATGATGTTTCCATCTTGGAATTGGGAGACGGTGTTTTTGAAGTATTGGCTACCGATGGGGATACCCACTTGGGTGGTGATGACGTGGATCAAAAGATAATCGACTGGTTGGCCGATGAGTTTAACAAAGAGGAAGGCATAGACTTACGTAAAGATGCTATGGCATTGCAACGTTTGAGAGAGGCCGCTGAAAAGGCAAAAATTGAGTTGTCGTCTTCAGCGCAGACCGAAATTAACCTTCCATACGTTACTGCTACGGCTTCAGGACCTAAGCATTTGGTGCGTACTTTGACCAAAGCTAAATTTGAGCAATTGATCGATGATTTGGTAAAACGTACCATTGAGCCTTGTGCCACTGCCTTAAAAGCAGCTGGATTAAGCAAGAGCGATATTGACGAAATTATTTTGGTTGGTGGTTCTACAAGGATTCCTGCGGTACAGGATGCCGTTGAGAAGTTCTTTGGAAAGAAACCTTCCAAAGGTGTTAACCCTGATGAGGTAGTTGCAGTAGGTGCCGCTATACAAGGTGGGGTATTGACAGGAGATGTAAAAGACGTTCTTTTATTGGATGTTACGCCTTTGTCCCTAGGTATTGAAACTATGGGTAGCGTAATGACCAAATTAATAGAGGCCAACACGACTATCCCTACAAAGAAATCGCAAGTATTCTCCACGGCAGCTGATAATCAGCCTTCTGTTGAGATCCATGTATTGCAGGGAGAACGCCCAATGGCAAAAGATAACAAGACAATAGGACGTTTCCATTTGGATGGTATTCCACCTGCACAAAGAGGAACACCACAGATCGAAGTTACCTTTGATATTGATGCCAACGGTATTATAAAAGTATCGGCGACCGATAAGGCTACCAACAAAACGCAGGACATTAGAATTGAAGCTTCTTCAGGATTGACAGAGGAAGAGATCAAAAAGATGAAAGCGGAAGCGGAAGCAAATGCAGAAGCGGATAAAGTAGCTAAGGAAACTGTAGATAAATTGAACGAGGCTGATGGAATGATCTTTCAGACCGAAAAGCAATTGAAAGAATTTGGCGAGAAATTGTCGGATGAAAAGAAGAAGCCTATTGAGGATGCCTTGGCAGAACTTAAAAAGGCCCATGAAGCCAAAGATTTGGCTTTGATCACTCCAGCTTTGGATAAGATCAATGAGGCTTGGAAAGTAGCTTCTGAGGAAATGTACAAAGCCCAGGCGGAAGGACAGCAAGGTGCTCCTGCAGGAGGAGATGCAGCAGCGTCCAACGGAGAGGCCAAAGAAGCCGATAACGTGGAAGATGTAGATTTCGAGGAAGTGAAATAAAAACTTCCATTATATATTACAAACCCCCATCAAGCAATTGATGGGGGTTTTGTTTTTTATATGGGTGCGGCCAAGAGCCATCCCGATAGTTATCGGGAGGCAAAAGTAAAGAGTAAAGAAAAAAGAGAAGTTAATTTGAAAATGAGTTGATTTGATAATTTGAAGATGGGTTAATTAATGTGGAAATGTAACAATGTGTTAATGTAGCAATGGGTTAATTAATTTGATAATGTGGTGGTTTGAAAATGGGCAAATGAGGGAATAGCCATCCCGATAGTTATCGGGAGCGAAGAGAAAAGAATAAAGAGAAAAGAGAGGTTAATTTGAAAATGAGTTGATTTGATAATTTGAAGATGGGATAATTAATGTGGAAATGAAGCAATGTGTTAGTGTAGCAATGGATTAGTTAATTTGAAAATGTGGAAGTTTGAAAATGGGAGAATGAGGGAATAGCCATCCCGATAGTTATCGGGAGCCAAGAGGCAAGAGCCAAGAGCCAAAAGTGAAGAGTAAAGAAAAAAGAGAAAAGAGAAATGGAATAATGCGGAAATGAGATAGTTGATTTGATAATTTGGAAATATGGTAATTTGAAAATGGGAGAATGGGGGAATAGCCATCCCGATAGTTATCGGGAGTAAAGAGTAAAGAGAAAAGAGAGGTTAATTTGAAAATGTACTAATGGGGTAATGAATCAATTTGAAAATTTGATGATTGGTTGATTTGGAAGTGAACCGATGGTTTAATGTACAATGGGTTGATGGGTTAGATTTTCGGAAGAATTCGTCATTGCGAGCCTGCCTGCCGATAGGCAGGCTTGGATTGACGACAGCAAGGGCTCCTCCCTTGTGACGAAGGGAGGTGGCTTCGACGCAGGAGAAGACGGAGGGTTTTGAAAGCCTAGACATTGGGAAGAAACACACCCCCTGCCTGCGGCAGGCAGGCTAACCCCCGCCTGACGGGTAGGCAGGGGAGCGATAGCGACGAAGCAATCCCAAAAGTTTTAGGCAACATTTTTATTAGCGTAATGTTTTATTTGGTTCAGTTCCGATTCTTTCGATTGTTTTTCTTCCTCAATGTCATAATCATCTTGGATTCCGAGCCAGAATTTAGCTGAATTTCCAAAGTATTTGCTTAATCGCAAAGCCGTGTCCGCGGTAATTCGGCGATTTCCTTTTATGATTTCCGAAATACGGGTCTGTGGTATTTTTAAATCCTTTGAAAGTCGATATGCCGTAATATTTAATGGCTCAAGAAATTCGTAATACAAGATTTCTCCAGGATGTACATTTGCTAACTTTTCCATTTATATTTTTTTAGTGATAATCAATTATTTTTACTTCACTTGCGTTTCCTTTGTCCCAAACAAAAATAATCTGGCATTGTTTATTAATCCGTATGCTATAAAATTCGCTTAATTTTCCCGTAAGTTTTTCCAGTCTGTTAGATGGTGGAATTTTCAAATCGGCAATGTCCATCGCGTTGTTCAACATTCTCAGCTTTCTTCGCCCTATGTTCTGAATTTCAAGGGGCATTTTCTTAACTCGGATTCCATTCCAAATCTGTTCGGTTTCTTTTGAACCAAAGGAAATAATCATACCGTTTAGCGTTACTAACGTTAAAGGTAGGTAAAATATTTGAGTTATAATCTATTTCCCAATTATTGACTATGACCGAGGTTAGCAGCAAGCAGTTAAAAGTATAAAGTAAACACTTTTCCGTAAGCGGTGAACTGTATATAGTTATCAGTAGGCTCGCAATAAGGGATTTTGTTCTATCGTCAGTTCGAGTGAAATGCCGATAGGCATTTTGTATCGAGAACAGGTTTGGTATACGCCGTCTGCTTCACGATACAATTTTATTGCGCTCAGCTTCATAAAATCACATGCCTGACGGAACGGAAGGCTACCGAAGTGACGGACTTTGAACCTTTAATTATTTGGAATTTTATCATGGATTTTTTTAAGGCCCAAGGCCATAAAAATTCTAATAAAACCTAGTATAACAAAGAAAAATGCAGCGGTTTGCCAGTTATTATTGCCGTCTAAAATGGACCATACAAAAATAAATAAGGCCAGCCCTTTGGCAACCGCTACGAAAAGTAGCAAAGATGACCATGGAAAGGTATAGGGAAACTGTTGTTTGGACAAAACACCTATGGCCATTGTACTCTTGAACAGCAACCGGAATGCCACATACGGTGCTAACATAGAAAGGGTCATATCGGGAAAATAGATAAAGAAAAGTCCGCAAAGTAGGTCTATGTTACCACCTATAAAAAACCATCCCCATCCTTTTAGCTGTTTACTTCTTGAAAGTGCAAAAGTAATCTCGGCAAGGCCGGAAAAAAGGATAATGGCCCCCAATAAAATGGAAAATATGCCATAGTTTTCAAAGCGAAAAACTAGTGGTAAGATACCGGCCAAAATTATAACCAGTCCAGATGTTAATGGCATAAGCCAATGGCTTAAGGTTATTTTTAGGGGCCTAAGTAGGTTCAATTTCAACGCCTTTGTACTTTCTAAAATCGAAAGCCAATTCAGTTTGTCTGTGTTAACTTCAGTTTTCATCTTAATGTTCTATTTGATTAGTATTCTTTTTTTTCTTAAAACCGTTCCGGTCTATCACATTATGGGGCTATATGGAAATAGAATCCTCAAGACAATTTGTCTTTTAACACTTTTTGATTGTTGTTGCACATACAATCAATAACCTTTTGTATTCCATATCCCAAGTTGTAGATATACCAGGATGTGGGCTATATGGTGAAAAACCCTTTGTTATAACAAATCTATTTTATACGAATTGGTTACAAAATGACCTGTGTCATTTAAATCAATATGATCCATTTTAATTATTCTTAAAGGATATTTTTGGGCTGGGTTGCAATGTGGTGGTAATTTGAAAATGTACTAATGAATCAATGTACTAATGTGGAAATGTAACAATGTGGAAATGAAGCAATGACGGAATAGCCATCCTGATAGTTATCGGGAGCCAAGAGCCAAAGGGCAAAAGTGAGGAGTCTATAGAAAAAAGAGCCAAGTGCCAAAAGCCAAGAGCCAAGAGCCAAGAGAAAAAAGTCTAGATTCTTCCTACTCTCAATCTCCATGATTTCATCCGGTGGCTGAGCGTAGTCGAAGCCACAAGTTCTTGAACATTAAACTGTTTATTGCTAATTGTTGATTGTACACTGTAAGAAGCAGATTTCCGCGCCACTTCCGTCTTACGGCTTGGCAAGCTCGCAATAACGGGTTTTATTCTATTGTCAGTTCGAGTGAAATGCCGATAGGCATTTTGTATCGAGAACCGGTTTGGTGCACGCCGTTCACTTCTCGATACAATTTTATTTCGTTTCACTCCATAAAACCACTCGAAGTGACGGCAGGGAGGCCTGCCCGGCCTTTTGGCGGGGATAAGGAGATGACTATTAGTCACTTCGACAGAGTCCCCTTTTGGGACGACGAGAAGTCGCACATACTAGGCTAGAGCTACTTGTATGATTTAGCTCATGCCGTATTTATTCTAGGGGTATTCGTGAACCTTCGCTAAAGCTACGGTTTCTCCTCACTATCGTTCGTTCGAAATGACTGTTATGGCAAATTTGAACATTAAACTTTGAACCTTAAATTGTTTCCGCCACTGAAGACTGTTCACTGAAGACTGACCACTATTTACTAATAATTGTTTATTGCTAATTGTTAACTGTTCATTGTTTCAGCAACTGTTCACTAGCAAGCTACTTCTGGCTTTTGCCTCCCGATAACTATCGGGATGGCTAAAGACCTCTATTTAATTTTAAGCCTTCTAGACTGCTCCCGGCCATGGCCATGGACAAAAATGGAATCTTTTTTGAATTCTACGGTGGAAAAGGCGGAGGTGCTATCGGTTTCCACCATGCCTTTAAAGGTGAGGTAATGTACTCCGTTTCTTTCCATATAATCCCCGTTGTGGTTATGCCCGTTAAAATAGAACTTCACATTGGGGTATTTGTCGATCAGGGAAACCAGCTGGGTGCTGTTCCATAACCGGTGGACCTTATCCTCGCCCAGTACCGGGAAATGACAATAGAACCCCACATTTTCGTTGTTCTCCGTGGCCAGTTTTAGTTCGCTTTCCACCCATAGCAACTGCTCATGGCTTAGGCCACCGTTCCAGGTCTGAAGATTGGGAAGCTCAGCTTTGGAGAGTAGGGTGAAGAGGGAGTCGGTCTGAGCAATTTTTTTTGGAGAAATGGCACCATGATAGCTGAGGTCGTTGCCGTCCAATACAATAAATCGCCAGTTATTTTCCACCAAGCTATAGTAGCGCTGCGCAAGGTTCATTTTGTTCATGACCTTGGATTTTAGGGAGTCGGCCACACTAAAATCGTGATTGCCCAGGACATGGTATTTTTTGGTCTTTAAAGTGTTCCAGATAGGAAGAACCGTATCAAAACTACTAAAATCCCGATCGATAAAGTCGCCCAGATGAATGGCGTAATCCAGTTCTTCTTTATTAAGTGCGACAACGGCTTGCCTTAATTTATGGGGGGAGTTTTTATAAAATCGGCTAGGGGAGGACTCGCAGTAGCAGTACTGACAATCGGCAATGATGCCAATTGACAAATCCTGTTGAGGTACATTTTTATTTTCCTTCGATCCGCAGGCGGTGAACAGCGCTAGCAGGATGATACTTAATTTATTTTTCAATAGGGTCATAGGGTATAGGTGTTCTTTTAAAATGTCTGCTACGACCAAATATAGTTTTTTTTGGAATTAAGAAGGTTGTGGGGAAATTTGATAATTGGTTAATGAAACAATGTATTAATGAGGAAATGGAACAATGGGGTAATGTAGCAATGACGGAATAGCGATCCCGATAGTTATCGGGAGTGAAGAGTCTATAGAAAAAAGAGGAAAGAGGAAAGAGGAAAGAGAAAAGAGAAAAGAGCCAAGAGCCATGAGCCAAAAGTCTATAGAAAAAAGAGGAAAGAGAAGAGAAGAAAGATAAATGGGGTAATTTGGAAATGAGTTAATGTGGAAATGGGATAGTTGATTTGATGATTTGGAAATGTGGTAATTTGATATAAATCAATGTAACAATGACGGAATAGCCAAAAGGCAGAAGGCAAAAGTGAAGAGTAAAGAAAAAAGAAAAAAGATAAATTGGTTAATGGGTTAATGTAGCAATTGTTTAATGTAACAATTGTTTAATGTGGAAATGTACCAATGAGATAATGTGGAAATGGGATAGTTGATTTGATAATTTGGAAATGTGGTAATTTGATTTAAATCAATGTAACAATGAAATAATGTATAAATGTAACAATGGGGTAGTTGGTTTGAAGATTTGAAGATGAGACGATTTGAAAATTTGGAAATGTGGTGAATTGAAAATGTTCCTTTTAATTAAAAGTTTTAGCTCCTTCCCTTGGGCCTGTGCTGAGCGGAGTCGAAGCATAAGGGAAGGTGGATTCTCCGCCAGCAGCGGAGGAGACGGAAGGGATTGAGAGCCCAGGATTAAGGAATGTGACAAGAGAATGGGATAGGTTAGAAACACACAATGAGCTCCCGTCAAAAACACACCCCCTGCCTGCCTGCGGCAGGCAGGCTAGCCTCCCGCTAAAAAGCAGGACAGGCTCTCTCAAGAGGGGAATTGGTTAGGTACCAATAATGTGCTTAAGGCAAGATTTGTTCTCCCTGCAGGACAGGCCTCCCTTTCGGCAGGCAGGCACTCCCGCTAAAATGCGGGACAGGCCTAGCTATGGGAAGGAGCACCGAGTTAAGCAACTTTCAACACAAGTATTTAGTCTAGGTTCTGTCTTTTTCCATGAAGTGACGAACTTGTGACTTTATAACGTTATAACTTTCAACTTTACAACTGTCTTACCCCAGTCCATAAAAATCCACCGCATTCAGCCCCATGATGGCGGATTGCTCCGTGGTGCTAAGGCTGGAAATGAAATTGGTGGTGAGCTCTTTTACTTGGGTGTAGGATCCTGCAACCAAACACACGGGCCAATCGGAACCGTACATGCAGCGTTCAGGGCCAAAGGCCTCCAGGACCAATAGCATATAAGGGTGTATTTGTTCCGGGGTCCAACTGTTGAAATCGGCCTCGGTGATCATACCCGAGATTTTGCAGTATACGTTTTCATGTTTGGCGATTTCCTTCATCATGACTGCCCAACCGTCATAAAAACCATCCTTTATATAGGGTTTGGCCATATGATCGATGACGAATTTTTGGTTGGGAAATTTTTTCACCAACTCCAGAGTAGCCCCCAACTGATGTGGAAAAATAAGGATGTCATAGACGGCCCCGTATTGTTCCAATTTGGAGATGCCCCGTAGGAAGTCGGGCCTCAATAAAAAATTATGGTCTGCTTCTTCCTGTACCACATGTCGGTACCCCTTTAAATGCTTGTCCTTGGCGAATTTCTCCAGAGCCTGGTCCACGTCTGGACTTCTTAGATCTACCCAGCCCACAACGCCTTTAACAAAAGCATTGTTATGGGCATGTTCCAAAAGGAAGTTGGTTTCCTCTAAGGTCTGGTCCGCCTGTACCGCCACACAGCCGTCAACGCCGTTTTTGGCAAATACCGGTTTTAGGTCCGAGGGTAAAAAATCCCTACGGATAACGCTCATTTGCTCGTTTATCCAGGAGTGTTTTACTGGGTTATATTTCCAGAAATGTTGATGGGAATCTATGATCATGATGGAAGGTTTAATGTACTATGTTATATAGTTGAAAGTTGAAAGTTTTCTTCGTTTGATTTTCTTTAGCGCTCCCTCGGAGAGGCCATTTATAGGGAAATACCTCTTTTCCAGGGGATAAAGTCGTTCTGTTCCAGTCTAACCGCCGCTGGCACAATGTTACCACTGGCCACCTCTATGATATAGTCCAACAGTTCCTCCCCTTTGGTCTGGATCGTATCCTCTCCGGTAATAATGGTTCCCGTGTTAAAGTCGATAATGTCTTTCATGCGCTCACTGAGGGCGTTGTTGCTGGACAGTTTTATAACCGGGGCCACTGGATTGCCGGTAGGTGTGCCCAAACCGGTAGTAAAGGCTATAACATTACATCCTGATCCTGCCAAGCCCGTGGTGCTTTCCACGTCGTTTCCGGGAGTACATAAAAGGTTTAGCCCATTTTTGGTAACTCTTTCGGTGTAATCCAACACGTCCTGTACCAAGGAAGTACCGCCTTTTTTAGCCGCTCCGGCCGACTTCATAGCGTCTGTGATGAGTCCGTCCTTAATATTTCCAGGGGATGGATTGTTTTCAAATCCGGAGCCTATGGAAACCGCCTTAGCGGAATAGGCCCTCATAATACTGGCAAACTTTTCTGCATTTTCAGGTGCCTCACAACGATTGATGAGTTCTTGTTCCACACCATTGAGTTCGGGGAATTCAGAAAGCACGGTAGCGCCTCCCAAAGCCACTATAAGGTCGGAAGTATATCCCAAGGCCGGATTGGCCGAAATCCCTGAAAATCCGTCCGAACCGCCGCATTCAAGGCCCAAGACCAATTTGCTTAGTGGAGCGGGCCGGCGTTCTACCTTGTTGGCTTCAATAAGGCCCAAAAAGGTTCTCTTTACCGCTTCCTCAATAAAATGACGTTCGCTCTTGCTTTTTTGTTGCTCCAAAACGTGTAGGGGTTTGGAAAAGTTGGGATCGCGTTTGGCAATGGCATCTTCCAAAATTTTTACTTGGGCGTTCTGGCAGCCTAAACTAAGAATGGTAGCCCCGGCAACATTGGGATTGGTAATATATCCTGCCAATAGATTGCAAAGGGTGTCCGAATCCCCGCGATCACAGCCGCAGCCCCCGTCGTGGGTCAGGAACTTAATGCCGTCCACATTGGGGAAGGTCCTGTTCTGTTTAATGTCTTCTGCCGTTTTAATAATGGGGGCAGCCATTAAGGTTTCCGTACTGGCGCCTTTTTTGTATTGGGATACCAGCACTTCGGTATCTATTATATAGTCCTGGGCCGTCTCATAGCCCAAGGCATTGAGTAGGGTAGTGCGCAGTACGTTTACATTTCTATTTTCACAGAATACCATAGGGATCACCAGCCAATGGTTGGCCGTCCCTACACTGCCGTCTGCACGGTGGTAACCGTTGAAGGTGCTGTTCTTCCATTTGGAAATATCCGGTGCCACCCAATGCGATTGTTGCTCACCTACATTGTAATCGGAGGAGGCATGCACCACATTGTCAATGGTAATGGATTCCCCTTTGGCAATGGGCTTGGTAGCCTTTCCGATCAAGGTGCCGTACATTAAAATGGGGTCTCCCACCTTGAAATCCTGAAGGGCGAATTTGTGCTTGGCGGTAATATTGTTTTTGAGCGGGAAGGATTTTCCCTGAAACTCCACCACATAATCTTTCTTCATATCCTGTAGCGCCGCAAGGATATTGTCATTGGGATGTATCTGTAAAAAATTCTTTGACATATTGTGATGCTATTTATTAAAATTCAACAGTGGCCTTCATGACTCCTGTGGCGGGTTTTAACCAGCTGTCGAAATTCTCCTTCATCTCCGAGAAATGCACGTTGTGGGTAATGAACGAATCGGTAGGGAATTGGTCCAGGATTTCGATGACCCGTTCAAAATCGGCCACCGTGGCATTCCTGCTGCAAATAATGGTGGTCTCCTTGGCGTGTATGGCCGGATGGGTAAAGGTAAGCTCCCCTTTGGAGAGTCCCACCAAGATGTACCTTCCTCCGTGCGACATATAGATGGGGCCCTGTTCGAGGGCTGCCTTGTGGCCGGAGGCGTCGAATACGGCAGTGGCCATATCGCCATTGGTAATCTCCGAAATCTGTTTTACGGGGTCTTCGGTCACATTTACAATATGGTCCACCCCGATCTTTTCCTTGGCATATTGTAGTCGGTCCTGGTTCATGTCCATGGCTATGACCTTGGCCCCTTCTATCTGGGCCAGTTTCATGATACCGATGCCTATGGGACCGCAGCCCACGACCACTATCGTTTCTCCAGGGACCAGCTGTGCCCTGCGGATGGAATGTGCCGCTATCGCCAAAGGTTCCACAATGGCCATCTGTTCGTTGCTAAGGTGCTTGGCGGGCAACAAAATATCCACCGGTACGGTGATCTGTTCCTGCATACCGCCGTCCGTATGTATACCCAGGACCTGGATCTGGGTGCAGCAATTAGTCTTCCCTTTTCTACAGGCAACACAATGGCCACAGCTCAGGTAGGGCATGATAACCACATTGTCCCCTGCAGCTATGCCCTTGTCGTTCTCGTCGATCTCCAGCACAGTAGTGGCCAGTTCATGGCCAAGGATCCTGGGATAGGTGAAAAAGGGCTGGTTGCCGGTATAGGCGTGAAGGTCGGTACCGCAGATGCCCACCTTGTTCACTTTTAACAGGGCTTCCCCTTTTTTACGTATAGGGGCCTCTTTTTCCTTTAATTGAAAGTCTCCAGGTTCCTCACAAACTATGTATTTCATGCGTTTACGTCTTTAGTTCTTATTGGTTTATTGTGATTGATCATTATCATTTGGTGGCTGTTGCCTGAAAGAGCAAGAGCTAAAATACTAATATGGTTTGAGGGTGTAATTTAGCCAAAAAGATTTAAAAATTGTTGAATGTACTAGGTTCAATGTAGGGAAGGGCCAATTGTGTATTGGGAAGTGGAAAATTAGTATGGATTGATGAGGATTGAGTTTTGTGAGAAAATAGAAAATAGAAAATAGAAAAAAGATTGCTGTGAACATTGTTGTGTGGGCAGTACCCTTTAGTCAGAAGGCATCCCGATAGTTATCGGGAGGGAAGTTTGAAACCCTAACATACACTTATTCTATGTCTTCTGTCCATATTCCCAAGGTTCGGGCTTTCAGAACCCTCCGTCTTCGCTAGTGGCGAAGCCACCTCTATGCTTCGACTCCGCCTGTCTGCCGACACAGGCAGGCTCAGCACAGGCCCAAGGGAAGGAGCTATATTTTTTTCGTCATTGCGAGCCTGCCCGGCCGTCAGGCGGGTGTAGCGAGGCAATCTATTTATTGCAGGTTTGAGATTGCTTCGTCGCTATCGCTTCTCGCAATGACGAAATCCTTGCGGAGATTGAGCGGAGTCGAAATCGAAGTAGGCGGTGGGCAGTAATCAGTGGCTGAAACAATAAACAGTGAACAATCAACAATTAGCAAAGTAAAAAGTCCTCCCCCTAACCCCCTCCCAAAGAGGGGGAATAATTCTTACATAAATACAATATTAGTACCTGAACAATTCCCCTCTTGGCAGGAGCCTGCCCCGCCTTTTGGCGGGAGGATAGCCTGCCTGCCGCAGGCAGGGGGTGGGTTTTAACCATTACCTTATCAAATGTTGTTATTCTTAGGCCAGGGCTTTCAGAACCCTCCGTCTTCGCTTATGGCGAAGCCACCTCCCTTCGTCTGAAGGGAGGAGCTTTTGTTTTTCGTCATTGCGAGCCTGCCCGGCCGTCAGGCGGGTGTAGCGAGGCAATCTATTTATTGCAGGTTTGAGATTGCTTCGTCGCTATCACTCCCTGTCTGCCGACAGGCAGGCTCGCAATGACGAAATCCTTGCGGAGATTGAGCGGAGTCGAAATCGAAGTACACGGCGCGTAAAAACTAGTTCTCGATACAAAATGCCTATCGGTATTTCACTCGAACTGACTATAGTGTCTTGAATCTTGATTTATGTGACTGACCAATATCATTTCAGTAAACCCGCCGTCGTATTACCTTCGGAAAAATAGCGTTTCGGGCAATTTGCAACGTTTAAAACATAAAAATAGATATGGAAAAAATAAAACTACTATTGATGATCCTGGTTGTCTTGGGGTGGAACTGCAAGGAAAATCCAAAACAGACGGAAGCAATAATCGAACCCGTAAAACAGGAAATTCAAACCACCACCGAATTACCGGACAGCATTGAGGAAATTGCGTCATTTGTAACGCCCATTATGGCCGACACTACGAACATTCTGGATCTAATGATTTTTAAAGAGCTAGATACTAGCGGTAAAGTTTCTTCAATAGAAATGGCTAGGGCGGGCGACCTTTATAATAAGTTGAAGACGCGGGGGGAAGCCACTTCGCTGCCCATATTTGAAGTTAAGGAAACGGATCTGGTTGTCCTACCAATTCAGGGTGTAGGTTTTGGTGGTGCTATCTGGGCAAAAGTACTTTTGGATAAAAAAACGCTGGAAATAAAAAAGATAGCCTTTGAACACAAAGCAGAATCTGAAGGTTATGGTGCTGCCTTTGTTGAAAAAACATTTGAAGATCAATTCTTGGGCGTGAAAATTGACCTAGAGGAAGACACCTTTACATTGCAAAAAACCGCTGACGCTGCGCATTTTATTGACGGGATATCCGGTGCTACCATGACAAATAAAGGGGCCATTACCATGGTGAACGAGGGTTTACGAAAGTATGGCAGCTATTTGAAGAGTGTTCAGTGAGTAGTGTTCTTTAGCCAAAAGCCATCCCGATAGTTATCGGGAGGCAAAAGTAGGTTGTTGGTGGTAAGTTTTGAGGAATATTCAAAAACCGGTGGCTTCGACTACGCCTTCCTGCGGCAGGCAGGCTCAGCACAGGCCAAAGGGAAGGAGCTTTTTTGTTCGTCACTCCGACAGAGAAGTAAACGGCGTGCACAAACGGGTTCTCGATACTAAATGCCTATCGGCATTTCACTACCATTGACGTCTATCACAGAAAGCTGTTAATCAACACTTTGCATTTTCAATGGAATTGTCTCCAACCCTAGTTCTTGTGCCATTCTGGTTACTGCCCTTTGTTTGTTCAGGAGCATT
>NZ_JALKBC010000002.1 GCF_023015865.1 Arenibacter sp. F26102 | reverse complement strand
AAAGGTGATAAAGGAGACAAAGGCGACAAAGGAGATACTGGGGCAACTGGAGCCACAGGGGCTCAAGGACCAATAGGTATAAGTATAACCGGACCCAAAGGTGACAAGGGAGATACTGGAGTCGCGGGAACTGACGGAATAGATGGTGCTCCTGGGGCGACCGGAGCCAAAGGCGAACAGGGCGTCAAAGGAGATACTGGGGCAACTGGAGCTCAAGGACCAATAGGTCTAAGTATAACCGGAGCCAAAGGTGACAAGGGAGATACTGGAGTCGCGGGAACTGACGGAATTGATGGCGCGAAAGGAGATACCGGAGCAACAGGTGCTGACGGTGCTACTGGTGCGACCGGAGCCAAAGGCGAACAGGGCGTCAAAGGAGATACTGGGGCAACTGGAGCTCAAGGACCAATAGGTTTAAGTATAACCGGTGCTCAAGGCCCTACAGGTGCTAATGGAGAAAAAGGAGACACTGGTGCGACCGGAGCCAAAGGTGACAAGGGGGATACTGGAGTCGCGGGAACTGACGGAATAGATGGTGCCAAAGGAGACACTGGAGCGACAGGCGCCGACGGTAAAGATGGTATAGACGGAATTGATGGAAACGACGGTGCCACAGGTGCTACCGGAGCAACTGGTGCCGCAGGAACAGACGGAATTGATGGCGCGAAAGGAGATACCGGAACAACAGGTGCTGACGGAAAAGATGGAATAGATGGAAATGATGGGGCTACAGGCGCAACGGGAGCAACTGGGGCTGACGGAAAAGATGGTATAGATGGAAACGACGGTGCCACAGGTGCAACCGGAGCAACAGGTGCTGACGGAGCCAAAGGTGATACTGGTGCAACCGGAGCTGACGGAGCCACTGGTGCCGCGGGAACTGATGGTGTTGATGGAGCTACTGGTGCGACCGGAGCCAAAGGCGACCAGGGCGTCAAAGGAGAAACAGGTGAACAAGGAATACAAGGAGAAACTGGTGCGCAAGGGATCCAAGGTGATACCGGTGCCACAGGTGCAACTGGAGCACAAGGAGAACAGGGAGAAAAAGGAGATACCGGTGCCGCAGGAATAGACGGAATCAATGGTGTTGATGGAGCTACTGGTGCGACCGGAGCCAAAGGAGATACAGGTGCCGCAGGAGTAGACGGAATTGATGGCGTCAAAGGAGATACTGGAGCAACGGGTGCTGACGGAAAAGATGGAATTGATGGCGCTACGGGTGCAACTGGAGCTCAAGGAGAACAGGGAGAAAAAGGAGATACCGGTGCAGATGGAATAGATGGAATCAATGGTGTTGATGGAGCTACTGGTGCGACCGGAGCCAAAGGAGATACTGGGGCTACTGGAGCTCAAGGAATTCAAGGTGATACCGGAGCAACGGGTGCTGATGGAAAAGATGGAATTGATGGAAATGACGGTGCCACAGGTGCAACCGGAGCCGCTGGTGCCAAGGGTGATACTGGTGCAACTGGAGTTCAAGGTGAGCAAGGAGAAACCGGAGAAACCGGCGCTGACGGAATTGACGGAATTAATGGTGTTGACGGTGCCACAGGTGCAACCGGAGCAACTGGTGCAACGGGTGCCACTGGCGCGGATGGAATAGACGGAATTGATGGTGCGAAAGGTGATACTGGTGCGACCGGAGCCAAAGGAGATACAGGTGCCGCAGGAGTAGACGGAATTGATGGCGTCAAAGGAGATACTGGAGCAACGGGTGCTGACGGAAAAGATGGAATTGATGGCGCTACGGGTGCAACCGGAGCGACAGGTGAAAAAGGTGATACCGGAGCAACGGGTGACACTGGAGCCACTGGTGCTCAGGGAATACAAGGTGAAACTGGTGCAGCTGGCGTTGACGGTGTTGACGGAGCTAAAGGTGATACCGGTACCGCAGGAATAAACGGAATTGATGGTGCCAAGGGTGATACTGGAGCAACCGGTGCTGACGGAAAAGATGGAATTGATGGCGCTACGGGTGCAACCGGAGCGACAGGTGAAAAAGGTGATACCGGAGCAACGGGTGACACTGGAGCCACTGGTGCTCAGGGAATACAAGGTGAAACTGGTGCAGCTGGTGCTGACGGAATAGATGGAACCAACGGCGTTGACGGAGCCAAAGGTGAAACCGGAGCGCAAGGGATTCAGGGAATTCAAGGTGAAACTGGAGCAGCCGGTGCCGATGGAGCCAAAGGAGATACTGGGGCTACTGGAGCTCAAGGAATTCAAGGTGATACCGGAGCAACGGGTGCTGATGGAAAAGACGGAATAGATGGAAACGACGGTGCCACAGGTGCAACCGGAGCCGCTGGTGCCGATGGAGCCAAAGGTGATACTGGTGCAACCGGAGCTGACGGAGCCACTGGTGCCAAAGGTGACACTGGAGCAGCAGGTGCCGATGGCATTGACGGTATTGACGGAATTAATGGTGCAACCGGAGCAACAGGTGCTGACGGAGCCAAAGGAGATACAGGTGCCGCAGGAATAGACGGAATAGATGGTGCCAAGGGTGATACTGGTGCAACTGGAGCCCAAGGTGAGCAAGGTGAAACCGGAGCAACGGGTGCTGACGGTGCCAAGGGTGATACAGGAGCCGCAGGAATTGACGGAAATGACGGTGCAAAGGGTGATACCGGTGCAACGGGTACTGACGGAACAAACGGAATTGATGGTGCTCCTGGGGCGACCGGAGCCAAAGGCGAACAGGGCGTCAAAGGAGATACTGGAGCAACGGGTGCTGACGGAGCCAAAGGTGATACTGGTGCAACCGGAGCAACTGGAGCCGACGGTGCAACTGGAGCAACTGGAGCCGCGGGAACTGACGGAATTGATGGTGCTACTGGTGCGACCGGAGCCAAGGGCGACCAGGGCGTCAAAGGTGATACTGGTGAACAAGGAATCCAAGGTGAAACCGGTGCTGATGGAAAAGACGGAATAGATGGAAACGACGGTGCCACAGGTGCAACCGGAGCCACTGGTGCTGACGGCAAAGATGGAATTGACGGTATTGATGGCGCAAAAGGAGATACTGGCGCCGCAGGTATAGACGGAATAGATGGTGCCAAGGGTGATACTGGAGCAACTGGCGCACAAGGTATTCAGGGCGTCAAAGGTGATACCGGAGCAACGGGTGCCGACGGAAAAGATGGAATTGATGGGGCTACAGGCGCAACGGGAGCAACTGGGGCTGCCGGAATAGACGGAATTGATGGTGCTATTGGGGCAACCGGAGCAACAGGAGCAACTGGTGCTGACGGCAAAGATGGAATTGATGGAAATGACGGAGCTACTGGTGCTAAGGGTGATACTGGAGCAGACGGTAAAGATGGAATAGATGGTGCAAAGGGTGATACCGGAGCAACGGGTGCTGACGGAGCCAAAGGTGATACTGGTGCAACCGGAGCAACTGGAGCAACTGGAGCCGACGGTGCAACTGGAGCAACTGGAGCCGCGGGAACTGACGGAATTGATGGTGCTACTGGTGCGACCGGAGCCAAAGGCGAACAGGGCGTCAAAGGTGAAACCGGTGCAACTGGTGCGCAAGGAATTCAAGGTGAAACCGGAGCCAAAGGAGATACAGGTGCCGCCGGAACAGACGGAATTGATGGTGCCAAAGGTGACACTGGAGCAACCGGAGCTGACGGAGCCAAAGGTGATACCGGTGCAACTGGAGCTCAAGGAGAACAGGGAGAAAAAGGAGATACCGGTGCCGCAGGAATAGACGGAATTGATGGTGCCAAGGGTGATACTGGAGCAACCGGAGCTGACGGTGCCAAGGGTGATACTGGAGCAACGGGTGCTGACGGAGCCAAAGGTGATACTGGTGCAACCGGTGCAACTGGAGCAACTGGGGCAACTGGGGCAACTGGGGCTGACGGAAAAGATGGAATTGACGGTGCCACAGGTGCAACCGGAGCAACAGGTGCCGATGGAATAGACGGAATCAATGGCGTTGACGGTGCCAAAGGTGATACTGGTGCAACTGGAGCAACTGGAGCTCAAGGTGAGCAAGGTGAAACCGGAGCAACGGGGGCTGATGGAGCTAAAGGTGATACTGGTGCCGATGGCAAAGACGGAATAGACGGAATTGATGGAGCCAAGGGTGATACTGGAGCAACGGGAGCAACTGGGGCTGCCGGAATAGACGGAATTGATGGTGCTATTGGGGCAACCGGAGCAACAGGAGCAACTGGTGCGACCGGAGCCAAAGGCGAACAGGGCGTCAAAGGAGATACAGGTGCCGCAGGAATAAACGGAATTGATGGAAACGACGGTGCCACAGGTGCAACCGGAGCAACAGGTGCTGACGGAGCTACTGGTGCAAAGGGAGACACCGGAGCAACAGGTGCCGCAGGAATAAACGGAATTGATGGTGCCAAGGGTGATACTGGAGCAGCTGGTGCCGACGGAATAGATGGTACCAACGGCGTTGACGGAGCTACTGGTGCGACCGGAGCCAAAGGCGACCAGGGCGTCAAAGGTGATACCGGACCACAAGGCCCGATTGGTTTAACTGGAAATAACGGTGCAGATGGTACAACCGGAGCCACTGGTGCAACTGGAGCAACTGGAGCCGCAGGTATAGACGGAATAGATGGTGCCAAGGGTGATACTGGTGCAACTGGAGCCCAAGGTGAGCAAGGTGAAACCGGAGCAAAAGGAGATACAGGTGCCGCAGGAGTAGACGGAATTGATGGAAACGACGGTGCCACAGGTGCAACCGGAGCAACAGGTGCTGACGGAGCTACTGGTGCAAAGGGAGACACCGGAGCAACAGGTGCCGCAGGAATAAACGGAATTGATGGCGTCAAAGGAGATACTGGAGTAACGGGTGCTGACGGAGCCACTGGAGCCGACGGTGCCAAAGGTGACACTGGAGCAGCAGGTGCCGATGGTAAAGACGGAATTGATGGAATTGATGGTGCCAAAGGTGATACCGGTGCAACTGGAGCTCAAGGAGAACAGGGAGAAAAAGGAGATACCGGTGCCGATGGAATGGATGGAACCAATGGTATTGACGGTGCTAAGGGTGAAACCGGTGACCAAGGAATTCAAGGTGAGGTTGGTCCACAAGGTTTAACTGGTGCTGCTGGTGCTGACGGAATAGATGGAACCAACGGCGTTGACGGAGCCAAAGGTGAAACCGGAGCGCAAGGGATTCAGGGAATTCAAGGTGAAACCGGAGCCAAAGGAGATACAGGTGCCGCAGGAATAAACGGAATTGATGGCGTCAAAGGAGATATTGGAGCAACGGGTGCTCAGGGAATACAAGGTGTAACCGGTGCTGCAGGAATAGATGGTATTGATGGCGTTGACGGAGCTACTGGTGCGACCGGAGCCAAAGGCGACCAGGGCGTCAAAGGTGACACAGGTGCCGCAGGAGTAGACGGAATTGATGGAAACGACGGTGCCACAGGTGCAACCGGAGCAACAGGTGCTGACGGAGCCAAAGGTGATACTGGTGCCGACGGTGCCACTGGTGCAACTGGAGCAACTGGAGCCACGGGAACTGACGGAATTGATGGTGCTACTGGTGCGACCGGAGCCAAAGGAGAACAGGGAGAAAAAGGAGATACTGGAGATACTGGTGAACAAGGAATACAGGGAGAACAAGGAATCCAGGGTGAAACTGGAGCGCAAGGAATACAAGGTGAGGTTGGACTACAAGGTATAGCAGGAACTGATGGCGTTGACGGAGCTACTGGTGTCAAAGGCGATACAGGAGCCACAGGTGCTCAAGGTATTCAAGGAGAAAGTGGTGCAACAGGAGAAAAAGGTGACACTGGTGCCCAAGGAATACAAGGTGTAACTGGAGCCGATGGAGCGAAAGGAGATACCGGAGCAACAGGTGCTGCTGGAACTGATGGTGTTGACGGTGCTACTGGTGCTACTGGAGCCACCGGTGCAACTGGAGCCGCGGGAACTGACGGAATTGATGGCGTCAAAGGTGAGACTGGAGCAACGGGTGCCGATGGAATAGACGGAATCAATGGCGTTGACGGTGCCAAAGGTGAGCAAGGAATACAGGGAGAACAAGGAATCCAAGGAGAAACTGGTGCGCAAGGGATCCAAGGTGATACTGGTGCAGCTGGTGCTGACGGAATAGATGGAACCAACGGCGTTGACGGAGCCAAAGGTGATACTGGAGCAACAGGTGCCGATGGTGCTACTGGTGCGGCCGGGGCCAAAGGCGAACAGGGCGTCAAAGGAGATACCGGAGCAGCGGGTGCCGATGGTAAGGACGGAATTGATGGAAACGACGGTGCCACAGGTGCTACCGGAGCAACTGGTGCTGCTGGAACTGATGGTGTTGACGGTGCTACTGGTGCAACTGGAGCCACCGGTGCAACTGGAACAACTGGAGCAACTGGAGCCGCGGGAACTGACGGAATTGATGGTGCTACTGGTGCGACCGGAGCCAAAGGCGACCAAGGCGTCAAAGGTGATACTGGTGAACAAGGAATCCAAGGTGAAACTGGAGCTCAAGGTATTCAAGGTGTAACTGGAGCAACAGGTGCCGATGGTGCTACTGGTGCGACCGGAGCCAAAGGCGAACAGGGCGTCAAAGGAGATACCGGAGCAACGGGTGCCGATGGAATAGATGGAACCAACGGCGTTGACGGAGCCAAAGGTGAAACCGGAGCGCAAGGGATTCAGGGAATTCAAGGTGAAACTGGAGCAACTGGTGAGCAAGGAATTCAAGGTGAAACCGGAGCAAAAGGAGATACCGGTGCCGCAGGAATAAACGGAATTGATGGCGTCAAAGGAGATACAGGTGCCGCAGGAATAAACGGAATTGATGGTGCCAAGGGTGATACTGGAGCAACGGGTGCAACCGGAGCGACAGGTGAAAAAGGTGATACCGGAGCAACGGGTGCCGACGGAAAAGATGGAATTGATGGAAACGACGGTGCCAAAGGTGCAACAGGAGCGACTGGAGCCGACGGTGCCAAAGGTGATACAGGTAACACAGGAGCAGCAGGTACAAATGGAATAGACGGAATTGATGGGAATGACGGTGCCACTGGTGCAACCGGAGCAACTGGAGCAACTGGAGCCGCGGGAACTGACGGAATTGATGGTGCTACTGGTGCGACCGGAGCCAAAGGAGAAAAAGGTGAGCAAGGAATACAGGGAATTCAAGGTGAAACTGGAGCAGCCGGTGCCGATGGCATTGACGGTGTTGACGGAATTAATGGTGTTGACGGTGCTACTGGTGCGACCGGAGCCAAAGGCGACCAGGGCGTCAAAGGTGATACCGGAGCAACTGGCGCGGATGGCAAAGATGGAATAGATGGTGCCAAAGGTGACACTGGAGCAACCGGCGCCGATGGCATTGACGGTGTTGACGGAATTAATGGTGTTGACGGTGCTACTGGTGCGACCGGAGCCAAAGGCGACCAGGGCGTCAAAGGTGATACTGGTGCACAAGGAATCCAAGGTATTCAGGGTATCCAAGGTGAAAAAGGTGATACTGGAGCAGCAGGTACCAATGGAACAGATGGAAATGACGGAGCCACTGGTGCCGACGGTGCCACCGGTGCAACCGGAGCAACTGGAGCCGCAGGAACTGACGGAATTGATGGTGCTACTGGTGCGACCGGAGCCAAAGGCGAACAGGGCGTCAAAGGTGATACTGGTGAACAGGGAATCCAAGGTGAAACTGGAGCGCAAGGAGAAAAAGGTGAGCAAGGAATACAGGGAGAACAAGGAATCCAAGGAGAAACTGGTGCGCAAGGGATCCAAGGTGATACTGGTGCAGCTGGTGCTGACGGAATAGATGGAATTGATGGCGTTGACGGTGCCAAAGGTGATACCGGTGCAACTGGACCCCAAGGTGAACAAGGTGAAACCGGAGCAACGGGGGCTGATGGAGCCAAAGGAGATACAGGTGCCGCAGGAATAAACGGAATTGATGGAAATGACGGTGCCACAGGTGCAACCGGTGCAACTGGAGCCGCGGGAACTGATGGTGTTGACGGTGCTACTGGTGCGACCGGAGCCAAAGGCGAACAGGGCGTCAAAGGTGATACTGGTGCGACAGGTGAAACTGGAGCTCAAGGTATCCAAGGTGTAAAAGGAGATACTGGTGCAACTGGAGCAACCGGTGATACAGGTGAAACCGGAGCACAAGGTATTCAAGGTGTAACCGGAGCTGACGGAGCTAAAGGAGATACAGGAGATAAAGGTAATACTGGAGCCACAGGTTCAACCGGAGCTACTGGTGTCAAAGGCGATACAGGAGCCACAGGTGCTCAAGGTAATCAAGGAGAAACTGGTGCAACAGGAGAAAAAGGTGACACTGGTGCCCAAGGAATACAAGGTGTAACTGGAGCGCAAGGAGAAAAAGGTGAGCAAGGAATACAGGGAGAACAAGGAATCCAAGGAGAAACTGGTGCGCAAGGGATCCAAGGTGATACTGGTGCGGCTGGTGCTGACGGAATAGATGGAACCAACGGCGTTGACGGAGCCAAAGGTGATACTGGAGCAACGGGTGCTGACGGAAAAGATGGAATTGATGGCGTTGACGGAGCCAAAGGTGATACCGGTGCAACTGGAGCTCAAGGTGAACAAGGTGAAACCGGAGCAACAGGTGCCGATGGTGCAACTGGCCCGCAAGGCCCAACAGGATTAACAGGAGCAGCCGGTGCCGATGGTGCGACAGGAGCAGACGGAGCTAAAGGAGAAACCGGAGCACAAGGAATCCAAGGTGAGGTTGGACCACAAGGTATAGCAGGAACAAACGGAACTGATGGTGCTAAAGGTGATACAGGTGCCGCAGGAATAGACGGAATAGATGGTGCCAAAGGTGATACCGGTGCACAAGGCCCGATTGGTTTAACTGGTAATAACGGTGCAGATGGTGCGACCGGAGCTCAGGGTCCAATTGGACTTACTGGCGCTAAAGGTGATACTGGAGCTGACGGTAAAGATGGAATAGATGGCGCCAAGGGTGCCACAGGTGCAACCGGAGCCACTGGTGCCGCAGGAATAGACGGAATTGATGGTGCCAAGGGTGATACTGGAGCTACAGGAGCCGACGGAGCTACTGGTGCGACCGGAGCCAAAGGTGACACTGGAGCAACGGGTGCTCAGGGAATACAAGGTGTAACCGGAGCAACTGGTGCAGACGGAAAAGACGGAATTGATGGTGCCAAGGGTGATACTGGAGCACAGGGTATTCAGGGAATCCAAGGAGAAACTGGTGACCAAGGAATACAAGGTGTAACCGGAGCAACTGGTCCACAGGGACCAATAGGTTTAACCGGTGCAACAGGAAATAACGGTGCAGATGGTGCAAAAGGAGATACGGGAGCTAACGGAAATGATGGAGCTACAGGTGCCAAAGGGGATACCGGTGCACAAGGAATTCAGGGTGTAACTGGTGCTACTGGTGCGCAAGGTATTCAAGGTGAGGTTGGACCACAAGGTTTAACTGGTGCTGCTGGTGCCGATGGCGTTGATGGTGTTGACGGAGCTAAGGGAGAAACTGGAGAACAAGGGATCCAAGGTGAACAGGGAATTCAAGGTGAAAAGGGTGAAAAAGGTGAAGCCGGACAAGATGGTGCTGACGGACAAGATGGAGAAAGTGAATCCGGAGGTGGATTTATCCGATCCATTAGAAGCACCAATACAAGTACCACTTTAACAGCAAATGATTACACCCTAATTGTTAAAGGAGATGACGATACCATTTCATTTCCTACAACTCCTGAAACAGGAAGGATTTATATTGTAAAGGTTATGGAAAAGGCTAATGATAACAAAACCAATATAAATTATATTGATCATGAAGGGAAGCATACTACAAATGAACTTGAAGATAAACATATCTATTGGTTTCAGTATGATGGCACCGATTGGCATCAAATAAGCAAGGACTAGAATAAATCAATATTTATAAGTAGATAAATTTATTGGGCAACCTAAATTAAAATTCGAACAGAAAGCATAATTCGAAACATGAATATTATCAAACACATAATTGTAAACTGTATTTTTTGGGCTGTTGCTTTGGCACATGCCCAAGATGCAGTGCATAATTATGGTAATATTCAAATCCATGAAACTGCCATGGTGGGCTTCCATATGGACGTGATCAACGATGGTACCTTTGATGAAAATTTAGGTTTGGTAGGCTTTTATAACGACAACAACCCCTTGACCATTTCAGGGGCCTTTGCTCCCGTTTTTTATGATACCGAGGTAGCTGTAAATGACGGACTCTATCTGGAAACGAGTGTAGGGATATTGAATAATTTCAACTTCATTCAAGGCAATGTATTTACACCCAGAAATCGCTCCAATGTTTTCCTCAACTTTGCAGATGATTCGTTTTATGTGGGTGAGGGAAACAACACCAAAATTGATGGTTACACGGCAATTGCAAATAAGGAAACCTTTACCTTTCCCGTAGGGGATGATGACCGTATGCGGCCATTGACCATATCTTCGGAAAGCGTTAATGTTCTGGCCAAATGTGCCTATTTTTTTGTATCACCAGATAACCAAACTAGTTTCAATGAAAATTTCAATTTAGACGCAAGGGACTTTAATGTAGCCGCCGTAGGCAACCAGGAATTTTGGCGTTTGGAAGGGGATTCACCTAGCACAGTTACTTTAAGCTGGGATGACCGGAGCAATATTGGTAATCTTGGGGAATATATTAGCGATCTAATAGTAGTGGGCTGGAGCAAAAATCAACACAAATGGATCAACCTAGGGAATTCCTCCCTAGAAGGAGAATTTTCCTTTGGCTCCATAACTTCGGATACCTTCATCCCAAATGAATATGAAATTATTACCATCGGTGGTGCCGTGGACCTAAATGAAACCCTTACCACATTAGATTTAGGAAACTATTATTTGACGCCAAACGGGGATGGCACCAATGATTTTCTCGTAATTGACGGAATTAGTGAATCGCCCAACAACATACTTCAAATCTTCAATAGATATGGTGTGATGGTGTATTACAAAGAAAATTACAGGGATGAATTTGTTGGCTTATCCAACCGAAATATGCTGGTTAAGGGACAAATAGGCTTGGCCTCGGGAGTTTATTATTATATCATAATATTGAATGATCTAAAAATAAAACATCAAGGATACCTTTACCTATCCCAGGCGGTGAAAAATTAAAAATTTCCAAAAAGCTTCTTGGATATGGATTACCTAGGAACCTAACAAGGGTCTAAATTCATAATACCTAAGAAAGCCTTAAACCGTTACCGATCACTGCCCATAGTTATTTTACTCACTAAGTGATATTTGAATGCTCCGGGGCCTGCCCAGAGGGTATTGACCAGTAAATTCATTTCAGACCTATCCAATGCCCCAATTCCTAATACGAGCAGTGCCCAATCTTGTTTAAAATAAGTAACTTTATGGATTCAAATAAATTCAACAGGTTACATTCAAAATTAAATGAATCAACACTATTTACAAAGTGGCAGTATTTTTGAGATACCTTGATTGATTTTATTTCATTAAATGGTTATCACCCTATGCACAGAAGATCTTTTATAAAAAAAAGTGGTTATTCCGGTTTGGCCTTGTCAATATTGCCTGGCCTAACCCTTTCCCAAGAAACTGAATATTCCATAGCCGAATTAATGGGCAAGGAAGAAATTAAGCTATATGGCAAAGACATCAATTTGAGAAAAGAGGCACATGACGCTTTTTTGGAAATGAAAAAGGCGGCCTATAGTGAGGGAATGGATCTCAAAATTGTATCGAGCTACCGAAATTTTTATCGTCAAGAAGCCATTTGGGAAAGAAAGTATCTGCAATACACCGAAGAAAAAGGGATGACCAAATTGGGTGCTATTGAAAAGATTATAGAATATTCTACCATTCCAGGTACCAGTAGGCATCATTGGGGAACCGACATAGATATCATTGATGGCTATCCAAGAACCACCGGCGATGTTTTGGTTCCTGAAAAATTTGGGGAAGGCGGGCCTTTTGAACTTTTGAAAAAATGGATGGATGATAATGCCAACAAATTTGGCTTTTATCTGGTCTATACCGATAACCCCAAAAGAAAAGGATTTAAGTATGAACCTTGGCACTATAGCTATGCCCCTATTTCAATTCCTATGTTAAAAACCTTTAGAAGGAAAAATATTTTTAAATTACTCCTCGAAGAGGATATTATAGGAAAAGAAAACTTTACCTCCGGTTTTCTAAAAGGATATATTCAAAACAATATTTTAGATATCAACCCAGAACTTTTATAATAACATGCTTATAGATTATTGACTCTTAAAAGCGCCGTGTCATGAGAAGAGGAAGTTGGAAAATTAGAATATTCATCGGCTTGGCCATTGTGGCTTTTGCCTTTGTCCAACGTTGCAATAACAAAGAGGAAAATCCATATACGGGAAGGGTTCAGAATATAAACATGAGCACTGAACAGGAAATATCCATTGGCCTGCAGAGCGCTCCTGAGGTAGCACAACAATATGGCGGTCTATATCCTGATGAACGTCTACAATCCTTCGTAGACCAGATTGGAGTAAAATTGGTAAATAACAGCATCGCTAGGGAAACCCCTTATGAATATGATTTTCATTTATTGGCGGACGATCAAACTATAAATGCCTTTGCTTTGCCCGGTGGACCCGTTTTTGTAACGTATGCCCTATTTTCCCAATTAAACGAAGCACAACTTGCTGGAGTATTGGGACATGAGATAGGGCATGTAATTGGTAGGCACTCCGCAGAAAGGATTGCGGATAGTAACTTTTGGCAGACAGTAAGCATGGGAGCTTCCGTTGGTGCCGATGCCGGCGGCATCGTAAATAGCATTGGCCAAAACACTCTATTGACCAACGGCCGGGATGATGAATTGGAAAGCGATGAATTAGGGGTACTTTTAATGATACAATCCGGCTACGACCCATATGAAATGATAAAGGTGATGGAAATTTTAAAAGCCTCGGCCGGTCCCAATAGAGCTCCAGAATTTCAGAGTACACATCCAGACCCCGAAAATAGAATTGAACGGATAAAAGAAGCCATTGAGCGATTTAAAGGGCAACAATAGCCAATTTTATTTTTCAAGATTAGGATTTAAAGCTATTATTAGTATATTGCACCAGAACCAAATCTTATCACCCACACAAATTTAACCCTTATAGCTTTGATTTACAATCATTTAAATGAGACTATATGGGAACTTTATTACATTTTAAGAACATTTACTTAGCGGCATTCGAGAATTGTAAACCAGAAATTGTAGTAATACTCTTAAAGGTTTACTCAGTATTCTGTGTGGCAATGTTATCCATGGCACTTTATGCATTTTTATTTAGAGCCTTTACCGGATTTGAATTCTAGAAAATTGAATTTGCTCTTTTACTTGAACACTATTTAAGCAAATTGAAGTAATAAAAAAACCTACCGGCAACTGTCGATAGGTTTTTTTTATTAAAAATTCATTCGCAACAACTACTTCTTCTGTAGACTAGCGTTGATTACTTCCAAGGCCTCAGTGGCATTGGATAGTTCCGCATGTTTTTTTGCGTTGTAGCCGTTGTCGCATTTCATTTTTAAATCCGCACCATTTGCGATAAGGAGCTCCAATATTTCAACCTTATTGTAACGGGCGGCAAAAATTGCAGGTGTTTTTCCCAAGGATTTTTGATTAACATCCTCTCCTAATTCAATTAGTCTCTTAACGGTTTCCAAATCCCCCTTTACAATAGCCTTGCAGAAGGAGCTTAATTCTCCGGGTTTAACCATTAAGGCTGATACACTTAGGGTGTAAGTGTTGCTACTACTCTCGGCACGAAGGCCTGCAACCATGAACAATAATGCCATGGTGACTGTTAAAATTGTTTTTCTCATGATGAATAAGATTAATTAGTGAATTTTGATTACTATAACAGACCCTTAAACCTTAAATTTGTTTCAATTTTATCCGTTAAATAACAAAACTTTAACAAAAAAAACCCTAGTACGGCATTTCCCTATGAGCAACCCACAGGGGAATTCAATATTTTAAAAAAAGGTGTCATAAATCCTAGCAATCCATATACAATAGTTTTATTTTTGACGTTTACAACAAACAAATTATGAACAAGAAAGTTATTTTAATGATTTTGGATGGATGGGGCAAGTCCCCGGACCCCAAGGTCTCCGCCATAGAAAACGCAAACACCCCTTTTATAGATTCACTTTATACCAAATACGCCAATTCCAATCTTTTGACAGATGGAATGAATGTAGGATTACCTGAAGGACAAATGGGCAATAGTGAAGTAGGCCACATGAATTTAGGAGCTGGACGTATCGTTTACCAAGATTTGGCTAAAATTAACCTTGCCATTGACCAAGACACTTTAAAAGATGAGCAGGTATTGAAAGATGCGCTCTTATTTGCCAAGACCAATGACAAGCCAGTCCATTTTTTGGGATTGCTAAGTGATGGTGGCGTCCATAGTCACACTTCACACTTAAGAGGACTTATAGATGCGAGTGAAAGTTACGGGCTTAAAAAGACTTATATACATGCCTTTACCGATGGTAGGGACGTAGATCCTAAAAGTGGAATAGGTTATGTAAGCGCTTTAAACGAATACTGTGCCGATAAGAATGCCAAACTGGCCAGTGTTATAGGCAGGTATTACGCCATGGACAGGGATAAAAGATGGGAACGGGTAAAACTGGCCTATGACCTATTGGTTAACGGTGAGGGTCAAAAAACATCTAATATTGAAGAATCCATATTGGCCAGTTACGAATCTGGCATAACGGATGAATTTTTAAAACCTCTATTGGTATCGGATGAACAGGGATCTCCTTTGTCCGTTATAAAAGATGGTGATGTAGTAATCTTTTTTAATTTTAGAACAGACCGTGGTAGAGAGCTGACCCAAGTTCTAAGTCAGGAAGACATGCATGAACTTAATATGCACAAACTAGATCTTTATTACGTAACCATGACCAACTACGATGATTCCTATAATGGAGTGAAGGTAGTTTATGACAAGGATAATATTAGCGAAACCTTGGGAGAAACTTTGGCCAAGGCCCATAAAAAACAAATTCGTATCGCCGAGACCGAAAAATATCCACATGTAACATTCTTCTTTAACGGTGGTAGGGAAATTCCGTTTGATGGTGAAAAGCGAATTCTGTGTCCATCTCCCAAAGTGGCTACCTATGATCTAAAGCCAGAAATGAGCGCTTATGAGATAAGGGATGCTATAATCCCGGAATTAAAAAAGGGAGAGGTCGATTTTGTGTGTCTAAATTTTGCCAATCCAGATATGGTTGGCCATACCGGAGATATGCAAGCTGCCATAAAAGCCTGCGAAACCGTGGATAGTTGTGCGGAGTCCGTTATTACGACAGCCCTGGCAAATGGATATACCACTTTGGTCATCGCTGATCATGGAAATTGCGAAACTATGATCAATCCAGATGGAAGCCCAAACACGGCACATACCACGAATCCGGTTCCATTGATTTTGGTGGATAATGAATTGAAAAATATTAAGGATGGTGTTTTGGGCGATATTGCTCCGACCATTCTAAAACTAATGGGTGTTCCACAGCCGGCTCTAATGACGAGAAAGCCATTAGTATAATAATTATGCACGTCACCGGACATTGGCAACTATTCAGTGACGTGCAGTTTTAAAAGTATTGTTTTACATTTGCATTCTATGATAAAGATCAAAACTTTAGAAGAGATAGAATTAATGCGTGAAAGCGCATTGATTGTTAGCAAGACCTTGGGAATATTGGCCAGCGAGGTTAAACCTGGCGTTACCACCTTGCAGTTGGACACCATGGCAGAGGAATTTATCCGGGATCATGGAGGTGTTCCAGGTTTTTTGGGATTATATGATTTCCCCAATTCCCTGTGCATGAGTCCCAATGCCCAAGTTGTACATGGAATTCCCAATAACACTCCTTTGGTTGAGGGCGATATTATCTCTATTGACTGCGGTGTCCTTAAAAATGGATTTTATGGTGATCATGCCTATACATTTGAGGTTGGGGAGGTTAGCCCTGAAACAAAAAAATTATTGGACATAACCAAGGAATCCCTATATGTCGGTATTCGAGAATTTAAAGTCGGCAATCGGGTTGGTGATGTAGGTTTTGCCATTCAACAATTTACCGAAAGTCATGGTTATGGTGTTGTACGCGAATTGGTGGGTCACGGATTGGGAAGGGAAATGCATGAAGATCCGGAAATGCCCAATTACGGAAAACGCGGTAGAGGAAAGAAATTTGTAGAGGGAATGGTCGTCGCCATAGAACCCATGATTAATTTAGGTACCAGAAGAATAAAGCAATTAAAGGACGGCTGGACCATCCTTACGGCAGATGGTAAACCTAGTGCACATTTTGAACATGACGTGGCAATAATAGATGGCAAGCCAGAAATACTTTCCACCTTTGCCTATATTTATGAGGCATTGGGGATAGAAAGTGACGAGGAAGCGGAGTTTCGGCAAAAAGCATTGGTCCTATAACGCAAAGTAGAAAGTTCTTCTGTAGCCTTCGTATTTATCGTTTTTGTTTACTACTCCCCCTTTCCAAGCCAGCATGCATTCCAATGCAGTTTACCTTTTAAGTAGGATAAGATTACCCTATAACACTCTTCAGTATATCGTTGCGATTAAACTGGATTACTTTGGATAACAATTTGAAGAAACTATTTAAATATATACTAAATACGATTCCTAGACCGATCCTTATAAAATTAAGTTATTTGGTGCGTCCCATTATGGCATTTAGCATGAGAGGTAATCGCTACACCGATCCCATAGATGGAAAAAAATTCAAGAGCTTTCTCCCTTACGGCTATGAACATCCTCGTGAAAATGTCTTGTCTCCCTCTACCCTATCGCTTGAAAGACACCGACTTTTGTGGCTCTACTTAAAAAATGAGACCAATTTTTTTACGGACAAACTTAAGGTCCTGCATTTTGCACCTGAACAAGCCTTTTACAAAATATTTAGAAATCTAAACAACATTACCTATACCACAACCGATCTAAATTCGCCCCTGGCAGACGTTAAGGCGGATATTTGCAACCTTCCATTCACCAACAATTCCTTTGATGTTATTTTTTGCAACCATGTATTGGAGCATATTCCAGATGACACCAAAGCCATGGAAGAATTGTACCGGATTTTAAAGCCCGGCGGATGGGGTATTTTTCAAATTCCACAAGACCTTGGCAGAGCTGATACTTTTGAGGACAATAGTATCACCGATAAAAAGGAAAGGGCAAAAATATTTGGACAATACGATCATGTCAGAATTTACGGTAGGGATTATTTTAATAAGCTAAGATCTATTGGATTTAAGGTGGAAGAGGTTGATTATACTAAAAAGCTTTCCAATACCGAAGTGGATAACTATCGCTTGGCACTGGGTGAAATAATACCAGTGGTGTCCAAATAGCTATTCCAGGACATTGTTTTTAAATCCGTCCGTCATAAATTCCAATACATTTCCTTCCGGATCCAAATAAACAATATAAGCTTGCAATTCTTTATGTTGGGCCAAAATGGATTTTGATTTCTCCAGATCCATTGCCATGAAAGATGTAGCAAAAGCGTCGGCCGTAGCGCAATCCTTTGCCATAACGGTAGCCGCCAGGATATTGGAGTTCTTGGTGAATCCGCTTTTTGGGTCAACAGTGTGAACATACTTGGCACCTGTCTCCTGGTCAATTTTAAATTTTCTATAATTTCCGGAAGAAGCCATGGCCACATCCTTCATATACACCGTTCTTTTAGATGTCCTACTTTCCCCCATCATGGGATCATCAATAGCCACTACCCACTTTTTTTCCTTTACCCTATTTTCTCCTTTTGCAACCAACTCCCCTCCTACTTCAATCAAATAATCCGAAATCCCTTTCTCTTGCAACAAAACTGCCAGACGATCTACTGCGTATCCTTTGGCAATGGCGTTAAAATCGAAATACATACCAGGATGGGCCATTTTAATTTTATTTTCCGGGCTGATACTGACTTTATCAAAGCCAACATAATCCAAGAGGCTGTCTACCCGCACGCTATCCATTTCCAATTCGGAACCCGGACCAAATCCCCATGCATTCACCAAAACGCCAACAGTGGGGTCAAAATAGCCATCAGTAGCCGCATAAACCTTTCCCGAAAGCTCAAAAACCTCCCTAAACATTTGGTCAACAACTACGGTAGAGTCGCCCATATTTATTCTTGAGATATCCGAAGTTGGAATATAGGTGGACATAGACTCGTTTAAATCTTGAAAAACCGAATCAATTTCCCGCTCAAAATCCAACTCTTCCTTCGCCAAATAAATAATATTGTAGGAAGTACCCAGTGCAGCTCCTGAATTGAGATTCTTGACCCATTTATCCCCGTTAGTCTTGCAACCATTACAAACCAGGAGCAAAGCTAGAATTCCTATACACAGGAAACTATACTTTAATAATACCTTCATATTCCAATATATAATCTTCATTAAGATAAACCGGTAGATTTCTATCTACGGCATTGTACAGTCCAACTCCGGCGTAATAGGCCTCCCCATTTTGCGACAAAGCATGTTCCTTGATCTTCTCCATTAATGGGATATCGTAGACTTTGGGATCCTGAGGATGCAATACACTTCTAACCACAATAAAAAATAGTTTTTTATCCTTAAGACATACAAACTGTGGGTTCCTTTTAGGTTTACTGTTCACCCCCATAAACTCGAAACCTTCGGCTTCTAAATGTTTTCCAACAATATTCATGGCCAAATTATGCAATTCCTGTTCCGTCAAAGGCTTACCCATTTTCCAAAATTCAAATTAATAACCAATGCTCTAGTTAAATCCCAACTTTTTTAAAAAACATTGTTCAAAAAAAAGACCTGTCAGGTTTCTTAAACTTGACAGGTCTATAATTAGACCTACAAGGTCTTGGGAATATTGAAGCCTATAAATTAACCTCCAAAATCATCAAATCTAATATGCTCATCAGGGATACCAAAATCCTCTCCCATTTTTTGAACAGCTTTGTTCATCAACGGTGGTCCACAGAAATAAAGTTCTATATCTTCAGGTGAATCATGATGGTTCAAATAATTCTCTATAACACAATTGTGTATA
Organism: Arenibacter sp. F26102; assembly: GCF_023015865.1. Classification (GTDB taxonomy): domain Bacteria; phylum Bacteroidota; class Bacteroidia; order Flavobacteriales; family Flavobacteriaceae; genus Arenibacter. The sequence goes on along the minus strand of NZ_JALKBC010000002.1, from coordinate 377,086 downwards.
AATCCAACAAATCCATCTCCTGGAGCATCTATATTCTCTTTCACTTTCCAGTTATCCTCAGGTAAGGGTTCAGAGAGAGCCAAGTAGAACTTAAAGTTAGGAAATTCCTTTTCAAGCCTATAAAAGTGATCCAAATAAAACAATTCGCGCTTGGACCTTCCTCCGTACCAATAAGTAACCTTTCTCTTTGTTTTAAGGGTATTGAAAAGGTGATATAAATGTGAACGCATTGGAGCCATTCCTGCTCCACCGCCAACATACAACATCTCTGAATCCGATTCATTGATAAAGAACTCACCGTAAGGTCCTGAGATTGTTACAGGGTCACCCTTTTTCAAATTGAATATGTAAGAAGATGCAATTCCTGGATTAACCTCCATCCAACCATTCTTGGCTCTATCCCATGGTGGAGTTGCAATACGTACGTTCAACATAATTTCTCTTCCTTCAGCAGGGTAAGAAGCCATAGAGTATGCTCTTTCCACTGTTTCAGGGTTCTTCATCACCAACGGCCATAAGTTGAACTTATCCCATTCCGCCTGAAACTTATCCGGAGTTTCATGCTCTTCAGGATGCGCCGTAATATCCATTTCAGAGAATTTAACTTCGCAAGGAGGAATTTCTATCTGAATATACCCACCAGCCTTATAGCCCATATCCTCTGGAATTTCAACTACGAATTCCTTAATAAATGACGCCACGTTATAATTACGAACAACGGTTCCCTGCCATTTTTTAATTCCAAAAACTTCTTCAGGAATGGTAATTTCCATATCCTGCTTTACCTTCACCTGGCAAGCCAAACGGGCTCCATGATTCAATTCTTTCTTGGAGAAATGTGGGGTTTCTGTTGGAAGGGCTTCCCCACCCCCTGAAAGAACATGACATTCACATTGTATGCAGGTACCTCCACCTCCACATGCCGAAGGAAGAAATATTTTCTGATTTCCCAAAGTGGACAATAATGACCCACCGGAACCTACTTCAATTTTCTTTTCACCGTTAATGGTTATGGTAACTGGTCCTGATGGAGATAGTTTTTCCTTGGTAAACAGTAATAGTGCCACCAATAATAACAATAGTATTAAAAAAGCAACTACCGTTATCAGTATTGTTCCAATTGTACTTGTAGCTAAAATCATTTTTACTCGTTTATTATAGCGTTGTTATAAGAAACCGTATTTTCCTTGGTTTCCTTTATTATCTTCTCTTCCTCTACTTTCTGGGCCGTTTTCTGTTCCACTTCTTTAGGAGCTTCGTCACCACCGGTCAACATTCCGCCAAAACTCATGAATCCAATAGCCATAAGCCCAGTAATTATAAAGGTTATGCCTAAACCTCTAAGTGGAGGTGGAACATTGGAATATCTAATTTTCTCTCGTATTGCCGCAATGGCCAAAATAGCCAAGAACCAACCAATTCCGGAACTAAGTCCATAATTAAAGGCCAGTCCCAAAGATTGTATATCCCTGGACTGCATAAACAATGAGCCTCCCAATATGGCACAGTTAACCGCTATTAATGGTAAAAATATACCCAATGAATTATAAAGTGCCGGAGAAAATTTTTCCACAACAATCTCTACCAATTGCACCATTGTAGCTATGGTTGCTATAAAGAGAATAAACGATAAAAAGCTTAGGTTGTAATCTGCATATTCCGGACCTAACCAAGCTAAGGCTCCATCCCTTAAAAGATACTGATCCAATAACCAGTTTAAAGGTACGGTTACCGCCAAGACAAATATAACAGCTGCTCCAAGACCAACTGCAGTAGTCACTTTTTTAGAAACGGCAAGATAAGAACACATTCCTAAGAACGTGGCAAATACCATATTGTCTATAAATATGGATTTAAAAAATAATTCTACATGCTCTAACATAACATTCTATTCTTATGATGACTACTAGTTTTCTTCAATTAATGCTTTGTTGCGCGAACGCTGTACCCAGATAATGAGTCCAACTACGATCAACGCCATGGGGGACAACAGCATAAAACCGTTGTTTTCATATCCTATTGAGTATAATCCTGTTTTTTCAATGGGATCTCCCAAAACTTTAAATCCAAGCAAGGTACCTGAGCCCAGTAGCTCTCTAAAGAACCCAATTATTACCAATATTAAACCATATCCTGCCGCATTCCCTATACCATCCAAGAAGGACCTCCAAGGACCATTGGCCAAAGCAAAAGCTTCAAAACGTCCCATGATGATACAGTTGGTAATAATTAACCCTACGAAAACAGAAAGTGTTTTGCTCAATTCATAGGCAAAGGCCTTTAACACCTGATCTACCATAATTACAAGGGCAGCTACAACGACCAATTGAACAATAATTCTAATCTTTGAAGGTATAATGTCACGCATTAGGGAAATTACAACGTTCCCCATTCCCATTACGAACAGTACTGAGAAAGCCATTACTATGGATGCCTTTAATTCGGCTGTAATTGCCAAGGCAGAGCATATACCTAGAACCTGAATGGTAATAGGGTTGTTATCCGCCAAGGGATCTAATATTAGATTTGCATCTTTTTTTGAAAGTAGTGCCATGTTTTAATTTTTAGCTCTTATGGTTTCCAAATAGGTTTTATATAGATTTACGCTCTGACGAATCATTGCAGAAACACCATCACCAGTAATAGTGGCTCCTGCCAATGCATCAACTTCATTGTCATCTTTAATTTCGTTGGTAGGATCGTTATTTCCCTTGGCAACAGCAATACCGGCATATTCCGTACCTTTTAAAATGGATTCTCCCGTAAAATCATCCATAAAGTAACGCTGCTTGATATTTGCTCCCAACCCAGGTGTCTCACCCTTATGGTCAAAATACGCACCTTGCACAACCAAATTATCATCCAAGGCAACAAAGCCCCAAATAGCATCCCATAGACCTTTACCTCTCATAGGAATGATATAATATTTTGCCCCATCCTTTTCACCAATGAACAATGGCAACTTTCTTGTTTTACCAGCTTTGGCCTCAGTTTCCTGTTTTTTAAGATCTATTAGGTAGGCGTTGTCGTCCTTTGTAATCTTATCCCCTTCAATAACCAATTGCTCCGTGATATATTTTTCAAATTCACCAGCAACCTTATCGGTAGAAACGAAATTAACACTCCCCTCATCCTCATTTTCGTTTACGCCCATGGCATAAAGAATATTCTGTTGTTTTTCCAGTCTTTCGTTCTCCTGGATCTTTTCACTGAGTGAAGACGCAAAAAATGCCAAAAGAGACCCTACTATAACCACCATAACGGCGGCGAAAATAACGGTGTAACTATTTTTATCTGTATTAACTGCCATGATTATACTGTTTCTGCTTTTAATTCCTGTGCTTTTCCTTCAACGTCCCTAGGTAAAATAGTAGCGTTCTTAGCACGCTTCAATCTTTTATTTATATTCCCCCTAACCACATAGTGATCAATTGTTGGAGCAAAAACGTTCATCAACAAAATAGCCAAGAATACGCCTTCTGGATAAGCAGGGTTGAACACCCTTATCAATACTGAAATAAAACCTATAAAGAATCCATAGACCCATTTACCCCTATTGGTTTGGGCACCAGTAACCGGATCGGTTGCCATATACACAATACCAAAGGCCAAACCACCAACTATTAAATGTTGCCAGAAGGCAAAACTCATTAATCCGTAGAATTTACTGGTTTCTGTTATCCAACCGGCATCAACCACACCATTAAAGATAAGCCCCATCACCAAAGCTCCTGCAACCGCACTCACCATGATTCTCCAACTTGCTATTTTACTAAAGATCAAGAAAAGACCCCCTAACAATATTAGTATCGTAGAAGTTTCCCCAACAGATCCAGGAATAAATCCAAAAAACATATCGGCAACGGAGTAACTCATTTCAGCACCTTTTCCTTGGGCCAAATAACCCAAAATGGTTTCTCCCGAAATAGCATCCGGACCACCGGCCAAATCAACCGCTTGGTGCACCCAAACCTTATCCCCACTCATCCAAGTAGGATAAGCAAAGAATAAAAATGCCCTAATGGTAAGTGCCGGGTTCAAAATATTCATCCCGGTACCACCAAAAACTTCCTTTCCTATGACCACTCCAAATACTACGGCTACGGCCAACATCCATAAAGGTGTATCAATAGGTACGATCAAAGGCACCAACATCCCTGTTACCAAATACCCTTCCTCTACCTCATGACCTTTTATTACAGCGAATAAAAATTCAACTGCAAGTCCTACGGCGTATGAAACGATTACCAAGGGCAAGACAGTCCATGCCCCCATAATGAAGTTCTCCCAAGTTAGGAAGTTTCCAAAAATCGAAGCTTGTCTAATAACACCATTAGCGGCATCTACCGCAGCATTGTGTTGATATCCCGCATTGAATATTCCGAAAAGAAGTACTGGCACCAAAGCCATGATTACCGTGTTCATGGTCCGTTTTAGATCATCCACAACGCGTACATGGGAACCAGAATGTGTAGTTTCATTGGGAGCATACAAGAAAGTATGGATAGCATTGAATGCCGGTGCCATCTTCTTGCCCTTATATCTCTCCTTTAGGTTATGTAAATTACTTTTTAAGCTCATCTTTTATCCTATTTCTTTATATAATAAATCCAACCCTTCCCTAATAATCTGCTGATGGGGTTGTTTAGAGATGCAAATAAATTCTGTAAGTGAAAAATCCTCCGGAGCCACCTCGTATAGACCAAGTTGTTCCATTTCATCCAAGTCCTTCACCATACACGCTTTTAGCAACTGTAAAGGATAAATGTCCATTGGAAAAACCTCCTCATACAACCCAGTAACCACAAATGCCCTGTGTTCACCGTTGGTATTGGTGTCCAAATCGTATTTCTTTTTAGGCTGCAACCATGAAAAGGTCATTGCCCTAGTAGTAGAAACTTTATTGAAAACTGGCTTGTTCCAACCGAAAAGCTCATAATCATCACCTTCTGGGATAACACTCACCGTATTGTTATAATAACCCAAATATCCGTCAGGTTTTGTTTTGCTACCAGTTAGTACATCTCCATTGATTACCCTAAAATTCTCCGTATTAACGCCGCTGGCGTAAAGAAATGTAGATACTTCAGATCCTATTTTCGTAGTATAATATTTTGGCGCCTTAACACTGGACCCAACCAAGGCTACTACCCTTTCAGGATTATATCTTCCCGTTAGTATCAACTCTCCAATAATAACTAAATCCTGCGGAGTAATGGTCCATACCACTTCACCTTTATTAATTGGATCTATTTTATTGATCTGTGTTCCTACCAGACCAGCTGGATGGGGACCACTTACATTATGGATTTCAACATCTTCCATTTTAGTAAAAATGGACTGTCCACCTTTACCAACCGAAACATGCACCTTACCGGGAGTTAATTTCCCCAGCACAGTAATTGCAGCCTGTATTTCTTTTTCCTTGCCCTTTAGTGCATAATCCAGGTCCGCTGCCATAGGGCTCGTAACATAGGCAGAGACAAATATCGCCTTTGGTGTTACCTTTGGGCTGGCAATTATGTCATAAGGTCTTCGCTTAATAAAAGGCCAACACCCAGATTTTAAAAGCAGGGCTTTAGCATCTTCGGCTTTGGCACTTTTGGGAGACAAAGGCGTATGTGAAACAAACTCTTGGCTTTTGTCCGCCAAAATTTTCAAGGTTAAAATTTTTCTTCTGGCACCTCTTACCACCTCTACCAATTCCCCACTAACCGGGGAAACAAAAAGCATATCTTCCACATTTTTATTATAAAAAAGTGGTTCTCCCGCCTTTACTTCGGCGCCTTGCTTAACTAATAATTTAGGGGTAATTCCGTGAAAATCCTGAAGATTAATCGCATAAACATTACTCAATACAGCTTTGGAAGTAGTCTTTTCCGCCTCACCAATAAGATTAATGTTCAAGCCTTTTTTAATTCGGATGTCTTTAGACATATTTAGTAGACCTTAGGTTATCAAAATTTCGAGCAAATTTACCACATAATAGAAAGTTTTCATAATTATTACTTAATTATTACTTATAAATTTAGAGATTAAACCGCGCTAACCCATTTAGGCTTGCTTTTTGCTTACCTTTACGAGAAAATTTTACCAAATGCGATTGAATCTTTATGCGCTTTTACTACTCCTTTCTGCCCATTTAGCATATGCCCAGGTGCAGTCGGAAATCAACCCTCCTACCAATATTAAATCTATCATATTTAAAGGTTCTACCGATGATCAATTTCCTGTGGTAAACTTGGGCGACCCCATTTATCTGGAATTTGATGACCTTTTGGCCAATGAACAGGATTACTATTATAAAATAGTACACTGTGATTACGATTGGACACCGTCCTCCCTATTAAAATCCCAATTTCTAAACGGATTGGACAACGAGCGCATTGTGGATTATGAAAATAGTTACTCTACGCTACAGCCATATTCCAATTACAAGCTTACCATACCTAATGATTATACCCGCTTAAAAGTTAGCGGTAATTACTTACTGGAAATTTACAACAGATATAATGAGCTGCAATTTTCCCGTAGATTTATTGTATATGAAGATTTGGTAAATGTGGGAGGAGTTGTAAAACGTTCAAGGGATTTCACATATCTCAATGAAAAACAGGTAGTGCAATTTACCATTAACACCAACCAGATAAAATTGGTAAACCCCAACAAGGAAGTCAAAGTAGCCATAATACAAAACTATCAATGGCCGACGGCCATCACCAATCTAAGCCCTCAATTCAACATGGGCACAGAATTGGTATATAAATATGATAAGGAAACCAGTTTTTTTGGCGGCAATGAGTATTTTAATTTTGACACAAAGGACTTAAGGGCCCCCAGTTCCTCTATCTCCCGTATAGAGCTGGCAGAGCTCTACAGCCATTATCTATTTACCGATTACTATAGGTATGACCGTCCCTACACCTATTACCCCGACGTAAACGGGGATTTTGTGATCAGAACGCTTCAGGGAGACGACAGCTCTAGGGAAGCCGAATACAGCTATATACACTTTACCCTTCCCTATACTGATAAAATTGGCCTGAACGACGTGTTTGTTTTCGGAAAATACAACAATTACGCATTGGACGAGGAAAACAAAATGACATATAATGAGGATACCGGCAATATGGAAGCGGTTATTAAAATGAAACAAGGGTTTTACAATTACAAATATGTAATGAAAAACGCTAAAGGTGTTATTGACATGAACACTATCTCTGGAAATTTTCATTTTACCGAAAATAGCTACCTGATCCTGGTATATTATCGCAATTTTGGTGATATGTACGACAGCATTATTGGAGTGGGCTCTGCAAATTCCCGTTCCATTACCAATTAGCTATTGTTTAAACGGACGCTTCAAATAACACTTTTCCCTGAAGGGTTTTAAGGAATTAAGATGGACTGGTCAAGTAATAGAACAGCAACCACAAATTAATTTATCAAAAAAAGAAGGTCAAAAGCAGAGATTAACATTAGCTTAAACGTGTAAACAAAAAGTCTTATTATATTGCAGCATGATAATGAAGGGAATTTCAACCTAACCCATAATTAAACATGAATAGCAGCTTTTACACTATGTGGACCAAAACCATTTTTATTCTTCTACTTTTCTTAAGCCTAAGCTCCCTGGCTCAAGAAACCAAACTAGGTAGTATTCTTTACGATTATCACAATAACCCGGAACAGGTCCTGGTAGCAGCCCACAGAGCCACCAATCCCAACTACCCGGAAAACTCTTTGGCCGCCATAGCCGAAAGTATTCGTATAGGGGTTGATATCGTGGAAATTGATATTAGAAAAAGTAAGGACGGCGAATTGGTAATAATGCACGATAAAACTATTGATAGAACGACCAATGGGACAGGGAAAGTGGAGGATTTTACCCTTGCAGAACTCAAGGAGTTTAAACTTAAGTTGGGAAATGACATTACAAATGAGCAGATGCCTACTTTTGAAGAGGTACTACAATTAACCAAGGGCAAGATGCTATTGGATGTAGATTTTAAGCTGGAAGGAGAAGCCGCCGTAAAACAAACTTTTGAGTTGATAGAAAAATACGGAATGGAAGACCAGATATTATTTTTCCTTTATGATTACCCCGAAACTACACAATACCAAAAATTGAACAAAGACATAAAAATAATGCCCAGGGCATATTCCAAAAAGGATATTAGGGCTATAAGGAAATTGGAGGATATTTCCATTATTCATATTGATGAAAGCTATTACAAAAAAGGAACCATGCGCCGGACTATTAAAGCCGGATATAGGGTATGGATCAATGCTTTGGGAAAGTATGATGAGATGGAGCGACAAATGAAAGATTCAGGTTTTGATGCGCTATTGACCCGAAAATACGTCAACGTAATTCAAACCGATCTACCCGAAGAACTTCTGAACTATCTTAGGAAGAGAAACCTACACCGATAACCCTTACTGCATTACCAATTTGGACGTGGGAAAGATATAATCAGAAAATGATTTCATATTCCCCTTTCCCATATTCCACTCCACTTTTGATAATAAGCTTATGGTTTAAGTCGTCATAATTCCAGAAAACGCCTTTTTCAATGGGACGTCCATCCAAAGTGATGGATTCCGGAACACTATTGGAATGGACTCTTAAGATATGGGATATTTTAGTTCCATCCAGTGAAAGTTTCAATTTTTTACCTAAAGTTGAATACGAAATCTTGGTTTCCCCTACAGTATCCGTATGATAAAATACAAAACTATTATCGCCTTTGGGATATACCAAAATGGTGGTAAACCCTTCTGAATCCAAGTCACCCAAACCAGTATAGTCACGCTTAACATCCATAGGGACTATGGCACCCTCCTTTATATAAACAGGAAATTCATCCATTGAAAATTCCCGTTCAATATCCGTCCCTCCTTCATGAAGATCTTTATCATTAAAAAAATACCTCCACTTGCCCTTAGGCAACCTAATGTTTCTTCTTTTCGAATCCTTATATATTGGAGCAACCAAAAAATCTTCCCCGAACATATAGTGATATTTTCCCCGTTTTAAGGGTGTCTGCAATCTTTTGCCCCCATCATGGGCAGTAATAACATAATGGTACATATAGGGCACCAATTCCGTATGCAACCAAGAGAACTTTCGTATCACCTGCAGTTCCTCTTCCGTTCTTTTCCAAAGTCGCCTTTCGCCATGACCACCATTCATGAACAGACCACAAAAGGTGGAGAATTGCGTCCAACGTATATAAAGTCTTGGCGGAATTGTTTTTCCAGAAAATCCGGCCACATCGGACCCCACAATATTATATCCCAGCTCGGCGCTTTTAAGTATGCTTTTTATGGCCGACTCATAACCCTGAATTCCTTCCAACGCTATATCTACTTTTTCGTCCCCACTTTCCAATATCATTTGATCCGTTACCCATTCGTGCTTTTGATCACCTACCCAGTTTACGGGAGAGGCGTCAATTGGTGAAAATCCTTCAGGATGAAACCCACGGTCTATAGATCTGGTCAGGGTAACGAACTCAGGGTTTTGGGTAAGCCCATGCCGGTATTCATCCCTGTAATAATGGTCCATATAGGTTCTAGTGGTCATAAACCCTTTAGATGTGCGCTTGTAGAATATGGGTATTGGACCCAATTGGCTCCAGAATAAGGTTGCAGTGCCATCCAGCTTCCATCCATCAATACCCAAATCAAAAACATTCTGTTGCAATCCCCGCCACCAGTGCATGGCATCTGCATTGGTATAATCTATAAAACCGCCTTCACCCTTCCACCATTTATTGGGGTTCTTGGATTTGACCAGGAAGCCATTATCCATAGCCCCGCCATACCAATCCTTGGAATCTTTAATTTGGGTGTCTTTACTAAAACTATTTACCATAGAGGTCATCCATAAGACCACCCTATAATTATTGTCCTGAAGCTTTTTAAACCATTGATTGGGTTTTTCATAAAGGATCGTGTCTATTTCAAAGTCGTTGTAACGCACAGACCACGGACTATCCAAAATAATGGTTCTCACTGGGATATCGTTTTCCTTATACCCCCTTAATAGCTCATCCACATAATCTGAAGTATTTACATCGTCTTCCCAAAGCCAACATTCCAAAGCCCATGCTGGGGTCAGAGGTGGATTTCCATGACGCTGCCCGTTGAAAGGTATTCCCCACACAGGTAAAACCCAATAAAAATAGGAGACCAAACCTAAAAGAAGAAATCCTAAAACACCTATTTTCAGTACTTTCCTTTTCAAGTTTTAATTTTTAATTTTCTGAAGAATCTAAAATATATGGTCAAAAGTGAATAGATCATAAAGACAGAGCCAATGGTCAACAGCAATGAACTGTATTCGGCAAACACTTTACTATAGCCCTTAACCGCATTGCCCCGAAACATATAATATAAGCCCATGGCTACTAAAAACAAGGCACTGACCAATCCAGTCAAGGCCATTCTTTTGTGCATTGGAATAAAATGTTGCCTTCTATAATTCCATAACAATTGGAACAAAACCAACCAAATGGCCCAGGATAAAACCTGATAGAAATTAAGCGTCCTAAAATAATTAACCAAGGTAACAAAGGGTTGGAACAACAAATTATCTTCACTATAGAAAGGTCGATCTTTGTACATGAGTACCTTTACCCTACTTTGATCCCTATTTCTTAATATTTCCAAAATAGATTTTTCCTTGTCATCCGGATTCATTTGATGCCAATTGGGAATTTGAAACGCATTCCATAAACCACAGGCCCTCCCGTAACCATGAAAATCCAGTCCACCAATCATAAGGAGCTTGTTTTCTTCACAGAACTTTTTTAGATCCATAAATTTGGTTCGATCATAATATAATTCCTTGCCGACATTTTCAATTTCAAAGCCGTCAGCCCCAAGGTCCTTATAAAACTCCTTGTCATTCCCCTTCCCATCAAACCAATGATTAATTATCACAGCACCTCCATACTTATGCACCAAATCCACTATTAGGGAGTCCGATTTCCCCTTGATTTCAAATTTCCCGTTCAGTCCCAATAAACTCATATGATTGGAACCCGAATGTTCTTGACCCACCATTATCAATGGCTCCAAAGGAAATTGGCCTTCCTTTTGCCTGGAGGAGAAGTCCATTGTTTTTTTATGATTGGCATGATCGGTTATAAAAAAGGCATCGAACCCATTTCTTTTGTGCCATTGCCACATTTTGTCCTGCGAAATTAATCCGTCATGACTAAACTCCGTATGGGCATGGGTTGTAACCAATATCTCATCCGAAGTATTATTGACAATAGTATTATTTGGTAGCGGCAGGAAAAGAATAACTATAAAAACAGAAAAGCAAACACCGATAATCAAGGGTAGGTTTCCCAAAAATCTTAGCACTCTTTGCCTCCTAATGGCACCAACAGGAACTTTAAAAACTTTAATTAGACTCAGGCCTATATAAAAAACCATTATCCACAATAAAGTTATAGGCAATTCCTGTAAGGGGTAAATGGAGCGATTGAAATATAGTAATAATCCTAAAATAGGTTCAAAAAGAATTCGCCAAATCTGAATGTGGATACCATAACTTGGTAAGGATTCCAAAGTAAGCGCATCGATAATAAGTATATCCAAATGAAAAAAAAGTGCCAGAACAGCAATAATGAATAACGGAACTGCGCCAAACGACTTTTTCAACATTTTATTAATATCAATTACCAACAGGCTTCAATATAGTCCACTTTTCCATATCATAACAAAAACTTGTTCCTGAAAGCATGGTCAATATTCCCGAGTACCGCTTTCAATGAATAGAATTATATTCATTTTTATAATTGAATTGAGATATATATTCTTCGATTAGACTTCGTTGTGCTTCTGTAAATCTCTGGAGTGGCTCAGCGCTATGATCTTGACAAATTTTCATGGCCAACAAAGCCGCCTTGGTTCCTTTGATATGCCTGGAAGAATATTCCCCAACCTCATATATTGTTTTATGAATCTTTAGCACTTGTTCACGTAAAGACCTTATTTTGTCCAAATCTCTATCCTCCGCTGCATTGTACAAATCCACAAACAATTTCGGGAAAAAATTGGCTCCACCGGCTACCGCACCATGTCCACCATTCATAATTGTTTCCGGTAAAAATAATTCGGTTCCAGCAATTACCGAAAATAGTGGATCAGCTTTAAATTCTTCGATCAACATATACAAATAAGTAAGATCTCCAGAACTATCCTTAATACCAATTGCCCCTAACTCCTTTGCCCTTCTTACAACTTCAATGGATAAATGAAGCTTGGTACAGCTAGGCATGTTATATAACATAAAAGGCAATGGCAATTCAGGCAATAAACTTTCAAGGTAATCGCCCATTTCTTCTTGAGAAATTGGAAAATAGTATGGTGGTGCTACAACCAAGGCATCTGCCCCTACTTCTTTGGCGTGCTTGGCGATTTCCATTGTACCATCAAAAGACGTATCCGTAATCCCTACCAAAACTGGAACCTTTTTATTGACAATTCTACAGGTTTCCGATATAAGTTGTTTCCTAACCTCATAACTTAAACTAGGCCCCTCCCCTGTAGTCCCCAAAATAAATATTCCGTGAACACCACCATCTACAAGGTGGTTTACCAATTTATTTAGTCCGGACAAATCCAGTTCCTTATTCTCTAGTAAGGGAGTAATCATAGGAGGTATTATTCCTTTTACAGGTAATTTCATCATTTTATATTTAATGGATTAAATAATGGTAATACCTATCCGACTGACAAACTATCGTAGTTCCTGTATTCATAGTGGTTGGTTTTTTAGGTTTTCATGAATCTATTTTGCAAGCAATTAATCCTATAGTTTGACCACTGGACCATCTGATTCCAATATTATGAGACATGAATTGTTGTTCTAACAAATTAAATCCAATTTAATATCCCCCGCCACTACAATATTGTTTTAATTGCATTATATTTTAACCTTATTTCTGAATAATTTAATTATATTAGTCCAATATTGTCAATATACCAACTTATGGAATTTATCTTTGAAAAAATATTTGTACCAAACAAACATTCATTTATATCAAGAAAATTACCTTTGGCATCAAATGCGAAAATACATTCCCACAAAAATTTTGAATTAAATTTTATCACCGCGGGATCGGGCAGAAGAATTGTTGGCGACAACATCTCTGGATTTGAAAAAGGTGACCTGGTTCTATTAGGTCCTAATCTTCCCCACTGCTGGGAAGCCTTGGATTTTGAAAGGGACAATGACCCTTTTTGTATAGTTACACATTTTTCCGAGGACATTATAAACTCCGATTTTTTTAGGATGCCAGAATTGGAACAGGTGGTAGATTTGTTAAAACAATCGAGTACCGGACTGCGTTTTAAGCTGGAAAATGATAGCCACATTAGACACAGCCTAGAGAAAATGACCCAATTACAAGGATTGGAATACTATATTGAAATGCTTAAAATATTTAATTTTCTGCTGCAAATAGATGAAAGGGAAAATCTATCCAATCCAAATAATAGCTCAGCCGTTTTCTCCAAAAATCTGGATAAAATAAATAAGGTCTACGAATATGTCTTTCAAAATATTCAGGAAGGTGTAAAACTGGAAGAGGCCGCTTCTGTTCTAAATATGGCACCCAGTTCATTTTGCAGATATTTTAAGAAGAAAACCAATCTCACCTTTATGGAGTACGTAAAAAGCGTTAGGGTGGGTATTGCCGCAAAATTACTGGCAGAAACCGATAAGCAGATAACACAGATTTGCTTTGAAAGCGGGTATAACAATCTAGCTAATTTTAACCACTACTTTAAGCATATTATGGGCAAAACACCGTCGGATTACAGAAAAACATTTAGGTAATTTAATAATGAACTCCTTTAAGTTTAATTAGGGGTTTATATCTATTCCCATGCGTGCCAAACCATACAATGGCGGGCACAAATTTATTTTATCATTTATTAATGATTCGCCAAAATAATCAATTAACTCCTTTCCTAACAGAAGCCCTGCCCAATACATTTACAACAAATCCGAAGAGAACTACCACAAAGGAGATCAAACTTATAGGTGGCAAGCCTCCTTGCCATTTAGCAGGTGTAGACCAAGTGGAATAACCCATAAAAAAAAGATGTATCCCCAATAGAAATAGTAACCCTAATAAGAATTTTTTTGAGGTGATAATCTCTATAAGCATCTCCTTGCCCCTGGAACGGTTATTAAAACACCAGTGGTAAATCCCCAATATCATAAAACTGGCCATTCCGGAGAGCAAACTAAAATTCCCTATTATGGACAAACTATCATCTCCTGCAAAAAACTTTGGATAATATTGGGGATTGAAAATCAAAAAACTAAGGAGAACATGAAATATGGTTAAAAGCAGGCCCGAAATACCTAATACCTTTCTGCTTTCCAATCCTAAATTTAAGTAAGGCATTCCTAAATTGGTTAGGGGCCTGATCGAAAAACTAAAGGCAAGCAATACGATTGCTGCCAATGACACTCCCTTGTTCAATATAAATATTGGTAAATCTTTCCATGCAACCGTACCCACCACATTATACCTTAAGACCGCATAACCCATGGAAATACCAAAAATGGTCCATATTATCTTTATGTATTTTCTTTGTTCACTCTTAATCATAAAAACCAAATCTCAATTTAATTCATGGGAAATCTATCCCTGTCACCCAGATCACCATGTACATTTATAGCAATCAATGCCAAAATGGCGATTGCCAAAAGTACAACGATCAAATAAACAAGCCATTTTTTAAGGTCTATCTTATCAATTTCTCCAAATGAAAATTGCAAACTCCTGAATCTGAGCAAAGCGAAAATAAATATTATGTTCATCACATAAAGATGATGGTTAAGGTGCATTTCTCCCCCAAAAATTCCTGTCACGGCATAACTCATAAAGGCATATGCAATAAGCATGGTAAAAAACGTAACCAAAACATCCTTTTGCGTGAATTCTTCTTTTTTGAATTTCCAAAAGATGATAACCAACATTGCAAGCAACGCTAATAACACCATTAAGGTACTTGTAGAAGCAATGGACTCTATATTGGGCAAACTCTCCAAACGTCTAGCAATATGGCCATAAGTCAATGATTCCCTGTAAACGATTAATGGAATAAAGAGTACCACAATCAACAATGCCGACCAATTTTCCCATTTTTTAGGTCTAGGAATTTCTTTGGGCCATTTGGAACTAAATACGCCATAAGCCATTCCAGATCCACCGAAAAATCCAATACTGTATTCCATAACGTTCCACATATTAAACGGTATTTCCCATGTATTTCCCAGTACCTGTAAAAAATTACCAAAGCTAAAACCAATACCTCCACCCAACATAGAGAATAAGGCCACTCTAATGGCCGAATTTCTATTTTCCTTGGCCATATACCACAACATGGCCAGCCCGGCGCCAAAACACAGGGCCCAAGCCTCTGATCGCGGAGGTGTCATTTTGAAGCCGATCTGCTCCACCAAAAAATAATAACCTACAAGTCCGCCAGCGATCATCAGGGAAAGCAACTGCCCCCACTTAACCCTTTTACCTTCTGTGGAATCCAAAGTTAAACCTACTAGCCCACCTCCCAATAACCCAAAAAGTCCGCCAATAACAAAGAGCATTCCAAGTCCGTAATAGGCGTTAATAAAGTTGTCTGCAAAACCATAACCAACTACCACTCCATAACTGATCATACCGCCTGCTCCCCAACCCACTGCCGATGCAAAAGCAATTAACATCATTTTGTTATACCAATCCTTTCGCCCCGAAACAAGTACTAAGGCAAGGCCACCAATTGCCCCTGCCCAGGCAGCGCCTTGTTCGTGTCCAAACTGACCACGTATAGCCCAGGCTGTGGCGAGTGCCATCGCAACGATCAATATTGGTATTCCTATTTTTTTTGTTTCCATGACTTTATCCAAGATTATTTTCTTCTTTTTATTTCCACAGTTTCAATTTCATCGCCGTTTATGTCCGTCACATACAAAAAGGCGTTTTTCTTATTGATCTGCACATTCACAAAATGTTCTATTTTGCTGGATTTTTTTGTTTCCGGAAGATCAAAATCTATGTCGTACAAAGGAGCTCCGGCTCCGGCAGAAGTAATATAATGCACCCCATTCTTAAATGCACGATGGTAATGATGATCATGACCGTTCAAGAACACCTGAACATTGTGTCTTTCAAAAATATCGCCCCAAAACTTACGGGTCTGTTCGGCTTCTGCCTTTCTGTTTTTCATGGCGCTATACAATGGCTTATGCTGGAAAATAAATACAAAACCCGCTTCCTTATTTAATTCTAAAACGTTTTCCAACCATTCTTTATGGGTATTAAAATACTCTGAAAAGGCACTTTGCCAGAAAGCGTCACTATTCTTTTCGGAGATAAAATCCGGTTCGGAAATTTGCTTGCCCTCACTATCCAAAACAATAAATAGGGCATCGCCTACCGTGAAATAGTAGTATTTTTCATTGTTGGGCAAATCGAACAAATCGTAATAGTAGGGCGAATCCTTTTCGTGGTTGCCCAAAACGGGATAGTAAGGTGTATTTTTCATTAGCTCCTTGTTAACTCCAAAGAAGGCTTCCCAATCGCTAATAGACCGCCCATTGGCCACCAAATCTCCTGAATTGATGATAAACCTTGGATTAGTCTCCATAATTTTGGCCACTATTTTTGCATGCACATCGTGCCTATTCCTGGAATCGCCGGTAACCGCAAAATTAAAGGGCATTATTTCATCGGGATAGGTGGTCAATGTCCCCTTACCTTCATCAGACCCATCATTTAGCACATCATATTGATATTCGGTATTTGGTTCCAATTCTCCCAAATGTATTTTATGGTGTCTATACTCCGCTATTGTTTTAACGTTGCCATCCTTATCTGTAATTGTTGGCTCACTCTCCAAAGTTGACCAGCATATGGTGGCATCCTTGGTACCCATTTGCTGAATATAGGGCCCAAAGGCTATTTTATCCTTTTCTTGTGCAACACTAATTACACTGATAAATAAGAGGAATAAGAACAACACTTTTTGCATGATTTTAAAATTTATGGTTCGGAACAAATAATCCGACATTAGAAAAAAATTATTAATAACTGGTGCTAAGCCCAAGAGCAAGTCCTGGTCCCTATAAGGAACCTACCAAAGGGTAGAGGTTGTTTAGCGCAAACCCAGCCAAAAAAGACGGTATTGGTTTAACTTTCACATTGCAATTAACCTTCGGCTTTTTTAAAATACGGGTCTGTCGAATAAATTTCTCCGGGGAAAGCCCACGGAGCATTTTAAAGGAACACGTTTTCAAACTTTAGCCATTTACTAACGAGACAAGTCTCGGGGTATTTACCCTCCTAGAATAAAAAGAGGCAGCCCTTACGGAATGCCTCCTTTTACACAGTTGCTAAACTAATTCAAATAACAAATTAATACGGTTTTCCAGTGCCCTGTAACAACCACATTTTAGACCAGGCACTATTATTACTGGCATCGTCTCCCTTAAATGACGTGGGTTCCAATTTATCTATAGCGGTCTCAACGTTTGGATTGTTATCTATCTCATCTATATTATAATAAAAACGCAACGGCAAAGCTTGTCGTTTGGATGCAGGCCCTGATTGTAGGTCGGGAAGACCTGTTCTTCTATAATCGAACCAAGACTCAGAGGCAGCAGTCCAACTGGCAATCCATTTTTGATCTATAATATCGGCATAACCGGTATAGGCAGCAGGACCTGAAATATATGAAGTATAATCACCTTCCACTCCCCAGGCAGCAAGGGATTGTTTGACACCTTCATTGTAATACTGCATTGCTGTTCCTCCTATCCAACCTTTAAATGCGGCTTCAGCAAGGATAAGGTTGACTTCAGCAGCCGAAATCAATCTGGACTGAAGTAATGGGCCACTTGCTTCCTTATAAATTTCGTTTAATTGGGAAGCGTGCAAGTTGGTAGCACCTTGATTGGTGTTTTTACTTAAATTATAAGCCATACCAAAAGTCATTCCTGGAGGGTAACCTACGTATTCCATGTCATAATCTACCGGATAACCTACCCCTTCGGGAGACTCATATGTATCCACAATATCTTGAGAAACATATCTTATTCCATCCACGGTATTGTCGGTTCCATTCGGGGCATCGGGTACCAATACGATAGGAACAGCAATTTCAGCTGCCCAAACATCCAATCTTGGGTCATTTAACTCCTG
The DNA here is from genome assembly GCF_023015865.1 of Arenibacter sp. F26102. Taxonomy (GTDB): domain Bacteria; phylum Bacteroidota; class Bacteroidia; order Flavobacteriales; family Flavobacteriaceae; genus Arenibacter. The sequence continues at coordinate 358,847 of NZ_JALKBC010000002.1, read as the reverse complement.
CAGTTTATCTACTAAAGGCTTTCCCATTTTTAACCTAAAATAGCTTCCTTGCGGACTTGCATCAAAATTAACGTTCGATGGCCATGCATCAGCACTGGTATTACCTATATAGGCCATATTGGCATCATCCGAGGCCTGCAATATCAATGGAAATTGCTGAGGATTGTTAATTATTCCCTTGACCCCTTGCTCAGCCCAGGAAGGATCTTTAGCCGAAAGACGCATATAATAGCGCAGGGAGATGGAATTGGCAAATTTTCGCCATTTAGCAACATTTCCACCAAACAGTATATCCTGGCTTTCGTCTATACCGGCATAGGAACCTTGACTTCCAGATAACAAGGTGTTTGCAGTTTTTAAGTCGGATTGAATACCCTCATAAATTGTTTGCTGATCATCAAACTCAGAATCAAAGTACTCAGGTCCTTCGTCTCCACGCAGTGCTTCCGTATATGGGGCATCTCCCCATAGGTCGGTAATAAGCCCGAACATGTAGGATTTCATTATTAGCCCCACTGCACGATGAAAGTCCAAGTCACTGTCCTCTGCCTTTTGGATCAGTGTTTTGCCATTATACATAATCTGGTAATATCCTGCCCAACTCTGGGAACGATTATTCCAATCATAAGCATTATGGCCACTAGACCAACCATCCTTTTGGGTGTGCTGCATTACTCCTGCCAAATCCCCAAATCCTAAATTAACAACAGTCTTTCCTACCCCATTAATTACAGTAGGAACCAAAAGATTAGGATCCACATTGTCCCCGCCAATCTTGTCCGGGTTTACATTCAAATCTTCCAGACCATGGCATGATACGGTTAATATAACACCCAATATCAGTATTGTAAGTTTGCTTTTTATTTGATACATCTCAATTTCTGTTTAAATTTTTATTAAAATGTCACTCCAATCTTGATTCCAATAGGAGCTAACCAAGGCTCCACGTTGTAACGCTCTATACCCTGTTTAAACTGAGTACCTCTACTGTCCTTACCCGTTTCTGCCTGAAATGCTCTTTCCGGGTCTATCCCAAAATTAGAATCCTTGGTCCAGAGCATTATATTTCTGCTGTACAACGAAAAGATTACGTTACTTACCCCAATTCTATCTACAAATTCCCTGGGTAGATTGTAGCTCAATGAAACCTCACGAAGTTTTATATAATCCGCATCGAACATATTTGGTGTCCCCAAATCCCATGGATTCTGAACGGAGAATGGTATAAACGAGGTGCCCACATCCCCAAGGTTTTCATTTTCCAATATAAAGTTGCCTTGAGCATCGTAAGTCCCTTGAACACCAGGACTAAAAATACCATCATAAACGGTGCGTCCACTCAAATTTTCCGCGAATCCACCATTCCCTGGAGTTCCTCCTACAGATAGAAAATTTTCACCAAAAATTAATTCATCCGCATGATCTAGGACCCACTGTTTTAGTTCGGGTCCAGGTTCTGAAATCCCGGGATTCACCAAACTGTTCAGAGTCCTATTAATATAGCCATCATCTCCTAAATACCTAGAGGTTTGTGACATATACTGTCCTCCCGAACGCCAATCGAAGGTCATGTTAAGTGTAAAATTCTTATAGGATAGTGTTGTTTGCAACCCCATGATAAAATCTGGGTTGTAGTTGCCCACTTTCACCCTATCTTCTGAGGCCGTCCACTCAGCATCTTCCCCACTTCCGAGAATTGGATAATTATAATAAGGAGAATTTACATCGGTCACCCTTCTGATCATAGGGGAATAGATATTACCGACCAATCCATCCTCACCGGTTGCCGGGTCGGCCACATACCCTCTGGAAACACTCTTATTCTCATCCCAAAATTGAATATAATCGACTCCATCCGCTAAAGCAGTAATTTTGGATTCATTAGTAGTGAAATTGAAGTTGAGATCCAAATTCCAATCGTCAGTTCTTATAGGGGTCAGGCCAAGGGAAAGTTCATATCCCTTGCTTTCCAAGGTACCTGCATTGATGCCCACACTAGAACTTCCGGAAGAAGGCGATATAGGAACACGAATGATCTGGTTCTTATTTTCAACAATGTAATAGGTACCAGAAAAGCGCACCCTATTTTTAAACATAGCCATATCCATACCCAATTCCCAGGAACGGGCTCTTTCCGGCTCAAGGTTCGGAGTATTCAGGGAACCTGCCCCGTACATTATAGCATCTCCCCAATAACCGCCATTGTTATAATAAGTATCCAATTGATAAGGATCGGTATCGTTCCCAACCTCGGCATAACCGCCCCTAAATTTCAAAAGATCGACTTTTGGAATATCTATCAACTCGCTGAGCAAAAAACTCAAGGATCCAGAGGGGTAAAAATAAGATCTATTTTCTACCGGTAGCGTACTGGACCAATCATTCCTAGCCGTAATATCCAAATACAACATATCCCAAAACCCAAAATTGGCCAATCCATAAATACTGTTTATACCCCGCTCGTGAGAATAGCTGGAATATCGTAAAGATGTTGGGGCAATGTTATCTATAGTGAATAAGTTAGGCACTATAAGTCCCGCCTGGTTAGCTGATGAATTACTGATACCAGTTTGTTTCTGATACATTAGGTTTCCTCCTCCCGAGACAGACAAATCAAAGCCTTCAAATTTTTTGGCATAGGTTGCCAACAAATCTACGTTCGTCTCCAAACCATCGGATTTGGCGATACCATAGGTTCCATTGTTTGGTTCCCTACTATAACCCGGAGCCATTTTTGTATCCTGGGTCTGATTGAAATTGTTAATATTATAGCTACTCTTAATGGTAAATTCCGGTGATACGTTCCATTCCATTGCCATATTTCCGTAGAGTCTGTACCTAGAATATCCATTGTTAATCTCATTGGCCATAAACCATGGATTAGGGTAATCATCGGAAAAATTGTAAACTTCATTACCTGGAAGTTTGTAGTCCTTTATCGCCATAATATCAATACTGGGCGGCACATAATAAGCATTCTCTAGCGGATTGGTGCCCCTATTGGAAGCTGGTCTATTTTTAGCATAACTGTGTACAAAATTCAAATTGGTACTAAACGTAAGTTTATTATTTAAATTGGAAGTTGCGGATAAATTATAACTATTCCGCTGCATATCGGAATTAGGAATAATCCCTGTATTGTCCATAGTAGATACCCCAAACCTAAGGTTTAACCATTGGGAACTATTAGTAATTGCCAGACTATTGGTAGTTGTGATCCCTGTGTTGACAAAATTCTGAATATTATTTGGATAAGATTTGAGTTCCGTAGGGATTGCAACGCCATTGGCGTCCAATGGAGAATTCCATTGTACCGCAAAATAACCCTTATCCAATTCCGGTCCACCGTTTCCACCAGCAGGAATGGCATCGGGCATTATCATACTCCCACCTTCAGATTCAGGTGAATAAGACAAATAACCAGTTGCAAAACGGGATTGTGTATCAATAAATTTGTAAGGAATGTCAAAAACCGTATTAGATGTGAATTCAATCTTCATTTTTTCACCTGCTTTGGCTCTTTTTGTGGTAATCAGCACAACACCGTTCCCCGCACGAGTACCATAAAGTGCCGCAGCACTGGCTCCTTTTAATATAGTAACGTTTGCTACGCTCTCCGGGTCAAGATCGGAAATGGCATTTCCGTAATCAACCGGGTTTCTGTCGCCAAAGCCTCCAATATTATTGAGGGAATTCTCTATAGGAACACCATCGATTACAAACAATGGCTGGTTGTCGGAACTTAGGGAAATTGCACCCCTAATTACCATACTTACTGAAGACCCTGTGCCTCCTGTACTGTTAATGGTGACCCCTGACACTTTACCTGACAAGGAATTCACTACGTTAGGATTCGCAACACGGGTCAACTCTTGACCAACTACCTTTTCCACGGAATACCCCAACGACTTATCCTCTCGCTTTATTCCCAAGGCAGTAACGACCACCTCATCAAGCTCTTGTGTGCTGGGATTCATGACAACATTGATTATTGCTTGGCCATTAACACCAATCTCCTTGGTCTCGAATCCCAAATAGGAAAAAACAAGAGTACCGGTACCATTGGGCACATCCAAACTGTAAGTACCATCAAAATCGGTTATCTTACCTGTATTGGTTCCCTTTAAAATAATACTTACCCCTGGCAAGGGTATACCATCTTCTGAAGAGGTTACCGTACCCGAAACCTTCAGAAAGGTATTCTGGGCCGATACGGCATGACCAGCCATTAGCAAGGTCAAATAAAGTAAGGAACACATAAATTTCCTCACAGGGTCTTTTATAGAATAGTGTATCTCCATATTTAATATATATAATTGGTTATCTATTTGTAATCTATTAATAATTATTCAACAGCTTCAAAGGTCAATATAACGGCATTGGTATTTATACCAATTGCATCCTGTGAGGCCGCCAAAAACATGATCAGCCGCATGGATTTATCGGTGATATTCTGAATGATGACTCTGCGTTCAAAATCCAATAGGCCGATAAATTCGGACCCAGAAAAACTGAGCGTACTCACTCCATTAAAGGACACTTTCCCACTTGGCTCTATCGCTGAAGAAGTTTCAAAATTATCACTCTCTACATATGTGAAAGTAGAACCTGATTCGGGTACAAAAACACCCGTACAGAGTCCAAAATCAACCCCACCACCATTTACGATACCGGCACCCCCTGTAGTTACATATTGATAAAGATACCCGCTAAAAGCCGCACCATCCGCTTTTACATCGTGTGCGTAGCCGCCATCAAAATAAAAGGTAAACTCGTCCTCATAAATCTCTCCCATACCCAACCCAGATCCAAAAATACCGGCTGGCAAGGGGTTTGGAGCACCTGGAAAAGGAGTGAGCTCAGCATTGGCAAAGGCAAAGTAATCATTAGCTGAACTTCCGGAAGAAATCCTCCAGGTTTTACCACTTTCCGCAGTGGCACCTCCCGTCAACAATACATAAGGTGTAATATCCAAGGCCAAATTCACTTCCTTGGTAATTGAACTTCCATCTGCAGAGGTTGCTGTTAACTTGGCAGTGTAGTATCCACCATCGGAATAAACATGTACTGGGTTTTTCTCACTGCTGGTAGCTCCATCACCAAAATCCCAAGTCCAAGATGTTGCGTTATTGGTCAGCCCTTGGAAGGCTACTTTCTTTCCGACTGTACTCTGAAAAATATCAGCGGTAAAAGGAATATCCGAACTACTACTATCATCAGAGCTACACGAAGACAGAGATAACATCATTGAAAATAAAACTCCATACAGAAGTATTAGATTTTTTTTAGTCATAAATAATGGTTTTAAGTTAGTTTATATGTACCCAAAGATCCAATATTAAGAATTACCACTTACTTGTTCCTACTTGATAACCCTTAGTTAACGATTTGTTAATATTGCGACCATTAGATTGCACTATTACCAAAAATATATTTAAATTATTCAATACAATTCAGATATATTATTAAATATGCATTATATATTAACCCTCGATTTGATAAATTAAATATATTTTTGTGAAATAAGTCAATATTCTTATCAAGTTTTATGCATGCATAATAGGAGCATTTTTAACATTTAAATGTGAAGATTTATGAAAAATAATTCTTACGACGTATGTAAGGCCAGTCGGGTTTTTTTACTCATTCCATTTTTCATTCTATTTTCCCTTAATCTCCAATCCCAACAACTAATGGTTGGTGCGGCCAAACGAATAATTACGCCCAACCCTCTTATTTCGGTTTCTGGTGGTGTAGGGACTCCAAAGACCGCTACGGAAAAAAAAGGAGAACTATATGTTAGGGCCATGGTGTTGAAAAAGGGTGAAGAAAAAATAGCCATTGTTAACATAGATAACCTCGGATGGCCGGCAGCGCTTGGTAATAGAGCCAGAAAACTAATCAAGGACATTCCGTTCAACAATATATTAATAGGAGCAACACACACCCACAGTGCTCCAGATGCCTATGCCTTTCCTGACGAAAAAGGAAATTTTGCAGCCGATTTAAAATACCTGGATTGGTGTGTAAACCAAATTGCGGATGCGGTGAATGAAGCTTCAAAAAAATTAGAACCGGCAAAACTAAAAATTGCGGTGGGCGAAGCCAAAGGAAAAATAGCCTACAATTATTACGCCCCGGAATTGTACGATCCAAGATGCGGAGTAATACAAGCCTTGGGAACCAAAGGAAAAAATAAGGACCTGCCCATTGTTACATTGGTAAACTATGCAATACACCCAGAGGTAATAGGCAGCGATCGAGGAATTTTAAGTCCAGATCTTATTGGACCATTATATGATCGAATTGAGACCAAATCTGGCGGGATGGCACTTTTTATGAATGGTGCCCAAGGAGGAATGGTTACCGCGGACAATAGGTTGGACAACAAGGCTGAAGCCAATGATTGGGAAGAATGTAAGCGCATTGGAAACCTTTTGGCAGATGAAGCCCTAAGAATCATTTCCACTGCTGTCATCCAAGAGAATCCTGAACTATATTGTGCCTCCAAACAGGCCGAATTCCCTATAGATTCGGAAATGATGCGTTATATTATTAATAATTCCCCTTTAAAAATGGGTGACTCGGACAGTGCCCTGAGTACAACCCTGAACCTTTTGAATATTGGATCGGCCCAAATACTTACGATTCCTGGAGAAGCCCTACCCAATATAGGTTACTATTTAAAAAGAAATATGCTCACGGAACATCCCTTCCTTTTTGGATTGACCAACGATGCCTTTGGTTATATATTGACAAAGGAAGATTTTAATAGTTTTAAAAAGTACCAGTATGTAAGTAGAACAAGCCTAGGGGAAGAAACAGGAGAAATCCTCATCGATAACCTATTGACCCTAATCAAAAACAGTCCAAAACCTAAAAAGTAAAATAATTGCTAACTTAACAAAATATCTTCATGAATAAATTGCTTTCTTTTTTCTTAGGAATGTCCTTATTATTTATATCCTCCTGCAAGGACAATTCAAAAAAGTTGGTGGAAAACATTGCCCCAACTGTCGAGAAAGTAACTCCTACAACTGCATTACAGAGTTACTTAAACAATAATGACCAGACCTATAAATGGGAACTAAAAGAGAATTATCCCATAGGGGATATAACAGCCTATGAGCTATTATTGACCTCCCAAAAATGGAGGGAACATGTCTGGACCCATGAACTGACCATTTTGGTACCCAAGGAGGTTGCCTATGACGGCGCCCTTCTTATGATAACAGGCGGAAGTACAAAAGAGGGCATACCCAATTGGTCTTCCAATGAAGAAGACAAGAAATCGATTAGTTTTGCCCAGGTAGCGGCAAAGAACAAGGCTATAGTTGCTATTGTAAGGCAGGTTCCCAATCAACCGCTTTATGACGGCCTAACGGAAGATGAACTTATTTCCTTTACCCTGCACAATTACAAAAATGATAAGGACCTAACATGGCCTTTACTATTCCCAATGGTAAAAAGTGCCACTAGGGCTATGGATGCCGTACAGGAATTCTCGAGTAATAAGCTGCAAAAGGAGGTTACACGCTTTACGGTAACGGGAGCTTCCAAAAGGGGATGGACCACCTGGTTGACCGGGGCAAACGATAAGAGGGTAGAGACCATAGCCCCAATGGTAATAGACGTTTTAAATATGCCCGTTAGTTTGGATTACCAAATTACGGCTTGGAACGAATACAGCGTACAGATCAATGATTACATTAATTTGGAAATCCCACAAACAGTAAGATCAGAGGACGGTGAGGCCCTAACGCAAATGGTAGACCCCTATTCTTACAGAGCCAATTTAACAATGCCAAAATTAATATTTATCGGCACTAACGATGAATACTGGCCCGTAGATGCTATAAAGAATTATATTAATGATATTCCTGGTGAAAACTACATTCATTACGTACCCAATGCCGGTCATGACCTAGGTGGCGGTGAACAGGCCGTGAGGGCTCTAAGTGCCTTTTGGGGGAAATCGCTAAACAAGACTCCTCAGGCTACCTTGGCCTACGAGCTAACAACCGACAAAAAATCGGCTACCCTAACGGTCAAAACTACCTCAGATGAACTTGAAAATGCCTACATATGGTCTGCAGATTCTTCAGATAGGGACTTTAGGGACGAGGAATGGACCTCAGAAAAAATAGATTCCAAAGACCATGACCATATTCTACAGCAGGTAAAGTTCCCTAAAGGTGGTTTCAAGGCTTTTTATATCGATCTGGAATATGCCGATCCCAATGGAGGAAAATACACCAAGAGCACTAGAATGTATGTAGCGGACGACGATGAAATCCTTTAGCAAAAAACGGATATATTGGTTTTCAGGGATTTTCGCCATTCTTTTGTTACTGGCTTTTACCATCATTTACGCCAGTGATACCAGCGAAAATTTCCCCGTGAGTGAGTACTACGATTATGATAGGGCGATACCCCTGAAGGATACCATTACGCTTTTAAAGGATACAACAAATTACACCCTTTATCATGTTTCCTATAATAGTGTGCACGATAAAAACGTGACCGGTCTGTTAAGTGTACCCAAAATTGGCACCTCTCCCCTACCCGTAATAATTTTAATGCACGGCCTGGGAGACAACAAAAGTGTGGATTATGTGGCCTATGGCAACGATCTTTTCCTTAAAAACGGTTATACGGTGCTAAGGATCGATTTCAGTCAGCACGGGGAACGAAAAAATGACGTTTATGATTTTAATCTGACCGGGACTTATAAAAACTGGAGTAGGGACATTATCAGTCAGACCGTATTCGATTTAAGAAGGGCTGTAGATTTTATTGAAACCCGTGAAGGATTGGATGCCCAAAGAATTGGATATTACGGCATAAGTTTAGGTGGAATTACCGGTACCATTTTTTGTGGTGTGGACAAACGTATAAAAGTTCCCATAGTAGCTTTGGCCGGTGGACAATTGAATTTATTGTACGAAAAAGAGGCCCTTTCCAAAAAGGCGAAAGATTTTGTCAGCATCATTGAGCCTTTAAACTTTGTGAAAGAAATTACTCCCCGTCCCTTCCTAATGCTAAATGCAAAAAATGACGAAATAGTACCCCCATTAATGAGTACCTTACTTTTTAATGCCGCCAATGAACCCAAGGAAATTATATGGTATGATGCCAAGCATAGGGATGCCCCGTTGGATATAATTTTTGGGGACGGGCTCAATTGGTTTAAAAAATATTTATGAACGCATACATCAAAAAAAATAATAAAATGAAAAAGTCATATCCAATCTCCCTATTCATGAGCCTATGTATGGCTCTCTTGTTAATTAATTGTGGGGAAAAGAAAAAAAATGCAGATGCAGCCATTAATTCAGAAACCACGGAACAAAAGACATTGGCTGTGGCCAACACTTGGGCCGAAAAATTGGGATGGCCGGCCGGAAAAAAGGTAATCATGCTGCACGCAGATGATATTGGGATGTGTCCAGAAGCAAACATAGCCGCCAAGGAACAATTAAGCAAGGGGCAAATACAATCCGCTGCCGTTATGATACCTTGTCCAAATGCCGAAGAATTTATCAATTGGGCAAAGGAAAACCCAGCAATGGATATTGGCCTTCATCTTACCCTGACCAGTGAATGGAAAAAGCATCGTTGGGGCCCTATTACCCCGGACGCCGAAGTCCCTGGATTATTGGACCCAGAAGATAAACTATGGCGGAGTGTACCAGAAGTAGTACAACACGCCACTGCCGAGGAGGTTGAAAAAGAAATACGGGCCCAAATTGAGCAATCCATAGCATGGGGTTATAGACCAGACCACATAGACACCCACATGGGTACCTTATTCGGCCATCCCAGTTATGTAAAAGCTTACATTAAGGTGGCTCAAGAATACGGTATCCCGGCAAACATCATTGATATATCGGTACCGTCTGTTTTGGCCGAATTTAGGGCCAAAGGCTATCCAATGGATGATTCGGTCGTTAAAATGTCTGCAGAATACACATTGCCCAAACTGGATTATTTTACGAGTGCACCAAAGGCAGCTACTTATGAAGAAAAACTGGAAAGCTTTAAAGAATTGATAAAATCCTTGAAACCAGGTCTTACAGAAATCATTTTCCACCCCTCCGTTGATACCGATAACCTAAGAAGTATTACCGGATCATGGCAACAAAGGGTTTGGGAAACGGAGATTTTTGCAGACCCCGAATTAATCAATTTTTTCAAGGAGGAAGGAATTATTTTTACCAATTGGAAAGAAATCATGAGTCGATTCAATTCCATGAATTGAATCGAGCACTAATTATATACTCATAACCCGAACATTCAAAGATACTCTGGCTGTTCAAGTCCACTATCGTTACACACAATAGTGGACAACCAAGAATTCGCAATAATTCCCAAGAATGCGATCTCTACTGGCCAAAGGAATAATTAAACCCTACTATTACAAGATCAGTGGTCATGTCATATCCCACTTCGCTTCCTGGGATAGCCCCGGTAGGGTTGGTGTCCGCGTTCCATGGACCTCCAGCGCTATCAGGCGTTGGATTTAACAAAGGGCCAGTTGTTGAGCCACTACTAGTTCCATGGTGATAAGCAAGGTCTAGGCTCAAACGCTCAGATATCTGGTAGCTGAGGCCAAACTGAAATGCATTTTTAATGACCGCGGTGGCGGGTGAGGACATGAAAACAAATTCTTCCTGAATAGGGTTTTCACTATAGGTATACCCTATACGCAATGGCAATCTTTGGATACCCTTATATTGAAGACCCGTAGAGATGACAGAGATACTCTGCCATCCGAACCCTTGTACAGCCCCTGTAGGAAATCCTGCGAAATCCCCACTTTCTGCCAATTGCCAACCCGACTTTCTAAAGCCATCCGTATTTTCATAGTCTATAAACCTGTAATCCAGGGCATAATCAAAATCCCCTTTAGAATAGCCCAGTCCTAAGGAATAAATTGCCGGATAGTCCATATTAAAATCTACTCCAGGAGCCTCGGTTCCGTCCAAATAGGTATTGCTAAAACTAAAGTCATTGAAAACTTGTTTGGATTTATAAGAAGCACCCAACTTCAATCCACTTCCAGAATCGTAAAAAAGGCCCAGCTGTGCCCCTATGCCAATGGCGTTGGCTTTATCACTATTGGGATAACCTAGGGACTGACTAGGTGCAGCCAGTGGGTTTGGGCCAATTTCCAAAGTAGCATAATTAAAATTGGGTTGTATCCCCAAAGAAATCTTGTCTGTTAGCTGATAAGTATAGGCAAAACTCACCTGAAGTAAAGCATAATCCGATTCTATACGGCCAAACCCGCCTGAGCTCTGTGGCATGGTTATAGGGTTGTTCTGACTTTCTGGGAAAGTAACACCAAAACCGGAAACACCAAAAGCAGAGATTCCATAGGTATGTTTGCTTTCGGCCTTTCCCCATACATAGGCTAGGGAAGGCAATACAGAGACACCGCGGTCATCGCCCGTAGAACCGCTGAAAGGCCCATTTTCTGTTGGAACGGTAGATGAAATGGAAGGGTCCGAAAAAAACAAACCTCCATTAACTGACAGTATCTGTCCGTCAAAAGATGAGAGTGAGGCGGGATTCCACAATAAAGCACCACTAATATCCAACGGTTGAGCTGTGGCAGCACCACCCATGGAGGTATTAACACTTCCAACCCCTTGGAGCACATGGCCTACCTGCGCCTGCGTTTCTGAGCCGAATATCAGTAAAAAAAATATTAGAAAGAGTCTCCTTAAAATTCCAGAAAAGCTCCAAATGTTACTTGTTAATTTATGCATTTTGATAGTTGTTTAAAATTCTACTTCAAGCCTTTCTTGGGGCCCTAATAACCAAGCGCAAAACTACAAAATAAAATCTATAGGACTAATAGGTTAATAATAAATTAACTTGGATATACCCGTGGCATATGTAAGGTCTAGAAAGCAAAACTCAATAAATGGGTAAAAGAGAAATAACCCATATGAACACCTCCAACTACACCTAGGCATTAAGGCTTAGCCACATGACTTTTACCTCTACCCCAGTCCATGACATAAAAGCAAGACCATTACAGGATTAATATTTATGGCACTATAACTACACTATATTAATGCAAAGGTGGAACTAACAGTGTATCCTTTCCTGTCTTTTTAGGACAACAAGCTAAAAAGGTGCTTCAAATTTCAAATATTCTAACACTTTTAAGAAAAATGTAATCATATAATCACTTTTTTGCTAAAATATAATGTAAATCAAATAAAATTTAATAGGGAAAATAACTTTTAAAAAGTTTTATTTGTGTGTAACCCAATTTTGCATAAATGATAATGATTTTCAATAAAACCTATTGATCATGAATTCTACCTCTGGAATAATCCTTGCCGTTTCCTTGATCATTATAATGTTCGGAATGGGCCTATCCTTGACCGTATCCGATTTTAAGAGAGTGGTAAGCTATCCCAAGGCCATGATCATAGGTCTCCTCTGTCAGATGTTGTTACTGCCTTTAATTGGTTATTTTATTGCTATTTCCCTAAGCTTGTCCCCAACAACAGCCATAGGCATTATGCTATTGGCAGCCTGTCCAGGAGGACCAACATCCAACATGCTGTCTTATTTGGCCAAGGGAGATTTGGCCTTATCAGTTTCCCTGACTGCCGTGTCGAGTATTTTGTCCATTTTAACCATTCCCTTAATTGTGCAATTTGCCTTGGAAGAATTCTCCAACAAAAGCATGGCCGTCACTGTTGATGCCATAACCATGGTAAAACAGTTATTGGTAATAGTGATCATCCCCGTGGGAATCGGGATGCTTATAAAAAGTAAATTTGAAGCATTTGCCAACAAAATGGAGAAACCTGTTAAGATAGCCTCTGCCATAATTTTTATTTTGGTAATCATTGGGGTAACAATCAGCGTCAAGGACGTTTTTATGAGCTATTTAAGTGAGGCAGGTCTACCAGCTATACTGCTAAATGTAAGTACCATGACCATAGGGTTTTTAATGGCAGTCCTGTTTAAACTAACAAGACCACAGGCCATCAGTATTTCCATTGAAACAGGAATCCAAAACGGGACTTTGGCGATAACCTTGGCAACAATAGCCCTGAACAATGCAGAATACTCCATTGTACCGGCCATTTATGGTTTGTTAATGTTCATCACGGCCACCGTAATTATTTTTATCAGAAAACCTCTTGGTGTAAAGGATGAATTAAGTTTGAAAAAAGACACCCTCAATTAATCTTCGCACCCATAAGATGAGAAAAAATCAATTCATTGTAGTCCTTATTTTATTCATCTTTTTTGTCATTTCCTTCCTTACCAATATTTTAGGGCCATTAATACCTGATATTATCACGGATTTCAAGGTTAGTTTAACGATGGCCGCTTTATTGCCATTTGCTTTTTTTGTTGCTTATGGCGTGTTTTCCATTCCCTCGGGTGTAGCGGTAGAAAGTTATGGGGAAAAACAGGTAATGTTGGCTGCATTTTTGGTCTCCTTTTTTGGTGCTATTCTATTTTCTATGTTTCCCAATTTCCCGATAGCCCTGGTATCACTTTTTTTAATAGGATCGGGAATGGCAATGTTACAAGTGGCTATAAATCCATTGCTGCGCGTTGCTGGGGGTGAAGAACATTTTGCCTTTAATTCTGTAATGGGACAACTCGCATTTGGACTGGCCTCTTTTATTAGTCCTTTCCTTTTCTCATATCTGGTACTCAATCTGGAAAACTATTCTGGTCCGGACAATTCCAATTTTATAATCAATACGTTTCACAACATTGTGCCAGAAAATTTGCCATGGGTTTCCCTGTACTGGATATTTGGCATTATCTCACTGTTCATGCTCATTTTCATATATCCTATTAAATTACCCAAGGTAGAGAGGAATGAAGACGAAAAAGCCGGTACTTGGGCCACGAACAAGGAGTTATTTAAAAACAAAAAAGTGCTCTTATTTTTTATGGGCTTGTTCGCCTATGTTGGTACCGAACAGGGTGTGGCCAATTGGATGTCGCAATTCCTATCCGAATACCATGGTTTGGACCCAAGGGTAGAAGGGGCCGGCGCCATTTCCTTGTTTTGGGGTCTATTAACAGTAGGCTGTATTTTAGGGCTACTACTTTTAAAATTTATGGACAGCAAATTGGTTCTGAAATTATTTTCAGGGGCGGCCATCTTAAGTTTGACCGCTGCACTTTTCGGCTCTGCACAAATTGCCGTTGTGGCGTTTCCCTTAGTAGGTTTTTTTGCTTCGGTTATGTGGTCCATTATTTTCTCCTTGGCATTGAACTCTGTAAAAGATAACCACGGAGCCCTCTCTGGCATTCTCTGTTCCGGAATAGTGGGCGGGGCCATAGTACCACTTATTGTTGGGGCAATAGGTGACTTAGTTGGGTTAAAAGGCGGTATGATCTTTTTATACCTGACTTTAGGTTTTATTTTTAGTATTGGATTTTGGGCCAAACCGCTGGTAAACAACAAAACAATAAGTCTTAAAGAGCTTTTTGGCTCTGGAAAAATATCGGAACCTTAGGTAAATTAATTATGGACAAAAGAATAGTACATATTTTATCGATATTCTTAATAATTGTTGGGTGCAAAGCTAAACAGTACGATATATCCCAACCTCCCAAAGGCTATTCTAGCAATACAACCCTTAAAATAGCTTATGCCACCGGTGCCTTAAAACTCATAGAGACCAGTTATCCCCTTCCAGAATCTATTAAAGAATATAAAGACGTGGTGTATAAAACCGCGGATACACTTTCGTTAAAATTGGATGTCTACCATTACAAGGACATTAAGGAAAATGCCCCCTTATTGATTTTTGTACATGGTGGAGCCTGGAAAAAAGGTAAAAAAGAAGATTATTGGCATTATTTAATCAGTTATGCCAAAAAAGGTTACGTTACTGCTACTGTTCAATATCGTTTAAGTGGTGTCGCCAAATATCCTGCACAATTGAACGACGTGGAAGACGCCATTATTTGGTTAAAGCAACATGCCAATGATTACCATATCAACAATAAACAAATTGCACTTATTGGAGGCTCTGCAGGAGCTCATTTGTCTATGATGACAGCCTTCACCAATACCGGTGCAAGCGAAACCAAGAGCGAGAATTCTCCCAAGGTACAAGCCTTGGTAAATATTTACGGCCCATCCGACCTTACTACGGAAAAAGCCAAAAATGAGGGTTCCGTAAAATTCCTGTTCGGAAAGACCTTCGAAGAGGCCCCTGAGTTGTACAGACGGGCCTCACCATTATTCCTAGTATCGAAAGATGCTCCTCCAACACTTACTTTCCACGGTACCTTGGACGAACTGGTACCAGTGGCCCAATCCGATCGTTTGCATAAAAAATTACAGGAAGTTGGCGTTCCATCCTATTATCACAAATTAAAAGGATGGCCCCATACTATGGACATAGCCGTTAAAGTAAATGAATATTGCCAGTATTATATGGATGATTTTTTCGAAAAATATGTCCCATTAGTGAATTCATTAACAAATAAATAGAAACCAAAAATACAAATCATATGAAACTGCCATTAATTTTATGTTCCCTGATTATACTATCTTGTAAAGGAAAAATGGATAAATTACCTGAAGTAGTTCCATTAGATCATCCAGCTATCTTGGAACAGGAATTTGTTTACGAAATAGAAAATGCACTTACGCCAGAATGCCATGCCTCTACCGTTGAAGTGAGCAATGGAACCGTTGTCTCCTCTTGGTTTGGTGGGACGGAAGAAAAGAACGACGATGTTGGAATATGGGTATCGCGAAAAACAGGCGGCTCATGGTCTACCCCTATCGAAGTTGTTAACGGCGTACAGGAAGATGGTACCAGATATCCTTGTTGGAACCCAGTACTCTTTAAACCAAAAGGCCAACCGTTAATTCTATTTTACAAGGTAGGACCTAGTCCTACTGAGTGGTGGGGACTATATATGACCTCTGAGGATGATGGAAAAACCTGGTCCAACCCTATAAAACTTCCAGATGGCATGCTTGGACCTATAAAAAATCAACCTATACAATTGGCAAGCGGTGAAATACTCTCGCCATCCAGCACAGAAGATAATAAGGAAGGTTGGAAGATACATCTCGAACTTAGTAAGGATAACGGAAAAACATGGTCCAAAACACAAGCCCTTAATGATGGCAAAGAATTTGGAGCCATTCAACCCGTGATCCTTAATTATGGAAATGGAAAATTACAGCTATTGAGCAGAACTGAAAATGAGGTAGTCACAGAAAATTGGTCTACGGATTATGGCAGTACTTGGAGTAAAATGACAGCCACTTCATTACCCAATCCCAATTCTGGCATTGATGGGGTAAGCTTAAAGGACGGACGACAATTATTGGTATACAATCCCACAGGTAAAAATTGGGGTGATCGGGTGCCTTTAAGTTTGGCCTTGTCCAATGACGGTAAAAATTGGAAAAGGGTGTTGGACTTGGAACCGTTAAGGGAAAACACGGATAAGGAAGGAGAAGAATATTCATACCCCACTATGATACAGGCTCCGGACGGGAAGGTGCACATTGTTTATACCTGGAACCGAAAAACAGTAAAATATATCGTTATAGATCCACAAAAACTTAAATACTAACAACGATGGGAAAATGGTTAAGGACCTTGGTTAAAATTTTTGGAGCACTTATCCTGCTCCTAATTCTACTTTTCTTTTTAGCGACCAGCACTATAGATACCTCTCCATATTTTGAAACACAATATTACAGAAATACCATTGAAAATATAGAAGAGGCAGTTAAAAATAAAACAGAAGCCAAGGGATCCTTACTTGCTGGATTTTCAAGGATAAACATTACCCCTAAAATTGTAAGTGGAATTCCGGACCCGAAAAAAGGCGAATTCAATACCATTAAAATGGCCGGTTATGGTGATGGTAAGATTGCAACGGGTGTTCACGATTCCCTTTTTGCAAAAGCTATCGCCATAGATGTCAACAATGAGTCCATCGTTCTGATCAACGCGGATCTCGTAGCCATACCCGAAGATGTTGTAACAAAAGTCACCGAAATTTTAAGAGGAAAAATAACAAGGAAACAACTTTTTTTTGGCGCCACCCACACCCATTCCAGTATTGGCAATTGCATGCCTGGCTATGTAGGCAAAAGTTTTGGAGGTGAATATCAACCAGAAGTGGTTGCATGGCTTGCCCAAAATTTTTCCGATCTTATTTTAAAGGCTTTGGCAGACAAACAACCGGCCCAGTTTTCGTCGGGTTATATTAAGGTTCCCCATTTGGTCCGAAACAGGATAATTGGAGAATCTGGGCGACTCAATGATAAACTAGATCTTTTATCCTTTATTCAGGAAAACGGCAGAAGGGCCAGTATTGGTGTTTTTTCCGCCCACGCTACTGTAATAGGTACTGATAATGAACAATACACCGGAGATTATCCGGGATACTTTCAACGTCATTTGGAAAAAAATGGCGTTGACCTTGCTCTGTTCTTTGCTGGAACGGTGGGCAGTCATTCCAATAAAGGTATAGGAAAGAAGTTTGACAAAGCGAAATACATAGGGGAAACCCTTGCCGATTCGGCCCAAGTGGCCATGAACAAAATGGAACATTCTGGGAATATGGATTTAATGGCGATATCCACAGAGATTGAAATTCCAAAATTACAGTTCCTATATATCTCTGACCGTTTACGACTTTCTCCCTATTTAGGAAGGAAGCTGATCCCCAAAATGAATCCGGTTCATGTACAGGGCCTTAAATTAAACAAGCTCGTTTGGCTTGCACTGCCATACGAACTTAGCGGGGAGTATGGCTTGGATTTAAAAAACGCCTTGGAACTGCAGGGATATAATTCCGTGCTCAGTAGTTTCAACGGCCAGTATCTGGGTTATATAGTACCGCAAAAATATTACTATTATGATACTTACGAAGCCCGTTTAATGGGATGGTATGGGCCCAGTATGGGCGATTACCTAATGGAACTAAATTTTAAAATGGCTAATGCACTAACGCAAACCAAGCTATAAAACTACATGCAATGAAAACTTTAAAAAAGGGGTTAAAAATAATCGGGATATTGGTCATTTTACTCCTGTTGATCGGAACATCCATAGTGATATACAATTGGCGTGACCGCCATCCAAATTATACAATAGATCTAAAAATAGAAAATAAAACTCCTCAACCCATAAAGGCCGGATTTGCCAAAAAACCTATTACACCCACTATAGTGGATACTTGGAACGATGCTAATGGAAACAACAAATACAGTAAAGATGAAGGTGACACCTACAATGACAACAACAACAATGGAAAATTCGATGCCTACTGGATAGCCGGAATGAGCAATGCCAAGCCGGCACAGGGGGTCCATGATGATGTGTGGTCCCGTGTCATGGTCATCGACGATGGCAAAAGCAGGATCGCTATGATTTCTATGGATGCCATTGGTTTTTTACATGGCGATGTGATCGATATAAGAAAGCGTATCCCTGCCGAGCTGGGAATAGATTACACCTTATTATCCTCTACCCATACCCACGAGAGCAATGATCTTGTAGGCATATGGGGAGAAAATATTTTCAATTCTGGAGTAAATCCTGAAATGATGGAATATGTGAAATCCCAAACTGTTGCTGCCATTACGGAAGCCGTTAATAATTTACGCCCGGCAAAACTGGTGTTCGCCGAAGATCTATCCGGTGAAGACGGAAAACTTATCAAAGACACCCGAAAACCAATCGTAAAAGCGACTGGAATACATTTAATGCAGGTCTTGGATGCTGAAAACGATACTACCTTGGGGACTATCATAAATTGGGCCAATCACCCAGAAACGCTATGGTCCCAAAATCTATTGATCAGTTCCGATTTTCCGCATTATATACGTGAAGCAATGGAAAATGGGGTATACAATGGAAAAGAATTGGTACATGAAGGACTTGGAGGTATCGCCATTTATTTTTCAGGAGCCATTGGTGGCCTTATGGCCCCCCACCCTTCTCTGGGTATTCCAGATCCCTTTACTGGAGAAGAATATTTTGAACCCACTTTTAAAAAAACCAAAGCGCTTGGAGATCAAATTGCACTAATGTCCTTAGCTGCCCTAAAACAAAAAGGGGACACTCTAGCCAATTCCAATATTTCTTTAAGGGCAAAAACCATAATGGCCCCTTTGGACAATACTACCTTTAAAATTGCCAGTGGTATTGGTTTGATTAAAATGGGTATGCCAGAATATTTTAAATCGAGAACGGAAGTGGGCGCCATTCGGATAGGCCCTGCCTTCTTTTTAAGCATTCCTGGAGAAATATATCCAGAAATTGTTTATGGCGGAATTGAAGCTCCGGAAGGGCGCGAATTTGACATCCAGCCCATGGAGATACCTCCACTTCAGGACTTAATTACCGACAAGTACAAATTCTATTTAGGACTTTCCAATGATGAAATAGGGTACATTATACCCAAAAGTGAATGGGATACGGGAAAGCCATATCTCTACAATGATGAAGGGGACACCTATGGGGAAGAAAATTCTTTGGGACCAGAAACCGGGCCCATCATTTACAAGGCTTTAACGGAAGTTATACAAGACTTAAAATAACCGGAAACAAAGTTATTTGTAGCGGACCTGCAATGTTTCTTACAACATTTTCTTTCAGAAGTCCATGGATGGTGGGATGTAAGCTTGAATTTCGAAATTATTTCTTTTCAATACCCTATAGATCCAATTTTTGATCAATTTCCCGTAACTTTAAGGTTCTGTTATGCCCAGCGCCATTTTTTATGTATACCATCATAGATATAGAGACTACCGGAAACGGAATAAAAGGTAATAAGATTACGGAGATTTCCATATTCAAATTTGATGGTTATGAGGTGATAGATGAGTACACCTCCTTGGTGAATCCGGAATGTGAAATTCCATACTTTATAACCGGTCTAACCGGAATTGATAACAATATGGTACGCAATGCCCCAACTTGGGAAGAAATTGCATCAAACGTCTTGGAAATGACCCAAGACACCATATTTGTGGCACATAGCGTAAATTTTGATTACAACATAATCAAGCATGAATTTCAGAATATTGGTATTAGTTTTTCCCGTAAAAAATTATGTACGGTACGTTTGTCCAGAAAATTGATTCCAGGTTTAAATTCCTATAGTTTGGGCAAATTATGCACCTCCCTAAATATTCCGTTGACCGATCGCCATAGGGCAAAAGGGGATGCCCAGGCAACAGTACTTTTATTTCAAAAATTGCTAAGGACCAATGGTGCCGAAAAGGTTTTTAAATCTTTTCTAAATGCCCGCTCCCAAGAAGCCACACTACCACCATCATTACCGAAGGAAATATTTGAAAAATTACCAAATTCTCCTGGGGTATATTATTTTAAAGATAAAAAAGGAACCATTATCTATGTTGGCAAGGCCATTGATATAAAAAAGAGGGTATTGGGCCATTTTTATGACAAGGCCACCAAAGAGATCCTTATGTGCAAGGCAACACATGATATAGATTTTGAATTATCGGGCAGTGAGCTAATTGCACTACTAATGGAATCTGCCGCAATCAAACATCATTTCCCATTGTATAATCAAAGTCAAAAGCGTACTCCACAAGAGTATGCCATTTTTTCTTATGAAGATAGAAACGGTGTACTACACTTAGCCTACAACAAATTAAAATTGACACCCAGGCCATTATCCACATTTAACACCATTACGGAATGCAGGTTATTTATGGAAGAACTTTGCAAAGCCTATGGGCTATGTCCAAAATTCTGCCATTTACAGGGGAATATATCTAGTTGCTCCCATTACAGCATAACCAGTTGTAGCGGTATATGCAGGGGAACGGAATCCCCTACCGACTATAATTCCAAAGTAAAAACGGCTATTGATGAATTAGAGGCCAAGAACCAAAATATCGTAATCAAGGAAAAGGGAAGATATAAAAAGGAAGAAGGTTTTATTTTGGTTATCAACAACCAATATAAGGGCTACGGATTTATACCAAAAAATGAACAGGTAAATAACGTAGGCGACTTGGAAAACTTTTTGGAACTCCAAAAGGAAAACATGGACACTAAACGAATCCTTTCTTGGTATTTAAGAAAATACCCAAACAAAGCAATTCATTTATCCCCTATTTCAATACAATAAAAAGGAGCCGGGAATTATCAAATGAATGATATTCCCGGACTATTTTTTCTTTCCACTGTTCATTAACATCAATACTGCAGTAACCAAACCAACACAAACGGCGCCAAAAACAGAGATCATTATGATCCCGTTGCTCCAATTCACTAAAGGTAAGTATTGTAAAATCATAGGTATGTATTTTAGATTGAGTAGGCTAAAATATACACAAACGAAATTTTAAAATATGATAAATGTCACTTTTTAAAGCGTTGTAGGACATACATAGTCCGTTAGCTCGAAACCAGAATCCTTCATTTCAGCAAATCCACCGGCAATATCCACCAAATTGTGTATACCCCTACTTTTTAAGATAGAAGCCGCTATTACGGACCTATACCCTCCTGCACAATGCACGTAAAAGGTATCCTCTTTGGGGAACTCCGCCATATGGTCATTTAAG
The DNA here is from genome assembly GCF_023015865.1 of Arenibacter sp. F26102. GTDB lineage: Bacteria > Bacteroidota > Bacteroidia > Flavobacteriales > Flavobacteriaceae > Arenibacter. Next base: position 337,255 of record NZ_JALKBC010000002.1, on the reverse strand, counting down.
AAATCCAATGGCGTATTATTTGCATTTTCCATGTGTTCGGAAAGATATTCGGATTCCTTACGAACGTCAAAAACCGGAATTTCTTTATTATTTAAGGTGTCCTTCAAATCCTTTGCTGCAATGGAAGTAATCGTATCGTATTCTTTTCCTGATGCTTTCCAGGCCTTAAAACTCCCTTTTAAATAACCTACAGTTGCATCAAAGCCTACCCTGGATAACCTTATTATGGCTTCTTCCTCCCTACCTTCGGGTGTTACCAATAATATAGGTTGCTTGGTATCGGCGATAAGAGCACCTACCCAAGGGGCAAAACTACCATCCAAACCAATGAAGATCGATCTCGGAACATAACCCTCAACAAAATCGTCCTGATGCCTTACATCCAAGATTATGGCATCTGTTGCATTGGCGGCCTCTTCAAAGTCATCGGGAGACAAAGCCGTTGTTCCTCTTTCCAAAATTTCCCCAATATCTTCGTACCCTTCTTTGTTCATCTTTACATTAAGTGGAAAATATTTTGGAGGGGGCAAAAGACCTTCCGTAACCTCCTTAACAAATTCCTCCTTGGTCATATTGGCACGAAGGGCGTAATTCATTTTCTTTTGATTTCCCAAGGTGTCCACAGTTTCCTTCATCATGTTCTTACCACAGGCAGAACCAGCTCCGTGGGCTGGATAAACCACCACATCATCCGACAAAGGCATAATTTTATTTCTAAGACTATCAAACAATAAACCCGCCAAATCCTCTTGGGTCATATTGGCTGCTTTTTGTGCCAGATCCGGTCTACCTACATCCCCCAAAAACAAAGTGTCCCCTGAAAATATGGCATAATCCTTACCTTTTTCATCCCTTAATAAATAGGTAGTACTTTCCATAGTATGCCCGGGAGTATGCAATGCTTTAATGGTGATATAGCCAAGCTTAAACTCCTGACCATCCTTAGCTATAATAGCTTCAAAAGAAGGATTGGCCGAGGGGCCGTAAACTATTGGGGCCCCCGTTTCCTTTGACAAAGTAACGTGACCACTGACAAAATCTGCGTGAAAATGGGTTTCGAAAATATATTTTATGGAGGCATTATCTGCCTTGGCCCTTTTTAAATAAGGTTCTACCTCACGTAAAGGATCAATTATAGCTACTTCTCCATTACTTTCTATGTAATATGCCCCCTGTGCTAAACATCCTGTATATATCTGTTCTATTTTCATATTCTTAATTTTTTGTGATCTGATTACAATAAAATAATCAAAATATTTTTAATTGGAAAATCACTTTTAGAAAGGTAAATAATCCATTCCTGTGCGTCTGCAACATTAGTTACTTAGGTTCTGATGCGCTATTTTTTCCCTTAAACTTGTTGTGGTATTGGGATCGTCATAATAAGCCACAGCTTCCTTTATTTTTACAAAAAGATACTTTTTGTCTAGGCAATTAACGATTCCGCTTTCAAATATAATGTCTCTTGTAGGGCCTATAGCTCCCGCTATGTAGAACTGAAGATTCATTTCGTGAATCTCGTCTATAACGCTCATTAACATTGTGGAAGCGGTAGAATCTATATAATTGATTGCTTCGGCATTTAATATTACTGCTCTTAGACCTGGACCCTTGGCTTTAATATATTTAAAGAGTTGACTTTTGAAATAGGCCGAATTCCCGAAATACAATTGGGAATCGAACCGGACAATTAAGAGATCAGGTCTAACCTCAACTTCTGGCCCGAAACGTTCAATATTTTTGTAATAGTCGGAACCTTTTATATTTCCCAACACCGCGAAATGTGGCTTGGAAGTTCTGTATACCATCAATAACAAAGACAATAATACTCCAATCAATATTCCTTCCACTATACCAATGGACAGTGTAATCAAGAAAGTGATCAAGAGCACCATGAACTCATCCTTGCTCTGTTCCCATAATTTTTTTGGGTAAGAAATATCTATTAATCCAAATACGGAAACCATAATAATTGAAGCCAATGCAGCCTTGGGTAAATTGTAAAATAATGGGGTTAGAAATAAAAGGGTAAGAGCCACCATAATAACGCTTATTATTGAAGCTATAGTGGTCTTGGCACCGGCTTCGTAATTGATGGCCGATCTGGAAAAACTGGCTGTAACAGAGTACGACTGGAAAAATGACCCCAACATATTTGAAGCTCCCAATGCTATCAACTCTTGATTGGGTTCTATAGTTTCTACCTTATTTTTCTCCTCAAAAGCCCTACCAATGGAGATAGCCTCCAAATACCCTACTAAAGCCAGTGTAAGCGCTATGGGCCAAATATCCTTGATTTTTTCAAAACTAAAATTATGGATCTTAAATGATGGCAAGCCCGCAGGTACTTCTCCCACTACCTGAACATCATAGGCTTCCAAGTTAAAAAAGTAAACGGCCAGACTGCTCAATACCACTACCAGTAGGATTGCCGGAAATTTTTTAAACCATGTCCTAAAAGAGACAATAATTAGTATACCAATAATCCCGATTCCAAAATCATAAACATTGGTTTCCATAATATGTTGAAAAGCGTTTATTACCAATCGATGAAATTGATTGCTACTGACAATATCTGCGCCCAATAAATGTTTTAACTGACTAAAAATAATGATTACTGCTGCGGCCGAGGTAAATCCACTAATTACCGGTCTGGACATAAAATTCACCAAAAAACCCATACGAAAAAACCCTAACAACATCTGAAAAGCCCCTATCATAAATGCTAGGAACAACGCCATTGTAATGTAGTTCTCAACACCCGAAATAGCCAGGGTTCCCAATCCGGCAGCGACCAAAAGCGAATCCATTGCAACTGGGCCAACAGCGATTTGCCTTGAAGTGCCCAAAAAAGCATATGCCAAAATAGGAAACAAGGAAGCATATAGGCCGTAAACCGGAGGTAGTCCGGCAATCATGGCATAGGCCATACCTTGGGGAATTAAAATTATACCCACGGTTATCCCGGCCACCAAATCTTTTCCAAAAAAGTTTTTGTTGTATTTTGGAAACCAATCCAAAAAAGGTAAATATCTCCTCATTCACCAAATTTAATGTTAAATACCTAATTTGTGTGTAACGATGGTTACAGAAAATAAACTGAAAAAATCTATTCCTTCATAAATATTGGATATTAATAAAATTTAAATAATTTATCTTGTGCCTTAAAATCACTTAAATCCATATAATATGCAAAAACTCCCTGCTGTCTTCGGTTGCCTCATCTTAGCAATTCTACTTTCTCAGTGCAGTACCGTAAAATCTGTTTCCCAAGAAAATAATGACGGTTGGATTTCCATGTTCAATGGTAAGGATATTAATGATTGGACCACTAAAATACACCATTATGAGGTTGGGGATAATTACGGAGATACCTTTAGAGTGGAGGATAGTATCGTTAAAGTACGTTATGACAAATATGAGGGAGATTTTAACGAGAGGTATGGGCACCTTTACTATAACACCCCTTATTCTTACTACCATTTTGTAGTGGAATATCGTTTTGTGGGAGAATTGCACCCAGGCGCACCCAGCTACACCATAAAGAATAGCGGTGTAATGTTCCATTCCCAAGACCCAAGGACCATGCCCAAGGAGCAAGACTGGCCTATTTCAGTGGAATTACAGTTATTGGCAGGATTGGAAGAAGGAAAATCAAGGCCCACAGGAAATATGTGTTCCCCGGGTACGGATGTGGTTTACGAAGGTAAAATTGATCCTAGACATTGTATCAATTCTTCTTCCGAAACTTATTATGGAGATCAATGGGTACGTGCCGAGGCCATTGTTTTAGGAGATTCCATAGTAACCCACATTATTAATGGCGACCAAGTGTTACAATACACAAAACCGCAAATTGGAGGGGGTGTAGCCAATCGCTACGACCCGGAAATTAAAATTGATGGCAAATTGTTAAAGGAAGGTTTTATCGCCTTGCAGGCGGAAGGACAGCCAATAGATTTTAGAAAAGTGGAAATAAAAAACCTAAAGGGATGTATGGATCCCAAAGCCACAAATTACCGAAAGTACTACGTTAAATCGGACCCCGAGGATTGCAAGTACAACTAATTTCACTGTTAAATTAAGCTATTGAATGTCTCCCCCAACTGGCAACCCACTGGGAACCCTTTCTGGAATTTCCTTGTCAAAATTGTCGTCGTTAAGGGTGTTTAAAAAGGATGTAATTAAGGACATATCCTTAACGCTGAGTTGAAGTTCCCTAACAAAGGGATCGAACATTTCCTTTGATACTGAGGGATTTCTTGTTTTCCCAAAGGAGATATCCTCATAAAATTCCAATACCTGTTTTAAATTTTGGAAAGCTCCATTGTGCATATAGGGAGCTGTAAAACGCAAATTTCTGAGTGAGGCCGTTCTAAATGCGAAACTTTCCTCAAATCCACTATCGGGTTCTGGCACTTTATTATTTTCCGGCACTCCCAATACATGCAATTTATAGTCCGAAAACATAGGTCCATTATGGCAATTTATACAACCCACGGATTTAAAAAGTTCAAAACCTTCTTTTTCAGAATGGGAGATGGCGTTTACATCACCGGCCATGTATTGGTCAAAACGGGAATTGTTGGCGACCAAAGTCCTTTCAAAAGCCGCAATCGCCTTTCCTATTTGAACACTATCTATTGGTGTGCCCGGGCCAAAAGCATCTGCGAAAAGATTTTTATATTCAGGAATAGATTGAAGCCTCATTGCCACTTCCGTCAAAATTTGTGACTTGGAAAAATGTAGACCTCTCATTTCCTCCATGGTCTTAATGGGTTCCAAGGCCTGCTTTTCCAAACTCTTTACCCGGTCGTCCCAAAACATGGGAGCATTTTCCGGATTATAATCATCCTTTCCATGAATCCCATTAAATGCGGTGTTTAAAATAGTAGGAGAATTACGTTTCATTAAGGGAATGTTATTGGGCTGCCTAAAAACCCTTTTACTACCCAACCCCTTACCATTACTGCCAATGGAAAGATCTAAGAACTCGGCATATCCAGTAGCGGGATGGTGGCAACTTGAACAGGCAATATCCTTGCCTCCTGAAAGAATGGGGTCATAAAACAATAGTTTCCCCAAAAGTTCCTTCTCCTTGGAACTTAGATTGTCAATGGGTGTTTTAATACTCTTTGGCAAGGCGGCAACCTTGGCCATTTCCTTAGGTTTTGCAATATCCCTAGGCTTATCTATTGTAGAATTGCCACAACCCGCCAGTAATATGGACAGGAATATGACGTACTTACAAAAATAAATCCTCATAAGTCTTTATATTAACTAGTCAAGTTCTGCGCTTAATATCCTCAATAACAAACACTAAATTCATAAAATCTATAAATCCAACACTCTTATTTGATTTCTATAAAGTTTTATTTTGCCTTCGTTTTCCATTTTTTTCAATAGTCGTGACACCACCACTCGCGAGGTGTGAAGGTCGTAGGCAATTTCTTGATGTGTGGCGTACAATAGGTCGTCATGGGTAACTTTGGCCTTATCCTGTAAATGCTTCAGTAATCTTTCGTCCATTCTAAGAAAAGCAAGGGTATCTATAGTCTCCATTAGCTCCATCATCCGTGCATTGTAGCTCTCAAGGATAAACTGCTGCCAAGTTTTATATTTACCCATCCAAGTTTCCATATAGCCCACTGGAATCATCAACAATTCGGTATCGGTTTCCGCAACTGCCCTTATTCCACTTTTTTTGTTTCCCATGCAACAAGAAAAAGTCATGGCACAAGTGTCCCCTTTTTCAACGAAGTACAACAACAGTTCATTTCCCTCATCATCTTCCCTTAGAACCTTGATAGCTCCGCTCAGCAACAATGGCATGGACTTAATGTTATCACCTATTTCCATTAGAGTTTGGCCTTGACTAACTTTTCTATAGCTGCCAACACTCCTAATTTCCTCTAACAACTCTGGTTCAAAAAGATAACCATAATGTAATTGCAATGCTTCTGTCATTCTTACCTTATCAAATATTAGGTTGTATCATTACCGAAAAAATCTTTTCCAACTTGTCCAATTTTAGAAATCCGGTATGCAGTTCTTCCTGGTTTACCGCGTAGGGGTAAAAGGATATAGGTTCTATGCACAACATATTGGACACCTCTGTCCATAACATAAAATTCCCAAAACCTTCCGTTTTTATGTTAAGTTCCCCATTATCCAATAAGGTAATGGATTTGCATTCCAAAATGGGCAGTGCCCTACTTCCAACGTCAAGGACCTCTTGCAAAGATATTGTTCTTTCTCCCGTTTGTATCGTTACATTTTCGGAATGTAACTTAAAGGCGGGATGGTATCCCAACATAAAAGGCATTCCCTCTTCACCTGTAATCCTAAATTGAACTTTAAGTCCCTTTTCTAAAATTTCGTAGGATTTTTTGAATTCGAAACTATAGGGCCATGACAAATATTCTTCCGTGGATTTCACAGGAAATTTGGAGTTTTTTATTTGGGTCCCGGAAACATATTTTTTACTAAAGACTACTTTCCCTTTGGTTTGGGAAACAAGTTCATATTCCATTTCCCGCAATAGGCCATGTTGATCTTGTACCGCAGTTCCTTTTGGGGTTGTAACTCTAAAATTTGCCTCGTTGGTAGGACCTATTACAGGAAACATTTCGGTATCCGAATTTCGCCATCCCGGGCTGCCCTTTTGGTGAATATATTCATGACCACCCACTTCATAGCCTACCAACTCACCAGCATCGATTCTCACTGTTTGATTATGTAGTTCCAAATTCACCATGTAATTTTACTTTTTATCTGAAATTCATCAATTTGTAGTCTTCGGAAGACCTATAACAATATCCAAAATTACTATTCGAATTGTATGGCTTTTACCGGAGAAATTTTAGTAATAATATAAGACGGTAAAAGCAACATCAATAGACATAAAACCAACACACCAAGATTAAGGAACAATACCGTTAAAACATCAATGTGCACAGGAATATAATCTATATAATATTCCTTTGGGTTTGGAAACTTAAACATACGAAATTTATACTGCAACCCAATGATACCCAATCCAATGATATTACCCAACAACAGCCCAACGCCAATCAAATAAGTAGCATTGTACAAGAATATCTTACGTATACTCCAATTGGACGACCCCAAGGCTTTTAAAATCCCTATCATCTGGGTCCGCTCCAAAATTAAAACTAGTAGTGCAGTAATCATGTTAATACCTCCCACAATGATCATTATACCTATGATCAGTGCTATATTAAAATCGAACAGACCGAGCCACTCAAAAATCCTATAGTACTTGTCCTTTATGGTCTGGGTATCCAGACTGGACAAGGTTTTCCCATAAATTTCGTTGGCCTTATTGTCTATTTCATCAAAATTATCGACAAATATTTCAAAGTTTCCCACTTCATTATCCGCCCATTTATTCATATGCTGTATATGGCGCAGATCGATAAAAATATAGGAACCATCAAGCTCTTCAAAACCACTGTCGTAGATACCTGTTATCTTAAATTTTCTTTGATTTGGGAGTTTGGATTCATCATCTTCCTTAAAGAAAATTGCAACGAACGAATCCCCCGTTTTCAGTTTTAGTCGGTTGGCCAAAACCCGTGATATCAAAGTCTCATCATTTACCTCTCCCATAAAATTGGGCAAGGTCCCATCCACCAAAAACTCTTCAAAAACCTTCCAATTATAATCTGTCCCAACCCCTTTGGCTATAACCCCTTCAAAAGTTTCCTCCGTTCTTATTATTCCAGCCTTGGTGGCCACCGCCTGGATATGCTGTATACCACTGACCGATTTAAATTCTGGATAAAAATCTTGATCCAGGGAAACAGGGACCATAGACACATCGGATGTGTTGTTGTCGTAGTTATATATTTGAATATGACCATTAAAGGCCGCAATTTTTTCGCGAATCTTGTGTTTTAATCCAACTCCGGTCGAAATGGCCACCAACATCATTATTACACCCAATGAAATTGCCGCAATAGCTATTTTTATTATTGGTGCAGATATACTAATTTTATGCTCCTTACCTGTAACAAGGCGCTTGGCAATAAAAAATTCTAAATTCAATTTATGGCAGTTTTTTCCGTTTTCAAAAATACAGTTTTATTATTGTTTTTTATACTTTCTTCTTGTGGAAACCCCTCCAAAGCACATAATAAGGCACCTGATTCCAAAGTTGCACAAGATACCATTGCCGCCGATTTACCCATAAATATTGCCGCCAACAGAACCGAAACTTATCTACCCTTGCTACAAGGAAAAAAAGTGGGTATTGTAGCCAATCAGACCAGTGTTATCTTTAAGGATACCCAACCCTTATCCTTTACCCATATTGTAGATTCGCTATTAGCGCATAACATAGCCATTAAACAAGTATTTGCCCCAGAGCACGGGTTTCGGGGCGAGGCAGATGCAGGTGAAAAGGTAAGCGACGGCAAAGACGAAAAAACAGGACTCCCCATAATTTCCTTGTACGGAAAAAATCGCAAGCCCTCCAATGAACAATTGAAAAATATTGATATTGTGCTGTTTGACATTCAGGATGTAGGGGTGCGATTTTACACCTATATAGCTACCATGCAATTGGTCATGGAGGCATGCGCTATAAACAACATTCCTGTAATTGTCTTGGATAGGCCAAATCCGAACGCACATTATGTGGATGGTCCTACCATGGAAACCGAACACAGAGGTTTCTTGGGAATGACCAATATTCCTTTGGTATATGGTATGACCATTGGTGAATATGCCAATATGATCAATCAAGAAGGTTGGCTGGAGAACAAGGTTGTAGCAGACCTAACCGTTATTCCTATGGAGCACTACGATCATCACAAAGATTATATATTACCTATTAGACCATCTCCCAACCTACCCAACAATACCTCAATATATCTTTACCCAAGTTTGGGATTATTTGAAGGCACCAATGTTAATGCAGGCCGTGGAACCGAATTTCAATTTCAGCGCTATGGCGCTCCCTTTATGGACAGTACCAAATACAATTTTAAATATACACCTACCCCAAATTTTGGATCTAAAGACCCAAAACATAATGGTGAAATTTGTTTCGGTAAAGACCTGTCAAAGACTCCAAAAAAGGATACCGTGGATTTGGATTATATACTGGACGCCTATGGGAATACCAAAGATAAGAGCCTGTTCTTTAACACTAATGGCTTTACCAAACATGCAGGGACTGCAGACTTACAAAAGCAGATAGAAGCCGGACTTTCCCAAAAGGAAATTAAGAAAACTTGGCAAAACGACATTAGCCGTTTCAAAAAAATAAGGGCTAAATACCTGATTTACAATTAAGGCGTGGATTCTAAATCAATTTTTTCCGGAGATTTATAGCGCTTAAAAGGAATTTTCAATAAAGCTCCTATATCAGAATTCTCCTTTTCATTGGGATAGGTATCCACTCCATACACTATTTGGTGATTGGGTAATTTCAGGAAAGTACCAAAAAGACGGTCCCAAATTGAAAAAATATTGCCATAATTACTATCCGTGTAGGGTAATTTATAATGATGGTGCACTTTGTGCATATCCGGTGAGACAATTACCCAACTCAATACATCATCCACTCTTTTGGGCAGTGAAATATTGGCATGGTTAAATTGCGACAAAACAACTGAAAGTGCTTGATATATCATAATTACGGCCACTGGAGCCCCAACCACAAAAGTCCCAAAGCAGGTAAATGCAAAGCGGACCAAGCTTTCTCCTGGGTGGTGCCTATTGGCAGTAGTAGTGTCTACCTCGTGATCGGTATGATGAATAAGATGAAAGCCCCATAGCACTTTAACCTTGTGCTCTACCCAATGGGCCAACCATGCACTTAGTAAATCCAACAACATTACCCCCACCAATACCTTTAGCCATATGGGCATAATGGGCAACCAATTCAGCACGCCAAAATCATTGGCTATGGTCCAATCACTTGTTTTTAAGAGTAAAAAAGCCAATGGAAAATTTACAAGGATGGTAGTAATTGTAAAAAAAATATTAATCCAGGCATGTCTTATCTTACTGTATTTTAATTGAAACAAGGGAATAATGTACTCCAATATCCAAAAAAAGGCTATCCCGGAAACCAAAATGATACTTCGGTGTGCAGTAGGTATAGTTTCAAAATAAGTATAAATGGACTCCATCTTATAAATTTACAAAATAGTTACCGGGTATTAAATGCAAAAAATTGATTTGGATGATTACCAAATACCAGTATTAATAAACCCATCTATTTAAGATGTATTAATTTTTTCATTTCTTCTACAATATTATATGCCGCAGGGCAAATTGCCACGTTTTTTAGGGTAAGATGACTAATTTGCTGAAACTTTTTTCTGTCGGTGTGGGGAAATTCGCGACAGGCCTTGGGTCTTACATCATAGATGGAGCAGTAATTTTCCGCGTCCAAAAAGGTACAGGGAACCCCTTGCAACACATAATCATTATCCTCGTCCAACCTCAAAAATTGGTCTATAAATTTTTGGGGCTTCATTCTAAAATGCTTGGATATGCGTTCCACATCCGCATTGGTAAATAGGGGCCCCGTGGTCTTACAACAATTGGCGCAGCTTAGACAATCCGTCTTTTTAAACTCGGCATCGTGCAAGTCCTGCATAATATAATCAAAATCCTTAGGTGGTTTACGCTTTAGTTTCCCAAAGAATTTCTTATTCTCATTATGCTTCTCCTGTGCAAGTTTGGGAAGTTGCTTAATTACCTCATCCATTGTAGAATAAACTTTTAAAAGTTGGTTAAAAGTCTCACATTTGCATGTAAATAACAAATTTATATGGCTAAGGACATTTTGGGCAATGCACTCTTAGATTATCAATCAGGGAATTATACTGAAGATATCAAGACATATTCTTCCTTGGATGAAGAGGATCTTATTCCTGTCCCCTACTTATTTAGGGACTTTAAAAAAATGCCCCCTTTGGAACAAAAAGCCCTGAAACTTTGCAAAGGCAGCGTTCTGGACATAGGTTGTGGGGCAGGTAGTCATAGTCTTTATTTACAAAAAAAAGGATTCTCGGTTACGGCCTTGGACAATTCACCTGGAGCTATTGATACCTGTAAGCAAAGGGGATTGGAGCAAACAGTATTATCTGGCATCCACGATTTTAGCCCTCAGAAATACGACACCCTTCTTATGCTTATGAACGGAATAGGCATTGTTGGAAAGTTAAAAAACATCGACTCCTTTTTTACACATTTAAAATCGCTCTTAAAGCCTAACGGGCAGATTCTTTTGGATTCCAGCGATATAATCTATATGTATGATGAAGATGAAGATGGAGGATACTGGATTCCCGACGACCAAAGTTATTATGGGGAAGTGACCTTTGAAATGGAATACAAAGGTGAGAAAAGTGAACCCTTGGATTGGCTGTATCTGGATTATAACACCCTACAACGGGCCGCAAACGCCAATAACTTGGCCTGTGAACTTGTAAGCAAAGGAAAACATTACGACTATCTAGCTAAACTTATACAATTAAGGTAATACCTGTAGAAATTTGTCGTTATCTTTAAAGTAACATGCCCTTATTCCAAATTTATCGAAAATGAAGAAGCTATATATTTTGTTTTTCTTGACCTTTGCACTTATTCTAGGCTGTTCCAAGGACTCTAATGAAAGCGATACCCTAACGGTAGACAAGACAGCAAATTTAAAAGAAACAGGCGATTCGGCAAATGAATTCCTTTCCGCCTCCAAGTTTAAAAACTTAATGATCGAAATTGCCTATGTAACCAATTTTGCACCTACAGAAACGGCTGTTTCCAATTTTTTAGAACTTCTAAAAGAACGCACCCACAAGGATAATATTAGCATCATATATAAGGAATTGGAATCCCCACAAAAGGATAGCCTAACTGTGAGCGAAATAGATGATTTAGAAAAAGAAAATAGAACAATTTACAATAATGAAGACACCTTGGGGCTATACATCTATTTTACCGATGCGTCTTCCAGTGATGATAAGCCCGAAGAGGATCTGGTAACACTTGGGGCCGTTTACCGTAATACCTCCATGGTGATATTCGAAGCCACCATTAGAAATTTAGCCTCCAAGAGTTCCTTAATAAGTAACTCCACAGTAGAAACTGCCACTTTAAACCATGAGGCCGGTCATTTATTTGGATTGGTAAACCTAGGAACACCGTCTGTAAACGAACACGAAGACCCAGATGCCAAGAGCCATTGTAACGAACAGAATTGCCTAATGCGGGCAGAATTACAATTTGGCAGTGGAATGGCCAAAATGTTGACTGCAAAAGGTGGAGCGGTCCCCAATTTTGGCGTGGAATGTATTGCAGACCTTCAAGCCAATGGAGGCAAATAATTCTAATACGATAACCTATTATAAACAAATGAAAAAAATAATTACCACCACAAACGCACCTGCTCCGATAGGACCTTACAACCAAGCCGTACTAACAGGAAACACCTTGTATATCTCAGGGCAAATTCCTATAGACCCAAAAACTGGGGATTTAGTGTCAGGGGATATAAAAAAGGAAACTGAGCAATCCATGCAAAATTTAAAAGCCATTCTTACCGAAGCAGGAATGACTTTTGAAAATGTTGTTAAATCATCGATTTTTGTAAAGGATATGCACCAGTTTTCCCAAATAAATGAGGTATATGCTGCTTATTTTGATGCGGATACTGCTCCAGCTAGGGAAACTGTTGAAGTAGCAAATCTACCCAAGTTTGTAAACGTGGAAATATCTATGATCGCCGTTAAATAGTGCTTTTGTGAAATTCCACTAGACCTTCTATGGGTCTTTGTCTTATGACACCTAGAATTAAATCGTTTCTTTCAACAACTGTTGCTAGTTCCTCACGCAAGTAATAGGCTATACTGCCTACAAAACTAACAGGAACTTTTGTGGCCAATTCAAACTGCATTATGTAGTTATTTACAAACTGCTGAAAGCCTTTGTCTATAACCCCCCTGCAATAAGGATGATTCTTATTTTCAACGATGAATCTGGCAAAAGTGGCGAGATACGTATTGGGATTAGGTTGCTTGTATAAATTTTCCTTGATCACATCGGCATCCAGATTGTATTCCTTGGCAAACTTGGTCGCCAAATCCATTGGAATTTTATTAAAATAATAATCCCTGATCAATTTACGTCCAAAAAAGTTGCCACTACCATCATCCATAGGAATATACCCCAAAGAGGTAACCTTCTGATGTAATTGCTCACCATCGTAATAACTACAATTGGATCCAGTACCTAAAATACAAACTATTCCGTGCTGCCCTAATTTTGTAGTTGCAAATATTGCGGCATAGGTATCTTCCTTTACTTCCGCCTCTGCATTTGGGAAAAATTCGTTAAATATTTCGGTCAAGAATTTTTTCATCCTATCAGTACCGCAACCGGCCCCGTAGAAAAACAATTTAGTGACATTCTCCCTGTTCTTGGAAAGTTCAAAATTATTGGCCAAACGGTCTTCGATCACAGGACGGGTCAATACCTCAGGACTTAATCCCAAAGTTTGGGTCATGAATAACTGGTTACCCTCCTCATCCAAAGCAATCCAATCAGATTTTGTTGCGCCACTATCTACAATCAATATCATATAACAAGTTTATTAAGAAAGAATCCTGAAAATAAGCAAAATATCGCTCACTTTCAGGATTCATTAAATTATTACCCAATAAGATTATAATTTATGTATGTATTGTGCTAAGTCAACCAATTTATTGGAGTATCCAGACTCATTATCATACCAAGAAATAACTTTGAAGAATTTTGAATTCAATTCAATTCCAGCTCCTGCATCAAAAATACTGGTTCTTGCATCTCCAATAAAATCTTGGGAAACCACCGCTTCTTCGGTATATCCTAAAATTCCTTTTAATTCTCCTTCGGAAGCTGTTTTAAAAGCCTTCTTGATCTCTTCATAAGAAGTCTCCTTCTCCAAACGAACCGTTAAATCAACTACAGAAACATCGGCAGTTGGTACACGGAAGGCCATACCTGTCAATTTACCCAACAAAGATGGAATAACCTTGGTAACGGCTTTGGCCGCACCTGTTGAAGCAGGAATAATATTCAAAAGGGCACTTCTACCACCTCTCCAATCTTTTCTTGAAGGACCATCAACGGTCATCTGAGTAGCTGTTGTAGCGTGAACCGTAGTCATTAGGGCTTCTTCAATTCCAAAGCTATCGTTCAATACTTTCGCCATTGGAGCCAAACAGTTGGTAGTACAAGAAGCGTTTGAAACAATTTTATCCGATGCTTTTGCGTCTTTATGGTTAACACCCATTACAAACATAGGCGCATTGCTTGATGGAGCGGAAATAACCACTTTTTTAGCACCTCCGTCGATATGTGATTGCGCGGTTTCCAAAGTGGTAAAAATACCAGTACATTCGGCAACGATTTCTGCACCAACCTCATCCCACTTTAAATTTTTCGGATCTCTTTCAGCTGTAATTCTAACGGTTTTACCGTTTACGACCAAATTACCATCCTTTACTTCAACGGTACCGTTGAATTTTCCATGTACAGAATCATATTCCAACAAATAAGCTAGATGTTCTACATCCAACAAATCGTTAATAGCAACTACATCTACATTATCTCTTTCTACAGTAGCCCTGAAGACCAATCTTCCAATTCTACCGAAGCCGTTAATCCCTATTTTCAAGTTTGACATTTTCTTTGTTTTTAATGTTTAAAATTATGTTGTCATGATATCGGAAACTCGCATAAGCTCCTTATCAATTTTGGTATGTCCTTTTATTGCCTTACTAATAGGCGTTAGTGTTATGGTATTATCCTGAATACCCACCATTAGGTTAGTTTTTCCTTCCAACAATGCTTCAACTGCCTTTACGCCCATTCTACTGGCCAAAACACGGTCGAAACAAGATGGCGACCCCCCTCTTTGCATATGCCCCAATACGGATACACGAACATCATAGATTGGAAGGTGCTCTTCTACATATTCTTTAAGTTCAAAAACATTTTTACCAGTTTTATCCCCTTCGGCTACCACCACTATACTAGATGATTTTCCAGATTGCTTACTGCGTTTTAAAGATTCCAATAATCTTTCAAGACCAAGGTTTTCCTCTGGAATCAATATCTCTTCCGCTCCTGCACCAACACCTGCATTTAATGCGATATGGCCAACATCCCTTCCCATAACCTCTACGAAGAAAAGCCTATTATGTGAACTGGCCGTATCCCTAATTTTATCTATACATTCAACAGCCGTATTTAAAGCGGTATCAAATCCTAAGGTATATGTGGTACCAAAAATATCGTTGTCAATGGTACCCGGAATTCCAATTATTGGAAAATTAAACTCCTTATTAAAGGTCAGTGCTCCGGTAAAGCTACCGTCTCCACCAATAACTACAAAAGCATCTATCCCTGCAGCTATTAGTTGGTCATATGCTATTTGCCGGCCCTCTTTGGTCCTAAAAGGCATACAACGTGCCGACTTTAGAATAGTCCCTCCCTTATTAATTATGTTGTTTACGCTACGTGCGTCCATTACCTTAAAATCACCTTCCATCATGCCTTCATATCCTCTATAGATACCAACGCATTCTACTTTTAAATAAGCACATGTACGCACGACTGCCCTAATAGCAGCGTTCATTCCCGGTGAGTCTCCTCCTGATGTAAATACACCAATCTTTTTTATTGCTGAAGCCATAAAAATTTTAAAAGGCAAAACTAGCAAACTTATTTCAATAAATACGCGACTTTAGCTTTAATTTGACAATAGGTGCGGCACTAAAACGTTTGAGTTGAATATTTTCTTGTGAATTGTTAAATTCATAATCAATCTTTGGCAAAAAGTGATTTTTCCCTATTTGCCCAAAACAACTAAAACAGAGTCCAAATAACTATTTTTTCTTTCTTAGAATTTTAAGCAATAGCTCCTTAAAACTATTGAAATCTACCTGATAAGAGAGTCCAACACCTTGGGTATAGCCCTGACGATCTGCAAGAAATTGTTGAATTTCATTCTCCCTGTTGAATATTTTTGCGCTTAAGGTCCCTTCTTCGTTTAATAAAATCTGAACTTCCACATCCCCGGCAACAACAGTTTCCGTTACTCCACCTACCGGAACCCCTACCCTTCCGTTAAGAAGGACACGATCACTGATTTGGGTGGACAAGGTTACCCCCACTCTATTTTCCGTTTGTATGTCGGTACTCCTATCCAAAATACCTTGTTCATAGGACAACCCCAAATTCAGTTTATCGTTATCGCCTGCCAATAAGGAATTGAGTATACCCGAGGCAGATTGAAGAAGATTCCCTGTAACGGCTTGCTGATTGATACCTGTCTGGTCATTGACAAAAGAGCCTTGCGCCAATAAAAACAATGCGTTTCTTTCGGCAATCGTAGGATCCTGCAATCGATATTCCAATTCGGATTTAACAATGGAATTGGTCCCGGGAAAATCGATTCTCCAATCTATTATCGGACTTTCCAATTCGCCCGTAAGCCTTACAACCACATCTGTCGGTATTCGCCTGGTGTAGCCAGGATTATCCAGCAATGGAGCCGGATTTGCATTCAAGGAATAGACTGCTTCCATGTTTAGCTGTGCCGCTAAAGGTTCCCTTTCCCATGTAATGTTACCTCCTGGCTTAACTTTAAAGGTTTTATCCACTATGCCACCAAACTTATAACGAAACTGTCCAGTTACAACAACAAAATCTCCGTACATATTAAACTTTCCATTGGTGTTAATTTCAATAAACAAAATCCCAGCACCTGTACCCTTCAGGGAACTGCCGGTTTTGGTATCCACCACAATTTCAACCTCTGCATCAGGGGTAACATCCAGGTTAAAGGCCAGTTCAAGTCCCTCCACCTCTTTTAGAACCCGTTGCGCCGTATCCGTATTTTCCGGCTTTTTTCCAACGAAATTGATAAATGAAAAATCGCCAACACTAACTACATCACTAATTGGAATTTTTAATGAGGTTCCCCTTGCCGTTTCCCCGTCCACATTAATAGTAAGTGCATTGGTTGGCCCAAATATTCTTCCGGTGCCATTTAAATAACCAGCGCCATAGTACAATACTTCTTCCTTGAAGGGTGTATTCAGAATCAAGAAACGGTCATTATTGGTGTCAACATCCAAATCCAAACTCCAATTTCTAAAGAACTTATGTGTAATGGTCCCATCCAAGGTTGCTTTGGTGTTCATGGCCACATCGGTAAGTTTAATTTTCTGAAAATTAAAGGTTTGATTGGTCAACCTCACCTTGGAGAAGGGTGCAAAACTATAATCAACATTTAAATACGGAATTGCTATACCGGCATCATTTAAGGATAGCACACCACTCATATTGGGATTATTTATTGGCCCCTTTAATATGGCACTGCCTTGTAACAAACCTCTGATATTGGTGATAACGCCTTCGCCCAACGGACTAAATGGCTCCAAATTAAACTTGTTGAAATCTACAATAAGATTCGCTTGGGGAATCTCCTCCCGGTTGGAGATATTGCCGACAACACTAAGTTTTTCAAACCCCTTATCCACTAAGGAGGTATTCACGACAAAATCGGTCAAATCCCTATTGCCAACTATGCCAATGGACAGATCTCCCAAAGTAATATCGTTGACGCCAAAATTTTTAATGTTCAAATTTGAGGAAGGCAGATAAACATTGTCTTTCTGCAAAACGTTCAAGGTACCATTCACCTCCCCATGCAACTTTAGACTATCTATGGCGGGCGTTATCTTGCCCAAGGTTACAATTTTAAACTGAAGCTCAACATCCTTATATGTAGAATCGGCCAATTGACCTCTTAAACGAATTTGCTCCTCTTCATTATTGTTCATTACTATTTCCTCAATAGTAATACTATCCAAGGTTTTGTTGAGTATTACCTTGTTCTTATTATTTCCATCCTTGTTCAGTATCCATTTGTTCCCCTTGAAATTTATATCCGAAGTTTTTAATCCAATAACGGATTTGTTCTCCTTATTAAAAGTATGGTAGAAGTTCAGGTTATAGCTATCGTTATATTCGCTTCCCCCACGAAACTCCGTTCTAAAGAACAAGGTATCCTTCAAGGTTGTATTGATTAAATTAAAATCTTTTACATCATAGTAAGGGGTTGCGAGATCTCCGATGGAAACATAGGTATTAAACAAGGGGTTCTTATTGTCTATTTTTACATCTATACTATCCAATTCATTCCCATACGCAACTATACTTGGCGATTTGAATGTCAGTTTAAAATCTCCCTCATCGGCAATGATGTTTCCTTTTATAAAAGTATTTGGGTCAAATTTCACCTCTGGAAAAAACACATCCACAATCTTGTTATAGATCTTAAAATTAAAGGCCAGTCTTTGATTTTCCGAAATATTGAAGGGTCTATAATTGGTGTAAATACTTCCCAAAGAGTTTTGAAGTAACCTTCCGAGTTCCTTAACCTTAAAATTGCCTTTCAAAAATCCGGTAATAATATCCGGGGAATTAATATCAATAATTCGTGTACTGTCATTTTCGAAGGTGGATGATACTATAAAATCCTCAAAGTAGTAGGTGTCATTTTTGTTCTGATAATTGGTTTTGGTAAACTTTATATCCCCTACAATATTATCCAAGGTATTTCCGGTAATATCCATATTAACATCCCCTTTAAATATGGACACACTATCATTTATAAAGTTTATATTTTTTAGATTCGCATAATCTACCGAGGCGATAAAATTGAAATTATTTCTATTCTCTGCAAAATCTGCCAAACCTTTAAAACTAAACTTAATATTTTCGTCCTTACACAGCAGGGAACCATCAAAAAGCTGTTCTTTTATAATCCCGGATACGCTGATATCCTTATAATCGTAGCCATTAAAATTCAAGGAATACACCTGCCCTATTACTTCGGTATTTAAGTATTCCATGACAACACCCTTACCCTCCACATTAAAATCTAGATTCGTAATGCCCACTTCTTTTCTGTCAATTAGATTTCCAAGATCAAAATCGATTAAAGAGACAAACCCTTTGTAGGAGGCATCGTCTATATGGTCAATATCGGTAAGCTCCAAATCTACATAGCTGCTCCCAATAAGGGTATTAATGTTGGCCTTGGCATTAATGGAAGATTCTGTAATAAGGGCGTCCCCACGTACAGTAAACTGTCCCAATTTCTGAATTGAGGTCGGCAATACATCCAAAATATTGGGTAACAATGCCCTGAGCTCATAATAGCTGGATGTAATATTTTTCATATTTGCCGTCAAGGCAAATCTACCATCCTTCGCAAACAAATTTTTAAAATTAAAGTCCCCACGGATACCTGTATTATCCATGGTTAAAAACAGGTCGTTGGTATTCAAATCGTTCAATACCCCATCTGCTATAGTGGAGAATGAAACAATTTTATCGCTCCCAAATTGATTATAAAGCAGGTTTACTTCATTTAAGGCCACGGTAGACTCAACGAATTCTGCATCAATTTTCACCTTGTTCAAGAAATCTCTAAAGTCTTCCCTATTATAATCGAATACTACTTTACCCAATAAATGGGACTGAGTGGTCTTAATACTTAATGAATCAAAACGCATTTGCTGTTTTGTATACTTAAATTCGGTAGCCATTTTTTCCACCACCACACCCCTAGAACTCCTAAAGGACATCTTCTCTATATTAGAATTTACGTCCGGGCCATTTATGGTAAATTCAGAGGCTGAAATGTTTAGATCGACAAAATTCAGCATTTCCGTAGTCTCTCGATTTTCGTCAATGAGCTTAAATTTACTATCCGTAATTTCGACATCTGCGGAAGAAAAATAAAATGGGGGTGCGCCAGGTTTTCGAGGCTTTTTATTGTCCAATTTGTCAATAAAAACCTCAAGATTGGTGTTTTTGTTATCCTGATAGGTTTTAAGCTTAAAATTGAGTCGCTCTATGGCAATATCGCCAAACTCCAGTTTACCATTCACCAAATTGCGAACATTTAGGATCGAAGTACTTAAATTATCTATATAGAATAACGTATCCTGTTTATAATCTTCAATATAAACCCCTTTCAAAGAGGTATCCCATGAAATTAAGGAAATCCTTAAGCGCTCAATATTAATATTAGTCCCAAATTCCTTATTGATCTCAGTAGTGGCAAACTTGGCAAAACGGGTCTGGACAAAAGGCAAGGAAAGTATTACACTACCCAAAACGCAAATAAGAATGAGCACCAAAAATACTCTGACTAGAATTTTTCTTAATTTTTTGATAGGGCTTTATGTTTTACCTTTGTACATTCAAATTTTATTCCAAACAACGTGGAAAATAAAACTATTTATATTCTTGCCATTGAGTCCTCCTGTGATGACACTTCTGCTGCGGTTTTATGCAACAATAAGACGCTTAGCAATGTTGTGGCCACGCAAAAAATACATGAGGAATATGGCGGGGTTGTACCCGAACTTGCCTCAAGGGCACACCAACAAAATATTGTCCCTGTCGTACACCAAGCGTTAGCCAAAGCAAATATCGATAAAAAACAGTTATCAGCCATAGCTTTTACACGTGGACCAGGACTTATGGGTTCTTTATTGGTTGGAACCTCCTTTGCCAAATCCCTGTCACTGGGATTGGACATTCCGTTAATAGAGGTAAACCATATGCAAGCCCATATTTTATCGCACTTTATTGAAGAAGAAAATTATAAAATACCTTCCTTCCCCTTTTTGGCAATGACCATTAGTGGAGGACATACGCAGATTGTACTGGTGAAGGATCATTTTGATATGGAAATTTTGGGAGAATCATTAGATGATGCTGTCGGGGAAGCTTATGACAAAAGTGCAAAAATATTGGGACTGCCCTATCCCGGGGGGCCATTGGTGGACAAATATGCACAATTGGGCAATCCTAAGGCATTTCCCTTTCCCAAACCTAAAGTGGACGGACTCAACTTTAGTTTTAGTGGATTAAAAACTAGTATACTCTACTTTATTCAGCGCGAAACAAAAAATAATCCCAACTTTATTTCCGAAAATCTGAACGACATATGTGCCTCAATCCAATATACCATTATCAATATTTTAATCGATAAATTAAAAAAGGCAGTAAAGCAAACAGGTATAAAACAAATAGCCATAGGTGGCGGAGTTTCGGCTAATTCAGGCATAAGACAGGCCCTAAAAAAAGGAGAGGAAAAATGGGGATGGACAACCTATATCCCCAAATTTGAATATTGTACGGATAATGCAGCCATGATCGGTATAGTTGGATATTTAAAATACAAGGAATTAAACTTTGTGGATCAAAGTGTTACCGCCAAGGCGAGATATGTAATCAATTAACAGGGTAAAAAGTTCAAGGCTCAAGGCTTACTTTAAACTTGCTCCCCATTTATTGGTCGTCAATCATTTTTTTAGATTTCGTATCTTGTAACTTTAAAATATTATGGCATACAACGAACAATTGGCTAAACGGATTAGGGCTAATTTTGAAATCCAATCAATATCTGTCCGATCGAACATTTCCGAAATGAAAATGTTTGGCGGTCTTGCCTTTTTATATAGTGGAAAAATGACCGTAGGAATCGTAAAGAACGACCTTATGGTAAGGGTTATTACCCCCAAAATGGAGAGAACTCTAAAATCCGAACACGTGAGACCCATGGATTTCACAAAACGCCCCATGAAAGAATTTATTTATGTTTCAAAAGAGGGAATTACCACAGAGGAACAGTTATTAAATTATATTGAATTAGGACTGGAACACGCCAAACAAAAATTAAACGAACTGTAAATTTCACCACTAGCGCATGCAACTTTTCTACCATCCCGAATTAGAAATCAACACGGACCAATTTATTTTTCCAACTGACGAAAGCAGGCATATATCCAAGGTACTGCGAAAAAAATCCGGTGACATCTTACGGATCACAAATGGTCAGGGCATTATTTTTGAGGCAGAAATACTGATCCCAGACCATAAAAAATGTACTGCTAAAATTATTTCCAAAACCCAAATACTGCCAAAACCATATCAACTTCATATGGTGGTGGCACCTACCAAACTGAACGATCGTTTCGAATGGTTTTTGGAAAAAGCCACAGAGATAGGTGTTCATGAAATCACACCCGTTATTTGCGACCATTCCGAAAGAAAAATAATTAAAATGGACCGTATGGAAAAGGTAATTCAATCGGCTATGAAACAATCCTTACAGGCTTACCTGCCAAAATTAAATGCAGCCATCCCCTTAAAGGAGTTCATTTCCCAACCAAAAAATGGGGAGCTCTACATAGCCCATTGCGAGGAAGATAAAAAAAAGGAATTATCCCATATTGCCGCCACCAAAAAAAATACCACAATTTTAATTGGCCCAGAAGGGGATTTCTCTCCTGAAGAGATACTATTGGCCCTAGAAAACGGATTTCAGGCTGTTGCCCTGGGTAACACCAGGTTGCGCACAGAAACCGCCGCCATTGTAGCCTGCACCGCCATGGCTATCATTAATTTGTAAAATGCGTTATAGCTTATTTTTTAAGAATACATATTAAATCTATAAGGGTCCAATAATACTATTTGTGAGCACACCTAATTTGACATACCCAGCCTTATACTTTTTTAACTCGTTAATATTCTTAAATTTGATTACTATAATTTTCCGCGATTACATGAAGCAGTTGGTTTCAATCCTTTTTATTTTCAATTTTTATGTGGCTACAACTTTACATGCCCAAGAAATTGCTATTTTAAAATACGGAGGTGGCGGTGATTGGTATGCCAATCCTACCGCACTTCCCAATCTTATAAAATTCTGTAACCAACAATTAAGGACTACTATTGATCCCAAACCGCAAACGGTAGAAGTAGGAAGCCCAAATATATTTCAATATCCCTTTTTACATATGACGGGACATGGAAACATATTTTTCTCTCAGGAGGAAGCAGAAAACCTAAGAACCTATTTATTAGCAGGAGGTTTTTTGCATATAGATGACAACTATGGAATGGAACCTTACCTACGCAAAGAACTGGCCAAAGTATTTCCAGACAAGGAGCTTACTGAACTAGGTGCCGACCACCCTATATTTGGGCAGCAATTCCAATTTCCCAAAGGATTGCCCAAGATACATGAACACGATGGCAAACGGCCCCAAGCGTTTGGAATCTTCCATCAAAACCGCCTCATTCTACTTTTTACATTTGAAAGCGATCTTGGTGACGGATGGGAAGACCCCGAAGTGCATAACGACCCTAAAGAGGTACGTTTAAAGGCTTTGCAAATGGGAGCTAATATAATCTCCTACGTTTTTAAAAGTTAAAATATGACATCAAAGACTATTGCCGAAGGTATTTTAAGGGCTCTTGGAATTGTTGTAGCGATTTTAATTCTTTTGATTTTCATGCAGAAAATTAGCGCTGTATTAATATACATTGCCATAGCGGCAGTGGCCAGCTTAATAGGACGGCCCATTGTTTTATTTTTTCGTCAGAAGTTAAAATTCAATAACACCATAGCTGTTATTATTACGATGGTATTCCTTGTTGGTATTGTTGCTGGGGTCATTGCCTTATTTGTCCCATTATTAATTCAACAGGGACAAAACTTATCCTTGCTCAACATAGATGCTTTACAGTTAAATTTAGAGGATTTGTACCGACAGCTTTTGGAATATTTTGGTGTTAGATCAGAAGATTTGGAACAAGGAATTAAAGATTCTCATTTGTTTTCTAACCTTAACTTTGGGATACTTCCAGATTTCCTGAACTCCATAATCGGGATATTGGGGAGTTTTAGCGTAGGACTGTTTTCTGTACTCTTTATTGCCTTCTTCTTTTTAAAGGACAGCAAGCTTTTTGAGGAATCCATACTCACCCTAATCCCTGATAACAAAGAAAATAGATTTCAACATTCTATGGAAACAATCAAAAATTTGCTTTCCCGATATTTTGTTGGTCTTGTGTTTCAAATCCTGATCTTGTTTGTAATTTATTCCATAGTACTATTCGTTTTTGGGATAGAAAACGCCATAGTGATCGCCTTCCTTTGCGCCCTTCTAAACCTTATTCCTTATATAGGCCCTATAATTGGGGGAATATTGATGGCCGTATTAACCATGACCAGCAATGTAGGCGCAGATTTTAGTACGGTGATTTTACCAAAAACTGGCTATGTAATGATAGGATTTATCGTTGGCCAATTGGTAGACAATTTTTTTTCCCAACCCTTTATTTTCTCAAGCAGTGTAAAGTCGCACCCTTTGGAAATTTTTCTGATCATTATTATTGGGGGATTGCTCCTAGGAGTTACAGGTATGATCATTGCAGTACCAGGATATACGGCTGTAAAGGTAATTTTAAAGGAATTTTTCGCCGAGAATAAAATTGTAAAATCCATTACAAAAAATTTATAAGTTCACCTTGAATCAAAATATTCCAACATCTGAAATTCAAGATTTTATAAGTCAAAATTTAAGAACGGACCTTATATCCATTTTATTGAAACCTTTGAATTTCAAGGGTGTGACCAATAAGGAAATTGCAGAACAAATTGAAGCTAAGATTAAATGCAAGGATAAACTACCCACTTGGTTTGGCACCCCAAATATTTATTACCCCAACAAACTAAATATAGAACAGACCTCTTCCGAATCCACCGCCCAATATAAAACAGGTTTGCTTAGTGGCAGGTCGCTTTTGGATATGACAGGCGGCTTTGGGGTGGACAGTTATTTTTTTAGCCTTTGTATGGAACAGGTGCATCATTGTGAAATGAACAGGGACCTATCTGAAATAGCCGAATATAATTTTAAGGTTTTGGGCCGGACCAACATCCATACCCATGCGGTGGACGGAATAGATTTTTTAAAGAATTCAGACCTTGCTTTCGATTGGATATTTATAGATCCCTCTCGTCGACATGATGCCAAGGGAAAGGTTTTTCTATTATCCGATTGCCTTCCAAATGTACCCAATAACCTAGAGGCCATTCTTGGGAGGGCAAAAAAAATTATGATAAAAACCTCCCCTCTATTAGATATATCGGCTGGTCTAAAGGAGTTGGGCTCTGTTAAAGAAATACATATTGTTGCGGTTAAAAATGAAGTAAAGGAAATACTATGGATATTGGAACGAGACTATAAAAATGAAGTTTTGGTAAAAACGGCAAACCTAAATGGCTCGGCAGTGGAAAAGTTCAGCTTTTCCCTTGATGATGAAAAATTAGCGTCCTCCAACTACTCCGACCCACAAGAATACTTATACGAACCCAATTCTGCCATCTTAAAGTCAGGCGCTTTTAAAACCGTTGGAAGGAAATTTGATCTGTACAAGCTACACGATCACTCACATTTATACACAAATAGCCAACTATTGGCATTTCCTGGACGGACATTTAAAATATTAAAAACCATCCCCTTCAACAAAAAAGAAATCCAAAAACTAAATTTACACAAAGCCAATATTACGGTGCGTAATTTTCCAATGAGCGTAGCCGAAATACGAAAAAAGTACAAAATAAAGGACGGCGGGGAAGCCTATCTGTTTTTCACCACCAATTCCGAAGGTGAAAAAATTGTTGTGCATTGTCACAAAGCATAGGGTTCCTACGCATTGCATTCAAATTAACCGTGAATTGACCGAATATATCTCTAGCCATATTTGTGCGACTCTCTCGGGAAGGTTATCGGGAGCTCATTCTTCACTATGCCCGAGTGACTGCCCCAGTCATTTCAAAACCTACATTTTTTAAAAATTATGCAAATTTGGATATGAAATAACAACATCAACGGAAGCTTTTGCGACGAAGCTATTCCGATCAATGGAAAGGCCTGCGTTTCTAACCTGTTCCGACTTCTCCTTTATCGAAGCCACCTTGTCCTCCCGCGGAAAACGCGGGACAGGCCTAATAAGGGGAAGGTGCAATTTTTGGTATTTCTTCAATAATAATTTTCAGCACCTTCCCTTGGCCAAGGGAAGGTGGATACTCAGCTAGTAGCCGAAAAGACGGAAGGAATCGGAAGCCTAATTAAGTATTAAGCGAAATTACAAGGTTTGCATGCACACCTCAAACCTCCCGCATATACCAAGGACATGAAATGCACAAAATCTTTGAAACACCTTCAATCGCAATCCCATTTAAAGTTGGCCACCTTATCATTTGACGCGGTACCCAGATTGTAATGCCACCATTCCGTTCTAATGGACCAAAAACCATATTTTTCCATAGTTTCCTTCAACATCAACCTATTGTTTAAGATAATTTTCGGCAGGTCCAAGTTATCATGATAAGCCCTTTTACCAAAAAAATCAAAATCGGTCCCCATATCCAATTCCTTCCCGTCCAAGGTTACCAAAGTAATATCCACCGCGCCACCCTTGTTATGTATGGACCCCTTAACAGGATTGGCTACATACTGCGGATTGGGAACTATGGCCCACATTTTATATTGTACATCATTGGGACGATAACAGTCGAAAAACTTTATTTTAAATCCTTTGTCCATGAATTCCTTATTGGCCAAAAGCAGTGCTCTGGCCGTTTTAACCCTAGTGTAACATTCCGCACAATCATAGACCTTGGCCTTTAAAAAATTATTTTCTGTGGCATATCGAAGGTCGTACACAAAATCATCACTGTAATCGGCTAGCCTAACAAACAGGGTATCGGCTAGTCCTTCCAAAGATTTTAGTTTGATTTTTGGCACTACCTCTTTTTTCCTGATATCCATTATTAGTGAATCCACCACCTTCAATTCCGTTTCAACATCATTCTCAATAATCTTGTCTACCGCTACTTCCTTACACCCCAAAATAAGCGCCATGGCCAAAATGGCCATTCCAGTAAATGCTGTCCACTTGTAATTCATATTTTCCAGTACCAATTGTAATTCTTTTTATTCCCAGGTTACATATGCCTCCCCACAGCAAATAAACAAAAAAGCCCCGAAACAGGGGCTTTTTATATATTTAATAGGATTTACAATAACTACTGATCCTTCCCTACTCCCAATTCTAATGGACCTAGGTCAGAAGGTTACCCTTATCGTCCCAGGTAGCAATTTCGTTTCTGGTACTATGATCTATACATTTAGCGATCCATTCGGGATCGTAGGCCACACCATGCTGATTTAACACGTCCTCCGGAACACCATCCCATACGTTAGGTGAATTTCCCTTATAGCCGAGTTCGGCCACTCCCACTTTGGAAGAATAATAACCGGAAACCGTCAATCCACGCATCAAATAGAAAAATTGTATTTCAAGTGGTTGCTCGTCCAACGATTTATCAGGATCATGGTAACATATGGTATCCAATATTTGCTTTTGTTGATCTAAGGAAATCAACTTAAATTCGGTTCCGAAATCGGAATTGCTCTTATGGTCCAACCACATTAGCCCCCCTTTTAACGTTAGCTGCAGCTCCGGGATATCCTTGCCCATAAATTCTATAAATTCTGGGACCTCTGCCTCAATGGGCCCTCCATTAGGTTCCCTAGGAGGGAGTATTACGGTACTCAATACCGCTATGGTCTCCATTTCATGTTCCGTAAATAGCTGTTCTGCATTTAATTTTTCTATAAGCTCCAACTCCTCCGGGGTACGACCAAAATAATGCGTGTTTTCAGCTGCGGCAACGGCTTCGTTTGCCGTATCAGTTCCATCGGTCTTACAACCATGAAAGGCCAAGGCGGATGCGCCCGCACCAAGAATTATTGTTTGTATACTCTTTCTTCTATCCATGGTCTAGATATTTTGCTGTTTTAATTGTTCAATAATATAATCACTGGCGCGCCAAGATAATGCCAAAATGGTCCAAGTACAATTCTTATCCGCTTGGGAGGTAAAAGGTCCCGCATCCACTATAAATACATTGTCCACATCGTGCAACTGATTGAATTTATTGGTAACCGATGTTTTGGGATCATTGCCCATTCTTGTAGTACCCACTTCGTGGATAATACGACCAGGAGCCTCTAGCCCATAATCACGATCTTTTCCCGGCTTTTCTCCTAATGGCTCTGCCCCTATATTATGGAAGATCTCCTCAAAGGTGTCCTGCATGTGCTTGGCCTGATTTTTCTCGAATTGGGACCATTTGTAATTAAACTTCAATACGGGAATACCAAATTGATCCACTGTAGTAGGGTCTATTTCACAATAGTTTTCCTTACGGGCAATACCTTCGCCCCTTCCGGCAATACCCAGTACGGACCCGTAATATTTTTTCACATCGTCCCGTAAGCTATCTCCATAACCCCCTACTTTGATCCCAAAGAACTTATTGAACTCATTGGGATTAAAACTAAAACCATAGCCAGGCATCTTCATGCCTCCGCCGACTTCGATATGATATCCCCTAGGAAAATCCAACTTGGAATTATCTCCCCACCATGGAGAGTACACATGGTTACTGCCCACCCCATCTTCATTATAGGATACTTTTCTGTTCATCAATGACGGTACAAAAGCAGCTCTACTGGCCCCGGTAGAATCGTGCAGGTACTTACCTACAACATCACTACTATTTCCTAATCCGTTAGGATGCTGTTTACTTTTTGAATTCAAGAGAATACGGGCGGAACTACAGGCTGAAGCTGCCAAAACCACAACCTTGCCTTTTAATTTATACTCTTTTCTATCATCCTTACTAATGTAAGACACGCCTGTTGCCTTGCCCTCTTCGTTGGTGGTCACTTCCCGCACTACACAATTGACGAATAATTTAATACGGCCACCGCTTTTTTGCGCTGGAAATATAAGACAACTTCCCGATGAGAAATCGGCATAAACAGAACAGGAACGTGAACATTGTCCGCAGTAGAAACACACGCCACGGTCCGCATTAATTCTTTTGGTAAGCATGGAGAGTCTACCTGGAATAGTAGGTATTCCCGCCTTTTTAGCCCCATTTATATAGAAAATCTCATGTAATCTCGGTTTTGGAGGAGGAAGGAAAAATCCATCTGGATCGTTTTCCAGTCCTTCATTGGTGCCAAATACCCCAATTAATTTATCTACCTTATCATAATACGGTTTAACATCATCATAACCTATAGGCCAGTCCTCACCATGACCGTCCCTGGTCTTCCCTTTAAAATCCTTTGGTCCAAAACGCAGAGAAATTCGCCCCCAGTGGTTTGTACGCCCCCCTAACATATGTGATCGAAACCAGTCAAATTCGGTACCAGGTTCACGGGTATAAGGCTCTCCTTCTATCTCCCAACCGCCATAAGCGGCATCAAATTCGCCAAAGGCCCTAGTAGTACCGGCTCCCCTTCTAGGAGATTCGTAATTCCATTTTAATTGATTCATGGTTTTGGGGTCTGCCGGATCAAAAAATGGTCCAGCCTCGACAACCGCAACATTGAGGCCGGCATCGGCCAACTGCTTAGTGGCCATTCCACCACCTGCACCCGAGCCGACAATTATTACATCATAAATTTCTGAGGATTCTTTTATCTGCATATTAGATTAAATTAATATTGAACTTCAATATAAGTTGAAAACGGAATCAAATTAGAATTTTTTAACCAAACAACCTCAAAATTCATGTAATTTGATATAAAACCATTGATAATTGATAATATATTATTAAAAGAGGCAATTCCTTTAATACAATCCTTATAATTTAGGATCCAATTCCTTTACTTTCAAACCTAAGGAATAACAAAATTATTTTTAACAAGCTTTATGGCATTTAGCCATTACAATCTACAGCCCGGCTTCCACAGATTTTATTCCCGTAAAATGCAAATAGCCTATCTACTTACCTTCACCAAATAAAAAAGCCCCTATAGAGAGGCCTTTGAATTAATATCAATAATATTGGGAATGGGTAGGAAATTATTTTAACCCCTTTAAATACTCTAAACTCTTTGGTACCTGTGCAACAACCCGGGAACATTCGTCCTCAATGAACATATACTTGATGCCCAACTTCTTGGCCTCCGCTACAACTCCTGCTATATCTACTTCCCCAGTTCCCAAAACCACATTTGTTTCCACATCGGCATGGCCGGTATTATCTTTCTTTGTTCCTTTTTCCATGTCCTTTAAATGCATTAAAATAAATTTGGAAGGATACTTTTTAAGTAGTTTAAGTGGATCGACACCTGCGTGATGTACCCAATACACGTCCATTTCAAAATCGAAATAATCGGCATTCTCCGCCATATAATCGAACAAGGTACCATCTTCATATGGCCTAAACTCAAACCCATGTGCATGATAGGCCAATTTTAATCCATTTTTCCTTAAAAGCTTTCCCGCTTTATTAAAGACCTCAACTGCCTTTTTGGTATCTTCTATACCAAAATTATTTCCATCGTGTGGTATCCACGCGCACATTACGTAGGTAGCACCATAACTTTTGGCTTTTTTTACAACCTCTTCCGGGGTATTTGCCAAATCTTCGAAGCCAGCTCCAATGCTGACCACCTTCAAATTATTTTTGGCAAGCAAGCCTTTAAACTTCTCCTCTGGCATCCCATAGGTATCTCCTCCTTCCAAAACAGTAATACCCCAGTCATTTATCAATTTTAAGGTACTTGGAACATCTTCCTTAAATTGATTTCTAAGACTGTATAACTGCAATCCAACTTCTTGGGCTATTACATTTGTAGTTCCGAAAAAAAATATGCCTATTAATAAAAGCCATAGAACCTGTAATTTCTTCATGTTATTTATAATTACATTTATTCCATACAACACTTAGTAGCTTCTAGGTCAACAAATTACCTTCGTCGTCCCATTCCGCCATTTCGTTACGCTTACTTTGGTCCACGCATTTGGCCAACCATTCAGGGTCATAGGATTTTCCATGCTTTGCCAAAACATCTTCCGGCACACCGTCCCAAACATTGGGCGAATTACCTTTATAACCTAAATCCTCAATGCCCTCCTTGGAGGTATAATAGCCTGTAACAGTCAAATTACGGATTAGGGAAAAGAATTCCTCCTCATAGGATGGATTCTCCTTATCCGGAAATGCTATGGCATCCAAAATTTCCTTTTGTTGGGCTTCAGCCGCAGTTTTAAATTCCACACCATATTCCTTATTGCTTTTATGGTCCAACCACATAAGCCCCCCTGCAAGAGGAGTTTGGTATTCAGGAATATCCTTTGCCATGAACTCTATAAAATCTGGCACTCCAGCATCCGTTGCACTGCCATATGTGCCGCTGGCCGGTATTATTAAAGCGCACAACACTCCCAAGGTCTCCAATTGATGTTCATTAAAAAACTGTTCCGCATACAGCTCTTGCAGCAATTCCTTTTCTTCCGGGGTACGCCCAAAATGTTTTTCATCCTGTACCAAAGCATCGGCAGCTTCAGCCTCTCCTTCTGTACCAGGCTTGCATCCATTTATTGCCAATCCGCCAGCTACACCACCAAGAATAATGGACTTTATACTTTTTCTTCTATCCATAATACTAGATATTTTGTTTTTTCAATTGCTCAACTATGTAATCTGATGTTCTCCAAGCCAAGGCCAAGATGGTCCAGGTAGGGTTCTTATCCGCTTGGGAGACAAAGGGACCCGCATCAACAATAAAAACATTATCCACATCGTGCATTTGTTCCCATTTATTAACTACAGATGTTCTAGGATTATCCCCCATCCTCGTAGTACCTACCTCATGGATAATTTCTCCAGGGTTAAGCAAACCATAATCACTATCTTTTCCTGCCGCTTTGCCTATGACCTGTCCACCCATATTGTCAATTATTTCCTCAAAGGTTTGCTGCATATGCCTGGCTTGTAGACGTTCGTGATCGGACCACTGATAATTAAAGCGCAATACTGGAATACCAAATTCGTCAACCTTTCCTGGGTCAATTTCACAATAGTTACTTTCCAAGGCAATAGATTCCCCACGTCCGGCAAAACCGATCATTGCCCCGTAATATTTCTTTACATCCTCTCTAAGGACATTGCCATAACCCCCAACTTTTTCACCTAAAAACTCATTCAGCGCATTTGGATTAAATCCAAACCCGTAGCTTGGCATCCCCAAACCGCCCCATATTTCTATATGATAACCTCTGGCGAAATCCAGTTTTTTATTGTCCAACCACCAAGGTGTGTACACGTGCATACCGCCTACACCATCTTCGTTATATGTCTTTCTGTTCATTAAGTCAGGTACAAATCCTGTCATTCCTCCTCCAGTGGAATCGTGCAGATACTTTCCAACAACTCCACTACTGTTGCCCAGTCCGGCCGGATGTTGCTTACTTTTAGAATTCAATAGGATTCTTGCGGTACTACAGGCCGATGCAGCCAGGACAACAATTTTCCCCTTTAGACCATATTCCTTACGATCCTCCTTATTAATATAAAGTACCCCCGTGGCCTTTCCTTCTTCATTGGTAGTTACCTCGCGTACCATGGCGTTCACAAAAAGGTCTATTTGACCTCCATTCTTTTGCGCAGGGAAGATTAAACAACTTCCTGATGAGAAATCGGCATATATTTGACAAGACCTACCACATTGTCCGCAATAAAAACAGACCCCTCGATCGTTGTTAATCTTTTTTGTCACCATGGACATCCTTGATGGGATGACCGGAATATTGGATTTCTTGGCTCCATCTATATAATACAGTTCATGCAATCTCGGTTTTGGCGCAGGAAGGAAAAACCCATCCGGCTCATTTTCCAAACCTTCCTTAGACCCAAAAACACCAATTAACTTGTCTACCTTATCATAATATGGTTTCACATCTTCATAACCAATGGGCCAGTTTTCTCCAAGACCATCAATATCTTTGTGTTTAAAATCACGTTGACTAAAACGCAAGGAAATACGTCCCCAGTGATTTGTTCTACCCCCCAACATTCGAGACCGAAACCACGAAAATTTCGATCCATTTTTTTGGGTATATGGTTCCCCATCAATTTCCCAACCACCATATGCTGCATCAAATTCTCCAAATGCCCTTGTTGTACTGGCACCTCTACGCGGTGATTCATACGGCCATTTTAATTGTGTGATTTGTTCAGGGTTTTTAGGATCAAAAAATGGACCCGCTTCCACCACGGCCACTTTTAGTCCGGCCTCGGACAATACTTTTGTAGCCATACCTCCACCGGCACCCGACCCAACTATGATTACATCATAAATAGTTGAAGATTCTTTTATCTGCATACTTCGAAGAATTAATTTAGAGGTTCAATATAAGTTTAAAAGGAGTTTAATTTAAAATTTTTTATCCGAACAACCTCAAAACACATGTAATTTGACACAAAACCAGTGATTATCGGCAAAAAATAAATAAAGAAAACAAGCAGGGCAAATACCCTTCCTTAAATTGTCCCGGACCCATTAAAAATACGCGATTAGGTTTCAAAAAACAAATCGCCCTGGCCATTATTTATAAAAACAATCTGCTTCCTAGAAATTTTTCAATTGCTCCAGAGCTTCCTGGGTAGTGGCCACCGGTAATTTACAGGTGTGGTCCTGACAAACATAAATAAAAGTCCCATCATCAGCATAACGTCCTTTGAACAAAGGCAACTCGCTACTTTTATTACTACCTACAATTAGGGTATTTGGTAAATTGTACTGCTGTAATTCGGCCAATAACTGCTTGGCATCATCGCCTACAACCGCAATTTCATAAAAGGGCAATGCTGATTTGAGCAACAAGGAATTCCATTTGGAATAGTTATAGGCATTTTCCTCCAAAACGGGAATCATGGACGAAAGCATTGTCCGGGCCTTAAGCGTGGCTTCCTTGTTGTAATCTATATGCCCTAAAAGAAGCAAATTCTCGGCCATAACAGCATTGGGCGAGGGCAATACCCCGTCATCGGTCTTAATTATTTTCGCAATTAGTTCGTTACTGGAGTTAAAACTGTACATGCCCGAATTCTCATCTGCAAATTTGGTTTTTGCTATTTGATTCATGTTTTTAGCAAAATCCAAATAAGTCGAATCCATTGTTGAACCGTACAATTTTAAACTGGCATTGGCCAAAAAGGAATAATCTTCCAAAAATCCATCACTCTTTTTACTCCCCTTTTTGAAGGTATGTACCAACTGATTTTTGTCCAGACTATTTTTCTCTATAAAACGAAACACATCCTCCGCTTTATCCAAATAAGTAATTTCCCCAAAAGCATTATAGGCATCAACTAGGCCCGTAATTAACAGGGCATTCCAGGAGGTAATGATCTTATCATCGGTATTGGGGCGAATTCTTTTATTTCTTTCGGTTAATAATTTTTTTTGCCATCGGCCTAGGTAGGCTTCCCAATCTTCGGTAGAAATATTATTTTCCTTAATAAATTCCGCATCGCCTGTGGTCCTGGAAAGAACATAGGCATCATTTTCCCAAATATTGGAACGCTTTATATTGAAATATTTGGCAAACAATTCAAAATCCGAACCTAGAATAGACTTTAGTTCCTCTTCTTTCCAAACATAAAATTTACCTTCCTCACCTTCACTATCAGCATCGATAGCAGCATAATAACCCCCATCCGGGTTTTTCATTTCCCTATTCAAAAAAGAAATGGTCTCCTCCACGACCTTTTTATACAGCGGCTCATTAAATACCTTGTAAGCCTTGGAATAAAGGCTAATTAACTGGGCATTATCATATAACATTTTCTCGAAATGTGGCACCTTCCATTGTGCATCGGTGCTATACCTATAAAATCCCCCGGCTATATGATCGTAGACCCCTCCCCAGGCCATTCTGTCCAGTGTGGTCTTAACAAAGCTTTTGGCCGACTCATCATCCGTAAGAACAGCATAATCCAACAAAAAATCCAAATTAACGGGAATCATAAATTTTTGCGACCCTTTATTTCCGCCCCATTTCAGATCCCAATTATCCTTCCAATTTTCGACGCTTTTCTTTAAAACATCCGGGGTTAACATTCCAAGATCGGAAACAGGCTCTATTAGATTTACTTCCTGTATCCCCTGAGCCACCATATCGGCATATTCATTGGCTTTTTTTGGGTCATCCTTATATAACTTACTAACCTCTGCCAAAACCTTGCTCCATTGTTCTTTGGTATGGTAGGTGCCTCCATAAATGGGCTTTCCGTTAGGCAGCGTAATTACATTCAAAGGCCATCCACCGTTGCCATTAATAAGTTGTAATGCAGTCATATATACATGATCCACATCCGGTCTTTCTTCCCTATCCACTTTTATGCTGATAAAGTTTTCGTTCATCAACTTGGCCACTTCCTCATCTTCAAAAGTTTCTTCTTCCATAACGTGACACCAATGACACGAAGAATACCCCACACTAACCAATACCAACTTATCTTCCTTTTTAGCATCTTCCAGAGCCTTTGGACTCCATGGCCTCCAATTTACAGGGTTATGGGCGTGTTGTAATAAATAGGGGCTGGTTTCATGAATAAGGTCATTGGTGAACTTATGGTCTTTTTTCTGACCTTTTATATCGGAACAGGAAAATATGATCATTGTCATCACAAAAAATAGATTAACAAAATAAAACCTAAGGTTATAACTTCGCATCATAAAAACTAAATATCGTTTAGTTTTGAAAAATACAACAATTGATTTCAATTATTGTAGAATCAGATAAAGTTCTACCGCTATTTGATTGTTAATTTCTGGACAAATTCAGCTTTATTTTGCTTTACAAACCATTCATAAAGTTCATCACTTTCATAGGCCTTGTCCCACGCGTTGTGACCAACACCCTTATAAATTGTGAAATTCACATCATAACCCATTTCCTTTAATTTGGCTACCATTTCTACAGATTCCGATATTGGGATCGATTTATCCTGATCGCCGTGAAAGACCCTAATAGGCATATTTTTATTTATCCATGATGCATAGGGTACTGGTGTCATTCCACAAACTACGGCTAATGCGGCAAATTTATCCGGATATTGAACGGCCATTTCCCAAGCTGCCCCACCACCCCTACTGAGCCCGGTAAGGTATATTCTATTTTCGTCCACTTTGTTTTGGGCAATAATGGTATCCAAGAGTTTATTAACCGCTCTGGTGTTCCACCACATTTTTTCGTTGGGATTCTGGGGAGCCAGAATTAAAAAAGGAAATTTTTTGCCATGGGCAATTAGTTTGGGGGGACCATTGCGCTTAACGGATTTTAATTTTCCTCCAGATTCACCTCCACCATGCAAAAAAAGCAATATAGGAAACTTCTCGTCCGCATTTAACTCATAATTTTCAGGGTAATATAGATAGTACCGCAGTGTTTCCGAAGTAGCAACCTCCATCTCGGAATGTACTAATTCTGGAGAAGATTGGGAGGCGCAACCCTCAAAAATAAATAGGCAACAAAAAATTAATACTTTTGGTTTCATCTAATAAAATTTGTTCTTCGTTCTAGGCCAAATGGAATTTACTAAAAAACATATAGGAGGCATCAACTTTTTATTACGCCCACATTGCATGTTATTTTAAATAATATTCCAAAGGAATTATTGTGATTATCATACACCGTTCCAAATTCTTTGGAAATCTGCAAATTGATGCTATTTTATTCAAAATACTGTGTATATACGTTTATTTAACATTCTGGATCATTCGTTAAACAAAAAACAGAATAATAGTTATAAAAGTCAAAAAGTGTTTTCTATTAGAGTTTTCAGTTTTACTTTGGTACTTTTATCGAGGATAACAAATATTTTAGTATGAAGAAAGTAATCACTTTCGGAGAAATACTCCTAAGACTATCAACTGAAAGACACCTTCGTTTTTCGCAGGCAACCAATTTCAACGCTACCTATGGAGGCGGAGAATTTAACGTAGCCGTATCTCTGGCCAATTATGGTTTTAACACCGAATTCGTTACGCGCTTGCCAAAGAACGATATTGGGGATTGTGCCCTACAAGAAATAAGGAAATACAACGTAGCTACCACGAATATACAGTTTGGCGGTGACCGTTTGGGCATTTATTTTTTGGAAACTGGTGCAGGTACACGCGGTAGCAAGATAGTATATGACAGGGTCAGCAGTGCCATAGCGGAAATAGAGACGAACACCATCGATTGGGAAGCTGTCTTTAAAGGCGCCGATTGGTTTCATTGGAGCGGAGTAACACCAGCCATTTCCAGTAATGCAGCGGCTGTTTGTTTAGAAGCGGTTAAGGCTGCCCATAAAATGGGAATCACCATTTCCTCCGATTTAAATTATCGCTCCAAATTATGGAAATATGGGAAAGATCCAAAAGATATTATGCCTGAACTACTCAAGTACAGCAATGTTATTTTAGGTGATTTGGATACTGCATTTTTCATGACAGGTCAGGAAAAGCAAGATCCGGATTATCAAGATATGGACTCGTTGCCCGAACTATACGACCTCTTATACAAAAACTCACCTGATCTAAGTTATATAGCCACTACACTCCGTTATTCGGTAAATGCGTCCCACCAAAAAATTGGAGGAATCCTATATGATGGAAAACAAATACATTACGCAAAAATTAGGGAAGTAACCCCAGTGGTAGACCGCGTAGGTAGTGGCGATGCCTTTATGGGAGGATTGATATATGGTCTGCTACAGGATTCAATAGACAATCAACACACTATCGATTTTGCTGCAGCAGCTTGCTGTATAAAACACACCATTACAGGAGATTTTAACTTGGCCAGCCTTGAAGAGGTAGAGCTTTTGGCAGGAGGGGAATCTTCTGGAAAAGTAAGCAGATAACCACAAGAAGATTCATATGTCACAGTTTACGAGAATTGAAGTTGCCACCTTAATGAAAGAAACGGGGCTTGTTCCCTTATTTTATCATCCAGATGTGGAGCTAGGAAAAAGAATATTAAAAGCATGTTACGCCGGTGGTGCTAGGCTAATAGAATTCACGGCACGTGGAGATTTTGCCCACGAAGTTTTTGCGGAACTAAATAAGTTCGTCATAAAGGAACTGCCTGAAATGGCGGTAGGTGTGGGATCCATAACCGATGCGGCAGCCGCTTCGCTATATATGCAAATGGGTGCCAATTTTATTGTAACCCCTTCTTTGCGTGAAGATATTGCCTTAGTATGTAATCGCAGAAAGGTTTTATGGAGCCCTGGATGTGGCTCCCTAACAGAAATCAATAGAGCTGAGGAATTGGGCTGTGAAATCATAAAATTATTTCCCGGCGCCAATTACGGACCAAGTTTTGTTAAAGCCATAAGGGGACCTCAACCATGGACCAACGTGATGCCCACTGGGGGTGTTACCTTGGAAGAGTCCAACTTAAAAGGTTGGTTCAATTCAGGAGTCACCTGTGTAGGCATGGGCTCTAACCTAATTAGCAAATCGGTATTGGAAAATAAAGATTACAGCGCCTTGGAACAGACCGTACGTGAAACACTGGCCCTAATAAAGAAAATACGGAATTAGTATTTGAGCCCATAAATCGACTTCCAAATGTATTAGTATATAAAACCCTCCAATTTAGTTCAAAAAAGGAGGGTTTTACGTATAATCTGTTCGCTATTTTCCTAGAACTAGGATTTATTAAATCTTAAAGGGACTTTCTTATTCCCAATTCGAGTCCTCTTAATTCTGCAAGACCTCTAAGCCTTCCTATGGCAGAATAGCCTGGGTTTGTTTTTTTCCTAAGGTCATCCAACATTTTATGTCCGTGATCTGGTCGCATTGGCATTCGAAGATCCTTCCTTCCGGAAGCGCTTCTTTTTTGTTGCTCTTCTACCAAAGCCTTCAGCACACCATACATATCCACGTCCCCGGCCAAATGATCGGCTTCGTGAAAATTACCCTTTTCATCCCGCTCTGTACTTCTCAAGTGCATAAAGTGAATACGATGGCCTAAGCGCTTTACCATTCCCACCAAATCGTTGTCCGCCCTAACCCCAAAAGACCCGGTACAAAAGGTTAGTCCGTTATTGGGGCTATCCACTGCATTATACAAATCCAAAATATCCTGCTCCGTACTTACCACCCTTGGCAAGCCCAGGATGGGATATGGTGGATCGTCCGGGTGAATGCACATACGTACCCCTCCTTTTTCGGCAACCGGAATAATACTCTCTAAAAAAGAAAATAGATTTTGCTTTAATTCTTTGGCTCCAACATGTTCATAGGTGGCCAATATCTTATTAAATTCCTTTAGGCTATAACCTTCCTCTGCTCCTGGCAGGCCAGCAATAATGTTTTGGACCAATTTTTTGCGATCCTTCTCAGAGGTTTTTTCAAAATAATCCTTGGCAGCTTTCTGCTCCTCCATGGTATATGATTTTTCCGCACCAGGACGTTTAAGCAAGAACAGTTCAAAAGCGGCAAAAGCATCCTTTTCAAACCTCAAGGCCGTAGATCCATCTTCCAACTCATAATCCAGATTGGTACGTGTCCAATCCAAAACAGGCATAAAATTGTAACAAATTGTATCTATTCCACAGGAAGCCAAATTGGCTATGGTAATCTTGTAGTTTTCCACATATTGCTGATAGTCCCCCTGTTGTGTCTTTATACTTTCATGTATGGGAACACTTTCAACCACGGACCAGGTCAAACCTACCGCTTCAATCGTTGCTTTTCTTTTCTTTATTTCCTCCACTGGCCAAATGTCCCCATTGGGAATGTGATGTAGGGCGGTAACTACGCCGGTAGCTCCGGATTGCTTAATATCCATCAAAGAAACAGGATCCTTGGGCCCGTACCATCTCCATGTATTTTCTAAAGTCAAACTCATTAATTTTAATTTTTTAAATAAAACATAACCCCAAAAGCAACAATTCGACAAAATTATTTCAACTCAGCTGTTCTTGAAAGTAAATAATTTACCAATATATTAATTTTATAAGTAATGCAAGGACCATAATTGGGAAAGATCAAAAGTATAACAAAATAAATTTTATACTTAAACTTGGTTAAAATTCCCTATATTTTTTAGGCATTTGAATAGTTTGTACTACTTTTATCGATTCAACCAAAAATGAACAAAAAATCTATCTATCCATGATTAAAAGTAAAATCGACAAGGTTACCAGTTTTGAAAAAAGGTTTGAAAAAATCAACACGGTAATCTTTGAATCTTCAGAGGTTGCGTCCAAAGCAGCTGCGGCTGAAATTGCGACATTAATTAAGAAAAAACAAAAAGCAAAGGAGATGTGTGTCCTTGGCCTCGCCACAGGTTCCACTCCAAAAAGGCTGTACGCTGAACTTGTGCGTTTGCACAAGGAAGAAAACCTTAGTTTTAAGAATGTGATAGCCTTCAACTTGGATGAATATTATCCAATGGAACCGGATGCCATACAAAGTTATGTGCGGTTCATGAAGGAATTGCTATTTAACCATATAGATATTGAACCCGGAAATTATCATATTCCGGATGGAACTTTGGAAAAAAAGGATATTGCGGATTATTGTAAAGAGTATGAGGCCAAAATAGACGCTTTGGGTGGGATAGACCTGCAAGTCTTAGGTATTGGTGGTAATGGACATATTGGTTTCAATGAATCGGGTTCCCTTCCCAATTCCAAAACAAGATTGGTTACACTTGATCATATTACAAGGGTTGCGGCCAGTAAAGATTTCCAAGGTTTGTACAATACTCCCAAAACGGCGATTACACTGGGAATAAAGCAAATAATGCAGGCCAAGCAAGTAATCCTTATGGCTTGGGGTGAAGGCAAATCATCTATCATTAAAGCTTCTGTTGAAGGACCTATTACGGAACAGGTGCCCGCGTCCTATCTTCAGGAACATCCCAATAGTGTGTTTGTCCTAGATCAAGGATCTTCTACCAAACTTACCAGGATAAGTACCCCATGGATAGTAGAGAAGGTTGAGTGGGATGAAAAAATGATCAAGAAAGCCGTTGTTGGATTGGCACTAAGATTGGAGAAACCAGTTCTTATGCTTACAGAGGCCGACTATATTGAAAACGGTATGAGTGATTTGTTGACGGAAGTTGGCGATGCATATGACATTAATATTCGAATTTTCAATAAACTACAACATACTATAACTGGGTGGCCAGGTGGAAAACCCAATGCGGATGACTCCAATAGACCGGAAAGAGCAGATCCCGCCAAAAAGCGTGTGCTTATTTTTAGTCCGCACCCGGATGATGATATAATTAGTATGGGTGGTACATTTATGCGTTTGCAGAACCAAGGCCATGAGGTACATGTAGCTTATCAAACTTCTGGAAACATAGCTGTTGCAGACGATGAAGCTTTGCGATTCTCGGATTTCGTAATCGATTATAACCGTTCCTTTGGACTTGACAATAAAAAATCTATTGAAATTTACAAAAAGGCAACTGAGTTCATAAAAAACAAAAAGACCAGTGAAATTGATATTGAAGAGGTAAGAAATATCAAAGGACTTATACGTAGAAGTGAAGCAAGGGCTACCAGTTATTATGTTGGCCTTACGGACGATCAGATACATTTTAACGATCTGCCTTTTTATGAAACCGGTACCATTGAGAAAAATCCTCCAGGTGAGGCAGATATCAAAATCACCATGGATTTGATCGAAAAAATTAAACCCCATCAAATCTACGCCGCTGGAGATTTGGCAGACCCACATGGCACCCACAAAGTGTGTTTGGACATTATTTTTGAGTCCTTGAAGCGACTTAAATCCAAATCCTACATGAATGATTGTTGGGTATGGTTGTACAGGGGAGCATGGCAAGAATGGGATATTGAGGACATAGAAATGGCCGTACCAATGAGTCCAAGTCAGGTTTTGGCCAAGCGATATGGAATTTTCAAGCACCAGTCCCAAAAGGATGGTGTAGTATTCCAAGGATCGGATTCCAGGGAATTTTGGCAACGTGCAGAGGATAGGAATAAAGAAACTGCCGCCAAATACGATGAATTGGGATTGGCACATTATGCAGCAATGGAAGCATTTGTCCGCTATAAATTTTAAACTGAAATTTGTTTATAAACACAAAAAGGCTGCCCGATCGGGCAGCCTTTTTTATTATGATAAGTTTTTTCTAAAACTCCAATTCAAAATACAAACTACTGGCTTCGTTTTCATCCGTAACCTCTTCGCCTTTCAACACCTCTCCATTGCCATTAAGCAACCTTAAATTAAGCTTCCAATACCCCGTCATTGTCAAAGACAATTTTCCATTATAACTTTTGGCTGCGGCATCAAAGGTTAAATCCACATTGTTGGGGGAACTGTGGTTACCCATACTTGGCATACGGGGATCAAGTGCAATGGTGTAATTTTCCACTGCTGGAAAGCTCATCATATTTTCCATTTTAAACAAAATTGCCTGTATATCGTTAACAGCAACTTGTGGATCTGAAGGTTCCACCATAGCCAGGACATACATTACATCATCACTGCCCATAAACGAACTAACCTTTTGTTTACCATCACTGGGGGCTACAACATCTATGGTTTCCGTCAAAGAATATTCCTGCCCGTCAACGATATATGTAAAAGTTATGTCCCAAAATTCATCCGTATTTCCGGCCATTTGAAATACAAGGTATCCCTTTGAAACCGTATTGTTTTCTTCCGTAATACTAAGATCTGATTTTGGACACGAATGGTTCATACTTGTCATATGCATAACCGGCAGCCATGAAATTTCCGGATCGGTAAAATAGCTTGCGTCGGCATTGTCTTTAATACGTACAAATATTTCATTGTATCCGGTAGTAAAACCCTTCTTACCCTTGGAATATAGCTCCAAACTGTGCCCGTTGGCCTCGATGTTTGAAAGCAAATTAAATTCTGCCATTGGATTTTCTTCAATTTTTGGCGAATCGTCACCGTCCGATGTGCAGGAACTTAATACCAAGGCTACTATGAATATTACTATAAATGGTTTTATTGTTTTCATTTTGTTTATTATTAAAATTAATTTATTGAATAAGAAAGTGTTAAGAAGAAATTTCTTCCCATGCGTGGAATATTTTTCCAATCGGTGTACGTGGAGTAATTTTCATCAAAAATATTCTCCACCCCGAATTTCGCATACATTGAATCGTTATTAAAATTGAAGGTTTTCCCTAAGGTTAGGGAACACACTGTATATGCCTGTGTTTGATCCTCCCCAAAATCTGGATTATAGTTAACTTGTTTTGCTGCCCCCGTTATCCTTAAAGCGGCTGAAAATGACCTGTTGTCATATTGAAGACCCGATCGATATGAAAATGGACTTATAAAAGGTATGTTCTCCTGATTATTGTCGGTACCGCGATGATAGGAAATTAATCCTGACCATTTCAATTCTGGCAGAACTGCGTATTCCATATCCAACGAAGTGTTGAACAAATTGGCATAATCCAAATTTTTATAGATCTTGACCCCTTCCGCACCAATGGTCATTACACTAAGGGAAGAATCAACCTCTCCAATGATATAATCTTTAATGTGAAAATAATTGGCCTCTGCACTCACCTTAAATTTGGACTTCTCCCAAGAAATCTTGGTATTGGCCTCCATCGATTTTTCATTTACAAGTCCCGGATCCCCAATGTAATCGTGGTTATCAAAACTATTGAACAAATAAAAGCCATAACCCTCAGTAACGGAAGGCGCCCTATCCCCATAGGATAGTCCGGCATTGAAATGCAAGGGCATCCACATTTTATGCCATTGTCCAGAAATACTTTTCAGGAAACGTGTTTTGGATTTTTCCATATCAGGATAAAAAATCCTTAGACTGTTCAATCCAAATTCGTCCGCCACATTCTGATTCTGCACGGCCATTCTGGTCGCTATTTTTAAAAAGCTTCCATTAAAACTGAGCTCATCTTCTAAATAGATCCCAGCATTGGCGGTACGTACATCGGGCCACGTCAGCATAAACATAGGCAACTCATTGGGGTCGTTCGGATACATTGTCATTTCTGCCAAGGATTTGTTGTAATAGCCATCCGCTTTGAACAAAAATTGATGCTTTTTAATCTTTAGGAGGGCTTGTGAGAAAAATCCATAGGTATCGCTCCAACCGGGCATATCCATATGAATGGGTACATCGGGCCTTTTGGTATCATCCATAACATGGGTAACCTTATTAAAATACACCTTGGATTTCCAATTATTTAAAATGCCCCATAAATTATCCTGTTCAAAACCTATTGATGCGATAATGGCCCTGGCCAAAGAAACATCCATAGTTAATGCCGGATAGCCTACATCCCTGGCCTCATCAAATATAATACTCGCTGTTAGTGCCCGACCTTCGGTAATTTTATAACCGCCATTGGTAGAAAAATTATATTTTTCAAATTGGGAAAACTGAACTTCTTCATCACCGCCTGCAAAATAATTTTCTGCCTTGCGATAAATAATATCGGTATCCACATAGTATTGGGAATCGGAATAGTTAAGCTCGGCACCAACAACGCTCATCTGGCTGTTACTTTCAAAACCGGTCTCCAAACCGCCGTATAATCCAGTCTCCTTAAAATTACCCCTATCCAGCTCCAAATTAATGGCGCCACCAATGGTAGTACCGTGCTCCGCTCCCTGTTGGCCGGAAGCAATGTGGGCCTTTGACAAATTGGACACATCCACATAAGAAGTTATGGGATCCATTTTATCCGTACAAGCACCAAAAATCCTCATCCCATCTATGGTAACCGAAAGACGTTCAGAGAACATATTGTTCAAAGTAGGTTCCCAGGCATAGGCACCACGTTTAACCATGTCCACTTTTTTTGACGACTCCAAATATTCATCCAAGGTCGATAAGGGTTTGGGCTGACGATGGTAATCCAATGCCTTTCTTGCCGAAATCAGGATAACTTCATCCAAATTGATTGTGATAATCGAATCCTTATGCAAAACCAATTCCTGTGCGACATTGTAAATAGGTGATAGTAATATCCCTAACAAAAGCACCAACCTGGATATAGGTTTGCTCTTTGCCATAAGTATTAAGCATACTTTATGGGCACATCTAATAATTTTCACACGTTTAAATTTTAGTTAATTATCTAAAAAAAGTGAGTTGCAAAATTAAGAGCGTA
The DNA here is from genome assembly GCF_023015865.1 of Arenibacter sp. F26102. GTDB lineage: Bacteria > Bacteroidota > Bacteroidia > Flavobacteriales > Flavobacteriaceae > Arenibacter. The sequence continues at coordinate 292,302 of NZ_JALKBC010000002.1, read as the reverse complement.
TGCTAACGCTACGATCTTTCATTTGATTTTTTTAGACAATACAATTCCTTTAAGTTGGCATAGTAGTGACATGGGAATTACAATAATTCCAAAACTACCATGGCAAAAATTGAATTATCCCAGCTCGGGAGGCTGTGCAATATCTGAAGTGTATAACCCAGGAATTAGAATCTGGGTTCTTTTAAAGTTATTCTGAATGCTATTTCCATATTCATTACCAGCTCCAAAAACCATTAATGGCTCGAATGAAGATATGTACTGGATTTCCAAGTTGAACCGCTTGCCCTCGAAAGGATTTTTATCGCTCCCTTCCGATTCTTTGGCCAATTGTTTCGCCAAATAGCATTTACCATTACAATGTAAGGATGGAGTATCCCTATTTTCACAAAGATTCTCAACTATGTAGTCATAATTTATCGCATACTCTGCTAAAGGCCAAAGCGGCTTTATCAGCATGATCAATGCAACAAACAATACTACTTGTTTCATTATATATTTTTATAATTGAAAACTACAGCCCAAATATAAGACTACAATTATATTAACAAAGCACCTTTTACAATCAAAGTCTGCTTTTTTTTTATCTTTCCGGACAAAGATAGGACAATCCACAAACACTAAAAGATGACAAATATCATAACCCTTAAATTTTAAGTTAAAAAAAATAGAAGTGAAAAACAAGATTAATAGTCGAGATGCATTTTATTTAGGATAAATTTGTCCGAAATAAGAATAAAACTTATATTTGTCTCGATCAAACTTAGAGTAACTATGTTTTCCAAAGCCTGCGAATACGGTATAAAAGCCACCATATATATAGCTGTTAAGTCTATGCACCAAGAGCGCGTAAGCCTTAAAGAAATTGCGGAAGAAGTGAATTCCCCAGTAGCATTTACTGCGAAGATACTACAGTCTTTGGCCAAGAGTGGCATTATAGATTCCCATAAGGGTCCAACAGGTGGGTTTCAGATTGAGGAATCCAGAATAGATATTATTAAATTACACGATATAGTACATGCCATTGATGGCGATGATATTTTTAATGGATGCGGATTAGGATTAAAACAATGTGATGCCAGACAGCCTTGTCCCGTTCATCATAAATTTGTAGTGATCCGGGACAACCTAAAGATAATGCTACAAAACACTAGCTTGTACGAATTGGCGTCAGGCTTGGATATTGGCCTGACCCATCTGAAAAGATAAAATTTTCAATAATAAAAGGATAAAAAGGTATTAAACTCTTTATATGAAGACGACAACAAAAAACCTATACATAATAGCTGCTGTTTTTTTGTGGATTGGATTTGTAGGGGCTATAAGCTTTATGGAGGCTTGGTTAAAATTTAAAGAACCTACATTAACGCTGTCCGCGGGTTTGGGCATAGGTAAATTAGTGTTTAATGCACTAAACAAAGTGGAATTGGTATTGGCCATTTTCATATTACTTACATTATACAGGGCTTCCAAGAAGATTTTTTTATGGAGAAATCTCCTTTTTCTTATTCCATTGGCAATTCTAATTTTTCAGACCCTAATTCTCCTACCCATCTTGGACACTAGGGCTATAGCAATTATTGAAAATAAGCCGGTTCCCATATCCAACGCCCATCTATATTATGTAGGTCTAGAGGTGATAAAAGTAACGACACTATTTATTTACGGAATTAATATAAATAAAACCTAAACTGTGATGGACATTATCCAAAAAATAACAGAGAAATATCAATCCCTTGGGGAGAACCCGGACACCTATCTTCAGGGTCTTCTCCATTCAAAACCTATAACATATTGGGATTATGTTGAAGTGGACACCTTACTCTCCCTTCAAAAACCACGTACCAATTTTAAGGATGAGTCCATTTTTATCATGTACCACCAGGCAACCGAACTATATTTAAAAATGATGCTGCACGAACTGCAGCAAATAGTGGCGGAACCCACGCCTACCACTAAATTTCTTACTACCAAACTGGATCGACTTATAAAATACACCACTATATTGATCAATTCCTTTGATATTATGACGGTGGGCATGGACTATGACGACTATAATGCGTTTCGTACTACCCTTACCCCTGCCAGCGGTTTTCAAAGCGCACAATTTAGGTTTATAGAACTTCATTGTACTTCATTGACCAACCTGATCAGTATTAGGAAGAAAAGCCATTTATCCAATAATCCGGATTTAAGGGAATGTTTGGAACATGTTTATTGGAAGGATGCAGGAACCAACCCCAAAACGGGCCAAAAAAACTTGACATTACAACTTTTTGAGGAAAAGTATCTTAAACAGTATACCGAATCCGCCAACAATTTAATGGGCAACACCCTTGAGGACAAGTTGGCACAACTACCCTATATTCCTGATGCCCTAAGAAAAAGACTTCGCACTTTTGACAGGCTTTATAATATTGAATGGCCATTGGTCCATTTACATACCGCCGAATATTACTTGGATAAAAAAGGTCAAAACAAAGCAGCAACAGGCGGCTCTGAATGGAAAAAATATCTACATCCAAAATATCAGCAACGCAAATTTTTCCCGGCCTTGTGGACGACAACCGAAAAACAAAACTGGGGAATGAACAACAAATATGAAGACTATGGAAGTATTGAACAGACCAGAATTGACACACCTGCAGGTAGGTGAAAATCTTAAAATCCTACAAATTAAGGCCTTGTCCGGGACGGGCATGCCTAAGCATCACAGTACCACAGAAGCGGTAATTGTTGTCCTGGAGGGTAAAGCCATCCTTAAAGCCAAGGAAACCGAATATCTATTGGAGAAAGGATCCTCAATGTTGGTACCTGCAGGATTGGAACACAGTCTTACCATACTAGAAGAATTTCAAGCAGTAGCCATAATGGCAAAAGATGCTAATATAAATTTTAACAATTAATAATCATGGAAAATTTAATGACCAAAAGTATTGGAGAAATAGTAGCGGAAAACTATCGCACAGCGCAAATATTCAAAAATCACAAAATAGATTTTTGCTGTAAGGGCAATAGAAACATTGTAGAGGTGGCCGAAAAAAATAAGTTGGATGCCAATCTCCTGCTACAAGAAATTGAAACAGTTCAGCATCAAACAAACGATAGCAATATCGATTTCAAAACTTGGCCATTGGACCTACTGGCTGACTATATAGAGAAAAAACATCACCGCTATGTAGAGGCGCAGATACCTATTTTGAATCAATATCTGGCCAAACTATGTAGAGTTCATGGAGATCGACATCCAGAACTGTTGGAAATTACAGAGCATTTTAACAAGAGTGCTGGCGAACTTGCCATGCATATGAAAAAAGAGGAACTAATTGTTTTCCCTGCCGTACGTAAAATGATTCAGAGCAAATACCTAGGTTATCCACTGGCCCAACAAAATTTCGGCACAATTCAGAATCCCATACAAATGATGATGCAAGAACACGAGAACGAAGGGGATCGCTTTAGGTTAATAGCAGAATTAAGTGATAATTACACCCCTCCAGCTGACGCCTGCAACACTTACCGTGTAACATTTTCACTACTACAGGAATTCGAAGAGGATTTGCACAAACATATACATTTGGAAAATAACATTCTCTTCCCAAAGGCCATAGAATTGGAAAAAGTATTAAATGATTAAATTCAAGTATAAAGAAACAATAAGCAAAATGATTTAATAAATAAACAGGCAAACCAATCCTGTACCGGTTATGACTTTACTTAAAAGTCCCCCCGACCGTGCCGTATTGGTCCCTGTTTACCAAAAGGCTAACGAATACCATGACAAAGAAAATGCCCAACACTACCATTGGGCGATAACTAAAAAATAGTGACTATGAAAACCCAACCTATTAAAAGACATCAGGCTTTGCAACCATTGAGCAGGGACCATCATCAGGGACTTCTGTTATCTTGGAAAATTAGGACTGGATTTGCCAAAGGCATATCAGTAGATCGCATAAAAAACTACACTGACTGGTTTTACAAAATCCATTTAATTCCACATTTTAAAGAGGAGGAAAAATACATCTTTCCCATATTGGGAAACGATAATGAATTAGTCAAAAAAGCCATCGTACAACATAGAAGGCTGGACCGGTTATTCAATAGCTCCTTAGAATTAAAAAAGTCATTAAACCTAATAGAGGAAGAATTGGAACAGCATATCCGTTTTGAGGAAAGGGTACTTTTCAATGAAATTCAGAAAGTGGCCACCAAACAACAAATGGAATCCTTTTTGGAACATCATGAAGAAACCAAATTTTTGGATAATAACTCCGATATGTTTTGGGAGTAAAAATAAAAAAATGAAGATCATGAAGCTCTATAAGCAGTTGTTAAACGAATTTGAAAGGGAACAAACGGGGTATTCCACCATTGCCATTATTGGTCAAAGTTGTATTGGATCTGTTGCTGCCATGGTACTTCTCATGAATCACATGCCAACGGTGATCAAACTTACATTACTTTTCCTGGTCACCATCTTCTGTATGGCTTATAATGCGGCGGTTTTAGCACAACTAAGTACTAAAACAACCTTTAACTTACTCGTTTTAAGCATCCTTTTCAGTATCCTGACCATAATTGGAAATCTAATTTAAAATAAATGAAACAGGAGAAGTACACCTTTACATATATCGACGAATTTGGGGATACTTGTTCTGCTAATTTTAGGCTAAACGAATACCACAGCCTAATGGATCTTCTTTTTGACAAATACTTACAGGAATGGGGCGATTGTAAAGGCAGGGCATGGTGCGGAACATGCCATATACAAATTCTTGAAGGCCAATTAAGTGCAAAAATGCAGAGCGATGAAAAACATACCTTGTCCAAACTGGATGGTGCCTCGACTCAAAGTAGATTGGCCTGTCAAATCCCTGTTAATTCCGAACTCAATAATATGGTTATTAAGGTAATAACGGAAAATGATTACGGATCCAATTAATTAGGAGACTGGCGAGAAGTAGAAATTATACATACTAAGAATACCTATTGCCATTTAAAAAAGTAATTATCAATAACTAAAAATTCAACCAACTACCTTTGTAATCTGCCCAAAGAAATTAAATTTAAACTATGTCATTAAAATCGGAAATAAAAACGAGGAAGGATGTTAATCTTTTAGTGGTTAGTTTTTATGCCAAAATAAGGAAGCACCAAACATTAGGACCAATTTTCAATGGCATAATCAAAGATTGGGACAGTCACCTGGAATTGCTTACCGATTTTTGGGAAAGTCAATTGTTGCTGCAACGAAAATATATGGGAAACCCCATTGTTGTACACCAGGAGGTAGACGAGAAAATGAACCATACTATTACTCCGGAGCATTTTGGACTTTGGTTAAACGAATGGTTTGCCACAATTGATGAATTTTTTGAAGGAGAAGTAGCATGGATCGCCAAGAACAGGGCCCAAAAAATGTCTACCATGCTCTATATGCAAATTTACCAGCATAGGAACAAGGGTGTTTAAACACTTTGCTTTGCATCTACTCCCTTGGATTGCCAAAGAATTAAAATCAATGCAATAGGCATTAGAAAACTGCCCAGGGCCAAGAGTTTTAGGTAGGCTTCGAATAGTGGCCACCCCAACCAGGCTGCCATGCCCTTATAAAAAATAAGCAATTCGGTTATTGCAAAGCCCAGCAAATAAACAATACAGCTGGATTTTGAGAGTTTTATAAATCCATGAAATTCCAAAAAGAAGAATAGGCCTAAAGTAATGACGCCTAAAAAAGTCCAATGCAAATAACCAATTGTAAAATCCAAAACCGTTGAAGCCAAGTTGGCAAAGTATGGCATGGCAGTTAGCAATTGCAATATCATTTTAACAAATAACAATATGGCCCCCAATTTTAAAATACCATATTGAAACTTGGAAAAAATAGATTGCAATACCAACCTATTTCCATAAATGATCTTTATCAAAATACCGAAGCCTATCAATTGCAACAATGCGCCCATAGCTCCTAAAATATAGTATATCAGTTCTGGTCCTGTCCAAAGGGTAGAAAGAAAAAAACTTAGTACTATACCCAACAAGGTGGACCAGAAAAAGTAACTAAAAATCTTTGGAGAAATGATAATTTGGTGTTTTTCCAACACGTAAAAAAGGAGTCCCACCAGTGCCAATATCATCCATCCGTTATATTGAAAATGTAGGTAAAAGTATATGGCCAATCTGTACCATATGGATTCGGGCCCCAAAATGGTCATAATTGCACCCAGTGCCCAAGGCCCAAGACTGGAACCAATCATAAACCATAGGGCTGCCTTTACACAGATATAGGCTTTGGTTTTCTTTATGGAGGTAGGAGCGTTTTTTATAAAAAATGCGGTAAACCAATAGGATGCCACTAAAAATAAGGTAGAAAAAATAATGGAGAACAAGGCATATCCCTGAAACGGAAAGGATAACAACATTCCTAACAAACACAACTGTGTAAACCAGAAAATAGCTCGATATTTCCCTTGCAGCTCCTCCTTATTCAAAAAAAGCTGATACAACAAGGTGGTCAGTGCAATATATACCCAGCCCAAAAGTGCTATATGGGAATGGGTATGAACAATAAAGCGGTAATTAATTGGCATAGGGGCTACTACATAACTTCTCAATACCACCCCTAGTAATGCCGCCAATAAAAAATAGCCTAAGGATAACTTAATATGGGATTTAGTGTTAAGCACGCTTCATTGAAATTCTGTTAAAGGTACTATTAAAAATCCTTTCTTTTTGCGACATAACCCAGCCTCCAAACGGGGATTATAGTCCATAGCAGCAGCGTACAAATAGAAATTACAAGCCCTAAATTAGTGCCGAAAAACTGCTTAAAAATAGCTCCGGTATAACCCAATAGAGCGGAAATATCCAATTTCAGCAATATTAAGGTCCTGGATAGATCTATAGGATTAAACATGGTGGCTACCAATGAAAAACTGTCTAAAGGATATTCCTCAAAAACGATCAACGACATTAAAAAAAGTCCGTCATAGATTACGGCCAAAAATAACCAGGCCAATACGGCATACCCAAAACCCTTAATCCTATTTTCATTGGATAGGGCAATATTGAAAGCAACTGCTGTAAATATCAAGGTTAAAAAGGCTCCAGTAATCAACAATAGTGAAAAATCCCAAATGGCATTACTTTCAAATAATCCGTACAAGGCAAAGGGGATTCCCAAACCTAGCACGAGGCTCATTGTAAGCGAACCTGCCACTCCAAAATACTGCCCCAAAAATATGGACGACCTTTTAATGGGCTGTGCCAAAAGAAGTTCTGTAAATTCTTTGGAGTTGTAATAGTACATTACACCAAATATGGTCCCTATCAAGGGCACCAGGACTATAATTACATTCATTAGGGTAATAACCGCTTTGGACAGCTCGTTGTTTAAAAACAACAGTACAAACCCCAACAACAGATAGAACAGGAAATAAACATAACTCCATCTACTGCGCATTAGGTCGTAAAAACTGTATTTTAATATCTTAATCATGCTTGTTATGGGTTGATATTGCCGCGATGGCATGTTCAAAATTGGTTTGTCCTGTTTTAATTTTAAGCTCGGCAATACTTCCCTTAAAATAGATTTCACCTTCGAGAAGGTAAACGACCTCATCGGAAACTTCTTCAACGAACTGCATAATATGGGAGGTAATCAAAAAGGTTTTGCCCCTGGCCTTTTCCTCTGCAATAAGTTCCTTGAGACGAATTAGTGCCAAGGGATCTAGACCATTGGTGGGTTCGTCCAAAATAATCAAAGGACTGTCGAACATAAAGGTCAGTACTATATTCACCTTTTGCTTGGTACCTCCGGAAAGGTTGCTCAATTTTTTGTCCAAAAAAGGCTCCAGCCCAAAGAGGCTTATAAGCTTTTGCTCTTCACTGGGTTTTTGCCTTATGTCCTTTATCATTTCTATTAATTCCCTGACCTTAAGGTTTCCTGGAAAATTGGCAATTTGGGGAAGGTAATTTATATCCTGACGATACTTCCACTTATTTTTAACCAAGGAATCCATTACAGAAATAGTTCCTTTGTTGGGAATCACCATTCCCAGGATAGTCTTGATCAGCGTCGTTTTACCCGAGCCATTGGGCCCAAGTATGGCAAAAATACCGCCTTGGTGGATATCGAGTTCCAATCCGGACAATACTTCATTTTTGCCAAATTTCTTATGTAAACTTTCAACGTGTATCATTTGATCTTTTTCATTAACGGTTTTGCATCAACTAATTCATCCGGTGTAAATACAGGGGATACCTTTTCTGAAAAATCAATAATATCCATAAATAAACTGCGCAACAGTATAATTGTCTCGGGGGTTCTGTTTACTATGTAAGAAAATAACTTTACGGGTCTATAGGGAATATCCCCAGTGCCGTTCCTGTCCAGATCATAGCCCGTATAATTGCTCCAGTAGTTCTCTTCAAATATATTATCGTTCAGATTACTATTGTAAGCCAAATCAAAGGAGTTGTACATAAAATTATTATGTATAAAGGTATTGGTGTAACAGGCTCCACGTACTTTAATGGCCCAACCATTTTTTATAAAGTTATTTTTTGAATAATTTATCCTGTTGGATCCTTCAATACTGATGCCTATAGTATTCTCTTCAAAAGAATTGCCCGTAATTTCGGCATCATTTATTTCTTTTAACAACAGTCCAAATGAGGCGGCTCCCCAATTTTTCTTAAAGGTATTGCCCAACATTTTTATTCTTTTGGAAAACATGACCGCAACCCCTGCCCCATTGTTTTCAAAGGTATTGTTCTTATAGATGTCATCATTGGAAAACATAAAATGCAACCCATAGCGAAGATTGTCGGAACTAATATTGTTTTCAATTGTTATGTTATCCGAGAACTCCAAATAGATGCCATCCCGTACATGCTGAACAATATTGTTCTTCACCACAATGTTTTGGGAATACCACAATTGTATTCCATTACCAGAATTATATTCATCCACAGCATCCCCTATAACCTTATTGTTATATACCTCACCGTTCTTGCACTTTTCCAGATAAATACCAAAAAACAACTTTTCCAAAACCATATTCTGTATCAGAAAATTTTCGCTCTTTACTACCCTAATTGCGGCATAATCCGATGTATAACTGGTACCGACGTTTATAATGTACAATCCGTCTATGGTAACATTATTTGAAACTATTGTAAAGATTTCTCCTTGATCTTCCCCATCAATAACTGGATAGTTTTCCCCTATAATGGTCAAGGGTTTATTCACCTGAATATTAAATTCCCGGTAGGTCCCTTTTTTAATCAACAGTGTATCATAATCAGCGGCCACTGCTACGCCTTCCTTAATAGTTTTCACCTCACAGGTATTACAGACCGTTATAGTCCGGGCCCATAAATGATTCCCAAAGAGTAGCAGAACAAAGCCAACTAAAACACTTATTTTTCCCATTATCTAATGATCAAAAATTTTGAGTTTTCTTCGGCAGACACCCAATGAGGTACTTCTTTTGGAAAACTAAAGTGCTGTTGCTTTTTTATAGGATAGGATTTACCATTGATATGAAAGATGATTTCCCCTTCCAGAACGATCAATTGCGCATCTGTAGGAGCAATATGCTCAGGAAAAACAGCTCCTTTTTCCAGGCTGATGTTCAATATCTCCAGAACTTCTGTTTTAACCAATTTGTTTACCTGAAGCTTATTGTATTCCTGATTTTTAATCTGACTATTAATGGTGTACATGGTTATTGTATTGTTTTAATCAATAATATTTTAAAAATGGGTAGTCCTGAGAGGCGAAAAACTGTAACTTTTGGGTTCTGGTGGTAGTTTACCCTACCTTTCATACCAATATGCTGTTTTCCAATTGCCTACAATTGAAATCTCAGTTTTAATTGTTCCCAGGTCATTAAGTCCCCCTCATATATCATAAGGGCATCCACAGCGGCCTTTTCGGTCTTAAAAGCAGTTAAAAATTCGCCCATCGGGCTTGGAAGGCGGTTACTTATAAGATAGGTTGCTTTGGTAGCATTGATCAATTCCCCTGGTTGGTCAAAATCGTTTACCAGGTAAAGCGCAATCTGCTTCTGGTCCAAATCCTTGACGTGATTCATCATACATTCAGTTGAATCGAACTTAAAGACCTTTCCTTTATCCGTAACAATTTCGGCTGCATGTTGCCTATCCACAATGGTCATACTACAGAAGTGACATCCATCAGATCCATATACTATGGGTTGAGGACCTATACCACAGGAAGAAGCAAATAATAGGAATAAAAAAATAAGTATTCTGTAGTTCACCATACCTTCAATTTTTTAAAATTATGCGGCAACCGCTTCTTTTGGCTCCTGTTTTACAACGGACCTCGTGCTTTTCCAGCCTAAATATGAAGCTGCCAAAGTAAGTGCCATGCCAACAAACATGGCGTATGCACCAAAACTTGGAAGTGAAGTTACGTCAAAATTCAACATCTTTTGATTCCCAAACAAGGGCGGTTTATAAGTCATTGGCGTTCCATCCTCATTAACCACTTTTATAATGGCGTGGGGATCTAAATTGGAGCCATAGTCCGTTAACCATACATTAAAATCGTACATACCCAATATTCCTAAAATAGACATTAGAAGAAACCAGCCCAAAAACCATTTGTAATCTACTTTTCCATAAAATCCCAGCAGCCCTATAAGTACCCCGAAGACTATCATTCCGATAATAACCTTGGGGAAAATATTAAATTCCCACATTTCACCAGGTTTAGGTATGGTCTTCATTCCTATATAATGATTGAGCCCGTCTATATTCTGCAGATCAAATTCCGAGACACCCTGAATTCCCGAGATATGTATATTCATTCCCAATGGCTCGGGATACTGTGGTGCACCCAACATAATATTCCATAAAGGAAAGGCAAACAAACCCAATAAAAACAATGGGCCTATAATCATTAATAAACTTGCTTTTTTCATTACTGCGGTCTTTATAAGTTACAAATCGAAAAATGTTTTGGATGGTTTTCCTATTCTTTAACTTGTTAAAAAAGCGGGCAGATAGTTAAACCAGACCCGCTTTTTTTTATTAAAAACAAAATTTAAGTAAAACTAATCGCCTAGGGACCATGAAATTTCCAAATTGGAACTTGCCGGTGAAACCCTAACATAACCTTGCATCTCCTGGTGAAGAGCAGAACAGAAATCGGTACAATAGAACGGCCATACCCCAACTTGCTTAGGCTCCCAAATTATTGTCTTGGTCTGCCCTGGCATAACCAACAATTCTGAGGTATTTGCTCCTATCACAGCAAAACCGTGTGGTACATCAAAATCCTGCTCTTGATTCGTTATATGAAAATACACCTTGTCACCTACCTTGACACCTTCAATGTTATCGGGGGTAAAATGGCTTCGTATCGTTGACATATAAATATGTACATCTTTACCTTCACGTACCACTTTGGCATCATTTGCTCCTAAAGTAGCGTAGGGGTGTTTGTTTTCTGAGAGTTTATAAAACTTTTTCGATTTAGGAGCCAACAATTCAGCTGGGATTCCTGCTGCATAATGTGGCTCCCCATGAGTAGGGAAATCATAAAGAAGTTCCATTTTTTCACCAGAGATATCATAAATCTGAGCCGAGTGCTCCATCTCTGGACCAACTGGTAAATACCTATCTTTTGTAATCTTATTAAGTGCTACTACATACTTTCCAAAAGGTTTTCTTGAATTTCCACCTGGAATCATCAAGTGACCTACAGAGTAATAAGTTGGTTTTCTATCGATAACCTCCCAAGTCCCCAATTTCCATTTTACAACTTCCGAAGAAATAAAGAAGGTAGTATATGCATTGCCCTCACCATCAAACTCGGTATGCAATGGCCCAAGACCACCACTTTTTACCGTCCCGGCAAGTACATCTTCAAATTTCAAGATAGGTATACCATACGCCTCACCATCAAACTTTTTACCCTCAATAGCAGCAATCATATTATCAAAAGAGTGTATTGTTAAGTCCGCAGATAATTTACCATTACCAATGATGTATTCTCCAGAAGGATCAACATCACAACCGTGGGGAGATTTTGGAGTTGGCAGAAAGAATACCGCGCCAGGTACATCTAGTGGGTTTACTGTAAGTACTTCTTTTTTCATGGTACTTGTTGCTGTATGTGTAGACTCATCATATACGTTATGCGCGTAATTGGCCGGCATTTTGGTTCCTCCACCATTGTTAACATACTCCTCAACCTTTTTCCAGTTTATAGCGGCTATAAAATCTTTGTCGTTCTGGGAAGAATTCACTTCTTGTAATGTACTGGCTTCCTCAGTATTATAGGTAGTAAAGAAGAACCAACCATGGGATTTTCCACGTCCGGGATGCGAAAGATCATAGTTAAACCCAGGCATTATGATTTGGAATTTAATATCCATATGGCCGTGTTCGGGCTCAACACTTATGAAAGATAGAGCCCCTTGAAAGTTTCCTTTATACTCGTTTATGGGCATATCACGCTGTGGAATAGGTACCGAAAAGCGTGTTCCAGCCACAACATATTCAGAATTCTCTGTAACAAAAGATGAACTGTGATTACCGGCACTATTGGGCACCTCAATAATCTCTTCTGTTTCAAAGGTCGTTAAGCTTATCCGTGCAATCCTTGGTGTATTATTACCATTAATAAAGATCCAGCGTCCATCCAGTTCTCCGTTAGTTTGCGAAATATCTGGGTGGTGGGAATCATCCCAGGGCACAAACCCGTGAGAGGTATTTAACATAGGCTTTGTTTCTTCAGAATAGCCATAGCCCGAAGTGGGAAATTGTGAGAATACGGGAATTTCCTTGAACATACGTCCAGATGGCAGGCCGTAAACTGTTAAATTGCCACTATATCCTCCAGACATGAAAGCGTAAAATTCATCATGTTCCCCTGGAGCCACATAGACTTTTTCGGCATTGCTCGAGTTTAATGCCCCGGAAGAACCTTTACCTTGGTTACCGTTACCGCAACTCGTCAATAAGCCGGCAAAGCCTAAGAATCCTAGTACTAAATAAGTATATTTTTTCATTGTTTATAATTTAATTGTTTATTGAGTTTTATAGTTATTCTGTAGTAGGTAACATTACCTTGTCTACCACATGTACTATTCCATTGCCCGCAGGTACACTGGCCAAAATTTTAGCGCCTCCTACCAAAACATCTTCCCCTACTACCTCAACGGCAACGTTCTGATCATTGGCCTGCCCCAATTTTTTAAACTTCATTAAAAATTCCTTGCTGTAATTACCAGCGGTAACATGATATTTTAGAATATTTGCCAAAGCGTCTTTGTTCTCCGGTTTTAAAAGATCTTCCACAGTACCTGCCGGTAGTGCGGCAAAAGCCTCATTCGTAGGTGCAAATACCATTAGGGGACCTGCATTTACCAAAACGTTTTCCAATTGTGCAGCCTGCACGGCCGCCACTAAAGTGGTATGGTCCGGGGAGCCTATGGCAATTTGCAATACATTAGGGGTAGAACCATCATTCTCTATGTAGGCTTGTCCCTGCTTTTCCACCTCTTCCGTTCCTACATTGTCAGAATTTGGAGTCGTTGTCGTTTTTGATTCATTTTTACAACCGGACGTAAGGCCCAGAATAAAAAATGACACCACCATTAATTTTATGTAATTGGTCGGAAACATAGTTGTATATATTTAATTTTATAAGGTTCTAAAATATTCCAATACTGCTCTTGCCTGTTCTTCGGTTAGATTTTGATTGGCCATTGGAGCGCCGTTAAACTCTGCCAATAATGCTTTTGCCAATGGATCTTCCTTAACCATAACCTCAGGATTCAAAATCATGTTCATGACCCATTCCGGACTACGTCTTTCCAAGACACCATCTGGGGCCGGCCCAATGAACTTCTTACCAACTCTATGGCAGGCCAAACACATTTGACCGTATATTTCCTCACCTTTTTTAGCCATTTCTTGATCAATTTCGGCCGCCAAGGTTACAGAGGTAATTGGCCCCACCCCCTTATTGGTTAAATCAATGGTCTCTGAAGCCTTGGTAGTTACTTCCGCCGGATTGGGTGCAGGTTGCTCGGTTGTAGTTTTTGCCCTATCTACACTAAAACCTTCTTTTTTCTTTTCTTCTTTACCACCACAGCTCATCATCAAAACCGAAAAAAGAACTGCGCTACTTTTTAAAATTATTTTCATTTGCTTATTATTTAATTGTTATTGGTCAATGTTTATTAATTATTCGTAATATTTAAATCGGTGCATATGAATTGTCCATTTCACTTATCGTTTATTGGTTTTAACAATTTATTTGGACAAAATTAGGCTGCCATTGAAACAAAAAACATGATAAAAATCATATTAAGGATAAAATTGTCCTTTTTTAAAAATTTTAAGGGGAGTGAATCAAGTATACAGCCCCTTCTTATGGAACAAAACTTCAAGAAAAATATCAAGCCCTTGAGTATCAAAGTACTACCTACTTCTTTCTATAAGTTCTATTATTTTTGAATGTTGGGAAATATCCTGGACGCAATTGTCTTTTAAATCTTTTACATATCTTAGTGAAAGCACTAAACCAGAATCATCTGTGCTATTGGCCTAATATTATTTAGGACTGTTTAAAATTACTTTCAACCTAAACATTGAAAGCACAAGTATGGATAATTAAGATTTCCACCATTACCAAATGGTTTAATACCATTTTACATTTAGATGAAACTTAGTAATCCTAGGTAATTTTTTAGCTAATTGATCCTGGCACCTGGTCCTAGTAAAATAATTCCGTGCCGGGTTATGAAACTGTAATATATGACCCACTATAATATCATTGTTGATAAGGAAAATTTTAATATTGGCCCAAAGGATATCGTATCCTCAGATATAATTGCCACTGGTACGCTGCAATATCATGCCTTACAGGACAATCAATCCTATATCGTCAATATCCTAAATGCCGATTTTGCCAGCAAAACAATGACTGTGGAGGTCAATGGCAATAGTTATGAAATGACCCTGGCGGACGAATACGATCAGATGGTTGAAAAAATGGGTTTATTAACTGCCAAAACGCATAAAATAAATAGTATTAAAGCTCCTATGCCCGGACTTATTATAGATATTATGGCCACGATAGGGCAAAAGGTGGAAGCCGGTAACCCGTTGATCGTGCTATCGGCAATGAAAATGGAAAATATAATCACTTCCACTGGGGAAGGGATTGTAAAAAATATCGAAGTCAAAGTTAATGATGCGGTTGACAAAGGACAGATTATAATTGAAATGGAATAAGCTTAGTATATAGATGAAAAAAATATTGGTAGCCAACCGTGGAGAAATAGCATTACGGATCATGCGGACAGCCCATAAGATGGGGATAAAAACCGTTGCCGTTTATTCGGATGCAGATAGGGACGCGCCTCATGTTCGCTTTGCAAATGAGGCGGTACATTTGGGAAATTCACCCTCTTCGGAATCCTACTTGGATATGGATAAAATAGTGAATGCGGCCCACCAAACCAAGGCTGAAGGTATTCACCCAGGCTATGGGTTTTTAAGTGAGAATGCTGCTTTTGCCCAACTTGTAACCAAAAACGGACTATGTTTTATTGGTCCAAAACCACATGCCATAGAAGTTATGGGCGATAAATTAGCGGCCAAAGAGGCCGTAAAAGGTTATAATATTCCCATGGTACCTGGAATTGAGGAGGCCATTACCGATATTGCCCTGGCCCAGAAAATTTCCAAAAATATCGGCTTTCCTGTTTTAATAAAAGCCTCAGCCGGTGGCGGAGGTAAAGGCATGAGGGTAGTACATCACCTTTCCGAATTACCTGAACAAATGGAGCGTGCCATTAGCGAGGCCAAGGCTGCTTTTGGAAATGGTTCCGTCTTCTTGGAAAAATATATTGAATCTCCCAGACATATTGAAATCCAAATACTGGCCGATACCCATGGCAATATTTTACACCTTTTTGAACGGGAATGTAGTATACAAAGAAGACACCAAAAAGTTGTGGAAGAAGCTCCATCTGCCATATTGACTCCAGAAATAAGAACAGCAATGGGGGAAGCGGCCGTAAAAGTAGCCAAGGCGTGTGACTATGTAGGTGCAGGAACCGTGGAGTTTCTATTGGATGGTGATAACAAATTTTATTTTCTTGAAATGAACACCCGCTTGCAGGTAGAGCATCCGGTAACGGAATTGATTACTGGTATTGATCTGGTGGAGCAACAGATAAAAATTGCTAGAAATGAAAAATTGGCATTTTCACAGGAGGATTTAAGTATTAAGGGACATGCTCTTGAAGTTAGGGTCTATGCGGAGGATCCCATGAACAATTTTTTACCCAGTATGGGCACTTTGGAAACCTATAAGCGTCCAGTAGGCGAAGGCATTAGATTGGATGACGGCTTTGAGGAAGGCATGACCATACCCATTTTTTATGACCCCATGTTGGCCAAGTTAATTACTTATGGAAAAGATCGTGAGGAAGCCATTCAATTAATGATCCGTGCCATATCGGACTTTAAGATCAAGGGGATTTCCACTACCCTATCTTTTGGGAAGTTTGTTTGTGAACATGAAGCCTTCACTTCCGGAAATTTCGATACCCATTTTGTAAAGAACTACTTCACACCGGAATTATTACACCAACAATATGGGCAGGAGCGTAAAATTGCAGCTTTGGTAGGGTTAAAACTGTTCTTGGAGCACAACGATCAGCTTAGACTTCCCGATTATAAAAACTCCAATTGGTCATTAAATAGAACCAAGAGATAAACGCCACATGGACCAATAATTTTAAATGGCAAAAAGCATTAGTTAATGAAGGAAAACATAAAAGCACTCGAAGATAAAATTGCCAAGGCAAAATTGGGTGGAGGTCAAAAACGTATAGATGCCCAGCATTCCAAGAGCAAACTTACAGCCCGTGAGCGCATTCATTTTTTATTGGACGAGGGTTCGTTTGAAGAGCTGGGTGCCTTGGTAACCCACAGAACCAAAGATTTTGGTATGGGTAAACAAATATTTTATGGCGATGGGGTAGTTACCGGTTATGGAACCATTAATGGTAGACAGGTCTGTGTTTTCGCCCAGGATTTTACCGTATTTGGAGGTTCACTTTCCGAAACCCATGCCGAAAAAATTTGCAAGGTAATGGATATGGCCATGAAAATAGGAGTTCCCTTAATTGGATTGAACGACAGTGGCGGAGCAAGAATACAGGAAGGTGTAAGATCATTAGGCGGTTATGCAGATATCTTTCACAGAAATGTAATGGCTTCCGGCGTTATCCCACAAATATCGGCCATTATGGGCCCCTGTGCAGGTGGAGCTGTCTACTCCCCTGCCATGACCGACTTTACCCTAATGGTGGAAAATTCCAGTTATATGTTCGTCACCGGGCCCAATGTTGTAAAAACGGTAACCAATGAAGAGGTTAGTTCGGAAGAATTGGGCGGGGCAATGACCCATGCCACCAAATCCGGCGTTACCCATTTTACAGCGGAAAATGATTTGGATTGTATTGCTCAAATAAAGGAACTCATTGGTTTCTTGCCTCAAAATTGTGAGGAAACAACAAAACCACTGCCCTATTCCTTAAATACGGAAATCCGGGAAAAGTTGGAAACCATTATTCCCGAAAACGCCAATCAGCCATATGATATGCGACATATCATAACTGAAATCATTGATGATTCCCCATTCTTTGAAGTCCATAAGCATTATGCGGAAAATATAGTCGTGGGATTTGCAAGGTTGGCGGGAAAAAGTATTGGGATAGTTGCCAATCAGCCCATGAGCCTGGCCGGAGTTTTAGATGTAAACAGTTCCAAAAAAGCAGCCCGATTTACCCGTTTTTGTGATTGTTTCAATATTCCACTTTTGGTATTGGTAGATGTTCCTGGATTCCTACCAGGTACGGACCAGGAATGGAACGGTATTATCACCAATGGTGCCAAGTTGCTATATGCCCTAAGTGAGGCCACGGTTCCCAAAGTCACTGTTATTACCCGAAAAGCTTACGGTGGTGCGTATGACGTTATGAATTCCAAACATATTGGGGCAGACCTTAACTATGCATGGCCAGGAGCCGAAATTGCGGTAATGGGTGCCAAGGGAGCAAGCGAGATTATTTTCAGGAAAGAGATCACTTCGGCAGATGACCCCGATGCCATTCTAAAGGAAAAAGAGGAGGAATACGCCAATAAATTTGCCAACCCCTATAGCGCGGCGGAAAGAGGGTTTATAGACGAAGTTATTCACCCCAAGAATACCCGTAGAAAATTAATAAAGGCCTTTGCCCTGTTAGAGAATAAAGTGGTGAATTTGCCAAAGAAAAAACACGGAAACATACCTTTGTAATTTTACCAACAGCTTAAAGTAATATTGAATCAATACCATCACATGAGCAATTTAGAAGAACTTATACAATTACTTACCCTAGAACGTATTAATGACAATACCTTTGTGGGACAAAACTATCAAGCTCCCTGGGGCCGTGTTTTTGGGGGTCAGGTATTGGGACAGTCTTTGCATGCCGCCTACCAAACAGTTGCCGATGATCGCATTGCACACTCCATGCACGGGTATTTTATTTTAGGGGGAGACCTGAGCATTCCCATTACCTATGAAGTAGATTGTTTAAGGGACGGACGTAGTTTTACTACACGTAGAGTGGTAGCCAAGCAAAACGGCAAGGCTATCTTTAACATGGCCGCATCTTTTCAGGTCAAGGAAGATGGGGTGGAGCATCAGATTACCATGCCCAATTTAATTACCCCAAAAAAATTAATGAACAGCTTGGAACAAATTGAGGAAATGGAAAAAACAGATCCGGACTCCTATAATTATATAAAACTTACACATCCCAAAGTTTTTGAATTTAAACCGGTAGAACGCCTAACCGCCCTACTTGCTAAAAATGGTCCGCCATTTAACCACATGTGGATGCGCTCTACGGAAAAGGTAAAAGCCGATTTACCCTTGCAGCAGCAGTTATTGGCATATGCCTCCGATTACAACATACTTACCACCGCATCCCTACCACATCGCGAAGAACTTAGGAAGGGAAAGACTTTTTATGCCAGTATAGACCATGCCATATGGTTCCACCGCAAATTTAAAATAGACGAATGGCTTTTGTATACTATGGACAGTCCCAGTGCAGGTAATTCCAGAGGGTTTTCCAGAGGGAGTATTTTTGACAGAAATGGTGTTCTGGTCGCCTCCGTGGCACAGGAAGGATTAATGCGCAACACTAGGGCGGATTAAGAAAGACCCGTATTAATCTTAATATTATTCTAGCATTACCATCTTTTTTCATTCATACCCCTAAGTTTATTTTTATGGGTTTAAGCACCCATATTAACTGCTTCCATAGATCTATAAGTTCCTAATTTTTAGTATCTTGTATATAAAAAGTCATGAAAATGGACAGAAAAGCTTTTATTCAAAAAACAATGGGGGCCATGCTTATTGCTTTGCCTGCCTATTCGTTGGTCGCGTGTTCAAGTTCCGACAATGATTCGGATACCAACCCCGACCCTAATCCAAATCCAAATCCACAAGGTAACTGTTTGGCTAACGGAACCAAGAGTACAATTGCCACTAATCACGGACATAGTTTAGCTGTATCAACAGCCGATATACAGGCCGGCGCACAGAAAATCTATTCTATTCAAGGAAGTTCAGGTCATAATCATGAAGTAACCCTAACTGCGGCAAATTTTAATTCATTGAAAAGTAACAGTTCAATAACAGTTGATTCTACTTCTGGAGACGGACACACGCATTCAGTAACTGTATCCTGTGCGTGAGGCAAATATGACTAAGTTTATTTAGACAAAAAATAGCCCTTATGACAACTAAGGGCTGTTGTAATTCATAAATATTTAGTACAATTGTTGGAGATTTGGGCACCAAAATAATTTATATCGCATTTAAGGCCTATCCGTTTTTTTTATCTGAAATGCCCTGGATATGTTAAATCCGAAATGAATATCACCCTTAAAAAAATCACCTCCGGTCTCCGCAACAAATCCTTTTTCTATCATTGAAACAGAATTGGTTAGTATGAGCTGGAAAATGTGGCCCCCTGTTTCAATATCTACTCCAAATGCCAATGAATTATTAACATTTACAGATTCGAATGGATTAACATTGTAAAAGTATTCACCATTGAGAGAAACCCGTTTACTAATCTTAACACGCGTACCTAGGCCAATTGAAATAATATCATTGGGGTCAACAGATTCTGGAACGGTATTAAAATGGATAAAAGTTGGAGCTAATTGAACCGAAAGGCTGGGGCCGAATTTACGCGCAATCAAAAGCTGTCCTGTATAAGTCAATCGATCACTGAAAGAAGGCTTGTCGTCTGGCTCATAATCTTTTATGGTTTTTTGTGTAGCACTTCCAAAAACTGTGAGACCAAAAGGAAATGGGTTTTGTCCAGTTTTTTGCTGTAATAATCTATATTTCCCATAGACATCAAAAGTTTTTTCAAAAGAACTCCTGCCAAATGCCATAGTAAGTCTGTCGTTAATTGCATATTCAAGGCCAAACCTTATATTGGAGTCATCCAAGCCAAATAACTGTTCGAACCCGGAGTTAATACGACCGAAACGATGGGATATCAAAAATTCCAGTACGCCTTCCTTTCTGGTTTCCACAGAATGACCGTTCAATAACCTAGTACCATTGAAGGTACTAGCAACCAAAAAGGTTGTATCCGATGCCTCTTGGTCTAGAATATCTCCCAAATCCTGGGCAACACCATTAAAGGCGCAAAGTATAATTACTATACATGATAAGGCTTTTTTCATTTCTTCAAATTTAAAGTTTGTTATTGGCGACATGTAATTCGCAAATAAACATCTAGTTTGATATCGATTTTAAGATCGACTCTATTCACATTACTTATATGGTTTATGGCGAAGTTCAAAATTAACTTTAATGGTTTTGGCGATATTGTTTTCTACTATAGCCGGAATTTTTATGTCAAAGTCTGCAACTTCCACATAAAAATCACCCTTGAGTATTATCTCATCTTCATTAATTTCGACATTAACTTTTGTACTAATTTCCTTGTCACGTCCATGAACATTAAGTGTTCCTACAATTTCCGTCTCCCCTTTTAACTCATCCAACTCATTGAATTTCATGATTTTACCCGAGAAAGTTGCTTTTGGATATTTATAGGATTCCACATAATTCTCATTAAAGTGCTCCTGCATCAACGCTTTTTTAAACATAAATGATCGCATAAGGAGCTGAATCGCAATCTCGCCGGTATCACTATCCACAATACTTAAAACCTGATTATTGTCCGCCTTAATATCTTCCACTACGGAATGAGAAAAAAATGAAACATAACCATCTTTAGTAAGGAATTTTCCTTGGGCCGATACGCAATTCAACACCAATAAATTGATTATTATTATATAAATTTCCTTCATATTTTCACTCAACTAAGATACATCTAACCATAATAACATCCAGTAAAAATCCTGTACACTTTCCTTTTACCATAATCTCTTGGCCGTTTTTCAATTTTAAAACATTTGCATTTTCCTCTGGCAGCATATGGCAGATTACACTTGATTCTGAATCAGATGACTGTAGGGTTATTACACTATTGCCCTTGAGGGTGGAAATTTTGTGTATTTGCCCTTGAACTTGGATTATGCGCTCAGAATATTTCTTTTCAGCCTCTATACCTTGCTCCTTATATTCCTTAATAAGTTGATTAGCCGTTAAACTGTAATCCGATTTCGATTTTTCAATGTTGGCATGGGGTTTATTATAATATAAAAAAGAAACAACCAAACCAATAATGACAAGTACGAGCAAACTAAGGATTATTTTAAATTTTTTGCCTGTCATCCTTCCCAGCTTTAATTGTTCAGAGCACCTTGATCTACCCAGCAGCCAATGGAAGCTATTTGCTCATTGGTAAGACTGCCGTCTTTTGGCATTCTTCTATTCAAAGTTACTTCTTTGACAAGCTCCGCTATACCCTTTACGCCATTGAATGTTCTTAAATCAGGGGCAAATGGCTCATTACCATCTCCATTATGACAGGGCATACAATTATTATCGATCAACGGCCTTATGAAATCAGTATATGAAACTGCAATATCACAATTATTGACGCCCCCATCCACGGTTTCTTCCTCATAATTGTATTCGCATGATGCAATAGCAACTGCCAAGGAGATATTAAAGCCTATTGAAAATATTTTTTTCATCTGTTTAAATTAAGTTTTTTTTGATAGACTTGCCTACATTTAGACAAGTGTTATTCATGAAGGTACTTTGTACTCAACATCCAAACTTATCACGGGTTATTTCAAATGGTATAACCTCCACCTAAGAAAAAAATTGGCTTACATTATTGTGCCAGAGCTGTATTTACGTTAGCGATAGGCCAAACTCCAGCTGCAGGAAAACTTACACCTTTATTATCACCACGTGCACTGTCCTGCCCAAAATAATACAAAGGCCAACCTTTGTAAGTGATCTGTGTTCTTCCATATACTTCAATTGACCCAAAGTCATTTACCTCTAAAATACTAGGGATGCTTCCCAAATCTATTTCCGCTATGGGCCAGACCGAATTGTTGGAAAAATCAGGATTGGTAAAACTATTCATATCCTTGGTATCGTTAATAAAAATATATAGGGTATTGCCATTGGTGTCGGTTATATATGAGGTAAGCCCGTCACCTTCAGAATAATCCTCCAAATAATTTTTTCCGTCATGGCCAATCAATTGCGCACGGCCATACATTAGGGAATAGTCCGGCTTGGCAACATACCAGACATTATTGAATGCATCTCCATTGGTGTCCCCATCTACGGCATCACTGGCGTAGTAATATAATGGCCATCCTTTGTAAGTAGTCTGTTTTGAACCGTCCGTACGATCAATGGTAGCAAAATCCATCTCATCCAATCCGGCATCCAGGGTAAGATCCTCCACATAAAAGATAGGCCATAGGTCCAAACAACCACCAAGACAAACTGAAGTGTCTTGAGTATCCCTAGAAAAGAAATAAAGTGTTGCACCATTGGAATCGGTCAATATTTTTCCGAAGGTGGCATTTTCGTTTAGTTTAACCGAATTTTCAACCGGCTGTGGTTCCGGGGCCATCGGAGTATCAACATTGGCAATTGGCCAAATTCCTGGAGCAGGAAAACTAATCCCCTTATTGTCCCCGCGTTCCGTATCCTGACCAAAGTAGTACAATGGCCAACCTTTATAAGTAATTTGAGTTCGTCCATATACGTCTATGGACCCAAACTCATCAACCTCTAAAATACTAGGGATACTTGCCAAATCTATTTCCGCTACCGGCCATACTGCATCATTAGAAAAATCGGGATTAGTGAAACTATTGGTGTCTTTGCTGTCATTAATGAAAATATACAATGTTCTCCCTTCAATATCGGTAAGGTAAAAAGTATTCCCCTCACCTTCCGTATAATCTTCCAGATAATTTTTCCCATCATGCCCAATCAATTGAGATTGTACGTACATGAGCGAATAATCTGGTTTGGCAACAAACCAAACATTGTTAAATGCGTCTCCTTTAGTGTCGCCCGCAGGACCATCTCCTGAATAATAGTAAAGGGGCCAGCCCTTATATGTTGTTTGCTTAGAACCATCGACACGGTCAATGGTAGTAAAATCCGATAAATCCAAACCAGCATCTACCGTTATTTTCTCTGAATAGAATACTGGCCAAACACCCAAGCATCCATCAGAACATTCCGAGGTTTCCTTGGTGTCCCTGGAAAAAAAGTATAGGGTAGCACCATTGGCATCCGTCAATATTTTACCAAATGAAGTATTATTGGCCAATTTTACAGTATTAACTGTTGGTTCCGGTTCAATTGGATCGGGGTCTCCATCATTATTATTACTACATCCAATACACATTAAGCTAAGGATGAACCATAAGGAATGTATTTTTTTCATAATTTGTGATGTGTTAAGATTAATTATAGGAAGTAAATTAACCTCACACCTTCCACAATTTCAAAAAAAATTATGTGAAGGGGAAAATATTGAGTTTGAAACGGAAAAATTAACTTTAAAAATTCGACCTTCTTTTGAAAAAGGACAATCTCTATTTACTTACGTTGCTTGCCATTTCCTTAATAGTCTTTATTATAGGTTATTTTGCCATGAGCTATATGCTTAATGAAAGTACAAGCCAAATTCTTGCAATTCAGATAGAATCCAGTAAACGAGAAGCAAAGGAATTGGCAGGATTGATATCGACACAATTGGATAATGGAATAGATCGCCAAATAGTGATTAATAATTTTCAAAAAAATATTGAAGGGACCAATCTGGAAACCGGATTTGTCTGTATGTTGGACTGGTCAGGTGTAGAAATTTGCCATCCAGATCCACAAAAAATAGGTAAAAAAAATAATCCAGATGTATCTTATACCAGAGCTTTGGACAGTGAAATAAATCCTGGGGAATTTTACGACCTTATCAGCAATAAAAAGCAAAAGAGCGACCCATCAATTGGAAATACTAATTCCCCAATTATTTATCTCTATCCCGTAAAAAATTCTGACTGGATAATGGCGGCGCATGCCAATCTGGATAAAATTGAAGAACAGCTGAAAGGGCTTAAAGTAAATTTTTTGCTGATATATTTACTTTCTAGTTCTGTAATTTCCCTGTTAGCCTTGCTGATGGTTCGTTTTTTAGGGAGCTATTATGAAAAGGCATTGGAATTGAAAAATGAGAAATTAGCAGAAGAAGTAATAAGTTTATCCAAGTTAAATTCAGATTTGTACTTCCTCAAGAACCAATTAAACAAGAAGAATGAAAAAGAAGATAAAGGTGATGAAGGCGATGACAATAATAAAATAAAAAACCGTTTGCTAACCTACTCTAAAGACAAACTCATTTCGGTAAGAGTAGATGAAATTGCCTTTGTTAATACCGAGAATTCATTGACTACAATAACCTGTTTGGATGGTC
The DNA here is from genome assembly GCF_023015865.1 of Arenibacter sp. F26102. Taxonomy (GTDB): domain Bacteria; phylum Bacteroidota; class Bacteroidia; order Flavobacteriales; family Flavobacteriaceae; genus Arenibacter. The sequence goes on along the minus strand of NZ_JALKBC010000002.1, from coordinate 267,295 downwards.
AAAAACATTCAAGTACCTCTAGCCTGGATGAACTGATCAGCAGTCTAGACCCTTCATATTTCTTTAGGGCCAATAGACAATTTATTATTTCGGTAAAGGGGATTTATGAGATTTTTAGATATGGTAACAATCAACTTAAGATTAAATTAAATCCCGCATCCAGTAAGACCATAGTTATTAGTAAGAATAAGGTTTCTGAATTTAAAAAATGGCTTAACTATTAATCTACCTTTCCGACTGGACTTATTTTCTATTATTTTATTGGCTTTTTCATGCCGTTTTTAAAGCTTCTGTAGTTCTGGGTTCTTCTATAGGGCATTTAATCCGAGACACTGCAATGGGTCCTTCCTTGTCTAAAGGGGTTTGTGACTAACTATGATTACCACTCAAATAATCACCCCCCTCCGTTAAACTGCCATTAAAACCCTTGAAACACCATATACCTTTAGGAGCTTAACTGCGATTTGTCCTTTGTAAACAACCGTTCATCCGGACAACATTCTTCAACTCGTGTTTTAACCAATTTTTATCCCTTTCAACCACTAAATTTCCATCTAGGCCAAGGCTGGTCGAATTTTGCCGTATAACATTAAACAAAAGGTATGAAAACATTATTACTCGTTAAAGAAATTTATTCCGAAGGATTTAAAAACCTGGGAAACATCATTGTTAGAAATTATTTCAAAGCTTTCTTGTGGTTCAGTATAGCTATGTTTGCCGTAGTATTGTACGCTTTCATTTTTAGATTGGCTACCGGATTTGTTTGGGACTAAAAAATAAGAAATGCATTAGTATGAAAAGTATGCAGTATTTAAGAGAATTATTGATAGGAAAAAGTGATGGAATTGAAGTTCCAATAACACTAAAGTTGTTGTTGATATTGGTGTTTCTGTGCTTTTTCCTAGCCTTGTTCTCTATCTTGCTATATACTTTTGAATAGAATATTTTATTTCAAAGCCCAAGGTTTTGCTAGCTTTTTATTTTGTACTATTTCCTTGTTTTTTTAATGTTATGTTAGTTCCCCCACCTGGACAACATAACCAGAACAGTTTTTTTGTTGTTGATCTAAGGATAAGATTAGTTCTAAAATAAATTATGGATATTATCCAAAATATTGGAAATATTCCATAATTTAGCATACCTTTTTTTGGTGTGCAATGGACAAAACAATACTTCATTTGGATTTGGATACTTTTTTTGTATCCGTAGAGCGACTTCAAGACAGTAAATTGGAGCATAGGCCCATACTCGTTGGTGGTGTTAGCGATAGAGGGGTTGTAGCAGCATGTAGCTATGAGACCAGGGGTTTTGGAGTGCACTCCGGCATGCCTATGAAAATGGCCAAGGAACTTTGTCCGGAGGCCATCATCATAAAAGGGAACGCTGGAAACTACAGCAAGCATTCCGATATCGTAACCGATATTATCAAAGAACACGTCCCCCTATTCGAAAAATCCAGTATCGATGAATTTTACGCCGATCTTACCGGAATGGATCGGTTTTATGGTTGCCACCAATATTCCAGCGAGTTACGCCGCAAAATCATTAAGGAAACCGGACTCCCCATTTCCTTTGGGCTATCGGCAAATAAGGTGGTATCCAAGGTAGCCACCAATGAAGCCAAACCCAACAATGAATTACGGATAGATATAGGGCACGAGAAACCATTTTTAGCACCTTTATCCATTAAAAAAATACCTATGGTGGGCGATAAAACCTATCAGACCCTTCGGAATTTGGGATTGCGGCAAATAAAAACCATTCAAGAAATGCCCATGGATATGATGCAACGGGTATTGGGCGCCAACGGTGGCGTAATCTGGAAGCGAGCCAACGGCATAGACAACACCCCTGTTATTCCTTTTTCCGAGCGGAAATCCATTTCCACCGAACGTACTTTTGACAAGGACACCATAGATGTCATTAAACTGCGGGGGATCCTTATTGCCATGACCGAGAATCTGGCCTATCAGTTGCGGAGGGGAAAAAAACTTACCGCATGTATTGCAGTAAAAATTCGTTATTCGGACTTTAATACCTATTCCAAACAACTAAAGATTCCTTACACCAGTGCGGACCATATCCTGATTCCCAAGATTTTGGACCTCTTCAATACGCTTTACAACAAAAGACTGTTGATCCGGTTGATCGGTATTCGCTTCAGTCATTTGGTACAGGGTCATTACCAGATCAATCTATTCGACGATACCGAGGAAATACTAAATCTATACAATGCCTTGGATAAGATTAGGGAACGCTATGGGGATAAAAGTGTTATAAGAGCCTCTGGTATGGGAGCCAAGACCATTGGAAGAATGCAGAATCCGTTCAACGGACAGCCACCTATAGTATTGGCACATAGGAAACAGTGAGCCGTGGGCAGTGGGCAGAGAACAATGGGCGGAGAACAGTGAACAGTGGGCAGTGAACAGTGAACAGTAGTAGTGGGAGAAAAAAGAATCAAGAACCAAGAATATGGAAACTAGACCTTAATAGTTCAAAGTAATTACCGTCATTACGAGTCTACCTGTCGATAGACAGGCTTCCCAACCAACAGGGAGGCGCAGCGCGGCAATCTGTTTATTGCTGTGGTGTTAATAAGTGCGGTTATGTTCGGTTAAGCTCAGAACCACTTCAACCCGAAACCATAGACTTTTTACCTTTTAACTCTTGGCTCTTGGCTCTTGGCTCTTGGCTCTTGGCTCTTGGCTCTTTAACAGTCTACGGTATATTCAAATACTTATGCGTTTGAAGCGACACTTTCCATTTGGGGTTTTGCATTACATAATCTACGATCCAGGGAGTAACCTTATCCCTAACGCTCCATTCCGGCTGCAGGTACAAAATGCAATCCTTATTGGTTTTGGCCGCCTGTTCCTCGGCAAAAATAAAGTCGTGCTTATTGTACACGATCATCTTTAATTCATGTGCCTTGTCATAGATAATGCCCTCTGGCAACTTATTCTTTTTTGGAGAAAGACAGATCCAGTCCCAGCTTCCTGAAAGAGGATAGGCCCCGGAAGTTTCAATATGGGTCTTTAGATTTTTGGCCTTTAGGGCATCTGTTAGGGGGCCCATATCCCAGGTGAGGGGTTCACCCCCGGTAATGACTATGGTATCGGAATATTTAGCCGCATTCGCTACAATATGGTCTATGCCAGTAGGCGGATGGGTTTCTGCATTCCAGCTCTCCTTAACATCGCACCAATGGCAACCTACGTCGCAACCGCCTACACGAATAAAATAAGCAGCGGTACCTTTGTGGAACCCTTCGCCCTGAATAGTGTAAAATTCTTCCATTAATGGAAGCATTAGGCCTTGGTCGACCAGCGCTAAAACATCTTCTTTTACCATGGCGCAAAGATAGAAAATACCCCGCTCTAGTACTACTAATTAAGAAAAAGATATTACAACCCGTCTTAACCCCACCTCATTAAAAAATATCTTAAATTAAACCTTAATAAATACCCGTAGTGCATACGTCTAATATATGCTTGAAAACAGTTATATAAAAGAAATATAGTAAGGAACTACTATATACATACGTTGCGGCATATTGACCCGTCCTGAATAATGGCTACTTGAATAGGTACAAAATTTACAGGAAAGCAGAGGACCAAATACAGTACAATTAACCAATCAAAAAATCCGTAAAAATGAAAGCAACTATCACAAAAAAATATCAATTTCGATAAAGCTGGATATTTTGCCATAGGATTAATTGCTTTGGCTTTTTTAGGTTTTTGACCTACCTATTTTTCAAAATTCTTTGATGGTACAGCCAACTTCAATAATTATTTTCATTTTCATTTTGTAATAGCATCCCTATAGATAGCACTACTAATAGTTCAACCAACACTAATTAGGTAAAAGAAATTCTCAATCCATAAACAAAACGGAAAATTGAGTTTTATCATTTTACCCTTGTACTATATATCCGTAATTTTATTAAAACATTTCAATATTGGAGGTGAAGTTACAGTAGGCTTAGGAGCAAGTTTATGGTTGCAATTAAAAGATTTGGTTATTATCGGACTCATGTTTGCCATAGCTATGAGAAACAGACATAATATGCAAGTGCATGCACGTGCTATGATTGCAACGGGTATTGTATTTATAGAACCTACTTTGGGACGTTTTATTATTCTCACCTTATTACCCGAGCCAGATTTTATGCTTGGCTTGGGAATTACGATTATCATTATTTATACACTAATTATATCGGTAATTTTCCTGGAACGAAAACAAAAAAACGGACGATGGGTATTCCCTATACTTTTAGGTATGTTTATTATTTTTCACTATCTTATTTTCTTTCAAGTAAGTTTCCCGTTGTGGGATTCAATTGCAGAATGGTTTGTAGGGCCACCGATTACACAATAAAACGATTATAGGTTTAAAAATACAAACGCACAATAATGACCATATGTAACCTGCCCGACAGCATCGTTCCCGTCCATACCGGCACGGGTATACTGGCCGGTTTCTTGCTCTTGGTGTTTACTTGCAAATCCGCCGGAACTCCCGCCTAAATAACAAAGTTGGGCAGGTATCGTTCGGTACGAGCAGGATAATTCGCCAACAAATGCAGCTACTCATTTCCGAGACCGTTGTACAATATTTTAACAGTCTTAACATTTAAATAACAAAAATGAAAATGCAAAAATTATTACCAAAAGTATACGTTTTGGGTTTTATACTATTTGTCATTTCCTGTAGTACTGACGAAACATCTGATCCTGACCCTATTCCAAATAACATCCCAGTTATGACAAATCAAGAATTTGATGTTCCTGAAGATCTAGGTAAATTGAAAACCATTGGCATTTTGGAAGCAACAGATGCAGATAATGACAACCTTACCTTTCAACTAGAATCTGACATTGACTTATTAGTTAATTCATCGACTGGAGAAATAAAAACAACAGCTAATTCTATTCTTGATTATGAAAATGAAACCACACTAAATTTCAATGTGAGTATCAAAGATAATAAAGGAGGAAAAAAAACTGCAACTATTACCATCAATGTATTAGATGTAGATGATGGTCCTTTGACTAATTTGCAGAAAAGTTTTATTAATGAGTACGTTTATTTAACCTATAAGTTGTCGCCAACCTCTAGCGGTGGTTCTCTAAGTGAAAAATGGCAAAATGAAGTTAAACTTTTCATAGAGGGAAACATCACTACCGCCTATCAACAAATGATAGAGAGCTTTCTTGAAGAATTCAATGCTCTAATTACGGATAATACGACATTAACCCTTGTTAGCAGTTTGGAAGAATCTAACGTACATTTAATTTTGGGAGCACAGTCTTCCATTCAGCAAATATGGCCCGATATGTTTAATTTAGTTTCTGACAGTAATTTGCAAGGCTATGCCTTATATAATGCGAATGCAAATAATCATATAATTGAGGGCCGGATTTGGGTGAATAACACTAATAAAGGTATTTTTATTCATGAATTGGGTCATATTTTAGGATTAGGTCATACCTCTAATCAGTATTGCGACAATGGGGGTCGTAGTTTTATGTGTTCCGCACCAGCCCCAGAATTTAATACATTTGATGTAGAAATCATTAAAGCTTTATACCATTCAGGCACTTCGGTTGGTTTGACACAAACTGAAATGAGAATGTTAATTGAGGAGTATATTATAGAGAATTCTATTCTTCAATAAATTTAAAAATATTTTAACTTTATTGAGATTAAAAACATTGTACAACATTGTTTATAATTCAGTCATTATACATAGAAAACTGAGAATTTCTTATTTTTAATCGGCTCGATTTCGTGCCGAAAATCCTCTACACTCAAAAGCGTGGCAGGACAGATTTTCAGTTTGGTGTTTGCTAGCAAATTGGCCCGAACGCCCACCTGAATAACAAAGTCGGGCAGGTATCGTTCAGTACGAGCGGGATTAATCGCTAACACATACAACTACTCATGGCCGAAACTGTTAAACCAAACCAATAAAATGAAAGGACCCAAAAAGAATATAGACAATTATTTGGACAACCATTACATCCACCGAAGTAACTGGTTAAGAGCAGCTGTTCTTGGGGCCAATGACGGAATTTTATCAACGGCAAGTCTTGCAATAGGTGTTGCCGCTGCAAGTGAAGTTAGAGACCCAATTGTGTTAGCAACTCTAGCAGGATTGGTAGCTGGTGCTCTATCTATGGCAGCAGGTGAATACGTTTCCGTAAGTTCCCAGACCGATGTAGAAAAAGCAGATATTGAAAGAGAGAAAATAGAATTAACAGAAACACCTGAGATCGAATTGCAGCTGTTAGTTGAGATTTATGAAAAAAGAGGACTGAAAAAAGAAACCGCAATAACAGTAGCAAAAGAACTAACAGAACACGATGCGTTAGGAACACACATGAGAGATGAATTGGGCTTGAATGAAATAAGTAAAGCCAAACCCATGCAAGCCGCTTTTGCCTCCGGAGCAGCTTTTACAGTTGGTGGAATACTACCTCTCATCGTAACCCTCTTCTTGCCCTTAAAAAGCATGGAGTATTCCCTTTACGGTTTTGCTCTTTTTTTCCTGATCATCCTAGGGGCGCTAGCAGCAAAAACGGGTGGATCAGGTATTAGTAAGGCTATCATCAGAATCACATTTTGGGGCACAGTGGCAATGGGGTTGACTGCTATGGTCGGGTATTTATTTAATGTAAATATTGGTTAATGAAAAGTTTTAACTTAGGCTAATCAAAAAATATAATTTCCCGTAATGAATAAATTAAAAATCACCTTCCTTTCAACAATTACCTTTTTGTGGATAATGCTAAGTTGCAATCCAGCAAAAAAACAGGTAGAAAGTCCTCCTCCCAACATACTTTTCTGTATTGCCGATGATGCTACCTATAGGCACATGGGTGCCTATGGCAGCTCTTGGGTAAAAACTCCAACATTCGATAGAATTGCTGAACAAGGTTTACTGTTTACCAACGCATATACCCCTAATGCAAAGTGCGCACCTTCACGTTCCTGTATTGTAACTGGTCGTAATTCATGACAATTGGAAGAGGCGGGTAATCATTGGAGTTATTTTCCAACTAAATTTAAAACATATGCCGAAACGCTCAGTGAGAACGGCTATCATGTGGGTTTAACTGCCAAAGGATTGGCTCCAACCGTGGCCTTGACCGAAAGTGGAAAACAAAGACTTGTTTTGGGAAAGGAATTTAACGAAAAGAAAACAACGCCTCCCACAACTGCAATGTCCAATATAGATTACGCGGCCAATTTTATTGAATTTTTAAATGAGAAAACAGAAGACAAACCTTTTTGTTTTTGGTATGGAGGGTTCGAACCTCATCGTGAATATGAATATGGCAGCGGTATAAACAAAGGCAATAAGAAGCTCGAAGATGTTGATGAAGTAATGGGTTTTTGGCCAGACACGGAAGCAGTTAGAACTGATATGCTCGATTACGCTTACGAAATAGAATATTTCGATTCACATCTGGAGAGAATGCTAAAAACCCTTGAGGAAAGGGGAATGTTAGACAACACAATTGTTATCGTAACATCAGATAACGGAATGCCATTTCCGCGTGTTAAAGGTCAAGCCTATGAGTATTCCAACCATTTGCCTCTTGCAATTATGTGGAAAGACGGTTTAAAACAACCAGGTCGTAATATTAATGATTTTGTAAGTTTTATCGATTTTGCACCAACATTTCTTGAATTGGCAGGTATTGAACAATCCAAATCACAAATGCAGCCAATCGAAGGAAGAAGTTTAACTGATATATTATATTCCGATAATGGAGAAAATATATCGGCAGACAGAGATCATGTACTAATTGGTAAAGAGCGCCATGATGTAGGACGACCAAATGATGCGGGATATCCAATTAGAGGCATTCGCAAGGGAGATTATTTGTTGGTACTTAATTTTGAAACAGACCGCTGGCCTGCAGGAAATCCGGAAACAGGTTATTTAAACACCGATGGAGGTGCTACAAAAACTCAAATATTGGATGACAGAAGGAAAATGGGTGCGAATAAGTATTGGGATCTCTGTTTTGGGAAACGGCCCTATAAAGAGTTATATAATGTAGTTGATGATCCTTTTTGCATTAATAATCTGATAGACCAACCTGGATTGTTAGAAACTGCGGGTAATTTGGAAACACAATTAATTAAAGAATTAAAAGAACAAAAAGACCCTCGCATGTTTGGAAATGGGCATGTTTTTGATGAGTATATGTACGCAAATGAAGCTGACCGGAATTTTTACGAGCGCCAGATGAAGGGTGAAAACCCAAAAGCCGGTTGGACCAACAAAACCGATATTGAATCGGCAGAGATGATGCAAGTGCTAGAATAAAATAATTGGAAATAAAGAAAACCCATTAGAAAACAAAGTCAATAAGCGAACACTCAACTAACCCAACGATTCAAGTTTAAAGAACATAGGTAATGATTAAAACTGACCCATAATAGCTGTTAAAGATGTTGTAGCCAGTTCTAAATGGTATCAGTCAGTATTTGGTTGTAGAAGTATGCACGGTGGAAACGAGTTTGAGGTCTTGTTGTCTGAAAATGATGAAGTCCTAATTTGCCTTCACAAATGGGGAGAACACCAGCATCCTACCATGAACAATCCACTAATTACCCCTGGAAATGGACTTATCCTTTATTTCAGGACTGATAATATGAAAGGAATACGACAAAACATCGAAGCATTGGGCTACCCGATGGAAGAAGATATTCACTTAAATAAGAACTCGAGGAAAATGGAATTTTCAATTCGAGATCCCGATGGCTATTATTTAACGGTTACCGAATTTCACACATATGAAGGTTGAAATAAACTAAGCCAATTTCTGGCTCAGGCCTACCGTTTGATGATTGCACCAGATTTCTTATTTTTATTGCAAATGTGTTCTTTAAGAGAACAATCTTTACTTGTAATATTGTAAAAACATTCAGAACCCATTAGATGATATTTTATATACTAGAAACCTATGAATCCCGAGCTTGATTTTTTCTTTAATAAGGCTAGTAAGTGGCAGGACGCTTATAAGAAATTGAGAATGCTTATTCTGGATTGTGGACTTACGGAAGAATTGAAATGGGGCAAACCCTGTTACACCTTCAAGGGTACAAACATAGTTCTAATACATGGGTTTAAGGAATACTGTGCACTGCTATTCCACAAAGGCGCTCTTTTAAAGGATACCAATGGCATCCTTGTTCAACAAACCGAAAATGTACAGGCAGCACGGCAGATAAGGTTTACCAATGCTGCGGAAATAGCGGAGATGGAAACTACCCTAAAGGCCTACATCTTTGAGGCCGTAGAGGTAGAAAAAGCCGGATTAAAAATAGATTTTAAAAAGACCAAGGAATACAAGGTGCCGGAGGAATTTCAAAAGAAACTTAATGAAACCCCTGAATTAAAATCTGCCTTCGAATCACTTACCCCTGGCCGACAAAGAGGATATCTTCTTCATTTTTCCCAACCCAAACAGTCCAAAACCAGAGTATCCAGAATAGAAAAATGTTTGGAGCAAATTCTCAACGGCAAGGGATTAAATGACTACCAAAAATCATAAATTTTTATGTACAAATACCCATTGCCAATAATTCTAATTACGGCGCTAAGTTTGTTGGCGTTCAAGGCATCGCCCTTCCAAACAAGTACTACAAAGACAGGTAAAATTCAAGTAATGAACTTGGCTCCTAGTGACAGCTTAAAAGTTTATGAATCCGAAAATTTAATTGTTCTTAAACTGTCACAGCATATTTACCAGCATATTTCGTTTTTAAATACAGATGATTTCGGAAAAGTTGCCTCTAACGGAATGTTGGTCATCAATAACCATAAAGGAGTGGTGTTCGACACCCCCACGGACGACAAAAGTTCCTTGGAACTAATAAAATTTGTGACCAAAAAATTGAAAACGGATATAACTGCTGTAATACCGACCCATTTTCATGAAGATTGTATTGGAGGGATCGCTAATTTTGTTGATAAGGGCATTCCCGTATACGCCAATAATAAAACAATGGCATTATTTAAAACGAAGAAATTAAACTTTAGCAAACACATAAATGAATTTAACGGCAAGCTTAGTTTGAATATCGGAGAGAAAAAAGTGTATGCGGAATACTTTGGGGAAGGCCATACCGAAGACAATATTATAGGATATTTCCCTGAGGATGAAACTATTTTTGGCGGATGCCTCATAAAAGAGAAAAACGCAGGCAAAGGATACTTAGGTGACGCCAATACAGCTGAATGGCCAGCAACCGTGCAGAATATCAAATTAAAATACCCTGATACCAAAATTGTAATCCCGGGTCATGGCGAATACGGGGGCACGGCATTATTGGATTATACCATACAGCTCTTTCAGTAAACAATAAGCCCCATAAAAAGGACCGGTACTCCCTTATTCGGCCTATGCACAATTCGAATTAAATAAAAAAACCCTGACCAGGAATTCCCTGACCAAGGTTTTAATCTTACTAAACATTCCAGTCTTATTTACTTAAACGGGAGTCATTATCCAATTATACATTTTCTGGAACTTCAAACCCTTTACGGTAATCTCGTCTCAACATTTTATCTGCTTCCTGGTCGTTTACGAAGGATTCGGATTTTGGATTAAAGTCCAGGACACGACCCGTTCTGTAGGCAATGTTGCCCAAATGTGCCAATCCTGAGGAAAGATGTGCAGTTTCTACCGGTCCGTTCAAAATAGTTTTGTCACGCTTGCGCACGGCCTCTATAAAATTGGCAAAATGCCCGTCCGTACCCCCGGCACCACGGTCCATTCCAGATCCGGACTCTCCACCATCCTCACCAGATTTGCCTGGTGTTCTGTCCTCTCCTAAATATGTTTTATACTTGTCATAACCGTCTACGACCAATATTCCCTTATCTCCATAGAAAATATTTCCTACAGTGGCACCTTCCTCGGTGTTGGTACACCATGGCCGTACTTCAAACTGTATAATTTTCCTTTCTTCAGGGTAGTTATATACTGAAGTAAGTACTTCTGGCACTTCCTTGCAATCGTCCCAAAGGAACTTACCGCCCATGGAGGTAATTTTAGTAGGGAGCCCAACATCCAAGCCCCACATACATAGATCGGTTTCATGAATACCCTGGTTGCCCACATCGCCATTTCCGTAATCCCAATGCCAATGCCAATTGTAATGCACCAAATTCCTGGTAAATGGACGCTTTTGGGCAGGCCCAGTCCAAAGATCGTAATCGATTCCTGCCGGCACGGGAGAAAAACCTTGGTCACCGATATCGCCCCTCCAACGAAAAACAATGCCTCTGGCCATATATACTCGACCTATATATCCATCCCGCATTAGGTTGATAGCCTCGTTAACAGCGGGGGAACTTCTCAATTGAACCCCGTGCTGTACAATACGGCCATACTTTTCTGCTGCTTCCACCATTTTACGGCCTTCCCAGATATTGTGCGACCCCGGTTTCTCAACATAGGCGTCCTTACCTGCCTGGCAGGCCCAAATTACAGAAAGGGCATGCCAATGGTTTGGTGATGCAATACTAACCACGTCTATATCCTTATTATCCATAACCCTGCGAAGATCCTGCTCCAGGGCAACATCTTTTTTATACGTTTCCTTAAAGGTTTTTTGGCGCTCCCTCAACAAATCCATGTCCGGATCACATAAAGTGGTAACCTGTACATTCTTTTGTGCCATAAGGCCCTGGATATGGCTTTTTCCACGGCCATTGACGCCCAATACTGCCGCATTAATACGGTCGTTGGCCCCAAAGACGGTGGATGAAATTATGGTCGGTGCGGCAATAACAGCCGAACTGGCCACAGCCGTTCTTTTAATAAAAGATCTTCTCGTTGATTTCATTTGACTCTATATTTACATTAACTTTAATTACACAATAGTTTTACTTACTATAACATTTTATTTATTGTTTAAACAATTAAGCAAAAGACTCTATGTCGCCCATTTGTAGGTAATGCCTTCCATGGTCACTTCCTCCTTTTCAGGTGTTTATTCCCCTGTAAAGGTGACCTTATTTTGAGCAACAGAACAATAGCTTTTATCTTTTGCTATGAAAGTTAGTATTATTTTTTTATTCGTTAACGTTAACAGCCATAGATTTTTGTTAATTTTTAATAATTAGATGATCAACGCCAGGTATATGCAACGGTTTTTTTTTAATCCATTGCATAAATTTAATCTATCCGCTACCTTTAGTAATCCAAAACATGTAAAGGCCAAAACCAACATTAAGTCCAAATTATAGACAATGACTAGTTTACAGATAAAGACGAATCCCAAGGTTGCCATGGTTTTTGACGATTACCCCCCAGAGATCCGACAAAAAATAGAATACCTACGAACGCTGATACTTGAATCCGCCAAGAAAATAGAAGGTCTAAGGGTGTTGGAAGAAACTTTAAAATGGAGCGAACCCAGTTATTTAACCAAAACCGGAAGTACCATTAGAATAGATTGGAAACCGAAAACCCCAAATCAGTACGCCATGTACTTCAAGTGTACCAGTAAATTGGTACCTACCTTTAAAATGGTGTTCAACAATACATTTAAATTCGAAGGCAATAGGGCCATCATTTTTCAATTGGAGGACAGTATTCCAAAAGAGGAACTTCAAGCTTGCATTACCGCTGCCCTCACCTATCACAAGGTAAAACATTTGCCTACCTTGGGCATGTAAATTTTGAGGATGGAATAGGAATCGTCAAAGTCCGTCACGGAAAACATAGTAAATAACAACAAGATAATTTGATTATTTGTACAACTCAGAAGTAGCCAAGCTCACACTTAAAAAAATATTGTAAATTAATACCTTCATACTTCCCCCACTTATTATTACCGCAGTTAAACGCCAATGACCAATGATTATATATAATTGTTGGCAGCAAGTATAAAAATCAATATTTAGAAAGAAATATGAAAAACTCAACAAAGATAAAATTTGCGATCGCTCTTGTTCTTTGGGTTATTGGTACAGTATTGGTATACAAAAAAGGCAGCGTAAATTCTCCGATTATTATAACCGGCGTTGTATTAGTAATTGGTTTGGTTTCCCAAATTCGTAAGAAAGTAAGCAAGGAGTAAAACAGAATTCCAATGGTAATATACTGCCAAATTTAGTTGTAACACTTCATGGTAAACCTTAGCTAAAAAGGTAATAACCTGTTACTGACAATGCCTTTAACATACAAGGCAAATACAAAAAAATATCGTACCTTAACTCTTCAATACCTCCCTCTCATTTTTAAGACCAAGATTAACGCTTGGAACAGAATTATGATTCACAATCATAATCTAACACTGTACCTTATGGGTATCAAAAACATTGAGTATTATAATCCAATACCTAGGGAATATGAAACGTTCAAAAAAAATATGGGTGATTACAAGTGTTGTGGTGCTTTCTTTCTTTATCGGCTGTAAAAACAATAAACCGGACCCTAACTTAGCCTCTTTGAATCTTTTGAGAGGTGAACTGCAATTATGTGGAAATGGACAATTTGGCAACGTCAACTTTTCTGAAGCCTGCAGTTATGAAACAAGGGAAACTTTTAATCTTGCTATTTCTCTGCTTCATTCCTTTGAATATATCGAGGCAGAAAAAGCATTTGTACAGGTATTGGATAAAGATCCAGATTGTGCCATGGCCTATTGGGGTGTAGCTATGAGTATTTACCACGGTTTATGGGCACCTCCTGAAAAATCCGTATTACAAAAGGGGGTGAAACTTCTTGCAATAGCTGAAAAATTGCCTAAGTCAAAAAAAGCAGAACAATATATTGCCGCCATAGGTGCTTTTTACAAGGACTGGGAAACAGTAGATAACCAAACCAGGAAGTTAGCTTATGCTCAAAAAATGAAAGAGATGTATGAAGAAAATAGAGAGGATACCGAAGTAGCTGTTTTCTATGCCTTGGCCCTTAGTGCATCGGCTGTAGAGTCGGATAAAACCTATTCCAAACAACGGGAAGCTGGAAAAATATTGGAAGATTTATTTAAGAAAGAACCGAACCATCCGGGCATTGCCCATTATATAATTCATTCTTATGATTATCCGGAATTGGCCCACTTAGGCCTTAGCACAGCCAGACGCTATGCCAGTATTGCTCCAAATTCTGCGCACGCACAGCATATGCCGTCGCACATATTTACACGTTTGGGCCTTTGGGAAGAATCCATTAACACCAATATCAATTCAGCAGCTTCAGCTGTTTGTTATGCAGAAAGCATAGAACCCGGAGCTCATTGGGATGAGGAAGTACATGCAATGGAATATCTGGTTTATGCCTATTTGCAAACAGGAAACAATACACTTGCCAAGGAACAGTACGCTTATCTTAAATCGTTTAAAAAAATATTTCCGCCGAATTTTAAAATTGCATATACAGCAGCATCCATTCCTACACGAATAGCTGTGGAAAACAAAGATTGGGAAGAAGCAGCAGCTTTAGAGCTGCCTCAAATTGCGGAGATGGAATGGCAGAAATTCCCTTGGCAAAAAGCCCTATTACAATTTGCAAAGGCATTGGGGAATATTCATACCAATAATCTATCAGCCGCTCAGGAAGAACTTGATTTGCTGCGTTCTCTTGAAAAGGAGTTAATAACATTGAACGATCCTTATAAAGCTAACCAAGTAGCCATCCAAATTAAATCAATAGAGGCATGGCTTCATCTAAAAAAAGGGAATAGTGAAGAAGCTCTATCATTAATGAATACGGCCGCAGAAATGGAAAGCCTCACCTCCAAACATCCGGTAACGCCAGGGGAAATTTTACCCGCAGATGAACTTTTGGCAGACATGCTCCTAACACTAAACAAACCTGTCGAGGCCTTAGCCGCCTATGAGTTAAATCTAGAACGGCGCCCTAACAGATTCAACGGAATCTATGGTGCAGCAATTGCATCTAAACAGGCAGGCAATAAAGAAAAAGCAACAGCCTTTTTTAAAGCATTGATAGAACTAACAAAGAACGCAGATAGCGATAGACAAGAAATAAAAGAGGCCAAAACATTCCTTGAAAAGAATATCATTTAAAATGAACAGGCTCTATTACATCCTCATAGGCTCCCTTATTTGGTGCTTGTTGTCTTGTAATGAGACGACAAAAAAAGAATTACCCGTCTATAATCCTTCCGACTTTAATCCAGAATTAGTAGATATCAGTTTACAAAGTACTGCTAAAGATCATACTGTTGCCAATTTTGAATTGATAAATCAAAATGGAAAAATTATAACGCAAGAAGACTACAAAGACAAAATATATGTCGTCGATTTCTTTTTTACAAATTGCCCAAGTATTTGTCCTGTAATGACTAACAATATGGTTGAACTTCAACATAAATTTCTAAACAACGACGAAGTTATGTTTTTATCATTGTCCGTAACACCTACCATTGATAGCATTCCTGTCCTGCGAAAATACGCAACCGACAAAGGCGTAGTAGATTCTAAATGGAATATAACTACTGGAAATAAAAAGCATATTTATGAATTAGCAAGGAAAAGTTTTTTTGCCGTTGTTGAGCAAGGTGATGGTGGACTGCAAGATTTTATTCATACCCCCAACTTTATATTGGTTGATAAGAAAAAACAAATACGAGGAATTTATGATGGGACAAATAGTGAAGAAATTGAGCGATTAATAGAGGATATTAACGTTTTAGCAAACTGATGAAAATAAATCTTGGATAAGACACTTAATAATTATAAAGGGATTCAAATCGGGCCTATACAAAAAGGACGACTAATCAGTTCTTAATACCTGCCTCCCTTTGGCATTCTAGTATTATATTAAGAAACAGACTGCTAGTAAAAAATTGGCCATTTTGGAAAGTGCATATTGCTTTCAACAAAAACATTTCCCGAACCTAATTTTCCAGTGATTCTTCTGTAAATTTCCAAACTTTTCGTATACTAGTTTAACCGAATAATCCATTAAATCCTGCATGAAAAACAAGATTGAAATAAAACTGGCCCAAACCACGACCCAATACCTTGAGGCAAAAGAGTTGATTTTGGAATATGTAGCCTGGTTGGGAATTGACCTCTCCTTTCAAAACTTTGATCAAGAAATGGAAGGCTTACCGCAAATGTATAACCCCAAGGACGGTGGATTATTTCTTGCCTATATAAACGGGGAGGCCGTTGGCATCGCCGGTATCCGTAAATTCAACGCGGAAGATTGTGAAGTTAAAAGAATGTACGTAAAACCAAACAGCAGAGGCTTGGGCATAGGGCAACTGTTATTGAAAAAATGTCTGGATACCGCCAGGAAACTACAATACAAAAGTGTAAAATTGGACACGGCCGACTTTATGAAATCGGCCATAAAATTGTATACGGACAATGGTTTTGTAGAAATTTCTGCCTATCGCCATAATCCCCACGAATCGGCCAAGTATTTCGAATTGGATTTGACCAAGAACCTAAATTAAAAGTCAAGGGAGACCAAGATTTTACTAAAGTCTGAATATCTTTACATAAAATAGAAATCATTAAAATGGCATTCCATAAAACAACAATCTCTTTTGGCTGTATAATATAAATCGAACAAAATGGAAAATATAATGGCAACCACAGACAATAACCGCCTTTATAAACTTGCCCTTAGATTTGCCTTGTTCACCATAATCTACAATATTGCCGAAGGTCTAATCTCCACCTACTTGGGCTTCGAAGACGAGAGTCTGGCGCTTTTCGGTTTTGGTGCGGATAGTTTTATAGAGGTCATCTCCGGTATTGGAATAGCACATATGATTATTAGGATTCAAAAAAGACCTGATAGTAATAAAGATCCCTTTGAACGTACCGCTTTGAGGATTACAGGATTCGCCTTTTATGGTCTGGTGGTGGCCTTGGTATTTACCAGCCTTTATAACATATGGAGTGGTCACAAACCAATTACCACCTTTTGGGGTGTTGTCATTTCTATCGTCTCCATTGCCATCATGTGGATGCTTGTAGTGGGCAAAAGAAATGTGGGAAAAAAACTGGCTTCGGAACCTATTCTCTCCGATGCCAATTGTACCATGGTCTGTGTATATATGTCAATTATCCTTTTGATCAGTAGCGGTATCTATGAACTGTGGAACATTCCTTACATAGATAGTATTGGCACATTGGGGCTTTCATATTTCTCATTTAAGGAAGGGAAGGAATGTTTTGAAAAGGCCAATAGCGATAAATATTGTGGCTGCCATTGATTCCCACCACCCGAAACTAACCTGAAATCATATGTGTTATTGCAAAAATGATCAATATAATTTGAATAGTTAGGATTCCTTACTATATTTGTATTGCAATAATGCTATAACCTAAATTTAAGAACAATGAAAAAATCAGTTTTTTATCACGCAGGATGTCCAGTATGCCTAAGTGCAGAACATGAGATCTTAGAATTAGTAGGAAAAGACAATGTAGAAATTGTACATTTCGGTACCAGCAAATCTCGTATTCCCGAAGCCGAAAAAGCAGGTGTTAAATCGGTTCCAGCTTTGGTTACCCCTACTGGAAATGTGCTCCACATTAACTTTGGCGCTTCCATGGCAGATGTAAAGGGTTAAAAAAAATTAACCCAAAAAGTTAGGATTCCTAATAATTTATTTCATAATTTTAGTAATGAACGCCATGAAAATATGGGTTTGGGACACCTACGTAGCCCGTGAAGACCAATAGACCATGAATTTTGATATACTAGTACCCAGTACTATGAAAAATAAGGACTTTATTTTTAGTTACGGTCGTGAATTTCTATCCAAAAAGCCGTTCCAAACAGCTGAATTATCCTCCAAGGAATGTAAGTTCTACCATATGGAACAAGTTCCAGATACCATAGCGGATACCATCAATAAAAATGGGTATTATATCATAGAAATGAAAAATTGCCAATAATATAATTAGGATAACTAACTTTGCCTGTCGGGCAAAATCCCGGCAGGCTTTTTATATGGACAAGAGTATTTTTAATCCAGACCATCAGGAGATGGACGTTTCCAGTAAAATTGTTGCCGGACTTGAACGTATATCCGAAGCGTTCAAGGTATTGCTATGGGATAAAGCTAAATTATTGGGATTAAGTCCCATTCAAATCCAAATCTTAATTTTCATCGCTTACCACAAAACCGAATTTTGTAATGTAAGTCACTTGGCCAAAGAATTCAATATTACCAAACCAACTATAAGTGATGCTATTAAAGTGTTGGACAAGAAAGCCTTAATAACCAAAAACTACTCCTCCAATGATAGTAGAAGTTATTCCATTGGTTTGTCCACAACTGGCAATAAAATGGTGGAAGAAACCTCCAATTTTGCCAATCCCTTAAAAGCTCAGCTCACAAATATAAATCAGACCGACCTGGAAGGTTTATTCGGCACCATAAGCAAACTTATCTATCAATTAAATAGAAGTGGAATACTTACCGTTCAAAGGACCTGTTACGGCTGTAAATTTTACAGTAGGAACAACGAGCAGGACTATTGTAATTTGTTGAACAAGGAATTATTGAATACGGATATTAGGTTGGATTGCCCTGAATTTGAAGAAAGGCACGCGTACTAAAACTTCCGGTCCAAACTCCTATAATAGAATATCTTCTCCACAACTTTGTGATATTAGCCAAGATTTAGGATATTTACGGCTTCCATGTTTTAAGAAAAACTGGTAAATCCAAACTAAGGTCACCCTAGGCTTTTAAATAAAGTAAATGAAGAACATTTGTCTACTCTGCGGCATATTTCTATTGTCCATTATCCCTTGTCTTGCTCAGCAAGGTAATACCTCAACATTAACAATTAAGGAAATTATGCAGGGCGATGACTTTGTGGGGCATCTTCCTTCCAACCCCCGGTGGTCCATAAATGGTCAGACTCTATATTTTGATTGGAACCCCATACACGCACAAAGTGACTCCCTTTACACCTACCATTTAAAATCGGCCAAGACGATAAAAACCGATTTTGAGACCGAATACGCTCTACCAAGTACTAACGGGGTTTATAACCAGGATCGATCTCTGAAATTATATGCCAAACGGGGCGATATATTTCTATTAAATCTTAAAAACCAACATATTACCCAGATAACCCAGACCGAAGAATACGAAAGCAGCCCCCATTTCACGGAGAATGGCACCAAAGTGGCCTACCAAAAGGATAAAAAACTTTTTACCTGGAACATAGCCAACGGGAGTACCGTACAGCTTACCAAAATTAAGTCCAAAAAAACGGAGGACGAAAAAAGCCAAAAAGATCAATGGTTATACGAAGATCAATTAAGCCTATTTGATGTACTGCGTGAACGAAAAACAAAGAAAGACGCGGCCGAGGAAATGAACAAACGCTTGGAGGCTAAGGAACCTTTACCTATTGACCCCGAAGACAAATCAATTTACAATCAAAGGATTAGCCCCAATGGAAAGTATATTACTTACATAGCTGCTAAATCTCCAAATGGCAATAAGGGTACCATTGTTCCCCATTACGTAACCGAATCGGGCTATACCGAAGATGAAAATACAAGATCTAAGGTGGGCAACGAACCTTACGAATATGAATTGTTCGTATATGACATTGCCAACAGAAAAGCCTTTCCAGTGGTCCTGGACAGCCTGGAAGGGTTGGATTACGTACCTGAGTACACCAAGGATTATCCGGATAAGACTTATGAAAACAAAAACAGGCTAGGCTATATTGATGGCCCTATTTGGAGCGAGGACGGAAAATATGCGGTGCTGGATATAAATAGCAACGACTATAAGGACCGGTGGATCGTACTTCTAGATCCACAAAAAGGTACGGTTACGCAGTTAGATCGCCAACATGACGAAGCTTGGATCGCCGGACCTGGCATTGGAGGATACGATGGAGGCGAAATGGGCTGGATGCCCGACGGAAAAAGTATATGGTTCCAATCCGAAAAAACGGGCTATTCACATCTTTACATCATAGATGTAAACTCCAAAAAAGTTACGGCATTAACTTCGGGTGAATTTGAAATTTACAACCCTCAAATCTCAAAGGATAAAAAACGCTGGTATTTTACGGCCAATAAGAACCATCCCGGGGATCGCCAGTTTTATAGCATGCCCATTGGAGGTGGAAAACTTCAACAGCTAACCCAAATGACCGGAGCCAACGAGGTTACCCTGTCCCCAGACGAGCGTAAAATGGCCATACTGCATTCTTACACCAACAAGCCCACGGAACTTTATCTGCAGGACAATCCTATTTGGGTAAAATCCAAAGCAGAGGCAAAACAAATCACCTACTCCACTACCAAAGATTTTCAGGCGTACCAATGGCGTGACCCAGAAATAATAACTTTTAAGGCCATGGATGGCGAAGCGGTACATGCCCGATTGTACAAACCCAATTCCGATATAAAAAATAAGGCTGCGGTAATTTTTGTACATGGTGCGGGATATTTGCAAAACGCCCATAAATGGTGGAGTACCTATTACAGAGAGTATATGTTCCACAATCTCTTGTTGGACAATGGTTATACCGTGTTGGATATAGATTATAGGGGCAGTGCTGGTTATGGTCGGGACTGGCGTACTGGAATTTACAGACATATGGGTGGAAAGGACTTGACTGACCAAGTGGATGGAGCAGCGTATTTGGTACGGGAATTAGGAATAGACCAGGATAAAATAGGCATCTATGGTGGCTCCTATGGAGGATTTATAACCTTAATGGGAATGTTTACCACCCCTGACATTTTTAAAGCGGGTGCAGCGATCAGGTCCGTAGGAGACTGGGCAGCATACAGCCACGGATATACGGCACGGATCTTAAACACTCCGGTCACGGATAGTTTGGCCTACCGAAGAAGTTCCCCTATTTATTTTGCGGACGGATTAAAGGGCGATTTATTGATCTTGCACGGCATGATAGATGACAACGTACATTTTCAGGATATGGTGAGATTATCCCAACGCCTGATCGAATTGGAGAAACACAATTGGGAAATGGCAGTATACCCGGTAGAACGGCACGGTTTTGTGGAGCCCAGTAGCTGGACAGATGAATACACCCGTATCTTTAAGCTCTTCCAACAAAGTTTGCTAAATAAAAACTAAGTCGAATCAAACGCTGTACACCATTACCTGTCTGCGAAGGCCCGATGGCAACCTGGACTAACCCTTTATTTAATTCCACATATTACATGCCAGTCAATTAGACCGTACCCAAAATGAACTAAGTATTATACATTCTCACTTCTTAATGGTAATATTCCAATGTACTAAGGTATTCGGCACCAATTAAAGACACAAAAAGCATAAAAGGACATACGTATTTGAAAAATAAGCCGTTTGCATTATATATTATCTAAATTGAATCATATCTTAACATTTAAATTTAATTTGGACAAGGCTAAGTCCAGGTTAGTCTACTAAGTTATTAGAATATAGGACAAGCAACTAGGTAATCTTTAACGAGTATGGGAACGCAGAACAAGTATTATGGATGGAGATGGGATGAAGAAGACCCTATATTCAAGAATCTTGAATACATTAAAAATGTCCTGGGATATGTAGAACCCGCCGATCAATCATTTACTTCGGACAGTTTCAAGAAGTTATTTTATCCTGGAGATTTTGATTTACTTCAAAAATCATGGAAGGAATATAAAAAAGGCACCAATCACTCCTTTGAAATGTCCTATAGGTTTAAGCATAAGGATGGGTCCTGGAGATGGATAAAAGAATCTGGTCTAGCCAATGAATTTAGCACCTCCAATAGTCCTATAGGCGGAATTGGAACCATACAGGAGGTTACGGACAAGAAAAAAAAGAATACCCAATTAAAATCCATCCTTAAAAACGTTTCCATTATAATACTGCGCTTACGACAAGATTCCAGCAACAATCTTAAAGTTGAGTATATAAGTGAGGAAGCCCTACAACACTGGAATATACCATGTAAAACCCTTTTAAAGGATGAAGACTATTTACGTAATTTAGCACATAAGGATGATCTTGGTAGAATTAGATACGCCCTGAGCAATTCATTTGCGAAAATGGAATTTTTCGAATGCCAATGGCGTGTGATTTCAAATGAAGACGAGATTCTTTGGTGTCAGGGTGTAGGCACACCTATAAAGGATAAAGATGGCAGTTGTTTTCTAGACATTGTAATTACCGATATCACTAAGGAGAAATTGTATACCGAACAACTTCAGGTATCCGAAGAAAAATACCATAGCCTATTTCAGCATTCTCCCCAGCCTTCATGGGTGTATGACCTAGAAACATTATCATTTTTAAATGTTAATACGGCTGCTATAGAAAAATATGGTTATAGCAAAGAAGAGTTCATGGGCATGACTTTGGCAGACATAAGGCCAAAATGTGAGTTGACAAATCTGGAAAAACAGGTTCAAATAACTCGGCAAAATTATTTAAACCTTTTCGATGGCCATTTTAAACATATTACCAAAAAGGGAGAAATATTAACAGTGCATCTATATAGTAGTCCTATTACCTATAATGGCCAAAAATGTAGGCAAATCATCGCCATAGATATTTCAGAAAAAATGAAATATTTAAAATTCATAGAAAATCAAAATAAGAGTCTAAAAAAGATAGGCTGGATGCAATCCCATGAACTGAGAGCGCCTTTGGTACGCTTAATGGGTCTAATAAATTTACTCACAGATCATGAATCCATATGTAAGGAGGAAAGGCATTATATCAATACCGAAATTACAAATTCGGCCAATGAAATGGATATAATGACCAAAAATATAGCCAAGATTATTAACGACACCCAACTAAAAGAGAAAAAGAATGACCTACAGATTATTGCAGATTGATGACGACCCCGTAATTCTTTTTTTGCATAACAAACTGTTTTCAAAATACACCAATTCCAAAATTGACCAATTTAAGAATGGAAAATTGGCTCTAGACCATATACTCGATAATAATGGTCCCGACATTTCCTATATGTTGCTTTTGGATATAAATATGCCTGTAATGAATGGTTGGGAATTTATGGATGAGATTTGCAACCATGGCTTGGAAAAAAGCATCAGCGTCATAATTTTAACTTCCTCTGCGGATTACGCAGATTTGGATAAATCCAAAACATATGCCAACATTGTACATTTTATTCAAAAACCTTTGACCAAGGAAAAGATTGAAAAAGTACCGGTGCTTATGGAATATTTGGAACTACAGGAATAGGCTGTTTCCTCGTCCACACTTTAAGACTTTATTTTGCACTTTCTGGAAAGTTTAATCCATTCACAGAGGTTTTGACACGGACCAAATAGACTGTAAAGCCCTATTGATACACCCGTACATAATCGACCTCCATACTGGAGGAAACGAAATTGGAATCTACTGCAAACCAACTGCCCCCCATGGCTACATTTAAAATTATAAACTGATCCGCCGTAAAGGGCCAAGAATCACTATTTTTTACGTTGGGATTATAGGAATACACAAATTCATTATCTATAAGGAATCGTAACGAATTCTTTGTCCATTCAACCGCATAAACATGAAACTCTGTGTCATAATCCGAAATCTTTGTAGTACCTACGGTCACTTGAGAGCATCCCCCTGAGCATGAAGGGGTATGGGTGGCACTGGAGATTTTCTCCGGTTCATGTCCCCAATGTTCCATAATATCTATTTCACCACAGGCAGGCCAACCAACCGTTTCAATATTAGACCCTAACATCCAAATGGCAGGCCATGTACCATGTCCATAGGGAAGCTTTGCCCTCACCTCTACCCTACCATAGGTAAAGGAAAACAGAGAGTTTAATCTGGCCGAAGTATATTCCTTCGTGGTACCCTGGGTTGTATATTGTTCTTTTTTTGCCACAATTTTAAGAGTCCCTTCCGAAACATAGGCGTTGTCCATTCTATTGGTATAATGTTGTAATTCCCCATTCCACCAACTTCCGTTATCTGGAGCAATAGTTTCAAATTTCCAGTGTTCCTGAGAAATGGCTCCATCCACCTCAAACTCATCGGACCAGATAAGTTTAGATTCATGTTCTGCAACAAAAACAGTTAGCGTTTTAGAACTATTAATAGAATCGCCTGTACGGGAATAGGCCAAGACCGTTATTTTATAATCGTGGGTTCCTTCTTCCTTAAAGGCATAAGTGAAAGTGCCATCCGTACTTACTTCCTCTTTTCCATCGTTAAACTTATAACCATATTTAACGGCATTTTTGGCTATAGCCGAAAACTTTACCACGCCTTTACCATCGCCATATGGATTACTGGCATCTACTCCTAAAACCTCAATGGACAGCCCAAGCTCGGTAGGTAAAGTTTTCTCCTTTTCCCCATCAGTATAGACAAAACCACTCTCCTCATTCTTACTGCCTCCACAACCGACGACAATTGCAATCAAAATAAATAATATCAATCTCATAATCCACTTTTAATAAAAAAAAGCTTTGCTATAATTAAAAACCTTGCTGACTTTGACATAGATCAGCAAGGCTTCCAAAAAACTAAATTAACCAACTCGAAAAGGTTTAAATTCCATTATGATTACAAAAAAATGCAACACAACCCTTTTCAAAAATATTAACAATAAGGATTGGATTAGACCTTTAAACCCTTATTCAAATCTATGTACTCCTATTATAACAACTATTCCGGTCTAAAAATCCAGGTCCAACCTGTACCACCACCGTTATTGTCAACATACAACACCAACTCATCCTCTGTCAAGGAAATAATAGTATAAAGACCGTTTGGATTTCCTCTGGGCTCCTCTGCACCCAAAATGTTTGCATTGTTAATTTTTAAGGTCTGATTTGCAACATCCAAAACAAAATTCCCTGATTGTGGAGTGGCATCCGGGCCTGAATAATAGGTGAAATTTGCACCTCCATCCAGATCGAACTTCATTTTACCGGCAGCATCAGCTGGAGGACAACAATCCCCCGCAGCATTCCACCAAGCAGTTGCCCAGGCACCTGGATCGTTAGGCGGGGACATATACCACCATCTGCCACCATCTGGCGAAGGTCCTCCATTGAAAACCCATGTTTTACCTGCGGAGGTACTCTCACTCACCAAATCATACCAATCTTGGTCCAAGGCACTGTCCAACTGATCGATCTGTACGTCGATGGATTTAGTAAAAAACTCGGCCCCTAAGGTTCCCGTAAAAGTAAAAGTAGCTGTTCCAGGAATAGGATATACAAACTCTACTTTATCCGAATATGCCCTACCCAAATTGTAGTCCCAGTAGCCTGTAACACCTGGAGTAGCCATATTTAGTTCTATCTTATTACCACCAGCTGAACTTTGGGTGGCAACAAGCTGTACCCCTGCCACATCGGTCGTGTTCTCTAAATAATCCCGGTCTTCAATTGGCTCACAGCCCACGGTCACCAAGAATAGAGAAGCAATAAACCATCCTAAAATTATTATTCTATTGTTTTTCATCTGTCTATATTTTTTTAGATTCAACTATTTTACCAGCCTGGGTTTTGTGTGTACACTCCTCCGGATAATCTTATCTCAGTTTCTGGAACTGGAACCAAACCTTTGGTTTCCGGACGGTAGGTAACTTTATATACGGCATCTATACCCGAATTCCTAACATTGATAGCATCGCCAAAAGCAGTATTAACATCGCCCCAACGAACCAAATCGAACCATCGTATTCCTTCAAAAGCCAATTCATGTAAACGCTCTTCCTTTAAGGCTTCCAAAGAATATCCTATTTCTCCCAGACCGGCCCTAACGCGTACCCTGTTCATTCCTGTTGCTGTACCCGAAATTTCAGAATGCATCAATAGCACATCTGCAAATCGCATCAATATATAATCTTGTGCTGCCCATAACTGCATGGGATCTCCATTGTTCATATCGTACAAAAAGTAGAACATACCTTTCACCCCGTCCACTCCGTCTGGATCA
Source organism: Arenibacter sp. F26102 (assembly GCF_023015865.1). Lineage (GTDB taxonomy): Bacteria > Bacteroidota > Bacteroidia > Flavobacteriales > Flavobacteriaceae > Arenibacter. The sequence goes on along the minus strand of NZ_JALKBC010000002.1, from coordinate 241,357 downwards.
GGATGTTGTACCGTAGTGTATTTTTTATTAAAAAAGCCGGTTTCATGATCACCTTTGTCGGCTTCATACCCCCCAGTTCCTTGGTCGGCATTCCCCACCTCTATAATGGAACCAACTTTTCTTTTATCGGCATCGTTCCACTGGTTCCAAAGTTTTGGGTTTATGGTTCCCCAGCCCCAGCCTTGTCCAAAAGGGACCATGGAGTTATCACGAATTCCCATAAACAATGGCATTCTGTTATTATATTTCTGCCCTTCTCCCCAACTAGTGGTGGAGTATCTCAGAGCAAACATGGTTTCTTTATTGCCCGTGCCAAAAGTAGGAGTGTGTCCGTCCTGTCCAACCCAGGCCAATCCTTCTGTTTGTGCCCATGGTAGCACCGTTGTACCTGCACTTTGGTTTACATAGGAATAAGGCCATAAATTTCTGAAGTCTGTGGCTAATTCGTAGCCACTATTATTAATACAATCATCCAAATAAGCAAGAACACTACTTTTGGACAATGACCCTCCATCTGCCAAAGGCAAATCTGAAGTAGACTGGCCTTCAATATTACTCATATACCCAGTATAGAAAAGGTAAGCTCTTGCCATATAGGCTTCCGCCACCCATTTATTGGCATGTCCATAACTGGAAGTAGGGATGTCATTGGAATTGGTAGAGGGCATAGTTTCTATGGCCACTTTAAAATCTGATGCTATCTGGGCAAAAGTCTCGGTAAAGGAGGCCCTAGGCGCATCACGAGGGTCGTTGATAGCAAGAATCAAAGGCAGACCGCCGAAGAACTTTGCTGCTCTTAAATAATAATACCCCCTCATAAAATAGGCTTCCCCAATAGTCTGGTTTTTAAAAGCTACGGCCTCTTCGGGCGTATCAAAGAAAGAAGTAAAATCTACCTCCTCAACCTTTTCAATTATGGCATTTGCCCTAGTAACCCCATTGTAGGTTTCCACCCATAAATCGCGGTAGGTATCCTCCTCAGGATCTTCAAATTTATCTACATTTTTTGCAGATTTATCATCTGGACCGCCACCACCCAACATCATATCGGAAAGTAGATTGGCGGCAATACCCTCATCACTATGAACACCGCCTGTATACATGGCGTTATAAACACCTGACATGGCCTCATCTATATCTTTTGGACTACTGTAAAAGTTGTCTAAACTTTTTTCGTAAAGATTTTCAGTGTCCAAAAATTTCTCGCTGCAACTTGTAGTAAAAACCAAAGCCGCAATGCATATATTATATACTAGTTTTTTCATCATCTACTGTTTTTAAAATTAAAAATCAACACTAAATCCGAACATTACAGTTCTTGGTAAGGGATATAGACCTAGGTCGATACCCGAGGCCCAACCTGCATCGTGACCAAAGGAAACTTCTGGATCCATGCCTTTAAAATTTGTAAACGTATATAGGTTGTTGATTGCACCGTAAATTTTAATATCGGAAATAAATTTAATGTCCTTGATATACTCGCCCAACTTAAAACCTACCGTTAAATTATTGATCCTTAAGTAATCTGCATCCTGCATATATATATCGGAAATCCAGTTAGTATTCCTATTGGATACAGAACTTAAGCGAGGTAGTGTATTTGAAGTTCCGGCACCGTGCCAACGTCCGAATATTTCCGTGGTATAGTTTTGATCAAAATTATCAGCGAAAGAACGGTAAGATTGCATTACCTGCATACCGTATTTCCCGGAAAGGGTAACATTGGCGTAAAAACCTTTGTATTCTGCATTAAGTTGAATTCCCAATTCGAAATCCGGATTGGGGTTCCCCAACATTTTTTTATCGTTCTCATCTATAACACCATCCTGATTTTGGTCTACGAACCTTACATCTCCTGGACGCTGATCGCTAAAGTATGGGGTGCCATCCGTTGGTTTCACATAGGCATCCACCTCATCCTGTGTTTGCAAAATACCATCTGTTTCGTATCCGTAAAAGAATCCTATAGGCTTACCTACTTCTGCCCTTGACACAGAAGCGGTTCCTTGTGACAACACCGAACTAGGACCTTGAATTATTCCATCCGAATTCGCAATTTTTGTAATTTCATTCTTGTTGAAGGCTCCGCTTATAGTAGCTCCATACTTAAATTCCCCATCATAATCGTTCCATGACAACATAAGTTCGTAACCCGAGTTTTCAATATCACCTCCATTTATATAAGGTGCCCCAGCACCAGACGTACCTTGAATTGGAGCAATAACCAACCAGTCTTTCGTGGTCTTCTTGTACCAATCTGCTGTAAAGGCTAGTTTTGAGTTAAAGAGCCTGGCATCCAAACCAACGTTCAACTGTTCCGAGGTTTCCCAAGTAACATCTGGATTGGTTACCCTAGCAGGGACCGCTGTAGGTCCTGAAATAGGTTTTGTATCACCAAAATAATAACCTGGATTTAGATATGCGATATTGGAACTGTAGATAAAATTATCTATGGATTGATTTCCGTTCTGTCCCCAACTTCCCCTTAATTTGGCAAAGTCTAAAACACCATTGTCATTTCCAATAAAATCCTCATTAGTCAAAATCCATCCTGCTGACACCGATGGGAAATACCCCCATCTATTGCCTTCGGCAAAGTTGGACGAACCATCTGCCCTCATCGTAGCTGATAATAGATATTTTTCCTTGTAATCATATTGTGCCCTAGCTATATAAGATAGTAGTCCGCCACCCCCTGCAGCCCAATCCGCACCGTAAGTATTAATGGAGTTTACATCGGTCTTATCCACATTGTTCAAATAGGCATACTCTGGCAATCCAAATCTGGTATTCGCCTTGCTGCCCCCAACGGAATTGTTGATCTGATTTTTATACACCTCATTACCGATCAAGGCAGTCACCTTATGATCACCAAAAAGACGCTCATAGGAAATGGTATTCGTCCATGTTAGGTTGGCTCCCAAATACTGATTCTGGGCTGCCCCATCATTGGCATTGCTATAAAGAACCCCCAAAGCATAGGTAGGTGTCCAGGATCTTCCATGGCCAAACCATGAATCCAAGCCGTATGAAGATCTAAATTTCAGGTCTTTTACGGGCTCTATTTCCAAATACACGTTTCCGACTATCGTATTGTTCTTGTTGCCCAAATTACTGTAGTTATGTCTGTAAAACATTACTGCAAGTGGATTGGTCTGGTTATTGGATAATCCGTCCAAGGTAGGAGTAAAGCCATTGGCATCGGGCGATTTATCCCAATAGGCAGGCATCAAAGGATTTTGCACCAACGCATTGTGAAGGTCGTTCCAGTAGATATTTCCTGTTGCAACACTTCTGTTTTCGGTATTGGTATAAGTGAAATTCTCACCTACGGTAACAATACTGTGATCCTCGTTTTTGAAAAGTACAAATTCCGTGTTCATACGGGCCGTAAGTCTCTTATACCCAGCATCGGTAATATTGCCGCCGATCATCCCGGTTTGATCCAAATAAGAAACCCCAAATGCATAGGTACTATCCTCACCTCCTCCGGTAATATTCACGGAGTGACTTGAAATAGGAGCACTTTTGGTAGTCATTTCATCTATCCAATTGGTACCTTCCCAACCATTTTGAAGCATGCTCCATATTTCGGTACCCAGTTGGGTTCCCAAATTGTTGGGATAATTATTATTTAGCCAGCTATTATTTTGAAGTATGGCTTCCCAATCGTTCGGTGCCAACCCATCATTGACCCTGCCCTCATCCATAATATACATGTACTCTTGGGCATTAAGTGGCGATAAGTTCTTGTAAATATTTTGAAATCCATAATAGGTATCATACTGCACCTGCGCTTGTCTTCCTTTTCTTCCTTTATGCGTTGTTACCAGCACTACCCCATTGGCAGCCCTGGAACCATAAATTGCAGCCGAAGCAGCATCCTTCAGAACATCAATAGATTCAATATCCGATCCGTTTAAATAATCAATATTGCCAACAGCTACCCCATCCACAATATATAATGGACTGGAATTCCCTATGGTGCCTAGACCACGAATAGTAACCTTGGTACCTGCGCCTGGCTGGCCATTATTCCTAGTAACGCTTACCCCTGGTGCTATACCTTGAAGTGCCTCCATCGCTGTTGATGTGTTCAACTCGGCAATATCATCACCTTTCACGTTAATATTGGCCCCAGTGGTCAAAGCCTTCTTTTGAACTCCGTACCCCACTACAACAACTTCTTCCAATGACTCATATGATTCTTGAAGAGTTACATTTACAACTGTCTGTTGTCCAATCAAAATTGTCTGGTCAACCATTCCTATATAGGTAAAAACAAGTCGATCTTCAGGCCCTACGTTATCAATAGAATAATTCCCATCGAAATCGGTATTGGTTCCATTAACGGTACCTTTTACAACGACCGTTACTCCGGGCAACGGTAAGCCCGACTCATCGGACACCAGTCCTGTTATGGTCTTGGTCTGCGAAACTAGGTTTTGCGCGCACACCATTACCAAAGTGATAATCAAGAATTTAAACTTTAGCATCATATAAAATAGTTTAGGTTAATTAATTGAGTTTTCATTAGTATTAAATCTTATGTTTTTTCAGTGAACCAAAAGGCCTTAATTATTATCTATTTAGAGAATAAAAACGATGACAAAAACCAGCAATGCAACGATGGCTATTATCAGCAGTATCTCTATGAACTGCTTCCATTTGAATTTTGGATTGTTAATTTTCATTCCTTCAAATGTTAAATAAATATTAAATTGTGCATGCTAGATATGGTGCAACACGTAGAAGTTTTGCTGCAACTTTCATCTATAATTCCGGTATGCAACATCATTTGCATAGCGTGCATCAATTGTTATAGTATTTTTTCAGTACAATGGAGAGAAACTAATTTTAAAGGACTTCCTTAAAATGACAATTTAACCTTATGTTAAAATTAACTGGGCTTATAGAAGGCGTGTGGAGGCCCTATTATATAAAATAATAGGCTGAAGAACATGGACTGTAAATCAAAAAGTTGATGTATTGAAATGAAGAATTATAAAAATTAAAATATAGGGCAACCGTGTTTGCTTTTTGTCAAAAATTAGTTGCGTTGCCTTTTAGCATTTGACGGAAATAAAAAGGCAGCACCAGACCAGCCCCCTTGAAACATTTTGTAACAGGACAGACCAATGTTCTACCCCAACATAATGACATATATATAATTCCTAAACCAGAATCAAAGAGTAAGGCTTTAAGATTTTATTGAATCAACCTCTGTAGGCAGAATCCCAAAATGTTCTTTAAAGCATTTTGTAAAATATGAAGGAGTGGAGAACCCAACCTTGTAACAAACCTCACTTATATTCCTGTTTCCGTTTTCAATAATTTGTTTGGCCCTTTCGATCCTTATATTTCTCAATAATTCATTAGCCGTTTGGTTGGTAAGCGCCTTTATTTTTCTATAAAACTGGCTCCTGCTCAAATTTAAATGCGAAGCCAAAGCTTCAACACTTAGTTCGGGATCGTCGATATTTTTGTTGATGTAATTCAAAACTTTTTCAATAAAATCCTTATCTAAGGAGGTAGTATTTTTGTTCACTGGTACATCACTGATAACACTGAAATATTTATTGAAAATTAGTTGCCTACTGGTTATTAGTTGCGATAACCTTAGTCTTAGTAGTCTTAAATCGAAAGGTTTAACCATATAAGCATCTGCTCCCGTTTCAATCCCTTCCATTCTATCATCTATCCGCGCTTTTGCCGTAAGCATCAATAAAGGTATATGACTGGTCCTCAAATCCCCCTTAATTTTTTTACAAAATTCAAAACCATCCATCTCGGGCATAATAACATCTGTAATAATAATATCGGGAAGTGCCGACTTGGCCAATTCCAAGCCCTCCTTGCCATTTTTGGCCAAAAGTATCTTATATTGATTTTTAAGTTCATTTTTTAGGTAACTCCTAAGTTCACCATTATCTTCAACGATCAATAAGGTATAGGCCATGCTCGCTTCCTCCGGACCAACCTCCGACACCTCTTCAATTTTGGAACTAACCAAGTTGACCCGTTCCTTATGGGAATCAGGTTCTTTAACATCCGACAAGATTTCATTCGCTTTAAAGTGCCCTGTTCCTTTTGGCAAAATTATCCTAAAGGACGTTCCACTACCAACCTCGCTCTTTACTTCAATTTTCCCTTTGTGCAGGTCCACAAAACTTTGGACCACCTCCAAACCAATACCTGTTCCTCCGTAATAGGTCTTATTCAAGTTTTCCACTTGATAAAAGCGTTCAAAAATCTTCTTTGTTTCTTCTTGTTTGAGTCCTGGGCCAGTATCCGAAATAATTAGCTCTACCCCTGGTGTAGGATTTGTTTTATCTACCAATGGCAAGCCGTACATTTCATGCTTAGAGAGTAGTTGAATATTAATGGCCCCATCTTCTGGGGTAACCTTAAAGGCGTTGGAAAGCAGATTGAAAATAATTTTCTCCAACATACTCTCGTCGGCCCATATATTTAAATCCTCGGCATCCGAATCCAAGCTAAGATGTATATTTTTATCCAATGCTTCCTCCTTGAAATGGCTTATGACTTCCTGAGTTAAATCTATCAAGTTGAGTTCTTTGGCTCTAACCCCAATTTTATTTAACTCCAATTTTCTAAAGTCCAACAACTCGTTCACCAACCTATAAAGTCGATCTGTATTCTTATAAATTATACCGTGCTTTTCCCTTATCCTAGGTGGCAGGCTTAAACTATCGTCATTAAGGATATCCTTAAGTGGATTAATTATCAAGGTGAGTGGGGTTCTGAACTCGTGCGATATATTAGTGAAAAATTGAAACTTTTTTTCATCTAGATCTTTTTCCTGCAACCTTTTTTCGCGTTCTGAATGTATTATTTGCCTTTCCCTTATCCTAGACTGGGTCATTTTATTCAGCAGATAAACGCCTAATACAAATAATGCTATATAAGACAGTAAAGCCCAATTAGTTTTCCACCAGGGCGATAAAACCGTAATGTGTAAAGTTAAAGGTGAAGCGTTCCAAACGCCATCATTATTGGCTGCTTTTAATTTAAAGGTATAATTCCCAGGATCCAAGTTGGTATAGGTAGCACTTCTTTTTTTTCCAACATAATTCCATGATTCTTCATACCCCTCCAAATAATAGGCATATTCATTTTTTTCTGGACGGGTGTAGTTTATGCCCGAATACTCAATAGTAAAAACAGACTGACTATGATTCAACACAATACTGTCCGTTTCGGAAATCACCTTCTTCAATGGGGAATCTTCTTGAGTAGGCAAGACTTTTTCATTGAATAACCTAAATTCAGACAGATACAACGAAGTCTCGTTGGTGTTGGTAATTATCTGCGAAGGATTAAAGTAATTGACTCCCTGATAACTTCCAAAATAAATATTACCCCCATTATCCCTAAAAGTGGAATTGATATTGAAATCGTTGGCAAGTAGACCATCATCTGTGGTGAAATTGCTAAATTCCCTGGTCTTTACGTCCATTTTCGAAATTCCAGCATTACCGCCTACCCAAATGTTGCCATCCAAACTTTCAATAATACCACACACATTTTCTTCTTCCAAGCCTTTGCGCTTATCGTACCAAATAATAGAATCGGTTTTAGGCTGGTAGTTACATAGACCTGCTCCCTTAGTCCCTATCCAAATAGTTCGGTCACTACTTTCATAAAGTGATAAAATATAATTGGACGCGGAATTATTGGTCGACTCCTGAGACATTCTATCGACCATGGATACCACAGAAAACTTTTGGCCTTCCTGCTTCGTTATCTTATACAGTCCTTGCGTAGTACCCAACCACACATTGTCCTGAAAATCCACCAAGACCTTATATACACTGCTACTATTGACTCCTTGATCAGTAAAAGGCAAGGAATTATATTGTTTAATCTGTTTTGTATTTGGATCGAAGGAATGCAAACCGCTGTGATAAGTCCCGATCCAAACAATACCACCCTTGTCCTCATCAAAACTCATTACCGTATTGGATGTTAAACCACCCTGGGTATTATTGGTATTAAAATTAATGAACCTATTAGATCCTTTTTTCAGGAAATAGATTCCACCATCCCAACTTCCTGCCCAAATATTTTCTTTACTATCTATAAAAATGGTCTGTATATAATCACTGGTCAGACCTGAATAATCCTTGTTGCTGGCCTTGTTAATATGACTGTAATCATTATTTTTCATGTCCAGAACATCTATTCCGCCACCATCCATTCCTATCCATAGCTTATCCGAGGGGTCTTTAACAATTGAGGTAACCGAACTAATTTGCAAAGAATTTGGGTTGTTGTACAGACTTTCTATGTCTTTAAACTTATCATATAACTTATCATAAACAGCTACCCCTTTATTGTAATAACCGAGCCATATTTTTTGATCGTTATCCAAATACAAGGTCCATATAGAATTGGACAAGAGGCTTTTTTCATCTTTTTTGTTGGTTAAATAATGATTCAATACAACCCCACTATCATTTATATGAAACAACCCATCGTTTTCCGTCCCGCACATCAGCGTACCATCGGGGAGCGTCATTAAAGTAAAAAAGGGATGGGTGGAAAAAGCGTACTTCTCTATAACCGCAGGTTCGTCAACATTAGAATTCCCTATTTTCACTTTATACAAGCCATCGTAGAAAGTCCCTACCCAAATATTATTGGCATCATCAATAAGCAAGGATCTTATAGAGACCTCAATGGATTTCAACTCCCCTTTGTTCCAAATACCAAAACGTTTAAGAACCCCAGATTTATCATCCATTACATATAGGCCCATATTGGTCCCAGCATAAATTTTCCCACGGGAATCCGTCTGAATAGCCCTTACCACCAAGAGATCTGAATCATCCGCTTCGTTGACGGTTACTTTCTCCACCTCAAAATTATCGAGATTCATTTTAAACATTCCAAAGCGGAAAGAGCCTATAAGCAGATTACCATCATTATCCTCCTTTAATGCACTTATGGGCATTATAGGGCCGTCGTGCACATTGGTAGATACTACCGGAATCCTCTTAAACTGGTCCTTTTCCCGATCGTAAAGGTTTAGGCCAACTTCTGTACCCACCCATAATCTATTCCTACTGTCTAAATATGAACAATTAATCTGGCTACTGCTGATAGAAGTGGAATCATTAATAATGTGCTTGTATGAATTATAATCTATGCCATCATAGCGGTACAATCCCGACCCATTGGTCCCGATCCAAATAAAGCCATAATCGTCCTGTAAAATGGAATAAACCCCTACTTTGGAGATTCCTTCCTTTATATTGACGAAATTTAATTTTGGAACAGCTTTTTGAGACCATGAATTTGGTATAAAAAGACATAAGACGATAAAAAAAATACAGATTCTTCTTAAATCTATGGTCATTCAGTTTCTATTTAATTTGGGCGTTTGAAAATACGTTTAAAATAGGAATAATATACCAAATTCAATAAAATATCAAATAAACGTCATAGAAATTACGACAAAGAAATTTTCGTGGAATATCAACAAACCTGTTACAATTGTTTCTTACCCAGAATCTTTATTATGCACCCTACATTTTGAAGTTATAGGGATAACTTCAAAATCCACAACTTTTCTTTTGACTAAAATTAGCCTATTTTTATCAAAAATTAGCCCAATGGACATCAAAGACAAATTCTTTGCTCATATAGAGGAAGGATATACCACAAAAGGGGACTTTATTACTATGGGAGCGGCCATGCTAAATGGGGAGACCATAACCAATGCACATGTAAAAATCCCGTTAAAGACCCTTAACCGCCATGGTCTCATTGCTGGGGCAACCGGTACCGGAAAGACAAAAACATTACAGATAATAGCAGAAAATTTATCGGATAAAGGAATTCCGGTATTGCTAATGGATCTTAAAGGGGATTTAAGTGGCCTGGCACAACCCAGTCCTGGGCACCCAAAAATTGATGAACGTCACGCAAAAATTGGTCTGCCTTTTGCACCTTCGGCTTTTCCTGTAGAAATACTCTCCCTCTCCGAGCAGGATGGTGTAAAATTACGTGCCACAGTTTCAGAATTTGGACCAGTTCTCTTAAGCCGAATTTTAGATCTTTCAGTTACACAAGAGGGTATTGTAGCCGTAGTTTTTAAATATTGTGATGACAATAAGCTTCCGCTGCTAGACCTAAAAGACTTTAAAAAAGTACTACAATATGCTACCGGAGAGGGCAAAAAGGAATTCTCCGATGCCTATGGCCGTATCTCTACCAGTTCTACAGGAACTATTCTAAGAAAAATAATAGAACTGGAACAGCAAGGAGCCGAATTGTTCTTTGGTGAAAAATCTTTTGATGTAGAGGACCTTACCCGTATTGACGAAAATGGCAGGGGTTATATCAACATACTTCGCTTAACTGATATACAGGACAGACCTAAATTATTCTCAACTTTTATGTTGAGTCTATTGGCAGAAATTTACGATACCTTCCCTGAGCAAGGTGATACCGGAAGACCGGAATTGGTCCTTTTTATAGATGAGGCACACCTCATTTTCAACGAGGCGTCAAAAGCCCTTCTAAATCAAATAGAGAACATTGTAAAATTAATACGATCTAAAGGTATAGGGGTGTATTTTGTGACTCAAAACCCGACCGATGTTCCTGATGCCGTTCTATCCCAATTGGGGTTAAAGGTGCAGCATGCCTTACGGGCATTTACGGCAAAAGATAGAAAAGCCATAAAGCTTACCGCCGAAAATTACCCTATTTCAGAATATTATGACACCAAGGAAGTCTTAACCTCCCTAGGAATTGGAGAGGCCCTAATCTCCGCCCTTGATGAAAAGGGAAGACCAACACCTTTGGCAGCTACAATGCTTAGGGCTCCAATGAGCCGTATGGATATTCTTACCAATAGTGAGCTTAAAGAGGTAATTGACAGATCTAAATTGGTTGGAAAATACAACGAAACCATAGACCGGGAAAGTGCCTATGAGCTACTTAACGTAAAGATCGAACGGGCAGAAAAACTAGCAGAAGAAGAAAAATCTACCTCGAGCAGTAGATCCAAAAGATCAACGACCAGAAGAGCAAGTACTCGCCAAAATCCGGTGATAAAAGTATTGACCAGTGCTACTTTTATAAGGGGAGTTTTAGGGGTGCTAAAAAAGATGATGCGCTGATCTATTCCAGATATATATTATAAATAAACAAGAACTAATTAATAAAGTATTCCTTTCTACAACAGATGATAAGAAAATCGATTTTTACCGTGGCATTAACGTCACTACTATTTATTCAATGTAACACCAATACAGATTTTGTCATTGCCAAAGACCAAGTAGGCAAATTGCAAAAATCCAACACCATTGAAGAACTTGAAACCATATTTGCCGCTGATTCCATAGTTAGGGATACCACTATGACCAGAATTGGGGCAGCTGTAAAAAAAATCAATATCTATGAAAAAGGAGGCAAACAATTGCTGACCCTTACTCCGAATACAGATAGTATTCCAAAAATTGGGATCATACGTATTTATGACCCTAGGTATGTTACCGAAAAAGGAGTTGGACTCAACAGTACATTTAAGGATATTGAAGAAAAGCACACCATTAAAAAAATAACTTCAGCCCTTAATAATATAGTTATATTCCTAAAAGACTCCGACGCCTATTTTACTATTGCAAAAACAGAACTTCCGAGCAATTTACAATATGGAGCCAGCGCCAATATTGAAGCTGTTCAGATTCCTGATAATGCCAAAATAAAATACATGATGGTGGGCTGGGACTAGCTAAAACTATCTTGTGCAAAAATTATTATACCATATTCTAGCACTATCTTATGGTGCCTACTTTAATTCCATAGCCCTATTCTCTGAAAAGGAAGTGGGCCAAAAGGCCTTTAAACTTTTTAGTACCCCAAGAAAAGGTAGGGTTTTACCGGAACAGGAGGAATATCTACAAAAGTTCCTAGGCGAAAGGATATTGGCAAACAGTACTAGCCTACAGACCTATCAATGGCCCGGGACACAGGAAACCGTCCTGTTGTTACACGGATGGGAAAGCAATGCCTTTAGGTGGAGGAATCTCATTGAAAAATTACAGCAAAGGGAATTTAATATCATTGCCTTCGATGCTCCAGGCCATGGATATTCCGAAGGGAAAAACTTGAATGTTGTCACCTATGCCGAAAGTGCCCGCCATCTTATAGACATGTACCAACCCAAATATATAATTGGGCATTCTATGGGCGGGCTTGCCACACTCCACCATCAATATCAAAATCCAAATACTTCCATCGAAAAAATAGTGACCCTCGGGGCCCCAGCAGAACTGTCCGAATTAATGGCCCATTACCAGAATCTGCTTAAATTCAACAATAAGGTTCTAAAGGGTTTAGACCAACATCTTTACGAGCATCACAATTTTCGAATTAACGATATTTCCACGCCCAAGTTTGCAAAATCTATCACCCAAAAAGGATTGATCATACATGATGAATGGGATTCCATAACTCCCTTTAGCGCTTCGGAACGGCTGCACAAAAACTGGAAAAACAGCAGACTGATAAAAACCCAGGGGCTTGGCCATTCCTTACAACAAGAAGACCTCAACTTACAGATAGTAGATTTTTTAAAGACTTAAAATTTTGGGCCATTTCCAGGTCAAGGGATGTTTACTTCTTTAATATTGCTTATTTTTAGGCAATGGGACTTAGGTCCGTCTCTGAAAACGAAATACTTTGATCTATGTCAGAAATAACACCCTTTCATATTGCCATACCGGTACATAATCTAGTAGAATGCCGTGCCTTTTACAGGGAGATATTAAATTGCGAAGAAGGAAGAAGCAGTGACCATTGGGTAGATTTTAATCTATTTGGCCACCAATTGGTAATACATTACAAACCAAAAGCCAAAGACGAAGAATTACACGTTAATCCAGTAGATGGCAAAAATGTACCCGTACCACATTACGGAGTAGTACTACCGTGGGATACCTTTAAATCCTTTTCTGAGGAACTTATTGGCAAAGGGGTCAACTTTGTTATAGAGCCCTATATCCGATTTAAGGGAGAGATTGGTGAACAGGCCACCATGTTCTTTTTGGATCCGGCCGGAAATGCACTGGAATTCAAAGCCTTTAAAGATATGGGACAGTTATTTGCCAAATAACCATCCCACAGTCCATAACATTTTATTCCGTTATTTATCGAACAAAGAGAAGCTTATAAAGCTATAGATTTTTCATAAACTTCATATTATGCGCCATACTCTCAAATGGCGTACTAGCGTACTCCTCTTGCTCTATAAAAATATATTTTAATCCAGACTCCTTTTTATACTCCAGCATTTGGGCAATATTCAACCCTCCTTTTCCAAACTCGGTGCTTTCCTTTTTTACCATATCCATATCCTTTAAATGCCATAAAGGAAATCTTCCCTTATAGCGTTTAAAATAGTCCAAGGGATCTTTTCCTGCCACGACTACCCATCCCAGATCAAGTTCCATATGTACAAGGTCCGGTTGTGTATTGTTCAATAAAATATCGTAGAATACCTCCCCATTTTCGGATTCAAATTCATATTCGTGGTTGTGGTATCCAAATTTTATATTTCTAGCCTTACATTCTTCCCCGGCCTTATTAAAGGCCTCTGCAACCGACTTGTAATTATCCGCGGTTTGCCCCTCAGTGGGCATGGAAGAACAAATTAAATATTCCTGACCTGATTCAGCGGCTTGATCCATGGTGTTTTGCCAATGTTCGTCCAAGGCAACGTGACCACTCCTAAGGGTCATGCCAAAATCGCTGCAAACATCTTTCATTTCTTTGGGCTTTAGACCGTAATAAAGTCCTTTTGGGCTTCTAGCCGATTCAATTTGCTTAATTCCCAGTCCCGCTATTTTCTTTAAAGTTCCAACAGCATCTTCGGTCATTTCTTTGCGAAAGGTGTACAACTGAACCCCTAAATTCTTTTTCGGATTCTTATAAGGCAAAGTAAACGATGGCAACAATACCACCCCCGCTGCCAACATTCCCGACTGAACTAAAAAATCTTTTCTGGTTGTCATATATTTATTCTTTTATTACTGCGACCATGAAGTGGGCTTCCTATCCCATCTGTGGCCTTTCAATTCCTGATATAACTCTTTGGACAAGCCTTTACCATCACTCAATGCCGTATTCATTAGAACATTTTTTTCCTTGCGCATTCCAGGGATAATGGTACTTACCGTTTTGTTCATTGTAATAAAGCGCAAAGCCATTTCTGCCATGGTCATTCCTTCCGGAACCAATGGCCTCAGCAGGTCTGCCCTTTCTGCACTCGCAATTAAATTCTCGGGAACAAAATACGTCCCCCTCCAATCCCCTTCAGGGAAAGTAGTCTCCTTGGTAATATTACCGGTCAAGGTACCTTCATCAAAAGGAACCCTTGCAATAACAGCGATATTTAACTCTTCACATAAGGGAAAAAGAATGTCCTCGGGAGCTTGGTCAAAAATATTGTAAATCACCTGCACTGCATCGAACATTCCGGTCTTAAGAGCCATAATCCCATTTTCTGGCTCCCAACGGTTTACACTGATACCCATGGCAACAACCTTTCCGGACGTTTTTAAATCTTCCACCGCTCTTTGCCATTCCTCTCGATCGGACCAACTGTCGTCCCAAGTATGGAATTGCATCAAATCTATTTGGTCCGCCCCTAAATTCTTAAGGGTCTTTTCCGTATACTCTAGAATATGGGAAGTAGGATAGGATTCCTCCAAACTATATTCCGGTTTTGCCGGCCATTTAAAATTTTTCGCTGGAATCTTGCTGGCAGTAAAAAGCTTTTTATCGGGATACCTGCGCAATAGATCACCCAATAATTTTTCACTGTGTCCATGCCCGTAAGCCCATGCAGTATCAAAAAAATTAACACCGTTTTCCACGGCCAGATCTAACGATTTGGCAGACAATAAATCGTCGGACTCTGTCCATCCGCCCATGCCCCACATTCCATATCCTATTTCACTTACCTCCCAATGGGTCTTACCAAATTTTCTAAAAATCATATTTCTTCTTTACTTTCTTGCTCCCAGAAATCCTGGATACTAGTTAAGGTGAGTTCGATCTAAAATTAAACGCAAACAACTAAATACCAATTGATTAAAGCTAATGTTTCTGTCTCCTCGAGCGCAGTCGAGAGGTTATTGACAATTACAGCTTTAAAATGAGGTCTCGACTGCGCCTGCCTGGCGGCAAGGCAGGCTGGACCGGACAACATTACACTAAACAACTCATTAACAATTAAAAATCAATTGAATTCACGTTATTTATTGCTCAATACTGATGGAAGGCATCGGAGACAAACTCCAAAACCACGGGAAGGGACTCCCTCCAGTAGGTCCAACTATGGCGACCTTCCCTTACCCTATATTCATGCGGTACATCTTTCTTTTTCATTGCAATGTGCACCAAACTATTCCCTTCATAAAGAAAATCGTCATCACCACAATCTATAAACCATCTAACAGATTTCATGTCCTCTACCGATGAAGTTTGAATCAAGGACAGTGCGTTGTGTTTTTCGTGATATGTGCTAACAACGCTATCTTCATAATTCTCGTTATTACTTTTTAGCCGTTGTTTAAAATCGTCCAAACTTAGAGCACCGATATAGGCACTCAACGGACAAGCAGACGAAAACAATTCAGGATGGCGCAAGGCATACATGAACGAACCACCGCCTCCCATTGAAAGACCGGCAATTGCCCTAAAGCGCTTCTCCCCCTTAATGCGATACTTCTTCTCGACATATGGCATTAATTCCTCAAAAAAGAAATCTTCATAACGCCAATCCCTTTTAATGGAATTGAAATACCCCCTAGTTCCGGTATTGGCATCCGGCATAATAATGATCATAGGAGTAGCTTTTCCCTCTCTAATAGCGTTGTCGGTAATACGCAACACCTCTCCAAATTGCACCCAACCCGTTTGATCATCACCAGCACCATGTAGTAAATAAAGCACTGGGTAGCTCCTATTGGAAGTTTCGTAGTCCGGCGGTAAATACACAGCAAATTTCCTATCACTTTTGAGAATTTCACTCTTCATGGTAAGTGCGTCGAATACTTTTCCACTCTGTCCTGCAATTGGCAATGCACAAATGAGTGCCCATAGCAATAGTACGTTCTTTTTCATTTTATTATGGTTTTCTTAAATCCTATAGGAATAAATCGAGGTGGTATTGAAAGCATCCTATTTATTGAAGCCCTGGAATTTCGACCATTTCGTTCACGTCCATATCATAATCCACTCCGTCTACCATAAACCCAAACAAATTGAAGAAATCTTTTTCATAACCTTTAAGATCCCCGATCTTCGGTAAGGATTCTGTAGTAGCCACCTTCCAAAGTTCAGCTACCTTGGCCTGTACATCTTCTCTCATTTCCCAATCATCTATACGTATTCTCCCTTGATCATCTGTGGGCATATTAGCTGCATACAAACGATCTTGGAACAAGCGTTGAATCTGCTCAATACATCCTTCATGTATTCCCTCCTCCTTCATTACTTTGTACAATAGGGAGATATATAATGGAATAACCGGAATGGCAGAACTAGCTTGGGTAACCAATGCCTTGTTCACGGATACATAAGCATTGCCATTTAATGGTTTTAAACTGTCGGTTATGGCAAAAGCAGTAGATTCCAAATGATCCTTGGCACGACCAATGGTTCCTTTTCTATACACAGCTTCGGTAAGTGATGGCCCTATATAAGAGTAGGCTATGGTTGTAAATCCTTCAGAAAGCAATCCTTCCTTTTTTAAGGCATCGATCCACATTTTCCAATCTTCACCTCCCATAACCGCTACCGTATTCTCTATATCCTCCCCTTGAGCAGGTTCAATGGACACCTCCGATACAACTCCTGTATGAAAGTCGACCGTTTTATTTTGAAATTTGCCACCGATTGGTTTTAAAACCGATTTATATTTTACTCCAGTATCTGGATGTGTCCTTACCGGAGAAGCCAAACTATAGATAACCATATCTATTTGACCTAAATCAGCTTTGATCAGATCTAGGGTTTGTTTTTTAATTTCATTGGAAAAGGCGTCCCCGTTAATGCTTTTTGCGTAAAGACCTGCCTTATTTGCCTCTTTTTCAAAGGCTGCACTATTGTACCATCCTGGTGAAGCCGGACGTCCTTCTGAAGGTGGTTTTTCAAAAAATACTCCTATGGTAGAGGCCCCGGAACCAAAGGCACTTGTAATCCTTGAGGCCAATCCAAAACCTGTTGAGGCCCCTATTACTAAAACTTTTTTTGCTCCATCTATGGTCCCTTTGGACTTAACATATTCAATTTGATCTA
The DNA here is from genome assembly GCF_023015865.1 of Arenibacter sp. F26102. Taxonomy (GTDB): domain Bacteria; phylum Bacteroidota; class Bacteroidia; order Flavobacteriales; family Flavobacteriaceae; genus Arenibacter. Next base: position 224,017 of record NZ_JALKBC010000002.1, on the reverse strand, counting down.
TAACATTTTGTTCGCACCCTTTAGGATGTGAAGTCAGGCAAATAAATCCGCGTGTTCTAGGCTCTATTATCATTTCTTAATTTATTTTTTGCACTCCCCCGAGGTAGGATGTATCATGGTGCATATTATTTATAATTTTCCCAATAACCGAAGATATATAAAAGATTCAAAAGACAAAGTTGTAGTGGCCGAAATTGCATCTTTTAATGTGGATTTTATTATAATTAGCCCTATTCTATGGCAATTGCTCCAGCAGAAATCGCTTAACATTCTCGCCCATAATGGCTCTGATCTCATTTTCCGAAAACCCTTGGTTCATTAATTCCTGAACCAAAAAAGGCAGGCCGGTTACATCTATTGGCGTGGTTGCCGCACCGTCAAAATCGGAACCTAGCGCCACATGGTCAACACCCACCAAATCCCGTACATATTTCATAGCCTCCGCAATATGTTTAATTTCCCCTTTTATGGCTCCCTTAAAAAACCCTATACCTATTAGCCCCCCTGAGGCAGCTATTCTCTTTATATGGTGATCCGATATATTTCTGGGACTATCCTTGGTTCCCTTTACACCTGTATGGGACACCAAAACAGGTCTTATAGTTAGATCCAAAATATCATCGATCATTTTTTGCGACACATGTGCCACATCGATTATTATTCCCAATTGATCCATCTTATTAATTACCTCCCTGCCAAAATCGGTAAGCCCCTCCCCTGACATGCCGTGGGCAGAACCACCAAGTTCATTGTCAAAAAAGTGGGTAGGAGCCATCATCCTGACCCCTTCGTAGTAAAGATTTTGTAGATTATCCAATTCCCCTTCCAGGCAATGCGCTCCTTCAACACCCAAAAAACCGCCAATAACCATAGGATCTACTTTCTTTAAATCTATCAAATGTTTCAAATCTTGGGCCGATTTTACCAATATAAACTTACCGTCGTACTTTTTTGGATAGTCATGTAATGCTCTTGCCTGATAAACAGCTCGCTTGTAAAGACTAAACCATTTGTCCGGCAACCGACCCTGCACAAAATTCAACATTGTAATTTTATCGAACGCATCTGCGCTATTTTGGTTGAAATTCTGTCCTTTAGGAGATTTGGTAACTATGGTAAATGCCTGTAAACTCATTTTAGCGTCCTGCATTCTCGGAAAATCCAAATGGGCATAATCCAGTCGTTTGGTCAGGTCACGATTCCACAGAAGGGCATCACAGTGCAGATCGGCAATAAAATTAAGAGAATTGTACAGTTTCTTTGCTTCGGTCCCGAGTTCTCTTGGGCCGTTGTATTCCACAAGGTTCATCTGCCCGTCCAAAATAGGAGAAACGACAAGGGTTGTTAAGAAATAAAGGAATAGCACAATGGCCAAAGTGTATCTAAGGATTTTTTTCATGCAATTTTGCCACTTTAATAACCCAAAAATTAATCAATTAAAAATTAAAAACAACTATAAACCCCATCGATTTATAAATCGATGGGGTTTATAGGAATTATTCATGTCATTCCTGTCCCAATGAATCATTAAATACCATAAAACAAATTTGAAATTAAAACGTTATAAAACAAATTGAATTTGGATATATCCACTAAACTCTGAACTCATGAAAAAAATAAGCTACTTAGCAACATTCCTCTTTTGCATCATTGCCTTAAACAGTTGTACCAATGATGAAGATGACGAAAAAATTGATGTGCTTACACCAACGGAGGAAACACAGACCTCTGTAACAATTCTTGAACCGATGGAATAGGGCATAAAAAAGGTCGATTTGGAGATTATCATGCTCTAAATCGACCTTTTCTTTTCGTTTTCCTTACTTTATTATCTGATTATTAGATTTGATCCCTACATAGTTAAGGATAGGATTATTTAAAGGTTATAGTAAAGGTAACTCCCTTATTAACTTCACTTTCTATGGCAATAGTACCCCCTAGGCTAGTAATATGATTATAGACTAGATAGAGTCCAACCCCTTTACTATCCCCATTATGATGAAACTTTTGATTTAACCCAAAAATTTTATCCCCAAACTTTTCCATGTCAAAACCAAGACCATTATCCGTATAAATCAGCTGTTTCCTACCCTCTTCAACCCGTGATGTTATAGAAATCACCGGAGCAACATCCGGTCTGGCGTATTTTATGGAATTGGTCAATAGATTTAGGAAAATACTTTCCATAAAATTTATGTTGTACTGGACACCTTTTAAAGCAGAAAAATCGACATTAAAGGTAACATTGGCATTATTCAATAAGGAACTGATGGATAATTTAACCTGTTTGAGGGCCAACTTAAAATCTACCTCCTCTAGATCTAACTTCGCGGTATCTTTCTTGCTCAACAGATCCACATACTTGTTAAGGGATTTGTTGAGTCCCTCCGTAGCCATTTTCATGTAATCCAAGGTTTCCAAAACATCGGTATCGTCAATTTTACTAAAATCCAGAAATCCAAATATGGATAATAGATTGTTTACCGGCGACCTTAAATCGTGCGAAGTGGTATAATTAAGTTGTTTTAATTCTTGGTTTTTATTTACAAGTTTTACAAGATGGTCTATGCGCTCTTTCTCCAATTTCTTTTTGTGGGTAATATTTTTGGCAATGGCATATATTAAATTTTCATCCTCCAATGGAATCGAAGTCCAATGCAACCATATTATCTCTCCAGATTTGCAGACATATCTATTTTCATAATTGACTAGAGGAACATTATTCGTCAAATTATCCCTATATCTGGCCGTTAGATCCCTGTCCTCCTCATAAATAAACTCTCTGATTTTTCTAGAAAATAACTCCTCCTCCGAATAACCAAGAAGCTGGATCAAGGCTGGATTCACTTTTTTAAAATAACCATCAAATCCAGCTATACATAGCAGATCCATGGAAAGATTAAAAAACGGTTCAAGGCTAAGGTTTTTAGAATTCTGCATATGGGATTCTAGCATTATGGAAATATACGGTTTTTAATTAAAAAAAAACATTCAATTACTTTAGTTAGTCCCACCATTCCACTTCATCCGGACGAGTAAATATTCAAACCTTTATCTTAAGAAATATTTCAAGTACATTACTAAAACAAAAAAAAACCGCAAATTAAAGGTTTTGCGGTCTTCCAGTATTATTTTAGGCTTCTATGCCTTTCCCTTGCCAATAAAGTGTTTTTTAACAACATCGCAATTGTCATTGGCCCCACACCTCCAGGAACCGGAGTAATAAAGGAGGCCTTCTTGCTTACGTTCTCAAAATCTACATCACCAGTGATATAATATCCTCTTTCTTTGGTGTCATCCGGGACACGCGTAATACCCACATCGATGATTACTGCATCGTCCTTAACCATTTCGGCCTTTAAAAAGTTGGGCACTCCCAACGCAGAAATAACAATGTCTGCCTGTGAAATTATTTGTGTAATGTTCTTGGTATGGCTATGCGTCAAGGTTACCGTGGAGTTTCCCGGCCAGCCTTTTCTTCCCATAAGTATACTCATAGGCCTACCCACAATATGGCTTCGGCCAATAACGACGGTATGTTTCCCCTTGGTCTCAACCTTATATCTTTCCAAAAGTTCCAGAATTCCAAAAGGAGTTGCCGGAATAAAAGTACTCATATCCAAGGCCATCTTTCCAAAATTGGTTGGATGAAATCCGTCCACATCCTTATCCGGATCTACTGCCAACAAAACGCGCTGGGTATTGATCTGCTCCGGCAAAGGCAACTGAACTATAAATCCGTCTATATCCTCATTCTGGTTAAGTTCTTCGATTTTGCTCAACAACTCCTGTTCGGAGGTTGTGCTGGGCAGCTGCACCAAAGTAGATTCGAACCCCACTTTCTCACAGGACCTTACCTTACTGCCAACATAGGTAAGACTGGCACCATCGTTCCCTACTATTACCGCTGCCAAATGTGGTACCTTTTCACCACGCTCCCTCATTTTAGCTACTTCGGCAGCTATTTCCTCCTTAATTTGATTCGATACTTTTTTACCGTCTAGTAATTCCATTTTTTAGTATTCAGTTCCCAGTGGCAGTTAGCAGTCCATACACACCAAACTTGCCCGGGTTGTTAATCATGTATTGTAATAATCTTCCTATTTCCAAATATTCAAGCCTTTCAATCTTTGCCATTTGGACATCTCTTTTACACCGGGAACCTAGACCCTTGCCCAATATTACTTCATCCCCTTCATGGCACCCATCATTTGCATCATTTTTTTGCCCCCACCGCCTTGCATCATTTTCATCATCTTGCTCATTTGATCAAATTGCTTCAACAATTGATTTATCTCCTGAATGCTGGTACCGCTACCTTTGGCTATTCGCTTTTTACGACTCGCATTTAATTTCGCAGGCGTAGAACGCTCGTCCGGGGTCATGGAATGTATAATGGCCTCTATGTGTTTAAAGGCATCATCATCTATATCCAATCCCTTTAACGCCTTTCCTGCACCTGGGATCATTCCCATAAGATCTTTAAGACTACCCATCTTTTTTATCTGCTGGATCTGGCTTAAAAAATCATCGAAACCAAATTTGTTCTTGGCTATTTTCTTTTGAATTTTTCTAGCTTCCTCTTCGTCAAACTGCTCTTGGGCCCTTTCCACCAAAGACACAACATCACCCATTCCGAGGATTCTCTCGGCCATACGGGAAGGATAGAAGACATCTATGGCATCCATCTTTTCTCCGGTACCAATAAACTTAATGGGTTTATTAACAACCGATTTAATGGAAATTGCGGCTCCACCACGGGTATCCCCATCCAATTTTGTTAGTATAACACCATCAAAATTAAGTACATCGTTAAACGCTTTGGCCGTATTAACCGCATCCTGACCAGTCATGGAGTCGACCACAAATAGAGTTTCCTGAGGTTGTATGGCTTTATGAATGTTGGCAATTTCATTCATCATTTGCTCATCCACCGCCAAACGACCCGCTGTATCTATAATAACCACATTAAAACCATTGGCCATTGCATGGGCAATACCTGCCTTGGATATGGCTACTGGATCATTGTTGCCCCTATCGGAAAAAACTTCTACTCCAATCTGCTCACCAACCACATGAAGTTGATCAATAGCCGCTGGTCTATAAACATCACAGGCTACCAACAACGGTTTCTTATTCTTTTTGGTAAGAAGATAATTGGCCAATTTCCCGGAAAAGGTCGTTTTACCCGAACCTTGTAAACCGGACATTAGGATTACTGAAGGTGTTCCTGACAGATCGATGCCCTCTGCATCACCGCCCATAAGTTCTGTAAGCTCATCCTTTACCAACTTCACCATTAACTGGCCAGGTTGTAGGGAGGTCAATACATCTTGTCCCAACGCCTTTTCCTTGACCTTGTTGGTAAATTCCTTGGCTATCTTAAAGTTGACATCCGCATCCAAAAGTGCCCTACGCACTTCCTTTAAGGTTTCCGCAACATTAATCTCCGTAATTTGTCCATGCCCTTTTAGAACATGTAACGCCTTATCTAACTTTTCACTTAAATTGTCGAACATAGTCTTACTGAATTATCAAGAAAGGGCAAATTTAAGAATAACTGCCGTAAGTCTGAAGCCGGAGATGAAAAATATAAACGCAAAAAAAGGGCAGCCTCTTAAAGAAGCCACCCTTTTCCAAAAATTGGGGCAAAATTTTTATTTCTTTTCGAAAACGAGAACCTCTATGCTGTTCTCATTAATCATCTTTAACTCTATACGTTCATTGGTTATGGAAACAATTTCCCAGTCGTCCATTAAGACCTGCATAGCAGTGGCCAAACCAAAATTAAGATAACATTTCAATTCCCCCTCGCTATCCCTGATTATTCTCCATAGTCCTGGGAAGGTAGGTCCAGTTTCTCCTGTGGTAACATGAACGGCAAGTTCTGCTTGAAAAGCAAAGGTAAATGCAGCATAATTCTGGGTTTCATCATTAACGCCCTCCGTATATTTTGCAATCACCCATTCACCACCCATCATAATATTTCTTATTTCGGCAACATCGTCATCATCGGAATTATCATCACAAACCCTTTCCAAAATAAGTTCATAATTGGAATCCTCAATACTAAACCCTAAGCGTTTGTCCCTTAGATCGGACAACAACCATTCAAAGCTTACCCCTGGCTCGTCTCCCATGGTAATGGCCATTACCAAACGTCCTTGGGCATTGGTAGTGATAGCCCATGTTCCTTCGGAAATATTGGACTCGTTACTTAAAGTTACCACTCCTTCAGCATGAAAACTAAACTCATATCCTAAAAGTCTATCAACATCCTCGTTGTTCAGCTTCACCTTTTTAATGACCCAGCTACATTCTTTCAAAATTTCCCTCAAGGTATCTGGTGTATTGTCTACGATATCACATGCCTTTTTCATAATGATCTTCTCTCCTTCACCGGCATACAATTTAATTTTACCATCTTCCAGATCATAAACAAACCACTCCAGATCAAAATCGGCCAAAGCCTCAAACTCCAACTTCAACAACACCCTGTTCTCACCAATTCTGGTGCTCCAAGTTCCCATTAAACTGTTACCGACCCTATCTTTCATTACCACACTTCCGTCTTCGGTAAAATTCATTACGTAGTCAAAATACTGACCTGTGTTGTCTACATTAGCCCTTATTACTTCATTCACCAACCATGGGCAGGCAACAAGATATTCTTCCAAACGCTCTTGGGTAAAGTCATCATCATAATCGTCATCATCATCCTCATCACATTCACTTTTGGCTGTTTCAATAGCATTGGCCAATTCAGCATTATTACTTACACTCACCTTGGTATCGTCATATAACTCCAAGGTAATTGGGAAATCAAAACTCAGAAGATCATCATCTCCACGCTCCGCAAAATAGCGTCTTAATTGCATATCATTTTCCACGGTTACATTACCGGTTTGCTGTAGATTAATATCAAAGGAATACACTACGATAGGATACACAAAATCTATACATTCTATGTCATCGTCATCACCACCTTCAATACATTCCTCTACCCTCTCACGTAGTTGTTCCTTGCTATTTATAGTTATTTCGGTATAATCCGATAAAGTTATCTGTATAGGGAAAATAATTTCCAAGATATCATCATCTACCTCTACTTCATTAAAAATTTGCTTTATCAACTTTAAATCTTCAACAGCATCGATATGGACATCTAAGCCATTCACAGTTACCACATAAGGAAAGTTGATTGCAAAACAACTGGCACCATCAACTATATTATCATATGAACCATCTTTGGAAGAAGTTCTTTGTATTAATATTCCAGTACTTGAACTGGCTAAAATAGCTTCCTGGTTATCCTCTCCAGGTAATTCTTCAAACTCTTCTTGACAAGAGGTGAAATTTAATGCCACCAGCAGTAGGCTCCCGTACATTAAATATGACATAAACTTTTTCATAACGATTTGGTTTTTATTTGTTCGTATATATCTAAAACAACCCACTTTTAAAATACCCTACCCGATATTTCATTTTTTTTAAAATATCTTTGAAAAAAAATAAAAATAAGAAGGATTGAAAGCTATCAAAGAAGAACATGTATGCGAGGATAAAGTTTACGCTTCCATCTTCAGCACCCATTCCAAAACGGTTTTTAATTATATATATTATAAGTTCGGCAATGAGGAGAAAGCGTATGACGTTGTACAGGAGGCCTTTATAAAATTATGGGAGAACTGTTCCAAGGTTGCTCCGGACAAGGCAAAATCTTACGTATATACCATTGCGAACAACTTATATTTAAACGTAATAAAGGCAGAAAAAGTTAGATTAAAGTACGCACCGGAAACCAATGCCGTGGTGAATGAATCACCTGACTTTATCATGGAGGAACAAGAATATAAAGAAAAATTGGAACGTGCGCTGCAGGCCTTACCAGAAAACCAGCGCACTACATTTTTACTGAATAGGATTGATGGAAAGAAATATGCAGAAATCGCGGATATGGAAGGAGTAAGTGTAAAAGCTATTGAAAAAAGGATGCATTTGGCCTTAAAAACGCTCAGGGAACAGATTGAAGGGATATAAGGGATAGTAATGAGTTAATGAGCAACTGGATTGTTTTATGTTAAATAGGGTCATAAAATTTTCATTTTATGCTGAAGTACCAGTCCCCCATACTCAATATTAAAAACTCAATACCAATAATAAATGTTTATTTAAAAGTAGGGTATTTTCTTTTTTGATTGTTATACCTATATAAAGCTAGAAACCATGCAAGAAAATTATTTGGCAAAATGGCTCAACAACGAACTTTCCGAAGAGGAGGTCGTTAAATTTAAAGAGTCCAAGGAATACGCCTCGTATGTGAAATTACGTGAGGCCACCGATAATTTGGTTGGCCCGGATTTTGACATGGCTAAAGCGTGGGAAGACCTAAACAAGCAAAAAGTTTCCAAAGAGATCAAAGTAGTTAAACTAAATCCTTTTAAAAAGTATTTGAGCATTGCTGCTGCCATAGCCTTGATTTTTACGGCCACCTTTTTATATTACGGTTCTTTGAACGAAGAAGTAAGCACTCAATATGCGGAAAGGGCGGAAATAGTACTTCCCGATGCCTCGGAAGTTCAATTAAATGCGGATTCCCAAATTTCCTACAGTAAAAAGAATTGGGATAACAAACGAAATATAGCCCTTAACGGGGAAGCTTTTTTTAAAGTTGCTAAAGGCAAACGTTTTACCGTCACTACAGAAAATGGAACCGTTACCGTATTAGGTACACAGTTCAATGTAGAAAACAGAAAAGACTACTTTGAAGTTGCTTGTTATGAGGGGTTGGTAAGTGTTATCTACAACAAAAAGGAGGTTAAACTTCCTGCAGGAAATTCCTTGGTAGTCATCAATGGCGAAGCACATGCCTTGGAAATCCCTAATATTAAGGAACCATCCTGGATCCGCGACGAAAGTAATTTCAAAAGTATTCCATTGAAATATGTTTTGGATGAATTTCAAAGGCAGTTCAATTTAGAGGTCGTTACCCAAAATATTGACACCGAACAATTATTTACCGGGTCCTTTAGCAATACCAACAGAGATTTAGCGTTGCAAAGTATAAGTACTCCTTCTCAAATGAAATATAAATTAGAGGGGAATAAAGTGCTATTCTATGCTGAAACACCATAAATACTATGTATTTCTTATTGGTCTTTATATATGTCTAGTTGCTTCACCCGCTAGAGCACAGATAACTTCTACCCAAAAAACAAACCTAATAAGCTATATAGAGGAACTGGAAAGAGAATTTAATATAAAGTTCTCCTATGCAGATGAAGACTTACGACCCATACAGATTACAGTTCCCGATAGCAATTCGCTACCTGAAATAATTGAGGACCTACGCAAGAATACCCTGCTTAACATTACCAAATTGGATGAGCGGTATTTTGCCATATCCAAACCTAACTTCGTGGATATCTGCGCCAATGTTGTTGACAATTTTGAGAACAGCACTATAATGAATGCCACTGTAGAAGTTTTGGGCAACAGCATATCACAAATTACAGATTTGGAAGGAAAGTTTTATTTAAAGGAGGTTCCTAGAAACGCCAATATAGCGATTAAACACCTTGGGTTTAAAACCAAATATTTGACAGCGGAAGAACTAACAGGAAACAATCCTTGCAAGACCATCTTATTATCACCAAACTACCAACAATTGGAAGAGGTGGTTGTTTACCAGTTCCTAACCACAGGTATAACCAAGAAACCCGATGCCAGCATAGAATTAAATACGGATAAATTCGGAATTTTACCTGGTCTAATAGAACCAGATGTTCTTCAGACCATTCAGGCTTTACCAGGAATTAAGAGTGTAGACGAAACAGTGTCCGACATTAACGTTAGGGGAGGTACAAACGACCAAAATTTGGTGCTTTGGGATGGGATCAAAATGTACCAATCCGGACATTTTTTTGGCTTGATATCCGCCTTTAACCCCTATTTAATAGAAAAGGTCAACATTATAAAAAACGGTACCAGCGTTCAATATGGTGATGGAGTGAGTAGTGTTATAAACATCAGCACTAGAAACAACATAACAGATTCATTCATTGGAGGAGCGGGATTTAATTTATTAAGTGGCGATGTGTACGGACATCTTCCCCTTTCAGAAAAAGTTTCCGTTCAATTTTCAGGCAGACGTTCTACCACAGATTTTATTAACACCCCAACTTACAATCGATTTTTTGATAAGGTTTTTCAGGATAGTGAAGTTAAGGACAATGACAACCCCTCCAATGATGAAAATATTGTGAGGAACGAGGATTTTTACTTTTATGATTTTACAGGCAAATTGCTTTATGACATCAATGAAAATCAAAAAGTGAGAATAAGCCTTATCAACACCAATAATCACCTTAGGTATACTGAAAAAACTGAGGATCGCACCGCAACAAGTTTATTGGATCAAGCCAACCTTTCCTTTGGAGGTAGTCTGGAAAGTATATGGAATTCCAAATGGAGCACTCATTTAAACCTATACTATACCAGTTACAACTTGGACTCCCAAAACATTCCTTCGGAATCCCAACAACTTTTTCAAAGTAACCAGGTTTTGGAAAAGGCTGTAAAGCTAAACACCAATTACAAATTGGCAAATGGACTTAACTGGCTTAATGGATATCAATTGAACGAAGTAGGCATAACCAATTTCACTCAAGTTAGTCAACCTACTTACAAAAGCAATATCAAAGGGGTTATATTGACCCATTCCCTTTTTTCGGAATTGGATTATGAGTCCAAGAATAAAAAATTGATAGCCAGAGGAGGGCTTAGATTAAACTACATTAAAAATCTTAAAACTTTTAAAACTTTTGAGAAAATAATCCTTGAGCCTAGACTAAACATCAATTATGCCTTGGCCGATGGTTTTAAGACCGAATTGTTGGGAGAATTCAAAAGTCAGACCACCAACCAAATAATCGACTTGGAGCAGAATTTTCTGGGAATTGAAAAAAGGCGATGGATTCTTTCGGACGACGATATCCTGCCTATTACAAAAAGTAAGCAAATATCATTAGGTCTTAACTACGACAAAAACACACTTTACGTGGGAATTGAAGGGTTCTACAAAAAGGTTGACGGCATAAGTACCGCTACACAGGGATTTCAAAATCAGAATCAATTTAGTGGCGAAATAGGAAAGTATGATGTTTCCGGCATCGAATTTTTAATCAACAAAAAAACAGCTACCTATAGCACTTGGTTCAGCTATGCCTATAATACCAACAATTATACTTTTGAGAATATTACACCTAGCAAATTCCCCAATAACCTGGACATAAAACACACCCTAACTTTTGCTGGAACATATACCTATAAAAATTTCAGAATGGGACTTGGCGCCAATTATCATACGGGAAAACCCTACACAAAGCCACAAGAGGGAAACAATTCTATAATAATCGATGTTTTTCCCAACAAAATTAACTACGAAGACCCTAACAGCAGTAGACTTCCCGCCTATCTGAGGGCAGATGCTTCCGTTATCTATAACTTTAAAATAGGCACAGGTATAAAATCTTCTGTTGGCGCTTCCGTGTTGAATATTTTGAACAAAAAAAATATCCTCAACACCTATTACCGCATAGATGACCAAAATGAAATTGAAACGGTCGAACAGATATCCCTTGGCATTACACCCAACTTTAGTTTCCGAATGAGCTTTTAGGTATTACAGCTACAAAAGTCAGAGCTAGATAACCGGTTTAGGACCTTATCCGGATTAATTAAATTCATTCACCTTGGATTATTGCCACAAAAAAGCCGGAAGCTTTAGGATAACACTTATCCAAAACTCCCGGCATATAAATAAATAATCAATCAAATTATTTGCTCAAATCCTTTATTCTAATATTCCTAAAGGCCAATTCGGCACCATGCCCCAAGAAACCAATATGACCCGTATTCCTTTCCAGGCCTGGGTGTTCTTTATGGTCTGCCGTCCCGTTCTTGGAGGCTTCTTTCCAATCTCCATCCACTATTACGGTACCATTCAAGGTTATTTTAACGTGATTTCCTTTAACGACCACCTCTTGTGAATTCCACTCCCCTACTGGGTTCAGGGCACCTCTTTTTGCCGCAATAATTCCGTATACGGAACCATGGTATTGGTAAGGTTTTAGATTGGCATATATTTCGGCAGTGTCGTCCAAAATCTGCAGTTCCTTACCTTCATAGGCAGCATCCCCTTCCAATGGAGCGTGAATACCCAAACCATTATTGGCCCCTGGTGTTAACTTAAAGTCAAATCTGAAAATGAAATCGGAATATTCTTCCGCCGTAAACAAGTCACCGTGCCCACCTCTTTTAGGGCGTACCAGAAGCTCATTGTTTTCCATAACATAGTCGGTCTTATTTCCTACCCAATGATCAAGATCCTTTCCGTTCAACAAAGACTTAAAACCTTCTTTCTTTTCGGCTTCTGTCAATTGATCATCACCAGAACCAATCTCCCTCACATAAATATTCCTAAAGCCAAGATCTTCCCCATGGGCCTGTAATTCTATGGCTTCTTTGGCAAAAATGGCCTGTTTGCGATCCCAATAGTTTTCCAAAACAACATTGTCCGTTACCAAGACTCCATTTAAATGTACGGTAACTCGCTCACCAACCATTTTAATTCTAAAGGTATTCCACTCATCAATAGGGTTGTCCGCTACCTGAAGTGGTTTGCTCTCATGTTTCTGGTTGTTGTACAAGCCACCTGAACCAACTTGCGCACCCGCATCCACTCTAGCGATATCCCAAATTTGAACCTGGGGCGTACCTCTAAGATAAATACCACTATCGCCGCCATTGGTAATCTTCCAATCCACGATCATTTCAAAATCGCCATAATCCTTTACGGTACAGATATTATTATATCCCTCCCCTTTAAAGCCGATAACTCCATTTTCAATATACCAATCCCTCATCATTTGCTCATTGGCCTTGGCCTGTTCCGCTGCCAATTTTCTGGAGGACATTTTGGAACGGGCAATTGGGTTTTGTACCAATCCTTCCCATCCTGCAAAGTCCTTTCCATTAAAGATGGTCTCAAAGCCTTTTTCATTGGGCATTTTATCCAGAAATTCCTTTACATCAATTTTAATATACTGACTGTCTGGACCTGTAAGGTTGTCTATACTTCTAGAGACAATATCCCTGACCACTTCGCCACTTAGGCCATCCTGTACACCAGGAGTTGGCAAAGCAATGGCAATAGCTGCATTGGAAGCGGTAGTCAACAAGTCTTGGTCATCTAAATATTCCGATACAAAAATCAGGGAAAGAAAAGTTTTTATACTTCGTGCTGCAGATAACACTTGCTTTTTTTCCGTGATGGTTTTGGCTTCAGGCATCAATTTCCTTACCAAAAGTAACTTCTGATCAGCTGGGTAATCCGATTTTCGTATTTTGGAAAGATAGTTAGCAAAAGCATTCTTTCTTATAGCTCCATCAGTGCTAGTTATGGCCGTCTTAAATAGATACGGTAAAGCATCATTGTTTTTCCAACTTGCAAGAGCATCCAAAGCAATCATTTTCTCACTTTCATTACCTGTAGAAAGTCTTTGAGAAACTAATTCCAATGCCTCCTTACTACTTAAAGAAGCCAATACAGGTAACAATTTCGACTTATCTGCCGCTCCATTATATTCTTTAAATACAGCATCTGAATATTTACCGTTACTTTCATTCAAAATGTTCAATATGGCTATCTGGGCATTTTTTATATTTTCTGGCTTTTCTGTCTTGTCCAAAAGGTTAATTAACGCAGAAAAATCCTTTTCCGATGCAATAGAGGGCAGAGCCTTATATACTGCACCAACAACATTTTCACTTCCAGTTTCGACAACACCGGTTAATGTATCAAATTGATCTGTAGCGTTTCTGGCCGCCAATACATTGATCAATACTTCCTTGGCCGGATCATTCACACTGGAAAGTTGACTAGCCAATAATTGACTATCCTTGGCGTCGACCAACCTCAACAAGGTTTCCTCGATAGCATTATATTCCTCGGGGGATGTAGCCAATTTTAAACTCTTGGACAACACCGGAAATGCCTTGCTTTTATTCTGATAGGACAACGATTTTATTCCAGCCTCACGAACCGAAATATTCTTGTCTACCACCGCATTCAAAATAACCTTGTCAAAAACAAGATCGGCATCACTTTTACTGAGCATCCGAATAATAAGAGGCTTAATTTCCGTGGATGACTTCTTATACTGTTTAACCCAAAGAGCAACTTCACTGGGTGAAAGATTTGAACTGGCAGCATCCAATACGGCACCCACATAATTCTTATTACTATTCTTGGATTCCTTTAGCAGTGTCTTGGTAAAGGAGGTTCCTTCATTGGCACTTAATATATGAATTCCCGCAGACCGAAAATGCAACTGGCCGTCCATCTTACAATTTTTAAGCAAGGCGTTGGCCACGGTATTACTTAAGGATGTATTGCCCTCTTTCTGCAATCTATTTCCGTAGTGTATAAAAGAAATAATACTTTTTGTGTCATCCAATTGATATGCAGAATTCCCGACAGCTTTTTCAAGTACCTCATAAGAACTTGGACTTGCTATCTCTGCCAATGCCATTAAAGCTCTTTGTTGAACTATTTTTGAAGTTGAATTTACCCTAGCCTTCAGTACTTCTTCTGCCGGTGCAAATTGCAGGGCTCCCAAAGCCTCTATAAATGCAGCTTGTTTGTTTACATCCTCAACCTCAGTAGCTTCCAAAATGGCCAAGGCAGCATCGGTAGTCCCAATTGATGTCAAAGCGGCCAAAGCAGGTTTAAATAAATCGTTGTTGGACAAGTACTCGCTTAATACGGGAACGCTTACTTCTGTTCCTACATAAATCAGACGATCCATTAAGAAGGTTTTCACCTCCTTGTTAGACGATGACTCCAGGGCTTTCAGCAAGGCACTTTCAACAACACTGTTATGGATTTTTGATTGTTGCCCTCCACTGAATATAGCCACACTCTGTATGGCATATCTCGCTTTGGTGTCATCTCCGCTACCAAGAGGCATAAGCTTCTCCGTAAATTTGAGGATACCATTCTCACCTAAGTCGATTATTTCCTGCATTAGACGATCGGAATGCCCGAGGTCTTCCGTTGGTAACTGCATCAAAATATCGGCTACCTTGGTATCCAAGGTTCTATTATCCTGTGCGCTAATGGTAAGGGTAGCTAAAAACAACATTAGCACACCTATATTTTTATATAATGTATTCATTTTATTAATTCTAATTAATTGGTTAATAAGCCCAAGAGGACCTCATTGGTTGGTCTATTAATCTATTGGCTTCTTCATCATTGATAAATTCTTGTTTTACCGGATCAAATTCCAAAGTACGTCCCAATCTCAAGGCGATAATACCCATATTTACTACAGTGGCCGAACGGTGGCCATTTTCTTCATTAAGGGCAAATTTTTGTCTGGTTTTTACAGATTCGGAAAAAACGGTAATCTGCTCCTCGGGATCAGGAATACTATTTATTAATCCCTCAATATTAGGGATCGTAGATTTAAAACCGTTATATATTTTTCCATTTGGTCCTTCTATATATGCGGCATCCTTATCACTATTTTCACCGTCCAAAATAATTTGACAACCATCGGCATAAGTGTATGTAATTCTTCTCCAGGTACCTATGGCATCATAGTGTTGTTCTGGTGCATCCACCTCAACCTTAACAGGACTGGTGTTATCTTTTCCTAAAAAGTATTGTACCGGATCAATATAGTGCTGGCCCATATCGCCCAATCCACCACCATCGTAATCCCAATACCCCCTAAAGGTGCCGTGCACCCTATGTGGATGATAAGGCTTTTCCGGGGCAGGCCCCAGCCACATGTTATAGTCCAATTCCGAAGGTATTGACTGAGGCGTTAGATTTTCCTTTCCTACCCAATAAAATTTCCAATTAAACCCAGTAACACCACTGATGGTTACCTTTAGTGGCCATCCCAGTGCACCACTATCCACTACCTTCTTCAATTTTTTTACAGGAGTACCCATTCCGTAAAAATTGTCCTTAAAACGGAACCATGTATTCAAACGGAACATCTTTCCATGCTGTTGCATGGCCTCCACTACTTTTTTACCTTCACCTATTGTCCTTGTCATCGGTTTTTCACACCAAACATCCTTTCCTGCTTCAGCCGCCATAATAGACATAAGACCGTGCCAGTGGGGAGGAGTAGCTATATGTACAATATCCACATCAGGGCGTTGCAAAACTTCCCTAAAATCCCGATATCCCTTTACACTGCTTCCTACTTTTTTAAGGGTGTTGGACAGGTGATTTGCATCAGCATCACAAATTGCCAATAACCTTGTTCCTTCATAATCCAAATGTCCCTGGCCCATGCCACCGACTCCTATTACCGCCTTGGTCAATTGATCACTAGGGGGAATAAAATTGGTTCCGCCCATTACATGTCTTGGAATAATACTGATACCTGCAGCTGCCACTAGCGACCTTTTTACAAAATCCCTACGGCTGGTTGATTTTTTCTCCATTGATTCTATTCTATTAATTATTTGAAGTTTTGATATTTAAACTCACAAAGAAAAACCGCAATGCGTAAAAAAAGGGGTAATATTTGGGGTAATAAAATTGAAAAACAGGGAATTATGTAAATTTTATTTCAAATCCTTGCGAGTGTTATGGGGTGTTACCAACAACCATATCCTCAAATTTAACGGTATACATTTCACCATAAATCTTTTCATAAAGCTTGGTGAAATTATCGTACACCGTATGCGCCAAACTCAATTTTCCCTGACCAATAAGAATTTGCAATTTAATCTGCAGCGCATTCTCATTTAAATCATCATAGATGTACATCACCGATGCCAAATCATACAACAGGGAGCTGTGCTTCTCCAGATCTAACCTCTTTGATATATCATAGCAGAATTCGATAATTCCATTACTCATTTTTTCCACAATGGGATCCAACCAAGAATTGCTCATATTCACAAAAAAACGATCCTCCTTTAAAATAGCAAACAATTTTGGTAAATATTCTTCCAAATAGCTGATTGTTAAATCATTCCTACTCAAGTCATTTAAATAATTAAGCACCGCTTGATAATCACAAAAGCAATCTTCCCCAATTTCCAAATACCAATTTTTATCCCGAAATGTCAAATTCATTTCTTTGGTAACGGACAAAATAGCCCTGAGGTTCTGTATATTGGTTCCTCTGGTGTTTTTTGCATTCTTTAGGCCAACCCCGGGCCAAAGTGCTTCCGTAAGCTTTTTAGTACTGATTCCATCTTTATCCCCAATGCTATGCAGCAAAACAATAACAAATAACTGCTTTAGTTTTGGCGACAATTTCTTGGCTATATCATTACCTTCTGAGGTAATTATACGCAAAGGACCAAAACAAAGTATTTTTTCGGAAGCATCATTTGAGCTCTTGAAGTCACTATTGGGCTGTGTTTTTCTAAATCCTTTGGATATTGAAGTAACCTTTCTCTTGGCAGCTCCTCTCTTCAATAGCCAAATAGTCATAACCACAAGGAAAATTATAACAATTCCTATTATCGCATAAAGGGATAATTCCTCTGGCTGGTTCAATTCTATCTTATGGTACTCCTTGGCAATTTCAAAGGCATTCAATTCACGCTCCCATATTTTAATATTTGTCAGGTATCCAACAAAAAACTCCTGCCATAAATTACTTCCTATTAAAATATTATAGTCGGAGGTGTCATAGTCCTCAATGAGTTGGATCTTATCCGTCTGCACCCCGTTAACAAAAAACAAGAGCTCATTGTTCAGTTTGGAATGTACTAAGGCAACATGTGTCCATTCATTTAAAGGCACAGGGGATGTGTCGGATATATAATCCTTGATATCCGCCATAGTAAAGGTCAATAAGCCCTCATGTAGCTTTAAAACAAAATTATCCCCTTTCCCGAGGATGCTATTATTATTATTGAGAACAGTAGGCTTTACCCAAGCAGATATTGTAAAACTTCCTTTCAGTGCAGTTCTACTGTCAAGTCCGGCATCTACATAGGCACCCTTACTAAAATAGCCCACCTTTCCCTGAACCGCATCATCCTGAATCTTTACCTCATTAATAATTAATTCTTTATTATTTTTCCTGATCGTATTTTTTATAGTAGTCCCAAATGCAAAATGATCTGTTAATCCATATTCAAAATCTAAGGGGAATCCAATGAACTCCTTTAGATTATTACTGTTTTCAGGAGTCGTGTAAATTATATCGGGAGAAAAATAATAACCCGCCTTATGGGGAATAAACACAGGTAGGTTTTCCTTTAAATCTATCGGAAGGCTAAAATATCCGTCGACAATAAGATTCTTATGGTTCTTAAAATTTACCCCATACAACAATCCCTCCTTGGATCTTATGGCACCAAAAACCTTGCTTCTCTTGTTTAACATCAAAGCAATACTATCTGCGATAGGGAAGAAAATGGGACTGATCTGAATAAAATTGGGAATTTTCCCCAAAAGCCTCCAATAATCCACAAAAACGCTATCATTTATAAATTCCTTGTCCAATACCTCCAGTGCCACCAATTCCTTTGCTGCAGCTAGCTTCCAGGAACCCTCACTCTTGACAAGGGTATCCAATTGAATTGTTTCTACCTTTTGAATTGGTATCTGAGGAACCCATGCCTCTGAAAAAAAATCATCATCAAAAACCTTATCGCCCACCACTATAAGCGAATCCATTTCCCCTATCAATCGTCCCAGAATTGGCTTGTAATTTTCTTGGTAATTTGAAATATAAAGGGCTAAAGGAGTATTACCTTTAAGAAGTGTAGGTAAATTATCCGTTGTAATTTCATCTATATCTATTAAAACGTGTGATTGTAGCCGTATTTTCCATTTATCCTCTTCCGAAAGAAGATGATATTGCTGAGCTATTCCCACTTTCATTGAAAAAAGCAAAAACAGCAAACAAAATTTAGAAAATGGACTAATTCTTAGCAATATTTACGTTATAATCCCAGATTGGGCATTTATGTTAACCACGCAATTTACTAAGAATAAATAAAATTTCGTCCAAGGAAGTTATCCGAAGTATATCTATACTGAACAATTCAATTTTAAGTCAAATAAAACCGACTATCCAAGAAAGGTACAGCAATGTTTACATCCTTTCTGGCACCTGTATCCCTAAAAGACCAAAGGCCGATTTTATCACGTCGCTGACCTTCTTTGCCAATTGAACCCTAAAAACCTTTTTGTTCTCATCCTGCTCCCCCAATATGGAGACATTCTGATAAAAAGAATTAAACTCCTTCACCAAATCATAGGTATAATTCGCAATTAAAGCCGGACTAAAGTTATCCGCTGCCAATTGTATTGTATCCGGAAATAACTGCAATTGCTTTAGTAACTCTTTCTCTTTTTCATGCAGATCCACCAACTTTGGAGTGCTGCTCAAGTCATATTCCAATTCTTCCGCCTTTCTCAAAATAGACTGGATCCTTGCATAGGTATACTGAATAAAAGGTCCTGTATTTCCTTGAAAATCCACAGATTCCTCTGGATTGAACAAAATTCTCTTTTTGGGATCTACCTTAAGAATATAATACTTTAGAGCGCCTAGCCCTATAATTTTATAAAGTTCTTGCTTCTCCTCCTGTGAGTAATCTTCCAACTTACCTAATTCTTCAGAAATTTCGGCTGCCGTCCTGGTCATATCGTCCATTAATTCATCGGCGTCCACCACAGTACCTTCCCTACTCTTCATCTTTCCACTCGGCAAATCTACCATGCCATAACTTAAATGGTACAATTTTTCAGCCCACGAAAATCCTAATTTTTTTAGGATAAGGAACAACACCTTAAAGTGATAATCCTGTTCGTTACCTACTGTATAGACCATACCACCTACATCGGGATTATCCTTCACCCTTTGTATTGCGGTACCAATATCTTGGGTCATATACACTGCAGTACCATCTGAACGAAGCACAATTTTTTCATCAAGCCCTTCATCCGTTAGGTCTATCCAAACACTGCCATCCTCCTTTTTATAAAAGACACCTCTTTGCAACCCATCCTCAACAAAATCTTTTCCCAACAAATAGGTATTGCTTTCGTAATAAAGCTGATCAAAATCGACCCCCATGTTTTTGTACGTAACATCAAACCCAGCATAAACCCATTGGTTCATAGTTTTCCATAAGGAAACCACCTCCTCATCTCCGGCCTCCCATTTCCTTAGCATGTCTTGGGCCTCCAACAAGATAGGCGCCTCTTTTTCTGCCACCTTTTGATCAACCCCATTAGAAACCATAGCAGCAATTTCAGCTTTATAGGCCTTGTCAAATGCCACATAATAGTTCCCGACCAACTTATCCCCTTTTAGTCCACTACTCTCCGGCGTTTCTCCATTACCAAAGCGTTGCCATGCCAACATGCTTTTACAAATATGGATTCCCCTATCGTTAATTATTTGGGTTTTATAAACCTTCTTTCCCGAAGCCTTAAGAATCTCCGCCACGGAATATCCCAACAAATTATTTCTTACATGGCCCAAATGCAAAGGTTTATTGGTATTGGGTGAAGAATATTCCACCATCATAGCTTCACCTTCCTTTTCAGCCACAAAACCATAATCTTGTTGATTTCTTATACCAGCAAAAAAATCGAGGTAATATTCGTTACTGATGGTAATATTCAAAAATCCTTTAACCACATTGAAGTCGGTCACCTCATTAACATGATCTTTCAAGAACTGACCTATCTGCTCCCCTATTTGCACAGGATTTCCTTTTACAAATCGCAACATTGGAAAAATAACCGCGGTAATATCACCAGCGAAATCCTTTCGGGTAGGTTGAAATTCCACACTTGGCAAATCAACTTTAAAAATTGAGCTAACGGCTTCTTTTACCTTTTGGGTAAGGACTTCTTGAATGTTCATTAATTTCGTGGTTTACGGCTGCAAAATTAAGCAATTTTTATTCTTCACCCCTTAGCGCCTGTTCAAGAATTCGTCAATTACTTTTTTACAGTACTTTTTGCACATTATTGCGTTAAAATTTAGAACAGTAACTATTGCCATGTTTAAAATTTCTAACCTCTACGGCATCAAGAATTAATCAATAAAAATTATGCTACCATTTTTTGTTTAACAACTGTTAACGAAAGCGATAAGTACATCATAAAGAAGAAATATTTTTATAACTTTATTAAACCAAATTACGCGAAGTACGTGAACTAGACCTATATACCCTTAAAAATTATGCTTTTAAACGTTTCCTATAACAACAAAGAAATTACCAGAAAAATAGACGAAGAAGTAGGAAAACCTTTTACGTTAAAAGAACGCTTTGCCCTGGACGGAATAGGCTCTCCCAAATTATTCATTGTGGACAGCAGCATCGAAATTAAAAATCTATTGATTTTGGACAACAATACCAATTCCTGCAATATAGAATTGAGACCAAAAGGAATCATAATTCGTTTTCGATCCCTGTTGGAAACCTTTGGCCTTATTATTCCATATTACAAGTTTACCCTGTACAAGACCGATCTTGGCATATACACCATTTACAGGGACCAATACTTTATCAAAATAAAATCCGACACCAAGGCCATTCAGAAATTCTTTACCAAATTACTAGGTCATAGGGCCGACAATGCCCCGCCCAATATAGAGGATATTTAAGATATTTTTTTATAAATATATTATGGTCCACCATAGAATAAAAGCAGATAAATTCCACGATAAACGTCCAAAACCATCACATAAAATTCAGGAGCTTTTTAGTACCTTGTCTAAAAATCCATATTATCAAAATATTTAATTCCTACCGCAAAAATCCGTTGCTTTCCATTTCAATTGGAATTCTATCCATATCCACTTTAATTGTGTTTGTGGCCACCAAAGCCACCTACAATTTTATTGAAATGACTTCTATTTGGGTAAGGAACCACTTTGGATATTTCTATTTATATCTCGGGCTAGGATGTGTTCTTCTTTTGCTTGCAATTGCCCTATCACCCTTGGGGAAAATTAAATTAGGAAAGAAAAATGAAAAACCCGAGTATACTGTCTGGGCTTGGACAGCTATGCTCTATAGCGCGGGAATGGGAGCGGGAATTTTACTCCGAGCGGTTCAAGAACCCACTTATATGCAACAAAACCCGCCTTACCTTTCGGATTTGCCCCCAGAAATTCTTGCCTTGGAGTTCACCTTTTACCAGTGGGGATTTACCGCTTGGGCTTTTTATGGACTTTTTGCAATGATTATTGGTTATTATCTCTTTGTTAAAAAGAAAAAAGTACTGGTAAGTTCAACTATAGAAGACATAATTCCAAACAAAGTTGCTCGGACAGGTATAGATGTGCTTACCATTATGACAACGGTTTTCGGGTTGGTCGCGGCTATAGGCTTAGGGACTACCCAAATTAACGGTGGCTTAAATTACATTTCCTCCTCCAATTTCGGTCTAATGGCCACACTATTGCTCACCACCATCATTTCGGCCTTGGCTTTCTATTCAGCATGGAAAGGAGTAAACAAGGGAATACAAGTATTGTCCAAAGTCAACATCCTTATTACATTGGCGGTATTGCTTTTTACGCTTATTAAAAGCGACATCCCTAAGGTCATGAACAATTTTTTCGCCGCTACCTTCCAGTATATAATTGACTTTATACCCCTGAGTTTAGCATTTGGCAGTTACGATCCAGGTATGGCTTTTCTTACCGATTGGACCTTCTACTACTGGGCATTTTGGTTGGCATGGGCTCCTTTCACAGGGATTTTTATCGCTAGAATATCGAAAGGGCGCAGCCTAAGGCAGTTGTTATTGGGAGTTTTGGTCATTCCAAGTTTGGGTACGTTTTTTTGGTTTTCGGTATTTGGAACCTCGGCCTTTCAACTTATAGAAGGGTGGGGAAGTTACAAGGGTGAATTTGATGGGGTATTTTCCTCGATATTTGTGTTTTTCGGAAACTATCCCTTTGCCACGGTTCTAAATATTACCACTATAGTCTTATTAATCGGTTTTTTGGTAACCTCCGTAGATTCTGCTGTTTTTGTATTAAGTATGTTTTCTGATAAAGGCAAAAAAGACCCCAGCAAGAGGCATCGCTTAATTTGGTCCCTTTTTATCTTTCTTGCTACGATCGCGCTAATTCTATTGGGCAATGCAAAACCGGAGGTGGATGTATTGATTGCTGCGCAAAAGCTATTGATCATAACCTCACTACCCTTTGCTTTTTTTATGGTCTTTATGACCTTTGTCTTTCTAAAAGAACTTTTTGGACACCATAAGAATTCCTACCTAAAAGCCAATAAAAATTAAAAAAATGATTTAAGATCTTAATTCTTCGGCAGAAATACCTCTGCCATCATACAACGTGCACTACCACCTCCGCAGGTTTCAATAGTATCCAAAGAACTATGCATAATGGCACAATGCTTTTCCAACGCCTGTACCTGATCAGGTCTTAAACTATTATAGGCAGCCGTACTCATTACCAAAAAGCGTTTATCACCCATCCCCAAGACCTGAAGCATATTCCCTGCAAAATGGTACATCTGCTTTTCGGAAATGGCAATAATTTCTTTACCATCTTGCTTTAAATGGTTTACGACATTCTTTTTTTCTTTTTTATCGTCGATCGAATCCAAACATATCACCGCGAACGTTTCAGCCAAACACATCATTACGTTTGTATGATAAATAGGTTTTCGGGTACCGGCCACGGATTGATTAGCTGTAAACACAACAGGGGTATATTCAAAATCCTCACAAAACTCAATAAATAAATCCTCATCCGCCCTGCCCGAAAGAGCGCAATACGCCTTTTCATTTACCCTATCCATAACAATACTTCCTGTACCTTCAAGAAAAAAGCCTTCCTCCTCAGCAGAAGTATAGTCCATTACATTTTCTATAACGAACCCCCTTTGTTCCAATATGGCAAGAATATCCTCCCTTCGTTCATTTCTTCTGTTCTCGGCAAACATAGGATAAATCCCCACAGTCCCATCTGCATGGAAGGACACCCAATTGTTTGGGAATATGGAATCTGGGGTATCTACATCCTTTTTGTCATCTACCACTATAACATTTACCCCCTTTTCCCTTAGAACTAATACAAGGGCATCAAACTCCTCCTGTGCCCTGGCATTTATTTCCTGATTTTTTAAATCAAGATCCTCCTGAAAATAATTATTAACTGCGGTTTGCTCGTTCATTCTAAAATTTACGGGGCGAACCATCAAAATGGTATTGGTAACTTGCTTTTTATTATTCACTTTTCAATTGGGTATTACAAAACACTTTCGCATTAAATCTCTGCAAAATTAGTTTATTTATTTCCCAGTATGGGCCATATGGATAAATTTAGGACTACATTAATCCCTTACCAAAGGTAAAGTGCTACATCTTAAGAGCCCTTCTTGTTTGGCTATCTCTGCGTAGGCAATTTCCTCAACCGTAAAGCCATGTTCCCGTAACCAATTATTCAATCTGGTAAAATTACGCTCCGAAACCACTACGGTCGGGGAAATGGAAAAAACGTTGCTCATCATATTGTACATCTCCTCTTTGGTAATCTCAAAAACATTGTCACTCCCAAAATAATTCAACAACCATAGATATTCTTCTTCCTTTAAAAAACCATTTTTATGTAAAATTGCCTTATCCTTACCAACGGGCTGAAAACAACAATCCAAATGCAGTGCATTTTCACGTGCATTGGTATTTGACTTTCGAAGCTCAAATGCCTTTACCTTTTTATGCGGAAATTGTTTGGCAATAAAATCTACTGCCACCTTATTTGTACGGGCCGTAATATAATCCGGGTAGTCCAAACCCGTATAGGTTCCCATAAAAATATACTCTCCCCATGGCATAACATCACCCCCTTCTATATGTACCTCATTCGGGGGATAAATAATCTGATCTTCATTAATTTTATTAAGTACATATTTGATAGCTTGAAATTCCTTTTCCCTATCCGGAAGAATATTGGCCTTCACGAGCTTGTCATCAATTACAAAAGCGATATCCCTCGAGAATATTTGATTACAATCCTTTAAAACCCTAGGCCTAAAGACCTGCACGTCGTATTTTGTAAATACCTTGGCAAAACCATCCATTTCCTGTACCATATCCTCCTCTTTGGGATAGGTGCCGGCCAATATATGCTCCAATGATTTGGGATCGTAGGCTTCATCTGGTTTTGGAGTGGGGCCACAGCTTTTGGCAGTCCCCAGCACCACAGATCTTAATCGCGAAGTTTCATCCTGTACATTCAACTTTAGCATACCCGAATTTTATGTAAAGATAGAAATACTTATTTTGATAAATAAAAACTGCCCTTTGTGAAAAATACACAAAGGGCAGTTTATTATAATTTATACCTTACTTATCTCTTTTCCACAGGGACAAAAGGTCTTAAGGTCTCGCCTATATAAACTTGTCGTGGACGACCAATTGGCTCATTTTTCAATCTCATTTCCCTCCATTGGGCAATCCATCCCGGTAGGCGGCCCAATGCAAACATTACAGTAAACATTTCTGTTGGAATTCCCAAGGCCCTATATATAATACCTGAGTAAAAATCAACATTAGGATATAATTTTCTATCTACAAAATATTTATCCTCCAGGGCTTCCTTGGCCAAACCTTTGGCTATATCCAAAATAGGATCATCAATACCCAAATCGGCCAAAACTTCCTCCGCGGCTTTTTTGATAATCTTTGCCCTTGGATCAAAATTCTTATACACTCTATGTCCAAAGCCCATTAAACGGAATGGATCGTTCCTATCCTTGGCCTTGGCCATATACTTTTTAGTATCTCCACCATCAGCTTCAATGGCCTCGAGCATTTCCAATACTGCCTGGTTTGCCCCACCGTGCAATGGACCCCAAAGAGCACATATACCGGCGGAAATAGAGGCGAATAAACCTGCATGGGAAGATCCTACAATACGCACCGTCGAAGTAGAACAGTTTTGCTCATGGTCTGCATGTAAGATCAGTAATTTATCCAAGGCATCTATAACAATCTTATTCGACTCATACCTATGACTTGGTCTCTTGAACATCATTTTATGGATATTCTCGACATAACCCAAAGAATCATCCCCATAGTCTAACGGCCATCCTTTTTTCTTTCTGAGGGTCCAGGCAACCAAAACCGGAAACTTTGCCAAAATCCTAACAATGGCCCAATACATTTCCTTTTCGGAAGACACGTTTACAGATGTTGGATTAAAGGCTATTAGCGCACTGGTTAAACTTGAAAGTACACCCATTGGATGTGCTGATTTCGGAAAACCATCCAAAATCTTCTTCATCTCCTCATCTACATGGGACTCGCCTTTAATATCATTATGGAATTTTGCCAATTGATCCTTATTCGGCAGCTCCCCAAAAATTAACAAATATGCTACTTCCAAGAAATCGGCCTTCTCCGCCAATTCCTCAATAGAATAACCACGATACCGTAAAATTCCCTTTTCACCGTCCAAAAAAGTAATGGCACTCTCACAAGAGCCAGTATTCTTGAAACCAGGATCTATCGTTATCATACCAGAAGTGGCCCTCATAGTTTTGATATCTATAGCCACTTCATTTTCGGTACCTTCTATAACTGGAAATTCAAATTTTTTTCCTTTGTATTCTAAACTCGCGTTATTCGCCATTCCTAAATTCCTGTTTTGTTCGATTCTCCGTAAAAATACTAAAAACACCCAAGGTTAACAATTGAAGAATTCTTATTTATTGAATAATTATTAAATCTTCACGAAACCTAATATGATTGTGTATCTATTGATTAATGGAATATAAATATTTATAGTAATCATCCACCGATTTTTCCCAAGTGAACCTCATTTTTTTAGCATTGTCCTGAATCTCCCTCCACTTTGGCTTGTCATTTACAAAAACGTCCAAAGCCTGATCCAATACAACAAGCATATTTTTAATTTTGTCGTCATAGGTCTTACCGTCAAAACTGAACCCTGTTCTCATATGCTCGACAGTATCTCTCAAACCACCAGTATTATGTACCAGGCAAGGGTTGCCATTACGCATGGCCAACATTTGGCTAATGCCACAAGGTTCAAACAAACTGGGCATAAAATAGAGATCTGTCTCCAAATAAATAGAATCGATCAAGTCTTCTGATTGTCCGTTGGTAAATATAAAGTTTTTGTGTTCGTAACTCAATTGACGAAATAACTCCTCGTATTCAGGTGCACCAGTACCCAAGAGCATAAAGATTCCATCAACTTTTTTAAGTCGTTTAAGGATTTCAACAAAAGCCTCAGGAGAACGTTTAAAAAAGTAAAACTTCTGTTCCGTTAAACGGGCTACACTTGAGACAATGAATTTAGGCTTGTCCGTAACATATTCCATTACTTTCTCACCCGTATGCGCCAAAAAATCGGCCTTATACTTTTTGGATTCCTCCTGCAACCATCTAAATAAAGCTTTTACCGTATTGCGATACAATAATCCCTTTTCCGCTGCGCGAATATTCTTGTAATTGGAACCATTGAGAATACCGAATAACCTCCCTTGATTATTGGCTTCCTGTAAGTCCGATTCCAAGCTTTCTCCCCCTATAAATTCTGGTGGAGCACTTGGCCTAAGTACATCTTCCTTGTAAGAGGGAGATACCGTATGAACGGCATCTGCCAACCGGATACCGACGGCCATTAGGTTAATACAGTCTTGATACCTATGATCCATTAACCTCGGTATATCTATGGGAATACTGGGAAACCAATTTCCAAGTGATGAGTAATTATCGTAAAATGGGCGTATCCCTTGAATGGCAAGATTGTGAATGGTATATACATACCGCATTTTCTTTAACGCCTGATATTCGGGATGATAGGTTTTCAAAAACAATACTAAGCTAGAATGCCAATCGTGCATGTGCACAATATCCAAATCGCCAAAAGCCCCAACTTTAATCGCCTCAGCCACGGCAGTACAAAAAATAGTAAACTTAATATTATCCGTATAAAAAGCTTCTTCCGGGTCATCGTGATATATATGTCCTATTTCCCCAGCCGTAATTTCCGGATGATGAATTACATAATGATGTAAATTCGCAAACTCCTTTTTAGGGACAACTTCGTACAACTCTGCAACATACACCGTTCCCCGCAAGTTAAGATTTAGATTGGTAATGAAAGTTCCATTCTGATGCAATCTCGAATAGGACGGCACTACAACGTGTGCCGTATCTCCCCTTTCCGAAATCTGTCGAGGAACATCCCTAACCACATCACCCATGCCACCGGCCTTACATTTAGGAATACCATCATTCTCCGCAGCTACAAATAGAAAGTTATTCATTTAATCTAGAATTTGGTTGTACAAATTGGTTTATTAATAATAAGTATGATAATATAATTATTTATTTCTGATATGTAAACAAACCTCCATGATATTTAAAAAAAAAAGCCATTCTGTACAGAATGGCTTTTTTTTGACAATAAAAATGTTGTATTATTTTATCTTGAAGGCATTTACTCCAGGATAATAAGCTGTACTTCCCAATTCTTCCTCAATTCTTAACAATTGGTTATATTTTGCCATTCTATCAGATCTGGAAGCTGAACCTGTTTTAATTTGACCTGTATTCAAAGCAACGGCCAAATCTGCAATAGTGTTATCCTCAGTCTCTCCAGAACGATGAGACATAACGGAGGTATATCCAGCGTTTTTAGCCATATTTACAGCAGCTATAGTTTCTGTTAATGTTCCTATCTGATTTACCTTGATAAGGATAGAATTGGCTATACCATTCTTAATCCCCTTGGATAAACGCTCAACATTGGTAACGAATAGATCATCACCAACCAATTGTACTTTATCGCCAATTTTCTCGGTCAAAGACTTCCAACCGTCCCAATCGTTCTCATCCATTCCATCTTCAATAGAAATAATGGGATATTTAGCGCTCAATTCTGCCAAATATTGGGCTTGCTCTTCAGAAGTTCTTACCACTCCCTTATCACCCTCGAATTTGGTATAGTCGTATTTACCATTTACATAAAATTCTGCGGCGGCACAATCCAGGGCGATCATAACATCATCTCCTAATTTGTATCCTGCCTTTTCCACTGCTTTTGCAATAGTATCCAATGCATCTTCTGTGCCACCGGCAAGGTTTGGTGCAAATCCACCTTCATCACCTACTGCCGTACTAAGGCCCCTATCATGTAAAACTTTCTTAAGGTTGTGGAAAATTTCCGTACCCATCTGCATGGCGTGCGAAAAATTATTGGCCTTAACAGGCATTACCATAAATTCCTGAAAAGCTATCGGAGCATCGGAATGCGAACCTCCATTGATTATATTCATCATTGGTACTGGCAAGGTATTGGCACTTACACCACCTACATATCTAAATAAAGACAATCCCAATTCATTGGCAGCTGCCTTGGCAACAGCAAGGGAAACGCCCAAAATGGCATTGGCACCCAATTTCGATTTATTGGGCGTACCATCCAAATCGATCATAGTTTGATCTACCAAATTTTGTTCAAAAACGGACATACCCAGTATCTCCTCAGCAATAACAGTATTTACGTTATTCACCGCTTTTCCAACTCCTTTACCCATGAAAGATTTTCCTCCATCACGAAGCTCTACCGCTTCGTGTTCACCTGTAGAAGCTCCAGACGGAACTGCCGCCCTACCCATAACACCATTTTCAGTAATTACGTCTACCTCTACTGTTGGATTACCTCTTGAATCCAAAATTTGTCTTGCATGAACACTTAGGATGATACTCATATGTCTTACTTTTTTTTAGTTAATTTAATATGCAAATATAGCAAAGGAAGCGCTTTTCACCCCACTATTATTAGCTTTATTGATGGATTAATAACAATAAATTAAAACTATAACGTTTTAGTTTACCGTGGATTGGATCATTTCAAAAAATTGATCAAAAAGATAATCTGCATCATGTGGACCCGGACTTGCTTCTGGGTGATATTGAACAGAAAAAACATTTTTATTTTTCATTTTTATCCCAGCTACGGTGTTGTCATTAAGATGAAGATGGGTTACTTCCAAATCTGGATTGGATTCGGCCTCTTCCCTATTTATGGCAAAACCATGATTTTGGGAAGTAATCTCTCCCTTTCCTGTTACCAAATTCATAACAGGATGATTAATACCCCTATGCCCATTGTGCATTTTATAGGTAGAAACCCCGTTAGCCAGCGCCAGTACCTGATGTCCCAGGCAAATTCCAAACAGTGGCTTGTCCGATTTGATCATTTCTTTAGCGGAAGCTATTGCCTCTTGCAATGGATCCGGATCTCCTGGACCATTGGAAATAAAATAACCGTCAGGATTCCAAGCACTCATTTCCTTGAAAGTTGCGTTGTAAGGAAAAACTTTTATGTATGCGCCTCTTTTGGCCAAATTCCGCAAAATATTTTTCTTAATTCCTATATCCAAGGCAGATACTTTATATTTCGCATTCTCATCCCCGTAGAAATATGGTTCTTTGGTAGAAACTTTGGAAGCAAGCTCCAAGCCTTCCATACTTGGCACTTCTGCCAGTTGCTTTTTAAGTTCTTCTATATTCTCTACATCCGTAGAAATCACAGCATTCATGGCACCATTGTCCCTGATATAACCCACCAAGGCCCTTGTATCCACATCGGAAATGGCAAACAGATTATTTTTATCCAAAAATTCCTGTAAACTTAAATCAGCATCGGGTCTGGAATAGTTGTAACTAAAGTTTTTACATATTAAGCCTGAGATCTTCACAGAATCGGATTCCACCTCCTCGTTATTGGCTCCATAATTGCCAATATGGGCATTTGTGGTTACCATTAATTGTCCAAAATAGGATGGATCCGTAAATATTTCCTGATAACCGGTCATTCCAGTGTTAAAACAAGCCTCTCCAAAGGCAGTTCCTTCCTTGTCTCCTACGGCCTTACCGTGAAAAATGGTCCCATCGGCCAGCAACAGTATTGCTTTTTTTCTTGTTTGATACTTCATTTTTGGTCTTACAATTTTCGTTTTGCAAAAATAACATAAAAAAAGGATAAGCTTTTAGGCTTATCCTTTAACAATTATTAATATTTAATAACAATTCTATTCTTGGGAATCATCAGCTTTTTTTTCTTCTGCCTTAGTTTCAACTTTAGCATCTACTTTTGCTCCCTCTTCAACAACTGGGGTATCCTCTACTTTTTTGCTCCTACCCCTTCTTGTAGTTTTTTGTTTCTTAGGCTTACCAGCATTGTAAATTTCATTGAAATCCACAAGCTCTATCATTGCCATGTCAGCATTATCCCCAAGACGATTACCCAATTTAATAATTCTGGTATAACCACCTGGTCTGTCTGCTACCTTTTCAGCAACACTGCTGAAAAGTTCTGTCACCGCGTACTTGTCACGAAGACTTTTAAAAACAATACGTCTATTATGGGTACCTTTTTCCACAGACTGATTATTTTCAGCTTTGGATTTGGTAATCAATGGTTCTACAAACTGCTTTAAAGCTTTTGCTTTAGCAACAGTTGTATTAATTCGCTTATGCTCTATTAATGAACAGGCCATGTTTGCCAACATAGATTTCCTATGGGCCGCCTTTCTTCCTAAATGATTAACTTTCTTACCGTGTCTCATTGTTCTTTTCTATATTCTTTCTCAGTCTTGATATTCCCAATTCCTTTGAAAGTTCAATTAATCTTTATCCAATTTATATTTTGACAAATCCATTCCAAAGCTTAAGCCTTTGTTGATAACCAGCTCTTCCAATTCGGTCAAGGATTTTTTACCAAAGTTTCTAAACTTCATTAAATCGTTCTTATTGAAAGAAACCAAATCTCCAAGTGTATCCACTTCTGCTGCCTTTAAACAGTTCAATGCTCTAACAGAAAGATCCATATCAACCAATTTGGTTTTCAATAGTTGACGCATATGCAATGATTCCTCATCATACGTCTCTGTTTGTGCTATCTCGTCTGCCTCCAAGGTAATACGCTCATCGGAAAACAACATAAAGTGGTGTATTAAAACTTTAGCTCCTTCGGTCAATGCCTCTTTTGGATGAATTGAACCATCGGTTGCAATTTCAAAAACCAATTTCTCATAATCGGTCTTTTGTTCTACACGAAAGTTTTCTATACTGTACTTTACATTTTTTATAGGAGTAAAGATAGAATCTACGGCAATTGTACCTAATGGTGCATTGGACTTTTTATTTTCCTCTGCCGGCACATACCCTCTACCTTTATCTATGGTAACCTCCATGTTAATGCTAACCTTGGGGTCCATGTTACAAATAATCAAATCTGGGTTCAATACTTGGTAACCAGAAATAAATTTTTGAAAATCACCTGCAGTCAATTGTTCCTTTCCGCTAACGGAAATAGATACAGTTTCGCTGTCAACGTCATCTATCTGTCTTTTGAAACGAACCTGTTTAAGATTTAGAATGATTTCGGTAACATCTTCCACAACACCGGAAATTACAGAGAACTCATGTTCCACCTTATCAATTCTAACAGAAGTGATAGCAAAACCTTCCAAGGACGAAAGCAAAACTCTTCTTAATGCGTTCCCAACAGTTAGGCCATAACCTGGTTCCAATGGTCGAAATTCGAATTTACCTTCGAAATCGGAGGAATCAATCATTATAACTTTATCGGGCTTCTGAAAATTTAATAATGCCATAATTGGATCAGTGTTGTTTATTTAGAGTATAACTCGACTATTAATTGTTCTTTGATATTCTCTGGAATTTGCATTCTTTCTGGAACGGAAACAAAATTACCTTCCATTTTTTCAGAATTCCAAGTGATCCATTCGTACACGCTGCTATTTGCAGAAAGTGAATCATCGATCGCTTTTAAAGACTTTGATTTTTCCCTAACACCAACAACATCACCAGCTTTTAAGGTATAGGATGGTATATTTACCAACTCTCCATTAACCGTAATATGTCTATGGGAAACCAATTGTCTTGCACCACTCCTAGAAGGAGAGATACCCATTCTGTAAACAACGTTGTCTAAACGGGATTCACATAATTGAAGTAATACCTCACCAGTTACTCCTTTACTTCTATTTGCTTTCGCGAATATGTTCCGGAATTGTTTTTCCAAAATACCGTAAGTGTATTTTGCTTTTTGCTTTTCCATTAACTGGATAGCGTATTCAGACTTTTTACCACGACGTCTGTTATTACCGTGTTGTCCTGGAGGATAATTTCTTTTCTCAAAAGATTTATCATCTCCGAAAATCGCTTCACCGAATTTACGGGCGATTTTTGTTTTTGGTCCTGTATATCTTGCCATTTTCTTTTAGTTTGGAAATGTGATCATGAATTAAGGCTTATCCTTCGATAATCGTATCTACATCTCCTTGAAATACCCCTAGGGGCAATTGATTACTATTAATTATACTCTTCTTCTTTTTGGTGGTCTACAACCATTGTGAGGCATTGGAGTTACATCGATGATCTCTGTAACCTCAATTCCTGAGTTATGTATAGAACGGATAGCAGATTCCCTACCATTTCCTGGTCCTTTTACATAAACCTTTACCTTTCTTAAACCAGCTTCGTGAGCAACTTTAGCACAATCCTCAGAAGCTATTTGAGCTGCATAAGGAGTGTTCTTTTTAGAACCCCTGAAACCCATTTTACCAGCTGAAGACCAAGAAATTACGTCACCCTTCTTATTGGTTAAAGAAATAATAATATTATTAAAAGAAGCAGTAACATGGGCTTCACCCACAGACTCTACTATAACCTTACGCTTCTTTGCTGCTTTTGCACTTGCCTTTGCCATAATATCCTAATTATTATTTAGTTGCCTTCTTCTTGTTAGCAACTGTTTTCCTCTTACCTTTTCTTGTCCTAGAGTTGTTCTTGGTACGTTGACCTCTTAAAGGCAGACCCGATCTATGGCGAATACCTCTATAACAACCTATATCCATTAAACGCTTAATGTTCAATTGGTTTTCGGAACGCAATTCTCCTTCTATAGTCAAAGAAGAAACTGCCTCACGAATACGACCAATCTCATCATCGTTCCATTCAGATACTTTGGTATCCTCACTTACTTGGGCAGTAGATAAAATCTCCTTAGCCCTACTTTTTCCTATACCAAAGATATAGGTTAGGGCTATTACCCCTCTTTTCTGTTTTGGTATGTCTACACCTGCAATTCTTGCCATAATTACCCTTGTCTTTGTTTAAATCTAGGATTCTTTTTATTAATTACGTACAATCTGCCTTTTCTACGTACAATCTTGCACTCGGCACTTCTTTTCTTAATTGATGCTCTAACTTTCATCCTATTTACTTAATATCTATATGTAATTCTTGCTTTACTCAAATCGTAAGGGCTCATTTCGAGCTTAACCTTATCCCCTGGAAGTAACTTAATATAATGCATACGCATTTTTCCAGAGATATGCGCCGTTACCACATGACCGTTTTCCAACTCCACGCGGAACATGGCATTTGACAATGCCTCAATTATGCTTCCATCCTGCTCTATCGCTGCCTGTTTAGCCATAATCTATGCTACCTTTCTATTTTTACCTGATTTCATCAATCCGTCGTAATGTCTATTCAACAAATATGAATTTACCTGTTGTACTGTATCGATCGCAACACCTACCATAATCAGCAATGATGTTCCGCCGTAAAACAATGCCCAGCCTGCCTGCACATCCATAAGCTTCACGATTACTGCCGGCAATACCGCCAATAACGCAAGGAATACAGATCCTGGTAATGTAATCAATGACATTATCTTATCCAAGAAATCCCCAGTTTCCTTTCCTGGTCTAATTCCCGGAATAAAACCACCACTTCTTTTTAAGTCATCGGCCATCTTATTGGTAGGTACCGTAATCGCCGTATAGAAATAGGTGAAAACGATGATCAAAAACCCGAACAAAAGATTGTAAGCCAATCCGAAAATGTCCTGGAACTGAACCTCCATCCATTGTCCAACCGCCGTGTTATTAAATGTCTTACCCAAAAGTCCTGGCGCAAACATAATAGCCTGTGCAAATATAATAGGCATAACTCCAGAAGCATTCAATTTTAAAGGAATGTACTGTCTAGATCCCATGATATTCTTTTCATAACCACCGGAAGCTGTTCTTCTTGCATACTGAACCGGAATCTGACGAGTAGCCATCACCAACAGTACACATAATAGGATTACAACGAACCATATAATAACCTCAATAAGCATGAACATAAGTCCACCGTTGTTATTTGCGGTTCTTGATATAAATTCTTGAACAAAATTCTGAGGCATATTGGCTATGATACCAACCATAATCAATAGGGAAATACCGTTACCAATACCTTTATCGGTAATTTTCTCACCCAACCACATTGCGAAAATTGTTCCAGCAACCAAAATTATT
The DNA here is from genome assembly GCF_023015865.1 of Arenibacter sp. F26102. GTDB lineage: Bacteria > Bacteroidota > Bacteroidia > Flavobacteriales > Flavobacteriaceae > Arenibacter. The sequence continues at coordinate 188,587 of NZ_JALKBC010000002.1, read as the reverse complement.
ACCGATGGGATAATAAAATTAAGTCCCTTTCCAAATACAAATGCACTTTCAGGAACACCTAAGGCTCCCAAACTATACAAATAAGCAGGAGCTTGAACAATACATATACCGATGGTAAGCCATCTGGTAATTTGATTGATTGTCTTTCTTCCGCTTTCACCTTCCTTCTGCAACTTTTGAAGATAAGGAATGGCTATACCCATTAACTGCACTACAATAGATGCTGAAATATAGGGCATAATACCCAATGCAAAAACCGAAGCATTTGATAACGCACCTCCAGTAAAGGCATTCAATATTCCCAATATACCACTATCAGTACTGGCCGCCAATGCACCCAACTGGGTAGAATCAATACCTGGAAGAACAACTTGGGCACCAAAACGATACACCAAAAGCAAACCAAGGGTAATAATAATTCTACCCTTTAGTTCCTCAATCTTCCAAATATTTGATAATGTCTCGAAAAATTTCTTCATAGTATTCTTTGCTTATAAACTTATAGCCTCACCACCTGCAGCCTCAATAGCAGCCTTTGCGGTAGCTGTAAATTTATGTACAGAAACTTTAAGGGAAGCCTTTAGCTCTCCATTGCCAAGAATCTTAACCAAATCGTTTTTACCAACCAATCCATTTTCAAAAAGTGTATCTAAAGTCACCGTATCCTTAATAGCCCCTTTATCTACCAATTCCTGTAATTTCTCTAGATTGATTCCAGCATAATCCTTTCTATTGATATTCGTGAAACCAAACTTTGGTACACGTCTCTGTAATGGCATTTGACCACCTTCGAAACCAATTTTCTTAGAATAACCAGATCTGGATTTAGCTCCTTTATGCCCTCTGGTAGCAGTACCTCCCTTACCGGAACCTTGACCTCTACCTACGACTTTACCGGCTTTTTGGACAGCACCATCCGCTGGTTTTAAATTACTTAAATTCATAACACTAAAATTATATTAAGCTTCCTCTGTGGAAACTAAGTGTTTAACTTTATTTATCATCCCAAGAATATTAGAGGTAGCATCATGTTCAACCACCTGTCCTATTCTACGTAAACCAAGAGCTTCTAATGTTCTCTTTTGATTTTGAGCTCTTTTAATACTGCTCTTTACCTGTTTTACTTTAATCTTTCCCATTATATTCTTGGTTTTATCCTTTAAAAACTTTTTCTAAAGAAATACCTCTTTGGTTAGCAACTGTCTTTGCACCTCTAAGCTGCAAAAGAGCATCAAAAGTAGCTTTTACTACGTTGTGAGGGTTGGAAGAACCTTGTGATTTAGACAATACGTCCTGTACACCTACTGCTTCCAATACCGCTCTAACTGCACCACCTGCAATTACCCCGGTACCATGCGATGCAGGCTGGATATAAACTCTAGCTCCACCGAATTTCCCTTTTTGTTCGTGCGGTAAAGTACCTTTGTTCAATGGAATTCTAATAAGATTCTTTTTAGCATCTTCTATAGCCTTGGCAATTGCCGTAGCAACTTCCTTAGACTTACCTAGACCATGACCTACAACACCATTTTCATCACCTACCACAACGATAGCAGAAAATCCGAACGCTCTACCACCTTTAGTAACTTTGGTAACACGTTGTACCCCAACCAATCTATCTTTTAATTCTAAACCTCCCGGCTTAACAGTCTCTACGTTTTTGTATTTCTGATACATAATATTCTTAGAATTTTAATCCAGCTTCCCTAGCGCCATCGGCTAATGATTTTACTCTTCCATGGTATAAATTACCACCTCTATCAAAAGCAACAGCTTCTATTCCTGCTTCTTTTGCCTTTTCGGCAAGCGCCTTACCAACTTGGTTAGCCACTTCTGTTTTAGTTCCTTTAACTTTAGCTAAAGCCTTATCCCTTGAGGAAGCGGACACTATAGTTGTTCCGGCTACATCATCAATAATCTGAGCGTATATTCCAGTATTACTTCTAAAAACAGCTAGCCTTGGCCTTTCTGCAGTACCTGAGGAAATTTTTCTAATTCTCCTTCTGATACGTAGTCTTCTTTCAGTCTTCGTTAATCCCATAATGCTAATTATTAAGCCGATTTACCAGCTTTTCTTCTTAATTGTTCGCCAACGAACTTAATTCCTTTTCCTTTGTAAGGTTCTGGCTTACGCAAGGATCTAATCTTAGCGGCAATCTGCCCCACTAATTGCTTATCATGCGAACTTAGCTTTATTATTGGATTCTTTCCTTTTTCGGATACAGTTTCAACTTTTACCTCTGAAGCCACATCCAAAACGATGTTGTGTGAAAACCCTAAAGCTAGGTCCAATGTTTGTCCTTGGTTACTGGCGCGATATCCTACCCCTACCAATTCCAATTCCTTTACCCATCCTTTAGAAACTCCTTCGATCATATTATAAAACAAAGATCTATAAAGACCATGTTTCGCTTTATGCTCCTTGGAATCTGAAGGTCTTGTAACAAAAACTTGACCATCCTCAACCTTAACAGCAGCACCAGAAAATTCTTGGGAGAGTTCTCCCAACTTACCTTTTACGGTAATAACATCTTCCTTAACCTCTACGGTTACTCCTTCTGGAATTGCTATTGGATTATTACCTGTTCTAGACATTATTCTAAATCTTTATAGTATTAATAAACATAACATAATACTTCCCCACCTGCATTCTCAAGCTTTGCCTGCTTGCTGGTCATTACACCATGGGAAGTAGAAATAATTGCAATACCAAGACCATTTAATACTCTTGGCAACTCCTGCGAGTTAACATATTTTCTAAGTCCTGGTGTACTAACTCGCTTAATTTTTTTTATAACCGGCTCCTTAGTGAATTTGTCATATTTCAAGGCTATCTTAACAACCCCTTGAACCGCATTATCCTCAAATTTGTAGCTTAAAATATATCCTTGATCGAATAATATTTTAGTAATTTCCTTCTTTAAATTAGATGCAGGAATCTCCACCACTCTGTGGCCAGCACTGCTTGCATTTCTAATTCTAGTCAAATAATCCGCAATTGGATCTGTAAACATAATTATTGATTTACGGTAACGGTTTTTAACACTATTGTTAAACCTGGAACCAGTTTATACTCTTTTATTACCAGCTAGCTTTTCTAACTCCAGGTATAAGACCGTTATTGGCCATCTCCCTAAAAGTAACCCTAGATACCCCGAAGGTTCTCATGTAACCTCTAGGTCTTCCAGTTATCTTACAACGGTTGTGCATACGAACAGGTGAAGCATTTTTAGGTAATTTTTGTAACCCTTCATAATCACCAGCCTCTTTTAAGGCCTTTCTTTTCTCAGCATATTTTGCTACAGTCTTAGCTCTTTTGACCTCACGGGCCTTCATGGATTCTTTAGCCATACTAATTCTTTTTAAAAGGTAGTCCTAATTCGGTTAATAATGATTTAGCTTCTTTATCTGTTTCTGCAGAGGTTACAAATGTAATATCCATACCATTGATTCTGTTAATTTTATCAATGTTTATTTCTGGAAATATTATTTGCTCTGTAATACCAAGATTATAATTCCCTCTTCCATCAAAACCAGTGGCCTTAATCCCTTGGAAATCCCTTACCCTAGGCAAAGCAGAAGTCACCAATCTATCCAAGAATTCGTACATTCTCTCTCCACGTAAGGTTACTTTTGCCCCAATTGGCATCCCCTTACGTAATTTAAATGCAGCAACATCCTTTTTAGACATCGTTGAAATTGCTTTTTGTCCAGTAATATTGGTCAACTCATCTACCGCATGGTCAATAAGTTTTTTGTCCGCAACAGCGGCACCAACACCTCTACTAACAACAATTTTTTCTAATTTAGGAACCTGCATTACATTTTTGTAACCAAACTCCTCTTTAAGAGCCTTAACAACTCTTTCTTTATATTCCTGTTTTAATCTTGGAACGTAGGCCATAACTAAATTACTTCTTTAGATTTCTTAGAAAATCTTACTTTCTTACCATCTCTTACCTCAAATCCAACTCTAGTGGTCTCTCCTGATTTTGGATCGATCAATGACAGATTGGATATTTGTAAGGGAGCCTCTTTCTTAACAATCCCTCCTTGAGGATTGCTAGCACTAGGCTTTTCGTGTTTAGAAACCATATTGGCACCTTCAACGATCGCCTTGTTCTTTTCACGGTCTACACTTACAACCTTACCCTCTACCCCTTTGTGGTCTCCGGCTACAATTCTAACAGTATCCCCTGTTTTGATTTTTAATTTTCCCATTTTGCTATTTTTATTAAAGCACCTCTGGAGCCAATGATACAATTTTCATGAATTGCTTATCACGAAGTTCCCTAGCCACCGGTCCAAAAACACGTGTTCCCCTCATTTCCCCTGTTGGGTTTAAAAGTACACAGGCATTATCATCGAAACGAATATAAGAACCATCAGGTCTCCTAACTTCCTTTTTTGTTCTAACAACAACTGCTGTGGAAACCGCACCTTTTTTAATAGCTCCATTAGGAGTAGCTTCCTTAACGGCAACTACAATTTTATCCCCAACAGACGCATATCTCCTTTTTGTACCTCCCAACACACGAATGGTCAAAACTTCTTTCGCCCCCGTATTATCCGCTACTTTTAGTCTAGATTCTTGCTGTAACATAATTATTTAGCTCTTTCAATGATTTCCACTAGTCTCCAACATTTGGTCTTACTCAATGGACGAGTCTCCATTATCTTAACAGTATCGCCAATATTGCAATCGTTCTTTTCATCGTGTGCAACATATTTCTTAGTTTTCAACACGAACTTTCCGTACATAGGGTGCTTAACACGTTTAACTTCTGAAACCACTACTGATTTCTCCATTTTGTTGCTAGTTACAACTCCTATTCTCTCTTTTCTTAAATTCCTTTTTTCCATAAAGCAGAACCAATTATTGTAATTCCCTTTTAGTTAATTCAGTTGCCAATCTCGCCACAGTTCTTCTCACTTTCCTAATAAGTAAAGGATTTTCCAATGGTGTAACAGAATGGGCCAATTTTAAATCGAAATACTGTTTTTTAAACTCAGCACTCTTTTCTTTTAACCCCTCAACTGATAATTCTTTTATTTCTGATTGTTTCATGATTCCTTGCAATTATATTAAGCAGAATAGTCCCTAGCAATAATAAATTTTGTTCTTACTGGTAGTTTCTGTGCCGCAAGACGCAAAGCTTCTTTTGCTACATCAAGAGAAACACCGGCAATCTCGAACATAATCCGTCCTGGCAATACCACAGCTACAAAATATTCTGGAGCACCTTTACCTTTACCCATACGAACCTCTAACGGTTTTTTGGTAATAGGCTTGTCCGGAAATATTTTTATCCATAATTGGCCTTCTCTTTTCATGTACCTAGTTGCCGCAATACGAGCTGCTTCAATCTGGCGCGATGTTATAAAAGAGGTATCCATTGATTTTATACCAAACATACCGTTTGAAAGTTGATGACCCCTACCGGTGATCCCTTTCATACGACCTTTCTGCATTTTGCGGAACTTAGTCCTTTTTGGCTGTAACATTTCTTTACTTCTTTAAAAAATTACTTTCTACGACGTTGTTTCTTCGGTCCTTCTTGCTTTCCACCTTTTCCCTGAGATTGGCTCTTTGCCATACCTACCAAAGGAGAAAGTTCTCTTTTTCCATAAACCTCACCTTTCATGATCCATACTTTAATACCCAATCTTCCATAGGTTGTATGTGCTTCATGCAAAGCGTAGTCTATATCGGCTCTAAAAGTAGACAAGGGAATCCTACCATCTTTATAAGATTCGGATCTTGCCATTTCAGCGCCGTTCAAACGTCCAGATATCTGAATTTTAATCCCTTCAGCGTTCATTCTCATTGCAGCTGCAATCGCCATCTTGATAGCTCTTCTAAAAGAAATTCTACTTTCTATTTGACGTGCTACACTGGCAGCAACTAGATTAGCGTCCAATTCAGGTCTTTTGATCTCAAAAATGTTGATCTGAACTTCCTTATCCGTAATCTTCTTAAGCTCCTCTTTTAATTTATCTACCTCTTGACCACCTTTCCCAATAATAATACCTGGTCTTGCTGTGGTAATGGTAACCGTAATCAATTTTAGAGTACGCTCAATAATAATTCTAGACACACTTGCTTTTGCCAAACGAGCATGAACATATTTTCTGATCTTATCGTCTTCGGCAAGTTTATCACCATAATCGTTTCCACCGTACCAGTTAGACTCCCATCCTCTGATAATTCCTAGACGATTTCCGATTGGATTTGTTTTCTGTCCCATACTAAATGCTCTAGCTTTGTGTGTTATTGTTAGATCCCAAAACCAAGGTAACGTGGTTGGAACGTTTTCTAATTCTATGTGCTCTTCCTTGTGGAGCAGGACGTAGTCTTTTTAACATACTTCCACCATCCACTCTAATCTCCTTAACAAAAAGTTCAGCTTCTTCAACACTTGCATCCTCATTCTTAGCTTGCCAGTTAGCTATTGCAGATAACAATAACTTCTCCAGTCTACGTGATGATTCCTTTGAGTTGAATTTCAAAATAGCTAGCGCTTTCTCCACTTTTACACCTCTAACCAAATCCGCTACTAAACGCATTTTTCTAGGGGAAGTAGGGCAATTATTTAATTTTGCAAACGCTATTTGCTGCTTTTCCGCCTTTATTCTTTCGGCCATTTGTTTTTTACGAACTCCCATAGCTTACTTTTTACCTTTATTTTTTGCCCCGGCATGACCTCTAAAAGATCGTGTTGGAGAAAATTCACCTAATTTGTGACCCACCATGTTTTCTGTTACAAAAACAGGTACAAATTGCTTTCCATTGTGAACCGCTATTGTCTGACCTACAAAATCAGGAGTAATCATAGAAGCTCTAGACCATGTCTTAATGACTGCCTTTTTACCTGATTCAACATTTTGTTGGACTTTTTTATCCAAACTATAGTGAACGTAAGGTCCTTTCTTTAATGAACGTGCCATTTCTTTCTACTTTTTATTTCTTTCTACGTTCTAAAATATACTTGTTGGTACTCTTGGTCTTGGAACGGGTCCTGAATCCTTTCGCAGGAATTCCGTTTCTAGATCTAGGATGACCTCCAGAAGCCCTTCCTTCTCCACCACCCATGGGGTGATCAACAGGGTTCATTGCAACTGGTCTTGTTCTTGGTCTTCTTCCCAACCATCTACTTCTACCTGCCTTACCTGACACCAATAATTGATGATCAGAGTTGGATACAGCACCTATAGTGGCCAAACAATCCGCTAAAATTAATCTGGTTTCACCTGATGGCAATTTAATGGTAACAAACTTACCGTCCTTCGCCATTAACTGGGCAAATGTTCCAGCACTTCTCGCCATTACAGCTCCCTGTCCAGGACGCAATTCAATTCCAGATATGATTGTACCCAAAGGTATTTCACTTAATGGAAGTGCGTTCCCGATCTCTGGGGCAACTGCAGCTCCAGAAGATACTTCTTGACCCACCTGTAAACCATTTGGGGCAACAATATATCTTTTTTCACCATCAGCATACGCCAATAAAGCTATAAAAGCTGTTCTGTTTGGATCGTACTGAATTGATTCAACCGTGGCAGCAACATCTTGCTTATCCCTTTTGAAATCAATAACACGATACCTTCTCTTATGACCTCCACCTTTTTGGCGTATGGTCATTTTTCCTTGACTGTTTCTACCTCCCGACTTTTTTAACGGAGCAAGCAAGCTTTTTTCCGGCTTATCAGTAGTAATGGCGTCAAATCCATTTACTACTCTAAAACGCTGCCCGGGAGTGATTGGTTTTAATTTTCTAACTGACATTTTTTGTCTTTATAGATTACTGTAAAAATCAATAATATCTCCTTCTGCTACATCAACAATGGCTTTCTTAAAACCACTTGTCTTTCCGTGCTGTACACCAGTTTTAGTGTAACGCGACTTGCGCGAAGGACCATAATTCATTGTTCGAACTTTCTCAACAGAAACACCATAAGTTGCCTCTACTGCTTCCTTGACCTGAATCTTGTTGGCTTTTGGATCAACAAGAAAACCATAACGATTGTGCAACTCGCTATCAGCAGTCATTTTTTCCGTAATAATTGGCTTTATCAACACACTCATGGTTCGCTTATTTAATTAAGTTCGATTCGATTCCTTCCAAGGAACCTTCCAACAACACTAGGTTGTTAGCGTTTAATATTTTGTAAGTGCTTAATTCTGAGTTGGTTATAACCTCAGAACGCTCTAAATTGCGTGAGGACAAATATACGTTATTATTTGAATCACCCAACACAATTAGGGATTTTTTATTCTCCAAGCCCAAAGACTTCAAAAATTCTTTAAAATCCTTAGTTTTAGGAGCTTCAAAATTGAAATCCTCAACCACCATTATAGCATTGTCCTTTGACTTTAAAGTTAAGGCCGACCTCCTAGCCAAACGCTTAACATTTTTATTCAATTTTTGCTTATAATCCTTTGGTCTAGGTCCAAAAATACGTCCACCACCTCTAAACACTGGAGACTTAATACTACCCGCACGAGCAGTACCTGTTCCTTTTTGTTTTTTGATCTTTCTTGTACTTCCTGCTATCTCAGCACGCTCTTTGGATTTGTGCGTACCTTGTCTTTGGTGAGCCAAATATTGCTTAACATCCAAATACACAGCATGATTGTTTGGTTCTATTGCGAATACAGCGTCAGAAAGCTCAACCTTTCTACCTGTTTCTTTTCCCTTAATATCTAAAACTGCTACCTTCATTACTTCTCAATAGTTACGTAAGCGTTCTTATGACCAGGAACACAACCTTTTACTACTATAAGGTTCTTTTCTGGAACAATTTTTAATACTCTCAAGTTTTGAACGGTAACTCTATCAGTACCCATTCTACCAGCCATTTTCATTCCCTTAAAAACTCTTGCAGGATATGAAGCAGCACCAATGGAACCTGGAGCTCTTAATCTATTGTGCTGACCGTGGGTTGATTGACCAACACCGGCAAAGCCGTGTCTTTTAACAACACCTTGAAAACCTTTACCCTTTGAGGTACCGATTACATCAACAAATTCTCCTTCTACAAAAAGGTCTACTCCAAGAGTATCACCTAATTTGTGCGCACCTTCTTCAAAATACCTGAATTCCATGACCTTTTTCTTGGGAGAAGCGCCTGCTTTTTTAAAGTGACCTGTAGCCGCTTTATTAGCACGTTTTTCTGCCTTGTCATCGAAACCAAGCTGAAGGGCATTGTACCCGTCGACCTCTTCGGTTCTGACTTGGGTAACTACGCATGGTCCAGCTTCGATTACTGTACATGGAATGTTCTTTCCATTTTCATCGAAAATGCTGGTCATACCTACTTTTCTACCTATTAACCCAGACATATTTAATTAATTATTAATTGATTACTATTTAACTTATTGACACAAAAACAGGGTCAAAAAACAATTCAACCCTGAATATATTTTTTTCCGTCTTTCCTTCGCGAAACGCTCAGGACATGTCTTTCATAATTTCGAATTATGAATTCCGAAATTAGAACTATACTTTTATCTCAACCTCAACACCACTAGGAAGTTCCAACTTCATTAGAGCGTCGATAGTTTTTGATGAAGAGCTATAAATATCCAATAGTCTTTTGTAAGAACTTAATTGGAACTGCTCCCTTGCTTTTTTATTTACGTGCGGAGAACGCAACACAGTAAATATTTTTTTATGTGTTGGCAAAGGAATTGGCCCAGTTACAACCGCACCCGTAGTCTTTACCGTTTTTACGATCTTCTCAGCAGATTTATCTACCAAGTTGTGGTCGTACGACTTTAATTTAATTCTAATTTTTTGACTCATCTTAGTACGATTTTAAGCTGTTAATCCTTTTGCTTTCTTAATCACCGCTTCCGAAATATTGGAAGGAGTTTCAGCATAATGTGAAAATTCCATTGTTGAAGTTGCTCTACCTGAAGACAAAGTTCTCAATGAAGTAACATATCCAAACATTTCGGACAAAGGTACTTCACCTTTAATTACTTTGGCACCGGCTCTATCATCCATATTGGTAACAACTCCCCTTCTACGGTTAAGATCTCCTACGATATCTCCCATGTTTTCTTCAGGAGTCAAAACCTCCATTTTCATGATCGGCTCCATAATTATTGCTCCAGCAGCTTTACCAGCAGCTTTATAACCCATTTTGGCAGCCAATTCAAAAGATAGTGCATCGGAATCCACAGGGTGGAAAGATCCATCCTTTAGAACAACCTTCATTCTATCCATTTCAAAACCGGCCAATGGTCCATTCTTCATAGCGGCAGCAAATCCTTTTTCAACCGGACCTACAAATTCTTTAGGAATACGACCACCTTTAATTTGATCAACAAACTGCAAACCAGTTCCAACAAAATCGTCATCAGCAGGCCCCATTTCAAAGACAATATCACCAAATTTACCACGACCACCAGATTGTTTCTTATAAACCTCCCTATGTGAAGCCGTTTTAGTCAACGCCTCTTTGTATTCTACTTGTGGCTCTCCTTGGTTTACTTCAACCTTAAACTCACGTCTTAAACGGTCAACAATAATATCCAAGTGAAGCTCACCCATACCAGAAATGATAGTCTGACCAGATGCTTCATCTGTTTTTACCTGGAAAGTTGGATCTTCTTCGGCCAATTTAGCCAAAGCCATACCCAATTTATCAACATCAACCTTGGTTTTAGGCTCAACAGCAATACCAATTACAGGATCAGGGAAATTCATACTTTCCAATACTATTGGATGTTTTTCATCCGACAAAGTATCCCCTGTCTTAATATCCTTAAACCCTACTGCCGCACCAATATCTCCTGCTTCAATATAATCTACTGCATTCTGCTTATTGGCGTGCATTTGGTAAATCCTGGAAATACGCTCCTTGTTCCCGGAACGATTATTCAATACATAAGAACCAGCATCCAATCTACCAGAGTATGCTCTAAAAAATGCTAAACGACCTACAAAAGGATCCGTGGCAATTTTAAATGCCAAAGCCGCAAATGGCTCCTTAACACTTGGCTTTCTAGCCTCAGGCTTCTCAGTATCAGGATTAGTACCTACAATCGCATCCTTATCCAATGGAGAAGGCAAATAGCGACATACGGCATCCAACAAAAACTGTACTCCTTTATTTTTAAATGACGAACCACAGATCATAGGTATGATACTCATATCCATAACCGCAGCCCTCAAGGCAGCATGAACTTCATCCTCTGTAATAGAATCTTCATCTTCGAAGAACTTCTCCATCAAGGTTTCGTCATATTCCGCAACAGCTTCTATTAATTCAGCTCTACGTGCCCTAACTTCTTCCTTCATATCTTCCGGAATTGCAACAACATCAAAGGTTGCTCCGAAATTATCCTCATGCCATACTATAGCTCTGTTTTTCACCAAATCCACAATACCCTTAAAGTCTGCCTCGTCTCCGATCGGCAATACAATAGGCACAGCATTGGATCCCAACATTGTCTTAACCTGCTTGTTAACCATTAAAAAGTCAGCCCCCTGACGGTCCATTTTGTTAACGAAACCGATACGTGGCACTTTATAATTATCAGCCAATCTCCAGTTAGTTTCAGATTGTGGCTCAACACCATCAACTGCACTAAATAAGAAGACCAAGCCATCCAATACACGTAAAGAACGGTTTACTTCAACCGTAAAATCCACGTGGCCTGGGGTATCTATTACATTAAAGTGGTAGGATTGTGCATCTGCGGTTGGCTCTGCATTCTCCATAGGAAAAATCCACTCACAAGTTGTAGCAGCTGAAGTAATTGTAATACCACGCTCCTGCTCTTGCTCCATCCAGTCCATAGTGGCAGCACCATCATGAACCTCACCTATTTTATGACTCACACCAGTATAAAACAATATACGTTCTGTCGTAGTTGTTTTACCTGCATCAATATGAGCAGCAATCCCAATATTTCTTGTTAATTTTAAATCTCTTGCCATTTCTGCTTATTAAAATCTAAAGTGGGAGAATGCTTTGTTTGCTTCTGCCATTTTATGGGTATCTGTTCTTTTCTTAACTGCAGCACCTTCTTCTTTGGCCGCTGCCAATATTTCTCCTGCCAATTTTTGTGACATTGCCTTTTCGTTTCTCTTACGAGCATAACTAATAAGCCATTTCATAGCAGTTGATATCTTACGATCAGGTCTAATTTGCATAGGAATCTGAAAAGTAGCACCACCTACTCTTCTACTTCTTACCTCAACATGAGGCATAACATTGGACAATGCATCTTTCCAAAGCTCCAACGCCGTTTTTTCCTCGTCTGTCTTTTTTTCTTCTACGATATCAATTGCATCGTAAAACACTTTAAAGGCAACCGACTTCTTACCATCCCACATCATCATGTTAACAAAACGGGTCACCAATTGGTCATTAAACCTTGGATCGGGTAAAAGTGGTCTCTTTTTTGCCTGCTTTTTTCTCATTTCTTCTTTTTGAGTTAATGGTCAATAGTCAATTATTAAAAGTACAATACCCTTAATTCTCAACTCTTAACAAATTTTTACTTCTTAGGGCGTTTTGCTCCGTACTTAGATCTACGTTGTGTCCTTCCAGCAACACCTGCTGTATCCAAGGCACCTCTAACGATGTGATACCTAACTCCTGGCAAATCCTTTACCCTTCCGCCTCTTACTAATACTATCGAGTGCTCTTGTAAATTGTGACCCTCACCTGGTATATATGCGTTTACTTCCTTTCCATTTGTCAACCTAACCCTTGCAACTTTACGCATTGCAGAGTTTGGTTTCTTAGGAGTGGTTGTATAAACACGTGTACATACACCTCTTCTTTGAGGACACGAATCCAAAGCAGCCGATTTACTCTTCTTAGTAATCGTGACTCTTCCTTTTCGTACTAATTGTGAAATTGTTGGCATACTATTTTTGTATAATAAAAACTTAACCCCTCTTTTAAGGGCTGGCAAATGTAGTAATTATTCGCAATATTTCAAACCCTGATGAATTTATTTTTCATATTTTTTATCCTCAACAGATTCGGCAGCTTGTAATTAGATCATAACACATTGCGTTAAACAACCTTCAGTCGCCAAAAATTTCATAAATGGCAATTGCGAAATCAAAAATAAAACCAACAAAAGATCAGAGAATAATTATCAAAAAATAGCCTATTTATTATCAAATTATTAGCTTAATCGATTAATCCCTAAAAATAATGCAATATCACCCCTAAAAAACCTCTATTATTTATGATTATTATGATATTGTCAATATTTTAACTGTTTTACTGTAATAAAATCCTACGATCAAGTCAATTAATTGTTATACATATAAAATCTACCTGCTCTATTGTGATAAAAAAACACATATCGCCCCTGATAAGGCCATATTTAACAATTATTTATTATGCGCGCATAAGAAATGTCCCTAAAAAGTTGTTTTATTAACATTAAATTAGGATTTTTGCGATTGCTAATTCAAATAATTATAAAAATGAAAACAAAGTTAAATGGAATCCTAACGCTGTTTCTAGCGTTGATTGTGCAATTATCGTTTGCACAAGAAAAGACGATTTCAGGTACGGTAACTGACCAAGACGGTCTACCGCTCCCTGGAGTTAACATCCTTGTAGAAGGTACCACCACGGGTACCCAATCAGATTTTGATGGACTTTACACCATTGAAGCAAGTGTTGGGGAAGTCTTGGTATTCTCCTATATAGGTCAAAGTAATGTTCGAATGACAGTAGGAGCCAGTAACACCATCAACGTCCAAATGGAGGAAGATGCACAGGCACTGGAAGAAGTGGTAGTAACAGCCTTAGGTATTAAGAGAAATCCAAGATCTTTGGGATATTCTGTTAAGTCTGTTGAGGCCGAAGCCATTACAGAAAACTCCGAACCGGATTTAATTAGATCATTAAACGGTAAGGTACCTGGAGTAAACGTAAATGTCTCAACGGGCGTTGCCGGTGCTTCCAACAAAATAAGCATAAGGGGTACAACCTCTTTCCAAGGTGGAAACCAACCTTTATTCGTTGTAGATGGTACACCATATAGTAATACGGAAGTAGAAACCTCCAGCCAGATTACAGGTGGTGGTGGTTATGAAACCGGTATTTCATCTTTAGACCCTAACGATATTGCCAATGTTGAAGTGCTTAAAGGCGCTGTTGCAGCCGCATTATACGGTTCCAGGGCAGTAAACGGTGTAATCATCATTACTACCAAGTCCGGAAAATCTGGTGGATTGTCCAATAAAAAATTCGAGGTATCACTTAATACAGGTGTATATTTTGAGAAAATTGCCAACCTTCCAGAATACCAGAATACTTACGGTAACGGAACAAATTTCAACTACAGCAATGCCAACGGTTCATGGGGTGCCAGATTCGATTCTCGCGAAACCATCCCTACCTGGCCAAACTTGCTTAATGCATTTCCAGATCAATTTGGCCCTACAGTGCCTTATGTTGCACAACCCAACAACGTAAAGGACCTGTTTAAAACAGGATTTGTTGCCGATAACTCGATAAACATTAGTTCTGCCAAAGAAAATTCCAATTTTAGCCTTACCGTGTCCAATATTGATCAGCAAGGATATATTCCTTTTAACTCATACAAAAGGACCAATATTTCTGCAGGTGGTAATTTTAAATTGGACAATGGATTACAAGTTGGAGCCAACCTAAGTTATTCAGACAGTTACCAAGTTGGTCCTTTCCTAGGTGAAAACCAATTTGCTGGATCCGCTTCCTCCTTTGCAAGAACTCTTGTACTGGGAAGAACTTGGGACCTAAGCCTTCCATACGAAGATGCCAATGGTGCACCGGTAATACCTAACGGAGGCTGGGATCACCCTTTATGGTCATGGGAACACAATCAAATCAGGACCGGGGTTAATAGGACTGTTGCCAACGTAAGTTTTGCCTACGATTTTAATGAGCACATTAATGCTAGATATCAACTTGGTATCAATAAATATGACTTAGGCCGTATAGAGATAACCGATAAAGGCTCTAGAGCCGCATCAGGTACAGGTAGAGTAGTATCTGACGATTACGATAGCGAAGAAATAGAATCTACCTTCGTGGTAACGTTCAATTACGATTTGACCGAGGATTTAAACATGAATTTTTTGGTAGGTAACAACGTAAACCAAATTTCTAGTCACCGCGTTGGATATACAGGTACCAATTTAATTGCCGACAATATTTTTACCGTTAATAATACGGCCAATGTGGTTTCAGACGTAGATGAAACAACAAGAAAAAGGATAGTTGGTGTTTTTGGAGACCTGGGATTGGGATATAAAGACTACCTATTTGTAAATGCAACGGCGAGAAACGATTGGTCTTCCACTCTACCGCAAACAGACAATAGTTTTCTATATCCTTCTGTTTCTACCTCTTTTATATTTACAGAGGCTTTAGGAATAAACAATGATATTCTTAGTTACGGTAAGATTAGAGGTGGTTGGGCAAATGTTAGCAGAGATGCAGACCCCTACCAGATCAATAAAATATTTAGTGTTGGAACGGTTTACGCAGGCCAACCTTCCGTATTTGTTCCTTCAACTCTTGGTAATCCTAATTTAAGTCCGGAGAATACCGAAGAATTTGAAGCGGGTATAGATTTGGAACTCTTTAACAAGAAAGTGTTAATTGACTTTACCTGGTACCAGAAAACAACTACAGATCTTATTTCTGAAGTTAATGTTCCAACATCATCTGGTTACACTTCCTTGTTAACCAATATAGGTGAAATGGAAAATAAAGGTATCGAGGTAGGATTGACCTTGATTCCAATAAGAACAGAGAACTTTAAGTGGTCCACTTTTACCTCGTTTACCAAAAATAAGAACGTGGTAAACAAATTGATCGAAGGTCTTGACAGATTCCCCATAGACGTGAACCAAATTGCCTTTGTAGACGAAGGTGAACCATTTGGAGTGTTCTACGGAACCGCATTTGCCAGGGACGACGAAGGAAATTATTTAATTGAAGAAGGTGGCGGAGGTATCCTACAAGCTTTGGACAACCAAGTAATAGGTGACCCCAACCCAGATTTCAAAATTGGATTCACCAATACCTTTAAATATAAGACATTGAGTTTACAGGCCCAATTGGACTGGAAAGAAGGTGGAGACCTTTCTTCTTCAGGTATAGCTGGCCTATTAGGTAGAGGTGTAACCAAGGACACTGAAGATCGAGAACGTACTTTTATAATCCCTGGTGTTTATGGTAATCCTACTACTGGAGAAGCTATTTTGGATGGTTCTGGAAATAAAATACCGAATACCACACAAATTACCATGAACAACCTATATTTTTCACCTACAACAAACAGTAATACTTTTGGTATTAACACGGTAGATGAGGGTACCATTTACGATGGCACCGTGTTTAGGTTAAGAGAAATTGCATTGGCATACGAAGTGCCAAAAAAGTTCTTGGACAAGACCTTTATTGGTGGTATGACCTTCTCAGTTGTGGGGAACAACTTATGGTATTTTGCCCCTAATGTTCCTAAGTATACCAATTTTGATCCAGATGTTACTGCTTATGGATCAGGTAATCTACAAGGGATTGAAACTCAATCTGCCCCTAGTTCCAAGAGGTTTGGGTTTAAACTTAACGTAACATTTTAATAAGAAGAACTATGAAAAATATATTTAAATTAAATCTGAAAAGCCGCACAATGTTCGCCGTAGCATTGGTGTCTTTACTTTTCTACAATTGTAGTGACTATTTGGATGTCAACACGGACCCAAACAATCCTACAGTAGCTCCGTTAGACCAACTTTTGACGGACACTGAGAGAAACTTTAACTTGATCACGGAATTTAGGGTTTATATGGCAGAAGAGCTTTCGGCCTATGTTCACCAATTTACTTTCCGTGAGGAACAAGATCAGTACGGTACCAGACAGGACAATACCGATATTCAAAATTCTTGGGACGTTGCCTATTCGGTAATAACCGAAGCTGATATTATTATTGAGCAAGGCACTGCTGAAGAAGAGATGATCATTGTAGGTATGGCCAAGGTCCTCAAAGGATATACCGCTACCATTATCGTCGACATTTGGGGGGATGCTCCATATTCCGAAGCATCAAAACTTGCCACAGGTGTGGTAAGCCCTGTATTTGACAGTCAGACCGCCATCTACGAGAATGCCTTGGCATTAATTGACGAAGGTCTAGCCAATATTAACAGTGGACAAGGTGCCAACCCTGGAACCCAAGATTTATTTTACGATGGTGATATCACTAAATGGAATAAATTTGTAAATACCCTGAAATTGAAATTGTACAATGAGATTAGGTTGTCCACCACGTTTAATGCGGGTAAATTAAATGCTTTAATAGCTGCCGATAACTTTATGGGCAGCAGCGCTGACGATTTTGAATTTCCTTATTCTACCACCCAATCGCCGGCAGAAGAAAGAAATCCTCTTTTTAGAGCAAGCTATTTAACAGGACAAACCTCCCACTATGCCAGCCCATGGTTCTATGAAATCCTAAAAGGATGGAATCCCAACATTCACAATGGAGTGGAAGACCCTAGATTGCCATATTATTTCTTTAATCAATTAACGCCTGGGCAATTACCTCCGGATGTTGGTGATCCCACAACAGGTGACCCAAAAGCTGATTATTGGGATAGAAATACAGGATTCCATACCATTAGATTTGGTAGTGTAGGTCCAAACAGGGATTTTGCCTCTAGAGAATCTTCCACTTATCCTGGAATATATCCTGCCGGAGGTAGATATGATGATGGTGAAGGGGGCGATGCTGATGTTGATGCCGGTACAGGTGCCGCTCCACATAGGCTGTTAACCTTTCATGAATCGTTGTTTGTAATGGCTGAAATGATTCAAGCCAACGTAATTTCAG
Source organism: Arenibacter sp. F26102 (assembly GCF_023015865.1). GTDB lineage: Bacteria > Bacteroidota > Bacteroidia > Flavobacteriales > Flavobacteriaceae > Arenibacter. Next base: position 170,717 of record NZ_JALKBC010000002.1, on the reverse strand, counting down.
GTGATGCAAGGGCTATGTTGGAAGAAGCTATGATAGCAGCTTTCAAAAAAGTCGATGATGTTGTTGCCAATTCCGAAACTACACAAACTGTTCCCAAGCTTGATGGAACCACTGCTGTTACCGATTTTATCGATGGTATTTTGGCTGAATACGACGCCGCTTCCGATGCCAAGAAAATGGAGATCATTATGACCCAAAAATGGGTGTCCACCTTTGGAGATCCTTTTGATCAGTACAATGATTATAGAAGAACAGGGTATCCTATTTTGGCCGACCCCAATGGACCTTCTCCAGAATATCAACTGGACAATGGCGATGCTTGGCCTTTGATTGACAGTGAAACAACATTGACAAGACCATACCAGGTTTCATTATTCTGGCCACAAGCCGAATTGAACGTTAATGAAAATGCACCTGCCCAGAAAGATGCAACTACCTACAAAATATTTTGGGATAACTAAAATCATAAAATTCATATCATGAAAAAAACATATATATTAAGTCTCTTTTTAGCCCTATTTGCGCTAAATACATCATGCGATGATGATGGAGGTACTTCGGCAATCCCAACCACCAATGGTGCCCTACCCGATTTCGCGGTAGTAGCGGGTAGTCCTGCATTTATTGACCTAACGGGGCTGAACGACCTCAATTTAAACTTCACGGTAGGTGTTGGCGTTGGAACACCAGCCTCTTTCGATTTGAAAGCCTTCTACCTTACGGTAGATGGGGATTTATACGGTCCAGTAACGTTGGATAGCGGAGTAACTGAATTTCCTAAGGAATATACCTTAACTGGCACTGAACTTATAGGTTCATTTTCGGAACTTACCAGTGCTGATGATATTCAAGTGGGTGATATGCTTAAATTATATACGTCATATACATTTAAGGATGGTTCAGTATTGGAAGTATTAAATAGTAAAGCAGAACCAAATTATTATGCTGCCGATTTTAATCAGATCACCGAATTTAAAATTAGCTTGGATTACATAGTGTCCTGTCCTTCGGATTTAGGAGGAAATTACAGTGTTGTGAGTAGTGGAACATCAACAGACGGAGCACCTGTGAACAACCCATTGGTAGATTTCGCTTATGATGTTGTTGTAACTGACAACGGCGGAGGTAACTATTCCATTTCCGATGGGGTTGCCGGAGTTTATCAAGACTGGTACTGTGAACCTTATGGCTACTGTTTTGAAACCGCTGGTACTATGACCGACGTTTGTGGTGACCTTACGGGAACTTGGACAGAAAGCTTTAGTTGCGAAATTAACCTTACAGGTACTGTTAATCCAGATGGAACTCTTTCTATACAATGGGAAAATTGCTTTGGTGATTCTGCCACTGCTGTATATACCCCTCAGTAAATCTATCTTAAACCCGGTATAAAAACGGGTTACAATTAATTCAGAAACCGTTGAAAATTACTTTTCAGCGGTTTCTTTTTTTATCCATAATTCCAACTTTAAACCTATTTAGGTCGGGTAGTATTAATTATTACCGGCTTATACTTTTAAGTAGTATTTATTTCTCACTTATTTTCTACCTTTACTCCCATGAAAGATACCCAACAAATTTATGGCATTAGAGCCGTAATCGAAGCCATAAAATCCAACGAACCCATAGATAAGGTTTTCATCCAAAAAGGTCTAAAGGGCGATTTGTCCAGGGATATGGAAACCCTAATTCGAAAAAATGGAATTACCGCTTCCTATGTACCCATTGAAAAATTAAACCGACTTACAAAAAACAATCATCAAGGCGTTGTTGCCAATATATCTCCCATAACTTTTCTGACCATGGAAGAAATGGTAGAAAAAGTGTTGGAAACCAAAAAAACACCACTATTCCTATTATTGGATCAACTATCGGATGTACGCAACTTTGGCGCAGTTATTAGAACAGCCGAATGTACTGGGGTAGATGGGATCATTATACAGAAAAAAGGCGCCGCTCCGGTTACAGCAGATACCATAAAAACCTCGGCGGGTGCCGCATTTCGTGTGCCCATTGCCAAGATAGACCACATAAAAGATGCCGTATTTTATTTACAGGCCTCTGGAATAAAGGTTATTGCAGCAACCGAAAAAGCAGACAGCACTATTTACGACGTATCCTTTAAGGAACCCTGTGCTATTATTATGGGATCTGAGGATGTGGGCATCTCCCCTTCCATATTAAAAGCTGCAGACCATATGGCCAAACTTCCCCTACTGGGTGAAATAGGTTCGCTAAATGTTTCGGTAGCCTGTGGCGTTTTCCTTTACGAAGCGGTAAGGCAACGGCAGGAAACCCCTTAAGGCGCTAGATTGCCTAACTTTATCAGAACTTGGCAGTATTCTAATTTCCCATATATTACCGAAGTCTAAATTATCATTCCAATCCCGAATCCTCGGGATTTTTTTTGTAATGATAGGTAATTTTGATGTCTTCTTCTGTAGAGTCTTGTGGTCTATTTTCAATGAAATTTCCGTGTTCGTCAAAATGTTTTAAGAATTCATCCTCCTCCTCATTATAATCCTCCTTCTCCCAATCATATTTTTTTGGTTTGGGCAAAGGGGCCGTCAACACAAATGCCAAAAACAAGCCAGTGATAAATCCGCCTAAATGGCCCTCCCATGAAATTCCGTCCTTAACAGGAAAAATATACCATAGCGTACTGCCGTATATAAAAACCACAATTAGGGATAACGCTACCAACCTGTAGTGTTTGGAAATAATTCCTTTAAAAAATACAAAGCTGACCAAGACATATATTAATCCACTGGCTCCAATGTGATAAGATGGCCTTCCTATGAGCCAAGTTATAAAGCCCGAAATTAGAATTCCCCATAACAACACTTTAAAGGCTATGTTTCTGTAGAAGTAAACCAAAGATGCCGTAAGTATAGCCAGTGGAATGGTATTATTGTATAAATGCTCTACCGAACCATGTATAAAAGGGCTCAAAACAACACCCCGAATCCCCTTCAAAGTCCTTGGATAAATACCATAATCGTTGAAATTTACCTGAAACCGAATCTCAAACCAATATACCGTCCAAATAGAGAGCACCGCCAATAATGGAATTGCGATTACCGCATTGGAAAATTTAAAATAGTTGCTCTCTGTCATAATGGAAATATAACTATTTATGCAATATGCTTACCACAATTTCAAAATCGGTAAAAATGTCATTGTTATTCCTTTCCTGTTAAAATTGCATTTTAAAGTCCCACAAAAGGAGCTACCCTATACCAACTTTGTTTTATTTTTACATTATGAACGAGCCATTAGCAGAAAGGGTACGCCCTAAAACCTTGGAGGATTATATCAGCCAAAATCATTTGGTTGGGGAAAATGGGTCATTGACCCATCAAATAAAAAAAGGGATCTTGCCTTCCTTAATTCTTTGGGGACCTCCCGGTACCGGCAAAACCACCTTGGCCAATATTATTGCCCATACAAGCGGCCGACCTTTTTATACGCTTAGTGCCATTAGCAGTGGTGTAAAGGATATTCGGGAAGTTATAGAAAAGGCGAAGCAAAGTGGTGGATTGTTCACGACCAAAAACCCAATACTTTTTATTGATGAAATTCATCGCTTTAGCAAATCGCAGCAAGACTCCCTTTTAGGGGCTGTGGAAAAAGGTTGGGTCACCCTGATCGGCGCCACCACTGAAAACCCAAGCTTCGAGGTAATTCCGGCCCTCTTATCCAGGTGTCAGGTATATATTCTGAATCCTTTTGGAAAGGAAGACCTAGAAGCCCTACTCCAGCGAGCTATGGAACAGGACAAATATTTGAAAACCAAAAAAATAAAACTTAAAGAAACGGAAGCACTTCTCCGCCTTTCAGGTGGCGATGGAAGAAAATTGCTCAACATATTTGAGCTTATTATCAATTCCGAAGAGACTGACACTGTTACCATCACGGACGACTTGGTTTTGAGTAAAATACAGAAGAACACGGTACTTTACGACAAAACTGGGGAACAGCATTACGATATTATATCTGCTTTCATAAAATCGATTAGGGGAAGTGACCCCAATGCAGCCGTATATTGGTTGGCACGAATGATAGAGGGAGGAGAGGATGTAAAATTTATTGCTAGACGCCTACTTATTTTAGCTTCAGAAGATATTGGAAATGCCAATCCTACTGCCCTAGTGATGGCGAATACCACCTTTCAGGCCGTAACCACCATAGGATACCCCGAAGCGAGGATCATACTAAGTCAGTGCGTCATCTATTTGGCCACTTCTCCAAAAAGCAATGCCAGTTATATGGCTATAAACAAGGCCCAACAAACCGTAAAACAAACAGGTGACCTTTCCGTTCCCTTGGCATTGCGGAATGCCCCTACCAAATTAATGAAAGACCTAGGGTATGGGGAAGAATATAAATATGCCCATGACTATGAGAACAATTTTGTAGCAGAGGAATTTATGCCCAAGGAGGTAGCCAAAACAAGTTTTTACCGTCCTGGCAATAATCAGCGGGAAAATGCGATCAAAGATTTCCTAAAAAAGCGATGGAAAGATAAATATGAACTCTAGCTTCAACTTAAACTACTTGGTCATTGATTGGAGTTCCACTAAAACTTAATATTCAGCTCCTGACCAACTAATTTTTCATTTTCGTAATATTCAAAATACCACTTATCTCCTTTTTTAACGATAATGCCATCCTCAGCAGCATTGTAAGCCTGGGCAATAAATACATTGGCTACTGACGTTTTCCACATCCACATGGCAATCTTAGGCGTGCTGTCCACCAATTGATAGCCGTTGGCTATAGGCTGGGCATATAATATGGTGGCACTGTCCGATTTATACGCCACTTGAGCCGGGGCCATTTCCATACTTTTTTCTGCCTTTGTAATATTGGACTGTACCGGTTCCATATTTTTATAGGATTGCTCCTCCAAGGTAGCTTTTTGCTGAACTACCGGATTTGGAACATTTTGCCCTGATTGTACACTGGCCTTCTCCTCTATCCTTTTTACATCATTTTTAAAACTTACGGTTGGGGGCACATTATCTTCGGAAGGCACAAATTTGTACCCTACCCCTGTCAAGGATTTAAAACATTCCTTTATAGCCTCCGAATAGGCAGATTTGTAATCCTTCTCCTTACTAATCCCTTCCACAGTGGTATAGACCACATTGGAGAGACAATCCTTGAGGATCAAGGTTACCTTTGTGGTAAACATGGATGAGTCGTCCTTAAGACTCAATAGCAACCCAAGACATCTATTGGCTACCAAATCCACAGGCATATCATTATCATATACCGCTGTAAACCCATTTTCAACAAGATTATATTTGATCAAAGTGCTGGTCTGGTACTGATTTTCACTTTTAAAAGCCTCAAATTTAGTTGGAACTATTATGTATTTGTATTTATTCAATTCAGCTTGGGACATTCCGTAAAAGCTACATATTAAAAACAGGGGTAATAAAATATTTTTCATCAGTTCAAATTTCATGGTTTCTATTAATCAGGCTAGTTGCCTGTAGCAATAATTCATCATAAAACATGCCAGAAGTGCTTAACTTCCTGCTATGCTTCATTTAAAGTTAAAATCTAAATAATTATTTGATAAGGAATAAATTACAATACTAAAAAACTCAAGAATCACAGGATTCCTACACTCATAATTTTAAGCACCATTTAAGACAAATGGATGCCTAAAACCCAATAATGCAGGTTTTAAAAAATCATATATTATTTCTTTCCCCAAGATATGATATTTAATCCTAATTGAAAAGAGGAGTAGTGACTATCCGCAAGGTTCCTATAAGCCAACAAATTGTCGGCCATAACATAGATATTTACAGGACCTGCCTGAAGATTGAGGCCCAAACCAATATTACTCCAAGAAAACTTATCTACTGTGTAGGTTGTTTTTAATGCTAAAGCCCTACCAAATCTTCGTAAATAAAAGGCGGTAAGTGCAGCCTGTGGCCCTCTAGGCCTATTAATTACGTATAATTGTCCACCTATACCGTTGGCATATTTGGTATAATCCCTCCTTTTGGAGACCATATAGTTACAGTCGCAATCCATATTTTGATTCATTGCCTCCCCCCAGTTATAGCGAATGGAACCGTATAACTTGGTAGGCCTAAATGAAATATAGCTATTATCATTGGTGCCGTGGGGAACCAGAGCATCCACTTCATCCACTAAATCTTGCCAAAAATCGTTATTGGAATTAGAAAATGCATCCGGCAAAATAACTTCTATTCCCTCTACAGTGGCATTCCCTTTTATGGTATAATTCTTAACGTCGGTGGAACTATATACAAACCCTAGGTCCAACAAACTTCCAGTTATTACGGTTTGCTTGTTAAGTTTGTAAGTAAATCCAAGGTCGATACCAAATCCTAAATCTCCACCAAAAAAAAGTCTACTTGCTATAATTCCGGGCAAAAGGGAACTATCATTGTCCAGAGCATTCTCTATTTCATTAAGACCTGATGACCTTAATTCCAGATCAGCAACAATGGTATTCGCCAAGAGGTTATTTTGCCCCTCATTGGTTACAAAATATCCCTTGTTTTTGGTGGACGAAAAATTGAAGGCACTGGAATATATTTTTGCCCTCCCGCCAAGGGTTAGGGCACCGTCCACTCTTTTGTTAATTCCGAAATGAAACACATTGAGCATCTCTCCTCTTGTCTTCAAATGTCCGAGGTCAAATTTTCTTCCCAATTGATTCGCATTCCCCTCAAAAGCCAAGATGGCATAATCCTTAAACCAATAACCTATGGCGTCCCCTTCATTGTAGATCCCAAAAGAATAGAAATTATCCCGATTACGGCCTCGAAAACCACCATTCAATAATTCTACCTGATAAGTACCACTAAGTTCATCTCTGGTGTTCATACCATATATGCCCCTTTCCCTGACTTTCACATTAAAGTCCACTCCATCGTCCGCAAACAAATCGTTTACCGTTAGTCCACTACTCCCGGCCTGAAATGAAATTCCTGACAATGCCGGTATTCCCGCATACCACTGAAAATCTGTTGACATTCCGGGATTGATCATTAAAGCTTGGGGAATCTCTGTAAAATCGTACAGTAATTGCTTGTTCTGCGCAGTAACAAATATACAGCCCAGCAACCAATAAAATAATACTAATTTAACCTGCCTCATTTTAAACGAAGTCTGAATTGACCGCTAGACCTAAAAATAATTTTTGGGTCCGGAAGGCTGGATACACTACTATTATCCCCTAAATTAAGAACACTGACCTTTATACTTGAAGTATTTTTTATGATTTCTATGCTGCGCCCAGTACCAATACCATAGGCAACCTGTAATTGCACAAGGGGCGTTGGGGCCGGATCAATATGAAAATATTGGGAGTCCAGGGTATTCCCACCTTCATCCAAAAATTCAACAGTAGCCTCCATTTCCTTACTAGTAGTATTCTCAATTTCATAAAATATAAAGCCATCCAAAACCCGGTCCGAGAAGGCATCTACACTAAAACCGTCAAAATTAAACTCTTGGGAATAGAAATTCTGTCCAGTAATTTCATTTAGCAGTCTTTCAGGCGATTCTATATATAATATACTGGCCTCTACAGTGGGAATAATTTCCAAATCATCATATTGGTCGAAGTTTTGCCTTTCTATACAGGAATATAGCGCAAGCAAAATAATGGAAGGAAACAAAATTCTATTTTTCATACCAAACCTAACAGGAACAACTACTGGTAAGGTGTTGTTATAGTGTTACTACAAAGTATAACTCTATAAATAAGATTTTATTTCACTTAAATCGTGAATTATGTCGCAATATTCGTGCATTGGCTCATTGTTCGCGTTGAAATGAAGGGTATGAAGCCCTACTGACTTTGCCCCTAGAATATCTGCCTCCAAACTATCCCCGATCATCAAGGATTTTTGCGGCAAAACATTGGCTTTACTAAGTGCAAGTTCAAAGATTTTTGGGTTAGGCTTTTTAACACCTGCCATTTCGGAATTAATTATATGATCAAAATAATCGTGTATTTTGGAGCTTTGTAATTTTTTATCCTGTATTTCCTGAAATCCGTTTGTGATGATATGCAATTTATAATTGGGCTTCAAATAGTCCAAAACCTCCGTGGTATTTGGAAAAAGATGATTGAAGGAAGATAAGTTTTCAATATATTGATCGGACAAAACATCAATTAATTCATTGGAAATAGAATGCCCGAGCGTATCAAAAGTAATTTTCAATCGTTGGAACCTCAATTCACTTTTGGTTATTTTCCCTTCCCTATAAAGCTTCCAAAATTCAAAATTTATTGGGATATACACTTTTAAAAAATCCTTGAGCTCAACACTGACGGAGTTCTCCGATAGAATTTTTTGAAAGGTAAGTGCCGAATTTTTTTCAAAGTCCCATAGGGTATGATCCAAATCAAAAAAAATATCTGTTACAAGGGATTTAAACATGTACTTGTTTTAGGATACTGCTATACAATTTCTTCCAATTCAATTTGCTTTCGGCCCCAATCAATTCATTTGAAAAAACAGTAATAAAATTTCCGTTTACCATTTTCGTTGCTAGATAAAGCCTGTTAACTGCTGTAAAAGCCTCCGTCCTATTTCTATATTTCAACAAACCGTAATCGTGTATTGCAAACGGATGTATCTTTATAGGCTGTTGGACTTCCAAGGGGATGTCATAAAAGTAAAAGGATGTGCAGGTACCGGCCCTAAACCCTATTTCATGGGTATATCCCATGGTATAGTCATCGGTAAAACCCGCTTCGATCAAATTCCTATAGGTTTCAGGAATATCCACCCTGTTATATCGCATTCGGGAACTGGTAACGGGCCTATTAATTACATTGGAGAGATTCTTTTTCTCCTCCTTAAGCAAGGCTATGTCATTAAAGGAACTGTACGAGCAGGATAAGGAAACCTTATCGTAATCGGCCACAGATTTAATTAGGTGCTTAAAATTGTTATTGTTGGGGGATACATTTTTGTCATAGGTGGAGTACTCGGCAAACTGAAAAAAGAACATACCCTTTACCTTATACTTTTTATGCAATTCTATAAGTTCAAAAAAATTGTCATAAGGATCTTTTTTAAGCTTTGCCCAAACCAAAATTCGGTCGTAGACCCGTCTAATTTTAAGCGAGGCCAAATCGAAAAGAAACCCGGACATCCCCCGGACAAATCCTCTATAGGCAAAACAATGGGAACTGGAAACATCTATGACGGATGTGTATTTATAATTCCTAGGCTTGTGTATTAAATCTTTGAATCTGTCCTTCAGCGCATATAAAAGTTTTTGGGCCCAAATATCTACCAAGGGCTTTTCCAAAAAATCGTATTGAAAGGCCAAACTGTCCTTTGGCGAAAATCTTCCATGAATGTCCTTTACATGTGGCAAATACTCTTCGTACCTACTCAACAAATAAAAACTGGCAGAAAAAATATCGAAGGGCAGATTGCTCCTATCCCCGGTAGAAAAAAAACATGGTGTTCCTTCCCAGTCAGCCACATGTATCTGTATATCGTTTATACCGTGCTCAAACAACAGATCATTGCTTCTAACAAAAAACTCGTTTTGTAACGGCTGCTTGGTATAAGTAATCTTAGGGCCTGTATGCTTTATAAAGTCCTCTACCTTGGTAGTGTAAGTTACCTCTATCCCCAAAATAGTCGTAAACATATGCCTCATGATATAACTAAAACGAGGGGTAATTTTATGGGTATAAATAAGCAGCATAATAATTTACTTTTTCCTTTTTTAAAAGTGCCTGACATTGGGTTTCAGTATTCAAAATTAGAACGCCCAAACTCTAAATCACCAACCGCCGTCTAAAGGATATTTTCATCTGCAAAACTAAAGTATTCTTTTTGTGTGATGATGATATGATCCAAAACTTTTATATCCAAAGCTTCTGAGGCCACTTTTAATTTTCTGGTAATTTGCTTGTCGGCCTCACTGGGTTTTAATGTACCGGAGGGATGGTTATGTGCAAGTATCAACCCAACGGCACCAAGTTCCAAAGCTTGTTTTAATACCAAACGAACATCTACCAATGTCCCTGTAATACCTCCCTTACTCAACTGACCTGCCTGTAGCACCGAGTTGGAATTATTGAGAAAAACTATCCAAAATTCCTCATGTGGCAGTTCTCCCATTTTAGGCTGCAAAAGTTCAAATACATTTTTACTGCTGCTGATTTTTGTTATTTTCTGGGCCTCTTCCCCCCTACGTCTCCGACCTATTTCCAGTGCAGCAGCGATAGAAACAGCCTTGGCCTCCCCAATGCCCTTAAATTGCATGAGCTGTTTAATAGACAATTTCCCTAATTCGTTCAGGTTATTGTTTACCGATGCCAAAATACGTTTCGACAACTCAACGGCACTTTCGTTTCGACTTCCCGATCCAATGAGTATGGCTATCAATTCTGCGTCCGAGAGATAGGATTTGCCTTTTTGCACTAATTTCTCCCGAGGCTTATCATCATCGGACCAATTTTTAATAGAGAAAGAAGGCGGCTTGTGTTGCATAACCTAAAGATAAGAATCTTAAGGTTTTATCATAATTACAAAACCGAATATTACTTATGATCAGAAACATAAATTTATCAATAAAAAAAGCCCAGCTGCAATTCTTGTAGAAAATAGCAGCTGGGTCCTAGCAATAACTTATATGTTGTAATTATTAAAAATCCCTATACGGTGCATCTAGGAACTTATTGGCTTCCGGTTCAGAAAATCTAGCGGTGTTATTATCCCAATGTAAAATTTTATTAGGAAAACGACCCGCAATAACCCCCAACAATATAGTTTCGGTAAGTCTAGCCGAATATTCAAAGGGAGCCGTAGTTTCGGTTCTACCCAAACAGGCATCCACGAATTGATGGTAATGCTTATCTCCTTCAGAATCATAATCCCTAACCGGTTCGCCTATGGCCTCTTGATCCTTAATGATGGACAAATCCAGTTCCTGATACTTTCCATCTACAATAAGCCTAGGCAATTCCATAAAATGCGGCAATAAAAGTCTTCCTTTTTCACCTATAAACATGGCCCCTTGCCCGGGTAGTTTTTCCTTGTTCGGCAACCTCAAATCTTTATGCTTCTCAGGAGCCCCTTCACCATCGTACCAAATCCACTTTAAGGTATCGGCCGTATATTCGGTTCCAGGAAAGGTATAACTAACGATGTTTTTTTCAGGAAATCCAAAGCCAGTAGGTTTTCTACATTGGTTCTTTATGGTCATTGGCACATCCAATTTAAGTGCATTGTATGGGGTGTCAAAAATATGCACTCCCATATCGCCCAATGTACCACAACCGTAATCCAATAATTTTCTCCAATTGGCTGGGTGGTAATACCCTTCCTTATACGGTCTTTCCGCAGAAGTTCCCAACCAAAGGTTCCAATCCAAATTATCGGGAACCGGATCGGAACCTTTTGGTTCCGGACCATCAAAACCCCAATTCTTGGGACTCCAGGCCCTAACGGTACTTACCTTTCCTATAATACCGGATTGGATCAATAAGGTTGCCAGTTTATAATCATAGAAAGAATGTACTTGAATTCCCATTTGGGTCACCAAGTTTTTTTCCTTGGCCATCTTCCTCATCGCCCTAGCTTCTGCTACATGGTGGGTAAGGGGCTTTTGGCAATATACGGGTTTTCCTATTTCCATGGCCATCATTGAGGCGGGCGCATGGGTATGATCCGGTGTAGAGACTATTACCGCATCTATATCGTTTTTCATTTCTTTTAGCATCACCCTATAATCCTTGTAGACTACAGCGTTGGGGTGTAGTTTTTTGGCTTCTGCCAATGCCTTGGAATCAACATCGCAAAGTGCTACAACATCTACCAATTCATGCGAAGATATGGAAGCAAGATCGGCCCCTCCCATATTACTTACGCCAATATGGGCAGTTCGTAGGCGTCCATTTTTGGACAGCGCCCAAACAGAGGATGGCAGCAGTGCCGTTAAACCCAAGGCAGCGGTACTTTTCAAAAAGTCTCTTTTTTTCATAAGTAAGTTTTTTTATTGTTTTTTAACGGTCAAACCAAACCGATAGAATTAAGTTCTATAATTTTCTGATTTTTATATTTCTAAACCATATGGCACTTGAGTGATCCTGAAAGCCGATATAGCCAGACTTGAACTTACCATAATATTCCTCATCCTTCCATTTTCCAGTATTCTTTTTTTCATACCATTCCTTGGACCAGGGCACAAAAAATAGCACTTTTTTCCCATTGAGCCAGTGCTCCACTTTCTCAGGGGTAAAAACTATTTTTGAGGAGTTCCACTCTCCAACAGGATTCAAAATTTTTTGTTCGGGATCGGCAACATGCATGGCATAGTCAGAAGCGGTCTGTTGTAAGGGTTGAAGTGCCGATGGATTTTCTGTGTGCCCAAGACTAAGATTATATGCTGTAAGATCATGGATTTTGGCATAGTTCTCGTCGTCTATCAACTGATATTCCGGGGAAATATTTGGTGGCCCGGCATTGGGTATACCTTCCTTTAAATGGTAGAAAATTCCACTATTGCCCCCTTCTGGCAATTTCCATTCAACATAAAACTCAAAGTTATCAAACTCTTCCAACCCATAAATTATATCCTTTCCTCCTGTATAATCCTGCTCCAGCCCTAATTCCGTATCAAACGTCAATACACTGTCCTTTACCACCCAACCAGGAGGTAAAGTGTCTCCGTTATATGCTCTCCATCCGTTGGTTGTTACTCCATCAAAAAGGTATATCCAATTTTCGGTTTCATCTGCAGTTTCAACTATAACATCAGCATCGGTTTTGGTCTTAGTTTTACATGAAGACAATACCAAAGCCACAGTAAAGAAGGTCAACAATAATTTCATTCGATTATTTTATTTGTAGTATTTATAAAAACTGGAAGATAAAAATTTTTTACAAAAGACTCAAGATATAAAAACCTAATTTAATCTGATTCCAATTCCTGTAGTAAACTGGCCATATTCAGCGGTTTGGTAAACATTACCAAGGACCCGTCCGGCTCATAGATCCACAGGTTCTTTGGTCGATCCCAATACAGTTCCACTCCATTCCCATCAGGGTCACCCAGATAAAGAGCTTCCGAAACCCCATGGTCACTGGCCCCCGTTAAAGGATATTCCGCCTTCCTCAAACGAGCCAGTATTTCGGCAAGATCTTTTCTTGTTGGATATAAAATTGCCGTATGAAACAGGCCCACGCTATTGGTTGGGGCTGGAGGAAGCCCTCTACTATGCCAGGTATTTAGCCCAATATGATGGTGGTATCCGCCAGCGGAAATAAATTCGGCCTGACTTCCATACATAGTGGTCACTTCAAAGCCCAAAAGATTACAATAAAAATCCAAGGACCGTTCCAGGTCCGCTACCTTTAAATGTACATGCCCTATTCTTGTCTTTGAGGGTATGGTATATTCGCTATCCATAGGAGGAATGGTTTCTAACCTTAAAATAAATCTATATTCAATAACCTTGGTCGAGATCTACGAAGTACTACATATTGTATCAGTACCTATAAATTCTCGCAGCGTAAGCTGAAGTAGTGTCAATAGGCACAATTACCATGGGATAATTGCCGCTAGGCTTAATATTGGGCATTTCCACAGCCTTTACCTTGGACCAAATTGGTCTTGATCTACCATTAATCAACAAATTACTTAGTTCGTCTTTATAATTGAAGTCAAAAACAATAGTATCCTTTAAAATACTTTTCCGCTTTTTAAAAGCATTGGCCTCATGATCACTCCAATCCTTATCCAAAACATCGTTATTCTTATCTTCGGAATTTGCCAATTTTGGGAATTGTTGTGCATTTAAATTATTTCCAAATAAAAATAATACTGAACAAAAAAAGATGAATTGTTTCATTTTATATTTTTTGTATGCATCACCAAAGTGGATATCTCTAAAATTCCCCGCAGTGAATACCCTTTTCATATTGTTCCCTTAACGCAGCTATGGCATTCTTTATTTCCAAGGGCGTGTTTCCGTGCTCAAATGTGACCGTATATTTTTTACCGGAAAAATCTTCAATTTCCAACCCTTCTGCCCCGCCATCTGCACAATCAGGGCAACCAATGATTTCGGGCAGTGAAAAAAAATCATTTAAATCTACTGTTTTTTTTAAAGGAATCCCAACTAATCTGGGTCAAGGTCTCGTTACATTCAATAGGTGTCACTTGATCGTTCCATCCTGAGCGGGTATAGATTACCGAGCCCGACTTAAGCAACATGGCATTTGTACAATAGCCAACACACATCTCAAATGAAGTACCATACCCCAACTTTTTGATACCCGAAGGGTTACCCTCATTTTTTTCACAGGAGACCAAGAGACCCAACATTATAAAAAGAAATAAATAATGTTTCATCAGCTGTTTTGAGTATTAAAATCGACCATATCCTAAGGGATACCCCAAAGTTACTCCAGGTAGGTTAATTTGTTTACCCATAGATATTTATGCTCTATTTAGGTTGTGTAGAAATCAGTAACAATAACAAGATTAGCTATCATTCCCAAAACCCTTGCAGTCTTAAAATTCCACATCCCAAACTAAAAGAAAACAATATAACACCGTACAGCAAGTATTAGGGAATATTTAGGCCTTATCCTCCCCGACCAGAAGCCCAATTACCTCTTCCAAGGTATCCAAAACCCCAGGATTTGTACAATTTATTAGAATAGAAAATACCATATCCTGTTCAGGATATATGTAAAATACCGCGTAGCCGCCTACCCCGTTACCAACGTGACCAAAATAGGTCCTACCCCATCTATCCTGTGTAACCTGCCAACCTAGACCATAGTAAGTTGGTATACCATTAACAATCCCAGAAGTGAGGAATTGGGATTGAATTTTATTCTCCCTAAACTTGGAATCCAAATAAACCTGTCCAAAGCGTCCAATATCTGCAGAAGTGGATAAATAGCCCCCTCCGGCCAATTTGTAAGTATTATTTACGGGAATGGCCAACCTGAATCCCAACTTGCCCCTTGAATAGAACGTTGTACAGTGAGGAGGGAGTTCTCCGGGAACTTCTGGGAGTGTATTTTTTAAGCCATAAGGCTCCAAAAATTTTTCCCGGACATAATCGGCAAAGGGGATACCACTAACCTCCTGCATGGCCAAGGAAATCAATACCCAGTCAAAACTGGTGTACTGGAAACCTTTTCCTGGTTCAAAAAGTAGGTCGTCCTCCTGAAACAAAGCAAGAGCCTCCTTATTGGTCATCGGCTTGTTCAATCCATATTCACCGCCCCGATAACCTCTCAAACCAGCTGTATGACCCGCCAATTGACGCACCGTAATATCGAATTTCTTTTTTGGAAAATAGGGAAGGTATTTATATATCGATGCATCCAAATCCATTTGTCCGTCCTCAACCATAGTGGCCAAGGCAGCTGCAGCAATGGGTTTGGATACACTGGCTATCCTGAAAATTGTGTTTTGCGGGTCTATGGGTGTTTGTTGTTCAACATCTGCAAATCCATAGCCTTTCTCAAAGTACACTTCATTGTTTTTACGAACTGTAATGGCCAGACCAGGAACCCGCTTGTCATCAATAAGTTTTTGTAAGATTTGATCAGCCTGGACCCTAGCCATTAATTGCTTATCCCCACCGATTACCCGTTGGGATGCAAATAAATTTTTAAGATATTTTAATATAGGATTCATCGGTCAAATACTAAGCTACTTTTATGTTAGAAAAAATATGGATTGGACCTTCGGCAATGGACTATTGACCTTAATTACTAAAAATAAGCTCCCCCTTATACAATTGCTCCACCTCCACTACAGCCGGCCTATTAAAACTAACCACATCCCCGGTACCACGCAAGGTCCCCTTTAGTGATTGTTGCGGGCTTATGCGTATATCGTTGGAACCTCTATGGTTGAAAATAATATTATCGGTAATTAAATCCTTGGCTTCCAAGCGGGAATCGCCTGCCGCAAATAAAATATTAAAATTAACCGTTTTGCCTCGTAAATTATAATAAGAAATCCCATTAGAAACAATGGCTAAATTTTGGGTATCCAATTCCAAATTAAACTCCCCACTGGTATAGCCGGCGTCAGGATCATTAAAACTTTCGGAAATAAGATTTAAACTAGTGAAGGACAATACCCCGTCACTTAAGATATCCAGTCCTGTACTACTTCTGATTTCCGTAATATTGGGAGCGGTAATATATACTTTTGTAAGTCCATATTTTCGGGTAAAATTACAATCATTCGTATCGCGCAGCAACAAACGGCCTTCCTCTACTGACACCACAACCTCGTTGCGTAAATATTCCCCAGTTTCCACTTCTACTTTTAAAACACTTCCCTGTTTAATGGTCAGTTGTACATTTTCGTAGACCGTAATCTTGGAAAAATCGGGCACTTCCACCAACTCTCTCGTAATGTCCCCAGCGTTTTGAAAGCAGTCAGAGGCATTTTCACTGTTACAATTCCAAAGTAAGAACACTAGAAATATAAGCATGCTCCATCTGGAAACAATTTGCAAGCTGTTCCTCCATCCAAATTTTATCATCAAAATAAAATAGTTCATCTTATTAAATCATTAAAGCATACTATTACGCATTTCAGTCAACTTCTTTTCGCCTATAACCGTACCCCTACGCCAAATTCCACAGCTTCGGCTTTTGCTCCATGGGATTTTAAGGTTATAGCCCCGTAGACCTTGTCCGAAAAATATCGCTTAAGGCCAATTCTATTGTAGACCTTGCCCTCAAAATCAAATGGATAATACACATAATACCCCAACTGGGCTATAACTGACATCTTATTGATAAAAAGTTCATGGCCCAAAAATAAGCCTACTCGCTTATAATCGTCATCCGGTTGCACTCCATACTCCGGGAATGCTACCGACTGATAGCGGATAAGTTCCTTTAAAAAGTTGGAAAAATACACATCTGTACCAAACTGCAAAGCACTTCTTCTGGTAAAGCGTTTATCTACATAAGCCGAAAAAATATAAAAAGCATACTGACCGGAATCCACCACATCACTTTCATTAATACCGGACCTAAAGGCCAGATTATACCGAATTGGCTCTGTAACCTTTAATTTTTCGGTCTGGATATATTGCCTTTCCATACCACCATCCAAATCGTAGGTTAAACCTACATTTAAAGCCATAGTATTGGTAGAGGTATTTGGTGCAGTAACATTGGCATTGGAATAATGTATTAGCGAGATTCCGGCCTTTAGGCCCAAGCCTTCAAAAATATTCTCCTTTTGATAGTTGAACATTAAATAGGTAGAACTCAAAAAATGGGAACCATAGGCATTGTTCCTGAAATTCTCGTTCTTATCAAATGGATTGGTGTTATACGCCACCCCCTGCCCTAGCCTAAACTGAAGATTTCTTTTAAAAAAGTAGAAATTGTAGTGGGCATAAAGTCCAAAATTCTCCCCTAAAGTACTAGTGTTCATGTTCTGATAAACGAATGAAAAACCGGTATCGGGGTAATTATATAACTGTTGCCATTCCTCGTCCCCATAGGTTTTCCTATTATATCCCAAGATAAATCCTCCGGGATGATTGGTAATCAAATGGGATATATCAGGATTGTGCAAGAGCACGGAACCATAGTATTGGCTAATATCCAAGGTATATCTCTTGGTTTCTTGCGAGTTTTGTGAAAAGCAAAAAGCTGTCGACAGACAGCCTATAAGAAATAGCCTTAGTTTCATGGGGAGCAAATGTAATGAAAAATTAAAAATAGGGGTTTCTAAAACTTGGCAATACTTCTTGGCCACAAATGAACTCCTGAAATTAATTCAGGGTTAAACCTTGTCCTAATAATTGCATTGCCAATTTATCCGGAGGCTATCCCTAAAACAACTCTTTGGCAATAGCCTCAATATTATCTGATTTACCCATGGAGTAATAATGAAGCACAGGAACTCCTGCTGCTTTCAGTTCCTTGGATTGTTGAATGGCCCACTCAATTCCAACCTGACGCACATCTAAATTAGTGGAGCAATCGTCTACAGCATCAATTAAATCTTGCGGTAGATCGATTTTAAAGACCTGGGGCAATAATTGTAAATGCCGTTTTACGGCAATAGGCTTAATCCCTGGAATAATAGGCACATTTATACCCATTTCCTTGGCTGCTTTTACAAATTCGAAATACTTCTGATTATCAAAAAACATTTGAGTTACCACATAATCGGCTCCCGCGTCCACCTTTTCCTTTAGTCGCTTCAAGTCGGTTATCAAGGAAGGAGCCTCTAGATGCTTTTCAGGATACCCCGCTACCCCAATACAAAAATCGGCACTATGCACCGTTTCAACCTTATCATGCAAATAATTTCCATGATTTAAGGCGTAGATCTGTTTCACCAAATCCGTGGCATAAGCGTGTCCTCCTTTGGTAGGACTAAAATACTGTTCCTCCTTCCGGGCATCTCCTCGAAGTGCCATCACATTTTCGATACCCAAATATTGACAATCAACAAGAACGTACTCGGTTTCTTCCTTGGTAAATCCGCCGCAAAGCACATGAGGAACGGTATCAACTCCGTATTTGTGCTGTATGGAGGCGCAAATACCAACAGTACCGGGTCTCATACGGGTCAACTTTTTGTCCAACAATCCATCCCTGTCTATGTACACATATTCTTCCCTAGATGTAGTAACATCAATAAATGGCGGGTTAAACTCCATTAAGGGATCTATATTGTCATACAATTCCTGAATACTCCTGCCCTTGACTGGCGGTATAATTTCGAAGGAGAATAAGGTCTTCCCCTCTGCTTTTTTTATGTGTTCTGTTACTTTCATGATTTCTCCCCTTACCTTTCCCTAATGAAAAGGACCTTTTTCAATTGTTATATTTAATACCGTGCACAAATGTGCTATTCCTTATCTTAATTCTTTTTTTAATGGCAGCTCCCAATCACTCCTTTCAGTCGGTTTGGGACCGGGCTATCCACTTAATTTTTTTAAGTTTTTATGTCCAAAACTTAAAAAAGATACCGTTCCTATCCCTGCTGCAAGGGCTACCCCTGTGGATAGGAATCCAATTTCAATTCCACATTTCAATTCGAGACCGAAACCTAGACCTAGACCTACAAGGTTAAAAAAAACCTTGCAGGTCAAGTTAAAAACCTTGCAGGTCCCGATCCCTAATCATCGGCAATATTTGGTGCCAACCATCTAGTGGCTTCCTCCACCGGGATCCCTTTCCGAGTTGCAAAATCGGCCACCTGATCCTCCTTTATTTTTCCTACCCCAAAATACCTGGCTTCCTCATTGCCAAAATAATATCCACTTACACTGGCTGCTGGCCACATGGCCAAACTATCTGTCAATTCTACCCCTATCTTCTCCTTTACTTCCAATAATTCCCAAATGGTCAATTTCTCCAAATGGTCCGGACAGGCCGGGTATCCCGGTGCTGGCCTTATTCCTTTATAGGACTCTTTGATCAGCTCTTCATTACTAAGCCCTTCACCAACAGCATATCCCCAATGGTTGATCCGTACTTCCCTATGCAAATATTCTGCAAATGCCTCTGCAAAACGATCTGCCAATGCCTTTACCATAATACTGTTATAGTCGTCCAGATTTTTACGGTATTCATCCGCCAATTCATCTGTTCCAAAGCCTGTAGATACGCAAAAACAACCTATATAATCCTGTAAACCGCTTTCTTTAGGGGCAATAAAATCGGACAAAGCAAAATTAGGTTTCCCCACATATTTTTTAGCCTGTTGCCTTAAAGTCCTAAATGTAAATTCCTTTCCATTGTGTGTCAACAAAATATCATCGTCGTTGACCATATTGGCGGGAAACAATCCAAAAATAGCCTTAGCTTGGAAAAGCTTGCCATCCAAAATCTTTTTCAGCATAGCCTTGGCATCATCAAAAAGCTCTGTCGCCTGTTTGCCTACCACCTCATCTTGCAAAATATCCGGGTACTTGCCATGCAGCTCCCAACTTCTAAAGAAAGGGGACCAATCTATATACGGCTCCAATTCCCGAAAATCAAAATCTTCGATCATTTGAATACCCAGGGTCTTAGGCTGTACAATTTCCGCCTTTGACCAATCCAATTGATATTTATTCTTTCTTGCCGCCTCAAGGGTCAAATATTCTTTATGTTTGCCCCTGTTCAGGAATTTTTGTCTAAAATCGGCATAGTCCAACTTAATGTTCTCCTTGTACTTTTGGGAAGCCTCTTTTTGCAATAGGTCTCCCACCACGGTAACTGCCCTGGAAGCGTCATTAACATGTACCACGGCACTATTGTACTGCGGATCAATCTTAACGGCCGTATGGGCCTTACTGGTTGTAGCACCTCCAATAAGCAAAGGAACCGTAAAATTTTGTCGCTCCATTTCCTTGGCCAAAAAGACCATCTCATCCAAGGAAGGGGTAATAAGTCCGCTAAGACCTATAATATCCACATTTTCCTCCTTGGCCGCATTAATAATTTTCTCGGGAGGTACCATTACCCCTAAATCTACGATCTCGTAGTTGTTACAGGCAAGAACTACACTAACAATATTTTTTCCTATATCGTGCACGTCACCTTTTACGGTCGCCATTAGAATTTTGCCGGCCGATGAGCTGCTTCCTTCCGGTTGAGGGTTTTTAAGTTTTTCCTCTTCTATAAAGGGTAACAGATAAGCCACTGCTTTTTTCATGACCCTTGCAGATTTCACCACTTGGGGCAAGAACATCTTACCACTTTGAAAAAGATCCCCAACCACGTTCATTCCCGTCATTAAATGTCCTTCAATTACCTCTATTGGGGCTTTGACACTTAATCGGGCTGCTTCCACATCCTCTACAACATATTGATCGATTCCCTTTACCAAGGCCCGGGTAATCCTATTTTGCAAAGGTTCCTCCCTCCAAGAAAGATCTATTTTATTTTCCTTCTCCTTTCCAATTACGGTTTCTGCAAATTCCAATAGGCGCTCGGTGGCGTCCTCCCTTCGGTTAAGGATTACATCCTCTACCCGCTCCAAAAGGTCTTTCGGAATATCATCATAGACTTCCAACATACTAGGGTTGACAATTCCAATATTCATTCCCGCTTTTATGGCGTGATACAGAAATACCGAATGCATGGCCTCCCGTACAGGGTTATTACCCCTGAAACTAAAGGACACATTACTTACCCCTCCACTAACACTACAAAAAGGTAAATTTTCCTTCACCCAAGCAGTGGCCTTTATAAAATCGAGTGCATTTAATTTATGCTCGTCCATTCCCGTGGCTACGGGAAAGATGTTTAAATCGAAAATAATATCCTCTGGAGGAAACCCTACTTTATTCACCAAAATATCATAGGAACGTTTGGTGATTTCAAGTCGCCTCTCGTAATTATCGGCCTGCCCTACCTCATCAAAGGCCATAACTACGACCGCAGCGCCGTAACGCCTAATTAATTTGGCGTGCTTAATAAACTCTTCCTCCCCTTCTTTGAGACTTATTGAATTTACAACACATTTTCCTTGCACTACCTGCAGACCTGCCTCTATGATATCCCACTTAGAACTATCGATCATGATCGGCACCCGGGCAATATCCGGTTCGGCCACAATAAGGTTCAAGAACTTTACCATAACCTCTTTGCCATCGATAAGGCCATCATCCATGTTAACATCAATGATCTGGGCTCCTCCCTCCACCTGTTCGCGGGCAATATCCAAAGCTTCTTCAAACTTCTCCTCCTTGATCAGTCGTAGGAACTTTTTGGAACCTGCTACATTGGTGCGTTCTCCCACATTTACGAAATTACTTTCTGGGGTTATCACCAAAGGTTCCAATCCGGAAAGTTTTAAAAACCGTTTTGTACTATGTTGTTCCTTATCCGTTGTATTGCTCATTATTTATGTATTGACCTCAATATTAAAAACACGATATAGTGTCCCTAAAATGGCAAATTTGATAGTTCCACATTACCTCCAGAGAGGATGATTCCTATTTTTTTGTTCCTAAACTTTTCTTTTTCTTTCAACAAGGCCGCAAAGGGCACTGCACTGGATGGTTCTATTACCAGTTTCATCCGCTCCCAAATTAATTTCATGGCATCGATGATTTCCTTTTCCTCCACCCTAATAATATCAGAAACCAATGCGGTGATAATTGGGAAATTTTTATCCCCCAAGTTTGTCTTTAGTCCGTCCGCAATAGTATCTGTCGATTTATTATACTCTATTTTACCACTCTTCAAGGCTCTATAGGCGTCATCCGCTTTCATAGGCTCACCCCCGACAACGGCGCAATTGGTCCCAAAATAGTGGGCCGCCAATGCCGTCCCCGCTATTAGTCCGCCACCACCCACAGGAGTCATAATGAACTCCAAATCGGGTTGATCCTGTAATAATTCCAAGGCCGCGGTACCTTGACCAAGAATTACATTGAGGTCATTGGACGGGTGTAAAAAAACCGCTCCTTTTTCCTCAACAATGGCTGCCGCAGATTTTTCTCTGGCTTCCAATGTAGGTTCCGAGATAGTAACCACCCCTCCATAGCCCTTCACAGCTTCAATCTTCACGGTTGGCGCGCTGGATGGCATTACTATGTATGCATTTACCCCCAAGTTCTTTGCTGCCAAGGCCAAGGCCTGACCAAAATTTCCGGAAGAATGGGTAACCACACCCGCCTTTTTCTGTGCCTCACTCAATTGCTGGATGGCATTTACGGCACCCCGCATTTTAAAAGCACCCATTTTTTGAAAATTCTCACATTTAAAGAAAACCTCCACCCCTGATAATTCGTTCAACAAACGGGAAGAGAGCACCGGTGTTCTATGAACAAAGGGGGCAACTCTTTTTCCTGCTTCAAGAACAATTTGCCTAGAAGGTATCATACGTTATGCGCTTCTAAGGTATTTAGGGTTCTAGGGGAATAGTTCTTAACAATATCGGCCATCGCCTTTATATGTTCGGGAGTGGTCCCACAACATCCACCTACAATATTAACCAACCTCTTTTCGGCATACTCCTTAATCTGCATGGCCATCTCCTCCGGAGTTTCATCATATTCGCCAAAGGCATTCGGTAATCCGGCATTTGGATGCGCAGATACGGCATGCTCGGTCTTGGCCGATAGCACCTCCAAATGAGGCACCAACTGACTAGCTCCCAGGGCGCAGTTGAAACCTACGGACAAAATAGGTATGTGACTAATTGATATTAGAAATGCTTCCGCCGTTTGCCCAGAAAGGGTTCTACCTGAAGCATCCGTTATAGTACCACTAATCATAATTGGGACGTCTATATTTCTTTCTTCCTTTACCTCTTCAATGGCAAACAAGGCAGCCTTTGCGTTTAAAGTATCAAAAACCGTCTCTACCAATAAGATATCCGCCCCTCCATCCAAAAGTGCTTCCACCTGTTGTTTGTAGGCTACGCGCAGTTCATCAAAAGACACCCCTCTAAAACCGGGGTCATTCACATCTGGCGACATGCTGGCAGTTTTATTGGTGGGCCCAATACTCCCAGCCACAAATCGTGGCTTATTAGGTTCCCGAGCGGTAAACTCATCAGCTACGGCCTTGGCTATTTTTGCGGATTCATAATTAAGTTCGTAAACCAATTCTTCCATATGGTAGTCCGCCATTGCAATGGTGGTACTGGAAAATGTATTTGTTTCAACAATATCCGCACCAGCAGCAAAATACAGGCGGTGTACCTCAGCAATAGCTTCGGGCTGAGTGAGGGACAAAAGATCGTTATTTCCCTGTAAGGGGTGTTCCCAATCCTTAAATCGTTCTCCTCTAAAGTCCTCTTCAGTATATTTATGTCGCTGTAACATGGTGCCCATGGCTCCATCCAACACCAAAATTCTTTCCTTTAGTACGTCTTGAATCTTCTTCATATTACTTTTCAAAAATGTTTGCTCCCTTATGGGTCAAAACCAAGATGCTATTATATGGTGTCCCAAATTAGTTGGGAAACACAAAATTATAAAAATGACACCCGAAAACAATGGTTTACCCCCTAGTTATCGGTATCAAAAAAAATAAATAAAATCAAGTAAGGAAAAGTTTTAGACCAGCGTCTTTCTTTATGTTATCTATTCCTGTATAAAATTCCATATAAATAGAATAAAAACAGGATTAGAATGTAGCACCTTCTTTATTCTTCCCGATAGTTATCGAAAAAGAAAAAAGGGTTGCTAAGGCTTCACCGGGTCTAGTCCCTCCGCCTTTCTTGATAACGTTTCAATGTATTAATGAACGGGTTGCAAAGTAACGCAACAGTGCCTTTAAAAGCAAGGAATCAACTATTTATTTTAATTAAACCTGTCAGGCTCAACAACCTGACAGGTTTCAATGGCGATTACGCCAAAATACTCTGAACTACTTCTTTTTTAGCTTCCTTCTTGCTACCGTCAAATCCTTCTACCCCACCTACAGTGGTGTATTTCATTACATAACGCTTTCCAGGATTGATCAACTGGTAAGCACTCTGACACATAACGGCCGCTTCGTGGAAACCGGACAATATTAATTTAAGCTTTCCGGGATAGGTGTTTACATCGCCAATGGCGTAAACTCCTGGAATATTGGTTTGATAATCGTAGGCGTTGTTCACCTTGATCGCATTTTTTTCTATTTCAAATCCCCAATCACCAATAGGTCCTAATTTAGGAGAAAGTCCGAACAGTGGAATAAAATTATCCGCTTCCACATAGGTTTCACCTTTGGCCTCATCATTGTGTTTTACCACAACGGCTTCCAAATTGTCGTCTCCGTATAACTTAACCACCTCGGCTTCGGTAAATAATTTAATTTTTCCTAGTTTGGCCAAGTCAGCCGCTTTTTCTACCGAATCCAAAGCACCCCTAAATTCATTTCTTCTATGCACCAAAGATACTTCAGCAGCTACATCCGAAAGGAATATTGCCCAATCCAATGCAGAATCCCCTCCTCCGGAGATTACCACTTTTTTATCCCTATACACTTCAGGGTCTTTAATGATATATGCTACCCCCTTATCCTCAAAATCTACCAAATTGGGAATCAAAGGTTTTCTTGGTTCAAAAGAACCCAATCCGCCTGCAATAACCACAACGGGCGCCTGATGTTTTGTTCCTTTATTTGTGGTAACCACAAATGAACCGTCATCCAACTTATCCAATGTCTGTGCTCTTTCACCCAAAGTAAACCCAGGTTCAAATGGTTGAATTTGTTGCATCAGATTTTTAACCAAATCACCGGCAAGAATTTCCGGGAACGCTGGAATATCATAAATAGGTTTCTTAGGATAAATTTCAGAACACTGACCCCCAGGTTGAGGCAGTGCATCTATAAGATGCGTCTTCAATTTCAATAATCCCGCTTCAAAAACCGTGAACAACCCTGTTGGACCTGCTCCAATTATAAGTATATCTGTCTTTATCATACTACTTTGATTAATTCCTAATTAATTATGACACCCATATAGGCTTAAACCCAATAAGCTGAATGTCTCTCCTTTTACTTACTTTGCCACTTCGTGGCTATTTAATATTTCGGTATAATTCAATATTGCGGACCGATGGTTTACCACCTCTCCGATAATAATAATCGCAGGGTTGCTCAATTGCTCTTTAGCTACTAATTTCTCAATTGAACCTATAGTCCCAACACCTACCTTCTCATCTTCACGCGTGCCATTTTGAATAATGGCGATGGGTGTTTCAGATTTTCCCTCGCTTTTAAACAACCCAACAATCTCAGAAAGTTTGCTCATCCCCATCAGTATTACTATAGTAGCGTTTGATTTTGCTGCCAAAGCTACATCTGTGGATAATCTATGATCCTTTGTCGTACCCGTAATTACCCAAAAACTTTCAGCAGCACCCCTTTTGGTGACCGGAATGTTTTGGGATGCCGGTACGGCTACAGATGAGGATATTCCCGGTACCATGGCTACTTTTATGCCTTTACTGGCCGCAAATTCCATTTCTTCAGCCCCTCTACCAAAAACAAAGGGGTCTCCACCCTTTAATCTTACAACGTGGCATTGGGTTTTAGCCCTACTTACTATAAGATCATTAATCTGTTCCTGCTGATAGGCATAGCATCCTTTCCTTTTGCCTACAAATATATGTTCGGCATTGGGAGCATAATTCAATAAGGAACCATCCACAAGGGCATCGTACAATACTACGTCTGCCGCCTGCAAGGCTTTTATAGCCTTTAGCGTTATTAATTCCACATCGCCAGGTCCAGCTCCCACAACGGTCAGCTGTCCAAACTTATTGGCCGCCCCATTTGAAATATGGTCTGCCAGCGTGGTATTAACGTGAATATTATCTTCCTTGCCGATCATTACTATGCGTTTGTCAATTCTACTTTTCTGTATGCTTCCACATTGCCCAAGAATTCTTCTGCATCTTTTAAATATGCTTTCGCAAAGGCTTCCGTTGGTGCATTCTGATTTAATTGAAGTACCATTTTCTCAAATCCTTGCTCCAATTTGAATTTCCCTGAGGCCACAAACAACTTATCAAAATCCTTAATGATACTGATATGTGTATTTACCTTGGTATTTTCAGCTGTCAATAAAGCCTTGGCCGTATTTACCATTGATGAATAGGAATGATAGATACTGGCAGCCCATTTTTCTTCCTCCAAATTTAATTTAGCGGTTTCGATCTTTTCCTCACTATCAAATAATAAAGTGGCGATTAAATCTATTACTACCCCTGCACATTCTCCAACACCAATGGCTTGTTCATATTTTTCAGAAGTACCCCAATCAATAAAATCCGATGCTTCCAAGTTATCCACATCTGACAAGGGCTTTAGAAAATCATAAAAATACATTTGACCTTTTTCCTCATAATAATCCACAAAGGATTTTCCGTTGCTGTTGGCATCATAATCGTTTAGGATAAACCTCAATGCTTCAGGCCCCCTTTTGCTAGGTATCTTAATTACCTTATCGGCAAAACGGCCGTTTCCATCTCCTAAATTACCACCACCCAAAAGCACTTGAAGCGCCGGAGCCACCAATTTATTCTTTGTTCTAACAGACATTCCCTGAAAACCAATATTGGCCATATTGTGCTGTCCACAGGCATTCATACATCCACTAATCTTAATAACCACATCCGGATTGTTGATATAATGGGGGTATTCCGCCTTAATTACCCTTTCCAATTCATCTGCTATTCCAGTACTACTGGCAATACCCAAATTACAGGTATCGGTACCTGGACAAGCTGTAATATCCAATGCGGTATTGTATCCAATATCTGCGAAGCCCAATTTTTCCAACTCTTGATAGAAAAAAGGTATCAGTGATTCCTTCACATAAGGAATCAATATGTTTTGACGCAAACTCAATCTAATTTCACCTGCAGCATATTTTTCTACCAGATCCGCCAATTGTCTGGCTTTTTCTATATAAAAATCGCCCAATAACACCTTTACCCCAATAGCAACATATCCCTGTTGTTTTTGAGGAACCAAGTTGGTAGCCTTCCATTTATCAAAGGCCTTCTGGTCTTTAATGGTTACCTCAGGAGCATTATTCTCTGCAATATTCACACTTGGATAGGCCTCCGCATCTATTTCGTAAGTCTGAACAGGTATTGCCAATTGCTCTTCCTCCAGCAATTGCTTAAATCCATCCAATCCAATATCCTTCAACAAGAATTTCATTCTTGCTTTGGCCCTACTTTTTCTTTCCCCAAATCGATCAAAAACACGAACTACTCCTTCCATTAAAGGAATAATCTTATCTGTAGGTAGAAAAGAATAAATTTCATCTGCATGTCTAGGCTGTGAGCCCAATCCACCACCCAAAAGCACTTTAAATCCTCTTACACCATTCTCTATCTTGGCAATAAACCCAAGATCGTGCATGTACGAAAGACCTGTATCCTCATCCGAGGAAGAAAAGGAAACTTTAAACTTCCTCCCCATTTCCTGACTTATTGGGTTTCTTAAAAAATATTGAAACAAGGCATGTGCATAAGGGGAAACATCGAACGGTTCGTTGACATCTATTCCCGCAGTTTCACTGGCGGTAACGTTTCTCACCGTATTTCCACAGGCTTCCCGGATAGTAATATCATCCTGTTCCAATTGTGCCCATAATTCAGGCGTACGGTTAATATCCACATAATGAATCTGAATATCCTGACGGGTAGTAATATGAAGTCGACCCGTAGAGTATTCCTCGGAAACGTCACATATCCTTCTTAACTGCTGTGAGCTAACTTTCCCATAGGGCAATTTTATACGAATCATTTGGACACCAGGTTGTCTTTGACCATAAATTCCCCTTGCCAATCTTAGACTACGGAATTTCTCCTCATCCAAACTACCGCCTTGAAATTCACGTATCTTAGCTTCCAATGCTATGATATCCTGTTCTACAACCGGGTTTTCCACTTCTGTTCTGAAAGTCCGCATGCTACTTTTATTTTTTATTCAAAATGATTATTAATTTTTTAAAAACCTTTATCCCATGGGGATAATAGATTAAACTGACAACAACACCATACCCTAGGGCACGGAAGGAGGTTTAGTTTATAAACCCGACCCCAGCTGTTGTATTGGATTGATTATCTATTAGGATAAAAGAGCCATTGGTTCGGTGATTCTTGAAAGAATCATAAAAAATTGGCTTATTCAATCTAAAGGTAACCTGTGCTATATCGTTCATTCCCAAAGCAGTGATAGTCGTATCTATACCTGAGTAATCCGGATTAATCTTATGGTGAATGTTCTCCACCTTGGCCAAAACCTTATTCACGCCGTGTTGCACCACGTATTTGCTTCCCACAGTTAAATTTTGGGAATCCATCCAGGAAACCGTAGCCGTAAATTGCTTATCAATAGTTGGCAGGTCACCTACTTTCACCAACATATCTCCCCTGCTTACATTGATCTCATCTTCCAGTGTAATGGTTACGGAAGAACGTCTTGTTGCAGTTTTATATTTTTTGTCGTAGAAATAAATATCCTTGATTTTGGATTTGGTCATTGATGGCAATACCACAACTTCATCACCTACACTCAGCTCACCTCCATATACTTTTCCAGCAAATCCTCTAAAATCATGGAATTCCTCTGTTTTGGGACGTATTACATATTGAACCGGAAATCTTGGGGTACCTACATTGTAAATATCCTTTCTATCCAAAACCTCAAAATGTTCCAAAAGAGTTTGCCCTTTGTACCACGCCATTTTCTCTGACCTGTTTACCACATTGTCACCCTTAAGCGCACTTACGGGAATAAAGGTAATTTTCTGGTCCTGGTAATCGCGCTTACTCATCAGTTCCTCAAAATCGGCTTTGATCTCATTGTATCTTTCCTCAGAATAATCAACCAAGTCCATTTTATTTATGGCAACAATAACATCTTTTATCCTCAATAAGTTATTGATAAAAAAGTGCCTGTTGGTCTGCTCTATCACTCCTTTTCTAGCGTCGATCAAAATAATGGCCGCCTGTGAAGTAGACGCTCCGGTAACCATGTTACGGGTATATTCTACGTGACCAGGGGTATCCGCAATGATATAACTCTTATTGGGTGTAGAGAAATAGATATGAGCTACATCTATAGTAATTCCTTGTTCCCTTTCCGCTACCAAACCATCAGTAGCCAAAGAGAAATCCAGATAATCATATCCTTTTTGCTTACTAGTCTTTTCTATGGCCTCCAACTTATCGTCCGTCAGGGATTTGGTATCATAAAGCAATCTTCCGATCAAGGTACTTTTACCGTCATCCACACTTCCTGCTGTTGCTATTTTTAGTACTTCCATTTCTTTTGTGTTTTGTATTTGACATTGAGATTCCGTTGACAATTTTCACAAGTGCCAACACACTTCAAATGCCTACTTTAAAAGTATCCCTGTTGTTTTCTTTTCTCCATTGCGGCTTCGGAGCGCTTATCATCTATTCTAGCTCCTCTTTCCGAAATCTTGGACTCCCTAATTTCGCCTACTACCTTTTCAATGGTATCTGCGTGGGACAGTACCGCCGAAGTACAACTCATATCTCCAACAGTTCTAAAACGAACCATGCGCTCTTCCACTTTTTCATCCTCTGCACGGAAGACAACGTCATCTTCTGCCGACCATATAAATCCGTCTCTTAGAAAAATCTTTCTCTTGTGCGCAAAATAGATGGAAGGTATTTCTATGTCCTCTTTTTGGATATAGCTCCAAACATCCAATTCTGTCCAATTACTTATTGGAAAAACCCTTACGTTCTGACCCAATTCTATCTGACCGTTCAACATATCGAACAACTCTGGGCGCTGGTTTTTCTCATCCCACTGACCAAAATCATCACGAACCGAAAAGATACGTTCTTTGGCACGGGCCTTTTCTTCATCCCTTCTGGCTCCTCCAATACAGGCATCGAACTTAAATTCCTCAATAGCATCCAACAAGGTAGTAGTCTGTAACATGTTCCTACTGGAGTATTTACCTGTTTCCTCTACCACTTTTCCTTGGTCTATGGAATCCTGTACATTACGAACAATTAATTCCACTCCTAATTCCTTAACCAACTTATCCCTAAAGGCGATGGTTTCCGGAAAATTATGCCCAGTATCAATATGCATTAAAGGGAAGGGTATTTTAGCAGGAAAAAAGGCTTTTTGTGCCAATCTAACCAAAGTAATGGAGTCCTTACCACCCGAAAAAAGCAACACTGGCTTTTCAAATTGAGCCGCAACTTCCCTTAAAATATAAATTGCTTCGTTCTCCAAAGCATTATTGTTCAATACTTCCAATTCATTTGATCCGCTCACGTCTACTAGTGTTTCCAATTCTGATTCTACAATGCTCACAATAATTCTGTATTTAATTGATTTTCCGCCTAAAGAAGCATTCACCAATTGTTAATATTCCTTTCTTAGGTATGCAGTCCACATTCCCGGTTTTCCAAAACCTTGGTGGGATCAAAGTATTTATGCTCGTTAGGCAAATTTCTATCCTTTAGGTAAGCATCCAATTGACTATCATTATAGTGATAGAATGGACTCACCTTCAAAACACCATCGCGACTTAAACTTAAGATATCCAAAGAATCCCTTAATGCTGTCTGTCCTTGCCTAAGATTGGTAAACCATACATCTGGTTTATGCTCCTCCATAGCCCTTCTAAAGGGTTCCAATTTTACCTGTTCCGTAAAAAGCTGATGCCTAGGGTCATCTATACCCGGAATTCCCATTACAGCATCCCTATGAGAGGAAGTTTGTTTGGGAACATATAATTTTACATTTAAATGCAACCTTGCAATAAGTTCTTCTGCATGTTTATATGTATTCGGCGTATTATAACCCGTATCACACCAAACCACAGGAATTTTAGGAGCAACATCGCTTACCGCATGTAAAATAGCCACCTCATAAGGCCTGAAATTTGTTGTCACCAATGGATTCTCGGCATATTGAATAGCCCAGGAAATTATTTCCTCTGGTGGTATACCCTTAAATTGTTGATTTAGTTTGTGTATTTCCTGCTCTGTAAATGCCATTGTCTCTGATTCTTTAAATTCTTTGTATTCTATCTCCTCTACCTTCCCCAACTAATCTTGTTCCATATCCTTTCGTGAAAGAAATACAATATCATCTTGGTAAACAACTCTACAACCCCAATAGAAAATGCAACACTCAAGGTCCCGGTAACGATCCAAGAAATTAATATGGTATCCAACGTTCCAATAATTCTCCAACTAATAGATTTAGCAATACTCCTTTTAGGATTTTCGGTACGCTTATCAGCCTTATAGCTTTTAGTGACAGTACCTGTATTATTATTTGCAATTAATTGTTCAGCAATCATATGACAAAAAAACTTAAATTTATTACCCTATCGATTTAATAGAGTAAGCAAAAATAGAAATATATTTTAGAACACAATAGAAAAAGTTATATAAAATTAAACTTACCCTATAAATTTAGTAGATTAATAAAAATAATGCTGAAATTTTGAAGATTATCGATGTCTTATAACGTAATTTCTTGCGTAATTCAACAATACATATCCCTAATTAGGTAGATTCACCCTTAAGGCACAAGGTCTGCAAGCGTGTTGTTCCTAAAAACTTCCAAGGTGCTATCCCTAACCTGTAACATTAATTTATGAACGGAACAGCTGGCCTCATCCGGGCAGTCCTCGCATTTTTCATAGAAATTTAAACTTACACATGGCACCATGGCAATAGGCCCTTCCAAAACCCTCATGACAGTGGTCATGGGTATATCTTTTGGTTCTTTTATAAGGTAATAACCCCCGCCCTTTCCTTTTTTGGAACCCAGTAGGCCGGTTTTTCGCAAGGTTAGAAGGATACTCTCCAAAAATTTTTGGGAAATATTCTCATGCTTGGCTATTTCAGAAATTTGAACAGGAGTACGCCCTTTTTGAGACGCCAAGAAGGTCAGTGCCTTTAATCCGTATTTGGTCTTTTTGGAAAGCATGCAGCGAAGATAAGGAAAATTAACATTCGCAATTGGACCTGACCTTATTTTACAAAAACAGTTTAGCCCATTGGATAGTCTTCACAATGGAGGCTAGTCCAATGCTTGGGCAATATCCGCAATAATATCATCTATATGCTCCAAGCCAACCGACACTCTGACCATCCCATCTGTAATGCCCGATGACAATCTTTCCTCGATAGACAATTTACTATGCGTTGTAGATGCTGGATGAGTAACTATACTTCTGGAATCCCCTAAATTAGCCGACAAAGACAACATTTTTATAGCATTAAAGAATTTTTGTCCGGCCTCTACCCCTCCTTTTACTTCAAATGCCACAACACAACCACCTGCCTTCATCTGTTTCTTTGCTACCTCGTATTTAGGATGCGATTTTAAAAAAGGGTACTTCACCCAGTTAACCTTAGGGTGCCCTTCCAAGTACTCTGCCAGTTTTAGTGCATTGTCACAATGTTTATCTACTCGCAAGGCCAAGGTTTCCAGACTTTTGGATAGTACCCATGCATTAAATGGTGATAGGGAAGGACCAGTAATCCTGGAAAAGCGATACACCTTATCTATTAGAGCTTTGCTCCCAACTGTAATCCCTGCCAAGACCCTACCTTGCCCGTCCATTAATTTGGTTCCAGAATGGATTACCAAATCGGCCCCAAACTTAATAGGCTGTTGCAAATAAGGCGAAGCAAAGCAATTATCTATAATAAATATTAAATTATGCTTCTTGGCAAATTTGCCCAATTCTTCCAAGTCCAAAACATCCACTCCCGGATTGGTAGGAGTTTCTGCGTAGATAATTTTGGTATTCGGAGTCACCAATTCTTCCAGCTTATCCAATTCATCTATTTTAAAATAGCTGGTAGAAACATTCCATTTAGGAAAAAACTGAGTAAACAAACTATGGGTGGATCCAAAAATACTTCTGGCCGAAATAATATGATCACCACTTTCCAATAAGGCAGCAAAAGTTGAAAACACTGCCGCCATGCCCGATGCAAAGGCGAAACCATCCTCGGCGCCTTCCATCTTACAAACCTTTTCAATAAACTCGGAGGAATTGGGATTGCTATACCTAGAGTAAATATTACGGTCCTTTTCTTCTGCAAAAGAAGCGCGCATATCCTCTGCATCCTCAAAAATAAAACTCGAGGTTAAATATAGAGGCGTTGAATGTTCCAAAAATTGGGTACGTTCTGTCTGAGTGCGTATCGCTTCCGTTTCAAACTTAAAATTCTTCTTCATTATTTCTTATCTATCTAATTCTTATGGTATCCAATGCAAAGGATAAGCTTTTATTTCATATATCGGGTACTATCAATCTCCGACTATCCCCGGTGGCTGAGCGGAGCCGAAGCCACATACAAATTCTTTCATTCTCAAATATTACGGATTTCGACTACGCTCAATCTCCGAATATCAACGGTGGCTGAGCGGAGTCGAAGTCACATGCAAATTCTTTCCTTTTCAACTATGACCGATTTGCACTACGCTCAATCTCCGACATTTCCCCGGTGGCTGAGCGGAGCCGAAGCCACGAACCAATTACTTATTATACTTCTCTTCAATATAATATTTATAGTGGGATTTATTTTTACATTCAGCAAGGCCACTTAATTCAGCTAAATCCCCATTTATCAACACTTCCTTTTTATTACGGCTCCAACCTTGGATTTGCTTTTCACGATAAAATGCCTTATCAATCCTATCATACTCCTCTACGTACACCAACATAACAGGAAGCCTCTTTTTTGTATGGTTGGCCCCCTTACCATCGTTGTGCTCCTTTAACCTCTTGTCCAAATCCACCGTACTACCACAATAATAACTTCCATCTGAGCATTCCAATATATACAAGAAACCTTTCACCTTATATAAAATTAAAACCGTTATATCCGAAATACCTATAATTTCGATTTCGACTACGCTCAATCTCCGACCATCCCCGGTGGCTGAGCGGAGTCGAAGTCACATGCAAATTCTTTCCTTTTCAACTATGACCGATTTCGACTACGCTCAATCTCCGACTATCCCCGGTGGCTGAGCGGAGTCGAAGCCACAGAAATTTAACCTTTTTCCGCTATCCGTAAAATATCCCCAAAAACACCTCTGGCAGTAACTGCCGCGCCTGCACCTGCTCCTTGTATAACCAGTGGATGTTGCCCATAAGATTCCGTATATATTTCAATAATGGAATCGGACCCTTTTATTTGTCCAAGGGCACTCTCTTTGGGAACAGAGATCAATTTCACCTCCAATTTACCCTTTTCTTTTTGTAGGTCTCCTGACAGGTCGCCCACATAGCGCAATACGTGACCTGGTTTTTGAGCCTTCTTTATCGTGCTGAATTTTTCATCCAAAATATCCAATTGTTCCAAAAAGCATTTTACCTCACCATCCTGAAGCGACTCCGGAATTAAATTTTCAATTTGAATATCAGAAAACTCATTGCTGAGATCAAGCTCCCTGGCCAAAATCAATAATTTTCTTCCCACATCATTACCGGAAAGATCCTCACGTGGATCCGGTTCGGTATATCCCAATTCCATCGCTTCCTTTAAAATCACTGAGAACAAGGCATCCTTTTCTGAAAAGGTGTTGAAAATATAACTCAAAGACCCTGAGAAAACCCCTTTTATCCTAGTAATATTCTCTCCAGAAAGATGCAACAACTTAATAGTATCTATCAATGGCAATCCAGCGCCCACATTGGTCTCGTACAAATATTGCTTTTGATGTCTTGCCAGTTCTTCCCTGAGCAACTGATAATAATCGAAACGGAGGGTATTGGCTATCTTATTGGATGAAACCAAATCAAAACCGTTATCCACAAAATCAAAATACGATGCTACAAAGTCTTCGTTGGCCGTATTGTCGACCGCTATAAGGTTCTCCAAATGATTATCCTTGGCAAACTTGAAAATATCGCTTAGTTTATACGGAACTGCCTTGGTCTCCATGGCACTTTTCCAATTTTTTGAGATACCATTCTTGTTCAATAAGACCTTTTTAGAATTGGCAACTGCAAAAACATTGATGTTAATTCCTTTTCTTTTTTCTATTGTCTTGTTGGACTTAAGAATTTGATCAATAAGGGTGCCTCCCACATTTCCATGTCCAAAAATGGCCAGATTTACTTTTTTACTTATACCAAAAATCTGTCCATGCACTACGTTAAGCGCTTTGTGGAGATCTGATTTTTTAACGACCAAACTTACATTCTTACCCGAAATGGTATTGTTAAACAACAATGGAACAACCTGATTCTTTATAAGGGCATTGAAGGGCTTATGGAATGTGCTCAGATCCTGGCCAACAATGGATATAACGGACACCTGATCCACCACAGTAATATTATTTATATCCTGAAGTTTAAAATCGGTTTGAAATTCCTCTTCCAATGAAGTTTTGGCCAAATTGGCATTTTTGGCATCGACCACTAAACCGATTCCTCTTTCAGAAGATCCCTGGGAAATAATACTTACGCTTATGTTATTATTACCCATTGTCCTAAAAATACGTGCATCTACCCCAACCTTGCCCAATAAACCGCGACCTTCCAAATTGATCAACGCCATATTCTCTATGACCGATAAGGATTTTATACCCTCTTTACTGGTTTTGGCACTTATTAAGGTACCTTCATTATCGTTATTGAAGGTATTTAAAATACGTAGTGGAATATTCTTTTCAATTAATGGAATAATCGTCTTTGCATGCAATATATTGGTTCCGAAATTCGCCAGCTCATTGGCTTCACTATAGGAAAGTTCAGAGATTCTTTTTGCCTCGGTCACCAAATCCGGATTGGCCGTAAAAATCCCGTCCACATGAGTGTAGTTCTGCAATTCTTCGGCATTTAGGTAATTGGCCAATAAGGCAGCCGAGTAATTGCTTCCATTTCTTCCCAAGGTTGTGGTTTCATTAAACTCATTGGAGGCTATAAAGCCAGTGGTAACCGCAACGGCATCCAAATCCAATTTCCCGAACTCACTTTTCACATTCTCCTTGGACAAAGTCTCTAAAACTTTTGCATCTCCAAAATTGGAATCCGTTTTAATAAGTTGTCTGGAGTCTATAAATTTTGCATTTACCCCTTTCCCTATAAGCAATTTGGTTACCAATTTTGCCGAGAGCAATTCTCCATATGCCAACACCTGGTCCTTTATCTTAGGGCTATAATCCCCTAACAAGGCTACCCCTTCGAACAATTTAACCAACCCCCTAAATTCTTCCGAGAGATTGACATTGCCATAGGCATGCTGTTGATATTTTTCGAATTCCTCAAAATCCTTTACATAATCCAACCCCTTGGCTGCCTTGTCCAACATGGCTTCCAATTCATCGGTAGCTTTATTCCTTGCGGAGACCACTACTGCAATATTTTCACCCTTCTCCACCTTATCAGTAACAATCCGTAACACTGTATCCAGTCCTTCACCATTGGCCAATGACTTACCGCCGAACTTTAAGACCTTCACCTTTTTAGATCTACCGTTACGATCAAAAACCCCCTTTAACAGCTCTTCCATTTGATTGAATTCGATCAAAAAGGCATCGTGCCCATGAAGGGAATGAATTTCACCATAGGTTACATTACTATTGGCCTGGGCCAATTTCTTAAAGGTATCCTTATTTTCCTGGGCCGTAAAAAACAGATCGGAATCTACCCCAATGATATGGATATTGGTATCGCTATTTTGAAGATTGACAAATGCCTCTTCCCCTTCCCTGTTGATATCAATGGTCTTTAACAATTGATTCATTAATTTATAGGCAGACAATTGAAAACGCTCCTGTAACTTCTTTCCGTGGTGTGTTAACCAACTCTCTACATTGAACACTTTCAGTTCTTCATTTGTACTTCTTTTGAAGCGCTCTTTAAATGATTCAGGTGTCCTATAACAAAGCATGGCATGCATACGCGCATCATGTACAGGTTGTTTGGAATTCACCAAAAACTGTTCCTGTATCTGACAGTTGGCAATAAGCCAGTCTGTAGATTTCCAATCGGATGCCACTGGAATAAGATGTTCGGTTAAATGGGGATTCAAAGCCGCCATTTCCCAAGCAATACCGCCTCCCAAGGAACCGCCAATAAGGGCGTAAACCTTACTTATTTTTAAGGCCTCCAATCCCAAAAGAAAAATTTTGGCAATGTCCTTGGCCACAAAATCCTTATAATTTTCTATAACAAATCCATCATATCCATTTCCAGGAATATTAAAGGAAAGAATGGTATATTTCTTAGTATCAATACATTTGCCATCCCCGATCAAAGTCGTCCACCAGCCATTCTCACCAGCCACATCAGAATTACCTGTAAGGGCATGGTTTACCAGAACAATTGGTCCGGAATGCAGGGGAAGTCCAAAGACCTCGTAGGACAAATTAATATCCAAGGTTTTGCCACTATAGGTAACGTATTTATTAATTGAAAGATGATGTAACATAAATTGATTGTACTAATAATTATTCTTGAAAGAACACGGTCATTGATTTTATAATAATATGGGAGTGCAGAAATTAATATCAAAAATATAACGACACTCCCACATTACTTTATCAATAATTATAAATGGAAATAAAATAATTTTTACGCTAATACAGATTTATCGATGGTTGAAAATGCCTGCACCAAATCTGCCTTTATATCCTCAATATCCTCCAAACCTACACAAAGACGTATCAAATCTTTTGTAACTCCAGTTGTTTGTTGGGCATTGTCATCCAATTGTTGGTGAGTCGTACTTGCTGGGTGGATAATTAAAGATTTGGTGTCCCCTATATTGGCCAATAAAGAAAACAACTTGGTTTCATCAACAACTTTTTTCGCCGACTCATATCCTCCTTTAACACCAAAGGTCACAATTCCACTTTGACCGTTTGGAAGATATTTCTTTGCCAAGGAATAGTAAGGACTTGTTTGTAGTCCAGGGTAGTTTACCCATGCCACCTCTTTTCTGTCCTGTAACCATTTTGCCAATTCCAATGCATTTTCACTATGTTTTTTGATACGCAGTTCCAATGTTTCCAAACCTTGAATAATCTGAAAGGCATTAAACGGGCTCAAGGCTGCACCAAGATCTCTTAAACCTTCTATTCTAACTTTTGCAATAAAGGCTGCAGCTC
Organism: Arenibacter sp. F26102; assembly: GCF_023015865.1. Lineage (GTDB taxonomy): Bacteria > Bacteroidota > Bacteroidia > Flavobacteriales > Flavobacteriaceae > Arenibacter. Next base: position 132,135 of record NZ_JALKBC010000002.1, on the reverse strand, counting down.
CCAAGGCATCGTGATAAACCAATCCATGATATCCTGCGGATGGCTCTGTAAATTCCGGAAATTTCCCGCTACTCCAATCAAAGGTACCGGCATCAACAATAACACCTCCCATAGAAGTACCATTTCCGTTTATATATTTCGTAAGGGAATGGATTACAATATTTGCCCCGTGTTCAATAGGTTTTACCAAGGCACTTGTAGCCACCGTATTATCTACTATAAAAGGAATTTTTGCCTTTTTCGCTACTCCGGATATCGCTTTTAGGTCCAGTACATCCAATTTTGGATTCCCTAAAGATTCCACGAAAATGGCTCTTGTATTTTCTTGAATGGCATTGGTAAAATTATCTTCGTCCCCAGGCTCAACAAAAGTGGTTGTAATTCCCAATCTAGGTAACGTCACCGCAAATAAATTATAAGTACCTCCATAAAGACTACTGGAAGCAACAATATGGTCACCGGTTTTCAACAATACCAATAAGGCTGTTGAAATTGCCGCAGTACCAGAAGCGGTAACTACACTTGCAAGACCACCTTCCAAAGCTGCCAAACGCTGCTCTAGTATATCATTTGTTGGGTTGTTAAGTCTGGTATAAATAAATCCAGGTTCTGATAAATTAAAAAGATTGGCCGCATGGTCAGAATTATTGAAGACATAGGCGGTATTCTGATAAATGGGCACAGCCCTGGTACCTGCCGTTGATTTTGTGTCATGTCCTGCATGCAAAGCGTTTGTTGAAAATTTTTGAGTACTCATGATTTCTTGTTTTTTTTATATTATTAAAATAGATAAAATAAAAAGCCAAAACAAATAATGCGGACAATGCAATATTATAAAATCAAAAAGTTAAAAAGAAAATCAATTACAGAAGTAACCGTTAGCGTTATCTGCCATGGATACTGCAAAAAAAATCCAATTTTCCTTGGAGCAGTATTTAGGTAGAATTTAGCACCTTCTTTAATAAAAGATCAAAGGGTTGCTAAGGCTTCAAAGGGTCTATTCCCTCCACCTTTCTTGATAACAATTCAATAAGTGTTTGAACTTTAGGTTTGCAAATATAGGTATGGAAAATTCTTTTTTCCTAATCTTTTCAATAAAATTATAAATCGAAAGCTTGTTTCACCAAATCAACGGCATCCAATTTCTCCCAAGTAAATAATTCCACTTCTTTTTCTACACGTCCATTATAAGGCGATAGGAAAATTTTGACCTTGGTTATTGGCTCCTTGCCCATATGGCCGTAGGCCGCAGTTTCCAAATAAATTGGATTTCTAAGTTTTAAACGATCCTCAATGGCAAATGGACGCATATCAAACAATTGCGCAACTTTTTTTGCAATCTCACCGTCACTCATACCAACTTTTGAAGTCCCATAGGTATCCACAAATATTGAAGTTGGTTCCACAACACCAATGGCGTAACTTACCTGAACCAACATTTCATCGGCAACACCTGCAGCCACAAGGTTTTTGGCGGCATGTCTTGCCGCATAAGCTGCACTACGATCCACTTTACTGGGGTCCTTTCCACTGAAGGCACCACCACCATGGGCTCCTTTGCCTCCATAGGTATCCACGATAATCTTCCTTCCGGTTAAACCTGTATCGCCATGCGGACCACCAATTACAAATTTCCCTGTTGGGTTTATATGATATTTTATAGTATCATTAAACAACTTTTGGATATTCTCCGGCAATTGCTCCTTTACCCTTGGAATTAGAATAGAGATAATATCCTTTTTAATTTTGGCCAACATTAATTCATCGTCCTTATCAAACTCATCATGTTGGGTAGATACTACAATGGTGTCTATCCGTTGCGGTACATTATCATCGGAATACTCTATAGTAACCTGTGCCTTGGCATCCGGTCTCAGGTAGGTTATGACATCGCCCACCCTTCTCAAATCTGCCAAAACTTGTAATATTTTATGTGAAATATCCAAGGCCAATGGCATATAATTGTCCGTTTCCTTGGTTGCATAGCCGAACATCATACCTTGATCCCCCGCGCCTTGTTCTTCCTTTGAACCACGATCCACCCCTTGGTTAATCTCTTTGGACTGCTCATGGATCAACGATATTACGCCGCAAGAATCTCCACTGAATTTATAATCACCATTGGTATAACCTATCTTGTTGATGACATCGCGTGCTATTTGCTGAACATCAAGATAGGTGTGACTCTTAACTTCCCCGGCCAAAACAACTTGACCTGTGGTCACCAAAGTTTCACAAGCCACCTTACTTTCCGAGTCAAAAGCCAAAAAATTATCCAATAACGCATCACTAATTTGATCCGCTATCTTATCTGGATGTCCTTCACTAACCGATTCTGATGTAAATAAATATGCCATAAATCCTTTCTAAATAAAAAATTAATAAGAATTTGACGAAGCATACTAAAGAAGAGTGGATGTTACTGCTCATATAAAGCGTAAACAACATAAACTGCTTTAGCATTTTGTTATGCCGAACCTATTTCAGCACTTGAGGTTGCAATCAGTCAAATCCTTCCTCGATATTTTAGCGTACAAAAGTACAAGAATTCTTGACGTATCTAAAAATGTTTAACAACTATTTTAAAATTGAGGCAGATTCGACTTATAAATCATACTTTACGGTAAACAAGACATACCGTGGTTGAATAAAATAAGACGAAGTGGTAAAATACAACTCATTGGTACTATCCCTGTTCAGCGTTGATGTATCCAAAAGGTTTGTGCCCTTAATTCCAAATTCCCATGGACTATCTTTTTTCTGATAGGATAGATTACCCTCCAAAAAGCTATAGGTATTATCAATGGTATTTTCCTTGTCACTGTACTTATAGTAATCATAATCCAAGGTAAATATGAAGCTCTTCAGAAAGGAGGCATCAAACTTGGCGAAAGGTCTGCTAGTGTAATAAGTGGTAGCCCGGCCCCCGTTATCATAGTTATTTACAGAATACCTATACCCCAGTTCCAAATTGGGGGCATTTCTAAAATTGGTTGCCAAGGAAGACGTATAGTTTTGTGTAAAGGATTCCGATTTTCTCGGTTCCAGATCCACAATATTATTAGTGGTAGACCATGAAATATTTGCCCCTACAGACGCCTTTATTTTTCCAAAAGTCCGTTGATACCTCCCATTGGCACTTAGGGATTCATCTTCCAAATTTGAGTTTATAGTGGTTCCTATCCTATTAATTCCAATTATTTCCGAGGAACTTTTAAGAGCATCTATGCGCTTGGTATAAGTAACATTACCGAAGATGTTGGTGAAATTAAACATATTGAAACTAAAAAAATTCAAGGATAAATTATGGTTTAAAGCGCTTTCCAGGTCCCTATTTCCAGAATAAACTGAATTATAGTTATTGAGAACATATGCTTCTGCGAAATTATTAACATCCGTAAAAGATCTTGAAACCCTATAATTAAATCGAATGTTTTCTGATTTTTTGAGTTGTGCGTTAATATATAGATCGGGCAGCAAAGCCGTTAGATTATCCTCCACGGTAGTCCCCAACTGGGTGTTTTTAGTTCCGTATTGATGCAATGTAGCTCCAGGATTAAAGGTGAAAATCCCAGCAATTACCTTGTAATGAAATCCCAAATACAAATCCGAAACATTATAGGTAACGTCATTGTTAAATTCGTCATCGGTAAAATTCAAACTTTCTCCGCCATCCAATATTTGGAAAATATCCGAATCGAAATTTTGACGACTCTGTGTGGTCCCCAAGGTAAAGTTCAAATTACTTTTCATACCCGTAACCAAATAGTAGTCCACCTTGGCGTCCACCTTGTTGGTTATAGTATTTTTACCTTGGTTTAGGTTATAAATATTCTGACCCTCATCTACAGGAAATAAATCCGTAAATGCAAAATTATCTCTTATGGCATTATAAAAGGGATCCTCATCCTGATAAATATGTTGGGCCTCAAAAGCGATGATATTCTTTGCATTTAATGAGGTATAATAAATATTGGCATTCTGACTAACCGAAATAGGCTTTTGTTTCTTAGTTTCCGTAATTTCATCCGTAATATTGGAAATGGAAAGCACATTTTCCACTTCATAGTCATCCGACTTCTTTAAAAGTACATCGTAATCAAATTGGAACCTATCATTAGGCTTGTACATGGAACTAAATTTCGCCAATCCCAAATGAGCGGTTTGATCTGTTGCCGTAGTAGCATCTTCCGTCTCGTTGGAGGAAATGTATACTCTTCGTGTTTGGTTTTCCATCAAGGTCCCTGTATAGGAATAAATACCAAACCCACTTAAATCCCAATTTTCTTTGGGAGAGTAACTAAAGTTGACAGCAGCAAACTTGGTATTAATATTCTTGGCCCTATTATTTTGTAGACTGGAAAGTCCCAAACCATCGCCACCAATATCTATTGAACTTCCACTTGTGCTGCCCAAGTTTCTAAATCCTCCGGTAAAACTCTGGTAATCCCTTCTATTAAAGGGAGCTTCCCCTATATTATTTAAATCTGTAATAATGTTAATACTATAATCAGGACTGTAATAAAACAGTTTTGGATGGGCCAAATAACTATCATTGGTACCATAGCCTGCCGTAATTTCGCCAAACCAGAACCTCTTTTTTCCTTCCTTGAGTTTTATATTTAGGGCCACATTGTCCGTATCATTGGTAAGGCCCTTCATTTGGGTTACTTCATTAAAATTTCTCAGCACTTCTATTTTATCCAATGCATTGGCCGGAATATTTTCGGCTGCCAATTTGGAATCCCCGTCAAAAAAATCTTTGCCCTCTACCATTACCTTGGTAACCCTTTTACCTTCTACCTCTATTTGCCCATCATCATTTATTTCCACCCCGGGCAGATTGGCCAGCACATCCTTTAGCTTCTTTTCGGTACCGGTTACAAAGGAATCCGTGTCGTATACTATGGTATCTCCCTTGACCGATATAGGCATCTCATACGTTACCTCTACCTCATCCAGTTGATTGGTTTGTTCACGTAGAACAATATCTTTATTAACATTGTTCGTAGGTGCCGTAAAAGAGAATTCCTCCGTCTTAAAACCCAAATAACTAACACGAACATCAAATTTTGCACCCGATTTTAAATTTAATTTGTACAATCCACTATGATTCGTAATACCATAAGATTCCAGCGCCTTGGTTTCCGTATTTATCGCAATAACATTAGCCATATCGATTCCCACTCCTATAGAATCCTTAACTGTTCCCGTTAGGGTAATTTCTTGGCCAAAAGCTGCCGATAGCGCAAAAAAAGCTACTAGTACCAAATAAAAATTCTTATTGTACATCTATAAAAAATTAAAACACCAAAATGATTGATTGTAAAAAAAAGTCTAACAGTTTATTAAGGCCTTCCACCTCCGCCTCTATTACCACCACCGCGACGGAAATTCTGACTCATCTCCGCCATCTTTTCCTTGGAAATTTTATCATATTCTTCTTGGGTAACCGTCTTCCCTTTACTGGGAGCCTTTATCTCTTTCCTCTCCGTAGGATTGAGTACTAATTTTGTACAAAGTATAACCGTAATATCATCCTTTACTTCCAGAATAAGGCCAGGAAGCCCCCAATACTCACCAGGACCTTGATTCACAGGAACATCCGGAGCATACCAAGCTGTAACCTCGATTTCCTTTTCTGTAAATTCGGATTCCTTATTTTCATTATTGCCCCCTCCCCTACGAAAAATTGCCCGCATATTAGGTCTCTTTATAGTCTTGGTCGCCGTAGCTTTAAAGGCTGTATAATTTCCAATCTGTTTTGACTCTCCTCCAAGTTTCCAGTCCAATTTTGGCAATTGATCATCGACCAAAAAAATCTTTCCAAAAAGTTCATTTTTAACTAAATACCTACCTTCTTTCACATCTTTGTAATAATCGCCACCGGCTCCCGACATCATTCCAAATCGTCTACCTCCCCTGTCGTTACCTGGTTGCTCCAATCTTTCCTCTTCCTTATAGATCGATGTGGATTTATCAAAGGTTAAAATATAGGTCTTCTCATTAGCTTCCTTCATCCTTTGCATTATTTCCTTTTTTCTATCCTCCGGGATTTGCCTGCCTTCAAAATCCATATTTACGGTGGTCTTGCTAAAGTAGGTGGCTTCGCCCTGAAAATCTTGAGCATAAATTCCAATGTGTGAAACTAATAGCATCAAGGAGAAAAAATAGAAACTTTTCATTATTTTACGTTTTATATCAAGCTTAAGACTGCAACAATTTGATTTGGTTTAATCCGAAATCAATAAAAAATACAATTATCCTTTTACATAAGTTTTTTATCGGATATTCTCACAAAGATTTTAACATGCACCCGATATCTTGTATATTGTACCACTTATTTATAAGTGCGCATAACACTAACCATAATTACACAATCTATGCATATCGCCGTTGCAGGAAATATTGGGGCTGGCAAAACCACCTTGACAAGATTATTATCCAAACACTACCAATGGGAGGCCCAATTTGAAGATGTAGTTGACAATCCGTATCTGGACGACTTTTACAATCAAATGGAAAGATGGAGCTTTAATCTCCAGATTTACTTTTTAAATAATAGATATAGACAAATATTACAGATCAGGAAAAGTGGTAAGGACACTATCCAAGATCGTACCATCTACGAGGATGCACATATTTTTGCGCCAAACCTCCATGCCATGGGTTTAATGACGAATAGGGATTTTAACAATTATACCAGTCTTTTTGAATTAATGGAAACTTTGGTACAACCACCAGACTTATTAATTTATTTAAGAAGTTCCATTCCCAATTTGGTAAATCAAATTCACAAACGCGGACGTGAATACGAGAATAGCATTTCCATAGACTACTTAAGTAGATTGAACGAGCGGTATGAGGCATGGGCTCAAAGTTACGGGAAGGGCAATCTCCTGGTCATAGATGTTGACAAACTTAATTTTGTGGACGAACCTGAAGATTTAGGATTGGTAATCAATAAAATAGATGCCGAGATCAACGGCTTATTTTAAACCTGAACACTGCTCCTCTACATTAGGAATAAATATTTGTTGAATGTAGAAGAAGGTACTTTATAACAAGAGAAAAAGCTTATTTCAACATAATCAATCCATTTGCCCTAGCATGTTGTATGGCTTGATCACTATCCTCCACCAAAAGTACCGGTATGGCCTTATACTCCCTGAATAGTCCCGTTACCCTTAACATTTTCTTTTTATGCTTAACACTGCGTAGATAAATAGCCTCGATCCTATCCGGAAACATTTTGGCAATTTCCAAATAGATATCGGCATCTTTCTCACCACTATCTCCAATAAGCACAAAGGAAAGTGCTGGATAGGTTTTTAGAATATTTAAAATTTCGTTGATTTTATGCGGGCGATCGTCCGGCCCTTGCAACTTGTTTCTTCTAAAAAAAGCACTAAGGCTTCGCAGTAAAATGGGACCTTTTGGAAAATTATTACTCCTTAAAAAAAATTCCAGATATAGATATAAGTTCCAAGGACTGTTACTTACGTAAAAAATAGGGTTCGATTTTTGTCCTGAAGCCCCCCTATGCAACAAGTGATAGAATTCCGGCGCCCCGGCCAAAGGAATCCTTCTTTCAGGAGTTTTTAAGAAAGTGTTGTACAAAACCCGCCATTTCAATAAGGACACCATCCCAGTTTGCAGAATAGTATCATCAATATCACTAATAACCCCAAAATCTGAATCCGGAGAAGGAATCAACATTTCACCTGGAAATCGATTTTCAAGTTGGATACTTCTTTTTATATATTTTTCGCCATAGGAAACCTCAAATGCCAACCACCCTTCCTCATTACACATAAATTCCAGATCGGTTTTACCCAAGGACAGTAAAAAATAGCCTTCCCCATCTGTTTTAAACTCATGAACAACGCCATTGGGAAGCTTCAATATTAAAGGGCAATTCCCAATAACATCTGTCTCGAAACGTTTCCAAGAATTAATCAAAAGGTGGATAAAGTTCTTTTTTGTAAGATCTATATTTTCATCCTCAAGGGCACGCCCCTTGACGTATAATTGCGTGTTGGAGCCATAGGATTGAAAAACAATAATCTGTAAGGGGTCTCGGCGTCTAAACAATCCCATAGCTCAAAAATATAAATTCTATGGCCATAACCAAATTAAAAATATCCGTGCAGTCTTTCCTTAACATAAAGAAGTACTGCCATGAAAGTACCTATTATTACACCCAATACCCTGTCGCCCATTACCAAAAGAGCCCCAATAGCAAACTTCATCAAGGCAGCAACCTCTGTGGTTTGTCCAATATCCGGATTGGTAAATGCCTTTATTTTAATTAGATTGGCGGCAACCAAAAGGCTGGTTACAGCTATTCCAAGTACAGGCAAAATAAACGGATTCTGATAATCCCTACTTAAGAATCCGGCCAATACGCCCAAAACTGAAATTAAGGTAAATGTTCATACCTCCGCCATTTCGCTGTGGGCTTTTTGACCTTGCAGGCCTACCAACAATCCCAACCCAAAAGCAATGCCCAATGTAGTTAAACCGTGGTAATCCATATGCATTAATAAATTAACAACCTAAAAAGTAAAAACCCCGTTAAACGGGGTTTTTAAGATAATACCAAATAATAAGTTATACAACTTACTTATTAATCTCTATTTTTTCTATTACTACTTTTCTATCATTATCTGATTTTACTGTAGTATTCTCAAAATCTTCCAATTGGACCTTTACTTCTTCAGCGGTTCCCTTAAAAGTTTTCTCTTCTTTTGTTGTCTCTCCATTAACGGTTGTAGAATAGGTAATAACGGCTTGGGCCAATTCAGGAGCTTTCACGGTCATTTCAATCTGCACTTCCTGCTCTGCCATACCTGTCTCGGCGTGACCTCCCAATATTGGGGCAATTACCAATCCAATTAAACAGGTAAGTTTAATAAGAATGTTCATTGAAGGACCAGAAGTATCCTTAAATGGATCACCAACAGTATCTCCGGTAACCGCCGCTTTATGGGCATCCGACCCCTTATAGGTCATTTCACCATTAATTTCAACGCCTGCCTCAAAAGATTTCTTAGCATTATCCCATGCGCCACCGGCGTTATTTTGAAAAATAGCCCAAAGAACACCTGAAACCGTAACCCCTGCCATATAACCCCCAAGCATTTCGGCAATCAATTGATTGTCGCTACCATAAACCAATTTCCCCAAAAGGACAATTGCAATAGGGAAGCCAATGGTCAGGATACCTGGCAACATCATTTCACGTAGGGCCGCTTTGGTTGAAATATCAACACATTTTGCATAATCTGGTTTCCCTGTGCCTTCCATAATTCCTGGAATTTCCTTGAATTGCCTACGCACTTCGTATACCATATCCATAGCCGCTTTACCAACCGAATTCATGGCCAAGGCGGAAAAAACCACTGGGATCATACCACCTACGAACAACATGGCCAATACTGGCGCTTTAAAAATGTTGATTCCGTCGATACCTGTAAAGGTTACATAAGCTGCAAATAACGCCAAGGAAGTCAAAGCAGCGGAGGCAATGGCAAATCCTTTTCCTGTAGCCGCCGTGGTGTTCCCTACGGAATCCAAAATATCCGTACGCTCCCTTACAATAGGATCTTGCTCACTCATTTCTGCAATACCACCGGCATTATCAGAGATAGGTCCAAACGCATCAATCGCCAATTGCATTGCCGTAGTAGCCATCATGGCAGAAGCGGCCAATGCCACCCCATAAAAACCTGCCAAGGCATAGGAAGACCAAATTGCTGCCGCAAATATTAGAACTGTTGGAAATGTAGAAATCATCCCCGTTGCCAAACCGGCGATAACATTAGTCCCAGCACCAGTACTTGATTTTTGCACAATGGCCATAACCGGCTTTGTACCCAAACCTGTATAATATTCGGTAACCGAGGAAATAACCCCACCTACAACCAAACCAATAACGGTTGCATAAAACACCCTTATGGAAGAAATATCTTTTAAACCTTCACCAAAAAACTCCATTTGCATGGTTTCTGGCAACATATATTTTACTAATACAAAGCAGGCTATTAATGTTAACCCTATAGAAACCCAGTTTCCAATATTCAAAGCACCCTGCACTTCTTTTTCCTTGGCTTCGTTGTTTTTTATTTTAACCAACATAGTACCAATAATGGAAAAAATAATTCCAAAACCAGCAATGGCCATAGGCAATAAAATTGGTCCAATTCCCCCAAAGGCATCTTGAATGGCACCACCCATATCCTTAATAACATAATTTCCAAGAACCATAGCCGCCAAAACGGTAGCTACGTAAGACCCAAATAGATCCGCACCCATACCTGCAACATCCCCAACATTGTCCCCAACGTTATCTGCAATGGTAGCCGGGTTACGTGGATCATCCTCCGGAATACCTGCCTCAACCTTACCAACCAAATCAGCACCTACATCTGCCGCCTTGGTATAGATACCTCCACCAACTCTTGCGAACAAGGCTATGGATTCAGCACCAAGGGAAAAACCGGCCAATGTTTCTAGTACAATAGTCATGTCCTCTGTAGATGTCCAAGTACCGTTCATAAAAAATTGAAACAGTAATATAAAGGCGGTTGTCAAGCCCAAGACAGCCAAACCAGCAACCCCCAGCCCCATGACAGTTCCACCACCGAAAGACACTTTTAATGCTTGTGGCAAACTGGTACGGGCAGCCTGTGTTGTTCTAACATTTGTTTTTGTAGCTATTTTCATTCCCATATTACCTGCCAATGCAGAAAAGAATGCACCAAAAACAAAAGCTACTACAATAAGAATATGCGTAGTAGGTACTATAAAAGAAATTGCAGCCAATGCAACACTGGCCCCTATAACGAAGATGGTCAATAATTTATATTCTGCTTTAAGAAAAGCCAAGGCCCCTTCATAGATGTAATCTGAAATTTCTTTCATTTTTCCATCCCCAGCATTTTGTTTTAATACCCAAGACCTTTTTACCGCCATAAAAGCAAGACCTACCAATGCCATAATTATTGGCAAGTAAATAATTATTGATTCCATTTGTTTGATTGTTTGTTATATTTTTTGAGGGGCTAAAGTAGTAAAATATAGGAGAATAAAAAAAGCAATATTACTTCCGCAATATTGCTTTTTAACTTTTTAAAAAATTAAGGCTTAATACTTTATGCTTACATCCTGTTTTGGCACATCGCTATCCTTAAACCTTTGGATACATTTAGCGACAATTTCCCTTGCTTCTTTTTGCTCTCCCCATCCACCAACATCTACTTTTTTCTTCTCCAAATCCTTATAAACCTTAAAGAAATGTTCTATTTCTTTTATTAAATGCGGATTTAATTCGTTTAAATCATTGATTTTGTTCCAGACTGGATCTGATACCGGCACGCATATCACCTTTTCATCCGGACCTTTTTCATCGGTCATATGAAAAACACCAATTGGCTTAACTTCCATGACACATCCAGGAAATGTTGCTTCCGTCACCAATACAAGTACATCCAATGGATCTCCATCCAAAGCCAAAGTTTCCGGAACAAAGCCATAGTCTGCCGGATACATCATGGACGAAAAAATCATCCTATCGTATCTTATCTTCTTTAAGGCAAAATCGTATTCATACTTATTTCTACTCCCTTTAGGTATTTCGATCAATACATCGAACGACGTAATTTCTTCACTGCTCATATGGTTGTTTTTATTCTTATAATTTTCTAAAATAACAAATTAATGTCAGGTAACAGTCAAATATGTACATTAGAAATGAAATCCGAAAGACCCTGTCACCCCAAAAGACCTTGCCCCTGGGTTATCCAAATAATTCCCCCTAAAGTTAAAATCTATTCTTAAAATCTTCAATATGTTGCCTACCCCAACGGAATACTCCCAATATATCTTATCATTTGGTGCCAACAAAGGAATATTTGCCGGTGCACTCAGGGCCTTATTTTCTTCCGAAAGTTCACCCCAGACACCTCTTAGTCCAACTATCTCCCTTAAATTCCAGTTTCTCATAAAGGGAATTCTAGAGAGGAACCTGCCGTTAAAATTGTGTTCCAAATGCGCCGAAACATAGGTATCTGTTACAAATTCATAAAAATCCAGATTGGAAAAGGTATTGTACACCGAGAAAAAGGTTTGGTTTCCAGGAATGGCATTGAGCAATCCCAATGGCACCTCCCCATATGTCTTGCCGATCTCTACCGTACTGAGCAACCTTCCCAAACCTCCAACCTGCCACGGTTGGGTATAGCTAAATTGAACCTTTTTAAAATCGAAATCACTATCCATGAAGTTTTTAATTCCGTTGGTATAGGACAAAAACAAGGTACTATAGTTATCATTCACATCCTTTCTTTCCACACCATTGCCTATAGTTCTCTTTCCCGGAGTGTATATAAGCACAGTAGAAAGATCAAATTGATTTATTTCTGAGGAAATACCTGTGGGAGATGACGGATCTATATAATCCAGATTAAAGGCATTTGGCAAGGCAGAACTAAGTGTTCTATAAGACCCTCCTACTCCTATCCTAAAATTAGTGACAGGCTCCAGTTCCAAGTTAAATGTACTAAGATCTATGTTGGTAAGTCTATCATTGGAACCGACAGTTAAAACGGATGAAGAGGCAATACTTCTACCCAACACATCATTGGTAGCCGTTAAACTTATCCCAAGTTGCTCTATATCCCTTCGTTTTCCGCCCGAAATAATGAACCTGGATTTCTTATCTACCAACCATTTCCCGGAAATTCCATACTTAAATTTATCATCCCCAAAACCGTAGGCAAGGTACCCTTGAAGCCGCCAAGGATCATTTTGGCCAAAATAGGTTCTTGCCCCTGCCCTGAGACGTACTCCTTCAGCTTCATTGTAACCAAAAACACTATATACATCCCCTAGATCTAAATTCCATTTATCGATTTCTACATAACCAGAACCCAATATGCTCACAATATTATAATAGCTTTTAAATTTGGGAACTGTTTTTAAGGTATCCAACAATTTATAGATTCCCTTTTCATCAGCATTTAAGGACTCCAATCTATTGGTTGCCCAGAAGTCATCTTCCTTATTCAGGACCAGAGGGTCAAAAGGATCTGTTTTGGCCCTGTAAAATTCATTGGGTTTGGGCTGATTAAATTTATAGTCCCCGTAGACAGTAGTCCTCTTACCATAGACCCCTCTTGAATTTTCTTTTTTATTAAAGCTAAAATCGGATAACATATAATCCCGAGTCAAAAGAAAAACCGAATCGTTTACCACATCAAACTCTTGTTCAATATAAATTTCCTTTACCCAGTTAATATTGGCACTTTTGGTCACGGCCAAATTTATATTCTTCACCGCATAGGTAGTATCATTTACCCAAAAATCTCCTTTAAATGTCAATTCATTCTTTCTTCTCGGATAGTAGATAATATTATAACACCATTTATTATCTATATAAGCACTATCGGCAAGGACATAATTATAAGTGTCCACGCCCGTCTTAGACAGGGGACTGGTAAAACTCTTGTCGAAAAATTTTAAATAATTATTGTAAATATCATAGTCGGAATACAAATCTGCAATAAATGCAATTATTGCCTGATTATTATTAAAGCCAGAATTCTTGCTTCCAAGCACATCTTCTTTGACAGTGCCCGTTTCATTGTTCCCATATACCTTCGCAAAGGTCTCGTTCAAGAAAATGGGCAAATAGGTCTTCCCTGTAATCCTTGAAGTATCCAAATCATTAAAAACAAATTCCAACCCCCTAAAGACCCTACTTTTCATTAGGGCACTATCTATGGTATTTAGGTCGAACTCAATTTTTTCGTATTTATCATACTGATATTGCCTAAACATATAAACCCCGTTTTTGCGCTTTTTGGCCCATATTTTTTTAAGGATATCTATGGCTGGATTATTTTTCTTATCGGTTTTACCCACATAGACCACCACCTCGTCCAGCTGCTCAGTAGACTCCGTCAACACTATATTCATATTATAAGTGACTTTGGAGGTAAGCGTAATTTCTTTGGTCTCATAGCCAATAAAAGACACCAATAAGGTAGCGTAAGTATTTTCTGATTCCATATAAAACCTACCATTGTCATTGGTAATGGTTCCTTCCGAAGAATCTTTGAATAAAACGTTGGCAAAGGACACAGGTTCACCAGACTCATCCAAAACTATACCACCGACCTTGGTCTGGGACACAGCGCATTGAGCGACAAACAAAAAAAAGATTAAGAAGATTCTTGTCATTTTCTTAGGTAAAAAGACTTATGAATATATTGCACCATTCCTTTAAAGTTGGGAAGCAAACCTATAGACGTAAGCTAAGGGCGATTCTTACCCATATAAATCAATTTATAATATAAAAGCTTCGTCAACCCTAAGTCAACGAAGCCAATAAAATCCTTTTATGCTATAAATTATAATTTGTACAACACTTTCTTAACCGCCTTCACAACATCTTGATGATTAGGCAACCATTCCGCCAATAGTACTGGAGAATATGGCGCTGGAGTATCAGCAGTGTTGATTTTCACAATAGGCGCATCCAAATAATCAAATGCATTGGACTGCACATGATAAGTTATCTCGGTGGCTACATTGCCAAAAGGCCAGGCCTCCTCCAAAATAACCAATCTATTGGTTTTCTTAACCGATTTCAAAACCGCCTCATAGTCCAAAGGCTTAACCGTACGCAAATCAATAATTTCTACACTAATATTTTCTTTGGCCAATTCCTCAGCAGCCTTATCCGCTTCTTTTATAATTTTACCAAATGATACGATAGTAACATCTGTACCTTCCCTCCTAATATCAGCAACTCCCAATGGGATACTATACTCGCCTTCTGGAACTTCTCCCTTATCGCCATACATTTGTTCCGATTCCATAAATATTACCGGATCATTGTCGCGAATTGCCGATTTCAATAATCCTTTGGCATCTTTTGGATTGGAAGGAATCACCACTTTAAGCCCTGGACAGTTGGCAAACCAATTTTCAAATGCCTGCGAATGGGTTGCTCCCAATTGTCCTGCTGACCCTGTAGGACCCCTAAATACTATTGGACAATTGAACTGACCGCCAGACATTTGTCTGATCTTAGCTGCGTTATTGATGATTTGATCTATACCGACCAAAGCAAAATTAAAGGTCATAAACTCTATAATCGGCCTATTGCCAATCATAGCAGAACCAACACCAATACCGGAGAAACCAAGTTCGGATATTGGGGTATCAATGATCCTTTCCGGACCAAATTCATCTAACATTCCCTTAGAAGCTTTATAAGCTCCGTTATATTCAGCAACCTCCTCACCCATTAAATATATGGTATCGTCCTTTCTCATCTCCTCGGACATTGCTTCTTGTATAGCCTCCCTAAACTGTATTGTTTTCATCTGTAAAATGGAATCTTTATGTTAAAATGCTAAAAGCGCAAGCAAAAGTAGGAAATAATATATCAAAACTAAGTGGTTAATTATTAAAAATACATCAAAAATATACTATGCATGCATAGTAATTTAAAAAATTATTGAGTATATTAGCCCCCATTTCTTATTTAAAGGTCAACAAAAAAATAACATATGAAAATTTTAGTATGCCTAAGTAATGTCCCTGACACTACTTCCAAAATAAACTTCACTGACGGAGACACAAAATTTGACACCAATGGGGTTCAATTTGTGATTAATCCGAACGATGAATTTGGTCTTACCCGGGCCATGTGGTTCAAGGAAAAACAAGGTGCTACAGTGCATGTGGCGACCGTTGGCGAGGCCAGCACCGAACCTACCATAAGAAAGGCCCTAGCCATTGGAGCCGACGAAGCCATACGGGTAAACGCAGTTCCAACCGATGGATATTTCGTAGCCGAACAGTTGGCAGAAATTGTAAAAAATGGAGAATATGACCTAGTTATTGCAGGGCGGGAATCTATTGATTACAATGGCGGTATGGTCCCAGGAATTTTAGCTTCTTTATCGGGGATGAATTTTGTGAACACCTGTATAAGTTTGGAAATCGAGGGCAATAATGCAACTGCCGTACGGGAAATTGACGGTGGAAAAGAAAAAATATCCACTACATTGCCTTTGGTAATAGGTGGACAAAAAGGTTTGGTTGCCGAAAGTGACCTAAGAATTCCGAACATGAGAGGGATTATGATGGCACGCCAAAAGAAATTAAATGTGGTTGAACCTATTTCCGCCAGCAAAGCAACGGACGACGTTAAATTTGAAAAACCAGCATCCAAGGGTCAGGTTAAATTAGTGGATGCCGATAATATTGACGAATTGATCAATTTATTGCACAATGAAGCTAAGGTGATTTAAAACTAAATTCCTTTTATCAACACATCATTGCCATTTGGCACTCAAATAAAACATTAAAATATATGTCAGTTTTAGTATATACAGAATCCGAAAACGGAAAATTTAAAAAGAACGCCCATGAGGTTGCCTCCTACGCCTATGAGGTCGCCAAGCAAATGGGAACTACGGCTACGGCTATTTCCATTAACGCCACTGAGTCTGAAAGTCTAGGTGACTATGGTGTTGCCAAGGTCTTGAATGTCTCCAATGACCGTTTAAAAACATTTAACGCCAAAGCTTTCGCCAAGGTCGTAGGACAGGCTGCACAAAAAGAAAACGCCAAGGTGATCATTCTTAGTTCCAGTGCGGATACCAAATTTTTAGCACCCATCTTAACTGCCCAATTAGAGGCAGGGTATGTTCCCAACGTTGTTTCAGCACCGGAAAGCACCAGTCCATTCAAGGTTAAAAGAACCGTTTTCAGCAACAAGGGTTTCGCTTTTACCGAGATTAGTTCCGAAATTAAAATTATTGGTGTTTCCAATAATGCTTTTGGAAGTTCAGAAAACAAGACAACCGCCACCGTTGAGAATTTTGATCCTAGCCTAGGAGAGGATGTGTTTACCACCAAATCTATAGAAATAGACAAGGTAGTTGGCAAGGCAACTATTGCGGATGCCGACATTGTAGTTTCTGGTGGTCGTGGACTAAAAGGTCCGGAAAATTGGGGCATGATCGAAGAATTGGCCGAAGTACTGGGAGCGGCAACCGCATGTTCCAAACCTGTATCTGACCTGGGATGGAGACCTCATGGAGAGCATGTTGGTCAAACCGGAAAACCGGTAGCCAGCAATTTATACATTGCCATAGGTATTTCTGGAGCAATTCAACATTTGGCAGGTGTCAGCTCTTCCAAAGTAAAAGTAGTCATTAATACGGACCCAGAAGCCCCATTTTTTAAAGCCGCCGACTATGGTATTGTAGGTGATGCTTTTGAAGTTGTTCCTAAGCTAATCGAAAAATTAAAGGAATTTAAGGCACAAAACGCTTAATTTTTGTTAAATTGTGCCCCTTAAAGGGCTGCTCAAATTTACTTGGTCCTTCCTGTATTTTGAACAGCCTTTTTTTAGTTGATAAATTTCTATGAGCTTAGTTAGATTAAAAATAAAAGGGATATCATATAGCCAAACGCAAAATGGCGCATATGCCCTTATATTGAATGAAGTTGATGGCGACCGTAAACTACCTATCGTCATTGGTGCCTTTGAGGCCCAATCCATAGCCATTGCGCTGGAGAAGGAAATAAAGCCGCCAAGACCTCTGACACATGATCTTTTCAAAAATTTTGCTGACCGATTTGACGTTGTCATTAAACAAGTCATCATCCATAAATTGGTCGACGGGGTTTTCTATTCCAGTATTATTTGCGAACGTGATAAAATAGAAGAAATCATAGATGCCAGGACGAGTGATGCCATAGCCTTGGCATTAAGGTTCAATGCTCCTATTTTTACCTATAAGACCATTTTGGACAAGGCCGGTATATTCCTGAAATTTTCTTCAAAGGAAAAAGACAAAGAAGATTCTGACGATAGCATTATAGTCGATGAAATTCTTCAAGAAGGTGAAACCGTAGAAATAAATCCAGGGGCTTCAGAAGGGTACAAAGAACTTAGTACAGAGGAGTTGTATGCAGAACTGGACAAGGCCGTTGCCAGTGAAGATTATGAAAAGGCGGCAAAACTCAGGGACGAAATCTCCAAACGCAAATAAATTACCCTTAATAATTATTGGATGAGAAATAAGCTTTGGGTTTTATTTATGTGCTGTCTTATAGCTTTTCCATCCATCGGCCAAGAAATAGGCAATCCCATCACCCTTCAGAGCACCTCCGAGATCATTCCAAATCAAGGCGCAACTTTTCAAAGTATCTGGAGAGGTATTTTAGGAATGTTATCGTTGGTTTTTATTGCATACCTTTTCAGTAACAACAAAAAAGCTATCAATTGGAAAACGGCAGGTATTGGGATTTTTATCCAACTTGTATTGGCCATTTGCATTCTCATTGGCGAAAAAATAGGTTTTAATGCTTTTGGGTATAGATTTGACCTCAGCTTTGTGTCCAAAGTTTTCGAGTTTGGAGGGAAAATTTTTGTCAGTATTTTAGATTTTACCAGAGCGGGCAGTAAATTCCTTTTTGAAGGGTTAGTAGTGGACATGGACACCTTTGGATTTATTTTTGCGTTTCAGGTACTGCCCACCATTATCTTCTTTTCAGCACTGACCTCTGTTCTATTCTATTTGGGCATAATCCAAAAAGTAGTGCAGGCCTTGGCTTGGTTATTATCCAAAACCCTCGGAATTTCGGGTCCGGAGAGTTTAAGCGTTACCGGTAACATTTTTTTGGGACAAACGGAAGCCCCCTTATTGATTAAGGCCTATTTGGAAAAAATGACTAGGTCCGAAATACTTTTGGTTATGATCGGCGGCATGGCCACTGTAGCTGGGGCCGTTTTAGCTGCATACATTGGCTTTTTAGGTGGAGACGACCCCATCCTTAGGCTGCAGTTCGCCAAACACTTATTGGCCGCATCGGTTATGGCAGCACCTGGAGCCATTGTTATCTCCAAAATTTTATATCCACAAACCGAAGAAATAAACACGGAAGTCCATGTTTCCAATGAAAAAATTGGTTCCAATATCCTTGACTCCATTTCCAATGGTACCACGGAAGGCCTAAAACTGGCTGTAAATGTTGGCGCAATGCTTTTAGTATTTGTTGCCTTTATTGCTATGATAAATGGTATTTTAAACTGGACCGGTGACATTACCGATCTAAATTCGTGGATTGCATCCAATTCACCTTACGAGAAGTTTTCTTTGGAAGCTATTCTCGGAACAATATTTGCCCCTTTAATGTGGCTTATTGGAGTGGATTCCGTGGATATTATGTTGATGGGCCAACTTTTGGGTATAAAATTGGCTGCCAGTGAATTCATTGGCTACATACAACTTGCGGAACTAAAAAATATAGCCAGCAGTACACATTTCTCATTCAACAAATCGGTTATTATGGCAACTTATATGCTTTGTGGATTTGCCAATTTTGCATCTATTGGCATTCAGATCGGAGGCATAGGTTCCCTAGCTCCAGGACAGAGAAAAACCTTGTCCGAATTTGGGATGAAAGCGGTACTGGGAGGATCCATCGCCTCTTTACTTTCCGCTACTATTGCGGGAATGATTTTGGGATAAATAATAAAAAATCTATTCCAAAAAATTGTTGTTCATAGAAGTCTTCGCAATAATTTCCGTTAATAAAATTTAATAACTTCAGACTACAGTTGATCCGTAACAGCTTGGATTTACCTAATTTCGCTCCACAAATTTTTGACTAAAAACCTAAACTATTCTCGCTCCATTTAGGAGATCAACAAGGAAGAGGCATATGAAACAATACCACGAATTACTAGAACATGTTTTGGAAAATGGTGTCCAAAAAGGAGATAGAACCGGGACTGGTACCAAAAGTGTGTTTGGATATCAAATGCGCTTCGACCTTGCGGAGGGCTTTCCCATGGTAACCACAAAAAAACTTCATTTAAAATCAATTGTCCATGAACTCCTTTGGTTTCTAAAGGGCGATACCAATATTACTTATTTACAGGAAAATGGTGTACGGATATGGAATGAGTGGGCCGATGAGAATGGTAATTTAGGTCCTGTTTATGGTTATCAGTGGCGTAATTGGAATGGTGACGAGATCGATCAGATAAAGGAAATAGTAAGCACCCTTAAAACCAATCCCAATAGTCGCCGCATGCTGGTTTCTGCTTGGAACCCCAGCGTACTGCCAGACACTACATTGTCTTTTTCTGAAAATGTGGCCAAGGGAAAAGCGGCTTTGCCCCCATGTCATGCCTTTTTTCAATTTTATGTTGCCGATGGAAAATTATCCTGTCAATTATACCAAAGAAGTGCGGATATATTTTTAGGTGTTCCTTTCAATATTGCGTCATACGCCTTATTTACACTTATGATTGCCCAGGTTTGCGGATTAGAACCGGGTGAATTTATCCACACTTTTGGCGACGCACATATTTACAACAATCATTTTGAACAAGTTGCCTTGCAATTGAGTCGCACACCCAGACCCCTGCCAAAAATGGTTTTAAACCCTGATGTAAAGGATATTTTCGACTTTACCTTTGAAGATTTTAGTTTACTGGATTACGACCCACACCCACATATCAAGGGAGCAGTTGCCATTTAGGATTTTTTTAATATCAGAATTGTAAGGATAACTTTATTCTTAGACTAATCCATAGGATTTCCCAAAACACTGTTCCCAATTGGAACGGGTCAATTCCCTGTTTTTTTGAATTGATCGTCATTGGAGTATATTTCTTAAATTTAGGAATAAATATAGATATGGTCCTTACAGGTCAGATAACTAATTTCTTTTTAGAAACAAGAAGGCATACTGAAGCCATATGCCAACCTCTGGAAATTGAGGATTATGTGGTACAGCCCATAATTGATGTTTCCCCTCCAAAATGGCATTTGGGCCATACTACATGGTTTTTTGAGGAATTTATCTTAAAGAAACACTTTGCATACTACAAATGTTTCGATTCCAACTTTTCATTTGTTTTTAATAGTTATTACGAAACAGTAGGCAAACGCGTAATTCGCGCCGATCGTGGTAATCTTTCCAGGCCTTCCGTAGCCAAAGTCTACGAGTACAGGGAACATGTTACAGAAAACATGAAGGTTTTTTTAGATAAAGGACTTACTAGAGAGATTGAAGAATTGGTCGAAATAGGCATACACCACGAAAAACAACATCAGGAATTATTACTAACAGATATTAAATATATACTTGGCAACAATCCACTTTTGCCAATTTTTTCCGCTACCTATAAGGAACATATCCCAGATAATTATAAACAAGAATGGTTGCAGATTGCAGAGGGTATTTATAGCATTGGGCATAATTCAGGTGATTTCTGTTATGATAATGAACTTGGCGTCCATAAGGTTTATCTCCAACCATTTAACATTTCCAATAAGCTGGTGACCAATTTGGAATACCTTGCTTTTATGGAAGACAATGGTTATAAAAAATTTAACCTATGGCATGCAGAAGGATGGGATTGGGTTAAACAGAATCAAATCAACGCTCCGCTCTACTGGCACCTAATAGATGGTGAGTGGCATAATTACACCTTAAACGGACTGCAAAACGTGGATTGGGCGGCACCTGTTACCCATATATCCTATTTTGAGGCCTACGCTTATGCTCAATGGAAAAACTGTCGTTTACCAACGGAATTTGAATGGGAAATAGCGTCCCAGAATTTTAATTGGGGTAAAAGATGGGAGTGGACGGAAAGCGGTTATTTACCCTATCCAAATTATAAAAAGGCGGCAGGCGCCCTTGGCGAATACAACGGTAAATTTATGGTAAATCAGAAGGTTCTTCGCGGGAGTTCTATTGCTACACCATCAAAACATGCCAGACACACTTATCGCAATTTCTTTCCTACCAATCTAAGATGGCAATTTACCGGTATTAGATTGGCCAAATAGCAACAATTTATGGAACAGCAAACAATAACAAAACTTGATACTAAATTTGGAAAGGATGTATATAATGGCCTGACCGCTATTCCAAAGCATTTATCCTCAAAATATTTCTACGATCATAATGGCGATAAGATTTTTCAGCAAATTATGGCTATGCCGGAGTATTATTTAACCAATTCCGAATACAATATATTGGATTTGAATAAAGCTCATATAACAGAGCTGTTCACCAAAAATACCAATAGAATAAATTTATTGGAACTTGGAGCCGGTGATGGCATAAAAACCAAAATATTATTGGAGCAATTGTCAGGTACCGGAATAGATTTTAAATATATCCCTATCGATATTAGCCAAAACGCCTTGGATCAACTGGAAACATCCCTTTCCATGGAATTCCCTACAATAAACGTTGAGACAAAACAGGGCACTTATATTGAAACCTTAAAAACCATTAGAAAGGAAGGCAATTCCAGAAATATAATTCTATTCCTAGGATCCAATATTGGAAATTTATTACATGATCAAGCTCTTCAATTCCTCTCGGAATTAGAAAATTCCATGGATGTTGATGATATGATCTTACTCGGTTGCGATCAGAAAAAAAACCCACAAACCATCTTGGATGCCTATAACGATCCAGCTGGAATTACGGAGACCTTCAATAAAAATATATTAAAAAGAATAAATTCCGAATTGCAAGGGAATTTTGACTTGGATAAATTTTTGCATTGGGAAACCTATGACCCACAAACTGGTACCGCGAAAAGTTATTTAGTATCCAAAGAAGCACAAGAAGTGCATATAAAATCCATAGAATTAGTAGTAAATTTTGAAGCATGGGAGACAATCCATACCGAAATTTCACAGAAATATGATGATAGGGAAATTACAAATTTGGCAAGAGGGGCCGGTTTAAAAATTTCGAATGCCTTTGCGGATTCCAACAAGTATTTTAAGAATTATATTCTGGTAAAATAATAGGATTACCATTTACTCCTAAATGGAAAATCAATACTATCAACACTAAAAGGTAAAGGAATTAAGGCCTTCTGGAACAATAAAATAATTGCGGTAAGGAATATACCATCGTAATGGAAATTTACTATTATTTCCCAGCGGAAAGTATAAAAAAGAGTATTTTTTCTCCCAGTACAAACCATACAATATGCCCATGGAAATGTACTTCCCCCTATTATAATATAATGGTGGATTGTATAAAGAACAAAGATGCGCCTCGGTATTATCAGGAAATAAGTGACCTGGCGAAAGCGATTAAGGGGGAAATCGCATTTTGGAAAGGGGTTACTGTTAGAAATTAAATATGAAATAGAACAGTACCAAACAAATATTCGAATTAATCTGACACCACTGAGGAAGAAACCTCAATGGTATCAGATAGAATTAATTACAATTCCAAAACTGAATTCTCAGCACCAGCGAATTCATTCCATTGGTAACGATCAGCCTCAGCTTCGTTAACGAAATTACCATCGACTATATACTTGAATTCAAACGTTTGTTCTTTAGGCAAATCGAAAGTTCCCTTGAAGGTTCCATTTTTCAATTTCTTAAGTGCACTACCTTTTGGGCTCCAATTATTAAAATCTCCTACTACCGCAACCTTCTTGGCATCTTCTGCAGGAACTGAAAATGTTACCTTGCATACTGGCTTACTCTTTAAATATTGTTTTGTAATTCCCATAACCTCAAAATTTTAGATTAAAGCGCAAAATTACATCATTAAATCCCTCATTACCAATGACCAAAGTCATTTTTATCATTTTCTTAAAATAAGTTTAACAATTGACAATCATTAACAATTTAACAGGGTAAATTCCGAAGAAATTAACATTTATTATTTTTCTTTTAAGATTCCCACAATCTTATCTATCTCATTTTCTGTATTGTAGAAATGAAAACTTAAGCGAACGCCATTTCCACGCTGTGCACAGACCACATCCTTCTCCGTTAATTTGGCATATAGATCCTTATTTGCCGAAATATTAAAAATAGAACTATGTTCTTTTCTCTTTACAACGGATTCTTCCAATAGCCCTAAATTTCCGAACTCAATTTTTGCTTTTAAGGAAAGTCTTTTAATTTGGTCCGAAATTGTCTCCATACCAATGCCGGATAGAAACCCTAGGGAATAATTTAAACTCCCGAAATTGAATGTATCCAAATGTCCAGGCTCAAATTGTTTAGTGAAGGACACATTTTCTTTTCCACTCAAATCCCCATCGGCAGCGTTAAACCCAATAGACCGGCAAGTAAATTTAGCGGGCGTTTCATCTGCAAATAACATAAACCCGTTTCCATAACCGCCAAGAAGCCATTTATAGGAACTGGCACCTAATACATCTATACCGGAATCCTCAAAATTGAAAACATCGGTACCTAAAAATTGTGTGCCGTCAGCAATAATCATGAGATCGGGGAACTCCCGTTTTAAACTCTTTAAGAATTCCAAATCGAGCTTAATTCCATTTAACCATTGCACCAGACTAAGAGCCAAGACATTGATGTTCTTGGATTTTATCCGGCTATAAATATTTTCCTCCAAATCATGGGTAACCTTTAAATAGAAGGTATTGCACTCCCTATTTTCAAAAGGCCAATTTACGGAAGGATAATCCCCTTCCAATAACAATACATTCCTTTTATCTCCCATTCCTTCCAATAACAAATTGAGTCCAATTGAAAAATTGGGCACCAATGCTACATTATCAGGCTTGCAGCCAAAGAATTTTCCAACGGCATTTCTGGTTTCAGAAATAAGCACATTGCCTTTCATTTTCATTTTACTCCCTCCAATAAGGAAATCAAGGTCATGCTCTTGGCGCCAGTCCAAAAGGCCGTCATAAAGCAAACCTGAGGTGGCTGTATTTACATAGGTATATTGACTTAAAACTGGGAATTGCTTAATAATCTTTTGCATATCCAAAGATGTGAAATTTGTATTTATGGTATCTTTGCCTAAAGATAGGAATTAGGATGTTCACCAAGAATAAAAAAAAATCACTTATAGAATTAGAACAGCATGAACTTTTGGAACATGCCCAAACCAGAATAAAACAAAAAAAGCGACTTTATAGCCATTTTGTTGTGTTTTTGATCGGTAGTGTATTTCTGATCATCATCAATAAAATACTTAAGTATGGGGTGGAATACAACTGGTTTGTATGGGCCATTACCTTTTGGGCCTTTTTATTCGCTATTCACTTTTTTAACGTATTTGTCACCACAAAATTCATGGGCTTGGAATGGGAACGCTCACAAAGGGAAAAATTAGTCCAGAAACAGAAACAAAAAATAGCCGAATTGCAGAAGGAGATTGAAACCGAATTTCCCTTATCCAACATTAATAAAAAAAAAGAATAGTGAATATCCTATCTATCATAGCTGCTGCTGCTGAGAATAACGCATTGGGAAAAGACAACGACCTACTATGGCATTTACCTGATGATTTTAAACGATTTAAAAGCCTTACCTCAGGGTATAAAATAATCATGGGACGGAAAACATTCGAGAGCTTCCCGAAACCTCTACCCAACAGAACCCATATTATAATAACCAGGGATAAGGACTATTCGGTAAATCATGCGGATTGTATTGTAGTACATTCCATGGAGGATGCCCTACACCTGGTAAAGGACGATTCCTTATCCTTTATTATTGGAGGTGGTGAAATCTACAATCTTGGATTGGAGCACGCCAATCAAATAGAACTTACCAGAGTCCATGGGTCTTTTGAAGCGGACACCTTTTTCCCTGATTTTGACGAATCTAAATGGCAATTGACAAATAAGGAGCACCACCCCAAGGATGAACGCCATAAATATGACTTTACATATTTAACCTATATGAAAAAGGAAAAGGACCAATAAGCAGCAATTGGGAATTGGCTAAAAATCCAAATATTGCGCACTATATGGAACCTTATCATTCATTAAAAAGGTCTTTAAGACCGAAACATTCCCATTTGTAAAAAATTGATGTTCCATATCGTCATATTGCAAGCTGTTTAATAAATTAAATTGCTGTAATACGTTTTTGGTTTGTCTGGCAACCCCCTCCCCAGAATCAATAATCTTAATATTATTTGGTAATATATCCTTTATCAAGGGAATTAAATATGGATAATGTGTGCAGCCTAGAACCAATTGATCCATCCCCTGAATTAACATAGGTTCCAAATAGCTTTTCAATAGCACCCTGGTTTGGGCAGTATTAACCTCACCTTTTTCTATTAGCTCCACCAAGCCTGTACCAACTTGGTCAAGCACCTTTATGCCATTGGCATGGATTTCCGAAGTATTATTGAACAAAGCACTTGTTAATGTTCCCTTGGTGGCCAAAACTCCAACGGTTTTGGTCTTGGAATTCAAAGCAGCAGGTTTAATAGCCGGTTCTATTCCGATCATTGGTATCTTATAAGTTGCCCTAAGCTCTTTAATGGCATTAGTGGTAGCAGTGTTACAGGCAACAACTATTAGCTTACAACCTTTTTTCAGAAGTAATTCAACATTTTTAATGCTAAGCTGAAGTATTTGTTCCTTTGACTTTTCGCCATAAGGGGCATTCTTACTATCGGCCAAATAAATTGTTGATTCATGCGGAAGAATCTTATTGATTTCCCGCCATATGGAGGTGCCTCCAATACCCGAATCAAAAATACCAATAGGGCCTTTATTCATTTAAAAAAAGATTAATCAACCATAAAGTTACATTAATATTGCTTTTTGCAAGGGTTCTTTATTTGAAATTAAAATCTCATTGCCTAAAACCATGGACAGCTTTACTTAGAATAATTTCAAATGAATATTACGTTTAATATCCTTCCACCAAGGCCTTAACCTCTCCTAAATTTAATCCTCCATAATTCCCTGAACTCATTAAAAGCAATACGGAATTATCATATTCCTGACCAAAAACAAAGTTTTTAAAAACTTTGGCATCAGTAAAAATTTGCAAATCGTCCCGAACAAAGGCTTCCGATATTTGTTCGGGGGTAACCTCCTTAAGCTTCTTAATCTTAACCGATTCCGGCAAATAGAAAACTGATGCTATATCCGCAGCCTCAAGGGCACCTTTATACTCCTTTAAAAACTCGGGATTAAAACTGCTATAGGTGTGTAATTCCAAACAAGCAATTAATTTTCTGTCCGGATATTGTTCTTTTACGGCCTTTGTGGTGGCCATAACCTTGCTTGGTGAATGGGCAAAATCCTTGTAAGCCACACAGGTCTTACCCTCGGCTATTTTCTCCAATCTTTTGGAGGCCCCTTTAAAGGAGGCAATAGCTTCATAGAAGTCATCCTCATCCACTCCCATATTTTGGCATATCCATTTTGCTCCTGCCAAATTGCTTAGGTTATGCTTTCCGAAAACTTCAATAGGCATGGGTCCCTCTGGCGTTTCCAAAATGGTTTGTCCGTTTTCAACAGTATATTCAGGAGTGTTATATGGTAATTTTCTTATGGCATTCTCAGATGCCTTTACCACCTTATCCACTTCCGGGTCTTCCTCATTATAGGTAATACTACCTCCTTTTACAATGCTATCCACAAAAATCCGGAATTGCTCCACATAGTTGTCATAGGTAGGAAATACATTAATATGATCCCAAGCTATACCGCTCAAAAGGGCAATATTAGGCCTGTACAAATGAAATTTTGGCCTCCTATCTATAGGCGATGATAGATATTCGTCCCCTTCCAAAACAATAAAATCGTTTTCCTCTGTAAGATGTACCATTCGATCAAACCCGTCCAGTTGAGCACCCACCATGAAATCCACTGGTTTGTCGTGATAATTTAAAACATGAAGTATCATGGAGGTGATGGTAGTCTTACCATGACTTCCACCAATGACCACCCTTGTTTTATTTTTGGATTGTTCGTATAAAAATTCGGGATAGGAATATATTTTTAACCCCAATTCCTGAGCCCTTAAAAGCTCAGGATTATCTGCCTTGGCATGCATACCTAAAATTACTGCATCCAAATTGGAATGCAACTTTTCCGGGAACCAGCCAAAGGATTCCGGTAGAAGTCCCTTATCTTCCAACCTAGTTTTGGAAGGTTCAAAAATTACGTCATCACTACCAGAAATGATATACCCTTTATGATGTAATGCCAAAGCCAAATTGTGCATTGCACTGCCTCCGATGGCAATAAAATGAATATGCATGTAAAAATCAATTTAAGGGGTAAAGATAATCATTGTTCAAGGCTATCAAAAAAAGTTATATTACGGTTTCATTTTTTAAGGAAAATAAATATCATTAAACCCAATTTGCCCTGGACCCATAAAGGAGCCTATCTAAGGGTCGAGACATTAAACCAGTAACCCCGCCAAAAAGGCGGGGTTCGTTCGATTATCCGATTTCAACACGCCTGCGGCTTTTGAAATACAGCCCTCACGAATAAGGCCGAAAAGCATATTTAAACCCTTAATATTTTTTAATTTAGTGCCAAAGAATCCAAAAAATGAAAATAAAACTAGCCGAAATTGACACCAAAGAAATAATGCCTGGCTACCACGGAAAACTTATCCATACACAAAATATGAGTTTAGCCTTTTGGGAAGTGGAAAAAGGGGCCAAAGTTCCCGAACATGCCCATATTAATGAGCAGGTAATGCAGGTTTTGCAGGGGAAATTTGAGTTTACCCTGGGCGGTATTACCAACACCTATGAACCAGGAGACTTGGTAATAATTCCACCAAATGTCTCCCACAGTGGACGCGCCTTAACACCCTGTAAACTAATGGATGTTTTTAGCCCAACAAGGGAGGAATACAGATAAATAGCCTATCCCAAAGGGAGAGGATTAAAAAAACATAAACAAGATGAACATATCACTGAAAAATAAAAAAGCATTGATCGGGGGTAGCAGCAAAGGAATCGGAAGAGCTATTGCCCAACAATTGGCCGCCAGTGGCGCCAGTGTAACGGTAATGGCCCGAAGTGAGGACAAATTAAAATCCCTGATAGCCGATTTACCAACCGATAACGGGCAGCAACACCAGTATTTGCAAGTAGATTATTCCGATTTTGCGGGATACAAGAAAAGTATTGCCACTTTCTTTAAAACAAACACGGTAGATATCTTGGTAAACAATACTCAGGGACCTTCAGCTGGGGGCGCCTTGGATAAAAAGACGGATGACTATCAACAGGCGTTCGACCTGCTTTTTAAGACTACCGTATTCACAACGGAACAGGCTCTAAAAGGAATGGTTGCCCAGAAATATGGACGAATTATTAACGTAGCCTCTATTTCGGTAAAGGAACCTTTATCCTATTTGGCTCTTTCCAATAGCATCAGGGCAGCAGTGGTTACCTGGTCCAAGACATTGGCTTCCGATGTTGGTAAATACAATATTACCGTAAACAGTACCTTAACAGGATATTTTAATACGGAAAGACTAAAGCAACTTAACGGCGCCAAGGCTATATCCCTGCGCGTTCCTGTTACTGAAGTGGAAAAACAAATGCTCTCCCATGTTCCTCTAGGCCGATTTGGCGATCCAAAGGAATATGGCCATTTGGTGACTTTTTTAGCATCAGAGTACGCCTCCTTTATAACGGGGACCAACATCCCCATAGACGGCGGATTGCTAAAGTCGCTTTAACTTTCAGGCTCTGGAACAAAATTCCATGTTTCTTCCCCTATATCAACAGACATTGAAGGTACAATGCTTATTAGCGCTACTATGGATTGTGTAAAAAAATCTCTACACTACGGAAGCAACGTTGGTATTCTTTTTGCATCTATGCTCTTCAAGGTCGGTTTGCTCACTTAAAAGGACAGTTCACTCATTTACGCTTGCGACCCCTTGAAATATAGCCCAGTTTTGTTCTTTAAATAAATACGATGAAAAAGATAGCAACAATATTCACCATAATTCTATTCTCACAAATGGGGCATTCCCAATCTACCTCCGATTCTTATACAGCCTTATGGGAAAGGGTACAAAAATTTGAAAAGGAAGCATTGACAAAATCCGCCCTGAATATTGTAGCCTTAATTTCCAAAAAGGCCAAAACAGAGCAGAATTCCGTTCAAATCATAAAATCACTTTTATACACCTCCAAATACGCCTTAACCTTGGAGGAGGAGGCCCAATTAAAAATAATGCAGGACTTTAAATTGGAAATAGCCCAAAGCCAATTCCCTACCACCAATATTCTGGAAAGTTATTTGGCGAATTTATATTGGCAATATTTTCAGCAAAATAGATATCAATTCTACGACCGTACAGAAACAAAGGAGAAAGTTGACAGTGTTGATTTCAGAACTTGGGATCTGACCACTATTTTCCATGAAATCAATATACATTTTGATGCTTCATTGCAAAATCCGTCAGAATTACAAAAGCTTAAAGTGGATTCGTACAAGGAAATCCTGGAAGAACAAAAAGGATCGGAAATCTATCGCCCTTCCCTATTTGACCTTTTAGCACATTCGGCATTGGATTTTTATAAGTCAGGTGAAAATAGTATTACAAGGCCAGCTGATAAATTTGAATTGGACATGCCCGAAATACTATGTGAAGCGAAACAATTTGTTGAGCAGAAAATCAGCCTTAATGATGAAACTTCCCTGCAAGCCAAGGCAATAGTAGTATATCAGCAACTCCTGGATTTCCACTCACAGGACCCTTCAGGCGAGGCTTACGTGGATGTAGATATAGAGCGACTTAAATACATAAGGGAACATGCCGTATTCCAAAATAAGGACCAACAGTATCTGGAAGTTTTGCAAAATACCGTCGAAGCCTTAAAGAGCAACAAAAACTCGGCCCTCTATCAATATGAAATTGCCATGCTGTACCACCAATGGGGCAATAGCTACCGGCCTAATATCAAAGACGAACACCGTTGGAGGCAAAAAGAAGCCTTGGCAGTTTGCGAATCGGTTATGAGCCAATTTCCAAATAGTAGGGGTGCAGAAAAATGCAAAGCATTAAAATCGGAGATTCTTTCCAAAGACATTCAATTGACAGCGGAACAATATATTCCAGTGAACAAGCCTTCGCGTATACTGGTAGACTATAAAAACCTGAACGCATTGGTTTTATCAGCTCGTAAGATATCCCAAAAGGAAATAAAGCAGCTTAACGAGCTATATCCCGAGGATAAGAAATTAGCGTTTATTCAAAAATTAAAGGAAGTAAAAAAATGGGATGCCAAACTCATTGATGAAAATGATTATCAATCCCATAAAATTGAAATCCTATTACCTGAATTGGCGAATGGGTCCTATATTATTTTAGGTATCCCAAATAACAATGCACAAACAACTTTCTCCTACAGTCACATTCAAGTCTCCAATTTGGCGTTAGTGGAAGGCAAAACCAATACGGATCATCACTTCCAGGTAATAGATCGAAACAACGGAAAACCAATTTCATCGGCTACCTTAAAATTTTCCTATCATCAAAACTACGAAAGACCTGTACTGACCAAGACTTTTATTACCGATGAAAAAGGAATGGTTGTCCTCCCTCTTTCCAACGAGCGCTGGAACAATGTAGATATCCAGGTTAACGCCAAAGATGAAGAAGCCTACTTTGAAGACTTTTATGTAAATGCAAAATATCCCAACGAAAGTAGCGACACCTCATATTCCTGTTTTTTATTTACGGATAGAAGCATCTATAGGCCTGGACAACCCCTATATTTTAAGGGCATTGCCTTGAAGAAAAAAAATGAGGCCTCCTCTGTGCTTACGAACACCATAATAACCGCAAGCCTTCTTGATGTTAATCTTCAAGAAGTTGCCAAACAAGAATTTAAGACCAATGAATATGGTTCCTTTTCAGGCGAATTTATGCTGCCCAACAGTGGACTCACTGGTAATTATACTCTAAAAATAGATTCTGAAGAAGTACTTATTGACGGTAGTACTTATTTCTCCGTTGAGGAATACAAGCGGCCCAAATTTGAAACCTCCTTGGAGCCCATTGAGGAGACTTACAAGGTTAATGACAGTATTTCCGTCCACGGCAAGGCTACGGCCTACTCAGGTAGCCTTATTTCCGACGCCAAGGTGAGCTACACCGTACGCAGGGTAGTATATTTTCCACAATGGTATTATTGGCACCTACCCTATTTTGATGGCACCCCTCAAGAAATTGCCCATGGAGAAACACTTACGGATGCCAATGGAAAATACACCTTCAGTTTTAAGGCACTGCCGGATCTAAGTATTGACAAAGAAAATTTACCCACCTTTAATTATGAGGTCACAGCAGATGTAACGGACCTCAATGGGGAGACCCACAGTACAACCACAATGATCAACATTGGCTATCATGCGCTTACCGCAGATATCCATATTGCCGATCCGCTAAATAAGGACCTCAAGAATCCAGTGATCACCATTGCAACCAACAACTTGAACGGGCAGTTTGTTCCAGCGCAGGGTACCCTGAAAATGTATAAATTACAAGCCCCCGGCAAGGTGTTAAGACCAAGACCTTGGGCAGCACCTGATTACGATGGCTTTGGAAAGTCCAAATTCAAGGAACTTTATCCTCATGAAGCTTTTGGCAAGGAAGATAATCCCGCCTTTTGGGAAAAGGGAGAATTGGTGTGGGAGTCTAGTTTTGACACCGACAAATCCAAGGAAATTGGATTGGGCAACGTTAAAAAGTGGTTGCCCGGAAAATACGTCATAGAACTGGAAACAAAAGATAGGTTTGGTCAATTGGTAAAGGATATAACACAAACTACCTTCTATAGTGATAATGATAAGAAGTTAGCGGACAATCAGCTTTTCCAAATCAAGACAGACAAAAACACCTATACCATAGGGGATAAAGTACAGCTTAAATTGCTTTCCAGTGCCGAAGATATTTCCATTTCCGTATTCATTGAAAAGGACCGTAAAGTTGTAGCAACCCATATAATTCAATTGGACAATAATTCCAAATCCATTGAAATTCCCGTTACTGCAGATGACTTGGGAGGATTTGCCATTAATTATAGCTACTCGGCATATAATTCCTTTCAAACGGGAAGTATATCAATCGCCATCCCATATCCCAGTTCCGACCTAAAAATAGAAACACTTACTTTTAGAGATAAATTACTTCCCGGTACTGAAGAAACTTGGTCATTTAAGATTAAAGGTCCCAAAGGAGACAAGGTAACGGCGGAGCTGTTGGCCAGTATGTACGATGCCTCATTGGATGCCTTTACTGGGCATCATTGGAATTTTTCCCCCAAGTATAGAGGGCAATATTACTCCAACAGGTATTTGAACGCCTATAATAGTTATGGGATTACCTCTTTTAACACCTATTTAAATTTTGGGGACGGCTTTACCTATGACCCTCAGTACTACGACTCCTTTAATTGGTTCGGCTTCCATTTTGGATACGGCTATGCTCGCGGGGAAAGAATGATGATGAAGAGCAGTGCGCCAGGTGCCATAATGGAACTATCAGACAGCGAAGCATTGGAAGAAACAGTAGTGGCCGGTATTGGAGCCCCATCTCCAGAAAACAATGTGGACGGCCAGCAGGTTCCACAGGCCATAAAGGACAAAAAAGATGAATTTGACGATATTCAGATTCGAAAAAACCTTCAAGAGACTGCTTTTTTCTTCCCCCAACTATTGACAGATCAAGATGGCAATGTGTCCTTCAGTTTCACTACGCCCGAGGCTTTGACCAAATGGAAGTTACAACTGTTGGCACATACCAAGACCTTGGAAAGTGCCACCACTACATTGGAAACCGTTACACAAAAAGAATTGATGGTCACCCCTAATGCACCCCGTTTTTTACGTGAGGGTGATGAAATAGTTATCAGCACAAAAATTGCGAATCTTACGGAAAAATCGCTAGAGGGAATAGCTAGGCTGGAATTGATGGATGTCATTACCGGAAAAGAAGTCACCAAAGAATTATTGATAACTGACGCCTCGTCGAATACATCTGAAATCGAAAATACATTTACCGTAGATGCCAAGGGAAATAGCCAAGTGTCCTGGCGTTTAAAAATTCCGGAAGGAATTGAAGCAGTCCAATATAAAGTAATGGCGAAAGCGGGCGATTTTAGCGATGGGGAACAAAACGTACTCCCAGTACTCACGAACCGCATGCTGGTTACCGAAACCCTGCCAATGTGGGTCCGCGGTAATGAGACTAAGTCGTTTACTTTGGACAAACTAGAGAACACTAATTCAACCACCCTAAGACATCATCAGCTTACTCTGGAGATAACCTCCAATCCGGCATGGTATGCGGTGCAGGCCCTACCTTATTTAATGGAATATCCTTATGATTGTAATGAGCAAATATTCTCCAGATACTATGCCAACACCTTGGGAGGACACATTGCCAATTCCAATCCAAGAATACAAGAGGTCTTTAATCAATGGGCCAATACGGATGCGTTATTGAGCAATCTTGAAAAGAATCAGGAATTAAAATCGATTTTAATTCAGGAAACCCCGTGGTTGCGGGATGCCCAATCTGAATCAGAACAAAAGAAACGTATAGCGCTGCTTTTCAATCTTAATAAACTGAAGAACGACCAGGCCAATGCCTTTAATAAACTGGAACAGAATCAAATGTCGTCCGGCGCCTGGGCATGGTTTAATGGTGGTCCGGAAAACCGATTTATAACACAACACATCATCACCGGTTTAGGTCATCTGAATAAACTAACATCGGGCAAAGCAAGTGAAGGAAAATTAGGGTCCAATATAATTCGTACCCCTAAAGAACAGGAAATGACAGCCAGAGCAGTTAACTATTTGGATGAGGAATTTGTGAAGGAATACGAACAAATGAAAAAATATGCCAGGAGCCTGAACGATGATCATTTAAGCCCGACCCAGCTGCATTACCTATATATGCGCAGTTTTTTTAAAGACATTAAAACCTCTAAAAAGGTTGATGAAATTGTGGATTACTACAAAACTCAGGCACAAAAATATTGGGTTAAGCGGGATTTATATTCTAAGGGACTTATTGCCCTATTTCTTTACAGGAATGACAATACTGCCACGGCCAATAAAATAATCAAGTCCTTGGAAGAAAATAGTATTAGCAGTGAGGAATTGGGCATGTATTGGAAAGAAAACACCAACTCCTGGTATTGGCACCAAGCTCCTATAGAGACACAATCACTACTGATAGAAGCTTTTTCTGAAATTAAAAATGATATTAAAACTGTAGATAACCTAAAGATATGGTTATTAAAGAACAAACAGACCAATCAATGGAAAACCACAAAGGCTACCACAGATGCCGTATATGCACTACTATTACAAGGTGGTGATTGGCTATCCTTAACTGATGCCGTAGACGTAATGGTTGGTGGAGAAAAAATTGAACCTTCCAAACTGGAAAATGTAAAAGTGGAGGCTGGAACAGGATATTTTAAAACCTCTTGGGACAAAAACGAAATAAGTCCAAAAATGGCCGAGGTACAACTTAATAAAAAGGGGGATGGCATCGCTTGGGGAGCTTTGTACTGGCAATATTTTGAAGATTTGGATAAAATTACGCCTGCAGAAACACCTTTGATATTAAAAAAGAAAGTGTTCCTAAAAAAGAATACGGACACTGGTGAGCTAATATCCGAAATTAATAATGAAACACATTTAAATGTGGGCGATTTGGTTCGAGTAAGAATTGAATTAAGGGTCGATAGACCGATGGAATTTGTACATATGAAAGATATGAGAGCTGCTGGACTAGAACCCATCAATGTGCTGTCCGGCTATAAATGGCAAGACGGCCTGGGCTACTATGAAAGCACCAAAGACGCCAGTACAAATTTCTTTTTCGACTATTTACCTAAGGGGATTTTTGTATTTGAATATGACCTAAGTGTTAACAATGCAGGTGATTTCAGTAATGGTATTTCTACGATACAAAGTATGTATGCACCTGAATTTAGCAGCCATAGCGAGGGGGTAAGAATATTGGTGGAATAGCAAAAAAACAAAATATTAATAAAAAGGTATTGCTTTTTTTCATAAATTCATAAATAACTAACGTAAAATCAACGAATTATGAACTCTACCTTCTTTATTGCCTTACGCTTTGTTTTCGGACTTTTCCTTATCGTCTTCGGGGCGAATAAATTCTTACATTTTATGCCCGCCGGACAAATGTCCGAAGCTGCCATGAATTATTTTTCAGCTTTAATGAGTACTAATACCCTGTATGTAGTAGCTATTGTTGAAATTCTTTCTGGCATTGCCTTATTGACTAACAAATTTGGCGCGTTGATGATGATTATCCTGATGACCGTTTCAGTAAATGCCTTATTGTTCAATGCATTTTTGGAACCAGGCTCTATTGGCCTAACTTTAGTCTTGCTTATTCTAAATATTGTAATGCTATACGCTTACAAGGACAGATATAAAGAAATACTTAGACCATAATATATTTTACATTGTTCAAAATAAGAAGCGGGACCAATAATTGGTCCCGCTTCTTATTTATAATGTTAGAAAGATTTCTTATCCAAATTCAGGAGTATGTTCATCTCATTTTCTACTTTTCGGCGGGTATTTTTCAAAAGTTCTGACTACCAAGGCCCTTAAGTTCTCCTCCCTTTCAATAGGAGAACTATTTTCTCTCAACGTACTTACCGCAATGGCCTGCCAAAATAATTCATCCTTTTGACTATCCACGAAATCAAATTGAATTTCCCGCTCAACATTTGTAGCTCCAACCGGAATTCCTATGGACATCCCCCCACCTACATTTCTTCCAGTACCGCCTATTCCTACCCCAACGGTATTATTTCTTGGAGCCTGAAAGGATCTACTCAAAATTCCTATTAAAAATTCTGGCTCTTCAGACAACAAAAATCCTTTACCTCGCAAAGTGGAATCTATAGCCCTTATTAATCGTTTGGTATCCAATTCGCTTAAACCAGTATCCATGTCCGGATAATAGTTATAGGTGGTATATTTAGAAAAATCAGTATCCCTATCGTAGTCATAATTCACTCTTATAGCACTGCAAGAAACTAAAAAAATCAACAACAAGAATGGGATTATACTTTTCATTATTCCAATTTTTATAAGAGCCTGTTTAAGAAATTGTGATTGGAAATTCTTAAATAGACTCTAAAATAGTGAAAATTATTATTGTCGTTTTTTATGAGGGCAAGTATTCGTTAAAACGCAGGGCAATTTCAAAATGGACCTAAGTGATCTATGCCGACCAATAAATAAAATTATTTATTCAACATTGCCCACAATCTGTCCTTAAGCTCTACCAATCCAATCTGGGCCACAGAAGAAATGAACATATAGGGAATATCTTTAAAATCTTGGTCCAGCTCGAGCCTCATTTCTGCAATAAGCTCATCGTCCAACATATCTGTTTTAGAAATGGCGATCAATCGATCCTTGTCCAACAACTCCGGATTATACCTACGAAGCTCATCCAACAAAATTTCGTATTCCTTAGAAATATCCTTACTATCGGCTGGAATAAGGAATAGTAAAGTGGAATTACGTTCTATATGCCTTAAGAAATAATGCCCTAGGCCCTTACCTTCGGCTGCACCTTCAATAATTCCGGGAATATCAGCAATAACAAAACTTTTAAAATCCCTGTATTCAACAA
This sequence comes from Arenibacter sp. F26102, assembly GCF_023015865.1. Lineage (GTDB taxonomy): Bacteria > Bacteroidota > Bacteroidia > Flavobacteriales > Flavobacteriaceae > Arenibacter. Next base: position 94,621 of record NZ_JALKBC010000002.1, on the reverse strand, counting down.
TTCCCAAATTCGGCTTTAGAGTAGTAAACTCATAATCCGCTATTTTGGGTTGGGCAGAAGTAAGTACAGATAAAAGAGTAGATTTTCCCGCATTTGGAAAACCTACCAAACCAACATCGGCCAATACTTTTAACTCTAAAATTAGGTCTAATTCCTGTCCACTAACACCAGGTTGCGCGTATCTGGGTGTCTGATTGGTCGCCGTCCTAAAATGCCAGTTACCACGACCTCCCATGCCTCCTTCCAAAAGAATTTTTTCTTCCTGATCTTCGGTAATCTCCATTAATACTTCTTGGGTTTCAGCGTCTTTGATGACAGTCCCCAATGGTACCTCCAAATATACATCCTGACCATCGGCACCGCTACTACGGTTCTTACTGCCATGTTCCCCATGTCCAGCTCTAAAAGTTCGTGTAAATTTGAAACCCAAAAGGGTCCATAAATTTTTATTGCCACGGACAATAATGTGGCCACCACGACCGCCGTCACCGCCGTCTGGCCCACCTTTTGTTATAAACTTTTCCCTATGTAAATGCACAGAACCTTTTCCTCCTTTACCGGATTCCAAGTGCACTTTTACATAATCCACAAAATTTCCTTCAGTCATTTTTTTAGCTTATTTATCCGAGGTCCATCATAACCTGATCGACCCATGCATATAGTTCAACAAATTAAACCCAAAAATCGCCAGTGGTGCAGATTATTCAAGGAAGTAAACATTCCCTTGGAGGTCGATCTTAAATTGCCTGTAACTCTTCAATTACCTTTGCCAAGCGGCTAGTTATATCCTCAATGGAACCTATTCCGTTTACACTATGGAATTTCCCCTGATCATCATAGTAATCCTTTAAAGGCGCTGTTTTTTCGTTGTATTCATCAAACCGGTTACGAATCATTTTTTCGTCCTGATCATCTGTCCTTCCGCTAACTTTACCACGCTCCAATAATCTTTGAATCAATACTTCATCGTTGGCCTCCAAAGCAATGGTAGCGTCGATCATCATTTCCTTGGTCACTAAGAAATCATCCAATGCTTTGGCCTGTGCCGTTGTCCTTGGAAATCCGTCAAAGATAAATCCACTGGCATCTGGATTTTTTTCCACCTCATCCTGCAACATCTTAATGGTAACCTCATCCGGTACCAATTCTCCCTTGTCTATATATGATTTTGCCAATTTGCCCAGTTCGGTACCATTCTTAATGTTATAACGAAAGACATCTCCGGTAGAAATATGCTTTAAATTATATTTTTCCTTTAAAAATGAAGCCTGCGTGCCCTTTCCTGCACCAGGTTTTCCAAACAAAACTAGGTTTATCATGTGCTTTTGGTTTAGTTGATATACTTCTCTTAAATTTCTTCCCAATTCATTATAATCCAACCCATAGCCCACTATAAATCTATCTTCAATTTTGATACCATAATAGTCTATATCATACTCCCCGTTATACACTTCCGATTTATAGAACAAGGTGGCAATTTTAAATTCCTTCACCTTGGTGTTGGAAAATAAGTCGATTAATTTTTTAACGGTCCTACCGGTATCAATGATATCTTCCAAGATAATAACACTGCGCCCTTCTATATTTTCCGGCACATCCAAGAGAGATTCCACTATTCCGGTAGAAGTAAGCCCTTGATAAGAGCTTAAACGCACAAAGGAAACCTCACAAGGGTGTGGATATGCTTTTAAAAAGTCCGAAACAAACATAAAGGCCCCGTTGAGGACTCCCACAAAAATGGGGGTTTGCTTTTTGTAATCCACAGCAACCTGATCCGCAATCTTTTTAATTGCAGCCATAATTTCACCTTCACTTATAAAAGGCTTAAAATATTTGTCGTGTAGCTTAATCAAGGCTAATGTTTTTATAATAAATTCAAGATGCCAAATATAGCACTTTGATTTCTCTTTTTTAATGGTCTAAGCTTAGTTTCTAAGATTTAGATGTATTTTTGTTCCTAATATACAATCTACTTTAATACAAGTGAATCATTTCCCATGAACTATTTTTCTTCGGATTTTAAGCTAGGAATACTAGGAGGCGGTCAATTAGGTAAAATGCTTTTGTACGAAACGAGAAAATTTGACATCTATACCAAGGTATTGGACCCGTCGGATGAAGCCCCTTCCAAAATTGCCTGCAATGAATTTTATAAGGGCGACCTAATGGATTTTGATGCGGTTTACCACTTTGGCAAAAAAGTAGATCTGTTGACCATAGAAATCGAGAACGTAAATCTGGATGCTTTGGAAAAATTAGAGGATGAAGGTTTAAAGGTATATCCCCCGACCCGTGCCTTGCGCATCATACAAAACAAGGCAAAACAAAAACTGTTTTATATAGACAACAATATTCCCACAGCAGATTTTCAGCGATTTGCGTATAAAAGTGAGATTGAGGATAGTATTGCCAATGGTGGTCTTAAATTTCCGTTTATTTGGAAAGCTACCCAATTTGGTTATGACGGACAAGGTGTAAAGGTAGTGCGTAAATTGGAGGACTTAAATGATCTACCCGCTGGAGAATGCATCACCGAGGAAATGATAAATTTTAAAAATGAACTTGCCGTTATTGTGGCCCGTAGCCCTAGTGGGGAAGTAAAAACCTATCCCGTAGTGGAAATGGAATTTCACCCTGAAGCCAATCAGGTAGAGTATGTACTTTGCCCTGCCAGAATAGACGCCAAGGTAGCGGAAAGAGCCCAGGAAATAGCGCTGCAACTATCCCATAAAATAAAGCATGTTGGACTTTTGGCCGTGGAAATGTTCCAGACCCAAGAGGATGAAATTCTGGTAAACGAAGTAGCCCCAAGGCCCCACAACAGTGGCCATTACAGTATTGAAGCCAGCTATACCAACCAATTTGAACAACATATACGCGCTATTTTGGACCTTCCCTTGGGAAACACGGCCAGTAAAGTTGCTGGGATTATGGTGAATTTGGTTGGTGCGGAAGGACACACTGGAAATGTAGTCTATAAAAATATGGAGGAGATACTGAAACTCAACGGAGTTACCCCTCATATTTATGGAAAAAAGCAGACCCGTCCCTTCCGGAAAATGGGTCATGTAACCATCGTAAACAACGATATTAGTGAGGCTAGGAGAATAGCCGAACAAGTGAAGAATACTATAAAAGTAATTAGCGAATAAGAAATTTTCAACGATATGAGTAAAGTAGCTATAGTTATGGGAAGTACCAGCGACCTCCCTGTAATGCAAGAAGCCATTGATATATTAAAAGGTTTTGATATTGAGGTAGATGTTGATATTGTATCGGCACACCGCACTCCGGAGAAATTGTTCGATTTTAGTAAGAATGCGCATAAAAACGGATATTCAGTAATTATAGCCGGCGCCGGTGGTGCGGCCCATTTGCCAGGAATGGTCGCTTCCATGTCCCCTTTACCTGTAATAGGTGTTCCTGTGAAAAGCAGTAATTCCATTGATGGTTGGGACTCCATCCTATCCATTCTTCAAATGCCAGGCGGAGTGCCTGTGGCTACAGTGGCGTTGAATGGCGCAAAAAATGCCGGTATTCTGGCAGCCCAGATTATAGGAAGTTCTGACAAATGTGTTCTTGACAAAATTATCTTTTATAAGGAAGGACTAAAACAAAAGGTAATAGACGGAGCCGAGGAAATGAAAAAAAGAAAAAATTAGTCAGTAGTCAATTATATAAAGAAGAATTAGAATACCAATTACAAAAACGCCCTACCCTTTTATGAATCCCTTATTAAGCCCTTTCGATACAGCACCTTTCTCAAAGATTAAAAATGAACATTTTAAACCGGCTTTTTTAAAGGCCATAGATATGGCTAGGGTAGAAATTGACGGTATTGCAAATGCAACGGACACCCCAACTTTTGAGAACACTATTGCCGCCCTGGATTTTGCAGGACAGCAACTGGATAGGGTTTCCAGTGTTTTTTTTAATTTGAATTCTGCGGAAACCAATCCGGAAATACAGAAAATAGCCCAAGAGGTATCTCCCCTATTGTCCGAATTCAGCAATGACATTACCTTGAACGAGGATTTATTTAAGCGGGTAAAAGCAGTATACGACCAAAGGAATAATCTAAAATTAACCACCGAGGAAGATACCTTGCTCGATAAAAAATATAAAAGTTTCAGCAGAAACGGTGCCAATTTACCGGATGACAAAAAGAAACGTCTACGCGAAATTGATGCCGAACTATCCAAACTAAAGCTTCAATTCGGGGAAAATGTTTTAGCGGAGACCAATAAATACGAAATGCACCTAACCTCTGAGGCCGATTTGGACGGTTTGCCCGAAGGAGAGAAAGAAGCTGCTGCGCAATTGGCGAAATCAAAGGACAAAGAAGGGTGGTTGATTACCTTGGACTACCCTAGCTATATTCCTTTTATGAAATATGCCAAGACCAGAAAATTACGAAAAGAATTGTCCATTGCTTTTGGAAGCAAAGGTTTTCATGAGGATGAATTGGACAATCAGGAAAATATAATCAAAATTGCCAACCTCCGGCACGAACGAGCCAATCTATTGGGCTATAAAACACATGCCCATTACGTATTGGAGGAACGCATGGCAGAAACTCCTGAAAAGGTCCACAAGTTCCTTAGCGAATTGTTGGAAAAAGCTAAACCTGCGGCAGTAAGGGAATTTGCCCAGTTGGAAGAATTTGCCAAAAAATTGGATAACATAGACCGTTTACAGAAATGGGACGGTGCCTACTATTCCGAAAAATTAAAACAAAAACTGTTCGACCTGGACGACGAAAAGCTAAAGCCATATTTTAAACTGGAAAATGTAATCGCAGGGGTATTTAAGGTAGCTGAAAAACTATTCGGCCTGCAATTTGAAGAAGTTTTTGATATAGACAAGTATCACCCAGATGTAAAAACTTATCGCATTTACGATCAAGACAAAAATCTGGTATCCCTATTTTATGCCGATTTCCACCCGAGACCGGGAAAACGTGGAGGAGCTTGGATGACTTCTTACAAACCGCAGTACGTACAAAATGGAATTAATGTGCGTCCGCATATTTCCAATGTCTGCAATTTCACCAAACCTACCGCAAGCAAACCCTCCTTACTCACATTCAATGAAGTAACTACTTTATTCCATGAGTTTGGGCACGGATTACATGGCATGTTGGCGAATACGGTCTATCCAGGACTCTCAGGCACTTCGGTATATTGGGATTTTGTAGAATTGCCCAGTCAGATAATGGAAAACTGGTGCTTTGAAAAAGAAGCACTGGAATTATTTGCAACCCATTACCAATCAGGCGATGTAATACCGATGGATTTAGTACAAAAAATAAAAGATTCGGCAACCTTCCAAGAAGGAATGGCCACCCTTAGACAGATAAGTTTTGGTTTATTGGACATGTCCTGGCACGGAACCGACCCATCCGGAATCACGGATGTTAAGGCTCAGGAACAACTTGCTTTTAAGGAAACCGATCTATATCCAGAAAGCTCAGAAACTTGTATGAGCACTTCATTTTCCCATATATTTCAGGGAGGATACTCATCAGGCTACTACAGTTACAAATGGGCCGAAGTCTTGGATGCCGATGCCTTTGCATACTTTAAGGAAAAAGGAATTTTCAATAAGGAAGTGGCTACCAAATTCAAGGACAATGTACTATCTAAAGGTGGAACTGAAAAGCCAATGGAATTGTACAAACGTTTTAGGGGAAGCGAACCCAAGATCGAGGCCTTGTTGAAACGGGCCGGTTTGTTGTCTGAGACTACCCTTTAAAGAAACAACCAGACATACCTAAGCTTCTATAGATATGAAAATCTCCATTTGGCCATGGGTTAAGTTTAGTTCTTTAAAAAGGCAAAGCCATTTACAGACCGGTTCTATCCTGAATATTGGGATTTAACTGCATTAAATGGGCTATAAATCCCCGTTTCTCTTTAGGAGAGATTATGACACTTTCATAGGTATTGTAAAATATCTCCAATCTATCCAAGGAAGTGGCAGGGGCACTTATGGGATTGTTGGTAGCCTCAATTTTTGTAATGGCACTTATTTGAATGGAACGGTTGATCAAAAATCCGCTTTTAATTCTCAATAGGCTATCATCAACCTCATAATAAGTAAACAAAAAAATATAGACGATAAAAAGAAAGGTCAATAATAAAACTATAGTTCCAACTCCCACTGGATACTCAATCATTAAGTAAATAGGACTAACAAGCATAAGACCTATTACAACAACAAGAATCCAACCAATTTTTGACCTATACCTTACCATAAGTTATTGTGTAAAAGCAACATCAACATCCGACATACAAAAAGGCAGAGTAATCAATGTAATTAGGAGTAAAACTCAGAACATTACTTTACTTTTTATTCTTAAACGCATCATAGCCACCTTCCAAATTCACCACACGGTTAAAACCCAGGGATTTTAGTTTTTCTTGGGCCTTGGCACTACGACCACCCTTCTTACAGTACACATATATTGTGTTGTCCTTATCTACTGCGCTAAAGTTTTCCGCAAAATTTTGATCATACCAATTTATATTTTTGGCATTCTCCAAATGCCCTTCCCCAAATTCTTCAGGAGTCCGTACATCCACCAAAATGGCATTATCAAGCAATTCCTGCTTAAATTCTGTTATAGGCATTTTACTCACATTCTCCTGTGAACAACCAATTTGCAGTACAATTACCACAAAAAAAAGAAAAATCGATTTCATAACTTATTTACTTATTCAAAAATAAGAATTCTACTTGAGAAAAATCACTTATTTTTGAAATGACAAACAGGTATGACAAAACAAGAATTAAATCCGGACACATGGGTCGATAGTTATTCCGATTACCTATTTAACTATGCGGTAAGCCGGGTCAACGATGCAGAAATAGCCAAAGACTTGGTACAGGAGACCTTTTTTGCTGGTTTAAAATCTGCTAAAAATTTTAAAGGGGAGGCCGCTGAACGAACTTGGCTGATCTCTATTTTAAAAAGAAAGGTGATTGACCATTATCGTAAAATCAACTCCAAAAAAGCGAAATCTATGATCCGCATCACGCATAACCAGAATAGTGAGGCTGATAGTAACTTTTTGGAGGAACAAGTAGCAGACCCAATGAGTATTTTGGAAAATAGCCAACTGGAAAACGAAGAGTTAGGCATGGCTATTCAGGACTGTATCAGCAAACTTCCAAAAAAACACGCATTGGCCTTTACGCTCAAAACCATAAACGGACTCAGTACGGAAGAGGTATGTAAGGAGCTAGAAATTAATCCGTCTAACCTTTGGGTTATAATCCATAGAGCAAGAACTGTTCTTATGGATTGCCTAAATAACAATTGGTTTAAAATATGAAGACCTGTAAGGATATTGGAATAATTTGTACGAAAATACAGTATAGGGAAGCCACTTTTATGGAGAAAATCAAGATCAAACTTCACGTGTTGTTTTGCAAAACGTGTAAAACTTTTTCTAAAAAGAATACTAAACTTTCCTCCCTTTGTTCAGAAGCCAATCTTAGGACTCTTCCTATTGAGGAAAAAGAAAAAATGAAGGAGAAGTTAAAATCAAAGACCTAAAAAAGCATCCAATACCAAGATACAAACCCACCAAAAAATTGGTATGCCCTCTACCCAAAAAGAGGAAAAATATTTAGTCTGCTTTCTTTTCGTAATGAACATAAATATCCCCAACGTTAAAAACATAATCCCTTTTCCTGTGACCTCCAGGTACGTTAATTGATCTTTGAGAAAAGTTAAAAAGAAGAAAACTATCACACCAAAATATCCATAAATTTTTGTGTTTACATAACCATATCTTTGAGGCAAGGTTTTAAGTTCGGGTTCATCATATTCCAAATCCCTAATTTCAAAGGGCACCATCAGGATCAAGACCATTAAAAAACGTTGCACTCCCTCCACACCAACATCCCAATTCATCGTCTTATTTGCTGCAATGACAGGCAGCACAACCGTTGTACCTGCCCATACCAAAGCCACAACAAAAATTTTGAGCCCTCCCAAATTCCTAAGGTTTTTTGTGTTCGGCAATAAAGGAATGGCATATAGACTAGTTAAAATAGACAATACGGCAATTCCTATCCAAGTTTCAAAAGACACATAAAAAGCATGATATAATGCCAAGCTACCCGCAATAAAACTGAACACTTGAATATTCTTATGATACCGGTTCGCTACCAACAAATACTTTTTGGCCTCCACCCCGTATTTCACAAAATTGTAACATGCTATTGTTCCAAAGAAAGCCAAATAAGAGATGTGATTGTCCCTGGACAATCCAAAAAAAACACAGGTAATCTCAATAAATGCAAAAACTGATATTGCAACATGTATACTGGCATCCAAATAAAAATGAAATATGTATTTAAGCCAGTTCATAAATTAAAAATAACCAAAGTGTTTATAACCTCTTATTTTAGTTAAAAACTTTAAACTAGTTGAAGGTCAAAGCTGCAAAATAAACATAAATAATGAGTATTTTTGCTCTCATTTATTTCAGATTAAATTAGCTTGAATTATGAGGACAGACGTATTTGCCTTACGCCATATCGGCATTAGAGAAGAAGACCTACCACAAATGCTGAAAACTATCAATGTAAACTCCGTGGACCAGTTGATTTCGGAAACCATTCCTGACGATATCCGTCTGGCAAAGCCTTTGGTATTGGATGCTCCAATGAACGAGCACGAATATTTGTCCCATATTCAAAATTTGTCCGAGAAAAATAAAGTTTTTAAATCCTACATCGGCTTAGGATATCACGAAAGTATTACTCCTTCGGTGATAAAAAGAAATATTTTGGAAAATGCTGGATGGTATACTGCGTATACCCCCTACCAGGCCGAAATTGCCCAAGGCCGATTGGAGGCCTTATTGAATTTCCAGACCGTAATTGCGGAGCTAACTGGAATGGAATTGGCCAACGCATCCCTATTGGATGAGAGTACTGCAGCCGCTGAGGCAATGGCCATGCTCTACGATGTCCGCAGTAGAGATCAAGAGAAAAACAACATTTTAAAATTTTTCGTTTCAGAGGAGATATTACCCCAAACTTTATCCCTATTACAAACTAGGTCAAAACCACTGGGAATAGATTTGATAGTTGGCAATCACCAGAACTTTGAATATAGCGATGATTATTTTGGGGCCCTACTTCAATATCCGGGAAAACATGGTCAAGTACATGATTATGCGGCATTCGTAGCCAAAGCGGCCGAAAAAAACATTAAAGTTGCAGTAGCGGCAGATATTTTAAGTTTGGCGATATTGACACCTCCAGGTGAATTTGGCGCCGACGTGGTAGTAGGAACCACCCAACGTTTCGGGATTCCACTAGGTTACGGAGGCCCCCATGCTGCCTTTTTTGCAACAAGGGAAGAGTACAAAAGAAGTATCCCAGGAAGAATTATCGGAGTCACCAAGGACACTGATGGCAAGACTGCCTTAAGAATGGCATTGCAGACAAGAGAGCAGCACATTAAAAGGGACAAGGCTACATCCAATATATGTACCGCCCAAGTGCTATTGGCTGTAATGGCAGGGATGTATGCAGTGTACCACGGCCCTAAAGGACTCAAGTACATAGCAACTAAAGTTCATTCCTCCGCTACCACCCTAGTCAATAGTCTTGAAAAGTTGGGACTATACCAAACCAATACTTCATACTTTGACACCGTGTGCATAAAAGCGGATTCTTCCAAAGTAAGGCCAATAGCAGAAAAGCATGAGGTTAATCTCCTTTACGTTGATGCGGACACCATTTCCATTGCCTTAAACGAGGCAACATCCCTAAAAGATCTTCAACAACTTGTAAATATTTTTGCTGAAGCCATTGGAAAAGACTCCATTACCATAAAAGGTCTATTACCACATTCGGCCATTGAAAGCAAACTAACCCGTACAACTAAGTATTTAGAGAATAGTGTGTTCAACTCCTATCATTCGGAAACCGAATTAATGCGCTACATAAAAAAATTGGAAAGAAAAGATTTGGCATTGAATCATTCTATGATTTCCCTGGGATCCTGTACCATGAAATTGAATGCAGCCTCGGAAATGCTTCCATTAAGCCTTGCTCGCTGGGGAAATATCCATCCCTTTGTACCTATTGAACAAGCCGAGGGGTATCAAATTATTTTGAAGGAATTGGAAAATGACCTTAATACCATCACCGGATTTGCCGGAACTTCTTTACAACCAAATTCGGGTGCACAAGGAGAATTCGCCGGACTTATGGTGATTAGGGCTTATCATGAATCCCGCGGGGAAGGCCACAGAAATATATGCCTTATCCCTGCCTCAGCCCATGGCACCAATCCCGCCTCGGCCGTTATGGCCGGAATGAAGGTGGTCGTAACCAAAACGGATGAAAATGGCAACATAGATGTAACCGATTTAGGGGAAAAAGCTGCTTTACACAAAGACAATTTATCCGCTTTAATGGTAACATACCCTTCCACCCATGGAGTTTTTGAATCTTCCATCAAGGAAATCACAAAATTGATCCATGATAACGGTGGGCAGGTATATATGGATGGGGCAAATATGAATGCACAGGTAGGGTTGACCAACCCGGCCACTATTGGTGCCGACGTATGCCACTTAAACCTGCATAAAACATTCGCCATCCCACACGGCGGCGGTGGGCCTGGAGTTGGACCTATTTGTGTAGCAAAACAATTGGTGCCATTTTTACCTGGAAACCCCGTAATCAAAACAGGTGGAGACAAAGCAATATCAGCTATATCGGCAGCACCATGGGGAAGTTCACTAGTGTGTCTTATATCCTACGGATACATAAAAATGTTGGGAGAATACGGATTAACACAGTCTACAAAGACAGCGATCCTAAATGCCAACTACATTAAAAACAAACTTAGTGGAAAATTCGATGTTCTATATACCGGGGAAAAAGGAAGGGCGGCACATGAGATGATTATAGACTGTAGACCTTTTAAAGAAAACGGCATAGAAGTTACCGATATTGCAAAAAGATTAATGGACTATGGTTTTCATGCACCTACCGTATCCTTCCCGGTTGCAGGAACACTTATGATAGAACCTACGGAGAGCGAAAGCTTGGCAGAATTAGATCGTTTCTGTAGCGCAATGTTATCTATACGCGAGGAAATAGATGCTGCGTCCATTAATGATAGCAACAATGCCCTTAAAAATTCACCACACACCTTAGAAATGTTAACCAGCGATCAATGGGATTTTCCTTACAGCAGACAACAGGCGGCCTTCCCATTGCCATATATTATGGAAAACAAATTTTGGCCAAGCGTAAGGAGAGTGGACGACACATATGGAGACCGTAATTTAATATGCACCTGTGCGCCTATCGAGGCCTACGCAGAAGCATAGAAATCCTAACAAAAACAAGCCTTTTAAAGCCTTTTAATTAAATTTGAAAGGCTTTTTTTATAGTAAATACAAAACAGGAATAATCTTGAACATCATATCAAATAATATGCATACTTATTAAGGCTAACCAATTGTTTTATATTTATACAATTAAATTCACATATCATTATGAACATTGGAATTACTGGCACTGGTTCTTACCTACCATCCATTGTAACAAAGAATTCAGATTTTGAAAATCATGATTTTTTAAATGAAGATGGCAGTCCCTTTACACATCAAAATGAAGTAATAATTCAAAAATTCAAAGGTATTACAGGTATTAGCGAAAGGCGCTATGCAGAGAATAATTTAGACACTTCCCAATTGGCATTTTTTGCAGCCGAAAAAGCTATAGCCGATGCGAAAATTGATAAAGAGGAACTGGATTATATAATTTTTGCCCATAATTTTGGCGATGTTTCAGAGGGTAAAACACAGGGAGATACATTACCCAGTTTAGCCACAAGGGTTAAACATCAATTGCAAATTCAAAATCCGAAATGCGTTGCATATGACCTCCTATTTGGTTGTCCTGGTTGGATCGAAGGGTTGATCCAAGCCAACGCCTTTATTAAAAGTGGTATAGCAAAAAAATGCCTTGTCATTGGGGCAGAAACCTTATCGAGGGTTGTGGACAAACATGATCGGGACTCCATGATCTACTCAGATGGTGCCGGCGCAACTATTTTGGAAGCCAAAGATGATACCGGGCAAATATTGTCACACAATAGCGCAACCTATGCCAATGAAGAAGCCTTCTTTCTATTCTTTGGTGAATCATATTCCAAAGCGGCCAAGGATGACAGGCGTTATATAAAAATGTATGGTCGAAAAATATATGAATTCGCTGTGACCCATGTACCCCAAGCCATGAAGGACAGTTTGGATAAAAGTGGCGTACCCATCACCGAGCTAAAAAAAATATTCATTCATCAAGCCAATGAGAAAATGGATGAAGCCATAGTAAAACGTTTTTACAAGCTTTACAATATGGAAATGCCCGATGGTATAATGCCAATGAGTATCGAAAAATTAGGGAATAGCTCCGTAGCTACCATTCCCACCCTGTTCGATATGGTAAAAAATGGAAAAATGGAGAATCAATCCATAAAAAAGGGAGATGTTGTTATATTTGCCAGTGTTGGTGCAGGCATGAACATAAACGCAATAGTCTATAGGGTATAATTTATATAACACTAAACCCTTTTTCAAATATCTTTGTTTCTGGTTTTAGGGCCTTTGATGCTTAAACCACAAAAGAAACCTACAAAACAACAAACCAGATTACAACTGATGTACGAAAGAACATTCCCGAACAAACGTTTTAAACATACCCTTGCTTTCCTTCAAAAACATATATCTAAGGACGAATCCATTTTAGATCTTGGAGTCGAAAATCCATTTTCCAAGATTATGAAAGAAAATGGATACAACGTGGAAAACACAAAAGGCGAAGATTTGGACCTTGATTTTACTACTGCCAAAACCACGAAGGCAGAAGTCACCACTGCCTTCGAAATCTTTGAACATTTATTGGCTCCATTGAATATTCTTAGCGAAATAAAATCAGAGAAATTGGTAGCCAGCATCCCTTTAAAATTATGGTTTTCACCAGCATATAGAAGTAAGACAGACCCTTGGGACAGGCACTACCATGAATTTGAAGACTGGCAATTCGACTGGTTACTTGAAAAGGCCGGATGGGAAATAAAGGATCGTGCAAAATGGACCAATCCTGTAAAAAAAATAGGCATTAGACCTCTTTTAAGGAGTTTCACCCCAAGATATTACATTGTTTATGCCGAAAGAAAAATGAGTCCTCAAGCGAATACCAATGAAGGTAATGGGCTAGATAAAAGACATGTAAAACAATAGAAGTTGAAATATATAATAAAAAGTCGGTTCAGTACTTTACCATCCTGACTTCCAAAAGCTCGGACAACTAGAAAACAAATAATCTTACAGGTGAACTACTACATTATTATCCCTGCACATAACGAAGACCAATTCCTAAAGGACACATTGCATTCTGTGGTAAAACAGACCATGCCCCCGAAAAAAGTTGTAGTAGTCAACGATAATTCAACAGATAATACCGAGCACATAATAGATCGGTTCACTTCAGAATATAGCTTTGTTACCAAGGTCAACACCAAATCCTCCACTGCCCATATGCCAGGCAGTAAGGTTATCAATGCCTTTAATAAGGGGTTGGAACTACTTGATGAGGACTATGATTTTTTAGTAAAATTGGATGCCGACATTATTCTTCCAGACACTTATTTTGAAAGAATAGCCCAGATATTTTCCAACGATCCCAAAATTGGTATAGCAGGCGGATTTGTCTTTGAACAGGATAAAAAAGGGGAATGGAAATTAAATCACCCCATGGATAAGAATCATGTCCGTGGTGCATTTAAAGCCTATAAAAAAAGTTGCTTTAAGACCATTGGAGGACTTAAAACCGCCATGGGATGGGACACTGTAGACGAGTTATTGGCCCAATATAACGGCTATAATGTTTATACAGACACTTCCTTGCACGCCAAACATTTGCGACCTCTGGGCAATGCATATAACAAAAAAGCCAAATTGCTACAAGGAAAGGCAATGTACACCATGCGATATGGTTTCCGTATTACCCTGATCGCTTCCCTAAAAATGGCTTTGAAACAGAAAAAACCAAAGGCATTTTGGGATAATCTTCAAGGCTACTTTTTAGCAATGAAAGAAAAAGAGGATTTTCTGGTTAGCCCATTAGAGGGTAAGTTTATTCGTGAGCTTCGATGGAGAAAAATAAAAGCCAAACTTTTCCACTAATCGATAAGTTTGGCTTTTTTAATTTCATAAAAAGGAATACTATTACTTGATCACTTCCTCAATGGGCTCTCCCGTAGTTCCTGAAGGAGCATTCATCCCCAATAATGCTGCAATCGTTGGAGCGATATCTGGAATTTCGGTTCTACTTACAGTACTCCCTTTTTTAATCCCTTTCCCGTAAAACAACAAGGGAGCATGAGTATCATAATTCCAAGGCGAACCATGTGTTGACCCGGTATTTCCGTATTTACCACTGCCCGGATCGAAGACCATTAACACCTCCCCGGAACGCTTTTGATTGTATCCGTTTTGAACAATGTAGGGTATACCATGACTATATTGATTTTGCCACATCTGATTAGCGGTAAACACCATATATATACCATCGTATTGTATTATTTCCCGCGCTATGGATTCCTCAACCTCATCCATCTCCATATCCAAACCTTTAATAACCTTATAATCTAGAAACAATTGATTATTGGATGTATTCTTCAAAATATCCGTTGTACCAAAGGTATACTTCAAATATTCTGAAAGTTTAGTATTAAAATTATCGGAAACCAAGGCTGCCGCAGGAAGTTTCTGATCTCTTAAATAAGCCGGAACGTTAATGGCTGCATGGTCCGAAGTAAGAAAAACGGTATACTCCCCTGCTCCCACTTTTTTATCCAAGGTGTCTAAAAGACGTTTTAAATCTTGATCCAAACGCAAATAAGTATCCTCAACCTCTTTTGAGTTTACCCCCCATTTATGTCCCACATAATCCGTGCTGGAAAAACTAATAGCCAAGAAGTCGGTATCACTATCCGCACCAAGCATTTCCTTCTCTACTGCTTCCAAGGCAAAATCAGTTGTTAAACTATTACCATAAGGAGTACTTTTCAGAAGACTGTATTTACCATTATTATCCCACAAACCCTCCAAATCATATGGAAACGTTGGAGAGGAATGGCCCACAAAAAGACCCTCGTAATTATTATTGTCAGCCCCACTTTCCTTATAGGTATTAATATCCTTCAAGGTGGTCCAAGGCTTTTTATATTGACTTACACTTTTTTGTGAATTAAATTCACTCACCCATTTCGGCAACTCGTTCATATAATAGGAACTTGTGATCCAGTTACCGGCATCCCCACCATCAAACCAATAGGCCGCATTCGCAGAATGGCCCCCTGGCAAAACTGCACCCCTATCTTTTATCGCAACTGCTATTACCTTTCCACGCATTTGGGTATGCAACCTGACCTGATCTGTTATTGTCGTTGTTTCCATTCTATGTGGAGACATTTTACCAGCATCGGAAGTAGTTCCGACGGGTTTATAATTACCGTCACCCGCACAATAAACACTTTCATCCGCATATTTATCGTACCAATCATTGCCTATTATACCATGTACAGAAGGGGTCGTCCCAGTATAAACCGAGGCATGTCCGGCACCGGTCACTGTTGGCCCATAATTAAAATGATTGTTTTTACAATTAAATCCATCATTTACCAAACGCTTGAATCCACCATCGCCATATTGATCCCAAAATCGAGTCAAATAATCGTAACGCATTTGATCTACTACAATCCCGACCACTAATTTTGGTGTAGTGGCTATATCTGGAGTGACCGTATTTATGGCCTTATCCAAAGATTCAACCTTAGCTTTTTTGGATTTTCTTTGGGCATTGACTGTCCCAGAATTAAATCCTATCAAAAGCATTAAAAACAATAGAAGCAGACTCTTATTTTGCATTTTTTTTTAATTTTTAAGAAACAAAAATATAGAAATAAAACCTTTAAACTTTAATTGGAAGTTAAATGATTCTTAATATTGTTATTTTTACACTCCTAAGCAATATCACATACTGAATGAATTACCTTTCATCTATCGGCAGCTATTTTATAATGATCATTGAGGTTTTTAAAAAACCTACCAAATGGTCCGTAATGAGAACTCTAATTTTAAAGGAAATTGATGAATTGGTATATGGCTCCATGGGTATAATTATTTTCATTTCATTTTTTATCGGGGGAGTGGTCGCCATACAAACGGCATTGAACATTACCAACCCGTTGATACCCCGAAATCTGATTGGATTTGCCACAAGGCAATCTGTAATACTTGAATTTGCCCCTACGTTTACCTCTATTATTATGGCCGGAAAGGTTGGGTCTTATATAACATCCAGTATAGGTACCATGAGAGTTACAGAACAAATTGACGCTTTGGAGATCATGGGAGTAAATTCTTTGAACTATCTGGTTTTTCCAAAAATAATAGCCATGTTGTTTTATCCATTTGTAATTGCGATAGCCATGTATGTAGGGATATTTGGAGGATGGACCGCAGGTGTTTTTGGAGGCTTTAGTTCTAGTGCCGACTTCGTGGAAGGTCTACAGTTGGACTTTATTCCCTTTCATGTAACCTATTCCTTTGTAAAATCGATAGTATTTGCCCTGCTTATTGCTACGATACCGTCCTTTCACGGCTATTATATGAAAGGCGGTGCCTTGGAAGTTGGCAAGGCCAGCACCACCTCGTTTGTTTGGACAAGTGTTGTAATTATTATAGTAAATTACATTTTAACACAATTACTTTTGGGCTAATGATAGAAGTAGACAATTTACATAAATCGTTTGGAGATACGCATATTTTAAAGGGGGTCAGTTCCAGCTTTGAAAAAGGCAAGACCAATTTGATCATAGGGCAAAGCGGATCGGGAAAAACAGTTTTCCTGAAATGCCTTTTAGGGCTTTTTATGCCGGACGAAGGCACTATTAGTTACGATGGTAAAATTTATGCCAAACTTTCTCCTAGTGAGCAAAGAAATTTAAGACAGGAAATGGGGATGGTTTTTCAGGGGAGTGCCCTATTTGATTCCATGACGGTCGAAGGCAATGTCATGTTCCCTCTAGGCATGTTTACCAAACAATCCAAATCTGAAATGCAGGATCGGGTAGATTTTGTTCTCAAAAGGGTAAACCTAATTGATGCCCACCATAAATTTCCATCGGAAATATCCGGGGGAATGCAAAAGAGAGTTGCCATTGCAAGGGCCATTGTAATGAATCCAAAATATTTATTCTGCGACGAACCCAATTCGGGACTAGACCCTAAAACGGCTATTCTAATCGACAATCTTATTCATGAAATTACTCAAGAATACGATATTACCACTGTGATCAACACCCATGACATGAATTCTGTTATGGAAATTGGTGAGAAAATAATATTCCTTAGAAATGGTCTTAAGGAATGGGAAGGCAGCAACAAAGAGATTTTTAAAACCGAAAACGAGGCTGTAACCGACTTCGTTTATTCATCGGAATTATTCAAAAAGGTACGTCAGATGTATATTGAAGAGCGAAATTAAATTTGTTCCTCCCTTACTTGAATCTTTGAATTCTTTAACCTTAAGCGCAACCAATCCGTTAATTTTTGGGCATCCGTTTTTATTTGCTTGGCAGGTATTCCTTTTTTCCATTGTACATTAAAAATAGGGATGGTATCCACCTTATTAAAATCTGTGGTAATGGTATAGGAAAACCCCATATTGGTTAAATTTTCGTAATTGGTCTTGGCCTCCGCACTTATTTCCTGAAATGGAATCTGGTGTTCAACAATCTTGCTCATTTTGCCAACCTCTTCCTTTAGAACCTGAATTTGTTGTTCCTTACTAAGAAGTTCGGCTTTTTTGGATTCGTATAATTCGCTGACATACTTCATTTGATCCAATTCCAAATTTTTGGATCCCTGCACAATCTTCAATTCCACATTTTTTAGCTTATTGAAAGTGTTTTTTTGGGTATTCCAAGTGGCGATAACATTATCCGGGATGGTTTCGTTACCCATAAACACCAATTCTATAAATCCATCATTTCCGTGATTGTATTGGATGTCCGTTAAATTCTCCAAATACCTGCCCTCTCCTGGCAATTCATAGGGTGCAATATTATTGGCTACAAATTGTTTGGCCTCTTTTTTAAACATAGACTCTTGAAATACATCATAAAATGTAAATCCGGCTGGAATCATTACCAAAATTGCAACTATCGATGCCATCCTTGCTATAAACCTTCTTCGCTGCGAATTGGCATAGCGCACCATTGGAAAACGCAATAATTTTATCACCAAGAAAGTGGCCAAACCAATAAAAATAGTATTTATGGTAAAAAGATACATGGCACCTGTAGCATATCCGAAATTACCAATGGCCAACCCAAAACCAACCGTACACAAAGGTGGCATCAAAGCTGTAGCAATGGCTACACCAAAAATAACACTGGCGATAGTACCCCTTTTTGCGCGGGCAATAACCAATGCCAGCCCCCCAAAAAATGCAATGAGAACATCCCTAATATCCGGTTCGGTACGAGCTAGAAGCTCGGATGACTCATCCCTTAAGGGGAATAAATAAAAGAATAAAAAAGCGGTAAGAACACTTAAGCCAACCATTACGGCAAAATTCTTTAAAGACCGCCTTAATGTATCTATATCATTGATAGCTAAGGAAAGCCCCATACCTAATATAGGACCCATTAAAGGTGAAATTAACATGGCCCCAATGACAACCGCCGTGGAATTGGCGTTAAGACCTACAGAGGCAATAAAAATGGAACAAATTAAAATCCACGATGTATGCCCTTTAAAAGGAATATCCGCTATTATAGATTCTTTGGTAGCTTCCTGGTCGGTATTTTGACGAATATCGAGCAAATCACTGAGAAATTTTTTCGTGCTTCCCAGAAGCCCTTTAAAATCCTTCTTAATGTCTTCACCGTTACCTTCGACCCCTGCCTGATCCTTATCCTTATTTAAATTTTCCTCCATAACTATGCTAAATGAGCACCAAATTTATCCTTCACTTTTGCTAATATTTTCTTTATATCCTGTTCCTTAGATTTTGGGTATATCAGCAAAACCTCCTCCTTATCTACTACAATATAGTCTTTTAGGCCATCAATGACCACAATTTTCCCCTTAGGGGAGCGAATCATATTTCCTTGGGCATCCTCGGCCAAAACTTGGCAGTTCACCAAAGCATTGTTATTATCGTCCTTGTCCAATTTATCGTACAGGGAACCCCAGGTGCCCAAGTCGTTCCAATCGAATGTTGCCGGAAGGACAAAAATATTTTTGGAGGGTTCCAAAATGGCATAGTCAATGGAAACATTATCAGCCTTGGGGTAATTTTCACTTATAAAAGCCATTTCCTTGTTTGTGTTGTAATATTCCATTCCACTATGAAATAATGAATATTGCTCAGGTTGAAATTTTTTAAAAGCATGCACTATAGTGTTTACACTCCACATAAAAATACCGGCATTCCACAAAAAATTTCCTTGTTTTATAAAATCCTTAGCGGTTTCATAATCCGGTTTTTCCCTAAATTGACGCACACTTTTTAAAGGAGTATCAATTGCCTTGTCAAATTCTATATAGCCAAAGCCTGTATTGGGAAAAGTTGGTTTAATGCCCAGGGTACAAAGGACATTTTCTTCCCCGCACTTATCAAAACAGGCAACAACATCCTTGGCAAATGCCTCCTCATCCTCTATCCAATGATCGCTGGGAGCAACAATCATTACAGCCTCAGGATTCATTTTCTGAATTTTTAAGGCGGCATATAGAATACAGGGGGCCGTATTACGCATAGCCGGCTCCAGCACCACTTGTTCTTGGCGAATACCCCGCAATTGCTCCATAACCAGTCCGTTATATCTCTCATTGGTCAATATCAAAATGTTTTCAACCGGAACAAACTTGGAAAGCCTTTTAAAAGTCTTTTGGATCAAGGTATCCCCTGTCCCCAACATATCATGGAACTGCTTGGGATATTCCGTTGTACTTATTGGCCAAAATCTGGAACCCACTCCCCCAGCCATTAAAACGGCGTAATAATTTTTATTCATAGTCCTCTATTCTAATCTTTTATTAATTCTACCTCGGCATTGGGCTGAAAAAGATACACCCTGCCGGTAGTTACTTCGATACATTCGTACCGCTTTACCCTTTTATTTTTCTTTTGAAATAGTTTCCCATTGTATATTCTAAAAACGCTCCCATGAGGCAATTCAAAAATATAGGATTTTTCCTTATCCTGAATATCGAATTGTTTTAAGGCCAAAGATAGTCCAGCGTCCGTATCACTGCTCGCTTTTGGGTTTCTAAAATGCTTGGCCAACATTGGCAAAAGATTGTTGGGGAAGACCTCCGGCCTTAAAAAGGGCAGCATTAAATACTGAAATGTCCTTTTCCACTCCAATCCATGTGGTTTAATTTTTCTTCCATATTTCTCAAAAGCAACCAAATGTGCTATTTCATGGACCAATGTAATTAAAAATCGATATCTATTGAGGGTGGCGTTCACGGTAATCTGATGAGACCCATTGGGCATCCTTCTATAATCCCCATGCCTGGTAACCCTCTGATTTACAATCTTTAGGTGTACGCCGTTTTCCTTTATAAGTTCCATACTTAAACCTACGGCCCTTTCAGGAAGATACTTTTTTAAAGTGTCCTGCATAGTAACAAAATTAGAAATTTAAAGATCTTAATTGAATTAACACAAGTATTTTATCCACAATTAAGTTAACCTTTGATGCAAAATAGGTTTATTGGCAATATTTACATTATTATTAACTACCAAAGACAACTTCTTTCTACTAAATTTGCATTCCCAACAATCATAGCACAAAATAATTATTACATTACATATGAACGATTTAAGAACCACCAATAAGCTACTCCTTATTATTGTAGTGCCCTTAGTGTTTTATTTACTAAAACTTCTTTCGTTTATCTTCATTCCCCTTATTTTTTCTATGTTCATTACTCTATTGTTCCTACCCATTATGCGATGGCTCAATAAAAAAAATGTATCCAAACCTATCAGTATTTTTATTGTTCTACTGATTTTCATAGGAGCCCTAAAAATTGGCGGAGAACTAATTCAACTTACCAGCAAGGAAATACTATCTACCAACAACGCCTTTTTTGAAAAAGCGGAGACCAAACTGGAAGCCTTATTAATAGGAATGGAAGATTATCTGGGTATTCCTTATTCCAAAGAAGAAAACATCATCAACAATTTTATCCCCAAAGAAAGCATGATGAAGAACTTTGGTACAACATTGGATTTCATTGGCAATACCCTTACCATGATCTTGATGACGGTGTTTTTTGTGGTGCTTTGGCTGGCAGAATCAATTAACGTGCAGAAATTAATGAACAATACCATTCTTAAACAAAAGCATACCTCGGTAAAAACGTTTGTTAAGGTTGAAAAGGATATTATAACATTTATTAAGGTAAAATTCTTGGTAAGCCTTTTTACGGGAATCGGAATTGGGCTGGCCTGCGTATTTTTTGACGTGAGCTTTCCTATTTTCTGGGGATTATTCGCTTTTGCCATAAATTTTGTTCAAATGGTAGGTTCCATTATTTCGGTAGTACTTCTAGCACTATTTGCTTTTGTAGAACTGGAACCTTCAAGCACACTCTTATTCTTTGTGGTTTCCATTACCGGGGTGCAGGTTTTGTTCGGCTCAATATTGGAGCCAGTATTTATGGGCAAATCCTTTTCCATAAATATTATTACCGTATTGGTAATGTTAATGCTTTGGGGATATATTTGGGGAGTACCTGGATTGATTATGGCAATCCCAATTACCGTTTTCATCAAGATTATTCTGGAGCAGTTCCCACAAACAAAAATAATAGCCAGTCTCATTTCTGGGAACAAACCGTTAAAAGCTCAACTGAAAAAATAAAAGGCAGTAGACTATAATTTCAATAAGGAAATTAAATCGTCCATTTTTTCAAACGTTTTGGTCACTTCCTTTTCAAAATTAGGGTCTTCATTGTGTAGGGCATACCCATAGACATCAAACCCACCAGAGGTGGCTGCCTGTGCTCCCTTATAGGAATCCTCTATTACCAGGCATTCATTTGGCAAAAAACCCATGGTTGTTGAAGCATGTAAATAAATTGCCGGATCTGGCTTCCATTTTCCAATATCATAACAACTGTAGATATTGCCAAGGAAAAAGGACAATAGACCGGCAGTGTGCAAATTCCTTTTAATTTTTTCCTGTGGTCCACTTGAGGCTACACAAAAAGGAATAGTCAATTTTTCCAAGACTTTTTCAATCCCCTCAACTGATTTAAGATGGGTTGAAAAGATTTCGTAAGACCTCTGACGGTATTCACTTTCGAAATCCAATGGCAATGATTTTTGAATAATATCTTCCACCTGTCGGATGCTGTCCATTAAAAAACCACCTTTGAAATGATGCATGGCGTAGGAAATATCTATATCAGCACCGTATTCATTAGCCATATCCACAAACACCTGGTTGCCTAGCACCTCACTATCTACCAGCACCCCATCACAATCAAATATAATACACTTGTATTCTTTCATGTTTAAAGTTGATTAAGGAGTGGAATTCGACACCTGTAACAATTTACCATTGTAAAGTTTATTTCCCGTAAGTGCAAAATCCTTGATATAATTTGCCATTTCCAAAGCGGTGGTTGGCGCCTGGTATCCTGGAAAAGCTTCCTCCAACATTTCCGTTTGCACTGCCCCTAGGGCCAACACATTAAATGACGGTCCTGATTCCTTAAATTCTTCGGCCCATAATTCGGTCATCGTAATTACGGCCCCCTTACTGGAACTGTAGGCAGATAATCCCGGAAATTTTACACTGCCCTGAACCCCACCCATAGAACTTATGGTAACCACATGCCCTGTCTTGGGCATTAAGGGGATAATTCTTTTAGTAATGCTCGCCACTCCAAAAACATTGACTTTATACACCTCTTCAAATTCTTCCATGGAGGTTTCCAAAAAAGGCTTGTTCAATAGTTTACCTGCATTGTTTACCAAGACATCTACCTGATTCCAGTTATTTTTCAGGAAATCATCCAACTGGCCATAATCCTCCTTATTAGCCAAATCAAACGAAAAACTGGAAATATTCCCATGTCCCAATGCCGCTATGGGTGCATTATTTCTTGAAAGGGCCAATACCTTATGTCCGTCATTGGCAAATAGCTGTGCCAATTGAAAACCAATCCCCCTACTACTTCCCGTAATTACAATATTTGCCATTATTTATATTCTATCTCCCTGATAGGGGCATTAATTATATCTTTTAAAACTGGAATAGTCTTATTTACCAGTAAGGCAAGATGATCAAAATCCATTATAGAAACCTCATCACCAACCTTATGGTAGTGGTCGAAATTGGTAAAATCGAAGGTACAAAAGGTTTGGGAAGGCACCCCAAACTCCGTATGAAAGGGATAATTATCCGATCTTTGAAACAAATTGAATTCTTTTGCCGTTGGAAGAAATCCAACCAATTTCTCTTTGGCATAGGCGTTGGATATATCTGCTAAATTAGATTCCTCATACCCTGTTACATACATGAAATAATCTTTTCCCACCAAAGGAACTCCTACCATTTCGAAATTAAGCATGGCATATAGGTTTAAATTTTGTTCCTTGAGCTTTTTAGCCAAGTGCTTAGACCCTAAGAGCCCCTTTTCCTCAGCACTGAACAGGGCGAAAATTATACTTCGCTTATTCTTTCCAAACCTCCCAAAATAGCGGGCAAACTCCAAGACCGCAGTGGTTCCTGAAGCATTATCATTGGCGCCGTTGGCAATATGATCACCGGCAACGGGTTCAGCCGCACCTATATGATCATAGTGGGCACCAATTATAATAAATTCATTTTTTAAATTTTTGTCTGTACCCTCAATATAACCAACCACATTATAAGCTGGCTTTTCAAAATTGGTCAATGTGTCCCTATAACTTTCAAAATAGGTTTTAACTCCATTATTCCTGAAAATTCCTTCAATATATTTGGCTGCCATTTCTATTCCTTCGCTACCCGCTTCCCTTCCATTTAATTCATCGGAGGCCAAATAAGTTATTACCCCACCAACTCTTTCATCTGTGGAAAAATTTAATACTCCTTTCTTTCGAGCGGTTTTAAGGGCAGCTTCACTGGCAATTGTCCCAGAAGCGCTGGACGGATTCGTCAACCTAACGGTCTGGTCAACTTTAGATCCACCACACCCAATTACAATAGAAAGGATTGCCAGACAAATTATGTTTTTCATATAATAATTTTTAATAGATAACCACATTAAAAAATTTCATCTTTATTTCTAAATGAACGGGAATGTACCACAAATGGCCAAGAGGACCCAAATAATCAATAAAAATGATATAGTTTTAAAGATAAAAAGCATCCTGAAAATCAGGATGCTTTTTATATAATTATTTAAAGACCATGTCTTCCTGTTACTTATATTATCTCATTGCATGGAAATTATTTAACATAAAATCCAAATCAAAATAAAAGCCATGGACCTATGCCAACATGGTAACCGGATTCTCCAAGTACGCTCTTAGTGTTTGCAAGAACTGGGCCCCTGTGGCTCCATCCACTGTTCTATGATCACAGGCCAATGTTACCTTCATTGTATTTCCAACTACGATCTGCCCATTTTTAACAACTGGCTTTTGGACAATTGCTCCTACAGATAATATTGCAGAATTAGGCTGGTTAATGATGGAAGTGAATTCAGAAATTCCGAACATCCCCAAATTGGAAACGGTAAAAGTACTGCCTTCCATTTCGGCTGGACTAATTTTCTTATTCCTTGCCTTACCTGCCAAATCCTTAACCGAAGCACCAATTTGAGTTAGTGTCATTTGGTCTGCGAATTTAAGTACTGGCACTAAAAGGCCTTCTTCAACGGCAACCGCCACTCCGATGTGTATGTGATGATTATATCTGGTCGTCTCATTGTTCCACGAGGTATTTACTTGTGGGTGCTTTTTTAACGCCATAGCACAAGCCTTTACCACCATATCGTTAAAAGAAACCTTGGTGTCTGGCAAGCCATTAATTTGTTCTCTTGAAGTCTTGGCATAATCCATATCTACCTCAATGGTCAAATAATAATGTGGAGCGGAAAACTTGGATTCTCCCAAACGCTTGGCAATTACCTTGCGCATTTGCGAATTCTTTACATCTTCGGTTCCCTCTTGCCCTACAGGCAAATTAATGGGCGCCGCAACAGCAGTTTGCGTAGATGCCGCCTTCTCCTGTACGGGACCGGCCTTTTCAGCTGATTTTTGTTTTGGCTGATATTCCTCAACATCTTTCTTTATGATCCTACCTTGGTCACCACTGCCTTTAACTTCTGCTAAATCAATCCCTTTATCCTGTGCAATTTTCTTTGCCAATGGTGATGCAAAGATTCTCTGACCATCATTGGCAGAGATAGCAGTAGATTCCTGACCGTTGCTAGAAGGACTTTCAGCCTTTTTGGTCTCTTCGGGAGCACTTTCTGTTCCAGCCACAGCACCAGAACCAGATCCGGCACTCAATACCGCATCAACATCCGTACCTTTAGGACCTATTACGGCTAGTACAGAATCTACCGGTGCGGTTTCCCCTTCATTAATTCCAACATATAATAAGATACCGGAATAAAACGATTCAAACTCCATTGTAGCCTTATCGGTCTCAATTTCGGCCAGAATGTCCCCTTCTTCAACTTCGTCCCCAACTTTCTTCAACCAGGTAGCCACTGTGCCCTCCTCCATAGTATCACTAAGGCGAGGCATCTTAACAATCTCTACCCCCTCAGGGATTTTGGCAGATCCGCCATTTGCCTTCGGAGATTCCTTCTCAACTTTCGCAGGCGCAGCTTCCTCTTGCTTTTCCTCCTTGGCCTCTGAAGATGAACTGTTCAACAATCCAGAAATATCCTCTCCTTTTTCACCAATAATGGCTAAAAGTGAATCTACTGGTGCTGTATCACCCTCCTTAATTCCAATATACAATAAAGTTCCTTCATTAAAAGATTCGAACTCCATGGTAGCCTTATCGGTTTCAATTTCCGCCAATATATCACCTTCTTCTATCTTGTCCCCTACTTGTTTCAGCCACTTAGCAACGGTCCCTTCTTCCATGGTATCGCTAAGTCTCGGCATATTTATTACCTCTGCCATTTAGTTATATTTTATGTTGTACAAATGGATAGTCTTTTTGATCGTATACCATGTCATATAATTGATTTACAGGCGGATAATCCGATTCGTCTGCAAATTTTTCGCACTCTATAACCATCTTTTTTACCCTGGCATCAATTTCCTTTATTTGGGCATCCGAAGCATATTTATTGTCTTTTATAACAGTCAATACTTGGGATATTGGATCAATCTTCTTGTATTCCTCAACTTCTGCCTTGGTTCTATAATGCTGAGCATCAGACATGGAATGACCTCTATACCTGTAAGTCTTCATTTCAAGAAAAGTTGGGCCACCTCCAGATCTAGCACGCTCAATAGCCTTGCTCATCTCCTTGGCCACTGTTACCGGATCCATTCCGTCTACAGGTCCACAAGGCATTTCATATCCCAATCCCAATTTCCAAATTTCGGTTGAATGTGAAGTTCTAGCTACAGATGTCCCCATTGCGTATCCATTGTTTTCACAAACAAAAACAACCGGCAATTGCCAAAGCATTGCCAAGTTAAAACTTTCGTGAAGAGAACCTTGTCTAACGGCACCATCTCCCATATAACATAAGGTTACAGCATCTCTCTTAAAATATTTATCGGCAAAAGCCAATCCTGCACCTAGTGGAATTTGACCTCCTACAATGCCATGGCCTCCATAAAACCTATGTTCTTTGGAAAAAATATGCATTGACCCTCCCATACCTTGGGAAGTTCCGGTAACTTTACCATAGAGTTCTGCCATAACTTTTTTGGGATCAACACCCATCCCTATTGGCTGAACATGATTCCTGTAGGCGGTGATCATCCTATCCTTGGTAAGATCCATTGCGTGCAATGCCCCAGCAAGAACAGCTTCCTGTCCATTGTAAAGATGTAAAAATCCACGTACTTTTTGTTGAATGTATACTGCAGCAAGTTTATCTTCAAACTTTCTCCAGAACAGCATGTCCTCATACCATTTAAGGTAGACCTCTTTGGTTATTTTTTCCATTAATTGATAATTTATGTAGTATTTGGCATTTATCAAAAACAAGTTTAAGATAAAAATGGAGAACAAAAATACATATATAAATCAATAGGAAAAAAAATTAAATCAAAAGCTTCGCATAAAGCAATTATATACAACAAAATTGGGAATAGTTGAGAAATGCTTAAAATTTAAATCCAAAATGCCACAAATTCCATATCTAACCAAGAAAGGTGCTGTTGAAAGCCAAAGGAAGAATGTCAGCTACAGAGCTACATTTTAATACTTCACCGGTTTCCCCGGACATGATTATCGATATTGGCCTAAGTTGTTTTATTTCATATTCTGAAATAGACTGCCTGCAATTCCCACATGGAGCAGCAGGTTTATCAACCACAAAATTTTCGGAGGTAGCGCTTATGGCAATGGTCTCAATAGCAATTCCAGGGTATTTTGCAGAGGCATAAAATATTGCTACTCTTTCCGCGCATAATCCGGACGGATAGGATGCGTTTTCTTGATTATTACCTGTAACAATTTCACCGTTTTCCAATAAAACAGCTGCTCCAACATTAAATTTTGAATAAGGGGAATAAGCCCTTTTTCTAGCTTCCACCGCCTCTTTCATTAATTCCTGATCTTGCTGTTCCAGTTCCTTGACAGATCCATAGACCATAAGATCAAACGATATTCTTCTTATATTCATATTTAATCAACACTTTAGCATTGGGTAAAAATAAACAAAACCTGCTGTTGGGCAGGTTTTGTTTATAAGCTATAATAGATATATCAATTTAATAGTTCAAAAATTCCTCCCCTAAATTAAATGTAAGGGAAAATCTCAACGTATTCTCCAGTGGATTTCTCACCTTAGAGGAAGAGAACAGATAGGATAGATCAACTTGAGCCGATTTAAATCTAAATCCAGCACCCAAGGTGAAGAATTTTCTTGACCCTTTTAAATCACTTTCATTAAAATATCCTGTCCTCAACATAAACGCATTTTGATAGGTGTATTCCGCCCCAAGTGCCCATGTAAGTTCTTTTAACTCCTCACTAAATCCATCAGGTGCATCACCGAAAGATTTAAAGACCCCTTCAAAAAAAGTAGTTTGCTGGTATTCGTCATTATCAGTTCCATTTATTACACCATCGTTATTATAGTCTTGTGGTGTAGGCACCAACAGTTTATTAAACTCCGTAGTAAACCCCAACACATTATCTTGATCTAAAATAAAGTCAAACCCAATACCTGCTTTCAAATTCGTAGGTAAAAAATTCTCCTGTCCGGCATCGTCATATTTCAATTTACTTCCAAGGTTCGAAATATTAAACCCTGCTCTCCATCGGCCATCAAATCTATTGTAAGCTATTTCCCGTGAGCGATAAAACCCGGAAACATCCACTGCGAACGAACTCGCTGCTTTGGAATCCTCGCTACCATTATCCGGTAATTTAAGATTGGAGCTGATATAGCGCCCTGAAACGGCCATGGAAAAGGTTTCACTAAGCTTTAATGAATAGGAACCATCAAAAGCAACTTCATTGGGTTTGGCCAATCTTGCCTGATCTCCTGCAAATTGCCTAAGTTCTATTTCTCCTAAAGTAAAATATCGAATACTCAATGCAAAAGCACTTCGGTCATTGATTTTATTATGAAAATTGGCACTTAACAAAGCAATGTCGGTAATTATACTTTCCAAATAGGGGGTATAACTTAAACCTATTCCCATTTTTCGTTCGGCGAAAGCAAATTTCGCGGGATTCCATTGTTGCGAGAAAGCATCTGTAGAAGTTGCTACGCCCATATCGCCCATACCGGATGCTCTAGCATCTGCGGCTATGGTCAAAAAAGGCACTGCAGTAGTAATTACTCTATCTTCCTGCGCCGACACTTTACCTAAAATAACAAATAGGAATAATATTGAAAGTTTTTTCATTTTTAACAAGCTAATAAAATTAGTCGTAAAACTCTTAAATTTAATTGAATTATCAAGACAATTTTAGTTCATATACATTTATTAACGACCATTTTAAAAATATCTTATCTGAATGGTGTGTTATTTAAAATTAATTTATCGTTTTACTTACAAAAAATAGGTCAAGGGTTACAATTGAAATAAAGCATAAACAATATTTTATAAAGAATTATCAAATGTCCATACTATAATAAATTTTAAGTCGTTATTCATGTTAAGCGATGCTATTTGCATGTTAAATAATTTGATTAATTTTTTCAATTAACAAAATATTATGCCTTAATCATCGTTTTATATGCCGAAAGCGACACAAAATATTAATAAAATATGAATCGCAAACTCCTTTAATAGGTAGTTTGTCTTTTGAACTCAAGTCCTAATTATGAAAAAACAATTCATCAAAGTTGTACTCTCTTGCGCTATTGTAGCTGGTGGTTTTTCAAGTTGTAAAAACTCATCCTCCTCTAAGAATGTTTCAAGAGCTACCGGCTGGAATATTAACGCCAAGGAAGGTGGATTTCAGTACAATTCAGACTTTAAAGAGCAGGAAACTGCTCCTGGCTTAACCTTTGTAGAAGGCGGGACCTTTACAAGAGGTCAGGTTCAAGATGACGTGATGCATGAATGGAACAACACCCCCACCTCACAGCACGTACAGTCTTTCTATATGGATGAGACCGAGGTAACAAATGTTATGTATTTGGAATATTTAGATTATCTAAAGAGTGTTTATCCTCCGGAAAACCCTAAATATGCACATATATACACTGGTGCCTTGCCTGATACCTTGGTATGGAGGAACAGATTAGGGTTTAATGAAACTATGACCAATAATTACCTGCGTCACCCAGCCTATGCGGAATATCCCGTGGTTGGTGTCAGCTGGATCCAGGCGACCCAATTTGCAGAATGGAGGACAGACCGTGTTAATGAGGTAATGCTGGAAAGAGAAGGTTATCTTTCAAAAGAGGCCAAATACAAAGTAATTAATGGCGAAGCAGAAGGAGGCTTTAGTACAGAGGCCTATTTAAATAGACCCGAATCCGTATATAACGGCCAAATAGATTCCTTACAAGGGAAAATGAAAAAAGATTCAGTTTCCGCATTTGCAAAAAGAAGTTCGGGAATAATTTTACCTGAATATAGATTACCTACAGAAACAGAATGGGAATACGCAGCCCAAGCACAAATTGGAAGCAGGGAATACAACAACTATAGAGGTAGAAAAAAATATCCATGGGAAGGTGACTATACCAGAAATGGTCAAAGAGTAGGGAGAGGAGACCAATTGGCCAACTTTAAGCAAGGAAAAGGAGATTACGGCGGAATTGCTGGATGGTCTGATGATGGTGCCGATATCACTGCTGAAGTTAAGTCATACAAACCCAATGATTTTGGATTATATGATATGGCCGGAAACGTAGCCGAATGGGTAGCCGATGTATACAGACCTATCGTAGATGACGAGGTAAGTGACTTTAACTATTACCGTGGTAATGTTTATATGAAAACAGCCATTGGAAAAGACGGAAAAGTAAATGTGATTCGAGATTCCATTATTTATGACACCTTGCCAAACGGGAAAATTGTAGCGGTGAATTTACCAGGGGAAATAAAAATGGTGCCCGTAGATGAACAAGAAACCTTTTTGAGAACCAATTTCTCTTCCAGTGATAACCGTGGATATAGAGATGGCGAGCCAGGTTCTACAAGATTTTATGACAGGTTTAGTGATGAGGACGAGGACGAACAGAATAAAAAGAAAATGTACGACTCCCCAGTGAGTAAGGTACAGGTAGATTCCACAGGAAATATCATAAGAGCTTATGACAAATCCAATAACAGAACCTCATTAATAAATGACGAAGTTAGGGTTTTCAAAGGGGGTTCATGGAGAGATAGGGCCTATTGGTTAGACCCTGCACAAAGAAGATATTTACCACAATACATGGCAACAGACTATATTGGTTTTAGATGTGCTATGTCTAGGGTAGGTTCAAAATCCAAAACAAAAAACAAAACCCCTAGAGGTAAGAAAGCCAAGTAGGCTCAAACCTTCAAATAAATATATAAGAAGCCCTTTGTAAAAAGGGCTTTTTTTATATCTTAGATTTATGACAATAGAACAGCTGCACCAACTCTTTTTAGAGTTTCCACAGGTTTGTACCGACACTAGAAAAATAAGCCCTGATTGTATCTTTTTCGCTCTAAAGGGAGATAATTTCAACGGAAACTCCTATGCTGCGGAAGCCATAAAAAAAGGTGCTTCCTATGCTGTTGTAGATGAGCGGGAATTTGCCGTAAACTCCAAGACCATACTCGTGAAGGATGTTCTAACCACCCTCCAAAACTTAGCCAAATTTCACAGAAATTATTGCAAGGCCAAAGTTGTTGCTCTTACTGGGAGCAATGGCAAAACAACCACCAAGGAACTAATTACCGCCGTTCTTTCCAAAAAATATAAAACCATTGCCACAAAAGGCAATCTCAACAATCACATAGGTGTTCCATTAACCTTACTTTCAATTACCCCCGATACTGAAATGGCCATTGTAGAAATGGGCGCTAACCATCCCAAGGAAATAAATTTTTTATGCCAATTGGCAATGCCTGATTACGGATATATCACCAATTTTGGAAAAGCACATTTGGAAGGTTTTGGCAGTGAAGAAGGGGTTATAAAAGCCAAAAGTGAACTTTACGACCATCTAACAACCCATGGTAAGTCCATTTTTTTCAATGCAGATGATCCAATTCAAAAAAACAAATTAGGCTCGGTAGTTGAAAAATATGGATATAGTCAAGAAGACAATCAATTCTTTAGAATAAAACTTGTTAGTGCCGATCCATTTGTTAAAATAGCCGTTGGCAATACCATTATTTCAACCCAACTGGTGGGCCGCTATAACTTCACAAATTGCTGTGCAGCAATTTTAATGGGACAATACTTTAACGTAGACCTTGATAAAATAAAAGAAGGAATAGAAAATTATGCGCCCCAAAACAATCGATCACAAATAATTAATAAAAATGGCCATCATATTATTCTGGACGCCTATAATGCCAATCCTACTAGTATGACGGCTGCATTAGAGAGCTTTCAGCAATTAAAGGCCGACCATAAAATTGTTTTCTTGGGAGATATGTTCGAACTAGGAAAAACTGCTGAAAAAGAACATCAGGAAATATCCGATCTGGTCACCAATATGAATTTTGACCAAGTGTATTTAATTGGGGAAAACTTTTATAAAACAAAAGGTTATCTGAACAAGTACAAATCCTTTGACCAGCTCAAGGAAACTCTTAAGAACAGTACTCTGGAACACGCCACTATCCTGATAAAGGGCTCTAGAGGAATGGCTTTGGAAAGAATACTCGACATCTTATAGGATACAAGATCGAGGCGTTTTTGTGGGACATACTGGATTCGAACCAGTGACCTCTGCCCTGTCAAGGCAGCGCTCTAAACCAACTGAGCTAATACCCCATTACTGTAATTACAGAAAATAGTCCGTCAAAATTACACCAATTTTGAGAGTTTAAAACAACCATAGACAATATTTTTCCAAAATATTATTTCCTTTGGATACCAAATGGGCTTCTTATTAAGCAAATTAAGACCAACAAGCTTCACCTTATAATTGCAGTACCTTCAAAGATATCCAATAGACTATAAATTTTCGCCTTTTCTATTTAACAGGAAGCCAACCCCTTGTAAATAAACGTAATAAACCTACAAACTACTCTAATATAATAGTCTTAATATTGATTCAATCACTCGGAAATTTTTAAATATTTTTGAATAATGGGTTCTTACTTCAACAAAAGTAAAAGTAAATTTATACCTGAACCTTATTGTAATAATCAGTCTTCATTTTGAAAATTCATTTCCTATTATTTTTCAGTTTTACTTATTTCACTACCCTGCTCGGGCAAAAGCCAAGCAGTAAAATAGTGTTCGTTATTGTAGACGGGATTTCTGCTGACGTAATAGAACAATTGGCCACACCCAACTTGGATGCAATTGCGGAGCGAGGAGGATATACACGTGCCTACGTTGGGGGTATTTATTAAAGATGGCTATTCGGAGCATCTACCACCTCCGCGGTAGGATACAATAGCTTATTGACCGGCACCTGGGCCAACAAGCACAATGTGTGGGTCAACAGTATTAAAGACCCCAATTATAATTACTGGACTATTTTTAGATATGCCAAGGAACATAGGCGCGAAATAAAAACGTCCATTTTCTCGACTTGGCGAGACAATAGAACAAAATTAGTTGGGGAGGGCCTTCCCCAAACCGATCACCTAATATTAAATTATCATTTTGATGGCTTCGAGTTGGACACCCAAAACTTCCCACATGACGAAAACCAACAGTACATACATAAAATTGATGAAAAAGTTGTAAATGAAGCCGCTAGATACATCAAAGCTTAAAGTCCAGATCTCTCATGGGTATATCTTGAATATACAGATGACTTGGGACACCGATATGGTGATAGCGAGCAATTTCATAATACCATAACCATTATGGACCAACAAATAGGAAGACTTTTCAATGCCATGGAGTTTAGACAAAATAACTATGGCGAGGATTGGCGAAAATTTATCACAACAGACCATGGCAGGGACAAGGAAACTGGCAAGGGACATGGCGGACAATCAGAACGGGAACGTTAACTTGGATCGTAACCAATGCCCGTGATGTAAACAATTATTTTACTGAAGGAACTCCAGGAATAGTGGATATTTTGCCAGCAATGCTCAGAAGTTTGGAAATTTCACCTAAGCGCCATCGAGCATTTGAAATAGATGGGGTATCTATTTCAGGAAAGATTTCTGTAAGCGATTTGAAGGCAACGGCCCAAGGTAAAGAACTTACCCTTTATTGGAGGTGTTATGCCGGCAAAGAGAAATTGAAAGTTTATCTGAGTACTGAGAACGGATTTAGAAATGGCATGAACGACCCTTATAAATTGGTCAAAAAGATGAAGGCATATAATAACACCCCCACAATTGATTTAGGCAAATATCCTTCCAAATTCTATAAAATTGTAGTTGTAGGAAAGCACAATTCTACCAATACTTGGATCGTTCCGGAATAATGTGCCCTGTTTATAAAGATCATCAATAGCCAAGTTCCAAAATAAATCAATTGCTATTTAATGAACAGTTGCTTTTAACCAATTGTGCAGAAAATCCTACCAACTATACAATTCCCATTTAGAGGATTACATATACTCACTATCTTCCATTAAAATTAGAATGAAGCAATAGCCATTCCCATAAAAAGGCTTTTGTTTAAATTGAACAAAAATGGTTGTCGATATAGAGACCGTCCATTTTAGACTAATTATATAACTGATTACAATAATTATATAACACATAGCTTCCCCTATTTTCGACATTTGCATAACCTTTAAAACAAATATCATGTCACAGATCATAAGCATTATACTCGTACTGAATCTGTGCTTTGCAGGAGGCACCATTTTAGTAATTCTTCATGGTATGTTTTTTTCAAAAAGAAGACACCCCATAGACTTGGATTCCATTTACGATTTGGAAATCAGAAAGAATAATGAAGGTCCTAAGAATCAATTTTAAGCTTTTGTGCCTTCACCCCCTACCTCATCAATACAACTTTAGTCACTCTCGTCGCCAAAACGATAATATCCTCAAACTTGATTTTGAGTCCTAGGAAGTCTAAATTACGTCAAACCATAAACTGCCTGCCCAATTTCAGAATTTTTACTGATAAAGTACCACGTTTGTAGCCTTCAATTATATGGATTGAATCTTTTTATTTATTGGATTTTATCCCCTCCCAAGAATATTTGGAATTCATAAATGCCGTTGGTTCGCCCAACGTACAAGTATATTATAACGTGGCCGATTCCAACAAAATGGGTTACAATATTTATGAGGAAATCCTTTGGTTGGGTAAAAAGCATATCTGTGAATTCCATGCCCAAGAGAACGGTTATTTATTGGGGCAAGGCAGAATAGATTTTGAAGAGATAAAAAAGGCGATTGATGATATCGACTATGAAGGATTGGTATAGATAGAAGGTGCTGTTCCTGAAAATACGGATATGTTTGATAGTTATTTTTCTAACAATAAATACATTCGGTCCGTCTTCAAAACATAGACTTTTATTCTAAGATTTTATCACAACCAACTTTTTCCTATTCTGAATATACCATCCAAAATACGGACATGCCGTGGCATTATGGACAGATAGATTCTTCCAACCGTGAGAGTCAAATAAAGGTATTTCCCTTTTCCATTTCTCATATACCTATTAAATACCACTACAGCAATCGCCCACATTCGGGTAGGGAAATCTATAGATTCAATTCTTTCCTCCTTGCTATGGGTAATTGGCACACCTTATTTGAGTTCCAAGTCTTGAATACCACTATCTGAAATACCTCTAATTTTTTCAAAATCAGCAACCAATTCCTGAAGTTTTTCAGGATTGGATTTTGCCAAATTCTCCTTTTGACTTGGGTCTTTTTCTAAATCATAAAGTTGATATTCTTCTGAATTTCCAATTTCTATATTGACCGACTTAATAACCGCAGGTCCCTTATAAGGTGGAATCATAGCCCAATTTCCTTTTCTGAAGGCCGTTCTTGAGGTAGCTTCCAATACCAATTGATCCCTCCCGTTATTGGATTTGCCTAAAAATTCATCCAAAAGGTTCTCACTATCCTCACCTGTTTTATCACTTCCCACCAAAGCGGCCATTGAAGTAAGCAAGTCCACTTGACAGACCATGGCATCGGATTTTCCTTGAGCAATGATGCCTTTCCAATAGGTAATAAAGGGAACTTTGGTACCTGCCTCGAACAAGCTGTACTTACCTCCCCTTAATATTCCTGCCGGGGTATGGTTGCCCAATTTCTCTACGGCGTCGTCATAGTAGCCATCATTCACCACCGGGCCGTTATCACTGGAGAAGACGATCAATGTGTTCTCCAATATTCCCTCCTCTTCCAAGGTTTTCATAAACTCTCCTATCATCCAATCAGCTTCCAGAATAACGTCTCCCCTGGGACCCATATCGGATTTCCCTACAAAACGCGGATGGGGTGTACGTGGTACATGTGGCTGTTGCAAGGCATAATACAAAAAGAAAGGTTTGTTTTTATGCTCTTTTACATACTGTTGTGCCTTGGCCAGAAAATGGTCCGCCATATCAACATCGCTCCATTTGGCAGCCTCCCCACCTTTCATAAATCCTATTCGCGGCACTCCGTTCACTATACTGTTATTGTGCCCATGATGCCATTTCATGGTAGTCAATTCCGGATTATCCAATCCTGTTGGCTCGCCCTCAAAATTTTCCTTATAACTAACTTCTATAGGGTCGTTGGGATCCAATCCGTCTACGTGACCATCGGCAATATAAACCGTTGGCACCCTATCCTGTGTTGCCGCCAGAATATAGGAATAATCGAAACCCACTTCATTGGGACCAGGCGATACCCATTGGTTCCAGTTTACCATGCCACTACCAAGTCCCAAGTGCCATTTCCCCACAATACCGGTGGCATAGCCTTTCTCCTGCAGCATTTTGGGAACCGTAATTTGGGTCGTATCAATAATCAAGGGAGCAGTTCCCGGTAATATTTTGGCGTCCTTATTGCGCCAGGGATACCTACCGGTTAATATGGCATACCTACTTGGGGTACAGGTGGCAGAGGTGGCATAGCCATTGGTAAACTGCACTCCTCCCTTTGCCAGGGCATCCATATTTGGAGTGCTGATCTCGGTGGCACCATAGGCGCTCATATCCCCATAGCCAAGATCATCCATATAAATAAATACAATGTTGGGTTTTTTAGAACTTTCCACAACAGCAACCTCTTTTTCTGCCTTGGATTTACATCCCAGCATAAGCAAAACAACCAGTGCGGATTGGAACAAACTCTTTTTGATAATCTTCATATTCTATTTAATTAATTTACTGATTTTGATTTTAGCAGCCTGTAAGATACTACCCTTTTGTTTTTGGCTGGCATTTAACACATGTTTCGTATTTATTCTAGACCTCCATGACCTCCTTGGGGTCCGTACTTATATCGACCGATTTAATGATCTTTTCATTTTGCCCTTCCCCTATCACCAAAGTGTACTTGGCCAAAGAGTAAACGGGAGGAATATATTCGTTGCCCTTAACCCTTAGGGATTTCACTATTTCATTGGTCTCCTCATTAATAATCTTTACAACTTGGTTGGATTCTTTTAATTGTAATTTCGGCAAGTAGCCCAAGGCGCTTCGGCCGTCGTTATCATCTTGGCCAATGGTCAATGGCCAACCGGGGTAAATGTTTTCTTCGGATTCCACCCCAAGGACCGCCAAAAACCGGATTGCTTCCATTTTTATGGTCCTAGCTCCGGTATCAAAAGTAACTATCCCAAAACCGGATGCCTTTTTCTGAGCCTTTAAATATCTGTTTTTCTCTAGGTCAAAATCGTCGGTCGGATTCCCAACGGCATAGATATAATTAATATTTCCAAATCCATCGCGATAACAGCCCGTATTGGGCAAGCCATGTGCTGGTCTATCCGTAAAAGGTACATTGACCGAATCTGGTTGTCCCCATCTTGGGTAACCCGTTGAAATTGCCGGGGTACAGAAGGTCCAGCCCCCATCCCGTACTTCATCTACGCTATATTGTACCATAAAGGGCAAATGTTGATCCCCGTTTATATGAAAAACAGAAGCTTTTCTTATGGTCCGTATTACCTCATCCCGTTTGGATTTGGGCCAACCTCCCGAGTCCAAATCGCCAAATAAGAATTGCTTTCTGGGACCGTGATGGGTACCTACATTGGAAAATAAAGTCTGACTTAACAGCACCTTCATATCCGCTCCCTTCCAATCTTGGATCCAGCCATTCAAAAACTCCATTTGACGATTTCCAAAGAAATCCAGGTCATTGGAATCAAGTTCTTCCGGTTTGGCCGGGGCGGTAAGATGATCTATCCTACCTTCCCCACTCCGGAGCATCTCCGGACCGGATTTAAATAATCTATCACTTACAATAGCGAAACTAACCTTACCGTAAACCATTTGGGTAAACCAATTTGTAATTCCTGATGTTAAGGGCAATGGGTCATAGGGATCTGGAAGGTGTCCACATTGGGTACGGTAAACAACATTGACCATTTTTGGAGTCTGGACGAGTCCTCCATGGGCATCGGTTACTTTTTTCCATTTCTCAAATGAAATGCCTTCCCCTCCTTCTCCCCAAAGATTACCTTGATAAACATCGTGGTCATCGGGCGTGCAAATTGTTGGCCGATCGCGCATAATATTTCCAAAAGCCCAACCGAACATATACCATTTTCCCAAATAATTTAAAATGGCACTATCCTCAGGCTCTCTTTTAATAGGGTATCCTCCATTGCCCTCGTATAACTGATCTCCGGAGAAATAAAGCATATCCGGGTTGGATTTTTCAAGATTCTCCACCAAGGGACGGTATGGATATCCTGCCCACTCCTGGCAGGTTAAACCACCAAATCGCAGTGGCCGGTCATTCGGTTCCTGTCTTATAGCACCTTTATAATAATGCTTTTCCTTGTCTATGGAATAAACCAAACGATAAGGTGTATCTTGAGCCGAATCCCAATTTTCTATTGAAAAAATTTTACTATAGGATACGGGATCAATTTCGCCTTTTTCTTCCTTGACCCATTTACCCTTCTTAAAAAATTGAAGCTCCACCTTTTGTGAATCCTTGTTACCTACTGGGGGGAGTTGTGCCGTTAATTTAAGTTTCCCCTTTGAAAGCATGTACATGGCCCAAAAGATAGGCCCAAAACTGTTATCGGGAACATATTCCACCTTTGTACCATCAAGGGCAATTGACCGAGACCAAAAGGTACTACCTTCCCTTTCGTTCATGTTCTGTTCCAAAGCCACCAGACCTTCAATTTCACCAGCATGATGATAGGCTAATTCCGCTTTTCGATCATCCTTATCCACAGCGATCAAATTACATTCGTAATCCCCCTTTTTTGGGGACCCCTCAAATTCCAGAGTAAAATCGTTAAAATCAAAATTTTGGGGAAGCTGAGCTTCTTTGTCGGCTACAAACAATTTGCCTTCCAGGGAAATACCAGTAGATAATCCTTCACCAAAATAACAGGCCGCCTTTACACTATTGGGATCCGTAGTATCCTTTATTCCGATGGAAAAACCGACACTCCCTTTGTCATTATTATTTTTTAACAGCCCAATTCTACTTTTAATGCGAAAATCCCCCTTGTCCTTTTTAAGTACATAGGTCAGTAGATGTAAGCGGGCATTCCGCATAGTCCCTTTAAACTCCAGTCTTTTATTTCCTATTTCCCAATCTTCCATGGGAATACTCCAAAAATCCTTTCCAATCCAAACCCTGTCATTTAAACTTTCAAAATTAAAGGCAATGGCCTTTTTTGAATTACTGTTTAGAGCCTTGTCCAACACTCCACTTTGGGCGAATATATTGGAGAAAGGGTTGGCAATTATTGGAATTGCCAACCCTACTTTTTGAATAAAATTTCTTCTCTTTAAAACCATTTTAGCAATAGGGTTAATTCCCCAACTTGGGATTTACATTGATTTCCGACTCTGGAATCGGCCATACATCGTCTACACCTTCCCGGAAATTCTTGGTGGTAACATACCACCTAGACTGAGGATCTATATTTTTGGATGTGGTTGGATATAAGGTGGAGTTTGGGAATGGTGCACCCCAAAAATCTCCTACCAACACCTCGTCCAATCCTATTTTAAACTAAGTACTACTCAATCTTAGAATAGTCAATTGTATTGCGGAGCTTAATATACAAAATTTCATTAAATGTAAAATTTACATTCAATGAAAGTGTTTATGAAATAGGAGACGCCGGCAACTATAATTGCCAATTTGGCGATAACTAATAAAAAAATGGCTAACCTATAAGGCTGACAGCCTTCCCAAGAGGCAATTGGCCTAAACGGTCCTATAAAGTAATATTGGCAATATTCTTAGTTACTAAAAAGAAATGCATCCCGAGTATTTCCCTATTCGCTTTTATGCAAAAAGTAGCGAACAAAAAATTTCCCATTTACAATTTCTTTATCCAAATTTAACTTCAATACTTATTGTCCTCATTTAACAAAAACACAATTAATTAACTTTTTAAACCAAATACCAAGTAATAATTTCAC
Organism: Arenibacter sp. F26102; assembly: GCF_023015865.1. GTDB lineage: Bacteria > Bacteroidota > Bacteroidia > Flavobacteriales > Flavobacteriaceae > Arenibacter. The sequence goes on along the minus strand of NZ_JALKBC010000002.1, from coordinate 54,173 downwards.
AAAGATTAACGCATTGTTAACATTTATTCTTAAATTAGCTTGTAACGGCTTGTGTGGTAATAATAAAATTATGGCACTAGCTTTTCAATTTTGAACTAACTCATTAAAACAATTTCATGATGAAAAAACCCATTAAAAAATTTAATGATTCTAGGGTATTTCACCTTATTGTCATGTTTTTATTATTTCTTGGGACCCAATCATTTTATTCCCAAGTGACCATAACCGGGTCTATTTCTGATGTAGATGGCCCTTTACCTGGAGCCAGTGTTGTTGTTAAGGGCACCACCGTAGGTAGTGTTTCCGACTTTGATGGAAATTACGTTATAGAAGTGCCTTCGGGTGCCACAACTCTTGTATTTTCTTATGTTGGCTATTCCAAAAAAGAAATTGATATTAACAATAGAACAACCATTGATGTAACCTTGGAAGAGGATGCCCAGGCCTTAAGTGAAGTTGTTGTTGTTGGATATGGCACCCAAAGAAAAGCCGATCTTACTGGTGCTGTAGGGTCAATTGGAGCTGCTGAAATAGTATCCAAACCTATTACCAGTCCAGACCAAGTTTTGGCGGGAACCATTTCCGGAGTTAATATTTCCAATAGAAGTGGAGATCCCGGAGCCCCTATAAATGTGAGGATACGAGGTATTGGTACTCCGGGTGTAAACGACCCTCTTTGGGTAATTGACGGAGTTCCATTAGTGCAGACAACCAACATTACGGTTAATACTAATTCCACAACTGATTCCAATCCGCTTTCAGGTCTCAATCCAAATGATATAGAATCTATAGATGTACTAAAAGATGCAGCTTCTGCAGCTATATATGGGGCGAGGGCTGCCAATGGGGTGATTATTGTTACTACCAAAAGAGGCAAGTCTGGGGAGGCTAAGGTTAACTATGATGGTTATATAGGGGCTAGTTCTGTAAGGGACCAAATAGATGTCCTTAATGTTGAACAATATATTGACATTCAAGGTCAGTTGGGCAGGGATGTATCACAATTTAGCGGGCAACCCTTTGTAGACTGGCAGGATGCAGTATTTAGAACAGGCCATATGCAAAATCACAACTTAACAGTAAGCGGTGGTACTGAGAATGCCAATTATTTTATTTCGGGAGGATATTTATCCCAAGATGGCAATGAGGCAGGGCAAGACTTTGAAAGATATTCGCTTAAAGCAAATTCTGACATAAAAGCAGGAGAACATCTACGTTTTGGGCAGTCTCTTTTAATAAGCTCAACAGATAGGACTACTCAGGCTGAAGGGGGCGTTTTAGCTGGTTACAACTCTTCACTTAATGCCCCATATTATAAAATCTACGGAGACGGACCTTATGGATACAACCTTGAAAACCCAGAGACCAGAGGAGATGGAACAGGTAATAATTATATTTTCAGGAATGACCCAAGGGTCAATTTAACCACGGTTCAAACTAGAAAAGTTTTAGGTAATTTCTATGGGGAACTTACAATATTTGAGGGTTTGAAATTCCGCACATCTGTTGGAGTCGATTACAATGTAGGTAAAGGTGAATTTTTCCAAGCGGAAACCACTTTTGACGGTACTTCCACAAGACAATCATTATTGGTTCAATCCCGACCCGTAGAGTTAACCATTACACCAGCCGCAACATTGGCTTATGACACAACCTTTGGTGACGGCGACCATAACATAAGTGCACTGGTAGGATTCGAGCAGACCAAATTTAAGTTCGACAAAGTAAGGATTCAAGGTAGAAACTTGGTGAACAATAATTTTGCCTCCAGTGGAAATTCCGTGGCCTCGGCAAACGAAGCGGATCTATGGACACTACAGGGATGGCTAGGAAGGCTGACCTATAATTATCAAGGAAAATATCTAGCCACTTTCAATGTTAGAAGGGATGCTACTTCTAGATTTGCTGAAGCAAATAGAGATGATGTATTTCCATCAGCATCACTTGGGTGGCGAATCTCTAAAGAAGACTTTTTTCCTAAAGGAGATTTTGTAGACGACCTGAAAATACGCGCGGGCTATGGTGAGTCCGGAAATCAATTTACAGGTTTAAATTTTGCATATTTAAGTGCCCTGAACACCAACATATATTACGTTATAGGAGACGGACAAGTTGTAACCAATGCACCTGCACCTGTGAACTTCGCAAATGCCGATTTAAAGTGGGAAACCAGTAAACAGTTAGATATTGGTGTCGATGCAAGTTTCTTAAAAGGCAAGCTTACTAGCACATTTGATTATTATAACAAGACTACTGACGACGTATTATTGGGTTTACCGGTTCCTTACGTTTCAGGCTACTTTTTGCCTGCTGATGCGAATATTGGGCAAATCAAGAATTCAGGTATAGAGTTCGCAATTAACTATAATAATTCTATCGGAGAATTTAATTATAGCATAGGAGGAAATATAACCACTGTTAAAAATGAAGTAACAGATTTGGGACAAATACCTCAAATTATTTCTGGTATCGGAGGAGCCCAAACACATAGAACTATTGTAGGAGAAAGTCTTGGCCATTTTTACGGCTACAAGACAGATGGCATTTATCAAAATCAGGCTGAAGTTGATGCTGCCTTGCCTGATGCCTTCTCTTCAGGACTAGAACCGGGGGATATTCGGTTTGTGGACGTTACGGGCGATGGCAAAGTGGATGCGGATGATAGGACCATATTAGGAGATCCATTTCCAGGTTTTTTCTACGGTTTCAATATACAAGGCGAATACAAAGGCTTTGATCTTTCTATGAACCTAAGGGGAGTTGGCGACAAACAAGTTTACAATTCAGCTAGAATTGACTTGGAAGGCATGACAGGTTCTAATAATTTTAGCACTTCAATATTGGATCGTTGGTCTGGTGAAGGCACGAGTAATACCATTCCCAGATTAACAAGGGATGACCCAAATGGCAATACTCGATATTCAGATCGTTGGATAGAAGACTCCGGATATTTAAGAATTCAGAATATACAAATCGGCTACACCTTGCCTCAAGATCAATTAATAAACTGGACCGGAAATTTTGTTTCCAGAATGCGCTTTTATCTTGGGGTGCAAAATCTAGCAACATTTACAAAATATTCTGGATATGACCCAGAAGTTACAAGGGCCCAAAGCTTCCAGAAAGGTGATTTTACCCTGGCCAGTGGCCAAGATGGTGGACCTTCTCCATTACCTAGGATTATTCAAATAGGATGGTCAGTTACATTTAATTAATTTAAGATAAAAACTCTATTTAATAAGATGATTATGAAAAAGATCAATATACTTTTTTTAACGATATGTATTCTGGGCGTTTTCTCTTGTAAAAATGAATTGGATTTGCAACCTCTCGACAGGATAACTACCGATACATTCTATAAGACTAGAAGTGATTTTGACGGAGCCATTTTTGCTTCCTATTCCTCTATCCAGGACTTCTGGGGAACAAGTACCGAAACCCTGTCGGAAAGAGGTGAATTTTGGAAAATAAGCATGGTAATAACAGATGACGTAGCTGCCGATAATATTCAGGCCGATGGCATTTCCCAAGACATTGACAATTTACAGATAAGATCAAGTGATGTTCCCTATGCTGCTATATATACCCAGATTTATGAAGGCATATTAAGGGCAAATCTTGTATTGGACAATTTGGAAGGCGACAACGATTTAACGGCAGAGGACAAAACAGTATTGGACGCAGAAGCAAAATTTTTAAGAGCTTGGTTTCATTTTCAGGCCTTAAAACTTTTCGGCACCCCTCCACTTGTTACCGAGGTACTAAAGGATATCAACAATTTAGCACAACCCAATGCCACTCAAGATGCTTTATTTACAGCCATCTTAAGTGACCTCACGACGGCCGCAGCTGGTCTGCCCGAAGAATGGGATAGTGGCAACACTGGCAGGGCCACTTCATGGGCCGCCAAATCATACATAGGAAAGGTAAATGTCTGGAAGAAAGATTGGCCATCGGCCATTTCCGCCTTTGAGGAAGTGGTTACAACCGGACCCTATATGCTAATGCCAGAATTTGCAAGTAATTTTAATTACGACGAAGAAAATAATATGGAATCCATTTTTGAGATACAATTTGGAGGTCCTTTCTCCGATGATAATATTTGGGTTTTTGACGATACCCATTCCGAAAATTTCAAAGCTTCCCAGGGCATTGCTCGAGGCAATTATTGGGAACCTGGCAATGGCGCCCCCGGCGGAAAAAATGGACAATGGATTCCTACACAGGATCTGGTCGATGCCTTTGAACCTGGAGATGTGCGTGCAGAGTTTACATACTATAAGGATGGAGACACCTATTATGTTTGGGCCAATGGCGCCACTCAATCATTACCCTATGACCCCGCTTGGTCATCCAACGGAATGTCCTTAAAGAAATATGGTGGTGAGCACAATGCAGTTGGCGGCAACCACTCCCCCAATGAACAGGCGGACTTTAACAATGAGCGATGGTTCCGATTTGCCGAACTTAAATTATTGTACGCCGAAGCTTTAATTGAAGGTGGAGGTGACCTCGGCATTGCCAAAGATCAAATTGATGATGTGCGCGTTCGTGCAAATCTACTTCCTTTACCTCTCGGTGCGGACCTAAAAGAAGCAATGATACAAGAAAAAAGGGTGGAACTAGCCTTGGAACCTCATCGCTGGTTCGATATTACCAGATGGGGGATTGGTGCTGATGTTTTTGGTAGTGCATGGGACGACAAATATAACGTGTTCCCCTTTCCTTTATCGGAAATTGATCGTTCAGATGGTGTATTAACACAAAATTCGGGGTACTAATAAATTTACGATCTAGGACATTAGTGAAAATACAAATATATTGAAGCATTTTAATAATTAAAAAAAATCCAATCTATCATTATTAGATTGGATTTTTTTAATTTTATGGTTAAGCCGTTTTTTTCATGCACCGATCAAATCCATTAATAACCTCATTTTGTTTCATGATTTTATGCATTCCCTTTATTGGGTGTGAAAAATCCAAAAATACCTTGTTTTATGAAATGGCACCAGACTATACCGGCATTGATTTTAAAAATGTAATAATCCAAAATGACAGCCTGAACATTTTGCAGTTTGAGTATATGTACAATGGTGCCGGTGTCGCTATTGCCGACTTTGACCTTGACGGTCTCCAGGACATTTATTTTACAGGGAATATGACCAGCAACCGTCTCTATCGAAATCTGGGCCATTTTAAATTCGAGGATGTTACCCTATCCGCTAATGTAGGTTCAACAGGTTGGTCCAATGGAGTTGCTATTGTAGACATTAACCAGGATGGGTATGCCGATATTTATGTTGCAAAAGGAGGCCCAAGATCCGCAACAATCAAAGAAACATCAAACCTTCTGTTCATTAACAATGGTCTTAAGGAAGGTAGATTGTCTTTCACAGAAGAAGCTGAAAAATGGGGACTGGCCGACACCAATTATTCCGTACAGGCTGCATTCTTGGATTATGACAGTGACGGTGATCTAGATATGTATCTCTTAAACAATGCCCTTGTACATTACAATAGGAATACTGCCCGTGCTAAAGACAGATCCGGAACCGCCCCCTCAATGGACAAATTATATCGCAACAACGGAGACAACACGTTTACCGAGGTATCTGAAAGTTCGGGAATAGTATTTGAAGGCTTTGGTCTTGGATTACAGATATGTGACTTAAATACCGATGGTTGGCCGGATATTTACGTATCCAACGATTTTCTTACCGAAGACCTACTGTACATCAATCAAAAAGACGGTACCTTTAAAAACCAGATAGGAGATTATATGCAGCACCTGACCTTTAACGGCATGGGCAACGATATCGCAGATATCAATAATGACGGACTCATGGACGTGATGGTACTGGACATGCTTCCCCCGGACAGTAAAAGGTGGAAATTAACCATGGTAGGAAATAATTTTGATCAATTCCATAATTCCCTTTCCCACGGCTATCTGCCCCAATACATCCGGAACACCTTGCAACTCAACAATGGCAATGGCACATTTAGTGAAATAGGCCAAATCTCTGGTATTTCGGCCACCGAATGGAGTTGGAGCCCACTTTTGGCAGATTTTGATCAAGATGGCAATAAAGATATTTTCATTTCCAACGGTTATAGACAAGACATTACTAACTTGGATTTTATGGTTTATGGCAATCAAGAACTCACCATGGGCACCGCAGAGGCTAACCGTAAAAAAAGAATAGAAAAACTTAACGCCTTACCTGGCATAAAAATGCACAACTTTATGTACAGGAACAATGGCAACCTAGAATTTAAGGACATTAGCGAGGAAGCCGGTTTCTCCAAACCAACTTATTCCAATGGCGCCGCCTATGCCGATCTGGATAATGACGGCGACCTGGATTTGGTAATCAATAACATTGATGATCCTGCCGGTTTATACAAAAACCAAATGGAAAATACCAATTCTAATAATTATATCAAATTCCAATTTGAAGGCCAAGTCCCTAACCGCCAAGGATTAGGTAGTGAAGTTGAAGTTTATTACCAAGGACATCTCCAAAAACAATATTTCACCCCATATCGTGGCTACCTCTCCACAATGGAACAGGCTTTGCATTTTGGACTGGGAAAAGCAGCTAAAATAGATAGTATAAAAGTTACTTGGCCAGATGGAAAAATTCAGAAAATTCAAAACTTAAAGGCAAATCAGGTAGTAACTTTGAAATATACCGATGCCCATATCTCCGATTCTGAATATCAAAGATCAGAAAGCCATCAACTTCTTGGTAAAGTGAATGATTTAGGTCTGAATTTTATTCACAAGGAGGATGATTTTGTAGACTTTAAGGTACAACCGTTATTGCCCCATATGCATTCTAGAAATGGCCCAGGCCTAGCCGTATCCGATGTTAACGGAGATGGTCTGGAAGATATATTTATTGGTGGGGCATTGGGGCAGTCTGCCTCCATAATGCTACAGAAACCTGATGGCCAATTTGTTCCCTCTCTTTTGGATAATGCAAACTATGAAGACATGGGGGCCTTGTTCTTTGACGCTGACAATGATGGGGACCAAGATTTATATGTCGTCAGTGGCGGATCTTCAAAACCTGCTGGAGATGCCAACTATCGTGATCAGTTGTATCAAAATGATGGAAAAGGGAATTTTACGTCTGTCCCTGGCTTGCCAGAAAGCTACGTGAGTGGCTCGGTAGTCACGGCCGCCGATTACGACAAGGATGGCGATTTTGATCTGTTCGTGGGCGGCAGGGTAAAGCCGGGAGAATATCCACTTCCAACGCCCAGCCTGCTATTAAAGAATACCAGCACCCCAAATAACATAAAGTTTGTAAAAGATAGACAGGCCGTTAACAATATATTTGAAGGTCTGGGCATGGTCACTTCAGCCGTATGGACCGATTTTAACAATGACACATGGCAAGACCTCATTGTTATTGGGGAATTCATGCCCATTCGTATTTTTAAGAATAATCAAGGCATACTGTCGGAGATTACAGAGTATACCGGCCTAGAAAATACTCACGGATGGTGGAACAGTATCAACCTAGGTGATTTTGACAATGACGGAGATACCGATTATATTCTTGGCAACCTTGGTTTAAACAGCCGTTACAATGCAAGTGCCAAAGAACCGCTGTGTATTTACGCCAAGGATTACGATAAAAATGGGCAGATAGACCCCGTAATGTGCTATTACATCAATGGCAAGAACTATGTAGCGCATTCCCGAAAAGACCTAATAGACCAAATCAATGCGATGCGCGGGCGTTTTCGCACCTATTCGGACTATGCCAATGCTACTTTTGACGAGTCCTTTACAAAAGAAGAAATTAAAAATGCGCTCGTGGTCAAGAGTGAAACTTTTGCCAATGCCTATCTCGAAAATTTGGGCAGTGGCCAATTTAAACTTACCCAACTGCCCAGGTCGTCGCAAATAGCTCCTATATATGGTACTTTGGTCTACGACTACAACGGTGACAATAATTTAGACGTGCTGGCTGTAGGTAATTTTTACAGTGGTGAAGTATTTTCTGGTCGATATGATGCCTCTATTGGTTGGTTATTGATAGGGGATGGCAAGGGTAACTTTAGGTCGGAAAACGCTTCCGAAACTGGATTTTCTGTCTTGGGAGATGCCAAGGGTATGGCCAGACTGGCTACCGATAATTCGGAAATGTCGGTAATAGGAATTAATGATGGACAGATACAGACTTTTGCCCAAACCACAAAGAGTATATTGTATCGCTTAAAAGCAAACGAAGTATCAGCAGAGGTCAAATTTAAAGGCGGTCGGAGACAAAAGCTAGAATTCCCGTATGGTTCAGGTTATCTATCACAATCCAGCCGGACACTCCGCATACCTAAAGAAGCTGTATCCGTTAAAATTACGGATTTGACTGGAAATCAGAAAGAAATCCTATCCATGCCATGAGACTAAATATTGAATTTTTGACGTTATTGATCGGCATGTTTTTGGCTATGGGCTGCGAACAAAAAAAATCAGCTATTTTTAAATTAATTGACCCATCGAAAACAGGTATCGATTTTGAAAATACAATTGTCGAGACCGATAGCATCAATGTTTTTGAATATATGAATATCTACACTGGAGCTGGAGTGGCCGTGGGAGACATAGACAATGACGGACTTCTAGATGTCTATTTTAGCGGCAATATGGTTTCTGGAAGGTTATATCGTAATAAAGGCAATTTCCAGTTCGAGGACATCACCGAAATCTCTGGCCTACTTAACGACAGATGGGGCACAGGAGCCACTATGATCGACGTCAATCAAGATGGCCATTTAGATATCTACATTTGTGTTTCGGGCAATGCCAAAGCACCCAAAAACACCAATATGCTGTATATAAACAATGGCGATAATACTTTCACGGAAAGAGCTGAAGAATATGGATTGGACGATGCAAGACAAAGCATGCAGGCCGCTTTTTTTGATTATGACAAGGATAATGATCTGGACATGTACCTATTGGTAAACCAAGCAGCATACAAATATAATGTAAATGTTAGCCAACCACGAAAACTGGACGGCACATCGGTTAGTAATGATCGACTGTACCGGAACGATGGCAATGGCAAATTCACCGATGTAACCTTGGATGCCGGAATTCTAATCGAGGGTTACGGGCTGGGAGTCGCCGTATCGGATATCAATGGGGACGAATGGCCCGATATTTATATTTCGAACGATTTTATAGGGAACGATATCCTTTACATCAACCAAAAGGACGGCACCTTTAAAGACGAAATTAAAGAACAAATTAAACACACCTCCTATGCAGGAATGGGGAACGATGTCGCAGATATTGACAATAATGGCAAACCGGATATTTTGGTGCTCGATATGCGCCCTGAAGATAACAAGCGACAAAAGTTAATTATTTCCTCAACCGGATATGATCGTTTTCAAATGATGTTGGACGCTGGTTATAATCCCCAATATAGTAGAAATACCTTGCAGATCAATCAAGGCGGAGGCAAGTTTAGCGAGGTGGGATTTTTGGCAGGAATTAGCAGTACAGATTGGAGCTGGAGTCCGCTAATCGCCGATTTCGATAACGATGGATTTAAAGACCTCTATGTTACCAACGGTTTCTTACGGGATTTAGGCAATTTAGATTACATTCATTACCAAAGCCTTACGGAAAGTCCTGTAGGAAATATGGAAACAAAGATCAAACAAAAATTATCCTCCATACAGGAACTTCCCAAAGCAGCGCTAATTAATTACGCTTATCAAAATAAGGGGGATATAACTTTCCAAAATGTTTCGGAAGCTTGGGGTTTCAAAGAGCCCAGTTGTTCCAATGGTTCGGCCTATGCCGATCTGGACAATGATGGGGACTTGGACCTTTTGGTCAATAATATTAACCAACCAGCATTTGTATATCAAAATTTAAGTGAGAAGCGGAAAAACAATCATTATTTCCGGATAAAACTTAATGGAAAACCTAATAATTCAGAAGGAATTGGCACCCAAATACAAATTACCGCAGCGGGCAATACCCAGTATTATCAACATTATCTAAGTAGGGGTTATGAATCCAGTATTGACCCCATCATCCATTTTGGGTTGGGGAAAACGCAAAAAATAGATCTACTCCAGGTCAAATGGCCCGATGGAGGCTATGAGGAATTAAGGGATATTTCGGCCAATCAGCTTATAGAATTAGACCAATTAAAGTCCGAAATCAAAGATTCCCCCGGAAAAGATAATGGTAAAATTAAAATGTTTCTTGAATTGACCGATAGTTTAGGGACATCATTCGCACACCGTGAAGATAATATGGTAGATTTTAAGCTCCAGCCCATTCTTCCCCATATGCACTCCCGAAACGGGCCCGGGATTGCTATTTCTGATGTCAATATAGATGGCAGGGAGGATTTTTTTATTGGTGGGGCCAGTGGCCAACCCGGTGAGCTCTTTTTGCAAATGCCCGATGGAAGCTTTGAGTCGCAAAAATGGGTGTCCGACCCACAATATGAAGACATGGGCAGCTTATTCTTCGATGCCAACAATGACGGTTATCCGGATTTATATGTGGTTAGTGGAGGGGTATTTACAGACCCTGATAGCGAAAATTTTCAAGATCGATTATATCTAAATAACGGACTGGGGACTTTTGCAAAGTCTAATGCACTTCCAAAAATTACCTCTAGCGGCTCCTGCGTTACCGGCAATGATTTTGACAAAGACGGTGATTTAGATCTCTTTGTAGGCGGTAGGGTAACCCCAGGTGCCTACCCTATGCCTGCCAAAAGTCATTTACTGGAAAATATCACAGGTAAAAAATCAGCTGAACCTAGATTTGTTGATATTGGTAGAGATATTGAAGGTTGGAACTCTCTTACCATGGTAACTGCCGCCCTCTGGACAGATTACGACAATGACGGATGGACCGACCTTATTGCCGTGGGTGAGTTTATACCGATAACTTTTTTCCACAATGAACAGGGAAGGCTTGTACATCAAAACCAAATTCCAGGATTATCAAAAACCGAAGGCTGGTGGAATAGTATTCACGGTGGGGATTTTGACCAAGACGGGGATATAGATTACATATTGGGCAACTTGGGCCTCAATACAAAATACAAGGCTTCACAGGAAGAGCCCCTTTGTATTTATGCCAGTGACTTTGACAAAAACGGCCAGATTGATCCCGTAATGTGCTATTTTATAGAAGGCGAAAACCATTTGGCTCACAGCAGAGATGAGATTATAGGCCAAATTAACGCTATGCGAAGCAGATTTACAACCTATGAATCATATGCTCAAACTCCGTTTAACAAAGCCTTCTTGCCTGAAGAATTGGACTCCGCTTATATTGTTAAGAGCTACAACTTTGAAAATAGCTATTTAGAAAATAAAGGCAACGGAAGATTTGAACTAAAGTCGCTACCTATTGATCTTCAAACTGCCCCTATTAAAGGAATTACGATTTCGGATATGGATTTTGATGGAAAACAAGATATATTGCTTACAGGAAATTCATACGCTACGGAGGCAGCTACAGGCAGGTACGATGCTTTTCTAGGTGCCTTCCTAAAAGGCAATGGGGATGGAACTTTCAGAAATATCCCGTGGGAAGAAAGCGGATTTTTAAGTGACTTGGACGGAAGTGGCCTTGCCCTCCTACAAAACATAAAAGGCACTTATAATGTATTGGCCGCTAACAATGATGCTCCATTAAAATTGTTTGCATCACAAAACATTGACCATAAAACATGGATAAAAGCGGAGAAAGACGTGCAATTTGCAGAAATTGAACTAATCAACGACACCAAATATAAAATTGAATTTTACTTCGGTTCTGGATACTTATCACAAAGTAGCCGCAGTATCCCGGTATCAAAAAATATCAAAAACATTAATTTTACTGATGTGTACGGGATAACAAAAACGGTATTTGAGGCGAATTAAAAAGTTACAAAACCATAACAAAGGAATTTTTAAAAGCCCTATTTCACATATAAAAACTCAGGAACAACAAAAGTCCAGTTTACAACTTTAAAGAATTTATCCATGAAATATATCCCAATTTTATTATTAATAATTACCGTGTCTTTATCATGCTCATCTAAACATGACGAAGAAAAATTGGATGCCTATTTTGAAGGGAGCCTGCCCAAATATAACCGAAAATTGACCGATGTAATCGTATCAGATATATTTACCCCTCCAGTAGCAAGCCGCATATATGCATATAGCAATATCGCGGCCTATGAGGGTATCCGTTTTGTTGATTCAACAAAAATTTCACTGACCGAGCAATTGAACGGAGGCGAAAAACTAACCCTCCCGGATACCAACAAATCCTATTACTATCCTTTAGTCTCCACGGTGGCTTTTTTTAAGGTAGGGGAAAAACTAGTCTTTAACCTTGAAAAGGTTGGTCAAATTGAAAAAAAAATTCTACAGGATATTCGTACTATTGGCATCGATAAAGAAGTCTATGACAATTCCATTGCATACGGAGAAAAGCTAGCTCAGGAAATACTCCATTGGGCCTCAAAAGATGGTTATCTAAAACGTACTGCCCTTCCCCGTTATAGTGTTTCTGAAGACCCGGGGCTATGGCGCCCTACCCCACCCGACTATATGGACGCAATAGAACCACATTGGAGTACACTGAGACCTTTTGTGTTGGATTCCGCGAAGCAATTTGATCCGGGTTCGCCTACAACCTTCGACACGGATGAGAACTCTAAATTTTACGAAGAAGCCAAAGAAGTTTATAAAACCGTTCAGAGTTTAGATTCCACTCAATTTCAAATCGCCAAATTTTGGGACTGTAACCCTAATATATCACACACCAATGGCCATGTAATGTATTTTCAACAGCAAATTTCCCCTGGCGGACATTGGGTGCATATAGCCGCCCAAATATTAGAAGAAAAAAAAGCTTCGCAATTAAAAGCCGCAACCACCTTAGCGAAGTTGAGTATTGCTATAGCTGATGCATTTATTAGCTGTTGGGACCAAAAGTATACGAGTAACCTTATTAGGCCGCAAACCTACATCAACAAGTATATAGATCAGAATTGGAATCCTATTTTACAGACACCGGCTTTTCCAGAACACACTTCCGGACACAGTGTGGCCTCAGCTTCCGCCGCTTCGGTATTGACCCATATTTTTGGTGACAATTACAGCTTCGTTGATGCCACCGAAGTGCCATATGGACTTCCCCCAAGAAGTTTTAAATCCTTCAATGCAGCGGCCCAAGAAGCGGCTATAAGTAGATTATATGGCGGTATTCATTATAGACCTGCAATAGATCTAGGGGTTATGCAAGGTAAAGCTGTGGGCACGTACGTAATAAACAACTTAAGATTTGAGTAATTGATTAATCATCAATGCTAACATCTTTACTATTGAATATATAATTAGACAGTTTAGAACTTTAAACAAACTGGTTGCGAAATTGATATTTCATTTCCTGTAAACTCAAGGAGACCTGTTTGCCCATCGACTTTAAAAACAGTTATGTTATTCGATTTTTGATTGGCCACCAATAAAAATTCTCCATCTGGCGACAAGGTGAAATTCCGAGGCCAATCCCCTTGCACAGGTTCTATAGTGAGAAGTTTTAGATCTCCGCTTTCGGATACCGAATAAACAGCTATACTATTGTGCCCCCTGTTGGAAGCATATAGGAATTTGCCATCCTTACTAATATGAATATCGGCACAGGCATTTGGTTCTTGGTAATCATCTGGGAGGGTACTCTTTTTATCGATTTTTGTAAAAACGCCGTTCTCTTCATCCACAGTAGCCGACACAACGGTGCTGGACAGTTCATTTATAATAAACACCTTGTTTTCAGTTGGGTGGAATACCAGGTGTCTTGGTCCGTCCCCAGGATCCAATTGAAGAGCCACTTGCGCTTTCCCCAATTTATTTTCCGAATTTATTGGATAGATCAAAATCTGGTCAATACCCAAATCTACCGCATATAAAAACTTTCCGTTTTGGGAAAATTGCACACAGTGGGCGTGTGCCGAATTTTGGTTTGGATGTGGCCCACTCCCGTTATGTTGTATCCCCTGTGGATCATCTATCATACCCCCTTTTTCATCCAAGGGATACAGAACGATACTGCCGGAACTATAATTTGCCGCTGCAAGAAGGTTTTCATCGGAGCTTAACCCTACATAACATGCTCCATCCCCTATACTGGAAAGGTTGGACACTTTGTCCAAGGCAGTTTTATATTCGTTCCATTGAAATGCTGATACACTCCCCGGTTTTGTTCCGTTTGAAGAATAGACCCTCTCCCCATCTTTTGATAGGTATAAATAGCCTGGCTTGTTCTCTTTGGCTACATGTTGACGGTTGGAAAGTTCCCCTGTTTCCGTATTAAAGTCGAGTTGATATATTCCCTTGTCGTCGCCCTCGGCAAAAGTACCGACCAAGAGTTTTAAACCTTCTTTCTGAATTTGTTGTTGTCCGCTTGCCAAATTGGCTTTTTTGGGTTGATCTTTACACCCGGCCGATATCACCAATAGAATAATAATCACTAAATAATTTGAAGATCGTTTCATGATAAAAATAGAATTGAATTTGTTAAATATATATATTTGAACTCAAAAGCCCTTTAATTCTGCTTTTATTTTGGCAAAATGATTGGCTAGGCCTTCAAAATTTCTTTCTACTATTAACTTTTTGTTGAAGAGCGAACTACCCATACCTACTCCCACGGCACCAGCCTCAAAAAGAGATCTGATATTCTCCAAAGTAACTCCGCCTGTCGGCAAAAGTTTTATGTTGTTAAGCGGGGCCGAGATGTCCTTTATAAATTGGACCCCAAGCTGGGTAGCAGGAAATATCTTTACTGCAGATGCCCCTAAGCTCCACGCCCTGTAAATTTCAGTTGGAGAATAGGCCCCTGGAAAAATCGGTATGTTTTGCTCAACTGATTTCCTGATAACCGCTTCATCCAAAATTGGGGTAACAATAAACTGGGCACCTGCCGCTACGGCCCTATCGTAGTCTTCCATATTACAGACTGTACCCGCACCCACATTGAGGTCGTGAAATTCGCTCCTTAGTTTGGAAATCATCTCTGTGGCCCCAGCAGTATTCATGGTTATTTCAATGGTGTGAAGACCCGTCTCGAGATATGCATTGGCAATATCACGCATAACATCCATGGGCACCCCCCTTACAATACCAACTATAGGGGCCCTATTGTACAGTTCCCAAGAAAATGATTCTTTATTTAACATGTTGCTCTAAAATTTTTCGCTGACCCACCAGTAGGGCCGTTTCTATAAACTGTGGGTCAAAACAAACGATACGCTCCAAAGGCAGGAATGATTTCAAAGCCAATTGGTACAATTCGTTCTGTTTTCCGGTAACCGCTAGGTATACGGTGTCGCTCCTTTCTTTCAAATGGCCCAGCTCCGCCCCTATCAACAATCCAGATAAATAATAATAGTTTTCCTTAGCGGAGGTTTTATGTATCAAACTATTTGCCCGAATGGAAAAAAGCGAGGCCATCTGTTGGTTGGCAACTCCCTTTTTAACACCCTCAACAAAAATATCCTTAAACGTAGGATTCCACCCTACTTCTTCCAATGAAGCCGACAAAATTGTGTATTTCCCCAAAACCTCAAACAGTTCACCCGTCATATAGGTGGTGAAATCTATAAATCTCCCGGAATCAAAATGGATATGTTTACTGTGGGTCCCGGGCAACACCAGAACCCCCTTTTCTTTCTTGGGCAGGTGATCCGAAAGTCCAATGGCCTGGATTTCCTCCCCTCGCATTACATCGCTATCTGTTCTGGCCCCGGAAATTAAGAGTAGGTCCAACTTATTATTGACTGAAAGCCCTTTGCTTATTAGGTCTTCCCCACTAAAGGCAATGGGCAATTTGCAGTACTCCAATTCCTGCATCCCTATGGAAGAGGACAGCATTCCCGAAGCCACTAAATCGTAGTTTTCGGTTCCGGACAAATCCAACCTTTCCAACTGTGCCAACAAATAATCTGCAAAATAGGATTCTTGGGACCGTTCACTTTGTGCTCTAAATAGTTGATAACACTTTTTAATCCCCATATCGGTCCTGATTTCGGAAAGCACCTTTAATGAAAGGGAATCCACCAAACGGAGTCTAAAATTGGTTGTCCCCCAATCGCAGCTAATAAATTTTTCCGGTAGCCCCATGTTTCTTAAAACGCTTTGGTTACTCTTTTAATATTGTGATAATCCTCAAGTGAACAGGATGAATAAACCACTCCGATACCACTACTTAGTATAGGACCATCGGGAAGGCAAATATCAAATATTTGTCCGTTCAGGTCCACTTCTCCAAATTCCAATTTTTCCGAAAAATACGCTAATTTTTTTTCATCTTTAAAATATTAGTGCGAAGCGCGTCTAACCCAGGTATTGTTGGCCAAACCTGTGAAAAGCAAAAATAATGACGTAGCCTAAAGTTTAGTAATAATTAAAATTAAGTATTAAATCAGCAAGCGTAGAGAACAGAAAAAGGCTTTCAATTTCTTGAAAGCCTTTTTTTGTTTTGTTCTAAGTCTGAAAATAACCACTAAGCTCTACAATCCGACATATCCAGTCTAAGTCGTCAAGTTTATGGGTGTACAAATTAAGCTAATTCAACTCTTTTGAATCCATTTGCTAAATACTAAAAACAGGACACCGCAAAGTAACCAAGCCGGTAAGGTAACAAAGGACAGAAATACATCGAACTGAATTGATATAAAATAGAACAGTCCAAAGCTTATTGCCCATGCAAAAAATACGGCTTTATTAAATTTTAGATTTGCCACTTCGGCATAATTCTTAACGATGCCCGCCTGTTTGTGGAAAAAATGTTCGAATACGATAATGGCACCGAAAGGCGCTAGGATAAACCCGTACAAGGCAACAAATGCCAACAATTTCATTGCAAATGCCGGAAAAAGACCTGCTATGGTTGCCAATGTCCCTGCAATTATGGTAACCCAAAAAGTGGATAGTTTGGGTACTATGGCCTGAAAAGCAAGTCCTGCCCTATATATAGTAGGATTAGCAGTTGTCCACCCTGCCAAAACCACGGCAATTATTCCAAATACACCTATGGCATTGTAGGCCAATGGTCCAGGTGCTACGGTGGGTGCCTCGCCATTGGCAAGGAGTCCCTGAGCCTCTGGTGATTTTAAATAAACGGCATACAGCAAAGCTGCCGCAATCCATGCCATATAATGTCCTACATACATTCCGGCCGCCGTTGTCCAGCCACTACTCGCCTTTTTCGCAAAACGGAATACCGATAGATCGGACATTCCCACGTGCATGGCCGCATTGGCGAACCAAGACCAAATAACAACATGCCAGAAGGTATATTTTATCTGTCCTGGGAATGGATCAGAACCTTCTCCCCATATATCCCAAAATTCCGCTAGGCTACCTACCCCCATCTGATTTAAGGCCACAATCCCACAGGCCAAAAATGCCAGTACTATCACTGGGGACATCCAATTTGCCGCTTTGGACACGGTTTCATATCCTTTAGAGGCTATCAAGGATATTAAAGCCCCAATGACCAAAACAATAATGACCCAAGTCATGCCATTGGGCATGGTATCCGTAAGCTTTGGCATTTCCATATTAAAGGGAATCCCCACGGCTGTGGCCGAAACAGTAATCATGGAACCTGCCAGAAAACAGAAAAGTAGCCCGTTAGCCAAATTATAGCCCGTAACCAAACTCTTTCCACAGATCTTTTCCAATTGGTAGTAAAGGGTTAATCTGTATTTTACGGCAATTTCGGCGGTCAGGAAACGCCAGCTGAGCACGGCCAATAGATTCCCTAACAGAAGTCCTATAATAAGATCAAAGGCACTTACCCCTGTTGTCAGGAACAAAGGCCCAATTACAAATTCGGTTCCCGCCGCATGTTCCCCTGCGTACATTCCTAGAAAACTCTTCCAGCTTTTCAGTTTGGATTTGGGTACTGGTACGCGCTCAAATTCTCCTCCAGCTATATCTTCTATTTCTTCTTCGATATTGAATTGGCTCATAGTGGTTGGTTGTTATTTTAGGTTATGGTGTCTGATTAATGTTCAATTATGATTTATTTTTTAAGGTCATAAAATTGAGTAGGCTCAACATAGTTTGAATTTAATTATGTTACTAATTATTGAATAATGAATGGCACATGTTTCTTCAAGGCATAATTCTTTCTAAGGAATTTGGAGTTCAACCTTACATCCGATATACATAGTGCTGCACCAAGTGCGGATCCCAAAGAGGAATGAGTGGTGCTTAGTTTCATATTTCTTAGATAGTGCGATATCAGTTGAATGTATACGTCATTATCCGAAAAACCTCCATCTATATATAATTTCTCAATGTTATCTTTCCCACTTACGGTTTTAATACTTTCAACCTGTAATAAGACCAGCTCTACCATTAATTGATGATAGGCATGTTCAAATTGGTCGTAAGGAATTCTGGTTGATTTTGGCATCCTTTCATCGTTAAAACTTACCCATCGGTACATATATTCGAAATCCTTGATAATCTCTAAATAAATGTCATGATCGAATCGAATCGTTTTATGATAAACGTTGGAAACCTGAAAATGTTCGGAAAGTAATTTAACTTGTTCCTTATATTCATTGCCAAGGAACAAACTTGAGGCTTTGACTGCCTTTCCGTTTATCCGCATATAATTGATACATTTTTTATCTATATCCAAATCTTTCAGTGCTTCTTCCGAAAATGGGTTCATGGCTATACTCCATGTACCTGTAGAAACCAATATGAACTTCTTTCTGACACTGCGTATATAAGGCAATAATGCGGCCGAGCTATCATGTATCCCTACACCTATCTTAATTCGTTTGCCGTTATAGTTCATATTGATACTGGTCTCTGTAGAAACGATCCTGGGCAATATTTTGTTTATCCCTTCTTGATAGACCCAATCGTGATAATCCTTTTTGGTATAATCCCATAAGGCCGTGTGGCAACCAATGCTGGTATGTTCACTTACCGGTATACCGGTGAAGATAAAACTTAAGTATTGGGGCAAATGTAAAGAGTACTTAATTTTTTTAAAGATTTCTGGTTTTGTATACTTCAGCCAGTAAAGTTGAATTCCCGAATTCAATAGTCCGGAAACTGGAGAACCTGTGGCTACTGCAAAAACCGATTTCGGGCCATATTTTTCATAAAATGAGTCTATAATTTCCTGAGGAATCTTCTTGGTATAATTATATAGCGGTGTTACCACCTCATCATTTTCATCCAAATGCACTAAGCTGGCACCATAGGTTGAAAAATTGATTGAGGTGATATCGTACTTTTGGGCATCCAATATCCTGTCAAAAACCTCCTTCAACCATATTTTTAATCGCTCAAGATCCTCCGTTGGGTAACCATCCTCATCATTAATATTCTCAAAACGCGTATATTCCCTATACACTTCCTGAAAATCCTTATCGAATAGAAAGAATTTTTTATTGGTCTTCCCTATATCGAATACTGCCGTTACTTTCTCTTTCATTTGATTGTATTATAATCCGGAAGCTATGCTGTTTTTACCTCTTACGTTGATCAAATTTTCCCTCACCTTAAGTGAACGATAGGCATTTATGGGAGAAAGTGCCCCACCGCTCCTACGTCTTGCTTCCTGCAACAAAGGTCTTACATCTGTACGATAGGCGTTCTGAAGTATCTCCTGACAGCGAACAACATCGTTTTCCATTTGTGCCGTTCTCAATTGTTCTTGATCTATCAAAAGCGCCTTGGCATATGCCTCCTGAATAGCTTCCAAAGATTGGATCAAATCCTCCAAGGGGTCTTTGATATTATGGCTGGCATCGATCATCCATGCAGGGTATGGATTTTGGGGATTATTGTTCATCCCGTAGACCAATTCATTAAAAATTAAAAAAAGTGCATATGGTTTAATACTACCTACGGTAATATCATCGTCCCCGTATTTACTGTCATTAAAGTGAAATCCGCCCAATTTGCCTTTCATCATCAAAGTGGCAACGATCTGCTCAATATTGGTATTTGGTAAATGATGGCCCAGATCAACCAAGGTATAAGCCTTATCCCCGCATTCGTTGGCTAACATAAATGAAGTTCCCCAATCCTGAATTACGGTACTGTAAAAATTTGGCTCATAGGGCTTGTATTCAATGAACAACTTCCAATCCTCCGGTAATGCCCTATATATATCCTTAAGACTGTCCTGGGTATTTTGCAAGGCGTTTTGAAAATTGTTCTGTCCCGGAAAATTAGACCCATCGGCCAACCAGACCGTTAAACTTTTGGAGCCCAATTTGTTTCCAATATCAATAACATCCAAATTGTGCTGAACCGCCTGACCCCTTATCACCTTTTCCCTATTGCTCAATGAGCCGAACTTATAGCTTTCCTTTGCGTTTTTTTGATCTTGAAAGGTATTGGAGTTTACAGCATCAAAAGCGATATTGTGGGAAGCCGCCAACTGTTTTATGGCTTCATAATCTTGTGGTATATCCCAGGGAATGTGCAGGGAAATGGCACCGGCTGTTTGGGTGAGGGCATGTAAAATACCCACGTCATCTATTTTTTGCTCCAAACTGGACGGCTCTCCCTGAAAAGAAAACCTACCAAATCTGGTTCCACCTGCGCCCAGGGCCCAACTTGGAATTGCTACTTGAAATTCCGCTATTTTATTAATAATTTCATGGACATTACAACCATCCTTTACCAGGACATTCGACAAGAAATCGAATTTTTCCTGGTGCGATTTTAAATCCTTCTGGTTCTTTTCCTGTATTTTCTCTTTATCTATTCTCATTATATTCCCGATTAGAATTAGACCTGTCAGGAATTGGTACTCTACCCTGACAGGTCCTAAAAAAAACTAACTCAAACTCACTCACTAACTATCTTACAAATGCATTGGCCATACCGCCATCCACATTTATAATATTCCCCGTAGTCTTATCCAAGATCGCAACACAGGCAAAAACACCATTGGCAATATCCTCTGGATAAATAATCTCGTTCAATAAATTTCTTTTTGCGTAATGTGCCGGTAATTCGTCCACGGTAATTCCGTAGGCCTTGGCCCTACCTTCGGCCCAATCGCCTTCCCAAATCTTACTGCCCACGATGACCCCATCTGGATTCACCGTGTTGACACGGATCTTATCTCCACCCAATTCCGCGGCCAATAAGCGGGCCATGTGTTGTTGTGCTGCCTTGGCCGTCCCGTAGCCCACATTGTTTGGACCGGAAACAAGACCGTTCTTACTGGCTATACTTATGAAATCGCCACCCAAAGCTTGCTTGCGCAATATGGCAACTGCCTGTTTGGCTAGTTCAAACTGTCCTTTCACCAGAACATTCTGTAAAATGTCCCAATCCTTTTCGGTGGTCTCTTCCAAGGGCTTGGAAATTGCGAGTCCTGCGCTATGCACTACCATATCTACACCACCAAACTCCAAACATGCTTTTTTATAGGCCTCGGCAACAGATTCACTTTTGGTGACATCGCAAACTGCATAACTTGCTGTATCTGGCTTATAGGTTCCTACAGCCTCTATTAGTCGGTCTTCAGCAATATCGGTCAATACCACATTGGCTCCTTCCTTTGCCAATTTATCTGCAATGGCCTTGCCTATACCGCCACCTGCTCCGGTAACAAATGCTACTTTTCTGGATAAGGGCTGTTCTTTGGGCATACGCTGCAATTTAGCCTCTTCCAACAACCAGTATTCAATATCAAAAGCTTCCTGCCTCGGCAAAGAGGTATACTCGGTAATAGCTTCGGCGCCCCTCATTACATTGATGGCATTGATGTAAAACTCACTTGCCACCCTGGTGGTCTGCTTGTTCTTTGCAAAACTGAACATCCCAATACCTGGATATATTATAATCACTGGATTAGGGTCGCGCATGGCCGGGCTATTGTCCTTTTTACAAGTCTCGTAGTAGTCTTTGTACCCTTGTCTATAAGCTTCAAAGGCCGGTTCCAGTTTTTTCAGTACGGCTTTCGAATCGCTAAGATCCTCATTGGCACTAAGATCCAGTACCAAGGGCTGTATTTTGGTCCTAAGAAAATGATCTGGACAGGAAGTACCCATAAGAGCAAGACGTGAAAGGTCGTTACTATTTATAAATTCCATTACCACATCACTGTCCGTGAAATGCCCAATCATCCTATTTTCCGAAGAACAAAGTCCCCTAAGCAATGGCATTATTAGTGAGGCTTTTTCAGCGCGTTCCTTTTGGGGCAGGCTTTTAACTTTTTGTCCTCCAAAAATGCTGCCTTTTTCCTTAATCTTTTTGGCTATATACTCTGAAGCCATTTCTATAACCTCCAGGCTGTTCATATAACAATCGTAAGAGGTATCCCCCCAGGTGAAAAGTCCGTGGCTCCCCAAAACGATCCCCCTTATACCAGGATTGTCGTTCAAACATTTTTCCAATTGCAGGCCTAGATCAAAACCCGGCCTTTGCCAAGGTACCCAGCCCATGGCATCTCCCCAAATTTCCTTGGTCACCTTTTCGCTATCCTTTGCTGC
Organism: Arenibacter sp. F26102; assembly: GCF_023015865.1. Lineage (GTDB taxonomy): Bacteria > Bacteroidota > Bacteroidia > Flavobacteriales > Flavobacteriaceae > Arenibacter. The sequence goes on along the minus strand of NZ_JALKBC010000002.1, from coordinate 31,623 downwards.
AGCTACCGCTATCAAGGCATCTGGATGCAAATGGTCTATATGTTTAAAAGGGAGCAGGCCGTGCAAGGGAGTATCTATGGACGGAGCCTTACTTTCCAGATCGTAGATACAATGGTCAAAAAGACCTACCATTCGATCCTCATCCGCAAGACCTCCATACACGTTTTTCAAATTTCTCAATCGTTCGGTATATAGTCCGGCGATACCTGCTTTGTTCAAGGTACCTATATCCCCACCGGAACCCTTGATCCACATTACCTCTACCTCTTCATTGGTCAAAGGATCCTTTTCAACGGTCTTACAACTGGTATTGCCCCCACCATAGTTGGTTATTCGAAGATCGGCCCCTAAAATATTGGACCTATAAAGAAACAGTTCTACCTGATCGTCGCCCAGCGCCTCCGCCTTACTCTCTTCCCAGAGATAATTAACGTATTTAAAATTCTTAACGGAATGATTCATAATTTAATAGCTTCAAAAGTTTTATGATTGCTAAAGTATTGCACAGTTCTCCTGTATGCATCCTGTACTGTACTGCAAGCAGTGATTTTTTTTTAATTTTATCGACCTTCCTGAAACCAAAAGTGCTTAATTTTATAAATAAATTTAAAATTAAATAGCTTATTATTGAAGAATAAACAATAGCGGCAGACTTATTATTTTAAATTACCATTATTATAGATTAGCTTAGATATGTTCAAATACCTCAAAATAGATGAAAATTCCAGGATCCCTAAATATAGGCAGCTAGTAGATTCTGTCATCAATAATATTTCCAATGGAAATTTAAAGATCGATGACAAAATACCTTCCATCAATAGCTTGAGCGAGGAATTTTTGCTTTCCAGGGATACTGTTGAAAAGGCTTACCAGATATTAAAGGAACGTAAGATAATTACCTCCATAAGGGGCAAAGGTTATTACATAACCAGAACAAAACTTATATCCAAGGTCAATATACTATTCCTAATAAATAAGTTGAGCGCCTATAAAATGCGCATTTACAATTCCTTTATAAATACCATAGGAGGTAATTCCCATACAGACCTGCATATTTATCATTGCGACAACTCACTTTTTTTAAATATTCTAGAGAAGAACATCAATGTATATGATTATTACGTCATCATGCCGCATTTTAAGACGGGCGATCTTAAACACATTAGTTCTACCGATGAAGGCATTAAGGCCATCAATATGATCCCAAAGAATAAATTAGTAATGATGGACAATAATAATCTTGAAATTGAAGGGGATTTCATTGAAATCTATCAGGATTTTGAGAATGATATCTACAATGCCCTCAAGGAAGGACTGGCAAAGATTTCGCGATATGGAAAACTGATTTTGGTCTATCCCGAAAGTGCCGTATATCCTTATCCCAGAAGAATTTTGCACGGCTTTCGCAAATTTTGTGTAGAACACAAAATAGATTTCGAGGTTTTGGATGAAATTTTTGATGATATCATCCTTAAGAAGGGTGATCTATTTATTACCATTGAAGAAAACGACTTGGTAAGCTTGGTAAACCAAATCCGGGACAAGGAGTTTATTTTAGGCGTTGAGATAGGGGTCATATCCTATAACGACACCCCATTAAAGGAATTATTGGGCATTACCGTTATTTCTACAGACTTTAAGGTTATGGGTGAAACTGCTTCCCGCATGATTCTGAACAAGGAAAAAGGGAAAATCAAAAACCCATTTAATTTTATAGATAGAAATTCAATTTAAAATCTTCATGACTTACATCCATAGCGCTTACATAACAAAATTAACACCTAATTTCTCGGTTTTTGCAGTTTGGAATAAATCAAAAAATATGTAATATAATGTGTAGTTAGGTAAATATATGAGAGAGTCTAAAACAGGAAGAATATTATTTTCTATAAGCCCCTAAAATGCTCCTGAAAACAAAATAAAACTGAATTCGGTAATGCCCAATATGAGTAAGGCCATATAAGTATGTATTGAAATAAACAGTTATTAATCTTTTCCACCCTCACTTACTATCTTTCTATTGTTATAAATTTTTATTATGCTTTTGTCATAATCATTTGATAGTATATCTTTTTCAGTAAAACTTGTGATAAAAATATTCTGGTTTGTTGTCCTATTGTAGTCGTAAACAATATATATTTTTCCATCTTCGGTTTCCTGTCCATCGGGATAGGAAACACCGTTTCGCTGATCAATTAACAAACCGCTTGACCAAGATTTTCCATCATCCTTTGAAATGAATGCCATTAAATGAGAGCGTGCAATTTTCACATCAATTGGGCCATGTTTAACAAGCAATAGGTTCCCTGATTTTAATCTGGTTAAAAAAAATCTGGCTGACGGATGGGATATTGCCGATGGGGCAACTGGGGACCATGAAGTACCACGATCTTTTGAAATACTCTCGCCAATTCCATATTTTGTACGTATAAGCATCCATAGCGAACCGTCCTTTCTTTCGATAATTATATTTTCATCAAAAGACCTTACATCATCGGGTACGGATGCACCTCCCCAGACCTTCCAGGTAACCCCTTTATCCGTGGAGACTACCATTCTTGCATTATTTGGCTTCTTTTTCCAAATAGAAACCGGCAATGTCCATTCTCCTGTCGACAACTTTAATGGTTTGCACATCATTACACCATCGGTAATTCTGACCGGTGCACCCCAACTTGGGTCCTCTAATTCTGGATTATCGGCTTTTATAGCCCATACTCCGGCCGCCGTCCCTTCTTCTATCAAAACCGTTGCTCCATTACCAAGAGCAGCAGCCTGTGCCCAAAATACCCAAAGTTTTCCATCGGGATCAATCCATATCTCAGGATCATATGCCCTGACTTCTCCCGGGCCGTCAGGGTCTATCACTAATACCTCCTGCCAGGTATTTCCATTATCACCACTGGTAGATAGTACAACATAATTATTTAAATCCTCATGGGGAGTAGGGCCGGTATACCAGGTGGACCACAAACGCCCTTCGGGGCTTATCGCCACGCTGGGAATACCCGTGAATTTTCTTTTAGCCGGTGAATGAATACCGGTTTTCTCAGGTAACATAATCACCTCTGGGGGTAGTAGAAATGAATCGTTGCTTTGTGCCAAGACTACTCCTGAAAGAAAATAGATTAAAAGTACTATATTACTAATGATCAGTTTTGATATTTTCATAATTGATATATTAATGTTCAAGTGTGTATTTCTACAATGCACCTAAAAATATGTTACCATAGTTAATATCACTATCGGTCGGTTTATGTATACTTTATCATTTCCATGAACAGGAAGTTATTTTCGTTCTATCAAACTCCATTGGGATTAGCAATGACACAATTCAATAATCTCCTAGTTTTCTAACCTAGTTCTTGTTTAATTTATGTAAAACATTATGTAATTTATTAATATTCTCTACATTTTGTCCCCACTTTTGTTCAGGGAAACCAGTATATAAAAGTCCTCTATTCACTTCATACAATAAGACGCCACTTATTCTTTCATCTTCTTCTATAGTATTTAAAAAATCATAATTAACCCCATCCCCTTGGGTAAAGTAATTATGTACCCATACATGCTTTCCCTGATGACTTGCATATGTTTTAATTTTATCACTCATCCAAGGTCGGTAATCACCATGATAATAATGTTTAATAGTTACCTCATCAGCCAAATCAATGGCCTTTTTCCAATCAAGTAATATCTTGGGCATAGCCCAGAAGCCTAATTCATTAAAGTCATCGGACAATAAAGGTGCCTCATGTGCATGGCGCAAACTTACTTGCATTTTTTTACCCGATGAATGCAGAACATCTGCTGCCTTTTCAAGAAACGACAAGAAATATTCACCTCTTATTTCCATAATTTTCAATGGCTCTGCTTCTGCCTTTAGAATATCAACTCCATATTTTTCCTTATAACGTTTTATAATCGGCTCATTGTATCCATAGTTTACGTAATCGGAGACCATTCCCGAATGGTTTTGGAGTCTAAAATCAATACCATCAAAACCCATTTTCACAACACGCTCAACCTGGTCTATCCAATATTTTTGTACCTCAGGGTAAGCTTCGCATGGGGTTCCACCCATATATTTTCGTTTCCCTTTTGCAATTCCATAAACAGGGCTATTAACCCAACCATCACCCCAAAATCCGGCACCTTGAAATTCAAATTCAAAGCCCCAATCCTTGAACAACTTGGCCGCTTTTTCACCTTTAGCAGTGTGATTTTCCAAGCCCCATTCTCTTTTTTTCGGAGATGTCGCACCTTCCGCTTCACTTAAGGGGCTTCTAACATGTAAACCTGTGGTAAGTGGTATCTCCCCTGAACGAGTAAATGCTTTTATCATAGAATAGGGAATTGTATATAAACCTTTATGCTGATCAAAGGTTATTGCCAAATACGGATGTTTTTCAGGTAAACTAAAATTTTTAACCGTTAATACCAGTAAACGCTTTGGCTTTTCCGATACTAAAAAACCATTCGCATCTTCTACTTGACGATGTTCAAATTTTGATTCTACTTCAATATCGCCTTCATATTTTACATATTTACCATTATCTTGACTATGCCAAAGCGTAATTTCTGGGATTTGAATTTCCGAATCTTTCAATCCCTTAAATTCAAAATATGTATTAGAAGAAGCCTTTTGTCTGAAAGAATCCAAACTAAAAGCAACTTCCAATGTTTTTATAGGCTCATTTAGCCTATTTAGAATAGCATCTTGTTCGGGTTTTCTTTTTACTCTTAACTCTGGATTATCCGCTATTAAATTATCAAAATTGATATGCTGCCCGCCAATAGTTTCTATCTGCTTTCTGCTAAGTGGTGCATTGGCGTCATGCGGAATTGTAAACCCTGTTCCTGATTCATATGGTTTTATGATTGCCCAAGCCTCCATACCTAATCTTTGGGCTTCATATAAATATGCAAAGTTCGGATCCCCAAGCGCTAAAATAGATTCTAGCATATGATTTCCCGTACCCTTATCAGGTGACATAACCGATATAGTTGGGTCAGAGAAAGATGAATAACCAGGTTGACCCAGTACAAAATAAACTCTTTTAAAACCTAACTCTTTTAAAAAGACCATTTCTTCACGTACCTTTTTATAATCATGAAATCCTCTTAGGTGCGGCATGATATCAACAACAGGTGCAAACACCTTTCCTGATTTCGTTGGCATTGGTAGTTCCTTCATTGCTGGTCGAGAACTGTTTAAAGCATTTGAATTTTCAGCAGTTTGAGCTGTAGCGCAACCTGTTGCTGTTAAAATTAAAAATGTTAAAAATGTTTTTAGTTTCACAACTATCAGAATTAATTATATTAAAATGCCAAGAAATAATTCTATTTAATCGTCGCACAATTATTACGTTTTAATCTCGTCGCAATGGTGTTTAACATACTTGAAATTATTTACATAATCCTTTTAACTTAAGTATCTTCATAGTTTTATTATCTCAAAAATAAACCCGTGTTGCCCTGTTTCCGTCCTGCTGTGTCCTGTAATAAGTATCCTTTTTTGAGATCTTAGAAACAATAAGTGCCAAAGATGGCCTGTATAATTAAATTTGAACAATTTATTATGGTGACCTGATTATAAAGTTGCTGAAATTATTTATTGAAAATTTACAGTAATACTTATATTGAGGTATACCTAAAAATTAATAGATATCATGATTCTCAAAATATAAGCAGGTAGTAGAATTTGTTATCAAAAATATTCCAATTGTAATCTAATAATAGATGATAAAACTCCATCTATTAATATTTATAATCAAGAATATATCCAGTCGCACAAAATAGTCGAAAAAGTATATTGTTTTTTTAAAGGAACGGTAGATAATTAGCTCAATTGGGCTCAGGTTATTATTTATCTCCGAATATTACCGATATCCAAGGTCAATCTTTTTTTACTCACCAATAAGTATTATCCAGAAAACGATTGAGATTTATTACTTGATTTTGTTAAAACAACACCTATTTGTAAATAGAGACTTAGTGAATATCTGATATGTTCATTATTCAGTGTTTAATTTTCCTGCTGACCATTCTGCCCCACTTTTTATTACTTTCTGAACTTCTGGAATCTCTAGTGACTCAGTACTATGCCCTAAGAGAATTTGAAAAACCCTTCCCTTTTGGTATTGGTGTGTCCATGCTAAAGGTTCATCCTTGCCCGTTATTTTTGATGTTGCCGTTAACAATGGAGTTATTGGAATGTCCCCGGCCTGATTGAAGTATAGTTCATCAACAGTTTTAAATGGCTTAAGACCTTTTGTAATGACACTATTGGCATCTACAATATTAACGATAAACTCACCATAATTATCATGACTACTTACTCCATGATTCCAGACACGCGGTATAATTTGCCGGTATTCTGGCCAATCCGATTCACTGGCATTTGGCAAAGAATAATGGAAAGCCCCATTCGCAAAATGGACGCTTACCAATCCCCCACCCTTTTTCATATAGTTGACCAAGGCCTCTTTAGATCGATTGCTAATACCTTTTGGATCTTCCCAGTTGCAATAATTCAGAAGTAAAACATCGTAATCCTCGATGTTATATTGATTTAAATCTTCAATATTAATGGAGATATCAACTTTCATTTGGGAATCTTTCTCCAATATTTCTTTTAAAACAGGGGTTGTTTCCTTCCAGTGATGACCTGGGTGATGGTTACCAGTAAAAATAAGTGCTTTAAGAGATTTTCCAAAAAGATTTTGAGTAACTTCCTTATCATCATAAAATCTTGATTTTACACCGTTTTTAGGAACCTTCATTCCAGCAGTCCAAACGATCGCATTCAAGAGAAGTTTTCTATAATTCTCGTTTTCCCAATTGTCATAATAATGCCCCATTGTTGTGCCAAACCCACGACCACCATCCTCCCTTTCTACAGCCCAAGCTACTACTTTTCCATTCTCTTGTTCAGTCTCCAATTCCGAAATAGTGAGTATGGGCTTTAACCGTTTATCGTTTTCTTTAAACCTTATATTATAATAAAATTCTTCTTTTAAAGAAAATGGTTCCACGCCATTAGTAATTGGATGTTCGCCCAAAGATTCTCTTTTTATAGCCGCAGAAATAGTCTTTATGGAGGAATACCAATATTTCTCCCCGGTATCGCCTTGCCAGTCAAAATAGCCTCCCACCCAATCAAGTACTTGTTTGCCTTCCCTATCTCTGATAAAGGTCGAGAAATGCATGGTGATAAATCCACATCCCCTTTTCATAAGCCTTTCTATAAGTTTCATCCTTTCAGGCGTACGGAATGTCACAGGAGCAAAGGGAGTCCCTTCTATACCATCATATCCATCAGAAACGTTTAATATCAAATCTGCATCTTCTAAGGTGCTTTCATTCTCAGGCCATCCATTGTAGTGAATTTCTGTTTCTAAATTTTTAACATTCGAGTTATCGAGCATTACCTTGATAAGGCGGACTGTTTTTATGTATTCATGAAAGTCAGCTGGGTGGCTTTTTGCACCCGCCAAAAGAACAATTTTTTTCTTTCCGTTTGTCTTTTGGGCAGTAATAGTGCCTACTGAAATCAAAACTAAAAGAAGCGTCTTGATAATCTTTAAAGTGAAATTTTTCATTTAGTACTGTAATTATATCTGTATTAAAAATTTATTTGTCAGGGCAGTGCAAAAGCAAAATAGGTATCCCCCGTTGGTTTGCCAAGCTTCCCACCTCCTGTGGCCGGAATAATGACATACTGTTTTCCTTTAGCCATAAAGGTACTGGGAGTGGAATAGCCTCCATATGGCAATTGATACTCCCATAAAATTTTCCCAGTGTCCTGATCAAATGCCCTAAACTTCCTGTCTCTTGTCGCGCCAATAAATATAACCCCCCCGGCAGTAGCGATGCTACCTCCAAAATTTTCGGTTCCAGTTATTGGAATTCCCTTTTCGGTAAGTTCCGGGTATTCTCCCAACGGCACTTTCCATTTAATTTTACCTGTGATTAAATCAAGTGCATTTAAAGTTCCCCAAGGAGGGGCAGTTGCCGGATATCCCTTTTCGTCTAAAAATTTGGTATAGGCAATGGCTTTGTAATAAGGGGCTTTTATAGTATCATTTATCTTTGATTCGTCCATATCTATTTCGAGATCTATTAAGTATGCTGAAATTAACTGTAATTCATCTTCCGGAATTTGAGAAAAAGAAGGCATGGCTCCTTTGCCCTTGGATATAATTTGAGATATTTCCTGTTGGCTATATTTCCTGTCCAGATTCTCTAACGAAGGGATACTCCCTTCACCTTCTAGGTCTGTGCCATGGCAACTAACACATCCTCTCTCCAGATAAAAATTTCTTCCCGGGTGTTTGTGTGTGCTATCTTTTTCGTCTGAATTAATATTTTGCATGGTAATATGCCACGCCAACTCGTTTGAATTTACGAAGAGGGTGTTGGATTTGGGATTATAGGACCCACCTCCCCATTCTGCACCACCATGAATCCCATAATATATAATTCCTTTTTCTGATGGTGGAACAAACCAACCGGCATCCGCACTATTAAACGTCTTGGAAGCGTAGGATCTTGCTTCTGAGCTAATGTTGGTCAATTCATCAGCGGTTACCACCTGTTTGGAAATAGGCTCTGGCCATTTCACAAAGGGCTGGGTTGGAAAGGCCTTTTGAGCATAAAGAGGACTCTGGGGAACAGCACGCTCCTCTACATCGGATAACAATTTTCCGGTTACCCGGTTAAAAAGAAATACATTTCCAGTTTTACTTAACTGCACGACACCAGGAACTTTTTTGCCATTATCCAAAAGGGTTGTTAGAATGGGAGCACAGGGCAGATCTAAGTCCCACAGGTCGTGGTGAATGGCTTGGTAGTGCCAATTGAGTTCTCCTGTATCGGCATTTAATGCAACAATACAATTTCCAAATAATTGTTTTCCCTTGTTGTCTGGTCGGTAAAAATCATCTTTGGGCTGTCCTGTTGCAAAAAACACCAAGCCATTACTTTCGTCAACACTAATTCCGCCCCATACATTTACTCCCGCTCCTTCTTTCCAAAAATTCTTGTCGCCCCAAGTATCATAACCATACTTTTCAGGCCTTGGTATGGTGTGGAAGATCCATTCTCTTTTTCCTGTAAACACATTGAATGCACTGATATTTGCAGGAGAGCTCCAACTCATGGCGCCCACTATAATTTTGTCTCTATATATCATAGGGGCCCCAGGCGATGATATACCCATTTTGGCGGCCTCTTTAATTAAACCTTCATTGATATTTATGCGGCCTTTATCGCCAAACGTACTTACGGCCTTACCTGTTGCAACATCCACAGCATTCAAGAAAGGTCCGGAGGTATAGAATATCCATTGGGATTCATTCGATTTAAAATAAGAGAGTCCCCTGTTTACACCACCGAAAGTTTCACCACTCCTTGCTGGATTGAAACGCCATATTTCTTCTCCGCTAGTGCCTTCAATGGCTATAAGATCTTGGGTAGGGCTGATTACATAGATTACCCCTGAAACAACAAGTGGATTAACTTGTATGTTACCTTTCATATTTCCGGAATTGAAAGTCCATGCTTCCTCGAGCCCCCCTACATTATGTTTATTAATTTGGTCCAGAGTCGAATACTTTGTTTGGCCTTGATTTCCTCCGGGAGCCGCCCAATCTTCATTGGCAAAAAAGACCTTAGGTTCGGGGTTACAACCTGAAAGAACTAAAGAGATTATTATTATCACTTTGTAAAAAGGCCAGTTGTATTTTAAACTATTTCTGGATTTCATATTGAATCAGTACTTGGGAAATTAAAGGCTTTGGTCCAAGTTTTGGACATATCAGGATACTCGGCACGACAAGCCAAATAATCTTCCATCATGGATTTTATTGTTAGACTCAATGTGTTCAAATATTTTTTGTTAACAAGGTGCCTTTCGACAAAAAAGAATTAATTGTAAAGTATTTCATTAACTTATATTTTATAAAAATTCCAACAATAATCACTAAATTCCCATTAACTTGGAGATAAGGATTTTTGGAGGATTTAGTTTACACTGGTTTTGAGTTTAGATTTGATTTATTCATTTTCTTAGTTATTTTTAAAATAATAGTCGTACCACCTATTCTCATTGCCAATTTCACCAAATTGAGTTGAAGGATTTTTAAGCTCCCCTAACCAAGTTAATAAACGTTTTTTCATGGTTTCTGCTTTTTTGGGATATACTTCAATAAGGTTTTTGTTTTCGTGTTCTGGTGTTGAAACGTTGAACAAATACTCCACATCACCTGTTTTTAGAAATTTGAAATCGCCCATTCGTATAGCATGTTGACCCCAAAAACGCCAAAAAATAGCTTCATGTGGTTCTCCCTTTTTTTCGTCGTTCAGAAATGGAATTAGGTTGGTGCCATCCAGCGCCGGAATAGAAGGTAATCCTGCTAATGCTATGCAAGTAGCTGCAACATCCAATGAAATGACCGGATTATCATACACCTTTCCCTTAGGTAAACCAGCTGGCCAATTCATGATAAAAGGCACTCGGATACCTCCCTCGGAAAGCATACCCTTTTCACCTACCCAGGGTGTATTTAAAGATCCATCCCAAGCACCGCCTTGAAAGGTTATGGGTAAATCTTCCATAGTTATTTTTAAAGGGGCTCCATTATCGCTAATAAAAAAGATTATTGTGTTATCCTCAATACCATTTTTTTGTAAAGTTTCTTTTATTTTTCCAACTCCATCATCAATAGCAGACATCATTGCTAAACAGTGTCGCCTACGCTCTGGCATGTCCCCCGGGAATCGATCTAAATACTTTTTGGTAGCTTCCAATGGTACGTGGGGCGCAAAATAAGAGAGATAAAAAAAGAACGGTTTACTACTGTTTTTTTCAATAAATTCCACGGTTGCTTCCGTTTGTATTTCCAATCTATATCCTTCTTGTTTTATCCATTGTGCTTCAAAATCTTTTCCATCCAGTGAATACGTTGCCCAATAATCATTTATATAGCCCTGAAATGTCAAATCAAAACCTCTATTGGAACTCATATATGGAATCTTTTTTGCAAAGGGAATATCAGTGGGTACATAGTCTTTCTTATCTTTTATTTCTGGTAAGTTTTCTGCTATCCATTTTACAGATTGATGATTGGGATCCAAGTGCCATTTACCTGTCATTCCCGTCACGTACCCCGCAGATCGCATACGTTGTGAAATCAAGACCTCTTCTAATGGTAAAGGAATCAAACCGTTGTGATCTAGCCCGAAACGTTGCTGATACCTTCCAGTCAACAAACCAGCCCTAGAGGGAATACATTGCGGAGCTGTAACATAACCTGAAGTCAAGCGAACCCCATTTTTAGCCAAAAGGTCAATATTCGGAGTCTTAATATCATCTACCTGACCATATGCACCAATATCTGCGTAGCCCTGGTCATCGGTATAAATTACTATAATATTTGGACGTTTCTGACCAAATGAAAATGAAAAACAAAGTAAAGCGGCAACAATTAATAGTGGTTTCATTATTAAAGTTTTTCTAATTTGTATTATTTCAAATGATAGATAAATGTATTCGGCTTTTTAAAAGAAACCATCCTGTTCTATCCTGTCTGACAGGATAGAACAGGATGGTTTAAAAAAAAGTAAGGAGTAGTTTTAAAAACAAATAATACATGTTTTATAATGAAAAAATACATTTGGCTTTTTTTTGCTATTCCCTTTGTTGTCTTTGCCCAGAATTCAAAAGTGTCTTTAGCACTAGAGAAGAATGGCTATAATGACCTTGAACTTCAAGTTTTAGATGAAGGTGTTTATGATATAGAAACAACTGGAAAAAACCCATATGTATTTACAGCTCCATTAAAGTCTGAAGTGGCTGTTGAAAATAATCGGTTGGCATTCGAATATTTCTGTCCGACCGGAGTAGATTTTATAGAGATACAATTTTACCCTATTAAAGTGGGAGTGAAAGCTAAGATTATAAGAGATGTGGGTTCTACAGAAGGCTGGGTAGAATTTAAGGTAGACTTGACAGAAGAGCTTACAAATTGGGGCAAGAAGGGAGATTTTCTCCGTTTGAGTTTTGGCGCCGCCCCCGCATTAAAAATTCAAACAAAAAATTTGGTTCTACGACCACAAACAGCCCGTGAAGCCGAATTGAAAGCCAAGAAGGAATTACAAAAAAAGGAAGAAGCTATTCTTGAGACCAACTTGATATCTTATTTGGATAAGGAATTTCAAAATGAAGTTTCACAGGTCTTAGTAACCGAAAATCATGTAAATGTTGAGGGGAAAATTAGAGAGAACGAAAATCTGTTTATTTCAGAGGTAAGTCCATATGAGAATGCTACTGAACTTACTAAATTTGAATTCTTGGCCCCGTTGAAATTCGATGGAAATAACTTTAAAGTAACAATAGATCGATTCGTAAATCGCCATGGTTTTAAACAAGACCGGGTATTATCGAAATGGATGATTGTTAAAAAAGATGGAAATAGCTTTACTCCCGTGTCTCATGCTCGCTATGCCGACTCCATTGTTCCAAAATACAACTATCCATTTGTAAAACCTTCGACCAAAAAAGGATTGGGCGGCTACAATGCCAATCGGGATGCGCCAGTTTCCGATCTCGATGATTTAGGAATTACGAGTGCCACAGTAAATATATGGGTCACTCATTTTTTTAGGTCAGGTCCTTCGCCCCAAAACATACCTTTTGAGTATATGGGCAAGACTTATTATGTAGATAAAGAACAAATAGCGAAATATGACAAAACCCTGTTGACAACTGTTGAGCGTGATATAGAAGTCTCAGCCATTCTTTTGGTTGACAAGGCCTCAAAAGCGAAAGACCCTGAAATTGGGCGCATATTACAGCACCCTGATTGTGACCCAGCAGGAATTTACAGCATGCCTAATCTCACTTCTCCAGAAGGAGTCCAATATTACGCAGCAGTTCTTGATTTCTTGGCAGAACGCTATAGTCGCCCAGATAAAAAATACGGTCGAATACATCATTGGATCATCCACAATGAAGTCGATGCGGGATGGGTGTGGACAAATGCCGGAGACAAAACGGCATTGGTTTTTATGGATCTATACCATAAATCGATGCGGATGTCACATAACATCGCTAGAAAGTACAATCCTAATTCCAAGGTATTTATCTCACTTACACATTATTGGAACTGGACTTCCAATCCAAAATTCTATCTATCCAAAGAACTTTTGGAACAGTTGCTACAATTTTCAAGGGCAGAAGGAGATTTTGAATGGGCTATAGCCCATCACCCCTACCCAGAGTCTTTGAGGGAACCCAAGACTTGGCTAGACAATAAAGTAAGCTTCGATTTTGACACCCAGTTAATCACCTTCAAGAATACAGAGGTTTTGGACGCTTGGGTAAAACAACCAGAAGTATTGTACAAAGGGAAGACTAAACGCATTGTTTATCTTTCCGAAAACGGTACCAACTCACCTACTTATAGCCAACAAGATTTAAAGGAACAAGCGGCCGGTATGGCTTATGCCATGAAAAAAATAAAATATCTAGACGGTATAGATGGCTTTCAATACCACAACTGGCAAGACAACCGTAACGAGGGAGGGTTACGTATCGGTCTAAGAAGATTTCCGGATGACGAAGAAGACCCGACAGGTATCAAACCGGTCTGGTATGTGTACCAAGCCTTTGGTACGGACAAAGAAATTGAGGTGTACGACCAATACAAAGCGATGATTGGGATCGACAGTTGGGACGAGATTCGTCATAAAACTAAAATCGGTAAAAAAATAGTAGTGTCGTCAAAGAATATCCCTAATCAAAACTGGCAGGCCTCAGATGCTTTAGGCAGAAGCCTTCCTGACTATGCCGAAGTCGGCCCTCCAAAAGATAACCGATATGTGGGTATGTTCTATTTCTTAACACACAATGACCCCAATAGTTCCGGTCCTTTCAACGTAACGGAAATCGTAGAAAAGAATCCGAAGAATCCACAATGGGGCACTGGAACGCATTACTGGGGCGAACCGGAAATAGGCTATTATTTGAACAACGAAAAATGGGCCATTCGAAAACATGCCTATCAATTGGCTGACGCCGGGGTAGACGTCATTATTTTAGATGTAACGAACAACAAGACTTTTCCAGATACGTATTTAAAGATTTGTGAAGTATTCTCAAAAATGAGAAATGATGGGGAAGTGACTCCGTATATTTCTTTTTTAGGAAGTGAAATATCCGTGAACAAATTATGGGAGGAATTTTACTCCAAGGGATTATACCAAAATCTATGGTTTCAATGGAAAGGAAAACCCTTATTACTATATGGCCAGCACGAAATACCAGAACGTAATAAGATAAATGATATGAAATTCTCAGAAGAAATTGAATCTTTTTTTAATCTAAAGCAAAGCTGGGCATGGACATCGTTACCTTGGTACGACCAAGAAGGTAAGGATGAGTGGCCTTGGGTAGACCATTTTCCACAGGCTGTTGCATGGCATGAAAATCCCAAAGAAAAAGAAATGATACCCGTGGCCGTAGCACAACACCCGCTATCAAATATCGGTCGGAGTTTTCGTAATTTCCATCAACCTGAAACAAATAAATTTGATATAACTCCCGATACAGATAAAGGCCTCTTTTTTCAGGAACAATGGGATAGGGCACTTGAGGTTGATCCAGAATTTGTTTTTGTAACCGGATGGAACGAGTGGTCGGCGGGAAGGATGCAAATGGGAAAGGATATCAGCAAGGAACTTCAAAAATGGAGTTTTTATCCGGGTGCCCATTTAGGAAAGGTAGGAAGAGAACTCAAAGAAGGCGATGTCTATTTTATTGATCAGTACAATCAAGAATACAGCCGTGATATTGAGCCCATGAAAGGTGGCCATACTGACAATTACTACTATCAACTAATGGCAAATGTTCGTAAGTTTAAGGGAATTGAAAAGCCGATGAAATCAGGATTAAAAAAAACCATAGATATCTCGGGTAGCTTTGACCAATGGTTTACGGTAACCCCGACGTATTCTGATAATGTAGGAGATATTGCACATAGAAGTAGCCAAAAACAAGGTAGTGCTGGCCCATATATAAAAAACAATGGAAGAAATGATATACTAATATCAAAAGTGGCAAGAGATGACAATCAGGTTTACTTTTATGTAAAAACTAAGGATGATATTTCAAGTCCTGAAAACAAAAATTGGATGTTATTGTTTATAGATTCTGATCAAAACAAAACAACGGGTTGGGAAGGTTACGATTATTTGATTAACCACGATATAATCGAGAATGGACAAACCACCTTCAAGAAATTCCATCCAAAAAAAGGATGGAAAACGATTTCCGAAATACCTTATAAGTATGAAGGAAATCAATTGATGTTAGCAGTACCTAAAAGTTTATGGATGCTGAATAGCACGCTTAATTTAAACTTTCATTGGGTTGATAACCCATCCAAATTAGAAAATATACAGGACCTTTTTGAAGCCGGCGACAATGCCCCTAACAGAAGGGCTAATTATTATTATTCAGAATAAAACAATTTTATAGTATGAGACGCCTTTTAATATTTTTTCTGGTCGTTACAACTTTTACAAGTTGTAAATCTGATTCCAAAAATGAAACGACTGAACCAACGAAACAACCGAATATCATATTCATTTTGGCAGATGATCTTGGTTGGGCAGATTTACCTAATTATGGGAATGAATTTAACGAGGCACCTAATATTGAAACATTGGCCAGCCAAGGCATGCAGTTTACAAATGCCTACGCGGCCAATCCGGTGTGTTCGCCTACACGGGCCAGTATTCAAACTGGGCAGTATCCTGCCCGCATAGGAATAAATGATTTTATACCAGGCCATTGGCTACCTTACGAAAAATTAAAGGTACCCACTAACAAAACGCAATTCCTTCCTTTGTCATATGAGACCATAGGAGAGGCTATGAAAAGATCAGGCTACGCCACGGGTTATTTTGGTAAATGGCATTTGGGCCATACCGAAAAACATTATCCTAAGAATCAAGGATACGACACAAGTGTAGTTCAACGAGGAGGCAGCTTTTTCAATTTTAATGATGAAATGTATCCTAAAACAGATTTTCCAAAAGACAAGTCGCTATCAGAGGCAATAACCGATTTGGGTCTTGATTTTATTGAAAAAAACCAAAAAAAACCGTTCTTTCTTTTCTTAGCTCATTATGATGTTCATGTTCAATTAGACGCACAGAATGAATTAATCGATAAATATGTTAAAAAGCCTAAGGCTTCAAACTATCCATCCAACGCCGTTTATGCGGCTATGATTGAGAATATTGATTCCAGTGTAGGTCGTATTATGACAAATTTGAAAAAACTAAATTTAGAGGATGACACCATCATTGTTTTCTTCTCAGACAATGGTGGATTGGTCAGTCGTTACGACAAAAAACCTTTATTGGCAAAAGATAAATTGCATTATTATAAAAGTGATAGTTTGCAATATATTGCATCATCGAACAAGCCTTTGCGTGCTGAAAAGGGTACCTTATTTGAAGGTGGTATTCGAGAACCATTTATTGTAAAATGGCCGGGTAAAACAAAGCCTGGCACTATCTCTGAATCTATAATAAGCAGTATCGATCTCTTTCCCACCTTTGTAGATATGGCCAAGGGTACATTTTCTGAGACTCAAATGATTGATGGTAAAAGTATTGTTCCTGAGTTATTGGGTGAACAACCCGATACCGAACGCGCCATTTTTTGGCATTACCCTGTCTATCATCATGGGGTTCCTGCAAGTGCCATTCGCAAAGGTAATTATAAGTTAATTCATTTTTTAGACGATGACCATTTAGAACTTTATAATCTGAAAACTGACATTGGCGAATTGAAAAATATAGCGTCATTCCAAACTGAAAAAGCGAACGAACTATTTAGTCTACTACAAAACTGGCGTAAGAATGTCGATGCCGCCATGCCCATAATGAATCCAAATTTCGACGAATCAAGAAAAGAAGAATTTGGTCACCACCCAGGTATTGAAGATACACTCAATGGTACTGTAACCAAAAAATCTTGAATTCATTTCATTGTTATTTAAAAACCATTTAACTCCATAAGCTATAAATGTCAATCATTAAAAAAGGTATTCTAATTCTCTTGGTTTTTTTATTCCTTGGATGCAAATTTAATAATGAAGGAAAAGTCAAATCTCAGACCCCACCCAATCGTCCTAACATAATTTTAATATTAGCTGATGATTACGGCATTATGGACTGTCAGGCTTACGCGCATAAGTTTACTGGGGTCGAGGCTTCTGAAATGTTCTACGAAACGCCAAATATTGACCGATTGGTCCATGAAGGCACTGCCTTCTCGCAGGCCTATGCCAACCAGTTATGTTCTCCGACCCGGGCAAGTATCATGACGGGAAAATATTCAGGTAGACTTGGTTTTACAACCGCCATGCCCCCGCGTGAAACCTATTACAATCAAAATTCACCGGTCCCTGACGGATATTATGTCCATGATGTATTGGAACATAAAGATAATATTTTGATAGAGCAGGCATTGAACAATGGCACCTCCAATTCCGCAGTACCTACCGGAAATTCTTATGATAAAGGTAAGGACGAACTTTCAATAGCCGAGGCATTAAAGGACTATCACTCTGCCTTTATTGGCAAATGGCACATAGGTGGTTTCGGCGCCCAGGGATACCAGCCTGCGGACCAAGGGTTTGAACCCTTGGCCTGGTTCGACGCTGGTGGCTCGGTATATTATGATTGGAAAAAAAGCTGGGATAATAAAGAAAAGACCCGCTTTCCAAAAATGCCACAGGAATATTCGGAAATAGGCGATTCCGGTCAGGAGACCAATGAGGATTACCTAACGGACGACTTGACGGTACAGGCCCTAAATTACATAGACAAAAGATCAAAACTTAAAGAGCAGCCTTTTTTCCTTTATTTTTCACATTTTGCTATCCACTCCCCCTATCAGGGAAAAGAAAATGAAGTTGCTTATTTTGAGAACAAGCCTGCCAAAGGATGGAACGGACATAAAGATCCGGTCTACGGTTCCATGATAAAAAGTTTGGATAGATCAGTAGGAGAAATTCTAAAAAAACTTCAAGAAACCGGCCTGGACGAAAATACTCTAGTGGTATTCATGTCTGATAACGGAGGGATCGATTCTAAAATCACCCCAAATGGAGAAGGCACGGACAATAGCCCTTTTTTAGGAGGAAAGGCCTGCGTAACCGAAGGTGGAATCCGCGTACCCCTTGTCTTTCGATGGAAAGGAAAGATCAAAGAAGGGCAATGGGTAGACGTACCCGTAGATTGCACCGATATTTATCCCACAATTTTGGAAGCTACGGGTTATGATGCAAAAACTATTGCCAAGACCAACAAGCTTGATGGGGAAAGTGTCCTGCCCCTACTTTCAGACCCCGAAAACAGTAAGAAGGCGTATAGCAAGGAAACTCACTATTGGCACTACCCTTTTAATGTAATTTACAATAGTCCTTACGAGCCATATGCCCTAACACCACATTCTGCAATTCGGGACGGAGATTATAAATTAATATTCGATTGGTATGGACGATTTCACCTGTACAATATTAAGGAAGACCCCTTTGAAAAAAATGATATGGCTTCCGAAAAAACGGATTTGCGAGAGGCCTTGTTCAAAAAGTTAATGAACTGGCTAAAAATCAATATCGACGAAAGGTACTGGCCATCGGTTAATCCTGATTACAATCCGTTCAATGAGGTCAGGAAAGAGCCATTCTATGATTTATTTACCCATTATAAACAGCCGAGTTCTCGCCAGTAATATGTAAAGAAAAATCTCAACAAGCCCAGCCTTGTTGAAGTGGATCCAATTATTGATGATATCGTAATAACAAATAGTTCTTATTGAGGGAAGGCAACAGTGTTACTTCGAACACCGCAAACGATATTATATAATATTGTTGTACATTATTGAAAACTCTAAGGATCGTTGAGCAAACATTGTCTAATAACCTTAATTTATTAATAAATTCATGAAATTAAATCTCACTTACCTCCTACTTATTTTATCACTATCAATTACTGCACAAAGTAAAATGAAAGTTCTCATCGTTGACGGGCAAAACAATCATCTTGTTTGGCCCAGATCTACCATTATGATGAAGCAATATCTTGAAGAAACTGGTCTTTTTGAGGTTAATATCCAACGTACCGAGTACCTTTAGAAGGCAGAACGGGAAGTGGATTATTTACCCCTCGCAAAAACTGGGAAAAGTAAAATATTGGAACAACCTAAAACAGACCCGGCATTTAGTCCTACTTTTGAAAAATATGATGTGGTTATATCCAACTTTGGATGGAAGGCAGCTCCATGGCCCATGGAAACCCGAAAATCGTTCAAAGCCTATATACAAAATGGAGGCGGATTTGTAAGTATCCATGCCGCCAACAACTCTTTTCCTGAATGGGAGGCCTATAATCAAATGATTGGCTTAGGGGGGTGGGGAGATAGGACCGAAAAGGATGGTCCTTATGTTTATTATGACAACGTGGGCAATAAGGTGATAGACACAAGCGAGGGAACTGCAGGTGCCCACGGAGACCGACACCATTTTCCAGCTACCGTTCAACACATAGATCATCCAATAACCAAGGGTATGCCCAAGGTGTGGATGACCGGTGTTGATGAATGTTATGCCAAATTACGTGGCACTGCCGAAAATATGACGGTATTGGCCACGGGTAAGGATTTAAGTGAAAATGCCCCTACGGACCGTCAAGAACCTGTGCTCATGACCATTGAATATGGCAAGGGACGTATATTTCATAGCGCTTTGGGCCACGATACCGATTCTTTTGAAAATGTTGGGTTTATTGTTTCCTTTTTGCGGGGAACGGAATGGGCGGCATCGGGTAAGGTAACGCAAGCCATCCCTCTCGATTTTCCAACAGCACAACAACCTAGGCAACGAACATTTAAGCTCAAAACCCACTAGTTAAATATGCTTTTCCAAACACAAAAACCATTGTTATAATGTCCTTTTACTCATCTTTGGGTGTTATAAAAACATTTGGGATAAATACCATTAGGCCCCCGTTCAATATATCAAAAGACTGGTCACCCCCCTTTTTGTACAACACCAGCATTATCAATAAAAATTCAATCCATTCTGTATTAAATATAACCTACAAATATGAAAATTATCAGATCAAAAAAAATTATCAGGAAAATGCAGTACAGCACAGGACAGTTAAATCCAACGGCTCCTATATCTTTGGTAATTCACTTTGATTATTCCTAAATTTTAATGAAATCACCAATTAATTAATAATTATATTAGACACATAATTAAAAACTAAAAGATAATGACCAGACTAATTGCCGTACTTATTTTTTCAATGCTTTTGTCCGTTTCCTGTGAGAATACCGAGAAAATGGAAACCGCAAGTGGCCAGGAGCTTCCTCCAAAATTGGCAAAGCTTAAATTACAGCCCGGCTTTGAGGCGGAACACCTGTACAGTCCGGCCGATAACGATCAGGGCTCATGGGTTGCCATGGCCTTCGACCACAAAGACCGACTGATTACTGCAGATCAACACGGTGCCTTATATCGCCTGGAGCTTCCTGCCATAGGTTCTGACGTATTGACGCCTAAGATTGAAAAACTCAGGATACAGACAGGGGAGGCCGTGGCCGACTCCATAATTCAAATGGGTTATGCCCAGGGATTGCTCTACGCTTTTAATAGTCTATATGTAATGGTGAACCATCGCGGTAATAATGAATTCGAGAAGAGCAGTGGGCTCTATCGTTTGCAGGATACGGATAACGATGACCAATATGATAAGATTACCCAGTTAAAAGCATTGAACGGTGCAGGTGAGCACGGCCCACATAGTATTGTTTTAAGTCCTGACGGTGAGTCTCTTTACGTTATAGCAGGAAATCATACCGATCTTCCAGAAATGGATGCTTATCGTTTGCCCATGGTTTGGCAAGACGACAACTTGTTTCCTCAGATCAAAGATCCCCGTGGTCATGCCAATGACCGCGGAGCCCCTGGGGGTTGGATTGCTAAAATTGATCCAGAAGGAAAAACCTGGGAATTGATAAGTGCCGGTTTTCGAAATCCATTTGATCTGGATTTTAACGATGAAGGGGACATGTTTGTATACGATTCCGATATGGAATATGATTTGGGTATGTCTTGGTACCGTCCTACCCGTATCTGCCATGTTACCAGTGGTAGCGAATTTGGTTGGAGAACGGGCAATGGAAAATGGTCACCGGCATATCCAGACAACCTTCCTGCCATCGTAAATATTGGACAGGGATCTCCTACCAATGTAGTTTACGGAAGAGGGGCGAAATTTCCAGAAAAATATCAAAAGAGCATTTATGCCTTCGATTGGAGTTTTGGTATCATTTATGCCATTCACCTAAAGGCCAATGGATCTTCCTATAACGGGGAGAGGGAGGAATTTTTATCCGGGATCCCACTTCCTTTGACGGATGGGGTTATAGGTCCTGATGGCGCCATGTATTTCATGACCGGAGGGCGTAGATTGGATTCCGATCTTTACCGGGTACACTATACCGGAAACGAAGCTGTAACAGCTGCCAACAAGGCATCCGAACTTACCGAAGAGAACAAGATTAGAAGACAATTGGAAGAATATCATACAGGTCCAAAGAGCGGCGCAATCGACTTTGCATGGCCGTATCTGAACAACACGGACCGGTTTATCCAATATGCGGCACGTATTGCGGTGGAGCATCAGCCAGTCAAGGAATGGCAGGGCAAAGTGCTTTCCGAAAAGGATCCGGTTACCATGGCACAGGGAATTATAGCCCTTGCCAGACATGGCAAAAAATCACAGCAAAACCAGATGCTAAATGCCCTTTTGGAAGTAGATTACTCCAAGCTTACACCCCAACAACAAGTGGACCAGTTACGCGCATTTGAGCTAACTTTGTCCCGATTTGGGGTACCGGGGAAATCCGTTAAGAACAAGGTCATCGATTACCTTTCGCCGCAATATCCGGCAACTACAGATGTCTTGAACCAAATGCTGAGCAAAACACTTGCTTACTTGGATGACCCAACCGTGGCAAGCAAAACATTGGCACTATTAGAGTCGAAAGCAGGGGAAAATTCGGATGTCATGGCCAATACGGCCACAGAGGCTTCGGATCTTATTTTAAGAAATCCACAATATGGAATGGATATAGCCCTTACTTTGAAAAATATGCCTCCCGCCCAGCATACCTATTACGGGATGGTACTGGAGGATGTTGATAAGGGATGGACTCCTGAACTGCGTAAAAAGTATTTCAAGTGGTTCAACAAGGCCTTTTCCTTCAAGGCAGGAAGAAGCTATATCGGTTTCATAGACAAGGCCAGGAAAAAAGCGCTGACCCATGTACCCAAGGATAAATTTGAGTTTTACGATAAAATGTCGGGCGCCGAACTGTTGTCAAGCTCAGGCACCGATTTGGCCGTTTCCACCGTACAGCCCAAAGGTCCACGTCACAATTGGAAAGTGGAGGAAATAGAACCATTATTGGCCGATGGCTTTAAAGGCAGGGATTTCGAGTACGGTAAAAGCATGTTTGCAGCTACAACTTGCATCACATGTCATTCCATGCGAGGTGAAGGAGAGAATATTGGGCCGGACCTTACGCAATTGGGGACCCGTTTTTCACCCCAGGATATACTCAAGGCCATTATTGAACCGAACGATGTAATTTCGGACCAATATAATACCACGGTGTACACCCTGAAGGACGGAAAATCAATCGCTGGACGATTGATGAACGAGACCGAGCAAAATTATATTGTCTCGCAAAACCCCTATGCACCCGATCAAACCCGTGAGATCCCTAAGGATCAAGTGGTGGACACTAAGCTGTCCAGCATTTCTTGGATGCCCCCGGGAACCATCAATAGACTAAATGAAGAAGAAGTGAAAGACCTATTGGCCTATTTGGTAGCTGGAGGAAATCCAGAAAATCCTATTTATTCAGAAAAGGAAGCCAATAATTAAGAATGGCGAAAACAATTAAAGGAATTGACCTATTCAGGTTAAAAAAACCTGCACCGTTTATGTTAAGTGTAATTAACATAGGCGGTGCAGCGCTTTTTATAAACGCTGTCTTTTTATTGATGGGTTCTTTTATAATTGCACAATCGAAACCTTTAAAGTTCACCAAACAACAGATTGCTTCCGAAAGCTATGAAACGGTAGGGGTGTTCGATGTAGACAACGACAACGTACTCGACCTGGTCTCCGGGGCATATTGGTATAAGGGACCAGAATTTCAAACCCGTTACTATATAGGTTCAGCAAAACGATACGGCGAATATTATGATGATTTTTCCACCATTCCTTTAGACGTTAACGGGGATGGAAATATGGATTTTATTACCGGCGGCTGGTTTGGAAAACAATTGATATGGAAGCAAAATCCTGGTGATGGCGGTGAATGGCAGGAACATTTAATAGCTGAAGCAGGAAACATTGAAAGCACCCGTTCTTGGGATTTGGATGGCGATGGCACTATCGAAATAATCCCCAATACTCCCAATGATTCTTTGGTGATTTATAGATTGCAATTGGATAAAAACAAAAAAGGTGCAGGAAAGTTCATTAAGCACGCCATTTCTGGTGCACAAGGACATGGGTTGGGCTTTGGTGATATAAATGGTGACGGATTGGACGACATTATTACACCAAAGGGTTGGCTCGAAGCCCCTAACGATCCCTATGCGGGTAAATGGAAACTTCATCAGGATTTTGAATTGGGCACGGCATGCGTACCAATAATTGTAACCGATGTAAATAAGGATGGACTTTCAGATCTTATTGTTGGTCAAGGCCATGATTACGGTTTATTTTGGTATGAACAAAAAATTGCTACCAAGAAACAGAAATCCCAATGGATAAAACACGCCATTGACCCCTATAATTCCCAATACCATAGTATGGAATGGACCGATATTGATCAGGACGGGGAAAACGAACTCGTAACAGGTAAGCGTTACCGTGCCCATAATGGAAAAGATCCCGGGGGTTACGATGATCTTGGACTCTATTATTTCAGGTGGAACGGGGAGAGTTTCAGTAAGCAAGTTATTGATTATGGTCCATATGGTCAGGGAAAAGGAACCGGAGTCTTTTTTAGTGTTACTGATTTGAAAAAAAATGGAAACAAAGATATTATAGTGGCCGGAAAGGATGGCCTATACATTTATTACAACGAACCTATTAAACAATAAACAATGAATTTGAAAAGAACGTTTAAGCCCTTATTATTAGTACTGATAGCAATTATTGGTTTACAATCCTGCAAGGAAAAAAAAGAAGATAAACCAAACCAGGAAGTGACAGAGACCACAACGGAAAAGGACGGATTCGTACAAATCTTTGATGGCAAGACACTTGATAACTGGGAAGGAGACCCCAACTATTGGAGGGTGGAGAACGGAAATCTTGTGGGTGAGGTAACCCCCACTACTTTATTGAAGAACAATACCTTTATTATTTATCAAGGAGGACAACCTGCAGATTTTGAACTGAAACTCGAATTCCGTATTGCGGAAGCCGGTAACAGTGGTATAAACTATCGCAGTGAAAAAGTAGATACCATTCCTTTTGCGTTACGCGGTTATCAAGCCGATATTGATGGAAAAATAAGGTATACCGGGCAGAACTATGAAGAGAAAAAGCGTACTACTTTGGCCTATAGAGGTGAAAAGGCCAGAATAACGTCTCAGGCAAATCCTGATACTCCAGGATACTTAAGAGCCAATGTAGCAAAGAATGCCTGGCAGAGTAGGGAGATTTTGGAATCACTTGGAGACTCGGATGAATTAAAAACAAAGATCAAGAGTGAAGATTGGAACGAAGCCCACCTTATCATTAAAGGAAACAAATTACAGCATTACATCAATGGCGTTCTAATGAGCGAGGTAATCGATGATGACAACGTTAACAAGACATCCGCAGGGTATTTGGGGGTTCAGGTACATGTTGGCCCCCCTATGAAGGTTGAATATAGAAATATAAGGTTGAAGAATTTATAATGATATCAATAGCTTCTTTTCAAGAAGATTAGAGCCCAACCTTTAATTCTTGGCTTCTGTTATAACTTGAAAAATTTCCTATAGGAAAAGGGATGAAAATTAAAATTTTCATCCCTTTTTTTATTGCCCAAAGCATGTCAACTCCCCCACTCCAAGTATATAATAAAAGTATATTTAATGACAGGACAGCACAGGACAGGTTATGATCATATAAAGCTTAAATTTGATCAAGTCTATTTCAATCCCAATAATACTTTGTTTTTATAAATAAAAGTATAACTTCCAGTCCCATGGAAAACAACTTAATTTTGAAATTGATGTTGACAATTCTTAATTTATGGACCACTAATGATAGGCAAATTACATCTGCCAATTAAAAACAAAAATCACCAATAGATGAAAATAAAAATTATTGTTGTATTACTCTTTATTGTTTGCGCCATTCCTCTAAAAGCACAAAAAACAACACAAGAACAGCAAATTACAAAACCCAACATCATCTTTATTTTAACGGATGACCAACGTTTTGATGCCTTGGGTTATGCTGGCAACAAACTCATTTCCACCCCAGAAATGGACAAATTGGCCCAAGAAGGCACCTATTTTAAAAATGCCATGGTTACCACTCCAATCTGTGCGGCTAGTAGGGCGAGCATATTGACCGGGCTATACGAACGCACCCATAACTTCAATTTCCAGACGGGAAATATTCGAGATTCCTATATGGCCGACTCCTATCCATCCATCTTGAAAAAAAACGGTTACTATACCGGCTTTTATGGTAAATACGGTGTTCGGTATGATGATCTAGAAAAACAGTTTGATACTTATGAGTCCTATGATCGGAATGGATATAATGATAGGAGGGGATATTATTATAAGACCCTAGACAAAGATACGGTACACCTCACCCGATATACGGGTCAACAGGCTATAGATTTTATTGCGGATGCCAATATCAATACTCCATTTTGCCTCTCGTTGAGCTTTAGTGCGCCCCATGCCCAAGACTCTGCTAAAGACCAATACTTCTGGCAACAGGAGTCTGATGGGTTGCTTCAGAACATAGATATTCCAGAACCCGACCTGGGGGAAGAAAAATACTTTGAAGCACAGCCAAAATTTGTACGGGATGGCTTTAACAGATTGCGCTGGACCTGGCGTTATGACACTCCAGAAAAATACCAGCACAGTGTAAAAGGCTATTACCGAATGATTTCGGGTATTGACCGTGAAATAGCCACAATCAGGGAAGAGCTGAAGAAAAAGGGAATTGATAAAAATACGGTCATCATTTTGATGGGAGATAATGGTTATTTCTTGGGTGAGCGTCAGCTTGCCGGAAAATGGTTATTATATGATAATTCGGTTCGGGTACCCTTGATTGTTTTTGACCCACGCTTAAAAAAACAAAAAGACAGCGATGCCTTGGCATTGAACATAGATGTTCCCTCCACTATTCTCGACCTAGCCGGCATTGCACAACCCGAAACTTGGCAAGGTAAAAGTCTGATGCCAATTGCTGATAATTCCAAGAAAAACTTTGATCGGGATACCGTTTTGATCGAACATCTTTGGGAGTTTGAAAACATTCCTCCTAGCGAGGGTGTACGTACCAAATATTGGAAATACTTCCGCTATGTAAATGATAAGTCTTTTGAAGAGCTATATAACTTAAAAGATGACCCAAAAGAAATCAATAACCTAGCGAAAGATTCAAATTATGCTGAAAAGCTTAAATCTTTCCGGGGAAAAACGGACAAGCTTATTGTTGAACTTTCGGATGATTATTCCAAAGGACCGTCCAATTTAATTATTGAATGGATAAGAAACACCACTGGGGTTAGGATAATTGATTCCAAACCGGAATATGGATGGGTGGTACCGGATGGCGCAGTTTCCCAATCGGCCTATCAAATATTGGTAGCTTCTTCCGAAGAAAAAATAAATAATAATATAGGTGATGTCTGGAATAGTGGGCAAATAAGATCCAACACCTCAACAGAAATAGAACATGGAGGGGCGCAGTTGAAAAGTGGGGAGACCTACTTCTGGAAAGTGCGCATTTGGGACCAGGACAATCGTCTTTCACGATATTCCAATACCCAGACGTTCACTATGGGCAGTCCCAAAACAACCATTACAACACCTAACAGTTTTCAAATAGATAAAATAAAACCGGTCCTATTCGAAAAAAGAGGTGATACGTATTTTGTCGATTTTGGGAAAGCGGCCTTCGCAACCATTGATTTTACCTACAATGCCAAAACCGCTCATACCCTTACTTTCAGGATCGGGGAACAGTTAGAAGGTAAAGGTATCAATAGGACACCTTTTAAAAAGAGCCATATCAGGTACCAAGAAATTGAAGTCCCAGTTACCCCCAATCAAACCAAATATCAACTTCAGATCAAACCGGACAAAAGAAACACCCTGCCTGGCAAAGCCCTTCCGCTACCAGAAGGTTTTCCGGTTCTATTGCCTTTTCGATATGCCGAGGTTGACGGGGCCAAAGAGCCCTTGACTGCTGAGAATTTCACGCAACTAGCGTATCACAGTTACTGGGAAGATGACAGCAGTAGTTTCACGAGTACAGATGATATTTTGAATCAAATTTGGGATTTGTGTAAATACTCTATTAAAGCCACAACTTTTAACGGGTTATACGTAGATGGGGACCGTGAGCGGATTCCTTATGAAGCCGACGCCTATTTAAACCAATTGAGCCATTATACAACTGATCGCGAATATGCAATGGCTAGGCAGACCATTGAATATTTTATGAAACACCCTACATGGCCTACCGAATGGCAGCAACACGTAGCACTTATGTTTTATGCCGACTATATGTACACAGGCAATACTGAGCTTATCCAAAAATACTACGACCAACTAAAGTATAAAACCCTATATGAGCTGTCAAATGAAGACGGCTTAATAACCTCTACCAAAATGACTCCAGAATTGATGGCCAATCTTGGATTTTCAAAAGATCTAAAGGAAACCTTTAGGGATATTGTTGACTGGCCCTCTGCAGGCTGGGGTGGAGATCCTACGAACAAAGGCGAACGTGATGGTTATGTTTTTAAGGATTATAATACCGTTGTCAATGCATTTTATTACCAGAACATGAAAATCATGTCTGAATTCGCGAAGGCTTTGGGTAAAACCGATGAAGCCATGGATTTTAAATTGAGAGCAATAAAAGCGAAGAAGGCCTTCAATGAAAAAATGTTCGACCCTAAGAGGGGCATCTACATAGACGGAATTGGAACAGACCATGCATCCTTACATGCCAATATGATGCCTTTGGCATTCAATATGGTACCCGAGGAACATATTGGATCGGTGGTTGAATTTGTAAAATCGAGGGGAATGGCCTGTAGTGTATATGGTTCCCAATATTTGATGGACGGCCTATACAATGCGGGCGCGGCAGATTATGCCCTGGATTTGTTAACGGACACAAGTGACAGAAGTTGGTACAATATGATCCGTATAGGATCTACCATCACCTTGGAAGCGTGGGATTTAAAGTATAAAAATAATTTGGATTGGAACCATGCATGGGGAGCTGTACCGGCTAATGCCATTCCACGCGGACTATGGGGGATTCAGCCAAAAACCCCAGGTTTTGGCATTGCTACCATTAAACCGCAGTTGGGGGATTTAAAGAATAGTACTATCGAAGTGCCTACTATTAAAGGAACAATAAAGGCCCGCTACACCTCCAAAGGCCCTAGATTACAATTGTATACCGTTGAAATTCCTGCCAATATGGTTGCCGAATTTGAAATTGCTACTTCAGCTGGAAAAGAACTAATGCACAACGGGAAGAAAGTGGCATCGGCCTTTGGTTCGGTTAGGTTGGAGCCTGGTAAACATGAGATAAAATTGGTGATTAATTCATTTTAATGTATTTCCTACTAACTATTTTCACATTCTTATGTTTAACATTGACCATAAATAATGCTCAGTAAAATAAATTGAGTATCGAAAAAATTATATTTTCAATTATTATATCCGTCATTCAATCTAATCGAGTTTTCTTTTTTTCGGTAGCCTCATAAGATTCATGCCCGGTAGATCCCTGCCCTAGAATTTTATAACGCTCTTGAGGCACCTGCAATCTGTGCTGGGCAATTATATCGGCATAATCCACATTGCTAATGGAGTTGTACCATTCCTGTGGGTCCTTTTCATGGTCATAAAATTCTTCAGACCCATCATTATATTGTATATAACGATAACGTTCCGATATGATGGTGTAGTTGCCAGGTCCAAAACAAGTTCTGGCATAATGTGACCATTCAGTTTCCCTATTCATTAATAATGGCACCAAAGAATTTACTTCGTGTTTAGAATCTGGTTTAAGATTGGTCAATTCAAGCAACGTAGGGTAGATATCCAATAATTGAACTGGCTTATTAATAACTTTTCCCTTAGGAATACCGGGTCCAATAATTATCAATGGTACTCGTGCCCCATCTTCCCATAGGCTCCGTTTGGCGAAGCGTTCCTTTTCGCCCAGGTGGAAACCATGATCACTAAATAATACCACATAAGTGTTTTTGCCATAGTCCCCATTGTCCAGTGCAGTAATCACCCGACCAACTTGATCATCCACAAAACTTACACAGGCCAGATAGGACTGTACCAAAGTTTTCCATTCCTTATTCCCGGTCACCCATTCAAAAGTTGGCGACACATGATTTAAGCGGGTGATATCGATACCGTAGGAAGAAACATCATTCAGATCTTCCGTCTTGGTGCTAGGTAGCTGTAGAGATTCCAATGGATACAAGTCAAACCATTTTTGCGGTGCGAATTGAGGCACGTGTGGACGATAGAAACCAACGCCCATCCAAAAAGGTTGTTCTTGTTTTTTCGCCAATCTTTTTTCGGCCCAACTTGCAATTTGATAGTCGGGCATTTGTTCATCACTTTCAGGATAGACCCCCCAGTCCCACAATGGATGGCCCGGATATGTACTTATTTTTTTTTCGGGCATGGGCCCAAACCCGCCAAATTGCCCTGCATAATTTGGAATATGGGTTTCGTTGATTCCTTTCCCATTGTGGAAGATTTTACCCGCAGCAAAAACATTATAACCCTCCTTCTGAAACCGTTTTGGCATCACTATATTTTTACTTGCCACAGGAGATTCTGTAATATCTGGATTTAAAAAGTAAATACCAGAGGTACTGGGATATAAGGAGGTCATAACACTTGCCCTACTGGGATTGCAAACTGGAGCCTGGCAATGCGCATTACTAAAAAGAACGCCACGCTGAGCCAACCGATCCATATGGGGGGTTTTGGCTTGGGGGTGACCTCCAAGAACCCCAATCCAATCATTAAGGTCATCTACGGCGATAAACAATACGTTGGGCCTTTCATGAATTATATTAGTTTCAACCTTCTTTTTGGAATTACAAGACCCTAGAATTAGTAAAAGGGCTAAAAGTGAAAAGAGCGTCTTTATAATTTTCATATAGGAAATTTAACATTATATAACTATTGCTGAAGTTGCCAACCGTACATATCAAATTGAGGTCATAGTTAATGCCAAGTAATTTACTTGTAAAATAATAAATATTGAATATTAATTTTGGTCAACTCTTCTGCACTCCAATCTGATAGTACTACTTTATTATTCAATTAAAAAATGCGTGTCCCGTGACACGCATTTTTTAAATTTAAACCGTTTATGACATACCACCAGAAATTAGCTAGTTAGTATAAGGCACTGTACCAGTTTCATCAACCGGATAGCCCCACTTTTTTATGTAATCCATTCCCGGAAGAAATTCATCTCCGGTTTCTTTCAAGCGTTGGGATAGCTGTTTTTCCAATTCGTCCTGAAGGGTGGTATAGCCCTCATTGCCCACAAGGTTGAACAATTGGTATGGGTCATTGATGTTATCGAACAGCAGCCACGGGCCATTCAAATCGCGGGCATAGGTATACTGTAGGGTCTTTATGGCCCTGTACTCCCTTGCCCCATGTTGTACCTTGTTCCATTGCCCAAAGGGTTGTACACAGGTGAGCAAGGTAGCATGTCCTATTTCCTCTTTCCCTTCCATATAAGGCCTATAGTCCAATCCTTCCACAGTGTTGGGGATGGAAATATCGCAGAGACTTAAAAGGGTGGGCATGATGTCTTCGGAATTCATTAAAGCCTCCCGTTCTCCTGCAGCGATTTTCAATTTTTCAGGAATATAGTACAGCATAGGCACCTTTGCGGATTCCTCGTAAGGTTGTTGCTTTTTATAGGCTCCATGGGAGCCCAGTAGATCCCCATGATCTGCAGTAAATACTATGATGGTATTATCAAATTGACCGGAATCCTTTAGATTTTTTATCACCTTGCCTATCATATCATCCAGTGCCGCTATATGAGCATAATAACCTGCCAGATCCTTTTTTGCCCGTTCCTTAAGACTATCGGGTACATTTCTTCGGAGTTGGATCTTTTCCGGATCAAATCGGTTCCTATATTCCAACGGGGCAGTGTGGTATGGCGCGTGGGGTGTACCATAGG
>NZ_JALKBC010000029.1 GCF_023015865.1 Arenibacter sp. F26102 | reverse complement strand
CCCACATAAGTCCCTGGGCAATAAATCGCCCAAAGAATATATGCCCAGATTTGATGAAGAATTTAAATTCTTCATCAAATCTGACCTAAACAACAATTATTTATCGAATTTAGAGGTGTCCTAAAAAGGGGAAGCCTACACTTCAGATATGTGCTTCTGGAAAAATTCGACATGAGTAATACCCATTTTATTGCATCCACTTAAAGTATGTTCCAGGTCAAAATTTCTAAATCCGAATGATTGGATGCCTACATTATAATTTACGTCTTGATGCTTGGCATCTTGAGATTGGCTTACAAAGCAAGTTGTTAAAAGTAGCATTGTTAAAATGTGTTTCATGTGTTTATATTTATTGTTTTTTAATAATCATCTGCTGTTCGCTATTCATCATTAACTCACCTTGTTTATTGTTTTTTAAATCTATCGTTTAATTTTCCGATCTCCTCCTGCGTGCATTTCCTTGAACTTGTAGTCGTTATATTCCAATCGGCATTTTGTTGTGGTAAATCAAAAACTCAAACACAAGAAAGCGGCACCTTATACATTTCTATACCTTCCATCATTTCCTTAAATAACGTGAGTTCGACTTAAGAAATGAGTATTATATTTTTATCAACATTACTTTGCATACCATTCCTAAGTAGTCCATTGTTAAATTATTAACATTTAAGTGGAATATAAAGCCATGTCCCCATATGTGCCAGTAGAATGGTTGTCCTTCCAAGAGAAGGTTCTAATTGGACTTTAGGTAGCTGTAGGTTTCGACTGCCTTATTGTCCCCCAACGATTTGAGAATGGTTTTTAAACCTTCCATATTCAACTTTAAACCGTCAGCAGCATCGTCCGCAAATTTTTCATTAATTATTCCGATGGGTCCGCGATATGAGCTAGCTTGAATTATACGGATCATTTTTTCCTCAATATTTCCATCACCAATAGGAACAACCTCTGCTGGGTAACCGCCTTTTAGCCCTGTGATGTTTATGGCATACAAGTGTGGTAATATTTGTGGATAAAATTCTGGGAAGCGTTGAATTTGTGTTTCTGAATGACTGAAATTATAGACAATACCAATGTTCTTCAATTTAAGGTATTCTATAACAGCCAATTGATTTTCAGGCTCACCGAACCATCCTCCATGGTTGTACAAACCTAGACTACAACCTAATTCATCTAATCGTTGGGCTACATAAGCAACAGCTTCTGCAGCAGTTTTTACTTTGTCCGTTTGACTTAAATTGTCAAAGCTGGGCGGCCAACCACGAAACATTGTCCACAATTGGGTTTTTGTGTTATTTCGCTTAAAAAGGTCCAAAATAATTTTCAGGTCTTTATCATTGGACGGATCAGGACCTGAATGGAACCAAAATGCTTGAAGTTTGATGTTGCTATTTTCTAAAGCCGCAAGTTCTTCGTCAAAAGTAGGAATATGTTCATCTCTCCAATCGTAGGCAAGTTTATTGATTCCTAAATCTTTGAGCATCTCAGCACGCTCTACCGGAGTTCTATTTTTACTGTCATAGGGCACAATGCACCACGCAATTAAATTTTCCCTCTCAAAGACGGAACCCAATTTATTATTTTGCTTTTGATCTGCACATGAAAAAATCATCGTAGATAAAATCAGTGGTACAATAAATTTCTTATCAAATAAATGGGACAGCCTTAGTTTTGGAAAGTATTTCATATTCATTGTTTAATATTATTTAAGAAAATGTTTTCTATCAAGTATCATGACATAAGGGATTTTATTATTCAACTCTTAATTTTCCAGTTGACCAAAATGTCCCTCTTTTTATTATTTGCTTAACCTCTGGAACCTGGATTGATTCAGCACTATGCCCCAAAAGAATTTGAAAAACTTTTCCCTTGTCGTATTCGTGTATCCATGCCAGAGGTTCTTCCTTGCCTGTTTTTTTTGATATTGCAGTCAACAACGGAGTTATTGGAATATTCCCAACCTGATTAAAATAGAGCTCATCAACAGTCGTAAATGGTTCATTACCAAGAGTAATGGGATGATCGGAATCTACAACGTTTACCTTAAACGCTCCAAATGTATCATGGCCGCTAACCTCATGATCCCAAACCCTCGGAACAATTTCTCTATACTCGGGCCAATCGGATTCACCGGCATTTGGCAGGGAATAATGGAAAGCCCCATTCGCAAAATGCACGATTACCAATCCACCACCAGTCTTCATATAATTGATCAATGCCTCTTTGGATTTAGTACTAATACCTTTTGGATCTTCCCAATTGCAATAATTAAAAAGTAAAACATCGTAGTCCGCTAAGTTATATTGAATTAAATCTTCGATATCGGTGGAGATATCAACTTTCATTTCGGAATCTTCCTCCAAGGTTTCTTTTAAAATAGGAGTAGTTTGCTCCCAGTGATGGGCCGGATGGTGATTTCCTGTTAGAATAAGTGCTTTCAGGGATTTTCCATAAAGCATCTGCGTAACTTCTTTATCGTCATAAAACCTTGACTCTACACCTTTACGAGGAAGCTTTGCCCCAGCAGTCCATACAATTGCATTTAATAGTAGTTTTCTATAATTTTTGTTTTCCCAGTTTTCATAATAATGCCCCATTGTTGAGCCAAAACCACGACCACCATTCTCCCTTTCTACGGCCCAGGCTACCACTTTCCCGTTCTCTTTCTCAGTCTCCAGTTCAGAAATGGTAAGTATAGGCTTTAATCGGTCATCATCTTCTTTAAACCTTATATTGTAATAAAACTCTTCCTTTATGGTAAAGGGCTCCACACCATTGGTAATGGGGTGCTTCATCAAAGATTCTTTATTTATATCTGCAGAAATCGTTTTAATAGAGGAATACCAATTTTTTTCGCCATTATCACCTTGCCAGTCAAAATAGCCTCCTACCCAATCAAGTACTTGTTCGCCTTCCTCATCCCTAATAAAGGTTGCGAAATGCATTGTGATAAATCCACATCCCCGATTCATAAGTCTTTCTATAAGTTTCATCCTTTCAGGAGTACGGAATGCCACAGGAGCAAAAGGAGTTCCCTCTATACCATCATATCCATCGGAAAAGTTCAAAATTAAATCTGCATCTTCCAAGGTGCCTTCATCCTCAGGCCACCCATTATAGTGAATTTCTGTTTCTAAATTTTTAACATTCGAGTTATCGAGCATTACTTTGATAAGGCGGACTGTTTTTATGTATTCGTGCTCACCAGCTTCATGGCTTTTTGCTCCCGCCAAGAGAACTATTTTTGTCTGTTCGCTGGACTTCTGGGCAGTACTTGTTCCCACAGAAATTATTATCAAAAGAAGAGCCTTGATGATTTTTAAAGTGTAATCCCTCATTTTGTATCGCTGTTAAAAATATTAGTTAGCGTATTATCATTCAGGCAAGGCAAAAGCAATATAGGTGTCCCCTGTTGGATTACCGAGCTTACCACCTCCAGTGGCCGGAATAATAACATATTGTTTTCCTTTGGCCGTATATGTGCTGGGAGTTGTATAGCCCCCATAAGGCAATTGATATTCCCATAAAATATTCCCAGTCTCCTGGTCAAATGCCCTAAATTTTCGGTCTCTTGTGGCGCCAATAAATAATACTCCACCGGCAGTAGCGATGCTGCCTCCAAAATTTTCGGTTCCGGTTATTGGAATACCCTTTTCAGTAAGTTCCGGGTATTCTCCCAACGGCACTTTCCATTTTATTTTACCCGTTATTAAATCAAGTGCATTTAAAGTCCCCCAAGGAGGAGCAGTTGCCGGATAGCCATTTTCGTCTAGAAATTTGGTGTAGTCCAAGGCTTGGTAGTAAGGGGTCTTTTTAGAAGTATCTGTAATTGATTCAACATTATTTATTTCAAGATTCATTAAATAGGCCGAAATCATCTGTAATTCGTCCTCTGGGATTTGAGAAAAGGAAGGCATGGCCCCTTTGCCCTTGGATATAATTTGCGCTATTTCGTGTTGGCTATATTTACCGGCCAAGTTCTTTAATGAAGGGATGCTCCCTTCACCTTCCAGGTTTGTACCGTGGCAACTAACACATCCACTTTCCAGATAAAAATTTCTTCCTGGATGTTCTTGTGCACTATTCTTTTCGTCTGAATGAATATCTTGCATGGTAATATGCCAGGCCAATTCATTAGAATTTACAAAAAGGGTATTGGATTTAGGATTATATGATCCACCTCCCCATTCTGCACCACCATGAATTCCATAATATATAATTCCTTTTTCTGATGGTGGAACAAACCAACCGGCATCCGCACTATTAAACGTTTTGGAAGCGTAGGTTCTTGCTTCTGGGCTAATGTTGGTCAATTCATCAGCGGTTACCACCTGTTTGGAAATAGGCTCTGGCCATTTCACAAAGGGCTGGGTCGGAAAGGCCTTTTCACCCAAAAGAGGACTTTGGGGAACAGCCCGCTCCTCCACATCTGATAACAATTTTCCGGTTACCCGGTTAAAAAGAAATACATTTCCAGTTTTGCTCAGCTGAACGACACCAGGAACTTTTTTGCCATTGTCCAATAGGGTCGTTAGAATAGGGGCACAGGGTAGATCCAGATCCCACAGGTCATGGTGAATGGCCTGATAATGCCAATTGAGTTCTCCGGTATCGGCATTTAACGCCACAATACAATTTCCAAATAATTGTTTTCCCTTGTTGTCTGGTCGGTAAAAATCATCTTTGGGCTGTCCTGTTGCAAAAAACACCAAGCCATTACTTTCGTCGACACTAATTCCGCCCCATACATTTACTCCCGCTCCTTCTTTCCAAAAATTCTTGTCGCCCCAAGTATCATAACCATACTCTTCAGGCCGTGGTATGGTGTGGAAGATCCATTCTCTTTTCCCTGTAAACACATTGAATGCACTGATATTTGCAGGAGAGCTCCAACTCATGGCACCCACTATAATTTTGTCTTTATAGATCATAGGGGCCCCAGGCGATGAAATACCCATTTTGGAAGCCTCTTTGACTAAATCTTCATTCAGGTTTATACGGCCTTGATCACCAAAGGTACTTACTGCCTTTCCAGTTGCCATATCCACAGCATTTAAGAAAGGTCCCGATGTGAAGAATATCCATTGGGATTCATTGGATTTAAAATACGATAGCCCCCTATTTACACCACCAAAAGTTTCACCACTCCTTGCTGGGTTAAAACGCCATATTTCTTCTCCGGTTGAACCATCAATGGCCATTAGTTCTTGGGCAGGGCTGGTTACATAGATTACACCAGAAATTACAAGTGGATTAATTTGTATGTTTCCTTTCATATTTCCGGAATGGAAGGTCCATGCCTTCTCGAGTTTCCCAACATTTTTCGTGTTGATCTGGTCCAGAGCAGAATACTTTGATTGGCCTTGATTTCCTCCGGGAGCTGCCCAATCTTCATTGGCAAAAAAGACCTCAGGTTCTGGGTTACAGCCTGAAAGAACTAAAGAGATTATTATAAGCACTTTGTAAAAAGGCCAGTTGTATGTTAAACTATTTCTGAATTTCATATTTAATTGGGACTTGGAAAATTATAGGCCTTGGTCCAAGTTTTGGACATGTCGGGATACTCGGCACGACAAGCTATGTAATCCTCCATCATGGATTTTATTGTTGGACTCAAAGTATTTAAATATTCTTTGGTCAGCAATTCGCTGTTCAACAGATAAAAATGCCATGTTGGAGGGTATGCAGCACTGTGATACCCCATGTGTATTGTTCTTCTTGGCACCTTCATTGTCTCCGTATAACCTCTATGGATTAGATTGTTGTTGTAAAGAACGGCCTGACCTGCATTTAGTTTTACAGGTATGCCACCGGGCATCTCTACCCCAATTGGAGCATAATGTTTTGATCCTGAAAAGGCCATATTTTCTTCGGCCGTATTTGGTCTGTTATGGCTTCCGGGAACGATCCAGAGCGAATTTTCTTCTACCAAGGGGAGATTGATCTGAACACTATTATGGAAACGCTCAGGAGAAAACAGCCAGTCTTCGATTTGGTCCTCTGGAATTTGAATAATATCCCTATGCCACCCCAGGGAATAAGAAGTTCCTTCGTTGGCCGCTAGGATGGAAGCGTTATTTATAATAGGTTTCGGCCCTATAAGTTGCTCCACGGCCTCTAAAATAGCTGGGTGATGGAAGGCGTGATGTATTGGTTCTGTACCTGCTTTGGTCAGTAAATGAAAGTAATATTGCCTTGCCTCCTGTCCAAATTCTGATAGATTATCTCCCAAATGTTGGAATGATGAACCACGCTTGGAATTGATGGATGCCCTTATTTCTGGATTCAACAAATTGTCCATAATGCTTCGAAAATGGAAGATTTCTTTATCGGAAAGTACGTCTAGAATTATATAACCTTCTTCTATAAATTGTTTTTTTAAGGATGCTTCCATTATGGATTATTGTTAAGTGTTATTGTTCTTTTTTCATAGGAAGATTGAAGCCCTGCTTCCAGTACCTTTATTACCTCCACTCCATCATGAAAATTGGGGCTGATCGAATTTTGTTCGGATATTGCTGAAATAAAATCGGCCACTGCATGTATAAAAGTATGCTCGTAACCTATGATATGGCCTGCTGGCCACCAGTTTTCCATATATGGATGGTTGTCCTCTGTAACCAAAATTGTCCGGAACCCTCGAAGTTGTTCCTGGTCATCCACAGCATAATAACCCAGCTCGTTCATTTTTTCAAGATCAAAGGTTAAACTGCCCTTTTTCCCATAAATTTCAAAGGACAATTTATTTTTCCTACCGTTCGCAAAACGTGTGGCCTCAAATGAACCAACGGCCCCATTTGAAAAGTTCACAAGCATGAGGGCAGCATCTTCAACCGTTACTTTTTCCATTTGGCCTTCACTTGCTCGGCCTTTAAGATTGCCCGTACTTCCTTCAATGGCAATGGGCCTTTCAGTAATGAAATTTGTTGTAATTGCAGTAACATCTTTTATTGGACCTATCAAATAATGGGCAAGATCTACACAATGGGAATTTAGATCCCAATGAGGACCGGCCCGGGCCCATTCTTTTTTAAGCTGCCAAGTAATCGGAAAGTCGGGATCGGTTATCCAATCTTGTTGGTATGAAGATCTCCAATGATATATATCACCGATTAATCCATCGGCAATCATTTTTTTTGCCAATGCTACAGCGGGCACGCGTCTATAGTTATGGTTCAGGTAATGAATTACATTGTTTTCTTCACAAACACGTAACATTTCAATGGCTTGCTCACTATTCATGGCCATTGGTTTTTCACAAAATATGTGTTTTCCTGCCTTGGCAGCTTCAACGGCGATTTCAAAATGCAAACTCTGGGGTACGGCAATATCGATTATATCAATGTCGTCCCTAGCGATCATTTTTCTCCAGTCTGTTTCCGTTTCGGCCCAGCTCCATCTCTTTGCAAATTTATCGAGTTCTTCTTTTTTTCTGCCGCAGGCTACTTTGAGGACAGGCTCAAAAGGAAGATCAAAAAATAAAGTAGCTTTTTTCCAGGCGTTACTATGTGCTCTGCCCATGAATTTATACCCGACAATACCTATGTTTAACTTCTTCATTCTTAGATCTGTGCTATTTTCCTCAATTCCTTAATACTTTGAGCAACAACTTCTTCTTCCTTATTTGTATAGTCAGGGTGCAGGAAATCAATCTCAACTGCCAAAAACCCTTCGTAATGGTTTTCTCTTAAAATTTGAACCAATTTGGCGTTATCAATGAGACCACTATTAGTAGGGACACACGAAAAAAAGTTCCATTCATTAACGGGAACACCTTTAACGGGTAGTAAATCCTTAATGTGGGTGGCAAACACGTGCGGCGCCAACTTTTCCATAGCCTGAATAGGATCGTCCAAAACCCTTAAAAAATTACCAGTATCAAAATTAACTCCAAAATATGGTGAGTTTACAGACTTCACCAATTGCAGTATTTCATCAGAGTTATAATCAATATGGTTTTCAATGGCAAGTTTGATCCCATGGCCTTCTGCAATTTTTGTGGCATTGCTAAACATGGTCCCAAGCTTTTCCAACTGGGGGCCATGAGGCTCCAATCGAAAGGGATGGCTGCTTCCGACAACACGCATTACCTTTGCACCGATATCTACCGCATATTCCATATGATCGATCATGTCATGATAGGCTTTCTCGTTTTGTCCGCCTTCCAATCCATCAGGATGCCCCCATGCATATACTCGGTCAAGTCCAGCAATATCAAGACTTTCTTTAACTGAATTTAAAAAGGATTTGTCAAATTGTGGAATAAAACAAGATTCAAGCGATAGCCCATCAATATCGAGTGAAATGGCACCTTCCAAAAATTGTTCAAATGTCAAAATCTTTTTGGGTCGATCCTGCCCAGTATATACTTCTCCAAAAAGACGATGGTAACAATAACTATCAATACCTATTTTCATAATGTTTTAATTTAATTAACTTTACATTAAATAAATATGTGAACATTCACTTATTTGCTTAAAATAACAATAGTGAACGTTCACTATTTACCAAAAATAGATGCTTATTTCTTTCCTGCCAAATTTTTTTTTACTTTTTTTGCAATTATTAATTAGTTTTAGTGTTAAATATGAAAAATAAATCCATTGGTATAAAGGATATAGCGAAACATGCTGGTGTATCCACTGGCCCAGTTGATAAAGTGCTCAACAATCGTGGTGGCGTATCTCTAGAGACACGTAAGCGTATCCTCCAAGCTATTGAAGAATTGGGGTACACGCCAAATATACTGGCCAGTCGGTTAAAATCGGCGAAAAAATATGCCATTGCCGTGCTTATGCCGGAAGCTACGGATGATAACCCATATTGGAAAGAGCATTTAAGGGGGATTCAGGATATAACCGTCGAATTAATTCCTTTTGGATTCGAATTTGATATATTTCATTTTAAACAAAATGATGAGGGTTCTTATTTGCAGCGGACTTTGGAAATATTGGAAGGCACATTTGACGGAGTATTCATGGTCCCTATTTTCCATAATGTAACAGATAGATTTATTTCCCTACTTGAAGAAAAAGGGACACATATTATTTTTTTTGATACTAGAAATGAGTTTTTCAATGATATTCCATTTATTGGCCAGCATTCTCAACATAGTGGCGGGCTTGCAGCAGAACTATTTCAAAAATGTTTGATTCAAGATTCAGAGATTCTGATTGTCAACCTAACAGGAAAGGATGATAATCATCTTCATTTTGCAAATAGAGAGAAGGGCTTTAGAGATTTTTTTAGAGACAAAGGCAGAAATATAAAAAGATATGAAAGTAATCTGGAAAACATAAAATTAATCAAACAAGAGATAAACCAACTGTTGAAAGAATCACCTTCGATAAGAGGTGTGTTTTTTACAAATGGTATTCATAAAGTAGCTTCTCTCTTTAAGCCGTCAACTAATTATATTCTCATCGGCTATGACCTAATCGAACAAAACATAAAATATTTGGAGGAGGGAATTATAGACTTTCTTATTTCTCAAAGGCCTTATACGCAGGCTCATTTTGGCATGAAATTATTTTATGACATGTTGATCAAAAAGGAAAAAGTAAAAAAAAATAATTACCTTCCAATAGATATTATCATGAAATCTAATAGGCAATATTATAATGATTTTATGGCGTAACAGATGTGCCGGTCAAAGTGAGTATAGTAAATACTCAAAAAGACACTATCCCTTTAAGTGTGTAAGTTAAAAATAACCAGGGTTTGACTTTTATCTAAAGTCAAACCCTTTTTTCTTAGATTGTAAGGAACTGATTTAAAAT
This sequence comes from Arenibacter sp. F26102, assembly GCF_023015865.1. GTDB lineage: Bacteria > Bacteroidota > Bacteroidia > Flavobacteriales > Flavobacteriaceae > Arenibacter. Next base: position 19,533 of record NZ_JALKBC010000029.1, on the reverse strand, counting down.
AATACCCCAGTTCCTTTACTGCAGATTAGGCGTACTCTTTCTATTCCCCTGGTGGGCGGCCAAGCGTTCCAGTTAATGGAATATCTCTACAAGGTTATCGGAGTGGATTATACTGATACTCTTTCCTACATGTTGGTAGAGTACGCTATAGTAGTATTTGTCATTTCTAAAGTAGATATGGTAATCCTTGTTCACCGCTTCCTTAGCGTATGATTTGATATGGTACTTTTTGAAGGGCAGCGGCCTTAATTCTTGTTTCTCTACTTCCTCATTTTCGAGACCTTATAGCTGGTCAATTGATAGCACTTGGAAAAGGTAATGTATTTTGGTAATGGTATTACGAGAAAGTCACTATCTTGAACTTAGCTAGCGTTTAATCACAGTCTCACAGTAAAACTTAAATATCTGTTTTACATTTCGCATGTCTATTTGTTTGTTGGTCTTTATACTATAACAAAAAAAATGGCCTTCGGCAATTAACAAATAGAATCGATATTTCAGTGGTTCACTATACTCCGGAGTGGGTGGTATACTATTACCGCTTTTTCGAACTTTAACGATTATATCCGGTTTTTACGGCCTCTAGGAGTGTGTCAAAATATTAATCATCGGCAAGACCTGGTCCCGGCACGGTAATTCTTATGAACTGATTGTCCATAGTTGACTGCCAAAAATATTACTCTTTTTTGGAATCATGAGCATAAGGGTAGGGACACTAAAGCTCAAAGATAAGTTAAATAGTTTTTTTTGGTCCAAATTATCTAGAGAATCCAGTACATTTTGCCCGGTATATCTGGTCAAGTGTAACTTATCCTTTCCTAACATCTTATAATCATAGACACGCCTGTCGTAATGCCTATAATTCCAGTCATATATCTCAGGGGCTCTCACCTTCTCCTATATTTTCTGGACTAGATTTTAGTGTCTGTAAAAATCCAACAGCAACATAACATGATACACAACAATTTGAAAAATCTGAGCGATTTCATAACTTCTACTTCTTGTTCATCTTAAGATTACAATTTTTGAATACACTAATCCAATCCGGAATAATTGAGCAGCTTTGTTCTAACCTAAATAAATTGCTGCGAATTTTAGACTATTTTTCACTTCCTCAATATTGGGCTTCGCGCTTATGAACTTAAAACAAAACATCATACAATTAGAAAAGAATCGTGCCTCTATTTTGTGTTTGGACATTTCTTTATTAAACTTTTCTATTCTTTTATACCTTAATGTTGAATATATCCCTTTTCCATTGGTCCTAGTCTCCATCGAATTGAATATCGATAGTTAGGCATCATGTCTAATCTCATATTTTTGGTTACCCACTCTACCCTTAAGTTCTTGAAGAATGATACTGCCACTGCATTGTGCCACTAAATTCCTTTATTTATAATGCTCCGTTTAACCAATCCCTAATAACGTTTCAGAGTACACGTAAAATTGTGGCTGGCGTATTGTAGCCTTTATCGGTGTAGAATAGGAGTTCTCCAGTTTAAGGGCCTATACATTGAGCGTGTACAGCTCGGGGAAATGGGTTTTTTAGTACTCAGGCTATCGCACATTGATCATGCTATAACTTTTCTATGAACAGGTAGATGATCATCATCACTTACATCCAGCCCTATTTTAGTCTCTTTATAGGTGATATTCGACACTTAGACCATATTCTTGCGCGATACCCTGGTTGTCATTCCACCACATTGAAGACCCGCGGTCCAACCAAATATAATACACACTTTAGCCCTACTTGAATATTTAGCAGGTCTTCCCAACAAAGAATTAAAACTTATGGTTTTTTATTTTATGAGCATATATTTTTCCCGTCCTCCTGGGAGAACCTGCCCGACTGGTCCAGGCGGGGATGGCTATCGCCTATTTTTAAATATCGCGCTCGAGCTCCGTGTTCCTAGGCTTATTCTTCAACTCGGCAATCTCACATTGCTCGTCCGTAAGTTGGGGGTTCCCTTAGCGCCTAATACTGTTCCTGCCACAGGCACCAAATTCACTTCGCTAAATTCTCAGAACTTATGTGCGCAGTCCAGTTTCCCCGCATTCCAGCGCATTTCGTCTGTCATAGGTAAGTTCTACGACTATCAGTTTAAATTCTACTGTGCATATACTCTTTTTTTTATCTTCACACTCTTCAAAGATAATTTAAACAACTAACACGTTCTTATTTTTAAGTCCTGTTAAACATAGTAAGTCCAATTTTTTAAGTGGCAGCTTAACAATTTTTCACGTTAAGTTAATATTATTCATCTAAAAATAACCAAGAGAAGTTAAAAACTCCTCGGTAGCCTCAAGCGTGGCGAAATAATATTTGTTATTTTCATTCCCATAATTAAAAAAGCCATGACTAGCTTGATCATACAGTTTCAAATCGCAACGGCTGCCTAATTTTTTCATCACCATCTTATAATACTCAGCCGTAACTACAGGAATATACATATCTCGTCTTCCTAGCATGATTAAAGTGGGAGGAGCCTTTTTTCTTATGTTATGCAGTGGGGAAAAGTCATAATATGCTTCTCCTACTTTTTTATGTTCAGCTCCTCCTGGCCCATTGTCTATTATTGGATTGAAGAGTACTAGTGCTTGAGGTTTGCAGCTTACCTGAAGATCATCGGTTTCCTCATTATAATCGTCAATAAGCGCGGTTGCTGCCGCAAGCTGACCACCGGCTGATCCGCCTGAAGCTACTATGCGCGAACTATCAATATGAAATTGTGTGGCATGCTTTTTAATAAACCTTATAGCCGATTTTGCATCCATTAGTGATTCAAAAGGAGTAGAGTGATCTGTGCTTGAAACTGTATAATCTACTATAAAACAAACCAATCCTTTTTCCGAAAAATAAGTTGCATGAGGAACGAATTGATTTATATTTCGTTGTTCCCACCCCCCCCCAAAGAAAAAAACCATCGCTCCGTGATTTTTTACCTGATCGAAGTCGGCGGGCTTATATNCCATTAGTGATTCAAAAGGAGTAGAGTGATCTGTGCTTGAAACTGTATAATCTACTATAAAACAAACCAATCCTTTTTCCGAAAAATAAGTTGCATGAGGAACGAATTGATTTATATTTCGTTGTTCCCACCCCCCCCCAAAGAAAAAAACCATCGCTCCGTGATTTTTTACCTGATCGAAGTCGGCGGGCTTATATACTCTTATAGTTAAAGTAACACCCTCTGCTTTCTTATATGTTATCAACTGCTGACTAAATAGAAAATTGGTATTCATGGCCAAAATAAAAAATAAAACTCTCATAATTTAATATCAAAATTGAGTTTGTTATGAAATAAAATTGTCATTATGGATTACGAGAAACCATAAAGTTTATATTTAAGGTGTTAAGTAGATAAGCAAATTAAATCTGCATGATAGTATACCCTTCTAATGACGAGGTAATTTTCCAATTTTCCACTATTACTTTAATTTTTTAAGCAGTTAATTAATCTACGTTGTTTTAAATCCATATCAATTTGGATTTTCTTTATTGCATGTGCTGAAAGAATCTTCAATTCTAAAAACGCCCTGCTATTAATTCAATACCCCAGATTTTGTTCTATTTTGTTGTTCAAAACCTCATTACTTGGCATTGGATTTAGCAATTTATACTTGGTCATCATAAATGAATCGGAGTATAACCATGGTTTTACTGCTTTTTCAAGGATTCCATGGGCTGACATTATCTCTATTGCCTTTCCTTTCCTTTCCTTTTTAAATAGTACCAGCCTTGGTTTTCAAAGCAAAATTCCACTTGACGTTCCTTGGCAATAAGGCAAAGTCCTTACAACTCCATCCCAATCCTTTCCAGTCCAAAACCCAATGGAAACATTTTTTCTTTTATCATTTGGTTCAAAAGCATTGATCAAATCACACATATCTGAATTTTCCCCTTCTATTAACTAAAGCGGTAATGAACAGGATTATGTTTGGTCATAAACTCGTTGATCGATTTTGTTGACCCATTGCAATTTTTGAAGAAACCAGGAGCAAAAATACTGATACGAGTAATTGCATCTGCTTATTATCCTATGACATCATATTTCAACATATAAGTTTGACATGCCTAAACAAAATTATTTACTCTTCGTTTTATTCCTAATCATCTGGAAATAGGCCTCTAGCAACCCAGACGACACCATTACGGATTAATTGCGCCGTACCGATTATATGAATTGCACGTGCATCGTGGCCTAGAGGTGTGTGAAAAACACGGCCCTTTCCATAAGAGAATATGAACGCCATAGGATGATCGTGGCCTGTTACTTTAGAACGAGCATCAGCAAGTACTTTAACAGGCTCATCTCCCGTTACGCCAATATAAAGTTCATCATCAGTTTCATATGATTTTAACCCCTTTGTGAGGGGATGGAGCGTATCAAGAACATTGACCAGAAATGGACCACGGGGGTCATGGGTGTTTTTGCCATCCCATATCTTTCCTGCCAGTTTTCTAAATTCTGGCCAGTTTCTGAATGCACCCGATGCGAAGTGTATCAGCACCAAACCACCTCCATCAGAAACAAATTTCTGCAATTTTTTCTCTGCCTTTTTATTCGGATCAGGTTTTTCCCAGTTGTTAAAGTTTAGCAATACGACATCATATTTTCTCAATTTTGCAGATTCAAGCTTGTAAGGATCATTAAGTATTTGCACTTTAATTTCAGGATTCTTGGATTTAACTAATTCGTCCTTTATTGCTTTAGAAGTTTTTTGCCAGTCATGTGCAGGATGATCCATACCAGTAACAATGAGCACGTGAATTGGTTGCACCGATTTTTGCTGCAAAACACCAGTGAATGAAGGAGAAATTATAAGTAAAACATAAGCAAGATAAAAAAATAAACACTTTTGGGAATTAGTACTTTTCCTATGTGGTGTTTTATAAAGTTTTATGTGCTTTCGATTTTTCATGCGTCTTAATTTAACTCAATTTGTTATATAAATTTCCTATTGAATCCACATAGATTAGTAATATAATTTATAAGGTTTTAAATCATTAAAGTGGGAAATAATTTTTATCTCCAATTCATATAATTCTTCAATCTTTTAAAGATTGTAAGTAAGCAGTCAAATCGGCCAATTCCTCAGTTGACATATTGTCGTCCAATCCTTCTGGCATAATTGACAAATGGCTTGTTGTACGGCTTTTTATTTCGCCGATGGGCAACTTTAGAGGTTCTGCACCAATTCTCCTGATAACTATTTCTCCATTTTTAGTCTCCATCTGACCGCTATAAACTTGCCCATCCTTTGTTTCAATTGTCCCTACCTGGAACCCCGTCTTCAGGACCTTGTTGGGTTCCAGAATGGATTCTATCAGATATTGTGGTTGGGAAGCGACTCCTATATTGGAAAGGTTCGGACCTAAGAGTGATTCCCCCCCACCTGAGCGTACTGAGTGGCATGTAGAACATTCGTTGGAGAAACTCCATCTGCCCCTTTGGGAAGAAGCTCCTTTTAACTCGGATATAATCAACTTCGCAAACTCATCCTTTTTGGAAGGACGGGGAGTAAAAAGGGGGAGTAATTCCTTATTCACCTCGGAAATTTCCGATTGACGGAAGGTGTACCATATCTCTTCGGCAAGAAGTGGACTTCGTGGTGCGATAGACAAAGCAGTAGGCCAAATCGCTTCCATAAATACTCGCCTTCGTTTTCGTTCACGCAGAGAGCGTAAAGCAGCCATTATAGTGGCTTGTGAACCGTCCTTTAACCAGGATACCCATATTTCTGGAGCGCCAATATCTTCAAATAATCCTAAGGAATGAAGTGCCTCAAAATGTATGTTTGACCAGTCCTTTTCTTTACGTAAAATATTCAAAAGTTCCTGTTTTATTTCAGGAGTTTGAAAAGCCTTATTATCAATATTGCGTAAAGCTGCTTCCTTCACAAGGGAATCACCATCACTCAAACAGTACAAGAAATACTCTAAAACTGGTTTTTTTAGCGTCTTTGGGGGGTGCTCTTCCAGCCAATTCAATACCATAAGCTGATTTTCTTGCCCAATGGAATGGCCCTTCCCATCCTCGATCTGGGCTACCATTTTCTCTGCCTCATTCTGATTGTCCAAGGTGAAATCCCAATTCTTAATATTTAAAGCCAAATCATTATTTTCGTTACGTGCGGTTTCGGCAGCAATTGATGCCACCCTTCTTAATTCGGGATCGGATGAATTGCGTAGTTTGGTCAAAGTAGCCAAATCACCGTGCCTGCCAAGTTCAAAACCAATTTGATAACGCAACCTTTTATCGTTTGTGATTTCTAATGCTCCGAGCAAACCCTGGCGAATTTTATCCTGTGAATTTAGGGCCAGTGCTGCTTCTATGCGAACTTCCCCATCGGGATCCTTGATTAACGGCTCAGCGAGCGAGGCGAGTTTATCAACACTAATTAGCTTTGATAACATATCTTTATCACCATTATATTTATTAAAATATATACCCCCCAAAGGTAGCCCCGAAAACTGACGGAGTTGGCGTATGCCAAGGGATCTGATTCTGGGATCAGGGTGGTTTAAAGCAATGGCCAATGTTTGGGCGGCACCATCCGAATCGATAGAGGTCAATGTCCAAATAGCATTGGCTGCCGCAAAGGCATTTTCACTCTCTAAAACATTACCAAGAGATTTCAATGCGCTATTACCTAGGTGAACAAGCATACTTTTAGCGCGTTCCCGAACGGCTTGATTAGGATTTCCCAACAAACCGCAAAGCTCCGCGGAATCCATCTGACTTAATTGATCAACTTGAATAATATTTTCCGATTTCGATTGCTTTTTCCCAGTATAACTGATTTTAAAAACTCGCCCGATAAGATTGCTATCATCATCACGTGAATGCCAATCAGCAAGATAAAGTCCTCCATCCGGTGCCATAACCATGGAAACAGGTCTGAACAAGGTGTCCTGGGATGTAAGAAATGGTTTGTCAGATTTTTCAAGTTCATTTTTAAAAAAACTAGTGGATTTTTTGTCCTTATGATTCCGAGGAACAACCCCAATACTTCGATTAGTAGGGGAAGCACCGTGACTTCCCCAGTTACCAATAAAAATACTTCCCCAAAAATTATCGGGAAACATTGAACCATAGTAATGAAGGGCAATAGTATTTGCGCCCTGGGACATTTCAAATACGGGAGGAGCTAGCCTAGTCTTTCCAGCAAGCCAATCATAAGATACATCGCGGGAATGGTATCCATAATCCATTCCAGGGATAACATCAACATAAATGTTCGGGCTACCCTCCCCGTTGGAAATGGCCCAAAGATGACCCCAAGGATCAATATCGAAGGCAAAGGGTGCACGAAAACCTTGTACAATTACTTCTAGACCGGACCCATCTAGATTGCAACGAACGAATCCACCACTCTGTCCACGTAATTGCACTTTTCGTCCATCCGATCCTGTCAACGAAACTGGCTTGCTATCAGGGTGATCGGCAATTGCAAGCCAAAGCTTGGCATCCGGACCGACGATAACCCGGTACATTCCGAACGGATTCCATGGTTCAGCTGCATCCTTTACAAGGAGCTGACGATTGCTAAGCTGCCCATCAGTACCAATATCCATTACGAACAGTTCGTTCAAACACGTTGCATATAATTTACCTTCATGGAAATAAAGACCCATTACTGGATTGGCAAACCCTTCCGCCACCAACACTGTACGGATCACATTCCCAGTAGAGTCAATATCGATACGTTTGATGGGATTGAGTACCTTCTTCGATGGTGCCCCCTCTATTCCATAGCGATAGGTTGATGATTCCGAAACGTAAATAGAGCCACTGTCATTTACGGCCATTGTCATTGGGTTTATTATATCCGGTTCAGAAGCAATTAATTGTATAACAAAATCATCAATCAAATCAAACTGATTTTCAATTACTGTGCTTTTTAAATCGGCATCAAGATCGGGTTCATCTTTATGCCGTTGGACAATCCAGATAATAAAAATTATCCCAATAATTCCCAATAACGAAAGGTAAATTTTCGAAGATCTCTTCATCAAAACAATAATTTATTTAGATCTTTTCTTGACTGGAAGCGATTACCTTTCTTAACCAAGCAGTACTGTCGCCTATATTCTGGGGAGTACCAAGGGTTTCAATTGAGAACACACCATCCCATTTTGTTTCTGTTAAATAGTTTATACAAGCCGCAATGTTGTCTGCATTCGCCCCTTGACCAATCGAAACTTCGGAAAGGGCGATGCCCGTTTCTTCTCCCCGACTTGATTCGGCCATAGCCTGTGGCACATCCTTACAATGAACGTGACGCAACCATGGGCGAATTGTCTTTAGGTATGTCAAAGGATCGTGCCCGGCGATAAAAACGTTCGCAGTATCGAAATTTACTCCGAGCCAAGGTGAATCAAATTCCTCCAAAATTTGTACCATGAGTTCCAAATTGTTTGTGAACGGACCATGAGGTTCTATATTTATCCCAACACCATAACTCTCAGCACGCTCAAGCACCAAACGGAGATTCAAACGCCATTGTTCAATTGTTTGTTTATCGCTCCAGCCTTTCGGTTTTGTTGCCCCATCTGTAGTATCCACGAACGGACACCCAATCAAATGGGCCATGCGGATTGCCTTCCATAAATAGGGAACACCATATACTGCACCCTTGGGACCAGTCAAGGGATAACCACCGTCTATCTGGGAAACCTGAATGTTCCGTTTGTCAAGACTTCGCTTAAGCTCCATCTCGTCGATGTCCATTGGCAAAGCTGGATCGTAACCCAGACCTTGAATAAAATTCTGTTCATCGATAAGACCAAACTCTAGATAATTTAGTTTGTTTTCTATTGCTGATGCAACCGCCTGTTCAAACGGACCGCTTAAAGTGCGCCAGTTGTCCGTATGCATGCCTAGTTGGTTTCCCTTTCCTACGGGAACAATATTTTTTGGTGAATCAGTTGTGGATAAGGTTTTTGTTTTCATAATTCTTATTTTTTAATTGTCAATAATATTTATGTCCTATAAAAACTACTTATGGATTATGTTTTCGTTAAGAATTAGAATTAAGGGTTATATTCTAAAATATTTTGAAAATCTCCTTGTCTAAAATTGAACATTAAAAAATATTTATTTTTAATTTAAAGAACGTCAATTAAGAATATTACTTTTCTACCCTTAAGAAGTCATTGTCGAGGAAGCCCCAGCCCTCTTGAGATTCTCACAGCACCGTATGCGATCGTCTCCTATCCTTATAGGCTCCTTTTATTTAATATACTAAATAATGACCTCTCAAGTGATTTATATAATTTCCGCCCATAACATACTGTATGCCCAATCAAATATTAACACTAGATTAAAAACAAGTTTAGATTATAGAGTTTTCAATTATCGATTGAACTTACGATACGTTCCATTTCATTGCGAAGCTGCCCTACTGTAATTCCATATCTAGTATCTTTTGCCAGATTAATCCACTCGTTAGGATCCTTTACATGATCGTATAATTCTTCTTCCCCATCGTTACAAAGTGTATATCTATAACGATCAGAAACCACAGAAAAATTGGGGGCTTGACCTTGGTCTTTAACACCCATTAAAGCCACAGATGAATTCCAATTAGGAGAATTGGGGTTCATAAGCAATGGAGATAAAGAACGTCCATTTAATGGTAGATTACTCTTTCCCTTATTAGGATTAATAGGTATTTGACATAAATCCACTAACGTGGGATAAATATCGATTAGCGAAATCGGTTTGTTACAGATAAAACCCTTCCCTTTATTCTGTGGAATCGAAACAAAAAATGGCACCCTTGTAGACTCATTCCATAAATGCCATTTTTGAATTACATTCTTTTCACCAACATGATATCCATGGTCGGAAGTCATAACCACAATAGTATTGTCCCAATATCCATTAGCATCCATCGATTCCATAAGTTTTCCCAATTGATCATCTGCAAAAGCGACACTCGCAAGATAGGCTTGGACCCATTCCTTCCAATCTTTTTCTCCACCAGCTTTTAATAGTACATCAAACTTAATATAGCCCCATTGCCATCTATCCCTTAATACTTTTGCACAATCATCCAAATCATTCTTTTTATAAGGAGGCAGAGTTATCTTGTCTATCGGGAACATTTCAAAATACTTTTTTGGCACGTATAACGGGGTATGGGGACGAATGTATCCTACAGTAAGAAAAAAAGGTTTGCTGTGTTTTTGGTTCAATATATTGATCGCCCAATCTGTCGATTCTTCATCAGGCATTTTTTCTCGATTACTATCACTCACATATTTAAATGTACTAAGTTCTTCTTCAGGAAGTCTTTGATTAAACCAACCACTGGCACCAGGAATATTTTTATCAACCTCCCAGATGGGAAGGCTTGATAAGGGGGCATAATTAAGATCACGGTGCATAACCTCAGGCATGTAGGGTATCCACTTTTTGTACTGTGAAGGTTTTGGGCAATAGAAGGCATCTCCCTTGCCTTTCCAAGGCCAAGGCCCATAATCCGGCTCTTTACCATATTCCGTATAAAAATCACCCCCCGATCCCTCGTGCAGAATTTTCCCCACACCATAAACATCATATCCATTGTTGCGAAAATGCAGAGGTAAGGAAACGCTATTGGCTAGAATCATATTTTTTTGCCACTCCCCAAACGACCAAAGCCCTGTTACCTGAGGAGAAAGACCTGATAAAATGCTCGCTCGAGATGCTCCGCATACAGGGACAACAGCATGGGCATTCGTAAAATTAGTGCTCCGCCCACGAAGTCTATCCATATTGGGTGTAATTGACCTTGGATGCCCCTCTGGATGAAGTATCCAATCATTAAGATCATCATAAATTACAACTAGCACATTTGATTTTTCTTGTTTTTGCGCATTTATCTCCAAGGAGCAACATATATAAAAACCAAGAAAAAAAATACCTGAAATTTTTATTTTTTGTATCATTAGTGTAATATTAAAAAATTAGATTATCGATGATAAATAGGTTTTTAACTATGCCACTTTTGTCACTTAAATATTTTTGAATCGAATAAAGCCCAAACCATACATATATCCTGTAACCAAATCTGTTTTTGTCTTCTTGCTACATGAACTGGACTAATCTTCAATTCAAAAAGAGCCCTGCTATTAATTCAATACCCCGGATTTTGTTCTATTTTGTTATTCAAAACCTCATTATTTGGTATTGGATTTATCAATTTATACTCGATCACATCAAATGAATCGGGGTATAGCCATGGTTTTGCTGCTTTTTCACGGATTCCATGACTTGTCATTGTCTCTATTGCCTTTCCTGTCCTTTTTAAATCGTACCAGCGTTGGTTTTCAAAGCAAAATTCGACTTGACGTTCTTTAGCAATAAGTTCACTTAAGCCTGCCTTGTTAAAATCAACTAAATCATTCGTTAAACCCGCTCTCTGTCGAACTTGGTATACATATGGAATAGCAGCACCCGTCAATCCTTGCTCATTTAATGCTTCTGCATACATTAATAAAACATCAGAATATCTGATGATCGGGAAATTATCCCCAGAACGATTATCCGGAGCGGAAATGGGGGGCTTAAATTTTGCGCAATATGGCAAAGTCCTTACAACTCCATCCCAATCCTTTCCAGTCCAAAACCCAATGGAAACATTTTTTCTTTTATCATTTGGCTCAAAAGCATTGATCAAATCTTCAGTTGGCTGATTGTATCCTCCACTCCCAGCAATATTAATATTAGGACGCAAAGTGACTTCCCCCCTAGAAGTATGCGGAGCAAACCAAAAAATAAATTTATTTGAAAGTGCAGCACTGTTCTCCGAATATTGAACAGAGAAAATAGTTTCATTGTAATCTTTATTGGCTGGATTATATAAATCGGCATAATTAGTAAGTAAATTATATTTACCCGAATCGATTACTCTTTTTAAAACAGTACTGGCCTCAGTAAACTTATGCGTTGTTAGATACACTTTGCCTAACAAAGCATTGGCCGCGCTTAAGTTTGCACGGCCATTTTCTTCGACCTCCTGCGCATTAGAAAAATGCGCAACAGCATCTACTAAATCTGAAATAATCTGTGCATACACTTTATCTGGGGCGGATCTCTTAATATTAACTGTTTCTTCTTGAGGTATGATAGGTTCGGTTACAATAGGCAGATCACCAAATTGACGGACTAGGTTAAAATAGTATAATGCTCTCAAAAATAATGCTTCACCGGTAGATCTTTCTTTATAAGAAACCTCATCCCAAGTTAATTCAGTATTATTTATTTCAAATAGCAATTTATTACAACGAGTAATCCCAGAATAAGATAATTCCCAAAAATCCGAATAAGTTGTATAGTTCGATGCAGGTAAAAACATATCAATTGCCTCTCTTCCTGTAGAAGCACTGCCAGTGGTATTGTTAAATTGATAACTAGTATTATCAGAAATCATTTCTGCCAAAAGCCAATGAAAAGTTTTTTCGTAATCTCTTAAGGGAACATAACAACCATTCGCTAATTGGATAAATTCATCCTGAGATTTGTAGAATTTTCCTTCACTTAGTGAAGTTTCTGGATAGAGTTCCAAAAAATCATCGGTGCATGATGCACAAACCATAACAGATAATAATACATAAAATATATTTTTCATATCAAAATAAATAAAAATGTTAAATTCTTTGTTTTAAAGGATATATGACATCATTAAAATGATAAATCGACACCAAATGAGATTGTTCTCACCATAGGATATGAGCTCATGTCATATCCAGGAGCTAGAACGGTACTTCTACTTACTGCTTGAGCTTGCGGATTAGCTCCAGTATAATTCGTAAACATTGCTAAATTCTGAGCGGTAAGATTCAATCTACAACCGCGAAAAAGTCCATTTTTTTTCATAATTTGAGTAGGAAGCCTATAAGCCAAACTGAGATTTGAAATTCTTAAAAAACTAGAATCTTCTACCCATAAATCTGTCATTCGATGAACATAAGTTGGTCCCTTGATGACAATTCCAGAAATTTTACCATCCCCAGGGTCTTCAGCACTGCGCCAACGGTTGTCGAATTCCTCAGTTATATTAAATAAACCTGCAGTTAAATTCGTAGTCTGTCTTAAGCCATTTACAACTTCCCCTCCATACTGGCCATCCATTGTTATACTAATATCAAAATTATTAAAAGAAAAATTGTTTGTAAATCCAAAAATGAAATCCGGATATGGATTACCAATTGAAGTATAGTCCAATACATTGGTAATTATACCATCTCCATCTAAATCCTTATATTTAGGGCTTCCCACTTCAGCTGTAGGATATTTTGGCACATCAGGATTTTGTAGATCTTCAGCTGTATATAATCTATCAAAAACAAATCCAAAGAATTGCGCAATGGGCTGACCAGCCTCTGTTATATGTGTAGGATTACCATCATTAGCACCAGATAATATTCGATCCCCTTGATCATTTATTTTAATTACTTCATTTTGATTAAAGGCGATGTTTAAATTTACATCCCAATTCATCCATCCCTCTAAAGGAGTTCCGCCAATAGCAAATTCAAATCCGGTATTTCTAACATTACCTTTATTTACAATTTGTGAGGTAAAACCAGAAATTGCTGGAAGAACATCATTCAACAGCATTTGTGAACTTGTTCGATTGTAGTAATCAGCGACCAAGGATAACCTATTTCCAAAAAGATCGAGATCAAGTCCAACATCGTACTGTTTTGATTCCTCCCAAGTTAAGAATTGATTATCTAATCCAACATTAGAAGCTGTAACCTGCGTTTTATCAAAAACGTAAAATCCAGAATTGATGGAAGCCAAATGCTGATAATTTCCTATATTGTTATTCCCACTTAACCCATATGAGGCACGCAATTTCAAGTTATCAATAACCTTACTTTCCCTTAAAAACTGCTCTTCGGAAATTCGCCATGATAAAGCCGTTGACGGAAAAGAACCAAATCGTCTTTTCTCTCCAAAACGAGAAGATCCATCTGATCTATAGGTGGCAGTCAAGAAATATTTGTTATCATAGGAATAATTTAGTCTTCCCAAGTAAGAAATTAGACTCCATTCATTAAATCCCTCGTTCCAAGAACGAATCTCTTCGGCAGCATTAATTGTTTGAATTAAATCACTGGAATAAGGACCAGCATTTACAGTAATATCATCTGCTTTGCTTTTTTGTGCTGTATATCCTATCAATGCATTAATTCGATGTTTATCAATAGATTTTTCATAGGTTAAAATATTTTCACTCAACCAATTAAAACTATTTCCTCTATTACTAATTGAACGACCATCTCCAGAAGGACGGCTATTTGCACCGCCAACTGTGCCTGGTACATATTGAAAATATTTTGATGAGCTATAATTAGTGTTTATTGAAGTTTTCACCTTCAAATCAGGAATTATTTCCAATTCAACAAATGCAATTCCCAGATTTTGAAATTGGTCCACATCTTGAATAGTTTCTCTTAAAATATGTAAGGGATTTCCAAAACTCCAAGCAGAAATAAGATTATTGTGAGGGGATTCAATATAGGGTATCAGTTCTCCCTCTCCATCATAAGGTGACATAACAGGATTGGCCCAAGTAGCTATCCCAAGTACATCGTTTCTACTCGAATTTGTATCTGTTCTTTGTTGCTGGATAACTGTGGGTAACAAAGAAGCTCCTATTTTTAAAGACTTACCTATATTAGTCTCTAATGTAAGTTTTCCAGTATATCTTTTTAGTCCTGTATAACGCACTGCACCCTCCTGGTTGTAGTATCCCATATTAAAACTAAATCGTGAATTTTCTAGCCCTCTATTGATACTAATATTTAAATCCTGAGTTAAAGCTGTTTGCAACACCAAATCATACCAATCGGTGCCATCCCCATTAAGATTTTCTGGCAGATACTCCTTTGGATAATCATCTATGGTAGGTTCTCTGTTTTGCAATTCTCTAACCCTCAAACCGATTACTTCTCTCTGAAGATCTGCAAATTGTTGTTGATTCATCATCTGTGGTCTGCCTTTTTGAGGAACACTTTGTATACTGGTGGTTGAGGAAACATTCATTTCAGTACGATTATTATAACTTCCTTTTTTAGTTGTAATCATTATTACCCCATTGGCACCCCGAGAACCGTAAATTGCTGTAGAAGAAGCATCCTTTAAAATGCTTATAGATTCAATATCATTGGGATTTATAAATATTAAAGGATTTAATTTTTGATCCATCTCCGTAGAGTAGGGCATCCCATCTATTACATATAGAGGCTCATTCCCTGCACCAATGGATCCTGTCCCACGGATTTTTACTGAAGTCCCCCCTCCTGGAGCACCTGATAGTTGTTGTATCTGTACTCCTGCTGCTTGACCAATTAATTTTTGATCTATACTTGAAACAGGCATATCTTGTAAATTGGCAACATTAACCGTCGAAATGGCCCCTGTAAGATCTGATTTTTTTTGACTACCATAACCAACCACTATAATTTCATCCAAAGCGGCGGCACTTTCGGTCAGAGAAATATAGATGTTTGTTTGTCCATTTACATTAACTTCTTTAGAAGCATAACCAATATAAGACACCACCAATATGGTGTTTTCAGCTGTTACATCTAGAGAGAATTCTCCATCAAAATTAGCAGTCACCCCATTGGTAGTGCCTTTTTCTATAATATTGGCTCCAGGGAGTGGAACACCCTGATCATCGGTTACGATACCGGATACCGAAAATCTCTGGTTCATAATATTCAAGATACCAGATTGGTCCTGATCTTTGCCGACTATTAAATCAATCGATTCTCTCAGAAAAATTTCCTTATGAATTACCTTGAAGGTAGTTCCTGTGTTTTGAAAGACCCTGTTCAAAATTGAGGCAACTGTTACTTTATCGCCCTTGACACTAACCTTTCGATCCAGATAGACTTCATTAGTTTTATAAACAAATTGGAAATTTGTCTTGCTTTCAATTTCATCTATCAACCTTGTCACAGTTACATTTTTAAGATCCAATGTAATCCTAGTAGAATGTGAATAGGAATTGTTTGCATGCATAACAAGCAAAGCAGAAAACATAAATAATGCACTAAGCCTTATTCTTAAACTAACTTTATAAGAAAGGTCAGTTTTTATTCTTTGAAATATTTTTTTTTTCATAATTCTAAAATGTTTGTTTACGGTTGTTATTTTTTTACGATCAATTGGTACAATCAGGAAATAAATCAAGATTCTAACGATAGTCCATCCTTATTTTTATTTTAGCCAAAATAGTGAACGTTCACCATGTCCCAAATGTAACTGTTTTTTCCTTTCATGCAAATTTATTTTTTGCATTTTTCGCAATAACAAATAATTCTTACTGCTGAATATGAAAAAAAAGCCTTTATAATTAAGTATATATCAAAAAATGCGGGGGTGTCCACCCGGCCCGTAGATAAAGTGCTCAACAATCGGGGAGGCGTATCCCTAGCAACACGTAATCGAACCCTCAAGGCCATTGAAGATTTGGATACATACCGAATATACTGGCCGGTCGGTTGAAATCGGCCAAAAAGTATACCATTGCCGTGCTTATGCCTGAAGCTACCAATGATATCTATTATTGGAAAGAACATTTAAGGCGGATTCAGGATATAACGGTTGACCTATTTCCTTTTGAATCTGAGTTTGATATTTTTCATTTTAAACAATATGATGAAGATTCTTTTTTGCAGAAGTCCTCATTTTATTTTTTCTAATTTTAAGCCATAAGCAGATAGGATTTAAAATTATTGGCCAATTGATTGATGTTTTATTATGATTGCTGCAAAATTTGATATCCACATGATTATATCACAATGTTATCATAAAATATTTACAGTAACAATACATAAAATGATTATCAGTACCACATTATGATATATGGTTTATTAAACACATATCCTTTTAATTTCAAAAACATTTACTGATTAATACCGTCAATATTTAGATATTGTATAAAATAATTTGAATAATCAATGAGCACTAAAAAAGGGTAAGGCTATAAAAGTACAGGCAGAAAAGATAATTGTTAAGTCACTGTGGTCGCAAAATATTTCTTTAAAAGCGTAAAGTTAAAATAAGTCCTAAACATATATACAAGCACACGTCCCGATTGGAATTATCCGAGCTGCAATGGATAGAAACGAGAATAGTCAGAAAAAAAAATATTCTTATTTAGACACTTTCAGGAGTAGCTATGTTTTCTAAAATATATTGGATTTAAAATGCTTCTGATTATAATTTGGGAGCATTTTTTATGTTCGATATCGCCTTTTTCTATGATATGTGTTGAAGCTTGCTTTTTTGATATTGTTCGGGGCCAGGTATTCCTGTACTATCATTTTTTGTTTTTGATTTATGCTACTTGTTATAGTGCTTTGGCCATTGGTCTTCCGATATCGAAGGCATTTGCTGTATGGATGCCGAAGAATATCCACAAGGTTTCGGTTGCCTTGGTCCTGGCCTTAACCTTTTTAGGTGGTAGTGCTCTTTTTCCTTGCCAAAACTTCCTTCCGAGCGCGTGGCCCTTTCCTAGGTGATCATAGCAGCCATTTGTTTGCGCTGTCCTTCATGTTTGCCGGCCCTCCCTTGCGCTTGAAATCGGCCCTTATACCGTATTTGGTGGCATAAATAGCATCTGCCCCTTCTAATCTGGTTATCTTCTGGTCAGGCGTTGAGTCTTAAAATGGTATCTTGAAAACGGTTGCCTTCCTGAAAGGCGTTGAAATTTAAATGTTCTATGAAGCTGATATCATCTATTTGAAACTTGTTGACTTTGGACCCGAATTTCACAGGTTAAATTTCTTTACCGCGAACGATAGGTCGCAGATAGTTCTTGCCGACAGTTACGATACGTCCTTTTGGTTTTTCACCTGTATTGAAGAATTGATGCTATTGGGTATATATTTTCTTGATCGTTGCTCTTCGCCGATGATATTTTCCGGGCATTTGAAGTTTATAGTCTTTTTCTAACTTCCTAAGTTCACCATCAATTTTATCAAGCAACAGTAGAAGACTTCTGTCGAGCCTTCTACACTTCGATTTTATCTTACGCCGCATCTTGCTATAGGATATGTTACGTCTTTGCCATTTCAAATATTTGGTGCCGGGAGTTTTTATACCCAAAACCTTACAAATGGCCTTTAGTTGACGGTAGCTCCACTCAACGGATTCCCATAAAAGCTTCTCGTTGGTCGGGTAACGGACTTCCCTCTCATAACATGTAGTATCCATCACTCTACTGTGGTGGCCTGAAATGTGGGCCGACCAAGAATCGAACAGGGTCTGCTGTACTTTATCCACGTCGAGGTTTTTGGCAAGCTCGCAGCGGATCTCGCTAACAATATTATAATTGGTAAGACGGTCATTGCCCAAATTGGACTTACTATATTTAACCGGACATAGAGTTAAGAGCGTTTTAGTTATTAAAATTAACTTTGAAAAATGTAAAGAGAAATTACACTGCAGAGTTTAAGGAAAAAGCTGTAGAACTTAGTTACGCACGTGGTAACGTTGTCGAGATTTGCAGGGAACTGGATATCCCTACATCTGTCTTGAGCCGTTGGCACAGGGAATCGAATGCTTATGGCAGGAACAGTTTTCCAGGCAAGGGAAACCCGAAACTTACTGACGAGCAACGTGAGATCGCTGATCTAATGAAAAGGTTAAGGGATGCCGAACTGGAACGTGATATCCTAAAAAAGGCGATAGCCATCCCCGCCTGGACCGGACGGGCAGGTTCTCCTAAAGCGGCTGGAAAAATATAGATTCATAAAACACCATAAATTTAAATTTCCAGTCGGGAAGATGTGCAAAACCTTCAGGGTAAGTAAAAGTGGATATTATGTTTGGTTGGACAGGAAACCATCCAAAAGATGGACGGAAAACCAAGTCATCACCTCTGCTGTACATGATATTTTCAAGGATAGTTTTGGGAGCTACGGTGCTCCAAGGATCAAAGCGGAGCTCTCAAAAAGGGGATATTGCATCTCAAGACCCAGGGTAGCCAGGATAATGAATGTAAATGATCTGTTTGCTAAAAGAAAACGGAAATTTAAAACTACCACCTATAGTGAACACAACTATCCGATAACTCCCAATATATTGAACCAGGACTTTAGCGTTTCCAGATCAAATCAAGTCTGAATATCGGAGATAACTTATATAAGGACCGGACAAAGGATCAAGAACAAAACTTGGGTCTGAAGTGAATAATTTATTTCTTTGCACTTTAAATTTAAGGGATGGTCAATGTGCCAAACTTTGGGTACTGGTGACACCATCGTCCCTGCCTGGAATATGGCAGCTAGATCGAACAACATTACAAAAGAACTTATATTTCATTCGGATAGAGGTTCACAGTACGCAAGTTCCTGTTTTACCGATATCCTTAAAACCTGAATTCGACGTAAGAAAGTAAGGTTTTTACAATAGAAATAGCGGAAAATTAGGTATATTTAAGTATCTGAAATTCAAATATTTAACCAACTTTCCGCTTATGATTTCCAAGGATAAAATTACTGAAATTTTCTGT
>NZ_JALKBC010000028.1 GCF_023015865.1 Arenibacter sp. F26102 | reverse complement strand
CTTTGGAAACTTCATTACCAACTTGGTGGCCAGCCTTATCGCCTACTCCTTTCAAGAAAAAAAACCGGGAATCAAATTTGAAACAGAAAACACCTCACAATTGACATTATTTTATTAAAAGCTTAGATCGAACTCAGGTTTACACCAAACTAGCCCACTGGTACAAAGATGTAGAGGAGTCAGGATTTAAGAGCTTCCAAACGGTAGCCAATAGTATTGCTTTAAATTACCGCTCTGTACTCAACTATTTTTTAAACAGAAGTACAAATGCTTCAGCAGAATCCTTTAATGCCAAAGTAAAGGCTTTTAGATCACAATTTAGGGGAGTCAGGAATACGGAATACTTCTTATATTGCTTGATTAAATTATATTCTTAAAATGGTAAAAACCCAGATTTTGGACTTGATCCCTTTTGGACTTGACCCAATAGAATCTCCAAATCAAACCATATAAAGCGATATAAGACCAAATATTGAGTGCAAATTGAGTGCAAATGAAAAGAGTTACACCTTTTACGAAAAGTTCTAAAACGACGAAACCCCCGTGTTTACGGAGGTTTCGTGTTGTGGGCCCTACTGGGTTCGAACCAGTGACCCCCTGCTTGTAAGGCAGGTGCTCTGAACCAGCTGAGCTAAGAGCCCTAATTAATCAGTATTTAAATTCGCCTCTTGATTTCCCCAGAAGCGAGTGCAAATATAGAATAGTTTTTAATTTCCCCAAAGGAAAAAATGGAAAAATTTATACAATTTCTGCCACAACGAAAGTACTCCCCCCAACAAACACAAAATCAGATTTTTTTGCAACCCCTAATGCAGATTTAAGCGCTTCATTTACAGATGCATAAGACTCCCCTTTCAAACCATATTCGGTTGCCTGGTTTTTAAGGACAACCTCATCCAAACCTCTCTGGATATTAGGTTTGCAAAAATAATAGTGGGCTTTTTTAGGAAAAAGGGGTAAAATCTGTTCCAAATTCTTATCCTTAACAAATCCGATTACTACGTGTAGGTCCGTAAATTCCTGTTGCTTAATTTGATCTAACACAATGGTCAATCCTTCCGTATTGTGTGCCGTATCACATACAACTGTCGGATTCTCCCCCAGAAATTGCCATCTCCCCAACAAACCTGTATTTTCGGAAACCTTCATCAAACCATCGGAAATATGTTTATCACTAATATCAAACCCTTTTAATTCCTTAATACTGGCCACAACCCCTTTAACATTTTTGTGCTGGTAGCTTCCCAATAAAGAGGTTTTATAGTTTCCCGGGATTACTTCCCCCGCAAAAATTATTTTCGAGTTTCTCTCTTTGGCAATAGCATTAAAAACCACCGCCGTCTCTTCTTGAAGTTCACTTATTACCACGGGAACCCCAGGTTTAATGATTCCCGCCTTTTCGTAAGCTATTTTGGCAATGGTATCGCCCAACATTTCTACATGGTCGTAGCCGATATTTGTAATCAACGAGACTTCCGGAGTAATTATATTGGTAGAATCCAAACGCCCACCAAGCCCCACTTCAACTATGGCAATATCTATTTTTTCCTCTTCAAAATACCGGAAAGCCATTCCCACTGTCATTTCAAAAAACGAAAGGTCATGCGCCTCCAGAAAAAGTTTATGTTCCTTAATGAAATCAACAACAAATTTTTTATTGACAGGCTGGCCATCAATTCTGATGCGCTCCCTAAAATCCTTTAAATGTGGTGAGGTATATAATCCAACCTTATACCCAGCTTCCTGTAATATGGAAGCTAGCATATGGCTACTAGAACCTTTGCCATTGGTACCTGCCACATGTATACTTTTGAATTTTCGTTCAGGATGACCCAAATAGGCCGAAAGCGTAAGTATATTATCCAGTTTACCCTTAAATGCAGAAATCCCTTTTTGTTGGTACATGGGCAGTTGCGCGAACATCCATTCCAAAGTTTCCTGATAGGTCATTTATTATTGTCTGTTGAAGTTAGAACAAAGTATAGGATCCATACCTTCAATACTTTTTTAATGGCTAATGAAAACTTAAAATGTATTTAGGGAAATAGATTTCGGACAAGGTATGAAAGCTTTACTCGCCCAGTTTAAAATTCACTACCACAAAACCAACTTGTTGGCTAGGAGCATTGGAATCCAAATTCCATTGATGCATAAAAGCGGTTTTCTTTGCGGGCTCCAATAAGCAGGGATGCGTATTGGTTGTTCCTTTTACTCCAGGTGTTGCGCTTACCACCTTACCATTTCGGTCCACTACAATTTTTACCACGACCCTTCCTTCTTCGTTACATTCTTGTTGTATTTTTCCTTGATTCACCAAGGATCGTCCATTAAGGCCATAACCTCCAGTACCACTTCCCGATCCCGGGCTGCCATAATAACTTGTTGCATATGGGGCTCCATCAGGCCGTCCCTTGTCCCCAGCTTTATTATCATCACCTTCGCCACCTGAGGCAGTTCCTTCGGACTTGTTAATACCACCGATCAACTCATCCAGTTTATTCTTTTTAGCCTGTTGTTCCTTACGAACTTTTTCTTCAGCTTCCTTCCTTTCGCGAGCAACCCGTTCCGCCTCGGCCTGTGCCTTTTTGGCCGCTTCGTCTGCCTTGCGCTTGGCTTCTTGCTGTTGCTTTATTTTTATGGATTCCTCACTTTCCTGGGTAAGTAATTTTTCGGCCGGTTTTTCCTTGGCTACCTTTTCCTCAGGTACCTCTTCCACTACTTCTTCCACCTTCTCCTCTTGGACCTTTGGCTCATTAATAGGGGTGTTAAGGGGTTCTGATTTAATTTTTTCTTTAGGCTGCACCCTACCGCTACCAAAATCGGTAGTACCAAAATTGACAGAAATGCCATTTTCTATTGGAGGATCTAAATAGGTAAGTCCAATATAAAAAAGCAATAGCAGTAGTACACTTAACAGAATTGTAGTAAGTGTAAAGGATTTTTTCTCGTGTCTCGTATTAAGTAATGACATTAATTTGGTCGCACCGCCAAAATAACCTTATAATTATTTCTATTGGCAATATCCATAACGTTTACCGCCTCTTTAATGGCAACGCTCTCTTCTGCCCTAAGAATAATAGTAGGCTTCTCTTGTCCTTTTAGTGCCTTTTTTAATTCAATTTCTATATATTGTCCGTTAATCTTCTCGCTGTTTACAAAATATTCCAAATTTTTATTGATGCTCACCGATACGTTTTGGGTATTGGTAGATTTCCCTTTTGCCTTGGGCAACAACAAATCCAACGCATTGGGCGAATTGGCAGTCAGCATAAAGAATATAAGCAATAGGAATACTATGTCCGTCATAGAGGACATGCTAAAATCTGGACTAACCTTGTTTCTGCCTTTTAGTTTCATTTGTTACGTTCTAAAGAGGTTCGTTCAATAAATCTAAAAACTCTACAGCATTTGCTTCCATTTTATGTACCACTTTATCTGTTCTGTTCACCAAATGGTTATACCCTATATAAGCTATAATACCTACTATAAGTCCGGCCACAGTTGTAGTCATGGCCGTATAGATACCTGAGGCCAATGACCCCATTTCCGCCTGCCCGCCACTGGATGCCATTTGATGGAATGCCAAAATCATACCAATTACGGTTCCTAAAAATCCAATCATAGGTGCTGCTCCGGCAACCGTAGCCAAAACACTTACGTTCTTTTCCAATTTATAAACTTCGAGGGTACCGGCATTTTCTATAGCGGTATTAATATCGTCCAAAGGTTTTCCTATTCTGGATATTCCCTTTTCCGTTAACCTGGCTACCGGTGAATCTGTTTGTGCACACAATATTTTGGCCGCTTCCAATTTGCCATTGGTAACGTGGTCCCGTATCTGGTTCATAAAATTGCTATCTATTTTTGAAGCGGCTTTTATAGCAAAAATTCGTTCAAAATAAATATACAGTGCCACAAAAAGCATCACAAACAAAACACTAATAATCAAGATACTTCCTGTACCGCCATTTACTATTAAATCTATAACAGAAAGTGTCATTTCCTCAGACACAACTCCCTCTATTCCTGCCTCTTGAGCAAGGTCTTGTATCAATAACATATATTTTATTTATTTAAGTTGCCTTAATAACGGTCTTTTGTCGATTAAATTATGCGTTTAATACTAAATTTCTAATTAATATAAATCCTATGGCACCAGCAGCAAATCCTAGGAAAGCCAACCATGCTATTTTCTTCAAATACCAGAAGAAGTCTATTTTTTCCATTCCCATAGCTACAACACCTGCCGCAGAACCAATTATTAACATGCTTCCACCTGTACCTGCTGAATAAGCTATAAAATGCCAAACAGGATCATCCATACCTACGGAGAACATACCAATACTGGCCGCTACCAGCGGAACGTTATCTATCACGGCAGAACCAACCCCAAGGAAAAGGACAACCAAATCCGACACTAGTTCTCCACCGGACTCGGTACCCAACATAGGCATTACCTCGTCCAAAGTTCCCGCAAAATGGAACAGCATCCCCAAAGATTCCAAAGCTGCTACAGCCATTAAAATCCCCAAAAAGAAAAGAATACTTGGCAATTCAATTTTCGATAGTGACTTATGTACCGGACTATGATGCGATTCAGCTTCGCTTTCACCGTCGATATTGGAAATACTAAACTTGGCACTACTATAAATTTCAGCAAATGTTGCTACCAAAGCCAAAGAAAGCATCATTCCGACATATGGAGGCAAGTGGGTTATTGTCTTAAAAAAGGGAACAAAAATAATAGACCCCAATCCCAAATAAAGCATAGTAGCCCCGTATTTGGTTTTGGTGGGCTCACTTTCATCCAGATCGCTTTCTATATTTCCTGAAAACGCCTTATACCTGCTAGCTATAAAAGTTGGCACAACCATGCATATAATGGAAGGCACAAGTACATGTTCTATTAATTGTGCGGCAGAGACCTTATTGGCGATCCATAGCATGGTAGTGGTAACATCACCAATTGGAGACCAAGCACCCCCGGCATTAGCGGCAATAATTATCATACCGGCAAACCAAAGCCTGGTTTCCCTATCCTTAATTACCTTTTGCAGGATGGTTATCAATACGATCGTGGCAGTAAGGTTATCTATAATGGCAGACAATATGAAGGCCAGTATTGCGAACAACCAAAGCAATTTTCTCTTACTCTTGGTCTTAATAAAACCTTTAATGGTTGCAAAGCCATCGAAGTAATCTATTATTTCCACAATGGTCATAGCCCCCAGAAGGAAGACCAATATTTCTGCTGTCTTACCCAGATGGTGAAGCAAAATTTCATCTATATGCGAAGCCTCCAGTTCCCTAAGTTCGGCATTAACTTCAAATACCGGCATATGCGCCAAGGCTATAACCGCCCACAATAAGGCCATCATGGCCAGAGCTGGGATTAATTTGTCAATCTTGAGGTTGTGCTCCAATGTTATTGCCAAGTAACCGGCAACGAATAAAATAATAATAATGGTCTCCATGCTATTATTGGTTAAATTTAAATTAATTGATTCAATGCAATCTCAAATCCGGTTTTACTGAGATTAACTTTTGTATTATTTTGGTTAAATATATTTAAAATTGCGTTTCTAATAGTATTCGATGTATCATTAAAAATAAGTTCGTCATCCATGGCGACCCTTCCCTCCATAAAATAGGCAAAAACTCTGGCCATTCCACAGTTGGAAATAAAATCCGGAATTAAACTTACCCGCTCGTCCGTATATTCCATAATGGAACCAAAAAATATTTCCTTATCCGCAAATGGCACATTTGCACCACAACTAATTACCTCCAGACCACTTTCGATCATTTGGGATATCTGGTCCTTGGTCACCAATCTAGAGGCGGCACAAGGAACGAAAATTTCAGCGGATAATTTCCATATTCTTTCATTGATCTCTTCAAACGGAATAATATTATCCGCAAAAAGCTCATTTCCCTTTTTATTCAGAAAGAATGTTCTAATCTCTTCCAAAGTATACCCGTCCTCATTAATAACCCCTCCGGCCCTATCTATTATTCCGACAACTTTCGCACCCATTTGTGACAAATAGAAGGCCGCTGCGGAACCTACATTACCAAATCCCTGAACAATAGCCCTTTTTCCCTCAACCCTACCTCCGTGAATGTCATAAAAATGCTTCACCGCTTCAGCCACTCCAAAACCGGTAATCATATCAGCTACCGTAAACTTTCGCGATATCAGAGGTGAATATTGATCACTCTCCAAGACCTTTACCACCCCTAAACGCAGTTGCCCGATCCTATTTATTTTATCAGCTTCCGTTGGTTTAAAATGGCCATTAAAGACACCTTCTTGAGGATGCCAAACTCCAGCGTCCTCCGTAATTGGAATTACCTCATTGATCTCATCAACATTTAAATCCCCGCCAGTACCGTAATAACTTTTCAGCAAAGGCGCTACTGCATGGTACCATCTTTTAAGCACCCCGGCTTTCCTTGGGTCGTTGGGGTCAAAATTAATACCGGATTTAGCACCTCCAATTGGAGGTCCGGAAACCGTAAATTTCACTTCCATTGTTTTTGCCAAAGACAGTACCTCGTTCATATCCAATCCTTCCCTCATTCTAGTACCGCCACCGGCAGCACCACCACGAAGGGAATTAATAACCGTCCACCCTTCTGCATCAGTCTCTGGGTCTTTCCAGTTAAAAACAATTTCGGGGGGTTTATTTTCATATATTTTCAATAACTCTTTCATTGTACATTAACATTAAACTATTAGATTCCATTCCCTATTATTCGGGATTTTTCACATCCTCGGGTTTATTTTACCAGTGTAGCTAATGTTGTCTCATAATTGTTAAGTCTCCTTACAGATAAAAAAGTATTCGACCGAACAAATATAAAAATATAGATCAGGTTTTAATGTTTTTATTCTCCATTATTATTCCATTGTATACTCGTATATTTGTATTATTCTCACTATTTTATTGATACACATGGATTTTACGCTTTCGGAAGAACAGTTAATGATACAGCAGGCAGCAAGAGATTTTGCTCAAAATGAATTACTGCCCGGTGTTATAGAAAGAGACGACGCCCAAAAGTTTCCTTCCGAACAGGTAAAAAAAATGGCGGAATTGGGATTCATGGGAATGATGGTAGACCCTAAATACGGGGGCAGTGGATTGGATACCATTTCCTATGCGCTTGTTATGGAGGAGCTTTCCAAAATTGATGCCTCAGCCTCGGTAATTGTATCTGTCAACAATTCTTTGGTATGCTGGGGGCTGGAGACTTTTGGCAGTGAAGTGCAAAAAGAAAAATATTTAAGCCGATTATCCACCGGGCAATGCATAGGTGCATTTTGCCTTTCCGAACCTGAAGCGGGCAGCGATGCCACTTCCCAAAAAACTACGGCCCTGGACAAAGGGGACCATTATATCATAAACGGAACCAAGAATTGGATTACCAACGGAAATTCCGCTGAAATTTATTTAGTAATTGCCCAAACTGACATTTCGAAAGGTCATAAGGGAATAAATGCGTTAATAGTAGAAAAAGGAACACCTGGTTTTGAAATAGGCCCCAAGGAAAACAAGCTTGGAATAAGGGGAAGTGACACCCACTCCCTTATCTTTAACGACGTAAAGGTCCCTAAGGAAAATAGAATCGGCGAAGACGGATTTGGCTTTAAATTTGCCATGAAAACACTTGCTGGAGGCAGAATAGGAATTGCGGCCCAAGCTTTGGGTATCGCAGCAGGCGCCTATGAAATGGCCCTTAAATATTCTAAGGAACGAAAGGCTTTTGGCACCGAGATCAGCAATCACCAGGCCATCGCCTTTAAGCTAGCGGATATGCACGTCCAAATTGAAGCGGCAAGACATTTGGTCTATAAGGCGGCCTGGGACAAGGACCAAGGTAATAACTATGACCTTTCAAGTGCAATGGCGAAACTTTATGCTTCCCAGGTAGCTATGGATACCACTATCGAAGCAGTGCAAATTCATGGAGGCAACGGCTTTGTAAAGGACTACCACGTAGAAAGAATGATGCGCGATGCCAAGATTACACAGATTTACGAAGGCACTTCGGAGATACAAAAAATCGTAATTTCAAGAAGTATTTTAAAAAATTAACAATACGACCCCAATATTTAACGGGTGTATTTCAAAAAAATAAATATATTTACATGATACCCCCTTCACTAAAGAAGGGGTTTAACCAACAAATACCTAATTTACACTATTAACCCCCTATTAATAGGAATAACATCAATATTCAAACCTTAATATTGAGGAAATCCCAATTTTATAGGCTTAAATATCAGAATATGCATTTTTTTCAACGTTGAATTATAAACGTTGGATTTCTTGCGCACTATTTGACATAGCACTGCATTAAATGTAAATATTTTGATATTTTTGAACAAATATGATAATTTATGAAGCTGAGAAAACAAGGATTATACCTACCGGAATTTGAACATGACAACTGTGGAGCAGGATTTATTTGTAGTCTTAAAGGAAAAAAGTCGAATGACATTATTCATAAGGCACTAGAAATATTAGAAAAATTAGAGCACAGGGGAGCAGTAAGTTCCGATGGAAAAACCGGTGATGGTGCGGGAATTCTAGTAGATATCCCTCATGATTTTTTTCAAGATGTATGTAGCTTTGAACTTCCCGAACCGGGCAGTTACGCCGTAGGCAACGTATTTTTACCACAAAAAGAGAATCAAAGGGATTACTGTATAGAAGTTTTTGAATCCAATATTAAAAAACAAGGATTAAAATTATTGGGATGGAGAGATGTTCCTGTCAACAAATCCATTCCAGGAAGAATAGCTGCAGAAACCGAACCGTTCGTGAAACAAGTATTTGTTGCACGTGAAAATGACGACCAGGATTTCTTCCATTTTAATTTAAAATTGTTCATAGCCAGAAAGGTCACTGAACATACCATTAATGCTTCAAAATTATCCGAAAGTAAATTTTTCTACGTCCCAAGTCTTTCAACCAAAATTATCATCTTCAAAGGGCTTCTAATGCCAGAGGATATTAGTTTGTACTATAAGGACCTTATGGACCCAAGGGTAGTAACCCGTTTGGCCCTGGTACATCAAAGATTTTCCACCAATACCTTCCCAACCTGGGATTTGGCCCAGCCATTCCGCTACATGTGCCATAATGGGGAAATAAACACCCTTAGAGGCAATGTATCAAGAATGCGCTCCAGGGAAGAATTAATGAAAAGTGATTGGTTTGGGGATGAAATAAAGAACATTATCCCGACCATATTACCAGGAAAGTCGGATTCCGCCACGATGGATATGGTCGTGGAACTGTTGCTAATGACAGGAAGGTCACTACCGGAAGTAATGATGATATTGGTACCTGAAGCTTGGGAGAAAAACAATGAAATGTCCGAGGCGAAAAAGGCCTTCTACGAATATCACTCCTGTTTAATGGAACCATGGGATGGACCTGCTTCCATACCATTCACCGATGGCAACTACATAGGTGCTGTATTGGACAGAAACGGCTTGCGCCCATCCAGATACTCGGTAACCAAGGATGGCTATGTTATTATGTCTTCCGAAGTTGGGGTAGTGGAAATTGAACCGGATAACATTGAAATGCACGGACGACTGGAACCAGGAAAAATGTTCTTGGTAAATATGGAAGAAGGGCGCATCATCAATGACGAGGAAATTAAAGAAAAAATTGCACAAAGGAATCCCTATAAAGAATGGCTGAACAAAAATTTGGTACATCTTAAGGATATTCCATATAATGACTGCCCACTTTTCTTAAATGAGGCTACGGTTCAGAAGAGAAAAGCGGTATTTGGATACACCTTGGAAGATATTAATACCATTATACTTCCTATGGGAAAAACAGCCAAAGAACCCCTTGGCTCAATGGGATCGGACACTCCGATAGCCATATTATCCGAACGCCCACAATTAATTTATAATTATTTTAAGCAATTGTTCGCACAGGTTACAAATCCCCCTTTGGATGGTATCCGCGAAGAGCTTATTACAGATATCAGCTTAACCCTAGGAAGCGATCATAATATTTTTGAATTTTCCGAACTACATTGCAGAAAATTAAAAATTAAAAACCCGGTTATTTCCAAAGAGGATTTGGATAAAATAAAGAACTATGATTCCAGTCCGGACTATAAGGTGGTTTCCATTTCCATGCTCTACGATATTGACAAAGGACATAACGGCCTTGAAGATGCATTGGAATCCATTTTACACCAGGCAGATCAAGCTATTGATGAGGGTACGAACATCATTATTCTGTCCGATAGGAACGTAAGCAAGGAAAAAGCTCCTATCCCAGCTCTTTTGGCCTGTTCCTACGTAAACAGTGGACTTCAAAAATTGGGAAAACGTTCCAAATTAAGTATAATTATTGAATCTGCCGAACCAAGGGAAGTGCATCATTTTGCTTTACTATTCGGATATGGCGCAAGTGCAATAAACCCTTATTTGGTAAACGAAATAATTGCGGAACAAATAGAAGAGCACGATATTACAGATTATACTTTTGAAGAAGCCATTAACAACTATAACAAGGCTGTTGGCAAGGGCATACTTAAGGTAATGAACAAAATAGGGATCTCTACCCTAAATTCATACCGAGGATCTCAATTATTCGAATGTATCGGGATAAATACAAAGGTAGTTGACAAATATTTCCCAAATAGCCCCACAAGAATTCAGGGAATCGGGCTTTATGAAATAGAGAAGGAAATAGCAAAACGCCATCACAAAGCCTATACAGACAAAGAAATAGCTGCAAATTTAGATTTGGAAATTGGCGGACAATATCGTTGGAGAAGAGATGGTGAAAAACACCTCTTCAATCCGTTAAGTATTGCCATGCTACAAAAATCAGTTAGAAACAACGAACCGGATTCCTATAAGGAATTCGCCCAAATGGTGAATGAGCAATCCAAGGATCTGATGACCATTCGTGGTTTGTTCGAATTCTCCAATTACGACCCCATACCTTTGGATGAGGTGGAACCTTGGACGGAAATAGTAAAGCGCTTTAAAACAGGTGCAATGTCCTACGGATCTATCAGTAAGGAAGCTCATGAAAATTTGGCCATCGCCATGAATAGGATCGGTGGTAAAAGTAATTCCGGTGAAGGCGGGGAAGATGCCGAACGTTTTTACAAGAACCAAACCGGTGACTGGAAAAACAGTGCCATAAAACAAGTAGCCTCTGGAAGATTTGGAGTTACTTCCAATTATTTGACAAACGCCCAAGAAATCCAGATTAAAATGGCGCAGGGTGCAAAGCCAGGTGAAGGAGGACAATTACCCGGACCAAAAGTAAATCCGTCCATTGCCAAAACTAGAAATTCCACTCCATATGTTGGATTAATTTCACCTCCACCACATCATGATATCTACTCTATTGAGGATTTATCACAATTGATTTTCGATTTAAAATCAGCGAATCGCGAAGCTAGAGTCAATGTTAAATTAGTGTCAGAAGTAGGTGTTGGTACTGTAGCTGCTGGTGTTTCAAAGGCGAAAGCAGATGTAATCCTGATTTCTGGACACGATGGTGGTACAGGTGCATCCCCATTAACCTCATTAAAGCACGCAGGACTTCCTTGGGAATTGGGAATTGCCGAAGCACAACAAACCTTAGTTATGAACGACCTAAGGAACAGGATAGTCCTGGAATGTGATGGTCAGTTAAAAACCGGTAGGGATGTTGCCATAGCCTGCTTATTGGGAGCAGAAGAATTTGGGTTTGCAACAGCTCCTTTAGTTGCCTCAGGCTGTATAATGATGAGAGTTTGTCATTTAAATACTTGCCCCGTGGGTATTGCAACTCAAAATCCGGAACTGCGCAAAAAATTTGAAGGTAAACCAGAGCATGTAGTTAACTATATGTACTTTGTTGCCCAAGAACTTAGAGATATAATGGCTCAATTAGGATTCAGGACTATTGATGAAATGGTTGGCCAAGTACAAAAATTGGATCGCAAAAAGGCTTTGGAACATTACAAGGCTGCTGGCATTGATCTTACGCCGATACTATATCAGGTTGATGTACCAAAAGGCACTAAATTCTATAATACCCAGAAGCAGGTACACGATATTGAAAAGTCCATTGAGTTTGAGATTTTGGAAAAAGCCCATCCTGCATTATTCAGAAAGGAAAAAATCTCCTTGGATTTCCCAATACATAATACGGATAGAGCCGTGGGAGCTATTACCAGTAATGAAATTTCCAAGATTTATGGTGCCGAAGGCTTACCTGAAAACACTTTAAAATTAAATTTCACCGGTTCGGCGGGACAAAGTTTTGGTGCATTTGCTACTAAAGGCCTTACCATGATCGTGAATGGTAACACCAACGATTATCTAGGAAAAGGCTTATCTGGAGCTAAATTAATAATAAAAGTGCCCTATAAGTCTACCTTAAAACCAGAGGACAACGTAATAACTGGAAACGTTACACTTTACGGAGCAACTTCGGGTGAAGCGTATATAAATGGAAAGGCCGGAGAGCGTTTTTGCGTAAGAAATTCCGGAGCAAAAGCTGTCGTAGAAGGTATTGGAGATCACGGTTGTGAGTACATGACCGGTGGTATCGCTATAATCCTTGGTGAAGTGGGAAGAAACTTTGGAGCTGGAATGAGTGGAGGTATCGCCTATATCTTTGATGAGAAAGATACCTTTAGAAAAAACTGTAATACAGAATCCTTAAATCTTTTAAAAGTAGAAGATGATAATGATATTGCAGAATTAAAAGGGCTTATAGAAAATCACTATAATGCCACACTTAGTCCCATTGCCCAGAGGATATTGGAGAATTGGGAAGATTATTTGCCAAAATTCATCAAGATTTTCCCTGAGGAATACAAGCAGGCATTGATCCGTTTAGAAAAAGAAAAATTAGAAACGATATAATCGAAATATGGGAAAGATAACAGGATTTTTGGAATTCGATAGAAAAGTAGAAGAGTACGCTCCTGCAGATGAAAGAATAAAGAACTACAAGGAATTTACGCTCCCTATGAAAGAAAAGGAGCTAAAGGACCAAGGAGCCAGATGTATGGACTGCGGTATTCCATTTTGTCATAGTGGGTGTCCATTGGGAAATCTTATACCTGATTTCAACGATGCGGTTTACCTTGGAAAATGGGACAAAGCCGCAGAAATATTACACTCCACCAACAACTTCCCGGAATTTACTGGAAGATTATGTCCGGCCCCTTGTGAAGAGGCTTGTGTTTTAGGCATTAATGAAGACCCGGTAACAATAGAGAATATTGAAAAAAACATTGTTGAAACTGCCTTCAAAAAAGGATGGGTCGTGGCAGAGCCACCTGCCACCAGAACCGGCAAAACTGTTGCCGTTATTGGATCAGGACCTGCAGGTTTAGCAGCAGCTCAACAATTAAATAGAGCTGGACATCTAGTTACACTATATGAAAGGGATGAAAAAGTTGGTGGCCTTCTACGATATGGTATTCCAGATTTTAAGATGGAAAAAAACATCATTGATAGAAGGGTAAAGATTTTGGAAGAGGAAGGAATTATAATTAAGACCGGTGTTCATGTAGGAGTTGATGTTTTGGCTACAGAACTTCAAGATCAGTTTGACGCCATTGTTCTTACAGGAGGAGCTACCGTCCGAAGAGGATTACCGATAGAAGGTGCAGACCTTAAAGGAGTGGTACAAGCCATGGATTTCTTAAAACAGAACAATAAGCGTGTAGACGGTATTAAGGATTTAGGTGAGGAAATTAAAGCTACAGGCAAAAACGTTGTGGTTATTGGTGGTGGAGACACCGGATCTGACTGTATTGGAACTTCCATCAGACACGGAGCCGCTTCTGTTTCCAATTTTGAAATTTTGGGAAAACCGCCTGTAGGTCGACCTGAAGATCAGCCTTGGCCATTTTGGCCAATGCGCTTAAGAACCAGTTCGTCGCACAAGGAAGGTGTGGACAGATTCTTTAGCATTTCCACCAAAAAATTTATCGGCGATAAAAATGGGAATTTAAAAGGACTTATTACCTCGGAAGTTGAATGGATTACTGTTCCTGGAAAACGACCTATCCTTAAGGAAATTTCGAATACCGAAAAAGAATGGAAATGCGAATTGGCACTATTGGCAATGGGTTTCACAGGTTCAGAAATGACTATCGCCGAACAATTGGGGCTAGAGGCGGACGCCCGAACCAATATTAAGGCAAGTGAAGCAGATTATAAGACCAATGTACCTGGTGTATATGTTGCGGGAGACCAAAGAAGAGGACAATCCTTAATAGTTTGGGCCATTTCCGAAGGTAGACAAGCCGCTTACCACGTAGACACCTATCTAATGGGAACATCCTATTTACCTTTAAAAGGAGAGGGAGATTTACCTAGGGTTTAATACCTGTTAAAATTACTCCTATAAATTAAATAAGCCGAACCATTGAAGTGGTTCGGCTTACTTAATTCTATATTCTTCTAAAAAATTCAAAATCAATCTTTAGTACCCTTACTTCCCCACCAATCGGCATTGGGTTCAAAATCTTCTGAGAGAACATTCAAACGTTCCCTTTCCAACCTTGGCCACATTTCATTAATGATTTTATCCTTTCTCTCCTTTGCCAATTTTTGATCGTATTCAGGATCTTTCACTGCAAATCTTGCCCCTACCTCGGAAAGCCATGCTTTAAGCTCTTTACTAAGAGCCATTGCAACCTCAGGATGTTCAGATATTACATTGGTTTGTTCTGCAGTATCGGAGGGCAAATGATATAGTTCTTCCCTATCATCTTCCCAATAATGGATCAGCTTCCATTCCTTTTTGCGAATTATGGAGGAGGGCTCACCACCTTGATTACCATAATGAGGATAATGCCAGAACAAAGGCCTATCCACTTCCAGTTGCTTTCCTTCCAACAACGGCCTCAGACTTATTCCGTCCATATGCTGTTCCGGTTTTAGATCGATATCGGCCAAATCCAAAATGGTGGGATAGAAATCGGTACCAATAACTGGAAAATCACTTTCCGACCCCCCATTTTTCAACCAAGGTACTTTTATAAAATAAGGTTCCCGAATACCACCTTCCCATTGATATCCCTTTCCTCCCCTTAGAGGGAGATTACTTGTGGAAAAAGAGTCACCAGAGGCTACTCCTCCATTATCCGAAGTAAAAACAACAATAGTATTGTCCTCCAATCCGGTGTTTTTAATCGCATCCAATACCACACCTACCGCATCGTCCATACTTTCTACAAGCCCGGCATAAATAGGATTGTCCTGCACGATACGAATAGGTAAAACATTTTCCATTTTGTAACCACTTTCTCCCAGCCCTTTATTCTGGGCTTTATCTCTATATTTTTGCCATTTTTTATTGGTGGTTTGAATTGGCCCATGTACGGCATAAAACGAAAGAAACGCAAAAAATGTTGAATCCTTGTGCTGTTTTATAAATTCAGCTGTTTCGTTTGCCAAACGCATTGTAAGGTTCTCCCCCTTAACCCTGATTGGTAATTTCGGATTATCCCAGGGTGAAAAATATCCCCCCATTGGACTGCCTTTATCCCATCCACCCTCATTGATCTGAAAACCATGATCTTCAGGGTAAGAGCCTTCCGACCCTAAATGCCATTTACCAGCGAAGAAAGTTTTATACCCTTTCTCTTTCATGGCCTCTGCAATGGTAACATCCTTAGCCGGCAAAGCATGCACATACTCGGCAGGCAGCAATTTATCGTGACGATTATGAGATCTCCAAGCTTCACCGGATGCAGCCCCGATCCAATCGGTTATTCCATGCCTGGCGGTAAATTTTCCGGTCATGATACTTGCCCTGGACGGACTGCATACCCGGCTTGCAGCATATCCTTGGGTGAAAATCATGCCCTCTTTGGCCAATCTATCAATATTAGGTGTTTCGTAATAAGAACTACCTGTAATACTGAGATCAACAAGACCCAGATCATCTACCAATATAAAAACTACATTGGGTTTTTGTTTTAACTTTTCAGGTTGTTGTTGGCAGCCATAGGTCAGAAAACCAACAATTAGACCACAGATAATTTTGGTTATAGGTAAGTACATTTAAATTCCAATATTACTTGGGTTTAAGGTAACGGTTTTACCATAATATCCTTATAATAGATAACACTTTTGGGATCATGACCTTGTAGCGCAAAAGTCCCTCCTTTAAGAACCCTATGCTGGCGTTCCCCTTCATCGCGTTTGGGATTTTCCGGTTCGGTATAATCAACCACAACAATATCATTTATTTTAATAATAATTCTTTTGTCTTCTACTTTAATATATTCTGTATACCATTCATCATCGCCAACATAGGTTTCAATTACATTAACTATATCATATAAGCTACCGGTACGCTTCCAATCCCCTTGAGAATTGTTCACCTGTACCTCATAGCCATATACTGGCCAACTGGCTTCTTGATAGCGGGTATGGATATAAATCCCTGAATTAGATCCAGGCTTGGTCATAACGGACGCCTTGAATTCAAAATTATTAAAATCATGGTTCTCTACATCTCCAACATAAAACAAATGAGCCTTGGGGCCAGCAACTTTTATTGCACCATCTTCAATTGAAAATGTATGGGCGTTTTCTCCGACTTTCCAACCATCTAAATTTTTACCATTAAACAAGGAAATCCAACCATCCTTTTTCTTTTTACCCCCAACTTGACCTGTACTTGTATTCAAAATTCCTAGGCAAAGCACTAGGCTCATTAGATATGCAAAATTGTTTTTCATTGTTTTATGTTATTAATGAAGAGACAAGATATTAAAAAATGGGTTACTCTAAAGATATTGTTGAATCTATTTTAGGAAGGCGTTGAATATTGCCTGTTGGCAAAAGAATACTTTATTGTACCGATCGCTTAAGGTAGCAATGCAACAATTAGGTGATCTGAAAATTGAATGATTTGATTATTTGAAGATGGGTCAATTTGAAAATGTACCAATTCATCAATATACCAATTGTTCAATGTATCAATTAATGTCTAAACGCAGTGCGGTACAAAGGGCTACGGGAATTAATCACGCAGTAGGCGTGCATTCAATGACTGCCCACCGTTACAGGTAAAACGCAGTAGAGGCGGGTGCAGGAATTGATTACGTTAGGGGCGTGCGCTTTTGTTGGATATGGAACAAAAAAAAAGTCCCCTCATCTTGCGATGAAGGGACTTCCAAAAAAAGGCGGCGGCCTACTCTCCCACTTAGTGTAGCAGTACCATCGGCGCAGACGGGCTTAACTTCCCTGTTCGGAATGGTAAGGGGTGGGCCCCGTCGCCATGGCCACCTAAAATCGTTGATGTTTTTCCATGGCCCTGGGGCCATGGTCTACCCGAACTGCATTGCAGTGCGGGCCACCTAAAAACTTCTATACTTTAATGTCCAGTACCCTTCAGCGGATGCTGAGCGTAGCCGAAGCATGACATAATAATGGGACAGGGCGGCCGTTTCGGTCGCACTAAAATAAGGTAAGGTACACGTACTGTTGTTTAAAAAAAGGTTTGTTGCGCCCCCGCACAAGGCGGGGACGGCGTTTGCGCAAGCCAACGGGCAATTAGTACCACTCGGCTACGGACATTGCTGCCCTTCCACCTATGGCCTATCGACGTGGTCATCTCCCACGGCCCTTTAAAGAAATCTCATCTTGTGGCGGGTTTCGCGCTT
>NZ_JALKBC010000027.1 GCF_023015865.1 Arenibacter sp. F26102 | reverse complement strand
CTATAGTTGAGGGATATTGTGTTGGCAATGGTATTGAAGGCCCTGAAGCCTGTGTTTTCCACGTCCTTGTACCAATGTGCCAGCTTGGTATATGCCGTTTGTATAGAGGTTGCCGTATTGAATATGTTTCTGAGCCCCTGTACCAGGTCGAAGGCGAGCTTTATATCCGGATATTGCGAGAACAATATTTTACTTCTTTCGGATTGGTTTTGCGTCCAATTGTTGGGTGATTTATAAAGGAGGTACCTACTTCTGGCCAAGAGTTATTTTCTGGTGTCCCCATTGCTGAATTCTTTTGGGACGAATGTCCCGTTCTTTGCCCTTGCCCGTTTTATCTGTTCGTTCTCCAGGTCTATGGCGTCCCATCTGTGCTTGATCCGAACAATTGTTGTGTTTATGCAAATTTTGTAGTTAATCTATAAAGGAAGAATTCTACATTTTTGACTCCTCTGAATTGAGCCCTAAAGGCTTTTATTTTTGCATTGAATGATTCCGCCGATGAATTTGTACTCCTGTTTATAAAATAGTTCAGGATCGACCTATAATTGAGCGATATCGTGTTTGCGAAGGTGTTATACGCCCTTCAATTCGTTCTATCCTAGTTGGAATAAAAATCAGCCTACTCCCGAATATGTCTAAATCATAGATATTCATATGAATTTTTGTTATAGGTCAAAGCTGAATTTTGGTATTTTAGAACTATATCAGTTGGTGAATATCTTCCAATTCTCCGTGCGATGGCCCATTAGGGAATAGTAGAGTATAAATAGATAACAAGGCATCAGTATAAGAACGGAAACTTGTGGGTACGCTGCATAGTTGTCCAATAAGTCTCCAAAAACGACAGTAACAATACCGCCACCAATCAATGAC
The DNA here is from genome assembly GCF_023015865.1 of Arenibacter sp. F26102. GTDB lineage: Bacteria > Bacteroidota > Bacteroidia > Flavobacteriales > Flavobacteriaceae > Arenibacter. Next base: position 18,936 of record NZ_JALKBC010000027.1, on the reverse strand, counting down.
ATTATCATAAAAGCCGAGGCCCTCTGGGTATGGTTTCCCAAACTCCGTAGCGACAGTCCCCATATTGTACCCCAGAGCATAGAAGCACTAAAACCAAGGAAAAGCATACAATACACACTATATATTCCCGAAGTCAAGTACGTCCCCATGGTAAAAATAAGACCCCATATTGCAGCAAAAAGTAGTACCCTCTGTTGTGAAACGTACTTGGGCACCAAAATTGAAACAATCAAATAACCGAATAACATAACAAAAAGTGTATAGGTACTGAAATGTCTTGCCGTATCCATTGAAATACCCAAAGCTTGGCTATAAATGATGATACCGTCAATAGGGACGGTCTCACAGGCACCTGCAACGAATAGGGCAATTACCCCCAATATTAGATATGGATATTCAAAAATACTTTTACGGTCTTTTCGTATTTTTCTGCTTATATCCTTTGTATCAACTTTTTGATCGGTCTCGGGCAAATTGGAGAAATGGACTAAAGCGGCCACCCCAAAAAGTACTAGGGAAATGATAATATATGGGTTCACTATTTTTAGGGCATAGGCATCTAGCGCTACAGATTTTTCGATTTCGCTCAAACCTTTGATACTTTGGGTAAGACTATCAACATCGGCCAAAAAAATATTACCCAATATAAATAGGCAAACGATACCGGCTCCTTTGTTCGCTATACCCATATAACCTATGCGTTGTGCTGTGCTTTCGATAGGACCCATAATTGCGATGTAGGGATTTGCGGCAGTTTGAACCAAGGCAAGTCCCGTTGCGGTTATGAACAACCCCCCTAGAAACAGAGGATATAACCTAGAATAGGCGGCCGGTATAAAGAGCAAAGTGCCAATTGCCATTACGCAAATACCCAAAACCATTCCCCTACGGTAACCGATTAATTTTAAAACGTAAGCGGAAGGCAATGCCATTACAAAATAGGCGAAATAGGAACAGAAGGCGACTAAAGTTGCCTGAAAGTTACTCAGTTCCATGCAAATTTTGAAGTATGGAATGAGCACACCATTTACCCATGTAAGAAATCCAAAAACAAAAAATAACACTCCAATTATGGATAGTGGATATAGGTAAGATTCTTTTTTAATAGCCATATCAATTTAAATTAGAATATTTTATAAATTTAGTGCAAAGCCCCATTTGGCCTAAACATTTAGGAATTGTTTACGTGCCGAATAAATTAATTACGTCTATCATCTTAGTTGTTTTTCGGAATATAAAGCACAATCTAAATTCCATTTAAACACCTAACGGGAGCGAGTTGGTACGAAATTGGAAGACGCTAGGAATTTGATAATTCGAAAATAATATTTATTTCAACCCTTATATTTTTCCCAAGTATAGACCCAACCATATCGCGAGCCGGTTTTATATCAGTGAAATATGTAGCATAAACGGCATCGAATTTTTCAAAATGTGCAATATCTGTTAACTGGACAGTACTCTTATGTGCATCTTCCATTGTGCCTCTAGCTACTACCACAATTGCTTTGATATTATCCAAAGTTCTTTTTGTTTCTTCTTCAATACTTCCATGAACAAATTAGCTTGAATCGAAATCCACGGCGGCTTGTCCGCTTAAAAAAAGCATGCCATTATAGGCTAATGCGTCAGTCTATGAGCCAGAGTTGAAATTTATTTTCCGTTGAGGATGTGCAATTTTTTTTATCCATTATTCTCTTTAAATTAGTTTTATTAGATGTCCGTATAAATTAAATAGGCTATAAAATTTAATAATTATGACAACTAGCCCTTCTAGGTACAATAATGCCAATAGTCAACATGCTATTAATCTATCAAAGCGTAAACTATTTTTTGCAATCCTTTCAATACCAGTCCCATAATTTTTATGCCCTTGTCTTTTGAGGCAAATTAGGATTGCCATAAATTCCATTGGAAGTCAATTACTGCAAAGAACGATAGTTGAATACTTTAGACGGGTTCAACATGTCCCTTTTGCTTATTTATATACATTTACAAACTTACCTTTTTCAAGTTTATCCATGCGTACAAGTTCAGGAGCTATCAACATAATTAAAGATTCTTCAAATTCACCTGCATGTACCGTATTCATTGGACCAATTTCATTTAAAGCAGTCAAATCATTTCCTCCAAATTTCCACCTAGTTGCAAGTACAATGTTTAGATTTTTATAGGTTGAACCCAACTTCTCTACCAAGACCTGCCAAACGTCTTGATTTTCGCCATGGTTGTTTAAAAGAATCGTATTGGTAAATCCGTGTTTTAAAATCGATGAAACTATATCTTTAACTTGGTTAATAAATGTATTATGACTTCTAGTCAGCGAACCAAGAAAACCAATGTGATGCTCTGAACATCCAACGGCTATATGAGGTAAGACAAGTACTTTATCTGGGATGCTTTTATTCAAGGAAATGACAAAATGTTCCCCAATTAGGCGGTCTGTTGCAAATGGGAGATGTGGGCCGTGCTGTTCGTTAGCGGCCATTACCAACACTACCGGAGTTTTTTTATCAACTTTGGCAATTTCCAAACAGGTGAATTCATCCCAAATCATACGCTAAATACTTTATTACTGATTTTCTTTACGTTAGATCAAAGGAATATAACCAGTAAAACCTGCTATTTTCCATATATCATTAATCTTTCTGCACCTATACAAAGTTTGCCAATCAGTAGGCAGTTCACCTCCATCCTTTCTTTTCATAGAACCAGTGAACTTTTTATGCAAAAGGGCAACATTACCGTTAATTTCAATATTTTCCATTGAGATTACCTTATGAAAGGCAACTTCCTTATCTTCCAACAGATCTATTTTTGAAAAATCCTTGGCTTGTGTAAGCCATTCGTTTTTGTATGCTTCTAGGTTTGGGTATTTAAGTTCCCATTTATCTACATTATTTTGTTTTCCGGCATCAACGCCTATGAATCCTTCTTGAATAAAATCCTCTTTAACCATATCCCAATCTTGGGAAATAAAAGCTATTATATCCCTGTTAACGAGCATTTCCCATAGATATCTTCTATCTTGGTCATTGTGGGGGAATGGGTTTTTTTTCATAGTTAATATTCTTTATTACTTATTTGATAATGATTGATTGCATTCACATCAGGCTGGACACCAATCCTTTGCCAATAGGGAGTTCTACGTATGGTGGTTCAGATTTAAGTGGTGATATTAAAAGATCGTGTTCACGGATTGATCTTCCAAAAATATCACTAGGCCAAATACAAGATTCTGCAGCGGCGGCCGAACGGACGTACATCGCCTCTAGAATACACGGGTCGATTTCCGATCCATGCCAGCACGGAAGTTCTGCAGCTGTAGCTATATGATCCAGACGTTGAAAATTTGCCGGACCACAATTGAAATTAAACCCAACTATTGATTTCTGCTGAATTGCCTGAATACTATCTTTAATTCGTTGCCCATGAAGTATATATGGTAAAACTACCTGCAGAACCAAAAATTCAATATCAATTCTTATTAAGATATTGCAGATGGCCTCGACACGATTCAAAACATGGTTACGATATAATTCGGCCCAGCCTATAATACCATTACCCAAATCTAACTGTACAATTATCTTGAAAATTTGATCAAATTGCACGCTCCATTTGGCTTTAGCTCCGATCGGAAGCTTATGCAGCGGTTTGTCCATTCCCCGGCCTTCCATCGTTCCAGGATGTGTGGGTACCTTTACTTCATATAGATTGAGGCGTTTTATTTTCATGTCATATTTTATCCGTAATAAAACTATTTGAATGTAAAAGGTTGGTGAAACCAGCATCAATGATTATGGTTTGACCGGTAATAGACCTTGAAAGATCCGATAAAAGAAATACAACAGCATTTCCACAATCACGGGATGTTATTGTGTGCCTTAGGCTTTGGTATTCGTTTTTTTGATTTTTGAACCAGGTTTCAGGGTCATTCGTCCATGCGGCTGCGGCCTCCATATTTTGTTCGGAATCGATATAACCCGGAGCAATTGCATTACACCGTATTCCCATTTCGCCAAGTTCTATTGACATCCCACGTGTAAGTCCCTCCACGGCGGCTTTTGCACTAGCATAAATGGCATATTTGGAAAGAGTTTCTCTTGCATGTACGGAAGATATGTTGACAATGTGTCCGATTTGATTTTCGTCTATTAATTGATTTACGAAAGCCCTAGACATCATCCATAACCCCTTTACATCAATATTATAAAGATGATCGAATTCCGTTGTTGTGTATAGATGTGCCTTTTTGCGGAAACCTACACCTGCATTGTTGATCAGGCCATGGATAATACCATGTTCTTTTTTGATTATGGAGAAAATGCGTTCTACTTCTTCCGGGTTGCTGATATCCCCTGGAATAGAAATGGCGTTTGGATATTTCTTAGCCGAGGCTTCGGCTTTTTTAGCATCAATATCATTTATAAGAATTTGACCACCACATGCAGCTATGGCCTCACAGACACCCGAACCCACTCCTGTGCCGGCCCCTCCGGTTATCAAATATTTTTTATTGCTTAAATCAATTTGTACCATTACTCATTTTTTTGAATGAACTATCTTTCTTAATAATTACTCAATACGTCGCGCGACCCCCTGAAAGATCAAAAATAAATCCAGTATTGAACGTTGCTTCTGCAGATACAATCCAACAGACCAGGGCAGCAACTTCTTCTACAGTACCTAATCTCCCCATTGGTATTTTGGCGGTCATATATTTTAGTGTTTCTGGTTCCGTGTTATTGTTCATCTCGGTTGCGATTACGGCCGGTGCAATTCCGTTCACGGTAATTCCGGTATTGGCATATTCTTTGCCCACACCCTTTATTAATCCAATAAGACCAGCTTTGCTTGCAACATAACCCGCCATACCAGGATTTCCTTCTTTCCCGCCGATGGATGCTACATGTAGAATTCTACCGTATCCTTGTTTCGACATCTGTGGCAAGACGGCCTTGGTAATATTGAAAGCACCATTCAGATTTATGTCTAACACTTTTTGAAAGTCTTCTAACAAGTATTCCTGGATTTTTGTATTGGTGGGCCCTACAATTCCGGCACTGTTAACCATTATATCTAAGCGGCCATAAAGTTTTATTACATTTTGAATTTTATCTTGAAGATTCTTTTCATCTGTAATATCTACAATATGCGTCGTTATTGATGTGTTTTGTTTGGTCAATTCAGCCAAGTCCTTTTTGAGCACATCAAAAACTGATACTTGGGCACCTTCATGGACCAAGCGTTCCGCTATTGCTTTTCCGATACCACGTGCACCTCCTACAATTATTGCTACTTGATTTTCAAATCTTTTCAAAAGTCCTTTTTTTAGATTAAATATTATTGGATTTGGAGATTACCTCAAAATTACTGTTTGTTAATTGTTAGTCATCAACTATAACCCCTGACCCGTCCAATCTTATCTCTGATATATCGCCCGTAAAAGTGTTATTGTTTCAAAAAGGAGTATGTCAGCTTTATGTAAAATTGTCAATTATTCTTCCAATGCTCAACTTCGATTATTGGTAAAAATATTTGAGTTCTCAAATTAATTCACGATAGGATTGTTCAGTTCGTTAACAAACATAGTGTTTTTATTATAAATAATAAAACCTAAATATTTTTAGCTGATAATAAAACATATAATTTTAATATTTATAGTGTTATCTTTGCAAAATGAACTATAGCAAATTAATTTTAGAGGTTTACAACAAACTACTCGATGATATATTGAAGGATAAAAATATTCCGCGAGGCATATCGACTGAATCTGAACTTGCTAAGAAATACGCCGTTAGTAGATCGACCATAAGAAAGATTATGGAAATCATGTACAAAAAAACGATTGCAGTAAAAGATGGTTCTAATAAAATTTTATTGCGATTGCCTGAAAAGGGCGACTATTTTTCAAAGGAAGAAGTGAAGAATTCAAAATCAGATCAAGCTGAACGCGCAATACTTAAAAAGTTGTACAAATATGACCTTAAACCTAGCAATCGTTTTTCCGAACTCGAGCTCGCAAGGGAATTCAATATGAATACTATATCCATTAGGGAAGCTCTAATTGGAATAAGTCAAACAGGACTAATAACTAAAAGATCAGGTCAAAAATGGGAAGTTGTAGCTTTAACCCAGTCTAAAATCAGCCAACTTGTCGAATTCAGATTTATTCTTGAGATGTATGCGATGGATTGCTTTAAAAATAATCCTTTAGAAGTTGAAAAACTAAAAGCCTTTCAGCTTTTGCTTCAAAATCATAAAAAGTTAATACAAGTAAAAAGGATAGATGTAGATGATTTTTTCAATCTAGAAGAACAATTCCATTATACTTTGGTAAATAGATGTCAAAACGAATTTATTATTAAATCCTATCGATCTCTTTTTATCCTTATCAGCTACCATATCGGTCAAATCAAATACGATTCAATTAAAATCAAAAAGGTACTGGGTCAGCATATTGATGTGTTGGAGGCAATTCTGGACGCAGATTTCACAAGGGCCAAGAAAGCATTACAAAGCCATTTAGATCATGCAGGAAATAGTATGAGAGAAGTTAATATCTGTTCATCAGAAAAGAAACTTAATATTGAACATGCTAAGTGATTTTAGTATTAGTCACAAGACATGGTTCTTGACCTATATAGGAATGTTCATTCGGTATTCTTAAATTGGTAATTTACCAAGAAACAACGAGCTCATTGGCCTTTTCCAAAACATGGTTGGTAAAACTTTTCAAATAAATTTCTGTTGTACGCAAAGAATTATGGCCTAGGCATAGCTTATTATCTGTGTCGATTGTCAAACTTACCTTGGCCATTGACCTTCAGATATTATAAGTAAAAGTGAAGAAATAATAATACTCACTTTAATAAACTTTCACCCTAGGGGGTGAGTTTTTGAGCCCAGTCCGGACCGCAAATTAAACAAAGGTCTTCAAGAGTTTGGAGGCCTTTTTTATTTGCTTTGGAATCGCCAATAACGCTCATTTTTACTTTTAATATAATTTAAACCCAGATGAGATAATTTGGGTTCATTTGTAGTTCTTAGTCGAGTATTAGGACTACCGAGATGTTTCCAACTGATGGATTCTAATTTTATTAACCCAGGCATTTTAAGCATTGATCAGATTTTTGAACAGTATTTATTTGTGCTAATTCCCATATTTATTGTATCTTATTGTAGATTTTTCCGATGAATTAAAGATTATGGAATTGTTAGTAGTTCGTGTCCTTTTTCTAATTGGAACCATACATTTTCATAAATTAAATTCGTTAAACTAGTTCTCCCAATCAACTATTCCCATAAGAGTTTTATACAGGAATTGTATAGGTTTTTAAGTACAATAAATGGTTGTTGCGATTTGGACCCGTAGAATTTTTTCAAGACTAATCGGTCTCCATATATAAATCATTTTCGAAGTCTAAAGGTTCAACCGGATTATTGGGTTATTTTGAGATATTGTAATTGGAGTGCAGATGAAGTTCGGGACCAACCTTTATCCGATTTACCGTCAGCCTTATCAATTGGATTGTGGTCCGGCATGCCTAAAAATCATCACCAAACATGATGGAAAAGATTACAATTTGGAATGTCTCAGACAAATTTCCAACCTGAGAATAGGAGGTGAGGCGCTGGCAGGGACTTTTGGTAGCTTTGGCAGGAATTGTTGTCGCCGCCATAGGTATACGATCCGATATGAGGAATTGGTGAATGGCGTTCCATTACCCGGAGGTGCGAATTTGGAGAACAATAATTTTTTGGTGGTTCACAGGGAACCTATGAAGTATATATATATACTTTTCCGATTCCGCAATTGGGTTAGCCAAGTATGGTCATATGGAATTTGTTCAGAAATGGGAATCCCGCGGACAATTAAAAAGAACGCACTTTTACTAGTGGAACCCAACCGCAATTTTACAATATCCAAGGAGCGGATACCTAGCACACGGGATTGGGATTCCGGATTATGTATTTATTGCCATTTAAGGTTTACATTGGCCAATTGTGCCTTGGGCTTTTATTTGCCACTATAATTCAATTGCTTCTTCCATTTTTGACACAAAGCCTTGTAGGTTATTGCATTGGTTTTATCCACCTTATTGTAATCTCACTTCAAGTAGATTCCAGAACGTATGTTACTACTAATCACGAGATTCACCTTTAAGAGAATATCCCTGTATTCAATATTTGTTACCAGGTCAGAATCGTCGGTGGGCTCTTTTCCGAAATATGTAATACCTGTCCCATATATTGTCCACACTTTTATCTTTCTACGGCTTTTATCTCTGCGCTTTTTATCGACAACAGGATTCTTATTAATTTCGTTATTCAAATTCCGGCTAATATGCACATCGCTGAATATCGTTCAGTTTTGGGTTGTTCCTCGAAAAGAGCTTAGGTTTTCAATGCTAACCGTATTCTGGGAATGTAAAATCTGGCAAAATGTCAGAATTAAAAAATGTATAACGAATCTTAGGGTGATGCTTAGTATTTTTGAAATCTGTACGCTTGAAAATAATCGACTAAATATTGTATGGGCCTCATGTAAAAACTATTAGGGGTAACTAGCAAAGTTATAAACCCTTTTAATCCAAAATGTTTTAAGAAATACCTATAGATTTCTTAAAATCCATTTTCTGTTCTGGTCAATTTCACGAACTGAACAGTATCACTGTTTTTGGCAACAATTATGTACTTGGTTCCTTTGATTACGGCTGTTGCCATATCCTTGACATCCCCGTTTATGAATAAACCACTTTGTCGACTTGGTACAGGGTTAAATCCACCTTTGCCGTCCCCTTTAAGCAAAAGTCCGTTACTGGCATCGTTTCTAGGTGTTTCCACTTCTGAACCAAATAGGTTCCCCGCTATAATTGCGTCTAGATTGGAGTCTCCATCATAATCATTAATCAATATCTGGTTTATACTTGAAAGTTGGGCTATATTGGGTAATTTGTGCAAAATGAATTTACCATTTTTATTTTCCATATAAACGCTTGCAAAAGACTTGACCTGATAATGCAACGATTCCTCAAGTTGTTGTTTCGAATATACATCTTCAAGGGTTGCAGTGGAAAACGAAGCATAGTCCTTAAATTTTCTTTTAATACCTGGCATTTGTTGAGAACTGCATTCCCTGCCACGAAGGGGGTATTTTTCACCCTTGTTAAAGTAGCTTAAGACAATGTCCCTACTATTGTTCTTGTCAAAATCGTTGTAATAAATATCAAATGTTTCGGTAGGATTGGCCTTGTATTTGTAGTTTAAGCCAAGATTGCCAACAAAGAAATCCATATCACCATCCTTGTCAAAATCAGCAGGTTCAATACTAAACCACCAGCCAGTAGTATCTTCCAAATTAAGCTTTTTAGTCAAATTTTCGAACTCTCCCTGGTTGTTTTTAAGAATTGTTATGGGCATCCACTCACCGACCAAGATCAAATCCGTCCAACCGTCATTATCAAAATCGGTCCAAGTGACATCTGTTACCATTCCTATTGCCTTTAAGAAAGGTGCTATCTTTGAAGTAACATCCTCAAATTTCGGATTTCCAGGATTGCCCACATTTTCCAAGAGATAGCTCCGTGGTGCTGAGGGGTAGGACCCGGGAACCTGCCGCCCCCCTAAGAACAAATCAAGGTCACCATCTTTATCATAATCAAATGGATGTACCCTTAATCCGCTCGTCAACATTTCTGGCAGGGCCTTGCTATCTTTTTTAAAATTCCCGTCTCCATCGTTAATGTACAATCTGTCTTGGAGAAAGGGAGAAGTTGACGTCATTTCATTGCCTCCGCTAACTATATAAATATCATTGTCCCCATCTTGATCTGCATCAAAAATAGAACTCCCTACATCTTCAAATTCACTATCTTGGGATATGGCAGCGATTTCCTGTATTTGAAAACCCGTATCGGTTTGAAAAAATACACCTGTTTTTCTACCTATGGCACCTCCAAGTACAAGGTCGTCCAAGCCATCATTATTCAAGTCCCCAACCGCTAGGGCAGGACCCAAGTTGGACATCTTGTGCGGCAACAAAATTTCTCGTTGAAAATCATTGAACACGTTTTCCTGATGGCTATATTTTGGAACAATTGTACTGTCGGAAATTGTTTTGAAAAGCAATGGGGAGTAACTGGTAGTAAGTGGGGAGGGGCTTATTGGCGCAACAGCATCTTTAAGGCTCACCGTAAGGTTTTGACCGGCGGGCACATTTTTCAACAGTTGGACTTTGCCATTCGGCCATGTTATCCTTAAAGTATCGATCTTTTCCGTACCGCCCACGCCAAAGTGTAAACTTGGAGCTACTGAAGATTGGAATCCCCTGGTCAAAGTCATTTCTTGGAATTGGGTAGTGCCATTTGCAGTAAGTACAACTTTGACCCCCAGTCCCATTCTATTTTTATCAGCACCATTGAACTTTAATGTAAGAAAGTTGTTTTTTAGGGCATTCGTGTTTTCAAATAAAGTGGGGTAATCATCTATATTATTGGTTACAATTTCTAAATCCCCATCGTTATCAAGATCGGCGTAAACCCCGCCGTTTGAAAATCCTTTATAGGTTAAGCCCCATTTTTGGTTCACCTCCTCAAAAGTTAGATCGCCGTTATTTCGGAAAACAAAATTATCTATTTTTTCGGATGGAATGCCAAGACTGCGCTCCAAGAGGTTGTCCGGAGTATTTTCTGTTTTGTGCATTTCCGTAAAATAGTCCTTATTGTTGATTTCCCTTCTTGTTCCGTTGGAGATGAAAATATCCTTCCACCCATCATTGTCCAAATCGGCCATTAACGGCCCCCAGCTCCAGTCTGTTGATGATACCCCGGCCATTCTCGAAATGTTGCTAAAATCCGGCAGAGAACCGTTCAACGTACCATTGTTCATCTGTAGACTGTTTTGCATATATTGGTAATGAAAACCGGAATTTACGGTACTCCAAAAAAGGTCTGGATTCATACTGGACATATTCGCCTTTGCCCTGCGGTTGTCTTTGGCGGTCATATCCATTTGAAGTATGTCGAGCAATTGGTCGTTATTGAAATCCGCAATATCTACACCCATACCGTAGAATGAAGTGTTTTTGGTCATTTCTTTATTATGTTCGGAGAAAGTGCCGTCTTGGTTATTGATATAAAAAAGGTCGGGAGTACTAAAATCGTTCGATATATAAATATCCGGCCATCCGTCCTGATTAACGTCACCTACGGTGGCGCTCAGCGATAGCCCAAAGGAACGTATGCCGGCATCATCTGTGACATTGGTAAAGATATTACCGTCGTTACGGTACAGATGGTCCGTTTCATGATCCTTTACCTGTCTTTTTTTGGTAAGATAATAGTGATTGGGTGCCGTAAAAGGCGTTGGGGGGTAATTGGCCACGTATAGATCTAGGTCTCCGTCCAGATCATAATCAAAAAAAGTAGCCTGAACACTGTTTCCAATATCGGCTAAACCATATTCAGCCGCTCTATCGGTAAAGGTATTATCTCCGTTATTAATGTAAAGTTGATTGTCTTTAGGACCGAATTTACCGCCAACCGAACAATAGATATCCAAAAAACCGTCATTATTCACATCGGCCGTGGTTACGCCCGTATACCAACGGGAATCACCTGAAACACCGGCTTTCTCAGAAATATCCTCAAACTTTAGATTTCCTTTGTTCAAATACAATTTATTGGGTACCATGTTGCCGGTAAAAAACAGATCTACAAGACCATCATTGTTCACGTCCCCTGCAGAAACTCCCCCTCCCATGTATATATAACCGTAACTTAAATAATTGAGCGAATCGTTCTCGGTTAGTTTATTGACAAAATCCAGACCGGTTTCCTCGTGGGTGAGTTGTTTGAATTGTTTGATTTTTGACTGGGAGCTTTCGTGGCTTGTAGTACATGCCCCGAAAATAAATAAGACTAAGGCCATGGTGACCACATTATTTGTTATTTTACATATATACATTGCAAATTCAAAATTTCTTAGGTTGAAAACCAATTGCACTAAATTATCCTGGCATGTCGTTAACTTGAAAATCGGTGCCCAAATTTAATTAAAATTGGCGAAACCAAAATTTAGGTTTCGCCAATAATAACTAACTCAAACTAACTAATAATTTTCTTAATATCCCGGATTTTGATCCGCATTGGTCATTAGTGGATTGCCATCGATCTCCGCTTGAGGAATCGGCATCCATTCATGTTTTCCGGTTTGGAAACCGATAATCTCCTCGGCAAGCATTCCCCATCTTTTTAAATCCATGTAGCGAATCTGTTCTCCCGCAAGCTCAACGGTACGCTCATGCACTATGGCATCGAATACTTGGGCCTGTGAACCTACTGGGTATCCGCGACTGTCCATCTCGGCGGTTCCGTAGTTCGGCATACCTACACGATCCCGGACCCGGTTCAATAAGGTAATGGCCGGCTCCGTATTGCCCAATTCATTTTCTGCCTCGGCCCACATCAAGAGTACGTCGGCATAACGTAGCACCCTAAAATTAATACCACTATATTCAAATCCATCACTTAGGCGCGTATCCAAATTTTGATATTTGCGCCATCTAGGGTCTGAGAAAGTAAAGACCAATGGCACGGTACCACTGCCATCTGAAGGACCAAATGCGACCGGGCCATTAATGGGCAGGTCAGATCCCTCTGGATAGCGCTGGCCGCCAAATTCATCACCGGCAGAATAGAAATAGGCCTTTATCCTTGGGTCCCCATCCTCGTATTTGTCAAGCAGTGAGGGTCTGACCACAATATTGGCAAAATTAAGGGGCGAATATTCTATACCGCGGAAAGTGGTTTCACGTACACCGCTTCCGGTAGCGCCCCATTGATCCCCTCCAATGGCCTCATCATAATTTACCTCAAAGATCGACTCCGGGTTGAACTCCCCAGCTATATTGCCGTTATCGCGTGGGTCCACACCAACAATGGTATATCCCGCTATGGCCTCAAGCTCGGCCTTTGCTTCCTCCCATTGCTCAAGGAAAAGATGTGCCTTGCCCTTTAAGGCTTGAGCGGCCCCCTTGGTAGCCCTGCCATCTTGGGTATCCCCCTTGGCGGGAAGATTGGCCTTAGCAAAATTAAGATCGTCCAAAATAAGAGCGTAAACCTCCGCCTGTGTAGCTTTCGGGGTGCCGTTCGCATCAGTGGCAGGAGCGGTCAATAAGGGTACCCCGCCCCATACATTAGTAAGATTAAAGTAATATAGGGCCCTTAAGAATTTGGCCTCGCCCAATCTTTGGTCAATCTCGTCCTGTGATACATTCTGTACCAAATCGCTTTCAATGGACTCTATGACAAAATTGGCACTGGCCACTCCCCGATAACAGGCCTCCCAAAAGGTAAGCAATTCGCCCAGGGATGGATCATAGGTATAGTCCATGAACGCCTTTAGGCCTCCTTGTAAGGCATCGGTTCCCAAATTTTCCTGGGATAGGTTGTCATAAAGGAAAAACCCGATCCTTCCGTACATCCCTTGAGTCTGCAAAAAACTGTAGGCGGCGTTGACCGCCGATTGGAGTTCTCCGGAATTTTGGAAAAACACATCGGGGACTATCACGTTGGGATCTTGAAGGTCCAACTCTTCTTCCTTACATCCAATGATACTTATCAATAACGTAAATAGGGTAAATATGATATTTTTTGTCTTCATTTCAATTTTTTTTAAAATTTAACTTGTAATCCGGCCAATATTGTCCGTGGCGGGGCATAATTTCCAAGATCCAGTCCGATTGCCGTAACTGTTCCTCCGGACTGTCCAGGTACGATCTCTGGATCATACCCAGAATATTTCGTCCATGTCGCGATGTTCTGACCGCTAAGGTAGAATCGTAAGCTGCTAAGGGCACCGTCCGAGAAGCCTTGTAATGCCGTTTCGGGAATTGTATAGCCAAGAGTTATGCTCCGAAGGCGAGTGAAGGACCCGTCCTCAATAAACCTGTCTGATACTAGCTCATTGCCCGTAAAACCGGGCGTAGCCTTGGGAATCGTATTCGATGGGTTCGTAGGCGACCATCTGTCCATCACCACGGTGCTCATATTGAACAATCGTGCTTGCTGTTCGGTAGTATATCTGTAACCGGCGTAGGTATCGTTCCCATATACCCCGTTAAGGAAAATTGAGGCATCTAGGTTCTTGTACGCAAAGTTAAGATCAAGGCCCAAGGTAACATCCGGTATTGGATTTCCTATGATCACCCTATCATCGGCATTGACGACTCCATTGTTATTTACATCTACATAACGTATGTTTCCTGGCTCCGCATTATTTTGGGTGGCATAGGCATCTACTTCCGCCTGGTTCTGGAAAATCCCGTCCGTCCTATATCCAAAGAAATGGAACATGGATTCACCAACCAATAATCTGTTATGGTTTTGCTGATAGAAGCTGCCATTGAATATGGCTTCCACGTTCCCTAAGGAGGTGACTTCCGAACTGAGATTGGCAAAAGCATTGAAGTTGGCGCCCCAAGTAAAATCACCCTCATAATCTTTAAAGGCCATTACGAATTCCAGTCCTTTACTTTCCGTGCCACCCACGTTCTGGGTTATTGTTCCCCTAGTGTCTCCCGAAGACCTTGGCGTCGGAACATCGACCAAAAGGCCATCGCTTTGGTTGATAAAGTATTCGGCCGAAAAGGTAAAGGCATTGTTGAAAAGACCGAGATCTGCCCCGATGTTTATGGAGGTCAATTCTTCCCACTTAAGGGCTGGATTGGCCAATCGGGATGGTCTGGTACCACTCACCAGATTTCCGTCAAAGACATAATTGAAATTGGTCTGTAGGCCAAAGTCATATAGATAGTCCCCAATATTATTGTTGCCGGTAATACCCCAGCTCCCTCGTAGTTTAAGGTCGGAAATAGAAGTGTTGTCCTCAAAGAAAATCTTTCCTAGGTTCACCCCTCCGGATACAGACGGGAAATAGCCCCATCGGTTCTCAGGGCCAAATCGTGATGACCCATCGGCTCGTATAGTACCCGAAAGGAGGAGCTTCTTGTCAAAGTCATAACTGGCCCTTCCGAATAGGGAATGTAGATTATTCTCGCTTGTAAAACTTGATACATTGATAATATCTCCTGGATTCAGATTCTCGACAAAATCGGTCAAACTGTTCCTTGTCATTGCATCGACTTGTTCATAGTTTCCTTTGTTCCGCTCATATCCGGCTAATACATCAATATTGTGCAGGTTATTTATGGAGGTGTTATAATTTAGGGTATTGGTAATTACGGTACCCATTGATTTACGCCTTACCTTTTCGGTTTCCGCATTCAGGCGTTGCCGGGAACCCGTAAGTATAGACCTACTGAAGTTGTCGGTATTGTTGAACGAATGGTCAAGACCGATGGTCAATGTATAGGTAAGGTCTTCTACGATCTCATAAGATCCAAAGAGCGAGCCGACGATACTAGTCGAAGTATCTAGATTGTCGTTGTTCCTTAATAACCTCACCGGGTTATTCGCATCCTGACCGTCAAAGGAAGTGGTCACTTCCGAATAGAAATTCGTGCTTTCGTCGTAAACAGGGATCGTTGGCGTTATCCTCAGTAGAGAGCTAAAGATAGCCTCCCCTGGGTGTCTTCTTGAAACTCCCAAGTTGAATGTTTGGCCGACCTTGATTTTGTCGCTAAGCTTGATATTTGTGTTCAGCCCCAACGAATACCGTTGAAAATCGGTTTCTATCAAAGTACCCTCTTGTTTCAGGTAGCCTGCGTTTACACTATAGGTCGCTGTCTCGGACCCCCCGGAAGCCTGAACATTGTAGTTCTGCACCACGCCTGTCCTAAACACCTCGTCTTGCCAATCGGTATTCACCGCCGGATCGAAATTTCCTGGCTGCAATCCTGGATAAACTTGGTTTCCGGGGGCGACGGGATCGGCGTCATAGGCCTCGGAGGCATATTGCCTATATTGATCTGCATTGAGCAGGTCCAAGGTTTTTGGATTGGTAGCCAGACCGGCATAGGTACTGAATTGGAACACGGGTTTCACACTGGGTCTTCCGGCCTTGGTCTTTATGAGTATTACTCCGTTGGATCCCCTTGAACCATAAATGGCCGCACTTGACGCATCTTTTAGGACATCGACGGATTCTATGGATTCCGCAGGGATATTGTTCAAGCTTCCCGTAGGCACTCCATCTACCACATATAAAGGACTATTATTCCCAAATGTTCCCAGACCCCTAATGGTAACCAGTGGGTCTGATCCTGGAGTACCCGTGTTGACAACCTGCACCCCGGCCGCCCTGCCCTGGAGTGCCTGTTGAACACCGATCGCCGGGGTCTCAACCAAGTCTTCGCTGCTGACAGAGGAGATGGCATTGGTGATCGAAGCCCTGCTCTGGGTTCCATAGCCCACCAAGACTACCTCTTCCAATTGGCTGGCATCCTCCTCTAGGACTATGTCGATAGTGCTCCGACCTCCGATGGCCACTTCCTGTGGCATGAAACCTATGTAGCTTATCAGCAGGGTGGCATTACCCGATGCCTCGATCGCAAAGTTACCATCGAAATCGCTCTGGGTTCCGTTCGCTGTTCCCTTTTCCACGATACTAGCTCCCGGTAGTGGCGTCCCCGTAGCATCGGTAACGCTACCCGTTACGGTCAATTGGGATAAATCTACATCATTTTCAGAAGCTTTTAATTGATAATTGATGGCTAATATGGAAAATGTCACTAACATAATAGCTTTCCATTTCGTTCTTTTTTTGTGAGGCTGAAGATTCCTTTTCCATAATTTAAACATAGTTTTCAAGATTAGTTGGTTAAATGATTTCCATTTGATCGTATTAGTCAAATTTCAACACTTTTGTATAAGAAAATTATTTAACAAAAGTTTCACAAACATAATCAAACATCTTGTATAGGCAAGTAAAAGATTATTTTTTTGGTAAATTACATGATACCACAATTAACAGCTTGTATAAGCTAGGCTTAATATGGTCAATTGATTCTAATGTTAATTAAAACAAAATTTAAGAAATACCTAATATATTTTAATATCCTAACTTAATCATTGGTTAAGTTAGGATATTAGAAAGTTTATTGGACTTTATTATGATAATGTATAATTTATTATATATTTTTAAGCCATTGTATCCGGATTGGTTATTGAGTCGTTGTTTTATAAAAAGTTAGGCATTTATAGAAATATTACATTGAAATGGATAATTACAAAACTAACTTATATCTATAAGTTAGTTTTGTAATTATCCATTTGTGGAGAATACTAAATGTTTCCTCTTGGGAGTAGTTAGAAGTGTTCTTTGTAAATATCTATTGATATTTTAAAACTGAATTACGAACCTCAAGGCGGGATTATTGTTCCTTGGTTTTGTTTGGGCCTGTAATTTGATGTATATTGCCTATTAAACAGGAAGTTTTCGATCATTGGAAAAGTTTAAGAAATACCAACAAATACTAGAGTATACAAAGAGGAGAATACAAACTGGTAAATATCCTTTGGGAAGTTATTTGCCCTCTGAAAACGATTTCAGTGAACAATTCAACACGACAAGAACAACAGTAAGACGAGCACTTGAAGAGCTAATTCGGGAGGGTTATATTGTAAAGGAGCACGGGAAGGGAAGCAAGGTCTTGGAGCGCAGTAAATTTTTGGGACTTCTAACGGTAAAGGGATTTTACGAATCTTCCGATTTCAAAGTAAGGACTGTAGTTACCAAGGAACCGAAAATTACGCAATGGGATCCAATTATTGAATTTCCGTTGACAGAGGAAGAAAGAAATTCAGAATGTGTTTATTTTCAAAGAGTTAGGTATATACATAAAAACGCTGTAGTACTCGAGAACAATTGGTACTCATTGCATGCTTTAGAACCAATTAAATCTGAAGAATTCGTTGAAGGATCTTTCTTTAAGACCTTAAGTCAGGAATATCTCATAGAAATTACGGGTTCTGAGCAAGAATTTAGAGCAGTGAGGGCTTTGGAAGAAGTCGCAAAGAATCTTGGAATAGCCGTTGGAGATCCAATACTTCAAATCTGTATACGGTTTCGGACAAGTCGGTCCGGGCTCAATTTATATGGCAACCTATATTGTAATACCGCAGATTATCCTATCCGTAATAGCTATTTTTTGTAGCCTTCATTTTTTATCAATAACAAGAACCTCGTATACTTTATTTTTGTATAATACTCCCCAAATTTAGGACAGCAGGTTAAGTTGTAATTTAACCATTTAAAATTCGAATTACATCCCAACCAAATATCAGGTTGGAAACGCGAGTTTTAGAAAATGCAGATCTGGCCTTCTGGCCAATAGCTAATAAAGAAGGTCTCGAATCTGGGACCGGACCGCTTTACAATAAAGTCTGTCGGTTGCAGGTTGAGAACGATTTATTATAGTAAGCCTTGGGTAAAGGAGGACTAACCTAACAATATAGAAAGTGGTAAGGTCCCAAGGCTATATCTTGTCCAACAATGTTAGCTCCTGGATATCTATCGGGCGGGTCTTTTTTTAGCATTTGTGACATAATTGTTGGTCTTTGTGGCATTCAAGTATTTGTTTTGGCGCATATTGGTGGCATTATAGTGTTCGATCATTGTTTCAATAAACAGGCTGGAACCATTAATAATTATACCAAATTGGCATACCTAAAATTCAATAGAGCCGTATTTTTTGCTGGGCAATCAACTTTGGCTGTTCTAATTTATATGCCTTCAATTTGACGTATTCCTATCCTTTGTCATGTTACCGGCCTAGTTGCTTTGAGGAATAATGTTCTTGGTCTTTAGCAAATGGATTCAAAAAAGTTGTAATAACCTGAATTCGACGTAAGAAAGTAAGGTTTTCACAATAGAAATAGCGGAAAATTAGGTATATTTAAGTATCTGAAATTCAAATATTTAACCAACTTTCCGCTTATGATTTCCAAGGATAAAATTACTGAAATTTTCTGT
>NZ_JALKBC010000026.1 GCF_023015865.1 Arenibacter sp. F26102 | reverse complement strand
CCCCCTTATCGTTGATCACGATGTGCAGCTTAAAGCCATAGAACCATCCCATTGTCGATCTGCCCACATTGGCGATATCCTTGAATACCTTGTTGGCATTAATCCGCTTGTTCTTGCATACCCTTATGGGCGTGGAGTCCACAAAGGATATTCCCGTGCAATTGCCAAGACAACAGGTCTTCATGTAGAGCACCAAGGGCAGCATATTGGATTGCATCAGTTCGGTGAACCGGTTGTAGGAGACCGTAACGGGGAACTCGTCCCTTAAATGCTCCTTGACATAATAAAGATAAAAATGTTTGAAGGTCCGGTAACCGCTCATGTGAAAAAGTACGGTAATGGTCAGGATTTCGCTCTGTGACATCCTAAAAGGCCTGTTCCTTTACTTTTTCCCATCGGAAATGAGCTTCTTTTGGAAGGCGGGCTCAAAAACTTTGCAAAATTCATCTATGGAACAGAAAATTTCAGTAATTTTATCCTTGGAAATCATAAGCGGAAAGTTGGTTAAATATTTGAATTTCAGATACTTAAATATACCTAATTTTCCGCTATTTCTATTGTGAAAACCTTGCTTTCTTACGTCGAATTCAGGTTGTAAGCTACTTTAATATCTATGGCTTGGTTAAAAATATTCCTCAAGCCTTGAACAAGTCCATAAGCTTTCTTTAATTCTGGGTATTCATTAAACAATATCTGTCCCCTATCTTTCTGATTTGGGATCAAGTCCAATTTCTGGGCATTTGGATATTTATGCAAATAATTGAGTTAACCTAAACAGGAAGAATTCTGTATTTCTAACACCTCTGAATTGCGCCCTGAATGCCTTTATTTTAGCGTTGAAGGATTCGGCGGACGCATTGGTGCTTCTATTTATAATATAGTTTAGGATAGACCTGTAGTTGAGGGCTATGGTATTGGCATTCGTATTGAATGCCCGGAACCCTGTATTTTCTACGTCCTTGTGCCAATGGGCCAGTTTTGTATATGCCGTTTGAATGGAAGTTGCCGTATTGAATATGTTCCTGAGTCCTTGGACCAGGTCAAAGGCAGTCTTTATATCAGGGTATTGATCGAACAATATCCTGCTTCTTTCGGATTGGTTCCTGGTCGAATTGTTGGGCGATTTATAAAGGAGGTACCTACTTCTGGCCAAGAGTTGTTTTCTGGTGTCCCCGTTGCTGAATTCTTTTGGGACGAATGCCCTGTTCTTTTCTTTTGTCCGTTTTATCTGTTCGTTGTCTAGGCTTAATATGGACGAAATTCAGGATAGGTATATGTAATTGAATCATTTTTTTAATGCGAAGAAATCTCTTAATAAAAATTCTTATTTGAGAGATTATTAACTAATAATTATCCCGGATTTATGGGAAACCATCTATCGTTTTTCTTTATGCAATAATTTTTAACAATATTTTAATAAAAAATTAACAATATTTTGATCTCAAAGTTGTATTACCAATCAAAATTTGAACTATGTTTAACAGGAAAATTCTTCCTATGAAAATATTTTTACTTTCTTCGTTATTGATATTGTTGCATACCGATCTGGTTGCGCAACAAAAGCTTAAGTTTACCTATGATACGGCCGGGAACCAAACCCTAAGGGACCGGGTATGTCTTACCTGTTTAAAGGCCGTTATGCCCGAAATGGATTCCCTACTTGTAGGTGCCACTGTGGAGGAGGAAGTATCCGACCTTTTTGATTTTGAAATGACCGCCTATCCCAACCCTGTATCGGAGATCCTGTTCGTGGAATGGTTTCCCAATGAACGTTTAAAGCCCAAGGAGTTACAGCTGTTTACGGTAGATGGCAGGCATTTGTCCACCATACCTATCCATACCGTGCGAGGGGAGCAGCCCGTTTATTTTAAAGATAATCCCCCTGGTCTTTACCTGCTCAAGGTACTGTTCGAGAACGGAGAGCGCCGGACCATTAGAGTAGTCAAAAGCTGAGCTCAAGGCCGTTATCTCCCTAATAATAACCTAACCAATAAGTATGAAATGTCCATTATCAATTTGTTGCCAACCAACCGATATTATAACGAGGACATTACATCTGACCTTTGAAAAACTATAAGTATTAACAGATGAAAAAGATTTTGATCTTCTCCGTATTCTCCATAGGTTCTTTTGGAGTATACGCCCAGACCGATTACACCGTAATCCCTTTGGAAGCGACCCCTATTACGGTTGTCGAACGCACCGAGGACAAATCGGCCCCTCCAATGGAAGTGGATATGGGTACGAACATGGAAGCCATGGGCGCGGGAGCGGGAGGTTCCGAAATCTCGGAAACTACCGGGGATCTTTCAGTTTCCCTTACTGGAGGAGCCACCTATTCCGTTCCCATCAAGGTACCGCCGGGAATCAATGGGGTAGTCCCTACGATCGCACTTTCGTACAATAGCCAGGGAAGCAATGGCCTTGCGGGTTTTGGTTGGAACGTTTCGGGCATTTCCGTGATCACTCGGATCCCTTCCACTAAGTTCCATGACAACAATATTGATCCGGTCGATTTTGACAACTTGGACCGTTTTGCATTGGACGGGCAACGCCTGCTCTTGAAATCGGGTACCTATGGGGCCAACGGGGCGGTCTATGAGACCGAAAACTTCTCCAATCTGAAAATAGTTTCGAACGGGGTCTCCACTTATGGGTCGGCCTACGGCCCCCTGTCCTTCACGGTCACTTATCCCGACGGTTCCGTAGCCCAATACGGCAATAGCACCAATAGCCGGTCCAGGACGGATTATGCCATTACGAGTTGGCAGGACCCCCAGGGGGTCACTATCGATTATACCTATATAACGGAGGATAATTCCTTGAGCATCTCCACTATAAAATATGGACATAGAACGGGAGGTACTGCTCCCAATGAGATAGCCTTTGCCTATAAGGCACGCAAACGGCCCGAGCAGGCTTTTATCGGGGGGCAGGACTTCCGTAGGAAGAAAATCCTCTCCACGATCAATGTGAAGACAGGGACCGTTGGCTATCGCAATTATGTGCTGGCCCATAGTTTCAATACGTTAGGGTTTGAACGGTTAACGAGTATTACCGAGAAGAGCGGGGACAATTCCCTAAGTCATAGTCCAGTGGTATTTTCTTATTCCGATAGTCCATCGACTTTGGATTATTCCGCCGTAACCACCAGCCTGAACCTTGTAGACCTTGAGCAGCGCAATGCCGAAATGGTGCCCCTTGATTTTGATGGTGATGGCAAAATGGATTTTATAGTTTATCCCAAGGCAAAGTACCTACGTAATAAGATCTGGCTGTTCAAGGATATACGGAGTGGCAACACCAACATAGGTGATCAGATTACAACTCCTATCTTTGAGGATATTTTCCCGATGACCTACCTCAATTCGACGAATCAATTGGAAAAGGCCCAAGGTTTTGGATTGATTACCCATACAGGGACCAATCAGGTGCTTTTTAAGGTAAACGGACAGAACACCTATTACCCGGCCGCACAGTATTATGAAAAGTCATGGTACGCACCTATAACCTCTAATCAACAGTACTGTACGGATCCCCCAACCACTAGCCGGATTCCCATGGACTATATTTCCGGAGACTTTAACGGGGACGGCCTGACCGATGTTATGGCCATTGGTCGGTCCGGTTATACCTATTCCTATTGTACTACGGATCCTTGCCAATGTACGAGTACTACGATTACGACCTCGCCCGTCCATTTTATAAATCTGGACCGTAGGATTCCTACAGGATTTGCCAATCTTGCAGGATCGCTGACTGAACCTTATACAGGCGCGGATAATCTACTTACGGTAGATATTGACGGGGATGGAAAATCGGAGATCCTGCACATAAAGACCGGAAAGATCTATGTTTATGGCCTAAATACCAATAATAGCCTTTCCCTTCGGTGGACTACTACCGATACCAGGATTCGGACGGACTATCCCATTTTTCCCGGCGACTTTAACGGGGATGGCAAAACGGACCTCATGGTCCCTACCGCCAATAATAGCACTACCTTTGCCCAGTTTCTTTCCTTGG
This sequence comes from Arenibacter sp. F26102, assembly GCF_023015865.1. Classification (GTDB taxonomy): domain Bacteria; phylum Bacteroidota; class Bacteroidia; order Flavobacteriales; family Flavobacteriaceae; genus Arenibacter. Next base: position 33,775 of record NZ_JALKBC010000026.1, on the reverse strand, counting down.
GGACGGGCTTTGTAAAAAGGGAATCGGGCCATCCGTTTACCTATAAGCAGTACAGTATAGCAACGAGCCCCATCAATTCGTTCGATTTGATCCCCACCGATATCAACGGCGACGGACGTACGGACATGCTCGAATACAGTACGGTAACTACCAATGGCAGCACCAATGGTACCCAGACCCTTAAGATGTACTATAACACCTTTTCAACGGCGACAGATGTAACGCCCATGTTCTCGTATATAGCGTCCAAATCCAAGACCGGGAACCTGGTGCATTTGCCCATCCCTATTTTTTTGAATTATGACCGACCCAATGACAATTTGGATTTTGTGACCATTAGCAACAAATGGCTTACGGCTTTCAGTTTTGGCAAGGACAACCGTAAGGATATGTTGCTCAACAGCATCAATAACAATGGTGTTACCCATACCATTACCTATCGCGACCTTGATCCCCATATTCAGGCGAGCGATACGTATGCTTTTTATGAGACCCGATCGGATCAGGTATATCCTTTTGTGGATATTGATGTGGCCAGGGGAACCAAGTTGGTAGCCACTCTTCAACGTTCGGTGAGCGGAACCACTACCATCAAGCAACATTTCGCCTACCAAGGCGCCGTTGCCCATGCCGATGGTCTCGGGTTCATGGGTTTTATAGGGCTTGCCCGCAGCGATTGGAGCACCCAGGATTCGGACCGGATCTGGAACATTACCAAGCACGATATCTCCAAACGCGGAGCAGTATCCAGCAGTTATTCCATGGCCAATTATTTTACTCTTAATACCATACCCCCGGATTATATCGCAAAGACTACCTATGTGAACGCCTCCTCCCTGGCCGCGAACAAGGTATTCAAGTTCAGCAATACCTCCAACCTTTTCCAGAACGGCCTGGACGGTACCGCTATCACTACCAGCTACCTCTACGATACTTATAACCACCCCACCAAGATTACCGTGGATTATTCCGGGCAGGGAAGCAGTGTTACAGACCTTACTTATGGTAACAGTACGGGAACCAACTATTATATCGGGCGGCCCCTTACCAAAAAGAATACGACCACCATAGGTGGCAATGCCTTCTCCACAGAGGAAAACTATGTCTATTCAGGCTACTTGGTAACTACAAAAAATGCAAAGGGGAACGGCACCCCTTTTGATTCGGAGACCTTTACCTATGATATCTTTGGCAATATAAAGACGAAGACCGTTACTCCGAACGGCGCAACGGCACGACAGCTAAAGTTCGATTACGATACTTCCGGCCGGTATCTGTTAAAAAGTTATGATGTGGAAAATCTGGCCACTACCTACGAATACAATACCACCACCGGAACCCTGAAAAAAGAGACCAATCCCTACGGATTGGTTACCCAATATTTTTACGATGTCTGGAACCGGCTTATCAGGGTAACGGACTATCTGGGCAAGAATGCCAATACCACCTATGTGGAAACCTCCAATACCTATACCGTGACCCTTACCGCCGATGACGGCGGCAGTACCATTGCCGTATATGACCCGCTCCAAAGGTTGGTCAAGGAAAGTAAAAACGACGTCTTAGGGCAATGGGTGAACAAAAGCTACCAGTACGATAAGTTCGATCGGGTATGGAAGGAGAGCGAACCTTTTATAGGTTCGGCGGCAAGCCAATGGAACACTACCGAGTACGACCTGTACGGCAGGCCCAAAACGTTGACCTCCTATACCGGAAAGGTTACGAATATCAGCTATTCCGGACAAACGGTTACGGTGAATGACGGTACCAAGACCGTTGCCACTACCAAGAACGCCCTGGGGAACGTGACCCAGGTTACCGATCCGGGCGGCACCATCGCCTACACCTATTTTGGCAACGGGGCCATGAAGTCCAGTACCTATTCCGGTATCTCCCAAACCTTAGAACAGGACGGCTGGGGGAGAAGAACAAAATTGATAGATCCTTCCGCTGGCACTTATACCTATGCATACAATGGTTTTGGAGAGCTCACCAAGGAAACCACCCCCAAAGGAGTGACCGATTACACCTATAGCACCGTTGGCAAGCTGACCCAAAAAAAGGTGACGGGCGATGCCGGCACCAATATGATCATCAACTATACCTATGATGCTACCAGCAAGCTGCCTATGAGTATTGCCCTGGCCACCAATGCCGATGGCAATACGGGGACTACCACTTTTGCCTATGACAGTTATAAGCGGGTAACCAGTACCGTTGAGACCAACACCCAAGCCAAGTTTACCAAATGGTTTACTTATGATCCTTTTGGGAACGTGGCTACCGAGGAAAGTGAGGGCCGATTATTAAGTAATAACAAGTTCAGCAAGATCAAGGTAAAGAATACCTATGCCAACGGGCAGTTAAAGAACGTGAACGACTTTACTACCAACGAGGAACTGTGGAACATAACCGGCCTCAATGCCCGCGGGCAAGTAACCACCTCTACCATGGGAGTGGCATTAAAACGTACCAATACATATGATACCTATGGCTATCTTACCCAGGCCCTTGCCCAAAAGAACGTAACCACCTCTCCAGTAGAGCTGATGAAGCTCACCTTTAACTTTAATGTGCAGCGGGGCATCCTCAACAGTCGCACCAACAGCCTATTTGCCTGGACTGAAAATTTCACCTATGATGCCCAGGACCGGTTGCTCAGCTTTAACGACAATAACGGGGCTAAGAACCAGAATTATGATAGTAAGGGACGCATCAACACCCTCTCAAACCTAGGGACCTTTACCTATAACAGCACTAATTATCAGAGTACAGGACTGACCCTGAACCCTACCGGGGAGACCTATTACAACAATTATACTACCCAGAATATCACCTACAACGCCTTTAAAAGCCCTGTGGAGATTTATGAGAACGGCAAGGACCGGATCAACTTCCAGTACAATGCGGGAATGGGCCGTGCCACCATGTACTACGGTGGTACCCAAGCCACCAAGGAGGACCGCCCTTTTAGGAAGTACTATTCCGAAGACGGAAGTATGGAGATCAAATGGGAAAAGGCCACGGGTAGGACTACTTTCGTTACCTATGTGGGCGGGGATGCCTATTCCTCGCCGGTAATCTACCATTCGGATCAGGGCAGTACCACCACGGCCCAATACCTTTACCTGCACAGGGATTATTTGGGCAGCATCTTGGGGATAACGGACAAAAATGGTACTTTTAAGGAGAAGCGGCATTTTGATGCCTGGGGCAATATCGTTAAGTTGACGGACGGCAGCAATACGGCCCTGACGAAATTCGCCGTCTTGGACCGCGGCTATACGGGGCACGAGCATTTGCAGGGCGTAAACCTGATCCACATGAACGGGCGGCTCTACGATTCCATGCTACACCGGTTTTTGATGCCTGATAATTTTGTGCAGGACCCGTATAATACCCATAATTACAACAGGTATGCATATGTAATGCACAATCCGCTCATGTACGTCGACTTTAGCGGGGAGTATTCCGAAGGGAACGGGACCGGGAATTGGCTTTGGGGCGGTGCTGTCTTGGTCGCTTCCGCCATTGGTAGCTGGGCCGATGAGATAAAGGACGCACAAATCGGCCGATGGTTGAACAGGAATTTTGGGAAGCCCGTGGAGAAGTGGGTGAACAAACATATTGTCAAGCCCTTCCGTAAGTTGTTCGGTGGCGGTGATGGCGGTAGGCGTGCCGCCCCAGAAGTATATTATGCGGATATGCCCATGGGCAGTGGTGGCGGCCCCAATAATTTGGTTATCTTTGGTGCATCGGGGGGAGGTGGAATGTCTCCTGGTATTGACCCAGGGCCGAGATCCATGCTTGAGATGGCGCCCAAGCAGGATTTCAGTGGTTTATGGGGCGGAGTAAATTATTTTTTGTATGGTGGAGTTGTTGATGGTTTTCGCTATGATTACGGTGGAAATGTTGTCGGGGTGGCTCCTACTATGGGGATAGTTCCTACGCCGACCATTGGCAACCTTGGTACTTATGCACAACTTGCAAAGATGACAAAAGGATTTAAAGGAGTTATACAAGCTCATCATTTAACCGAAGTACGTCATTTAAAAAGTCTTGCATTATCTTCTAGAAATGCACCTGCGGTGATATTAACTCGTACTGACCATGCAGCTATGACCAAAACTTTACAGCAGTTATTGCCTTATGGACAAACCTATACGAAAACTCAAATTATAGCGGCTTATAAACAAGCTTATAGCAATCATCCCGAATGGCTAACTGCTGCCTTAAAATATTTAAAATGAAAAAAAATGAAATATTATGTTTTTACATATACTGGAAAACCTATTGGTGAAAGCGGCGAAAATTTTGGTACAAAGTATAATTTTGATAATGCATGTGAAATTTGTGGTTCCGGAGCTATAGTCAAGGAAAAGTTAAGGTGCAGCAAAATAGATACAACATTAAAGGACATTTTTCAAACGTTGGATGGGGATTATATTATTTCCGAAAACCTTTATAATCGAATGATTAACGAAAATATTGATGTAGTAAATTTGAAAAATGTTTCAAATAGAAGGGGAGATAAATTACCATTTTACCATTTTTTCTCTGCCATTAGGTTACCTAAAGCATATGAAACCAAAGGTCTGATATTAGAAAACCAATGTAAAGTATGTAAAAGGGATGGTCATTTTAATGATATGGTCATGGGAAATTTGGAAGATCATACACCTTCCAAAATCTTACCGGTCCAATTGCTTTACAATAAAAGAGATTTAGATTTAATTCATCAATTTGATATTTTATCCACATGGGAACATATGGGTATATCGAATAAAAAAGCAACTGGTAATTTGGTGGTAAGGTATGCTAGACCTATGCTTGTTGTAAGTGATTCTATAAAGGAGATAATGGAAAAGCTCCAGTTGGGAAATCTGAAATTTGAACCTATCAAAACTCTTTTATAACCCTTAGGAGCATGTTATTAGAGGCTTTACTTTGTGCAAGCTTTTGCTTATGCAGGTAAGGTAGGGCTATCAAAAATTGTAGTATTTATAGTTTTTTTAATTGCGATAGTAGTACCTCTTTCGGGGGTCGGGGGGGGCTTTTTAGACTGTGGCTATACAGGGCATGAGCACCTGCAGGGCGTTGGCCTGGTGCACATGAACGGGCGGCTCTACGATTCCATGCTGCACCGGTTTTTGATGCCCGATAATTTTGTGCAGGACCCCTATAGTACGTTGAGCTACAATCGGTATTCGTATGTGCTGAACAATCCTTTGATTTACGTGGATCCTAGTGGCGAGGCTTGGGAATGGATCGCTGCGGGCGCCGCCATAGCGGTTTATGCCATATTCAACGTAGCCAAAACGGTACATGAGAAAAACCAATATGAAAAGAACTATGCCAAAAACGTTCCTGAAAATCAGGTCCCAACGCCATCCAGCGGGCAAAAAAGCTCCGAAAAAATCTCATCGAGCATAATGCCGGATCTACGTGATAATTATAACTTTGAACTACCCTATGGTATAAATCTACCCTTTGACAGGTTCATAATGGATGCCGATGGTAATATTACATATTATGATGAGAAGGGCGGAAGTGAAGTTGATTACCTGATGTTCGGGGAAGAAGAGATTAGGGTGAATGATAGAAGTATATTGCCACAATTAAAAGATAGAACTATTTGGGGAAAAGATGATTCCAATAGACCAAAACAAGGACATTACGCCATAACCAATAATATTAACGAGGCACTTAAACTATACGAATGGATCGGAGCCAGATCTTCCTCTGAATGGTCCTTTGCCGATGCGAATACAGATGTCGGGCGTATGGCCCTCATCGGTACTCTACACGAAAAATCAGCCGGTGTAGTTCCCTATCCCAATAAAGGAGGTTTTGGAAATTTCACGATCAATCGTTTCTCTCATTCCCACCATGGTACTTCATGGGCGGATTTTAATTACTCGTTCAAGGATGCGAATTATGCGAAATACATGAGAACTTTAAATCCAAAGGCCAAGTTCGACCTTTATGCCCCATTGATTACAAAAAAAAGATACAATGAACATGTTAAAAGCAAATCTGGTTATAAACCTATCAATTATGAGCCGCTTAAATTTATTCCTATTATTACTGATTAGTTCATCTATTGTACATACCTCATGTGAAAGCCAGAACGATTTTATGTCGATTTTTGAGAGAGCACTCAATTCCGATAACTTGTTAGTGGATAATGAATTTGTGGATAGGTTTGAAGAAAAACTGTTGGAGAATTACCCAGATAGAGGTTTGGTCATAAGGGAGATCAACGATAGGCTGGTGCCTGCATTTGAGGATTTTTCCGATATTGGCGGAGGGGATAAGGGGAACTTTGTAATCTTTATAACAAAGGATTTTTTTTTGGTAAATTATCAAAGTGACAAGATCGATGTAGAAATGAAGAATTATATAGAAACATTAAAGAGGGAAAGTATGAATGTTGGAGTTATAGATTTGATTATGTTGAGTCCGGAAAAGGAAAAAATCACATATCAAGAATGCGAAATGTTTATATCCTCAATAAGGGAAGCCGATAAATCCCTTGATTTTGTACGGGATAGTATATCCAAAAAAAGATACGGGAATTCTTTTTTTAACTTGGATGCCAAGAAAAAGGAGGCTATTAGGGATGAATACAAAAAAATCTTCATTCTTTATCTGTTTAATGAGATTGATTCATTTTTCTTGCCTCCTCCTCCAGTCTCAGAGGGATTTGAAGAACAAAAGTAAGGCCATTGGGTCATACAATCCTCCTTAATATGTCCGGAACCACCTGTCCTAAAAACCATAACATCCCAACATTGAAAAGATAGAAAATGAAGACTAGGGTAATGAAGATAAATCCAATCTATTTCTTAGGGACCTTTTGCGGAAACGGTCAAGAAAGAAAAAAAGTCAAAATAGATTTAAATTGTACGTGTCTCATCAACTTTGTTTAAAAAAAACATCTACCTTAACGTATTTAATCTAGAAATTGAAAAATGGCTTGCCAAAGCGGCATATTAGTTCCATTTAACTGACCTCGGGGACGGCCACTTAATTTACACTGGAACAAATATCAATTACTTCCACGTTGGGATCTATTATTTTTGTAAGGACAATTAGATTTTGTGGGAAATGGAATTCAGCACGCCCATACAAACCATAGTCTATCATTAGTAGTCGTTGAGTCAATTCCCAATCTACGGGCTGCACGCCTAAACTTTCTTAAGGGCTTAAGGGCACCAATGGGCAATTAGGTTTGGATTCTTGTTTCCTTGTCTTTCCTAAAGTTAATCAATCTCCGATGGATTTGGTTCTTAATCCCGACGCGGTCAGGGATAAGGACTTTTTCCCCCTTACCACATCCATTTTTGTCCGTTGAAATGTTCCATGGCCTCCCGGTTGTATTTGGAATGATTAAATATACCAAAGAATAAATGGATTGCCAAGGTCACGATATATGGATATATGCAAATATGTTAATATAAATATATGTAAATAGGTACATAGGATTTGGGTAATAGGAAGTTTTCTTTGTTATAAAGTAGGAACAAATCAGACCTACCCCCCGTGAGTAATATATCATTAAAAAAGAATTAAAAATATTAATCTTCGGAGAAGATAGCAAGTTATGTTTTAAGCAACTTAAAACTCCTACTTCTATCGAAGTGAAAAAGATGTCTCCAGCAGACCGGCCATAATAATTGAATTAGAAAATGGCAATTAATTAGGCAGGATAAAACATTATAGGGACAAGAAAGGTGAGTATTACTTAACACTTAGTTTCAACGGTTCGGAACTAGCTGATTTAAAATACGGATCCCTTAGGGATGCTTTTTTGTGTATAGGGGGAATAAGGGAAATGGGACAAATTCTACTTCACCAATATAAATCCCGACAAAATTCAAAAGAAATCTACTATTACATGCTTTAATGCCAAACTTAAATTTCCAATTTTTCCTGGTATTCATCCATTATATGGGTAGGGAGATTTTTAATATATATTTCAGTTGTACTAATATCGCTGTGCCCTAGCATTTTGCTCAGTGCATTAATAGGAACATCATTGAGGATAAGATTCGTTGCCATGGAATGACGGCTTACATAGCTTGTCAAATGCTCTTCAATTTCACAAAGCTTGGCGATCTCTTTTAGACGCTTGTTATATCGCTTTCTTTCCCATTGGACATCCTTAAATTGATCCTGCATTTCTTTGCGCTTTACGATAGGAAAAATATAGTCGGTCTTGTCCTTGCCTATTAAATAACAATCCATAATCGATGATAACTGTGGAGTTAGCTTAATATCGTAATATCGGGCTGTTTTTTGTCTACGGTACTGGATGCGTCCATCTATGATATTATCCAGTTTTAAAAAGGCCATATCAATAAATGAAATGCCGTTCATAAGGTAAGAGCACAAAAAATAATTCCGGGTGTTAAATAAAGGCGTACCAGGTTCTAATTCCAAATTAAGGATCCGTCTTATTTTTTCTATGCTGATTGCCCGTTTTGCCGTTGGCTGGGATTTTATCTTGTATTTCCTAAAAGGATAAGAATCCACAGATACTACCCCCTGATGTATGGCTTTGTTGTATATGGCTCTGAACGTTCTCATATACATGGATAATCCATTTATACTATTTCCTTTTTTCAAATGTGCCGTCTCAAATCGTTTAAGATAAGTGTAGGTCATCTCTTCAAATCGGAGAGACTCCTTTTTATTGAAGTTCTTCAATGAACCAAGGGCACATCTATAGGCTTTAGCGTTCCCGAAACGATTCGCTTCTTCCATTTCACTTATTAATCGATTGGTAAAATCAAAAAAGGAAATCGTGTTCGTCGGCTTGGTCAAAGTGTTTTTGAGTTCGGTGATGCTCAGCCCTCCGAGCTGTCCAATTTCTTCTAATTCATTAATCCCATCCCGTAATTCGGTCTTTTTCTTGATAAGGAGGTTATTTAAGCGCGCAACGGACGACACACCATTATAGGTCCTTTTGACCTCGCGATTATTCTCGTTCCAGTACTCGGGCGGAACGGCAAATCCCGTTGAAATGGCAATCGTCTTTCGATGGTGGCTTAGTCTAAAGATAATCGGGCACATACCATCTTTGCGCTTACGCCTTGTGTCCATGGAAAGAGTGATGTTCGTTTTCATATTCTAAAGATATAAAAATTTGCACTCAATTTGCACTCAAAATCAGGTATAATATGGTTTAATATGAATCCTTATGAAATACATAATGTTGATAATCAGTATTATACATATATTTTGAAACAAATAAATACAATAATCCTCCTTCTTACAAGCAGGGGGTCACTGGTTCGAACCCAGTAGGGCCCACAGTAACAAAGACAAGGCTTCCAAGAAATTGGGAGCCTTTTTTGGTTTTATAAATTACATCTTTACGCTCACTTTGGGTCAAGAACAATTGTTGTGTTTATGCAAATATTGTAGTTAATCTATAAAGGAAGGATTCTACGTTTTTGACTCCTCTGAATTGAGCCCTAAAGGCTTTTATTTTTGCATTGAATGATTCAGCGGATGCGTTTGTACTTCTATTTATAAAATAGTTTAGGATCGATCTATAATTGAGCGATATAGTATTGGCAATTGTATTGAAGGCCCTGAAGCCCGTATTTTCTACGTCTTTGTACCAATGTGCCAGCTTTGTATATGCTATTTGTATAGAAGTTGCCGTATTGAATATGTTCCTGAGCCCCTGTACCAGGTCGAAGGCCACCTTTATATCCGGATATTGGGCGAACAATATTTTGCTTCTTTCGGATTGGTTTTGCGTCCAATTGTTTGGCGATTTATAAAGGAGGTATCTACTTCTGGCCAAGAGTTGTTTTCTGGTGTCCCCATTGCTGAACTCGTTCGGGACGAATGCCCTGTTCTTTTCTTTTGCCCGTTTTATCTGTTCGTTCTCCAGGTCTATGGCGTCCCATCTGTGCTTGATCCGGATGTCCTGAAGGGCTTCCTGTGCCAGCTTCTGTACGTGGAACCTATCCGTTACCTGTATGGCCTTAGGGAAGCACTTCTTGGCGATGGTCTTCATCGAGTTCGCCATATCCAGGGTGATTTCCTTGACCGTTGCCCTTTTCTTGGCGGGCATTTTCATCAGTTGTTCCATGATGGGCTCCACCTTGGTGCCGGAGAATATGGCCACTATAGATCCTTTTTTGCCCTTGGCCTTTTTGTTGGTGATAATTGTATAGAGCTCGCCCTTGGACAGTGCCGTTTCGTCAATGGACAGGTAAGGTCCTATATTTTCGGGAAAGATGAGCCATTGTTTGGCATGTTCCTTTTGCTTCCAGCCCTTAAAATCGCTCAAATAATCCCTGTACTGTCGCTGGAGTTTTTTGCCATTGACCCCATAGAAATGGCCTATGGTGCGGCAGTCCGAAGCCCTAGTATCGACCAAGTACTTTTAAAAAAGCAGCGAACTCTACGGTCATACGAGTCCCCTGTGCCACTAGATCCCAATCTCTTTGCACGGCCTGGCCAGTGGCCTTGTCCAGCCAACGGCGTCGCCTGATGTGGAGAAAGACCGACTTTCCCCGTAATGGAAAGTCCTGGACGACGATCTCTTTATGAAAGCCATGGGCTATTAAGATGCGGTGCTTTTCCTCTTTAGGGGTGTCCTTTTTTTCTTCAAAGTATAAATGAAGTGCACCGTCTTCCGTTTTATGGGATACAAGGTCAAAGTGGGTCGTTAATAGTTCCGGAAGTATAAATTTCAAAAGGTCTATAGACAATTCCAATGCTGTTCGTTTTATTGCAAAGACCTTATTCTATTTTCAATTCACACACAACTTTTGATCTTGATCCCTTGTATCCCCGTTATTGAATTCTTTTGGGACGAATGTCCCGTTCTTTGCCCTGGCCTGTTTTATCTGTTCGTTCTCCAGGTCTATTGCTTCCCATCTGTGCTTGATCCGGATGTCCTGAAGGGCTTCCAGTGCCAGCTTCTGTACGTGGAAGCGATCGGTGACCTGTATTGCCTTAGGGAAGCACTTCTTGGCGATGGTCTTCATCGAGTTCGCCATATCCAGGGTGATTTCCTTGACCGTTGCCCTTTTCTTGGCGGGCATTTTCATCAGTTGTTCCATGATGGGCTCCACCTTGGTGCCGGAGAATATGGCCACTATGGCCCCTTTCTTGCCCTTGGCCCTTTTGTTGGTTATAATTGTATAGAGCTCGCCCTTGGAGAGTGCCGTTTCGTCAATGGATAGGTAAGGCCCCATATTTTTGGGAAAGACGAGCCATTGTTTGGCATGTCCCTTTTGCTCCCAGTCCTTAAAATCGCTCATATAATTTTTGTACTGTCGCTGTAGTTTTTTGCCATTGACCCCATAGAAATGGCCTATGGTGCGGCAGTCCGAAGCCCTAGTATCGACCAAGTACTTTTGAAAAAGCAGCGAACTCTACGGTCATACGAGTCCCCTGTGCCACTAGATCCCAATCTCTTTGCACGGCCTGGCCAGTGGCCTTGTCCAGCCAACGGCGTCGCCTGATGTGGAGAAAGACCGACCTTCCCCGTAATGGAAAGTCCTGGACGACGATCTCTTTATGAAAGCCATGGGCTATTAAGATGCGGTGCTTTTCCTCTTTAGGGGTGTCCTTTTTTTCTTCGAAATATAGATGGAGCGTACCGTCTTCCGTTTTATGGGAGGCCAGGTCGAAGTGGGTTATTAATAGTTCGGGCAGTATAAGCTTTAATAGGTCTATAGACAATTCCAATGCTGTTCGTTTTATTGCAAAGACCTTATTCTATTTTCAATTCACACACAACTTTTGAGATTGATCCCAAAAAGTTGTGGGATTATAGAGGATCCGTCTTAATTCTCATTCATAATTAGCTCAACAAACCGAGATTTGATTTGTTTCGGCTTATCCGGAATATCCATGTAATATTGCATCCCATTATCATTTAGTTCAAACCTAGTATACCCCTCATTGTCCACGTGCATTTTTCCCGGACCTTTCAAATTAAAATAAGAGGGCTCTACTGCCATTAATACCGAGGTGAGGTCCCAGGTCTGACGATCATAGGGCATTTCTATATATTCTGTATACGCGGTAACCAATGGATGAAAGCCTTTGAACCCAAGGTTTTTTTCTATGGCCGAGCCTGGAAATCTAATACTGCTACCCACTGCAAATGGACTTATATAAACAGCCGTTGGCCAATTAGCAAAAACTTTTCTAGCGGCATCCACATCGCTCTTTATATTAAATTCCTTTTGTTTCGGCATATTGAAATTACCAGCCATCGCACTTAAAAGTTTCACTTTCTTAGCCACGAGTTGTACACCTGTTAAATCAGAATATTGATCTGGTTGCGATGCTAATAAATCCGATAAATTTGTAGAGAATCCTACGGATATAATCACCACAGAATTATTTGTGGCCTCTGCTAATAAACGCCTATAAAAAGTAACCGATGATTCTACCTCATCAAAACTAGTAACAGAAACAGAACTGGCATACACTTTTTCTCCATTCCTCTCATACTCCATAACTTTACGAGCAAAATTACGAGATTCGTTTTCTCCTTCAACTCCTGTTTTTACCGATGCCATAGGAGTATTTTCAAAACCGTATGCTCCTTTTATTAATTCTACATATTGAATTGAACTCAAACTTTGTTTATTGTTACTTATTCCCAATAACCGAACCATCCCTTTATCCGCATATCTAAATAACATTGCCAAAGCCAATGCATCATCTACATCATTGCCCATATCTGTTTCAAATATTACCGGGATAGGCTCACTCATTTGTGCTTTACCATAGGGACTATGGATAAATATTAAAAAATAACACGCTCCAATAATAAGTTTTAAAATTTTCTTCATCGATTACTTGAATTAATATGAAATAATTTGATATAAATCTCTTATTTAGTTTTTGTAACATACACGTAATATGCACCGGCTAAACCCTCACCATCAACATCCTCAAACCAGGTATGTAAGGCAATTGGACCCTTTTCCAATTGAAAGGTATACCGCACACCTTTATCTCCTTCTTTTACCAAAGATTTTTTCCTCAATTCGTTAGATTCTGTTGTAACAAATATTTTGGCCGCATGGATTGGCAGACTTTTAGCGTCCCCTTTTTCTGCAGTTAACATCATATCGCTCTCCTTAGGGTAGCGTCTTAATTCAAAGGTATAAACCCCCGATGTTTCAATTTCCAACAGCCAGTAACTATTCCTTTGGAGACCTTTTGAAACCTGAATTTGCTGATCTAAAAAGACATCCATCCAATCACTTGCACTTAACATTGTTGATTCCTCATGCTTGGAACCAATAATAATACGCTGTGGCACATTGGCCACGTCCTTAACCAAATCCCACTTCTTTGAGGATTGTAGTCTCATTTGAGCTACTATTGTTGGGTGATCATTAATAATATTATTTTGCTGCAGTGGATCTTGAGTTAAATCATACAATTCATTATCATTTAACAAACGCCAATTTTTCCATAAAACAGCAGCGCCCTCCATTCTCATCATCGAATTGCTATATGGAGAAGGGTAATCAAAATAAAATGGCATTCGGCTAAAGTTGATCACTATTGATCTGTTAGGGTCAATTTTTCTTTCTCCACTAAATGCGGAAGCTAAACTTATGCCATCAAAATCCTCACTACTAGAGCGTTCTATACCACATAGGTCCAATAAGGTAGGAAGTACATCCTGTGCCTGCGACAGCCCAGAAACATCACCAGATTTAATAGCTCCGTTGGGCCAACTTATAAAAAAGGGAACCCTATGCCCACCCTCGTACAATTCGGTTTTCCCTCCTCGCATTCCTGCATTAAAATAATCGGGTCCGAAGGTACTCCCATTATCACTTAAAAAAACAACAATCGTGTTGTCCAATAACGTTTTTCGCTTTAAGAAATCCATTAACTCCCCAACATTCTTATCAATGTTTCGAATCATGGCCAGGTAGCGAATAAATTTGTATTTTTTATCTGCCTCCATTGATGAAAACTCGGAGTTTTCCACAATTACTTCCATTTCTTTTATATCCTTCTCCAAGGCGTAAAAAGGTTGATGTGGGGCATTGGTTGGGATATAGGTGAAAAAGGGAAGATTTTTGTCTTTGGAATCAGATATCCATTCTTTAGCTTTATCAAAAAACACATCCGTACAATATCCTTGATATTTTTCTCTTTGTCCGTTTTTTATATAAACATCGTCAAAATAATCGTTTCCCCAATAATCTGGAGCTGATCCGATATGTGAAGAAGGGAACCATAAAGTCTCCTTAAACCCCCTATCCTCAGGTCTTGAGGGGTAATTATCTCCAAGGTGCCATTTCCCGAAAATTCCGGTATTATAACCATTTTCAGAAAAATAATCTGCCATTGTTTTTAGTCCATTTTTAAGATGGGTACGCCCGCTACTAACATTAGTAGCACCATTTCTTGCCGCGTCCATCCCAGTTAACAACTGTCCTCTAGTAGGTGTACACATTGGGGCTACGTGAAAATCTGTTAAACGAGCGCTTTTGGAGTGTAGCTTATCCAGCTCAGGTGTTTTCAGGATGGGGTTACCATGGACAGAAAGTTCACCATAACCCTGGTCATCGGTCATAATTACAATTACGTTTGGCTTTTTATTTTGTTCTGATCCCTTGTGATTATTGATTTGGGAAAAACAAGGTTGAATTAAAAAATAAATCAATACCCCAGAAATAATAAAAAGACTTTTATTAAAATTTGTGTTCATCATAAATTAGTTTTCGTTTTTACAATAGATCTATTTTTCATTAAGTATAATCCCCGCATAAGGTTCCAGCTGTATTTGCTGCCCATTTTTAAACGTTCTTGTTTTCCCATCCAAAGGATCTAAAAAGAGGTAATCGGATTGTTGCTTTAGATACAGGCCTGTTTGCTGTTTTACAGCTGAGTCATTAATAATAAAATACACGCTTTTTCCATCTATTACCCGACGTGTGTATCGAATAGGGATAGCTTCATCAGATAATAAAATGTCTTTCTTTATAGCTTTACCAATGGTCTTGTCCCAACCTGTATAGTTGCCGTCTGGAAAACTGAATACATTTTCATTTGCCATTACTTTACTGGAAATTTCTTGCATTCTTGTATCCGGAAAGTCTGTTGTTGAATTTACCGGTGGGCCGCCCATAGTAACCAGAAATCCGCCAGCCTGCACGAATTCATATAATTTTCCCCATACATCAATTGGTAAAGTATTAACTTGAGGTAAGATGACCATTTTCCAGCTGAGCGCACCATGGACGAGTCTACCGTTTATAACACGGGCATCTTGGATTGCCTTAGTATCAATAATATGATAGTCCCATCGGTTCTTAAATAGATGACGGGCCGAATTACGAAATGCCTGTTCAATTTTAATGGCATTTCTATTCCCGCCACCAATAGTATCCCATCTAACAATATGCGTTGGCTCAGGGACAAATGCCGTCCATAAAGATTCAATTGGGTAAAACAAGGCGACTTCAGCGGCTCCATGACCTCCTCTAAGTTCTTGTGCGATACGTCCTACGTATTCATTAAAGGATTTTTTTTCAGTCGTATTGGCATTACTTAAATTAAGATAATTATTAAAATCGGTGACCCCTCCTGTAAATTGAATATTAATAAATCCTCGAACCTCTTCTGTGGTAGGTTCTTTACCTAGTTCTCTTCTATCCACGACAGGGCAGGGTTCGCTCATGACCCTAGTAGCGCCAGAAAGTTCAGCAGCACTTGAAGCAAGCTTTGCAGCATGAACTGCTGTGTTTTCCGGCAAGTTACTCAGTGCATCTAGACCCGGGGCATCCATTTCTCTAAAGCAGGCCATGATATCTCCATACAAAGGAACATGTGCCATCATGGACTCCTCCAATAACAAATGTCCTCCAGATTTAAGGTTATGCTCATTACACCAAGTTTTTATCCGTTTAAAATAATTAGTAGAAACTAATTCTCCTACCGTATGAAAATATTGGTATCGAAGTTGCTGTCCGGTCGATCCAGCATCCTCGAATAATTCCACCAACCTATCCTCTGGTCGGTATCCATACCGCGTTTCAATCGCATCAGACAAGACTTCGGCCCATGGAATGACACTCCATTGTTGTAAAGGAAAAGAGACTGCCATTAGGGAGGGTTCATCCGTGAAAGTAGCTATAAAATATTGCCCCAAATCTTCTCCAAGAAGATCTACATATGCCTCATGTGTTATTTCAAGAAAAGATTCTGTCACCTCAGGGATCATAAGTGAAGGATAATGGCTCGTTAATATTCCTTTTGGAACTCCTGGATTCCGTGAAGCTTGAAAAGAATCGTATAACGGCGCCTTCGAGAACACTATTAGCTTAGATGCTCCAGAAGGAAAATCATATTTCAACCGTCCATTTTTAATATGTGAGATTAAGTTCACGGTATCTTTATGCTGAATACTTATTGCTTTTATAACTTTTCCCGGCGGAACGCCATAGTCGATATTTCCACCAGCTATGATGGTGTCCTGCTTGAATATACCCATCGCTTCCCAAGCAGGGTTTTTATCCATCACTCTTCCTCCTGCGTTGCCCGAAGGGTAACCTTGTTCATCATATAACCAAAGTTCTAAATCTGCCTTTTTAGCTTTGTCACAGAAAGCTTTAAAGGTCTTCATTCCTGAGGGGGTTAGATAATCGTTATAACTCACATTTACAGCAAACCCGCCATAACCTCCATCTACATATTTTTGAATGAGATCATCTTGTGCCCCATCATCTTTGGGTAAATTGTGAATGTTCTGATTCATTCGAAAGGTGGAAGGTACCACTTGTTGAATTTTGGGTTCCGATGCCACTTTTTTTACTTGCGCAGAAACAACAAAAACAATCAATACTATCACTACGGGGATAATTCCTTTAATTCCTTTCATTATTTTGTCGTATCATTACTTCGTGACATACCCTTCTGCTTTATACTTAGCATACAAGTCGATATACTTTGTATTTCTTTTTTCTTCCTCAGGATTATAATCCGCATTTAACGTTGGCCAATAACGTTTATCTACATGGTCTTCTAGGTAAGTGATCAGTGCCTTAAAAAGTTCTTCCGTTTTATCTGGCATGGCATCATAAAGATTATTGTTCTCTTCAATATCCTCTTTTATATTATAAAGGCTTAAACGTCCATACCAATCAAAAATAAGTTTGAAATCCCCTTTTCTAATAGCAGAATGTGGGGTTAATTGCAAACTGTCAATGGGACTTAACACGCCAACATTCAAGGGGTAATGCCAATAATAGGTATCTCTCGTATATTCACCCGAAAAATCATCCGAAAGTAAGGAGCTTATACTTTGTCCATCTATAGGGTGGTCCGGGGTATATCCGGCTATATGGAGTAAGGTTGGATATAAATCTACACAGTCTACTGGGCGATCGATCCATTTTCCTCCTTGAATTTTATCTTTCCAATAAAAAGTCAACGGCACACGTATGCCTCCTTCATACACCATAGCCTTACCTCCTTTTAACGGGGAATTAGAGGTTGTTGCTACCTTATTTTTTCCAGCATCCCATGAAACACCCCCATTATCAGACATAAAAACAATTAACGTATTGTCCAGCAAGTCCGCACTTCGCAACTTTTCCACAATTCTTCCAACAGATTGATCTAAATGTCTAACCATGGCCGCATAGGTTGAATTGTGATGTCCATTCCATCCTTTCGTTTTTTTAGTTTTGAAATAATCAATATCTTCATCTGGAGCTTGAAGCGGACTATGCACAGCAAACTCGTTGAAATATAATAAGAATGGTTTCTCTTTTGCCCCTTTTCCATAGGAGTCAATATAATTTATTGCTTCTTGGGTCAAGTTATCCGTAAGGTACTCACCTTCATGTACCACCCCATTAACCTTCCCTCTTACGAGTTCTTTTTGACGCATTTTAGGAAATATTTTGCTTGTTCTTTCCCAAGTTTCTTTCCAATCATAATAAACAGAACCGCCTGCATCGAAATAACTCAACTCTTCAAATCCCTGATCGTGCGGCTGATAACCTTCAGATCCATGTCCACCAAGGTGCCATTTACCTATAAATGCAGAAGTATAATCCTCAAGAGATTCTGCAATGGTAATGGCATCTTCACCATAATCTTGCGGTTGTCCGGAAGGCAGGGCTATTCGTGTATACCCATTGGTCAATGCTTTTTCTAATTTAAAATCATCCCCATGCATTACATCTTGTTCATGAAAACCTTCTGGAGGTAGTTCTCCTTTCGTATAAAAAGATCTTGCCCCTCCAGGGGTAGCTGTGCTAAACCCCCATTTAGAGGCGTAAATTCCTGTTAATATGGAAGATCTGGTAGGAGAACAAAGTGGTGCAGCATAAGCTTGAGAAAATGACACCCCATCATGTATTAGCTTATTTAAATTAGGGGTTTCGTAAAATTGAGATTGAGGCTTAACCTTTGTCATCTGCTCAGCATAGGAACCTATATCCATATATCCTAAATCATCAGCTAAAATGAATACGATATTTGGCCTTACGGGAATATCCTTTTGGTTGTTTTTTTCAGCACATGACAAGGATATTACAAGCAATGCTATAACAAGTAAATTAGACCAAGGACGCTTCATTTTCAATAGATTTTTTAACAAGTTTTGTTTTGACCCGAATTACTTCGGTTTACGAATTTTATATTTCACCATATTATACAAATGAGGATGAATCCCCCAAGTTCCTCTCAGTGATTCATCAAAAGAAGGATTGGGCATGGGCATTGGTGCAGCAACATCCATGCGCCAATGATTCAATAGGCTTTTCAACTCCTTAGTTTTTGAGGTGTTTACCAGAGAAAGATCAGTTTTCTCCCCAATGTCAGCGTGTAAGTCATATAACTCTACGTGATGATCATCTAAAAATTCAATCAATTTCCAATTCCCTTTTCGCACAGCACTTGCAGGTACACCATGGTGATAAACAGGATAATGCCAGAAAAGAGAGCGTCTAGAATCATACGAATAGCCCAACAATTCCGGCAGGATAGATTTCCCGTCCAAAACCTGATTTTCTGGTTGATTTGCCCCCGTAATATCAAGAAAGGTTGGAAAAAAATCAACACTTGTGATCAACTCATCACTATCTACACCTTGTTTAACATTTTTGGGCCATTTCACAATAAGCGGAACTCTAATACCGCCTTCATAAAGGTTTCCTTTCTCACCCCTCAACGGCTTGTTCGAGGAAGCAATATAAAGCAAGGAATCATTCGTATAAATGTTTTGCTTATCATTGGCCACAAGTGGAGCCTTGTCGTATCTTTTATTAAGGCCACCATTATCCGAATAAAACACAAATAGGGTATTTTCATCTATATTTAATTCTTTTAACCTGTCCATAATTCTACCCACACTAATATCCAAGTGTTCAACCATTGCCGCATATATGGCATTAGAAGGGTAGCCTTTTGCTTTTTCCTTTTTTTTATATTTATTAATTAAGGCTATATCCGCATCCAACTGCACATGTACATCGAAGTGGGATAAAAAGAGGAAAAATGGTTGGTCTTTATTTTTATTGATAAAATCGAGGCCGTAATCAGTTATTATTTCAGAAAAACGATTACTTGAAGCTACATTGGGCTTAGGTGGTTTAAATTCCAGATTGTAAAATTTTCCATTAGCCGTACTCGCTTGATCAAAACCGTGTTGATTTGGATGTTGCTCATCAAGAAACCCTAAATGCCACTTGCCAAAATAACCTGTTTCATACCCTTGTTCTTTAAGTGATTCTGCAATGCACGTCATCTCCTGAGGTAAATATTGAGTTCTATTAACAGGAACAATTAGCTTTTCATTTGGGCGCCAATGACCAGGAATAAAATCAATAATCCCATTTCTTGCCGGATATTGTCCCGTCATTATACTTGCTCTTGTTGGAGAACACACGGCTCCAGCGGTATAGGCATTTGTAAATCGCATACCCTCTTTTGCCAATTGATCAATATTAGGAGATTCATTGAAACCATTTCCATAAATAGGTAAATCTGCCCACCCTAAATCATCAGCCATTATAAACACTATATTAGGTTGTTTGTTTTCCAAGAGAACTTCTTGCTGTCCCAACACTAGTACAGGTGCTATAATAAATATCTGAAAAATTATAAAAGTCAACCTCATTAAGGCATTGGTTTATGCATCATTAAATTTTCTATGACCTGTGCCACAGAATCAGCCGGCATTTTTTCTACGAGATATTTATGGTCGCCTTGAGGGTCATCTTCCCAAGAGTTACTACCGTCCTCACTTGGAATAAAACGACCCGTTTTATACGTATAATAAGGATCAAATCCCCTTGCAGCCACCAACAATGCCGTTTGATCCCAGCTCATTCTTCCAAATTTATCGTATGGTCTTTTAGGGATACTAATGGCATATGCCATGCGAATAGGACTGTCTTCAGGACCTTCTTTAATTAATCTAAGACCCGTTAAGACTTTATTTCCAATTTCAAAACCACTAAAAACGATAGGAGTTGGCCAATTACTAATGGCATAATATGAGGCTAGGGAATCTCTTTTTACATTTACCTCTTTACCAGAAGGAAATTTTCCTGCCATTGCAACCCAGTGCTTTACTTTTTTCTCCACCAAATCTTTCCCATTTAAAGGAGAGAATGTATCAGGTTTGGACTGTAACAGGTTTTTTAAATTTGATAAGAATCCCACAGTAACAATAGTAACTGAAGAATCCGGTTGTTCTGCCAAAATTCTTCTATATACTTTAACGGCATCAGGAGCATCATCATTGGATTTGTAGGTGTGGGGAAAATTTACCATGAGTGAATCTGGCCAATGCAATTCTCTTGAATCTTGATATACACCCGAGGTTTTTAGTGCCCCTACAGGTATATCCGGTCTTCCGAAATACGTATTGATTACCTCGATTGTTGGAGCGACCAATGGGCTTAAATTGGAGGCAACTGTTCCCAATATTTCTATCTCTCCCTTATCCGCTAATGCATGTAACATTCCCATAGCCCCCACGTCATCATAGTCGCCACTAATATCAGTGTCAAAAATTACCGGAACGATTGGGTTTTTGTCTTCTGTAGGTTTGTCGGTTTTTTCTTTACAGGCAGAGCCGGATATAATCAGCAACAAGCTTAAGAGCAAGACATATGGGGAATAACACTTATTTTTCATTGTTATTTTTTTAGTTTAACATTCTTATTAATTAATTCAGCACCATTACAGCTTAATAACCGATATTGAATTTGCCTTGATAGACAATTCATATACAAGACCATCTTTCATTTCCTCGATTTCCACTCCTTTATCCTTTAAAACGAGTGAACTCTTACATAAATCCATATATCTCTGCTGGTTAGTGCTAATAAAATCGTTGGCTTGCTCACGATTAATAACGCTTTTAGCTACCAATACATAATGAACTGGAAAATACGTGGTGACATTAAGTCTATTTTTATAATCGGCATTCAGCATATTGGCATTCGCCAAGTCGTTCCGGATTGCCAATAGTGGACAGGTCAATCTATCCAGAGAGGCCGCTTTGGCTATAGGGTCTGATTTTACATAATTCTTATGCTGTTTAGGTATCATTACCCTCACAGTTTCTCCCGCTTTTTTATTGATGTCGGTATTAAAAGACGAAACGATAAGGTAGCTATTTCCATTGTCACATTTGAAAGCACCCAGAGCTTTTACCCTTGATTTAGAATTGCCTTCTACTTCTGTGTTCAATAAGTAAGAATCTCCCCCAATGGTATGATCTAAGGCCTGAAACATCCAACCTAAGCCATTGAGGACGCTTGCCTCGGGCGATTGTGATATATTTGCTACCACTGGCCAATGATACGTATCTGTAAAACCACCGGCTTTTGACTCCATCAGCATGTTGAACATAGCCGCCGCGTTGTCACTTGAAGGTCTTACGTACTGATTTCCATTCACGCCCAAAGCTCCAAATTCCTGATAATTTTTGGGGACATTGCTTAATGCAGGCTCAGCAGACTCTGCACTGCTTAAAAAATCAAGAAAACCCGAGGGTTCGGTAAGAGCATCACTACCTTGTACATACCAGCTAAAACTCACAAAATCTAAGGGAAGGTTATTCTCTTTACAAAAGTTTATTAGATCATTAAACTTGAGTACCTGTGTTTCTGCACGCCAAGGTGTATGCGTATTATAAGGTCCAAACTTAGCCTCAGGTATTACCGATTTTACAGCTTGTGCCGTTATCTTATAAAAATCAAGCATCACTTGAGGATCACTATAACGAAACCTTTCCCCATTATGCGCCTCTGTACCCAATCTAAAACTCAGTTTATTAGCCTTTTCATCACCTAAGACCAGTTTAATTTCTTTACATAATTCAGTTATGAAGGATTGCCATTCGTCCATATCTGCCGGCAATGAGGTTTGTCCGTAGGTTTCTACCCTTACATCTTCAGGATTAGGAAAACAAAAAGGAATATTATCCAATACGATGATATAGTTCTTCACCACTCCTGATGCCTCTGTAGCCGCAAAACGTTTGGCAACCTCACTCTTCCTCAACATTACCTGGCCATCCACACGCTCGGCAAGATCATAGGTATCATCTTCTCCACTGCTTAGAAATCTAACGTAAGAGAAGACATCGGCATGCAGGACAAAAGGTTCATTAGGGTCAAGATCATACCTACTATAGTTATAAGGAAAATCTGTTTCATCAAGATAAGCTACTGGGTTTTTATAGAGATGCCAAGGTGTAATCTGATCTTTTCCTCCGGTCATCATCCCAGTTCGCCAGAAGGCAGTCATAGTTCCCAATGACCTTTGTGTGAAATCAGGAATAAATTCACCATTGCCCTGTCCCTCCTTGTCACCCTGAAACGTCTCTTTTTTACAAGAGAAAGCAGATAGGATAAGTATCATAAACCATACGCGAAAACTCTTTTTTCTATTTGTTGCACTAAATATTCTTTTTTTCATTCCCAAATTTTTAGTTGTTTATACCGGGAGAAATAGTAACTGCATACTCTTCCTTATCTTTGGGCAATTGCTGGATAATTAGTTTTTGCAAACGCTCATCCCAGTTGATTTTAACTCCGTTATTAAAGGTAGATGTAAGTATTTTCAAATCCTTGGACTCAATCGGGTCATAAAAGGCGACCCATTCTCCATTATTCAGAGAAATTGTAAAGCCATCGGGATAATGTCTATTAGCTCCAATAAAAACTTCACTTGCTCCTTTATTACTATTGTATCGGAAATTAAACTTCAATTCTCTTTGAGCATAATTGTAATCAAAGTCATAAAGTTTGCCCGCTATTATAGAGGGGTAGGGTCTAGCAATTATATCGGTAATATACCTACGCTCTGCTGTACCTACAACCTCCTTGTCTTTAAATATAGCCCATGTAAATTTGCCTATTGGGTTAGTTCCTTTCCAACGGGATCCCAGAAACCAGGCCTTAATCATCCCAACACCTAATGAATCTGCTATTTTGGCCGTTTTTATATATGCTCTGGCATACCGCTGTTGCTCTAAAAGGTCGATATCCGTTTGGTCATAAGTAGCCGACCCCCATTCACCCAAAAACAAGGGCACTTTTGAAAGCTTTGCCTCTTTTTGATATCTATCCAACCATGGTTGGATTTTTTCTAAATCTAATTGGTAAATATGAGGGGCAAACATTACTTTGCTTCTCTCTATCGGAATATTCATTTCATAAAAAGGAATGGGCAATTTTGCCCGATCAGGATTTTTTTCCATTAATAGAGGCTGAAAAAAGGCCCATTTTTTGCGGTCAACCTCTTGAAGTTCATCAATCAATTTACGATATAACGGAACTAACTTATCACGTTGCAAAGCATCGTACGAAATATCCAAATTTCCCCTCTGAGGTTCATTCAACAAATCATAGGCATAAAGGGAATCATGATCCTTATATCTTTCCCATAGCACATGCCACGCTTTTGACAGTAATCCCTGCTCATTGTTTTTATTTAACCATAAATCTCTCCAGTGATTATCCCCGAAGCCTTTTATTCCGTACACGGTCATCTTAAATCCCGTTTTCATACCATACTTCGCTCCTAGTTCAATTAAACGGTCTAGTTTTTCATAGTACGTCGTATCGACCTGGTGACCGGGCCAAGCGCCTAATTTGGACATATTTAATCTTATAACCTGAAAATTAGCCCCTAAGCGTGCTGCCCTAAGATAATCTTCATCCGAAAAAATTATATCCCCTATACCATCCTCAGTATTCATAACAAATCCTCTAGGAACAAACTGTTTACCCTTACTATCCAAATAGGTATAAGCTAAGCCAGTTTGTCCTATTAAATCTGTACTAATAAATAAAACTAACAGTAAAACGTGTATTTGACGAAATAGCATTTTGTTGATCTTCGTTTAAAATTTGTCCGTAAAAATTTTAATTCATCCTGGAAAACACGGCTATAGTTCATAACCTGGGTTTTCTACCAAGTTTGGATTGTTTGCTATTCTATTCCGGTTAATTGGTAAATAGTAGTTTTGTTTAAAAAATTTAGGCTCATTTACTGTTCCATGTACTTTATCCAAAATCTCCAATTCAAATTTCCCAGAGTCATAATCTAGAATATAACGCAGTCCGGACTCGTTATTGGAGAGTTCACTTACAGCTGTTCTCCATCGTCTAACATCCCAGTATCTATGACCTTCAAAAAGTAATTCTACTTTTCTCTCATGCCGTATTTTATCTCGGTCTATTGCTGTTAAATCTGCTACCCCAGCTCTTTCCCTAATTAGATTTACGGCATCCAATGCATCATCCACTCTTCCTAATTCAAAAGCTGCTTCTGCATAATTTAACAAAACCTCACCATAGCGAAAAACCAACCAATCTGTTTCAGAAGTCCCCCAACCGATAGTATTATCATGATCCTCATCAAGGAATTTTAACATTCCAAACCCAATTCCATTGGGTCTTTGGTTTATGCCTATTGCTGGGATTGAATTATAAGTACCATTATTGACCAAACTACCGTCCGATGCTCTTATCCCACGGTTCATTTGCAACTTTTGACCTTTCCATGACGTATTCTGAGTATAAATTGAAGCAAAGAATCGAGGATCTTTATCTTTCCATAAATCTTCGGTTGTCCATAAACCACTGGTTATTGGGGATTTATCCAATTCACCGGGGCTTCCATCTATATATTCAAACTCTTCAACAATATCCAAATAAACTCCATCTGCATTACCTGCTCCCACACCGTTAGGTTGTGGCGTTTCAATAAAATCCCATCCCCATCCATTTCCACCTTGCTGGGAATTGATGCCATCGTGAATTACAGCCATTATTACTTCTGAGTTATTTTTATCCAGAAAGATTTTTCTAAAATTCATTGCTTTATCACTATCCTGATCGTATAAGGCAAACTCTTGACTATCTATTATTAGTTGAGCCGCATCATAGGCTTTTTTATAATAATCATCACTTAAACCCGCGTCTATTCCAACAACTCCATCTAAATTAACGTCTCCAAACTGGGAAATACTCCCTGCATATAGCGCCGCCCTACTTTTTAATGCCAATGCGGTATATTTTGTTGGTTTACCATATTTGGCCATAGCTTTATTTTGCGGAAGGTCATTAATTATATCATCCATTTCCGATAGGACAAAATCATAAACTTCCTGTTCTTTATTCCTGGTCGGGAACAATTCTTCTTCAGGGTCATCGATACTTTGCAACCTGATAATCAAAGGCACGCCCCCATAACGTTTTACCATTGCGAAATAGTTGTATGCTCTTAAAAACCTTGCGTCTGCCATTTTTTCATTAATGAATTCTGAAGGAAAACTAGATGAAGGCAGGCGCTCAATTAACTCATTTAAGGCTCTAATAATTTTATATGAAGGCTCCCACCATTCAAATATTCCTCCATTTATATCGAGTCCTCCATTTCTAAATTTATTGACATTTCCGCCCCAGTTATGCCTTGTTTCCGCTCCTAACTTATTAGGGTATGTAATTGGAAACCAACCCTTTCCATTCGTTATTTGATTCGCATTAACTTCATTAACCAATATATAGGTATTTGCCCATTGCTCTGTTAAATAAGCATCTACAAGCACTTCATCATTCCATACTGCGGCATCCGTAATTGAATCCAACGGCACCTTATCCAACACGTCTTTAACACAAGATGATAGTCCGAATACACATAACATACATATGTATATAGTTTTTATATTATTATTTTTCATTAGAGTAATTTTTAATGATATTAGTTTTATTATAACGAAACATTTACACCTACAGATAAAGTTCTCTGTTGCGGATAGTACAATCCTGCACTACCTGACGGCAATTCTGGATCAACATTGAAATCTTTTAATTTATCAAATGTGAAAAGATTTGTTCCGGCTATATACAAACGGATTTTAGAGAAACTTGATTTCTGAGCCCATTCAGTTGGCACATTATAGCCAATACTCAAAGATTTAAGTCTTAAATAACTGGCGGATTTAATCCTATAGTCAGAACTTGCATCGTTTAAAGGGGACCCTCCAAGTCTTGGTTCTAAAGCATTTGGATTGTTATTTTCTTCTGTCCACCTCAACTCATACCTCGCAGCTGGAGAAACTTGGTCTTTTGTGTTTAGGTTTACATTTGCATAACTATTAAACCCTCCTTGAAAAAAGGCAGAAAAATCAAACTGTTTGTATTTTAGATTTACATTAAAACCTAAGATCCAATGAGGCAAGAATCCTCCATCCGCAATTAGTACCCTATCCTTCCAATCCAATACTCCGTCATCATTAGTATCAACATACTTAACATCTCCTGGTCTAAGCGAGACATTACCTACTTGGTCTTGATCAAATTCCAGAGCCTCAATTTCTTCTTGAGAAGTAAATAATCCATCTGATTGATACCCAAATATACGATCTGTCCATTGACCTGATTTTTGGTCAATTCTTTTCTGGTCTGGATCGGTGTACTCAGGCTCTTCAAAATGATCCCACTTAGATCTTGACCAAGATAGCGTACCCATTACATCCCATGAAAAATCCTTAGAGTGCCCTCTTGTTCCCAACAATAATTCAACACCTCGATTATTTTGGCTATTAATATTTTCTTGAGGTAAATTTGCCCCAAAACTAGTTGGGAGAGTAGAATTTTTGGTTGCTGGAATCCCTGCTCTTTGCCTATAGAAGCCTTCTAACTCCCCATACAGTTTACTGTTAAATAGTTGAAAATCTACCCCTACATTGTAGATCGAAAGCTTTTCCCATGTTAAATTGGGGTTTGCCAATCCTGTAGATATTAAACCTTGCTCAACTGAGGTTCCTTGAAAAATATAGGTATCATCAAATCTATATCCTGACAAATATTGGAAATTACCTACGTTATCATTTCCTGACTCACCATAACTGGCTCTTAGTTTTAATTGGTTTAAAAAAGAGTCTTCTTTAATGAAGTTTTCTTCCGAGACAACCCAACCTAGCGAAACACTTGGAAAATAACCCCACCTATTGACCTCAGAAAATTTAGCAGATGCATCAGCTCTAATTGCGCTTTCTAATAAATACTTATTCTTATATCCATAAGTTACTCTTCCTATAAAACTTTGGCGTCCCATTTCCGCCCCAGCACCATCACCAATCATATTCTCTGTACTTCCTGCAAATAATTGGTCAATTTCATTCGTTAAAAATCCGTCTCTTCTCGCCCTTGTCCATTGACTTTTTACATCTATCTCCTCATACATTGCCAAAGCAGAAACGCTATGGGATTCATTAATTGTTGTTGCATAATTTAATGACGTCTGACTTGTTATAGTTCTGTTATTACCATTTCGAATACTGAGTTCCGGATTACTTCTAACTGCACCAATAGTATACGCATCTGAGGCATAATCATAATCATATGTTTCGAAACTCTTATTAAAGAACTTTTCAATTCCGTCATTTCTAAGATAATTAACGAATGTCTTTGCCGAAAGACCTTTTACAAACGGAATCTTATAATCTAATGACAAGGTCCCGTTAAAATTAAAATCATCGGAATCCCTATACCCCCAAATATCACGATTAGTACTTATACTTGCTGGTGCTATTCCTGCCGTTACATGTGTGTTCGGGATTTTTGTAGCATCGGGAAAACTGGCGGGAACTGTTGGTGAAGTCAACCAAAAATCGCCCCATATATCCGTAGACCAATCTCGCGCTGTAAAATTACGATCTTCAACCTTACCTGAAATATCCAATCTTAGAGACAAATCTTCAGTGATTTCAGCATCTATATTTGATTGAAAATTATATCTTTTATAATTACCATCACTTTTGACCCACATCGTTTCCTGGTCTAAAAAGCCTATTAAACCGAAGTATTTAATTTTTTCACTCCCCCCTCTAACAGAAATATTATGCAGGTATTGCGGTGCCCAATCTCGGGTCAAGACATCATACCAATTGGTATTGGGATACTGTGGATCCGTACCGTTATAAAACTTATCAATTTCATCCAATGTATAAGGTGCGGTAGCTTCTGGATTCCCAGATTGGATCCATTGTTCTCGAGCCATTTCCGAATACTGCCCAGAACTTACCGGTTTAGGCGTTCTGGTAACCCCCTGGTATGTTAAGGAGGAATTAAGTGTAATTACCGGCTTTCCTAATTTACCTCTTTTCGTTGTCACCAACAACACGCCATTTCCTGCCCTAGAACCGTAAATAGATGCAGAACCATCCTTTAAAATTGAAATTGACTCAATTTGGTTGGCATCAATATTATTAAATGAAGTTTCAACTCCATCAACAATTACCAAAGGGCTTCCAAAACCACGAATGCTTAGTCCAGCCGCATCTGCACCAGGCTGCCCACTTAATTGTATGGATTTCAATCCGGGCAACTGACCTGCCAACAAGTTAGAAACACTTGCTATTGGAGCTCTTACTAGTTCTTCAGATTTTATGGTAGAAATTGACCCTGTTATACTACCCTTTCTTTGGCTTCCATAACCAACAACTACAACCTCATCCAACCCAGAGGCGCTTTCCTCCAGATTAATTACCATTGTAGTTTGATTGCCCACCGGTATTTCCTTCTGAGCAAAACCTATATAGGAAACCACGAGAACAGCATTCGGACCACTCACAGTAATAGTGAAATTACCATCAAAATCTGTCTGAATACCATTTGAAGTACCTTTCTCAAGAATGTTGGCACCCCCTAAAGGTAAACCCTCATTATCCGTTACCTGACCGGTAACTACAAAATCTTGGCTAACCCCTTTTAAACTTTTTTCACTTAAGGCAGATATACCAATGTCTAACAACCTAGTAGACATAGTCAACTGAGCAGTCAAAAACCCTGATTGGACAATACAAAATAAAAACAACAATTTTTTCATAAGTTCAAATTTGATAGATTAGTTTTTTTGGTTAAAGTTTGGTAAGGGGTAGCTACTATTAGAGATTAAACCCACCACGGGATAAGTTTTTTCTTAGATTTCGTAGTTGCATCCCCAATAAGTAGTGAATAAAAAATAAACACCTTTTTTTCATTCCTTCATAAGGTTAAACACCCAACACCTACAACAAATAGTGCTAGAAGTCACGTCCTGCAACAATGATCGAAGCAAGACCTAATACAAAACATAAAAACATTGCAAAAATCAGATATCCAACAACCTTCGGACTTCCTTTAAATTCTTTCCATACGAAAACCCCCCATAAGGCAGCAACCAAGGTTGCACCCTGCCCAAGTCCATAAGAGATGGCTGGTCCTGCCAAACCGGCAGCAATAAGGTTAAAAAGATTTCCAAGAGCCCAAATGCTTCCGCCAATAACGCCTACAATATGGAGATTGGCCCTACCGCTGAAATAGCTCTTATAACTTACCGGCTCACCTTGCAGAGGTCGTTTCATTAAGATGGAATTAAATATTACGTTGCTCAACAGTATACCTCCAGAAAATACGACCATAGCAGTGTAGGGAGTCATTTTTCCCTGTGCTGGAGCTATAAAATTATCCAAGTCCATACCAGAAGCGACAAATGGATAAAAGAGCGACATTAGAACACCCGCCACAATTGAAACTATAATCCATTTAAGACTAGCTCCTCCTTTGGATTTGGCTGTTTTACTATACGCCAAAGCATTTAATACGATGGCAATAATCACTAAAAATACGCCCAGAAAAATTAACTCGGGATTGCCTTTGTCCATTAATAAATAATTGAACAATACTCCTAAAATCAAAGCAATCCCTATTCCTATCGGAAATGCAACAGCCATTCCTGCCCCCGCTATAGCGGCCGTTAATAAAATATTGGCCAAATTAAAAATAACACCTCCTACAAAGGCACTTATTATGTTAGCGTTATCTACTTGAACAATGTCTTCCAGAAATGACCTTCCATTTTCACCGTAACTGCCCATAGTAAATGCGGCTATTATTGAAAATAGAAATATGCCAATACAATAATCCCAATAAAACAATTCGAATCTCCATTTGCCCTGAACCAATTTTTGGGTATTTGCCCATGAACCCCAACACAACATAGTTATAAGGCAAAACACAACTGCAATGGTATAATTTTCTACAACAAACATATTTTACGATTTAGATTTATATTATTCTAAAAACTTAAGTACTAATTCTTTACGAAATGGCATGGAAGATTGAGCCCCCATCCTAGTAACTGTAATAGCCGCTGCGGAACATGCAAATTCTACCGATTCCTGCAAGGATTTCCCTTCGGACAATCCAACCGCCAGGGCTCCGTTAAAAGCATCTCCCGCACCCGTCGTATCTACGGCATCCACTTTGGAAGCAGGCACATGTGTGGTTCTACCATTATCTTCGACTATGATCGCTCCCAACTTGCCCACGGTAATAATCACATTCTTCACCCCTTGATCATAAATGTGCCGAGCAGCAATTTTTGCACTATCAAGGTCTTTCACTTCAACCCCCGTTAAAATTTCGGCTTCACTTGCATTTGGTGTCAAAATATCTATCAAACCAAATAAACTACTGGTATCTTTATTTGCAGGGGCCGGATTCAAAATCACCTTAATATTTCGTTCTTTGGCTAATTTCGCTGCACACTTTACAGCTTCTAAGGGTATCTCCAATTGAATAAGCACAATTTGAACATCTACTACCGATTCCCTGAAGACCCTTTCAAGGTCTTTGCACAACAAATTGGAATTGGCGCCCGGAGCTACCACTATACTATTTTCACCCTGGTCATCTACCGTTATCAAGGCCACCCCTGATGGATTGCTCTCATCAGGTATTAGGCCAATGGTATCTATACCCTCCTCCTCAAAAGCCTGAATAGATTGTTTTCCAAAAATGTCATCTCCAATCTTTGAAACAAAACAAACATCCCCTCCCAAACGCGCAACGGCAACAGCCTGATTAGCTCCTTTTCCACCTGGGGCCATAAAAAAACCACCTCCCAAAACAGTTTCTCCCGGTACCGGAATATGATGCGTCTGAATTACCATATCCATGTTAGAACTTCCGATTACCATTATTTTAGCAACTTTTGTCATAAATTTTTTAATTATCAATAATAAATTGATCTAATTTTTACCAAACATAATATTTGAATTGAAAAACATATTACCAAAAATTGGCCCTATATTTAATCTTAAACTTTAAAAGTTGAAGTATAATGTATTTATTTATCTCTTATTCAGCTTTTTACATAATACTTTTTAGTTTATAATATTAATTATCAAGTATCAATAGTGGCAAAATTATCCTCCAAAATTTATCAATTATGAAAAAAAACCTTCATCAAATTATCAAATCCATGTCTTCGGGTGAAAAAAGGGCCTTTGCTTTAAATTGCAAAAAACAAGGAGGCAAAAAGTCATATTATGACCTATTTTATTTAATTAACTCTAAATCAACAGTGGACTGGAAAGCGTTAATAGAGGAGTTTCACGTGCTTCATCCTAATAAATCTTTTAACAATTCATGCCAATACTTAATGAAGAACATCTTGGATACTTTGGTCGGCATTAAATCGGAACACAATCCGCAATTTCAATCCTATCAAGAATTAATGAGGGCAGATGTATTATTTGAGCGATCATTACCTAAAGAAGGATATAGAAAAATTAAAAAGATTCAATCAATTTCTGAAGACCTCCAAGATCATGGTTTGGGCTACCTTAGCTCCAGATTAGAAATAAATTACCTAAAAGCTCTAGGTCTAGGGGAGGTAGACGAAAAACACCTGATTTCGATACACAACAAAGCAAAAAATAGTCTTAAAATGCTAAGACAAATAAATGAACACCATTCCTTATACGAGCTTTTGCAGCACAGATTAACCATTAAAGGGGGAGTTTTTAGTGAAAATGAAAAAAAAAAATTGGACGACCTTGTCCTAAGTGAACTAAGTCTAATGACTTTAGGTTTGCGAAAAAGTTTCGAATCACAATCAGTCCATCTTTTATTTCAATCCTATTATTTTACCAATATTGGAAATAATAAGTTGGCACTTAAAATATTTAAAGAGCTGAACGACCTATTCGAAAACAACAAGAAGTTTTGGGGCTACCCACCAATCGATTATTTATCCACCCTAGAAGGAATATTGAACAGCTTAAGATCGATTAATGGGCACAGTGAAATACCATATTATCTAAACAAATTGAATTTATTGGACAATAGTGATTACCCTGAACACTTTTGCCGATCTGTGAAATTAAACTATATAAATTATAGGCTTGTT
The DNA here is from genome assembly GCF_023015865.1 of Arenibacter sp. F26102. Lineage (GTDB taxonomy): Bacteria > Bacteroidota > Bacteroidia > Flavobacteriales > Flavobacteriaceae > Arenibacter. The sequence continues at coordinate 1,042 of NZ_JALKBC010000026.1, read as the reverse complement.
TTTCTTTTAAAGAATCAAAATTTAAATGAATCTATAGAATACATAGACATTGTCAACAACGAAATAATAGACTCAATACCATTTGTGAGCGCCTCACTACAATGTGAACTCCTTTTAAATATTTCGCTGACCTACTTCCAGGCCAATGACTTAAAAAAATCCTATAACTATATAAGTCAAATATTTTTTAACACAAAACCTAATTACTCCATAACCACATTTAAGACGGCTAAATTCATAGCACTGATTATTATCTATGAGCGAAAGCAATTAGATTATCTGGAATATGAATTAAGAGCCTTTAAAAGAGCTATAAATAATAAAATAAAATTGACAAAATTAGAAAAACTAGTACTTAAAGTCCTCCTGGCCGATCCCGATTCAAATTCTGTCCCTAAAAATCAATCTTTATGGAAATTTATTCTTCCTAAAATGGAGAATATCGAGAAGGATAAATTTGAGACAAAATCTTTAAAATACTTTGATTTTATAGCGTGGATTAAGTCACATTTTGGAGTAGACAGTATTGCTTGTTAGATTATGATTTCTAAATTTCGATAAACCATTTTTATTAATTCCCATTTACTTCAGTTGGGATATTTTGTTTAAAAATATTGGAGTTTTTTAATAGGCTAATTCAACAAGCCGCCATCATATTGGCCTCGTCCAGGATATGGTTGGTAAAGCTTTCCAAATATACTTCGGTTTTCCGTAAAAGAGTCATGGCTCAATCCTTCACTAATTATCTCTGTTGATATTCCCATAAACTTGGCAATCGTTGCCCATGAATGACGGATATAATAGGTCGTAAATTCACCTTCTATCCCCGCATCCTTTGCAATGATATTAAGACGTTCGTTCATTCTCCTTCTTTGCAATTTGTACTTTTGAAAATGTTTAGCAACCTGAATTCGACGTAAGAAAGTAAGGTTTTTACAATAGAAATAGCGGAAAATTAGGTATATTTAAGTATCTGAAATTCAAATATTTAACCAACTTTCCGCTTATGATTTCCAAGGATAAAATTACTGAAATTTTCTGT
>NZ_JALKBC010000025.1 GCF_023015865.1 Arenibacter sp. F26102 | reverse complement strand
CCCCCCTATTCCGCTAGCAAATAAGGTCCCCAGGCCAATACCAAGAGTTAATTTGGTAAGATTGCCCAGTTTAGAAAAAGTCCGATTTATTGAATGATCAAACCGCTTTATTGCCGCAATTCCATTGTTTGAAAAATTACGAACACCCGCGAGCATTTTTTTAATAACGCCGCTAAACTTGTCTATTGCCCGAAATTCTGCCGGGATTTTGATTGTTGCTGCCATGATATAGATGTTTTAAAGTAAATTCTCTAAAAGTCTTTTTTCAACACTATATCAACACTAATCAAACTTGTGTAAAGTTAATCCATTAGATCAATTATTTAGTCAATTACACTAACAAGTAATCAACTTATAATCAACAATTTAATTTACGGTTCCAAGGCTTTTTAATTTGGAATCCACATCCGCGTAAAATTGAATTACATCTTCGGTAATCGATTTTCCCGAAATTATGCCGGCGCGTACCTCATCTAAATTTGTGTCCGCGTAATCCATCCAAACGCCTACGCGTTCGGCTTCCGCTTTTGTACCGGCTGAAACGCCCGCATTAAAAATGCTGTTGTACGTTTCCGGATGGTTCTGTTTTAATTGTTCTTCATTCATTGTTTCTATTTTAAAAATTAATAATTATTTGCGTTGTCCGCGGCTCCTTGTTACCGCATAGTCCTTTATTATGGTTTGAATTTCGACCTTAGACTTGTCTTTGGCGTTTTTAATACTGTCCTCTAATACTTGGCGCATTTCTTTAACCATGCGGGCCAGGTGGTCACGGTTCCCCCCTAAAATCTCACAATAAACAGACGCGATATTTTCGCACCCGCTTTCAAACTCCCGGAACACACTTTGAATGTTAATAACCATTATTTTTTGCACCATTTCAACCGGCATTAACTCCCCTCTTATTTTTTCGATTTGTAGGTTTTTCAATTCAATTTCCTTTTCCGTCTTTAGCACATCTGCAAACCGTTTTCGCGAGTAGATACCGTTGGTTTCCTTTGGCTGTTGTATTTCCGGCTGTGGTAGCTTAACGGCCGCCTTTTGGCCTTTGATAGAAACATTGTCCTTTTTTTCGCTTTGCAGCTTATCCAGGTCATAGCCTTTACCGTCGGTTTGTTCTGAAATATATTCCTTGTTTGGCGCGAAATCTGTATTAATGTAGTCCCCTGATTTAAAAACCTTTCCGCGGCTTATGTGTTGGCGCAACGTGTTGTAAGGTACGCCAACGGCCATGGCAAATTCCTTTGGTTTTAATAATGGCATTTCATTTTCTGTTTTTAGTGTTACATTTTACTTTTTGTAACAATTTTTGTTCTGTTCTGTTACAAGATTTGTTACAGGCTTCAAATATGGGTAATGAGTTAATAAAATGGCGTGTGCAACCTATTCCAATGGTATCTCAAAATGCTTACAGGACCCAAATGTATCTCAACACCTTCATTGCTCAACCTCTTTAACAAGTTCATCACGTGTTGTGTCCAACACCGCGCAAATCTTATTTATTAAACCTTCCATCCATTCTAGCTTCTCATGCTGTTGATAGCCTGTTTTTTGGGCTTTGTACATTACATCCTTAATTCGTTCGTACGCGTATTCGTCCCCATACCTGGTGTCGATCAATAAGGCCAATCTATGTATATTCTTGATAGGGCGTTGCCCACTTTTCATTCTTGTAATATCATTTAGGGTAATGACCATATCTAATTTTAACATTATGGTTGACCTCATGTAACTTGTGAATTAGGCCGGTACTAAATCAAAATCATTCCCGGCCTGTGTTAACTACTCCTTTATCCTCCAAATTTCCTCATTATTAGGAACTACTTTCCCCGATTCAATAACAATTAAGCTGTTTAAAGATTTAGCCCAACTATGATTCCATCCTGCCCTTTCAAATGCATTCATATCAGCTATATTGATAATTAATTGATGACTAACCGCATTATTCAGCACGTTGGCCAAATTTTCAGCAATCGATAAGGCTATATTTTGGCGGTTATGTGAGGTATAATAGGAAAATCTCTTTTCCAATTCTTCTTTTAAGGTCGGATTAACCTCTATTGCTTTTTCAGTAATTACAAATTCAGTTGCATAATACGGGCTTTTAATCCCGATTAACGCTTCCTTGCATTTGCCCGCATCCAATCCAAGCAATCCAAGTAATGCCGATACTTCCGCATTAGGAAACCCTGTTTTTAATCTTAACAAGTGTACTACACCATCCCAACGCTTAATTAAGACCATTCCTTTTTCATCAGTTGTTAAGGATCGATCAATCAATGCTTCTACTTCCAATATGGCAGCGGTCATTTCCTGGGCCGTCTTTTCCCTTTGATCCAACATGGCGTTAATATGGCTTTCATCCTTCCATAAATAAATTGGCTTGAAATCCTTTTTGGTCTTTAATGCTTTTAATAGTTCCATTCCATTTAAATTTAATAGTTAATAATAATTCTATAATCGGGGTTTCCGGTGTTGACAACTTAAAACCCGTTCTCACCTTCCAGGATATCCCACATATCCGGGATCTCTTGTATGAGTTCCCTAATCTCTGAGTTTAGATCCGCTTCGTCATAAAGGATGGACAACCCAACTTCGCCGTCAACCTCTTTTAGCAAAAGTTGAGTAAGAGCCGTTAACCCCCCGGCCAATATCAATTCCTTTTGAACGATTGTTAACGGGTTATCAAATAGATCCTGGATATAATCCAACGCTTCCATGATTAAACAAACCATTGAATGGTCAGTTTTCTTATTTGACTTTTTCATAACTCTTGGATTTAGATGTTAGAAATTGGGGTAAACCTTTTTTACCGCGTGTTCTATTGATCATATCTAAGAAGGTTGACGGATCAACAACAACATTGTATTTCTCTTTAGCTATTTCGACAATAGAGGCCAACTGCATCCAAAAGGCTATTCTATTGCCATAATCCACGTTGATTGCCTTGGCTACCTTTTTGTTTATGGCAGCGTGTTGTCTGCCTGTTGGCACTCCACAATCAACCAAATAAATCATTGCATGGTTGTTAGAGCGTTTTAATTTAGCCGTTGCAAAACCCTTGCGGTGTTTTTTAGTGAACCTGTAAGGGTTACCATCTGTCAATGCCATTTCCCCACGGCTGACCCATGCTAATTTTTTATTAAGGCTATTAATCAAAGCCCTTTCATTCTCGGTCATTTTTTCGCGTTCCTCCCGGTCATAGTTTAACACTCCATAGCCGTATCTTTTCAACACGTCTTTTTGTTCTTTGGATAGTTCAATAACTTCATTAGGTAGATGGGTGCATATTTCCATTATATTAATAGGGAAATCTGCACCCTTTTGGGCTTCCAATTTAGCCGGGAAATCTGCACCCTTTTCATTTTGACATTTAAGCGGAAAATTTGCACCCTTTTGGACTTCTTTGTATTGTATCGATTCTAATTTTTTAACTATAATTAAATACAATTCTTGATGCACATTTCTCCCAGCTTTTACAAGACTTTCAAAATACCTTTTTCTTTTACGGGAAAATTCGTTCCTCCCTTTTTGTAGGGCTTCAAACCAAGTATGCGTATTTAGATACTCTTTTAGTTTGTTTTCCCCGCGCTTATTTAACTTATCAAAATCAATTCTCCGATCAAGTATTAATAGTTCCCCGACGACTTGTAGTAGTTCGCTTTCAAGATTTTTATAAACTATGGGGTTCGTTAAATCTCCAATATCTATAATGCCCAACTGCTTAATGTAGGCAGATTTTTTGCTTTTTACTTCAATTCTTAGAGTGTCAACATCCGTATATTTTGGAAATTGCAGCCCCTTACAATACATTTTTATTATTTTGTACGTATTGGCCCTACCCCGATGATCAATAGAATAACTTTTTTTGCTGTACGGTAATTCACTGTCCGTTCTAAACTGATCCTTTTTATGATATTCTGCATAGGTTACTAAGTCTTTCCCGTATCCTGGAAAATGGAAGTTTAAACCAAATTCAATATTCACAATTTTAAAATGAGAAAAATCGACTATTTCAAAATCGTTAATAAAGTCGTTTATAATCTCTATGCAGTTGCCAACACTAAAATCATTGGCATTATGAATATTGTTATTAAAAAGATAATGCGGCCTAAACAGTATATCCAATTTATTTTCAAATCGACAAAACAAAATGCCGTTATAGCTTTTAGTCTTTTTCGTTAGAATGGTTTCAAAATCAAAGTGGCTTAACTTCTCATTGTAGTTGTGAAAAGTTAACTTGGAACTGTTATAAATCCTATCGATTTCTGAACGATCAAAGATTAAAATTTTGATATGGTCAATCATCGATAAGGCTAATTTATTTTGATAATTGCGGCTTCGACCTCTTTACGTTTAAAGTAAACACGCCCACCGATCCCATAAGATTGTAGTTTTCCGCTTTTTCGCCAATTCGCAATGCTCGAAATGTCAATTTTAAGCAATTCGGCTACCTCGTGCCGGGTTAAAAACTCCGTTGGCTCCTTTGGCTTGTACTCCTTTTTAAGTTCCTCTAAATGCTTCCCAACGATTTTATTCAATAGAGCTTCTAATGTTTCCAGATCAACCCCTTCTATCTCCAATCTTTTCATGACTTATTGGATTTATGGGTTAAAGCCTTCTTTAGATTTAATACTTCATCCCGCTTGTAGTAGTATTTGGGATAAATGGTTGGTACGGGTATTAATAACCCTTTTAATTGTAACCGGTCCACCTGGCCCCGGCTAACTTTTAGAATTTCGGCCACGTCAAAAGCGGACACGAGTGTTTCCTTGTCGTTTATTTGCAAAGACATCTGTAAATAAATTAAATTGGAAAACTGTGCCACGGGGTTTTCCTGTGGTCTTTTCAAAACTGTAGATTTGCCTACCTAAATTTAGTCAGGACTTTAAAAAAGAATACTCTAAGAAAAATTATATATCAAATATATAACATTTGTACATTATCACACAATTATTTTAAAATACTAACTCGTAAAAGTGATTGTATTTAATTATTCTTATAACCTAAACCCCATTTTTAAAAATTCACGCTCCAATAAAATCCCCCGGATTTCATCATCTTTTCGCGCGTTGTACATTTGCAATTTAGCCAATAATATTTCTTCCCTCTCTTGATTCGTTAATTCGTCCATAATTCAATTATTTGATACGTTTTTTTCGTTTTTAACAACCTTCAATTTAGTTTCTTTTTCGTTTCTAAGCTTTTGCAGCTCGTAAAAATCCCTTATTTGTCGGGCATAGTCCAAAGAATTTTTTCCGATATATTGTAGTAGTAAACGCTCTGAACTGTGGGCCGTAATTTGCATAATCAATGGTGTAGGCAATATCCCATATAGATTTGAAGCAAAGGAACGCCTACAAATATGACTACTCATTAAATCATACTTTGGGAATCTCCCTTTAATTTTGCGCTTCACTCCCTTTTCCAAGTACCTACCATTTTCATCTTTCGGAATTTCCTTTCCCTCTTTATCTAGCATGGTTATTTTTGCCCCTTCTATTAGATCGTCAATTTCTGCAATACGACATACTTCTTTTATGTACGTGTTGAAATTTTGAATTGCCATAGGACGAGGTAATCCATCTTTTAATATTTTCCTTGTTTCCTCCAATATGGGAATGGTTACCTGTTTTCCTGTCTTTTGTTGTTTAAGTTCGATGACTTCCAGGCCATCCCTAGTAATAAAATTGTTGTCGGTAATATTTAAGAGGTCGCCCCCGCGCTGGCCAATCCCACAACCAAATAATAGCCATTTACGGGCGTTTTGGAGTGCGTCGCCTATAATATTGGCGTTTTCTATTTTTTCGAGTTCATCAAGGCTTAAATAAAGTATCTGATCGTTTACCGGCTTACCTCCCTTGATCTTTCCAAATTGTGGGTTGGTATCTATCCCGTCGGTTTCCGCGTCCCTACAAACTGTTTTCAAATCATCGAGCTTTTTTCTACTATACCCGTCTGAATATGCTTTATCGTTGATCATCCAGTTTAGAAACTCTTTTCCAAAACTTATATCAATATCCTTTATCCGGTAAGGCTTTTTGATGCCTTGGTAAGTTTTAATTATTTTCAATAAATTACTATACGAATTAATTCGGCTTTTGGACAATCCCAGGTTTTTTTGATTTCCCTCTCGTATGTTGGCCGTATCGATGAGATACTGAATGCAATCGGTTAATATATCGCTTCTTTTTTGCTCGGGCTTAATGTCCCCTTTTATAATGCTTATTTGGGATTCTATCCAATCCCCTGTAATCTCATCCTTTGGGGTATTATTGAAAAGCTTAATAAGTTCGTTCGACAAATTGACCAAATTAGTAGTAAGATTCTTTAAATGGGTGTCGCGTTGGTATGGCTGCTTCTTTTGTGCGTTCCAATCTCTAGGATTTATTAAATAACCCGTTCCCTTGGTGTAGTCATGTCCGCGGCCATGTCTAAAACGTAAGTAAATAGTTGCCGGATTATCAGACCCCTTGACTAAAAAATTAATGGTTGCCATACCCAAATCATTTGAATAATCAAATATAAGTCTTTCCCCACATTTTCCCCACAATTTTTAGTGTTTATTACAATTCATTCCTTTTCATTCCTTTTCCATCTAATCCATGAAACAGTCATACAAGTAATAAAACAAGCCTTTAAAGTACATTTTACGAGCTTTAAAAACAACGTTAAAAACTATATATTCAAGTCCCGCCTCGAGTACAAATGAGTGAAAAAGCCCTGACCCTTCGGTCGGGGCTTTTTTGTTCTGTGCGCCGAGCTAAATTTATTTGAGCGAAAGCGGGCAAAACTAAAAAGCGGCATAAAATGCCGGCTTTTTCACTTTCAACATGTTCGAACGGGACTCGCCGCAAGGCCATTGTCGCCTCGAGTACAAATGAAGAAAGACCAAAGTGAAAGCTTTGGTTTTTTTGTGCCTTCATTTTTGCCAAATTTATTTGAGTAAAAATCAAGGGAACAACCATATTGGCCTAGGCTAGCTTTTCTTAACCACCAGGACAACCCAATCTTGGTCTTTTTCTTTTGGAGGCATTCCCAAGGATCGTGGACCATTTCCCGAGATGGTCTTTATTTTTCCCTGTTTTAGCGGGCCACCCTTTCTAGGGTTGTACCACTTTACTTCATATTCCAATTCATTATTACCTAAGTCCAAGGTGGATTCTCCTCCATTTTTAAGGTATACTACATAATTGAAACCAGGTTTCGCCAAAACATAATCCCCTTCGGAAGAAATAAGCGAATCGTTGGATTCCATTTCCCAAACGGGAACTTTATTGCCCTTAAAGAAGTCCAAACAGAAACGGCCTTGATCCCAGAAGAGATCACGTGAACGAAAGTCCTGACAGCTAAGGTCCGAGTGTGGGTGTTTGTACCCAAAATACCACTCCGTCCCCCAGGCCCCGGCCATCATGGCTCCCCATAATCCGTTTTTTCGGGCATCATTATGTTGAGGGTCTTCAGTATCGGTAATAAGTGAGTGTTGGGCATCCCCCGGTTCGTCGCAGGCTACGGCCCAAATTTTCCCGGCATTCTTGGATTCATTGAGTATTCGCAAAACCGATTTGTGTACATTGCTAAAATCTTCCTTATTGGTCTGTAGGGAAGCTCCTGTAAATTTGGAATTGGGTCCATACAGGCCATCAAACCAATCGCCGTTATGTATTACGATATGATGTTTATAAGGATCAATGGAAGAGAGGTATTCCGCTAATCTCAGCCGTTCAGCTACATCAACAGGAAAAGTAGGGGGCGTAGGGGTCCAATCACCTGTTTCCTCCGCCAAATTCCAGTTAAGGGCCAAATGATGCCCGAAGCGGGCAATTAGTTCTCGAAAGTACAATTTGGTATATAGGCCTGTCCCCCCATTGTCCAGTAGCCCCTGGTTTTCGTGTTCCAAGGTTTTAAAATGCAAAAACATACCTAGTTTATCGGCATGCTCAAAAACAACTTCCCATTGATCCAATTTAGAGGTATCAAAACGATCGTAGTTATCATAATTCACGTACGGGAATACGTTTTGATCATCACCTGCAATATTCATGGTAAGAAATGAAAATGCATTCATCCCTTTTGAAGCCAAATAATTGATTGCCCCAACAAGCTCCTTTCCCTTTCCGTCCTTCCAAAAAGGGTCTCCTTCTTTCCAGTCCTGACGATGTGCCTCCCACGTTTTAACCAGATCATCTTTATGGCCATCGTTGTGAAAAGTACCATCAAACTGATCGTATGCCAATAAATTCTCCGGAGCATCGGAACCGCATTTTAGAAAGTACTCCCCCGTTTCTGCAAATTTAAGGTAACGCTCCCCTACGTATTGCAGTATACCCTTACCCCTTAAATCCCGACCCGACTTATTGGATTCCACAATGTTGAAACCACCTGTTGCCCCGTCCATATATTCGCCGCCAGATAACTTTTCCGATGTCCTGACAGCAGCCCATTTTCCTTTTTTAAATTCTACTTCATAGGTCCACTCCCCAATTTCATCTGGTGCAAAATGAACCTTCCACCTATTTCCTGCAATTGCACCGGTGTTACCGGCATTACCGTCGGCAGCATAATATCCTGGAACTTGGTAAGTCTTACCCGTATTTGCGTGCTTAAAGACCACATTTAAACGATAGTTCAGAAAGGGATTGTCATCGGCTGTTTCCGAGGTCTCCGGTCCCTCAAAATTTAAAGTTACCTTATGCCATTTTTTAAGCTCTCCTGATATTTTTTGTCCTATTAGGCCACTCTGAACGAAAAAGATAAATAAGCTGGTTAGAAAAAAAGTAGATTTAAATGACTTCATAACAAATGGTTATATGGTATTAATTTAGCAATTCAATATAGGAATAATAAGCACCACTACATTAATCCCCTCCCAATAAAATGCATTTCCAGCATTGTTTTTCCTGCATCCAGGTCCAACACAAATTTTACACTTATGTTCTATTTTAGGTATGAGTGGTCTTGATCGATAGCTTAAAATAAAGCCATATCTCAGACCTTCCAAAAATATTCCCATCTGTCTAAATTGGCCATCATTTGCAACAGTAAGGGTGTTTTCCACAAGATAACATTAACAACCAGAGGCATTGACAGGTTACAGGCTTAATGATGAATGTAGCCCATGCTGCCAATATTAGTCCCCTGAAAGACGTATCCGAAGCATTGTTTTACGGTCGTTAATGGCGTATGCCGGCAGTCTCAATTCAATACGCTTTAAGCTCTCTATTTGTCGATCTATTTCCAATGGCGCCGGATGAACAGAAACAACAGATACCGTTATTTCGGGATGAGATAGATTTTCCAACTTTAATTGCTTTCCGTCTTGACGTAAAATTGCGCCTCCTTTAACAATCTCTACATCTGCCCCCGTAAGCATTTGCCAAGTGACCAATTGCGTTGAATCGGAAGCTTCTTTTTTACAAGGAGCCATTTTCCTCCCATTTAATCGGGGTTGAATACCGCCTTGCTGGCGATGAAGTTAACGAAGGACCACCAAGTCTTGGTCTTTTTCTTTTGGAGGAATTCCCAAGGATCGTGGACCATTGCCCGAGATGGTTTTTATCTTTCCTTGTTTTAACGGGCCACCCTTTCTAAGGTTATACCACTTTACTCCATATTCCAATTCATTATTACCTAAGTCCAAGGTAGATTCACCTCCATTTTTGAAGTATACCACATAAATATGCCCAGGTTTCGCCAAAACATAACCCTCTTGCGTTAAAACAAGGGAGTCGTTGGATTCCATTTCCCAAACGGGAACATTAATGTTTTAAAGAAGTCCAAGCAGAAACGGTTTTGGTCCCAGAAGAGATTACGTTAACGAAAGTCTTGACAGCTAAGGTCCGAATGTGGGTGCTTGCATCCGAAATACCACTCCGTGCCCCAGGCCCTGGCCATCATGCCTCCCCATAATCCATTTTTTCGCACATCGTCGTGTTTGGGGTCCTCTGCAACCGTAATAAGGGAGTGCTGTGCCGAGCTCCGGTATTTATTGATACTTTGCTTGAAGACAAATTTGAAGAAACTGAAAAGTTTTAGAAAGTACAATGCATTTTTGATCAATAACCAATTCGTTCTAAAGAACGATCAAAAACAAAACATTGCTTCCCGAGAAATTTTCTTAGTAAATAATTACGCCATGAACTACTCTCGAAATTGCTCCACTTACCGATGGGTTATCAGGACTTAATCCTAATTTTAAGCATTTAAAAAATCCTAGTAACTGGGCTAGTATAATATTCGAAACCGCCAGATATTCCTCACTGACAGCGCTATCTTTATTGGATAATACCATCATCTCATCAATGGAAATATCGCTGATCTCTTTTTCGGAAAGTCCAATTTGAAGGATGGGTTTTTTTCCTTCACCCATACTATTGACTAGATCTCTTTCATATCTAAGAACGTCCATTCTATTGGAAAAATAATATATAAGCAATGTACTTTCATCAACAACAGCTTTAGGACCATGCCTAAAACCTAAATAAGAATCATTTTTACATATCACCTGACCATCTGTTAACTCCTGAACTTTAAGATGGGATTCCATTGCCGTGCCATATTGTGGTCCCGACCCTAAAAAAACAACTCTTTTAAATGGCAAAGTTGCCACTTTCTCAATTTGCCCCAAATACTTGGTAAGCAATGTTAAACCATAGCTTTTAACCGTTTCAACCGTACCCTTTAGGGATTTTATATTATGGATGTCACTAATTAATATAGCCGTTAATAACATGCCTGAATAACTGCCCGTCATTGCCAGACTTTTGTCATTTGCTTCTTCGGGAAGAACAAAAACATAGCTTTTATCATTAAATTTATGTTTGGCAAGACTCCCTTCAGAATTACAGGTAATCACCAAATGGTGACAAACATCACAGTACTTTTCTGCCAACTTCACTGCAGCTACACTCTCTGGACTATTTCCTGATCTGGCAAATGAAATTAGCAAGGTAGGTGTTGAAGTTTCCAAATAATCCTCTGGATGGGAAACCAAATGAGTAGTAGGAACTGTAACTGTAGTAATGTTACTTTTGCGCTGTAGAACTCCTTCAATTGAGCTTCCCAAATATGCACTTGATCCTGCTCCCGTTAAAATTATCTTTTTAACATCTTTAAAGATTTCGTCGATGAAAGTAGTAATTTTTTGATTCTCGGAAAGCACCTTGTTAAAGATGTTGCTCCACAACTCCGGTTGCCCAGATATTTCCCTTGCTGTATGTATGGCACCGGTTTTTTTTAAAATTGCTTCTTCAACATCCAAATATTTCACACACATATGTTTTAAATTATATTATCTTTCATAATGTTTCGTTACAAAGATAATAAAGTTATTTAAAGTTTCTAAATGAATTATTTATATTTTGTAATAAAGACTATTACATTAATTCAATACTTTTATGAAATTAGTTTTGGAGCTTATTCACAACTGTTTTCAAAACCATTAACAAAATATTAAAAGCATGGATAATAATAAGAAGAAACGTTCTACGGTAGAGCGTCGGAGGAAAATTCTAAACTTACTAAGTAAAAACGGACAAGTATTTGTACATGAGCTAAGTGCAGAATTCAATGTAAGCGAAGTAACGATTAGAAACGATCTGGACATGTTCGAATCAAAAAAGCTTCTTATTCGTTCGCGTGGCGGAGCCATGAAATATGAAAGTTCTGTGGGTACGGATTACCTAATCACCGACAAGGATAAGATCCATTATGCCGAAAAGGTTAAAATTGGAAAAATGGCTGCAACTTTAGTTAATGACGGTGATACCATTATTATTGACTCTGGGACCACTACCTTGGAGGTCGCAAAAAATTTGAATACTGATTACAATATCAATATTATCACTAACGCCGTCAATATTGTAAATCAACTACTAAAATTCAGTAATATAAATATAATTGTTCCCGGGGGAATAATACGCAAGAATTCCCATTCTTTGATCGGGCCTTTGGCAGAAAAAAGTCTTGCTAACTTTTATGTAGACAAGGTCTTTATTGGAGTAGATGGGTTTGATATGTCTCTGGGTGCCTTTACTCCCAATATTGAAGAGGCATCTTTAAACCAATGCATGATAGAAATTGCAAAAGAGGTCATATTGGTTACGGATTCGAGCAAATTTAACCGAAAAAGTCTTGCTTTTATATGCCCTCCAAGCAAAATTGACATAGTTGTAACGGATGATAAAATAGATAACGAAGTTAAAAGACAACTAACTGAAATGGGGATTAAGGTCGTAATCGCATAACAATTAATGAGGTAGCCCTTTTTTTTATGTCAAAAAAGGTATGACTTCTATTTCGGAACCGTAGAGAGTACTTTTGTAATTCTACATTCGCCACCCCCATGAAGGCCTTTTTAGCGCGAAAGAAGCCTTCCCATAAAAAGACAATAATTTTTTGTTATGGCCCGCATTGTATCTGAAACAGTCCTTTATGGAGCGGGTATAGTTTCGTTATTTTTCAGATACCGTAATGATTCGGCTTTTGGAGAATAGTTTGCGCACATCTCTAAAGACATTGTGAATCTCTTTGGTTATATAAATTCCGCCCATTACTAATGTCCTGTCCCTGCAATTAAAGGCTGCTATATGTGCGCTATGATACGGTAGACCGTGGGAAGTGAACATATGTCAAAAGAATCCAATAAAGCAGCCCATGCAAAGAATTTTTGTAATACTCTATATTCTATATATTCTATAAGGATAGTTTTAAACAGTATCACTATTCGGTTTTTCCTCATCTCCCGGATCAAAGGCCAATAATACAGCAGCCACAATTGCGATAACAATTGCTATAATCTTATATACGTTAGGAATAAAGCCTAAAAGAGCCATAGCTATTAAGGCGGTAATCAAAGGCCCGCCCGCATTAGTCATAGGTGAGACAACCATTGCCTTGCCATATCTGAATGCATACACTAGGCAAAGAGCTCCGACCGCATTTAAAATTTGAATTCCAGCTGCTAGCCAAGGCCCATCTAAACCGTAATTGATATCTAAGTTAAAATCAGTCATCAATAAAGCTATGGGAATCAGCATTAAACCCATAACCATCATATAAAAGAAAATACTTTCGGCATTCATGGACTCATTGGCAAGCTTCATAAAATAGGCTTGTAAACCCCATGCCATCAACACAAGTATCGAAAATAAAAACCATAAAATTCCGTAATCTCCTTCACTATCGCCGTTAGAATAATCGAACAAGGGCAATGCCACAATAGCTAAAGCAATTCCAATTGTACCCAATATACCCGTACGCTCTTTTAGGAAAAAATAGGAGAGCAAAATGGTTACCATAGGCGAAAGCGATATAATGGGAAAAATTAAATAGGTGGGGCCCATTGTTACGGCATGGAAGAGAATCATCTGACCTCCTGCACCTAGTAAGCCAATAATACTTCCATATAAAATTGCCTTTTTACTGGTTTGCAATTTCCAACCGATCAATTTTAACACTATAAGTGCCGGAGGAATCATTGTTATTGCCCAAACACAATAAATAAGTGTTTCAGGAAAACCATTCTCTGCAGGAAGGCCTGTAAAAGCGCCCCAAATTCCCCAAAAAACAGTAGTTATAATTGCAAATACAAGCCATAATTTAGATTTCATCAATTTCAATTTATAATATTAATTCAGTTTTTTTTTATCGTTACTTGAGCTTAATTTAGTTTTGATTATGACCAAAGTTGGTGATTTCCGTTCTTCTTGTAGGATCCATTGTCCATACTATTTCACATCTAAGAGATAACTACTCCCAAAGTCTCTATCTCCCCTTTTTTATAAATCCTCAAAACGGAATTCCTAAATTCTAAACACAAGACCTCTTCAAGGATAAAAAATCCATTTCATCAGGCATTCTTTTTATGTGTGTTTTTTGCCGTAAACCCTTTACTACAAGGGCATACAATGGCTATATTTAATACCTATTGTTGCCTGACGGAAAAGACAAGCTTTGACATGCCTTTTATTATTTCAATTTGTAAACATCCCTGAATTTTGCTGAACAAATTAATATCATCCTATCTACAAAACTAAAGGTTGTTATTTTTAATCCGATAAATATAGGAAAGTTTTTGAAATAAAATAATTATTAAAAGAAAGGTTTTGTAACTTTATTTTATTTTTTTAAGTTTGCATATACCTTAAATTTCACAATATTTTATCAATTAATTTCAGAATTGTAATTGTTTACTCCATAACATATTTATAAAAAATAGAAAGACAAAAATTGAATGAATAAAAATGTAAGATCAGAGTCTGAGGCAATGGATCTATGCCGGATAAAGTATATTTTAAAGAAAAATGAGGAAATAACCGAGAAAGCCGGATATATCAGGACCATATTTGCTGTCCTCAACCCTAAAAAGCGATGTAATGCTCCTTTAATGATTACCACAATACTTGATCAAGTGGATGCATATAAATACAACTTAGTAGATTTGAATGATTTTTTGAGGGATAATAATTCACATAAATCTTAAATTTAAGTTATGAAGAAATTTGATGTTTTAGTGGTGGGGGAACTTAATGTAGATATTATTTTGGACAACATTCAGGGGTTTCCAGAGGTGGGTAAAGAAATTATAGCCCAAGATCTCAATATGACTTTAGGAAGTAGTTCTGCCATTTTTGCAAGTAACTTAAGTGCTTTGGGCGCCAAAGTTGCCTTTGTCGGCAAGGTCGGAAAGGACAGTTTCTCTGATTTCGTAAAAGATTCCCTTAAAGAAAAAATGGTCAATACCGATGGGGTTATAAGTTCCAACGAATATAAAACCGGTTTAACAATGGTCATGAACTATGGATCGGATAGAGCCAATGTTACCTTTCCGGGTGCCATGGAACACCTTTTCGATAAGGATATTGGATCAGACATCCTAATACATGCCAAACATCTACACTTAAGTTCCATTTTCTTACAGACAGGATTAAAAAAGGATATTGTATCGCTATTTAAAAAAGCGAAGAAATTAGGGCTTACAACTTCCATGGACCCGCAATGGGATCCTGCCGAAATGTGGGACCTAAACCTACCAGAGCTCCTGCCTTATATTGATGTATTCCTGCCTAATACGGTTGAAATATGTAATCTGACAGGGTGTACTGATCTATTTTCGGCCTTGGACAAATTGAAACCTTATGCAAATATCATAGTGGTCAAGGATGGTGAAAAAGGTGCACATTTATGGGACACCAATCAATTGATTACCAAGCCTGCTCATCTAAATGACAATATTGTGGATTGCATAGGAGCGGGCGATAGTTTTGATGCCGGTTTTATAAGTCAATTTATAAAAGGTCAGGATTTGGAATACTGTATGGATATAGGCAATATCACTGGTGCCATAAATACAACGGCTTCAGGAGGCACTAGCGCCTTTACAAACGTAGAAGCTATAAAAGAAATAGCAAAAAAGAAATTCTCATTTAATTTTAGTTCGTGAAACTACAAGATAGACTACTCGATAACAAGAAGAACGGAAAAGCATTATTAGCAACAAATTTTTACAATTTTGAGACTTTATCTGCAGTGTTGACTGCTGCCCAAAATACCCGTTCCGAAATAATTTTACAACTTTCTGAAAGTTCCTTAAAATATATGGGGCTCAAAGTTGCAACGGCTCTGGCAAAAAGTGCCATAGAACAATATGGAATAACGGCCTGGTTGCATTTAGATCACGGACAGGATGTTAATTTGGTCAAAAGGTGTATAGATGCAGGATTCGATTCTGTAATGATAGATGCTAGTGAAAAGCCCTTCGAAGAAAATGCCGAAATAACCCGCGAAATTGTTAAATACGCTGAAAGTTATCAAATCAACGTGGAGGCAGAGCTTGGTTATATTTCGAAATTAGGGCAAGATCAAAAAATGGTTTATACCCGACCGGAGGAGGCAATGAAGTTTGTTGAAGCTACAGGGATCAACGCTCTGGCAATCGCTGTTGGTTCAGCGCATGGTTTCTACAAGGAAATCCCAAATCTACAGCTAGACCTTATAAAGGAAATCAATAGCGTAACTTCAGCAGCCTTGGTTTTGCACGGTAGTTCCGGAATCCCGAATGAACAATTGCAGGCAGCTATCAAAAATGGGATTACAAAAATAAATTTAGCTACCGAAATTAAGAATATATTTATGAAAAGCCTTAAGAGCGAACTGACCCATACTAGTAATATTGATTTACGCGAAGTATTTCCTGTGGCCACATTGAAGGCCACTGAATTGGTCGAAGATAAATTAAGAACCATAAGCTTCCAAAAAATTGAAAAGGTATAGCCTTCCTATCAAATTGAAGAACCCTATACTTTTTGTAGGTTTTTTCAATTTGATTAGTTACTCCCTGGCTCTCTAGGAGGATATTCTTCAATTCTAAAGGATTATGATCCTATTTCTACATACATATTCCCTTAACCCTGTTGCCAAGGCGCAATATCCTGTTATCGACTTCTGAACCCGTTTCCTGTAATCCCAAATTGACCAAATTGCAATTAGAGGAACAATGATCAGTAAGGGCAAGAAAATGCGTTCAGAATATCCTAACCCACGTGGACACCCCCTAAACTGCGACTACAAGGATGATCACAAATGCTTTAACCCAAGGGACGGAAAATTATGTATATGTCCGCAGCTAGGAAAATTGCCTTAAGGATAGGTATTTTTTATAAAACCCCACCAAGACCAGGAAGAAATCGAATAGGCATCGAGCAAAATCCGCCAAGGTTGCCCTACCTAGACGAACAAGCCGCCTAGAGAAGGTAAACGAAAAACAATTCCGGAAAACGTATTTCCATACAGAACACTAACGCAAAATAGCACATGTAAGAAGCCCTCACAATAGGTATGTGAACGATATAGGGTAAAGCCCGGCAGTTCCTGTACCCGGTTCATAAGCTAGAGTTAGATATAGAACATTAATATTAAGCGGGGGAGCAAGATAAGGCATCTCCCTACTGCCGATTCTAATTTAAAAAGCACTTAAAATTGCCACAGAAACAAGTAATATACAGGGTAGCGCAACTTATTTTTATTGAATTCCACAAGTACTTTTGATGCGTTATCGGTGTTTCAAGAAACAGCTTTCCCCATTTGAATATGAAAGAAAAAGGTCTTTCAAAAGAGCTTATTTCAATATAGTTTTGGTGATTTGTATAGTTTGGGGACGACGGACTCTCCTTTAGCAAGTCGTCCGGGCGTTCTGCATTTCATGGCAAGTACCAATAAGACCCTGTCAATTAATCTCTATAATTTAGCGCTGGTTTTCTATCTCCGAGCAAGGCCCTGTATTCGTAGTCTCCCTTTTTTTGTATAAATTCATCCTTTGCTTTATTTATTAATGTCGGGTTTGTAAATAAATCAATTGCTGTAAACGCCATTGTTTTGGAAGCCACGATCATTCCCTTTATTCCGATGTCCGTACCTCCACTGGCAACAGCCTGCCAGCTATGTGCGCTCGTACCAGGTACCCATGTTGCAGTTTCTACCCCAACGGTCGGCACAACATAACTTACGTCGCCTACATCTGTAGAGTATTGGGCCTTTTCAATATGTAGTGGTGTTATTGCACCTGCATTATCAATTGAAGGAAGTTTACCAAAAAAACTCGCTTGGTTGTTTTTAGCAAAACTAATTTCTTCTGCCGTATACGTTACACCACCAACCTTCTCTAAATTGGTTTGCATAATTGTTGCAAGTGTTTTATTGATAAGCATATCATGTGTGCCGCCAATAATTTCGAATTCCATTTTTGTTTCCGTACCAAGGGCTGCACCTTCGGCAGCCTTTAAAATCCTATCAAAAATTGATACTGTTGTGGTTTTATCCGGGTGCCTTACATAATAATAGGCTTCGGCAAATTCCGGCACTACATTGGGGGCTTTGCCACCATTGTTAATCACATAATGAATACGGGTATCTTGCGGAACATGCTCCCTCATCATATTCACCATATTGTTCATAGCCTCCACTGCGTCTAATGCAGAACGCCCTTTTTCTGGCGAGACAGCAGCATGTGAAGCAATACCGTAAAACCTAAACTTGGCAGATTTATTAGCCAATACACTGGAATTAAGTACTAAATTTTTATCCCATGGATGCCAATGCAGCACTATATCTACCTTATTAAACAACCAATCTCTAACCATATATACTTTTCCGCTTCCACCCTCCTCGGCTGGGCAACCAAATACTTTAATGGTTCCATTTATCTTTCCTGCTTCTAATAATTTTTTAATGGCAATACCTGCGGCTACAGAACCAGTACCAAATAGATGATGCCCGCAACCATGCCCATTGTTTTTATTGGGAATAAGGGATTTTGTAGAAGAATCATCTTGCGATAAACCTGGTAATGCATCATACTCCGCCAAAATACCAATTACAGGAAAACCACTACCATAGGAAGCTACAAAGGCCGTAGGCATTCCAGCTACGCCTGCCTCAACAACAAAGCCATTATCCATTAATGTATGCTGCAACAAACTAGAACTTTTATTTTCTTTATATCCTAATTCCGCATAATCCCAAATACTCAAAGCCACATTTTTATAGGCATCGTAACCTGATTGTATGTGTACTGCCGTCTCATTTTTTAATGCCGCTATTGATTTGTTATTGTTGCTTTGAGCTAAGCAATTGAATCCGATAGTTAGCAAAAAAATGGATAGAAGAAGTGATTTCATACGGGCTTGTTAGTTTAATTTGCTATAATATCGTTTTGTAAAATCTGCTGTCATTTAAAATTTTGAAATTCCATCAATCTTTCCCGCGATGGATTTACAACCAGTACTACAAATGCCAAAATTTTGGAAAGTGGCCTTGCCGATTTTTCTTTCGTAGGTTAAGACATTTTTCAAAACATATAAATGTGGTTTCCACACTTTGCCAATGCCTATCACTTTCTTTTAAATCACCCTTAAGGCATTCAATAATATTTGGACCAAGCTATTTTATCTCACTATACATTGGTGTTCTTTCCTTCCATTTGCCTTTGGTAAAATCTGGAAAATCTTTAGGTTTACTCCCGTCCGCTACAGAGGCTTCCGAAACAGGGGAGATTGCACTGCTGGTAACAGAATCATATGTGTCCCAATCTGGTTGTAAATTTTCACGAAGGGCCGTAATTAATCGGGTCCATTTCTGTGGAGTTTCACTCATCTGCTCCCCATGGCCTTGTATTTCCCCAACTCTTTTAGGAGCATGATAATTTTTAACCAACGCTGGCTCAAACTCTTCTAAATATTTATCCGCGGGTTCCCATTGATGTGATTCCGGACTTCTTCCTTCAATGTAAATTCTATTATTGTTCTTATCTCTTGAATAGACCCCACTGGTTCCTTGAATTCGGAAATTTCCCCGAGGATGGGGAGTATGTGTATCATGATTTAGCGTGATCATTTTACCGTTAACCGTTCTTATAAGCGTAGCATTATAATCCCCAAGAGCCATTTTCATATTGGCATACGTAGATTTATCCCCGTATTCCAAGGCTGCATATTTGTTAAGCATTACGGATTTAGAGCTCATTGAAACGAGGTAATCAAATCTGTCTCAATGGTTAATATCCAATGCTGGTATCATATTTCTCATAGGGTGGTCGGGATACAGGTTCCCATTCCTATCCACCGCATGTTGTAACCGCCATGGCTCCTCTTCCGGTGTAAATTTCACTCTTCTTAAATCATGGATATATCCGCTTTCTACATGAATAATATCACCCAAAAGCTTTTTGCGAACCATGTTTAAAAGAGTCATATCTCCAAAACCACCCAGTACAATACTTGCCCATTTGCCGGTCTTTTCAAAAGTTTCGACCAACTCCCATGCCTCGTCCAGGGTTTGCATTAGTGGGACTTCAGAAACGGCATGCTTATTATTGTTCATGGATGCCAGACAAACAGGTGCATGCCACTCCCAAGAGGTACAAACAATAACAGCGTCCAATTCTTCATCTTCACACAGTCGCTTAAAAGCAGTTGGTCCATCACCATACAACTTAGGTGTAGCCTGACCAGATTCTTCTACCCACCTTTTTGCCCTATATAAAGCTACAGGATCAATATCACATATTGCAGGAACCTCCACGCCTTCAATGCCCAATGCTACAGACAAGTGCCAGGAACCCCTACCCCCAATTCCCACAAAACCAAGCCTAATAGGTTTTGAAGATTTATTGAATCCCTGTGCCATGGCATCTAATGGCAGACCCATACCGGCTATGGCCAAACCACCCATTGCAGTAGTAGTCTGAGACAGAAATTTTCTGCGGTTGTAATTATTATTGTTCATACTCTTTATATTTTTTAGATAATTTCAAGATTCTGAATGCGTTTTCAAATCGGGAAGCTTTCTAAGCATAGCATCCCCAAACGGTACCTGATTTTCGCAAGAAATATACTTGAATTAGCAATATTCCGTTTACAGCCAATACACTAGTACCATCTACCTAACAAAAAGGTAGTTGTAATTATTAATAAATTACTGCACCCCATAAATAGCGGAGAGTAATTTCCTGCCAACATCCTACAGACCAACCCAATGTGCGATCATAGATGAGTATCAAAAATGGATAAACGAATTTAACTTATTGTAACTGCTCCTCAAAAACAAGCCACTAGGGCAAGCTTATTAAAATATTGAATATATTTAGTACGCTCATAATTGAGCCTTAATCAGACACCCCTTTGAACATACCTAATATTTTAAGGGCATTTTTGTTATATATTTTCTCCAAAACTTCATCTGGCAGATTAATCCCGTAAATCATCCATCTGCCTTGAAAATGATGGCTTTTGCGAGAGTCAAAATATTCATCATCGGTCTCCAAAAATCTATAATAGACCTGGTAGGATTCAGCATC
The DNA here is from genome assembly GCF_023015865.1 of Arenibacter sp. F26102. Lineage (GTDB taxonomy): Bacteria > Bacteroidota > Bacteroidia > Flavobacteriales > Flavobacteriaceae > Arenibacter. The sequence goes on along the minus strand of NZ_JALKBC010000025.1, from coordinate 17,967 downwards.
TGGTGCGGTATCGGTTCCGAATAGAACCCTGTCCTGATATTTAATCATAAACTTCCGGGCTGTATAGGGCTGGCGGCCCAGTTCACTTATTCTCGCATCAATGTCAACATACATATTGGGATATTGTTCCAGCCATCCGGCCACGCGACCCAAATCTCCAGCCAAATTCCCCATATGGGTTGAAATAAAAGTAGTGTTGGTATGCTTCGCTATAACTCTGTATAATTGGCTCAGAAGTTCTTCTTTGGAATAGGTACTACCATACCATGACCAATTAGGATGAGCTCCCAATTCATCGTAACGCTCGTTGTATTTATCGGTAGGAGTATGAAATGCTACAGGATCGGAAACATGTATGACCACGGGAATACCCAACTCTCCACATTTGGCCCAAATAGGATCTAAGCGAGGATCGTCTACCGGAATAATCTTGCCGTATTTGTCTTTAGCTATTAATCCTAAGGATTTGAAAATCTTCAATCCGCGAACCCCTAATCTTACTGCTTCTTCAAGTTTTTTTGCCTCTTTGACACCATATCCTTTTTCGTCTATTCCATCGTAATCCGGACTAAAAAACACTAAAATCCTATCTTTAGAAACCTTTTGCATGGCTTTCAAATGCTCTTTATAGACATTGTCCTTGGAATAACCATCAAGGCTTACCACTTTCCACACTCTAGCCTTGCCCATCTCTTCCAGGTATTTATCCGCATCCCCACGACCCAAATGATTATGGATGTCAATTACAGGATACTTAGGTGTTAGAATTTTAGTCTCTTTGACGACCATCTGACTCTTTGGCTCCCAATCAAGTAATTTAAGATCTCCTATTTGGGAATATAAAAGTGTAGAGAAACTGAAGAAAGTAAAAACGGCCAGCGCGATATGTTTATCCATATTAAATATTTTCATGATTGTATGTTTAGTGTTCTTGCAAACATCTACGATAACTTGATGACACTGCCACTGGACAGTTAATAAAACAAGGATTGCTTCGCTAAAATACTATGAATTACACAAAAACAAAAATAATAAACAATATTAATAACACCATTTACTTTCGAATACTTGTTAAATTATAATTAATGATTCTATTTAGGCAGAATTTTCACAAAATAGCTTATTCGAAATAAAAATATTCAGTGACAAACAGCCATTTAAGTTAAAAAAAATGGATTATTTACCCTAATATTCTACGTTATATGTAATAAAATGGACTATAATAACAAGTATACATTAATTTAACTATTTATTGGCTAAAAATTAATTTATGAAATGAAATGAAATATTATTTGTTTCATAATATTGTTTTATATTTGAAACGAATCAAACCAAGCTACTAAGAATAGTTTTTAGTTGTAAACCACAAAAAGGGACTTTATTAGTTGCCAAAACGATGAACCTAGAATGGCGATAAAATCTATTGAAAAACCTGATTGCCGCACCAATGTAGAAAGTAGAGAGCAATCCAAACTTAGGAAACAGTATGGAAGTGCTTTTGTTTCAAGTGAAGTTTACATGAATGTTTCAAAAGGTTCAATTCATCCATTTATTGCAAATGCTGGTGAATTAAGTGCTCGGGTATTGGATACACAATTTAATGTTTCCGCTTATCCTGAAGATGGCGCCACCGAGGTCGTTCTCGCTGAAGGCTCCGTGAGTCTTACAAGTGATTTTATAAATAGTGATAACTGAAATGAACTCTTACTTCAACCTGCATTTATAGGGAATTTTAATCAAAAAGTTCAAAAGGCACCATAATGTATAAATCGTCAACAATAATACCGTTATATGGACCAAAAAGTTCAACGCTAACTATAAGGACGAACCAATTGAAAAGGCACTTGAAGGACTTAGGCTAAACTATGGGGTTAATTTTAAAATTAATGATGATCGCCAAATCAAAATAGAACACTAAACCAATTGTGAACCAATAAAACAGATGCTAATGAAATAGAAATTAAAAACAAAAAGAATAATTGGAAAGTGATCGCTACTTATAATTTGTCGTGACTGGCAAAAAAAATCCGAAAATGCTAGAACATTTCCCGATTAGAAAGTAGTGATTAAAATAAAAATAACCACGAATTAACATTACAAAAGTATGAAAAAACTTCTTACAGCCAAGGGGTGCCCCTTGGCTTCCTATAGTTTAAAATTGAAATTAAGTACACTTTATATATTAATTACTTTTTTTAGTTTACAAGCTAATGCCAACTATACGCCGCATACAAAAATTACCTTGACGTTACATAATGTTACGGTTGGTCATCTTTTGAGCGAAATTGAACAACAACTTACTATAACCGGTACAGTAACCGATGAAATGGGCGATCCATTACCAGGAACCAGTATCGTTGAAAAGGGCACTTCTAATGGGGTCACTACAGATTTTGACGGTAATTTTTTATTGAATGTTGCTGATAGCAATAGCATCCTTATAGTTTCGTATTTGGGATATTCTACCCAGGAAGTACCTTTAAATGGGCAAACCAACCTTTCCATAAGCTTGAAGGAAAGCGCTGAAAGTCTGGATGAAATGGTAGTTGTGGGATACGCCACAAAGAAGAAATCTGAGCTATCCTCTTCGGTGTCCATTGTTTCAGAAGAGGAAATCAATCAATCTGTAAGCTCTACGAGTTTAGGGGATATATTTCAGGGAAGGATTCCTGGAATGCAAGTATCCGGTAGTAGTGGTGAACCTGGTCGAAGTGCATCCATGGTCATACAAGGTATGGGGTCATTGGAAGCAGGAAGCTCCCCGTTGATTGTAGTTGACGGAATAATTGGTGGACAATATGATCCGAAAGACATCAAATCGATTACTGTCCTAAGAGATGCTGCAGCCACCGGACTTTATGGTTCAAGGGCAGCCAACGGAGTAATTGTAGTTACCACAAAAGAAGGAAAAGCCGGTGAGTTTAAGGTCTCAGTAAATAGTACATTTGGTCCATCTTTTAACTGGGACGACAGAGTGAAGGTATATGATGCCCAAGGTTTATATGGGCAGTGGTCTACAGCAATGGAAAACCTATATGACATTAGGGTAGCAGACGGCGATCCTGATTTTGTAGACAAAAGTTTTGCCGAATATAGAGATAATGTAATTCCTTCCAGTGTTTTGGATAATACCTCTAACTGGAACGATTTACTCTTACGAACAGGATTTTTAAATCAAACTCAGATTTCTATGTCAGGGGGATCGGATAGGACTACCTTTTACATTAGTGGTTCCTTAAACGAAGAAAAAGGTACAGCCCTTGATATGTACAACAACCAATATAACTTTAGGGGAAACCTGAGTCATAAAATTTCTGATAAACTAAGGACTAATATTAGGATGACCGCCAATTATGGGGAGAAGTCAGAATTTAATTGGCCCAGTCCCTATACTCAGGCATATCAAAATGTGCCACTTGATGCAGCCTATTTGCCAGATGGTATTACCCCAACTCCGGTTATGGATCTAACAGCAACACCCTTATGGTTTTATTATGCAAGAGTAAATTACATGTTGGAAAGGGAAGAATCTGCCAATAGCAAAAAGTCTTGGGGAACTACCATAATGACGGAACTGGATTGGGATATTACCGATTGGGCAAGATTCAACACTTCTAACAGGGTGGCCTTGAACGGTGCCGATCATTCACAATCAATTTCGAACTTGACTTGGGCAGGTTACGCCCGAGATGGATTTATTGACTGGAATTATAGTTATGACCTTGGATTTATAACTTCAAACACTTTGCATCTCAATAAAAGCTTTGGTGATCACAACCTGAGCGGTATTTTGGGGCAAGAATATAATTACGACCAAACCCGTTTTGTAAATGCCATAGGAACCGGTATAGTAGGGGATATGACAGCACTAAGTTCGGCAGGTAGCCCAAATGCTGTGAGCGGTGATATGTACGAGTCCGGTTTTCTATCGTATTTCACACAGGTGGATTATGACTACAAGAATAAATACTATTTAGTAGGGTCTTTACGACGTGATGCCTCTTCTCGATTTGGAGAAAATGAACGTTGGGGTAGTTTTTATTCCATTGGTAGTAGCTGGATGATTAGTAGGGAAAATTTCTTGGAAGATTCAAGTTCTTGGCTCGATCTTTTAAAACTTAGATTAAGTTATGGTACAACCGGAAATGCAAATATTGATTCGTATTTGTCTATGGGTACCTATTCATTTACAACAAAATCAAGCTACGGTGGTGACGCAGGAGCGTGGCCTTCACGTTTGCCCAATCCAGATTTAACTTGGGAGGTTGCACGCAAATTTAATTTAGGCCTTGATATTAGTGTATTTGACCGGGCTTCATTAGAGGTTAACCTATATCACCGTATAAATGACGACTTATTACAGTCCGTTCCCCTAGAGGCTACTACTGGCTTTACAAGTCAGGTCCGTAATATCGGCTCTATACGTAACCAAGGAATTGATCTGTCACTAACGACAAAGAATATAGAAGGTGAATTCTCTTGGACGTCCAATCTAAATTTCAATATCAATAAAAATGAGGTGTTGGAACTGGACGGTGGAGAAGATATAATTGATAACGGAATGATTATTAGGGAAGGGCATTCATTAAGAAGTTTTTATCTTCCAGAATATCAAGGCGTAGATGCCCAAACAGGGAGACCGGTTTATACAAGATGGGAAGATGCCGATGGAAATAAAATAAACGGAAACGAAACCGATAGTCCGGCATTGGTTACAACTACCAATTATCAATCAGAGGCCAGCTATATGCCAATGTCCTCTGCATATCCCAATATTACAGGTGGTTTTGCCAATTACTTTAAGTATAAGGATTTCCACTTAAATGTACTTACAAATTTTGCACTTGGACAAAAGGTGTATAACTATGTTAATTGGTCAGTGAGTGATTTCACATCAAACCGATTTGAAAATACCAAATGGCAAGATCTTACTCAGTGGGAAACTGCGGGAACGATGAATGCAGACCTTCCACAATTAATTTATGGGGATCCATATAATTTCAGTGGTACTTCCTCTTTTTATTTAGAGGATGCAAGTTATCTGAAAATTCAGAAAGTAAGCTTAGGCTATACTTTCCCAAATGATGTCTTGGGTGTATTTAAGAATCTTAGTATAAATGCCTCGGTAGAGAATTTGGCAATTTTCACCAAATATTCTTTTGGAGATTCGGACGTTAGTTTTGAGGATCCTCGAACCGATGCATCTAGATTTCGACCTACCAGGAGAGTTTTACTTAACCTGAATTTTAATTTCTGATCTAATAAATAAAAATTATTCTCATGAAATATATAAAAATACTTATAATCAGCGCATTGCCGTTATTTTTGGGTGGATGTACCGAAGACGCTGTAGATTTTCAACCCATTAATCAAATAACCACAGAACAAGTTACCGGTTCATTAGAGCTGCTTGAAAATGCCGTTATTGGCAACTATGCTTTTTTGAGTTTAGCGGAAGGTAAATATGGCTATGACCGAACCCGGTATGATGTTACCGAATATATGAGTGATGACCTTATTATGAATAAATGGAGTGGCAACCACTTCTCGTACTCTTTAACCTATCAACCAATCTCGGCCTCGGAAAGGTCTCAAGATTTTTGGCAGTATTCATACCGTGCCATCTATTCCATAAACGTGGTAAACGAAGGCCTTGATGCCCTAGCGGATTTATCTACGGAACAAATTGAAAAAAGAGATCAGCTAAAAGGGGAGAATCTTTTCCTCAGAGCTATGCTATATTTTGATTTGGCACGCGTATATGGAAGACCTTATTCCCACGACAGTCCGGAAACCAATTTAGGAGTTCCTTTAAGCGATACTTCTACGGATAATGAAGGCCTTTCAAGAGCATCTGTAAAAGATACCTATGAGTTTATAGAAAAAGATCTACTTGAAGCAGTAGAGCTAATGAATGAAAACAAGGGTAATGTGTATGCTTCTCAAGAAGCAGCTATGGCAGCTCTAGCCAGATTGTATCTTTTTATGGAAAAAAACGGTTTGGCAATTGACTATGCAGATGATGTAATTACTTCTAGCCGATATCAATTGCTCGGTTCTGAGGCTTTTCCTAGATACAATCGCCTTGCACCCGAAGGAAACTCGGAAACCATATTTGCGGTCAAGAGACTAGAATCTGAAAATGTAGGAAGATATATGATGGGTGGAATGATGCACGGTGATGGAGGTTACGGTGAAATTATGGTTTCTTCTACCTATATGGATCTATTGTTCAAAAACCCGGAGGATTTAAGAATTAACTTTATTGACCCGCAGTTTGATCTTGATGAAGAGGGTAATAAAATTCCTGATCCCGAAAACACCTACTATGGGTATAAGGTAACTGAAAGTTTAGGTGTGCCGAAATATTGGACACAAAAACTAACTTACCAAAATGACGTTCCAATGTTGCATTCCCCCATCTATTTTAGATTGGCAGAAATGTACTTAATAAAGGCCGAAGCTTATGCAAAAAATGGTCAGGACGAGGAAGCATTGCAAATGGTAAATGTAATAAGGGAAAGAGCCGGATTGACAGGTGATCAATTGTTTCGATTGGACAATCTTCAGGGTTATGAAACCGTTTTGGATATAGTGTTGGATGAAGCACGCTTAGAGTTTGCGCATGAGATGCATCGTACGCATGACGTATTTAGGAATAAGAAAACAATGGACAGAAGTTATATGTCATGGCAGGGATGGTCAGGTCCAAGTTCTATTCCATATACTTCCAATCGTATCCTTCATCAAATTCCTGAAGTGGAAATGTTGAAAAATGACAAGCTTGTACAAAATCCATCATTTTCTAATTAGTGATTTTGTGAAGGTCTGTTGTTAAAATATACCTTCTACAAGAAACTATTAATTGTTTAATTGTTGGGGTCGGAAACCCGCTTGGTTTCCGACCCCAACAATTTTTAAATAAATTGATTGGCACAGTTACTGATTTTGGATGCACAACCCAGGAAGTAAAAAGAAAAATTAACACTATTGGTGCACTACCGCATTGTTGGACCATTATTGGCATGCGGTATTATTGCCCATATAATACATTTGTAATCCAACAAGTTTTGAGACAAATACTACTTTCGCTTCAGAATAAAATTACCTCATTGTGAATAAAGGCCTAATTCTGTTATTCACATTTTTTTGAGATTATTACGGTTTATAATATTTTTCAAAAAAATACTTTGTTTCATTACATTTTTATGTATCCCATGATTTGCGTATGCAACTACCCGCATTCCATTTACTATGAGCAATAGATAAATTTGTTCCCCTAATAATTCATTATTTCAATAATTAAACATCTTCAGGCTAAAAAAAAAAAAAAAAAAAAAACCAAACCAATCTACACTGAAAGTGCAGCGGCTTTTTCACTAGCCACAGAAAGTTTCTGGGACTATTCCAATATGAATTTGGAATTATCCGAACCGTCCCGTCGATGATACTCCAAATAGCCCCTGACCATCTTATTGTTTACATTAACCGTACTCCAGACTCCATAGCCACTCGCCTAAAGATATTGACCCCAATAGCGCTTATTTAACTGGAGAAACTCCCGTTGGAGCTTTCTCGAAGTCCTCCCTTTGAATTGTTCGACCCTCGAACTTAAATGCACCCTAAGGGCGTACTCAGAATGCATATGGACATGGTCGGAGCTCACGACAACGTTTCTGTTCATCTCACTTAAAACCTTGTGACTATACTTGGTACCCCAAACTAAATGACAAGTTAATCTGCTGACGGTATGCGATCCCTTCCGTAATGTATGCCCCATACCCCTAAAGTATATATTTTTCGCAGTACCAAAATACTGTAATTATTTGTAGGGTTTTAAACCCAAACCTCCGGCCAATAAAATGAAAAATGACCCGGTTAACCTGGCAACTCTTATAAATTAAAATACTACTTTAGGACCTTCAAACAAAAATTTTTTAATGAAAACAAGATCTAACAATATACTCCTAACCACTTTTCTAATAATTGGTCTAAGCCTACTTTCCAATGTATGCGAGGCCCAAAAAAACGTAAAGTGGAAACAATTGTTCAATGGCAAGGATCTAAATGACTGGGAAATAAAAATTAGGCACCACAAATTAAACGACAACTTCAACAATACTTTTCAGGTCAATAATGGAATTGTTCAGGTTAGGTATGACCAATACACCGAATTTGACGAACAATTTGGACACCTTTTTTACAAAAAGCCATTTTCATCCTATTTAATCGGGGTTGAATACCGATTTGTGGGAGATCAAGTTAACGAAGGACCAGGTTGGGCCTACAGAAATAGCGGAATTATGATTCACGGTCAGGATCCGGCCACTATGACAATCGACCAGGATTTTCCAAATTCAATTGAGGTACAGTTGTTGGGAGGAAATGGGAAGGATGAGCGTTCTACCGCCAATCTCTGCACTCCTGGAACCCAATATGAAAAAGATGGCAAAACAATAAAACAGCACTGTACCAATTCCACATCCAAAACTTATCATGGGGACAAGTGGACTAGAGTAGAAGTTCTTGTCTTAAAGGATTCCCTAATTGTTCATTACGTAAACGGCGAAGAGGTTATGCGCTATACAAAACCACAGTTAGACCCTATTAACGGAGCTGTAGAGGGACAACTATTAAAGAGCGGAAGTATTTCACTACAAAGCGAAAGTCACCCCGTAGATTTCAGGAAAGTGGAAATAATTGATTTGGAGAAATATGCCGATAAACCAAAGAAATTGGAAAAGGTAATCGCGAAACTTCTAGCTGAAAAACGAGTGGCAATACAACAATAGCCTTTTACTATCAACCACTTTATATAGACGCGAAATGGAATTGAACACTGGATTTTAAATAAGCAAAACTTATTTAGTTCCGGATTTTGGCCAATTATTGAATACAAGTTAAAATCTGCACGAATTTTCAGTATCTTTGATAAAAACAAACGCTATGGCAAAGAGTCAAGACGCAAAGAAGAATGTAAAAAAAGAACCCGTATTATCTGCTAAAGAAAAAAAAGCAGCAAAAAGAGATAAGAAGTCAAAAAAATCCTAGTGCCATAGGACTGATTTTTATTTCCCCCTATTACTTGCCCTATCAATACCAATGGTCCCACTTTTTCAAGTCGAAATCTTGGTTTGTAATGGCCTTTAATTAGCAGAATCCCACATAACAAGATTCTTTAATACAAGAATTAGACTACACATATTTTAGTTTATTCAGCTTAAGTCTAGCTTATTATGGGGTTACTTTTAAATGAAATGCATCCTAGGTAAGTATTTTCAAATCATCGATTTTTTAGACCGATAAAAGTTAATATTAAACACTGTCTTATTTTTTAAATTCTCTAAATCTATTCAGTTCAAAATTTTTCCGGTTACAAATCTCCTTGGATAGTTCCAGTTAAATCAGAGATGATTCCAAAACAGACATCCATCCCTCATTTTAACAACTCAGCAACTGGTGAATAGGCGCCATTACCTTGGCTCATATAGATTGTGATTGCAAATCCAGTAATAGAGTTGTCACTATTTTTGACGATGGCGCACCGATTACCTACTAATAACTACTGCAATATGATGGACATATTAAGATTAAGATCTATCAAAATGAAGATTACTTGGAATTTATCATCACCCAAGGCAATATAGGTGCTGATTCCTGCTAAAATAATTAAGTTTTAAACTTATATTTATACTTCCGACCTTATGAGGTTGGAGGTTATTTTTTGGGCATTTTAGAATACTATTCCTACCTTGAAACAAATGGAGTAAAGCGAAAAAGGCAATATATATTTACGAACAAATATGACTGCATTTACTACTACTATTTCTCATTCCAATGAAGTATGATAAAGAAAATTGGCCTTGTTTTCCTACTGAGTATATTAGGTATTTATTTAGCTTTAACCACCTGCAATTATATAATTGAAAAAGCTACTGAAAAAAAGACCTTTTGGAACGTAAAGGAAATTCCCAAAAATAAGGTAGGCCTTGTTTTGGGCACCTCCAACAAGTTGGTGGGAGGTGGCTCCAACCCATATTACACTAATAGAATTAAAGCTACCCTAGAATTGTACAAAGCCGGGAAAATTGACTTTGTACTGGTCAGTGGGGATAATAGCTCCCAATATTACAATGAGCCTGCGGTATTTAAAAAAGACCTTATTAAGGGAGGCATTCCACAGGAAAAGATATTTTTGGATTACGCGGGTTTCCGCACTTTGGATTCCATGGTAAGGGCCAAAGCGATATTCGGATTAGATCATGTAACCATAATATCCCAAAAATTTCACAACGAAAGAGCCATTTACCTAGCCAAAAAAAAAGGTCTGCACGCTATAGGGTTTAATGCAGATGGCATCTCTTTAAATCAGGGCCTAAAAGTTCAAATAAGGGAATATTTTGCCCGCGTAAAAGTGTTTATTGATTTAGCACTCAATACCCAACCAAAATTCTTTGGGGACAAAATTGAAATCAAGTAATCTTAACTATATTTGCCCCTGAAATGTCCATAATGACCTCTATTAGGAATCTGATCAAGAACCTTGGTCCCGGCCTGCTTTTTGCCAGTACGGCCATAGGAACTTCCCATTTAGTGCTATCCACCAAAGCAGGTGCCCAATACGGGTGGATCATGGTAATTCCCATTATATTGGCCAATGTACTCAAATATCCCTTTTTTGAATTCGGAATAAGATATACCAATATCACCAATAAAACCCTCATTGAAGGTTATCTTAATCGTGGCAAGGGGTATTTAATCTTTTATGCGATTATTACCTTATTCAGCACCTTTACCATTCTAGCGGCATTATATGTAGTTACCTCTGGATTGCTCATCAACCTCTTTCAACTAACCAAAACACCGGTAAATGTTGTTGCGGGCGGCCTTTTTATGTTAATATGTGCCCTACTTATAGTTGGCCGTTATAAATTTCTGGAAACCTCATTAAAATATGTTGTATCCCTTTTATTCTTAGCCCTTTTAGCAACTACGATTTTGGTAATCGCCAATGGGCAGGTTACGGAAATAGAAAACTTCAAAGCACCTAATATTTTTAATGAAGTAGGAATCCTTTTTTTGATTGGATTAATGGGGTGGATGCCAACCACCGTGGAAGCCTCCAGTTGGATAAGTCTTTGGAGTATTGAAAAATTTAAAAACTCCAATCGTAAACCTTCTTTAAAGGAGGCTTTGCAAGAGTTTAAATTTGGCTATTTCGCAACAGCGATCCTTGCCATTTTCTTTATGACCATTGGCTGGCTTACCCTCTACGGCACCAATACGGAACTGAGCAACAGTGCGGTAATTTTTGCAGATCAATTGGTCCAACTATTTACCGCCAATATTGGAGCCTGGGCATATGTTTTTATAGCTATTGCTGCATTCGCCACCATGTTCAGTACTTGTATTACTGCCCACGATGCAATTGCGCGTGTAAGTGTTGACACATTAACTTTGCTTTTTCCAAAAAAAGGGAATATAAAAAGAAGAGGTTTCCCCATTGCAATAGTACTCCTTGCAATTATCAATTATACGGTCATACATACCTTTTCAGCCAACATGGGTCTGCTTGTGGCATTGGCCACTTTTGTTTCTTTTGTAGTAGCCCCGATCATAGGGTATATGAATCTAAAAAATGTAATGAGCCATGAAATACCAGAAATAAATAGACCAAGCAGAAACTTGCAATTATTGACATACGTTGGGATACTATTCCTTACACTTTTTTCCATTTACTATTGCTGGATGGTATTGTTCTAAAAAATATAATTTCATAATAGTTACCCATACACAGAATTGACCACTTACCCTCAGACTCGTTAACTCTCCGTAGTTAAAGACTTAACACCCATAATTTGGAATTGGATTATATTATTGCTATCCTTCCAAGGAACAAATGATAAAGATAGATTTATGAAATTGATTCGAATTAAAAGGAATACTAGAAATGAAAAACGTTATAATTCAAAAATGGGTATTCTATACACTCGGGTGACCTACATAAAAAGGGTAATTTTTGGTATACCCGTTAGTACACTCCACAAATATCGGGGAACCTATTACGGTGAGACAAAAGATTGCAGTACATGCATTTTATATAGGTAAATGGCCAATGGCTGCCATCTTCTTACCAATAAATTATAGTCTGGGAAGGTGAGTTTGAGGTTATAATTCTTTAGAACAAAAGATTATAATTAAGCACTACTATCAAAGAACGTTCATTTTTATTATGTAGCATATCCAAACAAAAAACACCATCCTTACATCCGTTCAAAAGTTTTTCCTCACCATAACCAATGGAATATAGTATACTGGACGCTGACACCCCTTGCTGCAAGAGGTATTTTTTAATGGCATCCGATCTATTTTGCGAAAGCGTAAAATTAGAGCTTGCCCCTCCCCTACTATCAGTATGTGATTCTATTCTAAGTTGTAACTGAGGAAATCTGTTCATAACATCAACCACCTTGTCCAGTTCTTGTGCTATTTCGGGCGTAATATTACTTTGACCCCTATCAAAATAGAAATTTTTCAATTTTACAACCTTCTGGCCCTCTTGATCTTCAATCAAATCTTCAAGAAATTTAATCCCCATATTAAAAGCCTTTTCCTGGATTTCCTCGAGTTTATTGTTATTATAGGTCATAGAAAACGTGGAGTATTTTTCCTTGGATGCCTCAATAGTAATGGTATTTTGGAATGGAATCTCAATATTATAATCACCATTCTCATTCGTAAACACCTCCTTAACAACTTTTCCTTCTTGGTCAAAGAGCCTTACTTGAGCTTTGGACACGCCATTATTTGAAGTAAGATCAACCACTTTTCCTTTTAGGGCCAAGGTTTTTAGGCCAGGTTTTTCAGAAACATTAAAACCGTATAGATCATCGTTACCTCTACCGCCTTCCCTATTGGACGAAAAATAGCCCAACAAGCCATTGGAATCATTATTTTTTATAATGAAACCAAAGTCATCTTTAGGCGAATTAATCCCCTCCCCTAAGTTTACAGGAATACTAAAACTGTTATCGGCATCCATGTTCGATCTATAAATATCCATTCCTCCTAGGCCATAAAAAATATCGGAAGAAAAATACAGGCTATTTTCAAATATATAAGGAGCTATCTCATTACCAGGAGTATTAATTCTGGGTCCCAAATTTATTGGTGCCGACATTATTAATCCATTGTTGGTATACACGAAATAGATATCGGTACCCCCAAAACTATCGTGAAAATTAGCGGCAAAAAACAATCTTCCAGTAGCTGCTTCATAAAAGGGATAATAGAACGAGGTATCCGGATCTCTCAATATAAAACTAAAAGACCCCTGACCATTGCTCATCCCTATAGCCAAGGCATTTTTACCATTCTCACTAAACTGTAAATTCTCTCCATCAGAATTGGACAGGACATAAAATACGTAACCGAGTTTCTCCGAATAATATGGGGTAGCGCGATGAAAATTACTTTCTGATATATCTTTAAAAACTTGCGGTGTTTTTGCGTCACCTTTAGGATCCAGCTTGGACTCATAAATATTTAGGTAAGATTCACCAGAAGGTCCGTAAATTTTCTTGGTACCATCTGGCCTGCTGCTTGAAAACAATAACTTATCCTTATAAAAAGTGGGGGAAAAGTCCGCTTGGGGGCTATTCCCACTGATATTAAATATCTTGAAATCCAATTCCTGATTGGTGTTGGATGCAATTAACTCATAATTAAAATCCGCGTTTTCCAATAATTCAGCTGACAAGGCATCCTTTTTTGTAGCCAAATACGCCCTAACCTTTTCAATTTCAGAAGTTTTGGATAACGACTGTAACATTTTGTTAAAATGATGGCTAGACATAGTGGTGTCTTTCTGATAAATATTTACATAAATTTCAGAGGCCTTCTTATAATCCCCAATATAAAGATATGAATCTGCCAGATTTAAATACTGCTTATTGGAAAGGACGCCATCCCTCATTTGTTTCTGGTATTCTTTAATTGCCTGGCCGTAGGAATACTCAAAAAACAATATATCCCCTTTGGTTTTTTTTTGCTGAGCAAAACCAAAAGACGATAAAATGATAAAAAACACAATTACTAAATTAAACCTCATGTTCATAACTGTTTTAGAAAAACCTTGGACTGTCTATCTGTTTAGGCTGGCCTTTTTGATCTCGATTTTTGGTGGTCTTACTTTTCCCGGTTGCTTTACCCAAATAAAACTTTAATATCATTTCATGGGAACCCTGACTATACTCCCCAAGTCCATTGGTATTATAGTCGTAAGAATATCCTAGGAACAGGCTATTGGAAATCTGTAATCCGGCCAAACCACTAATTGCATTATCCCATCTATAGGAAGCCCCTAAAGTTACTACATCGCTAATTAAAAAATTGGTGGACATATTTAAATTTAGAGGGGAACCATTTAAATAGTTCATCAAGAAAGCCGGTTTAAACTTAAGGCCTTCGGAAAGGTCAAAAACATAGCCTCCTATTAAATTAAACTGTACCTTGTCTTCAATTATATTGGCCACTTCATCCGCATATAGGCCGGAGGTTAAAAAGTTGGGAACTGACAATCCCACGTACCAGTTTTCCTGATACATAAACATCCCCGCTCCTATAGTGGGGTAAAATTTATTAAAGGTATCCTCATTGTTCAACAAGGGTTCATTTGGATTTTCAAAATCGCCCTTGGTATAATCCACATCAAGTAAGGAGCCACCTGCATCTACGCCAAAAGACAATTTGGTGTCGTCTGAAAGCTTCACTTGGAACGAATAAGCGACATCTATGTATGTTTGCGTAGTTGGTCCTAACTGATCACTGACCACATTGAAACCCAACCCATTTTTTTCATTTGTAAAGGGTAGGTTTACCCCGAAACGCATGGTTTTTGGCGCTCCTGGAATTCCAGTCCATTGAGCGCGGTATAGACCTGTAATATCCGGAGTCTCCACAGTACCTACGTAAGCCGGATTAAAACTACCTATATTGTACATATACTGGGTATACTGAGGCTCCTTTTGCGCAACTGTTTTAGAGACAACAAAAAGCAACATGAGGAAGATCAATAAATGAACGCTATACCCTAGTCTGTATATTCTAAAATTCATAGTCTATTTTATCTTATGATTTGGATCCAACCTTTTCGCACTGCCGTACCATCGCCAAGATCCAGTATATAAAAGTAGGTACCCTTGGGCAAATCCCCATTCTTAACCGTTCCCTTCCAAGTATTGTCATAACCATTGGCAGAAAAAACTTCATTGCCATAACGATCAAAAATTTGAAGGCTATTATTGGGATAATCCTCAATACAGTTAATATATACCGTGTCGTTAAATCCGTCTGCGTTTGGTGATATCTGGTTAAACAGGAATCCGCATTCATCCGTAGAACGAGGTGTCACCGTTACCGTAGCAGAACCGGTATTATTGACAGCATTGGAATCCTCTGGAAAAGAGTCCACTATGGTGGCCGTATTCTGAAAGGTACCTACTTCAGTAAATTTGATGGTAATTATCAGGGTATAAATCTCTTCCTCCAAAACCTCATCCAATTGCCATACTCCAGTTGTTTCATCATAAGTACCATTGGCAGTAGCATGACTTACATATTGAAACCCTATTGCTGGAATAACAAGATCGTTTACGGTAACATCAGTAGCCATAATCTGACTTAAGTTGGTCAGCGTTATGGTATATATAACTTCCCTCCCCACCAATATGCTTTCCTTATCCACTGTTTTCTCTAGAGCAAGGTCTATCTGGCAGGCTGCAGAAATATTGGGAATACAAGGGTTGTCGTTTGCGGGGTCTAGTTGATTCACCACACCATCGTTGTCCGAATCCAAAATATTGGACTCAAGCGCATCTATTATTCCGTCATCATCCGTGTCGATAGGGTTATTAATATCCGGCCCCACTTCCTCCCCATCATTTATGCCGTCCCCGTCTGTATCTTGATTTTGGGGATCTAAACCCAAGGTAATTTCATCTCTATCTATAATACCGTCATTATCACTATCCACGGTACAATTGCTTACACCAATAGTAACGTCAACACTTTCATCTACACAAGGAGAAACGGCGGTATTGGTAGTAAACCTAAAAACGTAATCCCCATCGGGCGCTCCTATAAAGTCTACCTTATTATCCCCATCAATGGAAATGCTTCCCGGGGGAGTCCCTACCACACTCCAAACACCGGTGTCCCCATCAGAACGTGTATCATCCAAATCTATTATTGTGGGTTCGCCTCCAGTAATACTGCAAGCCGAAGTATTTGTTGTTGTACCAGTCTCAACTGAATCCGCAACGGTAACTATAACCGCTTCCCGTTCCGAGAAACAGCCATTGGCAAAGGCCTCTACATAATAAGTAGTAGTAACATTAACATTGGGCAAAAAGTTACTTCCCTCTCCAAGTGAATCCACACTAGATTCTGAATCGTACCAAAACAAGCTACCTCCCGCAGTTACTGTTGCGCTTATAGTGGCCGTACCCGGTCCGCAAATGGTAGTAGGTGTGGTACTTAGAATTCCTGGTGGTTCGTTGCGCACCAAGGTAACTTCCAAAGGTGGACTAACGCAGCCGGTACCTTCGTTATACAAGAAACCATAAAAGGTAGCCTCAAAATCTATCACGCTAGTAGTTAACCTAGCCCCAGTAACCGAAAAATCACTGTTACTGCTCCATATCAATTCAAAGCCAGAAGGTATGGTGGTGTCCGTATAAGCATCCAAATCTTGAGTAAAGGCATCACAAAAGATAGTTGGAGTACTATTTATTAAGGGTGCCTCTATACAATTATCATTGTCTGCGATAGTACCTACCCCCTGTGCCTTTGCGATTTGTGCAAAGCCGGTAGCATTGGTTAGATTCACAAAAAAGGATTCCGTGCCCTCTGAAATGGCATCGTCTATAATATCAATAGTAATGGTTCGGGTTTGACTAGCAATCAATGGGGCAAATGTAACGCTACCAGATTTCTCTACATAATCCGATCCCGCTAAGGCAGAACTGTTTGCTGTAGAATATGTGACTGTGGTTATCAAAAGAAGTGCGCCATTTAAGGTCACGGTAAAGCTAGCACTTCCATCATTTTCATTAACCGTAACATCATTAATGGAAACTCCGGCAGCATCCTCACTAGCAATATTAACCGTAGCGCTGTTGGGAGAACCTACGGTGTACCCTGGGCCAGTTGCTAAAGCTACAATCACAGTTTCACTTGCTGCTTCCACTTCATTATCGTCAATGGGCGTTACTGTTATGGCGCTACTTTCCTGGCCGTTTGGGATTGACACGGTACCTGAAAGTGCTACATAATCCGAATCCGGGGTTGCAGAACCACCCACAGTATAGTTTATATCTATATCTTCGCCTGTTAAGTTTGTAGTAGTTAGACCTACGGTAAAAGAACCAGTACTTAGAGGACTCTCGGAGGCATTGGGAGTTGTGGCGGTGATGCTAACAACCGGAACGTCATTATCTAAAATAGTGTAAGTATGAACCGTATTACCCCCTAGAGTCGCGTTATTAGGATCAGATAAGGTAATTATGACAGTCTCGTTTGGCTCGTTTATAAGATCATCGACAATACTGGCTATTGTAATATTCCCGGTCAAAGATCCGGCCGGAATGTTCAAAACGCCATTGGCAAGAGTATAGTCCGTCCCTCCTCCGGTAGCCGTGCCGGTTACGGCATAATTCACCGAAACATTAGAACCGCTCGCAGCCGAAAGCGACACCGCAAGGGCCGAGCTGGAAACGGATTCAAGGCCACTGGACGTAGTCCCATTGAAGGCGACAGTTGGAGCATTGTCATTATCCAAGATCGTATAGGTATGCACCGTGTTCGTACCCAATGTGGCATTGGTAGGCGACGATAGCGTCACCACCACCGTCTCATCAAGTTCGTCGATCAAATCGTCCACGATGCCCGCTATGCTGATGTTCCCTG
>NZ_JALKBC010000024.1 GCF_023015865.1 Arenibacter sp. F26102 | reverse complement strand
CGTATTTCTTGCGCCAGTAGTAAAATGTACTTTTGTCGATACCCAGTTCCCTGGAAATATCGCCAACGGATCTTCCCTGTTCGTTTTCCCTTAGCGCCTTGACAATCTGGCTTTCCGTAAACTTTGTTCTTTTCATGTGACAGTTAAAATTTAAAATTAATAAATTCGAATTTTATACTGTCCTATTTTTAGGGAAGCCTACAATACTATTACCGTTCATTCAGGAACTTACCGTGAATGGGTGAAACCGATACGGGGTGGGTCGTCTAATTTAAAAAGAATTGTTTTTGGGACAGCTCCCGGAGAAATCGTCTATAAACGATTCGAATAATGAGGATTATTTAAATTACGACCCCGAATTAGCATTAATTGAAAAGGAAGGGGATGTATATCTTCAATTTTCTTTAAATAAAGCGTTTTTTGAGCATAAAGTGGAAATGATTTCGACCAAAACATTAAGTAAAACTAAAATAGTAAAGGCAGCTTTTGAAAACCCTAACCTTTCAGAAATAATTTTTGATGTAGATTATTTTGGCATCAATCGCTCAAATGATAATAGAATTGCAGGGCCCTTTTCAAATTTAAATATAGAAAATGGCCAATTGAAAATATGGAATAGCGCAAAGCCATAAAGTACGAACACCCAACAAAGCCGTGTAAAAATAATTTATTAGGTCTAACCTACTCTCAAAATCCTATGGATTTTCCTGTGGCTTGTTCCATTTCCAGTAAGATAGTTACTGAAACACCTGCCTACGGCAGGCAGGCGTAACAAATCATACACAACAACTTTCTAATAAATGTTACGCCACTTTGCCTCTATTCGAAATCAGTGATTGCCGATTTTCACAATCACCAAACATATGTATGATAGTAATTCGCCTAGTTCTTTCCTTAAATGTTAAGTCGCGCTATTGATTTATTCATTAACTTGATGGCTACTAGAAATACGTTATACATGGCAAATTTCAATATTGATGCAAAAAAGGACATGGTCTATGACGCCATCGTTATCGGCTCAGGTATCAGCGGTGGCTGGGCTGCAAAGGAACTCTGCGAAAAGGGACTGAAAACCCTAGTTCTTGAACGGGGCAGAATCGTTGAGCACGTAAAAGATTATCCAACCATGAACTTAGACCCTTGGGATAGCGAGCTAAGAGGCGTACTGACTCCTGAACAAAGAAAAAAACACCAAGTTAGTATACGTTCGAATTGGGTAAGTACTGATACAGCCCATTTCTGGGCAGATGATGAGGCCAATCCTTATACGGAAGTAAAACCTTTTTTATGGCTTCGTGCCCATCAAATGGGTGGAAGGTCTTTGTTATGGGGAAAGCAAACGTATCGTTGGTGCGATTTGGATTTTGAGGCAAATTCTAAAGATGGACACGGAGTAGATTGGCCCATGAGATATAAGGATATTGACCCATGGTATACCTATGTGGAGAAATATGCAGGTATTAGCGGAGAACCTTTAGGGCTTCCACAATTACCCGATAGCCATTTTCTACCGCCGATGAAGCTCAATTGTGTAGAAAAACATGTGAAAAGTAGAATTGAAAAGGAGTTTGACGGTAGGCATTTAATAATAGGGAGGTGTGCACATTTAACGGTACCACATAATGGAAGAGGGCAATGTCAATATAGGAATAGATGTAGCAGAGGTTGCCCGTACGGAGCCTATTTCAGTAGTAACTCAGTTACGCTACCTGCGGCCCATGCAACTGGTAAATTGACAATTCGACCATTTTCGATAGTGCAGTCTATTATTTATGATGAAGCTAAGGGCAAAGCTACCGGTGTTCGTATCATCGACGCAGAGACCAATGAAGACATTGAATATTCAGCCAAAGTCATTTTCTGCAATGCCTCAACTTTGAGTACAACACAGATTTTGTTGAATTCAAAATCAAACCGCTTTGAAAACGGATTTGGAAATGATAGTGGAGAACTTGGCCACAATCTTATGGATCATACCTATAGAGTTGGAGCCATGGGAAAAGTGGAAGGATTTGATGATAAATATTATAAGGGAAGACGGCCTAACGGAATTTATATTCCCAGATATTGGAATATAGATGACAAAACCAAGAATGATAAATTTCTACGTGGCTTTGGCTTCCAAGGAGGAGGATATCGCGGTGGAAACGCTGCCAATAGCGAAAATTTTGGAACCGATTTTAAAGAGAGTATCCTAAAACCTGGTCCTTGGGAATTCTTCATTACAGGTTTTGCAGAGTGCTTGCCCTATCATGATAATCAAGTTAGTTTGAATACTGATGTTTTGGATAAATGGGGACAACCTACTTTGGCAATTGACTCAGAATTTAAGGAAAATGAAAGAGCGGCTAACAAGCAAATTAAAGAAGATGCGGTGGAAATGCTCCAAAAGTCGGGATTAAAGGATATTATTGGTTTTGACAATGAACACCCACCCGGTTATGCTGTGCACGAGATGGGCACCGCTAGAATGGGTCTAGATCCAAAAACCTCCGTGCTTAACGGTTTTAACCAAGTTCATGCCGCAAAGAACGTTTTCGTTACCGACGGTGCTTGTATGACTTCTTCTTCTTGCGTGAATCCGTCATTGACTTATATGGCTATTACCGCGAGAGCTGCGAACCATGCTGTATCCGAATTAAAAAAAATGAACCTTTAAGTTATGGATAGAAGAAGCGTACTCAAAAAAACAGGATTAGTGGCAGGTGCTACCGTTGCCATGCCCACATTGCTTTCATTACTACAATCTTGCTGGAATGAGCCAAGATTGACCTGGAAACCTGAATTCTTTACAAAGGAAGAAGCCACCACTATAGGCACACTGGTTGAAATGATTTTACCGCGAACAGATACACCAGGAGCTTTGGATGTAAAAGTAGATGTGTTCATTGACAGAGTAATTTCTCAGACCTATGACCAAGAAGGACAGCAAAACATACGGAATGAAATCACCACCTTTAATAATCGTTGTAAGGAGAAATTCGGTACTAACTTTGCTAGCCTTGATGTGTCCGAAAGAGTTGAGGTTTTAAAAGCTGAAGAAAAGTCGACGGGCAAATTTAATCCAGGAATCTGGGGCATTACAATTGGTGACCAAGAACCAATTGGTTTTTATCGCTCAATGAAATCAATGGCGATATGGGCCTATTTCACTTCCGAAGTAATAGGCGAACAAGTATTGAGCTACGACCCCATTCCGGGCAGCTACGAACCATGCAAACCACTCTCTGAAGTGGGCAATCGTTGGAGTTTATAGTCGCCGCACATATCTTAGTTCGTGATAATTTGTATTCATACTGGACTGCTTATTCTAGCAATGATCTTTGTGGTCATTTTCCAATGTGAATGGCGTAAAACATAATCTCATTCACGAATTTTTTCCAATCTTAAGGCATACAGTACGAGTTTAAATAAACACTTCTTACAACATTGTATCCTATGAATAATAATGGTCTGGGTACTAAAATCAAAGTCTGTACTTTTGCGAAAATTTAGAGGTAATTTGAAGTTTTCGAGCTCTTTTATCCGCTATTATTCTTATACTTAACGTTATCAGCAATTCTAGGAGAGGTAAACATAAAACGAAATAAAGGAAAAATTATATTCTTTGTATAGAACAAAATAATTGCTAGGATGTCCTCATAATACCAGATTATATAGATAAGAAATTTCATTCAAAAGAAATTATATCCCATGATTCCAATTTCAATAAATTTGGTGCAAAAACAAATTCTATTACAAAGGAATTATTAGCATTATTTGTGATCGTTCCCTACCGTGAAACGCCACCGAATACAACAACTGCCTTTTGATGTAGCTCTTGATCTGGCGCATATCCTTTACCAAATCGTTGCGCCTATTAAATAGACTCCTGTGCTGTTCCCGTTCCTTCCCGGGATATGGTAACCACAGCAACCCGCCTCATATGCTACACTTACCTCGTGGTCCAGGAAAAGTTTCGTGAGGTGTTTCATTAAAAATTCCGGATCGGGAGCCATGCTAAAGGATCTGCCTAAAACAGGTCCGTGAAACAATGAATCTTCCAACTTCGTTTGTGTATGTCGATACCAATAAATAACTTAGGTGTGGCAGTAATTTGAATGTTCATATCTTTAATTTTTAGTTCATCTTAAAGATACTCGACGTACTACTTTTTCATAGATGCCAAAAACAAAAACGGTTCTGTTGCAAGCTTGAACCGTTTTTGTGTTTAATTAAGTATATTTCTAGATGAAAAGTAGTTGTATTTTATCCTCTACTGATGTTGTGCTAACCATTGGCAGTTATTAAAGAAACCCATCATGAATAGAAAATTGAAGTCACATTATTATCATTCATAGCAATTGGTACTTTTCTTTTAAGCTATAAACAAGAAAATGGCAATCCCGAATTATCTAAAAATGCTCCTGCCGAAATAAAGAAGACAGAAGTGAATTCAGATGAGGGAAATATAAAAGCAATTGTCAATACATTATTGTTTAATGCTGGGAATTATAATATAAACGCATTGGATTCAACGATGTCTGACAAAGCTATGCTTGGAAAAAGTAGATTAAAAGATGGAACTTGGTCTAATTCGGAAATAGCCATTAATGATTACTTTGAAAGTGTAAAAATGAGGAAACGAAGTCCATACTTTGAGATTCCGAACAACTATGACATTCTAATTACCAAAGGTAGATCGGCTATAGCTAGAGCTGATTGCATTTGATATAGATGGGGAATTCCTCAAACAAGAGAAGTTAATCATTTTACATTCAATAAAAAAAATGACAAATGGAAAATACTCAATATATCTTATACAGTAATAGATCTTTCAAAAGATAATAAAAAGTATGATTTAGAAGTTTTCGCACGAGGATACGCAGAAGCTTGGTGTAGCCAAAGGCCTAATTTGGTATCTTCCTTTTTCACTGAAGATGGTGAGCTGGCGGTTAATAACGGAAAAACCGCGAATGGGACGAATGCCATTTCTAATGAGGCTAAAAGATATATGGAGTCTTATCCTGATATGATGGTTTCACTTGATAGTTTGACCACCAAATCAGATAAAACACGATTTTATTAGACACTTTCTGGAATAAACAATTGACTCAACGGGACAGGGAATAAAGTTAGCATTAATCGATTTTAGGAATTTTTCTGATATAGTTCGTGAAGTGACTTGAGGAATTCTTATAGGTTTTAAATTATCAGCTAATCATATAATTGAAGAAGATATTCAATCTGCCTTAGATACAAGTGCAGTCTATATTATTTTGGACGGAATAGGTGGTGGAACTGGTGCTGCTCCATTAATATTTTTAAATAACGTTTCTGTACCAACTATTCCTGCTTTACCCAGAACCAGACACTATTTAGATAAAGTAAAAAGAAAAGAGGTAACTTTAATTATTACCGGAGGCGTTCGTGTTCCTGATGATTTTATCAAACCAATGACCTTTGGAGCAGACGGAATCACATTATCAAACTCTTCGTTACAATGATCTGGTTGCTTTCCCAAGCAACTATGCCTCTATCTGCAATTTCTGTTCGTCAGTGCCGGGTTTTGTAGTCTCGCTTCCTTCGATCCTAGCCTCGCAGCTAGCAAACTTGCCACTTACCTATATTTAAGACGTTACCCCTGCGCATAAAGTTCTTGCACCCTCTAGATTAATACCGTATCTTAGATAGGATAAAGATGCCCATGCTGGGCATGCACAATGGGTATAAATAACCAGCCCGACAGAGTCGTTCCCACCGGCCAAGCTTTTTAGCATGTTCCTAGCCCGAATTGATACCTGCCCGACTTTGTTGTACAGACGGACGGGTGGATTGGCGGGTTGATTCTTCTTGACTACTTCTGAAAATTCTCCCACGCCCAAAAGCGTGGCCGGACCGATTTTCAGATTGATGTGTACCTGCCTGCCGGCACGCAGGCTTGCAAACCCGCCCGAACGCATCGTTCGGTACGGGCGGGGTTAAGTGCTAAACCACGCAACTACTCATAGCCTAACCGCTAGTGGTAACCTGTTAAAACCTTAATAAAATGAAAACAGCAATCAATAAAACTTTATTTGTTTTGATGTTAATAGCAACGTTTATTGGCAAAGGACAAACGACCAAAGTAGACCACGTAAATCTTCAAAAAACAGATACACCGCTTACTTTTCTTTTTGTTCATGGAGCCTGGGGAGGTGGCTGGGAATACGCCAAAATGGATTCAATTCTTACTAAAAAAGGACATAATGTATTTCATCCAACTCTTACCGGACTTGGGGAAAGAGTTCATCTGGCAAATAAGGAAATTAATTTAACAACACACATTACTGACATCGTTAATGTAATCAAGTTCGAGAACTTAGAAAGTATAATTTTAGTAGGGCACAGTTATGGAGGAATGGTGATATCAGGTGTCGCTGAAAATATCCCTGAAAGAATAGACCAATTGATTTATCTAGATGCTTTCGTTCCCAATGATGGGGAAAGTGTAGAATCCATTAACGGAGAAGAGGTATGGAATGTAATGATAGTGCCAAAAATAAATGATGGATTTGTTTTATATCCTTTTGGCCCAACCAAGGCAACTCCTCCAACTGACGTACCACAGCCGCTTAAAACTTTTACAGAAGCTTTAACCATTAAAAATCCCCTTGTCAAGAAAATACCAACATCATTTATATTGATGAAAGAAGATGAAAAAGCAACATTTGAAGAATGGGGTGCAAAAAAAGCTCTCCTGAACGGTTGGAAAATATATGAAATGGAAGGAGGGCACTACGCGATGAGAGATCAACCTGAAAAATTGGTCGAGAAATTGGAGTTAATTCTAAGAGATCGATAGGACCGATAATGATAATAAAAAGACAGCCACTTACAATGCATATTATTCATAGCTACTCCTCGCCTAACCTGAAATATCTTTCTTTTATATGGCTGGATTTCTAGAACGAAAAATCCTAACGGATTTATTGCTGCGAAATCATGCCCAAAACCGTTGTAAGCCATGTTGAAAAATCAACTAATTATGAAATAACAAAATAATATTACTTCTATTAACAAGCATCTTTATTTCATTATGCTTAAATGACGCTAAACAAAAATAGAATTCTCATAAGGTCCAATATAAAACAGAACAGTTTTAATTGCTCGCAAATGGAAAACTTCAATATCTTGAACTAAGTGACACACCATATGAACGAGGTTTAACTCATGGCAAAGTATTAGGGAAAGAAATACAGGAAGTAATAAGCTTATTCAAACAAGAAATTGCAGAGACCTCTTAGTCCTTTGTATTTTAGCTATAATTTATAGGCATTAATCCATTATATTTATAATCAATAATATATATAGTCGTAAAGATACGAGCCGAGACCGTTGGCTAACGCCATAAAAAAGAAACAACACAAACTATGAAAAGTAAAATTCTAACATTATTATTAGTCTTATCGACTCAAATAAACTTCGGACAAAATTTGCCATTATTAAAAGTTAGTAATGGCCATAGTTATATTGTAAATCAATCCAACGAACCATTTTTTTGGTTGGGAGGAACTGCATGGGAATTGATACATCGATGTAATAAAAAGGAAATTGACCTATACTTGACTGATAGAGCGGAAAAAGGGTTTACAGTTATTCAAACCGTAATTCTTGCTGAGTTGGATGGATTGAATACGCCTAACGCTTATGGGGAAAAACCTTTAATTAATAATGATCCTACAAAGATAAATGAGAAATATTTTGAAATGGTAGATTATGTCATAAGTAAAGCAAATGAACTTGGATTATATATTGGACTGCTTCCAACCTGGGGTGATAAATTTAATAAAAAGTGGGGAGTTGGTCCAGAGATTTTTAACACAACAAATTCAGAAATATTTGGAGAGATTTTAGCAAAAAGATACCTGTCTCATAACAATGTTATTTGGATTCTAGGAGGCGATAGAATTCCTGAAAATGAACATCATTTTGCAATAATAAGAGCAATGGCAAAAGGTATCCGCAAAATTGACACCCAACATCTAATTTCATATCATCCGGTAGGAGCACAAAAAGCAACAGATTTTTTTAATGATAAATGGCTAGATATTGATATGTATCAAAGTGGACATAACAGAACAGCGAGAGAATATCAATACGTGGTTGAAAGTAAGAAATCAAAAACAAAAAGACCAATAATAAATGGAGAAGCACGATATGAGAATATTATGGATAGATTCTGGGAAAATAAACACTATGGCTGGCTTGATGATGCTGATGTCAGGATTTCTGCATATTGGAGCATAATTGCAGGTGCAGCAGGATATACTTACGGTTGTAATGATATTTGGCAAATGTATAAATCAGATCGAACTCCAATTCTTAATGCAAGAACTGGTTGGACTACAGCACTTGAATTGCCCGGTTCTTCGCAAATGAAATATATGAAAGAAATTTTTGAGGTCATACCTTGGCAAAAAATGATTTTTGATCAAACATTAATTCAAAACA
The DNA here is from genome assembly GCF_023015865.1 of Arenibacter sp. F26102. Lineage (GTDB taxonomy): Bacteria > Bacteroidota > Bacteroidia > Flavobacteriales > Flavobacteriaceae > Arenibacter. The sequence goes on along the minus strand of NZ_JALKBC010000024.1, from coordinate 46,052 downwards.
ATAATCCCGAAAACGAATCATACAAATTATCCGCAATAGGAGAAAATAAAGACTTAATTATTGCCTATACTCCGATTGGTCATCCAATAGAAATAGATTTAACAAAAATAGATTCTGAAAAGGCAATAGCATATTGGTTTAACCCCCGTAGTGGTAAAATTGTCAATATCGGTGAATTTGAAACAAAGACTTCACAAGAATTTAAGCCTTGGTCAGATGGTTGGGGCAGTGATTTTCTACTAATACTTGTAAGTAAAGGTGCAAACTATGATTTTTCTAAGTTTGATGAATAACGTTTGCTGACAAAATTTAAATATTAGCCGGGTTCAGCGGGTTATTCAACCGCAGTTCTCCGTTGCAACACCGCCAATTAGTCTTTGATGATTGACGGAAAATTTGAAACTATGAATAAACGTGTTGACTCCGTGGGATACCCAGTCAAGATTAATTACAGTCTTTGGTAACACCAAAGACTGTATTGGCGGGCCAGTACTAGCCTATTTATAAAATACACACACACAAAAGCTTGATACCACCGATTTTTTTTCGGTTTTTATTTGTTAAATTGGCTGCATTAACACCCAACATATCTTACAACTAAGTATAAAAGAACAAATCCATTTCACTGCTTTTTAATACAATTCTGTAGAGCATAATTTAAAAACATGTATCGCATTACTTTGATATAAAACTTATTATCCAATAAATAAATAATGAAAAAACTAAAAGAACTAACTGATGCTAAAATTGCAGCAGGACGAGAAGCTAATCCTGAGTTCATGAGTGGTGTTGATAATATTATTAAACAGGAAAAGGCCTTTGAAAAAGGGGAAAATGCAATTAAAATTGGACAGAAAGCTCCTAGTTTTGAGCTGCCTAACCCTGAAGGTAAATCAATATCATTAAATGTTTTACTGGAGAAAGGTCCTGTTGTTATTACTTTTTATAGAGGTAGTTGGTGCCCTTACTGTAACCTACAGCTTAGAGCCTTGCAGGCTAGACTAGATGATATCCATGCATTAGGTGCTACATTGGTTGCCATAAGCCCACAAGTACCAGATGGATCATTGACAAAAGATGAAATTAGTAAGATGGACTTTATTGTCCTGTCTGACCAAGATGCAAAAGTTGCTCTGCAATATGGTGTTGCATGGGAAGTACCAGAGTTTTTGGCAGAACACATGCGTGAAGATCGAAAACTTGATTTAGAAAAAATTAACAATGGTAACGGTAATGTATTACCAATTCCGGCAACGTTTGTATTAGGACGGGACGGAATAGTTACATGGCGCTATGTTAATGTTGACTATAGAACTCGCTCGGAGCCTGATGAAATTATTGAAGCCTTGAAAAATTTATCTTAAGAACCTACCGCTAATTAACAGAAACAGTTATTAGTTTACCTCAAAAATAATTCAACTTCATTGATTGCTTAGCTCGTTTATAGGTTTCTGGAATAAAACTACCTTCAACAGCATTATAAAAGCTTATATTTATAATACAAATCTAAAGGACATAACAAGAGGTAGATGAGAGGCCCAACCAACCAAAAACAAACACCTGGCCAGTAATTGGGTACGAAAAAGAGTTTATCAATTGCCAATTCGGCTGTAAATTAATAAAAGTAGCTCTTGAGAAGCAAATTATTTATTTAATTGACAATTTCGAGTTCGAATTCAAATTTCAAAAAGATGAAAACAACAACATTTCTAACATATGTTGGCGAACAATGCGGAAAGGCTGAAGAAGCGATAAATTTCTACACTTCTATATTTCCAAATTCGGAAATTAAAAGCATCATAAAATACCAAGAAGGAGAGGCTGGAGGAACACCGGACCTTATCAAATATGGAGTATTTACATTAAATGATACAGAGTACATGGTTTCCGAAAGTAATTTTGATCACCCTTGGTCATTTACACCAGGGGTATCACTGTTCGTTGAATGTAAGTCTGAAATTGAGATACAAACTTTATTCGAAAAACTTTATTCAAATGGAGGCCAGATTATGGTTCCCCTGGACAATTACGAAGGTTCAGGAGATTACGGATTTGGTAAAAAATATGGTTGGTGTGAAGATAAATATGGTATTTCATGGCAACTTAACCTGTCAGAATAAATTCGTATTATGATTTGAGCCGCCCTACTTGAACGAATAAATGAAATGAAAATAGATAAATAAATACTGCCAACTAGGAATCCTATGAAATCATAACACCCTGCGTAATGCAACACTTCATACACAAGCGCGTTGCCTATAATGTTGAATACTGTAATTGTCTGACTAAAAAATTGAGACAATCATTTTTAAACGAATGGTCTTATGATTAGTTTAAAAATCGATTTAAAAAATCAACCAAAATGAAATATATCATACTTCTAATTTTAACAGTTACATTCTTAATTTCTTGCAAATCCAATCAAGAAAAAAAGAAAGAGCAAGGACCACAAGAACAAAGACCGTCATCAGCACAATTGATTTCGGAAATGGACAGTAACAAGGACGGAAAATTATCCAAAACTGAAGTCCAAGGACCAATCGCTAATGATTTTGCGAATATTGACATTAATAATGACGGGTTTTTGACATTGGAAGAACTTATTAAAGTAGAAAAAAATCAACAAAACAGACCACCAAGGCAGTCTAACGAAAATAAGGATTTGTCAAATCAGATTAATACCGAGGCTAAAGTTGTTCCAGTAAACACAGATTATTTTATTTCAGAAAACATCATTGGCGGAATTCAAAAGCAAACGATTGAATTAAATGGAGTTGAAACACTTTGCTATGTCATTAAAACAAATTCGCAAGCAACCGAACATCAAATGGGGCCTTGGTGTCCTAGACACATTGAGGATGGAATGGAGAAAGCAGGAATATGGTTTAGAGATGGAGAAGTTTATGATGTATCTGGACATTTCATTGCTAATTTGGATGAGTTCTATAGTGATGACAAGTGGAAACTATATAGAGAAGATGGAACGATAAAAGTCACGGATACAGAAGAGGGCTGTTTGGCTGCTGCAAAACCAGAAGTAGAAGAACAATATAATAATTATTGCGTTGAATGTTTGCCCGAATACTTTAAAGACCAGGTAACAACTTTTGTAATTCCCGTAACCCCGACGTATCTCAATTCGACTCAAAATTTTGGAAGAGGCGGAATAGGAATTGCTTTCAATGGAGTTAATTTCGACCCACCTGCCCCAGTACATGCTATTTTAGCCGCTCATACAATAGCACCTTTAGACGACCACGGAGGACACGTAAACCCGCACGGAGGTTATCATTACCACGCGGCTACAGGGTCAACAAAAGAAATTGTTCAAACCAATTCGCACTCCCCAATGATAGGATATGCCATTGACGGATTTGGGATTTTCGCTTTATTGGATAAGAAAGGTAATAAACCCAACGATTTAGACGAATGCGGTGGACATTTTGATGACACTAGAGGATATCATTACCACGCAGGTCAACCAGGTGAAAATCAAGTCATAAAGTGTTTACACGGACTACCAGGTTATACCGAAATAAAAGAATAAAAAACACTATATACAACCATGGCTCCTAGGAAATTAGACTAATTATTGCTTCGTCCACTTCATTTACCAACCTCTGTAAGTAATAATATCCAAATTTGAATCAACTAAAAAAATCCATATCCGAAAAATATGAACCCGAGAAAGTTGACATAAAAATCAAAAACAATGATGAATTGATTGTATCACTTATTGACCATAAATTTGATGATTATAGTCCTGCTAGAAAAGAACAAATTTCTCGAGAAATTGAAAAGCTGGCGCAGGAACTTAGAAAAGATAAGGAAACAATTAAATCAGGTGTGGTGAATTTCCGAGATGAGGGAAATTATGGTATTGCTAAAACAAGCAGCAAGGAAACTTTCCAAATGTTCGAGTAGATAAACCTACGCTCTACAATTTATAAAAACAATGCTTAAAGCAGTCTCAGTTCCCAATTCCGTGCCCACTAACAACGCCTTCCTGTCCTTGGGCATTTAATCTGGCCATGGCATTGTTCTTATACTAAACTAACTGTCTTAACGAACGTATGGCAAAAACAGTAGATTGAAAAAATGGAACATTTAAAAAAAGAAATAGCGGAACTTTTCTCAAATGGAAAGTTTGAAAAAGTAATAAGTCATTTAAGTGATGGCATCGTTTGGAATGTTGTCGGAGAAAACACCTATACAGGGAAAAAAGCAGTTTCGGAAAATTGTCAACAAACGGCGGAATATTTTAAATCTGTACAAACGGATTTTAAAACTGACGAAGTAATTGTTTCGGAAAACAAAGTAATCGTGATTGGAACAGCGGAATTTAAACGGGACGGAAAATCATTAAATTTTATCTCCGCCTGTGATGTTTATGATTTTAATGATAAAAATGAGATTGAAAAAATTTCCTCGTATTGTATTCCTATAAAAAAGAAATAAAAAAACGTTGTATATCAAAGGCTAAAAATCGTTGTTTTGCTTTTTTACTAAAATTCAAAAGTTTTTGTACTTTTAATCTGACATGTATCCAAGTTCGATTTGATTGCCTATAAATCTCAACAACAGATTATTAACTTAGGCGTTATCAAACATATAACACCACAATTAACATGATAAAAGATATTCCCGAACTTGTTAAAGCTGAGGTGATTTCACAAGAAACGGCAGACAAAATACGAGATTTTTATCGGGAAAAAAGAGGGCAGTCAACAAACCGACTTTTTATTGTTTTTGGAATATTAGGAGCAATATTGGTTGGACTGGGAATTATCCTAATGATCGCCCACAACTGGGACGAACTTTCACGTCAGACCAAAACGCTCTTAGCTTTTCTTCCATTGCTCATTGGACAAACACTCTGTGGATTGGTATTAATAAAAAAACAAGATAGTATCGCATGGAGAGAAAGCGGAACCGCTTTTTTGTTTTTCGCAGTGGGAGCAAGTATATCTCTTGTTAGTCAGATATACCATATACCAGGAAATTTAAGCTCATTCCTTCTGACCTGGATGTTGCTATGCCTCCCATTGATATATGTGATGAAATCTTCCATAGGCTCGTTGCTCTATCTAATTGGAATAACCTACTATGCTTGTGAAACAAGCTACTGGACATTCCCTAATTCCGAATCATACTTTTACTGGGTACTTCTGCTTACTATTATCCCTCATTATTACCTGTTGTACACGAAAAAACTCCAAAGTAATTTTATGATTTTCCACAATTGGCTAATTCCACTTTCTCTGATAATTACACTGGGTACTGTTGCAAAGCAAACCGATGAACTTATATATATTGCCTATTTCAGCCTTTTTGGGTTATTATATTTAATAGGGGACTTGGATTTTTTTTCAAGGCAAAGACCACGAAATAATGGTTATAAAGTTTTAGGGGATCTTGGAACAATTGTATTGCTCCTGATACTGAGTTTTGATTGGTTCTGGGTGGACTTGAGAAGAAAGGATTTCGTATTCCTTGATATAATCACAACCCCTGAATTCTTTGCTTCTACTATAATATCCCTATTCGCTAGTGGCCTACTTATCCTGCAACTGAAAAACAGATCGCTGAAATTTATTAAACCTATAACGTCTGTTTTTATTCTGTTCATCATAACCTTTATTATTGGGCTATCATCACCACTATCTGTAGTGCTTACCAATATTCTTGTTTTAGCCATTGGAATTTTAACAATCAGGGACGGAGCCAAGCTTGGCAATTTAGGGATTTTGAACTATGGGTTGATAATTATTACCGCTTTAGTTGTTTGCAGATTCTTTGACACAAATCTAAGTTTCGTAATAAGAGGGGGGCTATTTGTTTCGGTTGGCATTGGCTTCTTTGCAACAAATTACTGGATGCTGAAAAAGAGAAAATCTAATGACCAATAAGAAAATATTATTATTTGTATTTATACTCGTTGCCTTAGTGCAATTGTATACCCCTGCCAAAATGATTATTGATAGAGAAGATATATTGCATAGAGGTAAAGAATATAAATTTAAAACCGAACCAATTGATCCAAGCGACCCTTTCAGAGGAAAATATATTACGCTTCGTTATAAAGAGGATACTATTGAGATTAAAAATGAAGCGGAGTGGTTAAGGGGTGAATCAATTTATGTTTCTCTTACATCAGACAATGAGGGTTATGCAAAAATTAGATCTGTCTCAAAAGAAAAGAGAACAAATAATCAAGACTTTTTAAAAACCAAAGTGAGTTATGTAACGGATAATGGTTCTAACAAGTTGACTATTGACTATCCATTTGATAGATATTATATGGAAGAATCAAAGGCGTACGATGCTGAATTGACTTACCGCGAATCGCAACTTGACACAAATCAGATTGCCTATGCGCTGGTACAAATAAAGGATGGGGAAGCAGTATTAAAAGATGTGCTGATCAATGGAGTTCCAATTAGGGAAATTGTCATAAAGGATAAAGAAAATCAAAAATAATCGTTTGCCAGCGGAACTTATGAGTAATGTAGGCATCGGGCCGGATTTAATGGTTTGCCTATATTTAATGTGTCCGCCAAATTGAATAAATAAAAATACTTAAAAAATCCGTCCCCGCCCGAATCGGTAAGGGCGCGCGTACAGAAACCAGATCGACAAATCATTCTAGCGGGAGACACCTGACCAACTTTGTTATTCTGATGGGCGTTAGGGCAGGTAAAAAGCATGGCTGGCGGTAACGAAAAGGTTTTCTTACCTCTACACAAATCATATTTTAAGCAATACCTGCAATGTGATAAAGCCATCAAACTTGGAATTGAATAGAAAGCAAAATGAAATTGAATTCTACAACGGACATAACGTGGTTTCCCAATTCTTGGATTAGGTTAAGGATTGATAATAGAATAATATATTTTGACCCAGCCTATTTAAAGACGTATTTTTCAAAATATCCCGATAAAACAGAATACTCAAAATGGCCTGACCCAATTGACGGAATGCCTAACGGACTTGAGAGAGCGGATTTTATATTTATAACTCATCACCACAAAGACCACTGCAAAAGAGTAACGGTAGACCGACTGATAAAACAGGATACAAAAATTTTCGCTCCAAAAAGTTGTGTAAAAGAGTTAGGCGACAATTTTATTATTGTAAAGCCAAATGACACTATTGAAATTGAAAAAAAAATTCGGTTGACCGTGGTAAACGCTTATAATACTGAACATGGGACATCAACAAAGAAACAACATAAAAAGGGAAAAGGTGTTGGCTATATTTTTACAATTAAAGGAATATCCTTTTATCATTTGGGCGACACGGACTTTTTAGTCGAAATGGAATTATTGAAAGACATTGACGTAGCATTTATTCCTATTGGCGGTAAATTTACAATGAATATTGACGAAGCAGTAAAGACAACAATAACGATTAATCCGAAAATTGTTGTCCCCATCCATAATCTTGGTGAGAGTTTTAGAGAATTCGAAAATAAACTGAAAGTTAAAGGGGAAAATATCAAGTGTATCATTCCCACAATTGGACAGGTAATCAAGTTATAGCATTACCTATTTATGATGTTTCCAGGAGCTGATATAAAAATTAAATCTCTTGGAAAAAATGAACTTAGAGGAAAAAAGGATTTGATCCAAAAATATTAAAAGAATTGAGGAATAAAAAGAAGACAACTGTTAACAAAGTATAACATAAATAACTGAGATAGTGATAAATTCTAATGTTGAAAGCCCTCAACTTTATTCTAACTGGATAAGATCGAAGCTTATAATCGGCTACTATTCTTATACTCAACCTAATAAGTACTTCGTTTTACATGAACCCAATTAAGTGTTCAAACAAACACTTAAAAAGCAGTTTATTAAACAATTTTTTTAATCTTTATAAAATATAATGAATAAAGAAAAATGACCTTAGACTACCCCTCGATATTGTTTTTTTTAGCCGTGAATAACTTATTTATTATTGCATTGTTCATCTATCAATATTTTTATCATCACAAACAATGGTGTTTATTGCTAGTAGCACTGGGTATTGCATTTCAAACGGTTACCATTGTGGTATATGCCAATAGGGATATTTTAGCTCCTTTGCATGCTTTGCGAATTAATAATTTCCTATTGATTTCTTCTTTTGCGTTAACATCCTATGGCCTAGTTTCTTTTGATGGCAAAATCCGAAAAAATCTTTTGTCGATTTTCTTAGTTCTTGGTCTTCTATTTTATTCGACAATTTTAATCTTTGAAGAAAACTACACAATCCTTAGTGTTGTACGCATAATTTCCTGTTCATTTTTCTTTGGGATAGGTGCCTTTTATCTATTTATCAATAAAAATAAATACAAATTTTCAATCCTTTTAAGTGGTGTTCTTATAATATATTCCTTATTCCAGCTTTTTCGTGCTTTTAATATATACCAATTGGGTGAGTCATTTGTCTTCCTCAAGAATTCGACTTTCAATAATTGGTTTCTAATAATCTCTGTCCTTGTAATTAGTGCTATGAGTATAGGATTCATAATGCTTTTAAAAGAAATGGATGAAAAAACCATCCTTAAAAAAAATATAAGAATTCAACATGATAAACTTAAACTTGAACAGTTAAACCTAACCCAAAACAAGTTGTTTTCAATTATTGCGCACGATTTAAGAAGTCCATTTATCAACATATTGGGTCTTTCTGACCTACTCTTGGGAAATGTAAAGGAAAACGATAATCCAGAATCTGAAAAATATACCGATTTAATAAATTCAACCGCCAAAAATACACTCAATCTACTGGACAACTTATTAAATTGGGCTAAATCACAAACTGGAGAACTTGGTTTTACCCCGCAAACAATTAATCTGTCAGAAGTTATATTCGAGATAATAGGACTTAAAACGTCACATGCAAAAGCTAAAAACATTTCTTTGCATTATTCCCCAACAAATGACATTGAATTATTTACCGATAAAAATATACTGGAAACTATTTTACGAAATTTAATTTCGAATGCAATTAAATTCACAAACCTTGGAGGACATATAGAAGTTGTGGCTACTACCGATCAACACCAAGTTGAAATTTCTATTTCCGACAATGGAATTGGTATGAACAAGGAAACAATTCGCAAAATTTTCGACTTATCCACTAATGTTACCTTGCCGGGCACTGCGAACGAAAGAGGTTCTGGTTTGGGTTTGGTACTTTGCAAAGAGTTTGTGGAAAAACTTAATGGGCATCTTTGGGTAGAAAGTGAAGAAGGAGAAGGAAGTAATTTCAATATTACCTTGCCATTGCATATTGAAAATAAAAAAGAAGTAAATCCGCAAATAACTAAGTGCGATTTCAGTACGGCAATCCACAATTGATTTTCACATCCCAGTTCATATTCCCGCGGCTTAGGACAGTCGCCTTTATTGGCTCCCTTTTCTTAAGATTATAAATTAATCTAAAGTGCTATATTTAAATCATCAATCAAATATACTAGCCGAGACCTTGGCAGCAACCTAAAGAAAATGAGGGAAAATAGAAAATACTTTAGTTTGATTGGAATAGCAGCATTCCTTTTTGTTGGGTACTTCATTGCCGATAATATGCTTTTCAACGGAATAAAACCCAACACTATAAATAAATATGGATTTCAAGCCAACTTCTTTGTGAAAGAAAATACAAAGAGTAAAGCAGCAGTAATTCTAATTGGCGGAGGACAATGGGGAGATTACTGGGCACAACAATTTGCGAAAAAGGAAATGGTGGGTTTGTCTATACCTTACACAGGAAAAGCAGGTTTACCAAGATTAGCTGAAGAAATTGAATTGGAATACTTTGAAAATGCCATTAATTGGCTTAGAGAACGGCCTGAAGTGGACCCAAATAAAATAGTTGTTATGGGGGCGTCAAGAAATGCGGAATTGGCGTTGGTAATTGCTTCCACATTCCCCGAATATATTAGCGGAGTTGTGGCCTATGCACCGAGCTCCGTTTCTTGGTCAAATACAGTTTTACCCTACAATTCCAATGAACTGAAAGCGAGCTGGAAATATAAAGGAGTTGATATTCCATACGTGCCAATGAATAAAATCATGGGAAACGAAACGAGTAAAATTATAATGGTGGACTATTGGACAAATGGTTTAGCAAAATTGGAATTCATTGAACAAGCTGCTATAAAAGTAGAAAAGATCAATGGACCCATTCTGCTTTTTTCAGGAAAGGATGATAAGGTTTGGCCATCATCAATAATGGCGGATATGATAGAAAAGAGATTGGAAGATAATAATTTTGAACATTCCTTTCAGAATATAAAATATGACAACGCTGGACACTTAATTTCAGGTAATCCAGATGATAATTCCAGTTATAGATCTGCAATAATCAATATTAACGGAAAAGATTATGAATATGAATTTGGCGGAAATGATAATGGCGACTTTAAGGCAAAACAAGATGCCAAAATAAAATTGATGGAATTCATAGATAAGATATAATTGTAATTAATTGGCAGTTGCCAACAGCCTGTATAAAACATATCCAATAGGCGTTAAAATCCAAGGTCAGTGTTTCTCAACAGCTAAGTAGCCCGGAATCCCGAACGAATTCATACCACCTTCCGTGCTGGGGCCTGGTATCAAATTCATATTCAATATATTAGTGTAAGATTAATACACAACAAGCCGGAAATTTATAAAACAAATATAATATGAAAACAAAACTTGTCATTGTTATTGTTGGTTTCTTATTACTATTCGCGTGCAGCACAAAAAAATCCAATCAACCACTTGAAATCGATGAAACAGGCAAAACCGAAACCATCGAACAAGTTATAAAAATTGACAGTGTATGGGCAGGTCATCCCGTTGGGTTTTGCCTATATACGCATGGAGACAGACAGTATATAGCTTACTACAATGCCAACCGCAACTTGGTGGTTGGACAAAGAAATCTTGAGGATGAGAACTTTGATTTGCATATAATGCCTCCAACAAGTCGCGAAACTTCTGGCGGCACAAGTACTGTTTTGGGATGGGACAGTCACAATTCTGTTACTCTTGGAATCGATAAAGATGGATTCATTCATCTTTCCGGGAACATGCATACGAATCCCATTACTTATTTCAAGAGCAAACACGCCAACGATATATCCTCACTCGTACAGGAAATGGAAATGATTGGGACCAATGAGAAAAAAAGTACCTATCCTCATTTTATGCTAACAAAAGATGGGGAGTTGATTTTTCATTATCGCGATGGCAGTAGTGGAAATGGCAACGAGATTTATAATATCTATTCAAGCGAAAATAAAACCTGGTCTAGAATGCTGGATGTTCCCTTAACGGACGGACAAGGATTGATGAATGCATACCAAACACAACCAACTGTTTTGAAGGATGGTTGGTATCATGTTTATTGGGTTTGGCGAGATACTCCTGATTGTGAGACCAATCATGATCTATCGTACATGAGGAGCCCGGATTTGAAAAACTGGTTTGATGCTTTTGGTGGAAAAATTGCTTTACCTGCCACTTTGGATAATAAGTCATTGATTGTTGATCCAATTCCTGTAAAAGGAGGAATCATTAATTTGGCAGCTAAACTCTGTTTGGATGAAAATAACAACCCGGTATTTGTCTATCATAAATATGATTCTGTTGGAAACCTTCAGATATACGCTGCTCACATAAATGATAAAAAATGGATTCATAGTCAAGTGACCAATTGGGATTATCGCTGGGAGTTTTTAGGTCGCGGAAGTATCAATGTTGAATTTCGCTTCAAAGATTTCAATATAAGAAAGGATGGTTATTACGAAGTTGATTATTGGCATATCAAATACGGAAATGGGACTATTTTGCTTAACAATAAATTTGAAAATATTGGGAAGGTATTGAAACCTGAACCATTTGACTCAAGTCTGGAAATTAAAGGAGATTTTCCTGGTTTATTGGTCAAGACCAGTGAAGACATTGGAGCTGTCAGTGACAAAAGCATTAGATACGTTCTCAAATGGGAAACACTCAACAGTAACCGGGATTTGCCACGTGAAAAACCTTGGCCCAAACCAAGCCAGCTGGTTTTGTATAAATTAAAGAGTACTAAAGAGTAATCTTTTACATTTGAAATAAATTACTTAATAAAATGAATACCAAACCATAGGCTAACGGTATGTTACCAATTGGCAAAATCCTAATTAGGTAATTATAAAGTCGTCACCTTTGCCGATACAAATCCTTAAATGAACTATCTGAATAAAGAATTTCCATATTTTCAACTACTAAACCCTGCCTATCTAGATGCTGTTACAGATTGGTTAAATAAAATTCTTAAAGATTAAAATTTGTGCAGATCAATGTGATATTGTAACCATAGTTTTTAACGGGAAAACCGGTGCCTGACAAAACCTATATACAACTGTGGCAACATGGCTTTTCAAAGGATTGTGTATTTTTATAATTTTCACGAAAATCATAATTATCCGATGGCGAAAAATTAAAAATATTACTTCGACAAGAAAAATAATACCAAACATAAAATATGAAAAACAGAGGAAGTGGTCATGATTTAAATAGAAGGAAGTTCCTAAAATCCTCATTGATAGGAGGAATTACATTGGCCAGTATTCCTTCCCTTTACAGTTGTAAGAAAGAGGAATTGGACTATATCCTGGATTTAAATGTTCCCACAAAACTGTTTGATGGTAAAAGATGCTGGTGTCATCCCCGGGCGGGGATTGTACCTAAGGCTGGTGAAAATAATACCCCAAAAGTGGTAATGACCATGAACAAATTGGATCTGGCAGGGAGCGATATTTTCTACGGAATGTATGGATTGGATACCGATAATCTGGCCAAGAACTGGACATCACCAAAAGAATTGAAATCATTGGCCCCACGATTCGAAATAATTGATGGTATTGAGCGGCCTGTAGCAATAAGCGACTTTTCACCAAAATGGCATACGGCTACAAAAACTTTGCTGGGTGTAGGGCATACCGTTGCGTATACCCCCAACTGGAAAATATCAAATCCAAGGCCCAGAAACACGTCCTATTCAGTTTATGATAGGCACAAAAATGTATGGAGTGATTGGCAAAAGTTAATAATGCCGGATGAAGTTAAATTTTATAATGCGGGTGCTGGTTGCGTTCAACGCTATGACATGGAAAATGGTGAAATCTTACTCCCCATATATTTTCGACCAGAAGGAAAAAATTCAAGGGTTACAATTTGTAAGTGTTCTTTTGATGGAGAAAAACTGGAATATCTTTCCCATGGAACCGAACTGGAATTAAATGACGATACACGCGGATTGGGAGAACCTTCATTGACAAAATTTAAGAATAATTTTTTATGACCATTCGAAATGATAAAAAAGGCTTTGTGGCACGGAGTAAGGATGGATTGAATTTTGACAATTACCAGCCCTGGACATTTGATGATGGCACGGAGCTTGGAAGTTACAATACACAACAGCATTGGGTTACACATAGTGAAGGTTTATTTCTGATCTATACTCGTAAAGGGGCGGACAACGATCATGTATTTCGCCATAGGGCACCCCTTTTTATGGCAGAGGTGGACCCAGAGAATTTATGTGTGATCAGGGATACGGAACAGATTCTTGTCCCGGAAAGAGGTGCACGCTTAGGGAATTTTGGTATTACAGATGTGTCCCCTGATGAATCTTGGGTCACTGTTTCAGAGTGGATGCAACCTGAAGGTGTTGAAAAATATGGTAGCGATGGAAGTGTTTTTGTTGCGAAGATTAAATGGAATCGTCCAAATCGTCTTTTTCCTAAAGTAGCTTCTTACAAATATTCTCCAGCACCATAAAACCGGGCCAGTTGGTTTGTAATTGCTAAATTAGATGCTTAAAATAGATACAAACACTTGGTGATAATTATATTGAATATGAAAATAAATATTTTAACGATAATCTTCTTAAGCCTTTTTTACAACACTGGATTAGGCCAAATCACGAAACCGGAATATGGTCCAGTTTTTGACGAAATAGGGGCAACGTACGACATTGAAAATGCAGATTTTGTTCCAGATTCCACATTCGTCCTAAAGGCCATCTTTGACATAGACTATATGCCCAAAGACTCATTAGCTTCAAATTCCTTGATATCCAGTCTACACCGATATTTAAATATGCACGTCAAAAATGGAGTAAAGGAATCCAACATCTCACTTGCGTTTGTTTTGCACGGAGCCTCAACTAAGGATGCGCTCACGGATGAAGCCTACATGAGAAAATATGGAATAAAAAACCCTAATACCAATTTAATCCGGACATTGTCAGAACATAGGGTAGAAATGTATATCTGTGGTCAATCCGCAACTCATGCAGGTATTTCAAAGTCAGAAATTCTGCCCGAAATTAAATTGGCTTTATCTGCCATGACCGTCTTGACCATTTATCAATCCGAAGGATATTCACTTATAAAGTTTTAGTGGATTGTTCATTATAAAACATAGAGAATAATCATTCATACTATCACCAATAAATCCTAAACTGCATATAATCACAGTTTAGTAAGCCCTTGGCAAAAAATAAAAACATTATCAGTACTACAGAAATACATATTGTGCCCAAAATACCTTCGCCTATTCGTCTACAGGAATATGGGGTTGGAATTTTCATTGCCGCTTTTACCAAATCAGCCTTAAAAAAAGCACTAAAGAAAAAGTTTATTAAGGTCAATGATGCTATTGCAACTACGGCTACTATAATAATTGGAGGTGAGCGTATAAGCTTAGCCATTCCAAAAGAAGTTGGTCCCCATAAAAAACTGTTGTTTCCTCTTAATGTTTTATTTGAGGATGATTATTTGGCAGTGATCCATAAACCTGGTGGTATTATGGTCAGTGGCAATAGCTTTAAAACAATTGCCAATGCCTTGGCCCAAAACATTCAACGAAGTACTCTCTCTGATGCTACAAAACCACAACCTGTTCATAGATTGGATTATGCAACCACAGGTATTTTATTGGTGGGGAAAACCAGTAGTTGCATACGTGCTTTAAATAGAATGTTTGAGGACAAAAAGGTTGAGAAAACATATTATGCAGTAACTATTGGTGAAATGAACGATGAAGGAATAATCATTTCAGAAATTGACGGTAAGAAATCACAATCGAATTATAAATTAATTGAATCTGTTTCCTCCAAAAGATTTGGCAAACTCAACCTTGTACTTTTGAAACCTCGAACAGGCAGGAGACATCAATTGCGTAAACATCTGTCCAGTATCAACAATCCCATACTAGGAGATGCAACATATGGAATTGAAGATTTAGTTTTAAGTGGTAAGGGCTTGTACCTACATGCCTATTCGTTAAATTTTATACATCCATTTACAAATGAGCAGGTCTATTTAAAAGACGAATTTCCTCAAAGGTTTAGGAAAATATTTAATACCGAAACAACAGAAAGGCTAATTGACATGGACCATAGTTAATATGGACTTTGGTGTTCAATTCCAAGTTTTACCTATATTTATAATCTCGCCAATTCAATTTAATTGGTATTTAAAAACTAATAAATAAATCAAAGCCCCGCCCCCACCCCAATCATAAGTTCGGGTATACCGTAACCAGCCGGACAAAGCATTCTGGCAGGAGGCATACCTGCACAACTTTGTTATTCAGGCGGTCAAAAGCTTTGGCTACAGAAAAGACGGAACGATAGGCGCTTATTCCCTCCTGAAGTACATATAATAACTAGGCCTTTAAATAGCATTAACATTAAATAATGGGATTAAATATTGTATTAATTGAACCAGAGATACCTATGAATACAGGAAATATTGGTCGACTAAGTTTAGGGTCAGGGTCAAATTTACATCTTGTAAAACCATTTGGATTTGAATTAAGTGATAAGAGATTAAAAAGGGCCGGATTGGATTACTGGAAGAATATTTCCCTCTTCATTTATGAAAGCGTTGATGACTTCTACGCAAAAAATAAAGGCAAACACTTTGCATACTTCTCCAGCCATGGGACTCAAGATTACTGGGATATTGACTATAAAGATGACATGTTTCTGATTTTTGGGAAAGAATCAACCGGTTTACCCAAAAATATGGTCACAGAAAATTCTGAGTATGTATACAATATTCCTATTTATAGCCCACATATCCGAAGTTTAAACTTGGCAAATGCTGTTGGCATAGTGGTCTATGAAGGTATTAGAAATTTAAAAACGCATTACAACAAAGCCTAACTTTACAAGGTCCTGATTATTGGCTGTACCCTTATAATGTAATATGCAATTCAGAAGAAATTAATCCTATAATAAGATGGAGATAATATTAATATCCATAGTCGCCTTCTTGGCTGCCATTCTTACCTTTTTCTCAGGTTTTGGACTAGGTACAATTCTTACTCCAGTATTTATGCTCTTTTTTTCTGTTGAGTTGGCAATTGCCTTAACAGGGTTGGTACATTTTTTTAACAATGTTTTTAAAATTTTCCTGGTCGGTAAAAACGCCGAAAAGAGTGTACTTATCAAATTCGGTATTCCGGCCGTTATTTTTGCTTTTATCGGTGCCTGGGTATTGATTCATATACCAGATGCCAAGCCTTTATTTGTTTACCACTTATTCGGAAAGACTTTTGAAGTCTTCCCCGTGAAATTCATCATTTCCATATTGCTTATTATATTCGCCTCAATGGACCTAATACCCTATTTTCAAAATTTGAATTTCGCCAAGAATAAATTGCCAATTGGCGGTGCTTTAAGCGGATTTTTTGGTGGCCTCTCGGGAAACCAAGGTGCATTAAGAAGTGCTTTTCTTATAAAGGTAGGTCTAAGTAAGGAAACATTTATAGGAACAGCGGTAGTGGTTTCAACCTTTGTGGACTTTACCCGATTGGGTGTTTATGCAACAAGGTTCAATAAATCTGGATTAATGGACAATCTGACCTTGGTTATTTTTGCCACTTTATCGGCAATTGCAGGCGCCTATATTGGAAATAAGTTACTGAAAAAAGTAACTCTTAAATTTTTACAGATTACCGTTGCTACTATGCTTATTATAATATCCCTTGCGCTGGGCGGAGGATTGATATAATTAAGTAATTACACTCCGATTATAAGGCATGTAACTGCGTTTAAACATTCGTGTAGCTAACAAAAAAAGAGGGCTAATAAGCCCTCCTTGTTATATAATTAACGTATTGGTCGACTACACTAGTCCTCTTCCCCATCCAAAGTTCCTACTGCCAGGGCTTCTTCGTTTTCAAAAGTGTCCAATGCTTCCAAATCTTCATTAAGTGCATTGGTGGGTTCCAAAGTTGAATCCTTTAGCGCGTTAAACTTTTCCAATTCTTTCAAGTCTCCTTCGTCCCCTGAAAAATAAGGAAATACATCCATGATGGGTGATTCGGAAATTACAGGAATGGTGTAATCGCCCATAGTACCTTTCATGGCCTGAATGGTGTTATCATAAGCCTCCTTTACATCATTGGCTTGTACCAACAAATAGATATTTGTTTTTCTTTCCTTACCACTTTTTTCATCGAAGGCAATTAAAGACACTTTGGACTTAAACCAGCGATCTGAATTTTCAAAAGGATGTACCTCAGAAAAATTCGCAACCTTTATATTCGTAATCAAGAATTCCTCACTAGTATAAGCGGCCATCTCTTCGTTTATTCTACTCTCCGCTTCGGTATACGATATAGCATCCAATAAATAAGTTTCAGTAGTTACTTTCTGTTCTCCAGTTTCATGGATTTTTCTATATTTTACTTTGCACTCGTACCAAGTCTGACTCATATCTATTTTTTTTAAGGATGCCAAAAATAGGTCTTAACAAAAAAATTATCCCCCCATTATCAAAATAGATATTCACAATTTCTGAATGACTTTTTATTTTCATATTAAATTTAGAAAAGGTATATCCTAGGGTAATAGTTCTTGGTTTGGCTAACTATCCATCTCTCAACACTCTATACAAAACAAACAGTTGGTTCCCAATCCAAATAGGGGTACTTGGCGAGGACGCAACATTTATTTATATTCCGATCTCGGTATCTGAAATGGTCATAAACGGAAAACGTAATAGGAAGATATTTATAGATTTCGTTCCAATTTCCTTAAGTAAAATCCCAGCAATCCATTATCTTTAATCCAGAGGTGAATTCGCATTTCCGATTTCAGGACCCCTTGCCATTTGACATAGGAAACACTATGCATTCAAAAATGGCAACGATATGGACAAAAACTAATGTACTATAAAATTAAACTGCTGTAGCTTATGAAAAAGGTTGTTCATGCTATATTCTTATTCGCTTTTCTATTGACTTTAAACCAAGGTGTTGCCCAGGATAAAACTCAAAATAGTAATTACATCTTTAAAACTGGCGACCCAAATGGTATTGGAAAATGGTATATGGGAAGGGAAATTGCCCATGTAATGGGGTATCAGGGAATGCAATGGTTAGACCGTCCGGATCGTGAAGAAGAGGAAAACACCAGTACATTATTGAAGAATATGGTAATTGATTCCAAGGATGTCATTGCCGACATTGGTGCGGGATCCGGTTACCACGTTTTTAAGATGGCTCCAATGACCCAGCATGGACTGATCTACGCCGTTGATATTCAGGATGAGATGTTGGCAGAGATCGATCGCCGTAAAGAGGAGGGCGGTTTTAAGAATGTGTTGGTCATAAAAGGAAGTGAAAAAAATGTAAACTTACCGGAAAATTCGGTGGACAAGGTGCTGCTTGTAGATGTTTACCATGAGTTTAATTATCCAGTGGAAGTTATCGCTTCCATTAAAAAGGCTTTACGGCCCGATGGCAAAATGTTTTTGATAGAATATCGCGGTGAAGACGACACTGTACCTATAAAAACACTTCATAAAATGACGGAAGCACAGGCAGTTAAGGAAATGCGGGCTGCCGGTATGAAACTAGAGCGGAACATAGATAACCTTCCCTGGCAACATTGTATGGTTTTTGTAAAGAAATAGCTATTCAGTATTGCCAGTGGACTATATGGTTTTACTCCTGCCCTATTCTGAAATTGGATTTTGAGGCAAAGCCATTCAATTTCAAATAAATGTCAGCAGGTATTTGTACTCGGGTTCTGATTGAACTTAAGTCATTGAAAAAGCACTTTTTTTTAGAACATTTCATTATCTTCAGGAGATAATTGACGGCCTAGATATCAAAAAATTAACGCGAATTAAAACCAACTCGAATGAAACGGACACTTACATTTATAATAGCATTATTTACAGCCTTTAACGCCCTTGCCGTTAATTTGGCTCCATCCGAAGCCACTAACCCTTTTATGGGTATGTGGGGGCTCGACATTGAAGGGGGAGGTGCAGGCTGGTTAAACGTACATCAGGACCAAGGCTTCTTGGATGCCGAACTTTTATGGATCGGTGGTAGTGTAGTCCCGGTCGCCAACGTATATCTAGCTGATGAAAACACCCTTGTTGTTACGAGAACCAATCAGGTGAAAAGAAGTGCTGACCGCAGCCATACGGTAACCTATACCTTGGAGGTCAAAAAAGTGGGAGATGTCTTGCAGGGTACCATGAGTGGTCCCAATAGGGACGGAAACGGGGTGTCCGTCAAAAATTTTACTGGAAAGCGTATGCCGCCCATGCCCAATACGCCGGACCTGTCCAAGGTGAAATTTGACAAACCTATCATATTGTTCAATGGAAAGGACTTAAGCGGCTGGAAAATGATCGATCTTGAAAAGGCCAATGGATTTAAGGTCGTAGATGGCACGCTGATGAACGATCCAGTTCAACCAGAAGATGGCGAACATATTTCCTATGGAAACATTCGCACCCTACAGGAATTTAATGATTTCAACCTAAAGCTTGAAGTCAATGTACCCGAAGGAAACAATAGTGGGGTCTACTTACGTGGACTCTATGAAATTCAGGTAGTGGATTCGTACGGAAAGGAATTGGATTCCCATAATATGGGAGCCCTGTATAGTCGCATCACACCAAGTATGGCTGCTGAAAAACCCGCGGGTGAATGGCAGTCATTTGATATCACCTTGGTAGACCGACATGTAACAGTAATCTTTAACGGCAAGAAAATAATCGACAATCAACCCGTTTGGGGCCCCACAGGTGGTGCCCTGTCTTCCGATGTTTTAAGTCCAGGGCCTATCTATTTGCAAGGAGACCATGGTAATGTAGCTTATCGCAATATTGTTTTGACCCCTATCAAATAATCTAAAAAAAGGCCTCCTTTTCAGGGAGGCCTTAATTCCTATTTTTCCATTTTAAGGACAGCAAATTTGCCTTTGTTCCAACCATGGACAAGCAAATACAATTGTTTTGATCCATTTTTGGTGACAAAGTGTGGCCAAACCTGGTGAATATTGGTCAAGACAGGGATATCCAAATCTCCAGGAATTACTGTGGATACCAACTTCTCCCCTGTATGAACATATAGCGGAGCTGATTTCTGTTCTCCAATAGCCTGCAAAGCATTTAGGAAGTAATGTTCATCTTTGTAGGAGACATTACATATGAGACTACTTTCTGGAATATCATTAAAAATTTCCACAAACTTTCCTTTCTTAGTAAATTTCACTACCTGTCCTGCAGCCCTATTGGCTACAAGGATATGTTTTTCATGGGCATATATCCCATGTGCAGTCTGAAACTGACCAGGATTGTCTCCCTTTCCACCCCACGCAAGCTTGGCCCAGCTCCATTCACCACCTTTTTCCTTAATAGTCATTACAAAATCTCCTTTGGAATAACCATGGGCCACA
This sequence comes from Arenibacter sp. F26102, assembly GCF_023015865.1. Lineage (GTDB taxonomy): Bacteria > Bacteroidota > Bacteroidia > Flavobacteriales > Flavobacteriaceae > Arenibacter. The sequence goes on along the minus strand of NZ_JALKBC010000024.1, from coordinate 25,307 downwards.
TATAGCGTACCATTTAAATAAGTTACATCGGTTACCCCAAAATTGCTGTCCTTGGATGCAAAGAACTCATTGGCAGGGGCAAATTTGAACTCGGTGCCCGTGGGCTTCGAAATTTCACTCACAATATTACCATCCAATGTCAATACAAGTACCCTTTTGCCCTCTTGTGCCACTGCCAAATATTTTTTGCCTTTATGAACAAAGAAAACAATACCATGAATATTGTCCTTCAAGCGCTGATCGGTTCCCAAGGTGGACCACTTTGTTAGATCTTGGCTGATGGAACACAGGCCATACCCGGGAATTCCAGTATATACGATTCCTGTTTCTGGATCTTCATTGAAACCTCCATGCATTCCTGGTTCAAATTCATGGGCATCTTCTGGAAAAGCAGCAGTTAATTCCTGATCCCATGAAAATATATAATCGCCCTGGCCTGTGACCAGTTTTGCTTGCTTAGGCATTTCATCCGAGGCCATTGGGCCATGCTCATGATGATGGGCCATATCATTATTTTCATGTGTATGATGTGTATGATCTTGCGAGTGTTGGTTGTTTTGTGCCAATAAGGTTGATGATAATCCCAAGGAGGAAGCAATCGACAATACGGCTAGTGTAGTTTTTTTAAACATGGATGGTTTTTTATTATTTTTTTGAAAGTTAATCAATCCTAGGTAAATATTCAACCGGTTAAATTATCTATTATTTGCTACCGGACGAATCAAATAAGAAATTATTTTTTACAAAAAAGTTTAAACTATGTAACCAGTTACGGAAAATAATATACATTTTCGTAACCAGTTACTTAATTAAAATATCATGAACGACTTTTTAACGGAAATGGAATTTGTTGGACTAACCAGTAGGCTTAAGCGTTTAAGTGATTCCCTACTCTATAGCACCAAGGAATTATATAAATCGGAAGGGCTGGATATTGAACCAAATTGGAACTTGATCTTTATTCTCTTGCAGGAAAACGAGACCATGACCATAACCGAAATATCGGAAACATTACAATTCTCACATCCGGCCGTGGTAAAAATCATTAATAAAATGAAAAAAAACGGACATGTAGAGACCAGGACCGATACCAAGGATAAAAGAAAGCAGATATTAACTCTTACGGAAAAAGCCCATAAGCAATTACCGGTTTTTGAGAAATACTGGACGGCAGGAAGACAGACCGTTATGGATCTACTTGCAGACAGTCCCAATTTTTTAGAGGAATTTTTAAAAATAGAAGAAAAAGTGAACCAAAGCGATTACAAAGAAAGAACATTAAACAATTTAAAAAATGACGAACCTAGTTATTGAGACTATTGGCTATATAGCAATCCTTACAGGCTTCTTTGCTATTACTAAAAAAGACATGAACAAATTCCGTCTTTGGCATTTGATTTCAAGTTTTTTCTATATCATTTATGGCGCTATGTTAAATTCGGTACCCCTTGTGGTTGCCGGAGTAGTATTTTGTATAATACATGTTTATCATTTAATGAAAATTTACGATTCCAACAAAGGCCCCAAACTCAAAATCTAATTGCATTTGTATACAACACTTTTTACAGGAACCCAATTCAAATTGAAACTATAGGTTCCGTGCACTAGTAAAAGTTTTGTAAATTTATGCTTGCCCAATTCATGGGTTTCATTTGATTAGCGTGAGTTCGATATGGAACGAAACGCACATAGGTGATAATGGATTAATTTTTGTCTCCTCCTTCGCAGTCGAGAGGTTGAGACAATTATATCTTTAATTTAAGGCCTATCCCGATAACCACCTTAGGGATTCGATGCGCCTGCCTGCGGAAGGCAGGCTCGACAGGACAACCTCGCCTAAAATTGGTCGTTAACGATTAAAAATCGTACTAGCGCACGTTACTTAACATATTGTCTCACACTAGAACCCTCGGTATTACCATTGTTCCTAATTTCTAAACATGGGAAAAAAACTAGATTCGATTACAGTTGATTTGAAAGAATTCATTGAGAAGCAAAAGATATTTTTTGTTGGCACAGCAGCTTCTGAGGGCAGGGTAAATATATCGCCAAAAGGAACCGATTCATTTAGAATCCTTGACAAAAATAAAATTGTATGGCTAAATCTAACCGGCAGTGGCAATGAATCGGCAGCACATGTATTGAAGAACAACAGAATGACCATCATGTTCTGTGCATTTGAAGGAAAGCCAGTGATACTAAGGATTTATGGACAGGCAAAAATCTACCATAAAAGAGATATGGAATTCCATAATTTTATTAAACTATTCCCCGAAAATACTGGTTCACGACAGATTATTGAAATGGATATCGATTTGGTACAGACCTCCTGTGGCTTTGCAGTTCCCTTTATGGACTATAAAGGGGAAAGAAATGCTTTGAACTCGTGGTCCCAAAAACAGGGAACTGCTGGAATTGAAACGTATTGGGAAAATAAAAACACTTCAAGTATTGATGGATTTGAAACCAAAATACTGGGCGATTAATCCCAACACTGCCAACACCAATGATTGCACAAACCCAATAATAAATAGTATGGACTGTAATTACCTTTTCCAATTATTTAAGCCGTAGGTACTAAATTACCTTTAGCCCCTTCCCTACTTTGGTAAAAGCTGCTACCGCCTTCTCCAAATGCTTCTGCTCATGGGCCGCGGACAACTGCACCCTAATTCTGGCTTTGCCTTTTGGAACTACAGGGTAGAAAAAACCGATCACATAAATTCCCTCCTCCAACAATTTGGCCGCGAATTCTTGGGCCAAAGGTGCCTCATAGAGCATTACCGGAACAATAGGGTGATCTCCAGGTACTATATCAAAACCCGCTTCGGTCATAGCTGTTCGAAAATATTTAGTATTGGCCTCCAACTTGTCCCGAAGCGCAGTTGAGGAAGATAGAAGATCCAATACTTTTATGGACGCCCCAACAATGGATGGTGCCAAGGTGTTGGAAAACAAATAGGGTCTGGAACGCTGTCTTAACATATCCACAATTTCCTTTCTCGCCGCCGTAAAGCCTCCAGAAGCACCCCCTAGGGCCTTGCCATAAGTTCCGGTGATGATATCAATCCTTCCCATTACATTTCTATATTCATGCGCACCACGCCCAGTAGCTCCTAAAAAACCAGTAGAATGACATTCATCTACCATGACCAGGGCATCATATTTGTCGGCCAAATCACAGATTTTATCCAATTGTGCAATGGTTCCGTCCATTGAAAAAGAACCATCGGTTACAATTAATTTTCTTCGTGAACCTTCTGCTGCTTTCAATTGTTCCTCGAGGTCCGGCATGGAATTATGCTCATATCTAAATCGCTTGGCCTTGCACAATCGTATACCATCTATTATAGAGGCATGGTTAAGCGCATCTGAAATTATCGCGTCCTCGGCACCTAGAATTGGTTCAAAGAGTCCACCGTTGGCATCAAATGCAGCCGCATAAAGTATACAATCTTCCATACCTAAAAACTCGGCGGTCTTGCGCTCCAATTCCTTATGTATATCCTGGGTCCCGCATATAAAACGAACTGACGATAATCCAAAACCATGGGAGTCAATAGCGTCTTTGCCAGCTTTTATAACGTCTGGATGCGCGGATAGACCCAAATAGTTGTTGGCACAAAAATTTAGGACTTCCTTGGTATTGGTGGTTTTGATCTCCGCCCCTTGCGGAGTCGTAATTATTCTTTCCTCCTTATAAAGTCCCTCGGCCTTAATGGCTTTAAGCTCTTCCTGTAATGCGTTTTTTACTGTTGAATACATGTCTTTTATTTCTTTTTACTGCCCAAACTTGGTCAAGGCATTCTGTTTTTTTTAAATAGCCCTAATGAATCTATTCGTGAGGTATGTACTGTTCTTTTAGTTTTTCGATCATGGTGCGTACAATTTTTTCCAGATCGTATTCCGGCTTCCATCCCCAATCCAAAGTTGCCTCGACGTCATTTATAGATTTCGGCCATCGGGCAGCAATGCCTTGCCTAAAATCGGGCTCATATTTTACCTTAAACTCTGGATAGTAATTATGGATTTCCGTTACAATATCCTCTGGAGAAAAACTACTGCCGGCAAGATTATAGGCCGTTCTTATTTTAATGTTCTTTTTAGGCGCCTCCATTAATTCCATAGTTGCCCTTATGGCGTCATCCATGAAGATCATGGGCAGGGTAGTATCTTCATTGAGGAAACAAACAAATTCTTCTTCCAAGACCGCCTTGTGGAAAATTTCCACCGCATAATCTGTTGTACCACCACCAGGCAAGGATTGGTAACCTATAACCCCCGGGTATCGAAGAGATCTTACATCCAAACCATATCTTAAAAAATAATATTGTGCCCAGTTTTCTCCTGCCGCCTTGCTCATCCCATATACTGTTGCAGGATTTAGAAATGCGTTGTTGGGAGTATTAACCCAAGGGGCATCCTCTCCAAATACGGCAATGGAACTTGGAAAGAACACCTTGTCCAACTCATGGATTCTAGCTACCTCCAATACATTAAAAAACATCCTCATATTAAGATCCCAGGTTGCCAACGGATTTTCTTCTCCCTTGGCAGACAAAATTGCCGCCAAATGATAAATTTGGGTGATTTTATATTTAGTAACCACGTCGGTCAAATGTATTCTATTCGTAGCATCCAAGACCTCAAAGGTTCCATTAAAATTGTGGGTTTTCTTAATATCGGTAGCTACCACATTGGCCAAACCATGATGATGTTGCAACTCTTTTACAAGTACAGTTCCCAATTGTCCATTGGCGCCGATTACTAGAACTTTTGCTTTCATAATGTACTGTTTTTACTAAATTAACAAAAGTGTTAATTACTATCAAAATTACAAATAACGAGTCAATCAAGTAAATTATCCACACAATTAAGTAATTATACCTTTATTATATTACTTTTAAAGCTTATTTTACTTTTATCAATAAAAAATAAACTATTTTAAAGTAATTTTTTGGATACTTATGGAACAACTTGATCAAACTGATATTACCATTCTAAGGATTTTACAAAAAGATTCAAAAAAAACAGCGAAGGAAATTGCTGCCATTCTTAATCTTACCCCCTCCCCTGTTTACGAAAGAGTGCGACGATTGGAAAAACAAGGGGTCATTAAAAAGTATGTGGCCATTTTGGATAAGAGGCAAATAGACCGATCTATAACTGTCATCTGCCAGGTATCCATGAGATACCACAATGAAGCCTTCATAGAGAAATTTGAGGCACAGGTACAGCATTTGGAAGAAGTGCAGGAATGTTACCATTTGGCTGGGCAGGTAGATTTTATCTTAAAAATCCATACCAAAAGTCTTGAGGAATACCATGATTTTGTTAAGACCAAGCTCTCCAAAATTGAAAATATTGGAGTTCTTAACAGTACATTCGTATTGAAAGAAATAAAACAATCCTCGGAATACTACATTTAATTCCTAGTGCATTTCTGCTATATTTGTTTAAACCTTTAATTTGCCAATTAAGGAAACCAAACATTGCCGATTGTACCAAAATATGAAGATAGTAAGGACTGATATGGAGTTGGAAACTCCACTCGTAGACAAAACTCTAAGGGAACAAGGACATAATTTAGTTTTATTGCCCGATGGGGTATCCGAAGCAATACTTGCCAAAGAAGTAAAGGATTGTGATATTCTATTAATGTGCTACACCCCTATTACCAAAAAAATCATTGCTTCGGCCCATAAACTCAAAGCAATGGTTAAATACGGAGTAGGAATAGATGCCATAGATATCCCTGCTGCAAAAGAACGGGGTATTGTGGTGGTCAATATTCCTGAATACGCTGAAGAGACCGTTGCAGAGGGTGCCTTTGCCATGCTAATTGCCCTAGCCAAAAAGTTGCCCATTCTACAAAAACAAATGAACAGCAATGCTTGGATATGGCCAAGTAAAGAATGGTTGGGACTTGATATTGCCGAAAAAACGCTGGGCATAATTGGTTGCGGTAAAATTGGAAGCAGTATGGCAAGGATGGCGGGTCTGGGTTTTAGGGTAAGAGTTATTGGATATGACCCTAGTAAATCTCGAGAGGAATTGGGGCAACGCGGGATAGAAAAATATGACAATCTTCTGGAAATGATCAAGGAGTGCGATTTTATTTCCCTTCATGCTGTTTTAAATAAGGAAACCAAACATCTTATTGGGGCAAAGGAATTTTTGGCAATGAAGAAAACCGCCATTATTATTAATACCGCCAGAGGGGCCCTGATTGATGAAATGGCCCTTTTGAATGCCTTGGAAAAAAAACAAATTGCCGGGGCCGGTCTTGATGTCTACAGCTTGGAACCCTTGAATAATTCCAATCATCCTTTAAAGAGCCTATATAAAATGGACAATGTAATGCTTTTGCCACATTTGACTTTTTACACGGAAGAGGCTATGGAGCGACTTGAAATTGAGACCTTGGAGAGAATTGCCGAAGTTTTGGAAAATAGGCCTGTCACTATTAAATCCAAAGACCCGCGACTTCAAAATCAGCCGCAGGCACAGCTATAAATTGGTTTATCCCTGCCATATATTGTGTCGCGACTTTTACCATAGGTACGCTTGTAATTTTTAACTATTATGGCTTTTTAACCCACCTTCAGTTGAATCATAAGCTGGTTTTCTTTATGGCTTACTAGGCCCAAAATTCCTAGTGTAAGAAATAAATTTATTTTCATGATACTGTTGATTATGATATGGGTAAACCGTTACAGGTCGGATATAAATTTATCCAAGGCATCCATTGCTTCCCTTTCGGAAGAGATTTTTTCCACAGAAAAGTTATTGGCCTTGTTCACGGATTTATAATGTTCCTTTACAAAATCAAATGACTGCAAGTGCTTAGAATCAATGGCATCGCCATCCGTCGGCTGAAGCAGCATTAATTTTCTTGGGGCAAAGGCTGCCGACAAGTCTGGTAGGTCGTAATGTGGTAAAGCCCCGGCTACTGTAAAAGGGATACTAGCAGGGTTATAGTCTTTGTTGGAAACAATGGATTGGAACGAAAGCATTGGTTTAAAAAACAGCATACTTTTAAAATCTACCCCTAAGGCAACAGCATGCAATAGACTGGAATTAAAGCCCCCTTTAGATATTCCCACAAATTCTTTATCGTCCAATTTCAAATTTGATTTGCAAACTTCCAGCAGCGTTTCTATTGCTTCAACATGTATGGCAATCGTACTTTTTCCATTTAAAATACCTGCAAACCACTGATTGTAAGAGGTGTCCTCAAAATAAGCATCACCTTTTAAATACCCTGGCCCCAATTCACCGTAGCCAGGCATATCAGGGACAATTACGGTAACACCATTTTTGACCAATTTTATTGGAATGGCATAAGCTTCGTCCAACTCCTTATCCTTTATATTATCCAAATAAAGTGCGGAGCCACTCATGGGTTGTTTGGGCACGAAGGCTACAAAGGGAATTATTTTATCCCCTTCTTGCTCTATCAGATATTTATTTAGAAAATAAGTTTCAAAATCTGTTTGTCCGGAAAATATCAATTTTGCTTTCTTGGCATTTTCTGTATAACCCGAAATTGCTGGTACTTTATGTTTTAAATCGATTAAATGTTGGTCCATATTCTGCCTGCCCTCATTCAATAATTCCATATTTTTCTTGGTTAGATCGCTATTCACGTCGATCAAAAATTTGCTCCCTACCGAAGTTGAAAGTTGACCGGTTGGCGTAACATACAATTCTTCTACCGGAAAAATAACCACTTCCCCATCCTTGGAATCTCCCGGATTATCCAAATGCTTCTGAAAAAATGCATACATGGCTTCTCTATTTTTTAGGGTAGATTGATGCCCCGCATTGTCCTCCACCATCATCATATTTTCTTCTATGCCAAAAGCTTTGTACGCCAATTTCGTTTCCTGATAGGTATCCCGTGCCCCCTGAATACTAAATATGTCACGTGTTGTGGTAATCATCAAAGTTGGTTTGGGAGCCCTTACCTCCAAAAGATCTGCATGGTCCAAACCAAGTTGAATACCCCTGGGAAAATTCTGCTCTGCATCCTGTGGCCCTCCCGATTTTAACTGATATTCCATGCTCGTGATATAACATTCCGGTGCCGAAGCTTTAATACGACCATCAAATGCAGCAATGTGGGAAGACTGGGTTCCCCCTCCAGACCTACCGGTAATGCCAATACGGTTAGGGTCCACTTCCTTGCGGGTAAGTAAATAATCCACCGCCCTAATCCCATCCCAAATCATATATTTGGCGGTAGATTCCCCGTTGATAAACAATTGTGCCCCCGGATAGGAATGCTCTTGTGTTGGTCCAAACCGTGACTTGCCCAGGTTTTGGTCAAAATACTGTAACCTTTCACCTTGCCCGTATGGGTCAAAAGCAAGTACTGCAAAGCCCTTTTTAACCAAATTGAGAATCACATGTTGATAGACATCACTTCTAAATGCCAAATCGCTATGACCACTGCAATATATTATTGTAGGTAGGTTCTTCCTTTTGCCCTGTGGGATAAAAAAAGCAGCTGTTACCTTTACGCCAGGTATGGATTCAAAATATAACTTTTCTATACTATAACCATCCTTTTTTATCCTTTCGGTAATTTTAGGATTCAAAGGTGTTTTTGCTGGAAAATCCCCTAGTGACTCCTGTAGCTTTTCTTTGACCCATTGTTGTCTCCCTTCCCAATCTGATTGTGTCTGTAGCTTTGTAATGGACTCTTTTCTTTTGGCTAGAGTTTCAAATGAAATTTCACTTTGTTGTTTATAAAGTTGATTTTCTGCGTCGGAATAATAGTTCCAATAGTCCATTACCGAATAATCGGTTTGGGAAAAACTGGAGAACGGACAGATTATGAATACTAGAATTATTCTAATATTAGTAAATTGGCAATTGAATTTTTTAGGCATAAGTCTAATTTTAAGGAGAAATCAACAAAAATTTGATTTCAATATATGTATTTAATCGTTTAAACAATAAAAATATACCATATTTACAATACAAAAATGGGATGAATGCTATGGGATGTGGCAAAAGGAATAAATCTATCTGTATTGCATTGTAATTTGGCCCTGATTTCCATAAGCTTTTCGTGGTCAACTTTATCTAAAATATGATCTCCATGGGTCAACAACATACATTTAAAATACTATTTCTTATAGTCCACATATGGCTAGCCACTAGTTCCGGTTTTAGTCAATCCGTAGCAAATGTGCCCAAAGCCTTTAAAGCCTTAAATTCCGAACCAGAAGTAATCCTGATCAACAATAAAATAAAGGTCCCAAGTGAAAGTGGCCATTTTCAGGGGGTTCAACTTATAGAAAAGAAGGGCACGGAAAAGCTTCTTATCTCTGGTAGTTCACTTACCAAAGCCTACGTTTTACAAATAAACCTTAAAAAGCGAAAAACGGATAAACTAATTACACTAATGACCGATCCTTATCGGCACGCTGGGGGTATTCAAGTGAGTGAACCGTTTATGGTTGTTGGCATAGAAGACAACATCCTTAAAACCACATCCAAGGTCTGCCTCTACAATTATAGGAACAATGCCCTTTATAGGAGCCAACCTAATATTATTATTGAACGCGACGGCCAATCCAAACAGAAAACTGCAGGAGCAACAGGGCTATTGGCCTTGGATAGTAATTATTTGGCAATAGTAGCAAATTGGGACTCCCGAAACTGGGACTTCTACCAAATTGACCCTAAAAAAGGGGAACATGAATTCCTGTATAGCTATACCGCACCAACAGACTGGGGAAGCTACCAATCCATTAACCTTATTAAGGATGGCTCTGCCATTTATGCCATTGGTTTTCACAAAAAAGATCTTGCTGGACAGGCCGATTTAATCCTTGTTAGCAAGCTGGGGTCCTTTAAACCCATCATGGAGAAAGTGGATGCCAAAACCTTTAATTGTAAGAAAGGGGTCGATTTTAATGCGGCCGTGGGCTTGCAAGTAGATAGTAAGGGGAAACTAGTTATCTGGAGTACCCAAGTAGATCCCGGGAGAAAAATTACCGTAAACAGATTTATTCAAAAATAAAAGTATGCTAAAATCCATCAAACCATTATCACTAATTATCCTATTTTTTTGCTTCACAATGCAGCTGACGGCCCAGCAAAATTGGAAAAGCATAACTACTGTAGAAGACCTTATCACCTCCTATCCCGAGACAATAGAAAATATGCTGAATCAATTCAATTTAGATTATACGGGAATGGAAAGGGTGAAATTGGCATACAGTAATGGTAATGTCGTAGAGGCATGCAACGAATTATTGGCCTATTATAAAAATGGAACGATGGCCTCCGATCTACGCAAAGAAATTCCAACAAAAACGATGCGGGAAGTAGCCGCTGCCGATACCATTCTGACCAATGTTTTTGAGGTACAAAATGTACGGGGAAAAGTGCCCTACCTATCAGATGGGCATCGCGACTGGTACTACAAAGGCCCCAATAATGATAAGGAATGGGCTTGGCTTTCCAATAGGCATAGTCAGTTAAGGCAAATATTCAATACTTATTTGGAAACTGGAAACCCCAAATATGCCCAATATATAGACTTGTTCTTAAGGGATTTTATAATCAAGAGCATGCCCTACCCTGCGGTTAAAAGCGGCACCTCTGTATGGCGAGGCTTAGAGGTTGCGGCCAGAGCCAAAGTTTGGACCAAAATATTTTACGGACTTATAAACAGCGATTATATTTCCCCTGCCACACAATTACTTTTGCTCAGCAGTTTACCAGATCATGCCCATTACAACAGAAATTTTCACGCTGGCAATAATTGGCTGACCATGGAAATATCGGCTTTGGCAACTGTGGCCGCCTATTTTCCAGAATACGAAACTTCTGGGAAATGGCTGGACTATGCCATTAAAACTATGTCCGATAGCATGAGAGATCAGGTATATCCGGATGGTGTACAAACTGAACTCAGTTCGCATTACCACAACGTTTCCTTAATTAATTTTGAACTTTTCAAAGACATCTGTGACAAAGCCAACAAGACTTTGCCCGACTTCTACAATAGCACCATAGAGAACATGTACGGCTATATTTCCCATATGGTGAGACCTAGTGGTTTTCGATTGCTGAACAATGACGGTGACAGGGGTAGTGACCGTGACTTCATCTTAAAAGGAGCTAAAAAGTACAATTATCCAGATTGGGAATATATTGCTACCAATGGCCAATCTGGTCGTAAACCTGCGGATGGTCCCTCTTATTTCTATCCTTGGGCAGGACATTTTGTTTCCAGAAGTGGATTTGATGGTAGCGCACAATGGTCCTTTTTTGATATGGGGCCCTGGGGCAGTGGCCATCAACACAATGACAAATTGCACCTTTCCGTTTCGGCCTACGGCAAGGATTTCTTGGTAGATTCTGGAAGATTTGCCTATACCGGGGAAGTTGCTGAAAAATTTCGTCCTTATGCCAAGGGCAGTGCGGGGCATAACTTGATTTTAATAGATGGTAAAGGACAAACCAACGGCCCTACCCATACCCAAGAACCCTTAGCGGATAGTCACTTTAAAATAACGGAAGGGTTTGATTATGCCTCAAATTCCTATGATCAATTTATCGATATAACCGGAAAGGCCAAACATACTAGGGCAATGTTCTATGTTCGTAACGAATTTTGGGTGGTGGTAGACAGGGTTGAAACGGACAGACCACGCACCATTGAAGCCCTTTGGCATTGGCATCCTGATAATAAGGTAGAAAAAGAAAGGTGGATTGTAAAGACCACCAATGAAAAAGGAAATCTCGCAATTATCCCTGTAGGTAGGCAAAAAATTAATCCAAAATTTATCAAAGGCCAGGAAAATCCTGATATCCAAGGCTGGTATAGTCCTGAATACAATATCTATGGGCCAAATATTACCAGTTCGTATACTACCGAGATTGGCACCGATGCCACTTTGGTGTGGTTACTTTTTCCATCTGAAAAGAAAATGCCGAAAGTAAAGGCGAAAATCAAATCGGAAAATGAGCATGAAATTACCGTTGATGTGTCCTCAAAGGGTAAAAAATGGCAGCTTGTTATCCCTTTTAATAATAGTAGCAAAGCAAAATTAACCAAACCCTAAACCTGTTAGGTTATCTTTAAATCTATTGATATCCACTCTCCTATTTTAGATAGGTGATTATGAATCTATAATTTTATCTTCAAAAGAATCTTATGGACTTGGAAAAAATTAAGAACAATGCCATAGCCTTTTACAGGACCGCATATGAAGGCAATCCCAGAATTGCGATTGAAAAATATGTGGGCAAAGAATACATTCAACACAATCCACATGTAGAGGATGGAACCCATGGTTTTATCGACTACTTTGAAAGGATGCAAAAAGAATATCCAAATAAATCCATTGAATTTGTTCGCTGTATTGCAGAGGGGGACTTAGTGGCATTGCACACCCATCAAATTTGGCCGGATAATGACCAATATGTTACCATGGATTTTTTTAGGTTTGATGAAAATGGTAAAATCTGTGAACACTGGGATGCCATACAGCAAATACCAAAGAAGGCTGCCAACCCGAATACCATGTATTAAATCTGAAATGGATTTGCAAATACTGTAATAAGTTACATCTTTGCGCCTCTTATGAAGAAAACCCTACTATGTATTTTATGCTTATCCGGAATATTCGCTGGCGCACAGGAACTGGACTGTACAGACTTTGCAAATGGAACCTTTTTGGTCCACACCAGAGGGGCCGCCCCTGTAACATGGAGATTGGTCAGGGAAGGGAATTACCAAACGGGGTATAAGGAAAAAATTTCGGGAGACGAGCAGGGCACGACGGATCCTAAAATTGAATTTTCCAAAATTGAATGGATAAATGACTGTACTTTTCGCCTAACCTATGACGAATCCAAATCAGAACTTACGGCGGTCCAAAAATATATTAATCAAATTAATGGTATTTTGATGGAAGTAATAAAAATAGAGGGGAATTCCTTTACCTATAAATCTACTATGACCGTTAATGGTAAGGAAGTAGTTAGGGAAGGAAAAATGTACAAACAATAATACCCATTTAGAATTCCATAAAATAAACACCTGGGATACTTATAAGAATTATTCGGACATCCGCGGGAAGTGATGGGGATCCTCTATTTTCAATCAGTGGGGAACAACACCCACTGTAGCAGCCAAAAAAATATTAATCAAGAGCCTTTTTAATTTACAGTCGATTATTTGTAGAACAAAACCAGTATTGGAGCCTTAAAATTATTTAATTAACAAAGGGTATTCTACGAACCTTGATCCAACAAATTAATTCCAATAAAAAGTTTTCGTACATTTAATCGGGAAGCGTCCCATTATGAATAATATTCAGCTCAGAAATCAAACCCCTATACAAATCAATAACCAATCTTAAATGAAAAAAACAATGCAGATTTCGTCCCAACAAATGCAGGATGTACTTTACAAACTTTTTGTAAAATATAAATTCACTACTGAAAAGGCCAAATTATTGGCTAGAACCTATACTGAAAGTACCTTGGCCGGTGTAAATTCACATGGAATTAATCGCGTTCCCCTTTTTTTGGAATATGTGGAAAACGGTTCCGTAAAGATAGATGCCGAGGCTGAAAAAGTGGAATCTTTTGGAAGCATAGAACGATGGGATGGTAATTATGGCCCAGGTATTATCAATGCCACCAAGTGTATCAATAGAGCTGTAGAATTGGCCAAACTCAATGGAATGGGATTGGTGGCCTTGCGTAATAACAACCACTGGATGCGAGGTGGGACGTATGGAAAAATAGCGGCCGATGCAGGTTGCATTTCAATTCTATTTACCAATACACAACCCAATATGCCGCCATGGGGCGCTAAGGACAGCCGAATAGGCAATAACCCTTTCATTGTTTCCATACCCAGAAAGGAAGGCCATATAATATTGGATATGGCCCTTTCCCAATTTGCTTTTGGAAAGATCAACGACTATAAACTGCGTGGAAAAAAGTTGCCCTTCCCTGGGGGTTGGGACGAAAATGATCAACTTTCCAATGACCCTGAAAAAATTACCATAAAAGAACGTGGCCTACCCGTCGGTTATTGGAAAGGTTCTGCGCTTTCCATTGTTCTGGATATGCTGGCCACCCTTTTGGCGGCAGGAAACTCTACCTATAAAATTGGTTTAAAGAAATTTGAAACGGGTATTTCACAGGTGTTTTTGTGCATAGACCCCGAGGTATTCCACGACCAAGAATTGCAAGATAAACTCATTGATGAAATTATAGACTATACCCATGATGTGGAGCCTATGAAAGCAGGAGACAAAATTTACTATCCCGGCGAAAGAAGTGCCCTCACCACCGCCGAGAATTTAAAGGAAGGAATGCCGGTGAGTGAAAGTGTTTGGGAGAAAATATTGGCCCTTTCCAAATAATAATAGTAGACTTTAAGTGGCTAGGGATGAATACACACCTAAAATTCCATTTTCCGTACATATTACTTTTTACCGTTCTTGGTTTTATGTCGTGCGGACAGGACTCTGCGGACTCGATTGAGATCCGAGGTATTTATGGCAATCCCAAACCCTTGTGGGATAATGGTTATGAATTAAACGAGCTGGGTGTAAATGCCATATTTGTCCACAGTGGATCGATCAACGAAGATATGATCAACAGGGCTAGGTCCGAAGGATCCAAGATATATGCAGAATTTGTCACACTCAACGGTAAGAATTATGTAGAAACTCATCCGGAAGCATGGGCCATAAATGACCTGGGAGAAAAGGTGCAGGCGGCCACTTGGTTTATGGGCGTATGCCCAACAGAACCTGGGTTTAGAAAGTACCGATTTGACCAACTACGGGATTTACTCCTGGAGTTAGACCTGGACGGCATTTGGATGGACTATGTACATTGGCATGCCCAGTTTGAAGACCCCGAACCCATCTTGCCAGAAACCTGTTTTTGCAATCATTGCCTTGATAAATTCTCAAAGGATTCAAAAGTAGAAATACCTGAAGGGAGTACCGCCCAGAAAGCAAAATGGATATTGAACAACCAAGACACGGCATGGCGCAACTGGCGCTGTAAGGTTATATACGACTGGACCTTTGAAATAAAGAGCATTATAGAGGAAATAAAACCCGGGACACTCCTGGGACTATATCACTGCCCATGGAACGATGAAGAATTCAATGGAGCACGCCAACGTATTCTTGGGTTGGACTACAACCTATTAAAAGAGACCATAGATGTATTTTCCCCCATGGTATATCATAAAAGAATGGGCAGGGATCCCCAGTGGGTCCAAGAAAACATACAATGGTTTAGCAATGAATTGGATATCCAAAAAGGCACTTTCCCCAAAATATGGCCTATTGTTCAGGCCCATAACGACCCAGGAATTATTACCACAGAACAGTTTGAAACCGTACTTAGAGGTGGATTATCGGGTAAATCCAGTGGAGTAATGATGTTTACCACCCATTCCATAGCAGAAGACGAAGGCAAAACTGAAGTCATGAAGAAGGTGTATTCCGAGCTAAAGGGCAGACATTGAAAAAGGCCTGTTGACATCAGGATTTATTGTATTAAAAAAAGGAATAGAGGTACTTGTAACTAGACTCAAGTGTTATGGCAAATCCACATTAAGAGAATAAATATATTTAGAATGAAGAAGAATTTATTACTAGCAACTGCAACAGTAATATTACTTTTTGGTTGTAATCAGAAAGAGACTACTTTGAATAAGTCGGTGCCTCAAGAAGTAATGGAGGAAATTTTCAATGAGATTCAAACTCCGTTTAAATATGGTGTTGTTGTTCAACATCCTGATACCACAAAAATGGTTGACAGTCCAACTATCTTTCACAAAAACAATATTTGGTATATGACCTACATTGTTTTTGATGGTCAAGGGTATGAAACTTGGTTATCTGAAAGTGATGATTTGCTCAATTGGGAATCGAAAGGAAAAATATTATCGTTTACAGAAAATACATGGGATGCCAACCAAAAAGCGGGATACGTATCCCTTATTAATACCGATTGGGGTGGTGATTATTCCGTAGAAAATTATCAAGACAAATACTGGATGACCTACTTGGGTGGAAACACAGCCGGATACGAATCGGGCACATTAAAAATTGGATTGTCAAATTCCTCCACAATAACAGAAGCTAATGAATGGAATACAAATAATTCTCCTCTTTTGTCGCCAGAAGATAAAGATGTTCGCTGGTTTGAGAACAAAACTATCTACAAGAGTTTGGTCATTCGTGATAGCAGCAAGCATACGGGGCATCCATTTGTTATGTATTATAATGCCAAGGGGGATACTGCTAATTATGAAAGCATTGCAATGGCAGTATCTGACGACATGCATACTTGGAAACGGTATGGGGAAAATCCTGTTATTACCAGAGGAAAAGGCATTTGTGGTGATGCACAGATTGCGAAAATCGGTGATATTTACGTAATGTTCTATTTTGGAGCATTCTGGAAACCCGGAGCTTTTGAAAGGTTTGCCTGCTCTTACGATTTAATAAATTGGACAGATTGGGAAGGAGAAGACTTGTTGGCCTCTTCAGAAGAGTATGATAAAAAGTATGCCCATAAACCATGGGTAATAAAATGGAATGGAGTTGTATACCACTTTTACAATGCCGTAGGTACTAGTGGTAGAGTTATAGCATTGGCGACATCAAAAGATTTAACAAAATGACTTGCCAAAACATTATGTAAATTTAATAGCGGGTTTGGTGGTATGCCTAGCTAAGATTCATGACCAATTATCCGTTCTTTTCTGATGGATAACCGAGCGTAAATCCGCGACCAAACTTAAACCAAACGTCGGCAAAAATCTATTAGGGAATGAAAATAAAATTTAAGAAAAAAAGACTTTACGCTCACCTCATACTTGGTTTAGTTTGGATTGTTCTTGGGATTGCAATTTTAATCTTTGGTGTTGGATTAGGTTGGAGTAATTACGGATATTCCATAATCGGAATTTTATATATCGGACACTATTTACATGATGTGACCAACCAATACTTGACCATTGAAAACGGAACTATCAAAAAAAATGGCCTATACGGATTTGGCAAGAAAATTAATCTAAATGACATAAATTGGATCAAAAAATTCGCTGGAGACTATACCTTGAAGACACAAACCAGGGAATTAAAAATCGACACGAGTTTGATTGATAATCAATCATTGGTTGAATTACTCAGAATTTTAGGGAGCCTAAATTTACCACCTGAAAAAACGCCATTTTCGGACAAGGGCTATAATTCATCGCTTTCCCAGAACTAAACTGGAAATATCTATTTAATATTAATACTAGAAAGGGCTAGAACGGTAAATGGCCATGAATGACTTCGTCCCCAGCTGGCGCTAGGGTCTGGCCTGGCTGACGGCGAGGCAGGCTCGTGCCATAAAAGCCACTTGTTCATAATTGAAAGCTTATAAAATTTTTAAAGGCCAATTGCTTTTTCTTCATTATCTTTAGGATAACAGTTGCCTGAGCATAGTTTTAATTCCCCTTGCATATTTTTTACATAACCTACCCTCGCGTTCCGTAAATAAGATGGCACGAGCAAGATGCCTGTCTGCCATAAGCAGGCCTACTTGCCTGTAGGCAGGCTCACGCCAACGCCGTGGTATTTTGAGGTAATGGACCAGTATTGAAATTGAATTTATAATAACGAAATAAATGTTTTTGTAACTATATCCTCATCTGCCGATAACAGGCCAAGCAATCATAAATAGAAATGCGATTCTATAAATATTTTCCGAATGAAAGTTTAAGGCCCTACATCAAATATTTTGTTGTATCAGAGAATGAAATGGAAAGTGAATATAAAGTTTTTCCACCTTCAGGTTTGGTTATGGGCTTTCAATACAAAGGACAACTTGCCATTGTTAAGGGAAATACAGAAAACAAACTCAGTTCATCTGGAATAACAGGTATTTCCGATAGGTATAGAATCTTTAAAAACTCCGCAGGTATTGGAACAATTCTAGTATATTTTACCGAAATTGGATTCATACATTTTACTTCCTTTCCTGCAAACGAATTGTATAACCTAAGTCTTTCACTCGACGATATTTTTAATAAAAACAATGTGACTGAAGCAGAGGAAAAATTGACTATAGCCACAACCGATAGTCAACGAGTCAAAATCGTTGAACAGTTTTTGTTATCACAACTTAAGGCCATTGAAACGGACAAATTGATTAACGAAGCTATTAAGCTCATTTATCAGAGCAACGGAACGGTCAGAATTAAAGAACTAAACCAGAAGTTATTTATCAGCCAAAGTCCTTTTGAAAAGCGTTTTAGAAAAGTTGTGGGAACAAGCCCTAAGAGATTCGCATCAATTGTACGCTTTAATACAGTTCTTGACAGTCTTAACACTAACAATTCGCTTGCAAAAATTTGCTACGACAACAATTTCTTTGACCAAGCCCATTTCATTAAAAATTTTAAACAATTTACCGGAGATACCCCTGAAAATTTTAAACGCTTCCTATAAAAAAAACGATTTTTTACAATTACACTTGTTTTAGACGTTGAACCTTTGCATTGTAATTACTATGTAAAACAGTGAGATAGTAAAATATCATTTCAACTAGTTTTGACCTTAGGGTAACGTGTAATCTATAAAATAGAGTAACTATGAAAAATCAACAAAAATTATTTACCGCAAATCAGATAAAAAAAGCGCACAGTAAGGTAAAATCGGGAGCAGACTTTCCAACTTATATTCAAGACCTTAAAGAATTAGGGGTTACCCATTATGAAACGTTTGTAGCGGACGGACATACGGATTATTATGGAGTGCATGACTACATAATAAGGACACCTGCTAAGTACGCTTCCCTAAATATTGCAAAAATATCCAATAGAAAAGAATTTCAAACCCACTTAAAAGCGCATCAAGATGGTAAAACGGATTATCCAACATTTTGCAATGACGCGTCAAATTCAGGTATTGAAAAATGGGTTGTATTTATGGAAGAAATGACCTGTACCTACTTTGACAAGGCAAACAATAGTATTTTAGTAGAGGAGATACCTCATTAAAAATTAGTTCAAGAATAGCAATATCGGGCGCACATTGGGTCATGAAAACGACATTAGCTAAAAATTACAGGCTTCGCTTCCCAACTATGCCCATAAGTCAAAACCCAACTGGCTTGAGAATCTCACAGTGACTATGAGCCGGCCGGCGGTCCTGACATGCCTTCCTGCCGTTAGGGAATTGGTTTTATGCAGTGAAACGAAATAAAATTATATGGAGTAGTAGACGAACTACATCTTACCTTTTCTAGATACAAAATGGCTGTCGCCATTTCAATCGAACTGACGATATAACAGCTGCACAAAGTCAACCGTCTTTCTGTCCTCCTCTACTTCAATTTCGAAAATACCTGGCCCAATTTTTCGGTGGTTTGCCGAAAAGTAAACTGTAAACCATAAATTTTTAACCATAAACTTTAAATTCTAAACATCCCCCTGCCCCCCGCTGGCGCGAGGGACGCGCCTTCCTGACGGCGAGGCAGGCTCGTCCCAAAACAGCCACATGTACAGAATAGCAGGCCTATATCATAAATTAAATCACGATTATTTTTTCTTCATTATCTTTAGAATTACTTTAGTTAGCCGAGTGAAGTTTTAATCCCCCCTTGGAATATATTTTAATGAACTATCCTGCGGCTCCATAATAGGACGGCACGAACAAGATTGCTCAGTACTTGTAACAATATACAATTGTCAAGTCTAATTAAATATAGAGAAATGAAAGAAACAATCAACTTTGCCAAATCGGAATTAGGAATACGCAAGCCGGTCAAAGAGGTTTTTGAAGCGTTTATAAATCCTGATATAACAACTAAATTTTGGTTTACCCATAGTACGGGAAAACTTGAAGAAGGTGTAAAATTACAGTGGAAATGGGAAATGTATAATTTAGTTATACCTATAAATGTCCTTGAAATTGTAGAAAATCAAAAGATACTTATTGAATGGGGAGAAGGAATGCAAAAATCAACTGTAGTCTGGGAATTTAATTCAGTAAATGATAATCTCACATTCTTGACTATTACAAATTATAACTTCCAAGGAAATGACGATGAATTACTAAACCAAATTAAGGATTCTACGAAAGGATTTACCTTCGTATTATCTGGATTAAAAGCTTGGATGGAGCATAAAATACAGTTGCGATTGATAGAGGATGCTTTTCCCAAGGAACTTATGGCAAAACAATAAAACTATATACAATCGAGTAGACGTCTCAAGCAGTCGTCAACGGAGCGTTCCCCGCTGGCGCGAGGGTCTCGCTTGCCTAATGGCGAGGCAGGCTCGTGCCAAAACAGCCACTTGCTCAGATTGAAGGGTTACAACATTATTTAAGATAAGATTCTTTATTATCTTTAACATAACAGTTGCAAGACTATAATATCAATACCCTCTAGGTTAAATTGAAAAATAGAATTATGACAATAAAATTTAACGCAAAAGAAAAGTCGATTGAAATAAAAGACGGATTAAAAGCACAGTATTTATTTATAAAAATAATGCTGATTTGTACGCTGATCAATACTATTCTTTTTCCGGTTTTTGTTTTGGACAAAAAGCAATTGGAATGGATGGGGTTTATTTGGATAATTATTGCATTGGCATCAATGATCACGTTGATATATCAAATTCTAAAAAAATCAACCTCTGAAAAACTTTACTTATCAGAAATTATCTCACTGACCGAGATGCAAGTTTTTGGCCGTAAAAAGTTCAGTCTGAAATTGAAAAACGGAAAGTCGAGAGACTTAATGGAAGTAAAAAATAATTCTGATATAGTAAAAACTAAAAAGTTATTTGAAAATATCGGAATTGAAACAAGCTGAATTAGTATGTGATTTGCTACTCAGAAATTAAGAATTGGTTGATTTTTGACATAATCAAAGAGCAGCATGAAAGTCTCCTTACCCTGCACCATTTATAACTTAGACCTGGTACAAAATTTGTAAAAAATAACACTATGACCAAGATTAGGAAATCATCCATTGAAATGGATAAGGAGGAGTTTCGGAAAATAGGATATCAATTAATTGATGATATTTCCAGTTTTATAGATTCCATAGATCAAAAACCTGTTACTCAAAATGAAAGTCCAAGTCAATTGCAGGAATTATTGGGAAACTCATCCCTACCCGAAAATGGTAGACCTGCAGCTGAATTAATGTCTAAAACGACAGATTTACTATTCAACCATTCCTTGCTTAACGGACACCCTAAATTTTTTGGATATATCACTTCTTCAGCGGCCCCAATTGGAGCATTGGCCGATTTATTGGCGGCATCCGTCAACCCAAATGTTGGAGCACATATTTTAAGCCCAATGGCCACTGAAATTGAAAAACAAACTATTAGATGGCTATGCAATTTTATAGGGGTCCCATCAGCATACGGCGGCATATTGGTAAGTGGCGGTAATATGGCTAATTTCACTGGGTTTTTGGCAGCAAGAACAGCGAAAGCTCCACAGAATATTAAGGAAGATGGAATTCAAAATACATCAAATAAATTAAGGGTATACTGTTCCAAAACAACGCATACCTGGATTGAAAAGGCCGTAGTTTTATTTGGATTGGGTACAAAATCCGTTAGATGGATACCAACTGATGCTTCCAATAAGATGGACATCAAGGTTTTGGAAACCACCATAAAAAACGATTTGGAAAATGATTGTCTACCTCTAATGGTAGTTGGTACCGCCGGGGATGTAAGTACAGGAGTGGTTGATAATTTGGGTGAAATATCAGCTATTTGTAAAACATATAACCTATGGTTCCACATCGATGGTGCCTATGGCGTTCCTGCTGCGATAGTGCCTAAATTCAACCATTTGTTTGAAGGAATCAAAGAAGCCGACTCCATTGCTCTAGATCCCCATAAATGGTTGTACAGTCCACTCGAGGCAGGTTGTACATTAGTAAAAAACCCACAACATTTAATCGACACTTTTAGTTCTCATCCGGAATATTATAACTTTAGCAACATTGGGGATGATAAGGCTCAAAACTTTTATGAGTATGGACTTCAAAACTCCCGTGGTTTTAGAGCTTTAAAAGTTTGGCTAACATTGCAGCAAGTAGGCAGAAATGGTTATGAAAAACTGATCAGTGAAGATATTGAGCTATCAGAAATGTTATATGACTTGGCCGACAAACATCCTGAATTGGAAGCTGTATCCCAGAATTTAAGCATTACCACTTTCCGGTATGTCCCTAAGGAGAGTGCCAATAATATGGAGTATCTTAATACCTTAAATGAGGCTATATTGAACGAATTACAAACTGGCGGTGAGGTCTTTTTATCCAATGCCATTGTTAAAGGCCAGTATTCTTTGAGAGCTTGTATTGTGAATTTCAGGACATCCAAAAAGGACATTCAGGAAATTATTGAAATAATCATAAGAACAGCACGAAAGGTGCACTTAAAAATATTCCAAGCAGTAGAATAGTTGACTCAACCAGAAATTCGAGGGCAATCAGGTTGCTTTTTGCCAAATCGTTAAAAGTAAAGAACAATGAAAGTTAATGCCGTTGTATGCCAAGGTCATGGAGTTGCCTCCGGGAAGGCAAAAGACCCTCGTTATCCCGATGGAACCTTAAAAGCCCAATGCGCACATTTTTTGCAAAAAGGCTTAGATCTAAATCAATACTTTCTTGGAACCATCAATTTGGACATTGCGCCGTTTATTTTTAAAGTAAAAAAACCAAAACATTTTCTGGAGAATGTAAATTGGTCTAAATACATTCCCCCAGAAAATTTCTACTTTTTTGATGTAATACTTCAATTTAAGAAAACTACCTATAAGGGGTTGATCTACATGCCAGATCCTACCACCAAGGCAGAACATTTTCAAAACCCGACCATATTGGAACTTTTGCTTCCAAGAATTGAAGGATTGAACTATGGGGACTTGGTAATGCTTGAGATAAATGATGCCCAAATGGAATTGATCGGTGAATCATCAACGAATTACAAGTAAATTAATTGGAAGAACACCTAAGTATTTATTATGAAAACAACACCCGAACACAATGAGCGAATTGCAAAAATGACATTCTCTTCAGTATTCCCGCATTATATCACAAAAGTGGAGAAGAAAGGTAGAACGAAAGAGGAATTGTATCAAGTGATAGAATGGCTCACAGGATTTGATGAAAATAAAATAAACGAACTCATTAATGAGAAGGTAACCTTTGAAACATTCTTCCAAAGGGCAAAAATAAACCCCAATGCCCACCTCATTACTGGTGTAATCTGCGGCTATAGGATAGAGGAAATTGAAAATACCTTAACGCAACAAGTACGGTATTTGGACAAGCTGGTGGATGAACTGGCAAAGGGAAGAAAGATGGAGAAAATTCTTCGTGCCGGTTAGATTTATTATCAAATAAAAATTGATAACATGAATGAATTTTCCAAATGGTCGGAACAAGTGAGAAAGGTTCGGGGGAATAGATTTGAACAATTGAGCAAAGTTTTATCCAACCTAAAAAATCAAAAATAAATGAGCCAGTTAAACGTAATCGTAGAACGTGTTTTTGACGCAGATAAAGAATTAGTGTGGAAAGCCCTAACTGAAAAAGAATTAATGAAACTGTGGTATTTTGATGTGAAAGAGTTTAATACCGTTGTTGGGTTCGAGTTTGAGTTTTGGGCTGGTGAAGAAGGTGGAAAGCAATGGAAGCATTTGTGTGGGATAACAGAAGTTATTCCAGAAAAAAAACTTACCTACTCTTGGAAATACGATGGCTATAGTGGAATGTCTCATGTAACCTTTGAATTAAATGAAGAAAATAACGGCACAAAACTAAAATTGACACATACAGGTATTGATACTTTCCCTTCGGATATTCCTGAATTGGCCATCCAGAATTTTGAAAAGGGATGGAATGAGCTTATTCATGTTTCGCTTAAAGAATTTTTGGAAAAATAAGTAGGCAGAAATATTATAAAGACCCTCACAACTAAGATGGGCCGGTAATTTTATGCTAAGCAACGAATAAAATTGTATCGAGAAATAGACGAACTACACATAAGCTGTTCGCGATACAGAATGGCTGTCGCCATTCCTCTTATACCAACAAGTCTATTTAGGTAATGGACCCACCAACTCAACGCCATATTCCTGGCACGCTTGTTCAATCATCTTATCATCTATGGTTGCATGTAGTGAAGGTAAGGAAATGGCCTTGTAGAACTCCCCATGTCGCGGAGTGGTTATAATGAGGTAACGCGCCATCTTAGACTCAATACGAAAACCGTGTATAGTGTCTCCCGGAATATGTACGAATGCACCCGCTAAGGCACTCTTCGCGGATGTGGATCCGAGATAAAATGATACTTCGCCTTCGAGTATGTAGAAAGACTCAATATCCTCGTGTTTGTGGAGTGGAATGCTTTCACCGCGCATCGCTCGTTCTTCAACGACAGCAAGAGTTCCGCCTGTGAGCGAACCGCTCGCAAGAAAGTAGGTAGAGGTTTCCCCCATCCAACGTAACTCGCTCTCTCCGGGCTGTAAAAGGTATGCTTTAGTCATCGTGCCCATAAAAAACCTATGTTAATATCAATACAATTTTAGTACCTCTTAACCAGTTTAATTTTTATAAACTTATTGAACCATAACCTAGCTCTAATTTACTCAATTTCATAAAATGTTGCAATCTAAAAATAGAGTAAATTTTATAACCAACTCAGACTAATTGATTCATTATGGCACTATCCAAAATACATAAGAATAGGTAGAAAAGAAGATATCTGGAGTTCCTTCATATACAGTAATGTCATGAATAAGGATAGCTTGGTGATTGAACTCTACAGGTTACCCTTGCTGGCAAGAGTACCTCCAATTCCCTTCAAGTCTGTTTGCCGGCCAGACAGGCCCGCCATCCTGTCGGGCAAGCCCGCCATCCCGTCGGGCAAGCCCGCCTAACGTTAGGGAGCTTATTTATGGAGAGCATCGAAATAAAATTGTATCGAGAAGGAGACCAACTACACCTAAGCTGTTCTCGCTACAAAATGGCTATCGACATTTCATTCGAACTAACGATAGAAAAGCTGCAACAAGTCGCCCAACCTGGAGCCCTCCCCTACTTCGATTTCAACTTCGCCTGCCTATCGGCCTTTAGATTTGTATTATAAATATAATCTATTGTAATGATGTTGAAAAGAGGGGGTCCGGGGGAGACTTATAACTTGCGAAAATGTTCATAAATTTAATGTGAGACAAAAAAGAACGGGGTGAACTTTCCTG
>NZ_JALKBC010000023.1 GCF_023015865.1 Arenibacter sp. F26102 | reverse complement strand
GTTCACCCCATTCTTTTTGAATAAGCTAAAGTTATGGACATTTCTGGAAGTTATAAGTCTCCCCCAAACCCCCTCTTTTCAACATCATCATTATCCTTTTTGGCTTATATATCTAATTAAGCTAATCTAAAGGATTTGGGAATTTTGAATTACAGATGTTATACTACTTTTCATTCCTCGAAATTAAAAGTACATTATCTTTTAAATCCTACTTTAATTCTTTGGGAAGCACACACCTAATGGATTCCTCTTAGGAATTAGTTTAAAAAATCAATTGTTTTTTTGGCAACAGGACATTTTAATTGTCTTTCCAGTTTCCTGAAATTTGTCGTTCAAACCAATACTATCAAGTCCTCGCCAATAGATACTTGGAGATATTGCCTTAATATATATGGCATTGTAGGAACAAACTATTGAAATTAAATTTCGTAAATTTAAGGAAAGCTCCCCCCTCCCCTCTATAACTAAAATTTTAATTATGTCAACGCTTGGGGAGTTAAGTAGGGATGAAGTATTTCTTAAGGAACTAAAGCAGATTGTCCTTAAAAATATCACCAATGAACAATTTGGTGTAGTCCCCTTATCCCATGAAATAGGAATGAGCAGATCTCACCTATACAGAAAACTTCAATCGCTTACAGGTAAATCCATTAGTAATTTCATACGTGAAATCAGAATGGTTGAAGCCATGAAATTATTGAGAAAGGACGTGGGATCAGTTTCTGAAATTGCTTATCAAGTAGGGTTTAACACTCCATCGTATTTTCATAAATGTTTTCATGACTATTATGGTTATCCACCAGGCGAGGTTAAAAAAATGAACGATGAGGCCACGAAAAAAGTTTCTTCCATTTTGGTTCACTCGAAGAACAGTCTAATTAGCTTCATTTCTCAAAAAACTATGCTCATATGGTTTGTGGCCATTATGATTATTGGTTTAGTGATCGTAGAATATACAAGCAATTCGTCAAAAGCCGGTAATCAAATAAAGAGTATTGCCATATTACCGCTAAAACCGTTTTCAAAGGATAAAGATCAGTCCTATCTGGCTTCAGGTATGCATGATGCCATTATTGGTGAGCTAGGCAAAATAAGTGGCCTGCGCGTGATTTCAAAAACATCAACTCTGCCTTTCTCAGAAAATACTGAGAAAACATTACCTGATATTGCCAAGGAGTTGGGAGTTCAAGCAATTGTAGAAGGTTCAGTGTTTATTTCGGGGGATAGTATTCGCTTACAGGTTCAATTGATAGAGGTGTTTCCCAAAGAAAGACACCTATGGGCACAGGAATATTATGAACAAATTAGTGAGGTATTAAGTGTCCAGAGTCAACTTGTCCAGAATATTGCTTCTGAGGTGAATGTTAATCTTACCGCAGGCGAAAACGAAATGTTTACGAAAAAACGCCGCACGGATAAAGAAACATACAAGCATTATCTAAGGGGCATGTACTATCTAAATAAAGATACGGAAGAGGGCTTTGATAAAGGTATGGTCCATCTTAAAAAAGCAATTGAATCAGACCCCGCCGATCCAATCGCATATGCGGGCCTGGCATTGGGATATGCCATTTCAGGACATGGTCAAAATTCGAAGAAACATGTAATGATCAGAGCAAAGGCAGCTGCACAGCAAGCCCTGCTATTGGATGAAAATATAGCCAAAGCCCATACTGCTTTAGGTATGGTGCATCTCTACCATGAATGGGACTGGGAAAATGCCAAAAAAGAATTTGACATTGCATTAAAAATTAATCCCAATGAAGAGTTTGCACATGCACATTTGGCTTGGTTATACCTATTATCGGATGAAAATGAATCTGCAATTGAACAGGCAACCCTGGCCACTGAAATAAATCCGCTGTACCCTACTTATCAGTTGTGGCTTGGTTGGATGCATCAAATAATAGGTAACCATGAAAAAGCAATTAAGGAAATGGAAAAACTCCTGGAATTTGAACCTAATTTCAGCTTTGCCCATTTTATAATTGGCTGTGTTTATTATGACCAAGGAAGATATTTGGACGCACTTCATGAATACGAAAAAATAGGCTGGAAAAATGATTTGATCCTATCCTCCATAGGTGCCGCCAATGCACATCTCGGGAATGAGAAAAAGGCGTTGGAAATAATGAATGAAATGGACTCAATAAACCAAATGGAATTTGTAAACCCCACTTACGTAGCTCTCTTACAGCTTGCTTTGAACGGCAAAGACTCCGCTATGGCTTATTTAAACAAGGCATATCAGGACAGACTATATCCACTCCCATGGGTCAAATGTCTTGCTCCGTTTAATTCTATGAAGAAGGACTCTTCCTTTAATGACCTTTTTCAAAAAATGAACCTTGCCCTATAATTTTAGATTCCGTTCCTCCTTTTTCCATAAGCTACAATTACGGATAATATGGGTATCCAAATCAACTGACATAGAATTGTTTTTTATCGATAATCATGGCAGGCAACATTTCTTAACCAAAATTTGCATTATTTGGCAACATAATTGTCTAAAACGGGAAAGCATAATTACTAATTTTAAGAGTGCTTTACAGAAACGCAATTTGTTATTGACCGGTCTTCCAAAGAAATTCATTCTGATAAAGTTTTATTAACTATTAAAGACTTATATCATGAAAACATTTAATATTTATTTTATTGTAGCATCCATGACTTTATTCCTTTGGTCTTGTGAAAAGTATGTAAAAGTAAGAGGTCCTATCCCTTTCCAATTTGAATTTACCACTTATGGAGGCCCTATAGAGGGGGATATGAGTTGTGGTGAACCCCCAATATTTATGATTAGGCAAGAAGGAGCAGGGAAAAAGAACTTAATTTTAGGTGAATTCACCTTTGTAGGACAGTTTTGTAATAATCTGGATACAGGAGAATACGGATTGCATGATTATTTCGCCGAAGAAGGGCTCTCTGCCGCTTTTGGATACTTCATGGCTGAAAATGGAGACCGCTTGAATATCAGTCCCGTAAAAGGACAGATACTACCCTCCACCAAGGAAGGTTATGATTTAATGTTTCAAGACCCATTTATGTTTGAGGGAGGTACAGGTCGCTTTGAAGGTGCTACCGGCTCAGGAATGACGGATAGTTATGTTGACCTACAAGAAGGAAGAACAGATCATGTCTGGACGGGCACTCTTATCTTAAGATAATTTTTCCTGTTTATAAAGTTATTTCCAATCCGGAATCATCAATTCTTAATGCAGCCAATGTGGATTCATACCAGTTTTATTATGCGAATTATATTAAATGAGCCGATTGAATGTTATAATTGGCTCATGCAATATAATCCCTCACTCTAAAAAGGAACATTAAATATTGGAAGCGAAATTTAAGGAATTAGGTGCCAGTACAATTTCACTTTTTTTTGCCCATTGCCAATTTCCCTGGAATTTCAGCACCCTGGCGAACCTCAATTTTACCAAACCACATTAAATAGTAGATTTTCATTTTACCGCATAAAGGATACACTAACAATCTATGGGTACATTCTTAATAAAAAATATAGTATACGTTTAAAATGCATCCAATAATTTCGTAAATTCATCATAATTACACTCTTATATTAAAATCATGGCAAACTTCAATCTAAAAATCAACGGAAAAACGCAGCAATTGGAAGTAGACCCCACTACCCCCATACTTTGGGTCTTAAGGGACCATCTGAAATTGGTAGGCACAAAATACGGTTGTGGCATTTCACAATGCGGTGCCTGTACTATACACCTAGGCGATAATGCCGTGCGTTCCTGCCAATTACCTGTTTCGTCTGTGGGTAACCAGGAGATTACGACCATCGAAGGACTATCTGAACACGGAGACCATCCCGTGCAACAAGCATGGCTGGAGGAAGATGTGTATCAGTGTGGATATTGTCAGGCAGGCCAGATCATGAACGCAAGTGCATTTCTAAAAAAGAATCCGAACCCGACCGATGAAGAAATCGAAGGAGCTATGAACGGCAATATTTGTCGCTGTGGTACATACATACGAATCAAGAAGGCCATCAAAACGGCTGCAAATTCCAAAACCGTATAAAAATTGATAGGTACATCAAAAAAGAAACATCATGACAAAGATAGTTACACATTATAATCGTCGTTCATTTATAAAGGTTTCTGCCGCTGCAGGTGGTGGTATGCTAATTGGGTTTAGCTGGCTAAACGGATGCAAGTCAAATACTACTGAACCAGAAGTGGGAGTAGCAGTACCAAAAGAATGGTTCGAAATCAACGGCTATATCAAAATTGGGGATACGGGTATGGTTACCATTTATTCTCCCAATCCGGAAATTGGACAAAACGTTCGTACCTCAATGCCCATGATTGTGGCAGAAGAGCTGGATGTACCTTGGGAAAATGTTGTAGTGGAGCAGGCTCCTCTAAACACGGGTTGGTACCAAAACCAATTCGCAGGTGGAAGTCTATCCATTCGTTTAAGTTGGAATGCATTGCGTATGGCCGGTGCTACAGGCAGAAGAATGCTTATGGAAGCAGCCGCTAAGGAATGGGAGTTAAAGGTGTCGGATCTGACCGCCAGTGAAGGAGTCATCAAAGAAATTAATGGAGAACGAACAGTTACCTACGGTGAGATAGCCTCCAAAGCAGTTGGAATCGAAGTCCCTAAAGAAGTTGAACTAAAAGGTATTAAGGATTTCAAATTGATAGGCACCAGTATCAAGAATGTAGACGGTAAAAAAATAGTTACCGGCGAACCTTTGTTTGGACTCGATTTCCATAGGGATGGTATGCAACTGGCCATGATCCAACACCCTCCGGCCTTTGGTATGACAGTCAAAGACTTTAACGAAGCGGAGATAAAAAGTATGCCCGGGGTAAAGGATGCCTTTATTGTTGATACTACTGTTGAAGAACCCGGTGGGTTCGATGAAAAAGGTTTTAAACAATTAATTGCCATCGTTGGCGAATCTACTTGGCAATTAATGCAAGCCAAAAAAGCACTAAAAGCTAACTGGGAAACAACTGGGGAGTTGGAAAGTTCCGATATGCATGTGAAAAGACTTGAAAAAGCGTTGGTGTCCGGGGAGGTACTAGAGAGTAGAAGGGATGGTAATCCCGAGGCCGCCTTTAAAAAAGCAGCCAAAATCATAGAAAGAACATATAGTGCCCCTTTCATAGCTCATAATACGTTGGAACCCATGAACTTCTTTGCCAATGTCACGGAGGATTCGGCAGAACTTATTGGTCCAACACAAACTCCGGAAGCCCTGGAAGGTTCGGTAGCCAAATTATTGAACCTGCCGTTGGAAAATGTTACCGTAAATATGACCAGAATAGGCGGTGGTTTTGGTAGAAGGCTCTATGTACATTTTGGTGTTGAAGCAGCTGCCATTTCAAAAAAAATCGGGGGGCCAGTCAAACTTATCTATTCCCGAGAGGATGATATGACCCAAGGAACCTATCGCCCAACCTATCGTTCTGTCTATAAAGCGGGACTCGATGAGAACAATAATCTTATCGCTTTCACTGTAAAAGGTGCCGGGTTACCCGAAGGTCCTGTATTTCCAAACCGTTTCCCGGCAGGGGCTGTTGAAAATTATTCGGCCGAAAAAATTAAGGCGCCAACTAATGTAACTACGGGCGCATGGCGGGCACCAAGATCTAATTTCACAGCAGGTGCGGAGCAAGCCTTTCTGGATGAAGTTGCCGAAGCAGCAGGCAAAGACCCGATTGATTTCCGCTTGGAATTATTTGATCGCGCCATAAAAGACCCTGTAGGGGAGAAACATGAATACGAACCAGAACGGTATGCAGGTGTTTTAAAACTGGTTAAGGAAAAAGCCAATTGGGGAGCTCCAAAACCAAATGTTCATCGTGGAGTGGCTGCCTATTTTTGTCATTCCACCTATGTTGCGGAAGTATTCGACATGATCATGAAAAATGGTCAGCCGATAGTTGAAAAGGTATGGTGTGCCGTTGATTGCGGTATTGTGGTGAACAGGGATGCCGCAAAGAATATGATTCAAGGTGGTGTTATCGATGGTATTGGTCATTCCATGTATAGCCAGCTGACCTTTGAAAATGGGGCGCCCAAACAGATGAATTTTGACAAATATCAGTTGATCCGACATTCACAGGCACCAAAGGAGATTGAGGTTTTCTTTGTTGAAAATGAAATTGATCCAACCGGATTGGGAGAACCAGGTCTGCCTCCTGCTATTGGAGCCTTGGCCAATGCCCTATACAAAGCAACCGGACAACGGCATTATCATCAGCCTTTTGTGACCGAAAAACAGGTTGTGGGATAAGGAGATTTGTACCAAGTGAGTCCCTATTGTTTAAATGTCCCAGTGACGTCAGAAGCATAAAAGTTAAGTAATAATTCGCTTGACAATAATTCAATATTTGTTTCCCAATACAATTATGTTCTACAATCGGGAAGCCTACATACGCAATGAATTGAAGCAAGAAATATTAAAAAAACCCCGATGGCCTAGCATCGGGTTTTTTTTAATCGATTTAGAAAAGGGCCAATAAATTATTCAATTTTCCATTCCTGACTTTTTGCCGATATCTCAACATCCCACGATTGGGGTGGATTTGGTACGTATTTCGGGTCGTTGTCCTTTTGTGGGAACGAATTAACAACCGTTAAGAGCTTATCAAAATTCGTTTTTTCTTTCGAAGAATTTAGACTATCCAAAATATTATGCCGTTCGTATGGATCGTTCTTTAGGTCGAAGAATTTTTCAGGTTTTTTATTCGACCCGATATATAATTTATATTCTTCGTTTCTTATCACCCTGTCCCTGAAAATATATTGATTTTCCAAGCCATTTTCCGTTAAACGGGCCTTGTTACCACCACCCATTCCTAGAATCCATTCCCTTTCCGATTTATCCGAATTATTGTACAGGACGTTTTTAAAGGATTTCCCATCTATAAAATGATCGGCGTTGGCAGTAGTCCACTCACTTTTGTCAGCAACCCCGGCTATATCCAAGAAGGTGGGCAAAATATCCGTAAAATCGATCAGTGCATTGGATTCTTGATTGGATTTTATATGCCCTGGCCAACTAACTATAAAAGGCGCAGCAATTCCAGGTTCGGTGGTACTGGCTTTGCCACCAACTATACTTTGGCCCCTATAAGATCCAGTAATGGATCTAGTTGTACCATTATCGGTAGTAAAAACTACGATGGTATTGTCCAACAATCCATTTTGTTTCAATGCCTCCAATAACTCCCCAACAATCTTATCGGTATAACGTACCATAGCCTTATGTTTCCCCATATTGTCTTTCGCGGATTCATCGGGCGTATTTACAAATGGAGTATGTGTCAATACCATTGGATAGTAAACAAAAAATGGAACCTCTTTTTTATCCGCTGTAAAATCTATTATAAAGTCACGAAATACGTCTGGCCCAAAACTATCTGGATAGGTCTTGCTCCCTGCCTTGGTATAAATATACGGATTGTGATATCTCTCGGCACTAGCTTGAATACCGCTCTCATAACCAGTCCACATACAAAATTCATCGAATCCAGTTTTGGTAAGGGCATCTGGTTCGACCCTGAAATCATCAATTTGCCATTTCCCTGCAATACAGGTGGCATAACCAGCTCTTTGAAGCTCTTTGACCAATGAAGGATTCACAGTTTCATCAAAATGGGCTCCACCACCCCATCTAGGAACATCCCAATGATTGACCCATCCGTTCCTAAAAGGATACTGCCCCGTTAGAAGGGCAATCCTTGTAGGGGTACATTGCGGCATGGAATACACATTGTTAAACTGTATGCCAGATTTGGCCAGTGCGTCTATATTTGGAGTAATGATATCCTCGGCACCATAGCTACTGATCCATTCCTTTCCCAAATCATCGACTAGAATAAACAATATATTTGGCGAACGTTCTCCTCCTACTTTAGTATTGACTGCGCTACCGCAACTAAGTATTAGCAGGGCTATAAATGACAAACAAACTTTGAACATGATATTTAATTAAGGTATTTTTTATATTTTCTTATAGAAATCCTGTAGATCTAGTTTATCGTCCATGGTTTTTTGTAGTGCCAAAAGGTCGGTAAAAAGTGTTTTTACCTTTTCCTTATATTCTGGGTTATCGGCCAGGTCGTTCATTTCATTGGGATCTTTTTCCAAATCGAACAAAAGCACCTTTTCTATTTTTGGATACACCAAAAGTTTAAATCCGTCTTTGCGTATCATACGCTGAACATCGATATAGGCCCCATAAATGCCATTATAATGACTTTCCTGGGTTTCTCCTTTAATGATATCCATAAAACTATTGAACTGAACATAATCCGGCTTTTCTATGTTTGCCAACTCAAGGCTGGTTGCCATAATATCCTGCAAATACACATCTTGGGACAAACGTTTGCCCTTGGGAATACCTGGCCCCATAACCATCATTGGAATACGAATGCTGTGGTCGAACATACTTTGTTTTCCTATCAGTCCGTGGTGGCCAACGGAAAGTCCGTGGTCTGCTCCGAAAAAGATATAAGTATTGTCCATTTTGCCGGTGGCCTCCAATGAGTCCAATATTATACCGATCTGTTCGTCCATATGACTTAAAAGGGCATAATATTCCTGACGGTGTACCTTAACGGCATATTCCGTCCTGGGAAAAGGAGCCAATGCTTCGTCTCTAAGACCAGGGGGATTTCCCATATCATCCTTCCAAGGATATTCGGGCAAGAAATTTTCGGGCACCTTGATATTTTCCAATGGATACATATCCAAAAACCTTTGAGGCGCCTGTCTTGGATCGTGCGTGGCGTTAAAAGCCAAGTACATAAAGAAAGGATCGTCTTTTTGCTTAGCAGTTTCTATAAAAGAAAGTGCATCGTCACGTACCACTTCACTCCAATGTTTTCCACCTTCCCAAAAGCCACCTTGCAAAGTGTCCGTGGGCGACCACTCGGTATCATCCGGACCTGTTGGTCGGCCATAGCCAAGCGGCATATAGTCGTTCCAATCCTTCATGTCCCCGGATTCCTCTTTCCACTTCTTTATGGATGCTCCCAATTTATTGGCATGATCTTTTGGCATACCAGGACGTATATGTCTGGCATCGTTAAATATAGTACCTGCAGGTGCCTGTACATGCCATTTTCCTGTCATATAAGTATCGTAACCTTGCTTTTGCATCAAGCGGCTCCAAGTCTCGTTCAGTGCCGTAGAGTCTCCCTTGGACCACAATTCACTTTTATCCCGGGCATTCCAAATATAGGAACCGGAAATGATCATTGCGCGTGATGCCACGCATATGGCACCGTTCCAACCTCCCATATTGTAGGCATGGGTAAAGGAAGTACCTTCATTAACCAATCGATCTAAATTAGGAGTATGGACTTCATCAAAACCCATGGCCCTGATACTTTCAAAGGTCTGGTCATCGGCGAATAGAAAAACGATATTGGGTTTGTCACCAGCCTCGGCGACCTTTTCAGATCCGGATGGCTTACAGGATCCAAGAAGAAAAATACTAAGTAGGGGTAGGCAATAAAGTAATCTCATATAGGTTATTTTTGGTATGTAGAATTAAATCTCAGTTTTTCTTTAATGGTGAAGTCGCTAAAATAATCAATAATCCTTGCCCGAAGCACTCATCTCCTGTGAATCCTTCCATTGATTCCAGTAAGCGACCATTTCGTTCAACTTTGTGGGTTGCTCATTTGCCAGATTATTATTTTCGCCCATATCATTCCGGATATTATAAAGAGCAAAACGCTTTCCACTATCATCGCTATAAATCTTGTACTCGTTATCTATCAGGGCTGCCTGTCCTTGAAAATCAAAGGCCATCGGTTCCGTTCTTCGCTTAACTTCACCTTTTACTATAGGCAACATATCCACCCCATCGTAGAGCCTTTTATTTTTCTTAATGTCTACAGCCAGGATATTTGCAATGGTCGGAAAATAATCCGAAGTAAAACAAGGAGTTACCACCTTTGTACCAGGTTTAATCTTCCCTGGCCACTCCATAATTCCAGGTACACGGATTCCGCCCTCATGCAAACTTCTTTTTCTCCCTTTGAGCCCTTTTGTAAGACCTTGAGTGCGTCGTCCGGTTACGGGTTTTCCCTCGGGACCATTGTCACTGGTATAGAAGAGCACAGTACTTTCTGCTACGCCCAGCTCCTTTAGTTTATCCCGCAAGCGCCCCACTTGCTTATCCAAAGCAGTCAACACCCCATAATAATGTTGCTGATCTTCGGGAAGGTCTGCGTAGGGAGCTCTGTCATCCTCCCCTGCCAAAACCGGCAAATGGGGCGTATGAAACCAAATAATACTTAAAAATGGTTTGTCATTTTTTACGGCATTTTCTATAAATGGGATGGCCCTATCCATAATCACCCTGGAATCGTCCCCTTCCAAATTTTCTTTGGCAATTTGGCCCGGACCTGTCCAGTACGAGGTATTGAAAGGTTCCCCTTCTTTTAAAGCCCCATTGACATCTCCAGAGGATTGTGGAGGGGTGATCATGGGATCCCAAGTAGGCACCTTGGATTCCGTCACAAAACTAACATCGAAACCATGTTCCCAGGGTGGGGCATAATCCCCGTCGTATTTTTCCCTTCCTCCCCTATTGGCTTCCACAATATCACGAGTCAGGGTTCCCAGATGCCATTTACCAAAATGCCCTGTAGTATAGCCCAAATCTTTGACCATTTCCCCCAAAGTAATTTCCTCTGGCTTTATATGGCCGCAGTTGGCATGGCAAATTCCATAGCGAAGGGGATGCCTACCCGTCATTACGCTTCCACGTGTTGGGGAACATACAGCAGACGCCGAATAGAAACGTTCAAAAACAGCACCATTGGCCGCCATGGCATCCAAATTAGGAGTCTTTAGATGAGGATGTACGTTATATCCGGTATCACCCCAGCCTTGGTCATCGGCCATCAATAAGATAATATTGGGACGTTCTTTTTGGGCTGTACCAGATGCCGCTTTTTTTGGAGTTCCCTGGCAGCCCAACAATAAAACTGCTACTAGAAACCAATTGAAAATCAACGCAATATTTTTAATCATGTTCAAAACCAATTCACTAATTTTTGCTAAGCCATTGAAAATATATGATGTAAGGCAAGTTATTATTTTAAAGTTTCTCAATATAGACATAGTAAGCCGGGTGCACCCTGTCATCCTTATCTATGAGCTGTGCTTCCATATCATATTTTCCTGCCGAAATTTTGGCGGTAAAGGACACTTCCTTTTGTCCATTTTCAATTTTGGCGGTCTGGTTCACGTCCGCAACATATAAGTATGCTTTTTCAAAATCA
Source organism: Arenibacter sp. F26102 (assembly GCF_023015865.1). GTDB lineage: Bacteria > Bacteroidota > Bacteroidia > Flavobacteriales > Flavobacteriaceae > Arenibacter. Next base: position 29,444 of record NZ_JALKBC010000023.1, on the reverse strand, counting down.
TTTTTTACACTTGCAGGCATTGTCCTGTCCAGCTCCACAATTTTTTCCTGTGCTGGAAAGGTTTGATTTATGGCCAGCCCACTTTCTCTTGGAAATCGGTATAGGCTGATTTTATATTCACCATCTTCAATAAAGTCTATTTTCCATCTTCCCGTAGCCTGGGTAGCACTAACAGCTCCATATTGATGCCACATATGTCCAAATTTACCTGTTAACATATCATGGGCGGAAATACGGCTTGGGTTTTCCTGAGGCGAACCGACCTTTATATAAGCATATCGTTCGTTGACACCTTCATCCATAAATGACTGCCACCATTTTTCATAACCTTCGGCTAGTTTTTCAACCACCTCTGGGTGTTGTGCAATAACATTTTTAGTCTGACTACGATCACTGTTCATGTTATAAAGTTCAGTCCCGTTTACAAACCGCCAATTGTCATCCATAACCGAGTACTTCCTATATTTTACCAAATTTTGAAGCCTCTGGGTATCTATGTAGAGCACCCGATTTGGCCAATCTTCAGCCTGGTCATAAAGCAATGGTTTTAGGCTTTTACCATCCAAGGGTTTTACAGGATTAAAATCTAGCCCCAAGAGATCCACAAAGGTTGGCAGCAAATCATAAGCCGCGGCTAACTTATTAATGTCTTTTCCTCCAGTAAGTTGTCCGTCCGGCCAGCGGATAAACAGGGGAACCCTATGTCCACCTTCATACTCACTTCCTTTCTGCCCCCTCAATCCTGCATCAAAAACCTTATTTCCTCCAGCGGTACCATTATCTGTCATGAAGATCAAGATAGTATTGTCCGCTATCTTTAATTCATCCAATTTCCTTTCTAATAATTTAAAATTATCATCAATATTGGTGATCATCCCATAAAAACGTTGTTGTGATTCCTCCAGACCTTTAACACCTTTATACATATCCAAATATTCCTTGGGAAGGTTCAAAGGACCATGGGGTGCATTGGTGGCGATATAACAGAAAAAAGGGTCGTTCTTATTTTCCTCTATAAAGTCCATGGCTTCTGAAAAGAAGACGTCTGTACAGTAACCCTTGTATTTCTGAGTTTGACTATTATGCCAATACGTATCATCAAAATAATCGTTACCCCAATAATCCGGGCCCTGAGTGATTCCTCCCCCTCCATGCCGGACTACCTCATGAAATCCTCTATCTTCAGGTCGGTATGGATAATTATCTCCCAAATGCCATTTACCGAACATCCCGTTGGTATAGCCATTTTGAGCCAAAATCTGGGGTAAAATAACCTCATCTTCAAAAAGCAAGGACCTACCTGTTATAGTGTGGAATACATTTATCCTATTCGTGTGTCTCCCAGTCATAATAGCGCCACGGGTAGGAGCACATGTGGTGGAAACATGAAAATTATTAAGTCGGACCGACTCTTTATAAAAAGCATCGATGTTGGGCGTTTTTATATAAGGGTTTCCATAGCATCCCAAATCCCCCATCCCTTGGTCGTCGGTAATTACAATGATGACGTTGGGTTTTTTCTTTACAGTACTTTGGGCAGTTGAAATTATTGGCAGGATCAATGCAGCCAAAACAAGAATCTGGAAATGTCTTGCCAAAAAAACGAATGGACGTAAGTTATCTTCAATCATAGTTAAACCTATTTTATTTTTGAACAATTTAGATATCATTTCTTTGGTTTATAATAAAAATATTGGACTGCCTATGAATTAATATCTGGGGTTTTGCACAGATTTTCATTGTTACGCAATTCATCGGTTAGAGTATGGAACAACAATTCCTTATTGTTCCTCTTTTATCCAAGAATTAACCAAAAAAGCTAAAATAAGAATTCTTTTCACATAATCGAGTTACTTACATTATCACAATGTAATACTATAGCAGTATTGGATAAACCCTTTTACTTTTTAAATAGTTCTATGGTCTGATCCAAGCTTTTATCGGCCCCTTTCAAAATACCTTTTTCCTTGAACAATTTGTAGATTATTTTTTTTTCTGGCACGCTAAAAGTACGATCTTTAAACCAATCATTAATAACGATCTTCTCGCTCTCCTCTTGGGCCAGTTCCTCTATTTCACCGGAAACTATATGCCAATACACCCATCTGTTACTGGCCAGGGCAAAACCAATATCCCCATTGATAAGCGATCTTACAGGTTTGTTTCTCAATCTCTCCCCATTGTCCAAAACAGCCAAGGTTTTGGTAAGCCGAACCACCTCCGAAAAAGAATACCTAAAAAAATCGCCAAATCCGTTTTGACTTACATTATATAATTTGTCCCCTACTTTTAATTCTTCCATCTAAAAAAAGGAAACAAAAATAAAGCTCCATTAAGGTAATTTAAGCCCTATCTCCCAGAACTTATAAACATAACCGAATAATAGTGAAGTTGAAAATGGATATTTAATAGATTTGCACATAACCCTGCGGACCTATAATTAATATTCAGGATAGCGATTTTTAGTTATGTTAAGGGGTAAGACAATAAGTTTTGGTCAATTTTGAAATAAGTATTTATTCAAATCGATATATTCTATAGAATTCATTTTTCCACGAACAGCTATAGCACTTATGTATTCGGATGTTGGTCTATAGGAATATAAGGACCATGCTTTATTTTCTTTATGGCTCCAATTGGTCTCGATCAATTCAGCTTTACTATCGGAATCCAAGGACACAGAAAACGAAGTTAAAGGAAAACTAAGTCCACTTCCCTCGGCTTTTATGAAAGCCTCCTTACGGGTCCAACATCGATAAAAAGCGATTTTTTGGTCATTTTTCGGAATGTTTTGAAGTTGGTTTATTTCCTGATCGGAGAAAAAATTATTAGCAATGGACAAACAATCAAAGTTGTATTTGATCTGCTCTATATCCACACCAATTTGATTCTCTTTAACAAAGGCTAGTATAACCATATTTCCAGAATGGGATAAATTAAATTCTAGATGATCACAATTGTAGAATGAAGGCTTTCCATACTCATTATATTTAAATTTTATCATATTGGGATCCATATCCAAATAGCGCCCAGATAAAATTCTTAAAATAGCCCTAGAGTAAATAAAGCGAATCCTGTCCTCGGAGAATTTAAACCAATTTACCCTATTTAATTCTTCCTTGGAAAGTATTTTTAAAAAAGCTTCAATTTTGTGGGAGATGTCTTGGAAATGGGCAAAATATACTCGCACTGTTGTAAGTGGTAATTCTATATCAAAATTTTTGGAGATAACATTACTCATTAGCTTTTTCAAATTGTTGCATGCAAGTATCCAAAACTGATGATGTGTTTTTCACTTTTGGTTCTGAAAATAAAGCCTCATGTTTTCCTTCCACATGATAGATGCTAATTGATGTGTTGGTGACTTTATTCCAAGAATTAATAATATCAGTATTTAAAAGCCCCCCTAGCTTGGGAGAAAGCAATAAGGAAACATGCCCTATATAGCGCTTCCATTGATACTTTTTATATATTTTTAAATAATTAATTCTAAGACTTTCTACTTTATTTTCTGCCTGCTTACCCTTATATATAATAAGTTTCGGGTTAAAATGTTTTTTTATTCTTTTTTTAGTCAAGCTTAATAAGGTTTTTATTGGATTATTACGCAAAACCTTCAATAACCTTAGAATACGTATTTTGGTCATGGACAAGGCGAATAGGTGGTAATAGTCGGCAATAGTATCCACTACCATGAAATTAACGGTTTCATTCTGTTCCTTTATCATCTTTGCGATTTCCAATCCTACCGCTGTACTAAAGCAGTAGGCCATAATATGGTATGGTCCTTTGGGTTGATTCCTTTTAATTTCCAATAGGAAATCGATAGCCATTTCCTCAACGCTGTTATGAAATTTAAGCCCAGTATCAATTGGGGAGGCTTGTAATGCATAAATAGGTCTTTGAGACTCTATGTGTTGCGCCAATTTGTTATAGGAGAATAGGTGTATTCCACCCGCATGAAGACAATATAAAGGTGGTTTAGTACCAGTGGATTTTATTTCCACCAAATGAGTGTACTTATCCCCAGGTGTAATTTCTTGCAATATACTGTCCGACAAGTCTGCAATTGTCTGGTGCTTAAATAATTGATTAGGAGTTATGGAAATTCCTTGTTCTCGGCTCTTAGCAATAATTTGTATGCTTAATATAGAATCTCCTCCGATTTCAAAAAAATTATCCAACGTACTAATAGGTGAGAAATTCAAGACCTCTTCCCAAATACAAACCAATTGTTCTTCTAAACTATTCTTTGGTTTGGTCAAATAGTTTTCTGTATAGTCATCAACTTCAGTACAACTCTTTATTTCATCCAAATTTACCTTGCCATTTGGCAATTTCGGAATTTCTTCAATTTGAATAAATTTCACTGGAATCATATATTCGGGCATCCGTTTTCTAATTTCCTTTTGAAATTCCTCCAAATCGAAATTCGGCTTGGGAATTATATAACCAACCAACCTCTTGACTGCCTCTTCCTTTTCTACCTCCTGATGCTGTTCTAAATATTGGGATAGCTTTAAATGAACCAATGTAAGCTCATCAGAAGTTAGATCCAAGATTCGGTTTTTTAATATATCGTTCATGGATTAGTAGCTTTTATTATCGCAATAGTATTCGCCCACCAAGTATCCTTTACATTTTCAGGCATCGTTAAGTTGACTATTTTAACAGTAAACGAATCGAAATACTTCAAAAGTAGCCGTTGATGCTCCCTACTTAAAGAATCAACTTCATTGGAAAAATAAGTAAAAGAACCGCCAGGTTTTAAATGTTTTTTAGCGTATTCAAAAAAATGCTCAGCGAAGGTGATGCTACCATTTACATAGCGCATGTACTCATCTTCATTTAAGGGGTACGTATGAAAAAAAATCCCGTCGAACAAGCCTAGGTCATCTATGGTGTCTTGCCATAGTCCATGTACGCAAACTATCTTTTTTGACCCATGATTCCTTTTCCAGTTATGGAAATGTTCTATAACCGTATCATTGCATTCAATAATAGTATGACTTTTTATAGGATAACCTTGAATCATTTCGGATGCTATTCCACGCCCAAATCCAATTTCAAGAATATCACCGCCCTTACTTGCAATGGCATCTGTCATTTTTTTCATTACTGGAATCTGCCAATCCTCCATTATTTCTTGAGCCTCCAATGCCTTTTGGGTTCTATCATCGAAAGAATTTACCGTTGCTCCTGGTACAAACGTTTTAACTTGTTCATGGAGCGATTCTAGATCAGAAGTAAATTCTTTCATAGCTCTATTAACTACAGCGTTCCTTTGGGCCTCACGTGGAGGTTGGATAAAGTTGACATCTGTAATATTGAGAACTAATTCAAAACTGTTGGTTCTTTTGATGCGTTTCATTTTTCTTTGATGGTTATTCTTGCATTTTTACTAATAGGTGTTTTAGATCCTCTTTGCGTAAAGAAGTAACCGACATTATAATGTCGTTAATTTCAGCATCGCTAAAATATTTGCTCATTAATAAAATTAATTTTTCCGCAGAAGTTGTTGCTAAACCATTATTATGTAACTCCTCCTCAGTGGCTTCTATATCCACTAGCACCTCATGTACCATTCCAGTGCTACGCAACAAATTTTCAATTTCATGAAGCTCTACTCTGTGACCGCGTATTTTAACCTGATGATCTTTTCTACCTATAAACTCTAAATTTCCATCAAATCTATATCGTCCTATATCCCCGGTTTTATATAATTTATAGTCTGTATTCTTTTGAAAAGGGTCGACAATAAATACCTGTTCGGACAATTCTTCACGATTTAAATACCCTGTAGCCACTCCAGGTCCGCCGATATATATTTCCCCTTGCGCTCCAAAAGGCACAAGGCTCAGATTATCATCCAATAAAAACATTTTAGAATTTGCAATTGGCTTTCCTATGGGGACTTTAACGTGCTCATCATTAGCCATAATTTTATAGGCACTACACCAAACCGTAGCTTCTGTTGGTCCGTATTCATTATGAAGCTCCACATTGGGCAACAGGGATAGATGTAGATTACAAACTGTTCTACCACACACCTCCCCCGCTACTATTACAGTTTTCAGGTCTGGGAATTTATAATCTCCCATATTCTCCAGCACTATTTTATAAAGACTTGGCAACATCAAAGTATGACTTATCTTATACTCCCTAAGTGCCCTGTTAAGTAAATTGATATCCTGCTCCAATCCCTTTCTGGTTAGCACTAATTGCCCTCCTGTACAGAGGGTCCAGAAGATTCCTACTTTTGAACTATCAAATGCTATGGAAGACACTAGTAGAAAGGAAGAAGGCACATTGCTGTAATACTTTGTTCTTGATAAGGTGGAGCTAATAATGTTTTTATGTGTTATGGGTACCCCTTTAGGAGTACCTGAACTACCTGAAGTATAAATTAAATAAGCGTAGTTGCTTCCCTTGGCCTCTGGCAAAGTAATTTTTTCGTCTTCAATGACGCCATACAAACTGCTGATCATCAATGCCTGTAATAATTCTTTATCAAAATTGGATAACAGCTTGTCATTAGTAAGAAGTACTTTTATTTTGGCATCCTCCAGCATATAATCTATACGTTCCTTTGGATATTCCGGGTCTAATGGCAGATAGGCACAACCCGCTTTCAAGATTCCAATCAATCCTATTATCATATCAATTGACCTATCCACACATAATCCAACAAACTGATTGTGTCCCTTAGTATACTTTTGAAGGTTTTTGGCCAATATGGTCGACATATGGTCCAATTGCCCATAGGAAATAGATTCGCTTTCATAAACAACGGCAATAGCACTGGGGTTTTCCGATGCCTGTTTTGTAATTAATTCATGAATTCCCTTAATATTATAATCCGTATCGGGCTCAACTTTCAAAAAAAGTTGTTTTTCCCTATCGGTCAATACAGAATATTCAGGGAGGGGTAGCGATATATCCTTTATAACACTTTCCAAAAGCAATTGGTACTGCTGCTGCATCCTTGCAATTGTGGACTCCCTAAATAAATCAGTTGCATACTCAAACGTAGTAGATACTTTGCCATTTTCTTCTGCAACATATAGCGTAAGATCAAACTTTGCAATTCCTAAATCTAGCACAGCATACTCCATCGTACACTCATTATCCAATGTGGGTGCTTGTGGCACTGCATGAAAAAGAAACATTACCTGAAAAAATGGGTTTAAACTTAAAGATCTGGTGGGTTTAAGTTTTTGCACCAAAAGGTCAAATGGCACATCCTTGTTTAAGAATGCTTCCATGGTATTTTGCTTAACCATATCCACTAATTCCCTAAAGGTCATTTTAGGGGACAAATTAGAGCGTAGAACAACTGTCTCATTAAAAAAACCAATAAGTTTTTCTACTGACCGCTCATTTCTATTGGAAATAGGTGAGCCTACTAAGATATCCTGTTGCCCAGTGTATTTAAATAACAATAGTTTAAATACCGAAAGCAGCAATACAAAGGGTGTGGTATTAAGATTTTTTGCCAAAGCTAAAATGGCGTTCGACAATTCCTCGCTTAAATCATCACTGAGTAAGCCTCCCTTAAAACTAGAACTCATTTTCCTTGGATAATCCAGCGGTAAATCTAAAATCGGAATTTCACCTTTTAACCTGTCTTGCCAAAACTTCAATTGATTTTCATCTATACTTTGATTGGATTCCCAATAGGCATAATCACTATATTGTAATTTCTTGACCACTTCAATAGATTTCCCAGCAATTAAATTTTGATAATGCATTGCCAATTCTTCCCTAAAAACGCCCATAGACCATTTGTCCGTTATGATATGATGCATATTGAGAATTAAAATATGCTCTACCTGCGAAAGTTTTATTAAGGTGCTGCTTACCAAGGGAAAAACGGATAGGTCAAAACTGGATTTTGTAACCGATTCAATGAGCCTTTCTTTGGACAGTTTCTTTTCTGTTCCTTCTAAATGACTTAAATCTACCAATGCTATTTTCACCTCGTCATCATGAACTTTTTGATAGGTCGTTCCATCCTTTACATAAAAGGTAGTTCTAAAAATAGAGTTATTAGAAAATACAGCCTGAATACTTTGAGAGAGATATAAGGTGTTCAAGCCCCCCCCCAATTCATATAGCTCGCAATAATTATAAAACGGATTTGAAGGATATAGCTGTTGTAAAATCCACAATCGCTGTTGCCCTCGTGATAAAGGAATATCGATATCCACTGGAGCCTTAGAAATATGGGGAACACGTATATCCTTACGAGGGTGCTCCTTCCATCTACTTAAAAGCGATTTCTTATCGATTTGGTTATCCACGTTATTCAATTTATATAAACATTCAACTAACTCATCAATCCCATTAAAACTAAAACCTTTCGTAAAGAGGATTTTAAAAAACCGTAAATTCCCAAATCAATTTCAAAGGACCGTTCTATACTCCAATTAAGTGATATTAAAATTAATAGGATGGACATTCCTACGAGTATCTTGGGATAAACTTTATTGTTTCTTAGAAAAAAGAGCAGGGGAAAAAACAACGCGATAATCGCAATTTGCCCCATTTCCACACCAATATTAAAACCAAGTAGCGACAGCGTTAGAAACTCGCTGGTTAGCCCCAAATCACCCAATACACTGGCAAACCCAAATCCATGAAAAAGACCAAATACAAATGCAATCAACCAATCGCTTCCCTTAAATATTGGTATTATATTATGTAATGCCGCCAAGCCAATTGAAAGTGCAATCATAGATTCTACAAACCTAGAAGGTAAATTAACTAGTTGAAGCGAAGCTAGACTAAGGGTTATCGTGTGCGCTATTGTAAAAAAAGTAATCACTTTAATAATATAAATGAAGGCCGGTCTAAAGCCCATAACGGGTTCCCACGAATACAATCCCAAGATTTCATTAAGGGTTCTTCCTCTGGTGTGAACTTCTGAGTTTTTTCGTCTTCGCACTACTGAAGGTAAAATTAAGGCGACCAAAAACAAGATATGATCTAAACCTATCCAAATATGCCATACCCCTTGTTTTATCATAGCAACAAAACCCTTCCAGGCAGAGACTTCCGTTAAGGACATGGTATCCATAGGGTCATTTGGAGAAAACTCCATGGAGATATTGGCCTCCTCGTTAATCACTCCTGCCTTCCAATTATACTCAGTGATCAAATACCCTTTATGAGTTGGGTCTTTGTCAAAAACGGCGCTAAAACTAACCTCTAAGGAAACAGGTAAAACGTCCAAGTTGTCCAGATAGAAATAAAGTTGAACATAATCTCCAAGTACACCTGGAAATATCTTTACGGAATCTTTCAGAATAACATTGTGATTTCCCCTTGGCGATTTAAAGGACGACCTAGAAAGCATATATGCCTTTAGATCCTCTAAATAGGGATTAAGTTCTGAAAGTTTAACCCCTTTTTTAAAATCCGTTCCATATATTTTATTGATATCATTGGTGTTTATTTCAAACCTTCCTTCAATTCCATCATTCTCGTAAATCCTTAGAAAAATGTAACTCTGATTTGGAATGTGTGAAAAAAGATAAAACGGGATACATAAAAATAATCCCAAAACATATCTAAATCTTTTACACATATGCTTAAAAGTTTTATAATGGTGAAACTAAATTGAGTGTAAATGTTTGGTCTAAAAAATCATATTGATGGGGTGAATAATGGTTCATTCCTTATTTTAGAATCTCTATAGCCCATAATTCCAGTAATAAATTTTAATACACCTCAATTATATCATTTATGGGCTTTTAGTTGATGCCTGTACAGCTATAAGTTGCACTTTGCCTATTTGCCAAGAATTATAATTAATTATTATTAATTTCATATAAATATAGTGTATATTATAGGTACAGATCTAAAAAAAGTTACTATTTTTATATATAATCTACAAAATAATTTTATAGCTATTACAAAGATTTGGATATAACTAAGTGATGGGAACTTATATGGAATTCTTAGATTTTCATAACATAAAAACTCATTTCAAAATTTTGTCAAATATTTACTAAATGGATTTGGCGACCTCAATTACATTTTTATCACTAGTTTAAATAACCACCCTAAAAATGTATAATAAAGAAAATAGTACATTGATACTTACTGGAAGTGACGTTTGTACCATTGTAGAAAAATTCGGATTGGACAACATCATGGATGTGTTGGTGCGCCGACTGCAATTGGCCATAGAAAGTTATGACCCAAAATGTATCGATATTCCGATTAGAAGCGGATTTAACTACAATACAACATATCCAGGGCTCATTGAGTGGATGCCCCTACATCAACAAGAAAAGGAAATAGTTATTAAGGTAGTAGGGTACCACCCTAAAAATCCGGAAAACTTTAAATTACCCTCCATACTTTCTTCAATTTCCAGTTATGACACGCGAACGGGCCATTTAAAAGGGGTTGCGGATGGGGTTCTTTTGACTGCTTTACGTACAGGTGCGGCATCGGCCGTTGCGAGCAGGAAAATGGCCATACCAGAAAGCACAACTTTGGGACTTATTGGCTGTGGAGCGCAATCAATTACCCAGTTACACGCACTTTCTAGGGTTTTCAATTTTAAAAAAGCCATGATTTATGATATTGATGATACGGCCATGGAATCTTTTAAACGTCGTATCAATATGTTGAACCTCAATTTAGAAGTAGCATCCTCAAGTATTTCAAACATTGTCCAAGAAGTTGATATATTATGTACAGAGACGGCCATAGAAGTTGGAAAAGGTCCTTTGTTTTCGTATCAGGAAAACCATAAAAAGCATTTACATATAAACGCAATTGGCTCCGACTTTCCCGGAAAAATTGAATTGCCCGTAGCTCTTTTGAATAAATCTTTTGTTTGTCCAGATTTTTTGGAGCAAGCCAAAATTGAAGGGGAATGCCAACAACTGAAACCTGAAGAAATTGGTCCAAGTCTAGTTCATTTAATTCAAAATAAAACCTCCTACGATTACGTGAAAACTGAATTATCGGTTTTCGATTCTACAGGTTGGGCTTTGGAGGATCAAGTTGTTTTGGAACTGTTCCTTGATTTGGCCAAAGAATTCAACATAGGATTAAATGTACATTTAGAGCATATTTCCTCGGATGTTAAAAATCCATATCACTTTTTATTGTCTTCTGTAGAAGTCTAATTATTTTTGTTCATAAGTATTGCCGACTTAAAAACCTCCCGTTCTCTTACAATTTCAAAGCCTCTAGATTTAGAATATAATGTAGTTACTTCAATAATTGAAACCTCAGTAATTTTCTGCTTATCTTTTATCGATATTTTCCGCGGATAGGTATATAATAAACTAGGAGCTTTGAAGTAGGACAAAATAGAGGCTCTATGAGGGGTATTGTTAAAATTAAAAATATACTGCTGTAAGAAGTCATTTAACTTTTCCCTTTTCAGAATATCTGTAAAATGCTTCCCATGAAACATCTCATATTCAAAAATTTCCTTTACAGGTCGCTCCGTGTTAAAAAAATGGCTGGTAGATTCGTCCGCGGCCCCCATGACAATTCTAAATAAAGGCTCTGAACTTAAATACTTAAAGTCTCCCAATGTAAATTGAAAATCATAAAGGGAAAAGAAACTTTTAGGCAATATTATGTTAGCTCCATCATCAATTTTAACCTTGAATCTATAGGTATAATTATAGGGTACATCGTGCCATGCCAGACCAACAGGACAACACCAATATTCTCCCAAACCTATAAAAATAATGGAGAGTATAAAATACGTTTTACCATACCATTGATACCCTTTAAATATCCGTTCGCGAAAAAGAAAAACCAAGAAGCATAGTAGTATGCACATCCACATCCAAAATAAAATACCACTAACCATAAATATTCCAAGATGCAAAAATATAGCTCCAAACAAAAGGGCTCGGGCCCATTTAATTTTATAAAAAAGAAATAGCATTCCACATTCTACAAGGATGGTAAACATCTTTAAAGGAATATTAAACCACCCGAATATTGTAACTAAGGAACTAATCTGGTCTGAATTGGCAACACTCAGCCAACCATTGCCATAAGAACTTGATAGTAAATATATAATTTGATCGTACCAAATCCATTCAAAATTTACTTTTCGGATACCGGAACTAAAGTAAAAGGCCGCCAAAAGACAACCCGTCAAGAAAATAAAATCTTTGAAAAAAAATATTCTACGCACCACGCTATAGCAAAAAAAAGCCAAAAATAAGAGTAGTATTCTGATGGGAAGAAATGGGGCCGCCAATGAATAAACGGGCAAAATTTCAAATTGCCCTATAATAAGTAGCAGCATGACAATGTATGGTAGTACAAATATTGGACGCCAGAATATGAGAATGGTAAAAAGTAATAGACTGCCACGATCTAAATAATGACCTTGGTTCATGTAATAATTAAAATCATAGGTTACATACTCCCAACTTAATATACAGGCAACAATCAGCAAAAGGAACTTAATGCGGTTTCCATTTTCAAGGCCATTCCATGATAGCAAGGTTTTTTTATAAAAGGCAAGGATCAATATAATGGCTAGTAAAACTAGGGAGGTTTTATATCCATTACTTTTTAGAAATTCCCAAAATATATACTCTCTGGAATATAATTTTGCGGGAATAGTGGTGACCTTAAACAAGATTCTTTCCAACCCTACAAATAACAACAGCAATATGGATAGTCTCGGAAATAAGTTTCTCCAATGCTCAGGATCGGATTCATTTTTTTGCCAAAAGACTGTAAGATTCCTTTTAAAGAATTTAATTGTGGCGCTAAATTTATTTTCCGAAGTATCCAAAATTATATTGTATGTATATAGGATATTTTTGTTAAATTTAAGGAATTAATAGCTTGGTCATCCTTTTTTTACACCATAACACTCTCATTTTTAGATATTTTAAAAAACACCTCTTTTACCAACTTAACGAGTAAAAAATTATAGTACTTTTTTATAAACTTGCATAATAACGTTTTTTAACACGCATGCGCTTCTATTAAATTTGGATCACTCCATAAAATCAATCAACATATTAAGATTGGTTAAAGGATAAAACCGTTGATAGTTTGGATTTCACTTGGACAAAAGAACAATTAGATTATAAAAGTAGTATAATCAAATTTGCACAGGAACAATTAAATAACTCAATTGCGAGTAACGATGCTTCCAGTACTTTTTCTCGGGAAGACTGGAAAAAATGCGCGGAGTTTGGTATCCAGGCCTTAGCGTGCCCATTAGCATATGGAGGGAAACATAAGAACATAGATATCCTTTCCGCCACTTTAGCCATGGAAGGGTTTGGATATGGAAGTAAGGATAACGGACTCCCTTTCGCATTAAATGCGCAAATGTGGACCGTTCAATTACCTATATCCCAATTTGGGTCTGAATTACAAAAACAGAAGTTCCTTCCCAAACTGGTATCAGGCGAATGGATCGGCTCCCATGGACTGACCGAACCAAACGCGGGGTCGGATATTTTTTCTATGGAAACAACGGCTACCAAGGTTGATGGGGGGTATATCCTCAACGGAAAAAAGCACTTGATTACTTTTGCCCCAATTGCGGATATGGCCCTAGTCTTTGCTACGACCAATCCTAAACTGGGTAAATGGGGCGTTACCGGGTTTATAGTGGAAAATGAAATGACTGGATTTACCAGGGGAGAAAACCTCTTTAAAATGGGTCTGCGAACTGTTCCTATTGGAGATTTACTTTTCGAGGACTGTTTTGTGCCCCTAGAAAATCGATTGGGAGGGGAAGGAGCTGGATGGAGCATTACAACTGCCTCCTTAGAATACGACCGCTGCAATATTCTCGCTAGTCAATTGGGGGCAATGGAACGCCAATTGGAAGAAACCATAAAATTTGTTAGGCACCGCAAACAATTTGGAAAATCAGTTGGTAATTTTCAATCTGTCTCCAACCGGGTCGCCAATATGAAGCTGCGATTGGAAGCATCCAGACTACTGCTTTATAAAGTTGCCTGGTTAAAAAGCAAAGGCCAATCGGCCATGATGGAAGCTGCCTTATTAAAACTTCAGTTAAGTGAAAGTTTTGTAGCATCAAGTTTAGATGCCATAAGGAATCAGGGTGGTAGCGGTTACCTAACGGAGAATGAAGTGGAACGCGATCTTAGGGATGCTATTGGAGGTGTTATCTATGCGGGAACTTCGGATATTCAAAGAAATATAATTGCTAATCTCTTAGGGCTATAAATTAAAACAAATCACATTGATAAAAACGCTTACAGCTATAATTACCAATTCCTCCCATAAGTTTTCGAATAAAGAAGCTTTTAAATATGGGGGTACTTCCATTTCTTTTGCTGAACTAGAATTAAAAACCAATCAACTAGCCAACTATTTAGTTGGGAAAGGGGTTCGGAAAGGTGATCGAGTAGGCATTTATATGAATCGTTGTTTGGAGACCGTAATCGCCATTTATGGTATCATGAAATCTGGGGCAGCCTACGTTCCCCTGGACCCATTTGCACCACATGAGAGAAGCCTGTTTCTATTGAAGGATTGCAACATTGAAATTATAGTTGGTATAGAATCACTAACCCATAGGATACAAAAAATAGTAGGAAAAAACAGTCCCATAAAATTGGTGGTGGGCATCAAGGCTGAAATTGCTATCCCGTCAGCTTCTTGGAAAACTATTTTTGACAAGGATTTAGTGAAGCATTTACCCATTCAAATCACAGAGGAAGATTTGGCCTATATCATGTACACCTCCGGATCTACAGGTCTGCCCAAGGGGATTATGCATTCCCATAGAAGTGCAATGGCTTACGCTAAATTATCGGCACAATTGTTCCAAGTAACGCCCGAAGATCGAGTGGCAAACCATGCTCCTTTACATTTTGACATCTCGACCTTTGGTTATTTTACAGCCCCATTGGCCGGAGCCACCACTATAATTATTTCGGATGCACATACCAAGTTACCGGCCAGTTTATTGACCTTGATGGAAAAAGAGAAACTGACCATTTGGTATTCGGTTCCACTAGCGCTGATTCAATTGTATTTGAGTGGGTTGCTGCCTAAATTTGAACTAAAAACACTGAAACATATACTATTCGGTGGGGAAAATTTTACCATAAAATACTTACGAGCGTTAATGCAATCTTGGCCACAAGCGAAATTTTATAATATCTATGGTCCGGCCGAAGTAAACCAGTGCACACACTACCCCCTTCAAAAAATGCCTTACCTGGATAGCCAAATACCAATAGGAAAGATGTGGGGCACTAATAAATACAAAATTCTAAATGAAAATAATCAGGAATTGGACGAGATCGGTGCTATTGGTGAATTGGCCGTAAAATCGGACACCATGATGATGGGATATTGGAACAATCCGGAATTGACCAAGAAATCCCTATATCTGGAATATACCTCATCAAATGAAGTAGATGAATATTTCAAAACAGGAGATTTAGTAAAGATGGACACGCATGGTAATTTAGTGTTCATGGGGCGTAGCGATAGGCAGGTGAAGCTAAGGGGGTATCGTATAGAGTTAGATGAGATAGAGACTGTTTTGGAAAGGCATGATCAGATAAATACGGCCGCGGTTTGCCTTTTAGAAATCGACTCGCAAGATAAAATACTTTTCGCCGGGGTAATAGTGAGTAAGCAAGCAAACATCACTTCTAATGAACTGATCTTGTTTTGCAAACAAAAATTGCCACAATACATGGTTCCCAATAGGATAGAAATAATGCAAGAGTTTCCAAAAACCAGTTCCGGAAAAATAGATCTTCTTGCTTTTAAAAATAAAATAATGGTTCCTAAATATGAATGAAATATTGATAAAATATATATCTGAAGATTTACTTAACAATGAATTGGAAGAGGTTCTAGACCCACATGACGATTTGTTAGGCAGTGGTATATTAGATTCGCTAGGGATGATGAAACTAATCCTTTTTATTGAACTCGAATATAGCATATCGGTTCCTCCACAAGATATGATTATTGAAAACTTTATGTCCGTTTCACATATTACTACATATTTATCCAACAAGGATCAATCTTAACGTAAGCTATGAGTAGCACAGAAATATCAAAATTCAAAAAACTCACTTCCAGTCAGTTAGCCATATGGTTAGGTCAAAAACTTAATCCGGAGGTACCGCTATATAATATGGCGCACTCTTTTGATATTAGTGGAACGTTGGATATGGACATCTTTTCCAAGGCATTTCAAGAATTGATTGACCGGGTAGATGTAATGCGTACCGTTTTTTCTGAAATTGGGGAATCCCCTGTACAATCCATACTTCCTTATGTAAAATATAACATGGAAATTGTTGATTTTTCGAAGAAAGACGAAAACGAAAAATATATCAATGAATGGATGCAGTGTAGAAGTCAGCGAATTTTTGATCTTTCAAAACCTCTTTTTGATTCCGTCCTAATAAAAATTGCTCAAGATAGGTGTATTTGGTTTCTGAACATGCATCATTTAGTTACTGATGCCACCTCCTCCACTATACTATTTAAAACCATGACCTCCCTTTACAAGCACCTTTTGAGGGATGATCTTTCTGAATTTAAACAGCTACCGAATTATGGCGACTATGTAGAATTTGAAGAGCAACAATCGAATTCTGCAATCTCACAAAAGGTTCAAAAGTACTGGAAACATAAAATTAAAAATCATAACGAGCTACCCGTACTTTACGGGAAAGATAACGTTGTACCCACCTCAAAGGCCCTGCGGGTAGTATTACCTTTAGGGACAGAACGAACCAATAAATTAAAGACCCTGGCTGCTCGGCCGGAAGTTAGATCATGGACTCAGGACCTAACGCTGTTCAACCTCATGAGCACGCTTATTTTCACTTTTATCTACCGTGTAACCGGGAATCAAAATGTGAGTTTAGGCGCCCTCTCCCACAATCGTTCTACTAAAACTTTTAAGCAAACTTCGGGATTATTCATAGCGCTATTTCCAATACAATTGCAAATTGGGGAAGAGGATAATTTTCTCGATGTTCTAGAACGGGTAAAAATAGAAACGGCCAACTATTTAAGATATACCCAACCTGGAATGTCTAACCCATCTATAAGTAAAATTTTCAATGTGGTTTTAAACTATATCAATGCCAAGTTCAATGATTTTAATGGGTTTCCTATGAAATCAGAATGGATTCACCCAGGTCATTGCGATCCAGCACATCATCTGCGTTGTCATGTAGTAGATTTTGATAGTACAGGCGAAATTACCATGCTGTTCGACTTTAACCGTGCTGTTTTTGATAATGATTTAATTTTAAATGCGCCCTCCCATTTTCTAAACCTTTTTGATGCTTTCCTAGAGGATTCGGATCAACCGGTGAACAGACCCAATTTGATCAGTTTAAAGGAAAAAAAGGTGTTAATAGGTACCCCAATACTTCCAACCGTAGGGTATAAGTCGATCCTAGCCCAATTTAAAGAGTCGGTAAGCATGTGTGCCGACCAACCAGCCCTAGACTATAGAAACGAGCGATATACATATACTCAGATTGACCAGAGATCAAATCAACTTGCCTCACTGCTACTAACTAAAGGAATTGGAGAAGGTAATAGAGTGGCTATATATATCCACAGAAGTCCGGAATATATCATTGGAGTCCTTGCCATACTGAAAATAGGGGGTACATTTATCCCCATTCCTTCTGACCAACCTGCGCAACGAATTGCCTATATCCTTTACAATTCGGAGACCGACCTTATTTTGACCAACACGTCTTTAAAACAACATTTACCTGACACCACAGTTGAAACCGTTTTGCTAGATTTTAATACGGATAATATAAAACAGCAAAAAGAAGAAATTCCGGAGATAGTGATCCCTAGTTCTAGTATCGCCTATATCATCTACACCTCAGGGTCTACGGGAAAACCAAAAGGGGTCCTAATTTCCCATGGGGCCATATATAATTATTTGCACTGGGCAAAAAAGACCTATGCTCTCGGAAAACCTTTTGTGTTTCCCCTGTTCACCTCAATAGGTTTTGATCTTACTATCACTGCCTCTTTTCTCCCCTTGATTACCGGTGGGGAGCTAGTGATTTACAAGGAAAACACCATTGGTCCTGATATCTCCGTCATGGAGGTGGTAACGGATAACAAGGTAAATAGTATAAAACTCACCCCTTCCCATTTGGCCCTATTGCATGGTATGGACCTCTCCCACTCTAGAATAAAACTAATGATTTTGGGAGGGGAAATGTTTAAGATCGCTTTGGCGAATACCATACAAAAGAACTTCGGTAATCAATTAAAAATATTTAACGAATACGGGCCCACAGAAGCCACAGTGGGCTGTATCGTATCTCAATATGACATTGCCAAACATCTAGGTACCTCAGTGCCCATAGGAAGTGTAATCGATAATATGAGGGTCTATCTCTTAGATTCACAAGACCATCTGGTTCCAGATGGGGTCATAGGAGAAATCTATCTCAGTGGCACGGGTTTAGCGGAAGGATACGTAAACATGTCCCAATTGACCAAGGAAAAGTTTGTCCCCAATCCGTTTGTAAAAGGCTCAAAAATGTACCGTACTGGCGATCTGGCCAGAAGGAATCGTGCTGGGGAATTGGAATATATAGGGAGAGCGGATGAACAGGTAAAACTTGGTGGCTTTCGGATAGAGCTATCAGATATCGAATCCAACTTATTAAGGCATCACGACATAACAAATGCCGCTGTGGTCTTGATCGAGGATAAAAAAACAATTCCAGATGATGAGGTCATTAATTGTGCGGAATGTGGACTTCCCTCTAACTATCCGAATGCTGATTTTGACGACCATGACGTTTGTCATCTTTGCAATGCGTTTAAGGGATATAAGAATTTGGCACAACGCTATTTCAAAACCGAGAATGAACTTAGGGACCTATTGATCTCCAAACGTGGAAAAAGCCCAAATTACGATTGTATATCCCTACTGAGCGGCGGCAAGGACAGCACTTTCGTTGTGGCCAAACTGATGGAAATGGGCCTTCAAGTACTGGCCTTTACCTTGGACAATGGCTATATCTCCGAGCAGGCCAAGCAAAATATAGACATCATTGTCAAAAAATTAGGAGTAGACCATATATATGGCCACACCCCTTTTATGAACAAAATATTCGTGGATAGTTTGGAGCGACACCAAAATGTGTGTAATGGCTGCTTTAAGACTATATATACCCTAAGTACCAAAATTGCCTTGGAGAAAAAAATTCCCTTTGTGGTCACCGGACTTTCTCGTGGACAGTTTTTCGAAACCCGCTTGACGGAAGAACTTTTTTGGGACAAAAATGTCGCGGTTACAACTATAGACCAAACCATTTTAGAAGCTAGAAAATTATACCACCAAGAAGAAGATGCCGTAAAATCGCTTATGGATGTCTCCATGTTCAATAATAAAGAGACTTTTGATAAAGTCCAATTCGTAGATTACTATAGGTACAACGACGTGAGCCTGGAAGAAATGCTTGCCTTCCTCAAGGAAAAAGTGGGATGGGTGCGACCAACGGATACCGGCCGTTCCACAAATTGCTTGATCAACCAATTAGGCATCTATGTGCATAAAAAACAAAAGGGGTATAGTAACTATTCCTTTCCCTATAGTTGGGATGTACGCATGGGACACAAAACCAGAACCGAGACTTTGGAAGAAATCAATGAGCATATAGATGAAACAGCGGTAAAACGAATTATGAAGGAAATTGGGTACCAGGAGCCCATACATAGTGAATTGGGCCAAAAACGGTTGGTGGCCTATTATTCCGGGAGTCAAAAAGTAGCTCAGGGAGCATTATCAAATTATTTAAGGAAGGCGCTACCAGACTATATGGTACCTGTTCATTTTAAGTATATGCCAGAACTTCCGTTAACTGGAAATGGAAAAGTGGACAAGCACGCCCTAAAACAATTCAATAGCTCGCAGCTAGAAATGGAGACGCCCTATGTTGCTCCTAAAGGCGAGATTGAAGCTCTATTAGCAAGAATTTGGAAAGAGGTCCTTAATTTAAAACAAGTGGGTACCCAGGATAATTTTATTGTATTGGGAGGGCATTCCTTGGCCGCCATTAGGGTTACGGCACGTATTAATGAAGAAGTGGAGATGAACTTACCCTTGAACAAAATATTTGAACTGCCCACCATTTCAAGTTATGCCAAATATATAGAAACAACACTAATTGCCCTGATGGAGGAATAGAATGCAATACGAGTTTAAAAAAGGCTTTAAGCCAGCGCTGATTAAATACATTGCCATTATCATGGGCATATGTTATCTGATGAATCCGGTACGCCAACAGATAATTAGTCTTTTACATAGTGTTACGCACGAATTGGAGCTGCCAAATTATGTGATCCCCCACGCAACCACGTCCGATTACCAGCAGGTACATGCAATGCACCCGCACGATGCTACAGAAGACCTTCATGAGCATGTGTTCTTAAATATTATATCTTCTTTTTTTAGTACCTTCAATGAGGAAGATCACTCAAGTGATTCCTATTTTGATTCCTTACCCCTAGACAAGCATCTGATCTACTCGGGCTATCTAAGCGCTAAATTCCCAATTGATGAAACCGATCGAAATATTGACAGGGTCATAAGCGACCCCACTAAGGGCTACACCCTAAAATCGCTAAAACCACCTTTAAATTTAACAAACAATTGTTCTTGAGGCTCCAAGCGCCTTCCTTCTTCATGAGGTAGTTCCCAGCATTATTACTAACGCTGACTACACCTTATTAAAGGAAGCACCACCAATTCCTAGGGACATACTACCACGGTCCCTTTATGTATTGGTTTGGCAAAACAAACAGTACCTAAATAACAAGCGATGAAAAACTATATACACTTTTTTATAATTCTAATGCTCTGCGCAGGGTCAAGGGCGCACGATCTTAATGGGTCAATATATTCGGAGGACAATGTGCCCTTAAATGGTGTGGCCGTATATAATAAAACTACCGGGGGCTATACCTATTCCAATGTCTCGGGTTATTTTGAACTGGACGATATATCTGTTGGGGATTTCATTTACTTCTACAGCCTTGGTTATCTAAATCACAATATCCAAATAGCCGAAAACCAACTAGATAGCTCCATTAACGTGATCTTAAAAGAATCGGCCGTATCCTTAGATCAGGTAATTTTGGTTTCCAAAGTCAATGCCATGAGTCAATTTGCACATGTAGACGTATTGGCAAACCCCGTGAAATCTTCCCAAGAAATATTACAAAAAGTACCAGGTCTTATTATCGGTCAACACGCTGGTGGCGGGAAGGCAGAACAGATATTCCTTAGGGGATTCGATATTGACCATGGCACCGATATAAGTATCAACGTAGACGGACTACCCGTAAATATGGTTTCCCATGCCCATGGTCAGGGCTATGCGGACATGCATTTTATAATCCCGGAAACCATAGGAAATATAGATTTTGGAAAAGGTGCCTATTATGTAGATAAGGGGAATTTTAATACTGCAGGCTATGTAGATATTATAACCAAGGATATAATAGTGAACAACCTCTTGTCCTTGGAGACCGGGATGTTCAATACCATTCGTGCCATGGGAATGTTCAAAATTATGGAAAGTGATTTTAGTAATGGCTATGTAGCTTCGGAACTAATGCTTTCTGATGGAGCCTTTGACTCCCCACAAAATTTCAATCGTATCAATATGATGGGGCGCTATAATTTTAATAATAGGGAAAATCAGGAATTAAGTATTACCCTCTCGCATTTTCAGAGCAAATGGGATGCTTCGGGGCAAATTCCGCAACGTGCCATTAACCAGGGGATTATTGGAAGGTTTGGCGCTATTGACGATACGGAGGGTGGCTCTACTAGCAGGTCCAACCTTTTAATAAATCATAAAAAATTGATAGACGAGCATTCTACCCTAACTTCAAAAGCCTATTTGACCAAATACGATTTTGAATTGTTTTCTAATTTTACGTTTTTCTTGGAAGACCCACTAAATGGCGATCAGATAAAACAGCAGGAAGCCCGAACCATATTAGGGGCAGAAACCAAATATGAGCATTCCGTGCACCTTGACGACCATAATTCCCAACTTAAATATGAAGCAGGCACTGGGTTCCGATATGATGATGTAAATGAGGTGCAGTTGTCCAGGACCATAAATAGGCAAGAACTTTTGGAAAGGCTTGCGTACGGAAATATAGATGAGCTGAACGGCTATGGCTTTTTCAACCTCACCTACAAAAGAAACAAATGGACCATTAACCCAGGCTTAAGATTCGATTATTTTAAGTTTGATTATGAGGACTTGTTATCTGAAACCTATGACAATAAAAGTGAGGACAAGCTTTTTTTAGGGCCCAAACTCAATATTATCTATGCTCCCTCCCAAGGAGTGCAATTGTTCGGAAAAACGGGAATCGGTTTTCATTCCAATGATACTAGGGTAGTTACGAAAAACAATGGAAAAGAAATACTTCCGGCCGCCTATTCTGCAGATTTGGGGACCATTATAAAACCGTTGGACAAATTAATGGTAAATGCGGCCTTATGGGCACTATTTTTGGAACAGGAGTTTGTATACGTGGGAGATGCAGGAATTGTGGAGCCTAGTGGAAAGACAAAACGTTTGGGGGTTGACTTTGGCCTACGCTATCAATGTACAGATTGGCTATACTTATACGGAGATATCAACTACACCTATGCAAGGAGTACGGAAGAGCCCAAAGGAGCTAATTATATCCCATTGTCCCCAGACCTTACTTCCTCAGGAGGAATTTCAATTCGGGATTTAGGAAATTTTTCCGGGGGCCTTAATTATAGGTTAGTTAAAAATAGACCGGCAAACGAAGATAATTCTATTGTAGCTAATGGCTATACCGTAGCGGATATGAATATTAATTATTCTTTTAAGAATTGGACCTTAGGTTTAATTGTTGAGAATCTATTTGATACGGAATGGAACGAAACACAATTTGCCACGGAAAGCAGACTACAAAACGAGTCATCTTCGGTTGAAGAAATTCACTTTACACCTGGAACTCCATTTTTTCTTAGAGGAAAATTAACTGTGAATTTTTAGATAAAATTATCAATCAATAATAAGAACCCTCACATTTAGATAATTAATGCATCCTAAAAAGTAAATGGGCCCATTATATAAATATGTATTTACAACAAAATCAATTAAATACATCAAATAAGATTGGGCCAATTACTTTTTAAGCAGCTCCCTAGGTTGCTTAAATTTTTCATTAGACCTCTTGAAGACTACCTTATTTGGGACAAATTATAAATCATTCGTTTTTCCAACATACCAAAAGTACGCTGACTATACCAATCATCTATGACAATCTTATCGGTTTATTCTTGAGTCTTTTTCTAATAGTTCACTTGACGCCTAATTTTAATACACCCACTTATTACTGGCCAAAGCATATCCTATTTCGTTGTTGACTAAAGACCTAATATATTACTCACTCCATTGCCCAAAACAGTCAAGGTTTTGATCAAACCCATTACCTACGGAAAAATACTCGAAAAAATGACCAAATCCCTTTTTGATCTGCATTGTATGATTTATAACCTACCGTTAGGCTTCCAATTAAAAAAAAAGAGACAAAACAAAAACATTATAGAATTTAAATAAATCTTAGCTCCTAGAACCAATCATCATAATCGAAGAATAGTAATTGTGAAATAGATTATTATGGCGCCACCCTT
Organism: Arenibacter sp. F26102; assembly: GCF_023015865.1. GTDB lineage: Bacteria > Bacteroidota > Bacteroidia > Flavobacteriales > Flavobacteriaceae > Arenibacter. Next base: position 5,734 of record NZ_JALKBC010000023.1, on the reverse strand, counting down.
ATAAAAACCTACCTATTTTTAACATTTCCATGGGATCCATTAATTCAATTCGTTTACATTTGTCCCTACAAAAACTTTTATAATGAATATTGAGCGAGAATTGGGAAAAAGAAGTAATCACCAATGTGAGTTATGTGCAAGTCCCGAAAAATTAAGCGTATTGGAAGTTCAACCTCCTAGAAATCGTGATTTGGAAGACAATCTATTGGTTTGTGAAATCTGCAAAGATCAAATAGAAAATCCGGACAACACAGACCCCAATCACTGGCGATGTTTAAATGATAGCATGTGGAGCGAGCATACTCCCGTAAAAGTAATTGCTTGGCGTATGTTGAGCAGGCTAAGACAGGAAGGTTGGCCTCAAGATTTATTGGATATGATGTATTTGGATGAAGATATATTGGAATGGGCCAAGGCAACAGGAGAAGGTGCACCTTCGGAGAATCAAATTATTCATCGGGACAGCAATGGTGCCGTTATTGAAGCTGGCGATAGCGTTGTTCTTATCAAAGACTTACCGGTAAAGGGATCAAGCATGGTGGCCAAGAGAGGTACTGCTGTAAGACGTGTTTCCTTGGACCATGAAAATGCAGAATATATTGAGGGCAAGGTAGATGGTCAACAAATTGTTATTCTGACGAAATTTGTTAAGAAATTGTAGTTCTTTTTTACATTTCCTGTCATAACCATAGAATGCAATAATATTTATTAATGTCGACCGCTATAATATTTTTTGAGGCCAAGGTTAATATCAAATAATTCATGGCAAAAAAAGACCCCTATTCTGCGCTTAGATATAAGGAATTTAACGTTTTTTTGCTTGTCCGTTTTGCCATGGTTTTTGCCTGGTCAATGCAGTTTGTGGTCATAGAATGGGAAGTGTATTCTTTGACCAAAAACCCCCTTTCTCTAGGAATAATAGGCCTTATGGAGGTAATTCCTGCAGTAACATTGGCTTTATTTGCAGGTCACATTGTTGATCAAAAAGAAAAAAAGGGTTTACTTGTTAAATGTATTTTAAGCTTCTCCATAATAAGCTTGGGATTGTTTTTACTTACATGGCCTCAATTCGTAAGTGAATGGTCTAAGAAAGGTGTTTTGTATTCCATATATTTTTTGGTATTTCTTGGTGGTATTGTTAGGGCTTTTTTGGGACCGACGATATTTTCGTTATTTGCATTGATAGTTCCAAAAAAAGTATATCCCAATGCGGCTACTTGGAGTAGTTCCGTTTGGCAAATGGCTGCTGTTCTCGGCCCTGCTTTAGCCGGTTTTGGTATAAATTTGATAGGGGTACATTGGTCCATGTGCCTTATCTTTGCTTTCTCCTTAATGGCACTGCTGATTTTAACGAAAATTGAAAAGAAACCCATTTTAAATCCGAATATTGGCGAACCCGTCATAAAAAGTTTAAAAGAAGGTGTAAAATTTGTATTTGGAACAAAGATTATTTTGGGAGCCATAACCTTGGATATGGTTGCCGTTCTCTTTGGGGGAGCTGTAGCTCTTTTGCCCATTTATGCCCAGGACATACTAAAAGTGGGGCCGGAGGGATTTGGAATTTTAAGGGCTGCCCCGGCAGTGGGTGCCTTGGTTATTATGTTTACCTCCGCTTATTTTCCTTTGAATAAACGTGCTGGCCTAAAACTTCTGGGTTCTATTTTTGGGTTTGGGATTTGTATAATTGTCTTTGGTCTGTCTACCTGGTTTTGGATTTCGGTAATCGCCCTCTTTTTCAGTGGAGTTACCGATGGAATTTCGATGATTATAAGACAAACCATTTTACAATTAAGGACACCCGATCATATGCGTGGCAGAGTTGCATCCGTAAATTCCATGTTCGTAGGCTCTTCAAATGAATTGGGCGCCTTCGAGAGTGGTCTTACGGCTAAATTGATGGGAACGGTTACAGCAGTCGTTTTTGGAGGATGCATGACCTTAATTACCGTATTTTTCACTGGGGCCATCTCCCCTACTTTTAGAAAACTGGATCTGCGGAAAGATATGGAAGAACACGAAAATAGTTAGTATTATTGGATGCCTTTGGTGAAGAAGGTTTTAAATGCTAAGATAATTTCCTGTTCTAAACAGTACATTCACTTTACAGATTATGGATTAAAAATAAGTATCCATTCCCGATTGTTCAAATCACTGCTTTCTGAAACGCATTTAAATCCATTTTTCTCGTAGAAAGATCGTAGCCCCTCCTCTTCAATAGTGAGCCAATAGGATTGATTGGGAAATTCTTCTTTTAACGCCATAAGCCATTTGGAGCCCAAAGCCTGATTTCTATATTTGGGATCCACGAATAAAAAGCCAATATAATGAAAGCCCAAATCCACATACTTTTGGCCCTGTTCAATTTCAAATACCGTCATATTTGGAGGAGCACCACTAAAGACAATACCTCCTGCCCCTAATTCCTCATCATTTTTAAAAACATAGATAATCGCACTCCTTTTATAATCTTCCCAAATGGGAACAATCATATCCTGCCAATCTTTGGGTAGAATTTTAAAAAATTCCTGACCATCGGATCCTATATTTATCAACTGCATAAAAAATGATTTATCACAACAAATACCCCTCTTTTATAACAGACCCCATGACCACAGGCGATCAAAATCATCGGACCACCTATCCCCAATATCCGTTCTGTAATAAACGTTATTGATGATAATATTGCTTATCCTATTCTGCATCATTTTCTGGGCATCCTTCATGGTTAATCCAGTGCCAGTAACCAAAAGTGCAATACCCGTATTACCCGTAATTAACCATTCTTCATTAATTTTCTTAAGGTGCATAGGATGCACCCCTTCTTTCATATCCTTTTTAAATACAATAACAGAATCTTTTGAAAATAGTTCAAAGGTTTTTTTATCCTCAAACGGAAAAGGAGGAACCACCATATAGGCCCCGACCTGAAATCCTTTTCTAACGTTGATCTTAAAATGCTGTCCGGAAGCCAATTTGTAAAACATATTTCCAAGGGGTTCCAAAATTCCGGCACGTTGTATAAATATCTGGGGGTAGCCAAATCTGGAGGTAAATTCAAGGGGGTAAATACCGTTGCCATTAACTATACAGTTAATATCCAATTGACCTATAAAACCTCCCTTGGCCAAATTGCTTTCGAACTTTTTTAATGTAGCCTCAAAAATAGGTGAATCTTTGGTCCAAAACATACTAGATCCCATTTCCCCTGTAGATACGCCAAGCTCTTTTGGAAATAGTTTTTTATGTTCGAAAGTTATATTTATAGGGTATATAAACTCCTTTCCATTGAAATAGGCGGAAGCCGATACCTCCACTCCTTTTACCTTGCGCTGCAACTGAAAATTACCAAAATCATTTCCCCAGGATTTCTCGTAGGCCTTTAAAACCCTAATGACATCCAGCCCTTCATCATCGCTGCCCACAAAAAGCAATTGTTTATATTCCTGGGTTTCGCCTGAAGGTTTTATAACATAGGCATTTGGATGGGTCTTGACATAATCAATCGCATCCTGAAAATTAAAAAACTCTTTGGAAGGCAATATTTTTATTCCCTGCTTTTTCAGTTCTGCCTGGCCAAAACTTCGATCTAACTCCAAAAGATCGGAATATTCCGTACCTCCTACTACTAATTTACCCTGTGTCCTTAATTCCGAACATATTTTACCATAACCGGTGTAGTCAAAAATTAGAACATCGGCCCAATCGACCTGGCTTCTCCAATCTTTTACCTTTTGAACAAATCCATACCCAATTTCCCTAGAGGGCTTATCCTCAATGTACATTTTAACAGCATGGCCTTCACCCAATATGGCTACAGCCATATCCAATGTTTCCCCCCAGCGGGAGACAATCAAGAAATTTCGACTAATTTCTGTTTGATTTTTTATTTTCTCTTTTTTCAATTTAAAAATTCATTTAATTTATTGGTGTTATCGAAGAAAATTGGAAAATCGGTGTTTCAATGCCAATATTATGCTACCAAACAAGTAATACCAAGGACATTCAAATCTCCTTTTACATAAAACATTTTCGATAAATATTCGTTTATATTCTTCGGTATCCCATTATAGGAAAAAGTATGCATACCAATGCAATTCCGAAATTCAAGACTAGGTTTCAATATAATAAGCCAGTGCCCATAGTACATAATTGTATAACAAATATATAAAAGAAACCAATTGAATGACGAGAATTAACTTGGCATCGATAAAAATTTAAATTAACCAACATTAATCTATAACCAGAAAATTCTTTAGTGAGGAAACCATCAATTCAGTAACAAAAGAAACACTATTTTTGGACTAAAATATATAGTAAATGTTTTATTTCTTTAGCAAGAAAAAATTTTTAATAGATTATCTAGGAGATTTTGTGGATATTCACAACCATATTCTACCTGGTATTGATGATGGCGCGAAAACCGTAGATGAATCAATAGACTTAATTAAAGGATTCTCCGAAATTGGGGTGAAAAAATTTATAGCTACACCCCACATTATGCATAATTATTACCCTAATGATTATGATACAATCCACAGTGCCCATAGCAAAGTACAAGACAGCCTATTAACCGAAGGCATGAAGGATATCACCTTGGATGTGGCAGCTGAACACATGATAGACGCCAATTTTGATTACCTCTTGGAAAATAACAAGGTGATGCCTTTACGGAATAGATATTTATTAATAGAAATGTCATATTTACAGCCGCCCATAAACTTTAACGACGCTATTCAAAACATTGCCTCCTACAGGTATTTTCCAATTCTGGCCCACCCGGAAAGATATGCATTCCTGCATCTGAATTCTTCTAAGTTTATGAAGTACAAAAAAAATGGAATTCTCTTGCAGTTAAACCTCTTATCTCTTGGCCAATTCTATGGAAAGGATGTTCAAAAGAAGGCACATAAACTTCTAAAACACGGTTTAATAGACTATGTTGCCTCTGATGTTCATAACCATCTTCAATTACAAAGCATAAAGGAATTACAATTAACTACTAGTCTCCTTAAATTGCTTTTCCCCGTAATTGAAAAAACGATAGATGATTTTTATTAACATTGTCAAAAATTATCTATTTCTTAATTACTAGTTTATAGTTATACAATGTTGTGCTACCGTTTATTAAATTGACCAAATAAACACCATCTTCAAGATCCGCTACACTATATTGATACTGCTTTTCATCAGTTTTCTGTTCAGATGCTTTAAATTTTTTAACCAACCGTCCACTAAGATCAAATATAATAATTGATTCTATACTTTTTGACGGATCAAGTAGCTCTATTTGGGCTACCGAAGAGGTAGGGTTTGGAAAAAACTTTAGTCCAATTATCGCTTCTGATTCTATTATTTCACTACTAGATATACTTTCCAAAGCAATTTCTGAAGGGTACCCTTTGGCTGTGTTTTGGGATACGATGGAAAAAGGAATTGTTAAAGTACCCAGATTGGTACCGGTCTGACTTGATCCACTAAAGGCTGTAGCACTAATGGTGTAATTGCCCAAGGGAAACTGTTGTCCATAATAATTCCCGCCGCTGTCACCTAACAGCGCATAGGGAGCCACATTCTCGTTCCTGGTGTTGTTCACAGGTCCCGAAAGCGTCAACAAGACACTGCCTACCGTGGCCGGGTTGGTATTTGCCCTTATATTCAATCCCTTGCCCTGGGTCGTGGTCAAATTAATCTGCTGGCCATTGGATAAATTAAACATGTCCACGTCCAAATCCGC
>NZ_JALKBC010000022.1 GCF_023015865.1 Arenibacter sp. F26102 | reverse complement strand
ATAATAACCTGCCAGATCCTTTTTTGCCCGTTCCTTAAGACTATCGGGTACATTTCTTCGGAGTTGGATCTTTTCCGGATCAAATCGGTTCCTATATTCCAACGGGGCAGTGTGGTATGGCGCGTGGGGTGTACCATAGGAAAGAATCATCATAAATGGATTCTCGGCCGACTTCCTTTCCTTGATATAGTCTATGGCAGCATCGGTCTGTTCAAAGGTGTCATAGCCGTCCCAAATTTTTCTATTGGGGTCATCATTGTCATAGTACACCGATTCATTGTAATTGTGGGTACATTCGTTGCCTTTCCAGAATTGGAAACCCTGTCTCCTCTGGCCAGGGGCCACATTCTGTAACCGTCCATGTCCGTCCAAATGCCATTTGCCTATGTAGCCAGTATCGAATCCTTCCTTGTTGAACACTTTTGCAATGGTTACCGCATTGGTATCCAGCTGCACATCGTTCATAAACACCCCATGTGTCAATGGGCGCTGCCCGGTCAAGAGCGATGCCCTAAATGGAGAACATACAGGCATACCGGACACGGCATTAATAAAATTAACGCTAACTGCTGCCAAGCTATCCAAATGTGGAGTGCTTACATTAGGGTCACCGGCATACCCAGTAGCTTGAGCCCGCCATTGGTCGGTTAAAAGTACCAAAACGTTAGGCTTTGTTGTCTTTTGCCCTTCTTCGGTCTTTTCTTTTTTGTTTTCATTGCAAGAGGCTACTAAAACAAGGGTGCAGACCAAGATTAGATATTGACGAAAGAGCATTTGAACTTTATTTTTCATTTATTTCATATTTTATAATATCTAATGTATTAGATTAAGGTACTGGCATTAATCTATAAATATAAGTCTATATTTTATCAGGACCAATGCGGTTTTAACAGTTAATAGCCAATATTTTTCTAAATAGAACTACAAGTTCAAGAAATATCGTTATGTGGAGTGTCCTGTACTATACTGGAAACCAGATTTTTAGTTTTTTATTAGGCTGACACCCTTTTTGTTATAGCCATAGCAGTACAGTACAGGATACAATTATTAATGATTCATTATAAACTTGTCATGTCGTTAATGCCCGATATATGTCACTTAATCTTAATATATATTTTAGCCTGAGCAAAATAATAATATAATTAAACATAGTAATAATAATAGATGATATTCAATTCAAAAGAAATCCTAGGGGAAATACAAAAGAAAAATCATTTTGAATTTAGAAGACTATATGTGGGTTTGTACCATGAATTGGTCTTATACGCCAATGGATATCTTTTCGACCAAGACTCAAGCGAAGATGTGGTACAGGAAGTATTTGCCTGCCTTTGGGATAAATCCAATAAAATCGCTATTGAAACAAACTTGAAGTCCTACCTGTACGCCATGGTGCGCAACAGATGCTTTAATATTTTAAAAGCTATAAAGATCACTTATGTTTCAAAAATTACGGAAGTAGAAACTACTATTGAGGCTAGTTGCAGTCCTGACTGGTTTCCAGAAGACGAAAAGCCTCTGCTCTATGAACAAGTTTTAAAGGTGATAAACAATTTTCCTTTAAAAATGCGCAACATCGCCAAGTTACGCTTTGTGGATAACTATCGTTTTAATGAAATAGCGGATGAATTGGATGTTTCCGTAAATACGGTAAAAACCCAACTTAGAAGAGCCAAATTGAAGTTGGGAAAACTAGTTATTTATATTGCAATTCTATTTTCAATAGTACATTAGAACCTCCTTTTAAATATTATTTTCTTATTTATTCTCCATTATTTTTCTATTTCTACATTTTTTTGTCACCCATTTTAGGAATTTGATTGTCTTATTAATATAGACAAACAAAATCCCAATGGATTTCAGACTTATTATAAAGAAAATCAACAATACCTTAACCGAAGAGGAGGGGCATATTTTCGATTCTTGGTACAAGGAATCCAAAGATCACCGTAGCTATTTCCATAAGGTTGAGAATAACTATCAAAAAGGAATTGATCTTGTAGACTTCAAGAAAGGCTGGGCCGGGGTTTCGTCCAAAATAAATAAAAAGGAAAAACGGTATTATATTTATAAATATGCAGCAGCAATCGTCCTTCTTATTACTGCAGGCACTATCTGGTTTGGGAATAAAGAAAATATCCGGGCAAATCCTCCAATGGATGCCGTAGTGATCCAGAAGGATTCCATTCAGATCGGTACCGATAAGGCAACGCTTACCTTGGACGATGGTTCGGAAATTGTTCTGGAGAAAGGAGAAAGTATTGAAACGGATAAAGCCTCTAGTAATGGGGAGCAATTGGTGTATGCCAATGGTCAGAAATCACCTGAAAAAATTATAGCAAAAAATATTCTTACCATACCACGGGGAGGGCAATTTGTTTTGGTTCTTGCCGACGGGACCAAAGTGTGGGTTAATTCCGAAACACGGTTGAGGTATCCCGTAGCATTTGCGGTCAATAAAACTCGTGAAGTGGAACTGGTATATGGGGAAGCTTATTTTGACGTATCCCCGAGTACTGAGCATAACGGTTCCCAATTTGTGTTACATACGGCAGGGCAGCGAGTAGTAGTGTTGGGTACGGAATTCAACATAAAAGCATATAACGAGGATAAATACGTCTCTACAACTTTGGTGGAAGGTAAGGTCATTGTTGAAAATGGAAGTGAATCTAAAAATCTTCGCCTTGGACACCAATCTACCATGGATCGGGATTCTAAAAAAATAGGCATTTCCAAAGTAGATGTTTATAATGAGGTATCCTGGAAAAACGGACTTTTCAGCTTTAAAAATAGATCCTTGGAAGACATTATGCAAGTACTTGTGCGTTGGTACGATGTTGATGTTGTTTTTCAGGAGAAAGCCGTGGAGGAATTGACTTTCAATGGTGTTTTTAGAAAAACGCTAAGCCTCAAAGAAATTTTGGACATAATACAGAACACCAACCTTGTTAAATATGAAATAAACGGTAAAACAATAATTATGAAGTAAAGCATTAAAAAAAAAGGGGAATGGAGTCTAAATCTAGACAATTGAAATCTCCATCCCCTAGTACATTAATTAACCAAAAATTAACTAACATTCAAATTTATGAAAACTAAACCAAACAGGGGTAGTCTTGCCTATGTCAAGACGTCCCTAATTATCACTATGAAAATCTTCATTTTTTTCTTTTCGATTCTATCGTTCGGATTTAGCGTGGAAAATGGATTTTCTCAAGACAAAAAAATAACATTTACGGAGGATGCCCAACTTTCTATGGAAGAGGTGTTGGAAGTTGTTAAAAAACAGACCGATTACAACTTTATCTATAGATCCGATCTTTTTGTTGGAAGTCCCCTTGTAGAAATAAGGAAGGGTACGATAAAGGTGGGTGTCTTGCTTAACAAATGCGCCATGCTTACCGACATTGATTTTCAGTTTTCGGATAACGGAGCCATTTTCTTGAAGAAAAATCCGAAAGTGGTTGAGTCCAAAAAAATGCAACAAACCATTAGTGGAACGGTAACGGACAATAATGGCAATCCTTTGCCCGGGGCCAATATTGTAGAAAAGGGCACCACCAATGGAGTAACTGCGAATTTTGATGGTAACTACTCCATAGCGGTATCCAATGAAAATGCCACTTTGGTGGTTTCTTATATCGGATTTGCAACCTCTGAAATTGCAGTTAACGGTCAAAACACAATAAATGTCACCTTGGAAGAAAGTGCGGCGGGTTTGGATGAAGTGGTTATCGTGGCCTATGGGGTACAAAAAAAGGCAACCATAACTGGAGCAGTATCCTCCATACAGACTACAGAGATTAAACAGAGCCCCGCTGCCAACCTTGCGGTAACCTTGGCAGGTAGGTTGCCCGGTTTAACTGCGGTTCAAAGAAGTGGAGAGCCTGGTAGGGACTTTACCCAGATTTTTATTAGGGGTCAAGGCACAATTAATGCTCAATCCCCAATCGTATTAGTAGATGGGGTAGAGCGTGATTTAACCTATATCGACCCCAACGAGGTGGAGTCGGTCACAATTTTAAAAGACGCATCGTCAACAGCACTTTTTGGGGTGCGGGGCGCCAACGGGGTGATTTTGATTACAACCAAAAGAGGTTCATCAGAAATCCCAGAAATAAGCCTGTCAATGGAAACAGGTGCTCAATCCTTTACAAGGCAAACTCAACCCGTAAATTCCTATGAATTTGCAACTTTAAGAAACTTGGCGCAAACCAACGATGGAATGGAACCAGCATATTCGGAAGAGGCATTGGATGGTTACAGAACCCAATCCGACCCAGAAAGATATCCGGACACGGATTGGGTAGGTCTTTTGGTGCAGGATTTTTCACTACAACAAAGATATAACCTTAACATTTCCGGCGCCGGAAAAGCAGCCAAATACTTTGTAAACGCTGGTTATCTTAATCAAGGGGGCCAATTCAATAATGAACAGGATCTGGATTATGACCCCAGTTTTAAATTGGACCGTTACAACTTCAGATCTAACATAGATTTAAATATCAATCCAGGTTTAAAAACATTCTTAAATCTAGCGGGCTACATAGAAAAACAAAATTCTCCATTTGGAGTGGCATCAGCTTCTACTGGGCAAGGGGGGAATTCACCATCTTTATTTATTTTAGCCAATATCTTTGATATGCCGTCCAACGTTCCCGGCCCTCTTTCCCCGAACGATGCGGTTGTGACCATTCCCAACCAGGCCAATCCAGCCTTTGGAATGCTTAACAGAACAGGGTATCGGCAACAAACCCGAAGCAACATAACTGCAACATTTGGAATGGAACAGCAATTGGATTTTATTGCCAAAGGTCTTAGTGCTAAAGCGGTAATGTCCTTTGATTCGAGGGCCACCAATGATTTAGTTGCTTCAAAACAGTATATCCGTGAAGTACAGGTTATTGAGCCTACAGCATCTGGGAGGGATACAATTTATTATAGGAATTTTGCCGATGATCGCGAAACTCCACTTTCAATATCCGGATCTAGAGGGTTTAGGAGTCTTTCCAATTTTCAGGCCTATTTGAATTACAATAAGAGGTTTGGCAAGCATGATCTAACTGCATTGTTATTGTATCAGCAACAAAAAGAAATTATAAATTCCGAATTGCCCTATAACCTTGTAGGATTAGCCACCCGCTTAACCTATGCCTACAATGAGAAGTACCTACTTGAACTCAATGCGGGCTACAATGGTTCGGAACAGTTCGCTAAAGAAAGAAGATTTGGTTTATTCCCCGCACTTTCAGGAGGCTGGGTCTTATCCAAGGAAAACTTTTGGAAGGGCGTAAAGGGAATAAACCTTTTAAAGATAAGGGGGTCCTATGGAGAAGTCGGGAACGACCGAATTGGAAACGATAGATTTTTGTACTTGGATGATATTGCTGTACAAGGAGGAGGGTATACACCGAGCTTAGGCCTAGGTTCACAAGTCGTCATCAATAGACTTAAGAATGGCGATTTGCAGTGGGAGGTGGCAAAAAAGTCCAATATTGGTCTAGAGATAGGACTATTCAATTCCTTTAATTTAACCGTAGATGTATTCAATGAAAGGCGCGATAATATTTTAAGAAACAGGGGTACTATACCAATATTGAACGGACTACCCAACAGTTCACTGCCACCCGTAAATATCGGCGTAGTTGAAAACAAAGGTTTTGAAGCCGAATTAAACTATAGAAAGGCCTTTAATCAGAACTTCTCCTTCTTAGGTAGGGCATTTGTAAGTTACGCTAGAAATGAACAGAAATTTGCGGATGAGCCTTTACTACCAGAGGATTATGCCTACCAGTACAGGCAAACAGGCTATAGAATTGGTCAGAACTTCGGGTTTATAGTGGATAAATATTTCGACAATCAGGAAGAAATTGACAATTCACCAATACAGAGTATTGGGGGACACGAATCAAGACCGGGTGATTTTAAATATTATGATCTTAACGACGATGGAGTCATTAATGAAAAGGACATTTCGCCGATTGGATTTTCCAATGTACCCGAATATACTTACGGACTAGCACTAAGTTCCACTATTAAAGGTTTCGACTTCAGCGTTCTTTTTCAAGGAGTGGCCAATGTCAGCAACTACTACAAAAGTAGGGGTACCTTTCCCGGTTCCAACTATTTTAGCCGGCATCTTGAAAGTTGGACTCCTGAACGTGTTGCCAGTGGGGAACCTATCAATTACCCTCGACTTACTACACAACCATCACCCAACGAAATCCGAAATTCATTTTTTACAGAAGATGCCAGTTACATAAGACTGAAAAATATAGAAGTTGGTTACACACTTCCAAAACTAGGAGACACACACATAAGACTTTATTTGAATGGTTTGAATGTTGCTACCTGGGATAATTTGCCCACAAAAGAATTTGATCCTGAATTGACCGGGGAACTTTCTTATCCGATAATGAAAGTGTACAGTTTTGGCGTAAACGTAAAATTTTAAAAATCTAAAATATAAAGAAATGAAAAAAACAATACTCTACATACTTATGATTCTTCTGTTCACGCTTAGTTGTGAACAGAATGCCCTAGATATAACCCCTGATGGTCGGATAACCATAGAAGACGTTTTCCAGGACGAAAAACAAACAGAGTCATATTTGAATACTGTTTACTCCAATATTCCCAGTTATTTTTATAAATACCAATTTTGGGCATATTTGGCGGGATGCACAGATGAGTGTCAAGATGCAGATGTGGGCAATGAGGGTTCTAATATTGCTGCCAATTGGATTACGGGATCATTGAACGCATCAAACAACCCTTTAGAATTGGCTGGGCAAGGTAAAGGAGTAAAACACTATAATACATTTTGGTCCGGAATAGGCCATGCCAACGTTTTTTTGAAAAACTTGGCCACAGCCAATATTCCAAATGAAAAGAACAGGAAACGATTTAAGGCGGAAGCCCAACTGCTTAGGGCGTTTTATTATTTGGAATTGATAAAACAATATGGACCAATGCCCATAGTTACTGAGCCTTTTGACCCTGCATTTGATTATTCTGTTTTAACAAGACCAACTTTTCAGGAATGTACAGATTTTATAGCCAAAGATTGTGATGATGCTCTTGCTACAGCGGACCTACCTATTCGAATTACGGAAGAGGGGGAAAGAGGGCGTTTTACAAAAGCCGTGGCACATGCCATAAAATCACAAATATTGCTTTATAATGCAAGTCCCTTGTGGAATCCGGAAAATGATGACTCCAAGTGGCAGGCCTCTGCCGCTGCCTCTAAAACAGCTGTTATGGCCTTAACCCAAGGGGGTGAATATGAGCTATTTCCCGACTATGGAGAATATTTCTTTACACAATCCGATATGAACCCTTCCCCTAGGGACAGGGAAACTATTTTCGAGATCAAGGATGGTTCTCCAGGGACTTTCACAATTATCAATGCATTGCCCAGCCAGCCCGGCCAATTTAAAGTAGGATCAACACCAACACAAGAATTGGTAGATAGCTATGGAATGCAAATAACTGGAGAACCTGCTATTTTAGGATATAACGACGCTGATCATTTGAATCCAATAATAAATACTGATTCAGGTTACGACCCCACTAAACCGTATGAGGGTCGAGATCCAAGGTTTTACGCAACGGTATGGTACAACGGTGCCATTTTTGACAATATCAAAGGAAATATTCATACAGTAGAAACTTTTGTGGGTGGTGCCGATCAATTGATTAAAACCCCTCCCAATAGAAAAAACACTCATACAGGATATTATTTAAGAAAATTCTATAATCCAAAAATACAGGCAGGACAAGGTTCCCCGGCAAGGTGGAAAAAATATCGTCTCGCAGAAATTTATTTAAACTATGCAGAAGCAGAAAATGAGGCCAATGGACCTACGATAGACGCTTATAATGCGCTCAATGAAGTCAGGAAAAGAGCTGGTATGCCCGACATTTCTGCGGGATTATCCAAAGACGAATTAAGGCAGTATATCCGAAATGAGAGGAGAATAGAATTGGCAATAGAAGAACATAGATTCTGGGATGTAAGGAGATGGAAGATATTGGATCAAACAGATAAGTTGGTTACCGGAATGGAAATTACACAAAATGGCACTGAATTTGACTATAAAAGATTCGTAACTGAAAGGAGAAATGCTTGGCAGGAAAAATTTCTTATTTTCCCAATACCTATAACCGAAACTTCCATTGTTCCTGATTTTAATTCAAACCAAAATCCTGGCTGGTAAATATCTTAATTTTAGTAACCTATAATTATTTATAAGTCAGAGCTAATTCGCAACAACAGATTTGTAATCATCTGAAGCCTGCCAACATACTAAATGTCGGCAGGTTTTTTGTTCTACATTACTGATCAATGAAATTGAATAAAAAGGTGAAATTAGAATTCAACATAAAGATGTCCCTGGCTGTAATTTTTTGTTTCCACCTATTTAAACTTAAATACGAATTTCGATTGCGAATATTTTGATACTTTCACATAATTACTGCAGATAAATGACCATAAGAAGGATATAAAATTCAAACTTACCATAGCATAAATCAAAAAATAGAATTTAACTATTCAGCAAAAATTCCAATTAATAAACTAATTCAACTAAATGACTATTTTTTTTCATTATAGTCCCTATATTAAATCTGTAGTGCATTATTAATTTTATTTAAAGCCCTTACCCCTAACATTAATAGGTTTAAGTTGCAAAGTATTCTGCGCTATTCCATTATTCAGTATTTCTAATATTCAAATCCTTGATTTATCATCTCTAGCTACTCTATTATAGAAAATCAGGTTCGAGCTTTCCTAATGTTTTAAATAAACACAGCACACTACAGGATACCTTTTGTCTTTATTTTTTTTAGCTTAGGGAACTTAATATGTAACGCAATGCAGATTAAGAATTTATTAATTCGAAATTTTGTAATGCTTAAATAAATAAAATGCCCGAATGAGAAAAAACATAATATTTCTATCAGCCATAACTATTTTAACTATTCATATTTCTTGTAATTCCAACAATAAAAAGGATGCCATCCTTGAAACAGCTAAACCAAATGTTTTACTTATTGCGGTAGACGACCTTAACGATTGGATCGGGGTTCTGGGCGGACATCCCCAAGTTAAAACTCCTCATATGGACCAAATGGCCCAACGTGGCGTTCTTTTTAGTAATGCGCATTGCCAGGCTCCGGTTTGCAATCCCAGTAGGGCAAGCATTATGACTTCTTTATATCCAAGTACGTCTGGTATATACTTTTTAGATCCAGATATTCAAGAATCTCCAGTTGCCAGTAAAAATTCAGTGATGCCAAAACGGTTTCAACAAGAAGGTTATAATGTGTTTGCCGCAGGTAAGATCTTCCATAATGGTAAAGGTATCAACGAAAGACATATTCCAAATTATGCAGGACAATTTGGAGGATTTGGTCCCATGCCTGAAAAAAAAATAAGTCCTTACCCCGGTCACCCATTATGGGATTGGGGCGTTTATCCAGAACGTGACGACCAGATGCCAGATTATCAAATTGCCAATTGGGCAGAGGAAAGGTTGGCTGAAAAGCAAGCACAACCCTTCTGGATGGGGGTCGGTTTTTATCGTCCACATGTTCCACAATTTGTACCTCAAAAATGGTTTGACATGTATCCTATGGAAACTTTACAGCTGCCTAGGACCATTGCATATGACCTAAATGACATATCATCCTACGGAGCAGATATCACAAGATTAAAACACGTGTCCCCGACCCATGAATGGGTAAAGGAAAATGACCAATGGAAACCCATTGTACAATCGTATTTGGCCTGTGTCAGTTTTGTAGATGAACAGGTCGGCCGGCTTCTCACCGCATTGGACAATGGTGATTACGGAGAGAACACCTATGTTGTATTGTTCAGCGACCACGGATTTCATTTGGGCGAAAAAGAACGCTTTGCCAAACGGAGCTTATGGGAAGACGGCGCACGAGTACCCATGATAATCATGGGACCAGGTATTCCTAAAGGAAAAATTATTAATCAGCCTGTTCAATTATTGGATATCTACCCTACATTGCTTGAATTGACCAATCTTAAACCAGACCCAAAACACGAAGGAAATTCTTTAGTTCCTTTATTAAAAAATATGGAAGTAAACTGGCCTCATTACGCCAGAACCTGTTTTGGGCCTGGTAACTACGCTATAACATCGGAACGTTATCGTTTTATACAATATAGTGACGGGTCCGAAGAATTCTATGACCATAAAACAGATCCCGAGGAATGGCACAATGCCATCGGCAATGAGGAATATACTAATATTATTGCCAAGCACCGGTTGCAGGTACCTCAAAAGCGTTATAAAATTCTAGGACAGGGATCTACTGGACATGAATCATATGACGCTTCAGAAAAGAATAGATACGGCAGTACGAATTAATTCTATGGTGATTTAATAATTGAAACCGTGGAGATTCTTATGTCGCAAAGATTTTATCTAAAAAAGGAAATGAATAGTTGTCGACGGAATTCCCGTTAATATCGAGCTTAATAATGAGATTAAAAATGTAAAAAAATTGACCTAATAAGAACCTAATAAAAACTTAACTATGAAAAGAATAATTAATTGCATATCGTTAATCTTAGTCTTCCTTTTAACACCCACCGCATTTTTTGCTCAGCAAGACAGATCTAAAGTTGGCATCAGGCCATACCCACGCGACAGTGTTCATGAAATGACAGGTGGTGATAGGGTTGCCAACTGGAAACCAGGCATCGGGAATTATGATGATGTGCTGAAAGCAGATGATTATACGGCTTTGAATATAGACGTAGTTAAAGGTTATAATGGCGTCTTTAGTACCAATCAACGTTTTTTTGAACATTATATACACCAACAGGGAGGCGATTGGGTAGATACCAATCCAGAAACAAATAGCCTGATTAAAATAATTCGTGATTACGAAAAGAAGGGGAATGAGGTTAAGCATATAATTATTTGCCGCGAGGGTTGGCTGTATGACAAAGTTAATGGTGATACCGGACCAATTGATGGTGACCCTAGAATACTTCATCAACGAGATGTGAACGATACGCGAAAGGTATTTAAAGATGCTCACGCCCTTGGATTGACAAAACACGACAATTACAAGCTCATACAAATGGTTGTTCACCCTGCGGTTTTTCTCGACAATCCTAAGGCAAGAGAAATCGTTAGTACGATGGATGGAATCTGTATTGAATCACATCAGTTTAACCGTTATTGGCCATTAGGTAATGAAATTTCAAACCCTGAAGAAATAGCAAGGGGGGCGAAATGGGTGCTGGAACAAGGAATGGATTATATTTTCTATTACGGACCCTATCAGTATAAGAGTTGTGATACCTACACCGATTTTCTTGAAAGGGATTGGTTGGGTGCTTTCTGGGAAAGAGGCTTGCCTAAGCATCATAAGAACATGTATTACTATTTGAATGCATTTCCACATGGTTGTGGAAATACAAGGCCGGTGGGTCCCGAATCAGACCCATATTCCTACCTAGGGTTTGCCAAATGGCTGATTCAGGAGTTGAAAAATGGAAATTAAAAGGTTGTTTATACCAAATGCCTCCGATGTAACTAAATGAGATTGACAATATCATAAGAGAAATAGGTAAACTACTTATTTTATTAACCTGAGTTCGATTCATAATATTTACCATTTACGAAACATAAAAGATAGATTTTTAGCAAATTAAAATATTGAATTTCAATTCGTTAATGCAAATTTATAACCATGATAACTTACTCTAATGTTACAGAATTTTTTTGTTTGGGCGATTAGTTTTTTTAAGGAATATGCCTAAATAATAGATAAGTCGTTTATCGGAAACAAAGCAAAACACCCTTCAATTGGGTCTCAAAGTGAAACAATTGCCTTTATATTTCAGTTAAGTGGTTTCAGAACCTTCAAGCACTTTTATATTTTCAAGGTTAATTAGTGTGAGTTCGACTTAAGAAATAGGATTTGTAAATTGTAGGTAAAGCAAAAAATTGATATATTTAGGTGTTTAACATTCAAATATTATAATACTCCCCAAATTTAGGACAGCAAGTTAAGTTGTAATTTAACCCTGTCAAATATTAAGAAATCAAGAAGAAAATTCAGTGCATCGTTCAAGGCCAAGGTTGCTATTGAGGCGATAAAGGAACAGAATACCGTCCAAGAGATTGCGGCCAAATTCGAACTTCACCCGACGCAGATATCAAGTTGGAAACGTGAATTTTTGGAGAACGCCGCTTTAGCCTTCGGGTCGAAACCTGAAAAAGAAGATCCCGATCTACAGACCGGACCTCTTTATAACAAGATCGGCCAACTACAGATAGCGAATGATTTTTTAAAGAAAGTCTTGGGCAAATGAGTACGACCGAAAGAAGGCAAAAGGTCGTAAAGTCCCATCCAAGACTAGGTCTTGTGCAGCAATGTAAAATCCTTTCCATACAACGTTCAGGTCTTTATTACAGGCCCAGAAGTGAGGGTGTGCTGAACCTAAAGCTCATGAAAGAGATCGATGCCCATTTCTTGGAACACCCCTATTATGGGGTGGAGCGAATGACGGATTACCTAAACCTTGACCTAGGGTACCGAGTCAATATAAAAAGGGCAAGACGGTTGTACAGGCTCATGGGGCTACAGACCATATATAGAAAACCTAGGACCACTATCAGGGATCCCGAGAGTTATAAGTACCCCTACTTGCTCAGGGACCTTAAAATAGAACGGCCCGATCAGCTATGGCAGACCGATATCACCTATATCCCCATGTTACGTGGGTTCATGTACATGAACGCCATAATCGATGTACACAGTAGAAAGATACTGAACTGGAGCGTTTCGAACTCGATGGACAAAGAATGGTGCATAGAACTCTTGGAGGACACCATTGCCAAATATGGAGCGCCGGAGATACATAATTCCGACCAAGGATCCCAATATACCAGTATCCCGTACATAGAGGTGCTCAAAGGGCACGACATCCAGATATCCATGGATGGTAAGGGGAGGGCATTGGACAACATCTATATCGAACGTTTCTGGAAATCCATCAAATACGAAAAGATCTACCTTAACCCGCCCAATGGAGGTCTGGACCTCTATCAAATGGTAAGGGAGTATGTCGAATTCTACAATACCAAAAGAAGGCATACCGAAATAGGGAAAGTGCCGCCAGATCAAATTTATAATACTAAAAAATTGGCGTCGTAATTAACTAAGGAATACCTTTAAACTGTCTTACAAATGGGGAGTACTATAGTAACTAGTTATCTGCTTATGGTTTTTCGCTATAAAATTACGGAGTTTTTGTGTCTTAACGACTATTTTTGTGTTGAATTGGAACAAGTTCTTGGCAAAAACGGCATTGATGATGGTTCCAGAAAAATAAGGAGGCAACAGGCCCTCTAATGTGTCCCAAAGCGGGATGATCACCATTATGGTGCTTTTCCATTGAAAGAGATACCGTTGCCTTAAACACTTCTACCTTGAGCACCTTTGTAAACATATGGGAGACAACTTTCCCAATACGGTATACTACAATCGTTTTGTGGAACTTCTACAAAGGCTATAGTTCCGATGGTGAAGTTCCTGCAAATGTGCTGCCTTAGCCAATTTTCTGGAATATCCTTTATGGATTTCACATTGATTAAGGGATGCCATAGCAAAAAGGGAAAACAGAACAGGATATTCAAAGGAATAGCGGAAAAAGGCAGGGGGCAACACGGGATGCCCGCCCGTGCCGTGCGGACGGGGTTCTTTGGGTTCAAGCTCCATATCATCATCAAGGAAAGGGGGCAGATTCATCAATTTCCTCATTACAAAGGGCAATATGGTCGACGGCCAGCCCTTCAAGTAAAGGACCTTGCAAAACAAAGTGTTCAGGAAGATATTCCCCGATAGGGGCTACATCGGAAAAGAACTGCTCGAATTGCTGTTCGTGGGTGACCAAAATAAAAAAGAACATGAAGAATATCCTGAGGCACCGATATGACTAAACATTCTCGGAAAAAGGACCGTTGTGGAGAGCGTCAACGATATCCTAAAAAACCAATCCCAAATTGAGCGTACCAATCACAGAAGCTTTGGGAACTTAATAACCAACATGATCTCGGGACTTATTGCCTACGTTTGCCCCACAAAACCCAACATCAATATAGATTACCTGCAAAGAATTAGGGAACCCTTATATCGAGTTCACGTTATTTACATCTATTCCTTTTGCGCAGTTAGATTCTACCCGAAAATGGGGAAAGGGCAATAAATTTATTCTCATAAATACATCTACGGGAAGGCTTGAATATATCGTTAAAATCATTGTAATATTTCATCATGCAATTGGACGGTCGACAATTTCCTTTTTCTCAAATACAGGTTTAACGAAAAACTACTTTTACTATCAATCTTTAAATCAAAGTATAGCTCCTTTGGACACATCTGAATAAGCTCAACCAGATATACATAAACCCCAAACAACCACTTGATATATTAGTTTAGTTGTTCAGGGCTTTTATAGTTTATTATAAAACTATATTACAATTTATTTGAAATTACATTTTCACAGTAAAAGAATAGGTTCCCGAACCAATCTCGAGAACTGTTTCCTTTTCATTCGATTCTAATATTTTGATAGCTGATATTTTGGAAAGTTTTTGGTTTCCTTCTTTGATATCGGAGACATTTTCTGTTGGAATATGGACCTTTGCTAAAGTGTTTACAGGTATTTCTACATTCATTATAAGTTTGTTTCCTTTCCAGTTCCATGCCGAAGATATGGTGCCGTTGATACTTTTATAACTTCCCTTCATGAAGCCCATATCCTTATTGATTGCAGGTTTTATGACAATGTTTCTATAACCGGTATCCTCAGTATCAATTCCCACAGCATGTTGAAACATCCATTCCGCTACCGAGCCAAAAGCATAATGACTAAAGGAATTCATTTTTGCATTCAAATCGGAATTCTCCGCATCGTCCTTAGTATAACTGTTCCAACGTTCCCATATAGAAGTACTGCCGTTTTCCACAGAATAACCCCAACTAGGGTATTCGGTTTGTTGGAAAATCTTATAGGCAATGTCATGATAGCCATATTTTGACAAGGCCAACATGACGTGTTTAGTACCTAAGAAACCTGTAGAAAATTTATACCCATTATTTTCTATCTTTTCAGCTAATCTGGCAGCTCCATTTTGAGCAAGATTTTCAGGATATAAATCAAAGTATAGGGCCAGTGCATAGGTTGTCTGCGTATCTTCTGTAGTATAACCGGTGTCCAAAATATACTTTTGTACATAGGCTTTTTTAATATTTTCGAAAAGTGCTCTATACCTAGCTGCACCCTCAGTTTTCCCCAAGGCCTCGGCCATTTCAGCCATTAACTTGGCGTCATAGCCATAATAGGATGCTCCAACGAAATCATTACTCGTCTTTTCATTCACGGAAAGCCAGTCGCCCCAGTTGTTGCCCCCACCTGGGCGAATATAATCAGTACTTGCATCGGCCTGAAACTGCATAAACTTTTCCATGCCCTCGTACATGTACTCCAAAATACGGGTATCATTATAAACTTTATACATATTATAAGGAATAATAATACCCGCATCCATCCAGGCTGGAGAGTACTGGTCTGGACGTGAATACGGAAATGGCGCAAAATTCGGATAAGCACCATACCATCGTTGGGCATCGTCAAGGTCAACCAAAAATTTTGTCATAAAAGAAGAAACATCAGCGTTATAGGTTGCAGAACGCATATAGGTCTGTGCATCTCCTAACCAACCAAGGCGCTCATCTCTTTGAGGGCAATCGGTAGGTATGTCAAAAAAATTGGCACTTTGTGTTGTTTTTATATTTTCATAAAGTTTATTATTCATAGAATTCGATGAACTAAATGTACTGGCATCTAACTCAATAGAACTTAAGACTAAACCTGTTACTGCATCAAGTGTTGGTGTGCCAGGAAAGCCAGTTACTTCAACAAATTGAAAACCGTGGTAAGTAAATTTAGGTTGCCACACCTCTATCCCTTCTCCTTTTAAAATATAGGTGTCGGTTGCTCTGGCCAGCCTAAGATTTTCTGTTTGTATATTTCCATCTGCTTTTAAGATTTCCCCAAAACGTAGTTGTACGCTGGTACCAGCTGGGCCTTTAACCTTTAATTCTGCAATACCTGCAATATTCTTCCCCATATCAAAAACATAAGTTCCAGGCTTAGGTTCTGTAATTCTAAGAGGACGGATACGCTCAGTATTTTTAACTAAATTCCCAGGATGTACCTCTAGTTTTCCATTTGGGTAGGTGTATATTTTGGATGTTTTCCAAGCATTGTCATTGTAACCAGGTACATCCCAACCTGAATTTTCCATTCTAGCGTCGTATGTTTCACCCATCAAAATATCAGCCTCGCGTGTTGCCCCTTCGCTAGACTTCCAAGAAGTATCGGTTGCAATAACTTCAGTTGTCCCGTCTTCATATTCTAAATGTATTTGACCCATAAAGGCTGGGTTTACACCATAATATTCGCGAACTTTATCTAAGCGCACCAATAAGCCATATCCAATATACCCTGCATACCATCCGTCTGCAATAATAGCACCAATGACGTTCTCTCCTTGTCTTATATTTTCAGTTATATCATAGGATTGATAATACAACCTCTTGTTGTAATCTGTCCATCCAGGTGAAAAATAATCGTCTCCAACTTTATTTCCATTTAACCGAAGTTCATAGAGACCTAAAGCAGTAGTATAGGCTGTCGCCTTTGTTATTTTCTTTGAAGTTATGAACGATTTACGGAGATATCTTGCAGGCGGCAAGTATAAATTGTCATATTTATCAGTTTTATCATAACCAACATCATGACTGATAAATAGCCCTTTCCAATTTGAAAATTTTAATAGCCCCATTGACCAATGTGCTGATTCGCTCCAATCAGATTCAGTACCGGATTCATCCCACACCTTTACTTTCCAATAATAGGTTGTGCCAGATTGCAAATCCTCGCCATTATATTCAATTTGGTTGGTGTTATTGGATACAACTTTTCCACTGTCCCATTTATCACCATTATTCTCACCTAAGTTTTTTTTGGAGGTGGAGACTAATATCTGGTATGCCGATTGCACCCTGTTTCTGCCTTCCCCGGTCAAAACCCAACTAAATCTTGGTTTTTCGACATCAATACCTTGAGGATTCTCAAGATATTCTACTCTTTTTTCATGGATACTCAATGGCAATAATTCTACATTTTGAGAATCAACTTTTCCGAATATAAATATCAATAATATGTGAATAATAAATTTGTTTTTCATAGGTGTTCTTTCTATAAATACTAAAAAGAGGCTACACCTTTGAAGCTAGCCTCTTTTTTTTGATTTAAAATATTGCGTATTAATTTGGTTACCAACCAGGGTTATTCGATGTTATGTTTGGATTCGATTGAACTTCACTTGTTGGCATGGGCCATAAATTAAAGTTTGGACTATATGTCGTATTGGTAGGTTCAAATGTAATATTTTCAGGATGTTGTGATAAAGCTTCTTCAACTTTACCCAACCTTCTAATGTCATAAACCTCTTGAAATTCAAAAGAAAGTTCTTTAAACCGTTCTTCATAAATATATTCAGAAAACTGTGCTTGCGTCATTCCGGCTGGAGCTGGATTGGCAAATGCTCTAGTGCGTACTCTATTTAAATAGCCATACGCCGTTTCTGTAGGACCGTTTAAGCTGTTTTCTATTTCTGCTGCCATTAATAGCGCATCAGAATATCTATAAACAATCATATCTGGATCTCCATCACAACAGCTCTGGTCTAAATCTACATATTTATTAGGGAAAATCCCCCAACGTTCTAAATATTGTGGGGTGTTATATGTTAGTATATTTCCCGTGTTATCTTCATAAGAGTATATCATGGTAACATCTCTTCGTTCATCGGTTTCATCAAAAGAGTCATAAAACGCTTGGCTATATCCACCATGAAATTGACCGATTCCTAAAGCAGGATCAAATCTATTACGCGCACCCCATACATGACCAAAGGCAGTGCCTTGACCTTCAACAGACTGTGTTTGTTGGATAGCAAATATACGCTCATCATTATTATCAATTCGTATAGCATCTTCATAACTTGATAAAAGTGAATATCCTTTAGAAGTACCTTCTAAATTAATTACCTCTTGCAATTTGGTTTGTGCTAAAGCCATGGTCGTCGGATCTTGTAAAGGGAAACCAGCCATTGTTAAATATACCTTTGCTAATAGAAACTTAGCAGTAGCTTGTATAGGTCGCCCTATTTCAGTTTGACCTCTCTTATCACTTGGAAGACCATTTTCTGCATCTTGCAAGTCTAAGATAATTTGCTTGTACACATCAGGTATTGGTGTTCTTGGTAGCTGGGCTTCTTCAACGTTAGTTGTGGGTGCTAATGGTAATGGAACATCGCCAAAAAGTTGTACCAAATTAAAAAAAGACCACGCCCTCAAAAATTTAGCTTCAACTATTAATTCTTTGCGCTTTGTTTCTTCTGCTTCGTCTTCGAATTCTCTAGGTTCTAATTCTGCAATAAGAACATTAGCCCTAAAAATACCTTGGTATAATGGATCCCATACCCTAGGTAAGGAGGTGGCATCACTGGCTGATGTGGTATAGTTACCCCAAATTCTTCTCCACGGGACCCTAGCAATCATTTTAGGCGAAGGCATAACAGCCATTGATGCTAGTCCAAAATCGAAGAGGCTTACAGCTCTGTTGTATGAATTATAAATGGCTGTTGTTGCCACTTCCGCCTCATCGGCGTTACGATAAAAATTTGATGGACTAATTTCCGAATATACTTGTTCTTCCAAATCAGAACAAGCTACAAGACAAGCAAGTAGGATTATATATTTTAACTTTTTCATTATTATTTTATTTTAAATTAAACAATTGTTACAGGCCAATATTTATGCCAAGAGTAATCGTTTGGGCTCTAGGGTAAGACGCAAAATCTACACCTTGAGCTAGATTATTACCACCTCGTATATTGACTTCTGGGTCAAATCCAGAATAATCTGTAATAGTTAATAGGTTGGTTGCTGTAACGTAAAGCCTTGCAGAGGTTAGTACCTTCATTTTTTGTACAGGAATATTATATCCAAGACTAACATTTTTTAATCTAATGTATGACCCGTCTTCTACAATCGCGGAGTTTGGTTGTAAAAATGGCTGATCAACTTTAGGATATCTAGGATCATTAGTAGGATTAGTTGGAGTCCATCTGTTTTCATAATAATCTAGAAAAATATTATTAGCAGTATGACCAGAAGAAAGAAAAAGTCTATCAATGTTCATCAAATCATTTCCTTGAGAACCTTGAATAAAGACGCTTAAAGTGAAATTTTTGTATGTAAAATCGTTGTTCCAACCAAAAATATAATCAGGATTGGAATCACCAATTATATCCCTATCGGCCCCATTGATTACACCATCAGGAATTCCATCTGGTCCAGACAAATCTGCATATTTCCATTGACCTGGTTTTGGTGTAGTTCCAAATACGGGAACTGTTGCTGCACCACTGCCATCAAAATCACTCTCTTGAAGCAAACCTATTACCTTATAACCATATAGTGATCCAAAAGCCTCACCAACACGCATAATGTTAGACGGTTCATTTACAATATTTGTAGCGGGTCCAGGACCAAAAATATCTGCATCCGTATCACCTAAACTTAATACGGTTGCCTTATTGTTACTCCAGTTAAAATTAGAATTCCATTTGAAATCCTTTTTATCAATAAGGTAACCTCCCACCACAACTTCAATTCCTTTGTTCTCAACACTACCTGCATTGGCAGTAATAGATCCTAGTCCAGCAGATTTTGGGAGTGGAAAGTTTAATAATAAATCTTCTGTTGTTTTTTTATAATAATCTATAGAGGCTGAAAACCTATCTTTTAAGAATCCTATATCCAATCCGGTATTAAATTGTTTTGTTTTTTCCCATTCTAAATTTGGATTTCCTAATCTTGTTGGAGCCAAACCTGAATATAAGACATCTCCGTATACTGCATTTGCTGTACCCAAAAGGGTTAATGACTGTAGTGGTTGTATTGATTGTGAGCCTGTGATTCCATAACTCGCTCTAAATTTTAAATTAGATAAGGTCGCTGAATCTTTCAAAAAGGATTCATTTGATATGGTCCAACCTATACCTACTGAAGGGAAATAACCCCATTTTTGGTTTTCTGCAAAAACACTTGAACCATCAGCACGACCTGTTAATGAGAGATAGTATCTTTTGTCATAATTGTAATTTAACCTTGCATAATATGAAGATAATATTCTTTCAATTCTCGAACTTGAAGGTATTGAAGGTGTTAGTCCTAAACCAATATTATCTGTTTCTAAAACATCAACAGGAAAACCGACTACAGTAGTGTTTAACCGACGTGTATTATCTATTTGATACGAATACCCTCCAGCTATATCAATATTATGCAAATCCATGGCTTTATTATATGTTAAATAAGATTCAACTAAATAATTCCCAGCACTACTTATGTTATAAACGGCTCTAGAGTCATACAATTTACCCAATCTTGTTGTTTTTGGATAAAAACCTTCTCTTCTACTGTTGGAGCTTGTAGTACCTGTAGTAAGGTTGAAAATTAAACCTTCTGAAATTTTATATTTTGATTGAATACTTAGTATTAAGTTTTCGTTATAGGTTTCGTTACGAGTATCTGATAATTCTACAAGTGGATCTGTAAAAAAAGCAGTTGTTCCGTCACCTTCATCGATTGCGTCACCAGGGGAGGAAGTTGGAGAATTTTTGTATGCCGAAAAAACCGCACCAGCATTTATTATAGCGCCTGAGCCTTCTCCTGATCTATTATTCTTTGTACGAACATAATTTACAGATGTACTCATGCTTAAACGGTCAGTAAGGTTGTTGTCTATATTCAATCTTATATTACCTCTAGAGAAATCGGTGTATTTTACAATACCTCCATTTTTTAAGTAGTTAGCTGATAAGAAATATCTAGACTTATCACCACCACCTGATACGGCAAGTTGATATCTTGTGGTTAGACCTGTTCTTAAAATTCTGTCCAACCAATCTGTAGTTGTCACATTTTCAGGCAATGGAAGAGGGTCTCCATCAAATGGCAATTCCGTAGCACCGTTGCTTAAGGCTATTTCATTTCTCCAGGATGCATAGGTGGGGCCATCCAAAACTTCTGGAAAATCTTGGATATTACTAAATCCAGTTTCAGTGGTAAAATTTATATTAGTTGCTTGTTTGTAATTTCCTTTTTTAGTTGTTACCATAATTACCCCATTTGCACCACGAGAACCATATATAGCTGTTGATGCCGCATCTTTTAATACTTCTACAGATTCAATTTCTGCTGGGTTTAAGAAGCTTAAAACATTAGTTGATGTCTGATTGCCTTGACCTATTCCGGAATTTGAGGCCTCGGACCCTGTTGACATAGGGTAACCATCAACTACAACAAGAGGGGAATTATCACCCAAAATGGAGTTGTTACCTCTAATTCTTATAGTAACTTCTCCTCCTGGTTCACTGGATGTATTAACAATATTTAATCCAGCTGTCCTGCCCTGAAGTGCCATATCAAAAGTAGGCACTGGCATTTTGGCTATATCTTCTCCTTTAACCGAGCCAACAGAACCTACTAAATCAGATCTTGTTTGTGTTCCATAACCAACGACAACAACTTCCTCTAAGAATTGTGCATCTTCTTCAAGTGTAACATTCACAACTGATTTACCTGATGTTGAAATCTCTTTTGAACTAAATCCTACGTAAGTGAAAATAAGTGTTTGAGCGCCCGAGCGCAATTTTATTTCGTAGTTACCATCAAAATCGGCTACTACACCATTCCCAGTTCCTTTTTGAACGATATTTACACCAGGCAATGGTGCTCCATCTTGATCAGTTACAGCTCCTATTACCACTTTGTCTTGAGAAAATAGCCCCAATGACATAAGGAAGCAGCACAAGACTAGTGCTTTTTTAAGTGTTTTTTCATAATTGTGTTTCATAATTTAATGTAATTGGTTTAGGTTGAACGTTATTTTTTGATTTAGTAATCGACAAGACAATATTAGCAAGGATATTTTCTAAAGGCATCCTGTACTATGCTGCTAACATTTAAAAATTTTATTTATTAGATCCTATTGGACTCAAGATTAATAGGATTTTATACGCATGGGTTTAATTTTCTTAATAAGACAAAGCTTAAAGCAATAATATTGGAATTAGTTATTCAGCTCAACAAAATGTATTTTAGAATGGTTGATTACTTTTATATCTATATTTTAACACAGAACCAATCTCCGCTTTATAAGCATATTTTATATACCCAAATGGAGACCTAAAAAAATGATAGCTGAATATTGTTCCTTAATATACTTATTGAACATACAGAAAATTACTATAGCTAACCAATGGGATTAGTTTGCTATAGATTATTAATGATCGTACATCAATTTTGATAAGGTGGCGTACAGATTTGACCATTCGTTTAGCGACATTTTCAAAGGTAATCTACGTGGGTTGAAATTTACCTAGCACAACTCTCGGCCACTTTCTTTTTTCAACTTACTTTTTATCCGCTTATTACATTTTCACTTAAGCAGCATAGCACAGGATAGAGTACTGGTTTACTTTCTTTATTTTTCCTCACCAAAAGAACTATTTCTATGAAAAAAAATGTCCCTTTTACAAATTTTGCCCTATTACTTATGTCTACTTTTATTCTTGTTCAGTGTACTTCGCCGATAAAAGAAGAGCAGGTGGATATCGCCAAAATACAAGCAGGGTTCGTTAACCCTTCGGCTGATAACACCCTTTGGTGTTATTGGTATTGGATCGGGGATGACATTTCAAAAGAAGGTATTACAAAAGACCTCGAAGCCATGAAGGAAGCAGGAATTGGGGGAGCCTTGATAGGAAACATTAACCCAGAAGAAAAAGACGGGAAAGTACCTATGTTGAGTGAAGATTGGTGGGATCATATGGTACATGCCGTTAATGAAGGTAAACGTATTGGGGTCGATATTGGCGCCTTTAATTGCCCGGGATGGAGCCAGTCTGGAGGGCCTTGGGTAAAGCCTGATATGGCTATGCGATATATGAATTATTCCGAAATAAAAGTGAAAGGAGGCGATAAATTTCATCAGACTTTGTCCAAACCAGCCAAAGAATTTCAAGATGTTTATGTGTTAGCTTTTCCTACCCCAGCATCCGAGCAAAATACAATACACCATGGAAATGCGAAAATCACTGTAACCCCAAATATAAATAATGTGCACCGGTTAATTGATGGTGACACAACAACAATTGCAACTTTTTCAAGAGGTGTAGAACAATTTCAAGTAGATTTAAAGTTGGATAAAATGTTCGCAGCTAGGAGTTTACGAATAGTTCCGTCTAAAGATGTTATACTGACTGAATGCAAAGTCTATGTTAATAAAAATAACACTTATGAATTGGTAAAATCGTTTACCATCGATCGCCGCAAACTTACGCCCAATGTAGGTCCTGATAAGTACGCACCTATTTTAATGGTCTTGCCAGAAACCCAGGCAACTGATTATCGGCTAGAGTTTAAACTTCTTGATGGCTTTTTTCAAGCCAATTTATCTCGGGGTGAAAAACATGGTACATTTGGAATATCCGAAGTAGAGTTTTCTGAAGCAGTAGGTTTGGATAACTATGCCAATAAAACCTTGGCGAAGATGCATCCTACCCCTTTTCCTGCCTGGGACAGTTATCAATGGGCCCCGCAATCAGAAATTGTAGATGATGCTTTCAAGGTAGCTTCTTCAGAGGTTTTAGATATTAGTGATAAAATGGATGCGACAGGCCTTCTTTCTTGGGATGTACCCGATGGAAACTGGACCATTCAGCGCTACGGAATGACTCCTACAGGTACTGAAAATGCCCCTTCAGCCCCTCAGGGAAAAGGATATGAAGTTGATAAGGCTAATAAACAATTAGTGCAATTTCACTATGAACAATATATTGGAGAATTGCTAAAACGCATCCCTGAAGAAAGTAAGAGTGCCTTTAAATATGTTATCGCCGATAGTTATGAAATGGGTTCACAAAATTGGACTGATGGTTATGAAGAAAAATTTGAAGCTCAATTCGGTTACAATCCAAAAAAATACTTACCTGTTTTCTCGGGAAGGGTAGTAGGAAGTGTAGAAGAATCGGAACGTTTTCTTTGGGACTTGCGCCGTTCTGTCGCCGATGCCGTTGCTTATGAATATACCGGAGGACTTCGTGAATCTAGTAATGAAGATAATTTACAACTATGGTTAGAGAACTACGGCCATTGGGGTTTTCCATCTGAATTCTTAATGTATGGAGGGCAATCAGATCTTGTGAGTGGAGAGTTTTGGAACGAAGGAACATTAGGAGATATTGAATGTAAGTCTGCTTCCTCTGCAGCACATATTTATGGTAAACCTATTGTTTCAGCCGAGGCTTTTACCGCTGCGAACAGAAGTTTTGTCCGACACCCTGCAATGTTGAAAAAACGAGGCGATTGGTCCTTTACTGAGGGTATTAATCATTTTGTACTTCATCTATATATTCATCAACCGGATGATACTAGGGTTCCAGGAGTTAATGCATGGTTCAGTACTGAATTCAATAGGCATAATACCTGGTTCAAAAAATCAAAAGCATACTTCGACTATCTAAGAAGGTGCCAGCATATGCTGCAACAGGGTAAGTATGCCGCCGATGTCTGTTATTTTATAGGTGAGGATACTCCTATTATGACTGGGGTTCGCAATCCTGAATTGCCTGATGGTTACTCTTACGACTATATAAACGCGGAGGTGATACTGGATAGATTATCTGTAGAAGACGGAAAATTTGTCTTGCCAGATGGGATGACTTATAGTTTGATGGTGCTACCTCCATTTGAAACAATGCGTCCTGAACTTTTAGAAAAAATAGAAACTTTGGTGAGTCAAGGCGGAAAAATTTATGGTCAAGCACCTGAAAAATCACCAAGTCTTAAAAACTATCCAAACAGTGATTCGCAAGTAAAAGATTTGGCCGAAAAAATGTGGGGCAGCACAAACGAAAAAGTAAAGAAATACGGTCAGGGTTACATTGTAGAAGGTCTAGAATTAAAGGAAGCATTGGATGAGTTGAACATCATTGAAGATGTAAAACTGAATAGTGATGTTCCGGTGTTATGGACACATAGAACGATGCCGGGAATGGAAATTTATTTCTTA
The DNA here is from genome assembly GCF_023015865.1 of Arenibacter sp. F26102. GTDB lineage: Bacteria > Bacteroidota > Bacteroidia > Flavobacteriales > Flavobacteriaceae > Arenibacter. The sequence continues at coordinate 17,824 of NZ_JALKBC010000022.1, read as the reverse complement.
ACCAATCAAAGTGATGAAGAAATCAATTTCTCCCCTTCTTTCAGGGTGAGTGATATGAAACCACAGTTATGGGATGCTATTACAGGTGAAGTAAGACCGTTAAATGATTATAAAGATGTAGAAGGGCGTACTACAGTTCCTATCAAAATGAAGGCGAATCAAAGTTGGTTCGTTGTTTTTTCAAATGGAGATAAAGAAGGTTTAAACGAAGGGTATACCGCAAATTTTCCAGAATTAAAAATGGTGCAGACACTCAATAATCCGTGGAAAGTAGATTTCAAGAACAAATCTATAGGTCCTAAGGAAACGGTCGATTTTAAAACGTTAACGAATTGGGTTGAGCATGATGATGACAAAATAAAATACTATTCTGGAACCGCAGTTTATACCTCAACTTTTGCATATTCAAAAAAGCAACAGCCTAAAGAGGTCTTTATAGATCTTGGTAAAGTTGGCGTAATGGCTTCGGTAAAAATAAATGGAAAGGAAATAGGAACAACATGGATTGCACCTTTCAAGCTTTCTACAAAAGATATTCTAGAAGAAGGAGAAAACACTATAGAAGTGGAGGTGGTAAATGTTTGGCGAAACCGGATTACCGGTGATAAAACCATACCTGAAACGGAAAGAACGACATGGTTACTTATTGATAATGTTACACCCGAGGAAGAACTAATACCTTCTGGATTATTGGGGCCAGTAACTATTCAAACAATTCATTAATAAAAGAACACTAACAATGATTAAAAATACTTTTATAGCTTTATTTTTTGTATTCTTTCTAGGATGTAAACAGAATAATCCACAAAACAAAGAAACGGAAACCATAGCAACTTGCATTTCGGATAAAGAGCAAATGGAAGCGGATAACGGAATCCTAAAGGTGAAATTAGATTTGACAAGAGGAGGTGCCATAAACTACATATCTAAATCAGGAACTACAAGGAATATTGTTAATATTCATGATGAAGGTCGCTATATACAACAATCGTATTATGCGGGTAAAACAGTTGATAGAGTCAAGGATGGACAAAATCCGAACTGGTCCCCTTGGGCATGGAATCCTATTCAGGTTGGTGATTCATATGAAAATAGAGCAGAGATTCTAGAATGTAGCAAAAATGAGAATACCCTTTATGTAAAATGCATACCCATGCTATGGGATATGAACAACAGCCCAGCTGAGGCTATTATGGAGCAATGGACCACTGTAACGTGTAATGTTATTAAAGTGAGAAACAAATTGACCTGTAACCGTACGGACAATATTTACGGCGAAAATGTTCCGTCGGATCAAGAACTTCCGGCAGTTTATCCTATATCAGCACTTAAAAATTTATACGCTTATTTTGGCGATGAACCATTCACCAATGCACCAATGTCAAACCCAGAAGTAGAACATTTAGAAGATGGTTTTTGGGGTAGGTACGATAAAGATAAGGTCACAGAACATTGGATGGCTTTCGTTGATGATGCCAAGTGGGGTATGGGGGTATATACACCTATTGCATCAAATTTTCTTGCGGGAATGGCGGGGGATCCAGGTTATGAAAGTATGGATAGTCATACGTCTTACATTGCACCTATAAAAACGGCGGCCTTAAGTAAAACAGCTGTTTACGAATATGACTATTATTTGGTTGTTGGAGACCTAGATGAAATACGTTCAGAAATTTACAAGCTTAATGAATAGCTTTTTGAACTATTTATTAGATAGCAGTATTGTACAGGATAGATAAACTTATTTCAAATCTTATTTTTATTAGTCAATGTTATTTATGGGCAATTATCTCTAGTTTAGGTGACTAAAATAACGGTATGATAAGTTCTTCTTATGGTGTTAAGACTTAGCTAACACCGCAAGTAATTGTTTAATAGCATCTGAATTTGAAACGTGCATATAAAATATAAAAACACTCCAAAAAAAAGGAAACGGTGAAGCTGGAGTAAACGGAGAGAACCTTTTCCTTTTTATCAGCAAACCAGATAAAGAACGGTGTCTTTTATTAGCTAGGCGAAATGAAATTCATGGTATTGTATGGTTGGGCCCGTATCGCATAGAAATAAAACGAGGTGAAAACCATCTATATTAAAGTAGAGAATCTAGATAAGCCGATTAATTGGCGACAAAAAGCTTCCGAAAGAAGGTTGATGCTGGTAAGGTATAAATGCCCAATTTCTTTCAAAAGGGGGTAAGTACTCTAGAAGTTAAAGGATTGCTTTGGATAGTAGAATAATTAAAAAACAGTTAATTTTTAAATTCGTATAATAATGAAAATGAAAAGTTTAATTTTTATAATTTCTCTTATACTTGGTAGTGTCTCATCAGTATTTGCACAGGTAGTGTTACCAACATTTATATCTGATAATATGGTCTTGCAGCAGCAAACAGTCGCTCCTTTGTGGGGCAAGGCTAAACCAGGGGCAATTGTTACGCTTTCATGTAGTTGGGACAATAATAAATACGAAACTAAAGCAAGTGCCGAAGGTAGATGGAAACAGAGCGTGAAAACACCAAAAGCCGGCGGTCCTTACACCATAACCATAAATGAGCAAAAAATTGAAAATGTATTGATTGGGGAGGTCTGGCTTTGTTCAGGCCAATCAAATATGCAGTGGGCAATGCGTAATACCGATAATGGTTTTCGCGAGGCCGCTTCTGCTAATAATCCAAACATTCGTCTCTTCTATGCTGCAAGGCAATTGGGTGATGCTCCTCAGTTGGATTCTTATGGCAAATGGGAAGAAAGTAGTCCGCAGTCAGTAATAGATTTTAGTGCTGTTGCCTATTTTTTTGGGAAAGAATTAAATAAAGAACTTGGGGATACGCCTATCGGTTTAATACATACTAGCTGGGGAGGGTCGAGTGCCCAAGCTTGGGTAAAGGATGAAATATTGCGAGATGACCCACTTTATGATTGTTATTATGAACGTGAAAAGAAAAATGAAGCCAATGCAGCTCAAGGAGTCTTGAGTATAAACCAAATAAGCCCCTCTCGTTTATACAATGCTATGATTCATCCCTTTATTCCTTATGCTATTCAAGGTGTGATATGGTATCAGGGAGAATCTAATGCAAGTGTATGTCCGGGTGACCCCGAACGTTATGAAAAACTATTTCCAACCTTAATAAAAAGCTGGCGTGAGGAGTGGAATCAGGGAGATTTCCCTTTTTATTACGTGCAAATAGCACCTTTTCAATGGGGAGTCAGTAGAGTAGGAGCGATGGTTCGTGATGCGCAAAGAAAATCATTGTATGTGAAAAATACCGGAATGGCAGTAACAATGGACATTGGCAATCCGTATGATATCCACCCAAGAAATAAAAAAGATGTAGGGAAACGCTTGGCTCTGTGGGCTTTGGCTAAAGACTACGGTAAGAAAGATATAACATATTCTGGTCCTTTATTCAAATCGATAGAATTGAAAGGTAAAAGAGCTATAATCTCCTTTTCCCATACAGGTAGTGGATTAATGTCAAAAGGTGGCGAACTTACACATTTTGAAATGGCTGGTGAAGACAAGGTTTTCTACAAAGCCAATGCTGTTATTCAAGGTGAAACAGTGTCAGTTACTTCTGATAAAGTAAAGAAACCGGCAGCCGTGAGGTATGCTTTTTACAATACCGATGAGCCTAATTTATTCAATATCGAGGGTTTGCCTGCTTCATCATTTAGAACAGATAACTGGCCTATAGAAACAGAGTCAATAAAACCTACTTTTTGATAATTTTTATCCTGTAAAATAAGGGAAATGATTAAGTCTCATAGAATGAGATTAAGAAAAAACGGTACTATCGTATCATACGAACATATGTATTCATTATCCTAGAGAATTATAGTGATTCCCAGCTGGTGGCCAGTATCTTTATATGCGATTAGTTAAAGGAGCTGAGGTTTCTTGATAAATAGGTGTCTAATGCATTGAAAAAAACACAATTTTCCATTTTCAAGAATGAGTTGAGAAGCTTTAAATCTGCTTGTTTTAATAAGCTTACTTGAATAAAAAGGTATGACATACTTTTTGTTAAAGAAATTTTAATCTGTCTAAAACATCAGATTTATTACTTTCATTTTTCTGTGATAATGAAATCAGGTACCAATAGACCAATGATCGGTTTGAGATTAAGCTAAAAGATGTTTCTTTTTCGTATAAACAAGTTATATAACGCTATCCTTGCGAGTTCTGTAAAAATATAGAGTTAGTGTGATATTTTTACTTCTTTAAGGTTACACCTAAAAAATTAGGAATCGATAAATTGCTGCGTAAATTGTGTGTTGTAGGTGCCAATATATTGGTGAATTGTGGACTGTTAGCACATAAACATCCTACTTTATGAAGAAATCGTGAATTGGACATTCTACTTCGAAAAAATATTATAAATCACATTTCATTTATTTAACCATTTGGTTTTAAGTATGGTGTTGAATTCGCCAATTCTATCTGAGTTTATTTTTGGTTGAGATATGAATAAACGATTTCAAAAAAGCAGATGTTAGATGTATTTGAAGGAGGTAATAGTTATTATTCAAACAAAAGCATTGTCTTGACAATTTTAGCACATATGAATAATGAACTTTCTTGTTCGTTATCATTTGTAAGTGGTGATAATATTTCGTCAGATTAAGAACTGTCTGAGTGTTTCTCATATCAATAATTTAGAATTTATACATTTTTTGGCGAAGTACTATTCGCCAACCCCGACCCCATTAATAAGTCCAGAAGTAAAGCTTTTAGAAGGTGGTTTTTGGTGTGGTTATAATTAAAGGTTGACGAACATTAGATTGCTTTAGTTAATGATGCCGCTTTGGGCATTCGGGTTTTTATACCTATTGGATTAAACTTTCTTGCGAGAATAGTTGGGGGTCCAGGTTAGGTAAGTATGGATAGTCAACGTCATATATAGCACCAATTATAACGGAGGCTTTGATTAAAACAGCTATTTTTAAATACGGTTTTAGGAGATCAAACTCTTCTATGCTTTCCTTATATTTTACATATAATTCAAAGCCCTACATAAATTAATTCAATTATACATAAATAGTATTTCCCCTTAAATTTATATTTACCAGTATAGTACAGGATGGATTTACATAACTCATATTCTATTTTTATCGAAATACCCCAATAAGGAGTAAACCTAATTACTTTAATCATGAAAAAAGTTATTCCTATTGTACTATTATTTATTGTCCAATCTATATATGGCCAGTTACCGCCTGTATTTGGTGAAGCATATATGGGTAAAGTGCAGCATTCTGATATGGTGAAAACCTATTTGACCCCCCAAAGGATAGTTTGGCAATCCGATGATTCCGGGGAATCCATACAAAATATCGAAGCCTTATTGAAAAAGGGAAATGGTCAAGTAGCGGTAAATGATAAAAACCTTTTCCGTTTTAAAAGCACAGCAGATATAAAACCTAGCATCTTATTAGACTATGGTAAAGAGATACATGGTGGCGTTAAAATTTCAATGGGCATTCGCGAAAGCAAAACTCCATTAAAATTAAGGCTGCGTTTTGGAGAATCGGTCGGCGAGGCAATGTCTGATATTGGGGGTACGCAAAACGCGACCAATGAACATTCCTTGCGTGATTTTATTATTGAAGTGCCCTGGTTAGGTAGTATTGAAGTTGGTGAGACAGGTTTTCGTTTTCTACGTATCGATGTGGTTGAGGCAGACGAAGATGCTCCCATAAAATCGATTGATGCCGCTTTTATCTATCGCGATATTCCTTATCTGGGTTCATTTGAAAGTAATGACAAGCGTTTAAATGAGATTTGGGCTGTTGGGGCTTACACGGTACATCTGAACATGCAAAATTTTCTTTGGGATGGTATAAAACGTGATCGTTTAGTATGGGTGGGTGATATGCACCCCGAAGTAATGACAATTAATACTGTATTTGGTAATCATGATATCGTTCGTAAAAGTTTGGATTTGGCTCGTGATCAGCACCCTTTGCCGGAATGGATGAACGGAATCAGCTCGTATTCTATGTGGTGGTTGCTCATACATAAGAATATATATGATTACCATGGAGATCTAACCTATTTAAAAGAACAAGAAATTTATATGATTAATCTTCTGGATCAGCTAAGCACCTTTATTGATAAAGATAATAAAGAGGTATTGGATGGGACAAGGTTTTTGGACTGGCCGACCAGTGAAAAACCTAATGCGGTCCATTCTGGTCTTCAAGCTATGATGATTATGAGTTTTGAAGCAGGTGCAGATATGATGAAAACAATGAAGCGAAATGACCTTAGTGCCAAATATACCAGCGTAGCTCAGCGACTTAAAAAGCATCAACCTAAAGGAAATACTACAAAACAAGCGGCAGCATTAATGGTGTTAGCCAACCTGCTAGACGCCGAAAAAACCAATAAAGAGGTTTTGACTAAGGATGGTGTTGAGCGCATGTCAACTTTTTATGGTTACTACATTTTAGAGGCAATGGCTAAAGCAAAAGACTATGATGGCGCATTAAGAGTGATTCGTGATTATTGGGGCGGCATGTTAGATTTAGGTGCTACCACTTTTTGGGAAGATTTTGATGTGCTCGATGTGGCCAATAGTGGTCGCATAGACGAATTGATACCAACTACCAATTTTGATATTCATGGTGACTTTGGGGAATACTGCTATGTCGGTTATCGTCATAGTCTGTGTCATGGTTGGGCCAGTGGACCTACTTCTTGGTTAAGTCAGCATGTGTTGGGTATTCATATAATGGATGCAGGAAACGCGGTAAAAATTGCACCAAATCTAGGTGACCTCGAATGGGCAAGAGGAAGTTTTCCTACCAAATACGGAGTATTACGTGTGAGTCATACCAAGAATGAGGATGGCACCATAAATACAGAGTTTGATTCACCTGAGGGATTAATTATAATCAAGTAAAAAATGAAATCATTACTAAAAAAAAGCATATTTGTTTTCGTTGTTTCAGGACTTTTTCTAATTCAATCTTGTAAGGAAAAGGTGACGGTAACAGAATTTAAAAAGCCCAATATCATTTTCTTCATGGTTGATGATATGGGTTGGGTAGATTCTGAGATTTACGGTAGTACGTATTATGAAACCCCAAACATTAATAGGTTGGCAAAAATGGGAAAACGGTTCACACGTGCCTATGCCGCAAATGCCCTATGCTCTCCTACTCGTGCGAGTATACTTTCTGGGAAACATCCAGGTCGATTTTCGTTGACTACCCCTGCGGGGCATTTACCTCCTAATCCAAATGTTTCGTTGGCAGCTAAAAAAGGAGCGCCATGGATGAAAATGGCCTGTCCTGGTTCGCGGACATTTATGCCTCTTGAAGAATTTACTATTGCAGAAGCCCTAAAAACAAATGGATACACTACGACGCACATCGGCAAGTGGCATTTAGGCCACGAGGAGTATTGGCCTGAAAAACAAGGATTTGATATCAATATAGGTGGTGGGCATCATCCTGGGCCACCGAATTTCTTTTCGCCGTACGATATCAGTACCCTTCCCGATAAAAAAGATAAGGAATACATAACTGACCGAATTACTGATGAAGCCTTAGCGTTTTTAGAGAACCATCAAAATGAGTCTTTCTTTTTGAATTTTTGGCAATTTGCAGTTCATGCGCCTTATCAGGCCCCATTAGATTTGATTGCTAAATATGAAGCAAAGTCAGACCCTAGAGGTAAACAAGATAATGCAATCATGGGTGGAATGATTGAAAGCATGGATCAAAGCTTGGGTAGAATGCTTGATAAATTGGAAGAACTTAAACTTATGGAAAATACCATCATTGTTTTTTTCTCAGATAATGGAGGAAATATGTACGATGTGGTCAATGGTGAATTTCCGACCAATAATTACCCTTTGAGTTATGGAAAAGGAAACATTCATGAAGGGGGAATTCGAGTGCCTTGTATCGTAGTTTGGAATGACGAAATCGAAGCCAATAGCGTTTCTGATGAAATGATTCAAAGTATTGACTTTTATCCAACATTTTTAGAAGTTACTCAAACTGAGGCAAACCCTAATCAATTGTTAGATGGTGTTAGTCTCGTGGAAACACTTAAAAATAACAAACCGTTAGAGCGCGAAGCGATATTTAGCCATTTCCCCCATTATATGCCAGTGACCCATAACGTGCCGTCAACTGCTGTTTGGTATAATGATTACAAATTGATAAAAGAGTACGGCGAAGGTGAAAATCGCTCGGATGCCTTGAAATTATTTGATTTGAAGAACGATATTGGGGAGACTACTGATATCAGTTCAGAACATTCTGAATTGGTTGCGAAACTCTCCAAAATGTTGGAAGACCATGTTTCCGAAATTGGAGGTCTTTTACCTATAAAGAATCCTGTTTATGATCCCAAAGTTCCTTCTAAATTGGGCAAGACGCACGAATTTCCTATTGATAAATATCCAAGTTATTAAGTATATAAAACCATCTAAATAAATAAAATCATCCAAATGAAAAAAACAAAAAACAATTTAAAAATAATACTCTTACTACTCATTGCTTTTATACTGGGCAATGATAATATGCTTGCCAAAACTATTATTTTGACCAGCGACCAACAATTGACCGACCTTACAGATCCAGACAAAAAAATAGATATATCTACTGGTTTTACCAAGCGGTTTGCTAGTTTACGAGATATTTGCGAAGAAGCAAAAAAGAATGGAAGCCATACTTTGACCATTGCTTTTGATGAATTTTTCAGACAATACCGAAATCAGGAAGCTACAGAGCGTAAACTTACTCCTGATATGGATGAATATATAGACAAAATCAAGATAATCTCCGATTTTGCAGCAAAATACGGTCTAGGTATGGGACTAAGTCTATTGAGTCCATTAGAACTCGGACCTGCATTTAAAAATAAGACAGGCGATACGGGTACATGGCTACACTATAAAGTGGGTTTACGAGATCCTCAATCTGGTAAATTCAATGTGTCGTTATGGCAACAAACGATTTGGTCTAACAATAAGGGTAATTTCGCTATTAAGTTAAAAGCGCATAAGGCCTATGCTTTTAAGGAAAAGCAGTTGTCTGATAGCCCATACAAAATGGTTAATCGGGATGATATACTACCTCTAAAAAACACAAAATTAGATGTTTGGGAGCGCCAAGATTTAGATGACGATAATGATAGAGATATGGATACGGATCTTTGGAGTAACTCGTCTACCCCTGATCCCGACCGTGCCAGAAGAGTAAGTGTGTATTCTGATGAAACTGATGAACTTAAGGGATATGACCGAGTTTTAGTGTTGTTGGAATACGAAGTTCCTGAAATGGAATATTTTAGCCCAGAAGCATTGCCTTTTTTAAAGGAATTGCTCAAGAAATATGACGACAAAGGTATCCATATTCAACACTTCTATTCTGATGAGATGCACATTCAAGGAGACTGGAAGTACTTTTCTCATCATGATAACGGACAATTAGCGGTACGTTATTACGCCCCTACTATGGGCGATTTATATGAGAAAAAGCATGGTGTTCCCTTTGAAGAAAAGGATATACTCTTCTTTGCATATGGCCCCGATATTGAGAGTAATAACGCAACAGCATCACAAAATGTACAGTACGTATTTGGTGAATCAGATGAAGATATTCAACGCACTTTATTGTTCAGAGACAGATATTATAAATTACTCAATACCCACGTAGTAGATTTATTCAAAGACGCTAAAAATTATGCAAGCAGTTTGTTTGGCGTAGAAGATTTTGGCACCAGTGGTCATTCTTCTTGGGCTGAAAGCCCTACTGTTGATCTCTGGAATACAGAAGACTTAGAGCGCCACGCCTACAAATATGAATACACCTCTAACTTTATCTGGGGTAATACGGTACAGCAAGCGGCGGCAGCCTGCTATGATTATTTTAAATGGGGCGAATATTTAGAACCTACACGCAATGACTTTGCCGAATTGGGGTGGAACGACCGAAATTATTATGGAGCCGCTATGTCAACTTCTTTAGGGGTTTTAAATCGAATTCCAGCTGCTTATCCTGCATTTTGGGGCATGCCAGATAAGGTCAAAGAACGTAAAGGTGCTATTAACGATGCCTTTGGAGGAATGACCAGGTCGAAGGCAATGGATTTAATAACTGAAAAAGTACACCGCGATGTAGATGTCTTGATTTTGTATCCTATGAACCTTGTCGCAGCAGAAGAGCGTTTTGGAAGCTGGATGACGCAGTACGGTTATGCCAATTTCATTACTTCTGAAAAACTGTTGGAACTCGGTAAGATTAATGCCAATGGTAAATTGCAAATTAAAAACAAGGAATACACCACATTAGTTACTTTGTTTGAGCCATTACCGCAGACGGGAGTTCTTGGTTTAATGAATGATCTTAAAAATAAAGGTGGAAAAGTATTCTGGTTCGGCCCACCACCAATTTTGGATGGAGATGGAAATTCTTGCTTGGAACAATGGGAGACTATTTTTGGGGTCGAATATACTTCTGAAAAGATGCAGGGACAGCTAGCAGTTGGTAAACGTATCGACTTTGCCAATCAATTAGAAAATATTAGCCCCCAATACATTTTAACCGACTTTTTGGTTGACCGTATTTATCCTGTCAAAGCTAAAGAAGGAACTTCAAAATTGGCTTATTGTGACAATACATTGTTGACTGGAACTGGAAATGACAACGCTTTTTACTTTGGTTTTCGTCCACGTGATGATCAATCGGCTAGTTTGGGTTATGAAACACGAACATTATTTGAAATCTTAGACGGGTTGGGTGCCTATGAAGCTACGGGTTCTTTTGCGAACGTAAATGACAATACAGAGCATATTTCAAGAACAACTGATTACTTGGCTACCCGATTTCCTAATGGAGCTACAGCAATTGTTCGTCATTATAAGAATCATAGAGAAACATGGGTGGGCGGATTTTCACGCAACGCTGTAGAAGATGCGAAGGCATTAGAGGCAAATCCTTTACCGACGGATGAAATTGAACTAACCGATTTTAAGGTCAATGGTCATAGTGTCAATTATAAAGGAAGATTGACAATGGCCTTCAGGCTTAATAAAGATAAAGAACTTATCGCCTTTGATGGTCAAAACTGTAAGGCCGTTACCATTGATGGAATAGAACATCGGTTTTCGGATAATTCTTTAAAAAAGATTGCTTTTGCACCGTCTTTAGATAAAAATAAACTAATGATTTTTGTTGAAGGTGATGGTAGCGTTTCAATTCCATTGAATAATTTTTCAAACACAAGTAAATTAAAACTAGAAGATGAAAATGGAAGGCGAATCAAATATAGTATTGATGCCAAACAGATTATGTTCAAATTAGATAAAAAGAGTAGTGGAAAATGGCTTTCGTTACAATAAAACCAAGCCATGCTTTGACAAGTGATATTCAATAAAAAACAATAAAATTCAGTTGTATGAAAATTAGTATTTTTAAATACATAGTAACCACATTACTTCTGTTTTTTATTGTTTCTTGCAAAGACAAGCCAAATTCACAATGGCTTGAAGATTTTAAATACCAACCAACAACAGAAAGACCAGCTCTTGAAGTAAGTTTTATTGATTCTACCCGAACGGCGTTTGAAATAATGGCTCAAGATTACAAATTGATTGGGCAGTTAGAAAAACCGCATTTGCTTAAGGATAGTAATAATCAAGATTGGTTATGGATGGAAATGGCCGATAATGATGGGAATATTTTCTCTACCCAATTTTCGGAAGAACCGTCGCGCATCAACCTATATCGAAGGGGTCCATATTTTAATGAAATTCATTGGTTCGATATTCAGCTTGTTTCAGAAGATGGTATTGTTGCACCGCTTAAAGGGGATTTGGCACTTTATTGTTATCCTGAAAAGATTCTTGCCGAAATTACGTGGCATGCCACGGATGATTTTAAAGCAAAAACTTTAAATATTAAAGGGACTTCTCCAAAAGATTTCGAACTTGCTGTCTTTGAGAAAGAATCAAAGCAGTCGTACGCTTTTCCTTTATTTGGGGAAAAGGCTTCCTTACCTGACAATGCTTTTACTTTGTTAGAAGGGAAAGTTCCCGTCCGTTACAATGCTACCAAGGGTTATTATTCTATAGGGACAGAGACCACTGATAGCTTTCAAGAGCAATTCTACGAAATTCCTAATCGATACGAAACAGCGACTTTCAGTTTTAAGAATGATTCTATCGCTAGGAAAATATATGTATGTCACGAATCTGTGGTTGGTGGTGCCATTGTTGAAGGTGGTGCACTTTTGGATAAGGATGGTCACAATATGCCCATTGTGATTCAAGTGTCTAAAAATTTTCCAGGTGAAAAAGAAGAAGAATTCTATAACCCTGAAGACACGCCATTTAGTGAAACTTTTTTTCCACTCTATTTGGAACCAGAAGAAGAAATGACCTTGACATCCTTACACTTGTACCAAAACTGGGGCAGGCATATGACCAAGCATTGGTCTTCACTAGGGGCTTGGATGGATTATTTTCATTCGTCTACAGGGGTTACTGAAACAACATGTTATGTTCCTTTTAAATACGCTGGTCTAGGTGGTGTTTCAATAGCAGATTTTCGAGCTATGAGCCAAGAGACTTTTTGGATAGGCCAACCGCAACATGATAATCTCGCTGGGCATAGTTTTCTTAGTTTTTATGATGGAGAAAAATGGCAGCATGCTAAATATGAGAGTACTGTTTATCGTAGTACCGGCCCTAATTGGTATGATGTTCAATTGAACTATATCAGTGCGGACGGTAGTATCAAAATCACGGCAGATATTTGGGAGACCCCTCAAGCTGACGAGTTACGAAGCTTCTTTAAGCTTAAATATGAAGTTTTGAAACCCTTGAATATAGCCGATGCACAGGCTAATTTTCGGCTTCTTGGTATTACTTCAGTTATTCAAGAACTTCGATTCCAGAATTTTGCAGCAAGTGGTTTGGATGCTTCCAAAATAGATTTTTCAAAATTTCCTTTTCCTATAAAGGGTCATAAAATACCTTCTAAAAATTCGTACATGGCAGAATATGGTGACTCGACTAGAAATAGAGGTTCAAATGCTGTTGTGCTACGCGAATTTAAAGGTCCCCAGAATATAGGCCCAGCAGTCACCCTTCAAATAGGTGCGTATAAAAATAGATTTAAGGGAGATAAAAATGAGGATACACGACTATTACTAGTGCCTGATGTAGACCAACTGAAGTTGAAGCCCGGAGATGTTTTTGAGATTGATGGATACTGGCTACCTTATGGTGAGCGTGACAATGCCAAAACATCGCAAAATGAAACCCTATTTTATGGAGTCAATGGGCCCAAAGTAGTATCATGTAAAACAGGTATTGTAGAATCAGATTTACCTGTAAAAATAAAAGCAATAGACAACAAGGCTGAGTTTACCATAAAAGGCGGGAAAGACCTGCTCCCAGTTATTATCACCGGTCTTACAGATTGGAAATACCCAAGAATCTGGAAAAAAGAAAAAGATAAATGGCATTTACTATCACATTCAAGAAACACAGCACATGATGGGTATCAAGTTTTTAGCGAAGCACAAGGTACTTTTGGCGCGGTTTTCTTAATTGCATCAGATGAAAATGATCAAATTTTGAAGGTGACTGTGGGGGAACCCGTTTTAGAAGCGGACAAAATTGTGTTGAATGTTGATGATTTGAAGCCAGGAATTGATAAATCACTTGCTCCTATAACTTTTGGAAATTCTCGTGAAAATAAGGGTGTTCTATCCCTTAACTTTCCAAAAGCAGATACCCTTAAATCTGAATTGGTAGAGAAAGTAGATTGGAAATCTAGTGAAGGAAATTCTTTATGGTTTGAGTCAGAAGAAAACGGCTGGACCCGTGGTGGTCGTATAAGTCCTAATCAGGAAGATTTAGATTTGGAATATTGGTGGCAAAATAATGAAAAGAAATTACAACATCGTTCCCCAACATTTTTCATTGACTTAAGTGGTACTACATTTGAAGATTTAAGTAAAGAACGAACTTGGGTCTTAACTTCTAAAGGTTGGCAGAGACTTAATGCTTCAAAACTAATCGACAAGGATAGTTTGGGTGTAATTGCAGTAGAATCTGATGATGGCGGTAAATTTCTTTGCATGGTCTGGAATAATTCAAATGGTGTTTCGGGTGACGGAAAAGAAATTGGTGTATCGCTAACTCCAGTCAATTTTGAATTGCACAAAAGATATCACGTGAGGGGCAAAGTATATCTTATGGAAGGAGATTTGGAGGTTTTAAGAGATAGAATTAGTAAGGAAACAGGAATTATCAAATGAAAATTTTTCTAGTATCTAATTGCTATCAACTTATTTCATGAAAAATGTATGGTTGCCATATAGTATAATTAAGAACAAGTAGGCCATCAAGGTCTTAATTAGAAAAGAACTGAATTTAAATGAAGATAACGAATCTAAAAACTTTTATATTATTTGGTTTAATCCATTGTTTTGCCAGTTGTATATATGCTACCTCAATACCTGACAAAGAATATAAGATTTATCAATTCCCGAAAGACCAAATTCCCCGCATTGATGGTGCATTTGATGATTGGAATATGGTCTCTGAAACGTACTCCATAGGTCTTGACCAATTAATGGACACGGAGCGTGGTTTAGGCACAAATTTAGACCCCAAGGACTATAACATTGAGGTGAAGGTCGGCTGGGTAAAAGATTTAAATCGACTGTATTTTTACCTAGAGGCTGATGATGATTATTGGAGTTTTAATGATAAAGCATTAAGCCAAGATATATTTGAATTGGTAGTGGATGGTGATTTATCAGGTGGTCCATTCATTAAAAAACACAACGGGAATGTTAAACGATTTCCGTATGAGAAGCTTCATTTTAAAGGTCATGGCGCGCATGCGCAGAACTATCATATTTTCACCCCTGTTCAAAATAAAGATGAAGTAATGGTTTGGGGAAACACTCCTTGGATTAAAGAATTTCCGTATTACAACGCCGCTTACGATTTTGATTTTGAACATGGCGAAGCAGGTAAGTTAATAATGGAATTTTGGATTACTCCATTTGACCATGCTGCTGTAGAAGGAATTGATAGGTCAACAGTAACTCAATTAAAGGAAAATAATGTTATAGGCTTATCATGGTGTATTATTGATTACGATAAGAGTCCAAAATTTGAAGGTTTCATGAACTTAGCACATGATACTAAAATGATTTATGATGCTTCTTATTTAAACACTTTTCGATTAATGCCATTAGAAAAAGAACATACAAAACCGATTGACGCCAATTGGTCTTTTGTAGAAATGGATAGGGCAACGAGATGGATACAGTTTAAAGATGAGTCCACAGGAACGGTAAAAAGCTGGCATTGGGATTTTGGAGATGGGAATACCTCTAAAGAAAGAAATCCTTCGCATAATTATCAAAAAGCTGGAGAATGGACAGTGGTTTTAACCATAGAAGGCTCGGAAGGGAAATCCATTAGGTCTAAGGTTTGGGATGTTGTTACAGAATAGAAAATGAATACTATGATTAGAAAAGCATTTAAAATGAAGGTATATCACCAGAAAATTGATGAATATACCCAGAAACATAATGCCATTTGGCCAGAACTTGAAGAAGTGTTAAAAGGTCATGGGGTTCACAATTACAGCATTTTTTTAGATAGCGAAACTCATTCTTTATTCGGCTATGTAGAAATAGAATCCGAAGAAAAATGGAATGCTATTTCTGAAACGAAAATTTGTAAAAAGTGGTGGGCACATATGGCTCCCTTAATGGAAACAAATGCAGATGAAAGCCCAGTTTCGGTAGACTTAATAAATGTTTTTTACTTGCCTTGAAAAATGATACATAGATTTTTAAAAATGCTCATGATACTTTTTGTTTTTGTTTCCTTTTCATGTAAAGAAAAGGTAGTTAAAAACACAGATGTCAAGAAACCGCTAAATGTAGTGCTTGTTTTGACTGACGACCAAGGTGGTCATCTATCAGCTTTGGGCACCAAGGGAATTAACACACCAAATGCCGACTCATTAGCTAAAAACGGTGTAATGTTCACCAATGCATTTGCGGTAGTGCCATCCTGCTCTCCAAGTAGAGGGTCCATAATGACCGGTATGTACCCTCATGCCAACGGCCATTGGCGGAATACTTTTACACCGAAGCTTTCGGAAGGGGACAAAGAATTTACACGTGAATCTTCAACTATCGATAAGGTTGGTGTACATGAATACATTCAAACACTACCCGAATTGCTCCATGAAAATGGTTATTTCACCGCAATTACTCAAAAGTTTCATATGAGTCCGCCATGGAAGTTTCCGTATAGCTCTCGAAATGCAATCCAAAATAATCCAAAAGAATTTAAAAATGTAATTTCTAGCTTTATTGATGAAGCAGGTGACCAACCTTTCTTTTTCCAGGCCAATATTGCTCCACCGCATCGTAACTTAGATACGCATATGGAAGAGTTTCCTGAATTCCTTCCAAATAAAGATAGTATTGTAGTTCCCGAATATTTACCAGACACAGCCGCTATGCGTGAAGATCTGGCAAAATACTATGGATCCGTACAATTGGCGGATGCCTGTACTGGAAGTATCATTGAAATTCTAAGAGAAAAAGGATTATTGGAAAATACCTTGATTATATTCACCAGTGATCAGGGAGAACCTTATCAAAGAGCAAAGGCTTCACCTTATTATGCGGGTTTACATGTTCCC
This sequence comes from Arenibacter sp. F26102, assembly GCF_023015865.1. GTDB lineage: Bacteria > Bacteroidota > Bacteroidia > Flavobacteriales > Flavobacteriaceae > Arenibacter. The sequence goes on along the minus strand of NZ_JALKBC010000022.1, from coordinate 1,115 downwards.
TATATCGCAAGTGGTCCTGGAGTTGAAAAAAACAAAGTTTCAAATGCTTTGATATCCCATATTGATATTATGCCAACCGTTTTAGATTATTTGAATATTGATATTCCTGAAACGGTACAAGGCAACTCCTTAATACCGATTTTTTCAGGGACCACTGATAAGGTTTCTAACAGGAATTATGTTTTCGGAGAACATAATTCACATGGTCCTAACCGTGCCGAGCATTACCCAAGTCGAGTAATTTTTGATGGCCGTTTTTATTACATTCAAAACTTGATGCACGATAAGACTTATGAATTACCAGCCGATTTAATGGTGGAAGATGGTTGGGGTAATGGTAGCTATCAGGCCACTTTAGACGCCAAAGAGTCACATTCTACACAATACAAACTTTTAAAACAGTTAGAATCTGGTCGGCCATTCGAAGAGCTTTATGATATCGAAAATGATCCTGGACAATTGGTCAACTTGGCTGGCAAAAAACAATACTCTGAAGTGAAGAGGAAGCTTAAAAAAGCCTTAGAAAAATGGAGAGTTGAAACTGGCGATTTGGCAGATGATCCCTTGGAGATTAAAACAAGACAAACCAAAGAATAAGATACAATGAGATATAAAAAATTGTTCGTATTAATCCAATTGTTGATACTTGCTCTAGCCTGTAATTCTAAAAAGGAAAGAGTTACGGTAGCTGTAAAAGAAGTGCCGCCCAATGTTTTGATTCTTTTAACGGACCAGTGGCGTGCCCAAGCAACTGGCTATGCTGGTAATCCCAACGTAAGCACCCCTAATTTGGATAGTTTGGCGGCAAAAAGCGTCAATTTTAAAAATGCCGTTTCCGGGATGCCCGTATGTTCTCCGTTTAGGGCATCGCTCTTGACCGGGCAACGCCCATTGACACATGGGGTCTTTATGAACGATGTACAGCTGGACACCAATGCGGTGACTATTGCCAAGGTGTTCAACAAGGAAGGATATGATACTGGCTACATAGGCAAATGGCATTTGGACGGACATGGACGGTTACAGAATGTGGCCCCTGGCCAGAGGAGACAGGGTTTCCAATTCTGGAAAGGCAACGAATGTACCCACAATTACAATGAATCGGTGTACTATGA
>NZ_JALKBC010000021.1 GCF_023015865.1 Arenibacter sp. F26102 | reverse complement strand
GTTCACCCCATTCTTTTTGAATAAGCTAAAGTTATGGACATTTCTGGAAGTTATAAGTCTCCCCCAAACCCCCTCTTTTCAACATCATCATTATCCTTTTTGGCTTATATATCTAATTAAGCTAATCTAAAGGATTTGGGGATAATTTCGGTACTTGTTAAGCCTCTCTATTACAACATTTAATAAAATGATTGTTATTTCAATCAAAATATCTATATTTGTATGAAATAACAATCATTTTGGTTATGGCTAAAAGAAAACAAACACTGTTCCCTAAACATATTAAAATTTTGGGGCTGATGGGTGAAAACATAAAATTAGCGCGGAAAAGAAGAAAGCTTACGACGGTTCAAGTTGCTGAAAGGGCTGATATTGTTAGGAGCACACTATACCTTATAGAAAAAGGAGATCCTGGCGTTAGTATTGGTTCATACTTTAATGTATTGCGGGTTTTAGGGCTACAAGATGATTTTCTAAAGCTAGCTGACGATGATGAATTTGGAAGAAAATTACAAGATTTAGAATTGTTATAATATAAAAATGGCAACTGGGAAATTAGACATATACGTTTATGCACATTGGCAAGGAATGCCAGAAGCTAAGATGATAGGTGTTTTGGCAGCACACAATGCTAAAGGAAAGAAAGCATTCAGTTTTGAATATGATAAGGGTTGGATAAAATCTGAACAACAACTATTGTTAGATCCCGATATCCAGTTTTATTCCGGTCCACAATACCCATATAAGAAGGAAAACTTTGGTGTCTTTTTGGATAGCATGCCAGATACCTGGGGAAGAACACTAATGAAAAGACGTGCAGCCCAACTAGCTAATGAGAAGAATCTAAAAGCTACTACTTTATATGAGATCGACTACTTGTTAGGTGTATATGATGAAAGTCGGATGGGGGCTTTACGTTTTAAAACAGACCTTGACGGGCCATTCTTGGATAATAATGAAGAGAATCCTACGCCCCCTTGGTCGTCAGTGAGGGAACTTCAAGAAGCTGCCAAGCATTTTGAAAACGATTCGGATAATGAGGAGGCAAGAAAATGGTTGGATGTTCTTATGGCGCCAGGATCTTCTTTGGGAGGTGCCAGACCCAAAGCCAATATTTTGGATGAACATGGAAATCTTTGGATAGCAAAATTTCCTTCAAAGAATGATACTATAGATAAAGGAGCATGGGAATTTTTGGCATATCGATTGGCAATAAATTGTGGAATCGAAATGGCACCCTCCCGAATTGAAAAAATTACTGGAAACTATAATACCTTTTTTACACAACGTTTTGATAGGATAAGGAAAGAGCGTATCCATTTTTCATCAGCCATGACAATGACAGGGAATAATGAGGATACTATCCGAGATAACCCAGCAAGTTATCTGGACATTGCCGAATTCATCCAAACCAATGGGGTGAACATTGATCAAAACCTACACCAATTATGGCGTAGGATTGTTTTTAATATCGCGGTTTCGAATACCGATGACCATTTGCGTAATCATGGTTTTATCCTGACTTCAAAAGGTTGGATACTTTCTCCAGCTTATGATATTAACCCATCAATAGATAAAGACGGACTAGCATTAAATATTGACATGGAGAACAATGCTTTGGATTTCGAATTGGCAAAAAGGGTAGGGGAGTATTTTCGTTTGGATGATATACAAATGGATATTATTATCGATGAGGTTGCCAATTCAGTTAGCCATTGGAAGGCAATAGCCGGAGAGATTGGAATTTCACGAGCAGAGCAGGAACTTATGGGCAGTGCCTTTAAAAATGGTATTGATTTAAGTTAGGTTTTGCATTTGGCTATAGTTAGATATTTTTCGTAATTTTATCCTGTAATTAACACACCATCAATACGTTCTTAAGCTATTTATAAATCGAGTGACCATATAGGGATTTGATTTTGATAAATACACTCAAAATACTGAAAATCAATCATTTGTATCGATACTTGGGGTGCTGTCATCCCGACCAAGCAGAAAAGTGATTTGCATTTGCAAATCACTTTTTTTGTTTCCCATGGAGCCAAACGCAGTTTGGGCGAACATGGGAAACAAAAAAAGTGGGAAGGCGCTAGGCTTCACTTTTCTATTTGCACTGAGGGTTCATAAGGATTCTGTAAATCCTGTTCTGATAAGTTTGCTTAACGCAGTTTGGGCGAACATGGTAAACAAAAAAAGTGGGAAGGCGCTAGGCTTCACTTTTCTATTTGCACTGAGGGTTGATAAGGATTCTGTAAATCCTGTTTTCAAAATCGAACGGAAACAAAAAAAGTAGGAAGGCGCTAGGCTTCAATTTTCTATTTGCACTGAGGGTTCATCGGGATTCTGTAAATCTTGTTTTCAAAATCGAACGGAAACAAAAAAAGTAGGAAGGCGCTAGGATTCACTTTTCTATTTTCAGTGAGGGTTCATCGGGATTCTGTAAATCCTGTTTTCAAAATTGAGTGGAAACAAAAATAGGGAAAGCGCTGGCCTTCCCTATTTTATTTATCAGGTTTTCAGTAGGTGAGACCCCTTGTCCCACTGCAACGAACACAGACAATTTTAGGCTATCCCATTCAAATTGAAGTATTCCCTGAACTAAAAAAGGGAGGGAAACTAATTCCACTCCCTTTTCCAGTCTAACTTGAATTAATTCTCTAGCTTAATAACCAGGATTTTGGGTGGTAAGTGAGTTGCCGCTTTCATCTTTACCACCAGCATCTATTTGGGATTGAGGTATTGGCATATATTCATGCTTACCTGCCATAAATGTAGCTCCGGTTAAAAAGCCTCTTGCTATCTTTTCCTTTGCCAAATAGGCGTTTATAACATCTGCGGCAATACCCCATCGTACTAAATCAAAAAAGCGATGACCTTCGTGTGCCATTTCCAAACGACGTTCCGTTCTTAAAGCTATTGTAGCTTCTTCTTTCAAAGTAAAGGGATCGTTATAAGTGTCGATCATATAATTGGCCGCATTTGCAGTGCCTTCGAGGTTTTGAATATAACTACTCGTTTTTGCCCGCTCTCTTATCATATTTATATAGGTCCTCCCTTCTTCGAAATTACCCAACTCTATTTCAGCTTCTGCTTTCCATAGCAGAACATCGGCATATCTAATAATACTGTAGTTGGCAGCTGTAACATAAGGCCAAGATGGTAAATAAGCAGGATGATTTGCTGAAACTACCCTTTTCTTTGGGCCATATGGGCCATAGGTAGCTAAATCCCTAGCCCAACTTTCTTCATAGTTAATCTCTAAATCTTTATAAGGGATCCCTGGTCGTCCAATGGTAACATCCAATCTTGGGTCTACATTATCGGTTTCGGTAACATCAATATTTCCAATTATTGGCATTCCATCAACGTCGGTTTTATACGCATTTACTAAATTCTGAGAAGGGCGTAAAAAGCCATATGCTGCATATCTAGGGCCGCCAGGAGGCATTAAACGATCACCGATGGATCCATTGTAATTACTAGGGGAACCATCGTTTATAGAATATTGAATTGCAAAAACAACTTCTTCACCATTGTCGTTTTCAGGAATAAATATTTCACTAAAATTAGGCGTTAAACTATAACCTCCTTTAGAAATAACTTCGTCTGCAGCATCACTTGCCAACTGCCATTCTCCCTGGTATAAATAAGTTTTACTTAAGTATGCCCATGCAGCGTATTTTGTTGGTCTTCCTGGATCTGCCTGCGTTTCCGGTAATACAGCAATGGCTGCATTAAAATCTTCCTCTATTTTTGTCCAAATCTCTTCAGGGGTAATTTGGGTGTTCGATAAGTAATTTCCATCCTCATCCGTATAAGAGATTCTATTATACAGTTTTTTAAGTTCAAAGTAGAAATGCCCTCTTATAAAACGCATTTCAGCAACGCGCTGTGTTTTGGTAGCCTCATCAAATTCAGTAGTATTTTTTAAAGCTTTTAGAACGGTATTTGCACGATAAACACCTTCATAAAGTACACTCCATTTTTGGACAACATCAATAATTTGGCCATCAATATTGTAGATCTCCATTCTGTGAATTTGGTTTTGGTCACCGGTACCGCCACCACCTTTATAGGCATCATCAGAAAGCACATCTCCAAAACTCCAGTTGGAAGCTGGCGAGTTAAATGCATTTGAGGCTTCATTACCTTGTCCATTTAATATGCTATAAGCAGAGATTACCAAAGATTCTATATTTTCGGGTAATACTACTTGATCGTCGGTTAGCTCTCCAAATGGTTCTTTTTCCAAGAACTCATCGCTACAGGAGACAAGCAACCCAATTAAGGCAAATAATATGATTATATTTTTCATTTTGATATTTTTTTAAAAGTTGAAATTAAGACCTAATGTAAATGTCTGTGAACTCGGGTAAATACCTCTATCTACACCAATATCCAGGTTACGATCATCGGAATCATAATTCTGTAATCCAATTTCAGGATCCAATCCTTCATATCCTGTAATGGTAAATAAATTATATGCTTCCAAATAAATTCTAATTCGCGACGCTTTTATTTTTTCAGCTACATTTTCTGGAAGGGTATATCCCAATTGAAAAGTTTTTAAGCGTAAAAATGAACCGTCTTGTACATAGTAAGAAGATGGTCTAATATTGTTGTTGGGATCATTCAAAGAAACCCTGGCTAAATCCGTATTGGTATTTTGTGGTGTCCAAGCATTTAGAATACGATCATTCTTATTGTAGTTGGCCAAGTTGAAAAAATCAGTATAGTATCGCGACAAATCATAAATATCATTTCCTTGCGAACCTTGAAAGAACAATGTTAAATCCAATGCCTTGTAATTGGCCGTGAAGTTAATGCCATAGGTGAAATCTGCGTGTGGAGAACCAATGAAAGTACGATCAAGATCATCTATAACATTGTCGTTATTGATGTCTTTAAACCTATAATCCCCAGCAACGGCGTTAGACTGGTTACTTGAAGCCGCTTCCGCATCTGAAGAAAAGATACCTTCTACTACATGACCGTAGAAGGAAGCTATTGGTTGCCCAACTGCAGTTCTTGAGGTACTCTGGTCAAAATTTACACTATGTAAAACCCCAGGGTCTGTTTCTATAAAATTAATGCCTTCACCTAAGGACAATAATTCATTATCAATAACAGAGAAATTAATACCTATATTATAGTTAAAGTCTTTTTCGCGATTACTTTGATAATCTGCTGTAAACTCAAAACCTTTGTTTTCCATCTCGCCAACATTCTGCCATTGACCGCTATTGGAAAAACCTGCTTGATCAGGTGCTAAGGTTTTAAACAATAATAAATCTTCCGTGTTCTTATAAAAGTAGTCCGCAGAAAAAGTTAAGGCATCATTAAGAAAACCAAAATCCAAACCGACATTGGTCTGTGTAGTTGTTTCCCATTTTAAATCGGGATTCGCAATTCTGGATAATGTGAAACCAGTTTGTGTACTGTTTTGAGCTCCATCAATGGCGTAGTTGGAATAATATGGATTACTACTATAACCAGATAGAGTTTGGTAAGCAGGTATGTCTTGATTACCCGTTACACCCCATCCAGCACGTAATTTCAAATTAGATATAACTCCCTCCTTATTAAAGTAGTTTTCTTCCGATATTTTCCAACCCGCTGATAGTGCCGGAAAAGTACCCCATCTATTGTTCAATAATTTAGAAGTACCATCACGTCTTAAGGTAGCAGAGAACAAATATTTATTATCGTAGGTATAATTTAATTTACCGAAATACGAAAATAATGAGTACTCTATTTTATCACCGCTATTCGTTTGTGTGCCTTGGTCACCTGCATTTAATATTCTGATATTTAATTCATTAGTAGGCAGGTCATCAATAGAAGCTGTTGTAACATCATATAAATTTTCGATACTTTCAATTCCGGCTAGGGCACTAAAATTGTGCTTGTCAGCAAAAGTTTTTGTGTAGTTCAAAGTATTCGACCATACCCAGTCAAATTGCCTGTTATTTCTGACGGACAAACTATTGATTACTCGCTGTGGATTCGGCTCCTTGTAAGTAGGGCTAAATGATGTTCTGTCTGACGTAGTATAATTAAGTCCAAAATTAGTTTTGAATTTTAAGTCCTCAAAAAGTTGAATTTCGGTAAATACATTTCCAAACACGCGTACCCTATTTTCAATATTATCTTTATTTCGGTATAAATTGCCTAACGGATTTTGAGTATCCGATAATGGATAACCAGTGAATTCTCCATTTATATCATACACTGGAGCTATACTGGGAATTCTGAAGGCATCGTAAACGGCATTGCCCAACAATGAATTAGTGCTGGTACCAACACTTTTGGAGTAAGCTACGGTTAGGTTTTCGCCAATTGTTACCACATCATCAAACAATTTATAGTCCGAATTTAAGCGTGCAGTAATTCTACTAAAATCGGTGTATTTCAACGTTCCTTCTTGATCAAAATAACCTAAAGAGAACATACTATGGGACTTTTCACCTCCTTTGGCCAAACTTAAGTTATAAGATTGGATAATGGCTGGATCAAAAATTTCACCGACCCAATCGGTGTTAGCGGAAGGAATGGTGTTTTCAGCATCTAAAAAGTCGGGAATTACCGGTGAAGTTCCGTTGCCATATATGGCATGGGCAGGTGTTATTCCGTCATTGGCAAAACCTTGCCAATATACATCTCCATAATTCTGTGCACTTAGATTGTTAGGTAAATTAGTAGTATTCTGAATACCGGAATGCATGTTGATGGAAACCTTTGTTTCCTCTGATTTTCCTTTTTTGGTAGTAATGATTACAACACCATTTGCGGCCCTAGAACCGTAGATACTCGAAGATGAAGCATCTTTTAATACTTGAAGCGACTCAATATCATTCGGGTTGATAAGATTGATACCTGAAGTTGTAGGCACACCATCTATTACATAAAGAGGATCGTTATTCCGTATCGTGCTGTATCCCCTGATTCTAAGACTGCTTGGGCCACCAGGAGAGGCTGAACTTACAACGTTAACACCAGAAACCTGGCCTTGTAGCATATTGTCGACACTGGCAACAGGTTGGCTTACAATACCCCCCATATCAACAATAGCGACTGCTCCAGTTAGGTCACTTTTTCTTTCTGATGTATATCCAGTAACAACCACCTCGGATAATGCAGCGGCATTTTCCAACAAAACTACCGAGATATTCAGATTTCCGTTCAAGTTGACTTCCTGTGTAGTGAAACCAATATATGAAATGATCAAAACGGCATTTTCATCTGATACATCTATGGAGAAATTACCGTCAAAATCGGAAGTAGTTCCGTTAGTAGTACCTTTTTCCAAAATACTCGCTCCAGGGAGCGGTTCTCCTAAATTATCTGTAAGGGTACCTGATACTGTTTGCTGATACACATTATATACAGAGTTAATAATATCGTTGTTTACATGTGCATAACTGTTGGAATACAGAGCAACGAATACTAGTAAAAACAACGAACTAATCTTTGTCTTTGGTGATTTTGAATACGAACATTTAATGTTCCGTCGAGGGTTTAACATAATAAAAATAAATAGAGTTTTGAATTTGTTTTTTTTTTGAATGTTATACTTCTCTGCCGTATACTTCAGTTGTGTACTATACATATTAATGGCAAAAAGTACTTTTGGGGTTTCAGCTTATCTGAAGATTTTTACGTCATATTTAGCACATTTAATTTTCAGGTTTTTTTTTCTAAAGCGCAAAATTGAAAATTTAAACGCTGGTTAAAAAGGACATTGCTATTGTTAAAGAAACCTTAATAAATACATTATTATAATTTAATATTGGAAGTTGTGGTTGTGGAGAAATTTCACCTACAAAGCAGTACGGTCTGGTGTAAATTTCCTAGTGAAGTTGGGGCGCTAAGACCTATATGTCAAGTTAATACGTCACATGGAACTTTGTGTATCCTATTCACTCAACATCTTTCATGCAATAAATAGCACTATACATTAAGGTAACATGGTCATAAAGTTTTAAGATTTTAGTGTTGTTAAACACTTGTTGACGGGCATAAAAAAAGAAAATTTAACCGTTATAAAGAGGAACGCATCTGTAGATCGGTACTATCATAGCGAATGCCCAACTTGTTTTCGGATCAAGAAACCAAGTACCCAAAACGCATAAAGGGGTTTCGCCTACAATTGGAAATTAATTATTTGTAGTTCAGCCTAATGTCCAATTTTACTGAGTGTTAATAAGATGTCTGGAAATACTCACGCTTCGAAGGATCATTCTATATATGGAATCAAGTCCTATTGATCTCTTGATTTTCAGTGATATTTTCTTTCTTAACAAATTGTGGGGCGTAGTTTGAAGTTTACGCTTTCTTTCGGCAAAAAGGTTATTTGCTCTCTTTATCCTAGCTACCAACTGGAAAATTATATTTAAAATGACCAAAATATAAAAGAACATGAGAAATACCTTGATGCACTTATAGGACAAAATAATGCTTAGAAAAAGGACTGTGGTGGAGATTATCAACGATATTCTAAAGAACCAGTGCCAACTTGAGCACATCAGGCACAAATGTTTTGAGAACTTAATCACCTAAATGATATCAGGACTCATTGCTTATCCCTTTTGTCCCACAAAACCCGACATTAATATTGACAGTCTGCAAAGAATTGGCAACTATTATACTAAAATTGTTGAAAACAAAGGTTTATCTCATCTTTGAGAAATTTTTTTCCAGCCCATAAAAGGAACTTTATTTGGGACTATTTTTTAATTTGAGCTTAACTCTTGGCAGGTACTTTTGCTAAATATGAAGACACTTAGTTAATTTCGGAGTTTTATAATATTTTATGACATTGATTTTCTTTGTAATTTTAACCCGTAAATAACACATAATCAATACGTTAGTGGGATATTTATAAATTGAGTTACCATATGGGATCTGACTTTGATAAGTACACTTTAAATTCTGCCACCCCGACCAAAAAAAACCGTAAAGCCGCTAGGCTGTGTCGGATTATCTTGAGCACCGCCCCTATAAAAGAATCACCGCGGGCGGCGAGGTAATCCTGCATGCAACTGGACGTATAGCTGTAATTCTTTTTGGTGAGATTGATATGAAATGTTGAAAAACCTATATGGTACGTTTTATTGTAACATTTTACGATAGTAACAGTAAAACCACTTATATTCGCAGCTTGAAGATGAAATTCATAAGGACACATATCAACTTAAAATTGTTTTGGTTTTTGATGGCACTGCACATCTTGAACCTTAGTGTGGATGTGCAAGATCCTCAACCTGAAGGTGTTCCTGAAGATTTGAGTTACAACGATATGGAAAGTATCGTAGAGATTATATTGGAACAAGTCTTGGGTATTGAAAATGCCATTCCTGAATATGAGGAAGATGATTCAGGTCATAATGTAATAGTCAAGAACAATTTTCAACCTATATTTTATCAACAGCAACTAGCAATGGATTTTATGTTGGATAATGGCGATATAGCTATTAAGCACAACATGTTTTTATATTTCGACAATTATTCTGAACAATTTCATCCCGAAATAGTTCCTCCTCCGCCCAAGGCATAATTCTTCATTTTTATTGGTAAACTTAGGACTGATCCCTTAGGTGAATACTGTGTTTTACAGTTCTCGCCCTTAAGGTGATTACCGTTTGCCTATTCCTACATTTAGGAAAAACTTCCTGATTACATTTTATTTATTCCATTAAATCTATTAACAATGAAGAATTTTATATTGTTTTTGGGTATGGCTGCTATTGTAATATTGGCATCCTGCTCATCAAAAAACAAAGAAACCAGTAAAGAGCAAACGTTTTTAACAATAATGCCTTTAGTAAAGGATACTGTTTATACGAACGAACATATTGCGGAAATTAATGCTTTTCAAAACGTGGCACTACGGTCACGTGTCGGCGGGATTATCGAATCCCTACAGGTAGACGAAGGGCAAACGGTGAATAAAGGACAAATACTTTTTACTATTAACAACAGGCAATTTTTGCAAGACTTGCAAAGGGCAAAAGCGATCGTAAAAAAGGTGCAATCAGAGCTCAATGCTTCAGAAATAGAGTTGAAAGGCTCTGCGAAGTTATTGGAAAAGGATTACATTTCACAGCCTGAATATGATCTTGCTGTTGCTAAAGTTGATGCCCTAAAAGCTGAATTGGAGGAAACGCAATCAGAGGAGGCACAAGCACAGCTCAACCTCTCTTTTACTCAGATAAAAGCTCCCTTTGATGGCATTATTAACCGCATTCCCAACAGAGAGGGCAGTGTTTTGGATGAAGGTGCTTTGCTGACAACAATATCCAATAACAAGAATGTATTTGCTTATTTCAATGTTTCAGAAATTGATTATTTGAAATATGTAATGTCTAAAGACAAAGAGGAAACCAAAGAAGTTTCTTTAATATTAGCTGACGGAACCCCCTATCCTGATCCAGGAATTATAGAAACAACCGAAAGTGAATTTAACAAAAATACGGGAACCATTGCATTTAGAGCTATATTTCCAAATCAAGATAATATCCTAAAACACGGTGCGACAGGAAAAGTACAAATAAGCAGCAGACTTGAGAATGCACTACTTATTCCACAGAAAGCTACTTTCAACCGTCAGGATGAACTTTGCGTTTTTGTGGTAGATGATACGAATACAATTCAAGTTCGAAAAATTACTCCCTCGCTTCGGTTACCAAATCTTTTTGCCATTAAAAAGGGCTTGTCTCCCAAAGATAAAATCCTTTTTGAAGGCATCCAGCACGTCAAAGAAGGAGACAAGGTAATTCCAGAAGTGGTTTCATTTTCAAACATAGTAACTAACCTATAAAATTTAAAACTATGAAAATGAATATCATAAATCGCCCCATACTGGCGATAGTCATCTCATTGATTATACTTTTCCTGGGTATACTATCGCTTTTCCAATTACCTATGGCACTATATCCTTCAGTGGCTCCGCCAGAAGTAAACGTTGAAGTAGAATACCAAGGTGCCAATGCCGAAACCGTAGCAAAGTCTGCCATAGAACCACTGGAACGTGCCATTAACGGTGTGCCCAATATGAAATATATGAGCAGTAATATTGGTAGTGACGGTGTAGGTATCGTTCAAATAATTTTTGAAACTGGCACCGACATCAATGATGCCGCCGTTAATGTTCAAAACCGAATAACGGACGTAATGGGGGAACTTCCGCCAGAAGTCATAGAGCGAGGTGTATTGATTGGGAAAGAAACCAATGCCATTTTAATGTACATCAACATATTTAGTGATGACAAGGAAATGACGGAAAAATTCATCCATAATTTTGCCGATTTAAATGTTCTAACCGAATTAAAACGAGTTAAAGGCGTTGGTTTTACCAATATTTTGGGAGCAAAGGAATACGCTATGCGTATTTGGGTAAAACCTGATAGAATGCTGGCCTATAACATTACTACAGACGACATATTGGATGCCTTGGAGGAGCAAAATTTAGAAGCATCTCCTGGTAAAATTGGTGAGAATTCCGATAAATCAGAAGATTCTGACCTTCAATATATTTTACGCTACTCAGGGAGGTTCAACTCTGAAGTACAATATGAGAACATTCCGATAAAATCAACCGAAGAAGGTGAAATTTTACGAATGAAAGATGTTGCAGACATAGAGTTCGGTACAGAATATTTTGATGTTGAAGCCAAATTCAATGGCAAACCAGCGGCCTCGATAATTCTTAAACAATTACCGGGCACCAATGCTAGGGAAGTTATAGACGATGTCAAAAAACGTATGGAAGAACTAAAGGAAACTATGTTTCTTGAAAAGATGGACTATGAAGTAAGTTACGACATATCGCGCTTTATGGATGCTTCGATACATGAAGTTATTAAAACCTTCATTGAAGCCTTGCTTCTTGTTACCCTAGTCGTTTTTCTTTTTCTACAGAATTGGAGGGCAACTTTAATTCCCATTCTTGCTGTACCCGTTTCCATTGTCGGTACTTTTTTCTTTATGCAATTTTTCGGCTTTTCCCTCAACCTGATTACGCTCTTTGCTTTGGTTATGGTAATTGGTATTGTGGTGGATGATTCAATTGTAGTAGTAGAAGCCGTGCACGCCAAAATGGAACGCTATAAGATGAGTGCCAAGGAAGCTACTAAATCTGCTATGAAAGAAATTAGCGGGGCTATTATATCCATAACTTTGGTAATGTCGGCCGTATTTGTTCCCGTAGCTTTTATGAGTGGGCCTACAGGTGTTTTCTTCCGTCAGTTTTCGCTGACTATGGCCATAGCCATTGTGTTGTCCGGTATTGTAGCACTTACATTGGCTCCTGCCCTGTTCTCTCTATTGTTGAAACACCCAAGCGTAGAAAAGAAAACACTTTTTAGTAATTTCTTTTTAAAATTCAACCACTTATATGAAAGTTTGGAAGATAAATACAAAAACCTTCTGAATAGAATTATCAATAGGAAAGTAATGACTTGGGGTATTTTGGTGGCCTTTGTTATAGGCACGGGTATTTTTGGAAACATTCTTCGTACAGGATTTATTCCGAATGAAGACCAAGGAATGTTTTATGTAAATATTTTAACACCTCCGGGTTCTACCTTGGAACGCACAAAAAAGGTGGTTAACGAATTTGCTACAGAAGTCGAAAACATTAAAGAAATAGAGAGTATTTCTTCTTTGGCCGGTACCAACATACTCTCTGATGGTACAGGTGCAACTTATGGCAGTTTCCTCATCAACTTAAAAGAATGGAGTGAACGTAGTGCTACGGTTACGGAGATAATAGCCCATCTTAAAGAAAAAACAGCCCACATTAAAGATGCTGAGATAGAGTTTTTTCCACCTCCTCCTGTCCCAGGATATGGAAATGCTAGTGGTTTTGAGGTGAAACTGCTTGATAAAGCAGGTAGAAACGACCTGAAAGCTATGGAAACTGTTACACAACAGTTTATTGAAGACCTGAACAATCGACCTGAAATAGGCAATAGTTTTACTATTTTCAATGCAAACATACCTCATTACGACTTAAATGTTGATTATGATAAAGCCGCCCAAAAAGGAGTTACAGTCAACAATGCTATGAGTACGCTTTCGACTCTTGTAGGAAGTGAATACGCTTCTAACTTTGTTAAATTTGGTAAGACCTACAAGGTAATGGTCCAAGCTCTACCGGAATATCGGGCAAACCCTGAAGACATTTTAAATTTCAGAGTCAAGAATGATAGAGATGAAATGGTACCGCTTTCAAATTTTATAACACTTGAAAAATCCTTTGGTGTAGATCAAATAAATCGTCACAATATGTATTTTGCGGCTGCGCTAAATGGCGAGGAAGCTCCTGGATATAGTAGTGGTGATGCTTTAAAGGCCATACAAGAGGTTGCCGATGAAAAATTGCCAAGAGGTTATGATATTGCTTGGTCAGGAATTTCTTATGACGAGGCCAATGCAGGAAACCAAGGCCTTGTAATTTTCTTTATCTGTTTGTTCTTTATATACCTGATTTTGTCAGGACAATATGAAAGTTTTTTGCTTCCATTACCTGTAATTCTTTCGCTACCAACGGGAATTTTCGGAGCATTTTTTATGCTTACCATATTAGGGTTGGAAAACAATATCTATGCTCAAATCGCCATGGTCATGCTCATAGGTCTATTGGGTAAAAACGCCATTTTAATTGTGGAGTTTGCAGCTCAAAAACACAGTGAAGGATCAACAGCACTGCAGGCCGCCATTGAAGGTGCTAAACTGCGGTTACGCCCTATTTTAATGACATCACTTGCTTTCATGGCTGGGTTACTGCCTTTGGTACTGGCCTCTGGAGCAGGAGCCATTGGTAATAGAACCATTGGAACAGCGGCTTTTGGAGGTATGTTGTTCGGTACCGTTTTCGGAGTAATCGTCATACCCGGGCTGTTTTTCGTTTTTGCCAAAATATCCGAAAAATTCAACGGAAACAGAAAGGATGGAAATCCTATTAAGGAAACATTATAAAAATAAAAAAATGAAACTATTTAAAATAATATATTTTGGGTTACTACTGATAGTTTGCAGTTGTAAATCTCTTAACACCGACTTGTCCATTCCGGAGAGGGAAGCGCCAACAAGTTTCAGTAAAACTTCAACCGATACTACCAGTATTGCAAAAATAAACTGGAAAGATTACTTTGCCGACGAATATTTGATCAGTTTGATCGACACGGCATTGGTAAATAATTATGATTTACAAATGGCCTTACAGCGCATCGAAATTGCACGTTCAGGGGTTCGGTTTTCTAGCGGTGAATTATTTCCGAAAATTGACGGAAACATTGCTGCCGGCTCCACCAAATATGCCAAATACACCGAAAGCTTTGCAGGTAACTCCACCACCGAGTTTGAAGGCAAAGGTATTCCCAATCCTGTTGAAGATTATTTTTTAGGACTTACAGCCACTTGGGAAGTTGATATTTGGGGAAAATTGAGAAACAGCCGTAAAGCGGCCATATCCAATTATTTGGCAAGTATTGAGGGAAATCGTTTTGTCATGTCGAACTTAATAACAGCTACTGCCATTGCTTACTATGACCTACTCGCCTTGGACAATGAATTGGAAACCCTTGAGCAAACCATAAAAATGCAACATGAAGCTTTGGAAGTGGTACAATTGCAAAAAGAAGTGGGCCAAGCCAATGAATTGGCTGTTCAACAATTTCAAGCCCAACTGCTCAATACCCAGGCCCTTAAAAAGAATACTCTTCAGCAAATAGTGGAAACAGAAAATAGAGTAAACTTTTTATTGGGAAGGTATCCACAACCCATTGAAAGAACAAAAGAAAAATTATTTCGGGAAGTACCCCAACAAATTGCGTTTGGAGTGCCATCACAATTGCTATTAAACCGCCCTGATATTCGCGAGGCAGAATTTCAAGTGCAGGCCAGCAAATTTGATCTAAAAGCTGCCAAAGCTGCCTTTTTTCCAAGCTTTAATATTGGAGCGGCTTTAGGTTTTCAGGCGTTTAACCTAAAATATCTATTTAAATCCCCGGCATCTATTGGTTATGCAGCCTCCGGCGGATTGATTGCTCCCTTGGTGAATAGAAATGCCTTAAAAGCAGAATTCAATACGGCAAAAGCTAACCAATTGACTGTAATGTACAATTATCAAAAAACGATTTTGAACGGCTATGTAGAAGTAGCCAACGAACTTTCGAACATTCAGCAATTAAGGGATATTATTTCTCTTAAAAGCCAAGAAAACGAAGTACTTGAAAATGCTATTGTGGCCTCAAAAGAATTTTACCGAATGGCAAAAGCCAATTACTTAGAAGTTTTAATGGCACAACAAAACTCATTACAAACCAAATTGGAATTGATCGATGTGAACAAGCAACAACAAATCGCAACTGTAAATATTTACAAAGCATTGGGGGGAGGTTGGTAAAATAGCCAAAAATAAAGGCGTACACTTAGTAAGTCTATCCGAATCCGGATAAATTAAGACTTAGTAATGTGTATGCCTTTTCTAAAGCAATAACTTGTTCATATTGAGAATATATCTTTGGCAATGTATTTACAAATGTATTTACAAATGTATTTACAATAGATCACATACTCTGATACTTAATAATGTCGCTAGGTTTATTGATTTAAAGTTAAAGTGTTTAGTATATATTGATTCTGTCTTTAAATAGATTCTGTCTTTAACAAGTTATATTTCATATAAGTTTTAATCACAGAGATAAGGTAACCTCTATATAATAGAAGAGACTCATATTGTAGGTGGTGTTCTGATAAAGAAGTCCCAGATAGTATGTGCCATCTTCCCATGCCTTTAACCCCGTAATGGCATTAGGGGTCGGTAGGTTGTTATCGCTTTCGGCACCAATAAGGAGATTAGCTGTTGTCATTGTAATTGGTGTTGTGCTAAAATCTAAAACAGTATTGCCAAAAGTTTTGGATGTTTCTAAACCTGTGTGTTCTTCAATGTCCCAAATAATGGTTTTTGAATAGTCTATGGCATCTATGTATTCCGGTTTGTGATTGTGCTTTTTATTGATCAAGACCACGTACAATTTGCCGTCACCTTTTACATTGTTAATGTAGGCTTGGGCGGTAAGGGTATTGTTCATTATAAGTAGTCGGTCACCACTGCCATCTTTTGTATAGTTAAATAATTGCCTATTTGTACTCGTATCAACCACTAAATAAGACCTTATTTGTGGATCTACGGGTAGGTTCTCAGCTTTATAAATGGTAATATTTCTCATCTCTTTCAGGGTTGTGCCGTTTTCATCGTATACTATTATGGTGAAATCATACTTTCCTTCTACCGCATCCTCTGGAATATCAAAATGTTTGTGCACAGTGGCATTTTTCACCCCTTTAAACTCATCCCAGGTCATTTCAAAACTCCATGAACCAGCATAGTTCTCACCTTCGATAGGTTCGAAAGTAACCTGGACCATATCTATCTTATCACCTGCAACGATCTCAGCGTATAGGTGAAAATCACGGCCAATGACCCCAATTTCATTGTTGCTTAACCCAATCTCAATATTGGAAATGGTGGGTTCGGCCAATTCAATTTCGTTGTTATCGGAACTACAAGAGGTAAAAAACATTAGTAGCGCCATAGGGGCTGCCAATAGTACATTTTTTCGATCTGTTATTGTTTTCATGGTATAACGTATAATTCTTAATCTATAATTTTTATATCTACCGATGTTCTGCTTTGCCACCCTGTTTCATCGATTACTGAAAAGGAACAATGGTAGTCCCCTGTATCAATATCGTTGGGAATTGTTAGGCCGATGCTTATTTCATAGATAGTCAACCCGTCTTCAATGGAATAATTTTCAATAAAAATCCATGGATTTATGGCTGTTTTTTTAGTGTCCATACTGCACTCTCCATCTTGATCATCATGGGTATGATGGTCAAAATTGTGATGGATATCCAGGCTATAAGAGGCCAATTCCACATTATCAGAGACCATCGCCTTAAAAGAATAGGTCTCCCCTCTTACAAGTTGTGAACAGGCTTGGGGAAACCCTTCATCATAATTGATATCAATAGTTGGTTTTTGTTCGTCCTTAGCTGCATTGTCATCGGTGGTACAGGAGGCGACAACTAGGATAAGTATTGGAATGAAAAAGTATTTTGTTGAAAATCCCATAATGTAAATTTTAAACCGCATGACATAAATGGCTCTACGTCATGCGGTATAGTTATTATATTATTATGCGGTAACGTCTATATGCGTTTCATACTCTTTTGTGTTTCCATCTTCATCTTCAACTGTAAATAGGACGTGATACTCGCCGGCAGGAGCAGTAACGGGAACATCGATATGTTTATGGAACTCCGCTTCGATCTCCTCATGGAATCCGTCCTCAAAAATCTCTTCATAGTCCCATTCTACTTCTCCTTCGCCAATTGTAAGGTCATGTGCATGGATATCTACCGTAATGTTGTGTATGCCATTAACGGCATCGATCATAAATTCAACATGAAAATCACTTCCTCTTTGGACGGTGGTATCCATAGAAAAATCACTTATCACAATAGGATCCAAAATCTCCAGATGACCCTCAATCTCTGTGCTATTTCCCAACTCATCGGTTACCGTCAACACAATATGATATTCACCTGCCGGAATGTTCGATGGAATATCGATATGTTCATGAAAGGTTGGATTAATTACCAGGTAGGAGTCATTTGTGTAGGTATTTTCATAATCCCATTCAACTTCGCCTTCTCCAACCTGAACATCATCGGCATGTATGTCTATGGAAATACTGCTGACTATTCCTTCCGCGTTTATTTCCGCTTCCAAATGAAGGTCGGAACCCTTATAAGCGTATGGTTCCGTGGAATGATCGCTTCCCTCCCCAAATTCGAAATTGGTAATTACTGGGGCCGATGCATCGGAAACTCCGTCGTCGTCACTGCTACAAGAGTGTAAAACGAGTCCTAAAAAAGTAACAATGGCCAAAAATTTAAAATTTGATTTCATAATGTTTGTTTTCATGTGTTTGATTTTAATTGTTATTAATTTATTTATGATTACTATTTATTAAAAAGGTACTGTCAATGAAATGGATAGGTTTCTGCCGGGTTCAGGCACATCTATCAACCGGTAAAAACTGGTATGGTCATAAAAGTGTGTATTCAACACATTGTTGAGTTTTACCCGCACATCAAAAGGCTTGGCGCTTTTAAAAAGGTTCATTTGAGCTGTAAAGGACATGTTGAGCACTTGATACCCCTCCGTTACTTCTTCGGGAGGTACTATTTCATTTTGTGCTGCCGTAATTCTATAGTCCGCTTTTACCTTTGGTTCATACAAAAAAAGAAAGTCCTTGAATTGATAGCTGGCGGAGAACAGTCCCGACAATGGGGGTGAAAACGGAAGTGTAAAACCCTTCTTGGGTCCACTTGTCTGCTTGGAATAAACGTACTCTGCAGAAGCATCCAATTGTAGATTTTTTAATACAGTGGTACTTGCCCTGATCTCTCCTCCGGCCCTAAACACCTTGCTCTGGGTATACTCGTAAATTTGAAGGGTTTCATAATAATTTGAAGTGGGATTTAGGTAGATAAAATTCTCAAAAATATTTACAAAGGGACTAGCTCCAAAACTAAACGCAGCAGTAGTATGATCAATATCCAGATCCAATTGATAAGATGATTCAGGGTCAAGATCTAGATTTCCCCTTTCGTACCGATACATATGATAATTTACGCCGTCCGAGGCCAGTTCGTTGGCCAAAGGCATTCTAAAACTCTTTCCTAAATTGACTTTATAGGTAGTATTTTTATGTATGTAACTTATTCCAAGGGAGCCACTGATATTACCAAAATTTAAGGTTTTGTTTTTTGCCCTTTGCAGATAGATGTAGGATGTGGATCCATCACTGTTGTTCACTGTTGAGGGATACCAGTCATAATGGGACTTGCTATCCAGCACCCCATAGTCATAACGTAAGCCACCTAATAAATGTAGATCTGGATGAAGCTCAAATTGGTCATAGGCAAAAGCTCCAATGGTGAAACGGTTATATGCAGGAATCAAAAAGCCCCATCCCCCTATGTTATTGTCTTGATATTCCAAATTTACACCTGCTGCAACATCATGCCTTTGATTGGGGCTAAAGGAATCCTTAATATTTAAGGTGTAGGTATTTTTATCAAATATCCGTTCCTTGCTATCAGGTGGCGTTGGCATATATCCGTGCGGAACAGGTTCGGAACGTTCCTCCCTATGGTTGTTTTGATACCCCAGATCCAAATGAAGGGTATGGTTTCCAATACCTACGGAGGTATTGTTCGTAATTTTAAAATGGTTTACCTTATGATAGGGTAAATCGACATCCCTGTTGGAACTATCGTAATCAATGCTGGAACTTCTGACCTCCAAGCCATGGGCATTGGCAAAAAAACCATTTTTAGCATTTACATTGCTAAAATTAGTTTCAGACTTTATGTTGCCTGAAATAAAACCGATCCCCAAGCTTGCATCAGCTTCCTTCCCGGCCGTATTCCTTAAGTTATTGTCATGCAGTTCAAAAATGTAATTCTCATAATTGATTTTGTCCGTTGGCACTTTGTAATCTCCATAATCCCTATATGTTAATCGCCCGCGATAAAACCACTTGTTTTTACGACCTTGTATGCCTGCCGAAACCCCCAATAAATCATTATTGGTTTCTCCTAACAAGTTTACCTCTCCCTTCAATGAATTTTTAACTGGCAATTTCGAAGTCTGTATATCTACCACACCAGCAATGGCGTCGGACCCATATTGCAATGAGGCGGGACCCTTTATAATCTTTACTGTTTCAACTCCGTATTGGTCAATTTCCAATCCATGGTCATTGCCCCACTGTTGGGCCTCGTGTTTTATGCTGTTCTGGACTACGACTACCCTATTGAACCCTAAGCCCCTGATTACTGGTTTAGACTGCCCTGAACCAATATTAATGGTGCTTACCCCGGGAATATTCTTCAAGGTCTGCATTAAACTGTTCTCCCTGTTTTTATCAAGAAAATCTTTAGAGACGGTGTGCGATACCGTAGCCAATTCTTGGGTCTCCCTTTTTTTGGTTTTACCATTGACTTCCACATCCTGAAGCTCGGTGACAGACTCCCTTAGGTAGATCTTTAAGGTGTCCATTTTTGGTCCTACCTTAAGAGTTACCGTTTCAGACGAGTAACCAATATGCGATATAGTCAAAGAGTAGGTACCCTCAGCAACATTTTTTATGGTAAATGTCCCAGTAGAAGATGAAATTGAAAAAAGGCCCTTACCAATAATATTGGCGCCTTCTAGAGGCTGTAAGGTGTTGGCATTTACAACGGATCCTTCTATTTGGAAAGAATCCTGTGCAAACACCATAGAGCATAGGCTAAAATATAGCCATACACCCAGCATTTTATGGATCATGATTTATTACAATAAGTTTGAACAATTGCCCCATGGAGGGGTCATTACAAAACCTATGCATTTAATTCTGCCTGGAAGTTGATAGTAACTTTAGTACCTTCTTGGTCTTAAGCCGATAGCCAAAAGGCGGTGGTATGGCCAGTTCCTTAACTTCAAATGGCGATTATTGGAAATAATCTATATACCATTCTCAATTACGAATTAGGTGTAACTATAGAGCCTTGGAGTTATCCAAGAATTCCAGAAAGAATTAAGGGCAAGGGAAACTTAAAGTAAAGAAGGTGGAGGTCGTGAAAAGAGCTGGTCACGAGCAATAGTACTTGAAACAACAAAAGCGTAATTTTCAGATTTCTCTATCTGGAGAATGGACTCTGTGTTTTTAATACCATATTCCGGAATATCCGCAGAAATTGCCGGGCTTAAGTTATGGGAGACAGCATTGTCGCAAATATAACAATGCAATGCATGCTCCTTATCGTCTGTATGGGAAAGCACATGAAGCCCTGCCATTTTCATTGAGATGAAAAGAGCAAGCAACAGAATACTGATACTATTTTTTAGACGACTGTTTCTCATTAAATGCAAACATAGCTAAATAAGGTTAATACGGTGTTAAAATAATCTTAACAATAATTAATGTTTATGATGTACCCTGCATCCTAGTAATTTCCAATTATAGTAGTGGGCCAAGGATACTAACAAAGTGCCCATTATAGTATTACCTATTTCCCATGACTCTGTAAAGTGGAGCCTTCCCAAACCAATAAATATAAAGCCCATAACAGCAATTTTCAAGGGTTTCAATTTTCGGTGAATTTTTTGATAACTAGGCCACAATGAAGCCAAGACAAAGACAAAGCCAAGACCAATAAATGTCCTTTCTATAAATGGGTTAGCCAAAAAATGTATACTACCAAAAGTGGTAGATGAAAGCATTATTGGAATAGAGGCGCAATGTATCGCACAAATAAGGGAGCTTGAAAGGGCTACGAGATCTAATGTACTGTTCTTAATTTTCATATTTTTTGGTTTCTGTTTAATATTTTTGTTCTCTAGCACATGATGAAGTAAAATGATTGATTTTCATCGATCTCTATTATTTCAAAAAGACCTACCTCACCAAATTCTTCTTTTACAGATTGCTTGTCGTAATAAAAGACTTTGGCGCCTTTGTGTAGCTCATAACAATCTTTGCCAATACGTTTTTCCATTCCAAAGTTTGGGGCTTCATTTGTTATAGCAGAAAAAAGCATAGACCCCTTTTCAATAAGCTGTTCATAGCAGTTAAGGATTAATTGTTGACTTTCCTTTTTTACTAATTTTCGGGAAGCAAAAGGCATATTGTTTATAGAACTGTGGCAGATGGCCATAACCAATATCTGGAATAGGAATGTTTTTTATTTTTTTTAAACAGGAATTATTTTGTTAACACAGCGGATCTTGCCGGTTTAAAACTCCACATTTCTTGTTTTTGAATAAAATTATCTTCCTTGAATTCTGTCATATCGCTTTCTGTTTTTTGCATCGTTTATCTCCTTCAACTCTAAGTAAACTATGGTCACAGGGGGTAATGTATTATTTTGCGTTCCATATCAAAAGTTATTCTCCAACCTGAAGAATTATTCTCTAGCGTTATTATAATGTCAGCTACCTGACTTTTGTTTGGAATATTTGTTGTGAAAACCTCAACCATTATTGATCTTGCTTAAAATTCTTCGTGGGATAATTCTTTATTGACCATGGCGCCTGCAATATTTCCGGTGGCTACGGCATAAGCTACCGAACGCATTGGGCTGGAATTATCTCCACAGGCGTAGATGCCATCAACGTTAGTTTGCTGAAAGAAATCTACTTTGATATGACCATTCTCGGTCAGTTCACATCCTAGGTCAACCGGAATGGAGGTATGCTGCTCAAAAGGAATCGCCGCATAGGCAGCAAGGAAGTTTTCTTTGCTACCGTCCTTGAAAACTATTTTTTGTAAATGACCATTTTTGTGTTCAACTTCCAATATTTCCTTTTTATTTACCTCAATATTATTTGTTTTGAGCTTTATTAATTGTTGCTCATTGAAATCCATCTTGCCATTGGTTAAAATGGTTAAATCATTGGTAAGGTTCTGCACCAAGGGAGCAAGATGAAATGCCCTTTCACCATTGGCCATAATGGCGGTGTTTACTGCTTTATGCTCATAACCGTGACAATAAGGGCAATGTATTACAGAAATGCCCCAGCATTCTGAAAATCCTTTGATGTTGGGTATGATGTCCTTTACTCCGGTTGCGAGGATTATTTTTTTTGCTGTAAATGTCTTGCCGTTTTCTTTTTCAATTTCAAAACCTAAAGGTATTTTTTGCCCATTTATAGCTAGGTCATTTATAAAAGAAACGGTATTGTATTGTTCAACCTGGTGTTTGGCTAAGGTGGAAATTTCTTTTGGTGTCTTGCCATCTTGCGTTAAGAAATTGTGGGAATGTGGTGTTTGGATATTACAGGGTTTTCCACTATTGATTATCAGCACATTTCTTAAAGAGCGACCTAAGGCCATAGCTGCAGAAAGCCCCGCATAACTCCCGCCAATAATAATCACTTCAAAAGTTTTATTTTCTTCCATAACGTTAGCTTTTGTAAAACTGGTAAATGAACTAAGTAAAGTAATAGACAGAGCGGCGAGACTTCCTTGTTTAATTACGGCTCTTCTAATCATTATAATTATTTTAAATGCGAATTCATCGCATTAGTATTTATTGCAAATATATCTTTATTTTGTAATATTGCAATACAATCGCAATAAATAATTACGAATAAATCGCGTTAATTAATGAAAAGAAGGAATACACCCACCAAAGAAGCTGTATTGGATGTTTTGGTAAAGACAGGTAAAGCGATGAGTCAAGATGCCATTGAGCAGAAGATAGATATTGATATCAATCGGGCTACCATCTATCGTGTTCTGAACCGTTTTTGTGACGACGGTATTGTGCATAGAGTGGTTGCAGAAGATGGTAAACAGTATTTTGCATTATGTGTGAAATGTGAAGAAAATCAAAAACCTAGTCATCATTTTCATTTTAGATGTCTTAAATGTGATACTATAGAGTGTTTGCCTGTCAAAGTTAATTTTTCAATTCCAGATGAATACGAAGTCGAAAATGTGAATTGTGTTTTAACCGGCACCTGTAAGGAATGTTCCCATAAATAGTATTAGTAATTTATTAAACCGAACATAACCGTAGAGTAGAATCTCAAACGTACTACACTTTTACATTCCAATGGATTGCATTAATAAATTTATCTAATGCATTACATTACATCAATACAAGTGTATAATTTTATAAGTGTTTAGAATTAAGTTATTTATGACATCATCAGATGGACAGAAAGATAATTTAAACATAAATTTCTAATCACTTAAACTTAAAATTATGAGAAGTATACTTTGGTTAATTGCTGTAGTTAGTATTATTATTTGGATGTTAGGTTTTTTCGGTATAGTTGCCGGCATGGGAACTAGTAATTTGATTCATATTCTCCTGGTCATAGCCGTAATTGCCGTTCTTTACAATATTATATCGGGTAGAAAACCCTTATAAAAATATAGTTTGGTGGATTGGGAAAGGAATGACCCAAGTTCGTTATTTGGCCTAGGCCATAGGGGGTTGGGTTATTTTAACTTTGGCTTCCTATTTTTTATCAATGAGGTTATCAGCCATACTATATTTTCCTGATTTCCATTTTGACTTTTATATTTACTTCCTCCTACAGTGTGCTTCATGATTTTTTCTTGTAAAATTGTTTATCTTATATTGGTGGTTTTGAGGCTTTAATTATTTACAAGGGATGTCAGGATTTTTAATATAACCTACAGCAAATGAACTATGAAAAATATTGATCCCAATGTAATACGACAGTTGTTCATTATACTGATTATTCTAATGCTTGGCGGGTTAATTTTTCAAGCAATTCTTCCCTATTTTACCGGAGTTTTGGGTGCTATTACCATTTATGTGCTTCTAAGGGGACCCATGGCAAAACTTGTTAAAAAGGGTTGGCACCCCAATCTGGCCGCCACCGTATTGTTGGTGATATCCTTTGTATGTATTTTGTTACCTGTTTCGGGAATTGTGTTTATGTTGGGCACAAAAATTGGTAATGCCGTACAAAATTCTGAGAAAGTCATAAGAGCAGTGAAATCACAATTGGCAAAATGGGAAGACCTAGTTGGATATGACTTAACTTCCGAAATTGATGCAGGTGCTGTTTCTTCCTGGCTTTCCACCAACCTACAAGGATTTGCCGGAGGAACTTTTAATATGTTCATCTCTATTGCCATCATGTATTTTATGCTTTTTTATATGTTGACCAACAGACGGGAACTACGGGAATCCTTGTTTAAATATATTCCTATTGGGAAGGAAAATCTAAAGATAATAGGAGAGGAAGTTAGGGCTATGGTGCGCTCCAACGCTTTGGGTATTCCCTTAGTGGCATTGGCTCAAGGGATTATCTCGTTAATAGGATTTCTTATTTTTGGCATTAATTCCCCTTTCTTCTGGGCCGTTATTGTCACCATAGGTTCTATGATTCCTTTTATTGGTTCTTTGTTGGGCATTGTCCCAGTTTTTATATTGTCGCTCTCAGAAGGCAGTACATTCCAAGCTTGGGGTATTCTATTATACGGCTTTATTGTAGTAGGGGCAACAGATAATCTATTTCGTCTTTTTATTCTTAAAAAATTGGACAATGTGCATCCTTTGATTACGTTAATAGGGGTAATTGTAGGTGTACCCATTTTTGGATTTATAGGACTGATATTTGGTCCCCTTCTTATTAGTCTTTTTCTGATTGTTGTCCGGATGTATAAAAAGGAATACGCCAAGGACAACAAGGACAGGCTTTAATTGCTCCGATAATTCCATCCAATTGGAACTATGGGTTTCTTTCTTTGGAACCTTTTATATAGCGTTAGGCTTGCCTGCAGTAGGCAGGGACCGCGGCGACATCCCCGCAACAACGCCAGGGATATAGCTAAGGGCTTTAGCTACGGAGGATATAATGCCCATTTAATTGGGCTAAACCCTGTGAAAGTATTTCTTAAATCTCCTTAATTAGTGATTTTTTCTTTTTTGGATAAGCACTAGGTTAATGCGAGACCCAAGTTTTAGCTTTGGTCCAATAAATCTTTTCTATAAAAAAACAACCCCCACAATTCTGTGGGGGTTGTTGCAATGAGATTTAAACTTATGAGCTCGAGGCTACATATTATCGATCTCTTCTTTTAATTGTTCTTTTCTTTTTCCGGTTTTTTCTTGTAATCGGCCTAAGAATTCGTCAAACTTACCCTCTGAATAAGTCAGGTCATTATCGGTAAGATCACCGTACTTCTGTTTGAACTTACCTTTGACTTGTTTCCATTTTCCTTCTAATTGATCACTGTTCATAGTCTTGTTTATTTAAGGTCTGCACCAAAAGGCAGACGGGTTAATAATTTATCTTTAATAAAATTAGACCTAAATGCCACTAGTCAATAATTCAAAAGATTACATTTTTGATCCATTTAATTTGGATGCAAAACTTTATGATTTTCTTAATAAAACAAGGGATGTTTTTAAATTCTAATAACTTTTAAAAGGGATAACCGATGGCAAAATTGAAGAGGATATTGTTGCTGCCGCCATCAAAAAATGGAATTCTGATACGATCTCCTTCAGGCAGGTATGGAACCTGTAAGGGAGATGCAAAATCGAAACGCAATACAAAACTTTGGATATCTACCCTAAGGCCCAAGCCCAGACCAATACCCAATTCCTTGGCCCAATCGGAACCAAATTTCCCTTTGGCGAGCAATTCTTCATTAAACTCTCTACTGGCTTCAGGTTCATCTTCCGAAATTTCTATATCATTGGTCAACCATACGTTGCCGGCATCTGCGAAAATGGCGCCCTTTAGGTAAGACCATATGGGGAATCTGTATTCCAAATTGCCTTCCAATCGCAGATTTCCTGATTGATCAAAAAAGGAAGAAGTGCCATTTTCTGTAGAACTAAATGTTCCAGGTCCCAGCGACCGTATTTGAAATGCCCTTACACTATAGGGACCGCCCGAAAAAAATTGCTTTACAAATGGCAGTGTGGAGGAGTTGCCGTAAGGAATTCCCCATCCCGCATAAAGTCTACTGACGAGGGATTGTTCCTTGCCCCATTTTATATAATAACGAAAATCGATATCGGCCTTGGCATATTGTGCATATTCCAATCCAAAAACCGTTTTATCGGACCCGCCAATAAGGTTCAGCGTGTTACCGGCTATATCCAGGCTTGTGGAAACGAAGAAGGGGTGATTGTTATTCACATCTACCAGTTCGTTGTAGGTAAAGGTATAGTTGAATCCAGCGATGAACTGTTGGTCGAAACTTTGTTTCAAAAACGGATTTTTATCCAAAATGGCCGTAAATTCTTCTGTGGTATTTGATAGGTTTACGTAATTGATGCTGATAGGATTAAGCTCGTGGTATACAAATCTATTGGCATTCCAGGTATAACCAAAGGTGGCGTTGAACGAGTTTAAGGTATAAAGTTTCGTGCGTTTCAAGAAATCGGTTCCTAAGCTAATTTTGGTCTTGGGTACCGCGTATTTAAATTGTTCAGGGGAAAAGGGAACTAGTCTAGGGATGATCAAATCGGTTTTGAGTCCACCCGCTATACTACTGAGGCCAGTGCCTTTACCTCCAGAAAGCTGGGTTTCATAGGCGAAATTACCCGTTATGCTCAAGGTTTCCCCTCCTTTAAAAAGGTTTCTGTTGTTATAGGTGAGAGATATTCCCGGCCCAGCAAAACCGTTCGATTTGGTTACTGCCTGTAGTTGCGCCCGTACAGACCTTTTGGTAAGTGGGGAAAGTAAAATATCGGCGTATAAGGAAGCAGTACTATCTACTTTAGAAGTGTCCCTTTCATTGAACCGGATATTTACATACTTGTAGTTTCCCAAGGCCGAAAGTCTATTACTGGTTAACCTGGCCGTTTCCGAATTATATTTCTGATCTACCCCGAACAATATATAGGGTTCCATTTTCTTAGGTTTAAAGAATTCCTTTTCTTGAATAAAATTAATGCCGTTGACTACTGTTGTATTGGTGTCGACCTCCTTTTCCGTGTCGATGGAGAAGTTGGGGTAAACAGAAATGGAATCAATGGTATAGGGAATCACCGTTTTTTTTGGGAGGTTTCTTTTCAACCGTAGAAAGAGGTCGTACCTTTTGTTGTCATAACGATTGGTATCGGCCTCAAAAATCAAAAAATCGGGATTAAAATTGTAATATCCCCTTTGTTTAAGTTCATGATCTATGCGTTCCCTTTCAAATTTCATCAGTTCCAGATCAAATCGGTCTCCAAGCTTAATTTTTGTTTCTTCCAAGGCTTTTTCAATTTCGGCATAGATGGGCAGCGAGTCTTTTTCCAACTCAAATTTTTCCAGAGTGTAGGGCTTTGGCAATGTTAAGTTGTACTTAATGGCAGCGTGTTTTTGTGTGCTGTCTATTTCAGAGGATACCTGGCTATAGAAAAACCCGCGATTGTCCAGTCTGTTCAGCATAAGTTGTTTTACCCGCTGCGGATTTACATCGGAAAGATAAACTGGTTCTTCCCCAATTTTTTTATTGAGCCAACGATTTATAAAACCGGGTCTTTTCTTTTGTGCTTTGTAATGGAAATACAGGCCCGGTCTAATCCCCAAAAATTGGGAATTGGGCTCAGGGGCCACTATAGTGCGCAATTCTTGCGTTACCTTTTTTTGGTTCTTTACTTCTTTGTCAAACGCAACATCAATCTTTGAACCAGTATATAGAGCTTCGCCCTCAGGGATGTATTTCCCAACACTGCAGGAATAGATACCTACTAGAATTAGCAGGGTTAAAATAGTCCGATATGTTTTTGCTGCCATCAAACTTTTATTCTTTTTTTTGAATTTCTTTGTCTTTTTCTTCAGCTGATTCGACTTCCTTTAAAGGATTGAACAATTGACTAAATCTATTAAATTCCCTGTTGAAGATCAAGGCTACCCCAGTTACGATCAATTGTCCGTCTATGATGTTTTCATATTCGTTCTTTCTAAACCCCCTTAGTCTATAACGACCATCTTTGGTAAGTAGGTATTCTAGGCTTACGTTACCGATTATTGGGGTTTCCTCTTGCCCTGGCTGTGCGCTGCCTTCAACATCAACGGCACTACCTGCAGTTACGATCAAGCGGTCGTTGAACAATTTTTTCTTGGCGTTGATGTTCAGTTGGGTCCGGTCTTGGGGACTCTCGCCCTGATAATCGGTAAAGCTGTCCAAATCAAAATCCACCTCGAACCCGGATTGCCCAAAAACCCTGTCCGAAAATGCGTTCAGTTCCCCTGATAATACTTTGTTTACATTGTCCCTTGCAATGGCCGAAGTACCACCAATGCTTCCGTCGCTTCCGGTATCAGGATAAAAACGATTAAGTGCCAACAAGGAAAATACCTGTTTGTTAAGCTCAGCCTCTTGTTGGTTCAATTGTTGTACCCTTCCATAGACGGCACCACCCAATGATCCCTGTTCGTCCTCTGGCATATCCAGTCCAAACGACAATTTTGGCTCCAACAGTTCCCCATCTACATTAAGATAAACCAAAAATGGTAGGACCTGTCGGTATTTGCCGGTTAGGCTATTATCCTCACTGGAAACCACGGACGACATTAGAGGGGCCGCTGAAGTTTCCACTGTATAGGTTGCGGTAACGTCCAACTTGGCATTGGTGGGGTCTCCCTGCCAAGTTATGGTGCTGTTAGGATTTATCAGGAACCTTCGTTTCACTAGGTTGTACAGATTGGTCTCGTAATGCCCGGAGTTTAGTTCGTATCGCCCTGTAAGCTGCATCCTTCCGTTGGGCTCTACATTAAGATTAAGGGAGGCATCCCCAGAAACGCGAAGGTTATCTCCTGTACGTTTATCTATAATAATATTAAATTTGGAATCTTCGGCTATCTCCAGGATGGCTTTGACATCCAAGCCACTAAAGAAGGCTGGCGTTTCTTCATTGTCATTTCTAGTAAGTATGGCATTGGGATTTTCACGGTTTACAAAAATGACCACACCCTCACGTTCTTCAACATCCAACTGGGATTCTGGGACAACATAAGTCACTTCGGTACCTTCGCGCACACGGAGTTTTCCGTCTATTATGGGTAGTTTCAAATTGCCCTTTACAGAAAGGTCAATATCAATACTGGCTTTTCCATAGAATAATTCATTGTCTTTCTCTGTGGAGTTCAGGAACTGAAATTGTTTGGCATTGAGGCTAAGGTCTAATTTTGGGTTCAACAATTCTTTGGTACCAATAGAACCATTCAATTTAAAATAGCTGCCATTGGCATCGGTAATCTGAAAATTATCCATATACACTCCGTCCGTATCAATCTTTAATGTTTCATCCGATATTTTAAAGACAGAATTCAAGCTGGCGACATTAAAATCGGTGTCATTAAAGTTGATGGTTCCTGTATAAACCGGGGATGTGGTGGTACCCGAAACATCTATTTTCCCGGAAAGAAAACCATGTGTATCTTTCAAGGTCCCAAATGAAAAATCTTCAATAACCTTTAGGTCTATTCTGTTTAGGTCCAGATCAAGGTTCAGTTTGGCCCCAGTTTCTGCAGCGGCATAGTCCCCTTTTAAATCTAAGTCCGACCCTGCACCTTTAAGGGCTAGATTAAAATCATAGGTATCACTGGTTTTGGAAGTGGCCTTTAAGGACAAATTACCAATGGGGTGTTGCATTATCTCTAAATCGCTAATTTTATAATCGGCTACAATTCCTGTTGCCCCATATGGATTTTCCACAATCAGATTTCCATTTACCAAGCCAGAGGCCAAGGGGGAATCTGGGTTGAACAGGCTTAGAAAGGTTTGTAACCTAAATTGGTCGAAGTTTATGGCGAGATGTTCTTCTTCAGAATCGGAGGCCGAATTGCTCAAGCTCAGTTGCTGGGAATTTCTAGTCAAATTTACATTCTTAAAACCAAGGTGGTCAGGGGCGAAGGTTATCTGGTTATCTTCGGGCATAATCCATTCCTTTTTGTTGAATAAGAGTCCGTCCGGATTTATATGTAGCAAGGTAGTATCCCTGGCGATAATCATTTTTGAGGCGATAAACACTACTTTTTCCTTTTCGTCCCATGAACTGAAATTCAATAACAATTCCTTGTTTTTAAGGGAGCCCTCTAAATATGTCCTTTTAATATGAACCGGATCCGAAATGAGGTTTATAATACCAGCGGTGAAATTTAAGTTGGAGGAATCGCCAATTGCCGAGAGATTCATACTGTCCAGTGTAATTCCCTTATACTTAGCTGAGGGAACCATTAATTTGGCATTAATATTTTTGGTGGCCGCATCAAAATTGGCTTTGACAATAATGGAATCCATCTGCTCCAAATCCCTTAGAAATACTTCGGTAATAAGGGCATTTGGATGTATATTTAGATTCATTTCAAGTTTAACTGAATCAGAAGGGGAGGGTTCTTTTATAGTGTCCTCAAAGTAACTTTTGAATTGTTTCGTCAGAGCGGTATTGATTCCCGTAGGGGAGCTGTTCGATTTTAGTCCGCCGTTCAGAAAATCACTCTTGATATTAACTTCGGTGCTAAGGGTGTCTATTTTGGATTCTATTTTCATGAGGCCCATTTGGTACTGCTGACCATCATAAACTGCTACACCATTGTTTATCTGTACATTCAATCCATAGTTGTTCATGTTCCCGTCAAAATCGGCTTCCAAGTCCAGCCCGGCCTTGATATTTGCCTTAGTGATACCGAGTGCTAGTAGGTCGGCTCCAATAACATTTAGGTTTAGCCTTATTTTTGAAGAGATGGAATCCAAAACCAAAGCCGTGTTCGATTTGAAATTAAGGTTCTTATCCTTAAAGTTCAGGTCAATATCACCTTTCCCATTTTCGATTTTTCCTTTTAACTCAAGATTTGAAAAGTCATATTTTTTAAGTTCCAATTGAGTAAAATCGGATTCGAAAACAGCATTTAGAGTATTAAAACTATTACCATTACCAGAAGCTTTGATATTAAAGGTCATGAGTCCCAACTGCTCATTTCTTAACAACTTACCTAGTTGCAGGCTATCCACTTTAAGATTTCCGTCGAAGTTGATTTTGTCTGTGCTGGAATAGTTACCATTAAGTTTGGCAGTGCCTTCCGGTATTTTCAAAAAGGCTTCCCCCGAGATATTATTTGGATTACCGTAGGTTTTGGCCTGTAAAAAAATGGTCTGGGGAATTTCAATGTTCAAATCCTTTTCCGAAACAAATTGTTGCAAATCCTCTCGGATGGTAGTTACATTTAGGTTAGGGAAATCAAAGGTTAGCGAATCCGTTTCCATAAGGTTGGATACGGTTCCTTCAGCTATCAAGGAACTGCTGCCCCAGAAGAATTGTAGATTATGGATATCAATA
The DNA here is from genome assembly GCF_023015865.1 of Arenibacter sp. F26102. GTDB lineage: Bacteria > Bacteroidota > Bacteroidia > Flavobacteriales > Flavobacteriaceae > Arenibacter. Next base: position 49,292 of record NZ_JALKBC010000021.1, on the reverse strand, counting down.
TCTTCAAGTATCCCTGTGGCATCTAATTTCCCTGTAAATGGATGCTGCAGGGCGGCAGAAAAATATTCGTTCTTGTTTAAATTAGGTTGAAAAAATAGGGCATCTTGCAGAGCGAGATGTAAGCTGGACATTTGTAGGTCCATTTTGGTTTTCCCAGGGGAATAGATCAATTGGTTTAAGGATTGATAATTCATTTTTATGTCGGCCCTTAACCAACTGGAATTGGTCTTTAATTCTAATCCAGTGAGCGATGCTGAGCTATCGTCCAGTTTGGCTTCGAAACCTAGACTTTGTAACTGAAAGCCACTTTTGTCAACAAATGATAAATGATCTATCTTCAAGCTGCCATTTTTAGGTTGGTAGTTGAGGTCATTGGATTCTAAATTTAGTTTTGAAAGGAAAATATCGTTGGGATTAAACTGACCTTCTGTTGTTGCATTATTAGCAGAACGGTATTGGACAGAATTATTATTGAGGACGATGTTATCTGCCACTATAAAAAGTTGTGGCCAGGAAAATTCAACATATTCTGCAGTATTACCGGTAGTGTCCTTAGGGGTAAGTTCCCTTTTCTGAAAATTTAAGGAAATGTCCGAATCTTTAAGGGATAGCAACCCAATTTCCAGTTCTTTCCTGCTTAAATCGGCCTTGGGAAGTTCCAAAACAAAATCGCCTATGTATGCCTTGGCCAGCACACCTTCTGGGATGGAACTATAATTGGCCCGCACATTTTTCAGTTTAAGATTATTGACTACTAAAAAAGGCAGCGGTGTTTGTGTGTTATCATCAGGAACAAAAGGCCTGGTCTGATTGTAATTGATGTTCGTATCCGAAAGCTCAAGATCCTCCAGGTTGAAGAGCATGGTCTCCAAGTCTATGGTATTGGAATTTAAATATAATTGCCCCAAAACAAGACCTCCTTCCACGCCAGAGTACGCATCATTGTAATTAATTTTAAAGTTGGATAAATTAAGCGATCCAACATTAATTTTCATAGGTTCTACTTCCGGGGAAGGGGGAGTTGTGTCATTGGTGGCCAAGGCTTCCAATAAAAAATCAAAATTGAATTTGCCAGAATCTCCGCTCCTAGTTATATGTGCCTTTAGACCATCCCATTCCACGGACTTAAGGTTTAGTTCGTTGCCGAACAACAAGGGAGAAAGAGGTATATTGGCTTCCAAGCTTTTTGAAAACAACAAAGTATCACCTTTCTGGTCCTCCAGATACAGGCCTTCCAAAAAGGCATTCCCTGAAAAAGTAATAAAAAGTCGGTCTATTTCAACTTTGGTGTTGGTCTTATTGGCAACATAAGAAGTGACTTTGGAAACAATTATATTTTGTCCCCAAGGGCTTCTAACGAAAAGTACCAAAACGATAAATAGCAGTGCAAGCACCAAAACAACTTTGGCGGTCCCCCTTAAAAATCGATATTTTGACTTGGTTATTTTCATAGTTCTTACACCAAAGATCATCATTACTGGATTAGGAAATGCACTTTTACGATACTTATACTAACTTATTAAATAAAATATACGGTTAAAGGGAATTAGTACAAATATATTGGTCCATAATTGTGAGGTTGGGTTAGTGGCTAAAGTTGTATTGGGGCAATATTGGAATTTTTTAAGCCTTTGTTTTTTAGGAAAAGGACCTATTATTGTAAGTAGTAAGTAAATAAAGGAATTATAAAATATATTTGCGGACATGGAGCGGTAGCCTGGGAGTGAAGAAAATAATAGAAGAAAAAACAATATAAATTAATAAAGGAAGTGTAGTTATATGGCATCAGGATTTTTTGCTTTGCTGGACGATATTGCCAGTTTAATGGATGACGTAGGGGCAATGACTAAAATTGCAGGTAAGAAAACGGCCGGCATTTTGGGGGATGATCTGGCGGTAAATGCTGAAAAAGCTTCTGGTTTTGTATCCTCACGTGAAATTCCAGTGTTGTGGGCCATTACAAAAGGGTCTATCCTGAACAAGTTGATCATTCTTCCCATTGCTTTTCTGCTCAGTGCCTTTTTGCCTGTGGCGGTCACCGTAATCTTGCTATTGGGCGGACTTTATCTGGCGTATGAAGGGGCAGAGAAGATTTACGAATTTTTAGTACCCCACAAACATCCAAAAGCAGAGAAAGTAAAAACCTATTTAACTAAAAATGAAATCCTGCTTTTGGAAAAGGAAAAAATTAAGTCGGCCATTATAACCGATTTTATTCTCTCCATTGAAATAGTCATCATAGCCTTAGGAACCGTAGTTCAAGAACCCATTTGGACCCAGGTAACGGTAGTCTCCATTATAGCCCTTATAGCAACGGCAGGGGTTTACGGAATAGTGGCGCTGATCGTTAGGATGGACGACTTTGGTCTTAGACTTATTGAGCTCAATGGTAAGAAGCACAGTATATCGGATTATGTTGGCAGGTTTCTGGTAGGGGCGCTGCCGTGGGTAATAAAAAGTCTATCAGTTATCGGTACCATTGCATTGGTGTTGGTGGCCGGGGGCATTTTTGTGCATAACCTTGAATGGCTACATCATTGGCTTATTGACATTCCAGCTATTTTGGGCGAATTTATTGCCGGTCTCGTTATCGGTTTTCTTTGTTTATTGGCTGTTATTGCCATTAAAAAAATTTGGAAGGCTTTTGGACTGGGGATGAAGGGGGCTGGCACTGCGGAATAATTCATCTGAATTAATAGGGATTGTAGGGTGACATGGGACGGATTAGAACAAGGTCAGAGAAGCTTTTGGAACATATGGGATATTCATTCCAACTTAAGACTCGAGTTAGAGAGATTAATTAACAACCTCCTTAGTTGATTGTCTTTTAACCAACTCCGTTTTTAATACAATGCTTTCGTAAACTATTGATTGTTTATTTTTTACTTGCTGCATTTCCTTGTAAAGTTGCTTAAAAGCAGTTTTTCCCATCTCGTATCCCGGCTGGTCAATGGTAGTTAGGGTAGGGGAAATGACCGATGACATAAACCAATTACTAAAGCCGACTATGGAAATGTCTTCTGGAATATTTACACCTTGTTCGTTAAATTCCGTAATGGCCCCAATAGCCACTAAATCGGTATTTATAAAAATGCCATCAACATCGTTATGGTCTTTTAACAATTGGCGGGCATTAATTTTTCCTTCCTCAAAACTGTTATCTCCACATTCGCATATATAAACCAGAGAAGGATCGTAGGGCATATTGTTATCCAATAGGGCCTTTTTGTAACCAAGAAACCGATCAATAGAATTTTGTGGTAAAAGGGCGCCTCTAAAATGAGCAATTCGTTTGCAACCTGTATCTATTAAATGTTGTGTTGCCGCATAAGCAGCTTTTCTATCATCGATGATGACCTTGGAACATTTCACAATTTTGGCAATCTTATCGAACATTACCAATGGTTTGTCCTGGGCAATAACGTCAGTCAAATGATTGTAATCGGCAGTGCCATTGGCCAATGAAATTAGGATACCATCAACCCGCTGACTTAATAGGAGTTGAATCTGTTTTTTTTCCATTTCATAGGATTCATTGGATTGAAGTATGATGACCAGATAGCCCTTTTTTTCTGCTTGGGCGATAATTCCTTTAATAACGTTGGAAAAAAAATGGTGGACAATTTCTGGGATTATTAATCCAACGGTCTTGGATTCTTTGGTCCTTAAGTTTACCGCAAAAGCGTTGGGCCTATAGTTCAAGGTTAAAGCCAATTCTTTCACTAGAGCCTTGGTTTTTTTACTAATATCAGGATAATCCTTCAAGGCCTTTGAAACCGTGGTCACAGATATATTTAATTGTTCGGCTATTTCTTTTAAGGTTACAGGTTTCATCCAGTAGTTTTATTTTTCAATAATAAATATACAAAAAAATGAAAATCTAAAACGTTTTCGTTGATTTCGAAAACGTTTTCGTTTGGGAGTTTGATAATTTATGGTATTTATAATTATAAATTTAGCAAGGAAGCTCACAATTCCCGTTAAATAATTGGAATTGCAAGGTCAAATAAGGACATCTGTTATAAAATGGAAATTCCGGATTTTATGGGTGTATCATACTTTCAAAAAGTAAATAAATATATGGGGCGATATCCTTCTTTGGGATAGGAAACCTACGCCAAAATATAGATTTTTTTAGGTTGGTTGATTGTTTTTTCAAGTGTTATGTAAAAGGAGTTGATGTTGTGGAAACATTGTATCGACTCTTTTACTAACCAAGATTTATTATCAATTAGATAAAATTATTAGGCGAAATCCTTATAAATGGCATATCGGTTTGCTCTGAATTTAATAGGGTTGGTGCCGCCGTATCATCATCATCAGTTCACAAATACTACAACATATATTAATAAAGAATAAAGCTTAGGGTCAGAAGTACTTTTTGTTTTCTATGACTGAACTAAAAATGACTAAATTCATGGGTAACAATAGCTTGTTAAATAACAGGAATAACCTTCAAAAGATATGGTATGCTAAACAAACCTAAGTTAAGTTTTTGGCAAATTTGGAATATGAATTTCGGATTTCTAGGAATTCAATTCGGATTCGGACTACAACAAGCCAACATGAGTCCTATATATAGGTATTTAGGTGCAGATGAGGCACAAATACCTTGGTTGTGGTTGGCAGGACCTCTTACTGGTTTATTGGTGCAACCTATTATTGGAGCCATGAGCGATAAAACATGGACAAAATTAGGACGTCGTCGTCCGTATTTCTTGGTTGGCGCCATTTTGGCAAGTGTTGCCCTGATTTTTATGCCATATTCCTCAACCCTCTGGATGGCCGCTGGTTTATTATGGATTCTGGATGCCTCAATGAACATTGCTATGGAGCCCTTTAGGGCTTTTATTGCTGATAAATTACCAGCAGAACAAAGAACATTGGGATTTTCAGTTCAAAGTTTTTTCGTTGGCCTTGGCCAATTTTCGGCAAACATAATGCCTTGGTTGTTGGGATTTTTAGGAATCATTACACTAGGGGCCTATGGTGAAATTGCAGAGTTGGAGAATGCCAACGGGATTCCCAATTTTATAAAATATTCATTTGTCTTGGGTGCAATGGTCATGCTTGGTACTGTATTGTGGACCATTTTTACCACGGACGAATATCCTCCGGAAAATATGGAGGAATTTAAAAAGGATAAAGGCAGTATTGCCAAGGTTTTTATTGAAGTGAAGGAGGCAATTGTTACCATGCCCAAAACAATGAAACAACTTTGGTGGGTTATGTTCTTTGTTTGGTACGGCCTGCCTTTAATGTGGCAATATCTTTCCTTGGCCATCGCACGTCACGTATTTGGGGCCGCCTCTCCGGCTCATCCTGATTTTGAAAAAGGTGCATTTTATGGAGGTATTAGTTTGGCTATATTTAGTGTTGCCTGTTTTACAATTTCTTTCGCCATTCCATGGATAGGAAAAAAATTGGGCCATAGATTAACACATGCCGTTTTCTTGGTTATAGGGGCCATAGGTTTTCTTTCTATGCAAATTGCTACCACGACCACCATGTTTTACCTATGTATGTTTCTGGTTGGTGTAGCTTGGGCTTCCATAATGGCTGTTCCTTATGTAATACTTTCGTATTCCGTGCCAATGGCGCGAATGGGGGTCTATATGGGTATTTTCAATATGTTTATAGTGGTGCCGCAGTTTATAAGTATGGCTACCGTACCATTTTTTTATGATGCCTTGTTTCAGGGAGATCCAAGAAATGCTTTGGCTTTTGTTGGGGTGTGTTTTATACTCGGAGCCATTTCTTGTATGTTTATTTCCAAGGATTATGCCAAGGCACAAATTAATTGATTATCAATCATGAGTATAAATCTAATCTACCACTTATTCTTTTTTACGAAGGAGATGGGTTAAAGACCGAGTGAATTTAAGGAATAATAAATTGAAAGATAATATGAGAAACATAGATATTCTATGTGTGGGGGAAGTGCTTGTCGATTTTATAGGGCAACAGCCTGGGGTGAATATTAATGAAACTCGCGATTATCATAGATATTTAGGTGGTTCTCCTACCAATGTTGCAATGAATTCTGCCAGACTGGGATTAAAATCGGTTTTGGTAGCAACGGTAGGGGATGATGGTTTTGGTGAATATATTTTTAAAAGACTCGCAGAAGTAGGTGTAGATACCAACTATATAAAGACAGTTGATGACAGCCCAACCAGCGTAATTTTTGTTTCAAGATCGCAAAGTACACCAGATTTTATTCCATATCGTGCCTCGGATTATTGTATTTCCGAAAATCAGATCAACACGGACATTCTTGGGAATACCACAATATTTCACACCACTTGTTTTGCATTGAGTATGGACCCGGCTAGGACAACTATATTGAAAAAGGCGGAAGAGGCATATAACCAGGGTTGTAAATTAAGTATAGACGTAAATTACGCTAAAAAATTATGGGAAAGCCAAGAAGAAGCCCTTAGGGTAATTAAGGCTTATTGCAAGTTTGATCCCTTGGTCAAAATTAGCGAGGATGATATGCTGAGGCTTTTTGAGCAAACTCTGTCACATGATGAGATATTTAACTTTTTTCATTCGGAAGGGGTAGACATGGTCTGTTTAACCCTTGGTAGCAAAGGGGTTAAACTATCCCAAAAAGGAAAAGGGGTTATTCAATTACCTGCCATTAAAGTGGATAATGTAATGGATACCACTGGTGCCGGCGATGCATTTTGGTCCGGGTTTTTGTTTGCCTATATAAAAGAGAAACCAGTTGAAAAATGCTTGGAGGTGGCCTTGCAACTAGCAGCCATAAAACTGCAGAATGTTGGTAGGTTGCCAGACAACATCAATATATTATCCGAACTTCTATAGATTTTAATCTATTAACTCAAAAGAAAGTTTAGAACGCTCAAAAGAATATGTCAAAAGAGAATAAAGCACATAACAAAAATATTGGTAATGGTGTAATGCTAAATGCCTATCCCGATAGCATTGGCGCTAAGCTGCACGACCTTGTAAAGATGTTGGAAATGCCCGAGTTTAAAGATGTGTTTTCCTTGTTTTATGTATTGCCTACCTTCTTTAATAGTGACTTAGATAGAGGATTTTCCATTATAGATTATAACTTAAATAAAGAATTGATCTCCGAGAATGATCTAATGGCCTTGGATAGACTAAATATAGGTTTGAAGTTTGATATTGTTTTAAACCATTTATCGGTGGCGTCACCACAATTCCAAGACTTATTGAAGCAGGGCGACGACTCAAAATTCAAGGACTTTTTTATCAACTGGAACGAGTTCTGGGAAGGCGATGGTAAAATGGGGGAGGATGGGGTTATAATCCCCAAGAAAGAGTATCTCAATAAGCTATTTATGAGGAAATCCGGATTGCCCATTTTAAAGGTGTATTTCCCGGATGGTTCGGAAAGGCCTTATTGGAACACCTTTTATCAGCATATTGGTTATAATAAGATTACCCCCAACGATTTAGAAGATATAAAGGAGTTATCACGCGCTCAGGTAGAATCAATCTGTAACAAGGTAAATAGGGTAATAGAAATAGGAGAAGATTTTAACAACCTGGATTTTCACGACTGCCAACAATTTAAAAGTGAAATCTTGAAAATTGTAAATCGGAATCGGTCCTATTTGGGTCAAATGGATGTCAACGCAAAATCTCCCTTGGTTTGGGATTTTTATGAGGAAACCTTGGAAAAGGTAAAAGGTTTTGGTTGCAGAATTCTAAGGCTGGATGCCTTTGCCTATCTGCATAAAGAGGTTGGTCAATCCAACTTTTTTAATAAACCCGGTACCTGGGAGTATTTAGAGCGCATAAAACAAATGGCCCAAAAGAACAATTTGATGTTGCTGCCGGAGATCCATGCAGAATACGGACTTCATCTGCACGATGAGGTGGCCGCGGAAGGCTATTATATTTACGATTTCTTCTTGCCGGGACTCACCATTCACACCCTGGAAAATGGTACCAACAAGGCATTGTTGGTCTGGGTCAAAGAAATAATTGGGAAAGGTTATAAAACGGTAAACATGTTGGGCTGTCATGACGGGATACCTGTATTGGATCTAAAGGGAAAGGAGGTCAACGGAGTTTATAATAAAGGCTTGCTGTTGGATGAAGAGATAGAGGCCATCATGAATAAAATTATGGATAGGGGAGGAAGGGTTAAAAATCTCTATGACCCTTCAGGGAAAAAGATTTCTTATTATCAGGTAAATGCAACCTTTTTTAGCGCCTTGGGCGAAGATGAAAAAAAACTGTTATTGGCAAGGGCCATCCAAATGTTTATGCCGGGAATCCCCCAGGTATGGTATTTGGATATTTTTGCTGGAAAGAACGATTATGAGGCCGCTGATAAAGGGGGTAGTGGAGGCCATAAGGAAATTAATAGAACTACTTTATCCCTACAGGATGTGGAGCAAGGTCTTAAAAGGGATATCGTATTAAATCAACTCGCCATAATCAGGTTAAGAAATATGTCAAAGGCATTTATGGGTAGCGTGACAATTAATGAAACTCCTGAGAGCGAATTGGACATTGTCTGGACCAATAACAGTGACAAGGCGCAGTTGAAAGCGAACCTTAAAACCCTTACCTTTACCATAAACTATACTCAAAACGGTATTGCCAAAAGTATGGTATTTTAGATCTAGCAATACTTAAAATAATAAAGCCCTGAAAAAACCCAAAGTCCCCCAAAATGAAAAGGAAAGAATAAAGGAATTGGATTCCTATTCTATCTTGGATACATTGCCAGAATCCGATTATGACAATCTAACTACGATTGCTGCGGAAATATGCGGAACCCCAATTTCCCTAATTAGTCTCATAGACGATAAGCGGCAGTGGTTTAAGTCCCACCATGGTTTGGATGCCACTGAAACACCTAAAGAGTATGCTTTTTGTGGACATGCCATTAATACGCCAAATGATGTATTTATTGTTCAGGATGCCAGAATGGATGAACGCTTTCATGACAATCCAATAGTTACAGGTGATCCCCATGTAATTTTCTATGCCGGTGTACCACTGGTCACTGAAGCAGGACTTCCGTTAGGAACCTTGTGCGTCATAGATCATAAACCTAATTTATTAAGTCAAAGCCAGATTAGATCCTTAACTGCCCTTTCAAATCAGGTGATGAATTTATTGGAGTTAAGAAGGAATAAAATACTGTTGGAGCAGGCGATAGCGAAATTGGAAGAAAAAAATGAGGCCTTGGAAAGGTTTGCCGTTGTTGCTGCACATGACCTTAAATCACCCTTGATAAATATTTCCAGTTTGGCGCAACTTTTCCAAAACCAATATAAGGGGACGTTGGATAGTGAAGGTTTGCAAATGTTGGAAATGATTGTTAGTTCCTCCGATAATCTAATTGGTCTAATTGAAGGTTTACTGCACTATAGCAAGGCCGAGAGCATATTGGGTGAGGGAAAATCAAATATTGATTTGGAAAGTTTGAGAACTGACATAGAAGGACTTTTTAATTTTGATCACAGTTTAAATCTGGTTTTAAAATCAGAATTGACCCATATTAAAGTCAATAAAACGGCGATACATCAGGTTCTTATTAATCTGGTTACCAATGCCATTAAATACAATGACAAGGAGAGGGTTAAAATTGAGCTAGGGGTAACGGAATTGGATACCCATTACCTTTTCTATGTAGAAGACAATGGACCTGGAATAGCAGCAAAGCATCAGGAAAAGATATTTAAAATTTTCGAAAGATTATTGGCCACCGATAAATTTGGTCGCCCTGGAAATGGGATAGGACTGGCAACAGTAAAGAAAATAGTTGAAAAATTAGGGGGGGACATCAAGGTGGAATCGGAACTTGGAAAGGGTGCGAAGTTTATTTTTACTTTGGAAAAGTAAAAAACCATAGCCAATAAATCCACTAGATATTTTAGAGATTGTAATGGATTTTTATGGACGCATGATATTCGGTCAATACTGTGCCGATAATCTAAAGAAATAGGTAGCATCATTTGGTATGGAAGCAGTAGAGGTGTGCTCATGCTTTTTATATCTGGATCTGTCCTCTTCCGGGGCATTTGGAAATTCATAGGTACCTATTACTTCGGTTTTCACCATATTCCAGCCAGGATTAAATTTAAGCTCATAAACAACACTGGTTTCCATCATTATTGGAGTTCCGGAATTGCTTAAGTCCCCACTCCAATTTTCATTGGCCCTTATAGCACAAGCTTCGTCAACATAGACCCAAGACAGGATATATCCCTCATCCCCAAAATATAGATCGCCCGGGGTTAATAGGTTGAGGGTTACTTTTGCAGAATTACCAATCGTTAAGATCCCGATCTGTTGCCCGTCTTGGTACACCAATAAATAAGGGTTGAGCTTAAAGCCAGCTTTTTCATTACTATACTCATAAGAATCCGGATTATGGATGTCAAAAAAGTTATTGCTGTTTTTAAAGTGGTTCAATGGTTGTAACACGGGAATCTTGTATGTAGGATTCAATTCAATACTCCCATCTACCTTAATAGCCCCAACTTTCACATAATTTATTTTATCATTTCTGGAGTCATATGCATAGTTGAAGACAAGATCTGCAGCTCCCTTGTTCCAATTTTCAAATTTCTTGTCCTTATCACTGGCCCAGGTGTTTTTCCAATATTTATCTTCACTTTTTGCGGCAGTAGGGATGGGGCTTGTTTTGGCATTGGCTTTTTTGTCCAGTTCCACTTGTTTCTGCTGCTGATCTGCCTGCTTTTGTACGTCTTCAAGGTTAAGGCTCTCCATAATGCTATCCCGCATTTTCAATGCCTTATCTAACATTTTTTGTTGCTCAGGTGTTTGTGCGAAAGACTGGAACCCTATAAGTAAAAGGAATACTGGCAAAATATGGTATAGTGTTTTCATTGGTTCCCTTTCTTAAAAGTATTTTCCAATTAACTTGGTGTTGGGCATGGCCGCTTGTGATGATGTTACCGTTATTTTACTTGGTTTCTTTATTTTGTCGAATACATTTTCTTCGTACATGCTGGGTATCTTCTGTTCGGCAACACTTTCAATTTTGTATTCAATAAAATTAAATCCGGCCTTTAACTTCAGATCATAGGCATATTGGGTTTCAACAGGATTGTTTTCTGTGTAAGTAACCGTGGAAGTACATGCTCCTTTATAATCAAAATCGGATTCCACATATAGCAATTCAAAATAGGACCCCAACACAGCATCTATATCACCATAAGATTCCAACCATGGAACCAAATTTTCATCGGTAACCATAAACAACAATCCGGAATACGGATTTTCTTTTGTGCTTAGGGAAATATAACCTCCACCAGCTGCTTTAATATTTTTATCCTCTGCGAGTATATCATAACTATTATCACATTTGGAAAACAAGGTAAAGGCCGTGTCCGTCATAAAATTGGCTTTTACCTCATCAGTAATAAAATTTAGATCTTTTGGGAAATTTAAAGCTATTTCTCCAGAATCTGTGATAGTTCCTATGGTAAGTGGGTTGTCCATTCCGAAGGAAAACAACACCAGGTCCATAGCTTTCAATGGATAATTATCCACTATATGATTGGTTTGGGCCATGCCAGCTTGAAAGGCACAGGCTACTAAAAACAAAACTGATTTTTTCATAATAAATGTGTTTTACCGGTTAGAAAAATAATCTATGATCTCTATTATTATTGAAGGGTTGTAGAGGGACACAGCTCCCAATAAAAAAAGTAGGAACAGTAGTAGTAAGGCACCCATTACGCCATCTTTTCTTCCTGGCTCCAAGGTGGATATCCTAGGGTTTGACGGATTGTAAAAAACATTTACTTGTTTCCCAAGAGTATATTTGGCAATTAATCCTGAAGCTTTCTTTTGTGAAAATTTCTTGAACGAATTGGCAAAAAATGGCTCTTTTCCTGTATAAGTGGCGCCATTGAGTTCATAGGTATATAGAAAATCGATTATTTTGGATAGGGGGAAATCGAGTCCCTTTGTAACCACACCATTAACTTTCGGCCATTGGAGGGATTGTTTTGCCCACCACCAACGGCGAAGGGCCATAAACAAAAATGGCAGAAGTATCAATTGCAGAACAAGGCCTGCTATTTGAAACTGATTAAGGGATTTAAAGTATTCCATAACTTTAGGTATTATTCATTTTAATTTTTAAAACCACCCAAATTATCAATGCCCATGGCTTTCCAAAGTGCATCGGTGTCCATCCCCTTGCCTTCCAGGGTTACATAAAATCTATTGGCGTAAAGAAACCTAAGGTCGGATTGAAAATCTGCTTTTGTATCTGCATCCCGATCGGTACCAAAGGTTAAAATTCCGTTGCGCTCTACTTTGGAATATCTTATGGTATTGTTGCTTTCTGAAGTTATCTTGTTGAGGTGCAACATTTTTAAGGGTATTATGGCACCAACGGCCTTCTGCCCAGCGGCATCCAAAATTTCCATTCTAATAGTTTCATCTCCAAAGCTGCCGGAAACAAGTTGGGTATCGGTAATTTCAGGTTCTATTTTGTTCTGTTCTGATGGATCTAAACTTAGATTGCTCAATTTTTTTGGGAATGCCTCTATTAGTTGGTCATTGGTCAATGGGGTCTTGGTACCTAATTCCTTGAGTAGATTATCATATTTTATATTGATATCGTCATTCTTTCCAATAACTTCATTTATTGCCCCATCCAATATCTTGGATGCTGATGGGTCTGACGTTTTTGGGGTTTCTTTACATGAAACCAAAAGCAAAATAACGAGGGCCGATTTTAGTAGATTTTTCATAATTTTTATTTGTATTGATCTAATTTTTTAAGGTTTTCAAAGTCGATATAGGACCAGAGGTCAATAGCTTTATCTGGACCCTCCAAGCTTATCCTGAACCTGTTGTTGTAGATAAAAGCTATTTGGTTCCTACTGATTTTAGGCTGTAAAAAGGCAATGGTCTCGTAACCGTCACGTTCCAAATAAATGTATTCGGTTTCTACAGGTCCTTGTAGTTTAAGTATATAGCTATTGAAAAAGTTTTTTACTATGGCCTTGGACCCGGCACCATCTTCAATGGAAAAATTGTGCTGATTGTCTGCGGGGCCATAGCCCCCGGTAGCCATTTGCCCGCCCCCTGGGTAGGCATATTGGTTTGCCATTTTGTGGCCATTTATCATTTTTGGCAAAAAGGGTAGAATTTGCTCGCTACTTAATGGTGTGGTGCTCTTTAAGGCTTTCCAAACATCTTTATTGCTAGGTTCTTGCTCTTTTATATTCTCTTTAGCCTTAACCTTGGCCATTTCTACTACAGAAATAGGGGGTAGGTCCCCATCTTCTTTGTTTTCTGTTTTAGGACTATCTTGACAAGCGCCTAAAAATAGAGCAATCAATAAATAAATTACATTGGTTTCCATAATTATAGTTGATTATTGTATTAGTTTAAAATGTTCTTCCAATATCTTATTGGGCCTTTTGTCCCTGTATATGTATGTTGCTTTTATGTAGGCCGTGGGGTCGGCATTGTTTTGGCCATAAGGAATGGTATATGATATTTCAAAAGTTCTATTGGCTATACCATCGTTATTGTAAACGGTCATTTTAAAAGTAGAACGGCCATTACCACTCTCAATGCTTTTAGGTACTTCGTTCCAATGTAACCAAGGCTTGGTTTTTTCTCCTATTTTGGCGAATAGGGTTGTGTTGTCCGTATTGATCTCGATTTTAGGAAAACTCCCGTTGGCGTCAAGGTTGGAAAAATTCATTTGCCCGTTCATGTTCCTTGAAAAAAGTAAGACCGCCAATAGTAGTATAAATTGCAATTGCATGATATGTAATTATTGGTTCTAAAAAGTATTCTTTTGAACTTTCAATTGGCCAGTAATCATTTAGGTCATGGGGTGGATGTGGATATCATCACTGCCTATTTTATATAATTTCTTTAGGTATCAATTATGGAAATGAACTTTAGTTATTTAAATATTTTTAAACCATTCCATAAATTTCTCTCCTAGCAAGGGTACAGGACTTTCTTTTCCATTAAAAGCGTTTATTAATCCTATGATCCACATATACAGGAGAACAAAAATGCCAAGGATATTAATGATCCACCCCAATATGGGAATCATTCCTATGGCCCCTAAGGCAAGACCCGTACAGGCCAAGCCAAGGGATTGTTTAATATGGTAAGATGCAAAGGCATCCTTTTTGTCATTGTTCATTACAAAGGATATAATAAGGCCAATGATGGTGATGTAGGCAATAACACCAATGTTCTTACCTTCGATTGCTACTGCTGTTTTGTTATCTGTTGTTTCCATCTTCTTAGTTTTTGAAATTATTCATCACAAGCAGTGCTGTTGATCTCTGCTTTCAAATTTTTTATGTCATTATTAAATTCTGATTTATTAACGGTAGGCACACAACTTAAAATTCCCTCTAGGGATTTTACATAGTTCAGACCTTCTGTTTTCAATTTATTGCAATTGGACACGCTTGGGTCATTGCTATAGGCTATAGAGGCATTGGAATATGTTTCGGCCTGGGAAAGGTATTTTTCCGACCAATTGTTGCAGCCAATAGGGCTTAAACCATCATCTTTGCTGCAACTTACAATCCCGGATAGTACTACCAAGCTGCTGGCGATGAACATTATTCTAACTTGACTTTTCTTTGATTTTTTCATGATTATTTATATTAGGGTTATTTTAATTGATTTTAATAAACTCTACTCTTCTATTATTGGCCCTGCCTTTTTCGGTGGTATTATCAGCAACGGCTTCTGTTTCTCCTTTGCCCATAAATTGCAATCGGTCTTTATCTATTTCAAACTCTTCAATTAGAATTTGCTTTACAGATGCAGCTCTACTCTCGGAAAGTGTCTGGTTGTAATTATCATCACCTTGATTATCAGTATGTCCTATTATTTGTAGGTTGATGTCGTTGTTATCACGAAGCATATTGGCTATGTCCAATAATATGCCGTATGACTCCTTCTTTACTGTAGATGCGGCAGTATCAAAGTAGATTCCTGTTGTGCTGAATTTTCCATTTTTGAGTAATAAGGACCGCAGGTCTTCTGTGGATTCAGCAATTTTGAAGTTGGAAATGCCTACAAAATGACCTTTTTCCGGTAGTACGTCCATCGCCTGGATAATAAAATATTTACCAATATTGGCCTGTATTAAATTGGGGGAATCCACCATTTTTTCCTCGTTCACCCACATTCGCAACCTTTTTTTGTTTACGGCAATGGAAATATGGACCGTACTGTTTAGATATTCAGGTATTTCCCTGTCAATTTCATTTCCAATTTTTACGTCCACTTCACCCCCAAAATTAGATACGCTTCTTACATTAAAACCATTTGGGGAGAGAAGGATTTCTATCTCCGCCAAAGTGCCCCCGGCACCCATGGAATATGCCTTTTTGGTTAAGAATGCAAAGTGTATTTTACTAATAGGCTTTCCGGAACCGTATCCATTATTGGATAAATCAAATTCTATGGTATAGTTTTCAGGCAGTTTGTCCTCCATGCTTGGCATGTATCCCGACCTTCTAATAAGGGAGAGCCATTTGCTTTCGGAAACATTAGTATTAATAACTTCTCCTGAGCCGCCCGTTTCCCAATTTGCAGGGAAATCGCCTTTGGCATCAGCTGCAAAATCATCATAAAACAAAAGCTTATTTCCTGGTATAAAGGTGAAATTACTATACACCCCAAATTCATTTTGTTTTGTTACATTGGTACTGGATCCTGCTTTTTTTTGTGTTAGCCCTTCACCGCTATCAACAGAGGAATCAGTCTCATTTTTTTTCTTCTGGGACTTGGTATTTTTTTTCTGCTTTGTACCTTTATTACCATCTAAAATGGTGTCCATAACTTTTTCCGTTTCGCGGTTCACTTTTTGCTCGGATTTTCTTAAGACTGCTTCTTCCGCTGCATTCTCCACTCTGTTCCCTAATCTTTTCAAGAATTGGGCATGGCATATTCCAGAGCCTAAACAAAAAAGAAATATAAAGATGGATAATCTGGCACATAACATTGTTGTTTTCATTTCATACTATATTTAGAAGATTAAAACTTGATTCTTTTTTGTAAAATCAAATTTCAGTTATATGTATGAAGAACAGTGAGTTAATTGTAACATAAGATAGTACAGATGTAACTCTTTTTAAAGCCATAACCCTTTGGATTTAGGAGGTAGGAGTTTTTCCGAAGGTTTTTTTATAGCATTTTATAAAATATGATGGATTATTAAATCCGGTGGTATAAGCCACTTCCGCTACGGTTATTCCTGGTATTTCTAGAAGTTTCTGTGCTTGCTTTAATCTTTCTAAACGTATAAATGCGGTAGTGCTGTGACCGGTTAGGGCAATTAATTTTCTATGTAACTGCATTCGGCTCATTCCCAGAAGTTGGCTGAACTTTTCAGCGGAAAAATCAGTATCCTGTATATTGTTATTCAGGATATCTTCAACCTTTAGTAGGAATTTCTCATCGGTTGAGGTAAAGGCAATGTCCTTGGGCTTAAAAACATTCTCTTTATTGTAATGTGCCCTCAGTTTTTTTCTAGTTGTTAAAATGTTTTCTATTCTTATTCGAAAAGTCTTTGGGTTAAAAGGCTTTATCATGTATTCCTCTACACCACTTTGGAAGCCTGCAATTTCATTTTCCGGATCGGTTTTCCCGGTTAGCATTATGATCGGGATATGGGAAGTTTTTTCATCGTTCATTAATTGGTTGCAGAGTTCTATGCCATTTAATTTGGGCATCATAAGATCTGTGATTATAAGATCCGGAATCTTTTTGAGGGCTATTTGTACCCCTTCAACACCATCTTTGGAAGTAATGATCTTGTATTTGTCCTCCAAAAGGGAAGTCATAAAATTTAATAGGGATACATTGTCTTCCACCAACAATATTAGAGGCTGGACTTCATTGGTTTTTTTGGTGATGCTTCCTGTATCTCTTATTGATGTAACTACTTCTTCAGGAATATCTTCATCTTTGATTGGATGGACGGGAATTTCTAAATTAAAGAATATTTTTTTATGATCATTGGAGTATGAAGCGTGGACGATTCCTTTAAGGTGTTCCACCAATTCCTTGACCAAGGACAGTCCAATTCCTGTACCTTCGTTTGTATGACTAGCCTGAAAGAATCTTTCAAATAATTTATTGGTATCTTTTTCTATAATGTTGTCTATATCGTTGGATACATTTATTATTAAGCGATCGGTTTCCACTACCACAGCCCTAAAGTCTATATTGCCGCCCTCTGAAGTATATTTAATGGCATTGCCCAAAAGATTGCCAACAATCTTTTCCATAATATCCGGATCAAATAAGGTCATGGACATAGCACCCACAGTGTGGGAGAAAATAAGATTCTTGTTTTTGGCTAGATATTCAAAGGGTTCCAGTAAGGACAGGATAAAGCCTCCCAAATGTATTTTTTCTGGATTCAGTTTGAGGGAACCGGTATCCAATTTATTCAATTCCATCATTTGATTTACTAAGTCTAGAAGCCTTTTGGTATTTTTATCTACCAACATTAGGTCCTTTTTTAAATCGGGCTTTAAATCGTTTTCCAGCTGTTTTTTGATCGGTCCTTTTATTAGGGTCAAAGGGGTTCTGAATTCATGGGAAATATTGGAATATAATTTTGCTTTAAATTCGTTTAATTCCTTAAATCTAATGGTTTCTTGGCGTTCCAATTTTAATTGCATGTTCATATTCCACCTCCAATTAAAATATCTGTATATTAAATAGATAGTGGTAAAAAACAGTAGTAGGTAGATTAGAATTGCACTATTGGTCAGGTACCAGGGTTTATTGATAATAAAGCTATAGGATTCCTCCTTATTGTTCCAGACCCCATCATAATTACTGGATACAACCTTAAAAGTATAGTTGCCCGGGGGTAAATTGGTATATCTTGCACTATTCTCGTTGCCGGACAAGGTCCAATCGGCATCGTAACCCTCAAGTTTAAATTGGTATTGATTTTTAATGGGAAGGGAGTATTGTAAACTGGCAAATGAAAAAGCAACAGTGTTTTCCTTATAGTTGAGCTTCATATTGGGAATTAGGGGTGTTACCGTGTTAAAAACTTCAAACTTAGTGATGACCGTTTTTGGAAGTACTGTGCTTATTTCAATGTCCGAAGGGTTAAACCAATAATAGCCTTCCAATCCTCCAAAATACAGGTTGCCATTTCTCGCCTTAAAATAGGCGCCGGTATTAAATTCTGTGGCGAGTCCGTCATAATTGGTGTAATTGACAATTTTTGGGGTCGAATCCAGTTTTTCGGGGACGTAAAATTTGGTAATGCCCCTATTGGAACTTAACCATAAATTATTTTGTTCGTCAGGTAATATGGCATAAACCACATCATTGGCAAGCCCTTCTTTTACCGTATAATTATAGATTTGGTCATTTACAATATCAAGAGCACATAATCCACTGCCATTGGTGCCGATCCATAAGATTCCTTTATTATCGTAGTACAGAGATTTTATTTGGTTACTGGCCAAGGAATTTGCATTTCCTGGCTCATGTCTGTACACTTTAATGACATTGGTTTTAAGGTTTATCTTGCAAATGCCATCGTCCTGGGTACCTACCCATATCCATTGACCGGCTTCCTGGGCAATTGCCCTGATATTGTTGGAGGGAAGTCCGTTGCCGGTATCGTCTTTTTCATACTTTTTTAAAACCCCCTTTTTTTTGTTTACTTTAAAAAGACCACTCTCCCTGGTACCTACCCAGGTATTGTCATAGGTGTCTTTCTGTATGCACCAAACGGTAACATTTTCTAGATCTTTGAGACTGGGATATTCAATTATATTGTCCTTGATATCCATAATATGTAATCCACCCTCCTGAGTGCCAATCCATAGATCCCCATCATTATCGCTGAGCAGGCTCATGATTCTATTGGATCTAAGCCCCTTTTTATTATCGGTCTGATAGGTATGCCATTCATTTTTTTTGGGCGAGAACCTGGACAGACCTTTGCCACTTGTTCCTATCCAAACATTGTTTTGCTCATCCAAGGTTATGGATCTTACCACATCTATGTTAATATTCTCCGGTGTTTGAAAGTTGATTACGGAGTTGAATTTCTCCAAGAGTGGGTCATAATAATTTAGGCCTGCACCATCGGTTCCGAACCATATGGTTCCCGTATAGTCTTCATAAATACTGAGAATATCTTTGTACTGAATGGTTTTGGGATTGTGTTTCTCGGGCAAGTATTGGTTTAATTGACTTTGTGCCATATCAATTTTAAAAAGTCCATCGCCATAGGTGCCTATCCACAAGTGATTTTTAGTGTCCAGTAACATGGTGATCACATAAATCGTATTCAGGCTGTTTTTTACATCTTCAATAAAAATATCCGGGCGTTTAAAGTGGTTGTCCTTTGGTTCCTTGTACCAAACACCTTCGCCAAAAGTTCCGATCCATTGATTATTTTCATGATCAAAAAGAATAAAGCTATAGTTGGAAAGGGAGTTTTTATTTCCGTCAGGATAATAATAAAATATATTCTCTGGTTGTGTTGGATTTAGTTTTACAATATTTTTTTCACAACTAAGCCATAGATTTCCTGAGCGGTCCTGAGTGATCGCATTTATACCATTCACCTTATCGGGGCCTAATATGAGCTCTATTTTCTTGGTGCCTGATGATAACTTATAAAGCCCAGTGGAATAACTTCCGAACCAAAGGTTTTTTTGTTGGTCTTCAAAGATGGTACTGGCATCTTCCAATCCGGCAATGGGTTCAAAATTGTTGGCGTTCTTGTTTAATTTATGAGGTATTTGTGATATAGGTATGGTCCATAATTCATCGTTGCTATCTACGAACACCTTTCCTAATTTACTATAAGTTGGGTTGGTTATATCCGTAAAATATTGTTTGTATTTTTCAAAGTGTCTTCCGTCATATTTGTTTAAACCATCTTGGGTTGCAATCCATAGAAAACCAGTACGGTCTTGAGTTATTGAAATAGCCGAATTTTGGGACAAGCCATCTTTAACGGATAATTGACGAAAGGAGACTTGTTTTTGTGATTGAAGAGTTAAACAAGAAATAAGTAAGACGTAGTTTGCTACAACTCGGAGGTAGTTTGGAATCATATTATGATTACTTTATTTCTAGCGAAAATTTAATTTTTAATACCCACAGCAAATAATATGTTAACTTATGAATAAAAATTATTAAAATCTACATATGATATTAAAATATGTAATTGGATCAGTAGCTATAGTAGGCAAAGGATAATGATTAAGCAATATATTGGTCAGAATTGATAAGTAATATCTGTAAGTTGTAATCATTTGGCAAACAGGGTACAAATATCCATTGTTTTTTATGATGAAATGGGCAGGTGTTTTTTTTACGATTTAAGTTGCGCATTAATTAATGATAATTGTATATTTGCAGCCGCTAAAGACGGATTTTATCTTATTTAGTGAATGGTGGCATAGCTCAGCTGGATAGAGCACCTGCCTTCTAAGCAGGCGGTCCTAGGTTCGAATCCTAGTGCCATCACGACACTCTCAAAACCACGCCTAATGGCGTGGTTTTTTGTTTAATGGAAATGCCGAACAGCGTTCACCGCAGGTAATCACATCTGAGTTGCTATTTTCCATATGCAAAATCAACAAAATGGTTGCAATCAGATATCACTACAATTTCAAATAAGAAAAACTAAATTTAGTGTTTTACTTCCCTGTTTTAAATTTGGAATTTTTGGATCTATAGTTGAAATATTTGTATTGGCTTTATGATTATTAGTACTGTTATAGGAATCTTTTTGGCTCTAATTTTGTTTTTTTTTAATTGTTAAAATGCCGCTCAATATTCAAGTTTTGTTGGTTAATTCGCCTAATGTTGGGTCAAAAAGGGGATGTCTTGGAGATTCGGTTGGGTGGTATTATTTTTATTGTTACAACCTAAACTGATTATATCAATGCTTAGAATTACCTCCAGAGTATTTAATTTTCTCCTAATTACCTTATTGCTAATTTCCTTGGGATCCTGTAAATCAGGAAAATCAGTTGCAGCTGGGCCCGATAAAAAAATGCATACCGCAGAAATATTTACAGAAAATATTCCGGTCACGGATATTTCATTTGAAATGGTGCTGATTCCCGAAGGAAAATTCACCATGGGAAGTCCAGAGGGCCAGGTAGATAGAAAGGCCGATGAAGGCCCTGTGAAGGATGTTGAACTGGACGCCTTTTATATGGGCAAGTATGAGCTTGGCTGGGAGGTTTTTGAATTGTTCTTTAAACAAAACAAAGAATTGTTCCAGACTTTGGACGCCGATAGGTTAAATAATATAGATGCCATTACGAGGCCCAGTCCTCCCTATGAGGACCCTTCCTATGGAATGGGAAAGGTTGGTTATCCGGCAATAAGTATGTCCGCCTATTCCGCTCTGGTATTCTGTAAGTGGTTAAGTACCGTTACGGGCAGGTTTTATAGATTGCCGACAGAGGCGGAATGGGAATATGCCGCCAAGGCAGGGACCAATACCGCCTATTCCTTTGGTGATGATGTAACAAAATTGGACGAATATGCAGTGTATTATAAAAACTCCAATAATCAGTATGCCAAGGTCGGTAGTAAATTGCCCAATCCCTGGGGACTTTACGATATGCACGGGAATGTCTCCGAGTGGACCCTGGATGAGTATAAGGAAAATGCATTTGCCCTTACCGAATCCAAGAACCCTTGGGTAAAAGCAACGGTAATCCATCCACGAGTGATCAAAGGTGGGTCATGGGATGATGATGCAAGGACACTGAGGTCTTCGGCGAGAATCGCATCCAGCCTAAAATTGCAAAAGAGGGATCCACAGATTCCAAAAAGCTTTTGGTGGAACACCGATTCCAATTTTATTGGATTTAGATTGGTGAGTCCAAAGGTGCAGCCTTCAAAAGAGGAACAAAAACAGTTTTGGCAGACCGTATTGGATGAGTAGGTGGATCCCAATAAAAACACTTGGTAATTAGAACAATAAATTTAACAGATGAAAAATAGACTGTCCCTAATAGCGTTATTATTCCTCGTTTTTGCTGGCTATGCACAAGAAACATACACCTTGGCCAAGGAAAGTGTCCTAAAAATAAATGGTAGTTCTACAATTCATGATTGGACAGTGATAGCCAATTCAATGAAGGGATCTATGAAAATGGATGCTGGGGTACTTAAAAATTTGAATTTTCAGGTAGAAGTTGCCGGGATAAATAGTGAACGGGGTGCGGCTATGGACAAGAAAATGCATGCTGCCCTAAAGGTGGAGGAACATCCTGAAGTATCCTTTAAATTCAAAGAAATAAAGAAGGACGGAAGCGCGGAAAATTCATTTCATATTATGGGCATGCTCAATATCGCTGGAGCTGAAAAAAAAGTAGACATTGCATCGGAATTCCAAGAAGTAGGTGGGAAGTATGTTTTTACGGGCAGTAAGGAAATAAAGTTGCAAGATTTTAATATGGAACCGCCCACGGCAATGTTCGGCCAGATTATAGTAGGCGATAACGTTAATATTGATTTTGATTTAATTTTTTCAAAGGGCTAGGACTTTCTAACTGTCAAGCTAAGGGAAAAGATTTCTTGGAGAATTTTATTTGTTCTAAAGGGGTAAATGCCCCGAGATTTGTCTCGTTAGTAAACTTCAAAAGCTCAATACGTGTTCCTTTAAAATGCTCCTTGGGCTTTCCCCGGAGAAAATTACTTATTGAAAATTCAAATACCTATATAAACTCATTTGCTGCTATTCTTGCAATTTATAGGTCCAGACTCTTAAGACTAGCTCACCTTGATTTAAAATTGCAAAACCCTGTTAGGTATCACCCAATCCTTTAAGCCGGCCAGTGCTGCTATTACCTTAGCAACTTTCTTTATAATTAATGATTGCGAGTTGTAAATACCTTTCAAAAAACCCTGGGCAAAGAAGCCGATGACCCAAAATCTCCAAGATCACTTTACAAGACATATGACTTGAAATTTAGTGCTGCTAACACAATTTTATCCGAAAAGTCTCCTGAGAGATAATTAATATGTACGTCTAATTTTTTGGGCTGTATATAACAATTGTCAAAAAAGTATCATTATTTGAATTAATTGTATGGTTTTGTTCCGTTATAGATAAGTAAATTTGAGAAATACGCAAAAAATTACATCTATAAATGGATAATTATGAATATCAACAACAAAAGAAAGATTGAAGACTTAAGAGATAAGTTAAAGGCTTTTTGGAAATTATCGGGCCAAAAGATTTTATCGATAGACAACGATTATGATGCCACAAAGGGGTCTCCCGTCTTTACGGTTAATGGAAAATATACCACGAGAGGTTGGACAGAATGGACACAAGGGTTTCAATACGGTTGTTCAATTTTGCAGTATGATGTCACCGGTGATGAGAAATTCTTGGCTATGGCGCGTAAACACACTGTTGATAAGATGGCTTCCCATGTAAGCCATTTTGGGGTGCACGATCATGGTTTTAATAATGTGAGCACCTATGGAAATTTACTGCGCCTAATGAATGAAGGTAGAATTCCTGAGCAAGAATGGGAGCGTAATTTCTACGAATTGGCCCTTAAAGTTTCTGGAGCGGTGCAAGCCAAAAGATGGACACCTATTAAAGAAGGGGGGTTTATGTATTCCTTTAACGGACCACATTCTTTGTTTGTGGATACAGTCAGAACGGTCAGATCACTGATGGTTGCCCATAAGCTCGGTCATGGGTTGATGGGAGAAAATGACAAAAGAATCAGTCTCCTAGATCGAGGGGTATTGCATTCCTTGGCCACAGCCAAATACTCTGTTTATTACGGCAAAGGGAGAGACAGTTATGATACGGAAAGTAGAACGGTTCATGAATGCGTTTTTAATATTAATGATGGAAATTTTCGTTGTCCTAACTCTCAACAGGGATATACAGGTTTTAGTACATGGACAAGGGGCCTAAGTTGGGCCATGTTAGGTTTCGCTGAGGAATTGGAGTTTTTGGAGACCATAGAGGAGGACGAAATGGAAGTTTTGGGAGGTAAAAAGGAAATAGAAGAAACATTTTTGAAGGCAGCAAAAGCTACTTGTGATTGTTTTATAGCTAAAACCGCTTCGGATGGAATTACCTATTGGGATACCGGTGCACCATTGCTTTATAAATTGGGGGAGGATTATTTGGATAGGCCTTCAGATCCATTCAACGATTTTGAGCCAGTTGATAGCTCGGCTGCCGTCATAGGTGCACAGGGCTTGTTGAGATTAGGCAAGTTTTTGTTGGATAAAGGAGATGACGAGGGAGAAAAATATATTCAGGCGGGTCTCTTGACCGCGGAGTCTATTTTTAGCGACCCCTATTTAAGTACTGATCCGAACCATCAAGGTTTAATACTGCACTCCATTTACCATCGACCCAATGGCTGGGATCATATACCCGCTGGAAGCGTCATTCCCAATGGTGAATCCAGTATGTGGGGAGATTATCATGCCATGGAATTGGGATTGTACCTGCAAAGGTTGATGGACGATAAAAAGTACTACACTTTTTTTGGGAGTACGGAAAGGCAATAAATATGATAGATTTTTCTAAAATGTGTATGCATACCATAACCACCAAGCCTTGGAAATTAAGCGAGGCTGTGGAAAATTACGCCCAACATGGGATTGGGGGAGTGTCGGTATGGCAAGATAGCGCCCAACAATTAGGGGCTCGAAAAAGTGGGGATCTTATCCGTAAAAATGGAATGGAAGTAGTGTCCTATGTAAGGGGAGGTTTCTTTCCCCACTCCAGTAAGGCAAAAAGGGATAAGGCTATAGAGGACAATAAAAAAATGATCGATGAAGCGGCCGAACTGGGTGCTCCTATGTTGGTATTGGTCTGTGGTGCGGAACCCGCTCAAGACCTAGAGGAATCACGTAAACAAATACAGGGAGGAATTGAATCCCTGGTTAATTATGCAACGCAGAACAAGGTGCAGTTAACCATAGAGCCCCTACACCCTATGTATGCCGATACGCGATCGGCAATTAACAGTCTGGAACAGGCCAATTGCATGGCAGAGGCCATAGATTCCAAGTGGGTCGGGGTAGCTGTGGACGTGTACCACCTATGGTGGGATCCCAATCTAGAAAAGGAGATTTACAGGTGCCAGGAACATGGCAATTTTTCCGCATTTCATATTTGTGATTGGAACGTTCCAACTACCGATTTGCTACTGGATCGCGGTTTGATGGGGGAGGGATGTATAAAACTTCAGCAAATAAAAAATTGGGTGGCCAAATCAGGATTTAATGGTTTTCACGAAGTGGAAATATTTTCAGAAAAATTTTGGAAGCTAGATCAAAATGAATTTATGGACAAGATTGTAAAAAGCTATTCCAATTACTGGGAAAGTTAAACCTCATTAAACAACAGGAATCAAAAATCAGGAATTATGAAAATACATAAAGTAGGCATTATCATGAACGGGGTTACCGGAAGAATGGGAACCAACCAGCATTTGATGCGTTCTATTGTTGAGATAATCAAGCAGGGAGGAGTAAAGATAAATGAAGCTGAAATCATTATGCCAGATCCCGTATTGGTCGGGAGAAATATGGCGAAATTGGAACATTTGAAATTCATTTCCGGAGTAGAAAAGATTACGACAGATCTTGACAGTGTGATGAACGACCCCTATTATCAGATATATTTTGACTCCCAAACCACGGGAAGAAGGGCTCCTGCCGTAAAAAAAGCAATAAAGGCAGGGAAACATATTTATTGTGAAAAACCTGTTGGAATATCTACAGAAGAGGTGTTGGAACTTTATCAACTCTGTAATAAGGCAAACCTAAAGAACGGTGTGGTTCAGGATAAGCTATGGCTTCCCGGAATGTTGAAAATTAAAAGACTTAAAGAGCAAGGTTTTTTTGGGGAAATCCTTTCAGTTCGCGGGGAATTTGGATATTGGGTTTTCGAAGGGGATACCATTGCGGCTCAGAGGCCCAGTTGGAATTATGTAAAGGAAAAAGATGGGGGTATTATTGTGGATATGCTTTGTCATTGGAGGTACGTCCTCGATAATCTTTTTGGCAATGTAAAAGCGGTTTCCTGTTATGGGGCCACCCATATCCCGGAGCGTATCGATGAAAATGGCAAAAGGTATAGGTGTACTGCGGATGATTCGGCCTATGCTACTTTTGAATTGGAAGGAGGGGTTATAGCCAACTTTAATTCTTCATGGACAGTTCGGGTAAGACGGGACGATCTTTTGACTCTTCAGGTAGATGGCACCAAGGGTTCTGCCGTGGCTGGCCTTAGAGATTGTTATATTCAGCATTATGGCAATACACCAAAGCCCATATGGAATCCGGATATTAAACAACCCATAGATTTTTATGAGGATTGGAGTTTGGTGCCCGAACAAGAAGATTACGATAACGCCTTTAAGGTACAGTGGGAATTGTTCCTGAAACATATTGTGAAGGATGATCCATTTCCATGGTCAATACTTGAAGGGGCAAAAGGAGTCCAGTTGGCAGAAAAAGGTTTGGAAAGCTGGTCTAAAAGAGCTTGGGTAGATATTCCGGAATTAAAATAAAGTATTGTAGGTCAAAGAGTAAATTATCATATGAAAACGAAAAAATCGGCATTGGTCACCGGAGGCAGTAGGGGCATAGGATTTAGTATATCGAAATATCTGGCCAAGGCTGGTTTTAATATAGCTGTAAATGGTATGCGCCACGAAGAGGAGGTGCAATCTGTATTGGAAGAGTTACGTGACTTAGGAGTAGAGGTTTTATACTGTCGTGGGAATTTGGGAAACAGCGAAGATAGGCTTCGAATAATTCAACAAATTAAGAACAATTTTGGACAGTTGAATATTCTGGTCAATAATGCCGGGGTGGCTCCTCTGGAAAGGAATGATGTTTTGGAGACCACAGAGGAAAGTTTCGATAGGGTTCTGGGAATAAACCTAAAGGGCACTTTTTTTATGACCCAAATGGTATCCCAATGGATGATAGCACAGCGAAAAATAGATTCAGGTTTTCAAGGGTGCATCATTAATATATCTTCGGTTTCGGCAACTATGGCCTCTATTAATCGCGGAGAATATTGTATATCAAAAGCAGGCCTGGCTATGGTAACCCAATTATTTGCGGTAAGGCTTGGTGACTTTGATATTCCTGTTTACGAAGTACGTCCCGGAATAATTGAGACCGATATGACGGCCGGGGTGAAAGCCAAGTATGATAAATTGTTTGAAGAAGGCATTGCCTTACAAAGAAGATGGGGGCAACCTAGTGATGTAGGTAAGGTGGTCGCTTCCTTAGCGAAGGGTGATTTTCTATATTCTACAGGACAGGTAATCCTTGTAGATGGAGGACTTTCTATGGGAAGACTTTAAAAACCTAAGGCTTTAGATTTTTCCCTTAGCTCTTAAGGAGAATAACAACTTTTGGGTTTTCGTATTGAATGAATTTAATCAGGGCTATTACGCCCCCTAAAAAATATTACATTATGAAATATGTCAAGGAAAAATTATGGCTGTTATGTTGCATTTCAGCTGCAGCCATTATTGTATTTGGCTTAAGCCCCTTAGCCTTGCCAAAAAACACTTTTGATCCTAAATTATTTGGAATGCCTTATGTCTTATGGGTTAATATTTTATTGAGCATAGGACTTGTCCTTTTAACCGTGTTGGGAACCTTTGTGCATCCTGGAAGCATTAATTCTTCTGAGGAATGATAACCATATTCATAGTAATAGCGATAATTTATATAGGGGTATTGGTCACATTTTCATTAATGACCAGAAAAAAAAATAAAGATTCAACCTCCTATTTTTTGGCGGGCTCAAAGGTCGGTTCGGTATTAGGTATATTTACGCTGGCAGCTACCCTTTTTAGTACCTTTACCATAATCGGAATGCCCGATTTTTTTAGAACCCATGGTATAGGTTCATGGTTGTTTTTGGCTTTCTCGGATGCCGTAATGGTCTTTGGGATTATTACGGTGGGATATTATCTTAGAAAAACAGCTAGAAGAGAGGATTTTAGGGGATTGTCGGGATTAATGGCAAAATGCTATAAAAATAAATATGCAGGGTATATCACTTTTGTAGGGGCCTTTATTTTTTTGGTTCCCTATGTAGCCATACAAATAAGGGGAATCGCTATTTTTTTGAACGCCACATTTACTCATGCCTTGCCCATATGGGGCTGGGCTATTTTGATTGTTCTTATTATGTTGGTATACAGTGAAGTGGGGGGGTTGAAAGCCATTATATATAGTGATATGTTGCAAGGAATTATATTGTTGGTAGTAATTTGTATTATTGCCTACAACTGTGTTTCATATTTTGGTAACCTTGAGAATTTATTTTCAAAAGTCGAGGAGGTAAATACACAGCTGCTTTCAGTACCAGGTCCCAAAGGATTATTTACAACCCAATTTCTTATAACCTCGATGATCGCTATTACTATGATTCCTTTTACCCAGCCACAAGTGGTGACTAGGATAATTATTATGAAAAATTATAGATCCTTGTTCCGAATGGCAATAGGATTGGGTGTTTTTGCCTTGATTATTATTTTTGCAACTCTGTGTATAGGAATGTATGGGGCAGTGAAATATCCAGAATTGAATACCGCCGAATTTATAAGTGCCGTTTTAATTTCCGATCAATCCAATTTTGTTGCTGCTTTTGCTATCTTGGGTTTAATTGCTGCTGCCATTTCAACATCTGACTCCCAGATTTTTGCCTTGGGAGGGGAATTAAGATCATTATTATCAGGAAATGATAAAAAAATGATTGGGATAACCAAGGTGGCCATAGTTTTCTTTGGCCTGGTAGTCCTGGCTTTTTCCCTAATGGCTTCCGATGAATTGGTTTTATTGGCACGTACCAGCTTTACTGGTACAGCGCTTATGGCACCCATGATATTTTTGGCCATTTTCAGCACCAGAAGGTTGAAAATGCTAATACCAATTCTTACCATGATGGCTATGTTGATTTTTATCAGTTCGCTCTTGGGATTGATACCCAATATGGTTTTCGGGCTTAATTTGGATTTGTTGTTGATCCTGCTGTTAACTTTGGCTAGCCTGGCAGCCTATCGGCTATCTCCCATCGGGGATTAAGCCATCTAAATGAAATGTCTTGTATAGCTTCATAGGTCAGTATATTTCCTTATAGTCAACCTACATAATCACTTTAGGCACTTTTATGGTGCGGAGGTTTTATGAGGGTGTTTGGTTTCAGAAATTCATATGATATCTTTCATGGATACCATAGTCAGTTGGGTTGGTCTTTTCTCCTCTGATTGTACAGTAGCTTTAATCAGATTAAACAGCTATAATTTTAATAATACAAATCCAATAGGACAGTCCATACCTCATTTTAATGATTTTATTGTCAAGTACCTCACGATTGTTCCTGTCTTTTGTAGGTAGGCTCGGGGAGACGGAAATATCAACTTTAATTAATTGGTAGACAGTAAGGTGTATTTAGTTTTAAATGGAACTCAGGTTCTAAGAATATTTAGGATTATTGTATTGGCTATATTCTTGTCTTTGCCAAGTAATTCCATCACATTTATTTCTGGAAGACCCCGAAACTATAAATCTGTACTTTTTTTTGATAAGAGTTTTTCCAATTTCATGTCCTTGAACCTTCGAATTCGGGCAATTGTCAGGTATCTTGACCAAAAATATGGAAGAACTTGCAACAGAATCAAAGGATGTAAACCTATATATTAGGGTCATATCTGAATATTTATTAATTGAAACTGGAATAACTTTTTCTGGGGAACTACAGTGGAAATAGATAATTTTCATGAAGCCAGTATCTAGGGGAGGAAAATTAGAACCTAATCCATTATTTGCAAAACAAGGCTGATTGCTGTACATTACTTTTATAACCCTACCATGAATATGACCCAAATTTTCCAGAAAGTAGGCTGGTGACTACGACTTGGATAGGAGGAATTTAAAGGTTAGTTGGCGATTCAACTTTAAGATAAAAAATCAATGGCTGAATCAGAAAAAGAGCTTTTCAGTCTAAAATTTTAGCTAATTGTCCGCTGTTTTGTTCCAAGTATTTTTTAATCCAAGGTTCTAAAAAGGAGGCTCATCCAATTATTATAGAAAATATTGTCTAAATCATCACTTGAATAACCACGATTTTCAAGAATTGAAACGAACTTTTGAAGGTCGGCAATAGTGTCCATATCATAAGGTGTCTGTTCTAGGCCAAAGAGCCCATCTAGGTCACTACCTATCCCAATGTTTTTACTACTCCCCGCTAATTGACAAATATGATCAAAATGATCTACTAATTTCTCTAAATTTATGTTCATTTGTTTGGGGTCGTCTATGCCCATCCTAAAGTCTGGTACTAGCATCCAGGTGTCCAATGCTCCACCAATAACGCCATTTCTTTCAATGATAAGTTTGATTTGATCATCGCTGAACTGACGCTCTCCTGGAACTAAACTTCGACAATTCTGATGGCTGGCCAGTATATTGCCTTGAAAAGTGTCCAGAGCTTGGAAAAAACCCTTGTCGGTCAAATGGGTTGTATCCAAGAGAATATTTAAACTATTCATTTCACGAAGTAGTTCAAAACCTTTGGATGTTACGCCTGAGCCGTCGGAATGCGTACCGAAGGCATACCTTCCAGGTCCGAAATGAGAAAGCCCTATAGAGCGTAGTCCCTGAGTATAATAGTGATGAAGGTAGTCTAAATTTACTATTGAATCTGCTCCTTCTAAGGCTAATATATAACCAATAGGCTTTTTGGTTTTAGAATTGGCATCTGAAATCCAATACTCATAATGATTTTTTAATTCAAGGCTAGTAGTTATAGGGGTTAATTCACCCAATTCCTCCATTTGGCGGTACCAATGTAACTGACACTGGGCATTTGCATATGCCTGTTGAGGGGAGTGCCAACCTGTTAGGGTCATCGTTTCCAAAGGTGTTCCCTGTTTTGAGACACGGGAAATCATAGTGGTAAACACCAATCCTATGTTTCCTTCTCTCATTTCAGGTAAAGCTACGGTTCCTTTTCCCCGGTCTTGGTAATCTGATAATTGAAGATATTTTTCATTATCCCTTATAGCATGTACGGTTTGGGTCAGATCTCTGTTCAATGTCATAGCATTGGTAGCTAGATCTAAATGGGCATCTACGATAAATTTTCGTTTGGTGTTCATAACTTATCGGATTTAATCTTTTGAAGTACCTGACGTAATGGAATCGGTTTCCTCAAGGTATTTGGTAGACAGGCGATTGACATCAAAGGCGAATTTTTCAAAAGCCAGTTCCCATGCCTTGCTTTCCTCTGGGGTGTAGCTGTAGAAACCTTTGCCATTAGAAACTCCATTGCCCCCGCTTTCCGCAATATCCCTTATAAGTTTAGGGACCTCGGTGCCGGTGCTAAGGTCTTTAAAAAGGTTCTTCATTACGGCATGGTAGGCCTGTAATCCAGTAAGGTCCATATATCTAAAGGGACCACAAAAAGTTAACCAGTGCCCCGCATCGTTTTTGCATGCCCTGTCTACATCATCAATAGTTGCATATCCATTTTCCACTAAATAAAAGGCCTCACGGTACAGAGAATACATAAGTCGATTGGTTATGAATCCCTGAATATCCTTTAGGACCAAGGTAGGCTCCTTGCCCCAAGCAGTAGCAATTTGATGAAGCTCTTTTCCAATTTTTGTAGGGCTTTTATCTCCACATACGATTTCTAAAAACCTTGTGGTATAAGCAGGTTCTGCCCAATGCATTCCAAAGAAACGTTCTGGGACCTTAAGATATCCCTGAAGGGTGCTTATTGGGATTGCAGAGGTATTGGAGGTTATGATGACACTATCGTCAACCGCTTTTTCAATCTTTTCGAGAACCCTTTTTTTGATTTCAAGATTTTCAGAAACACTCTCCATTATAATCCAGCAAAATTTTAGATCGTCGAATGATGATGTAAAAGTTACATTGTTATATAGTTCCTCTGGGTCGTCCGCTGTAATACCCTGAGTTCTACATTCGTTAAGGGACTTTTTTATTCTTTCTTTTGCGCTCTTGTCCAAATCGGATTCTATTGGGGCCAATGCAATTACCTTTTGTCCGTTTATGAGCAATGCAGAAACAATACTTGCTCCCATCATGCCTAAACCTACAACTCCGATTACTCCATTATCTTTAATTATCATCCTTAATTTTCTTAGTTATTATTTGAGTTTGGGTACTTGTATGGATTTCAATTAATTTATTCCATTTCCTGAAGCACTTCCTTCGCTACTTTCAGGGCGTGTTCAACGTGTTCCTCAGTATGAACAGCTGAAATATACCAAAGTCCACGACCTATGATTCTTACTCCCTTATCCTGCATCATTTTTACGAATAGCTTTGATTTGGCCGCGTCATAGGATTCCATATCCCTAAAATCATTAGCAATTGTTATATCGGTAAAACCCGTATGGAACATTGGACCTAAACCTTGAACCAATAAATTTTGGCCTAATTCTGTTGAAATTGTACGAAGTCCGTTCATCAACATTTGCCCCAACCTAAATATTCGATCATGTGTACCTTTTTCTTCCAAAACCTCAATAGTACCTATGGCGGCAGCGATTAATGGGCAGGCAGAATTCATTGTTCCAGCGTGAATTACTTTTCCCTCTTCAAGTAGGTACATCCATTCTCTTTTACCAACAACAGCTGATATAGGGTAACCACTAGCCATAGCCTTAGCAAAGATTGCTAAATCTGGAGTTACGTTAAAATAGGTTTGGGCACCACCAATTGCTGTACGGAATCCTGTTATGACTTCGTCAAATATAAGTGCGGCACCATAAGAATTACAAATTTCTCTGAGGCCTTCTAGAAACCCTTCTTTAGGTAAAATACATCCACTGTTGCACATTATGGGCTCGGTGATAATAGCAGCAACGTTTTCGTAATGTTCTGCCATGGTTTTTTTTAGTAAATCAAGATCGTTCCAAGGTAAAATAATAAAGTCATCTTTTGTATTGGACGGGATTCCTTCGCTCCAAGGCAAAGATTCTGCGTGCTCCCTTGTTCCCATTTTTTTCGTATCCAAGGTAAGGCCCCATGAAACATTGTCTAACCAACCATGGTAATGACCTTCAAAACGTATGAACTTCTGTTTACCGGTTTTGGCTCTGGCTACACGAAGTGCTGTTTGTACCGCAGTGGATCCATCTAGACAAAAGCGCATCAATTCGGCGGAAGGAATATATTGTTGCAGTTTTTCGGCCAATTCCAATTCAAGGAGGTGTTGGCCGGCAAATAGCTGTCCTTTTTCTGAATATTCCTGTATACGTTTTAATACGTAAGGGTGGGAATGGCCTAGGATTAAAGGCCCTTGACTTAGCGTGAAGTCTAAATACTTATTACCATCCACATCATATATATAAACACCTTCTGCATGGGTATAGAATAGTGCGTGTGGATGTGCATATTTTCGAAATTCTGAAGATACCCCACCCGCAAGCGACTTTTTAGCTCTTTCCAACAAATCCGCTGAATTTGAATAATTCATATGTTTGTATTTAAATTGTTATCTTTCTATCCCTGGCAATCACCTTCCAAGTTTTTTGTTGATTCCCATTTATTATTGGTATCAACTCTTCATATAAATTTACGGTTGGGCAAATATGAACAGGAATGCCTAGCCATGGATCGCCTACTTTGTATTTTGCGGTGGAAGGCACCTCTACTGTCATATGTTCTTCATATTGGCCAACAACCTTATAATTCGGAATATCCGGAAAAGTAATGCGTGGCAAAGGTGAATCCGAGGCAACTGCTTTATATCCTAGATCTAAACATAGTTTATGCTTACTGACTATAGCTATAATTCGCGTTAGTACTACTGCGGCAGGTGTAAACGGCAATTCTTTATAAAGCTTACTATAGCCTGAATCCCAAAGAAAAATGGTGCCTGGACTGCATTCAACATTTGGTTTGTTGGCATAAAAGGAGAAAGTAGGTGACCCACCTATAACCAATTTCAAAGTTTTACCTATAAATTGTTCAGCCTGTATCCTTATTTCATTTAGTTGGGTAAAGGTTGCTTCTGACAAGGCCTTTCTGACAATTGGATCGCTTGCTGATATGTGACCTTCATAGCAATGGAAGCCTTGTATCTTTATATTTGGCAATTTGCGAACGCTTTTAATCAACCTTAAAACTTGATTGGGCGGTATGCCGGTCCTGTCCATTCCAATGTTAATATCAATAAAAATGGATACAGATGAGTCAGAAAAGACTTCTGAAAGTACTATGGCGCTAGGAATATTGTCGATGATACTCGAAAAATGAGTGTCTGGAAATTTTCTAAGTAGTTCATTAAAGCGCTGAGCCTTAGTTTTTGATAGTTGACTACATATAAGAACATCTTTAGCCCCAGCGTCCCCTAACATTTCAGCTTCCGATATGGTACTGCATTTATATTTGTAAACCCCATGGCGCATAGCCATTAGAATAGGTTCCTTACACTTGACAGTTTTTACATGAGGTCTTAGGATATTGTGGTTCTCATTTTGACCTATGGTTATCGCATTTTGAATATTCTGCTGAATTATTTCAGGAAATACCGCAAGTGCCGGAGAATCTATCCCATCGACCAAATTTATGTTATATGTTTTATTATTTATTGCCATTGGCGTCAGGCAGTTTTACTATAACATCTATTTCTACTTTAATATTTTCTCCTAGTACGGACTGTACTGTAGTTCTGGCAGGTGGAATACAATCTTCAAAATAAGTGGCGTATACTGCGTTGAATTTATCGAAATCGTCAATGTTTGAAATGTGCACTGTGGATTTTACGGTATCCTCCATCTTCCCTCCGGCAGCTTCAATAATTGTTTTTATATTGTCCAATGTACGGACCGTTTCTTCTTCGATTGTTCCTAATACAAAAACGGATTTGGAAAAGTCAACTGATGCTTGTCCACTTATAAACAAGAATCCCCCGCTTATAATACCATCCGAATATGCGCCGGTAACAAAACTGGGATCTCTTTGTGGGTGTATAATCTTTATTTTATTTACGTTCGTCATTTGTGTGTGATTGTGATTAAAATTATATAACCTTACTATCTTTCAATTCTTGAAGTAGTACTGGAATAATGTGAATTCAAAGGTATTTCAATCCAACAATAATAAATAGTATTAAAAATTGATTCTATGATACTTATCGTTCTATGAACTTTTTGAGAAACAGGGAGCAAAAGTGAGAAGCTTTAATTCAGGTGCGCATTGAGAATTTAAAATGTACTTTAGATACCTGGTCCTTATAAAACAAATTTATTCAGACATAATATAATCCGTATTTTATGTTTTAAATCTATTGAATTATGAAATCTTCAATACTTTTAATTACAAAAATGGTATTTATATTTCAAAAAGGTCTTTATATCTAATAATTTATTAATTTGTATGGAATATTTGTATCGATGAATGAAAAAGGACTCTTTACTTAGTGAACATGCTTTTTTTTTTATTATCAGATTGGTTTTTGAAGGCCTATTTTGTCAAAATTATGTAATACTTATTCAACAATGCCCAAGATATGAAAGTAGCCGAGATACGTCTTTTTAAAGGAATAGATACCTCTTTTATTTACTACCATGAAGAGAGGAATTTTTCATCTTGGCATTGTCATCCTGAATATGAATTGGTTTTGATAACAAAAGGTAGCGGAAAAAGAATGGTCGGGGATTCCGTTGATCAATTCAAAGATGGAGATCTGGTTTTCTTGGGTTCCTACCTTCCGCATGAATGGAAATGTGACAGGAAATTTTTTAATGAAAACGATACTTTTTTGGGAGAAGGCCTAGTTGTTCAATTTCTCCCTGATTTTTTAGGCTCTGACTTTTTTAATCTTCCTGAAAATGCCAGTTTAAAGTCTTTTGTAAATACATCCTCACGTGGTTGCTTGTTGTATGGGGAAACAAAAAAAAAGATTACAGAAAGAATGGTGGCAATGAAAAGCCTGAGTGAAACAGAGCGATTATATAAGTTGTTAGCTATTTTCAAACTCTTATGTTCCACTTCTGAATATACGTTGCTTTCCTCCCCGGCTTTTGTGGAAAACTATCGATCAGATGATATGATACCATTGAAGAACGCCATAAAATACATTATGACAAATTTTCAACGGCAAATACGGATCGAGGAGTTATTGGAAATAACCAATATGAGTAATACAACTTTTTTTAAGACTTTTAAAAAAACTACCCAGATGTCTTTTAAGAGTTATCTAATAAGTTTAAGAATTGGTTATTCATGTAGGTTGTTGACCGATGAATCATTGAATATCACTCAAATAGCGTATGAATCTGGTTTTGAAAACATTTCCAATTTCAATAGACAGTTCAAAAAGGAAAAGAGTTGTACCCCAAGGGAATATCGCAAAAATTTTGTTTCATAATATTTACCCCCGTTATGCGGTTGGGAACTTTATAGGTCATGACTCTAGTTTTGCAACTGTTGATTTTAAATCAAGACGATCAAAAACTTCAAACTTAGTAGTATTTTTCAAACCTTGTTAATTGAAAAAAAGTAGGCACTCGAATTTATAAAACAATATGGTCACAAAATGAACCATTGGATTTCAATTCCTGGGAACATACAGGTTAGTAGCTTGAATATTATTTGGATAATAGGTGATATAGTTTAACGTTTTTTGGCAACATTCTCTGATTTTTAATTATTTGTATTACAATATGGTTGATTTTCATTATTCGGTATAAAGGGTATATAATTAAATTTGAAATTATTAAACTAATACAGATATGGCAGAAAGAAAGACTTTTAATTCGGTAAAATTGTATTATGCGTTAATTTTGTTTTCAGTCATGGGCTTTATGCTTGAATCCTGTGGGTTGAGCTCGCCAATGACCGATACGCCGCAATCAGGACTTAAACTTGGACAGGCAGAACTTAACTATACCCCAAAAGTGGGTTTCGATATGGTGGGTAATTATCGAGGTGATGACTATGCCTCGCGAGGTGTTCATGATTCCTTATATGGAAGGGCGTTGGTTGCAAAAGGCAGTAATGGGGTGAAAACTGCCGTACTCACGGTGGATATCTGTTACATTCCTGTGGATATGATTACTATAATGCGAGAGCACATTGCGTCTGCTACGGACATCCCACCTAATCACATCATGATTCACGCAACGCATACCCATAGTGGCCCACCTGCAGATTTAGATGCTCCGGAAGCCGAGAACTACATGAAAATGTCCGCCAATGCGGTCATTGAAGCCAACAAAAACCTAGTGGATTCTGAGCTCGAGGTAGGTCGGACAATTGAAGATAGGGTATCGCACAACAGAAGATTAAAAGCAGTCGATGGCACCACTCACATGGTTTGGGAGAAATTTGAGCCAGGCTATATTGAAAAAAGCCTTGGAGGAATAGATCCCGAATTGATTACTGTCAGAATCAATCAAGGAGGAAAGACTACCGGTGCCTTAGTCAATTTTGGTTGCCATGCAACCACCCTGACGGGGAATAATTGGCTGTATTCGGCAGATTATCCGGGATATTTGACGGAATCTGTACAGAAGGTCATGGGTAAGGATTTTCAAGTACAATTTTTAAATGCCCCCTCTGGAAATGTGACCCAAGTAGATCATAAAGTTGGTTTTTTGGATACCTTTCAAGAATGTCAGCGAATAGGGTATTTACTTGGGGTTGCCAGCTTAGAGGCAATGGGTAATAGCAGCCCGGCCAGTGGTGACGGATCGGTCAGGATTTCTTCGGAAAAGGTACCGGTAAAAAAAATACTTATTACAGAAGAACAGAAAGAATGGGCAGAAAAAATTATGGAGCGTGTAGAAAAAGAGGGTATGCCAGAACTGCAACCGGATGGTATACCAGATGAACTTTACGCCAAACGTTGGTTGGAACTCTATGATCAGCGAAATCAGATAGACGAATTAGAGGTTATGGTCTTAAAAATCGGGGATCTTGCCATTGTTGGTCTGCCTGGAGAAATGTTCAATGAATTTGGTGTTTATATCAAGGAAAATTCCCCTTTTAAAAATACTTTGGTAGTCGGTTTGGCTAATGGTTATTATCGTTATTTTCCAACTGAAATTTCCTTTAGCCAAGGTCCACAAGGTTTTAAGCCAATGATTACGGGTTATGAGACGACACCCGGAACTACTGAATATGAAAAGGGTGCCGGTGAAAAATTGTCGGTCTCTGCGGTCAATCAGTTAAAAAAATTATATCTAGACTAAAGTGAATTACACTCTCTCATACGGAGAAGTGTTTAAACTTTATTTTAGATAGAACTATAGGGCCGATGGTATTTGAGTCAACACACTCAAATACCAATTCCCATTATACCCACATTGCTCGAAAATATATTATTGAATTGAAAATTGTATGTCATCTGGCTTTACTTAAGTGAAGATTTTCCCTTGGGCACGCCTGTTGGAAATAGTCATCACCCTATATCCAATATAAAATAAATAAGGGCATTTGAAATAGGTTTATACCAATATTTTCTTAGGAAAGAGCCAGATGGGAGCTGTAAATTTTCCTTTGACACATAAAACGGTTGGTACACATCAATTTGTTTATGGGCAAAATACGGTATTGATCCAAATATGGACAGCACTTATATTGATATTGATTTTGAAAGCGCTGAAAGCCCTAGGAAAACACCCATGGTATTTATCCAATCTTGTTGCATTTATAAACTTAATTCTTTTGACAAGGCGGAACAGCAAAGTTGGCAAGATTATCCATTCACAATAGGGTAACCACCCCCAAATAAATATATATAAAGTTTATCAATGTAATAATCTATAAATTAAACTGATTAAGCGAATAAAATGGTTAAATTCATTACACCTGCAATTTGTTTGGGATAGGATTTTGCCGTACAAATTAAAAAAATCAAATGTTAGAGAGTTTAATATCTAAAAAACATAATAGGATAAAAGCTATTCCCATTTTATTTTGTATAACGTTGTTGGCCCTTTCGTGCAAGGACCAAAAAAAGACTTTGTCCCAAGATGATTTGAATCCAGAGGAGCAGGACCAGGGCGAAAAAGACCAAAAAACAACCTTGCGCCAAGGTGCTTTTTTTTCGGAAGAACAAGGCAAGGCCGAACTGGATAAAATAGAGTCAATGTACTCTAATAAGGAAGATTGGGAGCCTCGAAAGAAAATACTCAAATCTGAAATTTTAAAAGGATTGAATTTGTCTCCTCTGCCAAATCGCACTCCCCTGAATGCGGTAATTGGTTCAAAAAGAATCATGGCCGGGTATTCTGTAGAGAATGTATATTTTGAGAGTATTCCTGGATTTTATGTATTCGGAAACCTC
Organism: Arenibacter sp. F26102; assembly: GCF_023015865.1. GTDB lineage: Bacteria > Bacteroidota > Bacteroidia > Flavobacteriales > Flavobacteriaceae > Arenibacter. The sequence continues at coordinate 9,934 of NZ_JALKBC010000021.1, read as the reverse complement.
TATCGCCCTCTTGATAACACTAAAAAGCACCCGGCCGTTCTCAGCGTACACGGACATTTTCCTGGTGATAATTTAGGGGAATCTGGCCGGTTCCGTGAGGACCAACAGAAACGTTGTGCCACGCTTGCCCAGATGGGTGCGGCGGTTTTTAGTTATAGTATGTATGGCTGGGGTGAAGGTTATAGACAATTGGATGCCAATGCAAGTATTGAAAATCCAGATAACGATATACAAAGTAAACTCCACCATGTGCCATTGGCCCTGGCAATGCAAACTTGGAATAGCATAAGGGCTATTGACTTTCTAGAAACCTTGCCTGATGTGGATTCTGAAAAAATAGCAATAACTGGAGCTTCTGGCGGAGGGACTCAGACCTTCTTATTGTCGGCGGTAGACGAGCGAGTGAGTGTCAGCGTGCCTGTAGTAATGGTATCTAGTCATTTCTTTGGAGGCTGCAATTGCGAAAGCGGACTTCCCATTCACCAAAGCGCTGAACATTTTACCAATAATACCGAAATAGCGGCTATGATGGCACCAAAACCAATGTTGATGATTTCCGATGGGGATGACTGGACCAAAAATGTACCCCTAGTTGAATACCCCTTTGTAAAGCGTACCTATTCTTTTTATAATGCCGACGGCAATGTGGAGAATGTTCATTTCCCTGATGGCGTACATGATTATAACTACGACAAAAGAACCCCTGTCTATAATTTCATGGCAAAGCATTTAGGATTGGACATAGAAGCTGTGAAAGATAAAAATGGAAAAATAGATGAAAGTAAAAGTCAATTGGAAAGTGCTAGCACAATGTTGTCATACTCTGATGACACTCCTTTCCCTAGCAATGCATTACAAGGGCAAGAAGCGATAGACGAGGCTTTTGAAAATCTTAGCAAGTGATTTAACATACATGAAAATGTATTTTTAACAGTTTGTGATTAGAATTAAACATTATTATAATGAGAAAAGTATTATTTCTTTTATTAATTACATCTTCAATCTGTTTTGCACAGAAGACCACCGTCTACACCATAGGAGACTCTACCATGGCCGAACAAGATGAGAATGCTGATTATCCTGGAAGAGGGTGGGCACAAATGCTAGAACAATTTTTCACGAATGAGGTTACCGTTGAAAACCGGGGGGTCAGTGGACGCAGTTCCCGTAGTTATATAAATGAAAATCGGTGGGATTTGGTTTATAAGGTTTTAGTACCAGGTGATTATGTCATCATACAATTTGGGCATAACGATCAAAAGGAAACCGATTCTAGACGTTTTTCTAATCCTCATACGGCATACTGCCACAATTTGATACATTTTGTTAAACAGACAAGGGAAAAAGGCGCCATTCCTATTCTTCTCACTTCAATTTCAGGAAGTCAATTTAATGATAAAGGTACGCTTATTAATACTTTGGAAACTTATTCTTTTGAAACACGTTTGGTTGCGCAGGAATTCAATATGGCATTCATAGATGTTCCATACTTTTCTGAAAAGTTGGAAGAATTATATGGCCAGGAAAAATCAAAAGAATTGCATTTGCATTACAAGCCGGGTGAAATCAAGTTTTATCCTGATGGAGTGGAAGATAACGTTCACTTATCATCCAAAGGGGCAACAGAAATTGCTAGAGTAGTTGCAACTCAAATACAACAAATGAACATTCCTTTAGGAGATAAAGTAAGGATAAGTTGATGTAGTTCGAATGTTATAGTTGGATGACCAATTGAACATTACGTCGGTATTTTTAAAAGCATGGCATATAATTGTTGAACAAACTTTGAAAATTATATTATGAAAATCAAGAATCCAATTTTTTGTGTTGTCGTAGGTGTACTTATCTCCAGCTTATTGGCAGGATTACAATCGGTAAGTGCTCAAGAGGGCACAAACCAAGCCGTATTTAGGGCTGGAGCCGCAACTGCAAATATAACACCATATTTAGATGGGCCGATTGTAGGTAATTTTTGGACACCTCCTCCTGCTTCTTATGTACATGATGAATTGCATGCGAGATGTTTGATACTTGATGACGGACGCACAAAACTTATATTCGTTATTGTAGATAACATCGGTTTGGGGCATAACTTATTGGATGAAACCAAACGGATTATCCAAGAGAAAACCGGTATACAGAAGGAAAACATTCTTATCTCCGCCACGCATACGCACTCTTCTGTTAGTGGTATGGGAATTGGTGAAAAACGACGTCAATTTGATCATAGTAACGAATTTGATGAATACCAGCATCTCCTGATGCAACGTATAGCAGATGTCGTCAGAATAGCGCTTTTAAACCTTGAACCAGCCGAGATTGGTTGGGGCGGCGTTAATGTCCCGGAGCATGTTTTTGTTCGTCGGTGGAAAATGAAGCCGGGAACACCAATGCCCAACCCATTCGGGGGACAGGACAAAGTGGTCATGAATCCTGGCTATAGTGAAAATTTACTTGAACCTGCAGCAAAGCCAGATCCAGAAGTATCATTTATATCTGTGCGTACAAAAGAAGGTAAAAATATTGCCCTATTGGCCAATTACGGCCTTCATTATGTTGGCGGAGTACCAAATGATCATTTATCAGCGGATTATTTTGCCGTATTTGCCGACCGCATACAGGAATTGCTGAAAGCTGACCGGCAAGATCCGCCTTTTGTTGGAATCATGTCAAATGGCACTTCGGGCGACGTAAACAATCTTAATTTTAGCAAACCAAGTATAAAGAAAGACCCATATATTCAAATGCGGGAAGTAGCTTTTGATGTAGCTGAAAAAGTTTTCCAGGTTCATAAGGAAATAAAATTCCATAAATGGGTTCCGTTAGGGGCAGCGACCGATGAGCTTACGCTCCAAGTTCGAAAGCCCTCTTCCAAGGAATTATCACGGGCCAAGGAGGTCATTACAAAACCCGGGACATACAAACCGGTACATGTTCACGAAATAACCTATGCGCACCGTATGATTCAATTAGAAGAAAAATGGCCAAATGACATAGATATTGTTTTGCAGGCTTTTCGTATAGGTGATCTGGGTGTGGCGGCCATCCCGTTCGAGGTTTTTGCTGAAATAGGTTTGGAAATAAAAGTAAAGAGTCCTTTTGGGGAATCGTTCACCATAGAATTGGCAAATGGTGGATATGGGTATCTTCCATCACCGGAACAGCATAAACTCGGCGGATATGAAACTTGGTATGGCACCAATAAGGTCGAGGTCGATGCCTCTACCAAGATCGTCGCCAAATTAATGGAGCTGTTTTCCAAAATCGATTGAAAATAAATCCAATCTCAGATGTTGGACCCATTTCCCAAAACTATCTAAAATTTATTAAAATCAAATATTATCCATGAGAACTTCATTTAAAGAAAACAAGCTTTACGTGTCCTGTAGAATTATCGCCTGTCTTTTGCTATTGACGGGCACATTCGGATGTGAGGAAAAACAATCGGATACAAATACGATTACCGGTGAGGAAATACTTCCCGCACCCCAAAACTATGAAATAAAGGAAGGAAAGTCCATCGATCCAAAAGAGCTGGAAGCCATATACATCGCATCCGATACCGAGGATGCGAATTTTGTGGCCAATGAATTGAGGGTTAAAATAAAGGAGCTCTTCGGACATGATGTAAGCATAGAGGTCGCAGGATCGTATGACAAGCTTTCAAGCCCGGCCATTGTATTGGGGATCCCTTCAAAAGATCATGGATTCTCAAGTTATATCTCCGGGCTCCCGGCCCCAAAGAATGGTAATTCGCAGGCCTATGTCCTAGAAGCCAAGGATGGTGTAATTACCGTATCCGGGGGAGACCAGGCTGGACTTTTCTATGGTGTCCAGACCTTGGGGCAGCTTTTTGAGGAGGTTAAATGGAAAGAGCAAAATTTGCCCGGACTTCTTATCGAAGATTGGCCGGATATGGAAGAAAGATGGGTGCATTACAATTATTTTTTCCATCTTGACCGATATGAATACCTTGAGGAAGCGATAAAAAAATTGGCGAAGTATAAGATAAACGGAATCGTTTTTGAATTCGAGGACAAATTCAATTATAAATCCCATCCGTTCATAGCGGCGCCGAATTCCTTTTCCCCTGAACAAGTAAAGAAACTTACAGAATATGCAAGCCAATATAACGTGGCAATCGTACCACTTGTACAGGGTTTTGGACATGCGGGCTACCTACTTAAACATGATGAAATAAAACACCTCCGGGAAGACCCAGAGAGTAACCAGTCATTTTGCCCCATGAATGAGGAAACCTATGATTTAATATTTGATCTATACAGGGAAACTATAGAAGCTACACCAGGGGTCAAATACTTTCATTTAGGGGGAGATGAGGTCCACCATATAGGTATATGCGACCGTTGCAAAAAGAAAATAGAGGAGGTCGGCGAACTTGGCCTGTACCTGGTTTGGCTGAACAGGGCCCGCGATTTTATGGAGGAGCACGGACGGATTCCTATTTTTTGGGACGATATGCCGTTAAAGCAAGCAGGTGGAATTTATAAACTTACTTATAACGAAACCGATGAAAAATATGATTCCATCTGGAATAATGGTGTGGCACAACTTAATAAAACGATTCACAAGTTTCCAACAGATGGTGTTTTCATGAGATGGAACTATCAACTTGGAAGGGACAAAGGAAATATACAGATATTGGACTGGTACAGGGACAACAACTTTAAGACAATGGTTGCCACGGCTATTATTGGTGATTACCCCTTGATACCCGAATATGACTGGACGCCAAATAATATTAAAAGCTTTGTTACCCTAGCAGCGGAGAAAGAAGCTATGGGGCAATTATGTACGGCCTGGGGCGATGATTCCGGGAACCATTCCGAAATTTACTGGTTGGGATTTTTGGCCTCTTCCGAATATTCTTGGAGCAGTAAAAGCCCGGAAACTATAGAGGTATATTGGGAAAAATATATCCGCAGGTTTTTTGGGCCGGATACCGATGGGCTTGTTCCCGCCTTTCATAATTTGTCCGAAAGGGTCCATTTCTGGGATACCGGGTTGATGGAAAAGGGCAATAAGCGCAGGGCCACCTATCGGCTAAAATCCTTGCCAGACTTTAGGACTACCCCTCCAGAGGGTAGCTGGACCACACATTTCAAACCCCTAATGGAAAAGGCAGCAGAAGAGAAGGCAAAATGTGCCGAGGGGACTAAAATTATGGAAAACAATATCCCAAAGGTAAAGGACAACGCTTATAATCTTGAGGTATTCGCTTCTATGGGCAGTTTTATGGAAGCCTACAGTGACCTGGTGCTTGCCATAGGAGAAATGGCCAGTATATCTGATAAGATCAAAGAAGCCAAGGATAAGGGAGAACAGAAAGAAATGGTCGATGGACTTAATAAATTGGCATCCATAGCCAATGATTCATGGAACGCATATGTGGCGAATTATAAGGATCTTGAAAAGCTTTGGGAAGTAACACGGTACCCCAAGGGAGGGGAAGAATATATGTTGGACCCACAGACATTTTATCTTGCCGGGAGAACTAAAGATCTTTCCTATTTGATAATAGCGGAAAAGGAAATGGATTTCCCGGGCTATGCAGAAAAAATGCTCCAAACGGCGAAGCGGTATCAGGTAGACTAACAACATTTGATTAGGTTCTTTATGTCCGGTTAAATATAGTAAGTCCTTATACAGCAGGTACCTAATGAATGAAAAAGTCTTTCTCACAAAGCACCCCATTGCGACCGTTGGCAAAACTGACCCCAAATTTGAACCAAGAATGTGGCGCGGCCCTACTTGGAACAGTATGACTTATTGGGCTGTAATCGGATGCCTTAGGTATAATAGGCCTTTAGCTGTAAAAAAGTTACTGGAAATGGCATTGGATGACACCGTTAAACAGTTTGACCGAACCGGCACAATTTGGGAATTCTATGATTCTTTGGGGGGGAAACCGGAAAATCTGGTAAGAAAACCCCAAACGAAACAAAATACTCCTTGCAAAGATTATTTAGGACATAACCCTGTAATAGAAATGGCTAGGATTTACGATGTTTTAGACCATAAATAATTAGCCCTTATTTACGTAATATTCTTATGGGAATATGGTATACCTTGGCCAACAAAAAATTCCAAATCGTATGATGATTTCACATTTCGGAGGAGCCCGAGACTCCATTACTGATGCTTTTTAACGGGGAGGGCTGGTGCCAAATATTCTCCTATCGTCCATTTCCAAGTGGACTGGTTTGTGGTGATAATAAATACCCAACTAATTCGATTCCTGGGTATTTTGGTATGTAAAATTAAGTAATAGCAATCTAGTCATATCATATTAAAATCAAGGGGTAAGGCTAATCAGTTGTGCTACATTGGTTGCCAATACTTTTTGCTCTTGACAAACAAGGAGGAAACATAAATAAATTAGTGGAGGGTGTTCGCAATTCCAATACTATTTACAAGTCAAACTTTGGTGTTGAAATATTTGTATTGGGATTGTAATTATTAGTACTGGTGAGGGCACTGGTCATAGCTTAACTTTGACACACATCATAATTGTTCTATCATATGGCAAGATAGTTGAGTTAGTTAGAGTTAGTTGTTACTTAGTCGTGAATCCCAAAGGAATTCCTAAGGGATACGGCTAAGAATGTAATTGAAATGCAGCAAAATTAAAGCAATGTTTGTATGTCAATTAAATTGAGAAGTTATCCATAACTTGGGGATTTGTTATAAATTTAATTAAAAGAATTAACTGAAAATTGAAATTGAACTTTTTTGTTTTTGTAGTCAGCTTAATACTTGTTTCTTGTAAGGAACAGAAAAAAAATGGAATCAGGGAAAAGGAAAGATATGGAGTTGTTAAAGCGGATCATCCATTGAAAATCGATGGCAATTGGGACAAGCCGGAATGGCAAGTTGTTGAACCATTGTCAATAAATAATTTTAAGGGGAATAAACCCGATTTTCTGCCTGATGCGCAGGCAAAAATCATGTACGATGACAATTACCTATATCTTATCTTCAAAGTTGAAGACCGCTATGTTCGCACTATCACTACTGAGTACAATGGTCCGGTTTGGGAAGATGCCTGCGTTGAGTTTTTCTTTTCACCTAGAAAAGCTCAAGCCCGGGATTACTTTAACCTTGAAATAAATTCTGGGGGAACCCCTTTAATGCATTATAATGATTCTAGTAAAAAATCTTATCCTTTATCAACTGGAATTCTGAAAAATATTGAAATAGCCCATTCACTTCCTGAAATCATTGATCCCGAAATCAAAGAACATACTACCTGGACATTGGAATATAAACTTCCTCTTGAGATTTTGAAGAAGTATTCGGCTGTTGACCCTCCAAAAAAGGGAACAGTATGGCAAGGAAATTTTTATAAAATTGCCGAAAATAATTCCAATCCTCATTATATAACATGGGCCCCAATCGGAGGTGAGGTGCCAAATTTCCATCAACCCGAATTTTTTGGGATTCTAGAATTTAAATAAAAAAAGGAACAATGAAAGAGATTTCTCAGCAAACAAAAAAGACGGAAGCCCCAAAACTGACAAGGGTTTTAGGGTTGTGGGGAGTAGTGTTTTATGGAATAATTCTTATACAACCAATTGCTGCAGTTGGCCTTTTTGGTATAGCCTCGAGAGATTCAAATGGTCATATGGTGCTTACCTTGTTGATTGCCCTCGTGGCAATGAGTTTAACGGCTGTAAGTTATGGCCGAATGGCCTCCATGTATCCTTCAGCTGGGTCTGCCTATACCTATGTCGGGAATGGGCTGAATAAGAATTTAGGTTTTATGGCTGGATGGGCGATGTTTCTTGATTATTTGGTGGTGCCGGTAATCAACACTATTTATGCATCGATTACACTACAACGGCTAATGCCAGATATACCTTATATTGTTTGGGTTTTCTTATTTGTATCGGCTATTACACTTTTGAACCTAAGGGGAATTCGTACAACGGATAAATCCAATAAATTCCTTTTACTGGTTATGACCTTGGTCATAGGTGCTTTTATCATTTTGGCAATAAAATATATCCTTAATATTGATGGTGTGGAAGCATTGGTTTCTACAACACCTTTCTATAATCCTGAAACATTTAATTTTGGTGCTGTAATGACAGCAACATCTTTTGCGGTACTAACTTATATCGGTTTTGATGGTGTTACGACATTGGCCGAAGATGTCAAGAATCCAAAACGCAATATGTTGTTGGCCCCTGTACTTGTTTGTTTGTTTACGGGTGTTTTTAGTATTATTCAAATATATTTGGCACAGCAGGTTTGGCCAGATTACACTACTTTTTCTAATATTGAGACAGCGTTTTTTGATGTGGCAGAAAGGGTAGGGGGTAGTATTCTCTTTAATGCCATGGCCGTAATTCTCTTCGTAGCTTGCTTTGGTAGCGGTTTGGCCGGACAAGTAGGAGCTGCAAGATTGCTCTTTGGTATGGGGAGAGATGGAGTGCTCCCAAAGAAACCGTTTTCTACTTTGAGCATGAAAAATAACACACCCGTCTTTAATATCATTTTCATGGGTGTACTTACCTTTTTTGGCTCACTTTTTCTTGGCTATCAAGGCGCTGCAGAATTATTGAATTTTGGTGCTTTTCTTGCATTTATGGGCGTTAATCTTGCGGCATTTAGACAGTTCTTTTTTCTCCGTAAGGAAGGAGAGAAGAGAAATCTCCTTTGGGATGCGGTATTACCAATATTGGGTTTTCTGGTCTGTTTTGCAATTTGGATAAACCTGCCATCCACGGCCATGATTATGGGGGGGATATGGTTTTTGATTGGTTTGGTATATTTGATTATACGCGTTCGTTTTATGAAAGTGAAAAATGAGGTGGATTTTATGGAACTATAATCCAATAAATGATAACGACTAAAATTTGGGATCAAGGCTAATTCGATTTTAATTTTTGTCATTAAGATTGGCGAAAAATCATATTTGTTGATAGTGAAAAAGAATAGAAGTAACTTGTAATAGATTTAAAAGGTGAGGGATTATGAATGAAAAAGAAACAGATAACAGAAGAAGAAGTTTTGTGAAGACGGGTGCTACGGCACTTGCCGGAGGTGCATTGCTGAGCAGTTTTCCCATGAACGCCTTTCATTTAAGCAATAAAAAGGAAATAAGAATCGGTCTTGTAGGCTGTGGAGGCAGGGGCAAAGGTGCCGCCCACGAGGCGCTGAAGACCTCCGGGACGGTGAAGTTGGTGGCTATAGGGGAAGTTTTCGAGGACAGGCTTAACGGTGCCTACGAGAACCTTAAGGGTGCGTACGGGGATCAGGTAGACGTTCCCGATTCGAAAAAGTTCATTGGTTTTGATGCCTACCAGAAGGTGATCGACAATTGTGATGTGGTGCTCTTGGCCACGCCGCCGCCATTCCGGCCCTTGCACCTTGAGGCGGCCGTTAAGGCGGGCCGTCACGTATTCATAGAAAAGCCACTGTTCGTCGATATTCCCGGGTACCATAGGGTCATGGGCGCCAAAGAGCTGTCGCAGGAGAAGAACCTGAGCATGGTGGTAGGCCTACAGTCGAGATATGAGACCGGTTATCAGTTGATGAAGGAAAAGATCGACGGGGGCATCATTGGAGACATAACCTCCTTGAACGTTTATTACAACGTTGGAGCGCCCAAGATACATCCGCGCACGCCGGACCAGACTGAGATGCAGTACCAAATGCGGAACTGGCGCTATTTCACATGGTTGTGGGGAGGCCAATTGGCAGGTCAGACGATCCACCCCATAGATTTGATGAACTGGTTCATGGACGATTACCCTGTCGTGGCCAAGGGATTGGGGGGCAGGCAGACATTCAGCGGCCCCGACCAGGGGAACACCTACGACCACCATTACGCAGAATTCGAGTATGCCAATAAGATCAAGCTGCACGTTCAGTCCACCAATATGGACAATACGTGGAACAGGGTCGG
>NZ_JALKBC010000020.1 GCF_023015865.1 Arenibacter sp. F26102 | reverse complement strand
ATCCATAAATACCAAGAGAAAATGCTCCTGAACAAACAAAGGGCAGTAACCAGAATGGCACAAGAACTAGGGTTGGAGACAATTCCATTGAAAATGCAAAGTGTTGATTAACAGCTTTCTGTGATAGACGTCAATGGTAGCGCAGTCGAGGTTTGTCAGGTCGAGCGCAGTCGAGACCTAACTAATTTTCATTTTCTGGTTTATAATCGGAATGTGTGGAGTTTCGGCATTCTGCTAAAATTTGTAGAAGATCAAATTGGCCTTTGGCCAGTGCCAATTTCTTTTTGCTACTCCATTTTTTCAACTTTTTTTCAAAATATATGGCTTGTATAACGTCATTGAATTCTTGTTCAACGATTAATTTGACCGGTCTCCTTTTATGGGTAAAACAAGTTTTGTTTAATCCCATTTGGTGTTCTTTAAACCCTCTAGCCAAATCATTTGTTATGTCGGTATAGGCTAATCCGTCAGAACACAGTAATATGTATACATAATAGGATTTCATAAGACTCAAAAGGAAGAGGTCTCGACTGCGCTCGACCGGACATTGCTATAAATTAATGTTTATTTCGTTAAAATGCGGCTTTTATAGGGGAAATGTCGGCTACCCTATAACAATACCAATGCAACAGCAATCGAGACCTAATTGATCCTCCATAATATTATCTTATAAATTCCAAAGTTCGTTTCCAGTTCTTAGTTTACTTTATCTTTAACCTACAGTTCTGATCCTTAACAAAAAGTTGTTATTTGTTTTACGCTTAGCTTATAGCTGGTTTACATCTTTGGTTTTTAAATAAATAACCAAAGAAAATGAAAAAAACACTTTTAACTCTTTTCGTAGGTGGAATGCTATTCACCTCCTGTATTAAAGATCATATCGGCCATGGTGCCGATAATGACGATGTAGATGTATCAACTCTGACCTTTGCTAAAATCGGCGGGTTCTCCAACGGTACCGGAGAGGAAGGTTTTGCTGAAATTAGTGCCTTTGATCCCAAGACCAACAAATTGTTTATCGTAAATCCAGTTCAGTCCGAAGTTTCGGTTTGGGATATTTCAACACCTTCATCATCAGTTAAATTAACTTCTATTTCATTGTCGGGAACTCCAAACAGTGTTGCGGTTCACGACGGACTTTTAGCCGTGGCCGTGGAAAATGCCAATAAACAAATGAATGGTACCGTACAGACTTACGATACCGAAACCCAAACCTTGGTCACTGCTTATAATGTAGGGGCATTGCCGGATATGGTTGCTTTTAGTCCTGATGGGAAATATATAATTTCTGCCAATGAAGGGGAGCCAAATGCTGATTATTCGGTAGATCCAGAGGGGTCCATTTCTATAGTTGACGTTCAAAAAAGTGAAGTTAATACTATGTTTTTTACTTCCTTCAGTGTAGCTTCAATAGGTAACGATTTTAGGGTTTTTGGTCCCTCAGCAAGTATTGCCCAAGACGTGGAACCGGAATATGTGGCAGTTTCGGACGATAGTAAGTTTGCTTATGTAACGCTTCAGGAAAATAACGGTATAGCGGTAGTGGATTTAAAGAATATGGTCATTGCCAATGTTTTTGGTCTAGGTGTAAAGGATTATTCTTTTGGTGAAAACAAGATGGACGCCAGCAATAAGGATGACGTGGTAGGGAACTTTCAGAATTGGCCAGTGCTTGGTTTTTATATGCCGGATGCCATTACATTTACCAAGCTAGATGGCATGGATTATATTATTACGGCCAATGAAGGGGATTCTAGGGATTATATTGGATATTCGGAAGAGGCAAGGGTTGAGGATATAATCCTGGACCCAACAGCTTTCCCTAATGCCGCTGACCTACAAATGGAGGAAAATTTGGGAAGGTTAAAAATTACCACAGCAAATGGAGATATCGATGGCGATGGTGACTTTGATAAAATTTATGCCTACGGTGGAAGGTCGTTTACTATTTGGTCTACTTCTGGAGCTTTGGTATATGACAGTGCGGATGAAATAGGCAGAAAGACTTTGGAGCTTAATCCATCTTATTTTAATGCCGATGAGGGCGAGACCGATGGAAGAAGTGATGATAAAGGTGCCGAGCCAGAATCTGTAACTACTTTAAAGGTGGGCAATTCTACCTTGTTGTTTGTTGGTTTGGAGCGTACTGGAGGAGTTTTGGTATACGACATTACCAATCCCAACAGTCCGCAATACGTAAATTGGCTTTTTGATGCCTCAGATGTTGGTCCCGAAGGTTTGTTGACCATTTCAGAGGAAAATAGCCCAACAGGAAATGCCTTGGCAATTGTTACCAATGAGGTTTCCAATACCGTAGCGATCTACGAAATAAAATAGATTGTAAATTGTTTTGTAAGTAATCCCTGGGTATCTGCCTTGTATACTCGGGGATTATTTTTTGTAATAGTCACTTCGACAGAGTCTATTTTCTGGACGACTAGAAGTCGAACATTTTAGGCCGGACCCATTGGAGCGGTTTGGTAACTCTAGATATTTATTTGGATGAATAACATTCTCCGATTATTGCTTGGTGGCTGAGCGGAGCCGAAGCCACATTCAATGGTTTTTCTTTCTGACTCTATTCGATTTCGACTACGCTCAATCTCCGTTAAGACCATGAAACTTTAAACCAGAAACTCTGAACTTTCAACCTTGGTGTGCTGCAACATAAACTCGTGCAATTGATGCATTTGAGGCTTGCCCTTTCTTTTTCCGATCCTTCCAAAGACGTAAAGAACCACCCATGCAACTACCATTAAAGCCATTAATCCCAATTGGAGCCCGATCCCTTTGCCCAAGGCGTTATTGGAATAAGCCCAAACTCCAAAAATGATGAACAATGTGGCCACTCCGAAATGCACGAACATAAAAAATGTCCATAGGGTGGGGTTGGGGCCAAATAATCCATATATAATGCTATCTCCGTTTTCCTGGTCCACTACCTCGATCTGTAGTTGAGGGGACCAAAAATGGGATTTAGCCTTATTGAATTTTATAAAAACATGATGGTCGGATATCTTTACGATAAAAGGAGGAGTGTCCGCATTTTCGAATAATTGCAATACGGATTTTGCAGGACCATTTAGATTAATTTGGAATCTTGGTCTTAGGATAATTTCGTTGGGTAATACTTTCAAACTAGATGGCTGATAATTAGGATAAAAGATACTGTTTTTTCTTCGAATATAAATAGTACTTTTGCAGCAAATTAAAAGTATGAGTGCTATTGTAGCCATTGTAGGAAGACCTAATGTAGGCAAATCAACCTTTTTTAATAGATTAATTCAGAGAAGAGAGGCTATTGTTGATGCCGTTAGTGGGGTTACCCGTGATCGTCATTATGGAAAGAGTGATTGGAACGGAGTGGAGTTTTCATTGATCGATACTGGTGGATATGTATTGGGGAGCGATGATGTTTTTGAAAAAGAAATAGATAAGCAGGTAGAATTGGCCATAGACGAGGCCGATGCTATTGTCTTTATGGTGGACGTAGAAGCTGGTGTTACCGGAATGGATGAAGATGTAGCCAATTTATTGAGACGTGTAAATAAGCCTGTTTTCTTAGTGGTCAATAAAGTGGACAACAGCAAAAGAGCGGAAGATGCCGTGGAGTTCTATTCTTTGGGCCTAGGCGAGTATTATACCATTGCCAGTATTAGTGGTAGTGGAACAGGAGACCTGCTGGACGATTTGGTAAAGGTATTGCCGGAAAAGGAAAAGGAGAAGGACGACTTGCCACGTTTTGCCGTAGTTGGAAGACCTAATGCGGGAAAATCATCTTTTATCAATGCCCTTATTGGGGAAGAACGATATATAGTGACCGATATTGCGGGTACTACTAGAGATAGTATAGATACTAAATACAATAGATTTGGTTTTGAATTTAATCTGGTAGATACTGCCGGGATTCGTCGTAAGTCCAAGGTAAGGGAAGATTTGGAGTTCTATTCCGTAATGCGTTCGGTAAGGGCTATTGAGCATTCCGATGTCTGTATTCTTATGTTGGATGCCACCCGTGGTTTTGACGGACAGGTAGAAAATATTTTCTGGTTGGCTCAGCGCAACAACAAGGGAATCGTAATCTTGGTAAATAAATGGGATTTGATTGAAGATAAGGAGACCAATACCATTAAGCAGTATACTCAGAAAATTAAGGAGGCCATAGCACCCTTTACGGATGTGCCTATTCTTTTTATCTCCGTTTTAACAAAACAGCGAATTTTTAAGGCCATTGAAACTGCCGTTCAGGTGTATGAAAATAGACAAAAAAAGGTGGTGACCAGAAAATTGAACGATATCATGTTGCCCATTATTGAAAACTATCCTCCACCTGCCTATAAAGATAAGTATGTGAAAATAAAATTCTGTACCCAATTGCCAACGCCTTATCCGCAGTTCGCATTTTTTTGTAACCTTCCACAATATGTAAGGGATCCTTATAAGCGGTTCTTGGAGAATAAATTAAGGGAGCATTTCGATTTTACAGGGGTGCCTGTTTCGGTTTTTATGAGAAAAAAATAAGGAGCGCAAATTAAATCGGGTTATTTCTGAAGGCAGGGTCTTAAAGTTCTGTTAACCATTTGGGTCGTAGTAGCTGTTGCTATATTTTTGGGGACTTACCAAATTACCAAGAGTACAAGACACACTAACCAAATGAAGAAATTTCACTTTTCTCTCCTATTTTCCATTTTATTTTTTAGCCTTTCCTTTTCCCAAGATTTTGTTTTAAGTGGGAAGATTGTAGATGCCATTACCCAGACCCCATTGGAGGCCTCCACCATATATGCGGAATCGGTAAAGGACAGTGCTTTGGTGTCATACACCGTATCGGATCAAAAAGGAGTATTTGAATTGGAAGGGGATACCAGTCTTAAGGAGGTAAATGTATTCTTCTCCTATAATGGGTATAAATCACATTATATAAAAGTTAAACTGGGGTCACAGGTAGATTTGGGTAAAGTACAATTGGAGGAGCAGGCACAAGAGTTGGATGGAGTGCTGATCGTGGGCGATAGGGTGCCAATTACCATTAAAAAGGATACCTTGGAATTTAATGCGGATTCCTTTAAGACAAAGCCCGACGCTACTGTAGAGGACGTATTGAAAAAGTTGCCAGGAGTAGAAGTGGATAGTGATGGCAAGATCACTGTAAACGGGAAGGAAGTAGATCAGGTCCTGGTAAATGGTCAAGTATTCTTTAGTAACGACCCTAAGGTGGCAACCAAAAGTTTACCCAAGGATATTATAAGTAAGATACAGATTTCGGACACCAAGACCAAAGAACAGGAGTTTAGTGGAGAAGAAGGGGAAGGGGAGAACAAAACCATTAACCTGACCATAAAGGAAGATAAGAATAAAGGATATCTAGGAAGAATGGCGGCAGGTTACGGTACTGACGAGAGATATCAACTCAATGGACTGCTCAATTATTTTAGCAATAAAAAAAGGTTGAGTTTTATTGCCAGTTCCAATAATATTAACAATTCCGGATTTTCCTATGATGAGATCTACGATATGGTAGGGAATACCAATGGAGGGTATTCCGGTGCACAGGAATCGGGCTTGATCAATAACTTTGGCAACGGTATTACAACTTCTTCCAACTTGGGGGCCAGTTATGCCAATGCGGAAAAAGGCCAGTATAAGATCGATGCCAATTACTTTTTTGGATACAGTGATTCCTATAATGATCAAAAAACATCTCGAGAGAATATTTTACCGGATAGCAGATATTTTACGGAAAACGAATCTAACTTTGATGGTTCTACCAATTCTAATCGAGGAGCTGCAAATATTGAATATGATGTGGATAAAACCCTTCGCATTAGCCTGCAGCCTTCCATGAGTGTCAATAGGACCAATTCTGTGAACAGGAACAATACATTTTCTACGGATGAGGAAGGTGATTTGATAAACAGCAATAACCGTATTACGGTGAATGACGGTTTTCAAAGAAATTTTTCCAATAGATTAAGTGTAATGAAAAAGTTGGATACGATTGGTAAACTGATCACTTTCTCATTTTCCAATGACAATACCGAAAACATAAGCAATTCCAACCTCAATTCCGTTAGGGAAGTATTTGGGGACGATCCCAGTGTAGAGAATGTGGATCAACTGTCCGACATTAATAACAAAAGAAATTCTTATGAACTGGAAGCCCGTTATAGGCAGCCTTTGACTAGTAAGCTGTTCTTGGATATTGGCTACGAATTTAAGAATGATCATAGGGACAATACCAAGGAGGTTATGGACTATGATGTGGATGATAACAGGTATACCCAGTTTAACGAGACTTTGAGTTCCGATTTTAACTTTGAAAATATTCAACAGTCGCCTTTCTTGGGATTACGCCATAACGGAGATAAGCTAAACCTACGGGTGAACGCTTCTTATGTAATGACCGAGCTGGACAATCAGGACTTCCTTCAAGGAACATCCTTCTCCAAATCGTACAAAAACTTATTGCTAAGAAGTAGAATAAGGTATTCCTTGGGGAAAAATAGTCGGGTTTATTTAAGGTACGACTCTCGACTCAATCTTCCTTCGATAAGTCAGTTGCAGCCAGTACCCAACGTAAATAATCCTTTGAACGTGGTGATAGGTAATCCCAATTTGTTGCCGAGTGTGAATCATGGGATAGATTTTAACTATAATAATTATAATTGGAAAGATCGGAGTGGGGTCTTTTTATATACGGGGCTGGATATACAAAAGGATAGGGTTTCTGCTATTTCAACTACCGATGAGAATTTTCTAAGGACCACCAGATATACCAATATAGATGGTAATTACAGTGGCTATGGTGGAGTTGGTTATTCGAAGCAGATAAAAAAGGATAGTCTTTATACCTTAAAATTTAATGTAAGGCCACGATTAAGTTACGGTAGGCAGATAAGTTTTACCAATGGAGTGGAACTTAAGGCCAAAAGATTTGATGTAACGCCTTATGTTTCTACAACCTATAATTATAAGGAGGTACTGGAAATTGAACCAGGTTATGGTATTTCTTTCAACAATACCACCTACAATCTGGATAATATAGAGGATGTGGAATATACTTCCCAAAATGCCAATCTTAGGGTGACCTCTTACTGGCCTAAGAATTTAATTTGGGGCAACGACCTTAAATATAGTTATAACGGAAATGTGGGTCCAGGATATAGAAAGGATGCCCTTTTTTGGAATATGAGTCTGGGTCTTCAAATCCTAGAAGATAAAGGCACCCTCAAAGTGTTGGCCTATGACTTGTTGGATCAAAATATAAATACCCGTAGGACTACCGGGGAAGATTACATACAGGATTTTCAGGGGACGGTTCTCCAGCAATATTTTATGGCGAGCTTTACTTATAAATTTGATCAATTTGGGGGTAAAAAACCCGATATGGAATCAAGGGGAAGACGTTATTACAATTAATGCTTTTGTTTGATTGGTTCACGGTTTTAAGGGTTTCAAATAATCACCTTGCCCCTTGGTTGAATTCTCTTGGATATTGCTTGACCGTCTTTTTTCTTTTTTCTAGTAACTATTATCTAGTCTCTTGTTTCTGGTTTGAAGCGTTTCAGGTTTGAATGGTTGTACATTTTCATTTCCAAATCTCCACATTGTTCCATTAACCTATTGTTGCCTTCTTGTAGATATCGCTATAAGTCTTTTTTCTTTTTTCTAGTCTCTAGTCTCTAGTTTCTGGTTTCTGGTTTGAAGTGTTTCAGGTTTGAATGGTTGTACATTTTCATTTCCAAATCTCCACATTGTTCCATTAACCTATTGTTGCCTTCTTGTAGATATCGCTATAAGTCTTTTTTCTTTTTTCTAGTTTCTAGTCTCTAGTTTCTGGTTTGAAGGGTTTCAGGTTTGAAGTGTTTTCAAATTAACCAATTTTCAAATTAACCCATTGATACATTAGAACATTGTTCCATTCTCTTGGATATTGCTTGACCGTCTATTTTCTTTCTTCTAGTCTCTAGTCTCTAGTCTCTAGTCTCTAGTTTGAAGTGTTTCAGGTTTGAAGTATTTTCAAATTGACCAATTTTCAAATTATCACATTGGTACATTTAAACATTGCTACATTAGCACTACCACCCTCCCGAGGAACCACCTCCTCCAAAGCCTCCACCGCCAAAACCGCCACCGAAACCTCCTCCGCCTAAGCTGCCTCCACTGCCAAACCCACCACCGGATGAGCCCGATCTATAACCGCCTCGTCCCATATTGCTAAGGATAATAATGTCCCATAGGTCCATTCCTTTGCGGTTACCTCCTTTACCGCCCCCTCGTCTTCCCTTGTTGGAAAGAATGATGAGTATTACAATGAAAATGATGAAAGGCAATAGGGTCTGAAATGGAAATCCAGGGGTTTTGTCGAAACTTCGGTCTTCTTTAAACTCTCCGTTCAAGACATTAAATATGGCGTCCGCTCCTTTGTTGAGTCCGTCGTAATATCTATCCTGCTTAAATTCTGGGATAATTACCGTTTCTATAATCCGTTTGGACAGTGCATCTGTCAATAGTGGCTCAATGCCATAACCTGTATTAATGGCAATTTTACGGTCGTCCCTGGCCAACAAAATTAAAATACCATTGTCTTCCTTGGCTTGTCCTATACCCCAGGCATGTCCCCAGTTTGCGCCTAAAAAGTTTATGTTTTCCCCGTCGGTAGAGGAAATAATGGCCAAAACGATCTGTGTGGAAGTACTGTCCGAATAGCGGATCAATTTTTGTTCCAGACTATTTGATTCCTGGGGAGAAAGTAGGTTTATATAATCATAAACACTTGTCTGTTCTTCAAGTTTTGGCTTTTCGGGTATTTTAAATTGGGCAACAGTTATGGAGAAGCTGCATAATACCAGGAATAAGAGACTACCCTTTAGATACTTCATTGCTTAATTCATTGGGATTGTTATGCTTCCATGGGAAATGGGTTTCCAATTCTTTGCCGGCCATGAGTATTCCTTCTATGATACCTTGCTTAAAATGCCCTTTTTTGAAATGATTTTCAAGGACCGTTTTTGTAGTGTCCCAAAAATTATCGGGGACTACTTTGTTTATTCCCTTGTCACCGTATACCACAAATTTTTTGTCATGTACAGCGATGTAGATGAGGACACCATTTTCTTCTTTGGTATTATCCATTTTTAAGTAGTGGAATACTTCCTGGGCGCGTTCAAAATGGGGTTTTTTGGATTGCGGTTCAATATGCACCCTAATTTCCCCGGAAGTATTTCTTTCGGCCTTAACAATGGCATTCACTATTTCCAATTCCTCATCGGCCGTTAAAAAATCTTCTACTTTGGACATCTTGTTTTAATTGAATTCGAAATTCACGTCAGGAGCCTGCTCCGCACCGGCTTCCGATTTAAAGTAAGCCAATTCATCAAAATTAAAAAGACCTGCCAATACAGAGTTGGGGAAGGTTTTTATATGATTGTTATAGGGCAATACGCTTTCGTTAAAACGATTTCGTTCTATGTTTATTCTGTTTTCAGTGCCTTCCAATTGTGACTGTAGTTCCAGGAAATTTTGATTTGCCTTCAGGTCCGGGTAACGCTCCACGGTGACCAAAAGACTTTTCAAAGCACCGCTCAATCCTCCTTGCACCTCATTGAATTTTGCGAGTTGCTCAGGTGTAATATTGGTGGGGTCAATGCTTACGGAGGTAGCCTTGGCCCTTGCTTCAATAACCGCGGTAAGTGTTCCCTTTTCAAAGTCTGCCGCACCCTGTACTGTATTAACAAGGTTGCCAATAAGATCGTTTCGCCTTTGGTATGCGCTCTCCACATTCGCCCAAGTCTGGGTAGAGGCTTCTTTAAGTTTAACAGCGGTATTGTTGAAGCCTACAGCCCATTGGTATAGACCAATGCCCAAAACTACAAGGATAATTACAGGAATTAACCATTTTTTCATGATCAGAGTATTTAGAGTTATTTATAGTTGATTTTTAATTTTGATCAGCTCGGCTTTTACCTTTTCCAATTTTTGGATAACATCAAAAGTAGACAAGGTCTTTAACTTATCTTCCTTCAAATGGATTTTGGCCCCTTCCAGGGTAAAACCACGTTCTTTTACCAAATGGTAGATCAATTGGAGGTTTTTAATGTCCTGGGGGGTAAACTTTCTATTGCCCTTGGCATTTTTTTTAGGCTTCAGTACATCGAACTCCTTCTCCCAAAAACGGATAAGGGAGGCGTTCACATCAAAGGCATTGGCCACTTCACCAATACCATAATATCGTTTTTCCGGAAGATCTATATGCATTAATCCAGGGATTGGTTTTCTTGGGTTGCGTATTTCAACATATTTTCGAATTCTTCCGCGGTTAAACTGCCGTAATAGAAGTTGATCGGGTTAATGCGTTCGTCGTCTTTCCATACCTCATAATGTAGGTGGGGCGCCTCAGAACGTCCTGTGCTACCCACGAAGCCGATAAGGTCGCCTCTTTTTACCTTTTGGCGCGATTTAACATTGTACTGACTTAAATGGCCGTATAGGCTCATATATCCATAACCATGATCTATCCTGATATGTTTACCGTAACCCGATGCGTTGTTGTCCGCACGAGTAATCGTTCCGTCTCCGGAAGCATATATCGGAGTTCCCTTGGGTGAGGTAAAATCCATTCCCCAGTGCATTTTCCTTGCCTTGGTAAAGGGGTCGGAACGCCAACCGTAACCAGAGGCCATACGTGCAAGATCCTCGTTCTTTATGGGCTGAATAGCGGGAATAGCCGCCAATAGTTTTTCTTTTTCTTCTGCCAGTTTGGTAATCTCATCCAAGGATTTGGATTGTATCACCATTTGTTTTTGGATAATATCTAGCCTTTTGGTAGTGCTGATGATCATTTCGGAATTGTTGAAGCCTTCCAGCGATTTGTATCTGTTGACCCCTCCAAACCCAGCTCTTCTCTGTTCTTCAGGAATAGGGTTGGCCTCAAAATACAATCTATAGATATTGTTGTCCCGGTCTTCAATATTGGCCAATACATTTTCTATCTGCTCCATTTTCTTGCCCAAAAATTCGAACTGGAGTTCATAATTTTTCACCTCCCTGGCCAATGAAAGCTCACGCGGGGTGTTAACCAGATTGGTATTTAAAAGTAAAATGAGACCTAAGAATCCAAAAAGGAAAGACCCTAGGAAAAACAGGGCTATATTTCTATATCTTCTGGATTTTCTGGGTTCTATCTTGCGATAAGATAGAGTGTCCGGATCGTAATAGTATTTTACCTTAGACATGTATCTAATTTATTCTATTTTTGTGGTTGTGTTTATAGATAACTTGCAAATTTGCAAAATGTTTTCTACCAACCGTTAAATATATAAAAAGCTTACCAATTTACATGAAATCCCAAGAAATTAGAGCCAAGTTTTTAGAATTTTTTAAGGAAAAAAACCATAAAATTGTTCCATCTGCACCTATGGTGATCAAAGATGATCCAACTTTGATGTTTACCAATGCGGGAATGAATCAGTTTAAGGAATTTTTCCTGGGTATCTCTGTACCAAAGTCCGCACGGGTAGCCGATACCCAAAAATGCCTAAGGGTAAGCGGCAAGCACAACGACTTGGAAGAAGTAGGTAAGGATACCTATCACCACACCATGTTCGAAATGTTGGGTAACTGGAGTTTTGGCGATCCTGCCCGTCCGGCAGGCGGGTATTTTAAAGCCGAGGCCATTGCATGGGCCTGGGAGTTTTTAACCGATGTGTGCAAAATTGATAAAGATAGCCTCTATGTAACCGTTTTTGAGGGAAGTAAGGATGCGGATCAGTTGGAGCAGGATATAGAGGCATTGGACCTATGGCGTAAAATAGTGGCCAAGGATAGAATCCTTTTTGGAAATAAGAAGGATAATTTTTGGGAAATGGGAGACCAAGGGCCTTGTGGACCTTGCTCCGAAATACATGTAGATATTCGTTCCGCCGAAGAAAAGGCCAAGGTTTCCGGTGCCTCTTTGGTAAACAAGGATCATCCACAAGTAGTGGAGATATGGAACTTGGTTTTTATGCAGTACAACAGGAAGGCCAACGGACAATTGGAATCCTTGCCTGGCAAGCATGTGGATACCGGTATGGGATTTGAGCGTTTATGTATGGTAATGCAAGGGGTGCAATCCAATTATGATACAGACGTGTTTACACCTATTATCAGGGAGATAGAAACCATAACAAATTCCAAGTATGGAAAGGACGAGGAAATAAATATTGCCATTAGGGTAATTGCCGATCACATAAGGGCAGTGTCCTTTTCTATTGCGGACGGACAATTGCCCAGTAATACAGGGGCAGGCTATGTAATCCGTAGAATCTTAAGAAGGGCAATACGTTACGGATTTACCTTTTTAAATACCAAGGAACCCTTTATGTTCCATTTGGTGAAGGTCCTTTCCGAAACCATGGGAAAATCATTTCCAGAGCTTAGGGATCAACGCCAGTTAATAGAAAATGTGGTCAAGGAAGAGGAGCATTCCTTTTTAAAGACCTTGGACCAAGGGTTATTATTGTTGGATAATATTGCAGGAGAAAACAAGGACAAAAAAATAGACGGAAGAAAGGCATTTGAACTTTATGATACTTTCGGATTTCCTATAGACCTTACAGCGCTTATTCTCAGTGAAAGAGGTTTTGAACTGGATGAAAAGGGTTTCGATATTGCCATGCAAGAGCAAAAGGATCGGTCACGATCGGCATCGGAAGTTTCCAAGGATGATTGGGTAATTTTATCCAATGACGAAGTAGAGGAATTTGTGGGATATGACGTTTTGGACACAACGGTAAAAATTGTAAAGTATAGAAAAGTAACTTCCAAAAAAGAGGGGGAGCAATATCAATTGGTGTTCAACCTTACCCCATTTTATCCCGAAGGGGGAGGTCAAGTAGGGGATAAGGGATATTTGGAGGCTCCCAATGGTGATGTGGTATATGTTTTGGATACCAAAAAAGAAAATAACGAGATTATCCATTTTACAAAAAACCTACCAAAGGATACTGGAGAAAAATTTAAGGCTGTGGTCGATGCAAAGCAGCGTAAAAGAACGGAATGTAACCATACAGCTACCCATTTGTTGCACCAGGCATTACGTGAAATTTTGGGAGCCCATGTGGAGCAAAAAGGTTCGGCGGTACATTCCAAATACCTGCGATTCGATTTTTCCCATTTTGCCAAACTTAGTACAGATGAACTAAGGGCTATTGAAAGTTTTGTAAATGCAAGGATAAGTAATGGACTTCCTTTGGAAGAACAGCGAAACCTGCCTATGGAAAAGGCATTGGAACAAGGAGCTATGGCCTTGTTTGGAGAAAAATATGGGGATGCGGTACGAACAATTCGGTTTGGACAATCAATAGAACTTTGCGGTGGGACCCATGTGCAGAATACTGCCGAAATATGGCATTTTAAAATTAAGTCTGAAGGGGCCGTTGCTGCGGGAATCCGTCGAATAGAGGCCATAACCTCGGATGCCGTAAAGGACTTTTATTCTGAAAGCAATAACACCCTTTTGGAATTAAAGGAACTTTTAAACAATTCCCAGGAGCCCGTGAAAGCTTTAGCAGCCTTGCAGGAGGAGAACTTAAGGTTGAAAAAAGAAGTGGAGAACCTGTTGAAGGACAAAGCCAAAAACCTGAAGGGTGAATTGCTAAATGAACTTACGGAAGTGAACGGAATTCAATATTTGGCCAAAAAAGTTGATTTGGATTCCGCGGGAATAAAGGATATCTCATTTGAATTGGGCCAGAATAAGAAGGACCTATTTTTGTTATTTGCATCGGAAAAAGATGGGAAGGCAATTTTGTCCTGCTATATTTCCAAGGAATTGGCCAACGATAGAAAATTAAATGCTGGTACCATTGTACGCGAACTTGGAAAATATATCCAAGGTGGCGGTGGGGGACAGCCCTTTTTCGCTACTGCCGGAGGTAAAAATCCAGCCGGAATCCCCGAAGCATTGGAAAAGGCTAAAAGTTATTTGATGTAGACCTTGTAGGTTTAGTATCAACTATGAAAAATGAAGCTACAAACCCAAATACCCATATCACGAGCCACTGATAGCATTGATTACAATAGTCGATTGCTATTATTGGGGTCTTGTTTTGCGGAAAACATTGGGGATAAATTTGGGTATTATAAGTTTCAGTCTCTTGTAAATCCCTTTGGAATACTTTATCAATCAACGGCTATTCAAAATATTGCCAAGAAGGTGGTGTCCGGCCAAGAGTTTTTGGGGGATCACATGGTATCATCAAGTGACCAATGGCAGTGCTTGGATGTTCATTCCGATTTGGGACGATCTTCAAAAAAAGAGACTTTGGAGGCTATTGAAAACGCCACCAAAAAGACGGATAATTGGCTACATGGGCTTACCCATGTAGTAATTACCTTGGGTACGGCCTGGGCCTATGAGTACAAATCTACCAACAGTATTGTTGCCAATTGCCATAAATTGCCCCAAAGTAACTTTAATAAAGTGCTATTGGATTCGGTATCGATAGAAGATTCCCTTTTGGAAACTATTTCGTTATTAAAAAAGAGGTCTCCAGAAGTAATAGTTATTTTGACCATTTCCCCTGTTCGTCATTTAAAGGACGGATTTTTGGAAAATCAGCGCAGTAAGGCCAACTTAATTACCGCTGTCCATGAGGTCTTGGAGAAATCACCTGAGGTGGCCTATTTTCCGGCTTATGAAATAATGATGGATGAATTGCGCGACTATCGTTTCTATGATACCGATATGGTACATCCCAATCAATTGGCCATAGATTATATCTGGGAAAAATTTACCTCTGTGTGGATTGATAAAGAATCAATGGCCGTAATGGAGAAAGTGGTAGCGGTTCAGAATGGTTTAAACCATAGGCCGTTTAATCCTGAATCCGGAAAGCACCAAGAATTCCTTAAAACACTTGATCAAAAAATTGCGTACCTTCAAAAGGAGTATCCTTTTATGAAATTTTAGTGTATGAAGAAAATATTGATCGGAGTAATCCTAACCTTGGCAGCTGTACTGATCTTCCGCTCCTGTTCGGAGGAGAAAGAAAAAAAGTCCATTTTAAAAGAGAATTCCATGCTCATCCAAGAGCAGATCAATAATGTTTCTAAACTTATAGTTACTGAAGGGCATTTTGCAGAAGTATACAATTATAAGGATTCCCAGCAATTGTTCGGCCCGTTGATAACTGCCAATAAAAAGGCTTTGGTAGTAGTAAATGCTGAGGTAACGGTGGGGTACGATTTAAGTTTGATAAAATTTGAAATAGACGAGGCTACCAAGACGCTGCGAATAATTGATATACCTGATCCGGAAATTAAAATAAACCCAGATTTTGAGTATTACGATGTTACTTCGGATTATCTAAACCAATTCAATGCTGAAGACTACAACAAAATTAAGCGCAATGTTAATGCGTCCCTAATGAAGAAAATAGAGGCCTCTACCTTGAAATCCAATGCGGAGAACCGGCTCTTAAGTGAGCTTTCCAAATTCCTGATGCTTACCAATTCCATGGGGTGGACACTGGTTTATGGAGATAGCAATATCGAAAATTTAGATGAGCTAAGGTTGTTGGATTAAACGTCCCTTAATTAAACTAATTCTTCCATTATTTCACAAAGGCGTTTGCCCATTTAATATAATTTTCCCAATCGTATTCGGTAACATCGTGTTTGCCGGTCCTAATGTGATAGGCTACCGTGTTTTGGATGGGCTCATTTACCTTGGGCATTACTTTGGTCGCTATTCCTTTCTTGCCGTATAATTCATAGACCGATGATGCATAATAAGAGGAAAGGAACTCGCCCTTGGGGTCGGCCCATTCATCCTCTTGGGCACTAGCTACATAAAGTGGTCTTGGCGCAATAAGGGCCAATAATTGGTGCTGGTCTACTGGTAAGGCTTCTTCATTATCGCTATATTGATTGAAATTATCGCAAAACCAGTGTGGGAACCTATCGTTTATGACCCCTAAGGTCTCTCCAAATTTTCGCTTGGAAAGGGCGGCACCCCCACATCCGGAGTTGTTGGAAATTACCCCGGCGAATCTTACATCTGTTGCCCCTGCCCAAAGTGATGTTTTTCCCAATCGTGAATGGCCAAAGGATATGACCTTCGTGGCATCAATATCTGGATCTTTTTCAAAATAATCCAGCGCCCTTACCATACCCCAACTCCATGCTGCAATACTGCCCCATTCATCCGGTTTTGGTTGAGTTTGGGTTTGTTGATACAATAGTTTGTGGGCTCCGTCAGAAAAATCATTTTTATCTGGGTCAACCTCACCGTAATAAATGGTTGCCAATCCATACCCGGCATCCAATATTTTTTCCACTGCCCAGCGATGCGTTCTTATGCCTCGTGATTCCTCTGTCAACGTATGGTTTTCAATACCAAAGTCCTCATTATTATTGGCCCAGGCAGATGAGATTAAGACCGATTTGTCCTCAGTGATGGTATGGTTGCCATAAAAATTATAGCCCAAAAATACGGGTGCTTTGTCCAAATTCTTTGGAAGATATAGTAAAATGGTAAAGCTCAATATTTTGTCGTTATTCTTAAAAGTAAGTTCTACCTGCTTGCGTTTGGCTTTTCCGTTGAGCGCATTGTTGTCCTGTTCCAAAATGGTATAAGAATCTATCTTTAGGTCTTTTGGCAGCTTTCCGTATACGTTGTTTTCAAAAAATTTGAGTAGCTCCGGTCTTCTTACTTTTTCCCATTTCCGAACGGAGTTTATTTTTTCACCATTAAAGGCCACCAAGGGATCCGGCACTTCAAAAGTGGGGACTTTACTTTCGTCATAAATGGTTTGGGATTTTACAATGGACATAGATAGCATTAAAAAAGAACAAACGTAATAAGACAATAATTTCATTTCAGGTCTTTTAAAGGTAGTGCCATAAATATAGGGAATCCATTTGTAAATATGACGCAGGCTAGGATACCAGGCTTATATCTACCAAACCTAGGCCATCGTCTATAAGATGTCCTAATTGCGGTTTATGTTGTTTAAGGGTTTCCAGGTATAATTTTAAGTCTTTGGCAAAATTTTCATCCCCATTGTTTTTTGCCAATTCGTAAAGTTCAACAGCAAGTAGCCAATCTTCTGGGTGATTGGTTTTTATTTCCTGAAAAACCTTGTTTCTGGATATAGTTACATTTTTACCTTCCCTAAATTCCCTTACTTGCTTGTACAACTGCTCTAATTTTTTCCTTTTTTGAGTTTTGGCCGATTTTATAGTGGTGTCCGTAACTTTATGGGTCACCAAATCAAAACTCTTTAAATCCGCAGGACCATTGAAAACGGAAACGATATTTTCTCCAACCGCCATATGGTATAGTCCCATACTGGGGCGAAAGAGTATTTTTTCATTATGGGTAACGGTGCAATTGGCAAATGTGATCAGTATTATTTCTCCTTTTAGGTTTCTAGTACCTGTAATAATTTCGCCGGAAACTTTTATATCGCCAATAAATTCAAGGGATACAACTTCACCTTCATAAATATTATAGGCTTTTAGGTCACGGGGACTCATATCCTCAATGGCTAAATTTATTCCCTTTAATTTTCCTATTGGCGATCCAAACCCATTGGGGTGCTGTATGGTTCCATGTCCGATCAATTCCTTTTCTCGATAGGCAAGGGCAGTATTTCCACTGGTTAGTAAATAGACTGGTTTTTCTTCATGGGCGATCACACTATCGAAAATACCTGATATTTGTAGGCCGGTACTTAGTTCCACGGTCCCCAATTCTTTAGAGTTTATAAGTTTTTCCAAACCACTTAATCCACCTTTTCTCAGGGACATGGTATTGGCAAATTCCTCCAAAACTTGGCTGAGGTAGGCAAAGTCCGGAGTAACAAAAAGTTGGGGCTGTGGCTGTGTAATGTCAAAGGAAGTTCGTGCGGCTTCAATGGAATAGGGTATTTTTTTAACCTTGTCCGTCATGCACCAGGCACTTTCCCCAATGGAAGAAAGTAGACCTGCCCCGTATATTTTAGGTTCGTCCAGAGTGCCGATTAGGCCATATTCAACGGTCCACCAATGAAGGTTCCTTATTAGGGCCATTTCACTTGGCTCCCCCATATTCTCCTGTAAGACCTCAATTCTCTTTTGAGCCTTATCTATATCAGCTTGCGGGGTGCCCTCGGCTTCCTTTATAATGGATAAATGCCTTACGGCTTCATAAAGTTCATAATCCTTGGCACTGGAAATGGCTTTGGATCCAATTTCCCCAAAACGCCTTAGGTATTCCGCGTATTCGGGATTGGCAATGATGGGAGCGTGACCGGCCCCTTCATGTATTATATCTGGTGCGGGTGTATATTCAATATGTTCCAATTGCCGTATGTCCGAGGCTATGACCAAGACATTGTAGGCTTGGAATTCCATAAAGGCCGATGGGGGAATAAAGCCATCTACAGCTACGGCAGCCCACCCTATTTCCTTCAAAATTCGGTTCATACCGTACATATTGGGAATATGATCTATGGAAATGCCTGTTTTTTTTAGCCCCTCTAGATAGCTTTTATGGGCAACCTTGCTTAAATAGTCCACATTTTTGCGCATTACATAGCGCCACACCGCCTGATCAATCGGAGAGTATTCCTCATAATTTTGAGGTTTTATATACTGCTTCAAATGCTTGGGAAGCTTATCCAATATGTAGTTGCTTTCGTAGGACATACAACGGCTTTTAATCCTTTTAAAGGTACAAAATGCCCTCATCTCCCCCAAGAAGGATGTTATATTATTGTGTGGCTATTTATCTATCTCGGTGGCGGAGGAATGTGGATTAAAGGCGTTGCTTTTATTAACATAGCTTGGTTTTCTGTAGCTACCAATAAAAAAATTCCCTTCCAAAAAAGGGGAAGGGAATCAAGGGGGGTCTAATCCAATATATTGCTCTAACGCCACTTAATTATTTTTTGGCCAATAGATTTGATAAGGGAGTTATATCTAGTTTACAGCTGTCCCTGGAGGATAGGCTTCTAAAATTTCAGAAACAAACTCTTTTATCCTTGCTTCTTTCTTCTCTATATTTCGAATGTTGTTCAAGGTTCCAATGCCCCGTCCCTGCCAGACCAATTCCTTGTTTTTGGCGTCGATGATATCTATGTACAAAGAGCCTTCGGTCCTTGTGCTAACATTGTTTCCGCCGTAATAGGGAAATCCCCAGTAAAAAGGAGACCAGCCCCAGCCATAGTAGCCAGCGCCCCAATAGTTGTTGTACACATCTACCTGTTGTTTCTCCTTGGTAAATATGCTCAATAAAATATCAGGATCTTCGGATTTCACAAAACCTCGAGAGCTCATCTCATCATCTATGGCATGTAATATTCTTTTTTTATCCAAATCCGATATTTGGGCCTTGTCTATACCAGTCTTGTAAAAAGCATAGGTTTTAAATGAATTAAAATTTGCTTCTTTATCATAATCTGATAATACGCGTACCGAAGTGCAGGAACTTGCAAAAAGCAACACCAAAATCGGGACGACTAAAAATCTAATTTTTTTCATAGCTATTTTATTTGAATTAGTACTCATCATATTCCAATTAAATATTCGCAAAAATCATGCCGAAGACCTTAGCTGTGGCGCTGTGCATTCGTTTTTTGATTGTAGCCAAAAGGACAATGTCTGCAGCCACTTTCACAACAATACCCCCTTTTTAGATGATATTGTTTTGTGAAAACTTTGTATCCCTCCTCCGAAAAGTAAAAATCCCCTTCCTCCAATGGTATAAATTTTTTCATTGATGTAAATTTATGGGATTTATACCAATTTATTTAAGGAGAGAAGCTTGGGGTGCTTATTTTAACA
This sequence comes from Arenibacter sp. F26102, assembly GCF_023015865.1. Lineage (GTDB taxonomy): Bacteria > Bacteroidota > Bacteroidia > Flavobacteriales > Flavobacteriaceae > Arenibacter. The sequence continues at coordinate 34,577 of NZ_JALKBC010000020.1, read as the reverse complement.
GAGTTTAGCATACTTTTTGCATTTTAACCTATTTTGTTCGTAGTAAGCCGATTGTGGAAAATATTTTTGATCATACCCCCTTATATTTGATAAGCGCGTTATTTATCCGAATAAATGATAGTAGTATTTAAACATTTATTTTACAAGAACTACGTTGGACTATCTCTCTGGCCGTTCATTATTTTAAAGAACTCTTCTTTAAAAAGGGACGCTACGCTGCTTAATCACGAAAGAATACATTTGAGGCAACAACGGGAATTATTGATAGTCCCTTTTTATTGCTTGTATTTATTGGAGGGCCTTATTCGGTTTCTCATTTATTTTGATGCCTATAGAGCATACCAAAATATAAGTTTTGAACGTGAGGCCTATGACAATGAAACCAATTTATATTATCTACAAGAGAGAAGGCCGTATAGCTTTATTAAATATCTTTGGCGCGAAAAGCCTTCAACGTGCAGGGAATAAATCAAAAAGTAGATCTTCCTATTTTAAGTGAAAAACAAGTCGCTCTATCAGTTAAAAGAGAAGACCTGATCCATCCGTTTATCTCTGGTAATAAGTACCGAAAACTTAAGTACAATATATTAGAGGCAAAACAAAGGGGTTTGGACACCATTCTTACTTTTGGAGGTGCTTATTCCAATCATATTGCTGCTACGGCCTATGCCGGAAAATTATACGGCATAAGAACCATTGGGGTAATTAGGGGTGAAGAGCTCAGTCGGAATTGGATGCATAACCCTACTCTGGCCCAGGCCCATGAGCATGGGATGAATTTTAAATTTGTTTCAAGAACAGCCTATAGGGAAAAGGCGGATAGGTCCTTTTTAGAGGTATTGGAAAAGGAATTTGGGCAGTATTATTTGATACCTGAAGGGGGGACAAATTTGTTGGCCGTTAAAGGTTGCGAGGAAATATTGACCCAGGAAGATAAGGGTTTTAACGTTATATGCTCGAGTGTTGGAACAGGTGGGACCTTGGCCGGAATAATCAATTCTTCATTTAACTATCAGAGAATTATAGGGTTTCCATCCTTAAAAGGTGATTTTCTAAAAAAAGATATTCGTAATTTTACGGCCAAAGAAAACTGGGAAATCAATACTGATTATCATTTTGGGGGTTATGCAAAGGTTTCAGAAGAGCTTTTAATATTTATTAATTATTTTAAGGAAAAGACCAATATACCAACTGATCCCGTTTATACAGGAAAATTACTATTTGGTATTTTAGATTTGGTCAAGAACGATTATTTTAAACCTGGAACCAAAATTTTAGCGATACACAGTGGTGGTTTACAGGGAGTTGCTGGGATGAATTTAGTGTTAAAAAAGAAGAATCTTCCATTAATAAAAGTATGATAAAAAGAATAGCGATAACAATGTTTTTGGGTATGTTTCTAGTTAGCTGTGGTGTTAAAAAGAAAACTACCTATGCTAAAAAACCTAATGTTAGGACTACTACCGCCTCGCCCAAGGCCGTGTCCAAACCATTGAACGAGTCCAAAAATGAAGCGGCTTATGCCTTACCGGAGGACAATGGCAATTTTGTGAAATTTACAGTAAACTCCACGGAGGAATATATAGAAACCTTTGCTGAAATTGCCCAATTTGAAATGAAGGCATATGGCATCCCGGCCAGTATAACCTTGGCCCAGGGTATTTTGGAAAGTGGTGCGGGCAGAGGGGTGCTGGGAGCCAAGACCAATAATCATTTTGGTATTAAATGTCATACAGATTGGGAAGGGGATTATGATTTTCATGATGATGATGCAAAAGGGGAATGTTTTAGGAAATATAATCATCCCATGTATTCTTTCAGGGACCACAGTGTATTTTTGTCCTCTCGGGCACGTTATGCCTTTTTATTCGATTTGGAACATGATGATTATAAGGGTTGGGCCTATGGTTTAAGGGAGGCTGGTTATGCAACGGACCGTAAATATCCACATAAGTTGATCGCTCTTATAGAGCGCTATGAATTGGACAAATATGACAGGAAAGTTGTTGGGTCGGGAGCAATTGTCAAAAGGGAGCCAAAGCAGTACGATTACAAGATTCATGTGGTGCAAAGGGGAGATACCCTATATTCTATTTCCAAACGGTATTTTGTCTCCATTCCGGAATTGATGAAGTTGAATAATATGACGAACAGTAATTTGGCAGAGGGCCAAAAATTGACCGTAAAATCCGAAAAAATTAGATAATTTATGATTTATAGAAGAAGCAGTGCTTTATTTGCTGAAGCACAGCGTTATATTCCTGGCGGGGTGAATTCTCCCGTAAGGGCTTTTAAGGCCGTTGGTGGTAATCCTATATTTGTGAAAGAGGCCAAAGGGGCTTATTTGTACGATGAGGATGGCAACCGATTGATCGATTATATAGCTTCATGGGGGCCTTTAATTTTGGGGCATGCCCATGAACCTGTCATCAATGCGGTTATTGAGAAGGCAAAAAAGGGTACCTCGTTTGGAATGCCTACTGAAATAGAGACACAGCTGGCAAAATTGGCGGTTTCAATGGTGCCCAATATTGATAAGATACGTTTTGTGAATAGTGGAACCGAAGCCTGTATGAGTGCCGTTCGTTTGGCCAGGGGATTTACTGGTAAGGATAAAATAATAAAATTTGCGGGATGTTACCACGGTCATTCCGATTCATTTTTAATTCAGGCCGGTAGTGGAGCTGTTACTTTTGGTAGTCCCAACAGTCCAGGAGTTACCCAAGGTACGGCCAAGGATACCCTTTTGGCAGACTATAACAATCTAGAAAGTGTAAAGGCCTTGGCTGCGGCCAACAAAAGAGAAATTGCGGCCATTATAATTGAGCCTGTAGCAGGAAATATGGGCTGCATTATTCCTGAAGAAAGTTTTATTAAGGGACTTCGTGAACTTTGCGACCAAGAGGATATATTATTGATTTTTGATGAGGTGATGACCGGATTCAGATTGGCAAAGGGTGGCGCCCAAGAAGTGTTGGGAATAAAAGCGGATATAGTAACTTTTGGAAAAGTAATTGGCGGGGGCTTGCCTGTTGGTGCTTTTGCAGCAAGAGACGAGATTATGGGGTATTTAGCTCCGGATGGACCGGTTTACCAAGCAGGAACACTGAGTGGAAATCCCTTGGCCATGAGTGCCGGTTTGGCAATGCTGACCGAGTTGAACAATAATCCGGAAATTTTCAGGAGTTTGGCAGATAAGACCAAGTACTTGGGAGAGGGCTTGGCAAAAGTATTGACGGATAACAAGGTTCCTTTTCAGATGAACAGGTTCGGTTCCATGATTTCCATTCATTTCACGGACGAACCGGTGACAGATTTTGAATCTTCGGCTAAAGGTAACAATGCCATTTTTAAGAAATATTTCCACGGGATGCTTAGCCAAGGAATATACCTACCGCCGAGTGCATTTGAAAGCTACTTTTTGAACGATGCCCTGAGTTATCAGGATTTGGATGAGACCATTGCGGCGCTTTCCAAAATTGCAAAAGATCTACAATAATAAAATTAAGAAGGCTAAATAGACATCAATTTGTCCATTTAGCCTTCCTGATTAATAAGGGGAGGTTTTTATTTATCGTCAGTTCTTTCTTTGTGGCGTTGCATTCCTTTACCTCTTCTATGTCCTTCTCCTTTCATTTTCTCCCATTTTTCATACTGTTCATTATTCAGTATTTTTTTCATCTTTTCCTTTTGTGCAATCTGACGGTCCAACATGGCCGTTTTCATGGCATAACGCTCTTCCGAAGTTAACTTTTTAGCCTCGCCGCTTTCCCTTTTAGCTTTCATTTCCTGCATTTTCTCTGCACGGTTCTTGGCATTATCCAAGTTTATACTCTGAATTTGTTTTTGTTGGGCATCGGTAAGGTCCAGGGCCAAGGTCATCCGCTTCGTTTGTAGAGTGGCGATTTGTTCCGGGGTCATGTCTTTCATATCGCCCCTACTACCTCTTTCTCGCTCTGGTTTTTGTGCCATGGTGGTTATACCGGCCATTAATACAACTAATACAATTAATTTTTTCATCTGTTTATTATTTACTGTTTTGTATTTAGGACAATACAATGACAGATTAGTTTAAAGAGAATTATTGATTTAGCGTAATTTTAACAGATGCTGGCCTATGGATATGGGTGAGTATATTTAATATAGTCAGAGAAATTATCTAAACCCAAATTACCAGTGATACGTGTATTTACCAATAAAAAAGGGCATAAACCTAAGTTTACACCCTTTTTCAAAATGAATTATTGGATCGTTGTTATTGTATATTCAAGAATTGATTCCCTGAGTTGTTAGCCAAGGCTTCAATATTGACTTTAGATTTTTCAATTGAGATTATTTCGTTTTCTGTTGTAGTATCATTGGATAGATTATTGTAAACCAGAGCTGATACTAAAAAACATATAAAATATAATAGACTTTTTATTTTGTAGGACATAGGTTTGGGGTTTTAATTATACCTCTAAGATAAATAATCTATGACCTCGAATTTGGCCAATGTTGTGAAACGCATCCAAAATTGTTGTAAAAGTCCAATTTACTGTGGTAGAAATTTTGAAATAAATGTGGATATCGTTTTATTCAAGTATTTTGTCCAGTTTTGCTACTTTAGAGTCTATATCCAGATTATTGGATTTTAGTTGATTAATTTCGGCAGAATCACGATTGTTTTCATTTTCAAATTCTGGCTCCATTGCGTAGTACAAAACAGCCGATGCTACAAAAGTGACAAAATACAATAAGCTTTTAATTTTATAGGACATAGATAAGGGGGGTGTTAAACAATGCCTCAAAGTAGAAAAAATAATAAATGCCAAGAAATAAATTATGTTAAAATTTGCGTTTTATCGATAAAAGGCATCCATTCAACGGAAAAATCTTAATTATGGGACATAAAATAGGGCTACCTGAAATAAGTAGCCCTGTTCAATTCATTCAATATGACCATTATACAATTTTAGGTAGCCTATTTAAGTAATGATCAATTTAACTGTTTGGATCTAGTATTATATTTATGCGTTCCACAGCATCCTGTAAGTGATATTTACTCATTGTATCGGTTGTTCTCGAAATAGCATTTTTTAAATCCTTTCTAAGTATATTCAATTCCGCTCTTGCAATCGATCTTATATCGGATTGGCCGGTGTTAATTGGGGTGGATTTGCGGTATCCACCTGAATTTCCTTTTTGAGTTTCGTTTTCAGCGGTCATCAAGTAGGCCAATCTTTCAATATGCGCCTTTTGAAGGTTTCTTCTATAGGTGTCAATTTTATTCCCATTCCGCGTTTCAGACCATAGGCCTTTTCTTAGGTCGGTCATCATTTCCAATATGGAATAGGCGTCCTTACCGTTGGCAGTTTCATTCTCGATTAATCTAGCCAGTTTGCCTAAACCCAAAATATTGTCCAAGGTTTTAACCTGTAGGCTTCTTATTCGCTCCAAAGAACCTGAATATTCAATTTTATTAAAAATGTCTGGGACAATTAGCCATTCGGGCGTTTGGAATAATTGCTCCTGGACAAAAAGCAAGCAATTTTTTTGGTGCTCCTTATCTACAGGGGTATAAACGGCCCCTTCTTGGTCGTAGGTTTTATAGAGTTCATATACCCCGCCAATGTTATTGCTAACATGGCCCATATAACGGTTGAATTGAGAGATTACTTGACCATATAAGGTGTTTAAATCATCGTATTCCTTACCTTTTTCTGCGGTCCATTCTATGAGCTTTGGGGTAATTCTTTTTAAATTTTCAATACCGTAGGCACTGGCTTTAATGGCATCGTCTCCCAAATCTTCAGTCTGGGAACTTGGATCAACTACATCTCCTGTCTGCTGATGTCCAAATCGGTATAGTGGATCTCCTGAATGCTTTAAAATCCAACTATCCAAGGTTGTTTTTTCTTCTTTATCGGATTTGTCCAATATGGGACGATAACCCCAGCTAATGGCGTATTTGTCGTATATCCCAATATCTGGCATTAGGGCAACACCGTCGTCTTCTGGTTGGGCTATGTAGTTAAATCTGGCGTAATCCATGATGGATGGTGCCGTACCAAATTTTTTGGTGAAGGAAGCTGAACGGAGCGAATCTACTGGATAAGCCACACTACTGCCCATATTGTGAGGCAAGCCAAGGGTGTGACCAACTTCATGCGAAGATACAAATCTAATTAAGCGGCCCATTACCTCTTCCTTAAAGGCAACTCCCCTGGCCTCAGGATTGATGGCAGCCGTTTGCACAAAAAACCAATTTCTCAACAAGGTCATAACGTTGTGGTACCAGTTGATATCGGATTCCAATATTTCACCGGTTCTAGGGTCACTAACATGAGGTCCGTTGGCATTCGGAATTGGTGATGCCAAATAACGAACTACCGAATAGCGCACATCCTCAGGTGACCATTCGGGGTCCTCCTCAACAGATGGAGGGTCTTTGGCCAAAATGGCATTTTTAAAGCCTGCTGCTTCAAAAGCTACTTGCCAATCTTCAATTCCTTGCTTTATAAAGGGAACCCAGCTTTTTGGTGTAGCCCTATCCACATAATAAACAATTGGCTTTTTGGGTTCTACAAGTTCTCCATTTTTGAATTTTTCAATATCCTCGTCCTTCACTTCAAGTCGCCAACGGTCAAGAAAACGGACAGTCTTACTTTCTTGGGTATTCAAACCATAATCTACCTGGCCACGGGCAAACCAACCAACACGTTTGTCAAAATAACGGCGTTTCATAGGTTCTTCTGGCAGCAATATCATGGAATTATTAATTTCAATGGAAATAGATCCCAAACTTTCATTGGAGGGAGCATTGCTGGCCACGTAGGTCTTTACGTGTCTTGCTTCTATATTTAGGGGGTAACTTTTAAGAGTGTTTATGTAACTTCTGGATTCATCCAGACGTGAAACCTTATATTCCTTCCTATAATATTCAGGCATTCCAAGAGCATTTACATCTTTTTCAAAAAGATCATTGACTTGGATAACCGTTGCTGGCTTTAAGCTATCTTTTTTAAACGCCTTGATATCAAATGTGTATAGGACGGGTTCAAAATTGGAATTTAGCACGGCTTCACTTACCGGAAGCGAATCTGCGGCAACAATATCGTAACTCACTACCCTTAGTAAAACCTTTTTTGGCAACTTCTCCCATCTAAGTACCTTGGTGTTTATTTTTCCTCCTCCAAATCCAATACCGGTGGCGGTTTTGGAAATTCGGCTTACCATCAGCATTTCCTTGTTGAATAAGGAGTCCGGTATTTCGTAATAATGATTATCGTCTACCACATGGACATCAAAAAGGCCTTTATCCGTTTTTGCTTCTTTAGTAATTACATTTTCATAGGATTCTATTTTTCCTTTTTTGGATTTTTCTTTGGCATCTGTTTCTTCAGATTTTTTTTCCTTCTTTTTAAATATTTGAGCTTCTGTAGTATGGAAGCTTCCTATTAACAAAAATGCAAATAACGCTTTCGCGAGTATACTTTTAAACATATTTCACTCTTTTTTGATGAATTCATGAATCCTTTCAAAGAACTTAAAATTATTTAGATTTTGGAAGTGGATTGGCATTATTGCCCTATTACAATATTATTAACGGAATTGCATGCCTTTGTGAATCTTAGAGGGTTGATTTTTGAATATTTAGGGGAAAAGAAGAAATTTCTACAAATAATGTGTAACATTTTTACTTTTTAAAAGTCTATATAAATAGAGAATTTCTTTTTATAGATTATTTGAACCAGGCAAGAATAGAGCCTTTGTGAGAGCAAAGGCTCTACTTTTGTTAGACCATTACCTGCATGTATTTTTTATCCAACTTATAAATTAGAAGAGTAGGGGAATTACAAATTGGAACAACAAGATCAAGAGAACTACTGAGATTAGGTTAAGAATTATTCCTACCCTTGCCATTTGATATACTTTTATATAACCACTTGCAAAAACTATGGCATTGGGAGGGGTTGCCATGGGCAACATAAACGCACAGCTACTAGCCATGGTAACCGGAATCAACAAATAAAGTATAGGAACTCCAAGCCCTATCGCTATTCCTGCAACCACTGGGGCCAGAACTGCGACCAAGGCAACATTGCTCATCAATTCTGTCATGAAGAGCATTAATGTTATTAATAGGGCTACCGTAAAAAATATACTGATATCGCTGGTGGAAATTGTGTTTGCCACCATATCTACTATGCCGCTGGTAGACATTCCTTCGGCCAAGGCCAGTCCTCCGCCAAATAATATTAATATTCCCCAGGCCAATTTTTCGGTATCGTTCCAACCAATTATAAAGTCACCCTTTTTAAGGTTAAAGGGAATCGCGAACAGCGCAATTGCGGCCACCATGCTAATTATGGTATCCGATAAGCCTAAAAGAGGAAATATTCCATTTATGAGCGTCCTGAAAATCCATAGGAAAACAGTAATACCGAAGATTACGAGTACCATTTTCTCTTTCCCACTGGTAGGGCCCAACTTTATTAATTCTTCCTGAATAATCTGTTTGGAGCCCGTAAATTTCAATTGTTTATTGGGAAATAACCATTTTACAAGAACCAGATAGCTAATGGTTACCATGACAATGGAAAATGGTAATCCAATAACCATCCATTTAAGAAAGGAGATTTCAATGTTGTATTCGTTTTCCAGCAAACCAATTAAAATTGAATTCGGTGGGGTGCCTATAACAGTGGCTATACCGCCAGCATTGGCAGAGAAAGCAATCCCCAACATAACGTTTAGTGCAAAATTGCGATCATCTTTGGTGAAACCATCGGCATCATTTACCAATAATCCAATAACGGACATGGCAATCGGGAGCATAACAACCGTGCTAGCCGTATTGCTGATCCACATGCTCAAGGCCGCCGTGGCAATCATAAATCCTAGGATTACTTTGTTCGGAGTTGTTCCAGTAATTTTTATAATGTTAAGGGCAATACGTTTATGTAAATTCACTTTTTCCAAGGCAAGTGCCATGACAAAGCCGCCAAAAAACAGAAAGATGATTGGGCTTCCATAATTGGCACCAACGTCGCCAATCGGCATAATCTTAAGTAAGGGGAATAGAATTAGAGGCAACAGTGCGGCCACTGAGATGGAAACGGCCTCCGTTATCCACCAAATTACCATCCAAACCGCAACGGCTATTACGGCATCCCCTTTTTCGGAAACCAGGGTAGTGGGTAGGTTTAAAAGAATAAAAAAGAATAGTGGGCCGAATATTAGTCCCAATTTTTTGCTTAAATCCATACGGGAGGTTTATGGTCTTCTAAACTAGGCTATTTCCCGCAGTTATAAAAATCAAAAGCAAAAAGTCACTTAAGGTTTTTTCACAATGATTCCAATTAATTAAAAACCGACTCCAAGGATATCAAATTTAGGTCTTTATCCACTGCGCCAAATAAAATTTTAACAACGGATAGATCTCCCAAGTTGATGATCGTATCCGTGGTTCGGTATCCAGCAACAAAGAATAGATTATTATTTATTTCCAATAGATCCGGTATAAAATTTCCATTGTACTTCAGCTTTCCAATCTCTGTTTCGTAGGAGTCATATTTGCGCAAATAGCCATCCCCTGTTGAGATTATAAAGGTGTCTTCCAAAGAAATCATGGCTTGGATGTCATTATTGATACTAAAATAATGGGAGACGATAAGCCCACCATCCGGCTTGGAAACAGTAAGTTCTCCATTGCCATAAGTAGCTAAATTTCCATTTGACAATTGTATTATGTGGTAGGCCCCATTTAAATGGTTGGCTTCAGTGATATGCGTGTCCAACACAGTATGGCCATATACCACTGTTTTGGTTACTGCTAGATTGGTGTCAAGGAAGATAAGTGTTGGATTATAGTTTGTGATATTTGGAGCTGTAATATTCTTGTCGAACGTTCCTCCAAATGCCACATAGCCATTTTCAGTCTTTATCATATCGGCCAGCATGGCATTATTAGACCCTATAGTTTTAAATTGAACATTAAAGGCGTCACCATTGGCATTTCTTTTTTCAATTACGGCCTTATAAATCCCGTTATCCTTTTGTGTTCCATAAAATATAGAATTCACATCTTCTTTCAAGTATCCATAAAGGTATTTGGTGGCAGAATTTACAGTGGACATTAATAGCCAGGTGCTCTTTAGGGTAATTTCTTGAGATCCGTATAATTCTGGCAGTGTTCGGGAAAAATGGATGTTCTTATTTCCATTGTCCTGAAAATTTACAAAGCCATGTCCAGAATTAAATTGCATATCTGCAATGTAATTGGAAGTAGGTATTAAATTGCTATTTAGTTCTTTGTAATAGAATTTAGGTATAGTAAGGCCTACCAGGTCTTCGGATTTCTCTAAATAGTAAATATTACCGTTCTGAGGATTTATGCCTATACCTATAGGTAGACCATTTAATCCGAGTGAAATATCTGGGAAGTGGTAATAAGATTCCACCGGGGTCTCTACAAAAACGGTATGGCTAAAGGTTTCACTATTTCTTTGGTCGTCATAGGTTACAAGGGTTATGGTAAAATTACCTCCTTCCTTAAAGATTATAGAAGGGCTTTCCTGATTACTGATTTCATTATTGCCAAAATTATAGGAATAAATTACAGCATCTTTGGAGCAACTGGTCAAGTGTAAGGATTCTCCGAGGGTTAAGGTATCCTTGTTTACGGTAAAACAAGCGGTTAAATTTCTTTCAAGCTCGGGATCCATGCCATCGGTCTTTTCATCCTTGGTACAGGAAACCACTAACATTAACATTAAAATAAGCGAGTATTTTTTTTTCATACCATTAAGATTTGGGATCCTAATAGTATTAACGTCCTAATGTTATTGTTGTTTCAATATTTCGTTGTAATCAGGGGTTTAAACGGTGAAAACAACAAGTTGATTGACAAATCAATAAATAATGGAATCGGTAGCTATTTTGGGCAATTCATAACCTCCATAATCAAAAAACACTTCACCTTCTTTTGGCTTGTCCGTTTGATACGTTTTTTTAATAGGGGTGTTGAGTAAATAAACTATCTGTAATTTTTTGAACCTTTTTAAATGGTCTAGATGTACCTCTTCAAAATTTGTCCCCACAAGATTCAGGTTTTTTAGGTACTCAAGCTTTTCCAAGGTTTCAATGTTTTTACCCGTTATTCTGGTATTGTCCATTTTTAATACCGTGAGGTGGGGCAGAGTACTTAATTTTTCAAAAATGCCATCCGTAATCTGCGTTTCTCCAAGATCTAGGTATACGATCTGATTTTTTACAGAGGACAGCAGATTAAAATCCTTATCCGTAAAAGTGGGTTTATTGATACAGGACACCCGTATAAAATTACTGTTTTCACTTACTTGTTCTATATGGAAACCTTTTTTCTTTATGGCAGAGATAGTATCTTTTGGAATTTCCGCAACCTCTACATCAGGATAGGTATCATCTTTTTTCTTAGGGAAAAACGCATAGAACAATTCCTTTTTTAGGCCTAGTTCCCCTATGGTCTTATCAAAAGAATTCTTATTGGCTATCCATGTCTTAATAATTTCAATTTCTTCTATTGAGGGCTGGGTCTTATCTTTTGGGGGCATGTGGTCTTCATGTTCCAAGGGCAAAATTAATCTGGCATATAGGGCGCTATTATCAGGGTCGTTAGGCTCTATTACTTCTCCGTCTTCCCCGCCTTTCAGAATCCCATTTTCCTCCTCTAATTGTAATTCGCCTTTTTCCTTTTTGGAATTGTGGCAGCTGACACATCTAGTGTTCAAAATGGGCTGGACCAGATCGGCATAGAGAACGGCTTCTTCCCAATTATCTTCGTCCAAAGTAGGCATTTCGTATACTTCAGGACCAATACCCAAAAATGTTTTTATATTGTTAGGTAGGGGCTCAATGAGGTAATCGGACCCGTGGGTGATATTACCTCCTAGATGCCCGGTAAATGATATTAGAAAAAATAGAGAGAGCGATAAAAGCACAATGGGCAATCGCTTTATAAATTCGATATTTGAGGGTTCAGCCAATCGCAGATACATCAACAAACAAAACAGGGCAGTAAAAATGCCCATCCATAAATGAAATTTCACGGTGTCAAAGGAATAACCTTCGCTTTGATACAGCAGGAAGCCGCTCATGCACGCTAAGGTTGCGAAAATAAATCCCCATTTAAATATGATACCAATTATTTTGGACCATTCATTGTTCTTTCTATCATACCATTGCAAAAGTAATCCTGCAATTATGAAACCTATCGGCAAATGCACTACAACGGGATGTAAACGTCCTATTAGTTGTTGAATAACTTCCATCGATTAATTATTTGTTCAATGTTAGGCGTTCTTTTAAGACTTCCTTTATGGCAGGACCAGAAAACATCCCTAATTCCACACAGTCATAACCCTGGGTGTTAGGCGGTTTTAAAAAGTTATCCCAAGTGAATTTGTTTCCCCAATCTTTTTGATAAAATAGGACTGCTAATTGGCCAAGGGAAAAGAGTAAAGATTTAAAAAGTATGATAAATAATCGCATTGTGTTGGTTTGGTTGGTTCTTTTAGGCAAGTATTTCCTGTATTACATGCCCTTCAACATCCGTAAGGCGGAAGGGTCTTCCTTGAAAATCAAAAGTAAATTGTTCGTGGTCAAAGCCCAATAAGTGCATCATGGTGGCATGGACATCGTGTACGGAGACCTGGCCCTCCAAGGCGGAAAAGCCTATCTCATCGGTCACACCCCAACTGGCACCTTTTTTTATGCCTCCTCCGGCCATCCACATGGTAAACGCATCTCCGTGATGATCCCTGCCTTTATAGGCCATTTCCTGTCCTTCCCTGTTTTCCTGCATGGGGGTCCGGCCGAATTCGCCTCCCCAGACTACCAAGGTTTCATCCAGTAATCCCCTTTGTTTAAGATCTAGGAGTAGGGCGGACATGGGTCTGTCTATCTCGGTGCATTTATTTCTAAGCCCTAGATCTACTGCGGTATCGTGACCTGTGCCATGGCTATCCCATCCCCAATCGAACAATTGAACAAAACGTACCCCGTCTTCAACTAGTTTTCTAGCCAATAGGCAATTGTTGGCGAAGGATTCCTTTCCTGGTTGCACTCCGTACATTTCCTTGATATGTTCGGGTTCATTGTTTATGTTCATGACCTCTGGCACTGCTGTCTGCATGCGGTAGGCCATTTCGTACTGATTGATCCTTGCTAAAATTTCGGGATCGGAATATTCATTGAATTCTTTCCTATTGATGTTGTTTATGGCATCTATGGTGCTTTTTTTAAGATTCCGGGTAATGCCTTTGGGGTCATCTATATAAAGTACCGGATCTCCTTTGGATCTGCATTGGACTCCTTGGTAAACTGAAGGTAAGAAACCACTACCCCAGACACTCTTTCCCGCATCTGGTGTTTTCCCTCCGGAGGTAAGTACTACAAAGCCTGGCAAATTTTGATTTTCGGATCCCAAACCATAGGTGACCCACGACCCGATACTTGGTCTGCCCAATCTGGGGCTTCCCGTATGCATGAACAATTGGGCGGGCCCATGATTGAATTGATCTGTGTTTACGGCTTTTAGAAAAGCAACTTCATCTACCACTTTTGAAAAGTGCGGCAGGAAGTTGGACACCCAATTCCCGGATTCACCATGTTGTTTAAATTCGGCCTGAGGTCCCAAAAGTTTAGGTGTTCCCCTAATAAAAGCGAATTTTTTCCCTTCCAATAGGGATTGGGGGCAGGCCTGATTGTTCAGTTTATGTAGTGTAGGCTTATAATCGAACATTTCCAACTGTGATGGAGCGCCGGCCATATGCAGGTAAATAACCGATTTTACCTTGGCAGGGAAAGGAGGCGCCATGGAAGCCAAGGGGTTGATGTCCCTTTCGGTTAAGGCGATCTTTGCGTTGTCCTTGTTTCCCAGAAAGGAATTACAGGACATAAAAAATGAGCCTAGGGCCAAACCGCCCATGCCGGCAACACAATCCTTAATGAAGTGCCTGCGGGTCTTGGCCTGTATTTCCCGTTGTAACTTTTCTTTTATTAATCGGTCCAAACTGTTCATAACTACGATTTTGTTAAAAACTCATCCAGGTTCATGATCGCATTGGCCACTACGGTCAATGCTGCTAAATTGGCATCTGTGTCGGTTTCAAAAGGAATAAATTCCTTAATATTCTTTGGTTTTTCTTGAAAATCGGAAAGGGAAACGTTGTACAATTCCCTTAAAGCGCTCAATTTTTCCTCGCTAAGGTCCGCCAAAACAGCTTTTTTATATCCTGTCCGTATGCTCGAGTCCACATTCTTGCCCTGCCTCATAATTTTGGCCAAATGATAGGCAGTTTCCAGATATACAGGATCGTTTAGGGTAACCAGGGCCTGTAAAGGGGTGTTGGTTACCGTCCTGCGCACTGTTGATACTTCCCTACTTCCTGCGTCAAAAGTCAGAAAGGAAGGGTAGGGGCTGGTTCTTTTTAAATAAGTGTATACTGCCTTTCGGTATTTGTCTTCCCCTTGGCTTTCTACCCAATTGCCACCGTTGTATACAGTTTGCCATATACCTTCCGGTTGTGGTGGCATTACACTGGGGCCGTACATTTTTGTACTCAAAAGCCCGGATACGGCCAAGGCCTGATCTCGAATTTGTTCGGCCCCCAAGCGTATTCTTGGTCCACGTGCATAGAGTCTGTTTTCCGGATCTAAATTGTATAATTTGGCATTGTTCTTCGAACTTTGTCTGTAAGTGCCGGACATTACAATGTCCTTTACCAAGGCTTTAATGCTCCAATTATGCTCGTTCATTAACCTTAATGCCAACCAGTCCAATAATTCTGGATGGGATGGTGGGTCGGATTGCGATCCCATGTCTTCCAAAGAGGCTACTATACCACGGCCATAGATCTGCTGCCATACTCTATTGACCAAGGTACGTGCGGTTAAAGGATTTTCCTTGCTAACGATCCACTTGGAGAACCCCAGCCTATTTTTTGACCATGCATCGTTCCAGGCATGCAGGCTTTGTGGAGTAGCGGGTTGAACAGTATCCGTTTTCATAAGCCAGTTGCCCCTTTCAAAAACCTGTGTGGTTCTTTTTAGGTAATCTGGGTTTTCCACCATAATAGGTAGTGTGGGAGTAATGGTGTTCAACAGTTTCATAAAACTGTCATCAATTTGGGTATATGCCGAATTTTTCTTTGCCTTTATTTCTGGAAGAAAAGCAAACCACGAAATAAAACTCGTGGGACTTTTCGGAGAAATCTTATCGTTATTGGCCTCAATATATAGGTTTAGTTTGTCGTTAGTTTTTTTGAAAGGGAACTTATGAATTTCCCTGTCCTCGGTTTTGTTCGTTGTAAATTGGGCCAAAATTTCTCCTTCCGCATTATCTCTTCTTATGGTTACTTTGGTTCCATCTGTTTCAGAGGAATACTTCATGTACATATAATTGGCACCTTGGGTATAGACATCATTGAGGTAACAGGAGCCATTGTCCCTTAAGGCTAGCCATTTTGTGTCCGCCAAATTTCCGTTGGTATAATTCTTGGCCAAATGGGCATGGTATATCGGTTCAGAATATTGTAAGAAATTGGTATAGTCTTTGGCAACCTCCTTATTCTCGTTTTTAGAAATCCATTGGTATATCTTGTCTACTTCCTCCTGTTGCTCCTCGTTGTAAAATTTCAAATTAGGCTCATCTTCCGATGTGTCCTCATCTCTGGTATTGTTGAAAAATGCCATTAGATTGTAGTATTCCCTATTTTTAAAGGGGTCATAGGTATGGCTGTGGCATTGAACACATCCTATAGTGGTGCTCTGCCATACTTCAAAGGTAGTGTTCACCCTATCAATTAGGGAGGCTACCCTAAATTCCTCGTCATCCGTTCCTCCCTCGTCATTGTTCATTGTGTTTCTGTGGAAAGCAGTCGCTATAAGTTGATCGGCAGATGG
Organism: Arenibacter sp. F26102; assembly: GCF_023015865.1. Classification (GTDB taxonomy): domain Bacteria; phylum Bacteroidota; class Bacteroidia; order Flavobacteriales; family Flavobacteriaceae; genus Arenibacter. The sequence continues at coordinate 18,650 of NZ_JALKBC010000020.1, read as the reverse complement.
GTTGGGCAACAGGTCGCCTGCCAATTGCTCAATGGTAAATTGGTCGTAGGGCATATCGTTGTTTAGGGCTTTTATGACCCAATCGCGATACTGCCACATAGATCTTCCCATATCTTTTTCATAGCCCTTGGTGTCCGCATAGCGGGCATGGTCCAACCACCAACTGGCCCATTTTTCACCATATGCCTCTCGGGACAACAGCTCGTCTACCATATTTTCATAGGTAATTTTGCCAGATGTATAATCATTAAATAGGGAATTGTCCGGTGGGAGTCCGGTAATATCCATGGCCAGCCTTCTAGCAATTATATTAGGCTCTGCGGCCGGACTTGGTATCAGCTCATTATTTTTCAGGGTTCTTAAAATAAAGTGGTCAATTTCATTTTTAATAAACCCTTCAGAATCATTGGAAGAAATACCGGCAGATTGTGTTGCTTCCGGAATTTCAACTTTTTCCGGTAAGGTATAGGCCCAATGTTTGCCCCATTTGGCACCTTGATCAATCCACTTGGTCAATAGTTCTATGTCCTCTTTTGAAAGTTTGGATTTTTTATAGGGCATGCGCAATTCCGGATCATCTTCCCTTATACGCTGAATGAAAGGGCTTTTGGCCGCATTGCCAGGAATAATGGCAGGAACTCCGGATTCGGTATTGGCAAAAGCCTCCTCCTCAAATAATAGGCTAAAACCACCACTTTTTTTAACCCCACCGTGGCAGGTAATACAATTCTTGTTCAGAATAGGTTTTATATCCGCACTAAAATCTACCGTATCCGAAGGTTTAAGAAGGCTCCAAACGGAAATAACAAGTATAATGATGCCGATAAATAGAAGGCCAAATGATACTTTCTTTTTCACGTTAATATTTTAAAATGTTGTTCTTTATCAATGTTTTCAAATCCGTACCTCTTGTCCATAATTGAGGTAGGGTATCAGTAAGGATTTCAGCTATATGCTCTAAAAAGTATAACAATAAGCTTAATAAAATTAGGTGCAATTCAGATCAGGTCTATTTCTAATACTATTTTATCCCAAACTAATACAAATGTTCTTATCAGTTCACCAATATTCACCTTGTTTTAAGAGTTCAATCTCTCCGACATGCAAAATGAAATTATTTTAGGTGATAAAACGGGGGTATTTTCATCAATTATATAGGAAATAAACCCATTCTCTATCAAATACCTATCATTTTTGGATGATTTCTGTCAATACCCCAAGTAATTCGACCTAAATTTAAATTTAAATCAGAATCTTACCCTTATAAAAGTATGAAATTGCAAAGGCATTGACAACATAAAATTACACTAACAGCAGATGATGATGATGATGATGATGATGATGATGATGATGATGATGGGGTACAATATTTTTAGGCGATTCTATCATAAGGATAGAATCGCCTAAAAATTATTGGAAGTTTTTGTTAGTTTCCTTGGAAATTATTTTTTTAGAAGCACCACTTTAGTGTCTCCTTCGGTGGCAACCTTAATCAACTCGTGCTTGGAAAGGGCCTTCATGGATTTATCCCATTTTTTACCGCTTAGTCCCGCTTTGGTCTTAAGGTCATCCAAAGCTAATTTGCCTTCCGGTTTTAAGAGGGCAAGTATCTCTTTTTCTTCCTCGCTAAGATCAACTTGTTTCTTTTCCGGTCTCATTTGAGGGAAGAACAGAACTTCCTGAATGGAAGCGTTGTTGGTCATTAACATAACCAAGCGGTCAATGCCAATACCAATACCACTCGTAGGGGGCATTCCATACTCCAATGCCCTTAGGAAATCTTGATCAATGAACATGGCCTCGTCATCCCCTTTTTCAGATAGTTGAAGTTGCTCTTCAAACCTTTCTCGCTGGTCAATGGGATCGTTCAGCTCGGAATAGGCATTGGCCAATTCCTTTCCATTTACCATGAGTTCAAAACGTTCGGTTAATGCCGGATTGTCCCTATGTTCCTTGCACAAAGGACTCATTTCTTTGGGGTAATCTGTGATGAAGGTAGGCTGTATGTAGTGATGTTCGCATTTTTCACCGAAAATTTCATCGATAAGTTTCCCCACACCCATGCTGTCGTCGGCTTCAATATTTAGTTTTTTTGCAACTTCCCTAAGTTCCACCTCGTTCATCCCGGCAACATCAAAACCGGTATGGATTTTAATAGCTTCCAAAATAGGCACTCTAGGGTAAGGGGCTTTAAATTCTATTTCATTTTTGCCCACGGTAACTTTTGAAGTACCATTGGAGTCAACGGCTACCTTTTCCAAAAGCTTTTCGGTCATGTCCATCATCCAATTGTAATCCTTGTAGGCCACATAAAGTTCCATGACCGTAAATTCAGGATTATGGGTACGATCCATGCCCTCGTTTCTAAAATCCTTCGCAAATTCGTAGACGCCATCAAAGCCACCAACAATCAACCTTTTTAGGTATAGCTCATTGGCCACCCTTAAATATAAAGGAATGTTCAATGCGTTGTGGTGCGTCATAAACGGACGAGCCGCAGCACCTCCAGGAATGGGTTGAAGAATAGGGGTCTCCACCTCCAAATAGCCGGCATCGTTAAAAAACTGACGCATACTATTGGTGATTTTGGTACGCTTTATAAAATTTTTCTTAACGCTTGGGTTTACTACCAAATCCACATATCGCTGGCGATAGCGCAATTCGGGGTCGTTAAATTCATCATAAACCTTACCTTCTGCATCTACCTTTGGTAACGGCAATGGGCGCAAGGATTTACTTAGTAAGGTAAAATTCCTTACCATTACGGTTTTCTCTCCAACCTGAGTGGTGAAAAGCTCCCCTTCAATGCCAATGATATCACCAATGTCCAACAATTTCTTATAAACATCGTTGTACAAGGTTTTATCTTCTCCTGTACAAATTTCGTCCCTGTTAAAATAGACCTGTATACGGCCTTCACTATCCTGTAGTTCGGCAAAAGAAGCCTTACCTTGGATTCTTCTGGACATAAGTCTTCCTGAAAGAACAACCTTTTTACCTTCTTCATAATTCTCCTTGGCCTTTTTAGAAGTGCTATCTACTGGGTATAGAGCGGCGGGGTAGGGGTCGATGCCCATTTCCCTTAACTTGCCAAGTTTTTCCCTTCTAATTACTTCTTGTTCCGAAAGTTGCATATTCTTATAAATTAAGGCTGCAAATATAGGCACTCTCCGTTAATCTATCAATCCAAAAACTGGAATTGATTGTTTTCAAAATAGCGTATCCAAATTATTCCCATTTTCTTGTAACAAAATGCCCGTTTTTTAGTCTTATTAGTGCACTTGTCCCGATGAGGGACAGCACCAAATAAAAATTTAAAAAAGCATGGGTTGTTTTAGGGTCATATTGGCCATTGTTTTTCCACCCTTGGCCGTAATTGGCAAGGGGTGCGGTTCCTTTATTATCGTTTTTCTGCTCACTCTTTGCGGGTGGGTGCCTGGCGTTATTGCCGCCTTGATCATCCTTAACAATCCCAACTAGGGGTTTTAGGTTTGGTTTATGGTCGGAGTTTGTATCTTTGCAAAATGAACAAAAGGATTCTCTTAGAAGATTTGGGATGTAAAGATTACAAGGATACTTGGGATTACCAGGAGCAACTGTTCAAATCTATTATCGACTTAAAAATAAGGAATAGGAGGGAGGGTTCCCAATTGGAAACGCCCAATCATTTTTTGTTTGTAGAGCATCCACATGTATACACTTTGGGAAAAAGTGGTGATATGGATAACCTGTTGGTGGATGAAAACGTACTTACCGAAAAAGGTGCAAAATTCTACAAGATAAACCGTGGCGGGGACATCACCTATCATGGCCCGGGACAGATTGTTGGTTATCCTATTTTGGACCTCGATAATTTCTTTACCGATATTCATAAATACCTGAGGATTTTAGAGGAAATGGTTATTTTGACCCTGGCGGACTACGGTCTTAAGGCGGAGCGATCCAAAGGAGAAACAGGGGTTTGGTTGGATGTGGGTACACCATTTGCCCGAAAAATATGTGCCATGGGCGTACGTGCCAGCCGTTGGGTAACCATGCACGGTTTTGCATTGAACGTGAATGCCGATCTGGGCTATTTTGATCTGATGATTCCCTGCGGCATTAAAGGTAAGGCCGTTACTTCCTTAAATGTGGAACTTGGCCAAAAGGAAGTGGATATGGCCGAGGTGAAGCAAAGACTATTGAAGCATTTTGGGATACTGTTCGAAGCACAACTTATTTCGGCCAAAACTCAAGTGTAGGAGTAGTTAATAATTGGGTAAAACCAAAACTTCTTCCTTCTTATTTTTTTGCTCAATTTTTATCTGAATCATTTTCAGTCCAGGACTTTTCTTTTCCTTGATCCTACTCATTCCGCCTAAATTTCTGGCAAGGGACAAATTAAGTTCACGTGTATTTTATTTTATACTGTCTTTATTGTTTTTTGATATAAACTTTTGGGTCAAGGCTATCGACAAGGAATCTTTGCCCTGGGCATCCAAAGCTTGGGAATAACGGTGATAGGCGTCCCGTAAATTTTGTTTATCAGCCTCGGGCATATCACTCTTGTTCACTAGGTCCAGATAATCGGTAACCATGCCATTGCCGCCCGTTAATGAATCACCAAGGATGTTACCAAGGGTCCTGGCCTGTAGATCTAAAAAGTTATTGGTGGCCTCAGGTTTTTGTTTGGGATCGGTCTGTGCATTGGCGAAGGTAAGGCTAACTAAACTGGCTAATATTATAAATGTTTTTAGCGTTTTCATTATTCTCGATTTTTAATTTTTTACTTTACTTAATGATGACTTTTCACTAAAAGGTTACCCTTTTCTTTATTTCAGGTGTTGTAAATTGTTATCTTATACTAAGGTCAACGTTAAGCCTATTGGCCCATCCTCCAAATAATAGTTGGGTTGGCTTTTCTGTTTTAGAGGACAATGTCCGGTTTACCTTTTTGGCGAACCTGTTTTGTTATATTTTCTTTGGGCAGATGTGAAGCAGTCCACATTCTTCATGGTTGAAGGTAGCGCCTAGGTCCAAAAGAGAACAAGAATAAGCTAACTCTAGTCTCAATGGCGTAGGAAGATGACCTTGGACATATTAAAATTTCGATTGGCCTGAGCATTCATATCATTAATCCTTCAAAAGATTTTCCTATCATTTTTCAAAACCGGTAAGTACACTCCTGCCTATAATATCTCCCTTTTTATTATAGGTTTCCTGTTGTACCATGCCATAACCCTCGGCGAGCCATAACTTATTACTATTCGTCATCTTTACGCCCATTTTAGCCTCGGTATCAAAGGTGATTACATAGCAATCGAAAGTTCCGGCCGGAGTGGTTACGGATTCGCTGCCTATTACTTTTCTGTTGAAAAAATTCATATTCATTTTCATGTTGAGGGGAGGCATCTTAACCGTCATCAATACATCGGCATCGGGTAGAGACTGTCCTGTACTGATATTATTGGGGTATAAAAGATCGGTACCGGTCATTTCCACCTCCATATCCTCGTATTGTCCCATTACCTCTGGCGACATCATGGAGCTGAAATCCACTTTGATCCCGTCATTCGTGCAAGTGACTCCATATTCCGAACTCAAAATCATTTTGCCTTTTTCGTCGTGCATTTCGTAGAACAGGGTAGCAGTATTGCCACTAAACTCCTTTACCACATAATCCATTACTCCAGACACTTTATCTTTCTTGTCATAATTGGTAATTTGGAATTTGGTGCCTTCGTCCATTGGGAAGTATTTGCTACAATCCTGTGAGAAAGTGATTGTGGTTACAAGGCAAAAGCTAAAAATAAAGGTAAGTGTTCTCATATTTTTTATTTAAGATGGATATGTTTTAATGTTATATTTTTTTGAAAACGACACGCCTGTTTTGGGCTTTGCCGTCCGGAGTATTATTATCCCCTATGGGTTGGCTTTCTCCCTTGCCCTGGGTTTGCAGACGGCTGTCTGCAATACCATAAACATCCACCAGGGCGTTCTTCACCGCAGCAGCCCGCTTTTGTGACAAGCTTAAATTGGTGTCTTCAGGGCCATCGGCGTCGGTATGTCCAATTATCATTAGGTTCATTCCGTTTTCTTCCTGTAAAACTTGGGAAATTTGTCGAATGATCCCCATGGATTGTGGTTGGATATTGGCCGAACCCGAATCGAATAGAATCCCATTAGTGGAGACCTCCCCTTCAGAAATTAATGTGCGTCGTAAGTCCAAACCACCTTCGGCAACTTTAATGTTGCTAATGAACACGCGTTCCTTGCCATCCTTAAAATTGTTCATATGAAATTTTAAAGTTTTTAATACGGCCCCTTGGGGTACCATCCTGGGGATATCAATATGTTTTTCTTCGTTTACCCATAATCTAAAACGCTGCTTGTTCACAGCAATGGAAACATGTGGTCTATCTAAAATCTCTTCCCTAAGATCTGCCCTAACAACACTGTAAATTTCTCTTTTGTTATTAATGTGATTGGCCATGGTTATGCCTATTGGGGAGTATTGGCAGAAAGGGATATGGGCATGTACAAAATTGGCGCCGTCTTTAAATTTGTCGTCATCACTTAAAGCTACTCTAAGGAATGCTGTTGAAGACGTCTTATTGTCCAGTCCTAAGGCCAAAATATCAAATTCAATAGTGTATTCCTCAGGCAAATTTGGTATGTCCGGAATATAATAAATGTTGTATCCAGAAATTAATTCCAGCCACTTTTCGTCAGAATCATTCACGGACACAACTTCCCCGCCACCATTGGTGTTCCATCTGGATGGGAAGTCGCCAATGAAATCGTTGGAGAAATCATCAAAAAATAAAGGCTTGTCTCCAGGTACATAGTCAAATTTACTGTATACCTCAATGGTTTTTCTAGTAGTCTGGTTGTCCGTGCCGCCACTGCCGTTGTTTGCACCCACATTTCCGGGATTGTTCTGGCCTGCAGGAGGTAATGGGTTTCCAATTTGTGGGTCTGTTGGCGATTTTTTAGAGCCTGGTTCCAAAATACTGTCCAAGACTTCATCCGTCTTTTTTGTGGTTTCTTGATCAACACGTCTTTCTACAGTCCGCTCTACGGCCCTTTCTGCGCGTTTGCCCAATTTTTTCAATATTTGACCATGTACTTCGCTGCTGACAAAGAATACCAACAGAAAAGATAATATTACTCTGGGGAAAATTTTGAAGCTATTCATAATCTTTAATTTTTATTGTTCTCAATGTATTTTTGTTATAATGTGCTACATGTCAATAAATTAACTAAAATTAACGAAATTTTAGCCTGAGGACCGTAATGGTGTATATCTTGCACGTTTTTATGTATTAATAGTATGGTAACCCCTATGGTTAACATTTGAGTTAAAAAAGTTTTTGAAAAAAGAGGTTCAATGGGGCATGGAACCACCATGCAGTATAGGATTAGTCGTATAAAATTCTATTATTTTTCTTATAAAATTTAAAGAAAAATCTGGAGGATGTTATTTAAGGAGGAAATCTATATTCAAGAATATTTTCTAGTTGATCTTATAAACTATAATCGAGTTGTCCTGGTCTTTTGCCACCAGTTCCAATTTATGGTCATTGTCCATATCAATTAGGTCGATACTGGAATTCCCGGGAACTGGAAAGTTGGAAATGACTTCAGCCTGACTGTCGAAAAGATAGATTTTTTGGTTCTGTATATCCGTAACGCTAATGTATATTTTGTCGTTTAAATAAAATATTCTAGGCTTTGAATACACCCCAAGGTCCAATTCCACTTTTTTGCTCCTTATGGTCAGTATATTATCGTTCATTAAGGCTAATGTATTGCTTGTGGCATCTATACCATGATCCGGGAGCAGATTTAGATTGGCTGTAGTTGTTTTACCTTTTTCGTCAATTTGGAATAGACGTCCTTTGGTGTCGGTTACCGTAAACTTATTTTTATGGAGAAGTACCTCGTTGTCGGAAAAATTTATTTTGTCTTTCACGTTAACACGGTTATCACCTGTCCTAGATAATATTTTTAATACTCCACCTTCTTGTTTCATTACCAAGTAGTCCTTTTTGCCAACCCTAAAATGTTTGGGTGTGCCTAGAATGGGATTTTCTGCCTTGGTGTACTTAAAGCCATTCACAATCTGTCCCAAACGATTGTACATAAACACTTTTGTTCCCTGGGCAACTACAAATCGATAGTCCTTTTTACGGTCGTAATCAAATACGGCCAAAGGGTTTAGATTCCCTCCTTCGTATGAGAAGTTAAAGGGTGGTACATCTTTTCCATTCCTATCTACTATAAGAAACTCATTATCGGTAGTGAACGCCAATTGTAAACGGCCATTTTTGTATAGGTCTACCTGTTCCACACGTCCTTGGATCCTACCTTTTAGTTGTTTTTTCCATATTACCTTGCCGTCGGTAGAAATTAGATATAGGTTGTTGTCCTGGTCCTGAACTATAATTTCGTCTTTATTAGTCCTATGATTTTTTACAAATTGAGGAGGAGTAACTATTTCAGTATCCAACTGTAGTGTGAAATAGGGAATAGTCTTGTTCAGGGTGGTTTCGTGGGCTATTTTTTGAAAAAGTATATTGGTGTGATGGAAATTATCATCAGAGACCATTTGGGCAGCAAACGAATACTCCGAAAGGTCTTTGGTCTTAATATCCTTGGTAATCTCTTTGTCAAAATAGGTATCTAAAAAATATTCAACACCATCTGCATTTGACACAAAAAGCATGGAAGATTCGTCTGCCAATTGCTCTTTTGCCGTTTTATAAACTGATGTTTTTTCAAAAGTGGAAGCATTTTTAAAATTACCAATGAAGGTCTTAAGGGTTTCCGATGAGGAGGAGAACACAAAGGCATTTTCTACGATGGTATAATATTTGGCTTCGAAATCTTGTACTAAAGGATTAAAATAGTGATTAAGGAAGTCGGACTTGGAAAGCTCAACAATTTCATTGCCCTGGTATTCTTCGGATGCCTTTTCCAGTTTATCCAGATAGTTCAGTATATTCTCGGAACCGTAAGTGTGATGAATTACAGCCTTTTCATTGTTCATATAAACAAAACCAATTTCTTCCACTGCCTTAAAAGTGGTGTCAATAACTATGGAACGGTCCAGATATTTTTTTTGGTTCAGCGCAAAGTTTTTATAATTGTCGAAGGTGTAGGCCATAATGGCATCGGCAGCCATTGGAGCAAGATTAGGAGTTCTGGGGGTTAAGGCATGGCTGTCCCTAAAAAGATTACTGTAGTTTATTATGGAATCATTGGCCATGCTAATACCACTGAGTTTTATATGGTCTTTATTGGTGTTAAAATCGAGGGAAACCCAATCTGTAAATTTCGAAATGTCAGCCTTTTGTGCATCGGCAAAAATATGGGCTAGTAATGGGTTGCTTTGTTTGGTGTTTACAAAAACATTTGCACTACTCTGATTATTGGCGATCTGATTAAGTTTATTTAATGATTCGTTAACCATTAAATCCTTTTCATTGCGAAGAATATTTTCGATCAACATTTGTGCTGAGCTTACTATTATTTTGTCATTCAATACAGTAGAAAAGAAAGTAGCCCCATCCACACTGTACTTGTTAAAGTTTTTTCCTTCATAGCTAATATTTTCTACAACTTTATTGCTTTCATCATCAATTTGGAATAGGTCGTCGCTTTTTTGGGTAATAAAGAGCAATTCAAAACTTTCCTTGCCCAATTCTACGAATGCCAAAATACTTTCACCATTGGGTTGAAGGTATTTTAGAGCCTTAAGTTTGTCTAATACGGAGGTATAGGCCGTGGTAGCGGATAATGTCTTGATCAGGTCGCTGTTTTCCAGTTCACTGGTAAAGGAGGGTTTGTCGTTGATTTTTATGATAATGGCACTGTTCTGTGGAACGAAGTAGAGTAGTGGCGAGGTTTTAGTGCTTTGTTCTGTACATCCGAAGGTGAGTAAAAAAAGTACAGCAATTAATTTGAATTTCATAAATAATGCTTTGAACAAATTTAAGATTTTTATAAGCCCAGTTTCAATTGATCCGGTAATTGTCTAAAAGTTTTTCTATGGTATTTCGTTAAACCGTATTTCCTGATGGCTTCTCTATGTTCCTTGGTGGGATAACCCTTGTTTTTTTTCCAGTTGTACATGGGGTATTCCAAGTCAATTTTTTCCATGTAGGCATCCCTATAGGTTTTGGCCAGAATGGAAGCGGCAGCAATGCTTAGGTATTTGCCATCTCCTTTAATTATGCAGCAGTGGGGAATGTTGTGGTAGGGATTAAACCTGTTGCCGTCAACAATAATCAATTTTGGATTTACAGTTAATTGATCAAGGGCTTTGTGCATGGCCAAAAAGGAAGCGTTTAAAATATTTATTCTGTCTATTTCTTCAGGGAAAACCTGGGCAACCGCATAGGTCGTGGCATTGGTTTCTATTATGGGTCTTAGGAAATCGCGTTTCAAAGCAGTCAATACTTTTGAATCATTTAGGGTGTCATTTGCAAAATCTTTGGGCAAAATAACGGCTGCGGCCGTTACGGGTCCTGCAAGGCATCCTCGACCGGCTTCATCGGTTCCGGCTTCTAAAAGGTATTTGTATTTGGCTTTTAACATTTAAGGTTTTCTAAAAGTATTACAGGGTAAGGAAAACTGTTTATAGGACCTTGACAAGACGAATCCTAGCAGCAAGTGATTTTACTTACGACCACAGATGCCAAATATAAAAATTTAAAAAAAAAGGATTTGTGCCCAATTGAATCTAATTTATATGGAGCTAACATTATCAATTATAGTCCCTTATAGATTAGGAATTGAGGAACTTTTGGTAATTTTTTATTGGAATAGTAATAAGTAAACAACCAATTTTTTATGGCCAAATACAGTTTTGAGGTATGGTTTTTATGTTAAAAACCAATTCAAAATGCACTATTACAAATAAAGTAGGAATAATCTGATGACAATATTAGCGGTATATGGGCTTATTTTTGATCTATTGATTATGAATTGACTTAATAAATAACAATTAAACAATAATAGGGATTTTTTTAACATAAAATATTCATGTTGTTAAAAAATTTAGGTTTTTTTAAGATTTTTTCACAAGTTTGTGGTTGACTAATTCTTAAAAAAAAGTAAATGAAATCAAAACTAACTTGGATTTTAGCTCCGATTATGGGGTTATTAATGAGTTTTTCCTACGCACAGGAAAAAACAATTTCCGGTACGGTGACCGACCAAATGGGTCTAGCCTTGCCTGGGGTAAACATTTTGGTCGAAGGGACCACTACAGGAACACAAACTGATTTTGATGGTAATTACACCATTCAAGGTAGTGAAGGACAAACGTTATTGTTCAGCTATATTGGACAAATGAGTGTAACAAAAGTAATTGGAGCATCGTCCACAATTAACGTGGTTATGCAAGAGGATGCCCAGGCCTTGGAGGAAGTAGTAGTAACTGCTTTGGGTATTTCAAGGGACAAAAAATCCTTGGGATATTCTACACAGGAAGTTCAGGGAGAGGATTTGAATACTGTTAAGAGTGGAAACTTCGTAAATGCACTTTCAGGAAAGGCCTCTGGTATACAGATTAAAAAGAACAACAACTTAGGTGGTTCCACCAATGTGGTTATTAGAGGAAATGCCTCATTGACCGGAAGCAACCAGGCCTTGTTCGTTATAGATGGTGTACCTGTAAACAATACCAACACCAATTCAAAGTATCAAGGTGAGGCAAGTGGTAACTATTATGATTATGGAAATACTGCTTCCGACATAAACCCAGATGATATTGAGTCGGTAAACGTTTTAAAGGGAGCTGCCGCTTCTGCCCTTTATGGTTCTAGGGCGGCCAATGGGGTTATTATGATAACCACTAAAAAAGGAAAGGATGCCCAAGGAATTGGCATTACCGTTAATTCTGGAATGACCTTTGGATCTATAGATAAAAGTACTTTTGCCAAGTATCAGGATCAATACGGTGCTGGATACGGGGCATATTACGACGGCCCAGGCGGATTCTGGTACGAAGAAGATATTACCGGTGACGGAATTGATGATCAGGTAGCGCTGTATACCGAAGATGGTTCTTATGGAGCGCCTTTCGATTCAAGTTTGTTGGTGTACCAATGGGATTCTTTTGATCCGGATTCACCCAACTATAGAACAGCTACCCCTTGGGTGAATGCCAAGAACGGACCAATAACATTCTTTGAAACGCCTATAACAACAACCAATTCCGTTTCTTTTGCACGGTCTTATGATGATGATGGGTCTTTTAGATTAAATTACACTCGATTTGATCAAAGTGGTATTATGCCGAACAGTTCCATAAATAAGCATAATTTTTCGATGAGCGGTTCTTTTAAATTGACAGATCGATTGACCGTTACCGGATATTCAAATTATATCAATACCAAAGCGCTCGGCCGTAATTCTACAGGTTATAACGATAACCAAATAAGTAATTTTAAGCAATGGTGGCAGACTAACGTAGATCTTAAAGATTTAAAGGACATTTATTTTGATACTAAAAGAAATGTTACTTGGAACCCAGCTACAAGCGAAGCCGGTTCGGCACCAATATTTTGGGATAACCCGTATTGGTCACGTTACGAGAATTACCAAAACGATAGTAGGAATCGTTTTATAGGTAATGTTTCTTTGAATTATGAATTCACAGACTGGTTAAACTTTACTGCAAGGGCAGCTACCGATACCTATTCTGAGATACAGGAGGAGAGAAGGGCCAATGGTAGTGTGCCTACAAGCTTTGGTATTCCTGATAGCGCTGGAAACAGAGGAAATGTGGATTCTGGATACGGTAGAAGAAACTTGGACGTTACGGAAACCAATTACGACTTTATGTTTAATTTTCAAAAGGATCTTTCCGAGGATTTCAACCTAAAAGGAATAATTGGAACCAACATTAGAAGGAGTGATTTTCAATCCATCTATTCTGCTACAAGTGGTGGGTTGAGTGTACCTAAACTGTATTCTTTACAAAACAGTAATGGTCCTCTTGCACTTCCTGTGGAAATTGCTGAAAAAATAGGAGTAGACGGTATTTATGCCAGCGCTTCTTTGGGCTATAACAGTATGATTTTTGTTGATGCAACTATTAGAAGGGACCACTCTTCTACTTTGCCAGCAGATAATAGTACTTTTTACTATCCTTCTATAGCCACAAGTTTTGTATTTACAAATCTTCTTAATGCTGATTTCATCACTTTTGGTAAATTAAGGGCCAACTATGCAGAGGTAGGTAACAGTGCGCCTTTCGATTTTCTATACGACACTTATAATGTTAATATTCCACCGGGGTCACCAAGTACTTCTGTGGACAATCAAAAAAAGAATCCCGATTTAAAACCGGAGAAAACGGAGAGTTTTGAGGTTGGATTGGAGATGAAATTTTTGCGCAACAGATTAAGTTTTGATATGGCATATTACCAAACTAATTCCGTTGATCAAATTTTTGGAGTTCCAGTATCAAGGGCTACTGGTTTTGAGGAAAAAATCCTAAATGCTGGTGAAATTGAAAACAAGGGGCTGGAACTTTCCATTTCTGGAAATCCGGTAAGAACGGATAATTTTAGTTGGACAGCCATGGTCAACTGGACGAAGAACAAAAACGAGGTAGTATCATTGGAAGATGGAATCCAGACTTTGCAGTTAGGGGATTTCCAAGGAGGAGTGACCCTCAATGCCGAAGTAGGAAAACCATACGGTGTCTTATATGGTACGGACTATACATATATTGATGGGCAGAGAGTAGTTGATCCGGCTGACGGGCAATTTATAAAAACGTCTACTTCGGATCAAACCATAGGAGATACTAACCCAGATTGGTTAATGGGGATATCCAATAAATTCAACTACAAAAATCTCTCTTTCAGCTTTTTGATCGACATACAACAAGGAGGAAGCATTTTTTCCTTGGACCAATATTATGGTCTTGCCACTGGCTTGTATGCAGAGACCGTATTTATAAATGATTTGGGCAATCCTGTTAGGAATACCTTGGCCGACGGCGGAGGTTTTATCAATGAAGGTGTTAATCCTGATGGTGCAACAAACACTTCTAGGATCCAAGCAAGTAATTATGGTGCTTTTGGATACAGAAGAGGCTTGCCGGATAAGGCATTTGTCTATGACGCTAGCTATGTAAAACTTAGGGAAGTGTCATTTACCTATAATTTACCTAGCAAATTATTGACCAATACCTTCTTGACCAATGCTAGTTTAAGCCTTATTGGGTCTAACCTATGGATAATAAACAAAAACATTCCACATGAAGATCCGGAAGGAGGTTTGTCCGCTGGTAACCTTCAGGGGTATTCCGTTGGTTCTTTGCCAACCACTAGGGATTTCGGTTTCAATCTTAAATTACAATTCTAAAAAAAAATTAAAATGAAAAAACTAGCAATATTAATTACTGCCGTGATTTTTGCTTCTTGTTCCAGTGATTTGGAAAGTCTGAACGAGAACATCAAGGATCCTTTGGCCGTACCAGGTGAAAGTTTGTTCACAGGGGCGCAGAAAAGCTTGGTAGACCAAGTGGTCGATTTGAATGTGAACAACAATAATACCAAACTTTGGGCCCAATATTTACAGGAAACCACGTATACGGACGAAAGTAACTATGATCAGGTGACCAGAACCATTCCTGCAACACATTGGAGCATATTGTACAAGGATGTTTTAAAGGATTTGGATGAGGCCAAGATAGTTATTGAGGCAACAACCTACTCTACTCCAGAGTTGGAGGCTTTGAAACCTAATAAATTGGTTATTATTGAGATTCTTAATGTTTATGCATACAGTATCTTGGTGGAAACATTTGGAGATGTTCCTTATACAGAAGCATTGGATATTGACAATCTTCTTCCCAAGTACGATGATGGCGAAACAGTCTATAAGGATTTGATCGGTAGATTGACCGCCGCGATAAGTGCTTTGGACGAGAGCAATGAAAGTTTTGGTACAGCGGATAGAATATATGGGGGCGATGTGGCAAAATGGAAAAAATTCGCAGCTTCCCTGAAATTAAGAATGGGTATTGTTTTATCGGATGTAGATGCGGCCTTCGCTAAAACCACTGTAGAAAGTGCGGTTGCAGCAGGTGTGTTTACTAGCAACGAGGATAATGCTGCATATGAATATTTGGGATCCGACCCCAATACCAATCCCATTTATGATAATTTGGTTTTAAGTGGAAGGAAGGATTTTGTTGCGGGAATGACCATTATAGATATTATGCAGCCAAGAAGTTATGAGTACTTGGAAGATTCCAATGAGGATGGTGTCATCAATGATGAGGATGATCCTACCGTAGTACCTGGATCTGTCAGTAGTACCGATCCAAGGATGAAGTATTATTTTGCATCCAACATAGATGCGGATCCTTCAGTTGAACAGGTGGTGTATTTTGGAGGGGAAATAGGTAATCTTGCAAATTATTCCTCGCATACCCATGTAAATGCCCAGATGGAGGAAGCTACTTTTCCTGGTATAATTTTAGACTATTCCGAGGTAGAATTATTGCTTGCAGAGGCTAGGGCCAGGTTATTTGAAGTCGGTGGTACGGCCAAGGAACATTATGACGCTGGTATTACGGCCTCTATCCTTGATTGGGGTGGAACTGAGGACGAAGCAACAACGTATTTGTCTCAGCCCAATGTAGATTATGACTTGGCTATTTTGGCAAGTACGGCTACTACGCCTTGGAAAGAAGTAATAGGGACCCAAAAATGGATTGCGCTCTATAATAGGGGATTGGAAGCTTGGACATCCATAAGATTATTGGATTATCCACTTATGGCGACTCCAGTAGAGGCGGTTTCCGGTTTTCCTAATAGATATACCTACCCAATTATAGAACAGTCCTTGAACGGGGCCAATTACGGTACCGCTTCTTCTGCTATAGGAGGTGATGAAGCAGAGACCAAACTTTTCTGGGATTTGAACTAGAATAGACTATAATTTTAAGTCTTAAAACCTGCAGGTGTCCCCTGCAGGTTTTTTTGTTGCCAGAATGGGAATTGGTGTGTTTTGGAATTGGCTAATAGGATTTCCAAGATTTAAGGGATACGGCTATCATTAATTTTGGAACGCCTGATAAGGTATTGTTTTCCTGTTTTTTAAACTTTCACATTTCATTAAGGACAAAAAAATTAACTTTGTCAGCGTAAGTTCGTAGCATGAGATATTTGTTGACACTTTTAATAGTGTTTTTTAGTCAGGCCATTAGTGCACAAGAAGATTCCATTCCCCCTTCAAGGAACGAGGGGGAGGCCGGTATGGAGCGTAAGGTTAAAAACCTTAAACCTAAAAATAATGGTGAAGAAAAGGGTCAAGAGGTAACTATAAAGGATTACAAGATTATAAGTTACGAGAGGGATACTACTTTTTTGGACACTACGATCTCTATCCAAAAGGAATATAAATACAATTTTCTACGAAGGGACGATTTTGAGCTAATGCCTTTTGCCAATGTAGGGCATCCGTATAATAAATTGGGAGTTAATTTTGATGTAAAGGATACCTATCCCAAATTGGGTGCCAGCGCGAAGCATTATAATTACATGGAAGCTAGGGATGTTAATTACTACAATGTGGCAACCCCTATGAGCGACCTAATGTTTAAGACCACCTTTGAGCAAGGACAGCTTTTGGATGCATTATTGGCTTTCAATACCTCAAGAAGATTGAATTTTTCAATCGGATTCAAAGGTTTTAGGTCCTTGGGCAAATATCAATATAGTGATGCCGAGTCGGGAAATTTTAAAATGACGGCCAATTACGTATCAAAGGATGAGCGCTATAATTTAAGAACGCACATTGCTGCCCAGAATTCCGCCACGGAGGAAAATGGTGGTTTGTCCAATAAGGAATTGCAATTTGAATCTGGTGATTCCGATTTTAGCGACCGTTCCAGATTGGATGTGCTTTTTTCCGATGCCACCAACCGTCTATTGGGTAAAAGGTATTATTTGGATCATCAGTACATTCTATTTGGCAGTAAATTAGATTCGGGTAAGACCAGGACAACTTCTTTGGCACTTGGGCATGAGTTTAATTATGAGACCAAATACTATCAATATAATCAAACCGCCCAAAACGAATATTTTGGGGATGGCTATGAGTCCAGTATTACGGATAAGGCTAGCTTAAAAACGACTTATAATCAGGTCTATGCCCAATTTTCCAATAAGACATTAGGTGTATTGACAGGGCTCATTAATCATTACCACTACAGCTATTTTTTTAATTCGGTATTACAAACACCTACCCAGCTTATCCAAAGCCAGCTAAGGGGCGATGAAATCTCTGCCGGTGCCAAATATGTAAAGAAGATTGGCGGTTTTCAGTTGAATGGCTCAGCCCAGGTCAATATCTCGGGGGATTTGTCAGGAAATTTATTGGATGCCTTTGCCAGTTATGACATTAATAAGAACAACAAGCTTAAATTTTCCATACACTCATCTTCACGTATGCCCAATTTTAATTTCCTTTTATATCAAAGTGATTACAGTAATTACAACTGGCAACATACGGGAGACTTTAATAAGATAAACAATAACGGTTTTCAATTTGATCTGGAATCCAAGGTTTTTGGCAATGTAATGGCTAAATACACTTCTTTGGACAATTACAGCTACTTTGCTTCAGATCCCGCGGAAACTGTGGTCGAAGGTGCGGAACAGGCATTTATTAAACCGTTTCAGGAGGGTAATACCATTAATATTCTTAAGGTCAAATATGCTAAGGAATTTAAATGGAAGGGGTTTGCGCTCAACAATACGGTAATGTATCAGGATGTACCCCAGACCAATAATGTTTTAAACGTACCGCAGGTGGTCACAAGAAACACTTTGTATTATTCGAACTTCGGGTTTAAAAAGGCCTTATACTTCCAAACAGGGGTGACCCTTAAGTATTTTACGTCCTATAATGCGGATGCCTATAATCCGGTGTTGGGGGAATTCTATTTACAGAACCAGGAGGAATTGGGTGGTTTTCCCATGTTAGACTTTTTCATTAATGCCAAGGTGCAGCAGACTAGGATATTCTTAAAGGCCGAGCACTTTAACTCTTCTTTCTCTGGTAATAATTTTTATGCTGCTCCCAATTATCCTTATAGGGATTTTGTGATTCGATTTGGACTGGTTTGGAATTTCTTTTCTTAGGTAAATTTCCTTTTTTGCGTGTGCTGCCTTGTTGCAATATGCTTGTTGACAGGGCGTTGTGCGCGCCCTTGAAAAAAAGGAAAAAAAAGTTTCAAAAAACCCTTGTGGATTTAAAAAAGGGTGGTAGATTTGCACCCCGCTAACGAAGCAATGTCGGAATTGGCGGAAAGGGTGTTTGGAGCGCCACGTTCATTAAAGTTACTGTTTCGGATCTACTGGCAAAAAGAAAAATAAAATTTTTTCGAAAAAGCTTGTCGGATTAAAAAAAGGCTGTACATTTGCAGCCGCTTTGGGAAACAGGGCGAACGATAAAAGAGAAATAAGTTCATTGATATATTGTAAAGACAGCGCGCCACATTTCCGGAAACGGGGATGTGGTGCAGAAAAAGAAATCGAAAGAACGGGCCGGGAAGATATCTCATATGGTTGATCGAAGTTATATAAGAATCAACGATGAAGAGTTTGATCCTGGCTCAGGATGAACGCTAGCGG
>NZ_JALKBC010000001.1 GCF_023015865.1 Arenibacter sp. F26102 | reverse complement strand
GCTTCGGCAGAATCCTTCAATGCGAAAATAAAGGCATTTAGGGCACAGTTCAGGGGCGTTAGAAATACAGAATTCTTCCTATTTAGATTAACTCAACTATATGCGTAAATATTCAAATACCCAGAAATTGTACTTGATCCAAACCAATCCGAAAGAAGTAAAATATTGTTCTCGCAATATCCGGATATAAAGCTCGCCTTCGACCTGGTACAGGGGCTCAGGAACATATTCAATACGGCAACCTCTATACAAACGGCATATACCAAGCTGGCACATTGGTACAAGGACGTGGAAAACACAGGCTTCAGGGCCTTCAATACCATTGCCAACACAATATCCCTCAACTATAGGTCTATCCTCAATTATTTTATAAACAGGAGCACCAATGCTTCGGCAGAATCCTTCAATGCGAAAATAAAGGCATTTAGGGCACAGTTCAGGGGCGTTAGAAATACAGAATTCTTCCTATTTAGATTAACTCAACTATATGCGTAAATATTCAAATACCCAGAAATTGTACTTGATCCGTTCAAATTATATTAAAGTTTTGTTAAAAGTAAAAGTGAGCGTAAAGTGAGCGTAATCGAAAAACAAAAAGGCCTTCAATTTCTTGAAGGCCTTTGTTTACTAAGCGGTCCGGACGGGACTCGAACCCGCGACCCCCTGCGTGACAGGCAGGTATTCTAACCAACTGAACTACCGAACCGTGGCGTTTAGCGAGTGCAAATATACACTCCTTATTTAATTGCACAAACAATTTTCGAAAAATAATGAATGTTTTTATCTAAATTTTTGTCGTTCCACTAGAAAGGTGTTCATTATCAGGGAGAAACTATCCTTTACATCTACCTCCACATATTTAATTTTGTACTGGGCACATTTTAATCGCAGTTCATCAAAGTACGACTTCACTGCCTTTTTATAAGCGTCTCTAACAGAATCTGCATAAAGATCAATATGGCTACCGGTTTCAACATCCAAATAACGCTTTGGGGTATTTTCAAAATCAAAGGAGAATTCTGTTTCCTTATCCAATACATGAAAAAGAATAACTTCGTGCTTATTATATTTTAGATGCTGCAAGGCATCAAACAATTTCCCATCATCCTCTGATGCTTGGAACATATCCGTAAAAAGTACTATTAAACTTCTTCTTTTAATTTTTTCGGCAATCTGATGTAAATATGTATACGTCTCGGTCTGCTTTGCCGGTTTTGAATCCATACTTAACTCACTTAATTTGGCCAACAGCATTTGATGATGCCGCTCACTACTCTTTTCAGATGAATAGAAACTATATTGGTCAGAATATACACTCAATCCCACGGCGTCTCGTTGCTTCTTAAGAATATTCATCAATGCGGCGGTAGCCAGAACCCCAAAACCTATTTTATTTAGGTTTTCCAGGCTTAGCGCGCCTACTTCAGGATAATACATGGAAGACGAAGTGTCCAAGATTATGTGACAGCGTAAATTGGTCTCCTCTTCGTAACGTTTGGTGTACAACTTATCGGTCTTGGCAAACAACTTCCAATCTATATGTTTGGTACTTTCCCCATTATTATAAATCTTATGTTCTGCAAATTCTGCAGAAAAACCATGAAAGGGACTTTTATGAATGCCACTGATAAATCCTTCCACCACCTGATTGGCCAATAATTCCAAGTTTTGGAACAAACTTGCCTTATGTAATTCCGATTGTAGCTCCATAGCGCTAAGATAATGAAGATATGCCCTGGTTGAAAATAGAAATGCCAAAAATGGAAATCCATATTAAGTAAGCTACAATCAACCTGTATTTTTATAGGTTTCGAACATATACTTCATTGAAAATTGGGCATAAAAAAATCCTGCAATGAGCAGGATTTTTTTATCATCTATATTCCCTGTTCGGGATTTTGTGAACTATAGCAATGCATCTATGGCATCGGTATAAACCTTTTTAGGGGAAACACCAACCTGTCTGTTCACTATTTCGCCATTCTTAAATACCAATACCGTAGGAATATTTCTTACGCCGTATTTAGCTGCAAATTCTTGGTTGGCATCTACATCCACCTTACCAACAACGGCTTTGCCATCGTATTCGGTACTAACCTCATCGATGATAGGACCTACCATTCTACAAGGACCACACCATGCTGCCCAAAAATCCACTACTACTGGTTTATCACTTTTTAAAACTACCTCATCAAAAGTAGCATCTGTTATTTCTAATGCCATGTTTGTTTTTTTTTAAATATTATACAAATTTAGACAATTAATTTGCCTTTTCCTTACTAACATTATATTCGTTTTGACTATGACTAAATCAATAAAACCTATTCTTTTTCCATACATGTGGTTCCCAACCTAAACAATAGCCTATTGTACACTTAATTCAACTTGTAATGTACGTCTTTTTCATTAAGCTGTAAGAGCAGTTCGCTTGATATTTGTATTTTTTGTTTTCTACAGGTCATGTTTACTTTTATCTGTTCCTCCATCTCATATACCACAAAACTTAAGGGGTGGTTGCCCTGATGGGAAACCAAGGTATCCTTAAGATCTAAAATACTTTCCTCCTTCAACTGGGATATATCCAACTTAATGGTAAGTTTTTTGGCAAAGGTTTCCATTACATCCTGCAACATCATGATCATATTAAACTGCATCCTGGGATCACCCTTTTTACCAGTATCCCTATTCACCCATCCTTCGCGAACAAAAAGTTTAACATAGGCAAAAGAATTGATCATCAGGAAATGACGGAATTTCAAATATTCTTCCCCAAACATTCTAAATTCAAATGTATCCGTATAATCTTCCATGGTGAACATGGCCCATCCTTTTCCATTTTTGGAAACCCGGTGCTGCACATCGGTAATTACCCCTGCAAAGGAAACTTCCCTGTTTACTATGGCTTCCAAATCATTTAAATTGGAAAGACTGGCATTACAGAAGGCCTTTATTTCCGAATTAAAATCGTCCAATGGGTGCCCGGAAATATAAATCCCGACCACTTCCTTTTCGCGACGCAGTTTCTCCATTGTCCCCCATTCCTCGCATGGCGGCACAACGGGCTCAGGTATCTGCACATCACTTGCCTCTCCAAATAAACTTACTTGGGAGGAATTTTCATTCTCTTGAAATTTGGCCCCATATTTCATGGCTTTTTCCAAGAAGGTAATTCCGTCCCCTTCATCATAAAAATATTGAGCCCTATGGGTCTCCCCAAAAGAATCAAATCCACCGGCAACCGCTAAATTTTCAAAAGCTTTTTTATTGGCAGCCCTCAGATCTATACGCTTGGAAAGATCAAAAACAGATTTAAAAGGCCCTCCTTCCTTTCTATTCTCTACAATGGTTTCAACTGCTCCGCGACCGACCCCTTTTACAGCTCCCATACCAAAACGTACTGCTCCGGCATCGTTGACCGCAAATTTATAGTAGGATTCATTTACATCTGGTCCCAAAACATCCAACCCCATTCTTTTACACTCTTCCATAAAGAAGGTAACCTGCTTTATGTCGTTCATGTTGTTGGACAAAACCGCCGCCATGTATTCTGCAGGGTAATGTGCTTTACAATACGCCGTTTGGTAAGCTATCCAAGCATAGCAGGTGGAGTGACTTTTATTAAATGCATAAGCGGCAAAAGCCTCCCAATCCTTCCAAATTTTCTCTAATTTATCTACATCATGTCCTTTTTCCGAAGCCTGTTTTATAAACTGGGGTTTCATCTTATCCAGGACATACTTTTGCTTTTTACCCATCGCCTTACGCAAAACATCGGCCTCACCTTTGGTGAAATCTGCCAATTTCTGTGAAAGGAGCATCACCTGCTCCTGATACACGGTAATTCCGTAAGTTTCCGCTAAATACTCCTCACAGGCATCCAGGTCATATATAATTTCTTCCGTACCGTGTTTACGGGCAATGAAACTGGGTATATATTCCATTGGACCGGGACGATACAAGGCGTTCATGGCAATTAAATCGGCAAAAACGGTGGGTTTTAGTGCCCGCATATGTTTTTGCATCCCGGGCGATTCATACTGGAACACCCCTACGGTTTCCCCTCGCTGAAACAGCTCGTATGTTTTTTCATCGTCCAACGGAAAATTCTCAGGATCTAATTCTACGCCGTGCTTGGCTTTTACTATTTTAACGGTATCCTTTATCAGGGTCAACGTTTTTAACCCCAAGAAATCCATTTTTAGCAAGCCTGCACTCTCCACCACCGAGTTATCAAACTGGGTGCAATACATCTCGGAATCTTTTGCCAAGGCCACTGGCACGAACTTGGTAATATCATCCGGCGTAATGATTACCCCACATGCATGTATACCAGTGTTACGAACAGATCCCTCCAAAATATAAGCCTGGTTCAAGGTTTCGGACTCCAAGCCATCCCCTTCGGAAATAGCCAGCAACTCGTTGATCTTTATAAGCTCTTCACTATTGAATTTTGCCTTTAAGGTTTTTTCATCGATCCCAATAATCTTTTTCAGCTTGGACATATTGGGAATTAGCTTGGCCATACGATCGGCATCCCCCAAAGGCAGATCCAAGGCTCGAGCGGTATCCCGAATGGACGATTTCGCCGCCATTGTGCCATAGGTGATGATCTGGGCCACCTGATTGGCCCCGTATTTATTGATCACATAATCCATTACACGACCACGGCCTTCATCATCAAAATCGATATCGATATCGGGCATGGACACACGATCTGGATTTAGGAAACGCTCAAAAAGTAGGTCGTACTTAATAGGATCCAAATTGGTTATCCATAAACAATAAGCCACGGCAGATCCCGCTGCAGATCCACGGCCAGGACCAACGGACACATCCATACTACGGGCTGCCCTAATAAAATCCTCTACAATTAAGAAATAGCCCGGATATCCGGTTTTCTCAATTACCTTGAGCTCAAAATCGAGTCGCTCATCAATTTCGGGTGTAATTTCACCATACCTCTTTTTCGCTCCCTCATAGGTTATATGTCGCAGATATTTGTTTTCCCCACGCTTACCTCCATCAAGTTTATCTTCTTCGAACCTAAACTCCTCTGGAATATCAAAAGCAGGCAACAACACATCACGGGCAAGGGTAAACGTCTCAACCTTACCTATAACTTCCTGAATATTGGTTATCGCATCTGGAATATCCTTAAAAAGCTCCTTCATTTCATCTGAGGACTTAAAGTAATATTCCTGATTGGGCAACCCATATCGGTAACCACGACCCCGACCTATGGGGGTGGCTTGTTTTTCTCCATCTTTTACACAGAGTAGAATATCATGTGCATGTGCATTCTGCTTTTCCTGGTAATAGGTATTGTTGGTCGCAACTAATTTTACATTATGCTTTTGGGCAAACTGAATCAATACTTGGTTTACACGGTCTTCATCTTCCTGACCGTGACGCATAATTTCCATATACAGGTCATCGCCAAAAGTTTCCTTCCACCAAAGCAAGGCTTCCTCCGCCTGATTTTCCCCAACATTCAATACCTTACTGGGCACTTCCCCGTAAAGGTTACCGGTTAGTACAATTATATCTTCTTTGTATTGCTCAATTACCTTTTTATCAATTCGCGGAACATAATACTTGCCATCCACAAAGGCAATGGACGACATTTTGGCCAAATTTAAATACCCATTTTTGTTTTTGGCCAGCATTACTATTTGATACCCGTTATCCTTTTGGGATTTATTGGTGTGATCTTCACAAACTTGAAATTCGCAACCAATAATAGGCGTAATCTCCAGCTCTGGCTCCGGTAATTCTTCCAAGGGTTCCTGCCCCTCTTCCAAAGTCCCGTTCTTTGTAGCTTCATAACGCTTTACATTTTCTTCGTTTCTGGCTACTACTCCTTTATTATGGTTTATAACGCCACTAACGAAATGAAAGGCCCCCATCATATTCGCATGATCAGTCATTGCCACAGCAGGCATTTTAGCCTTTGCGGTCGCCGAAATCAATGCAGGAATACTAATTGTGGACTGTAAAATGGAAAACTGTGTGTGATTGTGGAGGTGGGCAAAATTTGCCGTTGCCAAAGTCGCTAAATTCTCCTTGATCTCCTCTTTGGAAATCCCACCTGTATCCTTCTCCCAAAGGGCATCGGCTATTTTCTTAGATGCCTTCTTAAGGTTGATATGTTTTAAACCTATCAGCTGGATCTCTTGAGGATTGGCTTCGGAGAAATTTTTAAAATAATCCGGCTTAACATCCAATTGTTCTGCCGTGAATTCCTTTTTACGTACCAGTTCCAGGAAACAACGGGTAGTTGCCTCCACATCTGCCGTAGCATTATGTGCCTCCCCAAAAGGCTCCCCGAACAGATATTGATGCAGTTCCGTTAAGGTTGGCAATTTAAACTTACCGCCACGCCCTCCTGGAATCTGACATAATTGTGCAGTATGTTCGGTACATGTGTCCAATATGGGCAACTCCTGTAACGAATTTTCAACTTGGTACCGATGAAATTCGGCCCCCATAATATTAAGGTCGAATCCCACATTCTGACCCACTACAAATTTTGTTTTCGAAAGTGCCGCATTGAATTTTTCCAATACGTCTCCAATAGGAATACCCTTTTGTTGGGCCAATTCTGTTGAAATACCGTGAATTTGTTCAGCATCATACGGAATATTAAATCCGTCCGGCTGAACCAAATAATCTTGACTTTCAACCAAATTACCCATGTCGTCATGCAATTGCCAAGCTATTTGGATACATCGCGGCCAATTGTCGGTATCCGTATATGGTGCATCCCAGCGTTTAGGCAGTCCAGTGGTTTCAGTGTCAAAAATCAGGTACATATGAAGATTCCTCAGCGGTTAAAAAGTGGGTTAAAATTACAAAAATGGAGGCCACGATAATAGCGTGAGTTGTTAAGAGTTATCAACCCCTGCCATAACTACTATATTTACAAAATATTTATTGCCCAATAATAGAAATAGCGTATATTTGCACCCGCTTAAACTTATAAAAGCGAAAAAGAATTAATAACCAAGGGTCGGGCACCCTACAAATTAATGTGATATGCCAGTTAGAATTAGATTACAAAGACACGGTAAAAAAGGAAAACCATTTTATTGGGTAGTAGCTGCGGATTCCCGTGCTAAAAGAGACGGTAAATATTTAGAGAAATTAGGTATTTACAACCCAAACACAAACCCTGCAACTATAGAATTGGATGTTGATGGTTCTGTAAAATGGTTACAGAATGGTGCACAACCTTCTGAAACTGCAAAGAGAATTTTATCTTACAAAGGAGTACTTTTAAAGCATCACTTATTAGGTGGTTTGCGCAAAGGTGCCTTGACCGAAGAGCAAGTTGAAGAAAAATTCAACGCCTGGTTGGAGGAAAAATCAAATATTGTTGGCTCTAAGGTAGATGGTTTGGCAAAAGCCGAGGCTGACGCCAAAGCAAAAGCTTTAAAAGCTGAAAAAGAGGTTAACGAAAAACGTATGGCCGCTGCTGCAGAAGCAGAAGCCCCAGCTGCTGAAGAAGTAATTGAAGAAGCTGCTCCTATAGTTGCTGAAGCGGCTGAAGCAGAGGATACTGCTGCATCAACTGAAGCTCCTGAAGAGACTAAAGAAAAAGAATAGCTAATTACAGACGATGACAAAGGAAGAATGTTTCTACCTCGGTAAAATCGTTTCTAAACATAGCTTTAAGGGTGAAGTACTCATTAAATTGGATACGGATGAACCCGAATTGTACGAAAAAATGGAATCAGTATTCGTTTCTCTTGGAAACAATCTGGTTCCTTTTTTTATTGAAAAAAGTCAACTTCACAAATCTAGTTTATTACGCGTACGGTTTGAAGAGGTTGCAGATGAATCGGACGCAGATAAGGTAATGGGCTCCGAGATTTATCTACCTCTAAAGTTTTTGCCCAAATTAAAAGGCAATAAATTCTATTACCATGAAGTAATTGGTTTTGCCATGGAAGACAAGGTTCATGGAAACATAGGAACCATCCAAAGCATTAACGACACTACCTCCCAAGCCCTATTTGAGGTGGAAAAAGACGACAAACAATTACTTATACCCGTCAGGGATGAGATTATTGTTAAGGTTGATCGTGAAAACAATACCATTTTTGTTGACACCCCGGAAGGATTGGTCGATCTTTATTTATCTTAAACCACTCCCTTTTTATTTTTTAAATAGCTGAGAAACGCAATGTAATTTTGATTATCTTTCTTTATTGCATTCCTATTTAATTAGGCCTAATCCTAAAACATCTTGCCCACTATAACTAATGGCAATATGTATTGGCAACAGTCAACTATTAAAAGTATTGCAAAACCAAAAAGAGGAAACTATTCAGTATTAATGAGTTTATTTTATTGTTTAAAATGATTCATCCAAAAACAGAATTACAATTCATCAACAAAGAGGTTGGCTATGGCGTGGTAGCCACCGAATTTATTCCGGCCGGAACTATAACCTGGGTGCTGGATAAGTTGGACCGCGAATTTACTCAGACCGAACTCGAATCCTTGGAACCCCTCTACCAATCCATATTGGATACTTATACCTTTAGGGACAACAAGGGGCGGTTTATCCTTTGTTGGGACAATGCCAGGTATGTAAACCACAGTTTCAATTCCAATTGCCTAACCACGGCCTACGATTTTGAGGTTGCAATTCGCGACATTCACGTTGGCGAACAACTAACGGACGATTATGGGTACCTGAACATTCCACAACCTTTTAGGGGAATAGATGAAGGTACCAAACGAAAAGTTGTGTATCCGGACGACCTTTTAAAATATTACAAAGTGTGGGACAAAAAGCTTGAGTTCGTATTTCCGAAAATTCCAAAATTGGACCAACCTCTAAAATCCCTGTTTTCAAATGATCAATGGAAATTGATCACCTCCATTTCCGAAGGAAAAAAAATGATGGATTCCATTAAAAACAATTATTACAACGGGGACTAGCAGGAACTACGGCCTCCCCTAGCTGTGCTTTATTAAATATTTGGTTTTGGCACTTTCAGCTATTGGAGCATAACGATTCAAAATATTATTTTAGCTTTATCAAAACCAAAATAATGTTCAAGAATCTAACCGTAGTATTGCTTGCCCTAGTTTTATTTTCCTGTGCCGAAAAGCAAAAAGAAACGAAACCAGAGGTTCCACCGAATATAATTTTAATTTTCACCGATGATCAAGGGTATCAGGATGTAGGTACTTTTGGTTCTCCCAATATTGAAACTCCCCATTTGGACCAAATGGCAAAAGAGGGGGTAAAACTCACCAGCTTTTACTCCGCACAACCCATTTGTTCTGCTTCCAGGGCCGGTATATTGACCGGTTGTTATCCTAACCGTATTGGCATACACAATGCCTTGGGCCCTGGTAGCCCCACAGGAATAAATTCAGCCGAGATTACTTTGGCGGAAATGCTAAAAGGCATTGGATATAAGACCGCAATTTATGGAAAATGGCATTTGGGCGATAGTCCAAAGTTTTTGCCAACAAAACACGGTTTTGATGAATTTTTCGGTATCCCCTACTCCAACGATATGTGGCCTTACCACCCGCAGCAGGGCACCGTATTCAATTTTGGGCCCCTTCCTCTATATGAAAACGAAACTGTATTGGATACTCTTACCGAGCAGTCCCAACTTACTACCCAAATAACGGAAAGGAGTGTAGATTTTATCAACAGAAATAAAAGCAATCCTTTCTTCCTATATGTTCCGCATCCACAGCCACATGTACCTCTTTTTGTCTCCGAAAAATTCAAAGGAAAGTCTAAAAGGGGACTGTACGGCGATGTAATTATGGAAATCGACTGGTCCGTAGGAGAAATATTGGCCGCACTAAAAGAGAATGGACTGGAAGATAATACTGTAGTGATCTTTACTTCGGACAATGGACCTTGGCTATCCTATGGCAATCATGCCGGAAGTGCACTGCCATTTAGGGAGGGCAAAGGCACTGCGTGGGAAGGTGCCCAACGCGAGCCCTTTATCATGCGCTACCCCAACAAGCTTGCCCCTGGAAAAACAATGGACGTGCCGGTAATGGCCATAGATATTCTTCCCACCATTGCAGAAATTACCGGTGCAAGACTTCCAAATTTAACCATCGACGGCAAAAGCGCCTGGCCCCTTTTAATAGGCGAAAGCGCGGAAAGTCCGCAAGAAGCTTATTTCTTTTACTATAGGATAAACGAACTTATGGGTGTGCGTTATGGAAAATGGAAAATGTACTTTCCGCATACATATAGGACTATGGATGGCCAAACACCAGGCAAGGATGGACTTCCCGGGGAATATAAAATGATTGAAATGGAAGAGATAGAACTTTACGATGTTACAACAGACATAAGTGAAACCAACGATGTAGCCAAGGATTACCCGGAAGTTGTAGATAAAATTAAGGTCCTAGCCAATGATATGAGACACGAATTAGGCGATTCCTTGCTGGATTTGGAAGGCACAAAAAACAGGGAAGCAGGAAAAGTAGACTAAATAGCACTCTAATCCACAAGTATACTTGAAATCCAAAAAAACATAAAATTTTTATGAGCAAACCCTTCCTATTTAAACAGTTCCAAATTCACCAGGATCGCTGTGCCATGAAAATTGGCACCGATGGAGTTTTGTTGGGGGCTTGGACTTCCTTAGAGCAACAACCCCTGTCTATTTTGGATATAGGTGCCGGAACCGGAATTATTGCCTTAATGTTGGCCCAAAGAAGCAAGGCAGATACCATTGATGCTATGGAAATCAATGAAGACGCCTATGAGCAGTGCATGGAAAATTTTGAAAGCTCCGACTGGGCCGATCGTTTATTCTGTTACCACGCCTCGTTGGATGAGTTTGTTGATGAATTGGATGACAAATACGATCTTATTGTTTCCAATCCACCATTCTACTCAGAAATGGTATCCAGTGGAGATGAATCCCGGGATATGGCAAGGCAGAGTCAATCCATGCCTTTTGAGGAACTTCTAGGCGGAGTTGCCCAATTAATGTCCCTCAATGGAACCTTTTCAACCATTATCCCTTACAAGGAAGAGAAGGAATTTTTGGATTTGGCCCGTAATTTTAATCTTTACCCAAAACGGATAACTAGGGTGAAAGGAAATCCGGAATCGGAAATAAAACGCAGCTTAATTGAATTCCAGTTTGGTGATATAGCAGGTTCTACAAGCGATCTAACCATAGAATTGGAGCGACACAAGTACACCAAGGAATACGTTGATTTGACCAAGGACTTTTATTTAAAAATGTAACAACTATAGTTTCTGATGTTATATTTTTATAACAAATCCTTTTATTGTTTATTTTTGATATTAAAATTCATTGTATGCGACCCGACTTATTTGAAGCACCTGATTATTACAATTTAGACGACCTTTTATCCGAAGAACATAAATTGGTCCGCGATGCAGCCAGGCAGTGGGTAAAGCGCGATATATCCCCCATCATAGAAGAATATGCCCAAAAAGCAGAATTCCCTAAACAAATTATTAATGGTTTATCGGAAATTGGTGCTTTTGGACCCTATATCCCTGAAGAATATGGAGGGGCCGGATTGGACCAAATAAGTTACGGGCTCATTATGCAGGAAATAGAACGCGGCGATAGCGGCGTGCGCTCCACTGCCTCTGTACAATCTTCTTTAGTAATGTATCCTATTTTCACCTACGGCAACGAAGAACAACGAAAAAAATACTTGCCTAAACTTGCCTCAGGGGAATTTATGGGATGTTTTGGATTAACCGAACCAAATCATGGATCCAATCCAAGTGGCATGGAAACCCGATTTAAGGATAAGGGAGACCATTTCCTTCTAAATGGGGCCAAACTATGGATATCCAATTCTCCATTTGCGGACATCGCCGTAGTGTGGGCAAAAAATGAGGAAGGCCGTATTCATGGGTTAATTGTAGAGCGGGGTATGGAAGGTTTTACTACCCCCGAGACCCATAATAAATGGTCCTTACGTGCCTCTGCGACCGGAGAATTAATTTTTGATAATGTTAAAGTTCCCAAAGAAAATCTGTTGGCCGGAAAAAGTGGACTCGGTGCACCTTTGGGTTGCTTGGATTCCGCCCGTTATGGGATTGCATGGGGTGCTATTGGTGCAGCAATGGATTGTTATGACACCGCTTTGAGGTATGCCAAAGAACGCATACAATTTGGCAAACCTATTGCCGCCACTCAACTCCAACAAAAAAAATTGGCCGAAATGATTACTGAAATCACCAAAGCACAATTGTTGGCCTTCCGCTTGGGTCAATTAAAAAATGAAGGACGGGCGACTACTGCCCAAATTTCAATGGCCAAACGCAATAATGTGGACATGGCCATAAAGATTGCCCGCGAAGCTAGACAGGTTTTGGGAGGTATGGGTATTACGGGTGAATATAGCATAATGCGCCATATGATGAATCTTGAAAGCGTTATTACCTATGAGGGAACACACGATATTCACCTATTGATTACCGGTGCAGACATTACAGGCATACCTGCTTTTCAGTAAACGCCCTGAATATCCTTACCGACTTAAAAAGTGCCAAACCCACGGAGAATTCCTAGGTGTGATTTTTATGGTATAAATAAGCCTAAACGCAAACAAAACACATCCGTGAATAGGTGATATTCTTGGCCAATGATCAGTGGCGTCCTCCCACCATACACAACTCGAGTGTTCTCCAGTATATCTTGAATTTAAAAAACTAGGAAAATCCATGGTGCACTTAATAAATTTTGTTTAAAATCAAATATTAAGTATATTAACCTACCATATAAATAATATTTACCTATCAATATTGATTTATTAACAATGAGGCAACAATGAATCCCTATTTTTTAAGTTCCTTGCACCAATAATAGAGCTTGGACCATCACCCCCTAATGACCAATTCAAATAGAAATACCGTAGTTTTAGTTGAGCAACTCATGGCGGGTGAAGAGCAGGCGTTTAAACAGTTGATGGAAGGCTACCACAAAAAAGTTTTGATCTACGCCTATAGCCTTACCAATGATTATCCTCAAGCCCAAGATATTGTTCAAAATGTCTTTTTGAGGATATGGGAGCGAAGACGAAATATAAATATCAGAGAATCATTTCAAGGGCTTTTGTACAAATCGGTTTACAACGAATATATTGATGATTATAGAAAAAATAAATCCTCAAAAATTCTAGATGAAGCCTATCGGCATGCCTTGAATCTTGCCGTAGAGGATACCAGCAAACAATTAGTGGAAGATAAGATTTCGGTAATAAAAAGAGAGGTAGCACAATTACCACCCAAATGCAAGGAAATTTTTTTATTGAGCAAGCAAGATGGCCTGACCAATACCGAAATAGCGACCTATTTAAATATTTCCATTAAAACCGTGGAATACCAAATAGCTCATGCCTACAGCACTATTAGAAAAAAAACTGAAGTGAAAATAAAGAAATTGGTCCTAGTTCTCTTTTCAATTATTAAATTTAACTAGCCCATGTGCAATTCTAATTCTTCTACACATTAGGAAATATTGTACCCTAAACTTAGGATGGATCCGACCAAGATTAATTAAATAACCCAATAGTCTTCAACAACAACAACAACAACAACAACAACAAGCATATTTCACAAAAAAACCAGACCTGCAGGCGAAGGGCATACAGGTCTGGAAAATTATCATTAACGACTTGGCTTTAGATTATTGCAGTAGCCACATTAGCGACCATTGATTATTCACAGCAGGTTGCAATCTGCCAGTAGCTTGGGTTAAATTATCTTCATTAAAGGGATCCGACAAGATTTGCCTTTTAGGTATATCTTGACCTTGTGCACCTTCAATAACATTCTTTTCCAATTCCGGTAAGCCTGTCCTTCTCCAGTCAAACCAAGCTTCAGCTGTCAACCAGCCTGCAATCCACTTTTGATGCATAATAGGAACCATTTTATCTGTTGCATTGGTGTAAATTGCTTGGGCATTGGCCATATAATCGTCCTTATTAAACGCGACTAGAGAATTGCTACCTTCATCATATACCGCCGAGCTGGCACCGTCAGCAATTTGCCAACGATCAAAAGATTTTTCAATTCCATTAAGGTAGTAATCCATTGGGTTACCACCAATCCAACCTCGTTCACTTGCTTCCGCCAAAATAAATTGGGTTTCGGCGCTACTCATAAACATAGTAGCCGACAGTTCATTCGCATTTTCGGAATATATATTGGTCAGATAAGAGATATGTGGATTGGATGAATCTCCCAAATAAATATCTGGATCCAGCGCTGTAATACCGGAACGAACATCGGTAACCGTATTTCCCATGTTATAATCATTGGGTGCACTTAGCGCAACCCCAAGTCCAACGAACAACGAAGTATTAACATCATTGGTCAAATCTGAATCGGCATTTCTAGCAGCAATATCCACCGTAGTGTTTCGCCTTACCCTACCATCAACAAACTCCACGCCATCAGCAACACCAGGAAAAATTTGAACATCAACCGGTCTTATCCACGTAGTCAATCTTGGATCATTTAATTCAACAAGATCTTTTACAATAGTAGCAGAAGGTTTTCTTCTATAGAATTCCGATCTAAAAGTATACGAAAGTGGTCCCCCAGGAAAGCTGTTGTCAGAAGCAGAACCTATCCATTTTACCGCAGCATTATCACTAATATCAGTCATAATAGGGTTTTCAGTAGGGTTGTTGACTATAGAAGCTATCTCCGCCGAAGGGTCCAAGCCTGTAATTGTTTTTTCTGATAAACGCATACAATATCTCAAGCGCAATGAATTGGCAAATTTTCGCCACTTTTGACCGTCACCTTGAAAAACCACGTCTGCATTGGACGCAATACCGATGGTACCAACACCTTTTAGCATATCATTTGCTGTTGAAAGGTCTGATAATATGCCCAAGAAAACATCTTCTTGCGCATCGTATTTTGGCACAAAAGCATCGCCTCTATCCTCACCTTTTATGGCTTCTGAGTACGGGATATCACCAAATGTTGAAGTCAAAAAACCATATGTATATGACTTCATAATAAGGGATACCGCCTGGTAATACTTTTTTTCATCACCTTCCTTCTCGGTTTCCGCACGGTCATAAATATATTGACTATTGGTTAAGATTGGGAAGAAACTATTAAAATTTTTGGTATCCCAAACAAAATAGAAACTATAGAAGTCAACATTATCACGTTGAAGGTATTGGCTACCAGCACTTACCTCTCTTGCTTTATAATTGGTGTCAACATCATTTTTAGCTGTAGAGGTTAGTACATTCGTCAGAACAAATCTAATATCTATCTTATTCTCCGGAAGGGTATTGGAGCTAATATTGGTCTCGTCCAGCGAATCACTACAAGAGCACACCGCAAGCATACTCATTGAGAGAATGGACCATCTTAAAGTTTTATATATCTTTTTCATTTTTTATCTATTTAAAATGTCAAATTAATTGTAAATCCTACGGGAGCAACCCATGGGAGGGCGTTCCATTTTTCTTTTCCTATGTCGTATGAACCGTCATTTTGATAATAGGCAAGTTCAGGATCTATGCCGATATCAGCTGCATTCCATATCATAATATTCTTTGTAAAAACAGAGAATGAAACCCTTTGAGCCGAAATTTTTGAGGCAAATTTTTGGGGCAGATCATAGGTAAGCGTAATATTTCTTAACTTAACAAAAGAGAGATCATACATAAAGGAAGATCCCACATCCCATAATCCACCACCTGGTTCCACGACTTTATAAGCATCGAACAACACGGTTCCAGGACCACCAAAATTCTCGGTATAAGTACCATCGCCATTATCCACTACCCCAGGCCAAAAAGAACCATTGTCAAATCCGTTATAAGGAAAACCACCAGTTTGAGCATCTCTTCCCCCTACCCAAACATTATCAGCTTGGTATTTGGTAGGATTGGATTTAATTTCATTTGCAAGAGCAGTTCCATCACCGTTAAAAGAATTGGAACCCAAAATTCCGCTAAAAGTACCGGCATCACCTTGCCATTTATCAACCCAACCAGAACGTGCTGTTCTCTTCATGGTTTCGGAGTAGAAATTACCCCCTTGTCGCCAATCAAGATTAGCTGACAATGTAAAATTCTTGTACTTTACAGAAGTGTTCAATCCCATGGTAAAGTCATTCGTGCTCTTGCCTACCTTGGGTTTAAGTGCGTTGTCTTTTTGAAATGTTAAGCCCCCATTATTATTGAGTATAGGCCAGCCCTCGTATTCGCCAGATTCAACTCTTAACACGCTGGTTGAATAAAGGTCGCCAATAACACCGCCAACAAAGGTCTGTTGTGTTAAGCTTCCCGCGTTACCTACACCAATTCTATCAATACCTTCTACTAATTCTACTAATCTACTTTCCTGTTTGGTAAAGTTGACCCCTAAGTTCCATTCCAAATTCGCTGTTCGCACTGGCACTGTATTCAAAGCTAATTCTATGCCTGTGTTTTCAACGTTGCCCGCATTAATTGTTGCACTGCTGAAACCAGACATAGGCGATGTTGTTACCCCAATAATTTGGTTCCTATTTTGTGCCTTATACCAAGTTCCTTCAAAGACAATCCGGTTATTAAAGAAACCTAAGTCGGCCCCAACTTCATAAGAAGTCGCTATTTCTGGCTTAAGCGCAGTGTTAGGCAAACTCGCTGGCACGGAGTATTGAATATCGTTACCCCAAAAAGTTTGGTTCAATACTGGATTTATTGAATACGGATCAGTATCCTTTCCAACTTCGGCCCAACCTGTTCTAAATTTGACCAAGGATACCCAACTCGGCATCTGAGTCATTTCTGAAATTAACATACTTAGCGAGGCAGACGGATAGAAATAAGATCTATTTTCTTTTGGTAGTGTACTCGACCAATCATTACGTGCCGTTAAATCTAGGTAAACCATTTCCTTAAAACTTAAGGATGCCAATCCGTACAGACTGTAAATTTCCTTTTCGAATACGCCTGAGTTATAACCCAGCCCCGGCCTGGCAACATTGGACAGGGTATATAAGCCCGGTAATGTAAGAACATCGCCACCTCCATAAAGGCTTGTATTTCTGCTATTCAAATAGTTTCCACCAACAGAAGGGTTAATTCTAAAGTCACCTACTTTTTTATCGTAAGAGAATAAGAAATCCACATTGGCCTCTCTTTCATCGAGCTTCGTTTGTTCGTATGCCCCAAATGGTTTTACGGCAGAACTACCAAATCCGTCATAAGACCAAGGATAAATTGACTCAATCTTCTCATTATTGGCACTATAAGATACCCGGCCCATAGCTGTTAAACCAGGCAAAAGATCAATATCCAATCGCACATTTCCAAAGCCACGGATCTGATCTAAGGTTCTGTCTCTTTCATAGGCAGAGAACCATGGATTATTAGGAAGAGCTCCAGCTCTTCTTTGTTGTGAACCCTCCACTTCCCAATAATCTTTAAGGTCATTAATATTCACATGCGGTGGGTTGGCGAAAATATCCATATATATATCATCACTTCCGTTGTTCGTTAATGGTAAATTATCTGATGTAGGTTTAGAAATAGTAATATTGGTAGTGAGTTTTACCTTGTCGGTTATCTTATAGCTAGTCGCCAACGAAAACCCAAGTCTTTTCAACTCCATTCCGGGGGTAATTCCGTCACTTTTCATATGGTTAATGGAAAAATTAAAACTACCACGGTCATAATTTCCACTTATACTGGCATCTGTCTGGGTAGAGAGCCCTGTTTGAAAGAAATCTTGTAAACTATTATCATACATTACTAAAGGTTGGGGTTGCCCATTGGTATTCCATTGCACAGCCTCAACACCTGCTCTTGCACCATACCAATACTGCCAGGATGATTCGTTAAACTGACCCTTTTGACCCGTAGTAAAGGTATTTTGTAAATCAAAATAATTATAGGGTACACTAAGAGTAGTACTCTGTGTGAATGAAACTCCGATTCCTTTTTTACCGCTCTCGCCAGAATTAGTAGTAATAAGGATTACACCGTTACCAGCTCTTGACCCATACAGAGCAGCAGCGCTCGCTCCTTTTAGAACCGAAATACTGGCAATATCCAAAGAGCTTATATCGCGCATCGCATCCGTATTACCCACAGGTGAGCCATCAATAACAAGCAGAGGCTCGTTGTTGCTGGTCAAAGAGGTCTGACCTCTAATAATCACATTCATTTTAGCATTAATGTCACCCCCCATTTCGTTTATTTGCACGCCCGACATTTTACCGGAAAGTCCGCTCAATACATTTGTATTGGGCTGCTGATTTAAAGCTTCAGCTTCTACTACAGCTACAGCATAGCCCAAAGCCTTTTTTTCCCGTTTCATACCAAGGGCGGTAACCACGACCTCGTCCATTTTTTCTGCGGCGTAATCGAGTAACACCTCCAAAGAAGTTTGATTACCCACTTCTACCTCCTTGGTTTCCATACCAATGTAGGAAACAACAAGAACGGCCTGTGCATTAGGAACAGCAATAGTAAAGTTTCCGTCAAAATCGGATACCACCCCTTTGGAGGTTCCTTTTAAAACAATGTTTGCTCCTGGCAACACCTCTCCGTCAACATCTTTTACAGTTCCAGATATTTCAATTTGTTGCGCAGCAATTTCTAAGGCACCTAATTCGTTGCTAATCATATCAGGTCCAAAAAGTATGGATTCGCTATTTTCATACACGTGTGCACTGATATTGAAAAGAGCACCGTAGAATAGCAAGATGGTTAGCTTAATTTTTAAATTGTTTTTAGAAGGGCAAGACCGCCTACTCCTAACATTAAGTTGGTTTTTCATAATTTAGTGTGGATTATTTGATGGGTATTTAATTGCTCTTAATCGGAAAGTGTTCGCGCATTTTCCGATTATCATAATATGTTGATTTTCAGTTTATTTCCTCCATATGTTTTATAGTTTACAGGTTGGTTTTAATATTATTTTATGCAATCGGATTTTCAGTATCAGCTTAGATTTTGAC
The DNA here is from genome assembly GCF_023015865.1 of Arenibacter sp. F26102. Classification (GTDB taxonomy): domain Bacteria; phylum Bacteroidota; class Bacteroidia; order Flavobacteriales; family Flavobacteriaceae; genus Arenibacter. The sequence continues at coordinate 617,786 of NZ_JALKBC010000001.1, read as the reverse complement.
TCCAGAATAAGTATATTATTACTCCTTCCTTCCTCTCCCAATTTCGATACAATGTTAAGTCTTTCAGAAGCAAATAGCTTTAACGATTAAGCAAATTAACATTAACTTATTGTTAAATACGGCCCAATCCAAAACAAAATCGCTTTATCGATTAAGCAATAATAACAATTAATTTTTACTTTTTTAAAAATTTTACTCATAAATAATTACGGGCTCTTCAAAAAACAGCATATTTAGGCCAAAAACCCCCTAAAACAATCCAGGCTTGGATGCAATTTGCAACCAAGCCTGGGTAAAATATTGTTCAATAAGTCTATACTATTGCAGTAACCACATTTTAGACCACTGATCGTTTTCAGCAGGCTGTAGTTTACTAATGGCTTGCAACATATTCTCTTCGTTAAAGGGGTCATCGTAATAAAACCTAACTGGTATCTCTTGTCCCTTTGTTCCTGCTATAATGTTGACATTCAAATTTGGAAGTCCTGTTCTACGCCAATCGAACCACGATTCTGGAGTAAGCCATTGAGAGATCCATTTTTGGTGCATTATAGGCTCCATTTTATCTGTGGCATCATTAAAGATCTGTTGCGCCTGTGCCATATACACCCCTTGATCAAAAGGAATCAGGGTGTTGTTGGCTTTGTCATACACCGCAGATTGATCTCCGTCTGAAATTCCATACTGCCCCATTGACAATAGAATGCCACTATTGTAATAATCCAATGCGCTATTGGATATCCACCCTCGGACACTTGCCTCAGCGAGAATAAAGCTCACCTCAGCAGCATTCATTAGTACAGCCTTTACCAATGGATTGGCATCCTCTGCGTACATTTCAGTTAGATACGAAGCATGAGGGTTAGATGCCGCAGCAAGATAGACGCTTCCATCCAGAGACGCAATTTCTTCATTAGCATTGATACCATCCGCAAATTTCTGAAATTGGTTGGGATCCGTTAAGGCAACCGGCAAACCAACAAAAAGGGAGGTATTCAAATCATTCTCCTTGTTTTCATCATTATTTATTGCGTTAATATCTTCAGTGGTATATCGTTTTAACACACCATCTTCCTGTACAATTTCATCGGTAGCTCCCTCAAAAATTTGAACATCTACAGGTCGCACCCAGGACGTTAGTCTTGGATCTCCCAGGGCGGTCAAATCATCAACAATAGTAGCTGATGGTTTTCTACGATAAAATTCGGAGCGGTTACTACTTCTTAAGGGGCCTCCATACCAACTATTGTCGCTATTGGTACCCACAAATGCAATGGCCGCATTGTCGTCATTGTTTACTAAAATAGGATACTCAGCACTATTCCCTACTATAGCTGAAATTTCTGCAGCTGGATTAATATCGATACCTCCCTTTTCCGATAAACGCATATAATACCTCAGTCGTAAGGAATTCGCAAGTTTACGCCACTTTAATGCATCCCCTTGATATACAATGTCGGCATCTGCAACTTCTTGTATGACCCCAGCCCCCGTTAGAAGGGAATTTGCCTGTGTCAAATCGTTTATTATCCCCTTAAAAATGGTCAGTTGATCATCATATGCGGGTTTAAAAAATTCGTCCCCTCCATTTTCTGCCAGCAGGGCATTAGTATAAGGCAAATCACCAAAAAGAGACGTTAACACCCCATACCAATAAGATTTCATAATTAGTGCAACCCCCTGATAGTAATCTTTTGCCTTCCCTGTCTTTTCCTCCTCTGCCCGATCGAAGATATATTTACTATCTTTTAAAGGTTCGTAATAGCCAGCATAACTCGAAGCCTGCCAGTTAAAATTAAATCGGTCGTAACTGGTAAAGTCACGTTGCAAATATTGGGTCGTAGCAGTAATCTCTGCAGCACCCATATTCAGTTCAGAAGTCATCGTTGCAGATTGGGACAAAATACCTGTCAGCACAAATTTAATGTCTATCTCCGTATCTGGTAAACTATTGGGGCTTACATTTATCTCCTCCAAAGATTCTGAGCACGATGTAGCAAAAAGTACTACCATTGGCAGTAACATTGCAATTATATTATTCTTTATTCTAGTCATCTTTATATTTTTTAGAAACTTATGTTTAGTCTAAGGCCAACTGGGGCGGTCCAAGGGGCCACATTCCATTCTTCAAACCCTTGAGCTCCTTGGTCATAGGCAAGCTCAGGGTCGATTCCGATTCCTGCTTTGGTCCAAAGCATGATGTTTTTAGCGTAAACGGAAATGGCCACATTATCTGCGGCAATAAATTTAGCTACTTGAGCAGGCAATGCATAGGTCATGGTAATGTCCCTTAACTTAACAAAGGATGCGTCGTACAAAAATGCATAACCAGTTCTCCAATAACTACCGCTAGACTCTACCACTCTATAGGCGTCAAATAATTTTGTGCCGGCATCCCCAAAATTTTCGGTATAAGTACCGTCGCCATTGTCTATTACCCCCGGAAAGAAAGCTCCGTTGTAATTTCCGTTAAATTCAAATCCACCCAATTCTTCATTTCTTCCTCCAACCCATACATCATTGTCTCTATAAATAGGATTTGATTTGATTTCATTCGCCAATGCGGCACCATCCGCAAAAGAATTAGCATCTAAGATTCCTGAATAGGTACTTGAACTGATTCCATTTTGCCAGTCCTCGATTTTACCGGAACGTGCCATTCTCTTCATAGATTCCGAGTAGAAATCCCCTCCTTGCCTCCAGTCGAAACTAGCGGATAAAGTAAGGTTTTTATACCTAATGGAAGTGTTCATCCCAACAGCAAAATCGTTGTTAAAATTCCCCATCTTAACTTGGTTTTCCCGCGCTCTATCAACTTCCCATCTACCATTGGAATCCAGTATATTCCATCCCGCATACTCACCTTCCTCTACTTTCTTTATATAAGGAGAGTACATGTCTCCTATGATTCCTCCTACCCTGGTAAAAGCACCACCATCTGTTCCTCCACCAAAATCCACTCGGTCAATACCATCGACCAATTCTACAAGTTTACTTTCCTGTGTGGTGAAATTAAAGTTCATGTTCCATTCAAGATCTTCAGTTCTAATAGGAACCATATTCAATCCAAATTCAAACCCATAATTTTCCACATTCCCTGCATTAATGGTGGTACTGGTATACCCCGTAAGTGGAGAGACATTCACATTTAAGATTTGGTTTTTGTTTTGAGTCTTGTAATAGGTAGCCTCCAGTCCCAATCTACCCTTAAAAAAACCTAAATCAGCACCTACTTCATAAGAAGTGGCTATCTCTGGCTTTAGCTTGGTATTTGGCATGCTGCTTGGAAGTGAATAGGTAAAATCATCGCCCCAAAATCCCTGGGTTAAAGTAGGGTGGATTAAATAAGGTTCAGTATCCTTTCCTACCTGAGCCCATCCAGAGCGTAATTTAAGTAACGAAATCCAAGATGGCATTTGGATCATTTCAGAAACCAGAACACTTCCCGAAGCGGAAGGGTAAAAGTAAGAACTGTTCTCCTTAGGAAGGGTACTGGACCAATCGTTACGTGCTGTTAAATCCAAGAAGAGCATATTTTTATAGCTCAATGTAGCCATTCCATAAACACTGTAAACCGCCTTTTTAAAAGTTCCATTACTGTATTCCAATCCTCCTCGGGTTACATTGGATAAGGTAAACAACCCTGGAAGCACCAAATTGTCACCTCCTGAACTATAGGTGTTTACTTCATTATTCAATATATTTCCACCCACAGAAGGAGATATACGGAAATCTCCAAATTTCTTATCATAGGAAAACAAAACATCTACGTTGGTTTCCTTAGAATTACTATTATCTAGGTTATACGCCCCAGTTGGTTTTGTAGTACCACCACCAAATCCTTGAAAAGACCATGGTTTTAAAGTTTCCTCTTTATTGTAATTACCACTATAAGCCACACGAGCCATAGCATTAAAATTTGAGGTGATTTCCCAGTCAAGCTTAATATTTCCAAAACCACTTAGTTTGTCAAATTTGTTTTTCCGTTCATAGGCGGAAAACCAAGGATTGTTATACCCATCAGTAACATTTCGTTGCTGTACATTAGGTGTTTCCCAATATTCCCCTTTTAGGTCATTGATATTTATATGGGGTGCGATATTGAATAAATCAAAATATTGATTATCACCACTTAGATATCTAACTGGATTATTGTCAGAATTGGGGTTAGAAATGTCGATATTGGTGGAAATGGTTACATTATCCGATATTTTATAGGCCGTATTTAGTCTGAAACCAAGCTTTTGAAGTTCGGTGCCTGGGGAGTAACCCTCTCCTTTCAAATGGGATATAGCTAATCTAAAGTTACCCTTGTCATAATTTCCACTTATACTAGCATCGTTTATTGTGGTTACCCCAGTTCTAAAGTAATCTTTCTGGGGGTCCTTATAAAACTTTAATGGCACTGCTTCACCATTGCTATTCCACTGTATTGCGGAGCCTCCCTCTTCAGGGCCGTACCAGTGTTGCCATGTAGCTTCATCAAAAATCCCTCTTTGCCCGTTGGTAAATCTATCCTGAGTTTCAAAATATTTATAAGGCGTATTTAAAGTGATGGTAGAGGAAAATGAAACCCCAATCCCTTTTTTAAGACCCTCACCAGATTTAGTAGTAACAAGGATTACCCCATTACCTGCTCTGGAACCGTAAAGAGCAGCTGCACTGGCTCCTTTTAATATGGATACACTCTGAATGTTCATGGCGCTTATATTTCCCAATACAGCAGTACTCCCAACAGGTGAACCATCTACAACAACCAAAGGCTCATCATTTCCAGACAAAGAAGTTCTACCCCTGATATACACAAAGGTTTCCGCATTTAAGTCGTTTCCAGCCCTTCTAATATCCAAACCAGATACCCTACTACTCAATCCGCCTAAGGCATTTTCTTGAGGCACCAAGTTCATTTCTTCTCCATCAACCTCTCCTACGGAATATCCCAAGGCTCTCTTTTCTCGCTTCATTCCTAAAGCGGTGACCACTACTTCATCCATTTTTTCGGCGGAAGGGTCCATAATAACATCCATATTGGTCCTATTGCCCACTACAACCTCCTTGGTCTCCATTCCTATATAAGAAAAGACAAGAACGGTTTCTGCGCCAGGAACGGCAATATTAAAATAACCGTCAAAGTCTGTAACAACACCTTTGGTAGTTCCCTTTATAACCACATTGGCCCCAGCTAAAATCATCCCATCGTTGTCCTTAACAATCCCTTGAACTTCCGATTGTATTGGAGTATCATCGATTTTAAGGGGAACACTTTTAATGTTTTTGTTCTCGTTTCTTTTTAGGATAATATGTTTGTCCAATACCTCATAGGACACTTTAGTATTGAGAAAAAGCGTATTCAATATACTCCTAACTTTTTCTTTGTTCACCTTAAGGGTAACAATCTTACTAATATCCACATCTTTTAAATTGTACAGAAATTTAAACTCTGTATGGGATTCAATCTGATTTAGCACCTTTTCAATAGAGACCTCTTTAAGATCCAGGCTTATTCGCGTGTTTTGTGCATAATTATTGGCCCTAATATTAAACAAGGCAATGAACAGCAAAAGGGTGGTTAATTTCATTTTTAAGCTTAATTCCGGAGGACATAGAAGCCTACTCCTAATTTTAAGAAGGATTTTCATATTTTTGTATTGATTATTTAGATGAGTATTTATTTGCTCATAGGTATTTAACTGGGAGATGTTCGCGCATCTTCCAGTTTTTTTTCGAACTTCATTTTTGGTTTGTTTCGTTTATTTCATGCTTCGTTCTGGTTTTAGTTTATAATTATTTTTCCATTTTCAATCGTATAGGTAAACCTATAGCTTGTCCTAAAGGAAGCGAAGATTTGCTCCATTAGCTCGTCCTTATCAAAACTGGCACTAAAATATTGTTCGCCCAGTTCCTTATTATTGTTTACAATTTTGACATTGTAGGCACGTTCCAATTTTTTAACTATATTTTTAAACTGCATACTTCTAAATACCAGTTTTCCTGCTTTCCAACTGGTGTAAAGAGAGGTATCCACTTCATCCAAAGTTATGTCACCACTGGTGTGATCATACACCCCCCTAAAACCTGGCTTCATAACAGTTGTAGTTGCCGGCTTATAAACATGGCCACTGTATAGGCCAACGGAGCCATTGACTAAAACTGTAGTAACCTGACTATCTTCAGGATAGGAGGTAAGATTGAATTCCGTACCTAGGACGCGCACTTTTAAATTGGCGATATTGACAATAAATGGATTAATACTGTCTTTTGCTATTTTGAAATAGGCCTCACCGTTCAAGACTACCTCCCTGGTCTTCCCGGGCAAAAATTTCACTGGGTACTTAATAGAAGAACCTGAATTAAGAAATACACTACTGCCATCGGACAGTACCAGTTCAAATTGTTTGCCATTTGGGATATTTAGCTGATTATGGATTAGTTTTTCCGGATCACTGCCTTCATTGTAGTTAAGAGTATTTCCTTTTTGTACTCCAACCTCATTTCCCTCAGCATCGATTATCTTTCGCGTACCATCTTCACTAATGACCTCTATGTCTCCATTGTCCAATTGTAGTGTAATCTGGTTGGGGTCTATTAGTTGCTCTACATTGACTTCATTGAATTTTTGATTAAAAAAATAACCAAATCCAAGCAGTAAAAGTAATACTGCAGCAATTTTAAGAAGAATTTTCGGGTGCAATCTGGTAATGCCGGGTTTCTCTTTCTGGATTTTACGAATCAATTCTTCCTTCATCGGTTTATCATCCACTTTATTGAGTCCCATATTGATTGCATAGTGCATGAGCACATAGTCATTGAAGCGTTCCTTGTTCAAAGGATCTTCCAGCCATTCTTCCAACTCTTGTAGTTGTTTAGCCGTGGCCGTTTTATCGAGGTATTTAAGTATACCTATTTCTATATTGGATGGAATCATGCTACGTGTTATAATAGTACGACGTAGCCTAAATGGAATACCCTAGGTGTTTTTGAAAAAATATTTTCTATAGTAGAGGTTGGCCTGCATCTGCACGCCAGGCAATAGTTGCCTTTTAATTCTTAATGAACTAATTTATTTGGATGGAGCAGCTTTTGTACGACGTTTACGGACCAAACTATCTGCAGGGTAAGTAGCCTTTAAATATGCCATTTGGGCCTTGGACCAATCCATAATTTTGTCCTGTTGACCTTGGGTAAGATTGGCTTCAGGATGAAGTCCAAAATAGGTATATGAAGGTATTGGCATTTCCTTCTCTTCCACCATTTCCACAATCTCTTCAAATTTGTGATACTGAATAGCCAAAGGTAACTTTGTGAAGTTTGAAAAATTTAAATGTTTTTTGCCATCTACCACATGATCATTTAAAAACCAGGCCACCGGCTGAACATTGGAATACCATGGATATTCTGTTTTATTGGAATGACAATCCATACAGGAGACATCCAAGATATAATTAACATCTTCAGGAACTTTATACTTAGTAGATATCCCGTAGGTATTATCATCTGAAATATTTTTATCTGGGCGGACAAATTGAATCAAAACCAATATTACGGCTAGGCCTATTAATATCTTTTTAAGCATAATAAAAAGTGTTTTTTAATGATATATACCATGAATTACTCATCCTTGTCACTCTACTAAAGTAATATATTTTTTAATTAGACTTGCTTTATGGCAAATGGTTTAATAATTAATACTAACCTAACTAATTGACTATCTTACCTTAACGCCAACAATGACCTTGTAGCCCTATTTTTACAGCAACCTAATACAGGATACGTTCTTATTTTTTGATTTGAGTTAGCAACTCCAAACCGATGTTCGCATCGGTTTTTTTATATGCAGTATTTTGATGCATGTTTTGGTGCAGGGCGATAAGCTTACCATAAAAAACAATAGCAAACTAACCGGACCTTACAGATAGCCCTATTACAAATATATCTTTTTGCAGCCCAGAAATGCACTAAACCATTTTCCTGACGATTTTACTATTCTTTGTTGATTTTTAAAATCGACATATACCAATCCGAACCTGGGGAAATATCCATCTGCCCATTCAAAATTGTCGGTAAATGTCCACACAAAATACCCATCAACTTTCAATCCTTCCCTCTTCGCTTTATGTACCTGTTTAAGATAAGCCTGTAAATAGGAAAGCCTTTCTTTATCGTACACTGTGCCCTCCTCTATTTTATCGATAAAAGCCGATCCATTTTCAGTAATAATAATTTTTTTTACCCCCGGGTAGCCATTAAATCTTTTTATCATATTGTAAATACAGGGCGGATATACCTCCCAGTCCATTACAGTAGTTCTCACTTTCCGCCGACTTGCTTTTATAATTCTGGCCTTTATGTATGGAACAAAAAAAGAGTGTCTTACTTTTTCGCGTGTATAATTTTGAATCCCAATAAAATCGAATTCGAAAACGGAACGTTTAGCATCCTCAGGCATTATATAGGGTTTAATTTGTTTCAATACTGGGATGGTCTCCCAAGGGTATCCCATCCCTAGTGAAGGCTCTATAAAAAGTCGGTTAAGCATGGCGTCTGCCTTGTCTGCTGCCCTATGATCTCGACGATTATTTCGGTACGGGGTAATTTGCGAACAGGAGAAGGTAGTACCAATATTGGCGCTTGACACCAAATTACGTAAAATCCTACCTCCTGCTGCTTGGCACAATACGGCATGGTGTACAGATGGCAAAAAATTTCTTAGTCCCTTTTTCCCCGGGGCATGAACCCCAAGAAAATAACCTGCCCCGGTAAAAACCATTGGTTCGTTTAAAACCATCCAATTTTTAACCCTATCTCCAAAATTTTTGGCACAAATTGTTACATAATCTTCAAACCATCCTAAAATATCTCGATTGGTCCAGCCTCCTTTTTCCTCAAGGGCATGTGGAAGATCCCAATGATATAATGTGACCCAAGGCGTCAGGCCACTTTTCAGGCAAAAATTGATAACATTATTATAAAATTCAATCCCCTGTGTACTTATGGTCCCAATTCCCTTTGGTAGTATCCGGGACCACGACAGTGAGAATCTAAAATGTTTAATGTTCATCTTTTTCATCAAAAGGATATCCTCCTGATATTTGTGATAAAATTCGCAAGCCTCCTTACCGTTCTGATTTTTGTAGGTATTCCCTTTTTTCGAACTAAACTCGTCCCAAATGGATGGTCCTTTGTCATGTATATCATGGGCACCCTCTATCTGGTAAGCCGCTGTAGACACGCCCCAAACGAAACTGTCCCCAAAGTCCCCTGCTTGCAAATTAAAATGGTCTGAAATGTTGGACATAGAATTACTAACTAAGGCGGATTTATCCGAGAACGACTTCCTCGAGGATCTGGCGGACAATCTGTTCCGTAATATCCGGATAATCTACCTCTGTTTTGTCATCACTTTCTATCCAATGCCTAATTTTATTCAAATGTTTATTCTTAAGGGATTTAATAACCGGAACCCCCATTTCTTTCAATGCCGCAGAGTTACATTGTTGTTCATATTGGCCTTTCATGGGGATCACCATTATTTTTTTTCCAAGGTACAGGGCTTCGGCCGGTGTTTCGAAACCGGCACCGCACAATACCCCCTTGGAACCTACCATACTCCCAACAAAAGCTTCATTGGTTATGGGTCGAATGCTAATATTCTTGCCAAAAAATTCTACTTTGTTATGCTTTGAAAATACCTCCCATTTTACATTGGGAATCTCGGAAAGGGTTTTCAGTATCCTGCCATCACTATAAGAGGGCAAATACACGGTATAATGATTTCCATCTTTAACATCTGCTTTTCTAATATCCTGTCTTATAATAGGAGTGTATACTTTATCCTCGTAAGCTTGAAAATGTAGACCGAACTGTTGGGTTGTGGGTGCATAGTTTTTTAGGATAAATTTTCCCATAAGATCATTTTTTTCCGGCTTGGGCGCCATTGGGGAAAGCACAGCAGCCTGATGGCTAAAACTTATGCACGGCTTGTTCTTTAATTTGCAGGCCCAGGCCGACACTGGTTCAAAATCATTTATGACCAAATCATAATCTTCTATTGGAATACTCCTTATCTCCTTCTGCAGTCTTGCAGCATTGGACTTGATATAGGTCCTCCATAAGTTAACATTGCCTTGTTTTCCAAAAATAAAACTAAGGCCTTTAAGCTGATATTTAATAGGGTTGGGAATGTGAATATCCGCTTGGATACCACTGACGAGGATATCCAGTTCCAACCCTCTTCTCTGTAGTGCAGGTATAACATCGCGCGCCCTACTTAAATGACCATTTCCGGTACCCTGTATGGCATATAGAACTTTCATAGCATACTTATTATTATGTAGGAAGACATAGGTAACAAAATCATTTATGCCCGCCTGCGGCCAGAATTTTGAATTCTTTCATCAAATTTTGAAAAAGCTGGTTTTTATCCAGGATTTCCGTGTGCTCCATAAGATTTTCATCATTGTTTATGACCAAAACATCATCCATATAATGGTACAATTTCCACTCCCCATTATTAAACTCCAAACTAGTTAAATTCTCGATCCAATCGCCTGAATTTAAATACATAACCGAACCCTTGGGGGTGGATATTTCTCTCATTTCGGGTTGGTGAATATGCCCACAAACCACGTAATCATATTTATTCTCAATTGCGATATCGGCCGCTATTTGTTCAAAATCATTAATAAAATTGACGGCAGATTTAACACTGTTTTTTATCTTCTTGGACATAGAAACCGGGCCTTTTCCCATTTTCTTGCTACAAAAGTTAATTGCACTATTAAGCAAAATCAACATATCATAACCTGTAGCTCCCAATTTTGCAATCCATTTGGAATGCTGCATGGTAAGATCAAAAACGTCTCCGTGAAACATCCATGCTTTCTGACCATTGACATCAAGTAGCACCTTGTTTACAACACTAAATGAGCCTAACTTAAATCCCAGGAATTTCCTCAACATTTCGTCATGATTACCAACAACATAATGCACTTGTATCCCTTCGGCAACCCATTGCATGATAATCTTTACCACCTTCATATGTGATTTTGGCCAATAGCGTTTACTAAATTGCCATATATCTATAATATCCCCATTTAGAACCACCTCTTTGGGTTTTATCGATTTTAGATACTTGACCAATTCTTTGGCCTGGCATCCGTAGGTACCCAAATGCACATCGGACAAAACCAGTAATTCCACAGGTCTTTTTTTCATAAAGTAATAATTGGTTGATTTATTATTTGAAACTTAACAGGAGAGATGAAGGACCATGATCCAGGAATTAAGAATTTGACCATCGAGATCGAAATTGAACTAAAACTAATTTTCATGCAGCGAAAATCAAAATAAATTCAAAGATTACTATTTAAGGCTGATTTTTAGCTAGATATGACTTTAAAATTAGGTTATAAGATTGTTAACAGTCTGTTCTTCCAAGGTGCGGAAAGTCTGTTTAGGCGCTGTGATATTTGAAGAAATTTCAGAATTTGATCCAAGGTAAAAAAGTTTCAATCCCTAAGGTTGCTAAATAGGTAAAGTACCTCGATTGAACCATACTATACCCGCACCAGATAATTAGATAGATTCTGCCTAAGCTTATCAAACGAAATAGGTTTTGTAAAATAGTCGTTCATTCCAACCTCTTTGGCCCCTTGGATCGTTTCCTTGGTAACATCTGCGGAGAAACCAATAATAATAATGTCCTTATTGGTTTCTCTTATTTCCACGGTAGCCTCAAAACCATCCATTTCCGGCATATGGATATCCATAAAGACCAAATCGTATTCGTTTTCGGCCACGGCCGTTACAGCCTCTTTTCCATTGCCAACCCAATAGGTGTTAATTCCAAAGGTATCCAAGGTCTTTTTAAGGACTACCACATTTATCTTATTATCGTCCACGATCAATACCTTAAAACCACTTAAGTCTATATCGTTGGCAACAGGAACATTAATTTCCGGTTGCACCTCGGTAATTGGGAATTTGAGAGAGATCATAAATTCCGAACCTACATTTTCCGTACTATCCACCTCAATATGACCTTCCAACAATTCTATGAGAAGATAGGTAATGTACAACCCAAGACCACTACCTTCATGTCTTTTCGTTATACCGGAATCTATTTGGGTAAACCTGTCAAAAATGGTTTTGAGTTTACTTTTAGGTATTCCTATTCCGGTATCCTTTAAACCGATGCTAATATTCAGGTAGTTGTTTGATATTTGTTCTTCGTACGTAATATCTATTCCACCCTCTTCGGTAAATTTAAGGGCATTCCTTAAAAGATTGGTGAGAATCTGGCCAAACTTCCCAATGTCGCCAATAACGTGGGTTTTGGTATCCGAATCGATTTCCGAACGCACATAAAGCCCTTTTGCCTCAATACTGGGCTTATAGATACTGATAATATTCCTAAGTTCTTCAGAAGGGGAAAAGACATCCTTTTTAAAGGTTATCTGACCAGATTCTATTTTATCAATCTCCAAAATATCGTTCACCAGCAAAAGTAATTTTTTGGAAGAGACATCCATCAAGGAGAGATATTCCTTTAGGGAACTATCAATTTTAGACTCTTTTAAAACCTCTATAAAACCTAAAATGGCATTCAAAGGGGTCCTGATCTCATGACTCATGTTGGACACAAACTCGGTTTTTGCTTTGGAGGATTTTTCAGCTTTTATTCGCTCTGTCTTTAAACTGGCATTGGCATCCCTAAGTTTAATATTTAATTCCCTAAAGCGTATGTTTTCTTTTCTTGACGATTGATAGAAATAAATTAATGAACTGGTCAACAGAGACAATACCAAACCGAAAATAAAAAATATCATCATAGTTTCCCTCTTCTCTGAATAAAGGTCAACTATACTCGGTGTCATCGTAAAATTCCAAATTTGTTGATCAACATCATCCACGGAGTAGGATTGACTATAAACCAAGCCATCCTTACTACTATTGGGATTGGGAGTATTAAAGGAATAAAACACCTTTCCCTTATCGTCAGTGAGTTCAATGGCATACATATCCATTCCTGACATCAAGTGATCAAACGTATCCGTAAAATCGATTCCTGCAGTAACGGTACCATGGAAAGTACCATCGTAATAAACCGGCACATCCAACAAAAAAGCCTCTCCTTTTTGGGTCAACTTGACCCAAGAGGTTATATTGGTAGACGAATCCTTCACATGTCGGAGCCACTCCTCCCTCCTGGGATGTTTTGAAAGGTCTAGGCCAATAGCCGCCTCATTGCCCTCCATTGGTGTAATTTTTCTAATCACCATAGAGCTATCGATCCATTCTATAAATTTAAAGGAATTATTTTGTTTTAAAATGAGTTCGGCTTCGTTGTCCCAATGCTTAAAATATTCCCCCTTGGACATTTGAATACGCCTCATTAAATTCTCTAGTGCCACAACACTACTTTGCCCAGTATAGACAAACTCCTTAAATCGCAAATATCCCGTATGCTGAATTTCATCCATAAGAAGCCCTTTTTGCTCCTGTACAGAATTATTCCATAGAATGGAAACCACGGTCATTAAGACAACAAAAACGGATATGGGCAGAACAAGTACTTTCTTGGAGAATTTTAAGGGCATCTTTTGGCTTGGCTAGTGGGGTAAAATAAAATCCATCATGTTGTGCATAAGTCCAAAGATATCACAATTAATAAAAAATATCCTTTTCAAAACCTTATAATATTTAAGCAATTTACCAACTACAGACCTAATCTTAGAGTTTATATGTGAAATTGGACGGATTAGAGTTGAGTAGATCTTAACTAATTGATTATGGCACTTTATTTATGATAATGCCCTAGAAAACAATAAAGTAGTGTAAATTAAAAATTAAGCGATAAAGAAAAATTGTGATTTGCGGATTACCCATATAGAATTGCTAGTACCTTTTTAGAATCGGAATGAAATGACGACGAAATATTTAAAGAAATTTCTAATTTAACTTTTCTAAAAAATTTATCTTTGTTATAAATAAAATTTATGAATATGTCTTATGTTGATTTATATAGTACAGGAACGCACAGAAGAAATTTAGCGCATTTTGCGTCCATTGCCACTTTAGCCGCTATTGACGGTGCAATAAACACCAAGGAAAAAGAATTACTGGACCGTTTTGCCAATAAACTAGATATTACGGAAGCCGAATACCAAGAGGTTATGAATTCGGACAACAAATATCCCATTAACCCACCTGCCAGTTCTGAAGAACGTCTGGAAAGATTGTTCGATCTGTTCAGAATTATTTTCGTGGATAATGTTATTGATGAGGAGGAGCGAGCCTTAATAACCAAATACGCCATTGGTTTGGGATATAGGTCTGAAAGTGCCAATCTGATCATTAAAAGATCAATAGATATTTTTACTGGAAAAATAGATTTTGAGGATTATTTATATCTTTTAAAAAACTAGGTCAATATTCTAACTATTAAATAAGAAAAGGAGCCTGCAGCTCCTTTTCTTATTTTGAGGCCCGCATAAACTCCTCCGCCTTTTCTACCATTTTTCTGCTTCCACAAAAGAAAGGCACTCTTTGGTGCAATTCCGTGGGCTTTATATCCATTATTGGGTCAAATCCATTACTTGCCTTTCCCTTGGCTTGTTCGGCAATGAATGCCATAGGGTTGCACTCATAGAGTAGCCGCAATTTCCCTTCCGCCGCAACACTGCTCTTTGGATATAAATAGATTCCGCCCTTGATCATATTTCTATGAAAATCGGATACTAAAGAACCTATATATCTTGAAGTATAGGGCCTATCTCCCTCCTCCTTCTGACAATATTTAATATAATCCTTAACACCTTGGTGAAAATGCACATAATTACCTTCGTTTACCGAGTAAATTTTACCCGTTTCCGGAAACTCCATATTGGGATGGGAAAGATAAAAAGTTCCCAAGGCAGGGTTTAAAGTAAATCCATTTACACCATCACCTGTAGTGTACACCAACATGGTAGAAGTTCCATATACAATATAACCAGCTGCAATCTGAGCCCTCCCTGGTTGTAAAAAATCTTCCAAGCCTACAGGGGCGCCAATAGGCGTAACCCTTCTATAAATGGAGAATATAGTTCCCACGGAAACATTCACATCTATATTGGATGATCCATCCAAGGGATCAATCAGAACAATATATTTATTTTGATGTTTATTATCACTACTGTTGATACTAATAAAATCATCTTCCTCTTCAGAAGCGATCCCACACACAATTTCCCGATTTATTAAAGTCTGAATAAATTTTTCGTTGGCCAAAACGTCCAACTTTTGTTGATCTTCTCCCTGGATATTGGTATCCCCGGCAGCTCCAATGATATCTACCAATCCTGCCTTATTAACTTCGTGGTTTACAACTTTTGCCGCCAATCTAATAGCGTTTATAAGTTTTGAAAGCTCCCCTGAGGAATATTGGAAAGAGGATTGGTTTTCAATAATGAATTCCCCCAGGGTGGTATTTTTTCTGTGCATTACGAAAGCTTTGTTTATTTGAGCACAAATATCGGTTAATTTGTGAAACTACAACGTTTTCGTAATATATTGATTTTTTAAATTTATAACTTTGTGTTTTATTTGTAACAATTATGAAGTATATCATTCGAGATGCCGCAGCCAAGGATATGGCCCAAGTGCACAAATTGATCAAGGAGTTGGCCGTTTTCGAAAAGGAAGATATGGCCGTGGAGGTAAGTGTTGAAGATTTACAGAGGGATGGATTTGGAACCATCAAATTATTTCATTGCTATGTAGCGGAAGCTGATGGGGATGTGGTAGGGATGGCCCTGTTGTTTAACAGGTACTCCACTTGGAAAGGTCCAATTATTCATTTGGAAGATTTGATCGTTACCGAATCTATGAGAGGAAGTGGATTAGGCGCCGCCTTGTTGACCAAGGTAGTGGAACACGGATATAATCTCGGCGTTAAACGCATTAATTGGGAGGTCTTGGACTGGAACGACCCAGCTATTGCCTTTTACGAAAGTAGAGGTGCCAAGGTTATGCGGGATTGGAATGTAGTTCATTTGGACGAAAAAGGAATTCAAAAATTTTTAAATAAACTATGAGGGTTTTTAAATTTGGAGGAGCATCGGTCAAAGATGCGGACAGTATAAAGAATGTTGTTAAAGTTTTAAAGGAGGTTGGTCATGAAAATACCTTGTTGGTAGTTTCTGCAATGGGCAAGACCACAAACGCAATGGAAGATGTTGTAAACGCATACTACAAGGATAAATCGAAATTATCCTCGGCCGTACATGACGTTATTCAATACCACGATTCAATTCTGCATGACCTATTTCCCAATGACAAGCACCCAGTTTTTGCCAGTGTCAAAACTCTTTTTGATGAAGTACAGGGATTTTTGGTCTGGAATAAATCTCCTAAATATGGTTTTATTTATGATCAGGTTGTAGGTTATGGCGAATTGGTATCCACTACCATTCTCAGTGCCTATTTAAATGAAATTGGTATCACCAATCAATGGTTGGACGTAAGGACCTTGATCAAGACCAATGACGATTATCGCGATGCCATAGTAAATTGGGAGAAAACCCAATTAAATGTTACCGAAAAGATAGATAAGCGTAAATTAAATATAACCCAGGGCTTTTTGGGTAGTGATGACAATAACTTTACCACTACCTTGGGAAGGGAAGGCTCCGACTATACCGCCGCTATATTGGCCTATTGCCTAAATGCGGAGGAGGTCACCATTTGGAAGGACGTCCCCGGGGTGCTGAACGCCGATCCCAGATATTTTGAAAAAACAGAATTGTTGAACAACATATCTTACCGCGAAGCAATTGAACTTGCTTTTTATGGTGCTTCGGTAATTCACCCTAAAACCTTACAACCCCTACAGAGGAAGGAAATTCCTTTACATGTAAAATCCTTTATCAATCCTAGGGACAAGGGCACAACCGTAGGAAAAGGAATAGGAATAGAACCTAAGGTACCCTGTTTCATAGTTAAGAAAAACCAGGTGCTAATGAAACTATCCTCCTTGGATTTCTCATTTATTGTGGAAGATAGTATAAGTGAACTTTTTAAAATGCTCCACGATCATCAGATGAAAGTAGATCTGATCCAGAATTCGGCCATTAGCTTTTCGGTATGTGTAGATAATAAATTTGGTAAATTGGAGGAGCTGTTGAACCTCCTAAAAAGAAGGTTTAAGGTGGTGCACCACGAAGGTGTTTCCTTATATACCATAAGACATTTTGATATTGAAGCCATAACATCGCTCCAAAAAGGGAAAGAAATATTATTGGAACAACGAGGAAAGGAAACAGTACAATTGGTAGTCCAATAAGGCAATGAAATAATTTGTTGGTGCGTTATTTTCGGGATAGCTGTAGCGATTTTCCTATCTTAGCCCCTACCAAATTACACTAAGGCATGGGTTTAGTTACCGCAAAGGAAGTAGCCAAGGCTATTAATCTGGATAAATACGGCTTTCTGGGAACGTTTATTGGATGGTTGCTCATGAAGATAACCAAAATTTCCAGTATTAACCGGTTTTATGATGACCACAAACATTTGGAAGGACTTGCCTTTCTGGATGCAATTTTGGATCATTATCAAATAAAATTTGAGATTCCCGAGGAAGATTTTAAACGATTGCCCAAACAGGGTTGTTATATTACCATCTCAAATCATCCCCTTGGCGGCATAGACGGGGTACTGCTCCTAAAATTACTTTTAAACCACAGATCGGATTTCAAGATTGTTGCCAACTTTTTATTGAATAGGATAGAGCCTATGTCTCCCTATATTCTCCCTGTTAACCCTTTTGAGAACCATAAGGATGCCAAAAGCAGTATTTCAGGATTTAAGAACGCGATGCAACATTTGAGGGACGGCCATCCTTTGGGAATTTTTCCTGCTGGAGAAGTATCTACCTATAAAGATGGGAAATTAATTGTGGATAAGCCTTGGGAGGAAGCTGCCTTAAAACTGATACGCAGGGCCGAAGTACCCGTGGTCCCCATCTATTTTCATGCAAAAAACAGTAGGTTATTTTATCGCTTGTCCAAGATAAGTGATGTATTCCGGACGGCTAAATTACCTTCCGAAGTTACTACCCAGAAAAACAGGATCATAAAAGTGCGTATTGGGCAACCCATTTCTGTACAGACACAGAACGAACAGGAAAATCTGGCCGAGTTCGCCGATCTATTGCGCCGTAAAACCTATATGCTTTCCAATGCCTATGAAAAGGAAAGGTTGTTGGACCAGATCCCTACCAGTTTAAAAATATCTAAAGCTCCAAGAAAGATTGCCACAGCAGTGCGTACGGAGGTTATTCAAGAAGAAATTGAACGTTTAAGGGAAAAAGATTGCAGGCTGTTACAAAGCAAAAATTACGAGGTTTTCTTGGCCAAGGCAATTGATATGCCCTTTATTTTAAAAGAAATAGGCAGGCAACGGGAAGTTACTTTTAGAGCCATAGGCGAAGGCACAAACAATTCCATTGACCTGGATAAATTTGATAATTATTATCGTCATCTCTTTCTTTGGGACGATGAGGAAAAGGTAATAGTGGGAGCATACCGAATGGGAATGGGTTCCGAGATATTTGAGGAACACGGAATAGACGGATTTTATTTACAAGATCTATTTCGATTTGAGCCTGAACTATATGGGATGATGTCCAAATCCATAGAAATGGGCAGGGCCTACATCATAAAGGAATATCAACAAAAACCAATGCCCCTTTTCCTTTTATGGAAAGGTATTGTACATACCACCCTGCGTTTTCCGGACCATCAGTTTTTAATTGGCGGTGTAAGTATAAGCAATCAGTTTTCCAACTTTTCAAAGTCCTTGATGATAGAGTTTATGAAAAGTAATTATTGGGATCCCTATGTAGCGCAATATATTAGGCCCAAAAAGGAATTTAAGGTTAAGCTCAACGATGCCGACAAGGATTTTATATTTGATGAAAGCGAAGCCGATCTTAATAAGTTTGACAGGCTGATTGAAGAAGTGGAACCGGGAAGTTTAAGACTTCCTGTTTTGATCAAAAAATACATTAAACAAAACGCCAAGGTGGTGGCCTTTAACGTAGACCCACTGTTTAACAATTCGGTAGACGGATTAATGTATATTAAAATTGCCGATTTACCTGAAAGTACCGTAAAGCCTGTTATGGAGGAGTTTCAGGCTGAATTGGAGCGAAAGTTGGCCGAGGGGCAACAAGATGATGAAGGCCCAGTCTAGAGTTTTGTCCAATAGGCGAGCTTTTTGCCGCCCAAAATGACTTAATGAAGCCCTACAAGGGCACTTCTCCTTTCGAACAGCAGATTATCCTTCCAGACATTATCACGCTTACCTATGCGTTCCCTTTTACCAATAAAGCGAAATCCCATCTTGAGATGTAATTCCACACTTCCTTTATTCTCTGGGAATATTCCCGATTGCAGGGTCCAAAATCCCGCTTTTTCGCTTTCAACAATTAGCTGTTGCATAAGCAATTTCCCTAATCCTTGCCCTCTGTTTTCCTGAGCTATATAGATACTCACTTCTGCCACACCCCCGTAAACGCATCTGCTTGACACAGGAGAAAGTGCCGCCCATCCCAATATGGTTTCCCCGCTGGCAGCCACCAATCTACCTATCTTTAAATGTGCTGCGTCCCACATATGAAAGGTGGGTACTTCTTTCTCAAAAGTAGCAAAACCCGTATCCATGCCCTCCTGATATATTTGGGCTACCCGCGGCCAATCACTATTTGTCATTTTTCGTATTTCCATTAAATTACCAATAAGGACAAGACCATACAACTGATCTATCCGATTTATCGTAATATTACGATAAATATGGACAAAAATAAAGTCAGACCAAATAAATCCGACTTTATACTATTCTTAAAACCAAGGTTTCTTACCCACCTGATAGATATTATAGAATTCCTCATCCGACTTTGTCAGGTACATAATACCTTCAATTAAACCAACTATAGAAACCAACATGGTTGGTATTCCACAAAGAAACCAGCCTAGCACACCGACTGCAGCCATAATGATTCCTTCTTTTTGATATCCCAATATAAACTTGTGAACTCCCAACCATCCAAACAAGATTGCCAGGATTCCGGCCAACAGTTTTTTATTATCCCCTCCTGCACTTGCCAAACCTTCCTTGAATTCATTTGCTGTTTTCTTGGCTTCCTGTCCAAAATCCTTGGCAGCGTCCTTAGTGTCCTCTGCAAATTCCTTTGCAGACTCTTTTGCGTCTTTTGCAAACTCCTTGGCCGATTCCTTAGCACCTTTTGCAGCATCCTCGGCTTTATCTCCTAAATCCTTCTTTTCTTCTGACATGGTAGTATTTAAGTTGATTAATAATAGTACTAAATGTAACAATTATTTCCCAATCAAAGAAACGCTTTATCATTGGGCTCCCACAATTCCAATTTATTGCCATCAGGGTCTAAAATCCAACCAAATTTGCCATAATTGTATTCCTTAATTTCACCAACTACGGTAACTCCTTCTTCCTTCAAAACCTTAAGCAGCTCCACCAAATTCTCTACCCTGAAGTTCATCATAAATGTGGATTCACTAGGCTTGAAATACGGTGTATCCTCTTTCATGGGACTCCATTGGGTAGAACAATCGTTACCTTTCTTGTCTTTCCACCAAAAAGTACATCCATATTGATCGGTATTAAGTCCAAGGTGTTTATTGTACCATTGCTTAATACCATTTGGGTCTTTGGTTTTAAAGAAAAAACCGCCCAATCCTGTAACTCTATTTTTCATAATAGTCCAATTTTAATTACCAGAATTTTAGAATTTACGACAATTCCATAAATATAGGGCAATCCATATGGACCGAAAAAACTTAAAAGCTACCTTACACCACTAACCTGACAAAATTTTTCTTTTATCTTATCTACCACCGTCTGTGCCAATTTAATTTTACTCTCTACAGTCCAACCTGCTACATGTGGCGTAAGCAGCACATTTTCGGCATTGACCAAATAGGTAAAGGCCTCTGGCAGCTCCGACTCACTGAACATATCTTCAAAAGACTTCTTTTCATATTCAAGAACGTCCAAACCGGCTCCAAGTACCTTGCCCTCTTTCATTGCGGCAACAAGATCCTCTGTTACCACACATTTGCCCCTAGCTGTATTTATCAACCACAAAGGGTTTTTGAAATCTTTCAAAAACTCGGCGTTGACCATATTCTTGGTAGCGTCGGTCTGCGGTACATGGAGGCTTAGTATCTCCGCCCTTTGTCTTAATTCCATAATCCCAACCTGTCTGGCATTGTCATCGCCTACACCCCCAACAATATCGTAACAGATAACTTCTACATCAAAGCCCTTTAGCTTTTTGGCGAAGGCCTTGCCCATATTGCCATAGCCAATAATCCCTACCGTTCTACCGTCCAATTCAATACCACGGTTACCTTCCCGGTCCCATTTGCCATTTCTAACCTCTTTGTCGGCCTTATTAAGTTTGTTGAATAGAGATAATAACATGCCCAAAGCGTGTTCCCCTACGGCATTTCTGTTACCCTCTGGCGCAGCTGCAAGAAAGATTCCCAATCGTTTGGCATGTTCAGTGTCTATATTTTCCAGTCCAGCTCCCAAACGACCAATAAACTTTAGGTTGGTGGCCTTATCCAAGAAAGCTTCATCAATAGTGAATCTGCTCCTAATGATGAGACCATCATATTCACCGATTTTATTTTCAATCTGCTCTTTGGAGGAGGTATAATCTTCATCATTTTGAAACCCTAAGGCA
The DNA here is from genome assembly GCF_023015865.1 of Arenibacter sp. F26102. Taxonomy (GTDB): domain Bacteria; phylum Bacteroidota; class Bacteroidia; order Flavobacteriales; family Flavobacteriaceae; genus Arenibacter. The sequence continues at coordinate 596,020 of NZ_JALKBC010000001.1, read as the reverse complement.
TTAAATTGCTCAATGATCAGTGGGTGATTTACATCTAAGTGGAGAACTTTCATAAACTAAATATTATACGGCAAAGATACAAGACCGCATGGCTACTGGAAACAAGAAACTGGACTATTTTCAGGTTTAAATATAAATTCCAGGACGTATTTGCACTAGGGATTGAAGCTGGCTACCATGTAGCGCGGAAAGCCCGCCACCGACGAAGAAGGTGGAGTGCCCTAAATACCCAATATTACCTTGGCGATGGAAAAATATATCAAAATCCCGAATATATCGTTGCTGGTGGTAATAAATGGGCCTGTTGCAATGGCGGGATCTATGCCCCTTTTGTGCAAAAATATGGGTATAAAAGTCCCAATGATCCCAGCCACTACGGTTACCGTTATCAAGGAAATGGAAATGGCCAAGGAGGTAAGAAAACTACCTTTCCAAATCCATGTAAAAAACAATAGTATAGTCGCCAATACAGCTCCGTTCAGCAGTGCCAACAACATTTCTTTTAGTAGTCTACCGGCAATACTCCCTTTTAAATCGTCATTGGCCAAACCCTGGACCATAATGGCGCTGGATTGCACCCCAACGTTACCGGCCATTGCAGCTATTAACGGGGTAAAAAAGAAAAGCACACCGTAATCGCTCATCAGGGTCTCAAAGCCCCCCATAATGGCTGCTGCTCCTACACCTCCCAAAAGGCCTAGAAACAACCATGGTAATCTGGCACGGGTCAGGTCCCAAATACTGTCATCCGCCTCCACGTCTTGAGAAATACCAGCTGCCAGCTGATAATCTTTTTCCGCTTCTTCCCTAATAACATCCACAATATCATCTATCGTAATACGACCCACTAACCTCCCAATTTCATCTACAACGGGAATGGCTTCCAAATCGTACTTAGACATTATTTTGGCAACTTCCTCCGGTTTTTCATTTACGTTAACGGCATCTACCTTGGGAATATATACTTCGCTGATATGGGTCTTAGTAGACGTAGTCAGCAAATCCTTTAAAGAAAGTCGGCCTTTAAGTTTACCTTCATCATCCACCACATAAATGGAATGTACCCTAGTTACATTTTCTGCCTGTGCCCGCATTTCCTTTACACAGGTAAGTACGTTCCAATTCTCATTGACTTTAACCAGCTCTTTGGCCATAAGTCCCCCAGCGGAATTTTCATCATAGCGTAACAGGTCAACAATATCCTTGGCATGCTCCCTGTCCTCCAATTCGGAAATTACTTCCTGGACCATTGCTTTGGGCAGCTCTCCTATGATATCCGCGGCATCATCCGTATCCAACTCATCCAGTTCTCCCGCAATTTCCTTTGCTGAAAGGTTGGCAAGGATGGCTTCCCTCACATCAACATCCAACTCTGTAAGGGTTTCCGAGGTTTTTTCGCTATCGAGAAGTTTAATTAGATAGGTAGCATGATCCTCGTCCAATTCATTGATGATTTCCGCCACATCCGCATAATGCACCTCAGCCAACAGGGCGGCCAATTGCACGTCCTGCTTGCTGTCTATTAGCTGCTCTATTTCAGCTAAATAATCCTCAGTGAGTTTAAATGGTATCATTTGCTATCTTCTGTGTCAACGAAATAAAGTCCACAACGCTCAATTGTTCCGGACGAAGGCCAAATATAGCATCTTCTTTGAGAACATCTGAAAGATTGAAAGTTTTTAAACTGTTACGAATCGTCTTCCTACGTTGGTTAAATGCCGCTTTCACCACCTGTTTGAACAGTCTTTCATCCACTTCCAAATGGAAATTGGACTTCCTGACGAGTCTTAACACTCCCGACTGAACTTTAGGGGGAGGATCAAAAACTTGTGGAGATACCGTAAATAAATATTCCGCATCGTAAAAGGCCTGTACCAATACGGAAAGTATGCCATAGGCCTTACTTCCCTCCTTTTCACAAATCCTTTCTGCCACCTCCTTTTGAAACATCCCAGTAAACTCCGGAATCTGATCTTTAAATTCCAACATCTTAAAAACAATCTGCGTGGAAATATTGTACGGGAAATTACCGGTTATGGCAAACTGTTCTTCCCCAAAAAGGGTCCATAGGTCGTATTTTAAAAAGTCGGCCTCCAAAACCTTAAACTCCCCCTTGCGTTGCATTACCTTATTGTGTTCCAAAGGGAAACTGTGGTTTAGGTAAATTATGGATTCCTCATCCAGATCCATCGCCACCAAATCGATATCCTTTTCCAACAAGTATTTGGTAAGCACCCCGGTACCAGGCCCTATTTCTATGACATTTCGGTATCCGTTCAAGGTTAGGGTATCCCCAATCTGCCGGGCAACAGACTCATCTTTTAAAAAGTGCTGGCCTAAATGCTTTTTAGCCTTTACGGGGCTTTCCTCCTTCCAAGGTCTATTAAACTTCTCTTTTTTGGAATGAAATGCTTTTTTCCCTTTTTTGCTCATGGTGCTGCGTAATAAAGTAATACAATTAGTGTTCGCTTATGATTGCCAACTCTGTCCTAAAGGCAACAAACTTGCCTGCAAAGAGTTCCATCACTTTTTTACGCAGTCTTTCTGCATCTTCCTCGTAATATTTTTGAAGCGTTTCTTTGGAATCGGTAGTATATTGAACGGAATAGGTAATTCCCCCCATCTCCTCCTCCACCAGCACTTTGGTCATCAGAGCCTTGGAAAACTTTCCGGTGTCCAACATCTCAGGTATATGCACTTCCTTCATCCAGGACAACCAATCCTTCTGGATCGATTCTTCAATATTAATAGTAACATTGTATATATACATGCTATTTCTTTACTTTCCCGAGAGGGAATATTTATATTAGTTTAAGAATAAGTCAGGATTTTTGGACAACTAATTAATACTGTCTCCCCGCAGCATCCTAAAATTTTTTCTTGCTTGTGGAAAATAGTAACTATCCTGATAATTATAGATAATTTTCTCATAATGAGCCTTTGCCTTTTCAGGTAGGTCCAAGATATTGCGATACAATTCAGCCAAGGCGAAATTGGCATCATCCGCTAAAATATCGTTAGCGTAAAATTCCACTATTTTAAGATAGTTAAATTCTGCCTTTTCATAATCCTTCAATTCGGTTAAAATTTGGGCCTGTTTCATAAGCGCCTCATCCTCAATTTTCTCCCCTTTATGATTTTGGAGGATATCCTCTAAAAGTCCAATGGCATCCTTCTTTTTATTTTGATACGCCAAAAAGTCGGCCCGTGCATATTTTTTTAAAGCCGTTTGGGTAGAATCTTCCAAGGAGTTATCGGAAATTAACAAGCTCAATTGCATGGCATCATTGGCAATTAATTGGGAGGTAGAACCTCTAAGCACCTTTAATTGAGTCAGCGCCCAATCGAAATCCCCTTTGTAGAAACTGGTTTGTGCCACCTTAAAACGGGCCTCTTGGCCCAAGACATCGTTTTTTAAATCTTTCTGTATTTGGGAAAAATAGATCAATGCCTGATTAAATTTTTGATCATATACCAAAATATCGCCCAAAGTGCTTTTAATATAGGATTTGCCATAATTATTCAAAGGCAGCTCCAAGCTCTGTCGTAGGATTTCAATGGCCGGTTCCGCGGTATTTTTATTAAAGGTTAAAAATTTGGCGTATGCAATTTGCAGCTGCAAGGTTTCCATTTCATAACCATGAATTCCCAGTAAGGCATCAAATTTCCCTTGGACCTTTTCCAGTACTTTATCATCAGCATCCAGTAAATCTATATCTATTAGACTTAGTTGGGCATCCAAGGCCATCACGGCATCTGCACTATTTTGTGAAATATATTCAAATATTTCCTTTGCAGTTTCTATCTCCTGCTCTTCCAATGCTATTTTTCCCAAACCCTGTAGTCGTTGTAAAGAATTTTCACCTCCCCTTTTGTAAATGGCTTTTTCTTGACTAAAGGCACTTTTATATTGTTTTTGCTGAACAAAAAGCCAACTCAACAATTCGTTCCACAGAATATCCGGGTTTTTTTGGGCATTCTGGAGTACTACTTTTTTAAATTTTATGTTATTGGGATTTTCGGAATCAGAACTAATAAAATCGTTTATATTTCGAAGTACATTAGCCTGGGAAGCCTTTCCTTCACTAATTAATTTTAGGTAGGAATCATACATTTGCTCTATGTCCCCCTTCTCCCCATAGATTCTTGCCTTTTGAAAATTATAATCCAATTTCGGGTTTAACTCCATGGCGAGGGAATATGCCTTAATGGCATAATCCAACAAAGCGTATTTTTGAAATCTATATCCAAGACCATAGCCAAAATTTGGATTTTCATTTATTTTTTGAAGTGCGGCATTGTAATACTCAGTTGCCTTTTCTGGCAAATCCTGCAAGGTATAATTGTAGCCCAACTCTATGAGCATAGTGGGATAAATATTTTGACCATCCACGGCCTTCAACAAGAATTGTTCTGCCTTATCATACTGCTCCAATTGTTGGTAGCAGGCAATTAAGCCTTCCCCATAATCGGTCCGCATTGGATTTTTGGCTACCAACTTCTCATAGAACACTACTGCCTTATCATAGGCGCCATCCTCAAAATACTGTTTTGCCAAGAAGTCTTCCTGAGAAAACAGCGATTGGGAACAGATTAATAAAAGAATATAATGAAGTAGTCGCAAGGGATCTTTTTTTCAAAGATACGTAGAATGTATAAAGTGTGTGTTAAGGGCAATACAAAGAATTATCAGAATCCAAAACTTTAAATTCACCTTAGATTTAAGATCTAACTTTGTATATTATTATTTTTTGATGAAACTATTAATTGCAGAGGACGAACTTTCTTTACAACAATCCATAGTTACCTAATTGGAAAATGCGCCCTTGCGCGTTTACAGGCGACACCGGACTGCAGGGGGATATACATGACGGATGGAGTGTCTTGGCAGATGCATTATCGGAGTTGGCAGCTCCTATAATTCTACTATCCTTTATCAAAAAACACAAGGGAATTACCTATAACAGCACCAATGGCAACTATCTTTTAGGCCATTCTTACACATTTTAAACCTTTTATTCCTAATCTATTTTATCAAAACCGGTATAAGGAACAAGAACTTCAGGAATTTGTATTCCATCTGCCGTCTGGTAATTTTCCAATATTCCAGCTAGAACCCGTGGTAATGCCAAAGAGCTGCCATTTAAGGTATGTGCCAATTGACTTTTACCGTTATCGTCCTTGTATCGCAATTTCAACCTATTTGCCTGGTAAGTTTCAAAATTGGAAACGGAGCTAATTTCCAACCAACGATCTTGAGCTGTGGAAAAAACCTCAAAATCAAACGTAAGTGCGGCTGTGAATCCTAAGTCCCCTCCGCAAAGGCGTAAGATCCTGTACGGCAATTTCAATTCACGTAGGATATTCTTAACATGCTCTACCATACCGTCCAAAGCCTCGTACGATTTTAAAGGATGCTCCACACGTACTATTTCTACCTTATCAAATTGATGCAAGCGGTTTAATCCGCGCACATGTGCACCATAGCTCCCCGCCTCCCTTCTAAAACAAGGGGTATAGGCAGTATGCGTAACCGGGAAGTCACTTTCGTTCAAAATAACATCCCTAAAGATATTGGTTACCGGCACCTCTGCAGTTGGGATAAGATAAAGGTCATCTTCCCCAACATGATACATCTGACCTTCTTTATCGGGCAATTGACCGGTACCGTAACCAGAGGCTTCATTTACCAAATGTGGTACCTGAATTTCATTATATCCCGCCGCGGCATTCTTATCTAAAAAATAAGAAATGAGTGCCCTTTGCAATCGGGCTCCTTTGCCTTTATAAACGGGAAATCCAGCACCGGCTATCTTAACCCCCAATTCAAAATCTATGATATCATATTTCTTGGCCAATTCCCAGTGGGGAATTGCGCCCTCTTTTAGAGTAGGAATATCCCCTTCCCTAAACACCTCCTCATTATCCTCCTCTGTGCTTCCCGCTGGAACTGACGTATGGGGAACATTTGGAATTTGGTATAACAGGGTTTGAAGTTCAGCAGCTGTTGATGTCAATTCCTCGTTCAGTTCTTTTGACTCCTCCTTTAAACTGCCTGTACGCTCCTTTAAAACATTGGCTTCTGCCGCCTTACCACTTTTGTAAAGGGCGCCTATTTCCTTGGATATACTATTGGATTCTGCTAAGGTATTGTCTAGGCGAGCTTGCAGTGATCGTCGTTTTTCATCCAATTGAAGTACATTTTCAATAAGTGGAAGAGCGTCAATATTACGCTTTTTTAAAGCTTCTACAATTTGTACTTTGTCTTCACGGATAGCCTGTAACTGCAACATTTTTTTAAAATTTTATCGTGCAAATTTAACCTAATCTTCGGATTTTAGGCATAATTTTAGCCTAGATATAATATGCAATTCTAAAAATTATGGTTTTTGAACACCTAGCCTTAAATGTAAAAAACATCAGGGATATTAAAGATTGGTACGTTTCCAATGTGGGACTCAAAGTGGTGAGCGAACAAACTGAAGCTCCTTTCATGACTTTTTTGGAAGATTCTTCCGGACGTGTAATTCTGGAACTTTACCATAGACCTGATGAAGAAATTACAAATTTTAAGGCAAAGCACCCGCTTACCTTTCATATGGCATTTGTGTCCAAAAATGCTGAAAAAGATAAAATTAGGCTATTGGATAAAGGGGCCAGTTTTGTAGAGGAAATTAAAAAGGCAGATGGAAGCCATTTGGTGATGCTTCGCGACCCATGGGGTATGCCCCTACAATTATGCCATAGAGCCAAACCATTCTAATAAAACAATACATTTGATCCTTTTTGCGATTCTTGTGGTGGTGATGGCAATATCCAATCGTTATGTTTAAAATGGCTCCAGGTTACCTCGCCCAGATCTATATCTGGATCAATAAATTGCTGGTAAGGTTTGCCATTAACGCTCACCCTTGAATTAACATAGATAGAAATTTCCTCGCCCTTTTCCTTGTATTCCTGTTTTAAGCGTTGGGCAAATTGCCACATAAAATCCGGATAACAGGATATTTTATTTTTTTGTGCTTTCGTTAGATAATCGTCCAAATTTACCAAAAACGAATTTTTGGTTGTACTGCTCACTACTTTAAACGTCGTAATTCCAGTGCGACTCCGTAACATCATTCTCCAACTCATACGGTGCCCTTCCTCTGTCCATAAAACATCATCCTTTATAAAATAATGCCGTATAGGCAGCCCCAATTGAACTAGAAAATAAATGAACATAATGGCTAAAACGAACTTTCTATTCGGAGGAACAATAACTTGACCCTCCTTATAAGGTTCCTTATGTTTAAAAAATATTTTCCGAATCACCTCCGGTTCAAAAAAGAATACGGAGAATGCCAGTGCCAAATACGGGAAAATACCTATTTGAAAAACGATGGAATTAAATAAGTGAAAGAAAATTGAAACCACAAAAGCCAATTTTCTAGTGGGCTTCCATAAAAGAGCAGGAACTATTAATAAATCGAAAAGAATACCTGAAATTCCTACTATCCTATGAAGCAAAGGTTGCTGTAGGAGTCCACCAATTACCGGGTAGCCCCTTTTGTTTTTAAAAAGTATCTCTATAATACTGAAATCCAGCCAGTCGCCGTACAACTTTGCAAAGGAGGCGTAGGTGTAAACGATTAAAAGTTGTAAAACAATTACCCATTTCACAAACGCCGGCATCTTATTGGTCATAAGGTTAGGATTACTCCTGGCGTCTAGGGAATAATTCCGATTAGCCGGTAAAAAGGCCATTATAGCGGCAATCAGTATCAACAGATAATAGTGATTGTTATAAGCTGTTTTTTGCATAAGATAAACTCCTGTCCAAAGCAGCGTAAAAGCAATTATACTATAACGGTACTTATACCCCAAAGCAATGCAAACTCCAAGGGTTCCCATCACAAAAAAATAATAATACATACCTAGCCCAGGTAGTGGCTGTAACCATTCAAAGCCGATAAAAGTGAAGGTAAATTGCGGGTCTATCAAGGTTCTTTTGACCCAACCCGTAGCAATGGCCCCGTAGCATTCCAAACTGACCAAAATGCCAAAAAATATCCTAAAAATAAGGAGGGGACTATTATCGATTTGCTTAAAAAGAAATCGATCCAACATTTACTTGGAGATTATGGAAAGGGAGGTCTCCCGATCCTTTTTCAACTGTATCTTTAGTGCATCAACGGAAGCGAACTTCTGCTCATCCCTTATGCGGTCTATAATATCTATTTGAATTTTTTTTCCATATAGATCCCGATCAAAATCGAAGAAATTAATTTCGATGCTTTTCGCCTTGCCATCCACCGTTGGGTTAAAACCGATGTTCATCATTCCATAAACGGTTTTATTGTCCATAATACTGCTCACCACATAGACCCCATTCTTTGGTATTAGCTTGTACTCCTCTGGAATGGATAAGTTGGCCGTGGGAAAGTCTAATTTACGCCCCAAACCTTTTCCTTTTACAATGGTACCCGTCAGCATATATTTATATCCCAAATACAGATTGGCCGTTTTCATATCTCCCTCCTCCAATGCTCTCCTGATTTTTGTGGAACTTACGGAAACATCATCCACTTCTTGGGCCGATATTTCCTCTACCTCAAAATCCAAGGCATTCCCAAAAGCCATCAAATCATTTATATTGGCATTCCTATTTCTGCCAAATCTATGATCGTAACCTATAATGATTTTCTTTGTCTTTAAATCATTGACCAAAATATCCCGGACAAATTGGGTAGCCGATAATCGGGAAAACTCTTTGGTAAATGGGTGAACAATTAAATAATCTATACCTATTTCCTCCAAAATTTTGATCTTCTCATCTATGGTATTCAAAAGCCGAATAGACACATCCTTTTGAAGGACCATTCTGGGATGGGGAAAAAAAGTAAGCACTGTAGATTTCAGCTCCAGCACTTTGGCATTATTTATGAGACGTTCCAATATTTTACGGTGGCCGATATGCACACCATCAAAAGTGCCTATAGTAATGGCAGTGGGGTGCGCTTTGTCGTAATTGGAGATGCTTTGAACTGTTATCACAAATTGGAATAATAAAAAAACTTATCTTTGAGTTTGTACAAAAACCCGCTTGATGGTTGTAAAATTACGTCTTGTTTTTTCAATATCCATATTTTTTCTTAGCTATTGCGGATTTGGGCAAACTAAATATTGGCAAAAAACCGATTCTAGAAGTAACCGGTCGCAAAATCAAACGAAAGTGTTGGAGGTTAAACACGGCACCACATTTTCATTGCAGAAAGATATTTTTGTCAATGAACTTAAGTCAACCCATGTTAATAAGGCTTCCAAAATACTGAGTTTTCCTGACGAAGACGGGGAAATGATTCCGTTTGTTGTCCAAGAATCCTCTGTTCTTTCACCAGAACTTTCCGAAAAATACCCTCAAATAAAATCATATATCGGCAGGGGTTTAAACAATGCCAAGGATAGGGTGCGATTTAGTGTATCCCAAAATGGCATACAAAGCATGATTGTCTACGGGGATAGCAAAAGTGCCACTTTCATGCAAAAAATATCCAATTCCGACGAAGAATATTTGGTGTACAGCAGGAAGGATGCCTATATGATGAATACCAATTTCATTTGTGAAACCCAATCGCTAATTGAAAAGGAAAAAGGACCATCTGCCTTAAAATTGGTAGACGGTCAGGTCCTAAGAAAATATAGGTTGGCCATCTCGGCCACGGGAGAATACACTGAGTTTCACGGAGGCACAATACCAAACGCCTTAGCTGCCATAAATGCGACCATTACGAGGATTAATGAAATTTTTGAAACCGATTTGGGAATCAGTTTGGAAATTGTTGCCAATACCGACCAGGTTATTTATACCAACAAGGAGACAGACCCCTATGGATCTAATCTTAATTCAGAAGTACAGAACACCTTAAATACGGTTATTGGCCCTGAGAATTACGATGTAGGACATTTGTTTCAAAAGGACGAAAACGGCGGAAATGCCGGCTTTATAGCCTCGGTATGCATAGATTCCCGAAAAGGTAGCGCATATTCATCTGCATTAATTCCACAAGGTGATATTTTTGACCTGGATTTTGTTGCCCATGAAATTGGACATCAGTTTGGTGCAAACCACACTTGGTCCTTTGAATCCGAAGGCACCTTGGTCCAGGCAGAGCCTGGAAGCGGAACAACCATTATGGGCTATGCAGGAATCTCCGGCAGCAATAATGTTGCCTTAAGCGGAGACGACTATTTTCATTATTACAGTATTTTTCAAATCCAGGAATACATTAAGACTACCGGTTGCGGACAAGAAATTCCTATTTTAAACTCCCCACCCACTATAGTGTCTTCTGGAAACTTTACTATACCAAAATCTACCGCCTTTATGTTAACGGGGAATGCCACGGATTTGGATATGGACGATATCCTTACCTACAATTGGGAGCAGATCAATGACGGAATAGTTACCCACAATACCTTTGGACCAACCAACCTTAGTGGTGCCAACTTTAGATCTCTAAAACCCACGGTAAAACCTTCAAGATATTTTCCTAAACTTAGTAGTATCGTATCCGGCAATCTTACCCAAACCAATCCCAATGTAAATACCACATGGGAAACGGTTTCCAATGTAGAAAGGGAACTGGATTTTGCGCTTACGGTAAGGGACAATTCCTTAGGGGGAGGACAGGTAGCATCGGACCTTGTAAAGGTGACGGTAATAGACAAGGCCGGGCCATTTGTTGTAACCTCCCAATCAACCAATGAAATTTATACAGCGGGTACCAGACAAGAGGTCCAATGGGATGTAGCCAATACCGATCAAGGCCCGGTGAACGCACAAAAAGTAGATATCTACTACTCTGCCAATGGAGGCGCCTCGTTTCCGATAAAATTGGCCGATAGTGTCCCCAATGATGGACAACAGGATATATTAATTCCGGGGTTTGCCACACCCTCTGGCAGGATAATGGTAAGTGCACACGATAATATTTTTTTAGCGTTAAATTCCTCCAATTTTACGGTTACCGCATCAGATATTGTATTGAATTTTGCCCAATTGCAACACGAGGTTTGTCAAGGCAATGACTTGATTGCGCCTTTTACCTACCAAACGTTTAACGGCTTCTCTGAAGAAGCCACATTTTCCGCTACTGGAATGCCACCGGGATTGTCCATAGATTTCTCCCCTACATCCGCAATAGAGAACGACACTCTAGTGGACATTACCTTTTCCAATACCGACTTGGCAACTCCTGGAAATTACCCCATAACCATAGTGGCCACTTCGGCAACAGTAAGCAAAGAGGTTGTTATAGATGTAAAAATACTGGATACCGTACTTTCCGATGTAGTGCTACAATTACCCACCGATGGAGCTACTAATGCCCGTATAGCATCATTATTGGAGTGGGAATCCAATACTTCACATACTGCCTTTGATATTGAGATTGCAGATGACCCGGGATTCACCAATATTATTGAGACGGCAAGTGTTATTTTTAATTCCTACTTAACTACCAATTTGGCAGAGGAAACTACTTATTATTGGCGTGTTAAACCCAAAAATAGTTGTGGAGAAGGGTCCTTTGGCCCTGCATTTAGCTTTACCACTTTAGAGCTGAATTGCGCCTTGGAAATCGCCAAGGACTTGCCTCTAACTATAGCAACAAACGGGGCGCCGACGGTAACATCTGTAATCACACTCTTGAACGACCTGCCCATTGCAGATGTAAATGTTAATTTGGACCTAACCCATACGTTTCTGGCCGATTTGGAAATAAGCCTTATTTCGCCTGCTGGCACCCGAGTAATACTCGTGTCCAATTCCTGCGGGGGAAATCAGGATATACTAGCGACATTTGACGATACCGGAAATAGCTTTATTTGCGGAACAAGCCCGGCAATACAGGGTGTTGTAAGGCCACTCGGATCTCTGGGAGCGTTTAATGGGGAATCAACCTATGGCGATTGGATATTGGAGGTAAAGGACATAGCCGCATCTGATGGAGGATCCATAAATGCCTTTTCTTTGGACATCTGTGTAGAAGGTACCTTTAGGGCAGATGAGGATAAAGATGGCGTCTTTGATGATGGGGATGACCTGTGCCTAAATACCCCCATGGGGGCCACGGTGGATTTAAGCGGATGTGCCGTTTATATTTTACCTGCGGATAATTTTGAGGTGGAAATAAACAGTGAGTCCTGTAGCAATCAAAATAATGGATCCATACGCATCGTAGCTGGTATAAATATGGATTACGAAGTTACTCTCACTGGTACTGGAATCAATAAGAGTAGTAATTTTACCAATTTCTATTTTGAACAAGGCCTTATGGCCGGCACTTATGAAATATGCATTATAGGCACAGAAGACGATAAAGTATACGAACCCTATTGTTTTCAGGTAATCGTTACCCAACCCCCTCCTTTGAGCGTGACATCCAAACTTGTTGCAGACGGAAATCAAACCCTACTAAATCTGGATGGAGGCAATTTGTACTATGTTGAATTAAATGGTATTGCAACTCAAACCAAAGCTTCGAGCATTATATTGGACCTAAAAAAGGGAATCAACCAAATTAAAGTAACCACCGACCTACCTTGTCAAGGTGTATTTGAAGAACAATTGTTGCTCATAGACGAGCCTTTGGTGTTCCCCAACCCATTTGATGAGGAAGTAACCCTGTTGTTCAACAATGCTCCGGATGGCGTAAATACTAAAATTTTTAATTATAATGGCCAATTGATCAGTAATAAAGATTACACCCTTTATAACAATGAACTAAGGATTGATTTCTTGGGATTACCCTCAGGAATTTATATTCTTAAGGTTAAGGGTGAGGGGATAAATAGTACTTTTAAGGTTGTAAAGAAATAAACGGATGAAACCAATAGCCATATTTTTATGTTTTTTGGCCTTAGCGGGATGCGGAGGTAAAGATTCGCCAAAACCACCATTACCAGCACTTTTGGTTTTTCCTCAAAAAAACTCCGAATGCACAACCGGCATAAATGTTACAGGAACCAATAATTCTACGGTGCAGTTTAGATGGCAAACTTCGGACCATACGGAATCTTATGAATTAAGAGCCACCAATTTAAATACCAACACTACCCAAACCATTGTTGTAGGTGGTACTTCGGCAAATTTGAATATTGAAAGAGGAGCCCCTTATTCTTGGTTGGTAGTTTCAAAAAATACGGAAGTATCCGAAACGGCACGTAGCGAAACATGGCGGTTTTTTAATGCGGGTGTTGAAACCACCCATGCACCCTTTCCTGCAGAGGTTATATCTCCCAAAACAGGGTCTAACATATCAAAGGATCTGAACAATGAAGTACTTTTGGATTGGGAAGGTGCAGATGTGGATAATGACATGGAAGGATATGAGGTATATTTTTCAACTGAAACCCCACCAACCACATTAATCACAACTCTTACTTCCGGAAAATCGGATTTTAAGGTTAGTGTATTGGCAAATACCGTCTATTATTGGAGAGTAGTCACCATGGACCGCGAGGGAAACACGGCAACGAACAGCATTTCCGAATTTAAAGTACGCTAAAACCTTGACTAGGTGCCGTTAAACTCGTTCATTGTTCTATTTACCCCAGACAATACAAACGAACGGACAAGCTCGTTGATGCGCTCATATCGATTAACAAGTGCTTCCTTTTCTTCTTCGTTCCATTCCCCCAGGACATAGTCTATTTGTTTTCCCTTTCCAAAATCCGATCCAACACCAAACCTCAATCTATTGTAATTGGTAGTAAGTAAATGCTCTTGAATATCCTTCAATCCATTATGACCACCATCGCTTCCTTTTGTCTTTAAACGTATTGTACCAAAAGAAAGATTAATATCATCTGTAATAACCAACAGATTCTCATGGGGAATATTTTCCTTTTCCATCCAATATTTCACAGCTTTTCCACTTCTGTTCATATAGGTAGATGGTTTTAGGCACAATATACTCCTGCCCTTGACCTTAAATGTACCTACATCACCCAACTTAGCTGTTTCAAAGCTAAAACCTTCCTTTCTGGACAGGGAATCCAAAATTTTAAAACCAATGTTATGACGGGTTTCGGAGTATTCTTCTCCGATATTTCCAAGACCAACAACCATAAATTTCTTCATACTATCCGATTCGTCCAACAATGACCTGCTCCTTTTAAAAAGTGACTCAAAAATATGGAACATTATTCTCTTTTTAGGAATTCATAAAAATACAAAAGCATCCCGCAGTTACGGGATGCCTTTACATTTAATTTAGATAAAATCTATTCGTTACCGCCTTCAGCTGATGCTTCTGCAGTAGCTTCTGCTCCTTCTTCTCCTTCTTCATCCTCCTCATCGATCAAGATAGCATTACGTGCAGCTTTAACCTGAACAACTACAGTGTTTTCTGGATGAAGTATGGTGAACTCATCTTTCAATAATGTGGCTACAGAAATATTACCGCCAATTTTTAATTTAGAGAGATCAATATCAAAGAAATCTGGCAAATTATCAGGCAATGCCTTAATTGATAGCTTTCTTTTTCTAAATAACAATCTACCACCATTTCTAACTCCTGGCGAATTACCCAACAACCTTACAGGAATGTCCATAGTAACTTCCTTGTCCTTGAACAACTGATAAAAGTCTACATGTAAAATGCTATCGGTTACAGGGTGAAATTGTATGTCCTGCATAACCGCATCGTACTTTTTATTGCCTTCCAATTCAACCACAACAGTATGGGCGTTTGGAGTGTACACTAAATCTTTGAACGATAGTTCCTCAGCTGAAAAGTGTAATGGTTTTTCCCCTCCGTAAATAACGCAAGGAACCTTTCCAGCATTACGTAAGGCCTTTGTTGCTTTTTTGCCTACGCTTTCTCTTTCTGATCCTTTAATTGTAATTGACTTCATTTTATTTATTAAATATTAATTAATTCACTCTCTTTTTCTGAATTACCTACATTAGAAACTTGGAACTAATGGAAGTATTGTGATGCACTCTGTGCATTACATCGGCAAACAACTCCGCACAGCTTATAACCCTTATTTTTTTGCCTTCCTTTTTTAGAGGTATGGAATCTGTTACAATAAGCTCGGATAATTGAGATTTTTCAATTTTCTCATATGCATCCCCTGAAAGAAGTGCGTGGGTAGTAATTGCCCTAACACTTAAGGCTCCCCTCTCCATCATTAAATCGGCCGCTTTTGTCAAAGTCCCTGCCGTATCCACCATATCATCTACCAGAACCACATTCTTCCCTTGTACGTCACCTATAAGTTCCATGTGCGAAATTACATTGGCTTGTGCTCTTTGTTTGTAACATATAACTACATCGCAACTAAGTGCCTTGGAATAGGCATAGGCCCTTTTAGATCCTCCCATATCCGGTGAGGCTATGGTAAGGTTGCTTAAATTAAGGCTATTCAAATAGGGCAAAAACAAAGTGGAAGCGAACAAATGATCTACCGGCTTTTCAAAAAATCCTTGAATTTGATCGGCATGCAGATCCATAGTAATGATTCGGGTGGCACCTGCAGCTTCCAACATTTTGGCTACTAACTTAGCTGCAATTGGAACCCTAGGTTTGTCCTTTCTATCCTGTCTGGCCCATCCAAAATACGGCATTACTGCGGTTATGTGCCTTGCAGACGCCCTTTTTGCAGCATCCAACATCAACAGCATTTCCATCAAATTCTCCGAACTAGGATTGGTAGAACCAATAATAAACACGCGCATTCCACGTATAGATTCTTCAAAGGAAGGCTGAAACTCCCCATCGCTGTATCTAGAAAAAATAACATTGCCTAAGTTAGAACCAAAAGACTCCGCTATTTTTTCAGATAGCTTTGTACTTTGGGTACAGGTAAAAATTTTAGGCTCCGGTACTTGATATGGCATTGTTAACGTATTGTTTATTAGTTTATTGGAACTCCTTTTTATAAGGAGGTGCAAATTTAGAAATTAATTTGGGTTGCTAAAGTAATAATGTTGTTATTTTTTTGCTGAAGTAAAGAAAATATTCTTTAATTTTGCAGTCGCAATCAAAAATGCTCGAGTGGCGGAATTGGTAGACCTGTCTGCCGACAGGCAGGCGCGCTCGGATTGAAATTTTGAATGATGGTTTGGGTTTACGCCTTATCTAGCTTGACTAACAACTACATATACGTAGGAATGACGACGGATTTGGAGGCAAGGATAGCAAGACATAATAGTGGCAGAGAAAAAACGACCAAACCATACCGACCCTTCGAATTGATCTTCACAGAACGTTGTGAGAATTGGGCCAAAGGTAGGAAAAGAGAAAAATATTGGAAATCAGGTGTTGGAAAAGAACAACTGAGAAAATTGAAAAATAATTAATAGTTACCTTGCTCGAGTGGCGGAATTGGTAGACCTGTCTGCCGAGAGGCAGGCGCGCTCGGATTGAAATTTTGAATGATGGTTTGGGTTTACGCCTTATCTAGCTTGACTAACAACTACATTTACGTAGGAATGACGACGGATTTGGAGGCAAGGGTAGCAAGACATAATAGTGGCAGAGAAAAAACGACCAAACCATACCGACCCTTCGAATTGATCTTCACAGAACGTTGTGAGAATTGGGCCGAAGGTAGGAAAAGAGAAAAATATTGGAAATCAGGTGTTGGAAAAGAACAACTGAGAAAATTGAAAAATAATTAATAGTTACCTTGCTCGAGTGGCGGAATTGGTAGACGCGCTGGATTCAAAATCCAGTTCCTTTGGAGTGTGGGTTCGATTCCCACCTCGAGTACAACAAATAAACCCTGTGAATCTACGTTCGCAGGGTTTTTTATTTCAACCTTATTCTAAATAACGGATCAAGAACAATTGTTACGTTTTGCAAATATTGTCGTCAATCTATTAAGGAAGAATTCTACATTCTTCATACCTCTGAACTGTGCCCTGAATGCTTTTATTTTTGCATTGAATGATTCCGCCGATGCATTTGTACTCCTGTTTATAAAATAGTTCAGAATAGATATATAGTTGAGCGATATCGTGTTTGCAATGGTATTGAACGTTCTAAATTCCGTATTTTCTACAAGCCGTTCAATATCAGAATTTAGATTATTAGACCTGTACCAGGACCAAAAAGAAACGCCTCCAAGGTTTAATAAAACCACTAAACTATTAAGGAAGAATTTGTTCATACCAAAAAAATTATCATACAACCCTCACACGTTTACAACCGCTTATTTAACATTAGCGATTGGCAGGCAGATGTAATACAATGCCTTTAGAGAAACATTTAGGTTATACCAACAACATGCATAGGGCAGCAAGTACGGCCTTTTGATTAATGCACTTAGTACATTGTGACCCAAATCCAAATAAGCAGCTATAATGCCTATAAACTATAATTCATTTTGATACCACTCGGTTGTTGGAAAATGACTAATTAGGTTTTTAATTCCATCTTTGGATATCGGCTTAACCAAATAACCGGAAAGAGTGCTAATTTCCTGTGCCTTGGCTATATCCTGTGGATTATTGGAAGACGTAAGAAGATAAATATTTATATCCTTCTTTATGTCGGTTTGAAACGACTTGTACTCACTGAGAAACTCCCATCCATCCATAAAGGGCATGTTTACATCCAATAAGATAATGTCCGGAAGATTATTGGCAGCTCCTAGATTCTGCTTTAAGAAATCGATTCCCTTTTCCCCGTCGGAAAAAAATTGAATTTTAATATCCGGGTTGACTTCTGCGATTGTATTCTTCATGATAAACTGAAAAATCTCATCGTCATCGATCAGAAAAAAATGTAATTCATTCATAGTTGTCAAATATAATTTTAAACGTGGTTCCAGTCCCTAATTCACTATTTACTTCAATGCTCGCATTCAATGATTCCAACTGCGTTTTCACCAAAAACAAACCCATACCTTTTCCGGAAAGTCCACGATGAAATCTTTTGTACAATTTAAAAATGTCACTTCCGTATCGATTCAGGTCCACCCCAATGCCATTATCCTCAAACACCAATACCTTCTTATTGTTTTCCAATAAGGTTCGGATATGTATAACGGACTTTTTGTTCGGATCTCTATATTTTATGGCATTCGATATTAGGTTCTGAGTTATGCTTTGCAAATAGATTTTAGAAAACTTTATTTCTTTCCATCCACTAAGATCAGTCTTCACCTCAATGGTTTCTTTGTCCAAGGTTTCTACATACAAATCCAAGCAGGCCATTATAAGGGGATCCAGTTGTATATTTTCCAATCTGATCTGATCGTCATCGTTGAGAATCCTAACATACACCAAAAGATCATCCACTAAAGTGTTAATAGCATGGGTTACCTTATGCAATTTGGGAAAATAACCCTTAACCTCGTCGAAATTTTTAGATTCCGTTAGCATGGACACCAGGGCAGAAACACTCGTTGTTGGGGCTCTTAAATTATGGGCAACAATATTGTTATATGCCAAAAGTTGGGCATTGCGCACCTCCAGCTTATTCTGAATGTTTGCCAAGGCATTGTTTTTATTTTCCAATTCCGAGCTTTTAATCTCCAGCTCGTTGTTAATTAATTCCAGTGCCTTTAAGTATTCTCTTTCGGAATTTTCACTTTTTGTTTCAAGAAAGGACATGCAAAAAATAGCCAATATGACCAATGCATTGATCAGCAATACTGAAAAAATTTCCCTTTTAATACCAGCATTTAAAAGCTGGGAATCTATATGTTTTAACAGCACCCATTTATTGTTGGTTTTGATGTCCGCAAACTTGTGTTGGAACAAGGGTGTTTGGGAAAGTTCGTTAGGAAAATCCAGTCCAGTTTTTACCCACAAATCCCCGTTATCGAACAGGGTTTTGGATTCTTCGGTATTCAGGGAATCCCATACCTGTGGACGGTCCTCTTTAAATGTGATTTTTCGGCCGTCGGGAATTAAATGGGCAAACTCTTTTGCACCGTCTTTACTTACCAAATAATTTCCATCGTGATCCAACAACATAAAAGGATATTGGTTGTCCTTTTTCAGCAAATCGAGGAGTTTTACTGCACTAAAGTTTATAACAACTATGCCCAGTTTATTGCCTAAGGTGTCCAATATAGGGGCTACCCCACGGATCATGGGTATATATGGCACTTCCAGTATGCCATTTTCTTGATTTAGATTTAATGGGGACAAATAGATTTGGTTCTTTCCTAAATCCTTGGTCACCTGGTAATAATCACGATCGGCCTTGTCTTGGAGCTCAATACTTTTGACTATTTGCCCGTTCTGTTTCCGATTAAGCCTAAATACTTCCTTTCCGTCTAAATTAATGAGCCTAAATTGACTATAGCTGTCCATTCCAATTAAAAAGTCACCTATATCTTTATCTAAATGGGCATTTTTATCCGGACTAAAATCGTTCTTGCTAAAATTGTACTGCTCCCAATAATAGAGGTTGGCTATCATGGGTTTTAAAAGTTCAACGATCAGTTGTTTCTTGTTGGAAAGTTCTTTTTGCTGTAAGGAAGTTAAATTGTTGTGCTCCTTTTGATAAATCCATAAAACTGCAAAAACACTCAATATAAGTATTGGGAGGTAGTATTTGACAAATTTTAAAAGTAATCGTTTAAGCAAATTAAAAGCTATTAATAGTTAAGGCATGCGCTAGAATGGAAGCACAGCTCAATACGCAATAAATCTATTTGGGGGGGGAAGTTTTAATGGTCCAGTTTAAATATAAACTGAAGTTCAAATATAATTAAAATTAAATCTCATGAATCATTTTTTAATTTTAATTATTATAATGGAAATGCCTGCAAATCCCAGTTTAAATTTGACCTTCCAAAATTCACTTTTTGAAAAGTCTCCGAATAAAATAAAGACAGATTAATGTTCAATACAGTCATTTTTTTCATCCAAAGTTGAAACTATTTTTATACTTTTAATAAGTTCAGGTTAATGGCGACCTTCCAATTACAAAGTTTTCCCATGGTGTTAAAGAATTAATTAAGTACTTTAAATTCTTCTCAAAAACCTTGGCTCGGAACCCATACTTAACACTTCAAAAAGACCAAAAAGACATTCAACTATAAAACTATACACATGAAACCATTAAAAAAAGAGGACATTAAACAAGAGGACATTAAACAAGAGGTTTTCGACCTCTATGACGATTATGCCCACGATAGGGTAAGCAGGAGATTGTTTATGGATAAATTATCCACCTATGCGGTCGGAGGGCTCACGGTAGCGTCGCTTCTTAGCTTTATCTCTCCAGATTACGTAAAAAAGATCCAGATTAAGCCAAGTGACCCGCAATTAAAATCGGAATATATTTACTATAATTCCCCTAAGGGAGGAGGTTCTATAAAAGGTTTGCTTTCAAGACCGGCCGATGCCAAGGCAAAACTTCCAGGAATAATAGTTGTCCACGAAAACCGTGGATTAAATCCGCATATCGAAGATGTTGGTCGAAGGGCCGGCCTTGCCGGGTTTATTTCATTGGCTCCCGATGCCTTGACACCCTTGGGTGGTTATCCCGGTAACGACGATGACGGCCGCGAACTACAGGGCAAGCGAGATCGCAATGAGATGTTGGAAGATTTTATCGCTGCCTTCGAACATTTGAAAAACCACCCGGAATGCTCCGGCAAAGTTGGTGTTGTAGGATTCTGTTTTGGAGGTTGGATTTCCAATATGATGGCGGTAAAGGTTACGGATTTAGGAGCTGCCGTCCCTTTTTACGGGGGACAACCTACTGAAGATATTGAAAAAATAAACGCCCCCCTGCTACTCCATTTCGGCGAATTGGACAAACGCGTCAATGAAGGTTGGCCAGCCTACGAGGAAGCTTTAAAGAAACACCTTAAAGAATATAAGGCCTTTATCTACCCTAATGCAAACCACGGTTTTCACAATGATACCACACCTAGGTATGACAGGGAGGCGGCTGAATTGGCCTGGGGACGGACAATTGATTTTTTTAAAGAAAAACTAGGATAGGGCCAATCATAACGAAAGCTTATAAATAAGACTCAAAACTTCTGATTCGTCAAAATTCTTTTCATACCTCTTCATTCATCCAAGCGATCAATAACAATTTGCAAATAATTGATCGCTTGGTTTATAACTGACCTTACAGGGAAAGCGTACTGAAAGATATCATAATGTACACCACTATGACCACTACCAGTACCGAGGCCATAATATCCCAAATATTATAGCTAGCCTTATTTTCATCCTTCTGTTTATCCGTAACCGTACCAAAAGTGAGACCGGACAATTGTGCTGCTGACGGGGCCGGATAAAACATACTCACTATAACTGCAATGGCTACACATAGAGCAAAGAAATAAGCTGCAAATACCAACCAGTTAATGTCTGCCAGATTGAACAGAAAACTACCCTCTGAAAAACTGGATTTCATGATTTCCAAAGTCAGTTTGGAAAATCCAATGATCAATCCACCTACCAAGGTAGCTATGGCTCCGTTGGCATTAATGCGTTTGTAAAAAATCCCCAACAGGAATACCGCCGTAATCGGAGGCGAAATATAGGCCTGTACGTTTTGCAAGTATTCATATAGTCCGTCCGAGAGCCTTGTAATGACAGGTATCCACAACAGCCCAAGGCCTACTACAAAAAAAGTGGCAACCCTACCTGTTTTCACCAATTCTTCCTCTGGCTTTTCAGGCTTTAATTTTTTGTAGATATCCAAGGTAAACAAAGTGGAGCAGGAATTAAATACGGAAGCAAGGGAGCTCATCAAGGCTGCCAATAATCCCGCCGCTACCAACCCACGGAGACCAGAAGGCAAAAGATTGCTCATTAATACCGGAAAGGCCTCATCTGGATTGTCCCAATGCAATTTTCCCTGCATTTTAAGTCCCAAAGCCACAACTCCGGGAATAAGAAAAAGAAAAACCGGCATTAGTTTTAAAAGTGCCCCAAAGATACTACCCCTTCTCCCAGCTTTAATACTTTTAGCCGTAAGCACCCTTTGTACAATAACTTGATCGGTACACCAATACCAGATTCCTACGATGGTACTGGTAAGAAATAATGGAAGCCATGGATAGTCTGGATCCGAGTTGGGCCGCCACATATTAAAATAATCCACGCCAATGGTTTCCTTTAACTCTCCCCAGCCCCCTACGGCTTCAAGTCCCATAAAACTCAGAATTCCTGCCCCGAGTACTAATACAATGGCCTGTATGGTCTCTGTATATACAACAGCCCGCATTCCACCCAAAATGGTGTACAAACCCGTAAGCGCCACTGTAGCTACCGCACCAATCCAAAAAGGTATTCCCAATAAAGCCGAAACCACTATCCCACCTGCGTATACGGTCACGGACACCTTGGTAAGGATATAGGCAATCAGAGATACTATGGAAAGGACCCAACGTGAACGGGCATCAAACCTCTTTTCCAAAAATTCGGGCATAGTAAAAACCCCACTTCTGGCATAGAAAGGTAAAAACACCCAACCCAGCATTAAAACAATCCAGGCATGCATTTCATAAATCAATAATGGCATTTTATCGCCTGCCCCATTACCTGCCAGTCCAACCACATGTTCGGACCCAATGTTGGAAGCAAAAATAGAGGCCCCTACCATAAACCACCCAATGTTTCGCCCGGCCAAAAAATAGTCCTCCGTATTCTTTTGCTTTTGTTTTATTACCCACCAGGCAACACCGAGCAGTATAACGAAATAGGCGGTGATCACAACCCAATCGAGTGCGTCCAATTCCTTCATTTTAATTTGGTTTAGTTGGTTTTACTATATAAACTGTAATAATTAGGTATGGCTTGAAATTTCCAAATTCTAATTCTTAAACATATTGGCCTCCACACCGGTAAAACCAGATTGCCTGATAACAAATAACGACCCGGCCAGGGGTTGCTTTTCCAATTCCGCCTTACTGAGCCCCTTCTTTGCCGAAGTAATGTAAATATCCTCCATGGATTCGCCACCAAAAGCACAGGAGGTAACGTTGGAAACCGGCAATTTAATGGCAGATAATTTTTTCCCGGTCAAAGGGTTCCAGCGGGTAACCTGCCATCCACCCCAATGGGCTATCCACAGCATTCCCTCATTATCAATGGTCATTCCATCTGGGAATCCCTCTTCCTTGGGAACATTGATTATGGTTCTTTTGTTGGAAATATTTCCAGTTTCAATATCAAAATCATATCCTACCACCTTTAGGGTGGGCGTATCTATATAATATAAAACCCTGTGGTCCAGACTCCAGGCCAAGCCATTGGAAATACTAATATTGCTTTCTTTTTTTTCTACTTTATTTCCCGTGCTCAGCACATAAAGACTGCCAGAATCTTTATCCTCGGAAATTGGCATAGTACCTGCCCAAAAACGCCCCGCGGGGTCACATTTGCCATCGTTAAACCTATTTTCCGGCAAATGTTTCTCTGGGTTTGCAATCATGTCGACTTTGCCAGTTTTACGATTCACAAATCCAAAACCATCCTTCATAGCAGCAATATAATTTCCATCGTTACAAAATGCCATAGCCCCGATCATTTGACCTACATGAAGGGTATGAAGGGTTTTGGATGCGGGTGACCATTCATGAATATGGCCATTTAGGATATCTACCCAACATATTAATTTTCCAGAAGGATTCCAGAACGGACCCTCCCCCAATTCGCATATTTTTTCACATACAACTTCTGGATTCATAGTAAGAATTGTCATTTTATTGCTAGACCTATTAAGGTCATATTAAATTTATTAAACATTAGGGAAACGCCTATTTCTTATAAGGAGACGGACTCACCGAGGTCCAACCTCCATCGATTACCAAACTCTGACCCGTAATGTGCTTGGCATTATCGGAAACCATAAACAATACTGCCTGGGCAATGTCATTTACCGTTGCCGGACTGCCCAATGGGGTGATTTCTTCCCAGGTTCCAAAATAGTCCTTGTCACTCATTGTCCTTTCGGTCAAGGTGGCCCCGGGTGCTACGGTATTGACGTTTATTTTATAGGGCGATAACTCTATGACCAAATTTTTGGCCAGCATTTCCAAGGCCGCCTTACTCATGCCATAAGCCGCTAAATTTTCATGTGCCTGATGCCCTGTAACCGAAGACATAAAAAGAATAGATCCGCCATAACCTTGTTTTTTCATTAGATTGGCTGCGGCCTGGGCCAGAAAAAAACTCCCTCCCAAATTTACTTTCATAACCTCAAAGAAAGATTCCGGAGTATAGGTAAGGAATTCCCCAAAAAGGGTAATACCGGCATTGGCGACCACCACATCCAGTTTCCCGAATTCTGCAACTGCCGTATCCACCATTTTTTGTATAAGCTGCATATCACTGGAATCCCCTGCAAGACCAATACATTTTCCATTTTTATTATCTATTTCCACCACTGCTTCCTCCGTCAAAGTGGCATCCAAGTCGTTCAGAATAACATTGGCACCGTTGGCCACCAATTGTTTGCATATTTCCAAGCCTATTCCCTGTCCAGCTCCTGTAACAATGGCTACTTTACCCTTAAAATCCATGATCGATCAATAGTATTAATGGGAATCCCTAGGGACTTCACTTCCCGATTTTCCCTGTAAAAAGTCCATATCAGCTCCCAAATGTGCCTGTTGCACATGGTTGACATATAAATTCACATAACCCCTGTCCACTATTGGTGGAGGCACTGCCCTCTTTTTCTTACGTCTTTCCAATTCCTCATCGCCGACTGCTAAGGCCAGGCTTCGATTGTGAACATCAAGGGTTATCAGATCCCCATTTTCAATTACCGAAAAATTACCGCCCATGGCGGCCTCCGGGGAAACATGCAGCACTACCGTCCCAAAACCGGTTCCACTCATACGACCATCCGAAATACGGACCATATCCTTAACTCCTTTTTCCAAAAGTTTTTTGGGCAATCCCATATTACCTACTTCCGGCATTCCGGGATATCCTTTGGGCCCAACATTTTTAAGCACAAGAATACAGCTTTCATCAACCTCCAATTCATCGGTATCTATCCTAGCCTTATAATCTTCAATATTCTCAAAGACCACTGCCTTCCCGGTGTGTTTCATTAAATGGGCACTGGCAGCCGATGGTTTTATAACGGCACCATTTTCGGAGAGGTTGCCCCTAAGTATGGCCAAGCCTGTTGCGTCATTAAAGGGTTTCACCACGCTTCCTATTACATCATTATCATAATTCTGTGCGTTCTCATAATTCTCCGCAACGGTCTTACCATTTACCGTAATGACATCATTGTTCAATATACCTTTTAGTTCCTTTAGAACGGCCGGCAGTCCCCCAGCATAAAATAAATCCTCCATAAAATGCTTGCCAGATGGCTGCAGATTGGCGATAAGCGGAATATTGGCCGAAAGTTTATTAAAATCCTCCAACTTTAAAGGCACCCCAATCCTTCCGGCAATAGCCAAAAGATGGATTACAAAATTGGTAGATCCTCCAATTGCTGCATTGACCTTGATAGCATTTTCAAAGGCTTTTATGGTAAGTATATTGGATAGTTTTAAATCTTCTTTAACCATTTCCACTATTCTAAGGCCACTGAGCTGCGCCAGTACTTTTCTTCTGGCGTCGGCGGCAGGGATGGCCGCATTTTCCGGCAAACTCAGGCCCAACGCCTCTACCATACATGCCATGGAAGAAGCCGTCCCCATAACGGCACAATGTCCGTCACTACGGCACATGGCGGCCTCAATATTACGAAGTTCCGCATTGGCCAATTTACCTTCCCTTACATCATCATGATAACGCCAAATATCGCTGGTACCAATATTTTTACCTCTGTATTTTCCCGTTAGCATTGGACCCCCGGACACCACAATGGTGGGGATATCCACACTACAGGCCCCCATGACCAAAGAGGGGGTAGTCTTATCGCACCCACATAACAGTACCACGCCGTCCAACGGATTTGCGCGAATACTTTCCTCTACATCCATACTGGCCAAATTTCTATAGAGCATGGCCGTTGGCTTCATGATGGTTTCTCCCAACGACATTACCGGAAATTCTACAGGAAATCCACCTGCCTCCCAAATTCCCTTTTTCACCGATTCTGCAAGCTCACGGAAGTGACCATTACAAGGAGTTAGCTCGGACCAAGTGTTACAGATGCCTATTACCGGTTTATCGTTAAATTCATAATCCGGAATCCCTTGGTTCTTCATCCAGGCCCTGTAGATAAATCCGTCTTTACCCGTACGGCCGAACCAATTGCTGCTACGCAGCTTTTTCTTGTCATCTTTTTCCATCGTGAATTCTAGTTATACAAATGAGTTCGGAGTTGTTAAACCACAGCACTAAACCGTATTTTTTCGTTTTCTAAAGAATCTACAAAACTTTGGTTCCTCCCTAATGATTTTTTGGCGGAATTCATTTTTATAAATCTTCATTTTATTGTGAGTATTTCACTCAATCCTTATTTGCAGGCTTCAATATCGTGAACTTTTCCGATATAAATAGGTCGTTTTTTAAGGAATTTAAAATTGGATACAAGTAAATTCAGAATTGCAAGATTATAAATATATGTATCCCCAGGAAAGAGCCTAAATATGCAAGGGCATGTTTCAAAAGGCCCAGAATGTATTTCAACTTATTCCATATGATACATATCATATTCTACTAAAGATAACCGTATGAATTTTGCCTCGGAAAAAATCAACCATAGCAATTATGAAACTAAAGAAATCTCTTAAAGTTCTTTTTTTTATCCTTTTATCCTGTCAAGCCCAGGCACAGTTGACAATAGATGCCGAATTACGCCCCAGGTTCGAATATAGACATGGCTTTAAAACCCTGTTCCCTGACAATGAAGACCCAGCCTCCTTTGTTTCACAACGGACCAGACTGAATACCAATTATGAAATTGACAAACTATCCTTCTACCTAAGTCTACAGGATGTCCGGATTTGGGGAGATGTACCTCAACTTAACAGCTCGGATAAAAATGGGGTTGGATTACATCAGGCTTGGGGGAAAATTCAGCTAGCTCCAAATTTTTCCCTAAAGGTGGGCCGACAAGAAATTATTTATGACGACCACCGAATTTTTGGTGATGTGGGTTGGGCCCAACAGGCTAGAAGTCACGACGCCGCCCGTCTGGAATATAACAATTCCGGCTTCAAAATTGATTTGGGCTTTGCATTTAACCAAAGTGATGAAAATTTAACTGGAACTACCTTGACCACCCCAGGTACTTATAAAAGCATTCAATATTTATGGGCGCATGATGAATGGAACAAATTCTCAGCAAGCCTTCTTTTCTTAAATAATGGTTTGCAATTTATTGATGATATCAATTCCAACAAAAATGAAACCAGGTATAGCCAAACCCTTGGAACCCATTTAAATTTTAAAGCGAATAATTTAAAATTGACATCAAACCTTTATTACCAATTTGGAAAAGATATTGCCAATAATGATTTAAATTCATATCTACTATCCATAGAGGGGAACTATAAAATAACCCCAAAAACCAATTTGGGACTAGGAGCAGAACTAATAAGTGGCAATGACAGTGGATTACCTTCCAACCAGGAAAACTACGCTTTTACCCCCCTTTATGGAACCAATCATAAGTTTAACGGCCTCATGGATTATTTCTATGTGGGCAACCACACAAACAACGTAGGGCTTTTGGATATTTATGCCAATGCCAAGGTGGTGTTAAATGAAAAATCCAATTTAAATTTTGCAGTACACAACTTCTCGGCTGCAGCAGAAATAAGCCCGAACAGCGAAAAACAATTGGGGACTGAACTGGATATCGTTTATGCCTATAAACTTCAAAAAGAAATTGGTATCAGCGCCGGATATTCACATCTTTTTGTCTCTCAGGGCATGGAAACCATCAAAGGAAACTCCGATGGGAATACCAACAATTGGGGATGGATAATGCTCACTATAAACCCCGCATTGTTTACCTCCAATAATTAATCCTAAGGAAATCTTGACCAAAGAAATAGGATTCCCAGCAAAATTGACTCCATTTAAAACAAGTTCTGAAATATGACAGTTGTCATGTTTTTATAGGATTTTCAAAACTATTTTTGCCTCAATAAAAGACTAAAATATCCTTTATTATTTTAAATAAGCAACCTAAATATATTTTTATGAATACACAATTGACAAAAAAAATATTCCTCTCCATTATGATGGCGGCAGGAATTGGCACTCTTATCCTCTCATGTGCAAAAAAGGAAAAGATCGTTTATGAAAGCACAGCGGATATTCCTGCGAATCGTGAAATGATTGCAGAATTAACATCCCCTCCCAACGTACCCACTCCTGTCGGCAAAAGAAAGGCTAAATTACTAAAGGTAGACATGGAAATCCTGGAGCAGGAGGGAGAAATGACCAACGGGGTGCGATATGTATATTGGACTTTTGGAGGCACAGTACCTGGAAGTTTCATAAGAACAAGGGTGGGCGATGAAGTTGAATTTCACCTAAAAAATCACCCTGAAAACAAATTGCCCCATAATATTGATCTACATGCCGTTACCGGTCCGGGAGGAGGTGCAGAGTCCTCTTTTGTAGCTCCTGGACACGAGAAAGTATTCTCTTTTAAAACCCTAAATCCCGGGTTGTATGTTTACCATTGCGCTACTGCGCCAGTTGGTATGCATATTGCAAACGGAATGTACGGTTTAATTTTGGTAGAACCCGAAGGAGGATTGCCATTGGTGGATAAGGAATATTACATCATGCAGGGTGACTTTTACACCAAAGGTGCCAATGGGGAGCGAGGCTTACAACCTTTTGATATGCAAAAAGCAGTTGATGAAAAGGCAGATTATGTAGTTTTCAATGGTAAGATGGGAGCCTTGACCGGGGATAATGCCATTACCGCAAACGTAGGCGAAACAGTACGATTGTTCGTTGGGAACGGTGGACCAAACCTGGTATCTTCCTTTCATGTTATTGGTGAAATTTTCGACAAGGTGCATGTTGAAGGTGGCGATATGATCAATGAAAATGTGCAAACTACCCTAATCCCAGCTGGCGGAGCCGCCATAGTAGAATTCAAGGTAGATGTTCCGGGAACTTTTATACTGGTAGACCATTCCATTTTCAGGGCTTTTAACAAGGGAGCATTAGGTATGCTAAAAGTAGGAGGCGAGAAAAACATGACAATCTATTCCGGAGAACTTGAAGACGGTATTTATCAGCCTGAAGGTGGTGGTATTCAAAAAATGCCTTCGACCAATAGTGTAGCAGAATCTGAAATACCCGCCAAATCCATGGAGGAAAAGATGAAATTTGGTAAGGCCGCTTATATGCAAACCTGTTTTGCCTGTCACCAAGGGGAAGGCCAAGGAATTGCCAATGCTTTTCCCCCACTGGCCAAATCTGATTACTTAAATGCCGATGTCAATCGAGCCATAGACATTATACTGCACGGAAAAACAGGTGAAATAACCGTAAATGGACAAAAATACAATAGTGTTATGACCGCGCAAACCTTATCCGACGAAGAGGTGGCAAATGTACTAACCTATGTGTACAATAGTTGGGGCAATTCCAAAAAGGACGTAACTCCTACTATGGTTAAAAGTGTAAGAAATAGATAGAATCAATCCAAATCAAAAAAATGATATTGAGTCCCTTTTTTAGAGTAGCATTAACAATGATTGGAATCATAGTAGTAAATATTGCTTCTGCCCAATCAGAGAATATGGTTATGGTTAAAGGAGGGACTTATATTCCACTTTATGGTGTAGATTCAACAGCGGTCACGGTGGATGCCTTTACAATGGACGTATACCCCGTAACCAACAAGGAATATTTAAAGTTTGTACAAGAACATCCTGAATGGAAAAAAAGTAAGGTCAAGCGATTATTTGCCGACGGTAATTATTTAGTTAATTGGGAGAGTGATGAATTCTTTGGAGATCAATTAGCGGACGATGCAGCGATAACCAACGTTTCTTGGTTTGCAGCCAAGAAATATTGCGAATGCCAAGGAAAAAGGTTGCCAACCGTTGATGAGTGGGAATATGCCGCTATGGCCGATAAAAGCAATCCAGATGCCCGTAAAAAGGAATCCTACAATCAGCTTATTCTGGACTGGTACGAGGCTCCAAAAACATTTAACAATTCCATAGGCTCCACTTTTAAGAATTATTGGGGAATTTATGACCTTCACGGCCTTGTATGGGAGTGGACGATGGATTTTAATTCCGTTTTAATTTCCGGTGAATCCAGAAAGGATGTAGACAAGGACAGTAATCTTTTTTGTGGGAGCGCCGCGGTAGGAGCATCGGACTTAATGAACTATGCCGCTTTTATGCGCTACGCTTTTAGAGGAAGCCTTAAAGCGAATTATGCCATAAGAAATTTGGGATTCCGATGTGTACAGACAAAAGGACCGAACAATAAAAACCTAACTTATTAAGGAAATGAAAAAAATTCTCAATGCTGGATTGTTATGCTTTTTGGTCATCAATCTTATAGGGTGCAATACAAAAAATTCAACCAAAACAACAGCACAAAAATACCAATGCCCCATGCATTGCGAGGGAGACAAGACCTATGACCATCCCGACAAATGCAGCGTTTGTAAAATGGATCTGCAGCTACTGGCCATGAACACCAAAAAGGAGGGTGAAATTTCTGATCTATCTATTTATAACCTTCCATCCAAATGGACCAATCAGAACAATGAGGAAATACAGTTGAAGGCGCTGAAAGGAGATGTATTGGTTATGGTCATGATCTATACTTCCTGTCAAACCGCTTGCCCTAGATTGGTCGCTGATATGCGAGGTATAGAAGAGCAAATCCCCGCGGATAAAAAGGACAAGGTTACCCTTGTTTTTGTCAGCATAGACCCTGAAACAGATACGCCACAGCGTTTAAAAGAATTTGCAAAGGAAAATCAAATGGACTCAGAAAAATGGGTATTTCTAAGAGGTTCCGAAGGGGACACCCGTGAATTTTCAGCAGTACTGGCGGTCAACTACAAAAAAATATCCCCTATGGATTTCTCGCATTCCAACATCATCAGCGTTTTTGACCAGGAAGGGGAATTGGCCTATCAACAAGAAGGCTTGGGAGTTAACAATAAGGAAACTGTATCCAAAATCATTGAATTGGTGAATTAGACTAAATAGATTTTTTAAATCACACCCAACCTTTAGAAAAAGGATAATCTAAGTTTTTTTTAAAAAATTAAGGTTGACAAAATCCTGAACGTTACAACTATTCGCACAGTCTCCCGAACTGGGAAAACTGAAGTCTCGTCTACGCAATTCTGCCGACCGGCAAGCCTGCCTACCGTTAAATAGGCCCCACCTAACACGGCCTATGGTTCATTGTTCAATTATCATACAATTATGATGGTACGGGCAGCGGTCGGTTCCAGTGAAATGGCGCATGCCATTTTGTATCGAGAACAGCTTAGGTTTACCACCTGCTTCTTCCGTTAACCCCAAAAAAAATGAGGCACCCTTGGGCACCTCATTTTTTACACGTATTGTTTAGGGAAAAGGCCCCGCTTCTTTTTAAAACACAAACCTTAAGAACAGCTCATTGGTGTTCTTGGCACTGGCCAGTTCACTTCTGGTACTCACCTCATAGGCGAAGCCCAGGGTAAGCCGTTTCTGGATACTTAGGTTTACCAAGCCTGCAAAGGCCGAGTCGGTCCTATAACTGGCTCCCAGTTCAAAGTCGTTGTTAAAGGAGAGCATGGTATTGAAATCGACCGACAGTGGTGCCCCGCTCACTTGACGCATCATGGCCGAAGGTTTCAACATTAGGTTGCCGTTGTTCCCAAGCGGCAGATCATAGCCCACCGTGGCGTAAAGATGGGGCTTGGCTACGGTGGCCGTGGCCGTACCGTTGCTGTTCTCTGCCCGGTCCGTGGTCAATATCCTGGGCATGGCCAGGGAAAGGAACAGCGCCTCCCTTTTAAGAAGTATCCCCGCCCCTATATTGGGGTTAAAATCGGAGATCGATGCTATACTTGGGTCCGACTGTATGTTATAGGTCTCCAGCCCGGCAGTGTTCACCGAATAGGAATTGCCGCCCGCCTTGAGCCCCAGGTACAGTTCCATTTTTTCGGACAACTGAAGCTTATAGGAGTAGTCTATACCAATAAAGGTCTGGCTCTCTATAAAGGTCTTGTCGTTCATCACGGACACCCCAAGGCCCATCTTTTCGCCCAATCGGGTGCCAAAGGAGACCACCATAGTTCTTGGTGCCTCTTCCACTCCCGTCCATTGCTGGCGGAAGCTGGAAGTAATGGCCGTCGCCCCCCCAGGGGAAACATAGGCAGGGTTATAGGCGTTCATATGGTAGCGGTAGTTGGTCAACAGCCCTTCCTGCTGTGCACTTAACGCACCAAAGATGAGGAAGAGGGCTATGGATACTATATGTTTTATATTCTGCATGGTATTTTATTGTATTTCTTAGGTATTGTGATTATTGTTTGGCCAAAAATAGCCATCCGTCCATATCAACGCGGCCGTCTCCTTCAAGGTCTACCTGGTAGTAATAGGAACCTCCATCTGGAAGTCCACTGCTCAGGTCTTTGTAGTGTCCGTCCCAATTGTTCTGGTAGTTCTTGGCAGCGAACACCTCTTTGCCCCAGCTGTTAAAGACACGCACTATGGAATTGGGATAATTCTCTATACCGTAGATCGTCCAGGTATCGTTTACCCCATCGCCGTTTGGCGTAAAGGCTTGGGACACTTTTAATGTATTGGCATCATCTTCTCCGCCAGTCTCACCATCACCGTCGCCGTTATCCGTTCCATCTCCAGAATCATCGCCAGAATCATCACCATCTTTTTGGCTATCGGAACAACCATTGGCATCGGCCGTTTCCCCGGCAGGGGTATTGGAACAAGTATCCACATTGTCCATGACACCATCATTATCGGTATCTTTTTGACTATCGGCACATCCATTATCATCCACGGACTCGTCTTCCGGAGAATCCGGACATAGGTCCTGGGCATCGTTTACTCCGTCAAAATCACTGTCCTTCTGGCTATCGGAACAGCCTTCCGCATCCACGGCTTCCCCGGCAGGAGTTTTTGGACAAAGGTCTAGATCATTGACAACCCCATCTTCATCGGCATCCTTTTGGCTATCCGAACAACCGTTGGCATCTACGGTTTCTCCTGCAGGGGTGTTGGGACATTGGTCCTTATCATCCATAACCCCGTCTCCGTCGCTGTCTTTTTGACTATCGGAACAACCGTTGGCATCTACGGTTTCTCCTGCAGGGGTGTTGGGACATTGGTCCTTATCATCCATAACCCCGTCTCCGTCGCTGTCTTTTTGACTATCGGAACAACCGTTGGCATCTACCGCTTCCCCAGTTGGAGTGTTAGGACAGGCATCTACATTATCGTTCACACCATCATTGTCAGCATCAGCATTACAAAACAGTCCGGCATCGGTAATGGTCCACCCGAAATCATCTATAATTTTCTGTCGTGCGATTGCTCCATCACAGTAGCTACTATTACCCGCGTGAAATGAAACATTGTTCTGTAAACCTAACCCACTCCAACCAATCAATGTTTTGTCATAATTTTCTGTTGATAATCCAGCATCTTCGAACATTCTTGACATTTCTTTTACATTACTGACATCCCAATTTCCTAAATCTTGGTCAAAAGATGTAGCAAGAAAAAACATGCCATATGTATCGGTAACCTTAGAAACGTCCCAACCACTAATATCTTGATTAAAAGAACTTGCTTCTTGAAACATCCTATCCATATCCGTTACCTTACTTACATCCCAAGTACTCAAATCTTGGTTAAATGTAGAAGCAGAAAGAAACATATTTCTTGTATCGGTAACATTGGAAAGATCCCAACCGCTAATATCTTGATTAAAACTTCTTGCCTGTTGAAACATTGATAACATAGAGGTTACTTGCTCTACATTCCACCTACTAATATCTTGATCAAAGTCAAGAGCTGCTTGAAACATCCAACGCATGTCGGTCACGCTACTTACATCCCAATCACCTATATCCTGATTAAAAATGTAGGCTCCTTCGAACATAGCTTTCATAGTAGTGACATTACTTGTGTTCCACACACCAATATCTTGGTTAAAAACACGGGCAGAATAAAACAACCTGTCCATATTGGTTACATTACTAACATCCCAAACACTTATATCTTGATTAAAACTTCTTGCGGTTGCGAACATTGAATCCATATTGGTTACATTGGATACGTCCCAACCACTAATGTCCTGATTAAAAGTAAGTGCTGACGAGAACATTTTTGACATACTTTGCACCTGTGAAAGATCAGGGACATCAGTAGCATTGATAACTAGATTGCTACAGGCATTGAAACTACTATCCATAGATTCCCATACTTGGCTTCCCCACTGTTCCACGGACAATAGCTTTTTATTATCTTCTTGACTAGTAGAAAATTTAAAGTGTGGAAAATCGCCACTGATGCTTACCGTATAAGTACCTGGCGCAGCATAGGTATGGGCTGCGTTCCCGGTGTATATTGTGTTGTCCGTAGAACCGTCGCCCCAATCCACGGTATAGGCAAAGGTTCCATCACCGGTGGGAATTTCAATGCTATTGACATCCGTCTTCCCCGTATTATCTGTTTTCCAGGTAGTGACAAATGGAAGTAATGGGCATTCTTCCCCTCCATCGGTAATGGTCCAGCCAAAATCATCGATCAACTTCTGACGCGCTATGGTACTGGCGCAATACGTACTGTTTCCTCCACCAAAAACAACCCCATTCTGTAAGTTTAAAGCACTCCAACCGCTTAATAGACCATCATAATTTTCTGTGGATAGTTTAATATCCTTAAACATATCCGTCATATCGGTAACACTGCTCACATTCCACGCCCCAATATTCTGATCGAATGCCAATGCGCTATAAAAAATACCCGTCATAGTGGTAACGTTCGCTACATCCCATTCGCTGACGTCCTGATTAAAATCTCCAGCCCTCATAAACATATATTGCATATTGGTCACATTGCTTACATCCCAACCACCGATGTCCTGATTAAAATTGGTATCTCTAAACATCTGAAACATATTGGTCACATTACTTACATTCCAATTTCCGATAGGCTGATCGAATGCTGTTGCACCATTGAACATATCGGACATATTCATTACACTACTAACATCCCATACACTAATATCCTGATTAAAGGACCTTGCGTTTCTGAACATATTTGACATATCGGTTACATTATATACCTCCCACGTGCTTATATCCATATTGAAGGAGTTGGCACCATAAAACATTAACTTCATATTAGTAACGTTTCCAACTTTCCACAATCCGATATTCTGATTAAACGCTTTGGCCTCATAAAACATAGAGCTCATATCAGTCACCTGAGCAACATCCCAACCACTGATATCCTGATTAAATGTGGTAGCGTTAAGAAACATGCCTTCCATATTGGTGACCTTGCTTACCGCCCATAGACCGATATCCTGATTAAATACCTTTGCATCCTCAAACATTCTGGACATATTGCTCACATTAGCAACATCCCAACCACCGATGTCCTGATTAAAATTGGTATTTCTATACATCTGAAACATATTGGTCACATTACCTATCTGCCACGCACTAAGATCCAGGTTAAATGCAGTGGCACCATCAAACAAATTGGACATATCCGTTACATTACTGACATTCCAATTATTAATATCTTGATTGAAGGAAGACGCCCCGGAAAACATCCCTTTCATACTGGTTACTTGCGACAGGTCTGGCACATCCGTAGCATTGATCACCAAATTAGTACAACCGGCAAAACTACTTTCCATAGCCCCCCAGACCTGAGATCCCCATTGCTCTACAGAAAGCAACTTGTCCTTCATTGGGCCACTTGCCATTCTAAAATGTGGAAAGTCCCCGTTGATTTTTATTGCGTAGACACTAGGAGTACTAAAAGTATGGCTGGCTGGACCCGTATATACGGTAGTATCCGTAGTCCCATCTCCCCAGTCTACCGTATAGCTAAAAGCACCAGACCCAGAAGGGATGGTAATTTCCTCATCATTGGCTTCCGTTTGCCAGGTGGTGATAAAATAGGCTTCCGAACAATCCTCTCCTCCGTCAGTAATGGTCCAGCCAAAATCATCAATAATTTTTTGTCGTGCAGTGCTGCCGTCGCAGTACTTGCTGCTGCCTGCATCAAAAGTAACCCCAGACTGTAGGGACAAACCACTCCAACCTTGCAATAGCTTATCATAATTAGCTATGGACAATCCCGCGTTTTTAAACATATCATCCATATAGCTGATTGTATATCCCATCATAGGATCATTGTATATACCAACATTACTAACATCCCAAGAACCTATGTTTTGATCAAAGGAAGTTGCCTCATAGAACATCGATCTCATATCAGTTACATTGGACACATCCCATCCACCAATATCCTGATTGAATGCTGTTGCACCATAAAACATCTCTCTCATATTGATGACATTGGACACATCCCAATTTCCAATATCCCCATTAAAAGATTCTGCTGAAAAAAACATCGCTTGCATATTGGTAACATTGGACACATCCAATCCACCAATATCCTGATTGAATGCTGTTGCACCATAAAACATCACTCTCATATTGGTGACATTGGACATATCCCAATTTCCAATATCCCCATTAAAAGATTCTGCTGAAGAAAACATCCCTATCATATTGGTGACATTGGACACATCCCATCCACCAATATCCTGATTGAAGGAAGAAGCATCACTAAACATACTACTCATATCGGTCACCTTACTCACATTCCAATTACCAATATCTTGGTTAAAGGAGGCTGCCCTTGTGAACATAGAGGACATATCGGTCACATTGCTGACATCCCAGCCACTAAGGTCTTCGTTGAAGGAAATAGCACCACTGAACATCCTATGCATGCTGGTTACCTGAGAAAGATCTGGGGTATCCATTGCATTGAAAACCAAATTCTCACAATAAGCAAAACTACTTTCCATAGAGCCCCAAACTTGGTCTCCCCATTGTTCTACTGACCGTAGATACTTTGCATATGGTATCCATGTAAATTTCAAATGTGGGAATTGACCACTGATTTTTACGGTATGTATCCCAGGAACAACATAGGTATGGCTCGCATTCCCGGTATATACGGTATTGTCCGTTGTACCATCTCCCCAATCCACGGTATATGAAAAGGCACCATCTCCGGTGGGGATGGTAATGGACTCATTACTGGCTGTGGTTTCCCAAGTGGTGATAAAATAGGTTTCCGAACAATCCTCGCCTCCGTCAGTAATGGTCCAGCCAAAATCATCGATTAACTTCTGACGCTCGGTGGTGCTAGCACAATGCGTACTGTTTCCACCACCAAAAGCAACCCCATTCTGTAAGGCTAAAGCACTCCAACCGCTTAATAGGCCATCATAATTTTCTGTGGATAGTTTAATATCCTTAAACATATCCGTCATATCGGTAACATTGCTCACATTCCACGTCCCAATATTCTGATCGAAGACCGATGCATTTAGGAACATGCTATTCATATCCGTTACCTTACCTACATTCCATCTGCTGATATCCTGATTAAAGGCTTTAGCACTTAAAAACATAAATTGCATATTGGTTACGTTGTTTACGTCCCAATCACCAATATCCTGATTAAAATTGCCGGTATTTTGAAACATAGCGGTCATATCAGTTACCTTGCTTACATCCCAATTGCTGATATCCTGATTGAAAGAAGATGCCCCTGAAAACATCACAGACATACTAGTCACATTAGCAACATTCCAATTGGCCAGGTCCTGATTAAAAGATGTGGCATATTGGAAGGTATTGGACATGTTTGTAACCTTACCCACGTTCCAAGTACTCAGGCTCTTATTGAAAGAGAATGCATAAGAGAACATGCTACTCATATCGGTTACATTGCCTACTTTCCAAGTTCCTATATTCTGATTAAATGCCCAAGCTCTAGAAAACATAGTGGCCATGTTGGCCACATTGGCCACATTCCATGAACTAATATCTTTGTTAAACACGCTAGAAAAGAAGAACATAGCTCGCATATTGATTACATTAGCTACATCCCAATTTCCAATGTCTTGGTTAAATGATGAAGCACCGGAAAACATTTCTTCCATGTTGGTCACATTGGCTACATCCCAACCACTAATGTCTTGATTGAAAGCTGTGGCGTCTCTAAACATAAATCCCATATTAGTAACACTACTTACGTTCCAATTGTTCAAAGGCTTATTAAATGATGAAGCGGCAGTAAACAACCCAAACATATCGGTCACATTGCTAACATCCCATCCATTAATATCTTGGTTAAAGGAAGCTGCTTGGATAAACATACTCCGCATACTCTTCACCTGGGAAAGGTTCGGAACATCTGTGGCATTGATCACCAGCATAGTACAGCCATAAAAACTACTTTCCATAGAACTCCAGACTTGGCTGCCCCATTGGTCTACGGAAAGCAACTTATCCTTCATTGGTCCACTTGCCATTCTAAAATGTGGAAAGTCGCCGTTGATTCTCACTTGAAAGGTCCCAGGAGTACTATAGGTATGGCTGGCTGGACCCGTATATACGGTAGTATCCGTAGTCCCATCTCCCCAATCTACCGTATAGCTAAAAGCACCAGACCCTGTAGGGATGGTAATTTCCTCATCATTGGCTGTGGTTTCCCAAGTGGTGATAAATTCTCCCTGGGCCATGGTACTGCCAAAACCGAGGCAGCAGAAGAATAAGAGCATAAACTTAAGGGTACTTTTCATAAGGTTTGATTAATTAAATATTTGGTTCTTTCACTTTTAAAAAGCACTGAGTACTGTACCTCATCCCTGATTCCAAGACAAACGTAACGGCAAGAATATCACTAACACATTGTTAGGTTTTTCTTACATTTTTACAGGCTTTAGTCTGCAAAAAAACAGGGAAATGAAGGATATATTATATTTAAAACAGGCACATAGGTGTCCAAATTAAATCTGGACACCAAGTTTAGGGATTCTTAAAAGAAAGGAAAGGGAAATGATAAGCTACTACACACTAGTTATCTGCAGCTAGTTTTAATATGTAATCACTTGGACTATACTTAGTTGCATTCTTAAATACCTTACTAAAAGAGCTTCTATTGGCAAAACCACACTCCCACGCCAAGGCTTCCATGGTATTGTTATCCAAAAAACCTTCGTCAATGAGTTTTTTGGCGTACTCCATACGTAAATTGTTCTTATAGGAAGTAAAATTAAGTCCGTAATGTTGCTTAATGAAATAAGACAAATGATGCGCAGGCATTTCCATCTCACGTGCACAATTGGTTACATTAAAATCTTGTTGCAAATGCAATTTCTTCTCAACAAGGAGCTGTAACTTTCTTTTTATCCCTGCTTCATCCAAACCATACTTATTATCCAATTCTTGTTCGGAAATGGATTGTTTTAAATCTACAGTACCTGCGATTACTTGAGGATACCCATGTAGGATGGCAGGAAAGTAAATTGGAATCACCCCAATGGAGAACAATATCAAATACAGTATTATTGGCACCATGGACCCCCCTTCAAAAATATTTACCGCCAGCATATTCTCTACGGCATAAAACACAGCAAAAACAGCGAATAGTGCCAAGCCGGACCAAAAAACCAACAACCATTTGTTCAATATATTTTTTAAATCATCTGCATTGCCTTTCTTAATAAAGTTCAACAACTTGGGCAATACTACCAATAAGGCAGCCAACTGCCATATATGGCGCATTAGCATGTGCTGATCCAGGTCTAACAGCCAATAGCTTACATGGAGTCTATTTTTGGGGTCGGTCATGGCATTATGCAACATTTCGGTATATATCGCATCTGGCTGCAAATAAATATAGCCCACATCGATGATACTCAAAATAAAGGGAATAAAAAGAATAAAATATTCTTTTTCCCACCTGAGTTCATCTTCCATGATGGTTTCAAAGTAAAAGTAAATGGGCACGGCAAATAGGTTATATGGAATTAGCGGCCACAAGAAAAACCAACTACATTTTGCCAAATGGCCTCCATCTATAATATAAGCCTGTAAGCTATACACCGAAAGTAAAAAGTAAAAACCTCCTAAAAAAATAGTGGCTTTGGGTTGGACGGACTTTTTTAGTAATAACAGGGTGGTCAATACAAAACCAAAAATGGAGACAATCAATAAAATATTAAACAAAATGCAAACTTTTATAATTTATGGCAATAAGGTTTTAATTTCATGTTGTACGAATATGACGTAATATCCAAATATGGGCCGAACAAAAACACCATATATAGTATCTATAGTACCAACTTACTATCCTGAGTTGGATTTTCCCATTTAAACCTCCAAAAAAATACCCTTAAACGGAAATCCTGCTATGCACATCCTCCTATCATAAGTCAT
Source organism: Arenibacter sp. F26102 (assembly GCF_023015865.1). GTDB lineage: Bacteria > Bacteroidota > Bacteroidia > Flavobacteriales > Flavobacteriaceae > Arenibacter. The sequence continues at coordinate 555,623 of NZ_JALKBC010000001.1, read as the reverse complement.
AAAGTGAGATTCCAAAAAAACAGCACTCAAATCCGTATTACGCCCAACAAATTAAAAGAAAGAATAATAGTATTACAACTATAATGAGCTTGTTTTTTAATCCAGCAACATCCCCTTAAACCAGCAATAGACTTAAAGGCTTAGCCCTGAAGAAACTAGCCCATAAAACATTTCTTCAACTGATGAAAATATCCCCCAAAAAAATCCGTCCAAAAATTAGACAGACCCAAAAAAGGAAAAAGACCTGGATTCCCATGACAGTGGTACCGCCCAATCCTATATCTTCCCTTCAACACCTAAACATTGGCAGCACATTAAATTTTTCCCAAATTTTGGGCATTGCCCAAACAGGGGTTATATTTGCAATAAAATTTACGGTTGACAAAATCTTCTATGTTACAACTGTTCGAACAGTCTCCCCAACTGGGAAAACTGAGGTCACATATTGCCAATTTTAAAGATAACACCTCTACGACTTCCCCGACTCGAACCAATATCAAAGGACTTACAGGTTCCGCTTTATCCTTTGTAATAGCTGAAATCTTTCACAAATCCGAATCGCCGTTTTTATTTATTTTAAACGACAAGGAGGAAGCCGCGTATTACTTGAACGACCTGGAACAGTTTATTGGGGATAGCGACGTACTATTTTATCCGGGGAGTTACAGAAGGCCCTACCAGATCGAGGAAACGGACAATGCCAATGTGCTTTTGCGTGCCGAGGTGCTTAACCGCATCAATTCAAGAAAAAAACCTGCGATCATCGTTACCTATGCCGATGCGCTATTTGAAAAAGTGGTGACCAGAAAGGAATTGGAGAAAAATACGCTAAAAATTAAACTGGAGGACACCCTTTCGATCGACTTTCTAAATGAGGTTTTGTTCGAATATAAATTTAAACGGGTCGATTTTGTCACCGAACCTGGGGAATTTTCAGTTCGAGGCGGAATCATGGACGTATTTTCCTTTTCCCATGATGAACCTTATAGAATTGAATTTTTTGGAGACGAGGTAGAGAGTATTAGAACCTTTGACGTGGAAACCCAGTTGTCTACACTAAAGGTGAAAAAGATCACTATCATTCCCAATGTAGAAAACAAATTTTTGGATGAAAACCGGGAAAGCTTCCTTAAATACATATCTCCAAACACCCTTATTTTTAGCAAAAACCTGAGTTTACTGTATGCTAGGTTGGATTCATTTTTTGAAAAGGCCGAAGAGGCCTTTACTAAACTATCCAAAGAAATACGTCATGCCAAACCTCAGGAGTTGTTCACCAATTCCGACATATTAAAACATCAGTTGGCCGATTTTGGTTTGATTGAGATCGATGGAAGCACAAAAGCCTCGAGTGATGCGGAAACCATCGTGTTCAATACAAAACCACAACCTTCCTTTAACAAAAAGTTCGATTTGTTAATTGAAAACCTAAACGATAATTATAAGAATGGCTACACCAATTACCTGTTTTGTGCCACGGACCAGCAGGCCAAACGTTTCCATGATATTTTTGATGAAGTAGGCAAGGAGGTCCATTATAAAACCGTTGTACTTCCCCTATATCAAGGATTTATAGATCAGGATTTAAAGATTGCCTGTTATACGGACCATCAGATCTTTGAGCGCTATCTAAAATTCCATTTAAAAAATGGCTACGCCAAAAAGCAGGCCATTACTTTAAAGGATCTGAACAAACTGGAAATTGGGGACTACGTTACCCATATAGACCATGGGATCGGAAAATTCGGTGGACTTCAAAAGATAGATGTTGAAGGAAAGAAACAGGAAGCCATAAAGTTAATGTACGGGGAAAGGGACATTCTGTATGTAAGCATACATTCCCTGCACAAAATTTCCAAATTTAATGGGAAGGACGGGGCACCGCCAAAAATATATAAGCTAGGTTCGGGCGCCTGGAAAAAGATCAAGGACAAGGCCAAATCCCGCGTTAAAAAAATTGCATTCGACCTTATACAGCTCTATGCCAAGCGAAGATTGGAAAAGGGGTTTCAATATGGACCGGATAGCTATTTACAACACGAATTGGAGGCTTCCTTTATCTATGAAGATACTCCTGACCAAAGTAAATCTACCGAAGACATCAAGAAAGACATGGAAAGTGAAAGGCCCATGGACCGACTTGTATGTGGGGATGTTGGTTTTGGTAAAACCGAAGTGGCCATAAGGGCTGCCTTTAAGGCCGTAGATAACGGAAAACAGGTTGCCGTTTTGGTCCCAACAACTATTTTGGCCTTTCAACACCATAGGACTTTTACGGAGCGTTTGAAGGAAATGCCAGTAACCGTAGATTATGTAAACCGATTTAGAACCGCCAAGGAGAAAAAGGAGACCCTGGAAAATCTTGCAAGCGGCAAGGTAGATATTATTATTGGAACCCATCAGTTGGTGAACAAAAACGTAAAGTTTAAGGATCTAGGGCTTTTGGTCGTAGATGAGGAACAAAAATTCGGCGTATCGGTCAAGGACAAATTAAAGTCCATCAAGGAGAATGTAGATGTGCTTACCCTAACGGCAACCCCTATTCCGAGAACCCTTCAATTTAGTTTAATGGCAGCTAGGGATCTATCGGTCATCAATACGGCACCGCCCAATAGATACCCCATAGAAAGCGAGGTAATCCGTTTCAACGAAGAGACCATTCGCGATGCCATTTCCTACGAAATCCAACGAGGCGGACAGGTCTTCTTTATCCATAATAGAATTGAAAATATTAAGGAGGTTGCCGGAATGATACAAAGATTGGTGCCGGATGCCAAAATAGGCATTGGGCACGGGCAAATGGAGGGTAAAAAATTGGAGACCCTTATGTTGGCGTTTATGAATGGGGAGTTCGATGTATTAGTCTCTACCACCATAGTGGAAAGCGGCTTGGATGTTACCAATGCCAATACCATTTTTATTAATAATGCCAATAATTTTGGCCTCAGTGATCTGCATCAAATGCGGGGACGGGTAGGAAGAAGCAATAAAAAAGCTTTCTGTTACTTTATCACCCCTCCCTATGATGTAATGACCAATGATGCCAGAAAGAGAATTCAGGCCTTGGAACAATTTACCGATCTTGGTAGTGGTTTTAATATAGCCATGAAGGATTTGGAAATTAGAGGTGCCGGCGACTTATTGGGAGGTGAACAAAGTGGATTTATAAATGAAATTGGCTTTGATGCCTATCAAAAAATATTGGCAGAAGCCATAGACGAACTTAAAGAAAACGAATTCAAGGATTTGTATGAAGAGGTTGGAGGCAAACCAAAAATATTTGTCAAAGAAACGCAGATCGATTCCGATTTTGAATTGCTTTTCCCAGATGATTATATCAATAACATCACCGAGCGTTTAAATCTTTATACAGAACTTAACCAGGTTTCCGATGAGGAAGGATTACAAAAGTTCGAGTCTGAATTGGTAGACAGATTTGGGGACCTCCCTACCCAGGCAGAAGATTTATTAAACTCGGTCCGCATTAAATGGATTGCCAATAGCATTGGCCTTGAAAAGATAGTGATGAAGAAGGGTAAAATGATCGGCTATTTTATAGCGGACCAACAATCGGATTTTTACCAAAGCACTTCCTTTACGTCTGTATTACAATTTGTACAGGCCCATGCCAAGCTCGCAAAACTTAAAGAAAAGCAGACCCGCAACGGATTGAGGCTGTTACTGGTCTTTGAACATATAAATTCTATTGACAAAGCCTATAAATCCATTCAACCTTTCGATGCCCTTATCCCAAAACCAGAGATAACGGTTCCATAAAAACACACTACAGTTGATGCTTTTAAAAAATATCCTATTATTATTCACCCTGTGCTTCACTTTTATTTTGGAAGCCCAACATACCATTTCAGGGAATTTATCTCCAGCAGAAGATTACAAATGGCTGATCGCTTATAAATTGAATCCTGACCATCAAAATTATATAGCCGACACGGCCGTTGAGAATGGTGCTTTTTCGCTAAGCATTCCTGCAAACGCAACAACCGGCATGTATAGATTGGTGTACGCCGTACCACAGGAGGAATTCTATTTTGATTTGATATACAATGGTAAGGAAAATATTGTACTGTCCTTTGATTCACAGAAAGGTCTATTCTTTATTAGCTCCAAAGAAAATTCAATATACACCAAGTACTTTAAAGAAGTTCATGAGCTGGAGAAACAAATTGTTCAGTTTTATTCCGATCGGAATAAGGACCGAACTGTAATCAAAGCACTTTTTAAAAAACTTGCCACCGTCCAAGAATCGTACGAAACCCAATCTGCAGGGACGATCTGTGGGCACTTTATTTCTGCAAATAGCCCCTATATTCCCGCTGGATTTGTAGACGTTGAAACCTATATGCAACAAAAAAAGCAACATTATTTTGATGCTTTGGACTTTCAGGATACGATGATACTGGGATCGGGCTTTTTAACAGATAAAGTAGTAAATTATGTGTTTACCGCTCTTCCCCACCAACAGCTATCCATTGAGGAAAAGGAGGTGATAATGAAGAATAATGTAAAGGATTTGGCGAGGGTATTGGAAAATGCAAGTTCAACCAATAAGGTACAGTTATTCAATAGTCTCTGGACACAGGCATCCAACAACAACTATAACAACTTGGCAGATGATATTTATGGGAATTACCTTAAAAGTTTGGCTATAGAAAACAATAAGACTGACATCCTAAATAATATTGAAACCCATAATCGACTGCGTTTTGGGTCTAAGGCCCCAGAAATCTCTTGGAATGAAGGTAGTTCCATTAAAAAACTTACTAATCTTTCGGGGGCTAAAAATTATGTAGTCGTTTTTTGGAGTAGCACATGTTCGCATTGTCTACAACAACTTCCCGAACTTCATAAAAGAATAAAAGACATTTCCGGAGTAAAGACACTTGCAATTGGTCTGGAAGATGATGACGAAACTTGGAAAAAGGAATCTGCAAAACTACCGGCCTTTATTCATGGTATTGCATTAGGAAAATGGGAAAGTCCGTATACCACCCTATACGACATACATCAAACACCTACTTATTATATTTTGGACAGCGAAAAGCGCATTGTAGCCAACCCGGAGAATTACGAAGAGGTTGTGAAATTTTTAAAAGAAGACAAATAGGACACCTTAATTGGAGTAAGTGCTCAGACAAATTTTCACATTAACCAATTGCAGCATTGATTAATTACTACATTTAGGTCTTACAAAGTTTTAAGATCCTTAATTGTCTTAAAGGCAACGTCTACCTGCTCATCATTTACAATAATGGTAAATTCGTTGGTTGTGGAAATTACTTCATATAACACGATTCCTTCCCAAGCCAGACGTTGAAAAATAAAGTAATAAATTCCTGGTACCGAAACATTCTCGGCCGGTAATTTTACGGTAATGGAGGAAAGGTTTTCAGCCTTCTGGGTACACTTCTCATTTTTGAACAACTCTTCCACTGCCTCATCCAAAATATTACTAACAACGATATTAAGTTCATTGACCCCTCTAGAAGAGGTATAGAAAACGTCCTTATTCCTATTTACTTCCTTCAACAGTACAGTCTGATTCTCCAAAATGGACTCGGACACCAAAAAAGTAAAATCGGTCAATGACGACCTTACAGTAATCTCCCCTATATTTTTTAAAACTTTAATGATTTTATGGGTCGCACGGAACTCCAAATCATCGGAAAGGCGCTTTAAAGCCATTACAATTGCTCCGTTGCGAATATCCTTACCCAACTCACTTTCAATTTCTGGTTTTACTATTCTAGAAAGCGACGTTAAATTAATAATACCTTGAGCTAGAGCACTTTGCAAAAATGGCTTCTTTTTAATGTAGTCTTCCACGACCGATGAAATAGTCTTCATTTTCTTAAACTTTTGGTAAAATTAACAAATTGTTACAAATAAAACAAATAATTAAAAATGATAAAATGCATTTTTTAGATGTTCAATATTAAAATTAGCTCCATTTTTATGTACGGTAATGATATCGAACCTAGCTTCCACATCAAGATCTTTACTAATAATGTAATGGTCTGCTGCCATGACAAGTAGCTTAATTTTCTTTTCTGTAACTGTCTCAGCAATGGATTGCATATAGTCCGAACTCCTCGATTTCACCTCAACAATTGCCAAAATATCTCCTTTTTTTGCAATAATATCGATTTCTGCTTTCAAATACCTATAATTTCTATGAACTACCCTATAGCCATTTTTAGTCAAATGGTTCACTGCCAATTCCTCTCCCTTTTTGCCAAATTCGTTGTGCTTCCCCATGGTATTTTGATTCTATTTACCAAAAAACGTGCATTTGGTCGAAAAATTCAACCTAATGTCGTCCAAATTTCAACAATCCACGTAATTTGTTTAGCAGTATAACGAATTATTTGTCTTGGACATAATTTCCAATATAATTGTGCGTTATGCAATGACCCCTTACTTATAACCTATCAAATGCGGAATAAATTATGGAATATTTCATAAACTGTAATACTTCTAGTTTGGCCCCCTATAACACCTCACTGGATGCACAAAGGGCCGCACATCTATATAGAAGATTGGGTTTTAGTGCCTCTGTGCAGACTATTGATCAAGCCACTGGCCAGAATTCTACAAACTTGGTTGATTCCCTTATCACCGAAGCGAGGAACAAGCCTACATTGGCTGCCCCCGTTTGGGCAGATTGGAACAACAGCAATTATTCTGAGGATGACGACCAACGTGGAGCGGAAATAAGGTCTCAACAAGAAGAGTTTAAGCTATCCTATACCAATTCATTACTGAGCAATAATCTAAGAGATCGGTTAAGTTTTTTCTGGAGCAATCATTTTGTAACAGAATTGGACGTTTACAATTGTAATTCATTCCTTTATCATTACATCAACTGTCTTCAGCGCAATGCTATGGGCAATTTTAAAACCTTTGTTAGTGAAATAGGCCTTACCAGTGCCATGCTTTACTATTTGGATGGTGTATACAACAATGGTAACAATCCCAATGAGAATTATGCACGTGAACTTTACGAACTTTTTACATTAGGGGAAGGAAACGGATACACCGAAGAGGATATTATAGAAACGGCCAAGGCCCTTTCTGGTTATGTGGTAAGGGGAGAAATAGGCTGTGAGCAAGTCTTGTTCGATGCTTCCAAATTCAATACCGAAAACAAAACCATATTTGGAAGAACCGGAAACTGGGGATACAATGATGTGATCGACATTCTTTTTGAAGAAAGAGGTGACCAGATAGGCTATTTCATATGTAAAAAATTATACGAATTTTTTGTACATCCAGACTCAACAGATGAAGCAAATAATGCCAAGACTATTATTGATGGCTTAACCAATACCTTTGTCAGCGGTGGTTTTAACTTGGAACCCGTATTAGGTCAACTTTTTAAAAGTCAACACTTTTTTGACGATGAAGCCATTGGCGTTATAATTAAAAGCCCGTTCGATATCTATTTAAATTTTATAAACGAAACTAGTTTTTCCTTAGATGTCAACAACACAACAATTGGTAGTATAATAAATTACAGCGGTTTATTGGGCCAGGATTTATTTGATCCTTTTGATGTTGCCGGATGGCAACGAAACAGAGATTGGATCAATACCAATTTCATGATTGGACGTTGGCTTACCATGGAGACTATAATCGATGGTTTCTTTCAGGACCCGGACAATCCAGATCAATTCAGGACATTTGCCATTAATGCCGTAGGGTCTGCCAACAGCAATACAAGTAACCCAGAAATCGTAGTTAGGGCCATAATTAATAAAATAACTCCAAAAGGAATGTTCACCGAACAGGAATTTGACAATGCAATGTCCGCCTTTCTGATAGAAGACGTCCCAGAAGAATATTACAGCCCAGATTATTACCCGGGAGGGAATTCAACTTGGGTCTTGAGTATGTGGCCATCAGTACCTCTTCAGGTTCAAATATTATTAAGACACCTTTCAAGACAACCCGAATTCCAACTCAAATAAAATAAACGATTATGTGCGATACCCACCATAATTCACCCCATAAAGGCAAAGACCATGATGGTCATGATTTAGAACATAAGGCCTGGAGCAGGCGTTCTTTTTTACAGGCCTTAGGAATTGCCGGTTCAGGCTCCATGATGCTGGGCAGTAATTTTTTAACGGCATCCGCACCATCCCCTTTAACAGCGGCAATAGCGGCCGCTGAAACCGATAATATTCTTATACTAATTCGTTTATCTGGTGGAAATGACGGTCTCAGTACCATCATCCCAATTAATCAGTACGACATCTATGCCAACGCACGCCCAAATATTTATCTGCCAGAAAGTAAAATTTTAAGATTGACCGATGAATACGGGGTTCCTACCTATATGAAATCCTTGGAGTCCATGTGGGGCGAAGGTCAATTTAAGGCAGTACATGGTGTAGGTTATGAAGGCCAAAGCCTGTCCCATTTTACCGGTTCGGATATTTTTGCAAATACCGATCTAACCACAACAGGATTTACCGGACGGGATACTGGATGGATGGGAAGACATTTTGAATATCTGTATCCTGATTACTTATCCGATTTTCCAGGTAGTAGACCTGAGGGCCCAGCAGCTATTCAAATTGGAAACTATGGAAGTTTGGTATTTGAAGGAGAAGAAACCAATTACGCCTTTGTGACCAATAACATAGATCAATTGGAACAGATTGCGGAAACTGGACTGCAATATTCAGTAGACGATGCCCTTTTTGACGACTGTATGTATAGCGATCAGATAAAATTTCTACGAGGCGTATCCAACGTAACAAATGAGTATGCTGGAAAAATTCATGAGGCCTATATGCGGGGATCAAACCAAATTGAGTATCAAAATAACGGTTTTGCCAGACAATTGGCTCTATTGGCTCGATTGATAAAAGGTAATCTGGGTACAAAAGTATATATGATCAGTATGGGTGGATTTGATACCCACGGAAATCAACCTTTGGCGCACGAGCGACTAATGTCCAATTTATCCATTGCGGTCGATAATTTTTATGACGACTTGGCCTTTACCCAGCAAGATGAAAAAGTATTAAGTATGACCTTTTCCGAATTTGGCAGAAGGATTTACGAAAACGGATCTAATGGAACCGATCATGGTAAAGCCGCCCCTACCCTATTTTTTGGATCTGGACTTAATGGAAGTGCCTTTGTAGGTGAGCATCCATCTTTGGACGAGCCCAATAGTAGAGGTAACCTGGAATACACCATGGACTTTAGAGACCTCTATGCCACCGTGTTGGCAGAATGGTTGTGTGTAGATATTCCTCTTGTAGAACAACATATAATGGACGGATACACATATACTCCAGTAAATTTAGGATTTAATTGTAGCGGAGTGGATTTTCCCGAGATTGCTTATAGCGATGGGAATCCCACCCCTCCAACACCAACAGATCCTACAGGGGAAAATCCAAACCCGGAATTGGTAAATGCCATTGTCCACAAACCATTTTACCCCACGGATTCAACCCCGCACATTTACCTCGAAATGCCATTTAGTGCCCATGTAAACATCCAATTATTCAACATTATGGGTCAATATTTGGGATCGGTATTTAATGAAATGATGTTGGAAGGGTCCACAGAAATAAATATCAGGGAGGGATTACCAACCTATTTAGCGTCAGGAAAATATATTTATAGAATACAGGTTCAAAATCAAAATCTCAGCAAATCCATAATGGTGGCATAAAATCACCCCCTACTTACTATGCAAGGAAGCCTTCGTATACTCTGAATCTTTTTAGGGTAACGAAGGCTTATTTTTTGAAGGAATACCTCAGCTGCGCGTAAAAATCTTTATTTTTGCACCCTAATCCAAAAATTAATGTCGCAGAACCTACAGAAGCCAGCAAGATACACGATTACTGCCGCACTACCATATACCAACGGACCTATACATATTGGGCATTTGGCAGGTGTTTATGTTCCTGCGGATATCTATGCACGATACTTGAGATTAAATGGCAATGATGTGGCCTTCGTTTGTGGAAGTGACGAACACGGGGTTGCAATTTCGATGAAAGCCAAAAAAGAAGGTGTTACCCCTCAAAACATTATAGATAAATACCACGGAATTATTAAACAATCGTTTGAGGATTTTGGTATTACCTTCAACAATTATTCCAGAACTTCCGCGGAAGTACACCATAAAACTGCCTCGGATTTCTTTGTGAAATTATATGAACAGGGAGATTTTATCGAGGAAACCACAGAACAATTGTACGATCAGGAAGCACAACAGTTTTTGGCCGATCGTTTTGTAATTGGCACCTGCCCAAAATGTGGGTTCGAAGAAGCTTATGGCGATCAGTGTGAAAACTGTGGTTCTACCCTAAATGCCACCGACCTTATTAATCCCAAATCTACCATCTCGGGAGCTGTACCCTCCCTAAAAGAAACCAAACACTGGTTTTTACCATTGGACAGATATGAGGATTTTTTAAAGAAATGGATTTTGGAAGGTCATAAAAACGACTGGAAACCGAATGTTTACGGCCAATGTAAATCTTGGATAGACGACGGATTAAAACCACGGGCGGTAACCAGAGATTTGGATTGGGGAATCCCTGTTCCCGTTGAAGGCGGTGAAGGCAAGGTGCTATACGTATGGTTCGATGCCCCTATTGGGTACATTTCCTCTACCAAGGAATGGGCGGCCAGGGAAGGCAAGGATTGGGAACCTTATTGGAAAGCCAAGGATACCAAAATGGTACATTTTATTGGTAAGGATAATATTGTATTCCACTGTATTATTTTCCCCAGTATGCTAAAAGCACATGGCGATTTTATTTTGCCGGAAAATGTCCCTGCCAATGAATTTTTAAATTTGGAAGGCAACAAATTGTCCACCTCCAAGAATTGGGCGGTATGGCTACATGAGTACTTGGAGGATTTTCCAAACATGCAGGATGTGTTAAGATATACGCTAACGGCAACTGCCCCGGAAACCAAGGATAACGATTTTACCTGGAAAGATTTCCAAGCTAGGAACAATAACGAATTGGTGGCCATTTACGGGAACTTCATTAACCGTGTAGTGGTGCTCACGAACAAATATTACAATGGGGTTGTGCCTACTCCGGGTACCTTTAGCGAGGTAGATCGGGAAACTATGGCAGAGCTTAAAAAATATCCCGAGATCATTGCCAATTCCATTGAAAGATACCGTTTCCGCGAAGCGGGCCAAGAAGTTATGAATTTAGGCCGTCTGGGCAACAAGTACCTGGCCGATGAAGAACCTTGGAAAGTAATAAAACAGGATGAAGAAAGGGTAAAGTCCATTATGTTCGTTGCCCTTCAAATAGCATCGGCCCTTGCAGTGTTAAGCGAACCATTTTTGCCCTTTACATCAGCAAAACTGAAGACAATACTGGGATTTGAAGCTTTGGACAACACCCTAAGCTGGGAAACGGTGGCCCATAAAGATGACCTGATTCCAGCAGGACACCAGATAAGGCCTGCAGAGCTATTGTTCAGCAAAATTGAAGACGAAACCATTCAAGCACAATTGGACAAACTGGAAGCGACCAAAAAAGCAAATGAAACTATGAACAAAGAAGTGAGCCCACAAAAAGACACCATTACCTTTGATGATTTTTCCAAGTTGGATATGAGGGTAGGAACCATTATCGAAGCAGAAAAAATGCCTAAGGCGAAAAAACTGTTGGTCTTAAAAGTGGATACAGGATTGGACGTAAGAACCATAGTATCTGGCATTGCGGAAAGCTTTTCTCCAGAGGATATCATAGGTAAAAAAGTTACCGTTTTGGTAAACTTGGCGCCTAGGGCCTTACGTGGAGTTGATAGCGAGGGCATGATACTTATGACCGAAAATGCCGATGGCAAATTGGTATTTATTAATCCGGATGAAGATGGGGTAGAAAGTGGTGAGACAATAAATTAAGGCTGAATGCCCTGAAACCCTCTTCTTAAAAAACAAAATACCCCATGAACCTCATTTCCTACATCACAAAAAACACCCAACTTCCTGCTAAGGGCATAGAAAATACCGTTGCCTTATTGAACGAGGATTGTACCCTCCCCTTTATTTCCCGATACAGAAAAGAACGTACCGGAAATTTGGATGAGGTGCAAATTGGTGCTATTGTGCAATATAAAGCCCAGTTTGAGGCCTTGGAAAAACGCAGGTCGACCATCTTGAAATCTATAGAGGAACAAGATTGCCTGACTCCAGAATTAGGACAAAAGATTGCCAATGCCGAAGATCTTACCACATTGGAAGATCTGTATCTCCCTTTTAAGAAAAAGCGGAAAACCAAGGCAGAAACCGCCATTAAAAATGGTTTGGAACCTTTGGCCAAAATTATCATGGCCCAGCGTACCGATGAAATTGATTTTGAGGCTTCAAAATATGTTAGTGATGCCGTACCCAATGAAGATGATGCGCTGGAGGGAGCTCGACATATAATTTCTGAATGGATAAACGAACGTGCCGATATCCGAAATCAGATCAGGACCCAATTGGAAAAATTCGCATTGATATCCACCAAGGTTATTTCCACAAAGAAAGATGAGGAGAAGGCTCAAAAATTTAGGGACTATTTTGAATGGAGCGAACCCCTAAATCGCTGTCCCTCGCACAGACTACTAGCAATTTTACGGGCGGAAAATGAAGGTTTTATTCGGGTTAAGGTCGAGATAGACGACGACAAGGCCATTTCCAATATGGAGTATAGGATCATCAAGAACAAAAATGCCACTACTCCACATCTACAACTGGCCATTCAGGATGCCTATAAAAGGTTGCTGTACCCCTCACTTTCCAATGAGATCCTAAAAAGCGCCAAGGAAAAAGCGGATGAATCGGCTATTCAAGTGTTTTCCAAAAACCTTAAGCAGCTGTTGTTGGGCTCCCCTTTGGGCGAAAAAAGAATTTTGGCAATTGACCCGGGATTCAGAACGGGTTGTAAAGTGGTCTGCTTAAGCGCTCAGGGCGATTTGGAACATAATGAGACCATTTACCCCCATGCGCCTCAAAACGACAGTAAGGGTGCTATAAAGAAAATTAGTTCCTTGGCAGATGCCCATAAGATCGAGGCCATAGCTATTGGCAATGGTACTGCCTCAAGGGAAACCGAACAGTTAATAAAGCGTATTCAATTTAAAAATAATATTGAGGTATTTGTGGTCAGTGAGGCCGGTGCCTCTATTTATTCCGCCTCCAAGATTGCCCGTGATGAATTTCCCAATTACGATGTTACCGTTAGGGGCGCCGTATCCATTGGAAGAAGACTAGCAGATCCCTTGGCTGAATTGGTGAAAATAGATGCCAAGTCGATCGGAGTAGGTCAATACCAGCATGACGTGGACCAAAATCTTTTGAAAAATTCTTTGGATGCCGCAGTAGAAAGCTGCGTAAATACTGTGGGAGTCAATATTAATACGGCCAGTGTACCGCTCTTAAGTTATGTTTCCGGTATAGGTCCAAAACTGGCAGAAAACATTGTGGCTTATAGAAACGAAAATGGTGCCTTTACCAGTCGGAGTGAAATAAAAAAGGTGCCTCGTTTGGGAGCCAAAGCCTTTGAGCAGGGAGCAGCATTTTTACGTATAAAACAAGCAAAAAATCCGTTGGATGATTCCGCGGTACATCCTGAAAGCTATACCCTAGTGCAAAAAATAGTTAAGGATCAGGGCGTTCCCCTTTTAGAGATTATAGGAAACAAGGAAATCCTCAAAAAGATAGACCTTAAACAATATTGCACCGATAATGTGGGCTTGCCCACCTTACAGGATATTGTAAAGGAATTGGAAAAACCGGGGTTGGACGTAAGGGAAAAGGCAAAGGTATTTACCTTTAATCAGAACATCAGAACCATTGCCGATCTTAGCGCGGGGCAATTGTTACCGGGAATTGTGAACAATATTACCAATTTTGGCTGTTTTGTAGATGTAGGCATCAAGGAAAGTGGCCTGATCCATATCTCCAACCTATCGGATAGTTTTGTAAAGGATGTGAACGAACACGTTAGTCTGCATCAGCAAATTATTGTTAAAGTATTGGAAGTGGATATTCCCAGAAAACGGATCCAATTGGCTTTGCATAAATAATTTCAAAACTTAATATCCCAGATAGATAAAAGAATCATTTATTTGTAACTTTAGGTAAAATTTAAAAGTTATGTTGTCTGAAAAATTAGAAAAAGCATTGAACGATCAGGTGCGTATTGAAGCCGAATCTTCACAGGTATATTTATCCATGGCTTCTTGGGCCGAAGGCAAAGGACTGGAGGGGATTGCACAATTTATGTATAACCAGTCCGATGAAGAACGTTTACATATGCTGAAATTGGTAAAATATATCAATGAAAGGGGCGGACACGCCAATGTCTCTGCACTTAATGCACCCAAAACCGACTTTGTGAGTTTTCAAAAAATGTTCCACGAGTTATTGGAGCACGAAATTTTTGTATCGGATAGCATTAACGAATTGGTACATGTAACCCTTCAGGAAAAGGATTATGCCACCCATAACTTTCTACAATGGTATGTAGCAGAACAAATTGAGGAAGAGGCATTGGCCCGAAATATTCTGGACAAAATCAACCTGATCGGAAATGATAAGGGCGGTCTATATCTGTTCGATCGTGATATACAGCAGATTACAGCAAATAGTGCAGCCATAACCCCAAAGCCATAATTTTAACATTTAATCTTATTTAGATTGAATTAAAATAGATATTTTTGCCCGGTTGATTTATATCAAAGGTGGGCAAGAAGAAAAAACAGGATAAGAAAACCGAAAAGAAGCTTAAAAAAGCTTTAAAAAAGGAGCAGAAAACGGCTCTTAAGGAAATGGTTCCCCATGGGTGCAAAACCAAGTGTTGCGACAAATTCAAAAAGTCGGAATCCAAGAGGTGCAATCGTTGTCCTTGTTTTGATCTGATGCAGAAGGTTGCTTAAACTTTGAACACCGCATACATTCCCAAATATTGTGAACTTGGCTGTCCGCATGCAGACATAGTGAAGCTATCTCTTTGTTTTGCGACAAGAACTAACAGCATTAACCAATAACATACAGATTGCCACGTCACTAAGTTTCCTCGCAATGACGCTTAATTGGAACTATCAAAGCAGAAAGCCTTAACGACCACAGTTGCACGTCATTGCGAACTTGACTGCGCGTAGGCAGGCATAGTGAAGCAATCTCACAGAAGTAAACCCAAATATAAAATAAGACAGATTGCCACGGCACTAAGGTTCCTCGCAATGACGCTTAATTGGGACTATCAAAGCGGAAAGCCTTAACGACCACAGTTGCACGTCATTGCGAACTTGACTGTCCGTAGGCAGACTTAGTGAAGCAATCTCACAGAAGTAAACCCAAATATAAAATAAGACAGATTGCCACGTCACTAAGGTTCCTCGCAATGACGCTTAATTGGGACTATCGAACCAGAAATCCTTAACAACCTAATTTGCAAGTCATTGCGAACTTGGATGTCCGCAGGCAGACAAAGTGAAGTAATCTCTTTGTTTTTCGACAAGAACTAACAGCAACAAACCAATAACATACAGATTGCCACGTCACTAACGTTCCTCGCAATGACGCCTAATTGGGACCAACAAAGCGGAAAGCCTTAACGACCACAGTTGCACGTCATTGCGAACTTGACTGCGCGCAGGCAGGCATAGTGAAGCAATCTCTTTGTTTTTCGACAAGAACTAACAGCAGTAACCAATAACATACAGATTGCCACGTCACTAACGTTCCTCGCAATGACGCTTAATTGGGACCAACAAAGCAGAAAGCCTTAACGACCACAGTTGCACGTCATTGCGAACTTGACTGCGCGCAGGCAGGCATAGTGAAGCAATCTCTTTGTTTTTCGACAAGAACTAACAGCAGTAACCAATAACATACAGATTGCCACGTCACTAACGTTCCTCGCAATGACGCCTAATTGGGACCAACAAAGCGGAAAGCCTTAACGACCACAGTTGCACGTCATTGCGAAATTGACTGTCCGTAGGCAGACTTAGTGAAGCAATCTCTTAAGAGGGCATTTAAGTTCCTTATACTATTCAATCAAAATAAAACAACCATCCTTCAGCTAAATCCTTCCTATTAGGATTCTCACTATTGACTAATTGTTCCTTACGCCTCCTATTACCTGCCTTTATCTGTTTCTCCCTTTCAATAGCTTTTTGTATATCACTGAATTCTTCCCAATAAATCAATTTATTACAATTATAACGAGAAGTAAAACTATGACCTACACCATTCTTGTGTTCGTAAATACGCTTAACTAGATTGCTGGTAACCCCGACATAGATGACGGTATTAGTCTTATTGGCAAGTAAATAAACATATGACTTTTTCATAATTTATATTTCTCCATGCTAACTTAACTTTCAAAAAAAAGGTATTCACTGACAATCTCAAAACTATTCACTTGGAACAAACATCAATAAACTAATATAAAGACAGATTGCTTCGTCACTCACGCTCCTCGCAATGACGTCTCATTAGTAATGTGTAAACAGAAATCCTTAACAACCTAATTTGCAAGTCATTGCGAACTTGGATGTCCACAGGCAGACAAAGAGAAGTAATCTCTTTGCTTTGTGACAAAAACTCACAGCAACAAACCACTAAAAGACAGATTGCTTCGTCCTTTCACTCCTCGCAATGACCTTTCATTAATACAACCCAAAAAGCAAAAGAAGTAACCCTATAGCTCCTTGAACGGACCCAACAGATTACTTCTTAGTACTGCGCTATACCTCTGGTAATTCTTCCCGAGTAGGTAAGAAAAATCTATTTCCCTAACATCAGGAGTTCATTACAGCGGATTTCGGTAATATACCGCTTTTCCCCTTCCTTGGTTTCATAAGACCGAGTGGTTAATTTTCCTTCAACTGCAACTTCCTTACCCTTGTTGAGATAATTTTCTACGATTTCCGCTGTTTTTCCCCATGCTACCACATTGTGCCATTGGGTATCCGTTACTTTTTCTCCCTTGGCATTTTTGTAGGTCTCATTGGTGGCAATGGCGAATTTAGCCAATTTGCCCCCTCCGTCTAGATTAATAATTTCTGGATCGTTACCCAAGTTTCCAATCAACTGTACTCTGTTTCTAAGTGCGTTCATAATACATAATTTTTAAATCCCGAATCCACTTCGGGAATGGTTAAACAGTTAATGATTTTTGATGGAACAAACTTAGTACCCGACCCAAATGTTACTCGGTTGAAAAGTATTTAATTTCGTTTGTTATCGTTTGTAGTCGTTTGTAAATGTGTAAAGATGCCTGATATGCTTATCACTTGATAGATTATATACCCACGAAAATATCACGCCAAATGAATCTATTAGTACCACAGATAATGGTGGAACGAATTTCACAATAGGTTTAGATATTTAGAGCGCACTAAACATTAACAGAAAATTCATATATTTACATACCGATTATATTTTTTACAATGGCAAAGAAAACTGGCTCCTCAAGTTCAAGCAGTAATAGTAAAACTGGTGGTACTTCAAAAAATTCAACTGGTGGATCGGCACAGAACAGACAGAAAGGAAGTGGGGGAGGAAATAGACCTCCTAAAACAAAGAATAATTGAAATAAGCTAATAAAAATAAACCAATAAACATCAATCCCATTGATATGGCATTAAGGATGTTTGTAGCTTTGGTGAATTTTTTTGAACTTTCATCATGTGTTTTCTGTTGACATTCGTCAATTTTTTTACCTTCTATTTTACAAATCTCCAAAAGTGTATATTTCTCTTCTTCATTATTGGCATAATATCCCGTTAATTGTGAAATAAAATTTGAGGTTATGGCAATTAAAAAAACAATTCCTGAAATTTTAAGAAATGAAGAATCCAGAATTTCAAGATCTTCTCCTGCAATAGCTCTAAAAGTTTCGAAAACAATATATATGCCTGCTCCACAAATAGATATTATCAATAAGTCCATTCTCCTAATCGCGTAGTTAGTTCTGTCCCTTGTATTGTTCAGATGATCACTCCAATTAGTATATTTTATCTTATCTTTTTTCTTCACTTCTCTAATGTATTCATTTTCTACCATTCTAAAAAATAAGATTTTCTTCTTACCTCATAATGTATTTGGATCCCCTAAAGGTTAACAAACACCCTCACAATACACTTACTTGCAACAAAGATAAATCAATTGAATCCCCTATATTTAGGACAAAATAATCCTTGCAAAAATCAAAATATGGATATCCTTTTAAAAATTCTTATAGGTATTATAGCCCTTGAACACCTTTATATTCTTTATATGGAAATGTTTGCCTGGGAAACCTTGGGCAAAAAAACTTTTAAAAAAGCACTCCCAGAGCATATGTTTAAACCCACAAAAGGACTGGCTGCCAACCAAGGACTCTACAACGGATTTTTGGCCGCCGGGCTTATTTGGACATTTTTTATCACAGACCCGGCCTGGAGCACCAATATCTCCATTTTCTTTTTGAGCTGTGTGGCCATTGCCGGCATTTATGGTGCCTGGTCTGCGAGCAAAAAAATATTCGTGGTTCAGGCCCTACCAGCTCTCATAGCCTTATTACTGCTCTTACTCTCTTATTAATTTTCATAATACTAATCCAAGGGTTCACGAACACAATGCACCCCTTCCATTACAAAGGATATTGCTTCCTTCAGCCATTTCAACCCCGTATGGAATATAAACTGCCAAAGAAATGAATAATCCATTTATTACCGATAAATCCTATAAGGGAATCAACTTTACCTCCAAACCTTTGTCCAAAGGAGATTATGAGAATTGCATTTTTGACACTTGTTCCTTTTCAAAATCGGATATATCCAACATCGTTTTTATGGAATGTGTGTTTACGGATTGTGATCTAAGCAATGTAAACCTCACCAACACCAGTTTTAAAGAAACTGATTTTAAAGGGTGTAAATTATTGGGCATCCGCTTTGACCATTGCAACGACTTTCTGCTATCGTTTAACTTTTATAACTGTACCTTAAACCTATCCTCCTTTTATAAATTAAAACTCAAAAACACCATTTTCCAAAAGTGCAAAATGATTTCAGTCGATTTTACAAAAGCCCAACTAACAGAAGCCCAATTTGAATCCTGTGACCTCGAAAATGCCATCTTCGAAAATTCCAACCTAGAAAAAGCTAATTTCAGTACAGCAATCAACTATGCTTTCGATCCTGAGAAAAACAGTATCCGCAAGGCCAGATTTTCCAAGGAAGGGGTTTTGGGCTTATTAACGAAGTATAAAATCCATATAGAATAAATTATTTGCCTTTTTGGATTATACGTTTGTAATCGGATAATTTGTACCTTATTGGTCCTAAAACACTTTCCAACTACCTAAAATGACTTTAAACAAAGTACACCATATTGCCATCATTTCCTCGGACTACAAAAAATCCAAAAAATTTTATGTGGAAGATTTGGGTCTACAACCCCTCCAAGAAGTATTTAGGAAGGAACGCAACTCCTACAAATTGGATTTGGCATTGAATGGGGAATACATCATTGAACTCTTTTCTTTTCCAAACCCTCCTGCACGATCAACCAGGCCTGAGGCAACCGGCCTAAGGCATTTGGCTTTTGAGGTAGACGATTTGCTAAAAAGCCTCGATCATTTGACAGGAAAAGGAATTAAAGCAGAACCTATAAGGGTTGATGTGTTAACCGAAAAACAATTCACTTTTATATTTGACCCAGACGATTTACCTATAGAACTTTATCAAAAATGATTTCCATAAATGATTATATAGAAAATTTTTACACTACTTTCCCACACCTCAAGGGCGTTTCACCTTGGGGCGCAACCCATACCATTTCATCAATCTTAATAGGGATATTTCCGCAACTCGATTCAGATGATTACGCCATTGAAGGGGATATCGCCATCCACAAAACGGCCATTATTGAAAAAGGGGTTACTCTAAAAGGGCCAATCATCATTTCAGAAAATAGTTTTGTCGCAAGCCATGCCTACCTCCGAGGAGGGGTGTTTCTGGGTGAAGAGGTACGGATAGGCCCAGGTTGTGAAATAAAATCAAGCATAATTTGCAGTAAGACCGCCCTCGCCCACTTTAACTTTATAGGGGATAGTATTATTGGCAACCATGTAAATTTTGAGGCGGGTTCGCTTATTGCCAACCACTATAACGAAAGAACCGAAAAGACCATTTGGGCCAGCGCAAATGGTAACAGAACAAATATCGGAACCAACAAATTTGGGGCATTGGTAGGGGACAATTCCAAAATAGGCGCCAATGCCGTACTTTCCCCCGGTACCATATTAAGCATGGGTTCCATAGTAAAGAGATTGGAACTTATTGAACAAAATAAATGACTTAACAATGGAAAAAAAATGCTTGGAATGTGGAGATAAAATTTTAGGAAGAGTAGATAAGAAGTTCTGCTCGGATTATTGTAGAAACGCCTATAACAACAAACTGAATAAAGACAGTAAAAATCTGGTACGGAATATAAACAACCGCTTGCGCAAAAATTATAGAATCTTGGACAGTTATCCCTTAACAGAAGGAAAAACCAAGACTACCAAGACCCGATTAATGGACAAAGGATTCGATTTTGAATACATCACCAATTTATACACCACCAAAAAGGGAACCACCTACTATTTTGTATATGATTTAGGGTATCTTCCGTTGGACAATGATTATTATATGATTGTAAAGAGGGAATAGTACCATGCCATTTGGATAATAGGCATATCCACATCAATACCTCCCCAAGGGGAGGGATATGATTCTGTGAATTAGAAATTTTTTTACAATTATTTCTCTGCTACCCAACAGTGCATGTGGGAAAATAAAGCAGCTTTTATTTCCAGTTATGTCCGCTTAATTTTAAGGCTGCTATCACAATATCCTTACGGCTAATTTGACCCACCAAAATCCCGTTTTTCATTACCGGCAATCTTCTTCTTTTGTGTTTGTCAAAAATCCCAGCCGCATCAAAAATAGACATATCATAAGGAATAGTCTCTACATCCTTTGTCATAAATCGCTCAACACTCTTGTCCAATATTGGCTGATTAAAATAACGGCTTTCCGAAATTTGTTTCATACAGTCCGCTTCGGATATAATACCAACCAAAAATCCGTTGTTATCCAAAACAGGACCCCCAGAAATATGGTATTTTGCCAAATGCTCCATAACCGTTAAAATGGATTGATCAGGACTAAAGGTTATCAATTTTTTAGTCATGTAGTCCTCTACTAAAATGGGAGCGTCAAATTCCTTTTTTACGACCTTTCGTACTCCCTGAAAACTTTTTATTCCCATATCGTTTATTTTTAGGTTAATTTGAAAGATAGTATTTTTTAAAAGATTACACAACTAATTAAGATTTAATCAGTTGTAATGACAACTTTTTACTAAATTTATTACATATTACTCAATAAGTTGTGGTCTAAAATTGTCTGGATTAAGGGTTACGATCAACTGCTTAAGGTAATCCACATATAATTTCTTAATTTTAAGTTTTTACAACTTACTATGAAGCAATATTCTTCTGCCGCCACCCTCCTTATACTTTTACTTGCCATTTATTTGAGTTTTGAAGCCTCAATGCCTGGCTACACTCCAGATGCGACCGTTGATGATATTTCGTTTTCAACGAATAGAGCACTGGTACATGTAAAAAATATGTCTGAAAAACCTCATGGAGTCGGATTTCCGGGGCATTCCGAAGTCAGGGATTACGTGATTTCGGAACTGAACAGGCTGGGATTGGAGACAACTACCCAACAAGGATTTACCGCTGGGGATTGGGGCAATTTTAGTAGCACCACCAATATTTTGTGCAGTATAAAAGGTACCGAAAAGGGAAAAGCACTTTTGTTACTCTCCCATTATGACAGTAGTCCCCATTCGTCCCTGGGAGCCAGTGATGCTGCCAGTGGAGTAGCAACCATCTTGGAAGGTGTAAGGGCTTTCCTAAAACAAAACCAGGCTCCAAAAAATGATATTATTATTCTTATTTCCGATGCCGAGGAATTAGGATTAAACGGGGCCGATCTCTTTGTGAACAAACACCCTTGGGCAAAAGAGGTAGGACTGGTTTTGAATTTTGAAGCCAGGGGCAGTGGAGGGCCCTCCTATATGTTGTTGGAAACCAATAGGGGAAATGCCAGGGTAATTGAAGAATTTACAAAGGCCAATCCCAAATACCCGGTGGCCAATTCTTTGGTCTATAGTATTTACAAAATGCTGCCCAATGATACCGATCTTACCGTTTTCCGGGAGGATATGGATATAGAAGGCCTAAACTTTGCATTTATAGACGACCATTATGACTACCATACCGAGCGCGATAATTACGAGCGATTGGACCGTAATACCCTTGCACACCAGGGCAGTTACCTAATGCCATTGCTAAAGCACTTTAGCAATTCCGATCTCACCGACTTAAAAAGCCTAAACGATTCTATTTATTTCAACATACCTTTCTTTAGATTGGTATCCTATCCTTTTGATTGGATCTTTCCTATGCTTGGCCTTGCCATAATATCCTTCTTAGTCTTAATGATTTTAGGTCTCAGGAACGGCTCCTTGGAAATTAAGGAAATAGGGAGAGGTTTTATATCCTTGCTTTTAGTTCTTGGCATAAATGGCCTTGTAGGTTATTTTGGGTGGTCGGCACTAACCAATATCTACCCGCAATACCAGGATATTCTTCATGGGTTCACCTATAATGGCTATTCCTATATAATTGCTTTTGTCCTATTTTCGGTGGCCGTTGGTTTTTGGGCCTACCATAAATTTGAAACTACAAAGACCCAAAATTTAATAATAGCCCCCTTATTTCTCTGGCTAATAATTTGTACGCTTGTTGCCGTGTATTTAAAAGGAGCCAGTTTTTTTGTCATTCCCGTTTTTGCATTGTTGGCATCGCTACTGATAACGACCCATCAAAAATGGCCCAGTCCCTTTCTCTTGCTATTTTTGGCTTTACCGGCAATTTGGATATACGCCCCATTGATTAAAATGTTCCCTGTAGGTCTTGGCCTTAAAATGATGATCACCTCTACCCTTTTAACATCTTTAACGTTTTTCTTACTGCTCCCTGTTTTTGGTTCGATGAAAAACAAAAATAATTTGGCCTTTTTGTTTCTTATACTTTGCTTCGGTTTTCTTCTGTCCGCACATCTTAATTCGGACTTTAGCGATGAAAATGCCAAACCCACCAGTTTGGTTTATATATTCGATGCAGATAAGGAAACTGCTGAATGGGCTACCTATGATAAAGTATTATCTGGCTGGACTTCTCAGTACATAGATAAGAATAACGAAAACCCCATAAGTTCAGAGAATGAATCTCTAAGCAGCAAGTATGCGACAAGGTTTAGTTATAGATCGGCAGCACCCTTAAAAAATATTGCTGTCCCTAAAATTGAAACCACTAAGGATACCATTGTAGGAAACAGTCGCAAATTGGAAATATGTATTACGCCCCAACGAAACGTCAATCGCTTGGAGATATTCACCAATGAGGTGGAAATCATTGAGGCCAAAATAAATAATATACCACTGTCCGCATACTATCTCAAAAATAAGAAAGGCCCTAAATTGGTTACCCACTATATCAGCAATAACGATTTTACCGAATTACAAATTACAATTCCCAAGGATGGTGAATTGGAACTGACCTTATATGAGGCCTCGAACGATCTTTTAAGCAATCCACTGTTTACAGTTCCACCAAGGCCAGAGGACAACATATCTATGCCATTTGTTCTAAACGATGCCATATTGATTACCAAAAAAATTACATTTTGAGCAAGAAAATCGGCATTCTAGGGTGTGGATGGCTGGGCTTGCCCTTGGCCAAATCCCTATTGGAGGATAAACATACCGTTTATGGAACTACCACCTCCATTACCAAAATAGCTATCTTGGAAAAGGACAATATTATCCCATATCACATTGTTCTAACTGAGATTGGAATTGAAGGCAACATTAAGGAATTTTTGAGCGAATTGGATTTTTTGATTATAAATGTTCCTCCAAATTTGCGATCTGCTCCAAAAGAAAGTTTTGTGGAAAAGATGTTTCACCTACATAGTGAAATAAAAATCTCCCCCTTAAAAAGAATTATTTTTATAAGCAGCACCTCTGTATATGGCAATATTAGCGGATTGGTTACCGAAGACTCCCCTGCACAACCAAACACCGAGTCCGGAAAGCAACTTTTGGCTTCGGAAAATATTTTTCTAAAGGACGGGCAACTAAATACAACGGTTATCCGGTTTGGGGGACTAATTGGCCCTAAAAGACATCCGGTGAATTTTCTTAGTGGAAAAACTAATCTGGGGAATGGAGACAACCCCATAAACCTAATACATTTAAACGATTGTATAGGTATTATCAAAACCGTTATTAATGGGGACTATAAGAATCAAGTACTTAATGGAGTATATCCCCACCATCCCAAGAAAGAAGACTATTATACCTCGGAAGCCATAAAAAGAGGGCTTTTACCACCTATTTACACCCAAAATTTGAATAAAATAGGAAATAAAACCATTGCAAGTAAGTATTTAAATGTTAAAACCTACCAATTTAACACCTCAATTGTACGTTAATTCACCACACTTTTTTGAACTTTCACAACAAACACAGCCACTTTAAGTTAAATTACACCCCTGATTGCTAACCGTTTATCGATAAGTCTGTACCTTTAAGTAAACGAATAAATTCAATTATCATGGAAAATTCAGGTCTAAAAAGGAGAGTACTTTACGAAATTGAAAATTTAATTTCCAAAAGCTGTTCCAAAAACAAAATGTCCCAAAAATTTCAAAATCTGCACATTGCAATATTGAAAAAATATTACAACGCCGCCGATGTATCCATAGACTATCATAGAAAGAGGGTTATTATGGATATTGTAATGGATGACAGCTGTTACGACCCAAAAAAAATGAATTCTTCCCTGCCAACTTTACGGGCTAATTTACTATTTAAGAATTTAAAGGAATTTTTAAGTTCTAGCCTGGACAAAGACAATGGGAGCATAGCGTTTTATGCCAAACTCATTAACTCCTATGAAAATAGGAATTCAAAACTAACAGTTGTTTAAGAAAGACCCCAATCAACCATAACAAAAAAGGATGCCCATCGGCATCCTTTTTTGTTGCTTATCAAAGGTTTAAGGCTTTCCTTAACACAAGGATAGAAATAATTTACTAGTTTTGGCACACCAAAAAAAAGAACAATGAAGAAAATAGTTTTAATCCTACTTCTTATAGCAGGATTTACGGCCAATGCACAAACGAAAAGTGAGTTGCTTAAACATTATGAGGCCTTTTATGACCAAATGAGAATACAGGGTGATATAGATGGCGTAATCAACGCTATAACGCACCTAAACATACTTTCCCCCAGCAAAGAGCGCAACGACACCTTAGCGTATATATACACCACCGACAATCAACATTTACAGGCCCTTAATACTATTGGAATCGAAAAAAATGATTCGGACTCCGATTTGGCGGTACAGGTCAAAGCCATTTCCTTGAAGGCATTGAACCAACCAAAAAGGGCGCTGGAACAATTTGAAATTTTAAACAAAAGAGGTCCAAACCCCTATTTAGCCTATGAATTGGCAGATCTTAAAATTCAGACCGGCGACAATGATGGTGCAGCTGCCAATATTGAATTTGGTATTGCGAATGCTAAAGATGATATGAAATATGCATTCTACGAAAGGCAGCAACCTTACGAGGTTGTCCTAAAGGCGGCCTTTATCCATTTAAAAGCCCTAGTAGAATTCAACAAGGACCAAACCAATATAGACGGTGCTTTGGCTACTATAGATGAAGCCTTAAAAATAGACCCCAGTTTTAATTTGGCAAGTCTGAGCAGACAAGCCCTACAGTCCAGAAAGGACAAACAAGAAAATAAGGAGCCTACAGAAACTAAGCAATAATCCAGATATTAATGGGCTCAACCTTATGTTGCCCAATAATGGAAAACAACAAAAAACCACTGCTATTCAGTGGTTTTTTGTTGTTTAAAAATGATAAAAGACCTTATTGAATTTAAAGAAAGCTTAACGGTCCTGCCATTAAACAAGCCTTACTGCTTCCTCAAATTTTCAATAGTCTTATCGTCCTTTTCCTGTTTTAGCTCAATTACCTCGGAGACATTTTCATTTGGGATGACAATTGACAACACATAGTGGGCTATTTTCCATTTTCCCGATACCTTCTTTAACACCCCAGAACCGCGACATAGTTTCATTTGGGTATTAAGCAACTCATCAAACCAGGCTATATCGGCCTTATGGTCAATATACACTTTTCGTTCCAATGGAGTAAAGTCCCACGCCCTTCCTTTATCAAAATGGGGCTTTGCGTAGGCTTTAAATTCATTGATCTGCCAATTTTCCGAAGCATCCGTACCAATAAAAACGGCATCGGAAGTCATTAATCTAAAATAAGATTCAAAATCAGCAGCTCCGGCCGCCTTGTGCCAGCTATCCAGTGTGCTCTGTATTTGGATTTTATCTGTTACTTCCTGACACCTCAGCTGTGAGGATAGAATAAAAATCGATATCAATATAAAGAATCTACTCACTTAGAATGAGAATGGTGTCCAACTTACTGTTCACAACTACGTTGAACTGATTTCTAAAAGCATTATATGCGTTGATCATTTGGACGGTAGACTCCTTTACACCTACCCTGTACTCCAGGTTTCCCTTTGTTTTAAGAACAAAGGTCTTAAAAACCTTCTGTCTGCTTTTAATCTGTTCATTATCAAATGTTTCCGGATAAGCAGAAGCTTCCAACGTTTTTTGTTTTTCGATCAAATCCTCTATAACCAAGACCAAATCCTCCCTATTGGCAACCCGATAGAGCGATTCAAATGTAGTTTCCAAAGAATTGAACTCTTGCCATTCCTTTAAATCCGCCAAGGCCTGTGCATTTATTTCATTTGGTTTTGGAAGTGAATCCACACTGAAAAATTCCTCCTCCTTTTCTTTCGTGGCTTCTAGGGTTACCCCTTGTTTACAGGCTCCCATCAACATTAATACCATGCTGTAAAACAATACTTTTCCCATAGGTCGAAGGTACAAATTTTAATAAAAGCTACCCTAAATTGGATTTTTATTTAACGAGTTTTTAATGTAAAATCAATCTTAATCATTTTGGATTATCAGCAAATAGAACCATGCTGCACTTTTGTCATATGGTAAGCTTTGGAAATAATAAGCTTGTTCCCAATGTCAAATTTGAAGTAGGTCCATACTTAATGAATTCCCCGTCAAAAGAAATTATCTATTACTGTTACTGTGCTTTGCCACCCTGAAGGACTTGGTTACAGATAAAACTAGAGATTATACACTAAATTTTATTTTACTTTCTATGGCCCTGATCATGATATTGGCAATATCCTTACCGGTGGCGTTCTCAATCCCCTCCAATCCCGGGGAAGAATTTACCTCTAAAAGTAAAGGACCTTTATTGGAACGAATGATATCCACACCCGCCACGGCCAGATTTAGAACTTTGGCAGCCTTTACGGCCAACTTCCTTTCTTCGGAGGTAATCTTTATTATAGATGCCTTGCCGCCTTGATGCAGATTAGCACGGAATTCCCCTTTTTCGGCTTGTCGCTGCATAGATGCCACTACTTTTCCATTCACGACAAAACAACGTATATCCTGCCCGTTGGCCTCTTTAATGAACTCCTGCACCAAAATATTGGTCTGGACACTCTTAAAGGCATTAATAACGCTTTCAGCGGCCTTGTTGGTTTCGGCCAAAACCACACCCTTTCCTTGAGTGCTCTCCAGTAACTTAATGATCAATGGTGCACCGTTGACCATCCTAATCAGGTCTTTGGTATCCATTGGAGACTTGGCAAACCCCGTTATAGGAATATGTATATCATTTTTGGAAAAAAGCTGTGATGCAAATAATTTATCCCTGGACTGGGTTATTGATTCGGCCGAATTTAAACAATAGACCCCAAGGTTGTCGAACTGCCTGATCAGGGCACAACCATAAAAAGTAACCGCAGGTTTAATTCGTGGAATAATGGCATCAAACTCATTTAATATGTTTCCTCCCCTATATCTGATCTCGGGCGAATTGGCATCCAATTTCATATAGGCGTGTTCTACATTTAAAAACACCATATCGTGCCCCAAGGCCTCGCCGGCCTCCATTATTCTCTTATTGCTGTACAGCAACGGGTTGCTGGCCAACAAGGCTATTTTTAGTCCCGTTTTTTCTTTAAAATGGGAGGCATATTTCTCATTGATTTCTTTTACCGTGAACTCTTTTACACTAAAACTTACCGCAGGATTAACCACAAATCGTTCGTTTAGCGCCTCACGGCCCAAAAGCATACGATATTCCATAGTATCCCTATTGGCCAAGGTAAGTTCTATATCAAAGGTAATCTCCCCAACACGTACCGGGGTCTTTATCACATAGCGCTCCTCGGATATCCCTGAAGAACTCTTTACCGTCCTACGGTCTACCAGTCTTGCACGACATTCAATATTAATCCCCCTGTTGTCCTGCAACGGATTTACCTCAAACTTCACCCATTCGTGTGCCCCTTTGGTATATACCTTAATATTATTTGCCTGTATGGAAGATGTTTTTGCTCCGGAATCTACCCTAGCCTTGATAGCTGGAATCTCCAAATCTTCAAATACACACCATTCTTCACTACCAATAATATCCAGGTTCTTATACTTCATCTGTTTTATATAGATTTTATTTTTAAATAAGTGCAAAATAAAGCACTTAACCCCTTGTAATCAAGATTAAGGGATTATTAATTTATTAAATTTATAAAGATCATCTTGAAACGGATAGGACCATTAAGATAAAAACATCTCTTTTTGCTTTTTGAAACATTTAAATTCTACCATATGTCCATTGGGATCTTGGATAAAAAAGGACTTATGCTCACCAATCTTATCCTTTAGGAATACGACCTCGGTTGTTAGTTCATATTCGGATTTGCTCAACTTGGCATGCAATTTATCCCAAGTAGATTCATCCACGATAAGACCAAAGTGAAAAGAAGGCAACACTGTATCTTCAAACTTGTAGGTCTTAAAAGTAAAATTAAAATTACCCGCTTTAGTAAAGGTAATCTGGTTTCCAAACAAATTAATATCCAACCATCGGGAAGAGTGCCTTCCCAATTCGGCTCCGATGACGTCTACGTAAAAGTCTTCTGTTTTGCTTATACTTAAGCAGGGCAGTGACATATGGAAGGGCGCATTTTTCATAAGGCTCTAATTTAGTGTTGATTGTTTATCTAAGGTAGTAAAAAGAATAATTAAAAATTACCTCCACAACCTAAACACAAACAGATCTAAAACCTCGACCAGAATCAGGATAATAATGACCCATTCCAATTTACTGCTTTCCCTATGGTCCCAGATATCCTTGAACAGCTCCAAATTTTCCTTGATGATCCCTATTCGCTCGTAAATATTCCTATACCTTATCTTTAAATCGAACGTCCGTTTAAGTTCAAGGTTCAGCTTGTTTAGTTGTTCGTTTTCCCAGGTGCTATCGGGCTCATCAAAAATGTAAAGGTTTTCGGATATCTGATTTTTAATGTTCATGACCTTACCTATAAACCGCTTTAGCCTAACCCCAGAAATATTTAGCTTCCCCTTGCTTTCCAAATATTGGGTATGTCCATTGGTTTCTTCCAACAACTGCTGTGTAATTTCGGAATACCTATCCAAGGCAACAGATTGGGAGGTGTTCAACATTACCAATCTAATAAACTCCGAATCAAAACTGGGCAAGATTACTTTATCGAAAGCCACTTGTTGGTGGCCTTCGATTATTTCTACTTGCATGGTTTCTGTAAGTTGGGGAATACTGTATTCCTTGGTAATCTTGGAAAGAGAGTCCAGAATCTTATCTTTCTCATCTTCAGAATGATTAAAAAAGGATACTAGACCGTATTGAAAAATGTAAACGAATTTTTTTTCGCCATTTTTCAAATAGAGCTCATCACTGTCCGAAAACAATATTTCCAGCGGCAATTGTGATTTACATTGCCTAATATTAATGGAAGATGCTATATGAACTGCAACAACCTCAAACATCTCGGTTAGTCGTCATCATCATCGCCCTCTACTCCTTCCATGTCCACATCCGGAATGGCATCTGGATCATCATCGTCAAAATCCTCGTAATCATCCTCATCATAATTGGCCATGGTTTTTTCCAACTTGGCGCTTATTTTGACCAGATATTTGGTATCCTCAGTAGTAACCTCAACGGCCTCTATACGCTCCCCTTGTGCATTCTTAAAGGAGATGATATTAAGGTCGTCGTATCCATCAGGATACTTCTCCACCAAAAGTTTTAAAACCTCTGGCGTAAGTTTTTTAAAATCAACAATAACTCTTTTTAAATTGTCCATATACTACATGTCTAATAGGTACGCAAAAATTAAGGGCGCAACAATGGTTGCATCACTTTCAATGATAAATTTAGGGGTATTTATATCCAGTTTACCCCAAGTTATTTTCTCGTTCGGCACTGCACCGGAATAAGAACCATAACTTGTGGTAGAATCACTTATTTGGCAAAAATAACTCCAAAACGGTGTATCTGTCCTTTCAAGATCCTGGTATAACATAGGCACGACACAAATTGGGAAATCTCCCGCGATTCCTCCGCCAATCTGAAAAAATCCAATCCCCTTTTCAGAATTGTCGGTATACCAATCTGCCAAGAAGGTCATATATTCAATGCCAGACTTCATGGTACTGGCCTTTAACTCTCCTTTTACCACATAGGAAGCAAATATATTTCCCAAGGTACTATCCTCCCAACCCGGGCAAACAATAGGTAAATTTTTCTCTGCCGCCGCATACATCCAGGAATCCTTAAGATCTATCTCATAATATTCCTCCAAGACACCCGAAAGCAAGAGCTTGTACATAAATTCATGAGGTAAATACCTTTCTCCGGCATCTTCAGCTTTTTTCCAAATTTCAAAAATATGCTTTTGCAGCCTTCGGAATGCCTCATGCTCAGGAATACAGGTGTCCGTTACCCTATTTAAACCTTTCTCCAACAAATCCCACTCATCTTGCGGTGTAAGATCTCTATAATTGGGTACGCGTTTATAATGTGAATGGGCTACCAAGTTCATAATATCCTCTTCCAAATTGGCCCCAGTACAGGATATGATATGCACTTTATCCTGACGGATAACCTCGGCAAAAATTTTTCCAATTTCCGCGGTACTCATGGCACCTGCCAAGGAGACCAGCATTTTTGAGCCTTGATTTAGTTGATCTTCATATCCTTTGGCGGCATCCACCAAGGCGGCCGCATTAAAATGTAAGTAATACTTCTCAATAAAATTGGAGATTTCTCCTTTAGTCTTCGTCATCGTCGAATTTTGAATTATTATTGCCTCCCACCTTGGAATCAATGTCATAAGTGTTGTCGTATTCGTCATCTACGGCCTCACCCATAAATTTATAGCTTAACATTTTGTAATACAATTTGGCCGCAAGGAAATCTGAAGATTTATCGGACTTATTAGGACAAAGTTCAACAATATCAAAGCCTACAACATTTTTATCTGTAAATACCTGTTTTAGAAATTCCAGGGTCTCATAGTAAAACAAGCCACCAGGTTCCGGTGTTCCGGTAGATGGCATTATGGACGGATCCAAGACATCCAAGTCTAAAGTTATAAAGACATTGTCCGTCATAAGATCTATGACCTTATCGGTCCAATACTCGTCATTCACCATATCATGTGCAAAGAAAGTTTTTTCTTCATCCATAAAGGTTTTTTCAATGGCATCCATACTACGAATACCCACTTGAAGAAGATTGGTAGTCTGACTTGCCTCGTGAACTGCACAAGCATGATTAAATTTAGTGCCATCATAGGACTTCCTTAAATCTGCATGCGCATCTATATGCAAAACGGTAAGATTGTCAAAACACTCATTAAAGGCCCTGATGGTACCAATGGAAATGGAATGTTCACCTCCAAAAATGGTAACAAACTTATTCCTTTTGATATATTCCTTGGTAACCTTATGCACAGCATTCACCATGGCCTCGGGAGAGCTATCCTCATCCACGGAATTGGCCAAATATATTCCTTGCTGATAGACCTCGGTATCGGTTTCAATATCATACCATTCCATATTTTCCGATGCCTCCAAAAAAGCCGCAGGACCTTTGTCCGCTCCTTTTCCCCAAGTACTGGTTCCATCATAAGGCACAGGTATTAAAACCACCTTAGCCTTTTCCAATTGCGCAAACTCGTCTGGTATGCCAGCGTAATTGTTAGTTGTGTTCATTTGTTTAAAGTTTATTGATTTTTAAAGGTCAGATTTAATTTCCTTTTCAACGCTTTTACTAACTTTAGCATTAGCATTGGTTTTCATTTCATATCCTAAAATTCTAAGCAAATCTTCTGCCTTTTGTTGTTCACTAAATAATTTGGTCGTTATATTTCCGTTTTCGTCCTTATCTATTAAAATATGTTTAGGATGCGGTATCAGGCAATGTTGCAATCCTCCATAACCCCCAATAGTCTCCTGATAGGCGCCTGTATTGAAGAATCCGATGTATAACGGTTTATCCTTTCTGTACTTGGGCAAGTAAATTGCATTCATGTTTTGCTCACTATTGTAATAATCATCACTATCACAGGTTAGTCCGCCCAACAAAACCCGTTCGTATTCATCTTGCCACCGGTTAATGGCCAACATTATAAAACGTTTGTTAATGGCCCAAGTGTCCGGCAATGTGGTTATAAACGACGAGTCGATCATATTCCACTTTTCACGGTCGTTCTGCTGCTTCTGATACAGTATTTCATATATGGCACCACCGCTCTCACCAACTGTAAAACTTCCAAATTCGGTAAAAATATTTGGTACTGCCACATCCGCTTCCTGACAGGCAATGTTTATTTGGTTAATGATCTCATCAATCATGTATTGATAATCGTAATCAAAAGCCAAAGAATTCTTTATAGGAAAACCACCGCCAATATTAAGACTATCCAATGATGGACATATCTTTTTAAGCCTAACGTACACCTTTAAACACTTCACCAATTCGTTCCAATAATAGGCATTGTCACGTATCCCGGTATTAATGAAAAAGTGTAGCATTTTTAACTCTACCTTATCATTGTCCTTAATTTGATTCTCATAAAAAGGTACAATATTTTTGTATCCAATTCCTAAGCGCGAGGTGTAAAATTCGAACTTTGGCTCTTCTTCAGAAGCAATCCTGATCCCTACTTTAAAAGTATCGTTGATGGCATCGGACAACAGATCTATTTCCTCATAATTATCAATAATCGGAATACAATTTTGATGCCCTCCGTTTATAAGATTGGCAATATTGCTAATATATTGATCCCTTTTAAATCCGTTGCAAATAATAAAGGTATTGTCCTTTATCTTGCCCTTTTCCTTTAACTTTTCAACAATATTAATATCAAAGGCAGAAGAAGTTTCAATATGTATGTCATTTTTTAAGGCCTCGTTCAACACAGGTTTGAAATGGGAACTTTTGGTACAATAGCAATAATGATATTTCCCTTTGTAGTTATTCTTTTCCATGGCTATTTTAAACCACTCCTTTGCCCTGTTTATATTTTCGGAAATTTTTGGCAAATAGGTAAATTTCAAAGGACTTCCATATTCCTCTACCAAATCCATTAAGGGAATCCCATGAAACTTTAAATATTCACCATCCAATGAGAATTCCTCTTGTGGAAAATAATAGGTTTGATCTATAAGATTAATATACTTTGTGTTCATTAAAATAAATATATGAATTGTAAATAAGTAAATAGCAGCGCCAAATGCAAATAATGTGCGGAATTATAACTAAATCTTTAAACAATTATCTGCTTTTCGGTCGTTGGTATAAAAAAATAGTCGTGCTGACTGCTCACGATAGAAGAGAAATTTGGAATACCAAGTAAATTTTGGTTACCTATACTAAATTTCAGTGGTCTGAATCTTTCTGTTTCCAGAATCCCAAAATTATAACTACGGTTCATTGTACTCCACAAGTTGCTATTAGGCAAACAAAATTTAAAGCTAATTTGACGTGACAAATGAAAACAAAAAAAATGAAAAAACAAGCGTTTTAAAAAATTTTAAGTCGAAGTTCAAAATGAATTTGATCAATTGTAAAAAATTAACTAAAAAATAAATTTAATGTGTTGATTTTTAACCTTTTCTTGACTATTTTTAAACAAAAACAAAGTACCCATGGAGTTAAAAAAATTCAGTGTTTTTGTAGGTCTTGTTGTACTGCTGTTTTTTTCCGGCAAAATTGAGGCTCAAATACCGGAAAACGTCTATCATTATGAGGAAAAAAGTAGTGATGGAACACTTCACCACGAGTTGAAATTGGACTCCGACTATTTTGTCCATACCATTTATCGAGAATCTCCTGCAGAGTTTATAAAAACCTTGGGAGGATTCTATACCATCAATGACAATACCCTAATGGTACAATTGGAATTTAATTCCAATTATAAAAAAGATAACATTTCCAACTTACAAATACCTTTTAAGATAAAAAATGGGACTCTGATTCTGGAGAAACCTACGCAAATGATCTTTACCGCCACTAGCTATGGCCCTCAGGATCTTGATGGCAAGTGGCTCATCACAGGAAGGGTAACGGACCAAGGAGAAGAAAGAAGGGATACTTCGCGACCACGAAAGACCATGAAATATTTATTGAACGGGCATTTTCAATGGATTGCCTACAACACCGAAACCTTTGAGTTTTTTGGTTGTGGGGGCGGAACCTATGACGCTACCAATGGCAAATACACAGAAAATATAGCGTACTTTTCAAGGGACAATTCCCGTGTTGGAGCAACTTTGTCCTTTAATTATGAATTGAACGGCAATGACTGGTACCATACTGGCAAAAGCAGTAAGGGTGATCCCTTAAACGAAATATGGTCCAAAAGGATTGCCAAATAACAGTCCTGATCTATTATCATATTTATTTCGATAAATAAAAATAGCCCAGGCCTGAAGAAAAAATTAACTCCTCCAGTACCTAGGCTATTCCTTGCTCATTTTATAATAGTTATGCCACTTTAGCTCTATTTAAGGATGTTGCTACCGCCCCATTAATGGCAGCAATCCATTTTTCGGCGCGTCTTAGCTCATAATCCTCGATATAGATGCTCTCTATATCATAAAAATTAAGAATTTTAACCTCCCTCGATTCATCTAAAAACTTAATTTCCAGATCCATTCTTTCCAAGACGGTCTCCTTCTTATTCTGGGTTTTTGCCACGTGGGTCTTCTTAACAATCTTTGCATTAAGCACATCATTAAGATTTATGTTTTCCAGTGCCACAACACCATCAAATACCTTAGAGAAGATAAGCGCCTTATTATCTGAATCGAGACCAATAAAAGAATTCCCCCAACTTTCCTTTAAATTGAATTTCAGCTTGGATTCATTCATTAATTTTTTGATTTCATTGGACATTATTTTTAAATCCCCTTTTCCTGATTTATTAAGTATTACAAAAGGCAATACGGTACAGAGTACCAATAAAGCGGATACTATCCACATTGATGTATTCATTTTATTTATTTTTAAATTATTTCACTTACAAATTACTTCCCGCTTACCAAAGCCAATGTCGGGTACGGAAAAACTTCCAAAATTGGTTATTTTGGAATCGAATGTTCACAAATGGAATAATTTACAAAAAGGTATGAAAGGGGTAAATCATGGTAAGTCCGTCCAAACTTGGAATAATATGGACACCCCCATTTAGGAATAAATACCCTTTGCCATTCACCTCAACTAGGTCAATTAAACTGTTGGCATAAATTGAGTTAAAATTGGGCCTTAGCTCATTTACAGAAGGTATTTGATAATTCCCTTCCACCATAACCATGTCATGGGAAGTAGACTGTCCCTCATAATTTAAATGATGGTCCGCTTGAATTTCCCCAGTCACCTCAACCTTGGACTCCAAACCGGTATTGGGGCTAGCCAAAGAAGTTTGGCCTATACCTAAGAAAAGTATAAGAACTAGAAACTTAAAAAAAAGCAAGTAACTTGTTTTTTTCATACCACAAAGATATAAAGAGATTCTCTTAATAAGCTGTTAAATTATTTAATGAATGGATTACTGTACGGTGCCTATATCGGACTTCCCTCCCGTTTTTCCCAATAATTTAATATTCTGTATTTCTATGCCTTTGTCTATAGGCTTCAACATATCGTACATATTTAGTGCTACTATGCTTGCCCCGTGCATGGCCTCTACCTCTACCCCTGTTTTGTAGATGGTCTTTACAGTAACTAAAACAGTAATCAGTAGGCCATCAATGGCATAAGAAATATCTGTGTATTCTATAGGCAACGGGTGGCAGTCAGGCAATAGGTCTGCTGTCTTTTTCACCCCCAACAAACCGGCAGCCTTGCTCATGGCAAAAACATCGCCTTTGGGCACTGTTTTATTTTTTATGGCAACTATGGTATCTTCAGAACTAACTTGTACTATAGCTTGGGCTATTGCCGTACGTAAAGTGGATTTTTTATGGGTGATATCTACCATCTCTATTTATTTACTTTCCATTGATAGGAGTCGTCCTCAAAAAGCTCCTTCCCAAAAATAGGGACCTGATTCTTAATTTCCTCTACAACATGGTGCAAGGCATCAAAAACTTCTTTTCTATGTGCAGAGGAAACAAAAACGAACAAACATATTTCCCCCACTTTAACCTTACCCAAACTGTGATATATATGCATACAGCTTAAGTTAAACTTGGCAAAAGTAGCCTCCCTGATCTCGTGGAATTTCTGATTGGCCATTTCCTCATAGGCGGAATATTCTATGGCGGCCACTTGCTGCCCGTCAATTAGATCTGCCCTTACCTGGCCCAAAAAGATATCATGGGCTCCAATAGTTGTTTTGGATTGGTGTTTTGCAATGGAATTGGCTATAAACTCTGGGCTTATTGCCCCTGGTACAAATACATTTTTGATTTTGCTCTTTTCCATAAGCAGTAAATTTAAGTAATTCTAAACTTGTTGCAAGAACAATGGGCGAGTCTAACCCATAATACGCAATATGCAGTACTAAGATGCTATCAGAAGTGGGATTCCTAGGACTCTACTCAGGAAAATCCTCTTTTCAATAGTTGAAATCTAAATGTTGAACAACGTTGCATCCTCCCACATGTGACCTCTCCAAGAATCACTTCGGCTACGCTCAGCACAGGCTTCGATTCAAAAAGCTATCGCTTTCGGTGCTGCGCACCTTTGGTTCGTGACCTCACCAAGAATCGAACTTCTTTCTGTGAGCCCCTTATTTTAAGGGGATTTGCATTTTTTCAGTTTCAAATGTTGACGATTTGTGAACTTTTTTGAGGATTTTTATTCCGTCTTTACAAATGTAGTCAAATGGATATAAATGATACTATTCTGAATTGCTACATAATCTAATTTGTTATTAACTTTGGTTTCTGTCGGATTTATCTTTCCGTTCTTAAACTACTTTTTTCTGTTTCCACACACTAAAAATACCCAATTTCTTTATGGTTCATTATTTTCAATTCTTTCCAATTTCAGGCCCAATATGTAATAGTCTATGTAGGCAAATAAGGGATATTTGCCCGGAATGACTAATCTTCTCCCCACTTAAAGCCGATAAATTAAAATCAATGGAACGGAATTTGTATCTTTATTATGTAAAAACACTGGTAACATGGCAAGTTTGGATTTAAAACAGAGCGTACAGAACTATATTGATACAGCAGACAATAGGC
Source organism: Arenibacter sp. F26102 (assembly GCF_023015865.1). Lineage (GTDB taxonomy): Bacteria > Bacteroidota > Bacteroidia > Flavobacteriales > Flavobacteriaceae > Arenibacter. The sequence goes on along the minus strand of NZ_JALKBC010000001.1, from coordinate 517,767 downwards.
TTCTCAAAATGATAAAGGCGCTGGTGGAAAGCTACCATGAAGAAGATGGAATTGTAGCTTATACCGTTGATGGAAAACCTTTGACTAGGAAGCAGTACAATCAGGAACTTGTGGATGCCGAAACAGAAATTCAAAGAGGCGAACTTACATCGGTCGAAGACCTAGAAAAAGAATCGCAAAACTGGTAATGGCAAAACTCAAGACCGAGTGGACCGACAAGGCAAAGACCCAGTTGAAACAGATACACGATTACCTGAAATACGAAAAGAAGACCCCACAAGGCGCAGCGAATGTCAAAGCTGACCTGATCCAAGCAAGTAAAGGAGTTACCTACGCCGAACAATACCAAAAGGACGACATTAACCCCAATTATAGGAGGATTGTGGTTAGGCACTACAAACTAATCTACAAAGAAGAGAAGGGAAAGATTATCATTTTAAGGATCTTTGATACCCTAAGGAACCCAGAAAGATTGATGGATGAGAACGAATAATCCATGAACTGGTCGGATAGGCATGATTTAGGTTGGCAACCTACATAGTTTCTAAAAAATAAATGTATTGTTGGATATTGATTTTAATTCATATTGATAAATACCTTGACTTTCAATAAATTTACAAAAACCCTTTAGTGTATTTCCTGTTATCCTGTGAGGTCCCATGGCTCTGACTTTAGGGTTTTACTTTTAACTACTTACAAAAGCCTACTTAAAGCTATTCTGTGCCAATTACTTCTAGGTGACAACTATATCTCAATTGCAGCCTCATGTTAACCACAAATTACATACAACCCATTTTTAAGAAAATTTAGACCGTTTTAACCCTAAATCTTACAAAAACTTTGCGCATCGATCCTGATACGATTTTATAGTGTTCTGACAGATAAACGTTAATAAAATCGAATTACGAACATGTAATCAGGCCGATTTGTCATTCATTAATTCTATTACGGAATTCCAGAAAATCCTCGAAGTGTAAGTTCGTTTTTCTACAATTTGGGCTAGGCCTATAATATTGTTCTTATAAAGTTTTCCGGTCGGTAAGAACTTAGTTTTGTTACTCCCAACCTGGAATATCATGTTCCAATTATCGAATTGCCTCCAGGGGGTATTTTCTTTGGCGAGCAAGGTGATATCGGTATGTCTAAGGTCCGATGCGAGATCTAAAAAGAGTCCTCTTACAATTCTTTCATTGCCTACCAATATTCCTACAAAATATTGTTTGTGGAAAATAAGGCATCCAGATATGTCATTCTTTACGTTCCATTTGCTTGAAGTACTTTGGATTGCTTGAATGTCCTTATCACAAAGGTTAGGAACGGCCTTGGAAGAGTATGCTAGTTCTAGAAACAATATTCAATATTTTGGTTGGTTATTAAATGCTAATCTATAAAACTACGCATTATAAATATATGATATTTATCATTAATGGGGCAATGCTCGGTTATCACTTATAATATAGTTTATTGGTTTCCCTGAAAATTGAAATACCTGAAGTACTAAAAGGTCAACAACTCTGACTACCTGCAGATTGTTTAAGAATCAATTGAATTGCCTTAAAAATGGTAATGCCTTTGTTATTTTTATTGCCACAAAAGCATTCCAATACCACACAAATAGCCTCAAATGTTGAGAATGGGATAATTTTGGACTAAGTATGTTGTGAATGACGGAAAATAATGATTAATTATCCAATCATGACAAACAAATAATACCATTTCGCAGTCCTATATAGTCTTAAAGACTTCAACTTCTTCTAGCTAAAAAAACTTAACACTCTTACGTCACATACTCAATATATTATCTGACCATAAGCCGCAAGGCGAAAAATCAAGGTTTTGTAAAATATCGTTATAATGAAGGCTTATTGACCACTTCAAGAATCAAAACTCCCTCGGTTACCTTTATGTTAAAGATGTTATGATTTTTTTTTTGCAGAAGTTTATTTTATAATTTTAAGGAGCCAATCTGGTAGACCAATCTGGTAGCCAATTATAAATATATCAGTAAATGAAATTAGAAGTCATTACAAAAAATGAAGGCGGAGAGATTCAAAATGGTATTATTTCTAAGCTCCGAGAACTGATTATTTCTAAAAATTTAGAGCCGGGGGACAAACTTCCTTCCGAGCGTGAGTTGTCCAACAAATTCGATGTAACCAGAAACAATCTTCGGGAAGCTATTCAGTTGCTAGAATTTTATGGAATATTAAAGTCGAAACCGCAAAGTGGAACATTCATTGCGGACATTGGCCAAATAGCCATGGATGGTATGCTGGAAGATATATTGCGATTGCGGGAACCTGATTTTAAATCCTTGGTAGAGACCCGGATATTATTGGAACTTATGACTTGTAAATTAGCCGCGGAGCGACGGACCTTGGAGCAATTAAGTCATATTGAGCATGCCATGGAAGCCTATAAAAAAAAGGTCAGCGACGATAGAAATGCCGTACAGGAGGACCTACTTTTCCATTTGGCAATTGCTAGGGCTAGCGGTAATAGCACCATGAACCGCTTTATGTTAATCATAACGCCGGAAATCATTACCAATTTCGAGAAATACCATGTTTGTGATAAGGATCGGGCATTCACGGCAATTGGGGAGCATATTGATATCTATGAGGCCATTAAAGCTAAGGACCCCCAATTGGCCGAGCAAAAAATGAAAATACATTTCAATATGTTGTATGAATATTGCTATAATATGGATAATTGACAGTTGAAGAATTAAAGGAAATGACTATAGCTGACCAAAAGTTGAGTGCGCGCTAATAGCATAAAGAAACGATTGCAATTGATGTAATTTTTTGTGAATTCAAAATTGCAGGCCTTCCCGGGTAAAGACTAGTGGTCGATAATATGGGTTTGGGCTATTAGACCTAATAGTGAAATTTTGATTTGGAATCTATACCATATAAACCATGGAAATGGTTGAAAATTTGTGAATTGATTAGAAAGTTCAAGTTTTATCCGGCAGAAATAAAATTAAATAGACTATTAAGTAATGTACAGTATTAATCCTCTTTCCAAACAAAAAAGGACGCCGAAAGCCATATTCTTGGTCTCAAAATTAACTGTCCAACCTGCTACCTAATCTGTGGATTTCATTTTGAGCTGCCTTTAAAAATTGTTCCAATTCATGTAAAGATTATCCATTTCAGGCAAAGAATAGTTCACAGAACGCGGTTTAAGATGTTTGATCAATTTATAATGCATTGTGGCGTGAGTTGGTCGTTATAGTTGATTTCTCAAGTATTTCCATGTTTTGGTTCCCTTGAATTGTCACAATAATCGCGCCATGATGGGGGAAGAACAATGGCTAAATCATAATAAATATAGGACCAATAAGATTATTTGGGCACTTTTTTAAATTTGATTTGGACTGCAAAATGGATTTTTGCTTCATCAATGAAAAGAGGGATTTCATGAGTTAAAATGTCTTATTCATATAATAATTATGATTCGTAAGTTGTAAATCGATAGATTTCGGAAATTAAAAATCTAAAGATGAAACCATCCCAACCAAAACTTATTTTGTTCACCTTGTTAATTTTTCTATTTTATATCAATCGAATTGATGCCCAGGGCTGTGTGGCCATTAGACATTTTTCCTCTTGTGTTGGCAATAGCCTGGAAAACAATCTCCTTGGGAAGGGCGACATTCAGATCGGCATGAATTATAGATATTTCAAATCTTTTCGGCATTTTAGGGGCACAGAGGAAGAGGCCGATAGGGTTGCCAATAATACCGAGGTAATAAATCATTCCCATGCGTGGGACTTTTTCCTTACCTATGGCATCTCTGACCGCTTCTACACCAGTATAACCATACCCACCGTAATAAATGCACGATCTTCCCTTTATGAGCATGGCAGGGAAGAAAGAAATAGTACTTTTTCGCGGGGATTGGCCGATATTAGGGCCGGGGCAGGATATTGGTTATTCGATCCCATTGAACATTCAGGTGGGAATATGGCCCTTGGAATAGGCTTAAAACTACCTACAGGCAACTACAATGCAACCGATGTATTTTATAATGTCGGCCCGGAAGGAAGCCCCGAAGTGCGACCTGTTGATCAGTCCATTCAACCTGGGGATGGTGGTTTTGGCTTTACTATCGATTTTCAATTTTACCGGAAAATAGCCACAGGTCTATTTGCCTATGGTGGTGGCTTCTACCTGTTTAACCCCAGGGAAACCAATGGCATCAGAACCTTCAGGGAAACACTAAGTCCTATTTTGGAAAATGAAGCCATTATGGCCGTTCCTGACCAATATTCAGTTCGCACAGGTCTGAGTTATAGCTTATCCAATGTTATTTCTACCTCCTTGGGTGCCAGGTTTGATGCCGTACCTGTAAAAGATGTTCTTGGAGGTAATGAAGGCTTTCGTAGGCCAGGAAATGTCCTCTCTTTAGAACCCGGCATAGCATATATGCATCAGAATTTTACATTAAATCTAAATGTCCCTTTTGCCCTAAGACGCAATAGACCTCAAAGTGTTACGGATAGGCAGACTGAAATTGTTACAGGTCAACCAAGGAACGGGGATGCCGCCTTTGCCGATTATGTTATCAACTTTGCGGTCTCGTATAGAATACCAAATAAAAAAGTAAAAATAGATCCAACATTAATTGATACGTTCATAAATTGAGTCGTGCCATAATTCAATTGTTAATTGGCATAGGTTAATTTGCTTGACCCACTAAATTTGAGATTATTTAACTACTTGGATTGATAACTCATATCTATCTACCTCTCATTTTGTCAAGATTTGGATGTCCGTCTGTTGCGGGGAACAGATTTTGAATGGAAAATAGTAGGCTTTGCCATGACCGCTCCAATGTCAGTAAACGATTAACTTTAAATAGGAGAAATATTTGTAATTAAGAATTTACTCAAGGAATACTATCTAAAACATGTAGGCTATTTCTCCTGTATAATCATAAAACTGGTTTCTGAAATAAGGGATATTATGGACATTTCAGGCGCTATGTAATATTAGACTTTTTGGTATCCGGGAATTTTTTTTTGCCAATGGCTTTTGTAATCTATAGAAACTTTACAGATCAGGAGCAACTTTGATTGTGATTTGGGGTTTTGTAACCTGAAAGCTTTGATATCGCATTGTGAATCAACGAACTTGAGAAGCCTTATTGTCTGTCCGACATTAAAGCTATTGGCCCAGGTTATCGGTATATAAAAGTAAATTATTGAGAATAAGGTTTCAGGCTTTGATGTAATTCCGTCCCACCGAAATCTACGGCATGGATTTGACGGTCTATTGGTTTTTTCGGGTTGATAATTTTATATGCTGTATCGCGAGCGGAAAAATCTATAATTAACAATGCCCCATTAAAAGATACCAAATGAAAGAAAATATAATGAATAATTTTTGAATGGTTTTCTAGGTAGATTTATTGAAATTTAAAAGAGTGTATCATTTGTCTTGTCCTTTTTTATTTTAACCTTTTCAACCCCAAATCTTACAAAAACTTTGCGCACGGATCCTGATTCGATTTTATAGCGTTCGGGTGGATAAGCGTTTAATAAAATCGAATTAGGGCGCAACCTACTTCAGATCTGGATTTCCCTCTTTTTTGGACCATGCTAAAAATCCTTTGTAAACCTCCGGGTGTCCTTCGAAATACCCGTTCAGCTCCGTTGAAATAACCGCTTTTCCCTTTTCGAAAGCCTTCTCTTTTTCTTCCCCGGACTGTGCCACCCGATAGCCCAGATAACCCGAAATGGATAGGGATATGATAAGAACCAAACTGACCATGAACAACAACCATTCGGGGATGATTTGCGACTTCTTTAATTGTTCCTCTATTTGGATGGTTCTTGTATCCTGCCCTTGAAAATGACCCTCTTGCGTTTTGTTGAGTTCCTTCAGCTCATTTCTAATCGAGGAAATATCCTGTACCGTTTCGGAACTGGTGAGTTCCTTACTTAATGCATCCAATACCACCAACATCTTTCTCAATCCTTCCAGTTCGTCCGTCAACAATTCCGTGATCTCGTCCAACTTTGCCATAATTTTTTCTTTTATGATTAATATCCTATCTCGAATCCTGCACTTTTTTGGATAGCCTGTTTGATGACCTGTTTCGCCAATCTTAGCGCTATATTACCACTGAGCTTTGTGGCCTTTCCCATGAGGCTGACGGTATTGTCCTTGTTTTTGACGAAGCCCATTCCTGCATGTTCCCCGATTCCCATCACCAATCTACTGCCCGACATAGAGCGGTGCACCTCGCTCCCCTTCAGACTGTGCCCCTTGTATCCAAACCGGAACCCTTGTAGTTGGTTGGACTTGTTGATACTGGGGACTACCTTTACATTATTTTCTTTCATCAATTTAATGTACCGGTCCAGCTCCTGTGGACGTTGTTCGGCCATTACTTTGTCATGGACCTGTTTGATCTCCTGTCTTATATTCCTGACCTGCTCCAATCTTTCCAGTTGTACTTCCCGTACCGTGGTGAGCCCCAATTTCTCCGCCACCCGTTCCGCTGCCTGCTGGCTCCTTTTTCCGATAAAACTGTCGTTATAGGCCCTGCCGTTAAAATCGATTCGGTTCACGTATACATGGACATGGGTATGCTGTTGGTCCCTATGTACAAAGCCGATGGCCTGATGCTCCAGCAATTTCATTTCCTTGAGGAACTTTTCCGTAATCTCTTTGAGGGCCTTGGCGCTTAGTCCCTTTCCGTCCTCGATGGTAGGGCTGAGGACAAAGCTCAGGGTATTGTTCGTGCACCTGGCATTCTGCCCTTGGATGATCTTGAATTCCTCCGTAATCTGTTCGGGGTTTTCCCCGGCCAGATGCTGGGAGAATACCACCTCGGCATCCTTCTCCTGGTTCCAGCCATAGGACATGGAAGCCCCGGTGTGCGATATGGATCTGCCCTTGCCTATCATTTTTTGAAATTATAAAGGTGGTCCCGTATTTCTTCGGCCAGTTTTGTGACCTCTTCTGCCAGTTTGGGATTTCGTTTTCGGAACATGTTCCCGATCAGTTTAAAGTTGGTCGCATACTTGATCAGCATCTTATAGATATCTATCTGTTCCTCCGTCAACCGCTCGATGATCTTGTCACCGAAGGCGGCGCGACGGCAATATTCGCTTACGCTAAGACCGCTCTTTTTGGCCTTGATCCTGAGCAGTTTCTTCTCGAATAGGGAACAGCGGAATTTGATATAGGTCCTTTTCATTTTTTACTTCTTTGCGACCTTCGGGAGCAAAGCAAGATCGTCTTTGTGGCAACAAAGACACATCTTGAATTCCTTCCCCGATGGGTCATAGTTTTGTGGACATCCACCATGCGTTCACATCCTTAAAATCCTTGTACAAGTTTGACATGTCCCTGCATTTTGGGCTTTGTTCCATCAATATTCCAACTGCTCTTTTACCGGTTTTGTCATTGTCCAGGTATAGCTGTACGGCTTCATAGCTTTCAAATAGTCCAAACGCTTTTTCAATAAAGGCCAGGGAGTTCAATATCAAAAGGTCGTACTCCTCCCTTAGTTCTTTGTCCCGTTCCAACAAGCTCAACATGTCGAACATGCCCTCGGTGATGACAAGTCCACGACTCCCATAATTGATGTATGTCATATCTTTTGGGGAACTGGAGTTCTTATAATATTTGTTCCGAAGCTCCCATCCATAGGAATCGTTCTGTAACCCGATGGCGAAATACATTTTGTCCTTGAAGCTATAATGGACCTCCCGACAGAGTCTCTTGGCCGTTGGCAGGGAAATTCCCCTTTTTTCCACATACTCCTTTAGTGCAAGATGGCGCAGTTCCATTACATCCCTGATTTTGATCCTCTCTTCCTCAAATCCGTTAAAAAGTTGCTGGTGAAAAGAAAAAGAGATCTGGCCATTTTCCAACCAATCCAGGGTTTCCCTTACTGATGTTCCGCTCAGAAGACATATCAGGTCGATCACGTTGCCCCCTTTCCCGGCACCATGGTCGTACCATCTGTTCAGTGGCCTGGACACCTTGAAAGAGGCTTGGGTTTCTGACCTGAAAGGACTCAGGAACCAAGCTTCTTTGTCCGATGTCCGGGTGGGAAAGTGCCCGAGTTTTGCCAGCGCTTTCTCGATGGGAAAATCCCGGGCTGTTTCACACCTTGTCCTATATGTTTTTTTTCTTTTCATCAGCCAGTTCTTTTTTCGTGTTTTCTGTTACCTTCCTACCTAAGTCCCTGTTTATAGGGGTTAAGGGCCTAGGTAGTTGTGATTTTAATGTTACCCATCTTACCCTAATAGGTAGGATTGGTAATACCTAGGTAATTAGTGGTTAATGTATCCTACCTTAAGGCAGCTCCCGCCATTGCGACGGTCGTGGTCCGTTAGGTAATTAGGTAGGTGCTTTTGGACTTTTTCTATGTTCTACCTCCCATGGGGTCTGGACAAATACTTGTTTGGCCAGATACCCGTACACCTGCCATTTGGGATGTTTCACCCTTTGGAAGTTGAATCCCGAGAGGGCTCGACCCAGGTTTATCTGGTTCAATCTGAGGTTAAGGCAACTGAGCTTGACCAATACATCAGAGGCGGTGACGAAATCGGACATGTCGTTGGATTTTTCAAAGTATTTGGAGACCAGTTCCTCTTCGGTGGTCAATTTGGTGTATTTCTTATTGCGCTCCTCGTTCTCCAAAATATCGTTCAGGGTGAGTTCGGGATTAAAGTTGGGGTCGTTATAAGCGAGGTGGTATGCCTGTATCCATACGTCCTTGATCTCTATTTCCTTGGAATAGGAGAAATCTATCCTGTCCTTGAGTTCAAAGCACAGCCAACGCACGGACCCGGTCTCGTCGTTCAGAAAAGAGGACATATTGGTGGAGCCCAAAAAGGAACAGATCCTGGGAAGGGTCGTATTCTTCCTGTCATAGGGAAGGCGTTCATTGATAAAGGTCTTGGAAAAGAATGCTTTCAGGGCGTTCACATCCTTTTTGGTCAGTACGGCCAATTCGTCCAGGTTGTACAGAAAATTGCGGCACAATTGGATGCGTGCGTCCTTGTCGTTGCTGATGTCCTCTGCCATATAATCGGAGAGTTCCGGGGGGCAGATAAAGCGGCACCAGGTGGATTTGCCCGAGCTTTGTCCCTTGTGGCTGATGATCAGGGCCTGTTTATTGAAATAGGCCGGTTCCAGGGCACATTTTATGGCCCTGACCAACCATTTTTTGAGGTGATAGACAAAGGCCGTATCATCATAGGTGGGAACGTAGGAGGCTAATTTTAAGATATGGTCCTCCCCGTCCCATTTCCGAAGTGAATCAAAATACGCCCTGATAGGATTGTATTTCGGGATGAGTTCCGATCTGATCAGGATTTCCAGTTTCCCAGTGCTGATATCCACACCTGCCTTGGCCAGTTCAATGATCAGGGAATTGAGGTTCAGATAGGACCATTCGGTTGACTGTTTACAGGATATCTGAAAATCATGGGATATCTCGTTGTACATAATGTCGTACTTCCCCTCCAGGTATTCGATCGTATAGTCATAAATGGTCTTTTTTTTTGCGTCCTTTACCTTGTAAAGTCCATCTGCCAAACCACCAGCTGTCATGAGCTTTTATTTTTGGAAGTGTCCGCCAAGGTATTGTTCCCGATATAGCCTGGGGACAAAATGCCATTTTGCAGTAGCCAGTCGTTCAGCTTCTTCTTTTCAAAAAAGATCAGTTTCCCGTTCGGCTTGGAATGTGGAATATTTCCAGAGGAAGTAAGTTTGTAAAGATAGCTTCTGGATATACCGGTATAGTCACAGGTTTCCTCAAAGGTCAGTACCTCTTTATGGGCCGTCAACAGTCTTTCCAAACGATCCAGTCGTTCGAGTATAAAAATATTGTCCATTTTGTTTCTTTTTTAGGGTTACAGAATGAACAAAAGCGCTTTTGTTTTCCTACAGTATTGTAGTTGGTTAAATGTATAAAAATAGGAAAATGAAAAAGGGAAGAAACAAAAATAGTTATCCACAACTAATTGAATAACAACAAATTACCACAAACTATACCTAATAATATTGCCTTTCATACTTAATGATTTTATTTGATGTCATATGATATCAATTGATGTCAAAAAAAATCACTGTTAAAATGAACATTTATTAGAATTTTGGTAGTTATTAACAATAAAAATTCTATAAAAACAATATTAAGAACTTAAAAAAGCGAGATTTTAGAGTTTTGATTGCTCTAGAATAATTGCCTTGAATAATTTTTTTATGAATTATTCCATTTAGGATATTAAGTATAACTGCTTGGATATTTTAATAAAGTTTCTAAAAAATCATCATTTATTAAAATATGGATAACTTCTAAGCATGACACAAAAACTTTAAGGATTCATAAACTTGTTTATGCTTTGCTTGGTAAAAATTGGGTTGGCACCTTCACTTTTCGCTACCATAGCTCCTACGGCGCAACCAAAATCGATAGCCGCTTGTGGTCCTTCCCCATTAAACAATTTATAAATTACGGAAGCCAAAAATGAATCTCCCGAGCCCACCGTATCAAGAACCTTAATCCTATAGCCACTATTATAATAAAAGATATTTTGGTGATACAATACAGCACCATAAGCCCCTTTGGTGACACAAATGGTTTCTGTTTGGGTCTGTTGGGCTACAAATACTATAGTCTGCTCCATAGAGTTGTATTTGGAACCTAGGTATTCCGCTACCTCGTACAATTCGTCATCATTGAATTTCACAAAATTAGCGTGCTGCATTAATTCCAGGATCAGTTTCTTGGTATAATGCGGTGCTCTTAAATTCACGTCAAAAACCTTGTATTGTGCTATTTCCAATAACCCCTTTAGGGTGGCCCTTGAAGTATTATCCCTGCAGGCAAGACTGCCATAAATAAAAACATCGGTTTCTTTTAGCTGACTTTCATATAGATTTCTTGGCAAAATTTTATCCCAAGCAACTGGATAGGCAATATCGTAGGATGCCACACCCTTATCATTTAAGACGACGTTTACTTTACCTGTCCCATAACTGGAACTTATTTGTACCCCATCGGTATTGACGCCGCAACTATTTAGATATTTAATTATTTTTTTTCCATCCACATCATCGCCAACACTACTAATCGTACTAACGTCTACACCATAAGACTGTAGGCGCAAAGAAACATTCAAGGGAGCTCCCCCAATCTTTGAGTGTGTTGGGAAATTATCGAATAAAACCTCTCCGAAACAAATCGCTTTTAATTTTTTCATAATTTATTACTTAAACAAAAGGCACGAAGAAACCATTCTCCGTGCCCATAAAAAACTAACTCAAACTAACTTAGACTCAAATTTACAACTAGGATTGTGCTTATTTTCTTCAATTTCAGATAAGAAATTAGTCTTTCTTCTTTTAATCGTGTACCACTTTACCAATTATTTAAGAAGAAACTCCCTATCCAGAAAATCTTGATGTCACCTTAAGCGGAGCACCACGAATTCTCCGCCCTTCTGGAAAAACATCATATACTATTTCACCTAAGCGTAAGGTTTTTAAACCTTTATACATATACAATGATTAATTATTATTCTCAAAATGCAATAAGCTCAATATTCCCATCATTTTAGGCTTGAAGTCATTCCCTACTATTATAACAAGGTTTGAAAATGAATTAATTAACTGCTTTATTTTTGGCAAGTAATTTTCTAATTCCCATTCTTGTTATAAATGCTCTTCATCTGCCATGCGTCCAAGGAAATCAGCTCTGCCTCTTTCCCTCTAGAGCTGAGAGAAACTCCTAAACTATCATCTCTACCTGGATACACCCGCATGGCAACTGCCTGTTTTCCATTAACGAAAACCTCAACTACACTTTTGTCGACAAAAACTCTTAATCTCACATTCTCTCCTGGTTCTAAAAGAAAAGGGGCAGTTTCGGGGGCCCTTACTTCTACATCGGGAAGCATGGAGGAATAGGAAGATTCGATAGAAATTAAACTTTTATTGATTCCATGACCTTCTCGTTTATATTCTTCTCCTGTAACCAAGGGGAGCAATCCTTCAGGCATCTTGGCCGTTCCAGGCTTTGATGCATAGTTTAAGCCGTCCGAAAATCCGTTCTCTTTATAGATAATTATTCTGGTATATTCTTCCTTATTGGGAGATCTAAGAACGTTAAGCTCAATTAAATTTGAGTCTTTGAGATCAATTTCAGCGGAAATTTCCATTGCATTCCCCTGAATATTTTCTAAAACCAGCTCTTCATTTGCGGGAATCGTGGTTCCTCTTATATGTTGCCCATCGTGATGCAGAGAGGACAAGTCTCCCGCAGGCGCTTGACCAAGTTCATCATCTGAGAGGAGGGTCAACCGGTGTGGTAAAGTCATTATCTGGTTCCAACCTACTGTTGGTTTTCCTGGGTTCATATTAAAAATTACGATAACCCCACCCTTTCCGTCTACGGTAGCTGAGGGAGCATGAACCCCGGCAGGACTAACTGCTCCGTGATTAAATTTTCCTGCTGAAGTAACTACGAATTTATCCTTTTCTTTATCATAATCCCCTAAAAGATATTGCCCACCACTCATATGGCTAAAAAAATTCATGATGTATTTATCTTCTCCAATCGGCCAAAAATAGGGGCAAGCTCCATCATCTCCTATCAAGGTAAAGCGATCGTTTTCAACAAACTCATGCAAATACTCCCACTTTTCAAGATTTTTAGATTTAAATAAATGGTTTGCCCTCACTGGTTTGCCCCCAGGGCCTGTATTACTTCTACCGGCTGATAAAGAATAGTAATAATCTCCTTTCTTCCAAATTGAAGGATCAAAAACACTATATGGCAGTGAGGTGTCATCTGAAGAATTCTTTAATGGAATTACAGCATTTCCAGTTAATTTCTCCCAGTTGAGCAATAGCGGATCACTGGAAACAGCAACCATGTTACCTACTCCTGTACCGTGATACATAGCTATTACCCTATCTTCCTCAACCAATGTGGCACCTGAAAAAACATGACGCTCAGGCCCAGGATAAATTGCGTAAGGAAGATCACGCCAATGAACCAAATCCTCACTTATTGCGTGCCCCCAATGCTGCCTTGGATCTTCAGGCGGATAAGCTTGATAAAATAAATGCCATTTACCGTTCCAGTAGCTTAACCCATTTGGATCATTTAACATCCCTTCAGGATTTACATAATGATAAATTGGTCTAAAAGGATCACTTGCCAGTTCATTACGAGACTTTTCCAATCTCTTCATCAAGGGATTGGTTTTAAGCTGATTCTCCTGCTTTTCGATCGTATTTGCAAAGCTATACTTTGGCACTTTTGAAGTGTTATCTGAATCACCCGCCTGAGCCTCACCTTTGTTGTAAGTGAGGCATAAAACGGAGATAAAGAATAGGAGTTTATAATGCCTATAAAAAAAATTCATATCATATATATTTTATTTAGCTTTTTTACCGCTAAAAATAGAGAGCCTAGCAAGCTTAAAATGTCCCGCTTTTTTCGATGTTTTGTTCTCATCTATCTCGTGAATAAATTAACTCAATTTAAATTCTTTCTTTGATTTAATACTAATAACCAGGATTTTGCTTATAAAGTCCACCTGTAAAATCTATTTCACGTTGTGGAATTGGATAGTATTCATCCCTACCTGCTGTAAAAACTGCACTAGACAAGAAATCCCTTTTTGTTTTTTCCTCGGACAAATAGGCGTTTAGCACTTCTGCTGCCTCACCCCATCTTACCAAGTCAAAGAATCTCGGACCTTCCATCCCAAATTCCAATCTCCTTTCAAATTTCAAGGCTTTCCATGCGTAGTCTTTATCAGTAAAGGTAGTGTACTCTTGAATATTGTAAATATCCGTCGCACCTGCATCGATCTGGCGCTGGGTACTTGCAGCTGCACGAGCCCTAACCTGATTGATCAAAGGTAAAGCCTCATCCCAGCGGTCCAATTGTATCAAGGCCTCTGCCTTGAACAGCAAAATATCTGCATATCTTATAAAATCAACATTCTTGGAAGTACCAACAAACGGTCCTTCCTTAACATAACAAGAGCAATCTGGCGCCTGTTGTTCCTTCATATTACCAAAATAGCCATAAACCCCCGGATCTCTGGCCCAACTAAAGTTATAAACCATATCACCGGTAGCATTAACTGTATTCCTGTATTTAAAAGGTCTTCCCGGAACCCCTACGGTATGATCCAACCTAGGATCCACCGTTAATCCCACCGCTGGTGTTACGGTTCCATCCTCATTAACTGTAGTGAATATATCCGTATCATTAAAATTATCCAATAAAGGCAATCCAGCAGCATCGGTCTTAAATGCGTTGACCATATTCTGACTGGCCAAATGAAATCCACAACACCCGTATAATGCAGATCCATGAGGAGAATTAAGTCCCGTTACAAAACTTACCCTACTTACTTTGGTACCGTCATTAATAGAAAATTGGGCAGCCCAAATTGATTCGGGACCATTATCGAAACCATCCAAAAAGTTGTTACCGTAATCCCCTTCCAAACTAGCAGTTACCTCGTCAGCGTAATCAATAACCTCTTGAAGTCGGGCCGGATTGATAGCAGTGACCTGATGCTGGTCATTCTGTTCGTACGCCTGGAAGAGCCTAAGTTTGGCCATATAGGCCGCAGCTGCATTTCTATCTGCCCTGCCAACCTCATCTTGTGATTGGGGAAGATTGTTGTAAGCAAAAATAAAATCCTCCGCAATGGTATTCCACAATTCATCGTTGGGCACATCATTTGTGACAGCAGCAGTTTCCTCTTGGGTCAGCCCTTCTTTGATGTAAGGTATTTTTTTAAACAAAAGTTTCATCATAAAGTGGGAATGTGCCCTCAAAAATCTAAGTTCCGCCTGTCTCAAAGTCTTATTTGGATATTCCGCGTCAGGTATGTCGTTAATTACGGTCAACGCAAAATTAGCTCTAGAAATGGCCTTGTAATAATTGGTCCAAGTTCTCGGGGCCATCCAATCCCCAAAATCTGGAATTGTTAGATTGTATTGCTCATAGCGGTCAATTACATCCACATCGCCACGGCCTCCACCACCTTTATAGGCATCATCCGAACGCACACTACCATACACCCATTGATGGGTCAATGGTCCGATCATTTCATCATTGGCAATCCCTGCGTATGCAGCTACTACTAAGGCTTCGGCATTATCAGCTGTCGCCACATTTTCATTGGACAGTACTCCCTCTGGTTCATATTCCAAAAAGTCCTTGTCACAGGAAGCCAGTAAAAACGAAACCAGCACTCCCATTATAAATATTATATTTCTTTTCATGATTTTCATTTTTTAAAAGTTCAAATTAAGTCCCAATGATAGCACAGTAGGAACGGGGATATTGTCAACAGTTGTACGCTCCGGATCCGATCCGATATAATCTTTTGGAGTAAACCAAAATAGATTCTCACCTTGAAAATAGACCCTTAATCCAGTCATTCCCCAAAATTTACTGATCATCTCCTCAGGTAAAGAATACCCTATTTGTAGATTTCTTATTTTAAAATAGGAATTCTTCCTAAATAAATAATCGGAAGTTCTAAGATCATTGAAAGCCAAAGACAAGGATGGAATATCGGTATTGGTATTGGTTGGAGTCCAGGCATTAAGAACACCAAGTCCGGCATTCTCTCTTCCTTGCGTAAAATTGTTCCATAATATGTAAGGATCCTGACCAATTCTTCCAGCTACTCCAGATCCAAAAACGGAAAAATCAAAGTTCTTATACCCAAGATCAACTCGGATACCATACTCTAGGTCTGGCAATGTATTCCCTATAAAATCACGGTCATCGGAATCTATTACATTATCCCCGTTAAGATCCTGAAATTTTATCCCTCCTGGCCTTGAACCAACTTGAGTTGGACTAGCATCGATATCTGCCTGACTTTGAAACAAACCATCAGTTTTATAGCCAAAAATTGAAAATTGAGACTGACCTAAAATGGAATTGGCAGCGGTTCCGGGAAAGCCTGCCCTAACCTCTTCCGGAAGAAAGGTAATCTCATCCTTAAATGCTCCAAAATTAGTAGACAACCCTAAAGAAAATCCACTATCCCAAGTTTTGGAATAGGCTACCGATAGTTCCCATCCTTTGGTCTGTGTAGTAGCCCCATTCAATACGCGCTGTTGCCCTTCTCCAATAACCGAGGCAATAGGCGGTGTAATCAAAATATCACTGGTTTTTCTGGTAAAGTAATCGAACGTACCTACTACAGCATTATTAAAAAGACCAAAATCCACACCATAATTAAATTCTTTGGTTGTTTCCCACTTCAATGCCGGGTTTGCCGCTTGAATGGAAACAAAACCTGATGGTAAGGTTCCCCCATTATTGCCACCTAGATCATAAGCTGTTCCAACATTGTAATATTGGTTGAAAAAATCAGGAATAAATTGATCTTGGTTTGGACCATATCTGGATTCGTATAGGCCAAATCTTGCGAGGTCACCGATAGACTGGTTACCCACTTCGCCATATCCTGCCCGAAATTTTAAATCTGACACTACACCTTCATCATTGAAAAAATCCTCCCTACTAATTCTCCAACCCAAAGTTGCCGCAGGAAAAACACCATACCTATTTTCATCACCAAATCGTGACGAACCATCCCTACGTACTGTAACGGAAGCCAAATACCTATCTGCAAATGCGTAGTTTAATTTTCCAAATTGGGACAATAGGCTACTTCCACTGGAGCGGCCAGTATTGGTTCTAGCTCCGGTTGAGGCATCCAAAACGAAATACGATTCTGTTTCTACCGCAAAACCATCGGCAATAGCGGTAACTGAATCAAAATCATTTTTAATGGATTCTGCTCCCAACAAGAGACCAAAGCGATGATCTCCCAGTTCCTTAGTATAATTCAATGTATTGGTAAAGACAACGCTGGTAAATTTATTTGTGTCCAAAATCAACCTATTGTTGCTTCTGTTTACAAATCCATTGGTTACCTTGGGCTCAATATCCTTACGTTTGTAGTCACCATAATCGAGACCAATACTAGTCCTGAAGGTTAAATTGTCCATGATTTGAAGTTCGGCAAATACATTTCCAAAAATATTGGTCCTTTCCGTATTGTCCCACCTATTTAAATATTGCATCAAAACAGGATTGTTACGATCGGAATAACCAGCACCCAATGGCCCACCATAATTACCATTATTATCGAATAAAGGTATGGTCGGCGCCATGCTTATTGCTAATGCGGGAGTTGGGGCACTACCAATATCGGTAGAGGCCAAAGTTTCATCCGAGGTAGTAAAAGCGGTATTAACCCCAATCTTCAATTTGTCATTGAATAATTTAAAATTGGAATTTAATTTCCCAGAAAATCTTTCGTAACCTGTATGTTTTAAAATACCCGTATTCTTAAGATGTCCCAAATTAATGAGATGAAAGGACTTGTCCGTTCCTCCAGAAATAGAAACTTCGTTATTGTAAACATAACCAGTTTCATAGGATTCTTCCTGCCAATCAGTATCGCCAGCCGGCACATTGGTATCACCGCCAACATAAGGCTGAAGCGTTACACCGTTGAGCACAGGATTATTAAAATCACCGTTCCAATCAAAATTATAGATTTCACCATAACCTCCTGTTGGATCTGCGCCATCATTAACGGAAGCCCTCCACAAAGCCTCTCCGCGTTGTATGGAGTTCAACATATCATACCGTTGTTTTTTCTCTGACTGTACGGATAGGTTGGAATTGACACTAACCCTATATTTTTCATCCCCTCCTGCTTTGGTGCTGTTCTTCGTGGTAACTATAATGACACCATTACCTGCCCTAGAACCGTAAATGGAAGAGGCGGATGCATCTTTCAATACTTGAACAGATTCTATTGAACTTGGGTTAAGGCCTGAAAAGACTTCTTGCCGCACTGTTGGTACCCCGTCAATTACATATAGTGGATCATTATTTCCCAATGTTGTTACCCCTCGAATTAAAATTCGGCTACTGGTACCGTTCGGGTTTCCTGATTTTTCAACAAAGAGTCCTGGAACCCTCCCTTGCAAAGCCTGCATGGCATTACCGGAACTTAAACTTTGACCTTCAACAGGACCAAGTTCCACAACAGTAATGGCTCCGGTTAAATCGGCCTTTCTTTCCGTAGTATACCCGGTTAAAACTACCTCGTCCAACATTTGCGCATCTGGCTGTAATACAATTGTGAAGGTTGTCTGTCCATTTACAGGAATTTCCATAGTTAAAAAACCAACATAACTTACAGAAAGTGTCGCATCAGTAGGCACATCACCAAGTGTAAAGTTACCGTCAAAATCTGTCGTTGTACCATTGGTAGTGCCCGCCACTACAACTGAGGCACCTGGCAATGGCATCCCATCATCCTGGGAGGTCACCGTACCTTGTATTTGTTCTTGGGCCATTAGCCCCAAGGGAACAAACGTCATTAGTAATAAAAAAAGTTTTAGTTTCATAATTGAGTTGTATTTAGTTAATATTAAGTTCATTTACCTCTAATAAATCAAGATTAAAGTCTTGATTGACCGTCTCTATTGAAAGCGTCTCGAACGGTGCATTGGGAAAGAAGATTTCCGTCATTACCGTAGACCCTTCATCAAAAAATAATTCTATGGATGTCTTATCCAAAAGGATAGTCCCGGACAGCATCGTACTGCCGGAGATTCGTTTCGCAATACTATTCTTATTCGAGAACGTATCGGAAAATCCTGTATTACCTGATTTATCGCGATCGATGAAAAAAGTATCATCGATGCCGTTGTATCCAAAGGACAATTCGTCCCCTTGCTTGTTGGAAAGCTTAAAAGTGAAACTATCTTTTTTTATATCTGAAATATTGAAGTTAATGGCTGCCCGAGAAAAATTTATCTTTTCTGAATTGATGAGTGCCAATTCCCCATTCACTGCAATATTTTCTTTCTTATACTTTACACCTTTATAGGCGTCAATTTCATCAACTGGCTTAAAAGCCAACCTATAGGAATCTGCATCCTTAATCAATTTTATTTCCCTTGCTACGGTCATGGCACTACGCCAGGTTTCGGTAGGTACTTCGTTGGCATATTCCCAATTCGACATCCAACCCATATAAAATTTCCCGCCGTTCTTGGAGGTGACATTGGAAAAGGTAACCCCGGCATAATTGTCCTTCCCAAAATCGATCCAAAAGTTCTGACCCTTGTTTAGGACTGTTTCAAAATCCCTATCCATGGTAAATTTTGTCCCATCAAAGTCCCCAATAAAATATTGTGTAGCACTACCCCCATTTGGACCCCCAGGATTTACACTTACATAGAGGACCCATTTGGTTTCATCAGTACCCTCTACAGGAATAGGAAAAAGATCTGGACATTCCCAAACACCACCATGTGTTCCAATCTCCCTATTCAAATCCACCCCAAAATCCGACAACAGCTCCCAGCTTTTAAGATCCTTTGAACCATAGAACATCACTTTGTCCTGGGCAGCCAGGACCATAACCCATTTCTTATGCTCCTCGTTCCAGGACACTTTAGGATCCCTAAAGTCCCTTATTCCCGGATTCCTTATGACCGGGTTTCCTGAATATTTAGTCCAAGTTAGCCCTTCATCCAAAGAATATGCAATGGCCTGTGACTCAACATCGATTCCATTGGCCTTTTCAATTTCCATATTATGATATGTAAACATGGCAATTATCGGCACTTGTCCCCCTGTCCCAAAGCCAGAGGTATTTTGCAGATCCACCACTGCACTTCCAGAAAAAATATATCCCAGATCATCCGGATATAATGCAATGGGCTGCTCCTTCCATTCCACCATATCGGTGCTTATAGCATGCCCCCAATGCATGGGTCCCCATTTATTACCGTCTGGATAATGTTGAAAATACAAATGATAATACCCATTGTAATGGAACATCCCATTGGGATCGTTCATCCATCCAACCTTAGGTGTAAAATGGTAATTTGGACGATACAATTCCTCTTCGGCATCCACAGTACTTTCCTGCTGGACAACAATGTCCTTGTTCTCTTTCTGACCTTGTTCCTTGCATGCGAAAACTATGCACAGACCTGCAATGACAACAACTAATTTTAATCTATGTTTTTTCATACTTTCAAAAAATTGGGTTTAAATTTTATCTATTTATTCTTTTTAACTACCTCTACCTTCTTAGTATTTCCGCCATTGGACTTACTCAAGGATTTGCTCAAAGCTTCCAAGGAAACCCCCTTCGTTTCTGGCATAATGAAAGCCACAAAGAGCAATTGTAAAAACATCATAAAAGCAAAGAAGGCAAATACTGTTCCTGCTCCAATAGAGGAAAACAAGACCGGAATCAAGGAAGGAATTACCGCCGCCAAGACCCAGTGGACCGAACTTCCAAAGGATTGCCCCGAACCTCTTAAATGATTTGGGAAAATTTCAGATATAAACACCCAGATTACAGTACCTTGTCCTACGGCATGCGCGGCAATGAACAGGAACAGGAATATAGCTACAGACATTCCTTCCCATTCAAGAAAAAAAGCACAGGACACCAAGGTCAGTGATACGATATACCCGATGGAACCTAGGTACATTAATTGTTTTCGACCAAGCCTATCGATCAGAAAAATACCCAAGAGGGTAAAAAGCAGGTTAGTGACCCCTATTCCAATACTGCTCAATAAGGCAGTACTTTCTCCCAGACCGGCCTCTTCCAAAATTCTAGGGGCATAGTATAGAAAGGCATTAATCCCGGAAGCCTGATTAAAAAAGGCCATACAAAAGGCAAGAATTAATGGGAAGCGGTATTTCTTTATAAAAATGTTTTCACCCGGTACCTGGTTTTCATTTTCCTGATTTATTTCCAACATCAATTTTTCAACATCCTGACCAGGATTTATCACTTTTAGTACATTTAGAGCTTCTTCGGTACGAAGCTTGGTCAGAAGCCACCTTGGACTCTGTGGAACGGTCATAACAAATAGGGTATAGATTACGGCAGGAATGGCCTCTACCCCAACCATCCAGCGCCAGGCATTTTCACCTATACCACTTAATAAGTAATTGGAAAAAAAGGCTACCAATATTCCGAAGACAATATTAAATTGGTACAAGCCTACTAATTTACCCCTATCCTTGGCCGGGGCAATTTCAGAAATATATGCAGGCGCGGCAATGGTGGATGCACCTACTCCCAATCCACCTAAAAATCTAAAGAAGGCAAAAGTAACAGGGTCGTTTGAGAATGCAGAACCCAAGGCGGATACGGTATAAAAAATCCCAATCCAGAACAGCGTTTTCTTTCTCCCCAACCTATTGGTAGGTATTCCGCCCAATAATGCTCCAACAACTGTTCCCCACAAAGCCATGGCCATTACTATAGTACCATGGAATACATCGGAAGAACCCCATAGCAACTGTAATTTTTTGTCCGCTCCGGAAATCACCACCGTGTCAAAACCAAATAGAAATCCCGCCAAAGCTGCAGTAATAGACCAAACCAATATTTTCTTCATATCCCAATTATTAAATATGAAGACTATATTATTACAATTTATTTGGCAATTATTTTGTCAATGTTACAATCTGTTATGATTTCGTTAACATTATTTAAAATAAACACAAAGCACTGACAACCAGCATGTTAATAAAATTATTTTAACAAAGAAAGTTTGACCCATTTATACTGATGTAACACAAAACTTTAAAATTGATACATGGTATTAAGGTAAAAGATTAAGAATACCCTAAAGTGATTTTTTATAGGCCCCTGGAGTAACACCATATTTACTTTTGAAGGCTGTAGAAAAGTAATTTGGGGAAGAAAATCCTGTGCTATACCCTATTTCCGACATGGAAAGATCTGTGTTTTCTATCATGGTTTTTGCATTTTCCAATCTATAATTGGAAATATAATCGCTTACGCTTATGCCTATTATTGCCTTGACCTTTCTATACAACTGAACTCTAGAAATATTCAATGCCTCAGCTAAATTTTCAACGGAAAAATTAGCATTATCCAAGTTCACCTTTATTTGTTGGTTTAGTTCCCGTACAAATAATTGTTCAGGGCTCCCAAACGCCTGCCCCTGTTCAATTTTATGAATGTTATTGGTATAATAATACCTTAACTTTTCCCTATTGTAAAGGAGCGACTTTATAGATTGCGTTAAGATGGAATAGCTAAATGGCTTTGTCAAATAAAGATCTGCTCCGCTTTTAAGGCCTTGTAGAAAAGAATCCCTATTGCCCAGTGCTGTTAATATTATAACTGGAATATGCGATGTTCGCAAATCGTTCTTCAAGATTTCACAAATTTCAAATCCATTTTTATCGGGCAAGTTTATATCACATATGATAACATCAGGAATATTCTCAAATGCCAATTCTATACCATCGGTACCATCGGATAATATCATATCATACTCGACACCTAGTTTATTCTTTAGGAAAAAACTCAAATCCCGATTGTCCTCTATTAAAAGAATGGAATAGCTATCCTCCCTAATTTTGGTACCCAGTTCCAAAAAGTTATCATCCGAGGTAATATCCCCGGAAAAATCACTGAGCGTTGTATCCGCCAAATCTGGGTCAATTACAATTTGATCTTCATTAAAATGGGTATTTCCTTTAAATAGGGTAATAATAAATTCTGTTCCGTGATAGGATTTAACTTCAATTTTACCAAGATGAAGTTCCACAAATTGTTTACTAAGATGTAAACCTACCCCTGAACTATTTTTCCTATTATTGGAACCCTTAAAAAATGGAGTGAATACATTTTTTAATTCGTTTTCCGGAATTCCTATTCCGTTGTCCTTAAAGTGAATATCAACAGTACTTTTGTCTAAATTATCGTTAATTTCAATATCGATTCTTCCATTATCAGGAGTAAATTTAAAGGCATTGGATAAAAGGTTAAAATAGACTTTATCCATTAAATTTCGGTCGATAAACAAGTCCAAATCTTCATTATTTGTGGTAATATTGAATTTGATTCCCCTCTTTTTCGCCTCTCCCATAAATTCTTTAAATATATTGTTGGAGAACCTAAAAATATTTGTTTCTGAAGCCCTAACATTGAAATTTTGGTCCTCAACTTTTCTAAAATCCAATAAATTATTGATCAACCTTAATAAACGATTGGAGTTATTTTGAATCAATTCAACTTCAAATCCAGTTTTATAGCCCCTTTGTTTGTCCCATTCCCTTAACGATTCTATGGAACTCATGATTAAAGTGATAGGTGTTTTAAACTCGTGGGATAGCCCTGTGAAAAAATTTAATTTGGCCTCATTACTTTCCTTTACTTCGTTGGCTATTTTTTCGATTTGATTTCTTTGGACAGTAATCTTTTTATTGATCAACTCCAGCTGCCTATTTTTCTTGGATATAGCTATTTTGGAATATATGCTATAAACGGCAAGGCCAAATATGATTACCGAAAATATAATAATGATTT
Organism: Arenibacter sp. F26102; assembly: GCF_023015865.1. Taxonomy (GTDB): domain Bacteria; phylum Bacteroidota; class Bacteroidia; order Flavobacteriales; family Flavobacteriaceae; genus Arenibacter. The sequence goes on along the minus strand of NZ_JALKBC010000001.1, from coordinate 494,332 downwards.
TGAGGATATTATTTTGTGAATAGTAGAGTTGCTCTTGTCTTTTAATTGCGGAAATCTGAGATTCAATGAGACCTTGCTGCTCATTTATTCTACTGAATTGATTCTGCATTATATCAGCATTAAACTGATCAATAACAGTGGTGCTCAGAATATTATTTGTAGGCACCACCTCAGCGTTTAAAATTTTCAATGCGATTTTTATTGCCTCAGCACCCCCTGTAGGATACAATATCGTTGCATTTAGAACCCCATCTTTTACTAATTGTATGCCTCCGTTAGGTCCATTAAGTCCGTCAACACCAATGATTTTTATTTGGCCTTCCATGCCCAAATTCCTAGCTACTTCCCAGGCACCCTTGGCCATTCTGTCGTTATGGGCAAAAATATAATCTACCGTTCCGGTTCTTGACAATAATTCTCGTAACCTTTCCGTGATGGATTCCTTCTCCCAATCCCCTTCTATAGTTCCTGCAAATTTTATTTTGGGAAATTTATCCAAAATCTGATGAAAACCCAGACTTCTTTCCTCAGCCGGAGAAGACCCAGCTAAACCTCTTATTTCAATAACCCTTAAAGAATCCTGTACATTGGAAACAATGATTTTACCAGCATTTCGGCCAACTTCAATATTGTCGGCACCTACATATGCCGTGTATTTTTGATTGTCCGTTTTCCTATCTACTACAAGAACCGGAATCCCGGCATTCATTGCCTCTTCCACAATGGGAGTAATGGGTTTGGATTGAATAGGGGAAACAATAATAATATCCACACTATCCGAAATGAACTCCTTTAACTGTGCTATTTGTCGCTGAACATTGTAGTTCGCGTTCGAAATACTTAAGGTAACATTGGGGTACAAAGAGGCTTGTACTTCCATGGCACTATTCATAGATTGCCTCCATTCGTCATTTAACATGGCCTGCGAGAAACCTATCCGAACTTCCTCTTTTTCAGTTTGTTTTGCACACGAGAAAAGAAGGATAAACAAAGAAATAACAGATATAAAAAAATTTCTTTGGGTTCTCATAATAATTATGCTAAAGTGTGATCTTCACAAAATTGAAATATTCAAGTAGACACTTCCAATATATTTAAAAAAACTTTCAGAAGTTCATCATACTTTAAATTTATGATTTAATCAATTCTTATACTATTCTGCCAATATAAATCTTGAGTTATAGGCCGTAATATACTCTATTAGCCTTGCTTAGTTTTCTTAATTTTATTAAGTCGTTGTTTTTAAATCGGTTCATTTTCTTAATCAGGTACCCCAACTTCAATATCTACTTCCAATTTCTCCCTTAACAATTGCATATCATCTGATACCTTTCTCTCGATGACCTTGGCGTAAATTTGAGTTGTTGCCAGTTTCGTATGCCCCAGCATTTTAGAAATGGTTTCAATGGGCACCCCATTGGTTAAGGTTACAGTGGTAGCGAAAGTATGCCTAGCCATATGAAAGGTGAGGTTCTTTTGGATTCCCGCCGGTTGGGCTATTTCCTTTAAATAGGCATTTAGTTTTTGATTTGATATTTTTGGGAACAAGGTGCCGTTGATTACAGACCGTTTATCATCCATAAAACATCTTATCAAATCCAATGCTTTTGATAGAAGAGGGATCTTTACTGCATTTCCCGTTTTTTGCCTTTTAGTAATAATCCAGTAGCTTTCATCCACCCCCAATACCACACTCTGCTTAGTCAAAAGCATCAAATCTGCATAGCAGATCCCAGTATAACAACTGAATATAAACATGTCCCTTACAGTCTTTAAACGTTCAGAGTCAATATTTAATTCCTCTAAGTCCTTCAGTTCTTTGGCGGTTAAAAATCCTCTATGTGTGGGAACCAATTTTTGTTTGAATTTACGGAAAGGGTCTTTGTCTATCCATTCAATTTGATAAGCCAGGGTAACCATTCTGCGAAGTCGCTGTATATGTTTCATAACCGCATTATTTCCAATTTTCTTTTGGTAGTGCCTAGGCGTATGACCACGGAGGAAATTCTCAAAATTCAAAATAAACTGGTAATCGAGTTCCGACAACTCTATGTTGTCCATTTTGTATTCTTTTTTTAAAAAAAGTAGGATATACTTTTGGCTAATGAGGTATAGCCGTGAAGTATTGTGATGGAGTTTGTGGAACATTTTGGCATTGTGATATTCGATAATATCCTTTATTGTGTAATGCACTACTTTAGCATCCCCAACAAATTTGGATTTGATTATCTGGGGAGTGATACGCCTGCCCTCTGCCCTTAATTCCTGATAGCATTGAAAAAGATTGGAATGCACCTCGTCAAGGTATTGATTTTGGTCCCGCGCATTTTTACCCGTCCCCTTTATCCTTTGCTTCTGAGGGTTCCAAAGCTGTATATCGATTCGCCTCTTAAGGCTAATATTGAGCTTTTTCCCATCTACGGTTATTCTTGCATAGAGTGGAGCAAGGTTATTCTTGGTTCTTTTAGCGTATATCCAGAATAGGATAGAAAATGTTGTGGTAGAGCGCATAACAATCATCTTTAAGTTGAACTAAATTGAAGACGAAAGTCAAATCACCAAAAAAAGTTCATCTTAGACCTTGAAAATAAGTTGCTTCAAGTTACGAAAACATTTAAAAAAAATGTTGACGATTTGTGAACTCTATCGTTTGATATCAAATGACATCATTTGATATCAAAATATATCTAAAACACTGTAAATCAGTTTAATTTGTATTAATTTAACCCACTTTACAAGTTAAAAAGTGACCTCACCAAGAATCGAACTTGGATCTAAAGTTTAGGAAACTTCTATTCTATCCGTTGAACTATGAGGCCATTTGCAGTTCATTATTTAAATCTGCGGCTGCAAAAGTAAAATTTATTTGATAAAAAAACTCGATACTTTATGGATTGTTTTGTAATAATTCGTCAAACTCAACATATTTCCAGCCAATTTCAATATGATGGTTTGGTTAATATAGTTTTTCCGAAACAAAAACGCAGTATTCGCAGTAAACACCCTCAATTGTTAAAAAAATAATATAATTGAGGCAAAATGAACTAATTTTTTTAAATTGCTAGCTTAAACGTTTAAATTTATTTTAATCCTTATTCTAACCAGCTTATGAAGAATCGGAAATATACCATCGGAATTGACTTTGGAACAGATTCCGTAAGGACAATAGTTATCGATTCCAGTAATGGCAATATTGTTGGTAACGCCATTGCCAAATACGAACGATGGGCCAAGGGGATGTACTGTAATCCTTCAGCCAATCAATTTAGGCAACACCCATTGGATCATATCGAGAGCTTAAAACACGCCATCAAAGATGTAATGGCTTCACTTTCATCAGAAATTATAAACAGCATAGCTGCAATATCTGTAGCCACTACAGGCTCTACCCCTGTTGCCGTCAATAAAAAGGGAGTACCCTTGGCACTACTCCCTGGTTTTGAAGAAAATCCCCATGCCATGTTTATCCTATGGAAAGATCATACTGCAGTAGGAGAAGCCAAAGAAATAAACGAAATGGCTCACACCAAAAGCAGCATTGACTATACCAAATACAGTGGTGGGGAATATTCCTCGGAATGGTTTTGGGCCAAGATCTTACATACCCTGCGCTTAGATAACAAAGTGTCTGAAGCGGCCTACTCATGGATGGAGCATTGCGACTGGATTCCTGCCCTACTCACGGGAAATACCGATCTGTCCACGATAAAAAGGAGTAGATGTGCGGCCGGACACAAGGCCATGTGGCATGCGGATTGGAATGGACTACCTGCAGACGAATTTTGGACACAATTGGACCCCTTATTATCAGGTTTAAGAGACAGACTTTACACGGATACCTATACTTCCGATCAAATTGCTGGAACCATTTCTGAAGAATGGTCTCATTTGCTCGGTCTACCCAAGGATGTAATAATAGGCGTAGGTTCCTTTGATGCCCATATAGGGGCCATTGGAGGTGCCATAAAACCTTATCATATGGTGAAAGTTATAGGCACTTCCACCTGTGACATGATCGTTGCCCCAAAGTCTGAAATTGGCAATAAGGCAATTCACGGCATATGTGGACAGGTAGATGGTTCTATCCTTCCCAACATGATCGGCTTGGAAGCTGGCCAATCCGCCTTTGGTGATCTATATGCCTGGTACAGGGATATTCTGATGTGGCCAGCCAACCAAATTATTACTAATAGTAAGTTACTGGACGAAGCTACAAAGGTGGCGCTATTGGAAGAAATGGCAGAGGGGATTCTTTCGGAGCTTTCTCTGGCCGCTAGCAAAATAGAAATCAAAGAGTCGGGAATAATCGCATTGGACTGGATGAATGGTCGAAGAACACCAAATTCCAATCAAAATCTTAAAGGAGCACTTCAAGGCCTAACATTGGGCACGACTGCTCCCAATATATTTAGGGCATTGGTCGAGGCCACCGCCTTTGGCTCCAAAAAAATAATTGAACAATTCCAGGAAGAAGGTGTTCGGATAGATGGTGTAATTGCCATTGGCGGCGTCGCCCAAAAATCAGAATTCGTGATGCAAATATTAGCGGATGTCCTAAACTTCCCTATTAGGATCATTAAATCTGAACAAACCTGTGCTCTAGGCGCCGCCATGGCAGCAGCAGTGGTCGCCGGTCTCTACGATTCCATCATGGACGCCCAAGATGCCATGGGAAGCGGATTTCAAAAAGAATACTACCCTATAGCCGAAAATGTAGAAAAATATAAAACCCTGTATACCCAATACTCAACATTGGCAGACTTCGTAGAAGCCCAACAATTGAAAGAATCTTAAGGTCATGCCCAGACCACTAATACATCTAGTAAAAAGCAGAAAATTAAAATAGAAAATATTAATCGACATAAAAATTCAGCAATGCAAAACAAGCACAACCATTTAGGAGCAATCCCAAAAGTAGGAATAAGACCGGTAATCGATGCCCGTTTGGGCGGCATTAGGGAATCTTTGGAGCAGACCACCATGGCCATGGCACAACGAGTCGCCGATTTTCTTTCCACCAACCTTAGGAACTATAACGGAACAAAAGTAGAATGTGTAATTGCGGACACCACCATTGGACGTGTGCCGGAAGCACAAAAATGTGAGGAAAAATTTCTTAGAGAAGGGGTAGGACTTTCTATCACAGTAACGTCATGCTGGTGTTACGGAACGGAAACCATAGATATGAACCCCACTCGCCCAAAAGCAATTTGGGGATTTAACGGTACGGAAAGGCCAGGGGCCGTATACTTGGCGGCCGCCTTGGCCGGACATGCACAAAAGGGGGTACCAGCCTTCAGTATCTATGGCAAGGAAGTTCAGGATAGCGATGACGAGAACATCCCAGAAGATGTTCAAAAACTGTTGTTACAATTTACCAAAGCGGGCCTTGCTGTAGCCATGATGAACGGTAAATCGTACCTATCAATAGGTTCTGTTTCCATGGGGATAGCTGGTTCAATCGTCAATGAGAGCTTTTTTCAGGATTACCTGGGAATGCGCAACGAATATGTGGATATGAGCGAAGTAAATCGTAGGATGCAGCACGGAATATTTGATCCGGAAGAATTTGAAAAAGCATTAAAATGGACCAAGGAGAACTGTAAGGAAGGTAAAAATTACAATGCCAAAGACCTACAGAAATCCAGGGAACGTATGGATGAAGAATGGGAAACCGTTGTTAAAATGACATTGATTTCCAGGGATTTAATGATAGGTAATCCGAAATTGGCCGAATTGGGCTTTGGAGAGGAAGCTCTAGGACACGGGGCCATTGCAGCAGGATTCCAAGGTCAACGACAATGGAACGATTATATGCCCAATGGGGATTTTATGGAAGCCATCCTAAACTCTTCCTTCGATTGGGGTGGAATCCGTCCTCCCTATATGATGGCCACTGAAAATGACAGCCTTAATGGCATTTCCATGCTATTTGGTTACCTATTGACCAACCAAGCGCAGATGTTCTCCGATGTAAGAACCTTTTGGAGTCCGGCGTCCATAGAAAGGGTCACTGGTCATAAGCTCCAGGGCAAGGCAGCCAATGGTATAATCCACTTGATCAATTCCGGTTCATCAACGTTGGATGGTACTGGACAACAGCAAATAAATGGGAAACCAGCTATGAAACCGTTCTGGGAAATTTCCGAATCGGAAGCTACAAAATGCCTGGAAGCCACGGACTGGCCACCGGCTATGTACGAATATTTTGGAGGAGGAGGATACTCCTCCCATTTTGTCACCAAAGGCGAAATGCCAGTGACCATGTGCAGAATAAACGTGGTTAAAGGATTGGGGCCTGTAATGCAAATAGTTGAAGGATGGACGGTAGAACTACCTGAAGAAGTACATAAAACTTTGGATGAGAGAACCAATCCTACTTGGCCCACTACTTGGTTTGCACCTAGATTGAATCAGGATCAAGCATTTAAGGATGTCTACAGTGTTATGAATAATTGGGGAGCAAACCATGGAGCTTTCAGTTATGGTCATTTTGGGGACGAAATAATAACACTTTGTTCCATGCTTAGGATTCCTGTAAATATGCATAATGTTGAACCCGAAAGAATATTTAGACCCAAGGATTGGGCTTCTTTTGGAATGGATCAAGAAGCCGCTGATTACAGGGCATGTGAGAATTACGGCCCACTCTATTAATTGAAAATGTGAGTTTGATTGATTTCTAATTGTTAATCAATTGTTTAAAGTAATGCTATGAGGTCGAGACCTGAGAAATTTTACTTTTCAAGCGACTAAAATGACATTTTTCAAAAATTTGATTTTGGGGTACATAATAAAGACGACAATTGTAGAGTGATAGTTGAAGGTTTCTAGGTCGTCATTTCGAATGAATATGAGAAATCGCACATCTAGCTCCCGATAAGTATTTGCGACTTCTCGTCGTCCCTAAAAGGGACTCTGTCGAAGTGACTACCGTTGTTCAGTCGAAATTAGTAAAGGAAATAATTTTCAAGCGGCTAAAATGACATTATTTCAAAACATTGATTTTAGGGCGCATAATAAAAACCTAAATAGTTGTAAATTATGTAATTATGAATAATAATATAGAATGAAAAGCGGCGCAGCCAGAAATCCTTAACCGCAGAATAGTATACGAAAGCTCCGAGATCAGGAGTCCCAATAAGGGACGACGCGGAGTTTCGTATACAGTTTTTCGACCTAGTTGTCGAAAAAATTCCTTGGTTTAGGCGCCTTTTCTTTTGGTTCGTTTTCTTTGGGCGAGCAAAGAAAATGAACATATATAAGTGACTTCGAGACCAGAGAAATTTTATTTTAAATCGGATTCACGTTGAAAGAAATCATTAAGGGTAAAATAGTATCCATATTATAAACATTGATGAATCAAATTTCAAACCCCCGTCAACAAATAATATACGTTATGAAAATAAAATTCACTTGGATAACAATGCTAATATCACTGTTCTTTACTACTAATTTCTATGGTCAAGGGGAGCAGGACAACGTTAAGCATGTAAAAGTATATTATGAGCCGGGCATGTTCGGAGGCTGGCCGGCCAACCATGGGGTATGGAATTGGGGAAATGAAATTTTAGTAGGTTTTTCCAAGGGACACTACAAGGATTTGGGACCCGATCGGCATAATTTTGACAAAGAAAATCCAGAGCTTCACGTTCTGGCCCGAAGTCTTGATGGTGGGGAGAACTGGACTCTCGAAGATCCTGGAGCGGTAGACGGTAATCTCGTAGTTCCCGATAACGGCAGTTATCATGGTCTTATGAGAAAAGACATAAAAGCACCTGAACCAATTCCTGCCGAACAAATAGATTTTACTGACCCCAATCTGGCTTTTACGGTACGTATGACAGATCATAATGGGGCAGAATCACGCATTTGGTATTCCTACGACAGGGGACGCGATTGGGAAGGTCCCTATAACTTGCCCAATTTTAATACACCTGGAATTGGAGCTCGAACCGACTATATTATTGATGGTAAAAATGAGTGTATGCTATTTCTTACTGCTGCCAAAGCCAATGGAAAAGAGGGTCGTGTAATGTGCGTTAAAACTACTGACGGTGGCAAAAACTGGGACTTCGTTTCATGGATCGGACCTGAACCAGATGGATTTTCCATAATGCCAGCGTCAGTAAGAATATCCGATAAAGAAATATTGGTAACCACTCGAAGAAGGGAAGAATCAGACCGATTTATTGATGCCTACCTATCCCAGGATAATGGACTAACTTGGAACCCCCTGCCCAACCCAGTGGAGAATTGCGGACAGGGCAATCCCCCTGCCATGGTAAAGATGAAAGACGGAAGAATATGTTTGATCTATGGTTACAGGGCATTGGAGGAGGATATCAAAAACAACCGAGACAAAAGTGAGATCAGGGCAAAATTAAGCAATGACAATGGACGTACATGGAGCAAGGATTATGTACTGCGCGATGACGGTTCCGGAAAAGATCTTGGATACCCCAGAGTAGTGCAACGGGCAGACGGAAAAATAGTCGCCCTTTATTATTTTATGGACAAGAACACCGGTCCGGAGCGCTATATTGCAGCTTCCATTTGGAACCCTCCATCCATTGAAGATTAAAGTTCATTATTATAAACATAAAACCTGATAAAAGTTCCCAATTATTGATCGTAAAATAGATAAAACTAAAATCACCATGAAAAGTATTCACTATTTTCTAACAGTACTGACTTTAATCATTTTCTCCTGCAAGAGCAAAACGGAGAAAACGGCAACAACAGAAGAGCTTAAAAGCGGCAACGATATTACAGGTAATTTCACTTTGCCCCCATTGTCCCAACCAGGGCAAGGCGCCTACCTAAGTGGGGAATTGATATACCCATTGGATAACAAACCTACACCGGAATGTCATGCCTCCACCATAGTGGAAACGCCCACTGGGCTTGTAAGTGCATTTTTTGCAGGCACCCATGAAAAAAATCCAGATGTTGGTATTAGGGTATCCCGAATGGTAGATGGCAAATGGACATGGCCAGAAGAAGTGGTCAATGGTGTGCAAAATGACACTCTGCGTTACCCCCTCTGGAATCCAGTACTATTTCAGCCGGCAGAGGGTCCGCTGTTGTTGTTCTATAAAGAAGGACCTGACCCTAGAACGTGGTGGGGAATGTTGATGACTTCTCCAGATGGGGGAATAACATGGTCCAAACCAGAAAAAATGGGAACCGACGAGAAAATTGGACACTTGTTGGGACCTGTAAAAAACAAGCCCATCCAATTGGCCGATGGAACCATAATATCACCCACTAGTACCGAATATAAATTGGAAGATGGGGATGTGGATTGGATGGTACATTTTGAAATAAGTAAGGACAATGGCCGGACTTGGGAAGTTGTAGGCCCAATTAACGACGGAAAGGAATTTGATGCCATTCAGCCCAGTATACTTACCTATCCCAATGGTAAAATGCAAGTTCTGTGCAGAACGAGACAAAATGTAATCTCTCAGAGTTGGTCCGAGGATCAAGGCCGTACATGGAGCAAAATGACCGCTACCGAACTTCCAAACCCCAACTCGGGAACAGATGCTGTGACCCTTAAAGACAATAGGCAGTTACTTATTTATAATCACACCACAAAAGAGGGGGAAGAGCCAAAGGGCAGAAATATGATTAATCTGGCCATATCCGATGACGGCATCAACTGGAAGCCCGTCATGACCTTGGAAAATGTACCGGCCGAATCGGGATATTCCTACCCTGCCATTATTCAATCAGCAGATGGCTTGGTTCATATTACCTACACCTACGTAAGGCAGTCCGTAAAACATGTAGTCATAGACCCTAAGCAGTTGTAGTCTGTAATTAGTAATTGGTCCAAAGGACAACTGATAAAATATTTGTACTAGAGAACACTTATGACATCCAAAAGATAAGCATGGAGAAATATAAAATATTTAAGAAGTTGCAGTCCGTTGTTGTCTCGTTTTTGATGTTGCTTATTCCACTTGCTTTCTCTGGATGTAAAGAGGATAAAACCGTAGATTATCCGAATCCGGTTTCCAATCCCATATCTAAATTGATGCTAGAAGGAGATTGGCTCCATGATCCGCATAAGATAGATTTTGATAAAATTCCTAAAATCCCAGTCGAGCATGCTGTAGTAAGCGATGTTACCCCAGATGGTGTTAACCAACACAATTATTTGGCCTACCATGACAATCGTTATTGGATAATGTGGAGCGATGGTCCCGGGGTTGAAGATAGAGTGGGTCAGGTAGTTAAATATTCCACCAGCACCGATGGTTTGCACTGGGACAAACCAAAATTCCTAACCACATATCCTGAAGGCTCTGGCCCGGAATCGCCCAATTACAACACTAGAACAAATCAGGGGCTCAGGTGGATCTCGAGAGGCTTTTGGGAATACAAAGGTGAATTTTTGGCATTGGCCTCATTGGACGAGGCTAAAGGCTTTTTTGGTCCGGCGCTGGCCCTCCATGCCTTTAAATGGAACAAGGAATCCGAATCATGGGAATACCATGGCCTAGTTATGGAAAATGCAATTAATAATTTTCCGCCCAAGAAATTACCTACTGGAGAGTGGTTAATGTCGAGAAGGTCTTTTGACTATGTTGAAAAGGGTGTCGATTTTATGGTGGGTGCAGAAGAGCGGTTTGATCAATGGGAAGTTTATCCCGTTTTTGGAACAAGTACGCAACTGGAAGCGGAGGAACCCTATTGGTGGATCTTGCCCGATAATAAAAACCTGATGGCGCTATTTCGGGACAATCGCAAAAGCGGATATTTGTATCGTTCCTTTTCAACGGACAATGGCCGTACCTGGAGTCCACCGGTGCAAACCAACTTTCCGGACGCAAGGTCCAAATTTCATGGCCTGCGATTACAGGATGGAAGATATGTGCTGGTCTCCAATTCCAATTACAAAAAACGCGACCCTTTAACCTTGGCCATTAGTAATGATGGGATGGTCTTTACCAAAATGGGCTATCTGGTAGGAGGAAGACACATAGATTACCCTCATGTATTGGAACACAATGGATATTTATTAATAGCCTTTGCTGGGGATGCCAAACAAAAAATAGAAGTAGTAAAAGTTAAGATTTCGGATTTGGGCAACATGAAGATGAAATAAACATTAAAATTGATTGTAATATACCTATGTGAAAAAAAATAAATACGTTCTAGGACAACATTAAAAAAACTATTTAAAATGAGGAATATTGGCAATACTATTTTGGGCTGTTTGTTTTAAATTTTTATTATGGCTCAAGATGAAAAATTGAATGTCGTATTTATTCTTGCAGATGACTTGGCGCAAAAACATCAATGCCCATTCCTTGGCTTTAACCCATTATATATACCAAATATTGGGTGAGTTAAGAACAACACCTATTATTCACCTCATTTATGCTCGCCTACAAGGTCCGCTCTTATAACAAGAAAATTTCCATTATAAACACTTTTAACAATTAACCAAAATGAAAAAAATCACATTAATTCTAATTTACCTTATTAGCAGTGTTTCCTTAACTGCCCAGCTATACGACGATTCAAAAGTGCCAGGGACAGTCGTGGCATATAGCCCTGCATCTTCAGGTAAATATATTGGCTCCCCTAGCTTGGCGATTCTACCAAATGGAAATTATGTTGCTTCCCATGATTTTTTTGGTCCTGAATCCAATGAACATGTGAAAGCAACTTCCAAAATTTACACGTCTAAAAATAAAGGTAAATCCTGGAGTCAGATAGCTGAGATTGATGGCGCATTTTGGTCTAAGCTTTTTGTCAATCAAGGAAAGCTTTGGTTTTTAGGCACCGACAAACATCATGGAAATACGCTTGTTAGACTTTCAGAAGATGGAGGGAACACCTGGACCACCCCAAGCAATGCTAAAAATGGTTTAATCTTAGAAGGGGAATATCATTGTGCACCTATGGCAATTCTTACGTATAATGGCAGAATTTGGAGAGCTATGGAAAGTGCCATGGGCCCAATTAAAAAATGGGGAAAAAGATATGGCGCATTTATGCTTTCAGCTCCTATAGATTCCGATTTGTTGAATGCCGATAGTTGGACGTCCAGTAACATTCTATACTTTGACCCAACTTACCTTGATGGAAATTTTGGCGGCTGGTTAGAAGGCAATGCTGTCGTAGATAAGGATGGACAGATGTGGGATATATTGCGTGTTGATGATCGCTCTACATTAGAGGAAAAAGCAGCATTTGTTAAAATTAGTGCTGATGGTAAAAATGCTTCTTTTGATTTCAATACTGGCTTTAAGGATTTCCCAGGAGGCAGCAAAAAATTTATCATCAAATACGATGAGCCTTCTGGACTTTATTGGACATTAGCCAATGTAATCCCTGAACAGATAAAAAAGGATAATGAAGGCACAAATCCTGCCAAGATTAGAAATACCTTGGCATTATTTTCTTCCCCGGATTTAGTCCAATGGAATCAAAGAAAGGTGATTTTACAGCATCCAGATGTATCAAATCATGGGTTTCAATATGTTGATTGGATGGTAAAAGGAAACGATATCCTATTTCTTTCTAGAACAGCCTACGATGACGGAGTTGGTGGGGCTCATAATAATCATGATGCAAATTTCCTGACTTTTCATCGCATTAAGAAATTCAGAAAACATTTATAATCTATTGTTTTATGACATTATGTAAAGGTACAATAGGGAAATACATTCAGATAATTTTATGTGTTTGTTGTTTCGCTTTAAATGCACAGTCTAAAGCGCCAAATATACTGTTCATCTATACCGATGATTAGGTATATTGGACTTTGGGCACGGCCATTACCTCACTGGGATATCTAATGGGAGGAAGACAATTAGATTACCCACATGGATTAAAGCACGATGGACATTTACTGGTAGCCTTTGCTAGAGAGGCCAAACAAAAAATAGAAGTGGTAAAATTTATGATTTCGGATTTGGATAATGTGAATCATGGCCCAATATTGTGCAGTAAGTTAAAATTGAGCTCCATTACTAACATTCTTTCAAAATAAACCCTCTTTCTTTTGATATTATGAAATAATTAATTATCATTGCTTAATCGATAAAGCAAATAATGTGGCGTATACTTATATCCAGCAGATCGTCTTATCATTAAATGGCTTTGACGATATAATAAAATTCAGGATTTTACAATTAGCCATCATTTAAGTAACGTGAATGTCCTACTTTTAAAAAATTTACCACAATAGCTAAATAGCCAATTACAATGAACAGTTTAGATTTAATTGTATTCTTCATTTACATAGGGGGAATAGCCCTTTTCGGAGGCTCATTTTTTAAAAAGAGTAGAACGTCCTCGTCCTATACCATGGGCAATAACGACATCCCGGGCTGGGTAGTTACCATGTCCATTTTTGCAACCTTCGTTAGTAGTATAAGTTACCTTGCCCTTCCGGGGAACGCCTATCAATCCAATTGGAACGCACTGGCATTTAGCCTTTCGCTTCCTATTGCTTCCTTGATTGCGGTAAAATATTTTGTTCCGTTGTACAGAAAAATAAATAGTCCATCGGCCTATACGTATATGGAACAACGTTTTGGCGCCTGGGCTAGAATCTATGTGTCCCTTTGTTACCTATTAACCCAGTTAATGCGTATTGGAACCATACTCTATCTTTTGGCTCTGACCCTAAATGCAATAGTTGGGTGGGATATGGTAACCATAATAATATTTACCGGTTTGGTAGTATCCATATACTCCATGTTGGGCGGAATTACAGCGGTTTTATGGACGGATGCCATTCAGGGCATAATTCTAATCGTTGGGGCCCTGGTCTGTGTTGGCTTTATTCTCTTCAATATGCCCGAAGGTCCTGGACAAGTTTTCGACATTGCAGCCCAAAATGATAAATTTGGACTTGGTAGTTTCAGCCTTAGCTTGTCCGAACCTACTTTCTGGGTAGTCTTAGTCTACGGTGTATTCATCAATTTACAAAATTATGGTATAGACCAGAATTATGTTCAGCGATATATGGCTTCTAAATCCGACAAGGAAGCCCAAAAATCTGCATTGATAGGGGGATTGATCTACCTGCCCATTTCTGCTGTATTTCTTTTTATAGGCACCTCGCTTTTTGCCTATTACCATTCAGCGGCAACCCTACCGGTAGAGCTGCAGGATATAAATAAAGGCGACAGTATATTCCCTTATTTTATAGTTAACGCCCTCCCTGCAGGGATTACTGGACTTATGATCGCTTCTATCTTTGCGGCAGGAATGAGCACCATTTCAACAAGTTTTAACAGTTCCGCTACCGTTTTTCTTACGGATTACTACAACAAATATTTTAAAAAGACCGCCTCCGATAAAGAAGGAATGCGGGTACTTTATATTTCATCGGCAATCATAAGTGTTATTGGAATCGTTATTGCCATAGCCATGATAAACGTAAAAAGTGCCCTTGATGCTTGGTGGAAACTTTCCTCCATTTTTAGTGGTGGTATGTTGGGGCTTTTACTTTTAGGACTGTTCTCCAAAACCAAAAATATTAAAGGTGCCCTTTTTGGGGTATTGGTGGGAATATTGATTATTATTTGGATGAGCCTGTCCAGCACTATTTTCGGAGAGGATTCCGTTGGCGCCTCCTTCCATACTTATCTAACTATCGTATTTGGAACTGCGGCCATCTTTATTGTTGGCTTCCTTATATCCATATTTAATAAAAAGACTGATGTCATCTATGAACATTAAGTAGATAGGTAGTTGATTTTAAAAGTATGGATGGGATAGGAAGGTAAGGATTTTGACATTACGTCCCGAGATTTAGACCATCAATGAATTTTGGCAAGAATTTTGTAATTTTGACAACTGGGTAACATCTACCCTAAAAATCTTTAACTCACAGATTACAAACAAGTTACAATCAAGGCTCCCGCCAACATAGTAATTTTAATCCAAAATATACATGAAACCAAAAACATCATTAAAGGATATCGCAAAAATTGTGGGTGTTTCCATACCCTTGGTTTCGTACGTATTAAGCAATAAAGGAAAGGAAAATAGGGTATCCGAAAAAACTGCCAAAAAGATAAGACAGGTTGCAAAGGAACTTAACTATCATCCCAATTGGAATGCAAGAAGCCTTAAGACCAATAAGACAAGATCTATTGGTGTTATTGTTGCGGATATTTCAAACCCGTTCTTCTCTCACTTGGCTAGAACTATAGAAGATGAGGCATTTTCGCAGGACTATACGGTTATCTTCGGATCCTCGGACGAAAAGGTGGAGAAATTCAATAAGGTTTTGGATTTTCTTAGAATGAGGCAAGTCGATGGTTTTATTATTGCAGCACCAGAGGGCTCCAAGGATATTATTGCCGAACTTACCAAAGAGGACATTCCCTTTGTGTTGATCGACAGGTTCTTTGATGATCTTAATACCAATTACGTTACTGTAGACAATTTTAAGGCCTCCATGCAGGCCACCAATTATTTGTTGGGAAAAGGAAACAAGAAAATTGGAGCCGTACTTTACGAATCTACTCTACACCATTATGAAAAAAGGCATCTAGGATATCTAGAAGCCCTTAAACAAGCTGGACTACAAGAGAATACACAATTCATAAAAAAAATTGATCACAGGTCCTTAAAAACGGAAATGAAAAGGGTGGTAAAAGAATTGGTACAGGATGCCGGAGTGGATGCCATCTATTTTCATACCAACACCTTGGCAGAAGAGGGGCTGACGCAAATGTTGGGCTTGGACAGGAAGATACTTAAGAAAATAAATGTCGTTGTATTCGATCAAAATTCATCATACAATTTCCTGGAAGATCCAATCCCCTATCTACATCAACCTATAAAGAAAATTGGAGAAAAGGCATTGAGAATCCTTGTAGGACAGATAGAGGACCCAACACAGGCCATTCAACAAATTTCCTTTGAGACCCAACTGGAATCCAGCTCCTTAAAAACAGAATAAGCCGGATCAAAAATAAAAATATCTTCGATCCGACTTTCCATGAGTCCATATATTGGGTTCTAATGGCGAACTTAAAGTAATCAGTGTAAATTTTGCTTTAAGCCTGTATCCTTTAAATCAGATGGTTTGGAAAATCCTTAACCTCTTCACAACATATTTGTTCCATTACCTGTTGTAATTCTGTTTTTAAAAGTGATATGGTATGGTCCCCCCCTTGGGCTCCCAATGCTGCAACTCCATACATAAATGACCGCCCCATAAAGGTAAATTCGGCCCCACTGGCCATAGTCCTGGCAATATCCGGTCCTCCCCTTAAGCCACTATCCATCATTACCTTTATTTGCTTTCCGTATTTCTCAGCGATTCTTGTCAAAGGTTTGATGGTAGATTCCCCGGCATCCAACTGTCTACCGCCATGATTGGAAACAATTATACCATCCAATCCCAATTTAATGGCGCTTTCAGCGTCGGCTTCGTTGGCAACCCCTTTGATTACCAATTTGCCCTTCCACATATCCCTGATAGGTTTGATCTTCTCCTCATTCAACCTACCTGAAAAGGTCTGGTCCATGAATTTCCCTAATTGTGCCAAATCCAATCCTTTTGGCATATAAGGTCTAAGGGTTTCGAAATTGGGCTGTCCATGTTTCAAAGTATTAAATGCCCAACTTGGTTTACCAAGTACCTGAAGTATATTCTTTACGGACATTTTGGGAGGCATAGCCAAGCCGTTTCTAATATCCCTTGGACGAAAACCAAAGGTGGGCACATCGCACAAAATAACCAATACTGGACATTCTGCCGCTTCCGCCCTTTTAATAATATCGTTCCTTACACTGTCCTCGGTAGGGTGATAAAGCTGAAACCAGGCCTTACCCTCTGTAATCTCACTAATACGTTCAATACTACTGGTTGTCACCGTACTTAAAATGAACGGGATATTATGCTCAAAGGCCGATTTTGCCAAAATTTCTGGAGCGTTGGGCCACATAAGCCCTTGTAGGCCAACGGGAGCAATTCCAAAAGGTGCGTCGTAGACGTGTCCAAAGAGCTCGGTCTTCATACTGGAACCTGTATGTTTACTAAGGTAATAAGGCAGTAGCTCTATATCGCGTATTTCAGCCGTATTCTTATGTAGGTTTACATCTTCGTTACAACCCCCATCCAGATACTCAAAAGCAAACTGCGGAATCCTTTTTTTTGCTTTGTTTCTTAGATCAACAACGGAAGGATATTTAGTATTGATCTTTATTTCTTTTTTATTCTCCATGGCATTTAATCTGCATTTGTTCTTAAATATTACTCTCTTATGCACTCTCAAACCTTCACCAACTTATTAAAAACCTGTTGGCTGGGGGCCTTATGTATTTATTGTTGCTCAGCTATTCCTTTGAGTGAAACTCCCAATATATCTCTAGCCAGTTTTTCCAAATCACCATCATCCCCTACAAAATGAAAAGTTTGATGTACATGGGTACTTTTTTCGTCGGATTTAAGGTCCAGTGCAGGGGACGAACTTTCCAATTCATAGAAGGGACCCAACTGTCCGCCATCTTCAAGCGGGCCATCGTTATATGCGTTTACTGCATCACCGGAATAGGGAAATTCCTGTAACTCCCACTGGGAATTAACATAATCCCTGACTCCTTCCGGAAGGCTGAATTTTGCAATCGTAAGCACTTTGTTCTTAGCATCATAACTTCCCAATACCGGCAGTGCCCTTTGAGGGGAAATACCAATCTTCCCACGTTCCTTTCCATCCGCCTTGAAAAACAAAACACTGTCATGGACCTGAAGTCGTTCTTTTGGAATCTTCCCAAAATAATCGTCCGTGACCTTGTTGCCTAAATGCTCTACATCGCCTTTCTTAAAGGGAACAATTATAGTGGTTTCATCCGAGGAATTGAACATGCTCAAAATCCAAATAGAGAGAAGGCCCGTTTTCTTGTCCCATCTTTCAGAGCCTAAATTGGTTATACTATTTTCTGAAGCAAAACCTACCATACTAACTTTTTCTGGAATTAGGAGTCCAAGAATTTCGGAGGCATCTTCCTTATCCAAAAGTTTAATATTCCTTTGAACCTTTAACTCAAAAGTCGTCCCGGTATAATTCACCAGTTTCATTTCCCTTTCAAAAAAGGCCTGATTTTCATTACTATCCACAAAATTAAAGGCTTCGATATCCAATTCCTTGGGGACATACCAATTATCAAATTCAAACTTGGTATCTTTTTCAAAAAATATGGAGTTCTGCCCTCCTTCCGGTCCCAACCAAAAGCGTTCTTCACCACCTGTTGGATTAAAATGCTCGTTTATTTCTCCAGATGTAATTAGATCATGATTGATCCAACCAAAGCTTTTTCCCTCATTTCCCTTGGCCGTACTAGTCATAACGCGACCTTGAAGTTCAGGAGAAATCAATATGCTCGACTCCCCATTTTCCAAAAGTACCAAGTCTTTATAATGCTCCATCAAAAACTCCCTGTCATACCCAAAGGTACCTTTGGCATAACCCTCCTTTTCTACCCCTACAACATTTGCTCCCTGCTCATTTTTAGTTTTACAACTTACAAGACATAGGAAACAACAGAGCAGGACTGTTCCAACAATATTCTTAAACTCCAAAAAGTAAACTTTACGTACCATCCTATGATCTTTATTTTCTTTATCCAGGTCTATAGTTTAAAAACCTTCTCCATAAGTACCCATTTCTCTCCCGGTTTTGCAAAAGGCAATGATTGTTGAAATTTCCCCATTATTTCCTCCCATTTCTCATTTTCTGGGTACTTAGCATCGATTTTTGCCTTTTTTTCAAAGGAAAAGCTTTCATCGGCATCGATAATCATAAACATCCTGGTCTCCACCCGGTAAATTTCCATATCCTTTATACCGGATTCCCTAAGGCTTTGAAGAATCTCTGGCCAAACATCCTTGTGGTAATCGTCATAGGCCTTGATCAACTCCGGATCATCCTTAAGATCTAATGCTAAACAATATCTTTTCATATCTTTTATTTTTAGTCACTTATTAACTAGAGACACATATAAGCCAAATACTTTAGCTTAAACTGCCAGCTCATATTTTTTAAACACCCGTAATCCGTACCATGCAATATAAACAAAACAAAGAGTTGGAAGGATAAAGGAAAAATTCACCTCGGTAACCCCCATAATACGGATGTCGTTTACTGCGTTACCTCCTTCATCAATGATCATTCCCTGTAATTTAGGCATTAAAGCCCCTCCTACAATGGCCATTACCAGACCTGCTGCACCAATTTTGGATTCCTCCTCATTAAGTCCGTTAAGCGCAATTCCATAAATAGTAGGGAACATTAGGGACATAAAAAATGTAATCCCCACCAAAAAGTACAAGCCTATTATACCCTCAATATAAATGGTTCCCAAACAGCACAGAGTTGCAAAAATGGCAAAGTACATCAATAGTTTTCCGGGACTCATGAATCGTAACATATAGGTTCCAATGGCCCTACCCACCAAGAACAGGATAAAGGCCACAAATTGGTAAGTGGCTGCATCCTCGCTAGACATTCCTATGGCCTCGGCGTACTGATAAATATAAGTCCAGCACATAATCTGGGCACCCACATAAAATATTTGAGCCACTACGCCCAGTACATATTTTTGATTCTTGAACAATCCGCTAAAAGTATCTCCCAAACTAGGGATTCCTCCTTCATCCTTGGCTTGTGGCATTTTACTAATCACAATTAAAACAAAAACGGCTAAAATTACCAATCCCAAAATAACATAGGGGTCCCTAATCACCATTAAATCCGTAGTCCTGATCAAGGCTTTTTTAGCCTCTTCCAAAGCAGAATAATCCGCTATATCATCTGACTGTAATTTTTTAAGAACAAATTGCTGCGCCACCAATAGTCCTAGCAATAATCCCACAGGATTGAAGGCTTGGGCCAAATTTAGGCGTTGTGTAGCCGTTTCGGGAGCTCCCATGGCCAAAATATACGGATTGGCAGTAGTTTCCAAAAAGGCCAACCCAAAGGTAAGGACGTAAAGCCCCAAACAAAAGAACCAGAATTGCTCGGTAATAGCAGCCGGATAAAATAATAAAGCCCCTCCTGCGTACAAGCCCAGACCAATTAATACGCCTACTTTATAGGAATATTTACGCACAAAAAGTGCGGCCGGTAGAGCCATACAGAAGTAGCCTCCATAAAATGCCATTTGTACCCAAGCAGCTTGGGAATTGGAGAGTTCCAATACCTTTTTAAAGGCTTGCACCATAGGATCGGTAACTGCATTGGCAAACCCCCAAAGTGCAAATAAGGAGGTAATTAAAATAAATGGAATTAGTACCTTTTTGGATACTACTGGTGGTTTTTGGTCTTTCATTGGATTGTTGATTATTGTTAATTGATTATTATCTGGTTTACCTTGTTGTTAATTTTATTTAAGCGTTTAAGAAATTGACCTGTCCAAATGGGTATAACCCCCATCCACAAAGAGCAACTGCCCGGTAGTGTGACTAGATCTATTGGAAAGCAAAAAAGCAACGGTACTGGCAATTTCCTCGGCCGTTGTCATTCTTTGTCCCAATGGGATTTTATCGGTTATAGTCTTTAATTTTTCTTCTGGATTGTCAAAAGTTTTGATCCATCGATCGTATAATGGGGTGTAGCATTCTGCTACTATAACCGCATTGACCCTAATATTATATGGCAATAGTTCCACGGCCCATTCTCTTGTAATGGCATTGCGCCCTCCATTGGCAGCGGCATAGCCCGATGTTCCGCCCTGCCCGGTTACGGAGGTCTTGGAACCTATATTAACAATGGCACCCTGGGTTTTCTTTAATTCTGGCAATGCATAGTGGGCCATTAAATAATAGTGGGTAAGGTTACGGTTAATAGATTTCAAAAAATCTTCATAATTCCCATTTTCCAGTCCAACCCCGTCATTGATTCCAGCGTTATTGACTATACCATCAATCTTTCCATATTTTTCAACAGTACTTTCCACGGCAAGTCTACATTGTTCCGGATCGGTAAGTTCTGCCGAAGCAAAAGAGGCTTTTCCTCCACTTCTTTCGATATCCGCAACCACCTCCAACATACTTTTTTTATCCCTCCCAATTATAACTGGGATAGCACCTTCAGCTGCCAATAGTACGCTTATTCCGTGACCGATTCCTTTGGAACCTCCGGTAACCATAATTACTTTATCCTTGAGTTGTAAATCCATTTTTCTTTATTTAAAGTCCTTTTCTGCAACGAAATAGGCACTAAAATCCTTGATTTGTGCTAAACCGTCCGAATCTATAATTTTTATTCGTAATCTACTTAATTTTATAGTGTCAAATTTCTCAATTCTTTTATTTCCTATGCTCTCCCCATTGGCCAAGGTAATCCAGTGACCTCCCGCGTAAGCTTCAATTTGATACTTTCTAATTCTTTCTCCTTTTGCTATATCCTCCTGAAGTATTACATGGTTTACTTCCATGGGTTCCTTCAATCTTAATTCCAACCGATTTCCCTTCCCATTGGTACTGGCCAAAGGAGTGGAAAATCTTCTTTTTATCTCATCTCCCCATTCCTTTAAGCGTTGCACATCCGTTTCTGGAATTAGTCCGTCCGGGTCAGGGGTAAGGCCTATTATTAAAGTGGCGTTTCTTCCAACCGATTTATAGTACATATCCATTAAATTATCCAAGGGAAATATATGGTCCTCATCCCCAGGCTCCCAAAACCATTCGTGTCGGCCGTTATATCCCCTTAATGGGGCATCGGCCATGGCAGGTACCCAATACTTACCCTTGGCATCCCCTTCTTTCAGCAATTGAAAATTGTTTTCCCCTATATTCTTCTTGGCACTTTCTCCCGCTCCTGTAGCCCTGTATGGAAAGGTTGACCAATTGGGAAACCCAACTGTTCCCGATTCTGATCCTCCCCATCTGGCTTCTGCCAATTGCCCGTTATGATAGAACAAACAATTTGGTTGGTACTGCCTTACAATGGGCAAAACGTCCGGGGCACCATTTTTTGGATGATCGGCACCACCATCGAACCAAATTTCGAACAATTCCCCATAATTGGTACAAATTTCCTTTACCATTCCCTCTACCGTCCTATTATACCATTTCTGTCGATTCTTCTTAAAATTGCCCTCTCCATTTACTTTAAAGTCGTGCACCCCCAAAAACGAATTCCATCTAATCCCAAGATAAATACCTGGTTTTATTCCATACTTTCGGCATGAGGCCACAAAATCTGCCACCACATCCCCTTTACCATCTTTCCAATTTAAAGCTTTAACGCTGTATGGGTTTACTTTGGATTGAAACAATGCAAAACCGGTCTCATGGGTAGCCGTTAAAATGGCAAATTTGGCGCCGGCATCCTTTGCCGCCTTTACCCATTGATCGGTGTCCAATTTTTCAGGATTAAACATTTGATAGTCTTCTACCGGATCGATTCTATTGTTTCCCTGCCCATATTTTTCCCCATCAAACACATGCAGGTCATAATGAAACACTACGCCTAGCTCTGCCTCCTGCCAAGCCAATTGCCGCTTGTTGGGGACCGGGAGTTCATTCTCAATAATGGGTATAAAAACGGTATAGGATTCCTCCCCTTTCTTGACCGCTACTGACAATACTTTTGGTTGGCCGTTCTCATGATAAACAAAGGGACGTTCCATTCTATCAGGCCCGATGACCGTACCATCTTCCAATAAAATTTCTTTATTCTTAAGAACAAACTCATTGGCCTTTTCCCAGTCGGTTCCATTTACCGAAGTCACCAAGCCAATATAATTATGGGCATGGAAAACGCCGTAGAACCTATTTCGATTTTCATCGTACCAAATAGACATATCTTCGGTGTCCATATAATCTATTACCGGTTTCTCCTGAATCTTAAAAGGGCCATCAGGATGTTCCGAAACCCCTACCGCCTGGTTCCTGATAAATCTTTTTTCGAAGGGCTTATCCCCTTTTATAATCAAATAATACTTGTCATCCTTGCCCTTGTCAATAGCCGGATTAACCGTAAGTGTGCTAATGGGCCCAGAGGGTTCCACCAAAGGTTTGTCCATTCTCGTCCAGGGTCCGTTCAAGGAATTTGACACCGCCACCCCCGTACGCTGGTTGGGACGTAATATTTTCCAATTGGGATGGGTATAACCTGTTTTGGCGGTTTCTACCAATTCCCCATCGGTATAATCCATTCCACCCATATTGGTCCCTATATAGTACAAATAATATTTACCTTCAAAATATTTGATTTTCGGGTTATGAGCTGTTATGGCATCCCAGTTACCCTGACCACTGCCACGGAGCACTGTTTCCTTGTATTTCCATGGCCCGGCCGGACTTTTACTGGTGGCATGGGCAATCTCCGAATGGGTAAGCCAACCATGAAACCCGTATTGTTTTTTCCAGCGGGAATAAAATAGATGGTATTTGCCATCCCTTTCCTTGATTATGGAACTTCCCCAATTAAAGTATCCGTCCGTTTTAAAAATGTTGTCACCGGACACTCTTCCGAAGTTATCGAATAAGTATAAGTCGTCTTCCCCATTTTGGGCAAAAGCCGAAACAAAACAAAAGCAACAAAGTACAAACAATCTTAACTTCATATTCCTTTTAGCTTTTGTAAGTATTTATTATCTCATCCGGATAGGCAATCTGCTCCCCTGTATCTTTTCTGGAAGGTATCTGGGCATTTACTTTCCTTAAGTAATCCGATAATATCTTGGCC
This sequence comes from Arenibacter sp. F26102, assembly GCF_023015865.1. Classification (GTDB taxonomy): domain Bacteria; phylum Bacteroidota; class Bacteroidia; order Flavobacteriales; family Flavobacteriaceae; genus Arenibacter. The sequence continues at coordinate 470,648 of NZ_JALKBC010000001.1, read as the reverse complement.
AACTCCCTTGCTTTTTCCGGCTGCTCTTTTACCAAATTTCTGGTTTCCCCAATATCCTCCTTGATATTGAACAACTCAATACTTCCGTCTATGTAGTAATATATAAATTTCCAGTCGCCCACCCTAGTGCTACTGGAAGCTCCGATTCCCGGTCCGGATGGCCCCCATTCATTGGGATAATGCCAAAATAATAGTCTAGTATTACCCCTAATGTTCCCGGAAAGCGTTGGCAGAAAACTAATTCCGTCTACCTTTTGCACCGTTTCATAATTCTTTACGCCTGCCATTTCCAAAATAGTAGGATAGAAATCTTCAATAATAACTTGTTGTTCGGTTACCGAATTAGGTTTAATTTTCCCTGGCCACTTTACCAACATTGGCTCTCTAATCCCGCCTTCATGGGCTGAACCTTTTCCACTGCTCAAAGGTTTGTTATGGGTGTGTTTTTCCCCTCCCCTGGCCACAGCACTAAGTCCGCCGTTATCCGACATAAAAAGGATAATAGTATTGTCCGAAATCTTTTTATTATCAAGATAGTCCATAATATCACCCAAACTCTTGTCCATTCCCTCTACCAAAGCAGCGTATTTGGCCTCTGTGGAATCCAGACCTTTGTCATAATATTTCTGAACAAATCTGCTATCTGCCATTATGGGGGTATGAACGGCATAATGTGCCATATACAAAAAGAAAGGTTTGTTTTTTTCCAAGGCGGAATCCATGGCCAATTTTGCCTCTTGGGTTATGGCCTCCGTTAAAAATATATCCTTGCCATGATACTTTTCCAGTCCAGGAACAGCCCATACTTTCCTTTCTTCCTGACCATTCCCAAAATTTTCGGTTCCCAAATAACTTCCAGGAGCTCCGGCAGCATGGCCTGCTATATTTATTTCAAAACCAAGTTTCAATGGGTCTTCCCCTGGGGTACCAATGGCCCCCAAATGAGCCTTTCCGGAATGTATAGTAACATAGCCCGCCTCCTTCAATACCTGAGGCAAGGGAGTAGCATATACCGCTTTTTCTACACCTTTAACCGGACTTAACCCATTTACGTTCCACTCTGGAAATTGAAGGGTCTTGTGGTTCGTTTCCATAGGCTGTAATTTGTCCTTGTACAATGTCCAGTTGGTAACCCTGTGCCTGGCCGCATTCATGCCTGTCATTAGACTTACCCTGGTCGGTGAACATACCGCAGTGCTGTATGCCTGGGTAAATTTCATCCCCTCTTTTGCCAATCGCTCCATATTTGGGGTTTGGTAAAGATTATTATACTGCGTTCTTTCACTCCAAAATGGAACTGAAGTGTCCTGCCAGCCCATATCATCCACGAAAAAAAGTACAATATTGGGGGTGGTGGGTACATCAACATTTTTAGGCATTACCTTGTCCTTACAGCCAAAGCTTAGAAGTCCTACTATGAAACACCCCAATAAATATCCTTTCATCCTTATATTTTTTACAATGACTTAATTACTTACTATTACCGCACCATCCTCGCGATATATCTACCTTACCAATCAGCATAACCGCAATGACGGCCAGGATTCATCTATTCCATTTACGGAATACAAGCTCCAATGAATAAAAATACCAAATTTGGCGTCTTATAACCATTGCATCATTTGCTCATTTTGCAATTCAATGTCCTGTGATTGCGCCTGCGCAAAATTTGTCGCAATCGTCATAGTTAATAAAGAGGTAATTAGTCTCTTCATGTTTAAAAACCAAGCGATTTAAATTATTTGAATTCCCAATCATCCGTTCTAAAAGCGGAAGCCGGTAAGCCAGCTGAATTAAATAGATTAGGCAATGCCCCATTGGTAAAAGCAAACCGAACCGCTGCTGGTTTTTTTACCTTTGAGGAAGACACTTCTACCGTATTACCCCTAATTTTGGCTTTGGCGGGAAAAAACGCCCCATCTTCCCCAGCAATAAAAAACTCGCGTAAGTCCGTGCCCTTTTGCATTAAGCCCTTTTCGGCATAATCAAAACTGAGGACAATTTTTTTATTTTTAATTTTCTTCGACCTATACACCGGTCCTGAATATTCCACCATTTCCTTTCCATAGGTTTTACCTAAGGCCCAAAGTGCCAAACGGTGACCAACGTCCTGCTTATTGGTGGGGTGTATATTTTCCAAATTCCCAATATCATTGGTAACCACCATACCCGTATTGTCCAAATTTTGCATAGTATACAATTGCGCATCCCTTACATGTGCCGCATCCGTGTCCATTGGGTCGTCATATTTATATGGGGCTATCTGCACAAAAAAGAATGGCAGATCCTTTCCCCATTCCTCCCTCCATGATTCGATCATCAAGGGAAAGGATTTATAATAGGAAACCGGGTCTACCCTGTTGGATTCCCCTTGGTACCAAATACAACCTGCGATATTGAATTTAGTAATCGGGTGAATCATGGCATTATAGGCCAAGCCCGGATTACTGGGCCACCAGGCAACCTCGTTCAGTTTTTCCGAGGCTTCTTTTAATTGTGCATCTTCAGTAATCAATTCCTTTTTCAACCATACCTCCACTGGCGTTCCTCCCCAACTGGAGTTGATAACACCAACAGGGATGCCCAAGTTTTGATGCAATTCCCTGCCAAAAAAATAAGCTACAGAACTAAACGTAGCCATAGTTTCAGGGGTACAAACCTCCCATTTACCCTTTAGTTGGTCCTGGGGGCTGTCCGATATTTGTTGCGCTACCTGAAAGAAACGTATTTCCGGGTAATCAGCGTTTTTTATTTCCTCTTCCGCATTGTCCAAACCATGTTTTGGGGTCCATTGCATATTGCTTTGTCCGGAACCCAACCATACTTCCCCTATTAGTACATTCCTCAACTCCAATTTCTCGTGGCCTTCTACAAGTACACTGTATGTACCTCCGGCCTTGGGTGTAGGCAATTGCAATGACCAAACCCCTTGAAAAGCTTTGGTGGTCACTTTTTCATTGTTCCAAGTACCGTAAACCGTTATCTCTTCACTGGTAGCCGTGGTCCATCCCCAAATAGTAACGTTCGACTCTTGTTGGAGTACCATATTATCCGAAAGAATGGAAGGAAGCCAAATTTCGCCATAAGTATTCCCAACCCACATCCAAAGTACTAGAAGAGTTATCTTTTTCATGAATTTACTATTTAGTTAGATTAATATGTTCTTGGATATATTTTGCCCATATTTTATACCCTTCCGGCAATAAATGAATACCATCCTGGGAATATAGATCCGCTCTTAAAAACCCCTTTCCATCAGCAAAATCACTAATTACATTGTGATAGAATACATTCTTGTCGTCACCAAAACCCTTGATCAAAGAGTGAATTTTATTGTATTTTTCCCTTCTATCACTATTTGGATCCAATCCAGTGGGTAAAGGACCGAATAGCATTATTTTTGTGGAAGTGGGAAATTTTTCCTTGGTTACTTCTAATACCTTTTGTATACCCGATGTAATTTCCGCAGCTGTATTTTCCCCAAAATTATTGACACCAATGGCCAGCACAACTACCTTTGGCTGGGCAGTTTCATAATTTCCATTATTTAAGCGATATAGAATCTGCTCAGATCGGTCCCCTGAAATACCAGCACTGATCCAATTCAAATCCTTAAAATAAATATCTGCTGCTTCTTTACCTGGGGCATAAGTGACATTAGGCCTTTTTCCACCCCAACCTTGGGTAATGGAATTCCCAATAAGCAGTAAATCAATTTCTTTTGATGCCAGGCACAAGGAATCAATATCATTGGCCTGGGCCCACCAATCTTTACCTTCATTCCACCCTGCGGCAGATCTATATTCTGCCGAAGGGGCCAGTATTGTTGCAAAATTCAACTTTTGATCAGTTGCCCTTAAGATAAAATCGACAATCGGATTAGGGTTCTCCAAACTATGGGGATGATGCCCAATACCTTCCTTATAAATCACTTCTATTGTGCCCCCTTGGGCGTTGATTCCAGTTTCAAAAAGCTTTGTATTTTCATCAATGGGCACTACATCATCCGCTGCTCCACACACGTGCATCATGGGATAACCTCCCTTAGCGATAGCTTTTATTTTGTGTATGGGATTCCCTTTAAAATTGTGGATATCCTTTTCCGTCTTGAGTGAATAAACCTTTTTAAATGCCTCCCAATCCGAGCTACTCCCCATACCCTTTCCCAAACCTCCAGGCCAGCTCTTGCCATCCAATACAGGGGCATCAGCATAGACACAGGCAACTTTTTCAGGATTTTTATCGGCCCAATTATATATTATCAATCCACCTCTACTCATGCCTTCCAAAACCACCTTTTTTGATAGTCCTGTTTGGGTCATTAGTTTATAAAATTCATCCCACCGCTTCATTGCTTCGGGACCCCCAAACAAATTGGCGACATCGCAATAAGCAATATGAAATCCCCTTTCCAACAAGGCGATATCAGTTTGCGGCTCATGTCCCCAAAATCTTGCCCGCAATACCCAAGGTGCTCCAGGTGCCACTTTCTTGGGCCGTACAATTTTGCATGAGGCACCCTTAAATTCAAAATTAGTAAGAGGATAACCATAAAAATTTGAGGTTTCCAAAACCTTTACATCATTGGATTTTGAAAAATCTATAGGTACAATTTCCTTTTGAACCACAGTTTCATATAACCGCTTTGCAATCAACGTTGCACCTAAGGAAGAAGGATGTACCATATCCGGCAATAAACCAGGTTGATCTATAAACAACTGGTAAAGATCTAATACTTCCGAATTGGTCTTATAGGCAACCGAACGGGTAAGGGGAGTAATCTTATTTTTGATAACATTGTTCCAAATTCCTGTGGTATCCGTGGTAAATGCAGGAACTGGAAGCAATAGAACAATCCGAGCCTTATTATTTTCTTTTCTAAAACTATTGATCAACTCAATATAATCCGCCTCAAATTGGTCTATATGAACACGATTCTGCAACTTACTGTCATTGGTACCCAATTTTATGAAAACGATATCCGCATTAAATTTCAATGCATTTGAATAAGCTTCAGTTTCCCAATACGGTTTGTCTCCCAATTTTAAGAGTGTACACCCGCTAACCCCAAAATTCTTTACCTCATATGGATTGCCTAGTATGGATTGCAATTGTGCTGGAAAAGCATTTTTATCCTTATTGGCCACACCTGAACCATAAGTAATGCTGTTCCCCACGCAAGCAATTTTGATGGGGTCCTGAAGGGTAGCACCAGCTGATTCTGTGATTATAAATAACCCAAATAGTATAAATTGTAGCAGCCTCCTAACCATATTATATATCAAACCCTTTTTGAACAGGATTCTATTTCGTTTTAAATTCCCAAATTACTTTTTTGTTGTAGCCATAAGGCTTCCCTTTTTTCGGACTGCCTATAGTACCTCTTAGGTTTCCTTTTTTATCCCTTTTCACTTGAATACCGACTTTTGAATATTGGCCCTTTTCAAAATCGAAGCTTAAGCCATCATCATCATAAAGTGTAAACTCCCCATCCTTTATTCCATAATGACGAATGATCAAGTCTACCTTTTCTCCCTTCCTAGGAGCCTGTCTTTGAATAGGTCTCATGGGAACAATTCCGCCATCCCTTACAAACAATGGAATTTTTTCCAAACCGGGAGCTACTGTAATCACTTCATTTTCACCTACTAATTTACCGTCGTAGAAATCGAACCACTTCCCTTTGGGCAGGATAACCTTTCTCTCCTTTTCCCCTTCGAACATTGGGGCCACCAAAATATTATCGCCCATCATATATTGATCCTTAATTTCACTTTTAATGGCAACTTTATAAGGATTGTCCGTGGAGTCCAATTCCCCTTCGGCTACCTTCTGGTCATAGGAAAAGCCATCTACCAAATTCATGGCCCTAAATGGAGGCAAGCCTTCAAAATGATATTGGGAAAAGGTGGTATAGATATACGGCAATAACTGCATCCTTAAATTGGCCACGTCCCTAACGGCAGCTTCGACTTCGGGAAAGGACCAAGGTTTGGTACCATCCGCCCATGCATTCAGCATGGCCATGGGTGAAAAGCAAACGGATTGCATTCTACGCAACCACTCTTCAGCCGTTTTTGAAGCCCGTACCTCGGGAGTCCATAACACTCCTATAAAACTGCTATTTACCAAGGCTGTTATAAAATCCTTATGACTGTAATAATCGTTGTAAATCACATAGGGCAATGAACTGGCTCCAGCATTGGAAGCCCTTACCAGACCATAAGTTCTCTGATTCCTTTCCTTGAACCATTTAGCGGTCATATCCTGGATCAGCAGGCCGTAGACCTGCCTCATTTGTTCGCCACTATACCCAGAGGGAAATGTAGCTACATCTGGCCACACCCAAAAGTCATAACCATCAACCTCATCTATTTTATAACCGCTGACCCCTATGTTTAAATGATTTTCAACAAAGTGTGCCTTAAAAATATCACGGGTTTCCTGAAGCATCAAATCGGGCACTATTCCGTTCCAAACCGTATGCGAAGCGGAGAGACCTTTTAATTTAGGATATAAGGAACCTATAGGGGACACATAAGGATTCAACCACAAATTGGTACGAATACCTTGGTCAAGCAGTTCATTGTTGAATTTTTTCGGATCTGGAAACCGTGTTTTGTCCCATTCAAAGGTGCAGGGATAGGACATGCTGTGCCAACCTGGCTCCACACCAATAAAATCTAAGGGAAAATCGTGATCTTCAAATTCTTTGGCTTCCTTAATAATATCGTACTGACTATAGAGTGTTGGAACTCTTTGGGTAAATCCAAGGCCCCATTTGGGAGGAATATAACCACCTCCGTTAAATAAATTATAGCGTTGTACAGCCTCCATAGGCGTAGAACCTCCATAAATATAAACATCGGTCCCCTTGGCAGGTACCAAAATCTCCACGGCATCGGAATAAGGTTGCGCCTGCCATTGCCGATCGGTATTCCTATCATGTAGTACGGGTTTGTCATCCGCATCAACCCGGACACCTGTCCCGGCATAAACGGTAATATATCTGGCGGCATCAATTAAAACCCCGTACCCTTTTGAGGAAACATAGAAAGGAACCGGGGCATGGGTACGCCCATCATCCCTGCCACCATAATGGTCCACATGCAATTGCATTATACGGCCTCTCTGGTGTACTGTCTTGAAATTGAGTCCCAAACCATATATTTGCTCCTCCCTTGATAAAGGAAATTGCAAATATGTCTTCCCATCGATGACCTTGGTTTTAATTTTATCCTTTTCAAAAGGAAAATTTGCTAAAGGCAATTTACTAAGTGCATCCTCCTTGGGCCGCACATCAACTGCCTTTAACAAACTAATATCCTCTGGATCCCCAACACTGGCTTTCCAAATTCCATTTTCAATCTCGGTCCACTCCAACACCTGTCCATACGTAGTACAGACATACAAGTTAGCTATAAGGCACAAAATGATTACATGGAATTTGGAAAACATGCTTATTGGGTTGGTTGGTCGGTTAATTAATTTACATGAATGTTATTTCCCGCTATAGGCCTTTGCAGTTTGCTTGGAACTACCAAGTCCCTCGATTCCCAATTCTACCACATCTCCTGCTTTTAAGTATTTAGGTGGATTAAATCCAAGCCCCACTCCAAAAGGAGTCCCTGTTGAAATAATATCCCCTGGCAATAGGGTCATGAACTGACTAATATAACTCACTACTTCTTGCACATTGAAGATAAAATCTGAAGTAGAACTATCCTGTACCTTTTCCCCATTCAATTTTAACCATAAGTTCAGGTTATTGGGATCTTTAATTTCATCTTTTGTAGCTATGAAAGGTCCAACCGGTGCAAATGTGTCGCAGCTTTTACCCTTCACCCATTGACCTTCACGTTCTATTTGAAAGGCTCTCTCACTGTAGTCGTTGTGCAGCACATATCCGGCAACATGATCTAATGCATTTTCTTCCGAAACATATGATGCCTTTTTACCGATTACCACTGCCAATTCTACTTCCCAATCCGTTTTCTCACTTCCTTTTGGAATGATAACATCATCATTAGGTCCTACTATGGCAGAAGTAGCCTTAAAGAACAATACTGGCTCCTTAGGCACTGCCATACCGCTTTCAGCTGCATGTTTTGCATAGTTTAGACCAACGCAAACAATTTTTGAGGGTCTAACCAAAGGAGCTCCTAAACGAACACTGTCGCCCACCTTAGGACAGCTACTTTCATTTTCTGCCAACCATTTTTTTAATTTTTCAAGTCCATCTGTTCCAAAGAAATCCTCATTGTAATCCCTTCCGAAGGCAGATACATCCAATCGGGTACCATTTTCCAATTGAACACCCGGCTTTTCCTTACCTATTTCTCCAAATCTTATTAGTTTCATTTGTTCCTATTTATTGAGTTACTATTTATATATAATTTTTGCTTCTGGTTTCCAATTTGATAAAATGCACATTCAAAGTAAGCAATTTTTAAATCAATTATAAAACACTTCCAATTGCTTCCAATCCTTACTTCCGTATCCTTCTTTGTCGTTCTTTTGCTTTTCCCCTGGATTGCTTCTCCCGTTTTCTATATAGGAGACCATTAATCTAGTCATTGCACTTTCCACTTCATGGAACTGACCATAAACATTATTCTTTTCCTGGGGATCCTTACTTAGGTCGTACAGCTGAAATTTGGGAAGATCCCCTATCCCTTCCGAATTTGGTTTGGGATCACTCCATCCACCAGATCCAGGACAAAAAATCATTTTCCAATTATCCTTTCTTATCGCAAAGCTTCCGTTGATGGAATGATGCACAGTAGCCTCTCTCTTATACTCTTTGGAATTGGGGTCATTAAACAAAGGCATCATTGAAAAACTATCTTCCCCTTCTGTATCTTCCAAATCGACTCCTACTATTTCGGCACAAGTAGCCATTAAATCGGTTGTGCAAATGGTTATACCCGATTTAGAATTGGGCTTGATTTTGGCTGGCCATTTTACCATAAAGGGAACTCTATGTCCTCCTTCAAAAATATCGGCCTTATGACCTCTTAAAATTCCGTTTGGGTTATGCCCCTTTGCAATCATTTCATTAATATTGGCCGCAGGGGAACACCCATTGTCGCTCGTAAAGATAACAAGGGTATTTTCTTCGATTCCCGCTTCCTTTATCACCGTCGCCAATTGTCCCATATAAGCATCGATCATCATCATAAAATCCCCATAAGGATTTAAATCACTTTTTCCTTGCCATTCCTCCGTAGGGAGAATTGGAGTGTGGGGCGATGGTAGCGCCAAATACAAAAAGAATGGATCCTTTCCTTTTGATATATTCTTGATATAATTAAAGGATTTTCTAAAAAAGTTAGGGGTAACATCATCAAAAACAAAATCGGCGGACGTGGGTCCCTTTCTCCACCATCCATATTTAGTCTTACTTTCGGTAACCGTATCCGGCACCATGGTAGGCATTCCATTTTCCACATACACATATGGAGCCATATCCAATGAACCACAGTGCCCATATGAATACGTAAAACCAAGGGTATTGGGAGAGTTGCCTACTTTCTTGGAGAAATCTATATTATCAAAATCTTCTGGGTTCCAACCTTCCCCAGATTCCACTTTAGGATCCTTTAGTGCCCAATCCCATCCCAAATGCCATTTTCCAATAAATGCCGTTTCATAGCCTTCCTTTTTTAGCAAAGAGGCTACAGTAGTTCTGTTTTTTGGAATCAAAGCATTGGATTTACCCGTAAGAACACTACTTTTTATTGGACTTCTCCAATTATACCTCCCGGTAATTATTCCATAGCGAGTAGGGGTACATACCGAAGAAGATGTATGGGCATCCGTAAATTTCATTCCCGCCGCACCCAAAGCATCCAGGTTAGGCGTACTGATCTTTCCTTCCGGATTGTAGAGACTAATATCTCCATAGCCAAGATCATCCGCCAAAACATATATAATATTAGGCCGCTTTTCCTTTTCCGCCGAACCTCTAAAACTGAGACCGTAGACTGCTCCACCGATTAACAAGGCAATTAATATATATTTATACAATGGCTTCATACGGCTTGGTCTTTATTTTTTTGTTGATAAGGATAATTCCTTTTCCTTCTGATTTCTAAATATAATAAGATTCAATTTGCCTTTCCAATTATTATTCTGATAAGACTTCATTAAGTCGGCCACCGTATTAATTTCAGCTCCCTCAGCTCCTATTATAACATCCCCCACCTGAAGTAAAGAGTTTCCTGCAACACTTTGTTTTTCCAAAGATAGAATAAGAACTCCGGCAGTCTTATCGAGACCGGAGGCCGAACGTTCTGCCATGGTAATTATATTTTTAATTTTAGCGCCCAACCAATTGAATGTAGCTGACTCTTCGCTAGTAGTGCCAAAAAACATAGCAGGTATAGCAGGAGTCTCGGCCAAGGTCCTTAGGGAAGTATTGGCAACTCCAAAGCTATCCATATCAAAGTTCTTAAATCCAATTTTAAAGGCTGGTGAATTCTCTTTTACTGAATAGTTCCCAATTTTCGCATCAGTAAACAGGGCATCACCGAAAATGCTATTTTGATCCACCCCTTTACTCTGGGTTTTCAACAAGGTTTGCTCATCCGGAAAAAGATTATAATCTACTTCCTTGCCCCAATCCTGTAATCGTATATCCTTGTGCTCGGTAAAAACAATATTGTGCTTAAATACATCTCCACTATTCTTGAACCATACATGAGGGTGAAAGCCATTATTTATCATGACGTTGTTTTCCACGGTGCGAAAAAATCCTTCCCTCAATTTAATTCCCCCATTTAAACACACATTGTTGTAAATATGATAATTGGAGGATCCGTCATCCAAATCTATATCCCAGCCATGATCGCAGCGAAATCTATTGTTTCTTATGACCGTAGTGTGAATGGCGTCCCATTTGGGCATCTCCGGATTAGCTGTTACAATTTGATTTAAAGTGTCGCGCTTTGGATGCCAAAATCGGTCCCTACCCCATGAATTAAATGCTCCATGATCTCCGGATTCCAGTACAGTACTGAAAACATCGTTGTATTCAATTATATGTCCGCCCCAAGTGCCATCACCAATATTGATTCCTGCCCTGGGAACATCATAAATACTGTTGCGGCTTACGGTAATATCCATGGCCATGGCAATCTGTACGCCAGCCGTTTGCTTTTCCACTCTTCCGGTGCGATGAATGAGATTATTATCTGCCGTCGAATTACTAGGGTACTTATTTGATTTTGGCCCATGAACTGTGTCCATTTCCGCTAAGGGAACAAATTCGTTGTATTGGAACGAAGGTGATCTCACTGCTTCGGGACTACCCACAAAACTGATGCCCGATGCCCCACATTCATGAATATGATTATCGGTAATTGCCACATCCCTGTTGAAGTTACTAACCAAAATAGCATTACCGCCCATATTAGTCAATTCACAGTTGTTGATACTCATTTTTTGGGTCCCCTCAAGAAAAATGGCTGCACCTCTATATATGGTCCAATCGCTTCTTAGCAATGGCTCATATTCTTCCATAAAAGTGAGCTGCGTATGCTCAAATTTTATTCCACTTATTTCAATGTCCCAAACCGGATTTTCTTCAGTACCTACAACTTCCACCAAATGCTTTAATTGCACCCCTTCCATCAAGGCATTGCCAAGATCACTTCCCTCGGTGGGCCAATAATATAGTCGGTAATCCTTATCCAAGAACCACTCCCCTGGAGCATCCAATTCTTCGAATACATTTTCTACCATACGATACTTGGTGTGCATTTTTGATGGCCGATTATTTTGGTGCCCTCCTGACAATATAAGCTCTCCATTTTCATCAACCCCTGTGGAAACGTAATGAAATCCTCCCCACTCACCACTATGCATAGCGTGCACTATTGCTCCTACAGGATTTGCCCAGGTTTTTATTCTTTCCGGGGATATGGCATCTTCGGCATGACCCTGCCAATGTCCACCATTTTCGTCATAATTGGGGTAACGTGCCAATATTTGTTTATTTCCGTTAACGAATAGCTGATCAAAACTGTCCTCCTTCTGCAATTGTGCTACAAAAATATGATCATTGAACCTTTCCCATTTGGAATTAAGCACTTTGGAACCTTTTACCACTGTCTGTTCCACCCCTTCCCCTATCAATTTCAAAGGTCCAAATTCTGGTTTGATCCTTATGGGCGAACTTATTCTATGATCGCCCTCCATCAAGTGTATGGTCAGGGCATTTTTAACGCCTTCCTTTCTTAGTTGAGCCACGGTATTAACTCCTTCTTCGATAGAACTAAAAACCAATTCTCCATTATTAAATTCCTCCACATTGGAAGTTATATAAATATCGGATACCGTTGGTGAGCACCCTATTAAGGATAAGGCAAATACAAAATTATATAGCGCTATTTTTTTCATTAACTATTTAAAAGAAATTTTTAGCCAAACTCTTAATCCAATAAAAAATCCAATTCCGCAATGGCTGCAGTTTTCCCATTACCGGCAATTTCCTTGGATTCAATTCTAATATATCTGGTACTTATTTTAGACTGGAACATATGGGTTCTGGTCGTAGGATCGTTTATTAAATTTCCAAAGCGAAAATCCGTAACGTTATTCCACGATTTTCCATCCGAACTAATTTTTACGACACCCCTTGCCAACATCCCTTCGGATGAAGAAGTTTGAGGCGTGTAGGTAAATCCGGTTACAGCGTATTCTTTTCCAAGGTCAATATTGATATAATGTGCTTTAGAACCTGCAGCGGAACTCCAATATGTACTTTGATTGCCATCAAAGGCATTTTTAGCCGCATATTCCCCGTCAACACTATCCACTCCAAGGACTTTCCAATCCTTTTTGATAATTCCGAAAAGCTGTGAAGTAATACTGCCCAATTGTCCATTCACTTCTGCTACTGCCTTCACCTCTCCTGAAGGTATTTTAAAAGCTTCATTGTAAATTGCAGAGGCCGAGGTGGGCTCGCTACCGTCCGTAGTATAATGAATTTTGTAACCAGAATTTATGTTTCCCGCTATATCTTCCCCATGGGGTTTCCATCCAAAATTGTCCTTTTTGGGCGATATTGTTACAGAACCATCTACCGATCTTTCGATACTGAGCTGTGGCGGCCTTGCCTTGTAATAATGTGCCGAAATGTGTGCTATAGCAGGATAAAAGCGCGATTCCAAGATTCTAATCCGCAGTTTTTGGGTAGTAACTTCCGGGAATCGTAAAATTCGCTTATAACCAATATTGGTGGCCGTGGCAATTTCTTTCCAGGCATTGTCCACCCAGGCATCCAAGGCATGTTTTTCTACCCGTTCACTGTGGGTGTCTATAGCCTCTTGAATGGCAAGTCTATTAATGGTAATCGGCTTCGGGGTTTCAATGATAATTTCATTGGCATCATCGCCTATAAGTTGAAAACTACTTAGGTCATTGTCCAAGACCTCATTTGGTCCTTTTGCACCCGATAGCAAGTTACCCCCATAGGTCTCGCTGATCCGCTGCCCAACCTCTTCCAACACCAGAACATCCCTAGGCGAAAACTCACCTTCCCTATTGGGCGGAATGTTCAACAAAAAAGTAGAGTTCCCACCAACCGATCTCTCATACATATCGAATACGTCATCTGTACTACGGACTTTCTGATCCGTGTCATCCCTGTAAAACCAGCCTTCGCGAATAGAAGTATTGGTTTCTGCCTGTTGATAATGAAGATATTTTCCCTTATAAAGGTCGTCCCTACTTCCTAAAGACTCATCAGTTAAATCTGGAAAGCTGTTCATTTGATTGGGGTCTTCCTGATAGGGAATCACATTCCATTCCGTATCCCTAGTACCACCAGATTCGTTTCCGCACCAGCGAATATCCTCCTTTCCAAAAATAACCGCCTTTGGCGCCAAAGCTTTTATCAATTCCTTCCATGCCAAATAGTTATAAGTCTGACCGCCCTTTCTTTTCGGGTGTGCACCATCAAACCAAACTTCATGTATAGGCCCATATTCCGTAAGTAATTCAAACAATTGGTTTAAGAAATACTCATTGTAATCGTCTACCTTAAAGGTAAAAGTGCTAGAGTTTTCAAAGGGCCTTCCTTCCACTTTCCGTGGAATTGTTCTCTCGGTATACTCACTTAAATTTCCATAAAGTCCATCCTTATTTTCTATTTGAAACAAATCGGCAGGGGAAAGGTACACCCCTAATTTAAGACCGTATTTTTTACAGGATTCGGACAATTCTTTAAGGACATCACCTTTTCCTTCCTTAAATGGCGAAGACATTACCCCATGTTCCGTATAGCGGCTTTGCCATAATACAAAACCATCGTGGTGCTTGGCGGTAAAAATTACCATTTTCATCCCGGCATCCTTCATGGCCCTGCACCATTGGTCGGTATCCAATTTTTGCAAATCAAATATGCTTGGTTCCTCCATACCATTTCCCCACTCCATTCTAGTAAAAGTATTGGGGCCAAAATGAATAAAAGCTATAAACTCGTTCCGTAAAGCAGAATACTGGTTTGGAGTTGGCACAACGTGCGCCGCCTTAAGCAAAATGGAATCATTACTATCCGTTTCATTTACTTCAATAGTATTGGACACTGGCATCACCAAGGCATTGGGCCCCGATTTTTGGGAACAGGCCGCGAATAGTGATACTATGGCTACGAATTGAAATAATCTATTCATTTAGTTATAGTTGAGTGTTCATAATTCCAAACATTGATGGAGCGGGCTGTTACTGGTTTCTTTTTTCTTAAAATGGAACTAAAACATCAAAGTGATATCCAGCTCCATTTATAAATCGATCCAACAACAGGTGTTCCTGTTAAACCAAACCTATCCGTTCAACTTTATATAACCTCCATCGATTGGAAAATCGGTTCCTGTAATAAAAGAAGCCTCGTCCGAACATAGATAAACTGCTAAATTAGCTACCTCCTCGGGTTTTCCCATTCTACCTATAGGTTGGGATTGGGACAGTTTCTCGAACATTTCCGCTTCTTTTCCCGGGTAATTTTTATTTATAAATCCGTCGACAAAAGGCGTGTGGATTCTAGCAGGGGAAATGGTATTGCACCTAATACCCTGATCCAAATAATCCTTTGCTACAGAATAGCTCATGGTGAGTACCGCTCCCTTGGACATGGAATAGGCGAATCTGTCCGAAATACCAACAGAAGAAGCAATTGAAGCCATGTTTAATATAACCCCACCTTTTTCCTTCATTTTGGTTATAACGGCATGCATGCAATTATAAACCCCCTTTACATTTACATTGTAAATGCGATCCATATCCTCTACCTCAGTACCTTCCAAATTTCCCACGTGGGCTATTCCGGCATTGTTCACCAAAATATTTATATACTTATCTGCACCAATAGTGGAAATTATTTGCGCCACTTGGGCATTATTGGAAACATCACAAGCGTGAAAAGTGGCCTTCCCGCCCTTAGCTTCTATTTCTCCAACAACACGTTCTCCATTTTCTGCATTAAATTCTAAAATGTGAACATCGGCTCCTTGGCCGGCAAAAGCTTTGGAAATAGCTTCACCAATACCACTGGCACCACCTGTTACTACTGCTGTTTTGTTTTCTAAACTAAAAAGTGACATATTATTCTTCGGATTATTAATCTTATTTACTATTCAACTTAATCTCCTATTATTTGGCCGTTACTTCATCCTTCCAAATTACGCCATCCGGAAAACTGTAATCCTCCAAGGATTGTTCTTTCATCGTAATACTGTAACCGGGCATTGAGGGGGGCATATAGGCACCATCCTTAATAACCACCGGGTCATAGAAATGTTCATGCAAATGATCTACATACTCTATAATACGATCCTCCAAGGAACCACTAATTGCAATATAATCGATCATGGACAGGTGCTGTACATATTCACATAGTCCAACCCCTCCGGCATGTGGACAGACAGGAATTTTAAATTTTGCAGCCATCAAAAGGATGGCTAAAATTTCGTTTACCCCTCCTACTCTACAGCTATCTATCTGACAGATACCAATGGCATTGGCCTGCATTAATTGCTTAAATACAACCCTGTTTTGACAGTGCTCCCCGGTCGCCACTTTAATAGGGTGTACGGCCTTGGCAATTTTTGCATGTCCCAAAATATCGTCCGGACTAGTTGGCTCTTCGATCCACCAGGGATCAAACTTCTTAAGCTCCGCCATATTGGCTATCGCCTCGTCCACATCCCATTTCTGGTTGGCATCCATCATAAGTTTTAAGTCGGTACCGATCTCTTCCCTGATAATTCCGGCACGGCGCATATCATCCTTCAAATCCGACCCTACTTTTATTTTCATATGCTTAAAGCCAGCCTCTTTGGCCTCTTTGCAAAGTCTCCTCATTTTGTCATCCGAATAGCCAAGCCATCCTGCGGAAGTAGTGTATGCAGGATATCCATCCTGTAATAATTTATTGATTCTTTCCTGTTTGGATGCCTCTTTTCCCTTGAGCAGATCCAATGCTTCCTTAGGAGTAATGGCATCTGTAATGTAGGTAAAATCAATACAGGAAACCAATTCTTCGGGCGTCATATCCGCCAAGAGTTTCCATAGTGGTTTCTTTTCAACTTTGGCATAAAGATCCCAAACCGCATTGACCACTGCTCCCGTAGCCAAATGAATCACCCCCTTTTCAGGACCTAACCAACGTAATTGACTGTCGCCTGTAATCATCTTCCAGAAGGCTCCCATGTTTGAGGTAAAACTATCCAAAGATTTACCTTTTACCAATGGCGCCAATGAATGAATAGCAGCAGCACATAGTTCATTGCCCCTACCAATGGTAAATGTCAACCCATGCCCCTCAAGGCCATCAGGATGGTTAGTTTTTAAAATTACATAGGCCGCGGAATAATCCGGATCTGGATTCATGGCATCTGATCCATCCAGTGATTTACTGGTAGGAAATCGAACGTCTTTTACCAAAACATCCGTAATAATTATTTTGCTGTTCATTTGGAATAATATTAAAGAAACAAAACTAAATCCAAACCATTTTTAGAACCACCACTAGAAGCACCAATTCTGATACTTTTTTGACCGAAATTATCATTTTCTCTACTTTTGAGTATGAAGTTTAATATAATCAGAGGGGGACATGCCTGTAATTGACTTGAAATGTCTATTAAAATTCGAAATATTATTAAAGCCCGACTCGTAACAAACCGGGGTAATGTTATTCCTATTCTCTATAAGTAATTTACATGCATACCCTATTCTTATTTCATTTAGATAACGCGTAAATGTTTTTCTATGGATTCGTTTAAAAAACCTACTAAAGGCCGAAGGGTTCATTTTTGCAATTTCCGCCACATCTTTTGAACCAATTGGTTGGTTGAAATTCTTGAATACAAACTCATATATTTCATCCAGACCCTTATTATCCGTTTTATTAAAGGTATTTAAAAATCCAGGGCTGGACAATAATTGATATTCCTCATGATTTGCCAATTTATACAAAATCTCAATAAACTTGATTGTTTTTTCAAATGGTTCCAGGCTGTGCAGTTTCTTAATTTTTTCAACAACCTTATGGTCTATATTGGAAAATTTTATTCCCTGGGCCGCCCTTTTTATCAATTGCAATATAGGTTTCATCTCTATGGCACCCAAAAATTCCAACCCTAAGAAATCTTCCTTAAAGTGTATGGCGATGGCTTCGGAAACCAAGTCCGAATCGGGCTCGAAATAAACTTCATCATTAAGCCACATATGTGGAAGGTTTTTACCGATCAATACCAGATCTCCTTCTGAAAATTTTTCAATTCCGTCTCCAATGAAACGCGTTCCCGTACTTTTCGCAATATAAACTAATTCCAATTCCGGGTGATAATGCCAAATTTTTAAGAAATGGGAATAACTATTTTGTGTAACGGTAAAGGAACTGTTCTGTAAACTGGCCCTGTTAAGAAGGTGTAATTTCATAAAATAAGATAAATAACAAAAGCGTAATGAGATTTTAAATATACATCTTTTTTTGCACCGATTAAAAATTGGCAAAAAAAGTATTGCTAAATGTGTAATTTTTAGTTGAAATGAAAGAAAATACCACTTAATTTCGGACGTTATCTTTTAGAGGTTATATATTTCTCGAAAAAAAATACCTTAAATTTTTTAAATAAATTCTAATCTTTTAATTGCTTTCGAAATGTCAGGACAACCCTTAGACCAATTGTTAGCTTCCTTAATAAAAGGAAATAGGTCGGCATTCAAAACTGTTTTTGAATTGTATGAAAAAAGGTTGTACTATTTCATACACTCGATCACGAAGTCGGATTACGCCACCGAAGAGATACTACAGGAAGTATTTATTAAGATTTGGACAAAAAAGGAGACCATTGTTCTTGAGCATTCTTTTGATGCCTTCATTTTTACAATTGCAAAAAATGCAACTTATAATTATTTAAGAAGTATTGCCAATCAGGAATCCCTAAAGAAGGAATACTGGAAAAACATTAGCTTCTTAAATGAGGAAACAGAAAACACCATTCTACTAGGTGAATATGAGGACATCGTAAATGATATCCTTCAACAAATTCCCACTCAAAAGCGAAGTATTTTCGTATTGTCCAAACAACAAGGCAAAAGCAATGAGGAAATAGCCAATCTTTTGGGAATAACGCAAAAAACGGTGAAAAACCACCTTTGGAAAACCCTACAAATCATAAAGACAGAGTTGAAACCTTATATGGCAGATAGCATATATTTTTTTCTAATAAGTCTACTTCTTTTTACATAAATTATCTATTTCGTAAAAAATTCAATCCAAATTTGGGACTTTATCATTTTTGGGGTGTATTACTTATACAGCCCATAATACTACTATTAAAATACCGTAGATGCAGAACGCAAACAAATTGGATGAGCTCCTCCAGAAATTGGTGGACAATACCATTTCTAAAAAGGAATTGGATTGTCTAACTGAGCTGATTGATAGTTCTGATATGGATATAATTCAGCATGAAATTTGGGCCAAACACTGGGATAAAGCAAAAAAAGGAAACCTGCCTATTAAGAATAGAAAAGATCAGGACTCCAAAATTCTATTACAGAAAATACTTAACAAGATAGAAGACATTGAAAATAAAAAAAAAGTTAGATCATTTTTTCCCCACTCAAGTATTGGATTTTGGTCCGGTATTGCAGCAACCCTATTATTACTGGCAGGCATATACTTTTTCAACCAAAAAAACACCGAATTGCCAACAACACCAATAGCAATTCAGCACAATCTAAATTCTGACGCAATTACATTGCATTTGGACAACGGTACCATTGAAACAATCTCAGAAAATGGGAAGCGAAAGATTACCACTAAAAGCGGAAATTTGATTGCTTCACAACAGGGTAATTCATTACAATACTCAGGTGTTGAAACCCAAAACGAACTGGTATACAATACGCTTCATATACCCTATGGAAGACAATTTGACCTTGTGCTGTCCGATGGAACCAAAGTAAAGATGAATTCTGGAAGCTCCATTAGATACCCCGTGAATTTTCTGGCCGGGGAGGAAAGGAAAGTGTTTTTAAAAGGAGAGGCCTATTTCGACGTAGCCAAAGACAAGGCACACCCTTTTATCGTAAATGCGGACGAAATGAACATAAAGGTATTGGGTACCCAATTTAACCTAAGTTTCTATCCCGAAGATGAGGACATCAGCACCGTCTTGGTTGAAGGTGCCGTAGTACTTTACAAAGAAGGTGCTGATCTAAAAACAAATTCTGCCTCCCAGCTAGTCCCTGGACAAAGTGCAGAATGGAACAAAATTAGCAATACAATGACCATAAAGGAAGTGGATACCGATATTTATACCGCATGGATAGATGGGTATCTTGTGTTTAAGGCTTCCCCCTTTTATAATATTAGGACAAAATTGGAAAGGCACTTCAATATTACTATCGAAGATAAAAGTGGACGATTGGAAAATCAAATTTACACGGCCACATTTAGAGATGAAACCATTATAGAAATCCTGGAAGCTTTTAAGGAAGATACCCCCTTTGAATTTATACAGGAGGGTTCCAAAATTATAATACTCGATACCAATACTAATTAAAAAAAGGATGCCAATGAAAATGAACTAAAAACATGTGCACTAGAAAAATCACTTTTACAAAAAAACCGGAAAATGTTGGCGCATTCCCCGGCATAAGAAAGTGATATAAACAAATGAAATGTTTAATCACCAAACCTTTACAAAAGTATGAAAAAATTAAAATTAGTCCGGCCTTTCCATGCGGATTGGCTAAGCAAACATCATTTAAAGATGAAACTAACAACTCTATTACTGATAGTTTCTCTGTTTAAAATTCAGGCCAACACATATGGACAGAACACAAAAATTACATTAAACCTAAAGAACGTTAGCGTTCAACAGGTTTTTAATGAAATTGAATCCCTTTCGGATTTTAGGTTTCTGTACAACCATGAAAAGGTGAATTTAACGAGAACTGTTTCCGTTAACGTGGATAAAGAGCCTATATCAAATATTTTGGAAGATCTATTTGAAGCAACGGATATTTATTTCAGCGTCAAGAACAAGCAGATTATTTTAAAAACGGGCAAAACAAATAAATCCATTGCCCCCCTAAATAATGCTGTTGAACAACAAACTGTAAGCGGAACCATTACCGATTCGGACGGAACCCCCTTACCTGGGGCGAACATTGTGGAAAAAGGAACCACTAATGGGGTTACAGCCGATTTTGACGGTAATTTTTCACTTGACGTAGCCAATCAGAATGCAACCCTAGTCGTTTCCTACATTGGATTTGCATCCAAAGAAATTCCTTTGAATGGACAAACTACTATTTCGGTGAGTTTGGAAGAAAGTGCTGCTGGATTGGATGAGGTAGTATTGATCGGGTATGGTACACAGAAGAAAAGTGACCTCACCGGAGCAGTGGGCTCCATTAAGTCCGAAGAATTGGCAGAAAGACCGGCTGCCTCATTAAACCAAGCAATGGCTGGTAAGGTGGCAGGTGTAAACATAACTTCCGGCTCTGGACGACCAGGGGGTAGAACAGTAGTAAGAATCCGTGGTAATACCTCAGTTAGTATCGCCAATACGCCACTCTATGTAATAGACGGTGTAATCCTTAATGCGACCGGATTATCTAACGGTAGTACCCCAATAGATTATCTGAACCCTAATGATATAGCATCCATTGAAGTTTTAAAAGATGCTTCCGCTACGGCCATATATGGTGCCAGAGGTGCCAATGGTGTAATTCTTGTATCTACCAAAAAAGGAACTACTTCTGGTGAAACCCGACTTAATTATGACGTGGATTTCAGCATAGGAACCTTACCTAAAAAACTTGATCTTTTAAATTCTGAAGAGTTTCTTCGTGTTGAGGAAATCGCATATGCCAATGCTGAAAAATTTGACCCTGAAGGATGGGCCGGTGGAAGATATACCGACCCTAGATTAAAAAGAACCGACCCAAGACTTTTTGATGCCAGTGGCAACCCGCTTTATGATACCGATTGGCAAGATGAAGCTATTAGGGACGCTATTACCCAAAATCACCAACTTTCATTTACAGGTGGTAACCAAAAATCCAATTTTGGACTGTTTATGGGTTTTAGGGATGAAGAAGGACTTATTGTGGAATCATGGCTGAAGCGCTATTCAGGTAGATTTACTTTGGATACGGAGGTTAACGACTGGTTAAAAGTTGGAGGTAGCCTAAGCTACAACGACCAAGACGAAAAACAAGTAGATCAACTTGGAGGTGGTGGTATCACCACAATGCGTCAGGTATATGAGGCCCTACCTATTATACCGGTCCGTTATGAGGATGGCACTTGGGGATCTAACATACACTATCCTGGAATGGAGGGTGGTGGCAGCCCAGTGGCTGTTGCGAACGATCGAAGATATTACCTCAAGACCCAGACCGTTTTGGGTAGCTTTTATGGCAGTATTGAATTTAATAAAAACCTTGTATTACGAACTACCTTAGGAACCAATATCATCAATCAAAGAAACGATTATTACGGCGGTAAGGACCTAAGATATATAGCCTTGCCCGATGGTGCTGCAAGTGTCTCAAACTCACGTTATAATTCTTGGCAATTTGAAAACTATTTGACCTATAACAAAGATTTTGACAGCAATAACTCCCTAACGGCCATGGCAGGACTTTCCTGGCAACATGTTGATCAGTTTAGTGCAACAGCATCGACCCGAGGGTTTGCCGATGACTTTTATGGCTTTAACAACCTTGGTGCAGGGTCTAACCCACAGACGCCAAGTTCGAGCAAAATTGCTTACGGACTCAACTCTTATTTTGGGCGTGTCAACTACAACTACATGAACAAATATTTGTTGACGCTTACAGGTAGAGCTGACGGATCCTCTAAATTTGGACCGGAAAACCAGTTTGCCTTTTTCCCATCAGCTGCATTGGCCTGGAGGGCTTCCGAAGAGGATTTTCTCTCACAGAACGAAACCATTTCCAATCTTAAAATTAGAGCTAGTTATGGTGCAACAGGTAACTCAGAATTGCCAGCTTATCAAGGATTAGCCGGCTTGACCAATGGTTCGGTAATTTTTAATGGCGCCCGCTCCGCCTATACTGTCCCGGGTCGTATGGCCAATCCCGATTTAAAATGGGAAAAAACGGAACAAGTAGATGCCGGTGTTGAATTGGGTCTATTTAATAATCGTATCGGGTTGGAAATTGATGTGTACAGAAAGTTGACTTCCGATATGCTACTTAATGCTCCCGTTCCCTCTTCAAGTGGTTTTACCAATGTATTTAGAAACGTTGGAAGTTTGGAAAATAAGGGGGTTGAAATTAATTTAAATACTGTCAATTTTGATAATGAACTATTTGGATGGAGCAGTAACTTCAATATTTCAATCAATAAAAACGAAGTAACTGCACTTTCAGGAGGTGCCGATATTTTCTTGGGGTCTACCTTGATCCGTGTTGGCGAGCCTGTTGGTACTTTCTTCGGATATATTGATGAAGGTACATGGAACACCGATGAGGCAGCCCAGGCCGCCATCTATGATAGATTGCCCGGTGACATCAAATACCGTGACCTTAACAATGATGGGGCCATCAATAGCGATGACCGTGCCATCATTGGGAAAGGTATTGCCGATGGTTTTGGAACTTTTTCAAACACCTTCAGGTATAGCAATTTTGAGCTACTGGTAGACCTGCAATTTCAATATGGTAATAGTGTAATGTACCGTGACGAACACTCTGCCGAAGACCGTCAGACCATAGCTAATAGCTTCGCAACAGTTTTAAATGCGTGGACTCCGGACAATCAGGATACCGACATTGCACAGATAAGACCAATTGCTGCTGGATATGACACCAATAACGATTCAGGAAAATTAAAGGATGCTGCCTTTTTAAGAGGAAGAAACTTGATGCTTTCCTATGTTTTCAAACCTGAATTGGTGGAACGTTTACACTTGAATCGCCTAAGGGTATATACCTCGGTGCAAAACTTTTTTGTGGCAACGAAATATCCAGGGTACGACCCTGAAAGTTCGAATGGTGGTGGAGCTTTCGATCAAGGATTCTCTCTTTACGATTATCCGAGACCTCGAACCTTTATGCTAGGATTAAATGTTGGACTATAACCCTATAAAAGATAAAAAAATGAAAATCTATAGAAACTTTATAAGAGCTATAGCCGTCGTAACCGCAATATCAAGCATAACGGCATGTAGTAATTTTTTGGATGAAGAAGATGAATCCAACTTCACAACCGACACCTACTTTACCACGGCCGCACATGCCCAGAGTGCCGTTAATGGGGCATATGAACCGTTGATTTCAATTACCAACAGTGGTTTTGGTGGAGGTACATGGATGATGCTCGAATTTGCCACAGGTTTGGCCAACACCTCATTGGGACAGGCGACAAACATTTACTTGGTAAAGGATTTAATTAATAATTCGGACAATGGATATGGAAACAGTTACTGGACGGGATATTATTTAGGCATCTCTAGGGCCAACCTGGCAATTGAAAAAATCCCGGACATAAATATGGACGAAGATCTTAAGCAAAAGTATTTGGCAGAAGCCAAATTCTTTAGAGCCTACTATTATTTTGGTTTGGTAAGAATGTTCGGAAACATTCCTATCATTACCAATTCGGTAGATTTGGGATCGGAGCAATTGTACCCTGAACAATCTTCGCCAGAAGCGGTCTATGACCTAATCGTCAACGATCTTAAAGAAGCCGAAAGCGCTGGCCTAGACTGGAGAGATACGTCTGGTAGAGTATCTTTGGGCGCCATTAAGACCTTATTGGCAGATGTATATTTGACCATGGCAGGCTATCCGCTTCAAAAAACAGAGAATTACGCGCTTGCCGCCGCCAAGGCTAAAGAGGTAGTGGATTCGGACGAGTTTGGCCTTTTTGATACCTATGACGAGTTGCATGACCCTGCCACCAAAAATTCAGGGGAATACATCTTTATGACCCAATTCGCGGCAGGTATTCAAGATGGAAACTGGCAGCCAGGAATTTTACCATATAACTTGGGAATTTCGGCCTATTCGGCACAAACCGGTGGTATCTTTTCAACGAACTCCTTTGTGGACTCCTACGAGGCGGGCGATAAACGGGCGGAAGAAAAGCAATTCTATTTTAACAGTTATACTTTAGATGCCGATCGCAACACCAGTGTCAATCTCGGAGCCCCTTATATCTTTAAACATTTTGATATTGAAGCGCAAGAAGGAAGCGCACAATCCGATTTGAATTGGTGCCTATATCGCTATGCAGATGTATTGCTTATGTATGCGGAAGCGGCTAACGAAGCTGAAGGTGGACCTTCAACTGAGGCATATGATGCCGTAAATCTGATTAGAGATCGTGCCGAACTTGTGGGCTTGACAGGTCTTTCACAAGATGCTTTTAGAGAAGCGGTACGAATAGAGCGCATTCATGAGTTGAGTTTTGAAAACAAGACATGGTACGACATGGTAAGATGGAGAAAAGCGTATAACACTGAAACCAATGTATTGGAAGATTTTGTTGGCCATAACTTCTCTTACCTACCAAATAAGGCGCTTACAGCAAGGGAACTTTTGTTTCCAATACCAACATCTGAAATGCAGAACAATCCTAACCTAGTACAAAATACAGGTTACTAAGTAATACCGCCTCTAGGAATACCTAAAACAGGTATACCACATAGGCGAAATAGCATTGTAATAATTATTATGCATTTCTTGAAAGCCTAAAAGGCTTCCAGTAATAATGCAAGTAAACAAGACACGGGCAGGAAATTTCTACCCGTGTCTTTGTTTTTAATGCCATAGGTGTTGTTTATTGATCCGGTCTCATAATATGAAACATACAACCACGACGCCGCAAGTAAAGCAAGAGTACTTTCATCCTAGTACCGATTGGGAGTCAAAAAAGTTAATCTTTGCTTTTTTTAGTTATTACTTAAAATATATACCTCATCTCCGTCAATAAATCCAAAAATGCACAAAAAGTATCAGTGTTTGTCAGTTAATTGGTAGCGGAATGGAGGCTAACCACTTATATTGCATAAGATTTCAGTGATGAATCGATAAAATATTAGAGTTTTAATAATTTTCAGGTTCACTTCAAGTTCCTCTAAATGAACCTGATAAAGATTGAGTTGAGTTAGTTTTGAAAAATCCGGACACCTTAAAGGTTCCGGATTTTTTTTAGATAGAGTGAAGGTTAAATTAATGTTCCATTATTATTCCCTGTGCATCCTTCTATAGGATTTAGGTGTAGCACCAGTAAACTTCTTAAATGTGGTGGCAAAATACTGGGAGGAAGCAAAACCCAAGCCAAATGCCACTTCAGTAACTGTTTCAGTGGTCCGCAGATCTATTTTAGCCTGTTCAACTTTTAGTCGGTTTACGTATTCCTTTGGAGGCATCCCGGCTTCCTTCTTAAACCAGGCCTTAAAGTACCCCGTGGACATCCCCACTACATTGGCCATTTCATCCACATATATAATCCTGAATAGATGTTTCTGAATATACTTATCCAAAGTATTCAATTTTATGGATGGTGGACTTTGTTGGGATTTCTTGGACAGGATTACGGTTTCCAACAATAATTGGGTTATCAATTGACCTACCATTATTCTCGACAACATGGAATCTACTTTACCCAAGTGATCCACTAATTTCTCCAAAATAAACTTTAGTTGAAATGAACCCTTAAATATATGTTGTGACTTATCCAGTAGTGCATTGAGCAAAAAATCCGATTGCTTTTTGGGCATGTTACAAAGTTTACCAACCGAACTATCCAAGAGTATCTGTAGCCAAAACAATTCCCCTTTATCCTCAGGAAATTCGCCCGTACTATGCCAGGTATCAGGAGGTACCACAAAAATATCGTTTCCGTTAAGCTCGTATAACTGCTCCCCAATCTTATAATATTGTTGCCCCTTCATACAAAAGCAAATTTCCAAAGCCCCTTGATGTCGGTGGATTTCAAGACCAGGTTTTACCGAATTGTATCGATAATGACCAAAGGACAAACCCCTTTTAATCCCAAATTCCTTAAGATTAAATACCCTTCTGTCCTGTGATGCCATATCCATAAAAAATGTATAAAAAAGTAATATAGTATAAAATTAGAAGACTTTATTATATTTAAATTACATATTTGGAGCCTACAAACTTGAATTATGGAAACAAACAAAACAAAATTCCTTAAAGACGGATATATTAAAATTGAAAGCCTACTTTCCCTTTCAGAAGTGGACGGCCTTAGGGCTATTTATGATGAAATATTAAAGGATAAAGTCAAAACCGCTCACCTGCGGAGCGACCTCGCAGGGGCAACGACCAATACAAACGAAAAAGTTGAACGTATTACCCAAATAATGCGACCCAGTAGTCTGGTTCCAGAATTGTTAAAATCCAGCGCTTACAAAAAAGCTGAACAGTGGGCCAAAGACCTTCTGGGAGAAGATATGGAACTAGATTTTGATATGATGATCAACAAGGCTCCAAAAACCAACACCCCAACCCCGTGGCATCAGGACGCCGCCTATTGGATCAACATGCCGGACCAAAGATCGGCTAGTTGTTGGATTGCTTTGGACAAGGTCTTTGAAGAAAATGGCTGTATGTGGTTTATTCCCAAAACAGAAGGCAAACCTATTCTTCCCCACAAAAACATGCCTAACGGCGGAGCATTATATTGCGAAACCGATACCTCACAAGCACAGAGTATTCCATTACCCCCAGGTGGATGTACCTTTCATGATGGACATACGCTTCATTTTAGTCAAGGCAACATCACGGACGTGCAACGCAGGGCCCTAATTTTAAATTTTAGACCCAAAAAAATGATAGATTATGAGAGGGAACAAGGGGTAGACCATACTGGGGAAAGAAAGCAGAGGAATTAAAATACTGTAAAATATGCTTCTTAAATTAATATATCCCCGCTGGGGAAGTTCAGATTTGGCTTGGCCAGTATTTTTAAGTAAAGTAAAGAAGGCAGGTTATCATGGTGTTGAAATAGACCTGCCATTAAATAGCATTAAAAAGAAAGAAATTTGTTCCATATTGGAGGATATGGAAATGGATTTTATTGCCCAACATTGGGAAACCAAGGAAGTAAATTTTAAAAAGCACCAAGAACTATATAAAAGTCACTTGTACAATCTAGTGGAAGCTAATCCCCTATTCGTGAATACGCATACTGGCATGGACTTTTTTACCCACTCTCAAAACGCCTCCTTGATTGAATTGGCCCATGAAATTGAATTGGAAACTGGGGTTATCATTACCCATGAAACCCATCGCTCCCGATTTTCATTTGCCGCCCACGCCTGTTTACCCTATTTGGAGGAATATCCCTTTCTTAAACTAACTTCCGACTTATCGCATTGGTGTTGCGTTGCTGAATCCATGTTGGAAAATCAACCTAAAGCAGTACAAAAAGCCATTGAACACACCTATCATATCCATGCTAGGGTAGGTTCGGCCCAGGGTCCACAAGTGATAGACCCCAGTGATAGTAATTACAAAACTGAGTTGGATCTTTTTACAGATTGGTGGGGTTTGATGATCAAAAAGGCATTGGAAAAGAAGCGTCCCTTTATCACCGTCACCCCTGAGTATGGTCCACACCCCTACTCAATTTACAAGGCAAATACTAAAATGCCACTAGGGAATAAGTGGGAAATAAATAATTTTATTAGGAATCATATTGAACAATCTATAAAACATATTCCCTCTATTATAAGTCCATAGCTTTTCCAAAAATTCCTTAGACATTTCCATAACCTTGACCAAAAAAGACTACCTCATACCTATTAAGCCAAAGGATACTCCCCTATTATTCAGTCACTAAGCCTTTAGAAATGGCAATTGGTCGATATATTTATAAAGTCATAACAAATAGTTGATATTTTTAATAATGTAAAGTGTGGATTTTTTACATTAAACAAATAGATGTGAATGAGAAGAACCTTTGGTCAGTAATAACCAACAAACTACAACAAGACCACTATCACTGGGATATACATATTTCTTGAAACCTAAGAACCTAATAAACACCAAAATTCCGGATATAAATCACAATGCAATTCCTAAAACTATATTTACCGCTACTTCTCTTTTTCTCCATCTCCACTTATTCACAACTTACTGGAAAAGGTGCCATAAGCCTTTCCGAATTGGATATTGAAAAACCTGAACAACCATGGTGGTCTGTCCAAAAAAACAAGGTCATTACCGTAGTCCCCAATCAAATTGTGGGAGAATCATTTAAAGATGGTATTCTTTTGATCATCAAATGGTTCACCATTGAAAATAGTGAATCAAAATCCATTGTTTTAAACAATTTTAAAAGTGAAAATCTGGCTTTGGTGGAGGCTGAAAGTGCCGTAGAAAAACTAAAATTCTGGGAAATGCCCTTTTTCAGTTATTACAAACAGCGAAAAGGCCTATATACCAACGCCATGTATTCCTTAATAGCGCCATGGACAACGGAAAATCCCTTATTTTTACATTTGACCACAACGGACGACTGCAAGGTGAAAGCGGCTATTCACCAATGTGCCAAAATGTCTTATGAAATGGTCATTCATAGTTTTGGAAGTGGCCTGTACATGAAAGACCTGTCCGATATCAATATAAATCTAAGGGCTTGGCGGATCATCCCCATTCCAAGAGTAGAGAACTCGGTGGGTATTCCCTTTTATCCAGCAGATGGATCAGTGAGGCGGTAAATATTATTAATCCTGAAACGGGAAAAAGGGTTGGTGTAATTCATGGCAGCTAGCCCTTTATTACAGGGACACTCAAATGAAGTCAGCATTAAGGAGAAGGAAAGAAAAAAATAAGCTATGAATTGGCTAGGGATTATTCCGTAGAATTAAAAGTGGAAATTCCCGCCAACGGTAGTACTTGGTTTGTTATTTATTGAACAATAAAACAATATACATGAAAGCTAAAACAATATGCCTATTGGCCATGGTTCTCTGTTTATGGAGTTGCAATTCTGAACCTAAAAAAGTAGAGCTTGACCGAATTCCCAAATACAAGCTTAAATTCGATCAATTGGCCACTACTTGGGATGAAGCCATTCCATTTGGAAATGGTACTGTTGGTGCCTTAATTTGGCAAAAAGACGGAAAACTGCGATTATCCTTGGACAGAGCTGATTTGTGGGATCTACGACCCATGGAAAATCTAAATTTTAAGGATTTCGGATTTGATTGGGTAAAAGAACAGTGGGAGAAGAATACTTACAACAAAGTGCAGGAACGCTATGACGTTCCTTATGACAATTTACCGGCACCGTCCAAAATTCCTGGAGGAGCCTTGGAATTTGACGTTAGTGGATTGGGTGAAGTGGAATCTGTAAAACTGAATTTGGATTCGGCAATTTGCGAGGTAAAATGGAAAAATGGAGCCCTGCTAAAAACCTTTGTGCATGCTTCAGAACCCATAGGCTGGTATTCCTTTGAAAATATATCGGGAGATTTAGACCCCTCCATAATTCCACCTGCCTATGTTTCAGTAAAGCAGGCCAGTGCAGATAATCCGGTAACAGGGCAAGACCTAAGAAGACTCAATTATGACGGCGGAAAGGTTACTCAAAAAGACCATTTTATCACCTATGACCAAAAGGGTTGGTCCAACTTTAAATTTCAAGTGCACACCCAGTGGAAACCTACACCTACAGGTTTGCAGGGCAGTTGGAGCATCAGCTCCCAAACCTCGGAGAAAGACCCTGAAGGAACTGCTGAACAGGTGGTAACAAAATCGCTTCAACAGGGAATTGAATCATCCATGGAAAGTCATATGGCCTGGTGGAATTCCTTTTGGAACCAGTCTACCATTAAGGTTCCCGATCCTGTTTTGCAAAACCAATGGTATATGGAAATGTACAAATTGGGGTCGGCAGCCAGACAAGGAGCGCCACCAATATCACTCCAAAGTGTATGGACCGCGGATAATGGAAAATTACCGCCTTGGAAAGGTGATTTTCATCATGATCTAAATACACAACTAAGTTATTGGCCTACCTATTCCGGAAATCACTTGGGTTTGGAACAAGGCTTTATCGATTGGCTTACAAAATACAAACCCACCTTTAAAAAGTATACCAAAGAATTCTATGGTACCAACGGACTTAACGTACCTGGTGTTACCACTCTAACGGGAGACCCTATGGGCGGTTGGATCCAATATTCTTTTGGACCTACTGTTGGGGCTTGGCTTGGACACCATTTTTATCTGCATTGGCGCTATTCCATGGATCGTAATTTTCTAAAGAATGAGGCGTATCCCTGGATCAAAGAGGTGGCAATTCATTTTAACGAATTATCGGTTTTGGATGAAGATGGAAAAAGAAAACTGCCGCTGAGTTCCAGCCCGGAAATCCATAATAATTCCCGTGAGGCATGGTTCGGCGATTTGACCAATTTTGACCTGGCATTGATTAAATGGACTTATTCCCATGCCGCAGAATTGGCCTTGGAGCTTGGGCTGAAAGAAGAAGCACAAAAATGGAATGCCAGCCTTAAAGAGTGGCCGGATTATGCTGTGGATGAAACGGGACTTATGTTTTCCCCTAGCTTGCCATTTAACGAATCGCACCGACACTTCTCCCATTTAATGGCGATACATCCCTTAGGGTTAATAGATGTTGCAAACGGTGCAAAGGACAAGGAAATTATAGAAAAGACCATTGCCAATTTAGACGCAACCGGCTCTAGCCAATGGGTAGGATATTCCTTTAGCTGGCTGGCCAACTTAAAGGCTAGGGCCCATGATGGGGAAGGTGCCGCAAAAGCCTTAAAAGACTTTGCCAGTTCCTTTGTACTGCCCAATAGCTTTCACGTTAATGGCGATCAATCAGGGTCGGGAAAATCCAATTTTACCTATAGACCGTTCACCCTGGAAGGTAACTTTGCCTATGCCGCGGGACTACAAGAAATGTTGATACAAAGTCACACCGGAACGGTACTACTATTTCCAGCCATCCCCGATGATTGGAAAAATGTTGGTTTTAGTAAATTACGGACAGAAGGCGCCTTCCTTTTTTCCGCACAAAAGGAAGCCGGGGTAGTGAAATGGGTAAAAATCGTTTCCGAAAAAGGAGGGGAAATTCGGCTTAAAAATCCCTTTCAGAAAAAAGAAATTTCTATCGGAGACAAAATAGCCCATACATGGGATGGCGACACACTGATCATACAAACCGTTTTAAGGCAAGAAATATGGCTTAAGCCTTAGTGAATAAATCCCTCTCCCTAAGTACGAAAAATAATTTGATGTTTTTCAATTATATCTGACAGAGAGATCAAAAACGGCCAGAAATATGAGAAGAGAATTTCGTCTTACAATACTTTTTTTTTGCTATCCTTATTTTGATGGCCAAGCTTTCCTTGGCACAGGAAATTAGCAAGTATAAGCCAGATTATAAAGTTTTGTTAAAAGAGGCCATGTCCAAATACGTTAGGCGGTAACCAATCTTAAAAAATTCCCCTTGAAACATTGATCAATCTGGTCCTTAACAAAATATTAACAATTGCATTTGCCATATTTCCACCATTGGGATATCAAATAATTATATCTTAATTTGGAATTAAATGAAAATACCAAAGCTGAACCTTTTATCCATTAAAATTTTACCATGAAGCATCTGAAATCACTATTTATTACCGTCTTTGTCCTTTTATTTGGGATTGGTGCATATGCCCAACAATCTGAAAATCCTTATAACCCTGAGCCAAAAATGGATCAATTAAGGGCCAGAAAAGGTAAGAAACCTAGACAAATGCACTTTTTGGTGTTTGGGGATTCCAAGGGATCGGAACATTTTCCTGGCGTTTTAAAAAGGGCAGATATGTTGCAGCCCGATTTCTGCATTACCACTGCCGATCTGGTAAACCGAGGGGCTGGTGATCAAGGCAAGATAGACTACAAAACCTTGGACGAGGATGGGGGTTGGTTTATGCGAAAATATCCTATGTGGCCTACCGTAGGAAACCATGAGGAATCTGGCGGGGAAGATGGTATAGAAAATTTCAGCAATTTCTTCGGGATGAAAAAAGCGATGTACAGTTTTAACTATGGCAACGCTAAGTTTATTGCATTGCCTTGGCCAAAAGTAAAGGACGATCCCAAAAAATTAAGATGGCTTAAAAGGGAGTTAAGGAAAGCAAAAGGAAAACACATTTTTGTCTACAAACACCGTCCGCATTATACCATGGGCAATAAATCCTATGACGATGTGGAAGGCGCCGAAACAGAGACCACCAAACTATTTGACAAATACAATGTCACTGCTGTTTTTAGCGGACACGACCATATTTATTACCGCACCAAAAGAAATGGTACCAATTACATTATTTCTGCCGGTGCTGGTGCCAGCATCTACTCGTTGAAAAGGGAAAAGGATGCTATTGAAGGAGATGTCTATTACGGTAAAAAAGTAGATGAGGAACAAGGTGAAGGCATTGCCCCTTATAAATTCCACGCTGCCGATGGTACGGAAACCGATATCCCAGAATCTATGTTTTATGTATTGTCCGTTAAGATTGACGGTGAAAAAGTATCTATTCAAATGATAGATGCAAAGACCGGAAAGGTTTGGGACGAGGCCGATATTAATTAATATTTGCCCAAAAGGGACCTTACGATAGGCCAGAAACACTATAATTATTGGAGACTTTCCATTATCCCTAAAGTAAAGGACGTAATTGGCAACTAATCTATTTTCACACGAAGTAAAAATAATATAAGGTTATGAAAGCAATAAAAAATGGAGTTACTGCCAATCCCAATAGAAGAAAGTTTTTAGGCACCGCATTGCTGGGCAGCAGCGCCATGGCCTTAGCCCCTCATTTTGCTTTCGCAAACATACCGGCCGTAGATAAAAAGGTTAGAATAGGTATTGTTGGAGGAAGGTTTGGTGCCGGCTTTTATTTTCATGAACACCCCAATTGCATCGTAGAAGCAGTAAGTGATCTTCGTGCAGATCGCCGCAACCATCTAATGGAGGTATACTCCTGTAAAAAAAGCTATGAATCCTTGGCAAAATTGCTACAGGACCCTAAAGTCGAAGCCGTTTTCATTGCCACTCCGGCCCCAGATCACGCTAAGCATGTTTTGGCAAGCCTAAACGCAGGGAAGCATGTTCTGTGCGCTGTACCGGCTGCATGGACCCTGGAGGAATGTTATGAATTAAAGGAAGCGGTAAAACGAACCGGACTTACGTACATGATGGCCGAAACCAGTGTTTACAGACAGGCTACCATCTCGGTTAAAAAGTTTTATAAGGAAGGAACTTTCGGGAAGGTTTTCAGTGCCGCAGCCGAATATAATCATCCAGGACTGGAGGAACTGTATTTTGAGGATGGCAAGGCCACTTGGAGACATGGGGTGCCACCTATGTTATATCCTACACATTGTACTTCGTTCCTGATTTCCGTAACAGGGGAACGGCTGACCCAGGTTAGCGCTATGGGTTGGGGGGATGATAGTCCATTATTGCAAAACAATCCATACAACAACCCTTTTTGGAACGAAACAGCCTTTTTCAAGACCAACAAAGGAACACCTTTTCGTGTTGAAGTGAACTGGAAAGGAGCCCTACGCGAAGTTGAAAGGGGAGAATGGCGAGGCGATAAAATGAGTTTTTATATGTCCGAGCATGGAGGAGGGGATTCCACCATGGTATGGGCATCAGATGATATTGGAAAGGATGACGCAGGTTTTAAAAACAAAAAAAGTAGGGTTGAAAAATATGATCAGCCGCTATGGTGGAAAACGGATATGCTCCCCGCAGCACTTAGACATGGTAGTGGACATGACGGTTCGCATTCGTTTATAACCCATGAGTTTATAGATGCTATTGTACACAACCGTGACCCAGAAATCAATATTCATGAAGCCCTAGCGTATACGGCACCAGGGATTGTTGCGCATGAATCTGCTCTACAAGGAGGAGAATCTATGAATATTCCTAGTTTTGACTAGTATAACCGTACCCCGCCGTTAAGTATTGGCACGAAATGCCAATAGTTCCGGATTCAGAACAAAGCCTTTTAGGTTTAATCCTGAGCTATATGAAAAATAGCATCGCCCTGGTTTACGATCGGCGATTGGTTGATACATATGATATATCCATCGCTCTGCGCATTTACTCTCCTTTCAAAGTTGCCAAACGGATCGGATATATTTCCTAAAAGATCTCCTTTTGATACTTTACTCCCTAAAGAAATAGAGGGGTGAAACATCCCAGAATATTTTGCCCTGATCCACTGGGATGACCCAATAGTCACAGGTTGTGCAGACTTTGGCTCCATTAGCTTTAACTCTCCGGTAAAATTCCTCATTCCCAAATGATCCATTACCCTAAGCGCACCTGCTATCCCCATCTTTGTAATCTGGTTATTTATATCCAAGGATTTTCCCCCTTCAAAAAGCAATACTTTCTTACCCATTTTGGCCAAAGCTTCCCGAAACGACTTCTCCCTAGTTTTTGCAAGTACAACAAATGGTGCGCCAAATACTTTTGCCAATTCCATACATTGTTCATCGCCTTTATTTATCCTGGTTTGCGGCGCATTAAATCGGCTTTCAGCTCCTGTGTGATAATCGATGCAATAATCCACTTTAGGTGCAATTTCTTTCATAAGATGATAGGCAAACCTACTGGCCAAGGAACCTCTGGGACTCCCTGGAAAGACTCTATTTAGATCTCGCCCATCGGGGAACTGCCTTGCCTGGTTTAGAAAACCGAATATATTGACCACAGGGATACATATGACCGTTCCACAATCCGGCCTGTTA
Source organism: Arenibacter sp. F26102 (assembly GCF_023015865.1). Lineage (GTDB taxonomy): Bacteria > Bacteroidota > Bacteroidia > Flavobacteriales > Flavobacteriaceae > Arenibacter. The sequence goes on along the minus strand of NZ_JALKBC010000001.1, from coordinate 435,320 downwards.
TATTTTTTGGAAATCAATTTGCGAATGATCTCAACTCCGTTAATCTCATTCCCATGGATGCCGCCTGTTATCAATAAAACAGGTCCTGGATTTTTTCCTCTTTGTACAATAATGGGAACCTCAATTTTTGTCCCGGTATGCAATTTTGCGATATCCAGATTTAACAACATCCCCTTTCCGGGCAAAACAGTTTCGCCCAATAATACATTTTTCCTATTCGGCATGTCTTTCCACATATTTTATCATAAGACCAGCAATATCTTTTCCCGTTGCGGCCTCAATACCTTCCAGACCGGGGGACGAATTTACTTCTAAAATCAATGGACCCCTAGCGGATTGAAGCATATCTACCCCGGCAACTCCCAGTCCCATGACCCTGGCCGCTTTTATGGCCGCATTTTCCTCTTCATCGGTCAGCTCTATGATATTGGCCGAACCACCCCTGTGCAAGTTGGACCTGAACTCTCCTTCCTTTCCCTGCCTTTTCATGGCCCCTACTACTACCCCATCTATAACAAAGGCACGAATATCGGCTCCTTTGGCTTCCTTAATAAATTCCTGTACAATTACCCTTGCTTTTAAGCCATTAAAAGCTTCCAATATGGATTCCGCAGAATTCCTATTGTCCGCCAGTACCACCCCAAGTCCTTGGGTACCCTCCAATAATTTAATGACCACCGGTGCTCCCCCGGCATTATCTATGATGGTTCCCACATCCCTGGAATAATTACTGAATACCGTCTTGGGAAGTCCCAAACCGGCACGCGATAAAATTTGTAGGCTTCGCAGTTTGTCCCTTGAACGGACCAGTGCCTGCGACTCAACGGCGGTAAAGACCTTCATCATTTCAAATTGTCTTACCACAGCCGTACCATAAAAGGTTATAGATGCCCCTATCCTAGGTATTACCCCAGAAACGCCTGTAATTTCTTGCCCTTGATAAATAAGCCCAGGCTTCTTCTTTTCTATGACCAGATCGCACTTGCCATGATCTACGACCAACATTTCATGGCCTTTTTTTTCGCCCGCCTCAACAAGACGACTGGTAGAATATAATTTGGGGTTTTGGGAGAGGATTACGATTTTCATATATGTATCTTGTCAGTATTATTTAAGTTCATAAAAAGGGAATGGATTTAGGTTTTCGAGTTCTAATATTTGCCTTAACAATTAATATACGGTAAATCCTTTGATTAGATCACTTCAAGGATATTATTTTGAACATAATCGATTAAATATAGTCTAATCTCCCACTTAGGTCTGGTAAACTTAAACAATCAGGCTAAATTATAGAGATAGTAAGATCTGCTGAATCTTTGATTTAGACACCCCTTGGTCATTCAAAATGGCGCAGGGGTCGCTTCGAAATGAGTTACCCTTTTGCAACTCCCGATAGCTCTCGGGAGGGAAGTCGCACATATTTGACTTTCCTGTAGGATTTGATACGCCTAAGCTTGTAGCGGAGCTACTTGTGTGATTTAGCTCATGATATTTCTATTTTACGGGTATTCGTGAACCTGCGGTTCTCGCTATCGCAAGCAATGACTGCAGGGGTCACTTCGACCGAGTCTCCTTTTTTAAAAACACCATTATCTTACTGGAGTCAGAACACCATATAAATATATTTCCCTCATTACCAGTTCTTTAAAATATTTATCATAAACACAATGCATTAATATACAATTTTCAATAATCCTGAAGCATCAAAATTTTAGACCCTGAAGCAGCAAAAGACCTATTATAAGTACCCATTTTTTGGAACAGTGTATGCCATGAAAACAAAAAACCCTCTTGTTCAACGATATTTTTTATCTTTAGCCTGATCAACCTATTTTAAAGATATAATGAAATCATTTATTTTCCTTTTTACCATCTTATTCTCCATGACCTCTTTCGCTCAAAACACTATACTCCCGCTTTGGCCCAACAACATTCCCAACTCCATTAAAACAGACGAAAAAGAGGAAGTCGTAAGTGCGGACATCGTGCGGATAGTTAAGGTACAGCTGCCACAGATAGAAGTATATCTGCCTGCAAAAAAAATAGCGACAGGACAGGCTGTATTAATTTTTCCTGGAGGTGGCTATGGCATATTGGCCTATGATTGGGAGGGAATGGACTTTGCCAAATTGCTAAACTCCAAAGGCATTGCAGGCATTGTAGTAAAATATCGTTTACCCAGTTTAAAATCACAAACAGAAATACACAAAGTACCCCTACAGGATGCACAACGCGCCATTAGGACGGTTCGTTCCAAAGCTGCTGAATGGAATATTGACCCTAACAACATTGGAATAATAGGCTTCTCGGCAGGTGGTCATTTGGCTTCTACTTTGGGCACCCACTATAATGAAGAAGTGAATGCCAAACAGGATGCTATTGACCAAATGAGTGCTCGCCCAGACTTCATGACCTTGGCCTATCCCGTGATTACTATGGGGGCGCCAAATACCCATGGTGGCTCCAGAAAAAACCTACTTGGCGAAAATCCTTCCCAAAAAATGGTAGATCATTTTTCGAACGAATTGCAGGTTACCGCCGATACCCCACCTACTTTTTTGGTGCACGCCACGGATGATACTGCTGTTCCTGTAGAAAACAGTCTCTTATTTTATACTGCACTCATAAAGCATAAGGTTGCGGCGGAAATGCATATCTATCCAACCGGAGGTCACGGATTTGCTTTGGGATTGCAGGACCCGCATTTGGCCACTTGGACAGATCAATGGATCGGTTGGCTACATAGTTTAAATAATTAATTCCAAAAAAAGCTGTGGCAGTACTTACGGCCAGAAACAGTACAAAAGTTTGTAAGGAAATATCTTATACCCGACAATATCCAAGTACAGATACTATATCTTGACATGCCCAAAAAACTCTACCTTTATCACTAAAATCATTTTGGAATGAAGAAGTGGACATTAATTATAGCTCTTTTATTCTTTGGTCTCAGTACTGCCCAAAAATGGGAAAGCGATTGGACAGCTGCTGCGGCCCTGGCAAAACAAAATCACCAAAATGTACTGTTGGTATTTTCAGGTTCCGATTGGTGCGCCCCGTGTATTAAACTGGATAAAAACATTTGGCAGACCTCTGAATTTCAGCAATACGCCCAGGACCACTGGACCATGCTAAAGGCCGATTTCCCAAGAAAAAAAGCCAATCAACTGCCAGATGACCAAAAAAACAGAAACGCCCAACTCGCAGAAAAGTATAACAAAAAAGGATATTTCCCTTTGGTCCTACTTTTAGATCCAAATGGCAATATTCTAGGCCAAACTGGATTCAAAAATATATCCGTGAAAGAATATATTGCACTTTTAAAATCGTTCGAAGGTTGAAAAACCCAATTTTAATCGTGATTGCCTTTTTGGTTCATTGTGTCATTTTTTCGCAAGAATCGGCACATAGACGGACCACAAAATTAATGGGCAGTAGGTTCAATATAACCGTGGTTGCCCAGGATGAAGCTACCGCTAACCAATACATAGATATCGCCATTGCAGAAATTACCCGAATCGAAAAGTTGATTTCATCATGGAATGCTTCCTCACAAACCTCTGAAATAAACAATAATGCCGGCTTATCGCCTGTTAAGGTGGATCAAGAATTAATAGACCTTATAGAACGGTGTATCACCATCTCCAAAATTACCGATGGTGCTTTCGATATTAGTTATGCCTCCATTGATAAGGTTTGGAAATACGATGGAAGCATGTCCGAGATGCCGTCCAAGGAAGCCATAGAAAATTCTGTTGCCAAAATAGGGTACCAAAACATTGAATTCGACAAGAAAGCACAAACCGTGTTTCTAAAATTTGAAGGTATGAAAATAGGTTTCGGGGCCATTGGAAAAGGATACGCGGCAGATAGAGTGAGGACCTTGTTAAAAACGAAAGGCGTAAAGTCCGGAATTATAAATGCCTCAGGGGATCTAACCACTTGGGGGAAACAGCCAGATGGCACGGACTGGATGGTGGGCATTACCAACCCGCTTAATAAAGACAACATATTCTCTTGGTTCCCGGTTAATAATGCAGCTGTCGCAACTTCCGGTAATTATGAAAAATACGTAACCTTTAATGACGTAAAATATAGCCATATTATTGACCCAAGAACAGGATACCCTTCCACTGGTATCCTAAGTGTTACTATATTTGCTCCTAGTGCCGAATTATGTGATGCCCTGGCGACCTCTGTTTTTATTACTGGAGTGGAAACGGGACTTAATATCATTAATCAAATAAAAGGGGTGGAATGCATTATTATCGACGACGAGAACAACATCAACACTTCAAAAAATATTGAACTCAACAAAACCCAATAGCCTTATGCGACAATTGATCATACTTATTATTGGCTTGTTATCACTATCCTCTTGCGTTGCCGTAAGGGAATATGATAAAGTGTACCTCAATGACGAAGAAATGAGCTTGTCTTCCAAAAGTTTGGAGCGCTTTGAAACTAATTTTCAGATATATCGGGAGGCTGCTGCCGGCGCCAATGGGGGCAAAACAGGTGGTGGATGTGGCTGTAATTAAATTGAAAATGAAGAGATTAGGATTTATATTGTTTTTTGGGTTGATTTCATGGACAGGATTTTCGCAAGGAAACAACCTGGAATACGTTAAGAAAGTCTTGGAAACTCCTGAAGTGGAGCTACTGTATAGCTATTATAGCCAAGATGGGGACAATGCTGCCGTAACCGGTGGGGAGGGAACAGAAAAATTGACGGATATGACCCCGACCATTATCGTAAGTATCCCCTTAGGGGAAGATAATGTTTTAACCTTGGACACCGGAATATCTGCTTATACCTCTGCCTCATCCAGCAATGTAAATCCATTTGATGGAAACCAAACAGCAAGTCCGTGGGTGGCATCTTCGGGGGCCTCCAAAAGTGATGCCCTAACCTATTTTCACCCAACTTTTACCCATAGTTCCAAGGACCGAAACAACATCCTTAGCGGAAACATTGCGGTGTCCGCAGAATACGATTACTTTTCATTGGGTTTCGGAGGTGGCTTTACCCATCTTATGAACGAAAAAAATACGGAATTGGGGATAAGTGGACAAGTATATTTGGACACCTATAAACCACAATACCCCATTGAACTGCGTGAAGGTTTTTTCGATAACCGAATTACCGGCACAGGTACCTACTCTCCATTATTTAATGAGTTTAACGACTTAAATAGAAACTCCTATTCCCTTTCCCTTAATTTTTCCCAGATTATCACCAAACGCTTCCAAGCGTCGCTGTCACTGGATTTTGTTCTTCAGGATGGATTACTTTCTACTCCACACCAGAGGGTCTATTTAAAGGATAGAAACGATTTTTATATAGAGGAATTTCAGTTGGCGGATAATGTTGAATTATTGCCCACTTCCAGATTTAAATTACCAGTTGGAGGAAGGCTTTCCTATTACCTCAACGATCAAATGGGCCTACGCGCCTACTTTAGATATTATTATGACGATTGGGGGGTTACCGCTTATACCGGAAGTTTGGAAATTCCCATTAAAATATCGGAGAAGTTTACCGTGTTTCCCATGTACCGCTATTATACCCAAACAGCCTCTGATTATTTTTACCCCAAGGAAACGGCTTTATCATCCTATGAATACTATACTTCGGATTATGACCTATCGGCCTTTAACAGCAACCAGTACGGTTTAGGCATTACCTACAAGGATATTTTCACCCAATCCAAAGTATGGAAATTCGGCTTAAAGAGCATTAGTTTTAGGTTTAACCAATACGAAAGAACAACCGGTTTAAGTGCCAGTATTTTTGAATTGGGTGCCAAGTTTATTATGGATTAGTTTTTACAGGTATTAAGGATTACAATTTTGAATATTCGTAATTATCCTATTACTCTGTCTCCTCGAGCCTGCCTTGTCGGCAGACAGGCGCAGTCGAGGGATTTTAGACAGTTATATTTTAAAATGAGGTCTCGACTGCGCTCGACCGGACAATAATCATGTATATAAGGATAATTACAGACAATTAGTTACAGTTTCATAAAATCTTCGCCCAAAATTTTTCCAAGGTAAAAAATTAGTTCGCCGGCATTTTCTTGGGTAAAGACCATAGGAGGTTTGATTTTTAATACGTTATGGTCCGGGCCGTCCGTGCTCATAAGGATACCGTGGTCCTTCATACGGTTGGCCAAATAATCGGTCTGGGCCGCCAAAGGCTCCATATTTTCATCCACCAACTCGATTCCCAAGAAAAGTCCCTGGCCCCTAACATCACCAATAATGGGAAACTTCTTCGCCAGATCTATTAGTTCCTTTTTTAGATAATTTCCAACCGCCAATGCATGTTCTTGTAGCTTCTCCCGTTTTACCACCCTCATGACCTCGGTACCTATGGCACAGGAAACCGGATTGCCCCCAAAGGTGTTGAAATACTCCATTCCATTGGCAAATCTTTCCGCTACTTCTTGGGTACAGGCCACAGCAGCCAGGGGATGTCCGTTGCCAAGGGGTTTCCCTACGGTCACGATATCGGGGACCACCCCGTGCAATTGGAAGCCCCAAAATGTAGTGCCCATGCGGCCACAGCCCACTTGCACCTCATCTGAAATACAGAGTCCGCCAGCTTCCCTAACGTATTGATAGGCCTTGGCCAAGAATCCCTCCGGCAATTCTATCTGTCCCCCACAGCTAATAATGGGTTCTATGATAAAGGCCCCTACTCCCCTTCCCTTGTCCAGTATAGTGTCTATCTGCTTTTTGACCTCCAAGGCATATTGTTCTCCCGTATCTTTCCCCCGGTACTTGCCCCTAAAGGCATCGGGAAGCGGAAAAATATGGGTGTGTTTCGGAGCGCCCTGGCCACCTTTGCCATCAAACTTATACGAACTGATATCGATGCACATATTGGTATTGCCATGGTAGCCCACCTCGGAGGCGATTATGTCGCGCTGCCCTGTAGCCGCCTTTACCATACGGATCGCCAACTCGTTGGCCTCACTGCCGGAATTAACAAAATGGAGTACACTTAATTCCGGTGGCAGGGTCTCCAACAGCTCCTTGGCCAGCTCATTTATATTTTCATGCAAATACCGACTATTGGTATTGATCAAGGCCATTTGTTCCTGTCCCGCCCTTACTACATCTGGATGTTCGTGCCCCACATGGGCCACATTGTTTACGGTATCCAGGTACTTTCTGCCGTATTGGTCCATTAGGTACTGCCCTGCACCCCGAACCATTTTAATGGGCACCTTGTACTGCAGGCTAAGACTTTTTCCCAAATGTTGTTTTCTATAGTCGATGATGTCTGCATTGGAGGTAGCTTGCCTTCCCTCCAGTCCCTTGGCCTGAAACAAAAGGTTGGGGTCCGGACAAAGGCTTTTCCATAAGTGGGTCTGACTGTAATACCCCACTCCGGGGAAATCAATCTTAAATTCGAGCATGGAAAGCATGATCTGAAAATGCAGATGCGGGGCCCAATTGCCGTTCTCCTCACAACTGCCCAGGACACCAATTTCATCACCTGCCCTTAATTGGGCGCCAAGATTATGGTGGATGGCACTGTCCACCGACAAATGTCCGTAAAGGGTATAAAACTCCAAGCCTTCCTCCCGGTGCCTTAAAATTACCAGTCCGCCGTATTCCTTGTTCCCCGCATCATTTACAGCGGTGACCACTTCCCCGTTAAAAAGGGCGTGTATCGGTGTTGCTGCCGGCAACCAAAAATCGACTCCCAAGTGAATGCTCCTACTCTCCCTCCCTTTGTTCCCTATCTTATCATAGGACGTAGTGGTGTAGAGAGGGCGGGGCTCAAGATAACCTCCTGCCAATATTTTGGAAGGGTGTTCTCCCTGCAGTTTATTAATTCTATACTGAAAATAGTCCAGATCATTAAAGTCCTTCTCATGCCCCAACCATTTACTGGACACACTAAGATCCAAGGGGTATACTGTGTTGGAACCGATAGTGGGAAAGAGTTTTCCCAGGGAAAGGGATCGCTTTTTGGCCCAGCCCGAGAATTCTTCTTCCTTGGGATGGGCGGTATATCCACATGCCCCCCTAAAACTAAAATGGGCAAAATCCGCATTGATGTCCCTCAATTTCCGGAGCAGTTCCCAGGCCGGTTCTTCGCTGATCAACAGATAGCTATTGTCCGGTTCCTCCTTTTTATTGATGGCCGATTTGGTTACGGAAATCACCAAGCGCATGGCGATGGCCATGTACAAATGTTCCAGTTCCGTTTCTTCCAAAGGAAAGGCATGGTGATAGCCCCATACAATGGGCAATGCGGCCTCCAACGGATCATTGTGCCCCATGATGGCATATGCACAGGCAACGGCCAGATCGTTGATGATCTGCGTATGGACCGAATCCCCGAAATCTATTGCGGAGACCACATGGGGATCGATCAGGTCCCCGGAAACAATAACATTGTTGTCGTTGGCGTCATTGTGTACCACTGCCTTGCGTAACTTGGAATAACCGGGCTGCGACTCTTTAAATTGATTCTGAAAATAGGAGATGACTTCTTTGTCCCCATTCTTAAAAAGGTCAAGATATTCTGTGGTCCAACTTCCCTGACTTATGTCCCAAACAAATTCCCGATGGGCCTCGGGATGGTCAAAACCTTGCAGGGCCTTGGTGAGTCTCCCACATTGTTCCCCCAAACTATAACGAAGATCATCCAATTGGGGATTTACCCCACTCCAGACCCTTCCTGATATCCAGGACAGAAGGCGTACCTTCCTGATCTGCCCATAATCGTCCTTGATCTCAGAAATCAGATTCCCCTGCCTATCCGGAACGACCTGGGGAGATGTTAGATCTTTGGCGTGTTCGCTGGCGTAGAGCAGCAATTTCTGTTGAAAGTCCAAATAATCCTCGTTCTCGTTGGGCCGGGAGACTTTCAAAATATACTGCTGTCCATCCGATGCATCGATCTTAAAATTAAAATCGATTTCCCCGGGCAATGGATTGGCCGTACCTTGAACATTAAAATTTTCAGCGGCGATTTTAACCGCCTGATCTGCAATTATTCTAATCTTGCTATATTCCATTTATTTTGACCTACACAATTGAACTCTCCCATGAACCAATAAACCAACTACCAAAATAAGGATAATATAGTCATGTGTCTTTGGACTTAAAAATAAAAATACTATGACAGATATGAGACTGTTTTTATTTTTCTCTTAAAAATAATATTGATATGCTATCTTTAGAGCTTTATCAAACTATACCAAAACATATTTATGAAAAACTTCATTTCCCGCACTTTAGCACCTTATTTGTCAATGATTGTTTTATTGGGCTTAACCACTCAATGCAAGGAGAAATCTCCACAAAAAACGGAACCTATCAATGAAACCGTTATAGAAATCCCCGAAGGATTTTCTATCGAAGTTGTAGCACAAGATTTGGGAAATCTAAGACATATGACCGTTTCCAAAAACGGAGATATTTACGCAAATAGGTCTAAACTAAAGGATGACAAGGCCATTGTTTTATTGAAGGATAACGACCAAGACGGAAAAATTGATGAAGAACAGCAATTTGGCCATCTCCCTGGGACCGGCATCTTGATTAAAGGCGATTACTTATACACCTCCTCAAATTCTGGTATCTATCGTTATAAATTAAATGGACAGGACGAAATTATTGATATTGATAATCCAGAGAATATCGTAGACGGACTAGCGGATAAGGGCCGTGACAATGCAAAATCGTTTGTAATGGACGATAATTCCAACTTGTATGTTACCATTGGCTCATGGAACGATTCCTGTCGTGAAGAAGGTACCGGAAACGGCATTATGCCCTGCGCTATCCTGGATTCTGCTGGAGGAATTTGGCAATTCAAAGCCGATAAACTAAATCAATCCTTATCCGATGGTAAGCGATATGCCACTGGGGTTAAAAATGCTGTAGCCACTGCTTGGAACTTTAAAACCAACACCTTATTTACTGCTGTTCATGGACGAGGTGCTTTCCATGATTTTTATCCGGATTACTATACCGCCAAGCACAGTGCAGAGCTTCCGGCCGAAACATTGTATGAATTACATGATGGTGATGATGCCGGATGGCCTTACATCTATTACGATCAGTTTAAGAAAAAGAAAATGCTAGCTCCTGAATATGGGGGCGATGGGGAAAAAACAGCAGGCGAAAACGCTATAGATCCCCTATTGGCATTCCCTGCCCATTTAGCTCCAAATGATATTCTTTTCTATACTGGAAATATGTTCCCTGAAAAATATAAAAATGGTGCTTTTATTGCTTTCCATGGTCAGTCCCCAGAGCTAAAAAAAGGCTATTTTGTGGCCTTTGTGCCCTTTAAGGATGGTAAACCCAATGGAAATTGGGAGATTTTTGCGGATAACTTTTCCGGAATCAACTTGGCAAATCCCAGTGGCCCCATACAGAATAGACCATGTGGTTTGGCACAGGGCCCCAATGGCGAGCTCTATGTAAGTGAAGATCTTAAAGGCACTATTTATAAAATATCTTTTTGATTGTTCACTAAAATATTTTAGATCTAAGACCATCAGTAATACATATTTATTAGGTTTTTATCTTAAATAATACCATAACACTGGCAGTTTTAAGAAAACCTTAGGATATTGAATACCCAATTATACACTATTTTCCCACCTTCAAAATATAATATAGTTAACCTATGCCCAAAAATATTCTGCTGATAGAGGATGAACAAAATGTAGCTGCGTTTATCAAAAAGGGGCTGGATGAATTGGGATTCGATGTTATGGTTGCCTACAATGGGAGCATAGGGTTAGAATTGTTGGGTCAGAAACAAATAGATTTGATCATCTTAGATTTAATTCTACCTGATGCCCATGGTTTGGACATATGTAAAAAAATCCGGGATTTAGGTTACGACGGGATACCAGTTTTAATGCTTAGTGCCTTGGGCACAACTGAAAACATTGTAGATGGTCTTGGTTCAGGGGCAGATGATTATCTAAAAAAACCTTTTAAATTCAAGGAACTAGTGGCTAGGATAAGGGCCTTGTCCAGAAGAATAAACCAAAATGCCGCAAATGCATTGCCAAAACTTAAAATTGCGGACCTTATAATGGACAGGGAGTCAAAAATCGTTAAAAAAGACGGCAAAGAGATTAAACTTACTTCAACAGAATTTAGACTTCTAGAGTATTTCCTCAAAAACCAGAACAAGGTACTTTCAAGAATCGACATTTTGGAAAGCGTATGGGACATAAGTTTTAATATGGGCACCAATGTAGTTGATGTTTATGTGAATTATCTAAGGAACAAAATAGATCGTGATGCCAACCATAAGCTGGTACATACGGTCATTGGAATGGGATATATAATGAAGGAGGCTTCCGAATAAGATGAAGATTAGAAGAAAAATATCACTCGCCTTTGTAGGACTTACCGCATTATTGCTTGTCGCAGTATTCTTTTCTATCTACTATTTTGCCCAGCGATATACAGATAGCGAATTTTATTTGCGATTGCGACAAAGAGCAACCATAGCAGCACAGGCATATTTGGAGGAAGATGAATTGAATGCCCCCATTTATGAGGATATTAGACTAAAGCATTTACAGCAACTTCCTAATGAAAAGGAAGTAATACTCAGCGTAAATATAAATGATAAAAAAGTTATCAATCCCTCGAATAACTTATTGTATTCCGGCTTCTATAAAAAGGTATTTAAAAATAGTTATGCGGAAATAAAAATAGATGACACTTATTACACCGGCATCTTATACGATGACAATGAAGGCGATTTTATAGTTGTTCTCTCGGCCATAGATTTATATGGAATGGCCAAAATGAAAAATCTCAAGAATATACTTATTACTACCTATATATTGAGTTTGATATTCTTATATGCCATAGGCCAATATTATGCCCAACAGGTATTGGAACCAATTGTGACCATAAACAAGAAAGTAAACTCTATAAGGGCAAAAAACTTACACCACCGCTTGGAGCCTGGAAAAAACAAAGATGAGTTGGCAGAATTGACCCATACTTTTAACGCTATGCTGGATAGGTTGGAAACTTCCTTCGAAATGCAGAGCAATTTTGTACATAACGCCTCCCACGAACTTAAAAATCCGTTGACTGCAATTATAGGTCAAACCGAAGTAACACTTCAAAAAGTTAGAACCGCTGAAGAATATATATCCAGTCTTGAGATTATAGAAACTGAAGCCTTAAAACTAAATAACCTGGTAAATGGACTACTGGAACTTGTCTACACGGAACATAGTAAAAAGGGTATTGTAATAGAGCCCATCCGAATTGATGAACTCTTGATAGGAATTAAGAATGATTTTGATAAAACGCACCCAGAAAATCGAATACACATTGATTTCTCCCAACTGCCGGACAAAGAGGATCTACTACTTGTAAACGGAAGTTTAAGTCTTATTAGGGTGGCCATTATTAATGTATTGGACAACGCTATAAAATTTTCGGGAAATGATATAGTTCATTTATGGATTAAGGCAAACAACTCCACAGTAGAAATAAAAGTTCACGATCTTGGAGTGGGCATACCCCAGGACGAAATGAAAAACATATATGAATTGTTTTTCCGAGGCTCCAACGTAAGGGGTGTGAAAGGCTTTGGCTTTGGTCTACCATTGTCCTACAAAATAATAAACCTTCATGGAGGTGATATAAATGTAACCTCTGAAATAAAAAAAGGAACCCTTGTAAAAATTACATTACCAAATAATTAAAGCGGAATTAAGGTAGAGTGCCTAATTCTAATCCCGTTCTAATGCCTTTATTATTTCCTTCTAATATGTTGCCATTATCCTTGCAGAAACATAATGGACAATATCATGAAAAAAATTCTAATTCCTACCGACTTTAGCGTAAAGTCACTCCTACTACTAGATGAAGTCACCAAACTCTATCAAGACGAAATAACCAATGTTATATTAATATATGGCTTTAGAGTGCCAACTCTGGAAACCGAACTTTTTCAATTTTCTTCCAGCAAGATAATTAGGAAACTGGCTAGGGTGGAGTTTCTTGAGGCCAAAGCCAATTTTGTAAACAAAAATTATTGCCGCATAAATTCAATATCCATAGAAGTGTTTACGGGTACCAATTCCTTTGCTTTTCAAAATTTCAGGGACCAGCATCAAATTCATGAGGCTATAATACCAGAAGGTGGCTTTCTTCAATTCTCTGGCACTTCATGTTTCGACCCTACTAAATACATTAAAAAAAATATTGCCAAGGTCCATCAGGTAAAGATGGAACAACAAGTTGTTGAAGAATATCAGAAAGGCTCATTTATCCACTCTTTATTAAAGATATGATTCATTTCCATTATATAAACACTCAGGCAATAAATAAATGGGTCAACACTGAATCCATATTATCATAAAAAACAAATAAAATGAAAAAGATACAATCCAAATATTTCAAATCTGACCTACAAGCTGGTCTTGTAGTTTCTTTAGTAGCCTTGCCACTCTGTCTCGGTATTGCATTGGCAAGTGGAGCACCATTATTTTCAGGTATCATTTCGGGTGTCATTGGGGGCATTGTTGTGGGTGGCCTCAGCAACTCTCAACTAAGTGTTAGCGGACCTGCCGCCGGCTTAACAGCAATTATACTGGCAGCCATAGGGACTTTGGGGTCCTTTCAGGTATTTTTGGTGGCCGGTGTCCTGGCAGGGTTTATTCAGCTTGCATTCGGATATGCCAAGGCAGGAATAATATCAAACTATCTTCCTTCCAATGTAATAGAGGGAATGCTGGCGGCTATTGGTATTATCATTATCCTAACCCAATTACCACACGCTATTGGTTATGATGCCATACACGAAGGAGACTACTTTTATATTGACAAAGCCGGTCAACACCAACTTTTTTCCACCATAATCGATGCTATTAATTTTATGCATATTGGGGCGGTAATCATTGTTTTGGCATCCCTTGCTACCCTTATCGCCTTTGATAAAATACCCTTTTTAAAGAAAATTAAGGCTGTTCCCGGAGCTTTGGGAGCGGTATTGGTAGGTGTAACAATCAACGAAATTTTTGTCCTCTCCGGTTCTCCCTTAGCTATTGGGGCCAATCATTTGGTGAGTCTTCCCGTACCTTCCAACTTATCTGAATTTTGGGGTCAGTTTACCATTCCTGACTTTTCCGAAATAACCAATATAAACGTTTGGATAGTTGCCTTTACCATTGCTGCAGTTGCAAGTATTGAAACATTGTTGTGTATAGAAGCTGCCGATAAGCTAGATCCCCTTAAGCGATATACTAACACCAATACCGAACTTAAGGCACAAGGTGTTGGCAACATAATAAGTAGCCTAATTGGGGGCCTTCCCATGACTTCCGTCATAGTTAGGACTTCTGCAAACATAAACTCCGGAGGACGCACCAAAACATCGGCAATTGCGCACGGATTATTTTTATTACTAGCGGTATTGGCCGCACCAATGATATTAAACAAAATTCCATTAGCCTCCTTGGCCGCAATATTAATCGTTATTGGTTTTAAACTGGCTAGTCCGCGCTTATTTAAACATATGTGGAAAAATGGAAAGAAATTTCAATTTATACCCTTCATTGTTACCATCATTGCCATAATAATGACTGATCTGTTAAAGGGAGTGGGCATAGGACTTATTGTAAGTATCTATTTTATATTAAGAGGTAATATAAAATTAGCATATTTCTTTAAAAGGGATGAACATATTAAGGGCGATACCATTCAAATTGAACTGGCTCAGGAAGTGTCGTTTTTAAACAAGGCAGCTATAAAACAAACCTTTGTGCATCTGCCTCAAAACAGTAATGTGGTGATTGATGCTTCCAATACCGTGTACATAGACCACGATGTTCTTGAAATGATCAAAGACTTTGTTAAAATTGGTTCCAAAGAAAAAAATATAGCAGTAGAACTTATAGGGTTTAGAAAGGTTTACAAAATTGAGAACTCGGCAACACACGTAACTTCGGTTATTCCAGAAAATGATATGCCATTGTCCCTCAATTTGATCCAAAGTGGCATCAAAGTACCTTCCAGCAAATTAAAAATAGGGGAATTAAGTACTATTTAGATGAATACATTTGCCAATGACATAATATAAAAGCTGGGGCCATTACCTTCCTCCATTGGCATATACTAAAGTCGCAACTCATTCAATAGACAGGGTTCATAAAATTGGAAAAAATTAAATCCCTTCAGACGTGGTTCTTTAGGGATTTAATTTGCCTTAAACTTGAGTTTATTTTACTCGCTCACATCCTGAGGAACCGTATTTTTAAGAAAATCTTAAGATGAAGGTTTATGGATTATTCACTATTTTTCCGCTGAAAAAATGCATTATCAATTAATTATTTTAAAAAAATCAACAATAGCTATGAAAAAAACTATCGCACTTCTTTCTATTTTTTGTTCATTAAACTTGGCTCAGGCCACAAATACACCAAAATTTGATGATATAGTAGTCGGTTCGGAATTAATGATCGGAAGTCCGTCATCCAATTTATATGAACATATAAAATTGCCCAGGATGAACTTTATCATAAAAAAAGGAGGCATACCCAATTACAAAACATTATTTAAAAGCAGAGTGGTCGTTTCCGACAAGAAGGAGTTGCCAGATGGCAGTATAGAAGTCTATTTAAAGCGTAAAAACGGAAAGCCATTTTTTAATAGCCACCGCCAAATAAAGGCTAAACTCAAGGAGGCAATAAATGCAAAGGAATTGGTAAAACTTTAAGCAGCTTCAAATTAGCTCAAGCCACCCTTAGTCATAGGTAAAGCCTTGCTAAGTATAAATTATTACTTAAGTCCAAAAACCCTTAATTCTAAGGGTTTTTTTATTTTGGATTTTTGGCCAACCGTATTAAAAATCTATGAGGCCCATCCCGAAACGTATCTTATCTTTATCCCCTTCAATATTTTAATTGAGCCATCGGCCTAGGGTTCTATATCCAAAATCCCAATGCATAAGTGCATATGACATAAATCATTGGATTCCTCTGATATTAGGTCTACTTTGTTAATTGATGGCCTTACCAACCCAATATAACTTACCATCCCAAGCAACATCTATTTGGCCAATCTAATTATAGGGCGAAAGTTAGGTAGGTTACAAATAATCCATAAAAATTTCCAAGGTGCCAGTCTCTTTAAAATAACAGCATTATGATAATACCAGAAATATATAATACCATTTCAATTCCATTAAATAACGTAATTTTAAAGGGACATTTGCACATCCCGGAAAATGCCAGGGGCTTGGTATTGTTTTCCCACGGCAGTGGTAGCAGTCGACTCAGTCCAAGGAACAATTACGTGGCAAACGTACTTCAACAAAGTGGGCTTGCTACCCTTTTGTTCGACTTATTAACGGAAAGTGAAGACGAAATCTATGAAACTCGCTTCAATATTGATCTATTGACCCAAAGATTAATTGAGGTAACAAAATGGGTACAGTCACAAAAAGAAACCCAGGGATTTTCCATAGGATATTTTGGGGCCAGTACGGGAGCAGCGTCTGCACTTAGAGCGGCCGCATTTTTTAAGCAAGATATAAAGGCCATCGTCTCTAGGGGCGGAAGACCAGATCTTGCCTTATCTGAAATACCTGAGGTTACCGCTCCAACCCTATTTATTGTTGGTGGGAAAGACGCGGCCGTCCTGGAACTGAATATCAAGGCCTATGCTAAAGTTGCCTGCAGACGAAAACTTGAAATAGTTCCAGGGGCAAGTCACCTTTTTGAAGAAGAAGGAAAGCTGGAAGAGGTTGCTCTACTTTCCGCAACTTGGTTTAGAAAATGTTTTACAACTAAAAAAGATTAAGATGTTTAAGGACAGAATTGACGCTGGAGAACAGCTTGCCAAAAAGCTAAGCTCATATAAAGACAAAGAAAATGTAGTGATTTTAGCAATTCCTCGCGGTGGATTACCCCTAGGAGCCATTGTTGCCAAATCCTTGAACGCTCAATTGGATGTTGCCCTTTCAAAAAAAATTGGGCATCCCTTCAACAAGGAATTTGCCATTGGGGCTGTAAGTCTCAACAATATTATCCTGGACGACAACATAGAGGTTTCAATCGACTATATCGAGAAAGAAAAGAAACGTCTTCGCGAAAAGCTCAAAAAAAGACAAGCACAATATTATAAGAATAGGTTTCCGATAGCCTTAAAGGACAAAATCGTAATCATTATTGACGATGGCATCGCCACAGGCAATACCATAAGGGTCACTGCACAACTGGTCTATGACCAAAAACCGGAAAAAATAATGATCGCCATACCAGTGGCTCCCAAATCAACAGTACAAAAATTAAGGGACGCTACTTATGTTGACGAAGTGGTGTGCTTGGAGACCCCCTTTAATTTTCAGGCTGTGGGACAATTTTACATGGATTTTGATCAGTTATCCGACGAAGAAGCCATCAAAATATTGGAAGATTTTAATTCCTAATCCACAATATATTGGTAAAGCAATGCCAATAATATTTATGAACCGCACTTTGTATTTTATATAATGGGCGTCAGAGTTGATTTTCACCCATCATATTAACCGGGTTCCAATACCCCAATTTATAAAACCTAAAAAAATTACTTAAACTGATCTAGGTCATTTTACATATGGGCAAGGTATCATAATTTAGCGATGTTCTTAAAAGTTAAACAGTTCTTTGAAAATATATAAAGAGGAATTTTAAATTGCAAAACTTAAGATTCCCAAGATACAGAAACGGTCAAGGGCACCCTTTATACCATTTGAATTGCGAACGGATCTAGTGATAGCTCCTATTAGGGATCAGTGTAAGAGGTCATTGGGCAGAATTGAAAGTTTCTTGGAAACCGGAACATCTAGGTGTTCCGGTTTCTTTAAAGCATTAAGACATTGGTCGCTATCATTGTAAGATGATAACGACCTTAGTAAAGGAATGGCCAAGGTTGGCCCCGTAATTGATCAATTATGGTGTTCTAGCAACAGAGTCACCTGAAAGCCCAATTATCGGCAAAAACGTAGTCCATTTCTTTATGGGAAACGGGAGGTTTCGGCCTCCTGTTTTTTTCTAAAATCATAAAATCTACAAACTTCTAAGCAGTAATGCCTTAGAGGTCATATAAAGGTATTGCGATTTTTTTCTTCTGTCATGCAAAAATCTAAACAACGTAGCTAGTACGTTCCAAATTGGATTTAGCTGACCAGGAGGAACTTAATTAAAATACCTGAAGGACCGGGATATCCAAGATATGTCGGTCCTTTTAAATTTAAATATCCTAGAAATAATGTATTATGTAATAATCCAAGACCATTCAATGGGCCCAATTAAGCCCGGATAATACATTCTACAAACCTTATTCCTTATTCTAAACTAATTATCCATCCTACAAGAATTATAAAAAAGTTCCATTTTGGAGCGATTTTGGAAATAGTAATCCTAAAAAAGTCAGCCTTTGAAATTAAAGGGTCCACGATACCATTTTTGATTGTCCTACATCCTATTTTAATAGCGTCCTCTGCACCAATCAGATTTCTTTGTATTTTTAACTTTTACGTCAAATCTCGGGCGGAATAAAGTGGATACTGACTTTAATCATTGAAGTAATCCACCTGCTTTAGTACATTTGGCTAACTTTGACAGTGATTGTTCCGCACAAGTGATCATTACAATACCATGACAAAACAAGAAGCGACCAATATTACTACGGCCAACAAAAAAAAAGCACCGCTAAAAAAGAAGGGGCCAAAAAAGGACAAGGAAAATAATTTCCTTATAGTGGGTATGGGAGCCTCCGCAGGTGGACTGGAGGCTTTCAAAGAGTTTTTTGATGCCATGCCGCCAACTTCTGGAATGGCTTTTGTATTGGTACAACATTTAGATCCTACCCATAAAAGTCTTATGGTTCAGTTACTAAAAAACCATACAAAAATGGAAGTAACCCAGGTTAGGGACAACACAAAGGTGCTCCCCAACCACGTTTATATAATACCACCCAACAAGGATATGGCCATTTTTCAAGGGGTATTGCACCTTATGGAGCCTATGGCCCCTAGAGGCTTTCGTAAACCAATAGATTTTTTCCTAAGATCTTTGGCCGAAGACCGGACCGATCGGGCCATCGGAATTATCTTATCCGGTACGGGAAGGGAAGGAACACTAAGCTTAAAGGACATAAAGGGAAAAGGAGGACTATCTATAGTGCAAGACCCCGAAACTGCCAAATATGACGGTATGCCAAGAAGTGCCATCGAAGCAGGGGTGGAAGATTTTGTGCTACCTGTTAAGAAAATGCCGGAAGTGCTCCTAAAATATGCCAAGAATCGGAAATTTGAACCAAAGGGAATTCCACTACAAGTTCAAACACCCCACCAGCTCTTAGAAAAGGTTTTTATCCTATTGCGCAATGAAACCGGTTGTAACTTTGCTGATTACAAAAGCAGTACCGTTGTTCGCCGTATTGAAAAACGAATGGCGCTCAATCAGATCGAAAAACTGGAAGACTATATAAAGTATCTTCAAACAAACCCAGAAGAAGTACAAAAGCTGTTTAAGGAACTTCTTATAGGGGTTACCAGTTTTTTTAGGGACAAGGAAATTTTTGACAGCCTTAAAGAAAAAGTTGTTAAAAAGATTATTGCCAACAAAAATGATGGGGATACCATCCGTTTGTGGGTCCCTGGATGCTCTACCGGGGAAGAAGCTTATTCCCTGGCCATTTTATTCGATGAGGTTATAAAAAATCAGCCCAAGGCCTTAAAGGTTCAAATATTTGCATCTGACTTGGACGAAAATGCCATTTATACCGCCCGACAGGGAATTTATCCAGAAACCATTGCCGTTGATATTGACCCCAATAGATTGTCCCATTATTTTCATGGGGACAAACATACCTATAGAATAAAAAAAGGGATCCGAGATCAAATCGTATTTGCGGAACACAATATCATAAAAGACCCGCCATTTTCGAAACTGGATATGATAAGTTGCAGGAATTTGCTTATTTATCTTAATTTGGAGGCACAAAAAAAGGTTTTTGCCATCTTCCATTATGCCCTGAATCCGGAAGGCATATTACTTCTGGGCAATTCGGAATCACTGGGCGAATATGCCCGATTCTTTGACGTATTGGATAGGAAACATAAAATTTTCAAATTCAAGGATGCCCAAAGGGCGGAGATGCCGGATATTGGACATCTTTTCCAAGAACCCATTCCCATAAAAACCGTAAACATACCTGCCCATAAGCGGGAATGGCAGTCCAGTTTGGCAAATATTACCTCAAAAGTATTGCTGGCCAACTATGCCCCCGCCTGCGCTATTATCAATTTCAAGGGCGATGCACTCTACTTTTCAGGGAATACGGGTAAATACCTACAACCCTCCCCTGGAGAGGCTAGACTGAACATTATTGACATGGCACGCGAAGGTCTTAAAAGCGATCTTAGCGCCCTCATTTCCACTAGTCGTAGGATCAAAAAAATGGAAGTCAAAAAAAATGTCCTAGTAAAAACCAATGGCACCCTACAAGCCATAAACCTAACGATCAGGCCCTTATCCCAATTGGATTCCAACATAGAATATTGGATGGTAACCTTTGAAGATGTGGATACCCCAACCGAGAAGCCAAAAGTTACCCTTGAAAAAAAACCAGAGGATATAACAGAAATTCAGGCATTGGAGCAGGAACTGACCGCTACCAAAGAGTATTTGCGTTCTACCATAGAACAATTGGAAATATCCAATGAAGAACTGAAATCCTCCAATGAAGAACTCCAATCCAGCAATGAGGAATTGCAGAGCACCAATGAGGAAATGGAAACCTCCAAAGAAGAATTACAAAGCGTAAACGAAGAAATAGTAACCGTAAATACGGAACTCCAAGGTAAAATAGACGAGTTGGCGAGGGCCTATGATGACATGAACAATTTACTTGCCAGTACCGAAATTGGAACTATTTTTTTAGATTCCGACCTAAAGATAAAACGGTTTACGCCTGCCATGTCCAAAATAATCAATCTTATTAATTCGGACGTAGGTAGACCTATAGACCATTTGTCCTCCAATCTCATCTACAACGGCATTATGAAGGATGCCCAGACCGTACTTAACAAATTAACCCCTTATAAAACAGCGGTAAAAAGTAGTGATGGTCTTTGGTACCATATGCAAATTATGCCCTATCGAACTTCCGAAAATGTCATTGCGGGTGTTGTTATAACTTTTGTGGACATTACCCAAGAAAAGAAGTTAGGGGAACAATTGCTCGACTTCAAAAAAGAGTACGAGCATATCCTGGAAATGACAAAAACCGTGGTCTATACCCAAAACGATCAGCTCATTTATACCAGTATGGCAAACATACATCCAGATTTTCAGTTTAGAAATATGATCGGAAAAAAAGATGGGGATTTCTTTTCCGAGGAGGATGCCAAAAAATTGGAAAATATAAAACGAAAAGTACTGAATACGGGTAAACCGGAAAGGGCCACATTAGAGTTAATAATAACTGGTGAAGCCCGGTTTTATGACCTGATGGTTCGCCCCATTAGCGAAGAACAAAGAGTAACGGGCGTAGCCTGTTCTTCCATTGATATTACAGATCTTGTCGCTGCTGAAAAAGAATTGGAAATCCTAAAAGACAAAAAAAATGGTCGATAAAGGTTCCCGTTCCAGCAACTTGCGTTCCAAAGCAGAGGCCAAGGTTAGTACAACACCCTCGGATCAATCGGAACTAACCGTGGACCAGGCCAAGGAACTAATGCACGAACTTGAAGTGCATCAGGTAGAGTTGGAAATGCAGAACCAAGAATTACGTGAAGCCCAGCATCACCTGGAGGACATTCGCGATCAATATACCGATCTATTCGATTTTGCTCCCATAGGCTATATCATATTAAATGAGAAGGGACAAATAGACAACATAAATCTTACCGCCTGTTCGCTGATGGCCATTAATAGAACCAAAATTATAAAAAGGCCACTATCCGCCTTTATGGAGGTAAACGAGGCTCACGTACTATTTATTAAATTGCAGGAAGCTTTCAAAAACGGTGTATTAAAGCCCTTTGAGCTGGAAATTAAACGCAACGATCGTGGTTCTTTTCCCGCACTTGTACAGGGCACCGTTACAAAAAACATAAAGGGGCAATTACAGTGTCGCCTATCCATGCAGGATATAACGGAGGTTAGACAAGCCAGGATTCTTCAACAACAACATAAGGCCCTTCAAAATGAGAAGGAAAAAATACAACAGTATTTGGATCTGGCCCCAGTTGTTTTTTTGCTAACAGACAAGGAACACAAAATTCAAATGATAAATCAAAAGGGTTGCAACCTTTTTGGATATGAAAGAGTGGAGCTTTTGGGTCAAAACTGGTTCGACTTCTTAATATATGAAGAAAATGGAGAAGAGGATGACCCAAGCCTAATCGATTTTGAACGCAAAATAAAATTATTGGCCCCGGAATTGGAGTGCAAAGTGAGGTGTAAAAACGGGGAAGAACTTATAATGTCTTGGCACAATACCACCTTATTGGGCAAGAATGGCGACCAAATAGGAATTTTAAGTGCAGGTGAGGACATTACAGTCCGAACAAAATTGGAAGAGGACAAACAGACCTATACCGATAATCTAGAATTAAAAATACAAGAACGCACCAAAGAGTTGATCAAAGCCTTGGAAGCGGAAAAAAGGATCAATGATTTAAAAAGTAACTTTATCACCATTGCTTCGCACGAATTGCGTACCCCCATTACCATTGTAATGTCGTCCATTATTTTAATAGAAAGATATAACAGCTTGGGGCAGTATGATAAATCCAACAAACATATTGCCCGAATTAAATCTTCCGTGGACCATTTTGTAAATATTTTGGATGATTTTTTATCCTTGCATCAGTTGGATAAGGGAATTATACAGATCAATAAGGAAGTCTTTGATTTGGAACCGTTTGTTCAAGAAATTATCGCCGATATGAAAGGCCTACTCAAAAAAGGCCAGCATATTGAATACCAGCATACGGGAACAAAAAAGCTGAATTTGGACCCAAAAATTTTAAGGAATATCATCCTTAACCTACTGTCCAACGCGTTGAAATACTCCAATGACCAAATAAACGTTAAAAGCAGTATTAGGTTGGATCATCTTAAAATAACCATTGAGGACCAAGGTTTGGGTATCCCCGAAGAAGACCAAGAAAATCTTTTTTCAAGTTTTTTTAGGGCCAGGAATGTAGAACATATACAGGGCACAGGCCTGGGACTTAGTATCGTTCAACGATATTTGGAATTGTTCGGAGGAAATATTAAATTTAAAAGTGTTTTGGGGAAGGGCAGCATTTTTACCATTATAATTCCTATTTCCTGAAACCTCTACAAAAATCGTTTTACCCTTATATGTAATTGGAATTTTATTGAAAAATTCACTACCTTAAGACTATCGCATTTACCAGTTCCCATAACCTATTAACAACCAATGGCTACTATTCTAATTGTTGAAGACAACAGTACCATACTTGAAAATACCTCTGAACTATTGGAGATGGAAGGTTATGCCGTAATAACTGCCACAAATGGTAAAGAAGGCTTTGAGAAAATTTTGAAATTCTTGCCAGACCTCATTATAAGTGATCTCTGGATGCCTGAAATGGGAGGATTTGAACTATTGAAAAAATTGGGATCCCATCCCGACCTTAAAAATATACCTTTGATTTTTTTCAGCGCCAGAAGTGAAAAAAAGGAAATCAAAAAAGGCATTGACTTGGGTGCCTATGACTTTATTGTAAAACCATCTGACCTTTCGGATCTCCTAGTCTCGATCAAAAATTGTTTACTAAGCAGAAAGCATATTTAAGTTGTAAAAGAATTTGCCTTTCCAAGCCTAATATAGCCCTTATAATCATCCAATTCCGTTGGTACATATTTAGGCTAAAGTCATGTTTTCGTATTCATAATTACCCTGTCCGAAAGAAAAAGGGTATGCCAGAAAAAAAAGGATCATACAATTGCCTTGGAGATTTTAATGGTAAAAGACTCAATGGCAGACTTGCCATAGGTAAATAGAGAAAAATTAATATCTATATAGGGCATTAATTTTGGAAAAGGGATTTGGCATATCCTCCTTTTCCAATAGATAGACCTTTCCTCCATTTAAAAACGTTTTCATGGCCGCCCTATTTAAGAGTGATACATTGGACGGAAGCAATTCTTTGTCCACTCTAACCAAATCTTTTTCAGGTTCATAAATTCCCCATATATCTTCATTTTTCTGTATGAACAAAGAATCTATTTTTCCTAGTATGGCCGCTGGAATAATTTGCTCTATATCTGAAGATGTTCTTGAAGTACCGTCAAACTTTTTAAAAATTTCTATTTTTTCGAGACGTTCCTTATCGAAAACGGGGCTCAACTTTTTCCATGCCAATTCCCGCAATTTGGACTCATCCGTTTCGGTAGGATCAAAAGAAATATGATCCGCCAAGAGATATTTGTAGGTATTTACCTTTTGATAAATTGGAAACAAATAATCTTGACAAGCAATAATCAAAGGCTTGCTTTCATTTTGAATCAAGGTCATCAGTCCCCTGTCCAAAGCAGAAAAATACCTCTCGATCTCATTCTTCCGATCTCGGTCTGCCTCTCCATGACCATGAAACGCAGCCGCTCCGTGACCTTCCTGCTGACTTCTGAACTGCAAGCTCTTCTGTTCATAATCATACCCTACCCTTTCCTCCATACGGCTCGGAATTTTATCTTCAATTTGTATTTCTGAGCTATAATAGCGTGTTTTCTTATACAATTTCACCTTTTCCAGTTGCAACCAAAGTAAAAAAAATGAATCGTCCCCTGTGAACATTGGCAATAAAGGTGTCAGATATAAACTGTTGGCCACGTGGTTAAAGGGCTTAAAAGAAATGGGAAGTGTGTATTTTTTAACGATTCCGTTGGTTAAAAAAAGTGCCAGTCCATTGGATTGGTGCCGCCAAAACTCCCCGTCATGAATCAGCTCTTGAATAGGGGCAATCAATTCTGCAATTTCCCTTTTACCCAAAGGTTCCTGCTCCAATTTAAGTTTAACTTCCTTTAAATGATTTTTTAGTAATTTGGCATCCTCTTGTTGTAATACCTCTTCCCCTTTTTGATGGGTAGGCATATAAATAGATATACAATGAACATTGCGAATGCTTTCTAAATCCTGTAACTCTTGTTTAGTTATGGTAGCCATTTTCCGATGTTTTTCTGGATTATTTATTTTCAAAACAAGGTAATGGTTGTTGGAAATTTTTGAAATGATTTAGGTCAGGAAAATGCACATTTTACAAATATGTTCCTTTAGATTTGGACCGCCCATTATAAATAAATACAATAAGTAACAATACATACCCCCAGGAATGATGCTGTCCGGATTTTTTCCTTTTTCCGCCCACTTAAATTTTTAGCAACACCCTTGGTCAATGGCAGTCTTGTTCTACATTTATATTTAACCTCCAACATAACAATCTTAACCTTAGGGTATCTAAATATCCAAATTAACCATTGGTATTTGTTACACGAAACCAAATGCCCCACCTCGATAAAACATAACGTAACCCGTGTTTTATACCGTTCCATAACAGCATCGCTCATCTTGCTGCAAATGTTAAATCAAAATAGCTATATTTAGAAAGAATAAGATATCTAGACCAACTCCATGAAAAATCCACTTCGGATGGCCTCTTTCTTTGCGACAATATTAGTGCCTATATTCTCCATATTCCTATTCAGCAGTTGCGAGCCTCAAAAAAAGGAACCCGAATTTTTAATGAGAGCCGCACTTTTGGTCAATGAAGACCATGCATGGTACAAGGCCTTCGCATATTTCGCAGAAATTGTGGAGGAACGCTCTACAGGCCGTATCAAGATAGAGATTTACCCTTCGGAACAGTTGGCCAAGGAAATTGAGGCCATTCGCCTAATACAGGCCGAGGTAATTGATATGACCACCACCGGATCTACCCTCACCAATTGGTTTGAGGTAGCTACCTTTTGCGAGTTGCCCTTTTTAATGAAGGATTCCACAGACATGAATCGCTATATTAATGGTCCTGTCGGCAAATTAATGGAAGAGGAAATGATCAAAAAGGCAGGATTACGCTCCCTGGGCCATTTTGAAAGAGGTCCGCGGCACTTAACATCGAATAGACCTATACGACATCCCGATGACCTAAAAGGTCTGATCGTTAGGGTTCCCAATGTACCAGCATTTGTAACAACATGGAGCGCACTTGGTGCCAAGCCCACCCCAATGGCCTTTTCCGAAGTATTTACCTCTTTGCAACAAGGCACAATAGAAGCTCAGGAAAATCCGTTCGCCATGATCCATAACGCCGGCTTCTCCGAAGTACAAAAATACCTTAACTTAACGGGTCATGTCATAAGTTGGGTGTACCCAGTTGTAGGCGAAAAGCAATTTCAAAAGCTTCCCGCAGACCTTCAAGAAATCGTGCTGCAGGCCGGCAAAGAAATGCAGGCCTACGAGCACCATCTCTATCTAGAAAACGAAAAGAATGTACAGGAAGAATTAAAGGCCCAGGGCATGAAATTTATAGAAGTAGATAAAGAAGCCTTTGCTAAAAAAAGTGAAAGGGCAATCTATGAAAGCCTCTCTCCTGAGATGCAGAAAATATACCACCAACTTAAAAAAGAAAAAGTCGATGCTAAATAAAACGGTCGGTCGCATCCTGAAAATTGGGACCTTACTAAGTACATGGGGCCTAATACTAACCGTCCTACTTCAGATAATTTGTCGTTTTACACCCTTCAACACCCCCCCTTGGACCGAGGAAGCTTCACGAATTTTCTTTATATATGCCATGTCTTTCGCTGCAGGTCTGGCCATGAAAAATGAATTTTACGTCCATCTGGATATGTTCTACAATCGTTTCCCGGAAAGATTTAAAAAAATATTAAACTTGGCGATACCCATAGTTACTTTGGTCCTATTTTTAGTCATGGCAATTTATTCTGTAAAGTTCATTCTATTGGGGATACCGGAAAAATCGCCAAGTATGGGCTTTAATATGGGCATAGCCTTTTTTAGCATGCTTATAATGTCGACATCCATTAGCTACTACCTCTGGAAAAAAATTAAAAGAACCATCAAAAATTCTAGACCATGATTTGGATACTCGTCATTGTTTTTATCGTTGGTCTAGTACTTCGCTTTCCTATTGCCTTCGCACTTGGGCTTGCCTGTCTAAGCTATTTAATCGTCAAAGGGGTGCCTTTGATTATTGTCCCCATGAAAATGTACTCGGGCATAGATGTCTTTGTTCTACTTAGTGTCCCTGGGTTCATCTTGGCAGGCAACTTGATGAACCGAGGTGGGCTAACGGAAAAAATCATAAAATTCTGCAACCATCTTTTAGGGCACATTCGTGGAGGACTTTCGTTGGTTAACATAGGAGCTTCCATGCTCTTTGCCGGAATTTCGGGTACTGCCATTTCGGATACGGCCAGTATGGGATCTATAATGATACCTGCCATGAAAAAAGAAGGATACGACACTGATTTTTCCTGTGCGGTTACCGCCGCCTCCTCAACAATTGGCCCTATAATTCCACCGAGTGTACCCATGATCATTGCAGCCACCTTGAGCGGCCTGTCTGTTGGCAAGTTGTTTTTGGCCGGGGCGCTTCCTGGCTTGTTATTGGGGGTTGGACTGTTGTTTACGGCTTATTTTATTTCCAAACGAAAAAAATATCCTAAACATAAACGCAGCAGTCTTAGGGATGTGGCACGCAGTTTTGTAGATACCTTTTGGTCGTTGTTGATGACCTTTATCATCCTTTATGGCATAGTAGGAGGCATCTTCACACCAACGGAGGCGTCAATTATTGCGGTGGTCTACGCCATGATCATTGGCAAATTCGTGTATAAGAAATTAAACTTAAAAAATACACAGGTCATTATCTTGGATAGTATGAAGACCTCGGCTTCACTAATGGTCTTGGTGGGTTTCGCCAACCTATTTGGTTATATATTGATTACTGAGCAAATTCCACAGAACATATCCAATGAAATCCTGGGCTTCTCCGACAATAAATATGTGGTCTTGTTGCTGATCAATCTGTTATTGATCATAGTGGGCACCTTTATGGAGACTATTGCGGCCTTGCTTATACTTTTTCCAATCTTGTTAAAGGTAGCTGTTGCCGTGGATGTGGATCCTATTCACTTTGCAGTAATCGCCGTCTTGAATTTAATTATAGGACTGACCACTCCTCCTGTGGGGGTCTGTCTTTTTGTGGCATCGAGTATTGGAAAAATTTCCATAGGGGAAGTTAGCAAGGCCGGTCTGCCTTTTCTTTTGGTAAGCTTTTTGGTCCTGATTTTGGTAACCTTGTTTCCGTGGTTCTCCCTAGCATTGCCAAACTTGTTTATCGATTAATTTATGACCAGTCCGTCAAGGTTTAAGCCCTGTTTGAAATTGCTCTAAAATTGATCCCGCACACCCCTATTTGAAACAAAACTAGCTGAAAAGGTAAAATTTTAGGCAGTTGTTATCTAAAACCTATAAATTAGTATACTTAAATTTAAGCCTATGAAACCTATAAATACAGCCTTATGCTCTTTTGGAATGAGTGGATTCGTTTTTCACGCCCCATTCATTGATGTACATCCCGGATTTAATTTATACGGGGTTTGGGAAAGAACAAAAAATAATGCCCAAGCCAAATATCCCACTGTAAAAACTTTCCGCCGTTTGGAAGATATGTTGGCAGATAAAAATATAGAATTGATAGTAGTGAATACACCAAGTGTAACGCATTACGATTTTACCAAAAAGGCCATAAATTCAGGGAAAAACGTAATTGTAGAAAAACCCTTTACGGCAACTGTGGCACAGGCTGAAGAATTGATCCAATTGGCCAAGGAGAAAAAAGTAACCCTTTCCGTGTATCAAAATAGAAGATATGACAGTGATTTTAAGACCGTGAAAAAGATATTGGATGAGGGCTGGCTAGGAAAAATTGTGGAGGCAGAGATCCATTATGATCGTTATGACCCAGTTCTCAGTTACAAAATACACAAAGAAACCCCAACAGCTGCAGTCGGAGGTTTATACGACCTGGGCTCTCATTTAATTGATCAGGCATTGGTTTTGTTTGGCATGCCAAATGCCATATATGCCGATATGGACACCTTTCGCCCCAATTCCAAAGTAGAGGATTATTTTGATGTAAAGTTGATTTATAATACACACCGGGTAACATTAAAATCCAGTTATTATGTTCGTGAGGTTTTACCGGGAAACATACTGCACGGAACCAAAGGCTCGTTTATAAAATCCAAAGCCGATGTACAGGAGGCTGCCCTGCAGGCAGGAAAAATACCAGGTACACAGGACTGGGGTGCAGAATTGGATAAAGAAAAAGGATTGTTGCATACGGAGAAGGATGGTAAAATTATCAGGGAATACGTCCCTACTTTAAATGGAGACTATATGGCGTATTACGAAGGTATCTACCAAGCTTTAAGAAATAATAAGTCGGTCCCAGTATCGGCAACAGATGGCATGAACGTGATAAAAGTAATTGAGGCGGCAATTAAAAGCAACAAGGAAAAGAGGGTCGTAGAATTATAGATAGGGACAAATTCATAAATTTTGATTCAAGTCATTTGCAGTCTCTGGAAAAACCCTGGTGTTGAAAACGACCATCAATTCATGTAGACCGTTGGTATAAGGGAAGGGCCTCAAGCTGAATACCTTATATTTTCTTGACTCGTATCACCTTCAATCAAAATAAAAACATAGGAACCAGGATCGAAAAAATTGGATATAAAATAAATTATACTACATTTGTGCAATCGATTACATTATTGCATTGGGACGCACCTAAAAGCTCATAGGCGCATCCCATAGGAAAATCGGTTTATGCCATAATAACATTATACAAAAGTAATATGCAACCATTAAACAGAAAAAACACCAATTTAGAGTCGACCCCACCAATTAAGATCGTACAATTTGGAGAAGGAAACTTTTTAAGGGCATTTGTGGATTATGCTTTCCAAAAATTAAACCAGGAAGCTAATTTTGATGCTGGAATAGCGGTGGTCCAACCTATTGAAAGAGGTTTGGTGAAAATGCTTAATGATCAAGACGGACTTTATACCCTGTTTTTGAAAGGAATTCAGAAGGGCAAGGAAATTCAGCATAAAGAGCTTATTACCAATATTGTAAAAGGAATAGATCCTTACAGCAATTTCCAGGAATATTTAAGTTTGGCCAAGGAGGAGGCCCTGCAGTTTATTATTTCCAATACTACGGAAGCCGGTATTGCTTATGTTGCCACTGATACTTTGGACATGCAGCCACCAAGTTCATTTCCGGCTAAATTAACAGTGCTATTGTATGAACGTTTTAAGCATTTTAAGGGTAATGCCAATAAAGGCCTAACCATAATTCCATGTGAGCTGATAAATCATAATTCGGACGCCCTAAAGGAAATAATATTGAAGTACTCCGATGACTGGAAACTGGGGGAAGACTTTAAAAAATGGCTTACCACACATTCCAAATTCCATAACACCCTGGTAGATCGTATAGTACCGGGATACCCAAAGGATGAAATTGAGGATTACAACGCCCAACTCACCTATAAGGACAATTTAATAGTAGCTGCAGAAACATTTTTACTTTGGGTCATTGAAGGGGATGAGCAACTTAAAGAAAAATTACCCTTCCATAAAACAGATCTGGATGTTAAGATTGTAAAGGACATGCAGCCCTATAGGACTAGGAAGGTCCGAATATTAAACGGTGCACATACCTCAATGGTTCCTTTTTCTATTTTATATGGAAACACCACTGTAAAGCAAACCGTAGACAACGACTTTACCGGCTCGTTTGTGAACAATGCCATTTTTAATGAAATTAATCCCACACTTCCAATGGCCAAGGAAGAACTGGACAGCTTTGCCGAAGAGGTTTTGGATCGATTTAGAAATCCGTTTATTATTCATAACTTATCCAGTATTGCTTTAAATTCAATTTCAAAATTTAAGGTAAGGGTATTGCCGAGTTTATTGGATTACATAGACATTCATAAAAAGATCCCTACCAACTTAACCTTCTCTTTTGCTGCGCTAATACGTTTTTATAAGGGAACCTGGAAAGGAGAGAATTTACCGGTTAATGATAGTGATGAAATAGTGGAAGCATTTGCCCAAATCTGGAAATCCAATAATTATTTGGAAATCGCTAAAAGAACCTTGAGCAATACTTCATATTGGGGGGAGGATTTAACCCAGGTTGAAAATCTTACCGAAGCAGTTGCCCTAGCCTTGGAAGAAATTGATACGAATGGTATTGAAATGGGTTTTGCCAATTACAGTAACAGGTTTTAAACCATTAGAGTAAAAATAATTAGAGTTTGATAAAATGAAAAGTAAAATTATAAAGGTAAATTCATCGGACAATGTTGCCGTTGCTTTGGTTAATTTAAAGGCGGGGGAAGTAATTACATTTGAAGGTGAGGAAATTACTGTATTATCCGATATAAAATCGAAGCATAAAATTGCCTTGCAAAAATTTGAATCCGGAGATCGCATTATTATGTACAGTGTTCTCGTGGGAAGCGCCAATGGCATTATAGAAAAAGGAGATGTTTTAACCACTGAAAATGTAAAACACCAAAGTGAAAAAGTACATGGAAAAACCGAAACCATTGGTTGGACCGCTCCCAATGTGGAAAAGTGGAAAGACAAAACATTTCTTGGCTATCATAGGGAAGACGGACAGGTAGGTACCGAAAACGTATGGCTATTTTTCCCATTGGTTTTTTGTGAAAACAGAAATATAGAAATCTTAAAGGAAGTTTTTGAAAAAGAGCTTTTAAAGCAAAAAGTGAATCCCCATCAAATGTTGCTTCGTTCCTTGGTGAACAACACTGCGGAAGAAGTTTCGGTTGAAAACAATTCAAGTAATGTATTTGACAATATTGATGTAAAATTTATAACCCACCCAGGGGGCTGTGGCGGTATAAGACAAGATTCCGAAAGTTTGGCCAAATTATTGGCGGGTTACGTAAATAACCCAAATGTGGCTGGAGCCACAGTATTGAGTCTGGGTTGCCAAAACCTTCAAATAAGTGTTTTTAAAGATGCCTTAAAATCCATTAATCCCAACCTAAACAAACCAGTTCTTATATTTGAGCAGCAACAAATGGGAACAGTAGATGAGATGTTGTCGGCCATTGTCAAGGAGTCCTTTGAAGCCATTAAAAAGGCAAATAATGCAGAACGTAAACCTGCACCATTGTCCAAATTACGGGTTGGCCTGGAATGTGGCGGATCTGATGGCTTTTCAGGTATATCCGCAAATCCCACCTTGGGAGCAGTTTCTGATTTATTGGCTGCCTTGAATGGTACTGCCATACTATCCGAATTTCCGGAACTATGTGGTGTGGAACAGGAATTGGTAAACCGATGTGTGGAAGATGACAAGGGTCAGAAATTTTTAAAGCTAATGAAGGCCTACGAAAAGTCGGTGGTGGATGCCGGTTCTGGCTTTGACATGAACCCTTCGCCAGGAAATATTAAAGACGGCTTAATTACCGATGCCATGAAATCTGCCGGGGCCGCTAAAAAGGGAGGTACCTCCCCCATTCAAGACGTTCTGGATTATGGCGAATACATAACCAAACCTGGCCTGAACCTTTTGTGTACTCCTGGAAATGATGTAGAAAGTACTACGGCCATGGTAGGTTCAGGAGCCAATGTTGTCTTGTTTACAACAGGATTGGGAACACCTACCGGGAATCCTATTGCTCCGATTATTAAAGTATCTTCCAATACGGAACTGATGGAAAGAATGCCCGATATTATTGATATTGAAACCGGAGCGGTAATACGAGGTGAAAAGACCATTGAGGAAATGGCAGGAGAAATGTTGGACTTTATAATCGAAGTAGCCAGTGGAAAAATTCAGACCAAAGCCAAATTATTAAATCAAAATGATTTTATTCCTTGGCGTAGAGGGGTGTCTTTATAATTTTTTTTGGACTATTGACCTAATTAGCAAATAATGGAAGGTTGAAGAATTGAAATAATTTCTTTAACCTTCTTTATGTTTTAATGAAGATTTTCTAATAATCAGTTGGGGTGTCAACACCACGTTTTTAGTTGTTTTAGTTTCATCAGTATTGCTTACTTCTTCCAAAAAAACCTGAGCGGCGGTTCTTCCCATTTCCAGGGGAAATTGATCTACCGTCGTAATGGTGGTTAGTTCCATAAATCTGGTAAAGGGTTCATTGGAAAAACCTACAACGCAAATATCCTCTGGAATATTAATTCCACTTTCCTTTATTTCCTGAATAGCGCCCAAAGCAGCAAAATCACTGGATGAGAATATAGCATCAGGTGGTGTTTCCATATCCAGAAGTAGCCGCGCGGCTCTTCTACCATCAAGAACGTTGCTCTGTGTCTCAATCACCAAACTTTCGTCGAATTCAATTCCATTATCGGACAAGGCCTGCTTATAGCCCAAATATCTATTCCTAAATATTTCAAAATTCCGATCGTTGGACAGGTGTGCTATGCGGTTGCAACCTTGGTCCAACAAATGTTTGGTAGCATCGTAACCACCTTTAAAATCATCTATGGTTACAGAACTGATCCCTTTTATATCCTTCTTCCTATCAAAAAAGACCAATGGCGTTTTTTTATTCTTTAAAAGTTTATTAAACCCCTTATTTTCCTCTAGATTGGCATTGGAAATAGACATTAAAATGCCATCTACCTGCACATTTACAAGCGAATTTATTTTTTCGTTTTCTATATTTTCCTGGTTGTGGGTCTGACAGATTATTACGTGGTAACCCTTAGGGTACAATTCTTCTTCAATACCACGTATAACCGATGAAAAGAAATTACTATCAATTCTTGGAACAATGACGCCTACATTATAACTCTTGCCGCTTTTTAGGGCCAAAGCCAACTTATTCTGCTCATAATTCATTTCCAAGGCGGTCTCCAGAACCAGTTTGCGCGTATTTAAACTTATTTTGGTATTGTTGTTTAGAGCCCTAGAGACGGTTGCAGCGGTGAGACCAAGTTTTTCCGCTATGTCATATATGGTCGTTTTCTTCTTCATGAATTATTTAACTTGGTACTTATAACAATACCACAATTGTTCGTTGAAAATTGATAACTTAGTTTCCTATTTAATCTAGGTTTTGGTGCAAAATTAAAGCAAATATATGCAATGGGCGTATATTCCATTTCCCAACTTCTATTGGACTAGTGTCTTCCTTTTAAAGAGCCTTTTTGTATAACCCTGGCAAGATATACTATTTTGACTATTGGATTGTAATCGATTGCAATATATGTCCTAAGTCTAATTTGGAAACCATGCTTAAGGCGCTATAGGTACAATCGTCTTTCGTTAACCGTTACTTCAAGTACTTTTCTACAAAGCCTTCCTTAAATGCTCGCCCAATAGGTACATATGTATCTTGGTCAAAAAAGATGCGGTTGCCCGATACTTTCTCGATTTGTCGGGTATTCACAATATAGGATTTATGTACCTGTGTAAATTGATCTGCTGGCAAGGTCTGCAGCCAATACCGTAAGGAATGGGAGGTTAAATGTTTTCTTTCTGCAGTATAAATTTCGGTGTAATCCGCTTCGGATTGGATATAAAATATATCTGCAACGGCTATTTTAAGGTGCTCATAGCCCGACTTAATAAAAATTACCTCTGGAACAGACTTCCTCTCCAAATCCTTTTCCAAGGAAGATGCATGCACATTAGGCACAGGAACTTTGGACACGGCCATTACAAATCGTTCAAAAGAAAATGGCTTTAATAAATAATCCAACACATGATATTCATAACTTTCCAGTGCGTATTCTGAAAAAGCCGTTGTTAATATCACATGAGGTTTTTTGGTCAGAGCCTTTAAAAAATCCATCCCTGAAATCTTGGGTAAATGGATATCCAAAAAAATAAGGTCTACCTCTTCGGATTTTAGATAATCCATAGCCTTTAGTGCATCCGCGAAAGTAGCCATAAGCTCCAAACTCTTCATTTCGCCTATATACTTTTGTAGTACACGCTGTGCTGGAGGTTGGTCTTCTATGATGATGCAACGGATCATACGCTCTCCTTATTAAGATCAATGTTCAACTTAACGGAATAGGTGGTATCTGTTTCCTCTATTGATAAACTATGGGCTCCAGGATAAATAAGCCCTAAACGCTTTTTAACATTCTGAAGGCCAATACCGCGAGAAAGGTCATCTGTATTGGTTTCACGCCGAAAGGAATTGGCACATTCAAATTGTAATAGGCCATTTTCAGTTACTTTGATATCTACGCTGATAAATATATCCTCCGATTGGCTTGCGGTACTGTGCTTAAAGGCATTTTCCACGAATACCGTCAATATTAATGGTGCAATTCGGTATCCCGACCCTGTAATATCTGTTTTAAAATCTACAGTTCCCCGATTTTCTATTTGCAGTTCACTTAATTGGGTATAGTTTTTCAGATGCTCTATTTCCTTGGATAGGGGCACATATTTTTCCTTACAATCGTACAACATATACCGCAATACCGAGGATAGTTCCAAAATTATGGTAGGTGTTTTCGGGGAATTATCAATGGCATAAGAATAAAGATTATTTAAGTTGTTAAATAAAAAATGGGGATTGATCTGTGATTTTAAAAATTGCAGTTCATTTTCCTGGGCCGACATTTTTAACTTTTCCACTTCGCTTTGGGAACTTATGGCATCCCAGGCAAACTTGAATCCCGACAAAATGCCTATCACCGGCAAAACATCGAAGACGGCATAATAGATCCCAGGGACAATTCTTGCTCTTTTGGTTCCTGGATAAAAGACCAGTTCCAGAAGTTCCTCGGCCCAAATAACACCAAATATTACCAAAACTACCATTCCCAAGAACTGCCAATATTTTTTTCGATATAGTAATTTTGGCATCAGAAAGTAGGTAATAAAAGCAGCAAAAATAGTGTAGACCAAAAAGAATACCAGTTGGGCGAATGTAATCCCCGGATTGTTCTTGTCAAAGGAATAGAAAAGCAGCACCAAGATATGGAGAACGACTTGAAAGAATAGTTCCTCTCTGGAAATCATGGCTTTTTTCATACTCCAAATCTAAGCTATTGCCCCCGTTTCAAAAAATAGTGGTACGCCAACGGCCAAATTAAACCCCTAAACAGCGTATGCCCTACATAAAAACTACGGGCTGTCGTTCATTGGAATACTTTTGTCGTTCACAGAAAAAACCCCTTCCTTCTCATTAAAAAAATGAATCTTTGTTATTCTTACTATTCCAATTTAACACAATGAAGGAAGTCATGAAAAAAATATTGGTACAAGTGTTAACCGCCTGTTCATTAATGCTCTATTGCCCTACAGCCATTGCGCAACAAGGCACAGTAACCATAAAAGGAACTGTAGTGGAGGAATCCAGTGGACAGCCCATTGCCTATGCTACGGTAATGGTAGGCAATAACCAAACCAAAAAGCCAATTGAAGGTACCACAACCTTGGATGACGGCAGTTTTTCTCTTGAGACCGATGCTTCCGATTTTTATATTGAGGTGAGTTTTTTGGGCTTCAAGACCAAGACTTTTGGAGCACCACCAACACCAGGTAAAACCATAGATTTAGGGAAGGTTGCCCTTACAGAGGATGCAGAACAACTACAGGAGGTAGTGGTGCAGGGAGAAGTTTCTCGTACCGAATTTAAATTGGACAAACGCGTATTCAACGTAGGCAAAGATCTAAGTACCACTGGGGCAAGTGCCTTGGAAGTTTTAAACAATGTACCTTCCGTTAACGTTAACATAGAAGGCCGCATTAGTCTTAGGGGGAGTCAAGGAGTACAGATTCTCATCAATGGCAAGCCATCTATCATTGCTAGTGAGGAAGGAAATGCCTTGGGTACCATTACAGCGGATATGATTGAAAAGATCGAGGTAATGACCAATCCTTCAGCCAAATATGACGCTGAAGGTACATCGGGCATTATCAATATAGTCCTGAAAAAGGAGGAACGAAAAGGCCTCAACGGTTCCATCTCGGTGAATACTGGTGCCCCGGATAGCCACAGCGTGGGAGTGAGCCTAAACAGAAGAACAGAAAATTTTAACCTGTTCACCCAACTAGGGGTAGGCCTACGGGATATGCCCAACGACCTTGAAACGCGTAACGTAGATCTAGTAAACAACACCACCATTCTTAGTAACGGTACCGAGTACAGGAATGAAACCTACTATAATTTCGTCCTTGGCACGGATTATCACATTAATGATAACAACGTTCTAACTCTCTCTGGAAACTTTGCCATGGAAATAGAGGACCAACCCTCCAACACCAGTTTTGTGGCTTTAGACTCCGACAATGCCATTAGTTCGGAATGGGAACGAACCGAAGTTACAGACGCAAAAAATCCAAAATTTCAATACGAACTGCAATACAAAAAGGATTTCGAGAACCATGAGGACCATACCCTGCTTTTTAGTGGCCTGGGAAATTTCTTTGGGAAGGACCAATCCTCCGAATTCTTGAATACCACCATCTCGGGGGATGACAACGATAGCAGACAGCAGACTAGAACCGATTTTAAAGAAGCTATATTCACCTTTAAACTGGATTATACCAATCCAATTACTGACGAGTGGACCGTGGAAACAGGGGCACAATATGTTATGAACGACGTAAGCAATGATTACGAGGTAAATAATTTTACCAACGGTGCCTTTGTTAACGACCCCGGCCTGACCAACGTTTTTGAGTTCGACCAAAAGGTGCTAGGTGTATACGGTACCGGTTCCTATGAAGGAAAAAAATGGGGCATAAAGGGAGGCTTGCGCTTGGAACAGACCGATCAGAATACCTTGCTTGTCACCACAAGCTCGGCCAACGATCAAAAATACGGTAATTTTTTTCCCAGTCTTCATAGCTCCTATAAATTTAGCGACAGAGTTTCCGTTCAAGCTGGTTACTCCAAACGTATTTACCGACCAAGAATGTGGGATTTGAATCCCTTTTTCAACATCCGGAACAATTATAGCGTACGCCAGGGTAATCCCGAATTACAGCCGGAATTTACTGACTCCTATGAGATCACCAGTATATATATTTTGGGCCCTGCAAGCATCAATTTTGGGGTATATCACCGTTATACCACAGACGTAATAGAGCGTATTACTACCTTCGAGAACAATGTAAGCACCTTTAGACCGGAAAATATTGGAACCAATAAAGCTACTGGAATAGAATTCAATGCGAAATATAGTCCTGCCAAATGGCTGACATTGAACGGGGATTTTAATTTCAATCAATTTCAAAGGGATGGCATCTTCGAGACCACGGTTTTCGATTTTAGCAATGAGCAATGGACTTCCAAGCTAATGACAAAAATTAAACTTCCATCCGATTTTGATTTGGAAATGACAGGCAACTACCAATCCAGTTACCAAACGGTACAAAGTGACGTTAGTGATATGCTTTTTATGGATTTGGGACTACGAAAAAATATAATGAAAGGCAAAGCCGTTCTCAATTTAAGCGTAAGGGACCTTTTCGCCTCCAGGGTGGACGAGAGCCAAATTGCCCAGGCCAGTTACGAGGTTTACAATCGCCGTCAACGAGGCACATTTGTAGCCCTCGGCTTTAGTTATGGCTTCGGTAAGGGAGAGGCCATGCAGTATTCTGGGCAGCGTAGGAGATAACCTAAGTCCTAGTTATTGTGTCAACAAAAAAATCCAACCTATTCAACTAGGTTGGATTTTTTTGTTTGGACGGTCAAGAACGGTTTTGGT
Source organism: Arenibacter sp. F26102 (assembly GCF_023015865.1). GTDB lineage: Bacteria > Bacteroidota > Bacteroidia > Flavobacteriales > Flavobacteriaceae > Arenibacter. The sequence continues at coordinate 396,492 of NZ_JALKBC010000001.1, read as the reverse complement.
ATAATTTTCCAAGTCCCAAAGAGCTCCAAATAATATTTGTGAGGATTCCTGCCCTCTTAATTCATTTGAAATCGCTCTAGGTAAACGACTCCTTTTTTGCCCTTTATAGAAATACCCCAGCCCGGAATTTCCTTGGCCTGGTTCCCATCCTCCAAATGTGGTCGATAAAGGCCTGGAGCTATTGGAATCTTCTTTAGATTTTCTTCCAATGGGGAAAAGTTAATGCCGTCCTTGGCCCAATGTATGGTTTTGCTAATAGATGCCAGGGAGGCTACTCCCCCGTTGTGGTTCCAGATCAATACTTCATGCCCCTTATCAATCAAGGGCTCTGGGTGCTTTTTATAAGGCCCTTCTGGTTGGTCGGCCAAAGCAACCCCCATTTTAGTGAGTCCTGGCCCTTTTTTTCCGTGAACAATAGAGCGACCCTTATAGTATAGCCATATTTTATTGTCCTTTACCAACAAACTGGCATCGTCTATCCTAAAACTATCAAAATCCTCGGGCACCTCACTAACCTCCAAAATTGGATTGTTTTTGACCCTAACGAAAGGACCGTCGGGACTGTCGGCAACGGCCAGGCCAATGGCGGTAAAGTCGTTCGTTGAATTGTTTTCAAACTCTTTTTTTGCATTGGCGGGAGTGGGTTGTACGCCTGTATAGTACAAATAATATTTTCCATTATAAGCCAATATATTGGGGGTAAAAACAGAATGGCTGTCAAATTCGCCAGGCGCTCCTACATCCAAGGCCATGCCCTGCTCCTCCCAGGTATGCCCATCATCTTTGGAGGTAGCGTACCAAATGGTTGCCCAATACCCTGCCGTTGTTGGTCTATCCATTCTAGAATACCAAACATAATAGGTGTCCCCTACTTTTATAACATCACTATTGTCCCGCCTGTTATAAAGACTATCTATTCCAATGCCGGGAATCTCCTGATAGGTAAATGCGGTAGTGGCTGCCTGGGATTGACTTGCAACTTCTTCCACTTCTTTTGGTTTTTCCTCGCTTTTGGACTTACAGCTTGCCAAAAATAGTATTGCCATTGCCGTGCAAATATTGAATACAAACAGGTTTCTTTTAATGGATCTTTTCATTCGCTTTTACGTTTATTTCTGATTATTAGTATTTTAAATTTCAATATTCTGTATTAAACCCAATTTTTTCATCTCCCAATATCCTTTCACTGATTGATGCCCTTCCCTTCAACTCCACAATAAATTCTAATCATAAGACCAGCATCCCTACCTTCCGGTTTCAACAAGAATGGTATGAAACGGGCAAGATACCCTAACTTACCTATCAAAAGCAAGCACTACTTTGTCTAGAATTGGTATTGATTCGTTTTCAGTTGTATCTGCAACTCTAACTTCAAATTGGACGCCATACCCCTCTGGTAGCCCTGAAAGGTCCACCGTAGCAGGGATTCTTTCTATCTGTTTGGCAAAACCCTCTATATAATCGTATTGTTCCTTTACCACCTGCCAATCGCTCCAATGATCAATTGCACCATCGTTGGTGGTATCCACTCCAACCCGTACTTCTACGGTTTCTACCCAGGGGCCATCGCTAACGTAATCGGTATCCATTTGAGTCACCAAATGAAACTTGCCCTCGGCAAATATGATGTCCGGATCTGGGTGTCCTTGACCAATATTGCCACAGAAGGTAAAGGGTTTATTGATGTCGTCCGAGGTAAACCAAGCGACACTCATGCTTTCCCTTCCGTGTCCGCCCGCTGGGTCAAAATCGGCAAACAAATAATACTGCCCCCCAATAGAGATCGATGCCCAGTCTCCATAAGCATTCTGCTCCGGTTCGTGAATTTCGTATTTGGCAAAAGCACGCGTTTCCCCGGCTTTAACCTTATGTTGGGGAACATCTACCTCCGCTTTTTTTCCGGGATATCTATCAGGATCCTCGGCATGCCAGTGCGGATGTACATATTCAGCAAATTTTCCGGTTGGTTTGGTACGCTCATCCACTGGCGGGTCCAATATTTCAAAATCCTTGGTACCGTCCTTACTTACTGCATGCAGCGCTAAAGGAGAATCCCAGGCATGGGTGGATGCATCAATAGGCGACCAATCTTCTACAATTAAATGAAAATTACCATCCAAATCGCGAATCACGGCACAGTCCGACCCATGGGTAGGGTCGTTAAAAGCCATACCCATATTCATACCCGGTATACCATCGGTTAAATCCTCATCTATATAAAGATGTGGATCTTGATCGTTTGGAAAATCGTAATACAAGTACAACTTGCCATCTACATATTCCGCAGTGGTTACCCATTTTGAAAAACTTTCGGATACAGGGCCATGGTGCACCCAGTTTACCATATCCTTGCTCTGCCAGGCGTGATATCCGCCTAAACTTGGTTTTAAACCACCTGCTGCGTCAAATTGGTTTTTATAAGGTGTAGTGCTTAATTTAATATCGAACCCTTCCAGGGCAGCCTCCTCCGCCTTAAATACCCCTTCTTTCTGACTTTTACTTTTGTTATATCTCCCGAACATCCAATAATTTCCTTCGCCAAATTGCAAGGCTACCGGTGCATCACCAAGATTGGAGGGGCCCAGGTTGGGAACCGGTTCCCAGTTGAGCCAATCGGGCGACTGGGAAAGTGAAATAGATTTAACCGATTGCTTTTTATCAAACCTTTTTAGGGTACTCCTAAAGGTTGCCACGCTGTCTGTGGGTTTTAGCTTGCCTTCAGCAATATCCATATTGGTCTGTTGGGCCATGCTCCCTTGCCAGTCCTCCTGGGAATCTATGACCCATTCCCCGAAGCTAATTATGTCCGACTTCTTTTTATTATTACACCCAATGACTAGAGATAATAAGAATACTGCCCATAAAACTTGTAATTGTTTAACCATATCTATCAAATAATATTTTTTTACTCTAGAACTCCAAGGTTGATGCCGGCGGAAGCGGCACGTTATTGTTTTTTCGCCAAGTCATTAGTTCACCCAACAATTGGGAAGCTATTTCAGGATTATTTTCCGCCAAATTATGAGCTTCCTTTAAATCTTTATCCAAGTCGTACAACTCTACCTTACCATCGTTTAAATACTGGATCAGCTTCCATTTATCCTTTCTGATTATGGAACAGGGCGGATTTTTATAGGTACTTGCCACGTGCCAAAATAGTGCCCGCTCTTTCAACGCAGTGTTTTTAAACAAAGGCAGCAAACTTTCCCCATCAAGTTTTCCGTTATAATCCTTCACCTGGGCCAAGTCCAAAAATGTGGGAAAATAGTCCATTCCGCAAATGGGCGTTTCCGATACCCCGGGGACAACATGACCTTTCCAATTTACAAAAGCGGGCACCCTTAGGCCACCTTCGTAAATGGTTCCCTTGGCCCCTCGCAAGGTATTTGTACGGCTTTGCAAGCCATTAAATCCGTTATCGGAAGTGAAAATCACTATGGTATTTTCCCTCAACCCCTCCCGATCCAAATAATCAAAAATGCGTTTCACATTTTCATCTATGGAGGCTATCATGGTGGCGTAGCCGGCAATTTCCTCACGGTTATTTTCCCCTTGACCTGTTATGGAATCAGCCGCTTTGCCCATAAATTTCTGAAACGACTCCTTGTCTCTTGGCACTGTAGGACGATGCGGCGCATAATAATGAAGGTTTACAAAAAATGGTTCTTTTTTGTTACGCTTAATAAAATCGATGGCAACCTCCGTCAAACGGTCCGTCAACCATTCATCATCTTCCTTATCCCCAATAAAAGGATTCTTGAAAGGGGCCTTATAACCACCGCTTTCAGATTTATAGCCTTCCGTATACCCACGGGCAGGATCGCCCCACCAAGTGCCTCCTACGTTCTCATGAAAGCCCTTTCCCAAAGGATAGTATTTTTGAATATCGATGGATAAGTGGTCTGCCAACCAATCCAAGTTTCCGTTATCAGGTTGCTTTAAGGGTTTTTGAAACGGATAATCTTTTTCCTCTTCTGGATTGGGACCTACCACATGCCATTTTCCCAGGTGGATGGATCGGTAACCCGCATTTTTTAATGGCTCTACATACATGGTATGTTCCAGGCCAACCGTCCAACGCGAAAATATATTGTGTTGGTTATCGCCTTTTTCCAATACCGGGACATTGTATATTCCCGTCCTAAACGACTGTTTGCCTGTCAATAAGGCTGCCCGTGAAGGAGAACAGCTAGGGTACATATAGGCATTGCTAAAAACAAGGCTTTCCCCTGCCAGCTGATCAAGGTTGGGGGTTTCAAACCAATTGCTCCCCATAAAGCCAACATCTTGCCACCCTAGGTCATCTGCCATGATGAAAATAATGTTTGGCTTCTTTTCTTTTTCACAAGAAGACAACATCCAACAACAGAGAACGACCGCTATCGCCTTTTTAATAGTTTCCATCCAAATCTACTTTTTTAGTCCCTTTCAACGCCTTATTAACACCTGTTTGTATTACATTGGGAGCGTCTTGCACACTATTTGTAATAATTTCAAAGGACCGGGCATATTTACCTTTTCTCGTAACCAAACCTTAGTTTCTTAGTTATCGAGACCGGTTGGTCCGCCTTCATATGATTCCTTCCATTTTAAATTGGGAGCTTCCCAATCAGGAATACCTGTACTGGCCTTCTGTGCATTGTAATCAACATGAAAAGGTTTCTCAGCTGCCAAAGGCACTTCCTCATTGATCATCAACGGACGAGCTTCATCCCAGAATTTTTCATAAGCATTCTTCATTGAGTCAACAAGTTCAGGGTGTTCCGCCGTTACATCGATATTCTGTTCTGGATCCTTTTCCATATCATACAATACACCTTGAACAAGTCTAAAGCGCTGGTTGCGCACAGAATATTCTCCCCACTTAAACTCATCGGGGTCGGCCTCATGTTTCCAGCGTGTTACATGCTGAAAAAGGTAACGATCTTCCCATTCCGGATCATTCTCCAGAATCAAAGGCTTTAAGCTTCGACCTTCAAACGCCTGCGTAGTTGGGAGCTTTGCCCCGGCAAAATCTGCCAATGTCGGCAAAATATCCAGGTAGCTAGCTACCGTTTTCACGGTTCGGCCTTCTTTTATCACCCCGTCCCAGCGGACAAAGAATGGCACACGGACACCACCTTCGTTTACCGTACCTTTTAGACCTTTCATTTCTGCATTGTATGACATCATAGGATTTCCATCTTTACTGGTACCAAGTTGCACCTGAGGACGTCCCGCAAAACCTTTTAAGCCACAGCCAATTCGGGTCATACCATTATCGGAGGTAAAAATAATGATGGTATTCTCCATCAGGCCCCAATCCTCCAACTGTTGGAACATCTGCCCCATGCTGTCGTCTATATGCTCTACCATTCCATAAAAACCAGCGACTTTGCTATCAAAACCCAAATCCTCAAAATACTTCTGGTATTTTGGAGGTGCAATAAATGGGCTGTGTGGAGCATTGGTTGACAAATACGCAAAAAACGGCTTACCAGAATCCTTGACCGATTGAATCCAGCCCAGAGTTGACTTGAACAGGATATCCGTGCAATAGCCTTTGGTCTTTACAAACGTACCATTATGTTTAAACACCGGGTTAAAGTAGGTATTGCCAGGAACATCCGCACAAGATCCCGCATAGGTCTGTCCAATTCCGCCAGCACCATGAATAAACGTTTCGTCGAATCCACGATTTTCGGGCTGATAAGGCCCCTCATCTCCTAGGTGCCATTTTCCGAAGTAACCCGAGGTGTACCCGGCCGGATTTAAAACTTGGGGTATGGAAATAGCCTCCAGATTGAGCCTCTCCCGTTCAAATATGGTATGGGTAACTCCATTTTTAATGGAATGAACCCCCGCCATGATACCGGCTCGACTTGGTGCACAGGTCGACCCCATCATAAAGCGGTCAAAACGAACAGACTGGGCATGCATTTTGTCCAGATGCGGTGTCCGAATCCAAGGATGTCCATGCGCACCCACAACCGGATACCCCTGATCGTCTGTCATAATGAAAATAATGTTTGGATTTTGTTCTTGAGCACAAGAGGTTACTATCCAACAGCAAATAATAATTTGTATAGCTTTTTTAATGTGCTCCATCCAAATCTACTTTTTTAGTCCCTTTCAACGCCTTACTCGCATCCGATTGTATGGCATTGGGAGCATGTTGCTCACTATTTGTTGCTATTTCAAAAGACCAGGCATAGTCACTTTTTCCCAAGTCTGCCGGAGGGATTATTTCCAAGCCTTCAGGCGTCATGCTCCATGTAACCTCAGCCCCGGATCCCAGAAGTTTAATAAACTTCACTTCATTCTCCGCCCATCCTTTGGTAGCTTCAACAACTATAGAATTCACTGGTTTTTCCAATGCAATTGCAAAGAGCTTTGTTCCCTTGGTAGTAAAAGCGAGATGTCCCTTTTCCTGATGATTTTCTTTCCAATAGCGGGTGCCATAAATGGCCTCCCCATTTATTTCCAGCCACCTTCCCATTTCGTGCAGTCGCTCCAATTGCTCCTCTGGAATGGTACCATCTGCCTTGGGACCGATATTCACCAAAAAGTTGCCATTTCTGGAAATTACCTCTACCATCTCCTTTATAATATCCTCTATTGATTTGTAGGTGTCATTTTCCAAATAGCCAAATGAGGTACCAAAGGTGGTACAGCTCTGCCATTTTGGGCCAATTACTTCCAGTTTCAGGTTGTCCTTTTCCAAACAGCCAACCCCATCTGGCCAGTTTCTATTGGCTCCCTTGTTGTTTACATATACTTCCTGGCCCTTTTCCTTTCCATTATTCATGAAATCGGTGATCATCAGTCTACATTGATCATACAGGTATTGTATTTCCGGTTTAAACACTTTAGGTTCTACCTGGGTGTTGTTTCCATCTCTTGTAAAAATCGGAATATCGTCTATCCATAAAAAATCGGGTTGGTACTTCTCTTGAATTTCCTTCCAACGGGCTATATATTCATCAACGGCTTCTTTACTGAACCCAAAAGGTCCGTAAAGTGATTCTGCTTCAGGATTTCTTTTGATTTCCTCCAAAATATCATTATGAGGTTCTGCATTTACCACATATTGCTTTTTTGTAAAAAAACTAGTATGTCTTTCCCTGTGATATGATGGCGCATACTTTAAACCTTCATTTTTGACCGCTTTGCCCAAATCACCTACAATATCCCTTTTGGGTCCCATGTCCATGGCATTCCAAGGCGTAAGATCCGAATCCCAGTTGGCCCAGCCGTCATGATGTTCTGCTGTGAGCACTACATATTTTGCCCCTACGTCAGCAAACAGTTTAGCCCATTCGTCAGGATTCCAATTCTCAGCTTTGAATTCGGGGATAATGTCCTGATAACCAAATTCCGGTGGGGCCGCTCCCCAACGTTCCCTCAAATAAGGATAGTAATAAGAGGAATCCGTATAGATCAGTTTCGGAACATGTTCTGCATATCCCCTACCCCCTTTACGGTGACCTATAACACTATAAGGGCCCCAATGAATAAAGATTCCTATTTTCCCGTCATTGAACCAATCAGGTACCGGCATTTTTTGAAGGGATTCCCAACTACCGTCATAGGGTTGCATTACAGTCGCTTCTTTCTTTTTATCAGCATTGCAAGACACTAATATTATAGTAGCAACTGCAATTAAGAATGAATTTTTAATTCTCATTTTTTTATCTATTTAATTCTGCTTCAAATTCGTTTTTAAATTTCGATATTCCGCCTTTAAACCAGGCATCAAAATTAGTTTTTGGGCTTATAGGTTTGCAAGGTGGCTTCCATTTCTTTTACCACCTCAGGAAACTGGGTGTATACATTGGTGGATTGATATTTATCCTCCTCCAAATTGTATAATTGTGCTACAGGAGCATCATCCTTAATATGCCCATCCTCTATATCGCTATTAACACCTCCTACAAAAGCTACGGCAGGAGCTCCGCCCCATGCGTGATGATGAGGTTGTGAACCTCCAAAACCACCGCTTCGCTTGGCTGGAATGTACATCCATTTGCCTTTTCTTAAAGATAAATGCGTTGGCTTATGGGCGGCTAAAAGCAACTCTCTTCTAATAGGTTCTTTTGGATCATCTACCAAAGCCGGTAAAACGTTTACACTATCCAAACTATCCATATTGTCTATATCCTGTCCGGTAAGAGCCATAAAGGTGGCCAACATATCCACATTACAGATCAACTGATCTGATACACTGCCGGCTTCAATTTTCCCTGGCCATTTGGCGATGAAGGGTACCCTGTGGCCACCTTCCCAAACTCCGAACTTAAATCCTAATAGATCACCATTGATTTTGTGTCCCGCCTTTACGGCATTACGGCCTCCTAAATTCAACATGGCACCGTTATCACTGGTAAAAATTACCAGTGTATTATCGGCAACGCCTTGCTTTTCTAATGTGGCAGTTACTTGACCAACCATCCAATCCAATTCTTGAATAAAATCCCCATAAAGTTCGGCGTCGCTTTTTCCTTGAAAATTAGTACCCGGAGTGAAAGGATGATGAATGTGCGTAGTAGCAAAGTATAAGAAGAATGGATCTTTTTTATTGCTTGATGTTTTTTGAGTTATCCAATCCACAGCCTTTCCTGCCAGTACCGTACCAACGGTATAATCATTGTACAACTTATGGGCTTTTACAGCACCTTTAAACATATTGGCCGTTCTTTGTGAAGCTTCTGGCGGTATAGGAGTAATTGGTGTAACCTCTTTCTCCTTTCCTCTACCTACATACACCAAAGGGTCGTTTGGATCCTCTCCCACCACACGGTCATTTTCTACATACACATAAGGCGGAGCACTGTTTACCACCGGAATACCGTAGTAATAATCGAATCCTAAATCGTTGGGTCCAGGCCGCAATGGTTTATCCCAACTATTTTCTCCCTGGCCAAATCCCAAATGCCATTTTCCCAAGGCAGCCGTTGCATAACCACTGTTTTTAAACACATCGGCAATGGTCAATTGTTCCGGGTTGATCAATAATTCGGAAGTAACGGGCGCAGGACTCCAAATGCCTTTTCCCTTGTTCCCACGAACAGGATATTGCCCAGTAAGCAAGGCATAACGGGATGGGGTACAAACTGCCGATGCCGAGTGTGCATCGGTAAACATTTTTCCTTCACTTGCCAATTTATCTATATTGGGGGTTTTTACTTTTGTGGCGCCATAGCAACCCACATCACCATATCCCAAATCGTCTACCAAAATATAAATTACGTTGGGTTTATCCTGGGCCTGGATTTTTAATGTACTACTTATAAAAAGTAAACAAACAATTATTTTTACTGTTAGAGATACTCGTGGTTCTAATTTCATACTTTTCGAATTAAATTTTCTCTTGAATATTTTCAAATGGAGGTACACGTTGGTCTGTTCCTATGACATCTATATCTCCCAATTCTTTTCTAACCCTTTCTGCTTCTTTTAACAGCTCCTCTACTATTTCTGGGTGGTTTTGAGAAATATCAGTCAACTCTCCCATATCTAAATTTAGATTAAACAATAGGGGACGTTTTAACGCAATCAGCCCTCTACAACCAATATTCTTTAAGTTTTTCCCTTCAAAAGGTTTTTCATTCCTGTTTTTAGACCAAAAGGGTTGGTCGTCCGAAGTTCTTGGCAGATGCAATTTCCATTGTCCTTTTCGAATGGCCTGTAAATTGATTCCATTGTAATAATACACGAATTGATGCGGAGATACTCCCTTTCCAGTTTTTAAAATAGAGGTTATGTTTTTTCCATCGATTACCCTGTCTTTTGGAATTTCCGCTCCAGCCAAAGAGGCTAAAGTTGGCAATAAATCCATAGATGATAAAAACGTATCGTTCACCCCTGTTGCAAATTTTCCGTTCCATTTAATAATGGCCGGAATACGAAAACCACCTTCCATAGTGGTATATTTCCCTCCATTCAAAGGGCCTGCAGATCCGCCGAAATGACAAATTGCCGGACCGTTATCCGACAAAAAAATGACGATGGTATTTTCGTCTAATTTTTTATCGGCAAGTGCCTGGGTCAATCGGCCTACATGATAATCCAACTCCTGAACATAATCACCGTATAAACTCCCTTTTGAAGTTCCAATAAACTCCTTACTGGGTTGGATTGGAGAATGTACCGAATGGTAAGCTAGATACAGGAAGAAGGGTTTTTCTTTATTTTCTTCCATATATTCGATGGCTTTATTGGTATAATCTCCTATTAAGGTTTCAAAAGCTACATTTTCTTTTACTACTTTGTTATCGCTATATACATCATCTAAATCAGGGTGACTTGTATGCCAATTGGATTGTAATCCATAAAAATGCTGAAAACCGTGGTCAATAGGTTGATGTCCTTCATTGAATCCCAAATGCCATTTTCCTATAGCCAAGGTTGCATAATCTTCTTTCAAAAGTAAATCGGCAATTGTAATTTCATCGGGATGTAAACCGTAATCCTTATGTTTATCAATTTTCCCTTGAGCTACGGGAAATCCGTTACGCATAGGGTAACGTCCTGTTAGAAGCGCTGCCCTTGATGGGCTACAAACAGATGATGCTACCTGAAAATCGGTAAACCTCATTCCTTCATTCGCCAATTGGTCAATATTTGGCGAATTTACATCTTGAGCCCCGTAACAGCTTAAGTCACCATAGCCTAAATCATCGGCAAAAAGGATGATAATATTAGGCTTATTGGTTTCTTTCTCCTGTGCATCCATGCGATTGACCAATAACCCAAAAAAAGCCCATAATGCTAATCCAATAATCTGTTTCATGCTCTTTTAATTAGATCCTTTTATAGGAAAAATATCGTTGGGTGTAAAATAGGGCTCTGTCCCCAAGGGGCCCGCATTTAAACCTCTTGCTCCCAAATGGCCTATATCCTCCTTGGCCCAATCCAATAGTTTCTCCAATTCGGCAACTACTTCAGGGTTTTCGGCAGACACATCGGTGGTCTCCCCTATGTCGTTTTCCAAATCGTACAACATCTGTTTTGAAAACAAGACCCGATCTTCGGGTGCAGAGTGCATGGGCCATTTGGCATAAACAATAGAGGTGGAATCTGGGCTGTGCGGCAAATGTAATTTCCATTTGCCTTTTCTTACAGCTCGCAATATTTGGTGCTGATAATAGAAAAATGGTCTATTTAATTCTGTTGATTTTCCATGAATAATGTCGGAAATATCCAAGCCATCTATCACTCTATCCTTGGGTGTTGACGCTCCAGCAATTTGCGCCAATGTGGGCAACATATCAATGGTAGCCGCTACCACATCAGAAGTTTTTCCTGCCGGCACTTTTCCTGGCGCCCTAATTATAAAAGGTACCCTAAGTCCGCCTTCCCAGGCAGAGGTTTTTGCTCCTCTTAAAGGATCTGCATGTCCTCCATGTTCTTTCTTAATCCACCAAGGGCCGTTGTCACTGGTAAAGATCACATAAGTGTTGTCATCCAGCCCGTTTTCTTTTAGCTTGGCCAAGATCCGTCCAACATTAAAATCTATTTCTTCTATAACATCGCCATATAGGCCATCGTCCGACTTCCCTTTAAACGCGTCTGAAACCGCCAATTTAGTATGCGGCATGGTATGCGCGAGATATAAGAAAAATGGCTGTTCACTACTCTTTTCAATAAAGTTGATAGCCTCATCCGTATACCTTTTGGTAAGGGTAGACATATCAGCATTCTTCTCAACCAGCTGGTTGTTTCTCAATAAATGAACTTTGGAATCGTTACTTGAAGGTGTAAAAAAAGATTCGTCAAACCCTTGGTGCATGGGCAATAAATCTGGATTGAATCGCTCTGGACTGTGACCTGCTAAATCCCATTTTCCTATCATGCCCGTTTTATAGCCCACAGGTTTTAAGACCTCGGCTATCGTAACCTCGCTTAAAGATAGTTTTGGGTGCGGTGCTTCTCCATTGTCGTTTCGGGCATTGCGCATAGGATAAGAACCAGTCATTAAAGCAGCTCTTGAAGGCCCACAAACCGTTTGGGCATAAAAGTTGGTAAATTTCATCCCTTCGGCCGCCATTTTATCCAGGTTTGGCGTCTTGATGTTCGGCGACCCAAAACAGCCCACATCGCTGTAACCCTGGTCATCGGTAAAAATGATAATGAAGTTTGGCTTTGTGACAGGATCTTGTTTTTTCTGCATACAGGCCATTGACAACAATGACAAAAAAATAGTGGTTAATTGCTTCATTGTTATTTTATTTCAATTTAAATCGTTTTAACAAGACTTGAAAACAGCTTCATTATCTTCTACTTTTTATCTTAATTTTTGGTCAGAGGCTTGGGATTTTCCACATAAGCCGCAGAGCGGTAATTATTTAAAATGTCCTCCTGAAAAACTTCTATATGTGCCAGAAGTTGATCTACAATTTTCCCATTTCCCTGTATAACATCTGTGGATTCTGAAATATCACTTTCTAGATTGTACAGTGCTACCGGTTTGTCCCCATCTACATGCAGCTTCCAATTACCAGATCTAACTGCTGCCAAAACATTTCCTTTGTGATAGAAAAATGCCTGGTGCGGACTTTTTCCTTTATCTATCAAAACAGGCATTATATCCTTTCCATCAATTATACGGTCCGCAGGGACCGCTGCCCCTGCCAACTTAGCAAAGGTGGGCAATAGATCCATGGCTGTCAAAAGCTCATTGTTTACTTGGGCTGCAGGGATTTTTCCCGGCCACCGGACTACGGTAGGCATACGCATACCTCCTTCAAAAGTACTGCCTTTTTTACCCCTTAGTGGTGTAGCCAAGCCTTTTGAAGGGCCATTATCCGAAGTAAAAATAACCAGCGTATTCTCGTCCAGACCATGCTTTTTTAAAGCACCCAGAATTTGTCCGACCGACCAATCGATTTCGCTGATGGCGTGGGTATAAATCTTATCACGTGTTTTGTAGTCAACACCATTATCTTCATTTTTCAGGGCTTCTATGATCTCATCCGGGACTCCATCCATAAAAGAGGGGGAAACGTGAATGGGACGATGGGGGATTGGATGTGGCACGTATAGAAAAAATGGTCCGCCTTTGTTTTCTTCTATAAACCCTACTGCACGTTCTGTAATACGCTGGGTAAGATAATCCGCATCGGGATCCATTTCAATAACAGTCTCTCCTTCAAGTAAGGGCAGGGAAGGGAAATTATATTTTTTTTGATTTGTGTGAAAGGGATGTATATCATGGCTATAGGGAAGACCAAAAAACTCATCGAATCCCTGACGGGCAGGCAAGAATTCTGGTTGATCGCCTAAGTGCCATTTTCCGAACATTCCAGTTCTGTACCCTGCGGATTTTAGCACCTCAGCCATAGTAATTTCATCAGGATTGAGACCCTTGGAATCTCCTGCAAGCAAAACCGGAAAATCAACTCCTACGGCCATGTCTACACGTGTAGGGTAAGAGCCGGTCATCAATGCCGCTCGGGAAGGTGTACACAAGGGGGCAGCCACATAAAAACTGGTGAGCTTGGCACCTTCCGTAGCCATTTTGTCGATATTGGGAGTATAAACATGATCCCCTCCAAAACAGCTAAGGTCTGCATAGCCTTGATCATCGGTGAAGATGACAACGAAGTTGGGTTTGCCTTTATTGGTTTTCTGACTAAAAGCATGGCTACTTAATAGTATTATGAATAATAAAAAATGGAAATTTATTTTCATCTATTTCAGCTTTTTTTCTAGGAATTTAGTAATGTATTTCCCTAATTCTCCATACCCTTTTGTAGTATAATGCACATCATCATTTCCTTTTCCATATTCTTGATGTATTTTTTTGGAAACTTTGTATATGTCGTTAATTTCAATACCATTTTCTTGCATTACCTTACGTGCCACTCTGTTATATTTTATAGCATCTTCTACATATCTTCCTGCTTCTTCTGTAGGAACATAGGAAGTGGTTACAAAGATTAATTTCGCATCGGATTTTTGCTTGATTTTTTTTACAATAGCCCTTAAATTACTCTCGTAGTCTTCTAACGAAAAAGTAATCTTTCCATTGGCTTTATCTCTTTGTCCTTGCACTTTAGAATCTGGATGTCTGTAGCACAAATCCCATAGCCCCCAATTAAATTGAACAATATCCCACTCACCTTGGGCCAACCAGGACTCGACATGTTCCAATCCGTTGCCCGTATGCTTTGCATTGCCCGGATTATGGTAGACCTCGGCAACATCCTTCATACTTTCCTTTACAAAAGGAGTATACCCATTGGAAATAGAATCCCCAATAATTAAAATTTTTGCTTTCTTCTGCTTAGAGCTTAATGAAGAGATCATCAATACCCCTAAAACCAGTAGTAATCCTATATTTTTCATTTTTTTCATATGGTTTGGATTTAATTTTTCATACCCTCAACTTTTACCGGTGGTCCTTTTAACAACCATGGGTTAAACCCTTGGCAGGTCTGTTCATAATTTGCCAATCTTGAATCGCCCCGTTCCTTTTTAATGAAACACTCCCCGTTCCAAAGCCTCCCACATGCATAGCTATCTTTTGGAGATGGGCCTGTATGTTTAAAGTACTGGCCAATCGATGCTTTTTTCCTGTGCATTGGAAATAACTGTTATAATCAGAAAAAATAAACATTTAACTGAAAAAGTCTTTGACATGATTTTATTATTTAATAGGTCTTATCCACATACAATGTCCGCCTCCCGGCGCCATTACGGCCTTAATAACATCCCCTTTTTTAATTTTACCGTTCCTAACCTGGTAAGCTTCTGGATTGGTCTTACAATGGGTTTCAGAGGTGTCTTCATAAAAGGTGATATCGTATTCCTGATCGGCCTCCAAAAAGTCGAGACCAATGTCCAGTGCCCCTCCTTGTTGGTTGTACACACTGCCAATAAACCATTCCTTACCATGGCGCCTTGCCGTTGTAATATATTCGCCTATTTTTGAATGTAGAATCTGGCTTTCGTCCCATTTCCCAACAGGCATTTTTTGAATAAATTCGAAAAGATCGGCCTTGGCTTCATAAGCTTCCGGGGCATCTGGGATACAGACCAAACCACTGAAAATAACCAATGTTCGGGCGGCTTCAGAAGCTACTGTCGAAAAATAAGTATTTGTTTCCCTTGGGCCTTTTTGCCGTAGTCCACTGTTGATCCCCGTTAGATCAAAATTGCCGTTGTTCATATCCAAAGGACCGGTAATGGCGTTTATCAGTGCCATTTTAATGAACGCCTCGGGGGTGAAAGCCCTACGTGAATCCTGCTGGGCATGGCAGTATTCCCTGGTTATGGCATTGGGATAGGTACGGCGTATTCCCGTAAAGGGTACCGGACCGTCATGGAAATCGATCAACAGCTCACTCGCGGCACTTTTCTGTATGGCCTCCCTGGTAAAATCTACATTGCTGCCCATAAAACCGTATTTGATCCCTTTCATTCCCAAGGACTTGTAATAAGGAAAAAGTTCATCATCCCCATATTCTCCATGCCTTCTGTCATAGTACAACATTAGATCTACCTCCTTTTCTGCCGCATATGCGATGACCTTTTCCAGGTCCAGTTTGTCCGACAGTTCAAAATGTCCCTTGGTAACTTCCTTATACCAGGAATCATCGATAAGGAAATAGTCGATTCCCTTTTCGGCGGCAAAGTCGATAAAACGGAAATAGCTTTCAGTATTGATACCATACACAAACCCATCCGGAGCGGTGTAACCATGAACCCTCCAATCCCACAAGGTCTTTCCTGGCTTTATCCATTCTGTATTATCAAGTTTTGACGGACTTGCCAAGTTGATGGGCACCGTGTTCACCACAAGGTCGCCAGCCGAATTCCCAAAAAGTATTACCCGCCAAGGACTGGTCCATTCCTTGTCACTTAATGCTACTTTGTTGATTGATGCAATTTTTCCTTCCATCTCCCCAACATCAAGATGCATGGGATCCATGCCATTGGCCACATAGAGGTCCGACTCCAATAACGCCATATAGGATTGGTCTGCAGATTCAACCACTAGAGGGACACTAATTTTTCTCTTTTTAGGACCTTTGTCCTGTAAATAATCGGTCAGTCCTTTATAATCCACAGGCCCCAATGGTTCACTTTCACCAGCCGGTGTAAAATAATTACTGCCATTGGGCAAGTTATAAGTGCATTTAAAAATGGCCTCCTTTGGTTTTTCGCCTTCGTTGAGGACAAATCTAAAAGCAACTCCTTCATTATAGGCCCTGGCCAACAATTTACCCCCTACTCCATCGATATTTAGATCCAATTGAAGTTCTTTATAATGGTCACGGATGCTGCTTTGTTGCCCCCAAACCGGATTCCAGCTTTCATCGTTTTCAATTTCTGTGGCATTCAAGATGGTCACCTTCGCGTTCGGTACTATTTCCAATTCCGAAGTCCCGACAAATTCTATATCTTGAGAGCCAACCTGATAATTCAATTTATTATCAACAAGCTGTATCCCTATGGAGCGATTACCATCTGGAGAAGTAAGGTTGAAATTATCCAGGGATTTTTGGCAGGACACCAACCCTGTCAGCAAGGCAATAAAAAAGAACATTCTTCGCATTATCATTATAATTTTAATTTATACATTTTTAATCTTTGGTTACCATACTGCCCCACCAGTTATTCTTGGGGTCAAAATCATTGGATAACAGTTCCAAACGTTGTTTTTCCAGAGCAGGCATCTTTTCATATTCCATTTTGTGCAAAAACTCCCTGGCCTTTTCTTCTGAATATTCTGGGTCGGGCTTTGCATATTTGGCCCCCACCTCTGTCAGATAATTAAACAACTCCTTATTGAGCTCTTGCACCTTATCAGGATAGGCTGCCGCAAGATCCGTTGTCTCCCCAAGGTCTTTAGACAGGTTATAGAGTTCTTTTCTTCCGTCCTCATAGTAATGAATAAGCTTCCAGTTGCCCCTACGAATAATGGAAGAAGGCTCACCCCCTTGGTTCCCGTAATGCGGGAAGTGCCAGATAAGAGGCCGCTCGGCCAATGTTTCCCCTTTAAACAAAGGGAGAAGGCTTATGCCATCGTTATGTTCCTTGGGAAGTTGTTGGGCACCTGCCAACTCCAAGAATGTGGGATAAAAATCTGTTCCGGAAACGGGGTAATCAATTTTATCACCGCCTTTGGAGAGACCTGGAATCTTGATAAAATAGGGTTCCCTGATACCGCCTTCAAACTGATATCCCTTACCGGCCCGCAAGGGTTTGTTGCTGGTAGAAAAATTATCCCCGGCTGCCACCCCTCCATTGTCGGAGGTAAACACAACAATGGTATTTTCCTCTAGCCCCAGCTCGTCCAGGGCGGAAAGTACCTGCCCAACAGCCTCATCCATTTGTTCTACCAAACCCGCATAAATTGGGTTGTCCTGCACCTGGCGAATGGGCAAAAATTTCCCCATGCTATAGGCATTTTCCGCCACTCCTTGTTGCACTGCCTTATCCCGATATTTCTTCCATTTTTCCTGAGTGGTCTGAATAGGCGAATGCACCGCATAAAAGGAGAGATAGGCAAAAAAAGGCTTTCCAGTTTTCTGCGGATTATTTTCTTGAATGAATTTTACCGTTTCCTCGGCAAGTCGATGCGAGAGGTTCTCCCCATCCTTTCCGTTTTCCAAATTAGGGTTGTCATAAGGAGAGAAATATCCTCCCCTTGGCCCTCCTGACGTCCAGCCGCCAACGTTGATATCAAATCCGTGATCTTCGGGCCAGGAACCCTTGTCCCCCAAATGCCATTTTCCGGCAAAAAATGTTTTATAGCCATGCTGTTTCAACGCTTCGGGCATGGTAATATACTCCTTGGGCAGGTTATGGGTATATTCGGCCGGAAGCAGTTTTGTAAATCGATTCCTATTTCGCCATGCCTCACCAGAAGGGGACCCAATATGTACGGTGATGTCATGCCTAGCAGTAAATTTACCGGACATTATACTTGCCCGTGAGGGACTACAGACCCTACTGGCAGCATATCCATTGGTGAAAATAGTTCCTTGATCTGCTATGCGGTCTATGTTGGGTGTTTCATAGTAGGTACTGCCCATGCAACTCAGGTCTGTATAGCCCAAATCATCGGCAAGGATAAAAACAATATTGGGCTGCCCCTTACTTTCCTGTTTTTGACAGGAAACATGTAATACCGTTAAACAAGAAAGAATGGATATATAAATTCTTAGCATGGACTTTTTTTTGATTTGTTGAATATTTAATTATCGTGAATTTGATTAAAAAATAAATGCAAATAATTGATTATACATTAATTAAAGCCAATGCTTATGTCTCCTCGAGCCTGCCTCCCGGCAGACAGGCCTGCCTTGTCGACGGACAGGCGGAGTCGAGAGGTTTTGGGGACAATGAGGTCTCGACTGCGCTCGACCTGACAAACCTCGACTGCGCTCGACCTGACAACATTAACCTAAAAAAATCATTAACAATTAAAAATCAACCGAACTCCCCTTAATTAATAATTTCTTCAATTTGCTCCCAGCCTTCCATACCATCATTTTCCTGTTTGGCCCCAGGAGTACTTCTACCGTCGAGAATGATTTTCTTAAGGGCCGACTTAAGCTCTGCCGCCTTCTCTGGAAATTGGGCTATCAAATTTTTTGTTTCCCCAATATCGGCCGTCAAATTGTATAACTGCATGGCAGGCAAATCCAGATTCTCTTGTTTTATATCTTGTGGCCTTGGATAGCTCCAACCTCCGGATCCAGGACAAATACTTAATTTCCACGGCCCCTGTCTGATGGCAAAAGACCCATTTATGGAATGATGTACAGTATATTCACGAATCTCCTCATCCTTTTCCCCTTGTATAAGAGACAGCATACTATAACTGTCCTCTGCCTCGGTATCTTTAATTTTATAGCCTGTTAATTCGGCGCAGGTGGCAAAAAAATCGGTGGTACAGATAATTTTGTCCGAACTTGTATTTTTGGCAGCTTTATTAGGCCATTCTACTATAAAGGGTACATGGTGCCCACCTTCAAAGATATCGGCTTTGGTGCCCCTAAAAGTATAGCTGGGATCATGGTCTACTTTGGCAAGCTCCTCAAAATCGGCTTTCGGGGAACAGCCGTTGTCACTGGTAAACACCAAAAGGGTGTTTTCGGATATGCCCTGTTTTTTAAGGGCGGCCCTTATTTGGCCAACCACATCATCTACCTGCATTACAAAATCGCCGTACATATTGGTATTGCTCTTGCCCAAAAATTCTGTGGTAGGTAAAATAGGTGTGTGGGGGGCTGGTAATGGGAAATATAAAAAGAAGGGGGATTTGCCCTTGGCCTTTTCATCTATATATTTAACGGCCTTGTCCGTCAGATCCTGGAGAACGGTAGCATGAACAAAATCGTCCGAAGTAGGTCCTTTTCTCCAAATGCCTTTTTCATCCACCGATACCGTAGTCTTGGTCGGTACCATAGTAGGCATATCATTCTCCACGTATACGTATGGCGCCATATCGAGGGAGCCACAAAAACCAAAGGAGTAGTCGAACCCATGGGTAGCAGGGCCATTTTTGACGGGAGAGGCGAAGTTCACCTCCGGATTTGCATTAAGTTTATTATGCTCTAAGTTGGGATCCTTATCCTGAACATCCCAGTCCCAACCTAGGTGCCATTTGCCTACGTAGGCTGTAGTATAGCCTTGTGTTTTTAACATTTCGGCAATGGTGGTACGCTCTTGTTTAATCAAGGATTTTGAATAGCCGCTCAATACCGAACTCTTTAAGGAAGTTCGCCAATTGTATCGACCCGTTAAAATACCATAGCGGGTAGGGGTACATACCGCCGATGAGGTATGGGCATCGGTAAACTTGACCCCATTGGCAGCCATTGCGTCCAGGTTAGGGGTAGCAATTTTCCCTTCGGGATTAAAAGCCTTAACATCGCCATAACCCAGGTCATCTGCCAAGATATAGATGATATTGGGGGATTGGGCTGTCCCTTTTTGGGTCGTTGCCTTATTCCTTTGGGCGTGGACGGAGAGTTGGGAAAAAACGAACAGTATTGTAATAAAATTGAATACTTTTTTCATATGTATAAAAAACTTTAGATGGTGTTTAATTTGCTTTTAAGAATCCCAAGATTTTTTTGAATTTTTAAAATTAGATAAAGGATATTGATGTTGCCACTAGTAAAAGCACCACTAGTGGTATGTTTTTTGCTTAGACCATGAGTTTAACACTATATTTTGATAAATTTTTCACGACATTAAAAAAATTCCACGATATGGAAAACACCTAATACTACCCAGGTAATGCCAAAACTTGGCAGGTCTAGGAATAAGGATTAGGAGGTAAAAAAGGGCAGACAATTGGGTCTGCCCATTTAAAGGAAATTAAGTAACCGCCTCAAATAACTAAAACATGCATTTTAAATACCTAGAACTATGATAACTGCCCACTCCATGTTAATTTATATTTAACTATGAAAGGGAAATGTTTTTCATTGGATCTAATCTATACCTTTTTGTGGCAAAGAACTTTTCAAACTAAAAAACATGCCAATATATATACTCAAGTTTTGTCGACACGGCAATCATTTAACTTCAATAAATCCAGTGGTGTCCCTTTTAGCCATTAAGAAGTCCTCTAATTTTGACGAGAGTTCTTTCTCGATAAAGGGATGCTTGCCCTTAAGATTATATAGCTCGCGATGATCCTGCGCCAAATCGTAAAGCGCTGCTGGCCCAGTACTGTCCATTAACATTTTCCACTTTCCCTGAACTATACCCGAAGTTGCATAAGGATGCGGTTTAGGACCTTGATTTTGAAAGCCTTTATAGAGGTCCATTTGCCAATAAAGGGCTTCTCGTTCCACATAATTATTATTTTCAAGAAGTGGCAACGCACTAATTCCATCTATTTCAAGATTATCTATATTAATTCCGACAGCATCTGCCAAGGTCGGCAAAATATCCGCCATGTGTAAGGTATTAAATGAATAGGTATTTTCTGGAATCCTACCCTTCCAGACAGCTAACATGGGAACACGCAATCCTCCTTCATGTAAATCAGTTTTACCACCTGAAAATGGTCCTGGGCTTCCCTGAAAAGCTGGACCATTATCTGAAGTAAATAGAATTATAGTATTTTCAAAAATTCCCTTTTCCTTCAAATAGGAGATCAACCTACCTATATTGGCATCTAAATGTGATACCATAGACCTAAAGTATAATTGATCGCCTGTCGCACCAAGTTTTTTATATTTCGATAAATGGGGTTCAGGGGCAGGTTCGTAAGGAGTATGTGGCACATCGAACCAAAGATTAATAAAAAAGGGTGCATTTTCATTATCAAAGATATCGATTTTAGAAATCGCCTCGTCCACTTTTATTTCTGTCCAATGCTTATTTATGGTATCTGCTCGCCTATCGTTTCTTATCATATATTTACCTCCCTCCCTGTACAATTTTCTTTCTTTAAGTAGTTTTGGCCTAATAGGAGCACCCTCAATACTGGACAAATAGTGATCGAAACCGTGTTGCAATGGTCCTGGATTAGCTTTCTTATCTTGGACACGACGTTCATAGTCAATTGGCCTTAACCCGCCTAAATGCCATTTGCCAATGTGTACAGTTTTATACCCATTATCCCTTAATAGTTCTGGAAGTGTTATAGAAGATTCTGGAAGATGTTCTTCATTATCATTAAAATGTTTTCGAATATCATAACGTAAAGGATATTTCCCAGTCAGAAGACATGCTCTAGAAGGAGAGCAGACTGCCGAACCCGAATAGAATTGGCTGAACCGCATACCTTCTCGCGCTAGGGCATCTATATTTGGGGTCTCAATAGATTGACTTCCGTAAATTGATAAATCCCCATAACCCAAATCATCGGCCAGCAAAATAATTATATTAGGTGGCCCTGCCACCTTTTCTTTATTCACTGTATTTAGTTTCTCTCTTTCTTCGCAAGCGAAAAGAAAGAAACAAATGAATATTGGAGTAATTTTCCTGAAATAGATTGACCTCATTAACACCATTTTTGATTAATTAGTATCAGATTCTTATTTAAAATAATTTCTTGACCGAAAATCATTTTAGTATCCCGGGTTTTGATCAGTTGCTGCATTCACACCATCATTTCTTTCAAATACATCTTGAGGAATTGGAAACAAAACATGATGAGGTTGTATTTGTGCATCTGGAGTTACTGCCAAAACACGCTCTACCAGAGTGCCCCAACGTAATAAGTCGAAATAGCGTACCCTTTCGTCAAAAAGCTCGGTTCTACGTTCCTTTCTTACCGCAGACCTAAAAGCACTTTTATCCGACGATACTACGGGATTAGTTACTTCTATATTACTTAATCCGGCTCTATTACGAACTGGGTTGATATATTGTAGGGCAGAACCCGGACCGTTTACCTCATTTTCCGCTTCTGCAGCTATTAAATAGACGTCAGCTAACCGAAGTGCAATAAAATTATAGCTGCTATTGTTATTAGATTCAAGTCCATTGATATAGGCACTAGGTGTTCTTTTTATACTATAATTGGGGGTTGCACCATCGGCATTGAAGGTAAGGACTTCTCCAGCGGCATTGGGGACCTCTGTCGCAATCATATTTCTTCTTTCATCACCTTGCTCAAAATCAGAAATCAAATCTTCTGATGCAATATATACACCTCCCCAATTTGGACCAAGAAAATAATCTTTATCAGCGTTGGCACCTATACCCCTAGGCCAATTACCTACTTGGTTCGCTCTTTGTAATTCAATTTCGTATTGAATTTCAAATAATGACTCTTGATTATTTTCGTTGGAATCGTCAAATACATGCCAAATAGATGGTAATAATTCCCTATCACTTTCATTAATCACCCTCTTTGCCCAAGAAGCAGCATCTGTCCATTCGCCTTTAGTTAAATAAACCTTGGCTAATAAAGCCATAGCTGTGTACTTGGAGGGACGTCCAGGTTGGGGGGATGTTTCCGGTAATTCTTCACTTCCGGTTATTAAATCACTAACAATCAAATCATAAACTTCATCAACAGTGCCTCTTGGTATATTTGAAGCTTCCTCAGGTGTTTCCAAAGCTTTATCAATGATTGAAACACCACCGAATAGCTGTACCATAATAAAGTAATTGTAGGCCCGAAGAAATTTTGATTCGGCAATTAATGCCTGCTTATTGGGAAATTCAGGCATTCCCGATATTCCGTCAATGGACCAGCTAAACGTATTAATCGCCCCCACTTGATAATATAAATTCTGTGGTCCGCGTGTAGGGTTAAAATCGATAAATTTAGCATTTCTATCTACATCATTGGGATTCGCTAATGGTCTAACAGTAAAATCGTCGGACATGGCAGCCAACTGAAAATCCTGATGCCAACCAAAAGAGCCAGAAATTCCCGATCCAAAAGTTCTATACCCTCCCAAAACTGCAGCTTCTGCATCGGATTCAGTATTAAAAAAAGTAGATGGATTGATAAAACTTCTTGGCTCCGTCTCCAAAAAATTATCACAACCAAAAAAAGAGAATATCAATATATATGTTAAGAACGATCTGGTAGTAATTATATATTTTTTCATTTTTATTTTATTTATAAACTAATATTAACTCCTATTCTATAAGTGCGACTCAATGGATAGGATCCATTGTCATTAAACGCCTCAGGATTTAATCCGTCATACTTTGTAAACGTGGCAAGATTCTGTCCACTCAAATACAATCGTAATTTTGAAACCTTTAGTTTATCTAAAACCCTTTTATCGAAATTGTATCCTATTGTTATATTTTGAAGTCTAATGTAATCCGCTTTTTGAACAGTCCCAGAATGAACTAGGTGATTTATATTTGCATTCAATCTGGGTATAGTATTACTTGGATTTTGAGGAGTCCACGCATCTAATAAAGACGTATAAAAGTTACTAAGACCTTGATTAATTCTATAGCCTCTTTCCGCAAAATCCCTATTATAAATTCTATGACCGAAGGCTCCTTGAAAGAAAAAGCCTAAATCCCACCCTTCATAGCGAACATTACCGTTAAATCCAAAGTACTTGTTGGGAGCACTTAAATCAGTTGCCCTAAAATCATCCAATGGAACTATCTGCCCATCTCCATTTATATCTTCGATAATAGGATCTCCTACTTCTTTATTATAAATCGCTGCCTCTGCCTCTTGCCCTATTTGATATATACCTTTGAACTGCGGGATAAACCAAGTTCCCAAAGGCTTGCCAACAATTCTTGCTGTATTACCTGTTCGTAATGTATCTGCCTGATTAAACTCTCCCAGACTTATGAACTTATTCTTCTCAAAGGAAGCGTTAGCATTTAGGTCCACTGCGAACTCACCTAGGTTAAAAGTGCTTCCAACCTCCAATTCAAAGCCACTATTCTTAATCTCACCCGCATTAACCGTAATGTTAGAAAAACCTGATTCAGAAGCCAATACCCTTGGAGCCAACAAGTCTGTAGTCGTTTTGTCGTAATAATCAGCTGTAAGACTTAAGAAATTATTAAAAAAGGTTGCATCCAGGCCAATATCCAACTGTGTCGTTCGTTCCCATTTAATATCCTGATTGCCAAAACTGCCTGGAATCACCCCAGTAGACGACGTGCTTCCAAATTGCACAGAAGTTGTACTAAAACTTGGAAAGGAAGCATAATTACCAATTTGATCGTTACCTCCTACTCCATAACTAGCCCTAAGTTTCAAATAATCTATTTTATTTGATATGCCTTCGAAAAAAGGTTCATCACTTATTCTCCACGCACCAGAGACGGCTGGAAAAAAATCATAACGATCGTTAGGTCCCAACCTTGATGAACCATCATATCGACCAGAAAAAGTTAATAAGTATCTTGATTTATAATCATATGCCACCCTACCTAAAAATGAAGAGACTTGCCATTCTTGAAGGATTGACCCTGGAGGTAAATCCGATGCTCCCGCCTCAAGGTTAAAAGACTTAAACCCGTCGGTAACAAAATTGGAAGACCCAGCAAAAACACCCTCTAAATGATTTCCTTGAAAAGTTGTACCAATAACGGCGTTGACCTTATGATTTCCAAATTCTTTATTATAGCTTAAGGTATTCTCGTTTAACCAGGTCAGATTTAAAGTACTCGCCCTTCTGGCTACCCCTCCCAACTCACTTCCTAATAACGTAGTCTCCTTAGGAAAGTAAACTCCATCACTTCTAGAAAAAATATCATATCCTAAACTTGAGCGTATTTTCAAATCGTCAAAAATTGTATATTCCAAAAAGAAATTGCCCAAACTTCTTAGTGTCTTATACTGTATTTCCTGAGTTTTTGCAATAGCTACAGGATTTGTTATTGCCCCAGATGACCTTGTTGGAAATACAAAGTATGTCCCATCCGCATTAAAAATGGGATCTGTAGGAGGCATTTGCAAAACACTGGAAATAACTGCAGGACCTGCCTGTGGATTACGGTCTATTCCATATGGAATATCATTGTTGGTTGTATACGAGGCAGTCATACTATTTCCAAGTTTGAATTTTCCGAGTGTAGCATCCAAATTTGCCCTAATTGAAAATCTACTCAAATCATTATCTATAACTATCCCTTCTTCATCATAATACGAGCCGGATAGGAAGTATGAAAATTTATCAGTACCCCCTGATGCTGAAAGGGAAAAATTCTGAGTTATGGCAGTTCTAAAAACTGCATTTTGCCAGTCGGTACCTCCTGTACTTGAAAAATTTTCCAAGTCTGCATCTGTAAACAATCGATTAGCCCCATTGGCATCAGTATATCTATTCGCTATAGTAATATATTGAACAGCATTGGTTAAGGGATAATCCTTTGAAATGCTGGCTATAGCAGTGTAATAGTCAAAATTAATCTTAGCCTGGCCAGACTTACCTCGTTTCGTGTTTACAATAATCACTCCATTACTACCTCTTGCGCCATAGATTGCAGTAGCTGCAGCATCTTTTAATACCTCAATCGACTCAATGTCGTCCGGATTTATTGTAGCAAATATATTCGTCGCACCCGGTGTTGCCTGATCCACATCAAATGCATTTGCCGAACCACTATTGTTTGGAATTACCAGTCCATCTATAACATACAAAGGGGCAGTACCTGCAGAAATCGAATTAGTTCCCCGAATTCTTATTTCTGGTTGGGCCCCTGGAGCACCTTGTGATTGCGCAATAAACAATCCCGGAGCCATACCTTTAAGCGCCTGATCAAAGGAAGCGGTAGTTATTTTTGATATTTCCTCTGCCTTAACCGTTGAAATGGAAGTGGTCAAATCTTTCCGTTGTACCGTTCCATATCCCACTACAACAACTTCTTCTAATCCTGCTGCAGATTCCTCTAGAGCAATATTTAACGAAGTCTGCCCATCAAGTAGAACTTCTTTCGTAGCATAACCAATGTAAGAAACTACTAAAATTGCATTTTCGTTGGCAACATCTATAGAAAAATTCCCATCAAAATCTGCGGTAACCCCATTGGCTGTTCCTTTTTCAACAATATTTGCGCCTGGCAAGGGTTGACCCGTCTGATCTGTTACCGTACCCGAAACTTCGAATTGTGGTTGCGACAACACTTCTTCGGCAGGCCCTGTTTTGGTGTGCCGTTCCCGAATCACAATACGGTTTTTTCGGGACAGGTCAAATTCAACTGCACTCTTGGATAAACTTTGTTTTAAAAGCTCGTCCACTGCAATCTCTCCTTTCTTCAATTGTACTTGAGGAGCATCTTCAAACAGATCGTCAGGATATAAAAAACGATACTTGGTCTGGTTTTGAATAATATCAAAAACCTCATCTACGGAGACCACCTTGTCGGCCTCTATCGTTACTTTCTCTTGAGAAAATGACTTTTCCGTTGTAATCCCAAAAACGGTTGTGCACAATAGAAAAATAAAGGTTCTCATAATCATGAATAACACCCGCATTCGGAGGAACGACCGGGACTTAATTAATTTAATTTTCATAAATTTACATAGTATTGGTTGGACATTTGTTTAAGTAATACACTCTAAAGGGACGAAGTTGATGCACCGCTAAATGTTCTCCTTCGCTCCCTTTTTATTTAAAATTCTATTTTATTTCAAGAGTATTGATTTATTAATAATTTCATAGTCCTTAATGACCCTGAAATTTTTTATAGTATTCAATATATCCTCTATTTTCTGGTCTTTATCCAGCACCCCGTTAAACCTTGCTTTTTCCATCTCAGGATTTTCAAAATTAACATCCATATCATACCAGCGAGATAGCACCTTCATAATCTCCACTAGAGGTTTTCTTCTAAAACTAAAAACGCCATCTTTCCACGAAATCTCGTTATAAACATTAACGGTAGCCACTTCCATACTGTTATCGTAAAGATTTAGATTTACCTGTTGCGACGGTTGCAGGACTCTTTTAGCAGTTTCCGTATTAATGACAACCTTGCCCTCTACCAAGGTGGTATATATATTTGTTTCGTCTTTATAGGCCTTAATATTAAATTCGGTACCCAATACCTCTATTTCCTGTGATTGATTGGAGACTACAAACTTTGTACCTTGATGTTCCGTACTGGGTGAAACAGCGAAGTAGCCTTCACCATAAACCAAATCTACTTTGCGAGTTTGCCCGTTTATAAAGTTTACCGGATATTTAAGTTGGGATTCGGAATTTAACCAAACCTCAGTACCGTCGGATAATACCAGGTGAAACTGTCCTCCCCTTGGAACCGTCAAATAGTTAAAGACCGCTCTTGCCCCATCACTTTTATCCGCTCCGTATACGATTACTTCGCCATTACTGCTTGCATTTGGTGTTTGATAAGTGTTCCCTTTTTCCAAGGCAACTTGAGAGCCGTCTTCCAGCGTCAAAGTGGCTTTGTTAGACCCTATATTAATATTATTGCTAATTATTCTGGGGGTCGTTTCTATAGGCTTATTAAAACTGTTGTTCTGTAGAAAATAGCCAGTGGCCAATAACACCGTAACCACCGCCGCAGCCGAATAAGATATAATTTTACGGATCTTTTTTCGCTTAACAGCCTTGATCTCTTCGTCCATTAATAGCTGCAACTTGGTTTTTAATCTATTGGGATCAAATTGTCTCATTTGGTGTTCAATGGCATAATTAGTTTGGACATAGGAGCTGAACAATTGTTCGTTTTTAGCATCTTGCAACCATAGCATTAGCGCATCCAACTCAGCGGCCGAGGCTTGTTGGATCAGGAATTTGGCTATTAGTTCTTTTGCTTGCTTATCGTTCATTAGAAACGTACCATTTACACTTAATACGTATAGAATTTACATAACCCTAACTTTTTTAGTATATTTTTTTTAAATTGCCCAAATAACCCGCCAATAATTACCAAATTACCATATGTCAACCAAATATTCTGGCAATTTAGAATTGATTGAAGCTCTAAAATCTGGGGATTCCAAAGCTTATACGTTTCTAGTGGACACCTACCACCATAAGCTCTGTATTTATGCCTATAGCCTTAGTAATGATGAGAAAGCCGCTGAAGACATTGTCCAAAATGTTTTTATCCGTACTTGGAAGAAAAGAAATAGGTTAAAAACCGATTTTGAAATTAGAAGTTTTCTCTATAAATCGGTTTACAACGAATTTATAGACGAATATCGCAAACAGAAATTAGTAGTTCCCTTAGAGAAAAAATATATTGATGCGCTTACCACTATGGTAGAAAATGAAGATGAACATGCCTTGGAAGCAAAAATTAAATTAGTAAAAAGGGCCATACACAACCTTCCCCCCAAATGCAGGGAAATATTTATGTTGAGCAAACATGATGGACTCACCAATTTGGAAATTGCCGAATATAAACAAGTATCTATTAAATCGGTAGAAGCCCATATCACCAAAGCCTTTTCCATTCTTAGACAGTCAATAAGAGAGGAAATGCCTCAGGTTTTATTCTTAATATTCAAATCTTTAAAAAAAGACCCACACACTTCTAGATCGGTATAGCTCCAGATATAATCCCTTCCATAACGCGCAATTATTGAAGAAGAAGACCATAGTTCAGTTTGCATCCAATGGAATCATTTAACAAAGTCCTTGGCAAAAAACAATAAAATCCAACCTATTTTCATAAGTTGGATTTCGATATTTGCTAGTCACCTTTGATTCCTTTCGTCTCCACCAAGAGTAGACTTCTCTTACCAAATGGTTAAAAAAAAAAAGACAGTCTTTATGACTGCCCTTCGTGGTGATTATCAACGTAATCCGTTGTTGTTCCAAAGACCATTATGAGTTGTCCTCAATGGTAGCCTCAGGTGCGTTTTTCTTCACTGAAGCAATACCATTTTCCATTGAAGCGGAACTTGAATACATTTCACTTTTACCGATTACTTGACCATTGGATGCCTTAAGGTTAAAGTAAGGGCTGCCATCTTTGGCCGTATTGCGCTCATATCTGCCATCTTCTTGCGAATTTGTTCTTACGGATGATATTCCATTATCACAAGCTGCTTTCGTAGTATAAGCCTCACTTCCCAAAATGACCTGTCCATTGGATGCCTTTAAATTAAACCTAAACTGTCCGGATTTGTCTTTTTTAATTTCAAATTTTCCCATTTGTAATATTTTATATTAATTCTTAAATATAATATTTTTTTTGGACAGCCTTAGGTTAAATATGATCCCCACTTATATCCCACCTCAATAGTTACTGAGAAGCATTACAATGATTTCATTAGAAAATAATGTACTTCTTAATCCAAGAGAAATGACTATTATGAAGTGTATCCCAAATAATCTATTTTAGTAGACATAAAGGGGATATAGTTATTTATTATATCCAATTGTTGGCAACAACCTAAAAAACGAAGATAACCTTAATGAAATCAAATAAATCATCAGCAATTTTGCTAGGCGTATTATCCGCTTTATTTTTTGCAGTAACTTTTGTACTAAATAGATTAATGTCAGTCGATGGTGGACATTGGATTTGGAGTTCTTCGCTACGTTTCTTTTGGATGATTCCTTTCCTTTTGGTTTTGGTTCTTTTTAGAAAAAACCTAAAACCACTGCTAATAGAAATGAAAAAAAAACCTTGGCAATGGATACTTTGGAGTACAATAGGTTTTGGAGTATTTTATGCACCTTTGACTTTTGCTGCTGCTTATGGACCTTCTTGGCTTGTAGCAAGTACTTGGCAAATTACAATTGTAGCGGGAATGTTAATTTCGCCAATTATTAATAAAACGAGCATTAAGAAAACCATATCACTGCAAGCACTTCTTTTCTCATTAATAATATTGTTAGGAATATTAATTATGCAAATAAGTCAAGCTAAATCTATTTCAACAAATGAACTCTTACTTGGAACAATCCCTGTTTTAATCGCTGCTTTTGCCTACCCGTTAGGTAATCGAAAAATGATGCAGGTTACCAACGGAAAACTAAACGCAATACAAAGAACATTAGGAATGACGCTAGGCAGTTTACCTTTTTGGATATTATTATCGATTTATGGAGTTACTATAAATGAAACACCTAATGAACAACAAGTGTATCAAACATTAATAGTTGCTTTATGTTCAGGTGTTATTGCTACTGTTTTGTTTTTTATGGCAACAGATAAAGTTCAAAAAGATGAGAAAGCCTTGGCTTCTGTAGAAGCTACCCAATCTGCTGAAGTTCTATTCGCTCTAGTTGGAGAAATCATTATATTAAAAATTCATTTACCAGATATTTACTCAATTGTAGGAATTCTATTGGTAATTATTGGAATGTTGTTACATAGTTTTAAAAAAGAAAAGGCAGTTGCCAACAAACTATCCTATAAAACATAGCTATTACAGGCCTTACGAGAGGTTTTTGTGTATTTGCAAAGACCGCCAAATTTTAAAATATGGCTTTTAGAAAAATATAGATAGAAATAAAAATTTAAAAATTCGGCTCGTGTATAACCCGAAACGTTAGCGTCTTTTTACACGCTACGCATCATATGCGGAGACGTTGGCGGTAATTGAGTAGGTTAAATGGGTCCCTTTTTTCTCAAAATAACTTGGCAAGTTGACTTTTATTGGAAAGTGTTTTTAGTGCACATAATGCAGTTAGGTACTGTACAATAGGCCTTAAACGAAAAAATCCAACCTAAACTAATAGATTGGATTTCTATAAAAAGCTCCCCCCTCTTGGGCTCCCTTCGACTCCGCTCAGGGTAAACTTCTCTCTCCAAACGGGTAAAAAATAAAGGAGCCACACTTTTGTGCAGCTCTTTTATTTTTTGCTCTTTCCACTCTCCGGCTCGAACCAAGGACCCTCTGATTAACAGCCTCGAAAGTGGTGTTTTCATGTAACGTCATTTGTCTTCTTATGATCTGATTACCAATTGTTTATGAATATTTATTTTGTATTTAGCAATACAATTTTTACATTTAATAGTCTATTTGTTGTCCCTATGTTGTCCCCAATTCTACCATATGCAACTAGAGATGTCAGGGTATATAGTTTAAATGTTGTCCCAAAATATATAAAATATGATTACACTCAAAATAGTTCTCAAAAAAAAGTTGTTGTCGGATGGAACCTATCCCGTTTGTTTGCGTATTACAAAAGAAAGACAATGCAGACATTATAAAACACCGTTCAGTGCAAAGTTGAGTGAATGGGTGGAAGCAACCGGAAATTTCAATAAAAGGAATTTGAACTCTGTGCAATATAACCGCCTACTTGTAAAGTTTAAGGAAAGAGCCTATCAAATTATAACGGATTTAGAAATTGAAAATCCAGACTACACTATCCAGGAATTTGATACTAGATATAGGGTTACATTCAACCCAGTAAAAAATGATGTATTTGCCTTTTTTGATGAGATTATTGGAGAAATGACCTATGCAGGACGTATAGGAAACGCTAAATCCTATAAAGATGCTAAAACTTCAATTCAAATTTTTCATAAAATCAAGAAACTAAATTTTAGAGAGGTAAATTCTGCTTTTTTAAGTAAGTATGATGCCTTCCTTCGATCTAGAGGCGGCACTGATGGTGGCGTTGGTGTAAAAATGCGTGCCATAAGAGCGTTGTTTAACAAAGCTATAGCGCGTGGTGTAATCAAGGAAAATCTATATCCATTTAAAACCTATAAAATATCAAGGCTAAGAGGCAAAGGTTTTAAACGTGCATTGGATTATGAAGAGATCATCCGCATCATCAATTTAGATCTGTTTGATTACCCACATTTAATCAATACCAGAAATTACTTTGTTTTTAGCTTCTATACCAGGGGAATGAACTTTGCGGATATGATGTGCTTGGAATGGAAAGATGTAGAAGCTAATGTCATCTATTACACCAGAGCGAAGACCAAAGGAAACTTCTCCATAGCCATTATGCCCCCTGTTCAGAAAATATTGGACTATTATCGAGAACATGGTTATGGCAACAAATATGTACTTCCCCTGCTTTTTCGCGAAGACTATACCCCCACCCAACTTGCTGATCGGAAGCATAAAATGTTGGGGATTTATAATATAGAGCTCAAGGAAGTAGCTAAACTGTGCAATATCACCAAAAATGTTAGCAGTTATGTGGCCCGGCATAGTTTTGCAAATTGCCTCAAACAAAAGGGTGTGGCTACTGATGTGATCAGTGAATCCCTGGGCCACCAAAATCTGGGTGTTACCCAAGCATACTTGAAAGAATTAGATACTGATATTGTGGATAAGGCACTTGAAGTGCTGTTACAACCATCAAGTTAAATAATCAGAATAAGTCCTCCGCACATATTTTTTTCAGTTTATGTGATTTAACATTAATTTGTTGTACTACATTTCGCAGACCTTTTTCCCAAAATTAAATCGTAAAGTGCTTTTCTTGCAATGGCTATTGTCTCCATGCTCTATTTTCAATTAGTTAGCTTTTTCATGTAACATGAAAATAGTGGAAAAATGAAAACAGGGGTAGTCCGGGAACAATCAAATAGCAAATTTATTTTCGTAATTGTATAAGGCGAATGCACATTCTAAACTAACAAAAAAATCCCATACAACGGATATAACCGACCTTTATCGATTAAGCAAATACAGTTCCTAATATTTCCTACCTTAGAAGACTTATAACAAGCTCTCGGTTGTAATACTCCCCCCTCTTTACATCCGCAAAATTAATACGAAATTTAAGGACTTTACGCACATACAAATGTATTAAGGTACGTTCCAGGCAAAATGGGAATATATGTACCGGTACATATATGCGTACGTTGTGCCTAATTAAAAATAACTGAATGATAACATCAATATTTCTAAGACATTTCAAAATTTATAAAGGAATTACCTTTATTCCAATTTCAGAAGGAGTTGGATTTTCTAGTTTGATAGGGGAAAATGGTGTTGGAAAGAGTTCAGTTTTAGAAGCAATTGATTGTGTCTTAAACAAAAAAAATAATGATTGGCCTATTAACAATGAAGCCAAGAATGAAGGAGTAGGTGGTGATAACTTTCCTTATATTGCACCAGTGTTTTTGATTAAAAAAAGCACATTAAAAAACACAAAAACAGCAGACCAAGAACTTTATGAGAAAGCTGAAAAACTTTCAAGTTTTATTTGGAAAAATAACTTAAAAACTAAATCTAAAAGTTCCTCTGAATTTAATAATCATAAGTCTGAATTAAAAAAATCTTACAACACAGAAGATTATTTTTTACTTATTGTAGGTAAAAAACACAACGACAATTCAATATACTTTGGTGGTTATCAAAACTATATAGATTTTATCGGGGAAAACCCTGCTATTAAATCTAGTGACGAAGAAATACAGAGTTACTATAAAGGGTTTTATGACTACATAATTTCTCATTATTCCTATTTATATATACCTGTTGAAACGGATGTCTTTACTTACACCAAATTAGAAACTGTAGAAATGCAGAAACTAATGGATAAAAACATACAAGATGAAATTGTAAAAGCTATTAAACCTGGTACCCTTAAACAGATTAATAAGGATTTAAACAGTTTTGTTAAAGATGTGGAAAGTATTTTGGAGGAATACGAATATAAAGGTTATCATAAAAATAGCCTTACAATGCCCGATTTAGTCTCTAAAATTATAGAAGCCTACTTTTCAATAAAAGTTCTAAATAAAAAGCCAAAAACTGGGACAAAATTAATTCCTGTAAGCGAATTAAGTTCAGGCGAAAAAAGAAAAGCTCTTATAGATGTTGCATATTCTTTTCTTTTCAAGAATCAAAACACTGATTCTAATATAATTTTGGCAGTAGATGAGCCAGAAGCTTCTTTACATATTTCAGCTTGTTACGACCAATTTGAGAAGTTATTTAGTTTGAGTAAAAACAAACATCAAATTATTGTCTCAACACATTGGTATGGATTTCTACCTATCGTTTTAAATGGTAGTGCTACTTCGATTAGAAAAAACGCTTCAAATGAAACATCAGCAGATTTTTTCAATTTATACAATTACAGAGAAACGATTACTCAAGACAAGAAAAAAAACAAAGGACCTTTACCAATTGATTATAATATAAAGAGCTACAACGACTTAGTCCAATCAATCTTATTTTCCATTCTAAAAGATGAGCCATACAATTGGTTAGTATGTGAAGGTCTTTCAGAAAAAATATATTTTGAGATAATTTTTAAAGATGAGATTAAAAATAGCAAGCTCAGAATACTTCCTTTAGGTTCTTTTAAGGAAGTTAGAAAATTATACAACAACCTTTTATCACCAATAAAAGACCCTGATTATAAAATAAACGGTAAAGTTATCTGTCTTATTGATACCGACTCTGAAAGAGTTGAAGTTGACTATGAAAACAATAATAAAAATTTATTTTTCTATCGACTATGGAATAATAAAAAAGAGAATTTAAGAACTGAACTCATTGATGTAGATAAAAACTCAATGAGTCCACCAACAGAAATAGAAGATTGTTTAAGCCCTTTCATATATAAACAAACTCTTATTGAATTTTCTGATGAGTATGATAATATTAAAAACATCATTGAATCTTGTGAAGTACGTGAAAACGCTTTGAATTCATATTCTGTTTTTGACCTAAAAGATAGCCAAAAAGACGTTATAAAAGATTTTTTTAACGACAATGAAGGGTATAATAAAATTAGATTTGCTGAAAAATATATAGAAATTTATCAGACCCCATTTTTTAAAAATGAAACAGAAATGGACTGGATATCAAAAATCAAAAAAATAATAAACTAGGCACAACAAAACCTCTAATTAATACGGGTTTTAGTACTTTACCAAAAGCTCAGAGATTCATAACAAATCCGCCAAATCTTTATGATTTGGCTTTACAGTAAAAAGGATAAATCAAAATATAAAGATTCGGCTAAGTGATAATCCGAAAGTTCAGTCCGCTGAACTCCCGTACTAATCATAGCCAAACGTTGTGCCCAATAAGAACAAACCATATGCCATTTAACGCAAACACAAAAGCAAGAATGTTCATAAAGTCAGCAAGAATATGTTGTCTATGTTATAAGCCGTGCGGAACAAATATAGAAGCAGCACATATTATTGCCGAAGCTGATGGAGGAAGTAACACCGATGATAATGGAATACCATTGTGTTTTGACTGTCATCAAGAAATTGGAGGTTATGACGATCGACATCCAAAAGGGAATAAATTTACCAATATTGAACTAAAAACTCGGCGAGACAAAGTTTATGAACTTGTGGAAAATGGAGTTTTACAAGCCCAATTAGTAACGAGTCAACTAAGTAGAAATTTAAATACGGAACATCTAAATAATTCAAATATTGAGATTAATATTTACAAGCCGACAAAAGAGGTTAAAGTAATAATCGAATTAGCTCAAAATTACTCATCCAAACCAGAAAACATACCGCTCAAATTACAATTATTAAACGACAGAGAACAAGCTTTTGTAATTGATACTCTAACAGAAGAATTTGATAATATTGAATCTTTAAATTCATTATTTGCTATTATCACGAATGAAAATTTTCGTGAGAAATCTTTAGTCATTTTAGAACAAATCCTAAGAAAAATTACAATTCTAATGGATATTGATTTGAAAAAGGATTTTATGTGTAATGTTCCTATAGACATTTTAAAAACTACGGATGAAGGATTAAGAATAGCATTTTTCACAGAACTTATCGGAATTTTAGAGCAAAATCAATTTGTGGAAGTAAATAAAATAACTGCTTGCTTAATTAAAATACAAGAAACTATACCAGAGGCTTTAATCGATAGATACTTGAATGCCTTAATTAAAATGACGGATTCAGGAGCCTGGGTTGCAGAACCAATTGCTAAACGAACTTTACTATCACTTGACAAAGAATTAGCTAAAAGAGCTTTGTCACAAATTGAGAAAGAGCTTTTGATTTATGATTTAAGTAAAGATTATTATCCGAAATTAATAAAACAACACTCCAAAAATTGGCCAGACGAAAAGAAAGAATTATTTAATAATTATTTAAAAATGGATAAAAAAGAGTTTAATTATAAATATATGATGCGCTAAATTACTGGGCATAACAATGTATAAAAAAATAGGGCAAGTAAGTTCTAAACCCTATGTTTTGGCATATTTACGAGGTTGCCAAATCTTTAAATTTGGCATAATTAAAAAGAGAAAAGATAATTAACAAAATTTAAAAATTCGGCTTCAGTTTAATCCGAAAAGTATTGCTTACAACCGCCCTACTTTTCATTTACTAGACCGTTAGCACATATTTGCATGACTCAGTTAAATAAAGATATTAATGAAATTTTAGAATACATCGATAAGAATCGTTGGATCGCATTTTCAAAAAATGATTCACCAAGAAGGTTCAAGGCAAAAGATAAGCTAAGAGCTTTTAGTTTAATTGAAAGACACGGCAGTAAATCATGGCAATTAACAAAAGAAGGTTACAATGCAGTCGAATTGGGTGGATTTGAAAAATGGTTGAAAAAGCAAAATAAAGGGAGTAATTGGCAAAGTCAAATTAAATACTTTTTTGTCAGTTCTTGGAACTTGGTCATAATTCCAATATTTGTAGGCATAATTGTTTGGTTTATAACTGAAAATACAAATCCAAATGATGGCCTAAAAGAATCAAAAAAAAATACTGAAGAACTTATAAAAGAAAAAGCTTCAAATGAGAAAAAACCCGCTAGTTCAGAAGATTTAAATAATAATAAAATTTATCTTCAATCATTTAGACCTGTTGAAGTATTTAATGGGAATTTGATAGTCACACTCAATAACTCTATAGAAGCAATTAACGGAGAAATTGAGCTGAAATTAGTATCCAAAATTGATGCTCATACGGAAGTCCTCAATGGAAAAAAGGTTGGCGACTTAGTCAAATTTAAGAATTATTCCATTGTACTTTCATCTCTAAAAAGGAATATTACGACTTATGACCTTATAGTCAAAATTGAGGTTGTTGAATAAAAACGTGTGCTAAAAGCGTGTATAATTAATTGCTCGGTTCTGCCCTACACGGAAAATCCTTCGGATTTCCCTAAGGTTCGGTTTCCTTTTGCTTAATTAGTTGCGCGACACTCGTAACTAACCATACACAAACCGTTAGCAGTAACACCCTACAACGACGATAACATTGAGCATATCATTAAATCGGAGCAATTATCAATAGTCACCCTTTATAAGATAACTATCTATTACCATTTCAAAAATATTATCTTCAATAACAACTTGTTTGAATATTTCTACTTGAATCTCTGCGGCGAGTTCGTCTTCATTCATAGATTGTGCGTCGCCAATATAAAAATTCCATGAAATCAAATCAATTTTATCTTGATGCTCAAATAATAATTTCGCAAGTTCCAATTCTGACGCCGATACTTTTATCAGAGTACCCCATTTATCAAAGCCTGCAATATTGGCGATTACATGCTGTGCGTTCATGAGGCTAAATTTTTCCTCGTCTGATATCAAAGTCCGAAATGATATCATAAATTTGAAAATACTTCGGAGAATACTCGTACTGAAAACCAGCTATAGTTTTCTCAACAAGAAGAGTTTGGGTCTTGAAATCTCTGTGTAGATTTTTTGCTTGAAGTTTGAAGTAGTCAATAGTGTTCATAATATAATCCTTTAGTTGAAAGTCTATTATCCTGAAATTTTGCGTTCGTATACTATGGTCGGATAATAAGCTCTGAAGGTTATATTATCTAATTATTGGTTGATGAAATCTTCGCACGAACGAGCAGGCATACCAAAAACACCTTACACAAATATAAAAAATCCATTCAATTTTTTCTTTACTATTCTAAATTTTTTCCTTTGTTTAAAGATAACCGGCTATTGCTAACACAGTGTCCTATAAGCCATTGTTTGGTCAGAACTACTTTGGAAAATCCTTCCGGATTTTCAGCGGAGTTTTGTATTTTTGATGTCTTGCGCCGAGACACCCAACGCCTCATACACAAAACGTTGTAAACAATAAAACCGAATGGTATTTACAAAAGAAAATGAACTTTACATTTTTATGAATGGTGGGTTGATTTACAAGAAATGGTTGAAAACGTGTCAATCTAAATTTTTTGATGTTATGGCATATGATAAATACACTCTAAAATCAATTAAAAAAGCATAATAATTTGACTGAATACAATTTAGAATATCTAAATTCTCTCATTGAAAATAAAGTTGAGGAAAGTCTTAATCTTGAATATAAATCTTCTGGGGCATTTGGGAAACAAAATAATAAAACAACAGAAATTTCCAAAGACGTCAGTTCTCTTGCGAATTCTGATGGTGGAATTATTATTTATGGAATTGCAGAGGATAACAATAACCACCTTCCAAAAGAAATTGACCCAATTGACCGAAAACAGTTTTCTAATGAATGGTTAGAGCAAATAATTCAAAGTAAGATTCGACCGAGATTAAATGATTTTAAAATCTATCCAATCGATATTGAACCCAATAAAGTTGTTTATGTTGTTGTAGTCAAAAAAAGTAATACCGCCCATCAAGCAGATGATAAAAGATACTATAAACGTTTTAACTTCCAATCTACAGCAATGTATGACTATGAAGTTAGGGATATTCTAAATAGAACTAAAAACCCTGTAATCTCTTTAGATTTTAGCTTCAAAAATCAACATAAGGAAATCATTATTTATGCAATAAACTCAGGTTCTGTTTATGCCAAATATGTAAATGTTAAATTTAGAATATTAAAAAAGATTTGTGAGGAAAAATATTATAATTCTTATAACCACGAAACTTTTCAAATAAACACTGACAACACAGTAAGAGATGTACTTGATGTACAAATTTTGGGAATGGGTAATGTCAGCGAAAAATACGGTCCTTCAAGGTACGAACCTATTTTGCCTAGACAGAAATTTAAGTTAACTGAAATAAAACTAACCAATTACCCTTTCGATTATGAAAACATATTAGAATGGGAAATATTCTGTGACAATTCTCAACCAATTACAGGAAAAATAAGATTAGCAGATTTATTAAATAAATAAAATCAAAATGAAATTTCTAAAAGGACAAGCAATAATCTATACACCTTTAACTGGAAAAAAATATCCAGGACATATTATCCACAGAAAATGTGATTTCTCAAATAATTATATAGATACAGGTTTTGCACAAGGAGGTTTTGATTATTTAATAAGAATAGTAAGAGATAGGAAAGATGAAGATGTTTTTGTGAATGAAAAAGATTTGATATAATATCTGTTTACAGCACCTTATACTATGAAAAGCACTAATCCAGTTCCTTAAAGTTAATATTTTATTTTTTATCAGTCCATAATGTTGATTTTGAGGTGTTGATTTGTTGGCGTGAATGGAGTTCCTTTTTTCTTATATCCGATCAGGATGCCGCCAAAAGAATGGGGGAGTAGAAGCGAATCCTTTTCAGCATGAATTTAATGGCGCAGTTAAATTTTTAAGATAATTTAGGAATCGAATAAAGTTAAAGTCCCCACCCCAAGTGAGTAACAATAATTAACGTTTTTTATATTGTAAAACAAGATAATTAAAATCAAATACTATCTTGGCAGAATAATTTTAGACGGACATGAACCGAATAAAGGAAGTACTCCAACAGAAAGGTATAAAGCAGACTTGGTTGGCAGAAAAACCTGGAAAGAGCTACAACATGGTTAACGACTATGTGCAGAACAGACAACAACCGAGACTTGAAGTGCTTTTTGAAATAGCCGAGATATTAGAAGTTAATCCAAAAGATTTAATAAAAGATAAATAATGACAAGTACAAACCAAAGAGCTGAATTACAAGCGAAAATATGGAAAATAGCAAATGATGTTCGTGGCTCTGTAGATGGATGGGATTTTAAACAGTTTGTGTTAGGCACACTTTTCTACCGTTTTATAAGTGAAAATTTTACCAATTATATTGAAGGTAGTGATGATAGCGTTGATTACTCTAGTTATGAAGATGATAAAATTTCATCTGACATAAAAGATGATGCGATTAAGACTAAAGGATATTTCATCTATCCAAGTCAGTTATTTGTTAATGTCGCCAAAACAGCGAATACAAATTCCAATCTTAATACTGACTTAAAAGCCATTTTTGACGCTATTGAAAGTTCAGCAAACGGCTATCCTTCTGAACAAGACATTAAAGGATTGTTTGCAGATTTTGATACTACGAGTTCACGACTTGGTAATACTGTTGAAAACAAAAACAGCAGATTAGCGGCAGTAATAAAAGGAGTGGAAGAGTTGAATTTTGGGAAATTTGAAGAAAATCAAATTGACCTTTTTGGTGATGCTTATGAATTTCTTATTTCCAATTATGCAGCCAATGCAGGAAAGTCTGGAGGTGAATTTTTTACTCCACAACACGTTTCCAAACTCATTGCACAGTTGGCAATGCATGGGCAGACAACAGTGAATAAAATTTATGACCCAGCAGCAGGTTCCGGTTCCTTACTTTTACAAGCCAAAAAACACTTTGATAACCACATTATTGAGGAAGGTTTCTTTGGTCAAGAAGTGAATCACACTACCTATAACCTTGCACGTATGAACATGTTTTTGCATAACATCAATTACGATAAGTTTAATATTGTTTTAGGAGACACACTTAGGAACCCACAATTAGGCGATGAAAAACCTTTTGATGCCATAGTATCAAATCCGCCTTATTCCGTAAAATGGATCGGTGACAATGATCCAACCATGATCAATGATGACCGTTTTGCTCCTGCCGGAGTACTTGCTCCCAAATCTAAAGCAGACTTTGCCTTTGTACTGCATGCTTTAAGCTACCTATCAAGTAAAGGAAGGGCAGCACTCGTATGTTTCCCTGGTATCTTCTATCGTGGAGGGGTAGAACAGAAGATTAGGAAGTACCTTGTAGATAATAACTTTGTGGAGACCGTTATCTCCCTAGCTCCAAACCTATTTTTTGGTACATCTATTTCGGTAGATATTTTAGTACTATCAAAACATAAAACAGTTAATGCAACGCAGTTTATCAATGTAAGCGGTGAAAATTTCTTCAAAAAAGAGGGGAATATAAATGTACTTAAAAATGAGCATATTGACCAAATCATGGAGATGTTCGATAGCAAAGAAGATGTTGAACATGTCGCAAAATCAATTGACAATAATAAAATCGCTCAAAACGACTATAACCTCTCTGTAAGCTCTTATGTAGAAGCTGAAGATGATAGGGAGAAGATTAATATAGCCGAGTTGAATAAGGAGATTTCAACAACAGTGAAGAAGGCTGATGTGCTACGTTCTGAGATTGATGCAATAGTAAAGGATATCGAAGCATGAATTATATGAATAAATTGTTGGATGGAGTTAAGGTTGATTGGACAGTGTTAGGAAATGATAATTTTGTCGAAATATCAAACAAAGGAAGAAAACCTGTAAAAGCTTCGTTGCGAATACCTGGAGAGATCCCATATTATGGGGCTAACAATATTCAAGACTATGTTGAAGGATATACACATAATGGTGAATTTCTTTTAATTGCTGAAGATGGTTCAGCTAGTCTTGAGAATTACTCTATTCAATATACAAAAGGGAAATTTTGGGCTAATAATCATGTTCATGTCATTGGTGCCAAAAAAGGATTGAATTTAAGATTCTTATTTCACTATTTAAGGATTTTTAATTTTATTCCTTTTTTATCAGGAGGTGGTAGAGCAAAATTGACGAAGTCAAAATTGGTTGGCATCCCCATTCCCATACCCCCTGAAGAAATACAAGAAAAAATCGCTCGTATTCTTAATTCCTTTACAAATATTACAACAGAACTTACCAAAGAGCTTAAAGCAAGGAAACAGCAGTACAGTTATTATCGCGAGCAATTGTTCAGTTTTAAACAATCGGAAACTGAGTGGAAATCGTTAAATGAAATTGGTGAATTTCAAAGAGGTAAACGATTTGTAAGAACTGATATGATTTCAGAAGGTGTCCCATGTATACATTATGGTGAAATGTATACGCATTATAAAACTTGGGCAGATAAAACTAAATCTTTCGTTAGTGAAGAGTTAGTTGAAAATAAAAACCT
This sequence comes from Arenibacter sp. F26102, assembly GCF_023015865.1. Lineage (GTDB taxonomy): Bacteria > Bacteroidota > Bacteroidia > Flavobacteriales > Flavobacteriaceae > Arenibacter. The sequence goes on along the minus strand of NZ_JALKBC010000001.1, from coordinate 354,042 downwards.
AAGAGTTGCTGAAAAGGGAGATGTTGTCATCGTTGCAGCTGGCGAAACAATTGAAGACATAGGAAAGGGTACAGCTTGGCTAGGGAATGAAGGTGTTGTTACACATGATGCTTGTTTTTCTTATAAAAGCCCATTAAACTCAAAATATGTAGCCTATTTTACTCGAACTAAACACTTTCATGATCAAATTAGAAGACATATTCGTTCAGGTAAAATCTCTGCCATAAATGCAAATGGTTTAGGTAAAGCAAAAATACCAATGTCTTCCAAAGAGGAACAAGAGCGAATAGTTTCAATCCTCGACAAATTTGACATACTCACTAACTCAATTAGTGAAGGTCTCCCAAAGGAGATAGAGCTCAGACAAAAGCAGTATGAGTATTACCGAGATATGTTGTTAACATTTCCCAATGATAATTTAGAAGAATAATATGGGACAGTCACTAAAGGAAATAGCGCAGTCACTAAAAGATACAGATAAAAAAGTGCAGTTAATCTATGCATTTAATGGTACAGGTAAAACACGGTTGTCACGTGCGTTTAAAGAATTGATAGCACCAAAGGAAATTGATGTGGAGGATGAAGAAGAATCAGGTATCAAAGTGCTATACTACAATGCATTTACTGAAGACTTATTCTTTTGGGATAATGATTTGGATACTGACCTATTAAGAAAACTTAAAATACAACCCAATAATTTCACAAATTGGGTACTTCGCAATCAAGGGAAAGGCCCAAACATTATAACTAATTTTCAAAGGTACACAAGTGAAAAATTAACGCCTCGTTTCAACGAAACTTATACTACCAAGGACAAGGAAAATAGAGATATCATTGTTAATGCCTATTCAGAAGTAACGTTTTCAATTGAAGGTGGTAATGAAGAAAACATAGAAAACATCAAGATTTCCAAAGGAGAAGAAAGCTGCTTTATATGGAGTGTCTTTTATTGTTCGCTTGAACAAGTTATTGAAGTTTTAAATGTTCCTGAACCAAATGAACGAGAAACCGATCAGTTTGATGATTTAGAATTTGTCTTTATTGATGACCCTGTAAGTTCATTAGATGATACTCACCTCATTGAATTGGCAGTAAATATTGCTGAGTTAATAAAGTCTAGTACATCGGAATTGAAGTTCATAATCACTACTCACAATCCATTGTTCTATAATGTGCTGTTCAATGAATTTAATAGAGTAAAAAAAACCAAGAAATGGCGCCTGGAAAAATTGAATGACGGTAACTTTTCTCTTTTCGAACAACCAAAAGACTCTCCTTTTTCTTATCATCTATTTCTTTTATCTGAACTTGAAAAAGCAATAGAATTAGGAGAAATTCAAAAGTATCACTTTAATTTTCTTCGTAACATATTCGAAAAGACTTCCACTTTTCTCGGTTTCAATAGCTGGGAAGAACTCTTACCACAAGAATCTCGTGAATCATATTATAAGCGTATAATTAATCTGTCTAGCCATGCGAAACATAACGGTGAAGAGATTTCAATTATAGAAGAAAATGATAAGAGAGTATTGGGTTATCTGGTAGGAGAAGTGAAAAGAATGTACGGCTTCAAATCTGCAGTTAATTAAGTGTAAAGGAATAAAATGACAACATATAAAACCATAGCAGAATCAAATAATTTCATCGTACTTGACAAATACACTAAGTACTCTGAGGTACATGAAGTTCCAGCGAGTTATCAGACGGAATCAGCACTTGAGCGAGAGCTAATCCAAGACTTAATAAATCAAGGTTATGAAAACCCTGCTAACCTTACTAACCTACAATCCATGTTGGCTAATGTAAGAGTCCAACTGCAGGCTCTAAATGACATGGAGTTTACAAATGGCGAATGGTCTCGTTTTGTAGAGGAGTATTTGGATAAACCAAGTGACAATCTCGTTGAAAAAACAAGGAAAATACACGACAATTATATTTACGATTTTGTTTTTGACGATGGACACATCCAAAATATTTACTTAGTAGACAAAAAGAACATTGTTCGAAATAAAGTTCAGGTTATTTCACAATTCGAACAGAAAGGTACACATTCTAATCGCTACGATGTAACCATTTTAGTTAATGGTTTACCTCTTGTACAAATAGAAGTAAAAAAGCGTGGAGTTGCTATCCGTGAGGCTTTTAATCAAGTGCATCGATACAGCAAAGAAAGTTTTAATAGTGAGAACTCACTTTTTAAGTACATACAGGTATTTGTTATATCCAACGGCACCGACAGCCGTTATTTTGCCAACACTGTAAAACGTGATAAAAACAGCTTTGACTTTACTATGAACTGGGCAAAAGCTGACAACACCCTTATAAAGGACCTAAAGGATTTTACTGCTACATTTTTTCAAAAACACACCTTGTTAAATGTATTACTGAACTATTCGGTATTTGATGTTAGTGATACACTGCTTATCATGAGACCGTATCAAATTGCAGCTACCGAAAGAATCTTATGGAAAATAGCAAGTTCGTTTCAAGCTAAAAAATGGTCTACATCAGAAAGTGGTGGATTTATTTGGCATACCACAGGTTCAGGGAAAACCCTTACCAGTTTTAAAGCTGCACGACTCGCTACACAGCTTGCCTATATTGATAAAGTATTCTTTGTAGTAGATCGTAAGGATCTTGACTTTCAAACCATGAAAGAATATCAAAGGTTCTCTCCTGACAGTGTGAATGGTTCAGACAGTACAGCAGGCTTAAAACGAAATATTGAGAAAGAGGATAATAAGATTATAGTCACAACCATTCAGAAACTGAATAATCTGATGAAAAGTGAAAGTGATTTATCCATCTATCAAAAGCAAGTATTATTCATCTTTGATGAAGCGCATCGCTCACAATTTGGTGAAGCACAAAAGAATCTAAAAAAGAAGTTTAAAAAGTATTATCAATTTGGATTTACAGGAACTCCTATTTTTCCTCAAAATGCTCTAGGCTCAGAAACCACAGCAAGTGTATTTGGTCGTGAATTACATTCTTATGTTATTACTGATGCTATCAGAGATGAAAAAGTCCTTAAATTTAAGGTAGACTATAATGATGTACGTCCTCAATTTAAGGGGGTTGAAACGGAAATTGACGAAAAAAAGTTAAGTGCTGCAGAAAACAAAAAAGCCTTACTTCACCCAACACGAATCAAAGAGATTTCTCAATACGTCCTGCAAAATTTCAGACAAAAAACGCATAGGACGCGTGGTGTTAATACTGGTTTCAATGCAATGTTTGCTGTTAGTAGTGTGGATGCAGCAAAATGTTATTATGACGAATTAAATCTTTTACAAAAGGAAAGTGATAAGCCACTGAAAATAGCTACTATATTCTCCTTTGCAGCTAATGAAGAGCAAAATGCTATTGGTGAGATAATTGATGAAACTTTTGAACCTTCAGCAATGGATAGTAGTGCAAAAGAGTTCTTAAGCAAAGCTATCAATGATTATAACGCCATGTTCAAAACCAGCTATGGCATTGAAAGCAAAGAGTTCCAGAACTATTATCGCGACCTTGCTAAACGTGTAAAGAGTAAAGATGTTGATCTACTTATAGTAGTTGGTATGTTTCTAACAGGGTTTGATGCACCAACACTCAATACGCTTTTTGTTGATAAGAACCTACGTTATCATGGTTTGATGCAAGCCTTTTCTCGAACGAATCGTATTTATGACGCGACAAAAACCTTTGGTAACATTATTACTTTCCGAGATTTAGAAAAAGCTACTGTTGATGCCATAACTCTTTTTGGAGATAGAAGTACTAAGAATGTAGTATTAGAGAAAAGCTATAAGGAATATCTAGAAGGCTTTACAGACATTGCAACAGGAGAAGCTCGAAGAGGTTATATTGAGGTCGTTAAGGAATTAAATGAAAAGTTTCCTGACCCTGACGAAATAGTTACTGAGAAAGACAAAAAAGAGTTTTCAAAACTCTTTGGAGAATACTTGCGTGTGGAAAACATTCTTCAGAACTACGATGAATTTACCAATCTTAAAGCACTACAAACAGTTGACATTAACGATTCAGAGGCTATAGAGGCGTTTAAAGAAACTCATTTTGTAACAGATGACGATATAGCTCCAATGCGAGAGATTGAATTACCTGCTGAGCGTACAATACAAGATTATCGCTCTACTTACAATGACATCCGTGATTGGTTGCGAAGAGAGAAAAGTGGAAAGGAAGCAGAAGAATCAACCATTGATTGGGATGATGTTGTCTTTGAAATAGACCTTCTTAAATCGCAAGAAATTAATCTTGATTATATCCTTGAGTTAATCTTTGAGCACAGCAAAAAGAACAAAGACAAGGCTTCATTAATTGAAGAGATAAGAAGAGTTATTCGAGCTAGTATAGGTAATAGAGCAAAAGAGAGCTTGGTAGTTGATTTTATAAATGGTACAGACCTTGATTCCATTCATGACAAAGCGAATATTATTGACTCATTCTTTGCATATGCACAAGGAAAGCAGAAAACAGAAGCTACAGAATTAATCGCAGATGAAAATCTAAATGAGGAAGCAGCAAAACGATACATCACTACTTCTTTAAAGAGAGAATATGCTAGTGAAAACGGGACAGAGCTGAATGCTCTTTTGCCGAAAATGAGTCCTTTAAACCCTCAGTATTTGTCAAAAAAACAGACTGTTTTTCAAAAGATTTCTTCGTTTGTTGACAAATTTAAAGGTGTGGGAGGTAAAATATGATGCTCCTGACAACAGCACACACATTGAAAATGGAAATGAATAAAATATAAACGGAATACAATCGAGTGGTTGGCTCCTCCATTAAATGACGAAGTGCAGATCTCGCCCTCCTAAATGGCACGAACAGGTATACGGCAGTTTAATAATGAAGCTAACTTTTGTAGCATTCATATAATTCAATCTTTAACCGCTTAATGGTAATCACGGGGCGTAAAATAGGACTAGAGAGATACATTGAAATAACTTGACCCCAAAATCTTACCAGAACTTAACTGCGCCTGGATCCTTTCCGATTTTTGTAGTGTTCGGGAAGATAATCGTAAAGCAAAAATCGGATAGGGCGCACCTGCTAAGGTAAATTTGGAACATCATTTTTTTTGATCCGTGGCAATAACCTTGCGTTGGCAAAGTTAAAGGCCTAGTTCGTTCTTTCTACGCCCTAGGCTTTTATGAGCGATCCTGAGGAGATTGAAAAATCCATAGGTTTTTCAACTTCCGCAGGGACTGGATTTGTTTTTCAAATCATCCAATAGGGCTATCCTATGGCAATTCTTTTTCTATTTTTATCTTAAGCCTTTCAAAATCTTCCAGAGCCATGTCCAATTCTAACCTGGACTTCCCAAAACTGCTCTTCACCAATTGTACCTTGTTCAAAAGAGCAATAAATTCTGCCCTGTTCTGCCTTAGGTCGCGTTTAAGGTTAGTATTTTCCTTTTCCATAACAAGGGCTTGCTCCACCTTTTTAAAGAACCTATCCCTTTCCGGATCGTTTTCCTGACCGTCCATCAACAAGGGAGCTTGCCCTCGTTTCTTTTGGGGGGAGTGTTCAAATAAAAGTTCTATCATAGTCTTGGTTGGAAGTATCCCATATTTCTCCATACTCTTCAACATTGCCGCCATCGCATTGAACCTTTTTTTGATCAGGTTTGTTATCGTCCTTCCATTAGGTCCAAGAGATTCCTTTGGCGAAATCTCGTTATAGAAAAAGAAATCCAACATCGTTTGCAGTGCCTCCGTATGGGTCTTGAAAAACCGCCTTGAAAATTTTCGGAAATGCTTGGCTGTTTCACTCTTAAACCGTATACTATTAAATGAGTTCATGATTATCTGATTTGTCGCAAATTCCTCCCTAAAAATGGGCGCTAACAGGCCATTTGACGCAAATTTGTAAAATCGCAAAATTTAATATTTTTCTAACCAACTAATAATCAATGTGTTGTGCACTTAAATAAATACGTAACGTGGCTTTGCCCGTTACCCTCTTGCTATTCCACTTTGCTCACACCATAGTGCTTGCATTACTTCCAATTCGGGTCATTGGTTCTGAGCAGTCCACCATGCGTTCACATCTTTAAAATCCTTGTACAGTTTTGATCTGTCCTCACATTTAGGATTTTCTTTCAACATTAGATCAACTGCCTTTCTGCCTGCACTGTCATTATCCATATAAAGCGATACAGAATTATAGGCGTCAAACATGTCAAACGATTTTTCCATAAAGCCCAGGGAGTTTAATATTAAAAGGTCATTCTTTTCCATAAGATTATTATCCCTATCCATCAGGCTCAACATATCAAACATACCTTCGGTAACTACCAGCCTATTGTTCCCATTCTTGATGTGAGTGATGTCTTTTGGGGAGCTGGAATTCTTATAGTATTTGTTCCGTAACTCCCATCCCCCGGAACTGTTCTGTAACCCTATGGCGAAATATTCCCTACCCCGGAAAATGTAATGGACCTCCTGACAAAGTTTGACTGCCGTAGAAAACGAAATCTTACGTGCATGTAAATATCCGATCAATGCTAAATGTGATATGGGTTGTGCATAGCGGACCTGAATATCATTTCCATTATGCATGGTAAATAAAGGCTGCTGCTGAAAAGAAAAAGAAATCTGACCCTTTTGTAACCAAGCCAAGGTTTCCTTAACTGAAGTACCGTTTATTAAACATATCAGGTCAATTACATTGCCCCCTTTTCCAGCTCCATGATCATACCATCTGTTCAGTTTCTTGGATACCTTGAAAGAGGCTTGTGTTTCTGAGCGGAACGGACTCAGGAACCAAGCTTCTTTCTCAGATTCCTTTGTAGGAAAGTGCCCGAGTTTTGCCAGCGCTTTTCCGATGGGATAATCTCGGGCTCTTTCACACGGTATTTTATTGGTTCTTTGCATATCCTATCATTGGGCTCTCGACTTTGTCATCGTTTATTTTTGATGACAAAATGATGACAAAACGATGACGGCCCAATCCCCCGTATTTATTGACCTTAACTCTATCTCTCATCGTTTCCTCAAAAAAAAGTAAAATTGGTAGTATGTTTTTTCTTTTCATCAGCGAATTTTTCGATAAATGATGCTAAATCGCCCGTAATGCCCATAAACAGTACGTTAACCGCTTCATCATTTGGTCATCGTTTCATCGTTTTACTATTCTTCACCAAAATGTTCCGACAGGAAATCCCTTTTTATAGTGTAGTACCTACCCTTGGCACCTATCAACCCCATCCCTCCTTCCCGCCAGATCATCAATTTCCCATAGGCCAAGGAATTTTCCTGATTGACGAGCTTCCAGTCCTTTTTTAGGATATGCCTCAATTGGGTAAGGTCCGTTTTAATCCGGGTTTGGTTCAAGAGGTGTAGGGCATCCAATGGACATAACTGAACCTCGTCCAGTTCAAAGGTTTCCATTGCGCTCAGGATTATACTGGCAAGTTCCTTTTCCACCCTGTTCTTGTTGTTCTGCATTAGATTCTCCAAGGCCTTGGTCTTTATCTGGGCAGGAGAAAACCACATCCGGGTCCTATTGGGACTGGTCAGTTTTCGTTGTTGCAAATAGAATAGGAATGCAGGTATCTCCCTTTCAAGATATTCCAGAAATCGTGTTTCCTCCTTTTTAAGGGATGGAATCTTCAATACCCAAAAACGGGTTTCGTTATTATCTATCTTGATAAAATTCTCCTCGTTGTTACTACAAAGGATGAACTTCCCAAAGAATTCTACTTCCCTCTTATCCTTCCCCTTGGCTTCCAGTTTGTTGAAATTGGTAGTACTCAGGTACTTGATCCGTTCGGTCAATTCTTCTTTATTAAAGAGTACCTCGTCTATACAGATCAAAAGCTTATTGGCCCAATCGGCATTAAATTGACTGCTAAAGCTATCATTGGTGAGATAGGTCAAGTTGTTGTCAAACATGGTTTTTAGCCATTTGAGAAAGGTGGTCTTACCTGTTGACCGTTCCTTGGATACAAGACACAGTATAGGCAACACCTGGACCGGCTTTATATATAACAGCTGCAGATAATCTAGACCTATATTCAACTGGGGACCAAAAATATGCTCCAATAGTTGTATCGTATAGGGAAAAGCTCCCTCTCGCAGTTTATGGGGCAAGGGAGCATAGGTATTATAGAAACCGTGGCAATCTTGCTCAAAATGAATATGACTGGGGAGACAGGTGAACCCATCATACTTTTTAATCCCACCGATAAAACTCCTACCATGATCTTGGCGGATGGCCTCCAGGGTCCATGGAACAATAATTTCGTTGAAATTCCCGGCAATGGTCGGGACACATACCAATTTGTAATAGGAGGTGCCCACGCGGATGTAAGGTGTGTCTTTCATGGCGCTGTTATAATGAAGTTGAAATAGATTACCTACCTCCTTCTATTTTTCAATAGTTGCTGGTTAAATTGGTGTTCTAAGGTTTCATCCGAAACATCGGGTTCCCCCAATAGCCAATTATCTATTGTATCCTTGTCAAAAAATTTCTGGCGGATATGGGGATTGTTCCCCATGGGAATCAACTTTAGCTGGGTCAGTTTGTAGATCTTGCTTTTGGAGAGTCCGGTGTATGCGGCCAAATCGTCTACGTTCATTGTTTTCTTGTTGTGGGACAATAGACCCTTGATATCGGATAAGAGCTCCACTACGTTTTCGTTTTCTTCCATGATATTTGTTTTATGTTACTCTTCAAATTAGAAAAGCAAATACCACAGAAAGTAGTTCGAGAAAATTTTAACTTAAAAAAACGATAGTTATTGAGGGATTGTCAACGATTCCTAAAAAAAGGTTCGAATTGCGCAACAGGCCATTATCATGTGATTGTATTTGAAAGTGGAAGCTGAATCCGATTTGAGATGTAGCACTAACTAGTTTCTTCTGTTGAAAGTGCCTAACTAAGAATAATTTTTGGAGTCTTTGAGGTAATATTATGCAGAAAAAAAATGTTGTCCCTATGTTGTCCCCATGAAAAGAAAAAGGCCTCACGATTTCTCGCAAGGCCTATTCTCATTAAGCTCCCCCTCTTGGGCTCGAACCAAGGACCCTCTGATTAACAGTCAGATGCTCTAACCAACTGAGCTAAGGAGGAGTGTATGTATTTTAAAATCTCTTAAAGAACGTTTCCTCTAACCTCCCGATAGCTATCGGGATGAGCTAAGGAGGAGTGTATTTTTATCGCCTAAGCGGGTGCAAATATAAATGTTTTTTCAAATACGCCAAACAAAAAATGGCTGTTTTACACCTAAATTTTAAAAAAATTTATTTCCCCTATAAAAACTTCTTGATGATATTCCAGATATCGTTCCCAAATACAACTGCCATAAGTCCCATAAGTATAACAAAACCAATTATTTGACCTGTTTCCAACACTTTTTCGCTTGGTTTTCTGCCAGAAATTATTTCGTACAATAAAAACATTACATGACCTCCGTCCAATGCCGGAATTGGCAGAATATTTAAAAATGCAAGCCAAACCGAGAACATGGCCATAAAATTCCAAAAGAAGGTCCAATTCCATCTCTCTGGCATCAATTCCACAATTCCAATAGGTCCTTTTACCTGTTTGTAAGCTCCCGTCTTAGTATTGAAGATTACCTTAAATTGCCTTATTTGATCCGTCAACACTTGAATGGTACGCTTATAACCTGCCGGAATAGCTTCAATAAAGCCATAGTTATCGGTTACCCGAAGATCGGTAAGATCTAATTCTATTCCTATTATTCCTTCCTCAGGAACTGTTAATTCCAAAAGTTCGGTAGCACCATTCCTTAAAACACTGATGTCTAATTTCTGATTTGCCGATGCCCCAATCTTACTTCTAAATTCGTCCCAAAATTTGGTGTCTACGCCATTAACCCCAATGATTTCATCACCTGGCAATAGACCTGCCTGCTCCGCTACCGATTCCGGCTGTACCTTGGCAATAATGGCTTTTGACCTATACCCTAAGAAATTTTTACCCTGAGTAGCAAAAACGGTCTCCTTTCCTTCATCAGATAAGGGAACGGTAATTTCCTGTCCGTCCCTTTTAACCGTTACCTCATCACCAAGGATAATATCCAAAACCGCCTCGTTGAATTTTCTGGTTTTCTTATCATCTACCATCAAAATTTGATCACCGGTCTTCAATCCCAACTGTTCTCCTATAGAATCTACTACTATTCCGTATTTTAAACTATCGGACGGTATATAGGTGTCTCCATTGTTGAACAAAAGCATGGTATAGATTACCCAAGCCAATAAAAAGTTGACAATTACCCCTCCGGTCATTATGATAAGACGTTGCCATGCCGGCTTGCTCCTAAATTCCCAAGGCTGTGGTTCTTGCTTCATTTGCTCGGTGTCCATACTCTCATCGATCATCCCAGCTATTTTTACATAGCCGCCCAAGGGCAACCAGCCAATTCCGTATTCCGTATCCCCAATTTTCTTCTTGAAAAGGGAAAACTTAACATCAAAAAACAAATAGAATTTTTCTACTTTGGTCTTGAAATATTTTGCGGGAAGAAAATGGCCCAATTCGTGTAGGATTACCAAAATGGATATGATAAGTACAAACTGTACAATCTGTATTGCTAACGTCATTAAGTATTTTTTTTAAACTTTAAAAGCGCACAAAAGTACATTATTACGTGGTCTTAAAAAAAAAACTATTATACCCGAGGGTTTTTTTAAGAAAGATTTAGTAGCGATCCCCCCAAAGATCCTTGAATTATCTTTACATCTATCCTACCTTTGCCAAAAAAACATGCGTTCGTTTTTTGCTAAATTCAAATTCTTCGGCATTGTTCTACTCATTATTTCCGGGGTAATCATTTCCCTTTTCTACAATGCCCTTCAACCCAAAAAAATACTGCCCGTTTACCAGCCTGCCATGGTAAATTTTGAATTGGTGGATAGTACCCTTCAGCACGTAAAAAAATACCATACCATTGCCGATTTTGCCCTAACCAATCAAAATGGGGAATTGGTGACCCAAAACGACTACCACAACAAAATTTATATTGCCGATTTTTTCTTTACTACCTGCCCCACAATTTGTCCTATAATGACAAAAAATATGGTCGGAATTCAAGATAAAATTATAAATGACAATGACGTATTACTTCTTTCCCATTCCGTGACCCCGGATATTGACTCCGTTCCGCAATTGAAAAAATACGCCTTGGAAAAAGGGGTCAAGGATAGTAAATGGAATCTGGTTACGGGCGACAAAGAACAGATATATGAACTGGCCAGAAAATCCTATTTAGCCGTTAAGACCAGCGGTGATGGTGGTCCATACGATATGATCCATACCGAAAACTTTATTCTTGTAGACAAAGAACGTAGGATAAGGGGATTCTACGACGGTACCGACTCGGAAGAAATGGAGAAATTACTAAGCGATCTAGAAATATTGAAATCGTCCTATAAGGATTGATATCCCAAGTAATTCCGGAAAATCAAAAGAGCAGAATAGTATTTGGTCTCCCCACACCAAAACTCCAATTACCTTATCCGTGTCATTAAAAAAAACGGCTACTACCCATCATTCCGAAGCAACAGGACTTTAAAGCGTCAACTTTTTATAGTTTTACCTGATTACTTCATCTTTTTCTTTTATTTTTGTGCTTAATTAAAATCAATCTAAATAAAAATTGACTACAACTGTAGCACATTTAAGGCGAGGACAAAAGGGAATCATCAAGGAATTTGCTGATGGTATACTTCCCATTAAACTATTGGAATTGGGTTGCCTCCCAGGCAATGAAATAGAATTGGTACAGGTAGCCCCTCTTAAAGACCCCATATACATTAACGTTAACGGTACACACATCGCTATTAGGCGTTCTATGGCCGCCTTAATAGAGTTAGAAATTATTGAAGATTCCCCACTATGAGCAAACAGATCAAGGTTGCGCTTATAGGCAATCCCAATACTGGTAAAACCTCGGTCTTTAACCAACTTACCGGTTTAAAACAAAAAGTTGGGAACTACCCAGGTATAACCGTCGAGAAAAAGGAAGGGGTCTGTAAACTTCCCCGCGGAGTAAAGGCCCATATATTGGATTTACCCGGCACCTATAGCCTTAATACCACTTCCTTGGACGAAAGTGTGGTGGTAGAACTTTTGCTCAACAAAAACGACAAGGATTTTCCAGATGTTGCCGTTGTCATCAGCGATGTTGAAAACCTTAAAAGAAACCTTCTCCTTTTTACCCAAATCAAGGACCTTAAAATTCCGGTTATACTGGTCATCAACATGGCCGATCGTATGTCCAGAACAGGTATTTCCTTGGATATAGAACTACTGGAAGAAAAGCTGGATACCAAAATTGCATTGGTAAGTACCAGAAAGGGAACGGGTATAGACCGCATTAAGGATTTGATCGCCGATTATAAAAACCTATCCATTTCTCCCAATGTAGATACGACGGTAATTGCACCCGATTATTTTGAAAAACTAAAAGCTACTTTTCCAAAAGAAGATCTTTATAAACTATGGCTTGTAATTACACAGGATGTAAATTTTATGCCCATAGAAAAGAATCCGATCACCATTGCCCCCTCATTTGCCACCAAATCCAAATCCGAACTAAAAAGGCTGCAACAAAAGGAAACCATTCTTAGATATCAATTTATAAATGGCATACTAAAACAGGCATATAAGGTAGATATTAATGCGGCCAAAGGACTTAGGGCCACGTTGGATAAGATTCTAACGCACAAGATTTTCGGATATCTTATCTTTTTTGTCATCCTGCTGACTATTTTTCAAGCCATTTACGACTGGAGCAGTTACCCAATGGATTTTATTGACGAATCCTTTGCTTCTGCCAGTGAATGGGTCAAGGACACTTTACCCCCAGGAGTATTTACCAATTTAATAGCCGAAGGAATCCTTGCAGGGATAGGTGGAATTGTCATTTTTATTCCCCAAATTGCCTTTTTGTTCCTTTTTATTGCCCTCTTGGAGGAATCTGGCTATATGAGCCGGGTCGTTTTTTTAATGGACAAATTAATGCGTCCGTTTGGCCTTAGCGGCAAGAGCGTAGTGCCTCTGATTTCGGGAACGGCATGTGCAATTCCAGCTATTATGGCCACTAGGACCATAGAAAACTGGAAGGAGCGACTTATTACCATTCTGGTTACCCCCTTTACCACCTGCTCTGCCCGCTTACCGGTTTATTTGATCATTATTGCCCTGGTTATACCCGAAGGAAGATTTCTAGGCCTGAGCTATCAGGCACTGACCTTAATGCTCCTTTATCTAATGGGATTTGGCGCCGCAATACTTTCAGCGATGATCTTGAACAAGATCATGAAGATCAAGAGCAAGACATTTTTTGTTATGGAAATGCCCAATTACAAGCTCCCACTTGTTAAAAATGTTGTTTATACCGTTTGGGAAAAAACTAAAAGTTTTGTGCTTGGCGCCGGAAAAATTATATTGGCAATCTCTATTATACTTTGGTTTTTAGGATCGAATGGTTTTTCGGATAATTTTGCCAATGCCGACGAAATTGTAAGTGAACAAATTGAAAAACAAGGATTTTCGGATTTCAATAAAACCAATATTGAAAGTACGATGGCTTCCTACAAACTGGCACTTCAGGATAGCATCGAGAAAAAAAGCTATGCTATGGACCAAGTAGCACTGAGCGACTCCCTAAGATTAAAGGAAATTACCTTGCAGGAAAAGGCCACCAATCAGGAAATTGCAAGTTATAAATTGGAAAACTCCTATATGGGCTATATGGGCAAGGCCATAGAACCTGTGGTGCGCCCACTTGGTTACGATTGGAAAATTGGTATCGCCGTCCTTACTTCCTTTGCGGCCAGGGAAGTCTTTGTAGGTACCCTTGCCACGATCTATAGTGTGGGTAGTGATGAAGAAGACACCATAAAGAACAGAATGTCGGCCGAAATAGACCCTAAAACAAAAAGACCCCTTTTTAATTTGGCTTCCGGCATTTCCCTATTACTTTTCTATGCTTTCGCTATGCAATGCATGAGTACCCTCGCTATAGTAAAACGTGAGACAAATACCTGGAAATGGCCAGCTGCACAACTAGTATTTATGAGTCTTTTTGCGTATATTGTAGCATTGATTGCATACCAGATCTTAAAGTAATCCTGGCGAACAAAAAAGAAATAAATGTAACGGACTTTAGTTCGGACAAGTAAATAAGAGGCTTAAAACTTTTATCTGTTCAACGCCCAAAACAAATAATAAAAATGAGTATTCTTCAACACATACTGGTCTATATTACAGTAGTCTTGGCATTCGGGTATCTTGTAAAGAAATTCCTGTTGCCAAAATCTTTGTTTGCTGGAAAAAAACGCAGTTCCAAAGCTTGTGGCGATGGCGATTGTGGTTGTCATTAATCCTAGCGCAAAACGGTTGCATCTTCCATTCGAGATTAATATTACTTTTTATTAAGTAGAATAAATCTGTCTTAAAATAATCACAAGTCCATTGCTTTCAGAAATCCAAATCCGTAATTTGGTGTTCATTAGATGACTTGTATGCTCAATTTTAGAACCTTATTCCCGATTTTTCTAATTGCACTCGCATGCAATATTAATCAGGCACAATTAATTTCCTCGGTAGTAAAAGACTCCTCCACAAAACAACCCATCCCCTATGCCACTATTCTACAGTCCAATAAAAAAGGGGTTAATACCAATGAAGAGGGCCGATTTAGTTTGCTATTAGATCAAAACAGCAAAGACACCGACTCCCTTTTTATATCGTGTATAGGCTATGAGGGTTTACGCAAACCATTGAATCAATTTACTGAAGCTGTCATTTTTCTAAGTTCCAAACCTATAGAACTAAATCCTGTAATTGTTAGTAACAAACAGTATACTGCCGAAGAGCTTATAGAGCAGGTAAAAGAGCATATCGACAAAAATCACAGTAAGACCCTCACCAAAAAACGATTGTTCTTTAGGGACTCCTATCATCAAAACCTTACCAAATCCAATTACACCTTCAAAGAATCCACCATAGCCGCCCTTAACGAGAAATTCTTGGACAGTGTCCTGAATACCATCCCAAAAAAATCGAGTCGGTACACCGAAATCTTAGGTGACTTTTATGGCAATTATGAAAAGGACAATCAAAAACTAACCCTGATAAAAGCTTCAGAACTATATGATAAGCAAAGTGAGCTGGACATAACGGCTTTGGAAGAAAAGTTCAATGATATTCTAAAGAAAAATATAAAGCACGATTCCTATTTTAAAATAAAATCGGGTCTATTCGGTACAAAAGTGGATGCCGACGAAATATTTACTCCCGAGAATGAAGGTGCAGACGCCGAGGCCTTGAAAAAAGAATTGGAAGAAAAGAAAAAGAAGGAAGAAAATCGAAAAAAGAATTTCGCTTCCTTTAAAAAAGGAAGCTTGGGGAAGATTATGGAAAAACAGTTTTTTCTGAAAGATTCGGACCTCAATTTCATCCATAAAGACAATCGATATAATTTTAAAATGGTAGATTTTACCTATATAGGGGATGATGCAGTCTATATTCTGGATTTTGAGCCCAAAAGATCTGCCGACTACAAGGGTAGACTATATATACATGCAGATGATTTTGCCATAATCCGATTAGATTACAGTAATGTTAAATCCTTGAGGACGTTTAAGCTTTTAGGAGTCTCTTTGGACCAATATTTGGACAAGGGCAAAATGATATTTTCAAAGAATGAAAAAGGAGTTTACAATTTGCGGTACTTTGAAGAAGAACTTGGCGCAAAGGTGGCCATAAAACGACCTTTAAAAATCATTGAACTAAACAAGCACGTAAAAGGAAGGAACAAACAGAACGAACTTTCCCTGAAAATAGATATGGCGAGCAGTGGGGTAAACAGACACGAGGTAATCCTGTTCGATTCAGAAACCATTACCACCCAACAATTCAATGCCGTTCAGGAAAATAACACAGTACTTCCTACCTATATGCCCAATTACGATCCGGAATTTTGGAAGGGCTATAACATAATAGAACCCAATCAGGCCATAAAGGATTTTACGGCGCAAGTGGAGGTGGAATAGAACCTAAACCAAATTTTGAATAAAGGAATAGAACAATAATCCCCAACCCATTACCAAAAGTAATCCACCCAACGGAGTGATAGGTCCCAAAAACCTGAGTTTTTTACCTTTGCCCGCACTTATGGAAAGACCATAAATACTAAAGGAAAATAGAAACACACCAATTATAAGGCAATAAATCATATAACGTTCCAAGGCTGTTTCCAGATTAAAATTAAATCCTAAAACCAGTAATAAAATGGCATGGTACATTTGATATTTTACCCCCGTTTCAAAACTTTTCAATTGCTGTTCGTTCAAGATTTTTTTTAATGCATGTGCACCAAAAGCCCCAAAAACGACCGCTAAAAGACCATAAAGGGAACCCATGATATGAGCTATTAGTACCATAATAATATTTTATAAAGGGATTAAACTATAAATCTAATTGAACTGCATCATTAAATCCAAATCCTTGGTCAAATCAAAAGCGCATTCCTTATAACTAGGAGGACCAAAAGTCTTTAATTTGGCGTTGGAAAAGGCAATGGATTCCTTTGGAATTCCCAACCAATTTGTATCCAGCTTGTCGTTTCCGTTTTCATCGTGAAAAATGGCCACGGCATATTCCCCTTTGGGTAGATCGGAAATCTTGAAATGCGTGCTGGCCTCTTTTGCCGCTATGCGGTCTACCTTGTATACCTCTTCGAACATTAAAAACCCGTGCGACTTGTTGTAAATAGCAATATTGATTTTACCAGTGGAGGATTTTACACCACGCACTTCCACTGAGAGACTGTATTGCGCCATCCCAGAGAAAGGAAGTAGGATCAGCATAAGCCAACTATATTTCTTCAAAAACACATCCAATGGAAAACCGTACATCTATTCTTTTGGGGGATTAATTTTGTCGGATAACAACCGATACATTGTTTCCGTTTCCGTACTATCGGGCATGTTCAAAAACAACTTCATGGAATCTTGATAGACCAACCGAATTTTGGGTTGGGAAAGTCGATCCACATAAACATATACCTTATTTAAACTTAAGCTATCTTCTTTAAAAACACCTTTTTCCCTCTCCTTAACTGAAAATCCATTAATACGTTCCATGGAAGGAATCTTTTCCACCATAGTAACACTGTCCATGTCCGAATATGGAATTTTAACGAAATAGATTCCAGATAATATTTCCAATTCCTCCTTTTCGGTCTTTATCCAATTTTTGTAATGTGCCGTAAATGCCAAGGCAACTACAATTATAGTGACCACAATGAGCACGTTTAAAAACCAATGCCTTTTATCTGTATTTCCCATAAATTGAATGAAGATAGATGATTACACTAACAAACCAAAATATTTCAACTCAGGCCAACATCGAGCATCATCATAATAATAAATCCTCCTATAAAACCCATGGTGGCTATATCCGTATACTTATCCAGTTGGGTTTCCGGAATCACCTCTTCCACCACGACAAATATCATAGCTCCTGCCGCAAAAGATAGCGCATAGGGCAAAATTGGCTGAAAAGTAAGAACTGCCCAAGCTCCCAATACCGCAGCGATAGGCTCTACCAAGGCAGAAGCCTGACCGTACATAAAGCTCTTTCTTCTACTTAATCCCTGCCGCCTTAATGGCATGGCAACCGCGAAACCTTCGGGAAAGTTCTGAAGCCCAATTCCAAGTGCCAAGGCAACGGCCCCGCCAATAGTGGCTCCGTCAAAACCTGCGGCAACACCCCCAAACAATACCCCAACAGCAAGTCCTTCCGGAATATTGTGCAAAGTAATTGCCAAAGTTAATAAGGTTGTTCTATGCCAGGGTGTTTTAATACCTTCCTTTTCGTTTTCCTTAAAGTTAATATGTAAATGTGGCAATACCTTATCCAAACCAAATAGAAACAATGCTCCCATCAGAAATCCAACCGCGGCCGGAATCACCTTTACGAATCCTTCCCCAGGACTCATTTCTATACCTGGCGCCAATAAACTCCAGAAACTGGCGGCAACCATTACTCCTCCCGTAAAACCAAGCATGCCATCCAATACGGCGCGGTTCATGCCCTTAAAGAAAAATACCAATGAAGCGCCCAAGGCCGTAAGTCCCCATGTAAACAAGGTGGCATAAAATGCAGCTAAAATGGGGTCTATCGATTCAAAATAGTCTATTATCTGATTCATATTTCATCATTGGTTTTAATGTACAAATTAGCCGCAATTACGTGTGAAATTTGCAGATTCCTTCCATCTATCTCAATATTTAATGATCCATCGAACTCCTCTCTCTCCTTCACGCTTATTTGGTTTCCCAAGGCTATCCCGTTCTTGTCCAAAAATTTTAGAAAGGTGGCCGATGAGTCCTTGACCCCAACACATACCCCAACAGTATTTATTGGGACTTCACTTAGCAAATCCCTATCCCTTTCCTTAAATCCTCCGTTCTTATCCGGTATGGGATCTCCGTGCGGATCAAACTTGGGAAAAGCCAAAAGACGGTCCAGACTATCTATTAGTTTGTCACTTTTAATATGCTCCAACTGTTCCGCCACCTCATGGACCTCATCCCAAGAAAAATCCAGCTTCTCCACTAGGAAAACCTCCCAAAGCCTATGTTTTCTGATAATCCCCAATGCCGTCTTGGTGCCTAAAGAAGTTAAGGAAACCCCTTGGTACCTTTTGTAGTTTACCAAATTTTTTTCGGATAGTTTTTTAATCATGTCGGTAACTGAAGAAGGCTTGGTTTCCATTAGTTCCGCTATGGCATTGGTGGCTACTTCCTGTGTCCCTTTTCTGCCTAAATGAAAAATAGTCTTAATATAATTCTCTTCTGAACGCGTCATTAAATACAATTTATGCAAAAATACATTTTTATTTGTACAAACAAATTTTTAGATTTGCCTAAATTTTAATTTAATTTAATGAAAAATATAATCTGGATATTACTCTTTTTACCACTGTTCCATCTTTTTTCCCAAACCGGAACACTGGAAGGCACGGTTATTTCCAATGGAGATGTATTAGCTTGGGCCACCATACAGCTTAAGGGGACCCAAATTGGCACCACTACCGATGAATCGGGAAAGTATAGGCTAAACGCCCCGTTTGGAACCTACACCGTGGTTTGCCAAAGCATAGGGTACCAATCCAACCTAAAAGAAATTACCCTGGACAATTCCAGACCCTTTCAATTAAATTTTGAATTAAAGGAGGATGTTATGGGTCTGGAACAAGTAGTGGTAACAGGTACCCGGACAGACAAAAGACGTACAGATTCCCCCGTAATCGTAAATTTGATCAATAGCAAAACCTTGGATAATGTAGTGGCAACCAATCTTTCCGATGGCTTAAGATTTCAACCAGGCCTAAGGGTAGAAACCGATTGCCAGACGTGTAATTACACCCAATTGCGTATAAACGGACTACAAGGAGGATATTCACAAATATTGATCAACGGTCGACCCATC
The DNA here is from genome assembly GCF_023015865.1 of Arenibacter sp. F26102. Classification (GTDB taxonomy): domain Bacteria; phylum Bacteroidota; class Bacteroidia; order Flavobacteriales; family Flavobacteriaceae; genus Arenibacter. Next base: position 334,554 of record NZ_JALKBC010000001.1, on the reverse strand, counting down.
TTTAGTCCGCTTACCGGCTTATACGGTATGGAGCAAATTCCTACCAATATGATAGAACGCATTGAAATAGTCCGAGGAGGTGTTTCGGCACTTTATGGATCCAGTGCCATAGGCGGAACCGTGAATGTGATAACCAAGATTCCGCGGCAAAACGACTATTCCTTTACCTATACCTATCAAAATATGGGGAACAATGCCAACGACCACCTTCTTGTAGGAAACGCCACTGTAGTTAACACAAAGCGGAATGCCGGCGCTACCTTTTTCGTCAGTAAGCGGGATCGTGACACCTACGATGCCAATGGCGACAATTTTTCAGAGCTGCCACAGCTCATAAACAATTCCTTTGGCACCAACTTCTTTTATCTACCTCAGGAAAACCAAAAGTTGGAGGTAAGCCTTAGTAGCATAAATGAATATAGATATGGTGGTGAGGTAGTGGACAAACCTGCCCACTTGGCACAACAAACTGAAGAACGGACACATAATGTACTTATGGGCAGTTTGGATTATCAAATAAATTTTAATGAAGAAAAAAGTGCACTGATCCTTTATTATGGGGGACAATATACCGACCGTGACCATTATACGGGCATAATCCCAGACGATGAGCCCGAATTGGGGGAATTTTTGGCCGACCCGCCCTATGGCATATCCAATGTTACCACACATCAGGGTGGCACACAATACAATCACAGGTTTAATGAATTTCTAGGGGGCAAAACCGTATTGACCTTTGGATCCGAATTTGTATATGACCAGGTGTTGGATGTTATTGAACCCTATAATTACAAGATAGACCAGACGACCAGGAATTTTAGTGGGTTTGTACAGAACGACTGGGATATTAACACCAAATTAAATTTTCTTTCCGGTTTTAGAGTCGATGACCACAACCTGGTAGACAAAACCATATTTAGTCCAAGGCTCTCATTGCTCTACAAGTGGAATAAGGAAACTCAATTGAGATTGGGATGGGGTACCGGGTTTAGGGCGCCGCAAGCCTTTGATACCGACTTGCACATTGCCTTCGCCGGAGGAGGCATCTCCCGTGTTTCACTTTCCGACGCCCTAAAGGAGGAACGCTCCAATAGTTTTACCGGATCTATTAATTACGATAAGGCCTCAGAACACTTCATTGCCGGTTTTACCCTAGAGGGATTTTATACCCAACTAAACGACGCCTTCTTTCTCTTCCCCTTGGGAGAAGACGAATTTGGACAACGCTTTGAAAAGCGGAATGGTAGTGGTGCTACGGTCAAAGGTATTACCCTGGAAACAAGGGCCAACTTTGATTATTTGCTACAGATCGATGCCGGCTTTACCCTACAGTCCAGCCTCTTCGATGATCCCGTGGAGAATATTGAAGGTTTGGAGGCAAAAAGAGCATTTTTGAGAACCCCAAACGACTATGGTTATGCTACCTTTAATTATACGCCCACAAAAAAACTAAGTGCCAGCGCCAATATTGTATATACGGGACCTATGGAAATTGCCCATTTTAGTGGAGAAGGAACAGGTCAGGAAGTAGATGAATACACCAAATCCCCATCGTTTACGGAACTCAGTCTCCGATTGGGATATAACCATGCATTTCCCAAAATTGACACGGGAATAGAGATATTTGGAGGCGTAAAAAATTTGACAAATGCCTACCAGGACGATTTTGATTTGGGCAAAAACAGGGATAGCAACTACGTCTACGGCCCTGGAGCCCCAAGAACTGTTTTTATAGGACTAAGGATAAAATCTTTGTAGGAATAATGGGATCCAAGACAACAATTTTAATAATGACGGTGAATTTAATGCTGTCCTGGTCAAATGCCCTTGCACAAGAAAAAGCCCAAGTTAATTGGATCAGCTTTGAACAATTGCATGACTCCCTTAAATCAAATCCTAAAAAAGTATTCATCGATTTTTATGCGGATTGGTGTTCCCCCTGCCTAAAAATGGATGAAGTAGCTTTTAAAGACCCAAGGGTGGTAAATAAACTCAATACGGAGTTTTATGCTATAAAATTTAATGTGGAATCCACAGATACAATTGTTTTTGGGCAACAAAATTTTACCAATCCGAGAGCCAATAGACGTAATCCCGTACATGAAATACCCCTTCTCTTGGCTAGCAGAAAGGATACTCCCTTTAGCCTACCAGCCCTAGTATTCATGGATTCTACTTTTACTGCCCAAGCACGCTATTTCCAATATCTGGATGCCGAACAATTGTTGGAGATACTTGAAAAAACACCTTAAAAATACCTGATATTTCACCTTTTTCGGATTTGTAAATTCTACCAATAGAATTTGTACTTTTGGATTGCATCCCGAGGGCGGACGCAAAATCATTTCTAAATTCAGCTATAATCCTTGAACCTAGATAGCATTCCCATGGCAACCTACGATTATATTATTATTGGTGCAGGGGCCTCTGGCTTGTTATTGGCCGATGCTTTGGGCAAGGATAATTTCTTTGCACAGAAAACTATTCTGTTGCTGGAAAAGAATTTGCACAAACAAAATGACCGTACCTGGTGTTTTTGGGAAATTGGCCAGGGAGATTTTGACGATATACTTCATAAAACCTGGGACCACATATTTGTCGCGGATGATAAATTTTCCAAACGAACTCCAATTGCCCCCTATACGTATAAGATGCTACGTGCAGAGGATTTTTACCATACATACCGCAACAAAATAAACGGCCATACCAACATCACTTTTTTGGAAGGGAATGTAAAGGAAATTCAGGATAAGGACCATGAAGTATTGGTCACTACCGACACCGATGCATTTAAGGGCAGAAAAATATTCAATAGCATTTTTGATTATAAACCATTGCTTAAGCAAAAAAGATATCCGGTCTTACAGCAACATTTTATAGGCTGGTTTATAAAAACTACAAAACCCATTTTTGACAGGGATCAGGCTACCTTTATGGATTTTTCGGTCCCACAGAAAGGAAACACCCGCTTTATGTACGTATTGCCATTTTCCCAAACGGAAGCTTTGGTGGAATACACCTTATTCTCTGAAAATGTGCTCCTCGAACAAGAGTATGAAGGGGCTATAAAATCCTATCTTAATAACCTGGATTGTAAAGATTACGAAATATTGGAAAAGGAAAAGGGAAGCATCCCCATGAGCTGTTATAATTTTAACGTCCACAACAGCAGAAACATTTTGCATATTGGGATTGCCGGAGGATGGGCTAAGCCAAGTTCGGGCTATAACTTTATGCGGACGTATCAAAAAACAGGAGCTTTAATCCCGTTTTTGAAAAAAGACAAACCGCTAAATACTTTTTTTAAAAAGGATCGATTTTGGTTTTATGACCTCCTATTATTGGATATACTCCATAGAAAAAACAATAAGGGAAGGTTAATTTTTGGACAACTGTTCAAACAACGGAAAGCCCAAAGTATCTTTAAATTTTTGGATGAAAAAACCAGTATCTGGGAAGACTTAAAAATTATTGCGGCCTGCCCCAAAAAAGAATTTATCCAGGCCCTTATACGTCGGGTGTTTTTAATTTAACAAGCAATATTTTATAATATTGATATATACCCGTATATTTTACTCTTTTAAAACCAATAATTCCCATGCGCACCATAACTACCTTTAAAACTGCCTTAATTCTATCCCTTTTTGGCCTATTTGCCATATCCTGTGAAAAAAAACCCAAGCAATCTCAGGAGCCCCTGTTGGTCATAAAAGAGGATACTACAACTGCCTTAAGTAGGTTTAAGGAAATAAGGGAAAGTGTTCCCGCCCAAGTCGCAGAAGGCTTAACGTTGACTTTATGGGCTTCGGATTCTTTGGCTCCCGATCCAGTGGCCATGTCCGTTGACGATGAGGGAAACATATACCTTACTCGGACCAACCGTCAAAAAAACTCTGAATTTGATATCAGGGGATTCAGACATTGGATGACCCCGTCCATTGCACTACAATCCGTGGAGGATAGAAAAAACTTTTTACATGAAACCTTCGCTACCGAAAAAAGCGAAGAAAACGAATGGTTAAAAGACCTGAATAAAGATAGTATACACGATTGGAGAGACCTTACCGTACAAAAGGAGGAAATATGGAAGTTGGAGGACCAAAACGCTTCTGGTTATGCCAATGTCGCCACAAGAATTGTGAATGATTTTCACGAAGAAATATCAGATGTTGCTGGAGCTTTATTGGTTAGGAAAAATGATATGTTCGTAGGCATTGCCCCGGATATGTGGAGAATTACCGATGAGGATGGAGATGGTATAATGAACGATAAAACCTCCATTTCCCATGGTTACGGGGTACATATTGGTTTTGGGGGACATGGAATGTCTGGAGCAATAGAAGGTCCTGACGGAAGAATATATTGGGGAATTGGGGATATAGGGGCCAATATTACCACCGCTGACGGAACACATCACAAATACCCAAATCAAGGGGTTATTGTGAGGTCCAATCCCGATGGCAGCGATTTTGAGGTTTTTGCCGCCGGTGTGCGCAATACCCACGAATTTGTATTTGACGAATACGGCAATATTATCACCGCGGATAATGACGGGGATCACCGTGGAGAAAGCGAACGTTTGGTATATATTGTTGAGGGATCTGACGCAGGTTGGCGCTCCAACTGGCAATATGGCAAGTACACCGACCCAAAAAACAATGGGTACAACGTTTGGATGGATGAAAAACTTTTTGTTCCACGTTGGGAAAACCAAGCTGCCTATATTATACCACCTATTATGAACTTTCATAATGGCCCTACAGGAATGGCCTACAACCCTGGCACTGCTCTGGGAAAAGAATGGAAAAACAAATTCTTTCTGGTAGAGTTTGTTGGCAACCCTAGTAGATCGCACATATGGAGTTTCGACCTTAAACCCAAAGGAGCCTCCTTTGAATTGAATACGGAACAGGATATTTTAAGCGGAATCCTCCCCACAGGAATTCGTTTCGCTCCGGACGGGGCTCTTTATATTGCAGATTGGATGAACGGCTGGGACACCAAAAATTACGGCCGGGTATGGAAGTTGGATGTTGCTGCGAACAAAAACGACCTGAAGGCGGAAAGAAAGGAAACAGAGCGACTAATGACTTTGGACTATACAGATCAAAACGTTGACAAATTAATCCAGTTCCTTTCTTATCCCGATATGCGCATTCGCCAAAAAGCCCAATTCGAATTGGCAGATAGGAACAATAAGGGCCACAAAGCATTTACCGCTGCCATAACACAAAAGGAAAACCAATTGGCCCGGGTCCACGGAATTTGGGGCATAGGGCAATTGGCACGAGAAAAGTTGGACAGAGCCGAACCTTTAATGAATCTTTTAAAGGATAGTGACCCTGAAATTGTGGCACAGGCTGCCAAAACCTTGGGAGATGTTAAATATAGTAACGCCGGCAAGGAATTCATTTCACTGCTTAAGCATGAAAACGCGCGGGTACGATTCTTCGCCGCCCAAGCACTAGGTAGGATTGCGGAAAAAAATGCGGTTCAGCCCCTTTTAACAATGTTGGAAGCTAATAATGACGAAGATCTTTATTTAAGACATGCCGCCGTATTGGCGCTGGCAAGAATAGGGGAATCTGCCCCGATAATAGCCTTGGCCGAAAGCAAAAACAGAAGTTTACGCATAGCCGCTGTATTGGTATTGAGACGACTACAAAATGAACAGTTAGCCCTATTTTTAAAAGACCAGGATGAATATATAGTTACCGAGGCCGCAAGGGCGATCAATGATGATTGGTCTATTGAACCTGCCTTACCGGCTTTGGCCTCCTTATTGAAAGAGGAAAGATTTACCTCTGAACCATTGTTGCGCAGGAGTATCAACGCCGCACTTAGGGTTGGAGGTGATAAGGAGCTAAACCTCCTAATCGATTTTGCTAGCAGAACTACTGTATCCAGTACCCTTAGAGGTGAAGCTCTGGCAGCCGTTGGCACCTGGGCCTCCCCTTCCGTATTGGATAGGGTAGATGGCCGATATAGGGGTGAAATAAATAGGGATGCCATTGCTGTAAAACAGAAAATAGAAAAATATATTCCCGACTTTTTGAAGGATAAAAACCCGGATATTTTAGTGGCCGCAGCCAAGTCAATAAGCGCCCTCAATATAGATGGTTACAATGCCCAATTGGCAACTATTATGAAAAATAATGCTTCCCCAGAGGTGCGTTCGGCCATGTTAATGGCACTTGGCGATCTAAATTACACCAATATTGAAGAAGCCATGAGGATTGGTATGGCAGATAAAGATCGAAATGTCCGTACTGTGGCAGTAGGTTTGGTAACCCAAGTAGATATCCCCAAAGAAAAGTTGCCCGCTATTGTGGAGCCTATATTTAAGAGTGGATCCATTATTGAACAACAAAAAATGTTGAGCGTATTAGGGGAAATGCCACTTGAAAAAAGTAAGGATGTACTAAGCTCACTAATAAAACAAGGAAATAACAAGAAATTGTCCAATGGGGTTATTTTGGATCTAACGGAGGCCGTTGAAGCCACCCAATCCGAAGAATTGATTGCCCAACTGGGCAAACTAAAATCGCAAGGAGATGGTTTGCAGGCCTATTCCGAAACCCTAAATGGAGGAAACAGAAGGGACGGCTATCAGTATTTCAACACCAATTCTACAGGGCAATGCGTTAGATGTCATGCCGTTGGAGGTGCGGGCGGATCCGTAGGCCCCGCTTTGGACAATATAGGAAACCTATTGAGCAGGGAACAGATCTTAGAGGCCTTGATCAATCCGAGTGCACGCTTATCACCTGGTTACGGTATGGTCAGCGTTACCCTGAAGGACGGACAAACCATAACGGGAATTTTGGAGGAGGAAACCGAGGACGAGCTTATACTTAAAACCTCTGATGCGGAACCCATGGAAATTGCCCTATCCAGAATAGACAAAAGACAAAATATGGCCTCGGGGATGCCACCTATGGGAACCATAATGTCCAAAAGGGAAATAAGGGATGTAGTGGAATTCTTGGCTGAATTGAAAAAGGAATAACTTAAATAAACTAAACATCGCGTTTCATTAAGGCAGTACCAAACTGCCTTAATATTTCTTTTTTCCCAGGTTCAATGCTCAGCATTTCCAAAATATTAAATGCCTTATCGGTGTAACTTTCTATCTCTTTTATAGTAAGGGACACAGCACCTGTTTCTTGGAATAATTCCTTAACCGTTTTTATTTTATTGGTGGCATCCTTTGGTTTAATGGAAAAGAGATGCTCCAACTCCTGAGCCTGGTTAGAGCTTCCCATTTCCAGAGCCTTCAAGTACAAATAGGTTTTTTTGTTTTCAATAATATCGCCCCCAACCTGTTTTCCAAAGCTCTTGGGGTCTCCAAAAGCATCCAAATAATCGTCCTGTAATTGAAAGGCAATCCCTAGATTCTTCCCAAAATCATAAATCAAATCTTGGACATCGTCCGATTCATCGGCAATTATCGCTCCCATTTTCATGGCCGCGGCCACTAAAACAGCCGTCTTATTTTGGATCATAACCAGATATTCAGGAATGCTTACATCTTCCCTATTCTCAAAGTCCACATCATACTGTTGTCCTTCACAAACTTCCAGGGCAGTTTTACTGAACAATTTCATCAATTTCTTGTAAGTGGATGCAGGATAACTTTCCAACAACTGATAACTATATATCAACATAGCATCCCCGGAAAGAATCCCGGTATTCATATCCCACTTTTTGTGCAATGTCTGTTTCCCCCTTCTCAATGGCGCCGCATCCATTATATCATCATGTACCAAGGAAAAATTATGAAATACTTCAATAGCCAACGAAGCATCCAGGGCCTTTTTATAATCTCCCCCAAAAATATCGGTGGTCATTAAGGTTAAAACAGGCCTTAGTCGTTTTCCTCCCAAATTGAGAATATAGGAAATTGGCTCATACAGATTTACGGGCTCTTTAATTAGGAACCTTTCCTTCATATGGGCCATAAAATCCGACCTGTATTGTTCAATACTCTGCATAACGGCAATTTTTTTTTCAAAAATACATTAAAAGAAATCACATACCATAAAGAAACAATTCCCAATCCAAAAAGAAGAAAATAGACTAAAATGTTAAGAAAACGTAAAACCTAGGAAACTTTTTTTGTTTTATAAGTTTCCAGTACTATCTTTGCCGGCTCTATGAAAGAAAAAATACTGGAAAAGGCAACGGATATGTTTTTGAATCTTGGATTCAAAAGTGTTACCATGGACGATTTGGCAAATGAAATGGGAATATCCAAAAAAACGATTTACACCCATTTTGAAAATAAGACAAAGTTGGTGCAGGAGTGCACTTTTAGTCTATTTAACCAAATTAATACAGGAATAGATTTCATATTTGCCAATGGAAAGAATCCAATTGAAGAATTGTACGACATTAAAAAGTTTGTCATTTCCCATTTAAAGGATGAAAAATCTTCCCCCCAATACCAGTTGCAGAAATACTATCCCAAAATTTTTGCAAACCTTAGGAAAAAGCAATACGAACTAATGCAGGAATGCACAATAAAAAATATTAAAAGAGGTCTGGAACTTGGAATTTACAGGGAAAATTTGAACATCGAATTTGTATCGCGCATCTATATTTCGGGTGTGGCCAGTATCAAGGACGAGCGCTTTTTTCCAGAAGGTAATTTCTCTACTAAAGAATTACAGGATTATTTTCTTGAATATCATTTGCGGGGAATTGTAACACCAAAGGGCAGAAAGATACTAAATGATATCATCGATTCTACATATGAATAAAATACAGCTAAATGACCCAATCTAAAAACCTTAAATCGAATCTTATGAAATACAGCTTTTTAGCACTTTTAATGCTATTTACGGTTACTTGGACCCACGCCCAAGAACAGACATATAGTTTCAGCCTGGAGGAAGCTATTGCCTTTGCCTTGGAGAACAATTACAGCGCCATCAATGCCGATCGGGATTTGTTGGACGCAAAAAAGCAAAAATGGGAAACTATTGCGACCGGGCTTCCACAAATTGATGGGGCAGTGAGCTATCAAAACCAATTAAAGCAACCCGTATCACTGTTGCCAGGCGAATTGGCGGGGCAGGAACCAGGAACCTTTATCCCTATTGTGTTTGGACAACCCCAAACTGCAAATGCCACGGCAACCCTTAAACAACAAATTTTTGACGGGTCTTACCTCGTTGGCATTCAAGCGGCAAAAACCTTTATTGCCTATAGTAATAACAACAAGGAGAAGACCGAGTTGGAGGTGCGTTTATCTGTTGTCGAGGCCTATGGTAATGTTCTATTGTCCCAGGAAAGCGTTGCCATTCTGGAAAAAAACAAGGTCAATTTGGAAAAAAATCTTTTTGAAACCCAAAAGCTGTTCGAAAATGGGCTTGGTGATGAAGAAAGCGTGGAACAATTGCAGATTACATTATCCTCCGTTGACAATCAATTAAAAAACTCACTCCGGCTACAGTCGATTACCCTACAGATGTTAAATCTAATTATGGGATTGGACATAGATGCTCCTACTCAATTAAAGGAAAAGCTTTCCGATTTGGCCCAGGCAACAATACGTTTGGACCTGTTGGAGGAAGATTTGGTAATGGACAACAACATCGCTTTTAAAATTGTGAACAATCTAAACCAACAAAGGGAATTGGAACTTAAGCTTCAAAAAAGTTTGGCCCTGCCAACCTTAAATGCCTTTGTAAATTATGGAAGCACTTCCTATAGTGACAAGTTCAACTTCTTTAGCAACGATACCGATTGGTTTGATTCATCGGTGTTGGGGTTAGACTTGCATATTCCAATTTTTAGCTCCTTCGGAAGAAGTGCAAAGACAGCTAGGGCAAAAATAGCCTTGGAAAAAGCCAAAACCCAATTATCGGAGACCGAACAGAACATACGCCTTCAACATAAAACCGCTAAGAGCAACTACCTCTTTTCTATAGAACAATACAACACTGCAAGCGAAAATTTGGCCCTTGCGGAACGCATCGAATATAAGAACGAGGTAAAATACACAGAAGGCCTTGCCTCCAGCTTCGAACTAAGACAGGCGCAAACACAGTTGTATGATGCACAGCAGGAATACCTCCAATCCATGGTAGAAGTAATAAACAAGAAAACCGAATTGGAAACCGTACTTAACAAAAAACTATAAACGCAATACGTCAACCTATCAATAAAACATTATGAAAAAAATTCTTCAAATATTCGCTCTGGGTGCCATTATGGTCTCTTGCGGTTCCGATAATCAACAAACAGTAGATCAACTTATTTCCAGCGGAGACCTCAACGCATTACGTGCTAAAAAAAGTGAGCTGTTCGAGAAGCAAAAAGTCATGGAGTCCGAACTTAAGAAATTGGATTCGGTAATTGGATCAATGAGCGGAAATGAAAACCTTCCCTTGGTTACCACGGTTATAGCCAATCCTATAAAATTTGACCATTACCTGGATTTACAAGGTGATGTAAAAACGAAACAAAATGTGCTTATCTATCCAGAAATGCAAGGTGTATTGCAAAAAGTATATGTAAAAGAAGGCCAAAAGGTAAGCAAAGGACAGATATTGGCTAGTATTGATGATGGCGGTATGGGCAGTCAACTAGAGCAATTAAAAACTCAAGCGCAATTGGCAAAAACCACTTTTGAGCGTCAAAAAAGATTATGGGACCAAAAAATAGGTTCAGAAATTCAGTATCTACAGGCGAAGACCAATTATGAAGCTACGGAAAATAACGTTAATCAAATGAAGAGTCAATTAGGAAAGTCGACTATTAGAGCTCCATTTTCCGGGATTATAGACGACGTTATCAAAGACCAAGGTACAGTGGTTGCCCCTGGTCCTGGATCCGAAATTTTCCGAATAGTGAACCTTTCGGAAATGTACATCGTAGTAGAGGTGCCTGAAACCTATTTGGGCAGCATAAAAAATGGCAAGGAAGCCAAAGTATATTTTCCTGTTTTAGGTGATAGCATAATGACCACAATAAGACAGACGGGAAATTTTATTAACCCAGGTAACAGATCTTTTACGGTAGAAATTCCTGTTCCCAATGAGTCGGGAACCATTAAGCCCAACCTGAGCGCCAAGGTACAATTAAACGATTATTCCAGCGAAAATGCCATTCTTATTCCACAGAGTATTGTTTCCGAAAATGCTGATGGCGAACAATATGCCTATGTGGCCGAAGAACTGAACGCCGACAATGAAGCCGTGGTTAAAAAGATGATTATTACCACTGGCCAGACCCAAAACGGTTATGTGGAGGTTCTTTCCGGCATCAATAAAGGCAATCACATCATAAAAGAAGGCGCCAGAAGTGTAAAGGATGGTCAAAAAGTTAAAGTTTTAAACTAAAAAGTCCATGAGCAAACTACAAAAAAACGCAGACAAAGAATTTAGTCTATCGTCGTGGGCTATAGACAACCCTTCCGTTATTTATGTAATGATAGGTATCTTTTTATGGATTGGATTATCGTCCTATTTTGCTATGCCAAGGGAAGACTTTCCAGAAATCATAGAAACGAAGATATATATCAGCACCCCTTATCCAGGTAATACCGCTGAAGATATTGAAAGGTTGATAACGGATCCCTTGGAAGATGAATTAAAGAATATTAGCAATGTGGTAGAGATAGTTTCTACATCACAGGAAGATTATTCCATCATCACTGTCGAATTCAATGAAGAAATTACAGTTGAAGCAGCCAAACAAAGGGTCAAGGATGAGGTTGATAGTGAAAAGGCAAGTGAAGACTGGCCTACTTTTAACGGTGCCAAAGTAGAACCAAATGTATTTGACCTCAATTTTTCTGAAGAAGTTCCCATCATGAACATCAACTTTACCGGGGATTATCCTGTAGAAAAATTAAAGGAATATGCCGAATATCTGCAGGATGAAATTGAAAACCTTCCTGAGGTAAAAAAAGCCGACATCCGGGGAGCTCAGGAAAAAGAAGTAGAGGTAGCCGTTGATGTATATAAAATGATGGCGGCTCAAGTAAGTTTTGACGATGTTATGCAGGCCATAGGTAACGGTAACATGACCATGTCCGCAGGTAATTTAAAGATCGGTGGCCAAAGGCGCACCATTCGCATATTGGGCGAGGTAGAAAACCCAATCCAGCTGTACGATTTTGTAGTAAAATCAGATAACGGGGCCGTATATCTAAAAGATATTGCCGAAATACATTTTGATGAAAAGGACAAAACTACCTATGCCCGGGAATTTGGGGAAAGCGTAGTGATGTTGGATGTGAAAAAGAGGGCAGGTCAAAATTCCATATCTGCATCCGATCAAATTAAGGAAATTGTAAAAACCACCAAGGCCAACTATTTTCCTCCAGATCTTCACATTTCCATTGCCAACGATTCATCAACAAGAACTCTTAACCAAGTAGATGACTTGGTCAACAATATAATTTTTGGAATTATATTGGTAGTAGGCGTCCTTATGTTCTTTTTAGGCTTCCGCAATGCCCTATTTGTTGGTTTTGCCATACCAATGTCCATGTTTATGTCCTTTATGATCCTATCGTGGTTGGGATATACCCTGAATACCATGATTCTTTTCGGAATGATCATGGGATTGGGAATGTTGGTGGATAACGGTATTGTGGTAGTAGAAAACGTATATCGTTTAATGGATGAAGGTATGCCACGTATTGAGGCGGCAAAAAAGGGTATTGGAGAAATTGCCTTTCCAATAATCATTTCCACCGCCACCACTGTCGCAGCCTTTGTTCCCTTAGGATTATGGCCAGGGATATTCGGTCAATTTATGATCTATTTTCCAATTACCTTATCCGTGGTGTTGGGGTCGTCCTTGTTTGTAGCCATATTTATGAACTCCATGCTGGTATCCAATTTTATGGATACCGAGGAAAAGGAACTGACCTTAAAGCAGTTGGTACGCATTAGCATCATTATGGGCGGACTCGGGTTACTGATCTTATTGTTCGGTGGAGCCGTGAGAGGCTTTGGCTCGGTAATGATACTCACAGCAGGGATGTTCTGGATATATAAATACGCAATAAAAAAATGGGCTACACGCTTTCAAAAAAATACCATGACACGTTTTGAAAACTGGTATGAGAAAAGATTGATACATGCCTTAAGGGGAAAAAATGTGTACTGGTATTTTGGAATTACGGCAATGTTGTTGGTAGTTGTCTTTATGCTTTTCGGGATGTCTATTGGCAGTGGAAGAACAAAAATAGAATTCTTTCCGGACAATATACCCAATGAAATTTATGTCTACATAGAGTATCCAGAAGGGACAGCTATAGAAAAGACCAATGAAATTACCCTGGATATTGAGAAAAGGGTCTATGCCATTGTTAATGACAAGGCATATATGGACAATGGCGAAAACTTTATGATGACTACTGCCGTATCACAAGTAGGTGAAGGAGCGGGCAATCCTTTGGCCGATGGAGGTTCAGCCGCTGAAATGCCACATAAAGGAAAAATCACCGTCAACTTCAGTGAATTTAAGTATAGGAGAGGGCTGAACACGGAAGACATCCGTGCCAAGGTTCAGTCTGGACTCAGCGGTATTTATCCTGGTGTTGCCATATCTGTGGAAAAAGAGGCCAATGGCCCACCAGCAGGTTATCCCATTAATATTGAATTGGAAGGAAAGGATTACGACCAGTTGATCAATACAGCGGAGGATATTAGAAACTTTATAAATACTAAAAATATCGCCGGTATTGAAGAAATAAAGATCGATGTAAACAAAAGTAAGCCATCCATGCAAGTCGTGGTAGACCGTAAAAAAGCGGGTGAACTAGGGGTATCGGTCGGACAGGTTGGGAATCAATTGCGACGGGCCTTATTTGGTGCAAAAGCCGGTGTTTATAAAGAATATGGGGAAGATTATGATATAAATGTTCGGTTTAGCGAGGATTTAAGGTATAATAAAAGTGCCCTATTTAATCAAAACATCATTTTCAGAGATCAATCCTCGGGAAAGATCAAGGAAATTCCTGTTTCCGCGGTGGCAACCGAAAGGAATACTTCTGGTTTTAGTGCTATAAAGCATAGGGACAATAAACGAGTGGTTACCGTATATTCCGGTCTGCAACCTGGTTTTACCGATGCTGCCGCAATTGTGGCCGAAATTCAAAAGGAAATGGAGGAGTTCAAGAACCTTCCTACAGGGATAAAAATAGATTATACCGGGCAAATAGAAGAGCAAAACAAGCAGATGATGTTCTTGGTAGGCGCATTTTTTACCGGATTGGGACTTATTATGCTGATACTTATATTTCAGTTTGGTGGCATCTCTAAACCCCTGATCATAATGATTGCCATATTCCTAAGTTTTATTGGGGTATTTGGAGGTCTAATGATTACAGGATGGTCCTTTGTGATTATGATGACTATGATGGGGATAATATCCTTGGCGGGTATTGTCGTGAACAATGGAGTGGTACTATTGGATTACACCCAAATTCTTATTGACCGTAGGAAGGTAAAACTTGGTATGGATGATAAAGCCCTATTGACCAAAGAAGATGCTACAGAAGCCATTATTAAGGGCGGAAAAGCTAGGCTTAGGCCGGTTATTCTAACCGCGATAACCACTGTTCTAGGATTGATCCCCTTAGCAATAGGTTTAAATATAGACTTCTTTGCGCTATTTTCTGAATTTAACCCCCACATATACATGGGAGGAGACAATGTGGTATTCTGGGGTCCCTTGGCTTGGACCGTAATCTTTGGTTTGATCGTAGCCACCTTTCTTACATTGATTATTGTTCCTGTGCTATTTAATATAACATACAGGATGAAAATTGCCCTTAGAGGAAGTGGCAAGGCTAAAAATGAGGTAATAACTGCAGCTTAAGTTAATTCCAATTAAACTAAAGAGGCTGTCTAAAAAGGCAGCCTCTTTTTTTATGCGATATTTTGACTTTGGAGATAACCACTAAAACTACACCAATTTTAAACTCGAGTCGCTCCATATTATAAACAAGAAAACCCGACGAATATCGCCGGGTTTCCGATTCAAAAAAAAATTTATTATTTATTGACCGCCAATTGACCAGCACTGTTCCATTCGGTAACATTGGCAATTTTACTATCCACAAAATCTACTTCTTTTAGTTTTTTAGCATCCCAGAAGAACCATTTTCCTGTTTTCTTTCCTTCGGTATATTCTCCCATGGCAATTTTTCTTCCATCTTCACCAAACATCTTCCATTCTCCATGAAGTTTTCCATTTAGAAATTGACCCTCTTGGGAAACTACTCCATTGTCGTGGTAATAAGTGGCCTTTAGCATTTCACCATCTTGTTCAAAAACGGGTTTTATATCTTGTGCGTTGATAACAACTGAAAATATTAGTGCAAAAATTAGTGTTATTCCTTTCATTTTATTTGGGATTTTATATTTATCAATAATCTCTTAACGAAATAAAGATACATATATTTTACGAAAAAGATACATTTAGTTAACATTAAATTTACATTAGATAGTTGTTTTTCTGTGCTTCAATTGCTTACTAATAAAAAAACTCCCTGAAATAGGGAGTTTAATTTAAATTCATCCAATTGGTATTTTAACCTGTTTACCTATTGGCCTTCATTCTGAGGGATAGGAAATTGGGTAACTATATTATCCCCTGCTCTATCTATTACAAGCTCATCCAATCTATCAAATCTTCTTAAATCTATCCAGCGATGTCCCTCTGCGAATAAAGAATATCTTCTTTCATACAAAAGCCGGTCCTCGTCTACTGTACCTGGAACAACAGGATCAAGTCCAGCGGCATCTCTCACTACGTTGATTGCCATTTCTGCCTCACCCGGATTATCTACCATATTCGCTTCTGCGTATAACAAAATAAGCTCCTCATTCCTAATCATTGCAACGGGATCCGTGCTGGATTTATAAATATAAACATCATGCGTTCCTGGGGTCAATCCTCCAATATTAAGTTCTCCACTAGTTCTCTTAACCGCTTTTCCCTTTCGACTATCACCCGCTTCTGCGGAACTAACAAAATCGGGATGTGCAATTCTCGCATTGGCCCCAGTGGAGTTTAAGGCAAAAAATAACTGGTTCAATTCATCTGATCCTGCAGCTGAAAACTGGTAATAAGCACCCAGATACATATCACCTGAAAAATCCATAAAGGAATCCTCCAAAGCGCTTAGCACAAGAGAATAATTCCCCTGATAGGCCGCAGCCCTAGCAGTTAATGCCCTATTAAATTCCAAATAGGACACTCCCAAGGTGTTAGGGGAAACATCCCCGCCGGCAGCCAAATCAGTAGCAGCTGAATTTAATAACCCAATAATAGTTGTCAAGGCGGCGTCGTAACCCTCAAATCCACCTAAATTATCCGGATCGGCCACATCAGTGCGTATTCCATTCTGGTATAACATATTAAGTACGGATAATAACTCATATGCTTTAAAGGTATTGGCAAATCCTCTAATGGCACCTTGTTCACTATCCGACCAATTTTCTGTGGTTAAGTTTGGATCGGAATTTTCCAATCCTTGTAACAATTGATTACATTCCTTTACTACGGCATAACGAGCTGCATAAGGTGTAGTAAGATAAAAGGCGTTATCATCCAATACCCCTGTCATAAGATCACCCGTCCATCTGGGGTCGGAACTCTGATGCCTCCAATAATCCCGTCCAACAACAGATATAACATCTATCTGAGTGTTTAGACGATCTCGCATATCGGCCAATATTCCAGATACCACCTGAGGAAGTTCAGTTCTGGACACCCCTTCAGAGACAGTTGAGGTTGCCGGACCGTTTAAATCTTTCCCATCTTCAATGGTACAACCAAAAACCAGCAATCCGATTAAGGTCATAAATAGAACTTTTAATTTATTTGTGATTTTCATATTATTATTTTTAAATGTTATAGTCCAACTGATAAGTGAAACATAAATCTTTTGGACGATGGAAATGGTGCTACTTCAATTCCTATCCCTGCAGCTCCTGAACCAAAATTTGAAACCTCTGGATCATAACTGTTATAATCAAAAATATTAATGATATTATGGCCTGAAAGACCAATTTTTACATTGGAGACATTCCCCTTAAAAAGTTTTTGGAGTGTATTTTCGGGAAGATTGTAATACAACCCTATCTCCCTCAATTTCAAATAAGAAGCGTCTTCCACAAAAGGACCAGCAAAACCACCCAAAAAGGCACCTATTCTATAGTCTCCATTGTTCGAGTCACCTGAAGGGTCTAGTGAAATCTCATCGTAATCAGCACTTGTTCCTCCGAAATCTGAAAGCAACCTACTAAGGTTTACATTGTCACCACCTTTTTTCCAATGCCATAAAAAAGACAAAGTGAAATCCTTGTATTTGAAATTATTATTGAATGACATTTGAAAATCCGGCTCTGCATCTCCTAATGCTACTACATTGCCATTTTCGTCATTCCCAACAATTTGGGTAGCACTTTTGCCCTCTTCAATTCTAAATGTGCCCAGGCCCGTACCAAAACCTTGCGTATCAAAGGAAGCCACCGTTAATTTGGTAATCTCAGATTTATTTTTAAACCAACTGATTCCTGAATCCCAAGAAAAGTCCTCTATGTCAAAGGCATTGACATTTATTCCTATTTCAGCTCCTTTATTTTCCAGGGCACCGGCATTGGCCCAACGGAAAGTATAGCCCGAAGAGGGTTCGTTATCCGCTTGGAGAATCAGGTCTTCCACTTTCTTGTTATACCAAGTAAATTCCAAGGTTACCTTGTTATTAAAAAACCCTGCATCCAATCCAAGTTCCAATTCTTTTTGTCTTTCAGGTTGTATGGACGGATCTCCAAGAGTAGTCGGAGTTATTATCCCCACATTCCCATTAATCAAAGAGTTTATATAAGTCGTAAAAAGTGCCCCATTAGGCGCGAAGTTACCCGCTTCCCCATAAGCCGCACGAACCTTGATCTGATTTACCTGCTCCAGATTCCAAAAATCGAAATTGTGAATATTCACTGCTGCGGAAGCCTTAGGGTAATAAAATAGCTTATTGGCATCACCGTTGTTTGAGGATTTATCTCCCCTTATCCCCAGCGTTCCTACTATTTTATCTTGAAAGTTAACCTCTTCCTGAACAAAAAATCCGGCATCTTCCTGTTCCAACCTAAATTGATCAACCTTAACATTGGCCGCTTGATCCACATTTTGTTCAGAAGCTATTAAACCCGTTGAGGTTACCCTAACCGTATTTTGAGAAAACTGCTCATTGGTTACCCCTGCTTGGGTAGTAAAGCTAAGTTCATTATCTGTACGGAAATTATGTACCAGAAAACCTGAAAAATTGGCATCTGTATTCTGCGTTGTACCATCAGATGACAATCCGTCCACTCCTCCTACTGCCGGACTCATAAACTGTAATTCCCGAGGGAAAAAAACCGTAGTTTTAAGAGTGTAGGTATCCAGTCCTGCCTTTAAAATCATCTTTAAACTTTGATTTTCATTCTTGAACAAATTTACATCCAAGGATCCACCGGCAATTAAACGGCTAACCGATTCATTGTTCGTCATAACATCTCGAGTATGGATCTGATTGGATGAATTGGCTGGATGATCGGGATAATTGCCATCGGCATCTGGCAACAAATAATCCCAAGGCCTGGTAAACAATAAGGAAACACCTATAGTGGTATTGGAATTATCATTATTAAAGAACCCCCTGTCCGCACTTGACTCCAAATAATTTCCAGTTAAGGACAATTTAATATCGTCTGTTATCCTGTGATCAACATTTAACCTAAGTGATTGTTTGGATGCTCCTGTCCTTTTTACAATACCATCTTCCTCGTTGTTGGTAAAACTGCCAAAAAAGGAGGTTTTATCCGACCCACCTGAAATACTTAAATTAGTATTTGTAATAAAGCCCTTTTCCCCATAAATCTCCTTCTCATAATCCCGCAGTCTACCTGCGGATTCAGCTGCGGTATATAATGCACCTTCCTCGTAAACACTTTCTGCCAATGCAGCAGTCCAATTTCTTTGCCCCAAGAGGTTGACAGCTTCATTAAATCCCAAGGCCTGGGAAAAATTAATTTTTGTTTTCCCTGCTTTCCCTTTTTTGGTAGTAATAATGATTACACCAGCGGCTGCCCTAGAACCGTAAATTGCTGAGGCCGAAGCTCCTTTCAATAT
Organism: Arenibacter sp. F26102; assembly: GCF_023015865.1. Taxonomy (GTDB): domain Bacteria; phylum Bacteroidota; class Bacteroidia; order Flavobacteriales; family Flavobacteriaceae; genus Arenibacter. The sequence goes on along the minus strand of NZ_JALKBC010000001.1, from coordinate 315,408 downwards.
TTCAATGTTCTGAATGTCGTCCGGGTTAATATCAGCAATCCTATTTGACGCGTTGTCCTGTGAATCGGTTGAGGAGGCGCCACCACCAGCGGCGTTGGATATCTCATTTAAACCACCAGCAAAGACACTGTTGTTATTCACATAGACCCCATCTATAATATATAATGGCTGACCCTGTCCATTTATAGAGGTTACCCCTCTTAATTTTACCGACATACCACCACCCGGGGCCCCGGAAGCCGCTGTAATTTGTGCTCCTGCAAATTTACCGGCCAAGGCTCCATCCAAGGTTTGAGGTGGGGTTCTTCCCGTTAATTCATCTGCGGATACCGTAGCAACTGCATTGGCAGAATTACTCCGTTTAACCGATGTTGCCAATCCTGTTACCACTACTTCCTCCAAACCTGTTGCCGATTCCTCCATAGCAACATTTAAGGTAGTTGGTCCAGTTACCTGTATTTCCCTTAAGGCATATCCCAAGGATGAAAACACCAAGGTAGTCGGGAAATTATCCACTGAGATTTCATAATTACCATCAAAATCCGAGGTAGTACCTGTCGTGGTCCCTTTAATTACCACATTTACCCCTGGAAGTGGATCTCCAAGGCCAGCGTCTGTTACCTTTCCATTAACAACTCCCTGAGCTACCAATAGCAGAGGTGCCATTAAAAAAAATAAGAACATGTTTTTCTTAATTAATTTCTGTTTCATATTAGTAAGTTTCGTTAGAATTATATACTAAAATACTTAAGTTTTGTTAATATTCTCTAAAAATTTTTAGAATATAGTAAAATATCACAGCCAATATTTCGAATTTCCTAATTGAAGATATTTTTTTCAGCTTACCCTATTACTTCTTACATTTGCCTTTTCATAGATGAAACAAAAAGATGTATAGAAGTCATAATTGCGGTGAATTACGGGAAGCCCATCAACAGGAACAGGTTACCTTATCTGGATGGGTACAAACGGTTAGGGACAAAGGTTTTGTGATATGGGCCGATTTACGCGACCGATACGGAATTACCCAGTTGATTTTTGATGAGGAACGCTCCTCCAAAGAGATTATGGAAATTGCAAGATCCCTTGGTCGTGAATATGTAATACAAGTTAAGGGAACTGTTATTGAAAGGACCTCTAAAAATCCAAATATTCCTACTGGAAATGTGGAGGTATTGGTATCGGAGATCAAAATACTCAATAAATCCTTAACCCCCCCTTTTACCATAGAAGACCAGACAGATGGTGGCGAAGACATCCGCATGAAATACCGATATCTGGATATTCGAAGAAATCCCGTCAAAAACAACTTAATATTTCGGCATAAAGTAGCCATAGAGGTCAGGAAACATCTATCCGACCAAGGTTTTATTGAAGTTGAAACACCATATTTGATCAAATCCACGCCAGAGGGTGCCCGTGATTTTGTGGTGCCCAGTAGAATGAACGAAGGTCAGTTTTATGCCTTGCCACAATCACCACAAACATTTAAGCAGTTATTGATGGTTGGGGGAATGGATAAGTACTTCCAGATCGTAAAATGCTTTAGGGACGAAGATCTTAGAGCGGATAGACAACCCGAATTTACCCAAATAGATTGTGAGATGGCATTTGTGGAACAGGAAGATATCCTAAATGTCTTTGAAGGACTTACCAGACATCTTTTACAGGAAATAAAAGGGGTTAGCGTGGACAAATTCCCAAGAATGACCTACGATGACGCCATGCAGAAATATGGCAACGACAAGCCGGATATCCGTTTTGGAATGGAATTCGGCGAGCTTAACGCCTGTGCCCAACATAAGGATTTTAGCATTTTTAACGAGGCAGAATTGGTAGTAGGTATCGCCATTCCGGGAGCTGCTAGCTTTACCAGAAAAGAAATTGACGCCCTTGTAGACTGGGTCCGTCGACCACAAATAGGGGCAAAAGGTATGGTCTATGCCAAATACAATGAAGATGGTTCCTTTAAGTCTTCGGTCGATAAATTTTATGACCAGGCCGACCTTGCGAAATGGGCAGAAGCCACTGGAGCAAAACCTGGCGATTTAATATGCGTACTGTCCGGAGACACCAATAAAACCAGGACTCAATTAAGTGCACTTAGAATGGAAATGGCAGAACGTTTGGGACTGCGCAAAAAAGATGAATTTGCTCCTCTTTGGGTAATAGATTTTCCATTATTGGAACTGGATGAGGAAACGGGTCATTACCATGCCATGCACCATCCCTTTACCTCACCAAAACCGGGACAGTTGGAGTTATTGGATACCGACCCAGGAGCAGTAAAGGCCAATGCTTACGATCTAGTGTTAAATGGCAATGAAATTGGTGGAGGATCCATACGTATTCATGATAAACAAATACAGGCCACAATGTTAAGACATCTTGGCTTTAGCCCAGAGGAGGCAAAGGCACAATTTGGGTTTCTAATGGATGCCTTTCAATATGGCGCCCCTCCCCATGGAGGCCTGGCTTTTGGCCTGGATAGATTGGTGGCCATTTTAGGTGGACAGGAAACTATACGGGACTTTATTGCTTTTCCAAAAAACAATAGTGGCCGCGATGTCATGATCGATGCCCCTGCACCTATAGATGACACTCAGTTACAGGAACTTCATCTAAAATTGGATTTATAAACATATCTTTAAAATCCTGCTATCTTACTGGATAGCAGGATTTTTTTCAAAATCATGGCAGCATTAAAAAAATCCTGGCTAAACAACTTTTTGGTTTGGCGCGCAAAACATATCTCCCAAAGGCAATTTATTTATATCCTTAGTATTTTGGTTGGGTTTACTTCTGGGATTGGTGCTGTTGTCCTTAAAAATTTAACTCACTTTTTTCAACACCTATTGGAAGGTAATTTGGTGAGATATTACCACAACGCCTTTTATTTCGTTTTCCCTATAATTGGTCTTACCCTTGTTTATTTGATCATTAAATATGTGATTCGCAACAAAGTGAGCCATGGTATTCCCTCTACCCTCTTTGCCATTTCCAAGATGAAGGGAATAATGCGGAAATATCAGATGTTCGGATCTATCTTAACAGCCCCCATAACGGTTGGTTTTGGAGGATCTGTTGGTTTGGAAGGGCCCACGGTGGCAACAGGGGCAGCAATAAGCTCCAATATTTCAAGAATGTTCCACGTTAACCAGACCACGAGAAGTTTACTTATAGGCTGTGCCGCAGCAGGAGCCATGTCTTCCATATTTAAGGCCCCAATTGCAGCCATTATTTTTGCCATTGAGGTATTCAGCCTTGACCTTACCATTGCTTCCATGTTGCCCTTGCTTTTGGCTTCCCTTTCAGGAATTATAACATCCTACTTTTTCTTTGGGAGCGATGTACTGTTGCCCTTTAAAATTGAGGACGAATTTATAATATCGGACGTTCCCTTCTTTATAATCCTAGGCTTGTTTGCAGGTCTAACCTCCATATATTTCACAGAAGTATATGAGCGTATCCAAAAAATATTCGACAAAATAGGATCCCCTATTAAAAGGTTGCTCTATGGGGGAATTGCCATTGGAATTTTGGTCTATTTGGTACCCCCATTATACGGTGAAGGTTTTGATGTTATCAACAACTTAATCAAAGGAAGCCCCGAAAAAGTGTTGGAAAACAACATTTTTAATTTAGACCTTTCACAGGTGTGGGTAGTAATTGGCCTACTTGCCGGATTGGTTTTTTTCAAAATTATTGCCTGTGCCCTGACATTTGGAGCAGGAGGAGTTGGGGGAATCTTTGCCCCAACACTTTTTATGGGAAGTATAATGGGCAATTGCATTGCCAAAGTAATAAACAGTATCGGAATTTTTCCATACCAAGTTTCTGAAAGTAACTTTACATTGGTCGGAATGGCCGGACTAATGGCGGGAGTCCTCCACGCCCCCCTAACTGCAATTTTCCTTATAGCCGAGGTCACAGGAGGATATGAATTATTTATCCCACTAATGATAACCTCTGCAATCTCTTATTCCATTACCAAATACGTGCACCCACATTCTGTCTACAACATGGAATTGGGGCGCAAAGGAGAATTAATTACTCATGATAAGGATCATGCCGTATTGACCTTGATGGATATCGATAAGGTTATTGAAGACAATTTTATCCCTATTTATCCAGAAATGAACCTAGGGGAAATATTGCACGAGGCGGTCGTAAAATCCAACAGAAATATATTCCCGGTAATTGACAGGGAAAATAACACCCTTCTTGGAATCATTTTATTGGATGATATACGCCCCATAATGTTCGATCAGAAATTGTACAAGGAAGTGATGGCCGTTGACATCATGAACACCCCTCCGGATATAATTGAATTGGACAAGGATAAAATGACGGATATCATGGAGAAGTTTCAAAGTAGCGGTGCCTGGAACCTACCCGTTATTAAGGATGAAAAATATATCGGTTTTATTTCCAAATCCAAGCTTTTGACCGCTTATCGAAGAAAATTAATAAATTTAACCTCTTAAATACGATCTTGAGCATGAAGTATATCATCACTTTAATTCTTTTGGCGTCCTTGGCTTCAATTATTTATGGGTTTAACATAAACGAGGAAAATAAGGCCTTATCCGATAAATGTATCGGTTTTGGCACTGTAGGAATTTTTTTGGTGGCCATGCCCCTATTTCTTATTAAAGTCAGTAAAGGCAAAAAAATGAAGGACTATATGCTTACGGAGGAAAACATCAAAAAAATGCAAGACAAGGAAAAGAAAACCTCTGATAATCAGTAATTTTTAATATTTTTTTTAAATCGATTCTATTCAATTTTGCCAAAAAAAACATAAATTAGTAATCTAAACGATTATTATTTTAATTTCATTGCAATGATTGGAACAGTAAAATTTTATAATGAATCCAAGGGATATGGCTTCATTACCAACGACGACACAGGTAAAGACATTTTTGTTCATGCAACTTCATTAAACGGCACTGAACTTAATGAAGGTGACAAAGTAGAATACCAGGAAGAAGAAGGCCGAAAGGGAATAGTTGCTGCACAAGTGCAAGTAATTGGCTAATACAATTTATTTTTAACGAACGGAAAACCTTGGTGAACGCTAGGGTTTTTTGTTTTTGCACCCTAGGTTCATTGTCCGGGCTATTTTTCAAATACAAGAATAAATCCATCTGCACCACTACCGAAAGTAGTACTATTTTGATCTAAGAGCAATTTTGTTTCCCCAACTGTAATTCCACCTATCTCCTTGTCATTTACCACTAAATAAAATTTGTCTTTCTCCTGTAGAACGGAATAGGTATAGGTTGCTGTTGGCAAGCCATTATAGATTGAATTGGACTCGTCATTATTGACCACCATCAAAGTATCGGCCTTGGCATCGAATTCCCAAACGATTTTCCCTTTTTCAAAATCGTCATCAACTCCTGCGAAACCGCCACTTACATTAGTCAGGTTCCAACTCCCTCTTACCAGTACTTCATTTCCGTGGCTATTCTCAGTGGTACAACCCAGTAGAACGAGTAATATTCCCAGTGACAGTATTATACCATGAACCTTCATATTCAAAAAGATTATATATAATTAGACCCATATTCCGTGAAATGGTTGCGTAGTGGAAACTTTTATAAATATTAACTAATTCAAATTGCGTTTTTGAATAAAGAAACGTTTTAGAATTTCAGAGGCTTCCTCTTCCAAAACCCCGCTGAGCAATTCTGTTTTGGGGTGTATTTTGGTTCCCATGGCCACAAAACCCCTTTCCACGTCCTTTGCCGCATAAACAATCTTCGAAATTTGACTCCAATATAAGGCCCCTGCACACATTTGACAGGGCTCCAAGGTGACATAAAGGGTGCAATTGTGAAGATATTTCCCGCCCAAAAAATTGGCCGCCGCGGTTATAGCCTGCATTTCGGCATGTGCAGTAACATCGTTCAATAGTTCCGTTAAATTGTGTGCCCGGGCAATAATCCTATTCTCAACAACTATCACAGCCCCTACGGGAACCTCCCCTTTTTCAAAAGCGGCCTCTGCCTCTTGCAAGGCTTTTTTCATGAAATAAGTATCATCGAACGGATTGATCATATGAAACATTTTAAGGCACAATAGTAACAAATATTGGCGTAGGGACAAAAAAAATACCATTTGTTTAAAATTTCCTTAAAAACCATTAATGATCCCCTAAGAAATGTTCAATTCAACATTTAAATACCTTAGTTTTGCGTAACATTTTAAGTATGCCCAGCGGAATTCTACCACATATTAACGACCCTAAGGATATAAGAACCTTAGAAATAGTGGATTTAATACAACTTGCCCAAGAATTAAGAGGGTTCATAATAGACATTGTTGCCACTAAAGAAGGACATTTAGGGGCTAGCTTGGGAGTTGTGGAATTAACAATAGCCCTACACTATGTTTTTGACACCCCTACCGACAAACTAATTTGGGATGTGGGACATCAGGCCTACGGCCACAAAATACTGACAGGCCGTAGGGAAACATTTAACACCAACAGACAATTAAGGGGCATAAGCGGGTTTCCCAAGCGCTCTGAAAGCCCATATGATGATTTTGGTACCGGACATAGCTCTACTTCCATTTCGGCCATTTTAGGGATGGCTTTGGCCTCACAGTTAAAGGGCGAAAAGAATAGACAGCATATTGCAGTCATTGGTGATGCATCCATTGCAAGTGGTATGGCCTTCGAAGGACTTAACCACGCCGGGGACACCAATGCCAACATCCTTATAATCCTCAATGACAATGCCATTGGAATAGACCCCAGCGTGGGGGCCCTAAAAAAGTACCTAACCAATGTTAAAAAAGGGACCGCAAAAGATGAAAACATATTCGAATGTTTAAATTTTAACTATTCAGGCCCTATGGATGGCCATGATTTGGCCTCCCTAATCAAGGAATTGAATAGGCTAAAATCTATAGAAGGTCCCAAACTGCTGCATATCATAACCACCAAGGGAAAAGGTCTCAGAAAAGCTGAGGAAAATCAAGTAGTGTATCACGCCCCTGGAAAATTCAATAAGGAAACAGGTGACCTTTTACCAAAAAATTCCGAAAAGCAGCCACCGAAGTATCAAGATGTATTTGGACACACCATAGTGGAATTGGCTAAAACAAATAAAAACATTGTAGGTATAACTCCGGCTATGCCCACTGGTAGCTCCTTAAAATACATGATGGAACAATTACCCGACAGGGCATTTGACGTTGGTATTGCGGAACAACATGCGGTAACCATGGCCGGGGGTATGGCAGCGGAAGGACTGGTGCCTTTTTGTAATATATACTCTACTTTTCTGCAACGTGCCTATGACCAGATCATCCACGATGTGGCACTTCAGAATCTTCCGGTAATATTCTGTTTAGACCGTGCAGGTATCGTGGGTCAGGATGGCGCAACACATCATGGCCTCTATGATATGGCCTATTTACGATGTATTCCAAATCTTATTATTTTTGCCCCCATGAACGAAATTGAGCTCAGGGATATTATGTACACAGCTCAACTGGGATTGGGACAACCTATAGCAATAAGGTATCCAAGAGGGAGAGGCGTAATCCTGGATTGGAAACAGGATTTTAATAAAATACCGATAGGAATTGCACAAGAATTAAAAAAAGGAACGAAAATTGCGGTACTTTCGATCGGTCATATTGGGAATATGGTGGGCAGTTTGCTGAAAAGCCTTAAAGACAATAACCTTATTGGTCATTACAACATGCGATTTGTAAAACCTTTGGACACTGTTATGTTGAACAAAATATTCTCTACCTATGAGCAGGTCATCACCATAGAGGATGGTTGCAAAATAGGTGGATTCGGAAGTGCAATTTTGGAATATGCAAACGAGATCCATAGTTTTGTTCCCATTAAAATTTTTGGTGTGGAAGATGTTTTTATTGAGCAGGGAACAGTGGAAGAGCTCCAAAAAATGGCTAAAATAGATATATCGACCTTAAAAAATTATATTAACAACCTTTTGAATTCTGATTAGCATGTACGGTAAAATTTTCATTATTGTCCTTCTGTTTCTAAATTTTAATTTTTTATTTGCCCAAGATACTATACCTGCACCACAAGCTCCGGATTCCACCCAAGTGGATTCCATGCGTATAGATACCATTGTAATAAGGACCTTGCAGGACAAAATAAAATATATTCCCCGGGGTGCGGACCTAACCAACCCTGTTGTTTCCTTTAAGCGCACCAAACCTTTGGAAGAAAAATACAGGCGGTTCAGTATTCCTTCATTCTGGGAAAAGGAGAATAAACTTGGATTTAATTTTAGTGAGGTAGCCTTTGTAAACTGGAATGCAGGGGGAAACAATTCCATTTCCGGTTTGGCCAGCGCTAAATTTGTTCGAAATTATAAATTTCGATACGTTCAATTAAACAACAATTTGGATATCCGATATGGCCTTAATGCCCAGGAAGGATTTAAATTAAGGAAGTCCGATGACGCACTGCGGTTTTCCTCCACCTTTGCCTTTAGAAGGGACACCATAAGCAATTGGTATTATTCTGCCAGCGCCGAATTTAGAACACAGTTCTCCAATGGTTACAAATACCCCAATCGGGATAAACCAATTTCTAGATTTATGGCTCCAGGCTATGCCCTATTGGGAGCTGGTACATCCTATATTCCAGAAGGTAAGAAATTCAACCTGCGTCTGGCCCCGCTTACTTTCAAATCTACCTTTGTATTGGACCAAACCTTAGCAAACGGTGGTGCATTTGGAGTTCAAAAAGCACTGGTAGATACGGATGGCAATATCATAAAGGAGGGCGAAAACGTTTATCTCGAATTCGGTTTTCTGGTCTCCAATAGTTGGGAAACTGTAGTTTATGATAATGTGAAATTAAATCATAGACTACAATTATACTCGGACTACGTGAAGAATTTTGGAAATATTGATGTGGACTGGGAATTAAACTTGGACCTAACAGTAAACAAATACGTAAAGGCCTCCATAGGCACCCATGTTCTATATGACCACGATATTATATTCGACGAGGTAAAAGCCACAGACGGAACCGTTACTACCCCGGGTAAACGCAAAATTCAATTTAAACAATTACTGGGGGTTGGTCTGGTATATGACTTCTAAAGCTGTCTTCCCATAATTTTATTATGGATATGCACTGCTGCACTATCCGATAAACTGGCTACATAACAGCAGGTATTCAAGAGAATGGGATATATAGAATCTGTAGTTTCCCTATAGGATTCGGGCAATGTAGAAATCATTAATCGGTCGTAATTGGAACTGTTTCCCTCCTTTTCCCGGATCAAAGCCGTGGTGTACACATCCAAAATATCCGAGATTATCTTATAACCGGCTATTTCTTTTTCAATTACTTCTTGGGACTGATATATCTTCTGCACACTTAATTTAAGAATGTCCTCGATTTGTGCCTTGAACTTACTTTTTTCCATTAAGGAAACCGAGAATTCCCCTTTTAAGATAGCTTCCTCGTTTTCAATAAAAATGGCAATGGCATCCGAAATCAAGGTATTGATAGCCAAAGCCCTTAAATAGCTCAGTCGATCTTCCATATAGACCAACTCATTATACTTTTTTATATTGATACTGTCCTTTACCAACTTAATTAAGTATTCCAAAGCATAATCCTCTGAAATAAGCCCTAAATTGATTCCGTCCTCAAAATCTATAATAGTATAACAAATATCATCCGCAGCCTCCACCAAGAAGGTAAGTGGGTGTCGACAAAAACCTACATCCTCTCCTTTGCCCCTTGATTCCAATCCCAATTCCAAGGCTAATTCCTTAAAAGAAACAACGTCTTGCTGAAAAAACCCAAATTTCTTATCCGCAATATGCCTTGTAGGTCTTTTGGGCAATGATTCCTTTGGGTATTTCATAAAAGCGCCTAGTGTGGCATAACTTAGTCGCAATCCACCTTCTACTCCTTTTCGGGTCTCCGTTAACAACTTATAACCATTGGCATTGCCTTCGAAATCTATAATATCCTGATATTCCTTTTGAGTCAAGACTTCCTTGAATTGTTGGCCTTTTCCCGTTTTAAAATATTCCCCAATAGCCTTTTCACCGCTATGCCCAAAGGGAGGATTTCCTATATCATGGGCCAATGCTGCAGCGGCCACTATGGCCCCAAAATCATTAAACCTATATCCATGTACCTCACTAAGATAGGGATGTCTTTCCAAAATTTTCTTTCCGGCAATCCTACCGAGGCTTCTCCCCACTACAGAGACTTCCAAGCTATGGGTAAGTCGGGTATGGACAAAATCGGTTTTGGACAAGGGTATTACCTGGGTCTTGTCCTGTAGACTCCTAAAGGCTGCAGAAAATATCACCCTATCATAATCCACTTCAAAACCCAATCGAGTTTCATCCTGTTCCTTTCTTATTCTTTTGTGGGTATCACCAAAGCGTTTTAATGATAGAAGTTGTTCCCAATTCATGTTCTAAATTTAATTGCCGCAAGATACATTTTTAGAAATTCAACACATAATAAAACCCTTGCACACATTCCAGATCCCAAAATCATCAGCCTAAATTTTAACAATAAGTTAAACTTAAGATTACAATGGACTTATTAGTATTCACCATCTTAGCACTTGTCTTAAGACTACTTTGGTTTCATTTTAACTATTAGTTTTTGTCGACTATTGATTTGAAATCGAAAGCTACCTCTGGCCAAGGTAGCTTTTTTATTTAAAGTAATATTGTTTCTAAGTTAACATTAAATTAACACATATGTTGGTTCTTTGTGCTCGACAAAAACTAATATATTATGAAAATGAAATGCTTAGCCATTGGGCTAATAATGTGCTCATTTTTAACATCTTATTCCCAAGAAACCAATGCCCCCGAATTTGGCAAGGGTCTTTTTAATTTAATGGGCAAGGATAGTACATGGAGTGCAAAGATTGCTGCTAGAATGCAATTTTTGAGTAGCACAACTTGGACGGAAAATTCGAACGGAGATTTTACCGACCCTCATTTTAATGCGCTGATCAGAAGGGCAAGGTTAAAATTTGATGGATTTGTCTATTCCCCTAAACTTAGTTACAAACTTGAATTGGGTTTATCCAATCGGGATATTTCCGGTGGCTCCCAATACACAAGCGACGCTCCACGATATATATTGGATGCGGTAGTAATGTGGAATTTTTATCAAAATTTTGAACTTTGGGTAGGCCAAACCAAACTCCCTGGCAACATGGAACGTGTTATTTCCTCCGGAAACCTTCAAATGGTAGATCGCTCCTTGTTGAATGGCCAGTTTACCTTGGACAGGGACATGGGCATACAGCTTAGACACTTCTCCAACCTATCGGATACATTTTTAATAAGGGAAATAATCTCCATTTCTCAAGGTGAAGGTAGAAACGTCACCACTGGAAACTTAGGTGGGCATCAGTACAGCGGACGTTTGGAATTACTTCCATTTGGTGAATTCAAGGGCGGTGACGAATACAGCGGTGCCGATTTAAAAAGGGAAAAATCCCCAAAACTAATGTTGGCAGCTACTTACAACTTAAATCTTAATGCTGTAAAGACCAGAGGTAGCCAAGGAAATTATATGGTAACCGATTACGGATTTCACAAAACCAACATAAACACCCTGTTCTTGGATGCCATGTTTAAATACAACGGATTCTCCTTCATGGCAGAATACGCCCACAGGGATGCCGATGACCCATTTGCCAGAAATATAGACGGCTCCCTGACCGGGGATGTGGTTCAAGTGGGGCATGGATTAAATCTGCAAACAGGATATCTTTTTAACAACAATTTGGAGATTTCGGGGAGATACACAAACGTAGAATTAAACAACAATATTACTGGTGAAAATCCAGAAAATCAATATACCTTGGGGCTTTCCAAATATATTGTTGGCCACAAATTAAAGGTGCAAACAGATATTAGTTATCTTTCTGTTGGGAATGGCCCTGATGAATTGATGTATAGACTACAACTGGACGTGCATTTTTAGCAAAAAATATAACCTTAAGATAACGTTACGAACCTAGAGACTTTAGATATTTGCAAACTATTTTTATAAGATAATGGACAATTTATATTTATTAATGATTATTGCACTTGCCTTCTTGGCAATAGCAGATTTAGTAGTTGGAGTTAGTAATGACGCCGTAAACTTTTTAAATTCCGCGATTGGCTCCAAAGCCATTTCCTTTAGGACTATAATGATCGTGGCCAGTTTGGGTATAGCCATAGGTGCCATTTTTTCCAGTGGTATGATGGAGGTCGCCAGAAAGGGTATCTTTCATCCCGGTGAGTTCATGTTCAGCGAGATTATGATAATTTTCATGGCGGTTATGATAACCGACATCTTGTTATTGGATTTTTTCAATACAGTCGGGATGCCTACCTCTACAACAGTATCCATTGTTTTTGAACTTTTGGGGGCCTCGGTCGCCATGTCCTTTATTAAAATAGCCTCAAGTGGGGGTGATTATATTGATATTTACAATTATATAAACACTTCAAAGGCTACAGAAATTATTTTGGGCATTTTGCTATCCGTTGTAATTGCCTTTTCCATAGGAGCCTTGGTGCAATATCTCTCCCGTATTCTACTGTCTTTCGACTTTAGAAAAAAGGCTAAGATCATTGGAGCCCTCTTCGGAGGTATTGCCTTGACAGCGATCACCTATTTCATCCTAATTAAAGGTCTAAAAGGTGCCACTTTCGTAAGTGAAGATGTTCTTGATTATATTAAAAACAATACCGGAACCATTATTATAGGAAGCTTAGTGCTTTGGACCATGCTCTCTTATATTATTTCGGTGGTATTGAAATACGACGTTTATAAACTTATTATCATAGTAGGAACATTTGCCTTGGCACTTGCTTTTGCCGGGAACGACCTGGTTAACTTTATAGGAGTCCCAATTGCCGCATGGCAGTCTTTTGAAGCCTGGCAGGCCTCCGGTATTCCAGCAAATGAATTTAGTATGACCGTATTGGCCGAAAAGGTCCCTACCCCTACTGTTTTATTGTTCTTAGCGGGAATGGTCATGGTTCTTACCCTATGGTTTTCCAAAAAAGCACGTTATGTAACCCAAACAGAAATTAACCTATCCAGGGAAGGTGAATCCAAGGAACGCTTTCAGCCAAATTTCCTGTCCAGAGGAATCGTAAGATCGGCCATGATGCTATCCTCGGTTACATCAGCGATTTTACCAAAATCATTACAGGAAAGAATAGATTCCAACTTTAAAAAGCCCGTTATATCCCTTTCCAAGGATAAAACTTTTGAAATGCCAGCTTTTGATATGGTAAGGGCTTCTGTTAATTTAATGGTTGCCGGTATATTGATTTCCTTGGCCACATCTTACAAATTACCGTTGTCTACCACATATGTTACTTTCATGGTCGCAATGGGTTCATCTTTGGCCGATAGGGCTTGGGGGGCAGAAAGTGCAGTTTACCGAGTTGCAGGGGTATTGAATGTTATTGGAGGTTGGTTCTTTACGGCCATTATCGCCTTTGTCTCTGCCGCCGTCATTGTTTCCCTTATCAATATCCATGTTCCGTCCATGGTCGCTGTATTATTATTGCTTGCGGTGTTATTGCTTGTAAGAAACTACATTTCACACAACAAAAAATCCAAGGAAATAAAAGCGGAAGATAGTCTAAGAAAAGCCGAAAGCAGCTCTATCCAAGGGGTGATCGAGGAAAGTGCGGACAATATTTCCAACGTTGCAAAAAGAAGCAATAAAATATACACCAACATCATAGATGGCCTTGCAAAGCAAGATTTGGAGCTTCTGAAAAAGAATAAAAAGGGTGTTGGTAAACTCTCCGATGAAATAGATGAATTAAGGGATCATATTTTCTATTTTATAAAGAATTTGGATGATGCCAGTGTAGGCGCAAGTAATCTATATATAACCATATTAGGGTATTTGCAGGATATGGCGCAATCTTTGGAATATCTAAACAAAATAAGCCATAAGCACATCCACAATAATCATAAAAAACTAAAATATAACCAGATAAAAGAGCTAAAGGAAATAGATCTTGAATTACAAAAATTGCTAAGTGCTACAAAAGCGGCTTTTGAAACTCGATCCTTTAATCGTATTGGTATCATTTTTGCCAGCAAAGAAGAACTCTTGGATATGGTTTCACAAAAAATTGAAAAACAAATAGCGAGGACACGTACAGAAGAATCCAGTCCAAAAAATACCACCTTGTACTTTACCTTTCTTTTGGAGACCAAAGATTTCATCAACGCCACTATGAATCTTTTGGAACTTTACTACAAGGAGCATGATAGTACGGTTAAACCTGCAAAATTGGAGGCACAATAAGGTCAATGACAATATAACGATTGAATGAAGTACCTATTCCTGATTATATATTTTGACTCATACCACATGTGGTATGAGTCAATACTTAACAGGTTTTGAACTTCTGGAAAAAGCTATTGCCCATCATGATCCCAACGGCAATTGGGATACTTTTAAAGGGACTTTTACGGTAAGTATGGAATCCCCAAAAGGGGATAAAAGAATAAGTAGCATAGCAATTGATCTGCCCGCCTCCAAATTTAAATTGACGACAAATAAGGAGGGTAAGCTCATAGAACAAACTATGCTTAACGGTAATTGCCTATTAACCCTCAATGGAAATGCAGATATTTCAGATGCCGATAAAGCAGCCCATAATATCTCTTGTGAACGGACCAAAAAGATGAAGGACTATTACACCTATCTCTATGGCCTACCCATGAAATTAAAAGATCCTGGAACCATTATTGAGTCCCGTGCAGAAACCAAAACTTTCAAAAACAAGGAGTATTTAAGACTAAAAGTGACATACACCCAAGAAGTTGGTACAGATACTTGGTATTTTTATTTTGACCCTAGGACATATACCATGGAAATCTATCAGTTTTTCCATGATGAATCCAAAAATGACGGCGAATACATTATACTTTCGGGCGTAGAGATTATAAGCGGCATTAAAATGCCGAAGACCAGGGCATGGTACTACAATAAAAACGATCAATATTTAGGAACGGATGTCTTAGATAAAAACACCAATTAAATTATCTATAAAAATTCATTTCATCCATATACTTCCAAACGCTTTCTGGCAGCAAGGGTCTCACATTTTTGCCCAATTTATGTTGCGCCCTTATGAAAGTAGATGATATTTCCATGATTGGGGCGGCAACGTGCTGTATCTTTGGATGGTCCTTAAAGCTGTGATCTACTTTTCCTTCAGAAATCCTAGGGTAGACATAAATGGTATGATTTTCCAGAATAACCTCATAGTTCTTCCATTTGTGCAAGCCTTTTAAATTGTCCTCCCCCATAATCAAACAGAAATCATGATCAACATCATATTTTTCCTGTAAATAAGCTAGGGTAGTCACTGTATAATTAGGTTGGGGAAGATCAAACTCTATTTTACTCGGTTTCAATTTGGGATAATCCTGAGTAGCCTCTACTACCAACTGATAACGGTGATGATTGTCCAGTAGGGTCTTTTTGGTTTTAAAGGGACTTTGAGGCGTTACCACGAACCAGACTTCGTCCAGGTCGGAAAATTCCACCATATGATTGGCAATCACCAAATGCCCAATATGAATTGGATTAAAAGTGCCGAAATAAAGTCCTATTTTTTTATTCATGCGAAACTTGATTCAGCATCATTTTTCAATGAATTATTCTAATTTTTAATTTGGCGAAATAGACTTGTTGCGATTAATATAAGCTTAAATTTTATTCTTCAATTCAATGCCTATAAAATCCGCTACCAATTTATGTGCCTCGTTTAGGGCTGTGTCCAAATCATAATTCTTTATAACTGTATCAAATTGCGGGGCAGTGGCCAATTCAACCGAGGCCTTGGCTATTCGCATATTTATTTTATCCTCCGATTCCGTACTGCGCTTTTTCAGCCTAATTTTAAGTTCATCCACACTCGGAGGCTTTACAAAAACGGCTAGTGTCTGCTCTGGAAACTTCTTTTTTATTCGTAAACCTCCCACAACATCAATATCAAAGATTACATTCTTCCCCTCGGCCCAAAGCCGGTCTACCTCACTTTTTAAAGTCCCGTAGAAATTATCCCTATAGACCTCCTCCCATTCAAGAAAGTCATCATCTTTAATATGTTTCTTAAATTCGGACAAGCTCATAAAATAATAGTGCTCGCCATGCTTTTCCTTTCCGCGCCTGGGCCTGGAAGTAGCAGAAATTGAGAACGCCAAATTGAGCTCGGGCTGGTTTAATAGATGTTTGACTATGGTTGTTTTTCCACTACCTGAAGGGGCAGAAAAAATTATTAGTTTTCCTCCTTTCATTATAAAACATTAAGCATTTGTTCTTTGATCTTTTCCAATTCGTCCTTCATCTGCACCACTAGCTGCTGCATAGGGGCAAAATTTGCCTTGGAACCAATGGTATTGATCTCCCGTCCAATTTCCTGACTAATGAATCCCAGTTTCTTCCCGTTGGAGTCATCAGATTTCAGCGTACTGGCAAAATAATCCAAGTGATTTAGCAAACGGACTTTTTCCTCGGTAATATCATACTTCTCAAGATAATAAATAAGCTCTTGCTCAAAGCGATTGGTATCCAGGTTGGTCTTAAGGTCCGCAACAGCCTTTTCCAGCCGCTCCCTTATCGTTAAAAGCCTATCTGGGTCCATTTGTGCTACCTTGCTCAATAAATCCTTTAAAACGTCTATTCTGGCTTCAAAATCGGCCTCCAATACCTTTCCCTCTTCAGTTCTAAAAATATTTATTTCCTTAAGCGCTTCCTCCAGTGCCTCCTTTATCACCTTATATTCCTCCTCATCAATATCTTCACGTTCAGTCTTCATCGTATCGGGCATGCGCATAGCTATTTCCAAAAGGCCCATTTCATTCCCAGAAACAATATGTCCCAATTGCTTCATATATTGCCTTACCACCACTTCGTTGACTTCGGAGGAAGTCTCAGCTCCAGTATTTTCAATATAGAGACTAAAATCTATTTTCCCTCTAACCAAAGACCCGGCAATGGTCCTGCGCAATTCCAATTCCTTTTCCCTATAAGTGGAGGGTATTCTGGCATTTAAATCAAGACTTTTACTGTTTAGCGATTTAATTTCAATGGTAATTTTTTTTGAAGGAAGTTGAACAACGTGCTTCCCAAACCCTGTCATTGATTGGATCATAATTATTTTTAAATTTTGTCAAAGGTAAATAAAATTGGGATTTGTATTCTTAGACGTTCGAGACCGGTGAAAAGTCATTGGTAAACGTACTTTAATCCTATTTTTGATCGCCTCCCTAATTGGATAGATTCCCACTATTTAATTGTTTCCCATTATTGCCAAAATCAACTTACTATTGGCGCTCGCAGCTAAATATACCTACAAACGCAGACGCAACCAGAAAAAAAACGGAAACAACCAAGGCACACGAGAAAGAAGAGAGAAATGAAATAATTAATAGCAGACCGGGCGCTATGGCTCCATGGAAAAAAACGATTCCATCTAAAGCTCCCTCACCCAAATATTCCTATAACTAACCCTACTATTGTCCCCATGGTCCTGCAATTTTACAGGACCCTTGCCGTGGGCTGGGTTCTTGGGCCAGCCTATATAAGGTGTGGTTCCCTTAATTTCAACATTGTCCTGTAACAGGATACCATTATGCATAACCGTTACTGTTCCTGACTTAATTTTATTGCCATCCTCGTCAAACTCTGGCGCATGATAAATGATATCATAGGTGTTCCATTCCCCCGTTGGCACGGAGGCCATGGCTAGAGGCGTGTGTTGTTTGTAAATGGAACCCACCTGACCATTTACATAGGTATCGTTATCGTTATTGTCCAAGATCTGCACCTCGTACAAGCCCTGCAGAAAAACACCACTATTTCCCCTACTTTGTCCTTTTCCTTGTATTTCTGATGGAGATTTCCATTCCAAATGCAATTGCATGCTACCAAAATTTTGAACAGTTTGTATATCCCCAGTCTTGTTGTTGACCGTCATACTACCGTCATTATTTACAATCCACTTGGCTGCTGTACTATCCCTGGAAGAGATCCAGTTATCCAAATTCCCTCCATTAAAGAGTACAATAGCATCACTTGGAGCCCCTTTAATGGGGTCTTGCGGATTCACTACAGGTGGCACCGGCTCATTAAATTCGGTTTCCTCCGGAGTAGTAGGTTCTGTCCCAGAGTATTCCCCGTGAACTAATGTACCTTCCTCAATTGCCTCCAATTCTTTTGGCTCCAAGGTATCCACGGTGACTTTTTCCTTACAGGCGAAGACCAAAATCAATACAAAAGCGAAATATATAAATCTCATTTTCATAAACTTATCCAATAGTGAATTAATCCAATGATTTTATCTTAATATTTCTGAAGGACACTATGTCCCCGTGATCCTGTAATCCTATTCTTCCGGTTCTATACTTTCCAAAATGTTCCGATCCCTTAAATTTAGACTTGTCGACCATAGCCTCCCATTCCTCTCCATGTACCGGGAAAGCAGCCACTTCCGTACCATTCAACACCACATTCCCATTATTGGTTTTATGGTTTACTGTGATAACACAGGTATTCCATTCCCCAACCGGTTTGGTAACATCCTCACTAGGACCAACCATATCGTACAAAGCCCCTGCCTGTCTTACGGGTCCATTTTTTGCGTCAGGGTGTTTTTCATTATCCAATACTTGTATTTCGGGTCCGGAATGGTAGGCCTCAGGCAGACTTTCCACTTCCTTAACGCCCCAGAATATACCGCTGTTGCCCCCCTCCGAGATTTTCCAATCAATGGACAGTACAAAACTGGTAAAGTCTTCCTTGGTCACTAAGTTATATTTCTCACCTTTCTTGCGCTCTTTTGGCGGATAGTATACCATGGCTCCATCCTCAATTTTCCAGGCATCCCCAACACCATCTTCCAAATACCTTTTCCAGGCATCGAAGTTGGTCCCGTCAAAAAGTACCTGCCATTCTCCATCAACTGGAGCTGGTGGGGGTGCGGGTACTTGCTGGGAATTACTTACTGACCCTGAATTAGTCATGGGATCCGAATCCACATCCATATTCTTTTTATCCGTTTTATCCTTACAGCCGATTACCATAACAGCTATCAATGCGCTAAATATTAATTTTTTCATCTTCTTATTTATGGAATTAAAGTCCTAATATCTTTTTCAATACTGTTTTATCTATAGCCGCCCCCGCAAAATCGTCAAAGGTTTTCTCTGTGGCTTCAATGATATGGTCCTGAATAAATTTGGCTCCTTCCCTAGCCCCTTGTTCCGGACTTTTTATACAGCATTCCCATTCCATTACCGCCCAAACATCACAACCATACTGTGTTAATTTAGAGAAAATGGTTTTAAAATCTATCTGTCCGTCACCAAGTGAACGATATCTTCCTGCCCTGTCGCCCCAATCATTAAATCCACCAAAGGCACCCTTTTTTCCCGTTGGGTTAAATTCGGAATCCTTAACGTGAAAAGACTTTATGAATTCATGGTAATGGTCTATATAGGCAATATAATCCAATTGCTGAAGTACAAAATGACTAGGATCGTACAAAATATTAACTCGTTTATGGTTACCGGTAGCAGCCAAAAAACGTTCAAAAGTGTCCCCGTCGTGAAGATCTTCACCTGGATGAATTTCATAGCATACATCAACACCTTCCTTGTCAAAATGATTTAGGATTGGCAACCATCTTTTGGCCAGCTCCTCAAAGCCCATTTCTACCAATCCGGCGGGTCTCTGAGGCCAAGGGTGGGCCGTGTGCCATAATAAGGAACCAGAGAAAGTTGCATGTGCGTTTAGTCCGAGTCTACGACTCGCTGTCGCTCCCTTTTTAACAACATCAATGGCCCATTGGGTACGTGCCTTTGGGTTGTTCTTCACCTTGTCCGGCGCAAAATTATCGAACATTAGATCATAGGCAGGGTTCACAGCCACCAATTGTCCTTGTAAGTGCGTGGACAACTCTGTAATTTCCAGTCCATAGGAATTTATCTTTCCTTTTAATTCATCACAGTAGGTCTGACTCTCGGCAGCTTTATCCAAATCGATAAGAAAATCTACCCAAGTAGGTATTTGTATTCCCTTATATCCCAAATCGGCTGCCCATTTACACATGCCATCCAATGAATTGAATGGTGCTTTTTCATCAACAAATTGTGCTAAAAATACTGCCGGCCCTTTAATTGTCTTCATTTTGATTTTTTATTAAGTGTAATTGAAAATAACCTTTGTTAACATTTAGGATAAAAATCCTATATTTAAAGTTTGTAGCATATACCTACAATTGCGAAGTCATAAATATAGGAAAAGCATCAGAATTAAAACAAGAAATATAGAATGAATCAGAGTGAAATGTTTGATGCCATTGTTGTAGGTACTGGTATAAGTGGAGGTTGGGCAGCTAAAGAACTTTGTGAGAATGGGTTAAAGACTTTGGTGCTGGAAAGAGGACCAATGGTAAAGCATATAAAGGATTACCCCACAATGAACGACGATCCATGGGATTATCCATTAAAAGGTAAATTATCCAAATCGGATAAGGAAAAATATCACATACAAAGTAGGTTGAATTGGGCACCAGATGAGAGCAATAAGCATTTCTTTGTGAACGATTTGGAGCATCCCTATGTTCAAACCAAACGATTCGATTGGATAAGAGGATATCAGGTAGGCGGTCGTTCCTTAACCTGGGGCAGACAGAGTTACCGTTGGAGTGATATTGACTTTGAAGCCAATAAAAAAGAGGGCATCAGTGTTGATTGGCCTGTTAGATATAAGGACATTTCGCCGTGGTATGACAAGGTTGAAGAATATATAGGGGTCAGTGGTCAAGCCCTTGGGCTAAAACAATTGCCAGATGGCAAATTTCAACCCCCCATGAAATTGAATTGTGTAGAAGAAGACTTTCAAAAATCTATCGAAGAAAAATTTGATGATGGTCGTTTAGTGACCATTGGTCGTACGGCACACATTACCGATCCAAATGCAGATTTTGAAGGTCGTGGAGTGTGTCAAAATCGAGATAGATGCTGGCGTGGCTGCCCTTTCGGAGGCTATTTTAGCAGCAATTCATCCACTTTGCCGGCCGCAGAAAGAACAGGTAATATGACGCTCAGACCCAATTCCATTGTTTACGAAGTCGTCTATGATGATAAATCAAAAAGAGCGACCGGAGTAAAAATCATAGATGCGGAGACCAACGAAAAAATTGAGTTCAAGGCACGTATTATTTTTCTTTGTGCTTCAGCCATGGCTAGCGTAGGTATATTATTGCAATCAAAAAGTGAACGCTTCCCGAACGGTCTTGGAAATGACTCTGATGCTTTGGGCAGAGGGATTATGGACCATCATTATAAATTAGGGGCTACCGCCAAGGTAGATGGGTATTTGGACAAATATTATAAAGGTCGCCGTGCCAATGGTTTCTATATTCCCCGCTTCGTAAATATGGACGAAAAGACCAAACGTGATGGGTATATTCGAGGATTCGGATTTCAAGGTACGGCCAGTAGAGGGGATTGGTCGGAAGCCATTGGGGAGTTGGGATTTGGAAAAGAACTCAAAGAAAGCATTCTAAAGCCCGGTCATTGGACAATTGGTGTCACCGGATTTGGAGAATTCCTGCCATATGACGATAACAGGGTTACCTTAAGCCCTACTGAAAAAGATAAATGGGGACTACCACAATTGGCATTTGATGTTGAGTTCAAGGAGAACGAGTTGAATATGCGCAAGGATATCAAAAAAGTTATTGTAGAAATGTTTGAAGCTGCAGGATTTAAAGACGTGCAATCCTATGAGGAACCTTCCGGCCCAGGATTGGGAATACATGAAATGGGCGGTGCCCGCATGGGACATGACCCCAAAACTTCAATCTTGAATAAAAATAATCAGGTGCATCTGGTTCCCAATGTATATGTCACCGATGGTGCTTTTATGACCTCCTCCAATTGTGTAAATCCGTCATTGACTTATATGGCATTTACGGCTAGGGCGGCAAATCATGCAACCAAACAACTGAAAGCGGGGAAATTTTCATAACATCTTTCGAGAAATAATTAATGTATTTTAACGTTACTGTTAAAACTTAGACCTAATTAGAATGGACAATGCTTCGGCTAGAAATATGTGGGGTGATTTTTTGGACGCCCACTTGGAATTTGCTTTTGAAGAAGCGCCTAAAGTGTTTCACTTTAGCGACAATGAACAAGATGCAGACCACGTAGTGAATCTAGTTATCAAAAACCTTAAGAAATCGGCCTCCTTTTCCCTATTGGGCCTTCAAAACAGAAAAGAGCCACTCCCTAAAATAGGTGCATTTATGGTCATTACAGATTGGAACGGCAAAGCCAAGTGCATCATAAGGACTACCGCTGTAAAATTGAAGCCATT
Organism: Arenibacter sp. F26102; assembly: GCF_023015865.1. Lineage (GTDB taxonomy): Bacteria > Bacteroidota > Bacteroidia > Flavobacteriales > Flavobacteriaceae > Arenibacter. Next base: position 292,981 of record NZ_JALKBC010000001.1, on the reverse strand, counting down.
TTTTAGTATTACCAAAGAGTATGTACAATTGGAAGGCTTAGGTGACAAAAGTCTGGAGCACTGGAAAAAATACCATTGGGATTATTTCACCCGTGAATTGGCCCCTTACGAACGTGTTCCCAGAGATAGTATGATAGTAGTTTGTGTAGAATTCGAAAAGGTTTACGGATAAACCCGGCGACTTAAAAATTATAATAAGAAATGGCCGCAATTGCGGCCATTTCTATATCAAATTCATCTTAACTTATTTCAAATCGATCCAAACGTTGCCTTTTTTGTTGGACTCTACAGTGCTTTCAATAAAATCCAGACCGCGAACACCGTCCAGCATGGTCGGGAATTCACCATCGTTATATTTTTCCCCACGAATTGCCCTTGCAACACCTAAATAGATATTGGCCATGGAATCAAAAATTCCTTCAGGATGCCCTGGAGGCAATTTAGTTCCAGCCAAGGATAACTTGGAATTATACGCATGTCCAGGTTTGAAGACCTGAAGAGGTTTATCATCGCTCAATACATACAGATAATTGGGATTCTCCTGCTCCCATCTAAGTCCACCCTTCTCACCATAAATAGCTATGGTAAGTCCGTTTTCTTCTCCTGTAGCCACCTGACTGGAGCGAATAACCCCTTTCACGTGCTTGTCCATACGGATCAATACCGTACCATCCACATCCATTTGGTTATCCTCGTACAAATAGTTGAAATCTGCCAATATAGATTTTATGGTCAAACCGGTTGTATATTCGATCATATTAAAGGCATGCACCCCAATATCGCCCATACAAGAACTGATTCCAGCCTTTTTAGGGTCTAACCTCCATACCGTTGAACGCTTAGCCTTGTCATGGATAATAGAGTTGATCCAACCTTGGTAATAGGCCGCATCTACCTTATGTATTTTGCCAATGGCTCCTGCCTTGATCATCTCCCTCATTTGCCTAACCATAGGATACCCTGTATAAGTGTGGGTAACCGCAAAAACGGTTTTGGCCTTTTCCAAAGTTGCCTGTAATATTTTTGCCTCTTCATAAGTAGTTGTCATTGGCTTTTCACAAATAACATGAAAACCGTTTTCCAACAGCTTTTTGGCCATGGGAAAATGCAAAAAGTTAGGGGTAAGTACCGAACATACCTGAATGCGCTCTTCCTTTGGTAGTTTTAATTCCTCTTCCACCAAGGTATCAAAATCCTTATAAATCCTATTGGTAGGCACATCTATTTCCTTTGCAAAAGCAACATTCGCTTCAAACTCCGGGTTAAAAACTGCGCCAACAATTTCATAATTGTCATTAATTTGGGATGCCACTCGGTGCAAAACCCCAATAAGAGAGTCTCCTCCGCCCCCTAAAATTCCTAGTTTAATTTTCTTGCTCATAATCTATTTATTCCAAATTACTCTTTATATTCTACTTCTTCGTTTTTAAAAAATATTGCGAAAAGGACCATAGCCCCAAATGCAAAAATAGCAGGAAATGTCCAGATATCTGTCCAGCTGTGAACACCTTCACTTAGCAAATAACTATCGGTTATTTTACCGGCAACCCAAAAACCTATCAGCATTCCAACGCCATATGTAGCCAAGGTTATCAATCCTTGGGCAGCGCTTTTAAATTTATCCCCCGCCTTGGAATCCGTATAGATCTGTCCGGAAACAAAGAAAAAATCATAACAAATTCCGTGAAGTGCTATACCCAAAATTAACATGAAAGCCAGATCTCCAGAATTTCCATAAGCAAAAAGGAGATATCTTATCGTCCATGCCAGCATCCCGGCAATCAAGGTATTTTTAAATCCGAATTTCTTAAAAAAATATGGCAACAACAACATAAATAAAACTTCCGAACCTTGGCCAATTGTCATTTTACCTGTTGGATTTTCCATTCCGATCTCTGATAAAAACGGATTGGCATTTTGGTAATAAAAAGCCAAGGGAATACATATTAAAATTGATGAAATAAAGAAAATCAAAAAATTTCTATCCTTCAAGAGTTTCAGGGCATCCAGTCCCAAAATGCTCGAGATTGATACCTTTTCGTCCGTTTTGACCTTTGGTGGTGTCTTGGGCAACGTAAAACTAAATAGGCCTAGAACGGCAGAAGCTATCGCTACCATTAAAAAAGTATTTTTTAATAGGCCTTCCCCTCTTGAGGCTTCGGAATCCCAAAGGAATACATAACTAATTATTAATCCGGCCACAATCCAACCTATAGTACCAAAAACTCTCACAAAAGAAAATTCCTTGGCTGGATTTTTCATCTGACTAAAGGATATTGAATTCACTAGGGCCAAAGTGGGCATATAAAGTATCATATATCCAAGCACATAGGGATAGAATCCGGCAAAGTCTACCGCTGTATACATCTGATACATCATAACGGCACCTAAAAGATGTAATACTCCCAAAATGCGCTCGGCATTAAAATATCTATCGGCAATCAATCCAATAATAAAAGGAGCAATAATTGCTCCCCAGGATTGCGTTGAATACGCCATAGCCGATTCTGCTCCTGTAGCCTTTAAGTTTTGCCCCAAAAATGTACCAAGTGTCACGAACCAACCTCCCCAAATAAAGAATTCGAGGAACATCATTAAAGACAATTGTACTTTGGTTTTTACATTCACGGTTCAGCGGGTATATTTATCGCTTATAAAAAGCATAATCCAGGACCAAAGGTTCTATAGCGTTGTTTCTAAAATCAACGGAAATTTGGGCCCTATGATGGGTAGAATGGTTTATGATGTGAAACAACATGTCCTGAATAGTATTGGTAAACAACCTACCTTGGGTATTCTCATAATCCAATCGCTTTTCAAAACTATCCGCATTGGTGATTATCTCAAATGAGCTTCTTTGATTTTCATAATGTATGTCTCCCCAATCCTTTAGTGATTGTAACTGAAAAACGTCATATTCTATCTTTTTACAAAGAATTCTAGCATTCCATATGTGATGGGCATTTAAGATATGACTGAAGAGCTCCGTTGTTCTTTCCGGAACATTATCCAGCTTTTGACACTCTTCAATCAATTTCTTATTGCAGTAGAAGTTATAATCGAACAGCTGATTGAAAAAAGCCTTCATAGGACAGAATACTATTTAAGTTCTTTACCAGCTTTTATCAATAAATCCCTGGTGGCCAGAATTCCTTCTTCCTCACCTAAAATACTTCCTTCGTACTCTACACCAATATACCCGGTATAACCAGCGTCCTTAACTATTTTGAGTATTCTTGGATAATCCAACTTAGTTTCATTGCCTTCCTCATCAAAATCATGGGATTTAGCACTTACCGCCTTGGCATATGGCATTAATTCCGCTATGCCCTTATAATTGTCGTATTCCTGAGCACAGCCATCTTCGGATCTTGTTATGCAGAAGTTTCCAAAATCCGGAAGGGTTCCACAATTATCCATATTTACAGCTTTCATGACTTCTGCATGCAATTCTCCATTGGAAGACAATCCCCCATGGTTTTCGACCAAAACATTTATATTCTTGCCCTTGGCATAAGTTGCCAACTTGGTAAGTCCGTCCACGGCATTCACTTTCCATTCTTCGGGAACGCTACTTCCGGTCAGGTTTACCCGAATTGCATGGCATCCCATCGCCGCAGCTGCATCCACCCATTTCTTATGTTTTTCGACAGTTTCATTTCTTTCCTTTTCATCGTTGACCGCCAAATTCCCTTGGCCATCAATCATGATCAACACATTCTTTAACCCATACTTTTTGGCTTCAGCATTTGATTTCTCTACAAAAGCAGCCATGGCCTCCTCGGAATAGTTCGCATTCTCCAACTCAGGGTTATATAGTTGACTAACGTACTCCAATCCAGTAAAACCCCATTTCTTTGCTTTTTCCGCAAATGAATATGGATCAACGCTATCATTGCGTATCATTTTATGGATGGACCATTGGGCCAATGACAACTTAAAAAAAGGTTCCGCATCTTTCAAGGAAACCTCGGAAGTCTCCACATCTTTGGCTTGCTCCTTGGGGGCTTCCTTACAAGAAAAAACAGACATTGAAAAGGCGACCAAAACTACCGCAATTCCCTTAATTTTTAAATTTTTACACTTCATATTACCTTTCGGGATTAAATCCAAGAATTAACAATTACTATAACGTTATAGTGCTATTGTATTAATAAATATAGGGTTTAAATGTAGAAAATTAATTTTATATTTAATAAATTTATTAAATAAACAATTTCATAAATGAGCAATATTTTTAACAATGAAGTGCAGGATTCTTATGATGCAATTGTCGTAGGCACAGGGATTAGCGGAGGCTGGGCCGCCAAAGAATTATGTGAAAAAGGACTTAAAACCCTAGTTTTGGAACGTGGAAGAATGATAAAACACATCGAAGACTACGAGACTGCCAATATGGATCCATGGGACTTTCCGAATGCCGGAAAACCCACCAGGGCAGATATTGAAAAACAACCCAAACAGAACAGAACGGGATATACCACGAATGCAGCGAGTAAAATGTGGTTTGTAAATGATTTGGAACATCCCTATAACGAAATAAGGCGCTTTGATTGGATGAGAGGTTACCACTTAGGTGGGCGTTCATTACAATGGGGTCGTCAAAGTTACCGTTGGAGCGACATCGATTTTACGGCCAACCTAAAAGATGGCATTGCAGTTGATTGGCCCGTCCGGTATAAGGATATTGCCCCTTGGTACTCAAAAGTGGAAAATTATATTGGTGTTAGTGGAGAGGCACTTAACCTACCTCAGTTGCCCGACAGTGATTTTTTGCCCCCCATGGAAATGAATTGTGTGGAAGAACATTTTAAGAATAAAGTAACGGATGGTTTCGACGACCGCGCTGTTACCATAGGTAGAGTGGCGCACATTACCGGAACTAAAAATTTTGACGGACGATCCAAATGTCAATACAGAAACCGCTGTATCAGAGGATGTCCTTTTGGAGCTTATTTCAGCAGTTTGTCATCCACCCTACCCGCCGCAGAAGCAACGGGAAATATGACTTTACGCACAGACTCAATTGTTCATGAAGTTATATACGACCCCAATACCAAGAAAGCTACAGGGGTAAAGGTGATAGACAGGTTGACCAAGGAAACATTTGAATTTAAAGCTAAGGTAATTTTCTTATGTGCCTCCTCCATTGCTTCCACTGCCATATTAATGCAATCCAAATCTGACCGATTCCCTAATGGTTTGGGCAATGATTCAGATCAATTGGGCCGCAATATTATGGATCACCATCTAGGTGTAGGTGCTTCCGGTAAATTCGATGGCTTCGAAGACAAATATTACAAGGGCAGAAGACCTAATGGCATTTATATTCCAAGATTTAGAAACCTTGGAGGAGCTTCCGATAGAAAGGATTACAAACGTGGATTCGGTTACCAAGGTGGAGCCAGTAGAGGCGATTGGGAAGAAACGGTTGCAGAGCTCTCTTACGGGAAAGACCTTAAGGAAAATATTCTTAAACCTGGTGGCTGGAGAATGGGTATCGGTGGATTTGGCGAGGTGCTCCCATATGAAGATAACAGAATGACATTGGATTACGAAAAATTAGATGGCTGGGGGCTACCCACAGTAACCTTTGATGCCGATCTACAGGAAAACGAATTCAACATGCGAAAAGACATGCAACAATCTGCGGTAGAAATGCTGGAAAAGGCCGGATTACGCGATGTTGAAGGGCATGATGGACCAACCGGTTTAGGCCTGGGCATTCACGAAATGGGTACTGCCAGAATGGGGCGTAGCAGAAAAACCTCCGTGCTTAATGGAAACAACCAATTGCATGACGTTCCTAATGTTTACGTAACGGATGGATCATTTATGACCTCGGCCAGTTGCGTTAACCCATCATTGACTTATATGGCCTTCACCGCCAGGGCCGCCGACCATGCGGTTAAAGAACTTAAAAAAGGAAATATATAATGGATAGAAGAAAAGCACTTAAAAATATGGGGCTGGCGTTAGGTTACACCGTTGCCACCCCAACCCTGATCAGCATCGTTCAAAGTTGTAAAAAAGACGCTGCGATGGTATGGACCCCAGACTTTTTATCGCCTGCGGAAGGATCTGTTTTAACCCATTTGGTAGATATTATACTTCCAAAAACCGATACTCCTTCTGCCTCCGAGGTACAGGTACATATCTTCATAGATCGTTTTGCCGATCAGGTAATGGAAAAAGAACAACAAGATCTGCTGAAAATGACCATGGGAAAATTCATGGACAAAGCTTTGCAGGATTCGGGCAAGAAGGAGATAGGGGATTTAACCCCAAAAGAACTGGAACCGGTCATGGCCAATGCCTTAAAAATTTCGAAAGAAGATGAGGTTAAACATTTTAAGGCAATAAGCGCTTATACGGAAGCTGTAAAAACAGGTAAAACAGCCACCATGGATGATGAAGTTTCAAGATTTGCATTCGCCAATAATTTAAGAGGACTGACTATTTGGGGCTATAAGTCATCCGAATTTGTCGGGGAGAATGTATTAAGCTATTTGCCAGTACCAGGTGAATTCATAGCTTGCGGTGACCTCCAAGAATTAACAGGGGGAAAGGCCTGGTCACTATAAATTATAATTAAAGACTAAGCTAATAGGACCAATTGGCCAATTGGTCCTATTAGCTTTATTTTATAACAATATTCCAACCATATCCAAAAATGAAAATGAAAAGAAGAGATTTTATACAAAAAACAGCCCTTACCAGTAGTGCCGTAGCATTGGGAGGATCCCTGGCCTATGGCGCCAAACCACTAATGAAAGCTAAACATTCTTTCAACTTAAAATATGCCCCTCATTTTGGGATGTTTAAAAACCTTGCCGGTGATGATCTTATTGACCAAATAAACTTTATGGCGGACCAAGGGTTTACAGCATTTGAAGACAACGGCATGATGGGGAGGGACGTAGCAATGCAGACCAAAATAGGTGAAACCTTGGCCAAACGGAATATGACCATGGGTGTATTTGTAGTGGACAAAGGAGGTAATATGGCCAACACCCTTGCTGCCGGCAAGCAGGAATACATAGATATCTTTTTGGACGGCTGCAGGAGAGCCGTAGATGTAGCCAAACGCGTCAATGCCAAATGGATGACCGTTGTACCAGGGGGGTTCGAAAGAAAACTGCCAATCGGTATTCAGGATGGCAATGTAATTGAGGCGTTAAAGCGAGGTGCAGAAATATTAGAGCCGCATGGCCTTGTAATGGTTCTTGAACCTTTATCCGATTCACCTGATCTATACTTACAAAATTCAGATCAAACCTATATGATATGTAAAGGTGTAAACAGTCCTTCCTGTAAGATATTGTTTGACATTTACCATATGCAGAAAACTGAAGGACATTTAATCCACAATATGGAACTTACTTGGGATGAAATAGACTATATCCAAATAGGGGACAATCCAGGCAGAAAAGAACCCACTACCGGGGAAATTAATTATAAAAATGTCTTCAAGTTTATCCATAACAAAGGGTTTAAAGGAGTCCTGGGCATGGAACATGGTAATTCCAAACCGGACAAGGAAGGGGAATTGGCGGTAATAAACGCCTATAAGTCCGAGGATAATTTTTTGTAATCCCTTAACCTTCCCTGGCCTCTAATCCAGAAGTTTAACGTTACATTTAGAAAGTTTCCATCTTGCTTTTCCGTCATAAGGGCAAGATGGAACTTTACATTTACACCATAGCAATTTACCTTATATTATTCATCCTTGGTCGAATAATATATCACCATCATTTTAAAAAATGACAAGGGTGCATTATGCTAAAATATTGTTTTTGAGATTGTTATAGTCCATTTTCCGGTTTTTCCCGTATATAATTTAATAACCCATTCAATAAGAGGGCAAAATGGACGAGCACATCACAATTCTGGTAATTTATTGTATAGCGTTCCTATGTGCGTTTATACTAAAACCCTACATATCCAATAGATAGGCAGCCCATAAATAGATGGAAGAACAACCATTTATACTATTCCTTTCACAATATGGAACAAAAAATCCCCAAAGATTACCTTCGGGGATTTTTTTATTGATCAATTCTTGAGATAAAAGCCCTTTAGGAGCCACACATTAAACAATCGTCATCTGCCTGGCCTTCCTTAGACCTGGCGATCAATTCCTTCATTTCAGCCGCTGTCATTGGCTGAACGTCCACCTCCTGTTGTGTAGCTGAAGTTGCTTCAACCTTAATGGACTTGGTTACTTCTGGAGCCACTATACTTACCTCCATTGGAGCCTCAGCCACAGGCACCTCCTGTTTCTTTGTATTGTCCAAAGTAAATTTAATAGCGTCTGCAGCAGCTTTAGTCCTTAAATAGTACATTCCTGTTTTAAGCCCACTCTTCCATGCATAAAAATGCATAGATGTTAACTTGGAATAATTGGCGTTCTCCATAAACAAGTTTAAGGACTGGCTCTGGTCTATAAAATAACCACGTTGTCTGGACATATCAATAATATCCTTCATGCTTAATTCCCAAACCGTTTTATACAACTCCTTAATATCATCAGGTATATTATCAATATGTTGTACGGAACCGTTTGCACGCATTAATTCCTGCTTCATATTTTCGTTCCAAAGGCCAAGACCTACCAAATCTTCCAATAAGTGTTTATTTACAACTATAAACTCCCCGGATAAAACTCTACGTGTGTATATATTGGAAGTATAAGGCTCAAAGCATTCATTATTACCTAATATTTGCGACGTAGAGGCCGTAGGCATAGGAGCTACCAATAAGGAATTACGGACTCCGTTCTTTTTTACTTCTTTACGCAATTTTGCCCAATCCCATCTACCGGACAACTCTTCATCTTTTACGCCCCACAAATTGTGTTGAAATTCTCCTTTGGATATTGGGGAACCTTCATAAGTTGAGTAAACCCCCTCTTCTTTTGCCAATTCCATGGAAGCCGTAACAGCAGCAAAATACAAAGTCTCGAATATCTCTTGGTTCAATTCCTTGGCAGCATCGCTTGTGAAAGGTAATCTCAACATAATAAACGCATCGGCCAAACCTTGAACCCCTAAGCCCACAGGCCTATGGCGCATATTGGAATTTTCGGCCTCCTTGATCGGATAATAATTTCTGTCTATTACCTTATTTAAATTTTTGGTAACCCGTTTTGTGACCCTAAACAACTCCTTGTGATCAAACTCCCCATTCTTAATAAACATCGGAAGCGCAATGGAAGCTAAATTACAAACAGCCACCTCATCAGGTGAAGTATATTCCATTATTTCGGTACAAAGGTTGGAGGAGCGAATAGTACCCAAATTTTGTTGGTTACTCTTCCTATTGGCAGCATCCTTGTAAAGCATGTACGGAGTACCCGTTTCTATTTGGGATTCCAAAATTTTCTCCCAAAGTTCTCTGGCCTTAACCGTTTTACGCCCCTTGTTTTCAGCTTCGTATTTATTATACAATTTCTCGAATTCCTCACTGTGATGGTTAAAAAGTCCAGGACATTCGTTAGGACACATCAATGTCCAATTCTCATTGGCCTCTACCCTTTTCATGAACAAATCTGGAATCCACATGGCATAAAACAGGTCCCTCGCCCTCATTTCTTCCTTTCCATGATTTTTCTTTAGATCAAGAAATTCATATATATCCGCATGCCATGGCTCAACATAAATGGCAAAACTACCTTTGCGCTTTCCACCGCCTTGATCCACGTACCTTGCCGTATCGTTAAAGACCTGTAGCATTGGTACTATACCATTGGAGGTGCCATTGGTCCCTGCAATATAGGAGCCTGTGGCCCTAACATTGTGAATAGACAGTCCAATTCCCCCAGCGGATTGCGAGATTTTTGCTGTTTGTTTAAGTGTATCATAAATTCCGTCAATACTGTCGTCTTTCATTGCCAATAAAAAACAGGAAGACATTTGAGGTTTTGGGGTACCTGAATTAAATAAGGTGGGCGTTGCGTGGGTAAAATATTTTTTGGACATCAACTCATAGGTCTCCAAGGCCGAATCCAAATCGTTTAGGTGAATTCCCAGGGAAACCCTCATTAGCATATGCTGTGGTCTTTCTGCAATCTTCCCATTAAGTTTTAAAAGATAGGAACGTTCCAAAGTTTTAAATCCGAAATAATCGTAGCCAAAATCCCGGTTATAAATAATGGTAGAGTCCAATCTATCCGCATTCTCAGAAACCACATTGTAAACCTCATCGGATAACAAAGGCGCTTTTTTACCTGTTCTAGGATTTACGTATTCATATAAATCCTTCATGGTTTCTGAAAAGGATTTCTTGGTATTTTTATGAAGGTTGGAAACGGAGATACGAGCGGCCAACTTGGCATAATCAGGGTGTGAGGTGGTCATTGTTGCCGCAATCTCAGCCGCCAAATTATCTAGCTCAGATGTGGTTACCCCATCATACAGCCCTTCAATTACGCGCATGGCAACTTTTAAAGGATCAACCAGATCGTTTAGGCCATAACACAATTTTCTTACTCTAGCTGTGATCTTATCGAACATCATCAGCTCTTTTCTGCCATCTCTTTTTACTACATACATGTTGCTACAATTTTTTTAAATGATACATAAGTCTGGGTTATGGGGCAATATGTTAAAAACGTTAACATATCAATCTCGTCGCATAAAAATCCCCTTATAACCCAAAGGGGATTTAAATAATACCATTATATCTTAAAAATCCGCGTCGAAGCTGATTTTCTGCGAATCGTCGTCCTTATCCTTGTTGTTCGAGACCCCGGCCTTTTGATATTCAGCCACTCTTTTCTCAAAGAAATTGGTTTTACCTTGCAGGGAAATCATGTCCATAAAGTCGAACGGATTGGTTGAATTGTAAACTTTGTCACATTCCAACTCCACCAACAAACGGTCCGTTACAAACTCCAGGTATTGTGTCATCAACTTAGAGTTCATTCCTATTAAACTTGCAGGAAGTGATTCTGTGATAAATTCCCTTTCAATATTTAAAGCGTTTACCAAAATTTCGGTTATACGTGCCTTAGGAACCTTGTTAATAAGATGTTTGTTATGAAGATGAACTGCATAATCACAATGCATCCCCTCATCCCTTGATATTAATTCATTGGAAAATGTAAGACCTGGCATCAAGCCTCTTTTCTTTAACCAAAAAATAGAACAAAACGCACCAGAGAAGAAAATACCTTCTACGGCGGCAAATGCAATAAGCCTTTCTGCAAAACTCGGCGAATCTATCCATTTTAAGGCCCAATCAGCCTTTTTCTTAATGGCCGGAAAATTCTCAATAGCGTTAAAAAGTAAATCCTTTTCCTTTTCATCCTTTACATAAGTATCGATAAGCAGGGAATAGGTTTCAGAATGAATGTTTTCCATCATAATCTGAAAACCATAGAAAAACTTCGCCTCTGCATATTGCACTTCACTTACAAAATTTTCAGCTAGGTTTTCGTTCACAATGCCATCCGAAGCAGCAAAAAAAGCTAGAATATGTTTTATAAAATAGCGCTCATCACTATTCAACTTATTGTTCCAATCGTTAAGATCTGTATGCAGATCAATTTCTTCGGCAGTCCAAAAACTAGCCTCACATTTTTTGTACCAATCCCATAAATCATGATGTTTTATAGGAAAAATAACAAATCGGTTAAGGTTTTCTTTCAGAATCGGCTCAATAGCTGCTGACATATCTTATTTAGATTTATAGGGTTTCTTACACTAAGGCGAAAATTTGCCCTCGATTGGAGATAACAAAGATTGCAAAATACCCCCAATAACTAAAGCTTAATAAGCATTATTAACCACAAAGTTTTTAACACAAAATGTTGAAATGTATGTTCGCAAGTGATGTTCATTACCTTTTATGGAACAAAGGCTATTCTAAATAATTACATCTGTTAGGTTCAAAAAAATAGCACTAAAAAAATAAACCAAAAAGTATATAAAAACATACTATTTGGTTTATGTTTACGCATACCTACTCACACCCATAGGTTTGGATGAAAAGGCATCCAGTTATCACCAATTCATGTTGCCAAATTAAATTTAAAAACTAAAGGGACACTGCTGCCAAAATCATAAATACGGAAATCGCTATCATAGCCAAAAAAACTACGCTTATAGCTTTAATATTAGTAGTAAACATATTTGTGGAGTTAGAGTTAATATATTAAATCGAGTTTTGTTTTAATCCTCCCAATGGTTTTAATGCAATGGGAATTACAATGTTTATGCTGTTCCTTTGTAGGACCATACAAATTTCCTTTTGTGATAAGTAAATTAGGCCATTAACAAAAAAACAAATTTATTGTAGGGAACTCGAAGAACATGCCTTATATGTAACAAAGTATGCAAGAAATGTAACATTATGTAGAAAATTACCGATCCACCCCATAAGTTGTGTGTGAATTAGAGAAAGATGGAATAGGCTATCCCAGCACCTTCTAAATATTCATTCTTCTGGTAAAACCTTGTGAATAGAAGATCTATATCGGAATAATTCTCTACGTTATTTTTTACATTCATCAACACTTTTCCGCCTTTGTTAATGGCAATAAGCTGTCACACACCCTACTCATACACATGTTTAAAGCATTTGACATTAAAAAGCCATCTCATGGCGCTCTGTCGCAATCCATAGATATCCTATACTGCCCTGGGTAATTGATATAGCACTGTTCCGCGAAAGTCCATCCTGTACGGAGAGTTGTCCAAAGTTAATCTAGGGTTGAGATAAGGCAGTAAAAATGGTACTGAGGTATATTGCTCCCAACAAAATAAGTCCCAATAGTGGTGTAGTAATGTTTTTGCCCAAAATCATCCATTTCAGTTACAATACTCTATAACAAGATAAGATTGATCCAAGAAGAAATCAATCCAACCTTATCATTGCTGCTGTCAATGCAATTATATCAGAGGTCAAGAACCAAAGAAAATTTGTAATTCTTGATTAAAAATAAAGATGCAGATGGTCTATCAGTGGTCCATAACAATAAAAAAACTACCAAATAAAGTGCGATCCAACCGATGAAATGAGGTTATGAATTACGAGAATCGGATTCACACGTTTAGGTAGTTCCCCCGAAACCTAAATACTATGCGAATTCCAAAACCTTACAAGTTGATTGCGTTTTTCAAACTTACATTTACATCCTTCGGATTGTTTTCAACAATGACATGTTCATATTTAAAACTTTATCCTACAGGACCGCACTTTTTTTGGCAGTTAATTTTACTTATTTATTGCTTTGGCCATTGATTAATATTATATTTTACCTTCGTGTAAGGATAATTTACGCTAGTCACTAATATCTTCTATCAACCCCCGCCTTATATTCTACTAGGGGTCTATTCATATTCGTATCTATCTTATGTTCCACCAAATTGCTATCTAAGGAAGTTGTGTTCTTATTATCCGTTTTTACAGCGACAATAAGAACTAAAACTAAAACGATAAAAAAAACTATACATTTATTCATCACTAGGTTTTTTATGCACTTCAGATTATGAATAATCATTTACATTGAAAATAATTATGTTGACCAAATGTAGTAGAAATGCATAATTGGATGGTGCCTAATTGTGTAAATGGTAAATTATCCTGTATAAATGACATTGATCAAATTGGAAATTCCTCTTCATCATTTCTTCATTTAACGATAACACTTATTCCATTTAGGTCCAATCTTAATCCATTTAACACCAACCATACTCAATTCAATTCCATTGACACAAAATGTTAGAAGCTTAATAAACATTAGTTTTAATTTTGAGTATCTTTCCTAAACATATGTTAGAAGCAGTATTAGTAGACGATGAAATTAAGGCCCTCCAGAGTCTTTCTTGGGAGTTGACCAACTTTAGTGATGAAATCAAGGTAGTTGCCTCTTTTACTGACCCTATTGAGGCATTAAAATATTTGGAACAACACCCTCCGGATTGTTTGTTCTTGGATATTGAAATGCCCACAATGGATGGTTTTCAATTTATTCAGAAACTACAGAACAAAGAATTTCCAGTGGTCATCACTACTGCCTATAATCAATATGCTATAAAGGCCCTTAAAAATGAGGCCATAGACTATCTTCTGAAACCCATAGACACGGATGATTTAAATGACACTATTGCCAAAATAAAAAAGTTCAACAACAAGAATTATACTGCGGAAAAACTGGAAAAAATATTATTGAAGTTCAATTCAGATTCACTTCAAAAAAAAATTACTATCAATACAGACGGGAAATTATTATTTTTACAAAGTGATGAAATTCTTTTTGCGGAATCCGACGGAAATTACAGTACGTTATTTTTAAGCGATGGACAAAAAATTTTGCTTACCAAAAAATTAAAGGAAGTAAATCAAATACTGCCGAAGGATACTTTTTTTAGAATTCACAATTCCTTTATCATCAATCTAAATAAAATAAAGGAATTTCTTAAAACAGATGGTTATGTCATTTTGCAGTCCAACCATAAAATCCCTGTTTCAAGACAAAAAAAATCCGACTTTTTAGATTTAATATAATCTAGCAACATATCATGAGTTTTCCCTCCAGCATTTTTTTATTTATACGGAGATTTTTATTCCCAAAATCGGGGAAATTCCTTTTTTTTTTAATTCTTGCCTTAATTTCTGCTACCAAAGTCATTTCACAGGAGGTTACAGAAGACTTTAAAAGAGTAACGGATAGTCTAATAAATGCTGCCCCAAAAACTTACAAGGATTTGGATTCTATATTAAATTCCAAAAGAAGCGACACTATTTATATGCGCTACTTTAATAATGAGGCCGCAAAAAAACAATATTTATCAGGACAATCATATGCTTTAAACCAGTTAGGTCGAAAGTACAGGGATATTTCACAATATACCAAGGCCGTTGCACTTCATCAAAAAGGGTTACAGGCGGCTATTGACGACAATAATCTGGAGTTCAGAGTCTTTAGCCTAAATATGTTGGGAGTGGTCTACAGGAGAAACGATTCCATTAAAATTGCATTGGACTATCATCAAGAGGCCTTGGAGCTGGCAGAGTCCGTCCCCAACCCCTCGAACGAACTCAAAAAAGGCATTAACGTATCCCTAAATAGCATTGGAAATCTCTATCTGACCCTTAAACAATATGAAATAGCCATTTCCCAATTTAAAAGGGCCATGGAATCGTCAAAAGAACTGGGCAACAAATTGGGACTGGCCATCAATTATCAGAATATTGGTGAATGTTTGGAATATAAGGGAGAGTTGGAGGAGGCGCTACATTACTACAGAACCTCCTTGGATTACAACAATGAAATTGAAAATGACAAGGGAAAAATTATTTGCAAAAACAGTATTGCCCAAATTTATTTAAAACAAAACAAATTGTATGAGGCAATTGAGATTCTTGAACCTAATCTCTTGGCCGCAGAGACGCTGGGCGATATGTCCATTATCACAGCCATCAACATTAATATGGGCTGGGCATTGATGGAGTTAAAGCAATACGACAAGGCAGAAGAATTCCTCACTTCTGGTTTGGAAATGTCCCAAAAACACCGCCTTCCCAGCTCCATTGCACAGGCCTATGCCTTCCTTTCCAAATTATTCACCTACAAGACAGATTATAAGAACGCCTTGGAGTATTACCAATTGGCGGAAAAATTTCACGAAGAAATCAATAGTGAGGTCAATCGCCGTTATATAAATGACTTGATCATTAAATATGAAACCGAAAAAAAAACCAATCAAATAGAGGCACTGGCCAGGGAAAACGAGTTTATCAACCTTCGGCTTCGCAAAAAAACCAATACCTTAATTATTGGCGCATTGGGTATGGCTCTTTTAACTTTTATATTGTATATCCTCTATAGGCAGAAAGAACTTAAGAACGAAAAACAGATACTTACCTTGGAACAAAGCATGTTGCGCAGCCAAATGAATCCACATTTTTTGTTCAATTCCTTGAATTCCATTAAGCTTTATATCATAAATAATGAAAAAAAGAATGCCGTGCACTACCTCAATAAATTCTCAAAATTGGTGCGGAAAATTCTGGAATCTTCTTCCTTGAAAGAAATTTCCTTGGCAGACGAATTGGAAACCATTGACCTGTACATGAACATTGAGAATATTAGATTTTCCAACGAAATAAATTTCAAAGTACGTGTGGAAGAACCCATAGATGAGCACACCGTTAAGATTCCTTCCCTAATTCTTCAACCATTTCTGGAAAATGCCCTGTGGCATGGTCTTTCCTCCAAAGAAGGGGAAAAAAATATACTACTCCATGTAAAGCGGGAAAACGATAAATTTATTCAAATAAGTATTACCGACAACGGCGTTGGGCGGGAAGCCTCGGAAAGAATAAAAGAAAGTAAAATTTTGAAACGAAAATCCATTGGTATAGATATCACTAAGGAAAGGCTGGCCAATTTCTCCAAAGATTTCGAAAATTCCTTTCAGGTAGAAATAATAGACCTTTATGACGTTAATAAGGTGGCATTGGGTACTAAAGTGGTACTACATATTCCTACCCATTAGTATGCTCCAACGCTATTTGTTCCAATTCGGCATACCATTTTTTCCCAAACTTGCGAATCAAGGCCTCCTTTACAAATTTATAAATGGGTACTTTAAGTTCATTTCCCAATGAACATGCTGGGTCGCAAATTTCCCATTTATGATAGTTAACTGCCGTAAGTTCCGAATACTCGCGTACGCGAATGGGATATAAATGACAGGATACAGGCTTTTTCCATTTTGTAACCCCTTGATTATAGGCTTCTTCGAGTCCACATTTGGTTATTCCCTTGTCGTCAAAAACCACATAGGCACATTCGCTACCATTTACCAATGGGGTTTCCCATTCGCCATCTTCACCACGAATAAAGGCTCCCTGCTTTTCTATTTCGGCAATACCTTCTGCCCGTAAGAATGGTTTTACCTTACTATAGATGTCCACCAAAATCTCTGTTTCCCTATCTTCAAGGGGTGCACCAGCCTCCCCATCAACACAGCAGGCCCCTTTACAGGCACTTAAATTACAAACGAAATCGTTTTCAATAATTTCCTCGGATACTATTGTTTTTCCCAGTTGGAACATACTATTTTATTAGGCAGCAAATATAATTCTTTAAGGGGATATATTTTCCCTTAATTAAATCCAAATACTCCTAATTAAACGTAAATTTGCCGCGTCTTAGGAGGAATGGGCAAAATAAACACCTTAAGGACTAAGATTATATTTATTAAGCTATGGAATTCAATTTTAATTTTAGGGAAATTGTTACTGCAAGTATGGTTCTTTTTGCCGTAATTGATATTATAGGGAGTATTCCTATCATCATAACACTAAGAAAGAAAGTAGGACACATACAATCTGGAAAAGCATCGATTGTTTCGGCCTGTATTATGGTGGCTTTCTTGTTTGTGGGAGAAGAAATCCTAAATCTCATAGGAATAGATGTCAACTCATTTGCCGTTGCGGGGGCTTTTGTAATTTTCTTTTTGGCGATAGAAATGATTTTGGGTATTACCCTTTATCGCGATGAACAACCGGAAAGCGCTTCCATTGTTCCAATCGCTTTTCCCTTAATTGCTGGTGCCGGTACGGTAACCACGCTACTTTCCTTAAGGGCGGAATACTACGTAGAGAATATCATTGTCGCCATTATAATAAATGTTATTTTTGTATACCTTGTCCTTAAATCTTCTAGTAAAATAGAGAAATTTTTGGGTAAAAACGGGCTCAATGTGATCCGAAAAATATTTGGTGTTATACTTTTGGCCATTGCGGTCAAACTATTTACCTCAAATATCAACCAGTTGTTTTAATCAATTAAGAAAGAAGGCGAGATGAACAAAATATTAATAGTAATACTCATTGTATTGGGATTGGCCTTAATAGCCTATAACGTAACTTTAGTGGATTTTGAAGACCCTTTTCAGGGAAATAGTATAATAGCCTTAATAGGGATCGTGGCTTCCTTATGCGCCATTGCGCTATTATTGATTTATACTACCTCCAAAAAAATCCAGAAAAAAATAGAACAAGATTAATTTTTGGCTTCAATTTTATCGGCCTCTTTTTGGTTTATGGTTGGTTTATCCAATTCCAAAACCTTTTTCAGCATATCATCTTCCCCGCTTTTTATTTTAGCATAGGTATTGGGGTCGAACAATTGCTCTGCCAAGGTGGCCTTTATATATAATTTTATTTTTTCCTCAAAGGCATAAAAGTCCATTTTGATATTTCTGGCCAAGCAATAGTCTATAAATACCTCAAAGAGGATATCATCTACCCTAAAATTATTGATGAATTCTTCCTTGGAATAGCCCTTGTACTGTGCCCTATTACCGTCCAAATGTTCAAACACAAAATAGGATAGGAAGCCTACGCTTTCCATACTTTCAAAATATTCGGATTCGTTGGTCCCAATGGGCACAAAAACATCTGGTATAATACCACCTCCTCCATAGACCACCTTGCCTTTGGGAGTTTTAAACTTTAACGAATCGGCCACTTTAATACTATCTACGGAAATTAGTTCGCCGCTATGGTAACGATCGGTGAATTTCTGATAATAATCCTTATTCCCCTTGTCGTACGATTTCTGAATGGAACGGCCTGTTGGGGTGTAATATCTTGAAACCGTTAATCGCACCGCGGAGCCGTCTCCCAAATCCATTTCACGCTGCACCAAGCCCTTGCCAAAAGACCTACGACCTATTATGGTACCTATATCATTATCCTGTAAAGATCCAGCAATGATCTCGCTGGCAGAAGCGGAACGCTCATTTATTAAAACATACACGGGTTTATCCTCAAAATCCCCCTTTTTGGTAGCAAATACCTTATCGATCTTGCCCTTTTTGTTTTTAGTAAATAAAATCAATTTACCATCTGTGAGAAATTCGTCCGCCATCTGTTCGGCAATGCCCAAATAACCTCCAGGGTTATCCCTTAGGTCCAAGGTTAATTTCCTAGCTCCTTGTGCTTCCAACTTTCTAAGGGCCGTTCTAAACTCTTTATAGGTAGATTCGGCAAAACGATTTACCTTAATATAACCCATATCCTTGGTAAGCATATAATAAGCCTCTACACTTTTTATGGGAACAACATCTCTTTTTATATTTACACTGAATGTGGTTTTATCATCCTTCCTATATACCTGTAGCTTAACAGGAGATCCCTTTTTCCCCTTAAGTTTTTCCACGACCAAATTATTGGGAATATTCTCCCCATATAAAGTATCATTATCGGCCATTAATATCCGGTCTCCAGGCAGTAGGCCTTGAAGAAAACTTGGTCCGTCCACTACAGTTCTGATCACGGAAATAGTATCCTTGTACATATAGAAATTAACCCCTATCCCAACAAAATCCCCTTTCATATTTTCGGAAACTTTATCCATTTCCTGTTTAGGGATATACACTGAATGTGGATCCAATTTTTCAAGAATATTGTTAACGGTAACATCTACTATGCTATCCGTATTTATCTCATCCACGTATTCATAATCTATATAATCTATAAGTCTATTGAGCTTGTCCTTTTTAGAATTGGTTGTGAAAAGTTTCTCTGGAGAATCATTAAAGTTCAATTTTCCACCAACAAATATTCCCATGGCAATTGCCAGGGCTATTACAGTGGGCCATATGTAGGTGTTTATTTTCTTCATGATTCAAATTAGCATTTTACACATTCACAATTATAGGAAGGTGAACAAGTTGTACTCCAGCCTTTTCAAGAAATTGCAGCCCGGAGTCATCTTTATAGCCTGTCTGATATACCACACGTTTTATGCCAGACTGGTGTATTAGTTTACTGCATTCCTTACACGGAGACAATGTAATGTATAATGTAGCACCCTCACAGGATTGGGTGGAGGAGGCTACCTTGGAAATGGCATTGGCTTCGGCATGCAAAACATACCATTTGGTATAGCCCTCTTCATCCTCACATATATTTTCAAATCCAGTTGGAGTTCCATTATAACCATCAGAAATAATCATCCTATCCTTTACAATGATGGCCCCGACCTGTTTGCGCTTGCAAAAAGAGAGTTTACCCCATTCACTGGCCATACGTAAATACGCTTTATCGTACTTTTCTTGTTTACGTTCTTTCATTCAATAATTTTTCCCACTACTGCATAGGGTCATTTCCGAGTATTGTGCCAAATGAACCCTCTTAATCCTTAACAATGGTTTGTTTCCACAAAGGTAAGGCAACTTTGTTTTGAAAATATTAGCCAATAGGGATTAAATCAATTTTGTAATTACTAAGATAGCCGCTACCAACTATTCCCGCAATCAAGAAAGGTTAAGATTTAGCCAAACTCTACCAAGGAAACGTTGTAATCAACATAGGTATTGTGATGAAAAGAACAATAATCGACATTATTTGGATAAAAGAAGGTTGTTTCACCTTAAACAAGGATCTTACAATGTAATTCCCTGAAAGCACAGCGAGTAGAATCAATATTTGTGAAATTTCTATCCCGGCCGCAAATCCCAATAAGGGTGAAATTTTCTCCTCTTCCCCAGCCATCAACATCTTAAAGTAATTGGAAAACCCAAATCCATGAACGAGTCCAAAAAAACCAGTAGCTGTTAAGTAAGCAGCCATATTTTTTTGATCGGTAGTTTTCCTGGAACCAATTAAATTATAAATACCTGTGAAAAATATGGTGACCGGAATCAAAAATTCAATGAGACTTACATCCACTACCACCACTTCATATACAGAAAGACCAAGTGAAAAACAATGGGCTATTGTAAATACCGTGGCAAGCACCAATACTTTTTTCCAATCCACAAAGGTAAAAGGTATGGTTAGGGCCGCCAAAAACAAGATATGATCATAGGCTTCCAAATCCAATACATGTTCCAATCCCAACATAATATAAAACCCAAAATCTCCCATAATCAATAATTAATGCAGATATATTTACTTTCCATGTAATAAATTATTAAAGACCCCTCTCATGCTGAATAGTTTCATATGCCTTCTGAACCTCTTTAAATTTTTCCTCAGCCCCTTTCTTAATAGCTTCGTTTTCCGTGTTCACCCTATCGGGATGATACTTTTTAGCCATGGTCCTGTAGGCTTTCTTAACCTCCTCGTCCGACACCGATTTTTCAATTTCCAAAATTTTATAGGCATTATCAGCCGATTTGATAAACATAGCCTTAATACTTTCAAAATCGATCTGACTAACCCTAAAATACCCTGCTATTTCCGAAATTTTATCAATTTCTGCCGGGCGCAAGGTCCCATCAGCCTGGGCGATACCGAACAAAAAATGTAATAATTGAAGCCTAACCTCATATCTGGTTCGTTGATTTAGATAACTGCATATACGTTCTGCGGACACCTCCCTTTTTTTAACAACCTCATTAAAGGTCCTAAAAATAGCATTGGCCTTGTCCTTGCCATAGGTGCTCACAAAATATCGCCTTACATAATCCATCTCCGTCTGGCTAACGGATCCATCCGATTTTATGACAATGGAACAAAGGGAAAGCAGATTAATCTCAAAATCGGCTGGAGATACATTTTGTTGGGTAATATCCTTAAAAATAGACCTCGCACCTCCACCGCCCGAGCTTCTTAGGTTATCGAAAAAACTACCAATTATAAATCCTAGAATAGCCCCTGGAAACCTAAAGGTGTAATATCCTAATATTGCGGCAAACCATTTAATCATCTTATATCCAAATTTTGGCAAAGATATAATTTTACGGTACAAAAGAAGGTCTAATGAAAAGTTAAGGTATTTCATTAGTATGCTTCAAAATGGTTATCTTTGAAAACTTTATTAATAATCGAATAAAATATAATACTATGTATCCTGCGGAATTAGTAAAACCTATGAGACAAGACTTG
The DNA here is from genome assembly GCF_023015865.1 of Arenibacter sp. F26102. Classification (GTDB taxonomy): domain Bacteria; phylum Bacteroidota; class Bacteroidia; order Flavobacteriales; family Flavobacteriaceae; genus Arenibacter. The sequence goes on along the minus strand of NZ_JALKBC010000001.1, from coordinate 271,126 downwards.
GCAGTTGCCGGTTTTGAAGAATTATATACAGCCGATGCGGTTGAAAGTGCCATAAGTAAAAAAGGAACTACTTTGGTTGTGGTTAACTCGGTTTGCGGTTGTGCTGCTGCCAATGCCAGACCAGCAGCCAAAATGAGCCTACAAAACCCTAAAAAACCAAATCATTTGGTAACTGTATTTGCCGGTGTGGATACTGAAGCCGTTGACGCGGCAAGGAGTGCAATGATTCCTTTTCCCCCGTCTTCCCCAAGCATGGCCCTGTTTAAGGATGGTGAATTGGTACACATGATAGAACGTCACCATATAGAAGGCAGACCTGCAGAAGTTATTGCAGAAAATTTAATGGAAGCCTACAACGAATTCTGTTAATGAACTGAGACCTCATTAATATTTGGAAATATTCTTGAATGAAACCGCTTTGTAATAGAGCGGTTTTTTATTTTTGTAACATGCAAAAAGTATTGGCATTTCCCTTGTCGGCCCTTTACCTTATATTATTTGGGCTTACCTTGCTCCTTTTCCATCCCATTCAATGGGTCTGCTTTAATTGGTTTGGTTATAACGCCCACAGAATGAGCGTGGCCCTATTGAACCTAACCCTTTTACGGTGCACCCATATTCTAGGCACCCGTTACACGATTAAAAATCTTCAAGATATACCAACAGATCGGCCAGCTATTATAGTGCTCAACCATCAAAGCATGCATGATATTCCTCCCATTATTTGGTTCATGAGGAAACATCACCCCAAGTTCGTCAGTAAAAAGGAACTGGGTAAGGGCATCCCTAGTGTTTCCTATAATCTAAGGCATGGTGGTTCTGTGCTAATAAACAGAAAGGACAGTAGACAGTCCTTAACCGAAATAGCAAAGTTGGGGAGTTATATTGAAAAGCATAAACGCTCGGCCGTAATATTCCCCGAGGGTACGAGAAGTAAAACGGGCCAACCCAAAAAATTCCATTTAACGGGTTTAAAGGTGCTGTTAAAAAAAGCACCCTCTGCGATAATAATCCCTATTAGCATCAACAATTCCTGGAAAATGCTGAAATATGGCAAATTCCCCTATGGACTCTGCAACCACATTACTTTCGATGTGCACAAACCATTGCAAAATAACGGAGATGTGGAATTACTCATTGAAAAGGTTGAAAAAACCATAACCCAGGCCATAATTCCATCTGCATGACCAACACACAGATCATAGAAGAAACTATAACCTTTGTGAAAGAAACGCTGAAGGGAGCAGAAGGAGGACACGATTGGTTTCATATCCAACGCGTTTTTAAGAACACACTTCTCATAGCCAAGGACGAAAAGGTAGATGTGCTTGTTGTTAGTTTAGGAGCTCTTTTACATGATATTGCCGATGCCAAGTTCAATGCCGGGGATGAAACCGTAGGCCCTAAAATGGCCGCCGAATTTTTAACTTCTTTAAATATAGAGAAAAAGGTATTGGACCATGTGGTAAAAATTATTGAAAACATTTCTTTTAAATCCACTTTGGATTCCAAAAAGTCATTTACTTCCAAAGAACTCGATGTGGTGCAGGATGCCGACCGTTTGGATGCCATTGGCGCAATTGGAATTGCCCGCGCCTTTAACTATGGCGGGTTTAAGAATAGGGAACTATACAACCCGGAAATTGCCCCGAACCTACAGATGACCAAGGAGGAGTACAAAAAGTCCGACGCACCCACCATAAACCATTTTTATGAAAAACTTCTGCTTCTAAAGGATAAAATGAATACCAAATCCGGCAAGAAACTGGCGGAAAAAAGGCATCAATTTATGTTGGATTATTTGGAGCAATTCTATAAGGAATGGAATGGAAATGCCTAAGAACGAGAGTGAATACCTTTCAGTATAATTTTATTTTCCGTCTATAGGCCATTGGTCTATACATAACCCTGTATCCAATACCTGCTCCCAGATTAAGAAAAACCCTGTGCTAAAATAACTTCAACTGACCTCCCTTGTAGGATTCATAAAGCTCCGTATTAAGTTTGGGAAAGGTTTTATCCTTAAAATATTTTTGTCGCGCCAAATGGGCCAAATCCTTAATTTGCTGTGCAATTTTACCTTCACCCCTGTTACGAATTCCAAAGCGACTATCATTTAAGGTTCCCCCAAGGCAGTCCGCTATCTGCTGCAGTACTTTATTGGCCCTGTCAGGTAGGGTCTTTTTTATCCAATCCTCAAATATTTGGCCTATGGCCCCATTCAGCCTAACCACGGTAAACCCAAAGGAAAGGGCCCCGTTATCTGATACCGCCTGGGCCAAATTAAGTATTTCATGACTGTTTATACCTGGAATAATTGGGGCCAACATAGCATTTACCGGAATATTATTTTCAGATAATATTCTAATGGTCTCCAGTCTCTTTTTAATGGTTGTAGTCCTTGGTTCCAATATACGCCTGGTTTCTTCGGATAAAGAGGTTACGGAAATATTTACCCCGATCAAATTATCCGATGCCAATTGAGTCAGAATATCCAAATCTCTTAATACCAATGAATTCTTAGTAATTATGCCTACCGGATGACGGTATCTTAGAAAAACCTCCAGACAAGCCCTAGTAATTTTAAATTAATGTTCTGCAGGTTGATAGCAATCCGTATTCCCAGAAAGTACAATGGTAGCTGCCTTCCAATTTTTACTTTTCAATTTGGCCTCCAATAAGGCCGGAGCATCCTTTTTTACTAGAATTTTTCGTTCAAAATCGAGTCCGGCGCTATAACCCCAGTACTCATGAGTATTCCTTGCATAACAATAAATGCAACCGTGCTCACAGCCTTGGTATGGATTCAAGGAAAAGCTCATACCTACGTCAGGACTATTGACCTTATTAACGATAGATTTTGGAAAGATGGGAAGGTACTGTGTTTTGTTATGGTCCGCAGTTTCCCCCTCCAAGCGACAAAACTCCAAAAAATCGGCCCTTAATTCATTGGAAAATTGGGCAAATCTATTGTTGGAATTATGTTGGGCACCACGACCTTTTATATAATTATTAGATTTCAATATAATGGATTTAATCCAAAAATATGGAATTTATCCAAATAAAGTGGTGGTGGATATGTTAATTAATTAAACAGGACAGAGTACCCTATTAATCATTACAGACAAAAACCTTTAAATAAAATTACGGTTTATGGAGTATTAATTTCTACGCTCACCAATTGCTTTTTGGAACCTCTTTTGGCATAGTAGAGCATTCGGCTATTCTCCCTATCAATTAAAGGCATAGAGACCATTAAAGGGAGTCTGGCTTCATTGTCATCGATAACCTTCTCATAACTGATCTTACCATCATTGTCCAACCTAATCATGAAAACATTTCTATTACGGCTAAGGCCCTGCCTAAAAATTAGCCTTTCACCACTTAACAATTGTGGATTTTCAGAAGCGGTGCTGATTACATAATAGGTATTATCGCCCCTAGCACAGGAACTATAGGAAGCATAGGCTCCATCACCTTGGGTAACCTCCGATTTGTTAATATTTCTGGCCCAAATAATATCTCCCTCTGCATTTAATTTGGCACTTACAATATCATTGTAGTGAAACCTTTCAATTTTTACCCTGGAACCAGTTGGGTCTTGTTGTACACTGGAGGTAACAAAATACTCTTCCGCATTAAATAGAATGGAGTTATCCTTGGTTACACTAACATCCTTAAAGACTAAATTCTTAATCTCTAAATCCCCGTCCCTACCAAATTTATCTGCCATAAATTGTTGTGAAAACGGATTGTATTTTTTAGCATTAAGGACCAGAGAGTTTCTGTCGAGTTCAAAATAGGCCAAGCCATTATATCTATTATCCTTTCGATCTGCATAAAATCCGACACAGATCAATTTACCATTCGCAATTATAGGCTTTAAAGCTTCAGAAAATTTTCCAGGGTCGTCAAAAGTCTGTATCCCGGCCCCGTTTTTGGTCACCTTTAGCAATTCATATTGAAATTTGCGATCTGTGGCAGCAAATCGTTTCTTTTTATAATAGGCCTTACCCACAAGATATAACTGACTTAAATCTTTAGATGTAACCATGTTTTCAAAAGCATAGTTCTTTTCTTCTATCTGTTCGGAGAAATCGTACTCCATAAGCTTGTTCAGACTACTATTGAAGAGATATACAAAATGCTTTTCATCCCTTCCCTTTTTAAAATGGGTACTAATGGCAAATGCAGATTTGTCCTCGTTAAAAAAGGTGGTGGTAGTAAAACCTGATGAAAAATTCCTCTTGTAGTAGTTATGGTCCAAAGGCTCGGCTACTTCCTGGGAAGAGATGGAAAGAATGGTCTCCTCGGTAAAATTAAAACTACTAATCGGACTTCTATGTACAACATAATCATAAGACCCCTTACCAAGATTGTATTCCAACAAAAGTATATTCAGTTGTCCGTTCTTAACAAAGGCATTTACAAAATCGAGCCCCTTTATCTTGTAATTATACTCTGCAACCAGCTCTAAATCCTTATTGTAATGCTCAATATAATAGCCCCTAGGTTTTAAAATTATTCCAGTGTAATAGGAGCGTACCAAAAGAGTACCTCCCATACCGTCATCTGAAATTTCCAACAAATTGGAATATTTGTACCTATCGTTATATTTTTCTCCAAAACTATATTTCACAGGCATTTCCTGTGCTTGAGTCAAGTAGAAAAAGGACAAAAACAAGCTTAGCAACCCAAGGTTTTTCCTGATATTCATAACAAGCTATTTAGGGCATATTTTAAGCACCCGGAAAATTGGCTTTTCTTTTTTCCAAAAAGGCAGCGGTCCCTTCCTTAAAATCCGAAGTACCAAAACAACTGCCAAAAGCCTCTATTTCCGTTTTGAACCCATTAATACTATTGTTAAAACCAGCATTTATCGCTTTTATTGCATAACTGATGGCTACAGGTGAATTATTCGATATCTTACCTGCAAATTTCATACATAGATCCATTAAATGCTCTTGTTCAACCACATAGTTGATCAACCCAAACTCCAATGCTTTAGACGCATCGATCATTCCTGCGGTAAGGATCATTTCCATGGCCCTGCCCCTACCTATTAGTTGCGGTAAGCGCTGTGTGCCGCCATAACCCGGTATAACACCCAAGGAAACTTCAGGTAGACCCATTCTTGCATTGTGGCTGGCTACCCTGAAATGGCAGGCCATGGCCAATTCCAAACCACCTCCCAATGCAAATCCGTTGACTGCTGCTATAACGGGAGTGGATAGATTTTCTACAAAATCGAACAACTGTTTTTGACCTTTTGATGCCAGTTTCCCACCTTCTTTCTCTGAAAAATTGGCGAACTCGGAAATATCGGCTCCGGCCACAAATGCTTTTTCACCGCTTCCCGTTAAAATTATCACCTTTACATTTTTATCCTTTTCCAAGCCTTTAAAGGCAAAGTGCAGCTCTTTTATAGTTGCCTTATTAAGTGCATTCAACTTTGTTGGCCTATTAATGGTGATGATGGCTACATTTGCTTCTGAATTAATTAGTAAATTTTCGTATTGCATTGCTTTAAGATTAAGTTAAACCTTGTATTATAAAACATCCAGTATCTACTTTATTATGCATTCGGGCCAATTGAATTTACTCCTGCCTTGGCAATAGGAAACCGGACGGTAAACACGGTTCCTTTGTTGATCTCCGATGTAAAATTGATCGTGCCTTTATAGTTTTCCACAATATTTTTCACCATCCCTAACCCAAGACCCATTCCACTGCTCTTGGTAGTGAATTTGGGTTCAAAAACCTTCTCCCTTACTTCCAAGGGTATCCCAAGACCATTATCTTCGACGGTGATTTTTACAAAATCACCGTCTTGGGAAACGGTTACCATTATATAAGGAGACTCAACTTTCACGATGGCCTGGGTGGCGTTTTTAACAAGATTGGTAACTACCCTAATTAATTGGGTCCGATCTAATTTGGCTATTATTTCCTCTTCGTCGGACGAAAAGTGAATATAGTTTTCATCAAAAATATCCACAGCCATCTTTACAATCTTCACCACATTTAAAGTCTCGTTCTGCTGGGCTGGCATATTGGCAAAGTTGGAAAATGCCGAGGCGATACTACTCATAGTATCAATTTGCTGAATCAGTGTTTTTGAATATTCTGAAACTTTTTTCACAATATCCGGATCCTTGGGGTCGAATCTACGTTCAAAATTCTGTACGCTCAGGCGCATGGGTGTAAGGGGGTTTTTAATCTCATGTGCCACCTGTTTTGCCATTTCTCGCCATGCTTGCTCCCGCTCCCCTTTTGCCAATTTTGCTGCACTTACCTCCAGCTCATCGATCATTTCGTTATAAGAGGTAATCAATTTGCCAATTTCCTCACTCGGATTCTCCACAATAATTTTTTCGTTCCGTTTGGTCAAATCTGTCTGATTTAATCTGTCCGAAATGGTCTGCAAGGATCTGGTAATGTATTTGGAAATAAAATAGGCAAGGCCAATGGCCAATAGCATCAACAGAAGATAAGCGCCTGTTAGCCTTAACAGTATTTCCTTTAATTCCTTGTCGTTAAATGAATTGTCCTCAAAATAAGGCAGGTTTAAAATACCGATATGTTTAAATCTTTTGTCGCTTATGTAGGTATAGGAAGCCTGATAATTATATCCAGCGGCCGATTTTTGTTCTACATACCTTTTGGAGGGCATGGTAGCCAATTTATTCAACACTTCGGCATCCAAACAGGTGGAAATGGAATCTATTTCAAATTTGGGCCTAGAACTTTTAATTAATTGGCCCTGCAGATCGTAAATATTAAAATTAATATTCTGTACCAGGGCAATCTCATATATTTCATCCTTAAAAATATGCCCCAAATTTTCCGTAGTTACAGGATAGGTAGTCTTTTGAAGTACTAAATCTATACTTTGCTTTATCTGTTCCTCTTTACGTTCCATACGTTCAGTATGGTAATCCCTATTCTGCTCACTGTACTGGTACACGGTAACTGCTGCAATCAATACAAATGCAATCACCACCCAAAAAATCATGGAGATAAAAATCCGGGAACGCAAGGAAAAGTTTGTGAGCAACTGAAATCTAATTTAGTTTTTAAAGGTAACAATTATCACGCCAAAATTAACAGCAACGAAGGGTCAAATGGCACCTAAGCTTCCGGATTTTTGTCGCGGATCCGCTTATAAAGTCTAATGCCCAGCATTAGCAACACTCCCAGCACAATAATTCCGACAACACCAAAAATCCAATTAAAAGTACCCTTTAAAATAACCAAAAAGACCACCGCGAACAATATCAGCGTGGCTCCCTCATTCCAAATGCGCATAAACCTGGAAGTATATTTTACCTCATCACGCTGCAATTGTTTATAAATCTGATGATTTTTTAGGTGGTAGACAAAAAGCAACACCACAAAGGTGAGTTTTATATGCATCCACGGTTGTTGCAACCAAGCTGGATATAATACCAGTAACCAAATAGCGAACAATGTGGCCAAAATGGCGGAAGGCCAGGTAATGATAAACCATAAACGCTTGGTCATCAACTTCAATTGATGGGTTAGGATCTCCCTTTCAGGCGACGGTCTTTGATCTGCCTCAATATGATAGATAAACAATCGAGGCACATAAAACAATCCAGCAAACCAGGTAACCACAAAAATGAGGTGTAAGGCTTTAATATAATTGTAATAGTCGGTCATTTAATAGCTCTTGTTCCGTAAAGATAGTAGACCGTTTTCTGAAAAACTAATCTTTGGTATCCGTACTGGTTTATACCCTTAATACAGGAGGCCAGGCCGATTATGAAATCTCCTAAACTCATTGTCTTTCGGAAAATGTCTTGCGTATTTCTCGACGAAAAAAATACAATACGCCTTGCAAGATTATTAAGATTTATTTGGAATGACCTATTTTTTTTAGAATAAGGAACTAATTCCCTGGAAAAGTTACGTAATTTAGGTAAATGCAAAGAAAACTATCTGTTATAAACCTACTCTCAGTGGTTTTGGTCATTGCCGTAAATTATATTTCACAAGCCGTCCGCATTAACGATACCACTATAGGGGAGTTAAGTCAGCGGTACACAAATCTTTTCACTCCCGCCGGTTATGCATTTGCCATTTGGGGCCTCATTTTTCTAGGCTTATTGGCCTATGCCCTTTATCAAATCAAAGTTGTTTTTTTTGATAGGAAAGAACTTGCTTACATAGAACAGACCGGATATTGGTTTGCACTTGCCAATGTCTTGAATGCCACATGGGTCATTACCTTTGCATATGATTATATGGGCTTAACCGTTATTATCATTGCCGGAATCCTAATCTCCCTGCTAAAAATCATTATTAATACGAATATGGAACGATGGGATGCTCCTAAGGAAATAATAGCCTTTTCCTGGTGGCCCATTTGTCTTTACAGTGGATGGATTACCGTTGCTACTATAGCCAATATTGCACTTTATCTAACTAAAATAGGTTGGAACGGTGCATTTCTAACCGAAGTGCAATGGACCATTATTCTCATGGTCGTTGCCACTTTGATAAATTTGGTCATCATTTACAAAAGAAGCATGCGCGAATTTGCCGCGGTTGGGGTTTGGGCACTTTTCGCAATCTATATTAGACATCAGGACAGTCTGGAAATCCTAGCATATACGGCTCTGGCTTGTATTGCTGTCCTTTTATCGGTGATACTATTCCACGGATATAGCAATAGGAAAACCAACCCCTTTTTTAAGCATTGAATTACTTAAAAATCGGATTATAAAATGGCTGCTTTGTAATTATCCGCCAAATCCATTACAAGATGTAAATTTCTTATAGCCTTTATTACCATGGCTTCTTCACCAAGGTCGCCCTCACCTCTTTCCTTAAAAAATAACCTGTAACAAGCGTGGCAAGGACATCTGCAATGGGAAATGAAATCCATACTCCCAATTCTCCCAAGTAGTTTGGTAAAATTAGAATGAGCGGTATAAAAAAGAATCCCTGTCGGCTTAAGGTCAACAATAGTGCCGGTACAGCTTTACCGATGGCCTGAAAATAGGCCGCACCGATCAATTGAACCGCAATAATCGGAGTTGCCGCAAAGACCCAGCGCATTGCCGAGGGGGTATGTTCCAATACAAAGGTATTCATGGCCAATTCGTCTGTGGACATATCGGCCCGATTACTCAAGAACAAGGCTGCAATCTCCGCCGGGAAAATCATGAGCCCCACAAACACTATAAAAGCCAAGCCTGCAGCATAAAGGATTGCGGTATTTATCGATTCCCGTACCCTTTGGTATTTTTTGGCTCCGTAATTAAAGCCTGCGATAGGCAGAAATCCCTGAGTTACCCCAAAAACAGGGAAAAAGGCAAACATTAGCATCCGGGCAATAATGGCATAGACAGCAATCATTGCCTCTCCTCCCAATCCAAAGAGGATATTGTTCATCAATAAATAGATTAAACTTATTACGGCCTGCCTGGACAAGGTAACAAAACCCAAGGCCCCTATTTCCCTCAGAATAGGTCGGTCCAGTCCAAAATGGGACCATTTCAATTTAAGCTCGGAATTTTTGGAAAGAAAAAAATAAAGGATATAGGCAAAACAAAGAAAATACCCAATGGTTGTTGCCCAAGCTGCCCCTTCCATTCCCCAGTCAAAGACATAGATGAAGATATAATCCATCAACAGATTTCCTACCGAGGGAATGATCATAGCGTTCATGGCAAATCTAGGCTTGCCTTCCGCCCTAATCACCGTATTTCCCATCATACAAAGGGCCAAAAACGGCACACCGTACAAAACAATGGTATAATATATTTTGGCCGGTCCAAAAATATCCCCCTTGCCCCCAAAGGCAGGAATAAGGCTATTTACATAATACAGCCCCAATATTACCATAACTATGGTAACCAGAAGTGTTAGGGCAATTTGATTTCCAAAGGTTCTTAGTGCCTTTTCCCTATTATTTTCGCCCAAGGCGCGGGAAATAATGCTGGAACCCCCAATGCCGATGGCCATTCCTAAAGCTGCTATAAAAAAGGATACCGGAAGCACTACATTTATTGCGGCTATGGCAATAGAGCCTATCCAGTTACCCACAAAAATAGAATCTACCAGAACGTTCAAAGACATGACTAAAATACCTATAGAGGCCGGAACTGCTTGTTTTACCAGCAATTTACCAATAGGCTCGCTGCCCAACTGTTCTGATGAAACCTTGGCCATTACACTGGAAGTGTTTCCTTAGTCTCCCAGTCTCCGATCCATTTAACCATTAAGCTCACCCAGGCTTCATTGGCGTTTAGGCATGGTATATGCTTATAGTCCTCCCCTCCTGCTTCTTGAAACTGATGTTTTCCTTCCATGGCTATTTCCTCCAAAGTTTCCAGACAATCTGCGACAAAGGCAGGAGTAATTACCGCCAATCGCTTAATGCCCTCTTTTCCAAAACGCTCGAACTCAAAGTCGGTATAAGGTTTTAACCAAGGATCGTTGGGCAATCTGGACTGAAAGGAAAGACTCACCTTATCATTGGAAAGACCAAGGTTTTCCTTTACTTTTTCTGTCATCTCGTAACACTGATGGCGATAGCAGGTATGGTGCGCCACCGAATTGGTCTTACAACAGTTGTCATCTATCTTGCAATGGAATTTTGTAGGGTCTGACTTTCTAATATGTCTTTCGGGAATACCGTGGTAGGAAAATAAAATATGGTCATATTCAAAACCTTTCAATCCCTCAGCAATACTTTTTGAAAGTACTTCGATATAGTCCGTATTTTTATAAAACGCCGGAAGTGTCGTAATTTCCATTTTGGGGAAAAATTCCTCCCGTACCTCCATGGTCTTTACCACAACCGTTTCATATGAAGACATGGCATAATGCGGATATAAAGGAACCAACAGTACCTCATCCACTCCTTTTTTATGAAGCTGATCAAGGGCTTTTTTAATGGTCATACTACCATAACGCATTCCCAATGCGACCGGAATTTCACTTTGTTCGTTTACCTTGTCCGCAAAGCGTTCGGAAATTACAACTAAGGGAGATCCCTCTTCCCACCATATCTTTTTGTAGGCCTCGGCGGATTTCTTGGGTCTTGTTTGTAAAATAATCCCCCGTACAATAATATTCCTTAACCACCGGGGAACATCAATAACCCTTTCATCCATTAAAAATTCGTCCAAATAAGGTTTAACATCCTTGGGTGTGGGACTATCCGGGGAACCTAGGTTTACCAACAAAACTCCTTTCATTATTCCTTTTGTATTAATTTACTTGAACAGCAAAAATAACACATGCAGTGTAACTATAATTTAAATCCATTAAATAGTTTCTTTATACTGGAATAGATAAGACTAATTTTAGTACAAAAATAAATTAGGTCGTTTTTTAATACCAATTAGTATTTAATTTATGAAACCCTTTACCACCAGTGTTCGGGGCTTTTGGTCTGCCTTGCCTACATCAAAGATGTATAAGTACATAGGATTAAGGGTTTCAAAATCTATATATTGCATAGATTTTAGTATGTTACGGATAACATTGAATAAAAATTCTATCTAGATGGGAAATATTTTAAAAAACGTAGACAACCAGACCCTCATTTATGCTATGGGTACGTTTGTTCTTTTGGCCGTTCTTTACATAGTCACTTATTTTACCCTTCGAAAATTGGGAAGCAATCCAAAATATCTGATTCCCAAGGATGCCATGAAAAAAGTGAGTCTACCACTTTTCATCTTGTTCCTTTCTTTCTTGATCCGTTCAAAATCACTTCATACCCTATTATATTTAAACGATTTTAGTTTTGTCATAAAAAAGACCAGCACCCTTCTTATCATATTTTCCATCACTTGGTTGATTTTAGTAGCCTTAAAGGTTGCCAAAAAATTGATTATCAAAAACTATGATGTAAAAACATCCGACAATCTTAAGGCTCGAAAAATATACACCCAATTCAATATTCTAGAGCGCATTTTCATCGTAGTGGTGGCGGTTTTGGCCCTGGGCGCCGCCCTAATGAGTTTTGATAGCATCCGGGAGATTGGTCTAAGTCTTTTTGCTTCTGCCGGGGTAGCGGGTATAATCATAGGTTTCTCCGCCCAGAAACTAATTGGCAGCATCTTGGCCGGAATTCAGATTGCCATCACCCAACCCATTAAGTTTGATGATGTGGTGATTGTTGAGGGTGAGTGGGGACGCATTGAGGAGATTACCTTGACTTATGTAGTAATCAATATTTGGGATAAAAGGAGACTTATAGTCCCGACCACCTATTTTATAGAAAAACCGTTTCAAAATTGGACCAAAACATCCGCAGATATATTGGGAACTGTTTTTATTCATACAGATTATCGCGTTCCCTTCGATAAGCTTAGGGAGGAACTCACCAGGATATTGTCCTCCACGGATCTATGGGATGGAAAAGTAAATGTGCTTCAGGTAACGGATGCCAAAGCCCAGAGTGTTGAGATTAGAGCGCTAATGAGTGCCGTTGACTCCCCCACCGCTTGGGATCTAAGGGTATTGGTACGGGAAAAACTGATTGGTTTTTTACAAGAACATTATCCAGAAAGCTTACCACATACCCGTTTATACCTAGCCGACAAAGCGGAACCCAACGCTACTAAAAAGTAGTGGGCATTCTCCATGGATTGGCATGAAAAATGTGGCTTTAATACAAATAAAACGTTAATTATGCCCCAAGCCTTTATTCCTATATATTTTTGAAGCATTTTTAACAAAAATTTGGACTCGGTATGCGCTTTTGCTTAGGTTTTCTTCTACTATTCTTGTCCTATGGCACTTCTGCCCAGGAAGAGAACAGTCTTTTATGGGAGATATCCGGCAATAATCTACAGCAATCGTCTTATTTGTACGGTACCATGCATGTAAGTCAAAAAATTGCTTTCAGATTGGACGACGTTTTTTACGAAGCTTTGGACAAAAGTGAAATAGTGGCCTTGGAATCCGATCCGGACAGTTGGCTGGAAGACTATGGAAAAATGCGTAGCGGTGGAGTTGGATATGGAGCCGGCTTTATTACCAAGGGCTTTTATATATACCCCTTTGCCATTAAAAACCCTACCAAGGAAATAGTGTCCTCCTACCTCTCCCTGGATGATCGCTTAGTGAACAATATTCTCTACCGCACCAATGAAACCTCCCAAAACTTTGAGGAGGAAACCTATTTGGACATGTATATTTATCAGGCGGGTAAAAAGTTTTCCAAACCTATAGTGGCCTTGGAAGATCTGGAAGAATCCAGCGCTTTGGTGGGCAGGGCCAACATGAATGCCATGAAACCCAAACCTGATGAATGGCTACAGAAAAAAATGCAGACGCAGGAGGTAATGTCACTTTTGCAGGACGCCTATAGGGAACGCAATATAAATCTTATAGATTCCCTTGACCAGGCCATGTATACAGAGCATTATTTACAAAATATGCTCTATGCACGTAATAAAAATATGGTGCTTAGGATGGATTCCCTAATGCAAACAGCAAAAGTGTTTACCGGTATTGGGGCGGCCCACCTCCCTGGAAAAAATGGGGTAATACAACTACTGAGAAACAAGGGATACGTAGTCAAGGCCCTTACTTCCCGATTTTCATATAAAGGAAGGGCTTTAAAAGATTCCTTGGAAACCAAAATCCTAAACAATGAATATTACTCAAGAACTCCGGATGATGCCCTTTTTAGTATTCTCCTACCCAACAAGCTTTACCCCATAGCTGAATACACCAATACTACCTACGTATCTCCAGATTTGGCCAACGGCAGCTATCTTATGGTGAACCGTATCCCCACTTTTTCCTATTTGAAAAATGACTACTCCTACACCTTGGAAGATGTGGATAAACTTTTGTTCGAGAATATCCCCGGAAAAATCCTGGAAAAGACCAAGATTGAAAACGGTAAGTACCCTGGTATGGATATTAAAAATCAGTTGAAGAATGGCGATTTTCAACGATACCATATCTATATTACACCCTTGGAAATACTGATTTTTAAAATGAGCGGACACGGCGATTATGTAGTTAAGCATTCCGACACTATATTTAACAGCATCAGTTTTAGTTCATTAGAAAAAAAACGAACGGTACTTTTTTCCCAATTCGATGATTTTGAAGTAGAAATGCCTTCTATCTACAATTTTACCAATCGAAAAAGGAAAGGCAATAGGTTTATTGAGGGAGTGGACCCACAAACCTCGTCCTATTACTTTCTAAAAAAGGCAACCTTAAACGATTTTAATTTTATTGAAGAGGACACCTTTGAACTGAAACAAATTCAAACCCGATTTTTTGAAGATCTTAAGTTGAAACCTCAATATGGGCCATATTTCAATCAGAGTTTAACCTCTTCAGCCAACTTTGGACCTAGCGGATTACAAAAGTTGTATTTAAAGACGATTATCAAGAACAACAACTACTACCTCTTAGGTAGTGTAGCCAAAGATAGTTCGGATGCCAATCAATTTTTCGATTCCTTTAAGGTGAAGCAACAAAATTATACCGAAGAGTTTAATAAAGTGCAGGATACCGCTTTGTTTTTTTCAACAGTCAGTCCTATTGACCCCCCCAAGTTTGTTGAAAACAGTAATAATTATTACGAACGTCACAAAAAACCAAAACCTTATAGCGCATATACCAAGAAATCCGTCTATCAAAATAATAATAACGAGGCTGTACTTGTAACTGTTAATAAGGCCCATGATTTTCTAATGTTTCCCAATATTGATTCGGTATGGAGCCTTAGGAGAAAATTATACCGTCAAAATACATTTAACATTATTCGGGAGCATAGGCCACCATACAACAACAAATATCACGAGATGAACCTAACCTTGGTGGATACTGGTAGCACTAGGGGAATAATGATCAAAAACATTGTTAAAGCCGGTTTGCTGTACGAAGTAAAAGCACTTATAGACACCGTTTTACCTCCAAGTAAGTTTGTCAATGATTTCTTCAAGAACTTCTCCCCTTATGATACCATAATTGGTTCCTCCATTTTAAGCGATAAAACAGCCGATTTCTTTAAGGCCATCAGACAGAATGATAGTATTGTACTTGATGGCTATCCATTTGTGCAGTTTTACAAAAAACACGAGGATTCCCTGAAATATTATATATCCGAGTTCAACTTTAAGGACAACCAAAAATATTTACAAGCACATTTAATTCAAAAATTAGCACAAATGCAGGATGTGGATGCAACGAGGTTCTTTGAGACCTACTATACCAAATCCTACAACAACTCCAAGGCACAAACAAAGATTTTACAGGCCATCAGCAGAAAACAAAATGAAAGCTCCTTAGGATTGCTCCTACGGCTAATGTCTACCGACCTACCCTTGGTGTCAAGTAAACAGGAAATCCAAAACATCTTCCAACCTTATTTGGATAGCCTACCCCTTGCCAATAAATTGTTCCCAGAGATTTTCGACTACAGTGCTATAGAAGAATATAAATCCCCAATCTTCTCCATTCTCGCCAAACTTAAAGCCCGGGGATTGATAAAACCAAAGAGATACAAAAAGTATAAGAATCAAATTTTAAATGATGCCAAGATCCAACTAAAGAGACAGCTTGCCCTTTCCATGGATCAATTAACAGACGAATCACCCACCACCACCGACAATAATTACGACATTCTGGAAAACTATGCCATACTGCTTTATCCGTTTATTAAAGAAATTGAGGTAGCTGCATTCTTCCGACGTCTATCGATGGTAGAAGACCCTGAAATTCAAACGTCATTTATTGCATTATTGCTTAAAAACGAAGAAAATCCTTTGAATGGTGAAAATAAAATACCGACAAGTTTAATAATTTCCCTTGCTGAAAACCCTGAAACTCGATTAACACTATTCGAAAAATTACAGCAAATTGGCAAATTAAATTATTTCCCCGCCAACTACAGAAATCAACAAGCCATAGCGGAATCGATACTATATAACAACTTGGAATTAAATCCTGAGCAATACACCATTGAATATATCAAGGATCAAAAATTGTATTATCCCAATAACGATTACCACGGATACTTTTTTAAAGTAAAGGATAAAGACAAGTATGGTAACAATTTAAAAATGTATTTATTAGCATTCAAAAAAACGAATCATATTGAATCCAAACCTTACTATATAAACAAAGGCTTTAACATTACAGACATTAGTACCGAGGAAGAAGTATTGGAATTAACTACCGAAGAGTATAATTTGAAGGATAGACAACGCGCCATAGTGAACAACCCTTCCGCATATTCAGGATTTATGCATTAAATATTGAATACATTGTTACTAAAATAATGATTCACCTCTTTAGCTCAAAGCTCAGTGATTGGGATAGGTAAAAAATCATTAATGAATTATAGCAAGTTTTGAATGTTTGCCCGTAAACTATTATTTATATGTAAATATTCCCCCAAGAACCTTGTGCAAGTTTAACCAGGCCGTTAAGAGCAATAATTGAATCTAAACCTAAACTCGGCCAACTGAAAAATATATATTAATACCTAGAAGTATTAAAAAATTATATTTATCTTATTTATAACTATATAGATACATTAGAATAAACTAAATATTTAATATTAATTCAATGAAAAATTTACTCTATATTCTATTTTTTCTATGTTTTACTTTCCATGGATCTGCCCAGAATCTAGTTTGTTCTCCTCAGGACAGGGAAGCCTTTAACTCCAAAATAAGGACAATTTCCGATCTTAAAACTCAGGATATTGGAAGAACCATGGTTGCAGTGGGCAAAACCTTTATCGGAATTCCCTATGTGGCCAAAACTTTGGAAATAGGAGAAACTGAATCCTTGGTCATTAACTTTCAGGGGTTGGACTGCACTACCTTTGTGGAGAATGTTTTGGCTTTCAGTCTAATGGTACAAAATAACGAAAAGGACTTTGATAGCTTTATCGACCACTTAGAAACCATTCGGTATAAGGATGGCCAGCTCAATGGTTATTCCTCACGGCTGCATTATTTTTCAGAATGGATTGCCAACAATGAGCATAAGGGCCTATTAAAGGACATGACCTCGCAAATAGGAGGTGTGGAAAGCACTAAGGCCATTAATTTTATGAGTACACATCGGGAACTTTACCCTTTTCTAAAAGATGCCGATAACTATGAGAAAATACAGGCTTCAGAGCAATTTCTGAAATCGCAGTCCATCTGTATCCTTCCTCAGGACCAGATCAAAGCGAATGAGCATTTGATTCAATCTGGTGACATTATAGCCCTAACCACTTCCATAAAAGGACTTGATATTACTCACACCGGTATTGCCAGTCGGGAATCTGATGGCAGAATACACCTTTTACATGCTTCAACCGGATCCATGGAGGTAGAAGTCTCCAAACTACCCCTTACCGAATACCTAAAGGGCATTAAAAGTAATACGGGGATTATGGTGGCACGCCCCTTATAAGTCTATGAACTTTTGGCCTAGAACTGGAATTTGTTGAATGGTATGGTCATGCCCTTAAACCCACTGGCATAATTCAAATAATAGGAAACTAGCCTAGAGGTAGGACAATTTCGCTTTAGTGGTTTCTATTTCGTGCCTTCATGAAGGACTAAATTTAGCTTTTTGCCCACTTTTCGGTAACCTTTTGCATTGGGGTGCAAACCATCCGAAAAAAGACTATCATCAATTTTATTGTCCTTATCCAAGAGCACCACACCAATATCGGCATAATCCACATTTTTTGAGGTCGCCAATGCAGCTATTTCAGTATTTAGGTTGCGCATACGCTCCTCTTTGTCTACCCTTGGAAACAACCCCAGCAATAACAGTCTCGCTTTAGGTTGTCTTGCCTTTACGGCGTTGATCACCATTTCCAATCCACTGAGAATCTCATCATCCGTATTAAGATGTTCATTGTTGGTGCCGATCATCAGGACTATTTGCTCAGCTTCAAACCCATCCAATTCATCGTGATATATTCTCCAGAGGACGTTCTCCACTCTATCCCAACCAAAACCAAAATTCCTAATCTGTAAATCCTCCAAAAAGGTTTTCCAAGAATCGGCTCCATTGCTTAACGAGGCTTTTGGGCTACCGCCCCAATAATGGGTTATGCTATTTCCGAAAAAACATATTTTGGGACCAGTTTCCCGATTCATTCTCAATAACTCCTGATGACGACCCTCCCAAGGATACATTTCAGGCTCCCTGGCTTGGGTTACGGGAATCGTCGTAGAAAGGGTGCCTATGGGTTCCTTTATTATTTGGCGTACTTTCTTTTCATAAGCCACGGCATATTCCATCATCCCCAAATCGGTGGGATGGGTACCATCTACAAAACTCTCCATAGACAGATTCAGTTCTTCCTTGGTCAATAGAAAAATATCCTTTACACCCTCGTCCTGCAATTGGATAAATGCCTCCTTGGCCATTCTATTTAAATCTGTATAAGTTTTAAAACGCTCACTGTCTACGGCACCATCAGAATATCCGTCGTGCTCCACCAACAAAATTGGCGCTGAGGGACGCTTTGTCCTTATCTGTTTCACCCCGGAAATAAGAAGTTGCCGTACCTCGTCCAACGAACGATCTTTGGTGGCACCCAAATTGGGCAAACAATCCAACACATATAGTTTGGCATCAATTTCAGTAATAAAATTAATTACCTCTTCCTCCATTCTACCATTTCCCGAAAAGGCTAAATTAATAAGTGGTCTATCCAATTTTCTTCCCAAGATAGAGGTCCATGCCATTCCTGGGCGAGAGGCGCAGGCCCCATGTGCAATGGAGGTGCCATAAACTACCACAGGTTTCTCTCCTCTTATTGGCAAAGGCTCCAAAACAGCATCCTCTGGCACTCCAATTTCCAACCACTCCACCTCATTGTACAAAGGCAAATACAATTGATACTCCCTACCCTTCGTATGGTATTTCTCTTTTGGGTCTATATTGGAATAGCGATATTGTATGGTATCGGCAAAAGAATACTTTCCTCTATACCATCTCCAATCCCCATCACTGGTCTTGGCATATAAATCCACCCCGCTAACCCCAGTTGCCGGCATATGGGGCATGGCATGATTTCCTTTCACCTTGTAGCGTACGGCAATAGATTTGGCATCACTTCTAAACCTGAGAGAGAGGCCTGCTGAATGTTTGGATAGGTTCCAAACAGCAGCCCGAACTATTCCCTCGGCCTGCTTTGGCATTCTGTGATATCTTGAAGCCACTTTATCTGGCCAAGCTTGCCCTTCAACGACCAAAGATTTGTCGTTCGCTGGGTTCCACCATTTGATATTATCATCCTCCTGTGCATTAGCAAACTGAATCAGAAAAATAATTGTCAAAAAACCAATAATCGACTTCGTTCTCATATAACCTTACTTTTAATTTTTCTTTTAATGGGTACCCAGATCTCCTCTTCCGAACTAGGATCATTATTCCTGTATTTATCGCCTAGCACTTCAAAATGTTCCCTATGATCCAATTCATAGTCCGAATGCGGTAACCAAACTCCATAAATATACTGAGCCGTTTTTGGAAAGTCACTTGGCAAACCCTTATGAATAAAAACTGCGTATAATCCTCCCAACAAGGTATAGGTTTCCATTCCATTGGGCAAGTCCTTATAATCCTCCACCTCAACAACGGCCCACTTTTCAAATTGGGTGGTATCATTGAATTCCGTAAAACTCAACAGACGATCATATACCTGCATACTTATCAAATCGGTGGTGATCGAATTCCCAATTTCCTTTCTTCTGGTCATAAATCCCTGCCATAGTTCCTTGGTCCTATCTTCAGATAAGCTCATGACCATTCGGTTTCCTATTAATTTTTTTATCGATATCCGTTCAATTCGTGGCTCTATATTTAATCCCATTTTACGCAATCACTAAATTAATTATTCCAATTGTGAACCTATAAAAGGTATTTTTGGAGCTAAAAAATATCCCGTTAGACTGGCAAAAAGAATAGGGATAAAATACCCAAACCCGGTCAAAGTAGCTAAAAGAATAGTAGTGCTCATAGGTGTTCTAGTGACACAGGCATTTATGGCTGCCATACAACTAATTATAGCCAAAATTGGGTTTATGGAAGGGAATATAATAGACAGTATCATTCCTAAAGTAACTCCAACAAAAAATAAGGGTATAATAAAACCACCGCGCCAACCAGAGGTAACCGTAATGGCAATAGCAACGATTTTAAAAACCAAGATCGCTACAAGTGCATTAAGTGATAAATCCTGTGTAAGCAGTTCATTAATTTCATGATGGCCAAAATATCTCGTCAATGGAAAATAATAAGCTATAATTCCTAAAAGGAATCCACCGATCAAAGTTTTTAAATAAATAGGAATCGGTCGTTTTTCAAAAATCAATTTAAAGCATTTTGTGCAGTAAATAAATCCCCAAGCCACAAGAGTTCCGCCCACGGCAAAAATTACGGCATAGAGGAAATCGAACACTCCTGAGTATTCGTATTCGGATAAATTCCAAACGGGACCAATACCCAAATGAATGACCAAAGCGAAAACCACGTAACTAAAACTACTGGCTACCAAGGCAGGAATTATGGCCTTATAGTATTCTACAGCATGTTTATGATGCAGAATTTCCAGTGAGAATAAACTGCCTCCCAATGGGGCGCCAAACAAGGCCGTAAAACCCGATGCCATGCCTGCTATACTCAAGGAACGTAATTCTTCGCCCTTTAACCGAAATATTTTTCCAAGCCAACTACCAGTTGACCCGGTAACTTGAACCAAAGGGGCTTCTGGCCCCAGACTACCTCCCGAGGCTACACAAAGCAAGGATGATAATATCATGGATGGGTTGTTCTTGGGATCTAACTTGCCCTTATTAAAACGAATGTTGTTTACGATGAGGTGGATTTCACCAGGATCACCAATAAAATGAATCACCAAACCGGCCAATAAACCAGCGATAGACATAAGGGGGATTACCTGCCAACCTGTAAAAAATGCCATTTTGTGGGTCAAGAATTCCAGGACAATCCAATATAAGCCAGCAATCAAGCCCCCTAATAAACCGAGGAAGGCCCATAATAAAAAGGTGCGACTGAATACAAAAGGATTGAACCGAATTGGCTGGTCCAATATATTTAGGTAAGTAATGAGTTTTCTTCTACGTTTAAGCTTCACTATTCCGCCAACTTGTTAGATAGGGAGGCCAACGCCGTCCAATGATTACTAGAATCTTTAAATATAGGGACAAGTTGATTAAGGACAAAGTAATTTTAAAAGGCCAACCTAATTAAGATGGGTATTGATCAGGCAATACGGCAAATCCGAGATCCAATGTTTTGCAGGGAAGTCTATTAGCCTTTGCCGTATTTCGCCTTTTATAATTTCCAATTAATATAAGTCCACCCAAGGTATAGAAGGCAAATCGGAATAAAATTTTACCAAAATCATTAAAGTCCAAAATTTGATGTTAGTCAAAATATGCGGAGCCTATGGCCCATCATCGAGACTCACAAAATTTATACCTTTAGGCATGTATCGGTGTCAGCTAGAAGACAAAATTTATAGCACAATCACAAACTGATCAGTCGGTATGACTAAAATTTATGCCGTTTTCAAACGCCAAGTGAGCATTTCACCGATTAAATATGTATTTAACTACCATGCCCCATTAAAAAACAATAATCCACAAAAAACAAAAACCAACCTATCGGTTGGTTTTTATGTATATTCCTACACTTGGGCAAATACCCAGGTAAACTGAAAAATAATGGATTACCTTCTAGTTTACTGCAATCAAAGAGACCTCAAAAATAAGTACAGATCCACCAGGAATCCCATTATAATCCCTACTGCCATATCCTAAATGGGCAGGTACCAAAAGTATTCCGTTACCACCTTCCTTAAAATATGTAATACCCTCTGTCCATCCTGCTATTACTTGATTTAAGCCAAAAGTAATTCCCTCTGCATCACTTTGATCGAAGACCGATCCATTAAGAAAATACCCTTTATAAGCCACCGTTACATTGGAACTGGACACTGCCTGTGTTCCCGTCCCTTCTTCTTCAATTACGTAATAAAGCCCTGAATTACTCCGTACGGCGGTTAAGTCGTTCTCCTCAACATAAGCTTGGATATCCGTCTCGTTCTTGGCAACATAATCAATATCCTCCTCGGTTTTCTTATCGTTATTACAAGAAATAAAAAGCACTAGGGCCAAAGCAAAAAGTGTATTCTTCATAGTTATTCTTTTTTAAGCGCCAAATATAGCAAAATACCTAAAGCCGTCTAAGCCCTTAATTCTAATGCGGATTATAAATTTTAGTTAATTAATAAAAACAGAACACCCTTAAAACCACAACTGATAAGGTTTTAAGGGTGTTTAATTCCGTGTTATTCCAACTTATACTACAAAGCCTGGTCTGTAATTTCTGGTTACAAACTGGTTTGCCTCCTCAAGGTTGGTAATGCGCATGTTCTCTCCGTCCCAAAGCAATTTTTTACGGGCAAAGAACTCCATCTTACCTTTTTCGTTTTCTCTTTGCAACAAATAGCTGCGAATGGCCAAGTTCCCCATAAGTACAGTTTCTGTCATAGGCCCGGCATAATCAAAAGAGGATGTTAGTCCAAGGTGTTCTTTACTGCCAAAGCCAGCCTTACAGGCTTCTACCCAAAGTCGTTGATGTCCATATTCCGGCTCATCATTAGGCTCTACTTCCGGACCGAAATCCGTTGAGCCATCATTCATATACAATTTTGGCATCAAGGAGGAACTATCATTAATATTGGTAGAGATAATCCCCTTTTCTCCTATGATCAAAACCCCATTCTGGCTTCCATTACCACCAATTTCGTGATCGGCAGGTATAATTTCTGGATGTGCAGGTCTAATCCCACCATCACTCCAGGTCATTTCTATTGGTGACTGACTCTTTTCCGTAGCTCCAAAATGCAAAGTTATAAATGAAGAAGCCGGACATCCTTCAGGATGATAATCAGCATTCCACATATCGGTATAAACCGCGCCTACACTACATTCAGCATCTGTTGGATACTTTAGCCCCAAAGTTCTAAAAGGAATATCGATTAGGTGACATCCTACATCTCCCAAAGCCCCTGTACCGTATTCCCACCATCCTCTCCATCCAAATGGATGCAAATTAGGGGTGTATGGCTTAAATTCCGATGGCCCCAACCATAGGTCCCAATTAAGGTCTTTTGGTTTGGCACTTGGATCTGGTTTAGGAAATGCTCCTCCCTGTGGCCAAACTGGCCTATTGGTCCATACTTGTACTTTTGATATTTTACCAAGGTCCCCGGAATCTACCCATTTTTGAACCATGCCCAATAATGGATTGGAACCTCCTTGGTTCCCCATTTGGGTTACGATTTTTTTACTTCTTGCCATTTCGGTCAGCATTCTTGCCTCCCGTATATTATGGGTCATTGGTTTCTGGACATATACATTAATCCCTCGCTCCATAGCATAGGCCGCTGCCGGTCCGTGAACATGATCAGGGGTGGAAATAGTAACAGCATCAATACCCTTTTCCTTATCCAACATCTCCCTGAAATCGGCATAAAGCTTTGCTTTAGGAAATAGTTCCACGGATTTCTTGGCAGACCCCGAGAAATCCACATCGCATAAGGCTACTACCTTTTCCCTTCCACCCACAGAGGCATTGCGGATGTCACTGGCACCTTTACCTCCAGCGCCAATGGCCGCAATATTTAATCGGTCACTGGGAGCCGTATAACCAACACCTCCAAGTACATGCCTAGGCACGAAAAAGATAGAGGAAGCCATGGCACCTTTTTTGATAAATGATCTGCGTGAATCGACAGACTTTTTAAGTTTTTCTTTTTTCATAATTATTGATTATTACATTGTCAATTATATTCATCAAAAAATCTTCCTTAACCGGAGCCAAAACAATATCAATATTATAGCCCCAGTTATAACCGCCTTAGGGATATAGCAATATATAACATAATAATAGGCCATATCTCCGAGATTTTCTCAAATACTACTACAATTTTAACCCTATTTTAAAACCCTGACCGTCTGTAAATGAAAAGTTTATAAAAAATAGATATAATTATTGTAATTTATTTTCGGCTTATATTCTAGAAGTGCAATTGTCAGCTATACTGCATGATCTGCATAGAGGTTTTAACGACATAACCTAAATTGGTAGGTTTGCTCATTGAAAAAACAACCTATCCATAGAATCGGACATGGTAACCCTGGCCATTGCGATGGCAATTGGAGGCTATTGAACACGAAAAAAGTAGGCCATGCCGTAAGTAAAGAAATAACGCCATTGAATCATGGGCAAGGATTTACGGCAAACCTTATTAAAGGTCTTTTGGTAAAAACGGCAAGTATACATGGACCGCCCATTTCTACGACCCATGTCTCTGTAGGCTCAATTTTTGGAAATAGCAGAGTACCCAAAAAGTCGGACACAAAAGCAATCCGCAATATTGTTCTTTCCTGGATATTCACATTACCTATTGCGGCCCTAATAAGTGCAATGGTCTTTTCTTTGTTATCCTATGATCTTAGTCCTTCTTTATCAAAGAATCGGTTTTAAGGACATAAATACGACTTTCTTTTTCCTTAAAGCCTAAACTCTTATACAGATTAATAGCCTCAATTCTCTTGTCGGCACTAAAAAGAAGGATTTCGGTAAGGCCTTTTTCCTTCCCCACGGTCACCAATTTTTCCATAAGCTTCCTGCCAATACCTTGGCCCCTGTGCTCTACATCCACAACCACATCCTCAACCCAACCTTTGATGCCGGATATAACAGTATAGGTACACATTAAGGCCATTCCCAAAACCCTACTGCCATCCTTGCAATATACTAGACATATGGGGTTCTCTGGATCAAGCACCTGTTTAAGGTCTATTTGCTTTATGTCGGCATTCAACTGGCGGAACAATCCGGCCAATTGTTGCTCCATGTCAGGGTTTACGTCTGACTCTTGTAGTAGGGCTATTTTCATGGGTTCTTGTTTATTCTTTATTATTAAAAACTTAGGGTTATGATAATTTACAAATTTAATTAAACATATTTGGTCATACTTAATAGCCTTCCTTCTTTTGATAAACCTTAACAAAGTCGACCATAAAAACATCGGGGAAAATGGTTTTAAATATCTCTTCCTTTTTACTCGGATATTCCATACTCAAGATCATATATTCCTCAACATTTGAAATACCGGTAGTGACCTCATAATACTTATAGCCATCTACATAAAAAATATATTTATCCGGAAACCATTCCAGTCCAAAGGTGTGAAATCCCAAACTTACCCCCCGGCGATAACTCTGCATACCCTTGGTAGATTGCTGGTTGCGTCCGTAGGCCCAATGCACATTGTGGGACACTATATCGGTTCCCAATTTTTTAAAAAATTCCATCACATCTATTTCGGCCCCAAATTTGGCAGGATCCTCCCCTTTACTAATTCCGGGTGACTGCAACCAAAAGGCTGCCCAAACCCCCTCTGACTTCTGTAACTTGGCCCTACATTCGTAATAACCATATTTGGACATAAACTTCCCTTGGGTACCCACAGCTGAACCCAACAGGGAATCACCCTTTTTAAGAGCATATAATTTTAGATATCCCTTTTCCACTTTAACCGCCTCTTCGGAAACATAGGCAATAGCCCTAGGACCTATACCTCTTACGGCCCATTTGGTGGTATCCAATGTCTTCCCCTTAAATTCGTCTTCCCATACCAATTTATATCCCATTTTCTCCGGATTAAACCGCTTTTTGGACATAGGCCCTTGTGCCGGACGCTGCGCCATGACAAAACTTATTAAAAACAGGAAGCACAATAAAGGGATTAATTTCATTTTATTTGATTTATAGCTCTTACTTGTTTGGAAACAAAAACTATTTGAGGCCTATACTCCAACTTCAAGCGGCATCAATAATCACTGACATATTGCCATTGCCAAAACACGGCCGAGATACCCAAGAATTCAGGGGTTATAACCAACAGCAAGATAACAAAACTGAAACTGCATCTTCTAGCAGATTCTATCAAAAACTGCCATAATCTTAACCCTAAGTCATAATATTTTGGTGTATCCCAACGGGCCGGGTAATGCACTGCAAGTCCTTGGTTTTCTGCCTGTGGCCTTTTCACTGCTATCCCTTACACTAGAGGATGAAAAATTTTATTGATTCTTATTTTGAAGGCTAACGGGCATTAGGTGAAAAGGAATTATTATCTTCCTGTTTTTTTAATCCAAATTATCCCAATAACTGCCATATGAAATTACGCTTCATTCTGTTTGCCACCCTTATTGTTCCTATTCTGGCTTGCAAAGACAATCAAAAACCCAAGGAAAATATAAAGGAAAATCAGCTAAGTGTTAAAGATATTAGAGACTCAGTGCCCTTCCCTGCCGAATTGGTCCATTTTCAAACCCCAACAGAAAATCCTGTTTTTACCGGTTCTGGCCCGGATTCCTGGGATCAAAAAATTAGGGAAAGGGGATATATTTTAAAAGAAGGGGATACCTACCATATGTGGTATACAGGCTTCCGCTCGGAAAAGGAGCCCCTCTCCTTAGGTTATGCCACCTCGCCGGATGGGATTACCTGGACCCCTTATCCGGACAACCCAGTTTTTAATAAAAGTTGGACGGAGGACATGATGGTAATAAAGGTAGACGATACCTATCACATGTTTGCCGAAGGGAAAAACGACGTGGCCCATAGACTATCTTCCACCGATCGTATACATTGGACAGACCATGGCTCCCTAGACATGCGTAATGCCAACGGCTCTCCTTTGAGCAAAGGACCCTATGGCACACCAACTGTTTGGCGGGAAAACGACACTTGGTATTTGTTCTATGAGCGAAATGACTTGGGCATATGGCTCGCCACTTCCAACGATCTTAAAGTATGGACCAATGTACAGGATGAACCTGTAATAACAATGGGGCCTGAAGAGTATGATCAATATGGTGTGGCCGTAAACCAGATCATTAAATACAAAGGATGGTATTATGCTTATTACCATGGCACCCCTTTCGAAGACTGGAGTCTTTGGTCCACCAATGTGGCTGCCTCAAAAGACTTGGTACATTGGAAAAAATACCCCAAGAATCCAATAATGGAAGAGAACAGATCCAGTGGCATCCTCGTCCCGGATGGAAACCTCTTTAGATTATATACCATGCACGATAAGGTGGAGGTTCATTTTCCCAAAACCACCGAAAACAAATAAAAATTACTTCTTTGTTCCGCACTTTTATTCCATTGGCAAAGTAGTTTTGGATTATCCTTTCAAAACAAGGAATTAAACCGTATGGTTGGTTTTCGTTTTAAAACGGGCCGAAGTGAACCATATAACTTGGATATAAAACAGAAGAAGATCTATGAAATACATATATTTTACAGTTAAGATGAAAAATTATAGGGAAAAACGACTACCCGGTCTAATTGGACTGTGTAAAATGGATTAAATTATTAGGGTGTTCAGACTAATTATTGTTCGATTGGAAGTTGATACAAGTAATCAAACTAGCAATTAAGCTTAATTATTTGCCTGCCATTGAATCCGTTTGCCTGGTTCGGCACCAACATTGGACAGGTTTCATTACAATCTAAAACAAAAAAAGTCCTGCGAGGTTGTTACAGACACACTAAAATGAATTTTAGGTTGGTTAATTCGGTGTCAATTAAACCTTGCAGGACTAAGGCAAAAGTTGGTGGTTATTAAAAATTACAAAGCATTGGTATTAAACTTTGTGCTGTATTTGCCTGAGAGTTATTTTCTCTTCAAACAATATTCGATTCCTCCGACCAAATGTTGACGAAAGTTAAGATCGTCAAAGGCCTCATCAGTATGTCCCAAGCCTGTATAGAAGGCTCTACCTCCGTCATACTCATGGTACCATGCAATGGGGTGGTTGTCTCCATTTTTACCCCCTTCATAGGAACTTTCGTCCATCTTCATGAGCACATGAACATCCGGATTTATATTTTTGTAATTGTACCATTCATCAAAATGGGTCCATATATTGGCCAAATGTTTGGTAGCAGGATGGTTATGGTCCACCACGTCTATTGTGGCCGTTTGTTGTTTGGGGTGACTTAAAAAATAGGCCCCGACCAATTTGCCGTACCATGGCCATTCATATTCTGTATCAGCCGCAGCATGCACCCCCATAAAACTTCCTCCATTTTGAATGTATTTCTCAAAAGCTGTCTGCTGCTCATCTCCCAATACATCCATGGTAGTACTTAAAAATACCACCAGTTTAAACTTCTTAAGATTATCGCTATTAAACTGAAGTGAATCCTCAGTATGGGTAACGGCAAAATTATTGGCCACACCCAATTTTACGAAAGTAGCAACCCCCTTTTCTATAGACTTATGACGAAATCCGTTGGTTTTGGTAAACACCAACACTCGATCCTTGGCCAATGTATTGGCCGATATTATTTTTTCCGGGATTTGTACTGGCTTAGTATGTAAATTCGGGTTTATGGTAACCTCTTCCTGAATCCTAGTACTGCCACAACCAACCACAAAAACTAGTGCTATTAATGTAATAGTACATTTATATAAGCTCATAAAAATTATTGATTTTCAAATTAGAATTTCTAAATATCCAAAATTTACAGTAACAAAACACAAAATTTACTAATATTTCCAAAATTACTTACAGTTTTCACAATAATACCCCTACTTGTTAAAAATTAAATTCCCGAAACCTTGAATAGACTCCCTTACCATAACCCTAATGAGCCAAAAGGTAGAGAATAGCTTGGATAAACCATAAACGAGTAAAATAGACCAGGGAGCCATATAATTCTTAAATAAGTAACCTATCCGTTGGCCAAAGACATCAGATATTTTTTAGGTGTGGTGCTATACTTTTTCTTAAAGGCTGCAATAAAGTGACTGGAAGTACTATAGCCCACCTTTAGCCCCACCTCGTTTACATTATGCTTCCCGGATTCCAACATTTTGCGGGCATATTCCATTTTGTAATCAAATAAAAAACTATACACGGAATCCCCATAGATTTGCTTGAAGCCTTCTTTCAATTTTTTTAGACTAAGTCCAATTTCTTCGGAAAGATCATGTAAGCTGGGTGGTTCCGCCATTCTGGAAATAATTATTTCCTTGGCTTTCCTAATTCGCTTAACATTGTCCTCATCCACCAAAAAAGGGCATTGCTCCACATCGGCATCCTGACTTTTATTGAAATAAAGTGAAATTAGCTCGTAAACCTTTCCCTTTATATACAACTCCTTAATGGAACGATGTAGGTTATAATTCATTACCTGACTCAAAACAACCGCTATCGCAGGGGATACGGCTTCCTGTGAATAATATTTCTTATCCTTATTGTCCGAACTCAAAAAAGGAATATAGTCGGCCTCCTTCGAAAATAAAGAGTGGAACTTACGAATGGTCATTACAATAGAGACCATCCAAGAATTGGCATTTAGAACAAGATTAAGTGGTAGGTCTACCTGGGTATTGTACAACAAGAGGGAATTATCTTCCGTGACTTCCAAGGCATATCGTCCTTCATTAAAAATAAACTTGGCTCCGCCCTTCAAACAGAAATGAAACTGTATAAAAGAACTATCGATCTCACGCGTAACCGTCTGGTTATAAATACTATCGTTCTGAATTTTTAATACATAGAAACCATCTTCAATCAATACTTCCTCAAAAGACCCTTGAGCGATATTTTCTTCCTCCATGTCGACTTTATATTAAATTTACCTATTTAGAAACATTCTAAATTAACCGAAGTGTAATTCCCCTTAACACTGCTAAAATATAGTATTTCAAGCGTTTTGATATATAAAATAGCGTTAAAAAACCACAAACGATACTTATTGTTCCTCTAGCGTTATTTTTATTTGGCTGATGCCCCTAAATTTGTGGCGCTCTCAAGAGTACATATGAAAGATTATCACATTTCCAAACATAGTTCGTTATATACCATAGGCCTTAACTACAAAAAGGCCGATGCCGAAGTGCGTGGTAAATTTAGCATGGATGAAAATGCCATAGACCGACTATTGGAACAGGCTAAACTGATTGGGGTAGACGGACTATTGGTGACTTCTACCTGTAACCGTACCGAATTGCATGGGTTTGCCAAACATCCCTTTGAACTTATAAAATTATTATGCGATAATACGCAGGGCACCGTGGAGGAATTCCAAGAGGTGGCCTATGTGTATAAGAATAACGACGCAATAAACCATCTTTTTAGGATGGGCACAGGTTTGGACAGCCAAATTTTGGGCGATTTCGAAATTATTAGTCAATTAAGACAAAGTTTCAATCGATCCAAAAAACAAAACATTGCCAACCCTTTCTTGGAGCGTTTGTGCAATTCCGTAATCCAAGCCAGTAAAAGAATAAAAAACGAAACCGATATTTCTTCTGGTGCTACATCAGTTGCTTTTGCCTCGGTACAATACATCATAAATACAATCCCCGATATTTCAGAAAAAAATATTCTGTTGTTCGGTACCGGGAAAATTGGCAGAAATACCTGTGAGAACCTGATTAAGCATACTAAAAATTCGCATATCACCTTAATAAACCGTACCAAGGATAAGGCGGAGCGAATAGCTGGTAAATTTAATTTAATAGTTAAGAACTACGGGGACCTGCAGACAGAAATTCGCAATACGGACGTCCTTATTGTGGCCACGGGTGCCCAATCGCCCACCATTTCAAAGGAATTGATCTACACTAAGAAACCTTTGTTGATCTTGGACCTGTCCATTCCCAAAAATGTATCGGACGATGTATCGGATTTGGATAATGTAACTGTAATTCATCTAGATCACCTTTCCCAAATGACCGATGATACGTTGGAAAAAAGAAAAGAATCCGTACCCCGGGCAGAAGTGATTATTGAGGAAGTAAAGGAAGAATTTATTAAATGGTTGGAAACCAGGAAATTTGCCCCGGTCATCAAGGCTTTAAAGAAAAAATTAAAGACTATGAAGGATGAGGAATTGGACTTCCAAAGCAAAAAGATAAGCGATTTCAATTCTGTTCAAGCCGATATTATCTCGGAACGCATCATTCAGAAAATCACCAAACAATTTGCCAATCATCTTAAAGACACCGAAATAGATTCCGATACCAGTTTAGAGCTTATACAACGAGTTTTTCAACTAGAATTGGAGCCTAGATGAGTAAAACAATACGAATTGGTACCCGTGATAGTCAGTTGGCACTCTGGCAAGCCCACACCGTTCAGGACCAATTAGAGGCTTTAGGCTTTAATACCGAAATAATTTCAGTAAAATCTACCGGAGACCTACTTTTGGATAAGCCATTGTACGAACTTGGCATAACCGGAATATTTACCAAAACATTGGACATTGCAATGATCAACGGCACCGTTGATATCGCCGTGCATTCCATGAAAGACGTACCTACCCGTCTTCCCAAGGGAATTGTACAGAGTGCGGTACTCCCAAGGGCAAATACCAATGATATATTAGTATACAAAGATTTGGATTTTTTAAAATCCAACGGTACCATTGCCACCGGAAGCTTACGAAGACAGGCACAATGGTTGAATAAATACCCATCTCATAAGGTTGTGGATATACGGGGGAACGTAAACACCCGTCTTCAAAAACTTCAGGACAATCCTTGGAACGGAGCCATCTTTGCCAAGGCAGGTTTGGAACGTATTGAGGTACTGCCACCTAACCACATAGACTTGGATTGGATGGTGCCCGCACCGGCACAAGGGGCCATGGTTGTAGTTAGCATGGAAAATGACACCTTTTCAACAGAGGCCGTTCGCAAACTAAACGATTTCACCACAGATATTTGCACCCTTGTAGAAAGGGAGTTCCTGCAAATTTTGGAAGGGGGCTGCACAGCCCCAATAGGGGCCTTGGCAAAAATAGAACAAGACAACCTCCTTTTTGAAGGTGTACTGCTTTCCCTGGATGGCAAACAGAAATTAATGGTTAAAAAGTCTATTCCCGCCAATGAATATATCAACTTTGGCAAGTTGTGTGCCCAAGAAATATTGGACAATGGTGGCAAGGAATTGATGGTGGAGATAAAAAAGGAATTGGCATGACCCCAGCTTGGGAATTACAAACCATAGTAACATGAACATGACCGTTCTTTCTACAAAAATCTTAACATCCCATCAAAAAGCAATTCTGACCAATGCCAATATTAAAGTAGAAGACTATGATGCCATCAATATTGAATACTTAAAACCCAAAATAGACCCTGTTTTCAAAAATATCATATTTACCAGCCAAAATACCGTAAAGGCTTTTCTAAAAATAATAGGTCCCCAAAACGTTAAAAAAAATTCCTATTCTGCTTTTTGTGTGGGTGAAAAAACAAAGTCGGTTTTAGAGAAAAATGGAATTAATGTCTTGGAAATGACTAATTATGGAGCAGAATTGGCCGAAATTTTGATAAATAAGCACCCAAAGGAAACATTTTTATTTTTGTGTGGTGATAAACGTCGGAATGAAATTCCCTCCTATCTAACAAATCACAAGGTTGTATTTAAGGAGCAGACCGTATATCAAAATACCCCAAACCATCTTACCTTTGACACCGTTTTTGATGGTATTCTGTTTTTTAGTCCCAGCGGCGTTGAAAGCTTTGTAGCTAGGAATAATTTAAAGAATAGTGTTGCTTTTTGCATTGGTACTACCACCGCCTTGGAAGCAGAAAAACACACCAAAAATATTATAATTGCCGAAAAACCAACGATAGAAAGTGTCTTGGAAAGGGCTATAGAGACTTTAAAAATAAAAAACAATTAAACCGCCATACGCAACAATTTTCCCATATTGGCATACAATCAAGGGACAGTATAAAAATGGGTAGGCAAGAAGAACACCAAAATATTATGAGCATTAAAAACGATTTATTCTTAAGAGCATTAAAAGGAGAAACCGTAGAGCGCCCACCAGTTTGGATGATGCGCCAGGCAGGAAGATATCTTCCGGAATTTATGGCCATTCGCGATAAGTACGACTTCTTTACCCGTTGTCGCACTCCGGAATTGGCCAGTGAAATTACGGTTCAGCCCATACGCCGCTACGGCATGGATGCCGCTATTTTGTTCAGCGATATTTTGGTGATCCCCCAAGCGATGAACATAGAGGTACAGATGAAACCTAATTTTGGCCCTTATTTGCCAAATCCGGTAACGGACCAGAAAGGCGTGGACCAAGTTATTGTCCCTGATGTCAACGTGGAATTGGATTATGTAATGCAGGCCATAAAAGCGACAAAGGAACTCTTGAACAATGATATCCCTTTGATCGGATTTGCCGGCTCACCTTGGACCATTTTATGCTATGTTGTACAAGGCCAGGGTAGTAAAACCTTTGACAAGGCCAAGGAATTCTGTTTTACCAATCCAGTTGCGGCGCATCAGCTACTGCAAAAAATCACCGACACAACCATTGCCTACCTAAAAGCAAAGGTTAATGCCGGCGTGGATGCCGTACAGGTATTCGATTCTTGGGGAGGAATGTTGTCACCAGTGGATTACCAGGAATTTTCATTCCAATATATACAACAGATTATAGATGCCCTTAAGGACGAGGCTCCCGTAATAGTTTTTGGCAAAGGATGTTGGTTCGCCTTGGGCGATATGGCCAAATCAGGAGCCGCTGCCCTTGGAGTTGACTGGACTTGTTCCGCACGCAATGCACGTTACCTTTCAGGAGGTAATATAACCCTACAGGGCAATTTTGACCCGGCAAGATTGCTTTCTCCTCCAGCAGTAATCAAAAAAATGGTAACTCAAATGATCAATGAATTCGGCAAGGATAAATATGTTGTAAATCTAGGTCATGGTATTTTGCCCAATGTTCCATTGGACAACGCCAAGGCCTTTATAGATGCGGTAAAGGAGTACAGACAAAATTAGAAGGGCGTATCCCTTTTTTTCTAAAAGGTAGAAAAAAAGGGTCACGCTTTCCGTTATATCTTTTATTTTTAAGAAAGCATTATTTCGGGGCACGGATCAAAACACTAAAATTGCGCCCCTAGCAGCATTCCTATAAATAAAAATAAAAGGATGTCACTACAATCGCTTACGCAAAACCTATAGTATGACCAAACATATACTGAGCGGTATTAAAGCCTATTTTGGCACCTTTAAAATCATTTCCCAATTGGGGCTTTGGCGATATTTTTTCATTCCCATATTGATCAGTGTAGTAATAGCGATAATAATTTTCACCTCTGCTTATGGGCTATCCGACAATATTGGCGGATTTCTTTCACAATGGTGGACTTGGGACTGGGGAAAGCAAACGGCAAACCTGATCAGTGAAATCTTTGGCGGTTTTCTAATTTTAGTGTTTGGTTTTATCTTGTACAAACATATTGTCATGGCACTCTCCGCGCCTTTTATGAGCCCAGTTTCAGAAAAAATAGAAACCCACCTAGTAGGAAACACGGCAGAAAAACATAGAGATACTACTTTCGGGGAACAACTATGGCGTGGAATCCGTATCAACCTAAGAAACTTGATTATGGAAATTTTGTTGACCATCCCTATTCTATTAATCGGTCTAATCCCGGTTATCGGAATTGTTTCAACTATGCTTATATTTTTAATACAGGCCTATTATGCTGGGTTTGGCAATATGGATTATACTTTGGAGCGTCATTTTAAATACGCCGAAAGTCTCAATTTTGTTCGCAAGAACAAGGGCATTGCTTTAGGCAACGGAATTGTCTTTATGTTCTTTCTTTTTATTCCGGTAATTGGTGTAATCCTAGTGCTACCGCTATCGGTTACCGCTGCAACCATAAGGACGGTAGAACTTTTGGAAGCGGAAAAAGAAATTGGATGACCCGAGACCTGCAAGGTTGAGCAACTGGCAAGACCTGCAAGGTTTCCAAAACCTTGTAGGTCTAAAAACATGAAGCATACCTAGGGAATGGCCGATAGCAAAAGAACAATACCTACAAGGTCGGGAAGACCTTGCAGGATAGGCAATCAACAGGACGCAGCACAAGACCTGCAAGGTTAAGTGATTGAGAGGACCTGCAAGGTTCCCAAAACCTTGTAGGTCTAAAAACATGAAACATACATAGGGAATGGCCGATAGCAATGAAACAATACCTACAAGGTCGGGAAGACCTTGCAGGATTGGTAACCAACAGGACGCAGCACAAGACCTGCAAGGTTAAGTGATTGAGAGGACCTGCAAGGTTTCCAAAACCTTGTAGGTCTAAAACATGAAGCATACATAGGGAATGGCCGATAGCAAAAGAACAATACCTACAAGGTCGTGAAGACCTTGCAGGATAGTTAACCAACAGGGCGCAGCACAAGACCTGCAAGGTTAAGTGATTGAGAGGACCTGCAAGGTTTCCAAAACCTAGTAGGTCTAAAAACATGAAGCATACATAGGGAATGGCCGATAGCAAAGGAACAATACCTACAAGGTCGGGAAGACCTTGCAGGATAGGTAACCAACAGGACGCAGCACAAGACCTGCAAGGTTAAGTGATTGAGAGGACCTGCAAGGTTTCCAAAACCTAGTAGGTCTAAAACAAGAAAAAAAATGAAACTCGAAAAACTCCAAAAAGACCATTACTATCATATTTACAACCGGGGAATAAACGGTGACCTAATATTTAAATCCAACGAAAACAAAAACTACTTTCTAAAGTTGATTAATAAGTATTTGTCCAACAAAGTTTCTATTCTCGCATATTGTTTAATGGACAACCATTATCATATTGCAATCCAGGTCATTGAAGAAGAAAAAATAGTTACCCAATCAATTTCAAATCTTTTCAACGCCTATGCTAAAGCATTCAATAAAATGCACCACAGAACGGGCAGTCTTTTTGAAAAACATTTTAGAAGGATTAAAATTGGCGATACCAATTATTTGAGAAACCTGATAATCTATATCAATACAAACCCGGAAAGTCATGGTATCACCAGAGAGTTTAAAACATACAAATATTCATCTTATCAGACCACTATTTCCATTGAGAACAGCACCGATTCAGTGCCAATAGCAAAGGAAGAGGTAATAAATCTTTTTGAGAATCAAGGGAATTTTGAATATTTGCATGAGCAAAAAAGAAGTTTAGGTCATGACAATTTGAACTGGGATTCTTGACCTGCAAAGTTGAACGACTGGCAAGACCTGCAAGGTTTTAAAAACCTTGTAGGTCTGAGGGTTGCAAACCGAAAATATGATTTATTAATGGCAACGGAACAAAACCTACAAGGTGGGGAAGACCTTGCAGGATTGGTAACCAACAGGACGCACAAGACCTGCAAGGTTTTTAAAACCTTGCAGGTCTATGTCTAAAAAGTGAAAAGAAAAAGAAACATGAAAGATAAATTTTACGCATACATTCAACAACTACAGGATAGGATTACTGCCAAATTGGAAGCAGTAGACGGTGAAGCCAAGTTCAGGGAAGACATTTGGGACCGACCTGAAGGTGGCGGTGGCCGATCAAGGGTTATAGAAAATGGGGCTGTTTTTGAAAAGGGCGGTGTTAACATTTCTGCAGTACACGGAGCCTTGCCTCAAAGCATGCAAAATTATTTTGGCGTTAAGGACGCCGATTTTTTTGCCTGTGGTCTCAGCCTAGTTATCCACCCAAAGAATCCCATGGTTCCCACGGTACATGCCAATTGGCGCTATTTCGAGATGTATAACAAGGAAGGTAAATTGGTTGATCAATGGTTTGGTGGGGGACAAGACCTAACCCCTTACTATCTTTTTGATGAGGATGCCAAGCACTTTCATACAATATGCAAAAACGCCTGTGACAAACACAATCCGGAATTCTACAGTAGGTACAAGGCAAAGTGCGACGATTATTTTTGGAATACCCATAGGAACGAAGCTCGGGGTGTTGGCGGCCTATTTTACGATTACTGTAAAGCCAGCACAGAGATGTCCATGGAAGATTGGTACAATTTTGAAACCGAAGTAGGCAATAGTTTTTTAAAGGCCTATGTCCCAATTGTTGAAAAACGAAAAGACCTACCCTATTCGAAAGAACAGCGGGATTGGCAAGAAATTAGAAGAGGACGTTATGTAGAATTTAACTTGGTTCATGACAAGGGTACACTCTTTGGTTTAAAGACCAATGGCAGAATAGAAAGCATATTAATGAGCCTACCTCCCCATGTACAATGGGTCTATGACCATCACCCAGAAAAGGGAAGTGAGGAAGAACGTTTATTGAAAATTCTTGCCAAACCCAAGGAATGGGTATAACAAACCAAAAACTTAGGATTATGAGTAAAAAAGGCAAAGAAAAAAATACCGCCAACAAGGCAAAACACACCAAACTCCTCAATAGAAAGAAAAACAAGCTTAAAAAAGAAAAGGAAACCCGTAAGGAACGACTTAAAACTATTATAGCACAGCATCGGGAAAAGGGCAATAAAGAGGATACGAATTATTCGGATTAGACAATAGAACCACAATCACTAATGGAAAAACCATAATAATTAAAATCATGAATTGTCCCTGTGGATCCAATAATTTCTACGTCCAATGCTGTGAAAGGGCACATAAAGACCTATCCAAGGTTACCACAGCAGAACAATTGATGCGTTCCCGCTATTCGGCCTTCGTTTTGGGCAATGGCAACTATTTAATGGATAGTCACCACTCTAATACAAGGCCACTTAAAGAAAAGAAGTCCATAGAATCTTGGGCTAAATCCGTAAGCTGGATCCGACTGGAGATTTTGAATACGGAAAAAGGAGGAATAATTGATCAAAAAGGTACCGTTACTTTTAATGCTTACTTTTTTGAAAACGGCAAGGTCGAGGTTATTCATGAAAAGTCGGGCTTTGTAAAGGAAAACGGACTCTGGATGTATTTGGGCTTGGCGGAATAATAAAAGGATTAACTTGATCCAATTATACAATTTAGGACTTGTTCCATTATCTTTGAATTTTTAAATAAACTAGTAATGTATCCACTTAAAAGAAATAGAAGACTCCGTACCAATGAAGCCATAAGGTCACTGGTCAGGGAAACCATTATCTCTCCTAATGATTTTTTAGTACCACTTTTTGTTGTAGAAGGAAATGGAGTCAAGGAAGAAATTGCATCTATGCCCAATTACTATAGATTTAGCCTGGACTTATTGGAAAAAGAAGTCAAAGAACTATGGGCTATGGGACTAAAATCGGTACTTCTTTTTGTTAAGGTGCCAGACCATTTAAAGGACAATAAAGGCAAAGAAGCAATAAATCCTAAGGGTTTAATGCAAAGGGCAATTAAAACGGTTAAAAATGCCTGTCCGGAAATGTTGGTAATGACCGATGTGGCATTAGACCCCTACTCCTCATATGGACATGATGGCATAGTGGAGGACGGAAAGATCATTAATGATGATACCGTAGAGGTTTTGGCAAATATGAGCGTAAGCCATGCCCAAGCAGGGGCCGATTTCGTTGCGCCCAGCGATATGATGGACGGCAGGATATTGAGTATTCGGGAAGCCTTGGAAGATGAAGGGTTCATAGACACTGGAATTATGAGCTATAGTGCCAAATATGCAAGTGCATTTTATGGCCCCTTTAGGGATGCCTTGGATTCCGCCCCAGGTTTTGGCGATAAAAAAACCTATCAAATGGATTATGCCAATAGGTTTGAGGCCATTAAGGAAACGGAGATGGATATCGATGAAGGTGCGGATATTGTAATGGTAAAACCAGGTCTTTGTTATTTGGATATAGTCAGGGAGATTAAAAATGAGGTGGACGTTCCCGTTGCCGTATATCAGGTTTCAGGGGAATATGCCATGGTAAAGGCCGCTGCTGAAAAAGGCTGGCTAGATCATGATGCCGTAATGATGGAACAACTAACCGCCATAAAAAGAGCGGGTGCCAATATTATCGCCAGTTACTTTGCCAAGGATGTAGTTCGTGTATTGGGATAATGTGCCGTTCAGGTCATTGCCCAATCATAATTTTCCAAGAGAATATTATGAAACCTTAACCCATCATCCAGCCATATGAAAAACTTACTTTTTATACTTATTGGTCTTTTTATGATTTCTGTACAGTCACAAGACATTACTATTCCAACCTTTTTGGAAAAATGGGAGAACTCCAAAACATATTTAGTGGCCATGGCAGAGGCTATGCCAGCCGAGAAATATAATTTTAAGCCTACAGAAAGGCAGATGGGATTTCAAGATCAATTACTACATATAAAAAGTAATATGGAATGGTTAAGCAGCACTTATTTCGGTGGTCAACAACCTAACAATACCACCGATAGCAATTCCAAATTAACAAAAGAGGAAACCATCCTATCCCTAATTGACGGATTTGATCGGGTCAGCACAATTCTAAAAAACACCCCTTCAACTGCACTTTCTGAAAAAGTTAAATTCTTTGCCGGGAAAAAAACTAAATTGCAGATATTAAATTTGTTGCAGGATCACTTGACCCATCACAGGGGCCAATTAGTAGTGTATTTAAATCTCAATAATATTGAACCCCCAAAATATGTGGGTTGGTAATTCATCTTCTATGAAAAAAAATACTTCTGCTATAATTATTATACTGATAAGTATATTTTTTAATGTGCACCTCCTAGCTTCCCAAGAAGGAAGTTCAGAATTACTTGACTATGCCAATCCCTCCACAGTAGGAATAGATTCTTTATACATCCACTCCAAGGTAGACTCCATAATGGCCTTTGCCATTGCGGAAGAAGCCTTCCCGGGAGCACAAGTCTTGGTGGCCAAGAATAACAATATCATTTTTCATAAAGCCTATGGATTTCATACCTATGACAGCGTTCAAGCGGTAGGTTTAACGGATATATACGATTTGGCATCGGTCACTAAAATAATGGGGCCACTTCCGGCCTTAATGAAATTGCACGATGAGGGGAAATTGAATTTGGACGCACCCTTCAGCTCCATATGGCCTGAATGGGAAAAAAGAAAAGATAAAAAATCGATTACGATAAGGGAAGTCTTTGCACATCAGGCTGGATTGGTTCCCTATATAATTTTCCTTCAAGAGGTGATGAAAAAAAATGGGGCCATAAAAAGGCGCTTTGTAAGGGACCAACCCAGTCGCCGATTTAGTACAAGGGCATACCAAAACATCTATATCAAGGATAGGTTTAGGAACAAGATTTATCGTCATATCAACCGTTCAAAAGTATCGGACGTAAAAAAGTACAAATATTCCGGACTTACTTTTTTACTTTACCCCGAAATCATTTCAAGATTGACCAATACGGATTACGAAACCTATTTAACCCAAAATTTTTATGCTCCTATAGGTGCAACTACTTTGGGATTCAATCCCAAAACCAAAAACTACCCTAACAATTTAGTGCCTACGGAAATTGATACCCTATTTAGACATGAACTGACAAAAGATTGGGTCCATGACGAAAACGCAGCCTTATTGGGCGGGGTATCTGGAAACGCCGGGCTATTCGCATCGGCAACGGACTTGGCGAAAATGATGCAGATGTACATGAATTATGGTAGTTATGGTGGTAAGCGGTATCTATCCGAATCCACTGTGAAGGAATTTACCAAAGTTCAATATCCCGAAAACGAAAACAGAAGGGGTTTAATATTTGATAAGCCTGATCTAAATAACCATGAGCTTACTCTGGCCGATTCCTATCCCGCCCCAAGTGCCAGTCCGGACAGTTTTGGACATAGTGGATTTACGGGAACCTTTGTATGGGCGGATCCACAAACCCAATTGGTTTACATATTTCTATCCAACCGCGTATATCCTAGTAGGACCCATAGTAATATATACAAATACAATATCCGCTCGGCGATACAACAAGTATTTTACGATGCCATAATCGATTGAGTTAAGAATTTCTTATTTTATTAGTACATTAGTATTTTATACTTTTTTATGGGGTTACTTATATTTTATGCAGTTATATCCATCCTCGTATCCTTTCTATGCTCTATTCTGGAAGCGGTATTACTGAGTGTTCCACAAACCTTTATCAATCTGATGAAAAAAGAAGGTAAAACCTTCGCCCTGGAATTGGAAACCTTGAAAAAAGATGTGGACAAGCCCCTTATTGCCATTCTCACCTTAAACACTATAGCGCACACTGTTGGGGCAATTTTAGTGGGAGTGCAGGCAAAGGTTACTTATGCTGAATTATATGGAAAAACCGTAAAATCCATTTTAGGTATAGAATTTACAGAAGCCGCCATGGTGGGATTGGTTTCTACCATCATGACCATTTTAATCTTGGTCGCCTCGGAAATAATCCCCAAGACCATAGGCGCTACCTATTGGAAGCAATTGGCGCACGCCGCTACAACTTCCCTAAAAATAATGGTGTGGGCACTTCGTTGGACCGGAATTCTCTGGCTATTGCAGCTTTTTACAAGATTGGTCGGGAAAAAAGGCGCGCATGGCAGCGTATTTAGTCGGGAAGATTTTAGCGCCATGACCGATATTGCCCATGAGGAAGGTGTTTTTCAGGAGTCCGAATCCACAATTATACGCAATCTTTTAAATTTTGACGAGATTAAGGTAAAGGACGTTATGACACCCAGAGCTGTGGTAAAAATTGCGGATGAATTGACCACGATTAAAGATTTTTACGATGCCAATCAAAACATGCCTTTTTCAAGAATCCCCGTATATAGTAAGAAAATGGATAACATTACGGGATATGTATTAAAGTATATGATACTGGAGCATATAATCAAGAAAAATGGTAATGCCCCCTTATCATCAATTAAGAGAGAGATTCTGGTAAGCAATAGACAAACTCCCATTCCGGAGCTTTTGGAGACCTTTATATCCAAAAGTGAGCATATTGCCCTTGTTGTTGATGAATATGGTTCCATTAGCGGGGTAGTGACCATGGAGGACATTTTGGAGACCTTATTGGGCCTTGAAATTATGGACGAAAGCGATAGTGTGGAAGATCTACAGCACTTGGCACGTACAAATTGGAATGAACGTGCTAAAAGATTGGGAATTATTCAAGAAAAAGGGAAAAAGAAGTAATGGAAACCGCAATTGTAAACACTCCTTTGGGAATTACAAAAATTGAAGGTGATGAAAATGGTTTGATCTCTATCACCGTTTTTGATAGTGAAGAAAAAGTATCGGATATCATTCCTGAAGTGCTCGAAGATGCAGTGTATCAATTAGAGGAATATTTTGAAGGCTCCCGAACCGAATTTAGTTTAACCCTTAACCCTGAAGGAACAGATTTTCAAATTAAGGTTTGGCAAGCGCTACAACAAATACCCTATGGAAAAACTGTTTCCTACCTTGAGTTGTCCAAAACCTTGGGCGATGTAAAGGCCATTAGGGCCGTTGCTGCCGCAAATGGTCGCAATCCATTATGGATTGTTGTGCCCTGCCATAGAGTAATTGGAAGCGATGGTTCCCTAACGGGATATGCAGGCGGAATACATCGTAAAAAATGGCTTTTGGAACACGAAAGTCCCGTAAAACAACAGACCCTCTTTTAATTTTCACAGACCCTTCGGTCGGTACATCATCCGCTAGAGGCCTATTTCTAGGGCTTTGCTGACTTACATCGACATATCTGTATTCTTTATCGAAGTATACCCAATCCGCAACAGTAATTCAGAGTTGCCTACCAACCGTATGGTCAGTTAATACCTTCTTGTACATCCAACCCAGCATACCACAAAATTGCCGCTAACCAATTGTAAAAATGCCCTGCCCGACAGTTCTAAATTTGTTTGTATATTTATAATTCCCCGTGTTTTATCATAATTATAATCAATTCATTTTCGTCATAATAAACTTGGGATGTTACACAAAATTAACTTGGAGCACATACTTTTTTTGGACATAGAAACCGTCCCGGAAAAAGAGAATTTTAATGAGCTTGAGGACACCAAAAAAGAACTTTGGGACCATAAGTCGCACTACCAACGAAAAGACGAATACTCAGCGGAAGAATACTACGACAGGGCTGGCATATGGGCAGAATTTGGTAAGATTGTGACAATTTCCGTTGGATATTTCAATTTTAAAGGAAACAACCGGTACTTTAGGGTAACTTCATTTTATGGTGAAGAATCAAAGATCCTTAAAGATTTCAAAAACTTATTGGATACCCATTTCAACCGACCGCACCATCTACTGTGTGGTCACAATGGCAAAGAATTCGATTTTCCCTATATCGCCAGACGAATGATTATCAACAAAATAGATTTGCCCAATAAGTTGGACCTTTTTGGCAAAAAACCATGGGAAATAGCGCATTTGGACACCATGGAGCTATGGAAATTTGGAGACTACAAGCATTATACGTCACTTAAGTTAATGGCTAATATACTGGGCATTCCCTCTCCAAAAGAGGATATAGACGGAAGTATGGTAAAAGCTGTTTATTATGAAGAGAAGGACTTGGATCGGATTGTAAAATATTGCGAATTGGATGTAATTACAACAGCCCAGGTGTTTTTACGTCTTCGAAATGAAGAACTATTGGATGATAATGAAATCAAAAGAATTTAGGAAGGTCCAAATTTTTCCTTTGGAAATTATGACTTATAGAACTTAACCGATTTTGAACCCTCAAGATCAGCCACGGTTAGCACATAAAGACCAGCAGTTAGATCGGCAATATAAATTTGCTTTTGTTCCGCTTTCCCCGATCTTACCACTGTACCGTTAAGAGAAACAATTTTATACATGGCATCCTCGGAGACATCCCCATTTATAGTCATTGAAGTCTGTACTGGGTTAGGAAAAATAGAAAACTGCACTTCCAATGTCAAGGTTTCATATTCCATATAATCTATAAGTTCGGTTTCAGCTCCTTTGAAGGTAAAGTGGAACTCATTGCTATATTCCGAACTAATATTCTCGGAACAATAGGTCTTCACCCTAAGAAAGTAATCCGTTCCCTCAACCAAATTATGTAGGCTAATAAAGGAATCAAAGGTGGTATCTACATTCCATTGGTCTGAACCCTTCTTTTTGTACTCTACCTGGAACAGTGCATCCGTGTTCGCCATCCAGTTAAATGTTACCCCAGTTTCATCAGAAGTGGTCAATTCAATATCCTCTGGTGTACTAAGAACGCAATCGGTAAGGGCAATCCCATTAACAATAATGGAAAAATTCTGTGGTCCCTGGTCCAAATTGTTCTTATGGGTTACAGTAATAATGTATTCACCCTTGGCATTCTGAATGTCTATTTTTTCAAATGGATCCACTTTATTGTCGCCGTTAACAGCCGGTGAATCTGCCTTGGCCGCATTAAGTTTCCATGGTAAAAAAGTCTTGCCGTCCTTGGTGATCTTAATATCCAAATCATTGACCAACGCCGCTGACATATCATTTAAAGTACCTGAATTAACCACTCCTGTAGCAGGATCTGTCCAAGAAATTGAGGCTGAAAGAGGTTCTTGTCCATTGGCCAATACCGTATAGGTCTTTGTTTCACCTTCCGAAAGGGTTTCTTCCGAAATCATGGAAGAAAATCCTTTGTTGGCTATTAGCTCTACAGCGG
Organism: Arenibacter sp. F26102; assembly: GCF_023015865.1. Taxonomy (GTDB): domain Bacteria; phylum Bacteroidota; class Bacteroidia; order Flavobacteriales; family Flavobacteriaceae; genus Arenibacter. The sequence goes on along the minus strand of NZ_JALKBC010000001.1, from coordinate 226,609 downwards.
ATTTTGAATTAATAACTCCCCAACCCATTTTGTAATCCGGTCCCGGAGCGTCTACATCGTCTGCAGTATGCAGAACCAATCCCTTTAAAGTAGCAGCCCTCATAAAACTACCTTCCATTTGTTCGTGATATTCTTGAATCAAAAGCATGGAACCCGTTACACCTGGTGTAGCTACCGATGTTCCATTTGCGGTCTCATAACTGTTGTCCTTCTCGATACCTGTGGTATAGATATTTGTACCATATGCGGCAATGTCCGGCTTAATACGGCCATCATCAACAGGTCCAAAACTGGAATAGGATGCCACAGAGGCTCTCATCAATTGACCTTGGTCATTGGTTACAATGTCAGCTGCGGCAACTGTAACACCATTTTTGGAAGTTGCAAATCCCAACATCAAATCAAAACCATTGGAAGCCGAACCAAAAATTGGAGCCTCATTATCTTTATTTCTTTGAGAATTTCCGGCAGCAGTCACCATTAAGTAATAAGGAGCATTGTACATAATCTTATCCCAATCCCTAGAAACTTGGATATAGGATCCAAAATACCAGTCCGGAACGCGATTGGACATAATTCCGTATGAGTGGTTCGATAATAGCAAACCATTGGCTGCCATCTCTGCAACTTCAATTTTATCTCTCCTCCAGTCATGGGAAACAGCTTTAGCCTTATATGCTACTCCTTTTGATTTCTTATCCAATCCTGCAGCTACTAAAATACCTGTAACCCTTGTGGCATGGGAATCTACTATTTCACTCTGATCCAAAGTCTGTACCCTATTGCCAAATTCATTGTGGTTTGTTAAAACCGATCCGGCATCCCATACTCCTACCAACATGTTCTCGCCGTTAATACCTAAATCCAATAAACCATTATCATGTAGAGCATTGGCCCTAGTAGCAGTATTTATTTCTGTACTGAAGGTACTGTAATAAAGGGGAGTCCCATCGTCGCCAATAGAAGTAAGTTCACTGAAATTTCCATCTGCCAATCTTTCTGTTAATTTCCAGCCATTGGTCTTAGCGGACTGTAACAAGGTATTGTTCTCTTTATCAAAATTCCTTTTTAGGTCGTTTGTAAACACGCCTAATTTTGAACTACGGTACTTATCCTTAATGCTATGGATTTGTTTGTCGGTTTGTGCAAACGAGCTATAGGTAGCAAGGCAAAAAGCTATTGGAAGTAAACTCCTGCTAATCTTTAACAAAGTAAGGTGTGCGTAAGCCATGATAAAGTTTATAGTAAGATTTGGACTACAAATATACTACAACAAGCAAATATTATCGATTAACGCACCTTTTTATTCGATGAAACGCATGGTTTTGTTGTGAACAGCTCAAAAAACGACATGAAAAGTTCCCTTTTGAGAAAAAATAATTTAGGAATTGTACTTAAATTGCACATACACAGGGAAATGATCACTAAATCCACCCATATATCTTGTCCCTACATAGGTTCTACGTGGATTGCCTTTGTACTTTCCTTTGAACTCGGTTAAAAAGTTTTCATCAAAAATATTGGCTTCACAAAAACTATGGGTTCCCTTTTCGTAATTGAGGAAGTTATGGGACACTATAATTTGATCAAATAGACTCCAGGATTTTCTGTAATTGGCGCTCCCACGATTTGGAGACTTTAATGTTTCCATTGGGTTATGAAGCCTATTCCTACTCATCAAGGTTTTAATACTTGTAGATGAAGGACCGTCATTAAAATCGCCCATTACAATGTAGTTGGGATTTTCCACGCCTTCTTCGATCTGCCCCATATATTCATTTATGGTTTTGGCTGCGGCAATACGCTTGTAATCCGTTTCCACCTCGCCATTCCTACGGGAAGGCCAATGATTCACGAAAATATGTACCTCTTCTCCATTTAGATTACCGTGTACATATAATATATCCCTTGTGGTATCCCGCTGCCCTGCTAGGCTATAAACCATCAAAGGAATGGCTTCCGAGCTTATTACTTCAAAGTTATCCTTATTGTAAAGCAAGGCATTATCAATTCCCCTTTCGTCTGGTGAGTCGTAATGAACATAATGATAGTTGTACTTATTTAAAGGCTCTGTTGCCAACAAATCCTGGACTACCGACTCATTCTCAACCTCAGCTACCCCAACTAGGACTGGAGGAAGTCCAACCGCTTCCAGCCCAATTTCTCCTATGGTTTTAGCTAGTTTGGCAAGTTTATTCTTATATCGCCTTGGGGTCCACTTTCTGGATCCATTAGGAGTAAAGTCATCGTCCAAAGTATCCAGATCATCTATAGTGTCGAATAGGTTCTCCAAGTTATAGAAGGCTACTGTGTGAAGAGTATTGACCGATTTCTTCTTAAAAAATGAAAAATTCATCCAAAATTTTTAACCGAAAGCCAAAATACAAAAAATCCCTTGGCAAGTATTGATTAGATTTGTACTTTAAACATGAATATGCTAGAGAAGAAGACCATAGAATACGAGAAAGCGGTACTCATAGGAGTAATGAACAAGGATCAGAATGAGGAAAAGGTCACCGAATATTTAGATGAACTTGAATTCCTCACCTACACTGCCGGTGGGGAGGTTTGTAAGCGATTTGTACAACGTATAGACTTGCCCAACCCCAAAACATATATTGGAAGTGGTAAAATGTTGGAAGTCGAGGCCTATGTAAAGAGCAATGACATTGGGTCCGTTATTTTTGATGACGAACTTACCCCTGGGCAACAACGGAATATAGAAAGACAACTGAAATGTAAGATCCTAGATCGTACCAGTCTTATTCTGGATATTTTTGCCCAAAGGGCACAGACCAGCTATGCCCGTACCCAAGTAGAATTGGCCCAATATGAATATTTACTTCCAAGACTAACCGGTTTATGGACTCACTTGGAGCGACAAAAAGGGGGTATTGGAATGCGTGGACCTGGTGAAACGGAAATAGAGACCGATAGGCGTATTGTTCGTGATCGCATTACGCTGTTAAAGAAGAAGTTGTTGAAGGTAGACAAACAGATGGAGACCCAAAGAGGAAATCGTGGAGCATTGGTCCGTGTAGCCTTGGTCGGGTATACAAATGTGGGGAAATCTACCATTATGAACGTTATCAGCAAGAGCGATGTCTTTGCAGAGAACAAGTTGTTCGCCACTTTGGACACTACCGTTAGAAAAGTGGTTATTGGTAACCTTCCATTTCTATTAAGTGATACGGTTGGATTTATTAGAAAATTGCCCACGCAATTGGTGGAAAGTTTTAAAAGCACCTTGGACGAAGTCCGCGAAGCGGATCTATTATTACATGTCGTTGATATTTCCCATCCCAATTTCGAAGAGCACATAGATTCTGTAAACCAAATTCTGACCGAAATAAAAAGTTCCGACAAAAAAACCATTATGGTTTTCAACAAGATAGATCAATACGAACACAAGACTATTGATGACGATGATCTAATTACGGAAAAAACCAACAAACACTTTACTATTGAAGAATGGAAGAATACATGGATGAGACGAGTAGGTGATAGGGCTTTATTTATTTCGGCATTAAATAAGGAGAATTTGGAAGAATTTAGAAAACGCGTTTATGATGAGGTTAGGGACATTCACATAACACGATTTCCCTACAACAACTTCCTATATCCAGAACATTTGGATGAGTATTGAATAAAAGCTGTATAGGCGTTTAATTCAATACTTTATATTTAATAGATATTTATTACTGTACCCAGCACAATTCAAAAGGTGTTGATAATCAACACCTTTTGAATATTTTCACTGCCTTGTACGGATAGGCAACCCTTACGCCATATTGTAAAGTACAGATCATTCCCAAAAAGAGATTTGTTGGAGTCATAATTTTGGCTAACTTTAAGACAAGGAGATACTTCCCCGGCTATTAACAACTACATTTTTGGAAGAGAACTATCATAAATGGTATTCCCCTAATCTGGGCAAGGAAATGGAAATGATGGTTTATGGCCATTGGGGCTATCCCTTATTAATTTTCCCGACTACTAGGGGCAGGTATTACGAAAGCAAGGATTTTCATTTAATAGATTCTATTTCTTGGTTCATAGAACAAGGTAAGGTCAAGGTATATTGTCTGGACAGTATTGACGAATACAGTTGGTACAATAGATCCATTCACCCCGCAGACCGTGTTAAAAACCACATTTGGTACGACAAAATGATATTGGAGGAGGTAGTTGCCAAAGTACGGCACGAATCCCCTATAGGTAAGGTGGCCGTTTCCGGATGTAGTTTCGGAGGTTACCAAGCAGCCAATTTTGCCTTTAGACATCCTGAAACGGTCAGCCACCTATTTACCATGAGCGCAGCCTTTGATATAAGGGACCAAATGGACGGATATTACGACGATAATGTATATTTTAATAATCCTGTTGATTATTTACCGGACATGTCTAATCCTGAGCTCTATAATATGAAGATTATTTTGGGTACCAGCGAACATGATATTTGTTTGGGAGCCAATCTTAGAATGTCAGAAATTCTAAGAAATAAAGGTATCGACCATTGGTTGGACAATAGGCCCAACGCCAGTCACGATTGGCCCATATGGAGAGAAATGCTTCCCCACTATTTATCGCTAATGTAAAATTTAACACATAAACTATGAAAAAAATTGGAATACTCTACGGCCAGGAAAACACTTTTCCTCAAGCCTTTATAGATAGAATAAACGAAAAAAATATTAATGGGATCATGGCCGAGGCTGTAATGATCGACATGGTAAAGCAGGCCGACCCTACCGAATATGCCGTTATCATTGATCGTATTTCCCAAGATGTTCCCTTTTACCGGGCATATTTAAAGAATGCTGCCATATCTGGTACAGCGGTCCTAAACAATCCTTTTTGGTGGAGCGCTGATGAAAAATTTTTCAATAATGCCCTGGCCATTAAAACCGGAGTTCCAGTACCAAAAACAGTACTTCTGCCCTCGAAGGATAGACCGGACGATACCAACGAAAATTCTTTTCGGAATCTTAAATACCCTTTGGACTGGGATAGTATTTTTGATCATATTGGCTTTCCCGCCTATATGAAACCTTATGCTGGTGGTGGATGGAAAAATGTGTATAAACTGAATAATTCTGAGGAGTTTTTCAAGAGTCACAGCGAAACCGGGCAACTTATTATGATGTTGCAAGAAGAAATTGAGTTTAATGAATATTTCCGTTGCTATTGCCTTGGCGGCAATGAAGTCCGCATTATGCAATATGAGCCCCGCAATCCCCATCACTTAAGGTATGTACATGACGGTCCCCCATTGAGTAAAAAACTTTTGGATACCGTTAAGGACTACACCATAAAATTAAATGCGGCTTTAGGCTATGATTTCAACACCGTGGAGTTTGCGGTCAGGGACGGAATTCCTTATGCAATAGATTTTTGCAATCCGGCACCGGATGCAGATATTAATTCCGTTGGCCAGGATAATTTTGATTGGGTCGTGGAGACAGCTGCAAATATGGCCATTAAAAGGGCCCAAGCACATAAACCAGGGCAGATGAATTTAACCTGGGGTACATTTGTTAAGAATGCTATTACGCCCGACCCCACCAAAACAGAGGTTAAAAAGGCCCCGGCTGTGGCAAAGACAAAAAAAGCTCCCGCAAAGGCAACAACACCTACAGCAAAAACCCCGGCAGCAAAAAAAGCTCCGGTAAAAGTAACTGCGACCAAAGCGAAAACGGTAACAAAGGCAAAAGTCGCACCTCCGACAACTAAAAAACCGGTCAAAAAGGCCACAACAACCAAAAGCAAGTCAAAATAGTTTTGATAATGCCCAAACTGTAATACGTGGACACCAATGGATTTTACATTAGGAGTAGAAGAAGAATATCAGGTCATAGACCCCAAAACCCGTGAGTTGACCTCACATGAGCAAAAAATTGTAGAAATTGCTGATGAGATATTGGAAGGGCAAGTAAAAGCGGAAATGCATCAGGCAGTAGTTGAAGTTGGTACGGTCATTTGCAAGGATATAAAAGAGGTACGATCGCAGGTAACCAATTTGCGAAAAACCATATCCGAAGTTGCGGCCAGTCTCGACCTTCGCATAGCCGCAGCTGGTACCCACCCTTTCTCGGAATGGGAAAAACAATTGATTACGGTTCATCCACGATATGATGAAATTGTTCAGGAATTACAGGATGCCGCCAGGTCCAATCTTATCTTTGGACTACATGTTCACGTGGGCATTGAGGATAGGGAAATGGCAATACACATTTACAATTCCGTGCGCTATTTTTTACCCCATATATATGCACTTTCTACCAACTCCCCCTTTTGGGAAGGCAGAAATACGGGCTTTAAATCGTTCCGCACCAAAGTCTTTGATAAATTTCCACGTACCGGCATCCCGGATTTCTTTACCGGAGCTGGGGAATACGAGCGCTATGTTAACCTTCTGGTACAAACGAAGTGTATAGACAACGCAAAAAAAATATGGTGGGATGTAAGGGTACACCCTTTCTACCCGACTATAGAATTTAGGATCTGCGATGTTCCCCTAACAATAGATGAAACTGTAACCATAACGGCATTGATTCAGGCCTTGGTAGCCAAACTTTATATTTTAAGAAGGAGCAACCTCAACTTTATTATTTACAAAAGGGCATTGATCAACGAAAACAAATGGAGGGCCTCAAGATATGGGATTGAAGGCAAGATGATCGACTTCGGAAAATCTATAGAAGTACCAACCAAAGAATTAATTTTGGAGCTGCTCGAATTTGTGGATGATGTGGTAGATGACTTGGGAAGTAGGGAGGAAATTAATAGAATACATAAAATTTTAAATGAAGGGACCGGGGCGGACAGACAACTGGCCGTTTTTGAAAAAACCAAAAACCTTAATGATGTGGTCGATTATATTTTGAAGGAGACGGTTGCAGGGATTTAAATGAACAAGAAAAATGTTGGATAGAAAAAAAAAGATTGCAGTTCTGGATTTATATAATGGCATTCCCAATCAAGGGTTGCGATGCATTAGGGAAATATTGGATAAATATAGCGAGGAGGCCGATTACAAATTTTTTGACGTTAGGAAAAAAAATGAAGTTCCCGATACCAGTTATGATATCTATATTTCTTCTGGAGGCCCAGGAAATCCTTTGGAAGGGGATGGAATTTGGGATAAAAAGTATTATTCCCTCATTGACGAACTATGGGAACACAACAAAAATGGCCACTATCCCAAAAAATATGTGTTCTTTATTTGTCATTCCTATCAAATGGTCTGTCATCATTTTGGTCTAGGAGAAATTACAAAACGCAAATCCCCCTCTTTCGGCATCTTGCCTATCCATAAAACCAAAAACGGAAGGGCCGATGAGTTGTTCTCCAAATTACCCGATCCTTTCTTTGCCGTAGATTCGAGGGATTGGCAACTTATACAACCGAGATTGAAAGTTTTTGAGGAAAAAGGGGCCAAAATATTGGCATTGGAGAAAATAAGGACGCATGTGGAATACGAAAGGGCCATTATGGCCGTACGTTTTTCGAACGAATTTGTCGGAGTACAATTTCATCCCGAGGCCGAACCGGTTAGTATGGAAGTGCACTTTGCAAAACCTGAAAACGAAGAGAAAGTAATTGCCACTTACGGGAAAAGAAAATATAATAACATGATGACCCATATTAGGGATACGGATAAATTGGAATCTACCTACAATTCCATAATACCTGGATTTATTGAAAATGCTATTAAAAAAATTGGATTATCCAAGCAACTCTCTTAATATAGGTATTTATGGTAGAACATCTTCGTCAGCAATACAATGCAGCATTTACGGATGGGAAATACAAGGCATTTTTAGAAAGTATCTCTACCGCCTATGATCATAAACCACCGTTTCGTATTTCGGAGACCCCTATCTTCATTCCAAAATACCTTAAACAAAGATTGTTGGAGGCCTGCGATCAGGTCAACAATGTGATCTGTCAGCCAAATTTCAAGGAGCTGACCAAAAATGCCCTTCAAGATGCCTCACAATTCGTTCCTGGGGAAGATGAACACACTACTTTTCTTCAAATGGACTTTGGAATATGTTTGGATGAGAAAGGGGAACTTATGCCTCAAATGGTGGAAGTACAAGGATTTCCGACCCTTTATTTTTTTCAAGAGCTAATGGCCAAAGGCTATCGCAATCACTTCAATATACCTTCAAACTATCATCACTTAAACAATACAACTTCTGCAGATTATGTAGAGAAATTAAGGGAAATTATTGTGGGCGACTGTTCTCCCGAAAATGTGATTCTTTTGGAAATAGAGCCCCATAAACAGGCCACACAAATAGATTTTTTGGCTACGTCCCGCCATTTGGGCATAAAAGTGGTTTGCATAAGCGAATTGATTACGGAAGGGAAAAATGTGTTTTATACCAATAATAAAGGCCAGAAAATTCCGGTACGCAGGATATATAATCGGGTTATTTTTGATGAACTTTTTAAAAGGGAAGATCTCCCAAGGCAATTCGATTTTACCAAGGAATACAATGTGGAATGGATAGGGCACCCAAATTGGTTTTTTAGGATAAGTAAGTTCACCATGCCTTTGATCAACAGCCCGTATGTTCCTCCCTGCCATTTCTTGCACCAACTGGAAAAGTATCCGGAGGACTTGGAAAACTATGTGCTTAAACCCTTGTTCTCTTTTGCGGGATCGGGTGTACTCATAAATGTCACCAAACAAGATCTTGATGCCGTTCAAAATAGGGAAAACTATATCCTACAGAAAAAAGTGGTCTATGCACCTGCAATAAAGACTCCAACGGAACCTGCCAAATGTGAAATCAGGATGTTGATGATATGGGAAAAGGGTGAAAAAAAGGCCAAAGTCGTCAACAATCTAGTACGTATTAGCAAAGGGGAAATGGTTGGGGTTCGCTTTAACAAGGATAAGGACTGGGTGGGTGCCAGCGTGGGGTTCTTTGAGGACTAGAGATACATTCAAGTTTTTCACCTCTTTAAAACTCTTCCCATGACATATTAGGTACTTGCGTGAAAGTCGATTTGGATCCGTCTAGTATGAGCGTTAAGCAATTCCAAAACTCTCTCCTGACAATCAGATTTTACTATATGGCCAATATGGTAATCCTTTTGTAGTTGCCAACAAATTTCATGGTCTGTAAAGCAGGAGGGATCTGGATATTGGAACCGGCACAGGGAAACTACAATACCTGCGTATTCATTTTTTACTTTGGGTAGCTTATATGGCTTCCCCTTGGCCATAGCATCTTCGATAACAGCCCATTCTTTCCATAAATTAATTCCGGTAGCAAAGAATACCATTTCTGCCAAATGGGCTCCCCCTACACGGGAGGCGGTTTCCAGAAAATAGAATTTCCCGGTTTCCCGAGATTTAATATACTCGCTATGGGAGGCACTAAAACGCATTCCGAAGGCTTTTAATACTTCCTCATTGATAGCCTTAAGACCAATGGCATCCAGGGAATCCATCTTAAGGGTAATAGATCTAAAAATACCGTGTCCGTGAGCCACGTCCATAGGGGTGCTTAAATACTGGGAAGCCTGTGTAAAAACAATTTTACCGTCAACAGATAAAGAATCAACGTGGTAAACATCCCCAGGAGCAAATTTCTCCAATAAGTACTCGTGCCGCCGGTCTCCCAAAGACTCCAAAACGGTCCATAGCTCTTCGTTCGAAAATATTTTTCTGATCCCTGTTGCAGAGGCTTCGGATCTGGGCTTAATTAGCCATGGAGCAGGAACCCTCTTTGTATATTCATCTATTTCACTATTGTTGAATAATGGTGTGAATTGCGGAACTGGAATACTGGACTCCGCAGCTTTCATTCTCATCGCCAACTTATCCCTAAAATATCTACCTGTTGTTTGTCCCATACCGGGAATTCTAAAATGTTCCCTTACCAAGGTGGCTTTCTCCACATCAAAATCGTCCAAGGCAACAATCCTGTCTATTTTTTGATTACGCAATAAAAAAGCCAGGCCAGAAACTAAATCGTCCATATTCCATACCCCTTCCCGCTTTTCCTGCATGTAGAAAATTTCGTCAATAGAATCGCGAGGCCAGTTCTTATGTTCCAATCCCTTTGAGGTAATAAGTAACACCTTATTTCCTAAAGCCTTACAGGATTTTAAAAAATCTTCTCCCTTAAAAAAACTGGAAATACATAAAAAGGTGGTTTGATCGGCTTTTCCTGTCATGGTCCTGAGGTATAACTTATTAGCTGTAAAATACCCATTAATCCCGTATACACCGCAAAATCAATTGAAAAAATTGCCTATCCATTTTAGGGTTATCCTTTGTTCTTGTTTCGGGGCTATAATTGTCCAGGTCATTACCTCTTAGGTCCTATATTGGATATTTAATGGATATTGAAGTAAATAATACCTAAAGTTAAACAGGCCATAAAGAATTTTAACAATCCGACCTCCCATAAACTTCATAGTGGGCATCTTAAAAGTAATGTCTCCATGCCCTATTGATCAGAAACTATTTAACCAAACCAGCAATAAAATCGGTCAGCAGTCTTACGCCGAAAGCGGTAGCCGTTTTTTGGGTATAGAATTCCGCATCCCCAAAAGCCACCCCGGCTATGTCCAAGTGGGCCCATTTTGGATGTTTATCCGTAAAAAATTCTAAAAATTTAGCAGCACTTATGGCCCCTGCTATAGGCTTGCCACTGTAATTTTTTACATCGGCAATATCAGATTTAATATCTCCCTCGTAGGAATCCCACAAAGGTAGCCGCCACAAACGCTCCCCACTTTGATCCCCTGCGTTTATCAATTTAAGGGCCAATTCATCATTATTGGTGAACAATCCACCGGCCTCATAGCCCAAGGTCTGTACACAGCTTCCCGTTAAAGTAGCCGCATCCAAAATTATATCTGGGTGATAATTTTTATTCAAGTAGGCAATTCCATCGGCCAATATTAAGCGCCCCTCTGCATCCGTATCTATAATCTCAATTGATTTCCCCGCAAATGACCCAATAACATCTCCCGGTTTTAGAGCTTTGGCATCTACACAATTTTCTGTTGCAGGAATTACAGCAATAAGATGTACAGGCAATTTTAGCTTGGCAGTCAATTCTATGGCCCCTAAAACAGCTGCTGCTCCTCCCATATCGCTTTTCATATAATGCATATTGGAAGATCCTTTTATAGATATGCCTCCTGTGTCAAAGGTAACACCTTTGCCCACCAAGCCCACAGTAGGAGTGTCCGGACCACTTTTAGCTGGTCTATATTCCATTATAATGAATCTCGCAGGTTTCTCACTTCCCTGACTAACGGACATCAGGGCTTTTAGACCGAGTTTTTCAATGGATTTTTTATCATGGACTTCTACATGGTAACCAAAATCCTTCCCAGATTTTACAGCAACTTCGGCTAATTTATTAGGGGTAAGTTTATTGCTTGGTGCATTGACCAACCCTAAGATCTTAAGTTGGGTTTCCGCGGTAGCCTTGCCCTTGATAGCTGCCTTTTTTACAATTTCCTCAAAACCTCCTGGCACACAAAAGCCCAATTTTAATTCGTCGGATTTCCATTTCTGCGTTTTTGTTTCCAATGTCTGATACATACCCTTTTTGTAGGTCCCCAATATTAGCCCACTGACTACGCCCTCAGCCAAAATGGAAATAGATTCAGGGTCAAAATTCCCACTGCCCAGATCTAAGCTCAAATTTGATGGCAATTTGGGCGCTTCAATTTGCATAAAGCGCTTAAGAGTATCGATAATCACTTTTATCGTGGGATTTGCTCCCAAGCCCAAACAGTATACCTTCTTTAAATTTTTCTGATCAATAGGATAAAATAGGGAAATTTCTTTTTTTTCAGCCTTTATTTGTTCGGTCAAAAGTTCCGCTGGTAAATTTAAATCCCCAGCCATTTTAACAATGTTCGCTTCCAAATTGTCACCTTGGACAAAGGGTATAACCAGTACTTCTGAAAAATGATTCCTTTCCGTTAATATTGTAACCATAAAAGTGCTTTATATTTAATTCCTAAAATAAAGGAATTCCAGAGCCGTAGGAAATTCTTGGCTCCAAAACCATTCCTCGTGTTTTCCATCGGGATCAATACGGAGTTCAATATTTACCTTGGTGCCCTCTTTATTTTTTTCTTCCAGTATTTGCTTTAACTTTTCTACATTCCCCACCATATTCACGCTTTCATCCCCACCGGCATATAGATAGATGTCGGTCGGATAAGGTTGATGAAAATTTATGGCATCAAAATAAATCTTTGGTGTAATCCAGAGGGAAGGTGAAAAAATCATCAATTTTCCAAATACTGAAGGATACCTTAAACCAGCATAAATACTTATTAGTCCACCCATAGAACTTCCACCAACTCCGGTAAACTCCCTGTCTTTTAAGGTCCTAAAATTTTTGTCGATTTCAGGCTTTAGGGTCTCCACCAAAAACTTGAGATATTTCTTTCCGTCCCCTTTACCCCATTTGGTTTCTTTGAAGGGAGAAAACTCCAACACTCTTTCCTCCTCTGCATGGTCTATGGCCACCACAATAATATCTCCCATTCCTTTTATGGACAGGTCCGAAAGCTTTTCATCTATGGCCCAGTTACCATAGGGTCCACCACCATCAAATAGATTTTGGCCATCGTGTAAATATAAAACCGGGTAGCTTTTAGTACTGGTCTCATAGCCATGGGGAAGGAGTACCGATATCCTTCTTTTCTTTTTCAATTGTGGAATTTCATAATCCTCCGCTATAATCCGAATCTCTGGGTTATAGGAAATGGGATTTTCCAGGTGACTTCCAACACCATCAATATTATTCTCCAACATTCTCTTTTTCATAATTTTAGCCCAACAAATGCGGACAAAGATAGTTGGTTTTAAAACAACAGTATAATCTAAGTAAATCTAATGTGCTGTGTTCCTGAGTATTTTGATAAAATATTGTTTTTTATACAGGTCTAAATGTCCTTATAAAGGATTCTTAATCTCTAAAATGAATCCAAGAGGAATAAAATTATTGCCGTTTGTCGAAGAAACGATACCGTTGGTTTTTTTCACAACATTCTCGGGGGAGTTCACAACAAAAATTAAGCATAACTGCCCATTCCTTCTATCTTTACATTGTATTTAAGTGATAGTGTTTAACCCCAAATCGAACGCAAAACTTAATTCGAAGTGCTTTTTCCCCAAATCAGCACTTAACCTAAAAGTTAAAGTTTTAGACAAGAAACCAAATTTTACTGGAAAGACCTACTTAACTAAAAAAAAGCCCCTTGAAAAAGGGGCATTTTTAGTTATCCCAAATTCGACCAAAATGTATCCAAGTTATTAAGGGTCCAAAGATTATTAATGTTGCTCCTTGTCGCAACCAAGAACATGTGAAGCCTATTCATATTAACTTGAATACACTTTAAAAACAGCAAACCCCCTCAACAGAGTTGTACACCACATGATGCACTCCCTACACAACATATATTAATCTATAAACTTATTTCCCGATATATTAGCCTTATCAATAAAAGGATAAATATCCAAAAACATTTTGGGATTCACCTTTAGGCATTTCAAAAAACGACATTCCAATTTCTCGGAAATTAAAAATATATATAACTTAACCAAAATTGACAAACCCTACTTAGCAAAAATGGCCCTCTAAGGGGGCCATTTTATTTTTTTTACGTACTGATATCGCTTTTTAGAAAGAATAGTTTAGGCCAAACAACCAATAGGTCTGTAAATCATTATCGATTGATGCAAAAGTAGGTGTTGGATCTCCCACATCCAGATTACCAGTTGCATAATTTAATGCTTCTTGCTTATTGTTTCTTAGACCAAATTCAAACCCTAAACCAATACCTTTCCATAAGGTATATCCAAAAGAATTGGTCCAGGTCCAGTTGGAATAATCAGCACTTTTATAACTCTGAAATAGGGACATATTGGTCTTAAAATTAACCTTACCCAACTTTCTGGTATAGTCGGCCACAATCTTAGCACCCAAGGAAGATTCAAAAACACTCTCACCCGAACTAAACACAAAGTTGTAGTTTAAGGGGTGTATAACCACCACCAAATCAGTGATGGGCGTCCAAGTTGCTCCAACCCCAATATCCAAATAGCCTGGGTCATTAAAATTGTCTATAATTGTAGTCCTGTATTCCGCCAAAGTAGATATAGCGAATTTATCGCTCAATTTCTGACCGTACAAAGAGGTTATATTAAAAACATCCGTAGCTGAACGAAAACTATCGTCATCGGTGTCAATATCCTTATCATCAATTTTTACCCACCCAAGATTTATATTCAATGAATTTCTCCAGAAAAATTTAGGTTGATTAAGATTTGCAAAGGCGTTGGTAGTAATACCTATGTTCCCAGCACTAGAATTTGGAGCACCTTTGGCATACCAATTATTAAAACCTGAGAGACTGGCGCCAATAGTTCCAAATGCGCCCTTTTTCCAACCGGGTATGGCATTAATTTTACCCTGAATGGCGTCTACCCTTCCTTGTATTGCTGCAATAGAGTCTTTTTTACTGGCTTTATCCGCCTTTAACTCCTCCAAAGTTTGGGCAACAGTAATGTTCATAGCCAACAAAGCGACTATTGCTAGTACAATTTTCTTCATAATAGTTAGTGTTTTGTTTATAGTAAAACAAAAATAATGAATGTTGGATAAAATGAAGGAACGATATTGATCATTATTTTGCCTTAAACAAGGGTACAGAAGAACAAGCTTCCCCGTACATAACACTTTTGGCTACAGTCTGAATTTTGGTCGTGGCCCATAAGTAGGCGTTGGGTGGAACAGGTTTATTGGAGCAGCCCTTGATTATTACTGGCTTATCCACATATTCGGAAACGTCCATATTTTCCAATATGGTTTGATAAAGGGATGATTCTAACATCTCCAAATCGCCAATAATTATTTTCTGCGCATAAGGTTGCAGTTTGGTAGAAATAAGCATGTATGCCCAACCCGGGATAATGGCATCCGAAGAGCAGGTTAAGGCCACATATGCACCTTTATATACACTCCAATCATGTTCCTCCAATTGGGCCCGAAATTCCTTTTCCCGAAGTATTAAACCCTCGTACAACCAATCCTTAATATCCATAAGTATCCTATTCCCTTTAGGGTATAAGTCCTCTAGGTTAAAGGTCACCAATTTACTTTGGGAGACACGATTTATAATTTCAGACATAATTTTTTGAGGTTTTTAATATCAAATTTAATCGGCAGATATTATTGTAATATAAATATTCCACAAATTAATAGTTGGGTCAAGAGGCCCGAACTATAGCATCCCTAGTTCCAATTTGGCCTCTTCACTCATTAATTCCTGAGTCCAAGGTGGATCAAAAGTAATTTCTACCTCAACATCCTTTAGTTCGTCTATAGACTTTACCTTTTCCTCTACCTCCATAGGGAGCGACTCGGCAACTGGACAGTTGGGTGAAGTTAAGGTCATTAAGATTTTAACTTCATTTTCATCATTAACGAAAACATCATAAATTAAGCCTAATTCATAAATGTCCACAGGTATTTCGGGGTCATAAATTGTTTTAAGGACCCTTACTATCTTTTCTCCCAATTCCTGTGTGTCTATAGTTTCTATTTCTTTGCTCATTATTTTAAATGTTTATGGTCTGTAAAAAAGATTTGTCCAACAATTTACTGAAGGCCAGACCAATTAATTTAATTGTGTTTGGTATGCAACAGCATACAATTTCAATTGTTTAATCATACTAACCAGACCGTTGGCCCTAGTAGGTGATAAATGCTCTTTTAATCCAATCTCATCTATGAATCTGGTCTCGGCATCAATGATATCCTTAGGTTTTTGATTGCTAAAAGTCCTTATTAGAATGGCAATGATACCTTTGGTAATAATGGCATCACTATCCGCGGTAAAAACTAATTTATCACCTTCCAATTCTGCATGTACCCAAACTTTACTCTGACAGCCCTTAATAATATTATCGTCGGTTTTATACTGTTCCTTGATCATAGGCAGCGATTTTCCTAGCTCTATCATATACTCATAGCGCTGCATCCAATCCTCGAACATAGAGAACTCATCAACGATCTCTTCTTGAATTTCTTTTATACTCATATCCCAATTTTGTGCCCATTGTACAATGGTAACAATTCCATGCAAAAATACAATAAGTAATTTTGCATATCAACTATTTAAAAGATTGAAAATTAACTAAATGAAGTTATGACAGCATTGTTTTTGCCCGCCGTACGCCTGCCACCAATATATCCACTTCTTCCTTGGTATTATAAAAACTAAAGCTGGCCCTTACAGTACCGGGAATTTTATAAAAATCCATGATTGGCTGGGCACAATGATGTCCTGTCCTCACAGCGACCCCTAGTTTATCCAATATACTCCCAATATCATAAGGATGAAGACCTTCAATATTAAAAGAAATTACTGCTGTTTTTTCCTTTGTGTCTCCATATATTTTCAAACCATCTATGGCTAGAAGTTCTTTGCTTGCATATTCCAAAAGCTCGTGTTCGTATTGGGCTATGGCATCAAATCCTATGGCATTCATGTAGTCCAAAGCGGCACCAAAGGCAATACCTCCACATATATTTGGAGTCCCAGCTTCGAACTTATGGGGAAGATCGGCATAGGTAGTTTTTTCAAAAGTTACTTCTGCAATCATTTCACCCCCTCCTTGGTAAGGTGGTAATTTATTCAACCACTCCTCTTTGCCGTAAAGCATACCTACTCCAGTAGGACCGCACATTTTATGGGCAGAAACCACATAAAAATCTACATCCAATTTCTGTACATCGGCTTTTATATGTGGTGCGGCCTGAGCACCATCTATTAGGACCGCAGCACCTATGTTATGGGCTGCAGCTATAATTTCCTCTATTGGATTAATGGTCCCCAAGGCATTTGAAACATGGTTGCAGAACACCAATTTTGTACGGTGGGACAGTAATTTATGGTATTCCTCCATAACCAATTTTCCGTCCAAACTCATTGGAATTACTTTCAATACTGCTCCTGTACGCTCACAGAGCATTTGCCAAGGAACAATATTGGAATGGTGTTCCAATGCGGAAACTATAATTTCATCACCTTTTTTTAAAAATGAGGCAAAACCATTGGCTACTAAATTTATACCATGCGTTGTTCCGGAAGTAAAAATAATTTCATGGGACTTAGCGGCATTAAAATGCTTTTGTATCTTCTGCCTTGCCTGTTCGTAAACGTCTGTTGCTTCTTGGGACAGTGTATGCACCCCTCTATGAATATTTGCATTATAGTTACTGTAATATTCAACAATGGCATCTATGACCTTTTGCGGGGTCTGGGACGTAGCAGCATTGTCCAGATATACCAAAGGATAGCCGTTTACTTTCCTATTTAAGATTGGAAAGTCCTTACGTATGGTCAATATATCGAAAACAGTTTGTATCATGGTAAAAATTCAATGCTGGGAATTACGTTGAATAGAAACTTTCTAAAGGTCAAATCCTAAACGAACGCCCAATTTGTTGGCAATTAATTTGTTGATCCTAACCTTTAATTCCGGGATGCGTACACTTTCCAAAACGTTATTGGCAAAGGCGTACATTAGCAAAGCACGGGCTTCTTTTTTCGGAATTCCCCGTGACTGTAGATAAAATAAGGCCTCCTCATCCAATTGCCCAATGGTACAACCATGGGAACATTTTACATCATCCGCAAAAATTTCCAATTGAGGTTTTGTATTAATGGTAGCCTTATCACTCATTAGAATGTTATTGTTCTGTTGAAAGGCATTCGTCTTTTGGGCAATTTTGTCAACAATAATCTTACCGTTGAAAACCCCTGTCGCATTTTCGCCATAGATCCCTTTATAATCCTGATGGCTTTCACAGTTGGGCTGAATATGATGCACCAATGTGTGATGGTCTATATGCTGTTTTTCCTCAATAATGGTAACCCCTTTCATGGTAGAATCTATCCTTTCCCCATTTTGATAGAAATTAAGGTTGTTTCGGGTTAATTTACCCCCAAAGGAGAAGGTATGAACCTTTACAACACTTCCATCTTTTTGATCAATATAAGTATTGTCTATTAAGGAGGCAGTTGTTAAATCGTTCTGTACCTTATAGTAATCAACGTTGGAATTCTTGGCGGCATAAATCTCGGTAACCGAATTGGTAAACACTTCATTAGCCGTTAAACTCTGATGACGCTCAATAATTTGCAACTCGGCATTTTCCTCCGCAATTATCAAATTTCTCGGCTGCAGTAAAAGCGCGGCTTCATTACCGGTAGAAAAATGAACGATTTCTATCGGTTTTTTCGGAATCTTATTTTTGGGAATATAAATATAGGCTCCCTCCTTACTAAAAGCAGTGTTCAAAGTAGTCAACGAATCGTCCTTAGAAGCTATTTTATTAAAATAAACATCTATTATTTGCTTGTACATGGGCTTGTTTAAGGCCGAACTCATTAGACATACATCCACTCCATCATGGGTAGTCTCCGATAAAAAAGAACTATATACCCCATCGACAAAGACAATCTTGAAGGTGTCTATCTCATGAATAAAATATTTCTTTACATCCCGGTATTCCAACATGTTCTCCTTTTTTGGAAAGATGCTGTAATCTATTTTCTGAAGTGTATTTAAGGAAGTATATTTCCAGGCCTCCTCCTTTTTAGTAGGAAACCCCTTTGCCTCAAAATTTTTAATGGCCTCCGTTCGTATATCATGAACCGGATTATCTACATCCACACCATTTTCAAATGCCAAAAATGAGGAAACTAATTTTTCTTTTAAATCCATTTTATGTTTCTCGTTTAGCAAACTGACGTTTGCAGTTTCAAGTTTCTATTGTTCAATGTTATTTGAACTTTATGCCCTTAAAGTCTTTTTTATTTAAATAAGTAATAAAATTTGCAATCCGTCTGCTTAATTTTTCATATTCTGCAGTTAGTCTAATCATTTCTTTCTCTGAAATATAGCCTAAATCATAAACTCTATAAATTTGTGATCTAGCTTCTCCTGCCGATCCTTTAGCCACTGAAAGAAATTGTCTAAATTCCAAATTTCCATCTCTTTCAAAGCCTTCGGCTATATTATCCATCACAGATCCAGATGAGCCCTTTATTTGGTCTCTTAGTTTATAATCACCCTTTAGCTCGGTTACATTTACAATTTGAATAATTTCACAGCTTAGACTTCTTGCTTCTTTCCATATATCCAAATCTTCAAACCTCACTATAGTCGCCATAACCAGAAACTAATTAAACCTGAAACTATATCACAGTTTCCTGTTTCAACCAATCGTACCCTTTTTCTTCCAATTCCAGAGCAAGATCTTTAGTGCCGGATTTTACGATCTTTCCGTTGTGCAATACATGAACAAAATCAGGTACTATATATTCCAAAAGACGTTGATAGTGGGTAATTACAATTACCGCATTGTCTTTGCTCTTTAATTTATTTACACCATTGGCTACAATACGCAAGGCATCAATGTCTAAACCGGAATCCGTTTCATCCAGAATGGCCAATTTAGGCTCTAACATGGCCATTTGGAAAATCTCATTCCTTTTTTTCTCACCTCCGGAAAAACCTTCATTCAAGGAACGCGATAAAAATTTTCTGTCTATTTCCAACATTTCCGACTTCTCACGAATCAATTTCAACATATCCTTAGCCGGCATATCTTCCAATCCCTTAGCTTTTCTAGACTCGTTAATGGCGGTCTTCATGAAATTTGTAACGGAAACCCCAGGAATTTCAACAGGATACTGAAAGGATAGAAATATTCCTTTATGCGCCCTATCTTCAGGTGAATTATCTTCTAGATTTTCACCTTCCAAAAATATTTCTCCCTCGGTAATTTCAAATTCTTCCTTCCCGGCAATTACAGCCGCCAAGGTACTTTTACCTGAACCGTTGGGGCCCATAATGGCATGAACTTCACCTGCATTCACCGTTAGGTTTATTCCCCTTAGTATCTCTTTATCCTCTACTCTAGCGTGTAAGTTGTTAATTTTCAGCATTGTTCTAAATTCTAATTATTTTAAATAATTGGGCGCCTTCGGCATTTTATTAAAATCTTATTCTATGTTGTTGTTTTAAACGGGTAGTAGTATTCTTTCCTATGGCACAGGAGCCCTCTATTAAAGATGACATGCCGTCAGAAAATATTTTCCTTATCCTACAGACCCCTCTAGACTTATTTCCAATAACTTTTGGGCTTCCACCGCAAATTCCATTGGTAATTTATTAAGCACTTCCTTACTGAAGCCGTTTACGATCAAGGCAATTGCCTTTTCCGTATTGATCCCCCTCTGGTTGCAATAAAAAATCTGGTCCTCTCCAATTTTACTGGTAGTGGCCTCATGTTCTATTTGTGCGGTTTTATTCTTTACTTCGATGTAAGGAAAGGTATGTGCGCCACATTCGTTCCCCATTAACAAGGAATCACATTGGGAAAAGTTCCTGGCATTGTCAGCCCTACTGTTTACCTGTACCAATCCACGGTAACTATTTTGGGACTTTCCTGCCGAGATACCTTTAGAAATAATGGTACTCCTCGTATTCTTTCCTAAATGAATCATTTTGGTACCCGTATCCGCTTGTTGATAATTATTGGTTACGGCAATGGAATAAAATTCCCCTATGGAATTATCTCCTTTAAGTATACATGATGGGTACTTCCAAGTAACGGCCGAACCAGTTTCAACCTGAGTCCAAGAAATTTTAGCATTCTTTTCGCACAATCCCCTTTTGGTTACAAAATTGAAAACTCCCCCTAGTCCCTCTTTATTTCCAGGGAACCAATTTTGCACGGTGGAGTATTTTATTTCGGCACCATCCAAAGCAATCAATTCTACCACAGCGGCATGCAATTGATTTTCATCACGGGAAGGTGCGGTACATCCTTCCAAATAACTTACATAACTACCCTCATCTGCAATTACCAAGGTTCTTTCGAACTGTCCAGTACCTGCTTGATTGATTCTAAAATAAGTGGAAAGTTCCATAGGGCATCGTACTCCCTTTGGAATGTAACAGAAAGACCCATCCGAAAAAACCGCTGAGTTAAGGGCCGCATAAAAGTTGTCCTTTTGCGGAACTACAGATCCAATATATTTTTTAACCAGTTCAGAGTGCTCCTTAATGGCCTCGGAAATAGAACAGAATATTATTCCTTTTTCGGCAAGCGTCTTTTTAAAAGTAGTGGCTACAGAAACGGAATCCATTACAATATCCACAGCCACTCCAGCCAACTTCTTCTGTTCATCCAAGGATATGCCCAACTTTTTAAAAGTGTCCAATAATTCTGGATCTACCTCGTCCAAACTATCATACTTGGGTTTTTTGTTAGGTGCGGAATAATATGAAATGGCCTGAAAATCAGGTTTTTTATATTTAACATTTGCCCATTCGGGCTCCACCATTTCCTTCCAGATTTTAAAGGATTCCAACCTCCATAAGGTCATCCATTCCGGTTCTTCCTTCTTCTTTGAAATAGCGATTACAATTTCCTCATTCAAACCATTGGGAAACGTATCCGATTCTATATCTGTATAGAAACCATACTCATACTCCTTGGTCTCCAGTTCTTTTTTTAATTCTTCCTCTGTATATGCCATTCTTCCTAATTTATCAATTGTTCAATACAACAATTGGCTAATTATTTATCATCTCCAACGCAAGCATTGGTACATTTTGTTATTTCCCCATTGTTGTATTAGAGAGAGAAACTCTCTCCACAACCGCAAGTTCTTTGGGCGTTGGGATTATTAAAAACAAACCCTTTGCCATTAAGTCCCCCGGAATATTCCAGGACCGTACCTACCAGATAAAGAAAACTTTTTTTATCCACTATAATACGCACTGCGTTGTCCTCGAAAATTTTATCGGTTTCAGTGGTTTTATTATCAAAATCGAGCTCATAGGACAAACCACTGCAGCCTCCGCTTTTAACGCCTACCCGCACATAATCCTTGCTGGCATCAAAGCCTCCTTCGGCCATTAGGGCCATTACCCTCTGCTTAGCTGTTTCAGATACTTTAATCATTCTTAATTGGATTTAATCTAAATAGTTTACAAATATAGTACATATGTAGGGTTTTACCATATTTCCTAACATTAATATAACGTATAGCCAAATAGGGGTTTTCTATTGTAAAAAATCCCTTCAAAAAAAATTGGCCAACAAAATTGTTTATCACAATTTTATGGCCAATTTTAAAATCCAATTAGATATAATTAAGGTCGTATTCTAATTATCATCACCAATTTCATCAATAGCATCATCAATTTTCTCATTAACTTCCTTATCTACCTTTTCCCCTGCTTTTTCCAGAATACCTTTATCCTTTTCTACTTCCTTCTCTATAATCACAGTTTTTTCCTTGGTTTCCCTACAGGAAATAATGGCAAAAAAAGGCAATCCCAAAACCAAAATTGTTATAATAAATTTTTTCATGTAATGTCTTTTTTAATTTATACGAATATACCAATAACTTCAAGAATACAATGATTTAAGTTAATCGCTATTCGTTAAGTTTTAATTTAACTTACCCAGTTATTCCGATTTTTTCGAAAGCATATAATCCTCTATTGGATTTATTCCAGACTTTATTTAAAAGTTTGTTATAGACCCTTAATTTTGCCTACAATAATTGATGAATCCAGCTTTCTTTACCCGCTGAAGACGGTCAGCCATTGTTCTACCTAACTTTAATAAAAATAGCATCGGTATTTCCCCTTTGCTGTAGATCCATGAAATCTGTACTTTGTGAGTCTCCAACTAAAATTATCCCATGATCAGCCGTTTCAATGGCATCAAAACCAAAATCGATACCACCACCCCCATAAGATTTCTGCCAAATCAATTCGCCGGAAGCATTGGTCTTTAATAGCCAAATATCGTTTTCCCCTAAGTTGGAAGTAGCGTCCAAATCGCTGCTTTTGGAATTTCCTGTAATAATAAAACCTCCATCACCGGCAAGACTTACACTTTGTGCAGCATCAAACTTAGATCCCCCGTAATTTTTTTCCCATACTAAACTACCATTATCATCAATTTTTATAAGCCAGATATCCGATTCGCCATTATTTTTCGAAACGTCAGTATCATTACTAAACGTGTTCCCTGTAATTACATAGGCATTATCCATAGTTTTCTCTATGTCGTAGGCTATTTCTATACCTGTCCCACCAAAAGATCGCTCCCAGACAAAATTGCCTTCACTCGAAATCTTTACAACCCAAAAATCATAGCTTCCCTTGGAATTGGAAATGTCATAATCCTGACTTTCGGAAAACCCAGCAAGAACAAAACCACCATCTATGGACTGCACTACCCCGTGAGACCTATCGTTGTTGGTACCGCCAAAATACTTCCGCCATTCCAAATTTCCCTGGGCATCCAATTTAGTGCCCCAAAATTCACCAACCCCATGCCTGGTCAAGTAGCTGCCCTTTTCCAAATAACCGTCCGATCTAGCCGCTGTAATATCCAAAAACCCCGAGAAAAAGAAACCCCCATCGGAGGTTTGTAGCAAATCATAAGAATGATCATGCCCAGAGAATCCGAAACTTCTCTCCCATTCTATATTTCCAGAGGCATCCAATTTAAGAATCCAATTGTCATGAAAACCTTCATTATTACTGGCATCCCCATCGCTGCTCTGGCTATATCCTATAAGTGCATAACCCCCATCCGCTGTTTGAACAATATTTTTACCAATATCATCCAAACTTCCGCCATATGTCCTGCTCCATTGCAAAATACCTTCTCGGTCCAATTTTAACATCCAATAATCATTATCCTCCAATGCCTTGTCGTTAATGTCCCCATCAATACTATTTGAAAATCCTAAAATGGCATATCCGCCATCATTCGTTGAAATAATGGCCTGAGCTGTATCGTCAAGGGAACCTCCAAAACTTTTTACCCATTCCAGCTCCCCTAAAAAAACTGATTTGTTCAACCCATACTTGGTTTCCTCGTCGTTATTCGAGCAAGAAAGTGCACAAAAACAAAACATTATTATGGCAATTTTCTTCATTGTTCAATTTGATTTTTTAATTACAAAAAGTCCCGAATTAATATCGCTAATAACAATTTTATTACTGGGAAAAAAGGGATATACGCTCCATACCCCGTTAAAGTCGGTCTTATTATCCGACGGATAAGTATCAAAGAAACCTACTTCGGAAATGGATTTATTCGTGATTCCCGAAATATCCAATACACGAACTCCTGCAGTATAGTTCGAAAGGAAAAATTCATCCCCCTTAACATAGCCATTATGATCAACTGCACTTGTTGTCCCTAAATAAACATGATGAAGGAGAGGTGCTGCTAAATCAGTGAAATCGAAAACCAAAGTCCTTGTTGAGAATCCAAAATTAACTTCGTCCAATTCATCACCCAGGATAAAATATCTTTGGTCCTGTGTAAACCACCCTTGATGGGTATAGGCAAAATTACTATAGGTCATTGTGGAAATTTCTTGAGGATCAGCTTTATTGGAAACATCCACTAATACCACATGATCCTCATTTGCTCCAACAAAGACTTCCTTTCCAGTGAAATTTAGATCCGGCCCACTATAGGTTAAAACCTGCCCATCGTGAGTATAGCCTGAAGCGCCATAACCTCCAGAACCCAACGGATTCTTTGGGTCCTGGATATTAATAAAGTGTACTCCCCCATTGTATATATCGTCCCGTGCAGTGCCAACCGCATAGGCAAAGCCTGTATCCTCATTAATGGCAATATTATGACAATTCCCAAATCCAGTATACCGTGCATCTGCTGAAAATGTCTCTGGAGAATTAGTAACATTCCTTAGTTTCTCAAGATCAAACACCTGCATACCATGGCCTTCCGCCTCTGAAACTATAAATGCGTGATTTTTATATACTTTTATATCACGCCATCCACTATTCACCGTAGCGGTTGGTAATTTTCCCAAATAAATGGGATTATAACCATCCGTGATGTCCACAAAACCTACACCATTTCTAAGACCAATTATAGCATATTCCTTATTATTGGTCAGGTCCGTCCACCCCCATATATCATTAGCTCCACTTGAACCCAATGTTTCCAAAGACACCTGCCCCATTAAATCATAACCCTTGCAGGGATAAATCCCTGCTTTGCCATTTAAACAAGGCGTCCCTTTTACATTCACAACTGGCCCATCTGTTGGGATTTCCTCTGAATCCGAATTTTTGGAACACCCAACGGCCAAGAGGCTTATGATAATAAAACTAATGACTTTAGACATGGCTTTCCTTTTTATAAAATTACGAACTCTTATTGATGTTGATCCACAATTCCAGTTAATATTTAAGCAAAAATTGATTGATTAATAGGTTTCTAAGATCAATATATTTGCCTATCAACAATAAAGAAAATTGGCATATTCTTGAATATTGGCCCAAAAATCCATTAACCAAATAAGGTTTTAATAGGGCTAGGGGTAGAATTTTGATAAATTAACAAAATATTCGGAAAATATATTATGTCATATTAATGCCGATTACAAAAAATTAATTTAAATTCAAATCCATTTTAAAAAACAGAAAACTTTCAAAAATTATGTCCAAAAAAAAGACCGCATTTAGTAACAATTCACGAAGAGATTTTATTAAAGGTACCGGCTTGGCAACTGCCGGATTTATGATCGTACCAAGACATGTATTGGGAGGTCCGGGTTATGTTGCCCCAAGTGACAAACTAAATATTGCCGGCATTGGTGCAGGCGGTAAGGGTAGAAGTGATATAGCATCCTTTGCAGAAAGCCCCAATGTTAATATAGTAGGGCTTTGTGATGTGGATGACAGACAGGCCGTAGAATCCAGAAAATCTTTCCCAAAGGCAAAATACTATGCCGATTTTAGGAAAATGTTGGAAAATGAAAAGGACAATATTGATGCCGTTTCGGTATCTACTCCAGATCACAATCATGCCGTTGCCGCTTATATGGCCATGTCAATGGGCAAGCATGTCTACGTTCAAAAACCTTTAACACACGATATCTGGGAGGCTAGAATGCTTACCGAAGCAGCAAAAAAATTCAAGGTCGTTACCCAAATGGGGAACCAAGGTGGCTCTGGTGATGGCGTACGAAAAATGAAGGAACTTTATGACACAGGTATCATAGGAGATGTACACACCGTAAAATGTTGGACCAATAGGGCTATTTGGCCACAAGCACTTCAAACACCAACCAAAAAAGATAAAATTCCCAAAGGGTTAAATTGGGACCTTTGGTTAGGTACAGCCGAAATGCGGGATTATAACGATGCTTACCTTCCTTTTGATTGGAGGGGTTGGTCCGATTTTGGAACAGGTGCACTTGGAGATATGGCCTGCCACATAATGGATCCCGTATACCGAATACTGCCTATACTTTATCCTAACCAGGTTGAATGTAGTGTTTCAGATTCCTTTAAAGGGAAATTTGAAACAGCCGATTACCCAAAGAGTTTCCCAAATTCAAGTAAAATACACCTGAGCTATCCAAGAACCGATGGCAAAGGGAATGTAAAGGTTACTTGGATGGATGGTGGACTTCTACCGGAAAGACCAGATGAAATGGGCGATGACGAAGCTTTGGGCAACTGGGATGGCGGAGTACTATTTATTGGTTCCAAAGGTAAATTATTGGCTGACTGTTATGGTGCCAACCCAAGACTACTTCCTTTATCGTTAAACGAACAATTTGAAGTTGCAGAAACTATTGCGAGAGTTCCGGAAGGCCACTATCTACAATGGGTTAACGCCTGTATGGCTGGTTATGGCAATGCCGAAACCAGCTCTTCATTCGATTATGCCGGTCCTTTTACCGAAAGTATCCTGATTGGCAACTTGGCTCTTAAGGCCTATTTTGAAGTAGACCCAAGTGCCGATAAAGGCAGCTTCTGGGGAGGCTCAAAATACAATGGAAGAAAACGATTGCTATGGGATGCAGAAAACATGAGGGTTACCAACTTTGAGGCTGCCAACAAGTACGTAAAACGCAATTATAGAGCGGGATATTCTGTGGGATAGACCTTTTGATTATAATTTGATCTAAAACGCCGAACTTAGTAAGTATCATTAAGAATACTTATTTAGGTCCGGCGTTTTATTTGTTTACTTATAGATTCTTTATTTAGTCCAAAAAAAGGATATAATGGATATACTCCTTATTTTTGCGGCATGATAGAAGATAAGAATCAAGAAAAGACCGGATTAGATCAATTGGGAGAGTTTGAACTGATAAAACATCTTACCAAAGATTTTACCTTACAGCATAAATCTACCCTTAAAGGTATTGGTGATGATGCCGCTGTGTTGGATTTTAAGGACAAGAAGGTTATAATATCTACAGATTTATTGATAGAGGGCGTACATTTCGACCTAAGCTATATGCCCTTAAAACACTTGGGCTATAAATCCGTCATGGTAAACTTATCCGACATCTACGCCATGAACGCAACAGCTACCCAAATAACAGTTTCCATTGCCGTTTCCAATAGATTTCCTCTGGAAGCCCTGGAAGAATTTTATAGCGGAGTGGCCCTTGCCTGCGAAATCTACAAAATAGACCTAGTGGGTGGAGATACCACCTCCTCCACCAAAGGAATGTTGGTAAGCGTAACCGTTATTGGCGAAGCTGTGGAAGAAAACATTGTTTACCGTAGCGGGGCCAAACCAAATGATCTTTTAGTAGTTTCAGGGGATTTAGGTGCTGCCTATTGTGGGCTACAGGTACTGGAAAGGGAAAAGGAAGTTTTCAAAGTAAATCCAAACAATCAACCCGATCTTTCCCCTTACACCTATATTGTGGAACGACAATTAAAACCTGAGGCCCGAAGGGATGTTAAAGACTTGTTGGAGAAACTCGAAATCCGCCCTACATCCATGATCGATATTAGTGATGGACTTTCCTCTGAAATTTTACATTTATGCGATAAAAGTGAAGTGGGATGCAATTTATTCGAAGACAAAATTCCGTTGGATCCAACGGTAATTTCGGCATGTGAAGAATTTAAATTGGACAGCACCCTGGTAGCCCTAAGTGGGGGTGAAGATTACGAGCTTTTATTCACTATAGATCAGAAAGATTTTCTAAAAATAAAAGGAAATCCCCATTTCACGGTAGTGGGACATATGACCGATAAAAACGAAGGTGTTAATTTGATTTCCAGGAGCAATACCAAAATTCCTATTACCGCTCAAGGTTGGAATTCTTTCAAATAGAGGAATGTAAGCAAATTTAATACGTCGGTAAAAAAGAATTCCCGAAAATAAAGGACGTTCCTTACTTAACTGTCGTGGGGCGCAGGACAGCCAAGAATATGGGCATTCTTATAATTTACGGGAATAACTTCAAAAACTCCTATACCGTTTAAAGTCGGAATTCATTTGCCAAAGCATAGTTTAGGCTACCTGTTGTGTGGCCCTATGTCTTTTCTGATAAATATCTTGTAAAGTATTGTTGATGTCCTGTAATTCCGGAGTTAAAGCGGAAAGATTACCACTAACATCCGTAGTCACCTCCTTACCACAGTGTACACATTGATATTCCTTGATGTGCAAGGTAACCTTTTTGGATACTGAATAATGGTGTCCGAAAATGCTGCAGCAAAATGCGCTGAGTCTTGTTCCATAATCTGTGATAACTTTCTTCATAATGCAGGTTTTAAGGGTGGCATTGGTAAGGTTTAGGGACCGTAAAATGCAAAAATTAAACTTAGGGTTAATTGGTGATCGTCACTTACTAAATGACTTTCAGATAATTAACGCCAACACCCTTCCTTTTATTGGGTACAACCTGTTTTTTTTTCGTTTTTTTTTAGTAAAACTTAATTTTTTCGACCAACTGCGCTAATACTGTGTCCAAATGCCCATTTAAACTGATCGGTTTTTAAACTATCTTTCGCTTAAAATTGCCATAAATGCCGAACACCAAGGAAACCCTTGTTACTTCTTTTGCATTATTCTCCTTATTCTTTGGAGCAGGGAATTTGATCCTCCCGCCACTTTTGGGGTTTCAGTCCGGAAGTTGGTGGTGGCTGGTAGCTCTAGGTTTTGCATTATCCGCTGTTCTAATACCCATATTGGGAATTTTGGGCCATGCCAAATTACAGGGGACCATATACGACTTTGGTAAAAAAGTCTCCCCTAAATTTAGTCTGGTTTATTCCATCCTAATTTATGCCATTTCCATTAGTCTGCCTTCCCCCGTACCGCAGCCGTTACCCATGAAATTGCAGTGCAACCCTTCTTTAATACTTCTGCTCTTGTCACCAGTATAATCTACTTTTCCTTGGTTTTTGTTTTCGTTATAAACCGTTCCAAATTATTGGACGTGCTAGGAAAAGGACTTACTCCCGCAATTATTTTAATATTGGTGATGATTATAGGGGTAACCATATTCTCCCTGGAATTCAATTTTGGGGATACTGCAATGGTCAGTCCGTTCAGTGCTGGTATTTTGGAAGGATATCAAACCTTTGATGCTATTGGGGCCATTGTAGTTGGGGGTGTAATCATTGTCTCTATCAACCTAAAGTCTAATGCGTCCTATAAAGACAAAAAAACTTTGGTCCGCAATGCGGCATGGTTGGCCGGTCTAAGTCTCTTTATTATATACGTGGGCCTTATCCTTATGGGATCCTTGAACCATAATAATTTTGAATCCGGCATCACCAGAATAGAATTGCTTTCAGGAATAAGCAAAATAACCTTGGGCAACAACGCCAATATTTTTTTAAGCTTATTGGTTAGTCTGGCCTGTTTTACGACTGCCGTAGGTATTGTGACAGGAACTTCCGATTTTATAAAGGACCAACTCCCCAATAAAAGACATGCCTACCTCTTAACTGCTATACTCGGTTGCCTTCTCGGGATTGTTATGGGACAATTTAATGTGGCGTATATTATCACGGTAGCCTTTCCCGCCCTTATGTTTATTTACCCCATCACTATCATATTAATACTCCTGAACGTTGTCCCGGAGAAATTGGCCTCACCAATGGTCTTTAAGGCTGTGGTAATCACCACAGTGATTTTCAGTGTTCCCGATTTTTTGGGAAGCATGGGTGATTTAGCACCCAACAAGAAAATCTTTTCCTGGATTCCCCTAAGTGAATACCGATTGGGATGGGTTTTGCCAGCTGGGGCAACTTTTATGATATCCAATGTAATGGAAAAAAGGCGGGGTAGTTAATGCAGCACCTTAGTACCAATTGATTACTACAATAATTATGATTGATTAACTTAATAATCTATAGTTTTTTATACTCTGCTTTAAACGAATTAAACATTGAAGCAATAATTTCTTTCGGGTCGCCATCGGAAAGGCTTTCAAACGAAATATGCCCCTGATAACCTTGATTATTTATTATTTTGGCAATTTTCTTCATGTCAACCGGGGTTTTGATTCCATTTGGGTATACATGTTCTTTAATAAACCAATAATTGGCATAAGGAGCCAGCTTTTCAATTTCATCATAAGGGTTTTCAGCATGGAGGCTACCTATATCCAGAATTAGACCAAACCATTCGGAGTCGACCCTTTTAATTATGTCAATAATTTCCTCACTTGTGAATAAAAATTCATTGTGATTTTGCAATGCTACTATGACACCTTTTTCCTCACCATATTTAGCACAGGTTTTGTACTCATCCACAAGCCACTTTTTTACTTCGTTTTTAGAAAATCCATCATGATTGTGTTTACCCGTAAAAACCCTCATGATTGTCGCTCCTAAACTTGACGAAACGTCCAACCACTCGCTGATCATAGCACTATCGGCTTTACGTGATTCAGCATCAGGGTTAACAAAATCATTTCTTATGCCGGTCCAAGCAATATTCAGTCCAAGTTCCAATGCTTTGTGCTTTAATTGAAAAAGTTCACTATTTAAAGGTGGTTCAGGATATGAAGAAAAATAATATCCCGTCAAGTCCACAGAATCTAAACCGATACTTGCGGCATATTCCATCATATCAAAAAATGTCATTTCACCCTTTTTCAACAATGAATTAAAGGAATATGCATTGACACTATATTGTAATCTATTTTTAGCCATTGCAACCATTTTAGGGCTCGCCATGAGGCTACGCATGCCCATCAAAAATGGAGCGATTGCAAGAGTCCTAATAATATTTCTTCTTTTATTATCCATATCTATAATCAATTTTGGGTTCGAAAAAATAAATATTTCCAAGGATCCGGTAATGAATTACATTAAAACCTATACCGTCACATAAGTGAAGTTATCTGAATTTAAATTAATAACCAATAATTAGCCCTTCCCGACAACAGATAATTATTTAAGCCAAAAAGAAATCCCCGAGGCTGAGCCGTCGGGGATTCATCAAATAGTGTACTCGGCATTTAGAATGTAAACAATTTACCTATTCCTGCGCCAACAATTTTATTGCTATTTCTTGGCATTCATTAATTCTTCAATCTCCCCCACCTCAATAGGAATATTACCCATAAGGTTAAAAGGAGCCCCTTTTTCTTGGATAACCACATCATCTTCCAACCTAATGCCCATATTTTCATCCGGAATATAGATTCCAGGCTCCACGGTATAAACCATATTGGCCACCATCGGCGTTTTAAGTGCCCCGTAGTCGTGGGTATTTAAGCCAATATGATGGCTGGTACCGTGCATAAAGTACTTTTTATAGGCCGGCCAATCCTTATCCTCATTTTGAACATCGGCCTTGTCCAATAACCCCAATCCCAAAAGTTCGGAGGTCATTAACTTACCTACCTCTTTATGGTATTCAGCCCACATGGTTCCGGGCACCAGCATAGCAGTGGCATCGTTCTTAACCCGCAGCACAGCTTCATAAACCGCTTTCTGCCTTGGGGTAAACTTACCGTTCACTGGAATTGTACGGGTAAGGTCGCTGGAATAGTTGGCGTACTCTGCCGCAACATCCATCAATAACATATCCCCGTCCTTACATTCGCGGTTATTTTCTATATAATGCAGTACATTGGCATTATTACCGGAAGCAATTATTGGTGTATAGGCAAATCCCTTGGACCTATTACGGATAAATTCGTGCAAGAGCTCCGCCTCAATCTCATGTTCCCAAACTCCGGGTTTAACAAAATGCAATAAGCGTCTAAATCCTTTTTCAGTGATATTACAGGCCGTTTGCATAATAGCAATTTCCTCTGGTTCCTTTACGCCCCTTATTTCCTGCAATATTGGACTGCTTTTGGCCCATTGGTGTGCCGGAAAATCTTGCTTACACTTTAAAATAAAACGATCTTCCCTTGTTTGGGTCTCTACCGCCTGGCGGTAATGTTCGTTTGTATTAAAGTATACGGTTTCCGTTTCGGTCATTAGATCAAAGAAAATCTTATCAAAATCGGTCAACCAATATACCTTTTCAATTCCAGATACTTCCGTAGCCTTTTCCTTGGTCAACTTTTCCCCTTCCCAAACCGCAATATGTGCATTGGTCTCCCTTACAAATAAAACCTCTCTGTGCTTTTCGTCCACAGCATCCGGGAACAATAACAAAATGGTTTCCTCTTGATCGGCTCCGCTTAAATAAAATAAGTCCCTGTTCTGTTCAAAGGGCATGGTGCTATCGGCACCAATTGGATATATGTCGTTAGAATTAAAAACGGCAATACTCCTTGGCTTCATCTGGGCCATAAATTTCTTGCGGTTCTTAATAAACAAGGCGTTATCTATTTGCTGATATTTCATTATTTATTGTTTTGCAGACAAATTTAATAAATAGCAAGTGCAAAGCCCCACTTAGAATAAAATCATTTTTAAACACAGCTGCACCTTGGCCTTAAATTCCAAAATAGCCTATCTTCGTTCCATCATTTTGTGGTGCAAAAAGTGGTGCAAAAAATAGTTCTCCATCACATGTAAATACCCTAAAATATTGTCTATTGTTATGACCAAAAATCTAGTTCTTTTATTTCTAAGTGCGGTTACCCTAAGTTGGGGCCAGGTAAAAAATTCAGCAGTTACAACAAATGACTATTTAAATATCCTTAGGAGTAACATAACTGGGGAGCTTGCCTACGAGACTACTGCTTTCGTTGAACAGTTTTGGCGCGTGGTGGGCAATGAAGGTTTTAACAAAAGTATTTATAAAATTGCCGATGGCCTGGAGGCCGCAGGTTATGTCTTGGAGGATAATGCATCCAATACCGATCGTTTTACCTACAGAATAGAAAACAGACCCTTGGAACTTCCCACATGGGAAATTGTGGATGCGGAACTTAGCCTTGTTGGTATTAATGAACCATTGCTATCCTATGCTTCAAATAGAAACATGGTATATCAAAATTCAACTTCGACCCCTAAAAATGGAACCACCGCTGAAATAATATTTGTAAAGAATTTAGATGAACTCCAAAGGGTTTCGGTAAGAGGTAAAATTATTTTTACGGAACTCAATATCATTGAAATTTACAAGGAAGGTGTTTTAAAAAAGGGTGCATTGGGAATAGTTAGCTATGATAATCCCGCGTATTTGCAACCAGAGAAAAACGTAAATTCCATTCAATTCAGAAGTTTGCCTTATGATTCAAAAAATACCTGGGGTATAGCCCTGTCCTACCAGGCCAAAGAGAAGTTGAAAGCGGCTTTGGAAAAAGGAAAAGTATTTGCCAAAGTGAATATTTCCAGTAAAATGTATCCTTCTGAAGAACTGACTGTCGTAGCCAACATAAAGGGATCGGAAATACCTGAGGAGCGTATCGTGTTTAGTGCCCATATACAGGAACCAGGTGCCAATGATAATGCTAGCGGAGTGGGAGCGCAATTGGAAATTGCTTCCATGGCCGCCAAATTAATTAAAAAAGGCGGTATTGATGCTCACCGAACAATGACCTTCCTCTGGGGAGATGAAATTATATCCACAAAAAGGTATCTCCAAGAAAACGAGAAAAGGGCAGCAACTGTTAAATGGGGACTTAGTCTGGATATGGTAGGTGAAAATACAGCCATTACCGGAGGTTCGTTTTTGATCGAAAAAATGCCAGATCCCAGTGCCATTTGGACCAGAGGAAAAGATAAGCATACGGAATGGGGTGGTAAACTGCTCACCTTGGAGGATATGAAACCCCATTACCTAAACGACTATATAATCCATACCTTCATGAATCAAGGGAAAGCTGCACAATGGACGGTAAATACCAATCCTTATGAAGGGGGCAGTGATCATACCCCATTTTTGGACAGCCATATACCCGGATTATTGCTATGGCATTTTACCGATCAGTTTTATCATACCGATAGCGATAGAATGGATAAGGTATCTCAAGAAACACTTAAAAATGTGAGTATAGCCGCCTTGGCCAGTGCATTGACCTTAGTAAACGGTGATTCCTACACGGCCATGGATATTGTTGAAATAGTAAAAGAAGCTGCTACCACACGTCTTGCTGAGGAATTTTTACTCAGTGAGAAATCCGTAAATGCCGGTAAACCTGTGGAAAATGAGGTGGATATAATAAAAGCTTGGGAGGATTGGTATTTAAAAGCCATTACTTCCACTAGGGACTTGGCCTCACCGGAGAATACGGTAATTTTGGACAAGGCCATTTTACAGGCGCAGTCCATTATTGAATCCCAGTGCAAAATTTTTGTTTCGGAATTGACGAAATGATGCTGCCGGAATATTCCATAGTGTTTTAAAAAATCAAAATCATAAATTGTCTTTGGTCGATTTATGCGCGAAACAGCTAGGTTAATTGATCTATATTGACCATGATCATCCCTGTCCAGAGTAAGGCCGCCCATAACCAAAGTATGGCCACATATACGGAAATAAGCATCACTTTGGAATCAGATATTTTATTGAAGTAATACCAGGCCACAGCCGCAAATACAAAACCGAAGGACCATAACATGCCAACCATAATAACGGTTGGCCACACCCAATCTCCATGCCAATCGTTTATATTAGGATAAGGTTCAAAAAGGAAAGAGACGGGGTAATATAATATTCCTCCCAATGCACCCATGCTTAGTAGACCTAGTATTGCGGTTACAAAAAATGCAATTAAAGAGAATTTTATATTCAAAGTCCAGGATTTCCAGATTACCATGCAGTCATCTTGATTTTTACAGTTGAGTTAGATTCTAACGCCAGGAAACCAATAAAAGTATAGTCACAGCAAACAGTTTAATAAAATAATGTAAGAAAAAACCTTCTAAAATTACAGTGGCCAAGATCAATTCATACACCTATAAAATCTTTCCAAACACCTAGTTAAGAAAATATAACTCACTGACTATTATCTTTTTATAGAACATAAATCCAAAAAAGTCTTACTTAGTTCAACATTTTTTATAGTTTGACCGAAAAGATTTTCCTGTTATTTATGAACTATAATTATGGAATTCTTTAAATTGGTTCTAAATACTGTACATAAATTCAACAAAGTTTGTTAATAACTCGATTCTAGAGTAAATTTGCAATCAAAACAAATAACCAATGAGTGGATTTTTAAACTCTTCAATAGGCAGGAAGTACACCATGGCCCTTTCCGCCTTTTTCTTAATGATTTTTATCCTTCAACATTTTGCCATTAATATCCTATCCGTTTTAAGTCCGGATACTTTTAATGAAACCTCACATTTTATGGGCACCAATGCCCTAATACAATACGCATTGCAACCAGTGCTGTTATTTGGGGTCATCTATCATTTTGCGATGGGATTTGTTCTGGAAATAAAAAACAGGAAAGCGCGTGCCATTAATTATGCCAAAAACAATGGCGCGGCCAATTCTACTTGGATGAGTAGGAATATGATATGGAGCGGCGGCTTTATCCTTGTATTCCTAGTTATTCATTTCTTGGATTTCTGGTTTCCCGAAATCAATACTAAATATATTCAAGGAGATATGTCGGGACTTTTAGCCGATGGGGAAGGCTATCGTTATTACGAAGAACTTACCCATAAATTTGAACCTATTTGGAGGGTTGCCCTTTATTGTTTAGGGTTTGTTTTTCTTTCATTGCACCTACTTCACGGCTTTAGTTCAGCGTTTCAATCTGTTGGTGCCAATAATAAATATACAAAAGGGTTAAAAGGATTTGGAAAGGTTTACGCTGTTTTAATTCCGCTAGGATTTATTTTCATTGCACTTTTTCACCATTTTAACCATTAATAATACAATTCTATGTCTGTATTGGATTCTAAAGTACCAAAAGGCCCATTAAAGGATAAATGGACGACCTATAAGGATAAAATAAACTTAGTAAATCCTGCCAATAAACGAAACATCGATGTTATTGTTGTTGGTACAGGTCTTGCAGGAGGTTCTGCTGCAGCAACCCTGGCGGAGCTTGGTTATAGGGTAAAAGCATTCTGTTATCAGGATTCCCCACGTAGGGCACATTCCATCGCCGCACAAGGAGGAATAAACGCAGCTAAAAATTATCAAGGGGATGGGGATTCTACCTATCGCCTGTTTTACGACACTGTAAAGGGAGGGGATTACCGTTCACGCGAGGCCAACGTATATCGTTTGGCAGAGGTTTCGGCCAATATCATTGATCAATGTGTAGCACAAGGGGTGCCTTTTGCTCGGGATTATGGCGGATTATTGGACAACCGTTCTTTTGGTGGTGTTTTGGTTTCCCGTACGTTTTACGCTAAAGGACAAACAGGGCAACAATTATTGCTAGGGGCTTATTCTGCCATGAACAGACAGATTGCCCGTGGGAAAATAGAAATGTACAACAGGCACGAAATGCTGGATGTTGTAAAGGTAGATGGCAAGGCACGAGGAATTATAGCGCGCAACTTGGTTACTGGTGAAATAGAACGCCATTCCGCACACGCAGTAGTAATTGCATCCGGCGGTTATGGAAATGTATATTTCCTTTCTACCAATGCCATGGGATCTAACGCTACCGCAGCTTGGAAAATACATAAAAAGGGTGCCTTTTTCGCAAACCCATGTTATACCCAAATTCACCCTACCTGTATCCCACGCTCGGGAGACTATCAATCCAAATTGACCTTAATGTCCGAGTCATTGAGAAACGACGGACGTATTTGGGTCCCCAAAAATATGGAAGATGTATTGGCCATTAGGGAAGGAAAATTAAAACCTACCCAATTGAGCGAGGAACAAAGGGACTATTATTTGGAAAGAAGATATCCTGCCTTTGGAAACTTGGTGCCACGTGACGTTGCTTCCAGAGCAGCCAAAGAAAGATGTGATGCCGGTTACGGTGTTAACGCCACTGGGGAAGCAGTGTATCTGGATTTTAAATCCGCTATTGAAAGATACGGATTGGAACAAGCTAAAATTCAAGGAATTCAAAATGCTTCCAAAGAAAAAATTACCGCATTGGGCGAAGCAGTAGTAGAGGAAAAATATGGTAACCTATTTCAGATGTACGAAAAAATCGTAGATGAAAATCCATATAAGACCCCAATGATGATCTATCCTGCAACCCACTATACCATGGGCGGTGTTTGGGTAGATTACAACCTAATGACTACAGTAGAGGGATTGTATTGTATTGGAGAGGCCAATTTCTCCGATCACGGTGCCAACCGTTTGGGAGCATCTGCATTAATGCAAGGCTTGGCCGATGGTTATTTTGTACTACCGTACACGATAGGTGATTACCTTTCCCATGAAATTAGGACTGGTAAAATTCCAACGGACTCTCCCGAATTTGACACAGCGGAAAAAGAAGTAACCGAAAGAATTAATTTCTTTGTCAACAATAAAGGAAGCCATTCGGTAGATTATTTCCATAAACGTTTAGGTAAAGTAATGTGGGACAAATGTGGTATGTCGCGTAACGCTAAAGACCTAAAGGAAGCCATTGCAGAAATTAAGGCTATTCGCGAAGAGTTTTATAAAGAAGTAAAAGTTCCTGGCTCGGCAAATGAGATGAATCCGGAATTGGAGAAAGCGGGAAGAGTGGCAGATTTCTTGGAATTGGGAGAATTGTTCGCCAAGGATGCCTTGATGCGAGAGGAGTCTTGTGGAGGACATTTCCGTGAAGAGTCTGTGGAGATTGATGGAGAGCAAAAAGGAGAGGCAAAACGTAACGATGAAGATTATGCTTTTGTGGCTGCTTGGGAATATAAAGGAGAACCTTCAGACGCCGTTTTACACAAGGAACAATTGGAATTTAAGGATATAGAATTAAAACAAAGAAGCTACAAATAGGCAAAAGACAATAGGCATAAGCCAAATATAAATGGAGATTGCCCACATGAATGATGTAAGATCGTATAAAGATTTACTAATTTGGCAAAAAGGAATAGATATAGTTAAAGAGACCTATTTATTATGCCAAGAAATACCAAATGACGAAATTTTCGGATTACAAAGTCAAATCAAACGTTCCTCTATATCAATACCTTCAAATATTGCCGAGGGATGGGGTCGAAATTACACAAAGAATTATATTCAATTTTTAAAAATTTCCAGAGGGTCCTTGTTCGAATTGGAAACTCAAATAATAATAGCTAAAGAATTAAATTTTATATCAACCAATAGTTATAATAAAATACAAGGTATAATAACCGAAGAAAGTAAAATGTTAAACGCCTTCATTAAATCGATAGACAAATAACTAATGCCTATTGGCTTTTTGGCTAATAAACTATAAGAATGAATCTTACATTAAAAATTTGGAGACAGAAAGGACCACAGGACAAAGGTAAAATGGTCCAATATAAGGTGACTGAGATTTCAGAACACATGTCCTTCCTTGAAATGATGGATGTTTTAAACGAACAGCTCACCAACAAAGGCGAAGAACCTGTTGCTTTTGACCATGACTGTCGCGAAGGTATTTGTGGTATGTGCTCTATGTACATCAATGGGGAAGCCCATGGTCCGGATAGAGGGGTTACTACCTGTCAGCTGCATATGCGCATGTTCAAGGATGGTGACACCATTACTATTGAGCCGTTTAGGGCCAAGGCGTTTCCTGTCATCAAAGATTTGGTAATAGATCGCAGTTCTTTTGAACGTATTCAACAGGCCGGTGGTTTTATTTCCGTCAACACCTCCGGAAATACCCAGGATGCAAATGCCATTCCCATAGATAAGCATGCAGCCGATACGGCCATGGATGCTGCTACTTGTATTGGTTGTGGTGCATGCGTAGCTAGTTGTAAAAACTCCTCCGCTATGTTGTTTGTTGGGGCTAAGGTATCCCAATACGCTTTATTGCCACAAGGACAGGTAGAAGCTACGGATCGTGTTAAAAATATGGTTGCGCAAATGGATTTGGAAGGATTTGGAAACTGTACCAATACGGGGGCTTGTGAAGTAGAATGTCCTAAAGGAATTTCCTTGGAAAACATTGCCCGTATGAATCGTGAGTTCTTAAAAGCCAGCATGAAAGGATAGTCCCGATCAAAATATAATTTGTGGTTCACAAAATTAGACCCCATTCTCTTTTAGGAATGGGGTTTTTGTTTACCCAGATCCCAAAATTCCAGTATCTTTAAATATGAACAAGGAATATAAGGAAGAGCGGATAATAGTCCCGCGTTTCAATGAAGAGTCCGGTTTTTATACCACCCCTGAACGTTCTAAGATTATGGGAAAGATCAGAGGCAAAAACACCATTCCCGAAATAAAATTTAGAAAAGCACTATGGGCGGCAGGATATAGATATAGAATAGATTATAGGAAATTGATAGGCAAACCAGATATCGTCCTAAATAAATATAAAACCGCAATCTTCATTGATGGCGAATATTGGCACGGGTATAATTGGGAAGAGCGGAAACATAAAATTAAAACCAATAAAGAATTCTGGATCCCAAAAATTGAGCGTAATATTCAACGGGATAAAGAAGTAAACCTAGAACTCCAACATTTGGGCTATACCGTATTCCGATTTTGGGAGCGTGAAATTAAAAAAGAATTGGATGAATGCCTAGATCAAGTAATTACCCATTTACAATCTCAGCAATCCTAATCTAAATGCAGCACTTATAACTACTCCCAAATGGCCAATTATAAACACAAAATATCCTCCAAGCTTCCGAACGTAAAGACCACGATCTTTACGACCATGGGACAATTGGCACAAAAACACAACGCCATAAATCTCTCCCAAGGCTTTCCCAATTTTGAACCTGACATAAACTTGATCAATTTGGTGACGAATGCCATGAAACAGGGATACAATCAATATGCCCCTATGGCAGGTGTTTTGGAACTTCGGGAAGAGATTTCAAAGAAGATTGAGCAATTATATGGTAGGCATTATAATCCAGATAATGAAATAACAATAACAATTG
This sequence comes from Arenibacter sp. F26102, assembly GCF_023015865.1. Classification (GTDB taxonomy): domain Bacteria; phylum Bacteroidota; class Bacteroidia; order Flavobacteriales; family Flavobacteriaceae; genus Arenibacter. The sequence continues at coordinate 186,324 of NZ_JALKBC010000001.1, read as the reverse complement.
GTGCTACTCAGGCTATTTTTACCATCATTACGGCATTTATAGGCCATGGTGATGAGGTAATAGTCATTAAGCCGGCATACGACTGTTATGAGCCCGCCATAGAGGTGAATGGGGGTATCCCAGTATTTGTTCAACTCAACAATAGCGATTTTAAGATAGATTGGGAGGCATTTCGTTCCAAGATTACCTCCAAAACCAAAATGGTAATAATTAATACTCCTCACAATCCTAGTGGCACCATATTCTCCAAAGAAGATATGCTTCAATTACAGCAAAGTCTTGAAAAAACTGATATAATTGTCATTAGTGATGAAGTATACGAGCATATTGTCTTTGATGGCCTTGAGCATGAAAGCGCTTCAAAATTTGACGACCTTGCCTCCCGCACCTTTGTATGTGGTTCCTTTGGAAAAACATTTCATATTACTGGTTGGAAAATGGGATACTGCGCAGGCCCGGCCGAATTAATGCACGAATTTCGCAAAACCCATCAGTTTAACGTATTTAGTGCTGACCATGCCGTTCAAAAAGCTTTGGCCACCTATTTAAAGGAACCTGAACACTATCTCAGTCTCAACAGATTTTATGAGGATAAGCGCGACCTTTTTCTTTCCGGATTAAGCAATTCAAGATTTAAAATACACCCCTGCCAGGGCACCTACTTTCAATTGGTGGATTTTAGTAACATTACCCTTGAACCGGATAAGGTCTTTGCAGAACGTTTGGTCAAGGAATACCAAATAGCCAGTATTCCCATTTCAGGGTTTAATACCACGGGAATGGACAAACACCTTGTGCGATTCTGTTTCGCCAAGACCAACGATACCTTGGAAAAAGCCACCTCAATTCTCCGCAAGCTGTAATATATAAGGCTTATATGGACACTCCCTCTTGTAGATCCAATCTCATTAACCAATCCGTCTGCTTGTCATTGCCGATGTAATACGGATGGCTTCCAAACTTTTGGAAGCCCAATCTTTCATAAAACTTTATAGCTTTAGTGTTAAATTCCCAAACCCCAAGCCACACATAATATTTGTTTTTGGCCCTTGCCATTGAAATTACCTGTGTTAATAACCAGGCTCCAATTCCCTGACCTTGGAATTCGCGCAATACATAAATACGCTCCAACTCCATGGAATTATTATCCTTAATATCCGATTGAGATTCATTTTCATTCATTTTAATATACCCCACTAAAATGGTATTGTTGTAGACAAAATAAAAAGTTGAATTGTTATCATGAAGTTCCTTGATAAGCGCTTTCTCCCCAAATGCCGAATTAAGATATACCTTAAAATCTTCGGGATTATTATCCTTTTCAAAAGCTTCTATAAAAGTCCTCTTGCTTAGATTAGCCAAAACCTGCAAATCGGTAATGGAGCAAGGCTCCAAATGTAGTTTCATTTCTAAGTTTTTGTTACCTAAAAATACAATTTTCAACTCGGTTAAACACCAAAAAAAAAGGGAGCAATACTTGGTTGTATTGCTCCCTTTAAAAATTTTGATTTATGCTTACAGCATAAATAATTTTTTTGTCAACCGTACAATGCCTCTTAAAAAGTCATTGCGATAAACTTGAATTTCTTCCTGCGCGGGGGCATGGCTCATTTGGGCTTCCATAGTAAAAGAGGTTTAAGGGTTTAGTAGTTGTTAAATTTGGGGTTTAACTTCTGTTATTAATTGCAATATAATTCAGATTAACACAACATTTAAAAAATTGTTGTGAAACATACTGTAATTGTTGTCTGCGCATAAAAATAGTTATTTCAATCGATATATACGTTTTCCAAAATGTTAAATAGAGACTGTTTATTTAAATGTGTGATAATATAAAAATTCAATAAATTCGGACATAAATTATTGAATATTCCAGCTAAACATCCATCTCTGGGATATCCCCTTCTACAATTAAATTCCCTTCAGTAGCCTTCACTATCTCATCAACGCTAACACCAGGAGCCTTTTCTAACAATTTAAATCCTTCGGGAGTTACATCCAGTACTGCCAAATTGGTCACAATTTTTTTTACACATCCTACTCCCGTCAATGGCAAGGAGCATTTCTTTAACAACTTGGACTCCCCCTGCCTATTGGTATGCATCATGGCAACAATGATATTCTCAGCAGAAGCCACCAGATCCATGGCCCCCCCCATTCCCTTGACCATTTTACCCGGGATTTTCCAATTTGCAATATCCCCATTTTCCGAAACCTCCATTGCACCCAAAATGGTCAGGTCTACATGTTGACCCCGAATCATCCCAAAGCTCGTTACAGAGTCGAAAAACGAGGCTCCCGGCAGTGTGGTAATGGTTTGCTTACCCGCATTGATGATATCGGCATCCTCTTCCCCCTCAAAAGGAAAAGGTCCCATTCCCAACACCCCATTTTCACTCTGAAATTCCACGCTTATATCGTCCCTTACAAAATTGGCCACCAAGGTTGGTATTCCAATTCCAAGGTTAACGTAATATCCGTCTTTGACTTCCTTTGCAATGCGCTTTGCTATTCCGTTTTTATCCAACATAATTAACGTTATAATTTACCAATGTATCAATGTAATAATTTACCTATGTGTTAATTAAATAATTGGTCAATAAACCAAAGATTCAATTTAAGAATCAGAGATTATAACTTTGCATTCTTCTTACTCGTACTAATAATTTTATACATTATCAACCCCAATTCCTCAATGTTTTCTTTCAAAAGCATGTCGAAAGGATAGGATTCTGCCCTTTCGCATAAAACCAGCCAATATTTGGTTTCCTCAAGTTCCTTGACAGCAATTTTCATTTTGTGAATGAAGTCGGCCCTACTTTCTGCGTTTTGAGCTTCATGAATATTAGCACCAATACTCGTTCCCGCTTTTAACAACTGTGTAGCAATGACATACTTTATTTTCTCTTCCAAAACTTCACAATACTCAACAATTCTAATGGCAAATTCGACTGATTTTTGAACAACAGCATTTTCCTTATTAATCATATCGTTCTAGAAGTTAAAGTGGCCCATTTGCTAGTAAACAACATCGCACTTAAATAATAAAAACAGAAAAGGGCAATTCATTAAAACTTCGTTTCCCATGATTTATCAGTCAGCGCCCATTAAAAATAAACCCCAATTGTTACATTTTCAAATTAACCGATTGACTAATTGCCTTTACGTACCGTCAACTGCTCAATTCTTTTCTCGTAATTTTTACCTTGGAAGATACGCTGCACAAAAATTCCCGGGACATGGATCTGGTTGGGATCTAACTGTCCTGCAGGTACCAGTTCCTCTACCTCAGCAACCGTAATCATGGCAGCACCACACATGGCCGGATTAAAGTTTCGGGCGGTTCCCTTAAATATTAAATTCCCTGCCTCATCGCCCTTCCAAGCCTTGACAAAGGAAAAATCGGCCTTAAAAGCTTCTTCCAGTACATACATTTTTCCATTAAACTCCCTTGTCTCTTTTCCTTCCGCAACTTCGGTTCCATAACCGGCAGGAGTGTAAAAGGCGGGGAAACCGGCCTGTGCCGCCCTACATTTCTCCGCTAAAGTTCCTTGAGGGGTAAGTTCAACCTCCAATTCCCCACTTAACATTTGTCTCTCAAACTCATCATTTTCCCCCACATAAGAAGAAATCATTTTATTGATTTGTCTTTTATGCAACAATAAGCCAAGACCAAAATCGTCCACACCGGCGTTATTGGAAATGCAGGTCAAATCCTTGACTCCCATCTTCACCAAGTGCGTAATTGCATTTTCCGGGATACCACATAATCCAAATCCTCCAAGCATAAAAGTCATACCGTCCTTTACGCCCTGTAAGGCCTCCTCCACGTTGGCAACTGTTTTTCGTATCATATAAAACCGACTTAATTTAACTTATTTCCTTGGTCTCTCTAAAATACGGGTTTTTAACGAAAAATGCCCTTAACTTTTGATTAAAAGCAAGGGCATTTATGGGTATGATTTTTGGTGTACTAAAAATCCAAATCGTCTTCTATATCTATTTTATTATCCTCCTCCATGGATTCCTTGGAACAATCCACGTTTATGGACAAATTCTCAGGCTTTTCAAATTCTCCATCCGAAACTCCCAATTCCTTGTTAGCATAGTTCTTTTTCATATACAATCCCCAAATTGGAAGGGCCATGGAAGCACCTTGTCCATAAGTTATAGTCTTAAAATGAACTGCTTTGTCATCTCCTCCTACCCACACTCCGGTTACCAAATTAGGAACCATCCCCATAAACCAACCATCACTTTGGTTCTGTGTAGTCCCTGTTTTCCCAGCAATCTGATTTTTAAATTCATAAGGATAACCTGTTATGATCTCCTTATACTCCGGTCTATATTTCTCTGCTCCGGTGGTTCTTAATCTTGTCCCAGATCCTCCTTGGGTTACCCCAGACATAAGATTGACCATAGCATAGGACACATCCTTACTAAGAACATCTTTTGTCTCCGGTACATACTCATAGAGTACCGTGCCATTTTTGTCCTCGATCCTGGTGACCATAACCGGCTTAACATAAACCCCTTGGTTGGCAAAGGTACCATAGGCTCCCACCATCTCATAAACATTAAGGTCTGCTGTCCCCAAGGCTATGGAAGGCACCTCCGGAATTTCTCCTGTAATTCCTAAATTTTTGGCAATGGAAACTACCGCTTTGGGACCTACCCGATCTATTAATTGGGCGGTAACGGTATTAACAGAATTTGCCAAGGCATTCTTAAGTGTAAGCATTTCACCCGAATATTTCCCATCGGAATTCTTTGGGCACCATGGATCTGGATTTCCGTGTTTATTGGCCTCGATACAATATTGATTGTCCGGAAGCATATCACAGGGCGATAAACGCAATTGATCTATGGCTGCAGCATACACAAATGGCTTAAAAGTAGACCCAACCTGCCTTGCGCCTTGAATAACATTATCATACTGAAAATGCTTATAGTCTATACCTCCAACCCAGGCCTTAACGTGACCTGATTGTGGTTCCATAGACATCATAGCGGTCTTAAGAAAAGATTTATAATATTTAATGGAATCCATCGGCGTCAATACCGTATCCTTTTCCTTGGTCTCGCTGTTCCAATCAAAAACTGTCATCTCCACCGGCTCGTTAAAGGAAGCCCTAATTTCCTTTTCATTTTTTCCTTGATCCTTAAGGTTGTGCCATCTATGTGAGGATTTTATGGCCCTCTCCATAATCCCATCTATCTCTCCGGGAACCTGCTCAATAAAGGGAGCCGTTTTATTCCGGTCAGGGGTGTTTTGATGAAAAAACTCGGCTTGCAATCTTTTCATATGTTCGGCTACGGCATCCTCCGCATTTTTTTGCATTCGCGAATCTATGGTGGTGTAAATACGCAAGCCGTCCAAATAAATATTCCATTTATCACTTTCCCCTTTCAAGGCCGGCTTGGGATTATCCTTAATCCATCTGTTCATAAACCCTTGAAGGTACATCCTAAAATAGGTAGCCAAGCCTTCTCTGTGCGATTCAGGACTAAAATTAATATCCATTTTTAGGGCCTGAAGCGAATCCTTTTGTTTTTCAGTTATAAAATGGTACTTCTCCATCTGGGACAAAACTGTATTTCTGCGGTCCAATACTAATTTTTCCCTTCGCATGGGATTATAGTAGGAGGAATTTTTTAACATGCCCACCAAAACAGCTGATTCCTCTATTTTTAGATTTTTGGGCTCTTTGCCAAAATAAATACGGGAGGCCGATCTTATTCCATCGGCATTGTAGTTAAAATCGTAAATATTAAGATACATTTTAACGATTTCTTCCTTAGTATAGCTACGTTCCAACCTTATGGCAAGCACCCACTCTTTTATTTTTTGGGTTATAGTTTCAAAAATGTTTTTGGAACGCACCCCAACAAACAATTGCCTTGCCAATTGTTGGGATATGGTACTGGCCCCTCCTTTTTTGCCCAAATAGACAAAAGCCCTTAAAGTGCCTCGGGCGTCTATTCCAGAATGCTCATAATACCGTGCATCTTCAGTAGCTACCAAAGCCTGCACCAAAGTTTTGGGCAATTCTTCATAAGCTACATCAGTTCTATTATCGTCGAGATAAAACTTACCAAGGGTCTCACCGTCTGAAGAAATAATTTCACTGGCCAAATTGGTCTGTGGATTTTCTAAACGCTCATATTCCGGCATGGCTCCGAAGGCTCCCCAAGAAGCCAAAAGGAAAATCAAAACTACGGATAGGGCACCTATAAAAAAGAGTAGCCAAAACCACTTTATGAATTTAAAAAAATTGTTGTTGCTTTTTTTCTTCTTCTTGGTAGCTGTTGCCATAAGCCTACTAATTACTTTTTTCGATTAGATATCCCACATCGGTGATACCTTCCAATTCGACAATTCCATCTACTTGGCCATTTTTACGCATGGCATGGGAAATTTCTAATTTATATACGCCTAAAGTCGGGAAAACGACGTTTTCCTTATACCATAATTTATTTTCCTTTAAACTACCATAACCCGTTCCCAACCATTCTCCGTCCGGTTTGGCCATTTCATATTCCAGAGTATCGCGCAGCATATCCCCGTTTGGAAACTGTAATTCCGCAATTAAAAAGAGGTTGCTATATGGGTATGTTCCATCATTCCTGACGTTGATGAACAAATTGTACTCTTGAAGGGTATCCAATTCCTTAAATGAAAATGCTACCACACTATCCTTGTTCCAGATTCCGTTCTGTGTTGGACTGTATTCCGATTTTACGATTTGCCGATCGCAAGAAACCATAAAAACCACTAACAAGAATGCACCTAAACTCTTAAGCATTATTGGCAGGTTTTTTTTTAAAATTTGTTCTCTTTTTTTTCTTGTTGTTCCTATTGGACCTTCTCTTCTTGGGTGTATCAAAACGGGTTAAACTATCCTGTCCCACCACATTCTCAAAAACCTTTTCAACCTCTTGCACGTTTTCCACGGCATATTCCTCTAAACTGGCAACCTTCTCCCTCTTCTTGTTCTTTTCCAAGACCTCAATTACCTGGTCTTTTGATAAGATATGCCAATTAGCAGGTTCGTCCTTATACGAAAACCAAAGAGTAGCTTTAAAAATATCCACTTTCTGACAGAAGGCCATTCCTTTTTCGGTGAAAAGTTTGGTGTCCTGACCAGGAAAATCCTTTAAGGCATCCAAATAAACATCCAATTCGTAATTGAGACAACACTTTAGTTTTCCACATTGCCCCGCAAGTTTTTGTGGATTAAGGGAAAGTTGCTGATAACGGGCCGCTGAAGTACTTACAGACCTAAAATCTGTTAACCAAGTAGAGCAGCACAACTCCCTGCCGCAAGAACCAATTCCTCCCAAACGTTGGGCTTCTTGCCGGTAGCCAATCTGTCTCATTTCTATTCGAATTCCGAAAGCCTTGGCCATGTCCTTGATCAACTGACGGAAATCTACACGTTCTTCTGCGGTGTAATAAAAAGTAGCCTTGGAACCATCACCTTGAAATTCCACATCGGAGATTTTCATCTGCAATTTGAGAACAATGGCTATTTCCCTGGCCCTTTTTTTAATTTCCTCTTCCCTATCCCTACATTTCTGCCAAATATCGATGTCCTTTTGGGAGGCCTTTCGGTAAAGTTTGGGCAATTCCGGATTATTGTAATCCTCCTTTTTCTTTTTCATTTGCACCCTTACCAATTCGCCGGTAAGTGTAACCATACCCACATCATGACCGGAAGTAGCCTGTGTAGCCACTATGTCACCAATGGAAAGTGAAAGATTTTCGGAATTTCTGAAGAATTCTTTTCTGCTATTTTTAAAACGGACTTCCACACAATCAAATGGTTTTTCCCCATTTGGTAGTGACATATTGGAAAGCCAATCAAATACCGTCAATTTATTACAGCCATCAGTGCCACAAGTACCGTTGTTCTTGCATCCTTTTGGCTGTCCGTCCTTACCGGTTGAACAACTGCTACAACCCATATTTCGTATCTTGGTTTAGTAAAAATGTAACACTTTTACTAAAAAAGGTTCATAAAATTATTAAACGTAAAGATAGTGTTTTTTTAATGCGATGAAAAGAAAGAGTTCCGTTGTCGACGTTAAGATTAACCTAAACCGCAAAAAATAATCCATAGGGGTGGATATAATTCTTGATCCTTGTCCAAATTGCACTAAATAAACCACTTTCTATTGGCTTAAATTCAGATAAAGTAATTCAGACAAAAAAAAGTAGCCTCCCTTTTATTGTTAAAACAAAACCTTTAAGACTTAGAACCTCAACAAAAGCCCTACTTCTTGTACTTTAAAACTTCCGATCTGCCCTTTTTAAAAATCTTATTGCTCACCACTTTCCCCTTTCTGAGCCGTTTTTGTTCCTCATAAGGCAATTCATGAATTTCCTTACATTCAATGGAACAGCATTGGTTCATGGTTTCGGCACAAGCATCGCACTGAATAAAAAGTAGATGACAGGCCTCATTGGCACAATTTACGTGATTGTCACATGGGTTTCCACATTGATGGCAATGGGCAATGACATCATCCGTAATCCGTTCTCCCCTGCGGTGATCAAAAACAAAATTCTTCCCTAGAAACTTATTTTCCAGATTAAGGTTATTTACCTGACGGGTGTATTCTATAATACCGCCTTCCAGCTGATATACATTTTTAAAGCCCTTGTGTTTATAATAGGCACTGGCCTTTTCGCACCTAATGCCGCCGGTACAGTACATGACCAATTTTTTATCCTCTTTATGGTCTGCAAGATCTTTTTCTATAATATCCAATGAATCCCTAAACGTATCCACATCAGGGGTAATGGCATTTTTAAAATGGCCTATTTCACTTTCGTAATGATTCCTCATATCCACCAAAATGGTGTCGGAATCATCAATAAGTTCGTTAAACTTTACGGCATCTACATGTATTCCCTTATTGGTAACATCAAAGGAGTCGTCATTTAACCCGTCCGCCACGATTTTTTCACGAACCTTCACCTTTAGTTTTAAAAATGATTTGTTATCCTGTTCTATGGCGATATTCAATCTAACATTTTCCAAAAAGGTGATGCTATCCAAATGGGCTTTAAACGACTTGAAATTTTCGGCAGGAACGGACAATTGGGCATTAATACCTTCATGGGCCACATAAATACGGCCTAGAACATCCAGTTCGTTCCAATGAATAAATAAATGATTTCGAAAAATTGACGGATTGCCAATACGTGCATATTGATAGAAAGAAATGGTTAGGCGTTCCAATCCCGCCTCCTCTATTAGGGCTTCTCTTTCCTTTGCACTTAAGGTATTGTACAGTTGCATGCTATACTAATATTTTAAGTTAAAGAAATAATTTTCAACTGCAAAAATAGGATTTATAGGTCGGGATTAAAAGGATTCGCATCTGTTTTTTGATTTCTGGGGATGCACGTTCTTTAAAACAACCTAAAGGAATATATTATGTTGGTGAAGTTTATTTACAGCCAGATAAAAAGCAAAAAAGGATCTTGAAGTTATCAAGACCCTTTTTAGGTCAATATTGTTTTTTCTTTTTCATAGAATTACAATAAAATATTGACCCACAACCCTTATTGTTTTACCAGAACAATAAGCAACCTAATTTGAGTTAGTTATTTTTTAGATGCGCTAATTAAAAAAAGGTTGCGTGCAAAGCAATTAATAATTCGCCCCTATTGGAAAAAAGCAACGAAAACGGTCGAAAAATATTCCGCAAATACCTTTAAATAAGGCTATGGAGAAGAATTCACTACTATTCAAAAATATTATTTCAAACTTTATATTTCCCCAATTTCTTCTTATAATATCCGTACCATTGGTGGTATTATGCAAAAAGAATTGGTATTTTAGCGTCCCTAATATGATATGAAAATGAGTTCCGAAAAAGAAGCAAAATTAAAAGCACTTAAACTTACCCTAGATAAATTGGATAAAACTTATGGCAAGGGTGCCGTAATGAAGATGGGCGACAGCATAGTACAGGACGTAGAGGTGATCTCCTCCGGTTCTTTAGGATTGGATGTAGCACTTGGTGTAGGAGGCTATCCACGTGGAAGGGTAATCGAGATTTACGGACCTGAATCCTCAGGTAAAACTACACTTACGCTACACGCCATGGCAGAAGCGCAAAAAAATGGGGGTATTGCAGCTTTTATTGATGCGGAACATGCGTTTGACCGATTTTATGCCCAAAAACTTGGGGTAGATATAGATAACCTGATCATTTCCCAACCCGATAATGGTGAACAAGCTTTGGAGATAGCAGATAACCTTATACGTTCTGGTGCTATTGATATCGTTGTTATCGACTCCGTTGCCGCATTGACTCCGAAAAGTGAAATTGAAGGTGAAATGGGCGACTCTAAAATGGGACTTCATGCCCGATTAATGTCACAAGCACTTAGAAAGCTTACCGGTTCTATAAGCAAAACAAATTGTACCGTAATCTTCATTAACCAATTAAGGGAGAAAATTGGAGTAATGTTCGGTAATCCGGAAACAACTACAGGTGGTAACGCCCTAAAATTTTACGCTTCGGTTCGCTTGGATATAAGAAGATCTACCCAAATTAAGGATACCGATGGTGGCGTGCAAGGTAATAAAACACGTGTTAAGGTAGTAAAGAACAAGGTTGCCCCGCCATTCAGGACCGCTGAATTCGATATTATGTACGGTGAAGGGATTTCCAAAGTGGGGGAGATAATTGATTTGGGAGTTGAATTTGAAATTATCAAGAAAAGTGGATCATGGTTCAGCTACGGCGACACCAAGCTTGGACAAGGTAGGGATGCTGTAAAAAGTTTACTACTGGACAATCCAGAATTACTCGAAGAACTGGAAGGCAAAATTAAAGAAGCCATCAAAACAGTAAAAGCATAAACTTAAAAATCCCGATTCGATCGGGATTTTTTCATTCTACACGCAACCTTTAATTCCTGTTTACATCTTATAGCAAAAACTAATTGCTATGAAATCGACATGCCTTTAAAAATTCTTGAATTTCTCGAATTTTATTAGGTCAGGGGTTTTCAAAAACGTTTAAGAAAAACTAAATATTAAGAACATGAAACGAGTATTCTTTTTGCTGCTTGTTGCCTCTTTTGCACTAATAACATCTTGTGACATAGATGATGATGTCAACTATCATTTTGAAGCCTTACAGGTGAAATCAGTAGAAATGCCGGAAGCATTTGATTACGGTCAGATCTATAGAATAAAAGTTACTTACTTTAGACCGAATAATTGTACCTTTTTCGAAGGTTTTGATGTAGTAAAGGAGGATGTAACTACCAGAAAAGTAGTTACTATTGGTACTGTGATCGAAGATGAGGACGAATGTACCGGGGCTGGTGAGGACTTAGTTGCCACATTTAACTTTGAGGTTTTGTACGATCAACCTTATTTATTTAGATATTGGACGGGAGAAGATGCAAACGGAGAGCCAACTTATCTAGAAATCACTGTGCCCGTCAATGAAGACAGTTCGGCCATAGTTTTGCCGGCCAATGAAAACGGTTCGGCCATAATAAAGAATTAGTTATTAACCCAATCCATATTTTGAGTAATCCGGTAGAGCTCATTAATAATTGCAAAAAGGGGGACAGACAAGCACAAGAACAGTTATACCGTGACTATTCCCGGATACTGTTCGGTATTTGTCTCAAATACTCACGCAATAAAACGGAGGCGGAAGATAACCTACATGATAGTTTTATGACTATCTATAGTAAAATTGAACAGTTTAAACATCAAGGCTCTTTTGAAGGCTGGATAAAGCGCATCACTGTAAATACAGTACTTCAAAAATATAGAAAAGAGGAGAACTTAACAGTGGTTTCCGATAATATAGAAGAGGAAGCGCCAGAGGATTCCGGGTATATAAATCTAGATCTGGCCACCTTGTTAAGTTATATACAAGAGCTACCAAACAAATACCGCCTAACCTTCAATCTATATGTAATGGATGGTTATAGCCATAAAGAGATAAGTGAATTATTAGGAACGTCCTTGGGGACTTCCAAATCAAATCTTGCGAGGGCAAGAATGATTTTAAAAGAAAAAATTGAGGCAAATAAGGCAAAGATCATTATGGAAGGGTAAACTTTCCCTATTATGATTTCTGCTGAACAATTGAAAACATGAGTGAAAATAATTTAGACAAATTATTTCAAGAGAACTTGGCCAACTTCCAAGAAATTCCGGACGAAAGAGTCTGGAATTCCATAGCCGCTTCCTTGGATAAAAAGAAACGATCACAAAAGCTTATCCCCCTATGGTGGAAAGTTGGAGGTATGGCAGCTATACTGGCCATCCTATTTTTTGCAATCAATCCTTTTTCTACTTCCAAATTGGCAGAACCAATCATAACGGATGTAGAAAACAACTCCCCTAATACAAAGGATAGCAAAACACTAAAAGAATCAACGCCAGAAGCATCCAGCATCACGGTTTTTGAAGAGGAATCTACTGAGGAAAATCGAATTAAATCGACCAAACAAACGGAACAAGAAAAAATCACCAAACCATTAGGGAGTCAGGAAAGTATTGCAGCTACAGGCAAAACAAAAACCAGCAACCCAGCAAAAAGCCAAAGGGCCGTATCTACAACCGACGCTGTAGCCAATAACACAGCCAAAAACAATAAGGACAATGTTGGTTTTGATAAAAAGGCAGAAAGCGACATTCCCAATGCCATTGAAAAAGAGCCATTGGTTGATGCCTTGGGCCAAAAGAAGCTTCCGAATATTGTTGAGGACCAATTGGCGAATCAAGAAGTTAATAACACAAACAAAAAAGAAGGGAATAACCCAGAAATCACCCCTGAGACTGTACCATCAAATAAAAAATCCATTTTGGAGGCTATTGAAGAAAATGAAGTTGTTGATGTTGACGATAACCGTAATGGAAAATGGTCCGCTGGGCCCAGTGTAGCTCCTGTTTACTTTAATGGTATGGGTGAGGGATCCCCAATCAACTCTATCTTGGCCTCCAATACCAAGACGGGAAATGTAACGTTAAGCTATGGCATTACTGTAGCCTATGAAATTTCTAAAAAATTAAGTGTCCGTTCCGGTGTCCATAAGGTAGATTATGGCTATAATACCAATGATGTTTCCTTTACATCGTCATTCAACGCTTCTTCAGGGAACCAACTAAGTAATATTAATTATTCCAATGACTCCCAATCCATAATTTTGAATAGTCCAAACAGCGAAAATGTAATTCCCAAACCAGGATCCGTATTCGCTTTGGATGTCACCGGTAAAAATCCTACCCGCTTAGGAACCATGGGGCAACAATTTGGTTATTTGGAAGTACCGTTGGAATTAAATTACGCTTTACTTGACCGTAAATTTGGGGTTAATATAATAGGAGGGGTTAGTTCCCTTTTCCTAACGGATAATTCTGTAGTATTGGAATCCAATGGACAAACAACCGATGTTGGGGAGGCCAACAACATCAATTCCGTCAATTTTAGCACCAACTTTGGCCTTGGGCTTCATTATAGATTTACCCCGAAGCTTAAATTTAATGTGGAGCCAGTTTTTAAATATCAATTGAATACCTTTTCGAACACTTCAGGAAATTTTAACCCTTATTCCTTGGGAGTTTACAGTGGGTTTAGTTTTAAGTTTTAATGCCGGGGTTGCTTTAGTATCCGAACATTGTCTAGTCTTAATAGGTAATTACTGTCCGGTGCCTGAATCTATGAGCTCCTTCAGAATTACGTTCCTAACCTTTTCCCGAAGCATTCCTTTATCGGGCTCGTTTAAGTGATCGGTAGCAAAAAATTTATGCACCTTAACCCGTAACCTTCCTGGACCTCCACTATAAAATGTAAAGGAAAACCGTTTTTTATTATCATAGAAGGTCATTGGCACCACGGGGATACTATGAGCTATAGCCATTTTAAAAGCCCCGTCTTTAAACTCATCCAAAAGTACATGTTCATCAGGCACCCCACCTTCGGGGAAAATGCAAATACTAAGTCCTTGATGCAACCTTTTCTGTGCCCGTCTATAAACAGCCGTCCTACTTTTGGAGCTGTCCCTATCCACCATTATGCACACCCGTTTATAGAAAAACCCAAAAAGCGGAATATTCACCAATTCCTTCTTGCCGATAAAAACGAATGGATTTTTACTTACCCTAAGCATCAACATAATATCCAGCATACTGGTATGGTTGGCTATCAACATATAACTCTCTCCTTTTTTGAGTCTTTCTTCCCGCCTTATTACCGGGAAACAGCCCATTCCGTAAAGAATAAAATTGGCCCATATATTACGAGCCATCCAAAAAAACTGCGGATATGTTTTTTCGGAAATGGTAAAAAGCAATAGAAAGGGAAACATTAGCAGGATCGGGAAAACCGCCAAAATATAGAACCAAATTCTGTATAATGTATGGCCTATTTTCTTTGAGATCGATAGCATGAGATCAAAAGTAATAATTTTAGTCCTTTTTTAGGATTTCTTTTACCTTTGTCCTTCCTTATAAATAAAATAATGGCAAGAATCTTAACAGGTATACAAAGTACAGGGACCCCTCATCTTGGGAATATATTAGGAGCAATTATCCCGGCGATTGAAATGGCAAACAATCCAGAAAACGAATCCTTTCTCTTTATTGCTGATATGCACTCCTTAACCCAGATCAAGAATGGGAAGGAACTTCGGAACAACACTTACGCAGTGGCCGCTACCTGGCTTGCATTTGGTCTGGACATAAATAAAACCGCCTTTTATAGACAAAGTGATATTCCACAGACAGCAGAACTTGCTTGGTACCTCAGCTGTTTTTTTCCATACCAAAGATTAACCCTTGCCCACTCTTTTAAAGATAAGGCGGATCGACTGGATGATGTGAATGCGGGCTTGTTTTTCTATCCCATGCTTATGGCTGCGGACATACTTTTATACGACGCCCAGATAGTTCCGGTTGGCAAGGACCAAATGCAGCATTTGGAAATGACCCGTGATGTTGCCTCTAGGTTTCACGCACAATTGGGGGAAACCTTTGTAATGCCAGATGGAAAGGTACAGGAAGAGACCATGTATATTCCTGGTACAGATGGCTCAAAAATGAGCAAAAGTAAAGGGAACTTAATAAGTCTTTTTCAAACTGATAAACAATTGCGTAAACAAATCATGGGTATACAAACGGACAGCACTCCCATGGAAGACCCTAAAGACCCTGATACCGATAACGTATTTGCGCTCTATAAAATTCTGGCTTCGGAAAATCAGGTTGCGGAAATGAGAGCCAATTATACCAATGGCAACTATGGCTACGGACACGCCAAGCAAGCGCTATATGAAGTAGTACTGGAGCGATTTGGCGAGGCAAGGGAAAAGTTCGATTATTATATGAACAACTTAAATGAATTGGATGAGGCCTTGGCTGTTGGAGCGGAAAAAGCCAAAAAAGTTGCCGATGGGGTTTTGGAAAGAGTAAGGACCAAGGTGGGGTATTGATATTTATACCCTTTGGTCTGTTTGCCACGCTCATAATTACCTACTTATTAAAACAATTTCGTCTAATGGTAATTTATTTGCGCCCTAGGGTCTAAAAGTGTCAATTTTACTATTGCAAATGTCCACGTACAAACCTATTGGTCGGTAAACTTCGTATGCGATATACCCCTATTGAAGTTGTAATTGGATAGTATTCTATGAATTAAGTCCATTCAATCTTGTTCAATAACCGTTTCAAATGGCCTCGAACAATTTACCTGGAAGCGGCCTCACTACTCCCTTCATTTCCATATTCAATAGTGTGGAAGACACCTTAAAAATAGGAAGCTTACAGTCCAATGCAATACTGTCCAGCAATTGTTTACCTCCCTGCTGTAAATAATCATATATTTCCTTCTCAATATCGTCCAGATCCACAAATAATTGTTTTTGAATGCTAGTAGGCTCTTTTTCCTCCAATTGCCACCCCAACATATATATTAGATCCGCTACAGAAGTCAACATATGAGCCTTCTGTTGTTTAATTAGGTTGTTACAACCACTGCTGTATTTATCCTGGGTTCGCCCGGGAACGGCAAAAACATCGCGATTATAACTGTTGGCAATATCGGCCGTTACCAAACTGCCACCTTTTTCAGCAGATTCCACTACAATGGTAGCTTCGCTCATTCCGGCTATAATCCTATTTCGTTTTAGGAAATTTTCCCTATCGGGCTGACTGGTACTCCAAAATTCAGTAAAAAACCCGCCATTTTTATTGACCTCTGGAACATATTTTTCGTGCATTTTTGGATAAATCTGATTTAAACCATGTGCCAAACATCCAATGGTTTGCAAGCCATATTTTACAGCAGCCTTTTGTACGCAAATATCCACTCCGTAGGCGAATCCACTAACAATAATGGGATTCAAAGGTGCCAATTCCTCAATTAGCTGCTCACAAAGTGCAGTACCATAACTGGTAATATT
The DNA here is from genome assembly GCF_023015865.1 of Arenibacter sp. F26102. GTDB lineage: Bacteria > Bacteroidota > Bacteroidia > Flavobacteriales > Flavobacteriaceae > Arenibacter. The sequence goes on along the minus strand of NZ_JALKBC010000001.1, from coordinate 169,874 downwards.
CCTGGTACCTACAACGCTTATTATTTTTTGGCGGTCAAGATTTATGTTCCCTTGGCTAAATAGTAAAATAGGACTATCTATACAGTGTTTTAAATAGGACGGGTAACTATCATCCATAAAATAATGGAGATTTATTTCCTGCTTCCTTAGAAATTCGTACTCCTCTTCTGCAGCTTCCAAATGTTCCAAGTCCATTAATCCCCTTAGGGTACCAGAGCCAATTCTATCAATTTTTAATAAATGACGCATTTTATCCTCAAAGATTGCCGATGGATTACCGCAGTTTGAAATTAATTTTTTTGCGGTTATATCACCAATATTTGGTACGTTCTGTAAGCGCAGAATAGCAATTATTTCATCTCTAGACATTTATGGAAAGAGCTTAGTTGTTCACAAAATACATAAATTATAATGTTAATAAAAAGTTATGCCAAGAGTTTTGAACTTGTGTTATTTTTCCAATCTTTGTTCCTATGGGAACCGAACATTACATAGCGGAGCTGCTTTATAGATACAATTGTGTAATGGTGCCAGAATTTGGCGCTTTTTTAACGCAGATGAAATCTGCCGTTATCAATGATGGTACGAATTCATTTTACCCCCCTTCAAAAGTACTATCCTTCAATGAACAACTTACTTCCAATGACGGATTGTTGGTTTCTTATATGGCCGATGCCGAAAAGATGTCTTTTGAAGACATGCAAAAGCAAGTAGCCGCAGTATCCTTGAAATGGAAAAAACTTTTAAAGGAAGGAAATCGTTTGAGTCTACCCAACATTGGTGAACTTTGGTTGAACAAGGAAGGAAAAACCCAGTTTCAACCCTCCTATCAAGTAAATTACCTAACATCGTCCTTTGGTCTATCAACCTTTGTATCTACCCCAATTTCTAGGGAAGTTTTAAAGGAGGAAGTAATTGAATTGGAAGAAAAAATTCCATTTATGATTACTCCTGAAACTCGTAGGGAATCCTCCATTAGACCTTATTTAAAGTACGCAGCGGTAGTATTGCTGGCCATTGCCACCGGATTTACGGGATATCGCCTATATAATGAAAACGAGTCCAACCAAGAATTGGTAAGACAAGAGGCACACCAACAAGTTTCAAAAAACATTCAGGAAGCTACTTTTTTCAATACAGCTCCCTTAGAATTGCCCGCGGTTTCATTAAATGTCATTTCAGTCAAAAAAACTGGTGTTCACCAAGTAATTGCCGGTGCATTTAGAGTACAGGAAAATGCTGAAAAAAAGGTGCTTCAATTAAAAGAAAAAGGATACGATGCCTCTTATTTAGGGGTCAACCAATATGGTTTGCATATGGTTTCCTATGGCAGTTTTGATGACGCCAACGAAGCCCTAAAATATTTGCGGGAAATTAAAATCTCCGAAGCACCCGAAGCTTGGTTGCGCTCCGTAAAATAATTCCTTCCCTACTTTCTAGCTTAACAATACCAATGTATCTTTGCCCAAAATAAATTTATGGAGCCCAAGACGCCCAGTGAATCGCGTACCTTAATGACCGATATGGTCCTACCAAGTGAAACAAATCCTTTGAACAACCTGTTTGGAGGGGAATTATTGGCCAGAATGGATCGTGCCGCCAGTATTGCTGCCAGGCGACACAGCAGACGAATTACGGTCACCGCTTCCGTTAATCATGTAGCCTTTAATCAAGCCGTACCCGTAGGAAGTGTCGTAACGGTAGAAGCGGCCGTTTCCAGAGCATTCAGGACCTCTATGGAAGTATTTATAGACGTTTGGATGGAAGACCGATTTAATGGCGAGAAATCCAAGGTAAACGAGGCTATCTATACCTTTGTTGCTGTGGATGACAGTGGGAAGCCAACTGCTGTTCCTGAATTAAAACCTGAGTCTGAATTGGAAATACAGCGATTTGAAGCCGCCTTACGCAGAAAACAGCTTAGTTTAGTACTTGCTGGTAAGATGAAGCCCAAAGATGCCACTGAACTCAAGGCCCTTTTTATGGACTAAAAGTCGAAATTATTGGGGTCGGGACCAAATCGTTTTCCGCAATCCAATTGATCCAATTGTTTGACATCCTCTTGGGTGAGTTCAAAATTAAAAATATCGGCATTCCCCTTTATGCGTTCCTTTTTTGAAGATTTTGGAATGGTGACAACTCCTTTTTGCAAATTCCAGCGTAACACGACCTGGGCAATGGTCCTATTGTATTTTGCGGCTAGACTTTTCATTATATCCAATTCAAAAATATGCCCTTGCATTAAAGGGGACCAGGCCTCATACTGAATGGTATTTTTATTGCAAAAGTCAAGTAACTCCTGTTGTACCAAATACGGATGAAATTCCATTTGGTTAACCATAGGAACATATTTGGCAGAAGAAAGTAAATCCTCTAGATGATGTTGCATAAAATTACTTACTCCAATGGCCCTCACCCGCTTCTGCTCATATAAATATTCCATAGCGCGCCATGTATCCTTATATTTCCCCTTTACCGGCCAATGCACCAGGTAAAGATCCAGATAATCCACATTTAACCGTTTTAAACTGGCCTCGAAGGCATTTATGGTACTCTCATAACCCTGATCGCTATTCCAAACCTTGCTCACCACAAATATATCCTTGCGATCAACACCACTTTCCTTTATCCCTTTTCCAACCCCTTCTTCATTTTCATAAATGGAAGCAGTATCTATGTGCCGATACCCTGCTTCCAAAGCCCATTTTACGGCATTGACAACTTCTTTGCCATCCTCGCTCAAATATACGCCTAAACCAAAATATGGCATTTTAACACCATTGTTTAAAGTAAATGTTCCTTTTAAATCGGTTAAATTTTTCAATTTCTTTATTTTATAATTGATAGATCCACTCCTCTGGATTAAGTCGGGTAGTATCCTTATAGAGATAGAACTTTAATTGGGTAGTGCCACTGGATTTGCTAGTGTATATATCTCCCAAATCCGACTTTATATTCACTTTATCACCCTTCTTTACATAAACTCTGGAGAGGTTGTAATAAGTACTTATATAATTTCCATGTTTTATTTGCACCCCCTTATTGCCGCCGGGAACAGAAAGTATGGCAATAACTTCACCTTCAAAAATAGACCTCGCCTTTGAACCCTCATCAGTGGCAATAATAACTCCGTTGCTTTCGTGCTTTATCCCTGGATATACGGCATCGTTATAAACACCAAAACCCTGTCTTTTAATTCCCTTTTCTACGGGCCAAATGAGTTTTCCCTTGTTGGCCGAAAAATTATTGGCCACAATGGTAGCCTCAGGAGTCAAAACAAACTTACTACTGCTTGCCGAGATGCTACTGGTAGATTTTCCGGCAGCCTTATTGGATGCCGCAATAGCACTTCTAATCAAGCTTTCAATTTGTTCATCGATCCTCTTGGCCTCCTTCTTCTTCTTATCGATAGCCGCTGCATATTTACTTTCGTTCTGCCGTATACTTTTAAGTAATTCCTTTTGGGACTGAATCTCCTTGTACAATTGATTCTTGATCTGTGTATTTTCAGTCACCAATTTATCCTTCTCCTTCCGCTGCTCCGAAAGATCCTTATTTAACTGGGTTAACTCGTCCGTTTTGGCCACAATTTGTTCTCCCTGCTCCTTTCTATACTGGGTGTATTGCTTCATATACTGAAAACGCTTGAACGCCTGAAGGAAATTCTCCGAGGACAAAAGGAACATTAAACGACTTTGTCCGGATTTATTCTGATAGGATTTTTGGATCATATTACCGTATTCCTCCTTAAGAAAGGCAAGGTCATTACGCAGTTTCCCAATGTTCCTGATATTGGTATTTATTTGTCTGTTGAGTAAGTTGGACTGTTGATTAGTAACCCTGATCAATTGCTGGCGGACGTTGATTTTTTGGTCCATAGCCTCCATTTGTTCCAAGACATTTCCCTTTTCCTTTTTCTCGGCAAACAATAATCGGTTAATTTCAGATATTTCCTTTTGAAGCTGTTCCCGTTTAGATTCCAATGCCTTCTGTTCATTGGTCTGGGCCAAGGTAACATTGCCCAAAAGAATGAACATAACTAAAAGAAAATAAACTATATAAGAATTATTACTTCCCATATTAATTTAATACTATTTCTTTAAAACCATTTGGTATATTATAAGGAAAGTTCAATGCTCTATTAAACTCCATATTTCTAAATTCGACAGTTATATTGTTGGTATGGTCCCCATCCAGCGCCATAATATCTATCTCCCCAGGCAAAATCCATTTATTAACCTTTTGATAGTTCTTATAGCTTATTTCCAGCATACGTTTTTCCCAAGGTTGGGATAACTGCTGGGTGGCCATTTTATAATTCATTGGTTCAATTTGAAACAGTGTTTTAAATAACTCACCAGCCTTTTTTGGCTTTAATTGATAATTGTCATTGGAGATAGCCATTGTATACTTTTCCTCCCTTAAATCGAAAAGAGCCTCCCCCAAAAGAAGATTTTGTACTTTTTGAAAATCGAGATCTGTTCCCAACAATTGACTTAAATAAGAGAAATTTCCGTCAAAATATTCGTTGTCCATCTTATTATAAAACGACACTCGCTCAGGGGTAATGTATGCCTTTACAATTCCCAATGGAGCACTCAGCCATATCGCCTTATCCTTTTCCATTCTTAGATTTACACTAACACTTTGGGTAGTCTCGCCATCCGAATAGTCTATTCTCATCCTACCACTTAAAGTCTTAAAACTCAAATGGGAGTAATAATGGTTCCTAATGACGGCCTTTGCCGACAAATTCTCATCCACTGCACCGCTTTTGACTACGCTGGTGGACTTACACGAAAACACAATGACTACAAGAATGCAAAGCACGGCCCATTTTTGAAGCTTATTTATACTGTTTATCATAGTTTTATGACCCGGATTTAATTTTACTAAGATACATATTTGCCTTGGAAGAATTTCCCAAAGCCTTGTTAGCATCCACTAATTCTTTATACATCTTATTCGCTAGCTCAGGGTCGTCCAATAAATAATCCAATCCCGACTCCAAAATGGCAATGGCCTCCTTAAATTTCCCTGTCTTGTTTAGAGCAAGCCCATAGGTGAAATAAAAGTAGGGTTGGGTCGGAAAGCTTTCCATAGCTTCCTCACTTACGGATGCAGCACTCTTAAAGTCGCTCTTTGCTAAAAAATCGGCAATAATGGATTCATAATTGTTAATAGGGTTTTCCAGTTCGACTTTTACCACCAAGGTATCTCCTTCATTTTCAATTACTTCCCTGGCTTTAATGGAATCATTGATTTTTGAAGTAAGTTGCTTCGAAAATGGCGATATTTTCATACCGTTAAGTATTTTTAAAGCCTCGTCATAGTTCTGCCGCCCATAATAGATCAGCGCTAGATTTTCCCTAAGCCTGGCATCATTATATGGAATTTTATCCTTCACCATATCTATGGTAGCCCCTTGTGGTTGCATTATGTTCATCAAGGTATTCAACACCCAATAATTTTCCGGCCGGGCAACTAAGGCGGAAATACCATATTGCTGCGCCAGTACATACTTTTTCGAAGCCAAATAAGCCTTTGACAGTTCGTGGTCGATTACTGAATTATTTGGATCCAAACGTTTACATTCCAATAGAAGGTTTGCTGCCCTATCGTAGTTCTCTATTCCCTTTTGCTTTAATGCTTCAAAGAATTTTTCTTGAAACTCATCGGTATATTCCTCCAAAAAAACCTCTGAACTTTCCTCCACCTTCAGCTCATCTTCCTGGGCACACATAAGCTCTGGGACTAAAAATAATCCCATGGTAAAAAGTAATATGCAAAAGTTTTTAATCATATCGAAATATCCCTCTAATTGGAAACAGACTTAAGCTTCGATGCAAATAACAAACCTCCAGCCACAACTACCCAAACACCTCGATTGTCCCGAACAGCGAACAATCCTTAAATGTAGGATACGCAAAGGTTCATTAAAATTAATGATAAAGCTAGATTCTACCTTGTTTTGGTAAAGAGAATTTATTTTACCCCCGTACTGCCAAAACCTCCTTCACCCCTCGAGGTTTCCGAAAGCTCCTCGACCTCGTTCCACTCCGCTCTCTCGTGTTTAGCAATAACCAACTGTGCTATGCGCTCACCATTTTCAATGGTAAATGCTTCGTTGGATAGGTTTATCAGGATTACCCCAACCTCCCCTCTATAGTCCGCATCAACCGTGCCAGGAGCATTTAGTACGGTAATGCCTTTTTTGGCTGCCAACCCGCTCCGCGGCCTTACCTGAGCCTCAAAACCTATGGGAAGCTCCAGGAAAAGTCCGGTTTTAACAATGGTTCTTTCCATGGGTTGCAATACTATGGATTCGGTAAGATTAGCCCTTAAATCCATCCCAGCGGAAGCCAAGGTTTCATAACTGGGCAATACGTGAGCCGATTTATTGATGATTTTTATAGTCATTTTCTTAAGAATATTTGTTTGAGTTTATCACTTTCAAGCCGATACACAATGCCCAAAAATAAAATAAAGAATATACTTCCAATTATTAAATTACGATCGAAGACGTAAAATGACAACATGGAAAATAGGATGGAGACCCCTAGATAAAAAATAATTTTTCTATGGTTGTACGGAATAGGGTAATACATTCTTCCAAAAAAGAAAGACAGGATTACCATAGATCCATAGGCAACCAAAGTAGCCACAGCAGAAGCCACATATCCAAAATACGGAATAAATGCAAAATTAATAATAATCGTCAGTACAGCCCCGATCAGGGAGATATAGGCTCCAAACTTGGTCCGATCCGTAACCTTGTACCACACCGATAGATTGTGATAGATCCCCAGACAAAAGCTGGCCAAAATAATAATGGGCACCACTGACATGGCCTCCCAATAGTCCGAATTGGGAACAATGATCAGTTTGAGCAAATCAGCAAAGACCACAACAGAAAGTAAAATAACGCTCCCCAGGATTACAAAATAATTTGTAATCTGCGCATAGGCCTTTTGCGGGTTATCACTTTTGGAGTGACTAAAAAAGAAGGGCTCTATACCCATCCTAAAAGCTGTAGCAAATAAGGTCATAAACAAAGTGAGTTTATAACAAGCCGAATATTTTCCAATCTCGCTCTCGGCAATATCGTTTGGCAAAAGCCAATCCAACATAATTCGATCAAATACTTCATTGATGGTAAAGGCAATACCCGCTATTAAAACAGGAGCAGCATATTTCATCATGCTGGTCCATATGATCCTGTCAAAAACATAAGGCCTTCTTAGATAGAGGCGCAACATCAATAAAAGGGTTGTAATGCTAGAAATAAGCATAGAAATAAAGATGTAGGAGATTTCAAAGTTAGGCTTGTAAAGACCACTTAAAAGCGAATCTGGATTGCTTTCCGCCACTATTGGAAGAACTATCAGAAAAAAACAGTTCAGTCCTAGGTTTATTACCACATTGGCAATCTTGACCAAGGCATATCGCATTGGTTTTTCATTGGCCCGTAACCACGAAAACGGAATGATTACCAAGGCATCCAACACAAGAATCAATATGGCATAGGTGATAAATTGTGGATCTATATCACTTACAGTTGAAATAGCCCCTTTAAATATAAAAGCTATAAGCATAAAAATAAAGGAAGAGGCCCCAATGGATATTAAGGAGGTGGTGACAACAGTTTTCTTGTTCAAAGTGGTATCGTGGTAAAAACGGAAAAAGGCCGTTTCCATACCATAAGCAAGTAACACATTAAAAATCGCAAACCATGCAAAAATAATGGAAACCTCTCCGTATCCATCGGTGGGGAGAACAGTGACATATAAAGGCGTTAAAAGAAACGATAGCATTCTGGGCAATACCGTAGCCAAGCCATAGATAAACGTCTGTTTAAATAGTTTTTTAAGTGGATTCAAAGAAATCTATGAATTAGCTTTAAAATTAGGCATTTAATCAATGCGGGCAAAGTTAGTTAATTAGCTTATTCGGTAAATAGCGATTCCATATTCTTTATAAATATAAAAGCCCCACATTCCTGTGAGGCTTCTTATAAAATTTTCTTTCCGCAAAAAAAAGGGAAAAATAGATACTACTTAGTTGTTCAACGCTTCAGCACGGTTGAATTTGGCTTCGCTTGCGCTGCGCCTAATTATTCAGAGCCTCCGCATAGTTGAAATTTGACTCCGCTTTCGCTGCGCCTAATTGTTCAACGCTTCCGCATAGTTGAAATTTGGCTCCGCTTTCGCTGCGCCTAATTGTTCAACGCTTCAGCTCCACCAACAATTTCTAAAATTTCACCGGTGATGGCGGCCTGTCTTGCTTTGTTGTAAGTAAGTTTTAACTGATTTCTTAAGTCCGTAGCGTTGTCCGTTGCTTTGTGCATTGCGGTCATACGGGCTCCGTGCTCACTGGCAAAAGAATCGCGTATACCTTTATACAATTGTGTTTTTAATGATTTAGGAATCAATTGCTCTACAATCTCAGCTTTGGAAGGCTCAAAAATATAGTCAGCAGAAGAATTGGCTCCGCCTTCTACCGGAACAATTGGTAAAAATTGCTCTGTCATCACTATTTGTGTAGCCGCATTCTTGAATTTGTTATAAACAATATCAATTTTGTCATAGGCTCCTGTAGTAAACAGATCCATTAGTTCCTCGGCTATGACAGCAACATTATCGAAAGTTAAATCATCGTATACCGCACTATGGTTGGCGATTACCTTATTCTTTTTCTTTAAAATATCATTGGCCTTTTTACCGATAGCAACAAAATCCACTTGTTTGCCAGCATAGGTACTCTTGGCCAAAAGAACACTTTGTTTTAAGATGTTCGTATTAAAGGCACCACATAAACCGCGATTAGAGTTTATAGCAACTATCAAAACCTTTTTTACTTCACGATTATCTGCAAACTTGCTTCCAGAATCTTCATCCAGACTAGCGCTTAGACTTTGCAATAGCTCCGATAATTTGTCAGAATAAGGACGCATTGCGGTAATGGCATCCTGGGCCTTCTTCAATTTAGCCGCAGATACCATTTTCATGGCACTGGTAATCTGCATCGTTGAAGATACTGAAGCAATTCTATTTCGTATTTCTTTTAAATTGGCCATAGGCTCCACTTAAGCTCCCCAAGGAGAGGAATACTGTGTTATACAATCATTTATTCAATTCTTTTCAGTTTTCCAGATCTGGAAAACTGAAAAGATAACTTTATTAATATTTTGCGGATAAATCTTTGGCCACAGAGGACAAAACATCTATTACTTCATCCGTTAACTTACCGGCCTTAAGTTGATCCAATACGTCTCTGTGCTTAGCGTTCAAGAACTCGATATAATCCCTTTCAAATTCCTTAACTTTCTCAACAGGAACTTTGTTCAATAGGTTTTTGGAACCAGCGTAGATAATGGCTACCTGATCTTCCACCGTAAAAGGATCGTTCTGCGCCTGCTTTAGAATTTCAACATTCCTACGACCTTTTTCAATAACATTCAATGTTGCGGCATCCAAATCTGACCCGAACTTGGCAAAAGCTTCCAATTCACGGAATTGTGCCTGATCCAGTTTTAAGGTACCAGCTACCTTTTTCATTGATTTTATCTGAGCATTACCCCCAACACGCGATACTGAAATACCAACGTTGATCGCTGGACGTACCCCTTGGTTGAAAAGATCTTGTGTTAAGAAAATCTGTCCGTCCGTAATAGAAATTACGTTGGTAGGAATATAAGCGGAAACATCACCTGCCTGAGTTTCAATAATCGGCAAAGCCGTTAAAGATCCTCCTCCTTTTACCAATGGCTTCAATACCTCTGGCAAATCGTTCATATTCTTGGCGATAGTATCATCTGCAATTACTTTTGCGGCACGCTCCAATAATCTGGAGTGAAGGTAAAATACATCTCCAGGATAAGCCTCACGTCCCGGTGGGCGTCTTAACAATAAAGATATCTCACGATAGGCAACTGCTTGTTTTGATAAATCATCATAGATTATCAAAGCTGGTCTACCAGTATCCCTAAAATATTCACCGATAGCGGCTCCTGCAAATGGTGCGTATACCTGCATGGAAGCAGGATCGGAAGCATTTGCGGCAACAATGGTCGTATATGCCAAAGCACCGGCATCTTCCAATGTTTTTGCAATGTTTGCTACCGTAGAGGCCTTTTGGCCTATGGCAACATATATACAATAAACAGGTTTCCCTGCATCGTAAAATTCTTTTTGATTCAAAATGGTATCCACACAAACGGTAGTCTTACCAGTCTGACGGTCACCAATAACCAACTCACGTTGACCCCTACCAACAGGAATCATGGCATCGATAGCCTTTATTCCAGTTTGCAATGGCTCTGTCACCGGCTGACGGAAAATAACCCCGGGCGCCTTACGCTCCAACGGCAATTCATATAATTCACCTGTTATTGGTCCTTTACCATCTATAGGAGCTCCCAATGTATCTACAACACGACCTACAATACCTTCACCAACTTTAATGGAGGCAATAGTCTGGGTACGTTTTACAACCGATCCTTCCTTTATATTTCTGGATGGACTCAACAATACCACACCAACATTATCCTCTTCCAAGTTAAGAACGATCCCTTGAAGTCCACCTTCAAATTCTACCAATTCTCCGTATTGGACATTAGATAATCCATAAACCCTAGCGATACCATCACCTACTTGTAGAACGGTACCTACCTCGTTTAATGAAGCTGATGCTTCAAACCCCGATAATTGCTTCTTTAATATTGCTGATACTTCAGCGGCTTTTACTCCTGCCATTTGTTATAGATATAAGATTAGGACCACATTGAAACCCAACATTGTCCAAAAAAATTATTTATAGACTATTTGTAAACTCTCTTTTTAAATTACTTAATTTGTTGGCTATACTTGCATCATACTGCAAATCCCCAACTCGCAAAATAAACCCTCCAATAATGCTCTCATCCACTTTATTCTCTATGGTAGATTCATTACCGGTAAGCTGAACCACTTTGCTCAATATTTTTTTCTCAAGTTCAGCACTCAGTGGAACCGCGGTAGTAACCATGGCAACACCCTGACCCTTTCTTACTTCATTTAAAATGATGAACTTCTCGGCTACGTCGTTCAGAATTGAAATTCTCTTATTATCCAACAGTGTGGAAATAAGTCCCTCTGTAACTGAATCGCTACCCTTGAAGATTTCGGATAAGGCCTTCTTTTTAAGTTCGCCTTTTAAAACTGGGCTTCCCAACATTTCTTGAAGTTCGGCACTACCAGTTATGGTAGACAATATACTCCGAAAATCCTTTTCCACCTGTTCGGTAGCCTTATTCTCTACCGCCAAGTCCAATACTGCCTTTGCGTAACGTACGGCTGCTCTAGCTTCGTTCATATTTCAATCCCTAATTTAGCTTGATATCCCCAATCATTTCCTCGACCAACTTTAACTGCTTGGCCTGGTCGGAAAACTGTCCTTTAATAACCTTTTCCGCAATTTCCAGGGATAGGGTAGCTACTTCATTCTTTATATCGGCTACGGCAGCTTTCTTTTCGCTTTCAATAGCAACTTGAGCTTGCTTGATCATTTTATCAGCCTCGGCCTGTGCCAAATCTTTGGCATCAGAAACCATCTTCTCTTTCATTTCGCGGGCCTCTTTGATCATGGCCTCACGCTCTCCACGTGCCTCTTGCAAAAGACGCTCGCTATCGGCAGTAACATTTTGCATTTCCTTTTTAGCATTTTCAGCTGCGGCCAAAGCGTCCTTAATTCCTGATTCCCGATCCTCTACGGCATCAAGAATAGGTTTCCACGCAAATTTACGCAACAAAAGAAGCACTGCTATAAATAATAACAATTGCCAAAAAAACAACCCAAATGAAAACTGCTCTATTAATTTTTCCATGTCCTAATATATGAAATGTAAACGTTTAATTTTTAATTGTAAAAGAACAGCTATAACCAACCGTTATAGCTGTTGCTTTGTTTTGTTTGATTAAGATGCGAAAAGCGCAGCAAAACCAATACCTTCGATAAGTGCAGCAGCAATCAACATTGCTGTTTGAATCTTACCTGAAGCTTCTGGTTGACGAGCGATGGCATCCATAGCAGAACCACCAATTTTACCAATACCTAAACCAGCACCGATAACGATCAAACCAGCTCCTACAATAGTTGGGATTTCCATAATATATATAATTAATTATTAAACATTCTACTTATTAGTGATCATGATGTTCCTCAACGGCCGACCCAAAATATAGAGCGGACAACATCGTAAAAATATAGGCCTGTAAAGCCGCTACCAACAATTCCAACAAAGAAAGTGCAAATGCCAAACCAAATGACAATGGACTTCCAATCCAGTTTTTGAAGATAAACATCATTCCCAAAATACTCATTAAAACCACGTGACCTGCCGTGATGTTCGCATACAAACGAATCATTAAGGAGAATGGCTTAATAAAAGTCCCCAAAAGTTCTATCGGCGCCAGGACAATCTTCATAAATACAGGTACATCCGGCATCCAAAAAATATGTTTCCAGTAATTCTTGTTTGCGGTAAACGTAGTAATCAAATAGGTAAGGATTGCCAAAGCAAAAGTTACCGCTATATTATTGGTAACGTTAACCCCAAGTGGAGTAAGCCCCAAAAGATTAATGATCCAAATAAAGAAAAACACAGTAAGCAAATAGCTCATGTATTTCTTGTAATGCTTTTTTCCAATATTTGGAATAGCAATATCATCACGAATATATAGTATAATAGGCTCCAATAAGCGCCCTATGCCCTTTGGCATAGCACTGGTCTTGTAAGACTTGGCCATTCTTGCGAATAAGAACAACATAAGGGCAGACACCAAAAATATGAAAACAACATTTTTTGTAATGGAGAAATCCAAAGGTTTTACATTGGTTGCATGGTGGGCATCATCGTAATTGATGGTCCCTTCGGCATCAGTCTTTACAATTTTACCATGGTATAGGGCATAATAATTTCCGTCCACTTCTGCCACGGATTCCCCGTGGTGAAATTTTGAGGAAGAAAACACTTTTAGACCGTTATCCCATAAAATTACAGGCAACGGAAAACCAACGTGCTCATTATTTTCCTCATCTATGGTAAAAAGGGTGAAATCGTGGGAATCCAACAAGTGATGCCCAATAAATTCCTTTATCTCGGATTTTAGACTTCCTTCTTCTTTGCTGGATGAATGGTCCTTTTCCTGTGCGAAAGCATTGATACCCAGAAGAAGTGTAACAACTAAAAGAACTTTAACGTAAAATGGTTTTTGCATATCGCTTAAAATATCGGTCTCAAAAAATCCGTGCAAATGTACGCTTTTATCTCAAAAAGAAAAAAGCATTAAACGGTTTATTTTAGACCATTATTTAAAAGCAGTTCAGAAAACAAAATTGAAGCTAACTATTTAACATTCTGGCAGTAAACAAAGTTTCCAAAAGAAGGCATAGGAAATAGGGAACAAAAAAAGATGTAAACTCCAAGGATTCCATGTTACCATCCGCATTGTAGAACGGATAAAAAGCGATGAAGAAAAATAAAAACTTGAGCATACTTCCTCCGAGAAAAAGAAATCCAATTTGGTCTCTGTATTTAACCCGAAACCAATAAAGCGCAGAAAAAATGATCAAGGCCAGTACCATATTCAGCAAATAGGCCAAAACAATCATATGGTCGAACAAGGGAAAACCCAGTATATAAAGTACCAGTACGTGAAGGCAAAACACCAAAAGGCTCAAAAGAACCAAGGAAAGGTAAAAGGTAAACAGTAATTTATGCTTGGACATTAATATTTTATGCGTTTTAACTGCTGTAAAACCAAATAAATTGCAACGGCGACCCCCAATAGAGTAAGCACAATAAGAAAGGTCTTGGATTCCATTTCAAAATAGTCATCCAACCATTTTCCTCCCTTGGCCGATAGAAAAATAATTCCGCCCATTTCCAAAGCAATGCCAGACAGCAAGGCCGCATTTTTTAAACCGTTGTTTTTTTTAGGAGGCTTTTGCTGGTTCATTGGAAGTTACTGAATGTTTCGTTGGTGTATTTACAGAACTCTTACCCTCTTTACCCTTCATTGTACAGGCAGCGTTAAAAGTGGCACCAGGTTCCACAGCTAATTTGGATACCGTTACAGTACCCTCGATAACAGCAGAAGACTTTAGGGACAAAAGATCGGAGACAATCAATTCTCCATTAAAATTACCCTCAATATCGGCATTGACACATTCCACTTTACCATGAATATAACCATCGATGCCGATGACCACTTTTCCTGAAGTTTTTACATTGCCGTCCAATTTTCCATCGATCCTAAAATCCGCTTCGGAGACAATGTCACCTTTGATTCTAGTATTTTTTTCAATTCTGTTGGGTTGTCCGCCTAATTCTGTCATAACACGAGGTTTTTTGTTATCTGAAAACATTTTGTAAAGGTTTTGGGGTTTACTGTTGAGCTTTATAAGCTGCTATATTTTTATGAACTTGTATTATTTTATAGTTGTTAGATAAAATTACGAAATTCTCATCATCGATCCGGTAATCCTTGTTGTTTTTTATCAATTCGGCGTAACCTAAGGCAAAGTCCTTGGATTTAAAACCATGAACCACCACAAACTGATCTTCAAGGTTATAAATATCTTTTGAAACCTTGTTTTTATATTTGAGTTCACTTATAGATTTTTCCAAAAGTTCCTTTAACCTAAGAGCCTTTTTATCGTCCCTAATTTTAAGTGGAAAGACTACTTTCCAATTTCCAGAACCTGTAGATCCGGTTTCGACAGAAAAAACCTTGGGCTCCAGCTTTGGCAATTGTTCGGCCACCATAGTCTGTGCCTTTTTCCCCTCCGGGTTATTGGGATAGTTTAGGGCTACATAATTTAAGGCTTCCTTAAAATCATCGAATCCCTGAAGCCTACCAATGGCATTTGCCTTCAGCATTTCAAATTTTGGAACAATGGGATCGCCGGTATAGGTACTAATATTTTCCTCTGCCCCGGTAATTACTTGTAAAAACTCCTGATTCTGGAATTGTTTGTACAATCTCTGGTACTTGGCATCCGGGCTATCCGCGCTACCTGTTAAAACGGCTTGAGGGTTTAGAAGGATTTCTGCATATCTGGACTCGGGATGATTCTTAATAATATCGTACCTCATATCAGTTGCCAAGGCACTACCAGATTGCTCATATATCTTGTACAGGTTGTATTTTGATGGAATTACCAACCTTTCTTCCGGATTGGATGCCAGAACACTTTCCAATTTACCGGCTGCCAGAAGATTCTCCTTGAATTTTTCCTTATAGATCAAGCCTAATTGATAATTGGCAAAGTTACGTTCGGTTTTTAAACTGTCTATCACTTTGGAATCTGTAGGTATTTGATCTAAATAAAATTCAATACTGTATTTTTGATCCTCTCCCACGGCAGCCAAATTGTTCACCCCTGAATTGGCTAAATTGCCGGCAGTTGCTTCAATATTTTGCGATTTAACCTTATTGGACCATCGCCAATCATCCTCTAAACTTCGCTTCCCCCATCTAGTTTTAAAATCGTTCTTTCCATACCCCAATGCCGTTATATTATAAAAATAAAACTTGCCCTTGTTCTCCTTGCCTCCCTTGCTTTTACTAAAGGCTGCAAAACCTGCATTGGCCATACTTTCCTCCTTCTTTTTATCTTTCTCGGCAACCTCCTTTAATTGGGCAATATGAGCCTCAAAATACTTTACCCTGTCCTCAATGGAAAACTCATAAAGAGTAATTACGCTATCGGTATACTGAGCCACCTCTTCATACTTTATTACATCTTCCAAATTGTCCAGCTTCTTTTTAACCTCCCTGAACTTTTTGGTATTCTCATTTAAATTCTGCAACACACTATCATAATATGCTCCGGAAGCCTTATAACCATTCTGGTCAAAATTATAGATCGCCAAGTTTTCGTAGTTCAAAGCGTTCAATTGTGGCATATTCTGAGTGGCGCGAATGGATTTGTTATAATAGACCAAGGCCAGACTATCGGATTTAGTGGCCAAATGATATTCGGCCACCTGACGGTATATTTTGTTCAGGAAAGGTCTATTTTCCCTGTCCTCTTCCAATTCCGTAAGGTACTCATACATTTCCTCCCTATTGTCATTGGTAAGTTCGGTGTTCTGAATCTTTTGTAGGTGGGCATTGATCATATATGCCCTAGGTGATTTCCTATTCAGGGCAATTACCTTGTCAAAGGCATAATTGGCACTGTCCTTATGTCCCAATTGATTGAACAATTGACCAATGATATATAAATAACGACCTTTTTCTGGACTCTTTTTGGTGTAGACCGAAGCAATCTTTAATTGCTGAATGGCCGTATCCTGTATTTTTAGGTTGATATAAGCCTGACCCATCATGGCACGGGCATCAGCGTATTCCTGATCGCTTAAACGCTCCTGTTTTATTAGTCGCCTTAAATTCTTCAGCGCAAGTTCCTCATTTTCCAAACGAATATTAACCTTCTCCCTCCAAATAGTGGCTTCGTTCAGCTTATCGCTCTGTGTATATTTATTTAGTATATAATTGAAGGATTCCAAGGCGGGCATATAACGCTGGTCAAAGTACCTGGCCTTCCCCAACAGTAAAAAGGCTTCATCGGTCTGAGGGTTGCGCTCCTCATCCTTAATATCCATACTGTGTTTTTGTATGGCTTTGGTAGCCTTTTCCTCGGCTATAAGAAAATTAGGGTTGTTGTCTTCGGAATCCAACTTTATGTCCTCGGTGACCTCCAGCCGCTCTACGGGCAATATTTCCCAGTAATTATCCTGATAAACGGCATTGAGTTCCTCGCGCCCTTCCTCAAAAGCAATATTACCGTTATACAGGGTATTATACTTGGTGTTAAGGGCGTGCCAATTACGATTTAAAAGGGCGTCTTTCTTGGTGGAACAGGCGTTAAAAACCATTCCTCCAAAAACAACTGAAAATATAAGTCTATTGCGAAGCTTCAAAATTCTATGTATTCGTACGTATCCTTAACTTAAAAACGACGAGAATATTATGCAGTTGGTCGATAAAAACCAGATTATTTTTAGTTGAAGGAGTATTCCAGACCAGCCCAAAGAAATGATCAGGGGGCAAAATACTTGGTAAAAACGACAACTTCCGATTGGAATGTAGAAACGGGCTCTAAATCATATTATTGGCAGATGGAGCAAACAGCATTGATTGATTGATTTATTTGGCTATCAGAGCTCCAATATTATTATCCCCCAAAAAAAACTTCCAACTCCTTTAGGGTTTCCTTAGAGGTCTGGATATCCTTAACCTGCTCCCCTTTGCTGAGCACCACAATTCGTTCACAAACCTCGGTAACATGGATTAGGTCATGACTGGATACCAAAACGGTCACTTCTTTACTGGCGGCCAATTCCCTTATAATCCCTTTTAGCCTTATTTGGGTAGTAGGGTCCAGATTGGCAAAAGGTTCATCCAAAATAATTACTTCAGGATTACCTATGAAAGAGGCTACAATACCGGCCTTTTTTTGATTTCCTTTGGACAGATCCCTAAGGTATTTTTTCTGTCCCAAGATTTCCCCATGAAAAAAATCCGTAAACCCGGCCAACAGATTGTCTACATCCGCCTTGTTCTGACCACGCAGTTCCCCAATAAAATAGAAATATTCCTCCGGTGTTAAATACCCAATCAAAAAAGTCTCGTCAATAAAGGCCGAGGTAAAGGGTTTCCATGCCTCGCTGGCATCTACCTGAACCCCATTATTATTGATATGACCCGTAGTCGGCTGAATTAAATCGAGCATTAGACTAAAAAAAGTCGTCTTTCCAGCCCCATTATTTCCTACTAAACCAAAGCTCTCTCCTTTTGGGATTTCCAAATTCTCTATATTCAGCACTATGGATTCCCCGTACTTTTTTGTTAAGTTTTGGACTGTAATCATAGATATCTTTCTTTTTATGATTTTTGTTTGTAGGCCGCAAGGGTCTTATATTTTTCCTTCTTATATATGGCCTCTATCATGGCGAACACCTTGTTTCTAAATCCAAATCCTATTATACCTGCCATAGCCACAAAAATATAGCCTGCAGTTGGACTAATTAAATAATGTCCAAGGGCATACACCCCCAGAGGTAAAATTAACTTGGGCAGGGTCAACAATAAGGTTTTTGAATTAAACGCCTGCTTATCCCCAAATGCCTTTTTATTGGATGATAAATCGATGGGTGTTTTTATATATGCCCCGCCCCAGAGTACCAAATAGGAATTAACACCAATATTATAAATAGCCCCTACAATGACCGCCAAATAGGCGTCCCATCCAAAATAAATATAAAAGGAAGCTAAAATGGTACTTAGAACAGTAGCGATGATTATTAGGTACCATTTGGAGCTTAAGTATTCCCTATACCTAATATTTTGGCTCATCATTAGAGGATAGTAAGCACTATCCCAACTGGGTACAAACTGACCGAAACTAAACAAGAACCCCCCAGAAATAAAAATCCCTGCAAATATCTTCCATACAGGTCCATCATAGGCCTCTATACCACCCGTAAAGAAGAGCAATCCATAGAAAATAAAGAAAAAACTCATGATTACGGAGGTTTTGGACCGTTTGTTCCTCCTTATTAATTTTATATCGTTCTTTAAGAACGTACCCAAATTCCCAAAACGATTCAGCCAGGCATAGTCCTCTGTTTTGGCCATAGATTTCTTTCCGGCCAGTCCGGCATCCAGATACATATGTCTTTTAAAATAAATATAGGCCGATGAGGCAAGTGATATCAGCAATCCCCATGTCAAAAAAGCCATCCAAGGCATCTCATAAAGTGCCTTAAAAAATGGGGACGTATACACGGTGATATTGAACAGTTCATAATACTGACAAATCCCCAGACCTAGAACAACTCCAAGAAGGCCATAAAAAACATTGTCTTTATTGTTGACCAATACATTTATGAAATTATTACAATAAAACAGGGCCATAATGCCCATATGCCAACCAATAACTCCTATGGGCGGGTAACCCTCTATCAAAAGCACTATGGAAAAGGGTACAAAGAAAAAAGCATGCGACCGATTAAAAAATGAAACTACCGTTTTTCCCAAGGAATAAGCCACCACCCGACTTTTTTTTACTGGGAGGTAAAGCAAGGGCTTAATATTGGTAATGGGCATTTTCTGCAACATGTACCTAATGTACAGATCCACTACCAAATAATATATCATGAACTGGTTTACAACCAGTAATGGATCTCCCCAACCTTGCTTTTCAATGATATAAAATGACCCTATTCCTAGGCCAAGGAACACAACCATAAAATAGAGTGCACCAAAAATCATAAAAATCTTAATGGCAAGATTGGCTTTAAAAGAGGCAGATCTAAAAAAAGATTTCCATTCAAGCGTTAGAAAGTGCTTTAACATACTAATAGATAGTTATATCTCTCGGATTAGTCCCGAAATTAGGGTATTTGTTACAAACCCACTGTATTTTTTTCAATTCCCGTTTTAAATCCTGCTTGCTTTGTTTAATTTTGCACCAAAGATTTAATATGGCCCACTTTCATTCTCTTACGGTTCAAAAAATTAAGCCGCTTACACCAAACTCAGTTGCAATTACACTTGCCATACCCAAAGAACTAATACAGACCTTTGCGTTTACCGCTGGTCAATACATTACCATTAAAAAGGAAATAAAAGGCAAGGAATTGCGCAGGGCCTATTCCATTAGTTCTTCTCCCAAATGTGATGGCATCACGATTGGTGTTAAAAAAGTAGATAAGGGGGGATTTTCAGATTTTGCACATAACAAACTTAAGATTGGGGATGTATTGGAAGTAATGCCTCCGGAAGGCCGATTTGTTTTTAAACCAACTCCTAGCGCCAAAAATGTTGTGGCATTTGCCGCTGGAAGCGGTATTACACCCATTATGAGTATTGCAAAAACTGTCTTGGAGTCCAATTCGAAAAATAATTTTGTACTGGTTTATGGGAATAAATCCTATAAAGAAACCATGTTCTATACCGATTTGGTTAAGCTACAATTGGAATTCACCAATAGATTTCACATCTATTTTATTTTGAGTCAGACCCAAGAGGATGAATCTATTTTTGGACGTATAGAGGCCTCCACCGTTAATTACGTGCTTAAAAACAAACATAAAAATCTTGATTTTAACGATTACTATCTCTGTGGCCCCGAAACAATGATCCAATTGGTGACCGAAAATTTAAAGGAGAAGGGTATACCTGAAGACAGAATCCATTTTGAATTATTCACCTCAACGGAGATCATGGATGAACTGCCAGAAAAGCCGGAAGGGAAAACCCAACTCAAGGTTATTGTAGATGATGAGGAATTCTCTATATCCATGGACAAAAGCACCTTAGTACTTGATGCCGTTTTAAAAGAGAATATAGATGCTCCATATTCCTGTCAGGGTGGAGTTTGTAGTAGTTGTATTGCTCGCATTAAGGAAGGAAAAGCAGATATGTTAAAAAACCAAATTCTGACGGATGGCGAAATAGCCGAAGGCTTGATCTTAACTTGTCAGGCGCATCCAACCACACCTACCCTAACGGTGGATTATGACGATGTGTAAATAGAGAATATCACGAAATATTGGCCTCAGATCAGAACTGGGAATTTTTTAGTAGGTAGTGGGCAAAAGTGAAAATTCTACTATTTCAACTTAAGAAATAAGGAAAGTTGCTGAAGGAATATCCGGATTAAAAACCCCTTTTTACCTTAACGTTCCCTGGACTTACTTTTTTCTGAAATACCTCCAGCAGTTAATAATCCCAGGGTTATCAAAATTTAAGATACACTAAAAGTTTGCTGAATTACTCTTACCGCATGCTCATAGCCTATATTATATGCTTTTTCAATTCCTTTTTTGTCAAATATACCAATAAGTTCCAGGGCCCGGGGTTCAAATATTAAATCGCATTTGTTCACTTTGTTCCTATTTATTGCGTATATCATTAAGGATGTGGTTCTATTGGCCAATTGCAGGGATGATTTTATACCTTCCCTAGGAATTTCCTTAATTCCAGAGACATTACTGCCAATAATAAAATCTGAGGTGGTAGCTACTTCATCATAGGGGAAATTGTTCATAATACCCCCATCCGCATATAAGCGCCCACTAATTTCCACCGGACTAAAAACAGGAGGTAGGGCCGCAGAAGCCAATAGCGGCTTAATTAATTCCCCTTGAGAAAATATTTTTTCATCCCCTTTTTGTAAATCGGTGGCCACTACATACAGCTTGCGTTGCAAAGACTCAAAAGTACTTCCCGGTAAATATCTGGCCAAAAGGTCAAAATACCTTTCCGTATCCAATAGACCCGGCTTTAAAATCGTCATAAAATGATAACGGAAAAGAGGTGTTTCCTTAAAAAATTGCAGCATTTCTGTGACCGAGTTGCCATTGGCATACAAGGCTCCTATCAAGGCCCCCACACTGGTGCCGGAAACCGCATGCGAACTAATTCCAAATTCATTCAGCGCTTGAATCATACCAATGTGCGCCATGCCTTTTACACCGCCTCCCGATAATACCAGTCCAACCGATTTTGATTCAATTTCCGATAAATTCATTGATGTCGTAGTTTATCAGATCTGTATAACAACATACAAATAACCGCAAGTTATAAGCTCAAAATTACCCATAACCCTGCGATTTTAAAAAAAATTAATCTTAATTAAACCTTATTTTGACAAACTAACTGGTCCGAAATCTCCAATCTACCAAGTTGTATTGTCCATTTTAGCGCATTTCATCGAATCTACATACCATAATAACGCATTTCCACCACAAGAACCCTCTTGATAATGGCCTTAAAACCGACTAGGTCGTATGTTTGGCCTTATTGCCATCAATATTCTGCAAATTTGGAAACAGGAAGTATCCATGGTCCAAATAAAATAAAAGGGTGTGGTTTTGAAATGAATTTATCCATTGGATTTTAATTCGCCATAAAGTAAATACCGATTAAACCTACCTCCGAAATTCGATTTTATGATTGCAACAAAAAAACTAGAAAAATGACCGGTACAAAATAAATAGCAATGGTGCTTGCCCCGTCATAATCCTTGGCTATTCGTTGGCCTAGCAGCAACATTAATAAAGCAAGGCAGGCCAAAATGGCTCCCAACAAGGCTATTGAACTGTCCCCAGCAGCGAAAAGCCGATAGAACCCTATAGCACAGAGTAATCCTGCGACAATTTCTGTTACCAGTACTGTCCCCAATAATAAGGGCACCATATTCTTGAATGGCGTTTTGGAAAAATGTTCTTTTAACCAAGATAAGTTGCCCTTCCAATCCAAGATTTTATCAAGTGCACTCTGTAGAAAAGTTATGATTACGAAAAGAAGTAAAAGTAATTCAGGGGAATATGTCATTAAGTTGGCCATGATAATAAGTTAAAGGTTATACAGATTAATTAAGCAGCTTTTTTGTGTAGTAATCGCGTTAATTTTATGGATAGATCCATTAGTATTAGTTTAGAATTGCCATTTCTTTCAATGTGATAAATGGCATCCTCCAATTCCTTAACAATTAATAGAATATTGTTTTCATGAACGAAAGGCGCAAATTTTTCCAATTGAAATCCCTCTACGTGAATCCTCATAAAAGCCAATTCGCGTGTATTGTAGTTTATTAAAAGGGCTTGCCTCATGACGGACATGCAATAATTCAAGAATTTTTTCTGGGTTTCCCTACCCGTCTTGGCCACCACTTCGCTCCAAGAAATAAGATCGTGGATTGCGGCCTTGTTCCCTTTGGCCTTAAAGGCGCTTCTTACCCACTCCACAAACCATTTTTCAAAAACCAAATCCTCAGAATCATTATTCATGAAGTCCAGTGCCTTGTTGTAATTGCCATTGGCTTCATGCGATATCCTAAGAGCATCCTCCTTAGCAATTCCCTTATCTATCAGGGCTTGTGAAATGGCCTCTTCGGCTAAAGGTGGAAAATGTAATATTTGGCATCTGGATCGTATCGTCTGTATAATTTGCTCTTCGTCCTCAGCAATTAGAATCATTACAGTTTTATCCGGCGGCTCCTCTATCAACTTAAGGAGCTTGTTGGCTGTAGAGGTATTCATTTTCTCGGCCATCCAAATTATTAGGGCCTTATATCCTCCTTCATATGATTTTAAGGAAAGCTTTTTTACAACATCCTGTGCCTCGTCCACACCTATCTGCCCTTGTTTATTTTCAATCCCAATTAATTTATACCAATCAAAGAGATTTCCGTATGGTTGTTCCTTAATAAATTGACGCCATTCCTCCAAATAATGATCACTTACAGCGTGACTTTTTACTTTGTCCGAATTGGATACCGGAAATGCAAAATGAACATCGGGATGGGACAAGGAGTTAAATTTGGTATTACAGGCGCTATTGCCATTATTATTTTCTCCACCACTGTTCCCACAAAGCAAGTACTGCACATAAGACAGGGCCATAGGCAAGGTGCCACAGCCTTCTGGGCCCACAAATAACTGTGCATGTGGAATGCGACCTGCATCTGCACTCGAAACCAAATGATTCTTTATATGGGAAAGCCCCAAAATATCCTTGAATAACATGGTTCAAATATAGCGGTTTTTATCCGAAAACCATTTGTTGAAAGGGCTAAGGAAAATACAGGAATCAACATCTTTTCTTTTCCAATTGACACCTTTAAAATAAATCTGACCTACAACCATTTATGACATAAAAATGAAAATTGGAAAATGAACCACGTAAATTATTGGAACAGTCTCTTTAATCGCTACCTATAAATCTTTACATTTGTCACTCTCTAAAACAAAATGGCTAATGAAAACCATCAAGGATTTTAATTTTAAAGGTAAAAAAGCGTTAATAAGGGTAGATTTTAATGTTCCATTGGATGCAGATTTTAATGTAACCGATGACAATAGAATTGAAGCTGCAAAGCCTACCATCATAAAAATATTGGAAGATGGCGGTAGTGCCGTGCTAATGAGCCATTTAGGAAGGCCTAACGGAAAAGTAAATCCCGATCTATCCTTGAAACACATCTGTAACACGGCATCGGAAGTGCTTGGAATAAAGGTGAAATTTGTTGAGGAAAGCACCGGACCTCTTGCAGAAAAGGCGGTTGCAGAATTAAAGACTGGTGAAGTTCTTTTGCTGGAAAACCTAAGATTTCATGCCGAAGAGGAAAAAGGAGATAAAAATTTCGCAGAAAAATTATCCAAATTAGGGGATATTTATGTAAACGATGCATTTGGTACTGCCCATAGGGCCCATGCCTCCACAACTATAGTTGCCCAATTTTTTCCAGAAAAAAAGTGTTTTGGGTTCTTGTTGGCCAAAGAAATAGAAGCCATAGAAAAAGTAATGCGAACAGGCGAAAAACCTGTGACCGCTATCTTGGGAGGAGCAAAAGTCTCCTCTAAAATTACGATTATCGAAAATATTCTCGATAAGGTAGACCATCTTATAATCGGTGGCGGAATGACCTACACTTTCGTTAAAGCCAAAGGCGGAAAGGTTGGGGATTCCATCTGTGAAGATGATAAAATGGAATTGGCCTTGGAAATTCTTGATCAAGCCAAGAAAAAAGGGGTAGAAGTACATATCCCTGTTGATGTTTTGGCTGCAGACGACTTTAACAATAATGCCCAAACCAAAGTAGTCAATTCAGACGAGATTCCAGATGGTTGGCAAGGATTGGATGCAGGTCCTAAAACCTTGGAAATATTTAAGGAAGTAATCCTTAAATCCAAAACCATACTATGGAATGGTCCAATTGGCGTTTTTGAAATGGAAAACTTTGCAAAGGGAACCATTGCCATAGGCAATTATATTGATGAAGCAACCCAAAAGGGAGCGTTTTCATTAGTTGGTGGTGGTGATTCGGTTGCCGCCGTAAAGCAATTCGGTTTTGAAAACAAGGTAAGCTATGTATCTACTGGTGGAGGTGCGATGTTAGAGAGCCTCGAGGGCAAAACACTACCGGGAATAGCAGCAATATTGGCCTAAAAATACCGTTAAACAGTATGGGTTAATTGATTTTTGACGAGCTGATAAAAATTAAATTTTATAGTTCAGAAAAAAATCACGATTTTTAGTTTGCCCCGCTTAAAAAACAAACCTTATGAATACATCCAAAAATATATTCTTGGGGGTTTTGACTATGGGTTTCTTGGTTACAGGCGTAGCACAGGAAATAGATTCAATTCCCACCAATAAACTAAGTCATAGCACATTAAAAGCAAAAGAAATTCCAGCGGACACCACTGCAATGGATTTGGAGGGTGCGGAACAGATGGAATCCATGGAGGCCAAGGATGATATTCAGGACAACCCATTGGTTTTAGTAAAAGGACAAAAAAAATACGATTTAAAAGATCACCCGCAGGCTGCCAAGTTCGACAGCCTATGGATGAAGGAATTGTACGACAGTTCCTCACTTTTCGATTCCATTTACCAAGACATTACCACTCTTGAGATAGATTCGGTATATCATTTTAATGTAGACACCGATACCTTAAAGGCAAGATTAGAAATCTTGAATCAAAAAACACCCTTTAATATTGTTTACAACCCTTCTTTGGAGAATGTAATACGATACTTTCTGACTCGCAAAAGGGATATGATGAGCAGGATGTTGACCATAAGTCAATTCTATTTTCCCTTGTTCGAACAGGAATTGGACGTCCAAAATGTACCCTTGGAACTTAAATATTTGGCTATTGTTGAGTCGGCCCTAAATCCGAGAGCACGTTCCAGGGTGGGTGCAACCGGACTATGGCAATTTATGTACGGAACCGGAAAAATGTACGACCTGGATGTAAGCAGTTATGTAGATGAACGTAGCGATCCCATTAATTCAACCAAGGCCGCCAGTTTATATCTTAAAAAACTACACGGTATTTTTAATGATTGGGATTTGGCATTGGCAGCATATAATTCGGGACCCGGCAACGTAAACAAGGCTATCAGAAGATCAGGGGGTTATAAGAATTACTGGAATATTCGAAGAAATCTTCCAAGGGAAACTGCAGGATATGTACCTGCATTTTTAGCTACCATGTATATTTTTGAATATGCGGAAGAACATGGATTTACCACACAAGTGGCAGAACGTCCTTATTTTGAAACGGATACAGTACATGTTAAGAGTACGATTACTTTTAATCAAATTTCAGAATTGGTAGACGTAAGCGAAGAGGAATTACAATTATTGAATCCGGCTTATAAATTAAAGGTTATACCCTATGTGAAGGGTAAGAATTATGCGCTTCGACTTCCGATAGATGCATTGGGGAAATTTGTCACCAACGAGGCTGCTATTTACGCCCATGTGGAAAATCAAATAAAATCCAAGGAGGAGCCCTTACCTCAAGTTGTTCAGTCCCAAGATCAAATTAGATACAAGGTTCGGAGTGGTGATTTTCTAGGAAAAATAGCCGAAAGATACGGTGTGGGTGTTAGTCAGATCAAAAATTGGAACGGTCTAAGAAGCAATAACTTAAGAATAGGACAACGGTTGACCATTTACCCACGAAAAATTCCTTCCTCCTCAACTTCGACAAATACAAGCGCAAGCGGAACAAATTCAGTGGCTGCAACGGGTGCTAAGGTGCATACGGTTAAAAGCGGAGACTCCCTTTGGACCATTTCTAAAAAATATCCTGGAATTAGTATAGAAAATTTACGAAAATGGAACGGTATTAGTGGTAACGACATTAAACCGGGCACAAGATTAAAATTGTGCGATTGTTCATCGTAAATAAATAACTGTATGAAAAAAATTGGGACACTTGTATTATTAATTTCTTTGATTCTTGGCTCTTGTGGTGAAAAAGAAAAAAAGAAATACCTTCCAGAATCCATTGGTGCTATAAACTCTTTAGCCGTAGTAATGGATAACGAGCTTTGGGAAGGAAAAGTTGGAGACCATGTAAGACAACATTTTGCTGCCCCAGTTTTGGGCCTTTCATGGGAGGAGCCCCTTTTTACCATTAACCAAATGCCCCCAAAGGTCTTTTCCGGATCTATTCTACAAACCCGATCTGTACTTTTTGTTGCTCAAGATACATTGAGCCTTGCCCATATTAAAACCAATGTCTATGCAACCCCTCAAAAGGTGGGTGTAATCAAGGGTAGCACGGATGATGAAATTATTTCAAATTTGGATTCTAAAGCCGATGAGATCATTGAGGCCTTTAAGGAAGTTGAAATACAAGAATCGCAAAAACGATTTTTAAAATCGCTTAGCAAGGAAACCGTATTGAACGATAAATTGGGGATTACCTTATCCTTGCCCTCGATATACATGGTAGGAAAACAGGAAAATAATTTTATTTGGATCGACAGACAGATACAAAAAGGTAGTATGAATATTATTGCCTACGACATTCCCAATGACTATTTTAAAAATGACTCTACCTTTGTTAAGGATATAGTGGCCATGCGAGATTCTATAGGAAAACAATATATTCCAGGGCCCGATGTCCCAGGAAAAACGACCTTTATGATAACCGAAAAAGCTTTTGCCCCATATGTTTTTCCAGTGGAAATTTCCAATAGAAAAGCCGCAGAAGTTAGGGGCATATGGGAAATAAGTGGTTACCCTATGGCGGGGCCTTTTCTAACCTACATCGTCAACGACGATAAAAATAACCGGAAAGTGATCATTGAAGGGTTTGTATTTGCACCTGCTACTGAAAAAAGAGACGCTATGTTCCAGCTTGAGGCTATTTTAAAAACAGTAAAGTTCACGGATATTAAGAAATAACGCTTACAAAATAAATAACTGCGATTAGTGCCCTTTCACGGGCCCTAATTTTTTTAACCTAATCTATCAGGCTTTTATGACAAACACCCATTAAAACGAGTAAAAATAACCTCGGACATGGTTTTCAATTCCATGCGTAAGGAATTTAACGACCAAAATATATACTTCGCCATTGATGGACAGTTAACTTAGTTCTGTGCTGTAGAAATATGCAGGTTGGCCGGAAACAAAAAAACGCCCTTTCGGGCGTTTCTTGGTTTGGTTGGTTTTTTGGATTAATCAAAGGCGAAGCCTGTGGTTATTCTGAATATAAAGGCATAAATTACGATCAAGAAACTCGCAAAACAAAACCAGCTCATTAGCTTAAATAATGATCTAATAAAGGCATGACCCATATTTCTAAATGCTTCTAAATAAATTTCTCGGATTAATAGTACGTTTTTCATGATATTGGGTTTGGTTATTTGGTTGATTATTATACTTATATAACTCAAAATCCGATAGTTAGGTATTTCATCGGACTTTTTTGTTGTAAATACACCCTAGCTTGTTGTGAAAATAGGTTTCACCATTAAACGTCGGCAATAATTTCAATGCCCTTAGCTTAATACACTTAACCCTACATACAAAGAAATTGGAATTAATGTATCGGAAGAAATCCCTTTGTTAAATACCAAACTGGAAATTAAAAAAGCTAAATGCTATCTATATAGAACTAACATTGTTCAAAAAAAAAATTGAATTGATTTGGTACAACATTACGTATCGGCCTGTCTATATCAGTTCTTATATTTAAAGGTATATTATTTAGGCTAATTGGGCCAATAGCAATAAAAAAACCGCCTATTCCATATAAGAAAGGCGGTTTAAACTTTAGTGATTTTGTGTATTTACTAATACTACATCTTAACTATTATAAACTCTGAACGTCTATTCAGTTCGTGATTTTCCTTGCTACAGCGAACGCCGTTTCCACATTCATTGATCAAGCGTTCCTCGCCATATCCAATAGCACTTTCAATACGGTCTGCAGAAATACCCTTGGAAATAAGATAGGCTCTTGTTGACTTGGCCCTTTTGTCCGACAAATATTTATTATATACATCCGGGCCCCTGGAATCGGTATGGGATTCAATCTTGATTACCATGTCCTGGTACTCCGTCATCACCTCTACCAATTTATCAAGCTCCAATGACGCATCTTTTCTTATATACGATTTATCAAAATCGAAGAAAATCATATCTGTTTTAAGCTTTTTAATTCCGTCTTCAATTACTATGAGCTCTTTTAACTTCTTCATCGTAAAATCCACATTTACGACTTCATTTTCCTTGGTTTCTGCCGTCACCACATTTTCAAAGAATTCATTTTTAGTAGTCTTTACGGTATATTTGGTATTGGAGTCCAAATCTTCAAATACAAAGGAACCGTCATCTTCCGTGACCATTTCCTTTAATTTAATATTATTTTCATCCAATAGGGTCACCAACGCCTTCGGCATTAAATCGCCCGTAATTAGTTCTGTAACTACCCCTGAAATGGCGTTCTTCACCACCTCTTCTAGTACCAGTCTTTCAAAAGAATAAATATCATCATCCCCTTTCCCACCGCGTCTGTTGGAAGCAAAATATCCTTTTTGGTCCTTTTCATTAACGATATATGAAAAATCATCCTTGTTACTGTTAATTGGCTGTCCCATATTAACTACTTCCTTGAATCCCTCCTCATCATAAGCCACTTCGTAAACATCCAATCCGCCGAGTCCTACATGTCCATTGGAAGCGAAGTACAACTTCTTATCGTTAATAAAAGGAAACATTTCCTTTTGCTCCGTATTTATTTCAGGGCCCAGATTCTTAGGCTCGGAATAATTTCCATCACCCAAGACATCAACCACGAAAATATCCGTTTCCCCAATTGTTCCAGGCATATCGGAAACAAAATATAATTGTTTGCCATCCGGACTTAAGGCAGGATGCCCCGTGGAATACTCATCGCTGTTAAAAGGCACTTCCTCAGCCTCGGACCATTCCCCATCAACCTTCTTTGATGTATAAATTTTTAGGTGATTCACACCATTTTTAGATCTTTTTAATTTTTTGCCATAATTGTTTCGTGTGAAAAACATGGTTGCATTATCTGGAGTAAAAGCAACCGACGCCTCGTGATACTTAGAGTTTATTTTCTTTGAAAATCTTATAGCTTCCTTCAGGTCTTGGGACTCCTTATTCACTTTGGATACATAAAGGTCCAGGTAAGGTTGATTGTTCCATTTATACCGTCTAGTATTAAAAATTGAAGAGTCTTTGGCAGAGGCAAATACAATCTCATCCTCATTATAGAACATTGGTGAAAATTCAGAATATTTAGTATTTATAGCCAAGTTTTTAAGCCCAAATTTGAGCTCCATATTTAGAATATTGTCCAAAACGGCCTCTTTTTTGTTCGCATTGAAATCCACATTGGAACCGGCATTGCCATTCTTGACCTCTTTGTCATATAAACGCATCATCCTTTTGGACTTCCCGTACTTACCAGTGCCTTTCAAGGTATGTGCGTACTTAAAAATTTGGTCTGGGGAAACCTCATTCTCATATCTTTCAAAAATCATATCATAATAGTAATATGCTTTTGCCATATTAGTATTGTAATAATAGGCATCCCCAGCTTTTTGAAGAATTTCCAAGGAATAATTATTGGGATCCTTTTTTATGGCTTCTTCATATAATTCGGCAGCCTCCGCATACCACATCTTCTCAAAATATTGATCTGCTTTTTGAATCAGCCTTGTAGCATTGGGGTTACCTTTATCCTTTGATTTATTTTCCTTTACCTTATTACTTACCATATCGCCCTCCTCAACAGGATTAAGCATATCATAGGTAACCTCATCTATAGATAATTCTTCCTTGGGCGAGGACTTCTTGTCTTTAGGGGAAGATTTTTCATCTTGCCCCGGCAATTGAACTCCTTTAGGATAATCATTCACATCATGAACGGAAGAGTTATCAGTACCAGAGAAAGGAGATACAGAATTTGTAACAGAACCATTCCCACTTATTTCTATTTTTTTGGATTTTCCACCATTATCAACATTCATTAACCAGAATGAGTCGGAATAGGAGCCATCCAATTTTGAATTACAGGCAGCAATAGCCTTATCCAAATTATCGTATTTACCCAAATAAACATAATTGAGACCGTTACTGGGATTACTAATATATCTGGCATCAAAACCTTGTCCCTTTAATTTTTGGGCAAGTTTTTGAGCATTGCCCAAATCGGAAAATACACCGGAGACAATATAAAAACCTTCATTCGCCCCTTTAAGATTTTTAAAGGTCCTGCTTTTAATATGGTTTTCGGCAGCTCTCTTTTTAAAGCTTTCCGGCGTAACACTACTTTTGTAATCCAATGTAGAACTGGACCTGACATTGTTACTTAAATCTATATCAGAAAATCGTTCATCTGCATTTGACGGAACGTTTTTCCTAATTCCCTGGGCACTGCCAATTAAAGCAAGAAAGAGCAAGCAGGCTGTTAGAAGTTGTTTCATGGTTGTTTAATTAGAAAAATCTAGGGGATTTGAGCTTTTTGACTTTTGAAATCAATTGATATCTAAAAAATATCTCATGGGTTCCCGAATTGTAATTATTTAGTTGGCTAATACTGTAATCATAGGCATACCCCATATTGATTTTGGTACTGATTTGAAAACCGATAAGAGCACTCAAAGAATCCTCTAGTCTATAGTTAACGCCCAAATTTAAAGTTTCGTATGTCAGGAAGTTGATCGAAGCATCAATGGACACAGCACCTCCTACAACATTCTTTACAAAAAAGGATGGCTTAAATTTTAAATCAGGTGTTAAATCAAAGACATAACCACCAATTAAATAAAGATGAACAAGATCGGAAGCTTCAGATTCCGCTATGGCGTCATAATGCTTACCCGTCAATAAATTAGGCGTTGAAACACCAATGTAATACCTATTGGTATAATAGAAGAGTCCGGCTCCAATAGTGGGAAGAACCCTACTGTTGATATTCTCATTAAATGCTGCTTCGGGTTCCCTATACCGCCCCTTGGACCAATCCAGGCTCATAAATTTTATTCCAGCCTTTAACCCCAGTGCAAGTCTATCGCCATTTCGATTAAGTATTAAATTATGGGCATAATTCCCATCCATATAGGTTTCTTGGGACGGCCCCAATTCATCATGTATAATGGAGAGTCCGAGGCCATCAAATAATCCAATAGGCGATTCTATACCGAACGTTATAGTACTGGGCGCACCCTCTATACCAGCCCATTGACTTCTATAAAGCGACAAAATGGTCAAATGCCCGTGGGAACCTGTATAACCCGCATTTACGGTCATCGTATTGAAGTTGTAATGGGTATATTGTGGCTCTTGCTGTCCGTAGCTCACATAGAACACTGGCAACAAAAGGAGTATTAAAAATCTAACTTTAGGGGAAATCATTAAAAACTATTTATTGTATTGCAATTAATCGTCAAATTATCGGCTAATGTATAGCCATCCACTTTTAACCGGTCTTACACCGTCCACAAAATCCAAGAGATAAAAATAGGTGCCTACCGGTAAATTATTATCAGAACCAATATTATTGGTCTTGGATACTGTTCCATGCCAATCATTTTTATATCCTGTGGTTTCAAAAACTCTTTTGCCCCAACGGTTGAAGATCTGTAGATAATTATTTGGGTAACTTTCTATACATTCAATAAAGAAAACATCGTTCAATCCGTCGTTGTTCGGCGAAAATTCATTAAAAATTACCATGCAATCCTCATCTATTTCTTTTACCTCCAAATCGATCAGGGTAATACCGGCCATAGAAGAGTCGTTGTTAGGCCTGAAATCCAACTGATCAACATAAGCTAGAGTTGCTACATTTACATAATCATCCAATTCAGTTATGGTAGCTTTGATTTCCAGTGTTGAACTTTCCTCAATACCTAAAGTTTCCATAGTCCAAATACCCATAATTGGATCATAAGTACCATTATCCGTTTTTGAGGAAACATAATTATATCCCGCTGGCAGCTCTTCTGTTATTCCCAAATGGGAAGCTACATATGGTCCATGGTTTATAACCCTAACAGTAAATACAACCTCATCCCCTATATAGCCTTCTTGCGGCACTACCGTTTTGAAAGTTTCCAAATCCACAATAGGCGTACCAATTGTGTGACTGTCCTCATCATCCTCGCTTTGATCATTATCATCATTGTTGGGAGCGGAATCCATGTCCAATTGATCCACATTGGTTATTTGAGCTATATTCTTGTATTCTCCATTAACTCCTTGTGGGATATTAATGGTCCCCTCATAAGTGAGGGCAATGAATCCAATCTCCAAGCTTGGCACGTTCCAGATAATTCTATTTCCATTTAATACGCCACCGTCGTTAATATTGCCAACTGTAATTCCAAAGGGGAGTAGATCGGTTATTTGCAAATTGGTGGCCGTATCCGGTCCATCATTGGTGACTGTCAAAGTATAAACCACTTCTTCCCCAACATTGGGCATATTACTATTAACCGTTTTATTTAAGCTGATATCGGCCATGGGGACAACAGAAACATCGGCCTCATCCTGATCATTAGCATTTTCCGAATCCAACTGATCCACTTTAACCAGTTTGGCAATGTTAGTATAATCCCCGGATTTTAAAACGGTAACCAACATTTGCAAAGTAGCTGTTCCGGCAATATCAATGAAAGGAATTTCCCATAATGAACTTGAGGTATTGTAACTACCATTATTGGTATTGGCAGTTATTAGGTCATAGCCCGACGGAAGTATATCCTGAATAATAATATTGGACGCACTATAGTTGCCATTATTTACTACGTCTATAGTAAATGTCACTGTGTCGCCAACAAATGTTTCCAGTTGGTCTACTGTCTTACTAACATTTAAGTCTAAGGTTGGTGTTGGGATCGTATGACTGTCCTCATCATCTTCACTCTGGTCATTATCATCATTATTGGGACTTGAATCGGGGTCAATCTGATCTACTGATGTTATCTGAGCAATATTTTTATATTCATCCACCGCTCCTGTGGGCGCGTTTACTATAAGCTCGTAAGTAAGGACCTGAGTGCCCATAGCAATACTTGGAAGCGTCCAGCTAATACTATTACCATTTAGCACACCACCATCATTTATAGCATTTATGTTGTAACCAACAGGAATTTGATCCTCTACTATAACATTTGTTGCCTCCTCCGGACCGTTGTTGGTCAGCGTTAAAGAGAATATTATTTTCTCGCCAATATTCGGTTTGGGATTATCAACAGTTTTCGTCAGACTAAGGTCGGACATGCCATTGACCACAATAGTGATCGTATCCCTACCCTCGCAACCATTGGCATCTGTCCCTATAACCGTGAAAACAGTGGTGGAGAATATAGGGAAGGGAGCTCCATCAGAGGCTCCATTGTCCCAAACGTAACTATCCGCACCCGCACCTTTCAAAACAACAGTTTCCCCTGCATTTACCGCAGTGGCCGAGGCATTGGCAACTACACTTGGCGGAGATAATACGTTTAATGTTACTGGGGTTGAAGCGTCCACAGGACAGATATGGGTAGCGTTGGCAATAACTACTCTATACGAACTTCCGTTATCGCCCAATAAAGCATTGGTTATATCAAGAACATTGGTTTTTGTCCCACTGTATGTTCCACTTTCCAAAAGATCTTCCCATACAGAACCATTTAACCATTGCCATTGGTATGTATCCGTATTGGCAGCTACAACTGAAAACGAAGCATCATTCCCAGGACATATGGATTTATCAATAGGCTGGGTCACGATATACGGAGCGGTATTTTCTTGAAATTCAAATACTCCATTACCATCCACATCGGCTGGGACGGGATAGGTTGCAGCCATGACTATTCCATTGGAATTGATTTTGGGTGGGGTTCCTGTTCCGTAAAATGGATTGTCCCCTTGATCTGAATTAGGATTATTATAGGCTTCATTGGCATCACTACAACCGTCATCATCACTGTCCGTATCCATATAATCCGGTCCGGCAGTACCATCAGTATTACCTATAACATAGTTGATGACGCCATTGTCTAAAGCTGATTCCACGTTGTCTGCCAAACCGTTAAGGCCATAGGGCCCATCAACAACCCCGTTGGTATGGGTTTGGTTGTGCCCAGCTTCCACAGCATCATATATACCGTCGTTATCAACATCAAGATCCAATTGGTTGGTCACTCCATCCCAATCGTTATCCAATCCATAAATTCTGGGATCAATATAGTTGGTAACGCAACCAAATTCTATATTATGTTGTCTTTGAGTAGAGAAAGCACCAGCAACCCTTGCCACAGCACCTACACGGATAGAAATTTCGGATCTTGAATTATAATCTACCCCAAAATTAACTTGAGGTACAATATTACTTCCAGTAGGATAGGTAGTAGTACCAGCGGTACCTATTACCCATTTTCCGTCGGTAGACATTGTCAATTCGGTTGGACTTGAAATTACATAACTCGTGGGGTTGTAGCTCCAAGCCTGTTCACCATATTGATGGGTGCCATCAATATCATTAAAATTCATAAAGATTTTATCGAGTATCACTGGATTTGAACCCCCAGAAGTCACAAAACGAATCTTATATTCTATAAGCCCTTGATCGCCTTTATTGGCAAAATTAAAAGCCGTATATGGCCTAAAGGCTTCTTTTGCCATACTATTGTTGTCGATTTCGGTTACCGTGGCATTATAAATCTGTACAATAGTAATCAAGGCATCGGTACCTGAAGTAACATTCGGAATTCTATATACTGCACCTTGTTGCAAGGCCGTCCCGGAAAGCAACACTGCGTTGGCACTGAAATCCAAAGTTGTTTCCCCTCCACATTGTGGTTGCGAATTAGCGATTACAGTATTTAGCTCCTCAATATCCGGAATACCATCGTTATCATCATCCAAATCTGAACGGTCGAGAATACCATCATTATCGGAGTCAATAAATGGTGGTGGTATCTCATCAAAAGTCTCAACAGTCACCAATCCAACATCACAAAGTCCATCCGTATCACAAATTTTATATTCAAAGGTATCTGTACCTAAGTATCCAGGATTTGGGGTATACATTATCTCAGCGGTGGCGGTGGATATAGTTACCGTGCCATTGGCAGGTTGTAAAAGTCCTGCATTGCTAATAGAATTTATATTGATATTGTTGTCAAGGTCTATATCATTTTCCAATACCTGAATAACGACCGACTTATTTCGGGTTACCTGCTCGTGGTCATCATTGGCACAAGGACTGGCATAAACGGTGATGCTTGTTGCATTTGAAGAATCTGGGGTACAACCTGAACATGGTGCAATATTTAATCTATAGGTTCCTGGGTTTTGAATTTTTATCAAATCTAGACCTACACCTTCTTTTAGAGTAGTCCCATCAGGAAAAGTAACACCAGGAGTTACCGATTCCCAGTAATAGAGCGCCGATGAAGATTTGAAATTGGCCTCCAATGCTATGGCTTGATCTAGAATACAACTGTCAAAATTTATCGGACTAAGAATACTAGTGTCCAATTGCCCTTCATATGCCGTTCCCAAGAAAGCATACGGTCCAGCAAAATCTACCAGTCCAGAACTGAATGAAGAAGAGCCCCTTGTTTTTATCAAAACCGCACTATAAGGAAAATAACATGGACCATCCAATCCAAAAATCACTGCCGGGTCAAAACCCAAGCCAGTAAAATTAAGTCCAACTTCGGCTAAAGATTCTTTACCGTAGGTAGAGGAAGGAGTTAAATCATCTTTATAAGTACCCCATGGCGGTGCGCTTGTGGAAGTACTATTTATTTTACTGAAGGAATTTTGCCCATAGTCTACATGTGCATATCCATATACAGAACTGCCGCTTTCTCCGTCAAAACTATTATAGGTAAATCCAGCGTTGGACAAATAATCCTCCCGAGTTATCCAAATTCTAACATCCAAACTCATTACGCTGGATCCCGAATAGTCGAATCCAACATCAAGGTCGCCAATTGTTGTAACCTTTCCATCATTATCAAATTGCCAGGCAGTATGACCTTCTTCCTGACCAAAGTTGGAAAACGAATTTCCAACCAATTGTATTTCTTCAATAAAAAATTCCACATCAGTATAGTGTGCACCCCCATTATCCGAAGTACTTACTGCCATGGTTACCCATAGGTCATCAGTTAAGTTCATTCCATCTCTTCGAACATGTACAAAGGAATCAACTATATCGGCCTTTTTTGAAATTTTAGAAGGTTTTACTTGCCAATTGGCAGGGTTGTCCCCGTTTCGCCCTTGGGAAAAGGCAGTCTTATCATTTTCTTCGGCAATATAGTCATGTCCAAAATTAGCTCCATACCAAAGTCGCCCGTTTTGGACACTATAATTGGGTTTCCCCATAGAAGCCTGAAAAGCTGTGTTCTGACCGGAATTTATTATTCCCTGAAAAGAAACAAAATTACTTTCGTCAATGACACCCATTCCAGAATTACCGGCAAACCAATCGTCATTTCCTGCGTTTGGCTCCCCCGAATATAGGTTTGCCTCAACAGCAAAATTTCCTCCAACACCAGATTGTGAGGAAACATCAACGACCCAAAATAATAGGATAGAACAACAAAAACACGAGATGCGATTGCGTATAGTATGCTTCATTAATAAATTTTACATAGGTATAAGCCTATGGGGGGATTTTTTTTAAATTTTGTTAAACAGCCCATATAAAATGGGATGCAAGAACAAAACTAATACTTAACCCAAAAAGGCCATTTTTATTGTTGTGTGTTTAGGCTTAACCGTGGTGAAATGAAGTTATAGTGTAGTGAAACTTCTAAAAATGGTGTTTAAAGAAGTCAATGAAAGATAGGCTTAATCGATAAAATGCAGTGCTGAATATTCATGGCCCACAAACGGCCACAATTGAACAAAAAAAAAGCACTCGTTTAGGAGTGCTTTTTTATAATAAAGTATAAAACTGTTATTTCTCTTTCTTCTCTTCTAATTTATCGTCTTCCTTGGAAGCATCTTTAAATTCTTTGATTCCGCTTCCCAATCCACGCATCAATTCCGGAATCTTTTTTCCTCCAAATAATAATAAGACAATCGCCACAACCAAGGCTATTTGCATTGGACCAATGACTAAGAATGTGTATAAAGTTATCATAGTATGATGATTTAAGAGTAACAAAGGTACTAAAAAAGATGTTAGAATGCTGTTAATTTTAACGACTATAAAATATTTTAATTATTCTAAATTAGAATATATTTTGTTAATGGATACTTTTGCTGCGAAATAATTGCTGAATATCAAATTTAATAATAAAGGAATTATATTTAAATACTAACCTTATCTTTGTTCATTATGGCCAAAAAGGTAAAGAAAAGAAAAGAAATTAAGCAGAAACTTTTACACAAGTATCGCCTAGTGATTTTGAATGAAAGTACCTTTGAGGAAAAACTTTCATTTAAATTAAGTAGAATGAATGTTTTTGTCACAGGTTCCCTTTTCATTATTGGATTGATAGGTTTCACTATATTGCTAATCGCTTTCACCCCTTTAAGAGAATATATTCCGGGATACTCTTCCACAAAATTAAAGCGACAGGCCACAGAACTAACCTATAGGACAGATTCCCTAGTAGCCACATTAAATTATACCAACAGGTATTTAGATAATATCAGAAAGGTGTTACGTGGCGATATTGAGAATAATGAAATTAATCGTGATTCCCTATTTGAACAGTACAAACTAGATCCATCCACTATAGATTTAACCCCAATAAAAGAAGATTCCCTATTAAGGGCTCAGGTAGCCTTGGAGGATAAATATAATTTGTTTGAAAGAAACATTAATAATCCAGGGCAAGTTCTCTTTTCTCCACTAAGTGGATCCCTATCCCAAGGATTTGATGCGGAAAATAAGCATTTTGCGGTAGATGTTGTGGCACCAAAAGACAGTCCCATCAAGGCTGTAGCCAATGGCACCGTTGTGTTTGCTGAATGGACGGCGGAAACAGGTTATGTTATTATACTGGAACACGTAGACGGACTTTTAAGTGTATACAAACACAACGGGGCATTAAATAAAGGCCAAGGCGATGTAGTCCGAACTGGTGAGGTTATTGCTTCGGTCGGAAATACCGGTGAGTTAACCACAGGACCCCATCTACACTTTGAACTATGGAGTAACGGAAGCCCGATCAATCCCTTGGATTTTATAGATTTTAAATAAAATTAAATGAGTTTAAAATCATTTGCAGCAAAAATATTTGCCCGGAATATCGCAAGAAAAACTGCCCAATGGGTCAATAGCCCCATTGAAACCCAAGAAAAAGTATTCAAGTCCCTCATTGCCAAGGCAACACATACCAACTTTGGCCAAGATCACCATTTTTCGCAAATACAAACACATTCCCATTTTGTGGAACATGTTCCCATAAGGGACTACGAGGAATTAAAGGGATATGTGGAAAAAGTGGTTGCCGGTGAAAAAGATGTCCTATGGCCTGGCAAACCAGCCTATTTTGCAAAAACATCGGGTACTACCTCCGGAGTAAAATACATTCCTATAACCCACGAATCCATAAAATACCAGATTGAGGCTTCACGAAATGCCATTTTAAACTACATCCATGAAACCGGAAATGCAAATTTTGTGGATGGAAAAATGATATTTCTACAAGGGAGTCCGGAAATGTCGGAAAAAAACGGAATCAAAATCGGCAGATTATCAGGGATATCCGCCCACTATGTCCCCAACTACCTCCAAAAAAATAGATTGCCGAGCTGGGAAACCAATTGCTTGGAAGATTGGGACACCAAGGTGAATAAAATTGTAGAGGAAACTGTCAATGAGAATATGACGGTTATTGCCGGTATACCATCTTGGGTTCAAATGTACTTTGAAAAGCTAAACGCAAAGACGGATAAAAAAATAGGAGATCTTTTCAAAAATTTTCAACTCTTTATCTATGGTGGGGTCAATTACGAACCTTATCGAGCCAAGTTTGAAAACCTCATCGGGCGCAGAGTAGACAGTATAGAATTATTTCCGGCCAGTGAGGGATTTTTCGCCTATCAAAATTCACAAAAAGAAAAGGGAATGCTCCTGTTATTGAATTCCGGGATCTTTTATGAGTTTGTTAAAGCCGATGAATTCTTTGTAAAAAGCCCCAAACGGATTACCCTTAAGGAGGTGCAGCTGGGGGTGAACTACGTTATGATTATTTCTACCAATGCAGGTTTGTGGGGTTACAATTTGGGAGATACCGTTCAGTTTATTTCTATAAAACCCTATAAAATTATAGTTTCCGGTAGAATAAAGCATTTTATTTCCGCCTTTGGCGAACACGTTATAGGGAAAGAAGTAGAGGAAGCCATGAGACAGGCCATAGACGGTACCGACGCAAGAATAAACGAATTTACCGTCGCCCCACAGATTAATCCGGAAGAAAGGGAACTTCCCTATCACGAATGGTTGATAGAATTTGAACATCCTCCATCGGATATCAAAAAATTTATCGACATATTGGATAATTCCTTACAGCGACAGAACAGTTATTACTATGATTTAATAGAAGGAAAAATACTTCAAAAGCTAAAAATTACCCAAATAAAAAATGGAGGCTTTCAGGATTATATGCAGTCCATTGGGAAATTAGGAGGTCAGAATAAAGTTCAAAGACTGTCCAATGACCGAAAAGTAGCGGATGCCTTGAGAAGTAAGTTCTTAAAATAATACAATATCAGATATAGATTAAGCCTAATATATAAATCGACCAATCTATTAGACAAAAAAGTCTAATTTTAATAAGTAAGTACTTAGTAGCCAATAGAGAAAAAACACTCAAGGAAAAAATAAACAATTTAAATTGTAGTTTTGCACGAAATCCGCTTATGAGTAAAACCGTTAACACTACTAGGGCACAAGAATCCACCAATGCCATTGAGCGCTTGTATATTACAATGCGTCATCTTTTTAATCGTGGATTTTACAAGCCTTCAGGTGTTTCCGGAGCTGCATTAAGACAATCTCTTTTACAGCTACGTCCAGAAATATATGGCTCCATTGCCGATGAAAAAGCTGAGCTGAACGGACTTATGTATGTTTTGGAAAGATTACCGGAAGGCATAGAACAATGCCGGTTTATAAACCTGACTTCGGATGAAGGATATGCCGGTTCCCAATTTAAACCCATAATACCGCCTAAAAGACGTAGAAACTGTTATAGGATCGATGATGAACAGATGAATATTGAAATCACAAGAGGTAGATCCGATATTTATGACATACTTACACATCTCACCTTTTTATTTATAGAATCAGAAAAGCTAAGTAAAAAAGTCCTTATAGAGGACACTGATAAAACGGTTAGGGACTGGGTGAAATTGGAGGAGGCGGCTCAAAAGGAGGAACTTACCCAACTGGAAAGAGAGGTTGCCTTGATTCATGTAGCCAATATTTTGGGAAGGCCATTTATAGAGATTATGGCAGTTCATAAACAATTATCCACTGCAACAGAACCTGAACGCTTTTTAAAAATAATCTATTGGTTGGGCAAGCTCGCCATTGAGGAAGAAACAACGGGAAATAAAAGAGCAATAACTTTTAGTCCCATGTTAAGAGAGCGTCTGGGCCACCATATTCATGGGGAACGTTGGGCCAATAGGATTAAAGAAACCCTAATGGAGAATGGACTTATGGAACGTCCAATTCATATTATTAGTGCCAATATGCACAGTGTGATGAATTCATTGTTTGCGCAAAAGGCCTTATCAAAATCGTTTAAAAGCAAATCAAAATTGGAAATATATGAAGCTTTAAGCATCCCCAAAAATTCCAATTTAAGGGAAAAAGTCATTGCCCATGCCAAAAAGAACGGGATGATTTCTATTGATGACGTTTCCGGCACCAATATAGATGTCCAAATTTTTGACATGGCCAAATTGGACAAAAACGCTTGTTGCTACGATTTGCCATTAAACTGTCCAGAAAGTGAAAAACCTATTATCTTTGTAATGGATTATGCATTCGGGGAACAGGCCTATGAAACCATAGATGAATTATTAAAACCCTACGGGACCAAAAAAAACCAAGAGATATTTTTGAATGTAGCCTCAATCACAATTATGGGGAAAGCAGGTATCTTGGAGGGTGGAAAAGGAGACATCATGATTCCGGATGCCCATATTTTTGAGGGAACGGCTGATAACTACCCTTTTGAAAATGAATTGAGCAAGGACGATTTTGAAGGCAACGGACTTAGGGTGCTTCAAGGGGCAATGGTAACCGTTTTGGGAACCTCCCTACAGAATAGGGACATCCTTAAATTCTTCCATGAGTCCACTTGGAATGTGATCGGTTTGGAAATGGAGGGTGTTCATTATCAAAAGGCCATACAATCCGCTTCAAAAATTAGAAAAAGTATACGGGAAGACGTTAAAGTACGTTATGCCTATTACGCTTCCGATAATCCTTTGGAAACAGGAAGTACCCTAGCTTCAGGCGGTTTGGGCACCACAGGGGTAAAACCCACTTATTTAATAACGGACAAAATACTAACACAAATATTTAATTCTTAAATTTATATGGCTAATCAACAACCAACTCCTAACCATTCTTCCTCCGAGGAAGTAGATTTGGGTCAACTTTTTCAATTAATTGGAAACGGATTCAAGAAACTAATCCGATTTATTGGAAATATATTGAAGGGAATATTTCACATGGTTATTCTATCCCTACTTTTTTTACAAAAGCATTTTCTAAAATTTGTAATTGCAGCTGTGTTAGGTTTGGCATTAGGCATCTACTTGGATATGGTAAAAGAACCAAAATATATTTCTACTATGGTGGTTGAGCCCAATTTTAACAGTGTACAGCAGTTGTACAATAACGTAAATTTTTATAATGAGTTGGCTAGGTCCGAAGATTCAATAGCACTGGCTGAGGCTATGGAAATAAGTGTTTCCGAAGCCTCTAAAATTAAAAAGTTTGAGGTTGAGTCTTATTCGGATGAAAACCAAAAGGTTCAATTGTTCGATAAGTTTGTGCGCAGTTTGGATTCAACTACCAAAAAGGCCATAGACATGGAAAATTATTTGAAGAATTTTAATGCAATGGATTCCCGTTTCCATACCATTTCAGTTACAGCGGCAGATAATACAGTCGCCAAAAAGATTCAGCCATCCATTATTAAGTCGATTTCCAGAAACGAATATTTTCAGCTGCAACAGAGTATTAGTGACCTAAACATAAGTTTACAGGACAGTCTATATAAAAAGCAATTAATGGAGGTTGACTCTTTACAGCACTTATATAAGCGCGTAATGGAAAAAGAGGCAGAAAAACCATTGCAGGGAACTAACATAAGCTTGGGAGAAAATAACGGTCAAGAAAACAAGGAATTGGCCTTGATAAACCAAGTTGACAAGTTAAAACAAAACCTAGTACTGTTAAACGAAGAAAGAGCCAATAAATCGAGCATTTTAAATGTTATATCCGCTTTCCCTAGAAGGGGTGTAGAGATAAAAGGAATATTGAACAGTAATAAATTTCGGATTCCCCTTGGATTTATAGGGATTACATTGTTATTTTTAAGTCTATTGGGGTTAAACAGCTATTTAAAAAACTATAAAAAAGAATAGTTATGAACATCTTGGTTACCGGTGGGGCCGGCTTTATTGGTTCCCATGTGGTTAGAAGATTGGTAACCAACTATCCAAATTATAATATCTATAATTTGGACGCTCTAACCTATGCCGGT
This sequence comes from Arenibacter sp. F26102, assembly GCF_023015865.1. Lineage (GTDB taxonomy): Bacteria > Bacteroidota > Bacteroidia > Flavobacteriales > Flavobacteriaceae > Arenibacter. The sequence goes on along the minus strand of NZ_JALKBC010000001.1, from coordinate 126,285 downwards.
AATTTAGAGAACTTGAAGGACATAGAGTCATCTCTGAATTATACCTTTATTAAAGGTAATATTTGCGAGCCTGATTTTATTAATTCTCTTTTTATAAAGCATCAATTTGAAGGTGTTATTCATTTAGCAGCAGAATCACATGTAGACCGTTCCATAACAGATCCCATGGCCTTTGTAATGACCAACGTACTAGGAACGGTAAATCTATTGAATGCCGCGAAAATTATCTGGAATAAAAATTTTAGGGATAAACGCTTCTATCACATAAGTACAGACGAGGTGTATGGTTCCCTAGGAAAAACCGGTTTGTTTACCGAAACCACGGCCTACGATCCAAACTCCCCCTATTCTGCCTCAAAAGCAAGCTCGGATCATTTTGTTAGGGCTTATGGGGAAACCTATGGCCTGCCCTACTTAATTAGTAATTGCTCCAATAATTATGGCCCCTATCAATTTCCGGAGAAATTGATTCCATTATTTTTGAACAATATCATCAACAAGAAACCTTTGCCTGTCTATGGCGACGGGAATTACACAAGGGATTGGTTGTATGTGGAAGACCATGCCAGAGCAATAGATCTTTTATTCCACAACGGAGAAAATGCCGAAACCTATAATATCGGCGGTTTTAATGAATGGAAGAATTTAGATTTGGTGAAATTGCTTTGCAGAAAAATGGATGAAAAATTGGGAAGATCCCCTGGGGAAAGTGAAAGACTCATCACTTTTGTCAAGGACAGGCCAGGTCACGACTTACGATATGCAATAGATGCTTCAAAAATTAAAAGGGAATTGGGTTGGGAACCATCCGTTACTTTTGAGAAAGGACTGGAAAAAACAATTGATTGGTATTCGACCAATGAGCAGTGGTTAAACAATGTAACCTCGGGCAAGTATAAGGAATATTATGAGAGGCAGTACCCCTAACAATTCCCCCTTCGAAGGGGGATGTAAAGAGTTTACTATTTGAAAAACAGAATAATACCATATAACCCAAAGCTTAAAGCATACGCCAGAGAACTAAGAAAAAATAGTACGCTGACTGAAATATTGTTATGGAACCAAATTAAACGTAAAGCATTGGGGATAGAATTTCACCGATAAGTCCCGATGTTAAATTATATTGTCGATTTTTATTCTCATGAGATCAAGTTGGCCATTGAAATTGATGGAAATAGTCATGACTACAAACAACAGTATGACAAAAGAAGACAAGTTGAAATAGAACAATATGGCGTAACTTTTCTCAGGATTTCCGATAATGACATAAAACAACAAATTTTTAGTGTTTTACCAGTATTGAAGGATAAAATAGACAATTTAAATAATAATTGTTGAGGCATAACATCCCCCTGACCCCCTTCAAAGGGGGAATAATTTGCAATAAATATTACAACATAACTAGATATCAAAAAAATGAAAGGCATCATATTGGCAGGAGGATCCGGAACAAGATTATACCCCATCACTTTGGCGATGAGCAAACAATTGATGCCCATCTATGATAAGCCAATGATCTACTACCCGCTGGCAACCTTAATGTCGGCGGGTATTCAGGAAATTTTGATAATAACCACTCCTCAGGACCAGGTCCAATTTAAAACCCTTTTGGGTGACGGTTCCCAATTGGGCTGTATTTTTAAATTTGCTTCCCAAGAGAATCCAAATGGATTGGCAGAGGCTTTTATCATTGGGGAAGATTTTATTGGAACCGATAAAGTTGCTTTGATTTTAGGTGATAATATTTTCTACGGTTCCGGACTAGCAACATTATTGCAGGCCAATAACGACCCGGATGGGGGTATTATTTACGGCTACCATGTTCAGGACCCTGAACGTTATGGAGTGGTGGTATTTAATGAGGAAGGAAAAGCCATAAGTATCGAGGAAAAACCGACCAATCCAAAATCCAATTATGCTGTACCTGGCATATATTTTTACGATAACGATGTAATTGCTATCGCCAAAAAAATAAAACCCAGCAAAAGAGGGGAACTGGAAATAACCGATATCAATAAGGCCTATTTGGAACAGGGCAAGTTACAAGTGAGCATTTTAGATCGGGGAACGGCTTGGCTGGATACAGGGACCTTCGCCTCCCTTATGCAGGCCTCCCAATTCGTTGAGGTCATAGAGGACAGACAGGGGCTAAAAATAGGATCTATCGAAGAAGTAGCTTATACCATGGGGTATATTTCAAAAGATCAACTGCGGGAATTAGCAAAACCCCTATTAAAAAGTGGTTATGGCAAATATTTATTAGGGCTACTTATAGACCAATTTGGTGGGGTCGTGATGAAGTGATGATGTTACGTAGCTGTGAAGATGTTAAAATGAAACTCGTTAACATCATCGAAAGATCGCTAGATAACTGAATAACAAGATAACCTGGGGTTGAAGTTACGCTGTTATGAATGAGTTAAAATGATACCCATTAATATCATCAAAAGATAACTGAACAACAAGATAATATTAGAAACATTGAAAATTACAAAGACTAGGCTAGAAGGCTGTTTTATTTTAGAGCCCAAGATTCATGTGGATGAGAGAGGGTTATTTTTTGAATCCTATCATAAAACCAATTTAGAGCAAGCCATTGGCGAGTCCATAAATTTTGTTCAAGATAATATTTCAGTTTCCAAAAAAGGAGTATTACGCGGCTTGCATTTTCAAACCGGAAAAAACGCCCAAAGTAAATTGGTGCAGGTGTTGAAAGGTGACGTTTTGGATGTAGTAGTAGATATGCGCAAAGAAAGCAGCACATTCGGCCAGCATTTTAAATTAAAATTATCCTCGAAAAACAAGAAATCTATTTTTATACCTAAAGGTATGGCGCATGGATTCTTGGCCTTGACCGAAGATGTTATTTTTAGCTATAAATGCGATTCCCATTACCACAAAGAGGCTGAAAGCGGTATTAAATACAATGACCCCGATTTAGATATTGATTGGGAAAAAGACGACATGAATCTAATATTATCGCCAAAAGATTTGGAATTACCCCTATGGAAAGAGATTCAACTATAACACGAATTTTGGTTACCGGGTCTTCTGGGCAACTAGGTCTTAGTCTTCAGGACATAGCTAAGGAATATCCACTGTTGAAATTTGTATTTGCCAATTCCCAAACTCTGGACATAACAGACACTGAAAAAGTGTGGAAAACCATTGAAATAGGCTATTTTGACTACTGTATTAATTGCGCTGCCTACACCAATGTAGAAAAAGCAGAGAAAAGCCCACAAATCGCCTTTAAAGTGAACGCTGAAGCCGTTAAGCATCTGGCACTGGCCTGCGAAAATTATAATGTTACCTTGATCCACATATCTACCGATTATGTTTTCGATGGAGAAAAAGGATCACCATATACGATTGATGACCAACCAAACCCAATTAACGCATATGGCATGTCCAAATGGGAGGGAGAAAAGTATATCCAGGAAATATTGGATAAGTATTATATTGTCCGTACCTCATGGTTGTACCATAAAACACATGGTCACAACTTTTACAAGACCATTTTGAAAATGGCTAAAAAGGGCGAGGAATTACGCATAATAGATAGTGAAGTTGGTTGCCCGACTAATGCAGTAAACTTGGCCAAATACATTTTGGAACTAATTTCAAATACAAATCCACAATATGGCATTTATCATTTTACAGACGGAAAAGCCATGAGTTGGTTTGGTTTTGCCAAAAACATATTGCAGGACAACGGACTGAAAAATACTACAACTATTGTGAAGGAGAATAATTATCGTAGTTTTGCCAAGAGACCTAAAATAAGCGTTTTAAAACAATAAACAACAAAGTGTATAATGGATTTTACAGGTAAATCACTTTTGATAACTGGAGGAACTGGTTCCTTGGGAAAGGCTTTAACAAGCCATATATTATCTAATCACTCTGAAATTAGAAGAGTCATCATCTTTTCGCGAGACGAACAAAAGCAATTTCAAATGGCTCAAGAATTTCCCATTGACCAATTTCCCCAAATAAGATTCTTTATTGGTGACGTAAGGGATAGGGATAGATTAATTAGGGCCTTTAAAGGTGTAGATTACGTCATCCATGCCGCAGCTATGAAACACGTTCATCTAGCTGAATATAATCCAGAGGAATGCATAAAAACGAATATAGGCGGGGCCCAAAATGTAGTGGATGCTTGCTTTTCCACGAACGTTGAAAGAGTAGTAGCGTTATCAACTGATAAGGCTTGTGCTCCAATAAATCTTTATGGCGCCACCAAATTGACCTCAGATAAGTTATTTGTCGCAGCCAACAATATTAAAGGGGACAGTCCAATACGTTTTTCCGTGGTACGTTATGGCAACGTTATGGGATCCAATGGTTCTGTAATACCTTTTTTCATTAATAAGAAAAAAGAGGGTTCCTTGCCTATTACAGATCCCAATATGACCAGGTTCAACATTTCGCTTCAAGGAGGAGTTGACATGGTAATGCATGCTTTGAAATATGCTTGGGGTGGAGAGCTTTATGTTCCCAAAATACCGTCCTACAGAATTTTGGACGTTGCCGAAGCAATTGCTCCTGAATGCAAAAAGCCAATAGTAGGAATCAGGCCAGGAGAAAAAATTCATGAAGAAATGATTACTCCTTCAGATTCTTTTTACACCTATGATCTTGGAAAATATTATACAATATTACCTTCCACACACAAATGGAAATTGGAAGAATTTATAAAAGAATTTAATGCAAAACCCGTACCATCAAATTTTAGTTATAATTCGGGTGAAAATGAAGAATGGGAAACGGTTGAAACTTTAAGATGCTTAATAAAAGAACATGTAGATACTAATTTCGTTATATAATGCAATCTATACCCTACGGAAAACAGAACATTGAGCAGGATGATATTGATGCTGTAATAAAAACGCTTACTGCAGATTTTTTAACGCAGGGCCCAAAGGTAAAGGAGTTTGAAGATAAGTTCGCCGAATATGTTGGGGCAAAATATGCTGTGGCCGTCAATAATGCCACGTCTGGGTTACATCTTGCTATTTTGGCCTTGGGTATAAAACCAGGAGAACGTGTAATCACAACACCAATAACATTTGCAGCTTCTGCCAATTGCGTAAGGTACGCCGGGGGTGAAGTTTGGTTTGCAGACATTGACCCCGACACCTATCTAATATCTTTGGAAAGCACCAAAAATCTTATTGAGAGTAAACCAAAAGGCTTCTTTAAAGGAATTATTCCGGTTGATTTTGCAGGCTTACCTGTGAATCTTGAAGAATTTCGCAATTTAGCCGACGAACATGACCTATGGCTCATTGAAGATGCTGCGCACGCTCCAGGGGGGTATTTTACAGATTTAAAAGGTAAGCAGCAAAAGTGTGGTAACGGAAACTACGCGGATTTAGCAGTGTTTTCTTTCCACCCCGTAAAACATATAGCATGCGGGGAAGGTGGTATGGTAACCACTAACTCTGAAGTGCTGTATAAGAAGGTGTCATTGCTTCGAACTCATGGAATTACCAAGGAAAACATGCAGGAGGACCATGGTGGTTGGTATTACGAAATGCAAGAACTGGGGTTCAATTATAGATTAACTGATATTCAATCCGCTTTAGGTATTAGCCAGCTCTCTAAAAATGATGCTGGGGTCAAAAGAAGAAACGAGATTGCTGAAGCCTATAAAAGTGCTTTTGACGGAACAATTAAATATCAACATTTACCCAAAGGAACTTACAATGCCCATCATTTATTCGTTATAGAAGTTGGGGATAGAAAAGGATTATACGACTTCCTAAGAACCCAAAATATTTTTGCTCAGATACATTATATTCCAGTATACTCTTTACCATATTATAAGGAAATCGGTTATGGTAGTGCCGTTTTAGACAACTCCGAAAATTATTACTCTAAATGTATTAGTTTACCAATGTATCCAAGCTTGACAGATGAGGAACAAGAATATGCAATAAAGAAAACACTAGCATTCATTAATGGCTAATCTAGCAATTATACCAGCGCGAGGAGGTAGTAAGCGTATCCCACAAAAAAACATTAAACCTTTCTTGGGAAAACCAATAATTGCTTACTCTATCGAGGCCGCTTTAAAAAGTAATCTTTTTGAGGAGGTTATGGTATCAACCGACGATGAGGAAATTGCTGAAATCGCCTCTCAATATGGTGCGAAAATACCTTTTATTCGCAGTTCAGAAAATTCAAACGATTTTGCAGTATTAGCAGATGTGATAGGAGAGGTTTTAAAAACCTATTCAATACAAGGTTTAAACTTCGACAATGTTTGCTGTATTTTACCAACGGCACCTTTTGTTACGTCAGAAAAAATTATCGAAGCATATAATTTACTAATAGATACTGAACGTAATTTTGATACCGTTTTTCCGGTTTTGGAATTTTCTTTTCCTATTCAACGTTGTCTACAAATCAAGAATGATAAAGTTGAAATGATTTGGAAGGAACATCTTAATACTCGATCGCAAGATTTAGAACCTAGATTTCATGATTCAGGGCAATTTTACTGGATAAAATCAAAAGCATTTTTAGAAGAAAAAAAAATACTTACAAATAATTCCGGCGCTGTTACCATATCTCAACTTCATGCACAAGATATAGATACAGAAACCGACTGGAAGTTAGCTGAGATTAAATATAAAATGTTGCTCAATGAAAAAGAAAATAATCTTTAGGGCAGATGGAAATTCTGAAATTGGATTAGGGCATCTGTATCGATTATTTGCATTGGTTGAAATGTATAAAGATGAATATGATTTTGTTTTTTTAACTAAAAAAGATACTCTTTTAGATGTCATCCCTCTTAATTACAAGGTAAAAACAATTCCAAATCATGTAAACATAAATAGAGAACCGATTTGGGTTTTTGAAAATTTTCCACCTGAGGAGTATATTCTTATCGCTGACGGATATCAATTTGTGAGTGCCTATCAAAAAAAAATTAAAGAGTTGGGTTATATTTTAATATACGTAGACGACTTGGCAAATGAACATATGTATGCAGATTTGGTTGTAAACCATTCGCCCCATATAACGGACGTTCAGTACAAAAAAGAAAAATACACTAAGTTTGCTTTAGGAACTGACTATGCCATATTAAGACCGTCTTTTCTAAAGGTATCTTTAGGAAATCGAGATATTAAATCTTTAAGTAATGTATTTGTTTGCTTTGGTGGAGCTGATAAAAATAATTTTACATATAAAATTATGCTTGAATTATTGAATATTCCTGAAATCAAAAAAATTAACCTTGTTGTTGGAGGTGCATACAAATACCCGGAAATATTCGAAGTAGAAAAGAAAAATTCTAAAGTTAAGATATTCAAAAATTTAAATGAAAAAAGTTTACATACCTTAATGGATACATGTAATTTTGCAGTAGCACCTACAAGTACTATTTTGCTTGAATTGATATCGGTCAATATGTACCTAGTATCGGGTTATTATGTGGAAAATCAAAGGATGGCTTATTACGAATTTGAAAGAAGAGCCGTTTTTAAAGGGTTAGGTGATTTTAATAAATATCAATTTGATTTTCTAAAAAATCATCTAATAAATGTTTCAGCAAATGACATAAAAAATCAAATTGAAGCTCAAAGGATGTTAATTGATGGTAATCAAAAAAGGAGATTTTTAAAATTAATGAATAAATTAAGTTAAAATGGGGGCTAAAATCGAAAACATAGCATATTATCTTCCAGAAGGGAAATTGGATTCCGCAGCATTAAAAGAAATTTTTCCAGATTTTGATATAAACAAGATAGAAGATAAAGTCGGAATCAAATCACGCCATATTGCAGGAGAAAAAGAAACAAGTTTGGATTTGGCCTATAAAGCCTCTTTAAATGTAATTGAAAGATCAGGGACCAATGATATTGATTTTATAATACTTTGTACGCAAACTCCAGACTATATTCTTCCAACAGGCGCATGTATTCTACAAGATCGTCTGGGGCTTCCTAGCTCTATAGGTGCTTTGGATTTCAACCTCGGATGTTCGGGTTATGTTTATGGATTAGCAATGTGTAAAGGCTTCCTAGAGGCTAGCATTGCTTCTAAAATTCTTTTTGTAACTGCAGATACATACACTAAATATATCCATAAAAAAGACAAAGGCAACAGATCTATATTTGGAGATGCGGCAACAGCAACAATAATAACAAAAGACGAAAAAGACAAATTAGGGCAGTTCAATTTGGGGTCGGATGGATCCGGATTCGATAAATTGATCATTAAAAATGGTGGAGGTAAAAACGAATTCGATGAAAAGGCAGAAATTAAAAATTATGGCGACGGTAATCAATTTACAGATAATTGCATTTATATGAATGGTCCAGAAATTTTTAATTTTACCATTAACAATATCCCTAAATTAATATCTGACACTTTAAAGGCCAATAAATTAAAAAAAGAGGATGTAGATTATTTTGTTTTTCATCAGGCTAATAAATTTATGCTGAATTATTTGCGCAGAAAAATAGGAATTCCTTTAGAAAAATTTCACATTGATTTAGAAAAAACAGGAAATACAGTATCATCTACTATACCAATAGCTCTACATCAAGCCCTAGAAAATGAGAAGATAAAAAAAGGAAACAAAGTTTTACTCGCTGGATTTGGAGTTGGATTATCGTGGGGAGCAACTATTATTGAAATATAAAGGTAAATATGGAAAAGAAACATTTTTTAGAAGAAATTAAAGAGATTTTACTTTTAGAAGAAACAAATATTAATACGGAAACATATATAGAGATAGACTCTATGGCTAGTCTTTTATTAATTGCTTTTTTTGATGAAAATTTTTCTAAAAGTATTTCCCAAGAAAAAATTAAAGAAATAAAACAAATAAAAGATCTAATTAATTTTGTTGGTGAAGATAATTTAGAATAAATGTATCCAATAGATTTACATGCATTAAGAAGGGATTGTGCTTTAGAAATAGAAGGATACCACTTAATAAACTATTCCAATCTAAGCAAGAAGGATTCTTTAAAGATATTGGCAATCAGAAATGATTTTTCAATACGGAGAAGAATGGTTAATTCAGATTTGATTTCTGAAGAAAATCACTTTCATTTTGTCTCAACTTTGTCCAAAAAAAATATTGGATACTGGGCATTAAAAAAAAAAGGGGAGATTTTAGGGTCAATTTCATTAATACAATATAATGAAAAGGATGCTTCTTTTGTTGGGGGCAATTTTATTGCGCCTGAAATGATTGGAAGTGGTTTTGGGGCAGTTGTCAATTATTTTATGCATTATATCGCCTTTGAGATAATAAAATGTAGTAAAATCAAAGCTATAGTTAAAAAAGACAATATAAATGCCATACGTCTTAATAAATTATTTGGAGCCGTTCTTTTAAACGAGAATTTTTCACAAGATATCATTAAAAACGAATATTTATCCCTAGAGTTTTCTGCAGAAACATGGTTCAATATTAGTAAAGAAAAAACTAGAAAAATTATAGAATATGTGCTCTAATATAAATAAGACGTTTATAATTGCCGAACTATCGGCCAATCACGGTGGCAATATAGACATTGCAAAAGAAACTATTAGAGCTGCAAAGAGGGCGGGTGCGGATGCAATAAAGTTACAAACCTATACCGCAGATACCATAACCATGGATGGTAAGCAAGATCATTTTAAAATCACACAAGGGACGCATTGGGATGGTCAGTATTTATACGATTTATATAAAGAGGCTTCTTTACCCTGGGAGTGGCATAAAGAATTGTTTGAAACCGGTAAAGAAGAAGGCTTAGTTTGTTTTTCGTCTCCATTTGATTTCACTGCAGTAGATTTTTTGGAGGATTTAAATACCCCTATTTATAAGGTAGCATCTTTTGAAATAACAGATATCCCATTGATTGAATACATGGCATCAAAACAAAAGCCGATGATCATATCAACTGGAATTGCTACTATTGAAGATATAGAATTGGCGATTGAAACCTGTAAAAAAGCAGGGAATCATGATATTACCATTTTAAAATGTACTTCCGCATATCCAGCTGCTCCAGAAGACGCTAATTTATCGACCATTCCTGATATAGCGAAACGTTTTGGGGTAAAATCAGGTTTGTCCGATCATACAATGGGTATTGAAGCGCCCATGGTCGCGGTTGCTTTAGGGGCACAAGTTATTGAAAAACATTTTATTCTAGACAAATCAATCGGCGGTGCTGATGCTCATTTCTCCTTGGACGAAAAAGAATTTAAGCACATGGTCGATGCCGTAAGGTTAACAGAAAAGTTGTTGGGAAAAGTTGACTATGAAATGACAGCAAAGAAAGAGAAGAGCAGAGAGTTTTGTCGTTCTCTTTTTATAGTTAAAGATGTTAAAGCAGGGGATGTTCTAACCAAAGAAAATGTACGATCCATACGACCAGGTTACGGAATGCATCCCAAATATTTTAACGAGGTCTTGGGGAAAAGATTTAACCAAAATCTTGAAATGGGATTCCCTTTGTCACAGCATCACCTATTATCTGAATAAGAGTAAGTTTTTAGAACCAACATAACTATCACCTAAAAACTTAAAGACCAGTATTTATGAAAAAAATATTAGTAATTGGTGCCGGACCAGCCGGATTAACCGCCGCTTATCAATTATCGAAAAGAACAACCGTAAAAGTAAGTGTATTTGAAGCATCCAATTCAGTTGGTGGTCTATCAAAAAGTTTAAAATTATGGGGGCAAACTGTTGATTTAGGTCCTCACCGTTTTTTTTCCAAGGATAACCGTATTAACAAATTGTTCCATGAACTGGCCAAAGGCAAATATTCGATTGTAAATAGAAAAACAAGGATTTATTACAATCGACGGTTTTTTGAATACCCCTTGAGGTTTTTCAATGTGCTTTCCAATGTGTCTATTTTTAAACTGTTTAGGGTTGTATATTTCTTTGGTCTTCAAAAAGTATTCCCTACAAAAGACACTTCAACATTTGAAAGTTGGATCGTAAGTAGATTTGGAAAAGAACTTTATAACATGTTTTTCAAGAATTATACAGAAAAACTTTGGGGTATACCATGTAATAGAATCGATTCTGATTGGGCAGCTCAACGAATTAAAAAATTAACACTATTTCAAGCTATAAAACATTCTATATTTCAGGACAAAAATAATACACACAAAACCTTGGTAGACCAATTTATGTATCCTAAGGGTGGCACTGGGAAGTTATATGACAATGCCGTGGAACAAATTATAGAGAACAAGGGCAGCGTGTTTTTAAATCAAGGAGTAAAAAGAATACTTTTAAATGAAAGCGAAACAAGGGCAATAGGTATTGAACTTATGTCCGGAGAAAAAGTTTTAGGAGATCATATGATATCCACTATGCCGCTAACGATAATGGTCAAGCATCTTCCAGGGCTACCCCCGGAGGTAAAAAAAGCAGCAGATTCTCTATATTTTAGAAATACAATATTGGTATATTTAGAGGTTGACAGAAATAATTTGTTCGATGACAACTGGCTTTATATTCATTCTAATGATGTCCTTCATGGTAGAATCACCAATTTCAGCAATTGGTGTCCCACATTGAACGCCAACAAAACTTCTACAATTCTTTGCTTGGAATACTGGTGCTTTGAAAGTGACGGTATATGGGAGGATATTGATTCTAAGCTTATTGAGTTAGCTTCTAAGGAGGTTAGAGAAATAGAATTAGTATCGGAGAAGGATATTATTCTAAATGGGAAAGTAATTAAGATTCCAAGATCATATCCAGTTTACGAAACTGGGTATTCAAATAATGTGAACATAATAAAAAAACATTTGGATAAAATAGAAAATTTAGATGCCATAGGAAGGTATGGATCGTTCAAATATAATAATCAAGATCATTCGATCTTAATGGGGTTGATGGTTTCGGATAAAGTTTTAGGGGAGTCAGGGATTGATCTATGGAATGTAAATTCAGATGATGAATATCAAGAAGATGCGGCTGTAGATGTTTTAACTGATTAGTTAAAAGAATTCTTGTTCGCAACACCACACATATCATTAAATATTTTTAAAAATAAGTTTCTATAAAAGGAACGTTATATAGCCTATAAAAAATAAAATGTTGGATAAAAAAGAAATATTTTGGTATCTATCCGGTATTGTAATTGTCTGTTTTTATTTTTTTCCCTTTCTGATTTTGGGGGAAGAATCCAAAATTTTTATCCATGACAACTTAGAAATATCATTTATACAAAGAGTTATTTTAGTCAGAAACGGAATCCCTTTTTCGCCAAGTTTTCCAATGGAACAAGTAATGAATGGTTTGCCTAGAGCCTATTACCCCTCCTCACTTAGTATAATAAACGTGTTTTTTTTTATGTTCCCGCCTTTTGTAGCCTATATGGTCAATGAATTTTTCGTGAGAATTATTGCATACACTGGAATGTACTTATTGCTAAAGAATTATTTAATGGAAGATAGCAACTGGAATAGGTATCTAATTATTTTGGGATCTATTTTGTTTGCCTTTATCCAATTTTATTCCATACAAGGATTAACTGTGGCCGGCCAACCATTATTGGTGTATGCATTTTTAAACTTACTTTATGGGAGAAACAAAAAACTTAGTTATACTCTAATATGTTTATTCTCACTGTATAGTTTCTTTGTATACTCCACGCTATTTATTTTAGTTTTTTTGCTAATTTTTGGGTTAGTTTATGTCTTTAAAACCAAAACCATTCCTACAGATTATATCAAAGGTTTTCTTTTATTGTTTGGATTCTCTTTGTTGGTAGAATACAATTTGGTCATACAGGTATTAGACAGCTTTTATATAAGTAATAGAACAGACTTTGTTGTCCCCATACTATCGCTGAATGAAATTAGAGATCAAGTGTATAATAAATATACGACTCCATACCATTCGGGAACTTTTGATCCAATTTTGGTCATTACCGCATTTTGCCTTTATATTATAATTCATAGGAAAATACCACTCAAGATTCAAATCGGGGTAGCTTCCATTGCCATGGTTTTCGCTATGATTTTTGGGGCTATTTACTTAAAGCAAATTACCGTTTCCTGGGGTTTAGAACTTGCAAAAGCATTTGATGCTACAAGGTTTTCATTTTTATTGCCCTTCTTATGGACTACTTTATTTATAGTATCTTTGTCAGGAATTATATCAAATAAATTTTTAAGGCTAATAGTACCAGTTCTATTTTTTTTCCATATCAAAGGTGTTTTAAAAGGAGATCCAAAAACAAATACTTATTTGCCAAACTGGGAAAATGTCTTAAAAATAAACGATAAGAAAGAAGATAAGGCTGATTTAAATTACGCTTCTTTTTTCGCAACAGATTTATTTAAAGAAATAGGGGAATTTATTGCTAAGGATAAAAGCACTTATAGAGTAGTAAGTGTAGGCATGTCTCCAAGCATAGCACAGTACAATGGGTTTTATACCCTAGATAGTTATGAGAATTCATATTCACTTGAATATAAAAGAGATTTTAGAAAAATAATTGGAAATGAAATTCAAAAAAACCCGGTAATAGAAAGATACTATGACACTTGGGGTTGTAGATGTTATGTTTTGCCGGTAGAGCTGAATAGAAATTATTTCTTTGATAAAAATTCAAAAAAAGTAATAAAAAATTTGGATATTGACATAGGCCAATTTAGCAAAATGAATGGGGAATACATATTTTCAGCCGTCGAGATTTTAAATGCAGAAAAAAAACATTTGAAATTAGAAAAAATATTTACAAATAAGACCTCGTTCTGGAAAGTATTTTTGTATAAAGCCTAAGTTTCATATTCGAATTTAAATCTTAACTTTTACAGAAATTAATGGGAAAAATTATAAAAGACAAATTAATATATGCAATAATTCCGGCTCGTTCTGGGTCCAAAGGGGTTATAGACAAGAATATCAGATCAATTGATGGGAAACCACTTCTATCGTATGCCATTGCTTTCGCAAAAGCAATTAATGCGGATAGAATTATTTGTTCCACAGATTCTCCAGATTATGCCAAAATTGCAGAGTTTTATGGAGCACAGGTTCCATTTCTACGCAGTCGAAAAGCCGCCTCGGATTCTGCCATGGAAGGTGATATTTTAGAAGATCTTTATGCAAACTTTGAGAAGATGAAAATAAGTCAACCGGATTATATTATTTGGTTGCGTCCTACTTTCGTATTTAGGGATAAAGTTTCAATATTAAACTGTTTAGAGGTTTTAGAAAAAGACCAAACACTATCAAGTGCAAGAACAGTTTGTGAGGCAGAAAGTAGGCTTTATTCATTGAATATTGATAAATTACTCATTCCGAATTTTGAAGATTCCGGAAAATCTATGATTAGACGACAAGATGTCGAGTCAAAATTTAAAGTTTACAGTACTGATATCATTAGATCCAACACAAAAGATTTTTCCAATACTTTTTTGGGAAATAAGGTATTTGGATATGAAATAGACAAAATTTGTGGTCTTGATATCGATGACGAAATTGATTTTAAAATTGTTGAATTATTAGTAAAATATGAAAAATCCCTTATCAATCAGTATTTGTACTGAAATAAAAGAATTAATTGAAATTAATTTAAATCTCATTATAGAGCTAAGAAGTAAAAAAACTTTAAAGGCCGATGGAAGTTACGTTTCTGAAGGTGATTTATTATGCGAAAGTTTAATAAAGGGTTTTCTTAAAAAAAAATACCCGAAAATCTGGTTAGTATCTGAGGAAAGTCCTATTGATAATGTTGAGAATATTAAGAAAGATGAGGTTTTGATCCTAGACCCTATTGATGGGACAGAAAACTTTGTGTCCGGGTTAATGGAATGGGGAATGGCCATATGTTATTATAAAAATGGCCAACACATAGAGTCCATGTTAGCGCTTCCTGAGCTTAGAAAATATTTAAAGACAGGTGATAAGATAGAAACTATTCAATCAAGGATATGTGGAATTTCATCCAGTTTAACAAAGGAAGATATTTTAAAATTAAAACCAGGCTTTGAATACAGAATCATAGGTTGTTGCGTTTATAATATGCTAAATGTTGTAAATGGATCTTTTAATTCATTTGAAAACCCTAAAGGAGCCTACATATGGGATATCATACCAGGATTGAATCTTGCATTGGAAAATGGATTAAACGTCGTTGTAAACAATAAAAAATACAACGGGGAATTGCTAAGTCCAAATGATAAATATACATTCAAAATAACTAGAAATTAGGGATACAACAATTTAGATAAACTTGATTAAATGAGCGAGTCCATTAAAAAGTTAATTAGGAAGGCCTTAAAAAATATAGATTTCGATACAAATAAGATCTACATCATAGGGAAGGGTCCAAGCATGAATAATGTTGACAAAAGCATTATGACAGACGGTTTAATAATTAACCTAAACGATTCAGAGATAATCCTACCGGGGCATTTTTCCCTTTTACATTCTAACTGGGCCATTGAAAGTGTTAAAAGAAACGGTTTTAAATCCAAAGTATATATATCAGATTCAGTATTGGAAAGCAATTCTATTTCTGTTCCTTATGTGCCAGTCTCGTTCGAACAAGTGCAAAATGCTACGATCGATTTAATCAATAAAGAATTTAGTCTTTCCGATTTTTTATTTTTAGGCGCAATTAAGCTAGCAAGAATAATAGCCGAGATTCAAAATAAAAAATATGAGGTGTATTTTTTAGGCTTCGATTTTAATTTTTCAATGGAAAAGACCATAAAAGACTTTTCTAATTATAATTCCGAATTTTCTTCAATATTGCTTCAAACACAGGAGCAAATATTTACAGTAATAAAATATCATTCAGATTATTATTTAAAAGATATAGATATAATTCATGTCGGAACTAAATCCTTTAGTGATTTATCTGTTGAAGATTTTAATAATAAAAACAGTATTGTTAATAAGACAACAAAATCTAATTCTGAACTTTATCTGAGTCTTATTGAAAAAATAAATGACAATATTCCGATTATTGTAGCTGAATTAACAAATAATCATATAGGTGATGAACATAGGTTAAGAAAAATGATTAAACTATGCAAGCAACATGGGGCAGATGCTATTAAAGTTCAAAAAAGAGATGTAGACACCTTCTATACCAAGAGTGAATTACAAAGTTTTTACAAGTCACCATTTGGTAATACCCTGAGAGATTACCGAATAAATGTGGAGCTAAACGACCATCTATTCAAAGTATTGATAGACGAGTGTAATAAAAATCAAATATTTTGGTTTACCTCTGTTCTAGATAAGAATTCTTACGAATATATGTTACAATATGACACCCCATTGATCAAACTACCAAGTACAATATCCAATCATCGTAACTATCTTAGTTATGTGGCTGATTCCTTTAAGGGAGATGTTGTTATCTCTACTGGTTTCACCGATTCCGAATATGAAGAATTTGTATTGAATACCTTTAAGAAAAAAGATAGATTGTATCTTTTACAATGCACATCTTCCTATCCTGCTCCTCCAGATTCTTGTAACATAGGTGTTGTGAACCACTATTCTCAAATAAGAGGAACATACAATAATATTGTTCCTGGATATTCAAGTCATGACGTAGGATCCTTAGCGAGTCAAATTGCCATTGGTGCAGGGGCATTAATGATAGAAAAACATGTTAAATTAGGGAATTTGGAATGGGTCCATTTTGATGGGGTAGCCTTAGATATTTCTAACGATGAATTTTCAACTTTTATTAAAGATCTAAAAAACGCTGTTGTAATAAAAGGAGAATCTTCAAAAAAAATTCATAATAAAGAACATCACAAATACAAGGTTAACAAGTTGCATAATTAAATGATCAAAGTTCTTAATCGATTATGGAACTCACCTACATTGACTACTTGGGCCAGTTTAGTCGTTATATCCACCAATACCATTGTTGTTTTACCTATGATATTGGTTAAATTTTCTACTATTGAGACCAAAATATATTTGGTTTTGGCAACTATTATCCAATTCAAAAATATATTTGATTTTGGTTTAAAGGAGAACTTATCAAGATTATTTTCCTATGCCAATGCCGGAGTGAAAAATTTAAACGAATTTTCATCAGTAACCGAAAACAATAGTGCCCCTAATTCCGAATTGATTTCCACTATTTTCCAAAGATCAAAGTTGTATTACAGATATATCTTTTTATTTTCCCTTCTATTCATCTCTATACTAACCTATTTTAGTTTAAGGAGTTCTATTGTCGATCAAATGGACTTCTGGTATGCTTGTTTAGCAGTGGTGATAGGCTCCGCATTTTTTTTATATAGCAACTTATACATTTCGATTTTAATCGGCTTAAATAAAGTGGCTTTGGTCAAAAGGTGGGAGGTTCTATTAAAGGGACTATCTGCATTATCACTTGTAGTTGTAATGTTGATCAATCCTACCTTATTGAGCTTTATGTTGGTTTTGAATATCTGGATTATAATAAATTTCTTCAACTACTATTTTTTAGCAAAAAGAGTTATCATCAAAAAAGACAGTCCTAAAATACATACTACGTCATCTATTGATAAAACAGTTTTTAACCTGTCCTGGAGATCATCTATAGCCGGTTTTGCAGGAACTGGAACACAGCAGGGCCTTAATCTTCTTATCGCCAATTTGGTGCCAGTTGATATAGCCAATGCCTATTTATTGACCGACAGGATATTTGGACAATTAAAGGAGGTTTCAAGAGCACCTTTTTATTCTAAAATTCCTGAATTTGCAAAATTAAGGGGACAAGGCAAAATTGCTCTTATGATTAAAAAAGTTCGTTTTTCAATGGGTTTTTCATATGTGGTCAATATTTTAGGTCTGATTATCCTTTTGTTTTTTGGAAATATAATCTTAGATCTAATTGGATCTAAAGTGCATCTTGTAGATAATTCCGTTTTTTCTTTAATGGCCTTGTTTCTATTTATAGAAAGATACACCGCTATGCATACACAATTATATACATTTATGAACAATGCAATTATTGCGCATTTCAGAATAATTGCCACAGGAAGCTTAACCATAATACTAATGTATGTGTTATTTCCAATTTTTTCTATAAAAGCCCTGCCTTTGTCAAGTAGTATTGCCTACCTAACCTTTTTTACGGTTTATGTGGTACGGAAGAATTACGACGAAATAGAACAATCGTTTTTCACTTTTGAAAAGCAATTGATAATCCCGGTTGGGTTACTATTCATTATATTTGTTATCTTATATGAAATACTTATTCCACATACACAGTAACATAAACCTACTAACTGCAATTTTATCCGTTGAGCATAGAAATATAAATAAAAACAATGTGGTTTTTATACTAGCCAGAGGAATAGAGACAGACTTTAAGGTAAATAAAATTACATTACCTGAAGTCGTTTATTACCATTCATTTAACACCTTAAAATCATTACCCAATTTAAAGTTTAGAAAGAATAAAGAAGTGCTTTCAAAAATAGATGGCATAATAGATAAATATGTGGATGAGGCTTTTACCTATTTTTGCCCTAATTCGAGAGTTCCGGTTTACAGAGCCTTCTTTTCCCATCCAAAATGTGTTAGTGTAAACTATATTGAAGATGGAATGGACGCTTATTTATCTAAGGAAGAGCTATTGAAGAAATTTCCAGTTCCGATACCTTTTCACCAGAAAATAGCAGACTATGTTTTCAGGTTTTTTCCTGTGTTCTGTGCCAATAGATTAAATTATGTATCCGACCGCTTTCTTCCAGACCTTAAAGATTCAGTATCCGAAATATATTGCTTATCCGACAAGTCTTTTTTAGGCCAAGACAACGGTAATAGAAATATATTACAGATTAAAGCGAACAGTTATTATAACGATGCAAACATAGAGTTTACAAACGTATTTGTTTTCGATGCCGTAAAAAATCAGAATGTCATAAAGGAAAAAGATCTTTTTAATTTTGTACTCTGGTTTTGCGAGGACTATTTTAGATTAGATGCCATTGCTATTAAGTTCCACCCCTTCCAAGATGAGAAAGAAATTGAAGAAATTATAGCAATTTTCAATAAGAATAATATTACTGTAAAGGTAATTCCAAGCCAACTTGTACTGGAGGCCGTTTTTATTAATAACAAACAATTAAATATTTTTGGTATTGGCTCCTCACTTCTGGTATATGCCGCATTATTTGGCATACAAAATGTTCATGTTCTTTATCCCTATTTTGAACTGGCAGTTAATTTCAAATCACCAAGATTGACTATATGGAATGACATATTTCTACAAAGAAATGATATAATATTACTAAA
This sequence comes from Arenibacter sp. F26102, assembly GCF_023015865.1. Classification (GTDB taxonomy): domain Bacteria; phylum Bacteroidota; class Bacteroidia; order Flavobacteriales; family Flavobacteriaceae; genus Arenibacter. The sequence goes on along the minus strand of NZ_JALKBC010000001.1, from coordinate 107,027 downwards.
TAAAGAATTTCAAACGCACCATAGCAAAAGTATATGAGTGCAAAAAAAATATTATTCATTCCTCAAAATAGGGAACACCTTTTAAATATGAACCCAGTAATGGCAAAACTCATTGAGGACGGCTTTATTTGTGATTATCTGGACACTAACAACATTTTTTTTCAAGATTTAGAATTCCCGAAGGGAATCAAAACCCTATCTTTTTCCGATATCAAGCTAAGAAGGTCGTTTTATAATATTTCGTCCTTGAAGAGAATGCAGTTGGTATATGGTTTAAGAAATAGAATCAAAGATATTACCGAAAAATACGATTCTTTCGTATTTGGCAACGATGGAGCCATTCAACGCCAGTTCATTTATTTCGCAAAGAAAAAAAACAAACCATGTTCTATGATTCTAGACGGGTTAATCAATGATCCAGTAATGTTTAACTTATTGGATATTGTAAAATACTCAAAAAATAAATTAGCCGACATAAAGGAGCTATACCTAAAAAAAATAGTGTTGTATGTTTCAAAAGCTTTTGCTACCACTAAATGTAGTCCTTATCTACCTAGCACTATTGCTTGTAGTAATCTAAATGTAATTTATACAATAGGCGAGTTTTCAGGAAAAGCTATTAGAAAATATGCCCATCAAAGAACCTCTATATTGAACACAGGTCTACCCCGGATGATATCCTATTTTAGAAGCAAGCCTAAATCTTTTATTCCTAAACACCCTAAATCTATTTGTTTTATAACTTCAGCCTATAAATGGCATGGTTTGCTTTCCTATCATCAGTATCAAATAAAGGATATACTATTGCTACGACGATGTTTGGACGAACTATATCCTAATGAAGGTTATACCCTTTACATAAAATTACACCCAAGAGAAAACCCGATGGACTATATACAATTTGAAAATGTCGAAGACTTGATATTAGTAGAAAACGAACCATTTATAGAGACAATTTCCAATTATAAGGTTTTATTGAGCAATTTGTCTACTTGCATCGTGGAAGGAATTAACTTAGGTGTAAATGTTGGGTCACTTATGATTAACTTTCCCTACTGGAAAGTTAAGAATGGATTTTTAAAGAACGATTCCATAATCAAATATTTTACAGAAGAAGAACTGAAATCTCATTTAAAGAATCAGTTCAAATTCCCCGAAGTATTTTATAATGATTCTTCCAATAATGTATTTTTATCACATGACACACCTTTATCGGTAGAAAGAATTTCGGAAGATATAAAATCTCTTTTTTAAATTGCACATACATATAAGTTGCTTTATCGGTTATAATTGTTTTTAGAAAAGAACGAACAAATTCCATCAGTATGCTATTTAATTCTTTAGATTTTTTATTTTTTACCAATAGTTCTGGCTATGATCGAAAAATTTCGAAGTTGACTGTGATGGCTTTGCTGTATATTAATCCTTTAAATGATTCTTTGATCCAAGTGAGCTTGTAAAAAAACCTACTAGTCTTCAATATTATTTTGACGAACAAAATGTTGCCGATTATTTCGAATAAAAATTGAAAATGACTGTTTTTAATGATAATTAATTAGCAAGGTGTAAGTTAAACTTTGTAGAATTGCCACCGTATTAATATGAAAATACAAAAACTCACACTTATTTTATTACTTATTACTGTTAGCTCGTTTACTTATTTTATAGATAAGACAATAGTAAAAGATATATTTCCATTTGATTTTGCACAGGCAGTAAATATTATTTATGTCTTATTAATATTTTTAATTTCATTTTTCGGATTACTTCAAAAACCAAAAATTGTAAGATTCCTTCCTCTTAATGTTTTTTTGATATTAATTACCTGGGTCTTCTTTATTGGCCTATTTTTTAATTCTCCAATAGAGATTTTGCCCAGTTTTTTACGTTTTTACATGTATTTTTTATTGGCCCTTTTAACTTACAATTTTATAAAAAATAATGGCTTGGGCGTATTTGACAAAAAAATGAAGATCTTTACTTTATCACTGTTTTTAATCGCTTGCGGCTTTGGGTTTTACGAAGCTTTCTTTATGGAAATCACATTCATGAATGGTGCTTATAGGTACTCTGGTTCATTTCTTAAACACCCACTTGCGGATTCTATGTTTTTGGCCATGGTAATTTTACTGTGGTTTGAATACTTTGTAATGCCCAAAAAATCATTTTTGAACGTTTTTGGATTACTGCTTTTATTTTATTTATTCATTAATACACATTCTAGAATGCCCTTGGTGTTTCTTTTCTTTTCTTTTTTCTTGTATTATTTTCTAAAGGAAAAGAGGGTTATTAAATTTTTTAAGGTTATAGCGGGTATTACTGTTGTATTGATTAGCCTTTATTTTTTAATTACAAAGACTGAAATCTCTCCAAGATTACGGACAATGGTTCTATCAGAAAAATCCTTTAAAGACCCGTCGACCAATACGAGATTCACTATCATTGAAAATACAATTTCCAATATGGATACCTTTGAAAACATTTTTGGAATTGGCTTGGGTGGCTTTAACAATTTTTATGAAGGCGTTTCTGGTAAGAGTGGTGTTGCCGCTCATAATAATTTTTTATTGTTCTATACCGAAGGTGGTATCATAGGATTAATAATATTTTTATTCTATCAATTGGTTCTAGTACTGGTACTATTTCAATTTATAAGAAAACCGCCAATGATTGGATCAAAAATTAATTATAGAAGACTGATTTTTGTTTCAGTTTTTTTAATGGAAATATGCTCGTTTCTTTTGAATAATTATTACTTTTTCACTTCTCAAGCAATTGTTTTTATATTGGTAGGACTGTTAATCTATATGGAATCTAATTCTGGAGAAAGTTCAAATATTGTAATTGATTAAATTTTCATTATGAAATCAAAATATCTTCATTTTTTTCATACGAAAGAATCCATCTTAAATCAATCAATATACTTTTTTTTTCTTTTAGTATTGATCACATACCCATTATCAATTAATTTGAATAGTATTGCTATAATTATTCTGTTCACACTATCATTAATTAATTTATTTTTTACGAGGTCATTGGAATTCAATACGCTTAACATTTTGTTCTATCTTTTTTTTTTAAGTCGCTTAGTGTCTTTATGCTATTCTGAAAATATTGAAAGTGGTCTTAAAATAATGGAAAGATCGTTGTCCCTAATTGTGTTTCCTTTAATTTTTATGGCAAATAAAAATCTTTTGTCCAATAAGATTAATTTTATTAAAGTATTATCCTTTTCCAGTTTTACAGCATGTTTATATTGTCTAATAAGGAATTTTTATTTCTTTATAAGTAATGATATCCCTTTTAAATGGTGGTTTGATTGGAAATACAATAACTATCATTTAAGTAAATATTTAGATTTTGGGCCAAATTATTTTTCAACCCTAATAATTATTAACTTCTTGGCAGTCTATTTTTTTAGACATAAATTACATCGTTTATATTGGTTATTAATAGGAGTACAATTATTTTTCTTGATATTATTGAGTTCAAGAGGAATAATTTTATTTTTTGCAGTATTTAGTATCGCTATATTCCTAAAAAAAGCCTACACCAGATATAATCTTTTAGGCATAATCTTTTCCCTTATTTTTACAATAGGTTTAATAATAACGACCTTTAATTCCATTCCCGTTTTAAGACAAAGATTCAAAAAGACATTGATCGAATTGAAATCTGAAAATATTAATGAGGGAAAAGTCGGTGGTCTGTACAACAGAGTTAAAAAAATAGAAGCAGGTAGTAATATTATTCAAAATAGTCCTTTGTTGGGTGTTGGTATAGGTGATGTAAGAGGTGAGTTAAAAAAACAATATATTTTAATGGACTTTAAAGAAGGTATAATAAGATCTTTCGATGCTCATAATCAATATTTGGAAAGCTTTTTGGCTTCTGGAATTATGGGCTTTATCAGCTTCGTTTCAATACTTTTGTATGGCCTAAATAAGGCTGTTATCTCAAGAGATGGATTATATTTTTCACTTATTAGTTTATTTATGTTTTTTGGATTCCTAGAATCATTTATGGAAACTCATAAAGGCATTGTTTTAGTTTCCATTGTAATACTATATTTTTTTCCATATAATAACATTGAACGTCGTGTACTTAATATATAAAAGATAAAAAAAACTATATCAAGTTTTGAATAGTAGATTAGAAATGGGAAAATTACCTAGCTTAATCACAAAAATAAATGAAAAAATGGTTTGGAGGTTGGCATTTACACTTTTACTATTTTTTCCATTTAAGTACTGGGGGGAAAAATGACCTATTTATATTTACGGACAGCTAGCAAGTTTTAGGTACCCAAAATGATATAGTAACTGTCTTACGGAAGATCGTTGTTTTACATTCTTACTTTTTGAATTGAATAGTACTTGCAAAAGCATATAAGAGTTCCAAAATTGAGAGAATAAAAAGACTGGGGTGTGAGGTTTACGTAGAAATTAGAAATAGGACATTATAATGAGGTTAGCAAATGATAGGATACAAAAAATATGGTCCGAGGAGGTTTTTGTAATAAGCTATTAACTTATGAGGGCAGGTTTAAAAAAATCAATATGATCAACGATGTTTTTTCCAAGATAACGGATAAAATAGATTACCGCAATGATTCCCAATTAGTGGGATATCTAAATATATATAACTATAAAATTTTAAGAAAACATTTCGAACGTATAAAAGCAATTGACTTTTTTACGTTGGATGGTATTATGTTGGCTATTTTTTTACGTGTATTTACCGGTAAAAAGATAAAAAGAAAATCTCCTGATTTTTCCTCATATTTTGACCCGATGTTTTCATTTTTTGATCAGAATAGAAAAAAGGTTTATTTCCTAGGTGCTTCACAAATTGATATTGAAAAATTTGTGAGCGTCATAAAAGTAAAATACCCCAAAATCAATGTTGTTGGTTTTCGAAGTGGTTTTGACATCAACGAAGAAACGATATTCAAAGAATTAATAATGAAGGAAGTTGACGCATGCATTGTTGGCCTGGGCACCCCTAAACAAGAGCTCTTTATGATAAGTGCACGAATTGCAGGATTTAAAGGCTCATGTTTTGCCTGTGGAGCTTTTTTTAGTCAAACCGCGGAAAAGGGAGTGAAATATTATCCTAACTTATTGTCCAAACTTCATCTAAGGTGGGTATATAGAATTTATAAGGAACCTAAGTTGTTTAACAGGTATTTTTTTGATTATCCTGTTGGGTTATTTTACCTTATAATGGATAGATTTAATTTATCTAAAAGGAGAGAAAAATAGGGTACAGAAATTCAGGAGTTATTTGAGATGCCCTAGCAAATCTTATGCATAGTTTGGATTATTTATTAAACCAAGGAAGAGAAGTTAAGTATCCCTAAATAAGCCATTTTTAATGGAGGATTTCCAAAATGGATTAAGCCCGCGATGATAATACTACACATATAATTAATACCGAAGGTGCCAATGTCTAGACTTAAAAGAAAATTGGATTGAAGTATGGGCCTCAGAATAATAGCTGAGACTTTATCTGTAAAACGTCTAAAGGAATTCAGTATCATCCCTGTTTTTTTTTACAAATTTAACTTTGTAATGGATGTGTAGAATTTATATCAAGCCCAGCCTACTTAAAAAATGGCAAGGTGTTCTCGATTGTGTATTTGTTTGTTTACTTTTGACTATTTAATTAAAGTAGATATTAGTTATTGTTATAATAGATACAATTAATGCTCTCCAAAAGACATCGTTATTCCAGCCTTATTACCCCAATATCCTATGGGTTGGATTTGTTGGTAATTAACTTCTTTGCATACATTCTGCCCATCAATTTTCAATATCCCATACTTTTTCACAGTTATCTCACCTTGGCATGGATTATACTTTCCTTTAAGAATAGCTTTTATGAAGTATATAGATATACTAAGGTATCTTATATTTTAAAACTGCTATTTAACCAATTTGTCTTTTTCTTTTTAATATTATATGCCTTTATTGGCTTCTTTAAGCAACCCAATATGAGCCGATTGGCACTAGGGGAATATTTTGTTTTTGTTGGGCTGGCCATTTTTACCATTAAATTCCTAAACTATATTCTTTTAATGAAATACAGGGAGAGAATAAAAGGGAACATGAGGAATGTAGTGGTTATTGGGAAAAATAAGAAAACCGACCAACTAATCGACGTTTTTAAAGATCGCCGGGAGTATGGATATCACTTTATGAAGCAATTCTGCCCTTCAGACCCGGTTTTTGATATCTATAAAACTTTTGTATACATAGTAGAAAATAATGTTGATGAAATCTACTGTTCCGTTTCAGAATTGAAGAATAATCAACTTACCGAGTTTATTAACTTTGCGGATAATAATTTGAAAACTCTGAAATTTATCCCGGACAATAAAAACATTTTTTCCAAAAAACTAACCTTTGAATACTACGATTATATTCCAATCCTATCGCTGAGGGACATTCCTCTGCACAATCCTTTAAATTCTGCCCTAAAAAGAGGTTTCGATATTGTATTTTCATTATTAGTGGTTGTTGGAATTCTTTCTTGGTTGGCCCCTCTTATTGCCCTAATTATAAGATTGGAAACCAAAGGTCCTGTATATTTCAGGCAAAAAAGAAACGGAATCGACAACAAGGAATTCTATTGCTATAAATTTCGCTCCATGGCACCCAATGAACACGCCGATACCCTTATGGCAGTTAAAAATGATATGCGAACTACCAAAGTGGGCAAATTTATCCGCAGAACAAGTATTGATGAACTGCCTCAATTTTATAATGTCCTGTTTGGAAATATGTCGGTGGTTGGGCCTCGACCCCATATGGTAAAGCACACCAATGAGTTTGCGAATAAGGTTGATAAATACATGCTACGCCACTTTGTTAAACCGGGGATAACAGGTTTGGCCCAAGTCCGGGGATATAGGGGTGAGATTGAAACTGATATTGATATTTTAAACCGCACTAAATTTGATATTTTTTATATTGAAAACTGGTCGCTGTTCATGGATTTAAAAATAATAGTACAAACAGTTTTAAACGCAATTTCTGGAGAGAAAAAAGCATATTGAGAAATAAAATAAACTTTAATTAACACTATAAAATCATAATCTATATCTTAACACAACCATCACCGCCATTTAAACTCACTTAATATAATTATCACACTTTACCCAACTATTTTGGCTAATAAACCATAATTATTTTTATAAATGCATGATTCGATTAAATTTGCTTGCTACCAATTTGACTTTAAAATAATCAATAAATGAAAAAAGTACTTATAACTGGCGCCGCCGGCTTTTTGGGATCACACCTTTGTGATAGGATGATCAAAGAAGGTCATTATGTTATTGCCATGGATAACCTAATCACCGGTGACCTAAAGAATATAGAACATCTTTTCTCCTTGGAACAATTCGAATTTCAGCATCATGATGTTACAAAATTTGTGCATATTCCTGGGAAGTTGGATTATATATTGCATTTTGCCTCCCCGGCAAGTCCAATCGACTATTTAAAGATTCCTATTCAAACCTTAAAGGTAGGAGCTATGGGGACCCATAATTTATTGGGACTGGCCAAGGAAAAACAGTCTCGGATCCTTATTGCCTCTACCTCCGAAATATACGGTGATCCATTGGTACATCCACAGACAGAAGAGTACTATGGCAATGTAAATACCATAGGACCTCGTGGAGTTTATGACGAAGCCAAACGATTTCAAGAATCCATTACCATGGCTTACCACCGATTTCATGGTGTAGATACAAGGATTGTCCGGATTTTTAATACCTATGGCCCTAGAATGAGATTAAACGATGGTAGGGTAATACCAGCTTTTATGGGACAGGCTTTACGTGGAGAGGATTTGACGGTATTTGGTGATGGCTCGCAAACACGCTCTTTTTGTTTTGTAGACGATGAAATAGAAGGGATTTATAGACTGTTGATGAGCGACTATACACTTCCCGTGAATATTGGAAATCCGCATGAAATAACTATCAAGGAATTTGCAGAAGAAATTATTAATTTAACAGGGACAGACCAAAAAATAATATACCAACCCTTGCCACAAGATGACCCTATGCAACGTCAACCCGATATTACAAAGGCGAAGGACATATTAGGCTGGGAGCCTAAAATTAGCAGAAAGGAAGGTATGAAAAAAACCTGGGATTACTTCAAAACCCTGACTGTTGAGGAATTAAGAAAAACAGAACATCGGGATTTTTCCGATAGAAATAGAAAATAGAACTGACCCACCCTTATAGGTGGGTTTTTTATTTAATATTATCCCTGAAATATATTTATATTTTGCCTTAAGTATGTTCAATATCCATTTCAAACCGTATTTTTGGGGAAATTTTTTATAATGAATATCTTGATCCTTGGTGCCGGTGGGCGCGAACATACCTTAGCTTGGAAATTAAAACAAAGTGCAAAACTTAAAAATCTTTATGTGGCTCCCGGCAATGCGGGAACCGCAACCATAGCGAAAAATGTACCCATAGGTGTAAACGATTTTGAAGCCATTAAAAAATGTGTGCTCTCTGAAAAAGTCCATATGGTTATTGTAGGCCCTGAAGACCCCCTGGTCAATGGGGTGCACGATTTTTTTCTTAATGATAATGCCTTAAAAAACATCCCTGTAATTGGTCCTCAAAAAGCAGCTGCCACTTTGGAAGGAAGCAAGCAATTTGCCAAGGAATTTATGATGAGGCACAACATTCCAACAGCGGCCTATGAAAGTTTTACGGCTGAAACCTTGGAAAAGGGATATGCCTTTTTAGAAACCTTAAAACCGCCTTATGTACTTAAGGCCGACGGATTGGCCGCTGGTAAAGGGGTTTTGATTCTGAATGAGCTGCAAGAAGCCAAGGACGAACTGAAAACGATGTTGATCGACTCCAAATTTGGGGCTGCCAGTACTACTGTGGTCATTGAGGAATTTTTGGACGGAATTGAACTGAGCTGTTTTGTACTTACCGACGGAAAAGGATTTAAGGTCTTACCGACGGCAAAGGACTATAAAAGAATTGGTGAAGGGGATACCGGATTGAATACTGGTGGTATGGGGGCCATTTCCCCTGTTCCTTTCGCAGATAAAACCTTTATGGCAAAAGTACTTGAGCGCATCGTAAAACCTACCGTAGAAGGCTTTAAATTAGATAATCTGCCATACAAGGGATTTGTATTTATCGGATTGATAAAAGTTGGGGACGAACCAAAAGTAATTGAATACAACGTACGATTGGGCGATCCGGAGACCGAAGTGGTAATACCAAGAATAAAGAACGATTTGGTTGCGGTTTTTGAAGCTGTGGCAAACCAAACCTTGGACAGTATTGACCTAGAAATAGATGAGCGCACTGCTACCACGGTTATGGCTGTATCCGGGGGCTATCCAGAGGCCTATAAAAAAGGAATGGAAATAACCGGCTTTGACAAAATTGAAGATGCCGTTGTATTCCATGCCGGCACCGAATTAATAGACGGCAAGGTCTTGACCAATGGAGGCAGGGTTTTGGCGGTTACCGCATACGGCTCCAACTTCAACGAGGCGCTAAAAAAATCCTATAAAAACATTGAAAAACTACAATTCGATAAAATGTATTATCGCAAAGACCTAGGATTCGATCTTAAGTAAAAGTTTTACAGCAAATAGGTCGGCTTAGGACAAAAACTAAAAAATGGATAGCGTTTGCTATCCATTTTTTATATTATTCATTATCCTTAAATAAAGCTTAAGTAAAACCACAGCTTCAAAAAAGAAGCCTTAATCCAAACCGAAATCCGAAAAACGATTAAAGGTAAGAGTGTGCAGTTGCGTCCTTGTCTTCCTCGCCGCTATCGTTGTATTTTTTCAACTCCAACATCCAATATACAAAGGCGGCAGCGCCGATAAGCATTAAAATCCAATTCAATGTATTTGCCGCCCACCAATTCTCCATACTACGCAAAGCGTCGAAAGGTGCGAAAAGCACATTCACAAATAAATCTTCAATACCGTAAAAAAATGAATCCATCTTAATTATATTTACCATGCAAAAATATAAAAACCTAGGATGATTTCAAGCATTTTTGGAAGAACAAAACCAATAAATTATATAATACTTGTGGTATTTCTATTTTTCTTCTATTGGTTTGTGCACTTTTTCCTGTTCCAAAAATCGTATTCACCAGAACAAATATTGGGGCAAACAGCAATTTTAGGATTTTTATCCTTTAGCATTTTTGTAGTTAATTTTATTACATTAAGAAATAAGATAACGGGCGGAAATTCATTGGCCATCCTATTTTATACCTTGCTGATGGTACTGTTCCCGGAAGTATTGACCGATTCCAACGCCATACTATGCAGCTTTTTTTTGTTGCTTGCCATTCGTCGTATACTAAGTTTCCGGTCTCTAAAAAATATTAAACTAAAAATTTTTGATGCCACCTTTTGGATATTGATTGCCAGTTTGTTTTACGACTGGGCAATTTTATACCTTATAATGGTTGTCATTGCCATATACTTTTATGATCCAAAAAATATTAGAAATTGGCTGGTTCCCTTTGCGGCAATTATAGCTATGTTCCTCATTATGTTGGCTGTTCTGGTGCTGAGCAATAATATGGACTTTTTATGGGATCATTATTTTTTCGATTTTAAGTTCAATGCCGTTTATTTTTACGATTGGAGCAATAGCACCCTTTTGTTTCTCTATGTTTTTACCGCTTTACTCTGCGGCTTTTTGGCATTTCTAAAATTGGGTAACGTTGGGGTAGGTAAATTGGTGACTATGCGTCTGGTTCTGGTTCTATTCCTTATTGGATTGTTGGTAAAAGTGCTTAAGTCTTCCCCGGATACACACCCCATTCTTATTACCTTCTTTCCCGCAGTAGTATTTATTACCACCTATGTCCAATCCATCAAAAAAGATAGTATCAGGGAAATAGTACTAATGGCATCCGTAATTGTTCCTTTTATTGTACTTCTGACCAACATCATTATGAAATAGAAAGGCTATCTGTTAATGTAACCTAAGTTTCTTAACCAATAACTTTCAAAACTTGCTCTATTGCTGAGTACATCATAAAATTGTTAGGTCTTCAACCCACAAAATAGCTTCCAAATAAATAAAATGTGTTTTTTAAATAAACGGTATCTTTGTCTTAAAATATTGTCGTTATGTTCAGTGATTTTGCCTATAAAATATTTGAAGAAAGCATAGAAAAATATCATCTATTGGACGATGTGTCCCAATCTTTCAGCAATCCATTTTCAAAAGAAGATATTGCCCACCTGTTATATCGTAAAAATTGGATAGATACCGTGCAATGGCATTATGAAGATATTATCAGGGACCCTAATATTGAACCGGTTGCAGCACTTCAACTCAAAAGAAAAATCGACTCCAGCAACCAGGATAGAACAGATTTGGTTGAATTTATTGATAGTTACTTTCTAAATAAATACCAATCGGTAGAAAAAAAAGAAAATGCTACCATTAATACGGAAAGTCCGGCATGGGCCATAGACCGACTATCCATTTTGGCTTTAAAGATATATCACATGCAGCAGGAGGTAGATCGAAAGGACGCCACCCAAGATCATATTCAAAAATGCAGCACCAAGCTTAACATATTATTGGAACAAAAGAAAGATCTATGTTCCGCTATAGATCAATTATTACTGGATATTGAATCTGGCAAGAAATACATGAAAGTCTATAAGCAGATGAAAATGTACAATGACAACGAACTTAACCCTGTTCTTCGTAAAGCGCCCTGAATCCAAATAATGAAAAGCTTATCTTAGCCCTGCAACTAAACAATTGATGGTAAACGAGAAAAGTATTTCAAAGGATGCCGAGGGGAAAGTAAGGGATGTAACTAAGTCAACTCTCCTTAATCCTGACCAAAAAAAGCATATTCTGGTCATTCGTTTATCGGCAATGGGCGATGTGGCTATGACCGTTCCTGTCCTATCCGCCTTGGTTAAGCAATATCCAGGATTAAAAGTTACTGTACTGACCAGAAGTTTCTTCAAACCTATTTTTCTCGACCTTGATAACGTTAGCATTTACGAAGCGGATGTAAAGGGTAGGCACAAAGGCGTATTTGGGCTTTGGAAGCTATTTAAGGAACTTAAAGACTTAAACATAGATGCAGTTGCCGATTTGCACAATGTATTGCGCAGTAACATTCTAAAAAGGTATTTTAAGTTTGGGGCTACACCCTTTGTTCAGATAGACAAGGGCCGGGCAGAAAAAAAAGCCTTAACTGCTTTGCGCTCAAAGGAATTTCGACAGCTTAAAACTACCCACCAGCGTTATGCGGATGTTTTTGGAAAACTAGGAATGCCCGTAGATTTACAAACAGCCCCAGTACTTCCTAAAAGATATATTGCACCTGCTACAAGTCAATTGGTGGATGGCAAAGAAAAAACATGGATCGGCATAGCTCCTTTTGCCGCTTTCGACGGCAAAATGTACCCCCTGGATCTGATGGAAAAAGTAGTGGATGCACTGAATAAAACCGATCTACACAAAATACTTCTGTTTGGAGGCGGAAAAAACGAACAGGAACAACTGGAAAAATGGGATACCAAATTCAGTAACTGTATTAATCTGGTGGGCAAATTACCATTCCAGGAAGAATTGGCCTTAATTTCCCAACTGGATTTAATGGTTGCTATGGATAGTGGAAATGCACATTTAGCGGCCTTGTTTGAAGTGCCTACAATAACGCTTTGGGGAGTTACCCATCCTTATGCCGGATTTTATCCCTTTGGACAAAATTCCAATAATGCAATGTTGGCAGATAGGAAACAATATCCTTTGATTCCAACCTCAGTTTATGGAAACAAATACCCTCCTGGATATGAAAATGCAATGCGCACCATTTCTCCAGAGGATGTTGTTTTAAAAATTGAGGAAATATTAAAAAAGTAGCAAAAAATTGAACTTCTGGTGTCATTTAGCATCGACACAGAAGTCACAAATAAAACTAAAGAAAGGTTCCACAGTTTATATTCCCTAAGCCAACCTTCTTAAAGTAAGTTGTCCGGAAACAATTGAAGCGGGATTTGAAAAAACACCAAACTATGCCGGCTCCTTGTGCTCTATTAATTTAAAGTAATGCCTAAGCTGTTGAATATAATTATAGCGTAACATTTTACCATTTCCTTCAACCATTAAAGTACGAATACCAATATAGGATGATATTAAATAAGTGGCCACGGCTTCGCTATCTACATGCCTGTTTACATACCCGTCCGTTTTTCCCTTCTGTAGGGCAGTAACCAAATTTACTTCCCACACTTTTAAAATGTCCTGAAGATAATTCATGATATCCGGGTTCTTCCCATTAAATTCAGTAATGAAATTACTCAGAACGAATCCGTAATCCAGAAAATTGTGCTCTGCTGTTTCCAATGCATTATCAAAACAAGCAGCAATCTTGTTCAATGGGTCTTCTTCGCCCTCTATAGGTTCTATTAGACTGCTATAGACCTTTCTGAATAAAAGGTTTTGCACAATACTGATAAAGAATTCTTCCTTGGATTGAAAATGGTAGTAAAACGCACCTTTAGAAAGGGAGAGTTCCTTTAAAATATCGTCAATGCTGGTATTATGATAGCCCTTTTGATAAAAAATCTCCAAGCCGGTAGTTTGTATGCGCTGCATGGTTGCCATGCGCTTTAATTGTTTGTCCATAAGATTTGGTTTTCTATAAACAGACCTATAAGTCTGTTACCCTAACTCTAATTTTGGTCTTTTATTTAAAAAGTAAAGCTAAAAATAACTTTAAATCGATAAAATACACAAAAAAAGCAATCTTAACGACAATCTTTATCCGCTACAAACCGAATGGTCCATTTATTTTCCAATTTATCATCTAACTTTTAATCAGAAAAATGCAAAAGATTCTAAGTAACGGAACCTTGGCAGCTGCTCCCCGCCCCTGCCGTACATCCATAACAATGTTGTGAAATTATAATGTTCCTGTCATTTAGAATATCTTCATTGTAATCCTTAATGTGTTTAATTTTACTGGCCACTTTTAATCCCAACATCTGATTGAAGTCGCAATCGTAAAGCCATCCATCCCAACTCACTGAAATGGTATTGGTGCACATTACGTTGGCTACGGCCGAAGGATTATAGGCCTCCACTAAGGAATACATATAATCTTCATAATTCCCCGAAGCTATCAAATAATCCAAAAAACGGGCTATGGGTAAATTTGTAATGGAAAAAAGGTTGTGAAAATTAATCCCAAAATCTTCCTTAAGCGCCTTTTTAAAGTCGCGCTCCATTGCCACCTGATCTCCTGGCAAAAAGGCCCCGGATGGATTATATACGAGATCCAATCTTAAGGAACTGTCCGGCATACCATATCCAACCGCATTTAACTCCTGAAGTGCTGTAATAGACAAATCAAAAACTCCTTCTCCCCGCTGTCTATCCGTTTTTCCACGAGTGTAGTGTGGCATGGAGGAAATCACATGGATATTGTGTTTCTTAAAAAATTGGGGAAGATCATAATATTTCTTGTTCGCCCTAATGATGGTCAGATTGGAGCGCACAATAAAATCCTTTATTCCAGCTTTGGCTGCCTCTTCCACAAACCACCTAAAATCCGGATTCATTTCCGGAGCACCGCCGGTCAAATCCAAGGTGTGAGCCGCAGTATTACGGATAACCTCCAAACACATTTCCATGGTTTCCCTGGTCATGATTTCCTTACGGTCCGGACCGGCATCAACATGGCAGTGTTCACAAACCTGGTTGCACATATAGCCTACATTGATCTGTAGAATTTCCAATTTTTTGGGACGCAATGGAAACTGCCCAGTCTGGGCAATTTTATCCTTAAAATAGGGCAGCTCCCCATTTTCAAAAATCCCTCCATTAAGGATTTCCATTTGTTTATTGTCCATCACAAGGGCTTCATGCCTTGCCTTTAAAGATTTTGTTGCCATTATAATCGTATTCGGTTATTAGTACGCCATATCTGGGGCAGATTACAGAAAGTTGAAATTTTCGGATCACACATTTCCAAAAATCCACATCCCAAAATAAGGCATATCATTAATCAAGAAAGCTCCATGTACTACATGGATAGCTTCTTATATTTATTCATCATTTGAACCCCATGTACCAAAGTGGCACCGCTTTCAATAGCCGCGCCAGCATGTACTGCTTCCATCATTTCCTCTTTGGTTATCCCCTTTTGCAAACCGTCTTTTGTATAGACATCAATGCAATAAGGGCACTTAACAACATGGGCTACAGCAAGCGCTATAAGGGATTTCTCCCTAGCACTAAGGGCACCTTCCTCAAATACTTTTCCATAGTAATCAAAGAACTTGGTTCCCAATTCCTCGCTCCATTCGGTTATATTTCCAAACTTGCGTAAATCCGCTGGGTCATAATAAGAATCTGCCATTATATATTTTTTATTATAGTTATATTTTTTGGAAACCATATGTTATATAAATTTCCATTATTTATGATTTATTGTTTTAAAGGCCCACTTCCGTTACAACAGTATTAAGTCGGGATAGAAAGTAACAATACAGATCTAAAAATCCGTTATTAAAATTTTAAACGATAAGGCCGAAAGTGATTAGGAAATAGATTTCCTCAACTAAGAAAAGATGGTAGAACCGGAAGGGGAACCCTTATTAAAATAATTGCTTACAAAGTAAAAGTTTATGAATATGCTCCGATGATGGAAGTACCTTTTCATCGGTATTATTATGGTTTTTATGGTATGAAAGATCTTTGACGAATAAGTCCTAAATCCCTCTAGAATCCTTTTTAGATCGGTATTATTATCCAGATCTAACAAAGTTCGAAGTTGAATTATTTGAATATTCGAAACTTCTATAAATTCAGTGATTTTTTTGGTGAGAGAATTTGTTTTCCAAGGTAAATCCTTAAAATCCCTAGCATCAAATTGGGATTTATTAAGTCCCATTAAATAAAAACCTCCGTCCCTTGATGGTCCCAAAACAAACTTATTTGCACTTAAATATCCTGAAGCTTTCAGGATATCGGAGACCTTTAGTTGGGGCGTATCGTTCCCTATAGTAATAACATTATCAAATCCCTTATCAAAAATGGAATTGATTGCATTTACGAACCTTTCCCCAAAAGAATTTCCATATTGCTCCTTTTCAGTCAGAAGAAAATAAGGCAGCCCTGTCTTTTTTACGGTACATATTGCATGTTCCGTTAACCCTTTAAACAATACATTACCCTTCGGGATGGCCTTATGCTTCAATTCTTCCCTGGAGGAATTGGCAAATACCAAAATTGCCGTTGTAAATATTTTTAAGGTTTCGGGCATTACTCTTGTTATTTCATAAACATACAATAAAATCCTAGAATTAATTGGTCGATTGCCGAAGCATTTCATTACAAAATTGGGCCCTAACCATAACTGTTATTCCAAATTAAACCCATTGGTTGGTTATCCTATTGAAATATGTGGCCAGCCTTGGAATAAGGGTAGATAAAAAGCCTTAATAAATCGGTTAAGGACGGAAAATGGTCAGCTAATAATAGTTAAACTATTGGTGACCGACTCCTTAGTTTAAAAAAAGTATTGGAATTAATGGGACACATAACACCATAAGGAGGTTTCGTGAGGTGGTTCCATTTCATATGTAGGGCATCATCCATGGAAAAATATAACCCTGAACTTACCTGCTTTGCAATTAATAAGGAAATGGATTCCGTACCCATAAACCTTGATAATCTTGTACAATATTTCAATATGAAATTCAACATTCTTTTTTTGTAGCCAACCTAAAGTCCTAAAACCTATAGTTTTGTTAAAGTCAATCATAAACTAAATGAACATTCATTTTCTTGTATCTTTGAGCTGTAATTAAATAAATGTTCAACATTAAACGCTATTAAGATGCATAATTTCAAATATAAAAATCCGACCAAAATATTGTTCGGTAAAGGACAAATAGAAAATTTGACAGAAGAGATTCCCGCCAATGCCAAAATATTAATGCTCTATGGGGGAGGAAGCATTAAAAAGAATGGTATTTACGACCAGGTTAAAAAAGCATTGAAAAATTATGAGGTAATTGAATTTGGAGGTATTCCCGCCAATCCGGAATATGAAATTCTATTACGTGCCCTGCAGTTAATAAAATCAGAGAACATTACTTTTATGCTGGCCGTAGGTGGAGGTTCTGTAATAGATGGCACCAAATTTTTATCGGCAGCGGCACTTTATAAAGGCGACATTCCTTGGGATCTATTAACACAAAATACTCCAACATTGGAAGGTCTACCTTTTGGAACGGTATTGACCTTACCCGCAACCGGATCTGAAATGAACTCAGGAGCTGTGATTACCAGGGCAGAAACCAAGGAAAAGTTGGCTATGGGCGGACCTGGATTGTTCCCTGTATTTTCCATCCTAGATCCACAAGTAATTGCCTCTATTCCAGAGCGCCAATTAGCCAATGGAATAGCCGATGCCTTTACCCATGTACTGGAGCAATATATGACTTATCCAATAGGAGCATCCCTACAAGATCGCATGGCAGAAAGTGTTTTACAGACCTTGATAGAGGTGGCGCCCATTATTATTAAAAACCCCAAGGATTACACAGCGGCATCCAACTTTATGTGGAGCTGTACCATGGCCTTGAACGGAATATTGCCTTTGGGCGTTCCTACCGATTGGGCAGTGCATGCCATTGGACACGAATTAACGGCACTCTACGGTATAGATCATGCCAGAACTTTGGCCATAATTACCCCAAGTCATTATCGCTATAATTTTGACAATAAAAAAGAAAAATTGGCCCAATACGCAGAGCGAGTTTGGAATATCACCGAAGGAACTTTGGAGGAAAAAGCCAATTTGGGTATTGAAAAAACGGAGTCCTTTTTTCATGAATTGGGAATAAAAACCAAGCTATCCGATTATACAGAGGAATTTGACGGAAGCGCAAATGTTATTTCCAATAGGTTTACAGATAGAGGTTGGTTGGGTCTAGGTGAGCATAATTCTCTCTCACCCTACGATGTAGCTAAAATTGTAGAACTGGCCTATTAGGACTGTCTGAATGCAACTAATAAGGCAATGAGCACGTTGTAGTTGGAACTAAAAAACCTTCGAACATAAGTTCGAAGGTTTTTTGTGATATATTGTCCCTAAGGACTATTGAATAAAGTTTTACTTCTTGTAATTATCGTTCAAAATTTTAACTATGGCATCGGTTACATTATGGGATTCAGTTCCATAAAGAACACTTCCTCCGTCTCCTCCGGTTAAAATAAAAGAGTATCCATTTGATTCCCCGTAAGCTTTGATTTCCTCTTTTACTTTAGACACCAGGCTATCCATCTCAGTCTGACCTTGCATTTGCAACTGCTGCTCTTCCTGTTGCAACTGCTGACCTATAAACTGACTACGTTGTTGCAACTGACCATACTCCTCTTGTGCCTTGGCCTGTGCCATTTTTTGAGCCTTAGCTTGGAATGCTTGGGCCTCCACTTGAAAAGCTTGGGAAATACTATCCCTCTTTTTACCAAAAGTTTCGGTTCTCGTTTTAAATTTAGCTTCAATATCAATTTTCTCTTGATAGGTATCCATCAACTTCACATTATCAACGAAAGCTATCTTTTCCTGTTGGCAAGATATTGTTCCGATAAATACCAGTGCCAAAACTAATTTTTTCATTTTCTGTTTAATTTAAATTTTGGCAAAAATAGAAAAGGTTTTCTAGAATAAGTCAAAAATTGTTGTCAAACATTAGAACACAATATTATAGGCCAACACTTCCCTTGTTCTTCGAACACTGAACACGAAAACCATCTTTTAGCATCTATAGATAAACTTTATACCAATTTATCTTTTCATAATCGATATCTATCATAAATGGAGCAGTTAATGCTGCTGACAGCGTCTTTCTTAAAGTGGGAATACTACGAGAGGACAATGGAGGTGTAACTTTCGCAGAGCCCCTTAAAACAAGTATTAGCGCCTTTTAATAATGTATATCAGGGAAGAATACTCTTTGGACCTAAAGGCAGACAAATTCGACTTAAATCCTGACCAAAGCGCCTTTGCAAAATTCTGTCTACCCGTCTTATATTTTTCAGAAAGCAGAGAAACATAAAAAGCATCAAATAACATAGGTTTGATCTTTACCACTTTCATCCCATGATTCCCAAAGATGTTCTTAATACTATTCCTAGAAAAATGCCATAGATGTCGAGGAACATCGAACGCTGCCCAAAATTGTTTGTAGTAAACAGCATCGTAGGATTTAAAATTGGGAACGGCAACAATAAGCGTTCCCGAATCAGATAGGAGTCCTACCAACTTGGATATCTGTTCATCCAAATTTGGCAAATGCTCCAGAACATGCCATAGGGTTATTACCTCGAATTTTTTCTGTGGTAGCGCATCCAAATCTTCAAATAGCTCGATATCCTTTTCCTTAGCTTTGTGTTTTGCCAGCACACTAGGTTCAACCCCAAAAATTTCCCAGCCCTGCTTTCTCGCTACTGCTAAAAAATCCCCAGTGCCTGCTCCTACATCCAATAGCGTTCTTTCTTTAGAACTATAGGAATCAATAAGTGCAAGTTTACTTTTTAGATTGTATCCCTTTACAGTTTGATAGATCTTATCCACTAAGGATTTCTTAGAGTCCGTATGTGAAATATAATCTTCACTATCATAATATTTACTAAGATCTTTAGGTTGTGGTTTCGTCACCAACATATCCAATACAGGATCGTGCAACAATTGAAACGACTCTCCGGTAAGGGTGTAATCTTTAGTCTCTAAATACAGCTTCATGGTATAAGATGCGGATAATTATAAATACACGAAGCAACGAAGATACTTTAAAACAGTAGTTCATGAAAGTGAATTTTAAATAACATTATTCTTTAACGGCATCCCTACTCCAATTACAAAATGATATCCTATTTGTAATCAATCCCTCTTTATATCATAAGAAGTAATATCCATATTTGAGAAAGAAGAAGATTGAAGTTTCGACCCAAAAATCATTTGACCCAGAAACAAGCTAATCTATATTAATAAATAACAATTTACTTAATACAACAAAACTGCAAGCACCCATTAAAATATCCACCTATATAAATAAATAGTTATAACAGTAAAATTTCCCGAAACAGTAAAATTAAAAAGCACACCTACAGTCGATTTTCTATTCTTTTGAAAATTTATTTAACTAACCCAATTCGAATCCAAAAACAAATAGTAGTTTAGTTTTAAGGCCAAAAATATCCGCCCAAAAATCCCTTCTAGATGTATCAACCTACAGCCAATTGATTTCATATTTGGCCACAAAAACTAAGCCACAAAAAAGGGTATCTGCCCATCAAATAGTGCAAACACCCTTTATATAAAATTAGAATATAAGGCCTTAAAAAGCCCTAAGAACACATTCAGTTTATTAATGTTCCACGTGGAACATTAAAATAGAATAAAAAATTATCGGCCCATATAAACCAGCAAAACGCTAATATCACTTGGCGAAACCCCACTTATTCTAGAAGCTTGGGAAATAGTAACTGGCTGTATTGCCTTAAGCTTTTCCCGTGCCTCATAGGACAGTGACTTCAGTTTACTGTAATCAAATCCCTTTGGAATTTTTATGTTTTCAAGTCGCTGTAATTTATCAGCATTGTTCTTTTCCTTGGCGATATAACCAGAATATTTAACCTGAATTTCCGCCTGCTCCATTATCTCTCGATCCAAATTATTATCTGAAACAAACTCAGAAACACCTTCCAATTGCATCATATGCTCCATGGTTACTTTGGGCCTAGAAAACACTTTAAACATTTTATCAGGTTGCTTAACTGTAGACGAATCCAACTCTTCCAAAATAGGGTTTATCTGTTCGGGCTTGAAACTAGTCTCTCTAAAGAATTCTACAAAAGCACTTGATTTACGCTCCTTCTCCTCCATCTTTTCTAGCCTATCCTTTGAAGCCAAGCCCATTTCAAAACTCCTGGGAGTAAGTCTTAAATCGGCATTATCCTGGCGCAATAAGGTCCTATATTCTGCCCTGGAAGTAAACATACGATATGGCTCTTCCGTACCTTTCGTAATAAGATCATCCACCAAAACTCCAATATATGCTTCGTCCCTATTAAGAATAAAAGGCTCCTTTTCATTAATTTTTAAATGGGCATTTATCCCAGCCATCAACCCTTGGGAAGCAGCCTCCTCGTATCCGGTTGTACCATTTATCTGACCAGCAAAATACAAGTTATCAATAAGCTTTGTCTCCAAAGTATGCTTCAATTGCGTAGGTGGAAAATAATCATATTCAATGGCATAACCCGGTCGAAAAAACTTGACATTTTCAAATCCTTTTACAGATTTCAACGCTTTATATTGAACATCCTCTGGCAAGGAAGTAGAAAACCCATTCACGTACACCTCCACCGTATTCCACCCCTCAGGTTCTACAAACAGTTGATGACTATCCTTATCCGCAAACCGATTGATCTTATCCTCAATAGACGGACAGTATCTTGGTCCCGTACTTTTGATCCTACCATTAAACATGGGAGAACGATCGAACCCCTCTCTTAGCAAATCGTGAACCAAAAGACTCGTATGGGACATATAACAATCCCGTTGCTTAGTAAGCGCCTTTGTGTCCGAATATGAAAACTTCTCAGGAATTTCATCCCCTGGCTGTGGAATCATTAAAGAATAATCCAAGGAACGACCATCCACCCTAGGAGGTGTTCCGGTCTTCATTCTTCCACTTTCAAAACCCAATCCCACCAATTGTTCGGTAATTCCTGTAGCGGCCTTTTCTCCCGCTCTACCCCCACCAAATTGTTTGTCTCCTATATGAATTAAGCCGTTTAAAAAAGTGCCATTAGTAAGCACAACGGACTTAGATTTAATGTCGATTCCAAGCGATGTTTTCACACCTACAGCACGCCCATTTTCCACTAAAAGCCCAGACACCATCTCCTGATAAAAATCAACATTAGGTGTATTTTCCAAAGCCATTCTCCACTCTTCCGCAAAACGCATCCTGTCATTTTGGGTCCTAGGACTCCACATAGCCGGACCCTTGCTTTTATTAAGCATCTTGAATTGTATAGCGCTTTTGTCACTTACTATTCCACTATAGCCACCAAGTGCATCAATCTCGCGCACAATTTGACCCTTTGCAATTCCACCCATGGCAGGATTACAGGACATTTGTCCAATAGTCTGTAAATTCATTGTAACCAAAAGGGTCTTAGACCCAAGGTTGGCAGCCGCAGCCGCAGCTTCAGCACCAGCATGACCGGCACCGACTACTATAACATCATATTCCTTTTCAAACATAATTTCTAATGTTCCACGTGGAACAATTTAATTTTTTCATCTTCTTTAGACCTCATCAACAAGGCCTCATCCTCACTCTTGTCACCGTAACCTATAAGGTGTAGCACTCCATGAGCCATTACCCGCTTCAATTCAGTATCGAACTCCACACCAAAATCAGAAGCATTATCCCTGACACGTTCAACCGAAATAAAAATATCTCCGGCGAGTCCGTTTAAATCCTCATAAGGAAAAGTAATAATATCTGTATATGTATCATGATTTAGATAATCCTGATTAATCTTCAATAGATACTCATCATTACAAAAGATAAAATCCAACTGACTATGACTACGGCCCTCAGATACCACTAACCTACTAATCCAATCGGCAAACCTGCCTTCATCTTCTATAACAAAATCTGCCTCGTAATGAAAATCAATCATCAATTCTAAAATATTCCTTAACCTTAATTTGAAAATTTTGCTGCAAAGGTAATGCTTGTCTGTTTAAAATCTCCACCTCATTACGATAATTCTCTAATATTGAGGGTTTAGTAAGTATTGGGTTCTGAAACATATCATTAGCTCTATTGCTCTCCCTTTTCTCCGATTTCCCCTGTTTAAGAGCAGCATTTTCTAATTTCAACATTTCCCGGTTAATATTATTCATCTTACTAAGGCTTTGCTGAGTAACACCATTCCTTAATAAGTCATTCTGAAAATCTTCCATCTGCCTCACCAATTTCTCCCCTATCTTACGATCATCATTATCAATCAGGTCCTTTAAATGATTCTCGAGTTGTTCCCGCAAAGTTTGTTGTTCCTTGTAAATTTCATAAATTTCATTTAACTCCTCTTCACTAGGACCTCCTTGACTACCGCTAGAACCACCTTCACCACCAACTCCTTCTTCTTCACCTTTGGACCCGCCACTGCCCTTGCCCTTACCTTCTTTTCCATTGCTACCCTCTTCACCTCCCTGACCCTCACCTTCTTTGCCACTATTCCCATTTTTCCCCTGCTTATTTCCATTTGCTTCACCTTCCTCACCTTCACCTGGATCATTTCCATTAGATCCCTTCTTACCCATCTCCCCCAACTTCTCGCCCAATTTCTCCTGACCCATAATGATATCAGGTAATTGAAATCCTTCCCCTTTTCCTTTACCAGAACCCATACTCATATTCTGCTGCATATTATCCAAAACAATGGCCAAAAAATCTGAAAGACTATTAGAGGCATTTAAAACATATTTCTGATATGAAGCCCCTTGATACATCTCACTCTCTGCCATACTTTCCAATGCCCTATCCAAATTATAATACACCTCACCTATCTGCTCATTTACAAATTCGGTCATCTCCGCCTGCCTTAAGGATAAAGCAAATAAACTATCATCAACATGTTTGAACAATTCCCTCAATTCCCGTTGCTTCCTAATACTACCCGAATTAACAGTACTCGAAATATCGGATTGTCCCAAACTATTATATAAACTCTCTTGCTTAAAAGAAAAAGTAATTAAATTATCCAACAACTGCCGCAATACCTCGGCATCCTCTGCTTCAGAGGAACCACCCCCCGAACTAGAGCCTGATTGCATTAAATCTTCCGCCATTTCTTTCATCTTACCAGCAGCAGACTTTTGTTTGGATTTGCCTTTTTCCGAGAGCTGCTTATCCTCGACACCATCTTCGGATTTAAGCTGTTTGCCAATCTCTTCCAAAGCCTCCTCAAGTTCCCGCCTGATTGCCTCGATTTGGTTCCTATCAATCTTCAAACCCATAGGCTTCTTCAAACTAGCATTATCTTTTCTCAACTCATCCAATTCCTTAGATACCCGATCAAAATCTGAACCTAATTTATTCTGTTCCTCTTTCAATATGGCCCTCTTCCTATCAAATTCCTCTGAAATCAATGACAATTGTCGATCTGCCAACTTTATTAATTCGTTGCCCAACTGTTCCGATTTCTGCTGTATATAATACCGTTTGGTAAGCTCCAAGAGCTGTTCCAAATTACGATCACCATTCTTCTGCCGCTTACCCAACTCTTCCAAGCGCCTGGCCAAATCTTCCTTATCCAACTTCTCAGCTATCCTATTCAACTCCTCCAATAATTTCTCATTCTTTTTAGCCTCCAACTCCTGTCGCTCAATCCGCTCTTGGAGCAACTTATTTAACCTGCTATCATCATTGGTCTTTTTAAGATTATCCTTTAGCTGACTACTGAACTTTTTCATCAACTCCTCCTGCTGTTGCTGTTGTTTTAAAAAATCCTTAATTCTATTCTGATCGGAAAAACTTAAACTACTATTCTCCTTTTGTTCCTTGGTCAAATCCTTTAAAGTTTCTTGTTGATTTTTAGATTTCTCCAAAGACTTATCCAAACTGCTCAAAACCGACCTTTGAAATTCTAACTCCTTGTTTTTCAATTGATTATCATCAAACATAGTAGAGCTAAACACCTGACTCTTAGTTACTTTACCCTTGTGAATAGCATCATTATCTACCACCTCAAAATAAAAATCATAAGTGACTCCCTCCACCAAATCCAAACCAGAGGGAAAAGTGTAGTAAAATTTATCGTAATTCAAATTTGGCCTGGACAACTCCAAAACCTTCCTATCTTCCTCCCCTTTTCTATAATAAACCAATCTAACCGTGCTTAATAAGTAATCATCAGTAGCCTCTCCTACATAATAAGACACGTTTGGATTTAAGGAATCCAACACTTGATTAACCCGCAGACTAGGATAAGCATCCCTAACCACGGTAAACCGATAACCCAATCTCTCGTAATCCCTAATATTGCTATTGGAAGTAGACAATTCGTAATCGAAATCAGAAAATATCCTTTTAGAAAAGGTGAAACGATCGTTGGACCTCTTAAAGATTTCCGAACTATCCTTGGCATGAAAAATTACCTCTTCCGTAGCCTTGGTGCCAATTCTCCATAAAACCTCTGTACCTTCCGGAAAAACCGCGTTTCCAGTACTCCTAATAACCTCATCCTTTTTGTTTGTATAATCCGGATAATCCATTACCATATCAAAATCCACTATGGCAGGAGTTTGAAGAACATTTAAAAAATATTCCTTCGATCTAACGCCATTTGCCAAGAAATAAAAAGGTGTACTCCGCAGTGGCGGCGTAAAAAGGTATTGATAAAAGCCATCTTTAAACTGCAAAAGCAATTCCTTACCATTAATTACAATAGACATAGTTTCCGGCCTGATACGACCTTCGGTAGTCACCAATAGAGTCGTTGGTTCATTGTCCAAAACATTTAGATCAGCATTAGCCAATATAAAGCTAAAAGGCGCAGGAGGTTCATAGGCCAAATCATAATTTACCACCCTTTTATATGAACTGAAGTACGAAACAATATCACCTGAAACCCATATTAAACAAAAAATACCAAACGGAATTAATAAATACTTTACATACCTAAAATTATCCTTAAAATTGATTGCCTTAACAAATGGTACCATCCCGAGGCTTGTTGAGCGCTGCTGAATACTAGCCAATAACAGCTCCGATTTAGAATCACTCTCGGCCAAATCCAACAAATTATACAATTTGTCATCAACCTCCGGAAAATATATTCCAATAAGCAGGGAAGCCTCCTTATTACTTAATCCACGTTTCCATTTAAATAAGAATGACAAGGGAATGAGAATAAATTTCCAAACCAAAAACAATTCTATCAAAACAAACAAAAGAAAGAGAATAAACCTTCCTGTAGAATTCAACCATAAATAATACTCTACACCCAGAACGAAAAAAAAGAAAAGCACACCCAAGGTCAAAAAAAGAATTACACCCTTAAGCAACATCTTGGTATAAAACTTTGCCATGAAGCGATTAAGCTTATCCAATATATTTTTATAATTCTCCAAAATCCAACATATTTAGAACCAAGATACAAAAAAGCCCAATAGACTCAATGCAGTAAAAACCACTTAACCAAATAGAACGCTTTATGTATCTTTGGGCAAAAATTAATACAATGACCAAGAAAGTACGCGTTCGTTTTGCTCCTAGCCCAACAGGGCCATTACATATTGGCGGTGTTCGTACCGCTCTCTTCAATTATTTATTTGCCAAAAAACACAATGGGGATTTCATATTGCGTATAGAGGACACAGATCAAAATCGTTACGTTGAGGGTGCCGAGCAATATATAATAGACGCCCTAAACTGGTGTAATATACCTTACGATGAAGGTCCTGGAAAAGATGGTGGTTTTGGTCCATACCGACAAAGCAATAGAAAAGATCTATATAAAAAATATGCAGATACCCTTATTGAGAACGGACATGCCTATTATGCATTTGATACAAGTGAAAAGCTGGATTTTCATAGAAAGGACCACGAAGAAAAGGGGAAAACTTTTATCTACAATTACCACAACCGCCTAAAACTCTCCAACTCCCTTTCCTTAAGTCCTGCTGAAACAAAGGCCAAATTGGAAGCAGGAGAGGATTTTGTTATACGCTTTAAAACCCCTCAAGACTGCGTATTACAGCTTCACGATATTATTAGGGGTGACATTAGAATAGATACCAATACCTTAGACGACAAGGTTTTGTTTAAGAGCGATGGAATGCCAACCTATCATTTGGCCAACATAGTTGACGACCATTTAATGCAGATTAGCCACGTTATACGCGGTGAAGAATGGTTACCTTCATTAGCTCTTCACCAGCAATTATATGATGCCTTTGGTTGGGAAGCACCCCAGTTTGCACATTTGCCGTTGATAATGAAACCGGTAGGAAAAGGCAAGCTAAGTAAAAGGGACGGCGCAAAAATGGGCTTCCCTGTCTTTCCACTTACTTGGGAGGATTCCGTTGGATATCGCGAAGAAGGCTATTTTCCAGAAGCAGTTACCAACTTCTTGGCATTGTTGGGGTGGAATCCTGGTACGGAACAAGAAATCTTTACACTTGATGAACTGGTAGCAGCCTTCAGCTTAGAAAGAGTAAACAAATCCGGAGCACGATTTGATCCGGACAAAACCAAATGGTACAATCAACATTATATGCAGACCCAGGACAATGCCGAACTGGCCAATGCATTTATGTTGAACTTGCAAAACAGGGGTATTCCTTTACCACAAGAAAAGGATAATGCTAACTATATCAAAGAAGTAGTAAGCCTAATAAAGGAACGTGCAACCTTTGTAAAAGATCTTTGGGAGTTAGGGAATTATTTCTTTGTTGCACCAACCAACTACGATGAAAAGGCGGTAAAAAAGCAATGGAAGGAAGACAGTGCCGCCATAATGACGCAATTGTTAACGCTAATTGAGGGTATAGATGATTTTTCCTCTGAAAATCTTGAAAATCAAGTGAAGGCATGGATTACGGATAATGAACTATCCTTTGGAAAGGTAATGCCCCCCTTACGCTTAGTAATTGTTGGTGAGATGAAAGGACCACATATATTCGACATTATAGCATTAATTGGCAAGAAGGATTGCATGGACAGAATTAAAACAGCTATTTCCGTTTTGTAGACCATTACTTTCAACATTACAATAAGGTAAGATTTGAAAGCCCATTAAGAAAAAGACTCCAAGGCCATGAAATTGAAAATGTAACATCTTGGACTAAAAAGCGACATATCTGCAAAGTCTTTTGTAAATTCATTAACTAATTTTAAACACTTAATCATGGGTTCATTTTTACTAATACCGTTAATATTATTCGGTCTTATTGTTCTTTTTTCTTCTTTCTTTACTGTTAAGCAACAAACCGCAGTTATTATTGAGCGTTTTGGAAAATTTAATAGTGTACGTACTTCCGGTTTAGGAATGAAAATTCCGCTTGTAGACCGCATTGTGGCCCGCGTTGGGTTAAAAATTCAACAATTGGATGTAATTGTTGAGACCAAGACATTGGACGATGTTTTTGTAAAACTTAAAATCTCTGTACAATACGTTGTACTAAAAAATAAAGTCTACGAAGCTTTTTATCAATTGGAATATCCACATGATCAAATTACATCTTATGTATTTGATGTAGTACGTGCCGAAGTTCCGAAAATGAAATTGGATGATGTATTCGTAAAAAAGGATGATATCGCAATAGCCGTTAAAACCGAGCTTCAAGATGCGATGTTGGACTACGGGTATGATATTATTAAAACACTGGTAACGGATATAGATCCGGATGCACAGGTGAAAGAAGCCATGAACCGTATAAATGCCTCTGAAAGGGAAAAAATTGCTGCCCAATTTGAAGGAGATGCAGCTCGTATCCTCATCGTAGAAAAAGCAAAAGCCGAAGCAGAAAGCAAAAGGTTACAGGGACAAGGTATTGCCGATCAGAGAAGGGAAATTGCCCGTGGATTGGAGGAATCTGTGGAAGTATTGAACAAAGTGGGTATAAATTCACAGGAGGCCTCTGCCCTAATCGTCGTTACACAACATTATGATACCCTACAGTCCATAGGGGAAGCTACCAACACCAATTTAATACTGTTGCCCAACTCACCACAGGCCGGAAGCGACATGCTTAATAACATGGTAGCCTCTTTTACAGCCAGTAATATGATCGGAGAATCTATGAAAACGCAAAATAAAAAGAAAGACACCAAATAGTCGACCATTTATTTTCTAAAGCAAAAACCTTTTACCACTTCTGTTTAACAAGTAGTAAAAGGTTTTTCTTTACATAAAAGATGAAACTAACTAAGCTTCTTTAAAATTTTATTGGCCACAAAGGAAATAATCAATTTTTTGGTTATACCTCCAAACCCTCCCAATAACCTGGTAGGATACAAACTGGATTTTGCATTATTAAGGTGCCCTTTAAGCTGCTCCTTATCAATAGCTCTCTGTAATTTTAGAATTCTCAACTTTTGGTCTATTTCCTCAAAGGAATTAAATGAAGGTACTGCCATAACTAGTTAATCAAAATAATATTTAGAAAAATTCTTCAACATGGGTTTATCCAATTTATGTCGGTATAGATAACAAATCCCACCAATAACAACGTAAAATAACCCTATAAACAAGAACCCCAAGAAAGTATTTTCCAACCAAAGGCCAATGCCATATGCAGCTGCAAAGGATAACATAAACAGAGCAAGTAACGCAATACTACCAACCATCAAGACCTTGGCAAAGGTAGTAATGCTCCGCATTGTAATTTTCAACAACTGAAGTTTATAATACTCACCAGTATTTTCTAAATATGACCTAACATCATTATCAACTTGTGTAAAACTTTCTTTTATATCCTCTAAAGCCATCTAACTTTCCTTTACTTCTGTAGTTGTGCGTTCTTTACTTTCAGGTCGGCCAACTTTTTTTCAAGAGCGGATATAATATCGTCTGCCTTATAGCTCATATTGGAGATGGTCTCCTCCAATTTTTGATCAAAATCAATCTTCTTGGCCTCGGCCGTTTTTGTCAGCTCTTCTTTTGCAAGGGATATTCTACTACTTAGCTCATCCGATGTTTCCATAGCTTTTTTCTTAATCCTTTTTCTGGTTTTGGTCCCTTTATCAGGAGCATATAATATTCCTATTCCGGCACCAATTGCAGCACCTGTTAGCAAAGCCAACAATGTATTTCCACTTTCGTTTGTCATAATTATTCTTTTTATTGTTATTAATTCCTATTTCTTTTTTTCAAATTAAATTACATCCAAAATAAACCTTTGTCTGATAATAACCAGTTCAATAAAAAACGTCCTGATAGCATAAGGAAATTCCCCAGGTTCTAAAATCCATATTGGAATAAATTCTTCTTTAAGATATGAAGTATTTGTTAATAGTTCAAAATTAAGATGAGGGATAACTTTGCATTGCCACTATCCAACAAACTTTTGACCTAAATAGCCATGATGGACCATTTTTTAGACTAAATCCGAAATAAGACCTTGTAAAGAACAAAAAAATACATGGGATGGATTTACCTTGGCTCAAAAAAAAACCACAGCAAATAAGAGCTGTGGAATCCGTTTTTTATAGAAAATACCAATTGTTATATCAAAAGGTATCAACTAAATTTATGCTACTTTTTTTCCTGAATTTTCGCCCAGGTATCCCTTAATCCGACCGTTCTATTAAAAACCAATTTATTGGGTTTGCTCTCCTTATCGATATTAAAATATCCCATACGTTGAAATTGGAATATATCCCCAATATTTCCCTCGGCCAAACTTGGCTCCACATAAGCAGAGATTATCTGTAGGGAATCCGGGTTTATGAAATCAAGGAAATTCTTATCCTTATGCGAATCGGGTGTCTCATCTGTAAATAGACGATCATACAACCTAACCTCAGCTTTCAAAGCGTGTTTTACAGAAACCCAATGCAAGGTACCCTTTACTTTTCTCAAACTTTCTTCCGTACCGCTTCCACTTCTACTTTTGGGATCATAGGTACACTGAACTTCAACAATATTCCCATCGGTATCTTTTGTGCAAGATTCCGCCTTTATTATATACCCATTCTTAAGGCGCACCTCGCCTCCAAGTTTTAATCTAAAGAATTTTCTATTGGCCTCCTCTAAAAAATCTTCCTGCTCAATGTACAATTCCCTCGAAAATGGTAATTTTCTAAACCCTGCTTCCTCGTCTTCCTGGTTGTTTTCTGCCTCCAACCATTCTTCTTTCCCTTCGGGATAATTGGTCAACACTACTTTTAACGGATTTAATACGCCCATTACCCTAGGCGCAATTTTATTTAAATGTTCCCGAACATGAAATTCCAACAAGGAAACATCAACCACATTATCCCTTTTGGCAATACCAATTGTATCTGCAAAATTTCTAATGGACTCCGGTGTATAACCCCTTCTTCTCAATCCGGAGATGGTAGGCATTCTTGGGTCATCCCAACCACTAACAAATCCTTGTTCCACCAATTGAAGCAACTTTCGTTTGCTCACAACGGTGTGACTAAAGTTTCTTCTTGCAAACTCCCTTTGTTTGGGCCGTACAAGATCTTGGTCCACTACCTGATCCAAAAACCAATCATAAAGTTCCCTATGCATAGCAAATTCCAAGGTACATAACGAATGCGAAACCTGTTCTATATAGTCGCTCTCGCCATGGGTCCAATCGTACATCGGATAAATACACCAATCGGTATTTGTTCTGTGATGAGCTCTGTATAAAATCCTGTACATAATTGGATCGCGCATCAACATATTGGAAGAGGACATATCTACTTTAGCCCTTAAAACATGTTCTCCCTCCTTAAACTTTCCATTGCGCATTCCCTTAAACAACTCCAGATTCTCTTCAACAGTGCGCTCCCTGTATGGGCTAGGCGTACCTGCCTCAGTAGGTGTTCCTTTTTGGGAGGCAATCTCCTCAGAGGACTGGCTATCTACATAGGCCTTTCCCTCTTTTATCAACATTATGGCCCAATCGTATAGCTGCTGAAAATAATCGGATGCAAAACATTCAGTATCCCATTCGTAACCAAGCCATTTAACATCCTTTTTAATGGCATCCACATATTCCTGCTCCTCTTTGGCCGGGTTGGTGTCATCAAAACGCAAATTAACAGGTGCCTGATATCTTAATCCCAAACCGAAATTAAGGCATATAGAACTTGCATGTCCAATATGAAGATAACCATTTGGCTCTGGTGGAAATCTAAATCGAAGCTTATCCTTAGGAAAGCCATTGGCCAAATCTTCCTCTACAATATGCTCAATAAAATTTAGCGATTTTGATGCTTCACTCATATTCTCTTTTTTGATGCGCAAATGTACGGAAATTGCAGGGAAAGCAGACTATTATTTACGCATACCATACAATAAAGTGGGTTTCACAACAGATTTAAATGTCCTTACAACTTTAAATTTTCAGTATTATAATTATATGACATATTTGTGGTTGGATACTTTGTAACTCAAGGTATTGCCAATTTTTGAAAAAAGTTATCTGATAATTATCAACAATAAATGCTGGTAGTAGCCCCTAACTACAACATCTTATGAACCCGAACAAGAAAAATAACCTACTAATTTTCGTTCTAACATTTATGATGTTGGGTATAAACTCCATTTCCGCCCAGACATTGAACAAACCCACTCCGGCCGACAACCCCAATTTAGCGGGAAATTCGGTATGGACCGCTGCCTGCGCATCCGCAACATTTAATGAATATTATATAAATTTCACGTGGTTACCCTCTGTCAATAGCGACAATAAATTTGTTTTGGAGCTATCTGATGCCAATGGTTCATTTACAGCTCCTAAGGAATTAAGTAGTGTATCCGACAAGAATTCGGACTTTGATTTTGAATTTAAATTTTCTTTGCCCACAGATACAAGAGGAGATGCCTACAGATTTAGGGTAAGAAGTACCAGTCCGGCCAAAACAAGTCCTGTTTCCGACGCTTTTGAAATGTATTATATAGATTTTAATTCAAGTCTTGCTATAAGGGAAGTAGGTGACTCTGGAGCACCACCATCACAAAAAATACAACTCTGTGATGGCGGCAGCACTACATTGGAAGTTTATAATGTTAGCAATCCCGAAACCTATCGGTATAATTGGTATAAAAATACGTCTCCCTTTACCAGCAGTGGAAGTGGATCCTCGATTGAGGTTACTGAAAGTGGTTACTATGTTGTGGAATTGGATTACGGTTCAACCTGTTCGGGTTCTGCCAATACCCAGTCCCTCTCCATTGAGGTTCAAATAGGATCCAGTGTAGGTTTGGCCCTTAACACGCCTGCTGAAACCGCTTTGTGCTCAGGCCAAAGCTATGCGCCCCTTGAAGCAAACATGAACTATCCAGATCTTTACTACACTTGGTATAAGGGATCCACAATTATCCAGCCAAGTACCTTAGGTGCCTATACCTATTCCATAGATACCAATAACGCCAATTTTCCAGGAGACTACTCCGTTAAAATTCAGGGTGCTGGTATCTGTACAGAAACCTCCAATACGGTAAGCATTAGTAATGCCGGACTCTTTACTGTTTCCAGGGATAACCCTGCCAACATGGTTATTTTGCCCGGAGCAACTGCAAATTTAGCTGCTTCATCAGATGTTGGATCGGTAACCTATCAATGGTATAAGGACAATGTTGCCCTATCAGGTGAAACAAACAGTACTTTAACGGCCAATGCAATAGGTGTTTACTATGCAGAAATTACATTAAGTGGTGGCGTCTGTACCTCTGCTGCCAAGAATACGGAAACAACTACCTTAGTTAACCCGGATTCCTTTGAGATAATTACAGACTACACCACAGAATATACCGATTGCGTTAATACTAGTGTGGCTATAGAGGTTAGTAGCATTAACGCAGTGCTATCAGATGGTTCCAAAACAGATGTTACTGCAGACTTAAAAAATAATTTTTCTTATCAGTGGACCAAAGATGCTGCCAACATTCCAAGTGCCAATGGTAGTAGTATAAGTTTAACCAACACCAACGAAAATGGTGAATATAAAGTTCAGGCCACTTTGGACAGTTTCAATTCCAACTCCAATTCCCTAACGGTACGCTTGTTGACAAACGAAACTTTATCTATTTCGGCTAGCGGTAGTATTATCTGTAATTCCAACGAAACTATTGATATTTCCACAACAACCGTCTTGACCGGTGAAAGCTATGATTGGTATAAAGATGGCGTAAATTTAAATACGGTGAGCGAATCCTTATCAGCTACAACACCTGGTACCTACCAATTGATAGTACAGAAAAACGGATGCGACCTTAAATCAAATGAAGTAATTATTTCTCCCTTGGACGCTTCATTGATAGCGCTAAGCACAACCAATAACGAAGTAGTATTTCCAGAAGGTGGCAGCAAAATAATTTCGGCCAGTGGCGCTATAAGCTACAAATGGTACGACCAAAATAATGTTCAAATCAGTGATACGGACACAGTTTCCATAACCCAGGAAGGAAGCTATTTGGTAACAGCGACCATTAACAACTGTGAGGTTTCAAAATCGTTCACCGCCTCTTTTCAGGATACATTCGGAATACCAAATGTAATCACTGCCAATGGTGATGGCTTTAACGACCAATGGATAATTCCCAATACATATACTAAAGACCCCAATATTTCAGTTATTATTTATAACGACAAGGGAGAGGAAGTGCTTAGTCAGAAACAATACCAAAACAATTGGCCAGAGGCTACCATGAAATTTCCAAAGCAAAATATGGTCTTTTATTACACCATAAAAAATGCCAAGGAAACCTTGAAAAAGGGAACTATTACAGTAATACGATAATATACCATGTTTAATAAAAACTACTTATATATACTTTTCCTTCTACTCTGCCTTACCAAGGTTACAGGGCAGGAAGAAAGTCCGTTTGTGTCTTACGACGTTCCTTCACAGAACCTCCTAAAATTTAATAGATTCCTAATAAACCCTACGTTTTCCACAGTAAGGGAAGACAAATCCTATATAAACCTATTGCACCGAAACCAATCGGTATCTTTTAATGATAACAACCAAGACTATTTCCTAAGTTACAGTGGTAGGGTTAATGACCGTAGTGGTCTAGGTTTAAGCCTATATACTCAGAGAGAAGGTTTAATATCCAACTACGGGGTTATGGCCAACTATGCCTATGGTATTAAACTAAGTGATAAAAGTAATTTTACATTTGGGGCCAACCTTGCCTATTACAACAGTGGTTTTGACAGGAACAGGGCCAACGCGTTAGATCCAAACGATCCCGCACTAAACGGACTACAGGATTCCAACCTTCTATCTTTTCAACCAGGCTTCAATCTTTCTTATGGAAAATTCGATTTTGGTGTATTCGCTGAAAACCTATTTGACTATAACCTAAAGACAAGTGAAACAATAACCCAATTCGGGGATAAAACATTTTCCGGTCATTTACAATATACCCATCAGTTTGAAAACGGCGACGGTATCTTTGAAGAAGGGCGATTAATGCCGTTGGCACGTGTTCGTAAAATTGGAGCTGAAGAGGTAGTGTTGGGAGGAAGTTTAATCCTAGACCTGCCAAAATTAGGCTGGTTACAAGGTGGATACGATAGTTTCTATGGTGCTTCCGCCGGTATAGGATTTAATATAAATCGCAGGCTTTCTTTAGGTTATACTATGGAAAAGGGATTGTCCAACAATTTTGACAATTTTGGGCTTACCCATGAAATATCATTTGCCTATTCCATAACCCCAACACTTACAGAAGATAGGGTAATGTTGGAAGAAGGTTACGAGGAACTGGCGCAGAACGAAGAAGAACCAGAAGAGCAATTAACCGCACAACAACTGGAAATAGAAAAACTTAAAAAGGCTTTGGCAGAAAATGATGAAATTTTGGCCGAGCTAATGTTCCGTCAGGATTCATCTGAAGTCAACCGTCAAAAGGATTTGGAACGCAGGTTCGAAATGGTTATGAGAATGGTTAGGGAAGAAACCCAGGGAAAGCGACCTGACATAGAGGAAAAAGCTAAGAAGATGTACTTGGTAAATAATGAAAACGGAGGCCTGGTCGCCAATTCAAAACCGACTATAAAGGAAAATAAACCGAACATTATAAATTCCGTTACCAAACCCAAGGATGCCATTGTAACTAGGGAAGTGGAGACCAAAATTACCCCGAGGGCGAAGACAGAGGACACCCAAATAGATGAGTTTACAAGGGTTGCACAACAAAACAATATTAAGAGCAGAAAATTTAGGAACTTGGATGGCGTGGCCGACGGATACTATGTTGTAGCCAATGTATATAAAGGCGAAAAATATCTTAACAAGTTCGTGGAAGAACTTGCAAATTCCGGAGTAAGGGCAGACCATTTCGAAAATTCGAACAATGGCCTTAAATATGTATATCTGGAAAGGTATGATACATGGCAAGAAGCCTTGGCGGCCCATAAATCCAATTTAAACGGATCATATAACAAGGACATGTGGATTATGAATGTTGACAACACCAATTACACGGATGCAGATAAGGCCTATGTGGAAAACGTTAACAAAATAAAGGAAAAATCGTCTAAATATGCTGTGGACAAACTACAGAAAAATGTGGTTGTCAAAGATAATGTTACCTCCAACGACCCAACCGCAAAGGTATACAAGATAAATGGTCTGGGAACTGGCTACTATATTATCGCCAATGTGTTTGCCAGTGCCAATAATGCCAATCGATTTGTAAAAATGTTAAATGCTCAAGGCTTAAGTGCCAGTTACTTTATAAACCCAGAAAATAATTATCGGTATGTTTATTTAAAAAGGCACGAATCCTGGAACAATGCACTAGTTTCCTATTACTCAAACATCAACGATACTTATAACGAAAAGATGTGGATTATGAAGGTAGCACCAAAACAATTGACCTAAAAAGAAATGTAGATCAAAAGTTCCTTTCAATAATTCAATAAGCAAACCACAATAAACAGAAAATAATCGATTCATATTTTTAACCGATCAAAACAAGAACAGCAAATTCATTAAAGGTTTTCTATCAATATCCAGATTATCACTTAAAACATTTTAGAAATTTTGAAAATTAATACAGAAAGCTATTAATGGCATTAACAGCACATTATAAATAGTCTTCCCTTTTCTACTCTAGATTAATTTATCCCAATATTTTCCAATATCAGCAAGGTGAATTTTCCACCGCGATTGAAAAGGTAGACAACGGTAATTCTAATTATGGAAGTACATTAATTTCCATTGTCCTTAATGTTTTGTATATCCATGATACTTAACTTATTATAATTGTTAATCACTAAAATCACTTTTGTTGTATATGACAACAAAATTCTAATAAAATAAATCCTTTTTAAAGAGAATAATATTTCACTTTTACAGCAACATCAGTTCCAAAATTTTCTTTAAACTCCATTATAACTGGTATAGGCTTGATTATCATAGACTTGATCTTCGTGCTTAAATTATTCTAAATTCCCTATAAAAAAAAAGGGTGACCATACAATAAAAGAGTTTCACAACAGAATACAACACTGCTACAACATTAAATTTACCAGCTCGGTATTAAGATTAATATTTGTTATGAATGTCAGGTTTTTAAAAACTTATCAAAAAGTTTTTCAACAACTAAAATTTAAATTTCCAAAAACCTCCCATTCAAAGTAAACATTATTAATGGCGTTAGAACCCAATTAATGTATACCATACCAAACTAATTTACCTGATGGGATCAATTCATATTAAAAAATTACTGCTGACTTGTTTTTTACTATTAGGCGTCTTCTTTGCCTATTCACAAGTAAAAAACACTTTCGATGTTCGTTATGAGAATGAACTACGTGGTGATATAACCTTTATTGCCAACAATATTGTCAATAGGCAAGCCGATGGATATTGGGACTACCAATGTGTTAGAGTAAAAAAAGGGGAATGTAAAGAGTGGGATTACGTATGGGTTTCGTCACCTGTTTCACCAAATGACCCCTACAATGATACAGGAAACTCCTCGGAATATAATGACGACCTCGATATGCAGTACATTGATATCGATGGCGATTCTTCCACTTTTAGCTCCAGTAGTGCCATATTAACCGTACCCAATCCGGATTGCGCCAAAGTACGTTACGCCGGACTATACTGGTCGGCCGTATTTAAACAAAATAACCGAAGTGGTTTTGACCAACTAAAATTTAAGATTCCCGGAGGTGCCTATCAGGACTTAACAGCAGATGAAATTTTATTTGATGGCGCTGGAGATGCCGATTTTGATTATTACAGCCCATATGCCTGTTATAAGGATGTTACAGCTATTGTGGCCGGTATGGCAGATCCTAACGGAGAATATTTTGCAGCCAATATAAGGGCCAGTTCGGGAAGTAGTATTTCCGGAGGTGTTTCTGGAGGTTGGAAAATGGTAGTAGTTTATGAAGACCCTAATTTACCAGGGAAATATATTACCACATTTGATGGATACGCAGGAATAAAATCTGGTCAAACGGTTGATATCCCATTTAATGGCTTTACAACACTTCCTGCTCCCTTCCCAGTAAATGCGCAACTTGGTGTAGCCGCCCTTGAAGGGGATAACAGAATCAGTGGAGACGGCCTTTCCATTAAAGCAAATAGCAACATCGCCTTTACCCCTTTAGGGAATACAGTAAACCCAACTACAAACTTTTTTAATAGCAATATAACCGATGCCGATGCTATCGTAACCACTAGAAACCCCAACTCCTTAAATACCCTCGGATGGGATGTGGATTATTTTAGCATAATTAACCCACTAAATGGAGTAATTCCCAACAATGAAACTGGTGCAGTATTTAGAGCTAGTTCTACACAGGATAAATACGATATTTTCTTTACCTCTTTTGACGTTGAGATTATTGAACCTATAATAAATTTAACGAAAACCGTTGAAGACATTGCCGGTAATGATATTACTGGACTAGGTGTAAATCTTGGTCAAACCTTGGACTATGTACTAACATTTCAGAATGTGGGTAACGATAGTGCAGATAACTATACAATAAAGGATGTTCTTCCTGTTAATGTTACCCTGGACGAAACAAACTTTACTTATCCAATAGGCGTTTCCTATACTTATGACGAACCTACAAGGACGGTAGTTTTTAGTATTCCAAATGCATTTGTGGAAAAAAATGATCCCAGTTATGCTATACGTATGCGCGTTAAGGTAGCTGAGAACTGCTTCGATTTTGTGGATGCATGTTCGGACCTTATCCAAAACCTTGCCTACTCTACCTACAGCGGAGTGTTGAACAGCAACCAAATTAGTGATGACCCCAGTGTTACAGACTTCGATAATTGTGGTTTTGTAACCCCTGGTGCCACCAACTTCCTTTTGGACGATTTGGCAGATTGTAATTTCGTCCGAAACGTAAAACTCTGTGGTGATCAGGCCCTCTTGGATGCAGGGGATGGTTTTGATGATTATATATGGTATAAGGATGAAAATGGCAACCAAGAATTGGATGCATCGGATACACTTATAACGGATGGAGACTCCGATAACGACCCAAGTACCTTCGTTGTTAGTACCATAGGTACCTATATTGTTGATAAAATAGTTGCTGACCCCTGTAAGGGATTTAAGGAAATATTGGTTGTAGAACGTTTTGGTGCCACTCAGACCAATCCGATTGTAGATTTCTTTAACAACAGTAACAATGATGCCGACCCCACCAATGATGTACAAGGGGAAATTGTTAGTTGTTCCGTTGATGGCAGTCCTTTACCAAAAATCTTTCTTTGCGGTGTAAACGACACTCAGTTAATACAAGTCAATATTGCCGATGCTCAGAATATGCAGTGGGAGCAATTGGTAGAAGGCAGTTGTACAGATTCAGGAGACGATTGTGGCAACAAAAATGCTACCTGTACCTGGAACCAAGTATCAACAGGTCCAAGCTTTACGGCAAACAGTGCCGGTAAATTTCGTTTGGTAGTCAATTACCAAAATGGTTGCTTTAGCCGCTTCTATTTCAACGTCTTCCAAAACAATTTGGATGTACAGTACAATGCCAACGATATTATTTGTAATACCCCTGGTAATATTACCATTACCAATTTAGGTTTGGGATATGGCTATCAACTATATGATGTTGCCAATAACACCATTGTAGTTCCCTATAGCGCCAATAATGGCCCAAGTTTTGACATTAGTACCAATGGTGCCTACAGAGTGGGCATTACTCAATTGGACAACACTACAGGGGAACCTATAGATGGCTCATGTGAATTTACAACCCCGGACATAGGGATAAGAAATCGAGATTTCCAACTCAATACAACAACAACAGCAGCCACATGTAGCACTCTGGGTAGCATAAACGTTCAGGCATTGAACGTAGAGGCCAATTACGAATATGAGATAAGAATTGATGACGGTAGCAACGGTGGCAACGGTACACTATTGGACAACGAGACTGCACAGCCTGACAATAATTTTACATTTCAAAATTTAAATGCAGGCAATTATATAATCCGTGTTCGTACCGATGATGGTTGTTTCCTGGAGGAAAAGGTCACTGTACTTAGCGAGGCCAACTTGGACTTAACAGCAAGGATTTCCCAACATATAAGTTGTAAGGAAGGTAATATTTTAATGGATTCCAATGGTGGAAAAACACCTCATACCTATGCTGTTTGGTCCTACGTGGATGAAGGTGGCAATACCGTTACCTCCTACCCAAATGTAACTTCAATACCTCCTAGTAACTTTCAAACTAGCCAAATATTCGATATACTGGACCCAGGAGATTATACTTTTGTAGTAGTAGATCGAAATAATTGCTATTCTTTTTCCAATACCGTTACCATTAATTTAGTCCCAGCAGTGGAATTCACAACCTCGGTCACGGATGAGAGTTGTTTTGGCGCGGAAGATGGTAGTATTGTTTACAACATGACCGCCACCAACGGTTATAAAGTGGAGTACACTATAACCTACCCAGACGACAGTACCATTACTAATTCCTCAGGTACTTTTACAGGCCTACCACAGGGGGATTATACGGTTACACTTACTCAATCTAAAGGAGGGGCAAGTTGCGATTTTGTA
The DNA here is from genome assembly GCF_023015865.1 of Arenibacter sp. F26102. GTDB lineage: Bacteria > Bacteroidota > Bacteroidia > Flavobacteriales > Flavobacteriaceae > Arenibacter. Next base: position 66,181 of record NZ_JALKBC010000001.1, on the reverse strand, counting down.
CAAGATTTCACCATAGGTGGCCCCACAGACGGTATTTACGGGGATGCTACATTAATACAGGATTTTACCTGTCTTCAAGATGGTATAATCGAAGCCCAAAATGTTACCGGTGGATCAGCACCATATTCTTATAGTATAGATGGAGTGAATTTTGTAAGCGGACCTGGGTCTGAAACCTTTTCCAATCTTACCGATGGGTCTTATACTATTACTATTAGGGATGCAACACTTTGTACCTTTGTAACCAATACCATAGTAATTGCACCGCTTGACGAGCCAACCGACCTAACATTTACGTCAACAGCTCCAAACTGTCCAACACAAACATCCAATGTAACCGTAACTACAGTAAACGGTATTGATCCCTTGACCATAGAGATCATTGCCCCGTCAGCTATAGCATCAAATTCTATAGCGGGAAAAACGGCAACCTTTAATAACCTTAACCCGGACACATACACCTTTAGGGTCACAGATAGTAAAGGATGTTCTTATGACGAAACCTATACCATAACTCCTGTAAATCCGATCCAAGTAGTAGGGACATTGGTAAACAATGTATTGTGTAAGGGAAGCTCTGATGGAGCCATAGACTTTGAAATAAACGATTTTAGCACTACCTATAGCTATTCTGTTAATGGTGCAACCGCCATTACGGGACAGTCTGCCAACACAATTAATTTAACCGGACTTTCAGCAGGTGATTACACCATCGTGGTCACTGATGAGACTACCAATTGTACCGATACTGCCATGGTTACGGTAAGTGAGCCAGCAGCTTCGTTGGCCTTCACTTTTTCTGTGAGCCCTTTGACTTGTTCCGCTGACGCTTCCGTTACCATTACTGCAACGAATGGTTGGGGAGGTTATTCCTATGAAATTGTTCAACCAAATACGGATGTTCTTGGGCCACAATCAAGCAAGACGTTTTCAGGTATCGATCAAACCGGAACCCATACTATTCGCGTAACGGATGCCGGTGGATGTGTTGAAACGGACACTTTTGTGATTGATTCACCAACTATACCCACTGTAACACTTGACGCAACTACTGACCTTTGTTATGACCCAGGGACCGGTGTTAGCCTAACCGCTACCGCAGCAGGTGGAATTGCGCCCTATACCTATAGCCTAAATGGTGCCCCCGCACAGAACGGCAATGTGTTTAACAACCTTGCTCCTGGTGCCTATTCCGTTGTTGTTAGGGATGCTTATGGATGTAGTGATACTACAAATACAATAACCATAGAGCCACAACTGACGGTGTCCAATGTTATTACTAAAGAACTGGATTGTTCCGCTTCTCCGGATGCGATAATTGATATTACCATAAATGGTGGATATGCCGCATATAGCTATCAAATAAACGGCGGAACAAGTACCGCTGTAGTAGGTAATACCATAACTTATACCACAGCCGTAGATGGTAGTTTCACCTTCCTAATTACGGATAGTGAAGGCTGTACGGCACAAACCACTGTTGTTGTGGATCCCATTACCAATCCTGTTGCAACAAATAATATTACGGATCCAAATTGTGATAGTGCAGCCAACGGAAGTGTTGAAATTGTAATTGATCCCAACTTTGGAACTGCACCTTACCAGGTTAACTTCAATGGTGGTGGACTTAGCAATCAAACCACCTACTCTGGACTTGCTTCAGGAACTTACAACTATGTAATACAAGACAGTAAAGGTTGTATTTTCAATGGTAGCGCAACCTTTACAGCGCCCAATGCTATTACTGCGGATGCGGTATTAACACAACCTTATACCTGTTTGCAAACTGCCAGTATACAAGTTCAAAATATAACAGGGGGTACGCCTGGATATACCTATAGCATAGACGGAATTAATTTTGTAGTAGGGGATACTTTTACAGGACTTACCGATGGAGATTATACGATTACAGTTCGTGACGCAAGTGGATGTACTTTTGCTAGCGTTCCCGTAAATGTTCCGGCCTTAGATCCACCCACCGATATTACTTTTAGTAGTACAGCACCGAATTGTCCAGCGCAAACCTCAGATGTAACCCTTACCGTTACTGGCGGTATAGGAGCAATTACATATGAAATAACCGCTCCGACCGCAATAAATAATATAAATAATAATGTATTTGTAGGCCTAGCACCTGACACCTATACCTTTCTGGTAACCGATGCCAATGGCTGTTCTTATACAGAAACATATACCATATTACCGGTAACTCCTATTAGCATTGTAGGCACTTTGGTAAGTAATGTTACTTGTAAGGGAGCCGCTGACGGGGTGATCTCTTTTGACACTTCTGGCTTTTCCACAACATATCAGTATACCGTAAATGCAGGTGCTCCAATAACAAATCAATCAGCTGCAACTACCGCCATCGCTGGCCTCATTGCAGGAAATTATACTATCGTAGTAACGGATGAGACCACAGGTTGTTCAGACACCACAACAATAACAGTAAATGAACCTGCATCTCCTCTGGTGATTGATGCAGTGGCAGTAACAGATCCAAGCTGTTCCCCAAGTGGCACGGTTCCAGGATCTGTGAATATTAGTGTTTCCGGAGGATGGGGAGGTTATACTTACCAAATTACAGACCCAAGTGCCGCTACTACTTCCAATACATCTGGAGCCTTTGGTGGTCTTTTGGACACCTCGGCACCTTACAGTGTTGATGTTACCGATATGAATGGGTGTACTGTTTCCACAACATTTACCTTAACCCCAGCCGTTGCACCAGACTTGGCCATAAGTGCCAACAACCTATGTTATGATGCAGCCGTTGGTTTAACCATAACGGCTTCTGTAAGCTCAGGTGGACAAGCTCCATTTCAGTTTAGAATCAACGGTGGTGCTTACCAGTCCAACAACGTTTTTAGCGGATTGGCCCCTGGGACCTACACGTTGGACGTAATAGATAATAAGAACTGTACCGACACCGAAACCCTTACTGTTAATCCTACACTTATCGTAAATGCATCTCTTGTTAAAGATTTGGATTGTAGTGTTAGTCCAGATGCTGAAATCAGTGTTGAAGTTTCAGATGGAACAACACCCTATAATTACGAAGTATATTTAGACGGAGCAATTCATCAATCCAGCACTGTGGTTCCTGGTACTCCATTTACTTATACCCCAACAACAGCAGGTTCCTATGAATTTGTAATTACAGATGCCTCCAGCTGTACCGTTACATCCAATGCCATAATTGTAAGCAGCAACACCCCACCGACGGTGAGTCCAGTCATATCAGACCCAAATTGTGCAGGCTCTGCAGATGGTTCTGTTAATTTAAACGTAACTGGTGGAACTCCTCCATACCAAATAGTGTTCAATGGCAGTGCCCCTTCTACCCAAATGGTCTATAGCGGGTTAACTGCAGGAACTTATAATTATTCCGTTACCGACACCAAAGGGTGTGAAATAACAGGTACGGTAACCCTAACGGATCCTCCAGCATTGACATCAACAACCTCGGTTTCGCAAGACTATACCTGTATTTCCGGTTCAGCGACAATTACCGTGACGAGTACAAATGGAGGTGCTGCTCCATATCAATACAGCATTGACGGGGTCACTTTCGGAGCTTCCACGACATTTTCAGGCTTAATGGCCGGAACCTATACCATTACGGCAAGGGATGCAAAAGGATGTACAACAACAAGTACTCAGACTATCGCCCCTTTGAATGCACCTACAGATTTATCATTTGCTCCATCGGCATTGACCTGTCCGGCTATACTTAGTAATGTTACTGTGAATGTAACTAATGGTACTGGGCCTTTTATCTATAAAATTGTAGCCCCTTTCCTTGAGACTACCAACAACGGTAATAATGCAACATTCGTTGGATTAACACCTGGAACATACACTTTTGAAGTTACAGATTCCAAGGGGTGTTCCATTCAAAAAAATTATACCATCAATACCATTCCCAAGGTAAGCGTATTGTACCAATTGGTAAACAACGTAACCTGTAAAGGGGATGCCGATGGTGAGTTTGCCTTCACGGCAAGCGATTTTGTCTCAACCTTTAGTTATACAGTAAAAAATAGCTCAGGAGTAACCGTACAGTTTGAAAATAATATTACTACGACCACACCTATTTCGGTACCAAATATTGCAATGGGCGCCTATAGCGTATATGTTACGGATGATACCACAACCTGTACAGCTTCTGCTCCGGCATTGATAAGTGAACCAATTACACCGTTAGATTTTACTTATACAAATACGGATGTAACCTGTACAAACAATGCCGCGATAACAGTAACAGCTACTGGAGGGTGGAATTCCTACCAATACCAGTTGATGGATGCCACAAACACTGTAACCGTAGTCCCCTACCAAGGGAATAGGGTTTTCAGTAATATTCCTGCTGGTGATTATACTATTTATGTAATGGATGCCAATGGATGTGTTGTAAACAAGCCTCTTTCCATTGCTCCAGCAAGTATTCCAGTTTTAACCTTGGACCCGAGCTCAGATCTATGCTATGATGATAATGGAGCACAGATTATCTTGAGTATAACGGGAGGACAAGCTCCATATAGATATAGGGTAAACGGAGGGCCTTATCAACTTAGTAATACCTTTTCAGGGATAATTCCTGGAACCTTTGATTTTGAGGCAACCGATGCATATGGTTGTACTTCCACTACATTACAGGTAGTAGTTCCAGAAAGGCTAATTTTTGCCAGTGCCATAGTAAGTAAAGATCTAACTTGTTCTGCCCCAACGGATGCCGTTATTGATGTAGTTGTAGATGGAGGATATCCTCCATATGATCGTTACGAGGTAAGTACTGATGGGGGAGCTACGTTTAATCCTGGAGCAGCTATGGCAGGTACAAGCTTTAGTTTCAGCACCAGCACTGCAGGGAATTATATTTTTAAGGTCTATGACGACTCGGGCTGTGAGGCTTTATCCAACCCAATAACTGTTAATCCTACGGAACAACCAGAATTAACAACAACGGCAACAGATCCTTTGTGTAATGGGGATGAAACAGGAATTATACATGTTTCCATTGATACCTCTAAAGGAATTGGACCTTTTACCACCGAAGTAATAAATGTAAGTACTACTGTAAATTACGGAAGTCAGACAGAAGGTTTACCTGCAGGTAATTATGAAGTGACCATCACCGATAGTAAAGGGTGTGCGTCTGTTCCGTTTCCAATTACAATTGCCCAACCAGATCCAATAGCCTATGATTATTCGGTTACTCCCATACGATGTGATGTTGGAGGAATTACCCCAGGTAGTATAACAGTTGAGAACCTAACAGGAGGCACTGCCGAATATACCTACTTCCTAACTGGTAATAATGGTTATTCTGCAACATACACCACCACCGCTGGAGGGGAGGATCATGCCTTTACAATTTTAGAATTTGGTATCTATGAAATAGATGTTGTGGATGCCAATGGGTGTTCATTGAGTAAAACAGATATAATTGCTTCTCCGCCAGATGATCTGGATATAGATGTATCTGCCATTACAGCTGATTGCTCTTTAGGAGGTACTGCGGTTGTAACCGTTTCTTCTGCAGCAGGAAGTGGTAATTACGAGTTTGGTATATTGGATACATATACTTCGCCTTACGCCAGTGTTTACCAACCTGCAGATGCGCTTACTCCAGAAACCACAACGTTCACTGGCTTGACTCCAGGGGTAACTTATACCTTTGTCGTTCATGATTTGGATAATAATTGTTATTATTTTGAATCTGCGTTAGCGCCTATAGATTCACCATCCAATTTAACCTCTACTTGGGATGCAATTACCAACGTTAGCTGTAAAGGTATGGCAAATGGAGCCGTTTCTTTTACCTTCGATAATTATGATGCGGGTACAACGAGTGTTGATTATGAAATATACAATTCCCAATCTAACGCGTCCACAGGCATTTCAGGAAATTCAGGTCCACTTCCACATCCAGGTTCTGTTAGTGTTACCGATTTAGGCCCATTGGCCCCTGGAATATATTATGTTCTTTTCACGGAAAATAGTACTAATTTGTCCGTTGATGGTTGTACGGTAGGAACAGAAAGTTTCACTATAAATGAATCTTCAGTTTTGCTGGAAGTAACGGCATCTTCAATTAAAGATGACAACTGTACAACTAATGCCGGGGTAATTACCGCCACAGCAAAGTACGGTACTTCTCCTTACCTATATCAATTTCTTACAACTGCAACTCCAGCCCCTACAGCATCAAGCCCGGGATGGGTATCGCAAAATTATGCTAATGTAGAAAATGGAGATTATATCGTTTACGTAAAGGATGCCAACAACTGTATTCAATCTGATGCCGTCACCAATAATTTGGAGCCAGAATCCACAATTTCCATAGCCTTGACAACGGCTTGTGCCAATGAAGGAGCTTTTGAAATTATGGTTACCTTGGATAATGATGGAATTTCCCCATATTTCATGAGCGTAGATGGTGGAAGCTTAGAGCCGGTCAACCTGTCCGTTTCAGGAGATTCTGTATTAATTCCCAACCTTTCCTCCGGTACACATACTATAAGAGTAGTAGATTCCAGTGGATGCGGGGAAGCGGCAGAATCCATAACGATATATCCTCCATTATTGGCCCAAGCCAAAATTACCCAAGAAGAATTTTGTAACCCTGCCAATAATGCTGAAGTTACAATTTCTACGAGTGGCGGATCTTTGGATTTTAATTTTATTCAAACAAGCCCTGCTGGACCTACTCAGGTGAACGATCCTATATTCACGGGACTTACCAGTGGTACCTATGATTTTGATATTGTAGATAACATAACTGGTTGTAGCAAGAGTGTTACTATAACCATTGAAGCCCCTACCAATCCAACTTTTACTCTTTCTGCAACGGATGTGAGTTGTTTTGGAGGATCAGATGGTTCCATTACAGTTGCTTTAGACGCAGGAAATTTGGATACACCCTATCAATATAGCTTAGATGGTGGTACTACTACCCAAAATTCCAACGTATTTGCCGGGTTACCACAAGGAAACTATACGGTAACTGTACTATCTGGAAAAGGATGTACCCATGATGAGTCCATCACCATAAATCAGCCATCAGAGCTTTTATTTAGTGCTACCGCCTCAGATTACACCTGTGATGACAATGCCAGTACAATAACCGTTACAATTGGCAATGATGGCTCGGGAAATCCTTCTGGAACCGCTCCGTATTTGTACAGTTACAACGGTAGTTCTTTCCAATCAGATAACACTTATATGGTAGCCTATGGCTCCCCCAATGTAAATGTTATCGTTAAGGATGACAACGGATGTACCAGGTCTGTTTCAGTACCTGTACCGGCTAAACAGTTGGTTACAGCTTCCATAAACCAAGCTCAGGCTATTGATTGTTCCAATGGTTCCGAAATTATTCAAATTATTCCTGCCAGTGGCTCAGGGGACTATACCTATACTGAATTGCCGAGTGGAAATGCCGTTGCGGATCCATTAAATATTGTTTTGTCAGCTCCTGGAAACTATGTATACGAGATATTGGATAATATTACCAATTGTACAGTTGTTGTTGAACACAACATTGCCCCTTATAATTTCATTCAAGTAACATCATCCTTAGTTTCCGATGCAACCTGCAGTGATAGTTCTGATGGGAGGATTCAAATTAATATTGCAGGCTATCTAGGTACTTTTGATTATCAAGTTTTGGATAATGCAGGGAACCCAGTGGCTGGTGCATTTGGAAATTCAGATGCTATTTCAGATCCTTTTAATTATGTAATACCACAGACATTACCAGCAGGTATGTACACCGTTGAGGTAATAGAAACACAAACTCCATTCTGTAATGCAGTATCCAATTCAGTGACCATTGATGCCCCGGAAGAAGTGGTTGTGGTTCAGATAAGCAATACTCCTGACAACTGTAATGAAGATGCTGTTGTTGTAGTACAGGCCAGTGGGGGAACAGGACCTTATTCCTATGCGTATGTATTGGATGGTGCAGCTATCCCAGGAGCTTTTCCAGAGAACGAAACACTTCGTTTGGATTATAGTCTTGGTGCCAATTGGGATGTGTATGCCCAGGATTCCAATGGATGTATTTCCCAAGTCTTGGATATTACCATCACTGAGGATACGAGCCCTGATATTTCATTGACTTTAGTTGATGAATGTGAGGATGAGGGTAGTTTCTCGGTAGAAGTGAGTTTGGATGCTATCAATACTGGTGTAGCTCCATATAGAATTAGAATTGTTGGTAATGCTTTCCAAAACATAGCATCATTCCCATATATATTCAGCAACCTTTCTTCTGGATCATACGATATAGAAGTGCTGGATGCCAATGGTTGTGGAGAAATTGAATCGATTACCATTAACCCTGAATTGGAATTTATAGCTACCGTAAATACTCAGCCTACATGTGCTGCCAATGACGGGGTTATAGACTTTGCCGTAACGGGTGGATCTGGAGTAAATACTGTAGAATTATTCGAATCGGATGGAATCACTCCTACAGGAAATGCTCCTGTCGGGAACCAATTTACAAGTGTGGCCTTTGGGACTTATATTGTTCGGGTAACGGATAACACTCTAGGCAACCCTACCAACTGTACCAAGGAAATACAGCTTACTTTGGAAGAGCCAACACCAGTAACCTTACAGGCTACCCAAAAAACAGATATTAGCTGTTTTGGTGCAGCCGATGGCACCATCCAAGTTAGTTTGGTTGCTCCAAGTGCCGGAGTCAATGATAATCCACCATATTCCTTTACCATAAATAATGGATTAGATCCTGCAATTACCCAAAGTAATGGGTTCTTTTCAGGGTTGAATCCAGGAAATTATGTAATAACCGTAACTTCCAACAGGAACTGCGTGGCTACTTCCAGCGAAACTATTTATGAGCCTGCACAATTAGTTGCTTCCATTAGCAATGTGGTTGAATTCGCTTGTGATGTCAACAATTCTGCACAAACGGCTTCTTTTGATATCACTGCCGATGCAACAACAGGTACTGGACCATACTTTTTCAGTATAGACGGAGGTGCCTATTTTGAAGGAACCGGAGTCTCTAAAAATGTATATACCTATGTGACCAATACCTCTGGCACATTTTCCGTGGATGTTAAGGATAACAAGGGATGTTCCATTGTAGCGCCATTAACTCAAACAATTGATCCACTTCCAGTGATTACAGATGTTACCTTTGCCCAACAGACTGCCATTACCTGTAATAATGACGAAGAGGTGGAATTAACGGTAATTGGAGGATCGGGTGATTTTACCTTTGAATTGTTACCGATGGGCAACCCTAACGGTACTCAAACATCTGTAGCAGGAACTACTGCAGTTTATGAATTGAGTCAGGTAGGAGATTATACCTTTAGGGTGACCGATAATGTGACTGGGTGCTATTTCATTACAGCGCCATATAAAGTGGCCCCTTATGACCTGATCGAAGTGGTGGCAACCGCCATGACCCCGGTAACCTGTTATGGGGACTCCGATGGTCAACTGCAGATCCAGGTCAATAATTACTTAGGCAATTACGATTATCAGGTATTTGACAGCAGTGGAGCCAACGTTACAGCAGTTATAAGTTCCGATACCTCATCCAACCCTAGAACAATCTCAGGATTGCCGGCAGGGAATTTCTATGTGGTACTTACCGCTACCGATACCCCTTTCTGTGACGACAACTCCAAAACGGTGACAATTGCGTCCCCGGCTGCGGACCTGAACCTGACAGTGACCAAGAATATCAAGGCAAACTGTAACATCGGCGCCCAGGTGACCGTTCTGGCCACTGGCGGGAACAGCGGATATACCTATGCGTTTGTCCCCACAACGACCTCGCCTACGGGATTGTTCACTTCAAGTGCAAGCGCTGTTTTGACACCGGCGTCGTACCCATCGGATTATGATATCCACGTACGGGATTCCAAAGGTTGTACCTCTGTTATAACCATAACCGTAGAAGAGGACCCATTACCAACGGTAACGGTTCCAGCATATGCTGCAGACCAATGTACCTCCAATGGGAACTCATATACCTTTACCGCGACAGGTAACGGAATGGCCCCAATAAAATACAGTATCGGGAACGGATTCCAGAACAGCGGCATATTTACCGTATCCGCTCCGGGAACCTATACCGTGACCGTACGGGACGCCAACGGGTGTACCGTGACCGATACCATTACCATCCTCCCCCCATTGGGCGCAGCCGCTGTGGCCACTACACAGCCATCCTGTCCAGTGGACGACGGCGTGATCACCATCACCGCCAGCGGTGGGGCAGGTGCCGGAAACTACGAGTACGACCTTTTAAATAGTAGCGGTATAAGTGTTGTTGGTACCCCACAAGCTTCAAATGTGTTTAGCGGGCTTGCCCCGGGAAACTATACCGCCATGGTATACGATACCTCGGGATCCAATTGTGAAGCTCAGGTGCCCGTTTCCCTGGAAACACCAACACCGGTCATGTTTACCTCTACCAAAGAGGACGTTTCCTGTAACGGAGGTGCCGACGGGACCATACAGGTCATCCTGGATGCATCCAACGACAACCCGCCATACACCTTTACAATCAACGACGGGACCAATCCGCCGACAACACAGAACAGCAACCTGTTCACGGACTTGGCGGCAGGTACATACGACATTACTGTTACATCGGATAGGGGATGCTTTACCACGGAAACCGTGACTATTGGGCAACCAAACCCAGTGGATGTAACGGCAACTGCTACCAGTTTTGCATGTAATGCCAACAACAAGGCATCACAAGCTATAATAACTGCAGTGGGTTCAAATGGAACAGCTCCATATACCTATAGCATTAACGGAGTTAATTTCTTTGCTTCCAATACCTTTAATATAACCGATAATGGGTCTGATAGAACTATTACGGTAACCGTGAAAGACGATAATGGATGTACTGCGGATTATGATGTTGACATTAGTACCATCAATAAATTTACGCCTACACTATCCCAAGATACTGCTATCTCTTGTACTGGACCGGAAGAAGTAACCATAACGGTTAACGATAATGGCAATACGGCCAATGTTTATACCTATCAGTTGTTACCTGTTGGCAATACCAATGCCTCACTAACAGGAAATCCAACTTATAATACTGCCACCTTTGATTTAACCGCCGTTGGAAGTTATACCTTTAGGGTTACCGACACCACAACAGGATGTTATGTGGATACTGCGGCCTATAATATTGCTCCTTATGATTTGATCAAGGTAAGCGCTACAGCAATTACACCTGTAACCTGTTTTGGAGATAACAATGGTGCCTTGCAAATAAATGTAAGCGGCTATTCAGGTCCTTATAATTATACCGTATATACCGGTGCAGGAGTGGCAACGGCTATTACAGGATCGGCCAACACATCCACCAACCCACTTACCATCAACGGATTAACTGGCGGAAATTACTATGTTAGGGTAACAGAAACCAATGTTCCATTGTGTTTCGAGAATTCAAATACTATAAAAATAATTTCTCCTGATAGGGCTCTGACTGCAATTGTTGATCCAATTGCCAATGTTACCTGCTCCAATGATCAAGGTGAAATAATTGTAGACCCAAGCGGTGGATATGCTCCTTATGATATAGTACTTACCAATACTACAACCTCAGAGGTATACAATGCCACTGATGTTAACGTAATGGCATTTAACGAACTTTCCGCTGGGAATTACACCGTACAGATTACCGATGCCAATGGTTGTGTCCTAGATGCTACTGAAATTTTAGTACAACCTGCACCTATTACTGCAGATATCACACCACTTTCCACAACATTGGATTGTTATGGGGATAGTGATGGAGCATTGACCGCCATTAATATGGCTGGAGGTGAAGGTGTATATCAATATCAGTTGAATGTTTATGATTCCACTGGAACCTCAATAGTTTATACCTCAGGTGGACAGACCAATCCTAATTTCAACAACTTAAAATCTGGTATCTATACCATTACCGTATCGGATGGTTGGGGATGTGATGTAGAAACCGTACAGGCCACTATAATTGATCCTACCGAAGTTTATGCATCTTTAATAAGGACAAGTCCATTAACCTGTTTAAATGAAGCAGAATTGTTGTTAACGGCTTATGGAGGTACACCAAATTATGAGTATAGTGTGGATGGTATCAATTATTTCCCAATGAGTGGAGGAAATACACATACCTTCACTGTTCCTGCCGGAACCTATAGATATTACGTACGGGATTCCTTTGGGTGTAAATCAATTTTATCCAACGAAATAAAAGAGGATGCCATTGAACCCTTAACTGTAACTATGGATACTTCCGCTGCAGTCATCAATTGTAATGGCGATAATACCGCCATCTTGATTGCCAACGCAGATGGAGGATTGGGTAATTACAGATATGAATTGTTCACAGATGCAGCATTGACCAATAGTATTGCCGGACCTCAAACAAGCCGCCAATTTAGTAACCTAACGGTCGGTAGCTACTATGTTAGGGTAACCAGCGACGACTGTGTAGTAGTATCCACAGTAAACAGAATAACTGAACCTACTCCATTGGTTGTTGACGATTCCTTTACGAACGTTAGCTGTAATGGCGCCAGTGATGGTAGTATTACCGTTTCCTTAAGTGGTGGTTCCGGCGGATATCAATATGCCATTTCGCCCAACCTTGACAAATTTGATACAGTAAATACATTTACCGATCTAGCTCCTGGTAACTATACTATAATTGCACAGGATATAAATGGATGTTTTGAGCAATTGAGATATACCATAACAGAACCTGCAATTATAATGGCGGTACCAACCACCACACCTGAAATTTGTATCGGAAGTGCCGATGGAACCATATCCTTGGATATTTCTGGAGGAACAGCGCCGTATAGTACAAGTATAAATTCTACTACGGACAGCGATTTTGTATTGGACAGGACCTTGTTCAGTAATCTGGCTGCCGGTACTTACGCCATTTTTGTAAAAGATGCTCAGGGATGTATGATCAACATGGCAGTAACAATTGATCCAGGAGTTATTTTGAATGCAACGGTAACGCCCGTATATGAATGTACCGGGAACATCCCCAACAATTCAATTGAACTTCTATTGGAAGATCCAACGGTTGCCCCGGATGTGATGTATGCGTTGGACTCTACCGATCCAAATGACATGGTATTGGAGCCTAATTTTACAAATATTGCTCCTGGGAACCACTACATTGCCATAGCCCATGCCAATGGTTGTGTACTAACCGTAGATTTTGAAATAGAAAACTTTGAACCTTTGGTACTTACCTTAGCACCAGGGAATATCAACGAAATCTCGGCTGTCGCCACAGGAGGACAACAAGAGTATACCTTCTATTTTAACGACAAGGACAATGGTACGGATAACACCCATTACATTACAGAAACAAAAACCCATACCGTAAGGGTGGTAGATGAGAACGGATGTGAAGCCATTGCGGAAATCTTTATGGAGTTCATTGATATTGAAATCCCTAATTTCTTTACCCCTGACGGTGATGGACAAAATGATTTCTGGAAACCTAGAAATCAAGAAGGCTTCCCAAAGATACTAACCATAATATTTGACCGTTATGGTAGGGAGGTATACAGAATGGGTATGAATGACCAAGGATGGGATGGACTATACCACCAAACAGAGCTTCCAACCGGGGATTATTGGTACGTAATAAAACTTAAAGGAGAGGAAGATGACAGGGAGTTTGTTGGACATTTCACCCTTTATAGATGAAGAACTTAACCTAAATAAAAAATGCGCAGTAAACTATTAATCTTTGTGTTGCTTTTAAGTACCGTGGTCACCAGTGCCCAAGAGCTTAATTCGCCCCAGCTTTCACAATATTTGGCTGATAATCCTTTTGTGCTATCGCCAACCTACGCCGGTATCGGCGATCATGTGAAAATTAGGTTGAACGGACTTGCGCAATGGGTTGGAATAAAGGATGCACCTAGAACCCAATCCCTTGCCGCGGATATGCGAATAGGGGAAAAATCCGGAGTAGGCCTATTCCTGTACAACGACTCCAACGGGTATACAAAACAACAGGGAGCACGAATTTCCTTCGCCCACCATTTAACACTAAATCGTTATGAGGATGAGTTTTTATCCTTTGGCCTTTCCTATAATTTTAATCAATTTAGGTTAGATGTAAATGAATTTATTGACGCAGGTTTTGATCCGGGCGTTACCAATGACCGGTCCACATCCAACCATAATTTTGATGTAGGTCTTTTGTACCGGAAAAATGCCTTTTATCTCAGTTTAAATGCCTCCAACGTTATTAACAAGGACGTTTACATATTTGATCCCATATACGAACCCAGCAAACTTAGAAATTTCTATGTCTATTCTGGATACCGATACAAAAAATCCAGAAACAGTAATATGGAAATAGAACCTTCCATCTTATACAAAATATTTGAAAGTGATGGTAGATCGGAAGCCGATTTAAACCTGAAATTCCGATGGTATGATTTTGAGGATTACTATTATGCAGGTGTTACCTACCGCTTTTTAAATGACCAAATTGGAAGGCCCTTATATATAGCTCCCTTGGCCGGACTTAAAAAAAGCAATTTCTATTTCGGATATTCCTATCAAATTATATTAAACGAAATATTAGGATATAGTACAGGTACACACGTTGTAACCATCGGGGTAGACCTATTCCAAGGAATTAGTAATTGTAGATGTACTTATTAATTCAAAGCATAAATCATATCAAAATATCTACATAAAATATCCGCTACTTAAGCTCAAGATCGGCATTACCCTTTAAATTTTATATAATTTCCGTTCTTTTGCGCTTAGATTGATTTAATTTTGAAGAAATTATTGGTATGGTGGGGAAAGTAAGGGTCAGCAATATAAAAGTTTATGCAAATCATGGTTGTCTTAAAGAAGAGACCATAATTGGGAGCGATTATCAAGTAAATGTTGAGGTAAGTGCCGATTTAAACAAAGCATCCCAATCAGATAATCTTAGTGAAACTGTTGATTATGTTCACATAAACCAAATTGTAAAAGAAGAAATGGCTATTCCTTCAAAACTATTGGAACATGTTGCACAACGTATACTTCATAGAATTTTTGAAGAAATAACTATAGCAAAAAAGGTAGAAGTTGCCGTCTCCAAAATCAATCCTCCCATTGGTGGGGATGTTAAAGAAGTAACCATAATACTTAAATCCAAAAGATCAGGGTTATAGTTTTTGAAACATAAAAAAAGTATTACCTTTGCACTGCAAAAAGGCATTGTGGCCGAGTGGCTAGGCAGAGCTCTGCAAAAGCTTGTACAGCGGTTCGAATCCGCTCGATGCCTCTAAACCTTCATCTTAACCGATGAAGGTTTTTTGTTTTAAACAGTGTTTATATAGATAAATATAAGTGCGAAAAAACAACGATCTAATCCCTCATAAGCTCTATACCCTTTTCTATATTCAATTGATCTTTAGGTAGAAAGCCTTTTACTATTAAGACCAACCCACAAATAACCAGGATAATTCCAAGTCCTTTTTTAACCAAAAGAATTCGTCTTTTGGTCAGTTTTTTTCGCAATTGTTTAGCTAATAAAATTTTAAATATATCGGTAACAAAATAAGCACCAATCATGGCGGAAAAGAAAAGTATTATTCTATTTGAATCATTATCCAAACTTGGCCCTACTACAATAATAATACCCAACCAAAATACCAGAACCCCAATATTTATAAAATTCAATAAGAATCCCTTAACGCACAAACTAAGGTAGTCGCCCTTGGTAATTCTAATTTTAGTTTCTTTTTTAAGTGATTCTTTTTTAAAGACATTGGTAAGTCCGTAAACCAATAGGATAGTACCTCCAAAAACATATAGTCCAGGATGATTACTAAGATTTTCCAACAGTTGAAAACTACTAAAATAGGCTAAGGAAATAAAAATAATATCGGCAACAATAACACCAATATCAAAGCATAATGCGGCTCTAAACCCCTTTATTGCACTAGTTTCCAGAAGAACAAAAAAAACAGGCCCAATCATAAAGCTCAATAAAAAGCCCAATGGAATTGCCGCCTGTATATCCTCGATCATAAAGTTCTGTTACTTACATTCTGGTAATTTTACCACCAAAAACCGTTTTCTCTTCCATTTTAGCGGGATTACCGTATACCATTACCTCTCCACCGGCCTTTACCGCCGCCTTCACATAATCCGTTGCAAACACCTCTGCCCTAGAGCCAGCGTTTACATTAATGGTACTGAATTTAGTTTTAAAATCCTTTCCCTTATATATACCTCCGGTATTTATCTGTACATCTTGAATATTAGATGCACCAGATGCAGAAATAATACCACCTGTGACACTTTTTATTAGCATTTGATCTACTTGGGCGCTTATAATCAATTCTCCGCCTTCCTGTGCCTTAAGCTCCAAAATATCCTGTTTTATAGGCTCTTTGGATGAAATTCTAGCGTCTTCATTAGTATCAATAATAACCAGTTTTTCTGTATAGTGCAGATCCACAAAAGTTCTATAACCGCTAAATAACTTGTTAACTTCCATGCGAATCTTTAATACACCATCATTGTTAACAATAGCCACATTACTGGTATTGGCACCGGTAATTACAGCCTTGTTAACGTCTGATTTTATGAGGTTCACAGACAAACCATCAAAAGCCTTAACTTCTTTAAATGGCTGTAAATTCTGAGTTACCTTTTCGTTTTGCGAGCTCAATGAATGGGTCGCAATCACAAACAAAAGCATCACTATTAATTTTTGATCCATTATCATAGAGCTATAGTTTTTAGGTCACTATTAACTAACCCAAAAACATTCTTTCCGGACAAATTCCGTAACACGTATTTATGTATTTGAAATAATTCTTTCAACTTTATCGAGCTAACTCCATTAGTTAAACAAATTCCATTCCAAAACAAAAACTTAATCGTTTTTTCCCAATAGGGAAAAATCCAAATGGCGCTTTATTAAATCTGTACTCTTAACCATCACTACAACCTCGTCTCCCAATTGATAGGATTTCTTGGTTTTTTCACCAACAATGGCATATTCCTTTTCATCAAAGGTATAATAATCATCCTTTATATCCCTAATCCTTACCATTCCTTCACACTTATTCTCAATAATCTCAACATATAGACCCCATTCGGTAACCCCGGAAATTACACCTACAAATTCCTGGTCCTGATGATCTTCCATAAATTTTATCTGCATATATTTAATGGAATCGCGTTCCGCATTTGCAGCCAAACTTTCCATATCAGAGGAATGCTTGCATTTTTCTTCATAAGATTCTGCCTTTGGGCTCTCACCACCGTCCAAATAATACTGTAGCAATCGGTGAACCATCACATCCGGATATCTTCTAATAGGAGAGGTAAAATGTGTATAATAATCAAAAGCCAGACCATAATGGCCAATATTGTTCACAGTATAAATAGCCTTGCTCATACTTCGTATGGCCAAGGTGTCTACTAAATTCTGTTCCTTCTTCCCTTTTACATCCTCCAAAAGTTGATTTAAGGAATTACTTATAGATTTTTTGTCCTTAAAATCCAACTGATGTCCAAAACGTGAAATAATACCATTAAGAGCCATTAATTTATCCTCATTAGGTTCATCATGAACCCTATAAATAAATGTTTTTACCGGTTTTTGCTTGCCTATAAAACGGGCCACTTTTCTATTGGCCAACAACATAAATTCTTCAATTAGTTTATTGGCATCCTTGGATTCCTTAAAGTAAACACCTTCAGGCTCCATTTTTTCATTAAGATTAAAACGAACTTCTATTTTATCAAAGGAAATAGCCCCTTCCCGCATACGCTGATTACGCATTATTTTAGCAAGTCGGTCCATGTTCAAGGTAGCATCAACTACTTCATCACTAACGGTATAAGCTTCCTCCCTAATAGATATTTCCAGTGGAATATTACCATTACCTGTCTCAATAATATGCTGTGCTTCTTCATAGGCAAATCGTTCATCCGAATTTATTACAGTACGTCCAAACCATTCGTTTTTAATTACCGCTTTATCATCAATTTCAAAAATCGCGGAAAATGTATATTTTTCCTCATTCGGACGCAGTGAACAAGCATTATTGGATAATACCTCCGGTAACATGGGAACTACCCTATCTACTAAATAAACGGATGTTGCCCTGTCATAGGCCTCTTCATCCAGGATAGTACCGGTTTCCAAATAATGGGAAACATCGGCTATATGAATACCAATCTCATAATTGCCATTTTCCAATGTCTTAAAGGAAAGGGCATCATCAAAATCCTTGGCGTCCTTGGGATCAATAGTAAACGTCAAAGTATCCCTAAGATCTCTTCTCTTCGCTATTTCTTCCTCTTTTATACTGGTATCCAGTGTGTCGGCAAACATTTCTACCTCTGTAGGAAATTCGTAAGGCAGGCCATATTGCGCTAAAATGGAATGTATTTCTGTATTGTGCTCCCCTGGTTTCCCCAATACTTGGGTTATAGTCCCAAATGGGGAATCCGCATTATCTGGCCATTCATTTATTTCTGCAATCACTTTATCCCCATCTTCGGCCGTGGAAATTTTATTTTTTGGTATAAAAATATCGGTATACATTCTATAGTCCGTAGGCCGTACAAAGGCAAAATCCTTTTGCATATCCACAATACCAACAAATGCATTCTTATTTCTGGATACTAGCTTTGTAATTTCCCCTTCCAATTTTTTTCCCTTTCTTCTAGGAAAAATATATACCTCCACCACATCTTTGTGGAAAGCCTTTTTTAATTTATTAAAGGGAACAAAAACATCATCATCCAAACCTTCAACCACAATGTAGGCATTTCCCCTACCTGTTATATCGACCGTTCCGGTATGGTATGTCTTATTTGAAGCTATGGCCTTATAAGCACCTCTTCCTTCTTCCAAAATCCGCTTCTTTTCCTTTAATTCTACCAATCTTTTAATAAGAGTGTTCCTATCATTGGCCTCTACAACACCAATTTTAGCAGCAATTTGCTTATAGTTAAAAGATTTCTCGGGCTCCTTTTCTAGAACAGTGAATATACCTCTGGTTATTTCGTTTTTTCGTTGATTTTTGTTTCTTTTATTATTCTTTGACATTAACACTTTTATTTTTGGAAAATTACGAATTATAATCCATTGTCTATTATTTCAAATTTTAAGTTTCCATCTTCTTTAATAAATCTTGTTATCAACATCTATTATATATATATGTTTTCTTTTTTCTTAAATTTAAAATAAAATGGTGATTATAATGGTGTGTTTATAGTGGATATAAAAAAGCACGTATTAATTTGCTTTGAACCATTAAATAAGTTTATTGACAATTTATACAGCAAGTAATTATTATAAATCAATGACTTAAATGGGTTATTAATATTTGTTGACAACCTATATCAACATAAAATTATTGAAAAGTTAATGTAATGGGAATGTTAATTACTTCGTTTAATTATTTAATATCTTTCTATTAGTTTCTAAGAAGTAAATTATTCATTTAGGATAACATTTTGTAAAGCAAAATTAAAGTGGATAATCAAAATTTAATATTTACTTTTTATAAGTAGTTTGTTAACAATAAGCCATTGTTATTAAACCACTAAATAACAACGGTTTTCTTTTTTTCTAAAATTAATGTTGTTAATAACCTCATTTTTGTGGTGAAACCACGGGTATTTGTACATTTGTGTATATATGAGTACTTATTTCATATATGTATTGTGTTACTTTATTCATCAATAAGCAACCTTAAACAATGAAAATAGCTATAGGTAATGATCATGCTGGAACCGAGTATAAACTTGCAATAATTGGTTTACTGAAATCTATGGATGTAGATGTAGTAAATCATGGTACTGATGGCACTGATAGTGTTGATTATGCCGATTTTGTACATCCCGTGGCCAGGGAAGTGGAGGAAGGCAATGTGGATTTAGGAATTATAATTTGTGGAAGTGGTAATGGAGTTTCCATGACGGCTAACAAGCATCAGAAAATTAGGGCAGCCTTATGTTGGACCACCGAGATTGTACAATTGGCCAAGGAACACAATGATGCCAATATTTTAAGCCTACCTGCACGGTTTATTTCCTTACCTCAGGCGTTGGAGATGGTGAAAACATTTTTGAATACCTCTTTCGAAGGTGGTCGTCATGAAAGAAGAATAGAGAAGATTGCCTGTAAGTAAAATAATTGTTATAAAGTATTGTCCTTATTTATGAAGGTAGAAATAAAAAAGTTTCATGAACTTGGGGTCCAGGAACTTTATGATATTTTGCAATTAAGAAGTGAAGTATTTGTTGTTGAACAGGACTGTGTATACCAGGATTTGGACGGAAAAGATGAATTTGCCCTTCATGTAATTGGGTCTAAAAATAAAAAAGTTGTGGCATATACCCGAGTTTTTAAGGCTGGGGACTATTTTAAGGAAGCGAGTATAGGTAGGGTAGTGGTAAGAAAATCTGAACGTCAGTTTGGTTTTGGATTACAAATTATGCAAGCTTCAATTGCTGTTATAGAACAAAATTTTGGTTCAACACCAATACATATTTCTGCTCAGAAATACTTAACCAAATTTTATACTTCCCTTGGTTTTAAGAAAATTGGTGAGGAATATTTGGAAGACGGTATTCCGCATCTTGCGATGATCAAGGAGTAGTTAAATTTATTATTGTTTCTTAAGTTATTTCGATTCAGTCCATAAAAAAGAGCTGTAATTACAGCTCTTGTGGAATATAGTCTAGCTATGTAAATTTAAATTTTAATAGGTGTTTTGTCACTTAAATTAATGTCCTCCAACATACTATCCGTAAATTTATAGTGCCCTTTTGTGGTTATAATTTTAAAGCGATTGGAATTCATTCTACTTAGCGTATCCAAAAACAACCATTTTGATTTTAACAATAGAGGCCTATCGGACTTTAAACTGATTTCAAAATAGTATTTTTTACCATTTTTTAAGGCCACAATATCTGGGGTAATTTTGGTGTCACTACCCTTTTTTAAATAGGATTTTGGACAATCATAACCTTCTAAATCCGCCTTGATTTTTTCAAAACCGTGCGCTTCCAAATGGTTAATGGATTTCTTTATGAACTCCTCGTTAGCTGACTTTTCAATTTTTATCATAGTCGTAATTTACGAAAAAAAATCGACAAAAAGCAAATAAATACGCTGATTAACAGTTATTTATGTGGAGTTTAACAAAAAAAAACAGGACTAGGATAATTTATTGTAAAAAGGACTAGCCTAAAATGTAATTAAAGGTGTAGACCATGTAGTTGAGAATATTTAATTAATAACTGCAGGTTACATATTAATTTTATCGAATAGGGTTTTGCCTATTTGTTCTACAACGCCGATTACAAGCGCATTTCCCATAAAAAAAGCGCGTTTGGTATCACTTATTCCTTGGAGTTTTGTATGATTGTCCGGAAACATATTTAAGCGTTCCAGTTCTACGGGGGTCAACCTTCTTAATCCTTTTTGGGTTTTAACAACATGTTTAAATCGTGAGGGACTTTTTCCTCCTTCACCTGTAATTATTGTTCTGGAAGCATTGTCAAGATTATCTGGAAATACCATTTTCCCTTCCCCATACTGATATTGAAATCCGTTTTTAGCCTGGCGTAATTCCTTTTTTGCACCTTTAAGATATTCCCATTTGTCTATATCTTCAGGAGCAATTAAAAAGTCATCGGTTATTTTACCATTATGAAGAATATCACCAAGAGTTGTTTTTGGTCCTATATAATTGGCAGTAGTCTTTGTAGTGGTAATAGTACCATCAATACAGATTCCTGTATTTTGAAATGGTGACAGCTTCTCTTCTAAATTGAAATTATTGGAAATAGTAATCAAATCACCGTCCAAGTTTAAATTGGTTATTTGAGACGATACCAAATTAGCTGGGAAGGATTGGGCAATTGTTCCATTTTTAATTAGCCATGTTAATGGATCTAATGATTTAAGGGATTTGTAGATTGCCGTTGTTTTATGATAAGCCAAAATAAATACCCGTCTCCTGCGTTGTGGCATTCCATAATCCGCGGCATTAATAACGCGCCATTCTACAGCATAGCCCAAGTCGTCCAAACTTTTCAGCATTACAGCGAAGTCTCTCCCTCTTTGGTTAGAGGGCGATTTTAACAACCGGTCTACATTTTCCAAAAAGAGGTATTTTGGTTTGCTTTTCTTCTCCTTCAATATGTTGTGTATACTCCACCATAGCACCCCTTTTTTTCCAATTAGACCTTTGGAATTCTTTAGGGAGGTGGCTACCGAATAGTCCTGGCAGGGAAACCCTCCCACCAAAATGTCGTGATCAGGAATATCGGTAACAGGAACTTCCGATATATCTTTATTGCAGTGATTCTCCTTACCAAAGTTATGTTCATATACCAAAGAAGCGTGTTGGATTTTGGTAGATGGCTCCCATTGGTTGGACCAAATTATCTCGTAGTTTCTCGTTCTTTCCAAGCCCAATCGAAAGCCTCCAACTCCGGCAAATAATTCTATGGTTTTTAATTTTTTCGTCATTGCAGTGTCTAAAATTAGACAAAAAATAAGTCATAAATTTAATTTTACGAATTGTAGTACCTCACAATCCTTAAATTTTTATAATTTTCCGGATTCCAAAATGATTTTCGTTTCACAAGCCTAAAATAGTTTACATGAATTGTCGCCTTAAGGGAATATTTTTTCCATTTATTTCAGGAGTATTATTATTCCTTTCCTGTGAACCCAAAGTTGACCAAGGTGAGCTTGCCATTAATACCTTGTTGGAAGATATAAAACAAGAATATGCTCCGGACAAAAGGGTGGCCCTTTTTAATGTTGAATTAGTTAAAAGTGGGAATGAAAATATTTTGAAAGGGGAGTCCGATTTGCCGGTGGCCGTTGCTACCTTCAAAGATAGGTTGGTAGAAAATAAAATCAACTTTATAGATAGTATTCAATTATTGCCAGCTTCCCATTTAGAGGGCTCTAACCACGGCTTAATTACCATCTCCGTGGCAAATTTAAGGGGTAAGCCTGCACATTCGTCCGAATTGGTGACCCAGGCCACTTTGGGAACGCCTGTAAAAGTATTGAAGGAAGAGGATGACTGGTATTTGATTCAAACTCCGGATAAATATTTATCATGGGTAGACGGGGGAGGAATAGTGGCACTTTCCAGTGAGAGATATACTGCTTGGAAATCCACACCAAAAGTTATTTACATTAATACCATAGGACACTCCTATTCAGAACCGGATAAGGATACTCAAGTGGTTTCCGACATGGTGGCAGGAGGCGTATTGGAACTTATTGGAGAAGAAGGGGAGTTCTTTTTTGTAGCTTATCCAGACGAAAGAAAGGCTTATATTTCCAAAAATGAAGCCATGGATTATGATACTTGGTTGGCCGCTTTGGATCCCAGTCAGGAATCTTTGGTGGAAACTTCCAAAACCTTAATGGGTGTCCCATATCTGTGGGGAGGTACTTCTACCAAGGGGGTAGATTGTAGTGGATTCACAAAAACAATATATTTTTTAAACGGTATTGTTTTACCAAGAGACGCTTCACAACAAATCCATACCGGTAAACAGGTAGATACTGAGAAGGATTTTGATAAGTTGGTTCCTGGCGATTTATTATTTTTTGGCAAACCGGCAACGGATACGACCAAAGAACGTGTAATCCATGTGGGTATGTGGATAGGGAACAATGAATTTATCCACTCTGCCGGAAGGGTGCATATTAGTAGTATGGACAAAAATGCACCTAATTATGACGCGTATAATTTAAATAGATATTTGCGTTCCAATCGATATCTCGAGGAATCCAAAGACGGATTAATTGAGCTCGCAAAAACACCTGTTTTCAAGGACTAAGCCCAGATTATTTTAAGTTGACCGCTAAAATATAGTCATCTGCAGTCATGTAGAGTCTTTTTTCCTCCGTATCAAAAGCGCAATTTGCGGTGGCCTGTCCCGTATGGATTCTTGCCAAAGCTTCCCCCATGGGATTAAAGATCCAAACACCGCCAGGTCCTGTAGCAAAAATAATTCCCTTACTATTTATTTTTAAACCGTCCGGAAAGCCCTGTTGCCCTTTTTTTCCTATAAGATCGGTTACCTCATAGAAAAGCTTCTTATCGCTTACTTTTCCTGGTTCCACTATGTTATATTGGTACCAAGCCGCATGTTCCTCGTCAGAATTTGCCACATATAGCGTGTTGCCATCGGTTGATATTCCAATTCCGTTAGGTCTTGAAAGGGAATCCAATAATATTAATTCACCCGACGACAACAGGCAATAAATTCCTTGAAAATCCAGCTCTTTGGCGGGATCATTCATTCTTTTTGGCAAGCCATATGGGGGATCGGTAAAATATAAGTTGCCATTGTTATCGTAAGTGCCGTCATTGGGACTATTCAATTTCTTGCCCATATAAGAGGAAACCAAGGAGGAGAAGTCTGGTTTAGGAGAATTTAAGGGCGTATTCATTTTGGCTACCTGACGATTGCCGTGTTGCATAAGAACTAGGTCACCCTGCTTGTTAAGCAAAAGACCATTGGAACCCGGTTCTTCTCCGGTAAAGTTGGTTCCCGAAAACCCTGAGGGATGTAGGTAGGTAACCGTATCATTATTTTTTGGATCTAGCTTGTAGACCTTATTATTTGGGATGTCCGAAAACAATAAATAGTTGCCCTCTTTTATCCAAAGTGGTCCTTCGGTCCAGGCAAAGCCGCTTGCAAGTACCTCAATTTTCGATTTTGGATCAATAATCTCCAGCGCTTCGTCATCAAGTATTTCTATTGAAAATGATGAAGAAATATCTTTATCAGGCATTGATTTTTTGCTCACTTCCTTGCAAGACCCCAAGAGAAGAATGGAGCTTATGATAGCATATGTTATTTTATTCATTTTAGGTCATTATTTTAACGATTATAGTGATAACGGTCATGGAAGTGACACCTAAAACAAAAGTTCCGGCAGATTGAATCTGATAGCCTTGTTTTACATTCATTCCGGTAAGTTGGGTCAGTACCCAAAAGAAACTGTCGTTTACGTGGGATACTACTGATGCTCCTGCACCTATTGCCAAAACGGTCATTGTAGCCATAAATGGCTCGCTAAGTCCTAATGCGGGCATTAACGGGGCTATTATGGAGGCAGTGGTTACCAAAGCCACAGTAGAGGATCCCTGAGTGGTCTTAAGACAGGCAGCCAATAGAAAGGGTAGAAACAAACCTAACTCCATACCCGTAAACTCTGAAGTAATGGTATCGGCAATTCCCGAATTTTGCAACATCTTTCCAAAAATACCACCTGCACCGGTAATAAAAATAATTGGAGCGGCCTCCCTTAACGATTCTCCAAACCAACCTGTGGCGGAGAAAATCTTTTCATCCAACTTCTTAGGTAAAACAAGGGACAATAAAACCCCTACCAAAAGGGCAATTACTGGAGTACCCAAAAATGATATAACTGTTTTAAATATTGAAGGTTGAAAGGTGAATTCCGGGTAATCCATGACCGATTTAAAAATAATCAGCAAAATGGGAATTACAATGGCCAATAAGGATTTCCAAAGGGCCGGTTGTTCCTGTTTGGTAGTCACAGCCTCGAGGATTATAGGAACATGAATTCGGGATGCGAATTTGGTTGCAAAGAAATAACAGGCAATTAAGGAAATACTACTTATCAGCAAACCCCAAATCATTACACTCCCCAAATCTGCCCCCAAAATACCTGCGGCGGCAATAGGTCCAGGGGTAGGTGGCACCATGGTATGCGAAGCTGTTAAACCTAATGCCAGGGCCGCGGTGGTACCTGCAAAGGAAACACCTGCCTTGGAGGAGAGCACTTTGTTTAAAGGGTTCATTATTAAAAGTGCACTATCTGCAAATACTGGAATAGAAAGTATATATCCCGTAAGGAGCATGGCCAAGTGGATGGATTTTGCCCCTATTAATTGTAAAATTTTGGAGGCGATAACAAACGCTCCACCCGATTTTTCCAGGACCTTACCAATGGTAACTCCAAACAGGATTATAAGTCCTATTTTACCCATTATATCCCCAAATCCGTTGTTGATGGAATTGATAATGGCTTCAATATCCATTCCTGTCATAAACCCATAGGCGATGGCCGAAAAAAGGAGCACAAAAAAAGGATGTATTTTAAATTTAATGATACCTATAATCAATAGGGCGAGTGAAAGAACTAAAGCAATAAGGTAGGTCATGGTTTTTTGGTTGGTTAATGGTGTTATTCAGTTATATATACTTACCATTCGGTAAAGTTTCCATCACTGCCACGCCATATTGGATTTGCCCAATTATGACCTATTTTTTGACCCTCCCTTAATTTTTCTTCATTCATTTCAACGCCTAGTCCCGGTTTTTGAAACAATTCAATATACCCATCCCTGATATCGAAAATTTCGGGATTCAGTACATAGTCCAACAGATCAAAGCCCTGATTGTAATGGATTCCGATACTGTTTTCCTGGATAAAGGCATTTGCAGAGACAAAATCGACATGTAATGCAGAAGCCAATGATATAGGGCCTAATGGACAATGGGGAGCCAATGCTACATCATAGGCCTCGGCCATAGTCGCTATTCTCCTTACCTCGGAAATACCTCCAGCGTGACTTAGATCTGGCTGGATAATGTCTACCACACCCTCTTCCAGAATTTTCTTAAAATCCCAACGGGAAAACATACGCTCCCCTGTGGCAATAGGTATACTGGTGTAAGAGTAAATATGTTTTAAGGCATCGTTATTTTCGCTAAGTACAGGTTCTTCAATAAACATAGGTTCATATGGCGCCAGTTCATCTATTAGCCTTTTTACCATGCCTTTATGTACGCGGCCATGAAAATCCAATCCTATATCCAAATCGCTTCCAAATTCCTCCCTTAATAATCTAATGTTGTTGGCTACCAGTTTAACATCCTTTAAGGTGGAAATCCAGTCCATACCCCCAGTAGCGTTCATTTTTACGGCCTGGAACCCGGCCTTTACCTTTTCGTGTGCCTGCTCCAATAACACTTCCGGATGATCTCCTCCTATCCAGCAGTACATTTTCATTTTATGTCGCACCGCTCCACCCAATAAATCGTAAACAGGAACACCAAGGAATTTTCCCTTTATATCCCAAAGTGCCTGGTCTATACCTGAAATGGCACTCATAAGAATGGGGCCACCGCGGTAAAACCCTCCACGATAGAGTATTTGCCATATGTCTTCAATATTTGAGGCCGACTTCCCGATGAGGTATTGTTGTAGTTCCATTACGCAGGCGGCCACCGTATCTGCCTTTCCTTCCACTACGGGTTCGCCCCAGCCAATAATCCCCTCTCTAGTGGTCACTTTAACAAAAAGCCACCTTGGAGGCACTTTAAACAGTTCAATTTTTTCGATAATAAGTTGTTCCTTCATAGTGGTTTTACAAAAACTTCAGCCCTTTGTAGGGTATTATAGAATTTGTTTTTATTTTCTGCTGGTTGGTTTTTAAATGGATGAAAGCCATTTAACCGGCCCATGACTCCATAAAGTATTTTCGAATTAAATATAACTAATTGTTATGAATATTTAGAATATCGTAATTTTTTAACCGATTTAATTAAAGTATAACAGTTTTTCCGGTTTTAACCGACTCGTCGGCTGCCAATACAATTTTCAGGCTATTGATGGCATCCAACAAATGGGATGACAGATCAACATCCTTCTTAATCGCGTTTAACAAATATTCCTGTTCCAATAGACAGAGTTCGTCATGATCTGGCTCATCTTCGGTTCTAATAAATTCGTCTTTTTTAACGAAATTCCCCTCTTTGGTCAATTCGCTGAAATGAATTTGTAGACTGCCCGTTTTGGTATGTCCCTCTATATCCTGGGAATCGTTCTTTGGTTTGTCCGCGATGGAAACGGCACCTTTTGGGCCAATCACATCTTTGATAAAAACGGCTGTTTCACTCATCATGGGTCCCCAACCTGCCTCGTACCATCCAACGGACCCATCTTTAAAGCGCACCTGTAATTGGCCGTAATTATACATTTTGGCATCGATTTCTTTAGTTAAATTAACTCCAATGGCACTGACACTAATGGGTGTGGATTGGGTCATTAAACACATAATATCCACGTAGTGAACGCCACAATCCACTATGGGCGACATAGAATTCATTAACTGTTTATGGGTATACCACATATCTCCAGAACTTTGTTGGTTTAAGTTCATTCGCATTACCAAAGGTTTGCCAAGTGTACGCGCAATCTCCACAAACTTGGTCCATGAAGGATGTACCCTAAGGATATAACCAACCACCATTTTCCTGTTTTTTGCCTTCGCCAAAGCCACTAATTCTTCAGCTTCCTCAACCGTTAGGGCAAGTGGTTTTTCAACAAAAACATGGGCTCCTGCATTTAGACTTTTTCTAACATAGTCGGCATGGGTGTCCGGATAGGTATTAATTGATACTACATCTGGTTTGGATTCCCTCAAGGCAGTATCAAAGTTATCATAGGTGGGCAAGCCTCCCAATTCCTTGGATAATTTTTCCCTACTTTGGGGCTTACGGCTTACAAGTCCCACAATTTCAAATTCAGGAAGTCGATGATAGGCCCTGGAATGGGAAATACCCATATTTCCGCACCCTACGACAAGCGTTTTTAGTTTGTTCATAATCTTAATTTATATAGTTTCTTTATTTTTTATTCCAAGGCAAAAGCAATAATCTGATTCCCTTTTTCGGTTCCTAATTTTTCACCACCACATGCAATGGCTATATACTGCTTGCCGTCCAGTTCATACATGGCGGGAGTGGCAAATGCTGCTGCTGGGAGTTTGTATTCCCAAAGTAACTTACCGTTGTTTTTATTAAAAGCTCTAAAATATCCATCCTTTGTCGCCCCGATAAACAAAAGTCCATTTTTGGTCACTATGGCGCCGCCGTAGTTTTCCGATCCTGTCTGAGGGAATCCTTTTTCTTTCAGAGTCAAAGTTTCTCCAAAAGGAATGGACCAAAGGTAATCCCCGGTATTGAGGTCAATGGCATGTAATGTGCCCCATGGCGGGGAAATGGCAGGCAGTCCATTACTGTCCAAGAATTTTTTATACCCGGTATGTTTATAGATAGTTTCTATAGGTTTTGCCTTATTTTCAGCTACATTTTTTAATTTCTCCTCTCCATACAAGAATTGAAGCAATGCGTCCATTTCCTCTTTCTTAATCTGTGGAAACCCGGTCATCATTCCTTTTCCCTTTTGAATAGTCAAGGCAACAGCGTCTTTTTTATGAGTGGATTTTAGATTTAGAAGGGATGGATATCCACTGGCCACGAGTCCTTTACGATTTTTTTGATGGCATACAACACAATATTTGTTATAGGTACTTTCCCCTAATGGCAGGCTTGTATCCAAGGTATCTTTTTTCATTTGTAGAAACCAGGCCATTTCATTGGAATTTATGTAAATAATACCTTCCTCGGGATCGGCGGCGGCACCTCCCCATTCCGCAGCCCCATCATATCCGGGAAGAAGAAGTACTGGTTCTAAACTAGGCGGAGCATAAATTCTTTTATCCGCTTCATTGAACTGGGTCAGTAATTCCTCCTTATTTTCGGCATATGGACTAAGGTCTTTTTCGGTCAAAAGATTGGATTGCCTTGCAAAAGGCTTGGGTTTTGTTGGAAACGGTTGCGTGTCCCATGTTTTTTCACCTTCTAAAGTAGAGGCGGGTACGGCAATCTCTTCAATATCGAACAATGGGGTTCCCGTTGCCCTGTCGAAAAGAAACACATATCCCTGCTTTGTCACCTGTGCCACGGCCGGAATCTTTTTTCCCGCTCTGGAAATTGTTAACAGGTTGGGGGGTGCTGGAGGATCTCTATCCCATAGATCGTGATGTGTGAATTGATAATGCCAAAGGAGTTTTCCGGTATTGGCATTCAATGCCAGTAAAGAATTGGCATAAAGATTACTACCCTTTCTATCGCCACCATAAAAATCGGGAGCTGCAGATCCTGTTGGCACGTAAAGGATTCCAGTTTGCTCATCCAAGGCCATTCCGGCCCAATTGTTGGCCGCGCCTACGGTGTCACTTTTATAGGTGTTGGGATCTTCCCATGTTTCATTACCAGGTTCACCAGGATAGGGTATGGTATGGAATGCCCATTCCAGGGCCCCCGTTATTACATTAAAAGCCATAATGTCTCCCGGCGCTGCACCACTTCCCTCAGACAGCCGAATGGGCATTACAATTAAGTCCTTGTAAACCGTTCCCGGAGTGTTGGATACTACAAATTTATCTTTTGCGTTTGACGGTAATCCGGAGTGAAGGTCAATTTTTCCACTTTTCCCGAATGAAGAAATACGTTCGCCTGTCTTGGCATTTAGGGCAAAAAGATTGGCGCCTTGGGTAAACAGAATGCGTTCATCACCATCTTTTTTCCAATATGATACGCCTCGACTGGTGGAATTCTCCTGGTTTAAAGAATCGCCAAATATCCATATTTCCGATCCAGTTCTGGCGGCGAGTGCCACGGCCCTTAATGCGGCCGTAACTCCGTATAAGATGGTATCTACCACAATGGGGTTCATCTGCATCTGACCGCTATCCGGGGCGGAGTAAGACCAGGCCACCTTAAGTTGGGTAACATTTTCCGGGGTTATTTGTGAAAGTGTGGAATAGTGGTTGCGGTCCGGTCCGCCCAAATAGGAGGACCAATTGGTATACCTACTGGAATCGGTCTTGGTGGAAGTAACATCCTTGCAGCCTGTTAAAAAAAGGGCCGCTGCGGTTATGAGCAATAAATATTTGGCAATTTGAAGCGACATTGGTGGTGGTTTTATCGCTTAAATTAATTAATTTTTAAGGAATAAAGGTGATATTTCTTGCTTGTACCAAATTCTTTTATTTTGGTTGGATAGTAAGAAGGCTCAGTTTAGCACTGTTTAAAATATCCCGAAAGAGGATAGGGTTTATAAAGCAAATAATTATTTGTACTATAACTTATTCATCGTTTTTTGAAGGACAGGAAAAATTAGTTTTCCTAGATCTTCAAAAAAGCGAAAATTAATTAAAATATTCATAAGCGGCATGGCGGCAACACTTTAATGCCTAAACTATTTTGGTCCGTGGGAAAAAGAGTGGCTTCTACTATTCCAATGGGGATGGGGCAATTTGACAACATTCTTGATATTTTATGAATGTCATTAGAAAATCACTACATTGTTCCTACCAAATAAGCAACCACATACAAAATGACCAACGAAGCTACCAACCTTTCCAAAAGGTTATTTTCCCTAGACGTATTTCGAGGATTAACCATGTTTTTACTCATTGCAGAGGCCGCAGGGTTTCACGGGAGTTTTGGGGACTATGCGGAAAACAACGCCGTTTTGCACCCATTGGCGGAACAGTTGCACCATCATCCTTGGAACGGATTGCGGTTTTGGGATCTTATACAGCCTTTCTTTATGTTTATTGTGGGAGTGGCCATGCCATTTTCACTAAAAAAACGCTTGGCTACTGGAAGTAGAAAGGCCGCTACCCAACATATTTTAAGAAGATGTTTTTTGCTTTTTAGTTTTGGAGTATTGTTGCACTGCGTATATAGCCAGGCTTTGGTATGGGAACTGTGGAACGTTTTGGTCCAATTGGCTTTTACAATCCTTATCGCGTACGCCATTATGAATCTTCCGCACCGCACCCAGATAATAATTTGTCTTGGGATTTTAATACTAACCGAAATTCTATATCGGGTTTATAACCCACAGGATCCTTATAATCAAGGACAAAGTTTTGGATCTTGGATAGATATGTTGGTGATGGGTAAAATTAATAGCGGAGGCTGGGTTTTCATCAATTTTCTGCCTACTGCGGTCCATACGGTAATTGGTGTTATCTGTGGCCAATTGTTGCTTTCCAATAAATCGGGCAAGGAAAAGTTAAGTCCCATATTAATGTGGGGAGCAGCCTTACTTGTTGTGGGCTATGGGATGGATTTATTAGGAATAACACCAATCATAAAAAGAATAGCAACGACCTCATTTACCCTGGCATCGGGAGGATGGGCATTGCTGGCATTGGCATTATTTTACTGGTGGATAGACATTAAGGACCATAAGAACAAATGGTTGAAGATCTTTTCTGTTGTGGGGACCAATTCCATTTTTATTTATTTGTTTGCCGAAACAGTGGGGGCTCAATGGTTTAGAGATTTTGGGCATATTTTTACCGAAGGAATATTGGCTCCTTTAGGTGTACAGGAAGGATTAATATGGGTAATAAATTCCTTATTTGTACTATTTATGTTTTGGTATTTAACCTACTTTTTAGATCAAAAGAAGGTATATTTTAAGATATAAGGAGTAAAGAACATTGGTTCTCGGAGTAGCGATTATTTTAGGATATCCCGATACTTACCATTATCATTTAATAGGACGGAAGCAGTCATTATGGCTTCGTCATTTTGTAGATGATAATCATAAAGTCCTTCCCTGTAGAAATAACGTTTCAGAATCTCATCCTCCAAATTCTTTTGTATTTCCGCTTTGTATTTATCCAAGGCCATAATCTTGCTTTTGTCCATTTCCAACAAAAGTGATTTATAGTTTGCGGTAACGGAATTGCTATAAAGGGCGCTGTCCTCTCCCGCCATGGCTTCCTTAAGCGCTTTTTCAGCTTTGGTTTCAAAGTCAAAATTACTTTTGGACACATAATTCTTAAATGATGTGAAATTAACATCGTTAAAGCTGAAATCCATTACCTTTTCTAAGGTATTGTTATAATAATAGTCGGTGGCGAAATCAAAAATAACGTTACCCGATAGCAGGGCTTGGGTAAGTGTATTTGTTTTGGCGGCAGCAATTTCTATATCGGGTAAAACACCGCCTCCATCTTGTACTTTACGTCCATTTTTGGTTTTGAAATCCCTAAATTGGGTATTTTTAACTGCATTTCCATTCTCATCCCTATTCCAATAATCCAAAGATTGAATACATCTTCCGGATGCCGTATAATATCTGGAGATGGTTACTTTTAATTGGGTGCCATAAGTAAGTTTTAAAGGACGCTGTACCAATCCCTTGCCAAAGCTTCTTGCCCCTACTATCACGGCACGGTCCAAATCCTGTAGACTGCCCGAGACAATTTCACTGGCCGAGGCACTTCTGCCGTTGACCAATACTACCAATGGTATTTCGGTATCCACTGGCTGGTTGGTAGTTTTATATTCCCGATTGAATTTTTTTACTTTGGATTTAGTGGTTACCACAAGTTCTCCTTTAGGGATAAAAAGATTGGTAACGTTTATGGCTTCACTCAATAGGCCTCCAGGATTATCCCTTAGGTCCAGAATAATTTTATTGGCTCCATCGTTTTTAAGATCAAGGAGTGCTTTTTTTGTTTGCTCCGTAGCTTTCTTATTAAATTTTAATAGAACAATATAACCTGTATTACCGTTGATCATTTTATAATAAGGAACAGCGTCTACTTCTATGGATTCCCTATTTACAGTGGTAGATTTGGTCTCTCCCTGTCTAACATAGGTAATGCCCACACTTGTGTTGCTGGCACCCTTTAAAAGTTCGTCCGCATCATCCTTAACATCTGCTATGGCAATATCACCAATCTTAATAATTTCGTCCCCTGCCTTAAGTCCCGCCTTATCGGCTGGATAGCCCTTGTAAGGTTCAACAATAACTATTTTATCCTTGTAACTTCTTACTATTGCCCCAATACCGGAATATTCCCCGGCATTGTTTATTTTGAAGGATTCTACGTCTTGTTCGTTAAGGAATTTGGTATAGGGATCAAGCTCTTCCAACATGTTTTTAATGGCCGTATCCATTAGTTCTGCTGGATTGGTCTCATCCACATAGTTCATGTTCAACTCTTTGAATAGGGTAGTAAAAATTTCGATCTGTTTGGCAATCTCAAAAAAATCGCCCTTAAAACTACTTCCTGCAATTAATAGGGTAATTGCGATAATGGGAATAAGTACCCTCTTCTTTAATATCTCTTTCATTAGTTCATAATTTATTTGCTACCCTTTGCCAATTGACCAACAAATTTCTGCATAAGGGGAACCATAGCATCCGTTATTCTGGATTGCGATGGTATCTCCTTGCCAAGGTATAAAAACATAAACGCAAAGTCGCCCTCTATGTTGTTAAAAATTAGGTGTTTGTTCAGCCTGTAGCTTTCGCGCATCAATCTTTTAATACGGTTTCTTTTTACGGCACTTTTAAAGTTTCTTTTTGAAACGGTTACCCCTACCTTACATTTGGAAGCATCTTCAAAGGTGGTTTTAAGGTATACAAGTTTAATGGGATAATTGGTAATACCAACCCCTTCGGCAAACAACTGCTCAATTAGTTTTTTGCTCTTTAGCTTTTCTGTTTTTGGGAATCTAAACGACATTCTCCGCAAAAGTAAAAATAAAAACCACAGTTATGGGATATGACAATCATCATAGTACAAAATCTCCTTAGCCCTTATCTTAGGTTACATTTTTATTAAAACGCTAAACATGGATATATGGGAGAATTGCAAGTTGAAAAATTAAGGAACAATCCTCTTAAGGCTAGGTATATAAAACAATTGTTGGCAGACATCACGGCCTTGGAACAAATACTGGAAAACAAGTTGTTTGAACGAAGTCCGATTAGAATTGGTGCCGAACAGGAATTTTGTTTGGTAGATAGCTCATGGCAGCCGTCCAACAAGGCATTGGAAATTCTTAAAGATATAGATGACCCTCATTTTACCACCGAATTGGCCCTATACAATCTGGAAATTAATTTAGATCCAATTCTGTTGACCGGGAATTGCTTTTCGGAAATGCATTTACAGCTAGATCATTTATTGGCAAAGGCCGACAAGGCAGCTGAGGAATATGGCAATAAGATAATACTCTGCGGAATTTTGCCGACCATTTCAAAAAGGCATTTGGATATTGGGTATATGACTCCAATTGCCCGCTATCAGGTACTGAACGAGGTTATTAAGGAAATAAGAAACAAGGATATAGAACTTCATATTAAAGGGGTGGATGAATTAAACATTCACCACGACTCCGTTTTATATGAAGGATGCAATACCAGTTTCCAATCGCACTTACAGATAGATCCGTATGATTTTGTGGACACTTATAATTGGTCCCAAGCCATAGCAGGACCAATTCTGTCCATTTGTACCAATTCCCCTATGCTTTTTGGTAGGGAGTTGTGGGAAGAAACCAGAATTGCCCTATTTACACAAAGTGTGGATACCAGGGCCAGCTCCTTTTTATTGAATGAGCGGGAACCAAGGGTCAATTTTGGTAATAACTGGGCAAGGGGCACAGTTGTGGATTATTTTAAAGAATCCATAACGGGATTTAGAAGCCTTCTTACCTCCAATGTCCAAGTGGACAGCCTAAGCGAATTGAAACAGGGAAAAATACCTAAGTTAAAGGCACTGGCACTCCATAACGGTACGGTGTATACCTGGAACCGTATCTGCTATGGCATTACAAATGGCAAGCCTCACATTAGAATTGAGAACAGGTATATCCCATCCGGACCCACTACGGAAGATGAAATTGCGAATATGATGCTATGGGTAGGCGTTATGCTGGGTAGGCCTAAAAAGTATGATTCCATCCACACCAAGATGGATTTCAACGATGTTAAAGGCAATTTTTTCAGTGCCGCAAGATATGGTATGGCAGCCCAGTTTTATTGGGATGGACAACTTCTATCCAGTCAGCAATTATTGTTGGATCACTTATTGCCGATGGCTTTTAAGGGTTTGTATAGTATGGGGGTGGCACCAAAGGATGCTGAGCATTATTTAAAAATTATTGAAAAAAGGATCGGATCGGCCAATGGTTCCAGATGGATGGTTAAAAGTTATAGAAAACTTAGAAAGGAATATAAGCTACCCGAGGCGTTGACCATCTTAACGGCCAAAATGTATAAGAGTCAACAAAAGGGTTATCCGGTAGATGCTTGGCAATTGCCAAGAGGAGATGAATTTGTTCTAAATAAAAAGGATAAAAAAGTTTACCAAAACATGAACACAAAGACCATAACTGCGCAAGATAGCGATAGTTCGGAATTGGTATTGAAAATGATGCAGTGGAAAAATATTCATCATATACCCATACTCAATGATGATTTGGATCTGGTTGGATTGTTAACTTGGACCGATCTCAAGGAGTATTTGAAGAATCCGAATAAAGTTGAAGACCGTATAAGGGACATGATGAAAACAGAACTCATTACCATAACTGAAGATGAAAGTATGAACAGGGCAAGAACCTTAATGGAAGAGAATGGTATAAATTGTTTACCTGTTGTCCACGGTAAAAAATTGGTGGGTATTATTACTACAAAGGACTTATGACCAACTTGGCAAACCAAACTGGCAATAACCGGATCATAGGTCAATTAAACGGTAGCAACAATGGTCCTACCTTGGTATTCTTTGGTGGTATTCATGGCAATGAGCCCTCTGGAGAAATGGCTATACATGAGGTTTTCCTTAGAATTGAGGAAGAAGAAATACCTATAAATGGTAGCATTTATGGTATTCGGGGAAATATCGAGGCTCTTTTGGCAGGGAATAGATTTATGGATTGTGACTTAAACCGGTTATGGACCGATGAAAAAATTGAAATAATTAAAGGCAAAGCAAAAAATGAACTGCTTAACGAGGACAAGGAGTTGTTATCCATACACCAAGTCTTGTCGGATATTTTAAAAACAGAATCCGGGCCTTACTATTTTATTGATTTCCATACCACCTCCAGCAAGACCTTGCCTTTTATTACTATCAACGATGCCTTGATCAACAGGAAATTTTCCAAGCTTTTTCCGGTCCCTATAGTTTTGGGGATAGAGGAGTATCTAGAGGGCCCTTTACTTAGTTATATCAACGAACAGGGTTATCTTTCTGTGGGTTTTGAATCCGGCCAGCACACCGCAAGGGAATCGGTAGATAATAGTATAGCTTTTATGTGGTTGGCACTGGTTTATAGTGATGCACTAAAAAGGTTGGATGTTAAGGGGTTTGAAGAATATTACCTTCAACTTCAAAACTCTGCCATGAAAAACGGCAGTTTTTATGAAATAATTTACAGACATCCAATTGGTTCCAAGGACCAATTCTCCATGTTGCCCGGATTTAAGAGTTTTGATATTGTAAACAAAGGAAAAGTATTGGCCGAACATAATAAAAGGGCAGTATTGGCCCTGCAAAAATCGAGCATTTTTATGCCTTTGTATCAAAGTCAGGGAGAGGATGGATTTTTTCTGATACGGAGGATTCCCAAATTGGCCCTATGGTTATCCGCGGTATTGCGAAAAATAAGGATACCGGCCTTGCTTCCAATTTTACCGGGGGTTTCGTGGGCAGATAAGAAAAAGGGAACCTTGTTGGTAAATGAAAGAACTGCCAGATTTTTGGCAAAACCATTATTTCACTTACTGGGTTATAGGAATAGGCAGATCAATAAAAATGAAATCTTAATGAGCAGCAGGGAAGCTACAGCCAAGAATAAGATGTACAGTGGCACATGGTGGTATTAAAAATAAAAAATCCGTTCAAGATGTCTATTAAAAGTCATTTTAAACGGATTTAGCACTTTATTGATTTTTACTCCTGTCCTTGCCAAACATTATTTTCGGGATCTATATCGGCCATAAGTTGGGATGGATCCAATACAATGGCCTTAATATTGTTAAGTGATTTATCCAAGATAAAATCATAGTTGGGATATGCCCAAGGCCAATCCGGCAATGTAGTCCTCTTTAAATTGGCATACGGATTCTCTTTTTCTCCGCGCATCATACGTAAGGGTGCGTAAAACGTTTCTTGTGTACCATCCTTGTACAATACCAAAACATCTATGGGCATGGGCATAAGACCAAGGCGCTCCAAGCTTACCTTTGTCTTTTGCCCCTCTGCCTCCACGGCCTTAATGCCATAATCTATGGTATTGGTCGTTTGC
Source organism: Arenibacter sp. F26102 (assembly GCF_023015865.1). GTDB lineage: Bacteria > Bacteroidota > Bacteroidia > Flavobacteriales > Flavobacteriaceae > Arenibacter. The sequence continues at coordinate 28,159 of NZ_JALKBC010000001.1, read as the reverse complement.
GTCCAATCGGTAAGATACCAGTCCAACTCTATACCGGATACCTTTTCGGCGGTTCTTTTAATATCGTTTGGCGTAGGGTGTTTAAATTTAAAGTCCTGATAATACTTTCTTAGGGTCTCCATAAGCTTATCCTGCCCAATGATATAGCCTAATTGCGATAAGAATATTGCACCCTTGCTATATGCGGCAACCCCATAGGCAAAATTTAGTTCATACCTATCAGCGTGGGTAGTTTGGGGCTGTTCTTTACCGGAAGCCACCAAATTGTAGTACCCTTGATAGGAACTTTCAAAGGGGTTATCCTTATTTTGGTTCATGATTTGGTTCATACATAAGGTCGAGATAAAGCTGGTGAAGCCTTCGTCCATCCATTCGTGTTTGGATTCGTTGCTTGCCAGTACATGCTGAAACCAGGAATGGGCCATTTCGTGGACCATAACGCCTACCAGACTTCCAAAATTTCTGCCTCCGGTGATCAGGGTACTCATTGCGTATTCCATGCCACCGTCGCCCCCTTGTATTACTGAGTATTGCTCATAAGGATAATCGCCGATATTTTTATTGAAAAACTGCATGGCCTCAGCCGTTTTAGGCTGTAGTTTTTTCCAATTTTCTATGATATCCTTATCGTTCTTGTAGAAAAAATGTAGCATCGGGCCATTTTCTACCTGTAGGGTATCGTGTATGTAATCTGGGTCGGCAGCCCACATAAAATCGTGGACCATTGGGGCTTTAAAATGCCAAGTAAGTGTTTTTCCCTTGGTCTTTTTTATTTTTGACCCTGGAGCTTCATAACCATGACCTATTTCTTGGGCATTTTGTAAATATCCAGTTCCACCTACTACATATTTTTTGTCCAAGGTCAGTTTCACATCAAAATTGCCCCATACCCCATGAAATTCACGGGCTATATAGGGATCGGCATGCCAGCCTTCAAAGTCGTATTCGGCCATTTTTGGATACCACTGACTCATGGATAACGCCACACCCTCACTGCTGTTTCTACCACCTCGTCTTATTTGCAAAGGTATTTGTCCGTTAAAGGTCATTTCAAAGGTAGTTTTTCCGCCTGCGGCAATAGGTTTATTTAATTCAACAACCAAAACGGTACCTTCTTCCACATAGGAAACCGCTAGGTTGTCCTGAGTAAGGGAAGTAACCCGGAGATATCCTATTTCATCAGGGGAGAGGCTTGCTATTCGGCTTTTCCCTTCTTCCATCATTCTACCGTCTGGGTCAGCGATGCTTTGTAAACGCATGTCCATTTCACTGCCCGGTTGAAAGGCGTTGAAAAATAGATGATAATATACTCGGCTCAGTTCATCTGGAGAGTTATTGGTATAGACCAATTTTTGGGTACCGCTATATTGGTAATTTTTAACGTCCACGTCTACTTCCATTGCATAATCTACATGTTGCTGCCAGTAAGAAGTATTGTTTTGTGCTTCCAATGTAGATGTTAAGCTTAGGATCGCTACAACTAAACCTATAAAAAGTCCCTTGTTATATTTCATACGTTTAAAACTTTATAATTATAAAAAAGGGGAACGTTGATAACCACTGCGCTCCCCATTAAGAATTTTATTTATTCACTTTGGATGACAAAAACTATCGTACATCTTTGTACATTATGATTGTTTTGGCCTAGTCCGTTGTATTAAAGGTTTATTTTACCTCTAGATACTGCATCTGCCATTATTAAGGCGTTATAAGCATTGATCATTTTACCGGATTTCGATATTTTTTGAAAATCCATTGCCTTGGAGGAATCGCCTGCAACTACTACTTTGGATTTAGTAGTAAGGCCAGAATTCATCAATATGGCCTTTACTTGGGAGGCGGTTAATTTTGGATAATAAGATCTTACCAGGGCAGCTACTCCTGCAACAGCTGGTGCAGCCATGGAAGTACCTCCCTGAAAATCATATTCATTGTTGGGCATGGTAGAATAGATATCATCACCAGGGGCAAAAATATCTACATTTATAAAGCCATAATTGGAAAAGGTGGCCACCATTTCTGAACCATATTTACTTGCTAAAGCCCCTACAGTTATAACATTATCGGCCATTTCAGGACCATTATTAATTTGGTCGTTGGGGAAATTTGGGTTGTTTGGGTCATCAAGATCTTCTCCGGAGTTTCCTGCCGCATGCACAAAAATAACATCGTTGTCAGCTGCGTATTTAATGGCATCATATACCCATTGGGCATTTGGAGAGTAGGCTTTTCCAAAACTTCCATTAATAATTTTGGCACCGTTATCCACGGCATAACGGATACCCAAGGCAATATCCTTATCGTACTCATCCCCATTTGGAACTGCCCTGATATTCATAATTTCTACATTGTTTGCAACCCCATTGGCACCAAGGCCGTTATTTCTTTTTGCAGCTATAATACCGGCAACATGGGTTCCATGGCTTTCATCATCAACCCTATTATTAGGATTGCCATTGCCGTAACCCCTATCGTCAAAATTATATGGATCATCACCAACGATTTTTCTGCCATCAAAATCTACATTTAGATTATAGTTAAGTTGGTCTGTAAAATGTTTAATGCCATCCTTAAGCTCTGAAAGTACTTCTGGGATCGTATCCTTGATACTCAACATTTGCATCAAAATACTAACATTTCTTTGCATTGTCTCGTCCTCTGTTTTAATTTCGGTCAGGTCTTTTTTAGTATAGTCATCCTTCCCTAAATGGGCCTTTACTTCTTTATCCGCATTCTGTACTGCTTGAAGTATTTGTTCGTACTGTCCCTTGTTTTGAATTGCTTTCTGATAATCTTTTTCCAAGTTACTTTTGGCCTTGGCTTGTAAGGATGCATCTCCTAATTTCTTACTTACTATACGGGCCATTTCCAATTGTTCGTTATAGGATTCCCCTAAGAAATTGTAGCCGTGTATGTCGTCTATATAGCCATTATTATCATCATCTATGTTATTCCCAGCAATTTCTCCTTTGTTGGTCCATAACACATCTACTAAATCCTCATGGGTAAGGTCCATTCCGGAATCCAACACTGCTACTATTACCTTTTCACCTTTTTTATTCTTAATGATCTCTTCATAAGCCTTATCTATGCTCATTCCAGGAATGGTATCCGTAATTAAATCCGCATGACCCCAATTCTTTTTTTGGGTTTCGGTCAATTCAGATATTTTAAGGGGAAGCGTATCAATATTGCCAATTGGTGTGGAAATTAGGGCAGTACTGCCACACCCATAAAGTAAAATAGAGGCCGATACGGCCAAAAAAGTTCTGTTTAATGTTAGTGTCATTTATTTATAGTGTTAAAATTAGAATGTCTTATTAAATGTATTTCAGGGTTATGTGGCTTCAAAACTTGCTATGCAATAATGGTTTGCCGTTTATAGGAGTGTATAATTGATCATATTATTCAAAAAGCTGGGCAAAGGTATGTATTTCTTTTAAACGTATACCTTTTTCGGTGGTTTGAAGGGTACAGATTTGGTTGTGGGCATCGTGTTCCAAAAACAGGTAATGATTGTTTTTCTCTGCGTTTTCCAAGAACAGGGCCTTCTCTGCAAGAGTTAATAAGGGTCGTGTATCATAACCCATAATATAGGGTAGAGGAATATGACCAGCTGTAGGTAGTAGGTCCGCAGCAAAGACCAAAGTCCTATCCTTATATTGAATATGGGGAATCATTTGTTTTTCAGTATGTCCGTCCACGAATAGAATTCCAAAGTCCATTTCGGATTGGTCCATGAAAGGGTTGTTGTTCCTAGCAATAAATTGCAACTGACCGCTTTCTTGCATAGGGAGTAAATTTTCTTTTAGAAAGGATGCCTTTTCCCGTTCATTAGGTTCTGTGGCCCATTTCCAATGGTCCTCATTGGTCCAAAAGACGGCATTTTTAAAGGCCGGTTCATATCCGGTTTTATCTTTGTTCCATTGAATGCTTCCCCCACAATGGTCAAAATGGAGATGCGTCAGGAACACATCTGTGATATCATCTCTGTGAAAGCCGTATTGGTTTAATGATTTATCCAAGGAATGGTCTCCCCATCTGTAATAATATCCGAAGAATTTATCGGACTGTTTATTGCCCATCCCATTATCTATTAAAGTAAGCCGATCACCATTCTCTATTAATAGGCACCTGGCGGCCATATCTATCAAATTGTTGGAATCTGCAGGATTGGTTCTGTTCCATATCGATTTTGGTACTACGCCAAACATAGCCCCTCCATCCAATTTAAAATTTCCTGATTCTATAGGGTATAATTTCATAAATAACCTAGCCTAAAGTATGTGCAAATTAAGAAAAGCACTAAGGATATTTCTTGAAACTTGGGTTTATTAGAGGTTTTTTAACACTTTGTCAATAATTTTCTGCCAAACCTGCCTATTGAAGATATATGACACTTTCCTTTGGTCGAATAATCTCCTTGTAATGAAATGGACGTTTAATCCCGGATTCATCAAGAATTAGTATCGGTAGGATATCCTTGCTATTGGAATTATTCTTGACCCAATTGCGAGGGGTAATTTCCTTATCAACCTTTTCTAAATGTTCCATAAAATCATTGGTAGAAATTTTATAGGACCAGGGAACCAGATCGGTCTTATTGGCAAACATGGAAGAGGCATCCATATGATCCAGTAGATTTAGGCCAGCCCCATCTTCAAGGGGCGAAACAAGGACTATTCTGTTGGGGATATAAAATGAGTTGTAGGCCAATTGAGCGGAGAGTAGATTAATTTCACTATTGCCGGTCAGTGCTATAAACGTATTTTTGGATAGGGCATCGGCTTCTTCGAACGCATCCTCCCTTAATCCATTTCCATAGATTGCTTTTAATCCGTGTGCATTGGCCTCGTTCACCAGATCCTTATTGTAGTCGATAAGGATTACTTCGCTCTGTTCGGCAAGTTGCTTGGCGATGTATAGTCCCAACGGATTTGCTCCAAGAATCAGATATCCATTTCGTGCAGCCTGTTTTACAAGTTCACCACGTTTTTTAAGCCATTTTGTGGTCCAAGTGAGAAATATGGGTACGGTTAGGGTCGTGGAAATGGCCATAAACACCAATATTGAAAAAATTTCCTGGGAAATTATATTCATTTGAAGGCCGATACCGGCAATAATTATCTCTACAGCTCCCCTTCCGTTCATACCGGTCCCTATGGTGAAACCTTCACGCCAACCGTAACCACTTGGCAGGTAAAACAAGGTGGTTCCAAAAATTTTACCAACAACGGCCCCTACGATTATCAATATCAATAGGGCCAGATCTGTCTGAAAAACTTCTAGGGTAACATGAAAGCCAGCGGTAACAAAAAATATGGGCGCTAGAAATCCGATGGAGACATCGTGGAAGACCACGGTAACATCCTTGAGAACCTGTCTGGAAAATATACCTTCCCTTATGAACAGTCCGGCCATAAACGATCCCAATATACCGTGCAATCCAGCAAGTTCGGCCAATTCGGAAAAACCCAACACAATAATGACCAAAATGCCAAAAAGCAAGGTCCGCCCCGTTAACTTGGCCTTCGTGAGTAATTTTCCCAACAGGGGAAATATGTAAATACCTATTGATACTGCCAAGCAGAAATATAGAATGGCCTTGCCAGCCACCCAGGCAAGACCAATGGAATCTACGCTGCCAGCATCGACAAAACCAATAATTCCTGCAAAAATGATAAGTGCCAAGGTATCTGAAATAAGGGCGCCGGCCATAAGAACATAGGCTATTCGTGTATCCAAAAGCTTTAGGTCTACTAAAATCCTACTTTTGGTGGCCAGGGAAGTAACCCCAACTGCAATACCCACAAATAGACCCGCTATAGGTGTACCATCAAAAAATAGTATGGTATAATAGCCAAGTGCGAAGGGGACCACGAATCCTCCAATAGCTGCAAGAAAACCGGCCCATGACGCTTTTCCCAGATCCTTAAAATTGATTTCCATTCCAATGTAGGCCATGAGAAAAAGGATTCCTACCTCGGCCAAAATGTTCAGGGCATCGGAAGTTTCCAAAATTCCGAACAAAGCCGGGCCCAGCATGATTCCTATTAGAAGTTCACCTAAAATAGACGGGAAACCTATTCGATTGGCAAATATTCCTCCAAGCCAAGCGGCCAACAATACCATTAGCAGGTTTACTATATTTAGTTCTACCATAGGATTAAATTTGTTTGCGGGGAAACAGATGAAAAAATAACCAAATATTAGTAAATTGGCAAGTAAGAACCATATTATATTCCCAAGTTTAGAAAAGGGTTAATATCCTAAACCATACTCAATGAATAAGTTTCTTTTGGATAGGAAAAGCGGTCAATTTTAAAGCCGTGTCCAAGGTTTTTTTATCATAGATGGATTTTTTCTAGATTAAAACCTATATTGCTTCAAATTTTTTTATGGTAGAACTTGCGGGAATAATCGTTCTAGGTATCATTGCACAATGGGTTGCATGGCGGTTTAAATTACCAGCTATTTTGCCCCTTATACTTATAGGTTTATTGGTAGGACCAATATCTACTTTGTTTACGGAGGACGGCACTAAATTGATCAGACCAATCTGGAATAAGACCGAGGGTTTGTTTTTAGGGGAGAGCCTTTATCATTTTGTATCCCTAGCTATTGGTGTTATCTTATTTGAGGGCGGACTTACCCTGAAAAGATCCGAGGTAGCAAGAGTGGGGCCCGTAATTACAAAATTGATTACAGTGGGCAGTGCGGTAACCTTCTTTTTAGCGGGAACGGCCGCTCATTTTATTTTTGAGCTTCCATGGCAAATTTCTTTTTTGTTTTCTGCACTTATAATTGTAACTGGACCAACTGTTATTACCCCTATTCTTAGGAATATTCCATTAAAGAAAGATTTATCAGCTGTATTAAAATGGGAGGGCATTTTGATTGATCCCATTGGTGCACTAGTGGCGGTATTGGTCTTTGAGTTCATAAGCATCGGGGAAGGACAAGGCTATACACAAACCGGACTTTTAGAGTTTGTAAAGGTGCTTTTGTTGGGGTTTTCTTTTGGTTTTAGCTTTGCACATGCCTTGACCTTGGTTATTAAAAAAAATTATGTTCCTCATTATTTGTTAAATGTGGTATCGTTGTCCGTAGTGCTTTCGGTTTTTGTCATTTCCGAACTTTTTGCACATGAATCCGGGCTGTTGGCAGTAGTAGTTATGGGCATGGTCATGGGGAATACCCAACTGCCAAATATCAAGGAACTGCTCTATTTTAAGGAGTCGCTTAGTATACTTTTAATTTCTATGCTTTTCATACTTCTTTCTGCCAGTATGAATTTACCCGAACTGGAATTGTTGTATAGTCCCAACACGCTATTGCTTTTTGCCATAGTGGTTTTTGTGGTAAGACCGTTGGGGGTATTTATGAGTACTATGGGCTCCAAACTTAACTTCAGGGAAAAGCTATTTATTAGTTGGGTTGGCCCTAGGGGTATTGTTGCTGCCGGTATTGCATCCCTCTTTGGTTCTAAATTGATTTTAAGAGAGGAACCGGGTGCGGAATATATTACACCCTTGGTCTTTATGATCGTTTTGGGCACCGTACTGCTAAATGCCTCCACCGCACGGATTATGGCGAAATTGTTGGGGGTGTTTTTAGAAAAGTCCGAAGGAATTCTCATCGTTGGAGCTTCGAAGGTCCCTAGATTAATAGCAAGCTATCTTAAGAAGAACAACAGACATGTGGTTTTGATAGATAGCAACCAAAATAATATTGAAAAGGCCAAAAACCTAGGTCTGGAAGCCTTTGTCGCCAACATATATTCCGATAATTTAACGGACAATATAGAACTGAACGACGTTGGTTACCTAATGGCATTGACCGGTAACTCGGATATTAACGAATACGCGATCGACACCTTCAAAAAAGAATTTGGGGAACACGGTTCATTTAGACTGGTTAATACCGATGAGATGAACGACCCTGACAATAATCCACAAGAAGGTCTTTTTTCACATACCGATGACTTTATTACGTTGACCGAGGCCGCCAGGAGTAATCCAGTGATACATGAAATTGAATTAAAGGGCAAGGAACACTATGAAGCCCTCATTGAAATTACCAAGGCAGATAAGGATATTATTCCCATTTTTGTTAAGACCTCGGATGGGGACCTGAAAATTATTTCATCGTTTAGCAAGAATTTTGAAGACATTCAAGAAGGATGTAAGTTAGTGTATCTTGGTAAATTGTTGGATGCTGATAATAGGGAAAAAAAGCCCAAAAATAAGCTTTCAACTTAATATTTAAGATTGCCTGGCTAATATGCCCTTGTATTTACAGTCATAAAATTGTAGCACTAAGGACCGTACTTTAAATTAAAATAAAATCCAACTGTATTGAATCCACTTTTCGTTTTAGCCATCATTATCATCTATTTTGTCTTATTGATGACCATATCATATTTCACTTCAAGAAATAGAAGTGATGAGTCTTATTTTACAGGGGACCGGCAATCGCCTTGGTTTTTGGTTGCTTTTGGAATGGTGGGGGCCGGGCTTTCAGGAGTTACCTTTGTTTCCCTGCCCGGGATGGTCGGCAACAACAATTTCTATTTTTACCAATTTATTCTAGGGAATGTTGTGGGCTATTTGTTCATTACCTTCGTCCTGATTCCGCTGTACTATAGATTAAGATTGGTCTCCATTTATGGTTATTTAGATCAGCGGTATGGGGTTAAAACATATAAGACGGGGTCTTTGTTCTTTTTGGTATCCCAATCCTTTGGAGCTGCACTACGGTTATTACTGGCCTCAAAAATTCTTCAGTTTGCACTTTTCGATAAGCTCAACATCCCTTTTCCCATTACGGTAATAATTATCCTTCTTTTGGTTTGGCTATATACCAATAAGTCTGGTATAAAGACCATTGTTTGGACCGATACTTTGCAGACAACCTTTTTGGTCTTGGGCGCTATAATTACCATATATACAATTACTACCTCCCTAAATTTGTCCTTTTCAGAATCGGTACAACAGGTTACGGAGCATAAGTATTTTAAAGTGTTCAATTGGGAGAGTAAATCGAGCAATAATTTTTTTAAACAGTTTATAGCCGGTATTCTGGTGGCTATTGCCATGATCGGATTAGATCAGAATATGATGCAAAAAACGTTAACCTGTAAAAATCAATGGGATGCTCAAAAAAACACCCTGACCTATAGCTTAATTCTGGCCATGACCCAATTCTTGTTTTTAGGTTTGGGAATTTTATTATACAGTTATGCTGAGAGTAATGGCATTAGTTTGGCCGTAGGTGAAAATGGAGCACTTTTGGATACGGACAATCTGTTTCCCGATTTGGCATTGAACCACTTGGGAGTCTTTGCCGGAATCAGTTTTTTATTAGGGATCATTGCAGCTTCATTTTCCAGTGTGGATTCCTCCCTTACGGCTCTAACCACCTCATTTACCTATGATTTTCTGGATATTTCACACAAGTCCAGTGCTGACAAAAAAAGGCTTAAAAATTGGGTTTTGCTTGGTTTTTCTGCAGTACTATTTATAATAATTATGTTGTTTTCCAACAGTAGGGGCGATGTTGTTTCGCTTATTTTTAAAGTTGCCGGGTATACCTATGGACCTCTTTTGGGACTTTATATGTTGGGAATGTTCACCAAGATAGCGGTTAAGGATAAATGGGTACCTATTATCTGCCTAATGGCACCGGTACTTACTTATCTACTGAGCGTCTACTTTTCCCAGACCTTTAATTTCGATTTCGGGTTTATTAATATAGCCGTCAATGCCGGACTTACCATATTGGGATTGTTATTGGTAAAGCGCAAGGGAGAAACCGCCAAATCCCAATAGGATAGTATTCTATTCTATTCTATTGGGGAATTCTTCAAATAAAAAATCTATATTAAAATTATTGGCAAGGAGTTGCCAATATAATAATCTTGGGCAATATTTCAGCCCTATATAACCTGATTAGTCGTTCAGTTTAAGCACCGCCATAAATGCCTGCTGGGGTATTTCTACATTTCCAACCTGACGCATACGTTTTTTACCTTTCTTTTGTTTTTCCAACAATTTTCTCTTTCGTGAAATATCTCCACCATAACATTTGGCAGTTACATCCTTTCTCAAGGCTTTTATGGTTTCCCTGGATATTATTTTGGCACCGATAGCAGCTTGAATAGGAATGTCAAATTGTTGTCTTGGAATTAGTTCCCGGAGCTTCTCGCACATTTTTTTACCAATATTGGCGGCATTGTCTGCATGTATTAATGCGGACAAAGCATCCACTGGCTGGGCATTCAGAAGTATGTCTACCCTCACTAATTTTGAGGTTCGCAGACCAATTGGGGTATAATCAAATGAGGCATAGCCTTTGGATACTGTTTTTAACCTGTCGTAAAAGTCGAATACAATTTCTGCCAGGGGCATATCAAAATTTAATTCAACCCTTTCTGTGGTTAAGTAGGTTTGGTTCGTAATCAGCCCTCTTTTATCAATACATAAGGACATAACGTTACCCACAAAATCGGCCTTTGTTATAATTGTGGCCTTGATATAAGGTTCCTCTACATGATCTAAAGTAGAAGGGTCTGGTAAATCTGATGGATTGTTAACAATAATGGGCACATCTGGATTCTTGCGGGTAAAGGCGTGGTAACTTACGTTGGGTACGGTTGTGATTACCGTCATATCAAACTCGCGCTCCAAACGTTCTTGGATGATCTCCATGTGCAACATCCCAAGGAAACCACAACGAAATCCAAACCCAAGTGCAGCACTACTCTCTGGTGTAAATACCAAGGACGCATCATTTAGCTGTAATTTTTCCATAGAAGAACGGAGTTCTTCGTAGTCTTCAGTATCAACTGGGTATATACCAGCAAATACCATGGGCTTAACATCTTCAAATCCTCCGATAGGATTTTTCGTAGGGCTGGCGGCATCCGTAATGGTGTCACCCACTTTTACCTCCCTTGCATCTTTGATTCCGGTTATAAGATAGCCAACGTCTCCGGCTTTTATACTTTGTTTTGGGTGTTGTATCAATTTGAGGGTACCCACCTCATCTGCGTAATAGTTTTTGTCTGTAGCTACAAATTTTATTTTTTGACCTTTCTTTATTTCACCATTTATAACCCTAAAATAGGTTTCTACCCCTCTAAACGGATTGTAAACAGAATCGAACACCAAAGCTTGTAGGGATTCATCCACATTGCCCTTGGGCGCCGGAATGCGTTCTATAATGGCGGTCAAAATTTCCTGTATACCCAAGCCAGTTTTAGCACTTGCTGGGATAACGTCCTCTGGCTTGCAACCTAATAAATCAACTATATCATCGGTAACCTCTTCTGGGTTGGCACTTGGTAGGTCTACTTTATTTAAAACGGGAATAATCTCCAAATCATTTTCCAAAGCCAAATAAAGATTGGAAATGGTCTGGGCTTGGATGCTCTGCGCGGCATCCACTATTAATAAGGCTCCTTCGCAGGCGGCTATGGATCGCGATACTTCATAGGAAAAATCCACGTGTCCCGGAGTATCTATAAGATTAAGTACATATTTTTCGCCATTATATTCATAATCCATTTGGATGGCGTGGCTCTTAATGGTAATTCCACGCTCCCGTTCAAGATCCATGCTATCCAATAACTGGTCTTGCTTTTCGCGATCTGTCACCGAACCGGTAAATTCCAATAACCTATCCGCCAATGTACTTTTACCGTGATCAATATGTGCAATAATGCAGAAATTCCTTATGTTTTTCATTTATGCTGTATTTACTTGGACTGAAATTCCCTTAACAAAATAAATAGATGCCAAAGGCAATTCAGTTTCCCATTTTCCATGATTTGCGCTCCAATGAACCATCATTGCAAACCAAAGCAACTGCAAAGATAGGTTTTATCCATGATTTTTAAAGTAAAAATCTCCAGTCTCGTTTATATGCAAGGGCTGGGATTCAATTTGGTAGCTAACTATAGGGAATTTCTAGAGGCTAATTCCCGGTTGGTAGATTTTTACTACAAAGTTTAGAGAAAACATTGTGGGTAGTTAATAAAAAGTTAACTTTAAAATTTTTATAACGAATATGCCGCCGTTTGTGACAATGTCAAAGGTTTCTACCTTATTCCTTCTTCTATTAAGCATCCCTGCTACGGGTCAGGAATACAAGGTTTCAGGACATGTTAAGCAAACTGACGGAGCAGATGTTGCCTTTGCAAATATACTGCTTTATAAAGTATCGGATACCAGTTTTGTCAAGGGTGCCGCTTCTGACGAAAAAGGTTTTTTTTATTTCGATAACGTAATCCACAACCAATACTTAATTCGGGCCAGTTATATAGGGAACTATTCTAGCTACAAATTGGTGGATGTTAATTCTGATTTAATGGTTGATACCTTCTTTATAGATGCCATTGGGCAGGAATTAAATGAGGTGGTAGTAATCTCCAAAAAGCCGACCTTGGAACAAAAGGTGGATCGTTTGGTATTTAATATAGAAAATACGGCGCTTTCCGATTCCGATATTTGGGATGTTCTAAAGAGTACCCCAACCGTATTTGTAAAGAATGATGAGATTACGGTAAAGGGTGAAGGTGGGGTACAAATAATGATCAACGATAAAAAGGTAAATCTACCACCTGAAGATGTACTAAATCTTCTAAGTGGTACCTCAGCCAAGGGAGTGCAATCTATTGAGGTCATTACTACACCACCAGCAAAATATGATGCCGAGGGTGGTACCTTGATCAATATTAAAATGAAAAAGAATTTAATAGCCGGGTATAATGGTGCCGTATATAACAGATATAGCCAAGGTGTATTTCCGCGTCAAATGCTTGGTACCAGTCACTATTTTAAAAGTAGGCGGTTAGAGGCCTCATTTAATTATAGTTATGCCCAGAACAAGATATTAACGAATTATACGGATATCACCAATTTTATGGAGGATGGCCAAATTACGGAAACCTGGACTTCTGACTTGGAGGTTATCTACAGAAGCAGGAAACACAATACCAGCGCTTTTTTGGATTATGCCATAGACGACAATAATACCCTCAGTTTTTCTTCCATAAGTACCTTTACTCCATCTTATTTGACCAGAGATTTTTCCGATACTAAAATACAGGATGCCAATAATGGCAGTACTTCTGGTTTTTTAACTGTGAACGATGCCAAGTTTGAAGCGATCAACGCCGCCTTTTATTTGGATTATGTACATAAATTCAATGATTTCGGGTCTAAATTGGGGGTTAATTCACATTTCACCTACTACGACTACGATAAAAACCAAGCTTTGGAAACCGATTTTTATGATGGGACCGGGACCACAGTAGGAGAGAACGACTTTAGCACCTTTAATCAGCAGCATACCAAATTATTTAGTGTTCAAGTAGATTATTCGTCACCCATAGGAGAAAATGCCAATTTTGAATCCGGTATAAAATATGCACTTATTGACTCCGAAAGTTATATTGCCCAGGAAGGTTTTAACCGAGATCAGGAAGGCATAGAACCTACAGAGGATGGTACATTTTTTTACGATGAAGAAATTTTTGCCGGCTACGCCAGCTTTGATGCCAATTGGAACAATTGGACCATGAAATCTGGAATAAGGGCCGAGTATACTGAAACACAAGGGGATTTCAGCAATAGTACGAACAAGATTCAGAATCATTATTTGGAATTGTTTCCTACCTTATTTCTTCAATTTAACCCGAACAGAAAACATAGATTCGGGGCTAGCTACAAAAGAAGTATCATTAGGCCCAGTTACAATAAGATTAATCCTTTTCAGGTATTTCAAAGTAATAATTCGGTGGTGGAGGGCAATGTAAACCTTCAGCCTTCCTTTAAGAATTCTGTAATAATGTCCTATACCTATAACAGGGATTACACCTTTGAGCTTTTTTATAGATATCATAGGAATGTTATGAGACTGTTGACCTTTCAGGACAATGAAAGCAAACTTCTGAGATTTATAACGGACAATACGGATAGGGAATTGGCCTATGGACTGGATTTTATTTATAGGAAAGAGATAACGAATTCTTGGGATACCTATTTCCTTTCCTCATACTATTACGGGACAGAGCGCTTTACCGATATTCTATCACTACAATCCTTGGATCAAGGACTGTGGACCCTCTTGTTGCAGTTCAACAATAATTTTACCCTTCTGGAAGACCGATCTTTAACTGCCAGCCTTAACTATTCCTATGTTTCCCCGATAGTTATTGGGAATTCCAGACAGGAATACTACAATGAATGGGGGATTTCGCTAAAAAAGAATATTTGGGGGAAAAAAGGAACCATAACTATGGGATTGACCGATATTTTTAAGCAGTTTAAACTAAAAAATACCCGTAAATATGGCAACCAGGATAATATATCGATTTACAGGCCGAATGGAAGAATATTTTCCCTTGGATTTAGATATAATTTTGGCAATATGAAGATTCGGGACAATTATAAATCCAAGGATACGGATGAACGGGATCGACTATAATAATCCGACCTCAATCCATACTTTCTATAAACCCTACTGTTTTTCCACGAAACTTCCTTTCTGCTATTCTTATATATAGCGGTTCCTTGCGGAGTTTAATCCTACAAAGAACAAAGCAATAGCCGATACCACCAATAACGCCAAAGGTACATGCCAATTGCCTGTAAGGCTAAAGAGCGCACCAAATAGGGGAGGTCCACATGCTGCTATAATATACCCTACTGTTTGCGACATGCCAGAGAGCTCGGCCGATTCGGAGGTGGTCCTGGTACGCAGTACCATAAACATCATGGCCAGGGCAAAGGCCAGACCAAGGGAAATCCCGATAATGATTACGGAAGGAATAATAAAGCTGGTCTTTCCAAAAATAATACCTGCCAATCCTAGAATCAGTAAAGTAAAGGAGACCCAAACCAAAATAACCTGGTCTTTCATTCTTGCCGCTAGGATGGGACCAATGAGCATAATGGGCAATTGGGCCATTTGTATAAATGAGAGCATCCATCCAGAACGACTTGCAGCCATTCCCCAACTTTGTAGAACAGCGGGAAGCCAGGCGGCCAAACTAAAGAACAATAGAGACTGAAGCCCCATAAATACGGCTATAT
Organism: Arenibacter sp. F26102; assembly: GCF_023015865.1. Classification (GTDB taxonomy): domain Bacteria; phylum Bacteroidota; class Bacteroidia; order Flavobacteriales; family Flavobacteriaceae; genus Arenibacter. The sequence continues at coordinate 13,061 of NZ_JALKBC010000001.1, read as the reverse complement.
TCCACGCCAATCCGGACTTCCAAAGAGATTTAGTGGAAGTCTTCTTGCTTGCTACAGCGACTGTAGGGGAATTTTTGACCTGGGGATACCAAATAAATAAGGATATCACGGCCAATACTCCCCAAACACCTATAGAACCTTGCCAGCCCATTCCACTAGCTTGCCCGATACGGATACTAAAGCCAGCGGCCAAGGCGGAGGTAAAGTTCATGGAAACCAAATACATGCCCGTAACAAGGCCTACCTTGTTAGGAAACATCTTTTTTATGTAAGCGGGCATCAGTACGTTAGCCATGGTAATGGCAGCCCCTATCAGGGCCGCTCCTGTAAATAGCAAAGGAACATTTCCTACGGAACGGATAAACAATCCTATGGCCAAGACCAATAGGGAATATAGCAGTAGTCTTTCCAAACCTGTTTTCCTAGCTACCTTAGGGGCAAAGGCCGATAGTACCGCAAAGGAAATTAGTGGTATGGCCGTAAGCAGTCCGATAAAGGCAGGTGAAAGATTTAGGTTTTCGGATATTTCTGTGATTACCGGTCCTACCGAAGTGATAGGAGCCCGCAAATTAGCTGCAATAAAAAGGATTCCCAATATTATTACAACAACATCAATATTTAATTTTTTGGCCCATTTATCAGATAAACTAACATTGGTTTGCCCTTTCATTGTAGAATTATTTATTCATTTTTGGACCGGCAAAGATACTCTATATAAAAGTCCTATAGGTTAATGGTTCCTTAAAGGTGATATATTTTTTGTAACAACCTGCTTGAACCTTTTTCTATTCCCCTCCCTAAGCCCTATCCGAAGGGTAGAAGGCAGATTTTTGGCTCATATTAAAACCCGGGGTTTTGTAATTAAAACTGATTTTTGCGTTAGCTATTGCAGCGGTATCCTTTTTTGGCGTTTTATTGCCTTGTCCCGCAAGGTTTCCCAAATCCTAGAGTGGATAATAATCTAAACCGGAACAAACAGGGTTGCGACCAAAAAAGATATAGTGGAAAGAGCGACCCATTAGGGGAACGCCCAACATTAAATTTAAAGGAATTAGTTTTCTACGGGGCTTAATCAGTAGTTCTTTAACCATAGTCTATTTTGGAATTTGCCCGCTGCCATTGCTTACTGTTCATAATTCTTTCTTGATTGCAATTGCCTAATATCTTAATACTAAATACTGATTTTCAGCTTCCTAATATTGGATTAGCGATTTTTTCAGTAGTTTTGCAGTCCCAAAATTTAAAGGATATATACTGTGCCTAAAATAGGAGACATTCAATTACCGGATTTCCCATTGTTGCTTGCACCAATGGAAGATGTTAGTGACCCACCCTTCCGCGCCTTGTGCAAGGAGCAGGGAGCAGATGTGGTGTATACCGAATTTATCTCTTCGGAAGGCCTTATTCGTGATGCCGCCAAAAGCGTCATGAAATTGGATATTTATGAAAAGGAACGTCCGGTGGGGATACAAATTTTTGGGGCCAACCTAGACTCCATGTTACAGTCTGTAGAGATCGTGGAAAAGTCAGGGCCCGATATTATCGATATCAATTTTGGATGTCCTGTAAAAAAAGTGGTGAGCAAAGGAGCTGGAGCCGGCATCCTGAAGGATATCGACTTAATGGTATCGCTGACCAAGGCCATGGTAGAACATACCAAGCTGCCAATTACGGTAAAAACCCGTTTGGGATGGGATTCCGATTCCATTAAAATTGTGGAAGTAGCGGAACGCTTACAGGATGTTGGCTGCAAGGCCATATCCATTCATGGGAGAACCAGGGTACAAATGTACAAGGGGGAAGCCGATTGGAGGCCTATTGCTGAGGTAAAGAACAACCAACGCATGCATATTCCGGTTTTTGGAAATGGTGACGTGGATACTCCTGAAATGGCCATGAAAATGAGGGATGAATACGGATTGGACGGAGCCATGATAGGTCGTGCTAGCATTGGATATCCTTGGTTCTTCAAAGAGGTGAAGCATTATTTTAAAACAGGGACCCATGCCGCCCCTCCAACTATGGAGGAACGAGTACAGGCAGCCCGTAGGCATTTACAAATGGCCATAGATTGGAAAGGGGAGCAATTGGGCGTTTTTGAAACCCGAAGGCATTATACCAACTATTTCAAGGGAATTCCCAATTTTAAGGAGTACCGCATGAAAATGGTCACCAGTGATCATTCAGTTGATGTGTTTGAAGCTTTTGATGAGGTTATGGAAAAATTCGGCGATTTCGAATTTATGGTTTAATGTGCTATTAATTTTTTATTGATTCTACTACTGGCAATCAGGGAAGCAATTATCCCCAATACAATAATAGTGGCCAAAACAATAAATACGTTGATCAATCCGTATTCTACAGGATAGGACAAGCTAGGCGTTATTTTTAACCATCCAAAGGCCAATTGTGACCATATTAACAAGGAACCCAGAAACACGCCAATAAGGCCGCCCAGTCCTGTTACCAAAATACCTTGTACAAAATATATTTTTCTAAGAGACTTTATGGTCGTACCCAAATTATACAAGGTCTTGGAGTTTTGCTGTTTGTCCAAAATCATCATAATAATGGCACCTACCACATTAAATAGGGCAATGATAAGTACAAGTGTAAAGATGAGATAGGTGGCCAGATTCTCCGTATTTAACATCCGGTGAAGGGTACTATTCAATTCCCGGCGATCCTTGAGAATTATTTGACCAGAAAAAATAGCTTCGATTTGTTGCCTCAGATCAGGAATATTGGCATCATTGTTCAATTTAAAGTTTATGCCGGATATCTGGGTACTATCTTTTTCCAGTAAAGCCCGGACCAATGGCAGATCCGCAAAAATATATTTTCGATCTAACTCCTCTTCAATTTGATATATGCCACTTATGATAAGAGAGGTTTCATTATAGCTGTCCTTTAATAGGCGCTGTCCTAGGAGTCCCTTACCTGGTTTAGGAACACGAATAATTAGTGGACTTCTAAAATTATTGATGCTCAATCCCAAAAGATTAACGATTCCTTGTCCGGCAACCCCTTGTAATCCGTTTATGGCCCAATCTCCGTAAAAATACAGGCTACTATCAATAGGTGTGGTTTTTATAAAGGTTGAATCTATTCCTTTTATATAGGCAATATGTGCTTTTTGGTCGTGGGTCAGGTATACCTTTTCCTCAATTTCCTTGGAATAGGCAACAACACCCTGTAGTTGCTGAAGTTCTTTGTCCTGGGATTCCGAAACGCTAAAGAATTTACCAGTTAGTGGTAAAGCCTTTAGATCTGGATCAACCATGTTGGTATAGGAAAGGCTAAAGGTTTTCAGTCCCGCAAAACCGGAGAGCACAATAAATAAGGCTGCCGATCCAATAACGATGACCAGAAAAGTAATAAAATTGATGATGTTTACGGCATTTTGGCTACTCTTGGAACGTAAGTACCGCTTTGCTATGTATAAAGGGAAGTTCAATCTTATGATTTTTTCCTTTTCTCCAACAGGTCAGGATTCTTAACAGGATTTTCTTCGCCCTTAAGCGATTTTTCAATGCCGTCTATATATTCCAAGGAATCATCCAAAAAGAATAAAAGTTCTGGAACCCTTCTTAACTGATGCCTAGTACGTTGAGCCAGTTCGTGCTTGATCATGGGCTGGTTGGATTTAATTCCTTCCATTAATTCCTTGCCTTTGGTAGCAGGAAATATGCTCACATATATTTTGGCAATGGAAAGGTCAGAGGTGACCGATACCTTGGATACGGAAAGAAGCGTACCTTTTAGTCCACCATCGGTTGCCGCACGTTGTAAAATATCCGCGATATCTTTTTGTATTACCCCGCCTATTTTCTTCTGTCGTTGTGTTTCCATAGGGCAAAAATACGATATATTTATATAGATTCTATGATTGGGACCGGATTAGCCTTGGATTATGTGGAATGTAGTATTTTTGAGGTAGGGGGTGGGCAAGCCCTTTAGGCTATCCAATTAATTGATGGGGAGGCGGCGAAAATAGCCAAGACCCAAATATATTGGTAAAGGTTAAATATGGTAAAAATGAACAAAATTGAACATCTGGGAATAGCGGTACATGATCTGGAAGCATCCAATGCTTTGTTTGAAAAAATACTGGGTGTGCCACATTATAAAATTGAAGAGGTGGCTTCAGAGGGAGTTAAAACGTCCTTTTTTAAGGCAGGTCCAAATAAGATAGAGTTATTACAAGCGACAGATGAGGATAGCCCCATAGCAAAATTTTTGCAGAAAAGGGGAGAGGGGGTACACCATATTGCGTTTGCTGTAGACGATATAGAAGCTGAGATAGAGCGTTTGGCCAAGGAGGGATTTACCATTTTAAACGCAACTCCCAAAAAGGGTGCCGACAATAAATTGGTGGCCTTTTTACATCCCAAGGGTACCAATGGGGTGCTGATAGAGCTTTGCCAGGAAGATCTTTTGGCAACTCCCCAAAGCGGTACGGAATGATATTTGCGGAGGTAGTGTATAATTAAGCCCAATTAAGCTTGTAATTTTGTTTGCAGTGTTGGAAAATAAGTAGTAATATTGCATCCGCAATTTGCGGTTCCCGATTGCTTTTTCAGATAAGCGTATTTGAAGGCAGAAGCAAAAAAGGAAATGGTCCTATAGCTCATCCCGATAGTTATCGGGAGGTTAGAGTACTAAAACGGTCCTATAGCTCAGTTGGTTAGAGCACCTGACTCATAATCAGGTGGTCCCTGGTTCGAGCCCAGGTGGGACCACGGAAAACGCTTGATAAGCCCTGTAAACACTAAGTTTACGGGGCTTTTTTCTTTTTAGGGGACGAATTAGGGGACGATAATTTTATTTTATACTTCTTCAAATATATCAATTGTTTCCTCTGTAGGTACTTTATTGTAGTTCTTTAATAATTGAAAAGCAACTCTATAAACCAATTCAACATTGACCATATTACCTAAAACTCGAAAAGAGGCAGTTTTAGTTTCTGGTAATTTTATTTGTTCAGGAAGTGATTGAACTCTAGCTCCTTCTTCTGGAAGAATATATCTCATATATTTTCCGATAATTGGAATTTGAGTTGAAACAGTTACTAATGATGGCAGATAATTATTCTTCTTAATTCTAACACCAGAACCTCTAAATTGAATTAGTTTATCATAGAATATACGTTGGGTGCCTGGGCAATTCCATTCGAATTTTTTCCAACTTTCTAATTTAAAATCTTTAATCTTATTTAAAGTTGTTTTAGAAATAAATTTTTTATTCTCTTTATAGAATGTTCTGTTATTGTAAATAAATTTTTGTTTCCAAGTAGGGGGAATACCTTTTTGAGTTTTAACATAGTTGGGCAATTTTTCAAACACTAGTTCCAAGCTATCGCAACTTTTTAGTGGATACCCATACATTCCTTTATATTTATGCCATTCATTTAATGGCAAAGATTCCCATTCAACGTCTAAGGGGTAGTTTGCACCAAATTCCATAGACCATAAAGGTCTATATGGCTCAACATCTTTAGGCAGTTCATTTAAAAACTCACCCCATGTATTTAATACATTTATTTTTTCTAACTCTAAATTTGAGTCAATTTCGTCATTATTCAATATTGAATCTACAGAATTTACATAATCTTCTTTTGGAGGCCATTGCATTTCCTCAATATCAATTGATTTCAGACTTCCAACAATAAAGATACGTTCCCTGTGTTGCGGAATATTTATTAGATGTGGTGAAAGAATTCTTTTATCAAAAAAATATCCTAATTCGTCTAATTTATGTGATATATAATTCCAAGTATTACCAGAATCATGCATTAATAAATTTCTAACATTTTCTAAAATAAAATATCTAGGTTTGTGGTAGCTTAAAATTTTTAATATTTCATCAAAAAGTTTACCTCTAGCCTCTTTCATTCCATTTTGATTCCCTGCTTTAGAAAATGTCTGGCACGGAAATCCAGCACACAATACGTCATGATTAGGGATGCTTTCAATACTTATTTTAGTTATGTCACCCTGGCAATCAATACCATAATTTTCTTTATATAAAGACCTTAAATCATAACTTAATTCTGATGCAAAGACACACTTATGTCCAAGTTTTTCCAGGGAAATGTGAAAAGCACCAATCCCCGCAAATAGGTCAATAAACTTCAACTTTTTTTCAGTCATTTATATTTGCTATTACAAAATCTATTATCCGAGTATTTAGTAGGTCATCCGAGATATCATAAAACTTCAAAATGCGTCCTCTATCAAAAACTATTGAATTTCCAAATTCTGAATGCACAGACCTCAATTTATCAGATTCTAAAAAATAAACCACGCTTAATAACGTCGTTGGAGGCTTAATGGCAAAAGTAATATACTCATCTTGCCACCTTTGATGTATTACTTTTTTCTCCTCGAAATGCTTTCCAACACAAGCTTGCCCTAAAATTATTAAATTGCCTGTATTCCTTATATCTAGAGGCTTGTATACAATGAAATCAACCCCATCATCCTTTGCCCTACCTGGAAGATTGTGATAAACGCCTGGCTTTTCAACAATTAGATTGGAGATTTCATTTAATCGCTCTATGGTAAGATTTGATCTTCCTTCACCAACCATAATTACTTTCGACCCATCACCTAAAAAATTCTTCACAGCGTTTGCAGAAATATCTTCAAATAGTTCAGCTGAACCATCTGCATTTGCATTACTACCGCCAGTTACCGATTTGTAAGATAAAAACCTGTGTATATATTTCTTTATATTCAGGTCTACATTATCCTTTACTTGTAAAATACTAAATCCGTTTTGAGGACTTAAAACATTTAGATTGTATAATTCAGCGAATCTATATTGAAGAGAATCTAATTGACGCTTTCTAAAGCTCAAAATATCCATTTCTTGTATTTCTTCATCCGTATACGTTTCACTCAAATATTCATCAATTATATCTTCAAAAACAATAATTGAATCTAGGAGTGATATTCTGTTTTCTATAACATCAATAGGACTATCCATACAATATCTATTTGTAATCAACAGCTATATTAGTGCTCTCTACTTTATCAATAACGTTGGCTTTATATATTCTAAGTAAATCTTCTCTATTGTCAGATTGAGTTTTTGACCAATTTTGTTGGATATGAGTCAGAGATTTGTGCACGGCAGAACTTGAGTTCCTAACGATATTATCATAAGAGTCGGACAGTAAAAGGGCGGTGTCTTTATCCTCACCTGATTCAAAAGCCTTTGTAGAAGTAATACTACTTAAAATAGGTTTAAGATATTTATTGATTTCCCTACTTTCTTTTATTGGTGGATTTACAGAAAAAACCCAAATTATGATGTTTTTAATTTCATTTTCTTTATTCTCGGGTATGATATTCTCGTAGTCTTCGGGGTCTAATCTTGCATAGCTAGAAATACCTATATAATCTGCGACAGGTCCTCTTCCTGTTTTGCCAAGTGCCACTTCAAGAAGTGAAAACTTATTGTCAATTGAAGCCTCTATTCTTGGGTCAGCCTCTATAATTTCTTGCATGTCCTTATATATGCAATATTTGTAAAAATGGTTTAAGACATCTGACCTTTTATTATTTGTTTCGTCAACAAATGCTGAAATGGCATCTGTTACTGTACCGTTTACAATACTTTCTTTTTTTAATAAAATCTGTTTATAAACGTATTTTGATTGCGCAAGAGGCTCCCAGCGAACAACACCTCCTAAATGCCTAACTCCTAAATATGCCGTAACACTAGCCCTATTCGCAGCTACAACGACGGGAATTGCTTGAAGGCTTTTGATTAGTTTTGCTGAGGCTGTATAATCTTCTCTTCTTCCCTGTGAAATACACTTATTCCTGTATTCTTCATCACACAATATTTTTATTGTGGTTAGCCTTCGATTTCCTTCTACAACAATAAAATTTCCTTCACCATCATTAGCCGGAATCGCGACCATTGGCTCAACAGGGAAGTAGCCGTTTTTTAGGATTGAATCTTTCAGGTCACTTATACCAAAATTATCATATATGAATTCAGCAAGGCTAACTTGAGTAATGTGGTTTGATATGTTTTGATGAATCCTAGGGTTTTCCTTATCTAAAAGTAATTTATTTAAAGGAATTGCGTCAATATTATTCATTACAAACGAGTTTATACAAACATATACAATATTTCATAAAGTATTATAACAACCAAGGGTATGCTGATGCAGAAAACTTACTTTTCCAAAAGCAACTTAAAGTTTCATGATGCCATAGATATCTTGAAACCACAACTTATTTAACTTGAAGTTAAACGGTTATTAAAATTAAATATCATCATAGTTACATACGCTTTTTCAATAGCGTTATGATAATAGCCATTTAGTTTTTTAGAAACCGACCATTTTAATTTGTTTATATCTAAGTCTTTTTGAATTAAAAATTGACTTTGCGTATTGCCCAATTCTAATATTGTAAGTATGCAAATTTCCCCTATTACGGTAACTTTAACGTTATCAAATATCCCTAATTTTAAATTTGGCCTACTCACTATAATTTTCAGGTTGTCGCAATTATGCTGAACTTTTGAGGAGTCCGTAGTTATATGAAGCCCTTTAATAATTTTGCTATTGGCTTTGTAGCTTGTTGGTTCTCCGAATTCGTTTTTTATTGTAAAATTTATATGTTTCATAGTGTTATTTTATTGCTTTGTTTTTATCGTCCAATCTTTTATAAAGGGGCAAAGTTTGTCTGTTCAGGTCAATCATTTTTATGTTTAGGGCGGGTTGGTTTCTTTCCCCAATAATCACAGTCTCCTTTATTACGGCTTTTAGGCGCTTAAATTGGTCCGTAAACTCCGTAGTAGTGTAAAAGTCTGTATACAGTTCAGAAACGCGCCTAGAACAGTTCCAGACCTGACATTTAAATTTTGCATTGTTCTTTGTAACGTACTTTGTTACGTAAGATGCGATTGACCTGATGTTACTGGAATTTAATTGTTTTACATCAAATGCGCTAGAGGGCTTGAATTCTTTTTCCCTAGGTTCTATCCCGTTCTTTTTTTGCAAGTCCAGCCAGTAGTTCCACCATTTATCTATTTTCCAATATTTATTGGTGATGATATGGAAATGAACATTGCCCTCGAATTCTGCGTTTTTGGTCTGTCTTTCCGCTACCCACACATATTGAAAATCGGTACTACGTTTTTTAACGTTGTCCAAGAATTTTCTAAGGACATCGACCGCTTGTTTGTCCTCTACCTTGTTCAGAAAGGTGAGGGTAACAAAACTTAATCGTTTATAGCATCGTGCAAAGCAGGTTATTTTCTTCCTGATTTTTTGCTTGGACCGCCTAGAGAGGGACCGCAGTTTTATTTTGCCATCATCCTTTTTTGGCTTGGGCCTGGGCTTATCCTTTTCGGGTTCTTTTTTTTTGCGTTGAAGCGCAGAGCCTGAAAATTCATCCTTGGGAACTACCCCAAATTGCCTAGTGGAAAAAGCTACGCTTGTTCCGTATGTATTCTTTACTATCATAATCTGAATCGTTGTACATTAATTAAAACCATTAAAAGGTTAATTATTAAAGGTTCTAATTGAAGGTGCGTTGTTTTAAAGGTTAAAAAAAAGAAACTATTCTGTGATGAACGGCGGAATGAAGCTATCCCTTTGGAATCTGCGCATAAAACTGCCAGTTCTTCTATTGTAGACGTTCATATATTGCCAATTGGGATGGCTCTTTTTTAGGAACATTGAAAAGCCGTTCAATTTGTGGACATATTGCCATTTTTTTGGCTTGGTTCCTTCTTCAAAAAATACGATAGCGGAGTAATCATTTTTCTTTTTTAACATGATAGCCCCCTTTCTTTTTTGGATGTTTGAATCATGTTCAAAGCACCGTTGACCTCTTCCAGTTTATAGAGAATTCTATTCCCTATTCTGTGAGCTTTAACTATCCCAGTTTTTGTCCATTCGTGAAGTGTTGGTAAGGAGATACAGAGAAGTTTTGCCGTATCTTTTCTTGATAAGAGTTTTAGCCCTTCCTTTTCAGGTTGTGGGTTCAAGTTCTTTAACTTGTTTTCAATAACTTCCTCAACAACTTTTTTGATGTCGGAAAGCTCCAAAGTACTCAACATTAATTTTGCCATGATTTAATTCTATTTTATTAAACAATGGCGCAAATATGATTTTATGATTACCTGTGGTAGTTAGTGGGGTAGCCACAACCTTATTTCTTTATTTTCTCTATGTCTTGGTTAATTGTTGTTGCAAGGTCGTTAAATCCCTCGTTTTTAAATAATTGGAGAACTTTTTTTAAATTGTTTTCGGTTCTAACTTCATTTTTGCCAGCAGATACATAAGATAGGTTCTTTCTAATGTTTTCTTCACCCAGTCCTAAAATAAGAGAAAGGACTTTGGCCATGTTTTTATTATTTTGATTTTCCCCAAAGTCAATTTTTAAATAATGGAGTGCCAATAATTTTTCTTTTTGGGATAGTGGTTCTTTTGCAGGTTTTTTGGTTTGGGCAGATTGTAGATTAATTAGCCATTCATAATATTGGGCGAATAGAATAGCTTCTTTCATTACGGCAATTAGAGGTTCATCATCATCAATATCAATTGGTACAAGTTCGTTTTCTTCAGTTACTCCCATTATTCCAAGCTCACATTCCCCGTGCATTAAATATTGATGGAAATAATTATTAAAGGAAACACGATTTCCAAAGTCCACAACATCGGAAAAACAACTTGTATCATAATTATAGTCTTTATCAAATGGCTTGAAATCGCGCCCATCGCTTGTAAAGACTTCAATTTGATTAATCTCATTTTTAATCAAATATTTAGTGTGTTTTACTTCGGTTAATCTTTCTTCAAAAGCCTCTATAAAATAATTTTCGGTTTCTTCTTGCATTAGTTGAAAAATGGATGGTTTAATAATTTATCTGCGTTTTGTTCTTGAGTTACCCGGATATATTGCATAAAGGAACGTTCTGTTTTATGTCCTGTAATCTTCATGATGGAAATTGCGGGAATATCTGCCAAAAATAAATTGGTAGCAAAACTTCTCCGCGCTGTATGAGTTGTAACTAAGTTGAACTTTTTTACAGCTTCTTTTTTCATAACACCACCTTTGGTAATGGTTGTTTCTACTTCATCCTTTAATTGTGCTAAACTAGCGACGTCTTTAAGATATTTGTTCATAACCTGATTAGTATACGCACTAGGAAGATTATTATTGTATTTTTTCAGGATGTTTTTTACAGTTTGGTGAAGTGGAATTGAAACTCGTTCTCCAGTCTTTTGTGTTCTAATTTGGAGCATAGATTTATCTGAAACAATATTTTCGGGTTTAATCTGTGTAAAATCAGAAAAACGCAAGCCAGTATAACAGCCAATTAGAAATAAATCCCTAACTTTTTCTAATCTAGGGCTAGAAGATAAATTTATTTTTTCCATTCGCTTTAATTCTTCAATATTTAAATAAATAGTGTCCGCTTCTTCCCTTAAGGTTTTAAATTTTCGCTTCTTGAATTCTAGGTTTTGATTATAACCTCTTTCAGTAGCTTCGTTCATAAATGATTTAATTGTCTTTATATGCTTGCCAACGGTGTTGGCGGAAAGATTGGAATCAACTGACAAATATGCTGTATACTGATTATAAAACTCCAATGTGATAGATTCAAAATCTACACTCTTGTTTATTTTTATAGCATATTCTTTTAGATACTTGAAAATGGTATTGTAGACTTTAATTGTACCTGATTTCTTGTTTAATTTGCTCTCTTCTATGTAGCCCTCAACAAAATCAAAAAAGGTCTTTTTATTACCCTGTAGAATGTTACCTGATAATTCAGCTTCAAGAGCCTTTTTTAGGATTTCGTTATTAGGCTGTATCCCGTCATTAAGTAATCTTCGAAAGGCATTATTCATGCCATTTTCTAATTTATCCAAACGGGAATTAAATTCGGGATATTCTATGAATTGTTTAGACTCTTTTGCTCTTTGCGCTTTAGGATTCCAAAACTTTGGATTTATCTTTTCCCCTGTCGAATATTTAAACCTCTTGTATTGATAATTGTAAAACATATAGACTAATGTTTCTATTTTTGAAGAAGGTTCTTTGAGTATAAATTTCGCTTTTGCCATGAAGCAAATATATGTAAAAAACTAAGTTAGGGGACGAATAAGGGGACGAATAATTTTAATTTGGTTTGTTTTTGGCTTGTTGCGGGTTGTGTATAAAGTTACTGTGTATAGGGGTTAAAAGCCTAGTATACAATAAAATATGATAAAATAGCATCAAGATATAAGGGGTCCAGGTGGGACCACCAGACCATAAGTCCAACTTATTAATTTAGGTTGGACTTTTTCTTTTTAGCCCAGTAAACATAGGGTTTTGGGGAGAATAGTATAGGATCAAGAACAATTGTTGTGTTTATGCAAATATTGTAGTTAATCTATAAAGGAAGAATTCTATGTTTTTGACTCCTCTGAATTGAGCCCTAAAGGCTTTTATTTTTGCATTGAATGATTCTGCCGAAGCATTGGTGCTCCTGTTTATAAAATAATTGAGGATAGACCTATAGTTGAGGGATATTGTGTTGGCAATGGTATTGAAGGCCCTGAAGCCTGTGTTTTCCACGTCCTTGTACCAATGTGCCAGCTTGGTATATGCCGTTTGTATAGAGGTTGCCGTATTGAATATGTTTCTGAGCCCCTGGACCAGGTCAAAGGCAATTTTTATATCGGGATATTGATCGAACAATATTTTACTTCTCTCGGATTGGTTCCGGGTCCAATTGTTGGGCGATTTATAAAGGAGGTACCTACTTCTGGCCAAGAGTTGTTTTCTGGTGTCCCCATTGCTGAATTCTTTTGGGACGAATGTCCCGTTCTTTGCCCTTGCCCGTTTTATCTGTTCGTTCTCTAGGTCTATGGCGTCCCATCTGTGCTTGATCCGGATATCCTGAAGGGCTTCCAGTGCCAGCTTCTGTACGTGGAAGCGATCGGTGACCTGTATTGCCTTAGGGAAGCACTTCTTGGCGATGGTCTTCATCGAGTTCGCCATATCCAGGGTGATTTCCTTGACCGTTGCCCTTTTCTT
>NZ_JALKBC010000019.1 GCF_023015865.1 Arenibacter sp. F26102 | reverse complement strand
GTAATTTTTCAAACAATGGAATTGCGGCAATAAAGCGGTTTGATCATTCAATAAATCGGACTTTTTCTAAACTGGGCAATCTTACCAAATTAACTCTTGGTATTGGCCTGGGGACCTTATTTGCTAGCGGAATAGGGGGGGTCCGGGACTACGAAACGGGATTGGTTGGAGTTAGCAAAACAACCGGCATTATAGGCAGAGATTTAAAACAGTTCAGTAATGAAGTGTTGATGACATCTAAAAAATTGCGCGGCATTTCGTCAGATAAACTATTGGAATTGGCCCAGGTTGCGGGGCAACTTGGAGTAACAGGAAACGCCAATATTTTAAAGTTTTCAACCACCTTATCAAAATTAGAAAAAGCGAGCGATATACAAGGGGAAGCCGGGGCCGCGTCAATTGCTCGATTATTAACAATTACCGGTGAGGGTGTCGGGGTAGTGGATCGGTTTGCGTCTGCATTGGTTGGACTTGGAAATACATCGGCCGCGACGGAATCAGAAATATTGGGAGTTGCTAGCGAGGTAGCCAGGGCCACGGCGGCATATAAATTACAATCGACCCAAATACTTGGAATTTCCACCGCGTTAAAATCTTTGGACGTCCGGCCCGAAGCTGCGGGAACTGCGGTTGGTAAAGTTTTCCGCGGAATAGAGGACGCGACAATCAAAGGTGGTAAAACACTGGCGGCCTACGCTAAGGTAATGGGGTTGACCTCTAAAGAAGCCAAAAATATTTTTGCATCGGATAAAACAGCGGCGTTTACCGCGTTGATCAAAGGACTGAATAATATAAATGTTCAAGGGGGTAGCGTTCAACAAACGTTGTCCGGTTTAGGTTTGGATGGTGAAACGGTGTCTAAAGGAATTATTCCATTGGCCACAAACTTTAATTTGTTGGAAGAAAAGTTGAAGTTGGCCAATTCAGCGTTTAAACAAAATATTGATTTAAACAACGAATTTTCCGCGGCATCTAAAACGGTTAACACCGCCTTGGATTCTGTAAAGAATAGTTTTAATAATGTCTTGATAGGAACAGCAACCGCCGGGAGTGGGTTAAGTAAGGTTCAAAATACATTATTCTTTGTTGCCGACCACATGGAAACGGTTGTGGCCGTTGGCGCGGGTTTAATTGGCACCTTTGGAGCGTTAAAAGTATTAGTGTATGGTTCACAGGCCGCGTTTGCGGCATATAATATTGTTTTAGGTGTCCATAGTGCTTTAAGTGCAACTGCATCCATAGCCATTGGGCAAAATGCCGTTGCATTAGGAGCGTACAAAACAATTATGGCCGTAACCACCGCGGGCACCTGGTTAGCAACCACCGCAACCACAGCGTTTGGGGTGGCCCTAAATTTAGGATTGTGGCCAATTTTGGCTATTGTGGCCGCCATTGCCGCCGTAATTGCTATATTTTATTATTGGGACGACATAACCGCATGGTTTGGTAAGCAATGGAAAACGTTTACGGGAATGATCGGCGCGGTGTGGGACAACCTGGTGAAATGGTTCAAGAATTTCAGTTTTACGGATTTCTTTAAAAACATTGGCCAAAGCCTAATGAAGTACATTTTATGGCCAATGAAACAATTATTAACGTTGTTATCCAATATGCCCGGTAAGGTCGGAAAAATGGCATCCATTGGGTTGGATAAAATCGGCGAAATGTCAGGTGAATTGGATGTGAACGACAGCCGCAAACCATTGGACGGTCCGGAAGTTAGGGCAGAACAAAGCCGACAGGCCACAAGGGATGCCATGGTAAAAGGTAGTATAGATCTTAATATTAGAGATAAAGGAAACAACGTGGAATCGGCAAAATCAAACGGACCCGTTGCAATACCGATAAGGTTAACCAATACCCAAGGAATGAATTAAAATTTTTGTTTGTCCATTTATTTTGATGTGAAAGACCGCTATTAGTTTAGCGGTTTTTTTATTATCTAAAATGTTATCTTTCCTATAAATTTATTCAATCTAAATTATAGTACGATGACAAAACATATTTATAATGAAAGGAAAAAATAGCGAAAAGGAAAAAGCTAATAATGGGGAGGAATTTGACATAATCCTTTTTAAGCCATGGGAATATTTTTTTATTGGGGTATTTATTCTATTAATAATAGTTGCTCCGATTGCTCTAACTCAATATAGCTCGCTTTTTAGTTTTGAAGATTCCGGGCCAATTGGTGATACTATTGGCGGTATTACTTCGCCGTTTGTGAATCTCTTGGCTGCCTATTTAGTATTCAAGTCTTTTTCTGCTCAAATATTTGCTAACGCCCAACAAAGGAAGGACCATAATACACAAATAAGACTCATTCAAAAAGAACAAACTTTCAACTCAATATTAGTTCTATTTAATTCGATTAGGGATGATTATTACGCTGATAACCGGATTGAGGGGTATAGTTATATTAGATATATTTCTAAAACCGTAAATTCTTATAGGGATAGGATTATGACTTATCCAGGACAAAAAAAAGTTGATTCAGGAGACGCGGTAATGGAAATTAATGACACTCTTAAAGAACCAATAGAAACTATGATTGGACAAATAAGGAGTATTTATGTATTGCAAGAATCCCTAAGAAAGGTGGAGTTAGAAGATGGTTTTAGGCATTATTATAGAAATCAAATTGAAAATATTTTAAAAGATATGGATTTGTGGATTTTAATTAATCCGGCAATGACCGATAAGATTGAAAAATATAATGTTCTTCGAAATAGTCAAGCTGCATTATATCAACATTCTAAGGCAATGGCGGAAAGCATGCAAAATGGTTACACAATAAGAACTCCGCTAGGTTTGTGAATCATATTTTAAAAATAACTCGAATACACTTATTATAAAAAATTATCAACTCGATTGTCAACCAAAAATAAAAAAGCCCATAAACATTATGTATATGGGCTTTAACCGTGGAGAATACCGGAGTCGAACCGGTGACCTCTTGCCTGCCAGGCAAGCGCTCTAGCCAGCTGAGCTAATCCCCCAAATTTGGCTGCCGCAAAGAAAATACTTTTTCTGACACTATCAAAGTACAATTTAAGCTTATTCCAATATTTTAATCTTTTTTCACACTTAGCACCAAAACGGGGACTGGAGCGTAGAATTCCGATTTGGGAATCGTGTTCTTTTCCCATAGTTTTTTAAAGAAACCTCTTTTTCTCCTAAAAACACAAAGTAAGTCTGGGTGTTTTGCTTCAAAATGCTGTAATACCCCTAAATATGTAGAAGGATTTTCAGATTGGATAAGTTCTGAACTCAATCCCATTAATGACATATTTATTTTGAGGTCTTCCTTGGTGTAGCCTGGCGTTTTTACAAATAAGAGACTAACCTTGGACTCAAACTTCTTCTTAATTTCTATCAAAGGATATAAAATGCTTTTCTGCTTTAATACGCCAGATTTAAAGGCTGTCAATACTGTTTTAAACGGTTTAAAAACAGTCCCCTTTGGTACAATAAGAGTGGGTATGTCTGTTTGTTTTACAATTTTCCCAGAAGTATGCCCTAGGTACAATTCCTCTTGTATGTCGTTACTTCTTGGAGCCAAAATTATTAGATCTATCCCTAAATCCTTGTCAATGTCTTTTAATCCATCTACTATGTCTCCATTATAAGTGGCCATTTTAATAGTTACATTTTTGGAATCCACCTTTTCAATGACTGCCTTTATATGTTCCTTACTGCTTTCAGCAAGTTTTTCCCTGATGTTCGCCAAAGTACTGGCACTGGCACTGACACTAAATACTTCCATTACAAAAATATTGGAACCAAATTCGGTCGCGAAGTCCACCGCGTATTGTAATGTTTCGTGTGCATTTTCAGAGGTTCCAATGGGAACTAGGATATTTTTCATCTGCTTATTTTTATTTGATTATTGGTCATCCCGATACCTATCGGGAGTAATTCGCCATATTAATTATTTCGGTTGGTATCCAAAATCGTTATGGCTTATTTCATAAGTTTAGTTATAATTGCTTTTAACACCTATACTAGTTTGTTGGTCAGACATGGCGTTATAAAAATTTTGGTTAATGTTAATAAAATGGTTGTGCCCTTACATGACACGAGTCTTCATGTCTTCATGAATAGCATAAATTTACAAATTAAAATTAACCGTGCATGATTCGATTGGCAAAGATATTGGAAATTCCCGACATTCTTAATATTACCAAGGCCTGCGCCAATAATATGATAGAACAGGGCATTTATCAATGGAACGAAAATTACCCTTCACAAGAGGCTTTCTGGTTGGATGTTACTCGAAAGGAACTTTATGTTTTGGAAGAAAAGGGAAAATTAATTGGATCAGTAGTTATCTCCACCTTAATGGATTCTGAATATTATCCAATTAACTGGTTAACTCCGAATGGAAGGAATATTTATATTCATCGGTTGGCCGTTCATCCAGATGAACAAAAAAAAGGGCATGCTGTGAAATTAATGGATTTTGCGGAGGAATATGCCCGGAAAGCGGGTTATATATCCGTAAGGCTTGATACTTTTAGCAAAAATAGCCGCAACAATAAATTCTATTCGGCTAGAGGTTACAAAACCGTTGGGGATATTTATTTCCCCAAACAGAGTCAATTTCCCTTTCATTGTTACGAACTAATATTGTAAAACATTCCTTTTTGAAGACAGTTATAAATTTTAAAACTATTAATAATCTTGCCATTCCTGCTACCATAGCAGGTATTGCGGAACCATTACTATCCATTACCGATACTGCCATTGTGGGCAACATACCTCAAGATGGGATGGAGTCCTTGGCAGCAGCGGGTATAGTGGGCGCGTTTTTGTCTATGTTGATATGGATTTTAGGTCAAACCCGTAGCGCTATTTCCGCAATTTTGTCACAATACTTGGGCGCGGGGAAGTTGGACAGGGTTAAAACACTCCCTGCACAGGCTATTTTCTTAAACATTCTATTGAGTATTGTTATCCTCCTTTCTACCATTTTTATTGTGGAAGAAATATTTGTTTTGCTCAATGCCAAAGGCAGAATCTTGGAGCTCTGTATTTCTTACTACTCCATTCGGGTCTGGGGATTCCCTTTGACCTTATTTGTATTTGCCGTAATGGGTATTTTTCGAGGATTGCAGAATACGTACTATCCCATGTTGATCGCCATCACGGGGGCAGTTTTGAATATAGGCCTTGACTTTGTATTCGTATACGGTGTGGATGGCATTATTTCTCCTATGTATTTGGAAGGTGCGGCTTGGGCCAGTTTAATTGCCCAGGGCATAATGGCTTTAATGGCATTTGTATTGCTGGTTACTAAAACAAATATCAGCCTAGCCCTTAAATTCCCCCTACATCCAGAGTTGGGTAGATTGGTAGTCATGAGCCTAAATCTTTTCGTTAGGGCGCTGGCGTTAAATACGGCCTTGATTTTGGCGGTAAGGGAAGCAACCGCTTTGGGCGACAAGTACATAGGGGCCCATACCATTGCCATAAACCTTTGGCTTTTTTCGGCTTTTTTTATTGATGGGTATGGAGCCGCCGGGAACATAATGGGAGGTAAGTTGTTGGGTGCCAAGAACTACGATGGACTTTGGGAATTGGCCAAAAAAATAATGTTGTACGGTTTTGTTATAAGTTTAGTTCTTGTTGTGGCAGGCTTCGTATTCTATAGACCCATAGGGAGTATATTTTCAAACGACATTTCGGTATTACAAGCCTTCTATTCCATATTTTTTATCGTAATCCTTGGTGTACCCATGAATATGGTGGCTTTTGTTTTCGACGGACTATTTAAGGGTCTGGGGGAAATGAAATATCTTAGGAATGTCCTGCTGGTCGCGACCTTCATAGGTTTTGTTCCTTTGCTCTTTGTAGGTAAATATCTTGGTTGGGGGCTCTATGGTATTTGGCTTTCATTTACCCTTTGGATGTTTATTAGGGGAGGTGCATTGGTATGGAAATTTAGACGAAAGTTTCGTCCGCTTCTTCAAAACGTTTAATTTTGAAATACCACTATAAAACTTTGACCCACAATTTCAGGTATGGGCGTAAATTTAGGAGGGATAAAAACTAACAAGAATAATATGGGCACTACCCGATCAAACGGAAGTTTATATACTAACATTGTAAATAGGGTTGCTACGGTAGAATTTGGGCATCCTGCCAGTAATTCATTCGTTGTGGAACTTTTGGAAAGACTTACCGCAACTTTGGGGGAATTATCAGTAAATGACGAGGTTTCTGTAATAGTATTGAAATCAGAAGGGGATAGGGCTTTTTGTGCAGGAGCATCCTTTGATGAATTGGTGGAAGTGAGCACTTTATCTGAAGGAAAAATATTCTTTAGCGGATTTGCCCATTTGCTCAATGCCATGAGGACTTGTAAAAAGCTTATAGTTGGAAGAGTACAAGGTAAGGCGGTAGGAGGTGGTGTAGGAATTATATCGGCATGTGACTATGTGTTTGCCTGCGAGGCAGCGGCCATACGTTTATCCGAACTCACCATAGGGATAGCTCCATTGGTAATTGCCCCAGCGGTACTGCGAAAAATAGGTCTTGCTGGCCTCTCGGAACTGTCCCTATCACCCAATGAATGGAAAAATGCCTATTGGGCACAGGAAAAGGGTTTGTTTTCCAAGGTTTATGATAAAATGGGGGAGATGGACAAAGAGTTGGAAATTTTCACTGAAAAATTGGCTAGTTATAATCAGGAAGCCTTACAGGAATGGAAGAAAGTGCTTTGGGAAGGGACTGGTCATTGGGACACCCTATTGACGAACAGGGCCGAAATTACAGGTCGTTTGGCCATTTCTGAAGAAACCAAAAGCGCCCTCTCAAAATTTAAGAAATAGAAATATTATGAGCAAGTTCCGTATTGAAATTAAATGGGCCATTATTTTTTCACTGGCTACCCTACTTTGGATGGCCTTTGAGAAATCTATGGGTTGGCATGACGTGCTTATAGAAAAACACGCTATATATACCAACTTTTTTGCGATCATAGCCATCACAGTATACGTCTTGGCACTTTTGGACAAAAGAAAAGTGGACTATAATGGGAAAATGAACTGGAAACAGGGATTTATCAGTGGTATCATTTTAAGTGTAATCATCTCTTTATTAAGTCCGCTGACCCAATATATAACCAGTACCTTTATTACTCCTGAATATTTTACAAATATTATTAAGTTCGCCGTGGATTCGGGTAAAATGACCCAAGAAGCTGCCGAAAGTTATTTTAGTCTGAAAAGTTATGTGATTCAGGGTGTTTTTGGCGCATTGACCATGGGGATCGTTACCTCGGCAATTGTGGCTTTTTTTGTGAAGAGACAATAACCGAACTTGATGACCGTTTTATTTTTTTAAACTTTTACAATGGATATTTTATCGTTCTTAAACGGGAACTTTGTTTTCCCTCTATTAGCCCTAGTTTTACTTGTGGTTTATTTCGTTAATCGAATTAAAAATAATAGAAAATATAAAAGGTAAGTAGACTATCTGGTTTTTAACCACCCTGTGATACTAAGGCGCTCACGATGTGCAGGTTTTACTTCATGCTCCAATTCCTGACTTTCAAAAATTACTACACGTCCAGGAAATGGGGTGATGTGTTTTGCCTCTTCGCCATTTTCCGTAGGTAGATAAAGTACCAATTCACCACCATCTTTTTCAGCTACCCAGTCTGGTTCATTCAAATAACAGACCATGGATAGTTTGCGGCGGTCGTCGTTTTGAAAAGTATCCAAATGTCTCTTATAAAAAGTACCCTCCGGATAAATGGCATAGTGGAATTCTTTGAACATTATTCCCATAAAACAGGTCTTGTTCAGATAATTTGCAAGCTCATTTATTTTTAAGAAAAATTGTTGTTCCAGAACATCATTACTTTTCTCATCCATCCATAGAATAAAATCCCCACGGATCGCCTTTATGATCAATTCGTTCAAGCGATTTCCAATAGCGGCTTTTTTAAACTCGTCCTCTTCGTATTTGTCAAGTAGGGAACCCCGTAATTGGGCTACTTCTTCCATCGAGAAAAAATCGTCGACAATACTGTATTTCTGAATTAGGATATCCTCGATCACTTTTTCGAAAAGTGGATTCTCCTTAAATTCCAATTGCTCAAAAAGTTCTACCAAGTTAATGTCGTTTTAAAAATCGGGCAAAAATAGATGAAAATAGGATTGGTTTTACATAATGCGCTAAGTCTATAAAAACTTCGCAAACCATCTATGGTATGAAGATAATGTTTATGATCCATTTTAGGCTTAATACCTGATTTCTAATACTTTTTCATTAACTTTTGAAATTCAAATACCAAACAACTGAATATATGAAATACATTTTGCCGTCCATTTTGTTGACTATAGCTTTCGTACTGGGAAGTTGTGGAGATGATAATAAAAGCGCGGATAAAACCGGGAATAAAAGGTGGTATAAGGGAAATTTGCATACCCATTCGTTTTGGAGTGATGGGGACGAGTTTCCTGAGACTATTTTGGATTGGTACAAGTCCAACGACTATCAATTTATAGCCCTATCCGATCATAATACCATTTCCATGGAGGAGAAGTGGATAAAGGTTCGGGAGGATTCCATTTATCAAAATAGCTTTAGGAAATATTTGGAAACCTATGGTGAGGATTGGGTAGATTATAAAATGGACTCAGGAAAAGTGGAGGTGAAATTAAAGACCTATGCGGAATATAGCAATCTGTTTGAAAAGGCGGGAGAATTTTTGGTGATTCATTCGGAGGAAATTACGGACAGATATGAGGACAAGCACGTTCATATGAATGCAACCAATATTCAGGAAAAGATAGATCCCCAGGGAGGCAACAGTATATCCGATGTCATGCAAAACAATCTAAACGCTGTACTTAAACAACGTAAAGAAACGGGAGTGCCAATTATGCCCCATATTAATCACCCCAACTTTTTTTACAGTATAAGCTTGGAAGATATGATATCTTTAAAGGGAGAGCGTTTTTTTGAGGTGTATAACGGTCATCCCATGGTTCACAATATGGGAGATTCAACTCATATTTCTACAGAGGAAATGTGGGACCAGATTAATATTTCCTATATCGAAAGTAAAAAGCCCATTATGTATGGTTTGGCAACAGATGACTCGCACAATTACCATAAGATGGGACATAAATGGAGTAATTCCGGCAGGGGTTGGGTGATGGTGCAGGCCGACACCTTGTCCGCGCCTTCATTAATAGAGGCCATGGAAAAGGGGAATTTTTATTCTACAACCGGGGTTACACTCAAAGCCTTGGAGTCTGGAAAGAAAAATTTGAAGGTGGAAGTAGAGCCGGAAACAGGAGTTAAATATACCATAAGCTTTCTTGGCTGCCTTAAAGGGGAAACAGAAGTCAAGGAGTTGAAATCTGTTGAAGCTAATACCGCCAATTTTGAAATAACAGACGATATTCTCTTTGTTAGAAGTAAAATTACTTCTTCAAAACTTCAAGAAAATCCAATTGAGGATATAAAATATGAATCAGCTTGGACACAACCCGTGCTCAACGATTAGTTTCCAAGAATAAATTACCTTTGCAGTCCAAATAAATATTATGGGCAACATTCGGATTACCAAACAGTTTAATTTTGAAACTGGACATGCATTGTACGGTTATGACGGGAAATGTAGAAATGTACATGGCCACAGTTATAAACTTTCCGTAACCGTAATTGGCCGGCCCATTACAGATACGGCCCATGTTAAATTGGGAATGGTTATAGATTTTGGGGATTTAAAGAAAATTGTCAAGGAAGAAATTGTGGACCAATTTGATCATGCCACGGTTTTTAACAAAAATACACCCCATGTGGAATTGGCCCAAGAATTAACGGATAGGGGGCACAATGTAATATTGGCCGATTACCAGCCTACAAGTGAAAATATGGTTTTGGATTTTGCAGATAAAATTATGGCCAGATTGCCGAAAAATATCAGCTTACATTCTCTTAAGCTTCAAGAAACCGATACCTCCTTTGCAGAATGGTATGCTTCTGATAATTAAAAAGGCCCAGAATGAAAACTATTGACGTTCCCAAGGGCAAAAAGATTTACTTCTCCAGTGATAATCATTTGGGAGCTCCTACCAAAGACCTCAGTTTTCCTCGCGAAAAAAAGTTTGTGGCATGGTTGGATATCATAAAACAGGATGCTGCCGCTATTTTTCTCCTTGGAGATCTGTTCGATTTTTGGTTCGAATATAAGACGGTGGTGCCTAAGGGATTTACACGAACGTTGGGTAAACTTGCGGAAATTACCGATTCGGGGATTCCCGTTTATTATTTTGTGGGCAACCATGATTTATGGATGAACGGATATTTTGAAGATGAGTTGAATATTCCCGTATTTCATAGACCAGAGTCCTTTCTTTTAAACGGAACATCTTTTTTAATAGGGCATGGTGATGGTCTGGGACCTGGTGACAAGGGATATAAGCGAATGAAAAAAGTCTTCACCAATCCGGTTTCCAAATGGCTTTACAATTGGTTACATCCAGATTTTGGTGTAAAATTGGCTCAATATCTTTCCGTAAAGAACAAAATGATTTCGGGCGATGAGGATATTAAATTTCTAGGGGAGGAAAACGAATGGTTGGTGCAATATTGCAAGCGGAAATTGGAGCAGCAGCACTATGATTATTTCGTTTTTGGGCATCGGCACCTGCCTTTGGAAATCTCCTTGAACGATCAATCTACCTATGTAAATTTGGGCGATTGGATTTCTTATTTTACCTATGGCGAATTTGATGGTTCTACCTTGTCCCTGAAAAAATTTGAGGCCACTGTAAGCTGAAATTAGAAGGGTGCTTTTAAAAGAAACTGTAACGAAAATTGAAAAAATGGTAAAGTTGGGTCAAACAAAAATAATTGTAGCCTATTTCTTACTGTAGTTTGCAATCAGGGCCTGTTAACGATAGTATTTATTAATAATTAAAAGTTATTAATAATTTAATATTGATAACTAATGTGCTCTTTTAAGTCCCTTAACTTCATTTGAAGTGATATACTTCCCTGCCATTCGTTTTCATCCAAAGAAAAAACGGCACTTACTGATGTATTCGTAATTGTGGGTAAATTCTGACCTAAATTAAATCCAATTGCATCAATTGAAGCCCTTTTGGAGCCACTATTTTTATCAAAAAGTTTACATTTTAGATGTTTTCCCTCCTGGCCAACTACTTTTGCGTAACCAGTATCCTTAAGATTTTCTGCCATAAAGACTGGAGTCAAATTTCCTGGTCCAAAAGGGGCAAATTGTTTTATGATCCGCATTAATTTAGGGGTAATTTGATCTAAGCTAATTATGGCATCCACCATAATTTCGGGTGATAGTAAATTGGGGTCCATGGTATTGGAAACCACTTCCTCAAATTTAGCTTTAAAGGCTTCGTAATTTTCCTCAAGAAGGGTAAGTCCCGCGGCATACATGTGTCCTCCAAATTGTTCAATGGTTTCCGAGCAGCCCTCCAAGGCTTCATACACATCGAAACCTTTAATAGATCTTGCAGATGCCGCCAATTTGTTGCCGCTCTTTGTAAAAACCAAAGTGGGTCTGTAATATGTTTCAATTAGTCGCGAGGCAACAATTCCGATCACTCCCTTATGCCAGGTTTCCTTATAGACTACCGAGGTAAAACCTTCTTCTTCCTTATTTTCTTGAATCTGAAGTAGAGCTTCCTTTGCAATTTCTTGATCCAGATTTCTTCGGTCCGTATTGTATTTCTCTATTTCTGCGGCAAAAAATTCCGCTCGTTCCAAATCGGTTTCTTTAAGGAGGTTAACCGCGTGCTGCCCATGCTCCATACGACCTGCGGCATTAATTCGCGGTGCAATAATAAACACTACATCGGTGATGGTAAGGACTTGTTTTTTTATCTGATTGATAATGGCCTTAAATCCAACCCTGGGTTCTTGGTTTATTACCTGAAGCCCCCAATAGGCCATAACCCTATTTTCCCCTGTAATTGGGACGATATCTGCCCCGATAGCGGTAGCTACCAAATCTAGATACGGAATTAAATCCTCGGTAGTCTCCCCTTTTTTACTACCTAGCGCCTGTATCAGTTTAAATCCCACCCCACAGCCGCACAGTTCGTCATAAGGATAAGTGCAATCTGCTCTTTTTGGATCCAAAACGGCTACAGCATCGGGCAAAGTTTTTCCCGGCCTGTGGTGGTCACAAATAATAAAATCGATCCCTTTTTCCTTGGCATAGGCAACTTTGTCGATCGCTTTTACTCCGCAATCTAAAGCAATTATTAAGGAAAATCCATTGTCCTCGGCAAAATCTATGCCTTGATAGGAAACTCCATAACCCTCAATGTAGCGGTCTGGGATATAGGTGGCCACGTTTGGATAAGAGTCTTCCAAATAGGACGAAACCAGGGCAACTGCAGTTGTGCCATCAACATCGTAGTCCCCAAATACCAATATATTTTCCTTCTGGCTTATTGCCTTTTCTATCCGTGCTACAGCCTTGTCCATATCCTTCATTAAAAAGGGATCGTGCAAGTGCGAAAGCTGTGGTCTAAAAAACCTCTTGGCATCTTCATAGTTGGTAATGCCACGCTGCAATAATAATTGAGCTACCAATTGCTCTACCTGTAGCGTAGTCGCTAAGGCATCTATTTGTGCTTGTTCGGGTTTTGGTTTAATGGTCCAGCGCATGGCAATTATTCCTTAAGCCTAATTCTATTTTTTAAACATTTCCTTGCCGTCAATAACAACTTTTATATAGTAGCGTATTTTAGGCAATTGGGAGAGGTCGTAGATAAGGGTTCCTTTTTTAAAATTCAAGTAAGAATGGCGTTCCACTATTTTGGTCTCATCTTACTCTTTATTGAAATATGTTTTAATCTCCATTTTCGAGAATTGTCGGAACATTTCCATTACCCCACAATATTTTTCAACCGAAAGGTCAACTGCCCGTTGCAATTTTTTTTCATTCAGGTTAATACCCTTAAAATGATATTCTATTAATACCTTATCGTAATACTTGGGGTCCACTTCCGTTAGGTTGGCAATAGTTTCAATTCTAAACTCTTCTACCTCAAGTTTCATTTTTTTAATAAGTGAAGCTACATCCAGTCCAGAACAACCGGCCAGAGCAGTTAACATAAGTGCCTTGGGTCTATATCCCATGCCTTCTCCGCCATTTTCAGGAGCTACATCTATAACAAGGTTATTCCCGGAAGGATTGTTGCTTTCAAAGGCCATATTGCCAAGCCATTTGGTGGTGATTTGATTTGTCATGTAGGTGTTTTTTTCGTTACTTGTATAGGTCAAAAATACACATAATTCACGAACCATGTCCCTTGTAGATCCTTTAGATGCCGATCATGATTCAGAGACAAAAAAGATGGCTGAGTTTTTTAATGAAACTCTGGGTTTCTGTCCCAATTCTGTATTAACAATGCAACATCGACCTGCTATTTCCAAGGCCTTTATTGGTCTCAACATGGCGGTTATGGCAAATGAGGGCAGGGTTAGCTCCGCTTTAAAACGAATGATGGCCTGGGTAAGTAGTAATGCCACTGGATGTCGCTATTGTCAGGCACATGCCATTAGGGCTGCAGAGCGCTACGGAGCAGATCAAGAGCAATTGGATAATATTTGGGAGTATAAAACACATGAGGCATTTTCTGAGGCCGAACGTGCGGCACTAGATTTTGCATTGGCGGCTTCGCAAGTACCCAATACTATGAATCCAAAAATAAAGAAGGAATTATACAAGCACTGGGATGAAGGCGAAATTGTAGAAATGTTGGGAGTTATTTCTCTCTTTGGGTTTCTAAATAGGTGGAATGATACCATGGCCACCCACTTGGAGGAAGGGGCAATTGAGAGTGGAAAACATTATTTGGAAAAATATGGCTGGGAAAAGGGAAAGCATGTTTAGAGGAAAGATTTTAGGCATGAAAATACTTAACTGCTAAATGAAACTCATTCTGCTTTGTATAAAGCCTTGATAGGTCCAATTTGGGATCAATCCCAAAAGTTGTGTGTGAATTAGAAAAAGTTATAATTTACTATCTCAAGTTTGTGTTCTGTTCATTTTTTGCATCGCCCAAAAAACGAACCAAAAAACGCTAGGCTGATTTTAAATTTCTCTGAATCTACGCAATTTCCACAGCCGCACCTTCCAGGCCGCTTTCACTAAGGTGAAATGCTCTTTGGACAGCTACCTGAACCCAATGTGGAAACCACTTGATTTAAGACGAAATTGAAAATAGGCTGGTCCTATCGTTCCGTCGATCTTCATGTTAGGATAAGTCATTTTCCGTTATTAAATATCTTTGGGCATTGTCCTCAAGGTCTTTGGTTCGGTCGTTCTTCTTCCGTCGTGGAGATGGCATGGCCGTTAAGAATTATTGAAGCCTTGGAAATAATTTAGGCCATGGCATCGCTCCTTAAAATCCAGAGATTTTAGGGGCCACCTAGCGAAGAAGGGTCTTTTCTTTTGTTTCGTTTTCTTTGGACAAGCAAAGAAAATGAAAGAATAATTTAATCATTGGTTTTACTAAATTGCTCCTATTAATTAAAACTATTGATCAAAAAACACGACTGATCAAATTAATCCCAATTTTTTCATAAACACAACAATTGTTCCTGATCCATTCTTACCTCCTTCATAATACTCACTTTACTTAAAATAAAAAGGCAGAGCATAGCTCTACCTTTTTCCCCAAATCTTACCATGAACTTAACCTACTTATGCTATGGTCCTCCAAAAGTATAGTAATCAAAGCTGGGGGGAAAAGGTTTTAGATGAATGTCTCTTTAATAAGTTGAAATACAGCTTGTTCGATAAACAGTAGGAAATGCTGGATATACTACATAGGTATAAAAGGAATCTTAATTTGATCCAATAAAAAAGGTGGAGAAGTCTCCACCTTTTTTGCCCCAAATCTTACCATGAACTTAACCTACTTATGCTATGGCAATGCTAAAGTACATGTGCACGGCAGGTTTTTGATCAAAATTACGTTAAAGAGTGTATTTCATCGATGAAGTGCATAAAAACCTACGCTTCATCGATGAAATTAATTATATGCCCGTTCGTTCTTGCCTTCAAAAAAGTTGATAAACGCCCTGTTTACCACCCTGTTGCCTCCTGGAGTAGGATAATTTCCTGTAAAATACCAGTCCCCCAAGTTTTTTGGGCAGGCTTCATGAAGGTTTTCAATGTTTTGATATATAATCTGAACCTCTGCTTTAATATCAGGAGGACTTAATAATTGACCAATTTTATCGGAAATTTCATCAGCGGTAAAAGGTTTGTAGAATTCCTTCACATAATTAACAACTTCCGAATCATGTGTATTGGTTTGCTTCAAACATTTTTTATAGATTTCCTCTACAAGGTGCATTGTATTTCTTTCTTCGTGTAGGGCCAAAGCGGCCTTAAATGCAACAAAATCTTCCAGTTTGGCCATATCTATTCCGTAGCAATCTGGGTAACGGATTTGAGGGGCGGACGAGACGACAATTATTTTTTTGGGCAATAGTCGGTCAAGAATTCTAAGAATACTTTTTTGGAGGGTTGTTCCACGGACTATACTATCATCTATGATAACCAAATTGTCATTTTCCTTCACAGATCCATAGGAAATGTCATAAACATGGGCAACCAAATCGTCCCTACTGCTGTCTTGAGTTATAAAGGTCCGGAGTTTGGCATCCTTTATGGCCACTTTCTCTATCCTGGGCCTTACTTCCAAGATCTCATGAAGTTCTTCCCTTGTTATTTTTCTGCCAATAGAAAGTATCTGTTCTTCTTTCTTCTTGTTCATGTAATTCTGTGCCGCGATTACCATTCCGAAAAAGGAGGTTTCTGCAGTATTGGGAATATATGAAAATACAGTATTTTTAATATCGTCATCTATGGACTTCAAGATCAATGGAAAAAGCAATTTTCCCAACATCTTTCTTTCCTGGTAGATTTCCTTGTCGCTTCCCCGGGAGAAATAAATACGTTCAAATGAACAGGCCTTTCTTTCGGTAGGGTCCAAAATTTTCTTGAATTTAACCTTGCCATTTTTTTTGATTATAATGGCGTGTCCTGGATCAAGTTCTTTAACATCTTCGAAACTAACATTGAAAACCGTCTGTATTGCTGGTCTTTCTGAGGCAACCACGGCAATTTCGTCATCTTGATAGTAATAGACTGGTCTTATTCCTGCTGGATCTCTAAGTACAAATGAATCACCATGCCCCAACATACCTGCCATGGCATAGCCACCGTCAAAGTTTTTTGCCGCTCTTCTTAAAATTTTGCCAACATTTAATCTTTCGGCAATTATTGGTGAGGCTTCCCTTTTATTAAAACCTTCTTTTTTTATGTCCTTATAGAGCTGGGCTACCGCATCGTCCAAGAAATGTCCAATTTTCTCCATTACCGTTACGGTATCGGCCTTTTCCTTGGGGTGTTGCCCTATTTGAATCAGATTGTCGAAAAGTTCATTAACATTGGTCATGTTAAAATTACCGGCAACGATCAGGTTACGATGCATCCAATTGTTCTGTCTTAAAAAGGGATGTACGCTTTCTATGCTGTTTTTGCCAAAAGTACCGTATCGTACATGTCCCAAAAGTACTTCCCCAATATAAGGTATGTGCTTTTTTTGTTTGGCTACGTCGTTTACGTATTCCGGATTTTCTTTAAATGAAGTGTTTATACGTTCATTTATTTGGGCAAAAATGTCCTGTATGGGCTGCTGGTCTATAGATCTTACCCGACTCATATACCTCTCGCCGGCTTCCATATCCAATTTAATACTAGCAAAACCGGCACCATCCTGGCCGCGGTTGTGCTGCTTTTCCATCATTAAGTACATCTTGTTTACCCCATAAAAGGCAGACCCGTACTTTTCTTGATAATATTCCAACGGTTTTAATAACCGGATCAAGGAAATTCCACATTCATGCTTAATAGCGTCGCTCATGGTAACTTTAAATTAAAAATGCCCTGTTAGACTAGGGCATATATTTATTGTAATTCAATATCAAACTGGGTCAGCTCCCTAAACTGGAGCAACCTATTGTTTACCTCTTTCTTTTCTAATTTTTCCATTCTTTGTGTCCCAAAACGCTCAACACAAAATGAAGCCAAGTTGGAACCGTGGATAACTGCACTTTTTAAATTGTTAAAGCTAATGTTTTCCGACTCTGCCAAATATCCGGCAAATCCTCCGGCGAAGGTGTCACCAGCTCCGGTTGGATCAAAAACCTCTTCCAATGGCAATGCTGGCGCAAAAAATACCTTTGATTTGTGAAATAACAAGGCTCCGTGTTCTCCTTTTTTTATTACTACAAATTTCGGGCCCATTTCATGAATTTTCTCCGCAGCTTTTACCAAGGAGTGCTCATTGGTAAGCTGTCTGGCTTCTTCATCGTTAATGGTGATAACGTCTATGTGTTTTATTACTGCTTTCAACTCATTAAGGGCATGGTCCATCCAAAAGTTCATGGTATCCAAAATTATTAGTTTTGGTCGTTCCTCCATCTGATTAATTACACTCAATTGAGTGTCAGGGTGTAAATTTCCCAACATTAATACGTCGGCATCTTTAAAATTGTTTGGAACTACCGGGTTGAAGTCGGCAAGAACGTTTAATTCTGTGGACAGGGTGTCCCTGGAATTAAGATCGTTGTGATATTTTCCACTCCAAAAGAAAGTTTTGCCGCCTTTAATGACCTGTAGGCCAGAAATATCAATATTTTTGGCGGTCAACAAATCTAAATAATCCTGTGGAAAATCTTCGCCCACAATAGAAACGATGGCAGATTTAACTTTAAACTGGGAGGCTGCCAAACCTATAAATGTGGCTGCCCCACCCAAGATTTTATCGGTTTTGCCAAAAGGGGTTTCTATAGCGTCAAAGGCAACGGTGCCTACAATTAAAAGTTTGCCCATTAAATTTTGAAATTTGCTGCAAAGATAGGCTTTTGAACTACTAATTCCATAGCATTGGAAATCAAATTTCAAAAAATGATTATATGACTATTTCCTTCCGAAATCTGCAGGAATTTCACCCCAGGCCTTAGTTTCCCATTTAACTATGGTAGTATTGTAGGTGTTTTTTTCCAGCCACGCAATGGCACGCCGTACAAGATCGAAAACCACTTTGTTTTCGGGAGTCTCGGGCAATTTGGAATTACATGTTTTTTTTCGGACCCAACTCATCGCTGTCTTGGAATCCGTATATATTATTCGATCACTATTCTGTTGTTTTAAAAAGGCAAGTCCGTGAACCAATGCCAGAAATTCACCTATATTATTGGTGCCTTGCCTAAATGGACCTTGTTTAAAAAGTTCTTTTTTGGTTTTTGTGTCCACCCCTCGGTATTCCATTATACCTGGATTTCCACTGGAGGCGGCATCTACAGAAATTGAATTATAATTGGGTTCGCCAATTTTACGTAATTGTTCTTTGCTCAGCGTGGAGGTACCGATCTTCTTGCCCTTGTAATCTTCATAATTGCCATTGAAGGCTTTTTTTGCTGCTTCAAAGGTGGGGAAAGATTTATATTGTGCGCCCTTATAATTGGTGATTGCTGCCTTACAGTCTTTCCAACTGGTGTAAATACCGGGACGGCTCCCTTTCCAAACCGTATAAAATTTATCCTTTTTGGCCATTATTTCCCCATTAATACCTGTTCTATTACTTTGGGGAAATGTTCATATTCCAAATGATGAACCTTTTCTGCTATCATTTCAGGGGTGTCGTTCGGGTTCAAAGCAACTTTTGCCTGCTTAATAATGGCACCTTCGTCGTAATTTTCGTTTACATAATGGATGGTTATACCTGTTTCGGATTCGTTATTGACCTTTACCGATTCATGTACATGCATGCCGTACATTCCTTTACCGCCATATTTGGGAAGTAGAGCGGGATGAATGTTAATAATTTTATTTGGGTAGCTATTGATGAGGTTATCTGGGATTTTCCATAGAAATCCTGCCAACACTATAAGGTCTGGACTTAGGGATTTAAGGACATTTAAAACACAGTCCGAATTATAAAAGGAATGTTTATTAAAATATAAAGCATTAATTTTTAACCTATTGCACCTTTCAAAAACTTTGGCGTCCCTTTTATTGGAAAGTACGCAGCTAATGGAGACTTCAGGATTTGTGTGAAAATACTGAACTATGTTTTCAACGTTGGAACCAGAGCCAGAAGCAAATAGGACAATACTTTTCATGTAATTTTTTGGGGTTAGGACAGAAAATTATTTTGGGCTAAAATAGCACTCTTGTATTTAATTTTATTAAATTACATCACATTTTAACGACAAATAGTGTTATTAAACCAAAGTTTTTTATTTTTGCCATCAATTTAAATTTTTAAAACCGATATTATTATGTCAGACATTGCATCAAGAGTAAAAGCTATCATCGTAGATAAATTAGGTGTTGACGAGAATGAAGTTGTTACAGAGGCTAGCTTTACCAACGACTTAGGGGCAGATTCATTGGATACTGTTGAGTTGATTATGGAGTTCGAAAAGGAATTCGATATTCAAATTCCAGACGATCAAGCAGAAAACATTGCTACAGTTGGTCAAGCTATAAGTTATATAGAAGAAGCCAAGTAATTTTATGATTTCTTGAACAAGTTTCAAAATTATCCATGTGGTAAACACGCTGCATGGATAATTTTTTTTAATTTACACCTAACTTATTAAGTTAAACAAAAATTTAGTTCAATGCAATTAAAACGAGTTGTAGTTACTGGTCTAGGTGCTTTGACACCTATTGGCAATAATATTGAAGAGTATTGGGAAGGTTTAAAGAGCGGAAAAAGTGGTTCTGCACCCATTACTTATTATGATACGGAGAAGTTTAAAGTAAAATTTGCATGTGAATTAAAAAACTATAATGCAGAAGATTATTTTGATAGAAAAGAGGCCAGAAAGTTGGACAGGTTTGCCCAATATGCGCTAATTTCTTCTGATGAAGCCATTAAAGATTCAGGATTGGATCTTGATAAGATAGACAAATTTAGGGTTGGAGTAATTTGGGGAGCTGGTATAGGCGGATTGGAAACTTTTCAGAACGAAGTTTTAAATTTTGCCGCAGGAGACGGTACACCAAGGTTTAATCCATTCTTTATCCCAAAAATGATTGCAGATATTGCACCTGGTAATATTTCCATAAAGCACGGTTTTATGGGTCCCAATTATACGACGGTTTCTGCTTGTGCATCTTCCGCCAATGCTATTATTGATGCCTTGAACACTATTCGTTTGGGGTATTGTGATGTTGTTGTTACAGGAGGTAGTGAGGCAGCCGTTACCATAGCCGGGATGGGAGGTTTTGGAGCCATGCACGCCCTTTCTACACGTAATGAAAGTCCAGAGTCGGCTTCTAGGCCATTTGATGCCACTAGGGACGGATTTGTCCTTGGAGAAGGAGCTGGTGCTTTAATACTTGAGGAATATGAGCATGCTATTGCAAGAGGGGCGAAAATTTACGCCGAAGTTGCAGGTGGTGGCTTGTCCAGTGATGCCTATCACATGACGGCGCCTCATCCTGACGGAATTGGGGTAGTGCGCGTAATGGAAAATTGCTTAAAGGATGCAGGATTAAAACCGGAGGATGTGGATGCCATTAATACTCACGGTACTTCTACTCCTTTAGGCGATGTTGCCGAATTAAAGGCTATTAGCAAGGTTTTTGGCGATCATGCAAAGGATATAAATATTAACTCCACCAAATCAATGACAGGGCATCTTTTGGGTGCAGCCGGCGCCATTGAGGCAATAGCCTCTATTTTGGCAATGGAACACAGTTTGGTGCCTCCGACCATTAACCATACAACGGTAGATGAAAATATTGATTCAAAATTAAACCTGACCCTTAACAAGGCGCAGGAAAGAGAGGTAAAAGTTGCTCTGAGCAATACTTTTGGATTTGGGGGACATAATGCATGTGTGATATTTAAAAAAATAAGCTAATTCTAAATATGAACGCTTTTTCCAATTTATTTAATTCCCATTCAAAACAGGATGGGGATTTTTTTTTGGGAATGAAAAAAATATTAGGATTTAAGCCAAAAAACCTGGAAATTTATCTAAAAGCGTTCGTTCATCGATCGGCCAACAGAAAAGATAAAGATGGCTTCCCTATGAACTACGAGCGCTTGGAATTTCTTGGCGATGCAATGCTGGGGACGATAATCTCCAAACATTTATACAGCAAGGTTCCGGATGGCGACGAGGGATATTTGACCAAAATGAGATCTAAAATTGTAAGTAGGGAACATCTCAATGAGTTGGGGAAAGATCTTAAACTTATCGATTTCGTTGAGAGCAGAATTCCTAAATCCCGATTTGGTGACAATATTCACGGTAACGTTTTTGAGGCCCTGGTAGGAGCTATCTATTTGGACAGAGGGTATAAATATTGTGAAAAGTTTATCAGTAAAAGAATTATAGATCCCTATGTGGATATAGAACAACTGGAAGGTAAGGTCATAAGCTACAAGAGTCTGGTGATTGAATGGTGCCAAAAACAAAAAAAATCCTTTAATTACGATATATACGAGGACACAGGTAATGATGTAATTAAGCATTTTGCCGTGAAATTATCGATTGGGGGCAAAATTGTGGCCAAGGCCAGGGCAACCTCCAAAAAGAAGGCTGAAGAAAGGGCGTCCAAGAGAGCCTACTTTGCCCTACAGGACAAAATGGATAAATCCAAAGAGTAAAGATTCTGAAATTTACGGATGAATGTTAAAATTTGTTAAGCAAACTGGGCAATGGAACAGTTGACATCAAAATTTGTTTAACTCCAACGTTTTCGTAGGTTTCACAACGTTTTATAGCTAAAATGGATAGGCTGGTTTCGTTATTAATCCTATATTTACGCCTTTCACGGAAAGTATGGCAGCGATACACAAAATTTCGGAAGATTTTTATGAAGAAACTTTCACTTTAATCGCTTTGCACAGCAGTATCGAAGATTATATGCTGGTATATGCACTTAATTCTTGTCTAAAAACGAAGTTGAAGAGGTCCGTGAACGATTTGGAGATATCACAAAGTGGATCGTTCCCAATATTTGATTGGAGAGACGAGGTAAATGATCGCTATTTCACACTTATTAGCAATAATGATGTAAAGGAAGAGGAATTAAGTATAGGAAATCTTTTTCAAGACCAACCCTCATTTACGAAATATCATTTGGTTCCGGAATACAGGGATGTGGACTATTTTTTAAAGATAGAACTCGATGAAATTGACGTGGAAGAAGAAATTTTGAAGTCGGTACTGGCAATCCCAAAGATCATAACGGCTTATATAGTGGATGCCTGTAAACTAAAATCTAAAAATAATTTAATATTTTAAAATAATGTCAACAAACAAAAAGACAAAAATAGTAGCAACCTTAGGACCAGCTACTA
The DNA here is from genome assembly GCF_023015865.1 of Arenibacter sp. F26102. Lineage (GTDB taxonomy): Bacteria > Bacteroidota > Bacteroidia > Flavobacteriales > Flavobacteriaceae > Arenibacter. The sequence continues at coordinate 34,536 of NZ_JALKBC010000019.1, read as the reverse complement.
GTACGAAGAGTGTTCTAAAGAACATGATTGAGGCTGGAGTGGATGTCTTTAGGGTAAACTTTTCCCATGCCGATTATAAAGACGTTGCAGAACGTATAAAGATGATTCGCGAATTAAATGACGAATTAGGAACTAACACCTCAATTCTTGCCGATTTGCAAGGACCAAAATTAAGGGTCGGTGTAATGGCCGGGGAAGTGGTCGTTGTTCCTGGGGACGAAATAACTTTTGTAACCGGTAAGCCTTTTGAGGGGAATGCGGAGAAGGTGTATATGAACTATGCCAATTTTCCTAGAGATGTAAAAGCCGGTGAGCGTATTCTATTGGATGATGGAAAGTTGATGTTCGAGGTGATTTCTACCAATTCCAAGGATGAAGTAAGGGCAAAAGTTATCCAAGGGGGACCTTTAAAGTCCAAAAAGGGTGTTAACTTGCCTAACACCAATATTTCATTACCCGCACTAACGGAAAAGGATATTAAGGATGCTATTTTTGCAATTTCACAAGATGTGGATTGGATAGCACTTTCCTTTGTAAGATTTAGCCAAGATCTAATAGACCTGCAAAATATTATTAAGGAACATTCCGTGCATAAAATCCCGATTATAGCAAAAATTGAAAAGCCGGAAGCCGTAGAAAACATCGATAAGATTGTGGCCTATTGTGACGGATTAATGGTTGCTAGGGGAGATTTGGGTGTTGAAGTTCCAGCTCAGGAAGTGCCTCTTATTCAAAAACAATTGGTTTTAAGGGCCAAAAAAGCAAGAATACCTGTTATCATTGCTACCCAGATGATGGAAACAATGATAACAAGCCTTACTCCTACCCGTGCAGAGGTGAACGACGTGGCCAATTCCGTAATGGACGGGGCAGATGCCGTAATGCTTTCAGGAGAGACTTCCGTTGGAAATTATCCTGTACAGGTTATAGAGAAAATGACCAGTATCCTGGTTAGTGTTGAGAATTCAGAATTAATTAAGGTACCGCACGAACCGCCACAGGTTAGGACTAATAGATATATTACCAAATCTATATGTTACCATGCTGCCAATATGGCCAATGAAATTAAGGCCAAGGCAATTTCTACCTTGACCAATAGTGGTTATACTGCTTTTCAAATATCCGCTTGGAGACCAAAGGCCCATATCCTGGTATTTACCTCCAATAAAAGGATCCTTACGCAGCTCAACTTGCTTTGGGGAGTAAAGGCATTTTATTACGACAAATATGTGTCCACTGACGAGACTATTGAGGATGTGAATAAGATCGCCTGTCAGAAGGGGTTTTTAGAGGTAGGCGATATGTTGATCAGTTTGGCTGCTATGCCCATAAAAGATAAGGGGATGGTGAATACTTTACGAGTTTCACAAATAGAAAGCCGTAATTTTTAGAAATATATTTTATTAAAATATTGGAGTGGACCTGTAGGATATTAAAATCTTACAGGTCCTTTTTATTGGTTTGAAACGTATTTCTGATTATTTAGGATTTTTGAAATTCGATGTTTTAACTAATCAACCCTTTTATAGATGGGGTCTGGAGTGCAATATGTTTAGGCAGGCGAAGGGAATTTTTAAGTGTCAGAAGTCGAACCTTAATTGCACGGTAAGTATTTTTTGTTCCAAGGGTTCATTCTTTTCCGTATTTAAATTGGACAGGGATATACCTAATAGTCGAACAGAATTTTCCATTTTTTCTTGGTAAAGCAATTCTTTGGTAGTTTCCAATATCAAAGATTTTTCAGCAATAAAATAGGGGAGGGTCTTGCTTCGTGTTTGAAGGGAGAAATCGCTATATTTTATTTTCAAGGTTACCGTTTTCCCTGAAATTTTAGCCTTTTTTAGCCGCTTCTCCAGTTCCATGGCAATGTTTTCCAATCGCTGTAGCATAAAGATTTCACTGCTCAGGTTTTCGCCAAAGGTACGTTCTGCTCCGACCGATTTGGGGATTCTGTTGGGCTTTACCTCACTGTTGTGTATTCCCCTTACCACATGATAATAGTATTCGCCACTTTTCCCAAAATGTTCCTTGAGGAATTCAATGGATTTTCCCTTAAGATCTTTACCGGTAAAAATACCAAGTTGATACATTTTATCGGCTGTAACTTTGCCTACTCCGTAGAATTTTCGGATTTCCAATTCTTCCAGAAAGGAAATTACTTCTTCTGGATTAACGGTCTTTTGGCCATTTGGCTTATTGTAATCACTGGCTACCTTGGCAATAAATTTATTAATGGAAATACCTGCGGAGGCTGTTAGGCCTACTTCTGAAAGGATACGTTGTCTTATTTCCTTTGCTATGAGGGAAGCGGAGGGATTGCCTTTTTTGTTGGTGGTAACGTCTAAATAAGCCTCGTCCAAAGAAAGAGGTTCCACCAGGTCTGTATAATCGTAAAAAATGTTTCTAATTTTCAGGGAAATCTCTTTGTACCGCTCAAATCGGGGAGGCACAAAAATTAAATCTGGGCAGTTTTTTTTGGCCATATAGCCGCTCATGGCACTACGGACTCCAAATTTTCTTGCTTCGTAACTGGCAGCCGCAACAACACCTCTTTTTTCAGCCCCGCCAACGGCCAAGGGCTTACCTTTTAAGGTAGGGTCGTCCATTTGTTCTACGGAGGCGTAAAACGCGTCCATGTCTACATGGATTATTTTTCGTTGCGGGAAATCCAAATTCATACCGTAAATTTATAACAAGTTAACACTAGTGGGTTCCAATAATAATGTTAAAGATGATAAATGGAGAATGTACAATCTAAAGTAGACAAAAAATCGGCCATAATATTGGGCGCTACCGGGCTTACAGGAGGATTTTTATTACAGCGGTTGCTGCACGATAAGCGCTATGTAAAAATAATTATTTTTTCTAGGACCGCAATCGGTTTTTCCCATCCTAAATTGGAAGAACATGTAGGAGACCTTTTGAAATTGGAAACTTTTAAGAACCACTTTTTAGCTGATGAGGTCTATTGTTGTATTGGTACAACCAAAGCTAAAACCCCCGATGCGGAAATGTACAGAAGGATAGATTTTGGGATACCGGTTTCGGCGGCTAAAATATGCAGTATAAATGGGATTGGAACCTTCCTGGTCATCTCGGCTATGGGAGCCAATGCCAAAAGTGGCGTTAGCTATAATAGGCTAAAAGGGGAAATGGAAGAGGCCGTCTTAAATTGCAAAATTCCTAAGACCCATATTTTGCAACCCTCGTTAATAGGGGGAAAGAGAGAAGAGAAACGAATGGGGGAATGGGTCGCCAAACAGTTTATGAAGTTGTTCAATTTCATCCTGGTTGGACCTTTGGTGAAGTTCAGAACCATTAACCCAGAGGTTATTGCAGGCGCTATGGTTTGGTTGGCGAACAATAACTACGAAAAAGCCAGAATCCAAACCCATGAAATTAAGAATATTTACCAAAAGCTTTCAAATTAAGCTATATAACCAACTTTTATAAATGATAGAAATAGAGCGTAAATTTTTAGTGAAGTCGGAAGATTTCAAATCAGACGCTATTAAAAACGAAAGAATTGTACAAGGTTTTTTGAATACGGACCCATTAAGAACGGTTAGGGTAAGAATCAAAGGTGATAAGGGATATATGACAGTTAAGGGAAAGGGGAGCCGTAGCGGTACCACCCGGTTTGAATGGGAAAAGGAAATTTCCGTTAAGGAGGCGGAGGCCTTGATCAAATTGTCGGAGCCCGGGGTAATAGATAAGCTGAGATACTATATTGAGGTTGGTAATCATATTTTTGAAGTGGATGAATTCTTTGGGGATAATTCGGGATTGATAGTAGCGGAAATTGAATTGGAACATGAGGATGAGGACTTTTTAAAACCTCAATGGTTGGGGGATGAAGTAACTTCAGATATCAAATATTACAATTCACAGCTGAGCAAAAACCCTTTTAAGACATGGAAAAAATAAATGTATATTATATAATACTAATATGTCTGTTGTTGTTGTCCTGTAAGGATTCCGGGGGAATGCCCGATGAAACTGTAGGGCCACAATTGGCTGAAAAGGCAATTTCTACGGCCAAATTAAAAAAGAGTTTGGAATCGCAGGGATTTAAAACCTTCGATTATATAGATGAAAAGACCAAGGATACCATTTTGATGCAGCAATATTTTATTGCCTTTTTAAAGAGTGGACCAAATCGTTCCCAATCCAAGGCAGAGACAGACAGTCTACAAGCCTTACATTTGGCCCATTTGGGTAGAATGTACGAGGAAGGATATGCCGATATTTCGGGTCCTTTTGGGGATGATGGTGACATACGTGGCATTACTATCTACAATGTACCAACCCAAGAAATGGCAGATAGTCTGGCCAATATGGATCCTATGGTAAAATCGGGCAGGCTGGCCATTGAAATACACCCATGGTGGGCTGCCAAGGGGTTCAAACTAAGATAGTTTGGAGGCATAACTTTCTGTTACCATACCTCTAAAATTATTTATGATCAAGTGTTCCAATAGTTCTGGATCGGTGTATTGGTAAAAGAGATTGTTGATTGAAAATAGTACATATTCCAATCTGCTTAACTATATCTGGGAGGCAAGTGCCAAATTCACATTCTTTCTGATTTGGCCCTTGATTTAAGTTTGTTGCAACTGCTCATGGATACAATCATGTATTTCATTTGCTCAAAATACATTTCAAAGTTCATTGGCTATGGGATAGTATTTGTGTGGTCCCTATAAAAGCGATGGACTAAACTTTTTAAGATTATTCAACCCTACCCTGTAATTTATAATTATTCCTTGGATAGGGTTGTTTATTTATTTTTTATAGCCTCTGTTATATCATTTTGTACTGTGGTCAATGGGTCTTTGAGGCTTTCCTATACAATTTCTTCCCTGCTTATGAAATACCCTTAGATAGTTTGCTATCATATTTTAAAAATTTGGAAATAGCGAATTCTAAAAATTCCTCCTGTTTCTCCATTGCCTATAAACTTGGCTTCTATTGCCAGCCTCCACCCAAGGAGCGATACAATTCTACCGTAGCCGATAATTGGGTTAGTTTATTGGTAATAAGGTTTAATTCAGCACTCAGTGCACTTTGTCTAGCTGTTAACAAGTCTAAGTAATTGGCGTAACCATTTTTTAACAACTCCTCAGAATCACTTTCTGCTTTTCGCAAGGCTTCCGCTTCATTTTTTCTGAACTCGAATTTCTTGGTTTCCGCTTCATAAGAAAATAACGCATTGGACACTTCGCTTCCTGCAACCAATAAGGTTTTCTTAAAATTCAATAAGGAACTTTCTTGATTGGCAAGTGCAACTTCTTTTTGGGTTTTTAGTTTTCTTTGATTCAAAAGAGGTTGTGTCAATCCACCAACTACGGTTGCAAATAGGGAGTTTGCATTTAGTAACTTATCTAATTCCAAACTTTGTAAGCCTCCCGAAGCTGTTAAGGTAAGGGACGGATAAAAACTGCTATTGGCCACATTGGTCAATTCAAAATCTCTGATCAAAGCATATTCTGCAGCCATAACATCCGGTCTGTTTCTTAACAATCTTGCAGGTACGCCCAACTTTATTTCCTGATCAATGCTTTGATTGTCCAATCGACTTCTTTTAAACTCCTGAGGTGCTTTGCCAAGTAAAATACTCAAAGTGTTTTCTGCTTTAAAAATAGCAGTTTCTATATCTATTTGTAGTGCTCTAGCACTATTGTATTGCGCTATGTTTTGGTCTACTGCAACCTGGGTTACTTGACCTGCATCTTTTAATGCCTTGATTGTCTCTACACTACTCTCCCTGGTTGCTATGGTTTGCTTTGTTACTTCCAACTGTGCATCTAAAGCCAATAGATTGTAATAGGAATTGGCAATGCTGGAAATCAATTGTGTTTTTACGGCCTGATGTCCTGCAACACTTTGTAGATAATCTGCCTGCGATGCTCTTTTATTACTTCTTATTTTCCCCCAAATATCGGCCTCCCAAGATAAATTTGCAGTAATATCATAAGTATCCAAACCTCCACTAAATATAGAACCAAACTGACTGTTCTCCGAATATTCCTGATGTGTATAGTTGGGCCCCACACTTAATGTTGGCAAATAACCTGCTTTCCCTTGTTTTGCATAAGCTTCAGCAGCTATCATTTGCTGAATTGCGATTCTTATGTCCATATTATTCTGCAGACCTTCCTCTATATATTGTTCAAGATATTGATCTGTAAATAAGTTTTTCCAAGATACGTCTGCCATAGAAACACTATCCTTTGGAAGGTTTTCGGTTCTATAAAGGTTTTCGGTTTCTATATCCAAATTTGGCCTTACATAATCCCGTGCCACAAAACAACTTTGTAATGTGATTGCAACTACTAGTACAAGTGCACCTTTACTTAAACTTTTATGTTTTATAATTGATTTCATTGTTCTTAATCTTCAATAGTTTGTACTGCTGGTTTACTTGAGACTTTTTCTTGTAGCCACTGAAATAAGATAAATAGGATGGGAATTACAAAGACACCCAAAATGGTTCCGATAAGCATTCCTCCCGCTGCTCCTGTTCCGATAGAGTTGTTTCCTTCTGCCCCAACTCCATTTGCCAACACCAATGGCATTAATCCTAGAATAAAGGCAAATGAGGTCATTAAAATTGGACGTAAACGCGCTTTTGCCCCATGGATGGCCGCATCAACGATACTCTCGCCATTCTTTCGTCTTTGTAGCGCAAATTCCACTATAAGGATGGCGTTTTTAGCGAGCAATCCTATAAGCATGATTAGGGCTATTTGGAAATATATATTGTTCTCCAGACCTAAAAACTTTGTACTTATATACGCGCCAAATACACCGAACGGCAAGGATAATACAACTGCAAATGGCAGTAAATAACTTTCGTACTGTGCACTTAATAAGAAATACACAAACAGGATACTTAATATAAAAATAAAGGTGGTTTGGTTTCCTGCATTCACCTCTTCCCGGGTTAATCCAGAATAGGCCACAGTATAATTGGTCGGTAGTTTTGCTACTTCTTCCTCAATAACTCTGATGGCATCACCTGTACTAAATCCGTCGTTTGTGGCACCAGTTATAGTCGTAGAATTGAACAAGTTGAAACGGGTAACCGATTGCGGACCATATACACGTTTTAGATTGACAAACTGTGTAATTGGCGTCATTTCTCCTGTATCCGTTCTTACGTACATACTGTTTAACGCACTTTCATCTGCTCTGTCTTCTGGCAATGCTTGTATGTATACCCTAAATTGCTTTCCAAATCTTGAAAAATCCGAGGCATAAATTCCACCAATGTATCCCTGTAATGTGGAAAAGATACTTGTTATGGAAACTCCTTTTTCTTTTGCTAAAGGCACATTCACCTCCATTTCGTACTGTGGGTAATTCGTGTTAAATGCGGACGTTGCGTATTTAATTTCTGGATGCTGCATTAAGGCCATGGTAAAGTCATTCTTGGCCTTGTCCAAATCCGTGAACTCTCCTCCAAATTTATCCAGTAAATTAATCTCAAAACCAGCAGAGTTACCAAAACCACGTATACTTGGTGGTGAAAAGAATATAATATTAGCTTCTGGAATAGTAGCGGCTATACCAAATAATTTTCCTGTAATGGCTTGTGCTGATAGGGCTTCATCCTTACGCTCGCTCCAATCCTCAAGTTTTATAATACCAAACCCAAAGTTACTGCCCGATCCACTGATGATACTTCGACCTTTAATAAAGTTAACGGCTACAACACCGTCGATACCGTCTATTTTGTCGAATAATTTTCTTGACACGGCATCTGTTCTATCCAAAGAGGCCCCTGGTGGCAACTCAATATTTGCGAAGATAATTCCTCTATCCTCATTAGGTACAAAACCTGTTGGAGTTGTTGTGGATGCCCAATAAATTCCTATAACGGCAATGATCAATAATAAAACGGAAACGAATTTTCTTCTGTATAAAAATTGAAGTGATTTGCCATATTTATCTATTGATGCGTTAAAGCCACGATTGAATAATGTGTAAAAACGTTTTATCGGGCTTTTTCCTTTTAATTCTTCGTCTTCCTTGTGTTCTTTTAATAACAGAGCACATAAGGCCGGACTTAACGTTAAAGCATTTACAGCAGAAATAAGGATGGCAATAATTAAAGTAACACCAAATTGCTCATAAAATACACCTGTTGGACCCGTTACAAAGGTTACCGGGATAAATACCGCTGCCATTACCAAGGTAATTGATATAATAGCTCCGGATATTTCGTTCATGGCTGTTAAGGTTGCCTTTTTAGGATTGTGTTCTCCGTTGTCCATCTTGGCATGAACAGCTTCTACCACAACAATAGCATCATCTACCACAATACCAATAGCTAGCACTAGTGCAAATAGCGTTAATAAGTTGATGGAATAGCCGAAAATATTCAAGAAAAAGAAGGTTCCAATAATGGAAACTGGTACTGCAATTGCAGGAATTAAGGTGGAACGAAAATCTTGCAAGAAGATAAACACCACTAAGAATACCAATAAAAATGCCTCTAACAAGGTGGTTATTACCTTATCAATAGACGCATTTAGGAACAGACTTGTATCGTATGGCACAAAAATGTCCAAACCTTCCGGAAGGTCGGCTTTAACCGATTCCAAAGTAATTTTAATGTTCTCAATAATTTCTTGGGCGTTGGAACCTTTTGTTTGAAAGATTCCCATAAACACTGCTGGATAACCTTTACTCATCGCGTTAGCCGCGTAAGATTGTGCATCCAACTCAATAGTAGCCACATCTTTTAAGCGTAAAAACTCCCCGTCTCCCAACGCTTTAATTACAATGTCGCTGTATTGGCTTTCGTTTTTAAAACGTCCGCTATAGGTTAGTGTATATGAAAACGATTCTCCGTTGTTCTGACCTAAAGAACCAGCTGCCGCTTCTAAATTTTGTTCTGCCAATACTGCGGATATGTCTGAAGGAATTAAACCGTAAGAAGCAAGTTTTTCTGGATTTAACCAGATTCGCATGGCATAATCCTGTTGTGAGAAGACGCTAACATCCCCAACACCACTAATACGTTGCATTGCTGGAATTACGTTAATTTTCAAGTAATTCTGAATAAAGGTAGCATCGTAATTTTCGCTTTCAGAATACATGGATATAAACATTAACGCACTCGTTTCCTGTTTTTGCGTGGTAACACCGGTTTGGGTAACCTCTTGGGGCAATAAGGGAGTTGCCCTTGCCACACGGTTCTGCACGTTTACTGCTGCTATATCGGCATCAATTTCTTGATTAAAATATACAGTAATTTCTGCAGCTCCTGTATTGGATGCAGTAGACGTAATGTACGTCATGCCTTCCACACCATTGATCTGTTCTTCAATTGGGATGATGACACTCTCCATAACTGTTTCTGCGTTGGCTCCAGTATAGTTTGCAGAAACCTTAATAGTCGGTGGTGCAATATCCGGGTATTCCTCGATAGGTAAGCTAGTAATACTGATAATTCCTAGTAATACTATTATAATAGAAATTACCGTTGAAAGAACGGGTCTTTCAATAAATGTTTTTAACATGACTACTATTTTTGTTAGTTGGTGACTAGTTCTTAAATAATGTTGCTACAGGTTTAATGGCCTCTTCAAAGGAAGTTTCTTGAGGTGTAATGACCATCCCGTTTCTTAGTTTACCTACACCGGAAACAATAATTTTATCATTGGTATCCACACCTGATTCCACAACATATAGGTTTCCTACTGAGCCTTTTATTTTTACAATGGATGTTTCTACTTTGTTGTCGGCACCAAGTTTAAATATCATAATGTTGCCTTGTTGCTCAAAAGTGGCTGTTTGAGGTACCACTACAGCATCCTTATATTCTATAGGAAATCTTATTTTACCACTGTTACCATTGGTTAAGATTTCGTTTGGATTGTTAAAGGCCGCTCTAATTTTTATGGTCCCGGTATTTTGATTTATTTGACCTGTACTCGTTTGAATACGTCCTTTTTCTGAATATATTTTACCGTTGGCCAAAACCAAACTTAAATCGGGAGAATTTTTAATTCGTTCCGCTTTACTTTTCCCTTCAGATCTCTGTAAATGGTCTATGTATTGTGCTTCATTGAAACTAAAAAACGCATATACTTGGTCAATTTCACTTACAGTTGTTAATGGAGTTGCATCACTTGGACTAATTAAGGCACCTTCCCTAAAATTTATGGAACCAACATAGCCATCTATTGGACTTTTAATAGTTGCATAACCAATGTTTGCTGAAACTCCACTATAACTAGCTTTTGCTTGTGCTAAATTGGCTTTGGCCGTTTCCAATTGAACAGGGCTAATAATGTTTTTTTCTACCAGGGGAATCAATTTTTCTACTTCTACTTGTGCTACATTAACACGCGCTTGTGCCGCAACGGCATCTTGATTCAAAGACTGTGTTTCCAATTTAAATAATACTTGTCCCTTTTGTACCTTTTGACCTTCATCTACATATACTTTCTCAATATACCCCGATGTTTTAGCTCTAACATCACTGTTTACCCTACCCTCAATAGTTGCGGGGTAATCTATATATCCTGTTACGGTTTTATGTTCTACTTGGGACACTGGAAAAGGTAACGCTGGTGCTTGTTGTGCTGCAGCAGGGTTTTCTTGTTTGCTGCCACAACTCACAATAACTAAGAATACACTTAGTCCTAGTATGGTATATAATTTATTATTCTTCATTTTTAGTTGAGTTTAAATATGGAATTTATTGCTAATTAATTTTTCTCTTAATTCTTTAACTGAAGCTGTCGCTTCATCTACGAACTTTACGTAATCATTGTGAAAGGATAAATCGAACTTCTCGTCGTCATTTTCAATTTTTAATTTATTTTGGGTTTCTTTATATGCTTTAATTTCTAAATGAATGACCCGCTCTGCATTCCAATGGCTGATCATTCTATCCACATGTTGTATAATTGTATTTTTATTGATTATAAAATACTTTTTGCGGTCTCCTGTCTTTGTGTAATACTCAATTTTATTTAAATCCTGTAAATGATTAAGGTGTGTAGAAATTGTACTTTTACTTGCACATAGTATAGTTACCATATCTTCAAAAGTGGACCCTTTCTTTCCCGTAAGGATTATATAAGCCAAAATACGGGCAGCAACAGGTGCCAATTGCTCTCTACCCTCTAAATGAACACCTAGTTTTTCAACTAAGGCCATTTTCTCTTTGCAGATATTGTCTTTCATTTTTAATAGCTTTATTACTGTTTTGGGAATTGAAATTGTCCGAAATCAGTAAAATAAGGCGCAAATATACTTATTGGTTCTGAACAAACCGAACTAAACGAAATTAAAGTTTTGTTAAATTGAGATGGATACCTGAATGGGTTCTTTGGATATAATTAATGGACTATTGGGCCAGTACGCCCTCCAATTCCATAACAGGGATGGGGCTTAGATTGGATTCGTTAATAGAGTATTTTTCGAAGAGGAAGCGTTTTTCGTATAGTTTGTCATCTGCGAAAAAAGTAACGAAAAATTCATTGTTAAAAGCTAAAATATCTTCCTGCAACACTTCAATCTTTCGGTATTCCTTAGCGGGGATGTCGCCAAGTCCGTGGCGCATGGTAGATGTTTTTCTATCTCCTTCGTAGCCGTTGGATACCGCTATTACTGCTTCAATTGCGGTATCCCGGTCGTTAATGATATAGGCATTCCAATTTTTTTCCAAGAACTCATCGTTCCATTCGGGAATAATGGCCACATGTACATTTTTTGCAATCGGAATTTCTATATCTTTTTTCACTTGGGCGATAAATGTTTCGTCCTCCTTCCAATTCCATGGTTGGGGGATTTTTGTTATTCAATATTTATAGGCCGAGCCACTTTCAATAAACGGATATATTGCCAACACTTCTAAGAGTGCTAGTCAAAAAACTAAAAGGCGCTCTTAAATTGCTCTAAAAACCGCACATCATTTTCACTCAAGAGTCTTATATCAGATATTTGATGGAGTAATAGTGCGATACGATCTATACCCATTCCAAAGGCGAAGCCGGAATATTCATTGGCGTCGATTCCACAATTTGTAAGTACATTGGGGTCTACCATACCACAACCCATGATTTCCAACCAACCTGTTCCCTTGGTCATTTTGTAATCCGTTTCTGTTTCCAATCCCCAATAAACGTCTACTTCGGCACTAGGTTCTGTAAAAGGGAAGTAGGATGGCCTAAGCCTTATTTTGGATTTGCCGAACAGTTCGGTGGTAAAAAATTGTAGTGTTTGCTTTAGATCTGCAAAAGAAACGTCCTTATCTATATAGAGACCTTCCACTTGGTGAAAAAAGCAATGTGACCTTGCGGATATAGCTTCATTCCTGTAAACCCTACCAGGTGAAATGGTCCTGATCGGAGGTTTGTTATTTTCCATATATCGCACCTGTACCGATGAGGTGTGGGTACGCAATAAAATGTCCGGATCGGTCTGAATAAAAAAGGTATCCTGCATATCCCTGGCCGGATGGTATTCCGGAAGGTTTAGGGCAGTAAAGTTGTGCCAGTCATCCTCTATTTCCGGTCCTTCGGAAACATTGAACCCAATTCGGGAAAAGATGTCGATGATCTGATTTTTAACTATAGAGATAGGATGACGCGTTCCAAGTCCCAAGGGCTCTCCAGGTCTGGTTAAGTCCCCATAAATTCCTTTTTCCTCCTTCTTGTTTTCAAGAGCCTCCTTCAGGGCGTTTACCTTTTCGGTGGCAACTGTTTTTAGTTGGTTTACGGTTTGGCCAAACTCCTTCTTTTGCTCGTTGGGCACGTTTTTAAAATCTGAAAAAAAATGATTGAACAATCCTTTTTTTCCTAAGTATTTAATTCGGAATGCCTCTATGGCCTCTTTATCGGTAGAATAAAATTTTTCTACCTCCAATATATGTTCCTTTATTTCCTCTATCATGGTAACTGCTTGGCTTGTCTTTCCTAAAAATAGGAGCCACAAATTTAAAACTTTTATGCCAAGCGGCGAATAGATTTTGCTTAAATAAAAAACGAGCCCCATTGATTAGTGGGGCTCGTATAATTTTAAGCAGGAATGCGTTCGCTTAGAACCTTTTCCTTTTGTTTGATATAATTGGTGCAATCTTGAAAAGTATCGAATATATGCTCCTTCGACACCAAATCTGGAATAATGTCTATTCGTTCCATCATATACCTTGGCTGGTCCAAAACATCCACGAATAGCACTTCTATGTTATCGCGTCGTAAATCAACTAGAATATCCTCCATGGCGTATAGTCCGGATTGATCCATATATTGCATTCTATCCATTCTAATGACAACTGTGGAGGCCGTCTTCGGTATCTGCTTGGCAAGTTGTTGAAAATCACTTGTTGAACCAAAAAATAAAGGGCCTTTGACGTGTTTAATAAATACGCTTGATTTAAGGCTCTCAGGGAAAGTTCCCTCATCTGCCCAGGCTCTTTCCTTAAGTAGGGGCTTCACATCTGAACGTTCCGCCGTTAGATCGCCCATTTTTTTCATAAAGATTAGCGATGCAATTATAAGACCTATACCAACGGCACTTACCAAATCCCAAAAAACAGAAAGTAACAACACCAAAATCATAATGGCAACTTCACTTTTTGGCATGGCCGGTATAGCTTTTAACCCTTTATAATCCATAACGCCAATACCTACGGTTACCAAAATACCAGCTAAAACGGCTGCAGGGATTTGTGAGGCAACTGGGCCTAATGCCAAAAGGATTACTAACAATAATATGGCGGCTATTGCTCCGGACAAGCGGGTTTTTCCTCCTGCATTAATATTTACAACGGTACGGATTGTAGCTCCGGCTCCTGGAATCCCTCCAAAAATAGAGGCTATACTATTCCCGATTCCTTGACCCAATAATTCCTTATTGGGATTATGCTTTGTTTTGGTCATATTATCGGCAACAACTGACGTTAATAAGGAATCTATGGCACCAAGTACGGCCAACGATAGGGCTGCAAATAAGTATGGGGATATCTGCGCGAATTTAAAATCGGTAAACATTTCGAAATGGGGCAGAGGAAATCCACTGGGGATTTCTGCTATCGGCCTGTAATCCATATTAAAGGCAAAAGCAGCTCCGGACACGACTAACAATGCCACCAAGGTACTAGGGACCGCAGTAGTAATTTTCTTGAATCCAAAGATAATTATAATGGTAGATAATGCCAATATAAGTTCCAGCCAATCTATATTTGCCAGTGCCCTTGGCAATATTTTCACAGTACCTATAACAGATTTGGCCTCATTGCCCGCTAAGGTTTTGGCCTCGATTAAAATGTGTTCCTCACTTACTTCTGCGGCTCTTTTTTGGGTCTCTTTAAAGTCCTCCAATACCAAGTAACCTTCACCGGCCTCTTCCTTCAAGATTTTATCCAACAGCACCTCTTCCGCCATGGGTGTATATTCTGAAACATAATCCTTATCCTCTTTTGGATAGTAACCGATGGCTGGTAGAACTTGGGTAATGATGATGATGACCCCAATTGCGGTCATAAAACCGGAAACAACAGGATAGGGAATGTATTTAATGTATTTCCCAACTCCTATAACTCCTAATAGAATTTGAAGTACCCCTGCCAATAAGAAAACCAAAAGTATAGAGGGCAGCGCCTTTTCAACATCGCCGTTATTTGCAGCCACGATTCCTGCAATAACAACCAAACTTACCGCGGTCATTGGAGCAGTTGGGCCACTAATTTGAGACGGGGTGCCGCCAAATAATGCGGCGAAGAAGCCTATGAATATGGCGCCGTACAAACCGGCGTCCGGACCAAGTCCTGAAGAAACCCCAAAGGCAAGTGCCAAGGGTAAGGCAACAATACCGGCGGTAATTCCCCCAAATAGATCGCCCTTTAAATTTGAAAATATATTTTTCATTTTAATGTTTTTAAATTGATTATAGTTATTGACAATTCACTGCACAAATCCTAACGACGGTAAACCGTTTTGGAGTTGTGCAATGATTGGGATATCTTTAAATTAATTAATGCCTAATTAGCTAAATCTGGTTTACCCAATTGCTAGCGTTCACCTAATCGAGATGGTAGATTTCCATTATGTTCTTTAGAATACCTTCGAAATCTATTTTTAGGTCAATGAGCTTTCCAGTATGTATATCGAAAACCCAACCATGTACGGTAAGGTCGCGATCTCTGGCAGCTTTTTGAACCGCTGCAGTCTTGATTAGATTAATACATTGTTCCTCTACGTTCAATTCTACCAAGCGATCATATTTTTTGTCCTCGTCGGTTATGGCATTAAGTTCATTTTTATGTATTCTGTATACATCCCTAATGTTTCTCAGCCATGGGTTTAAAATACCTAAATCGGCAGATTGCATAGCCGCTTTTACACCTCCACAGGAATAATGGCCACAAACAACAACATGGTTCACTTTTAGGTGTTCAACTGCATAATTTACCACGGACATAACATTAAGGTCTATGCTTATAACCATATTGGCAATGTTACGGTGTACAAAGACCTCTCCTGGCCCCACTCCCATAAGTTCTTCGGCGGTTACCCTACTGTCCGAGCACCCAATATAAAGTATTTCCGGGCTTTGTCCTTTGCCCATATCACTGAAAAATTCCGGACTTACCGATAATTTTTCTTGAATCCATTTTTCGTTATTTTTAAAAACTTGATCTAGTTTTTTCATCTTTTATATATTTTTTTAAGGTCATAATTAAATCGCCCTTCGTTATACATACACCTTAATATCTTTAATTATTAAGTGAATCTTTGGTAATGTCCACTAAGCTTTTGGGACCTATACCTGATGGGTTATATTATGCTCTTTTTTATTTTGATTAGTTAAATTATTTTATTCAAATCTTAAATGAGCTATGTTCCTACACTTAATTATGCCCTAATCTTTATTGGATATAAATTAATTGCAAATCACTTGGGAATATGTTTTTTGCTGGTTGTTTTAGTCCAGTCATAACATATTCTTAAAACTTACGCTCGTTAAATTAGTGGATATATTGGTATTGGGCATAAATTCCCTTGAAAAATTATGCCGTAAAATATATCTAATATTAAGTAATGATTATTAGGAAAGGAGTTCCGGGGGAGGAAGATTAATATCCAATATATAATTGGAGGAACCCAATAAGTATCTGGAATGGGCTACTTTTTTATTATTCAATAAGGATGAAAAGAAATCTTCTGTATTATTATATAAAATGTGCTTTTCAGCTACGTACTTATTAACTGAATTTTGATTTTCCTCTTCATTTAAGTTGGATACCACAATAACCGTATTATCGCCAATTATGGTAATAATTGCCGGGGCCATAATGGCAAAACTCCAATAAAACATAAGAATATAGAGGAAACTTTTCTTCATAGGCACATTCAATATTGCGAAGATAATGGTATTACTGTTATAAGACTGTTAAATAATTTTTAAAAGTCTTTTAGTTCTTTGATATCATCGGCCAATAACCATCCTGTTTTTCCGTCAGCTATTTGAATTTTTTTCCAGTCATTTAATTCTTCAAGTACATGAACCTTGGCACCGGCATGTAGATTGAAAATAGCTTGACTCCTGTTGTTAGGTTCGGATTTAATGCCAACTTCTTCCGCGAAAACAATGGCTGGTTGATCGGATTGAAATTTAGAATACTGAAAATAAGCCAATATTACGGATAGAACGCTAAATAAAAGAAATATTATGCTACTAATAAATGCTATTCGTTTTTGGGCGGAATATTTGAAATAATAAAATGCAATGTAACAGCATACAAAGAGGATCATAAAGCCAACTGCAACGTAGGCCCATTGGTCAAAGGAGAGATATGCCGTTAATTTATTGTATAATTTTGAAATGCTGGTCTGTGGCAAGGGTTCAATGGCATCCAAAGTCATATTTTGTGCATATGCCAAATTGTTTCTAACGTCTTGGTCATTTGGTTTTAACAATAATGCCTTTTCGTAATAATAGATGCTCGGTGCAATATTATTTAGTTTGTAATAGGTATTCCCCAAATTAAAATAAAGTTCGGCGGAATGTTCCCCACTCTCCAATATCTTTAAATAGTTGTTCGCAGCCTGGGTATACTCCCCTTCGTTATAGAATGCCGTAGCTTGGTCAAATAGGGGTTCGTTTTGGGAATATCCCAAGGTACATACCAAATAGGCTAAAATAGTTAATACACGTACCATTGCTTAAATTTGTTTGTCCAATTGTGAAATAACCTCACTGGCTTTGTTGTAATCCTGTTGCATTTGTACATCGGAGAAAGGGCTATATCTGGCCATTTCGCAATTTTTAAGTAGGCCAACAAATCCTTCTTGGGTTGTTTCGTCTACATTTTTTTCACTTAATAAAGTGACGATCTTATCCTTGCTAAATTCAGACGTCTCTATTTTTAGCTTTGCCTTTAAATAATTGTGCAACGCTTTCTCCAGAGCCACATAAAATGATTCTTTGGAGCCTAGGGCTTTTTTGGCCGCAGAAAGATATTTTCTGGCCAGTTTATTGGCGCGTTTAATTTTGTTTCCTTCAACGTCGCTGGCAATCGCTTCTCTTTTTTTACCAAAGAGAATGGTAATGGGAATGAGCAATATAGGAAGGAGCCACCAAAGAAAAAAGCTGTTTGAACCAAAAAAGTAATTGCTACCAATGGCTTTAAGGTTTGGCTGTAATTTGTTAAATATAAACTGATTCCCTGTTGCCACAACCCTTTGTTTATTATTGGTAATAGGACCAGTATTATTTACAATTCCGCTTGTGGGTCCTTCCAATACATTTATCAGAATTTCCCCAGAATTCAGAGTTTGATACTTTTCTGTTTTGGGATTAAAAAAACTAAACGCTATACTTGGAATAGGATACTTTCCCCTAAATGTTGGTACTACGGTATAGCTATTGCTGACGTTGCCTTCCATTCCGGATAGAGTGGTACGAACACTTTCGTTGAACTCTGGCTCATAAACTTCTAGGGAACTGGGTAAATTTAATCCTGGAATCTCGAATAGCTTTAGATTTCCTTTCCCATTAATGGCTACTTTGGCCTGAAGGGATTCGGAGGCGTTCAAATGTGTTTTGCTGGTGGTTACCGAAAATTGAAATTCTCCAACAGCACCGCTAAAATCTGCTGGTTTCCCTTCTGTGGGCAAGGGTTTAACATTAATTGTCCTATTGCCTGCAGATACGGTCTTGTTGGTTTGGGCAAATATTCTTCCTCCAAAAAAATCACGTTTGTTGGTTGGAATCTGTAGGCTCACATCCAACGAAAGGGGTTCAATCTCCAATTCCCCTGTTTTTTGGGGATATAGGACTACTCTTTTTAGGATGACAGATCTGTAAGACTTGCCATTATAGGTGGTATTCTGAATATCGTATTTAGTAACTGGAATATCCTGACTCCAGAAATTGTTATATTTAGGGTTGTCCAAAGCCCTAAAATTGGTTACGTCTATAGTGGGGCTGGCGTATAGTTTATAAACTACGGTAACAGCTTCATTTAGATATGGACTTGTTTTGGATATTTCTGCTACCAAATGTAAGCTTTCATCGGCAACGTCATCTACCGTTTTTTCCGCATTGGGCTTTTCAACTGCCGCCGTAACCTCCACTTCTTTAGGAAGGGATTTATAGGTTTCGCCTTTGATAACAATAGTAGCCTGTTTAATTGTAAACTTCCCCCTGGCTGTTGGAGCCAAAGTATAGGTATAGGTTTTGGAAAAGCTCCTTACCCCGTTTACCCAAGAAGAGCTAATGGATTGTGATGGACCCATAAGTACCCTGAACCCCTCAAAATCGGGGGGGGCAAAATTATCCCCATCCCTGTTCATGGTAAAGTCGACGCGTAAACGTTCGTTAATGCCCAAAACATCTTTGCTGAGATTCATTTCGAAGGTTACGGACTCATCATCCTGGGCATTTAATACTAGGCCAAGGAACAACAAGGAAAATAACGATATGTATTTTTTAATATTCACGTGTATTACCAGTCTTTTTCATTTTTGATCTTAGCACCCTTCACTTTCTGTGCATCTATTTTTTCCTGTACTTTTTTCTCTTCGTTTTGCATCGCCTCCAACAAGTTTTTTACTTGTTGTGGAGATAATTGGTTGGGCCTTGGTTGTTGTTGATTCTCCTCCTCTGCCTTGTAGGGCTCGTCGTTTTGCTCTTCATTATCTCCTTCTCCTTCTTTCTTGTCTTCTTCCTTCTCCTCGCCCTTATCCCCGTCTTCCTTCTTGTCTCCTTGGTCCTCTTTTTGGTCGCCTTTATTGTCTTCGTCCTTATCCCCTTCGTTTTTATCTTTATTTTGGTCTTTTTGATCCTTTTGGTCGTCCTTGTTCTGGTCGTCCTTATTTTGATCATTTTTTTGCTCTTCCTCCTGTTGCTTTTTCAGCATTTCTTTTGCCAAAGCTAAATTATATCGGGTCTCCTCATCAGTAGGGTCATTTCTTAAGGCCTCTTTATAGGCGTCTACCGCTTTTTGGTATTCTTTGTTTTTCATAAAGACATTGCCCATATTATGGTAGGCCTTATGCTTGTCTTTTTTATTGGTAGCATTTTCCCCCGCCTGCTTAAACCGTCCAAATGCCTCGCTATAAGTTTTGTTTTCATAATAGGCATTTCCCAAATTATAGGGGGCAATACTGTTTTCGGCACTCTTGGAGATCGCTCTCCTATAATTGGCCTCGGCATTTACAAAATTGCTTTCAGAAAGTTCTTTATTTCCCTCCCAAGTGTAATTGGTAGCAATTTTAATATCCTTTTCTTTATCCTTATCCGCCTCCTGGGCATGGATAAAGCTTCCGATCAATATGATGATAAAAACAATCTTTCTCATGATTCTTCTTCGTTTATCGCTCGTTAAATAGATTCAGTTTTTTCAACCATTTGGTTTTTCTATCCAAGACAAAAATGTCTAAAAATAAGAATAAAAGGCCTGCTCCCAAAAACCATTGGAATTGATCTTTGTATTCGGCGAATTGTTTTGCCTCAAATTCCTTCTTGTCCATCTGGTTCAATTGCTCTTTAATGATAGAAACAGCATCTTCGGTATTTTCCCCATTTATATACAGTCCATTTCCTTCTTCGGCAATTTCTTGTAGCACTTCTTCATTTAATTTTGTAATGACGACTTCCCCTTGGTTATCCTTTTTTAGACTTTCAACAATGCCGTTTCTTTTAAGGGGTATTGGTGCTCCTTTGGTTTTTCCAACCCCAATTGTAAATACTCTTATTCCTTCATTGGTTGCCTCCTCAACAGCGTTGGCCACCTTACCTTCAGAATGGTCCTCACCGTCCGAGATTATAAATAGAACCCGATTTGTTTGTTCTTCATCATCATAATAAGTAGATGCCAATTCTATAGCTTGATCTATAGCTGTTCCTTGGGAGGAGAGCATATTGGTATTCATATTTTGCAGGAACATTTTGGCAGCACCATAATCGGTGGTTATGGGCAATTGCGGAAATGCCTGACCTGCATAGGCAATGATTCCAATTCTGTCACTTGCCAATTGATTGATAATTTCGGAAACCAAGCGTTTTGCCTTTTCCAGCCTATTGGGGGCAATATCCTCGGCTAACATACTTTTGGAAACGTCTACGGCAAACACAATATCTACCCCTTCCCTTTTTACCGTTTCCAATTTGGTACCAATTTTTGGATTGACCAAGGCCATGGTCAAAGATGCAATTCCCAATAGAATAAAAATTAATTTTAAACTGGATTTAAAATTGGATCTGTCAGGGGTCAATCGCTTTAGAAGAGTTAGGTCGGCAAATTTTCTTTGTGTTCTTTTTTTCCAAAATTGAAGTAGCACAAAAAGGACAACCATCACCGGAATGATGGATAATAGGTATAAATATGATTTTTCGTCTAATTGAATCATTTTGTATTCTTCATTTGTAAATCAAACCCCAGGGAGCCAGTTTGTTTTTATCTAGATAAAACTCCTATATAGGGTAATCCTTGCCAGCCACTCCAACAAGAGCAAAACTCCTGCCAAATAGACCCAAGGTCTAAATTTTTCTTCGTATTTGTAATACTTAAATTCTTCTACCTCGGTTTTTTCCAATTTATTTATTTCTTCGTAGATGGCTTCCAATTTTTCGTTATCGGTGGCTCTAAAATACTGACCTCCCGTAGTTTCTGCTATCGATTTTAACAGACTTTCATCTATTTCTACCTCCCGCATCCCGTACCTGAATGATCCGTCGGCATTATAGGCTATGGGAGACATGGCGTTTCCATTTGTTCCCAGCCCTATAGTGTATGTCTTAATGCCAAATTCAACGGCTAGATCTGCAGCGGTTTGGGGTTCTATAAATCCTGAATTATTCACACCATCCGTAAGTAATATAATGACTTTACTAAGCGCCTTACTTTCCTTAAGTCTATTAACAGCTGTAGCTAGCCCCATGCCAATAGCGGTGCCATCATTTAATTGGCCATAAGTTATTTCGTCCAAAGCCCTTAAAACTATAGATTTATCACTTGTAATGGGAGTCTTGGTATAACTTTCCCCTGCGTAGGCCACCAAACCTATCCTATCGTTTGGCCTTTCGTTAATAAAATCGGCCGCTACCTTTTTAAGAGCTGCCAATCTGTACGGCTTTAAATCTTTTGCCAACATACTGGAGGAAACATCAATGGCCATAACAATATCTATACCTTTAGTGGTCTTGGTCTTGGTGGAGATGTCCTCAGTTTGCGGTCTAGCAAGGGCTACAATGATTGCTGCCAAAGCCAATAAGCGCATGAGGAAGAGAGCCGGTTTCAATTTGGGTAGAATGCTACCTTTGGGAAACCCTTTAATACTAGATATTTTTAAGGAAGCGGTTTGTTCCCTTCTTTTAAAGAAATACCAAAGCATTGCCACTGGGAGTAATAGTAACAACCAGAAAAACTGTGGGTTCGCAAAGGAAATATTCTCAAACATCTATAAGGTCGTTTTTACTTCTACTGAATTCAATATTCGGTCCACTATTTGATCTGCATAGTTATCATCTGCCAACCATGTCAAGATTACATTTTGTTGAAAGCCTTTCCCCCCAAAAAATAGGACAACATAATTCCCGGAAATCAATTCTTTGGATTCAGGAACTGCAAATTTTCCACTTCCGTAAAGTTTAATTCCTTTGACTCCCGTCAAGGTAGTAAACTCTTCTTGTTTGGTAGTGATATTCTTGGCGCCTTGGGCCTCAAAATTTTTCAAGATCTGCTCGGAAGCCTTATCTAGGTCCGGATCCTCTGGTTGCGTCAAGGTAATGGAGGTGGTGCCAATAGTAAACAGTCCATAGGAACTCCTATAAGCAAAAGCCTGCATTTCTTTTATGGAGGCCTGGGCTTCCGGAGGCAATTTTACTGCTTGGCGCAATAATACTTTTGGGGTTTGTAAACTTACCGGTGGGAAACCGTAATGGCTCTGTACCCATTCCCCTTCCAATAAATCTTTGGTCGGATGGCCCAATACCGTGTCCTTGACGTATCCTAATCCGTAATAACCTATAGCAGCAGCCGTAGAAAACAACAGTACAAGAACAGCAGATACTGCAACAATGATAATTTTTTTCTTCTGTTTCTTTCTCTCCACTTCCTCCAAATACTCTTCACGTAGTAGCAACTCTTCTTCTGTAGGTTCTGGAATGGCCTCCTTGGTTTTTATAACAATTTGTTCCACGGATTTTCTATCCTGTTCGGCTACTGAGTTTTCGGGTTTGGATTTTGCAAATTTTACCAAATCCGAGGTTTGTAGAACTTTTTTGAACTGTTGGATGGTTTCATGATCCAGTTTTAATTGGCCCGCATCCTTCATCATTTCCAATTTATCAATTAATTGGTCTGTGGTACTTTCAAGCGCGGTTACATGAACATCTTCCTCCAAATAGGAGCGGACAATGTCCGTGAGCTCGGAATAGTAGGATTTATAGTCATCCTGTATTAAATATTTTGATTTTTCCAATTGTTTCAAGCCTAAAATTGCTCTGTCAAAAGGGGGTAATAGGGCTACCTTTTCCTCTTCGCTCAACGGTTTTTTTCTAAAAACGAACCAATACAAGGCCGCCCCGGCCAAAATAAGGATGCCCAGTACCCAAAGGAGTATTTTCCAAAGATCCCCATTGGATTTTTCTACATTGATCAAAGGCTTTATATCATACATTTTCTGGGCCAGGGTATCCACAGGTACCGTAGCCACATCGATTTTTAGGGAATCCGTAAAAAACGGTTTCCCATTTACCATGATCTGTTGTCTGGGCAGGGTATAGGACCCCGAATCAAATTGGGTAAGGGCGTAGATTTTTTGAAGGGTAATCCTATCCAATTTTCTAACCGTATCCGTCATTAAGGCCTCAACGGTTTCCAAAGGCGAAAAGGTTTGTCCTTCCGGGAAAATTACTTGGGAAGTAGAATCCGTTTCTACGGTGACTTTAAAATTTATCTGCTCGCCGATCTTTATATAGGTGGTATCCACCTCCGACCTAATTGTGGGAGAATTTTGTGAAAAACCTTGTACTGCGCTAAATAGTAGGCACAATACAATATACCGTAGAGAATACGAATAACTATTTTTTATGCTCAAATCTAAGTTCCTCATTTAAATCAACCTCTTCTCTTAAAATAGCCCAATAATTTTTTTACATAGCTTTCATCAACCCTACAGCTTAACACCCCACAACCGGATTTTGTAAAAGTATCCTGAAAATAGTCAACTCGCTCGCTATAATGCTTGCCATAGGCCATTCTTACTTTTTTGGATTGGGTGTTCACCAATTGAATTGCCCCTGTTTCGGCATCCTGCATTTGTACCATCCCTATATTGGGGATGTTTTCCTCTCTTTCATCAAATACCCTAATTCCAGTCAGGTCATGCTTTTTACCTGTTATGCGCAATGTTTGAAGGTAATCATCGGTAATAAAATCTGAGAGTACAAAAACAATGGCTTTTTTCTTCATTACGTTGGTAAGGAATTTTAAAGCTGCACCAACATTGGTCTCTGTACTTTTTGGGGAAAACTCCAACAATTCCCTAATTATTCTAAGGGCGTGACTTTTTCCTTTTTTTGGTGGAATATAGAGTTCAACTTCGTTGGTAAATAAAAGAAGTCCAACTTTATCATTGTTCTGAAGTGCCGAAAAGGCCAGGGTGGCGGATATTTCAGTAATGATTTCCTTTTTAAACTGATTGCTGGTGCCAAAAAGTTCTGAACCACTCACGTCTACCATTAACATCATGGTAAGTTCCCTTTCCTCCTCAAAAACCTTTACATAGGGCTCGTTGTAGCGCGCGGTAACATTCCAATCTATAGATCTTACATCGTCGCCAAATTGATATTGGCGTACCTCACTAAAGGTCATGCCCCTTCCCTTAAAAGTGGAGTGGTACTCCCCTCCAAAAATATGGTCGGAGAGACGCCTCGTCTTTATCTCGATCTTGCGAACTTTTTTTAATAATTCCTTGGTATCCATTTTCAGTTTGCAGTTTGCAGTAAAAGTATTCGGGCACAGTGATTATGGCCTAAAGACCAATAACTGTGGACCGATAACTGTAGACTGATTAAGGTACTTCAATTTCGTTTACGATTTTATTTATGATTTCTTCCGAGGTAATATTCTCTGCCTCCGCTTCATACGTAATGCCTATTCTATGGCGTAAAACATCATGAATAACGGCCCGTACGTCTTCAGGGACTACATAGCCCCGCCTTTTAATAAAGGCATAGCATTTGGCAGCTACCGCCAAATTAATACTACCCCTTGGAGAAGCTCCGAAACTTATTAAAGGTTTTAGGCTTTCTAAATTGTATTTTTCCGGGTATCGGGTAGCAAATACGATGTCGAGAATATATTTTTCAATTTTCTCGTCCATATAAACATCCCTTACCGCCTTTTGGGCACTTAGGATCTGCTTAATACTTACCACAGGTTTTACCTCTTCATAGGCGCCCTTAAGATTTTGTCGAATAATTAGTTGCTCCTCGCTAAGTTTGGGATAATCAATAACCGTCTTTAGCATGAATCGATCTACCTGGGCTTCCGGTAATGGATAAGTTCCTTCCTGCTCCACTGGGTTTTGGGTGGCCATAACCAGGAAAGGTTTGTCCAAAATAAAGGTTTCATCCCCAATAGTCACCTGTTTTTCCTGCATGGCTTCAAGAAGAGCCGATTGCACTTTTGCAGGTGCACGGTTAATCTCATCTGCCAAAACAAAATTGGCAAATATTGGGCCTTTCTTGATGGAGAAATCGTTAACTTTCATGTTGTAGATCATGGTACCTACCACATCGGCAGGCAAAAGATCCGGAGTAAATTGTATTCTACTAAAACTTCCCTGAACAGCTTTTGCCAAGGTATTTATTGCTAAAGTTTTGGCTAGACCGGGAACACCTTCGAGTAAAATATGGCCCTGGCCCAAAAGTCCAATAAGCAATCGTTCTACCATATGTTTTTGACCGACGATTACTTTATTCATTTCTAAAATAAGTAGGTCTATAAAAGCACTTTCTTGGGCAATTTTCTCGTTCACGGCGCTAATATCTACCGAAGTATTTTCTTCCATATAATCCTTTGTTTTGTATTGTTTAAAGTGGTTAACTCCAAAAGTGGGTGCAAATTGAAAATTTATTTAGTTAATGGCTGTTAATGTATGGTTAAAAGTTAAGCAATGGGTCTAGTTTTGTGAACTATTTAAGGGAATTATTCATAATTTCACAAACATATGAAAAATAATACATCTTATTCCAAAGTCATTGCCGGGACAATGACTTGGGGTAATTGGGGCAAAAAGCTTTCTGTCGGGGAGGGAGCAAAATTAATTGGTCATTGTTTGGATCAAGGAATTACCACTTTTGACCATGCAGATATTTATGGTGATTATAACAACGAATTGTTTTTTGGAAATGCCTTTGCCTCTTCCAATATTGGCCGGGATAAAATACAGCTGATCAGTAAATGTGGCATTCAAATGGTCTGTGATGAGCGCAAGAACAGAGTTAAGCATTACAACTATTCCAAGGACTATATTATTTGGTCTGTTGAGCAGTCCCTTAAAAATTTAAAAACAGATTACTTGGATATGTTGCTATTGCATAGGCCTAGTCCGTTGATGCGTCCAGAAGAAATCGGGGAGGCTGTACTACAATTGAAAAAAGAGGGTAAAATACTGGATTTTGGAGTGTCCAATTTTACACCTTCGCAAATAGGTCTATTGGAGACGACAGTGGAGGTGCAATCCAATCAGTTGGAATTTTCCTTAACTGCCAATGAAGCCATGAACAATGGAGCGTGGGACGATTGCATTGTTCATAAAAGGATGGCAATGGCCTGGAGCCCCTTGGGGAGCTATTATCGAGATAAGAATAAGCGGACCAAGAGAATAAAAAAAGTATTAAAACAATTAAAGAAGAAATACCAGGTAAACGCAAGTCAGCTATTATTGGCATGGACTTTTGCACATCCTGCAGGAATACATCCAGTGGTAGGAACCACCAATCCCAAACGGTTGACCGACGCAATGAACGCACTAAATATTGATCTTGGGATGGAAGATTGGTTTTTATTGTTGGAGGCAAGTATGGGGGAAGACGTGCCTTAATAGTGGGCTTACCGGTATAAATAGAAACAATATTTAGAACTAAATTTATGAGTATTCCCAACAATGAGAAACCAATTGCATTTATAACGGGGGCAACCAGTGGAATAGGCCTTGCAACCGCCAAACTTTTTGCTACCAATAAAATAAATATAGTCATATGCGGGAGGCGAAAAAAGCGATTGGCTGAACTAAAAAAAGAACTGTCCAGACATACCAAGGTTTTTACTTTGGCTTTTGATGTGCGGGACAAAAAGGCTGTATTTAAAGCAATTGACTCCCTTCCTAAGGAGTTTTCCAATGTAGATATTCTAATCAATAATGCAGGGAACGCCCATGGTCTGGATTCTATTGAGGATGGAAATTTGGACGATTGGGAAGCAATGCTGGATATTAATGTAAAGGGGCTGTTGTACGTTTCCAAGGCCGTAATGCCACAAATGATAAAAAACAATGCCGGACATATTATAAATATTGGCTCCATTGCCGGGAAGGAAGTGTATCCGATGGGGAATGTATACTGCGCCAGTAAATATGCTGTTGATGCTTTAAATCAAGGGATGAGGATAGATTTAAATAAGTATGGTATTCGGGTTGGGGCTATAAATCCAGGATTGGTGGAAACAGAATTTAGTAAAGTGCGCTTTAAAGGGGATGATGGCAGGGCTTCCGACACCTACAAAGGATATAAGCCGCTTCAACCAGAAGATATCGCAGACATTATCCATTTTATGGTCACTAGGCCTTCACATGTCAACATTGCAGATTTACTGGTTATGCCAACGGCACAAGCGAGTGCTACTATTGTCAATAAGAAATTATGATCAATAAACGCTTACTCGTAAAAAACCTTCTTGCCCATAATGACGAGAATAGCTTTTATGATAAAAAGCGGTTTATAGATATTGGAAAAAGGGAGGGGAAGGCGAAATTTTTAAAACATGTTTGTGCACTGGCCAATAGTAATCCGCAAAACAACTCTTTTATTGTCATTGGAGTAGAGGATGAAGATAACGAAATAGTAGGGGTCGATTTTTTTGATGACAGCAAAATTCAAAATTTAGTAAATGCCTATTTGGACAATCCGCCGCGAATTACCTATGAAAATATTCCATTTCCCCATTTGCCGTTAGGCAAGGTAGTTGGTTTGGTAACCATAAGGTCCAATGGTGAGGTTTGTTCTTTGCGAAAGAATATTTGGAAGTATTATGGGGGAGCGGTATTCTTTAGGGATGGAAGCATTAGTATGCCCAAGGCTTACGGAATTGAGTTGACCGATGTAAATGCCGAAGCCGTGGCTACCATAGAACAGCATGCCAAAAATAACATAGAACTTACCCTGGATGGGGTGGTCGACTTTCTAAATGAACGGCATAAGGTTCTTACTAGTCATTACAAGGTATTTAAGGAGCAATTTGTAGTTTGCTGGGCAGGACATCAAAAAAAAGTAAACAATGAAACCTATTACTCCCGTGTTGATATTGAATTGATCAATGAACAGGTAAAGTTGTTTTTTTCTGAATTTGATGAAATCACCATAACTTATGATGAAAATTCCTTTACTACGATTGAATATGTACAGTTGGGATTAAGTAGTCAACAAAAATATTACCCTTTGGAAAAAGTGGTCATTACTTTTTCTGATAATGGGACCTATACCATTAATAGTGATTTGATTTTCGAACCTCCCCTATATGATAAAAAAACTCTTCATCATATTTATAATACCAATATCGCCGTACTTAAAAAAATTGAAAAGGGAATACCTTTGAGCCCGAGCGAAAAAATGGATTTATCCTTGATGTCCGATACATTGTTAATTTGCTATGTCAATGGCTTCGAAGAGGCCAGGGATATTATGGAAAACGCAAAGCCGGCAATAAAGAATTACGATATAAGGGTGTATCAATCTATTAAGGAATCCCTTCGAATCATTAGAAAAATGAAATATAATTAGTAGCAGGTCAAACTTCCTATACCTTGTTTATTTGTTCCTGTGTAGGTAAGGATTCAATAGCGCCATAATTGGTAGTGGTAATTGCGCCTGCTTTATTGGCATATTCAACCATATTTTCCAAAGGTCCTGAAGGGACCATTAGGGTATATAAGTCAGTGGTTTGTGCAATTTGTTTTAACAAGCATCCAATAAAAGCATCTCCCGCACCTGTGGTATCAATGGGTTTTACCTTTATGCTAGGAATAATTTTTTTTATTCCAGGGGTGCTTAGGTAGGTGCCCTCCCCACCTAGGGTAACCGTAATTATTTTGGCACCCAACTGGTGTAAAAAAGAACATGCCTCTTCCATATTTTCTTTTCCCGAGATCAACTGGGCCTCTTCCAAACTAAATTTGCACAAATGGGATTTTTCTATAAAAGGGATACATTTTTGTACAAATATGGCTTCCGTACGTTTCCAAAGATCGGCCCTAAAATTAGGGTCAAAGGAAATAAAGCTATTATTGGAAATGGCTTCTTGTAGATAAAGTGAATACGCTTCTTCCAAGCTACCCCCTAAAAATGAGGTGGCCGCCCCAAAATGGACAATTTGATCTTTAAAAAGATTCTTTAATCTGTTATCGTGCGTTAATTCTTTGTCGGCACCGCGGCTAAAAACAAAATCTCGCTCGCCATCTGCGGCTAGGGAAACAAAGGCTAAGGTGGTGAATGTGTCGGACCTCTGTGCCAGGGATACATCCACTTCCCCTTCTGTTAGGGTGTTGATAAGAAATGTGCCAAAGGGATCTTTGCCCACACAACCAATAAAAAAACTTTTACCTCCCAATTTTGCAATAGCCGAGGCCACATTTGCCGGTGCACCTCCTGCTTTTTTTGTAAAATCATTGGCTTTTGAAAGATCACTGCCCTGTTTTTCGGCTACAAAATCTATTAATAATTCCCCTATGCAGAAAACATTTTTCATGTCTTGGTTTTATTTGATTAGTCTAAAATAAACAGAAATATGAAGTAATACTAGAAATGCCCCTAAATGGTTGCAAATAGGGGCATAGTTTTCTGTATTAATAGATGTAATCAGCGCAGATTTATCCACATTTGGAAGAACCACAATCCTTGCAGGTAAGGCATCCTTCCTGGTAGATCAGATTCTTGGAATTGCAGGAATCACATTTTTGTCCCTTGGCCTCTGTGCCATCTTCCACATATCTTTTTAATGCTCGTGCAACGCCATTTTTCCATGTATTGATAGATTCGCTGTCCAGCTGTAGACTATTGATCAGGTCTACCACCTTTACAATGGGCATGCCGTGGCGCAAGGTGCTGGAAATTAACTTGGCATAGTTCCAATATTCTGGGTTAAATTTATGCGATAGCCCTTCAATAGTGGTTTTGTAGCCTCTTTTGTTCTTGTACTGAAAATCATATCGGGAAGAGCCGTCCTCGTTCCTACTTTTTATGATTACTCCTTCGTTAACCCACCTCGGAATTAATATACCGTCCTCATCATCGGCCATACCTGTAAAAATTTCATAGGGCTGGTCGTTAATTAATCCAATAAAGGCAATCCATTTTTCCTTATTGTTTTGAAGCCTTACTACGTCTGCTTCCAGAATTTGGGGACGCTTGGTGGGAAAATTTGTTAGGGAGTCATCATTTTCGGACTTCTTTGTTTCATTGGAGATCAGAACACCGGACCTAGAGCCATCACGATAAACAGTAACACCCTTACAGCCTGCTTTCCAAGCTTCCAAATAAAGTTTTCCCACCAATTCTTCAGAAACATCGTTCGGAAGGTTTATTGTGACACTTATGGAATGGTCTACCCATTTTTGAACAGCACCTTGCAAGCGGACTTTGCTCAACCAATCCACATCATTGGAAGTGGCTTTGTAATAGGGTGATTGTTCTACAATTTTCTGGAGTTCCTCTTGGGTATAATTTTTTTCTGTATCAATACCCTTTACGGACATCCATTGTTTAAACTTGTGATGGAAGACTACATATTCTTCCCAAGAATCACCAACCTCATCCACAAAATCAATTCGGGCATCCTTATCATTCGGATTCACCTTTCTGCGACGCTTATATACGGGTAGAAAAACAGGCTCAATGCCAGATGTTGTTTGGGTCATTAAACTAGTAGTGCCGGTTGGGGCAATGGTAAGTAAAGCTATATTTCTACGCCCATATTCCAGCATTTCATAGTAAAGTTTGTCATCTGCTTCCTTTAGACGTAATATAAAAGGGTTGTTTTTTTCACGCTCGGGATCGAAAATTTGAAATGCTCCCCGATCTTTTGCAATATGTACTGAGCCCCTGTAGGCTTCCAAGGCTATGGTTTTATGCACCTCAATTGAAAATTTGTTGGCCTTATCACTGCCATAGCGCAGGCCTAGTGCTGCCAGCATATCTCCCTCCGCAGTAATGCCTATTCCTGTCCGGCGGCCATTCTTCGCCTTATCTTTTATGTTCTTCCACAAATTATATTCCACGGCTTTGGTCTCTTCCAGTTCGGGATCTGCCTTGATTTTTTCGAGAATAACATCGATTTTTTCCAATTCAAGGTCAATAATGTCGTCCATAATCCGTTGAGCTGCAGCAATATGTTCTTTGAACAGCTTAAAATTAAAGCTCGCCTTATCCGTAAATGGTTGCTCTACATAGGAGAAAAGATTAATGGCCAGTAAGCGACAAGAATCATATGGGCAAAGTGGAATTTCCCCACAGGGGTTGGTGGATACCGTTTTGTAACCTAAATCTGAATAACAATCCGGCACCGATTCCCTGATGATGGTGTCCCAAAAAAGTATACCAGGTTCTGCGGATTGCCAAGCATTATGGACAATTTTGCCCCATAGTTTTTTAGCATCAATAGTTTTGGAAATTTTTGGTTCTGGACTATGAACGGGAAATTTTTGGGTATAGGGTAGGCCGCTTTCAATAGCCTTCATAAAATCATCGTCCATTCTAACGGAAACGTTGGCTCCGGTTACTTTTCCCTGCTCCATTTTGGCGTCAATAAAGTCTTCTGCATCTGGATGGTTTATGGAAACCGATAACATTAAAGCCCCTCTTCTGCCATCTTGGGCTACTTCCCTGGTAGTATTGGAATATCTTTCCATAAAGGGAACAAGTCCTGTCGATGTCAAAGCCGAGTTTTTTACAGGGGATTTTTTTGGTCGTATATGGGAAAGGTCGTGCCCAACTCCACCACGGCGTTTCATTAGTTGTACCTGTTCCTGGTCTATTTTCAAGATACCCCCATACGAATCTGACTTACCGTCAGTGCCAATTACAAAGCAATTGGAAAGGGAAGCTATCTGAAAAGGATTGCCAATGCCGGCCATAGGGCTCCCCTGAGGCACGATATATTTAAAATTCTTGATCAGGTCAAAGACTTGCCCTTCATTTAGGGGATTTGGATATTTTTGTTCTATTCTGGCAATCTCCCTGGCTATCCTGCGGTGCATATCCTCCGGGGTTAGCTCATAAATGTTCCCTTCGGAATCCTTTAGGGCATATTTATTTACCCATACCTTGGCCGCAAGGTCGTCACCTTTAAAATATTTTAGTGAAGCATTAATGGCTTCCTCTTGACTGTAGGTTTTTTTGGGTCCTTGCGCAATTTTTGTGGGCATAGAATAGTTTTTAATAGTTAGTGTATTTAAAATAAAGGACAAAAGTATTAAAATAATTAGGAAACCAAATATGATAATTGTCATAAAAGTTTACAAGAAAATTTAGTCAAAGGATTGATAATCAAGATAATATAGTTTTATCAACAATAAAAAGTTAACAAATAAATTATATTTTTTATAATTGTGATTTTTTATTGGGTCCGTTTTAAGAAATTTGATTCCGTGGAATTAGTACCGGAATTTTATTTTTTGTGTAATACCGTAACTTCCTATGGTATTCCCCAAAAGGCTTATTGTTTATTTGGTAGAATGAATTGAAAAAGGACACTAGCTAATTATTAAACTATAATTGAATTTTAGTTCAAATTGTCATGGATATTAGGGCAGTATTTGCGATTTTTGCAAAATGAGAACTTTGGTAATTGGAGATCTACATTCGGGATTAAAAGCCTTGAAGCAAGTTTTGACAAGGGCACATGTAGCCCCAGGAGATCATCTTGTTTTTTTGGGCGACTATGTGGATGGTTGGAGTGATGCTGTTAATACAGTAAATTTCCTACTGAAATTAAGGTCAACCCATAAGTGCACTTTTATTAGGGGAAATCACGATGAACTTTGCAATGATTGGTTGAAAAGTGGAGATCATAATCCCCTTTGGTTACAGCATGGGGGAAGTGCAACTCAAAATTCATATGAACAAGTTGGTGATGAAATCAAAAAAGCCCATATCCAATTTTATGATAATTTGGAGAATTATCTTATAGACACTGAAAATCGCTTGTATATCCATGCAGGATTTACTAACTTAAGGGGAGTTTCCCATGAGTATTTTACCAAGACATTTTATTGGGATAGAACACTTTGGGAATTGGCGCTGTCTATAGATCCATCACTCACCGAAAAGGATGAATATTATCCTCAACGGTTAACGCATTACCGAGAGATTTTTATTGGCCATACACCGGTAACGAGGATTGGTAGGACAACCCCAAAAAACGCGGCCAATATTTGGAATGTGGATACTGGGGCGGCTTTTAAAGGTCCGTTGACAATTATGGATGTGGATTCAAAACAATATTGGCAGAGTGATCCAGTATATTTGTTTTATCCGTCCGAAATGGGAAGGAACTAAAATTTACTGCCTATTGGGGGCAGATTATCAAGATTATTAAGGATATTTACATAAAATTTGAAGAATGTCTAATAAGAACGTTAGAATAGAAGTGATGAAATCCATTGAGGGTAAGGTGGATGGTTTTATAGACCAATACCTTATTCCAATACAGGATATTTGGCAACCCACAGATTTTTTACCCGATACACAAAGTGAAGGGTTTATGGATCATGTAAATCAAATACGGGAAGAAGCCAAGGAATTAGGGTATGATCTTTGGGTTACCTTGGTTGCGGATACCATAACCGAGGAGGCACTGCCTACCTACGAATCCTGGCTTATGGATGTAGAAGGAATAGACCAACATGGAGAAAACAAAAATGGTTGGTCCAAATGGGTGCGTCATTGGACGGCCGAGGAAAATAGGCACGGTGATGTGTTAAACAAATATCTTTATTTGGCCGGAAGGGTTAATATGAGAGAAATGGAAATAACCACACAACATTTAATAGCCGACGGTTTCGATATAGGAACTGATAGGGATCCCTATAAGAATTTTGTATATACCTCTTTTCAAGAATTGGCTACCAATATTTCCCATAAAAGGGTAGGTCAAATGTGTAAAAAAGGAGGAAATGCCCTTCTAGGTAAAATGTGTACCATTATTGCTGGAGACGAAATGCGTCACCATTTGGCATATAGGGAGTTTGTTAAGGTTATTTTTGAAAACGACCCAAGCCAGATGATGTTGGCTTTTGCCGATATGATGAAGAAAAAAATTGTTATGCCAGCACATTTCTTAAGGGAATCTGGCGGAAGCATAGGAACGGCTTTTGAAAATTTTTCCAATTGTGCCCAGAGACTCGGAGTATACACCGCTCAGGATTACATAGAAATTTTGAAAAAATTGAATAGCTATTGGGAATTGGATAGCATTAGAAGTCTTAACGATGATGCGGAAAGAGCAAGGGATTATTTAATGAAATTGCCCGATAGATTGGAGCGAATCGCTACCAGGATGAAATTCCCAGAAGACAATTATAGGTTTAAGTGGGTGGAAGCCAATGGTAGAATGGTATAATTCTATAAATATTGAAATTAACAGTATAAAAAAAGAGGCTGTCTAAAAAGGCGGCCTCTTTTTTTTGAATTACTGCTAAAGGATCGTAACTTTAGTTATGAGCCGAAAAGTAGTATGGAAGACCAATAACCAAGACCAGTTAAGTCTTCTCCCACCCAGTTATGATG
>NZ_JALKBC010000018.1:2180-66477 GCF_023015865.1 Arenibacter sp. F26102 | reverse complement strand
CATCATAACTGGGTGGGAGAAGACTTAACTGGTCTTGGTTATTGGTCTTCCATACTACTTTTCGGCTCATAACTAAAGTTACGATCCTTTAGCAGTAATTCAAAAAAAAGAGGCCGCCTTTTTAGACAGCCTCTTTTTTTTTACTGCTTTGCCTCTTTCTTGGCAACTTCCAAATGTTCTTTTAATTCCTGGCCATATTTGGATTTGGCTACTTCAGGAGAAAGCGAATTGTTTATGGAATCCAAATATTTAAGGTTGGCATCCGAAACTTCCTTTACGGCAATGTATGGGGCTACATACGAATCTGCATTGTTTAGCGCAAAATTAATGGCGTAAAGGTATCCTCTCTTAACATTTTTATTGGTTAAATTCTGAAGGGAATCAAAAGCAACGGAGTCACTTTGGGTTTTGGGATCCATACTCAACCTTGCGTATTCCAAATTCTTAGTATTGAACTTGGACATTACTTCCAGATATTCTTTTAGCTTCTCATTACTTTTAGATCCCTCAATCTTGGCATTTAAGTCGAAGGTGTTCCAATTGGTATTAATGGTTATATTTCCAGGCTCGCCAAAGAAAGTAATTCGGTCATTAATACTATTGTTGTCCTTTTTGTCCAAGTACAGGTAGAACAACTCTGGGCTTTCCAGTTCTGTTGAAAAGGAAAAATTGCCATCACCATCCACAACAAGAGAATCGACTGTTATTAGGGTGGTGTCTGCAATATATTGCAGGTATAAGGTTCCTTTTTTTAAACCCTTTACATTACCGGTAACGGTCATAGTGTTTTCAGTACTGCCTCCACAGGAGATAATAACTATTGCCAGTACCGCGACCATTAAAATTTTCTTCATAGCATTTTTATTGAAGCGCAAATATCAATAAAGTTTATGGAATTTTAAACTTTTGATGCAATTTCCATAAGAATTGTACAAAGTATGGCACCGCCAGTACCAACTACATAGCCAAAAACGGCCAATAAAACCCCAACCGAGGTTAAGGATGGGTGAAATTCCGCAGCAACCACAGGGGCCGACGCCGCACCTCCCACGTTGGCCTGACTGCCCACGGCAAGAAAGAAATAGGGTGCCTTGATCAACTTGGCTACAAGAATCAATAAAACGGCATGGATCGTAATCCAAACAAAACCAATGGCAATCAGGCCAGGGTTTTCAAGTACCTTGCCCAAATCCATCTTCATGCCAATAGTTGCCACTAGGATATAAATAAAAACGCTCCCCAATTTACTTGCACCCGCACCTTCATAACTCTTGGCTTTGGTAAAGGAAAGCGCTATTCCTACTAGGGTTGCAAGGACCACCATCCAGAAGAAGCTGGAGCCTAAAAAGGATAAAAAACTTTTATTATCGCTAACACTTTCATAGGTGCTTATCAAATATGAACTGATATAATCCCCAAAAAAATGGGCAATGCCAACTCCTGTAAAGGCAAAGAAAAGCATCATCATATAATCCTTCAAAGTGGGAACCCGGGTTATTTTTTCGGTGAACTTAGAAACTTTTATTCTAAGTTCTTCAATAGCCGAGGTGTCCGCTTTAAGCCAACGGTCTATTTTTTGTGTTTTGCCCACGCCCAATAAAATAACGGCCATCCAAACATTGGCAACCACAATATCAACCAAAACCATTCCCCCGTACTTATCAGGGTTGTACTGGTATATTTCGAGCATTGCAGCTTGGTTGGCCCCACCTCCGATCCAACTACCGGCAATAGTGGCCAATCCTCTCCAAATGGCATCAAAATCGTTCCCGCCAACGGTTTCAGGAGAGAATATAGATATTAATAATATGGCCAAAGGCCCCCCAATGATAATTCCAATCGAACCGGTCAAAAACATTATCAAAGCTTTGGATCCCAAATTGGCTATAGCCTTAAGGTCAATACTTAAAGTCATTAAAATTAAGGCTGCAGGCAGTAAATATCTACTGGCCATAAAATATAAGTTGGATACCTCGTCCGATATTAAGCCACTACTGGCTAAAATAGAGGGTAATACGTAACACATTAGTACTGCTGGGACTATATTGTAAAATTTACTCCAAAAGCCAGTTTTTATGGAAGAGGTGTAGAATATAAATCCAAGACAAAGGGTAAGAAGTCCAAATACAACGGTATCGTTGGTAATGATCGGGTCGCTCATAAAATCTATTCAATAGGGCTTGTCAATTGCGCCAAATATAATCAAATTAAAATATGCTGTTTTATATAATGGGCCACCCCATCCTCAGAATTTTTCAGGGCTAGATCGCTGGCAATGTGTTTTACTTCTTCCCGTGCATTGGCGACTGCTATGCCACGTCCAACGTTTTGCAGCATTTCAATGTCATTGTAGTTATCCCCAAAGGCAATAACGTCATTTAAACTTTCATGTTCTTGAAGTAATAGTTTTATGGCCGTTAATTTGGAAACCGACTTGGGGGCAATTTCGATCAGAGTGTCATTGGACCTATAGAGGTTCAATGTTTCGGAAAAATTATTTTGTAGTACAGGGAAAAGAATATCGGTATTTTCCTTATTTCCCATCAGCATAATCTTGTGGGCTCCCATTTTTCTGGCTGTCCAAACCTGTATGGTTTCTTTTGTGCCTCTGTAAGTGGGAAGTGTTTTTGTGTACTTTATTTCTTTTTGTACCCGCTCGGAATCCATTTCCACATACCATTCGCTATTTGAATAAAGCCCTAGCTGAATTCCTACTTCATCGGCCATGTCATAAATGGAAACTATTTGCCCCATATCAATATAAGTGGAGAACAATTCTTTGGAACCATGTAGTACCAAGGCCCCATTATAACATATGATAGGTTCGTTTTCTATTCCTAGATTTTTTTGAATATAGGTCATGGATTGTGGCATTCTTGCAGAAACCAATATAATCCTCAGGTGTTCCTTAATTCTTTTGATCTCGGCAATGGTAAAGTCGGACACATTATCTTTAAAAGTCAATAAGGTGCCGTCCAAATCAGAACATAAAATTTTAAAATCCATATTATAAGATAGGGAATTTTAGTTTTTAAATCGTTTCGTTTTCAAAGATATAGTTTCAATATAAAATAGGGCATCGATTTGTTGGAATAGTGCTTTTGGAAAAACTATTTGGGATTAAAAAAGTTGATAGCTACTGCCAGAATAATTGAATAAAAGTCCTTAAGTTTTACTATTACTCGTTTTAAAATCCTTGGTTTTCTTCTTTTTGGGATTTTTAAAAAGCCTTTTAAAAAAACCATCTCTTTTTACCGCCTCGCAATCCAGATTGCTCATCACAGCCGAGCTAGGATTGGGAAATTTTGCCTTGGTTATATAATTGAAGGATTTATCGGCATTTAGTTTCTGTAACCACAAAGCAAAAATGGGCAGTGCCGCATTGGCCCCCTGTCCCAAACTGGTACTGTTGAAGCCAATTTCATGATTGTCCAATCCTACCCATGTAATATTAAGTAGCCTAGGTGTCAAGGCTACAAACCAAGCATCTTTGTTGTTCTGTGTAGTTCCTGTTTTTCCGGCAATGTCGTTTTTAATTCCGTAGGTGGTGCGTATACGGGCAGCGGTGCCACTATTTACAGTAGCCTTCATCATCTCTATCATTATCTGGCCATTTTCTTCGGAAAAGGCTCTTTTTTCGGCTACTGCAGGTTTAAAAATCTCTATTATAGAGTCCTTTTCGTTAGTAATTCGCTCAATTAAAAAAGGGGTAACAGATTTACCGTTGTTCAAATAACTGGCATAAGCACCTGCAAGTTCATTGATCTTAATTTCGGCAGTACCTAAAGCCAATGAGGGCAATGAGGGCAATTTGGTGTCGATACCCATATTTTTGGCTTGTTGTATCACCTTGGGAATGCCTGTTTTTTCCAACACCTTTACTGCAACGGTATTAACAGAGTTACTCAAGGCCTCTTCCATAGAGTAATTTAGGTAGGCCTCGTCTTTTTTGCCAGAATTGCTGGGGGACCAACCTTCCATATTTTCGTAGGCTACCTCCTGAGCGGAAAAGTAAGTACATGGCGCTATGCCATTTTCCAGGGCGGCGGTGTAAACAATGGGTTTAAAGGCAGATCCCACTTGGCGTTTGCTTTGAGAAATGTGGTCGTATTTAAAGTGTTTAAAATTAATTCCTCCTATCCATGTTTTTACGGCTCCTGTTTTAGGGTCTATGGATAGGGAACCGGTATTTAAGAATTTAAGGTAATGCAGTAGGCTATCCACTGTACTGGCAGAACGCATTTCATTTTGGTTCCAATCGCTTAGTTGTATTTCTTTTTTTAAGTTCATGGAATCCATTATTTGATCCTCTTTTAGTCCCGCATTTTTCCACTTTTTATAGGGTTCTGAACTCTGTATTATTTTATTGATGAGTTTTTTATCACTTTTCCATGGCGCTCGATTGCCGTAACTTTTTTCGAAATTGTTTTGAAGTCCTTTCATATGTTGTACCATAGCCTCTTCTGCCAAAATTTGCATTTTGGAATCCAATGTGGTGTATATTTTAAGGCCAGAAGTGTAAATATTATAATCTTGTCCCTTTTCCTTCTGCGCTTTGGCCCAACCTAACATTTGTTTTCGCACTTCTTCCCTAAAATAAGGAGCAATTCCCTGATCATAATCGTATTCCCTGTAATTAAGTTTTAGCGGAAGTTGTTTAAGACTATCTACCTCCTGTTGTGATATAAAATTATTGGAATACATGGACTGCAACACCAAATTTCGTCTTTTAAGGCTGTTCTTTGGGAATACACGGGGGTTATAGCCATAGGTTGCCTTCAACATGCCTACAAGGGTTGCGCTTTCTTCCAGTTTAAGGTCCCTTGCTGATTTGTTGAAGAATTTTAAGGAAGCACTTTCTATTCCGAAGGTGTTGTCACCAAAAGAAACCGTGTTCAGATAGAGCATTAGTATATCGTTCTTGGAATAAATTGATTCCAGTCTTGAAGCTATTATCATTTCCTTCAATTTTGATATGGCCAGATTGAACTTTCCGGATTTTTCTCTGGGATATAGGTTTTTTGCAAGTTGTTGACTAAGCGTACTACCGCCACCAGCAGATTGATCTTGCATCAGAATGGTTTTGAATGCTACTCGTAGCAGGCTCTTGTAGTCTATTCCGCTATGATCGTAAAACCGCTCATCTTCAATAGCTACCAAGGCCTCTGTCAAGTTTTTTGGTACAGCTTCGAATTGTATGGGTTGCCTATCAAACAAAAAATATTTTCCTATCAGTACGCTATCTGCAGAATAGACCTCGGAAGCTCTTTGGTACTTAAAATCAGTAAGCTCACCTGTATTGGGTATCTTGCCCCAAGCGCCTAAATATATGGCCAGCAGCAACAAGAAAATACTGCTTCCGACTGCCAATAAAGAAAGTATTCCAATCCGTAGGAATGGATTTTTTATTTTCTTGAACATCAATTTTATTAATTAAGTACTGCAAGATCAAATTAAAAAATTAAATGGGAGCACTTCTTAACAATTACTTAAATTCCAATTTGTTATTTTTGGAGGCCAATTTCAAGCATCGCAATTTAATATTCAGCTCTAAAAACAGAGAGTTCCATCAATCAATATTTTGACTCAAAAGACATCACTTGAAGGCAAGTGAATCCAATAATAAGAACAATTAAAAATATAAATGAAAAAAATAATTGCACTTTGTTTTCTTATGCTTCAACTTAGCTACGGAAATGATATGGAATGGTCTAAGACCGGACACAGGACGATAGGGGAAGTTGCACAGCAACATTTGTCAGGCAAAGCAAAAAGAGCTCTCAACAACCTTTTAAATGGACAAGGTTTAGCCTTGGTTTCAAATTTTGCAGATGAAATAAAGGCAGATAGAAGCTATGCCAAATTTGGGCCCTGGCATTATGTAAATTTCCCAGCGGACAAAAAATATACAGAGGTTGAGCCAAGTGAGGCGGGAGATATAGTTAAAGGAATTGAAAAGTGTTTGGAAATTGTTAAGGATAAAAACAGTAATTCGGCAGATAAAGTGTTTTATTTGAAAATGTTGGTCCATTTGATCGGTGATTTGCACCAGCCTATGCATGCGGGCAGGCTGGAAGATAAAGGAGGGAATGACGTTCAATTGCAATGGTTCGGAAGAGGCACGAATTTACATAGACTGTGGGACTCCAACCTGATCGATGATTATGGGATGAGCTATATGGAATTGGCAAATAATTTACCCAGACTAGACAAAAGTGAAATTAAGAACATTCAGCATGGCAATATATATGACTGGGTAGAAGAATCCCAGGATGTGGCCAATGAACTGTATCTTTCTGTAGAGGAAGGCGAAAAATTGGGGTATGCCTACAGTTATAAGTATTGGGCTACAGTGGAAGAACAACTTCAAAAAGGTGGTCTGCGCTTGGCCAAAGTTCTTAATGATCTTTTTTTGTAAGTTGCTTTTAGCAATATTGATATACCCCTAAAATGCCTATAGGATAATATTGGAAACTACAATGCTTAAAGGTCCTATGAATATCCAAAATATTAAGACGACATTCCAATGCATTGGAATGTCGTAAACCAAACCTCTTACTTTTAGATCGGTAGTTGGTCCTGTGAAAAAGGTGATTTAATAATGAGCAATTCAATGGTTGTTGTAGTGGTCTTCCAATCCAGGGTTTACGTTGATTTATTTCTACTTGTTATCGAAAAAAACATAACTTTTGACCAATATTTATATTGATTGGCAAAGTTGTTGAGTTATAGTTATTGTAGTTGGGTGTGAGGAGACTAACGTAAATGCCTGGTAGGTTAGGGGCAGTATCCAACTAAAATAACAAAGGCATAAAAAAATCGGTTTACGCAACCGATTTTTTTATTGAATAATTCTAAAAGTAATATTGATCCTTTCCTGTATGGTTTTGGCAGTTTTTGGAATTTGGTGATACCAACAATGCTGGGTTTCACCTTTCATAAGCAGCAAACTCCCATGTTCCAATAATATTTTTTGTTTTAAATCCTTGTTCAATTTGTGTTTTAGATGAAAGTATCGTTCTTGCCCGAGGGTTATAGATGCAATTATTGGATTTTTGCCCAAGGCCTTCTCATCATCTGCATGCCAGCCATTGCTATCCTTGCCATTTCTATATAGATTTAATAAACAACTTGTAAAGTGTACATCTATTTCCATTTGCAGCTTATTCCTCAATTCCAGCAACTCGGCCGTAAACGCATGGGGGTGCATGGTAATGTTGGAATAGGAATAGGGTTTGCTATTATCTCCAAATAATGCGGTTAACCTTGGCTGGGGGTATGTCTTACCATAAACAGTAATATTATCCTGTTTCCAAGGAGTAGTATCCTTGAGAACCTTGAAAAAATAATCTGCCTCGTTTGTATTTAGAAATTCGGGATAATAACCAATGTCGCTATCGGGGAGTTGAAGGTCTATTCTATTGGCAAATATTTCGCTCACGATTGCAGCACACTTTTCAGTTCGTTTCTGTATTCGGACGGATTCTGACCAGTAAATGCTTTAAAGGACTTGTTGAAATGTGAGAAATTGTTGAATCCACTTTCAAAACATACCTCTGTTATACTAATGGGCTTTTCTGCCAATAATTTTGAGGCATGTACCAATCTACACTCATTAACAAACTGTACAAAAGTCTTATTTGTTATTTTTTTAAAGTATCTGCAGAACGACGGTACTGTCATACTCACCAAATCGGAAATCTCTTCCAAGGTTATTTCTTCCTTAAAATTTGTTTTTACGTAATTGAAGACAATATTTATCCTGTCATTATCCTTCACTTCTGTTTGAAGTGAAAAACCTTGGGCATTCAATACTTGATATTCCTTGGAGTTGCCCAGTTCATTTAGGATGTTTAGAATGGAGAGAAGACGTTGGAAATCTGTTTGATACTCCATGATTTCGATTTTTTCGCCAATTTTTTTCTTGGTACTACCTGTGAAGGCCACACCTCCACTTGCAATTTGAAAAAGGCTTTGAATTTTTCTCATTTCCGGAATTTTGAAAAAGTCGTTGCCTAAAAAATCCTGCTTCATTTGTACCACACTTTCATTTTTGTTGCCTGTAAGTACATCTGTGAATCCACAGTGTGGTAGGTTAGATCCAATTAAAATAAGATCGCCATCGGTATAATAGGAAACGTGGCTTCCAATTTGTCGCTTTCCGGAACCCCCATTTACATAAACCAGTTCAATTTCAGGGTGATAGTGCCATACCCCAATTTTATTAGGGTTGTGTTCATCAAACTGTTGATAGGTGTAAGAATGACCGAAATCAGGTTCTATGACCTCAAAAGTAGGCTTAGGTATCATAAGATAATTTCATTAGGTTATGTAAAGGTAATACGGCTATTTTGGACAATTCTGTGCAAATTTAACCTAAATGTGTCTAAAATTAACCTCTTAACTATTATTTAATATACCACGATGGTAAAATAGAATAGAAACTGGAGAATTCTGGAGTAGTGGGAAGGGAATTACTGGTCTACATTTGCCATATAAATGATTTATTAATATTAAATCCTAAATGTTATGAAAGCAGTTTTAAAATTAACAGCAATGGCAGCCTTATTACTTAGTAGTACTATCGCATTGGCCAACGATCCAGGAATGTACTTGACAACAGTTAAAGAAGCAAAAAGATTGGTTCTTAAATTAAATAAGCAAACCGAATCTTCTCTATTAACTTTGACAGATACGAATAAGCACCAAATATTCGTGGAGAATATCATGGAAGATGAGGATTACTCTAAAAAGTTCGACCTATCTAAATTGGAAGAAGGCCTTTACTTTTTAAAGATGGAAAGTCTTACCAGGACTGTGGAATTCACCATAAGTGTAGAGGATTCTGAGGTAAATGTAATTGCACGTGACGAGATAA
This sequence comes from Arenibacter sp. F26102, assembly GCF_023015865.1. Classification (GTDB taxonomy): domain Bacteria; phylum Bacteroidota; class Bacteroidia; order Flavobacteriales; family Flavobacteriaceae; genus Arenibacter. The sequence goes on along the minus strand of NZ_JALKBC010000018.1, from coordinate 57,599 downwards.
CAAAACCATTCTTTAGAAAAAACGGTGATGTTCTTTATTTAAATTATTTGAACCAAAAACTAAGTCCTGTAGTAATTAATGTTGTAGACAGTGCCAACAGGGTTGTCTTTACTCAAAAATTTGATAAAGAATTGGTTGTAGGAAAGGTTTTCAACTTTACCAATGCTGAAAAGGATGACTATACAGTATCTGTAAGCGAAGGTACCACAACTTATTACGAAACTATTTCGGTGAATTAATTTATTAAAAGCAAATGTCATTAAAGTAAAAAATAGGGGCCCGATGGGCCCCTATTTTAATTTCACTATTATGCGAATTTTTTAAGTCGATCCCTTTTGTATTCAGGTAGCGAAGGGTTATCGATCGCTTTTTGAAGTAATAAGGGGTCTTTTTCCTTTGCAAGAATAATTTGAAAGCATTCTTTTACAGTCAGGGTGTTTTCGGATTTTTTCAGCATGTTGAGCTTATCTCCGTTTTTTATCTGGCCTTCCTCCAGTATACGAACGTAGGTTCCGGAATAACCATAATCTATGAATTCCTTTAATATTTTGGCATTGCCAAAGCGAACTCCCAACTTGTAGCAGGGTTCCCTGGGTTGTGAGACCTGAACCACAACATTTCCAATTTTATATATATCGCCAATTCTCATTTCTGATTCATCCATGCCTTCTACGGTAAGATTTTCTCCGAACATTCCCCAGTCCCAATTTAATTCAGGATATATGCCTTTCCAATGCGGATAGTGATCTGATGCAAATAGATAACAGGCTTTGTTGATTCCTGCATGGTGCACCCTATCTATAACGGTATCCTTTAGAACATCCATTTTACCTAGAAAAAGAGGTTCGTCCGTAGGATATTTAAATATCCCTGTTTGCTCCTCCTTTCCATTCCAAAGAAAGGTGGTGGCTGTTCCTATATTGGTAGAGATGACTTTCATAATATAAAGATAGAAAACCACTGTAGATTAATATTAGGATGGTTTTATTTTATTTTGACGTTTGCCCTATTCAGGTACGTTCAAATTTTTTGTTCTACAGAGATTTTTGGCGAGTGGGTTTTAGCCTTGGTACGCTATATCCCAAAATAGGAATATGCCCAGTACATAAGTGCAAATTGTATCGGAATTCTAAGTAGTAGGATCCATTTTGGTATCCCTGCCCCTTCCTTTTTGCCCTTCAACATATAAAAGTGCACCAATAAAAACACGGTCAACATTAAAATGATGCCAATTATGGAAATATTTTTGGTTTCTGGAAAGCACAGGCCAAGACCCAGAATAATTTCGGCCAGGCCGCTGAGGTATACCAGAAGTTTATGATTGGGCAAATACCTAGGCATTATTCTCAAATATATTTTGGGAACAATAAAATGCATGATACCGGCAATGACATAAATCGATCCTAAAAGGTAAAGGTGCCAAGGGTATTCCATTTGGTAAAGATATAAATAAAAGAGGCTGATTTACCTAAGTAATTCAGCCTCTTAATTGTTAGTTGGAAATGATTATTTCACCATTTCATAACTTCTTTTAATGAACTTAGTAAGTTCCTCACCTTTCAAAAGTCCTTTGGACAAACGTGCCAAATCAAGGGATTGATTAATAAGTCGCTCCTTCTTCTTAGCAGTCTTTGTGTTTAGGATTTCCGAAACCAATTCATGGTTGGTATTTACTACTAAATTGTACATTTCCGGCATATTGCCCATACCGAACATTCCACCGCCACCAGATTGTTGCATTTCTTTCATACGGCGCATAAACTCCGGTTCCGTTATGATGAACGGAGAAGAGCTACTGTCCATAGGTTCCAATTGAATAGTATAGCTTTTATTATTGATAGCTGTTTCAATATCTGTTTTTAAGGTTTCTTTTTCCTCATCGGACAGTTTGGATATTTGGGTATCCTCCTTTTTGATTAGATTGTCCAAATGATCTGCATCTACTCGTGCAAAGGAAATCTTCTCTTTGGAGGTTTCCAATTTTTGCATTAGGTGCGACACTATAGGGGAATCCAGTAATAATACTTCAAAACCTTTTGCCTTGGCAGCCTCAATATAACTGTGCTGGTCTTCCTTGTTGGAGGCATAGAGCAATACCAATTTATCGTCCTTGTCCGTGTGATTGGCCTTTAATTTCTCCTGTAGTTCCTCAAATGTATAATAAGCTCCGTCTACCGTAGGATATAGTGCAAATTTGTCCGCTTTTTCAAAGAATTTGTCTTCGGAAAGCATTCCGTATTCAATAACGATTTTGATATCGTTCCATTTTGCCTCAAAATCTTCCCTATTGTTTTTAAATAAAGAACTTAATTTGTCGGCTACCTTACGAGTGATATAGGTTGATATTTTCTTAACGGCTCCATCGGCCTGTAAATAAGAACGGGAAACATTCAAAGGAATGTCCGGAGAATCTATAACCCCTCTCAGCATGGTCAAGAATTCGGGAACAATTCCCTCTACATTATCAGTAACAAAAACTTGATTTTGGTATAACTGAATCCTATCCTTTTGGGTATTTAGATCATTGGTCAATTTTGGGAAATACAAAATCCCGGTTAAATTAAACGGATAATCTACATTTAAGTGTATATGGAATAAGGGCTCCTCAAATTGCATGGGATAAAGTTCCCTGTAAAACCCTTTATAATCCTCATCCGATAATTCCGTTGGCTGTTTTGTCCAGGCCGGATTAGGGTTGTTAATTATATTGTCTACTTCCTTTGTTGGCGCTGGATCCTCTTCTTTTGCGCCTTCTGGTTTAGGAAGGGTCTCGGTTTTAGTTCCAAACTTAATGGGAATAGGCATAAACTTGTTGTACTTGCTAAGTAAACTGCCAATTTTCCCTTCTTCCAAAAACTCTGTTGAGTCATCGGCGATGTGGAGAATAATTTCCGTTCCACGAGTTGTTTTTTTAGCCTTTTTAAGAGTGAAATTAGGAGAACCATCACAAGACCAGTGTGCTGCAGGTTCGTCTTTATAGCTCTTGGTTATAATCTCCACTTTGGAAGCAACCATGAATGCCGAATAGAATCCTAATCCAAAGTGACCAATAATACCTGAGTCTTTGGCAGAATCTTTGTATTTGTCCAAGAATTCTTCAGCCCCTGAAAACGCAATTTCGTTGATGTATTTTTGTACTTCCTCTTCGGTCATACCGACACCTTGATCAATAATATGGATTTTCTTTCCCTCCTTATCAATCTTTACCTCAATAAGAGGATTGTCATATTCAACTTTGGATTCCCCTATAGTGCTCAGGTGCTTAAGCTTTAAAGTTGCATCTGTTGCATTCGAAATTAGCTCCCGTAAAAATATTTCATGATCGCTGTATAAGAATTTTTTTATGAGCGGAAATATGTTTTCTACTGAAACATTAATCTTGCCTGTGGCCATACTTCTATTTTTTTTAAGTTTACGACTTATCATTGTCAAAAAAAATACCATTCTTAGCAGAGGTGACAAACTGGCATTCTTTAAAATGGTTTAAATTGGTTCATTGTCAAATTAAATTTATGTTTTATTGGATTGGGCATATGATTTTTGTCAGTACAAAACCGTATATTTTTGTCTATATTCGGTCTCATCAAAATTATTACTCATATTTTAGATTTTATATTAATGAAAAGGTGTGGGTTACCCACTTTAATTAAAAATTAAATTATCCAACACATGTTCAATTCAAAAATAACAGGTTTGGGCTATTATGTGCCTGACAATGTGGTTACCAACGACGATTTATCCAAAAAAATGGATACCAATGATGCTTGGATCCAAGAGCGGACTGGCATTAAAGAAAGAAGGCATGTGAAAAAGGGTGATGGTGATACCACTACCACCATGGGTGTGAAAGCGGCTAAAATTGCCATTGACCGTTCTGGAATAGATAAGAATGATATCGACTTTATTGTCTTTGCAACATTAAGTCCGGATTACTATTTTCCTGGTCCAGGAGTTTTGGTGCAGCGCGATTTGGGTATAAAAACAGTTGGAGCTTTGGATGTGAGAAATCAGTGTTCCGGTTTTGTATATGCCCTATCCGTCGCAGACCAATACATAAAAACAGGTATGTATAAAAATGTGTTGGTAATAGGTTCCGAACTGCATTCCCACGGACTGGATATGACCACTAGGGGTAGGGGGGTTTCGGTGATTTTTGGTGATGGTGCAGGAGCAGCAATCGTTAGCAGGGAGGAAGACACTACCAAAGGTATACTATCCACTCATTTGCATTCCGAAGGTCAGCACGCTGAGGAATTATCCTTAATTGCTCCTGGGATGGGGAAGCGTTGGGTCAATGACATTTTGGTGGATAATGACCCCAATGATGAATCATATTTTCCATACATGAACGGACAATTTGTTTTTAAAAACGCAGTAGTACGTTTTAGCGAAGTGATCATTGAGGGGTTAAAAGCTAATAATTTGGAGGCAAAGGATATAGATATGTTGGTTCCACATCAGGCCAATCTTAGAATATCCCAATTTATACAAAAGAAGTTTGGCCTAAGTGACTATCAGGTTTTTAATAATATTATGAGATATGGGAATACTACGGCAGCTTCCATACCTATTGCCTTGACCGAAGCTTGGGAGATGGGTAAAATTAAATCGGGCGATTTGGTGGTACTGGCCGCCTTTGGAAGTGGCTTTACCTGGGGAAGCGTCATAATTAGATGGTAAAGCATTATTATGGAGTAAAAAGTTGTAAAAAAGCAAAACCCGGAACAGTTGTTCCGGGTTTCTTTCATTGATAGACTATACTAAACACTAACCATTAACTATAAATATATAGCGTTATCAATGACCAAATTTTTATATTTTACTTCTTAATTTCTATCCCTTAAGGTACGAATAATCCATTCTCTCCTTGCAAGCATTAACACACTTTAACATCAATATGATAATGTGTTAACACCTAGTTTTGGGTATATAAATACAAAAAACAAAATCCAATAAATAATAATTGCATTCAGGCTATAGGATTGGGGGAACTATGCCTGTCAACAAATTAAGGACTTATTATTTTATTTTCAAAATATAGATGCAGCAACTTTGTAATTGTTTTAATTAAAGTGACTTTAATTTTGCTTAAAATTATTGTTGAGGAATCAGATGGATGTTAGGTAAATAATGCTTCTGAATAGTAATTGTGTTGTTTAATTATTTGTAAATCAGATATTAAGGACTTTGTTGTTCAGGGTGTAATACATATAACCTTTTACAAGGTTCTGGATTAAAGGGCTACCTTAGCATTACTTTTTTTGTTCGAAAAAAATGTAATTTTACCTAGGTTGCACGCCGCCAAAATGCAATTTGTATCGGTGAATTGTAATCCGGCTTTAAGTCGTTTTCTTAACTATTTGGAATTTGGGATTGTTGAAGTAAGGAATATTTACTCCTTGTTGCCAATTGACCAAAGACCTAACTATGGTATTTATTTTGCTAATTGAAAATATCTGGGTGCTGTGGCTTTGGCAAAAGCACAAAAATTAATGATAGTGAATGGCTTGGAAATAGAGTTGAAAAAAGGTGGTTTGCTTTGTTTTCTAAATTTTCTTTTAGAAAGAATCCCTTAATTTAATGGTATAAAATTGTAATTTTGTGCTTATGGAATTTTCTTCTAAATTACTCGAAAATGCGGTATATGAGATGTCCCAATTGCCAGGAATAGGCAAACGCACGGCATTGAGGTTGGTCTTGCATCTTTTAAAACAGCCAAAGGAGCAAACTGCTAGATTGGCGGAAGCCCTGGTCAATTTAAAGGACAAAATAAAGTTCTGCAAGAACTGTCATAATATTTCGGATGTAGAGGTATGTGAGATTTGCTCCAATCCGAAGAGAGATGAGGGTGTTGTCTGTGTAGTTGAAGATATTCGTGATGTAATGGCAATAGAGAATACAGGACAGTTTCAAGGCCTGTACCATGTTCTTGGGGGTAAAATTTCCCCGATGGAAGGTGTTGGTCCTCAAGACTTGACTATTTTTTCTTTGGTAAACAAAGCAAAACAGGGAAAAATAAATGAATTGATTTTTGCGTTAAGTTCAACTATGGAGGGTGATACGACCAATTTTTATATTTACAAGCAACTGGACGGGTTGGATATTAAAACTTCGACCATAGCAAGGGGTATTGCTGTAGGGGACGAATTGGAATATGCGGATGAGGTTACTTTGGGGAGGAGTATTCTTAATAGGATTCCATTCGAGAATTCATTAAAAGTCTAAATATCATTAGTGAAAAGTATGAATAAAAGGCAAAAAAATGGTCTTTTATTTATTATTTTTGCAAATTATTAATCATTATTAGTGTATTAAATAGGGATATGTCAAAATTTGAACTAAAATTACCACAAATGGGCGAAAGTGTTGCAGAAGCTACACTTACCTCCTGGCTGAAGGAAGTTGGAGATGCCATAGAAATGGATGAAGCTGTTTTTGAAATTGCCACCGATAAGGTAGATTCCGAAGTTCCGAGTGAGGTAGATGGTATTTTGGTTGAGAAATTATTTAATATAGACGATGTTGTTAAGGTGGGGCAGACGGTTGCTATTATAGAAATAAACGGAAGCGGAATGGACGGGGACCATGATCAGGACGATCATGTTTCATCAATAAAATTGGATTCGCCAACAAAAGAGGTCGAAGAATTGGAAGTTGGGGTAAAGGAAGCTCGGGAAACTGCAACCGCACCTGTATTGGATTATAGTGGTACAGATCGATTTTACTCCCCTTTGGTTAAAAATATTGCAAAGCAGGAAGGTATAACTATTGTAGAACTTGATACTATAGCAGGAACTGGAAGTGAGGGAAGGGTGACCAAAAATGATATTTTGGATTATATAGCTGCTGGAAAATCAAGTGGCGGACAACCTTTTAGTGAAAATGCGGAAACACGTATAGAAACTCCGAGGGCTAAGGTTGAGCAAGAAGAAAAGCCTGTTCCTGTTAAGCCAGTGGAACCAAAACAAGAAGTTGTTAAACCGGCTTTGGAGAAGGGTGTGCCGGATAATGGGGATGAGCATATACCATTGACGCGAATGGGGAAATTAATTGCCCACCATATGACGGCCAGCATTGCTGCCTCGGCCCATGTGCAAAGTTTTGTTGAGGTTGATGTTACCAATGTAGTGAATTGGAGAAATAAGGTTAAGGGTGCCTTTGAAAAAAGGGAAGGCGAGAAGCTAACCTTTACCCCGATCTTTATGGAGGCAGTGGCCATTGCCTTGAAAAAATATCCTATGATAAATATATCTCTAGAGGGAGATACCATTATAAAGAAAAAGAATATAAACATAGGTATGGCTGCGGCATTGGCTGATGGAAATTTAATAGTTCCCGTTATTAAAAATGCCGATCAGTTAAATCTGGTGGGTATGGCAAAAGCTGTAAACGATTTGGCCAATAGGTCCAGAAATAATGCATTGAAGCCAGATGAGGTTAAAGACGGTACTTACACTGTAACCAATGTTGGAACTTTTGGCAGTGTTTTTGGCACCCCAATTATCAATCAACCACAGGTTGGTATTCTGGCGCTGGGTGCTATACGTAAAATACCTTCTGTAATTGAAACCAAGGAAGGCGATTTTATAGCTATCAGAAGTAAAATGTATCTCTCCCATAGTTATGACCATAGAGTGGTAAACGGTGCTCTAGGGGGTATGTTTGTAAAAGCGGTAGCCGATTATCTAGAGGCCTGGGATGTAAATAGGGAGGTGTAGTTATTGCCTTATATCAATGTCTATTTATTAAAGGGTTATGCGTATTGTGCTGTGTTCAGAATAATGGGTCTTGTAATAGGACTTAGTTCTACTATCGGTTCGGCACCTAACAATGCAATCAATAGCAGGTTGTAATGTTCTGGTGGATACTACCTACCCCTTAATGAAAATAGTAACACCTGTTGGCAGGATTGTAGTTGTTTGTCGAATAATGTTGGTTATTCTTTTCCCGTACCTTTTGTAAAAACTATATTTGCATAAAGAACCTACAGCATGCAATTAAAGCTTACAAGACCTATATGTTTTTTCGATTTGGAGACTACTGGAACCAATGTGGCCAAGGATAGGATAGTCGAGATTGCTATTCTAAAGGTATATCCAAATGGAAATAAGGAGAGCAAGACGTGGTTGGTTAATCCAGAAATGGAAATCCCTGCCGAAGTGGTGGCAATTCACGGCATTTCCAATGAAAAGGTGGCAAATGAGCCTACCTTTAAACAACTCTCCAAAGAGATTCATAAAATGATCAAGGACTGTGATTTGGGAGGTTATAATTCCGATCGCTTTGATATTCCGCTTTTGGCGGAAGAGATGCTACGCGCCGAAATTGATTTTGATATGAAGAATGCTGTTTCTGTAGATGTGCAGACCATTTTTCATAAAATGGAGAAAAGGACCTTGGAGGCCGCCTATAAATTTTATTGCGATAAAGATTTGGTGGATGCCCATAGTGCGGAGGCAGATACCACTGCAACTTATGAAGTGCTTTTATCGCAATTGGATAGATATCCCGAATTGGAGAATAATATTAAAAAGCTATCGGAATTTACTACAAGAAAACAAACGGTGGATTTTGCTGGATTTATAGTGTTGGATGAGGAGGGGGAAGAGGTTTTTTCTTTTGGAAAACATAAGGGGAGAAAAGTGCATGATGTCCTGGAAAAAGAACCCGGTTATTTTGGTTGGATTTTGAATGCCGATTTTCCTTTGTATACCAAAAAGGTTTTGACTCAAATAAAATTGAGCAAATTGAACAACAAACTGGGGTAGAAGTTGGGTGGTTTTGAAAAAATGTTCAATTTCTCAATGGCTTGCGCAGGTCTATTCTTCGGTCTGATCATAAAAATGCCAAATTCTAAAGTACACTTATTATTATGAAAATTATTTGTATTGGCCGTAATTATACGGAGCATATAAAGGAATTGAATAACGAAAGACCCACAGATCCGGTACTGTTTATTAAGCCGGACTCCGCAGTTTTGCCCAAGGAACAGGATTTTTATATACCTGAATTTTCCCAAGATGTTCATTATGAAGTTGAGGTATTGGTAAAAATAAAAAAAGTAGGTAAACATATAGATGTTCAATTTTCCCATACCTATTATGATGAAATTGGTTTGGGTATCGATTTTACGGCTAGGGACATTCAATCTCAATTAAAAGAGAAGGGATTACCTTGGGAAAAGTCAAAGGGTTTTGACGGGTCTGCGGTAATTGGTAAATGGTTGCCAAAATCCAAATTTAAGGATTTGAATAATATAAATTTTCAACTTAAAAAGAACGATAAATTGGTACAGGAAGGTAATACCGGTTTAATGCTGTGGAAGATTGATGAAATAATATCCTATGTTTCGCGTTTTTTTACATTAAAAAAAGGCGATATTATTTTTACTGGAACACCTGCTGGTGTTGGTAGAATAAGTGCAAATGATTATCTTTCGGGTACTTTGGAGAATGAACAAATGTTCTCATTAAATATAAAATAAATGATTTATAGTCTGGACAAGATAAATGAAATGGCCGATGGTGATGATGAATTCATTAAATCTGTCGTTGCTGTTTTTTTGGAAGAAGTGCCTCAGGATTTAGATGAACTTGAGAAGGCACTGGGGTTGGAAAATTATGATAGTGTTTATAAATTAGCGCATAAAATTAAACCTAATGTAGATTTGTTGGGCATGGAGCAGACGCGTGAAATAGCCTTGCAGATTGAAACTTTGGGAAAAAAGGAAGAGAATACCGCGGAAATTCAGCGACTGGTGCCCTTGCTTAAAAAGGATGTTCAGCAAGTGGTTTCAGAATTGAAAAATGACTTTAAGATTTAATGTTTGCTGAAATAATAACTATTGGCGATGAGATTCTCATTGGTCAGATTATAGATACAAATTCTGCTTTTATTGCCCAGGAACTCAATAAGATTGGGGTCTCTGTTTATCAGATTACATCTGTACAAGATGAAAAGATGCACATCTTGGAGGCTCTTAAAGAAGCGGAATCCAGAGCCGACATCATAATAATGACAGGGGGTTTGGGTCCAACCAAAGACGATATTACCAAACATACCCTTTGCGAATATTTCGATGATAGTTTGGAGGAGAGTCCAGAAGTACTGGCCCATGTTGAGGCTATCTTCAGAAAGCACCTTGGAATTCCCTTGTTGGAGGTTAACAGAAATCAGGCATTGGTACTTTCCAAGGCCGTTGTTCTCCACAATGAATTTGGTACAGCTCCGGGAATGTGGATTAAAAATAAAGGAAAAGCCTTTGTTTCATTGCCAGGTGTTCCCTTCGAGATGAAAAATTTAATTACGTCAAAGGTTATACCTAAAATCATAAAGGAGTTTAAACGCCCTTATATTGTTCATAGGACTATTGTTACCTATGGTATTGGGGAAAGTTCGCTTGCAGATAAGATAGCATCTGTAGAGGATAACCTGCCCAGTTTTGTGAAATTGGCCTATCTGCCGAGTCTAGGCTCTGTAAGGTTAAGGCTTACAGCAAAGGGAAGCGACAGTGAATTGATAAGTTCAGCCGTCAATACCCAGGCTGAAAAAATTAAAAAGTTGATTGGCGACCTTGTTTTTGGCGAGGAAGGGGATGAGTCTTTGGAATCGGTTATTGCACAATTATTGACCAAAAAGGGCATGTCCTTGGGTACGGCAGAAAGTTTTACGGGAGGTAAAATTGCCCAACAGATAACTAGCATGCCAGGGGCATCGTCTTACTATAAGGGGAGTATTGTAAGTTACGCCACAGAAGTCAAAATAGAGGTGCTTAAGGTGTCTAAGGCAACTATAGACCAGTATTCGGTAGTAAGTGCAGAGGTTGCCTTGGAAATGGCTGCCAATTTGCGTAAAATATTAAAAACGGATTTTGCTATTGCCACAACAGGCAATGCCGGTCCCACAAAAGGGGATTCCAATGCAGAGGTAGGAACCGTGTTTATAGCCGTCGTTTCTCCCAAAGCAGAAGTAGTTGAGAGATTTCATATGGGAAGTCAGAGAGAAAGAATTGTGCAAAAGTCTGTAAATAAGGCATTTGAAATGCTTCAAAAAGAAATTTTAAAATTCTGACGAAGAATTTTGTCCGTCCCATAAAATTAATTTAAATTTGCACCCTGTTTATAACAAAATAAAAGTAGAGAGATGTCAAAAGTTTGTGATGTTACTGGAAAGAGAGCCATGTTTGGGAACAATGTGTCCTTCTCAATTAATAAAACCAGAAGAAGATTTGATGTAAATCTTTCTAAAAAGCGTTTCTATATTCCAGAAGAAGATCGTTGGGTAACCTTAAAGGTTTCCGCTAAGGCTTTAAAGAGTATAAATAAAAAAGGAATTTCCGTTGTTTTAAAAGAGGCAAAGGAAAAAGGATTAATTAAATAATCCTGAAATACTAAGATAATAATGGCAAAGAAAGGTAACAGAATTCAGGTTATTTTGGAATGTACAGAGCATAAAGAATCTGGCATGCCAGGTACTTCAAGGTACATAACCACAAAAAACAAAAAGAACACTCCAGATAGGTTGGAAATTAAAAAATTCAATCCTATCCTTAAGAGAATGACAGTTCATAAAGAAATTAAATAATACGTCATGGCAAAGAAAACGGTAGCGAGTTTACAAACAAGTTCAAAGAGATTGACCAAGGCCATTAAAATGGTTCGGTCACCTAAAACAGGTGCTTATACTTTTCAGGAGTCTGTAATGAGTCCAGAGGTGGTAAACGACTGGTTGAAAAAGAATTAAGAAACTAAATATATTTGGTTATAAAGCTACTTTCTAATGAAAGTAGCTTTTTTATTTTTATATCTTTGATGAAAAGGAAAATGCCAAGAATATGAGTTTATTTAAGAAAATTTTTTCCACACAAAAAAAGGAATCTTTGGACAAGGGTCTGGAAAAGACCAAGACTAATTTTTTATCCAAACTAAGTAAGGCGGTAGTAGGGAAGTCCAAAGTAGATGATGACGTTTTGGACAATTTGGAGGAGGTATTGGTTTCCTCGGATGTTGGTGTAAATACTACCCTAAAGATTATAGAACGTATTGAGGCAAGGGTCTCCAAGGATAAGTACTTGGGGGTAGATGAACTTAATGTCATCTTGAGGGAAGAAATAGCAGGATTATTATCCGAAACCAATTCCGGAGTTGAGACCGAATTTACTGTTCCTTTGGTGAGAAAACCTTACGTGATCATGGTGGTTGGTGTTAATGGGGTTGGTAAAACTACAACCATCGGTAAATTGGCCTATCAATTTAAAAAACAAGGTCTAAAGGTGATGCTGGGAGCTGCCGATACCTTTAGGGCCGCCGCAATAGATCAGTTGCAGGTTTGGGCAGATCGGGTAGATGTTCCTATCATTAAACAAAATATGGGTAGCGATCCGGCTTCTGTGGCTTTCGACACCCTTAGTTCGGCTCTTAAACAGAATGTGGACGTGGTGATTATTGATACTGCCGGCAGATTGCATAATAAGGTTAATTTAATGAATGAATTAACGAAAGTGAAACGGGTTATGCAGAAGGTGGTGGAAGGAACCCCGGATGAAGTCCTTTTGGTATTGGATGGTTCCACTGGGCAGAATGCATTTGAGCAGGCAAAAGAGTTTACCAAAGCTACTGAGGTAACTTCCTTGGCGGTTACCAAATTGGATGGAACGGCAAAAGGTGGCGTGGTCATCGGTATTTCAGATCAATTTCAAATCCCGGTAAAATATATAGGAGTTGGGGAAGGAATGGATGATTTGCAAGTATTTAATAAGGTTGAGTTTGTAGATTCTTTTTTTAGTGGCAAGCAATGAGGGTAATTCTCAGGGTTTTTAAAGTGGTATTTCTTTTGCTGGTCTTGTTGGTAATAGCATATTTTATGGGTCCCAAGGTGGATAAGCCAGTGTTGACAATGGATTTGCCGGGAGTGGAAACGGATTTAAATATACTGAACAACAATCTTCTTCAAAGAGAAAAGGCCAATACAAAAATTAAGACCAATAATGAATCCCGTATCATTTGGTACGATTCAATTCCCGCTATAACAGAATATTCCATTTTATATCTCCACGGCTGGTCTGCCAGTCATGAAGAGGGAGCTCCCCTGCATTCTGAGCTGGGAAGGAGATATGGAGCCAATGTATATTTGCCGAGATTAAAAGGGCATGGAATTCAGGATGATGATGCCTTTTTGGATTTAACGGCGGCGGATTACTTCGATTCGGCCAAGGAAGCTTTCGCAATTGCAAAAAAAATAGGAAAAAAGGTTATTGTTATGGGGACTTCTACCGGGGGCACCTTGGCACTTTATTTGGCTCATGGTGAGGAAGATATTGCTGGACTTCTTCTGTATTCCCCCAATGTAGAAATCTATGATCCAACGGCACCCATGTTGTCCGGACCTTGGGGATTGCAATTGGTGAAAACTATTATGGACGGCGATTACTACGAGTCCGAGGCAGATTCCTTAAAACGTGCATACTGGACCACAAGGTATAGGGTAGAGGCTTTGGTGCAATTACAGAACTTATTGGATGAAACTATGAAGCCTGAGGTTTTTCAGAAAATACATCAACCTACATTTTTAGGGTACTACTACAAAAATGAGGAAGAACAGGATGAGGTAGTATCTGTTCCTGCCATGTTGGATATGTATGGTCAATTGGGAGTTAAAGATGGCATGAAACGAAAAGTAGCTTTTCCCAATGTAGGCAACCATGTAATGACCTCATATATTACTTCAAAGGACTTGGGTTCTGTAAAGCAGGAAACTATTAGGTTTTTGGAGGATGTTATTAAGCTGCCCCCTCGGGAATAATGTTTTTTAGACATTAATAACTCCAAGAGGGAGATTTTGGCGATTGGACGCTACTCTATTATATCATTTAATTTTTTCCATAAGTCAGAATCAAAGGAGGTTGGTCCCAATTCTTGCTCATCGGCAGAGTCGCCCATCCGTATAACTACCAATCCCTTGCTTGGTACCACATAAAGCTTTTGGTCCAAGGCGCCCAGACCAGCTATGAGGTCGTCCGGAGCATCAGGTATTAATTTTCCAGTGAATAGTTCTTCCGATCCAGGTATTCTAAAGGTGTCTTTTCCATTTAGCCACCAGAGGTAGCCATAAGACTTGTTTAGATCTTGGGATGTATTGGTCATGGCTTCAAAATAACTGGGATCGTCTAGAATTTTGTCACCATCCCAAATTCCTTTGTTGAGGTTCAAGAGTCCAAAACGGGCCATGCTACGGGCATTGCTAAAATATAGATTAAGATAGCCTGTTTTTATCCAAGACCCTTGCATCCCTATTTTGTTTCGTACCTTCTCATTAAAGTAATCCTTGAAATCTTGCTGGACGGCACCACTAACAATATTGTCCAAAAGCGTATAGGCGGCATTGTGGTAATACCAAAATGTGTTGGGGTCATCTTTGTATATTAAACATTCCTTATCGGTACAGAAGCTGTTTTCGCCAGTGAAATCCAGCCCGGTAGTCATGGTAAGATGATTTTTTACGGTAATCTGTTGCTCCTGTTCGGGACTAAGTGTAGACCAGCCTGTTCCTATATAATCCGAGGAGGAATTGTTTATGGATAGTAAACCTTCCTTTTGCGCAATTCCTACGGTAAATGCGGTCAAAGTTTTTGCAGCCGAATTCCAAGTGTGGTTTTTAGAAGCGCTAAAGCTTCCAAAATATTTTTCCATGACAATTTTTCCATCTTTCAATAGGATAAAGGCATCGGTGTTATTGGTTTCAAGGAAGTCGTAAAGTGGCTGTTCTGCACTGGTATTCCATTCCAATTCCTCAAACGATACGGTTTTCCAATCTTCCGAATTCAATGGGGGAAAATACATTTCTTCTTCAGCAGGAAAGGGCACTTCATCATCACTGCTCTTTGAGCATCCCATTACACAGTAAATTACATACAAAGAGGTAATGAGAAAACGAATTTTCATAAGGCTTTATGGCTTAGAGTTCAAATGGTTATAAAGGTTTAACGTTAAAAGAATAAAAAAAGATATATTGGGACTACAATCTTTTTTCAAGTTGTACTTTTGCACTTTATTTGAAAAATATGCGGACTAAGTCACTTAAGAAGAATAGGATCAATGTCGTAACCTTGGGTTGTTCCAAGAATGTTTACGATTCGGAGGTGTTGATGGGTCAATTAAGGGCCAATAACAAGGAGGTTGTCCATGAAGAGGAAGGGAATGTTGTAGTGATAAACACCTGTGGTTTTATTGCCAATGCCAAGGAGGAGAGTGTAAATACCATTTTGGAATACGTTCAAAAAAAGGAAGCTGGAGAAGTAGACAAGGTGTTTGTTACAGGTTGTCTGAGTGAGCGCTATAAGCCGGATCTTCAAAAAGAGATTCCCGATGTGGATGAATATTTTGGGACCAGTGAATTGCCTAATTTGTTAAAGGCCTTAGGGGCAGATTACAAGCACGAGCTTATAGGGGAGCGTTTAACGACCACCCCTAAAAATTACGCCTATCTAAAAATTGCCGAAGGTTGTGATCGTCCATGTTCCTTTTGTGCCATACCTATTATGCGGGGAAAGCACAGGAGTACGCCTATTGAGGATCTTGTTACTGAAGCCAATAAATTAGCAGCCAAAGGGGTTAAGGAGTTGATCCTCATTGCTCAGGACCTTACCTATTACGGACTTGATCTTTATAAGAAAAGAAATTTGGCGGAATTGCTAAATGAGTTGGTAAAAGTGGATGGAATAGAATGGATCAGATTGCATTATGCTTTTCCTACCGGATTTCCAATGGATGTTTTGGAGGTGATGAAGCGTGAACCAAAGGTTTGTAATTATTTGGATATACCCTTGCAGCATATTTCAGATGCCATATTGAAAAGTATGCGCAGAGGAACAACTCAGGCTAAAACAACCAAATTACTACAGGACTTTAGGGCTGCGGTTCCCGAAATGACGATCAGGACCACTTTAATAGTGGGTTACCCAGGGGAGACAGAGGAAGATTTTCAAACATTGAAGAGTTGGGTGGAAGAGATGCGTTTCGAAAGATTGGGCTGTTTTACGTATAGTCATGAAGAGAATACCCATGCCTTTAATCTTATAGATGACGTTCCTGAGGAAGTAAAACAACAAAGGGCTTCGGAGATTATGGAACTGCAGTCGCAGATTTCCTGGGAGTTGAACCAAGAAAAAGTAGGTAAGACACTTCGCTGTATCATAGACCGTAAGGAAGGTAAATATTTTGTAGGGAGATCTGAGTTCGATTCCCCCGATGTGGATAATGAAGTGTTGGTAGATGCTGCAAAGCATTATTTAAAGGTAGGGGAGTTCGTGAATCTAAATATTTTTGAGGCTGCCGATTTTGATCTTTATGGTGAGCCGGTTCAGCTATAGCGAGTATAGGTTTAGGTAGGTGATTGTGGCGATCACAAGTAAAACCTAGACAGTTTTTTATAGGATTTTATTTCGGTTTTAGAGAGGCACAATGGGTTAATTGCCCATTAAAAAGTTATGCTTCAATATTTTTTATATTTTTAGTCAGTTAACCGACAAAAATATGAATCGCAGATTATTTATTACAGGCGCAGCCACAGCTGGCGTTGCAACACTCTCCATGGCCAATGCCTTACCATTGGAAATTTCAAAAAAAGAAAAAAGGTATCAAAACGGACGGAGTCCATGGCCCATCTGTTTGGATACAGCAACCATAAGACCTGTCAAGGGTTTGGAGAAGAAGGTGGAGATTGCCATAGCAGCGGGTTATGATGCTATTGAGCCTTGGGACAGCGATTTGGAGGAATACGAGAAAAATGGGGGAGACCTTAAAAAGTTGGGCACCAAGATTAAGCAAGCGGGTTTGTTTGTGCCTAGCATGATAGGGCTTTGGGGTTGTATTCCAAAGAATGAGGATGAATTTCAGAAATCCTTACCAGCTACCAAAAACAGAATGAGAATGGCATCTGAAATAGGCTGTACCTATGTACAGGCTATACCTAATCAGGTTGGGGAAAATTATGACCCTCACTTTGTTGCGTCATGCTATCGAAGATTATTGGAAATTGGAATTGAGGAGTACAATGTAATACCCGCTTTGGTATTTGTAAAGATGTTCCCTCTCAAGACCATGGGTCAAGCGACCGCTGTAGCCTTGGATGCAAATCACCCGAAGGCCAAAATAATACCGGACGTATATCACATGTACATTTCTGAGGGAGGGTTTGACGGACTAAAACTTTTAAATGGTGATATTTTTGCTATTTTTCAGTTTAACGATGCACCTAAAGGCATGGAGTTAAAGGATATGGAAGACAAACATCGTGTTTTTCCAGGCGATGGAATACTACCGTTGCCACAAATCCTAAAAGACCTCAAGAATACAGGGTACAACGGATGTATATCCTTGGAATTGTACAACCCGGAATACTACGGCATGGATTTGTTGGAGGTGGCCAAGACCGGACTTCAAAAGACCTTAAAAGTAATTAAAGAGGCGGGAGTTTAACTTTATTCCTTTCCCCTATAAAAAGAGGCTTATCATAAAAGGTTATTCTGATTCCGAAAAGTAAAATAATTCCCCCTAAGATCATTTGTATGGTAATTACCTCATTTAGAAACACCCAAGCCAATAAAGCAGCCAATATGGCTTGGGCCAAAAGGCTAAGGGAAACTCTTGTAGCTCTCATATGTTGGGTGGAATAGCTGATAAGCGTCCAAGCCAATAATTGACAAACTAATCCTTGAATTAAAAGTATAAACCATCCCATATTTGAGAAGCCGTTAAAAGGCTCGCCCAGCAACCACGATATGACCCCTAAAAAGAAGGAAGAAGATATTAGGCTTAGGGTCATAAAGTTTACAATGGAGATCTTGCTTAAGACTTTTTTGCTCATCAGAATATAGATGGCATAGAAAATACCGGACAGCACCCCAAAACTAAAACCAATATCAAAAGAAAGTTGGGCAAAGAACCGAAACCCTACTAAGGTTATCATCCCCATTAAAGCAATAGAGGTGCCTATCCAAAAATTTCTGGAGGGTTTGGGTTTTAAAAACAAAAATGTACCGATACCAACCCATACCGGCGATAGGTTGGTTAGTAATGACGCCTGAGTTGCCGTAGATTTTTGAATTGCAATATTCCATACGGCAACATCGGAACCAAAACATATACCGCATAGCAGGGCTAGAAAAAATGTACTTCCTTTTGGAATTTCCAATTGCTTTGTAAATATGGCGTAGGGTAGAATTATAGCTAGGGCAATGGCCATTCTGTAGAAGGCGGAAATGAGCCCAGGAGTGTAATTTAGTTTTACTAAAATCGGAAAAATGGAAATGCAGATAATTCCAATAATTAGGGCAATCCGAGGTTTTGTTATCATTTGGAATAAAAGAACAAAAATAGGGAATAGTAAGAATTGTTAGTGTCTATAAATTGAAAATGAACATTGCTACATGTTTACAAATTCAAATCCTGCAAGAGGTATGTCCTTTAAGTTAATTTCTGTCTCATTCAATAGAACGCCATACTCTAAATAGGCTTTTAGATTGGCCAGCCAGAATGTCCAACCATTGCTACACCCATAATGTATGTTTAATTTGCTTTTGTCATCGGTAGGTATGTTGTATTGTTTTAGGGTAAGCAGTACAAAATCTCCCTGCTCTTCCATGGAAATGGCTACATGACATACCTCTGCAAAAGTAATTTCTAAAAAATCCTTTCCGTTAGCTTGGACTACTTTGCCCTTTTCTTGACCGTCCCAATTATGCCATTCCCAGACATAGCTGTCTCCTTCGGTAATCTTGTCTCTCTCTGATTTGATACGGCCATGCGCATCGGTATAGGTGGCATTTCTTAAAAACCAGGAGGTAATCCCCTCTACAGTGGACCACGACCAATAAAGTTTTTCCAAATTGGTTTTGATGTATATTTTTTTGGTAAAGGAATCGAAACTCAGCGTGCTCATTTCAGTTGTTTTTGTGCTACTTCCAGATTGTAAATTTCTCGTCCCAATTGTGCTAAAAAGGGAAGTCCAATTTCTTCATATTCGTATTTGTTGTCGTTGAAAATTCCATCCTTGTTTACCAACAGTGTGGCGGTTAGCAAGAATTCAACATTATTTTTACTATCCGTTATATAGGCGCAATCCGTAATTGTACCATAGGCATTACCAACTTTATTATAGATCTTAATATACTGGGGAATAGTGTCTTTCGTATCTCCGAACATAAAAAACTTACCATAGCCATCGCAATAATCCATTTCATCGTAACCTATATATCTAGGGGGGTCACTCATGGCCTTCAGGAGAAAACTATGTTGATCTGGACTAAGATTGAATCGTTCATTTATCGGGAATTGTTTCGGGAAAATTATCCTTTTCAAGACTTCGTTTTGAGTGCTAAGAGGGAAGTAATTTTTTAGACTAAAATCAAACGGTCCGTTCGTCAAGGTGTTCTCGTCATAGTAGCCCACCCCTTTTTTTATTCCTGTTAATAATAAAGGTTTGGCAGACCTATTGGTACTTGGCTCCAACCAAGTTACTGTAGTGTCGTTTAGGTAAATAATCAGCGGCCTTGTAGTTACTTCAAAAGCATTTTCCGTTGAAAGCCGGTGAGAGATTCGTACTGGGGCTATGCCCTTGTTCTTTAAAATTTCATTTATACGGTCCTGACCTAAAAATTCGAACAATCGGTTGTTGGCTTCATTGTCACTTACAGCAAAAATTTTGGTAATCTCATTGGCAAATGTAGTTTCCAAAGAGTCGCCCTCAACATAAAATTGGGTGTAAAGGTCCAAAGAATCCATTTCATTCAATTTTTCCAAGGTCAACAATACCGTTACTATTTTGACGGTACTTGCCGGGTAGAAATAGTTGCTGTCGTTGACCTGATAATTGTAATCGGAGAAAACAACACTGTCCTTCATCCTGTGAATTTTCGTATACCTTATCTGTAACTCATATTGTGCTACGCTATCCATCACTTGTTTTATTTTTGTATTGGTGGAGGATAGGGCCAGCGTCAAAAAATCTGGCTGTTCAATATGGGGGCTGCACGAAATAATTAAAAACGCTAATACGTTAATGAAAAAAACATATCTTTTGCCCATAGGTTTGGTTTAGGTATTATTGGCTACTCCTTGGCGGTGTACACTTCTCCCCTGTGTGGTTTTAATGCATCCCTTACAGAGATCATTTCAGATTCGGTTACAACAAGATATGCAATGGCATGCATATCATTTAGAGTCAAATTCCCGGTGATGTTCAACTTTAAATTTTGGGCCAAAACATATTCTTCAAGATGTATTTTATGGTGCTTGGCCGTATTCTGGGCAGATTCACCCCTAAAATCCCAAATTAGTTTTATTTGTCTGTCTTCCATTGAATAAAATTAACAATAAAAGGAATAACATATACGGTAAACCATTGGTTAAATGCAACGCAGTTTTATTAAAAAAAGAGAACTTGCATAATGCGGCTTAATTACTAAATTTGCGGAATGGATTTTTGTAACATAAAGCAGGTAGGTATCCCACGATTCTTAGTAAGTGCAATATTGCTCTGTACTTTTATATCTTGTGATTCTCTTTTTAAGGGAAAGGAAGACAAAATTCCTGTGGCTAGGGTAGGAGAGACATATTTGTACAAAGAGGATTTGAAAGCACTGCTTTTATCCAATATGTCCAAAGCGGATAGTACCTCGTTGGTTAATAATTATATTAATAATTGGGCTTATAAACAGTTGTTACTATCCAAGGCCAAAATAAATTTGCCCGAGGATAAGCTAGAACATTATGAACAATTGGTTTCCAATTACAGAACCGATTTGTATACAGGGGCCTATAAGGAAGCATTGGTCCTAAAATCACATGACACCGCCATAAGCAAGGCTCAGCTTACCGAATTTTATGAGCGTGAAAAAGAAAATTTCAAGTTGAAGGAGAGGATAATGCAATTGAGATTTGTGGAATTGCCGATACAATATTTGGATAAGGATTTGGTGGCCAAAAAATTAAAAAATTTCAAGGAGGAGGATAAACGCTATCTAGATTCCATCAGTGTGCAATTCCGAAAGGTAAATTTTAACGATTCCATTTGGGTAAGTGTTTTTCGGGTAATGGAAGAAATTACTCCTTTAACCCCTGAAAATCAGGATAAGTACTTAAAAAAATCACAATTTTTTGAATTACAGGACTCTTTAGGGGTATATTTGGCGGAGGTAAACGATTTGTTGGAAATCAACGATGTTGCTCCTCTTCCTTATATTGAACCGACTATTAAACAACTGCTTTTGAATAGAAGAAAGTTGGATTATATGAAGAAATTGGAAGTAGAGTTGATGGATGAAGCTATTAAAGAAAAAGAATTTGAAGTTTATGAACAAGGTAATTAAAACAAGTTTTTCCCTTTCTATTTTATTGATGACCGGGATTTTAAGTGCACAAGACAGTGAGAAACTCCCAGATACCCAAGTTGAGCCACAGGAAGTAATTGTTGAGGAATCAATTGTTGCGAAAAATGATTCTGTAAATAATTTTAAAAGGATAAAATTAGACGGAATTGCTGCTGTAGTGGGCGACTATGTAATTCTTGAATCGGATATTGAAAAGACTTTGATAGATCTTAAAAGTCAAGGGGCCTCCACTGCCGATGTAACAAGATGTGGCCTTTTAGGCAAGTTGATGGAGGATCGCTTATACGCCCATCAGGCGGTTCAGGATAGTATTTTGGTTTCTGATGATGAGGTAAATTCCCAAGGGGATCGACAGTTGCAACAATTGGTGTCGCAGATCGGTTCTATGGAAAAGGTGCTGAAGTATTATAAAAAAGACGATGAAGCCAGTTTTCGTGAAGACCTGTACAAGATAAACAAGTTAAGAATGTTATCCGAAAAAATGCAAAATCAAATTGTTTCGGAAATAGAGATTACCCCTGAGGAGGTTAGGCAATTTTTTAATAAGATACCAGAGGATGAAAGACCCGTTTTTGGAGCGGAGTTGGAGATTGCACAGATTGTAAAGGAACCTAAAGCTACAGAGGAAGAGAAACAAAAGGTAATAGATAAACTAAATGGTATTAAGGCCGATATAGAGGAGAACGACGCCAGTTTTAGCGTGAAGGCCATTTTGTATTCCCAAGATCCAGGGTCAAAATCCAAAGGTGGATTCTACAGTATGACCCGTGAAACTCCATTTGTAAAGGAATTTAAGGATGTGGCCTTCAGTTTAAGGGAAGGTGAGATATCAGATCCTTTTGAAACCCCTTTTGGTTATCATATTATTTTTGTTGAAAAAATAAGGGGTCAGGAGCTGGATCTAAGGCATATTCTTATATCACCGGAGATATCCCAAAAGGAATTGGACAAAGCCCGTATGGAATTGGATAGCATAAGACAAGGTGTTCTGGATGGTAAATTTACCTTTGCAGCTGCAGCATTGAACTTTTCTGATGAAAAGGAAACCAAGTTTGATGGAGGTTTGTTAAGAAACCCCCAAGACTATAGCTCTCGTTTTGAACTTACAAAAATGGAACCTTCCCTGTACAATCAGGTAAGGGATATTAAGGATAATGAAATTTCGAAGCCAATTCTGGAGAACGACCCCAGAGGCGGTAGTCCAAAGTACAAGATCATGAAAATTACCAATAGGTATGACGAGCATGTTGCCAATTTCTCCAAGGATTACATAAAAATTCAGGAACTGGCCCTTAGGGAAAAACAATATAATGCCATTAAGAAATGGATGGACGACCATATCGAAGACACTTATGTAAGTGTTAATGCAGGAAACAAGGACTGTGATTTTGCAAATAATTGGATAAAGGATTAGGTGCATGTCAGATGTAACTGCAATTAAAAATCTGGTTGGGAAAAATAAGGCACTTAAACAAGAAATAGCCAAGGTCATTATTGGTCAGGAGGTGGTGGTAGACCAAGTACTGCTTTCTATTTACACTGGTGGGCACTCCCTACTGATTGGAGTTCCTGGTTTGGCCAAGACCCTTATGGTCAATACTATTGCTTCTGCCTTGGGATTGGGCTTTAAAAGAATTCAGTTTACTCCTGATCTTATGCCGAGCGATATTTTAGGGAGCGAGGTATTGGATCAAAATAGAAACTTCAAGTTTATAAAAGGACCTATTTTTTCCAATATAATTTTGGCAGATGAAATTAACCGTACTCCCCCCAAAACCCAAGCAGCATTGCTGGAAGCTATGCAGGAGAGAGCGGTAACCATAGCGGGCAATCAATATAAGTTGGATTTGCCGTATTTTGTTTTGGCAACCCAAAATCCGATAGAACAGGAAGGCACGTATCCATTGCCGGAAGCGCAACTGGATCGCTTTATGTTCGCTATAGAACTAAAATACCCTTCTATTGAAGAAGAAATAAAGGTAGTAAAGGAAACAACCTCCGACTTTCAGCCAGAAATAGTTCCTTTGTTTACACCGAAAGAGATATTGGATATACAACATTTGGTACGGAGGATTCCAGTGCCCGATAATGTGGTGGAATATGCTGTGAAATTGGTTAATAGTACAAGACCAAATCAGGAGGGTGCATCCGAATTTGTCAAGCAATTTGTAGATTGGGGAGCAGGTCCTAGGGCATCCCAGAATTTAATAATGGGAGCAAAGGCCCATGCAGCCGTGAATGGCAAATTTTCACCGGATATAGAAGATGTCAAAGCGGTATCATTAGGTATTCTAAGACATCGTATAATAAAAAATTACAAGGCAGAGGCCGAAGGTATTTCCGAAGAGGATATTATTCTCAAGCTTTTATAGTTAAACCAAATAAGCAAGGAAATTTTACTTTTCACAGGAGTAAAAAGCTGTAATTTATTGCATTTCCATTCCAATTAAGCAATTCTTTTTTACAATTACATAAATTTGGCGTATTCTTGGGGTATTCTTGGTTTAAAAGTTTTATAAACGTAAGGTATTTTCTTAATTTTGAAGAATAACTTAAACTAAAATTTTATAGATAATGGCATTCGATATTGATATGATTAAAAAGGTGTATGCTAACATGTCTGAGCGTGTTGATAAGGCACGTGAAGTTGTTGGCAAACCTTTAACCCTTTCAGAGAAAATTTTGTATTCCCATCTATGGGAAGGCAATCCTAGCAAAGCATTTAGAAGAGGTAAGGACTATGTTGATTTCGCGCCAGATCGAATCGCTTGTCAAGATGCTACAGCCCAAATGGCGTTGTTGCAATTTATGCAAGCTGGGAAACCAAAAGTGGCAGTACCTACCACTGTTCATTGTGATCACCTTATACAGGCAAAAAGTGGTGCTGTGGCAGATTTAAAAGTGGCCAATACTTCTAGTGCCGAAGTCTTTAATTTTTTAGAATCAGTATCCAATAAGTATGGAATTGGTTTTTGGAAGCCAGGTGCAGGTATAATTCACCAGGTAGTTCTTGAAAATTATGCATTTCCAGGAGGAATGATGATAGGGACCGACTCCCACACTGTAAACGCAGGCGGACTTGGAATGGTTGCCATAGGTGTTGGTGGAGCTGATGCTGTGGATGTTATGGCCGGAATGGCTTGGGAACTGAAGTTTCCTAAATTGATTGGTGTAAAATTAACGGGTAATATCTCTGGATGGACATCTGCCAAGGATGTAATCTTAAAAGTGGCCGGTATCCTAACTGTTAAGGGAGGTACAGGTGCTATTATTGAATATTTCGGTGAAGGGGCCAAAAATCTTTCATGTACCGGTAAGGGCACCATATGTAACATGGGTGCTGAAGTTGGTGCAACTACCTCTACCTTTGGTTACGATGCCTCTATGGAAAGGTATTTAAGGGCTACGGACAGAAACGATGTAGCGGATGCGGCAAATGCAGTTAAGGATTATTTAACGGCCGACCCTGAGGTATATGCCAATCCTGAACAATATTTTGATGAAATTATAGAAATAGATTTAAATACCCTTAAACCACATCTTAATGGTCCATTCACACCAGATCTAGCCACACCTGTGGGAGAATTGGGAGAGAAAGCAAAAGCTAATGGATGGCCAATGAAAGTGGATTGGGGCTTAATAGGGTCATGTACCAATTCTTCTTATGAGGATTTAACCAGGGCTGCATCTATAGCACAACAGGCGGTTGATAAAAAGATAAAACCAAAATCCGATTTTGGTATCAACCCAGGATCTGAGCAAATTAGATTCACTGCGGAACGTGATGGTTTATTGCAGATATTCGAAAATTTGGGAGCAACAGTATTCACCAACGCTTGTGGACCGTGTATCGGTCAATGGGATCGTAGTGATCTTAAAGGGGATGAAAAGAATACCATAGTTCACTCCTTTAACCGTAACTTTTCCAAAAGAGCGGATGGAAATCCAAATACCCATGCGTTCGTAGGTTCACCGGAAATGGTGGCTGCGATTGCAATTTCAGGCAGATTGGATTTTGATCCAATGAACGACACTTTGATCAATGAAGATGGACAAGAAGTGAAATTGGACGAGCCATTGGGAATTGAATTACCTCCAAAAGGGTTTGAAGTGGAAGATGCAGGTTATTTGGCGCCAATGGAAGACGGTTCTGGTGTTGTGGTAAAGGTAGATGTCAAATCTGAGCGTTTGCAATTGCTAGATCCTTTTACTCCAATTAAGCCTGAAAGCTTACAGGGAGCTAAATTATTGATCAAGGCCTTTGGTAAATGTACTACAGATCATATTTCCATGGCAGGTCCTTGGTTACGTTTTAGAGGGCATTTGGATAATATTGCCAACAATACCTTAATTGGTGCGGTAAATGCGTTTAATAAGAAAACAAATTTTGTAAAGAATCAGCTTACTGGCGAATATGTAGGGGTGCCGGATGCACAAAGGGCATACAAAGCCGCTGGAATAAAAACCGTTGTCGTGGGAGATCATAACTATGGAGAGGGATCTTCACGTGAGCATGCTGCCATGCAGCCAAGACATTTGGGAGTTGCTGTGGTAATTGTCAAGTCTTTTGCAAGGATACATGAAACCAACCTCAAGAAACAAGGTATGCTAGGTCTAACATTTGCCAATGAAAGTGATTATGACTTAATTCAGGAAGATGATACCTTCAACTTTGTGGATATAAAGGATTTTGCTCCAGAAAAGCAAATTACCTTGGAATTGGTACATAAAGACGGCAGTAAGGATACTATTAAATTGAATCATACTTATAACCAATCACAGATAGAATGGTTTAATGAAGGCTCTGCTCTTAACGTTATTAAAAGGGAGAACGCGGCCTAATTTAATGCTGTAAATACTTTATAAAAACTCCTGATATTCATCAGGAGTTTTTTAGTTTTGACAAAAGATTAAATTAAATGAAAATTCGCAAAAAAACAGTTTTGAACATTGCCGTAATGGCTTTAATTTTATCTTTTTTTGTAACGCCCTTGGGCGATTATAGCAAGGTTTTATTAAATAAATGGTTTTCTTTTTCACCTGAGGTAACCAAAGAAATCAATAGGGGACAGATAACTAATTACGATTGGAAATTAAAGGACGCCAATTGGAACTTTTTCAATTTTAATAGATCCAAAGGACGTGTTGTGTTTATCAATTTTTGGAGGTCTTGGAATATTCCTAGTGAAGCTGAAGTTGAAAGTATTCAAAAATTATATGACGATTACAAGGGTAAGATAGACTTTTACATCATTACCAATGAAGAAAGAGAGCCCGTAGAGAAATTTATGTCCGACCATGGCTTTACTTTTCCGGTTACCTACTCCATAGTAGGGGATCCCATGCCTGTGGACGGGTCTAAACCACCGCGGTCCTATTTGTTGGATAAGGACGGAAGGATTGTAATAAGCAAGGAAGGGGTGGCAGATTGGGATAATGATAAGGTAAAGGCTATTTTAGACGACCTTATTAGCAAATAATTAGTAACATATGGTACCCACAAAGAAATGGATCGTCAACGGCATTTATGTTGTGGGGATTCTTATTTTGTTGTTTACTCCTATTGGATTTAAGGCAAAGGTCATTGCCAGTAGACTGCTGTCCACGAGTGCCGCCAAGGTAAAGGATGGAATGCAGGTACCATTGGACACCTATCGGTGGAAATTGACGGATCTGGAAAACGGGACATTCAATTTTGATGATCAAAAGGGCAAAATAATCCTAGTAAATTTTTGGGCTACCTGGTGTCCACCATGTGTAGCGGAAATGCCCAGCTTGCAGGAGCTCTATAATGATTATGATGATAAGGTTGTCTTTATGTTCGTGACTTCTGATGATCGCCAGAAGGTGATAAGCTTTTTGGAAAGGAAGGATTTTAATTTACCTATTTACTTTCCATCTTTCGAGCCTCCGAAAATGCTTCGCTCTAAGCTGCTCCCCACTACATACATTATTGATAGGGACGGCAAAATAATTGTTGCAGAGACCGGCGCTGCAGATTGGAATAGCGATAAAACAAGGGCGCTTATTGATGACTTGTTGAAAGAATAAAACTTAAATGTCCTATTGTAGTTTTTCTTTTTTTTGGAAATACTTGAAGGGCACAAATAACATTCCAAAGCATTCGCCATCCTCTTTTCCCAAATGTTTGTGATGCATTTTGTGTGCTCTCCTAACTCCTTTGGCATACCAATTATTGGCGTTTCTGAAAATTTTGAACCTCTGATGTATAAAAATATCATGAACAAGGAAGTAGGCAATTCCATAAGCCAATATACCAAAACCTAATGGCCATCCATACCAGAATTCGGTTTGGGAGCCAAGCCAAAAAAAAGTAATACTTACAGCGGCATAGAAAAGGAAAAAGGCATCGTTTCTTTCGAACCAGGAATCGTGGTCCTTTTTATGATGGTCCTTATGTAGGGACCATAAGAAACCGTGCATAATAAATTTATGGGTAAACCAGGCCATAAACTCCATAAAGGAAAAAGTAGCAAAGAAAATTAAAATCCAAATCAACATTTTCATCCTAAACCAGTTTTAATTTATAATTAATATACGATTTTACCAACAAACCAAATTTTTGTGGATTTGAAACCCGTATACGAGCGCTCATTATCTTTGTAGAAGGGGTTTCCTGTAATTTTATCAATAACTTATAATAATATCTATAA
Source organism: Arenibacter sp. F26102 (assembly GCF_023015865.1). Classification (GTDB taxonomy): domain Bacteria; phylum Bacteroidota; class Bacteroidia; order Flavobacteriales; family Flavobacteriaceae; genus Arenibacter. The sequence continues at coordinate 29,540 of NZ_JALKBC010000018.1, read as the reverse complement.
GCGGTATAAACTCCAAACTTGGCTTCATTGGGCAGGTTTATTATTCCTGAATATCCCAATTTAAAATCAGCTTTAATTTCGTTTACAATTTTGTTTTTGGCCTCTTCGGTCAGATTGTTCAAGTTAGTGTTTGGGAAATAAGTTCTGTTCAAATCCTCAAAATCAGTTTTTAAATCCCTTAAAAAATTCACTTTCTGAAAAGCCGATCCCAAAGCCATTGCGGAGGGTTTTAGCTTGTCATAAGCTTCCTTGTCTCCCTTTACAAATACCGTTAAACACATTAGCCCAACAACATCGGCGGAACCGTAAATATATTGTTGATACTGGCTTTCGGTAAGACGAACGGTTTTTTCCAAATCCATCCGCATACTCTTCATAAATGAAGTTACTAGATGTAGTGGGATGTCATATTTATAGAAGGTATGTTGAAACGAATTAAGAATGGGGTTAAGGCTTATTTTTTGATCTAAGGCATCGTTCAAATCCGACTCAAACTTATCCAATAAATAAAATTTATCATAGTTGTGAAAGCTGTCCACTATTTCATCAGCAAACCGTACAAAGCCATAAATGTTATAGATATCGCCTCTTATGGAAGGGGCCAGCATTTTTGTGGCCAAAGAAAAGGAGGTGCTGTAATGTTCGGTGACGAGCTTACTGCATTCCAGGGAAACGGTATCAAAAATTGACTTCATAATTTAGATTTTTGATATTTAACAATAAGTTCCGACACCAATTTTCCAGAAATTAGGGCTGGCGGAACTCCTGGGCCTGGCACGGTAAGCTGGCCCGTAAAAAAGAGATTCTTTACCTTTTTACTATGCAATTTGGGTCTAAGAAAGGCAGTTTGCATTAGAGTATTGGCCATGCCATAGGCATTTCCCTTATAAGAATTGTATTGCTCTACAAAATCATTGACACAAAAGTCCTCCTTAAAAAGGATATTATTTTCGATTTTCTGACCGGTTAGTTTCTGAAACCGGTCTAGAATAATATCAAAGTACTTATTTCGCAATTGTTGGTTGTCTTCTAAATCAGGGGCGATTGGAATTAAAAAAAAGCCTGTTTCGCAATCTTTCGGCGCCATACTGGAATCTGTAATCGAAGGAAAATTGCCATAGAAGAGGGGAGCTTCGGGCCACTTGGGATCATCATATATTTCGATGGCATGTTGTTCAAAACTGGTGTCAAAAAATAGGTTGTGGTGTGAAACGTTTTGCAGTTTTTTATCAAACCCTACATAGAATAATAACGAAGACGGGGCGAAGGTCTTTTTGTTCCAATAGGCTTCGGAATATTGGCGAAATTGGGGTTCCAGTAGCGTCTCGGAATGATGATAATCGGCGCCACTGAGCACAATATCTGCATTTATGAACTTTTTGTCTATACTAATTCCGGTGGCGGTACCCCGTGTTACTTCAATTTTTGTTACCGCTTTATCGGTGTAAATTTTGACACCCAATTCCAAGGCCAATTGCTCCATAGCCTTAATTACCTGATACATGCCACCTTTGGGATGCCATGTGCCCAATCCAAAATCCGCAAAATTCATGAAACTATAGAAAGAAGGGGTTTTGCTGGGTTTGGCGCCTAAGAATAATACAGGAAATTCCAGCGTAGATATTAGTTTTGGATTCTTAAATTTTTTACGAACATCGTGACTAATGGATTTAAAGAACTGATCCAGTCGAAGTACCGTATCCTTGCTCACCAATTCCAAAGGGGAAAGACCTGGCCGCAGCACTATTTTATGAATGGCTATTTCATAGTTGTCTTGTGCTTTTTTAATAAACTTCCGCAGAGGTTTTGCGCTCCCTTTTTCTATGCGTTCAAATTCATCACATATTTTGTCCATACTATCCCCAATGGTAATAATATCGTCTGAAAAGAAAATTTTATAGGCAGGATTTAACTTGTCCAATTGATAGAAGTCGGAGGTCTTTTTTCCAAAATCTTTGAAAAAACTTTCAAATATATCGGGCATCCAATACCAACTAGGACCCATATCAAAAGTAAACCCATCCCGCATAAACTGCCTTGCCCGGCCACCAACGGTCTTGTTTTTCTCATATATAGATACATCATAACCCTGTCTTGCCAGATAGCACGAAGCTGAAAGTGATGAAAATCCCGATCCGATTATGACAACCTTTTTACGCATAGGTAGTTATGTGAATAAATTGATATGACTATTTGTAAGGCTTACCACTAATGAAAATAGGATATATTGTTGGCAAGTCCAAAAGTTTGGGAAAATAAAAAAACCGTTGACTATCCATAAAAAGTCAACGGTTTTTGGTGCCCACGACTAGATTCGAACTAGCACGTCCTTGCGAACACCACCCCCTCAAGGTGGCGTGTCTACCAATTTCACCACGTGGGCTTTAAAATCTAATTAAAAGACTTTAATGCGTTTGAAAATAGTCTCTAAATTTAGTTAATTCGAAACTATTTTAAACAAAAAAAGTTAAGTACGAGACTTAACTTTTTTGTGACCGGGCTGGGGCTCGAACCCAGGACCCTCTCCTTAAAAGGGAGATGCTCTACCAACTGAGCTACCAGGTCATATTGAGTAGCAAACTATTGCTGTTTGCGGGTGCAAATATAAGATCATTTGTTTGTTTTGCAAGGCCTTTTGGAGATTTTTTTTTTTTTTTTTGAATTACCACCAAATTAGCCCAATTTTACAAAAAATTAGGACGTGAAAATAGTATTGGTTGGGTATATGGGTAGTGGTAAGACGACAATTGGTAAATTGTTGGCTAAGGAGTTGGAAATAAGTTTTTTAGATTTGGATGAAGTTATTGAGGAAGGTCTGGGCAACACCGTTTCGAACATATTTAATGGGAAAGGCGAGATCTTTTTCAGGAAAAAGGAACATGAATATTTAAATGATGTTTTGTCCCAAAAAAACAATTTAATTCTGTCTACTGGTGGAGGAACACCATGTTATTCTGGAAATATGGAGACCATGTTGGCTCTGGCAGATCATGTTTTTTATCTAAAAATCTCCATTCCTGGTCTAGTGAAAAGACTAATTAAGGAAAAAGACCATAGACCCTTGATCAAAAATATAGATGATGGGGACCTACCGGAATTTATTGGAAAGCATTTATTTGAACGAAACAACTACTATCTTAAGGCAACACATATTATTGAATGTGATGATAAAGATCCTGGGACATTAGTTACTGAAATACAACAATTACTCGGTTAAAAAAACCGAATCGTTTTTGGCCTTGAATTCCACATTTATGTGTTCTTGGAGTGATGTGGATAAGGATATTCCCTTATAATCTGCTTTTACCGGATATTTCTTGTGATTCCTGTTCACTAAAACAGCTGTTTTAAGCTGTTTTAAGGGCACGCGTAAAAAATGGTGGACTCCATATATTAAAGTTGTCCCAGAGTTGAGCACGTCGTCTACCAAGACTACGGATTTATTGGCGTATTCCGATTCTGGGATGGAGGTCTTAACACCACTGGCCAGAGGGTTGGACTTGTCCATGATTACCTTGCATAAAACGATGTTGGCCTCTGTTATTTTTTGGAGTACGGCCTGTATCTTCTTGGCGAAATTCAATCCCCCACCTTCAATTCCGGCAATAATTATTTCTGGTTCATCTACATTGGCCTCATAAATCTGATAGGCAATGCGCTTTATCTTATGCTGTATCTGGTCATGGGATAATATTCTATTGGCCATAGTCATTTCTATTTAGATTCAAATATAAAAAACAGTTCCTTATCTGCTCTCGGTTTTATGGAATTGTGTGCGGTTTCCAAAATCTTGATTTTGAAATGCTCCTGAAAAAGGGTTTTATATTCTGCAAGGCTTCCTCCAAATGGTGGTCCCGATTCGGTTAGCGGAAAATTAAACAACAGCCCTGTCAACTTGCCATTGGGTTTCAGAAGTTGTTTCATTTTGCGTACATAATCCGTCCTCAAGATTGGATCTAGGGCGCAAAAAAAAGTCTGTTCCAAGATTAAATCAAAATTATTCAATTCTAAATCAAAGAAGTCCCCTTCCAGAAGTTGATCGTTAGGAAAATATGGAATCCTTTTTTTTATGTGTTCCAGTGGCTGCTTGGCGATATCGATAATAAAAACATTCGAAAAACCTTTTTCCACCAGATAAAGCAGTTCATATGCATTTCCGGCCCCGGGGATTAGGATTTTTATATTTTTATCCTTCAATTGGTCAATGTATTCTTTTAGTGGAGTTGAAATGTAACCAATATCCCACCCCATTTCCCCTTGGTCATACTTTTTCTCCCAGAAATCCTTATTCAACTTCGTCATCCAAGTAACCATCTATGTCCCTTCTATCCTTTTTTGTAGGTCTTCCTGCGCCTTTTTTTCGATAATAATCTTTGGAGTACTGCAATAGCTCGTTGTGTTCAAAGGCTTCCTTGGGAGTGGTGTCCTTTCGATAGATGTCCACGAGTTTGGCACCTACCCTACTTTCTGGAACATCCAATACAGTAAACTCGTAATTAATTTGGTTTTTTCTTACAACTACTTTGTCCAGCGGATATACTTCCCTCGAAGGTTTAACCACTTGTTCATTGATTCTTATATGCCCTTTTTTACAGGCTTCAGTAGCTATGTTCCGTGTTTTAAAATAGCGGGTGCTCCATAGGTATTTGTCAATTCGCATAAACTATTGAAAATCTTTGTTAACGTCTTCTACAAAAATAGTTGAAAATTGTATCTTGCGGCCTTTAAATAAGAAATCAATGACTATAAAGAGAATTCTTTTACTTACTTTAATTTTTGTGGCTATCTGGTCTTGTAAAAAAGACGACGGTAATGACATCGAAGTGATACCCCCAAGATTGCTAAGTGAGGTTGCAGTGGAAAATGATGCTGAAATACAAGCTTATTTAAAAACACACTTTTATAACTATGAAGATTTTGTAGAACCAATTGATGAAGGTTTCGATCTAAGGATAAAGCTAGATACCATTGCTGGTGCCAATGCCGACAAAAAATCCTTGTTTGAAGATGCTGAAACACAGGTGATAAAGATATCATCCAGTGATTTGGGATTGGATGCAGGGGAAGTGGATATTGAACACACCCTATATTATGTGGTGGCAAGGGAAGGTGTTGGTGAAAACCCTACACCGGTAGATTCTGTTTACCTAAAGTATCAAGGTATGCGCTTGGATGGCAACATTTTTGACAGTAGGTTGGGAGCCCCGGTATGGTTTGATATGCAGGGATCTGGAGTTTCCGGTAATTCCGGAGTAATAAAAGGATTTAAGGAAGGAATGCCCAAATTTAAATCAGGTGGTGAAATTATTGAAAATGGAGATGGGACGTTTACTGTAACAGGTAGTGGTGTGGGTTTAATATTTATGCCTTCGGGAATTGCCTATTTCAGCGGAAGTGCTCCCGGAGCATCCTATGCACCTCTAATATTTGAAGTAAACTTATTGGCAACCAATACCTCGGATCATGATCGTGACGGTGTAGATACCATTCTGGAGGATTTAAATAAGGATGGAAATCTTTTTAACGATGACACTGATGAGGATGGCATTCCAAATTATTTGGATACAGATGATGATGGGGACGGTATCCTTACCGAGGACGAAATAAAAGATGCCAATAACGATGGTGTTCCTGATTATTTGGACAAAAATATTTAAAGTTAAATTTTACTGATGTAAATAAAAAATGCCCAGCTATCCGCTGGGCATTTTTTATTATGATGACTTTTTTTAAAGTTTCAGAGCCACACTCAAAATTAATTGGTCTGGTCTAGTGTCTATTCGGTCATTGGAAAATGTTCCATCGACAACGGTTACCTCATTTTCGCTAAAACCTCTTTCATACCTTAGGTCTATTCCAAATCTGCCAAAGGACAGTCCAGCACCTATATTTAGGCCTACTGTAAAATCGTTTTCGGCATCACTAATGGTAATACCGTCATAGTCCGTATCCAGAATATATTGGAAGGCAGGCCCTGCAAATAGGTTTAACGGTCCAATTAAGTTGACACCTAACAATATAGGAGCATCCAATTTACTCATTGCAAGACTATTGTTTTCGTAGTCCGATTTTGTTTTGGTGTACACCAATTCAGGTCTAAGGTAAATTTTGTCCCCTACTTTTCCGAAAATTCCAATATGGTATCCCACATTGCCCTTTGGATCTTTGTAGGCTTGTTCGGTAGATTCAAAATAATCACCATTGGCACCATAGTTAAGTCCGCCTTTGATTCCAAATCCTGAACCGTTCTGCGCATGTGCACTAAAGCCCATTAAGGCAATAGCTGCTAATAAAACTGTTTTCTTGATCATAGTGTGTTCTTTTAAAATTAGAATACATTGTGCAATTTTAGGCACAACATTTTTAATAGTTTAACTTAAAAAGAATTTATCTTGACACGATTGGGTGGGGGTGTGGTACAAAAAAACCGCTAAATAAAAGTACTATTTCTAGCCCGTAATTTTAGCAGTTTAGTTGAGTTCTGTTCCACAGTTTTCGCCATTTCTATGTTAAGAATCTTCTTCTCCCTTCAGGGGATTTGAATTATTTTCTTTTTAACACATTGACAACGGCGTTCACTATAGCTTTATTGTTCAATCCGTATTTATCCATTAATTGCTCAGGGGTGCCACTTTCGCCAAAGGTATCTTTGGTGGCTACAAATTCTTGTGGCGTAGGGTGCGTGGTAGCAAGGAATCCAGAGATACTTTCACCAAGACCTCCTAAATAATTGTGCTCTTCCGCAGTAACAACACAACCTGTTTTTTTAACAGATTTTAACACTGCTTCCCCATCAAGTGGCTTTATGGTATGTATGTTTATTACTTCTGCAGATATACCTTGTTTCTCAAGATTTTCGGCTGCTATCAATGCTTCCCAGACCAAGTGTCCGGTTGCTACAATAGTGACATCGGTTCCTTCATTGAGCATTACGGCTTTCCCAATTTCAAATTTTTGGTCCACTGGTGTAAAATTAGCCACTTTAGGACGTCCAAAACGTAGGTAAACAGGACCGTGATGTTCAGCTATTGCAATAGTTGCAGCTTTGGTCTGATTGTAGTCGCAAGTGTTTATGACTGTCATTCCAGGTAGCATTTTCATCAATCCCAAATCTTCCAATATTTGATGTGTGGCACCGTCTTCACCAAGGGTAACCCCGGCATGAGAAGCACAGATTTTTACATTTTTATCGGAATAGGCAATAGACTGTCTTATTTGATCATATACCCTTCCAGTGGAAAAGTTGGCAAATGTTCCGGTAAAAGGAATTTTCCCACCAATGGTAAGTCCGGCTGCTATACCCATCATATTTGCTTCGGCAATACCTATTTGGAAAAAACGCTCGGGATTTTCCTCTATAAATTTTTCCATTTTCAGGGAGCCTACCAAATCGGCACATAATGCAACTACATTAGGATTGGTCCTGCCCAATTCGGTCAGTCCTGCACCAAATCCACTTCTTGTATCATTTTTACCTTGATCTATATATTTTTTCATCTGTACTTGCTTTAATTTTTTGTTAGAAAAGGATAGGGATTAGTAGTCGCCTAAAGTTTCAGGGTTTTGACCCAGTGCTGTAGCCAATTGCTCGTCGTTGGGAGCCTTGCCATGCCATGCGTGGGTGTACATCATGAAATCTACCCCATGTCCCATTACAGTGTGCAATAGTACGCATACCGGCTTTCCTTTTCCAGTTCTACTCTTGGCTTCTTTCATCCCTTTAATGACTGCTTCCAAATCGTTTCCTTCCTTGATGTCCAAAACATCCCATCCAAAAGCTTCAAATTTCTTCTTTAGGTCGCCCATAGGAAGTACGTCGTTGGTGGCCCCATCAATTTGCTGACCATTATAATCTATGGTAGAAATAATATTGTCCACTTTCTTTCCTGCAGCATACATAATGGCTTCCCAATTCTGCCCCTCCTGCAATTCGCCATCACCATGAAGTGTGTAGACTAGTTTGGAATCCTTGTTCAGTTTTTTGGCCTGTGCCGCACCTAAGGCGACAGACATACCTTGGCCCAATGAGCCCGAGGCGATGCGTACACCTGGTAAACCTTCATGGGTGGTAGGATGACCTTGAAGACGCGAATCAATTAATCTAAAGGTATTCAGTTCTTCAACAGGAAAGTATCCTTTTCTAGCCAAAACACTATAGAAAACAGGGGATATATGCCCATTTGACAAAAAGAAAAGATCTTCATCTTTACCGTCCATATCAAAACCGTCCTTAAGCTCCATGACTTCATTGTACAGGGCAACAATAAATTCAGTACAGCCCAATGAACCTCCTGGATGCCCGGAGTTAACCTTATGAACCATTCTTAGAATGTCTCTGCGAACCTGAACGGTCAAATCTTGTAATTCTTGAAGTTTTGGCATTTTATCTTTATTTTTTAAACTTTTCAAAAGTAATGGCAATCTTTTGGGTACACAAGCGGGAGTTATAATATTTTATCAACTATCATAGCCCATAACAGAACTTTATTTTTTTGTTAAGGATTTAATGGCTTTGAGTTAACTATATTTGCGGCTTTAAATAGATTTTTTTTGAAATTTACTTTACAACATTCAGACACAAGGACCAAGGCCAGGGCAGCGGAGCTGATTACAGATCACGGCAAGATAGAAACCCCTATTTTTATGCCTGTAGGTACCGTTGCTTCGGTAAAAGGGGTACATCAGAAAGAATTGAGGGAAGAAATTGATCCCGATATTATTTTAGGGAATACCTATCATTTATATTTAAGGCCTAAAACGGAAATTTTGAAACAAGCTGGTGGACTTCATAAGTTCATGAATTGGGATCGAAATATTTTAACGGACAGTGGCGGGTATCAGGTATATTCCTTGTCGGATAACAGAAAGATAAAAGAAGAAGGGGTTAAGTTTAAGTCGCATATTGATGGTTCCTATCATGTGTTTACGCCTGAGAACGTGATGGAAATACAGCGCGTGATCGGGGCCGACATCATTATGGCCTTTGATGAATGTACTCCTTATCCATGCGATTATAAATATGCAAAAAGATCTATGCATATGACCCATAGGTGGTTGGACCGCTGTATTAAACATTTGGAGAAAACTCCCTTTGCCTATGATTACGAGCAAACTTTCTTTCCAATTGTACAAGGATCCACCTATAAGGACCTTAGAAGGCAATCAGCGGAATATATTGCCGGAGTAGGAGCGGAGGGTAACGCTATTGGCGGACTTTCTGTGGGCGAGCCTGCTGAGGAGATGTATGCAATGACAGAGGTGGTCTGCGAAATACTTCCAGAGGACAAACCCAGATATTTAATGGGAGTGGGTACTCCTATCAATATATTGGAGAATATTGCATTGGGGATAGATATGTTCGATTGTGTTATGCCTACAAGAAATGCTAGAAATGGTATGCTTTTTACAGCGCATGGCACTATCAATATAAAAAATAAGAAATGGGAAGACGATTTTTCCCCTTTGGACGAAATGGGGACCACCTTTGTAGATCATGAGTATTCCAAGGCCTACTTAAGGCATTTGTTCGCAGCTAATGAGTACTTGGGAAAACAAATCGCTACCATTCATAATTTGGGATTTTATATGTGGTTGGTTCGTGAGGCAAGAAAACATATTTTAGCAGGGGATTTCTATGAATGGAAATCTGTAATGGTGAAACAAATGGATAAACGACTATAGGTGCTAACCATAATAGATAAATACATACTTAAGCGCTACCTGGCAACTTTTTTTGTCATGCTTTTGCTGTTCGTGCCCATTGGAATTATGGCGAATTTGGCAGAGCAAGTAGGGAAAATGATAGACAATGAGGTCCCTTTTCCTGAAATTGCCATGTATTATTTAAATTTCACCTTGGTTATTGGGAATCTATTGTTTCCTGTTTTCCTTTTCCTGTCGGTCATTTTCTTTACCTCCAAATTGGCAAACAATACCGAAATTGTGGCTATCCTTAGTTCAGGGGTGTCTTACGGCCGATTCTTGCGCCCTTATTTAATAGGTGCTTCCATAATTGCCATCATCATGTTTTTTATGGGGATGTTTATTGTGCCAAACGCTAGTGTGGGTTACAATGAGTTTATTTTTAAATATTTAAAAAAGGGAAAACAGGATAGGGTTACCACAAATATTTTCAATCAATTAAATGAGAACGATTATATCTATGTCAGTAGTTTTGATCCAGCAAGGCAGATAGGTTATAATTTCACCATGGAACGTTTTAACGAGGAAAACACGTTGGACTTTAAGATATCCGCAGCCAACATTCGCTGGATAGATAAGGATACTGTTTACAGACTTACTTCCTACGAAAAAAGAAAACTGGTGAACGATGTGGAAATTGTGGAAACAAAACGAAGATTGGATACCATTTTCGATTTTAAGATTGACGACCTTACTCCCGTATCCTATATAGCTGAGACCAAGAATATGTTTGAGCTAAACAAATTTATAGCTACACAAAAAAGGAAGGGTGCTTCGAATATAAACAGTTATATATTGGTGAAATACAAACGTTGGGCATTGCCTATTGCAGCATTTATCCTTACCATTATTGCCGTGGCGGTTTCTTCCGTAAAGAGACGGGGTGGTATGGGTGTGAATTTAGCGTTTGGAATAGGGGTGGCATTTATATATATCTTTTTCGACAAGGTATTTGGGACCCTGGCAGAACAATCAGGATTTTCGCCTTTATGGGCCGTTATCATTCCCAATGTTATGTTTGGGGCCATAGCGTTTTATTTGTTGCAGAATGCCAAACGCTAAGCTAAAGAATTATCTTCACCTTCATTTTATAGTTTTTGTTTGGGGCTTTTCGGCAGTCCTGGGTAAGTTGATAACTATAGATGCCCTGCCTTTGGTATGGTATCGCATGCTAATGGCATCCTTTATTATTATTGCTTATATCCTTATTAGGAAATTTCCATTGAAGGTGCCTCCAAAAACTTTGTTGACATTGGTTATTGGAGGAATTGTTGTGGCCCTACATTGGGTTACCTTTTTCATGGCGATCAAAGTCTCCAACGTTTCTATAGCTTTGGCAACTATGTCTACTGGAGCTTTTTTTACCGCTTTATTGGAACCGTTCTGGTACGGTAGGAAAATGGTTGGCTATGAAGTGGTTTTCGGAATCATTGTTATGTTGGGCCTGTATATAATGTTTAGGGTGGAGACCACTTATATGCTTGGCATGTTATTGGCGTTGGTTTCCTCCTTTTTATCTGCCACGTTTTCCTTGATCAACGGTAAATTAACGCAAGAGCAAAGACCCTCCATCATTTCATTTTATGAATTGGGCAGCGGTGTGTTGTTTCTAACTATTTATTTGGCATTTAGCGGAAGTTTTGATCAAAAGTTCTTTCAGCTGCCCTTAAACGATTGGATCTTTATTTTTATCCTTGCTTCTATCTGTACAGCTTATGCCTTCATAGCCTCGGTAAAGATTCTTAAATACATTTCTCCATACACGGTTATTTTAACAGGCAACTTGGAACCCGTCTATGGTATAATATTGGCATTCCTGATTCTTGGCGATAGTGAAAAAATGAATCCACTATTCTATGTCGGAGCACTCTTAATATTAACTACTGTAGTAGCCAACGGGATTTTGAAAAATAGAAAAAAATTAAAAAAAAGACTAATGGGTTACCTTCCCATTAAAGTTTTATATTTGCCTGATGAAAAGAACTAAACCTATAAACCTATGGAGTATTTAGATTTTGAACTGCCAATTAAAGAGCTAGAAGAGCAATTGGATAAGTGCATGATTATCGGTGAAGAAAGTGAAGTTGATGTTTCTGAGACTTGTAAACAGATCGAGAAAAAACTGGCTGAAACCCGTAAGGAAATATATAAGAATCTTACCGCATGGCAAAGGGTACAGTTGTCAAGACATCCCAATAGACCCTATACCTTAGATTATATTAGAGCCATTTGTGGGGAAACCTTTTTGGAACTACATGGCGATCGCAATGTAAAGGACGATAAGGCTATGATCGGTGGATTAGGCAAAATTGGTGATCAGAGTTATATGTTCGTTGGTCAGCAGAAAGGCTATAATACCAAAACCAGACAGTTACGGAATTTTGGAATGGCCAACCCTGAAGGATATAGAAAGGCATTGCGCTTAATGAAGTCCGCCGAAAAGTTTGGAATCCCAGTAGTGTGCTTAATAGATACTCCAGGTGCTTACCCAGGGATCGAGGCAGAGGAAAGGGGGCAAGGAGAGGCAATAGCAAGGAATATTTTGGAAATGACCCGTCTAAAGGTACCTATTATTGTGGTTATCATTGGAGAAGGCGCTTCTGGAGGAGCCTTGGGCATTGGAGTAGGTGATAAGGTACTGATGTTGGAAAATACTTGGTACTCCGTTATTTCACCGGAATCCTGTTCGTCCATTCTTTGGAGAAGCTGGGAGTATAAGGAAATTGCGGCAGAGGCATTAAAATTAACCGCAACGGACATGAAAAAAATGAAGTTGATAGACGAAATTGTTCGTGAGCCTGCTGGTGGTGCACATGCCAATAGGGATAAGACTTTTGAAATCGTAAAAAATAAAATTTCTTCGCATTATGAGGAATTAAAAAAGTTATCACCAAAAGAATTGGTGAAAAACCGAATGGATAAATATGCCAACATGGGTGTATTTAATGGATAGTATCCCTTTTTGTCAAGGTGAAAAAATCTGGAGCGGAAATTCTCCAGTTTTTTTTTGCTTATAAACAAATTCCGTAACTTATCAACAGGCAAATTGTTGAACAACTGTTAATATCCCAAAACCCTTTTTAATTCTTATTTGTATAATTTAGCGCTCATGGAAAAAACGAACCCTATTATTGGTCATCGAATAGACAAGTCGACCATTATTAGCTTGGAAAAAGGTAAAATACCGCCTCAAGCTACTGATTTAGAGGAAGTTGTATTAGGTGCAATGATGATCGACAAGAAGGGGGTCGATGAAGTAATAGATATCCTACATCCTGAAGCCTTTTATAAGGACGCCCATAGATATATCTATGAAGCCATTTTTAAGTTGTTTGAAAATTCTGAACCGGTGGATTTATTAACCGTTTCTTCCCAATTGAAAAAGGATGGTCGGTTGGAGAGTGCCGGGGGCGATTTTTATCTGATAAAATTGACACAGAAAGTAGCTTCTTCTGCGCATATAGAGTTTCATGCCCGTATTATCCTTCAAAAATTCATACAACGGAGTCTTATCAAGATTTCAAATGAAATAATCGAAGAGGCCTACGAGGATTCTACCGATGTGTTCGATTTGTTGGATACCGCAGAATCCAAGTTGTATGATGTTACCCAAGGTAACTTAAAGCGTTCTGCTGAAACGGCCCAGAATTTGGTCATCCAGGCAAAGAAAAGGATTGAAGAAATTGCAGGTAAGGAGGGACTTAGTGGAATACCGTCCGGTTTTGATAAATTGGACAAGCTAACCTCTGGTTGGCAACCTAGTGATTTGGTAATTGTGGCTGCCCGTCCAGGTATGGGTAAAACGGCCCTAACCTTGTCCATGGCAAGAAATATTGCCGTAAATTCCAATATTGGGGTGGCTTTCTTTTCCTTGGAAATGTCATCTGTTCAGTTGATTACAAGGTTGATTTCGTCGGAGACAGGATTGTCTTCCGAAAAATTGAGGACGGGAAGATTGGAGAAACATGAATGGGAACAGTTGAACGTTAAGGTAAAAGCATTGGAAACCGCACCCTTGTTTATCGATGATACGCCTTCCCTATCTATTTTCGACCTTCGGGCCAAAGCAAGGCGTTTGGCTTCGCAGCATAATATTAAAATGATCATTATTGATTATTTGCAGTTGATGACGGCAGGAGGAAGTCAAAAAGGAGGAAACCGTGAACAGGAGATATCTACTATATCCAGGAACTTAAAGGCATTGGCCAAGGAATTAAATGTGCCTGTAATAGCGTTATCGCAGTTATCCAGGGCCGTAGAGACCAGGGGAGGAAGTAAACGTCCTATTCTCTCAGATTTACGTGAATCCGGAGCTATTGAACAGGATGCCGATATTGTTTCTTTTATCTATAGGCCGGAATATTATAAGATTGATGAATGGGATGATGAAGAACGTTCCCCAACAGCCGGACAAGCAGAATTTATTGTGGCGAAGCATAGAAATGGTGGTTTGGAGAATATCCGTCTTAAATTCGTTGGACATCTAGGTAAATTCGATAATTTGGATGATTTTGATTCTCCGTTTGAATTTCAATCCAAAATGAATGCCGAAGATGAAAATCCGTTTATTACCAAAAACCTTCCCAATGCCAATGAAGCTTTTGGTAGTTCCATGAACGATGATTCCATGCAGGATGATAACGATGTGCCATTCTAAACAGCCTCAGCACAGCTTTAAACGTTTTAACTTGTTTGTTTTTGGGATTTTCCTATCTTGCCAATAGATATAATTTAAGGAAAGAAATTGAGGAATATATTCCAAAATAAAATATTGCACAGCACCCTGTCCAAGAGGGTGTTCATTACCGTTTTTTTCTTTTTCCTTGTTTTAAAATCCTTCGCTTCCAGTATTCTTATTCCTATGGACGCGGAAAGTCAAATAAACCATTTAAAAGCTTACGGTATCACATACTGGGTATTGACCAAGCAGCAAAAAGTACAGTGGCTGTTGAATTATAGGGGAGGTTCCTTTTTGTTGCCCGACGGGGAAACTATCCGTAAGGAATGTCAGATAAGGGGGGTGTCCTTTGAAATTTTATCCGATTCCGAAACCCAAGCTATTCTAGATGAAATTGCAAGCCCTTCCAAAAATCAGGAAGCGGTAATATTGGAGAAGGCTCCTAAAATTGCCGTATATACCCCTAAGGATAACTCCCCTTGGGACGATGCGGTTACCATGGTTCTTTCCTATGCTGAAATTCCGTATGAGCAATTGTATGATGAGGAAGTACTGGAGGACAAATTGGTGCTCTATGACTGGTTGCATTTGCATCATGAGGACTTTACGGGACAATATGGTAAATTTTATGGTGCCTACAGAGCTGCACCCTGGTATATAGAAGGAAAACAGAATGCGGAAGCCTTGGCCCAAAAATTAGGATATAATAAAGTGTCTGAGGAAAAGAGGGCCGTAGCTCTAAAAATTAGAAATTATGTTATTGGGGGAGGGTTTATGTTTGCTATGTGTTCCGCCACGGATAGTTTTGATATTGCCTTATCTGCGGACGGAGTGGATATATGTGAGCCAATGTTTGATGGTGACCCCTCAGATGCCAATTACCAAGGAAAGCTGGACTATGGAAAAACTTTTGCCTTCACCAATTTTACGTTGGAGCGCAATCCGTTGCGATATGAATTCTCTTCTATAGATATGACCAATTCGCGGGGCAATGTTCCCAAGGAAGCAGACTATTTTTCTTTGATGGATTTCTCTGCCAAATGGGACCCGGTTCCTACTATGCTGTGCCAAAACCATACCGCTTTGGTTAAGGGGTTTATGGGACAGACAACGGCCTTTGCCAGGCAGGAAATTAAACCCACCGTACTGGTATTGGGCGAAAATAAAATTAATGGTGAGGCACGCTATATCCATGGAATTAAAGGAAAGGGTTTCTTTACATTTTATGGTGGTCACGATCCGGAGGACTATCAGCACAGGGTAGGGGACCCGAAGACCGAATTGGAACTTCATCCCAACTCTCCAGGTTATCGCCTTATTTTGAACAATGTCCTTTTTCCCGCTGCTCAGAAAAAGAAGCAGAAGACCTGAGCAGAAATCAGATTTTTAATTTTTCTCTTGACAAATTTACTTATCTCAATAGCAATCTAGCTTAATTTGCCTTCGGTTTTGGTATTGACTAAGGTCTTTACCAAGATTAATCCTTGTTGATGCCTTCGGACGCCAATCAATAAAGTATCTATATTCAACTTACCAATGGAATACAACTGCTCACCAACGCCATTCTATGCCGTCAAATGATATTAAGCTTGTGGCAAGAAAAAGAGCAATAGTTCTAAAAGAGTAGTTTTGATTTTCTTATAATTTTGTGTTTTCGAACATATAAAACCGTTATCGAAATAGAGATTTGGATAACGGTTTTAAAAATTATAGTTGTTAAGAAATTCCAATGGACGGGTACCGGTATCCAAACCATTTGTCTAGTTCTGGTAATAAAATTGACTTCTTTTGATATGCCTTAGGAGAGTTCAAAGTGGTGTCAAGTATCATTGTTTACCATTTAGTCGGATGAGGGACATGGTCATATAGAATTACTTTGATATAGGAAATTACCCCCTTGGGTTTAAAATGCACCTATAAAGTGGCTTCCTGCTACGTTTATTAATTCAGCACCTTTAGTTACTTCGCCAGTTTCAGTTTCTACAACGTAAATGTTTCCATTTTGACCTACAGCACCTTGGGTTACGTATATTTCTGTTCCATCGATCACAAAACCTTGGTACTGGAATAAGTAGAAATCTGGGTCATAAGGAATAGCATCTATTTTTACAGCTGTTTTAGCGTTTAAATCTACTAAAGCGAAAAACCCTTGAGCACCTGCTACGCCTTCTGCAGATCCATTATGGCGGTAAGCTAAAACCGCTTTGCCATTTGCTGCAGGTCTCCAAGCAAGGATATAAGCTCCTTCAATACCTAAAGCATCATCCAAATTAAACTCATAAGAATCGTCATATTCGTTATCGGCATCAATTTTTAAAATGTGGGATCCTGCAGGGTCACTTTGATTGGCTTGATAAACACTTCCATTATATTCGAAGGAATTAATACTGCGATAACCGTTCGTATTTCCGTGTCCTACGGTAGAAGTAATTACAGATGGATTTAACAAAGATGGGTAATCCAGTACAATAGTTTTAGAACCTAAAATTTCATAATCACTGTCACTTTCTGCAGTGGCAGGATCAACCTTGCTTAATCGTGCACCTATATATAATTTATCTCCAGCTGCATTTAGAGTGGGCATGTCTATTCTTGAGATATAATAACCATTAGCTTCTTCTTCGGCACTTAAGGGAACACTATGTTCTTGGAACTCCTTTATTGAAGAATTCACTAAATCCAATGTTACAACACCAATCGTAGCTTCTGTACGTTTGTAATCGTCACTGTCATCAAATTCATTTTCTGTGTTTACATAAACAGCAGCCCCAGTTTGGTCTCCATCAAATAATTTTATCCATCTTGGTGCAGTGCCAACATATGGGGCGATACTTACGTCAGAGCCTGAAGCTGTAAAAGTTTGGCCTCCTTCTACAGTATACTTTGTGTAGTTTCCGCCAGTATCTCCACCGTAACTAATATTAAAAATAATGTTGCCATCTTCGGAAGACTGTAATCTAGCTGTTCTGTTGGAAGGGGCAATAAATCCGTTTTCAAAAGGCGCGATTGATACAGTAGGGTCTTTTGCATCATTGCTGGTTACAGAATAAATTAATGTTCCTCCATTTCCATCACCAGGGATGTCTCCCATTTTAGCAGCGGCAACGGTAATCCATCTAGCTTCTTCAATTGGATCTGGATCCGGATCTGGATTTCCGCCAATATCATCGCTACTACAAGCAGTCATTAGGCCAGCCGTTAATGCAATTGTTGCTAAGGTTTTAAAATTTAAATAAGTACGTTTCATTTTTAATTCTATTAAATGGGTTAAAATTTATTGATTGTGTAATTTAATTTTAGGTAAAAAGCTCTTCCTGGCTTTTGTACAGAAAGATTATCGTAAACGGGTTCGTCAAATATGTTTTTGATGTCAAAGCTTATCACAAACTTATTATTTGGGAAAGTGTAACTAAGACCAAAATCTTGTGCCAATTGTTGGGGTACTTCAAAAAACTCAGTACCAACGGTGTTCGTTCCCTGTGCAGTCAAGAATGAAAATTCATCGGTGAAATAGGCATTATAGAAAAGATTTAAACGCGAATTTTTGAGAAGTACATCTTTAAACGAGTAACGGAGACCACCGTTCATGGTAAAGAATGGTGTATTTGGAACGTCTATCTCTATTCCTTGATTTTCAATTTTTAAATTGAAACGGGAAATATTGAAATTGAGACCAAAATTATTGTTATAGGTATAGTTTAATTGTGCGTCTATTCCTCTAGATGTGCCACTCCCTTGATTTACATATACTATTAGTTCATCATCTACATTGAGTGATGTTTGAATAGGTAAACCAATTCTATCTTTGATGTTTCGGGTGAAAACATTTGTTGACATGGTAAAGTCATGCTTTTTGATGTTAAATGATCCAAATCTGAAACCTAAGTTGTAGTTGTTGCTGCTTTCGGGATCAATGCTTGAATTGGCGACTACGTTATCTCCGTCATTACCAAATACTTCTGTTTCGTTAGGCAACCGGATAGCTTTTTCTGCGGATGCTAAAAGTGTTATATTGGGAATAATGGCATAGGAAACTGCAAAGCCATATCCATCATAATTCTTATTACTGCTAACAACTTCATCTACTACTATGTTGTTTCCGTTGCTGTCAGTTTCTATAGCAGGATCAATACTTACAGTTTTCTGCTGATAATGTTTTCCAAATAAACTGGCTTTTAGCTTTTCTTCTAAAGCTGTTAATTCATAGGTTAAAGAATAAATGTTTTTATGCAAATCTCTGGTTCCGAGAAAGGTGTTTTCCAATACTGATCTTAAAGCATCACTATCTTCCCTGTCAATTCCACTATATACATGATTTACAGAAACCTTGTGTTTGTCGTTAACAGCATATGAAACCCCAGTTCTAATTGATGCTACATTTCTTTTAATTTTAGCTAGGGTAGGTCCTCCCTCTTGTTGGGAACGCCAAGTGTATTGATATTCATTTCCTCTAAAATCAATAGCTCTTTCTCCATTCCAACTATACGCCCAAGAAACGGTATCGTTGACAGCTCGGTTTCTTTTACCATACAATCCGTTTATAGTAACATCAAGCCCTTTGGTGAAAAGATTTTTCTTTTGATAGTTTAAGCTCGCCAATAGGGCATCGGATTCTAAGAACCTATCCTTGTACGGAGTAATAGTCATAAAAGCCCCATGCTGTACTTCTTTATAATCATCAGAACCGGTAACACCAAGAAAAAATTGGTCTGCCCATTTTACATTGGTATAGCCAACCTGTGCCATTCCACCTGTAGACCTATAGGCATCGTTGAATCTTCTTGCCGTAATAGGTGTTTGTACACCTCCTAAACCAGTAACAACTACGCTTCTACCTGATACTTTATAATCATTATTGGAATAGTTATGAAAAAGGGATGCCTTTATAGTAAATCCAGATTTTTCGAAGCGATATAAGCCATTTACACTGGTTTGAAAGGTATTGAAGGATCCGTAGGAAACCGAAGCATTGAAATTGGTTTTTGCATCTTTATGAAGTACAATATTAATGGCTCCTCCTAGAGCATCGTCTGCCAAATGCCCAGGAACCACCCCTTTGTAAACCTCAATATTTTTAATCATTGAAGGTGGAATACTGTTCAAATTAAAAGAATTGCCATACATAGAAATGGGGATTCCGTCGATAAATATGCGCACAGAGTTTCCTGACAATCCATTTAAACTATAACTAACCTCGGAACCTAAACCTCCATTTTGACGAATTTTCACACCAACAGTAGTGTTTAACAATTCGTTCGTTTGAATATTTCTTAGACTAGCTTCTTCTGTTTTTATGGCATTAACAGCAAAGCCTTTGGTTTCAATCTCTGTCTCTTTGGTCTTGCCGCTGACAGTTACCTCATCTAGGTTTTCCACGGTTTCCTGCAGGGTGAAATCGATCTTAATTTTAGTGGCACTTTCGTACACATCAATGGTCTTTGAGAGCGTGCCATAGCCTATAAAGGAAACCACGATCTTTTGCATTCCTGGAGGCACCTTGCTAATAAAGTATGCCCCATTATTGTCCGATAGAACACCGCGTTTTAAACCTTCTATCAATACAGTTGCAAAGGGTAAGGGCTCTCCCGTAGCATCACTTACCGTACCCGAAATTGTACCGAAAGATTCTTGGCCTTTTGCAGACAAGAAAACCAAGAGTAGGACAGCCGTAAACAAGTTCTTCATATTTTTTGTAAAAAGTTTTCTATTTTTATTAAGATTTAGTCTAAATAATAATAGATTTGCAAATATAATCTGGGATTTCGGGTAGCAATAACGCAAAAGGAAGTTTTAGTTACGAATTGAGAATTAATGAGAATAGGTCTTTTTCCAACTAAGAATCGTAGTATAAGTAAAGGTGTTGATTCCATGGAAGTTGTTCAGGAGGATCCATTTGTAAATCAAGTGTTCAGCCAAGAAAATGGAATTAAAGGAGGTAAACAGGAACTCTGGTTAGATGGCGCCAGGGTAATTCTGAGAAATTTAAGTCTCGACAACCTTTCTACCTTAGAATATGAAAATACCCATTCTTGTTTTGGTATCCATTTTTTGCTAGAAGGTAACTATAGGTTTAGCAGTAAAGAAGACAATACCAAGTTGGGTATTAACTCCGGTTATTATAATCTTGTTCAATGGCCAAACGTTTTAGGAACTCAAAAACATAAAGGGCTAGTGTGTGTTTCTGTAGAGGTTTTCTTTACAAAGATGTACCTCCAAGATTTATTGGGTACAGAATATCATTCTGACTTTGAGTCATTCCTGGACGTTTTTGGTAACTATCCCAAATGTCTGTGGGGTACAGGACAACCAATTCCATCTAGGTTAAGAATAATGCTTCTCAAAATTTTGAACTGTCCATATATAGGGAGTTCCAGAACCAACTATATAGAATCCCAAATGCGCTGTTTGGTAATAGATGCCTTGCTGGGAAGGGAGAATGATACTGGTGATAAAGGGGAATCCAAGTTGTCTATATTAGATTATGAAGCTATTGAAAAAGTGGATTCCTATATCATCAGAAACCTAAAGGAAAAATTAACTATTAAGGAACTGTCTGAAATAGCAGGGTTTAATACTACCAAGTTAAAAAGTTGTTTTAAAAAGATGCATCAAACAACCATATTTAAATATATTACCCGTTTGCGGATGGAGAAGGCCAAAAAATTGATTCTTACGGACAATTTATCAATTGCACAGGCGTCCTATGAAGTGGGGTATTCCAATCCACAGCATTTCACCGTTGCGTTTAAGAAAACAATGGGGTATTTACCAAGTGCATTGTTAGGTTTGCAGCAGTGATATATTTTTATCTATTAATCTGTTTTGCCGCTAACATTGATTCCAAAATGTTTTCAACACCGAAATCATTATTGCTGGTTGTCAAGTATTTCGATGCCCTCTTGACATTAGGATGTGCGTTGGCCATTGCAAAGCTAAAATCGGCCATGGATAACATTTCCAAGTCATTATTGTAATCGCCAAAAACCATTGTTTCCTGTCTGCTGATGCCGTACTTTTCTTGAATATACTGCAAGGCATAACCCTTATTAGCGTTCATATGGGAAATATCCAACCAACTCTCTCCAGAAACTTTCACTTTTAATTCCGATTCCAAATGCTTTACCCAAGGATAGATATGCTTTTCAGAACTTTCAAAATGGTAAATGGCTATTTTTAAAACTTCGCCATCAAAAGATGAAATGTCGTTTAAAACGCTAAACTCGGAATAATACTCTCTTAGTTTGTTTAGAAAAGCATCAGAACTGCCATTGGTATAGGCATTGTTTTTACCGCACAGAACCGGATGTATGCCCTCTATATTCCTTAAAAGATCTATGGTTTGTTTAATGGTATCTTGGTCCAAAGGTGTTGCCAACAATTCTTTGTCCTGCTTTTTAACAAAAGCTCCATTTTCTGCCACAACAATTATATCATTTTTAATGGCATCCAGTTTATCAACTATGCTGTTGTATTGTCGTCCACTCGCTGCCACAAATTTAATGTCCCTCTTTCTTAGTTCTTCGAATAAGAAGAAGAATTTAGCGCTTACCTCATGTTGGGAATTTAATAGTGTGCCATCCATATCGGTGACCACCATTTTCACTTTAGATAAATCCATTCAAATAGTTTAAGTTGCAAAGGTATTTGTTATCATCCTAAATTCAAGTCTTGTTATGTAAAGTTTTGGATTTATTAATATTTGTCGAAATTTGGACAAATTATAGATACCCATTATTATGTTGTTTTACCAAGAGGAGGTACGTTTAAAGGCTTACAGGAGAGGATTTCATTTAATTACAAATACAATACTGGAACACTTGCCACATTTAAAAAGGATACAAACAGGTATGCTTCAGGTTTTTATAAAGCATACCTCGGCAAGCTTAACTATAAATGAAAATGCCGATGCCACCGTTAGGGCAGATTTTGAAAGCCATATAAATATAATGGTTCCGGAAAATGCGCCATATTACCGCCATGATTATGAAGGCTCGGACGACATGCCCGCACATATCAAATCTTCTCTGATGGGAGCATCTGTGCAGATACCTATTAGCAATGGTAAATTAAATTTAGGAATATGGCAGGGTATCTATTTGTGTGAACACAGGAACAATGCAAGTGGAAGGAATTTGGTGATAAGCTATTTTGGGGTTTAGTAGGTGTTTTTTTATTTTGTAAATTAGTGTAATTCGGTTTTTAAAAGTGAAATTATGGCAACAAAGGACATGATATTAAACAAAATACAGATTCTGATCACTAATAAATTTGAAACCCCGGAAGAGGCATACAACTTTTTTGATGAAGATGGAGATGGTAAACTTAAAAAAAGTGAGATAGTTGAGTTGTTGAAGAAAGCGGAAATAAGTGGATTTTTGCGTGGAATTGTATCTTCTAAGCTAATTGAAGGTTATGATAAATCTGGCGATGAGTTTATCGACTGGGAAGAGTTCAAGCAGGCTGTTGGGAAGATAAAAACAACTTGATAGTAGTTGGTTTTGTGTTCAATATCCTTGAAGATTTTGAACAAGGCATAAAAAAAACCTGTTCCTTTTGGAACAGGTTCTTATAAGCGAGATAAGTTTATTAATTTATTTTACTTTGTTCACAATAGCTTTGAAAGCATCTGGGTGGTTCATGGCCAAATCAGCCAAAACCTTACGGTTTAGCTCTATATTGTTGGCTTTTACCTTGCCCATAAACTGGGAATAGGACATTCCGTGCATTCTGGCACCAGCGTTGATACGGGTAATCCATAGGGAACGGAAAGTTCTTTTCTTGTTTCTACGGTCTCTGTAAGCATATAGCATTGCTTTTTCAACCGCATTTTTAGCTACTGTCCAAACGTTTTTACGTCTTCCAAAGTAACCTTTGGCTTGCTTCATTACCTTTTTTCTTCTGGCTCTGGAAGCAACTGAATTTACTGATCTTGGCATAATTTTAATTGTTTTTTGTAGTAGGCGATCCTTTAATGTAGAATACTTTTAATGCCTAACTCCAGGGTTAATAATTACCGAATTAAACGATTACTTTAAACGTAATTGTTCTTTAATACTGTTAACATCCGCCTCGTGAACTAATCCAGAGTGGGTTAACGCTAGCTTACGCTTTTTGGACTTCTTCGTAAGAATGTGGCTCTTAAATGCGTGCTTTCTTTTAATCTTACCAGTTCCTGTAAGCTTAAATCGCTTTTTGGCACTGGATTTTGTTTTCTGTTTAGGCATTTTCTTCCTATTTATTAATTTATCTCGCTTACTATCTTGATGCTAAAAATTAATTCAGCATTTTATTTTAAATAACCAGAGCTACGAAGCCCAGGCTTATTTTTTGGTTTTTGGGGCAAGGAACATGGTCATGCGCTTACCTTCAAGTTTTGGCATCTGCTCCACTTTACCTAAATCTTCCAATTCTGAGGCTAATTTAAGCAATAGAATTTCCCCTTGATCTTTATAGACAATGGAACGACCTTTAAAGAACACATAAGCTTTTAGCTTTGCACCATCTTTTAAGAATTTCTCTGCGTGCTTTTTCTTGAACTCATAATCATGGTCATCCGTTTGTGGACCAAATCTTATTTCTTTTACGATTACCTTGGTGGCTTTGGACTTCATGACCTTTTCCCGTTTCTTTTGCTCGTAAAGAAACTTCTTGTAATCTATTATTTTACAAACAGGGGGTTCGGCTTTAGGAGAAATTTCTACTAAATCCAATTCCAGTTCTTCCGCTTTGGCCAAGGCTTCGCGGGTGTTGTATACACCTACCTCTATATTGTCGCCAACCAACCTAACTGTGGGCGATGAAATACTTTCATTGATGTTGTGCGGGTTTTTGTTTTCCCTTCTAGGTTGAGGCCTAAATCTTTTTCTAATTGCTATGACGTAATTTTTTTAGTTAAACTTTTTTTTAAAACGACTTTAAGGTACTGTTTATTTCATTTAATACCAAGTCGGAAAATGCTTTTACGGATATGGCGCCTAAATCTTCACCGCCATGTCTCCTGATAGAAATGGTTTCCTCTTTTTCTTCATTCTCCCCTACAATCAGCATAAATGGGATTTTATTCATCTCTGCTTCACGTATTTTCTTGCCTACCGTTTCATTTCGGTTGTCAATGAGGGCGCGAATGTCGTTATTTTCCAAGGAATTTAAAACTTTTTGGGCATATATTTCATGTTTTTCGCTGACAGGTAGTATAATAGCCTGCTCCGGCATCAGCCAAAGTGGAAAATTACCTCCTGTGTGTTCCAGCAAAAGTGCAATGAAACGTTCCATACTTCCAAAGGGAGCCCTGTGGATCATTACAGGTCTATGCAATTCATTGTCACTACCTTTGTAGGTAAGGTCAAAACGCTCCGGTAAGTTATAGTCTACCTGAATTGTCCCCAATTGCCAGTTCCTGCCAAGGGCATCTTTTACCATAAAATCCAACTTGGGACCGTAGAAAGCAGCTTCACCACTTTCTATAACAAAGTCGAGGCCTTTTTCTTTGGCTGCATTTATAATGGCATTTTCCGCTTTTTCCCAGTTTTCTACCGATCCAATATATTTTTCAGGCTTGTCCAAATCCCTTACGGATACTTGTGCTGTGAAATTACCAAATCCTAAAGATCCCAATACATATAAGGTAAGATCAATTACGTTTTTAAACTCATCCGCCAATTGGTCCGGAGTACAGAAAATGTGGGCGTCATCCTGTGTAAAGCCTCGTACTCGTGTAAGTCCGTGCAATTCACCACTTTGTTCATATCGGTAAACAGTTCCAAATTCGGCATACCTTTTTGGAAGTTCCCTATAGCTAAATGGCTTTGTATTGTAAATTTCACAATGATGTGGACAGTTCATGGGCTTTAGTAAGAACTCCTCATCCTCTTTGGGGGTCTTGATCGGTTGAAAGCTATCAGCTCCGTACTTTTCATAATGACCGGAGGTAACATAAAGTTCCTTTTGTCCAATATGTGGGGTAATCACCATTTCATATCCGGCCTTCTTCTGTGCCTTCTTTAGGAAATTCTCTAAACGCTCTCTTAAGGCCGCGCCTTTTGGAAGCCATAAAGGAAGTCCTTGTCCCACTTTTTGTGAAAAAGTGAACAGTTCCAATTCCTTGCCCAGTTTCCTGTGGTCCCTTTTTTTGGCTTCTTCCAGTAGTTCCAAATATTCGGTGAGTTCTTTCTGTTTAGGAAAGGAAATGCCATATACCCTGGTCAACTGATTGTTTTTTTCATTTCCCCTCCAATAGGCGCCAGCTACGCTTAGTATTTTAATGGCTTTTATAATACCGGTATTAGGTATGTGTCCGCCCCTACAAAGATCGGTAAAGGTGTCATGGTCACAGAAAGTAATGGTGCCGTCCTCCAGATTTTCAATAAGTTCTACCTTATATTGGTTGTCTTGGGATTTATATAGGTCCAGTGCCTCTGCCTTGGTGGCGGAACGCATCTTAAAATCGTGTTTCCCCCTAGCAATTTCCAAGGCTTTCTTTTCAATTTCAGGAAAGTCCTTTTCTGAAATAGAGCCCTCGGCCAAATCCACATCATAATAAAATCCATTATCAATGGCTGGTCCTATGGTTAATTTTACACCAGGGTACAATTCTTCCAAAGCTTGGGCTACAACGTGCGAGGTAGAATGCCAAAAAGCTGTTTTTCCTTCTTTATTGTTCCAACTATATAGGATAAGCGATCCATCTTGCTTCAATGGAGTTACGGTTTCGACTGTAACGCTATTAAATTTCGCAGAAATGATATTTCGCGCCAATCCTTCGCTTATGCTTTTAGCTACCTCTAAAGGTGTTGTTCCTTCGGCATATTCTCTAATGCTACCGTCGGGTAAAGTTATTTTGATCATGCTTTTTTGTCGTAATAAGTGTGCAAAGATAACATCTAGTATTAATGTTGGCAATATATATAGGAACGATTTTATACATATACATATACATATATAGGATAGTTGTTTGGTGCTCCCTCCCTTTATCGGGCCGGGTGCCGGGCCGTATCCCTTTCGTTGCTCCGGGGATGCCGGTTCTCCCCATGCCTACTGGAAGGCGGGCCTGGCGCGTTTCGGCACAATTTTAACGTGCCATTGTTTTGCGGTTATGGGAAAAAGCGTTAAATTGTTTTCCCTTTTTGCGTGTCCTGCTTTGTTGCAATATGCTTGTTGACAGGGCGTTGTGCGCGCCCTTGAAAAAAAGGTAAAAAAAGTTTCAAAAAACCCTTGTGGATTTAAAAAAGGGTGGTAAATTTGCACCCCGCTAACGAAGCAATGTCGGAATTGGCGGAAAGGGTGTTTGGAGCGCCACGTTCATTAAAGTTACTGTTTCGGATCTACTGGCAAAAAGAAAAATAAAATTTTTTCGAAAAAGCTTGTCGGATTAAAAAAAGGCTGTACATTTGCAGCCGCTTTGGGAAACAGGGCGAACGATAAAAGAGAAATAAGTTCATTGATATATTGTAAAGACAGCGCACCATATTTCCGGAAACGGGGATGTGGTGCAGAAAAAGAAATCGAAAGAACGGGCCGGGAAGATATCTCATATGGTTGATCGAAGTTATATAAGAATCAACGATGAAGAGTTTGATCCTGGCTCAGGATGAACGCTAGCGGCAGGCCTAACACATGCAAGTCGAGGGGCAGCGGGGATAAGCTTGCTTATCCGCCGGCGACCGGCGCACGGGTGCGCAACGCGTATAGAATCTGCCTTGTACTGGGGAATAGCCCAGAGAAATTTGGATTAATGCCCCATGGTATGCAACTGTGGCATCACAGTTACATTAAAGGCTACGGTACAAGATGACTATGCGTCCCATTAGTTAGTTGGCGAGGTAACGGCTCACCAAGACAGCGATGGGTAGGGGCCCTGAGAGGGGGATCCCCCACACTGGTACTGAGACACGGACCAGACTCCTACGGGAGGCAGCAGTGAGGAATATTGGACAATGGGCGAGAGCCTGATCCAGCCATGCCGCGTGCAGGAAGACGGTCCT
>NZ_JALKBC010000018.1:0-2174 GCF_023015865.1 Arenibacter sp. F26102 | reverse complement strand
TGCCCCATGGTATGCAACTGTGGCATCACAGTTACATTAAAGGCTACGGTACAAGATGACTATGCGTCCCATTAGTTAGTTGGCGAGGTAACGGCTCACCAAGACGGCGATGGGTAGGGGCCCTGAGAGGGGAATCCCCCACACTGGTACTGAGACACGGACCAGACTCCTACGGGAGGCAGCAGTGAGGAATATTGGACAATGGGCGAGAGCCTGATCCAGCCATGCCGCGTGCAGGAAGACGGTCCTATGGATTGTAAACTGCTTTTATACGGGAAGAACAAAGGGCACGTGTGCCCCTCTGACGGTACCGTAAGAATAAGGATCGGCTAACTCCGTGCCAGCAGCCGCGGTAATACGGAGGATCCAAGCGTTATCCGGAATCATTGGGTTTAAAGGGTCCGTAGGCGGGCCATTAAGTCAGGGGTGAAAGTCTGCAGCTCAACTGTAGAATTGCCCTTGATACTGGTGGTCTTGAGTTATAGTGAAGTAACTAGAATATGTAGTGTAGCGGTGAAATGCATAGATATTACATAGAATACCGATTGCGAAGGCAGGTTACTAACTATATACTGACGCTGATGGACGAAAGCGTGGGGAGCGAACAGGATTAGATACCCTGGTAGTCCACGCCGTAAACGATGGATACTAGCTGTCCGGATGCAAATCTGGGCGGCCAAGCGAAAGTGATAAGTATCCCACCTGGGGAGTACGTCCGCAAGGATGAAACTCAAAGGAATTGACGGGGGCCCGCACAAGCGGTGGAGCATGTGGTTTAATTCGATGATACGCGAGGAACCTTACCAGGGCTTAAATGTGGTCTGACAGCTTTAGAGATAGAGTTTCCTTCGGGCAGATCACAAGGTGCTGCATGGTTGTCGTCAGCTCGTGCCGTGAGGTGTCAGGTTAAGTCCTATAACGAGCGCAACCCCTGCCGTTAGTTGCCAGCATGTAATGATGGGGACTCTAACGGGACTGCCGGTGCAAACCGCGAGGAAGGTGGGGATGACGTCAAATCATCACGGCCCTTACGTCCTGGGCCACACACGTGCTACAATGGCCGGTACAGAGAGCAGCCACTGGGCAACCAGGAGCGAATCTACAAAACCGGTCACAGTTCGGATCGGGGTCTGCAACTCGACCCCGTGAAGCTGGAATCGCTAGTAATCGGATATCAGCCATGATCCGGTGAATACGTTCCCGGGCCTTGTACACACCGCCCGTCAAGCCATGGAAGCCGGGAGTGCCTGAAGTCCGTCACCGCAAGGAGCGGCCTAGGGCAAGATCGGTAACTAGGGCTAAGTCGTAACAAGGTAGCCGTACCGGAAGGTGCGGCTGGAACACCTCCTTTCTAGAGAATTTGCCGTATGGGCATTTTTCCGAAGGCCCGTTTTTTCGTTTTCTGTCTTTATAAATAACAAAATAAACTATAGTGAGTCTCATAGCTCAGCTGGTTACCCGCCCGCGCCGCAACGGCACGTTCGGACGGGGAGCGCGGCGCTCTTTTAAGGAATTATCGGGGCGGTTGTCCGCAGATGGCTATATGGGGATCTGAACAGTCTCATAGCTCAGCTGGTTAGAGCGCTACACTGATAATGTAGAGGTCGGCAGTTCGAGTCTGCCTGAGACTACAAAGTAGACGAGGTGCGGACGAGAAGTTCATGCCGCTGCAAGCGGTAAGTCTGCCTGAGACTACAGGGCCGAGCGTTAAGAAAAAGTCCGGTGGACTTTTATAGCGATGGAGCCGNAGGAATTATCGGGGCGGTTGTCCGCAGATGGCTAAATGGGGATCTGAACAGTCTCATAGCTCAGCTGGTTAGAGCGCTACACTGATAATGTAGAGGTCGGCAGTTCGAGTCTGCCTGAGACTACAAAGTAGACGAGGTACGGACGAGAAGTTCATGCCGCTGCAAGCGGTAAGTCTGCGCTGGATTACGATTTTGCCTTCGGGCACACGTTCATTGATTGAAAATATTGAATTAGGAAATTCTAGAAGTTGGGAAACCTGCCGACTATTGACTGGCTAGGGCCGGGCTATAGGAAAACGGGGGATTAGCTCAGCTGGCTAGAGCGCCTGCCTTGCACGCAGGAGGTCATCGGTTCGACTCCGATATTCTCCACATTGGCAACACATTGCCGTTATCCTGGCCAAAGGCCGCAAAAGGGACAACGGG
>NZ_JALKBC010000017.1 GCF_023015865.1 Arenibacter sp. F26102 | reverse complement strand
TGCCCAATGGGCCAAGTAATGCAAAATATAGGTGGTTACCAGAAAGAAACCAAGACAGGATACTTACAAACCATTGATCGCTATCGGGCAAGCAACTGTTTAGAGTGCCCCATGCGGGGAGTCTGCCATAAATCACAAGGCAGCCGGATCGTAGAAAGAAATCACAACCTGGTCAGACTCAGGGCCAAGGCAAAGGAAAAATTACTAAGCCCGGAGGGAATTGCCCATCGTAAACAAAGATGCTGGGATGTTGAGGCTGTCTTTGGGAACATTAAACAGAATATGAATTTTAAACGCTTTATGCTAAGGGGAATCAATAAAGTGGAGACTGAAATAGGGCTAATTGCAATGGCCCACAACCTGAAAAAAGTTACCCTAGCCGGATAGGACTACTCTGGCTTCCTTACACTGTTCAAATTAAAACAGTTTAAAAATCAAAGTCACCAAAATCACTAAAAATAAAAAGACCGCCTAATTGTTTTTAGACAGCCTCTTTTATTTGAACTTGTTTTACTTGTTGAACCTTCTTAATAAAATTTCCTTGGTTTCTCCATTGGGAAAAGTCAACATACCTTTGGCATCACAACTGCCATCACCAAAATCGAGACTAACCGTAGTATCATTTTTAGACACTTCCAACACGCCGCTGACCAAAAATCTGCACGACAATTCCCTGCGTAATGGGCTAATGGTTTCCCTGGAATAAACATCACCCGTTTTACCGGTATATGTGCCTTGACCAGAAATCAGGAATACATTATCTGCCCAAAATCCGGAACCATACCCTTCTACCCATTCCCGTGTTCTTTCACCCGTAAAACTAGCAGCACTTCCATCTGGCCATACGCCATTATAACTGGCAACAGCATGGGATTCTGGATTGCCATTGTCATTGCTTCGTTTTCTTTCCAAATTGGCACTACCTTCAACGGCCACTTCATTAAAAGTAAAATTCTCCAAGGAAAGACTTATGGTTTTAGTTGCCGTATCCACCTCCTTTGCATAACTCAAATGGATAACCCCACTTAACAGATTGCCATTGGGCAGCTCACAGCCATCTCCAAAATCTATGTCGGTTTCCTTTTTACCATTAACAACAACTGTAGTTATGGTAACGCATTCCGGTAGATAATCGGAAAGAAAGAATGCTTTTGATGTTGCTCTGATCTCTAAGGTAGCATAAACATCTTCTCCAATGTTGGCAATTTCTTCTGAAATTAAATCCGCTTCATCACTGGCTACAAGTTCTACCACTTCTATTGAGGAGCCTTCGTCAATAGTAGTGGAATCTTCGTTGTTACAGGAACCCATCACCAATAAAACTATTAGTGACATTCCTTTAATGCTCATTTTTATTAGTCCTTTTTTCATGATTTTAAATTTAATTGTTTTTCAAAAAGTTAAATGTCATTCGCGATTTTATAGCTAGCTTATCAATACGATCGTTAACCGCTCATTTCATTATAACATTTTATTAACATTTATTAATTGGACGGCGTTTAAGTCGAAAAGTTTAATCTACTCTTCAAAAAACATTATGTTTGCTCAAGGTTTCTAAAAAAAAGTCTATCTTTGCGCCCTGATTGAAAATCAATCATGTACATAAAAATCATTAAAATAATATTGGAATGTATTTAACTAAGGAAGTAAAAGCCGACATCTTCAAGAAACACGGCGGGGAAGAAAAAAACACAGGTTCTGCTGAAGGACAAATTGCTTTGTTCACCCACAGAATTAATCACTTGACCGAGCATTTAAAAAGAAACCGTAAGGATTTCAACACTGAGCGCTCATTGGTAAAACTGGTTGGTAAGAGAAGATCTCTTCTAGATTATTTAATTAAGAAAGATATTGTTAGATATCGTGCTATAATTAAAGAATTAGGAATTAGAAAATAAATTACAAAAAGGGGAAAAGATAACTTTTCCCCTTTTTTACAATATCAATATTACAATTTACCGTATTATTGTAAAGTCCCAAAGGGTTTCCAATGGGCAAAACAAAAAGCTTGCACATAGTTTTTCATTGGTCAACAACACACAACTACAACACAACAACGTCGTCTATAACAGACGAAAGACCATTGTTTAACAAACCTGTAACGACACAGGTTTTAATTCGTATTTATGATACCAAAAGTATTTAAAGAGGTCATTGACCTTGGAGACGGTAGGGAAATTTCTATCGAAACCGGAAAATTGGCAAAACAGGCCCATGGCTCTGTTGTTGTACAATCTGGAAAATGTATGTTGTTATGTACAGTAGTTTCCAATTACAAACAAAGTGATGTGGATTTCCTTCCACTAACTGTAGATTACCGTGAAAAATTTGCTGCATCTGGACGTTACCCTGGAGGGTTCTTTAAAAGAGAAGCAAGACCTAGTGACGGAGAGGTATTAACTATGAGATTGGTAGACAGAGTTTTACGTCCACTTTTCCCAAAGGATTACCATGCAGAAACTCAGGTAATGATCCAATTAATGTCACATGATGACGACGTAATGCCAGAAGCAATGGCAGGATTGGCTGCATCCGCTGCAATTCAATTATCAGATTTTCCATTTGAATGTGCAATTTCTGAAGCTAGAGTAGGTCGTATTGATGGTAAATTTATTATTAACCCAACACGTGCTCAATTAGAAGTATCGGACATTGATATGATGATCGGTGCTTCGGCAGATTCAGTAATGATGGTTGAAGGCGAGATGAAGGAAATCTCGGAAGAAGAAATGGCAGAGGCAATTAAGTTTGCCCATGAAGCTATTAAAGTTCAAGTTGCCGCTCAATTGCGTTTAGCAGAAGCATTTGGAAAAAAAGAGGTTCGTGAGTATGAAACTGCAGAAAAAAACGAAGACTTAGAAAAAAGAATTCACGCTTTAGCTTACGATAAATGTTACGCAATTGCTAAAAAAGGAACTTCCAAAGTAGAACGTACCGAAGCATTCGCAGCAATAAAAGAAGAAGTAAAAGCTTCGTTTACCGAAGAAGAGATGGCTGAATTTGGCCACCTTGTTGGAGGTTATTATAGCAAAGCTGAAAAGGAAGCCGTTAGAGAATTGACTCTAAGTGAAGGTTTACGTTTAGACGGTAGAAAAACTGATGAAATTAGGCCAATTTGGAGTGAGATAGATTATTTACCATCAACGCATGGTTCAGCTATCTTCACGAGAGGAGAGACTCAGGCATTGGCAACGGTTACCTTAGGTACTTCTAGGGATTCCAATAAAATTGACATGCCATCTTACGAAGGCGAAGAAAATTTCTATTTACATTATAACTTCCCTCCTTTTTGTACAGGAGAAGCACGTCCTTTAAGAGGAACATCCCGTCGTGAAGTTGGGCATGGTAACTTAGCACAACGTGGTTTAAAAGGAATGATTCCTGACAACTGCCCTTATACAGTAAGAGTGGTTTCTGAAGTATTGGAATCCAACGGTTCTTCTTCAATGGCAACTGTTTGTGCAGGGACCATGGCTTTAATGGATGCCGGTGTTCAGATGATAAGACCAGTTTCCGGTATTGCAATGGGATTAATTTCTGATGGTGATCGTTTTGCTGTATTGTCCGATATTTTAGGTGATGAAGATCATTTAGGAGACATGGACTTTAAAGTTACAGGTACTTCTGAAGGAATTACTGCTTGTCAAATGGATATCAAAATTAAAGGTTTATCCTACGAAATTTTGGTAAAAGCATTAAAGCAAGCACGCGAAGGTCGTTTACATATTTTAGGTAAAATTACCGAAACCATCGCGGAACCAAATGCAGATGTGAAACCACATTCTCCAAAAATGATCATGCGTAGAATTCCTAACGAATTCATAGGTGCATTAATTGGTCCTGGTGGAAAAGTAATTCAAGAACTTCAAAAAGAAACTGGATGTACTATCGTTATCAACGAAGACCCAGTTACCGAAGAAGGTATTGTGGAAATTTTAGGTACTTCGCAAGATGGTATTGATATGGTTCTAACCAAGATCGATTCTTTATTGTTCAAACCAGTAGTGGGCAGCGTATACGAAGTTAAGGTAATTAAAATGTTGGATTTTGGTGCCGTAGTGGAATATTTGGACGCTCCAGGTAACGAAGTATTGCTTCACGTATCTGAATTGGCGTGGGAACGTACCGAAAATGTTTCCGATGTAGTAAATATGGGAGATGTTTTTGATGTTAAGTACTTTGGTCTTGATCCAAGAACAAGAAAAGAAAAAGTATCCCGTAAAGCTTTATTGCCAAAACCGGAAGGTTTTAAGGAAAGACCACCACGAGAAGATCGCGGTAGAAATGACAGGGGCAACGATCGAAATAGAGATAGAGATCGCAAGCCAAGAAGGGACTAGTTCTTAAATAATAGTCACAGACTCAAAGCCACGTTTAACCTTTTTTATAGGGAGAACGTGGCTTTTTTCATGTATTTCAACTAAAAAAGTAAAATAAAAGGGACCATTTGTAACATTTCTAACTTTTGAACGTATAACCTAATGCAGCTTATGCTTAATGCACATAATTTAGAAAGAAAAAATTTCGATGAGACAGCTTAAAATTACAAAACAGGTTACCAATAGAGAAACTGCTTCTTTGGACAAATACCTACAAGAAATTGGTAAGGTCGATTTAATTACAGCAGATGAAGAAGTAGAATTGGCACAACGGATCAAGGCAGGTGATCAACTTGCACTTGAGAAATTGACCAAGGCCAATTTACGATTTGTGGTTTCCGTTGCAAAGCAATACCAAAACCAAGGTTTAACACTTCCCGATTTGATCAACGAAGGTAACCTTGGATTGATTAAGGCTGCACAACGTTTTGATGAAACGCGTGGGTTTAAATTTATATCCTATGCAGTATGGTGGATTCGCCAGTCTATCTTACAAGCCTTGGCCGAACAGTCACGTATTGTAAGATTACCATTGAATAAAATTGGGTCTATCAACAAAATAAATAAGACATTCGCCTTTTTGGAGCAAGCCCATGAAAGACAACCTTCTGCGGAAGAGATTGCCAAAGAATTGGACATGACCGTTGAGGATGTAAAACAGTCACTTAAAAATTCAGGTCGTCATGTATCCATGGATGCACCTTTGATTGACGGTGAGGATTCCAACCTTTACGATGTATTGCGTAGTGGGGAGTCTCCCAACCCAGATAGGGAATTGTTGCACGAATCCCTTAGGACAGAAATAGAAAGAGCTTTGGAAACTTTAACCCCAAGGGAAGCGGATGTAATTCGTTTATACTTTGGATTGGCAGGACAACATTCTATGACATTGGAAGAAATTGGCGAAACTTTTGACCTAACCAGGGAAAGAGTTCGTCAAATAAAGGAGAAGGCTATTCGAAGGTTGAAACACACCTCAAGGAGCAAAATCCTAAAAACATATCTTGGTTAACCCAAACAATTAAAACTTTTGCGCAAACGCCCGTCCCCATTGGAATGCTAGTGCAAAAATCGTAAATTGTGGACAGTAACAACAGTTATCATGACTGTTCGTTTTTTGATTGATGAATAAACTCCGGCTGATTACCGGAGTTTTTCGTATTTTACAGCCACTTAAAACCGTTGGTAAGTACCGTATTCATTGACTTTTTAATAAAACAAAAATATTTACCACCCATTTTACCACCCATTTTTAAAGCAAAAACTTGATTCTCTGCAATTGCATTCCCTACGTATTTACCAAGCCTATTACTAGAAACCCCCTTATCTTTGCACCATAATACATATAAGTGCAATGGCCAAAGACCTACTTCTAATAACTCCTCCCTTTACGCAATTGAACACCCCTTATCCGGCCACGGCATATTTAAAGGGTTTTTTAAACACCAAAGGTATTTCCGGTTTTCAGATCGACTTGGGTATTGAAGTTATTTTACAACTCTTTTCCAAAGTCGGATTACAGGAAATCTTTGACCTTGCCCATAAAAACAATTCCATAATCTCTGACAATAGCCAAAGAATATATGCCTTAAAAGAGGAATATGTAAAGACCGTAGATTCCGTTATTTCCTTTTTACAGGGACACAATACCACATTTGCCAGACAAATATGCACTCCTAATTTTTTACCTCAAGCAACTAGATTTGATCAATTGGACGATCTGGAATGGGCCTTTGGCACTATGGGCAATCAGGATAAGGCCAAACATTTGGCAACCTTATATCTTGAAGACCTATCCGATTTCATAGTAGAATGTATTGATGAAAATTTTGGTTTTAGTCGGTATGCGGAACGATTGGGAAGAAGTGCCAATTCCTTTGATGAATTATACGGCCATCTACAAAATAAAATCACTTATATAGATAATATTGCCTTAAGCCTTCTACAAGAAAGGTTGATTAAAATAAAACCTAAACTGGTATGTTTTTCAGTTCCCTTTCCTGGCAATTTATATAGCGCTTTTAGATGTGCCCAATTTATAAAACAAAACTTTCCAAAGATTAAAGTCTCCATGGGCGGGGGATTTCCGAACACGGAATTGAGGTCGGTTACCGATACGCGGGTTTTTGATTTCTTTGATTATATTACTTTGGATGATGGCGAGGTACCCATAGAACTTTTAGCGGCCCTTTGCACAGAGCAACCCTCCAATGATAGCATGGCCGAATTGAAACGAACCTTTCTAATCAAGGACGGGGCCGTATTTTACAATAATCTCTCCACGAGGACAGATTATAAACAAAGTGAGGTGGGCACCCCTGATTATTCCGATCTTTTATTGGACAAGTACATCTCTGTCATAGAAATTGCCAACCCAATGCACAGTCTGTGGAGTGATGGCCGATGGAACAAACTTACAATGGCACATGGTTGCTATTGGGGAAAATGTACCTTTTGCGACATCTCCTTGGATTATATTAAAATTTATGAACCCATAGCCGCCAAACTTTTGGTGGACCGCATGGAGCAACTCATAGGACAGACAGGGGAACGAGGATTTCATTTTGTGGATGAAGCTGCACCGCCGGCCCTAATGAGGGCCTTGGCGCTTGAAATAATAAAGCGAGGATTAATAGTTACTTGGTGGACCAATATAAGATTTGAGAAAAGCTTTAACAGAGACCTCTGTACGTTATTAAAGGCGTCGGGTTGTATTGCTGTTTCGGGTGGTTTGGAAGTGGCTTCGGACCGATTGTTGGCCTTGATACAGAAAGGGGTTACCGTGGAACAGGTGGCCAAGGTGACCCGTAATTTTACCGAAGCGGGCATTATGGTTCATTGTTATCTAATGTACGCCTACCCCACCCAAACGGTCCAAGAAACAGTGGACAGTTTGGAAATGGTACGCCAAATGTTTCAAGCCGGTATTTTGCAATCCGGTTTTTGGCATCAATTTGCCTTAACAGCGCATAGTCCGGTGGGACTCAACCCCTCTGATTACCACATAATACCGGACTTTCAACCCATAACATTTGCCAATAATGATATCCAATTTGCAGATTCAACCGGTATAGATCACGAACGCTTTAGTTTCGGATTAAAAAAATCGCTCTTTAACTATATGCACGGAATTTGTTTTGATTATCCCTTGCAAGAGTGGTTCGATTTCAAAATTCCAAAAACTACTATTTCCCCCAATTTCATAGACAATGCGTTAATTGAAGAACCTGTTTTAACAACCAAACCAAATGCCAAGATTGTTTGGCTGGGAAGTATGCCTATTGCACAGACCATTGAGAAATCTAAAAAAGGATTTGCCTGGCAATTGCTAAAATTGACGTTTCACGACAAGGTTGGCACAATTTCCATAACGCTAGATAATAATCAAGGGGAATGGCTAAGGGATACTTTGGGACATTTATCGGACCCAAAAGAAAAAACCTTCACCTTCGGCCAGCTTAAAACCGATTTTGAAACACGATTTGAAGATTTTGAATTGTTCTGGTATTCAAAACCTTTACAGACCTTAAAAACCCATGGGCTTCTAACACTGTAAACCTTAAAATAGCTTTCCAGACACGTTAAGGATATCACAATTAACAACAACTACATTATTTTTAACAAACTGCCCTTAGTTCTATTCAGTATCTTTATATGTTGCTTATTGGTTTAATTAATTGATACTGAATCTACTGAATTCAGAAAAACCGACCAACCTCACTTATTTTGAATTTCCAATTGTTCCCCTCAATTAAGTTTTCTGCATATGTCTTTAAAGAGAAAATATAGAAAAAAGAGGAGTCCAGATACCCCTTTAAAAAACGGGGCGTAACCGAAAAGCCACACGAGTAGGAAAAAATAAAGGTACTATGAAAAAAGTTGTAGTTCAATTTGACTTTCGTGGAATGACCACGAAGCAGTACGACCAATGTTGGGTAGAAATTAGAAAAGCTGGTCATGCCCAACCAAAAGGATTACTGCACCACTATGGTGCAGCTGTTGCGAATGGTATGTTGGTTGTTGATGTCTGGGAATCGGCAGAGCGTTTTGAAGCATTTGGAAAAATACTAATGCCTATTTTTGAAAAATTAAAAATACCCAAAACAAAGCCTAACATTCTACCCTTGCATTATGAGTACAATGCAAATTTAGTTGCCCATTAACCACATTTCATCCAACCACATACCAAACGGACCATATTAACAGCAAGAGAAGCATTGAAATATCAATGCTTCTTCTTTTAATAACTATTGCAATACACTACCAAGTTTCCGATTAGGCCATTGCCGCCTCTCCCTTGATACCAGATTCCAATTGCCCTTTATTTTTGATTAACCAGGATTTAAATGACATCAAACTGGGATTCAATTCCCTGGTAAAATTCACATCACGGGCCTTACAGAAATAATCTTCAAATTCCTTTTTAAACTGGAACATATTTCCCAGATCATCTGCTCCGGGGAAGTCCAATTTCCTGTAATCATCGGCTGGAATATCTTTAAACCCAATCTCTACTCCGAATACCTTTGTAAAGGCTTCAGCCATTTGATTCCCTGTTAGGTGTTCACCGGATATGCCCACTGTTTTATTTTGATATTTTTTACCGGCCTTAAATATCCCTAAAGCTGATTTGCCTATATCTTCAGCGGCAATCCCTGGCAGCTTTGCGTTGCCAATAGGCATTGTAATCCACAATTTACCGTCCATTCCCCTGGCGGGACCTAAGCCAAAATTTATAAAATTGTCCCAATAAAACGAAGTCAGCAACAAAGTATAGGGCACACCACTCTTTTCAAAGTAGGTGTTAGAAGCTCCCTTACCATCAAAATGGGGTACTTTGTAGCTTCCCATTAAGGTTGGCATGCGTTTGTCTGTCAAAGGAACCCATTTACGCGAGTCCTCCAAAGTAGACCAAATTACATGTTTCAATCCTACTTCTTTGGCTGCTTGGGCCATTTTCTTCGCTTGTTCCATCTCCTTTTCGGGAGAAAAATGATCCCAGAAAAATGTGACACAATACGCCCCATAAGCCCCTTTAAAAGCCTTGACAATACTGTCCTTATCATCCAGATTGGCCATAACCACCTCAGCGCCCAATTCCTTTAATTCCTTTGCTTTTTTTGAATTAACATCCCTAGTTATTGCCCTTACAGCAAATTCCTTTTTACCATCCTTTAAGATTGCGCGGACCAATCCGCCACCTTGGGCCCCAGTAGCCCCTACTACAGCAATAATTTTCCTCTTTTCCATAATAAATAACATTTTAGATTAACCAATTTCATCGAAGCTTAACCGGAATTGAACCAAAGTCGCAGCTCCATAATTATCAGGAAAGGAAATTCCATGGCGTTACCCATTACAATTAGTAGTTGGAATTAATTCACCTTTCCAAATCTGTGTTTTGCTAATGTTAATCAAGATCTAATTAGATCTATCTAAGAGGGGGATTGCGAACATATTACACCCAACTATTTTTATAATCAGGATTTCGGAAGACTGTTTTTGTCCATATTTCATTGGGTGAGCTCACCTTTGAACCAGAAACAAAACAACTATAAATTTAATAAATTACCTTTTGCCTTTTAAATTTCTTTAGTTAAGGTTTAGCTAATTTTATAGTATTTAATTTTAAAATTATCGGTTGAAGACAGACTCTATGTAGCTAAAATATTATTTTTTAACAATTGGCAACTTAGAGGTTAATTCACACAAAGGGTTAAGCCTTAATTTACCTTACCTTTGCAACGATCATTGTCAAAACAGGTACCCATATGAATTTTAAAGAATTAAAGCTAAACAAGCACCTCTTGAGAGCGGTCGCTGAAATGAACTATAACGACCCCACTGCTATTCAAGAAATTGCCATTCCATTGGTTTTACAGAAAAATGACATTATTGCGTCGGCCGAAACAGGAACGGGAAAAACAGCCGCTTTTGCCCTTCCTATATTACAAATGTTATTTGACAAGCAGGAAACTTCTGAAAAAGGTAAAAAAATAAAAGCCTTAATAATTAGTCCCACTCGGGAATTGGCATCACAAATTCATGAGAGTTTTATAGATTACGGCAAGCATACCCATTTAACCTCGGCAGTTATTTACGGTGGAACGCGGATAGAACCGCAAATATCTACCTTAAGAAAGGGAGTGGATATCCTAGTGGCAACCCCTGGTAGGTTATTGGACCTTCACAAACAGGATGTGGTTAATTTGGATTACGTAGAAACTTTGGTATTGGACGAGGCGGACCTAATGCTGGATATGGGATTTATAGATGACGTTAAAAAAATAGAGCGATTATGCCCCAAGGAAAAGCAGACTTTATTGTTTTCTGCTACCATGCCTTTTAAAGTGGTTCAATTGGCGGATACCATTTTAAAAGACCCCAAGAAAGTGGCCGTGACCCCTACATCTTCGGCAGCAGCTACAGTACATCAGTTGTTATATTATACTCCAAAACCCGATAAGATTGAATTATGCCTATACCTATTGAGGAATACAATAAAAGGTAATATTCTTATTTTTAGACGTACAAAATTCGGAGTGGATAAATTGGAAAAAACACTCCTTAACAATAATTTCAAGGCAGGAAGTTTACATGGTGATAAGTCCCAAGACGAGCGCCAAGAA
Source organism: Arenibacter sp. F26102 (assembly GCF_023015865.1). Lineage (GTDB taxonomy): Bacteria > Bacteroidota > Bacteroidia > Flavobacteriales > Flavobacteriaceae > Arenibacter. Next base: position 104,237 of record NZ_JALKBC010000017.1, on the reverse strand, counting down.
GCCTTAGGGAAATTCAAGAATGGAGAGACCAACATTCTTGTTGCCACCGATGTTGCGGCACGAGGATTGGATATAGACGATCTGGACGCCGTAATCAACTTTGACCTACCCAATATACCAGAAACTTATGTTCACCGTATAGGAAGAACGGGAAGGGCAGGAAACACCGGAACATCTTATGCTTTTTGTTCTGCAGATGAAAAAGGATATTTGTCAACTATTCAAAAACTGATGCAAAAGCACATTGAAGTGGTTGAAGACCATCCTTATCCCCTAGACCCCAAGGCCAAACCGGAAGTACACAAAAAACAAGGCAGCAAACACAAGAAAGGAAGGAAATCCGTAGCATCCAAAAAGAAAAAGAAGCGTTGGTATTGATAGTACATTTACCTAAAACAGCGAGATAAACATAATGGGCAAACAGTTTCCCCTATTCCCTTAAACCATATCATTTTGTTACCTTTGTAGAATTAATTTCAGTTATAGTAATGGACGAAAAGATTATTGCCCCTTCCCTATTGGCAGCTGATTTTGCCAACTTACAGCGAGATATTGAAATGGTAAACCACAGTGATGCCGATTGGCACCACATAGATATTATGGATGGTGTTTTTGTACCCAACATATCCTTTGGAATGCCTGTCCTTAAAGCAATTGCAGCCCATGCTACAAAAACTTTGGATGTGCATTTAATGATTGTTGACCCTGACCGCTACATCAAGACCTTTGCCGATCTGGGTGCCAATAATTTAACCGTTCACTACGAGGCCTGTCCGCATCTGAACCGCACACTGCAGGCTATTAAGGCCGAAGGAATGGCGGCTGGCGTAGCGCTAAACCCACATACCAATATTAACTTGTTGGAAGACACTATAAATGACATTGACCTTGTTTGCGTAATGAGTGTAAACCCAGGATTTGGCGGACAATCATTTATTGAAAACACCTACGACAAGATAAGGGCATTAAAAGAACTCATAAAAAGAAAAAGTGCACATACCCTAATAGAAATTGATGGTGGTGTTACCTCAGAAAACGCAAAGCAACTTATAGATGCCGGTGCAGATGTATTGGTAGCAGGAAGCTTTATTTTTAAAAGTGATGACCCATCCCAAACGATTGGGGAACTTAAAAAAATTATAGGATAATGAAGATTTGGGATGTTGTAATTGTTGGAGGAGGGCCTATTGGAATTGCCTGTGGATTGGAAGCTAAAAAAAAAGGATTGTCCTACATAATCCTAGAAAAGGGATGTATCGTTAATTCCCTATATAATTATCCGTTGAACATGCAGTTCTTTTCATCCTCGGAAAAATTGGAAATTGATGAAATTCCTTTCATCAGCATAGAGGCGAAACCGAAAAGAAATGAGGCCCTGGAATATTATAGACGAATAGTTACCTCTAACAATCTAAATATTTCCCTCTTTGAAAAAGTAAATTCAATTAGTAAGATTGACGGGTATTTTAACATTGTATCTGAAAAAAGCACCTATAAATCAACCAATGTAATTATTTCAACAGGCTTCTATGATATTCCCAACAGGATGAATGTACCTGGGGAAGACTTAAAAAAAGTGACGCATTATTACAAGGATCCACACTTTTATTCCAACCAGCAAGTAGCGGTCATTGGGGCAAGCAATTCAGCTATAGACGCTGCTTTGGAATGTTATAGAAAAGGAGCGGAAGTCTCCTTGATTATCCGAGGACCAGAGGTGGGCCAACGTGTAAAATATTGGGTAAGACCGGATATTATCAACAGAATTGAGGAAGGCAGCATAAAAGTCTATTACAGTAGTGTGGTAAAGGAAATTACAGAAGATGAAATTATCCTGAATTCGCCTACTGGAACCATAAGTCTTAAAAATGATTATGTCCTGGCCCTTACGGGGTATATGCCCAATTTTAGTTTTCTGGAAAAAATAGGAATCCAATTATCCAAAGATGAGAAAAGGCTTCCACAGTATAATCCGGAAACCATGGAAACCAATATTGAGAATTTATATTTGGCGGGAGTAATCTGTGGAGGAATGGAGACCCATAAATGGTTTATAGAAAACTCAAGAATACATGCCAAAATGATTATGAATAATATTGTGAAAAATAAAAAATCAGTTACCAATCAGCCAGTTAACCTAGGCTAACCGGCTGTAAGCTGATAAATTATTTGGACTGTTCCATTTTTTGCAATCTGTCCAACGCCTCTATATAATAATAATCTGCATAGATCAAGGCCACATCAATTTCATGTCCCAAGGATTTTGCTCCTGTGGAATGTATTAAAAAGGAATCTGTTTTCCCTACTCCGGAATATTCCTCTGAACTCAACGATTCCAACATACGCATAGCGGCACTGTAATACCGCTCCTGATCCTTTTTTTCCTTTACAAAAGTACTTAGCTCCAACAGGCCGGAAGCCACAACTGCGGCTGCGGAGGCATCACGCTCCTCATTTTCCAAATTAGACACATCAAAATCCCAATGGGGTATATAATCGGCAGGAAGTAGTTCCAAATATTTATCCGTTAACTTTACCGCAAAATCCAAGAATTTTTTATCACCTGTCTCCCTATACATCATGGAATATCCATAGATCCCCCAGGCCTGTCCCCGGGACCAACGACTATCATCTGCATAGCCTTGTTTGGTATGTCTGTTCAATACTTTTCCGGATATAGAATCATATTCAATAACGTGCCAAGAAGTATAATCTGGCCTAAAATGATTTTCCATTGTGGTCTCAGCGTGTTTTACGGCAATATCATAAAATTCCTTACTACCACCATTTTTAGCGGCCCAGAACAATAGTTCCAAATTAAGCATATTATCGATTATGGTAATATGTTGCTGCCAACGTGGATGCATTTTATTGGACCATGATCTTATAGTTCCCACTTTTGGATTAAACCTACTGGCCAAGGATTCAGCAGAAGTTAGAAGAATGTCCTTATACTCCTTCTTGTCTCCAAAAATATATCCATTACCATAGGCCGGGAACATCATAAACCCAATATCGTGGTGCTCATTGATCGTTTTAAAATCTTCAAAAACTTCTGTCCTTTTTATAGCTTCCGATTTCCATTTTTCCTCCTTGGTAAGGTCGTACATATACCAAAGAATCCCAGGATAAAATCCGGAAGTCCACACCAATCTCCCATTAGGTATTTCTTTCCATTCGGTTTCATTTGTTTCGATCAGTCGTGGATGTTTGGACAGATCGGTAAGTTTAGGAACAGCTCTGTTTAATTGGGCCTCACAGTTTTTTATTTCCTTTTTAAGATCAAAAGAACTAAGCTTGGCAGTAACCTTGTTATCGACTTTAATATTTTTATTTTTAGACAAATTTTGACAACTTGCCAAACAGACAAGAAGGGATACGAAGAGCAGTTTCATGGGATATTAGTTTTATTTATTAGTATTGTTTTTAAACATATAAAAGATGTTTCACAAGGCTTTAAATATCATTTTCTAGACGAATCACGTTCTATTAGGGAAGACTTCAGAATAGTTTTTTTGGCTTTTTTTGAGTTCGACGATTTATTTATTTCTTCCAATAATAGTTTTGTAGAGATTTGACCTATTTGAAACCCAGGCTGATCAATTGTGGTCAAAGATGGATCAATTACCTCAGAAATAGGTTCATTACTAAAACCTACTATAGCAATATCATAAGGAATTCGAATTCCTTCATTTTTTAAATACTTCATCGCCCCTATGGCTGCAATATCATTGGCTGAAAATAGTCCATCTATTTTGTAGGGTAAAGAAAGTAAGGTTTTTGCACCTTCGGCACCGTCAATTTCCATTAGACTCGATCGAATTACCAACTCTGGCCTATATGGAATTTTATATTTTTCCAAGGCCTTAATATATCCCGCCAGTCTATTTTTATAAATTGACAATTCTTGGGGACCGGAAAAATGACCAATACTTTTACAGCCTTTTAAAATAAGATGCTCAGTTGCATCAAACCCACCCTGAACATCATCAATAAGCACACTACTAATTCCTTCTATATCACAATGTCTATCAAAAAAAAGAAAAGGTGTACCATTATTTTTCATATTCAATAAATGGTCGTAATCATTTGTTTCCATCGAAACAGACAACAGCACTCCAGCAACCCGGTTGGCCAATAAAGTCCCAACAATATCCCGTTCCCGCTTCAACTGTTCCAAGGACTGACAAATAATCACATTATATCCCGCATCATAGGCAGCTTCCTCTATCCCTGAAATTACCGATGAAAAAAAATGTCGCGATATTCTTGGCACTATCACACCTATGGTATTGGTCTCGTTTTTACGGAGATTGGAAGCCAATAAATTACGTTGATACCCTAATTCATTTGCCTTTGCCAATATCCTATCCTTGGTTTTTTGGTTTACCCTTGGACTATTGTTCAATGCTCTTGATACGGTAGAGGCATCAATGCTCAATGCCTTGGCAATATCATGAATAGTAGTTTTATTTTTCATGAATAAAGAGTATATTAACTATCACAAAGATACCAAATCAAAAATACAATCGATTGTATTTTTGATTTATTTTTAATACATTTACAATCTGACTTATTAAATAAGTCCATATTTCCCCACTAGTTTAGAAAATAATTATTAGATATATAGTCATGAAAAACAATTATGAAGTTAGGTATGCTTGCTCTCCGAAAGAGACAAAGGAATTAACCACAGAAGGTTTAAGAAAGGAGTTCTTAATTCAGAATTTAATGGAAGCCGATACTATTAATTTGGTATATACCCATTTTGACAGATACATAGTAGGAGGGGCAACACCAGTCAAAACTTCGTTAAAACTGACTACCATAGATCCTTTAAAATCGGATTATTTTTTGGAAAGAAGGGAAATTGGAATTATCAATGTGGGCGGAGCAGGTTCTGTAACTGTCAATGGTAAAAAATATGATCTGGATTACAAGGAAGCCCTGTACATTGGAAAGGAAAATAAGGATGTTGTATTTAGCAGCAACAGTGCAGAAACACCAGCCAAATTTTATTTGAACTCCACTCCGGCACATAAGGTTTATCCAACCAAAAAAATTAGTCAAGCAGATGCGGAAATTGTAGAGTTGGGCTCCATGGAGACGGCCAATGCAAGAACTATAAGAAAATTGATCGTTAACAGTCTGGTAGAGACCTGTCAGGTTCAAATGGGAATGACAGAATTAAAACCTGGAAGCGTTTGGAATACGATGCCAGCACATGTACACGACAGAAGAATGGAAGTTTATTTCTATTTAGAAGTTCCAGAAGATCAGGCAGTTTGCCATTTCATGGGACAACCCCAAGAAACAAGACATATTTGGATGGCAAATAATGAGGCCGTTATTTCTCCGCCATGGTCTATACACTCCGGCTCAGGAACCAGTAATTATACCTTTATCTGGGGAATGGCCGGTGAGAACTTGGACTATGGCGACATGGACCACTGTAAAATAAAAGACTTAAAATAACAGTTACAAACCTATAAAGATGTCAATAAACCTATTTGATTTAACTGGAAAAACAGCACTTATTACTGGTGCTACCCATGGCTTGGGCAAAGCTATGGCCATTGGACTGGGCAAGGCAGGTGCCACCCTGGTCATTAATGGAGCCTCCTCCCAAGAAAAGCTGAACAATGCCGTTGCTGAATATAAGGCTTTAGGGTTACAGGCCCATGGATACCTCTTTGATGTTACCAAAGAGGATCAAGTCCAACTAAATATATCCAAAATTGAAAAGGAAGTTGGGCATATTGATATTTTGGTAAACAATGCCGGAATTATTAAAAGAATTCCATTGGAGGATATGGAGGTTGCCGATTTTGAAGAAGTCGTTAAGGTAGATCTGGTAAGTCCTTTTATCGTATCCAAACATGTTGTCAAGGGCATGATTGCCCGAAAAGAAGGTAAGATAATCAACATTTGCTCCATGATGAGCGAATTGGGCAGAAACACCGTAGGGGCCTATGCCGCTGCCAAAGGTGGTCTAAAAATGTTGACCCGGAATATGGCTACGGAATGGGCCAAACACAATATTCAGGTCAATGGAATTGGACCTGGTTATTTTGCTACAGCACAAACAGCCCCTATACGCATAGATGGACATCCTTTCAACGATTTCATAGTAGGAAGAACACCAGCAGGGAAATGGGGTGACCCCGATGACCTACAAGGCGCAGCCATTTTCTTGAGTTCCAAGGCAAGTAATTTTGTTAATGGACAAATAGTTTATGTAGATGGAGGCATATTAGCCACTATAGGAAAACCGTCCAATGAAAAATAATATGATGTTATGAATTCACTTTATAAATTAGCAGTACTATCCGTTAGTGTCTTGTGCTCAATAGCTTGTGCCGAAAAACAGAATCCATTGATCATTACAGTAAAAAATGTGCTCGATATGGAACGGACTACTGAAACTGTGGAGCTCGGCAAGGGCATCTTAAAGATGGATGACCTATCTTCAATAGGAATTAAAAATACAGAAACCGATCAGCTGGAAATCATCCAAAAGGTGGACAATGATGGGGATGGTACTTGGGATATGATCCTATTTCAACCCAAAATGCCCGCGAATAGCGAAAGTAAATTTGAAATCGTTAAAGTTGGCGAAGGAGAAAATCCCACTGCTCAAGAGTTATGTTATTCCAGATTTGTTCCAGAGCGCACGGATGATTATACCTGGGAAAACAACAAGGTTGCATTTCGGGTGTACGGTCCCACCGCACAAAAGATGATCGAGGACAAGGTTCCGGGAGGCACACTGTCCAGCGGTGTCGATGCCTGGTTGAAGCGGGTAGAATACCCCATAATTGACAAATGGTATAAAGAGGAGCTGAGCGGAGTCAGCAGTTACCACAAGGATACGGGGGAAGGCCTGGATGATTTTCATGTAGGTCCTAGCCGTGGTGTTGGAGGTATTGCAGCTAAGGTAGACAGTACCTACTATTATTCCAAAAACTACACACAGTGGCGTACCATTACCAAAGGGCCAATAAGGACCAGCTTCTATCTGGAATATGAAGATTGGGACGCCAATGGAAAAACCATTAAGGAATCGAGAGTTATAAGCTTGGACCTAGGTCAAAATTTGTCGAAATTCAATATCACCCTAGAAGGTGTTGACCAAATTTCCGCCGGACTCACTCTTCATGAAAAGGATGGTGAGGTTAGCGGCAAGAAGGATAATGGATGGGTAAGTTACTGGCAGCCACATGGTGATTCGGAATTGGGAACCGCAATCATTGCCAACAATGAAACTTTCATCGATTTTGAAAAATACGATGTACCAACAAAGGATCTAAGCAACGCCTACGCACAATTAAAAGTAAAAAATAATACAGTAACCTATTACGCTGGATTTGGATGGAAAAAGAGCGGGCAATTTAACACCAAACAGGACTGGGAGAATTATTTAAATGCATTTTCCGAACAGATCAACCACCCTCTGGAAGTTACATTTAACCCCTAGGGAATATTATTATTTTACAATAAATATGGCAATACCCTTACTCATAATAATGTTTAGAGGTATTGCTTTTTTTATGTTAAATTTTAACTTCTTTTTGTACTTGTACCGGGAAATAACCATGTTTTATATTCGTATTTTTAATATCACAGGCTAGGTCATCATTTTATCAAAATCGACATGTTATGGATATCAAAAAACTGGAAACGGAGCTTGAAAAAATTTACGAAAACCTTCTGAATAATGAGTCTATAGCAGACAGGATTGTCACTTCCGTACATCCTCAATATAAATCCAGTGCCAAAAACCTGTATCGCTATTTACTGCTCCGGAGTTTAGATATTCGTGGGATTCAGAGTGACCTATCCGAAATAGGGATATCTTCCTTGGGAAGCGGGGCCGGGTACGTCTATGAAAATATCTCCAATGCCTTAAAACTTGTGAAATTACTGAACGGTAAAACATGGGAAAAGAATTCAAGCTTGGAAGCTATTGGATACACAGGTAGTAAAAAATTATTGGTAAAACATGCCAATGACCTCTTTAAAACGGAAAGCGGGGAACGGGATACCGAAATAATGGTGACCATGCCAGACGAGGTGACGACCAACAAAAACCTTATCACAAAATTGAGATTGGCAGGCATGGGCATTGCCCGCTTAAACCTTAGCCATGGAAATGAAAAATTATGGAAAAAAATCCTTAAAAATATAGACAGTGTTAAACAGGAATTAAATCTTCCTATAAACGTCTACATGGACCTACCTGGTCCCAAAATTAGAATCAGCAATATTTACACAAGGGTCGAAATTGAAAGATCTATAAAATCCATTCCCTTCCTAAAAATACATAAGGGCACCCAACTACTGTTGATAAAGCCTAATTCGCGAAATCTTTCAGAAGGAAATACTAAACTAGATCCTGCTTTGGAAAATGCCATGATCGAAGTCTCTCTTCCGCAAATCATTGATGACCTTAAAGTGGGGCAATCAGTATTTTTTGATGATGGCGCTATAAGTGCCAAGGTCAGGTCAATCTCTGGCAATTCTGCATCCCTTGTCGTTAAAAACTCTTACAAGAAAAAACTTAGGCCCGGGAAAGGCATCAATTTACCGGATACCCATCTCAGCCTTCCCTCACTAACTCCGGAAGACTTACAGCTATTGCCTTTTATCTCTGCTAATGCAGACCTTATTGGCTACTCTTTTGTTCGCAATGCGGCCGATGTATCCCGGCTTTATGAGGAACTGGACAAACTGGGGAATAATGACATTGGAGTTGTATTTAAAATCGAAAACAGGACCGCTTTTGAGAATTTACCCTCCATTCTCTTTAGAGCCATGAACAGACCAAATATTGGCGTAATGATCGCCAGAGGGGATTTGGCGGTAGAGGTGGGATTTGAACGTATATCTGAAGTACAAAATGAGATACTTTGGTTGTGTGAGGCTGCACAGATACCCGTGATATGGGCCACCCAGGTGTTGGATACTATGGCAAAAAAAGGCATGGCTACTAGAGCCGAAATTTCAGATGCCACCATAAGCGCCCAAGCCGAATGCGTTATGCTCAACAAAGGTCCTTTTATAGTGGAAGCCACTAAAACCTTAAGGAATGTACTCATACGAATGGAAGCCCATTCCCAAAAAACAAAGAAGACCCTTAGAGCCTTGAAAGTAGCCAAAAAAGGGTTGAAGGATATCCACAAGGAATTTCAGCAGTAATAAAATATTGTATGGACCTAAAACACGAGAAAAAAAGAGTGTTGATAGGAATAGCGATAGGCAGCTTGTAGTTCAATTTTAACAAGTATAATACTAAAAAAAATGGTGACCTGGCAATAAGAATAAAGCTCCTAATAGTTGCTACTAAGTGAGCATTTTTAATGCAAAACCAAATAAAAGATTTGCTATATTAGATTAATAATGGGTATATAATTACTGGTTGCTATATAGGCACTTTAACAAACATTGCAGGATAGCTAAACCGCAAGAACAATTTCGACTTCTAAACAAATGGCCAATCGTTAATTTTTATAGGTAGCTGCTAGGATTGTAATGAATATTATTTTCACGATATAGTTTAAAAATCATTATGAAAAGAATTACTATAATTTTTCTTCAGGCAGTCATCGCGCTTATAGCTGTGGTGGCACTTTTCATGATGATACGACTGCCATTGATCGAGGGAAGAGCCGAGAACTTAGACCTGTTCAGCATTTACTTTGACCCATTCATCTTGTATGGCTATGCATCATCGATTGTTTTTTTTATAGCGCTGTATAAAACATTCAAATTACTTGGTTTTATCGGACAAGATAAATTATTTACACTAAACTCGATAAGAACATTAAGAAGTATAAAATATTGCGCAATCATTTTAAGTATTTTAATTGCGATGGCCGGAATATATATTAAGCTATATCACCATAAAGAAGACGACCCTGCTGGTTTTCTTGCCATGTGTATCATATTAACTTTTATTTCCATCACAGTTGCCATTGCTGTGGCAGTGTTTGAAAAAAAATTGCAAAATGCTGTAGATTTAAAATCTGAAAATGACTCAACACCTTAACCTATGCCAATTATTGTGAACCCCCAGGTTATGAGGGCCAAGCGATAAATTTCTTTGAATGAGCTTTTTAAAGGAATAGATTTGACATTATCCAGCATTCCTATTAAAAGGACAGCATTAGCTAAAGCAATTCGTTTTAGCACTTTAGACGCAATCTGGAAACCTACTTTAACGTATCCAAATCAAACGAATAGACGTTACCCAAATCATCTGAGAAAAATATAAGTTTAGGCCCATTGGGTGAAAAACTGGCCTTACTCGATGTAACATCCCCGTTTTTTCCCTTTATTTTGGTCTTCAATTGTATGAGCTCCCTAAACTCCCAGCCATCTTTCTGTCTGACTATTTCATTCACAGAAATAAAATACCGATTGTTCACTTTGTTTTTTACTGAATGTACTTCAAATATTTTTCCTGATTCAACATGGTTAATAATAGGACGGCTAGGGCTAAATCCAGGACTGAGGTTTTCATATGGAATGTTTGTCCATTTGCCCTTCTTGTCCCTTATTCGCAATACAAACTGAGGTTGATTAATTTTGTCCACACTGTTCTTGGTGACCAAGGCCATTTCCCCATTTTCAAACACAGTCGCATTCAGGTGGTCGTCTGCGTTATTATCTCCCTGCTGAACAATTATAGTCCCTGACCATTTATTGGGAGCATCCCCATCATAATGGATTCGCTCATTGATGGATTGAGTATTTTGGTTGGACCAGATAACTGATACTTGATTTTTTAGTCGGACTATCAAGGAGATATCATCTTTATTGATATCCTCCGCCAGCGTAAATGGATCTGACCAATCCCTACCATTGGAGGAATGCCAAACCATGATATTTTCATTCATGTCGGCACAAACCCAATATTCATTTTTTGAATCCTGTGTAATAGTAGCAGTTTCAATAGAGTGGCAGTCCTGAGAAATGGGAAGATAACTCTTCCATTGATGTTCGTATTGTTTGCTATGATGGGAATAAGTCACTTGAGCTACATTCAATGCACATTCCCCAACAAAGACAATATGCGCCTCATCGCCTTTGCTTAAAACGTCGGCCCTACTCGGTAAGCTATGCCATTCGCTATTGATCGCAGATTGACCCCTCCATCCCGAAACATCCTTTTTCAATAATTTAGGACCGTCTTCATCACCTACCACCAGCCATTGCCCATAATCGTTTGTCCATGATTTTGATTGAGGTTTATCCGCAGTAGCATCACCGAAACTAACTTTGAAGATAGGATCTAAATAAAGCTCAGGAGTTTTGGTTTTTTGGGAAATTGTGCCATATCCATATATCAATAGACAAAAAGGTGGGAGACATAGAAGTAAAATGCTTTTAAGTTTCATCGCGTTCAAAATTTGGAAGCCAATTTAATCTTTTAAACTTGGGAGCTAGTCTATGGAAAAAATATCAATGTTATACAATTGGTGACCATTACTTGTAAAAAGCATTGATTAATTTGAATCGATGTCAATAAGGTCTCATCCTGTACTTATGAACCCATGACTTAATATATTACAGAACGAATTAATAAATACCAATGCCAAACCAATAAAAAGTACTTGTCACATTCTACGTCATAGATCTTCAATTCATTCTCTTAAACATCAATAATCGAATATCCATAACTTCTCCAGGAATTCTTATTGCTTTGAGCATTAGGTTTCCCCTCGCTGCCGCGAGCCTGTATTAGCCTTCAATCTGGCTTACCTAAGTCGGCAGACGTAGCTTAGCATAGTCCTATACACCTACAGGTTCAAATTTGATAAATTTTCGCTTTTAGCAGGTCGGTATCCAATACCAAATAAGTTGCGGGAATATCCATTAGCTTTCCTCCGTGATAACCCATTATGGCCCCTGGATTGATCAATAGGGTGTCGCCAACCATTTCATCGTTAACTACGGTATGATTATGTCCATAGCACACAATGTCGAAACCTCCATTCTCAGCGATTGCCCTAGCTTTTTCAGGGTAGTGGTTCATAGCCAATGATCTACCGCCTAAGTGACTTCTAAAATATTCTCCATGAATGTGAATATTTGAATATTTCTTAGAATTCTCTATGATAGCCGCAACATCCCCATCGTTATTGCCCAATACAATATGGATTGGATTGGAATACGCACGCCCCAGTAAATGTATTACAAAGGGGGAACAAAGGTCACCACAAAACAGCATCGCTTCCGTAGCCCGAAGTTCCGGCATGGACAAGGCTTTTTGCAGGTTCCAGATGTTGTCGTGAATGTCGGAAATTACGGTGATTTTCATTAGCAGTATATATTGGTATCCTTAGTGTTCTAAAAACAGTAACTGGGCTTTTAATCCATCCATTAATTAAACTAAGGCTGTTATTTTTTAGAAATTCCAGGGTAAATTATAAGCATGTCTTTTTTTAGTATTTTGCCTATTGCAGCCCGTGTACCTGAAAAACCATTAAATTCACTCGCGGTTGCGAGCCTTGGTCGCAGATACATGAATAATCATCCCTTTAGGACAAACAAAGTTAGTGAATTTTAATATGAGGCCCTATAAGACGTTTGAAACAGAAAGGCTAATCCTAAAACCCACCACGGAAGAGGATGCAGCGTTTATTTATGAGCTGTTCAACACTCCCAAGTGGCTTAAAAACATTGGGGACAGAAATATAAGCTCGCCCGAAATGGCAAAAGAGTATATTTTAACCAAAATGCAACCGCAACTGGAACGACTTGGATTTTCCAATTATACCCTTATAAGAAAAACGGACAAAATAAAAATTGGATGTTGTGGATTATATGATAGGGAGGGATTGGAAGGCATCGATATTGGCTTTGCCTTTTTACCAGAATATGAAGGCAAAGGTTTTGCCTTTGAAGCCACTGACAAATTAAAAAATGCAGCCTTCAAGGAATTCGGGCTCCATGCCCTTAGTGCCATAACCTCCAAACACAATGTTGCCTCCCAAAAATTGCTGGAAAAACTTGGTATGGCCTTAGCGGGAACAACAACCCTTCCCAACAGCAAGGAAGAATTGCTTTTATATACCATTGAATTATAATATCCATTCCATAAAAATTGGCCATCAATGGATATCCCTAAATTACAGTAGAGTACAAACCATTAGACTGGATTACGCTCCAAATTCGGCCATTTTGATGCCTACATGGGTAATTACCTCATTGAATTCCTTAGTTGGATTAAAATCGATCAATTTAATATCTTCCTTAACGATGGCCGTATGACCCGAAGGCATATAAAAGACATCCCCCTTAGTGAGCAATTCTTCTTTTCCATCATCATAAATGACCAACATAGCACCCTCCAATACATACCCCCAATGAGGGCAGTGGCAGCTATTATTAGCCAATCCTTGTAGGAGTGGGGTAAAATCAGTGCCCTTGGGCAATTCATTGAAACAAACGGTCATGCCCCCAAAATTGGGTTGGGCCCGCATTCTGGTGTCCGGTGACTGCATTGTAGTCGGAATACTTTCTTTGTTAATTTTCATGGTCTATGTGTTTAGTATGCAATAATTTACAAAAAAAAACACCAATACAACAAAAGTTCATTTAAAAAACACAAAAGCCAAAGTCGTTGTACAACACTACAGTATTTGAACAGGAGCGACATAAAATTTACCCAATGATCTCTATTTGGACTTAAAGTAAAAGGCTAAGTGAGCTAAGGGTGATAACTTCGAATCCCAGTTGCCCGTACCATATCAGTTCCCCCTCTTAAACATCAATAATCGGACATCCATAACTTCTTCTCCAGGAATTTTTAGTGCTTTAAGTGTTAAATTGCCCCTACCCTTTTTCAGTTGCATCTTACCTAAATCCATAGGAATAAAATCTTTGGTATATGATTCAATTCTGGGATCCCGATCTCTACTTTCCCCTACCAACGGGGGATCATGTGCCTTACTAATCGTTCCTTTCAGGGAACTCTCCCCTAATCGCAATTCAAATTCAGACCCTAAATCCCGTTCTTTGGCCGTGTAATAAAGTACTACCTCAAATTCTCCATCGGCCAGAACGTCCACATCCCAGCTGATGCTATCCTTTGTGCTTTTCCAATTTGTAAAAAAGGTATCGTTGGGATGCCTATTACTCCGTTCTATATTGCCATGCGCTACCCCGTCCCGGGCGGGAATCTGGGTGTATATATAATCAGGATGCCCCAAAGTAAAAGGCCGATCCTCCGTCTCCTTGGATTTTGGCATTACTTCTTGCAACCAATCGCTTTTTAACCGTTTCAAAGAATCTGCAAGCTGCGGCAGTTTCCCAGAAAGGTCTGTGGTCTGTCCGCCATCCTTTTCCATATCATAAAGTCTGTCCTCACTATCCAAGCGATATTTTTGCGTACGGATACTTGTACTTCTGTTCCAATGATTATAGACCACCCTATCGTCCCAACTGGCGTTATCCTCCATCAACAAGGGCTTTAAGCTTTTTCCGTCCAATGGCTTAAGGGTTTTCACCTGGATTTGTGCTAATTCGGATAAAGTGGGCAATAAATCTATAGAACTTGCTATTTGTGAAATCCGTTTTCCTTGAGGCAGCTTGTCCTTCCATTGCATCACCAGAGGAGATCGCACCCCTCCTTCATCGGTAGATCCTTTCTTGCCCCGCAGACCACCATTCCAACGCCATCCGTTGGGACCATTGTCCGATAGATACACTACGATGGTATTTTCTTCCAGTTTCAAGTCTTTAAGCTTGTTGAATACCCGGCCCACATTGTAGTCAATATTTTCTACCATTGCCAGGGCAGCCCTGGTAAAGTTTTCGTTTTCCTTTTCTTCTCCATGATATTTCATGGCAAGCTCCTTGTCTTTAAAACGACCCCAAAATTCATCCGGAACCTGCATGGGGCTATGTGGCGTATTATAGGGCAAATAAAGGAAGAAAGGCTTATCCTTATTCTTATCTATAAAATCTATCCCCTTGTTGGTAAGATCATCAATTATGAATCCCTCTCCCTTTACTATTTCCCCATTATGTTCCAACATGGGACTAAAATAATTTCCCCAATGTCCTGAGCAGAATCCATAAAAATCATCAAAGCCTCTGGCATTGGGATGATAGGGCGGTTGCATGCCGTTATGCCATTTTCCATAAGCCGCAGTGGTATACCCAGCCTCCTTGAACACCTGTGCAATAGTCGTTTCATCCAAGTTTAAACGTTCCCCTCCGGCAGAAGTGGAATAAACCCCCAATCTTGGAAAGTACCGGCCGGTCAACAATTCGGCCCTGGTAGGAGAACAAACAGGACTTACATAAAAATGATCGAACATAACCCCGTTTTTGGCAATAGCATCGATGTTCGGGGTTTGCAGATTAGTGTTTCCCGTTATACCCAGATCCCCCCATCCCTGATCGTCTGCCAATATGAGAACAATATTCGGTTTGTCTGTGCGTTGGGGACTGGAAACTAAATTGGGCTTTACCTTGTCCTTGCAAGAAACAAATGTCACCAATATGGCCAGCACCATATACTTAAATTGCAAATACCTCATTTGGTTGTTATTTTGGAAGTATAAGGTATGAAATCCATATAATTTCCCAAGAAATTATTCATCAAGCTGAGTTAAGCCACTTTTTCCATGTTTTCAACTAAGGAGACAAGGACTCCAAAGGGATTGGAAGGCCTACCATAAGGTGAATTAAAGAATCGTTTAGTGGAAGAATTCTTTCCCGAAACGCATATTATTAACCAAAAATAGTTGAATTTAGAGTTGTCCTAAAAAGGGGAAAGTCTACAAGATGACAGATTTTTTTAAACACTTCATGCACGAATTTGAATTGCCATTGGGAAATCCAGTTCTGATATTCTCTTTAATCTTATTTATCATCCTGTTATCTCCCATTCTATTGAGAAAATTAAATATTCCCGGAATAATAGGCTTAATAATTTCGGGAGTTGTAGTTGGTCCTTTTGGACTCAATATTCTTGAAAAAAATTCTGCGATCGATCTCTTTTCTACTATTGGACTGTTGTACATCATGTTCATAGCTGGGCTTGAACTTGATATGAACCAGTTTAAATCGAACCGAAATAAAAGTCTCTTATTTGGACTTTTTACATTCATTTTCCCACTAGCAATCGGTTTCCCTGTTTGTTTTTTCTTTCTCGAATATGACTTTAATGCCAGTTTTCTTACTGCCAGCATGTTTGCAACCCATACATTGGTTGCATATCCCATAGTAAGTAAATTAGGAGTCTCGAAAAATCAAGCCGTTGCAATTACTGTTGGAGGAACCATATTGACGGACACGGCCGTTCTAATCATCCTAGCCGTAATTATGGGCAACAGTCAGGGTAACCTGGACATGGCATTTTGGATACGATTGGGCGTTTCATTAACTGTTTTTTCGGCTATTATGTTCTTTGTTATTCCTAGAATTGCGAATTGGTTTTTTCGTAAACTGGAAAGTGAAAAACACTCACATTATATTTTTGTTCTTTCAATTGTGTTTTTTGCGGCTTTCTTGGCTGAATTGGCAGGAGTTGAACCGATCATTGGTGCATTTGTCGCAGGATTGGCTTTAAACAAGCTTATCCCCCATTCTTCGGCATTAATGAATAGAATACAATTTATAGGCAATTCCCTATTCATTCCCTTTTTCTTGATAAGCGTAGGAATGTTGGTTGATGTCAGTGTTATTCTAAATGGTAAAATGGCTCTTGTTGTAGCGGCAACGCTTTCAGTTGTTGCGTTATTTGGAAAATGGTTTGCTGCGTTGGTTACTCAGTTTGCTTTAAAATATTCCAAAACACAACGCCAACTAATTTTTGGTTTAAGCAGTTCACATGCCGCCGCAACACTTGCGGTGATTTTGGTGGGCTATAAGGCGCAAATTCTTGATGAAAATATTTTGAACGGAACAATTATACTTATTTTAATCACCTGCGTTGTTGCATCCTTTGCCACAGAAAAAGCCGCTAAAAAACTTGTCCTTGAGACAGAAGATGACACCACGGGCTTATTGAAATCAAACGGCCCACATAACGAACATATATTATTACCAATTGCCAATATCGAGAACATGGAAAAACTTCTCGAATTTTCGATTCTTATAAAAGGAACAAAATCAGCCAATCCCTTATCTGTTCTTTCGGTAGTTTCCAATAATGAGGAAGCGGAAACAAATATTTTTAAAGCCAGAAACAAACTTGAAGAATTTGTAGAACAAGCATCTGCAACGGAAACGAAAGTAAGTATCATTACCACAATTGACCATAATGCAGCCAGCGGAATATCTCGTATTGCAAGAGAAATAATGGCGGACATCATTGTTCTGGGATGGCCAAAACGTACCGGATTTATTGACAAACTGATTGGGGAAAAAGTGGACAGCATTATAAGCAACACCGACAAAACTACTTTTATCTGTCATTTTGAAAAACCCTTGGTATTACACAAAAGAATTGTAATTGCAGCTCCTCCTCTAACAGAACATGAAAACGGCTTCGAACTTTGGTTTTCGAAAATTGCAAAATTGGCTCAGGAATTAAGTGTGCCTATACAGTTATACTGCAATGAATTAACACTAAAATCCGTTAAAAACTTGGTTAAAGATTCTAAATTATCGGCCACAATTACCGCTAGTCATTTCAGTGATTGGGAAGATTTCCTGATTCTCTCAAGAAACATACGTGAAGATGATTTGTTTGTTTTGGTTTCTGCCCGTAAAGGCGCCGCATCGTATATGGTTATGCTCGAAAATCTCCCGTCCAAAGTAGAAAAACATTTTCCCAATAATAGCCGACTTATCATATATCCACAGCAGTTCGTTCAGAATTTTGGCAGCAAGCGATCTGATCAAATTAACCCTGAACCACTGAACAAAGGAATTGAAACCATACAAAAGATCAGTAAGGGAATTGGAAATATTTTTAAAAAGGATAACAAGGAATAATCCGTTGGAAGAATACAAATTCAGGCGAAGACCTATTCCCTTGTTTATGGCTTAAGTGATTTAGAGGACACAAATGGAATTTAGGTTTATAATAATTCTTAGATCATGTAGCCTTGTCATCTCTGAAAAAGGAAGCATAAAATGAACAGGTATATCTAATAGGATTGTCTGAACCCTTGAGATTGCCTATTTAATTTTGTAAATTACATAACAGCAATTCTCAAAAAAACAATGCTTATCAATTTATTTCCTTTACTACTTCAATTACCTATAGGCACACGAAACCCTGATGATAATAAGCCTATCGATATAACAAGCACATTTGATGTAATTGTATATATTATTTTACCTGTTCTAGCGATCATATTTTACATCCTTTGGAGGAAGATGAAGAATAGGGATAAGAATTAAAATGTGCTATTGATACCTTGTCCAAGTGTTTTTTACTAAAAAGCATTGAAAAATCCCTTTTTAAACTATTATGGAAATGTTTGAGACTATTGTAGGTCGAAAGAAAGATTACTGGTGATTTGGGTAGCAATGCCCACAAGTATCCCTAAATAAAGATATGTAAACACCATGATTATTGGGTTTTGTGAAAATTGTGGCACAATAAGTAGTAGAGAACCCACGGAAACTGGCATTGATCAAAAAGCCCCTATTTTTACTGAAATTAGGTGTTTTAGACTTTATGAAATGCAGTTCATAAATTATGTCCTTTTGTCATTGAATTGGAACAACTCGACGTGAGTTTGGATCATCCGTATGGATCAAATAGTTCCGTTCATAATGCACTGAGCAATGAGTTCCGGAGTATTTTTATATCCAGACTTCCTTAAAATATTCTTTTTATGGGTATTTATCGTATGGGGGGATACAAACAATTGCTTAGCTATCTCAATGAATTTTTTTCCTTTGGCCAATTCTTTTATGATTTCTATCTCACGCTTGGAATAAATAGATTTCGAAGCTATATCATTAGGATTAAATATACTTTTAGGACTAATGTTATAATAAGAAGGTCTATTGGTGCCAATGAAGGAAACCTTTTGGTGAAACGGGATATTCAAATAGGTGATATCCGTATGAATACCTAATACTTGTTGTATTTTGCCATCTTCTGATGCGCTCAAAGCCTTCACTTGATGTAAGATAGTCCTATATGTACCGTCGGCGTGCAGCATTCTAAACATATAAACAATCTTATAAAGTAAAATATCATCTTTTGAAATCCTGTTCAGGGAAAAATCGAAGGCCAGGGCTTCCTTCTCATGCATTTTCTCAAGGTCTTCGGGATGCATTAAGGAAAATACCTTTTCCATCGTAAATTCTTCTGGGGCAATGCCCAAAACTTCCCTTGTTCCTTCATTGACAAATTCCATTTTCAAATCTTCAAAGTTTAGAATGTAGTAATAGAAAGGTCCGACTGAAAAGAGAAATGAAATCTGATCCAAAATCTCTGAGAAGAGTACTTTTTTGTTAGGGCTTAGGATTTTGTTTCGAGATTCCCAAACGCTCAATACCTGGGCAATATCGTTTTCCTTCATAGGGGGAAGTTTATCAGTAATTGTTCAATTAAAGATATGTTAAAATACCCAATCTTGGGTATTTCGTGTCGTGGAGTTATAGTATAAATTCGATATAACGCATTTGATCAATTCATATAATAATTTAAAGGCCATCGAAATGAAATCTAAAATGAAAAGTTGTTTGATTATTGCATCCTTTTTAGGATCTCTTAGCACATTAGCTCAAGAAAAGCCAATTAGAATTGGAGTTAAAATTGGTTATCCGAATGCTTTGGGTGGTAACATTGAATATGTCACACCTTTATTAGGCAAAAAATTGGCACCATCTATAGAGTATTCAACATTGTCTCCGGAAAAGCTTTTAGAGATTGAAAAATTTGATTATTCCTATTTACAGTTTGGTTTTAATTATTATTTCTTCAAACCTGGGAAGGGCTTATATTCCAATTTGAGCTATGGAATTCTTAAAACTGAAATAATAGATTCCGGGTATTCGTCAGATACTGATTATAATAAAACTGGAACTGGTTATGTGAAGTTATTGAATAAATCAGTCAATCTTAAGCTCGGGGCTAAACTGGGGTCAGGCTTCTATTTTCGTCCCGAGATTGGATATGCTTTAACCCCTGTACCCGAATTTTTGGATACGACCGTAAAATTTTCTGATGGCACCTCAGAAGTACAACAAGAAAGTATCAGCCCATTAAATTCAGGTTTGATGTTCAATTTTGGTTTTGGGGCGGCTTTTTAATTTAAAAAAATGAAAAGTTTTGACTAGGCTATAAATTAATAAATAGAATATTCCATAACCATATTACGATTTGACCCTTGATAATGAATAATCCAAATAAATCCAATTTGATATGAAAATTACAAGAAAAATTATATCACTGGTTTGCATGTTGTTTTGCATGTTATTATTTAATTCTTGTTGTAGGAATTGTGATGAATTGGTAGCTGAGGAGAACATAACGGAAGAAGTATTAATTGACGATTTGGCAATAATTGTAACGGAAGATTTAAATACTCCAATTATTTTTACACATAAAGATGGTTCAACAGTCTCATTACTTGATGGAAATGGAACATTCGATGGATTTATATTTATTGATGGTTTTACATCTCTGCTTATGAATTTCGACGAAATGACCAAATTACCTAGCAAACTAATTACTTCTGATGGTGATGTCGGTATTTAGAACATAGAGATTGGCTGTGCCTTCCCCACAAAGCTCCGCTTTGAAAACCACAAAAAGTTATGCTTCGCTATACTTCAAAAAAGAAGCGAGAATCGAACTGGATTACGAAAATGGGATTGGCTGCGCCCTTCCCTACAAAGCTCCGCTTTGAAAACCACAAAAAGTTATGCTTCGCTTTACTTCAAAAAAGAAGCGAGCTTCCTTTTTGAAGCTCGCTTGCACAACCACTTTTTTGTGGTTTATTCGTGACCCCGGAGGGATTCAAACCCCCAACCCTCAGAGCCGAAATCTGATGCGCTATTCAGTTGCGCCACGGGGCCGTACATTTAATTTTCTCCAACGCCTTCCTGCAGCCGATTTTAGATACTTTTCTCTTTCTCTAGCTGCCAATCTGGTCTCGTAGTCCTCCATCAGTACTACTTCCCAAGGAACGTAAGCCTTGGTCGATTTTGTCCTTCCAGAATTATGCTGTTTTATACGAACTTGAATATTATTCGTAATACCAACATAATATCTTTCAAAACTACTACTATATATTACATAGACCTTATACATTCGTAACTAAATCCGATGCGCCCCGCCCGAACGTACCAACGGCAGTTCGGTACGGACGGGTATTCAGTTGCGCCACGGGGCCGTACATTTAATTTTCTCCAACGCCTTCCTGCAGCCGATTTTAGATACTTTTCTCTTTCTCTAGCTGCCAATCTGGTCTCGTAGTCCTCCGTCAGTACTACTTCCCAAGGAACGTAAGCCTTGGTCGATTTTGTTTTTCCAGAATTATGCTGTTTGATACGAACTTCAATGTTATCCGTAATCCCAATATAATATCTTTCAAAACTACTACTATATATTACATAGACCCTATACATTCGTAATAAAATCTGATGCGCCCCGCCCGAACGTACCAACGGTAGTTCGGTACGGGCGGGTATTCAGTTGCGCCACGGGGCCGTACATTTAATTTTCTCCAACGCCTTCCTGCAGCTGATTTTAGATACTTTTCTCTTTCTCTAGCTGCCAATCTGGTCTCGTAGTCCTCCATAAGTACTACTTCCCAAGGAACGTAAGCCTTGGTCGATTTTGTCCTTCCAGAATTATGCTGTTTTATACGAACTTGAATATTATTCGTAATACCAACATAATATCTTTCAAAACTACTACTATATATTACATAGACCTTATACATTCGTAACTAAATCCGATGCGCCCCGCCCGAACGTACCAACGGCAGTTCGGTACGGGCGGGTATTCAGTTGCGCCACGGGGCCAAATATTGACCTATATGGTCAGATATACTTTCTTAATTGGCTAGTTTAGCCTTTACGATATTGGAAATGGTTTTCCCATCCGCTTTTCCTGCCAATTCTTGGGATACAATTCCCATAACCTTGCCCATATCTTTCATTCCAGCAGCACCAACAGTATCGATGGCCTGTACTACAACCTTTTCAATTTCTTCCTCCGTCAATTGCTCTGGTAAAAACTTTTCTATTACCAATGCCTGTGCCAATTCCGGCTCGGCCAAATCTTCACGTCCCTGTTCCTTATAAATAGCGGCACTATCCTTACGCTGCTTTACTAATTTTTGAACCAGCTTTACTTCTTCTTCCTCAGACAGTTCAGTCCCCGGTCCTGTTTCGGTCTGCGCCAACAATAGAGCAGATTTTATAGCGCGTAACGACTCCAATGCTACGGTGTCCTTGGCCCTCATTGCCGCCTTCATATCCTCCATTACTCTTTGCTGTAAACCCATAACTCTTTTTTAGCCCTGCGAAGATAAAAATAAACCCGAAAATAAAAGCTATTTTCGGGTTTAAACTTTGTTAATAATAGTACACCAAATCCTACTAGTCTACATTATCATGTAAATAAGAGTTGTTGGAGCGCAATTGGATATCTTCATTACTATCCTCGCTAAGGCTAGTTCTAGAAACCTTATTCTCCCTAGGGTTTTCATTTAAGTTTACTCCCTGTCTCTTATAAGCTGGCTGCTTGGATATTTCGTCCAAGTTACTAAGACTATTCTGGAATTTATAATTGAAATCCTTTAGTTTCCTTCTTCTTTCGTCTGCCCGTTCCTTTAAAAGGATTTCTATCGGGGTGTTAACGGGGTCTTCATCCTCCACATTCACCCTAGACTGATTTGATTCCTGATTTGCAACGGTGCGCTTTTCAAATACCAACTCATCTTCAACAATACGTGGCTCAAACTTTTCTGCCTTGGATTGGGCTCCCGTAAGCTTCTTCTCCAACTCCATATAATCATCCAAACTGTAGCGCTTTTCCCCATTCTTATTGTATTCCAGAACTGGTATAACCTCTACATGATCTTTTACTTCCAAATCCCTTACCTCTTCATCCAAATCGAAGGTGATGATATGTTGGGCCTCTTCTTCCTCCTCGGTAGGCTTTTTGGCCAAAGGCATATCAAAACTAAATGCAAACTGATCTTCCTCGATATCCTTATTGGATACTACTCGGGGATCCACTACCTCTATATCCTTAATTTCATCGGAGGCATTTATTATGATAAAATCGTCTTGAACATTTTCAGCTACAACTTCCTCATAGAACACATTAAAGTTCTTAATGAAATTGGTAGTAGGAATCAAATCCATTTGCGACTCCTGTTGTACCTGAGTAGGCTTTACTGGAGATGCCGTAATTTCCTCTTCTTCGACCAACTGGTGAACAACGTTCTTAGGAGTTAGATTATGCTCCGCTCGTTGTTCATCTTCTAACGTATGAATGATTTTTTTGGATTCGGTATTTACTATATCATCCTGTTGATCAATATTAAAACCCGTGGCAATAACCGTAACTGCGATTGCCTCGCCCAGTCCCTCATCTTCACCAACACCCATTATGATATTAGCACCGAAACCGGCCTCATTTTGAATATGGTCGTTTATTTCACCTATTTCATCAATCGTAATTTCTTGAGAACCTGAAACAATAAGTAGAAGCACATTCTTGGCTCCTGTAATTTTGTTGTCATTGAGCAGAGGGGAATCCAACGCTTTCATGATAGCTTCATGAGCCCTGGATGATCCAGATGATATGGCCGATCCCATTATGGCCGTACCACTACTGCTCAATACAGTCTTGGCGTCACGTAAATCTATGTTCTGAGTATAGTGATGTGTAATTACCTCGGCAATACCACGAGCCGCAGTAGCCAACACTTCATCTGCTTTGGAAAAACCAGCCTTAAATCCCAAATTGCCGTATACTTCCCTTAATTTATTATTATTGATAACAATCAAGGAATCTACATTGGCACGTAATTTTTCAATTCCCAACTGAGCTTGTTGGCAACGCATTTTACCTTCAAATTGAAAAGGCATGGTAACGATCCCCACTGTAAGAACGTCCATTTCCTTTGCCATTTTTGCAATGACAGGGGCAGCACCAGTACCTGTTCCCCCGCCCATTCCAGCAGTAATAAAGATCATTTTTGTTGTAGGCTCAAGCATTTGCTTGATCTCTTCCATACTTTCAATAGCCGCTTGTTCCCCAACTTCAGGATTGGCACCAGCGCCCAATCCTTCTGTCAATGAAACTCCCAATTGTATCTTATTGGGTACCGGACTATTGTGAAGTGCTTGCGAATCGGTATTGCAAATCACAAAATCCACCCCGTTAATACCGGCTTGGAACATATGATTAATTGCATTACTACCGCCTCCGCCAACACCAATGACTTTAATTACGTTGCTTTGATTTTTGGGCAAATCAAAGGCTATACTTTCAAATTCAGTGTTCTTGCTCATATTTTTTATTTTACTGGTTTACTATACTGTTCTTAATCTTTAATCTATTCCGCATTATCCAAGAAGTCCTTCAGTTTCTCGGACCATTTATCAAAAATAGATTTGCGCTCCTTTTTAAGGGCCGTTTTGGTCTGGGTATGATCTTCCCCCGTAAAAACATCTTGATCAACATCCTTATCGGCAACCTCTTGATTTACTTCCCTTACTTTGGCCCTGTTCTGCACCGCGTTCATCAATAATCCCACAGCTGTTGCATATAATGGGCTGGCTATTTCCTCATCCGAATCGCCTGCCAGGTGTTCGTTGGGATAACCGATCCTAGTGTCCATTCCCGTAATATATTCCACCAATTGCTTAAGGTGTTTCAACTGGCTTCCACCGCCAGTCAATACGATGCCTCCAATTAATTTCTTCTTTTGCTCATCGTGCCCATAATTCTTAATCTCCACATACACCTGCTCCACAATCTCCACTACTCGGGCATGTATTATCTTGGATAAATTTTTCAAGGTGATTTCCTTTGGCTCCCGCCCTCTCAAGCCTGGGATGGAAACAATTTCATTATCCTTATTTTCCCCTGGCCAGGCCGAACCAAACTTGATCTTTAATAGTTCAGCTTGCTTTTCAATAATGGAACAACCTTCCTTAATATCTTCGGTAATTACATTTCCTCCAAACGGAATAACTGCGGTATGCCGGATTATTCCATCCTTAAAAATGGCCAAGTCCGTGGTACCACCACCTATATCGATCAGAGCAACACCTGCCTCTTTTTCTTCCTGACTTAAAACCGCATTCGCGGAAGCTAAAGGTTCCAAAGTTATATTACCAAGATCAAGACCGGCACTTTTTATACATCTTCCCACATTTCGGATAGAGGAAACCTGTCCCACAACCACATGAAAGTTGGCCTCTAGTCGTCCTCCATACATCCCCATTGGCTGCTTTATCTCCGCTTGTCCATCTACCTTAAATTCTTGCGGTAGGACATGTATTATTTCCTCACCTGGCAGCATTACCAATTTATAAACCTGATTGCAAAGCTTTTCCACGTCATCTTCATTGATAACTTCTTCGGATTTAGCCCTGGTTATATAATCGCTATGTTGTAAACTTCTTATGTGCTGTCCGGCAATACCCACAACTACAGAGCTTATTTTTAAACCCGAATTGGCTTCTGCCAGTTCAACAGCTTGCTGTATAGACTTGATGGTCTGAGTAATATTATTAACCACACCACGGTGCACTCCCAAACTCTTAGATCTACCAATACCCAAAATTTCAATCTTGCCATACTCATTCTCCTTACCAATGATGGCTACAATTTTGGTGGTTCCAATATCCAACCCAACTGAATAATTACCTTGTTCCATATCTTAAATTTTGGTGCACACTACCTGGTTATTAAATTCCAAACTCACCCTGTTATAATCGTTCAACGTTTTGTCTTTGTTCGCCTTGGTATAGAACGCCTTGAAATTGCTGAACTTTTTCTCCAATTCTTTCACATCTCCTAGATCCACAACAAAATTCTCCATTC
Organism: Arenibacter sp. F26102; assembly: GCF_023015865.1. Lineage (GTDB taxonomy): Bacteria > Bacteroidota > Bacteroidia > Flavobacteriales > Flavobacteriaceae > Arenibacter. The sequence goes on along the minus strand of NZ_JALKBC010000017.1, from coordinate 78,238 downwards.
TAAATTTCAACTGATACTTTTCCTCATCGGCAATATGAACGCCTATTACATTCTTTCTTAAGAATTCATCAGAATTTATATAGGTCAAAATTTCGTACACTCCTTTAGTACTTTTTTCGGTTATTATCCCCGTAATTATTGGCACTCGCGCAGAATGGTATCTAGAAAATGGCATGCGTCTCCCATCCTCATCAATATAAAACTTTGCTACTCCCTCAACTCTTCCGATTGGTTTACGCTGTATAACTTTAGCCATTAGGTCCCCGTTCACCGTAAGGTAAACTTGGGCATTTTTTACCATTTCATTAGCTTCGATAGCTTTTTCTATAGTATTCAAAACTATATCTTCTTTAGGCAGGTTTTTAAGGTCCCCGGAATTTTGTATTAACAATTTATTAACCGTCTCTTGGGTCATATATAGATTCTGATCTCCGACAAACTTAATTTCAATATTATCGATCTTTTTATGCTTGTTCCTAATGTTGGAAAATGCATAAAGACCTGTAACAACAAGTAGTAAGGCCCCGAATTTTATGAAATTCCAATTAATTTTCATTTCTTCTAATTTTATAGTCTATTATCTACTAAATCTAATTCCTTTTTTATTTTTGGAACTTCCAATCCAATATCTCCCGCACCCAATGTTATTAAAACATCCGGTTTTTGGGCTATTATTTCAGAAATCAACTCTGACTTCGTAATTAATTTTTTCGTTGGACTTGTAACTTTATCCAACAACCATTGAGAGGTAACACCTTCAATTGGCTTTTCCCTGGCAGGATATATATCCAACAACAACAAACTATTAAAATTGGACAGGCTACGTGCAAAATCATCCACAAAATCCCTCGTTCTAGAAAATAAGTGTGGCTGAAAAACCGCCAACACCGTCTTGCCCGGATGCATTTCCGAAACAGCTTGAAACGCTGCATCTATTTCCGTAGGATGATGTGCGTAATCATCTATAAAAACAAAATCGGCCCTTTTAATCTGATATGAAAAACGCCTTTGAACTCCCTTAAACGTTGCCAATGCATTGGCTAGGCCCTGTGGGGACGAACCAGCTTCGATTGCCATCGCGTAGGCTACCAAACCATTGAGCAGGTTATGCCTACCGGGTTTGTTAAAACGAACCGCTTTTAGTTTAGCTCCTGGTGATTCCAGATCAAAAACATAGCTGCCCTGTTCTATTTTAATATTTCTAATACAATAATCGGAACCATCCTCAATGCCATATGTGGTTCCCTCCAATGGCAAACCATTACGCACAAATAGTTTACCGTTCGGCTTAATACGCTTTACAAAATCGGCAAACGACTTTTGAAGCTCTTCACTATTGCCATATATATCCAAATGATCTGCATCCATTGAAGTTATACAGGCCACATTAGGTGACAACTGAAGAAAGGAACGATCAAATTCATCGGCCTCCACTACCGAGTACTCCGAACCTTCCAATAAAAAATTACTATTAAAATCCTCTGATATTCCTCCCAGAAATGCAGTAATTGGCGTCCCTGTTTCTTTTAATAAATGTGCTAGGATACAAGAGGTAGTTGTTTTGCCGTGGGTACCTGCAACTGCAAAACAGAAGGTATCCTTTGTAATCAACCCCAGAACTTCGGATCGCTTTTTAACCTGAAACCCGTTCCCAATGAAATAATTATATTCCATATGGTCATTGGGCACAGCAGGAGTAAAAACTATTAACGTATTATCAGGGTCTAAATAGATTTTAGGCACCAATTCCAAATCATCATCGTAGTGTACATCTATACCCAATTCTACCATATCCTTTGTAAGCGGAGTTTCAGTCTTATCATAGCCGGCAACATTTTTGCCCACAAATTTAAAATACCGCGCAAGGGCAGACATACCAATACCTCCAATACCTATAAAGTAGACGCTATGTATATCTTTAACACCCATTTTCTAATTATTACACTAATAATTTTTCTATTTCATTTACAATTTCCTTGGTAGCATTCGGCAAGGCCAATTTTTTAATATTGCCACCCAACTTTTCGGCTAAACTATCAGAACTGAGCAAATTGGAAAACGTAGGCTCAAACTTATCATCCAACTCAGCCTCCTTTATCATAATCGCCGCATCCTTTTCAACAAGGGCCTTGGCATTTTTTGTTTGATGGTCCTCCGCCACATTTGGAGAAGGGATAAAAATTACTGGTTTACCTACTATACACAATTCAGAGACCGAACCGGCTCCAGCCCTGGAAATAATAACATCTGCCGCCAAATAGGCCAGGTCCATTCTATTTAAAAACGCCACCACCTTAACATCTTGGCAGTCATATTTTTTATACTCATCATAATAAAGCTTACCGCTTTGCCAAACGATTTGTATCCCTTGAGCTTTAAAAAAGGGCAACTCCTGTTCTATAAGTTTATTTACACGTCTTGCCCCCAAACTTCCACCTAGCACCAACAGCGTGGTTTTACCCGTTTGTAATCCAAAGAAACTCAATGCCTCGGCTTTATTACTTGTCAATGAAACCAGATCGCCTCGGACAGGGTTTCCCGTTTTTACAATTTTATCCTTTGGGAAAAATTTCTCCATACCGTCATAAGCAACACATATTTTGGCAACCTTGTTGGCCAATAATTTATTGGTAATTCCGGCATAGGAATTCTGTTCCTGTAACACGCATGGAATGCCTTTGCCAGAGGCCACCTTTAAAAGGGGACCACTCGCAAAACCGCCAGTACCCACAACCGCATGTGGTTTAAAGTTCCTTACTATGTTTGCCGCTTTTATCAAACTACTTATTACTTTAAAAGGAAACATTAAATTTTTCAAGGTGAGCTTCCTTTGCAGCCCACTAATCCATAAACCTTCTATTTTGTAACCCGCCTGAGGCACCTTTTCCATTTCCATTCTGTCTTTTGCCCCCACGAACAAAAATTCGGCATCAGGATACCTAACTTTCAACTCATTTGCTATTGCAATGGCAGGATATATATGCCCACCTGTTCCCCCTCCTGAAAGTATAAATCTATAACTGTCCACTTAAAACTTCTAAAGGGTTAGTTTCATCAATTTCCTCAGGTTCCGACTGAGCGTGCTTATTACTGGCACTTAAAATTATACCTATGGCCAAGCAGGTCATCCAACTAGAGGTTCCTCCACTACTTATCAAAGGCAAAGTCTGACCAGTAACTGGAAATAGCTCAACGGCTACTGCCATATTTATCAATGCCTGAAACACTATGGGGAGCCCCACTCCCAAAACCAATAATTTTCCAAAAACGGTTCCATTACTATTGGCCACTACCACAATTCTAAAAAGCAAAAGCAAATAAAAGAACATAAGGACAAACCCACCTAGCAGTCCATACTCCTCTACAATAATGGCGTAAATAAAATCTGAGGAACTTTGCGGTAAAAAGTTCTTCATTACACTTTTACCGGCTCCATTGCCTACTATTCCTCCTGTTGCAATAGCTATCTTCGCCTTTTCAATCTGATAATCCGCCTCTGTATCCTCCGGATTGGAAAAGCTTTCTATCCTGCTCATCCAAGTATCTACCCTATTGGGAAATAAATCCGGCACGGCCTTGGCCGTTAATATAAATATGGTTAAACACAATATCCCTGCTCCGACTATACCCAACAAATACTTAAAAGGATAACCACCAATAAAACAAAGTAGTAACACCATGGAAAATATAATACCAGCGGTAGAAAAATTGGCAGGAAGTATTAACACTATCACCAAAAAAACCGGCAACCATAATGGCAGAATACTCTCTTTAAAGGTTATGGTCTTATCCTTTATTTTTGTTAAATACCTAGCCACGTAGATCATCAATACTACAGCTGCCAAATTGGAGGTTTGAAAGGTAAACCCAACAATTGGAATGCGTATCCATCTACTGGCGTTGGCCCCATCTATTACCTGCCCCTGAGCTAAGGTATACAGCAACAAAAGCAATACCACCGGCATTGCAATCAAGGACAATCCTTTAAAAAAATGGGTAGGAATACGGTGTACCCCATAAATAATACCAAACCCCATAAGCAGAAGTATGGCATGCTTTACCAAATAACCTATAGTAGTTCCGTTGCCTACAACGTAGACCAAGTTACTACTGGCACTATAAACAGGTAAAAATGAAAATAGGGCCAAAAGGGCTACAACTGCCCAAATAGCTTTATCTCCATTCATTTTGTTTAAAAATCCCAACACAGATTATAATTTTTTAATTGCTGCTTTAAACTGATTTCCCCTATCCTCATAATTCTTGAACAAGTCAAAACTGGCACATGCCGGTGAGAGCAAAACCGTATCTCCCCGTTCTGCTATCTTATAAGCCACCTTAACGGCCTCATCCATGGCAAATGTTTCAACAACCAAATCCACAACATTCCCAAAAGCATCCTTGATTTTTGAATTATCCATACCCAAACAAATAATTGCCTTTACTTTTTCACGTACCAAAGGCATTAGTTCCTTATAATCATTTCCCTTGTCCACTCCCCCTACAATCCAAACCGTCGGCGTTTTCATACTATCCAATGCGTAATAAGTAGCATTCACATTGGTAGCTTTGGAATCGTTTATGTATTGTACATGATGAATCTTCAATACCTTTTCCAGCCTATGTTCGGCCCCTTGAAAATTCTCTATACTTCTGCGTATAGTTTCTTTTCTAATACTAATTAATTTAGCCGCTGTAGTAGCCGCCATAGTATTCTTTAAATTATGTTTTCCCTCCAAAGCCAAAGCATCTGTACCCATCTCTATAGTGTTATTATGTGTCTTAATTATTATTTTATCATTCTCTAAATACGCCCCTTCATCCAATTTCTTATTGATCGAAAAAGGCAATAATTTTGATTGAACCGGGTTGTTCTTCAACCAGTGGACTATTACTTCATCATCGGCATCATATATTAAATAATCTTCCTTTGTCTGGTTTTTTGCAATTCTAAACTTGGATGCTATATAGTTTTCAAAATTGTATCCATATCTATCCAGGTGATCTGGAGTGATATTGGTAAGGATGGCTATATGTGGCTTAAAGTCCACTATTCCATCCAATTGAAAACTACTTATTTCCAATACATAGAAATCAAAATCCTTTTCCGCAACCATTTTGGCATAGCTATCACCTATATTCCCCGCCATACCAACATTCAGTCCAGCTGCCTTTAAAATATGGTTTGTAAGCATGGTGGTGGTAGTCTTTCCATTACTACCTGTAATCCCAATAATGGTCGCCTTTGTATACCTCGATGCAAACTCGATTTCCGAAATAACCGGAACTCCTTTCGTCTTAAGCAAGAGTATCAATGGAACCGTATCGGGGATACCAGGACTTTTCATAACCAAATCCGCATTTAAAATCTTGCCCTCGGTATGTTGCTCTTCTTCCCAATCAATCTCAAAATGTTCAAGAACTTTTCTATATTCCTCTTTAACTGCCCCCTTATCGGAGACAAAAACTTCAAAACCTTCCTTTTTACCCAAAATAGCTGTTCCAACACCACTTTCTCCTCCTCCCAAAACAACTAACCGCTTCATTTTATCGCACCTTTAACGTTACTATGGTAATTACTGCCAATAGGATTCCAACAACCCAAAATCTGGTTACAATTTTACTTTCGTGGTATCCCTTTTTCTGATAATGATGATGTAATGGCGCCATTAGAAATATCCTTTTACCTTCCCCAAATCTCTTCTTGGTATATTTAAAATAACCCACCTGCAGCATTACTGAAATGGACTCTGCAAAGAAAATTCCACATAAAACAGGGATTAATAATTCCTTTCGGATAATGATGGCTATCACGGCAATTATCCCACCAATGGTCAGACTTCCAGTATCTCCCATAAAGACCGTTGCAGGATATGCATTGTACCATAAAAATCCGACCAAGGCACCCACAAAGGCCGCAATAAACACCACCAATTCACCCACTCTAGGTATGAACATGATATCCAAATAATCCGAGAAAATTATATTACCGGAAACCAGTGTAAAGATGCCGAGTGTAAATACGATTATCGCTGAAGTCCCGGCGGCCAATCCATCTATTCCATCGGTAAGATTAGCACCGTTGGAAACGGCCGTGACAATAATTATAATAATGGGAATAAACACCAACCATGCATATTCCTCCATCCCATCACCCATCCAAGAAATAAAGCGGGAGTAATCCAACTCGTTATTTTTTATAAACGGCAAGGTGGTCATGGTAGATTTAATTTCCTCGCCCGGCACTTGCTTAACGGTATAATTCTGGGTAATCTCTGTCCTGGAATGCTCCTTCACTGTCACTTCTGGGTGGAAATACAAAGTTGCCCCCACCATTAGACCCAAAACTACTTGGCCCAAAACCTTAAACCTTCCTTTTAAGCCCTCTTTATCCTTTTTGAATATTTTGATATAATCATCCACAAAGCCAATAATCCCCATCCAAATTGTGGTCACGATCAGAAGGATTACATAAATATTGTCCAAGAAACGGGCAAATAGCAATACCGGAATCAATGTGGACATAATAATGATAAGTCCTCCCATGGTAGGCGTACCCGATTTCTGTTTTTGACCCTCTAAACCCAAGTCCCTAACAGTTTCCCCTATTTGTTTATGTCGTAAAAAGTTAATGATCCTTTTCCCATAGACAGTAGCCAAAATAAGCGAAAACATTACCGCCATAGCCGCCCTAAACGTAATAAATTGGAAAAGCCCCGCCCCTGGCAGTTGATAATGTTTTTCCAAATATTCGAACAAATAGTATAGCATTCCTGGGTTATTGTTTTTTAATATTTACATTCATTTAGTTGACCTAAATTCTACTTCTTTAAACTTGTCAACAACTCTTTAACCATTTTAAAATCATCAAAATCTTCGCGGACACCATTGGTTTCCTGATAGGTTTCATGGCCTTTGCCAGCGATTAAAATAATATCCTTGGCCGCAGCCAATTGACATGCCGTTTTAATGGCCTGCTTACGATTCACAATTGATAGTGTCTTGTTTGCATTTTGAGGTTCTACACCTGCTTCCATTTCCTCGATAATAACGGTAGGTGATTCCGATCTGGGGTTATCTGAGGTAAAAATGACTTTATTGCTTAATGATGATGCGATATGACCCATAACCGGACGCTTAGACTTATCTCTGTCACCACCACACCCCACGACGGTGATGACATTTTCATTTCCAGTCCTCAATGTACCGATAGTATCAAGTACATTTTTCAAGGCATCCGGTGTATGGGCATAATCAACAATAGCTGTAATTCTTTCTTTTGAAATATAATATTGAAACCTTCCCTCCACATTTTCCAATTCACTTAGAAGACGTAGAATTTCCAATTTTTCCAATCCTAATAAATCTGCTGTGGCATATATGGCCAACATGTTATAGGCATTAAAATCCCCTATCAATTTGGACCAGACCTCATTGTCATCGATCTTTAACAATTGACCATTGAACTGATTTTCCAATATTTGAGCCCTGTAATTAGCATAGGACCTTAAAGCATAGGTATACTTTCTCGCCACAGTATTCTGCAACATGACCAAACCGTTCTTATCGTCTATATTGGTAAGTGCGAATGCTTTTTTCGACAACCTATCGAACAACACTTTCTTGGTGTCCCTATATTCTGCAAAAGTCTTATGATAATCCAAATGATCATGAGAAAGATTGGTAAAAATAGCGCCTTCGAACACCAAACCTTCCGTTCTCTTTTGATGGATACCATGAGAACTCACCTCCATAAAGCAATACTCAACACCTACATCATTCATCAACTGCAAATATTTGTTTATTGTAAGCGCATCCGGAGTAGTATGTGTAGTGGCATATTCCTTATTATCTACCATTATCCTTATAGTGGATATTAGGCCTACTTTAAAACCAGCTTTCTTAAACAATTGATATAATAAACTGCTAATAGTAGTCTTACCGTTGGTACCAGTAACCCCCACCAGTCTTAAATTTTTGGAAGGATTACCATAAAAGTTGGATGCCATTATAGCCAACGCCTTGTTGCCATTATCCACCTCCACATATGTTATTTCATTGACCAATTGCTTTGGCAGCTCTTCGCATACAATGGATTTGGCACCCGAAGCAATAGCCTTATCAATGAACTGATGACCGTCGGCAACAACTCCTTTTATGGCCACAAAAACATCATCCATTCCAACCTTTCTGGAATCGAAACAAATATTGTTCACCATAATGGAAGTAGAACCACTTACCGCAGAAAGGCTAACACCGTACAATATGTCCTTTAGTGTCATCATGATAGTTCCAGTACTATTTTGTTAACCTTTTTCAGATCGGTTCCTTTGGCAATAGATTGCTTTTTGACCTTTCCATTTCCCTTCACCTCAACTTCTATCCCTAAATTCTCAAGAATAGAAACCGCATCCATACCGCTCATACCCTCTACATTGGGTACCTCATTATATTTTTTATTGGAAGCGGCAAAATACCTTTGAAACTCCTCGTCCAAGTTCTTTGTCTCGGCATCATGAACATCAACTTCGTCCACCAACGGCGAGCTAGCATAAATTTTTTGTGCTACAGATTTAAAAACAGGACCAGAAACATCCGCTCCATAGTAACCAACACTTTTATCCGGCTCATGAATTACCACGATACAAGAATATTTGGGGTCATCTGCAGGAAAGTAACCAGCGAAAGTGGAGATGTATTTCATCACCTCAGGATCTTTGGAAACATAATTTTTCTGTGTGGTTCCGGTCTTTCCCGCCATAGAAAAATTAGGCGAATAAAGTCCATGTCCGGTTCCGTGCTTTTTCTCTACCACATTTTTAAGCAATTGCTGCACTTTATGCGCTGTTTCCTTAGAGCAGATAGACGGATTAATGACCTCCTTTTCAAATTTAAGAATAGTCTTATCCCACTCTTTTACCTCTTTTATAAGTCTTGGCTTTAACATCTCGCCATCATTGGCGATGGCATTATAAAATGTTAAGGTCTGCAAAGGGGTTAATGAAACTTCATAACCATGGGACATCCATGCCAAGGAAACTCCTGACCAACCCTTATCCCCAGGATAGCGAATTACAGGGGTTCCCTCACCTTTTACCGGCAACCCCAATTCCCTATGCAGGTTCATATTCATTAGGCGGTTTACAAATTTTTCCGGATTTTCCTTATAATTATTATTGATGATTTTAGCAAAAGCAGTATTGGAAGAGACCTCAAATGCCTTAGCCGCCGTTATCTTACCGTAACCTCCATGTTTAGAATCCCTAACAGTCCTGTTATAGACCTTATAATTGCCTTTTTCTGTATCTATAACCGTATTGGTATCAATTACTTTATCCTCCAAGGCCACGACCATGGACATTAGCTTAAAAGTAGATCCAGGCTCGTGCGACTCCCCAATGGCATAATTTAATCGCTCGTAATATTTACCATCTGTAGTTCTACCCAAGTTGGAAATAGCTTTAATCTCCCCGGTCTCGGTTTCCATTACAATTACACAACCGTGTTCCGCATTATATTTTTCCAATTGCCCCAATAAAGCATGATGGGCAATATCCTGTATGTTGATATCGATGGTGGAAACAACATCATAGCCATCTTGGGGCTCAACAATGTTATCCCAACCAATAGGCTTCCACTGGCCTTTGGCAATCTTTTGTTTTAACCTTTTACCTTCTATCCCTCTTAAATACTCACCAAAGGCACCTTCAAGACCAACCCTGGTATAATATCCATTCTCATCTACCCTTTCATACCCCACACTTCTCTCCGCAATTTTACCCAAGGGATGCTCACGAACAATTTTTTGCTCAATAATCAAACCTCCTTTATACGGACCTTTATTAAAGAGTGGAAATTGTTTTACAGCTATATAATCCGAATAGTCCAAATTCCTAGCGACCAAAGCATATCTGTTCTTATTTGCTTTCGCCTTTCTTAGTAATTGCTGATAATGTGATGTGGTTTTACCGAACAATTTTGCCAATGCATCCGACAAGGGCTTTACATTCTCCTCAAAATCTTTCTTTCCTACAGTTTCAGCATCAAAACGTATGGTATATCGTGAAACCGAAGTAGCCAGCAAACTGCCGTCATCAGAATAAAGATTACCTCTTTTGGGAGCAATGGTGAACATTTTCTCGGTACGATCCATGGCAAGTTTTCGATACTTATCCCCTTCCACCATCTGAATACTCACCAATTTAACCAAAACAGCCATTGCGAACAGGAATAGCAATCCCGCCACAATATATAATCTGGTCAATATGTTTTTTTCTGTTACCGGCACTAATCTTCTGTTTCTGTTTTAACTTTAATTTTTTTTGGGGGAGTCTCCGAAGGAAACAAAGCATCCCGCTCCAACATCCTTAACACAGTGGATTCCAACTTTAGATGCTGCATATCCGAACGAACATCCACAAACTCACTTCTCAGCTCCTTAACCTGCTCATCCAAAGCAGCAATTTTGTGCACTTTTCCATCAGCACTGTGGGAACTGGCAATCATTACTGTTGCCAAGAAAGAAACATAAATGATAAACATCCAGTTTTTTGGAGCACCTCCGCTTACCAAAAACTTTCCCTTTAATATGTCTAATATTCCTTTTCTCATTGCTTAAAAAATCATTCAACTATACCTTAATAATCACAAACACCTCCAGGGAGGATAATTCGCAATTTTCATTCGTATTTAAACCCGCTCCGCGATCCTTAGCTTAGCGCTTCTGGCTCTATTATTAATTTTTATCTCCTCTTTTGATGGTACCACCAATCCTCCAACTTTTTTTAGGGGAACCTTAATGTTCCCATAAAAATCCTTTTCCGGCTCCCCTTCAAACCGACCTGCCCTTATATACCTTTTAACAAGCCTGTCCTCCAAAGAATGATAACTTATAACACTCAACCTACCCCCCTCATTCAATAGTTCAGGAACCTGCAACAAAAACTCCTTTATCACCTGTATTTCCTGGTTCACCTCTATCCTTATAGCCTGGTATATCTGGGCCAGTATTTTATGCTCCCGATGCTTGGGCAAATATTGACCCAACACCTCCTTCAATTGATCGGTAGTTTTTATTGGATCCTCTTCCCTCCGCTCTATAATGGTTTTTGCCATTGCATTTGCATTTCGCAGGTCTCCATACTGAAATAACACCCTACTCAACTCATCAAACTCATACACATTAACCACGTCAAAAGCCGATACCTGGTTTTTCTTGCTCATTCGCATATCCAAATCAGCATCAAAGCGGGTTGAAAAACCCCTTTCGGCCTGATCAAATTGATGGGAGGATACTCCAAAATCGGCCAATATCCCATCTACTTTCTTCACGCCATAGAACTTCAAAAACTGCTTTATATATCTAAAGTTTTCATTGATCAACTGAAATCGTCCATCATCAATAACATTTTGCAACGCATCCTCATCCTGATCAAATGCCAAGAGCCTTCCATCATCCCCAAGCCTTTTCAATATCTCCCTAGAATGTCCGCCACCCCCAAAAGTCACATCAACATAAACACCATTAGGCTTTATATTCAATCCATCAACGGATTCTTTCAACAATACTGGATTATGATATATCATCATCGTCGTCTCCCATTACTTCTTCTGCCAGACTCGCAAAGTCCTCGGCCGTTTCCTCCAATACTTTTTCGTAACTATCCTTATCCCAGATTTCAACAATGTTGATTGCCGAACTCAAGACCACTTCTTTAGCAATTCCCGCCACATCCACCAAATTTTTTGGAATCAACAACCTACCCGTAGCATCAATTTCAACTACCTTTACTCCTGCAGAAAATCTTCTTATGAAATCGTTGTTCTTTTTCTTAAATCGATTCTTCTTGTTCATTTTCTGCATCAGCAAATTCCACTCCGCCATGGGATACAGTTCTAAACAAGGTTGAAAAACCGAACGCTTTACGACAAAACCATCATTGATTACGGGTGACATCTGATTTTTAAGCGCCACAGGAAGCATTACCCTTCCCTTAGAATCGGCCTTACAATCATATGTTCCAATGAAACTTATCACTTAAAGTAGCTGGTTTTTAATTTAATAACTCAAATATATAGAAATTATTACCACAATTTACCACAAAATACCACTTTGTTAATAAAATGCATACTTTATCGACAAACGACACCCAAAATGCCCCTCAAAAAATTCTTTGGGACTATCCCCTAAAAATTCTTTCAACAAAAAAAATGTCATTGTCCATTGCCTTTCCAAAAACTTGGCTATACTTGTATAACAATGAAATGCCTATATTTGTCAACTAAGACCAGAAGGATCCTTAATGGAAAAAAAGATAATTAAAGAGGGGAAATACCGCTACATTGAAATGGGTGAAGGAACACCTATTATAATATTGCACGGCCTCATGGGTGGATTGAGCAATTTCCACGGGGTTATGAATCATTTCCCCCCCAAGGGCTACAAGGTATTGGTACCCGAACTTCCGATTTACGATATGCCATTGCTCAAGACCAACGTAAAGAGCTTTGCCAAATTTTTGGAGCGGTTTATAGAACACAAAGAACTAAAAGACGTAATTCTTTTAGGCAATTCTTTGGGCGGACACATTGGACTACTTCACACCAAATTGTACCCAAAAATGGTTAAGGCCCTGGTCATAACAGGTAGTTCTGGCCTATACGAAAGTGCAATGGGAGACGGGTATCCCAAGCGTGGCGATTATGAATTTATAAAGAAAAAGGCACAGGATGTGTTTTATGACCCCGAAATAGCCACCAAAGAAATTGTGGATGAAGTTTTTGCTACAGTTAATGACCGCATAAAATTAGTAAAGACCTTATCCATTGCTAAAAGTGCCATAAGGCACAACATGTCCAAGGATTTACCACATATGTTGACCCCCACTTGCATTATATGGGGCAAAAACGATAGTGTTACCCCACCAAACGTGGCTGAGGAATTTCATTCTCTTCTCCCTGATTCCGATTTATTTTGGATCGATAAATGCGGACATGCACCAATGATGGAGCACCCCCTGGAGTTCAACACTGTCCTTGATGCTTGGTTGGAGAAACGAAATTTGTAACCTGGAGTCAATACTAATAATACTTTAATAGCAAACAAATGAAAATAAAGTCGGCCGACTTTGTCATGAGCAATTCCAACGTAACAAATTGCCCAAAGGACCATTTGCCGGAATATGCCTTTATTGGCCGTTCCAATGTGGGAAAATCATCTTTGATCAATATGCTTACCCAAAGGAAAGGTTTGGCCAAAACATCTGGCCGCCCAGGAAAGACTCAACTCATAAATCATTTTAAAATCAATGAAAATTGGTTTTTGGTAGATTTACCTGGTTATGGGTATGCCCGTGTTTCCAAAAAAGACAAAAAAACCTTTCAGAAATATATTACCGACTACTTTATTGAGCGCCAGCAATTGGTATGTGCCTTTGTTTTGATCGATATTAGGCACGAACCCCAAAAAGTGGATTTGGAATTTTTGGAATGGATGGGGGAAAACCAGATCCCGTTTTGCATGATTTTCACCAAGGCCGACAAATTGAAACCAAAGGCCATAGAAAACCACGTTAGCGCCTATATTAAGGGATTATTGGACGGAGTTTGGGAAGAGGCTCCACTTTATTTTGTGACCTCCTCCACAAACGGAATGGGCCAAGAAGAACTGCTTGGCTATATTGATGAGTTAAATACTAATTTCTTCAAAGAAGCACACTAGGACTTGATTAAAATTCATATTGCGTTTTTTTGTGCAAATTTTTCCTGAACTCCCAATATTAAATCTTCCTGATTCTTCATAGCATTTATCTCTGCTTTTTTAAGAAACCCTGCCAGTTTGCCATTTTTTGAAACAAACACTTTTGGAAAGTCCCGGTTAGAATAATTTTCGTTTGGATATCTTTCCATAAACTCATCCAGATGAAGAAATTCCATTTCTAAATCGAATTGCCGCCTAAATGCTTTCCATTTTTTATTTTCAGAAAAAACACCAAAGGTTATCGCGCATAAATTACAATCGTATGAGCCAGGACTTAAAATTTTGTGAGCACTACCTAACAACGCATTACCTATACCCGATTTGGCATTATACACAAAAACAAGTCGATCTACCCCAGTACCATCCATAACAATATGCTAAAAGTTCCTATTATTAAGTTTGTCGGTAAACAACAACAATACTTAACGGAAGCTCAAAATGCAAGGCAGAGAGAACAAAAATCGCAGAAGTAACTATTTTTTCAACTCAAGTTTTTCGGCAAAATAATCGCAGAAATCTTTCATGGTTGCTGTCATTTTTTCATCTTGTGTTGCCTTCATAAAGGTATCGGACAAGGAAACCAATGTCTGATGAAAGAAAATTTTCATTTCATCAACGGGCATATCTTTGGTCCATAAATCAATCTTCAGAGATTCCTGGTTTTCACTATCCCAAACAGACAATAACATTGCCTTGGCTTTTTCATTATCTATACCGCCATCTTGGGCAGACCACGTTAATTCCTCAGGAACCCTATTTTCATCCAATCCAACCTTTAACGTAATTTCTGATGTATGTAGTTTCGCCATTATTTTATTTTTGATATGTTTGATCTTTTATAGCTTTCTGGGTTTATATCCCGATCTTTTAAACAGCTCTTCTTCCGGCACAGTTAACATTTCCTGTAATGTGATATTATTATTATCCATAAATGCCTTTACTATTTGCCAACCTAAATATCTCCCAATTTTACCTGGTGACTCATTATCAAGTTCCAATTCAAATTTTGAAAAAGGAGCTGGATCTAAAAAACGCGGCCCCAATTTACTATTGGTACTATACAATAATTCGCGCTCAATAAAATACCGCCAAATCTGTTCCTCATTTGCATTGGCCCATTCCAGTTCATCAGGGGCATAGCCCATAGTTACGGCATCGGTATTTTGAGGCATAAGCTTTTCCATTAAATACAGCTCTTTGCCATAGTAAATAAGTTGTGATAAAAAGGTACGGTCCCGAGGTGAGGGCACCACGGTCTTAGCAAACGCACTTGCAATGTCACGTATCATATATTGCTCATCCAAATCATTGGCAATATATTTGGAAATACCTTGATAAAACTTATGGGATGCTCCTAAATAATTATCAAGACCAATAAGAAGTAAGCTATCCGTAAGAATAATTCTATTGTTATAATCCACATCCGAAGTCACTGTAACCACCTTAGGGACTTTATAATTAGGAAAATAATACCTAATATGCTTAAACAAAAGTTCAAGATTTTCCTGTTCCTTATCAAAGCCGGGGAAAGATTTGCCAACTTCATCAAGAACTTCTATCTGCACAGTGTCCTGTAATTTAGCAATCCAGATGCTATCAGAATAATGGACAGGAAAAAGATAAGGGTATTCTTTTTTCAAAAAAGGTATATCCTTAGGCTGTGCTTGGGCAAACTCCCTGTCGAACCTAAAAACCTTTAAATCTACATTTATTTTAGCGACCTCATCGGCCACTTTATCGCTACCCTCACAACTGCAAAAAATAATAATTGGGAGAAAAATGAGGAATATGGCCTTTCGCATGCTAAAGTAATTCGGTTAATGTTTTAATTTTTAATATCTAGGCTTTATTTTTACCGTGCAAAGTTAAGTTTTTAAACCTTATAAATTGTTCAGATGCAGACCGAAAAAGTAATAGACCACATTGTTAACTGGTTGCAGGATTATGCCACCAAAGCAAATATAAAAGGATTTACAATAGGAATTTCGGGAGGCATAGATTCTGCGGTAACCTCAACCTTATGTGCCAAAACTGGCCTACAACTTTTATGTCTGGAAATGCCCATACATCAGGCAGCCAGCCAAGTTACACGCGCATCCAACCATATTAACTGGCTAAAGGCCAATTACCAAAATGTTGACAGACAACTAGTAGACCTTACACCAACTTTCGATAGTTTGGTAAATGCATTACCGGCTGTTGAAAATGAGGAGGATAGATTTATGTCCCTGGCCAACACCCGAGCACGGTTAAGAATGACCACATTATATTACTTTGCCGCATTGAACAAACTACTGGTAGCAGGAACCGGTAATAAGGTAGAAGATTTTGGGGTAGGGTTCTACACCAAATATGGGGATGGCGGTGTAGACCTAAGTCCGATCGCCGATTTGTTAAAAACCGAAGTATATGAAATTGCAAAAGTCTTGGGGATTAACGAAGATATAATAAAGGCAGCTCCTACAGATGGATTATGGGGAGATGACAGAACGGACGAAGATCAAATAGGGGCATCATATCCAGAATTGGAATGGGCCATGCAAATGCAGGATGAAGGTAAAGCGGATACGGATTTTTCTGATAGACAAAAAGAGGTTTTTCAGATATACAATAAATTTAACCGCGCCAACAAACATAAAATGCTCCCAATACCTGTTTGTGAAATTCCAAATTCATTAAAATGAACCTCTCACCTAAGAACCAAGTGATTAAAACGAAAAAATATGCAAAAATTTTTGGTTTTGAATAAAAAAATGAAGCTTTGCTTATCGAATTAGATATTTTAACCCTACATTGCATGTCAGTATTTTAGACATGATTATTGATGTTGAAATCTAGAAAAATAACCTAAAATGATCAAAATTTTAATTGCTGATAATCATCCTATTGTTCGGATGGGCGTACAACAAGTCTTGAACCCTGTTTCAGATATTGAAGTTATAGCCGATGCATCTACTACCACGGAATTATTTAATAAGCTGGAAATTTTCACCCCAGACGTTATTCTTCTGGAAATGGACATTCCTGAAATTAATGGCATTGCAACCCTTAGAAAAATTAAAAAGCAGTACCCAAATATACGGGTGTTGATCTATAGTGGACAATCGGAAGATGTTTATGCATTAAGTACCATAAGAGCTGGAGCTTTTGGCTACCTATCCAAGACTTCAGAGATAGACTACATTATAAGTGCCATTAGAAAAGTTAGCGAAGGCAATATGTTCATTACCAACGAACTGGCACAACGTCTTGCTTTTGATGAAGGAACACAAAAACCAAGAAGGTTCTTTAGAAAACTCTCTACAAGGGAAGTTGAAGTCCTTAAATTGTTGGCCAGTGGAAAACGCAACAAGGAAGTGGCGCAAGGATTGGATTTGAACGAAAAAACGGTTAGTACCTACAAAGCGCGTTTAATGCGTAAATTAAATGTAGACAACCTAGTGGATTTATTACAGCAAGCCAAGGCCTTGGAACTGTATTAAGTTAACCTAGAGCATAGTATAATATCCAAAAAAAAGACCGCATCCCTATTAAAATGGGATGCGGTCTTTTTTTAAGGCCATTTACCTGAATTCCTAAGAAAGAACCCTATTCAGTTTTTTGTTCAGCAGAACGTTAAGCTGAATATAGTTCATTATCTCCTCCAATGCCTCATGATTCCCTTCATTCTTATTTAATGTATCCTCCTGAAGGGAGCCTATCCTTTTCTTTATCAAATAACATCTAAGAGTTAAAATAGTTTCGCTCACCAACTGGGAAATTCCTACTTTTTTATCTTTGGGATATATATCCTTTCGCTCCCATTGATGTAGGGCATATTTCTCTTCCTCCATTAATATAGAAGATATTTCCGACGCCAATTCTTGATTCAAACCGGCAATAAAGGTAGTAATCGAAAAATTTTCCTTCTCATTAAGGTCTTCCATTATTTTATAATAGATATTTCTGAACTGCTCATTGGCCAACTCAATTTCATCATCTTGAAGGTCTAGATAAATTTTTTCGTACACCTTGGCATCCAAGGATTCCGGCTCCAGTTCCAAGTCGCCTTTTTGGTTTTCCTTTAGTACCAAATCCTCAAATTTTTGTTCCAAATCACCATAAAGCAACAACATCTCTATAATCTTACGCTCCAGTTCATATTGCACATCCACCTTCTGCCGTAAAGGTTCGTTCTTAACCACATCAAAGGCCTGTTGTTCCTGTTTTACCTTTTTGTTGGAATCTGCAACATCCTTTTTTCCTATCTGTGCCAAAGTATTGAACAGGACCGCTTCGGAAATATTCATGATCTGAGCGCACTCCTGTATATAGATTTCCTTTTGTATCCGATCTGGAATCTTAGATATACTATTTACAATATCCCTTACCGTGTCCGCTCTTTTAATTGGGTCGTTGGCGGATTCCTCAACCAATAAAGAGGCCTTGAACTGAATAAAGTCCTTCGAATTCTCCTGTAAATAGAGCACCACATCCTCATAATCATTGGTCTTGGAGAAACTATCAGGGTCTTCCCCCTCAGGGAAAGTGCACACCTTTACGTTCATCCCTTGCTCCAGAATAAGGTCTATCCCTCTAAGTGATGCCCGCAATCCGGCCGCATCCCCATCAAATAAAACCGTAATATTCTTTGTAAGCCTATTTATCAATCTTATCTGATCCGAGGTCAACGCCGTTCCACTAGAAGACACTACATTGTGTATACCCCGTTGGTACATCTGGATAACATCTGTATACCCTTCTACCAAATAACAATTGTCTTCCTTGGCAATGGCTTGTTTGGCAAAGTAAATACCATAAAGCACCTTGCTTTTATGGTAAATATCACTTTCTGGAGAATTTAAGTATTTGGCCGCTTTCTTATCATTTGTCAAAATCCGACCTCCAAAGCCCAAAACCCTTCCACTCATACTGTGTATGGGAAACATTACACGACCTTTAAAACGGTCAAAGGTCTTATTCTGTCCGGGATTGGCAGCATCATCCTTTACAATAGTAAGTCCCGTTTTTTCCAAATAGTTTAATTGATACCCCTTGGATAAGGCCGCTTTGGTAAAGCCGTCCCACTGATCCAGGCAATAGCCCAAATCAAACTTTTTAATAGTATCATCTGTAAAACCACGCTCCTTAAAATAACTTAATCCAATAGCCTTTCCCTGTTCCCTTTCCCATAAAACTTCCGAGAAATATTTTTGGGCATATTCAGAAACCAGATACATACTCTCCCTTTCATTGGTCTGCTCCTTTTGTTCATTGCTCTGCTCTGTTTCCTCTATTTCAATATTGTATTTCCTTGCCAAATATTTAATGGCCTCCGGATAGGAAAAATGTTCATGCTCCATTAGGAAGGCCACAACGTTCCCTCCCTTTCCACTACTAAAATCCTTCCATATTTGTTTTACCGGGGAGACCATGAAACTGGGGCTGCGCTCATCGGTAAACGGACTTAAGCCCTTAAAGTTGGAGCCTGATTTCTTTAGTTGCACAAAATCCCCGATCACCTCCTCTAAACGGGCTGTCTCGTATACTTTGTCTATGGTAGATTTTGTAATCAATCTTTAAATTTTTTGCAGGCTAAAGATAGTACTTTATGGCCTGTTGGAAAAAGGAAAGGCCATCCATATCAGAGAAATATTAATTAAATTGCGATTCTCATTCAGAAGTATAAACTAATAGAAAATGATATTATTTCTAGGAACAAAACCGGGAAAAACAATTTCAAAATCGTTACCAAATGTTGTATGTCCCTATTGTGAAAATAAGGGAACTTTGACCAGGGTTACAAGTACGACTTATTTCCACTTGTTCTGGATTTCCCTTTTTAGAGTGGGCACTTCTACCACAATAAGCTGTTCGCACTGTAAAGGAACCTATTTTGAGGATGAATTTACTGAGGAAATGAAACAAAGTATCGAAGATTGAAAAATCTATTAATAAGATTTAAATTCCATCCATTTATTATAATTCGAAGCGCTTTCCCAGAGAGGAAATATGGTAAATTACATTCTAAAAAGCCCGTACAACCTAATACTCCCAAACGTGATCTATAGAAATTATTTTCAGATCCCTGAAGTTTGTTCGTTATTAAGATAGACGACTTCAATTACATCATGGTCACCTACAGTTATGAATAAAACGATTATGTTTAATGTACACTAGAGTAAATTTACTTCTTTCGATCGACCACATAGTTCACCATAAGTTCCAGTGAACTCCTATATTCTGAATCCGGGTACGTCGCCAATAAGGTCAATGCCTCCTCCTTATAGGCTAGCATCTTTTTCACGGCATATTCAAGGCCTCCGTTTTCCTTTACAAAGGCAATAACTTCCTTGACCCTCTTTTTATCTTTGTTGTGATTCTTAATAGAATTGATCAACCACTTTTTTTCTGCTTTGGAACATTTATTGAGTACAAAAATCAACGGCAAGGTCATTTTTTGTTCCTTGATATCGATCCCTGTAGGTTTGCCAATTCTCTCTTCCCCGTAATCGAACAAATCATCCTTGATCTGGAAGGCCATACCTATTAGCTCGCCGAATTTCCTAAAAGTCTCCACATCCGGGGAATTGGGCTTAACGGAGCATGCCCCTAGACTACAACAGGCAGCAATTAAGGTTGCTGTTTTCTGCCTAATAATATCGTAATACACCTCCTCGGTAATATCCAGTCGCCTGGCCTTTTCTATTTGCAGCAATTCTCCCTCACTCATTTCACGTACAGCGACGGAAATAATTTTAAGAAGATCAAAATCTCCGTTATCTATTGACAACAGCAGCCCTTTGGAAAGCAAATAATCCCCTACCAAAACTGCGATTTTGTTTTTCCACAAAGCATTTACCGAAAAAAAGCCTCGTCGCTTGTTACTATCATCCACCACATCATCATGGACTAGGGTAGCCGTATGTATCAATTCAATTACCGACGCCCCTCTATAAGTCCTTTCGTTGACCTGTCCTTTGTTCAGAAGTTTGGCGGTTAGAAATACGAACATGGGCCGCATCTGCTTCCCTTTTCGGTTAACGATATAGTACGTAATTCTATTTAAAAGGGCAACCTTGGAAGACATGGATTCATAAAACTTTTTTTCAAAAAGTTCCATTTCCTGATTAATCGGTTCCTTTATTTGGGATACAATTTTCAAGGGATAGATTAGACTGTTTTGGATTGCTTGTTCAGTTGCGTAAAATTAGGCAAAAAAACATAGTAATCACCAGCCGATAATGGTAATGTAACCGTAATTTATAATTTTTAGCGAATTTGTGTTTGGAATTTGACTCCGCTTTGCCTACAGTCCTTTGGACAAGGCTTATTTAGGATTTATTTGCCAATTGTCCACAGGCAGCGTCAATATCCTTGCCCCTAGATCGCCTTACCGTAACGGTAATGCCATTTTTCTCCAAGGTACTAACGTACATTTCAATGGCAGCGTTTTTTGCTTGTTGAAATTCTCCGTCGTCAATGGGGTTATATTCAATTAAATTAACCTTGGACGGAGCAAACCTGCAGAAATCCACCAAAGCATTTGCATCTTTTTGGGTATCGTTAATTCCGTCCCAAACCACGTATTCATAGGTTATCCTACTCTTTGTTTTTAGATACCAATATTCAAGGGACTCACGGAGATCGGCTAAAGTAAATTTCGCATTAAACGGCATAATAGAAGTCCGGATTTCATCAATAGCGGAATGCAAGGATACCGCCAGCTTAAACTTCACCTGCTCATCGGCCATTTTTCGTATCATCTTTGGCACTCCTGAGGTAGACACTATAATGCGTTTAGGGGACATCCCCAATCCTTCCGGCGAGGTAATCTTATCTATGGCCTTAAGTACATTGTTATAATTCATTAAAGGCTCTCCCATACCCATAAAAACAATATTGCTCAATGGACGATCAAAATACAGCCTACTTTCATTGTCAATGGCCACCACTTGATCATAAATCTCATCCGGATTTAAATTTCGCATCCGTTTTAATCGGGCTGTGGCACAAAATTTACAATCCAAACTACAACCCACCTGACTGGATACGCAGGCAGTAGTCCTGGTTTTGGTAGGAATCAAAACGGATTCCACAATAAGATCATCGTGTAGTCGAACGGCATTCTTAATGGTTCCGTCGCTACTGCGTTGCATTTGATCTACCTTTATATGGTTGATCACAAAATTATCCTCCAGCATTTGCCTTGTTTCCTTGGAGATATTGGTCATGTCCTCGAAGGTATGGGCCGATTTTTGCCACAACCATTCATAGACCTGGTTACCCCTAAAGGCTTTGTCACCCTGGGTTACAAAGAACGACCTAAGTTGTTCCTTGGTAAACGCTCTTATATCTCTTTTGTTTTTTGCGATTTCCACTTCCTAAAGATAATTGATTCTATAAAAAAATCCCGCCAATACAGAATTATCTGTGTTACTGACGGGATTTAGATAATATTTTGGATACCTATATAATCAACATGGCATCACCGTAAGAATAAAACTTATATCCTTCCAAAATTGCTTCCTTATACGCCTTCTTCATTAAGTCATGCCCCATAAAGGCCGAAACCATCATTAATAGGGTAGATTTTGGCAGGTGAAAATTGGTCACCATGGCATTTGCAATACTAAAATCGTATGGAGGAAAAACAAACTTGTTAGTCCAACCGTCAAACGTATTTAAAGTCTGCTTGGAAGACACTGCACTTTCCAAAGCCCTCATAGCGGTAGTACCTACGGCACATATTCTACGTTTCTTAACTTTAGCTGAATTTACAATTTCGGTTGCCTTTTCATCTATGATCAATTCTTCACTATCCATCTTGTGCTTGGAAAGATCTTCTACCTCAACAGGATTGAAAGTCCCAAGGCCTACATGCAAGGTTACCTCCGCAAAATCGATTCCTTTGATCTCCAATCTTTTCAACAAATGTTTGGAAAAATGCAAACCGGCTGTAGGAGCAGCTACTGCACCCTCATGTTTGGCATAAATGGTTTGATATCTTTTTTCATCCTCGGCCTCTACCTTTCGCTTAATATACTTAGGCAAAGGAGTTTCTCCAAGTTCTTTTAATTTTCTTCTAAAATCGGTATAAGAACCATCGTAAAGGAACCTTAATGTTCTTCCTCTAGAGGTTGTGTTATCTATTACCTCGGCAACCAAAGTTTCGTCATCACCGAAATAAAGTTTATTTCCAATTCTTATTTTACGCGCAGGATCTACCAAAACATCCCAAAGACGTTGCTCCTCATTTAATTCACGTAATAAAAATACCTCTATTCTGGCCCCTGTCTTTTCTTTATTACCATATAGTCTTGCAGGAAAAACCTTGGTATTGTTAAGCACCATTACATCGCCCTCATCAAAATAGTTAATAAGATCCTTGAACATTTTGTGCTCAATTTTACCCGTATCTCTGTGAACGACCATTAATTTGGACTCATCTCTATTCTCTGCTGGATACTCTGCCAATAATTCGTTTGGAAGTTCAAAATTGAAGTGCGATAATTTCATTTAGTATATTCCTTAAATTTTAGATTCATGTTTAGCGGCTGCAAATATACGACGATGCAAGGGGCGATGTCAAGTAAAACCCCATTTAAATAAAAATCAGACGGTTTGCACCTTAAATTTTAAATTTTTCATGTCCTCCCAAAAGTCAGGGTACGATTTGGAAACCACTTCCGCATCGTTGACAAACAGTGATGTTTTCAGGGCAAGTGGAGCAAAAGCCATAGCCATTCTATGGTCATTATAGGTATCTATGGCAATTTCCCCTTTAATTTTTTTGGAAGGCTCCAGAGTCAGTGTTTTATCGGTCACCGATATAGGAGCGCCCAACTTGGTCAATTCAGTCTTTAAGGCTTCCAATCGGTCTGTTTCCTTAATTTTAAGGGTATGTAGACCTGTCATATGGCAACCTACGCCCAAACCGAAACAGGTTACAGCAATGGTTTGTGCTATATCAGGTGCATTTGCAAGCTCAAAATTAAAGGTGGTATTTTTGGGATTTGCCGTCTTTCTCAAGATAACCTGATGGTCTTGAAAGCTTGTTTCCACCCCAAAATCCTTATAAATTTCCTTAAGCACACTATCCCCTTGAAGGCTATTCCTGTTATAGGCCGTTAAAGAAATTTCAGTACCAATATCGCACATTGCTACAATACTATAAAAATATGATGCAGAACTCCAATCCGATTCCACAACTTGAGTAGAAGGTTCAACTGTGGTTTTTGGCGACACCTTGATCGTATTCCCTACAAAAGAACTGACTACCCCAATTTGCGAAAGCAGGCCCAAGGTCATTTTTATATAAGGCACCGAAGTAATCTTACCAACCAATTCCAATTCCAGGCCATTTTCAAGGCTTGGCGCTATTAAAAGTAATGCTGATATATATTGGCTACTAATATCTGCAGGCAAGCTTACCTTATGCTTCAACAGTTTTTTGCCCTTAATACTTATTGGTGGATAACCCTCATTATTTACATAGTTAATCTCAGCACCCAAACTACGCAATGCCTCTACCAATACTTTTATTGGTCTTTCGGTCATTCGTTTAGATCCCGTTAGGGTAACTTCTTTGTTTTCCTGTGACGCAAAATAAGCTGTTAAAAAACGCATGGCAGTACCCGCATGGTGAATGTCCACTTCCCCGTTACCAATAAGCAACCCTTTTTGCATTACTTCTGCATCGTCGGAATTGGAAAGGTTATTGATTTTTATATTGGGAAACAAGGCCTGTAATAACAACAACCTATTGGATTCACTTTTAGATCCCGTGATTTTTACTTCAGATTTTATCAGGGTTTGCGAAGGGGCAGATAAATGTAGCTTCAATTTATATGGAATTTTTTAGACTTATTTGCTTAATTAATTGTTTTTAAATGAATGCACAAAAACAAACGACAAATATAGCACTATTTCAGCTTTTTATTGTTGTGGTGGCGATCATGATCGCGTTTGGTCTTAAGGTTTAATTTCTTATCAAAAGACTCCTGTAAGTTTATTCCGGTCTGATTGGCCAAACATAGGACTACAAATAGTACATCTGCCAATTCTTCCCCTAGATCCTTATTCTTGTCCGACTCCTTTTCGCTTTGCTCACCATAACGTCTGGCTATAATACGGGCCACCTCCCCCACTTCCTCTGTTAATTGGGCCATATTGGTAAGCTCGTTAAAATATCGCACCCCATGGGCCTTGATCCATTCGTCTACAGCTACCTGTGCATTTTCTATGTTCATTATTCCTTGTTTTTTGTATCTATTTGAATAGTAACCGGTCCATCATTTAGCAAGGCCACTTTCATATCAGCCCCAAAAATTCCTGTTCCCACCTTCTTCCCAAGATCTTTTTCTAACTGTGTTACAAAACTTTCATATAACGGAACTGCTATATCTGGTTTTGCGGCTTTTATATAACTTGGCCTATTTCCCTTTTTTGTGGAGGCGTGAAGCGTAAACTGACTTATCACCAATGCCTCACCATTTACCTGAAGAAGGGACAAATTCATTACATCCTGCGCATCATTAAAAATTCTCAGATTTGCTATCTTATTGGAAAGCCACTTTATATCCTCCTCGGCATCAGCCTCCTCAATGCCCAAAAATATAAGTAGCCCGTTCGAAATTTCTGAAATAATTTTCCGATCCACCTTTACACTGGCAGTGGCCACCCTTTGTATTGTTGCACGCATTATTTTTCCCCGTAAATGTCCACCCTATAGTGCTCTTGTTCCCCACTTATCATCTGCACATAACTTTTATATCGGCTCCAAGCCACCTCATTATTGTCCAATGCTTTTTTTACCGCACAATGAGGTTCGTCCAAATGCAGGCAATTATTAAACTTGCACTCGCCCTTCAACTTGAAAAATTCAGGAAAATAATCCCCTATTTCCTCCTTTTCCATATCTACAATCCCGAACCCTTTGATACCAGGGGTATCAATTATTTTAGCCCCGAATTCCAAATCGAACATTTCCGCGAAAGTTGTAGTATGTTGACCCTGCATATGTTGGGAGGAAATTGTTTTAGTTTTTAAATCCAATTGTGGCTCTATGGCATTGACCAAAGTAGATTTACCCACTCCGGAATGTCCGGAAAACATACTTGTTTTCCCCACCATCAATTCCTTTACCTGTCCCACATTTTTTCCGGTTTTGGCAGATATCCCGATACAGGTGTATCCAACCTCCCTATATAGGTTTGCCAAATACTTAATCTCATCCAGTTCTTCCTCACTATAAGTATCTATTTTATTAAAAAGTAAGACAGCAGGAATGTGGTATGCCTCTGATGTCACCAAAAACCGATCTATAAAACTCGTAAAAGTGGGCGGATTATTTAAGGTTACAATTAGGAAAACCTGGTCCAAATTAGCTGCGATTATATGGGTTTGCTTAGATAGGTTTACCGATTTTCTAATAATGTAATTTTTCCTATCCTTAATTTCGGTAATAATACCTTGAAAATTCTCAGCTGGCCCATCTACATCAAACACCACCCTATCGCCCACGGATACAGGATTGGTACTCTTTATCCCCTTAAGGCGAAATTTCCCCTTAATCCGACATTCGTAAAATGCTCCATCGGCAGTTTTTACACTATACCAACTTCCAGTAGATTTATATACAGTTCCTTCCATTAACGACTTCTGACAGATTTACCTACAAAGAAACAACTTTAGTTTTATACTAGCTTTTAAAATTGATCGCTGTTAATCAACTTTAGACCATAAAAAAACACGAATATGAAAAAATTTATAATTATTACCTGCCTTGTTTTTGCTACAGTAATGGAGGTAAATGCCCAACAATTTAAAGTAATCACCAGTGTAGAATCCATTGTTCCGAGTGGTCTAGGGAGATCCGGGATCATTAGTGCAACAGAGGACAGGGATTACAAAGAGTTTACCAGCGAACAAACCGATGAAGATAACGGTAGAAATAAATCTGACCGCGGGGATATTCAGGTGAAGAATTTTGAAGAAACCAAACTTTTGAATTTTTACAATATTGGAGGAATTAGATTCCAAAATATTGCTGCCAACGACGCTTTAATATCGTCAAAAATAAATGCCATGGTCGCCGAAGGATGGGAATTGGCCTTTGTTACCAGCGCAGTTGAAAGTGATAGCGGCAAGGATGATGGCCAAGGAATTTTTATAACACGTTACATATTTAAGAAGTAATCTTCATTGTCAAAAAAATAAAAAAACACTGAACCCTGCCAATTGGTAGGGTTCAGTGTTTAAAGTAATATATTTGGACACAATCTAATTCCAGAAAGTCTCCTTTTACCCTAAAGCAATACTATTCCATAATTTTCACCCTTCCTCCGGCAAACGTATTCTTATTTACCTCTTTTGGATTTCCATAAACATATACATCCCCACCAGCTTTAATATTTATATCTATTGCCTCCGAAGCAAACATCGCCGCTTCACCGGCAGCAGTTATTTTAACACTGGCCTTCTCACTTAGAAGCGGTTTGCCCTCAAAAACTCCTCCAGTATTTAGGACGACCTCTTGATTTATAGTCTTTCCAGAGGCCTCAACATTACCGCCGGTAACACATCTAACGATTAATTGGTGCACATCCAATCCCACTTTTATTTTAGCACCTTCCTGGGTTTTTAATTCTACCTTTTCTTGGCTTAAGGTTTCGTTGACCGTAATTCTTGCTCCCTCATTCCCATCGATTAAATCTATATTTTTAAAATACACCTCTACAAAGGTATTTTCCCCGTGAAACTTTTTATCCAGTTCCATTTTTATCTTAAGGACTCCATTCTTATTAACAATTTGTATATCGTCAACATTGTCCCCTTTTACCAAAACTCTATTTTCTTCCGATTTAATAAGGTTAACTTCTATTAAATCATAAACTTTCACCTCATTAAAATCACCTACGGATTTATCTACTGTTCTTTGCGAAAACCCTAGAAGTGATATGCAAAGGAATCCTATTAGCAAAACATTTTTCATCATCCTTAAATTTTTGTTATTAAATTTTTCCGTTAAAATTTGGGGAAACAATAGACTAGTCAATCCATTTTCTTGGTAAAGATGAAACAAAAGTCCATTTGTTACACTCATTTAATGAAACAATTAACTTTTTAACAGGCCAACAATCAATTTCGTACCCTAAACATGAGTATCTCTTTGTAGGTCCAAGGCTTTAATTTCACGTGATGACCAAACGATATCCAGTATAAAAATACAATCCATTAAACAAAAAAACCACGCCTAATGGCGTGGTTTAAACGGTCTACCAATAAAATAGTTTATGAGTTAATTATTTTCTCTTGGTGATTAATGGATTCTTGGTGAATTGCCTTAAACATTTTTAAAACAAATTCCTCACTTAAACCCTTAGCTTCACCTTCCAAAATCATATTACCCAAAATAGCATTCCAGCGATTGCTTTGCAATACAGCAACGTTTTTCTGCTTTTTTAATGCACCTATACCATCGGATATTTTCATTCTCTTCCCAAGCATTTCGATCAACTGGCTATCAAGGACATCTATTTGCGCCCTTAGATTACTAAGTTGACTAGTGTACTCTGCTTCCGAATCGGATTCTTTTCTAATTTTCAGATCTCTCATAATCTGGATCAATTTAGATGGAGTTACCTGTTGTGCAGCATCACTCCACGCATTATCCGGATCAAAATGAGTCTCAATCATCAAACCATCAAAATTAAGATCCAAGGCGGTTTGGGAAACATCAAAAATCATTTCCCTATTTCCCGTTATGTGCGAAGGATCATTGATTAAAGGTAGATCTGGAAATTTATTTTGAAATTCAATGGCCAATTGCCACTCAGGGATGTTCCTATATTTTGTTTTTTCGTACGTAGAGAAACCCCTATGTATGGCTCCTAAATTTTTAATTCCGGCAGTATACAATCTTTCAATTCCACCAAGCCATAATGCCAAATCGGGATTTACCGGATTCTTTACCAAAACAATCTTATCTGTTCCCTCTAAAGCATCTGCAATTTCTTGCATAATAAACGGACTTACCGTTGAACGGGCACCGATCCACAATAAATCCACGTCATGTTCCAATGCCAACTTTACATGGGCAGCATTTGCAACCTCGGTACAGGTCTTCATTCCGGTCTCCGACTTAACTTTTTGCAACCACTTTAAACCTAAAGCTCCCACTCCTTCAAACATTCCAGGACGTGTTCTTGGCTTCCAGATACCTGCACGATAGTAATTTACATCGGTATCTTTTAACTCATTGGCAATTCGAAGCACCTGCTCCTCTGTTTCCGCACTACAAGGCCCGGCAATTACTAACGGATGGTCCAATTTCATATCGTCCAACCATGTTCTCATTTGTTTTGAATTTTCCATTTCTATACTCTATTTTTTGTTAAGTGGTATTCCGTTTAATATTTCCTTTATTTTATTTGTACTGTTCATTTCATTAAATATGCCTTCATAATCATCCGCAACCAACATTGCTTTAAACTCCTTTAAATTTTGAATATATTCTCCCAAGGTCTCAACTACATTTTCCTTATTTTGCTTAAAAATCGGGGTCCACATAGCTGGTGAGCTTTTGGCCAACCTCACAGTGCTTTCAAAACCACTTCCGGCCATGTCAAAAATATCACGTTCATTCCTTTCTTTCTCAATAACCGTCTTTCCCAACATAAAAGAACTTATGTGTGACAAATGTGAAACATAGGCAATATGTTTATCATGAGCCTCCGGGTTCATATATCGTATCCGCATACCCAATTGTTGAAAAAGCTCCAGCGCCCTTTCCTGTAATTTAAAGGCTGTTTTCTCTATTTCACATATGATATTCGTCTTCCCCATAAACAAGCCTTCAATGGCCGCAGAAGGTCCGGAAAATTCGGTTCCGGCAATCGGGTGACAAGCCAAAAAATTTCTTCTTTTAGAATGATTTTCCACTACTCTGCAAATTAATGACTTCGTGGATCCGGCATCCAGTACTACAGCATCATCATTTACGGCATCCAATATTTTAGGCAATTCCCGAACCATAACATCCACGGGAATACTCACAATCACAAAATCGGCCAAATGAAGTTGACCATAGTCCGACTTTTCATCGATCAGAGATAATGACAAGGCCTCATCCAAGTGACCCTCATTGGCATCTATTCCGTAAATTTTGGTGTCCGGCCGGTTGCGTTTAATATCCTTGACCAAAGACCCTCCAATTAATCCGATACCGATTACAAATACATTCATACTATCTAATCATTAGTTCCCAATTAGCAGAACAACTACAATATACCCACTAAAAATCAGGAATTTCAATTATTATCGATTAACTATAAAATTACCTCGACCCCATTCCAAAATATGGCCATTAAACCATCTCGATTTTTCATTTTTTCAAAACCTATCTATCGCTTCCTGAATCTTTTCGGCTGTAACACATAAAGAGAAGCGAATATACCCCTCTCCGTTAGAACCAAAAATTGTCCCAGGGGTAATAAAAATGTTCTTGTCATAAAGCACCGAGTCGATAAATTTCTCAGAAGACAAAACTCCGGAGGGCAATTTGGCCCATACGAACATCCCTACCGAATTTTTATCATAGGCACAATTTAACTTATCGGCCAATGCGAACATTAATTCCCTCCGCTCATTATACACCTTATTCAATTCGCTAAACCATGATTCACTGCTGTTTAAAGCCGCTATGGCCCCTTTTTGAATACCGTAGAACATGCCGGAATCCATATTACTTTTCACCTTTAAAACAGCATTTATATGTTCACTATTACCGAAAACCATCCCTACACGCCAGCCTGCCATATTAAAGGTTTTACTCAGCGAATTTAATTCCAAAGCCACGTCCATTGCACCATCAATCTCCAAAATACTTATTGGATTTTGGTTCAACACAAAACTGTAAGGGTTATCATTCACCAATAAAATATCGTTCTCTTTTGCAAAAGCAACCAAATGAGTCAATTGTTCTCTACTTGCCGTCGCCCCTGTGGGCATATGTGGATAACTGGTCCACATTATTTTCACTTTAGCAAGGTCTTGCTTCCTCAATGCTTCCAAATCCGGAAACCAACCGTTATTATTGGTCAGGTCATAGTACCTTGGTACCGCCCCTACCAAATTGGTTACCGATGTATATGTTGGGTATCCTGGATTAGGGATCAACACCTCATCTCCTGGATTTAAAAAGGCCAAGCTAATATGCATGATTCCCTCTTTAGACCCCATTAAAGGCAATACCTCAGTTTGTGGATTTACAATTACACCAAATTTATCCTTATAAAATGACGTAAATGATTCCCTTAGCTCGGGCAATCCTTGATAACTCTGATATTGATGTGCTCCATCATGGCTCAGAGCATCTTTCACCGCATCCTGCACCTCTATGGATGGTTCCAGATCCGGGCTTCCGATACCCATATTTATTATAGGTCTACCTTCGGCCATTAACCCCCTTACTTCTCTAAGTTTTTTAGAAAAGTAGTATTCTTCAACTGTGTTTAATCTATTTGCCCCAATCATAATATTCTGGCATTTTTATATTCTCCCAATACTTTAAATTCTTCCGCCATAATTTCCAACAAGGCTTTGGCTTTGGAAAAATTTTTAAACTTTTCAAAGGTAACATCCACGAAGAAAGAATACTTCCATGGCGTTTCTATTACCGGTAAAGACTGTATCTTGGTTAGATTCAGATTACAATCGCTCATCACGTTTAAAATTGCCGCTAGACTTCCTCGCTTATGGTCAGTAATAAAACGTACCGATGCCTTATTAATTTCATTCTCCGGCAAAGCTTTGTTCTGCGTTTTCACTATTATAAACCTAGTGGAATTGTCCTTTATCGTCTGAATTTCCGAATGTATAATCTCCAAGTCGTACAATTCCGCTGCAACTTTTGGAGCAATTGCTGCTATTCCCCTTAACTGGTTTTCCTGAATTCTTTTAGCAGTCTCCGCTGTATCTACATCCTCCACCAGTTTAATGTGCTTATAGTTTTTAAAAAATTCATGGCATTGCAGCAGAGCCATGGGATGCGATCGAACCTCTTGAATATCCTCTATCGTCTGCCCCTTTAAAACCATTAGGTTATGATGAATATTTAAATACTGCTCCCCAATAATATGAAGGTTTTTATGGAACACCAATGCATAATTGGGAATAATGGACCCCGCAATGGAATTCTCTATGGCCATCACCCCTTTATCGGCAGTTCTATTGATCAAATGATCCACCAAACTATCAAAGGACGAACATTCAACGAATGTAACATCATCGCCAAAATAATCCTTAGCCACCTGATGGTGATTAGAACCTTTTATACCCTGTATTGCAATTTTCAACTTCACCTTATTACAATTTAATTGCCTGACTATTAGAGCCTTTCAGCTTTACTACTTTCTAATTTTACCATTAATTATGAAAGTTATATCCAAAAAAAAAGTCCTGGTTTTCACAGGACTTTTTTCTATATATACTTTAAAATATGCTAGAACAGTCCCCTACCTCCCTTAAAAAAGAAGTAAAAATAAAAACCGTTCCAGAAATATTGCTTTGTCATTTTTCTTGTAAAACTGCGGCTAAAGTAATAATTAAATTTATAAATCAGTCCCTAAGCTACAATTTTTTTATTTATTTTATTATATTTTAAAAAAAATGTGAATTTCGCCCTTAAATTGACTCAATTTTACGAATTACTCCAATGAAATCCATACCGATAGTTTTACAGAAAACAACTATCCAACGTTGACCTTCAATATTTTATCAAAAATAAATAAAACTAGATTCCACTTATTTGCATTATTTTTGATAAAAAGTAGTCGCATGTCCATCCTAGTAAAAAACATCACCAAATCCTTTGGCAAACAAATAGCACTGAACAAGGTTTCCTTTACTATCGAAAAGGGAGAAATTGTCGGCTTTTTAGGACCTAATGGAGCAGGGAAATCCACCATGATGAAAATTTTGACCACCTATTACACCCCGGATGAAGGACAGGCAGCAGTAAATTCATTTGACGTACATAAGGATAAGCAAAACGTTCAAAAAAGTATTGGATACCTCCCTGAACACAATCCTTTGTATTTGGACATGTATGTAAAGGAATATCTTGGATTTAACGCCGAGGTATATAAAGTTGACAAGGATAGGATCAATACTGTAATTGCCCAAACAGGCCTTACCCCCGAAGCCAACAAAAAAATTGGACAACTTTCCAAAGGATATCGGCAGAGGGTTGGCCTAGCTGCTGCACTATTGCACGACCCAGAGGTTTTAATTTTGGACGAACCAACCACCGGCCTAGACCCCAATCAATTGTTGGAAATTAGAAAATTGATCCGGGAAATTGGAAAAGAAAAGACCATTCTCCTTTCCACACACATCATGAAAGAGGTCGAGGCCGTCTGTGACAGGGTACTGATAATAAACAAAGGAACTTTGGTTGCAGATAAAAAACTTTCTGAATTAAGGGACGGCCAGGATCAAGTATTGGTGGTTGAATTCGATTTTAGAGTGGAAGAAGCTTTCCTGAAAAAACTGCCCAATGTAAACTCAGTTAAAAATATAGGTGGTTTTGTTTACGAGATTACCTTTAACACCACCAAGGATATGCGTCCTACGGTGTTCGACTTCGCCCATGACAATCAATTAAAGACACTTCAATTAAGTAGGAAAAACAAAAATCTGGAGAGCCTATTTACAGAGATGACCGTTTAAACCAAAAAATCAGGAATACCTGGCAAAACCAATTGCTATATTTTTTGAATTATAGGGTTAAAAGCTTTTGAAGCCACTAAAACCTGGTCTCCAACCTTTAATTCATTAGCTTCCGTACGATCCGAAACCACCTTGATTATTTCATTACCAATAAGGACCGAAATTACATAAATAACATCCTCCTTCTCAATTTTCAAGACTTCCCCGGAAAATCTAAATTTAGCACTGGTCTTATTGAGTCCAAAAAAATCGCTGGCCGTACCTTTCTTGATAACCTTACCATTTTGAATTTCAAATACGCAATCAGATAATTTTACAATTTCACCAATATCATGACTTACCAGTATCGTAGTGAGTTTGTATTTTTTATGAATTTGCAAAAGATACTCCTGTAATTTTATCCGCATCTTTAAATCCAAGGCAGATAATGGCTCATCCAATATTAAAATCTCCGGTCTTTGCACCAAGGCTCTGGCCAATGCCACGCGCTGCTTCTGACCTCCCGATAGGGTTTCCGGTTTTCGTTGTTGCAATTCGCTGAGCTGTGCAAAATCCAACAATTCCTGAATTATAGAATTGTCCTGGTACTTTTGCAAGGCATATTCCAAATTTTGCCTAACCGTCATATTAGGGAAGAGGGCGTAGTCTTGAAATACATATCCCACCTTTCGCTGTTGTGGTATAAGATTAATATTTCTATTGCTATCAAACCAAGTTCTCCCGTCTACGGTTATACTTCCCATATCTGGCTTCAACAAACCGCTGAGCATTCTTAAAGTGGAGGTTTTCCCTGCCCCGGATTCCCCGAACAAGGTAACAAATTGCCCTTTTGCAATGTTCAATTCCAAATCAAGAACCATTTCTCCTCCGATTGACTTTAGTGTCTTTTTTAGGTTTAGCCGTATCATGGGACGAAGCGTTTAAAATATCCGCCATTTGTAAGATAAACCATAAGGAGAATAATGAATGTTATGGAAAACAATATCAATGAATAACTATTGGCAGCGGAGTAATTCATAGCTTCTACCTCGTCATAGATGGCTATAGAGGCCACTTTGGTCTTTCCTGGCATATTACCACCAATCATCAAAACCACGCCAAACTCACCAACCGTATGGGCAAAGGACAAGACAATGCCCGTCAAAAGCGCGGGCTTAACATTGGGCAATAAAATTTTCACTAGGGTAGTCAATTTAGATTTCCCCATGGTATAGGAAGCTTCTTTTAGTGTAGATGGCAGTGAGGAAAGTCCGGTTTGAATAGGTTGTACCATAAACGGAAGGCTATATATGACAGAAGCTACAACCAAACCGCCAAAAGAAAATATAAGTCTTATTCCTAACCATTCATTTAACCAATTCCCAAAGGCATTTTCCGGACTAAATGCCACTAACATATAAAAACCCAAAACGGTTGGCGGCAGCACCAAGGGCATGCTGACCAGAGTTTCTATCACTGGCTTCATTTTAGATTTGGTATTGGAGAGCCAATAGGCAATGGGAATTGAAACCACAAACAATATAGCCGTGGTTATCACGGCAAGTTTAAAAGTAAGCACTAGAGGTTGCCAATCCATTATGGTGCCAGTATTATCTCGTTTAATTTAACCATAATCTTCACTTTCATTTTAACAACCAATCCCAGTTGCTTTACACTCATGGTACTTATTATGGCAACGACCTCACCAAAATTGGTTTCCAAAATTAACCTGCTCATTAATGCGCCTATTTCAATATTGGCAATACTTCCAGAAATCTTATTCTCTATACTAACGTCCAGTTCTTTTTGGGTACTAATGGCTACCTCCATTTCCTTAAACAAAACATTTACCTTGTGGCCCTTTGTTAAATATGGGGATGTTTGAGGCGTATCTATTACCACCGAAATTAGTTCAATTTGGTTCTCTACCTCAACGTAAACTATGGACATATTTCCATACGTTTTAATATCTGTAATATGCCCAGGAAAACTATTCATTCACCAAATATCCAAAATCTTTTAATATCTCCTTGGCATCTTTGGAAAAAAGAAAATCATAAAAGCCCTTGGCTTCAGGATTATTGCCCCCATTTAGATTTACAAGCACTACCCCTTGACCAATGTTGGAGTAAAGTGACGGATCTATTAGAATCCAGCTACCTTTACCCCTCATTTCCGGAGATAGTACCGTTGACAAAGCCGTGAATCCAATTTGTGCAGCTTTGGACATAATGAATTGATCGGTCTGACCAATGCTTTCCCCAAAAACCAATTTGGGTCCTAAAGTTTCATGCAGACCATAGTGCTGCAATACTTCCGTGGCGGCAACGCCGTATGGGGCGGTTTTGGGATTTGCCAAAGCAATGTGTTCTATTTGGGGATTTGATAGATCAACAATTGAAACCGGCATATTCTCAATCATTGACCAAAGTACCAATTGCCCTTTTGCATAGACCTTAGGAAAACTCATTGCCTTGCCCCCATTAAAAACCGCTTCCGGATATTTCATATTTGCCGCTACAAAAACGTCATATGGAGCACCTTCTAAAATTTGTGCCGTTAATTTACCGGACGAACCCACAACCAATTCAAATTCCAAACCAGATTTATTGGCATAGACTTTTGTCAACTCCTCCATGGCAGAAGCCATATTAGCGGCAGTGGCAACTCTAATTTTTTTATGCTGACTTTCCTGACATGCTACCAAGATGCAAGTCAAGAAAATGAATCCCACCCATTTTTTGACTTGTCCAGTGAATATTTTCTGGATAAAGGTCATCTTTTGTTGGACAAATTTCATTTTCTAAAAATAGATAAGGAATATTATTAAATTAGTCCGCTACTTGTGCGTACTCCGTCCACGACCCATCATATACCTTTTTGGTATTTCCGAGGGTCATTTCAGAAGCCAACAGAACAATGCAGGCCGTAACTCCAGAACCGCAACTAAACACCAGGGGCCGCCCTTCCTTATTTAAATCATCAAAAACCTCCTTCAATTCGCTCTCAGATTTATATTTCCCATCCTTAAGTACAGTTTCATATGGCATATTGATGGAGTTCGGAATATTCCCCCGTCTTAATTCCTTCCTTGGTTCTGGAACAAGGCCAAGGAAGCGATCTGAAGAACGAACATCAATTACCAAGGCCTTCTTATCTTCTATATTATGTTTTATTTGTTCATAATTCACCACCAATTCAGGATTGAAGTGTGCTTTAAAATTACCTAAACCAACCTTCTTTCTAATCCCTTTTTCCGAGGCATACCCCTTGCTATCCCACTCTGGGAAGCCACCATTTAAGACACTGACGTTGTCATGACCCATAACTTTGAACATCCACCAGACCCTAGGGCTTATGTATATACCGTAATGATCATAAACCACTATTTTACTGGATTTATTAATACCCAATTTTCTACAGGCTTTTTCAAATTGGGCCGAACTGGGCAGCATATTGGGAAACGGACTATTTTTATCACTGAACTCATTTTCCAAATCAAAAATACGTGCTCCTGTGACCCTTTGATCCTCCACATCAGAATCTGTTACATCGTATCGCAACCGGGCATCCAAAATTACTATTTCGGGCTGATCCAAATTTTCCTTAAGCCAATCGGCTGACACAAGTATATTTTGCATGAATAACTATTTAATTTTAATCAATTGATATTTTCAAATATTTTATAACGGCATCATCACCCTGAAGTGCATTTCTAGGCCTTGGATTTTCTTTGCCAAATACCATTAAATCCTCAGGGGCCAAAATTGTAACAAAATCCTCCTTATAACCTTCCTCATAAGGAATATTTCCAGCGTTAAGATCAAGATGATGGTCAAAGAAATTGTAGAGAGCCGTTCTTTTATTATACCCATAATCATGTCTTTCTGCCGGTAGATGAACATTTTCAACTTTGTGCTCAGCATCATATAAGGCATATACCTTTTGTATATAAGGATACTCTACTCTAGGAGTATTCCTTGTCCAGTCCGATCCATCCGAAACCAAAAGCAAGGGTCGCGGGGCACAAAGGGCTGCAATTTCCACGTTATTGGTCTGGTGGCCCTTACTTTTGTGTATGGGCATTCCACTCTCACAAACGCATCCGCCAAAAAAGTGGGCAGAAACCTGTACCACTGGTGCTGCTACTTTTATACGGTCATCAATTGCTGTTAAGACAAAGGTCTGAGTACCTCCTCCAGAGGCACCGGTCATCCCTACCCGTTCCTTATCCACATCCGGCCTGGACAACAAATATTCCAAGACCCGTTTACTGTTCCAAGTCTGCAACAACAATGCAATGGGCATCTTATGATTCACCTGGTTACTTTCGGCATAACCAACCATATCATAGGCAAAAACAACCGCTCCCATTCTAGCTAGGGCAGCACAACGCCATTGAATATAATCCGTATACCTCTTATCTTTCATATGGCCATGGGGGCTAAGAATCGCAGCATATTTGCCCTCCAATTTAATGGGCCTGTACAGGTTGCCCGTAATATAAAAACCTGGAAAGCTTTCAATGGCTATGTTTTCTACGATATAACCATCCATAAGCCTGGTATTTCTAATAATAGGATTGAAATTACCCGCTATTTTCGGCATCTTATCCAGTTGCATACCTTCTACAATACCTTTCCTGATTCTCGACGACCTTTGTTCCCAAGATTCCAAATCGGTCCATTCGGAGGCGAATTTTTTCATCACGATATTTGCTTCATCCTCGGTCCAATGACTTCCTACACACAACATATTATCCTGACCACATGCTATAAAACCAAAAAAAGTAATTGCAACAAGACTGAATATATTTTTCATATTATAAAAGATAATAGTTGGCTCTCGAATTCATTTATTAAAAGATACAAAGCTCATTTAATATACCGAGCAATGTCGCAGTTCACTTATGTGATTCCCAGGGAATTTATAGCGCTAACTAAAATAGCGTTTTTCCACCATTGTTTTTCTATTTTGAAGGCAAGTTCAATAAAATCCTTCCTAATAATCCACAAACCATAACTTAATACAGGCTATGTTTCAGAATATACTCTGAGTATATTCCACTCTTAGCCATTCCAAATAGAACCAGAACAGTATTTAGTATATCTCGAAGAATACTTGGAAACTCCAAAGGCAGAAGATATGGAATTACACTGAAGCATATACGATCATGAAGTGGGTTCATGTCAACCTCTCTTGTAATAGCTCCTTACAACGATTAGTGCACTAACCCTTTACAGGTTTTCAAGGGAATTTTTAGTCAATTTTCCAAAGCCGATTCCATAAACACAAAGCATAGTAACGTAAAAGCCTTCGGACAATAATGCTAGTGACATAAAAAAGAAAAGATTTTCTAAATTATCCCGTCAGGCTTCCAGGTCATGTACTTATTTATATCCCGCTTTTTCAGCGAGATTAGTTCAACCAACTATTTTAAAAATGCTGCTTTACAGCGTTTTTAAAATAGCGTTTCACTAACAAAAAAAGCCATGCAATTGCATGGCTTTTCCTATTTATTCAATTTCCTGACTAGAAGCCTAATTGCTTCTTAACATCTGGCAAAATATCCTTTCCTTTGGCAACGATCAATCCACCTCCTTGGGTAGCATCCATTACGTAGTCGATTCCTTGAGCAGCAGCTACAGATTCTATAGCTTTTTTAGCCTTTTCGGTGATTGGACCTAAAAGCTCAGCTTGTTTCTTCTGCAATTCCTGTTGAGCAGTTTGTTGTGCCTCACCAATATTTTTTTCAAAACCTTGAAGTTCCAAAGCTCTTTTTTGGTTTTCCTCCTCAGATTTGGAAGAAGACTCATTTGAATACTGTGTGTACTTATTTTTTAATTCTGTCATAGAACTTTCAATATCCGCTCTATAGGTTTCCTGTAATTTTTTAAGTTCTGCATCTGCTGCTTTCATCTCCGGCATTTCAGACAACAATTTCTGTACATCTATATGCGCTATTTTTGCCTGTGCATTAACAAAACTTGTTGCTGCTACGAACAAAACTATGGCTACTGCTATTTTTTTAATTTGTTTCATGATTTTAATTAATGTTTGAGTGTTAATTTAAAGATTTAGTTATATAAAAGTAATTTGGTTTATACTTAATTCAATGTTACTGATTTTCTTTTGACTTCTCTCCATCGTCTTCCTTTGAGTCGCTTTTACCGCTTCTCTCTTCAATTTCCTTTTTTCTTTTAGCCTCTCTCTCCTCCAATAATTTTTTCCTTCTTTCCTCGTAAGCCTTTTTCCGTTCCTCCCTGATCCTAAGCTGTTCTGCCCTGTTTTCCTCGGCGGTCTTGGTCCTTGCCTCTTCGGCCTGCTTTGCCTTTTCCTGTCTTTCTAAAAGTGCATCGCTTATATTTTCCTCGGTTTCCTCTTCTTCTAGATCCTCAAAATTATTTCTTGCCCCTTGCTTTTTATTAGGTGCGCTTATTTTTCTGGTCCTTGATATTCCTCTTAAAACAAGATCGCTAATATCGTGTCTTTTCTCGGAATACAACATTACAACATCTGCCGATTTATCAAAAATAAAATCATATTTTTTATTCGCTCCTATTTTCTGGACTTCATTAAAAACTTGATCTTGAATGGGCTGAATCAATCGTCTTTTCTGAAGAACCAAATCACCCTCGGGACCAAATCTGTCCTGCTGATAATCGAACATCTCCTTTTCCAAAATCTGGATTTCCTCCAGGCGCTCTGAAATCAACTCCTCCGTTAACAGCACTTTCTCTGCCATTAAATCCTTTTTCATCTGATCAATTTCACCCTTCTCCTTATCCAGTTCCAATTTCCATTTCTGCACTTTGGCGGCCAATTGTTCATTTGCCTCCCTATACTCCTCAACATTCTCTAGGATATATTCCATATCCACATAACCGATTCTAACCCCTCTTTGTGCCGAAATAGTAGTAACAAACGTAGTTACAACTAGGAACAAAAGTACTTTTGATTTAATTCTCATGCTATCTTCTTTTTATACTATAGAAAATATCGTGCCAAAATAACTAAATATTTTAGAATGAACCATTTAACATATAAAACAATTGCAAATTTCTATATATTAAAACTGTTGTCCAATGATGAAGTGGGTTTGCCAACCGCTAGGTCCAGCTGAATTGGGGTTGTAATCTTGATCAAATCCGTATCCAAAATCAATTCCCAATAATCCAAATGCTGGCATAAAAATACGAAGCCCCACTCCGGCAGATCTTTTCAATTCAAACGGATTAAAGTCTTGAAAATTGTTGAAGGCATTTCCAGCCTCTAAAAATACCTGTCCATAAATGGAGGCCGATGGCTTAAGTGTCAACGGATATCTTAGTTCCAAGGAATACTTATTATATACAATACCACCATCCTGTACTTGTCCGCCACTTAATGGATCTACACTATATGGCGTTAAGGATTGATTCTCATAACCCCTTAAAGAAATTACATCCCTTCCATCCAAAGTATAGGAACCCATTCCATCGCCACCTACGAAAAATCGCTCGAAAGGAACCTTGCCCACCTCTTCATTATAACTTCCTAAAAATCCAAATTCGGCATTGGTTCTTAATACTAATTTATCTACCAAAGTAGTATACCAATCTCCCTTAAAATTAACCTTATAGAATTCCAGCCACCTAAAGCGTTCTTGATCTATGCGCTCTATTTCGTCACTATCCAACTCCTCAATGGCAACCTCTTGATCTTCATTGAGTTGCTTATAGTCTATATTATTGAACAAAGAAAATGGAGGGGTAA
The DNA here is from genome assembly GCF_023015865.1 of Arenibacter sp. F26102. Lineage (GTDB taxonomy): Bacteria > Bacteroidota > Bacteroidia > Flavobacteriales > Flavobacteriaceae > Arenibacter. The sequence continues at coordinate 37,032 of NZ_JALKBC010000017.1, read as the reverse complement.
ACTTGGCAGTCAGCTCAAAATTAGACCCAGATCTTGGATAAATACGGCCACCACCGGTAGCATTTCTAGAGATTCCAAGGGTATAGGCAATTGAATTCGATTTTCCATTTCCAAAATTAAAAAGTCCTAAATTATAGTCTTGGAAATTATATAATTGATAACCCAAAGAGTGTGATATGGTAAAGAAATCATCTGGCCATTGCACCCTTTTAGCCAAACCGGCCGTAATTCCTGTGATAGAAAATTGCTTGCTCTTATCTGGTTTACTGCTTACATAGGGGTTATAATAGAACTGTTGGGTTCTGGAAAGGGACATATTAAACCTTACCGGCTTTTTACCACCTAGCCATGGTTCGGAGAAATTCAAACTATACACCCTATATGTCCTACTCGCCTGCAAACGAAGGGCAAAGGTTTGCCCATCACCCATAGGTACGGGCTTATAAGCCTCTCCATTAAATAAATTCTTCATGGAGAAATTACTAAAAGACAGTCCCAAAGTACCTATAAAACCACCTCCACCGTAACCACCTTGGAGTTCTATCTGACTGGAGCCAGCTTCCACCAAGTTATAGGCAATATCCACTGTTCCTGCATTTGGATCAGGATTTTGGATATCCGGCTTTATCTGTTCTGCATCAAAGAATCCCAATTGTCCCAATTCCCTGATACTTCTAATGATGTCCGATTTATTATAACGCTGGCCAGGTCTTGTACGCAACTCCCTAAAAATTACGTGGTCATTGGTTTTGTCATTACCAATTACAGTAACATGATCTAGAAACGTCTCTTTACCTTCAATAATTCTTATTTCAAAATTGATGGTATCATTCTCTGCAGAAATCTCGACGGGATTGATACTGGAGAATAAATAGCCATTATTTTGGTATAAATTGGTCAGATCTTCAGCATCTGGTTTGGAGTCATCTGCGATGCGCTTTCTCAATAACACCCCATTATAGGTATCACCTTTTTTAACACCCAAAACCTGGGCAAGTTGACGGTCGGTATAAATAGTATTTCCGACGAAATCTATATCCCCAAAATAATACTTATTCCCCTCTTCTACCTTGATTTTCACATCGATGAGGTCATCTGAAACCTTTACAAAGGTATCCGATATAATTCGGGCATCTCTAAAACCTTTTTCAGCATATTTATCTACTAAGGAAACTAGATCGGTTTTGTAATCTTCTTGGATATACTTGGATTTTTTCCAGAATCTGTAGAATTTTCTTTTCTTGGTCTTTTTCAAGGCCTTACCAAGCTGTTTGTCGGACAACTGTTCGTTTCCTTCAAAAACGATATCGTTGATTTTCACCTTATCACCTTGCTTAACATTAATTACCATAGTCTGGGTATTGGCATCGGTAGTGTCCTTTGCTGTAGCTATAGTAACCTTTGTATTAAGGTAACCTTTCTTTTTATACTTGTTCTGGATATAATTCTTGGAATTGGCAATTAAACTCTCCGTTATCTTCTTCCCCTTCTTAAGATCCGTATCCTTTAAAATTTCATCTATCTTTCTTTTCTTAACCCCGTAAACGGTTACATTGGAAAGTGTAGGCCTTTCAATTATATTAAGTTCAAGAAAAACATTCTCGCCTTCAATATTGACAATATAGAAGCTTATGTCCGTAAAAAGTTCCAGCCCCCATAATTTATTGATAACGGCGCTGATTTCATCGCCAGGTACGGTTATGGGCTGCCCAATCCTTAAGCCCGTATAAGTCTTTACGGTCTGTTCGTTGTAACTTTGCAATCCGGTTACCTCCAATCCTCCAAGTATATACCTTTTGCCATCTTCATAGGCTGTATCCTGTGCCGAGATAACTGTAGTAAAAATTAAGAATAAAAGTGTAATAAAAAGTTCAAGGGACATGAACTTTTTCATGTCGCTAGGTGAGTTGTTCGCTAGTTTTTCCAAATCTTCGTTCTCTGTTCTGGTAATTTTTAATGGCTTCCAATAAATGCTGCTCCGAAAAATCCGGCCAAAATACGTCAATAAAATACAATTCCGCATATGCAATCTGCCATAGTAGAAAATTACTGATTCGATGCTCTCCGCTGGTTCGAATCATCAAGTCTACATCTGGTAAATTGTGCGTGTAAAGATGGGTATTAATAATGGTTTCGTCAATACTTTCGGGAGAAATTATATTATTTTTAACTTTGATACTTATCTGTTGAACAGCATTTTTTATCTCTTCCCTAGATCCATAACTAAGTGCTAGGGTCAAAGTCATTCCGGTATTCCCACTGGTTTTCGCCATCACATCCAACAATTCCTTGTGGGCACTTATAGGCAAGGAGGTAATATTGCCAATGGTATTCAACTTTATATTATTGTCGTTCAAGGTTTTCAATTCCTTTTTAAGGGAAGACACCAATAACCGCATTAGGGTATCCACCTCAAGTTTCGGCCTATTCCAATTTTCGGTAGAAAAAGTGTACAAAGTAAGGTACTCCAATCCCAATTTAGCACAGTCCTCAACAGTTCTTTTAACTGTTTTAACCCCTTGCTCATGGCCAAATACCCTTAATTTTCCTTTTTCTTTGGCCCATCTCCCATTACCATCCATTATTATGGCCAAGTGTCTTGGTAATGATTTCATTTTCACCTCTTCCAAACTATTTATTTTAAAATTACTGAAAGCAATCCTGACAAGGTTTCCTTCCAAACGTATACGTTAAAGTAACCCCTGAGAAAACATACCAATCATCACTAAAAATATTTCCAAATCTAAACTCTTCATAATTGGACCCTTCCGGATTACTGGCATCCAAATTATCCGTAAACGTATATCTAGCCCCTATTTCAGCGCCAACTATAAAAAATTGACTAATCCTTAATTTTGCCCCAACGGTCATCGGAACCGCAAAAGACCCATCTTTTTGTCCAATATCCTGCAATTGTGCAGCATCAAAATAATGATACCCATATCTAAAATAGGTGACACCCGTATAAAGATAAGGTGTAAATGCCGGACCTAATTGATGCAAATTATACTCTACAAAATTAAACTCCAAACCTGCCGACGCCTCCAAAACACTATTGTCCATTGCCAAATTTCGCTGTTGTCTGGAAGGGATATCCGATTTGGCATCATCCGCCGTAAACTCGCCATAAATTATACTCGCTCTCCAAGCATAGCGCTTGCTCTTATTCCATTTGAACAAACCACCAAAAGCCGGACCCGAAGGTAAAATGAAATTAGACCTTCCAACATCACCTATATTATTGGCACCCCCAGCAAATAGGCCAACTTCATATGTCTGTCCCTTAGTTTCACTAAAAATGAAAAGCAGAAATGCCGCAAAAAATAACCTCATTATTTATAAAAGTTTGCAAATATAACAATTTCAGTAGTTTAGACTAGTAAATTATTACATTCATGTTCTCACTTGATAAACAGATTTTGTCTTATTTTATTGTCGCTCCAAAAACAATCAATTACGTTTATCTTCGCCCCACAATAATTTATTTCGCAACGTTTTTAGAAAACTTTCGGAAGTATACTCGATCATCTTAATAGTAAAAGGGGCCTTTCTTATGAAAATCTCCTTACCACTTGCCACTGTAGCAATTCTGGAGTCGAGGGACACCAAATGACTTTCTTCCCGACCTGAAACCTTAAGTCTTATAACCGTATCATCGGAAATCACCAAAGGTCTGGCATTGAGATTATGGGGGGCAATCGGAGTAAGTATCAAAGATTTTGCCGTGGGTGCAATTACCGGCCCACCACAACTAAGGGAATAACCCGTAGAACCCGTTGGGGTGGCCACAATTAGGCCATCGGCCCAGTAAGAGGTTAAATATTCATCGTTTAGGTGAGTTTCTACAGTAATCATGGAGGTGGTATCTTTCCTGCTCACCGTAATTTCATTCAGTGCAAAATTTAATGTCTTAAATTCGGGAATATTGGATTGGGAACTTACCTCCACCAAACTTCGCTCCACAATGGTATAGGCGCCAGACACAAATTCCTTGACCACCTTACGCACTTCTTCTTTCCTAAATGTGGACAGAAAACCCAATCTACCTGTGTTTACCCCTACTATGGGTATTCCCAGATCACGAACGTAGGTCGTTGCCCTTAAAATTGTACCATCGCCACCAAAACTGACAAACATGTCAAAAGTGGCATCCAGACCAATGGAATCCGTGAATACAGAAAATTCACCTACATTCCGCTTGGCCATTATTAGCTTGTAAAAATCTTTTTCAAAGTAAATTTCGGCATTCTCCTTGTGAAGTTCGTCCAGCAACTCTACTATATAATCCAATGCACTGTTCTGACAGGTAAGTCCGTAAATGGCAACTTTCATCTGTTTAAATTTATCTTTTATTATTTATCAGATGTAATTCGCCACTGCCAATATACGTACGTCCAAAAATGAACGGGAGGTAATATCCTTGGGCAAGCTGGCTCATTTCATAGGAGTTAGACATTTAGGTATTTATCCAGGTAATCGGACCTCTGTTTTAAATCCTCAATAAATAAATCGTCGTTGTTCCCATAAAGAATAGTATAGTTATACCTTCTAAAGGATTGTATAATTTCATTCAAATGGGCAGTACCTATTTTAACGGTAATCTGAATAACATCATTGCGTATATCCGTAATAAAGCCACCTAAAAGTTTCACGTTATTACTTTCCACTATTTGGGCAATTTCACTAAAGGAGTAGTCTTTTATACCCTTTGCCAAGACTAGGATTCCTCCTGGCTCCGTAAAAAATGGTGTATCTATAAACTCATCAACAACATCTATTAAATCGTAATAACCAACCACCTGGCCTTCCTCGTCCAGGATCGGCAAAAGATTTGCCTCATTTTTGGAAAATATTTCCAACACATCGAGCCAAGAAGTTTCTTTTCGGACAAAAAAAGTTTCCAAATTATATCGGTAATCCTCTATCTTTTTATCCACCTCATAGTTATCAAGATCCTTTTCATCCAAAACACCTATAAATAGATTTTCTTCTACCACGGCTATATGGGAATAGGTCGAGTTCTTAAAGAATTTGATCACTTTTTTCAAGGAATCACCCACTTTAAAAATCGGTAATGTGGCAATTATGTTGTTTTGAATATTCATAACTTCATATTATAACGCAAAATACTAATAAAAATTTCTAAGAACCCTAATCTTCCAAAGTATTATTACCAAAAGGCAACCTCTTTTGCGAGCTATGAAAAATTAATCCCTATTAATTATTAATACTCCAAACTCTTTACCATCCTTATGCTTAAAATGCCCACCAATTCATTATTTACAAAAGTGCACCCCATAAACAAAGTAAGGTTCGGAAAACGAATTCTTTCATACTAAATGGAGCAAAAGGTATGCCTAATTTGTATTTTTGCCTTTTAATTATACTAAAGTCCTATGACAAAGCTTAGCGTTAATGTAAATAAAATTGCAACATTAAGAAATTCACGTGGGGGAAACGTACCCAATCTACTAAAAGTAGCCCAAGATATTGAAGAATTTGGGGCACAGGGCATTACCATACACCCCAGGCCTGATGAAAGACATATTAAATACCAAGACGCCAGGGATTTAAAAAAAGTGGTCCAAACGGAATATAATATTGAAGGAAACCCTATAGGCTCCTTTATAGACTTGGTTTTGGAAGTAAAACCCACACAAGTAACCTTAGTGCCCGATGCTGTTGACGCCATTACTTCCAACGCCGGATGGGACACTGTAAAACACAAGGACTTTCTAAAGGAAGTAATTGACACATTTAGACATAATGGGATCAGAACTTCTATTTTCGTGGATGCCAATATTAAAATGATAGAAGGGGCAGCCTTAACTGGGACCGACCGTATTGAACTTTACACTGAAAGTTATGCCCATGAATATGCCAAAGGAAACAAAAATGGGGTAATTCCATTTACAGAAGCTGCCAAAGTGGCCTATCAATTGGGATTGGGACTAAATGCCGGACACGACCTTAGCTTGGACAATATTAAATATTTTAAGGAAAACATCCCTCATTTATTGGAAGTCTCCATTGGTCATGCCCTAATATGCGAATCCCTCTATCTGGGTCTGGAAAATGTTATAAATATGTATCTAAACAAGTTAAAATAATGCCGATTTTACATTCCAATATTTTAGGGGAAGGTCAACCGATAATTATCTTACATGGATTTCTAGGAATGTCGGATAATTGGAAATCGATGGGAGCAAAATATGCCGAGGAGGGTTTTCAGGCCCATCTTGTAGATTTGCGCAACCATGGAAAAAGCTTCCATTCCAATGAATTCAATTATGAAGTGCTGGCAGAGGATGTAAAACAATATATGGAACACCATCATTTGGGAGGAGCCATCATACTGGGCCATTCCATGGGAGGAAAAACTGCCATGCTTTTTGCCTGTCACCACCCCAATTTAACAACAAAACTTCTTGTAGCCGATATTGCCCCAAAATACTACCCACCCCATCATCAAGAAATTATCAATGGCCTCAATGCCATAGATATCCACAATATTAGCTCTAGAAACGATGCTGACGAACAGTTGTCCAAATACATTGGAAATGTAGGGATTCGTCAATTTTTGCTAAAGAATCTGTACTGGGAAGAAAAAGGGGTTTTGGGTTTTCGTTTCAATCTCGAGGTTTTAAGTGGGAAAATGGAAGAAATAGGTGAAAACATAGGGTCTACGGACACCTATACAGGCCCAACACTTTTTTTAAGGGGAGACAAATCAGAGTATATTACACAAGAGGACCTAGCCACGGTAAAAAGACATTTCCCTTTGGCCATTATAGAAACCATAGATAATGCGGGACATTGGCTACATGCAGAGAATCCAACCCAGTTTTTAGAGAAAACACTTAAATTTATCAAGTAGAGCGGGATGCTTTATCAATATAGAATTTAGAGGGGCCATTTAAACCCATGACTTTCAGCCCAGCAAAATAGTGCTTTCACTAAATAAATAAATGTTTACTTTTAAAGGTATTATTCCATTTTCCAAAACAATTGTTTAACCAAAAAAAAAAACATAAATATGAATTTAATTTTGAGAATTCTCCTTAGTGCCATAGCGGTTGTTATTTTGGCAAAAATATTACCTGGGGTCGGCGTGGACTCTTACACCACAGCCATCATTGTCGCCATTGTACTAAGCTTATTGAATTTTATAGTAAAACCAATTTTGATCATTTTAACCTTGCCGGTCACCATTCTCACCCTAGGACTATTCTTACTCATCATTAATGCCGTAATAATCCTTTTGGCCGACTATTTTATTGATGGTTTTCAGGTAAATAATATATGGTGGGCACTACTTTTTAGCCTTTTACTGTCCTTTCTACAATCTATATTTTATTCATTTCTAAATGATGACAAAAAAATATAGGATACCTTTTTGACATTCAGTAATTTAAAAACTTGTTGGAGATTAGAAAATGTAGTACTTTTGCATCCCATTTTATTTTAGCAAAATTAGACATAGAAATGAACATCACTAAAGAGCAGATTGACGAACTAAATGCAGTAGTAAAAGTTGCGGTAACCAAAGAGGATTACCACGACAAGGTAGAAACAATCTTAAAAGACTACAGAAAACAGGCAAATATACCGGGTTTTAGAAAAGGTCAAGTACCTATGGGATTGATCAAAAAACAATATGGCAAAGCCGTTTTGGTTGATGAAGTGAATAAGCTGTTACAAGACAATCTCAACAAATATCTTACAGAAGAAAAGTTGGATGTTTTGGGAAATCCACTTCCAAAACAACAAGACAACTTTAATTGGGATTCTGAAGAATTCGCATTTGAATTTGAATTGGGACTTGCTCCAAGTTTCAATGTAGACCTTAAATCGAAAAAGGCCATAACCCACTACAAGATTACTGCCGACAAAAAAATGATCGAAGAGCAAGTGGAACGTATCCAAAAGCAATACGGCAAATTGATCAGCAAGACTGAAGTTGGAAAAAAAGATGAAGTAAATGGTGTTTTCAAGAACGAAGCGGAGGAAATAGACAATAAGACCGTTATCGAGATTGAAAAAATAAAAAGCAAAAAAGCACTTGAAAGCCTATTGGGCAAAAAAGTGGGCGACGTTGTTACTTTAAAAACAAAAGGCTTGTTCAAGGAAGATCATTTACTGGGCAGCTCTTTAGGTATAGACGGTGAAAAATCCGAAAAATTGGATATCGATGTTACTTTCACTATTGAGGAAATAAACGAAAAGGAGCCTGCAAAATTAGACCAGGAGCTTTTTGATAAGTTATTTGGCAAGGATGCTATTAGCTCGGAAAAGGAGCTTAAGGCACGGATCAAAGAAGATTCCGAAAAGCAATTTGAGCAACAGTCCGATCAGAAGTTGCTTAACGATGTTACGGAACATTTTATAGAAAACATAAAATTTGACCTTCCAACAGAATTCCTTACCAAATGGATTCAGATGACAGGTGAAAAACAACTGACAGAGGAAGAAGCGAACGAAGAATTTGAAAAATCCGAAAAAGGGTTGCGCTATCAATTGATCGAAGGCAAAATCATCCAGGAAAACGGTATTCAAATCCAATTTGACGAGCTTAAAGAATTTGCAAAGGGCTTTATAAAACAACAGATGGCACAATTTGGCCAGTTAGACCCGAAAGAGGAAGAATTGGACAGCATTGCTGCAAGAGTCCTTTCCAACCAAGATGAGGTAAAACGACTATCGGAGCAATTAATGAGTCAAAAACTATTGACCCTTTACAAGGAAAAGGCAAATTTAAAACCAAAAGAAGTTACATACGAAGACTTTGTCAAGGAAGTATACGGGTAATTCAAATTAGTTGAACAATACATTTTAATTAAGCCGAGATAAGAGCTATTAAAATCAAGTTTCACTAAAAATAAGTATATTTACAGTGTCGAAGATTTTATTTTCGACACTTTTTTTATCTTAAAAAACTATTGATTAAAATATGGATTACGGGAAAGAATTCAAAAACTACGCTATTAAACATCAGGGAATAAATAGCATGTATTACGATACTATACTAAGTAGTATGTACCCCACCAACCTTACTCCCAACATTATTGAAGAAAGACAGCTAAATGCAGTAGCGATGGATGTTTTCTCCCGATTAATGATGGACCGTATTATTTTCCTGGGAACGGGAATCAATGATCAAGTTGCCAACATTGTACAAGCACAGTTATTATTCTTGGAAAGCACCGATGCTTCCAAGGACATACAAATATACATCAATTCGCCCGGCGGAAGTGTTTATGCCGGTTTGGGCATATATGATACCATGCAGTTCATAAAACCAGATGTTGCCACCATATGTACCGGAATGGCAGCCTCTATGGGCGCCGTACTTCTATGCGCTGGAGAAAAAGGAAAGCGTAGCGGTCTAACCCATTCCAGGGTAATGATCCACCAACCTCTTGGTGGTGCCCAAGGACAGGCTAGCGATATAGAAATTACAGCTAGGGAGATATTGAAACTTAAAGATGAATTGTACCAGATAATTGCAAAACATTCAGGTCAGGCCCTTGAAAAAGTTAGTGATGATAGCGATAGGGATTATTGGATGAAAGCAAATGAAGCCAAGGAATATGGCATGATCGATGAAATCTTAGTAAGGGATAAGGATTAGAGACGACTAAAGGTATCAAAAAATCACTGTTCCTTCGTTTATGGATGAACCAAAATGTAGATTTTTTCGTTACTATTATTGAAAGTGATAAAATGATATGGCAAAAGAAAATTTAGAATGCTCTTTTTGTGGTAGGAAAAAGCCAGAAACCAATTTATTGATTGCGGGCTTGGATGCGCACATATGTGATCGATGTATAGAGCAGGCACATGGGATAGTTGCGGAGGAATCCAAGCAGACCAAGAACAATGACCTTTCCTCTGAGTTGACATTAAAAAAACCTTTGGAAATAAAGGAATTTTTGGATACGTATATTATTGGTCAAGACCGTACCAAAAAAGTAATGTCTGTAGCAGTTTACAACCATTACAAAAGACTTCTACAACCAAAAAGCAAGGAAGACGATATAGAAATCCAAAAGAGTAACATTGTAATGGTAGGTCAGACCGGGACCGGTAAGACTCTAATGGCAAAAACTATTGCCAGAATGCTAAACGTTCCTTTGGCCATTGTTGACGCTACCGTTCTTACTGAAGCTGGTTACGTTGGGGAAGATGTGGAAAGTATACTTACCCGTTTGCTTCAGGCTGCGGATTACAATTTGGAAAAGGCGGAACGTGGCATCGTGTTTATTGATGAAATTGATAAAATTGCACGTAAAAGCGATAACCCTTCCATTACCCGTGATGTATCAGGAGAAGGTGTTCAGCAAGGACTTCTTAAACTTCTGGAGGGTACTGTCGTAAATGTACCGCCCAAAGGAGGCAGAAAGCACCCAGATCAGAAATTTATAGAGGTAAATACAGAAAATATTTTGTTTATTGCCGGAGGTGCCTTTGACGGAATTGAAAGGCACATTACCAAAAGGTTGAACATGCAGGCCGTAGGCTATAGCGCGTCCAAAGCTGAAGAAAAGGTAGACAACGAGAATATTTTACAATACATTGTACCTAAGGATTTAAAGGACTTTGGATTAATACCTGAGATTATTGGTAGACTACCTGTACTCACCCATATGAATCCATTGGACAAGGAAACCTTAAGGGCTATATTAACAGAGCCTAAGAACGCCATAATTAAACAGTACGAAAAATTGTTTAAGATGGACGGGATTACCTTTAAAATTACGGATCAGGCATTGGACTATATTGTAGAAAAGGCCATAGAATATAAGTTGGGAGCAAGAGGTTTGCGCTCTTTATGTGAAGCCATTTTCACTGACGCAATGTTCGAATTTCCAAGTACGAACGAAACCGAATTTAAGGTAACAAAACCTTATGCCGAGGAGAAATTATCCTTTGAAACTATTAAAAAGCTAAAAGCAGTCTCGTAAGACTGCTTTTGGCTTTTATTCATTCTACTCCTTCCTCTATTCTTCTAAAAAGAAGAATTTCGATTATCAGGCCACGGATTGTTTTTGCATTACCTTAGCCAACAAACCTTGACATACTTTACTGATTATTTTCTCATCGGTATAAAGTTCATGTCCAAAATTCTGAACAATTTCCAACTCTACACCTACCTGAAGCGACCATTCCGCGGATGGCCTAAACTCATCATGCTGCCCATATAATAATTGTACATTCCCTTCCGGCTTCTGGTTTTCCAGTCGCAATCTTGTGCTGGAAATAGCATAAAGCGATTTCATCGGCAATCCTTTTAGTGCCGCTTTCCACGCAATAGTCCCACCTATTCCAAAGGCCAAATAATGGCTGGGTTCATTTTCTTTTTTCAGCAAATGCGCCACCGCTGTTTCCACTCCTCCATCTATAAATTCCTTCTGGATATTTTCAGGAGAGTCTACCGCCAAACTTACATCGGCCAAATGCTGACAGTCGTAAAAAGTAATATTATAATATTGCTGTAAGTAAGCTAAATAAGAAGTAATCCATAGCCCTTTTTTAGACCCCCACATATCCGACAATATAACTAATCTATTCGCCATAATAAAAAGTTTAAAAAGTTAATGGGAAACATTTAACACCTCTAAGATGTAGATAATAAAAGAGTTAACCTTATTTATTTGTTCATCTGAAGCAATTCCTCGATGTAGTCCCTTTTATTGGATAATCTTGGAATTTTATGTTGCCCTCCCAACTTGTCTTTGGATTTTAGCCAATCATAGAATAGATTCTGTCTTGCAATATGCACCTTGGGAAGCTTTAAGGTAATATTGTTATAACGCTTGGCCTCATAGTCTGAGTTCAAGGATTTTAGTGCATTATCCAAAATTTCGGTAAAATATGCCAATTCTTCAGGGGCCTTTCTAAATTCTATGATCCACTCATGTGCCCCCTTTTCTTTACCTTCCATAAATATAGGTGCCACGGTATAATCCTTTATTTCGGACCCTGTTTTTTTGCATATAGTTTTCAATGCCTCTTCCGCATTTTCGATAATCAATTCTTCCCCAAATACATTAATATGATGCTTGGTTCTGCCCGTAACCTTTATCCTATATGGATTGGTAGAGGTAAATCTTATCGTATCACCAATTTTGTAACGCCATAGCCCTGCATTGGTCGTAATTATTACGGCATAATTTTGATCTATCTTCACCTTCCACAATGGCAGTGTAATTTGTTCATCTGTGCCATATGTTTCCATAGGTATAAATTCATAGAAAATACCATAATCCAACATCAGTAAAAGATCGTCTGCATGATTTCTGTCCTGAATAGCAAAAAAACCTTCGGAGGCATTGTAGATTTCATAGTAGTTGAAATTTTTCTTGGGCAATAATTTGGAATATTGGTCCATATACGGATTAAAACTAACCCCTCCATGAAAGTAAACTTCCAAATTCTCCCAAACCTGAAAAAGGTGATCCTTCCCGGTTTCCTCCAAGACATTATTCAAAAGCACTAACATCCATGAGGGCACCCCTGCAAGGCTGGTCACATTCTCCTGTACACTTTCCCTAATAATTGCCTGTAATTTAGTCTCCCATTCGCTCATAAGCGACACCTTGTTACTTGGTGTACTACTCAATTCCGCCCAGAATGGCATATTATCTATTAAAATTGCCGAAAGATCCCCAAAAATGGTACCGTTATCCTGATACAACTCCTTACTGCCCCCCAAACGTAAACTCTTCCCTGTAAACAACTGCGAGTTTTCATTGTTATTTAAATACAGACATAGCAAATCCTTACTGGACTTATAATGGCAATCCTCCAAGGCTTCAGAACTGACCGGAATAAATTTACTTTTGGCATTGGTAGTACCACTACTCTTGGCAAACCACTTAATGGTGGTTGGCCAAAAAATATTTTGCTCACCCCTTCTTGACCGCTCTATCATAGGTTCTACCTCCTCATAAGAAACAATAGGCACCCGCTCTATAAAGGTTTCATAGTTGTTGATAGATTCAAAATCGTATATTATTCCTATTTCCGTATCCTCGGCAAAGGACAGCAATTGGTGCAACACCTCATCCTGTACTTCCTCGGGGTACTTTAAAAAAAGTTCTATCTGATGGTAACGCTTTTTCAGCAGCCAAGAAGCAATGGAATTGAATAGTGTTATTGGCATTTTTAGGTATCTTTATTCCCTGTTAGAGTAGGGTTTTGGGTTAAGAACCGGTTTAAGAATTAATATTATATTTTTTAAACAGGCCCTAAGTTAAATTAGCTAAAAATAGCTTTAATTGAATTCATATTCAAATAGATTTTACATTAAGAAAAAAATATGCAGTATCAAGGTGTTTTAAGAAAAATGGAATCCGAATTGGCAGATCCCATACAATATTACTTAATATTTGAAGGGGACTTTTTAAACCTCAACCAGGTATTGAACAAAGAAATTAAAATTACTTTTGTTAAATACCAATGTCTAAATTGTGGTGAAGATCGTCCCATATTTAGACAAGGTTTCTGCAGAACATGTTTTTATGAAACTCCGACCGCTGGGGACTGGATCATGAGGCCCGAATTGAGTACCGCACATTTGGACAAGGAAGATCGCGATTTGGAATACGAAAAAAAGGTGCAATTACAACCGCATATCGTGTACCTTGCCAATTCCAGCAATATCAAGGTAGGTGTAACGCGAAAATCCCAAGTCCCTACCCGATGGATAGACCAAGGCGCCCATGAAGCAATAGAAATTGTTGAAGTTCCCAATCGCTATTTGGCGGGAGTTACCGAGATGGCTCTAAAAGAACACATTGGCGACAAAACCAATTGGAGAAAAATGCTGACCAATGACGTTGACGATGAGGATTTAGTGGAATACAGAAATAAATTAAAAAAATATATTCCGGAGGAGGCTGCCCCCTATTATATAGAAAGCAATACAGAAACCCATTTAGAATTTCCCGTGCTACAATATCCCCAAAAAGTAAAAAGTCTTAACTTGGACAAAATACCAACATATTCAGGGGTATTAAAAGGCATTAAAGGCCAGTACCTGATTTTTGAGGACAATACAGTCTTTAACATTAGGGGGAGTGAGGGGTACGTTGTTGGGTTGGAAGTAAAGTAGATAATTTAATAAAAGTGCTGATTAATCGTTAAATTGTAATTGGAAATAAATTAATTCCATTTTATCCTTAAATATGTAACCAAGTGGTTTAAACAAAATGCTCGACTCCCATAGCTGTCCATAACCATGACATCAAATTAATTGTAATAAATCTAAAATATTGTGCCAGCTAAAAGCCCTTTAGACATCTCAACAAAATCTGAAGACCAAAGACCAATTTCTATTTTTTGGTTTAGACGCGATTTAAGAATCGAGGACAATACAGCACTTGCAGAAGCACTGGATAACGACATTCCAGTCCTACCCATTTTTATCTTTGATAGCAATATACTTAACGAATTGCCAAAGGATGATGCCCGAGTTGGTTTTATCCATCAATCAATTCTAAAAATTAAAGATTCCCTAAAGGCGCATGGTTCGGACATATTATGTTTACATGGGGACCCAAAAGCAGTATGGCTGGAGTTAATCTCCAAGTTTAAGGTTGCTAAAGTGTATACTAATAAGGATTACGAACCATATGCCATAACCAGGGACAAAGAAATTGCTGAAATACTCAACAAAAATGGGGTTACTTTTTTGAGTTTTAAGGATCAGGTTGTATTCGAGGAAAATGACATTTTGAAAAACAATCAAGAGCCATATACCGTTTTTACACCCTACAAAAATAAATGGCTTCTTAAATTCCAGGAAGACAATCCCATACAACTAAGGGATCCAAAGCTGAATAATCTGTGCAAGGCTAAACACACCACAATGTCTTTGGAAGATATTGGGTTTAAAAAATCGGAAATAAAAGTGAGGGACTTTGATCTGTCCCAGTTGCATCTCTATGGAAAAAAAAGGGATTTTCCCTATGAAGATATAACAAGTTATCTAAGCCCTCATTTGAGATTTGGGACAATTAGCATTAGGCAGATAATTTCTAGAATTGACAAAAGCAATGCGGTATTTTTAAGTGAATTGATTTGGCGTGAATTCTTTATGCAAATATTATTTCATTTCCCTAAGGTAGTCACTGAAAATTTTAGGTCTAAATACGATAAAATTAAGTGGAGAAACAACAAGGAGGAGTTTAGATTATGGTGCCAAGGAAAAACAGGATACCCTATGGTGGATGCCGGAATGAGGCAACTTAATGCAACAGGTTTTATGCATAATCGGGTAAGGATGATTACGGCCGGCTTTCTATGCAAACATTTATTGATCGATTGGAGGTGGGGAGAGAGTTATTTTGCCGAAAAATTGTTGGATTATGAATTATCTTCCAACAATGGTAACTGGCAATGGGCAGCAGGGACCGGCTGCGACGCAGCACCTTATTTTAGAATTTTCAACCCCTTATCTCAACAAAAAAAGTTTGACAAGGATTACAAATACGTAAGAAAGTGGATTCCTGAATTTGACTCCCTCGAATACCCCGACCCCATAGTGGAACATAAATTTGCCAGGGAAAGAGCTTTGGCCGCTTATAAAAGTGGAATTGAGGCTTAAAAGTGAAGATAATATTGCGAAGTTCCACTTATTTGTACATTAGTAGGCAACCATCCCATTGCTATAGAATCCAAACTGCCGACCTTAGGTTTTATATACCAATTTGGAAAGAAATCGAATTAAAATTTAATTTATCAACCTAAGATGGAAAATCTTTCATCAGTTTCGCCTGAAGTATTTTTTAGGGACGAATAACATTCCAAAACATTCCCCATCTTCCTTTCCCATGTTCTTATGATGAATTTTATGGGCTTTCCTCAAAGCCAGTAAATATTTGTTTTTGACGTTCTTAAACCACTTGAATCTCTGGTGAATCAGCACATCATGAATTAAAAAATAGGCTATGCCGTAAAGAAAAATCCCCAAACCTATAAAGAACAAATAGTTAAATATTGGGGCTACTCCAAAATAAAAAAGCGCAATGCTTGGAATGGCAAAAATCACAAAAAAAGTATCGTTTTTCTCAAATATGTGCGGGTATTTAGGCGCATGGTGATCGGCGTGTAAAGTCCATAAAAAACCATGCATTACAAATTTGTGGGTGCACCAAGTAACTACTTCCATCACCATAAAAGTCAACAGTGTTATGACAAAGTACAATACAATTTCCATTTACTTTTTTTTTAATATCATTCATTTCACATTTAAGGATTATGTTCCAAGCTAAGACCGAAGGAAAGACCTTATACTAAATGACTAAACTACTTATGCCTAGAAACTCAATACTAAAGGTCGTGTGTTAGATTGATTTTTAATTGTTAATGTGGGTTGTTTGGGGTAATGCTAATCTAATAGCGCAGTCGAGACCTCTATTTAAAAATATAACTGCCTAAAACCTCTCGACTGGGCCTGTCTGCCGACAAGGCAGGCCTACCTGTCCGTAGGCAGGCTCGAGGAGACAAAAACATCGACTTTAATTAATTGATAATCCATTATTTGCATTTTAATTAAAATTGAGCTCAAGTTAAATAGCGTTTAGCTTGTATCTAAAGTAGCCCTTTGCCAATATTACCATTTTCATAGGATTGGAAATATGGATTCTATTGGTAAGTATTTTTTCGGATTTAGTGTGTTTAAGTTTTTTTAAAAGTTTAGAATAGTATTTATAAGCTATATAAACCCCTAATCTACTTTCTATTGGCAATTGAACCAATCCTTGATAGGCCTTTTCAAAGTCTTGCTCAATATCTGCAATAATTTCCTTTTTCACTTCATCGGTCAATTCCTTTTTATGAACATTGGGAAAATATGACCTGCCCAAACTTTCAAGATCTTCTTTTATATCCCTCAAAAAATTAACCTTTTGAAATGCAGACCCTAGATACTTGGCTGAGGATTGAAGGGAATTGAACTTCTCGTTGTCATTATCCACAAACACCCTTAAACACATTAGACCAACCACATCGGCCGATCCATATATATAATTTTCATAAGCTTCTTTTGTGGTGTATTCACATACGTCCAAGTCATATTGCATCCTTTCTAAAAAAACTTCGGCATATTCATAAAGTTCAAATTTATGTACCACAGCCTGAAAAGAGTTGATAATTGGATTTAGGCTAATTTTTCTTTTCAAGGAAAGTTTATATTCCCGGATAAATTCGGTCAGCAATTCCTCTTGATCGTAATCGTGAAATGAATCCACGATCTCATCCGCATACCTAACGAAACCATAAATGGCGTAGATTGCTGGTCTTATTTTGTGCGCGAATAATCTAATGCCTAAAGAAAATGAAGTACTATAGGTACGGGTAACCAATTTACTGCATTTTAAACTGGAAGAATCGAAGAGCGCTTTCAAAATATATGATATTTAAGGTTTAAAAAATATTAATAAGATGAATTATTAAAAGAAACCGACGACCATTAAATGGCCGTCAGTTTCCATAACCAAACTAAACACACTAGTTAATCCTTTATTCGTGTCCTAAAGCGTCCAAAGCTTCCTGTGGCAACAACACTTTATCAATCACATGTACTACCCCATTACTGGCGGCTATATCGGCAGGTGCCACGGCTGCGTCAACATCGGTTTTATCCTGGATGAAAACTCCACCGGTCAAACTTACCGCTACGGATTCGCCCTGCGCCGTCTCTATCATTTGTCCATCGGACAAGTCCGTAGAATAGGCGGCCGTTCCGGCGACTACGTGATATTTTAAAATCTGTGCCAACAATGCTTTTTCCTCGGCAGTGTCAAAATCTGCCAAGCTGTTGTAATCATCACCCAAAGCTTCCAATAGGGCGGCAAAGGCGGTATCGGTAGGTGCGAACACCGTAAAAGGACCATCGGTCTGCAACAGGTCTACCAAACCGGCATCGGCCTGTACCAAAGCTCCTACCAAAAGAGATAGAAATTCGGTATCCATTGCCAATTCTACAATATTTGGCGTTGGCGGCATTAGCGCATCCAAAGCTTCCTGTGGCAATAACACTTTATCAATCACATGTACTACCCCATTACTGGCAGCTATATCGGCAGGTGCCACGGCTGCGTCCACATCGGTTTTATCCTGGATGAAAACTCCACCGGACAAACTTACCGTTACGGATTCGCCTTGCGCCGTCTCTATCATTTGTCCATCGGACAAGTCCGTAGAAAAGGCGGCCGTTCCGGCGACTACGTGATATTTTAAAATCTGTGCCAACAAGGCTTTTTCCTCGGCAGTGTCAAAATCCGCCAAACTGTTGTAATCGTCACCCAAAGCTTCCAATAGGGCAGCAAAGGCGGTATCGGTAGGTGCGAACACCGTAAAAGGACCATCGGTCTGCAACAGGTCTACCAAACCGGCATCGGCCTGTACCAAGGCTCCTACCAAAAGAGATAGAAATTCGGTATCCATTGCCAATTCTACAATATTTGGCGTTGGCGGCATTAGGGCATCCAAAGCCTCCTGTGGCAATAACACTTTATCAATCACATGTACTACCCCATTACTGGCAGCTATATCGGCAGGTGCCACGGCTGCGTCCACATCGGTTTTATCCTGGATGAAAACTCCACCTGTAAGGCTTACCGCTACTGATTCGCCCTGCGCCGTCTCTATCATTTGTCCGTCGGACAAGTCCGTAGAATAGGCGGCCGTTCCGGCGACTACGTGATATTTTAAAATCTGTGCCAACAATGCTTTTTCCTCGGCGGTGTCAAAATCTGCCAAGCTGTTGTAATCTTCACCCAAAGCTTCCAATAGGGCGGCAAAGGCGGTATCGGTAGGTGCGAAGACTGTAAAAGGACCATCGGTCTGCAACAGGTCTACCAAACCGGCATCGGCCTGTACCAAGGCTCCTACCAAAAGAGATAGAAATTCGGTATCCTTTGCCAATTCTACAATATTGGGCATTGGTTCAGGGTTTAGGGCATCCAAAACTTCCTGTGGAATCAAAACCTTGTCTATGACATGTACAATACCGTTGGAAGCCATAATATCCGCAGGTCCAACTTTTGCATCCGTTTCTGTCGGATCTTGAATATAAACATCTCCATCTATTCTAACCATAATCTTTTCACCTTGTAATGTGGTAAATTCTTGACCATTGGTTAGTGAACTGGAAGTAGCGGCAGCGCCAACAACTACGTGATATTTAAGGATGGCAGCTAGAAGTTCCCGTTTCTCCGGAGTATCAAAATCCTCCAAACTGTCAAAGCCGTCCAAACTAGCCAAAAGGGTAGTAAAGGCACTATCGGTTGGTGCAAAAACCGTAAAAGTTCCTTCACCGCTCAATGCTCCTACTAAATCTGAATCGTCGTTTTCATCCGCCTTGATCAAAGCAGCAACTAGGCTACTTAAAATGTCTGTGTTTTGAGCCGTTTCCACTATAGTCTTCAAAGTGGGCTCAACAATAATGTCATTATCATCATCATTGTTACAGGAAACAAAAAGTAACAGTGAACTGAAAAATGTCAAAAAATAAATTCCAATTTTTTTCATGTCTAATGTTTTTAGATTAATACTTAGACAAATATATGCTTTATTTTGTTTTGTACAACTTATTTTATCACAAAGTTAGACATTTTAACAAAATGCATTCTTTATTTTATTATAATTGTTTAACTTTACACTATAATTTATTAGACATTACTATGAGTAGGTATTCCATGGCACAAATCGTTTCCTTAACAGGAATTAACTCACATACGTTGAGAAAATGGGAAAGTAGATATGATTTTTTAGTTCCGGAAAGAACGGAAACCAATATTCGATTTTATTCGGACAGTCAATTAAAAAAGTTATTAAATATAAGTATCTTAAGAAGTCAAGGAGTTCGATTATCGGCGATAGGAAAAATGTCCGACGAAGAAATTCACAAGAAAGTTGCAGAATCTTTGATCAACTCAAACCAAGACGATGAAGTAAAGGCCTTGGTATTAAGCATGATTAATTTGGATGAACAGGAATTTGACAATATAATTAAATCCCAAGTTATTAAAAATGGCATATTGACCACATTCACTGAGGTGATTTATCCATTTCTACATAAAGTTGGGATTCTTTGGGGTATTAATAAGATTATGCCGGCACAGGAACATTTTGTTTCAAACTTAATCCGTCAAAAAATATGTTCTGCAATAGATTTATTGCCGATCGCTCCGAAAAACGCACCAAAGATTATCTTGTTCCTGACCGAAGGGGAAAATCATGAAATAGGATTATTACTAGCTTCCTTTATTGCCAAAAAACTAGGGTGGAGAGTTTTTTACCTCGGACAGAATGTACCCTATGACAATGTAAAGACCATGGCAGAGTTGGTAAAGCCCAATTATCTACTAACCTTTTTTATTACCACAACCCCATCAGTGGTTGAAGAAAAGGTTCATAGATTGTCATCGGAGACCAATACACCCCTTTTATTCTCTGGAAGTCCAATTAATCTTGAAACTGAAAAATATGATAAAATGGTAACCTACCTCAAAAATCCAAAGGATTTAATTACAGTTTTGGAGCAAGTTTTGTCATCAACTTAGACAGGTACATCACCACCAATCTATCTTAACAGTGAAACAACTATTGTGGCTATATATGAAATAGGTGCATACTAATCCTCAAAATTAGTATGCATCCATTAATTTCCATCCTAAAATCTATTAAGATATTACCCTAAGGGTTTCAATTCCTCTTTAATTTGTTTACTGAACACTATCTTTTGGTTTTTCCGCTTCTTGTTTCTTTTTGCTCAAAAGCCCGCCCAATATTTTTTTAGCTACTTCTTTCTGGGCTTCCTTTTTTGCTATTGCTGTAGTATCGGTTTTCCCTGTTGAATCCACCTTTTTGGTTGTTCCCCCCAATAGGCCACCGATAACATCTTTGGCACTCTCCTGATTTTTCATTTTAGTGGAATCTGTGGCTTTCTGATTTTTGGTGATAAGGTCCCCAATAAAATCCTTGGCCTTATCCTTGCCCTTATTGATCAATTTCTGTTTTTCTATCTCAACAAGTTGGCCCGTTAAATTTTTTATACCCGAAGTAAGATCGGTTGTCACCGTAGGACTCGTATACCCACCACCTATATTGGCAGTCACTGGGATTGTTAAATTTTCCAAGGATTTCTCATCAATTTTAGCGATTAAACTGCTAATGTCCTTTCCCAAATATTTCGCTGGCACTTCAATGGTAGCAGCATAGTTCAATTTTTGGTCAAATGTGTGGCTACCGGCCACATTTATGGCAAAATCCTGGTATTTAATCGTAAATGGCTTAACTTTTACCACACCATCCTCGAACGTCAAGGCCGTTTTCAAATCCTTTATATTTAATTTTTCAAGATTCAAAAAACTTAGCTTACTATCCAACTCACTAAGTAGGGGTGCGCTTTTGGCATCAATTTGATTTGTCATCAATTCGGCCAAAATATTACCAGAAATGGTACTTAAATTCGGGGTAAAGTCATCCTTTAAACTTCCCGATATCTGCACATCTGAATTTAAGGTTCCCTGAAGAATCTTTGCAATAGGCGCCAATGTCCTAAACATTTCCAAAGCTTTGAAGGTCTCAGCAATCTTAAAACTTTCCATCCCCAGTTTCATGGCAAATGTGGGTGTGACATCCTTGGTGGACACCTCTCCGTTCAAGGCCAATTTACCGTCGAATATTGAAGATGTCATATTGGTCAGAATTGCCTTTTCATCCTTAATTCGAAGAGTTCCTTTTACATCCTTTAGGGTAAGATTATCATAAATTACAGTGTTGGCGCTGGCATTTATGGTACAATCCAAAAAGGAAGGTATCTTTATTTTTTCCTCAGTGGATGTAGTTGCCGCCCCTTCTTCTCCACTACTGTTCCCTATGGTCTCTTCAGCCACCATAAAATCATTAATGGCAAAAGAGTTGGACTTTAGATTAAAATTGCCCTCTACATTTTCATTGTTGAACATAAACCCCAGTAGGTTATTGATGGTCCCGGAGGCATCAAAATCGGTCTTGCCAGTTGCCCCTTCCAATTTGTTTAGGGTTACCGTGGCTGGATTAAACGTAACCGAAGTGCTTTTTAAAATAATAGGGTTGGGAAATTCATCGGACTTATATTCAAAGTCCATTAAATTAAGGGTACCATTGGTCTTCGTATTCTCATACTTCTTATTTTCTATGGAAGCCATATCGAAAGCCGTTGAAATATCGGCATTCAAAATTCCCTTTAAATTTAAATCGGCAGGCACTGGATAAGCTTTGGAGATATTTGCTAAATTCATCTTACCATCTATCTTGGCATTCACCTTAGTATTGCCCATAAGGTCACTTATTTTGGCAACCATATTAAATTTGTCCTCGTCTATCATAAAGGACAACCTACGGATATCCACATAGGTATCTTCTACAATTCCAGTATTATTGGAAATTTCGGTATCTATAAATACGTTTCGGACCGATTTTGGCAAATCGGGATATTTAAAGGAGGCATTATCAGAATTTATATCGATTTTGAACTGAGGGATATGATCATCGTCCACAACGCCCTTAAATACACCTGCAACCGTAAAGTTTCCAGTGGTGGACACCTGTTCTATATTTTTGGAATATGCTGCTGGAATAACCGCTAAAAAGTTCTTAAAGTCAGAAGAAGGCGTTCTAAAACTAATGTTCACCTCCTGATTGTTTTCATTCAATTTAACAAAACCTTCAAATACCAAGGCCAGTTGATTTACCATGGCCTCATTCTTTAATAAAGTATATTTATTTTCTTTTAGATCCACGCCTATAAGAGCCTTCAATTGGACTGGATTCCTATTTAGGTATTGTGTACTGTCCATTTCAAAAGAGACCAAACCACTGGTCTCCGTATCCAATTCAGAATTCTCCAAGGAAAGATCTCCCCTACCACTATGGTTCATTTCAGAAATTGCAAATGACATGCCACTGGAAAGGTCATCATATTTAATAGCCGCATTATTAATTGCATACGACTCCATGGACAGGGTAAAACCACTATCAGTGGAGGCTGTATCCACTGAGGAAGAACCATCATCAACGGCAATATCATAGTTTGCCTTTTCTTCCTTGTCCACTTTCACATTCAATAGTGGACCATCAAGTATTAAACTTTTAATAACAATTGGCTCACTGGCTTCCTTAAAAAGTTCTTTTATAGACATGTCCAAGGTTACCTTGTTGGAAGCGAAAAGGGTATCGCCCTGAAAAGGGGCCTTATTAATCAAGGTTATATCACTTAAGGTAACTGTGGCATTGGGAAAACTTCTAAATAGACTTAAATCCGCATCGGCAAAATCGAACGTGGCATTGATGCTATTATTCACCTTATTCTTAATTATATCCGCAATTTTGCCCTTTAAGAAAAATGGGGTTGCAATTAGCAATAAAATTATCACCAAAAAAAAGCCTCCAACAATCTTTAAAATTTTATTTTTCATCTGTTACTATTTACAATATTATAAGCAATACAATCAATTTATGGCCAAGAAGGAGCAATTCCCCCTTTTTCTTAGTATTCTTTTGTTTTACATTCCGGCTATGGCCCAATATTACATAGAAATTGACCATAAGTTTAAACGTATACCTTCAAATATTGACGCAATTCTACAATAAATTGCCAAGCAAAATTCAAATTCACATCCAGTTTAAATAATATTTAACACTGAAACAAATATCAGTCTTAGCTTGGACTCCTACTATTATAACCCTAGATGATTATTGCGTTATTGGTCCCTTCGTTAAGAACAGAGAAAAGCAAGTTTTATTATGCTTCGAGATCAATTTCCTGGTTTACTTTCAGATTAAACCGCCTTCTAAACAGATATACAAAAAAATACAGAAAAGGGGTATCGAAGAATGCCACAATTACCTTAAAGACAAAACCACTGACAACGAGTCCGTAGAACATGGACCACGGCAACACTTCAAATATACACAGAAGGCCCACAACTGTAAACGTGTCGATGAACTGCGAAAGAAAAGTCGAAAAATTATTACGTAGCCAAAGATGTTTCCCTTTGGTCAATTTTTTCCAGAAATGATAAATACCTATATCTATATATTGAGCAAAAAGATAGGCCAACATTGAAGCAAGAACTGCAATTGGAGATAGGGCAAAAACATGGCCAAACACCTCATCACTAACCGGTGAATTTGGCAATGCAGGGACCAAGTTGGCCAGCAATACTATCCCCATGGAAAAAAAGGATGCAAAAATTCCCGCAGTTACAATTTGGTTCGCCTTTTTTCTACCATATATTTCCGAAATAAGATCCGTAATCAAAAAAGTAAGGGGATAGGGCAAAATACCAACAGAAATTTCAAATAACGAAGCTCCTAAAACCGTAACATCCCCAAAAGGCCTCCAATAAAAAAACTTCTGAAAAATTAGATTGGAAACTACCAAGGAGGTAATAAACAAAGCTCCCAAATAGAGATAAATCTTAAAAGCCAGCTTCTTATCCTCTTCCTTTAAGACCGAATTCCCCATAGAAAAATTAAAAATTTTAACATATTATAATTTAATCCAAATTAAAGCGTTCCTACAATTTGACTCTTGAAAAAACTCAAATTTACGAGAACAGGGGTCGATTAACAATAAAAATGAAATAAACTAAATTTTTAAGCATGAACAAAAGTATTTTAGTGGCATTCTTAATTCTATTTACCACCATGGTGAAGGCCCAATCTTATATTGGATTAGGCACTGACAATTACAACGGGGTACATGGCATAATTTCCAATCCGGCCAATATAGTGGACTCTAGACTTAAGACGGATATAAACCTTATAGGGGTCAGTGGCTTAATAGGAAACGACTATTACAGTGCAAAGTTTGGAGATATCTTTAAGGACAGTTTTGATTTTGATGATGATGGAACAAAATCACCCAAAAATGCCAATAATGCTTATGGCAATGTTGATATTTTGGGACCTTCTTTCATGTTCAACATCAATTCCAAAAATTCATTGGCAGTCTTTACCAGAGGCAGGGTATTTTTCAATGTCAACGAAATTAATGGAGATACCTATGACAACATTTCCAATGAGTTCGATGAAAATGAGGATTTCAATGTGGATGAAGGCGACTATCAGATGAGCGCCAATGCCTGGGCAGAAACAGGAATCACCTATGCCACAGTGCTAATGAATGAGGAACAACATTTTCTTAAGGGAGGTATCTCATTAAAATATTTAATGGGATATGGCAATGTTTATTCAGGCGGAAAGAATATAGTTATAGATTATGATGCGGACGGTTCCGGAACTACAGGAAGCATTGACTCCCAAGGTGAAATATCCTACGGAAACAGTGACAATATTACGAACGATTTTGAAGACTACGAATTTGTTAAAAGTGCGGACGGCTTTGGAGTAGACCTAGGTTTTATTTACGAATGGCGCCCTAATTTTGCAGACTATACCGTTACCGACAAGGATGGCAATCCGTATGCTCCAAAAGACATCAATAAATACAAATTGAAATTTGGACTATCCTTAACGGACCTGGGCAGCCTTAAATATAAAGGTACAGAAAATGCCTACGACATTACCAATTCTATTAGTGAAGACGATTTTGATAGCGAAGAAGGGTTTGAGGACAAACTAAACAACCTTTATACACAAATCAGGTCTGGAAACGCCTCAAAAGCAGTTTTGCCTACAGCCTTGCATCTAAATGCTGATTGGAACATTAACAATCACTTTTATATGAATCTAAATACCGATTTATCAATAACTTCAAAAAGCAATACCAATACCAATAGTATTGCCAACATTGTATCCCTTACTCCTAGGTTCGAAAGCAAATGGTTCAGTTTTTATTCTCCGGTCAGTTATATACAAAACCTAGGTGTCCAATGGGGAGCTGGATTAAGGGCAGGACCACTGTATATTGGTTCTGGCTCCATTTTAACAGTTTTGACCAGTGACAAATCCAAAGGTGCGGATGTTTATGCCGGATTAAAAATTCCTATTTACCAATCCAGACCAAAAGACAAGGATGAGGATGGGGTGTTGGATAAGGTGGATGGATGTCCAGAGGTTCCTGGACCTGTAGAAAACAATGGTTGTCCTTGGGAAGATACGGATGGTGACCAAGTATTGGACAAAGATGACAACTGTCCAGAGGAAGCAGGAATTATAGAAAACAAAGGGTGTCCTTGGGAAGATACGGACAATGATGGTGTATTGGATAAGGATGACAATTGTCCGGAAGAAGCTGGGGTTGCAGAAAACCAAGGGTGTCCTTGGCCAGATACCGATGCTGATGGCGTATTGGACAAAGATGACAATTGCCCCGAGGTAGCCGGAACAGTTGCCAACAACGGATGTCCTGAAGTTACTGAGGAGGTACAAAAAACCTTAAATGAGTATGCCAAGACTATTTTGTTCAATTCCGGAAAGGCTACGATCAAAATAGAGTCTACTAATGTTTTAGTGGATATCATAAAAATACTTAACGAATACCCCAATGCCAAATTCACTGTTGAGGGCCATACGGATAGTATAGGCAGTGTGCCGTCCAATCAGAAACTTTCAGAGGAAAGGGCACTTTCCGTTAAGAACTTCTTGGTTGAAAAAGGAATCGACAGCTCTAGATTGACTTCCATTGGTTACGGCGAAAGTAAACCAATTGCGACCAATATGTACAAAGCAGGACGCGCAGAAAATAGGCGTGTGGAAATTAACCTGGCAAAAAACTAGTTTACAAATATTTACTTAATATCAAAGCCCCTTTTTTCGAAGGGGCTTTTTGTATAATCATAGTTGGGTTAAATAAATCCTACTTGATATTCAGGGTAAAAGGCATTCTGGCCTGAATTCCCTTATTTTCCATCGCGGATTTTAACTCCTTTAGAATTGAATAGGCTTCTAGACCAATTTCCTTCTGAATAAAAGTCTCTTTGCTTTTGGCACTGGCACCTCCCATGTCTTCCATAAATTTCTCAAAATCCGATTTATACTTTGGAAGTTTTCTTACACTGTAATTATCTAGATTTACCATTTTAGCTGCCTCGGCAATAGCCTCATCCAGTCCACCCAGTTCGTCTACCAGACCTAAGCGCAACGCATCTACCCCACTCCATACGCGACCTTGGGCCAAACTATCTGCCTGAGCTATGGAAATACCCCTGCCCTGAGCTACCCTATCCAAAAATGTTTCGTAGGTGGCTTCTATTCCCTCAAGTACATTATTTCTGAAATTATCGTTCATCGGTTCAAATAGGGAATACTCCACTGAGTTTTGGTTGGTCCCTACTTGTTCCGCATTTACACCCATATTCTTGGCCAATTCACTAATATTTGGAACAGTACCAAAAACACCTATAGACCCCGTAATGGTAGTAGGTTCTGCAAAAATCTTATCGGCCCCGGCTGCAATATAATATCCTCCGGAAGCGGCAACATCGCCCATAGAAACCACAACAGGTTTGGACTGTTTGGTAATTTCAATTTCGCGCCAGATAATATCGGAAGCCAATGCACTTCCACCTGGAGAATTCACCCTCAGTACTATGGCTTTAACATCATCATCTTCCCTGGCCTTCTTGAGTGCATCATTAATAATTCCTTGACCAATTACATCCGACCCTCCCTCTCCGTACCATATTTCGCCTTGGGCATAAATCACCGCAATCTTTCCCTTGCCACTATTGATTTTTATTTTGCTCGCGGTATTAATATAATCTGATATGCCAACATAGTTAATATCCATATCGTCCTCTATTGCTAAAGCCTCTTTAATCTTTGATTCATATTCATCAAAAAATATAACATCATCTATCAATCCGGACAAAGCTGCGTATTTTGGTGTCCTGGTCCCTAAGGTATCCGCTATATGATTTAAATTTTCAATTGAAATATTCCTACTATCGGAAATATTGGTAAGCATTGAATCCCACAAAGCATCCAGTAACTCCTTGATCTGTGTTCTATTGGCATCGC
Organism: Arenibacter sp. F26102; assembly: GCF_023015865.1. Lineage (GTDB taxonomy): Bacteria > Bacteroidota > Bacteroidia > Flavobacteriales > Flavobacteriaceae > Arenibacter. Next base: position 9,051 of record NZ_JALKBC010000017.1, on the reverse strand, counting down.
TCATTTCGTTCGCCAAAAAAGGTTCAACCGCACTTTTGTATTTCCCATGGCGAATTACTTCCATTTTAACACCGGTCTTTTCCTGCAAATCTTTAAAAAATAACACTTCCGTTGAAAGTCCTTTAAACTCCAGGGCCCCCACTGGATTAAGAAATATCTCTTTAGCTACACTGGCCAAATAATAATCTTTCTGGGTATAGAAATCCCCATAAGCGTATATAAATTTCCCACTACCTTCAAACTCAATTAAGGCATCGCGTATAGCCTTGGTTTGTGATAAGCCGGCCATAAGCACATTATTATTTAGACTTATCCCTTTTATTTTATTGTCGTCCTTGGCCACGCGAATGGCGTGTAATATATCGTCCAATCCTTGTTTAACACTGAAAAGCCCTGCAAAAGGGTTGGAATCGTCCATTCCCACATAATCACTGATGGGTGTCTGCAATTGTATTTCCAAAACGGAATTATTCTTGACCACCACAGTGTCTTCTCCCCTTCCGATAAGGGCTGCCAATACAAGAAACATTACAAACATGATTCCAAAGGCTATGAGACAACCTATAATTGCCGCTAATAAATTTCTTAAAAAGTTCATTCGATATAAGTATTACTAATAACGTGCAAAGATAGCCAATGTGGAATTTATGCGATTAAAAATATTGAATTATATATATCCCAAATATTAGAATTTGCAACCAGATGAAGGTAGATGAAATTTGACCGTGTTTTTGGCAATTCCCTTTATAGAGTGGATTTCTTTTGTTTACTTTGCTCGCTAATTATGAATAAGACCGTAACAACATATCTTTCACTTGGAAGTAATTTAGGGGATAAACTAAACCACCTACAGGAGGTGGTGTTTTTAATCCATTCCACTATCGGAAATGTTGTTAAGATAAGTCCAATTTACGAAACACCGGCATGGGGTTTTGAGGGGGAAAATTTTTACAATTGCTGCATTGCAATAGAAACCACCCTAACGCCATTAGATTTGTTAAAAAAATTATTGGAAATAGAAACAAGGCTGGGTAGGTCGCGAAATGAAGCGGTTGGGTACACCTCCAGGACTGTGGATATCGACATAATATATTATGATAGGGAAATAATTAATTCCGAGGCGCTGACCATCCCCCACCCCAGTCTTCAATTGAGAAGATTTGTCCTGAGGCCCTTGGCAGACATAGCACCACAGTTTTATCATCCTGTTCTGAACAAGGACACTAGAAATCTCTTACAGGAATGCAAGGACAAAAGCAATATTAAACGAACCCAACATAAGCTATACACTACCAGAACACAGCTTTTCTCTCAATTGCAATATATTGCTATTGAAGGAAATATTGGTGCCGGAAAAACCACATTGGCCCATAAAATAGGACACGATTTTAACGCAAAATTGGTTTTGGAACGATTTGCGGACAACCCTTTCCTTCCTAAATTTTATGAAGATCAAGCTAGGTTTGCCTTTCCACTGGAAATGTCCTTTCTTGCCGACCGTTACCAGCAATTTATGGACGACACCTCACAATATGATCTGTTCAAGAATTTTATGGTAAGCGATTACGACATTAACAAGTCCCTCATTTTTGCCAAAGTTACCTTACAGGAGGAGGAATTTAAACTCTACCGGAAGCTTTTTAACCTCATGCACAAAGAAATCAAGAAGCCAACTATGTACATCTATCTGTACCAAAACACGGAACGACTTCTACAAAATATAAAGCGAAGGGGAAGAGATTACGAACAAAATATTGCACCTGAATACTTAGAGAAGTTAAACCGCGGCTATTTCGACTTTTTAAAAAGCTTTCCCGAGCAGAACAATCTAATTTTGGATGTAAGCGAATTGGATTTTGTTGAAAACCAAGAGGATTATGAGGTGATATTGGACCAGATACAAAAATTTACGGTAAAACTATCATTTTAAGATAATTTTCACATATTACTTGCACAGAACAAATCAATTTATTTACTTGCGCCTCCAATAAAGTCGTTTTCAGCCATATGGCACATCATAAAAATTGATGGAAAGACTTCAAGGTTTTAAACTAACTAACTCAAACTATATATTGCCGACCCAACCATTAGGTTGGGTTTTTGGTTTTATATAGGCAGACTTTTTTTTGATTTTTGGCGAACAAAAAAATAAACAAACACTGCCTTTGAGATGGTGTATCCTTACTTTATATAGGGAACTCACTGTTTTTGGGCTTGACTCATTTTACCCCTTCAATTTGGCCCAGAGATCCCAAACCACGATTCCCACGCTTACCGAAATATTCAACGAGTGCTTGGTACCGTATTGTGGAATTTCCAAGACCAGATCACTACCTGAGACTACATCTTGGGAAACTCCTTTTACTTCGTTCCCAAAAATTAAGGCATATTTTTCTTTTTTATCCACTTCAAAATCGTTTAGCATGACTGCATTTTCTGCTTGTTCAACAGATAGCGAAGTGTAGCCCACATGCTTTAGTTCCTCCAACAATTCCATGGTGTTTTCCCGATATTCCCAGGTAACACTATCTGTAGCTCCCAAAGCAGTCTTATGAATGTCCTTATGAGGTGGGGTCGCAGTTATTCCGCACAAGTATATTTTTTCGATCAAAAAGGCATCCGCCGTCCTAAAAACCGATCCAATATTGTTCAAGCTCCTTACATTATCCAAAACAATACAAATAGGAGTCTTTTCCACCTGTTTAAACTCATCTACATTAAGTCGGTCCAATTCGCTATTCTCCAATTTACGCATACAATCCAATATTAAATTTAATTTTCATACCACTTGTACTGTGGTATAAACCCCTCTCCAACCGACATAAAGTTATCCCCAAAATATCAACAATAGTGTACATTCCGGTAGATAAACCTTACATTCGTTGTTTCAGAAAGGAATGCAAAAATAAGTTAATAAAATCGCTTTGGCCGACTCGGGAAAAACAAAAAAGGTAACCCCTTTAATGAAGCAGTACAATACCATTAAGGTGAAATATCCTGATGCTCTATTATTGTTCCGTGTCGGGGATTTTTACGAAACTTTTGGGGAAGACGCCGTTAAGGCCTCCAAGATATTGGGCATTATCCTTACCCACCGTAACAACGGAGGGGATCGAACGGAATTGGCAGGTTTCCCGCACCACTCCTTAAATACCTATTTACCAAAACTGGTAAAAGCAGGGCAACGTGTGGCCATATGCGATCAGCTGGAAGATCCGAAACTCACCAAGACCATAGTTAAAAGGGGTGTTACCGAACTAGTGACCCCGGGGGTGGCCATGAACGATGATATCCTATCGGCCAAAACCAATAATTTTCTATGTGCGGTACATTTTGGCCGAAAGAGATTAGGTATATCCTTTGTAGATATATCAACAGGCGAATTTTTAACTTCGGAAGGAAATGAAGAACAGATAGACAAATTACTACAGAATTTCTCCCCTAACGAGGTATTGGTATCTAAAGCTAATAAAAAGGAATTCCTGGAAGTATTTGGCAAAAACTTCCATACATTCTTTACGGAAGACTGGATTTTTCAGGATGACTATGCCCTTGAAACCCTCACCAATCATTTTAAAACAAAAAGCTTAAAAGGTTTTGGCGTAGACCATTTATCCCATGGCATAGTAGCTGCTGGGGTTGTATTACACTACCTTTCCGACACCCAGCACCGACAATTACAGCACATCAACACCCTTCAACGTATTGCGGAAGAGGAATATATTTGGATGGATCGGTTTACGATAAGAAACCTGGAACTATACCATTCCAATAACCTAAATGCCGTTACGCTTTTAGATGTCATAGACAAAACCATTTCGCCCATGGGCGGAAGAATGCTGAAAAGGTGGTTGGCACTTCCTTTGAAGAATATTGAAAAAATCCGTAGAAGGCATCAGGTAATTACCTATTTGACCGAAAATGAGGTTGCCCACCATAAATTGCAGAGTGGCATTAAGTTGATCGGGGATTTGGAACGGTTAATTTCCAAAGTGGCCACGGGAAAAATTAATCCGAAGGAAGTGGTTCAGCTTAAAAATTCCTTGGAGGCCATTGTTCCCATAAAGCAAATCACCACCAAAAGCAAAAATGAAGCATTAAACCTTATTGGAGATCAATTGCATACCTGTGATATGCTAAGATCTAAGATCAAAGAAATGATCAGTGAGGAGGCTCCGGTGAATATGCTCAAAGGCAGTACTATAGCAAAAGGATATTCTACCGAATTGGACGAATTGAGAGGCCTGGCTTTTTCCGGAAAGGACTATTTGGACAAAATGCTGCAAAGGGAAACCGAACGCACGGGCATTAGCTCCCTAAAAATAGCCTCCAACAATGTCTTTGGTTACTATATAGAAGTACGGAACACCCATAAGGACAAGGTCCCTGAGGACTGGATACGAAAGCAGACCTTGGTAAATGCCGAACGCTATATCACCGAAGAGCTAAAAGAATATGAAGCCAAAATATTAGGTGCGGAAGAGCGAATTTTAAGTTTGGAGCAGCAGTTGTTCTCACGATTGGTAGTTTGGATGCAGGAATATATAGCACCGGTACAAAATAATGCCTACCAAATTGCCCAACTGGATTGTCTTTGCGGCTTTACCCAGTTGGCCAAGGAGAACAATTATGTTTCCCCGGACATGGATGATTCCACCGAACTGTCGATCATTGGAGGAAGGCATCCGGTTATTGAAAAGCAATTGCCCTTGGGAGAAGCCTATATTGCCAATGATCTCACCCTAAATAGGGACGAGCAACAGATTATAATGATTACCGGTCCCAACATGAGCGGTAAATCGGCCATATTAAGACAAACAGCGCTTATAGTATTGTTGGCCCAAATGGGAAGTTTTGTACCGGCCGATGCTGCTAAAATTGGTTATGTAGATAAAATATTTACACGGGTCGGTGCCAGCGACAATATTTCTATGGGGGAATCTACCTTTATGGTGGAAATGAACGAAACCGCCTCCATTCTTAACAACCTCTCCGAGCGCAGTTTGGTGCTTTTGGACGAAATTGGCAGGGGTACCAGCACTTATGATGGAATCTCTATAGCCTGGGCTATATCAGAATACCTGCATGAGCATCCTGCAAGGGCCAAAACTTTATTTGCCACCCATTACCACGAGCTCAATGAAATGACCTCTACATTTGGCCGCATTAAAAATTTCAATGTATCTGTAAAAGAATTGAAGGACAATGTGCTCTTTTTACGCAAATTGACCCCGGGCGGCAGTGAGCATAGTTTTGGTATACATGTGGCCAAAATGGCAGGTATGCCACAACAGGTCATCCATAAGGCGAATAAAATTCTTAAAAAGCTGGAAAAATCGCATTCCAGCGAGGAGCTTTCCGATAAATTACAATTGGTGCAAAACGAAATGCAACTAAGCTTTTTTAATTTGGACGATCCTTTGTTGGAACAGATCAAAGAAGAAATTACCCATTTGGACATCAACACCTTAACTCCTGTGGAAGCCTTGATGAAACTAAATGAAATAAAGCGTTTGCTCACCAAAAAGAAAAATGCCTAGTAATTAATAATGTAGGCCAATACGCCAATATTTCCGATCTAATATATTCACCTTGGGGGTATTATAATTATTTTGATTCTTTTTAGTGAAAAGTTCTTTGCTTTTTATAGAATTATATTAAATTTGCTCCCGCATCCTGAAAAGGATGCTACGTTCATTTTTAAATTGCGAAAATAGCTCAGTTGGTAGAGCGCCACCTTGCCAAGGTGGAGGTCGCGGGTTCGAATCCCGTTTTTCGCTCATTTTTTTGAAAGTTGAAAAACGACAATAATTGATTCTTACGAAAAGCGACCTTGGTCGCAGGCCTGCCTGACGGTAGGCAGGTTCGAATCCCGTTTTTCGCTCCATTGTAAAATCTATTCTGCTTTGAGCAGCTAGGCTCGAGTGGTGGAATTGGTAGACACGTTGGACTTAAAATCCAATGGACATTAGTCCGTGCGGGTTCAAGTCCCGCCTCGAGTACAAAAACCCTTTTTAATCTGTTGATTATTAAGGGTTTTTTAGTTTGTATGACTATATTTTCCCCACATATTCCCCACATATTACATTTAAGTACAAAAATTTAAAGCTTCGTAGTTTTAGCGGTTCTCCAAAGAAAAAGCCCATAGACGTAATGTTTACAGGTTTTTTAGATTACGATTAACAATTCAGTTAATAAATTCGGTAAATAATGAAACTGATTCACTCATCCTTATATTCTAATTCCTGTGAAATAGAATTATAGAACACCACCAATAATTCACTAACGATTTTTAATTCTTTGATTAAATCTTGAAATTCTTTCCTTAAATCATTTATCCTTTTACCATTAAATTGCATTTTCAAAGAATTAAAAATCCCCTTCATCTTTCTAGTCTTATTAGCAATAATCTTAATCGAAACTGATATTTTATTGTATTCCTCTGACTTAAAATCATATTTAAATAAGTGTCCAAATCGAAGATGTGCAAATGTTATTAAATTTTCAAACTCATCAATTTTAGTAGTTGCTTCTGACATTTTATAAAGCTCATTATTTAAATGATTGCTCAAATCCTCTGAAAGTCGATTTTTCAAATCTTTTTTGAGAGCACTTTTATTTGCATCATCATAATTATTATTGTTTATTATTTCATCTAATGAAGCATTATGAAAATTTAATATGAATTCTGTTTGATCAAAAAAATCAGATAATGCCGTTGCCAAACTATTTAATGTTGGCGAAAATTCGGTTAACTCTTTATAGGCATCCATTCGTCTTAATTTTACATTCAAAATATAATTTTCTTTATTAGAATTTTTAGCAACTATTACCGTTATATACCCTAATAAAACCAAACTAGCAAACGAAATAATAGGATTAAGAATACCACCAAAATAATCACCAAAACTCCCCCATTCCGCAATGCTATTCGAAATACTATAACTTTTGAATTGCAAAACAAACAAAACTGTTGGAATTAGAATTGCAATAATTGACATTGAGAATATCATTAACATAACATAATACTTCAAGTTCCTATTTTCTAATTTGGATTTGGATTTCATCGTTTTCAAAATAGATTACACTTGGGTAAGATAACATTTTAGATAATAAAAAAACCGCTAAACTAATAGCGGTCTTTCACATCAAAATAAATGGACAAACAAAAATTTTAATTCATTCCTTGGGTATTGGTTAACCTTATCGGTATAGCAACGGGTCCGTTTGATTTTGCCGATTCCACGTTGTTTCCATTATCTCTAATATTAAGGTCTATACTACCCCGTACCATGGCGTCCCTTGTGGCCTGTCGGCTTTGTTCTGCCCTAACTTCCGGACCGTCCAATGGTTTGCGGCTGTCGTTCACATCCAATTCACCGGACATTTCGCCGATTTTATCCAACCCAATGGATGCCATTTTTCCGACCTTACCGGGCATATTGGATAACAACGTTAATAATTGTTTCATTGGCCATAAAATGTACTTCATTAGGCTTTGGCCAATGTTTTTAAAGAAATCCGTAAAACTGAAATTCTTGAACCATTTCACCAGGTTGTCCCATACCGCGCCGATCATTCCGGTAAACGTTTTCCATTGTTTACCAAACCACGCGGTTATATCATCCCAATAATAAAATATAGCGATTAACGCCCCAATTGCCGCAATTATAGCTAAAATAGGCCATAACCCTAAATTTAGGGCCACCCCAAACGCTGTGGTTGCGGTGGTGGCCAACCAGGTGCCGGCGGTGGTGACTGCCATTATTGTTTTATAGGCACCTAATGCAACGGCATTTTGCCCAATTGCTATGGATGCCGTTGCACTTAAAGCACTATGGACACCCAAAACAACGTTATATGCCGCAAACGCGGCCTGTGAACCATACACCAATACTTTTAACGCTCCAAAGGTGCCAATTAAGCCCGCTCCAAAGGCCACAACCGTTTCCATGTTGTCCGCTACAAAGAATAATGTATTTTGAACCTTTTCTAACCCGGTTCCAGTGGTTGCCGTTCCAATCAAAACATTATTAAAGCTGTTACGGACAGAATCCAAGGCGGTGTTAACCGTTTTAGATGCCGCGGAAAATTCGTTGTTTAAATCAATATTCTGCTTAAATGCTAAATTGGCCAACTTCAATTTTTCATCCAACAAATTAAAGTTTGTGGCCAATGGGATAATCCCTTTAGATACCGTTTCCCCATCCAAACCTAAACCGGACAACGTTTGTTGAACGCTGCCCCCTTGAACACTTATATTATTTAGCCCTTTGATCAACGCGGTAAACGCCGCTGTTTTATCCGATGCAAAAATATTTTTAGCTTCTTTAGAGGTCAACCCCATTACCTTGGCATAGGCCGCCAATGTTTTGCCACCTTTTATAGTCGCGTCCTCAATACCTCTAAACACCTTACCAACAGCCGTTCCCGCGGCTTCGGGCCGAACATCCAAAGATTTTAACGCCGTGGAAATTCCAAGTATTTGGGTCGATTGTAATTTATATGCAGCCGTTGCCCTGGCTACCTCACTTGCAACCCCCAATATTTCCGATTCCGTCGCGGCCGATGTATTACCAAGCCCGACCAATGCAGACGCAAACCGATCCACTACCCCGACACCCTCACCGGTAATTGTTAATAATCGAGCAATTGACGCGGCCCCGGCTTCCCCTTGTATATCGCTCGCTTTTTCTAATTTTGATAAGGTGGTTGAAAACTTTAAAATATTGGCGTTTCCTGTTACTCCAAGTTGCCCCGCAACCTGTCCCAATTCCAATAGTTTATCTGACGAAATGCCGCGCAATTTTTTAGATGTCATCAACACTTCATTACTGAACTGTTTTAAATCTTTGCCTATAATGCCGGTTGTTTTGCTAACTCCAACCAATCCCGTTTCGTAGTCCCGGATCCCCCCTATTCCGCTAGCAAATAAGGTCCCCAGGCCAATACCAAGAGTTAATTTGGTAAGATTGCCCAGTTTAGAAAAAGTCCGATTTATTGAATGATCAAACCGCTTTATTGCCGCAATTCCATTGTTTGAAAAATTAC
>NZ_JALKBC010000016.1 GCF_023015865.1 Arenibacter sp. F26102 | reverse complement strand
GCCATTGTTTGGCATGTCCCTTTTGCTCCCAGTCCTTAAAATCGCTCATATAATTTTTGTACTGTCGCTGGAGCTTCTTGCCGTTTACCCCGAAGAGAGACCCCAGTTGTTGGCCGCTCAGGGCCGTATTATCCGTTGATCTCTTTTAAAAAAGCAGCGAACTCCTTTGACATGCGGGTCCCCTGTGCGATAAAGTCCTCCCAATCACGGCTTACCTTGGTCCACTTTCCATCCACCAGGACATCCCAGCGCCTGCGCTTGAGGCTCAAGCTGACCAAATTGCTGCGGATCGGATAATCATCGATGACCCTGGGCTCCATAAAGCCACTGGCCTTAAAGGTGTGATCTTTGTAACGCTCCGGCACCTGCTTTTTCTCCTCCAGAAATACAGTCAACCGATTGTCGTACAAGGGATTCTTTATAGGCTTTTGTTCAAAGCCGACGATATCAAAAAAGTCGAGTAATCCCTCTGGTAAAAATAAGCTCAATAACGATAAATCGGTTCCTTTGTCCATCCATTAAATTTAAAGCGCAAAGAAATAAATTATTCACTTTAGACCCAAGTTTTATTCTTGATCCGTTTTACTTGTAACGGTAGGCTGCCTTAATTGGTTCATTGATAAATTGTTACATTGAACAATTATTACGTTTCAAAATCTCCAAATTGTTATATTTTCAAATTAACCAATTGTTGCATTAATTCATTTGTACATTAAGCAATCGGTACATTGTTACATTAAACAATTGTCACATTTCCTATATCCTAGGAACTTTAAACACTTACAACAGTAATTTTCTTACCTCCAACCAATTGTCGGCACGTTCATATCCTGTGGTGTGTATATTATGAGGGGAGGTAAACAGTATTTTTCTTCCCTTGAAATGTTCCAGGTTGTAACTGCGGTCATCAATTAAAATATCTCCGGAAAGAATATGCTTACTACCACAGAGAATACGATTTCTCCAATGTATAAAAGGAAAATGTTCATCCAACCAATCACTTTTCTCCCTTAATGAATTGGGATACTCCATAGCGGCAGAGGCTACGTAAAGATCATATTTCAAAGAGAGTTCCTTTATAACCTCTTTGCTGTCCTTGATCGGCTCCAGTGTTCTGAAAAATCCATCTGTCCTAGCATGGTTTCTTACGCTAAGTTGTCGTTCCTCGGGAACACTTTGCCAAACCTCCCGGCCCATGCAGTCCAATTCGGTAAGGTTTTCATTAAATTCCGCATTGTAAAGTGCTATGTGTGCGATATACGCATCGGCAAACACCTCGTCCATATCTACAAATAAGGTCATTGAATTAATTTTTAAATACGAAAATAACCATTTTCCTTGGAAGATCGGAACGATTAATATTAGGTTATAATTTGATAAAGAAAAGGATTAATTAACTATGAATGGGGTATTGGAATACTTTTGCACTGAACTTCAAACTAGTCTGGGTAAAAAAAGAGGTGTAAGCCTTATGGTATAAAGGGTATGCAAAAACTAATCTTGTTTGTTGTCCTTGTTGAACAGGGCATCCATAATTAATTTCATACTATAAAAGCCAAGGCTAATGGCGGCAACTGCCAATATTAGACCAATAATCAGGACAGGCCAATAAAGGGGATGACCTTGATTTTTAAAGGCCTGATAAATTACTACAGGGGCCGTAAACATGAGGGCAATGGTATAGGCTATATATTTTAGTCCTTTTAATAATAGTGCTTTGTTTGTTCTCATAGGTTTCATTTTGGGGACTTTACTATATAAATGGATTATTTTTTTATCAAAAGGGTATCCGAAAAAGTCTGGCACACGGCAAAATATCCCAAAGCGAAAGGAGTTTCACTTCCAATAGAACTATCACTATTGCCGGTAATATTAATAATATTTCCCTTAACTGTGGTTGCAGGAGTACTAAATGGTCCAGTGTCAGGTCCACTCTGAGAAATTAATTGATTCATATAATTAAAAAAATCCTTATCTATCCCTAATATACTAATTATGACTTCCCTTTCGTCCTCTATCTTGCTGTCATAAAAAAACGAAAACTGAAATCGCTTGCCCTGATAAAATTCATCTTCGGTGACCAAATACTCACCAAAATCAAAATCGAACAAATAAAAATCATCCCGTTCACCATTATCGGTAAAGGTAACAACTACTTCTGTTTCATCGTTCCCAAAAAGGGTAGTTGTTCCTTGTTCCAAGGATTCTATGGGAACAGCTGGCACATATTTGGTTTTGGCCGAATAGGTTTGACTGTTATGCTTAATATGGAGTTCTAGATTTCCTTGGGTCAACTCATTCAAATCCCATTCGTTTTCATAGACACCAGTACCTGGAATAGATTCTATTAAGATTAATTCAGCCTCTGATTCGGTATTCCTTAGGGTGATTTCCTGCAGTTGGGTTGGTTGCACCTCTTCAAAGAACGAACTGGTCAAACTGGCCTTTATTTGGACCAATACCGATGGGTTATCCATATCTTCCAATTTGATCAAAGCATCAATTACCAATCTTGGCTCCTCGGTAGGTAGGTCTACCTCGATTACATCCTGACAACCAAAAGTCAAAAAACAAACAATTAAAAATAAGATGTTCTTCATGTTATTAGAATTTGAAGTTATAGGTGGCAGCAGGTACAAATCCAAAAATTGAGGTTCGGACCGCTTCATTTACCCCAGTGTCCCCATTGCGACTAAATCCGATCGAAGCTGCATTTCTTCTATTATAAAGGTTATATATACTAAAAACCCATTCGGCTTTAAGCTTTCTTCCCTTGTTTTTCCTTGGTGTAAGTGTTGCCGAAAAATCTATCCTGTGATAAGCGGGCAATCGCTGCTTATTTCTTAGCCCATAATAAGGCACAGCTAAATTTTGGAATTCGAATTGGCCTATTGGATAATTGGTGGGTTGGCCGGTCTGAAATACAAAATTACTATTAAAACTCCACTTTTCATTCAATTCATAATTTACAAATAGAGAAATGTCGTGGGTTTTATCGTAGGGAGTGTTGTACCAATTTCCTGAATTAATCCCGGTCTCCGATGCATTTCTGCCTGGGGTCCTTTGTTCCGACCTGGAAAGGGTATATGCCAGCCAACCTTGGAACCTACCTTGGTTTTTTCTTAAAAGCAACTCTAGTCCATAAGCCCTGGCTTCGCCGTTCAGGATAACCTGCTCTATTGCATCGTTCGCAATTAAATTGGCGCCATCTATATAGTCTATACGGTTTTGAATGTCCTTATAAAAAACTTCTGTTTCCAAGGAATAGTCCCCGTTTTTTAAGTTTTTAAAATAACCCAATGCGTATTGATCCAATAATTGTGGTTTTACAAACGACCCGCTTGGAGTCCAAACATCCAGAGGGGTAGGGGAACTTGTATTGGAAAGCAGGTGTAGATATTGTGTCAATCTTGTGTAACTAGCTTTTATGGAATTATCTGGGTTAAGTGTATAGGCCAATGCCAAACGGGGCTCCAGATTATTAAAGGTCGCTAATTTCTCACTGCGTTTCGGGTACATAACGCTTACCGGATCAGCTTCTTTATATATTTGCAGGAAGGGGTCATAATAAACTGGATTGTTATTTTCATAGACATTGAGTTCATCCTGTCCGAAGCGTATGAAATTACTGAGACGTAATCCGTACTGTAAGCTTAATTTTTCAGTAATGTCCTGTTCAATATCTATATATATGGCGAATTCATTGGCATATTTTTGAATCAATTGATTTTCAATAATTCCCGATTCCGAATCACTGGGTTCAATTTTTCCTGGATTAAAGCGATAATAAATATTGTTGATGCCGTAATTTATTTGAAAAGTATTGCTCAAATAATGTTTGAAATCGTATTTCAGATTAAAGTTTTGAATTCCCGAATTCCATTTAAAGCCAACAAAATCCAGTTTTAATCCGTAGTAATAGTCAGAATATATTAAAGACAGATTAGAGAACAGTTTGTCCGAGAATAAATGGTTCCACCTGAAATTAAGTACGGCATTACCATAGGTGTTCACAAAGCTATCACTTATGCTAAAGACATCCCTGCCAAAATATCCAGACAAATAAATATTGTTACGCGTATCTAGCTTGAAGTTTAATTTCGTATTTAAATCGTAGAAATACGCCGTATTATCTATGTCGAAAAGCGGAAGAAACAAATGGGCGTAGGATGCCCTGCCACCGATAAGAAAGGCGGCTTGGTCCTTAATTATGGGGCCCTCTACCAAAAGTCTACTTGCAACAGCACCAATGCCACCGTTAACTTTTAATTCTTTGCTATTACCTTCTTTTTGAAAAATCTCCAATACCGAGGAAAGCCTACCGCCATAACGGGAGGGGATACCCCCTTTGAATAATTTTACATCCTTTATGGCGTCCGGGTTGAAAACTGAGAAAAAACCGAATAGATGGGAGGAATTGAAAATGGTAGCCTCGTCCAATAGAATTAAATTTTGGTCTACAGCGCCTCCCCTTACATTGAATCCTGAGGCCCCTTCACCGGCATTGCTTACTCCTGGGAGAAGGAGAATGGACTTAATAATATCTGCTTCCCCTAGTATAACCGGTATTTTTTTTATGGTTTCTGCAGAAAGGGAGTTAACGCTCATTTGGGGTTTGCGAATATTCAATTTTTCCACATCTTCCGTTACGATAACTTCCTCCAATTGCTCAGCAACTTCAAGTAATTGAAAGTTTATTTTCTGATTTACGGAAAGGTCAATATTTTTGATAATATCTTGGTAGCCCAACGAGCTTATTTGAATCTCATAATTTCCTTTAGGTAAAGTAATGGAATAGAAGCCGTATTCATTGGTAATAACACCGGTATTTAATGAAGGCACCGCAACTGTGACTCCTATCAGTGTTTCGTTACTGGATATTTCAGTAATTGTACCGCTGAGTGTAAACCGTTCCTGGGAAAATGTATTTATGGAAAATATCAGTAAAATATATAAAGGCAGATTAAGATTCTTTCCCATTTAGAGCAATTTTCCCTAAAAGTATTGATAATTTTCTTGTTGAAAAAAAGTTTGTAATTACATAAAACCAAAAGGCCTTTTCAATTTATGAAAAGGCCTTGGAAATAAAGGAAAAATATGTTTATATGGTTTCCAAAATGGAATTGAATGTTTTACTTGGTCTCATGGCCCGACTTAAAAGATCGGCATCCGGCAAATAATAACCTCCAATATTGACGGGTGCTCCTTGTGCATCATTCAACTGTTTCAATATTTCATCCTTTTTATTGGAAAGTTTTTCGGCAATAGGGGTGAAAATTGATTTGAGTTCTTGGTCTTTATTTTGTTGAGCCAAGGCATTTGCCCAATAAAGAGCCAAATAAAAATGACTTCCCCTATTGTCCAGTTCGCCGACTTTTCTTGAAGGGGAGTTGTCGTTTTCCAAAAACTGTTCCGTAGCCTTGTCCAGGGCATCGGCAAGGACCATTGCTTGTTTATTGCTGTTTCTTTCGCCAAAAAATTCCAAAGAAACGCCAAGGGCCAAAAATTCACCTAAAGAGTCCCACCTTAAGTGGCCTTCGGATAAAAACTGTTCCACGTGCTTGGGAGCGGAGCCACCAGCACCTGTTTCAAATAGTCCGCCACCGTTCATAAGGGGTACAATGGATAACATTTTAGCACTGGTACCCACTTCTAAAATGGGGAAAAGATCGGTTAAGTAGTCTCTTAAGACATTACCGGAAACCGATATGGTATCCTTACCGTCCTTTAATCTTTTCAATGTAAAGACCGTCGCTTTTTCTGGAGACATTATTCTTATATCCAATCCAGTAGTGTCATGATGGGCCAAATAGGTATTTACCTTTTTAATTAATTCAATATCATGTGCCCTATTCTTGTCCAACCAAAAAATGGCAGGTATATTGGTGGCTCTGGCCCTGGAAACGGCAAGTTTAACCCAGTCTTGGATAGGTGCATCCTTTGCCTGACACATTCTCCAAATATCTCCGTCCTCTACATTGTGCTCAATTAGAACATTGCCGGAGTCAGTGTCCACTACGGAAACCTTACCCTTAGCTTTAATTTCAAAAGTTTTGTCATGGGAACCATATTCCTCGGCTTTTTGGGCCATTAATCCTATATTGGGTACTGTCCCCATGGTAGTAGGGTCAAAGGCGCCATGTTTTTTACAGAAGTTGATAGTCTCGGTATAAATTCCGGCATAACTACTATCCGGGATTACAGCTTTGGTATCTTGAGCTTTTCCATCGGAATTCCACATTTTACCAGAATTACGTATCATAGCCGGCATTGAAGCATCAATAATGATATCACTGGGAACATGTAGGTTGGTAATACCCTTTTCCGAATTGACCATTGCCAATGCTGGACCTTTTTTAATGGTATCCTGAATATCCGACTCTATTTCCTGTCTTTCCGAATCGGGAAGACTCTTTATTTTTTTTAGTAAATTTTCTAGGCCATCATTGGCATTGATACCAATTCTGTCAAATGTGCTACTGTGTTTTTTGAATACTTCGGCAAAAAATACTTTTACCGCATGGCCGAATATGATGGGATCCGAAACCTTCATCATGGTAGCTTTCAAATGCATGGAAAACAAAACCCCTTTCTCATTGGCATCATTTACCTGCTCTTGTAGGAATGCTATTAGGGCATTTTTGCTCAGTACAGTAGCATCTATTATTTCGCCTTCAAGAAGTTTAATATTTTCCTTTAGCAAAGTCTTGGATCCATCTGCTTTAGTGAGTTCTATATTTACGGAGGTAGCTGCCTCTAGGGTAACAGATTTCTCGTTGGATTTAAAATCGCCATGGGTCATGGTAGCCACATGTGTTTTGGAATCTGCACTCCATGCACCCATGGAATGCGGGTGTTTCTTGGCGTAATTCTTGACAGCTCTTGGAGCTCTACGGTCGGAATTCCCTTCGCGTAAAACAGGATTTACGGCGCTTCCTTTTATTTTGTCATACCTAGACTTAATATCCTTCTCAACATCATTTTTAGGATTATCCGGATAGCTTGGAATGTTATATCCCTTACTTTGTAATTCTGCTATGGCCTCGTTTAACTGAGGAGCGGATGCGCTTACATTTGGAAGTTTTATAATGTTGGTTTCAGGCATTTTTGCCAAATTCCCCAATTCTACCAAATCGTCCGAAATTTGCTGTTCCTTTTTTAAGTATTCTGGAAACACAGCAATTATTCTACCTGCTAGGGAAATATCCTTAAGTTGGACATCTATTCCAGCTGTTTTTGTAAATGCCTTAATAATGGGTAGAAATGATTGTGTTGCTAATGCAGGGGCTTCGTCTGTTTTGGTATATAAAATTTTTGGCATTATAATTAAGATTTTTAAGTTTAAGCGGAGCAAATATACAATTTTAAAAATGCCAAATAAACATGGAATGGATCTATTATTGCCTAAATGATATGTAGAAAAGCAGGGAAGGTAATATTCTTTATATTGAAGTTGAAATTATATCAAAAATAAAAGCCATATCATTGTAAAATTACCTTGATATGGCTTTCTAGAAATAGTTTACAAACTTGTTGTTCTGCTTATTACAAAACGGCAACCATTGATTGCATTTGCGTCGCTATTTCAACGTTTGAAACATTTCGTACTTAATCATTCAACTAAGTAACAAAGATATTTCTCCTCAATGTTTAAATATTTGGTATTCTTAACGTACAACCTAGATCTTACATTAGCAATATCAAAATATTTACAATCCCATTGACTTACTGAAGCAAATAAATGGTTTGATTGCAGTTTATAATGTTAAACACTATAAAAGGACTAATAACAATGAGATAAAGAACGTAAACTTTATGTGACATTCATTAATCCGTGTAACGAATTACCAGCCACATCTTAAAAATAGAAAAATTTTAATTAATAAGCAAGTTTTGTAAGAAATTTATTATCAACACCTTGTGAACTTTTGTTTTGAACAATTGTTTATAAATGAAAAAGCACCCTATGGCCAAAGGCAAGGGTGCTTTTTCTATATTCAGTATGCTTTTTAAGAGCGAACCTCTTTAATTCTAGCTTTTTTACCAGTAAGACCTCTAAAGTAGAAAATACGTGATCTACGTACTTTACCTTTTTTGTTGACCTCTATCTTTTGCAAAGCAGGCATATTAATTGGGAATATACGCTCTACACCAACGGTACCGGACATTTTACGTATTGTAAAAGTTTCTGTTGCACCTGTTCCTCTTCTTTGAATAACAACACCTTTAAAAAACTGTGTTCTTGTTTTTTCACCTTCCTTAATTTCATAGTACACCGTTATAGTGTCTCCTGCTGAAAATTTTGGAAAATCTTTTTTCGGAATAAATTCGTTTTCTACAAATTTTAATAACTCTTCCATTGTATTTAATTATTGTTTACTTAGACCAACTTTCACGATTATCGTCAGAGGTTGATTTAATGGAGTGCAAAAATAATACATTATTATTAATCCACAAGTGATTATGTGATTTTTATGTTTAATATCCAACAAAAATAGTCAGCTCTTTTTTTGTTTATTTATCACCGTCTGCGGGGATCAAATTTTTTTTAAACGTTTATCAATAAAGCCTTTATATTATTTTGGTCAATAATTTTAGTGGAACAACTATTCATTTAGCAGATCGGGACGAAGCTTCTCCGTTCTTTTGTATGCCTCGTCTTCACGCCACTTCTCTATCTTTGGAAAGTTTCCGCTCAATAGTATATCGGGGACTTTATTGCCTTTGTATTCAGCAGGTCTGGTGTATACCGGTGGGGCAAGCAAATTATCCTGAAATGTGTCCGTTAGGGCAGAGGTTTCGTTGTTCAACACTCCCGGGATTAGTCGTATAACCGTATCGCATAATACTGCTGCACCCAATTCGCCCCCAGACAAAACGTAATCGCCAATAGATATTTCCTTGGTAATAAACAAATCCCTTACCCGCTGGTCCACTCCCTTGTAATGGCCACAAAGAATAATGACATTATTTAACAAAGACAGCCCATTGGCCATCTTTTGATTCAAAGTTTTCCCGTCCGGGGTCATATAAATTACCTCATCATATTCTCGCTGGCTTTTTAATGTGGAAATACATTTGTCAATAGGCTCGATCATCAAAACCATGCCGGCACCACCTCCAAATTGGTAATCATCTACCTGGTTGTAACTTTTATCCGTATAATCCCTCAAATTATGCATGTGTATTTCAACAATGCCTTTTTCTATGGCCCTTTTTAGAATGGACGCTTCAAATGGGCTCTTAAGTAATTCTGGTAATACGGTAATTATATCTATTCGCATGGGTAAAATCAATAACAATTAATGCTTTTTCAGGGCGGGTTCAAAAGTAGTAAAATTAGCCGCAATCCCATTCATTTTTAAAACCTACCTATCCTTTTTTGGATACTATGGTCAAGGGCTATAAATAATAGAATGCACTATTCATATGAATCAACCAAATTATGATTTTATGTTAAGGGTGATAATGATAGTCAACTGCGAAAAAAGTGAACGCTAAATTTTATTGTTGATTAAAAATGGTAGAATTAACCCATTAGCGCATATTTTGCAAAGTGCAGTTATGGTCTATGGTGTTCCCTTCGTTTGTTTTAATTTAATAAAAAAGCTCCCAAAAAGGAGCTTTTTATATTATTTGGATTTTTTGTGCTTATTGATTTCGTCCTGAAGCTGCCTGCTAATTTTTTGTTCCCTTTCCAATGCCCTTCTTCGGTGGTCCTCATATTCCGTTTCAACCTCTGCAAGTGTTGATTTAGCTTCTTGTGTAAGAATATTGCTATTTCTAAATTTGTATATAAAAAATAACAGAAACAGCAGTAAGCCAGCGATTATGGTCCAAAGGATAAAATTGTAAGTGCTTTTGGCAACCAGAATTCCTAAGAATGACATGCTATCTTTTTCCTCGGTCACGGAGGATAGATTATTGGTGGTCTCTTCCAATTTTTTATTAAGCGATTCAATTGTTGCAACATGACCTGCAATGGTACCGTTGAGTTCATTCACCTTTTTATTGAAGGCATTAATGGAATCCAGTACGTTCTGCCTTAATTTGGCCAAATTAAATTCTTTTACAACCTCATATCTTACACCGTCGGCTCTATAATTGCCGGATTTTTTGGAGATATATTCAAATTGGGAGCTAATAGGGCCTTCGTCCAAGGAAAGTTTATCATCCTCATCGGATTCCTGTGCAAAGTGTAGGTTAAATGACAATAGAGCCATTACGATAAAGAGTATTCTCGAAATTTTCATTTATGTAATTCTTATTGTTAATAATGATTTAGAGAGGGCTAAAGTACTTCAATATTCCCATAATTAAAAAAAAATGGATTAGAACGTAGCAATGGCTTAATAGAATAACCAACTATTTTACAATTTATTATGTTCACCTAAAATTTTAGTAATATGTATACCTGCGAACTTTGGCTATGTACTTTGCAAGACGTATTACTTGATGTGAATATCCAAATTCATTATCATACCAGATGTAAAGTACTAAATTATTTCCGTCTTCCGAAACTATGGTTGCCGTGCTGTCATATATAGCGGGTGCGGATGTGCCAACAATGTCTGTTGAAACCAATTCATTGCTTAGGGAATATTTTATTTGTTCCACCAAATCGCCTTCCAGGGCATATTTTTTAACTATGGTGTTCAATGCTGCTTTTGAAGTTTTGTTTATTATCTCCAAATTTAAAATCGCCAAAGAACCATTGGGCACTGGTACCCTAATGGCATTTGATGTCAATTTGCCGGCCAACTTGGGAAGGGCCTTGGCAACAGCCTTTCCTGCACCTGTTTCCGTAATGACCATATTGAGAGCAGCCGCTCTACCTCGTCTATATTTTCCGTGCATATTGTCTACCAAATTTTGGTCATTGGTGTATGCGTGAATGGTTTCAATGTGTCCTTTTTTTATTCCCAAAGAATCATCCACTACCTTTAATATAGGGGTTATGGCATTTGTGGTGCACGAGGCGGCAGAAAATATTTTTATAGTGTCCGGGTCAAATTCGGTGTGATTAACCCCATGAACAACATTGGGGATTTCCTTCCCGGGGGCGGTAAGAAGCACTTGATCACTCCCTTTGGATTTTAGATGGCGACTCAAGGCTTCTTTGTCCCTAAAGGCTCCTGTGTTATCAATGATCAGGGCATTGGTAATTCCGTATTGTGTATAGTCGATATCCTCCGGACATTCCGCATTAATTATATGTACGGTAGTGCCGTTAATGGACATGGCTTTGTTTTTATAGTCGATGTCCACAGTTCCCATAAATTGTCCGTGAACGGAATCGGTCCTTAATAAATTAGCTCTCTTTTCCAAAATTTCCGGCGTAATGGCGCCGCGTGTAACAATAGCTCTTAGTCTCAACTGATTCCCTTTGCCTGTTTTCGCCATTAATTCACGTGCCAATAATCTGCCAATTCTTCCAAAACCATATAGCACCACATCTTTGGGTATTATTTCCTCCCTGGAATTGGCACTTTTCAGCTTGTCGATGACAAATTCCTTTACATCATTATATATATTGTCCTCAGAATGATATTCATAAGTGAGTTTTCCGATGTCCAATTTGGAAGGAGGTAATTGTATGTCGTTAATAGTTCTCAATATTTCGACTGAATCGAAAATCGAAATTGGTTTTTGAACAAATTCGCCTGCATACTCATGCAGGTTTATAATGTCGCTCACGTTCTTGTCAATAACCTGATTTTTAAATAGTACTATTTCAATGGATTTGTCGTACCATAAATCACTGGCAATTTTTATGAATTCGGTTGTTGCCTTTCGTCTGTCCGATTGGAAGGCCAATTCCTTTTCATATAATTTTGTAGGGCTCATAGGTTTTTGTGGATTTGTTGGATTTAGAGTAAAATTATTGATTTCAAACGTTTTCGTAAAAAATAAAAGCATAAAAAAAGCGCCCCGATCGGGGCGCTCTATTAAACTGTTGGTATTATTGAATTATCAATCGCTCTTTTTCACCTTTTTTATTCAACATGGTAATACTTGCTCTATCATACCTAGAGATTTTGCCAAACTTGTTTTTGGCATCCTGTATATTGTTTATTTCCTCATCCCCAAAAGAAAGCAAAACTTTTCCTTCAAAACCATAATTTCTATACGTTTCAGGGACTCCAATAATTTTAACACCTTTCTTGGTCTTAAAAGTTTTTTTCTCATCTTCTGTCAAGTTCTTAACCTCAAAGCCCAATACAGGGATAATTATGGTTTGCCTTTCCTTAAGCATAACAGGGAACTCCATGCGCTCCTCACCACGTAATACGGTGACCAAAAGTTCGTCTCCCGGTCTTTTGGAAGATATATATCCTATTAGGTCTGCGAATTTGTGAATTTCAACATTGTCGATGTTTTTTATAATATCACCCTCTTTTAAATCGGCATCAAATGCGCCCGAGTCTTCCTCAATACCGGCTATATAAACCCCATCAATTTCGTTAATGCCATTTTCCACGGCATAAGGACTATTCATTGGGACGGTATTAATACCTAAGATACCTTTTTGTACATTGCCATATTCCATAATGTCCTCCACCACTTTTTTAGCGATATTACTGGGTACCGCAAAGGAATATCCCACATAGGAACCTGTTTGGGAGGTGATTGCAGTGTTGATGCCAATAAGGTCACCATTGGTGTTTACCAAGGCACCGCCACTGTTTCCCGGGTTTACTGCGGCATCAGTTTGTATAAACGATTGATCTAAACTGGCCAATGCCCTAGCTTTTGCACTAACGATACCAGCTGTAACCGTAGAAGTTAAATTAAATGGATTCCCAACAGCTAGGACCCATTCTCCTATTTTTGTATTGTCCGAATCTCCAAAAGCCAAATAAGGCAATTGTCGATCCACATTGATCTTTATCAGGGCAATATCAGAATTAGGGTCGGTTCCTATAAGCTCCGCATTATAGGTCTTATTATTATTTAAAGTTACCTGCAGTTGATCGGCATTGGAGATTACGTGGTTATTGGTCACAATATAGCCGTCCTGTGAGATGATAACTCCAGAACCGGTACCCACCTGAGGTGTTTGACTACCACTGTAACCGTAGAAGTACTCCATAATGCTGGAGGGACCTTTGCTCACGGTAACATTTTTAACGTGTACCACTGCATTTACCGTATTCTGCGCAGCCATGGTAAAATCTACCTCGTTAATACCTGAACCCTTGGCAGAGGTTGGAGTGTAGCTAGATGTAATCATCTTCGCCCCGTTTTCTTGCTGAATTACTGCGTAATTAGGTTTCTCTAAAAAAAGTTTGTAAGCACCTAAAGTAATAGCACCTGCAAAAACAGAGACCAATAATAAACTTCCAAATTTCTTCATAAAGACATTTTTTTAATTTGCTCTTGTAAAATTAACATAATTCCATAGCAATTATTTGGCTTTAACGAGTTTTTAACTGATAAATAAACCTTAATAAAATTATATCTTTGCCGTATAAATTACGATATGCTATTAAATTTTTATAAATACCAAGGTACGGGAAATGACTTTGTGATGATCGATAATCGCCAGGATGTGTTTCCAAAGGACAATGTTAAACTAGTCTCATTTTTATGTGATAGAAGGTTTGGCATAGGGGCCGATGGACTTATTTTATTGGAGAATGATGAGACAACAGATTTTAAAATGGTCTACTATAATTCAGACGGTAGGCAAAGTACCATGTGTGGCAACGGAGGTAGGTGCATCGTAGCCTTTGCCAATTATTTGGGGATTGTGGATAAAAACACCTCATTCATGGCGGTAGACGGACTTCATAATGCTACCATAGAAAATGGAATTGTTGGATTGGAAATGCAGAATGTAAATGAAATAAAGGAAAAAGCCAATTCCTTGTTTTTAAATACGGGTTCTCCCCACCACGTGCAGTTGGTAGAGGGTCTTAAAGATTTTGATGTTCGTAAGGAAGGTGAAAAGCTGCGCTACGGGCTATATGGCGAGCAAGGCAGTAATATTAACTTTGTGGGTCAGGCCAGTGAGGATACCTTTAATGTTAGGACCTATGAACGTGGAGTGGAGGATGAAACCTTATCCTGTGGAACAGGGGTTACTGCAGTTGCCCTGGCAATGAACCATTCTGGTAAAACCAAAAGTAATATTGTAAAAATAGTAACTCCAGGTGGCAATCTGGAAGTGAAATTTCAAAACAATGAAAATGGGTATGACAATATATGGTTGACTGGTCCTGCGCAACTTGTCTTTAAAGGAGGGATAGATGTTGAGTCTTAAAGGTGAACAGATATATTTAAGAGGTTTGGAGCCGGAAGATTTGGATTTTCTATATCAATTGGAGAACGATCCTGGAATATGGGAAATAAGTGGGACCACTACGCCTTATTCCAAACATGTATTAAAACTTTATCTGGAAAATGTGCATAAGGACATTTATGAGGTAAAGCAATTGCGGTTGTGCATTTGCAATCGAGAAGGGACTGTGCTTGGTTTAATTGATTTATTTGATTTTGATCCAAAGAATTTAAGGGTAGGTATGGGAATTATTGTGAGTAGCAAAGGTGAAAGAAATAAAGGTGTTGGTGCTGAAGCTATTGATATACTTTCCAAATATACCTTTTCCGTATTGGGTATGAGACAGATTTACGCAAATGTATTGGAGGATAATGCTCCCAGTATACATTTATTTTCTAAACTGGGATTCGAAAAAGTTGGGATAAAAAAGGATTGGATTTACTCCGGCGGTACTTTTAAAAATGAAATCTTGTTTCAAAAGATATATAGCTAATGTATATAAAGAAAATTTTACTGATTATTGTTATTGCAGGAATGTTGGTCGGGGGTGCCTTCGCCTATATGGTTTACAGCGCCTTTTTTATTCCAAATACCCAATTTAGCAATGAGGTGGCCTATGTCTATATCCCTTCGGATTCAAACTTTGAACAAGTAAAGGAGATTATGGAGCCTCTTTTGGAGGATTTGAACACTTTTGAATCCGCTGCCGATAAAAAGGGCTATAGTGCCAATGTAAAGGCTGGCAAATATGCCATAAAAAAGGGGATGAGCAATAACGATATTGTAAATTCCTTGCGAAGTGGCAATATCCCTGTCAAGGTTGCTTTTAACAATCAGGAAACCTTGGCAGATTTGGCGGGTAGGATATCTATTCAGATTGAAGCGGATAGTACAACTTTGGCAAAAAGCTTTATGGACCAAGAATTTTTAAGTACCAAGGGTTTTAATGATAAGACCGCACTGTCCATGTACATCCCCAACAGTTATGAGTTTTTTTGGGATACTTCCGCTGAGGGATTTAGGGAAAGGATGTTTAAGGAATATACTAGGTTCTGGACCGATGATCGCCAAGCAAAGGCGAAATCTTTAGGCTTAACTTCCTCTGAGGTGATTACCTTAGCCTCCATTGTACATAAGGAGACTGCAAAGGTAGATGAAAGACCAAGGGTAGCCGGGGTATATCTTAACCGATTGGGAACAGGAATGATGCTTCAGGCAGATCCCACTGTAATCTATGCCATAAAACGGCATACAGGTAATTTTGACACTGTTATAAAAAGGGTGTTGTATAAGGATTTGGAATTGGACTCTCCCTATAATACTTACAAGGTTGCTGGTTTGCCTCCTGGGCCTATCGCCATGCCCGATATTTCCGCCATAGATGCTGTTTTAAATCCAGAAAAGCACGGGTATTTTTACTTTGTTGCCAATGTGGAAAACTTTGGTTATCACAAGTTTGCGAAGACATTGGCGCAACATAACCGCAATAAAGAGCAGTATGTCCGGTGGATAAATAGTCAAAAGATCAATAGGTAGGCCAATGGTCCTTATTTGTGTGTCATTTATCCAATATTTATAACATTTTGTACAAAGTTGCGTTAAAATGGGTCTGTTTATAAAAATCGGGCATATCTTTGTAAAGTGAAATTTAAGCAAACCCTTTTTGGTTGTAAGTCTTAAGAAAACAAATATATGAGAAAGTGGACAAGTTATTTGTTCCCCGTTATCATGATTTTTATTCTTGTTAGTTATGGGTTTAAACCAGTTAAAATGGTCATTCCCGAAGCTTTTAGAGTAAACGGACCTACCGAAGTTTTGTATCCCAAACACAAAATTAATTTAACAACGACTATGGCTGCGCCACCCTTTTTAGGAACATCCTACAATGGGTTTAAAGAGGCATTAGCCTTTAAGGAATCTCAAGGAAATTATTTTATTACCAATGCACTGGGTTATTTAGGAAAGTATCAATTTGGTATTGGTACACTGGAATTGCTAGGTGTTTACAATGCTACATTATTTCTAAACGATCCAGTTCTACAGGAAAGGGTATTTCATACCAACCTTTCCAGGAATAAATGGATATTGAGAAGGGATATTAAACGTTTTGTTGGCGTGGTAATAAATGGACAGGAGATTACGGAATCGGGTATATTGGCTGCTGCACATTTGGCAGGAGCGGGGAATGTAAAAAAGTACTTACGGTCTTATGGGGAATTAAATGTGGATGATGACTTTGGTTCATCGGTTTCGTATTACATCAGAAAATTCTCTGGTTACGACATATCCCATGTAACGCCCAAAAGAAATCCAAGAATATAGAGAGTTTATAAATATGAAAATGGAAAGACCCTAGCAATATTGTTAGGGTTTTTTTATGCGTGAATTATAAAAATAGTGGGTCTCTTATGTAGGTCAACGGTGGTTTTTTGCCAATCCGCCACTTTTTTGGTCGCGATAAATTCTGTAGGCAAGGTAATGTCGCAGGCAATGCAAACCAATGTTTGTGGGGAAAGAGATTTTATTAATTCAGTTAGCAGTTTGTCGTTTCTATAGGGTGTTTCAATAAAAATTTGAGATTGATCGTTGTCTCTGGACAATTTCTCGAACTTCTTGATGCTTTTTTTTCTTTCTCCAGACTCTATGGGCAAATATCCATTAAAGGCAAAGCTTTGGCCATTTAAACCACTGGCCATAAGCGCCAATAGAATAGAGGAGGGGCCTACCAAAGGAACTACCTGTATTCCCTTTTCATGTGCAATACGAACAATGTCGGCACCTGGATCTGCTATTCCTGGGCAACCGGCTTCCGATAATATACCTACATTATATCCTTCAAAGCAAGGGTCTAAAAAAGTTGGAAGAATTTCTGGCTCGGTAAATTTGTTGAGTAGGTTAATGTGTAAACCAGGCTGTGATTTTTTAGAACTTATTTTTTTTATAAAGTGCCTAGCAGTTTTTTCATTTTCTACTATGTAATGGTCAATATTTTCAATAGTCCTTTTAATGGATATAGGTAATACCTCCAAGGGTTCATTGTCGCCTAAGGTGGTTGGGATTAAATATAGTTTTCCAATATTGCCCATTGTTTGGTCCATAGGTATTACATTATTTATGCATTAAATCCTTGGCAATGATGTTGCATGCCGAATCTATTAAGTGATAAACTTCCTCAAAACCATCATCACCTCCATAATAGGGGTCTGGGACTTCTTTGTTGATTATATCTGATTTATGAAGTAATAAATTCACTTTTGCTATTTCGTTCTTGTTTTTGGCGAGGGCAATTACGTTTTCATAATTACTTCTGTCCATTGCAAAAATCAGGTCAAAGTCGTTAAAATCGTTGTAGGTGAATTGCCTACAACGTTGCAGGCTAATATCGATCCCGTATCTTTTTGCTATTGATATAGAGCGATTATCCGGTTTCTTTCCAATATGATAACTAGCGGTGCCAGCTGAATCTACATAAAAAGATTCCTCATCCAGTTTACTTTTTAGAATACCTTCGGCCAATGGCGACCTACATATATTCCCTAAGCAGACCATAAGGACTTTGGTTCTCATGTTTAAGTAAATATTAAGAAAACTTTTTTGTTAAGTCGTCTATGTATTTCCGGAACTGTTTGTCTGTTTCTGCAAGGTTGTCAACAGTTTTGCAAGCGTGCAATACTGTGGCGTGGTCTCTTTTTCCAATTTGGGACCCAATACTAGCCAATGATGCTTTGGTGAATTTTTTAGCAAAGAACATGGCCAATTGCCTGGCTTGTACAATATGCCTTTTTCTGGTTTTGGACTGTAGTGTGGCCACATCCATTTCGAAATAGTCGGAAACTACTTTTTGAATATAATCTATGGATACTTCCCTTTTGGTATTCTTTACGAATTTCTCCACAACCAATTGGGCCAATTCAAGAGTAACTTCTTTCTTGTTGAAGGAAGACTGGGCAATTAGTGAAATTATGGCCCCTTCCAATTCCCGAATATTTGTTTTTATGTGTTTGGCAACATAGTCTATAATATCTTCGGGCATTTCTACGCCATCACGATACAATTTATTTTTTAGGATCGAAATCCTTGTTTCGTAGTCAGGTGTTTGAAGCTCTGCTGATAATCCCCATTTAAAACGGGATAGCAAACGCTGTTCTATATCCTGCATATCTACGGGTGCCTTGTCCGAAGTTAAAATTACCTGCTTGCCATTTTGGTGCAAGTGATTAAAAATGTGGAAGAAAACATCTTGGGTTCCTGACTTTCCCGACAAAAATTGCACGTCATCAATAATAAGCACATCGATCAATTGGTAGAAATGAATAAAATCGTTTCTAGTATTCTTCTTTACCGATTCTATATATTGTTGGGTAAACTTTTCGGCAGAGATATATAGTACAGTCCTTTCAGGGTATTTATCCTTTATCTCGACACCTATTGCATGTGCCAAATGTGTTTTTCCCAAACCTACCCCGCCAAAAACCAATAAAGGGTTAAAAGAGGTTCCACCTGGTTTGTTGGCAACGGCCATACCCGCCGATCTGGCCAATCTATTGGAATCACCTTCCAAGAAATTGTCGAAATTGTAACTCGGATTTAATTGGGATTCAATTTTTATGTTTCTTATTCCTGGAATTACAAAGGGATTCTTTAATTCCGGGTTTTTTGATTTTATGGCGACGTCCAATTCTTGGGGCTCTACATGAGACCTATTGGAACTCGGTATTTTTTCTGTAAAAGGCTCACGATTGCCATAGGTGTTTTCCATTTTAATGATGTACACCAATTTGGCGGTCTCACCCAATTCCTTGGTGAGTGCTACTTTTAATAGTTTAACGTAGTGTTCTTCCAGCCATTCATAAAAGAATTTACTAGGAACTTGAATGCTCAAGGCATTATCGGAAAGTTTAACAGGTTTTATTGGTTCGAACCAAGTTTTGAATGCCTGCGGTTGGATATTGTCTTTAATAAAGCCCAAACAGTGGTTCCATACGGACGTTGCAGTAACACTCATTTTTAATGTTTTCTTTTTTTTGGTTAGTGTAAATTACTGATGATATTCAGCCAGGTTAATTGGGATTATCAAGTAGGCAAATATGTGAACAAATATTCTAAAAAAAAAATTCAAACAGGTTGAATTTTCCCTTTTTTTTCCTCATGTTGTACCACAATATATTAACACTTTTAAATATAAAGGTTTTACACGGAATAACATGGATTTTAATGAATTTTCTTTTAGGGTTAGATACGGCGAAACAGATCAAATGGGAGTGGTATATCATGGGAATTACCCGCAATACTTGGAGATGGGAAGGGTGGAGTGGCTAAGGTCCATGGGCATTTCCTACAAAACGATGGAGGAAAACGGAATAATGTTGCCTGTAATTTCCTTAAATATTATATACAGGAAATCAGCAGTTTATGATGACCTGTTAACCGTTAAGACCTTTATTAGAAAGAGGCCAATGGTTAGAATAGAATTTGACTATGAGATACGCAATGAGGCCAAGGAATTGTTGATAGAGGCTAATACCGTTTTGGCATTTATAGACATGAAAACGAATAAGCCCATAAAATGTCCGAGCTACATCTTGGATAATCTAAATATCTAGTTTTTTTATTTTCACTGGATACATGGCAGAAAAAATATTTTCTGTAAGATGAGCGTCGTTTTTTCTAACTGATATTTCAATTGCGCAATCCATTTCCATTTTTTGGGTGGTTATCTCCATTTGATGTTGTTTAATGGTTCTCATAACCTTGTCCATTTCGGCATATTCAAAAGAAAGCAAATATCTTTGCTGCAATGTCTTTTCTATTATCTGAGCAGAATCGAGAGCCATTTGCGCTCCAGTCCTATATGCGGAGATTAATCCTCCGACCCCTAACTTGGTGCCGCCAAAAATACGTGCCACGGCAACAAGGACATTCGTGACTCCAAACGACTGTATTTGGCCATAGATTGGCATACCTGCTGAGTTATTGGGCTCCCCGTCGTCATTCGCCCTGTAGTTGACATCCTCAAACCCTAATTGCCAAGCGTAGCAAACATGGTTGGCGGTGTGGTGTAATTTCTTCAATTCGTCAATTATAGGCTTTACATCTTCCTCCACCCTAATTGGGAAAGCATATCCGAAAAATTTGCTTTTACGTTCTTTGAATAAAATCTCCTCAGAGGGCGATTCCAAGGTTTTGTAGGTATCAGACTCCATATTGTTCAATTAAAAAAAAGCGACCAGGAATATACTGATGACCGCTAGTGTAATTCCCATCCAATTTTTGATGCTGATACGCTCTTTGAACAGTATAACCCCTAAAAGCGTTGAGAACATAACGATGGCTACATTATTTATTGTAAAAACAGATGCACTGTTAAGGTATTCGTGCTGTAGTGCACGCAACAGGTAATATATTGAAAAATAATTAAGAATGCCCAGTCCAATTCCGCCAATAGCAGTTGTGACATTCGGCGTAGAACGTGTCTTAAAAGATTTTATGCCGATAAAAATAATGCCAGTTATTGCGGCGGAACCAAAAACTACTGCAGAAAACAGGGGAAACTCTTCTTTTGGGACCAATGTTTCCTCCAAATATTTAATACTGGTATCTATTATGCCCGAACCAATAAAAACCAGGACGGGAAGTATCAGGAAATTCTTCTTTATGAGTATGTCCCTTTCCTTTACAGATGCGAAGTATACGGCTGCAAGGGCCAAAAAAATACCTATGGATTTTAAGACCCCTAGTTTTTCATCATATACCAACAAACCAAAGATAACTGGAATTACGAGCGACATCTTCGTAGCTACTGAGGCTACTGAAACCCCACTTTTTTGCGAGGTCGCGGCCATGAGATTAAACACGAGAATAAACAATATACCCAAAACCAAAGTGCCCAGAAACCATGGTTTTGTAGGTATTTCCAAGAGAACAATATTTTTTTCATACAACATCATTCCAACTGTAGATGCAACAATATAATTAATTATGATGGCATTTAAGGTTTCTACCTTATAGGTGTCAAACAGTTTGAAAACAACAAAAATTAAACTGGAAAACAGTACGCTTAAACCTAGGTCCAACATGCTACAGCCTTTCCTTTAATTGAATTACATCTTCCTTGCCAACCATTAGGTTCCAGGTTTTTATTCCCAATTTTCTGGCGGCATCCGTATTTTCTTTGGTGTCGTCAATAAATAGGGTGTCTTCCGGGCTCAGATTATTTTGCTCCAATACAAATTGAAATATTTCATCATTGGGTTTCCTTAATTTAATTTCATGCGATAAATAAAACTGTTCAAAAGAGTTTTTAAACCGTCCGTAATTTTCGGCACCCATAATCTGTCCCACGTGGGGGATGTGCAAGGCATTCGTGTTGCTTAAAAGGAATAGTCTATACTTCTTTTCTTTAGCCAAGCTTTCCAAAAATGTAAGACGGTGTTCCGGAAAATCCAGTATCATGGAATTCCAAACGTTAATAATTTCCTCCCTGCTAAGGGCGGGGAAATCCGGTTGAAGTAGACTCACAAACTCCATTGAGCTGATTTTGCCAACTTCAAAATCCTCATTAATGGAATGATATTTAGGAAGAAACTCTAGGACATTTTTATTTTCCAACGCTTTAAAAACTACCTGTTTGTCCAAGTTGATAAATATATCTCCAAAATCGAATATAATGTTCTTAATCATGCTTTAAGAGTGTTAACGTATCTGATTCTATTTGCTTTTCGCTGATGGTAATACCTTTAATTTCAGGAGCTATCAGGCCTTCCCCAAAAACATTTCTGCCCTTAAAGATCCTGGCTTCATCCCAAAGTTCAGCATCTATAAAGCTTTGGAGTGTTTTGGCTCCGCCTTCAATAATAACACTTAATATATGATGTTTATACAGGATAGCGCAAATTTGGGAGGCCAATTTGTTTTCAAAATCAATTTCCTCATATATTAGTCCGTCTTTGTGCTTTTTTGGTCCTGGGCCGGTAAGAATAATGGTTGTTACACTACCGTCCATCACATGGTATTTGTTACTTATTTTTAATTCCCTGTCCAAAACAATTCTAATTGGGGCCTTTCCTTTCCAATGACGAACGTTTAGCTTTGGGTTATCGGCCAATACGGTATTGGTTCCCACTAAAATGGCCTGTTCCTGACTTCGCCATTGATGAACCAATTGCTGTGAATACGGGTTGGTAATCCAAAAAGGTTCAAGATTGCTACTTCTTTTTTCTTGGGTTGGTGCTATAAAGCCATCTGCCGTTTCTGCCCATTTTAAAACAATATATGGCCTCATTTTGGTATGATAGGTAAGAAATCGCCTATGGTGCTCCCGACACTCTTTTTCAAGTACGCCAACAATAACTTGGCAGCCTGTAGCCCTTAGTTTTTCAATGCCTTTACCAGCTACTTTTTCATGAGGGTCCAATAGGCCTATAATTACACTGGGAATCCCATGCTTTATAATTAAGTCAGCACAAGGAGGGGTTTTACCATAATGGGAACATGGTTCCAGGGTTACGTATAAGGTAGCTTCTTTTAATAGCGCTTTGTCCTTCACGGAATTTATGGCATTGACCTCGGCATGGGGACCACCATAAGGACTAGTATAACCCTCTCCTATAATAGTATCGCCATGAACAATAATACTGCCCACCATAGGGTTGGGATAGGTAGTTCCCAGTCCATTTTTGGCCAGCTGTATACATCTTGAAATATATTTTTCGTGTATCTTCACTTCGTAAAAATAGAACAATATAGGTATATTATTAATAAACATATGTCAGGCACTATTATACGAGAAATTCAGCCAGGTGACAATCAGGAGGTTGCAAGGGTAATAAGGAAAGTTTTAGAGGATTTGGGTGTTCCAAAAGTAGGGACTGCCTATGCCGATAAAGCCTTGGATGATATGTATGGGAATTATGATGTTCCAAGGTCCGATTATTTTGTGGCAGAGGAAAATGGTAGTATTATAGGATGTGCAGGAATTGCCCAATTGGAGAATTATGAGGGGAACGTATGCGAATTACAGAAAATGTATTTTCTGGAAGAAGCCAGGGGCAGGGGATTGGGCCTTAAAATGATCAATGTTTGTGTAGATAGAGCTATTGAATATGGCTATGAACAATGCTATTTGGAAACCATGCCCTATATGAAGGATGCCCAAAAACTATATTTAAAGTCCGGTTTCCAATATATAAATGGGCCTATGGGAAATACCGGTCATTATTCATGTCCTGTTTGGATGCTTAAAAGTCTGTAGAAAATAGTTGAAACCTACGGAATACTGTTAAGTTACAGGTTGATTAAACTGTTTGCAAAAAGTAGGGAATGTTATTAAAAGAGATTAAAAAAATTTACCATTTAGAGCTAGATCCTATTTTTCCAAAAGAAGAGGTAGATAGCTTTTTTTATTTGGTAATAGAGCATTATTTGGGTTTGGAAAGATTTGTTTTGGTCATGGAACCTAATCTGGTTGTGTCCAAGGAAAAGGAGGACCACCTGTTTTATGCACTAAGCCAATTAAAATTGGAACGACCAATTCAACATATTTTGGGGAAAGCCCATTTTTGTGAACTTGAGTTTTATGTGGACGAAAATGTTCTGATTCCACGGCCGGAAACCGAAGAATTGGTGTATTGGATACTGGAAGAGCTACAAAGTGAGGATTCCTCTAAAGAGATAAAAATATTGGATGTTGGTACAGGAAGTGGTTGTATTGCTATTTCCCTGGCTAAAAACCTGCCCAATGCCAAAGTGGTTGCCATGGATATTTCAAAAAAGGCCATTCAGATGGCGGAACGGAATGCCAAGGAAAATAATGTGGACATAGAGTTTGTTGAAGCGGATATCCTGTCCAATATGAATTTTGAAGGTGAATTTGACATAATTGTATCCAACCCACCTTATGTCAGGGAATTGGAAAAAGTTGAAATGAAAAATAATGTTCTTGACCATGAACCTGGATCGGCACTCTTTGTTTCCGATAAGGATCCTTTGATTTTCTATAAAAAAATTGTGCAATTTGCTGAAGGTCACCTAAAGAAAAAGGGTGTTCTGTATTTTGAAATCAATCAATATTTAGGTGAGGAGACAAAAGAACTTTTGGGAAATGGAAAATTTTCGGAAATTGAAATCAGAAAGGATATGTTCGGGAATGCTAGGATGTTGAAAGGAATGCTTAATTCTTGATATAGGGGCAGGGCCAATAATTTATTGGTGGGACTATAATTTCGAATTAAAGTATCAAGTATATACGAATTGGTAAGTTGTGTAAATTATGAAAAGCGTAGTTGTATTTTGTGGAAGCAGTGAGGGCAATGATCCGGAAATAGTGGAATGCGCCTATGAATTAGGGGCAAGATTGGCCAATGAAGGTATGACCTTGGTATATGGTGCCGCTAAAATAGGTATTATGGGTAAATTGGCGCAAGGAGCTCTGGACCATCAAGGTGAGGTTATTGGTGTTATCCCAGATTTTTTAAAATTAAAGGAAGTATTCCATTCGGGACTTACCCAACTGATCATTACAAAGAACATGCATAAACGCAAATTAAGGATGCACGACCTTTCCGATGGAATTATTACACTTCCCGGCGGATTTGGCACCATGGAGGAATTATTCGAGATGATTACTTGGGCACAACTAGGCCTACATCAAAAACCTATTGGGCTTTTGAATGTCAATGGATTTTATGATGAATTGCTTGCTATGTTGCGTACTATGGTAAGAAAGGGGTTCTTAAAACAGGAATACTACGATATGTTATTGATAGATAATTCTATTGACGGACTTTTAGATAAAATGAAAAACTACCAACCCTTGCCATTGCCAAAATGGATTAAAAAGGAACAGCTATAAATGGAGATCAAACAGAAGATAGAAAACCTCAGAACTGAGCTTAGGGAGCATAATTATAATTATTATGTCCTGGACAATGCCATAATTTCCGATTATGAGTTTGATATGAAACTAAAGGAGCTGCAGGCTCTGGAAGAAAAATATCCTGAATTCTATGATGCTAGTTCCCCCACTTTAAGGGTAGGTGGTACAATTACCAAGAATTTTGAAACATTGGTACATGAACATCGTATGTATTCCTTGGACAATTCCTATTCCAAAGAAGATCTGGAAGATTGGGAAAAACGCATTCAAAAAATATTGGGAGACGCTCAGGTAGAATTTACATGTGAACTTAAATACGATGGGGCGTCCATTAGTTTAACGTACGAGGATGGCAGGCTGGTACGTGGACTCACCCGCGGTGATGGGTTTCAAGGCGATGACGTTACCAATAATATAAAGACCATTAGATCGGTACCTTTACAATTAAAAGGGGATTACCCACCCAAATTTGATATTCGTGGGGAAATTGTATTGCCTTTTGAGGGATTCGCAAAGATGAACCAGGAAAGAATCGAGAATGGGGAAGATCCCTATATGAACCCGCGAAATACCGCTTCTGGTAGTTTAAAATTACAGGACAGTGCCCTAGTTGCGGAACGACCTCTTGATTGTTTATTGTACAGTATAGTTGGGATAAATTTGGGATTTGAGTCACAATTCCAAATGCTGGAAAAGGCTAGGTATTGGGGTTTTAAGGTCCCCAAAGCGGCCAAATTATGTAAAACCACTGAGGACGTCCTGGAATTTATCGAATATTGGGATAAGCATAGACATGAATTGCCTTATGAGACCGATGGGGTGGTTATTAAAGTGAATAGTATACAGCATCAAGAAGAATTGGGGTATACCTCCAAATCTCCTCGTTGGGCTATGGCCTATAAATTTAAGGCGGAGCAGGTTTCTACGATTTTGAATGAGATTACATACCAGGTTGGGCGTACAGGTGCTATAACACCAGTAGCCAATTTGGAACCCGTACTTTTGGCGGGTACTACCGTAAAAAGAGCTTCCCTTCACAATGCCGACCAAATAGAAAAGATTGATATTAGGGTGGGGGATACCGTTTTTGTGGAAAAAGGAGGAGAAATAATTCCGAAAATTGTTGGGGTGGATTTTAGCCAAAGACCTTCAGATTCGCAGCCTACCAACTATATTGATCATTGCCCGGAATGTAATACTCTATTGGAACGTACCGAGGGAGATGCCAAACATTATTGCCCTAATGAATATGGCTGTCCTCCACAGATTACAGGCCGTATTCAACATTTTGTATCCCGCAAGGCTATGGACGTGGATGGTGTTGGACAGGGAATAATTGAAATATTATACTATAACAACCAAATATCTAATTATTCAGATCTTTATTTTTTGGAGTTTGATAAAATTATTGGACTTGAACGATGGTTAAATAATGACAATGCGGGGTTGAAATATGAAAATCAATTACAAGTCGAATTAAAAAAGGCCATTTATGGATTAAGTTATAAGTGGGGTAACTTGACGCTTGTTGAATCTGAAATTTTGAGTTGTAAAGTCAATTCTTTGGAAGAATTACTGCATTCTGATGAAAGGATATTTGACTCAAAAATTAATGATAAAAAGTTTCTAAAATTTAAGCAAGCATTATTTGAGGCGTGGAGCTATATTAATATTGATGATTATAAATCATTTAAAAACCATATCTCTTTTAATCTTTTATTAGATTTAAAATTCCCAGCAATAAGATATTCAAGTTTATCTATTACTGAACATTTAAATAAATTGAATTTCGTGGATGAGTCATTGAAATTTATTAATGGGTCTAATCAAATAAAGGATTTTGAGAATTTCATTATTAGAGTTTCAGATAGAAATAGAATTAGTATACAGGTTAAGACGGCGGAGAATATTTTCAAATCCCTTGATAAATCTAAACAGCGAGGATTTGAGAATGTTTTATTTGCATTGGGGATTAAGGATGTAGGTGAGGTAAATGCAAAGAATTTAGCTTATAATTTCAAAAGTATTGACCGATTAATGACTGCTACTTATGACGATTTGGTTGCATTGCGAGATATTGGTGAATCTGTGGCTAAAAACATTTTGAGTTTCTTTTCAAAAAGCATAAATCAAGAAATTATTGGCAGGCTAAAGGAATCGGGACTTCAGTTTTCAATAATTGAAAAGGAAAATGTTTCTAACAAATTGGAAGGATTAAGCTTTGTGGTATCAGGTAGTTTTTCCATTGATAGAAATGAATTGAAGAAATTAATAGAGGACAATGGCGGGAGAAATATAAGTTCGTTGAGTAAAAACACTTCTTATTTGATTGTTGGAGACAAAATGGGACCTGCAAAGAAGGAAAAGGCAGAAAAGGAAAATATAAAAATGATATCTGAGGAAGAATTTTTTAAAATGCTATAAAATTGGAAAGATACACAGCTTTTGACTTTGAAACAGCAAGTGGTAAGAACCCATGCTCTATTGGTATTGTTGAATTTGAACGAGGGGAAGTAATTAATACATTTTACTCATTAATTAATCCGGAAATTGAAAAATTTAATCCCTTTGCTGTAAGAATTCACGGTATTTCGGAATCGGATGTAACCAATGAGAAAACTTTTGGTGAAATCTGGAATGATATAAAGCATTATTTTGAAAATCGAAACGTAGTGGCCCACAATACAAGTTTCGACATCTCTGTTTTGCAATTTTCATTGGGTAGATATAATTTGAGTTGCCCGGATTTCAATTGTTTTTGTACAATGCGCATAGCAAAGAGGTTTTTAGGGCTTAGAAACTATAAGTTGAGCACCTTGGCAAAACATTATGGAATTAATCAGGACAACTATCATAATTCATTAGAAGATGCTAAAGTTTGCGGAGAAGTATTCAATAATCTAGTTAATCAATTTGACGATATCACGGTCTATATGAAATCAACTTCTTTAAGCGTAAAAGGCGTTAAAGTTGTTAACGATCGAAATAATTTGTCTAATTCTAGTTCAAAAGTTGATAATTATTTCAAGAGAAAGGTAATTACCGAAAAACTAAGTTTAACGTCGAGTGTTTTGGTAAATAAAGTTATTGTTGTGTCAGGTGTTTTCGAAAACCTCAGTAGGGATGAACTTAAAAAATTGATCGAAGATAACGGCGGAAAAGTGGGGTCGAGTATTTCTTCAAAAACTTCTTATCTTGTGGCAGGAGATAAGATGGGTCCCAGTAAAAGGACGAAAGCAGAAAGTTTGGGAGTACCCATTATTACGGAGACTGATTTTATGGGTATGCTATAATTTTTGCCTATTGTTAATAATGAAGATAATCAATGTAGGTTATAGATAGTTGGGGATGATTATGAATTTTAAAAAGTGCTACGCTAAATAAGAATTATGTATACCATCCTGCTACTGCTGATATGTATTGTTTTCATAATTGTGGCTTCCACCCGTTTTAAGCTTCACCCATTTTTGGCATTATTGGCCGCCAGCTTATTATTCGGTATTTTTTCTGGACTCCCATTGGATGAGCTCATAAAAACTATTAACGATGGATTTGGTGCTACCATAGGGGGTATTGGTATCATAATTATCGCGGGTTTAATTATAGGGACTTTTTTGGAAAAATCGGGAGGTGCCTATACCTTGGCCAACCTTGTCTTAAAGATTATTGGTCCAAAGCGGGTACATATGGCGATGGGTTTTATTGGTTTTTTCGTATCCATACCAGTATTTGCCGATAGTGGTTTTATTATCGTCTCCCCATTAAATAGGGCACTTACTAAAAAGGCAAAATTGTCCTTGGCGGGAACGGCAGTGGCCCTGTCACTAGGTTTAATGGCTTCCCATACTATGGTACCCCCAACTCCTGGTCCCATTGCCGCTGCAGGTATCTTAGGTGCAGATTTGGGTCAGGTTATCCTCTTTGGTCTCATGACCAGTATACCGGCCTTGTTGGTCTGTATTCTATTTGCCAAAAAAATAGGTTCCAAAATTTTTATTGATCCCGCGCCAAAGCTAACGGAGGAGCAGATCAATTCCCAGTTGGAAAATGCTCCATCTGTTTTTAAATCCTTTATTCCCATTGTAGTTCCTATTCTGCTTATTGTGCTGAGGTCTTTTGCGGAATACCCCACTATGCCGTTTGGCGACGGAACTTTTAAGTATGCTATAGGATTTGTAGGCAACCCGGTGGTGGCCCTGTTGATCGGAATGGTGTTGTCCTTTACCTTGCCCAAGAAATTGGATAAGGAAATGTTGAGCACCTCGGGTTGGATAGGAGAGGCACTTACTTCCGCAGCCATTATTATATTAATAACTGGGGCCGGCGGGGCATTTGGAAAAGTACTGCAGACTTCGGACATTAGTTCCTTGCTGGAGAACAATGTTACCAATGGAAATTTAGGGATTTGGTTACCATTCCTGATTGCTGCAGGCATTAAGACCGCCCAGGGCTCCTCTACGGTAGCCATAATTACAACAGCTTCCATTATTGCCCCATTGATGCCTGCAATGGGTTTTGATACCGAGGTTGCAAAAGCTTTGGCGGTAATTGCCATTGGCGCAGGTGCGTCCCTGGTCTCCCATGCCAATGATAGCTTCTTTTGGGTAGTAACCCAAATGAGTGATATGAAGGTAAATCAAGGGTATAGGACACACAGTTTAGGGACTGCAATTTTGGGCTTTTCAGCAATGATAGTTTTAACGATAATTAGTTTATTAATATAATTTATAAAGGATGAAAGTTTTTAAGACCAACCAAGGTATTCTAATTGAAAATAACCATAAATTTTATCTAACCGATATGGATTGGGATTCGTTTATTACGGACGATGACATTTATGCCAATACCCTGACCTTAATTTCCAAATTAAATCCTATCGGGAATAGTGCCTCATTGTTGAACGGCAGTATATTGCCTCCTGTAGGGCGTCAAGAAATTTGGGCTTCTGGGGTAACTTATTACAGCAGTCGGGAGGCACGTATTGAAGAATCCAAAGATGCTGGGGGAGGCGATTTTTATGACCGGGTGTATAATGCGGAGCGACCGGAATTATTTTTTAAAAGTACTGCTAGCCGGGCAGTGGGGCATAAGCAGGATGTTAGGATCAGAAAGGATTCCAAATGGAACGTCCCCGAGCCGGAATTGACATTGGTAATAACCCCTAATGCGAAAATAATAGGGTATACCATTGGAAACGACATGAGTTCCAGGGATATTGAGGGGGAGAACCCCTTATATCTCCCACAGGCCAAGAGTTATGATGGAGCAGCGGCTATAGGGCCTTGTATTTGGCTGACCAAGGAACCCATTTCCATGGATACCAAGATCAAAATTCAAATTGTTCGTAAAGGTAATACAGTATTCGAAGGTGAGACCGAGGTGGGACAAATGAAAAGAAAACTTTCCGATCTTGTTCACTACCTGTATCGTGAAATGTCTTTTCCTTATGGCAGTCTTTTAATGACCGGGACCGGAGTGGTACCGCCAGATTCCTTTACCCTTGATCATGGCGATGTTATTAATATTACGGTAGATTCAATAGGGACCCTATCCAATACTGTAGCATAGATTGTTAATTTTAAATATGAATAATGTCCTTTCCAAAAAGTTATAAGGAATTTGAAGAAACCCTTAATCAACTATCGCCACCGCCTACTTGGTCCGGAGCTTTGAGGGCTATGTGGTTCGATGTTAAGGGGGATTGGGAGTCGTCCCATAATATTGCTCAGGACATGCATGATAATAATGGGAGCTGGATCCATGCTTATTTGCATAGAAAAGAAGGGGATAAATTTAATGCGGGTTATTGGTATAGAATGGCAGGGAAAACATTTCCTAGCATAAACTTGGAGGACGAACAACGGCAATTGGTG
Source organism: Arenibacter sp. F26102 (assembly GCF_023015865.1). GTDB lineage: Bacteria > Bacteroidota > Bacteroidia > Flavobacteriales > Flavobacteriaceae > Arenibacter. The sequence goes on along the minus strand of NZ_JALKBC010000016.1, from coordinate 79,204 downwards.
GAGTATTTTTTAGTGGAGTAGCACTTTCAACGATTGTTTCGGCTAAAAGTTTAGTTGTTATTATTTAAAATAAATAGGCCGTGAAATAGTTTCACGGCCTATTTTGTAATAAAAGTTTTTTATCCACAACATGGTTTTTCTCCTTTGTTTCCAGACCCTGGAAACAAAGCGGACTTATGATTAATAATCGGAATATTCTGTAGGATAGAAAAAGCGGGTCACATTTTTGGAAACGTTGTTTTGGTACATTGGGTCTGCCTTTAATTTATTCCAGACGGGTGAATCGGAAAATGATTTCCAATGGGCATCCCTACTAGCCTGATTTTCGAATGTGGTCATATACATGAGGTTGGGCATATTGGCTCCTGAAAGTACCTCCCCATAGAAAACGGCATTAAAACCTAAATTGTCAAAAAGTGTAACCTCACCACCTTTATTGAACATTTCTACTTTATTGATGTACTTGGCTACAGTCGAGGATTCATAGCTTCTTAATTCATAAATACGGTCTTTACGGGGTCCACTTAAAGGTGAGGCCTTCATCTTGGGCATATCTACAAATGCCTTTAATAGGACAGATTCAACCCTGCTGAAAGGAGGGTTTTTATAGGGTGCATCCAAAAAATCCTTGGCCGACGCCATATAAATTTTGTCTTTCTGGAGTTTGGCCTCCAATGTTTCCAACTCGGAAATACCTCTCATTGGTATTAACACCTTAATACTTCTCGGATTTAAAGAGTCGATGGTCCTAGGTTTAAATACGCCGATGTTTTTTATATTCAATTTTTTAAGCGCTGGCAATAAGGCCCCGCTCAGGTATTTGTCAGTACTTTTTTCCTGTTCCTCGGTGTCCAAGAGGTAGGTTTTAAGTTGGTAATATTCACGTTGCTGGGCTTGGCCCCAAGTGCTGATAGTGAATAAAAACAAAAGAAAAGGAAGATATAAGGCTTTGTGCATTGCGTTTGGATTAGGATTAATAATTGATTTTATTGGTGATTGATAAGGTAGTGTTTTTCGATAATAATGTCATAGGTTTTTAATAAAGCAAACACTATTGGACATTCCCTTGTATTGTCCGTAATTGGGAATGGAGAGATAGCCGTTTTTTTTATAGAGTGCAATTGCCTCTGGTTGTCTAAGTCCTGTTTCCAAAATACAGGAACTGTAATCCTTTTCCGCTGCCCAATTTTCCAACTCCTTTAAAATTATTGAAGCAATTCCCTTTCCGCGTTCGTTTGGGGCTACAAACATTCTTTTGATCTCCATGGTGGTGGAATTGTGTTCCTTTATTGCGCCACAGCCTACCGGTTTATTTTTCGAATATGCCAAAACTACAAAGGGTAGGTTTACAATGCCATTGAATTGCGCGTAGAAGTCATGGTCATCCCCATCCCTTAGCTTCAAATCGGCATCAAGTAATTTAACCAGTGCTATAAAATCCGAATTTTTGGAATTACTTCTTTTAATGGTCACCATAATAATGTGATTTTTTTTAAGTATGGCTCAATAGGCCTGGACCTTGTTTCTTTAAAAGTCTAGGAGACATGTTTATTAATTTTAATAACCACAGATTTGGAGGTTGGAGTATTGCTTTGGTCGGCCGTACTGTTTAAAGGAACCAGAACATTGGCCTCAGGAAAGTAGGTTGCACAGCATTGTTGGGGGATATCGTAAGGTAAAACAATGAATTTTGGGGCGACCCTTTCCTTATTGTCGTGATAATTATGGAGGTTTACCAAATCCCTTTCGTTAAGTTGATGCTCTTCCATATCCTTGGGATTCATCAATATAATCCTTCGTTCATTAAAAATACCCCTATAGCGATCATTAAGCCCATAAATTGTGGTGTTAAACTGATCGTGGCTACGTATGGTCATCATTAGAAGTTCATCAGATTGTAAAATAACGGCATCACTATTGGATATACTGAAATTGGCCTTCCCGGTCGTGGTATTATAGGAATTGTCCCGTGCCCCGTTAGGTAAATAGAAGCCGGAAGGCTGTCTTACCCTTTGATTGTAGTTCTCAAATCCAGGAATACATTTTTGGATACTTTCCCGGATGTGGTCGTAATGTAATAGATATTTCCCCCAATCCACTTTGGAGTTTTTCAAGGTGGCCATTGCTAAATGGCAAACAATGTCAGGTTCACTTAACAATTGGTCCGATATAGGTTTTAGACTTCCTTTGGAGCTATGAACAACGCCCATAGAATTTTCTACACTCACAAATTGTAATTCCCCATTAATAACGTCTTTATCCGTCCTTCCCAAACAAGGTAGGATGATGGCTTCCCTGCCATGGATAAGATGACTGCGGTTTAGTTTGGTGGATACCTGAACGGTAAGGTCACATTTTTGAAGTGCTTCTGCCGTATATAGGGTATCTGGGGTTGCCGATAAAAAATTACCTCCCATTGCAAAAAAGATCCTTGCTTTACCGGAATGCATGGCTTTGATACTTTCTACAGTGTCAAATCCATGTTTACGAGGTGGATTAAATTGGAATACTTTTTCAAGGCTGTCCAGGAATGATTTTGGAGGCTTTTCGTAAATTCCCATGGTTCGGTCTCCCTGTACATTACTGTGGCCACGAACAGGACAGGTGCCGGCACCGGGTTTTCCTATGCTTCCCTTTAGCAACAAAAGGTTGACAATTTCTTTTATGGTGTTTACCGAGTTTTTGTGTTGTGTAAGGCCCATGGCCCAACAGGCAATAATTTTGTTTTTGGTACTTAGGATACGGGCAACCGTTTCCAAGGTTTCAAGGGGTATTCCGGATTCGGCTACAAGTTTATTTATATCCAGTGTTCTTATGTGGGTCAAGTAATCTTCAAATCCCTGGGTCTTTTCTTCAATAAAGGAAATGTCAAAAACAGTACCTGGACGCTTGTCCTCTTCAACCAGCATAAGTTTTACCAAGGCCTGAAGGAGTGCCATATCCCCATTTATTTTTACTTGGAGATATATATCGGTTAATTTGGTCTTTATCCCCAATGCTCCCTTTATTTCTTGAGGATTGTTAAAATTTAAAAGACCGGTCTCAATAATCGGGTTTATGGAAATAATAGTAGCCCCATTTTCTTTCGCCTTTTTAAGGGCGCTTAGCATTCTGGGGTGATTAGTTCCGGGATTTTGGCCTAGAATAAGTATAACTTCAGTATTGTAAAAATCTTCCAGCTTTACGGAGCCTTTGCCTATGCCAAGGGTGTCCGTAAGTGCCACCCCACTACTTTCATGGCACATATTGCTACAGTCCGGCATGTTATTGGTGCCGTATTCCCTAACAAAAAGTTGGTACAGGAAAGCGGCCTCGTTGCTAGTTCTACCGGAGGTGTAAAATATGGCCTCGTCAGGACTATTTAAGCTATTGAGGTGTTCTGCTATTTTGTTAAAAACCCTTTCCCATGTTATTTCCTGATAAAAGTTAGACCCTTCGGGCAGGAACATAGGCTGTGCCAACCTCCCTTTTTTGCCTATTTCGTAATCGGAAAGCATGGAAAGTTGGGAAACACTATTCTCTTTGAAAAAGTTGGCGTCCAATTTTTTGGTAGTGGCCTCCTCGGCAATGGCCTTGGCACCATTTTCACAATATTCTGCAATAGAGCTTCGCTCATCGTCCGGGTCCGGCCAGGCACAACCAGGACAGTCAATTCCACCTTTTTGGTTGAGGTTGGCAAGTGCTTTTAACCCACGGCCGAGTCCCATTTCTCCGAGAACATGTTTGGCCGATGATATAACGGCAGGAATTCCTGCGGCCACTTTTTTGGGTTCCGTGGTTTTTAGACCGGTTAATTTTGCCGGAGCTGTTGGACTAGGTTTTTCAGGTTTTATGGCCATTATTTTTTGGTTGTTGCCGCGGGGTTGGGGTAATTATCCGATTGATCTTCCACACGCTCATCCAAACAAACAAAATCTTTTTCCAATAGTAGGCTTAAAGTTTGTCCATTGGCCAAGTTCATATCATTCGCATAACCAACTCGATCTATATCCGGCCATTTTTCACTTTCATTTTTGGGAATATATAAGGTTATGGTATCTTCCTGAAAATCCGCTTGAAGGGCAGTGATGCCCTCTTTGGCCATTACACGATAGCCAAAGTTTTTTCCGTTAAATGATGTGTGCTCTTCAAAGAAACCTTTTGCCTGTAGTGCGGTTACTTCGGAACGGGTGAGCCTGTAGCGTATGGAATTTCCTTGTATCCTAATTTTCATTTAATCCAAATTTTATATCCGAGTATATAAAGTTATGGATTACAAAATCAGCTTCAAAGTTTAGACACCTATATTTTAATACGATTTGCTCCGGTATAGATGTTGTAACGGGTTTCGCTTAGAAAGCCAATTAAGGTAATATCGTGTTCCAGAGCCAATTCCACAGCCAGGCTGGACGGTGCTCCCACAGCCATAATAAAATGAATTCCAGCCATGGCGGCCTTTTGTATCAATTCGAAGCTAGCCCGACCACTCAGAAATAATAAATGCCGATTTAAGGGCAATTGCTCCTGTTGAAGACTATGGCCTAGGAGTTTGTCCAAGGCATTATGCCTACCAACATCTTCCCGGACATTAATCAGCTGACCATGGGTATTGAAAAGAGCTGCTGCGTGAATCCCACCAGTGTTGTTAAAAATATTCTGTTGTTGTTGAAGTATCCCGGGAAAGGATTTAATGAGGTTTTTTTCAATTAGAAAATTGGATGGAGAGGAGGGAAGGCGACAGACTGTTTTTAAAGCTTCAATACTGGCTTTGCCACAAACACCACAACTACTGCTGGTGTAAAAATGTCTTTCCAATTTACTAAGATCTATTTCTTCAGAATTGTTTAGTTGGACATTTATGCTGTTTTCATCACGAACAACCATTGAAATTTGATGGGAGGCAATAATAATTCCCTCGGTAAAGAGAAATCCTAGGGCAAGATCCCGATCGTGGCCAGGGGTCCTCATGGTTATGGAAATACTTTTATTTTTAATGGGGGAATCCGCATTTAAAACACTGATACTAATTTCCAGGGGTTCTTCAACAGCTATGGCATCTGTGTGCTCTTCAAGGTCGTCTCCCAGAATTTTAATAATTTTTTTTGAGACTATGGATTTGACTTTTTCCTGAATCATAATTTTGTGTTTACACTTTTATGGACACTCCCTCCCAAGTACTTTGCTTTCCATCGTCAAAATAAAAATCGATTCGGCCTAAATTAATGCCAAAACAACCTACCTGGTTTACCAACATTTGTTGGTTTTTTCTATTGTTTGTTATTGTTGGCCGATCTAAAAACGTATGGGTATGACCACCAATAATTAAGTCTATATTTTCTGTACTGGCGGCAAGTTTCAGGTCGTCCGGTTTTTGTGGATTTTGGTATTGGTAACCTAAATGGGAAAGACAGATAATTAAATCACATTTCTCTTCTTCCTTAAGAGTAAGGCTTATCTCCTGGGCAATTTCTATAGGATCCAAATAAACGGTTTCTTGGTATAATCTTTTGGTGACTAGACCGGCAAGTTCTATTCCCAATCCAAAAACGCCAACCTTGATTCCGTTTACATGATAAACTTTATAAGGCTTTACATGACCTTCCATTAGCGTATTGGTGAAATCATAATTGGCCGATAAAAAATCAAATTTGGCATAGGGAAGTTGAGCGGCAAGACCATCGAGGCCATTGTCAAAATCGTGATTGCCAATGGTGGCGGCATCATATTTTAACATGCTCATTAGTTTAAATTCCAATTCGCCCCCATAAAAATTGAAGTAGGGAGTTCCCTGAAAAATATCCCCGGCATCGAACAAAAGTGTATTTGGGTTTTCTTTTCTTATTTGATCCACCATAGTTGCCCTTCTTGCCAGACCGCCCAAATTGGGGTAAGTGGAATGGTTGGTGGGAAATGGGTCTATATGGCTATGTACATCGTTGGTGTGCAAGATGGTGATGTGTTTACGGGACGAATTATGGCAAGAATTCATCGTCAGCCCCCCTAAGCCAACAAATGCGGAGGACGCTGCAGTCTGGGATATAAATTTTCTACGATCCATAATTAATCAATTTTTATAAATCGGTCATCTTCAAATGCGGTTATAGTATCCATTTTCTTAAAATAATCTACCATGGTATTTCTGATCAGGTAATCCGAATCGGTCAGTGAAATATAATCTTTAAAAAAATCCATCTTATCCCCTCCAGTCACCAAATAGTCAGAAGTAGCAACAAAATAGGTCCTGTTCTCATCAAAAGGTTGACCTTGTATGTTGACCGCTTGCAAGCTTTTATTTTTATCCACAATTATTTGAATTCCTGAAATGGGATGTGCAACGGTAGATTTTATTAGGAAAGATACCATGGCCCTAATAGTTTTTCCATCCAATTCGGTGATAACCACCGAATTTTCAAAGGGCATTACCTCATAGGCAGTACGCTCCGTAATATTTCCTGCAGAAATTATAGACCGGATACTTCCAAAATTAAGGAGTACAAAATCTATTTTATTCCCTGTTCTCGCGGTAAAAACGGGGTTTACTTCTTGCATTACTATGTCCGCCATTAAATTGCCGGCAGTAGTATTCAGTGAGCCGTCCGTTTTTGATATTGCCTTTGGTGCGAAGGCTAAAACACTGTCCAACACCTGGTTGATCCTGTTGCGATAAGGGGCGATAAGGTTTTCAACGGAATCTTTTGGAGTTGTGGAGTAATTCACTTGAACCCTTTGTCCCTCAATGTTTCTTAGTTTGGGGACAGATTCCTTGCACGCGAGGAAGATTACACATGTTACAATTATAACAAAATGTTTGTTTTTTAAACTCATATACTTCTTACCTTCGTGTAAATATTGTGTTGATAATATTTACATTTACATTCTTGAAAATGTAAAAATACATGTTTTTAAAAGCGCTTAAGGAAAAAATTAAATTTAGGGCCGGTAAAAAGTTTTTACAGCGGGGATTGAATACCCCTTCGGAGGTGGTACATCGAGAAAAAGGTATAAGTTCTATAGGTTGTATTGTGGATTTGGATGAGTTTGAAAATGCCAATGCCTTTTATGAATTTGTGGATGAATTTTCTTTAAGGCCAAATTCGGTAAAAATAATTGGGTACAAGAAATATTATGATAAAAATTCTCCCTATTCCACGCCGGTTTTTTCGGATAAGGATTTGGGATGGAAGGCAAATATTGAAAACAGTTATGCCCTCGAGTTTTTAAACAGGGAATATGATTTATTGGTAAATTATTATACGGATGAAAAATTATTATTACAATTAATGACTTTAAAGACCAGGGCAAGATTAAAGGTGGGCTTTGGTAATGTGGACAAAAATTTAAATGATTTGATATTGAATACCCCAATTAAGGATTTCCAAACCTTTAAAAAGGAATTGCGGAAATATTTAAGGGTTTTAAATGAGATTAAGTAATGGAACAGTTAGTTGGCACAGGTGTTGCTTTGGTGACTCCTTTTAAGGAGGATTTTTCTATAGATACGATTGCATTGACAAAAATCGTAAATTATTGTGTGGATGGTGGAATAGATTATTTGGTGGTTTTAGGTACCACTGGTGAGTCTGTTGTACTAACAAAAAAAGAAAAGCAACTTGTAATAAATACCATTGTTGATGCCAATGATGGAAGGCTTCCATTGGTATTGGGAGTAGGGGGCAATAACACGGCAGCTGTAGTGGAAGAGCTTCAAGAAACCGATTTGAACGATTTCGTAGCAATTTTATCGGTCTCGCCTTATTATAACAGACCGACCCAAGAGGGTATTTATCAACATTTCAAAGCTATTTCCTTGGTGTCGTCCAAGCCAATAATATTGTACAACGTGCCGGGAAGAACTGGGAGCAACATGCTTCCTGAAACCGTTTTGAGGTTGGCCAACGATTTTAATAATATTATTGGCATTAAGGAGGCTTGCGGCGATATGGTTCAGATAATGCGCACCATTAAGGGTAAGCCTGCAGACTTTATGGTGATATCCGGTGATGATTTTACTGCTCTTTCCACGGTTTTGGCCGGTGGTTCAGGGGTAATATCCGTCTTGGGGCAGGGAGTACCATCAGAATTCTCCCAAATGATACGTTTTGGATTGGCTGGTAAGGTTAAGGAAGCCTTTAACTTGCATTACGCCCTTCAGGATGGTATGGATCTAATTTTTAAAGAGGGAAATCCTGCTGGTATAAAGGCATTATTGGAGGCTGTAGGTTTAGGTACTGCGGTTGTTAGATTGCCATTGGTAGAGGCTACGGGAACTCTTAAAAAAACTATTAAGAGCTTTTTAAATACCTTGCTCAAGACGACTGCGTAGTAAAATACAGTCAACTTGCTTTAGGATTTTATGCCCACAAAGTTAAAACTTGCACAAAAATGTTGTCAGTAGTAAAGCTGCGGGCTATTTTAGCGATATAAAAATGTTTTTTATATCCGTTTAGAATCCTTAATTTTGCAAAATGTTTTTAAAAATGAAGCGTTTATTTTCCTTTTTATTATTGGTTGCCTTCCTTAGCTCTTGTAGTGAGTACCAAAAGGTGCTTAAAAATGAAGATGTTAAGGCCAAATATGATTTGGCTGAAAAGTTTTATGATGCAGGTGATTTTAAAAGGGCAAACCGTTTATTGGAACAGATTGCCCCAAAGTATATAGGTAAGCCACAAGGGGAACGAGTTATGTTCTTTCTTGCGGATTCTTATTTTCAAACTAAGGACTATAACATGGCCGGCTACCAGTTTGAAAGGTTTTTAAAGTCATACCCGAAAAGTGATAAAGCCGTAGAAGCAGGATTTTATGGTGCAAAAAGTTACTACAAATTATCGCCGAAATATTCTTTAGATCAAACAGATACCGATAAGGCCTTGATAAAATTGCAAAATTTCATCAATGCATATCCAGAATCGGAATTCCTGGTAGAGGCCAATATAATGGCAAAGGAATTGACGACAAAGAAGGAGCGCAAATCCTATGAGATAGCTAAGCAGTTCAATACCATAGGAGAATTTGATTATACATTTTTAACTCCAGCGGTGACCGCTTTTGATAATTTTATATCTGATAATCCAGGTTCTGTTTATCGTGAAGATGCTCTTTATTATAAATTTGATGCATCTACAAATTTGGCGATGAATAGTTTCGATTACCTTAAAAAAGAACGATTGAACGATGCTAAGGCCGCTTATCAGGCTTTCAAAAAATCTTTTCCGGAGTCCAAGTATCTTAAGGATGCCACCAAGACTTTGGAAAAAGTTGAAAAAGAATTAGAAGTTTATTCCAAATAAAAATACCTTTTTGATATGAATATGAACGATTTAAAAAACTCGAAAGCTCCTGTTTCCACGGTAACTATCAATAAAAATGATTTTGATGCCAAAACTGGGAATATCTATGAGGCTATATCCATAGCTGCCAAAAGAGCTGTTCAGATAAATTCTGAAATTAAAAAAGAGCTTTTGGAGAAGTTGGAGGAATTTGCAACCTATAGTGATAGTCTGGAGGAAGTTTTTGAAAACAAAGAACAGATCGAGGTTTCTAAATTCTACGAAAAATTGCCTAAACCACACGCATTGGCAGTAAAGGAGTGGTTAGATGATAAAATTTATCACAGGAATACAGAGAAAGACGCTTAAAGGATGTTGAGCGGTAAGAATATACTTTTAGGAATTACTGGGGGTATAGCTGCATATAAAACTACCTTTTTGGTCCGTTTACTTATAAAAGCTGGCGCTAACGTTAAAGTTGTTTTAACGGATAGCGCCAGCTCTTTTGTTACCCCCTTAACCTTGGCCACCCTGTCCAAAAACGCGGTGCTTTCTTCGTTTGTAAATGAGGAAGATGGCAGTGTTTCCTGGAACAATCATGTAGAATTGGGACTATGGGCAGATATTGTCCTGATTGCTCCTGCAACGGCCAATACCTTGTCCAAAATGGCCAATGGTACTTGCGATAATTTATTGATGGCAACATATTTATCTGCGAAGTGCCCTGTTTACTTTGCTCCAGCAATGGATTTGGATATGTTTAAACATCCGTCCACAACAGCGACTTTTAAAAAGCTATTATCCTTTGGAAATATTATGATTCCAGCAACTTCCGGCGAGCTGGCCAGTGGATTGATTGGTGAAGGCCGTATGGCCGAACCCGAAGATATAGTTGATTTTCTCAATGATCACCTTGGCAAAGGACTGCCGCTAAGAGGTAAAAAGGTATTGATTACTGCCGGGCCCACATATGAAGCCATTGATCCAGTTAGGTTTATAGGCAATCATTCCACGGGATTAATGGGGTACGAATTGGCAAGAAATGCCGCTAAACTTGGGGCTATGGTATACTTGGTTTCAGGCCCTTCGCATTTGAGCGTTCAGCATTCGAGCATTCAACTTGTTAAAGTAACTTCTGCCGATGAAATGTATAAGGAAACCACTTCTCTGTACAAAGATATGGATGTGGTTATTTGTGCGGCAGCCGTAGCGGATTACAAACCAAAAACCGTGGCAGTACAGAAAATTAAGAAAACTTCTGAAGAGTTTAGTATTAGCTTGGTTAAAAACAAGGATATCCTATTTTCTTTGGGAGAAATGAAGAAGAATCAGTTTTTGGTGGGATTTGCCTTGGAAACGGAGAATGAAGTGGAAAACGCCATAGGAAAATTAAAAAGGAAAAATTTGGACGCCATTGTTTTAAATTCCCTGAACGATAAAGGTGCGGGTTTTGGAAAGATCACCAATAAAGTATCGTTCATAGATAAGAATTTGGATATAAAAACGTTTGAGTTAAAAACCAAGGCAGAGGTAGCCTTGGATATTTTAAATGAAATCACTAACAGGATCCATGCGTAATCTATTTTTAATCATAATTTGTACTCTAGCTTCCATATCCGTCGAAGCCCAGGAATTAAATTGTGCTGTTACCATAAATTCGGATCAGGTAGGACAGACCAATCAGCAAATTTTCAAGACCTTGGAGCGTTCCTTGAACGATTTCGTCAATAAGAATAGATGGTCCAATAGAGTTTATAAGGAAAATGAAAGGGTAAATGCCCAAATGTTTATTACCATAACCGAGTATGAATCCAACAGGTTTAAAGGGAATATTCAGATCCAATCTTCAAGACCGGTTTTTAATACTTCCTATATAAGTCCAATATTTAATTATAAGGACAATCAGTTGAGTTTTAATTACATTGAGTTTCAGCCTTTGGTTTTCAATGAAAACAATATAGATTCCAATCTAGTAGGGGTATTGGCTTTCTACTCTTATATAATCTTGGGATTGGATGCCGATACGTTTTCTTTAGAAGGCGGAAGTGACTTCTATAAAAAAGCGCAGCAGGTGGTTACTTTGGCTCAAAGTGCAGGTTTTTCGGGATGGGCACAAACATCTGGGGACAGAAGTAGATTTGAGTTGGTAGACAACCTTATGTCCAACTCCTACAGGGAATATAGAATAGCCATGTATAATTACCATAGAAAGGGATTGGATGTGTTGGCAGATAATAATAGTACAGGGAAGCAGGTTGTTGCTGGTACCATGCGTTTGTTCGAAACCATGGTGGGCAGACATCCCAATGCTTTTTTAATTCAAACTTTCTTTGATGCAAAGTCAGAAGAAATACAAAATGTATTTTCCGATGGTCCTAAAGTGGATATTGTACAACTAAAGCAGACCTTGAATAAAATAGCTCCTCTTTATTCTTCCACTTGGAATGAAATAAAATTTTAATAGGGTTCCTTCAAGCCAATGTTTTGGTCTACTCTTGGTCATTAGGGAATTGGTGTTGAGAAATTTTTTATCCCACATTTTTTTCCAAGGCAATATAAATTATCTTTACGGCAATATTAGAACATAAACATTGCTGACAAATCTCTCCATAAAAAATTACGCTTTAATAGACCATTTGAACGTTAAGTTCACCAATGGTTTTACAGTAATAACCGGTGAAACAGGTGCCGGTAAATCCATTTTATTGGGTGGATTATCACTGGTTCTGGGTAAAAGGGCAGATCTTTCCTCCCTGAGGGAGAAGGATAATAAATGCATTGTGGAGGCAGAATTTGAAATTTCAAAATATGGTCTGGAAGTTTTTTTCGATGAGAATGATCTGGATTATGAAAAAAAGACCATAATAAGAAGGGAGATTTTACCTAGTGGTAAATCTAGGGCCTTTATCAATGATTCTCCCGTAACCTTGGACATCCTTTCCCAATTGGGGGATCAACTGATAGACGTGCATTCGCAGCATCAAACTTTACGCCTTGCAGATAATGATTTTCAACTGAAAGTGATAGATGCCTTGGCCGATAATGGAAAAGGTCTAAAGGAGTATGGGTCCAAGTTGTTGTTATATCAATCTACATTAAGGGAATTACAAAATCTAGAAGATTTTCAGAAAAGCGCTACAAAGGAGCACGAGTATAACAGCTTTTTGTTGCAAGAATTAATTTCGGCACCCTTAAAAGAGGGGATATTGGAAGAATTGGAGGAGCACTATGAGCAGCTGAACAATGTTGAGATTATTTTGGAGCAATTGTCACGTGGGCAACAGTTGTTAAACGAGGAGCAAATAGGGGTAGTGAACCTTCTTGCGGAGTTGAAACAGGTTTCAAATAAACTGGCTGGTTTTGGCCATCAGTATTCCGATATAAATGAGCGCATTAAATCAGTGTTTATTGAGATGGATGATATCTCCAATGAACTCAACCTACTTAACGAAAAGGTAGAGGCCGATCCACAAATGTTGGAGCAGGTAAATACCAAGTTGCAATTGCTATATGACCTTCAAAAGAAACATAAGGTACAGAGTATTACGGAATTGCTGGAGATAAGGAATAAGCTGGATGAAAAGGTAAGTGCTACTGAGAATGTGGGCGTGGATATTGACCGTAAAAGGAAGGAATTGAAGGCTTTAGAGGTTGATTTGAGTACTAAAGCTTCCGGTTTAAGTAAGAAAAGAAAGTCGGTTATTCCCAATTTGAAAAAACAACTGGAAGATACCTTGATCGACCTAGGGATGGCCAGTGCTACCTTTAAAATAGAAATAAATCCTTCCAAGGAATTTAAACCGACAGGCAATGACGATCTAATTTTTTTGTTTTCTGCGAACAAAGGTTCTTCCTATGGTGATCTGAAAAAAGTGGCTTCGGGTGGTGAATTGTCCAGGATTATGTTGACCATCAAGGCTATTTTGGCAAAATATGAACAACTGCCCACAATGATGTTCGATGAAATAGATACTGGTGTTTCTGGAGAGATATCCAATAAGATGGGAGACATTATGCAGGCTATGAGCAATACCATGCAGATATTTTCAATTACCCATTTACCGCAGGTTGCAGCCAAGGGGGTGCATCATTTTAAGGTCTACAAGGAAGAGGAATTAATGGGGACCAATACTAAAATGAAAAAACTTAACGCGGAAGAACGAATTGTGGAGCTGGCAGAAATGCTTGGGGGTAAAACCCTATCCGATTCCGCTTTGGCCCATGCCAGGCAGTTATTGGATTAACCTTTACTTTATTAAACAGGGAATTCTCCAATTCCGTTTAGTGAAATTTACAGGTGTTTTAATGTGCAAGAACATTAATACCTTTGTGGCTATACCCCTTATGGTATGAAGCTTCAATAACAAGGTTTCTATATTTTCTACCAACTTCTTTCTGCGGTCTACCCACTAATTTTTAATATCTTTGACGATCTAAAATTCACAAAGAAACTAGACTATGTCGTTTAATTTATTAAAAGGAAAGAAGGGAATTATTTTTGGAGCACTGGATGCTAATTCAATTGCATGGAAAACTGCAGAAACCATACATGCCGAAGGCGGTACCTTTGTTCTTACCAATGCACCTATAGCAATGCGTATGGGGCAAATTGATGAGCTTGCCAAAAAGACGGGTTCGGAGATTGTTCCAGCTGATGCCACTAGCGAAGAGGACTTGGATAATCTGGTATCAAAATCTATGGAAATTCTTGGTGGGAAAATAGATTTTGTATTGCACGCCATAGGAATGTCTGTCAACGTACGTAAAGGCAGGGCCTATGTGGATGAGAAATATGATTTTACGACGAAAGGCTGGGATGTATCTGCGCTTTCTTTTCACAAAGTAATGCAAAGTCTTTACAAGGCAGATGCTATGAACGAGTGGGGTAGTATTGTAGCTTTGACCTATATGGCAGCACAACGCACCTTTCCGGATTATAATGATATGGCAGACAATAAAGCCTATTTGGAATCGGTGGCCCGTAGTTTTGGATACTTTTTTGGTAAGGAGAAGAAGGTGAGGGTGAATACCATTTCCCAATCCCCAACACCTACCACCGCGGGACAGGGAGTTAAAGGTTTTGATAACTTTATTTCCTATGCAGATAAGATGTCGCCTTTGGGAAATGCAACCGCTCAGGATTGTGCGGATTATACCGTTACCCTGTTTTCGGATTTTACAAGAAAGGTTACCATGCAAAATTTGTTTCATGATGGTGGTTTTTCCAATACCGGGGTAAGCCAGGAGATAATAGACCGGTTTTCGGAATAATGCCTTATTATTCAAAAGCTGCCTTTTAAGGGGTAGTACACTTTAATGTTTGTTTTGGCTAATGGGTTTTCGCAGTTTTAATTTAAATGGAATTATTGCTGCTATGAAGTAAGCAAACCAATACTATTGTTCTACCTCCTTATTTTACAACAAACGATAATGGATTTATTCTTTTCTTTTATAGTACCCGTTTATAACAGACCCAATGAGATTTATGAATTGCTGGAAAGCCTTTCAATTCAGGATTACGATAAATCTTTTGAGGTGGTCATAGTGGAGGACGGTTCTACGGAAAGTTCGGAGCGTATTGTTGAAAAGTTTAAAGATAAATTGTTGATCACTTATTTAAAGAAGAACAACTCCGGGCCAGGGGATTCACGTAATTATGGAATGAACCGTGCCAAAGGTAATTATTTTATTGTGCTGGATTCCGATTGCATTATTCCTTCGCAATATTTATCGGTTGTGGAAAAATCTTTGACCAATAATTATATGGATTGTTATGGGGGACCCGATGCAGCTCACCATACCTTTACCAATGTGCAAAAGGCTATTAATTATGCCATGACTTCCGTGTTTACCACTGGTGGAATAAGGGGTAATAGGGCGGCTATAGGAAAGTTTCAGCCTAGGAGTTTTAATATGGGGATATCAAAAGAGGCTTTTGTGAAAACACAAGGGTATGGGAATATTCATCCTGGCGAAGACCCGGATCTTACTTTTAGGATTTGGGAAGCCGGTTTTGAAACAAAATTGATTGAAGATGCCTATGTCTACCATAAACGTAGGATAGATTGGAACAAATTTTATATACAGGTCAAAAAATTTGGCATGGTAAGGCCTATATTGAATTATTGGCACCCAGGAACAGCAAAAATCACCTATTGGTTTCCTACCTTGTTCTGCTTGGGACTGATTGGGGCAACGGTATTGATGCTATTGGGGATTTTATGGCCAATGGCTGTTTATGCCTTTTACTTTGGTTTGCTTTTTGTACATTCCCTGATGGTCAACAAAAATATTAAGGTCGCTTTTCTATCCTTGATTGCGGTTGTCATCCAATTTGTGGGATATGGTTTTGGATTCTTGAAAAATTCAATTCTTATAGCGATTAGCAATAAGAAACCTGAGGAGTTATTCCCTAAGCTTTTCTTTAAAACATTGTAATATTGATAGATAGAATAAAAAAAGGACTTAATAAAAGAAAGGTTAAGCTGTTTCTGGTCTTTCTATTGTGTTCCAGTCTTGCTTGGTTTGTAAGCAATTTGGGTGAGCAATATACCAACAATGCCACCTTTGATATCTATTACGGTAGCACCCCTGATAGCTTATTGTTAAATAGTGTTTCAAAAAGGAACATCAAGGTTAGGCTTAGGGCAAGTGGTTTTCAGTTTTTAATGTTTGGTTTTAAAAATAAAACAGTTGTTGTAAACTTATCCGAACTTGAAAGGAGAGGGTCCAAGTATTTTGTTTCTCCATCAACATACAGAAGTCAGATAGAGAATCAACTCTCCAAATTTATCACGGTTGTGGATATGGATAGGGATACCTTATTTTTCAATTTTCAAAAACTTTATAGAAAGAAGGTGCCTGTAATACCTATAGTGACCATTGATTTGGATCAAAATTATTTAATGGATAAAACCTATACCTTGCTTCCCGACTCCATTACTGTAATAGGGCCTAAAAAAGAAATAGATACTTTGAGGGGTATATCTACACAAGCTTTGGTCTTGCCGCATACGACCACTGATGTTTCCAAGAGATTAAAACTTGATCTTCCGGGTCAATTGAAGAATACAAAGTACTCTGATCGAAGCGTTACCATATCGGCTAAAATATTTAGATTTTCCGAAAAGGTTTTCCCGGTTCCGGTCGAGGTTGTCAACGTGCCTGAAGGTGTAGAGATTAGGACATTTCCGGAAATGGCCTCTGTTCTTTGTAGAGGGCGATCCAGTGCCATTAAGGAATTGGCGGTTACGGACTTTGTAGTTATTGCCGACTATTCGAGCCTAAAGGATAAAAGCGAAAATATCTTGGAATTGAAATTGGCAAAAAAGCCGGATAGTCTAAATGTGGTGCAGTTAAGGGAGAATAAAGTGGAATTTATACTTAAGAGGCAATGATGATCGTAGGGTTGACTGGAGGAATTGGTAGTGGAAAATCTACGGTAGGGAAAATGTTCCAGAAATTGGGGGTGCCAATATATAATTCTGATATTGAGGCCAAGAAATTAATGTCAAGTTCTAAAGAGATTAAAAAAAACATTGAAGCTTTGTTGGGCAAGCTGAGTTATTTGGATGGTGAGCTTAACAGGGAATATATAGCAAAAGCTGTCTTCAATGATAAAAAATTATTACAGGAATTGAATGCCATTGTGCATCCCGCTGTAAGAAGGCATTTTATAAGTTGGGCAAAACAACAGGATGCACCATATGTAATACAGGAAGCCGCCATTATTTTTGAAAATGGGAACAACGACTTCTACGATAAGATAGTTTTAGTGACTGCCCCGCCCGATATTAGAATACAAAGGGTGGTTGATAGGGATGGAGTTGATGCTCTCAAGGTAAAGGAACGCATAAATCATCAATGGCCCGATAGTCAAAAGGAGAAGCTTTCAGATTTCGTAATTGAAAATATTAGCCTTGAAAATACAGAAAGAGAAGTGGCTGAGATTCACCGTAAACTTCTTAAAATAAGTGCTTAAGAACCAAATTTTAACATTTGTGTTAAGGTTAGGTTAAACGTACAATCCGCTAAATGTTAAATTTATAATTTTGTTAATAAATGAATAAGAGGTTATTTGGTCTTTTGGTAGTCTTAATGAGCCTTTCCCTAATTGGGATCATCTTTGTTCAGAGCTATTGGATAAATAAGTCAGTAGAGGACAAGGAGGAACAGTTTTCAAATACCGTCAACCAAATTTTAAGTAGGGTTGTAGAGAATATTGAAAAACGGGAAGTGCAGGATTATCTTAATGAGTTTTACAAGCTAAAGGATAGTATTGGTAAGCCAAAGGCTACACATCTTAAGAATTTCTTTTTTTTTGATCGCGATATCAATTCCAATGAAATACGGTTTTATACACACGGTATTTTGGAGGAGGATTACAATATGGCATCTACGTTCTTTGATATAGGCTTGGATACAACAACCTTTAGAAATATTACCAGTACTAGAAAAACCGAAATTTATAAAGAAGATTTTGGTCTGGATGGGAGGCAATATTCCTTGACACCGGTCCAAAAGCTCGAGAAAATTGGAGGTCTTTCATCTGTTGATAAAGCTGCATTGGATGATGTTTTTAGGGAACAGGCAAAATCCAGGTCTATCCACAAACGTGTATCCAAACAGGAAATAGAATTGTTCCTTGGCAGGGAACTAAAAAATAGGGGTATAGATATAGACTACGAATATGGAGTCTATAGCAAAGGACTGCCTACAAAAGTTAAATCCAAAAAATTCAAGTTTACAGAAACAACCCTTTATAAGGCACCATTATTTAAGGATAGTGAGGGGAATACCAATTTTTCCTTATTGCTCACTTTTCCTAAAAAGAAAAGGTTCCTAATTCAATCTATTCTTGGAATGGCAATTTTGTCGTTAACATTTACCTTGGTAATTGTAGTGGCATATTCCAGTGCCATTTATCAGTTGATAAGACAAAAGCAGATTTCAGAGATAAAATCGGACTTCATAAATAATATGACGCATGAGTTTAAAACTCCGATTGCAACGATAAATTTAGCCGTGGAAGCTATAAAAAATCCTAAGATTATAGATGACAAGGAGAAGGTGCTGCGCTACTTGCAAATGATCCGGGATGAAAATAAAAGAATGCATGCGCAGGTGGAAAATGTGTTACGAATATCGAAGTTGGAAAAAAATCAGCTGGACATAAGTAAGGATAGGGCAGATGTACACGACATAATAGAGGATGCCATTACTCATGTAGAGTTAATTGTTGCGGATAGAGGAGGATATATAAAGCCCCATCTAAAAGCGGAACGTTCGGAGGTATTGGCCAATGAGATGCATTTTACCAATGTTATAGTGAATATATTGGACAATGCGGTGAAATATTCGCCAGAGGTGCCAAAGATCGATGTCTTTACTGAAGTGGTAGGTAATTATATCATTATTAAAATTCAGGATCAGGGTGCTGGAATGAGCAAAGTGGTGCTTAAAAAGGTTTTTGAAAAGTTCTATAGAGAACACACAGGGGATATACACAATGTTAAGGGGCATGGTTTAGGGCTCGCTTACGTTAAAAAAATAGTTGATGATCACCAAGGTGAGGTTTATGCAGAAAGTGAAAAAGGTAAAGGAAGCACTTTCTATATAAAACTGCCTTTAATTTAAAATAATAATGGAAACAGCAGATAAGAAAATATTACTTGTAGAGGATGATCCCAATTTTGGGATTGTACTTAAAGATTACTTGGCAATGAACGATTTTGACGTTACGTTGGCAAAAAATGGAATGGAAGGATTTGAAAAATTTAAGAAAGACAATTTTGACGTCTGTATCTTGGATGTTATGATGCCTTACAAGGATGGATTTACCCTTGCAAAGGAAATCAGGGAAAAGAACGAAAACGTACCAATCGTTTTTCTTACCGCCAAGACTATGAAAGAAGATGTTCTTAAAGGATATAAGGCCGGCGCGGACGATTATTTGAATAAACCTTTTGATTCTGAAGTCTTACTGATGAAACTTAAGGCTATAATTCAAAGGAAGTCTTCCAGTTCCCTTGCGGATAGTAAGCAATTTGAATTTACCATTGGTGGTTTTCAATTGAATTCCAAGCTACGCTTCCTGAAATATAAGGACGAAGAGGCTATTAAATTGTCCCCTAAGGAAAATGAGCTTCTTAGGCTTTTGGCCTTGCATGAGAACGATTTAATGCCAAGGGAATTAGCTTTGACCAAAATTTGGAGGGATGATAATTATTTTACCTCTAGAAGTATGGACGTATATATTGCAAAATTGCGTAAATACCTTAAAAGAGATGAAAATGTGGAGATCTTAAATATCCACGGGGAAGGGTTTAGATTGGTGATTAAAACCGAATAATCCGGGATAATATAAATATTTTGAAAACACCAAGGGAAACCTTGGTGTTTTTTATTCGTGAGTCCTGCATTTCAAAAGCCGTAGGTTCATGGAAATGCGACAGAAGAACGATCCCAGCCAATAAGGCGGGGTTTTGGCTATACACCCATACCATTGGGTGTACTTATTTAAGTGTGCTTAGGGGCGCCCTAGAGTTAAATTTTATATAGTTCTGGTATATTCCCTTAATATTGTATCTATAATTTCTTCGGGACTGGGTTCAATGGATATTTTTATGGCCTTGGTAGGAGATTCAAAGGTATCCAGTTGGGAACGAAGTAAATCGGCTGGCATAAAGTGGCCCTTCCGTTTTTGTAATCGGTCCAATAACAATTCAAAAGAACCTTCCAAGGAGATCCATATTACCTTGTCTTCAATTTTGCTTTCCAGTAATTTTCTATAGGATTCCTTTAAGGCGGAACAGACAATAACGGCTCCTTTCTTTTTGTTGTCTATAGCCAATTGGTTCAGCGTTAGCAGCCAGTGATATCGGTCCTCGTCGGTCAGGGGATTTTTATTGGCCATTTTTTTTATATTGGATTCCGAGTGATAATCGTCCCCATCATAAAAAGCTAGGTTTAATTTTTCTGCAAGTAACTTCCCGATGGTGGATTTACCGGTTCCGGAAACCCCA
The DNA here is from genome assembly GCF_023015865.1 of Arenibacter sp. F26102. Lineage (GTDB taxonomy): Bacteria > Bacteroidota > Bacteroidia > Flavobacteriales > Flavobacteriaceae > Arenibacter. Next base: position 58,935 of record NZ_JALKBC010000016.1, on the reverse strand, counting down.
ATTACAAAAAGAATATTTTTTTTACCGTCCTTCATTTCCTATTTCTTTCATGTTCAACTTTTATTAGAAGTTCTTTCAGGTCGTATTTATAGTCGACCCACAGGATATCCTCTTTTTTCCGCAACCAAGTTAATTGCCTTTTTGCAAACCTTCTGGTGTTTTTCTTTATTTCGGCAATAGCGGTATCCAAATCAAATTCTCCGTCAAAATAACTAAATAACTCCCTATAGCCTACGGTTTGTAATGCATTTAGGTCCTGTTGTTCCTTTAGGGATCTTACCTCTTCCAACAATCCTTGTTCCAACATTATATCTACTCTTTGGTTTATTCGGTCGTAGATTGTCTTCCTTTCTGCGGTTATGCCAATGGTTATTACGTTAAAATTTCTATCCACTTTTTTTTGGTTCAGGAAAGAGCTGTAGGGGAGGCCGGAACCAATACACACTTCCAGAGCTCTAATTAGCCTATGTGGATTGTTTAGGTCCACTTTGTTGTAATATTCCAGGTCCAAAGATTTAAGCTTCTCCTGCAAGCTTAAAATACCTTCATTTATCAAAGTACTGTTTAACTTTTCACGCACTTCCGGCTCTATTGTGGGGAAATTATCCAGGCCGTATTTAATGGCATCAACATATAATCCGCTACCACCTACCATTACAACTATATCGTGTTGTGTGAAGAGTGCTTCCATTTTGGTTATTGCCTCCCGTTCAAAATCCCCAACGGTATATTCGTCCAATATACTTTTGTGTTGAATAAAATGATGTGGGACGGCAGCTAATTCTTCTGGGGATGGTACCGCGGTCCCAATAGACATTTCTTGGTAAAACTGACGTGAATCGGCGGAAATGATCTCGGTATTATAATGTTTGGCGATGGCAATGGCTAAGGATGTTTTCCCGATTGCAGTTGGTCCAACAACGGTAATAAGAATTTTTTCCTTCATTAATCTTCACTTAATCTGTGCCCGCATTCCCTGCAGTAATGGGCGTCTATGCGCATAATCTCCGTGCCACAATCCGGACAGGCCCTACCGGGGTTTTCGTTGGCCTTTTTAGATAATCCTGAAGCATATTCAGCAGAAACGATGCCAGTGGGCACTGCTATTACCCCGTAACCAATAATCATGATTACTGTTGCGAGAAATTGTCCCAGGGGGGTTTCAGGGGAGATATCGCCATATCCAACAGTGGTCAGGGTAACAATGGTCCAATAAACGCTGTGGGGTATACTGGTGAAGCCGTGGGTGGGCCCTTCAACGATATACATCACCGTTCCCAATAAAACGGATATGATAATGATAAAGAAAACAAAAACGAATATTTTAGTCCTGCTGGCATGCAATGCCCTGACCAGATTGTTGGATTCCCCCACAAAGCGCACCAACTTTAATATTCTAAAAACCCTTAAAAGTCTTAAAATACGAAATGCCGTAAGGTATTGCGAACCAATCAGAAATAGGGAAAGGTATTTGGGAATAGTGGATAGTAGATCAACAATACCAAAGAAACTGAAAATATACTTTTTGGGCCGGTTAATGGAAATTATTCTTAAAATGTACTCAATGGAAAAAAGTATTGTGACCGTCCATTCCGAATAGTTTAAAAATCTATGGTGCTTTTCATCGAAGGAAGGGATGCTCTCGAGCATTACGATTACAACACTATAGACGATCACTACAAGTAATATGATGTCGAAAAATTTTCCAGCGGGAGTATGGGTCCCGTAAATTACTTCGTGAATCTTATGTCTCCAACTTTTATTGACTTTCAAAGTTTAGTGTTTTAGTTCTAGAATTTTTAAGACCTTTTTTTTTCTTAGATAGGAAGAAATGATGTGGGTCGTGTTTTCATTTCCTTCCATAGGTGTTATTATGGATTCCAAGATATGAATATTATTTATCTGATGGTTTAAATTAAAATATCCAAGACCTTTAAAAACACCATCTTTAATTTCTATTCCACAACGTTCGCCAATTTCCCTGCCCTTGTCCATGATCAAAATGCTCTTTTTTGAAAAACTGTATTTTTCAATAGCCTGCCGTGCTCTTTCATTATAGGCTTCTGTAGGTTCTTTTTTAATGCAGCCTCCTAGGCAACTGTTGTCCTCGTAATGGGAACAGTGCATTTTTGCCTGCGAGAGCCTATTTATTTTATTACACAACTGAAATTCCTCCCTAATCTTATGTAGAAAATTCTCGGCACCTTGAAGGCTGTTAAAAGTGGCTACCGGTCTTTTTTTTGGGTCAATGGTCTCTGCCGTCAGTGCAATATATCCATTCCCGTCAACGGATTGGTATATTCCATGGGAAAAAAGCCTTCTTTTGTAATAGGAATTGTATTTGGGCTTGTTTCGTAATAATTCTGCATTTTCCTTTAATAGTGCAGCCAATTCATTGCCTGTCTTTTCGTAAGAAACCCGTTTAGTCTCTTTTTGAATTTTTCTGGCCTTTGGACTATTATTGGTAAAATGCTGATTGACCCTTTTTTTTATGTTGCTGCTTTTGCCCAACAAAATAATATCTCCATCCTTATTGTGTAAATAATAGACTCCTGTTTCTGAAGGTAATTCGTCTACCATATCAAGTTGCCTGGGCGACAGTTCGCCTTGGGTCTCACTTCTTAAAACACTTTTAACAATGGTTTTATCCAAGTCTTTTAAAAGTAATAGTTTAAATAGCTGTAAAGTGGCCAATGCATCCCCATTGGCCCTATGGCGGTCACTTACGGGGATCCCCAAGGAACGAACCAATTTGCCAAGACTATAGGATTCGGCATCCGGTAGTAATTGCTTGGAGAGTTCAACGGTACAGAGGGTCTTGCGTTCAAAATTAAATCCCAACCGCCTGAATTCAGTACGCAATATGCGGTAGTCGAACTGCGCGTTATGGGCTACAATTACGGCATCTTCCGTAATTTCGACTATGCGCTTGGCTACTTCATAAAATTTCGGAGCTGTACGTAGCATATTATTGTTAATGCCCGTAAGATTGACTACAAATGGCTGAATGTCTTTTTCCGGGTTTACCAAGCTAATAAATTGATCCACCACTTTATGCCCGTCAAACCTGTGGATAGCAATTTCGGTAATCCCCTCTTCATTGTATTTACCTCCTGTGGTTTCAATATCTAATATGACGTACATGTATTATTTCTAATTCGGATTGGTAAACAAAGATACATATTCTGTTGTCAAAGAAATAGCAAGTTTAGCGGCTAATTTCTGGCTCCAAAAATGCTGCTTCCTACTCGTATCATGGTACTCCCTTCCACAATGGCAATCTCGTAATCGCCACTCATTCCCATAGATATTTCTGATAGATCCGGGAGTACGGGTTTAGTTTTTTCAAACAAACTTTTAAGCTGTTTAAATTCTTTTCTGATTTGCGGGATGTCATCGGTAAATGTAGCCATTCCCATTAATCCAACTATCTTTATGTTAGCTAGTTGTTGAATGTCATTTGCGGTAATTATTTCATTTAATTCTTTCTCGTCAAAACCAAATTTGGTGTCTTCCTCAGCGATGTGAATTTGTAGCAGGCAGGGAATGATGCGTTGGTGCTTTTTGGCCTGTTTATTTATTTCCTTCAGCAGCTTTAGGCTGTCCACCCCATGGATCAGGGATACATACTCGGCCATATACTTAACTTTATTGCGCTGAATATGACCGATCATATGCCATTGGATATCTTTTGGAAGAATCTCCCATTTCTGCGTCATTTCCTGAATTTTATTTTCACCAAAAATCCTTTGTCCTGCGTCATAGGCCTCCATAATGTCCGATGCAGGTTTGGTTTTGGAAACCGCTACCAGTTTAACGTGGGGCGGAATCGATTCCTTGATTTTCTTTAAATTAGCTTTAATGGACATTCACTTATTTTTTTGGCTTAAACCTTTAGTATGGCATTTTAAGCGGTAAAACTTATAATTTAAATATAGGGGCTCAATTAACTGCTAGTTAAACTGTTTTGAAACCGTTTCGGCTTTTCGGGATTGGGAATAATCATAAAATCCTTCTCCGGATTTAACACCTAATTTTCCTGCCGTTACCATATTCACCAATAAGGGGCAAGGAGCATATTTAGGATTTTTAAATCCGTCATACATTACATTTAGGATGGACAGGCAAACATCCAAACCAATAAAATCTGCCAGTTGTAAGGGACCCATTGGGTGTGCCATACCCAATTTCATGACCGTATCTATTTCAGCAACTCCGGCAACCTTATTGTACAGGGTTTCTATGGCTTCATTTATCATTGGCATTAATATGCGATTGGCTACAAAACCAGGATAGTCATTAACTTCTGTAGGGGTTTTTCCAAGGTTCAGGGAAAGGTCCATTATAATTTTTGTCACCTCATCAGAGGTGCTGTAACCTCGTATAATTTCTACCAATTGCATTATGGGTACGGGATTCATAAAATGCATTCCTATTACCTTATCGGCCCTATTGGTGGCAGCTGCTATCTGTGTTATGGAAATGGAAGAGGTGTTGGTTGCCAAAATAATGCCCGATTCGCAGATGGTATCCAATTCTTTGAAAATTTTAAGCTTTAGGGCCGTGTTTTCTGTGGCGGCCTCTATTACCAGGTCGGCTTTTTTGACCCCATCAGCTAGGTTGGTATAGGGAGTTATGAATTCCAAGGTCGCTTTCTTGTCATTCTCGGTGATAAGCCCCTTGGCTACCATTCTGTCCAGGTTTTTGCCTATGGTGGCCAAGCCTTTGTCCAAAGAATCCTGGGAGATATCTATAAGGTTGGTTTTGTATCCATTTTGGGCAAATACATGGGCAATACCATTGCCCATTGTTCCGGCTCCTATGACTGCTATGTTTTTCATTGGTGTGTGTGTTTACCTAGGATTTTATCCCTTATTGCTTACTTGCGCTCCTTGTTTTATAACAATTAAACTTTGCTTCTATTTCTTTTGAAAGGATTTAATGACTTCCAAGGCAACCCTTAATGCGCGGGTACCTTGTTCCAGGGTTACCACGGGGACGGTATTTTGGTTTATTGCATCGGCAAAGGTTTCCAGTTCGTCAAGAATGGCATTGTTTGAAGCTATGTCGGGGTTTTCAAAATAAATCTGTTTTTTTACACCTTCGGCATTCTGCAAGATCATATCAAAATCTCCAGGTTTTTCAGGGGCGTCCTTCATTTTGACCACTTCCACTTTTTTCTCCAGAAAATTCACGGCGATATATGCGTCCTTTTGGAAAAAACGGGACTTACGCATGTTTTTCAAGGAAATTCTACTTGCCGTAAGGTTGGCTACACAACCATTCTCAAATTCGATTCTGGCATTTGCAATATCCGGGGAATTACTGATGACCGATACGCCACTGGCGTTAATTTGTTTAACATCGGACTTTACCACACTGAGTATGGCGTCGATATCATGGATCATTAGATCCAAAACCACTGGTACATCTGTGCCTCTTGGGTTAAATTCTGCCAACCTATGGGTTTCAATGAACATAGGGTTATTAATGTTCTCCTTTACCGCCATAAAAGCTGGATTAAATCTTTCCACATGGCCGACCTGTCCTTTTACCTGATATTTTTTCTCCAACAGTAACAATTCGTCAGCTTCTTCTATGGTATTGGTGATAGGTTTCTCAATGAAAACATGTTTCCCTTTTTCCATAGCCTTTTTGGCGCAATCAAAGTGGGAAAGGGTAGGGGTAACAATGTCAATGACATCAACGGCATCTATTAGTTTATTGATGTTTTCGTAAAAAGTATATCCGAATTCCGCTTCCACTTTTTTGCCATTGATAACATCTGGATCGTAGAAACCTACTAAATTGTATTTTTCGGACTCATTGAGTAATCTAAGATGAATTTTCCCTAAATGTCCTGCTCCGAGGACGCCAACATTAAGCATATTTATTTATTTTCTTCAAAAATAAGGATAGTTTGCAAGTTTAGGGGCTTAAAAAATAAAAGTTAGGATTTATACACCTTCTTTTATGTGATCCTATATTTTAAAGGAAATTGATAAAAATTATTCAGGGTCATTGGAGCTGTGGTTTGGAAAATTAAAAATAAATCTGGTTTTAAATTACCTGCAGATAGTAGAATAAGTTAGATTGCAGTATGTAATTTATCCAATTTTTCCATTTTAAGTTTTTCGTTTTTTTAACTTTACAGACCAAAACCAATCAATTGAAAGATACATTAAAACATCGCGGAATGCGCAACAAATTGGCGGACATTCTTGCAGAAAAGGGAATTGCCGATAATGCCGTCCTAAATGCCATCCGCTCTGTGCCAAGACACCTGTTTTTGGATAGTAGTTTTGAAGACCACGCTTACCAGGATAAAGCTTTTCCAATTGGAGCGGAACAAACTATCTCCCAGCCTTATACAGTGGCCTTCCAGTCAGAACTTTTGCAGGTAAAGCCAAATCATAAAATCTTGGAAATAGGGACGGGTAGTGGGTACCAAACCGCGGTTTTATTAAAACTTATGGCCAAAGTATATACCATTGAGCGCCAATTGGAGCTTTTTAAAAAGACGAATCTCTTTTTTAAAAAAATGGGGTACAGGCCCAAGAAAGTAATTTTTGGGGATGGTTATAAGGGGTTGCCAGAAGAGGCTCCCTTTGATAGTATCATAGTAACTGCCGGGGCTCCATTTGTGCCTAATCCTTTGTTGGCGCAACTTAAGGTTGGTGGCAGGTTGGTGATACCTGTGGGGTTGGATGAGCAAATAATGACTTTATTTGTAAGGAAGTCAGCCAAGGAATTTGAGAAAAAGGAATTAGGGTCTTTTAGATTTGTGCCTTTGTTGGAGGATAAAAATTAGTTAATTCACTAATTATTAAAACTTTTTTTAATTCTGTCCAGGTTTTTCTTGTTGTCACGGTCTTTGATGCTTTCGCGTTTATCATACAGTTTTTTACCCTTTGCCAATGCAATGTTTATTTTTGCCAAACCCCTGTCATTTAGGAAAAGGTTTAGAGGGATTATGGTTAGGCCCGAATTCTTTACTTCTTTTTCCAGTTTTTTAAGCTCACCACGGTTCAATAAAAGTTTTCGCTCGGCTTTCGGCATATGGTTAAAATGGGTTCCGTGAGAATATTCATCTACCTGCATGTTAATGACAAATAATTCGCCTCGGTCATTAAATTCACAAAAACTTTCCGAGATGGAAGCCTTACTCTCCCGAATCGATTTAATTTCGGTACCGGATAAAACTATGCCCGCGGTATACGTGTCCAACAGTTCGTAATCGAACCTAGCCCTTTTGTTTTTTATATTTATTTTTTTCTGCATATGTTTGACAAAAATAGCAACAATTATCCGATTGGCAATTAGGGCTTACTTAGAGATTTTGCGTTTGTGATCGCATGTATGTTTGTTTTTTTTGTAATGAATGGGACCTCTTTACGATTAATCTTAAAATTATAGAGATGAGAATAGTATACCCTTTGGTTTTGATTTTATTAATTATTTCGTGTAAGGAAAAAATGGGAACCGCTATTACTGCCCAGGATATAGTTGATAGGTCAATTTTGGCGAGTGGCGGGGAATTGTATGAAACTAGTGATATTTCTTATAAATTCCGGGATTTTCACTATGCTTCTGAATGGAATGGGGGTAGTAGAATCCTAAAGCGTATTAAGCTCACGGATTCTTTAACGGTGTTGGATGTTAAAAGTACCCATGGATTAAAGCGTTTCATTAATGATAGTTTGGTGCCATTAAAGGATTCGATAGCCAATGTGTACGCAAACTCGGTGAACTCGGTACATTATTTTGCAAACTTACCATATGGATTGAATGATCCCGCAGTCAACAAGAAGTTGTTGGGGGAAGTTACCTTAAACGGCAAGGAGTACTATAAGCTAAAGGTCACCTTTGATCAGAAAGGTGGAGGGGATGACTATGATGATGTTTATTTGTATTGGTTTAACAAGGTGACCTTTAAGCCCGATTACCTGGCTTATGAATTTCATGTGGATGGCGGTGGAATCCGTTTTAGATCGGCTTACAATGAGCGCTATATAAAGGGTATCCGTTTTGTTGATTATGAGAACTTTGAAGCTTCCCCGGAAGTTGCTACAATATATGAGGTTGATAGTCTTTATGGACGAGGTCAATTAAAACTATTGTCAAAAATAGAGTTGAAGGATATCTCTGTGGTGGCGTCCGATTAATCCATTTTTAATCTAATGTCGGTAGCTTTTCCATTTATGATCCGCACAATAAAAAGACTACTGTTGTCATAATCATCCATGTGTTCATATTTTTCTTCTCCCAACATAAGATTTACAAATTCCGGAGTGGTATTGCTGTGACCAACGATAAGTACGTCTTTGCCTAGGTTCTCTTTTTTAAATTCTTCTATGATAATCGCTTTCGGGTCATAATATTTTGGGGTAATTTCTTTCTTTATGGAGGTAGGTGCGGCAGTCATTGCGGTTCTTTCAAAATCCGTGATATAAATGGCATCGAGCGCTACAGGGTCAAATACCTCTGCCCAACGGATGGCCCGTCCCAATCCATCTTGATTCAATTCTGGATCTATATTTTCCGGATCGCTACGATCTTTTTCGGCATGTCTTATGAAATAAAAGGAGGAAATATAATCTTCTGCATTTTCCAAGGGTAACTTTGGTTCGTCCTTACAGGCCGTATTCCCAATAGTTAATGCTAGAATTAATAGCAGTTTTATATTTTTCATGGTCAATTCTATTTTTGGTAAATGATTATTCTAGTAATGTAACTAAAATTACATTAAAAAAGTATGTAGAGCCCGCAGATTTTTGTTCTTTTGTATATGGATAAAAAGTACGCTATTTATGCTGTTTTGTTTGCGATATTTGTTTCGCACGCCCAAGAGGTTGCAGTTCCTACCGATCTTAGGCAGCATAATTTAACTGAATTCAATTCCAGTTTATTTAATCCCGTTTTTTCTCTGGACAGGAATAATCCGCAGTCTATTGCGTGGTGGTCCAGATATCAGTGGCAAACCATAGATGCTGATCCAACTTCTATTTTTTTAAATTATTCAGGAAAAATAAACGAGCAATCGTCTATAGGTGCTGGTTTTATCCAGAATAATACGGGCGTGTTTTTAAATACCGGCGCAGTGCTTAATTATGCATATGCCTTTAATTTCGACAATAATATGCAATTGTCTGTGGGGTTGAATGTATTTGGTTTCAGTAGTGAAATTGCCGATGACCGCTATACACCGGATCCAGATATTTTACTACCGCAATTGGAAGTATCCAATGCCTTTATTATGCAGTTTGCGCCCGGAGTTAGGTTTTCAGTGGATGGTTTTAGTGTAGGTTTTACTGCCGAAAATATTTTTGATTATGATTTTTCCACTAATAATAGTTATTCAGAATCTGATGAAAAAATCTACTTGGGTATGGTAGATTATCAGTTTCCCTTAACACTTTTCAGTGGTGTGGATAATGCTTATCTACGACCTCTATTATATGTGAAGTCGGTACCTTATGGCGATACCCAGGTGGGTCTAAATGCCTTGTTATCGTCCAATAAATTTTGGGTTCAAGGTGGTTATAATAGTTTTTATGGTATATCCGGTGGATTGGGTGGTAGATTTTTTAAGCATTTATCATTGGGTGCCTTAATAGAATACGGCACGGACGCTGAGATCAAGAATCAAGACCCAAGTTTTGAACTAATAGCAGCTTATACATGGGGCAGTCCCGATGACCCTAAAAAGGGAGTAGGTCTTGAGGTGGATGAAGACGAGGAAGCCTTGATGAAATTGGAGGAAGAAAATCTACTGAAAGAAGACGAAAATCAGAAAGCGGAGGATTTAAAATTGAAGGAAGAGCTCACCAAAGCAGAGGCTTTAGCTGAGAAAAATGCGAATAAAAAATCCAAAAAACAAAAACGGGTTAGGGGCAAGAAAAAGAAAGCTTTGGCTGAAGAATTAAGGCTGGCCCAGGAAATGGCCGAGGCTAAAAAATTAAAGGAAAAGCAGGAGGCTGAGGCTATGGCCAAGGCTATTCAGGTGAAGGAGGAGCAACGATTGGATTCCGTGAAAAATATGGAGCTTGCCTTAGCTAAGAAAATTCAGGAAGATCTGGATAGGATTGCAGCTAGGAAGAAGGCGGGCAAGTCTGTGACTCAAGGACATTATGAGGAAGTAGACAAAATTGAGGGTCAGAAAGCCGGTTTTTATCTTATTGGCAATGTTTACGGTACAAGCAGATACCGTGATATCTTTATTCAAAATCTTAAGAAGAAAGGTATTGATGCCAAGTTTTTCTACCTAGCGAAGACCAAATGGGACTATGTGTATTTGGAAAGGTTTGATACTCTAAGTGATGCGGAAGCGGCGAGGGATAATGACTTCAATGGCAAGTATGCCGAAAAAACCTGGATTTTCAGGGTGATAGGGGAGTAGTACTTGGTTACTTTTTTATCTCGCGTACAATTAATTGGTCCAAGTAGGCTATAGTGTTGATCAGGTATTTTCTATCACCTGTAATAGTTGCCATGGCAACTGCGCCTTGTATCATTGTAAATAGTTGTTTGGAAAATTGAAGGGGGGTTACCGGTAACCTTAGTTCATTGTTGTTTAGCCCATTTTCCAAAACCAAGGCAATTTTTCCTTCAATAGTTTTTATCGTTTCCCTAGTTGCGGCCAGTAACTGTGAATTATTGTGATTGGCGTCAACACCAATATTTAAGATTGGGCAGCCACCCAATTCCTCTACGAAGGTGTCGTAGTGCCGATAGAAATTGGTAAGTACAAAAAGCTTCTGAAGGGAAGTTCCACTCGAATTTAATTTTTCATCAATTTCAGATAAAAGTTTCTTGCTATTGTATTCGAATGCGGCAAGTGCCAAGGAATCCTTATTTTCGAAATTCCCGTAAATCGCCCCTTTGGTAAGTCCGGTAGCTTCTGTAAGGTCGCTCATGCTAGTTCCCACATATCCAAGTTTGTTAAAAATTGGCGCAACAGTTTCAATGATATAGGCAGTGGTTCTTTCAGCTTTTGTAGACATGTCCTTACAGTTTTATGCTAATATAAAAAATATTATACTGCATGGTATTTATTGTTAATAAAAAAAGGGCATCCAATTATGAATTGGATGCCCTTCTATTGTAAATGATTAATTTATTTGGCTAGTTCATTTTCATTTCTAAATACTAGCTGGTCATCAAAGGAGTCTATGAGGATAATCCCACCTGGTTGAATTTTACCACTTAACAACTCTTTGGAAATATTGTTCAATACCTCTCTCTGAATTACCCTTTTTATGGGGCGTGCTCCATATTGGGGGTCGTAACCTTTATTCGCCAAATATGCAATGGCCTCGTCTGTAGCATCGATTGTGATATTCTGCTTACCAACCAATTTTTTCAACTGATCGAGCTGCAGGACCACTATCTTGCTTATATCTTTTTTACTTAAAGGGGTAAACATGATAATGTCGTCTATACGGTTTAGGAACTCCGGCCGTATTGTTTTGCGCAATAGCCCGAGCACTTCCACCCTTGCGGCTTCCGCGGCGCTATAGATGTCCTTGTTGTTCTCAAACTTTTCCTGTATAATATGGCTTCCCATATTACTTGTCATGATAATTATGGTGTTCTTAAAATCAGCGACCCGGCCTTTATTGTCCGTTAATCTACCTTCGTCCAATACCTGTAATAAGACATTAAAGGTATCTGGATGCGCTTTTTCAATTTCATCAAGTAGCACTACGGAATACGGTCTTCTTCGTACTGCTTCGGTCAATTGTCCGCCTTCGTCATATCCTATGTATCCTGGAGGCGCGCCTACCAATCTACTTACGGCATGTCGTTCTTGATATTCACTCATATCAATCCGAGTCATGGCATTTTCGTCGTCAAAAAGATAGGCGGCCAATGTTTTGGCCAATTCTGTTTTTCCTACCCCGGTAGTTCCTAGGAACAGGAAGGATCCAATGGGTCTTTTGCTGTCCTGTAAACCAGCCCTACTTCTTCGTATGGCATCGGAAACCGCCTGTATGGCTTCTTCCTGGCCCACTACTCTTTTGTGGAGGACATCTTCCAATTTTAACAGCTTTTCGCGTTCACTTTGGAGCATTTTGGTAACAGGGATACCAGTCCATTTGGCTACCACTTCGGCTATGTCTTCATTGGTGACCTCTTCTTTGATCAAAGTTTCTCCAAGTTGTTGCTCTTCCAATTCGCTTTCAAGCTTTTCCAACCGTTCCTGGGCTTCCTTTATTTTACCGTATCTAATCTCGGCAACTTTTCCATAATCCCCATTGCGTTCGGCCCTTTCGGCCTCCAACTTAAAGTTTTCAATGTCGTTCTTTGTTTTTTGGATGTCGTCCACTACTGTTTTTTCACTTTCCCATTTGGCAAAGATTTCATTTCGATCCTCCTTTAAATTGGCAAGGTCAACGTTCAAGGCCTTTAGTTTTGAGGTGTCGTTCTCTCGCTTTATGGCTTCGATCTCAATCTCTAACTGCATTATTTTACGATCTAAAACATCGAGTTCTTCAGGTTTGGAATTAATTTCCATTCTAAGCTTGGAAGCGGCCTCGTCCATTAGGTCAATTGCCTTGTCCGGCAAAAACCTATTGGTAATATAGCGTTGCGATAATTCTACTGCAGCAATTACGGCTTCGTCCTTAATTCTCACCTTGTGGTGTGCCTCGTACTTCTCTTTTATTCCTCTTAGAATGGATATGGCACTCTCGGTATCCGGTTCATCCACTATAATTTTCTGAAACCTTCGCTCCAAGGCCTTGTCCTTTTCAAAGTACTTTTGATACTCGTCCAGGGTGGTGGCTCCTATGGCACGAAGCTCGCCACGTGCCAAGGCAGGCTTTAATATATTGGCCGCATCCATGGCACCCTGACCTCCTCCAGCACCTACAAGTGTGTGGATTTCATCAATAAAAAGGATAATATTGCCATCGGAAGTGGTTACTTCCTTAATAACTGCTTTTAAGCGTTCCTCAAATTCCCCTTTGTATTTGGCACCCGCAATAAGAGCGCCCATATCCAATGAAAAGATTACCTTATCCTTAAGGTTCTCAGGAATGTCGCCCTGTACAATTCTGTGGGCCAAGCCTTCTGCAATAGCTGTTTTTCCTACTCCTGGTTCACCTACCAGCATAGGGTTGTTTTTTGTTCTTCGGGACAGGATTTGTAATACCCTTCTAATTTCCTCGTCCCTGCCGATCACTGGGTCCAGTTTTCCGCTATCGGCAAGTTCATTGAGATTTCGGGCGTATTTGTTTAAGGAATTGTAGGTATCCTCTGCACTCTGTGAAGTTACCTTTCCGCCCTTTCTTAATTCGGTAATAGCGGCTTTGAAATCCTTTTCGGTAACTCCCTGGTCTTTTAGAATATGTGCTATTTTACTTTTGGATTTGAAAATGGCCAATAATAAATGTTCAATGGAAACATATTCGTCTTCCATTTTTTTTGCAATAATACTGGCCTCGGTCAATGTTTTATTAGCTTCCCGTGAAAGCATGATTTCACCACCGGAAACCTTGGGGAAGCTTTCCAGTTCTTTTTCCAAAATTTGGTTTAATAAGGTGGTGTTGACATTGAGTTTTTTGAGAATAAATGGGAGCACATTTTCCTCAACTTCCGAAATGGCCTTAAAAATATGTTCGTTCTCAATTTGTTGATGGCCCAAACCTTGCGCCATCTGCTGCGCATGTTGTAGGGCCTCCTGTGATTTTATAGTGAAGTTATTGAAATTCATATAGTTGTTTTTTTTGCGTTATTGTTTACTTTTGAAGTATTAAGGGCAACAACCTTACCACTGTTTTTAGCAGGACAAAATGTCGCTTATTTATAGAAAACGAGCGACAATTAGACAGGCTGTAATTTTTGAAGCCTAATACGACTTAATATTAAAATTACGAAATGGGAATTCTTAACACACTATTTGGGAAAGAAAATAATAAGGAAAAAAAAGAAGCCAAGGTGGCGCCATGGATTGCATTGGCCTCAGTAGAACAATTGGCGGAAATAAAGGAAAGATCTAAAGTGAAACCTCAGGCCATATTTAAGCACTCCACAAGCTGTGGAATTAGTAGAATGGTCATGAACAGGTTTAATGAAGGGTATGACATACCCACAAACAGTTTGGATCTACATTACCTTGATTTGCACAATTACAGGTCGGTTTCCAATGAAACCAGTAGCATTTTTGGGGTTATTCACGAATCGCCACAGTTACTAGTGATTAAAAACGGCGAGGTAGTAGCGCATGAATCCCATGGGGCCATTACCCAACTGGATATAAAAAAATACATTTAGTACTAAAGAATATCCTTTCTTTTTACTAAATGTATTTTTCAATTTGGGGCTAAAAAATAAGTAAGACCTATTTGGGCTTAATTGAATCTATGTCTGGTGACTATGCCTTTTAATTTGGCTTTTAAATCCTCCCCTGCATCATAAACCATTTGTTCATTACTAGGGAATGGAACTGCCGATAATTGCAGCAATGGAACCATATCCTCTTCAAGGGCATTTGTATCGCCATTGTGTTTGGCGTATACGTGGTTAAAGATAAATTGACTCGCCAAAGGGTAAGAATTAATTTGTTGTTGATTTTGTAAATCCAAAAAACTAACATTTCCAACTACTTCAACCGACTTCTGCTGGGTAAATTGATAAAAATTACATTTTACGGTTTTAAATTTATCAACCTTTATTTTATTGCCCAAACTGTCCTTTAAAACCTCTCCTTGAGGGTTTGTGGCGTATTTGTAACCATCCTTGATCTGTTTTTCTTTAGAGATTTGTTTTTCGGTAATCTGTTCCGGACTAATATTTATATTCCTAAACGCTACCTGCATCTCGTAGTCGTAATTAATATTTTTCAAGGCATTGGTATGATAAACGGTCCATAGATCGTTTAATCCGTAAGTATTAAAATTTAGTAGCTCCTCCTCCAAGCGATTGGGGACTATTTGTTCGGAATCGTTGATCATAATCACTTGAACGTAATCCAATCCTTTGTTGTGGGCCTCTTCCAATTTAAGTTCGGTATCCTTGTAATTAGGATTTAACTGGCTTAAATAGGTAAATTGCTCAAAAGCTTTTCTAAAATCTTCTTTGTAGTTGCCAGTGTTTAATAGGGCAGTGGCATTGTTGTATAGATAGTCGGACAATTGGCGTTTCGACTTTAGTATCTCTTCATCATAATCCTTAAACGCAAACCTGGCATTCCTATTTTCATCATACAATTGTAATGGTAATAAAGGTTTTATACGTTCCTGAATGGATTTTAGGTTCTGATAGCTATTAAAGATCACCTCATGGTTTGCTGGATTGTTATCCTTCTTTAAGAATGCAATCTCTTGAAGCTCGCGTTCTGTATTTTTCTTATAGGCCTCCTCCAGCAATTGAATGTAGGGCTGGTTGGACTTCTTTGTCTTATTCTCTGCAATATTCTTTAATGCATTATTAATGGCATGGCCATAGTTACCTGTATTTAAGGCTTCCTGTGTTTTTTTAACCCCTCCGCAAGAGATAAAAATAAACAGCATAAGTGATGCAAGTAATGATTGTTTCATAACGTTTGGTTTAAAAATATTATGGACATAGTTCAATAGCTATGCCAAAATAGTTCTATACACAAACGTGAAACTATTCGGTATCGTACAAACAGAGGTTATTTTTTTGACTTCTATTTTTTCTTTTGTTGAAAAACAGGCAGCAATTTGGTGGTAACTTCCCCAAAACCAATACGCACATTATCCTTTTGGCAATATCCCGTTATGGTTACGGTATCATGATCCTCAATAAACTTTCTTGTTGATCCGTCTTCCAAGGTCAAGGGTTTTTCCCCGCGCCAAGTAAGCTCCAGCATTGAGCCATAAGTATCAGGGGTTGGACCGGAAATGGTCCCACTGCCCATCATGTCGCCACTATTCACTTTGCAACCATTTATGGTATGATGGGCCAGTTGTTGCGCCATAGTCCAGTACATATATTTAAAATTAGATCTGGTAACTGTGGTGGCTTTGCCATTTTCTGGCTTAATGGCAACTTCTAAATTAATGTCGAACCCTTTTTTTCCTGATTGCTGTAAATAGGGTAGGGGTTTTGGGGTTTGTTCGGGACTGCCCACTCTAAATGGTTCAAGAGCATCCAAGGTAACTATCCAAGGTGAGATGGATGATGCAAAATTTTTGGCAAGGAAGGGACCTAATGGAACGTATTCCCATTTTTGTATATCCCTAGCACTCCAATCATTAAAAAGTACCATACCAAATATATAATTCTCAGCCTCCTCGACCGGTATAGGTTCGCCCAAAACGTTGGCATCTGTGGTAATAAAAGCCATTTCCAATTCAAAATCCACTAATTTGGAAGGGCCAAAAATAGGTTGGTCTGCCCCTGCAGGAAGGGTTTGCCCCATTGGCCTTCTAACAGATGTGCCGCTTGGTACAATTGAAGAACTCCTACCGTGATACCCCACAGGTATGTGCAGCCAATTGGGAAGAAGAGCATTTTCTGGATCTCTGAACATTTTGCCAACATTGGTGGCATGTTCCTTACTGGAATAAAAATCCGTGTAGTCGCCAATTTGTACTGGAAGCTGCATTTCAATTTCGTCCATGGTAAAAAGAACAATATTCTTGTGGTCCTCATTGTTCTTCAATTGGTCGTTATTGATATCGAAAATTTCGCTGATTCTGTTTCTAACCAAACGCCAGGTCTTTTTGCCGTCGGAGATAAAATCGTTAAGGGTGTCCTGTAAAAAAATATCATCGGTCAATGGAATATCCTTAAAATACCCCAATTGATGCAATGCCCCCAAATCTATTGCGTAATCACCAATTCTAGAACCAATGGTGATTATGTCATCCCTAGTCAAGAAAACTCCAAAAGGAATATTCTGAATGGGAAAATCAGAATTAACGGGTACAGGTAACCATGTTTTTTTTTCTGGATGATTCGTTTTTAGTGGCATCTTCGAATTGTTAACTTGTGTTTAATAAATATCTTATCAAATATATTATTTTCTTCCAATTAACGCTCTGCAATTCGTATTTTTGCACATTATTTAATAGAATAATACAGTATGCAACGCGACAATCAAATTTTTGAACTAATTGAGGCGGAAAAGGAACGCCAAATTGATGGAATTGAACTTATTGCTTCCGAAAATTTCACCAGTCCCCAGGTTATGGAGGCTGCTGGATCGGTATTGACCAACAAATACGCCGAAGGGTATCCTGGTAAGCGCTATTATGGTGGTTGTGAAGTAGTAGACGAAATAGAGCAATTGGCCATAGATAGAGCCAAGCAATTATTTGGAGCTGCTTATGCCAATGTTCAGCCACATTCTGGTTCCCAAGCCAATGCTTCTGTTTATCATGCCTGTTTAAAGCCTGGAGATACCATTCTTGGATTTGATTTGTCCCATGGGGGTCATTTAACCCACGGGTCTCCGGTAAATTTTTCAGGTAGATTGTATAACCCCGTATTTTATGGAGTTGATCAGGAGACAGGAGTTTTAAACTACGATAAAATACAGGACATAGCTACCAAGGAACAGCCTAAGCTCATTATTGCAGGAGCTTCTGCCTATTCCAGGGATATGGATTTTAAAAGATTTAGGGAAATTGCCGATAGCGTAGGTGCTATATTATTGGCCGATATATCCCACCCCGCGGGGCTTATAGCCAAGGGGATTTTGAACGACCCAATACCACATTGTCATATTGTTACCACAACTACCCATAAGACATTGCGAGGACCAAGAGGAGGTCTGATTTTAATGGGTGAGGACTTTGACAATCCATTTGGTGTTAAGTTGAAGAACGGTACTCTAAGAAAGATGTCGGCTTTATTGGATTTGGCAGTTTTTCCAGGTAATCAGGGCGGTCCTTTGGAGCATATCATTGCTGCAAAAGCAATAGCCTTTGGAGAAGCCTTGACCGATGAATTCTTACATTATATGTTACAGGTTAAGAAAAATGCCGCAGCAATGGCCAGCGCGTTTGTGGAAAAAGGATATAATATTATTTCTGGAGGCACGGATAACCATATGATGCTTATTGATCTTAGAAATAAGAACATTACAGGTAAAGATGCCGAGAATGCCTTGGTAAAAGCAGATATTACCGCCAATAAGAATATGGTTCCTTTTGATGATAAATCACCTTTTGTTACTTCGGGTATCCGTTTTGGTACTGCCGCCGTTACTACAAGGGGTTTAAAAGAAGATCAAATGAAGACCATTGTCGGATTTATTGATCAGGTAATCATGAATCCAGAAGATGAAAAGATTATTGAAGAAGTAAGGGAAAATGTAAATGCCCTAATGCATTCAAGAGAATTATTCAACGCTTAATAAGGCTATAGATAGCTGTCCAGAAGGTTTAATTAAAGTCTTGCCCGCATTGTAAGATTTTAATACTTTTTGGACAGCTTTTTTTTTGGAGATCAATTATCCTATTCGCTTAGGATTTGAATATCTCCATAAATAATTGTTTTGGTATTTAGATCGTAAATGGCCGCTTCTTCAGTTTGGTCATAATACATGCCCCAAAATCCGAAATAGTCGTTTATGTTATTGTTGTCGGAAACAATATTCCTCATTTTGGTATCGCCCTCCAAGGTATCTTCCTCAAATACTGGTATAAACATTTCAAAAGGGGTCTCGTTTAAACCTTTTGTATAATATAGGTTATGTTTAACGAGTTCCGCAAAGATTGTTTCTGCTTGGTCGGCAATACTTTGATCGTATATTTTACTGATTAGAATAGTAGTATCCGTAAGGGAAATAGTCAGCTCACTTATGTCTATGGATATAGTGTTCAATTTTTTTAGTTCGAAATATGCCCGTAAGAACAAAAAGGTCTTTTTGGGACCGGATTTTTTATGGGTTCCATGGTCGGATGCTATCTTGTTTAAATAAAACAATGATTCGTCCAGACTGAAGTTACATTTAATATCTATGGTTAAATTTGCTGACTCTTTTTTCAACCCATAGTTACCAATATTGACTTCTGCATAATAATTCTTTTCCAAACTTTTTCTAAAAGACTCCAAACCTATAATATGGTCGGTGCTTTTAACCTCAATGTTTGAATTATTGAAAAATTCGTTTCCTAACTTAGACATCTCGAAATAAATTTATTGAAAATCTAATTTCAAAATTAGCTTAATGCTTTGTCCTTAATTAAATAAAAACCTTATAAAAAGTAAGGTTTCGATTCAATTGGGGTGTGTTCGTCGAAAAAGTAGACGATGAATGGTAAAAGGGTAAAATTTGATAGGGAATGGGAGGAAATAAAGGTATTTGATGATAGTTTTTAGATTTTCCGAATTTGGAGTTAAAAAGACCTCATTGAGTTCGTGAAAAGCTATAAATTCAATTATAGAAATCCTCTGTTTCTAGCTTCATGAACCAAAGCTAAATCGTTTTGCTTTTCTACGCCAAAAATAACTTTAAGTTGTCTTTTTCTATTTTCGATTCCGGCGAGCGAAAGGTTTATAAAATCTACCATATCCTTGGTCCTTGTCCCAATGGATACGTGATACAGTATTTTTTTATCATTATCATCCAATAAAAGGTCATTGGATACCTTCTTTCTTATGGCAACCAATGCTTTTTGACTATAATAGGGCGGTGAGGTAATTACACCTTTGACCATGGCAATGAGCGATTTTTCGTCAACTTCCGATTTCACCATATAGCCATCGGGATTTACGTTTTTCAAAATACTATTGATCCTATAGTTGTCGCTAAAGGATGACATAAAGACTATTTTGGTGTCAGGAATAACTTTTCTTGCAAATATTCCTAGGTCTTCCCCGGAGTAAGGTTCTTCCAAATGGGTTTCCGTTAATTGTACGTCCAACAATAAAAGGTCATATTTAAAAGATCTAGCGGAATCCTCTATTTTCTGCTTTCCGGTTTCAAAAGTATTGGCTGTTTCAACTTTGACTTGGAATTCTTCGAACTCTCCAGCCTCCAAAAGATATTTATAGCCAGTAGTGATCATTTCGTGATCATCTATCGTTAAAATCCTTAAAGTTCTCATTCTATTTGCAATTAGTAATCTATTATGCAGATTGGGGTTCTATCTGTTTTTCCAGGACATAAGGGATAGTAACTATTACTTTTGTTCCTTTTCCAATGCTACTTTGAATGTCATAAGTTCCATTTAGCTTCTCCAATCTAGAATTTATATTTTTAAGTCCAATACCTCGTTTTCCTTTCTTTTGATCAAAACCTACTCCGTTGTCCAATACTACAATTCTCACATTATTCTCATCAGACTCAAACAATAGGTCCACTTTCGAGGCCTTGGCGTGTTTTATACAATTCTGTAAACTCTCCTGTACAATTCTATAAATGTTAATTTTAATATCTCCCTTTAATTCATCCCAATCTATTTTATCGTCGTACTCAAAATGACATTTCATCTTGGAAGAATCCTGAATTGTTTTAACCAATTCCTCAATGGATACAATAAAGTTATGAATTTTTTCTTCCGATGCCCTGCTTAGTTCATGTGAAATTGTTCGAATTTCCTCCTCCAACTGTTGTAATTTCTTTAGTAGGTCGCTCCGCTTTAGAACGGAATCGGAATCGGTTTTATTGTTGAGGCCGGTGAGAATTAAACGTATTCCTAACATTTGTCCCAAAATACCGTCGTGCAATTCTTCCGATATTCGTTTCTTTTCCAGTTGTTTACCTTCTTCAACCTTTTTGTTTTGAGACAATAAAAGATTGAAAATTTCTTGATTCGCCTCTTGTTGAGCCTTTTCAAATCTTAATTTTTGATTTTTCCGGCGTTGATCAAGGGTAATAAGTATAAAAACTGCTAATATAAGTACCGCCACAGCAATACCTATCCATAATTGACGCTGCCTGGTAAGCAATTCATTTTGTTCAATAAACTCATCGGTCTCAAACCGTATCCTGGTAAATTTATTTCTAACAGCACGTTCCTCTCGAAGTAGGCTGTCGTTCAACTTTATGTATTCCTGAGTATAACGAGCAGCATGTATTGGGTCAAGTCTTGCAATATGTTCAAGGGATTCGAGCAACCTAAAGTTGTTACCTGTCTGTTCTGATACTATTTTAGATTTTTTGGCATACTCTAGGGCCATTGTTGTATCATTTTGACTCAAATAATAATTTGATATTTCAAAAAGGGTATTCGCTAAGCTCCTAGGGTCGTGTATACTATCCTTAATTCTT
Organism: Arenibacter sp. F26102; assembly: GCF_023015865.1. Lineage (GTDB taxonomy): Bacteria > Bacteroidota > Bacteroidia > Flavobacteriales > Flavobacteriaceae > Arenibacter. The sequence goes on along the minus strand of NZ_JALKBC010000016.1, from coordinate 37,742 downwards.
AAGGCTTTTTTAAATGTGGCAAGTACTTCGGTGGTATCTCCAAGTTTATTTTTACTGTTTGCATAATTAGATAGTGCTATAGCATACAATCGGGTATTCAGGTGGTATATATTGTCTGCAGTAATCACAATATTAAATGATTCGATGGCCTTTTTATATAGGCCTTTGTCGTGATACACTTTGCCCATATTATTTATGGTGTTAAAGCGGGTTTGATTAGATTTATCCGATTTGTCCAAATAAAAAAGTGCCTTTTCATAATATTCCAAAGCCTTGTCATATTCATTGATGGCGTTGGTCACGGAACCCAAATTATTATAGCATAGAAATAATTGGTAATTTTTGTTCAGTGGTTTAAAGAATTCAATGGCCTCAATGGTTGTGACCTCACTTGCGGTATAATCCTTAATATTGGACTGCACCCTGGCCAAATTATATAAAATGCGACCGGTAGCATAATTATCTTTAAGGGATTTAAATATTTTCTCAGCTTGTGTATAATGGTAATACGCACTATCCTGTAAAGCATTGTCTTCTAGAAAAGAACCCAGATCCCAATGATTGTTGGCCAGGGCATTGGAATCTTTTGTTTTTTTGGAAAGGTGAAGTGCAATTTTATTAGAGCGCCTAAATTGCAAAGAATCCCCTAATATGGAATAGTAGTAGGATATTCTGGAGAAATGTTTGGATTTAAGGGAGTCGTTTTTTTCTTGCAGGGCCAAATCATAGGCCTTTGCTAGATTTTTTTTGTAATCTTGTTCAGAATTGCTGTTGTCTTCGGACAACCAATAGGCAATACTGTCATTTTCTTGTGTAGATCTTGAGTCTTTTGTGCCAATGGAAGTTTCCTTACAACCAATATTTATCAGTTGTAGGAAAATTAATAAGTATAATACAAATTTATAACAGATACTTTTCTCCATAAAGGTGGAAAGATAAAAAAAAAGCCCTAAACAAATTTGCTTAGGGCTTTAAATTTTATTGATGTAATTGAAACCTTTTTTAATATAGAAACGTTTTCCGTTCCTTATGCAATTTCGCTGTTAACATTTTGGAAATCAGACGTTGCCTTCGGAGGGTCCCTTCTTTCTTTTGGTATACTGTCTCCATCGGTGGCAACGGCATTATCGCTGTACTGGAAATCTGTGGTCGCCTTTGGAGGATCTCTTCTTTCCTTTGGTATACTGTCTCCATCGGTGGCAACGGCATTATCACTGTACTGGAAATCGTTGTTGGCCTTTGGAGGATCCCTTCTTTCCTTTGGGATACTGTCTCCATCGGTGGCAACGGCATTATCACTGTACTGGAAATCGTTGTTGGCCTTTGGAGGATCCCTTCTTTCTTTTGGAACGCTGTCTCCATCGGTGGCCAAGGCATTGTCATTGTACTGGAAATCGTTGTTCGCCTTAGGGGGATCTCTTCTTTCCTTTGGAACGCTGTCTCCATCAGTAGCAACGGCATTATCGTTGTACTGGAAATCGTTGTTCGCCTTTGGAGGATCTCTTCTTTCCTTTGGCACACTGTCGCCATCAGTGGCGATGGCATTATCTACAACAGGAAACATTTCATGGGTTCCCATAGCAAATAAGCCCATACTTAGCAGAACTACTGCAAAAATAGATAGTAATTTTTTCATTTTTCGATGGTTTTCGAGGGTTAATAATGTATTGCTAAACTAATACAGATGACCCATGAAAAAATTATGTAGGAATTATCTTTAGCAGATGTCCGAGTTCTATTAGTGAGCGTACTGTTTTTGTAAGAATTTGACTAATTAAGCGTGGAAATGGTATTTTTGGCCAATACTTGTTTTAGATTTTCAATATTGCTTTTGTAAGATTTGGAAAATGGCAATTGTAGTTTTTCATGCTTCAAAGTGCATAGGCCTTTACCATAATTGATCCTAGAAACAAAGTTAATGTTAATGATATAACTCTGATGGACCCTCACAAAATTTGTGGGCAAATTGTTTTCAAAAGTCTTTAACGTTTTAAAAGCGCTAATAGTACTTCCGTCTTTCATAAAAAAATCGGTAGCATTATTATCTGCCTGTAAATACATGATTTCTTGTGTATTTATATAGCGGTAGTCTTTATAGGATTGAAGTAAAAGTGTCTTGGGCTCTTGTTCCTTTGGGGTTTTTAATTTTAAACGGAGTAAGGTCTTTCTGATGTCGAATTCGTTATAAGGCAGTAACCAATAATCGAAGAAATGACATTTTAATGCTTCAAAAGCGAATTGTTTGCTTTTGGAGATACCTATAAATAAGGGGATTTCCTTTAAATATTGGTGCATTTCCATAATCATGTGAAAATACTCATGGGCTTTTTCATTCAAATGAATGAATACAACATCTGGTGATTTCTTCAGAATACCATTTAGTCCGTGTACACTGTCAGTGGCTACACCAGCACAATAAAACTCACTATATTCTTCCATATAGTGCTGTAGCTGCAAATTGGATTGGGCATCGGAGTCCAAAATGGTATATGTATATTCCATATTTTCAGATGATTTTAAGGCAAATTAGTGATACTTAGTAGCATAGGGTGGCATTTTAACCTTAGAAAAACTAGGGTTTTCGTTTTATTGGCAAAATATACAAAATTTGGAAGATTTTTCTTTCAAATATTAAAGAGTAGTATTATGTTACTTGGTGTATATTACTTCATAGGCACCAATGGTTGGATTTTTAGTCCTGTCTGTACCCAAAATATCTAGGGGAACTAAATCAGCTGCATCTTGATTTCCGGTTCCAATTGCACTGGAATTTTCTTTGATCATAAAATTGTTTTTAGTGGGCGATAGAAAGATTGGGTCCAGATTGAGAAGTGTATTTTTGTATAAGTATGTATCGCTAAAATTGTATAGGCCGTCTTCTGTATTGTTTGTGAATTTTAATAAGCAGTTTTCAAAATTAAAATTAAAGGTTCTATCGGGCGCCTTGCTTAAGTTTAATTCGTTGGGATTGCTTCCGTAAATAATGCAATTCTTAAAATCAGCTTTTACCAGGTCATAGGAATTACCTTCAATATTGACTGAGTTGTCTATTTGTAAAGCAGCATTGGATCGAAACCCATATTTCCAATAATTGGCGATGGTAGCATGAATAAAGCTGTACTCGCCACCCTGGTTACAATACAATGATATGTTTCCTGCTCCCCCAAGGACCAAATTCTCGCTTTGCAACACCGCTGTTTTTGCCCATAAATTAATATTTTCACTATTATATATTTGAGAATTTTTTATGGTCAATGTGGTTTCCGCAACGGTATTATCGCCCTGAACGAGAATACCAACGGTGGCATTTTTAATTGTGAGGTATTCTATTTTGTTATTTATACTGCCTTTAGATATCCATATAGACCCCCACTGTCCCGGGATGTCCGAATAGGAGGGCTCCAAACGGTTGCCTTCAAAAATAACTTCATTTTCCAGTAATTCCTTGTCCTGGCTTAGTTTACCGCTAATATGTATGGAGGCATTTTTTTTTATCAATACCCCGGAATTCTTATGGAAATGCACCCGTGCACCTTCCTCTATTGTCAAGGTTTTGCCTTCGGGTACCGAGGCGTATCCGTAGATTACATGGGGTTTATCCTTGGTAAACAGCAGTTGATTTGCGTTTAGTTCAAAACCCTCGACAATTATTTCTTTCCCTGTTTCATTAACATCAAGGACAATTGTTTCGCGTTGTCCGTTTACCGATTTTTTTGGGAAGTAAAATATGGCATCTTTTACCAAGGTTACCAATTGTACTTCTTGCAAGTGGTTTTCTTTGTCAAATTGTATGGCGTCCGTGTACAGAAATTCCATGGCATCCGAATTGCCAAAGTCATAAGTGGTCTCAACAAATATGTAAAGGCTATCCTTGGCGAATAACGGTATATCTTTAAATTCTTTGCCGGCTTCACCGTCCACATTTAAACGATACTTGCTGCTGCCCCCGTTTTTGAGTCCTATATTGGGGATGCTTATATCGTTGGTAGTGCGGTTATAAACTTTTAAGGTGTATGTGCTGCTTCCTATACGGCTGAAAATGGTATCCAAAAAAACAGTATCCTTGGAAAATTCCAGGGAGCCATTGCTTTGTGCATAATCGAAGTCCACCCTGCAGGAAGATAAAATTAGGAGTATAATTAGGGCTGAAAATATAAAAAAGGATTTATGCACGTAATTTGTTCAATAGTTTAGGTTTGGGTGATAAAAATATTTTCAATTTCTGGGGAAATCCGCATGGGTTTAAAAGTTTCGGAGTTCAACAAGCACCATTCCGTCTTGGACTTGACGAGTAATTGATTGCTTTCCTTGTTGTACATTTCTACGACCCTTACGCTTACAGGGCCTTTGGACTTATCTATATAGGTTTTCATTAAAATGATATCGTCCAATTTTGCGGAGCTTTTGTATGTAATGTGATGGGTTAGGACCACCCAAACCGTTTTGTTGACCAATTCTTTAGGAGCTTTGGCTAGCCAATGCTCCTTGGCAATATCTTGCATCCATTGTACGTAACGTACATTGTTCACATGCTCAAGGTCATCCAGATCATCTTCTACCACCTTTATGGTTTTTTCAAAAATTCCCATACTTATTTTTTAAGGATGTTTACCTCAAATAATTTGTCCCAGTTTTTTCCGGTAACAAAGAAAGTCTTTCTTTGTGGGTGATAGGCCACTCCGTTGAGTACATCGAGATTTTGGTGTTGGGTCACCTTTTCCTTTAGACCTCCAAAATTTATTACCCCCTCGATTGCACCACTTTTGGCGTCAATGATCATCATACTTTCCTTTTGATATACATTGGCATAAATTTTTCCGTTTACATATTCCAGTTCATTGGCTTTGTTAAAAATAGAGGTATTGGTCACTGTTTCAAAATGCCCCTCTTCCGCCAAGGTTATTGGATTTAAAAACCATATTTTCTCAGTACCGTCACTCTTGTATAATTTGGCGCCATCATTGCACAAACCCCATCCTTCTTTACTCTGGTTGTATTTAAAGCTGTCTATTTTCTTAAAATCCTTAAGGTCATAAATAAATCCAACTCCACTTTGCCAGGTAAGTTGATAAATTTTATCGTTTAGGATAGTTATGCCTTCACCAAAATAAGTGTTGTCCAAGTCTATCTTTTTTAAGATTTCACCAGTTCTAAAATCCACTTGTCTCAAAGAGGATTTTCCCTTTTTACCTGTGCTTTCGTATAGGATGTCATTATGGAACTCCAATCCCTGTGTATAGGCATCCATATCATGGGGATATTCGTTAAGAATTTCATATGTGTAAATCTCAGGGGCATGTTCCGCTAATAATTTTATCCCTTTGGAAACTTCTACGGTCTCCCCATTGAAACTAATATTTGCTGTCAATTTTTTAGCGCCAAGTTCGGATTGATCCAGTGTAATCTTATTGTTATTAAGGGTAATTTCTTCGTCATCTATCTTATAAGTAATCTTTTCAATTTCTTTATTCTTAAGATTTTTGACTGAAACACCAACAACCTGATTTTTTTGAAATTCGGTTACGTTTCCTTCCAATTGAATTTCGAAGAGCTTTGAAGGGTTGGTAGTGCCGTCACAAGCCAAAAAGAAAAGGGGAATTATGAAAAAAAGATTTAATTTAAAGAAGTTCATTTTGTTATTGTGAGTATAAATTATAAAATAATTTTAGTGGGTAAAGTGCTTTTTCCGTACAATTATTAACATTGAATTCAATATAGTTGTCTTAAAATCAACTTGCTATATATAAAATAATGTGGCAACTTTTTAAGGCAAGATATTTAATAAAATTAAGACCTGAAAACGATTGCAAAAAAATTAAAAGATTGTATATTTGCATCGGCAAGTCCTACACGACCAGCTCCTGTAGAATCCCCCAGGGCGGGAACGCAGCAAGGGTATACGGTTGTAGCGGTGCGATGTAGGTAGCTTGCCATTTTTTGTGCCCTATAGTCAACATAAACTTCACATCTTTTTGTGTAACATTACACATATATAACTCCTTTAACAACTTCATTTCCTGTTTTATTCGTTAATTTGCACCCTTAATTTCTATTAATGGAGCATAAGGTTGTACTGGTTACAGGAGGTTCTTCGGGCATTGGAAAATCCATTGGGATATATTTAAAATCAGAGGGTTTTAAAGTTTACGGAACTACCCGGAAAGTGGCCAACTATCCTAATTTTACAGATTTTGATCTTCTGGAGTTGGATGTAAGGAATCCAGAAAGTATACAAACGGCAATTTCCGATTTGATTGCAAGGGAAGGCAGAGTAGATGTTTTGGTGAATAATGCCGGCATAGGCATTACTGGCCCAATAGAGGAAACACCGCATGCTGAAATCTTAAAAGCATTCGACACTAATTTTAATGGTCCCTTGCATATGTGCAAAGCGGTTCTGCCGCATATGAGGAGTCAAAAAAAAGGCCTTATAATCAATATTACTTCCATTGCCGGTTATATGGGTTTGCCATATAGGGGTATTTACTCTGCCAGCAAAGGTGCATTGGAGTTGGTAACGGAAGCTTTGAGAATGGAAATAAAAGGCTTTGGAATAAACATCACAAATTTGGCCCCTGGAGATTTTGCCACCAATATAGCCTCTGGTCGATATCATGCACCAATATTGGCCGATTCACCTTATAACTCACCTTATGGGAATACTTTGAAAATCATGAACGAACATGTGGATAGTGGTCAAGATCCTATGTTGGTAGCACATATGGTATTTAAAATTATAAACACTAAAAATCCCAAAGTTCATTATCAGGTAGGGGAGTTTATGCAAAAGTTTTCACTGTTTCTTAAAAAAATATTACCGGACAAAGTGTATGAGAAACTCTTGATGAACCATTATAAATTGTAATTTTGCATCACCAAAAGGTAGACTTGCAAAAAGACATATCTTTCACATTAATAATTTAAAAAAGCAATTAACATGAAGTTCTTTATTGACACCGCTAATTTAGCACAGATAAAAGAAGCCCAGGAATTAGGGGTATTGGATGGGGTAACCACAAATCCTTCCCTAATGGCCAAAGAAGGGATTACCGGAAGAAACAATATCCTTAAACATTATGTGGATATCTGTAATATTGTTGATGGTGATGTATCTGCAGAAGTAATTTCCACGGACTTAAAAGGAATGATTAAGGAAGGTGAGGAATTGGCGGAACTACATGAGCAAATTGTAGTTAAAGTTCCTATGATAAAGGATGGGATTAAGGCTATAAAATATTTTACGGATAAGGGAATTAGAACCAACTGTACCTTGATATTTTCATGCGGACAGGCTTTATTGGCCGCTAAGGCAGGTGCTACTTATGTTTCTCCGTTTATTGGAAGGTTGGATGATATCTCTACCGATGGATTGAATCTGATTTCTGAAATTAGACACATATACGACAATTATGATTTTGAAACTCAAATTTTGGCTGCATCGGTTAGACATACCATGCACGTGATCGATTGTGCAAAGTTGGGAGCAGATGTTATGACGGGACCTTTGTCTGCCATCGAAGGTTTGCTTAAGCACCCTTTAACAGATAGTGGTTTGGCAAAATTCTTGGAAGACTACCAAAAGGGTAATTAGATTTCAAAATACCCCTAAATACAATAAAGCCTCTTTTGCTTATTAGCTAAAGAGGCTTTATTATTTAATATTCTGTTGTGTTTTCTGAAATGATCGGGATTCTTAAATCCAAATCCAAATCCAGATCCCATACTTTAATCGCAGTATATTAGAAACTTCTATAAAGGTCTGCAAAGGCATCCACTATTAGCCCGTCTTTGGTTATTATGCCTTTATTAAGACCTCCAATGACCAAGGTGTTTCTTAAGTTCTCAAAATCATCAGTACGAAATTGTTTTTCCATATCCAATTGATTGATGTTTAGTAAAGACTGCCACCTTAAGACGTCTGTATTACAATTTATTCCAACAAAAGTATATTCAGGTTTCTTTTCCGTAAGTTGTGCAACTCGGGTTAATACATTCTCAAAGTTGGACCTCTGGGTGCCCGACCAAAAATAGAATACTGTATTCTTTTCTTTTTCGGCAATTTCCTGTAGCGTTACCAAAGCCCCCTCAGTATTGAAGACCGATATATTGGGTAATTTCTTGGTAGGTTGTAAATTGTTCACCCCTTGATAAATGGCTTCTATTTCTGCACTATGTCGGTTGTTTCCCGAAAGTTTGTGAAATTCCTCTATAAAAATTCTATTGTTTTCATCAGTGTCATGCACATTGATCAGATAGTCCATTGCTACATTTCTAAAAAGGTTATCGCGTAAATCCTTTTCAGTAACCAAGCTATCTATCAGCTTCAGTTTATGTTGATTAAAATGTAATTTATTTTTAACGATCTCATGATGTTCTTCCTTACATTTGGAATAACAGCCCATATAGGATAAATTATTGAAATGGGTTTTCATGAAATTGTAGTAATATCTATGGTAGGCAAGACTTTCGTTATTGTAATCCAAATCTTTCCGATAATCATAAAATTGTGACGGTAATTCTGGAATGGTGCTTAGTCCAGTTTTCCTTCTGTTCCAAAAAGGATATTTTTCCTTGTAGATGTAGTAATTGTAATTTATACTGGCCTTGGCCATTTCTATGGCATTAGCAGACAACTTTACCTCCTTAATAAGTTCATTTAGGGCATTAACTTTGATAGCTTTAAGAGAATCCAGTTTATTGTTGAAGTCTAAAGGACCGAGTTGGGAAAAGGAATATACTGTGGCTGGCTCAGCCTCGGTAGTCAAAAAAAGATCTAATAGAAAATTATTTATCTCCTCACCCTTACCTGAAAATATCAATGATTCATCAAAATCCTCAGTATTGAGTCGAATCATTAGACTGTCTCCCCTTTCCAAGTAAACGTACTGTAATTCTGGACTATGGTCAAAATGGTACAAGCCTTCAGCAACTGAATCCAATCTTATGGAGAACCTATTTTCGTCATCAAGTTTAGCCGAATCGATTACGATATCGTCCTTATAGAGTACGACATATTCGCTTGTGGGATTTACGATTTCACCAGCAAAGGATGCACTAGGGGGATTTTTTTCTATCGAACCGCAACCAACCAAAGCGATAAGAAAAGAATATAGTAAAGGTTTATTCATATGAGAATAGCTACTTTATAGTAAACAAATCTAATAAACTCAACAGATACAGGCTGTTAATTGTGCGTTAAAACTATTGGGTCTTAGTTAAAATGGTATCTAAAGGCGTTGTAATATAGTTGCTTGAACGGGTTTATTTTTGTTATTTTTGCACAAAATTAAAAATATTATATATGCTGTCAGTATCAAATTTATCTGTGCAATTTGGAAAAAGGGTTCTTTTTGATGAAGTAAATGTTTCCTTTACTCAAGGTAATTGTTATGGTGTTATTGGTGCCAATGGGGCGGGAAAGTCTACATTTTTAAGAATTCTATCAGGACAAATAGATCCAACTTCTGGTCATGTTCATTTGGAGCCGGGAAAACGGATGTCCATCTTAGAACAAAATCACAACGCCTACGACGAGGATACTGTATTGGAGAGCGTTGTAATGGGTAATAAGCCATTATTCAAGATTAAAAAGGAAATAGATGCCCTTTATGCCGATTACAGCGATGAAAACGCAGATAGAATAGGGGAGCTGCAAGTGCAATTTGAAGAAATGAACGGTTGGAATGCCGATAGTGATGCCGCTGCCTTGTTATCCAATTTGGGTATTACCGAAGAGTTCCACTATACCCTAATGGGCGATTTGGATTCCAAGCTTAAGGTAAGGGTGTTATTGGCTCAGGCCTTGTTTGGTAATCCGGATGTATTGATTATGGATGAGCCTACAAACGACCTGGATTATGAGACCATAAATTGGTTGGAAAATTTCCTGGCAGACTATGAGAATACAGTTATAGTAGTATCCCACGACAGGCACTTTTTGGATTCAGTCTGTACCCATATTGGGGATATAGATTTCGGAAAGATGAACCTTTACTCCGGAAATTACACTTTTTGGTATGAGAGTAGTCAGTTAGCGGCGAGACAGCGGGCACAGCAAAACAAAAAATCAGAGGAAAAGGCCAAAGAATTACAAGAGTTTATTCAAAGGTTCAGTGCCAACGTAGCAAAGAGCAAACAGGCAACTTCCAGAAAGAAAATGTTGTCGAAATTGAAAATTGAGGATATAAAACCTTCAAGCAGACGTTATCCGGCCATTATTTTTGAGCGCGAAAGGGAAGCCGGCGATCAAATTCTGAATGTTGAAAAACTATCGGCCTCAACAGAAGAGGGTGAAATTTTATTTCAGGATGTCAATATTAATTTGGCAAAGGGAGATAAGGTGGCAATAATTTCTCGTGATTCTCGGGCCACTTCGGCGTTTTATGAAATATTAAATGGGAACAGAAAGGCGGATAGTGGTTCCTATCAGTGGGGTGTAACTACCAATCAATCTTATTTGCCGGCAGATAATGCATCTTTCTTTACAGAAAACATCAACCTTGTGGATTGGCTAAGGCAATGGGCAAAAACGGAAGAAGAAAGGGAAGAGGTCAGTATTAGGGGATTCTTGGGAAAAATGTTGTTTAGCGGTGAGGAAGCCTTGAAAAAATGTACGGTTTTATCCGGAGGGGAAAAGGTACGTTGTATGTTGAGTAGAATGATGTTGATGAGGGCCAACGTTATTATGTTGGACGAGCCTACCAACCATTTGGATTTGGAGAGTATAACCACCTTTAATAATTCCTTAAAGAATTTTAAAGGAACTGTTCTCTTTACGACCCATGACCATGAATTTGCTGAAACTGTGGCAAATAGGGTCATAGAATTGACACCTAAAGGTAATATTGATCGCTATTTGACGTTTGATGATTATATGTCCGATAAGAGTATAAAGGAGCAGCGGAACAAAATGTACGCCGTCCCGGTGTAATTTTATTGGCCCAAATTCTTACTTTATGAAAACCTACCTAATAACATGCATGTTTGTTGCATGTCTCGTTATGGGCTGTTCTGAGGAAGGAGTAGGAGACAAGGATGTCGAATCTCTTAACTTAACAGCCGACTATACCGTTTTGTTGAAAAAGGACGGTGTTTTACAAAGTGCTTATTTAAATGCTGATTCGGAAGGTATGACCGTTAATTCCTCCAAAAGTGATTTTGAGGTAGCGCCATTACCCGAACTTAGTTATAGGAATGCCTCCAAAATAGGTTTTTATAATTCGTTGGAAGACTGTAGTGCTACCATTAAAATCCATGACTTTGGCGATAATACGGACGTTAATACCACTGTGTTCACAGAGGATATGAATTGCGAATTTCTTGTAAAGTCCATGGCTTATTCAAAGGATAAGGCTTTTGTGGCTTATGTTGATCCTTCCAACACTAAAAAAGACGGTTATTACTTAAGGATTTTGGATTTATCAATAAGCCCAAATTCTTATACGGAGGTGGAATTGGCCAAGGAACCAAAGCAAATTATGGTTTCCGGTAATCAGGTCTTTGTCCTGGCAAGGGATTCGGATATTACCGATAAATATGCCATGATCGTAATAAATATCGACAATGGGACTATTGCCCATGAGGCTAACTTGGGAGCGGAAGTTTTAAAAATTTCAAAGGACGGAATGGGCAATATTCTGGTAAGTTATCCAAATCTGCACAGCCTTTTTGACGGAAAAACTATGATTTTGGGTATTACCACCAATTATTTATTGGGAAAAGAACCCAAGTTTGGATATGCCAATTCGGAATTTTTTGGGGAACAGACTTTGTATTACCCCATGGAATCCGGTTCAAAAAGTGCTTATCCCCATATTGCCGCGGTGTATGATTTTAAGGAAAACATCTCGATTCTCTATATTTATGAAAATTTTCTCACCCAGGAGGAACGGGACTTAAAATATGAAATAGAAGACACCACTATGGTTTCCTATGATTCCAAGAACAATTTGATCTTGATCGGGTATAAGAAAAAAGGGGACAGCAACAAAGGGGGGCTAATGAGGATAAAACCAATACCAGATCCAAAATTTTTGGATAATGTTGATCTAGATGGCATTCCAATGGAATTGTTTCCTAATTAGAACTTAACAGTAAGGGAAATTAGCCCTAAGTTTTCAAGTATTTGGAGTTCCAAATGGCGGGATTGAAATTTTTGCCCAAAGCAAAGCCGTAAAAAATTACTATGGAGGCAATGCACTTAAACATAAAAAAGAAAATTACCCAAAATTGAAAGCTGGAACTCTCCTTGGAGAACAATCCGTTTGGGACCAGTAACGTTACTAAATAACTAATAGCTATTACGACACCAATAAGATTTATAATACTCTTAAAAGGCCACATCAATAATTTTCTTAATGGGTGCAGGTCTCGACCCCATTTATGGATCAAATAGTAATAGTCGTTGCCTATGGGAGCAAATAAAATTGGATCATCCCTGTCCTTCAATTTAAAAAGTTTTGAAGGAGCAAGAATCTTAAATCCCTTTATTTCCATTTCATGATCCTCTTCCAGTCTTTTGATCTTGGTAATTGCCTCGGAAGGAATTTCACCCTTAAAATAATGGGAATCCAGAAAACGGAGCCTGTAGTCTATTGCTATCTTTTTAATATGACGAATATGATAAATTTCAGCCGTTTCAAGTAGATCAATATTAAAGTCATTGTTCACTACAACCTCCTTACTTCGAAGGTTGAGGTCAATTTTTTGTAGTGCATCTTCGTCCTTGTTTAGGAGTAGATAAACTTCATTTAGTAGTTCATCGCCAGAAGCGTCCCTTCGTTTCGCCAGAATAAGCTTTTCCTGAATATTGGTTCTTCTCAAAAACATTTCACACCTTTTTTATAGCAATTGTTATAAAGTTAAGGAATTACCGATTTCATTTTCAATTCCGATCGTTAAAAATTGGATATCGGTGATGATAAGCACTTAAATTCATTGGATTCGCAATCAATTTGTTAATATTGGATCAATTCAAATATGGTTAATAACTTTTTCTAAAATTATTGACCTAATGTTGTATATTGTCGACGAAATTAACCTTTCATCGATTTTTTTGTAATCCCAAGTCCCAGAACCAATGAAAAGCTATGTGTCTCTTTGCGCTCTAATATTTTTTGTTACCTCCATCAGTTATGGGCAAACTTCCTTCAATGAGAATAGCTTTTTAAAGAAAGAGAGTTCCATCGTAGAGAGTACGGCCGATTCTGGTCACCATTATACATTATTGGAAGTTGTAAAGGCAGCTAATTTGGAGAAAATATTGAATGAGGATGGCCCGTTTACAGTTTTTGCCCCTTCGGATATGGCTTTTAAGAAACTTTCCAAGGTAAGCTTGAAGGAATTGTTATTACCGGAAAACAAAAAGGAACTTTTTTCACTTTTAACCTATCATATCGTTGCCGGGAATATAACGGCCTCCAAAATTTTGAAGGCTTTGTGCAACGGGAATGGAAAAGCAAGTTTTACCACAGTGCAAGGCGATAAAATATTCGCATCTATGGACGGGTTGGATATAGTGCTTACGGACAAGTCTGGCAATAAGGCTAAAATCACCAGTGCCGACTCCACTCAATGTAATGGGATTATTCATGAGATAGACAGTGTAATTCTGCCCAATTCACTTGCAACGGCGAATTTATTACCGTAATTCGGCTCCTAATTCGCTTTCATAACGCTGCAATAGCTTATTCATTATCTTATCTATCTGTTTATCGGTCAAGGTACCGTTTTCATCCTGCAGGGTATAACTTACAGCGTATGACTTTTTACCTTGGGGTAAATTTTTGCCGTTATAAACATCAAATAGGTTTATACTGGTTAAATATTTCCTCTCGGTCTGCTGGGCGATATCATGTATCTGCTTAAAAGTTACACTCTCGTCCACCAAAAGTGCATAGTCCCTTTTTACCTCAGGGTATTTTGGAATCTCCTTATAAATGATTTGGTTGGTTACAATTGCCTCTAAAATATAATCCCAATCAAAATCGGCATATAGGACTTCCTCTTTAATGTCAAACGCCTTTAAAATAGATTTTTTTACTACTCCGAGTATCACAACTTCCCTTTGCGCTATCTTCAAGGAAATTCCCTCAGAAAGAATATCGCTGGAGGTTGGTTGCGAATTAAGTTCGGTAAGGCCCAATCTATCAAGGAGATTTTCTATTATGGATTTAAGATAAAAGAAATCAGTTTTTTTAGGTGGCGCGGTCCATGTATCTTCCAATCTGTTTCCGGTAATAAGGACGCTTAGATGCTTTTTTTCCTCTCTTTCGGTTTGATATTGATGATACGTCTTCCCAAATTCGAAAATTTTAAGGTTGTGCATTTGCCTATTGCTATTATGTGCAATGGCTTCCAGACCGGAAAACAACATAGATTGCCTCATTACCGATAAATCGGCACTTAGGGGGTTCAACATGGCAATTGTGTGCTCTTCCTTGATATCCGCCGATAATTTATTGTAGTCAGGGGAGGTAAGGCTATTGGCCAATATTTCATTAAATCCTTTTGCTGCTAAGAGATTGCCTATTATATTTTGGATCTTATAATCTTCAAATTTGGAAGTAGGAGCAATGGAAGCGTTCAATTTCTCTTTGAATTCTACATTGTTGTATCCGAAAACACGTAAAATTTCCTCAATAACATCAACCTCCCTTTGTACATCCACACGGTAAAACGGGATGGATAATCCGAGGCCGGATTCCGTTACGTTTTTTACCTTAATGTCCAATGATGCCAGAATGGATTTTATGGTATCCTTAGGTATTTCCTGACCTATAAGTTTGTGTATTTTGTCGAAAGTTAAAAATACATGGTAGTCATCCTTCTTTTTGGGGTAGATATCTACAATGTCCGAAGTAATATCGCCTCCGGCAATTTCGTGGATCAGCAATGCTGCTCGTTTTAGGCAATATTCCACGTTGTCTATATCTATACCTCTTTCAAAACGGAACGAGGCATCTGTATTTATGCCGTGTCTTTTGGCAGTTTTTCTAACGGATACGGGATTGAAAAATGCACTTTCCAGAAATACACTACTTGTACTTTCGGTAACCCCGGAATTTTCACCACCAAGTACCCCGGCGATACAAAGTGGCTTTTCGGTATCACAAATCATTAGATCCTCCTCGCTCAAGATGCGCTGAACTCCATCCAAAGTGGTAAATTTAGTTCCCTTGGGAAGTGTTTTTACTACTATTTTGTTCCCTTTGATCTTTGCGGCGTCAAAAGCATGTAGAGGCTGGCCCAATTCGTGCAATACATAATTGGTGGCGTCCACTACATTGTTTTTAGGAGTGATCCCAATGGATTTCAATCTATTTTTTAACCAATCTGGAGATGGCTGTACAATAAGATTGCTAATGGTGATACCGCAATATCTCGGTGCCAATTCGCTCTTAACAACTTCGACATCTATTTTTAATGATCGGTTTACAATATTAAAATTGGTAACCGGAGGTGTGATCAATTCCTTAAGTATGTCTATTTGTTTAAATCCGGCCTTTAAATCCCTCGCAACCCCAAAGTGGCTCATAGCATCGGCCCTGTTGGGGGTAAGCCCAATTTCAAATACTTCATCTACCTCAATTTCAAAAACTTCGGAACAGAGTGTCCCCACTTTTAAATTGTCGGGCAAGACCATAATTCCGTCATGGCTTTCTCCTAGTCCCAGCTCATCTTCGGCACAGATCATGCCATGGCTTTCCTCTCCTCGAATTTTACCTTTTTTTATTGTCCAAGCCTCTCCTTCGGCCGTGTACAGGGTTGTGCCTATTGTGGCTACGGCTACCTTTTGTCCAACATCCACATTGGGCGCTCCACAAACGATTTGTAAGGGAGCTTCCCCACCAACATTTACAGTGGTCAATTTCAATTTATCTGCATTGGGGTGTTTAATGCAGGTCAAGACTTCTCCAACAACGATTCCCTTCAATCCGCCTTTGACCGATTCAAAAGGAGTAATACCCTCAACCTCCAAACCTAAGTCAGTTAATAATTCAGCTGTCTTATGTGAATCCCAGTCAATTTTTAAAAACTGTTTCAGCCAGTTGTAAGATATTTTCATTGAGTATTTTTAAAGACCCCAAATATAAAACAATGGAATAAGACATTCAATACGTATTTGATCGAATGTTTTATTTTTTATTATCCAAAAATTTTCGTTACTTAAGCTAAGATAAAGCACACAACCTGCTTATAGTTCTCAATTCCAACATAAGAATTTAGTTAAGCCCCCCCGATTTAGATTTTCCCCGAAGTATAATTTTACAATGGATCATCATGAAGCGAGTATTCTTTATATTTTTTCTATTTATAGCTTGCCATAGCTGTAAAGAGGAGCAAGCTGTTGGTTTAACGGAGGGGTTTTGGTTGGCTGAACTTGAGGTAGGCGACAACCAACGGCTGCCATTCAACTTTAAGCTTATAAGACTTGGGAATGGTAAGTATAACATTGAATTGTACAATGCCGATGAGACTATTTTAATAGACGAAATAAAAGTGATTGGAGATTCCGTGATTATTAGAATGCCGGTTTTTGAGGGATATTTGGCCGGAAAATATACTGCTGAAGAAATAAACGGAAAATTTGTCAAAGAAAATGAAGGCAGGGTCTTGCCATTTAAAGCTGTTCATGGGATAAGGGAGCGCTTTAAAAGACTTAGTATACCCAGTACCAATATTTCTGGAGACTGGGAGGTTGAGTTTAGACCCATCAATGAGGAAAGCTATATGGCCAAAGGAATTTTTAAGCAGGTAGATGACAGGGTTTCCGGTACCTTTAGGACCATGACAGGGGATTATCGGTATTTGGAAGGTATTAATAGTGGGGATTCTGTAAAATTTTCCACTTTTGATGGGGCGCATGCCTATTTATTTCATGCGAGGGCTACCGACAGTTCCATGGTCGGAGTATTTTACTCCGGAAAACATGCCAAAGAAACTTTTGTAGCGAGAAGAAATGAAAATTACGAGTTGCCCAATACCGAGTCATTGACCTACATGAAAAAGGGATTTGACAAATTAAAATTTTCCTTTCCGGATGCTGAAGGCAATATGGTATCCCTTGAAGATGCCAGTTTTAAGGATAAAGTGGTAATCGTGCAAATTATGGGAACCTGGTGCCCTAATTGCTTGGACGAAACCAAATTTTTGGCGGAATACTTCAAAGAACATTCAAATAAACAAGTAGCTGTTGTTGCACTTGCATTTGAGTATGCAAAAACCAAAGAGGCTGCATTTAAATCCATTGATAGACTTAAAGATAGAATTGGAATTAAATACCCCATACTATTGGCGCAATACGGAACAATAGACAAGAAAATGGCGCAAATGAAATTACCTATGTTGAATCATGTACTTTCCTTTCCTACAACAATAATTATTGACCAAAAGGGTGATGTGCGGAAAATTTATACTGGTTTCAACGGTCCTGCAACCGGTAGCAATTACGACAGTTTTAAGAAGGATTTCCACAGCTTTATAACGCAGCTGCTTGAGGTGTAAAAGTACTCACAAAGAATCAATCCCAAAAGTTGTGTGTTAATTAGAAAAAGATAGAATAGACTATCCCAGAGTTGGTGTTCTGTTCATTTTTTGCATCGCCCAAAAAACGAACCAAAAAACGCTAGGCTGATTTTAAATTTCTTTAAATCCACGCACTTTCCACGGCCGCACCGTCCAGGCCGTTTTCACTAGGGTGAAATACTCTATGGACGCCTGCCTGCCGGAAGACAGGGCTTCCTTTGCCCAATTTGAAAACCACTTGATTTAAGACGAAATAAAAAATAGGCCGTTTCTTTGATCCGTCAACATATAAAGTCCAGAAAAATCCTTATACGCTATTGAATACCGTTGAATATTGTCCATAAAGTCCATTGTTGGGTAAATCTTCTTCCGTAGTGGAGATGTCATGGCCGTTAAGAATTATCGAAGCCTTGGAGATAATTTAGGCCATGGCATCGGTCCATAAAACCCTGAGATTTTAGGGGCCACCTAGCGAAGAAGGGTCTTTTCTTTTGTTTCGTTTTCTTTGGACAAGCAAAGAAAATGAAAGAATAATTTCAACAAAAGTTTCATTCGATTATGCCCAATAAATAAAGCTAAAATCAAAAAACACGAAATATTATGTTCATCCCAATTTTTAAAAGAAACACAACAAATAAAAATCACTCTTCACAAAATTACTGAAAAACAGCCTTGAAATAACGTAATGAAAAACCAGTAAGTGGTGTTGTAATCAGAAGCGGATATTGTTACTATCCCTACATCAATAGGCCTTTGGGTCAGAGTGCCCTATTCTTCCCCACTGTGCTTGATACGTACGAATCGAAGTAGTCAGGACTGCTATTTTGCATAGTTCTGGGTGAGGTGAAATGACGAATGCCCTTAAGGGAAATTAAATGATGGTTGATTTTCCCAATCCTATGTTTTCGTAGTTATAATTTAGATTCTCATCAGAATCTATAATATTGCCAGCTATAAAATCGCCAACCTGACTAGTGCCGTATTTGGTCGTAGCGCTTAAATCCTTGGTAACCACATGTTTTCTCATAGATTTGTCCACCGCTATTACAACTGCTCTAGATTCTTCATATAGGCCAAAATGGCTAAGCATCATGGCGGTAGAAAGAATGGAGGCCACGGGATTGGCAATATTTTTTCCTGCTGCCTGAGGATAGGAACCGTGAAAAGGCTCAAACATGGCATGCTCATTACCTATTGAGGCCGAAGGCAACAATCCTTTTGACCCACAAATGGCACTTCCTTGGTCGGAAAGGATATCCCCGAACATATTGTCGGTAAGGATAACATCAAATTGGTTGGGATTCAGCATCATTTGCATTGCTGCATTATCAACAAAAAGAAAATCCAATTGCACCTCCGGATAGCTTTCGGCAATTCTCGTGACCACTTTACGCCAAAGCCTAGAGGTCTCCAATACATTGGCCTTGTCTACCAGTGTCAGTTTTTTTCGTCTACTCTTGGCGGCCTTAAAGGCCAAATGGGTAATTCTGCCGATCTCTTTTTCCGAGTACTCGCATAAGTCCGAAGCCACTGTTCCATCTTCACTGAGTTTTTTTTCACCGAAATAGATACCTCCGGTAAGTTCACGGTAGATTACGAAATCCGTTCCAAAAATAACGTGCTTCTTTAAAGGGGATTTATTGACCAATGTTGGGAAAAGCTTTACTGGTCTAATATTGGTAAAAAGATTCAACTCCCGTCTCAGTTGAAGCAACCCCTGTTCGGGGCGTACTCTAGCACTGGGGTTATCATCATATTTTAAGGTACCTATGGTGCCAAAAAGAATAGCGTCGGAAGCCCTGCATAGGTCAATGGTCTCCTTTGGCAATGGGGAGCCATATTTATCCATGGCAACGGCGCCAATCAACCCTTCAGTATAGGTAAAATGATGGTTGAAGGTCTCTTCAACGGCCTGTAAACATTTTACAGACTGTGCCAAGACCTCTGGACCAATTCCATCCCCCCCTAAAAGAGCAATCTTTAGATTCATTTTAAGCTAAGCTTTTTATTTTAATACCACTGGCAACAATAATATCGTGGATGTCCTCGTCAAAAATTTCTTTTTGTCTATCCGCAAATTTCAAAAATTCCTGATAAACCACATCTAGTTGAATCTTGGTAAGTTCGTACCCTACATTTTTTGCCCTATAGGCCAATGCCGCCCTACCACTTCTAGCGGTAAGAACAATGGAGGATTCGTTTACGCCTACATCTGCCGGGTCGATAATTTCATAAGTCTCCCTATTTTTTATTACCCCGTCCTGATGTATTCCCGAGCTATGGGCAAATGCATTGGCTCCCACAATAGCTTTATTGGGTTGCACGTATACGCCCATTTTTTGAGATACCATCTGACTGGTATCATATAACAATTTACTATTGATATTGGTATCCAGGTTAAGGGTAGGGTGTTGTCTTAAGATCATTACCACTTCCTCCAGGGCTGTGTTCCCGGCCCGTTCTCCAATACCATTGATGGTACATTCAATTTGCCTGGCACCATTTATTACACCGGCTATGGAGTTGGCGGTTGCTAATCCGAGGTCATTGTGACAATGACAGGATAAAATAGCTTTATGTATACCAGTTACGTTTTCCTTTAGGTATTTTATTTTGGCCCCGTATTCATCAGGCAGACAATAGCCTGTTGTATCCGGAATATTCAATACCGTTGCACCGGCCTTTATAACGGCCTCACATACTCTAGCCAAAAATTCGTTATCCGTTCTACCGGCATCCTCAGCGTAAAACTCCACATCCTCAACAAAGGATTTGGCATAACTTACGGCCTCAACTGCACGTTCTATGATGGCATCCTTATTGGAATTGAACTTGAATTTGATATGGGATTCCGAAGTACCGATACCTGTATGTATTCTTGGTCTTTTGGCATATTTTAACGCCTCTGCTGCAACTTCAATATCTTTTTTAACAGCACGTGTAAGACCACATACTGTTGCATTTTTTACAATTTTTGAAATCTCTTGTACAGAATTAAAATCTCCGGGACTAGAAATTGGAAAACCAGCTTCTATAATATCAACTCCCAAAATATCCAATCTTTCGGCGATAATTAATTTTTGGTCAGTATCCAATTTACATCCGGGTACTTGCTCTCCATCTCTAAGTGTTGTGTCAAAAATATGTACCTTTTCTTTGCTCATTATATTTACGTAATTTTATGTGCGCTATACGAATATAATACTAGTATGTTTTCTAGTCCAAATCGCAAAATGGCATTTACAACGTTAAATAACTTTTTGTAGTATATAAATCACTGATTATCAATCATTTAAACCTTTATTATTACGATGACAAATGCGCATAAAGATGCATTATTCGTTCTGGTTAAATCACTATCCAAGTCAGAGAAGCGACAATTTAAATTGTATGTTGGTCGCTTGGGGGTGAATACCGATGCCAAATTTCTTGCTCTTTTTAATTTAATGGACAAAATTAAGGTATATGATGAAAAATTAATACTGGAAAATGGTATTGTAAAGAAGGCACAGCTTTCCAACCTTAAGGCCCACCTATATAAACAAATTTTGGTGAGTCTAAGATTAAACCCCGTGAATCAAAACATTAGGGTGCAGATTCGGGAACAATTGGATTTTGCTACCATTCTTTATCAAAAGGGGCTGTATAAGCAAAGCCTTAAAATATTGGATAAGGCTAAGGCTACCGCTATTGAGAATGAAGAAAAGAATGTGGCCTATGAAATTGTGGAATTTGAGAAGTTGATCGAGACCCAGTATATTACCCGTAGTATTCCGGATAGGGCAGATGAACTGGCCGTACAGGCCAAACAACTTTCGGCACAAAACGTAATTACCAGTAAATTATCCAACCTAGCGCTACAGTTATATGGACAAATGCTTAAAATAGGATATGTACGGAGCGATGATGATATTAAAAGAGTTCAGAAATATTTTGAGAAGCACATGCCAAAGTACAAGATGGAAGACCTGGGCTTTAGGGAAAAGCTTTGGCTATACAAGGCACATCTTTGGTACAGTTTTCTGACCCAGGATTTTTTGTCCTGTTATAAGTATTCCAGTAAATGGGTAGATCTTTTTTATGAGAATAAGGAGATGATCTATCTAAACCCGGTATTCTTTTTAAAGGGAAACCATTATTTATTGGAATCCTTATTTTATGTAAAATATAGCTCCCAATTCAAGGAAACCTTGGAGAAATTGGAAAAAATTGTCAGCACTAAGGAATTCCCTGACAATGACAACATAGCCTCTTTAGCATTTCTGTATATCAATTTAAACAAACTAAACCTTCATTTCTTGGAGGGCAATTTTGAAAAGGGCCTTTATTTGGTCAAAATCGTAGAATACGGAATCAATAAACATAAGGACAGGATAGACCAGCATCATGTTATGGTGTTGTACTATAAGATTGCATGTCTATATTTTGGATATGGGGATAACAAAACCTGTATTCAGTATTTAAAAAGGATCATTAATAACAAGAACCTTAAAATGCGTGAAGACTTAATGTGCTTTGCCCGGGTTTTAAGTCTTATAGCCCATTATGAAGCCGGTATGGACTATCATTTGGAAGTGCAATTAAAAAGCACCTATAAGTTCTTACTAAAAATGAACGATCTACATGCCGTGCAAAAGGAAATGATCAAGTTTTTAAGACGTTTGGGCGATATCTTTCCACATGAGCTGCCCAATGAATTCCAGAAGTTGTATGATGAATTAAAAAAATACGAGAACCATCCCTATGAGAAGCGTGCCTTTTTATACTTGGATATTATCTCTTGGCTGGAAAGTCATTTGCAAAATAAACCTGTAGCACAGATTATAAAAGAAAAGGCCTTGTCCGTTACCCGATAAAATTTATTCTTGAAAAGTAAAAGCCTACACATTAACCATCTGCTGGAGATTAATCTGGCCATGTTATTTATTAGTACTTCCGGAGCTCTGGGGAGATATGTTCAATTACCGGTACCGGTGACTATAGCCAGTAGGGCGGGTTTGGCATTTTTGTTTTTGCTGCTCTACTGTAAATGGAAAAAAATATCGTTCCCTATTGCGAAAAGGGATAGGCCAATACTTTTTTTAGGTGGAATTCTTATGGGGGTACACTGGTTGACCTATTTTTATGCCCTGCAGCTTTCCAATGTCGCAATAGGTATGTTATCTATGTTTACCTATCCCATAATAACGGCATTATTGGAACCGTTGATCTTAAAAACGTCCTTCCAAAGAATTCACTTTGTCTTGGGGCTGTTGGTATTGGGCGGTATTTATTTGTTGGCACCAGATTTTGATACGGGCAATTCCCATATTATTGCTGTGGGTCTGGGTGTTTTTTCGGCACTGGCGTACGCTATCAGGAATATTATATTAAAGTCCAGGGCGGCCCATTACAATGGGTCCATGATGATGACCTACCAGACGGGCATAGTGGGATTTGTATTGGCCCCTGTTTTTTTAATTTATAATGTTGAGGCCATAAGTGATCAATGGCCGGCTCTGTTAACTTTGGCCTTGTTTACTACTGCCATTGGACACACCTTGTTCCTAAATTGTTTTAAACACTTTAGCATTACTACGGTGAGTATTTTAAGTAGTATACAACCTATATATGGTATTTTGATCGGTATAGTTTTTCTATCGGAAATTCCCAGCTGGACTACGGTAATGGGCGGAATACTAATTTTAAGTTCCGTAGTTATAGAGAGTGTGCGGTCTTACAAATAAATATACTAGTTATTTATAGAGGGGGTATTTGGATTATATTCCTTGACCAAGCTTTCGGTAAGTTTTTCAAACTCATTGTTTTTTGCCATCCCCCGTACCTTAACTGGGTCAAAATCACCATTGAAATACAGGAATGATCCAGTTTTGTTATTGTTGTTGAATATTAAAATTTCCTTGACCGAATTTTTTCGCTCCCTTATAGAAACCACGGAACGTTTTAAATCATCGTTTTTACGAAAAATCTCGATAAAGGAATTTCCGGTAATTCCGTTCATTTGCTTGTTCAGGAAATCGGCCTTTGCAGGAGTTTCTACAGGAAACTGCATATATCTTAAATCTTTGGTGTCTCCTATCAATGTATTTATTTCTGGGGAAATATTACTTAAAAGAGATATCATAAAATGGGGTACGCGGATGGCGGTAACCTGGTTGTCATTCTTATGGGCTTCGTAAAAGGTATCAATGGAATTGTAACTTCCACAGGAGACCAATATCATCATACTCAGAATAAATAGTGTTGTCTTGCCCATGGAAATATATTTTATGTTGGAATTAGGAACATGCCACTAGTAAAAGTAGTGAAAATTTACGTACATGCATCCCATACACTGTCCTCCGGAGGCGGGGCAATAATCTTTAGCATTTCTTTTTTTACGGGGTGAACAAAGGAAAGACTTCTTGCGTGCAAGTGGATACTTCCATCTTTATTGCTTCGGTCCGATCCATATTTTAAATCACCTTTAATGGAACACCCTATGGCAGCCAACTGTGCTCTTATTTGATGGTGCCTACCCGTTTTCAAGTCAATTTCCAATAAAAAATAACGATCCAGGCTCTTAATGACCTTATAGTCCAGAATGGCCTTTTTGCTATCAGGCACCTCATTTTTATGGCCGTAGGATTTGTTTTGTTTCGTATTGCGCTTTAACCAATGGATCAGGGTGCCATTTTCCTTTTCGGGCATTTTGTTGACCACGGCCCAGTAAGTTTTTTGGGCATCCTTCTCGGCAAATAATTTGTTGAGTCTAGGTAGTGCTTTTGAGGTTTTGGCAAAGACCACGATCCCTGTCGTTGGTCTGTCCAACCGATGCGCTACCCCCAAATATACGTTACCAGGTTTGTTGTGTTTTGTTTTAATATATTGTTTTACAACCTCGCTCAAGGGAGTGTCCCCAGTTTTATCCCCTTGTACAATATCGCCAGCCCTTTTGTTAACGGCTATAAGGTGATTGTCTTCGTATAGTACCTGAAGATTCTCTGGGGTAGAAATTATTTTTGTGGACACCTAGGTTGAATTAATTTTCTGGTTCAAAGGCCAAAATCCCTAAAGGAAATGGCATAAATTATAGGGAATACTAATAAAACAAGTTTAGTATTGCTCCTCATCACTTGGGAAGTCCCTTGTTTTTACGTCATCGACATATTGTGAAATGGCATTGCCCATCTCTTCATATAAGTTGAGGTACCTCCTTAGAAACCTTGGATTAAATTCTTGTGTAATTCCCAATAGGTCGTGTATTACCAATACTTGGCCGTCCACACCATTTCCTGCGCCAATACCTATGATCGGAATGGAGACGCTTTCTGCTACTTCCTTGGCCAATTTGGCGGGAATTTTTTCAAGAACAATGCTAAAACAGCCCATTTTCTCCAAAAGTTTGGCATCTGCAATAAGTTTATGTGCTTCTTCTTCCTCTTTAGCTCTAACAGTATAGGTGCCAAATTTATAAATGGATTGTGGTGTTAGGCCCAAATGTCCCATTACCGGTATGCCCGCATTTAAAATTCTCTTGACCGATTCCTTAATTTCCTGTCCACCTTCAACTTTTACGGCATGGGCACCACTTTCCTTCATTATTCGGATTGCTGATCGCAACGCCTCTTTAGGGTCGCTCTGATAACTTCCAAAGGGTATATCAACCACTACCAGGGCTCTATTTACTGCACGAATTACAGAAGAGGCATGGTAAATCATTTGATCTAAGGTAATAGGTAGAGTAGTTTCATGTCCGGCCATCACATTACTGGCAGAATCGCCCACTAATATTACATCTACGTTGGCAGCGTCGACAATTTTGGCCATAGAATAATCATAAGCCGTTAACATGGATATTTTCTCTCCGTTCTTTTTCATGTCAACGAGAGATTTTACGGTAACTCTTTTGTATTCTTTTTTGGCAGCGGACATTTATTTTGGTTTAGGTGGGATAAAAGTAATGATTTGTTCCAAAAATTAAAGTTGTTTCAACTTTTTGTTTTTTTTGATTATTTTTATTTGACTTCCATGTGCACTACAAATGAATAAAATTTGGTCATTCTTTTTGGTCTTTATGTTAGCCTCTGTTATGCAGGCTCAGAATGGGGGAGAGGTGTTGGTAAAAAACACGATTGATGCTTTTTTTGAAGCCTTTCATCAACAGGATTCAATGGCCATAAAAGAAACGGTTTCCAAGGATATTGTGATGCAGACCATTGGAAAAAATGCGCAGGGTACTGAGGAAGTGAAAACCGAAAATTTCGCTCATTTTCTTAAATCGATCGTGTCCATACCAGCCACGACAAAATTTGAAGAAAGAATCCTGAATTACAATATTCAAATTGATGGCTCCATGGCGAATGCATGGACGTCCTACGAATTTTGGGTGAATGATACCTTAAGCCATTGTGGTGTAAATTCCTTTCAACTCTTCAACCAACAGGGTAGCTGGAAAATTATTTATTTGATCGATACCAGAAGGAAAGAAGGCTGTGATTAATTGGGGTCATTGGTTTTCTATTGAGGAAATAAATTTGATCAAGGCTTCGGGCTGATCGGTTTGTATTACAAATATAATCTATTGTATTAGTGTTGAAAAGAGGGGGTCCGGGGGAGGACTTCAATAAGAATTTTGAATGAACGATAATAAAATAGCTCCTTCCCTTGGGCCTGTGCTGAGCGGAGTCGAAGCATAAGGGAAGGTGGATCCTTCGCTGGTAAGCGGAGGAGACAGAAGGGATTGCAAACCCGAGCCTAGGGGGAAGATTGGAGTTCATGGGAATAAAACACACCCCCTGCCTGCGGCAGGCAGGCTAGCCTCCCACCAAAATGCGGGGCAGGCCTTCCCAAAGGACCCCTCCCTAACCCTCCCCCAAGGGGAGGGAATTAGTTAGGTGCCAATATTATTTAATCTAAAAAGATTCCCCTCCTTGGGAGGGGGGTTAGCCTGCCATAGTTGGCAGGCAGGTTTGCCCTGAGGTAATTGACTTGGCCAAGTTCATATTTTTAGGAAATCTTTGAAAAAATAATTAGCGATTTTCCTGGGAAGAAAGGAATTTAATTAAAGCTTCAGGTTGATCAGTTTGTATCCCGTCTACCCCAAGCTTAAGTAGTTTTTGCCATTCTCTATGCCATTTTTTTAATTATTGGGATCAGGGCCTTGGGATCTGCTTCCTTTAGGTCCAGATATATCCCAATCTTGCCTTGGCATAAGACTAGGATTTCCTCCAAGGTTGGTATTTTGGTATTGCGCCATTTTTCGTCCACTTTTATTCCAATGTCCATGGTGCGCATTTGGGACAAGGTGTAGTCCTTTACCTTTCCTTTCTGTCACACAACATAGGCATCAATGGTGGCATTATGGACACTTACGAATTCACCATCCTTGGTGGTCCTTATATCGATTTCCACAAAATCGCATCCCAGGTCAATAGTTTACTGATAGGCGGCCAAAGAGTTTTCCGGAATCCCGCTATGGACACCTCTATAGGCTATAACAAAGGTGCTGCCATTCTGAGGGTAGCCATAACCATTACCCAGTGGAACAATGAACAATACTATTATAAATGGCCGATGCATTGTGTTATGCTTTAAATCGACACATCGCTATGACCAATATGGCTGTCTATGGTTCAATCAGCTTATGGTAGGCCGCCAAATAATAGGGTAGGAGATAAAAGGTTCCTTCGTGTTCCGCGTATCCATTACCTTCGTTATCGTGAAGAACAAAGGCATCCCTATCCAATCTTACGTGGCCCCTTTCGTCTATTGGGAGGGCATAAGTGTCATTGCCCCATCCCATATCTGTGGCTTGGCCCGGTGTAGGGTCTAATTGTATATCCAAACGGTGGGTGTTGTCCATATCATAGCCTATTAGATCCATGGGAATTCGTTGCAAGGTTTCCGTCATGTATCGGGTATCCAAACTACTTTTGTAATACCTGTCAATGGTAGCTTTTGCAAATAATGGATTTTCAATAAACAACTCTTCGGGCTTAAAAAAACCTTCATCCACTTTATGGGTAAAAAAACCGGCCATAGCACCGTAGAGTCCGTCCCAAAAGGCATTTTTCTGTTTGCTAATATGCAACCAGGCATTTTCCAGGGCAATACGGTACATAAGTAACCTTTCCGGATCCTGTTCGTAATTTATTAGGCCATAAAGACTCATTAGGCCTAGATTGTTGTCCCAAGGAACAGCATTTTCAGGCGGGAAAAATTCTTTGGCATGCATGGCGTAGATATCATAATTTTCCTCTTCACGCAGCTTTTCGGCCACCTCTTCATAAATGGGATCTCCGGTTACATGGGAGGCGACATTTAAAAAGGAAAGCATCATCATGGCATTTAATCCGCGTTGATCCCAGCCCCAAATAGAATTAAAATAGTCAGGATCAAAACTCCCCCAACGGGTTGGTTTTTTGTCATAATCCACCAATTTGAAACCGTGCCGAATAAGGTGATCGGTTATATCGGCGACTACTTGTTTAACGGCCTCTTTCTCTTCATTGGTCTTCGCAATTAAATCGTGGTATATGCCATAATAAAAATAATGTCCGGCCAGTTCATCCGAGCTGGTATCGCATTTCCATCTATAATTGCCATCATCACTTAGGGGGAAGCGGGGAAAAATATCTTTCCAAAAGGGGTCTTTTGCCTGATTTCGGCGATTGTATTCTCTATTGTATTGCTCATTTACCGGTTCATGCCAATCTACAGGGATGATTACCCTGGCAGGAAATCCGGGTTCATAGGTGATGTCTACCAACCATTTTAAGGCATAAAAGCTTCTATTGGCCAATTCGCGGGCCTCTGGGTCTTTGGTGAGTGTGTATCTAAATGCCTGGGCGGCCCCGTACATGGCAGTGTACTGTCCGTCATTGTCCGAGATGGCCAACTGACTGGTATTGATATTGAATTGTTCCGAAAGATGGTTTTGACAAATAAATCCCATCCTGTTGTGTCTGTCCTCTACCTGTTTTGTAAAATGGGTCGCTTTTTCGGCATAGGTCATTTCCATGGAAATAATTTGGGCAATGCCGTTCTTGGTAGCGATCCAAGCCGTGCCTTCCATATCCACGGCAATATCATTTACATAGTTATCCGGTAACCATCTGCGGTTAGATCTATAGAAAAAGTTATTGTTTTCTACCCTGAAGGCTCCATTTTCGGTGCCAAACCAGACTTTCCCATTTGGGCCGGAAGCCGCAGTTGTAAAATGATTGTAGGGAACTCCTTCTTTACCGGTAAACAGTTTCCAGTTCCCTTTGTCCAAGCGACCAATTCCTTCCTTGGAACCGAACCAAAGACGGTTATAGGAGTCTACCGTCAAGGCGGCGACCTCTTTCAAGGCCCAACTATAATTTTCGTCATAGGGGAGTTCCTGTTGCCATTTATTTTTTCCAGTTTTTACATAAAGTCCATTTTCACAACCTACATAGGTAGTATTGCCATAAGTTGCCCAGCTCAGGACCATGCCGGAATTTTCAGGTAGACCTTTAAAACTAGGAGGGGCTACAGATTTTGAAGCAATGTTATTGGAGGACCATGTGGCACCCTTCCATTCAAATTGTCCGGAAGAGGTTGTTGCCAATGGCGTATTATTAATTATTGATATGTGATCGATGTTTCCCTGGGGAAGCCCTTCGGCATTCCCATGGATAATAGCTATGTCTTGATAAAACTTGGTTTCCTGGGCATAAGACCCAACGGAAAAATGAAAGATAAAGAGTACTAGGAATAGTCTTGATTTCATGTTCGTTCGGTTAGAATTCCAGTACGAAAATCTGCATTGTAGGTTTTTCTCCATTACTGGAAACCATTCGGTTATAGGCTATTTTACGTCCATCGTGCGACCATACCGGGTTTTTAGGTGGATTTTGCGTCGGTTTGGTCAAGACAGTATTTTTTCCGTCTTCAATATTCAACCCCACCAACGAATTTTGCCAAATATAGACCAAGCGATGCTCTTTGGGATGCCAGCGTACCCCACCCTGAACATCCGAATCATGAAAAGTGCGTTGTATGGGTTCGCCGCCCCATGGGGAGATGGTGAATATCTGTTTAATGTTGTTGTCATCTTGAGCCAAATAGGCTAGCATGCTTCCTCCATAAGAGGAACGGACAATGCCCTCACACCCTGGATATTTGTTATTGACCGTGTAGGTTAGTCTGCGTTGTTGGGTTCCTTTTGGAGGGGCCGGCATGGTGGTTTCTGTTCCTTTCAAAGCACCGTCTCCAGGAATGGTGATATCTTCCGGGATATCCACGATATAAACTTCATCTACCTGCTCTCCTTCTTTGTTGGTGGTTGTCCCAATAAAGGCCCTTGCCCTTTGGGTACCGCCATCGGTTTTCAGGTAACCGGAATGTCCCACCCAACTATCTCCGGCCGCTTTACTAATATCATCGGAGCCAGGTTTTGGGTCTGGCACTACTTTTACTACGAGGACGCTGAACCATTTTCCGGAAAAATTTTCGCCGTCTGGAGATTCGGCAACAGTTACCGGTTGATTATTTTTGGATACCCCTATGGTTCTTAGATTATGTGTTACACCAGTAGAGTCTTCCAACTTCTTCATAATGGCATCATTGTAGGTAAAGCCTATCCATTGTCCGTCGCCACTATATTCATGACGGTGGGTTCCTCCTCTAAGGGCTCCTACGGTGAAAGGGGATGAGATGTCCCTGGCATCCATAAAAATAGGCTCTCCGGGTTTGTCATCCTTTATGATTACTCCGGTTCTACGCCATTGTTCGTAGGGTTTCTCTTCGGAACAATTCAATAGTCCATGTATAAATACGACCTCATTATTGGTGTGGCTATAACTTACAGCGCCAACTCCCGGACCAAAGGCCTGGTTCTGTTCCAGGTGATATAGAACCACTTTTTCGCCGGTTTTTATATGTATCTTTTCTATTTTGCCATTGCCGCCAATGCCACCTTCCTCAGTTCGGGTATCATAGACCAGCCATTCATCATCTGGAGAAAAGTTGTCATTGCTGTCCAGATCATGGTTATAGGTTAGGTCTTGTGTTATTTGTTTTTCCATTTTATAATTATCTTGACCACAGGCACTAAATAGTATGGGAGTCATGAAGAGAAGGAGCATTGGTTTACTTTCTAAATTAAATTTCATGAGATTTTTTTGGGTGTCCATACCATTTTACTTGTTTCTATTATTTATAATTTTCAATTTGAGGAGCGCTTATAACCCCTAAATATCGTCCCATCCAATAGGGCAATAGCCAGATATCGCCGGCAGAAAACTCTTCGGAACCGTCTTTTGCGGAGTTTCTGTCCAATCTAAACATATTGGCATTATGGCGTTGAACCGGTCTTTCGTCCGGTGGTAGCACTTCGTTAAGGGTCTGCTCCCTAAAATTAGGTTCCAGGAAGGTGACATCTTTTCTATGGCTGTTCATAATGTTCCAGGATACCATATCCATGGGGTGTTCCCTTAGGTACCAGGCCGCCTCTTCCAAATCGAATTCCTGGGTTCCGGTAAGGGCGGTCATAATATTCCATGCCCCTTCTTTTTCTGGCCTTTCAATTTCCCAATGATCAATAATAGCGTCTTTGAATTTTGTTTTTAGGGTGTCGTTAAAGGCATATTTGTAAAGGCCCCAGTACCCTACAAAGTACATTTCATCATCGGAATGGTTCCAGGATTCGGACAGCATCTTGCTCCAATCATCGGCATCATCCGGAGCTTTGGCCACATCTTTCATAGGCCACATCAGGTTGTCCAAATAACCGTGATTATCCATTAGATCAAAGGCTTTTTCCTTGTATTTTTCCTTGCCGGTAAAATGATATGCCGTTTGCAACATGCCTATAATATTGGAAGCATTTATTTTTCTGTCGCCTACCATCTTTGGTCGGGCATTTACGTATTCTGGATTCCATCGGCCCCATGTGGTAGGTTTCCCATCAAAATCTACCATATACAGATCATTTCTTACAATATGGCTCATAAGGGTGTCGATTAGAACAATGGCGCGATCCTTAAGATCGTTGTCCATGAGTTCGGCCATAGCACCATAGGCAAAAATGTGCCCAATGGCCTCATCACTACTGGTGGTAGATTTCCAATCCCATTCGGGGTCATTGGAATGTTGCCATCTTTCCGGGTCATGCAAGCGCTCTTTATAACCACTTCGTTCAAAGGACCTGGAAGGAAAGCCCGGTACTGGATTAATACTGAACAATCTCTCCATGGCATCCATAGATTCCCTACAGTTCTGAAGGGCATCTTCCGATTTGGTCACTGCGTAACGGAAAACTTCTCCAGCTAGGTACATAGTAGTCCATAGTCCATCGTTATCGGAATCTGAAAGTCGACCTGTATCAAAATTGCCATTGTCCATATCCACCAGGGTTGCATTAAAACCAAGTCGGATATGTCTGTTGCGCACTTGTTTTTCATAGTATTGAGCCTTGTCGAACAAGGTCATTTCCTCATATACTATTTGTCCCAGTCCGGCATCGGTCAGTACTAGGATAGAACCATCTGTACCTTTGGATATATGTTTTACGTTATTACTTGGCAACCAGCGTTTTCCGTAGTAGTAATTAAATTTACCGTCTTTCTTTAGCATAAATGCCCCTTTCGTGGATCCGAACCAAAGTTGGCCATCTAGTACATCAACATAGGTAATTTCTGTCCATGGCAATTTTATTTTCTTTTCTCCAATTTGTTTTCCTGTAGTGGCATCCACTTCCAAATAACCATCCAAAGTGGTAAGTATCAATTTATTTTCCAATAGGGCAAAGGAGGTAAAACTACCGTTTTGGAAAACCGTTTTCTGGGTTTGATCTTTTGGATTGAAGGAAGCAATGGATTTTTCGCCCAATATCCAAAAGGTGTTGCTTTTAGAATCGAATTTAATGGCTTTGGCCTTGTCCTTTGCATTTGAAAAGGAACCCTTCCAACTCGTCTTGTTTTTGGAAACATATTGAAGCGTTTCACCGTCACTGATCAAAAAATCGAAATCGGTCCCGGCGGCAAAAATATTTGCCTTTGGCAATTCGTGCTTCAGGTAAAGACTACCGGCCCAGGCATTGCTGAGTACCGCTTTATCATCCAGGTATACAAATTGATCTTTATATATGGTGATTGCCGAAATATTCTTATCGGTAAGCGGACGGTAGGTCTTATCCTGTAAAAGGACTCCAGGATATAGGAATTGTCCGTCGTGGGTACGTAATATGCCCTCCGATGAAGCCACTTGGATAACCTCGTTGCGGTCCATGAATATCTGGGACAACATAAGTTTGTCCTCTTGTTTGTTGTATTTAATGCTATAATCCTGCAAGTAGGGCACGTCCTTATAAACAGGCAGCGATGCTGTTTTTGTTTCACCATTAGGGGCATCTGAACAAGATATGGTTACCAAGAGAACGGTCCATATTAAATTTCGAAAACTTTTTCTCATGTAATTAATTATTATTGTTGCAATAGATAGACAGTCGCTAAATATTATCATTAATAAGTATTCCTTCAAAGAGGTACTACAGCCCTCTACAAATAAACTTTATTTGAGGGGATGGAACCTCCTATATTTTACATGATTTACATTATATATTGCCTTTAATATTCATTTCTAAAATATTTTTAAATTAAAGTGTTAGAATAATTGAAATTTTGGAAATGTCTGACTATTGAAATTGATAAAAAATTGTTTATTGATGAAGTAGGTGTTCGGGAAGTAAACATCTTTTAAGAGCCATCCCGATAGTTATCGGGAGGCAAGAGGCAAGAGCCAAGAGAAATGAATAAAGAGAAAAGAGAAAAGATAAATGGAATAATGTGGAAATGGGTTAATGTGGAAATGTAACAAAAGGTTAATGTACCAATGTACCAATGCAAAAATGTAGCAGTGGAATAATTTGAAAGTTGGTTAATTTGAAAAGTTGGTAACGAATCAATGTGGAAATGGGTTAATGTGGAAATGAACCAATGACGGAATAGCCATCCGGTAGTTATCGGGAGCCAAGAGAAAAGAGAAAAGATAAATGTAATAATGTGGAAATGGGTTAATGTGGAAATATAACAATGAGGTAATGAATTGATTTGAAAATGAGTTGATTTGGAAATTTACTAATGGGTTATTGTGCCAAAAAGTTTTTTTAAGTAAAAATTTCGGATCCTTCCCTTGAGTGACCCCACCCTAGCCCTCCCCCAAGGGGAGGGAATTTGTTAGGATGTGTTAATATATTTTTGTGCAAGATTTATTCCCCCTCCTTGGGAGGGGGTTAGGCGGAGGACTTTTAGTCACTTCGACAAAGTCCCTTTTCGGGACTCCCGATAGTTACCTTAAACCTTGAACATTATTATTGTTAATTGTTAAAACCTGCTGACTAACAATCACTGAGGTACACACCAACGGCAAGTCCACCTTCGGAGGTTTCTTTATACTTGCTACTCATATCCTTTGCGGTTTCCCACATGGTGTTCACCACCTTGTCCAACGGAACTTTTGCATTGGCGGGGTCGGAGTCCAACGCCAATTCTGCGGCATTGATGGCTTTTATGGCGCCCATACAATTGCGTTCTATACACGGAATTTGTACCAATCCGCCAATGGGGTCGCATGTAAGGCCTAAATGATGCTCCATGGCAATTTCTGCTGCCATAAGCACTTGTTCAGGGGTACCGCCCA
Source organism: Arenibacter sp. F26102 (assembly GCF_023015865.1). Classification (GTDB taxonomy): domain Bacteria; phylum Bacteroidota; class Bacteroidia; order Flavobacteriales; family Flavobacteriaceae; genus Arenibacter. The sequence continues at coordinate 3,569 of NZ_JALKBC010000016.1, read as the reverse complement.
TTAGTTCTGTTAGGGCTGCGGCCGCCATGGCAGAGGAAACCCCAATTTCGGCCTGACAACCGCCCATGGCTGCGGAAATGGTAGCGCCCTTTTTAAAAATGCTGCCTATTTCACCTGCAACTAAGAGAAATTGTTTTATGTGCTCAAAGGTGGCCTCATGGTTTTCAATGACCATATAGTACATAAGGACCGCGGGGATTACCCCTGCACTGCCATTGGTAGGGGCGGTGACCACTCTTCCCAAGGAGGCGTTCACCTCATTTACACTCAGGGCAAAACAGCTTACCCATTTGAGGATGGAACGGAATTTAACTTCGGTCTGTCTTATGGTATGCAGCCATTCCTGTGGCGTGGAATAGGGGAGGTCCCCTTTTAGTTTTAGGTGGGTATCGTAGGCCCTTCTTCGTACGTTTAGTCCGCCTGGAAGGTTACCTTCTGTATGGCAACCAATGTACATACACTCCAACATGGTGTCCCAAATATGGTGTAGGCCCTCATCTATTTCCGCATCGGATCGCAGGGAGCGTTCATTTTCCAGCACCAATTGAGAAATGGATTTATTTTCTTTTCTGCAGGCGTCCAATAGATCTACTCCTTTTTCCACGGGAAAGGGGAAGGATTTGAAAACTTCCAGTTTTTTTTTGGAATTTTTGAGTTCTTCTTTGACTACAAAGCCCCCACCAATGGAATAATAGGTTTCCTTTATTGATTTGCCGTTGGAAAGACTGGCCGTAAAAGTGAGTCCATTGGCATGAAAAGGTAAAAACTCTCTTTTGAATATAATATCCAATTTGGGGTCGAAGGCAATTTCCAAGGAGTTGTTCAAAGGCAGCTTCTTATTTTCTTGGATACCTATTATAATACCGCTTATATTTTCAATAGGAATGGTGACAGGGTCGGCCCCAGTGAGGCCCAGCATAATGGCCAAGTCGGTGGCGTGACCTTTCCCTGTTAAGGAGAGGGAACCATAGACTTCTATTTGGATACGGGTAACGGAAGGGAAAACTTTCTTTTCCAATAGTTCCCCAATAAAACGTTCTGCGGCCCGCCATGGTCCCAAAGTATGGGAGCTGGATGGACCGACACCGATTTTAAGCATATCGAAAACACTAATGCATTCCATTTGGATATGTGTTTTTTGTTGTTTAAGCCAGTAAATATAGGATTATCCATTGGGATATGGATTAATTTGAAAATGAGTTAATTTGATAATTTGAAAATGTACCAATGACGGAATAGCCATCCCGATAGTTATCGGGAGCCATGAGCCATGAGAATAGAGAGGTTAATTTGAAAATGAGTTGATTTGATAATTTGAAGATGGGTTAATGAGGAAATTGGTTAATGTGGAAATGTACCAATGACGGAATAGCCATCCCGATAGTTATCGGGAGCCATGAGCCATGAGAATAGAGAGGTTAATTTGAAAATGAGTTGATTTGATAATTTGATAATAGATCAATGTGGAAATGGGTTAATGTAACAATGAATTAATTGGAAAATGTACCAATGGGTTGATGGGGTAGATTTTGGAAAAATTCGTCATTGCGAGGTTACGAAGCAATCTCCACATGGAATGAACAGGTTGCCACACTACGTTCGCAATGACGTCAGTTAATAAAGTTGAAGACACAAACTATTGGCTTCCGATAACTATCGGGATGGCTAATGGCTTTTGCCTATAGACTGTCTACTGAAAACTGTTCACAATTAACTATGAGGTCTCGACTGCGGGTTAAAGGGATGGGCTTACAATGACGAGAGTAAGGGCTCCTTCCCTTGGGCCTGTGCTGAGCGGAGTCGAAGCATAAGGGAAGGTGGATTCTCCGCCGGCAGCGGAGGAGACGGAAGGGATAGAAAGACCTGGCCTTGGGAGGGGACTATAGATTGGGTATGGGTTTAAGGTTCGGGATTTCAATCTCCCCTTTCTTTCCCCGCCCAAATGCGGGGTAATTCATTCCCCTCTTCGTTCCAAGAGGGGAGCCTTATGTTGGTGAACTACAAAGGAGTTCTCGGGATGCGCCTGCCTGCGGAAGGCAGGCCTACCTGCCGGTAGGCAGGCTCGAACGGACAACGGTGATGCCATGAGCCTAGATACTAGAACCAAGATTCTAGACTCTATCGTCAGTTCGAGACCCAAGAAATTTTATTTTTCAAGCGGTAATAATGACGTAAATTAGATTGTAATCTACCGAATTGCAAAATAATCGTAGTCGGAATAGTGTTATTTACCTGTGTTCGAGCATGATTTTCAAAAATTTGGAAAGCGAATCTGGTACTCAATTTCTATAATTGATGTCCGTATGGTAGTCTTGCAAGCTTGTTTTTTTTGAAGGCAATTTGGTTTTATAATCATATAGCTATGAAAAAGATCAGAACCCATGCTGCAGGTATCGACATTGGGGCAAAAAAAGTGTATGTGAGTATCGGGGACCTGCCTGTAAAAAGCTTCGATACCTTTACCCAGGACCTGGAGGCTCTGGGCGTTTATCTGGTGGCCCATGGCATAGAAACGGTGGCCATGGAGGCTACGGGCGTCTATTGGGTCATTTTGTACGATATACTGGTCTCCCAAGGTCTGGATGTTTGGCTGGTCGACGGAGCGGGTACCAAACAGGTACCCGGCAGAAAGACCGACGTAAAGGATTGCCAATGGATACAGCAATTACATAGTTATGGGCTGCTGAACAAATGTTTCGTGCCCGATATCCGGGTACAGGAACTGCGCGCCTATCAACGCCTTCGCGAGGACCACATCCGTAGTGGTGCGATGCACATCAGCCATATGCAAAAGGCATTGATACTGATGAATATCCGGCTGAAGGAAGTAATAAGCCAGATCCACGGGACAAGTGGGATGCGGATTGTCCGCGCTATCCTATCAGGCGAAAGGAATGCCGAAAAACTGGCATTGCTATGTGATCAAAGGATACTCAAAACAAAAAAGGAATGGGTCATAAGATCATTAAAGGGGCATTATTCGGAAGCCGCATTGTTCGAACTGGGCCAAGCTGTGGCCTGTTATGATTTCTATGGGGAACAAATTGCCATGTGCGACATAAAGCTGGAAGAGGCGTTGAAGAAGATGAACCTGGACGGTACACCGAAGCCAAGGTCCAATGGTGCAAGAAAGGCAATCCGTCACAATAGACCGGATATAGAGAATATGGGAGGACACTTGTTGGGAATCTTTGAGGGAAAGGATGCTACCGTCCTGCCCGGAATTACGGATTATAACTGGATGCAACTGCTGTCGGAGGTGGGCACCGATCTTGGGAAATGGAAATCGGAAAAACATTTCACCTCTTGGTTGGGACTTGCCCCAAAACAACACAATTCGGGAAAAATGAAACGCAACTACAAACCCAAGGGAGCCCCAAGGGCAGGTCTGATCTTCAAACAGGCAGCAGTAGGCCTGCTCAACAGCAAGCACATTGCATTGGGCGCTTTCGGTAGAAAGATACGGGCCAAAAAGGGAGGATTGGTGGCCATAAAGGCAGTGGCCAGGAAATTGGCCGAACTGTACTGGAAATTGTTTGTAAAAGGACTGGAGTATGTAGAGAATGGAA
>NZ_JALKBC010000015.1 GCF_023015865.1 Arenibacter sp. F26102 | reverse complement strand
CTTTTGTAAAGAAATTTGTCCCTGCGGCCCTGGCAGATCAGGTGGTTCCCACCATTACCTGCCCAACAGATATTGTTCAGGATGCAGGACCCCAATGTTTTATTTCGGTAACACTTACTGATCCAATTGCGTCTGATAATATTTCCACCGTATTTACTTTTGAAGGGGTCCGCAGCGATGGCGCTGCACTGGACGCTCCCTTTCCCATAGGCAATACTACTATCACCTGGACCGCCAAGGACGGGGCGGGCAATGTATCGGAACCCTGTGAGCACTTGGTTACTATTCAGGACAAAACACTTCCTATTATCACCTGTCCCATGAATATAACAGAGACCATAACCCAAGGTACCAATAAAATTATACCAATTGTAAATCCTATTGCATTGGACAATTGTAGCGCAGAATTTACCTATTTAGGAATACGCGGTGATGGGTTACCGTTAACGGATCCCTTTCCGCTGGGAGGCACAAATATTCAATGGACAGCGACGGATGGGGCTGGGAATACCTCCCAAAATTGTTTACAGCAGGTTATGGTTTCCTTAGCACAACCTCAGATCCTTTCTGTAACATCTTTTGTGTTAGTGGATGCTGATACCGACTTGGACATCATGACAATTACAAACGGAGCTATAATACATTTGGCCAGTTTGCCTACCACTAACTTGAATGTTCGGGCTAATACCACTTCCGATGTTCGAAGTGTCAGGCTGGTGCTTGCAGGTAATTTGATACACGGCAGTACGGAGAGTACGGCCCCTTATGCGCTATATGGTGACAGCATGGGGAATTATGCCGGGCAGGTATTTCCACTTGGAAATTACCGACTAACAGGTACGCCCTATTCAGCTGCAGCCCTTGGGGGTACTGTGGGAACGCCCTTGAACGTGAGTTTTGAATTGAGCAATAATCCGGCTTGTACAGATTTTACAGCTGAGGTAAGTTTGGCACCCTTTACGAACGTTCAGGATATAAGCCAGCCTTTCGCCCTAACAGGTGGTCTGCCAGCAGGCGGCACCTATAGTGGGATTGGGGTAAGTGGAGGGTTTTTTAGTCCATCTGTAGGAGCGGGAACCTACGCCATTAGCTATTCCATATCCAATGCAGCCGGATGTAGCAAGAGTACCTCGCAAAATATTACAGTAATCTCTAACGACGTGCTATCGGTCGCTAGTTATGTATTGGTTGATGCAGATACGGACCGGGACATTATGACAATCACAGATGGTGCAATCATATATAGGCCCAGCCTATCTACCACCAATCTAAACATTAGGGCAAATACGACTTCTGATGTAAGAAGTATACGTTTGGTTCTTTCCGGCACTTTGAATAACGGAAGAACTGAGAGTACCGCACCTTATGCCCTATACGGAGATAGCAATGGGAACTATGCTGGGCAGGTCTTCCCATTAGGAAATTACCGACTAATAGGAACACCTTATTCAGCAACGGGTCTAAGTGGAACTAAAGGATTATTAAAATCGATTAGTTTCAGTTTATCGGATGACTTATCCTGTTCAGATTTTACTACCGTGGTAAGCTTGGCGCCCCTTGCTAATGTCCAGGACACCAGCCAGTCTTTTGCCCTGACGGGAGGATTGCCTACTGGGGGTACCTATAGCGGGATAGGGGTAAGTGGAGGCAATTTTGATCCTTCTGTAGGAGCGGGAAACTATTCCATTATCTATACCATTACCAATGCTGCGGGATGTAGCAAGAGTACCTCACAGAATATTACAGTAATCTCAAACAATGTGCTATCAGTGTCTAGTTATGTATTGGTGAATGCTGATACGGATTTGGACATTATGACGATTTCCAATGGTAGCTCTATTGACCTAGGCGGGTTGTCTGCAACAAATTTGAACATTCGTGCAAATACCACGACTGATGTGCAGAGTATAAGACTGGTACTTTCCGGAACGCTGAAAATCAGTAGGACAGAGAGCGTTGCTCCCTATGCACTAAATGGAGACAGTAACGGTGATTATGCCGGTAGTATCTTTCCAATTGGCAATTATAGTTTAACGGGAACACCTTATTCAGCTGTTGGGCTCAGTGGTACATTGGGAACACCTTTGACCATTAATTTTGAATTGATCTCGGCTCCAGGATTACTGACAGCAAAACAGGTAAATAATATGAATATTGCTCCCAACCCCGCAAGTTATTCCGCTACAGCAAGTTTTAACCTTCCGATAAATGTAAAGACCATTATGGTATTTGATATGATAGGTCGGTTGGTGCGCACCTATAAAGCTGAGGAGGTTAAAAATAGGGATGGGTATGGTTTGGACCTGAACTTTATACAACCTGGAAATTATATTTTAAAAACAATAGATGATCAAGGCAATCAATACCAAAAGCAAATGGCCATTGATTATTAGTAAATACACCGAGGCCTGCCTCGGGATTAAAAAAAAAGCTGATATCTTGGGCGAGAGCTTTAGTGGATGTATTAATAAAAGTAATAGCGTTTGGTTCTTGCGATATCGTTTCATAATACACTTAATGGTAGTAACCCCAGATTACACGCCTGTATTTCTAAGACCCACCTTCCTTTTGAGGTGGGTCTTTGGCTTACCAAAAACTTGTTCTTGGATGTTCCAGGAACTTTTGTCCGATTGTGTACGATCTTATAAGTCCAATAAGCCAGTTTAAACGCATTAAGGCCTTTAAATCAAAGTCATTGCCACGTTAGTATATTTCCCTTAATTTTTATTTTAGAATAAATTCTAATGTTTTTAAAGAATACTATTTATATAATATTTTGCAATTAACTCTGGTGTATTTTTACATCCAGACTTACTTAAGATATTTTTTTTGTGAGTGTTAATAGTATGGGGAGATATAAAAAGTTGTTTTGCTATTTCATTAAATGTCTTTCCTTGAGCTAATATTTCAATAATTTCTTTTTCTCGTTTGGAAAAAATATCTTTAAAACGAATTTTAAATAAATCAACAGAATTTTTATCTATAATAGAATAACCCCCTGAAATTTTAGTGTAATGGTAGGATTGTTTTTTTGAACTTATAAAGGAAACGTTATGGTTAATAGGAATATTTAAATGAGTAATATCTGTATGAACGCATAATGATTGTTCAATTTTACCCTCGTTAGAAACACTAAAAATAGACGATTGATGTAAAAAGGTTTTATAAGTTCCATCCGCATGTTTCATCCGCATAACATATACCGTTTTGTATGAAAATAAATCTTCTTTTGGAATCTTGTTAAAAAAAAAGTCGAATACAAGCACTTCTTTTTCATTCATGGATGCAAGATCTTCAGGATGCATTCTTTCAAAGCAATTTTCCATAGAAAACTCTTCTGGTTCAATACCTAATAGGCCTCTTACGCCTTCGTGAACAAAGTCCATTGTAATATTCCCAAAATTTACAACGAAATAATAATAACTCCCTACAGCAAATAAGGTAGCAATTTGATCTATTATTTCTAAAAGAAGTTCTTTTTTTTTAGGTTGATTAATTGAATTTCTTTCGCTCCAAACACTAAAAACCTTGAGACTATCAGCTTTATTCATATTTATAATTAAGGGGGGATTAAAACAAAACCAATTATAAATGAAATTAGTACATTTATCAATATGAAAGAAGATAATTCTCCGTAGCTCCATAATTATTTACAGTACCTTTTCAAGCTTTTGGATTTCACTTTTGCGATAATATTTCGAAAGTTTCCTTAGCAGTCATAGAGACTAACCTCGCTCAAGTATGGTATCTTAAATTGCTTGAACTGCAATAAACCATTACTCATGCAATAAATTCCTTTAAGCGGTTTTGATTTTTGAAGAGACATCATCCACATTATTGATTACAATGATAACAATTTTGATCCTTTGAATTATCGAGTCGACATTAAGTTAAGGCCTTGTTAATAATTCTTTAAATAAGCTTACCAGGTAGGAATATTAGATTCCCTTATTTTTTGGTTTAGGAATAAATTGAGGCACGAAAAGTCGCGGAAAGTACACGGAAATTAGCATTGGGTTAAAACAGTGTATTTGTCTCTGGGACCACTTAAACCCCTCCTTTAATTTCCTCAACAATATATAACTTTACTTTGAAAACAATAGAAAATATTGCTTTGAGCCGATTAAAGTATCTAATCGGCTCATTTTTATATTTTGATTGAGCTAACAATTATCTAAAATTTGATGATGTAAGGGGTGAAGGCTCAAAAATATTTATCCATGGTTAAAACCTCCAGGGTGTAACGGTTTATAAAAAAAACTGAAGTAGCAATAATTTGTTAAAATAAGAAATTGAAAAGCATTAGCTTCAACAGGTCCAACTAAATTAGCACTAATATAAAAAGTTCATATTTGTGGTTGAAGTTCCTTAAACCAATTTTTCACTTTCGCTACTAAAGATAAGAAACATTATCACCTCATATTTCTTACCTAGTTTTTCTCTAAGAATTCCGAAGGCCTTGGTGATTTGAGCCTCTACTGTTTTTATAGAGACGTTGAGGTGTTCTGATATTTCAATATTCGTAAGGCCCTCCTTTTTACTTAAGATAAATATTCTCTGGCATTTTGGGGGTAGATTTTTAATTTCACTGTTCACGACGGTAATCAATCGTTCTAAAATGTTCTCATCAGATTCTTCTGCGACTTCACCTAGCGACTCTATATATTTTTGCTGTAATAACATCATCGCTTTATTTTTTTGATAATTGTTTATAAACTCATTGTAAACAGACTTGTATAGAAAGCTTTGTATGGAAAATTGTTTTTTTAGTTTTTTTCGTGATTTCCAGGTTCTCAAGAAGACATTTTGCACTATATCCTGAGCTTGGGCCTGATCATTTACTAAGGTTAGAGCATAGGCATTTAATCTTCTATGATAGGTGTCCAAAAGAAACATATACGCTTTCTCATTCCCAATTATGAGGTTTTCTACCAGAGCATCATTATCGTTAAAATTCATAAAAAGATGGTTTAATCTCAAAATATTACCAATTATAATGTGAATATAAAAAAATATTCAATCAAAAAGTTAGGGTATAGTAATTCTGTCTTGTATTATATTAAAGAATGGTTTAAAAATGATTTCCAAAGAAATAGAAAATCTAATTGTTAAATATTTATCCCAAGCTGCGACCGCAGAGGATTTGGATGTTCTTAATAATTGGATTGAAGATCATGAAAATCAACAGAGCTATAAGGACTTTATTAAAACTCATTTTGCAATCACTTTGGCAATGAATAATTCAGATATAAATAAAATTAAGGAAGAACTTAGAAAGGAGATGAGGAAAGGAAAGAGGCGATTCTATAGTCGAAGATTACTATCTGTAATGAAATATGCGGCTATTGCTATTTTTTTTATTGGTGTTGGAATCATCTGGCAGCAGGGTGTTTTTGATAAAACCGAGAATACGGTAATTGTTCCAAGAACTGATGCTATTACCCTTCAGTTGGAAAATGGGGATGTAAAAGTCATTGCGGAAGATGGAACTTCTCCAGTCCTAGATTCAAAAGGAAATGTAGTTGGTGTACGTAATGGGAATAAACTAGTCTATGGTGAGGGCAAAGACCAGAAATTGATTTATAGCACATTAAGCGTTCCAAATGGCAAACAATTTAATATTGTCCTTTCAGATGGTAGTAATGTGCACTTAAACTCAGGAAGTTCAATTAAATACCCAATTAGTTTCATAAAAGGGCAACGGCGTCAAGTATTTTTAACTGGTGAAGCTTTTTTTGAAGTTGCACATGACCAAGAACATGCTTTCATTGTTAATGCTCGGGGCTTAAATATTCATGTATATGGGACAAAATTTAATGTTTCCAACTACCCAGAAGACCGGGATACACAAGTAGTTTTGGTGGAGGGATTAGTTGGTCTTAGGGAATCCAATTCAGTAATAGGCGATAGGGCAGAAGTTTATCTTAAGCCAGGATATATGGGAATCTATAATAGGTCGGACTATAATATTTCCCAAGAGGAAGTGAATACCTCAATTTACACCTCTTGGATGAATGGAAATTTAGTTTTTAGAAATATTTCCTTTGAGAACATTATTGAAAAATTACAGAGGCATTATAATGTTGTAATAATAAATAACAATGAGAATTTGGCACACGAAACTTTTAATGCAACCATTGAAACAGAACATGAGACTATAGAGCAAGTATTTAAATATTTTAATAAAGTGTATCAAATTGAGTATAAGATAATAGAGAACAAAATCATAATCAACTAAACCAAAACAGCATATGCCTATGGATTAAATCAAGTAAGTAAATTCAATCACTTGACATATTTTGATTTTCATTTACTATCAAAAAAAAATCGGAAAATGCTGTAACATTTCCCGATTTTGTAAAGTGATCGCAACCTTTAAAAAGTATAACCACCAGTAAACATTCAAAATTATGAAAAAACCACCAAAGTCTGGGGTAATTATCCCATGGCGCTTAAAATTTGATTTAAAAATGAAGTTGTCACTTCTTTTTTTAATAACTGTTTCTTTTGTAATGCAGGCCAATTCGTCCTATTCCCAGAAGACCAAAATATCCTTGGATTTTGGGAATGCCTCAATGGAAGAGGTCATTGATGAAATCGAGGCCAATACCGAATTCAAGTTTATTTTTAATACTAAGACAGTAGATTTAAAGAAAAAGGTGTCTATTAATGTAAGAAGGGTTTCCATTAATCGTGTTTTGGATTTACTTTTTGGCCGGGAAGGAATTGGTTATGAGGTAGATGATCGCAAAATAATACTTACTAGGGTGAAAATTAAGGCATCGGTGATGGAAGTTGACAGAGCAGTGATTTTTGACTTACCTCAAATTCTGGTATCAGGCACAATTTCGGACCAAGATGGTACTCCGCTACCAGGAGCAAACATAGTGGAAAAAGGAACAACAAACGGGGTTACCGCAGATTTTGATGGCAAATTCTCCATTGAAGTGGCGAATGGCAATACCATATTGGTAATATCATATGTTGGTTTTGCATCAAAGGAGGTGTCGGTTAATGGACAATCGGAAGTTGTTGTTGCTTTAGTGGAAAGCGCAGCTGGGTTGGACGAAGTTGTAGTTACAGCCCTAGGTATTAAACAGGAAACCAGAAAACTAGGGTATTCGGTCTCCAAGGTCGATGCTGAGGAACTTAATATAAACAGGTCCTCCAACTTTATGAATGCTTTGCAGGGAAAAGTAGCAGGTGTTAATGTTTCCGCTTTAGGAACAGGGCCTGGTGGATCATCTAAAATCAGGATTCGTGGACAATCATCTATTTCTGGAACAAACAATCCATTGATCGTCGTCAACGGAGTTCCCATTGATAATACGAGTTTTGGAACTAACAGTGGCAGTAGCGGCAGTAGTGGTGAGGTGGGTACCAGTTCCGGCGGGGTCACCTCTGATGGTGGTGATGGCTTTTCCAGTATCAATCCCGATGACATTGAAAGTATGACCATATTGAAAGGTGCCACAGGGGCGGCACTTTATGGTTCACGGGCGAAGGATGGAGTTATCATGATTACCACAAAAACGCGCCGTTCAGGAAAAGGCATTGGTGTTACTTATAACTTAAGTGTTGCCAACCAAACCCCTTTGGATTATACTGACTATCAATATGAATACGGACAGGGGGAAAATGGGATACGGCCTACTACGGCAAATCCCACCTCAGGACAATGGTCCTTTGGCGAGAAATTTCAGACTGGAATGACCCATATATTGTTCGATGGTATAGAAGTGCCTTATGAACCAGTGTATGATAGGGTGAGAAAATTTTATAGGGATGGTTTGGACGTGACCAACTCGATTGCACTCTCTGGAGGAGGGGAGAAAGGGGGGTTTAATCTATCGCTATCCCGATTGAAAAGTGAAGGAATTACCCCAAATAATGAATTTGAACGTGTAAATGTTGGTTTGGGTGCCACTTATGATCTTTCCGACAAACTAAGTTTCAGTACAAATATCAGTTATTCAAATGAGGAAAACACCAATCCTCCCAACGTAGGTCAACAGGACAATACTATTCCGGTTGCCCTTTACAATTTGTCTAATTCCATGCCCTTGGACGTTTTAGATGCAAATAAGTTCAATGCCGACGGAGATGAGTTTGTCTATTCCCGTTTTAGGAACAGGACGAATCCTTATTTTACGTTGTCGGAGCAGTTTAACAATATCGTTCGTGACCGTATCTTTGGGAATGCTTCTCTAAAATACAACGTGCGTCCATGGTTATTTGGCCAATTACGTGTAGGTCAGGACTATTGGTCACGGGACCAGGATTATAATGGTTATCCAACGGGACAAGCCTCTAGGCCATCTGCTCCAGAAGGTTTTGCCAACGGAACATATACGCAGGAAGTACGAAGATTCCGTGAAACCAATGTTGATTTTCTACTTTCAGGCAACAAAAATTTGGGCGAAGATTTTGGTGTTGGTCTTACTATTGGTGGAAATAAAATGAAACGTCGAACCGATTTAAACCGTGTAAATGTGACGGACTTTGTTATTCGGGACCTATATACCGTGCAAAATGGTAGGGTAAAGGATCCTATTTATCATTTGGAAGAGCGTTCGGTAAATTCTTTGTATGGTTCCTTGGACGTTTCCTATCTTGAGACCTTTTATTTGAATGCTACTCTTAGAAACGATTGGTTTTCCACCTTGGCACCTGAAAACAGAAGTATATTATATCCTTCCTTGTCGGCAAGTTACGTGTTTTCGAATTCATTTGGTGAGCTCCCCGAATGGTTCTCTTTTGGAAAATTTAGAGTGGCCTATGCAGAGGTGGGCAGCGATACGGATGTTCCTCCCTATTCGGATGCGTTGTTCTATAATATCAATACTAATTTCTTTCTAGGTCCAGACGGAACACCTCAGCCCGTTGCAGGCGCCAATACTAGTACCCTTCCCAATCCTAATTTAAAGCCCATGCGAGTTACGGAATCAGAGATCGGACTGGACCTTCGCATGTTCGAATCGAGGGTAAATTTGGATCTTAGCGTATACCGTAAGACTACCTTCGATCAGATCATTCCTGCCCAAATATCGAATTCCTCTGGTTTTGTAAGTACCTTGATTAACAGTGGTGAGAGCCAAAGTGATGGTGTTGAGGCACTTTTGACGTTGATACCAATCAGGAATGCAGATTTTAAATGGGAACTCACATTAAATACGTCCTACAACAAAACGAAGGTAGTGAGTCTCCTAACTGACATGCCTGGCGAGAGCATTGTAGTTGGTAACCATACTTTCAATGGATTTCTTTACCAAGTTGTAGGTGAGGAAATAGGTCAACTTGCAGGCTTTGGGTATAAGTTCGATGATCAAGGTAGACAGATTTTTGGAGACGATGGGAGACCACTTCGTTCAGATGACATCGTATTTTTTGGTAGTTCCTTACCCAACTGGTTCGGGGGTATCACCAATAGTTTTCGTTACAAAGATTTCACTGCTTCCTTTCTGATCGACTTCAAATTAGGAGGCAAAATGATTTCAGGTACGAATTTTAACGCCACACGACATGGGCTGCATAAAATGACACTTCCGGGAAGGGATACCGGCGTTATTGGAGTCGGGGTCAATTCGGCTGGGGAACCCAACACAGTAGCAACCGAATCCCAACGCTATTGGGAAGTGGTAAGAACAAGTCAAATAATAGAACCTATCGTTTATGATAGTGGTTTTTGGAAATTTAGACAATTCAACATTGGGTATGATTTCCATAAATTTCTACCAGACGCATCTCCGATAACAGGGGCCACACTAAGTATTTTTGCGAACAATCTGTTCATAATAAAAAAATGGGTCCCAAATATTGACCCTGACTCCTTTGGTTATAGTTCAGATAACGTATCAGGATTGGAGTCCACTGGTGTTCCAACTACCCGTAGCCTAGGATTTAATCTCAATTTAAAATTTTAAAGACATAATATTATGAAAAATAGAATCAATAGCTTTTTAGTTTTCGTACTGGTCTTCCTTACAGTATCCTGTGAAAACAATTTTGATGAAATCAATACAAATACTGTTGACCCGACTAGTGATGTTGTAGACCCGGTGTATATAATCAATAACGCGATAATTGGGTTGTCGTTTCCAAGTGGGACCAATATTTATTACGATGCAGGGGTTGTACAGCAAATTGTCACTCCCAACTCCGGAATTATTTCTGGAGCCAATTTTAATCAGGATAATAGGGATGTGTCTGATGACCAGTGGCAGGATTACTATGAAAACGTAATCAAACATACCAGTGATGTTATTAATCAGATATCTGAAGCTTCAGATCGGGTGAATCTCCTTAGTATCACTCGGATTGTGGAAGCCTATGCCTTTAGTGTACTGACCGATGAATATGGGGATATTCCTTATTTTGAAGCGGGCAAGGGCTTTTCGGATCAGGTCGTATTGCCAGCCTATGACCAGCAACAGGTTATCTATTTAGACCTTATCAAAGAGTTAAATGAGGCGATTGCCGCCTTGAGTGATGGAGCTGATAAGATAGATGGGGAGATAATGTATGGCGGCAATCTAGATCAGTGGAGAAGATTGGGGAATTCCCTCTTATTAAGGATTGGGATGCGCCTTTCCAAGGTTGATGTTAGCCTTGCCCAGCAGACGGTAGCTAATGCATTTTCTTCAGGGGTAATGGAATCCAATGACGACAATTTCGTTGTGCGTCACGATAACAATTTTACAAATCCCTATGGTGGAGTGTTCAATGGTGGCGAAGCAAATAATTTCTATTTGGTGGAATCTTTCATTGATTTTTTGTCAACGAACAATGACCCAAGACTTGCTGCCTTGGCGATTCGATATGTCGGCGCAACCTCTGGGCCCGGGCAAACACTCGAGATCGCATCTAAAGACCCAGCAGACCAGGTGGGGATGCCGATGGGTTTTGATAACAGTACAATAGGGCAGGCAGTGGCCGATAGAGGATTGGCTAGTTTTTATGACTTCTCTCAGGTAGATCGGTTTACAATTGGAGCGAACAGCGCCCCAATGTTCTTATGCACTTACGGCCAGACGCAACTACTTTTGGCCGAGGCGGCCACTCGCGGTTGGATCGCAGGAAACCCAGCTAGTTTTTATGAAAATGGCGTGCGAGCTCATATGGAACAACTGGCAGCTTATGGAGAAAATAGTACCATTTCCAACACGGATATTGATGCCTACCTTGCAAACAACCTATTCGATGGAGCAAATGCTTACGAACAGATTAATAACCAGTATTGGGTGGCCTCCTTTTTGAATGGTCCAGAGGCATTTGCCAACTTTAGGCGGTCAGGCTTTCCTGAATTGACACCCAACCCATATCCTGGCCAGGACATTAGCAGCGACTTTATTCATAGACTTACCTATCCTGACTCTGAGATTGCTGTGAACAAAGCCAATCTAGATGCGGCCGTGGGCAGGATGGGACCAGATAAACTGGATACCCGCGTTTGGTGGGATAATTAATAGACTGCTCCGAACATTATGAATAAGATGGGGATGTGCCAAACGGTGTGTTCGATGGCGTCGTGAATATAAAAAAAACAAGTATAAAACATAATTTTATTTTAAAACCACTTTTATGAAAAATGTATTAAAAGAGATTATTTCCAAGAACAAAAAGGAGGAAGCGGATTATAAGGATTCACTTCAAAAGGAAATCATGAACCCCAAGACGGCGGATGCCCGGCGTAACTTCTTAAAGAAAACGGCCTTGGGAGGGATTGGCTTATCCAGTTTCATGGGTTATTCATTCGAGGATACTGTAGCAGCTACCACTTCAAAGGTGGCCAGGGCCTCAGCACCCTCAGACCTTAAGATAACCGACATGCGCTATGCGCTGACCAAAGTAATGGGAGGAACGGCCATTATTCGCATTGATACTAATCAGGGAATTTATGGTCTTGGAGAAGTAAGAGATGCCGCTGATGTTCGTTATGCTCTGATGCTCAAAAGCCGCATCCTTGGCCAAAACCCCTGTAACGTAGAAATGATTTTTAAGAGTATTAAACAATTTGGCGGTCCAGCCCGGCAAGCTGGAGGGGTCTGCGCAGTTGAAATGGCACTTTGGGACTTGTGTGGAAAGGCTTATAACGTTCCTGCCTGGCAGTTGTTGGGAGGAAGGTATCGTGATAAAGTACGTTTGTATGCTGACACCCCTGAAGCATCCTCCCCAGAAGAACAACAAAAACTTATCGATTTTAGAGTAAAAGAACAGGGCTATACCTGGCTTAAAATGGATGTGTCAATTGGAGAATTAAAGGGTATTCCAGGTACGGTGGTTAACGGGAAGTTTTGGGAGAATTCCCAACAAAATCTGGCTCAGTGGGGCGACAGAAAAAATTATATGTCCTACGGTAATACAATGCACCCCTTCACCCAAATCCAGATTACGGAGAAAGGCCTTGAGCACCTCCAAAAGGTCGTTGAAGATGTCAGGAATATGGTGGGATACGAGATTCCAATATCCACCGACCACTACGGGCATTTCGATTTGAATAACGGAATTAGGCTCGCCCGGGCGCTTGACAAATATCGATTGGCTTGGTTTGAGGACATGGTTCCTTGGCAGTATACGGAGCAATGGAAAACCATTTCAGATGCCATAGAAACCCCAACTACTACTGGGGAGGATATCCATTTCTTGGAGAATTTCAAACCGCTGATCCACAATCGGTCAGTGGATATTGTGCATCCCGACCTGGCATCTTCAGGAGGGTTACTTGAAACTAAACGTATTGGAGATTATGCAGAAGAATTTGGGATAGCTATGGCGATGCATCAGGCCGGTACTCCGGTATCCTTCATGGCTAATGTACACTGCGCCGCAGCAACTCAAAATTTCTTATCTCTTGAACACCATTCGGTAGATTTGCCTTGGTGGGAAGACCTTGTCACCATGGTGGATGGCGGAAAAATGATTGATAAAGGCTTTGCACCGGTATCGCTTACAGCACCCGGGCTAGGTATAGAGTTAAATGAGGAGGTCATCAAGAAACATCTTGACCCAAGAGATACGAGCTTCTTCAGGCCTACGCCTGAGTGGAACGAATTAAGATCTCATGACAGGACCTACAGTTAATCTCTATGAACTTAGGATTATGTGGGAAATGAACACTTACCATTAGTATATTTTTATGATAATTTAGTTTTATCCAAGGAGACCTCGGGAAGAAAACTCTCGGGGCCCTTTGGTTAGAAAGGACAATAACCATTTAATAGTCTAGTAAGAATATTTATTCGCATTAGGGTTAGGAAAGGTAGGTATATGTTTTTTGCAGGGCGTGGCAGTTTGCTATGGACTTACTTTCTGGTATTAATATTAAAGTATTCTTAAGAAACATCAACAATTAACTATGAGACAGAACATGAGTTTATGCCTTGCACTAGTGGCAAGTATTTGGTATGCAGGAGCCCAAAGCGTTGGGGCATCCCCAGAATATGTAAAAGCTATAACCTCCCAATGGGAAGGTGAACGTCTAGTGGACGGCCGCCCTAAGGTTTCGGATTTGGTTCTAGACCAACTAAAAAAAGCCACCTTGGAACAGATTTGGGGATACATGTATCATAAGGGTTATCGTAACCAAGTTGCCAAGGACTGGATTATCTTGAAACCGGGAGAAACCATGACCGGGCGGGTGGTGACCACCCAGTTCATGCCGACTAGGCCAGACTTAGACAGTATTGTGAAGGCAGCGGGTAAATTAGAGGGGCGTTCCCAGCAAGGGGGCATAAATATTTGGCCTATAGACATATTGACAAAAGGAGATATTTATGTAGCCGATGGTTACGGAAAAGTCAAGGATGGTACACTAATTGGCTCCAGTCTTGGAAACGCAATATATGGCAGGACTGGTAGGGGCGTTATTTTTTATGGCTCTGTTCGGGACATGCAGGAATTGAAAGATACCGAAGGTTTTAACGCATGGGTCAAAGGGCATGACCCCTCCTATATCAAGGACATGACCCCGACTTCGATTAATATGCCCATCCGAATTGGTGAAGTGACGGTTTTTCCAGGTGATGTGGTTTTTGCTAATGAGTATGGCGTAGCGTTTATACCTGCGCATATGGTACAAGCGTTGGTCTCAGCCTCAGAACTTACTTCGCTGAGAGACGAATTCGAAAGGTTTTTATTACAGCAAGCGAAATATCCAAGTGGTGAAATTCATGGAGATTGGTCGGACAAGATAAAAAATGAATATAGGGCCTGGTTTTCCAAACATCCAGGAGAACTTACTGTGACTAAACAAGATATTGAAGCCTACTTGTCTCGTATGGGGAAGGAATAATACCCAAAACCCTGGAAATCGGGGGATAAATGAATTAAAAATGGAATTTTAATCTAAGCTATGAAAAGTTACCAAGAACTACTGATAATCGTTTTTTTCTTTCTCTTACAAACCAATGTGATATCAGCACAGACCCTTCCAAAGGAGGAGCTCATTTTTTTGACCTCCGAATGGAAAGGGGCACGTTTCGATGACGGCCGCCCCAAGATTTCGGACGACCTTTTGGAGCGAGCAAAAAAGATCGGTATCGATGATGCCTGGACGGTCCTTGAAAATGAAGGATACAAGAACCAGTTTGAGGGCAATTGGAAAATGGTCCATAACGATGTTCCCATTGTAGGTAGGGCACTTACTGCATTGTTCATGCCTAGTCGCCCCGATGTGGAGAAGAACATCAAGGC
This sequence comes from Arenibacter sp. F26102, assembly GCF_023015865.1. GTDB lineage: Bacteria > Bacteroidota > Bacteroidia > Flavobacteriales > Flavobacteriaceae > Arenibacter. Next base: position 167,180 of record NZ_JALKBC010000015.1, on the reverse strand, counting down.
AAGGGGAATAAGTTCACAAGGTAGGAAGGGCAACACCAATTCCTGGCCTATAGAGGTGCTTACCAAGGGGGATGTATATGTGGCCGATAGTTTTGGCAAGATCGACGCGGGTACCCTTATGGGAGCTACATTGGCAACCTCCATTTACAGCAAGTCCGGTAACGGGGTAGTTTTTAATGGCAGTGCAAGGGACCTAGAGAGCATAAGCCAAATGGAAGGGTTCAATGCCTTTGTACGCGATTTTCACCCATCCTTTCTTGAGGAGGAAGTGCTCATGGGGCTCAACACGCCCATACGGATCGGCCACGTAATGGTATTGCCCGGTGATCTTGTCCTTGCCAAAAGGGAGGGTGTACTTTTTATTCCAGCTCACTTGGCGGAACAGGTAGTGGGTACTGCCGAGTTTGTGGCCCTTAAAGACCAGTTTGGCTTTGAGATGGTAAGGACCAAGAAATATTCCACTGGCGAGATAGACAGCCAATGGACAGAACAGTTAAAAAAGGAATTCTTGGTATGGTTGGGCAAACACCCCGAATTGGCAAGAATGTCCAAAGAGACGCTGGACAAGGTTTTAAGCAAAAGGACATGGTAATGGGACAACGTAAATTTATGAAAATGATAGACTTGAACGGTATTGAAAAAATAAGAGGCTTTTGGATTACTATATTGTTCGCTCTGTTTGTTTTGATGGGGTGCAAACAAAATGAAAAGCAAGCAAAAGACATAACCTCTACCGATACTATGGAGCTGGGACAAGATTCTGCTACGACCGATGAAGTTCAACATGCCGTTATGGCTTTCAATATTGCCATGGTAGACCCGACCGTGGAACTAATGGAAGCTCTTTGCGCAGAGGAACTTACCTATGGGCATTCGAGCGGACTGATCCAGGACAGGGCGGCTTTCATAGATGATATCGTGAATGGCCCATTCAATTTTTTGTCTGTGGAGGCCCCTGATCAGACTATCCATATTTCAGGGAACACGGTCATTGTCAGACACATTTTCTTGGCCAGGGCCACCAATGAAGGGGAGCCTGTAGATATCCGTATCGGAAATGTACAGGTATACCAAAAAGGAAAGGACAGCAAGCTCAGACTTTTGGCCAGACAGGCCTATAAATTGCCCAACTAGGACCATAATAACCTAAACCAAACTATTTTGAAAAAATTGAATATTTATTCCATTAGCCTAGGCATGGCCTCCTTATTGTTGCTGTTCATACTTGGGATGGTCTTTAGGGGTAACATTGAACATGCCGGTCTTTTGATAATGGCGTTTTTTGCACTCTTGGCCCTTGGCTTCAGTGGATACAAATCCTTGAACAGTTATGTTTTTACCGCCTCTATATTTGCGGGAGTGGTACTGGCGCTGTATTACCCCGAATATTTTTTGCAGATCGGGGATTTTAAACTTACGGGACTGATCATACCCTTGATCCAGCTAATTATGTTCGGCATGGGGACTTCCATGAAACTGGGCGATTTTGCAGAAGTTATTAAGTCGCCCAAAGGGGTCTTGGTAGGAGTCTCCGCCCAGTTGGGAATTATGCCCCTAATGGGCTTTGCTCTGGCAAAATATAGCAATTTCCCACCGGAGATCGCGGCAGGGATCGTTCTGATCGGTTGTTCTCCTAGTGGGGTGGCCTCCAATGTAATGGCCTATTTGGCCAAGGCCAACTTGGCACTTTCCATCACTATTACCTCCATCTCTACCATTCTTGCACCCTTTATAACTCCGCTTCTTATGAAGTTCTTGGCTGGGGAATTTATAGAAATAGATGTGCTGGATATGATGTGGAGTATTGTAAAGATGATTATTTTACCCCTGGGTGTTGGACTTTTCTTTAACCGTTTGCGGGGAGATAAGGCAAAATGGTTGGACAAGGCACTACCCGTAATTTCCATGCTGGGTATTGGACTTATCATTATTGTAATTACGGCAGCGGGAAGGGACAGCCTTTTGGATATCGGCGGAATCTTGATGTTATTGGTGCTTATACACAACCTATTTGGCTATATGCTGGGGTATTGGTACGCTCGCCTATTGAAATTGAAGGAACAGGATGCACGCACGATTGCTTTGGAAGTGGGAATGCAAAATGGAGGGCTTGCCTCAGGGATAGCCAATTCATTGGGCAAGATAGCGACCATGGGACTGGCCCCAGCGGTATTTGGGCCATTGATGAACATTACGGGATCTATACTGGCAACCTATTGGCACAAAAAAGAAACTAAGCCTTCTAGAGTCTATGGAGAGAGACATTACAAAGAAAAAAATACAGTAATTTGAGTTGAGTTAGTTTAGTTGATAAAGGAACAATGGGAAACTGTTGTTCCTTTTTTTTGTTTTACTGTCCTAGACCGAAACAGGTAGGTGAGCCGGACATTCTTCGGAACAAGAGATAAAAATCGTGCAGCGATTGGTAAAGCAGCTAAAGGATAGTGCCGCCATTTTCGCCGATCAATGCCTGGATGATTTGATAGAACCTGAATTGGCTCAGATTGTGGTAAGTAACTTGCTGGTAATCCACCGGTCCAGACAAAAGTTATTTGGAATAAGACCTAAATTGTTATTTTAAACATAACATCCACTTATTTAATTATGCAATTATAATTTTTGGTCTTGATTTAAAAAAATAAATTGTAATATTATAAATTATTAGTAAGTTTAGGGCATGTTTTTTTTGAATTCAATAAAGAGGTTTCTCTGTGAGTAGAACTAGCGGGGATAAAACTGCCGAAAAAGTAGCTGCATTAAGTTCCGGAGATGAGTCCGCATTTAGATGGTTGTTCGATCATTATCACAATGATATTCTTGCATATAGTACCAAACTTGTCAAACAAAGGGTCCAGGCCGAGGAAATTACCCAAGATGTCTTTGTCAAGGTCTGGTCCTATCGCGAGAAACTCAATCCCAACCTATCCTTTAAATCCTTCCTCTTTACCATTACCAAGAATTTTTGTTTTAATTTTCTGAAGAAAGCCGCTCAGGACAGGTTTTTGGCGCACAATGTTTTTTATGAAAGCCAGTTATCGAGCGTTTCTTCTGATAATGGACTGGCAGAGGCAGATTTGGAAAAGCTTCAAAATGGAGCTATCGCTGCCTTACCGCCCCGTTGTAGACAGATTTATACGATGTCGCGCAATCATGGGAAAAGCTACGAGGAAATCGGGTCTGAACTTGGGATTTCCCCAAATACCGTAAAAAATCAGATGAGCAAGGCCCTGTCGATTATCCGGGATTACCTTATGCTGCATGGTGATATTGTTCTCTTGCTGTCAATATTGTTAATTATAAATTGATTCATTACTTAATTAACATAAAAAAGCACTTCAATTTATAAATTTAACAATTCTCGGGATAGTCCGTTCTTATTGGGATGTCCGCATTTTTCCTGATTATTTCTTAATGTTTACGTAAATATTTATTAAAACTGCATAGTAGTCGGCCGGCTCTGGATTGTATTATAGGAGGGAACCTTGTTCTGATAGGACGAGGGTAGTCAGGTATTGTTTAGGGTGGCCTGTAATTTCGAGAATATACCAGAATGGTCAGTTCTCGCGAAACTTTCAAATCCTCAGGAAAAAGGCTCGTCTTGCGCAAAACGAACTCTTTAATTATGCCGATTAAGGCGAAGAAAGGAAATAACTTAAATGAATGTATAATGGAAAAAAAATCAGAAGATGAAATAACAACGAACATTTAACCATAAAAAAAAGCGGGGAATGTTGCTGCATTCCCCGCTTAACTAGTGTGGTCGATTAAAACGAGTATCAACCAAAATTCGAGATTTCAAAGGTATGAAAAAACGATTACAATGCATATCAGTGCCTATTTTCTTATTAAATTTTGATCTAAAAATGAAGCTCTCACTCCTGCTTATTTTTACATCTCTTTTTCTCCTACGGGCCAACAACTCTTATTCCCAGAAAACGGTGACCCTTGACCTCAATGGTGTAGAGGTTTCACATTTGTTGAGAATCATCGAAAGTCAGACCGATTTTCGATTTGTCTATAAGATTAAGGATGTTGACCTGTATCGGAAAATAAAACTTAAAGTGGAAAATGAGGAAATTCAATTGGTTTTGGATAAGGTCTTCCGCGAGACCCGGACCGATTACAAGGTTTTTAATGAACAGATATTTTTAACATCCCGAAAAAATAAACTTTCGGGCAAACTTTCCAACCTGCATGGGGTTGAACAGGAAACCATAACGGTAAGCGGTACCATTACCGATGTCGACACGGGCAAACCAGTTGTCGGGGCCAATATTATTGAAAAAGGAACCACTAATGGGGTGATGACGGATTTTGATGGTAATTATGTCATCAAGGTGCCGGAAGATGCTACCTTGATCGTGAGTTACATTGGTTTTGGGACACAGACCTTTATGTTGAACGGCCGAAGTACCATTGATGTAGTGCTGACTGGTGAGGCTGCCGTGCTTGACGAGGTTATCATCGTGGGGTATGGTACACAAAAGAAAGAAAGTGTTGTAGGATCCATAGTTCAGGTGAGCGGCGAAAAATTGATGCAATCGGGAGGAGTGTCCACAGTAGGGCAGGCTCTTACTGGACGATTGCCCGGTGTTACGACCATATCATCAACTGGGCGACCAGGGGATGAATCTCCCGAAATATACATACGGGGTCAAAGTACTTGGAACGGGGGTGGCCAGCCTTTAATCTTGGTAGATGGGATTGAACGTAGTATGAACGATATTGACACGGGCGACATTGAGAGTCTGTCTGTATTAAAGGATGCTTCTGCTACCGCCGTTTTTGGGGTAAAGGGGGCGAACGGGGTTATCCTTATAACGACTAAACGCGGGGCCAAGGGGAAAGCACAACTTTCCTTTTCTGCCAGTACGGCCCTAAAAATACCTTCAAAATTACCCGAAAAATATGATTCGTACGATAGCTTTTTGGTGGCCAATGAGTCTATTGAAAGAACCGTACCCGTGAAAGAAGAGGCCTGGAGGAATTATACGCCGTTGGATGTAATCGAAAAATACCGTAACCCTGCGAATGATTTGGAGCGCACCTTGTACCCGAACGTGGATTGGGTGGACGCCACTCAAAAGGATTACGCCCTAGATCATAGGATTAACCTATCGGTTAGTGGAGGTACTGATTTTGTGAAGTATTTTGGTGCCCTTACATATCAACATGTCGGGGATATCTTCGATGGTGGCAAATATGATAACGGCAGAGGATATGAAGCCAATTTTGACTATGACCGATTCAATTATAGGAGCAATATTGATTTTGATATTACCCCCACCACACGTTTTTCGGTGAACCTATCGGGGTATTACGGCATTCAACAAGGAAATGAGGCCAACCGGTTGTTACTATATAGCAGTATCTATGCACTGGCACCTAATTTGTTCTATCCAGTTTTTGATGATGGTACCTATGGACGGACCGCGATCTCAGACTTTGAGCTTGCCAATCCCGCCGAACTGTTGTCGGCCAAAGGCTCTACGCAAAGCCATAGGGTACAGGTGAACAGCGATTTTGTCTTGACTCAAAAGCTTGACTTTCTCCTAAAAGGGTTGAGTTTTAGGGGTTCCCTATCTTATGATAATAATTTTAGTGGCTCTGGGGGTGTTAAGGAAGATAATCCCGGAGGTAGCGTAAACGTAATCTATAAAATTTATAATCCGGACGGGACGGAACAATTGCTTTCGCCCATAGGGGTTAACCAATTTGACTTTGTAATCAAACCATGGTATCTGGATCCCTTGACCATTGATGACTCGGGCACCAGCAGGCGTTTGTTCTACCAGCTATCTCTTAATTACGATAAAACTTTTGCCGAAAAGCACAATACTACGGCGTTGATGCTGATGAACAGGGAGGAATACGCCATTGGTAGCATGTTTCCCCGATATCGCGAAGATTGGGTAGGACGTGTCACCTATAATTACGATAACCGGTACTTTATTGATGTGAATGGGGCCTATAACGGATCGGAGAAATATGGTCCGGGTTATAAGTTTGAATTATTCCCCTCTGTAGCCTTGGGTTGGATGGTTAGCAACGAGCCTTTTTTGGAAAATTCCACTTGGTTGGACAAATTTAAAATCAGGGGCTCTTACGGAATTGTTGGAGATGATAGTTCAGGCAATAGATGGGCTTATATTTCGCAATGGGCCAGCGGAGGAAAGGCCTTTATGAACAATTCAAACCTGTGGGGGGCTAAATCGCCCTATACTTTCTATAAGGAGAGTGTAATCGGAAACCAATTTCTGCAATGGGAAACTTCGGAAAAGGCCAACGTAGGGTTTGAATTTAGCATGCTTAAAAATGCGATCAGTTTGGAACTGGACCTTTTTAAGGAAGATCGACACGACATCATTGTACCTGCGAACAATCGAAGCGTACCCAGTTTTATAGGCTTTGATCCGGCTGATGTAAATATTGGGGAAACTACGGTAGAGGGGGTCGAATTGACCCTTAACCTAAAACATCAATTAACCGTTAATTGGAACGTATGGTCTGAGTTTACCTTTACCAAGGCCAAGGATGAAATTATTTATAAGGAAGATCCCGAATTAAAGGAAGCCTATCAAAAAAGTCAGGGCTTTGCCATTGGCCAGCCACGGGAAGTGATCAGGGGCGAATTGATGACCTCTTGGGACGAGGTGTACGGGTCTACGCCAATGAATAACAACCAAGCGTCCCGTCGACCCGGTTTTTACGATGAGATAGATTTTAATTCGGACGGACTCGTAAACGGAGATGACAATGCTCCCTACGGATATACTGTTCGGCCCCAAAATTCCTACAGCCTTGGTCTCGGGACCGGGTATAAAAATTGGTCATTTATGGTGCAGTTTTACGGGGTGAACAATGTGAACAAACTCTATGAAGATCGCACCTTTGTAGGGGAGAAGCCCTTGTTCTTCGAATTTAAATCTGATTATTGGAGCGTAGACAATCCCAGGGGTACCGAGGTGCTTCCCTCGTGGGCCAGTGCCGCCGGAGGAACCGATTCCTATCGAAATTGGTACGATTCTTCCTTTGTAAGGTTAAACAACCTCGAGTTGGGATACACCTTTAAAACGGAACAGGGAAGTCAATACAAGTTGTATGTGAGCGGTAATAATTTGGCGTTCTGGTCCGATCTTCCAGATGACCGGCAGAATAATACCGGCAATCAAGATCAATTCCGTGGCAACTACCCTACCTTCAAAAGATTCAATTTGGGGCTTAATATTAACTTTTAAGGAAGAAAACAATGAATAAAGTATTCAAACTAATATATACGACGTGCCTAATAGGAGTGTTTTTTTCTTGTGAGGACTATTTGGATAAAACCCTAGAGACCGATCTCACCGTCGATGAGGTTTTCAAGAACTTTAACAATGCCCAAGGTTTCGTAGAGGAAATGTACGCCATGATCGTAGATTATTCTACGGCTGCCCATTGGCAGCACTACATGTGCTATGGCGAGGATGCCATTGGCGTTGATACTTGGCTTTTTGATTATGCTATAGATGAAGGAAATTATTGGAACTGGCAAGGGGCCGGAAGTATGTTTACCGGGGGGGGGAATACTTCGTCCGACCTGCCGTTTAGCAGGCATGCTATATGGCCTAGTAGCTGGGCGGGTATAAGAAAAGCGAATATTGTAATCGGGAGTGCGCCCGAACTTTTAAAGGATGCGACCCCACAGGAAGTGGATGCCATAATGGGCCAAGCTTACTTTTTCCGGGCCTTTTTTCATCATGAGCTTATGAAATTTTGGGGAAGTATGCCATACATAGACCGTGTACTCGCCGATGATTGGAAAATTGAAAGACCCACAGAATGGGCCGAGACCGCATTGAAAATTGATGAGGATTTTCAAAGGGCAGCGGACCTATTGCCCGTAGATTGGGACGACCCCAATTTTGCGCCCGGAGTAAAGACCAATGGTCAAAATATGTTCAGGATCACTAAAGGAGCCGCTTTGGCCCTAAAGGGCAAGAACCTGCTGTATGCCGCCAGTCCCTTGATGCAAGGCAATGACAATACCTACGCCTATAACAAGGAGCTCTGCCAAAGGGCGGCGGAGGCATTTGCACAAGTATTACAAATATCCCGGTATCAATTGATCAGCTGGGAAGATTATGGTTCTGTGTTCTACTCCAATCAAAATCGTTATCCTTATTCTACCGAGTTTATCTTCAGCCAAGCTGGCAATGTTGGATGGTTTGGGGGGTATTTACCTGGCAACTGGCAGATAGGGTCCATGGGGGTTGATAATAAAACATCCTATCCGACCCATAACTACATATATAACTATTTTGGAATGAACGATGGCTTAGCATGTGAGGACAGCCCCAATTACGATGCTGGCGACCCTTGGGCCAATAGAGATCCCCGTTTTTACAAGTGGGTAGTGGTGGATGGCGATCAAATGGTCAAAAATCTAGGGGCCGCAACCGGTAATAATGAGAAAAACAGGTTTGCCCAATTCAACAATGGAGGGGTTCACCGGTATCCAGCAATTGAAAATGGCACTCGTACAGGGTATGTCGCCAAAAAATGGTTTCCCTTGACACATAATAAATTCGACAATCAATATGGATTTGCATGGAGGTCCCATGTGCGTCTTACCGATGTGTATTTGATGTATGCAGAATCGGCCCTAATGGCGTATGGAATCAATGGTGCTCCGTCCGGATTTAGCATGTCGGCCCTTGATGCGATCAACAAAATAAGGGAAAGGGCGGTGCCCGACGGCAGTTTGAACGTGGCACCCGAATACCTTACCAATGTTGAAAAATTTATGGATGAAGTTCGAAGGGAGCGTGCCGTGGAAATGGCATGGGAAGCCCACCGATGGATGGACGTGAGACGGTGGAAACTTGGCACTGACATGAAATACAAGTTGAAGACAGAAATTTTGTTTGACCGCAATGCGGATGGAAAACCTATTAATTTGGTAGAAAGGGTTTTGAGAACCAAAGTTTTTGATGAAAAACACTACTGGTTACCGCTTCCTCAGAACGATACTGAACTGTACGAAGGATTCCCTCAAAATCCAGGATGGTAACAACTGTTATATTTCACTATTTGATAATAAAAAACTATATGATGCACTATAATATATATGCAAAAACTTTCCTGTTTGGATGCTTCTACATGTTGTTTTCCGCTTCATTGACTGCTCAGCAAATTGATTCCACCTACGTTCAATTGTCGAATTATGACTCCATCTTGTCGCCATACGATGAAGAGGTAAATATGGGGTTCAAAACCCAGAAAAAGAAGGAGATAGTTGGGTCTTTCTCTTCGGTGAAACCTCAGGACTTCTTGAAATATGATAACACCCAATGGGTCAGAGATGCTCTGAACGGACGGCTGACCGGGTTAAAGTTGAGTGATAATATTCGTGGGCTGGGTTCGGCTTTGATCGTTGTAGATGGTATTCCCGGACGAAATATCGATCTATTGAATATGGAGGAGATAGAGGAAATAACCGTGCTTAAGGATCTCAACGCTACGGCCCTTTATGGATCTATGGCGTTCAATGGGGTAATAGTCGTGACCACCAAAAGGGGAGGCAATACTAAACAATTCAATATTAACGCCAGCTCGGGAATCAAATTACCTTCTCGTATGCCTAAGTATCTCAATGCTGCCGACTACATGGACCTGTACAATGAGGCACGTGCCAATGATGGAATGCCTGCGTTGTATGCCGATGAGGATATTCAAAACTATCGGGCAGGGAGTAACCCTTACAGATACCCGGATGTGGATTTTTATAGCGGCGAGTATTTCAAGCCATTTGCCTCCTTTACCAACGTGAACGCCGATTTTTCAGGGGGGAGCAATGATACTCGATATTATATCAACCTAGGGTTTAAATCGGACCGCAGCTTACAGGACATAAGTGACGAGAATGATAAAGGCGACAATAGGTTCAACGTCCGGGGAAACATTGATTTTAGGGTAAATGATTGGATTAGAAGTAGTATTGATGTAGTGTCAATTATTGACCAATCTAGAAGTACTTTGACCAATATGTATAATGCGGGCGGTTCCTTCAGGCCTAATTTGTATTCGCCCTTACTTCCGTTGAGCGCCATAGATACCACAGGGAATACACAACTAGCGGGTATAGTAGATGCGGCCAACCAATTTAACGGGTATATTTTGGGTGGTAGCCAGGCCTATGACGACAATGTACCCCTGGCGGATATTGTGGCGGGAGGTTACCAAACCAATATGGCCCGGGTGAGCCAGGTGAACAATACTATTGATTTTGACCTGAGCGCAATTACAGAAGGCTTATCGGCCAAGAGTTTTGTCAGTTTTGATTTTTACAATTTGTACAATCTCAGCATTCGGAACAAATACGCCGTGTATGAGCCTACTTGGAACGAAGAGAACAAAATCATTGACCTTGTAAACGTAAAGGATAACGACCTTAAGGATCAGGTAGAGAGTGTGCGCACCGATCTTTTTACCATTAGATACGGTTTCTATGGCCTGTTAAATTATAAGAAACAACTTGGGGAGAACCATCATTTTGATGGAACCTTGTTAGGGTTTGCTAACAATACTTACCAAAAATCGGAAAAACAGTCCTCTAAAAATAGTCACGTGGCCCTGGGTCTCAATTATAGCTATAAGAACAGACTACTGGTAGACTTGAGTTCGTCGTATGTAAATGCGGTGAAGTTGGCAAAAGGTCACAGAGGCAAATTTGCACCAACCCTGGGGATGGCCTATGTGCTGAGTGAAGAACAGTCTATCAAAGAGTCTTCCTGGGTAGATTATTTTAAACTGAGGTCTTCCATGGGTGTCAATTTTTCTGACTTGGGTATCCCTGGCTACTTTTTATACGATGCCATATATGATCAAAATGGGGGCGGGTATTCATGGGGAGATACTAATGGAGGTAGTTTTAGCAATGGGTCCACTAAAATTCAGTTGGGCCAAAACTACAACCTGGGCCATGAAAAGCGTACGGACTACAACCTTGGATTTGAGGCGCTTTTCTTGAAAAAACTATGGGTGGAAACCAATGTTTTTCGCTCAATCATCAGTGACCGCGTAATCAGGGCCGCTACACCATATCCTGGGTATTACAATTCGTTTAGACCCTATACCAATTTTAACAAGGATAAATATTCTGGATTTGAAGTCGGCCTAAATTATTCCAGTCAAGTGGGGGAGCTAAACCTGGATCTTGGGATTAGGGCACTTTATACCGCTTCGGAAAGGACCAAGGTTGACGAAGTATACGAAGATGAATATCAATACAGAATAGGTACCCCTACCGATGCTATTTTGGGATTAGAGTCCCTAGGTTTCTTTGGGGTAGACGATTTTAATGCCGACGGTTCCCTTATGGCGGGCATTCCAACCCAATACGGCAATGTGAATCCCGGGGACCTTAAGTATGCCGATATGAATAACGATGGAGTGGTCAATGATCAGGACATGGTAGAGATCGGTAATTGGACCCCTTCTTGGAGTTTTGGGTCCGACATCCGTATAAAATACAAGTCGTTTACCCTCTTTGCCCTTTTGACGGCCGAATTAGGGGCGGAAGCCATTCTGTCCGGTAGTTATTACCGGCCCCAGGGCGATAATATGTATTCTGAAGTGGCATTGGGACGATGGACAGAGGCCACGGCCGATACGGCTACCTTTCCTAGGCTTTCTGCCAATGGCAATACCAATAACTTTGGGAAGACCTCTACCTTTTGGATGTATGACAACAGCAACTTTAAAGTACAGCGAATGCAACTTACCTATGACTTGCCAAAAAGGATGGTCGAGAAATGCAAGTTGAAGGATGTTAGCCTATTTGTGGCGGGGTCTAACTTGGCAGAATTCTCCAAGAACAAAAAGATCCGAGAGCTGCAATTGGGAAACGGACCTTTGTATCGCTATTATTCGATGGGACTTAGAATGAAGTTTTAACTAAATAATTTAGATTAGACATGAAAAAATTATTCAAATATACTTGGGCCTTCTGCTTGACATTGTCTTTTGCCGCCTGTTCGTTACTAGAGCCTGTAGATGAGAATTTGTTGGGTGAAGAACGATTGAATTACGACCCGGCCTTTGCCGAAGGGGTGTTGCTCAATGCCTATGAAGGATTGATCTACCAATTGTCGTTTAATGATGTTGCTACCGATGATGCGGTGCATAATTATTTGAGCGGCTTCCGTCGTATGGCTTTAGGGGAATGGAATGCGCAAAATACCTTTACGAGCAGATGGAACCAATATGAAAAAGTACTCTATGCCAATAAGTTCGTTGAAGTCGTAGATCAGGTAGTTTGGAAACGTGATGAGGAAACCAACGAATTATTTAAACAACGCCTGTACGGGGAGGCTATAGCCATGAGAGCACTGTGGCATTTCTGGATATTACAGGAACACGGAGGGAGGGATGCTTCGGGCCAGTTGTTGGGCGTACCCTATATTTCCGAGTTTTTGGAATATGATGCAGATTTTAACCTTCCAAGATTGGGTTTCGAGGAGACCGTGGCCAGAATTAATGCCGATTTTGATGAAGCCTTGGAGTATTTGCCCATGGATTATGACGGCGACTTGGCTAAACGCCCGGCAAAATATAATTCCTTTGATGGTGAAAAATACCAGTTTGTGTTCGGACCGGATCAAGACCTGCGCATTAGTGGGAGAGTGATACGGGCGTTTCAGGCAAAGTTGGCCCTTATGGCTGCGAGTCCAGCGTTTTTGGACGGAAAGGGTAATTATTACCAGGATGCGGCAAATATCATTGCGGAGATTTTAAATGATATAGGCGGTATAGCCGGTATGGATCCCAACGGCCATTATGATTTTTACGAGTTTCCTATTGGCCAGAGAAACTTTCCTGAAGTATTGTGGAGAAACAATGTTTCGCTTTGGCAAACATGGATAGAACGTGCCCAGTTTCCTCCTTCACTAAACGGAAACGGGCAGGTGAACCCTTCACAAAATTTGGTAGACGCATTTCCCATGTTGGATGGTACTCCTTTCTCAACCTCCCATCCAAGTTATAATCCTGCCAATCCCTTCGAAAACAGAGATCCTCGCTTGGCACGGTACATCCTGTACAATGGAAACGATTTGAACGGAAGGGTGATTAGGACCGGCACAGGCGGCGGCAATGATGAGATAGATAAGGTGCAATCCCGTTCTACCCGTTCTGGATACTACCTGAAAAAGTTGTTGGACCAAAAGGTGACCATTAGTGCCGATGGGAGCATCTCGGCCTCCGAAAAGCTTAGTGTCTATCTAAGGTATACCGATCTGTATCTTATGCTCGCCGAAGCTGCCAATGAAATCGGAGGCCCCGATTATTTCATTGGAGGTTTGTCGCCCCGCAGCATAATCGCTGCAATCAGGGAACGGGCCGGCCTTGCATTGGACCTTGGAGACACCTATTTGGCCAGCATTGGTTCAAAAGATCAAATGCGCAATATGATCCGCAATGAGCGAAGGCTAGAGCTCTGCTTTGAAGGACACCGATTCTATGACCTTCGAAGATGGAATATGCTTGATAATATTGACGATGTCAATGGTTCTAGATTCGATGGGACCAATTACAATCAATTTTTGGTAGAGCCTAGAGTGTATCCCGACAATGCCAATTATGCGCCCATCCCCCAAGCTGAAATAGTGAAGTTTAATGCCTTGGAGCAAAACGCGGGATGGTAAATGCCGGTAACCTAAAATAAATTATAATGACCAAGAATGTCTCTAGACTATGGTCGATCAAAAAAATGTTTAATTATAAATTTTCTTAGTATGTATATGAGAAATTGGGTTTTATTTCTAATAGCCACGGTGCTAGTATCCTGTAGTAATTCGGATTGGGAATTTCCCGACTACGACATTCAAGGTAGTTATTTTCCCTATCAATTTCCGGCACGTACCCTTATTCTGGGAAAGTACGACTTAGGAATTAATGAGAACGACAACAAGCATCGCTTTGCAATAACGGCCCTTATGACCGGTGTGTATAGCAACGAGGAAGAGCGGCGCATTCACTTTGAAGTAGATAATAGGCTGCTGGACAATGTGGAGAACATAAAGGCCTTGCCACCTAATTATTACACCTTTGAAACACCCAGTCCTGTGGTAATACCCATCGGTGGCACCAAAGCTCCTATAATGGTACAGTTGCATGATGCTTTTTTTGGTGATACACTTTCTTTTGGGAAGGTGAATACTACCAATTATGTGATTCCGCTGCGAATGACCCAAGCAGAAAATATAGACAGTCTATATACGGGGCTCAGTTATGAGGGCATTTCCAGTCCGGATCCGGTAAATCCGGCTCATTGGGATGTGGAACCCAAAAATTACACTTTGTTCGGTATCAAGTTTATGAACAAGTTTCATGGTAATTATTTAAGAAGGGGACTGGATATGATTACCAATGGCACGCCAATTATTGGTAGGGAATATAATGAGCAATATACCGTAGATGATGAAGTGATTTTGGTGGAAACGTCGGGTAGTAACAAGGTCACATTGCAAAATGTAATTGGGCGTGGCGATAATTCAAGTCCCGGGAATGTGGTTATGGAGCTTACCTTTAGTGAGGACAATAGCTGCTCCATAGCGAGTTTTAAAGAGGACCCCTATGCCATTACCGGTTCGGGTAAGTATGTAGAGGACGGGGACAGCTGGGGAGGAAAACCCAAGGATGTCATTTACCTTGAATACACCTTTACTGATGCCGATAATGCCGAGACCCATGCGGTGAAGGACACATTGGTCATCCGTGACCGTACGGCTATATTTGAGGAGTTTGAAGTTAAATTAAAGGAAGATTAGAAAATGAAAAAGACATGTATATTTCGGGAGGTTCATTTATGGGTATTTGGATTGGTGGCAGTCCTCCTATCGGTCTTCGTCTCTTGTAGCGAGGACAAGGAGGATATGGCGGGCGGCGTTACCGGGGTCTCAATGAAAACATTACCTAAGGTGGCCTATGTAATTGGAGAAGAATTGGACCTGACCACTTTGGTCATCACCCTTGAGAAGGGAGACAGTGAGGTACAAGTTCCTTTTACATCCTTTGGCTTGGAGAATATTACTGTAGACCCCGCGAATGGAACAGAGCTCGATTTTTCAAATCAATCCTTGAGTATCAATCATAAGGGTTCGGGAAAGGGGCTTATTCAGTCTATTATCGTGACTAATAACGTGGTGAGCGTAGCGGTAAAAAATAAACCGCGGGAATCCTATGTAAACGGGGAAAAGCTTGATCTGGGCGACCTGGTCGTGTCCTTGGCTTATGAGGATGGGTCATTGGAAGATAAGGCCTTTGCCGATTTTGGGAATACAATCCAAACAACCCCGGCCAACGGGACGGTGCTGTCCGAAGTGGATTCCGAAGTGGTAATCACCTATGTCTCCACAAATGCGTCCGCAACGCAGTCCGTTCAAGTGGAGGCGTTCACTCCCTCAAGTGCCACTATTGCTACCCCACCCAATTTGGTTAACTATGAAATAGGTGATCGTTTAAAATTGGAAGGTGCCGTTATTAAGTATTCGTTGGTAAGTGGAACCGAATTGAAAATCCCTTACATAGAATTCGAGGCCTTTGGGATTGTGGCGATGCCCGCCAATGAGGATAAACTAAAAGCGTCGGATACCGCTGTTGAAATTCGTCACGAAGCTACCGGGGTAGTGGCCATGTTGCCCATTACAGTGAATCCTTTGGATGTGACCGGGATGTCCGTTGCAATCAAGCCTGAAAAAACACTATATAGGGATGGGGAGATAATTGAATTAAATGGGCTTTCCATAAAATTGGAGATTAACGGGGGAGAGGATGTAGTGGTCTCATCCGCTGATTTCGACACCTATGGTATTTTGGCTACCCCTGCTGATGGAGAGGCGTTTGTTGACGGTACCACGGAGATACTTATTTCCTATCCCGGATATTCAGGGGCGGCAGCAATACCCTTGGGATCGGAGATTATTTATGAATCTGATTTTTCCTCTGGAATTGATGGATGGAAAGCCAACCAGAATGGGGGAGGGTCGCTTTCGATGGAATCTGAAGATGGAGTCTTGGTGGCCAGGGATATTGTTTTGGGAGCCAAATCTTGGGATGTTCAGATTATGAGGTCTTCTTTACCTTTGGAGGAAGGGGCCAAATACAAAATGACCATAACTATGAAGGCTATGGTCGGACAAGGCGATTTTTGGCTTAGTTTTTCGGTCGGAGACGGTACCGGTAGAGATAGCTACCAGGCCTATGACGGCGGTGGAAATGGGGCATGGCTTTCCAATAACGACCAATACGTAACCGAGGAGAAAGAGTTTGTAATGGGCAAAGCATCTACTACAGGCGCCCGTATATTGCTCGATGTCGGTAAACAAACGAACGGAATAGTCATACAATACGTGAAATTGGAAAAGTTGTAAGTGTATTTCATGGGAAAGAAGTACTTAGGATTGGGCGATTAGCATACTTTGGACACTGTACCCTAGAAAGGCTACCTACCCCAGTTATTTCCGGGTAGATAGGGTTTGGGTATATGAGAACTGTTTGTTAATTAAAATGGATAAAACATACATGAAAAATCTGATTTACACACAAAATAATAGGAATACAGGGGATGCCCCCTATAGAACGTTATTATATTTTTTAGGAGGACCGGTATTTCTGCTGGCAATTTTGCTGATGGTGGGCTGTAGCGCACATAAAACAGAATCGGGCAATTCTGGGACGGCCCATACGGGGATGCGTAATTTGCCATCAATGGAGTTTGTAGCCGATATGGGTGCTGGGTGGAATCTCGGAAATGCCCTGGATACCGAAGATATAGATGAAACGGCATGGGGCAATCCAAGGACGACCCAAAAGATGATCGATGAAATCGCAAGAATTGGATTTAAGACCCTACGGTTGCCCGTCACCTGGCGGTTTCACCTGGGGGAGGCCCCAGGTTATTTAATCGAGGCCGAATGGCTTGATCGGGTAGAGGAAGTGGCTAATTACGCTTTTGCCAATAGGATGTACGTGATCATCAATATTCACCACGATGACCCTTGGATAATTCCCACCTATGACAAGGCCGAAGATGTTAAGATGAAACTGGCAGAGGTGTGGACGCAAATTGCCGAGCATTTCAAGGAGTATGGAGACTATCTTATTTTTGAAACGCTTAATGAACCCCGTCACGAGGGGTCGCCCGAAGAATGGAAAGGGGGTACGGCCGAAGGGCGCGAAGTGGTGAACCAGTACCATAAGGTGAGTGTAGATGCTATTAGGGCTACAGGGGGCAACAATGCAACCAGGAAACTTATGGTGTCCACTTATGCCGCTTCTACCCGGCCTGAAGCCTTGAACGATTTCCGTATTCCCAACAACGACAAGAATGTATTGGTTTCCCTTCACAGTTATTTTCCCTATACCTTTTGCCTTTCGGGTGAGGATACCACTTGGGGAACAGAGGACGAAAAAAAGGCGCTAGATCTTGAATTTAATAAGATCTACGATCATTTTATCGTCAAGGGGCAGGCCGTGGTGATGGGAGAATGGGGGGCAACCGATCATCAGAATCCAGATGGGCGATTGACCCATTCAAGTTTCTATGCCACTGGGTGTGCCACTAGGGGAATCTGTCCCGTTTGGTGGGATAACGGGAACAAGAATGAATTTGCCCTGTTCGATCGAGAAAACACGTTCTGGTTATTTCCCGAGGTGGCAGAAGCAATATTAGAGGAAGTGACCGGGTCTAATTCTCTTAGATAAATTCCTTCCATAGAGTATTGGGGTCTTATCGTAATAGTTTCAGGATATAGGGAAGAAGTCTTAAATTTGTTAAAATCATATTAAATTAGAACAGTGGGAATAGTAGTCGATAGCGGTTTCGTTGTATTGTATAAAAACCTTTAGGTTATGGAACAAGATCACCAAATAAGACAATTGTTGTTGAAGTTCGCCAATAATCAATGTAGCCCAAGGGAAACTGAGATATTACGGCAATACTTCGAAGATAATCCGGATCAAGGAGTGCTTCCCGAAGTTCAGGAAGTATTAAATATGAGCGGTTCAGGTGACTTTACTACGAATGCAGATGAGGCGGAAGCCCTTTTTGCAAAGATAAGTGCGAAGATAGGGAAGGCTCAGGTACGTGAGCTTCCTCCAAGACCACCTAAACCCAACCTTTGGTGGGCTGCAGCGGCTATCTTTGTTGGCCTGCTCGGTGTCTCGCTTTATCTCTACAAGACTCCAGAGGCAATTGAGCAAGTACAGACTCCCATCGCCACCCAAAATTCCATTATTTTGGAACGGGAAGATGGGAAGGTAGAAGTGCTTTCAGAGGATGGCCAAATACGACTTACAGATAAGGAAGGGGAAGTGATCGGCGGACAAACAGGTAGGAAACTTACCTATCAGAAGAAGGATAAAGTTGTTAAGGAACTTGTGTATAATACCTTGCGTGTTCCCTATGGAAAACGGTTTGAGCTCAACTTGTCCGACGGAAGTAGGGTTTTTATGAACGCTGGTTCCTCTTTAAAATATCCAGTTAATTTTTCGAAAACGGGCAATCGCCAGGTTTTTTTGACGGGAGAAGCTTTTTTTAAGGTCTCTAAGGACAATAGTCGTCCTTTTCAAGTGGCGGCTGAGAATCTCGAAATCGATGTTCTGGGAACCGAATTTAATGTTTCGGCCTATCCGGAAGACTTGAAGACCAGTGTGGTATTGGTAGAAGGGTCTGTACAACTGGCGATCCAAGATAACACACAGGAAAACATTATTATGCAGCCCGGTCAGTTAGCAAGTCTCTGGCAGCGAGACTCCAACATTGAAGTGCAGGATGTAGATGTGGCCCCCTATATTGCATGGTTGCAGGGTGATCTGGTGTTCAGGAATATGAGCTTTGAAAATATCCTCAAAAAAATGGAGCGACATTATGACGTTAAGATTATTAATAATGATGCGGAGCTTGCCAAGGAAATCTTTAACGCCAGCTTTGGTAGCGAACCCTTGGTGAATATTTTGGAATATTTTAAGGAAACGTATGGACTTAATTTTGTCTTCCAGAATAAGAATACGGTCGTAATCGGATACAAAGAAGAGGAATAGCCCGTTTAATTTAGATTTCCCTGATAGTGAAAGTTCACCCGTCAAATGAACGTTTGGCACTAGGATTTAACGTTTAAGGTAAATAATCATGTAAAATATATTCCTAATACTAATTACCCCCAATTTAAAAGGAATTATTACCGTTTTATTACGAGCCTGTAATATCCTTTATGGGGTATCAATAATATAAACAATTAAGAGAAAGATGAAAAAAATACTAGGCTTACTTTTGTTATTCATGACCGTTCAATTATCAAACGGTCAAACAAAAAAATACGATATCGTTATTTATGGAGGCACTTCTGCCGGGATAGCAGCTGCTATTCAAAGTAGTAGGATGGGCAAATCTGTTGTTCTAATAGAACCTACCCATCGGATCGGGGGGCTAACCACTGGTGGATTGGGACAAACAGATATAGGTAATAAGCAAGCAATTGGAGGTATCTCTAGGGAGTTTTATGAGAACATCAAAAAATATTATGATGACCCAACAAATTGGAAATGGCAACAGCAGTCTGAATACAAAGATGGTGGTCAAACACGGACGGAAAAGGGGGAACCTACCATGTGGACTTTTGAGCCCTCAGCAGCATTGTCTGTTTATCATGATATGATGACTCAAGAGAAGGTTAAGGTTATATATAACGAGAGGTTGAATAGGGATTCGGGTGTAAAAAAGGTTGATGGGAAGATAGTATCGATTACAATGGAAAGTGGGAAGAAATTTGTAGGCAAAGTATTCCTTGATGCAACTTATGAAGGTGATCTCTTAGCCACAGCTGGAGTTAGTTATGCCATAGGTCGTGAGGGCAACGAGGAATACGGAGAAACTCTAAATGGAGTTCAACCGAACAATTATAACATATCTTTGACCCATTTGATTTCTAAAAATGCTGCTAACCACAATTTTATACCAAGAGTAGATCCCTACATAGTTAAAGGAAATCCAGAGAGCGGACTTTTACCCAATGTAAATGAAAAACCTGGTGTTGAAGGAGATGGGGACAATAAGATTCAGGCTTATTGTTTTAGAATGTGTTTAACTGACCATCCAGATAATCGTATTCCGTTTTTGAAACCTACGAATTATAAAGAACTGGATTATGAGCTTCTTTTTAGAAATTATGAAGCTCGCAAGGGGGCGGTACGTGACATGTACTATAAAGATGGTCCTTTATTACCATTAATAAATTCCAGTATGCCAAATCGCAAGACCGATTCTAATAATAGATTTGGTTTCTCAACTGATTATATAGGAAAAAATTATAACTATCCAGAAGCTTCATATGCTGAGAGGGAAAAAATCATCGAAGACCATCGAAACTACCAGATGGGCTTAATGTGGACATTGGCCAATCACCCGAGGATTCCGAAGGAAGTGCGTGATGAGGCCTCTAGATGGGGCACTACAAAGGATGAATTTGAAAGAGAAGATGGTTGGCAACAACAATTATATATTCGTGAGGCTAGACGAATGATTAGCGATTATGTTATGACACAGCGTAATTGTGAGGGTCTGGTAGAGGCAGAGGATGTCATTGGGATGGCTGCATACACAATGGATTCGCACAACGTACAACGTTACGTAGATGCTAACGGTTATGTCCAAAATGAAGGCAATGTTGAAGCACATGGGTTTGATCCATTCCCTATTAGTTATAAATCGTTGGTGCCTAAAAAAGAAGAATGTGAAAATTTAATTGTTCCAGTTTGTCTTAGCTCTACTCATATTGCATTTGGATCTATACGAATGGAACCTGTATTTATGGTTTTAGGAGAGTCTGCTGCAACCGCAGCCTCCTTAGCAATCGATTCCGGAATTTCAGTTCAAGATGTTTCCTATGAGAGTTTAAAATCCATCTTATTGAAAAATGGCCAACGTCTTGAATAAATCAAGAATTTCTAAATAACTGTTCCATGAATTTACCATCATTAGATAATATTAAAAAAATCAAATATTTAAACCGTAGTAGCTATTTAATAAATCCTATTGTAATACTAGGTACGTTGTTATTTGTTTCCTGTGCAAACCTGAAAGAGGAGCCAAAAGCCTTACCTAATATTATTTTAATACTGGCAGATGATCTTGGGTATGGAGATTTAGGGTCATATAATGATAAATCTCTTATTCCTACTCCCAATTTGGATAAATTGGCTTCTGAAGGTATCAGTTTTACCAATGCGTATTGCCCTGTTTCAGTTTGTTCGCCGTCTAGATATGCATTGATGACAGGAACATACCCATTTAGAAGTTGGAAAAAATCTGGTGTTTTATCAAATTATGAACCCTCTATGATAGATGAGGGTCAATTAACACTCCCAAAGATGTTACAGGAGGTAGGGTATACTACTGCTGGGTTTGGCAAATGGCATTTAGGGGCTGGATTTCCTACTTTAGATGGTCTTAAACCTGCTGGCTTCGGTAAATTTAAGGCGGAGAATAATGGTAAGAACATTGATCTACAACAACCAATAAGCGATGGTCCTGTTGATAATGGTTTTGAAAACTGGTACGGATTTAGTTGCGCAAGTGAATGTTGGGTTATGGAGGGAAATAATATAGTTGCTGCTTTACAACATGAATTTTATAATATAGATTCGGCTGAAAATAAAGATCATATCGAAATTATACCAGCCAATGAATACCTTAAACGTATCACTAAAAAAAGTATTGGTTTTTTAAATGAGCGATCTAAAGCAGGTAATGAAAATCCGTTTTTTTTATATTATGCTCCGTATGTTCCTCATGTGCCATTATCGGTTAGTGACGAATTTATAGGTACCACAGAAGCGGGTCTATATGGTGATTATGTGTCTGAGTTAGATAGCTATATTGGAGAGATATTAAGCACACTTGATAGTTTAGGGCAAGCAGAAAACACTTTAATCTTTTTTGCTAGTGATAACGGGTCTCAATTTGAGAGAACAGGAATTCACATTGACAATGCAAACCCAAGTAACAATTTATCAGATGTCAAAGGAAAAAGCCTTGATAAAAATGAACATCACCCTAACGGTAATCTAAGAGGTTCCAAATGGACAATTTGGGAAGGTGGGGTTCGAACGCCTTTTATTGCAAAATGGCCCGATAAGATTCCAGCAGGTATCAAATCAGATAAGATTTTTGCCTTAAATGATGTTGTTGCAACCCTTAGTTCGATTATAGGGTATGAACTACCCAGTACTGCTGCAGTAGATAGTTATGACCAATCTATGAATCTTATGGGAGAAGAAAAAAATATTAGAGAATCGGTGGTGGTTCAATCTTCAAATAATCGTATGGGTTTTCGAAAGGGAAATTGGAAATACATCGAGCCAGATAATAATGAGTTAGAAGGACAATTATACAACCTGGTGGAGGATGAATCAGAATCGCAAAACTTAATCAACGAGAATAGTGACTTGGCAGAGGAATTACGTAAAGAATTACGTGATATTATTACTGAAACAGTCTCAGAAAAATAGAAAACTAATGAAAACTAATGAAAAATAATGGGCAAATCATACTGTTTTTAACGGTGCTGTTGATATTGATATCTTTCATATTTTCCTGCAAAGAAAAACCAATCGATGAAAATACAATGGTTCAAGATGTGGATTATAATAAATTAAAAGGAGTTCTGGTTGCTAAAGGTCAGATAGTAGAGTAAAAAAAAAATCGTACATGATTTCATTTATAGTTTCCATAGCGGTTTTAATCCTAGGCTATTTCACTTACGGAAAATTCGTTGAGAAAATATTTGGAGTGGAGAAAGATCGTCCCACTCCGGCCATAAGATTACAGGATGATGTGGATTTTATGCCCTTGCCTACATGGCGAATTTTTCTTATTCAATTTCTGAACATTGCTGGGCTTGGCCCTATATTCGGAGCAATAGCCGGTGCCATGTTCGGACCTGCCGCTTTTCTATGGATCGTGCTGGGAAGTATATTTGCAGGAGCTGTCCACGACTATTTTTCAGGCATGCTTTCTGTGCGCCACGACGGACTTAGTATTAGTGAGGTAGTGGGTATATACCTAGGTCCAAGGATGAAGCATTTTATGCGCTACTTCACCATAATACTTTTGATTTTTGTCGGCACGGTATTCTTAATGGGACCGGCCAAGATCATTGATGGCATGACCGGGAATATGTGGAACCTATGGGTTTGGGTGGGCATTATTTTGGTCTATTATATTCTCTCCACACTTTTGCCCATAGATAAAATGATAAGCAAGCTCTATCCCATTTTTGGTATGGCCATGCTTTTGATGGCCATTGGGCTGCTGTTTGCACTTTTATATGGGGACTACCACATCCCGGAAATTGTGCCGGCCAATTTGAGCAATATGACCATCAGTCCATCTGAAACACCATTATTCCCCATACTGTTCGTGACCATTGCCTGTGGTGCCATATCAGGGTTCCATGCCACACAATCCCCCTTGATGGCACGTTGTATGAAGAATGAGACCTTAGGGAGAAAGATTTTTTATGGTACCATGATAACCGAAGGTATTGTGGCCCTGATCTGGGCCGCAGCGGCAATGACATTTTTTGGTAACGTGGAATCCCTCAACGGTGCAATGTTGGCCAATAACAATAATGCAGCTTGGGCCGCCAATGAGATAACGCTAAACATGTTGGGCAGTGTAGGAGGGGTCTTGGCCTTGTTGGGTATAGTAGCGGCACCTATTACTTCTGGAGATACTGCTTTTAGGTCCGCTAGGTTGATTCTCGCGGACGTGTTTAAAACATATCAAAAGAAGATAAAAAATAGGCTTTACTTGAGCTTACCATTGTTTGTGATCGCCTTCGCGCTTACCCAGATAGATTTTGGTATAATATGGCGCTATTTCGCCTGGAGCAACCAGACCTTGGCCACTGTGGTGCTTTGGACCATTACGGCCTATCTTATGTATAATAATAAAGCCTATTGGGTAACTTTTTTACCAGCGATTTTTATGACCATGGTCTGTAGTACCTACATTTTAATTGCTCCTGAAGGGTTTAAATTGGCCAATAATTTGGCATATATAGGTGGGGCCTCCATAACACTTTGTGTGACGATTATATTTTGGATGTATACCGCTAAAAGACAAAGATATTTTAGGGCTTTGCCCAACATATAAAAATTTGAGTTAGTTTAGTTGCAAAAGGAACAATGGGAAACTGTTGTTCCTTTTTTTTGTTTTACTAATTGCGGAAACAGAAATACAAAACCCACTGGTTTATAGGATTAAATTACAATTGAGTCACAGTTGGGTACTGAGGGTCTACTATAATTAACATTAGACCAAAAGACCAAAATTGCGGTAGAATGTCAATGAGCCAATCGTTTTAAAAATTCCTCCTTACGCCTAGTGGAAACTTCTAAATATGTACCATCAACCAAAGTGACATAGCCTCCTTTGCCCTTAGTGTATTTGCTAATGCATTCAAGGTTGATTAAGTGGGAATTATGGATTCTAAAAAAATTACAATTGGAAAGCAAGGCTTCAAAAGATTTTAGGGTTTTGGATACCGTAATTTTTTTGTTTCCGTTCAAAAAAATGTTGGTATAGTTAACGTCCGATTGGCATCGAACAATTTCCGAAACTTCTATGAAAATGAGTCCCTCGGAGGTTGGGATACTTATTCTTTTGTGTATGTCCTTTTTATTTAAATTACTCAGTAATGTCTCTACCTTCTTTTCAAAATCTTTCTTGTCCAATTTTTCATTTACTTTTTCCAGAGCTTGTATCAAATCATCAGCGTCTATTGGCTTTAAAAGGTAATCCACAGCACTGAATTTAAAAGCCAGAACGGCGTACGTATCAAAGGCCGTTGTGAAAATTACTTCGAAATCCTTTTTTCCAACCTTTTCTAAAAGATCAAAACCGGTTTTATCATTGATTTGGACGTCTAAAAAAATTAGATCAGGAGCGAGAGCTAGTATGGCATGTGAGCCCTCCTCCACTGAAGTATAGGCGCCTACTAACGTTACATTTTCCAACGGTTTCACAAGCTCGGTTAGCCTATTTATACAATGGAGTTCGTCATCTATAATTATAGCCCTGATCATTATTAAAAAAGTTTTTCCAGTGGAAGTTTTACTTCGACGCGAAGTCCCATATTATCGGCCTTGTCAATAAGCACTATATCTGCATTGGAGTTTTTTTGCTTGTTTATAATATTAATTCTGCTTTTGGTGATTTTCATGCCCATGGATTTCCCTTCTTTTTCATTTATGGCAACGGAAGCTTTTCGTCCAACCCCATCATCATCCACGCTGCATATAATAGATTGGTCCTCTTTTTTTATCTGGATCAATATATGTCCTTTCCCTTGTTTTTTTGAAATTCCGTGCCAAATGCTATTTTCTATAAAGGGTTGAAGGATTAGGGGAGGAACTAAAACATTATCAGGATCTAAGGCGGGGTCTATTTTAATCTCAAATGTAAATTTATTTACCATTCGCTTTGATTCTACCTCCAGATATAGCTCCAATAATTGAAGATCTTCGCTAAGTGGAATTTCCTTTTTTTCAGAATTCTCCAATGTCAGCCTAATTAATTTGGCAAACTGTGACAAATAGTTGTTGGCCGAATCTTTGTCATTTCTAGAATAATAATCGCCGATGGAATTGAGAGAATTGAAAATAAAATGTGGATTCATTTGTGCCCTTAGTGCTTTTAACTGGGTCTCGGCTACCACTGTATCAAACTCCGCTTTTTGTTTTTCAGTTAAGATATCCCGTCTTCGCTTATAAAGGATTAAACCAGCTATAGTAGCCAGCATCAGAGTGCTTCCCCCCAAAATAGTGCTCTTTTTAATAAATTTTTGCCGTTCTATTTGGGTTTGTGCCAATACCTGCTCCTTTTCATGTTCAGCTTGGGATAAGGCTTCTTTTTTGTCAAATTCATATTGCATTTCCAAAAGGGCTATTTCCTCCCTTTTTTCCGATGAACGAATACTATCCTGTAAATCGTTGGCCCTATACTTTGCATCAAAGGCGTCTTTATATCTTCCCATTTGAAAATAAGTTTTGGCCAAATTTTCCCAAGCCACATTTTGATCTTCCTTCGATCCAGTTTGTACTGCCAATTGCAATGCTTTTTTAAAGTGAGTGATGGCCTTTTCATATCGGTCGCCTATCGGCAAACGATCATCAACCAAATTCAAATAGCTTTCCCCTAAATAGGAATGAACTATTCCAAGATTTACGAGGTCGCCCAATTCTTCATATATAATTTTTGTTTGGTTAAGATACTCCAGTGCCTTGTTGTATTGTGATAATGAGGTGTAGGCAATACCCATATTGATTAAATTGCTGGCCGTACCTCTTTTATTGCTTATGCTCTTATTGATTTTATAAGCCTGCTGTTGTAAATTGATTGCTTTTTCCGATTTTCCCAAATTATCGTAAACATTGCCTATGTTGCCCAATGCCTGCGCCGTTTGGTGTTTATTGTCAATTTTTTGATAAAGATCTAACGCTTTTTCAAAGTATGCGAGTGCCTTGTCAAATTTCTGCAATCGCTTATATACCAGGCCAATATTGTTTTGAATATTGGCATATTCAATTCCATTTGTAGTACCTATTTTATCATAGATTCTTGTAGCTGATAAAAATCGTGCAATGGCTTTTGGATAATCTGATACATACATATAGTTGATGCCAATGGAGTTTAACATTTTTGCCATCAAAAAACTGTCTTTTTCCTGCTCAAAAACACTGTAGGCCTTGAGATAGGCATCAGTCGATCGCTTATAATCGGACCATCCAAAATAAATAAGACCTTTATTAAAAGTGGTACGGGCAACCCCAGTGTGGTTATCGATCTTCTTATGAACATCTATAGCCTTATCGTACATTTCCAAGGCCATGGTATCCTGTCCCTTAGAGGAATAGTTATGCCCTTTGTGCTGATAAGCCGAGGCCAACTTTTTCGTTTGCTGCAAGCGCAATGCCAGTTCTATGGCCTCGTTGGCCCGCTCAAGGCCTTTATCCGGGTTAAATGCATAATAGTCATAAGAGAGGTTGATAAGTAAGTTTAAGCGAACGGTATCTTGTTGCGGATTTTTCAACAACAACTGTTCAAGGGAATCAATTTGTTTTTGTTGCGAAAAACAAATTGCGGCCAGAAAACCCAACAAAAAGGTACAAGTGAATTTCCTCATATTGTTCTTTATTATGGAGGAAGTCAATAGTAGATTAGTCTGGTACTGTGAAAGTTAATAAAATTTTCACAGTTATTGCTCCAATCTTCGCAAAAAATAAATGGAACGGCGCATATAATAATCGGTCATTGTCATTTCCTTTTTTAGAACCTAGATTTATACATCATAAACAATACACGATGAAACCTATTATGTTGATGTTTTTTTTGCTGGGGGTTTTGTTTTTGGGCAGTTGCAATCGAATGAAAGGTACTTATGTGGGTGCTGACCAATCTCATTTCGACAAAATTGTTTTTACCTCAAAACACACTGTAGAACTAATTTTTTTGGGATCCGTCGTAGAGGCGGAATATGAAAAAGTGGGAGGCGAAGTAAAGATAAACACTGCCATGGGTACACAAGTACTAAATATTGATACCGAGGGTTGTCTGGACGGTGGTTTTATCATGGGTAAATATTGTAAGGAATAATCAAAAACTAATTAACTGTATAAAAACAAACAACATGAAATCAAAAACGATGATAATACTTGCTCTTGGTGCACTTGTATTATGCGCATGTGAGGACGTTAAAAAAGGCTTATATAAATCAGTAGGTCAAGCACATTTTGAATCGATTACCATAAAATCCGGTGGAAAGGCCGAAATGGTTTTTATGGGGAGTCCTGCTGAAGTGGAATACACGGTTGAGGACGGAAAGGTAAAGTTGACCACTGCAGGTCAAACACAACTACTAATCATTACAAAAGATGGTTGTCTGGATGGCGGAGGCTTTATGGGTAAATATTGTATTGAATAAGTTATAAGGTGGATTATGAAATCAAAAATTTTAATGATCGCTATAACATCGCTTTCTTTAACGGCAAACACACCTATTGCCCAAAGCACTACGGGACGAAAAATTGAACGTGTCGGAAAAGATGTGGAAAAGACTGGCGAGAGCGTTGAAAAAGGGGCGGAACTCTTCAAAAAAATCTTTCAAAAGAAAGATAAGGACAAAACAGAAAATCAAGGAGGAAACACTCAGGGCAATTCGGAGGACTCCAATTCGGAGAAGACTGAAACTGCGAAAGACACAAAAAATACTGGAACGGATAGTGTTAACAAAAAAACTTCCAATCTTGCTCTTAGCAATCCTAACTCATTAAAGCCTGGCGATGTACATCCCGATGCCGTAGTCTTGGATGTGGATGAATTATTTCCGTTTTACGATGGAGCAGCTATTGTCAGGAAAGGAACTTCTACGGCATTGATCAACTCCAAAGGGGAGTTTATAGTTCCTTTTAATAAATTTCAATTTAATTACTATCAAAACAAATCAATGAATGGGTTCTTTTTGCTAAATAAGGCCTTTTCTAGCAAAGAAGGGACAGGGTTTGTAAATTCAAAAGGGAAATACATAGATCTCCAAGAGTTTTATGGTGTTACAGACGGCGGCCGTGTGATTGGCGACTATTTGAGGTTAAAAACCATAAAATCCAATAGTTACACTTATGTTTTTGTGGACAAGGAGGGAAATAAGTATACATTGACTGAATTAGGTCCAATTTCCTCCTCCGAAGATGCCATTTTATATAATGGGCGGGTTTTATTTGCCAATAATTATAAATACGGTTATAAAAACATTGAAAATAAGATTGTAGTTAATGCCATTTTTGATTTTGCAATGCCTTTTTCGGAGGGCATTGCAGTTGTAGGAGCGAAAAATGAGTTCGGGGAAATGAAATACGGTTATATCGATACCAACGGGAAACCATTAACACCCCTACAATTCAGTAGGCGGCCTGAACGGTTTAGCAATGGTCTAGCAAAGGTTTATTACCATGACGTGTTGCATAAATATTCATTTATTGACAAAAAAGGGGAAATTGTTTTCACAGAGACTAATAGCAGTTACTATGGTCCGTATTATAATGGTTATACCATAGCAATTACTGGACGCCAAAATGAAAAAATAAGAGATAAGGAAGGAAAGACTTATTCCAAAGAAGAATTTTTAAAACTATTTGGTATAACAGATGTGCGACAAGGTTCTGTTGATGTTGAACTACCTACTACACTAATAAGCGTATATCTTAGTTCAGGAAGTCCAAATAAAATAAAATTCTATTTTGACTCGATTCATGATGTCCGAAACTATGGATTTATCGATGTAGATAATGGTCGTGCGATCTATGGTAAATTCTCACCGGGCAATCATTTCAATTTTGACCCCGTATCGAAACTCGCATTTGCAATTTTTGATAAATCCAAAAATTCATCGGATAAAACGCAAGGCTACATCAACGAGGAAGGTATTTTTATGATTGTAAAAGGAGAGGTGTCCAAATGGTAAGATTGTAATCGAGCCTTAATATTTATTATATAATAAAAATCAACTTAAACAATCAAATCATGGAAACAAAACAACTTCTTCAATCACAAGAAATCGATTTCGGAAAAGTGCTGATAAAAGTATTGGAGCTCATCATTGTCAAACCATTTACCCTGCCATTAAAAATTTACAAAAATGCGCTGGCCCATTTATCCAATGCGGATGCAGACGATTCTGAGGAAAGTGTTTTGTCATCGGATTTCCCGTTGTACACATGGTTCATTAGCATTTTTGACGCCATAATTGTCATCATATACCCTGTGGGTTTAATTATCGCAATCATTGCTGGGACCAATTCCTTTACCGGCGGTTTTGGGAGTTTTCTGAGCGTACTGGTCATTACTTATTTTGCTCCCTTAATTTATGGTCTTATTCGTGAACTTTTCCAGATTTCACTAAAAGGCTTGTTGTATTTGAAGATTATCTCGAAAAAATAATATCGTGAAAACAATAATTATATTTCTGGCAGTTACATCCCTGTTGGCGGTTTCCACAGCTATCGTAGCACAAGATTCTAAAAATCCAAAAGTAGTGGATGCTTCCAAAAAGGCTCTGGAACTGGTAGAACAGGCGCAACAAGACAATAGTAACGGTAACTATTTGGCTGCCAGTGAAAAATTGGAAGCCGCCTACCGGTTAGTTCCAAAAGATACACTTTGGCTATTTCATGCTGCCCAGAGTGCAGTAAAAGGGAAAGACTATAAACGTGCTCTTACCTATTATACACAATTAATAAATATGGGGTTCAATGGTGTTATTATAGATTATATGGCTGTCAACAAGAAAACGGGGGAAATGGAGATGATGCCGGAAAAAATGAGGGACTCCGT
Source organism: Arenibacter sp. F26102 (assembly GCF_023015865.1). Lineage (GTDB taxonomy): Bacteria > Bacteroidota > Bacteroidia > Flavobacteriales > Flavobacteriaceae > Arenibacter. Next base: position 136,750 of record NZ_JALKBC010000015.1, on the reverse strand, counting down.
GCTAAAAATCGGTCTTTACAGGGATCCGCTCACTCAAAAATCTGAATCCAAAAAACCTGTGATTCTAAATCATATTGCCCAGATCTATCACTATTTTGAAGATTATGAGAAAGCCCTCAATAACTATTTGCTTCTACTAGGCAATGGAATTAGTTCATTGGACCAAGAAACCAGGACATCCATTTACAATAATATTGCCGAGGTATATATTGCTCAAAATAAAAAGGGAACGGCTTTGGATTTCATGAAAACAGTAAGGCGTGACCATCCTAAAGATATCAATGCCGATTTCATCAAAAATGAGGCCAGTCTGTATTTGCATTTTAAGGACATAGACATGTTTGTCAAACTCCTAAACGACCTTACCCGCTTAGAGCCCAACAACCCTAATCATTACTATAATTTAGGTGTTGTGACGGCAGATTCTGGTGATTTGGAAGGTGCCAAAGCATTTTATAATAGAGCCATAGCATTGGACCCAACTTATGTTAATGCCCTGACGAATATGGCGGCGTTGATACTTGAGAAAGAAGGCGTTCTTATTGATGAAATGAACGGTCTAGGGAGTTCCGATATAGACAATAAGCGGTATGATCAATTGAAAGAACTTCGAAAACAAGTTTTTAAAGAAGCCATTCCCTATCTGGAAGCTGCTTTTAAGATCGATAAAAATGCAATGCAATCTGCCCAAACATTGATGAATATTTATGAATCATTAGGTGATACTTTTAACCGGGACCGAATAAGAGGGTTGTTGAAATAATGATAATAACATAACACTTGATCGGATGAAATGCGCATAATCACTTGCATGCAGAAATACCTCTAGATTTTTGTAATGAGGTAGGTTTAGAGGCAATTTGGGTTTTGGAGCGCATTATACCTTGGAGAAAAACATAAACTTTAGAAATAATGTTATGATAAAACAAAGAATTTTATGGCTATTACTACTTTTTTTAGGTGTAGCTGCACCTGCGCAAGTTAATCCGGATCTCTACGATATGCCGACCTCCGACAACGTTCTTTTGAACATTAAAGGAACTGACAATATTGATACCTATGTCAAACAAGTGGCCGCGTTAGATGTTCTTATGGACGTTGCTCAAACGGCGATGTGTAAAGAGCCTTGTGATAAGAAACAGATTTCAGCTATTGTATTGCTACGGAAAGAGTACAGTGAATACCAGCGTACAATCTATCTAAAGTTTCTTAAAGAGTCAAACTTTTCACATAACGAAGAAGGCGGCTCTGCGAAGTGGGATGCACTTTGGGAAGAATATCACCACAAAACCCCAGACTTGAAGGAAGAAATCATAGAGACTCTTTTTAACGAGCGAGCCAAAAATCGGTATTATGAAATAAATGGAATACCCAATACCGTCAACAACAAAACCGTGACCACCTCGGAAAAAATAGTAAAAACGACAGTTCCGCAAGCTTCAAAAGAAGAATCAGGATTAACATCAAAAACAACTATAAAATTTGGCTTTGATGAGAATTACCAATTGATTCCCAACCCCATTATTTACCAAGCTCCAGGTGTAAGTAAAGAAAATCTCTATAATCGTGCATTAATATGGATTAACAAGACCTTTATAAACCCAGAAGAGGCAATCATCTCAAATGTTAAGGGCGAGTTCATCAAAATTTATGGTGTTGAACCATTAAACAAATGGGGGACTTCAGTCCTTCCTTATACTATTCAGTTAGAATTTAAGGAAGGTCGTTACAAACTAACCTATTCGAATTTAACACTTAAAGATCCACAAACATTATTGAATGACAAGATGTTTACGGAACAATTAAGAAGTCAGACTAGAAATGAGCAAGCTGCTTATAACGAAAAGGGTTTCGCGTTTCTTGATTCAATTTTCAAGTCTATCAATCGTGAATTGACAGGAAAAAATAAAATAAAAGATGATTGGTGACAAATACTCGGTCACCTCCAAAATTACCTTTCCTGTGGTTCTTGAATGCGTTCCGCTCGAATCAGCAATGGATAATGGGGTTTCAGGAATTGAAAAATAGACAATAATCCTAAAAAAATGAAAATATATATTTTTTATTTTATAATGCTACTTGCTCTTTTGAACTGCAAGCAAAAACCGGAAACCGTAGAGGAAGTACCAGAACATTTACGAACGGACCAAAATTCGAATTTCGAAAAAGAAAAGGATAATGCCAAAATTAATGAAGAAATCGAGGCGGTAGAGCGCACAGAAAAAATAGAAAAGGAGGAAATCGAAGAAGTCTCGGAAGAATTGGATGATGGGGAAAAGGTGTATGATAATGAGATATTGAAAGGTATTGAGGAAATTGACCCTTGGGATTACAGGCATCTGCCAATTAAAACCCAAAATGATGTGGATGCTATTATGGCCTTTCAAATCCATACTTCGAATCCAGAAACGAGGTCCTATTTGAGCAAATTCCAATTTCAGGACATAGATGGGGATTTTACTGATGAAGTTTTAATGGAATATACTGTAATGAGTTCCGACTCTGGAGCAAATTGGGCGGGATTTAGTTTTTTGGTATTTAAGGTAGAAAATAAAGATTATATACCAATCATAGATGCCAATGTAGGGAGTAAATATGTAAGATACCTTAGTTTTCAGAAGTTACTTTACAATAATCAGTTCGTCTTTAAAATTGAAGGTCTATGGGATACCACATGGGGAGACCCCGATACTAAATTAGGCGATGAAGTTATCTTTATCTATGAGGAAGGGAAATTCACGGAGGTTAAAGATTGAGAATTTGGTCTTTTTATGACCAATTGGTTTATGAAAAATAAAAAATAAAGAATGATTGGAGAAAAGCGAATTGAAATAAGCAACAAAAACTTTAAATTTCAATGGCTTAAAGGATAGGTGTTGGATGTGAAAACATTGGCCAAAACCGTTGGAGGTGGTACCATTTACTCCGATAGATATGCTTATTCCTCTAACATCGAAATTAATAGTGTAGAGCAAATTAATGTTTTTTTAGAAGATGCATACGGCAGCGAACATGCCTTTAAATTGGAAGATTTTAATTTTTCATGTCGTGAAGGGCATGAAATAACCATTGTAAAATTATTAATCGATAATAACAAACAAGGCCCATTTATAGGTCTTTATAATCATACTACTCGAGAACACCGCGTCAAATACAGGCTTATGCAGATTATGACAAGCCCTAGCATGATTCTCTATTGCCTCACCATCTACCGCAATAATCTTACAAATAAATAACTACTTGTAAATAAGTGTATTACGAAACTTTTATTGTTTTAGGATACTAACTTAACCAAAGTCTGTTCAGTGAAATTCACCCCAGCACCACCACAATACAACCCTCTTAATATAAGTGGATGTTTATTCATGATAAGAGGTGAATATTATATCACCATATGGTTTATGTAAGGCGGTGGGTCTATTTTCCAATAAAACACCCTTACCAACCCTCTCCCCACCAATCGTCCCAATTTTCATAGTACAATTTAATTTTGCCTGCTTCCAGTCCTTCAGCCGCCTCCTTGCCTGTATACCAATATCCTGAAATGACAGGCAATCCACGATGGTCCATTGCCACACTACCTTTAAAAGTAATGAACTTATCCTCAGATTCCACAAAATCCGAATGTTCCATAAAGGTTCCCTGGATTTCGTTATCAGAAACCCAAGACCAGGTTTCCTTGCTATTTTCTACACCCCGAAATATTTTTTTATCAACCCCTAGATATAGCCTGTAACCTTTTTCGTTGGGGATGGCATCACAATAGGCCGTAAACCAGCCACCAAAATCGCTTTGTTTTATGGAATCGAAAGGGTGATATATTTGGGGGAAATCTTCCGAGGCAAAATTTGGGTCCCATTGCTTATTCTGACTGTAGTAGGTAGTTGCAAATTCGGAATCCCTATCAAAATTGAACGAGATAACCCCTTTTTCTTGTCCCATCGCCGGTTCCGTTTCATACCAATAACCGTTCAGTTTGGGTAAGCCAGTTAAATTGTCATAATTCAAAGTGACTTTGAGAAAATATTGATCAATTTGACCACTTTTTGAATATGAACCTTCAATCTCATTTTTTGAGATACAGGACCAGCTACCAGAAATGGAATTCCCTGAATCCCATGGATCGTTATACCATAACTCACCCTTTTCATTAAAATGTACCGGCTTCCGAATACTCATTCCGTGTATGGTCGACTCAGAATTGTGGTTGTAGGTCATTACAAAATCGCCGCCAAGCTCTGAAACCAATACAATATTATCCTCAGCGAAACCCTCGGAGTTTTTCGCTGTTATGTTGACTGGATAAATTCCCAAACCCAAATTTTTATCCCAAGACAACACATAAGGAGCTTGATTTTTCATTTGGACACCATCTGGTGCGGAAATGGAAAGGTTTCCCTTGTTATTCCCCCAAAATAAAAAATTGTTGAAACTAAAACTACCTGCAGTGAAAAATGGTGTATACACGGTATCAACGACATGGTAAAAGATAGGTGCCGAAACGGGTAGGTTTTGAGAATCCCCTGTATCCTCATTGGAGCACGAAACAATGCCCAAGGCCATAATGCCAAGGACTACAATTGTTAAAAAGGACTTTGTTTTCATGATGCAAATGTTTTAAGTACCAATTCATCAGTTTTCGAAATTTCTTGAAATACCTAAAAATAATTCAAAGGTTAAGGCCAATTTTGATTGTGGGGTAGAAGGCTAAATTTGGTGGACATATGGCCAGTTTCGATTGACGTATGAATAGACGCCTCAATTTTGGACTTCCATCTACGAAAACTGATTGTTCGTCATCAAATTTTTTGTTGTGGAGTATATTTCTTAACTTTAATAGAGACTTTTTGTAAACGGAACTTATGGCTACCTTGCGTCGATTCCAAGATTCCATCCCTCTGAGAATAGTTGGGCTACACCTAGTTTTTTGGGCCTTGATCGTCACCTATTTCGCCTGGGGCTTCGGCTTCAATGAAAATCCAAAAATGTCTTTTATCAACTCCCTTTATTTTTTGCCAGGACATATTATTATGGTGTATTCCTTACTCTACTTTTTGGTGCCAAAATTCCTCCTTAAAAACAAATTTTTGCATTTTTTTGTCGGGCTGTTAGTTGTTTTGTTGTTCTGTATTCTTTATACTATTTTGGCCCAGTTACAATTGAGTTCCGACATAGACAGTTTTAAGGGAATGACCTTAACTGTGGGCAGGAACGTATTGCCTTTTCTACATGTTGCAGGGATCGCTTTATCTATTAAGTTGTTAAAATATTGGTATTTGCAAAGGAAGCGTACCATTGAGGCCGAACAACAGAAAACGGTAGCTGAATTAAAACTGTTGAAGGCGCAGTTGCATCCCCATTTTTTATTCAATACACTTAACAATCTGTATTCTCATACCTTGGAATCTTCTCCCAGATCTCCGGAGATTGTGATGAAACTTTCCGGACTCTTGCGGTTTATGATCTATGAGAGCAACGTTCCAAAAATCTCCCTGCTGAAGGAGATCGAATTATTGCAAAACTATATATCGCTGGAGGAATTGCGCTATGGTGAAAGATTGGATTTGTCCTTAACTATTAACGGCGACATTGGGAAATATCAGATAGCTCCGTTGCTATTACTTCCTTTTTTGGAAAACGCATTTAAGCACGGAACCAGTAGGCAGATAGAAACCTGCTGGATAAGCTTTCACCTTTCCATGGACGGTTCAACAATGAGCTTTAAATTGGTGAACAGTATAGATCCCGGAGAGGCAAAAACCAGAATAGGAGGATTGGGCCTTCAAAATGTAAGGCAAAGACTGGAGCTATTATATAAACATAATCATACGTTGGAAACTGTGATGTTGGAGGAAGTTTTTGTGGTAAGCCTTGAAATCAATTTGGAAGAATTGGAGAAAAAATATGAGGACGAATTGGTTTTAACCTTATCAAATTAAATAAGATTTTAAAATGTACTAAACAATTATATATAGTAACCCAACTAGAATTTAAAGTTCTAGCGCACCTAAACTTTTGGAATACCTGATGTCATAAAAAACTAATAAGAATTGACGGATGAAATATAATTGTATTATTGTAGATGATGAGCCCCATGCGATCAAGATCCTTGAAAGTTACATTAGGTCCTTAGATCAGCTAAATATAGTTGGAACGTGTAGTAACGGATTTAGAGCAATCAATATTTTGAACAACGAAAAGATAGATCTTATATTTCTTGATATCAATATGCCAAAATTGTTGGGCACGCAGCTATTAAAGACACTTCAATACCCCCCTAAAGTTATTTTTACCACGGCTCACAAGGATTACGCCATAGAGGCCTTTGAACTTGATGCTATTGATTATCTGCTGAAACCTATTTCCTTCGAACGGTTCTTAAAGGCGGTTAACAAGTTTTGCCACACTACCACTGTTGATGTGGCCACCGCTGATCATGCCTCAGGGTTTTTATATTTTAGGGCAGATCGGAAGATGGTAAAAGTATTTTTAGAAGATATTCTTTACATTGAAAGTTATAAGGATTATATAGTGATCCATAAAAAAACTGATGTGGTCAAGGTGAAACTTACCATCAGTGCCGTCGAAAAAATGCTGCCCAAAAATTTATTTTTAAGGATTCATCGCTCCTTTATTGTATCGACCAACAGTGTAACAGCCTATACTAAGAATGATGTTGAAATTGGAAAAATTGAACTGCCCATTGGCAGAAACTATTCCACGGTAATTAAAAGGTTAACGGACAACACATCAATCATTTCAGGCCTTGAGGATTGATCTATTTATTTAAAAGCGATAATTTCACCTCCAGGCCAAAAGTAGTTTCGGTAGGTGCCGTGGCCACAAATTCAAAGTTACCCTGCCCGATAATATTATTGACATATGCCCCTAAATTTATCGTTTTCCATAGTTGGTAATTACCATTGATGCTAAGGTAAAATCCACCTAAAGGTCCATAATTCCATTGTTCGCCCACGCGCTGTCCTTCAATAACCGGGGATCTGTTGTAAATGTTATTTACATTGGTTTTGGCCGCCACATTCCTACCTGAAAAGAAATCATACTTTTGGACCCAGCGGGTAAAAAGGGTGCCGGAAAATTTGTTAAAGCGAGCGTTCAATGCAGCGCTTATCTTATTCTTAGGGGTATTAATAGAAAGATCGTTATCCGTAACCTTGCCGTCAAAATTTCCATCATTTTTTAAATCCTCCTTGTTCAATGAATAATCGAAGAATGAATAGTTAAGGGAAAGTTTATAATTATCGGAGAAATAATAATTAAGACCGATGTCAAAACCATAAGTCCGTACCTCTCCAAAATTTATGTTGCTATAGATAACAGCTCCAGGATCAAGCATTCCTGGAGAAGCGCCTTGGGTGAAGTCGCTTATCGGCCTGTTTCCTCTATGGGTGACCACAGGTCCACCTGAAGTGCCTTGTGGGACAATATTAAAGATTGGGCCAATAAGATCCTTGGACCAGTTGTGATAGACGTCCAAATCCACAAATAATTTTCGGTCCAAAAAAATAGACTTATAACCAAGCTCTAAGGTTTGAATGGTTTCAGGACGAAGGGGATCTATTTTCGATCCGTCAGATAAAGTAAAGCCCTCACCATTTCCTAAAACCATACCACCAGCTAAGTTTAAATGGGTATTGATCAGGGTAGGGGCGGTATACCCTTCGCCAAAGGTTAAACGCCATGTTCCCTCATTTTTTGTGTAGGTAATACCTGCTTTTGGTAAAAAGTTAAAACCGAATAAACTGTTCTGGTCGCCTCTGGCGGCAAAAATAAATTTTATTCCTGTGGCATTAAGGTCGTACATTATTTGGCCATAAACACCATATTGGTATAATTCTATAGGGCCATCCTCATCCAGCAAATAAGTGTGGTTGGTGAATGCATGTTCTTTTTGATATTGGGCACCAGTAACTAAATCAAAACCTCTCCACATATTTTTGTATTGAACCTCACCATTATGCCGATAAGAATCTTCCTCTATACTGGTTGGTTGGGGACCTTTCAATGAATTCTCAAGGGCTTCGCTCTCCGATTGCCCTTGGTTTAATAGCGTATAAAAATTTGTAGTTCTACTTATAACACTTGTGGATTTTTCCAGGATTATCCATGTTTTATAAAATTGTCCAAACCAATGGGTTGATTTATATGTTGCCTGTAGACTTGAATTATTCCAATTTTTTAAATTATTCCTACCGGCGCCACCATTACTGTTGTTGAGGTTAATGGCATAAGTCAATCCGATTTCACTATCATCAGTTGGTTTATAAATTGTGGAAGCCAATCCTTTTACGAAAGAAATGTTCCGATCTACTCCAATCTCTGCTTTTCCTTCAAATTCTCCTGGTGTGGAAGTTGAAACATAAACAGAGTCGGTAAACATTTCTTCTCTTCCTGAGATATATTCCGAGGTAATTTTATAGGCCCATTTGTCGTTTATAACTCTGGCATGACGCAAACGTGTTGTAAACAACGAATTGGAGCCTGTACCTATAACAACGTCTGTTCCTGGATATTTAAAGGGGGATTTGGAAATGGTATTGAACAAGCCATTTAAACAGTTGGGTCCATAGAGGGCAGAGGAAGGCCCCAACACAATTTCTACTCGTTCTATATCTTCCTTTACAAAGGCACTCATTGGACCCACTGGGGTTCGAATACGGGTATGTGCAATTCTATTATCATCCAAAATTAACATCTTTTGGTTAAAATCGCTGTTAAAGCCCCGTATGCTTATAGCACCCCAAAAATTACCCATTCTGGTAAAATCAACACCTTTTTGTAGGGCGAATAATTCCTCTGGACTGCCAACAATATTCTCTAATTGTGTCGCATTGATCAAATTTATTGCAGCAGGGGCCTGGGTAATTTTTTCAAGCCTCCTTGAGCCAGAAACGACGGCTTCATCCATAACCTCATATGAAGAAATTAATGTTATCTCACCTAAATCCTTCAATTCACTATTAATAGAAACATTCAGTGTCTTTTTGGCATAGCCAATAGAAGAAAATATGACTGCATAATCTCCATTTTCAAATTCAAGTTCAAAATAACCTTCAGGATTGCTGATTGTGCCCGTGTTTAAAATTTGTAAATAGATATTTACATCCGGTAATCCATTTCCATTTTCATCGACAATCCGTCCTTTAAGTCCAGTTTGGCCATAAATGATGTAAGTAGAAGCTATAAGCACAAAAACAAGAGTGAAAAGTTTCATCCCTGATTGGATTATATGATGAAATTATCAAAACTCTATAGTTTTGAAACGTATCCACAAACAAAGGAGGGAATTTTGAGCTGTTATCAAGTTAGTATTAGCCTGAAATACGGAAACTTTAATTGTTTAAAGTCCTAGGTCTATCAACAAATATGATGATTAATAAAATTAGTGAAATTTATTCTATAATTATCATTTCGGTAAATCAATTTATTAACTCTTCCTTGGCCAAGTTTTTCTAACGTATCGGATTGAAAACGAAATGAATAAAGAGGTGTGTTTGACAGTGAATAAAAAAATAAATCATTGGATTACTTGCTGTTCATATCGAATATGAAAGACGATTTTAGTTATTATATAATATATAGTTATCCACTAATAACTATGATAGGAAGGCCTCAGTAAATAAAGGCCATGTAAAGATAAAAGCTCCGGTCTTATATCAAAACCAGAGCTTAATGAACCCTATTTGGGAATGGACTTTATTTTAATTCCATAAGATTATTATGATAAACAAATTCAGCCAATTGTCTCCCCATTTTTTCACCTTCGATTATATCTTGCCGAAAATGATAACCTATATATATTCTGGAAAGTGAAATTTCATCCGCAAGTTGGGAGAAACTTTCATAGCTTCTTTTTGTCCCTGGAAGACTAATACTTTCAATGGTAAAGGATTTTCTGTCATTACCAAAGTACAATTTGAACAATTCTGCCGCAGCTCCACCATTCGCGGCGTGCGAGGATGGGTAAGCAGGTGTTGGTGGCGTTGGTCTTACTTCCGGACGTTGAGGTATAATCCAGTTGGGATCTCCAGGTGTATTATCGTTTCCATCGTTCTCTCCATCCCTTATCGCAGTAATGGGTCTCCAGCTGTTATAGAAATATTTGGCATCAAAAATACTTATGTGCATATCTGCTTGAACCATATGGGTTAGGGCAAGAAGCCTAGCGGTCTCAAACCCGTTAAGCTTTTCATTAACTGCAAAAGTTCTGGCAATACGATTCATGGCACTTGGGGAATTCTCAATAAAAAATGCTCCCATGTCTAATTGCTCTTGTGTTCGATTAGGGCATTCGTTGCATCCCAAAGACTTAACTTCATCATAATCAGAAGCGTATATGGGAGAATTCATCGGATATGGTGGACCAGGTCTAAACTGTTTTCCTGTATTAGTGCCAAAGGTTTCGACTGTTCCCCAAGCCGGAGCATATACGGCATTTTCTGGCCAAATTGGAAAATTGGCTATAGCCCATGGCATATAGGACCTATATTCACCTGGCAGTGTTCCTTGATCCGAAGTGGAAAATTTAGGCTTTAAATCGTTTAGCCTTTTTTCCAAAATAGCGGCCGCTGCCTCTATACCTATTCTTATTCCTTCCTCTTTAAAACTTGAATTCTCGACTTTTGAGAGGCATTCCACCAAAAGACTGTCGGCATCGGTCTTCTTATCTGGAGCCACAATGACAAGTACATCATGTGCAGCCTGTGACACCGCTGCATCTGCAATTTATGATACTACCTCCTTTGAAACGCCCTCTAGGTCTACCGCACTATTATCCAGGGCGTATGTTTCATACTTTGGAATAACATTATTCAATGCGTCATGCATTGCCAAGGTTACAATGGCATATGCCCTAGATTCCGGGGGAGGCGGAACCAAATTATCAATGGCCAAACTAATGGCATTGTCCCACTTTAAAACCATTTCATTGTTATATGATCTTATCATTTCATTATACAGTAATTTCGAATCTGGTACAGGGATCGGATCCTCATCTAAATTGTCTGTTTCGCAAGCACTGATTGCGAGTAACATAATTACAGTGCGACCAAAAAGCTTTACATTTCTTTTCATGACAGTAAATTTTTAGGATTTCATAATAAAAATAAATCATTCCCTTATCCGTAAATTATAGCGATGATGTATAACCGTTTTTGAGGTAAGAAGGAAGCATTTTGATCGACAAACGGAATTGATAATTCCATCTCAAACCAAACCGATTTTAAGAAAGTTGACCTAGAATTTCACGAAAATTAATTATCCCCTAGAATAACCCCTCTATTCTTTCTTAAATGTTCTGTGCAGTGATGTAAGACAGATTGATCTAATGAAAATCACACGCCTGTTTCCCAAAGTTTTTTTCTTTTATCATCGAATTTGGACAGCTTTGATAGTTCTTTATCAATTTTTGATTTTAGACCCTCTAGTGTGGATAAACTATTTGTTTTAGCAAACTCATTAAACAAGCTTTCAAGTTTCATCATCCTTTATTTGATATAGTTTGATATTAGTTGTATCGCAAATCCAATAATCAAAAGTAAGAGTCTAATTCCGGCCCCAATTTCATATTTCTTATATTTTTTCTTCTCAGTTTTATCTTCACCTTGGAATGCCATTTGGATAGCACCGTCTTTTTCGACATCGGCAGGCAATCCGAATTAAAGAAGCATAATGACTCCTATAAAATCAAAAATTAATCCAACAGTATTTATTACTTATAATATTCTTTATTTAAACTTTCAAAGAGGATAATAAAAATTGCGTAGCACAAATAACTCCGGACAAAAAAGTACACTTTGTAAAGAGTTACGGAATAATGAATTCTTTTACAGCTAATTCCTATTTTTACAAAAATATTAGCCCATGCTCCATTTAAAACTTGCAACAGACCCACGTTGGGTGAATATTGTTGAAAAAAACATAGAAGAGATACTAACAGACCATGCATGGTGTGAACAAAAGGCCGCTACCAATGCGATTACTATTATTACACTTAATTCTGAATACCCCGATTTAGTAACCGATTTACTCCTTTTGGCCCAAGAAGAATTAGAACATTTTCAAATGGTACATGATATCATTAAAAAGCGCGGTTACACCTTGGGCAGAGAGCGCAAAGACAGCTATGTAAACGAGCTTTATAAGTTTATGAACAAAGGTGGCAGTAGACTTAATTCGATGGTGGATAGACTCTTGTTTTCCGCTATGATCGAAGCGAGAAGTTGTGAACGTTTTAAACTACTTTCAAAAGAAATAAAGGACCCGGAACTTTCTAAATTCTACCACGATCTAATGATTAGTGAAGCAGGCCATTATACCACTTTTATTGGCTTTGCTCGCAAATACGGCCAAAATATAGATGTAGACAAACGCTGGCAAGAGCTTGTTGAATTTGAAGCTGAAGTGATAAAAAACTACGGAAAAGAAGAAACAATACACGGATAAAAAATATGTTGGGCTTTAAAGTTGTAAACTTCAAAGCCTTTGGCCTACTATTGTGGGGCATTAGTCACAGGTAATCGCCAGCGGAGGAATTCTCAAGACTTATTCAAAATAAGAAAATTACTTTTTGTAGCTTGGAATCAAACCTAGGAACACCTGATAATCCTTATGGCAACTCAAATATTAGGGCATTTATTCGGTTCCTCCAGTAATACTTAGCAGAAATAGGAGATGGTTTATCTATTTCCCGATACAGAAAGTAACGAACCCATATTTTACAGGGGTTCCCAAGCTTCGAGGTACACATGAGGTACAAAACTACATTTTTCGATATCAACTAAAAGTCATACTCGCCTTATTTTTAAGGTCTTATGGAAATCAGAAGATTAAGTAATAAATATATAGAATAATGCCATATGAGCCGATTAAATGTCGTAATCGGCTCATGCAATACAATTGGCAACTATTGAAGTATTATATCACTATCAATATTTAATTTTTGATGTAAGGCTTTTGCAACGTTCAAAGTAATCTCTCTTTTCCCGTTTAAGTAGTCACTTATTCTGGAGGCGCTTGTATCTAAGAGAGTTGCTAAATCCTTTCTTTTAAGTCCCATTTCAAACATACGTAGTTCGATCATTTCCTGTAAGGTAGGCAAGCCGATGGGGAAATGGATTTCTTCGTATTGTTCGATAATATCAGTAATCTCCAAAAACTCTTTTGCCAAAGGGTTATCAGCTGACATAGTATCATCCACAACGTCTATCAACTCTTCTAAGCGAAGATTTGCTTTTACATATGCTTCGTGTGCAATTAATTTTCCCATTTCTTTATAGCTTATCTATATTCTTTATTTTGTCGTAATCCCGGTGATTGCCAACCCACCGTATCAATACCATCTTGAACTTAAATCGTACGATGGCAACAACTCGGTAATGGTTTCCCTTGACGTTAAAAACGAACCTCCCGTTTCCCACGCTATCAGCTGAATTGAACGTGTTCTTTAAATCGGCAAAACTATCCCATTCAGCCTTGTTTGTCTTTTTATACCAATCTTGCAGTGCTACTTTAGCATTAGTTTCTTTTGAAAAATACTCTCTTAGTTTTTTAAATGAAATAACATGCACTTGATATAATTTTCAATTTAAACGTAAAGATACTATATAAATTACATTTATGGATATTTATTTCCAATAAATGTTATTACCTATCTTAACCCCCCAAATCTTACCCAAGAACTTTGCGCATGGTTCCTGTCCGATTTTTGTAGTATTCGGGCAGATAAGCGTATAGCAAAAATCGGATAGGGCGCACCTTTTTATTTGCGCTCATGAAAGTTTGATTAGCTCTCCTTAAACCTTTTCTTCTCCAGGATTAATCGCTTCTTTTTGGGCTCTTCCATTTCGAATAAGGAAGTTAACATCTCCACGGTGGGCTTAGTTTGTGTCTTTTCAATATTCCTCAGGATGGCGATAAAAGCATTAATCCGTTTTGTTAATGTTTGTTCAATGGTTCTTCCGGTGGGGCCATATATTTCTTTAGGGGAGATTTCGTTATTGTAAAAAAAGTCGAGCATAGTAGCCATGGCTTCCGTATGGGATTTAAAATGGGTGGATGAGAATTTCTGGAAACGTTTGACGGTTGCCCTCTTAAAACGAATGCATTTAAAAGAGTCCATAATTTTATGTTTTGACGCAAATTATTCCCTAAACATGGGGGTTTACAGGGCATTTGACGCAAATTGGTAAAATCCGAAAAATTGATATATTTATAAATGACTGATAATCATTGTTTTGAGTGCCAAAATAAATACGTAACGTGGCTTTGCCCGTTACCCTCTTGCTATTCCTAATTTCTCACACTTTGGTGTTCGAATTAGCTTTGTGTCAACTAAGACTCATCATGAATAACTACCAATTCGGTTCATTGGTTTTGAGCAATCCACCATGCATTCACATCTTTAAAATTCTCGTATAAGCTGGATCTATCTATGCATTTTGACTGTTGTTGCATCATTACTTTAACGGCATTTCTTCCTGCATGGTCATTGTCCAAATAAAGCATAATCGATTCATAGACGTCAAACCTCTTAAACGTTTTTTCTATAAAGCCTAGGGAGTTCAATATCAAAAGATCATATACTTCCATTAGATGTTTGTCCCGTTCCATCAGGCTCAACATATCGAACATTCCCTCGGTAACGATCAGCCTACTGTTTCCGTTCTGGCGGTGAGTGACGTCTTTTGGGGAGCTGGAATTCTTATAATATTTGTTCCGCAATTCCCAACCTCCGGAGGTGTTGGCTAGTCCTAGGGCGAAATACATCTTGTCCTGAAATTTATAGTGGACTTCCTTGCACAGTTTTCTGGCAGTCAATATGGAAATCCCTCTTTTCATTACATATTCCCTTAGCGCAAAATGGGCCAGTTCCTTGAAATACTTTATCTCGATTTTATCTTGATTGTCCTCTTTAAAAAGTGGCAGCTGAAAAGAAAAAGAAATCTTAACGTTTTGTAGCCAATCCAAGGTTTCCTTTACCGATGAGTTGTTGATTAGACAAATCAGATCGATTACATTTCCCCCTTTCCCAATACCGTGGTCGTACCAACGGTTCAGTTTCTTGGATACTTTGAAAGAGGCTTGGGTTTCTGAGCGGAACGGACTCAGGAACCAAGCTTCTTTATTAGATTCCTTTGTTGGAAAGTGCCCGAGTTTTGCCAGCGCTTTTTCGATGGGATAAGTTCGGGCTCTTTCACACGAAAGTCTATTGGTTCTTTTTTCCTTCATCAGCTCTTTTCTTTAAATTACCCTTACCTTCTTACCTAAATCCTTATTTATTGGTGTTCATGGCTTAGGTGGGTATTATTTTGAGCTTACCCATCTTACCACTTTGGGTAGGTTTGGTAATACCTAGGTAATTAAGGGTATATATATATCCTACCTTAAGGAAACACCCGCATTTGGGAGCTAAAAGTTCTTTAGGTAAGTAGGTAGAAGCTATTCATTGTTTTTTGATAGTTCCACTTCCCAAGGGGTGCCCACGAAGAGTGGTTTGGCCAAATATCCGTAAACCTGCCGTTTGGGATGTTTTATTCTTTGAAAATTGAATCCGGATAGCGCCCTGCCCAAATTAATCTGGTTCAGGCGAAGATTAAGGCAGCTCAGCTTGACCAGTACGTCGGATGCAGTGACAAAATCGTCCAGGTCGTTGGACTTTTCAAAGTATTTGGACACCAGCTCCTCCTCTGTGGTCAACTTGGTATATTTTTTGTTTCGTTCCTCGTTTTCTTGGATATCGGTGATGGACAGTTCAGGATTGAAATCGGTGTCTGAGTAGGCCAGGTGATAGGCTTGTGCCCATACCTTACTTATATCCACTTCTTTAGAGTACCGAAAATCTATCCTGTCCTTGAGCTCAAAGCACAGCCATCGGACAGAACCCGTTTCATCATTTAGAAAGGAGGGCATATTGGTGGAACCTATAAAAGAGCATATACGAGGTAGGGTAGTATTCTTTCGGTCATAAGGCAAACGCTCATTGATAAAGGTCTTTGAGAAAAATGATTTTAGGGCATTGACATCCTTTTTGGAAAGAACGGCCAATTCGTCTAGGTTGTAAAGGAAGTTCCGGCATAATTGGATCCTGGCATCCTTGTCGTTGCTTATATCCTCGGCCATATACTCTTCCAGTTCTGGCGGACAGATAAACCGGCACCAAGTGGACTTACCGGAGTTCTGTCCCTTATGGGATAAAACAAAGGCCTGTTTGTTGAAGTAATTTTTTTCCAAAGCGCACTTTATGGTACGCACCAGCCATTTCTTGAAATGATAATTAAAAGCCTCATTTTCATAGGTCGGCACATAGGAGGCCAATTTTAGAATATGGTCTTCCCCATCCCATTTCGGAAGATTTTCAAAATATTCCTTAATGGGATTACAATTGGGAATCCATTCCGAACGAATGAGGGTTTCCAGTTTTCCATTCGGAATATCTATGCCCGCTTTGGCCAGTTCGATGATCAATGAGTTAAGATTCAGGTACTGCCATTCTTTGGAACCATTAAAGCTTATCTGGAAGTCGTGCGATATCTCGTTGTACGTGATGTCGTACTTTGCCTCAAGATATTCCATAGTGTAGTCGTATACTGTCTTTTTTTGAGGGTCCTTGACGTGGTAAAGCGAATCGCTTCGATATTCTGAAACCATCATCTTCTATTTTTGAATGTGTATTGTAGTGCCGCACTAGCAATTTCATCATGTGACTTTCTACTGTTTTGTAGAAGCCACTCGTTAAGCTTATCAATGTCGAAGAAGATCATTTTACCATTTGGCTTGCTATAGGGAATTTCTCCTCTAGAGGTCAATTTATAGAGATAACTTCTGGAAATACCGGTGTAGTCACAGGCTTCTTCCATGGTTAGTACTTTTTTGGAACCCAATAAGAGACTTTCAATTCTATCGAGTTTTTCTTCTAATTTAATTTTGTCCATTTTTTTTGATTTTAAGATTGAAAATGAACAAAAGCGCTTTTGTTTTCCTGCAGCTATGCAGTGGGTATAAATGTATAAAAATAGGCAAGCGAAGAAAAGGAAAAATAATAATAGTTATTCACAACTAATTGTAATACAGTAAATTACGACAAATTGCATCAACTAATTTTGCAGACAATACGCTATAATTTTATTTGATGTCATATGATATCAAATGATGTCAATCCAAGTCACTGTACAAAAGACTATTTCTTTGAATTTTCGTAGTTATTAACAATGAAAATGAAGGAATCAAGACATTTTTAATCTCAAAAAGGGGGATTTAAGTTTTTTGACCCTGCTAAATTCACTTTTGCCAAGGCTCTATATTTATAATATCAGGTGAACAATTACTTATGTAAACATAAGATTCAACAGATTTTGTTATAAATGTAGAATTTTAAGAATCGACATACTATTATAAAATGGCCCAAAAAGCGTTAGTTTTAAAACTTTCCTAAAATCTAGTTGATAAAGCTTTAGAGCAGGATGATCGAAAGATTTAAGAAGTTAACTTGTGGCCGCTCTAGGAGTACAAAGCCTAGTTAAGAATAATAAAGCTACAATTCTTACTAACAAGTTTTCCATCAGTGGTGACCCCTTCCAGTCTAAGGGTGAATTTTCCTGGCACATCACCAGTATAGAAATTTAATTTGGTTGTTGTCTCCTCGGTAATTATCACCTCAGGATTCCAATATAATGTAGTGCGATAATCCGATATTTTATGGTTTGGTTTTTTGACTCCATAATTTGGGTGATAAAATTCTCTTGGATTGTAGAATCCAGGAATAACTAAATTGACAACATCAGGCTGCTCTTTTAGCCCAGATTCAAAGCTTTGACCACTATCTGTGTATATAGCAACCACTCCATTCGTACCACGAGACCCATAAAAAGCAGCTTCTCCTCCCTTGAGGATATCCACAAACAGCACATCGTTCAATGTCGTGCTTTGTACGAAATTGGCGGATACAGGAACCCCATCTTTTAAGAAAAGTGGGTCTCCAGAGGAGCTAAAACTATTCATTCCTCTAATTCGAACACTTTGGTTCGGGAAAGTGCCCAAAACCTGTACTCCCGGAACTTGGGTTAGAATGTCGAAAACACTGCGCAATGTACTTCTTGATATCGAATCTGGAAATAATCTATTTTGGGCTGTGCCATAAACTGTCATTTTATTTAATTCTTCATCAATACGTTCCTTTCTGGTTTTTTTCTTTGCTTTTACTACAACTTCCGATAATGCTGTAACCCTAGGAGAATATTCTAAACCACTTACTTTATCTCTATAATCTTTAATGAGTTCCTCTTGAATAGAAACAGTCTTTTTATATGATTCTTTGGCTGTCAGATTATCAATATTGACTTTTGCTATTACGGTATCTAAATAAATTGAGATTTTTTCATTTTTGTTTTTACCATGGATAAAAGAGGATGCATTTATAATGGCCTCAACACTATCTAAAAAGACCAATGGTCCGAAGCTAAATCTCCCTTGTGCATCAGTCAGCCTTTTTTCTTGATATATATCTTGTCCCAAAACACTCAATGTCGTAAGGGCTTTTATTGGCTGATTACGATTATCGAACGCCCTTGTTACTCCATTGATCATAATCCCTTTCTCTGGTAGAAATTCTAGCGCTCTACTAGATTCGTTTAATGGAAAAGATTTCCAAGCGAATCTTTTCCATTCATGAGTTAGCATTAAAATATCCAATAATTTTTTCCGGAAATCGGAATCCTCACTAAAAAAGAAATTTGGGTTTTCTCCTGTATTACCCAAATCGGAATTTAACAAAAACCAATCTTTAATATTGGAATCGTTTTTATCAAAGCTTTTATCGAGGGCGACACTTATGGAAAAATCACCCTTTAAAGGTTTTCCTTGGGTGTCAGCAATAAACATTTTGAGGTCGACCTTTTCACGAAACTTATAATCCGACTTATCTGTTGTTAAAGTAATATCTATCTCGTTTTCTGGATTGTTGATAAAGGTCAGGCGTTCGCAAATTGGCTCTCCCTGCTGATTGAACAAGGTGAAATGAGCAATTCCTTCGGATAATTCAGAAGTAGGAAACTTAATTAAATATGATGATTTACTGCTATCTTTTTTTGAATGTTTAAGGAAGATTTCTCCTCGGAGATGACCCAATATCACCGTTCCTGTGAGTCCTTGGTCAATATTGGAAGAAACTTTGATTATTATTTGGGAGCCCTGGTTCTTAAGTTGTATTACATATCCTTTATCTAATGCTATAGGTAAGGAGTATCTGTGCAAAATACCGTCAATATTAAGTTCAGCATAATAATTAGTACCGGATTTAGGTGTAATAGGAAAGACTCCTAAACCGGAATTATAGGTTTGAAAGGATTTGATCATATATCCTTTTTGATCAAAAATGTGGCCCTTCATGGCTAATCCGTTCCCAAATTCGTCGGTTATTTTTAGGCCCAACTCGCTTTGGAGGCCTATTACTAGATTGCCGCCTTCTGGAAAAAATTGAACGTTCGGCTTTGACATCTTAGAATTCATAACATTCCTTTCTTGCCTTTTCTCCTTTTCTGAATTAACTAATTCTACACTATTATATTTGCCATTGATTGACATGGGCCGCGTCAAAATTGAAATTTTTTTCTCAAATATAACTAGGTCCTCATCGTTCAGCATGTACCTGGTGTATGCACGTATGCGATAGTCCCCCTCCGTGATGGAATCGTCAATTTGTATGTCACCAAATGCACTTCCATGGTCAGTATAAAGTTTTCTTTTTACCAGTGTTCCGCCATTTGCGTCTAATAACTCAACATAGACAATGTTGCTTTTGTCACTTGCATAATGAGTCACGCCATTCAGCAAATAAGACTTAAACCAGATTGTATCACCAACGATATAGAAATCTTTATCAGTTTGTATATATACTTTTTCGGGCGCTAAATTATTTACGTAAACGTCTAGTTTCTGCGTTAAAATATTAATTTGTGTATTTTTTTGAGCAAGGATTTGAGTTGACAAAAAAAATAAAGGTAATACTGTCAGCAAAAATATTTTTATTCTTTCATCCATATAGTGTCAGTTTAACAAGGAATATCTGATGAATTATATGTCTACAACTATCTGCCCTAATTTTGATTATCTTTCATTACAATCTAGATAATACGTTAATAGCCGATTAGATAATTGAGCTATAATTCGAATGGTAAATTGTTTAAAACCTAGCTGTTTAAAAGTAAAAAATAATATTTCAAAAATTTTATATCGAGAAACTTTTAAAGTATTACAAGAGTTAATTTAAATTACACTTGATTCTTCGAAAGATAAATGAAACGTGTTTATTGAAAATCCATATATAATTTAGGAATTAAATATGCTGCTTCCTTCATTTTTTTGTCGATGATTTTGGCATAGATCTCAGTAGTTCTAATTTCACGATGTCCGAGACGTTTGGAAACGGTATAAATATCCGCGCCATTTTCCAAAAGTAAAACGGCATTGGTGTGCCGGGCTGAATGAAAGGTGATATGCTTGTTTATCCCAGCAAACATACACCACCTGAGCAATTGCATGTTCATATGTGCACTATAACGTAGCCCTTTGAAGACTCTTTCCTTGTGGTCTTTCCGTTCACCAAGAAGCTCCCTGGCCTGTTGGGAAATATATAGATATTCCACTCCGTCTGTTTTCTTTTGCTGAAACACAATTCGGAAAACGGGAATTCCAGAATTGTCAATACCTTCATCACGAACCTCGGACCATTTTAATTTATTGACGTCTGACCATCGTATGCCAGTTAGCGCTGAGAAGAGAAAAGCGCGTTTTAAGATTGGGAGTTTGCATGGGGTATCCGCCAATTTTTGGAGCTCTTCCGATGTGAGGTATTCCCTAGTAGATTCTCCCATGGTAAAGCCTTTGACCTTTTTTATGTAGTTTTCCTTTAGGTAGCCTTCATCGAAAGCTGCATTAAGACAGGCCTTGAATTTATTAAAATAGGTGTGCTTGGTATTTTGTGAAAGCTTCTTTTCGCTTTTGGTCACGGCTACTGTATCCAGATATTTTTTAAATCCTTTGATGAAATCCACATCAACATCATTTAAGGTGATCTGGACCGGACAATAGGCCTCTATGTGCTTTTGGGCGGCATCCCAGTTGTCATAATTGCCTTTGGTCTGGTAGCGTTCCTCTTTCTTTTGTTCATAAAAATCCATAAAGCTTAGTCTACCCTTATTGTCGTTCTGTATGTTGTATCTGCCTTGATACACTTCGGCTTTTCTAATGGCCAAGATTTGTTCGGCTAATTCAAGTTGTTCTTGATTCTTTTTCCTTTCAGCAGCGGTCTTAGGGTCAGTGGTCAAGTAGAGCTCTAAGTATTCAAAATCTCGGAGAATTTTGCTTTTTCCTTCAGGTGTGGTGGTATGGCCTTTATAATACTCTATATAAAGGCTGGTCATTCCACTTTTCAATTTTTTCTTTCTGAGATGGATTTTCATATGAGGTGCAAATTTTGTATCTCGACCTCAAAAACTTATTTCGAGGTACAGATGGGATACAAAAAAGTACGAAAATAAGACGAATATGGGAAATCAAAAATCTAAAAGTTATCAACAAGTAATTGATTTACAGCCATTTGCAATCAAATGATATTAAATAAAACCCTTGTCTATTTTCCGATACAGAAATTAGCAAAAATATTTCCCAAAAGTTCGTCATTGGTCACTTGTCCTGTAATTTCCCCTAAATGGTAGAGTGCTTCGCGGACATCTATGGCCAGAAGATCGCTAGGCGTATCCTCATCCATTCCAAATTGTACCTTCTCTATCTCTTCCAGAGCCTTTATAAGGGAGCTGTAATGCCTTGTGTTGGTTACTATGGTTTCACTATTGCGCAAGGCTCCCGTATTTACAAAATCCAACAAACGTGATTTTAGGGCTTCGACGCCTTTTCCAGTTTTCGCGGATAATAGGTGCAGTTCTGAAATTTGGGCTTGCAGATTTATTATTTGTTCCTCATTCAACATATCCACCTTATTGGCAATTACGACCAAGGGTTTGTGAGGATATTTGTTTTTAATTTTTTCCAATTCCCTTATGCTCGACTTTAGCTTGGCTGCGTCGGTTGCCATCTGCCAACCATCTACCAATAGCACCACAACCTGGGCTTGTTCTATTTTCTCAAACGTCTTTTTTATCCCTATGCTTTCCACCACGTCTTTGGTATCCCGGATACCTGCGGTATCAATAAACCGAAATCCTATGCCTCCTATTACAATCTCGTCCTCAATAGTATCCCTGGTAGTTCCTGCAATTTCGCTTACTATAGCCCGTTCCTCATTTAAAAGGGAATTGAGCAAGGTAGATTTTCCCACATTGGGTTCCCCAACAATGGCAATGGGAATCCCATTCTTGATGACATTACCAACGGCAAATGAATCTATCAAGCGTTTTAAGATTCTTTGTATCTTGGTCAGTAGTATTTTAAACTGGGTTCGGTCCGCAAATTCTACATCCTCCTCTGCAAAGTCGAGTTCCAATTCCATTAGGGAAGCGAAGTTCAGAAGCTGGTCCCTCAATTTTTTTATTTCATTGCTAAATCCACCCCGCATCTGCTGTATGGCTATCTGGTGGCTGGCCTCGTTATCCGAGGCAATAAGGTCGGCCACAGCTTCGGCCTGACTCAGGTCCATTTTACCGTTTAAAAAAGCGCGTAGTGTAAATTCCCCTGCAGTCGCCATTCGACAGCCGTTTCGTAGGAATAGTTGAATAATTTGCTGTTGAATATAGGGAGAACCATGACAGGATATTTCCACAACATCTTCACCGGTATAGGAATGTGGACCTTTAAATAGAGATAATAGTACTTCATCCAACACCTTATCGTTCTCCGTAATATGTCCCAAATGAATGGTATGGCTCTTCTGTTTTTTTAAATCTTTTCCTCGAATCGATTTGAAAAAAGAATTGGCCAAGGCAATGGCATCCTTCCCGGAAATTCGGATAACGGCTATGGCACCTGCCCCTGAAGGAGTGGCCAAAGCAATGATGTTGTCGTTGGTAATCATAGATTTAAATTGGTGGTAAAAATACGATTTATAATTTTTAATCCTGTCCCGATTTCCAATTGTTGGCAGCTATGGTTTACTTTTTGGGAAGACGGGAAAGATAGGCATGAACACTTTGTAAAATGATTGAAAACAACAAATACAACAAGGGTTTAGAACTTCTATTTTTGGTAGAGTAAAATTTAACACAATGATTTTAATCATAATTAATCCCGAATAAATGACCTAATTTTGGTGGTGACCTAAATGTCATATCAGAGGGGGTGAAATATCCCTTTGAAGGCTATTGTATAGGGCCATTCAACTAAAAATGATTATATGAAATCAATCAGAATTATTACATTATTGGCAGTAGCTTTATTCTGCCAAATCTCCTTGGCACAAGAAACAGAAGTTCCGGTAACTCCAACTGAAAATAGTGCACAAATGGAGCAGCAAAGAATTTTGCGCGAGGCGAAAGAAGCCCAGGAGGCACAGAAAAAGGTAGAAAAGGCGATAGAAAAGGCAGAAAGGGAAGCCAAGAAGTTAGAAAAAGCACAAAAAAGAGCAGAAAAAGCACAAAAGAATGCAGAAAACGAGTTAAAAAAGAGGGAAAAACTTTCTTCGGACATAGATTCCAAGAGAAGGTCTATTGCCAAAGATCAAAGGAAAATTGAAAAGCTTCAGAAGAAAATGATCAAGGACGAGAAAAAGGGGAAATTGTCACCTTTGGCTATAGAGAAGTTAAATAAGAAAATAGACAAACTGGAAAAAGGGATTGAGAATGATAGGGAGAAATTGGAAAAATTAGAGCGTAAACAATAGTGGATGCACTAAACTTTGAAAACCGGATAAACCTGTTGGTGTAACAAAAGTTGAAATTATACGTCTTATAATTACAACAACCAATTATGGGAGCAAGGAAAAGTAGGATACTTAACCTTTTTTACCCATTTAGACCTAATAATAGTAATCGATGAAGGCAGAAAACAGACAACTATTGGTATTGACCCATTTGAGTCAATTGCTGGATATAGTAACAGGATTTGGGGGATTTATCGTTCCCTTGATTTTGTGGTTAACACAGAGGGATACGATTATGAATATGGATGAAAATGGGAAGTCGATCATCAATTTTCAATTAAGCATGTTTTTATATATCATAATTTGTATTCCTTTGATTTTACTTTTTGGTTTAGGAATTTTGGGGATTATTGGAGTGGCCATTCTTTGCTTTGTATTTCCTATTGTTAATGCCATTAAGGTATCCAATGGGGAAAGGCCGCATTATCCCCTGAGTATAAAGTTTGTTTAAGGAGAATAGAAATAGATCAAAACAAAAAAAGCCGTATTTCATTTGAAATACGGCTTTTTTTATAGTGAAAGCGTGGGGTGTATTATGAATTCAACTTTAAATGATAAAATTGAATCTTATTATCTAACTGTTAAGCATTACAGGCATAACCAACATGGTAACATTTTCACCTTCATCCAAACCATCAATAGGGGTAAGGATGCCGGCCCTGTTGGGAAGACTCATTTCCAATTGTACGTCATCCGAGGTTAGATTGTTCAGCATTTCTACCAAGAATCTGGAATTAAAACCTATTTGCATGTCGTCTCCCTGGTAAGAACAGGTTAAACGTTCTTCTGCCTTATTGCTGTAATCTATATCCTCTGCGGAAATATTTAATTCGGCCCCAGCAATTTTTAATCGTATTTGGTGGGTGGTCTTATTGGAGAATATAGAGACCCTCCTCACCGAACTTAAAAGTTGGGTGCGGGCAATGGACAATTTATTAGGATTCTCCTTTGGGATTACCGCTTCATAATTTGGATATTTACCGTCGATCAACCTACAGATCAATATTGTATTTTCAAAACTGAATTTGGCGTTGCTTTCGTTGTATTCAATAAGCACTTCTGTTTCGCTGCCCGCTAAAATTCCTTTTAATAAATTCAAAGGTTTTTTGGGCATTATAAACTCGGCCACTTTGGAGGCCGTTACATCGTTTCGTTGGTATTTCACCAATTTATGGGCATCGGTTGCAACGAAGGTTAAACTTTCAGGAGAGAATTGAAAAAAGACACCGCTCATTACAGGTCTAAGGTCATCGTTGCCAGCAGCAAAAATAGTCTTGTTGATAGCAGTAGCCAATATATCACCAACTATAGTAGTGGAGGACGGACTGGACAATTCTACCGATTTCGGAAACTCCGCTCCATCTGCATAGGCCAAGGCGTATTTACCATGATTGGAACTGATCTCTACCGTATTGTTATCCTCTACCACGAATGTAAGGGGCTGTTCTGGAAAGGTTTTTAAAATTTCCAATAACAATTTTGCCGGTACAGCAATGGTTCCCTCATTGTCAGAATCCACCTCTAATACAGAACTCATGGTGGTTTCCAAATCGGAGGCCGATACGGTAAGCTCCTTCTGATTTAAATCAAAGAGAAAATTGTCAAGAATTGGCAAGGTGTTGCTATTATTAATTACCCCACCTAGTACTTGGAGTTGTTTTAGTAAATAAGTGCTAGATACTATAAATTTCATTGGTTTATTTTTTTTTAAGGAATCTACATTATTGTACAACCTAAAACAGTGCTTAAATATCTGTTTGAATCCGCAATATTCCTTGAATCACAGTCAAAACAAAGATATTTTAATTGTCCTTTTTAAGGAAACAAACTTATCAACACTTATGCCCCATATTTTTTCTTTCTTATGGTGTGTATTAGGAAACCAAAAATAAAGGTCAAACATAGGGGCAGGCCAATATTAATCAACTGCCATTTGGTTTTTTGGTCATTAATTTTTTCCTCATCCAAGAATGGAATGCCAACTTTCTTATTCCGAATGTTTATAAGTCCGGAATCGTCCAAAAGGTAATTAAGGCAATTTATCAGAAATTCCTTGTTGCCAAAAAAGTTATTCGTCCATTTATCGTAACCCAATTCCAAGGGTCTACCATTTCGGATCTGGTTTCTAATTAGATCGCCGTCAGAAAGTATGATCATTTTGTTTTCAGGGCCTTGATCTATTGGTTTATCTAGCTTTATGGGTTTTATACGATTGAGGAAGGTAGATTTAAAGGTGCCCTCTATCAAAACGCCCAATATCTTATTGCCATCATTATATATATTCTTGTCCGGCGGGGTATTTATGATGTCAAGATGAATTGGTTTAGGCACTCCTTCGGTTTTGGATAAGGGAGAGCTTGTCAACAATATATGTTTCTTATAATCATTGTTCAAGGTGTCCATGCTACTGGTAAATTGGAACCTTACCGCTTCCAAGTTATTATTTATTGGATGATCGTTTTTGGAGAAGACCATTGGGTTGTAGTACCATGGGACGGGGTTGTATTGGGAACTGTTCCCTTCTCCGCTAGCCAGTACTATTTGAGTGAAATAGAGATCGTTTACCAAATCCGTATTTAATCTAACGCCATATTTAAAGAAAAAGTCGTTAAGGTTAAGGTTGCGTGGCAAAGCCAAGGCGGTACCATTTTCATTGAAGAGACTGTCCAGTTCCATAGCGACTTGATCAATGAGCCATAAAGATTTGCCTCCTCCGGTAATAAATTGATCCATTATGTATTTCTCCTTATCGGTAAAGGCCTCAGTAGGTTTTGCTATTATGGCCAGATCAAACCCTTTTAAATGTTGCAAAACCTTTTCAGGATTTGTTGCAACCGAGTCTAAGGTAATGGCACCAATATTGTAATAATCCTTTATAGTGGTTAAATAATCGGCCATTAAAATATCCTCCATCTCACCATTGCCCTTAATGATGGCAATTTTTTTCTTCTCCTTGATGTCCAATCTGGCAAAAGCGTCGGCAAAGGCATATTCCAAATGTTGTACAGAATTGTTTACCCGTTCTTCCGTGGTTGCACCAAGTTTGTTTTTTAGCAAGGGAACCTTTACCGTACTATTATTGTAATTGACCATGGCCCAAGGAAAAATAATTTCCTGGGAAACTTTTCCATTCTGTTCAACGGTCACATTGGTAGGGGTAAGTCCCAACCCTTGCAAATCTGTTATAACGGCATCAATTTGTGAATTGCCTTCAAGTGGATTAACAAAATTGAACTTTATATTCTTGTTTTCAGCAGCAAACTCCTCCAAAAGTTGACGGGTCTCCACCTTCAATTTAATAAATTCAGGAGGAAGATTTCCATCCAGTAAAATATCGATTATAACGGGGGCGTCAAATTCACCTACAGCCTTAAGAGCCGATTTGGATAGGGTATACCTGTTGTCCTCGGTCAAATCTATCCTAGTGTAGAAATAACTACCCACAATATTTATGATCAACAATAGGGAAACAGCCTTAATGATAGATAACAAAGTCTTTTTCATTATCTATTTTGATTTTTAAGTTGAATAATGGTCAGATAAAGAAAAAATAAGGTGAGACTTATAAAATATATAGCGTCCCTTGTATCCAATACTCCTCTGGCGATACTTTCAAAATGAGCCTTCATTCCAAGGTTTTTAACAAAAATTATTACAGGACTAGTAGGCAATACCGTGGCCAAACTTTCAAAACCATAAAACATAAGAAAACACAGTGCCATACCAATAATAAAGGCTACAATTTGGTTTTCGGAAAGGGTAGAGGCAAATAGCCCAATTGCCGTGTAACTGGCAACCAAGAACAACAGGCCAAAATAAGATCCTATGACCATTCCCATATCCAAATTACCTATGGTAACACCTAATTGGGAAATGGTATACACATAAAGAAGTGTGGGCAATATGGCTATTAAAGCCAGACAGAATGTACCTAAAAATTTTCCCAATACTGTTTCCCAGAGAGAAATAGGCTTAATAAAAAGGAGCTCCAAAGTACCTAGTTTCTTTTCTTCGGAAAAACTTTTCATGGTTATGGCAGGAATCAAGAAAAGAAATACCCATGGGGCAAGTAGAAAGAAATTGCTTAGATCCGCAAAGCCGTATTCAAATACATTGAAAGGTCCTTTAAAGACCCATAGGAACAATCCACTAAGCACTAAAAATAATCCAATAACCAGATAACCAATGGGCGAGGTAAAGAATGATTGAATTTCTCTTTTAAATATGGCAAGCATACAAATTAATTAACGGTTTCCTTCTTTATAAGGCTCCAGGCTTCTGGTTTTTCCTCAAATAATAGTTTTGTCTTTTTCCAGACGGACTTGAAAAATTCCGAATTTCTATAGTTTTCCAGATCGGCAGTGCTGTTCCAATAACTATAAGTGAAATATATATTATCCTCTTCCTTGCTCTGTAACAATTCCAGGAAAGTACAACCTTCTACCTGTCTGATTTTCCTTTTGTTTTTTTCAAAGATGGCTTCAAAACTAGCAATATTTTCCTTTTTGAAAGTTAATTTTACAATTCTTACCAACATTTGTTAATTCTCTTTTAGGCAAAATTAATCATTACCGTATCCCGATAATCCAGACCTAATAAGGTAGAGGCGCCTCCAACGGTATTAAGGTCACTTTTGTAGATAGCAATTTCCAAATACCCGGATGAGTTAAAAAGTGCCAGCAACTCTCCAGGAGATTTACGTTGACTCTTATCCAGATTGTAATTTATGATGTCCCCGTATTTATTATGGATTTCCCGTATTTTCTTGTTTCGGGCCTGCAGTTCAAAGGTTCTACCCTTGCCAACAGCCTTGAAAATGCTCTGTTGAATGTTGGTAACCACATTGCCATAGTTGTCAATATATATTACACTGCCCGAAATGGTCGTTTTGTTATCGGAAATTCTAGGATTGAATTCCCTTAGGTCTTTTAGATCCTTAAAAGGCCTTCCTATTACTTCAAGTTTCCCCCCGCGTGCTATATGGCTTGCCGCCTTAACAAAAACATCCATTTCGGGAAAGGAACTATCTATACTATTCGGCAATTGAATTTCCACCACTTTTTCTGGTACTATTTCAGAAATTATGAGCCCTATTACCCCGTTGTTGGCCATTATAAAATAGTGGTTGTCCACCAAAACTGCTATATGTTGGTTTTCTGGGGACAATTCAGAATCTACTCCAACAATATGAATGCTGCCATCTGGGAAATTTTTATAGGAGTTTTTTAATATATATGCGCATTCCTGAATGTTGAAAGGCGCAATGGAATGTGAAATATCAACAATTTTTGCGTCCGACAATTCTTTGTAAATTGTACCTTTTATGGCGCCTACAAAATGATCTTTATATCCAAAATCAGTAGTTAATGTAATTATAGCCATAGAGGACTGTTGATATGTTTTTGAGTTGGTAAGTTGTTTTTTTACTTAAGTTTGTTAAACAAAATTACACAAAAAATTAGCGAAGCAAAATATATATTTCATATCTAAACCTAATAACACCTCTCTTCTTTGAACGAACTTATAATAGAACTTACAGACATTAGCCCAAGGGAATTTTTTGGACAGAATAATGAGAATATAGATTTATTAAAAAAACACTTTCCCAAGCTTAAAATTGTTGCCCGGGGTAACAAAATAAAGGTTTATGGGGATGAGGATCTATTGGACGAATTCGACCGAAGGTTCGATCTTCTAACCTCCCACTACGCCAAGTATAATAAATTGGATGAAAATAGTATTGAGCGACTTTTGGCCAGCAATGGTCAAGAAGAGATTCAATCCTCCGAAATTAGCGGGGAAGTTTTGGTCCATGGTGTAAGTGGAAGATTAATAAGGGCCCAAACAGTAAACCAGCGAAGACTTGTAGATGCAGCCAGGAATAGTGATATGGTTTTTGCCGTTGGACCTGCAGGTACCGGTAAAACATATACGGGGGTGGCATTGGCCGTAAAGGCTTTGAAGGAAAAGCAGGTAAAACGCATTATTTTGACAAGACCGGCCGTTGAGGCAGGTGAAAATTTAGGTTTTCTACCTGGCGATCTTAAGGAAAAGCTCGACCCCTATATGCAACCTTTATACGATGCCTTAAGGGATATGATCGCGCCAGAGAAGTTGGTCCATTATTTGGAAAATGGCACCATACAGATTGCTCCTATGGCCTTTATGAGAGGAAGAACTTTGGACAATGCATTTGTAATTTTGGATGAAGCCCAGAACACTACCCATGCCCAGATGAAGATGTTTCTGACGAGAATGGGAAAAAATGCAAAATTTTTAATCAACGGGGATCCAGGACAAATTGATTTGCCCAGACGTTTGATATCTGGATTGAAAGAAGCCCTTTTGGTACTGCAAAACGTTGAAGGTATAGAGATTATTTATTTGGACGATAAGGATGTAATTAGACATAAACTGGTTAAAAAGGTTATAGAGGCCTATAAAGGAATTGAGCATAATAATTGATAGTTGCAGAATGAGTAATACGATAATTGATACAAATTTTCATTTTCCAGGACAAAAGAGCCTTTACAAAGGAAAGGTTAGGGAAGTATATCATCTTGAAAATGATATTTTGGTAATGGTGGCTACAGATAGGTTATCTGCCTTTGATGTGGTAATGCCAAAAGGGATTCCCTACAAAGGGCAAATTCTTAACCAAATTGCCACCAAGATGATGGCGGATACTGCCGATATAGTCCCCAACTGGTTAATGGCCACCCCTGATCCCAATGTTGCAGTTGGTTTTGCATGTGAGCCCTTCAAGGTGGAAATGGTAATTAGAGGTTACTTATCAGGACACGCCGCAAGGGAATACAAGCTTGGGAAAAGAATGCTGTGTGGAGTTGCCATGCCTAATGGAATGAAGGAAAATGACAAGTTTCCTTCCCCAATCATTACCCCTGCTACCAAGGCCGAAATGGGAGACCATGATGAGGATATTTCTAGGGAAGCTATTTTAGAAAGAGGGATTGTTAGTGAGGAAGATTACCTAATCCTTGAAGCCTATACAAAAGCACTCTTCCAAAGGGGAACAGAAATAGCTGCTAAAAGGGGGCTGATCTTAGTGGATACTAAATACGAATTTGGGAAGACCAAGGACGGGAAGATCGTGCTAATTGATGAAATTCATACTCCTGATTCTTCGCGTTATTTCTATGCCGAAGGCTATGGGGATCGCCAGAATAGGGGAGAGACCCAAAAGCAATTGTCCAAGGAATTTGTTCGCCAATGGCTGATAAGTAATAATTTTCAAGGTTTAGAAGGACAGGTCGTTCCTGAAATGACGGATGACTATATTCAAACTGTCTCTGAACGGTATATTGAGCTCTATGAAAATATAACAGGGGAAAAATTTATTAAGGCAGACATTTCGGATATACAGTCAAGAATTGAGAAAAATGTTTTGGGATACCTATCGTCCTTAAAATAATTATCCCATTTTCAAGACGTCTTTTAATCGTAATTGACCTTTACCTTTTAATCGACTTTTTATTTTTAAAAAGGCTATGGCGGTGATGTATGCATCGCCTATTGCTGTGTGTCGATCTTTTTTGGAAATATCAAACTTTTCGGCCAGTTCATCCAGGGAATAGTGTTCTTTCTTTTTAAACACATTGGAGGTGAGGAGGGTTTTTTTATAAAGATTGGAAGTGTCAAGTACTTTGTTCCTTAATTTGGGCAGGCCATTTCTTTCCAAAGCCCTGTTGATCATAGTAATATCAAAAATGGCGTGGTGGGCAACGATTACGGCATTTTTTAAGTACCTCAAAAGTTTTTCCAAGGCCTCAATTTCGCTGATACAGGAAGCGCCACCATTTTTAAGGATTCCATGGATTTTAGCAGTTTCGGCATTGTAGTGTTCCTGTTTTAAAAACAGTTCCAGACTTTGGTTCAATGCGATGTTCTTATCTACCAAACTAAGCGCGCCAATACAAAGTATTCTATCGTTTAAATAATCGAAACCCGTTGTTTCTGTATCCAGGACCACGAATCTTACCACGCTAAGGTCATCTGATAGCTTTTCATTAAAACTATTCTCATATTCCCACCAAAAGTCAGGATAGTCGGGTACTTTTCTTTTGAAAAAATCTATCATCGCAATAGGTTTGAAACTTTAAATCTAATACTTACCAATTCTTGTATTTCCTTAATAGTTTTAAAAGTTCTTTTTAGTTTAATTTTTTCTTCCTTGGTTAATTTATCAATGGCAATATATCTTCCTGAATCATTATGGAGCAGTCCTTGTTTGGTCCTAAACTTTAACAGGGCTCTTGTAGCGTAGGAGCAGGCCATAAAGATTTCCTCGTTGTTGGGTTCCAATTCCGCCAATTTTTCAAATCGCTCCGCGGTACTATTAATGGATTTTACAGAATGGGACAAAATCAATACTCTTGCCGCATCGGTCAAAGGCATTAGGGCTCTTCTTTTTACATCGAAAGAATCTTTGTGCTCCCCGTCTTCCTCTACCAGTAGTTGTCTGAAGAAACCTGTGGGAGAAGGATTTTGCAAGGCACCACTTGCCAGATGCAAATAGAAAATGGGATATTTTTTGGTGGCTTCAAAAATGTGCTCGGATAATTCGTTTACTAAATTTACATCGCCATAGGTAATGTTGTAGTCAAAAAATATAGAGGACAACAACACCTCATCCGTCCCGGGATTAATTATCCATTGGGAAATGGTTTTTTTCCATTCATCCAAGCTTAGGCACCAATTTGGGTTGGAGGCCATCATTTCAGCAGGACAATATTCGTAGCCTATATCAAACAGACCTTTATTTATGAGTTTCGACAATTCTAAAAAATACGCCGTTGTTTTTATAAGTTTTTCTTCCGGAACATTTTCAAAGACCAGGGCATTGTCCTGATCGGTTTGTAAGAGTTGCTCGCTCCGTCCTTGGCTACCAAGCGCAAGCCATGCAAAATTAACCGGCGGTTTTGACGGCATTTCTTCCAAAGAAATTTTAATTATTTGTTTAACACAGGCATCATTCAGTTCCGAAATTATTTTAGTTGTCAATTTAATAGGAATATTTTGATCTAAATAGTCCTGCAGGAGATGGGTAATACTTTTACGAATCTGTTTTATGGATTTTATTTTCTTGCACCTTTTAATGGCTTTGATCAATACGGCCGGATTGTTACCTAAGGCCACCATAACGTCATGCTTGGATAATATTCCAATAGCCTTCGAGTTGGGGGTGCCATCTTTGGTGATGCATAAATGACTGATGTTACTTTTCATCATTGCCATCTGTGCCTGGGTTATGGTCAAGTTTTTGTGATAAGTGATTACCGGCGAAACCATAATAGCAGAAGCTTTAGTGGTTATGGGATATTTACCGGTTACAATATTGTTTCGCAGGTCTTTGTCCGTTATGATGCCGATCGGTAGCTTATCTTTTACCACCAACATAGCGCCTACATTTTTTTCGGTCATTTTACGCGCTATCGTTTTTACAGAAGTATTTGCGGTACAGGTTACCAATTTTCTGGAATACTGTACAGACTGTAAATCCAATATCTGGGAATTGGGTCCAACAGGATTTATGTCCAGTACTTCATCATACAACTTCCCTCGATGACTTTTTGAATATGGATTTCTTGTGTTGGAGGCAAAACTTTCGATTAGAAAATTTCCCACTGCCGTATTTTTTTGGGCGTATGGTTTAAATATGTTGATTGGAATGGCATATAAGATACTCTCTTCATGAGCTTTTGCGGTCATTTTGTAATTCTCCTGGGCCATTAAAGGTCTAAGACCAAAAATATCCCCTTCATCACACATATCCATGATGCTCTTGTCAGTTCCTTTTTTTAGGGCAACAGCCCCCTTGTTTACCACATAGAAATATGGATGGGGTTCGTCGTTCTCAGCAAATATAATATTATCCTTCTCCTTATAGATAATGGTAATTTCTTCTGAAAGGGTTTCAAGATCCTTTTGATCCAAGACATTGAACGGAGGGAAATTTTTTAGAAAATCGGCAACTCTATGCGAAATGGTATTCTTCATTATTCTTTAGGGACTAAAATTCCTTTATGGGGTAATTTAAACTTTTTACATCAAAAGAAAGGGGTGTGGATATTCGAATTTTTAAATAATAAAAACCTTATAACAACCCTTTGTGTTCGGGGTACAGGACAAAGATATAATAGAAATGGAAATTATTGGCCTATTCTGAATACAATAGGAAATTGGGAATAACATATTCTTTAATAAGACATCGGAAAAGGGAAGGTTATTATAGAATTGCCCAATAGGTTCGGAGCCGGATTGAAACGGAATAGTGAAAGCCCTAACCATCTACATCATCATAGGCCTAAAGCAAATACCTATCCAATCCTGTATCAGCAACTACAATTATTCGAATTAGGTTATTTTTTATGGGAGGTATTTGTCGTATTCATTTGAGTTCATCAATTGTCTATTCAAGCAATCTTCTGAAGTGCCAAAAGACTAATTTTAATTAATATTATAAATGTTCTACTATGGAATCTGTTTATTTGGAAGGAATTGAAGCCTGTCGGAAATGTATTCAGGATTGTGAATATTGCCTTATACAAATGGCTGGGATGGAGAGTAAAAATGACTGTCCATTGTGTTGTATATTATGTATTGAGTCTTGTTCTGCCACCCTAAAATTTTTAATGGCAGAGAGTAACTTTTCCAAAGATTATTGTGCTCTGTGTGCTGATGTATGCCAGTGGTGTGCTGAACAATGTGGACAGTACGACCATAAGCATTGTGAGGATTGCGCAAATTCCTGCGTGAAATGTATGGAAGAATGCCGGAAAATAGTAGAAATTCTTGCATAGAATAGCAGACTTTTTTTTAACTCCTTATTTTTATAGTAGCGGCCTTTTTAACATGGGTTTTTAATGGTTGGAAGCCAACGTTACCTAGGTTTTTTATTGCCGATTAATAACTTAACTGCCCTGGGATGACACTGGATATGGGTCTCGTATTTTTGGTTTTGTTCATAACCATAATATTATTTGCTCTGGAAATTTTTCCGGTAGATAAGATTGCCTTTTTTATAATTGTTTCTTTAACATTATTGGGGTTGGTGACCCCGGAAGAAGCCATAAGTGGATTTTCCAATAGCGCTACCATTGCAGTTCTGGCATTAATGATTTTGGCCGTTGCCATGGAGGAGAATGGGGTTATTGTATGGATCACTTCAGGATTGGGTAAACTTAAATCGCTCCCCATGTTTTTTATGGCCCCTATTTTTATGATCGTTACTGCAAGTATTTCTGCTTTTATCAGTACTACGGCCGTGGTCATTGTTTTTATAAAAATAGTAAATCAACTTTCCGAGCGATTTAATATCTCAAAATCCAAATTATTATTGCCCATTTCCTTTGCAGGAATTCTGGGAGGGTCCTGTACCTTAATGGGAACGTCAACGAACCTGATCGTAAATTCCGTTGCCAAGAATTTAGGGGCACCGGCTCTTGGGTTTTTTGAGTTCAGTGGTATTGGCATCATTTTTTTAGCTGTTGCAATTGTATATCTCACCTTAGCACTTAGGTGGTTGCCATGGAGTAAAAATCGGGATTTGGGGGACGATTATAGTGTTGGCAATTACATAACCAGCATCCGTATTAAAGGAGAATCACGATTGGTGAATAAAAAAATAGAGGATACTTTTTTATTCAATAATCCTGAGATTTCCATTTTGAAACTAACAAGGGGCAACAGGATACACAATTCACCTGGAAAATATGTTACCCTCAAAGAAAATGATGAGTTGCTGTTAATGTGCGATATAGAGAATTTGTCCAAACTAAAGGAATCCCAAAACTTGGGAATCAACGAACAAAATTATTGGGTGAATATTGCACATAATGAGGAACAAGATGAGAAGGTCTCGAAGTTGGAGGAAAGGGTATTTGTTGAACTGTTAATGCTACAGGGTGCAGCTCTTTTAGGCAAAACCTTAGGTAACCTAAGGGGGTATATGCAGCAGGATATATTGCCAATTGCCATTAAGAAACGCAAGAAACTGACCAACATGCGAGAACGCTTAGTGAGGAGCAGTGCCGAGAAATTGGCCCTTAGGGCTGGAGATAGGTTGTTGGTGGACGTGGGTAAGGAAAACTTAAAATCTTTGGAACAGATGGAAAATGTTGTGCTTTTACAGGAATTTGGTTCTACAAAAGTCCATTCCCCTTTTGGAAAATATTTTTCCTTGGCAGTTCTTTTTTTGGTGGTTATTTTAGCGGCCACGGGAGTTTTGTCCATTATGGTAAGTGCGCTCACAGGTGTTTGTTTGCTGTTACTTACCAACAATTTAAATTTGGATAGTGTTTACAAAAAGGTAAATTGGCAAATTTTCTTTTTACTGGCAGGTATGCTTCCCTTGGGCATAGCAATGCATAACAGTGGAGCCGATAGTTGGATTTCCGAACATTTATTGGATTATTTGGTTGGGCAATCTGAAATAATAATTATCGGGACCTTATTTCTGGTGACCATGATAATGAGCGGTGTAGTTAGCAATAATGCTACGGCCATTATTATGACCCCAATTGCTATTGCGGTTGCCAATGGTCTGAATCTGGATTTTAAACCTTTTATTTTGGCAGTCATGTTCGCTGCGAATTTTAGTTTTTTCACACCTGTTGGTTATCAGACCAATACCCTGATATACGGTATAGGGAATTATAAATTCAAACATTTCTTGCTGATAGGAGGTGTTTTGAGTCTTATTTTATGGATTTTGGCAACATTACTTTTGGCTAAAATGATATAGAAGTTATTAGGTGTATTAAAGAATTAAATGCAATAAGGTTGGAACCGCTAAGTTTTCATATTTTAATGGCGTGAATGAAGTTTTTCTTAAACTTCAGGATACTGTAGTATCTTCGTGAATTAGGTCTCCTTCATGGTGATATTTCGTGATATGCCTAATAATTGAAAATTATATGAAACAATTTATTGCCTTGTGTCTAGTTGTTGGCCTAGTACTTTCCTGTGCCGGAAAAAAGAAGGATTCGCAATCCGATGAATACAAGGAAATTCAGGCCACCAACTTTAAGGGGAGCCGTTTGGCCGAAATTCATTGCTCCAGTTGCCATCTTTTTGTGAATCCGGAATTGTTGCCAAAGTCGAGTTGGAAAAACGATGTGCTCCCCGCCATGGGGCATCGATTGGGGATTTATAAGGAAAATGTACGACCTGATAGTCTGTTTGATACCGGTAGAAGTGGGGAAGTGGTAAAACAAGCAAATATATTTCCTGAAAGACCACTTTTGGCAAAAGAAGATTGGGATAAAATAGTAGATTATTACCTAAGCAACTCACCGGATACCATTTTGCCTCCAATACGGGCCAACAAAATTAAAATGGGCCTAAAGCATTTTACATATAGGGAGTCCGCCTATTCCCATATTCCAGCCCTTACTTTCATGGTTAAAATCCTTCCGGAAAATAGGGGAGTGGTATTTGCTGATAGTAAACGAAATATAAATAGTCTTACGTTTCTGACTCCAAATCTTGAAAAGGATTTTGTTCTAGGTCTTAAGACGGCTCCCATCCACTATTATCAAAAGTCGGATACCATTTATTTAACAACTGCAGGGAAAAATATTTTTCCCAACGATGTATCGGATGGATCTTTGTTAAAAATATTTACCAAGGGAAATGGGGAATCATACACTTCCAAGGAAGTCATTCCAGACTTGCAAAGACCGGTGAATATGGCCTTCGGGGATTTAAATAACGACGGGCGCGAGGACATTGTTGCCTGTGAGTACGGTAATGAGACTGGAAAATTGGTTTGGTACCAGAACCTCGGGGGGGATAAATATACTATGAGGCCATTGGACAACAGATCGGGTGCCATCAAGGCAGTAATAAAAGATATCAATGGAGACGGATTTCCAGATATCTTTGTGTTAATGGCCCAGGGCGATGAAGGTATTTTCTATTATCAAAATCAAGGTGATGGGTCGTTTTCAACTAGAAGACTTCTTTCTTTTTTACCCCTCAATGGTTCCCAGTATATGGAGTTGGTAGATTTTAATAATGATGGTTTTGATGATATCCTTTATGTATGTGGGGATAACGCCGACAAAACTCCCATATTAAAGGATTATCACGGTGTTTACATATTTTTGAATGATGGGAATTTAAATTTTAAACAATCATATTTTTATCAATTAAACGGGGCCTATAAAGCTATGCCTCGTGATTACGATTTGGACGGGGATATGGATATTGCAGCAATATCTTTTTTCCCTGACTATGCCAGTTATCCTGAGGAGAGTTTTGTGTATCTAGAAAATAAAGGTGATTTGAAATTTGAGGACTACTCATTTCCAGAATCGACCAGAGGACGATGGATAGTAATGGATGCAGAGGACATGGATGGGGATGGGGATATTGATCTGGCCTTGGGGTCTTTTGTTTATTTTCTTCCTATGGGGGATAAAACAGGTTTGGGCCAAAAGTGGTTATCCAATGGACCATCCATTATAGTGCTGGAAAATACCACCAAATAAATCGTTATTCATTAGGGTATAATTGGAATATTTAATTCTAATTAATTTTTTTGACTACTGACTACTGACTACTGACTACTGACTACTGACTACTGACTACCGTTAACGGT
Organism: Arenibacter sp. F26102; assembly: GCF_023015865.1. Classification (GTDB taxonomy): domain Bacteria; phylum Bacteroidota; class Bacteroidia; order Flavobacteriales; family Flavobacteriaceae; genus Arenibacter. The sequence goes on along the minus strand of NZ_JALKBC010000015.1, from coordinate 98,240 downwards.
CTACCCTTTCCTGTATTTATCGTGAAGCCCAAGGCCTTGGAGTAGCAGCGCGACACTTTTATCCAAGCGGGACAGTTTTGTTTTTTCTTGTTTGGCTTCGGAAATATATTCACAATATTCCCTTTGTTTATAAGGCGTTAAGCTTTCAAAATTCGTTTTTATGGCTTTGTTGCTGTCCATAGCTTTTTTAAACAAGGGCGGTATTATAATCGGCTTGTTCTTATCGGGAACCAACACCAATCCCTTTTTTTGATTGTCAATAGCCTCTTGAAAATAGGCCAAAACGGTCGCTTTGTCTATGTCCGATATTGAGGTGAATTTCCAATGTCTCATGGCTTTGGTTTTACCCTCTTGAGCATTTTCAAGTACTTCTTTTGGGTCCTTTAAAAAGACGCCATTATAGAACCATATTCCGAAGTGATTTTTAAAGGCCAGAATGCCCAGTGCATTCTTATTATCTATAGTATAAACGGGTATGCCCCATTTGTAAGTTTCATTAAGTTCGGTTTTAAGCGCCAATTCACGTAAAAGTCCTATGCCTTCTTTGAAGGGCTGTTCTTTTGAATAATAGGCTTCTATCTTTTCCTGATTTTTCATGTTTTTGTGTCAGTAGATAGTTAAAACATTTGTATCGGAGCGGCGCACATGTAGGTTGCTATCTTTCAGCTGTAAGTTCGCAAATTTTTACGATAACATCAACAGCTTTCTGCATGCTTTCTACGGGAACATACTCATATTTGCCATGAAAATTATGTCCACCTGCAAAAATGTTGGGACATGGTAGGCCCATATAACTCAATTGTGAACCGTCGGTGCCACCACGTATGGGTTTAATTATGGGTTTAATATTTAAGCTTTCCATGGCCTCTTTGGCGATATCAACAATATGCATTACAGGTTCAATTTTTTCACGCATATTAAAATATTGGTCTTTGATATCAATCTTAACGAAATCCCCGTATTCCGCATTTAATTTCTCTGTAATGTGTTGTAATAACTCCTTGCGTTGTTGGAATTTTTTTAGGTCGTGGTCACGAATAATAAGTTCAATTTCGGCTAGCTCAATTTCCCCTTTTATATGGTGGACATGAAAAAAGCCTTCCCTTCCAATAGTTTTTTGCGGGACTTCATGTCCGGGTAGTTGAGAAATAAAATCGTTCGCGATCAGTACGGCATTAACCATTTTTCCTTTGGCATAGCCGGGATGCACACTTTTTCCAGTAATGGTTACCTTGGCGCCAGCGGCATTGAAATTTTCAAATTCCAATTCTCCAATTTGGCTTCCGTCCATGGTGTAGGCCCAATCCGCACCAAATGCTGCAACATCAAAATGGTGTGCCCCACGACCAATTTCTTCATCAGGCGTAAAACCCACTCTAATCTTACCATGTTTAATTTCCGGATGATTTATTAAATGTTCCATGGCCGTAACTATTTCTGTGATTCCCGCTTTATCATCTGCACCCAGCAAAGTTTTGCCATCTGTGGTTATAAGGGTATGGCCCTTGTATTGCAATAGGTCATCAAAATAACTGGGTGAGAGTATTATATTTTCCGCTTTATTTAGAACAATATCCCCACCATCATAATTTTTGATTATTTGTGGTTTTACGTTGGTAGCTGTAAAATCAGGGGAAGTATCAAAATGGGATATAAACCCAATAGTAGGCACTTCTTTTTCTATATTACTCGGCAAAGTTGCCATAATGTAGGCCTTGTCATCAATGACTACGTCTTGCATGCCTATTTGTTTTAGTTCTTCAACTAATTTACGGGCAAGCGTCCATTGTTTTTTCGTACTGGGTGTAGTGGAGGAGTTGGGGTCGCTTTGGGTGTCTATGGTAATGTAACTTATAAATCGGTCTATAATATGCTGCATAAAACAAAATTTTAATCAAAAGTACAGTTTATTATTTTTTATTATGCACTCCTAGGGCAACAGTCTCACATTACTGGGGTCATCCTAAATTATGAAGGTATAAAAAATTAGATTTCCGCTGGTTTTTGCCAAAACAATGTTGCCTTTTAAGGGCAGCGCCGGTGGTTAGATTATTAACTTATATTTGTATTCTAATTAGGCATTAAGACTTATGCACATAAAGGTTTTTTTATCAATATTACTCTCAGTCGGATTTTGGATTTCCGGTCATGCCCAAAAAGATTGCAGTTTGGGAATTGGAGCTACTGATTCAGATACGATCATTCAAATTTTTCAGCTTAAAGAGGAGCAAATAACAAAATTGGAAGAGTTTAAGGCCGCTCTGGAAATTGAAACCGGATTATTGGATGAAGAGCGAAAAAATCTTTTTGAAAATCACCCTCAAAGTACTCCTGAAGATTTAACGGCATTGGGCGCCATGTACAAGGTTATTGAGGAAAAAATGAAACAAGTTTTTGGAAAATACGACTATAAACTTTTGGCGATCTTTAATGAAAAGCAGTACCAAAGGTATGTTTCACTTTGCCAGGAAGTTTCCAGACGACCTTTGGAGATTATACCCGAATAAGTCCATTTTAAATTTTAATAAAAAGCGGGTTTATTGGATAGTTTAGCGGAGGTAGTTTGTATTTTTGTGGAAAATAATTTTCATGTACAAGCTGATTGTCCGCCCGATACTTTTTCAATTAGATCCCGAAAAGGTCCATCATTTAATTTTTAATGCCCTTCGTTTTTTTTCCAGAATAGGCTTCTCTGGAATATTTAGGTCCATATATTCGGTCAACGACCCTCGTTTGGAACGTGAATTATTTGGATTGAGATTTAAAAATCCTGTCGGTTTGGCAGCAGGTTTCGATAAGGATGCCAAGCTGTATAATGAACTATCCGATTTTGGATTTGGATTTATTGAAATTGGAACATTGACGCCCAAACCTCAAGATGGAAATCCTAAAAAACGCTTGTTTCGCCTTAAGGAAGATCAGGCCATTATTAACAGAATGGGATTTAATAATAAGGGGGTTTTGGATGCGGTTGAAAATCTAAAAAAAACCCATAGAGTGTTGATAGGGGGTAATATAGGGAAGAACAAAGTAACCCCTAACGACATGGCAGCAAATGATTATTTAATCTGTTTTGAAGCCCTTTTTGACCATGTGGATTATTTTGTGGTGAATGTAAGCTCACCAAACACCCCAGGATTAAGGGAACTTCAGGATAGGAAACCTTTGACGGCCTTATTAAAGGAGTTGAAAAAGGAAAATACCAAATTGGCCTATGCCAAAAAAAATAAGGAAAAGCCTATATTATTAAAAATTGCCCCCGATTTAACGGATGATCAGTTAATGGATATTATTGGTATTGTTAAGGATACGTCAATAGACGGGGTTATTGCCACAAATACAACTATTGCCCGCGACAATTTGAAATCCAGTGTAGTTTTAAGGGAAGAAGCTGGTGGCTTAAGTGGTAGACCGCTTACTAAAAGAAGTACGGAAGTAATCCGGTTTTTATCCCAAAAAAGTAATATGGCGTTTCCAATTATTGGTGTAGGAGGAATTCATTCCGCGGAGGATGCGCTTGAAAAATTGGATGCTGGGGCCGATCTGATCCAGTTATGGACAGGTTTTATTTATGAAGGCCCTGCACTAATCAAAAAAATCAACAAAGCCATCATTAAAAAGGCGAATAGTGGAAAAAGATAGGCTGTATTAAGGATCAGTGTACGGAATGGCCACTAAAAAAACAGGCTTATCCAGTATTTGGATAAGCCTGTTTTTTTTATCTCTCATTGGCAGGATTATTATTTTTTAACCCTTTGAGACTTTTATTGTTTGGTCCAATAATCTACTACCGTAACATCTTCCAAATGAGGGGTAAGTACGGCACCAAAGGCCTTGTGGTCTGGATGAGGAAGGTATATGGCGCGATCTTCTTCACTATGGAAGGTCAGGAAAAAACAATGCGTAAGTCCTTTGTTCAATCCTTCTGGGCTATTGTTAATTCCCCATTCATAACCAACTATTTGAGGTATTTTGGAAGGTAAGGCGCTAAAAGCGGCCTCTACTTTTGCAATATCCGCTTTAGAAGTGTTTGCCTTAAATTTAAATAGCACGACATGGCGCAATACGCTGTCCTGTTTTTTTGAATCGTTCATACTTGAATCCTCTTTAAAATTATTGGTGTTAGGAATGTTCGAGCTCATTAGTAATATTGCAGCCAATAGACTGATGGTGTAAAAAACTGGTCTCATATATTATTTTTTGTGGAAGATATAAAAAAGTATGATAACGATAATTTATTGGGAACATATTTATCCCATTATATTTAGTCAAAAGATGATAAATTATTGGTATTTTCCAACCTTTGTTGATAAAATATAAAATACCTAGATTTGGATTACGACGTATTATTGACATTTGTATTGGCCACAGCCGCTCTGGCTATATCTCCGGGTCCGGATAATATTTTTGTCTTGATACAGAGTATGACCAATGGCAAAAAATATGGCGTTGCCACAGTGGCGGGACTAATGACAGGCTGTTTGGTACATGCAACTTTACTGGCATTTGGTGTTTCGGCCATAATAAGACAAAACCCGAATTTGTTTTTTGTAATAAAATTATTCGGCGCAATCTATCTGTTTTATTTGGCTTTCAAAGTTTTTAATAGTAGTGACGACCTGGAAATATCCAATGGAACTGTAGCTAAAAAATCATTGGGCGCTCTTTATAAACAGGGTTTTATAATGAATGTACTCAACCCTAAGGTCACCATTTTTTTCTTGGCTTTCTTTCCAGGGTTTTTATTTAGTGATGCTATAAATATTGTTGTTCAATTCTATGTCCTGGCAGGCATATTTATAGTGGTCTCATTTACAATTTTTAGTGCCATTGCCATTCTTTCAGGTGCCATTTCCAATTATATCAGGGAAAATAAACAATTGGGTAAAATTCTAAAATGGCTTCAGATTATTGTTTTTGTGGGTATTGGTGTTTATCTGTTATTATCTGATAAATAATGGTAATTTTGAAAAAGTTTTAGCCAGGCAATGTCCAATACCATTAAAATAATCGAATGTCCTAGAGATGCCATGCAAGGCATAAAGACTTTTATTCCTACTGAAAAAAAAGTAAGATATATTCAATCCTTACTGAATTGCGGGTTCGACACCATAGACTTTGGGAGTTTTGTTTCGCCTCGAGCCATTCCACAAATGGTGGATACTGCCGAGGTTCTTTCTCAATTGGACCTGACCAAGACCTCAAGTAAACTACTGGCTATCGTAGCCAATGTAAGGGGGGCAATGGATGCCTCCGAATATAAATCCATTGATTATTTGGGTTATCCTTTCTCCATATCTGAAAACTTTCAAATGCGGAATACCCATAAGACTATAGCCCAATCCGTAGATACCTTGGAAGAAATTTTGAGTATTGCCGGTGACTCGGGCAAGGAAGTGGTTACCTATATATCCATGGGGTTTGGTAACCCTTATGGAGATCCATGGAGTGTTGAGGTAGTAGGGGAATGGACAACAAAATTGGCAGGAATGGGAGTGAAAATATTGTCGCTTTCGGATACAGTAGGTTCTTCAACCCCTGATGTCATAAACTATTTGTTTTCTAATCTGATTCCTAAATTTCCGGAAATAGAATTCGGTGCCCATTTACATACCACTCCGTCCAAATGGCATGAAAAGGTAGACGCCGCTTATAAAGCTGGGTGTCGCAGATTTGATGGTGCGGTACAGGGTTTTGGTGGGTGTCCTATGGCAAAGGATGAACTTACCGGAAATATGCCAACGGAAAAAATGCTGTCCTATTTTACAGCAGCCAAAGCGGAAACCAATGTTAATTGGATGGCTTTTGAAGCTGCATTTAACAAAGCAACGGACCTGTTTAGCAAGTATTGATACATCGGACTTATGAGGTAATTTGGTAATTGACTTTAGGAATTTGAATCTTTTTGAACACGATAAGGGAGGTGTTCGGAATTACTTTCACCGACCTACGGCCATGTGCGCATATTATGAAATGCATGTAACCACCTTAAATCCGGACATCAAAAGCCACGAACCACATACCCATTACGCTACAGAAATCGTTCTGGTATTCAATGGGCAAACCGAAATGGAGATGTTAATCAGGTTATTAGGACACAAGAAGGGGACTTATACTTCTTGCCAGCGTATGTTCCGCATGCCATAAGAGATATGGTTCCGAGCAATGCAAATACTTTGTATTCCAATGGAATTAGGGACGTTTAATGGTTTTAAGGCATGACCTTTTCAATTTGTTAGTTCCACATAATGTTAAAATTTAACATTTATTTAGATTTAGTTTAAATAAAGTTTGTCAGTTTGGTTTGGGCTATTATATTTGCACTCGATTTTTAATTATTTACAATCAGTCTAAATAAAAATACCATACCAATGAAACATTATTTTTACTTATTTACATTCCTTTTTTCTACTTTTTTAGTGGCACAGACAGCCACTGATAGTATTACTCTTGATCCACAAAAGCAACTGAATGCGGCCCAGAGACTATTGTCGGGGAATTACGGTTCGGCAGTGACCATTGGAGCATATGGCGAAATGCTGTACAACCAGCCAGAGGGTGACAATGGGGAATTAGATGTGCAACGTTTGGTGTTGTTGCTTGGGTATCGTTTTAATGATAAGGCCCAATTTATTACAGAATTGGAGGTCGAGCACGTAGAGGAAATATATGTTGAGCAGGCCTTTGTTAACTACAATGTTGCCAACAACGTAAACCTTAGAGGTGGATTAATGTTGGTGCCCATGGGTATTGTCAATGAATTTCATGAGCCTACTACCTTTAATGGTACGGAGAGGCCCGAAATGGACAATGTAATTGTACCTACCACTTGGAGAGAATTGGGTGTTGGGGTCAGTGGAAGGTTCAATAACCTTTCTTTGGGTTACCAAGCCTATATTTTCAATGGTTTTAAATCGACCCAATCCGACGGTGAAGGAGGGATTTCTGGATTTTTGCAGGGATCAAACGGACTACGCGGAGGAAGACAAAAAGGAATTAAGTCTACCGTGGATAGTCCTAACCTTGCTACCAAACTGGATTATTATGGAATCCCGGGATTGCGACTAGGGTTTTCAACTTATTTTGGTAAAACCCAAGCTGCAGACGATATTGAAAATTTGGATGGCGCCAACATAGGTATTTCCATGTTAGGTTTGGATGCACGTTATGCCTATCAGCGTTTTACGGCACGTGGTCAGTTTATTTATGCATCCCTTTCCGATACGGATAAGTATAATGCTCTGGCCAATAAGGATTTGGGAAGTGCCATGCAAGGTTATTATGTTGAGGGTGCTTACAACCTATTGCCCAGTAGAAATGAGCAAAAATTGTTTGCCTTTGTACGTTATGAAAATTATAACACCCACGCAGATACGGCCGGTAGTTTATTACAGAATGAAGCCTATGATAGAACTGATGTTACTACAGGTTTAAGTTATCATATAGCACCTGGAGTGGTTTTAAAAGGTGATTACCAATTTAGGGACAATGCATTGCAGGGTGATGGAGTTCAGGACAGATTAAATTTTGGAATTGGTGTTTGGTTCTAATACCGTTTCCATTTGAAAGAAGTCCCAAAATATTAGAAGTACCATAGGAAATAAACTCCAGTAAGGACCTGTTTTAGGTTTGTTATTGGAGTTTTTCCGTTTTATCTGATCTAATTGGTTGTTGCCTTTAAGCTGTTTATGCTACTTTGCTGAGAAATTATTGCTTCCAAGTTTAAATTATTATTAAAAATGATTCTAAATTAGTACTTTTGTCCAATGATGCAAGGAAAGAAAATTACGGGTTTTGTGCTTGTTTTGGCTGTAATGTTATTGGGCTTTGGGATACCTGAAAAGTTACAAAAGAAGGTAGACAAGGAAATAGAGAAGGTTTTTGGGGCCAATGATTTTACTTTGAAACCAATAAATGTTCCTGCATCCTTAAATGCCCAATTACCGGCCAAGATAACAGCACATAATTTCTTTAAATTAACAAAGGACTCCGAGGTAACTGGTTATATCTTCGTAGATAACGCCCCTAGTAAAACTGCTAAATTTGATTATTTGGTAGTATTCGATGCTAACCTAAGTGTTATACATTCCAAAATTTTAATTTACCGTGAAGAGTATGGCGGAGAAATTGGTAGCAAAAGATGGTTGCAGCAGTTTACGGGAAAAACCGGTAAGGATAGGGTAGACCATGAAACTAATATTGATGGTATTTCGGGAGCAACCATTTCGGTAAGATCTATGACCACCTCAATGGATAACCTATTGCAAACCGTAGGAATTCTTCAAGATAAAAAGTTGCTTTAATGGGTTATGATGGTCTTTTAATGGAGTTGCCCAAGGGTGTAAAATGGTTTGTAGCAACTTTTGTCCTAGTGCTGAGTATAGGCTTTTATACCGGTCTTTTGTTTGTTTCTGAAACCAGCACCTCCTCCCCAATGGGTATTGAGGAAAATTACTTGGGAAATGAGGAGGATGAAGATGCTGAGGTCATGAAGTTTAAAAAGGGAGAGCGGGAAATGCTTACCATTATCCATACCCACATACTTTCCATGTCGCTTATATTTTTTCTTTTAGGGGGGTTGGTATGGCTTACCAAACTACCGCAAAAAATAAAAATGTTTCTAACTATTGAGCCTTTTCTTTCCGTTGTTTTTACTTTTGGAGGCATTTATTTAATGTGGTCCGGGATTCTGTGGATGAAATATGTGGTTATTTTTTCAGGATTTTTAATGACGCTTACATTCAGTATAGCGGCACTATTGGTGGTTTATCAATTGTGCCAAAAATCGGTCAGAGTCAATTAACAAAATAAGTATTACCCAATTCCTTTAAATGTAGTATATTTGCACGCAATTAATCTTTAATTGCTATGCAAGCTCACCTAAACAAAATTGTTGGAGAAGGTCTTACGTACGATGACGTACTTTTGGTTCCAGCTTTTTCAGAAGTACTTCCTAGGGAAGTCAATATTCAAACAAAATTTACTAGAAACATTACTATCAATGTTCCCATTGTTTCGGCGGCCATGGATACCGTAACTGAATCCAGAATGGCCATTGCCATTGCACAGGAAGGTGGTATAGGTGTGTTGCATAAGAACATGACCATAGAACAGCAGGCGCTGAAGGTACGTAAGGTAAAACGTGCGGAAAGTGGTATGATCATTGATCCGGTTACTTTACCCTTAAATTCCAAGGTAAGGGATGCCAAGGCAAATATGAAGGAATTCAGTATTGGCGGGATACCTATTGTGGATGACAAGGGTAAGCTTATTGGAATAGTAACCAATAGAGATCTTCGGTTCGAAAAAAATAATGACCGTCCCATTTCCGAAGTAATGACCTACAAAAACCTTGTTACTGTATCCGAGGGGACTTCCTTGGAACAAGCTGAGGACATATTACAGGATAATAAAATTGAAAAATTACCGGTAGTTGACAAGGATTATAAGCTTGTAGGCTTAATTACCTTTAGGGATATTACAAAACTTACCCAGAAGCCGATGGCAAATAAGGATCAATATGGCAGATTGCGCGTTGCTGCTGCCTTAGGGGTTACGGGAGATGCTGTTGATAGGGCTGAAGCTTTGGTGAATGCTGGGGTGGATGCTGTTGTAATAGATACAGCACATGGTCATACCAAAGGTGTTGTCTCTGTTTTAAAGGAAGTAAAAAAGAGATTTCCTGAATTGGAAGTTATTGTAGGTAATATTGCTACTGCGGAAGCTGCCAAGTATTTGGTGGAGGCTGGAGCCGATGCTGTAAAAGTAGGAATAGGTCCAGGTTCAATTTGTACTACTAGGGTAGTCGCAGGGGTTGGTTTTCCTCAATTTTCGGCTGTATTGGAGGTTGCTGCGGCCATTAAGGGAAGTGGAGTGCCAGTTATAGCTGATGGTGGAATTAGGTATACGGGAGATATACCCAAGGCAATCGCTGCAGGAGCCGATACGGTAATGTTGGGTTCCTTGTTGGCAGGTACAATGGAATCTCCTGGAGAGACTATCATATATGAGGGACGTAAGTTCAAATCCTATCGGGGAATGGGTTCCGTAGAGGCTATGAAACAAGGTAGTAAGGACCGATATTTCCAAGATGTGGAGGACGATATTAAAAAATTGGTACCAGAAGGAATTGTAGGACGTGTTCCCTATAAAGGTGATCTTTATGAGAGTATCCATCAGTTTATCGGTGGTTTACGTGCAGGAATGGGGTATTGCGGGGCAAAGGACATTGAAACCTTAAAGGAAACAGGTAGATTTGTTAAGATTACGGCAAGCGGAATTAATGAGAGTCATCCCCATGATGTAACCATCACCAAGGAATCTCCGAACTATAGCAGATAATTAAAAAATTATGGTTTATTGATATTGGGGTCTGAAGTTTAATAGGATCTAGATAAATAAAAAAAGACGGCTAGCCGTCTTTTTTTATTTTATGTACATTAAGTTATGTCAACTGTTCCTACTTACTTTCGCTGTCATACGTATTCCAGTCTTTCTCTTTGTGGATGTCTTCACCAAAATATTTCGCTATTTTTAGGAAAGGTATTGGCTTTTGATAACCTGGTACGGGAGAAAGCATATTCATTTTCTCGTCCAAAAATATGGTGGTAGGATAACTCATTTTGCCTTGCATCAAAGCTGCAGCAAATTCGTGGTAACCATTTCTGCCAGAGGGAACAAATTTAAAGGTCTTACCTCTAAACTCAATAGGATCCTTGCCTTCCCCGTCCAGCTTAACCATATAATAGTTTTTGGCCATGTATTCTGCTACTTCTGGATTCTGAAAGGTATCCTTGTCCATTTTTTTACACCATCCACACCAATCGGTGTATACATCTATAAAAATTTTCTTTGGATTTTTCTCTGTTTCCGCCAGTATTGCCGCTTCACTCCAACTCAGCCATTTTACTTCCTGCGCCATACTCCCTAAGGGAAGAATGGCCAATCCAAAAAGAATAGCTAATTTAGAAAATGATTTGGCAGCTAATTTCATGCTTTACGTTTTTATGACTTAGTCAAGTAATTCTAACAAAGCTAACGAAATTCCGTAAATTTTATTTTGCTATTGCATTTTCTTTAACAGGAGCAAATAAATCTTTGGTATCAATTTGGTTTTTGATTAGATCGTCAAAAGTTTCCCTTTCTCTGATCAATATTGCTTTTCCATTATGCCATAAAACTTCCGGCGGCCTAAATCTTGAGTTGTAATTGCTGGCCATGGTAAAGCAGTAGGCACCTGCATTTTTAAAACATAATATGTCGCCTTCGGTTATTTCATTGATACGTTTGTTACTGGCAAAAGTATCAGTTTCGCATATATAGCCCACAACGGAGTAATAGCGTTCACGTCCCTCAGGATTGGAAATATTTTCAATGCTGTGGATGGCGCCATAAAACATTGGGCGAATTAGATGATTGAATCCAGAGTCGATACTTGCAAAGACTGTTGAAGTGGTTTGTTTTACCACATTAACTTTTGCCAAGAAGAAACCGGCTTCACTAACCAGAAATTTGCCTGGTTCAAAAGCCAAGGTCAACTCCCTGCCGTATTCTTTACAAAAAGTATTGAAACGCTTACTTAGTTTTTTGCCCAATTCTTCAATATTGGTTTCAATATCCCCTTCTTTATAAGGAACTTTAAATCCACTTCCGAAGTCGATAAACTCTAGGTCCGGAAAATTCTTGGCTGTTTCAAAAAGAATTTCTGAGGCATAAAGGAATACATCAATATCCAAAATGTCACTTCCGGTGTGCATATGGATCCCATTTACGTTCATATTCGTAAGGTTTACAATACGCAATAAATGAGGTATTTGATGGATACTGATTCCAAACTTGGAATCTATATGTCCTACAGATATCTTAGAATTTCCACCAGCCATTACATGTGGATTAATTCTAATACAAACAGGAATATCCGGATGCTTGCTGCCAAATTGCTCCAAGATGGATAAGTTGTCTATATTGATTCGAACTCCCAGTTTAGCTGCTTCTTCAATTTCCTCCAAGGAAACGCCATTTGGGGTGAATATAATGGAACTAGGCTCAAAACCTGCCATTAGTCCCAATTGTACTTCTTGAATGGAAACCGTATCCAAGCCGCTTCCCAAACTGTTCATTAATCTTAAAATGGTAATATTGGAAAGTGCCTTCGTGGCGTAATTTAACTGTAATTTCTTTACATCTTTAAATGCATTGGTCAATCTACGAAACTGGGAAATTATTTTTTCAGAATCGTATACATAGACAGGGTCACCATAAGTTTTCGCTATATTTAATAAATCAGAGTTTTGCATTATATAAAATTTTATGCAAATCTAGACTACTTATTGATTTTGAGCAAAAATATATAGCAATAGTTGAATAATGTAACATATTGTTATTTTTATAACAAATACCTTTTTTATCTAATTTGTTTTTTGGTAAGACCGTCGTAACTTTAAACAAAAACTTATGTTGTTGCCTATGTTTCCTTTGCCATCCGTTTTTTTTCCAGGTGAGATGGTTGCCCTTCATGTTTTTGAGGAGCGCTACAAACAATTGATCGGAGAAGTTAGGGATGTGCCCATAAACTTCGGCGTGCCGGTCTATATCGGTGGGGAGATTGCGTATGGAACCGAGATGCAGTTAATGGAGATAATAAAAACCTATGATACGGGGGAGATGGATATAATATGCGTTGGTCTTCGCTCCTTTAAGGTAATTACATTTCAACAGGTGATGGATGGAAAATTGTACCCTGCTGGGGAGGTTGAGTTTTTGCCATATTTTGATGACAGTGTGGCGTCTTTGAGAGGCAATGTACTAAGTCTCATCATTGAGCTTTATGCCCTTATGGATGTATCCTTTTTCGCTATTACGGCAGGAAATTTTGATATTTATCAATTGATACATAAAATAGGACTTTCACTTGCGCAAGAGTACAAGCTCTTAAGAATGACCTACGAAAGTGAGCGATTGTTGTATTTAAAAGCACATTTAACCAATACCATTCAAGTTCTAAAGCAAGTTAATCAATCAAAGGAGATGATTGGGATGAACGGGCATTTCAAGAATTTTGATCCCATAGACTTTAAGGATTTTAAACTTTGACCGATTTGCCGTTAGGCAAATTCCCACATTTAGGAAAGGATTTGTTCCATGTGAATTTCGGGTTATAAAACCCTGCTGATGTTGCATGCCGATAGTATCACCGAAAAATGAAATAATTTCACCTTTAATAATTGGTTTTAAAATTATTAATTCAATTTGTTATACCCTCTTTTCCTTATTGTCGGTCCTCTGAATTTTTCTGTTTTATTTAATTAGGGTAAATCCGCTGCGTTTCCTATTTTTGCAACTCAACATATAGAACCTTCAATTTATGAACCTTCACGAATATCAGGGAAAAGAGATTTTAGCGAGCTTTGGAGTACGCATTCAACGCGGTTTAGTGGCATATAATGCCAAGGAAGCAGTAGATGCTGCCAAACAATTGACTCAGGAAACCGGAACAGGATGGCATGTTATAAAGGCCCAGGTTCACGCAGGTGGACGAGGAAAAGGAGGAGGAGTTAAATTGGCCAAGAACTTGCGTGAAGTAGAAGAAATTGCAGGATCTATCATTGGTATGAATTTAGTTACTCCGCAAACCTCGGCGGAAGGAAAAAAAGTCCATAAAGTTTTGGTTGCAGAGGATGTTTATTACCCAGGGGATAGTGAAACCAGTGAATTTTATATGTCTGTTTTATTAAATAGGGCAGCTGGAAGAAATATGATCATGTATTCTACCGAAGGTGGAATGGATATAGAGGAAGTGGCTGAGAAAACACCACACCTTATTTTTACGGAAGAAATAAATCCTTCAACTGGTTTATTGCCTTTTCAAGCAAGAAAAATAGCCTTTAACTTAGGCTTATCTGGGATGGCTTTTAAGGAAATGACCAAATTTGTTACAAATTTGTACAAGGCTTATGTGGAGAGCGATGCAAGTTTATTCGAGATAAACCCAGTTCTTAAGACTTCCGATGATAAGATTATGGCTGTTGATGCCAAAGTTTCAATTGATGATAATGCTCTTTATAGAAGAAAGCAATATGCTGAAATGCGCGATTTGCTGGAGGAGAATCCAATTGAGGTAGAGGCAAGGGCCGTAGGACTTAATTATGTAGATTTGGACGGAAACGTTGGATGTATGGTAAATGGTGCCGGTTTGGCGATGGCTACTATGGATCTTATTAAAATGGCCGGTGGGGAACCTGCTAACTTCCTGGATGTTGGAGGTACTGCAGATGCCAAAAGGGTGGAAGAAGCCTTTAGGATCATATTGAAAGACCCTGCTGTTAAATGTATCCTCATAAATATTTTTGGTGGGATAGTTCGTTGCGATCGTGTAGCGCAAGGAGTTGTGGATGCCTATAAGAATATGGGAGATTCTATAAAGGTGCCTATTATTGTAAGATTACAGGGAACCAATGCTGAATTGGCCAAAGAGATTATTGATAATTCTGGTTTGGCGGTACATTCCGCAGTTCAGTTTCAAGAAGCTGCAGATAAGGTAAAGGAAGTCTTGGCATAACCAAATACATTATAAACTTTTAAAAGGCAGTACTGTTACAGTGCTGCCTTTTTTGTTTTACTCAAATTATATTCGGGATTGTAATCAAAAAGGCGTTGGTCTACTTAAAAGAGAAGCCAGGAATACATTCTGGCCAATGCTGAAGAATATGATTTCTTGGCAGTAGGCGTTAGATTTAATGTGTTATAGGCTATTTTCTTAAAAAGATCAGGATCTTTTTTTGTTTTTGTATTTCACAGGACTAATGTCGTGATCAATATTCTTCTTTTGTTGATCCTTAAATCTAGGTTTTTGATGTGTTTTGGAAATGGATTCTTTTTTTGGCTTCGGCAAAGATATTTTGGGGTCTTTAGGATTATCCCTGGTTCCTCGGTAGTGGATTACCAATCCGTTTAAAAAATTTCGCAGTATTTGATCTCCGCATTCCACATAATTAGGATGGTCTTCCTTTCTAAAAAACGCCCCCAATTCACTTTTAGTAATCTTAAAATCGACCAGTTTTAAAATTTCTACAATTTCATCATCACGTAATTTTAAGGCAACCCTCAATTTTTTTAGAACATCATTATTGGTCATAGGATAAATTTTTTGGCAAGATATTACAAAAAATAGGATGTGATACTAGTTTAGGAATACTTTCCATGGATGTAAGATAATAAATCAAAGCTAATTAACGTAACTTAGTGTTAAACTGAAATTTATGAGTACATATTTGGAGAAGTTGGGCATTCTTTCCCAAATGATTTCTTTTGCAAAAGTAGATAAGGAAATCAAGGATTCAGAGTATGATTTTTTGCTGGGGGTCGCAAAACAACTGGAGGTGGACAAGGAAACATTTGATTCCCTTTTTGATAAGAAGGTAGAAAAGGTTGTGCTCAAGTCCGAAGCGGAGAGAATTCTTCAGTTTCATAGGTTGGTGCTCCTAATGAATGTGGATCACGAGCAACGATTGGTGGAAATTGAACAGCTGCATAATATTGGTCTTAAATTTGGACTTCCACAGGCTGCTATTGAACAAGTTCTAACCGTAATGCATCATTACCCGGACAAGGTGGTTCCACCTGCAGTCTTGATCAATATTTTTAAAGCCTACTATAATTAGGCTAATAAGCGCCAAAATGTCGTGCATTTAGTTGCGAGAGGCGACATATTGGCATTAAAACAGCCTCGGTATAAGATTTGCCTTTTAGCTCATGAGAAATTAAAGTTTAACTTAAAACATAAAAGTCATGAGTATAGTAAAAAGAAATGATGTACTGTTTCCTGCATTAATGAACGAATTTTTAAGACCAGATTGGTTTGGTGGAGTAGATAACTTCAAACAAAACGTACCAGCCGCCAATGTCAAGGAAACTGAAAGTGAATTTGTATTGGAATTGGCGATACCGGGTAGAAAAAAGGAAGATTTTAATGTTGAAATCGACAACGACATCCTAACCATTTCTTCTGAAGTTAAAAGTGAAGAAAATAAGCAAGATGAGGGATATACCAGAAGGGAATTTGCTTTTTCATCCTTCAAAAGAGTTTTTAGTCTACCTGAAACAATTTCGTTGGATAAAATTATCGCGTCCTATGAAGATGGAATCCTAAAGTTTGTTATGCCTAAAAAAGAGGAGGCATTGCCAAAGCCTAAAAGATTGATTAAAATAGCATAAGTTTAAAGTAGTTGTGAATCCGTAGTGATTCATGATGGTTTGGTTAGTTGGTTGAGAAAGCGCTTCGAGAGATCGAAGCGCTTTTTCTTTTCCAACTAAATTTTAAACAATGCCTAATGGCCTTAAAATATATTATTCCTGTTCTTGTAATGATTTAATTTCATCCCTTAATTTCGCTGCCTGCATAAAATCCAGGTCTTTGGCCGCCTTTTCCATTGCTTTTCTTTTATCCCGTATCATTTTATCTTTTTGTTCAATGGTCAGGTACATTAAATCCGGTTCTGCGGCTTTCATTTCTTCTTTTTCGAAATGATAGGTAGAAACGGAATTTTTGGCCAAAACACTGTCCAAACTCTTATTCAGTGCGGTTGGAGTAATATTATTTTCAAGATTATAGGTGGTTTGTTTTTCACGTCTATAGTTCGTTTCGTCTATAGTTTTCTGCATGCTGTTGGTAATTTTATCCGCATACATTATGGCTTTGCCATTCAGATTTCTGGCTGCACGACCCACGGTTTGGGTCAAGGATCTGGCACTTCTAAGAAAGCCTTCCTTGTCGGCATCCAATATTGCCACTAAGGAGACCTCAGGTAAATCCAGACCTTCCCTTAGCAAGTTTACCCCTATGAGTACATCAAAAACACCTTTGCGCAGATCTTGCATTATTTCCACGCGCTCCAAGGTATCCACATCACTATGTATATATCGGCAACGCACATTTATTCTGGTCAGATATTTGGCCAATTCTTCTGCCATTCGTTTGGTCAATGTCGTTACCAAGGTTCTTTCATCTTTTTCCACCCTTAAATGAATTTCCTCGATAAGGTCATCTATTTGGTTAAGGCTGGGCCGTACCTCAATAATCGGATCCAATAGCCCGGTAGGCCTGATCACTTGCTCTACATAAACTCCTTGGCTCAACTGTAGTTCATAATCCGCAGGGGTTGCACTTACATATATTACTTGATTTTGGAGGGCTTCAAATTCCTCAAATTTTAAAGGCCGGTTATCCATGGCCGCAGGTAATCTAAATCCGTACTCCACTAAATTCTCCTTTCTGGAACGGTCACCGCCATACATGGCGTGTACCTGCGGAATGGTAACGTGACTTTCATCGACCACCATTAAATAGTCATTTGGGAAATAATCCAACAGGCAAAACGGACGGGTTCCCGGTTCACGACCATCCAAATACCTTGAATAGTTTTCAATGCCAGAACAATATCCCAATTCACGGATCATTTCCAGATCAAAGTTCGTTCGTTCCTCCAAACGCTTAGCTTCCAGATGTTTTCCTATATCCTTAAAATACGCCACCTGATGCACCATATCCTCCTGTATAAGGTGAATGGCATTTTGGAGCACATCGGGGGAAGTGACAAACATATTGGCCGGGTAAATATTAAGCTGTTGATACTTTTCAAGTATTTTGTTCTTATAGGGATCAAAGGCCTCTATTTCCTCGATTTCGTCCCCGAAAAAATGAATTCTAAAGGCATGGTCGGCATAGCTTGGAAAAACATCCACTACATCTCCTTTTACCCTAAAATTACCATTTCTAAAATCGGCAGTGGTCCTTGAATATAGGCTTTGTACCAATTGATGTAAAAATTTGGTCCTAGATATCACTTGGTCTTTTTGAATTCCAATAACATTTTTTTGGAATTCAACTGGATTTCCAATACCGTATAAACAGGATACCGATGCCACCACTAAAATATCCCTCCTACCTGACAAAAGGGATGAAGTAGCACTCAAGCGCAGTTTTTCAATATCCTCATTTATGGATAGATCTTTTTCAATATAAGTCCCGCTCGAAGGTATATAGGCTTCAGGTTGATAGTAATCATAGTAGGAAACAAAATATTCAACCGCATTCTCGGGAAAAAACTGTTTAAATTCAGAGTATAATTGTGCTGCTAAGGTTTTATTGTGCGCCAATACCAAGGTAGGCCGTTGAACTTCTTCAATGACATTGGCAACGGTAAATGTTTTTCCAGACCCGGTTACCCCTAAAAGTGTTTGGTAACGCTCATCGGCTTCAAGGCCCTCTTTCAATTGTTTTATGGCTTGGGGCTGATCACCTGTAGGCTTAAATTCGGAAACAACTTTAAATTTCATCTATAGAAAATTTCTTGTGATAAATGCTACAATAAACTTGTATTGCATTAAGGAACTCACAGAGGTCTATTACGATCATTCCTGTAAGGCGAATTCATGGTCAAATGGATACATATTCGCTTCAAGACCTAAAATTAATAAATCAGAGATTAATACTATGGTTCTTTGGGAACTATTTATGACCCTTACAGTTCTACTTTGAGGGATATCGGCAAGAGGTGCTGGTAAGGATATAGTACTTTTTAGTAATGAGGCCTATAAATCGCGTTTTTTGAGAAGGGCATAGGAAAGATAAATGAAAATTGCGGTCCAGCAACCTACTATTAATATCTCGGAAAAATGGACGGCATAATCTTTATTGAATTCTTCCCCTACTTGTTCAACCATACTTTGTACCGCCTTAAATCTGGAGATGGGTTCTTTGATCAAGTTGCCCATGGATTCCAGGGGCAAGTATTTCATAACGGTTACAGAGGCTTCCTTACCGGCCAACCACCAAACCAAAAATCGAATTCCTAAATTTTCAATGGCAAACCATATAATTAAAAAACCTAAGGCAAAGGCAGACCGTTTAACCAATATTCCTAGGAATAGGCAGAAGGCAAAGAAACCTACCAACTTAATAAAATAGGCCAATAAGTACCCTAATTCCGAAAATATTATCGATAGCTCAGTGAAATCAGAATAGAAGAGGCCTAAAACTAGGGAAACAAGAAAAACAAAAATGGTGGAAATAAGGGAAAAGGCAAAAACGGTAAGAAATTTAGATGCAATAAATTCCTTTTTGCTAAGGCCATCTATTAAATTTTGTTTTAAGGTCTTGTTACTGTATTCGTTGGCCATCATGGAGACAATTATGATTGCAAAAAATAGTTTTAATCCACTTGCTATCCATGTGTTCAAATGCCAGATGTATGGAAAATTGAAAATGCCTTGTTCGGCTACATTGAATTGAATGGGCCCTATATCAAACTTAATGGCGGCAATTAATGCCATGCAAAGGATAAGGACGAAGTAGGAAATGATCAGCACCCTACTCGCGTTATTGTTCCATAATTTTATAAATTCTATCTGTAATAAACGTAACATAGTTTTATTTGGTTAAAGGCATTGATAGTTATTTGTTATGCTTTGTCAAACTTAGGAATTGTTCCTCTAGGCTCGCTTTGCGTTTTACCAAATGTGAGAGCACTATGCCGTTTTTAAATAGATCCCTATTTAAACTGCCAGCGTCCATTTCTTCCTTCAAAATTGCTGTAATCACCCCATTTTCTTGCTTTATGGAGCCAAAACTGGCATGATTGCCAAGAAAGGTCATCAATGCAGGTTCATCTGTTGCCCTTAATTCAAAGAAGCCATAGCTAGTCAACATTTCATCTACGGGGCCGGAATAGAGTTTTTCACCTTTTCGTAGGATGACTACATGACTGCAGACCTTTTCAACCTCGTCCAGCAAGTGCGAGGCTAAAAGAATAGTAGTGCCCTGTGCTGCAATTTTTTTTATGATTTCCCTTATCTGATGTATTCCTTGGGGATCTAAACCATTGGTAGGTTCGTCCAGGATCAATATTTCAGGATCATTGAGAAGTGCCGAGGCTATGGCCAATCTCTGTTTCATTCCAAGGGAATAGGTGCGGAATTTACTGTTTTTGCGTTCCAGAAGACCTACCATTTCCAATTTTTCCTCAATTTTATCCTCTGGTACTTCCTTGATCTTGCAGACCAATTTAAGATTTTGAATCGCCGTCATATAGGGGTAGAAGTTGGGGCGTTCAATAATGGCACCTACTTTTTTTAAGGCCGCATGAGTGGAAATGGTTCCTCCAAACCAAGAAAAATCACCTGCGGTCTTGTTAACCACATTCAACACTATGCCCAAGGTGGTCGATTTTCCGCTGCCATTAGGTCCTAAAATGCCATAAACATTGCCTTTTTCAATATTAAAGGAAAGATCCTTTACTGCAGTTAGATATCCAAACTTTTTGGTGAGGTGGTTTACGGTAAGTATAGTTTCCAAAATAGGATAGTTTTTTTGATTGTTTGTACTTAGTTGACGAAGAAATCGTTATTTTGTTACAAATTAAAGTTTTTATATGTCCGAAAGATTAATGTCCCAGAAAAAACCTGCATTTCCAGTTAACAAAAAATTGGATGCCTATTTAGAACACTACAGCAGAAAAATTGAAATCCCAATTTTCTATGAAGATCTTTTGCGTTTTTCCGGCTCTATAGTAGTATACGATTCCAATGATGAGGATACACTTTGGGTGCGTGTTTATTATAGTGAATTCGATAGGACAGAGATAGATATCAGTCTTAAAAAAGTATACTCCATTCTTCATTCCGATGGAAGTGATAGCATATTCCCATTTTTAAATGTTGATGCCGTCGATTACTGTACCTTTGGGAATTCCAAACCATTTCGAATCAAGGTAAGGAATATACTAAATGACAATTTCACCTATTTTTATGTAAAAAGGACAGATGCCTCCAGGATTTACGGTTTGGAACTGGAACATATGTTATCCCCATACAACCTTAACTTCTTGGTGTATGGCGATACTTTGATAGAGGAACACATTGCGGGTATTCCCGGGGATGTATTCATCAAGGATTTTTTGCCAAAATGTAACGAATCTGAAAAATCGCAGTTGGCAAAGGAATTTGTCAAGTTTAATGAACGCTGTATGATCCGACTTTTGGGCGATATGCGATCCTATAACTACGTTATTGTTCCTACCCATGATTTTGACCATGTAGTATACAAAATAAGGGCTATAGATTTTGACCAACAGTGTTATGAGGGAAAATTGAAGGTGTACAGGCCTCAATTTTTTAAAGAAAATTATGATATGGTCATGTTGGTAAAGGAAAAGTTGCAGCGTAACTCTGTGGATCAATACAAGATTGAAGAACGTTCCATAGTCGCCAAAAGAATTTTGAGTTCCGGGAATCGTATCAAGCGATTGATTTCTATTGTAAAGATGGATAAAATATCCAATGAGGAGAATATAGCCGCCTTGGCCATACATATTCAGGACCTAACAGGAGATATCGACTTTAAAACCTGTAAGACCATGGGAGAAGTATTGGCCCTGGCCTTGGATTTTGTGAAAAGAAATTATCAGGATGTTAGCATGAAACAGATCATTGAGAATAGGATAAATATTTGATATCCGGTATGTTTATCTTCAGGTGAATTTTTATTCCCCGATCATTACTGACCCGTTCTTAAATATCGACCGCGATATTCCTTGTATATTAAAACCAAATAAGGCCTTAGATCAATAATAATCCAAGGCCTTATTAAGTTATTTAGGACTAAAGTCCGGTTAAATCTCCTAGTTAAGAGTGGTCAATTGTAATGTCTAACTTTTCTGTTCCTTGTTAAAATAGACCAGGTAGTAGTACATTTGGCGTTCTTCGTCCCAACCTTTCTCTACAAATTTTTGGGCAGATTCCGGGTTGATAAAGTCGAGTTTGATCTGAATATTGGTATCCAAATTAATAACGTTCTTAATCTTTTTTCTGGCGTCTGAAACGGCTTTGTTGGCAATGTCAAACGTCGAAACGTCCTCTATACTGTATTTGGGGCCTTTTTCAACTTTATAGTGCTTAAATTCTGGTATAAGTTCTGGATTCTCCATGACCTCGTTCAAGAAATTGGTTTCTTCAAAGGCATCATTTTTCGCAAAATGATTTACCGCCCTGTTCATAAACAAAACTTCCTGTTGTTTGTCCTCGGCCGGCAAAACCACATCCTTGGCAAAGTTCTGACAGAATTTTAAATAATTTTTGGTTTTAAAATTATCATCCGACAGGGCTTCTACTCCTAGGAAATTTTCCAGCCAGTATTTGGTGTCATAACGATTGCTATCTACTGAAAGTACCTTATAGCCTTCTTCCTTATTGGTGTTGAAAATTAAACAACCCTTATCCAATTTATTTATATTGATACCTTGTTGAACCAATATATCCAAGCTGTTTCCCTTTTCCTGAAATTGAAGGAAATCGTGCTTAAGCTCACTTTTAAATATGCCCACGGCATTCACCTTTACGTTGTCCAACATTAAATCTGTAAGATAGGCAACGTAAACTTCCCCGCTTTTAATATGTGGGTGATTGGATTGGTCGAATAATTGGGTCGCTATTTTTTTAGAATTGGCATGAAGACTACCGGGCTCCTCAAAAATATCGCTGACAATTTTGAATACTTCATTAAATTCAACATCTGCCTCATTTGAGAAGTAATAGTAATTTTCTTCCTTCTCCCTAAATGGTTTAAAAAAATACTCTTTTAAAAGCCCAGTAGTTTCGTCGTTCAGGGAAAATGGTTCCTCAGAGAGAAAAATACCTTCGCTCTTATTTTTGTTGCCCACACGATGTATGGATATGGTTTCAATTTGGGTAGGATATAAATTGATCATAGATTTAGGAAGTAATTTTAAAGGTTATTTTGTACTTAAACCTCGATTTAAGGTTCAAGTTAATTGTTTTTTCTCAATAGACAGGGTAAAGGGGCTATCAATATTATTTTACCATTTCCAACCCAAGTAACTCGAACTATTAGTTCCAGTTTTCATCAAAATCCAAATCTTCGTAATTGTCCAAAGTGTTGTCAAAATCGAATTCATTTTCATCTGCTTCAAACTTTTTTTCTGGCGGGGAATCAGGGACTTCACCAAAACTGAAAAGTGTATTGGGATAGGACTTGCCGTCTTCTTTTTCAACAATATCGGCCAATTCCACAAAGAAGGTCCACATGCTTAAAAAGTCATAAACATAAATGAGCTTGGGCGAATGTTCGGTGACAATCTCCTGCAATAGGATCTCGTTCATTAATCGGACATCAGAGCCACTTTCACTCATGTCGAACAAAGCAATTTCCTCGTCCTGTTTCCATTCTTCATCACAGGTATAGAAAGAAGCCATTTCATTTCCTAAAAAGCCAAAAGCCTGGGTAATTGCATTGTGAAGGTCTTCCATGGAATTGCTTTCCTCTATTTCTATATCCCTAAAAATATCTTCTTCTGCATCTAGAATGATCCTTATTTTGTATATCATTGGGTCCTTTTTTTGTGGTGGCAAAGTTACAAAGTTTTGATGGTTTTAAAAGCATTTAAAGCTTCCAAAACCAAATAGAACTGAAAACCGAATAAAACAGATGCCAAGACAAGATGTAAGGGTTGGGTAGAGAAAGGGAAATCTAGATAATACATGGCCATTCCAGAAATAATTTCAAAAAGTAAGAGTGTCAAAACCCAATTTATTTTAGAATAACCAAGGTTTAATTTATAGATCCTTATTGCAAGAAATAAGTTTAATAGGACCACGATTATGGAAAATGAACGATGCAAGTAAAAGGATAGCGTTGCATTATTTAACCATAGGCTGGGTGCATTTTCCCCATACAGGTCGGTTTGCATATCTACAAATTGTCTTACTTGAGTTCCTAAAACTATTTGAACCAAGGTGGCTGAGAGAACCAGTATCATAAAGTTCCTTGTAGTTTTATCAGGTTTTAATGACTTGATCTTATTGCTGGTAGCGTGTATTAAGTACAAAATCATTGCAACTATAATCAAAGCCATTACCATATGGATGGTTATTTTGGCCGGTGCCAAAACTGAATATACTACTGTGGCCCCAAGCCATGCTTGGAAGCCCATTGCAAAAACAACCAGCCATGAAAGTATAGTGATGGTTCTTCGTTTTTTCCAATAGGTAAATGAGGCAATGGCCATTATTAAGGTTCCCAGCCCTGCAATTGCTCCAAATAACCTATTGATGAATTCGGTCCAGGTGTGGAAAGGATTAAAAATAGCGTAGTCGTGCTTCGTATATGGCACCCAATTATTGGCATTATATTTTGTAGTTGTGCTAAAGTCTTCCCTGGCTACCCATAAGGATTCGTCAGCAATAATTACCTGACCTTTTTTGAATTTTTTTTCGGGCTGCCATTGCAATTCTGAAATATCAGTAGGGGGGATATAGTATCCGAAACATTTGGGCCAATCCGGGCATCCCATACCGCTGCCAGTCATTCTTACCACAGCTCCGGCCACAATTACCATATAGACCAAAACCAAAGTGATTTTGGCGATTTTTGTAAATTTATTTTGCATTTGGATATTTGAAAAGAACAGTGCAATATTACCACTCTTTTATCAAAAAGATGGTCTGGATAAGTCTAAATTTAAGGGATAAATATTGATACTTTTAAAACTGCCATAACCCAGTTAAATTTAATTCCCCCCAAGTCCCATTTCTTTTCCTTTTCGCAGCATTAAGGTGTATGCCGCATTGTACTCATTGGGGATTTCCCCTTCCAAAATGGCTTCTTTTATTGCTTCCTTTATCATACCTATTTCCTTGGAAGGTTTAAGGTTGAAAGTTTTCATGATTTCTTCTCCACTAATAGGGGGCTGAAAATTTCTTATATGGTCCCGTTCCTCTACCTCTTCGATTTTTTGACGGACTATTTTGAAATTATTCCGATATCTCTTTTGCTTTTTTGGATTCTTGGTAGTAATATCCGCTTCACAGAGGGTCATTAGGTCTTCTACATGCTCTCCAGCGTCAAAAATAAGTCTTCTTACTGCAGAGTCGGTTACAAAATCCTCGGAGAGGACTATAGGCCTGGAACTCATTAACACCATTTTTTGAACGAATTTCATTTTTTCGTTCAGGGGCAACCTAAGGCGCTTAAAAAGTTTGTAGACCATTTTAGACCCAATAAATTCATGGCCATGGAAAGTCCAACCTATTTTATTGTCGAATTTCTTGGTAGGTGCCTTGCCAATATCATGTAAAAGGGCAGCCCAACGCAACCAAACATTGTCTGTGTTTTGGGAAATATTATCCACGACCTCCAAAGTGTGCCAAAAATTATCCTTGTGCCTTTGTCCTTCAATTTCCTCAATACCTTCCAAGGCCACCAATTCGGGCATTATAAAGGGCAAAAGACCTGTATCGTGAAGCAGGGAAAACCCGAGGGACGGTTTGGCACTGGCCAAAATTTTATGTAATTCGTCCACGATGCGTTCATTGGAAATAATTTTAATTCTCTCCTTATTGTCCGCAATAGCTTGTAAAGATTCAGGATGTATTATAAAGTTTAATTGAGTGGCGAACCTTATGGCACGCATCATTCTCAAAGGGTCGTCCGAATAAGTAATATCAGGGTCCAATGGAGTTCTGATCAGCTGTCTTTTTAAATCCCCAATTCCGTCGAAAGGATCTAGGAGCTGTCCGTAGTCTTTTGAATTGAGTGAAATGGCCAGGGCGTTAATAGTGAAATCCCTGCGCTTTTGATCGTCTTCCAAGCTACCATTCTCAACAACAGGTTTTCTACTGTCACGGTGGTAACTTTCCTTTCTAGCCCCAACAAACTCAATTTCAATGTCCTGAAATTTGATCATTGCCGTTCCAAAATTCTTAAAGACGCTCACCTCCGAGCTTCCAGGTAATTTTTTGGCAACCAATTTGGCCAATTCTATACCACTACCTATGGCAACTATATCGATATCTTTTGGGGTTCCCCTTTGTAACAGGTAGTCACGTACAAAGCCTCCGATTACATAGGAGTCTAATGAAAGTTCCTTAGCTGCATCCGAAATGGTAGAAAATACGGGGTTCTTTAAGACTTCTTCGTGGGTTCTTTTCGTCATTCTTATTCTCGGATCACTTTTACAGTACCATCATTACCGAGCATAATAATGGAGGATGGGGTACTTTTAATTTTATCGCGGTCCAAATTTACTATATAGTCCACACCTTTTAAAATCTCGTCGTGTATTTCTTTGAAACTATTGGGAGTTGGTTGCCCTGCTATATTGGCGGAAGTGGATACGATAGGTTTCTTGAATTTCTTTATAAGATATTGGCAGAATTGATCCGTTGCCACCCTAATGGCCAAGGTATTGTCCTGTGCAATTAAATTTTTGGCAATTCCCTTTGGGGATTCATAGACAATAGTGGTTGGTTTGGTGGAAAGGTCGATAATGTCATAGGCCAGTTCCGGTACCTTGTTAACATGTTGCTCCAGCATAAAATCGTTTGCTACCAAACAGATCATAGTTTTAGTATTGGATCTTTTTTTTAGGGCGTAAATTTTTTCCACGGCCTCTTCATTTGTAGCATCACAACCAATACCCCAAACAGTATCCGTGGGGTATAAAATAAGGCCTCCTTCAGTAAGAATATCATAACATTTGTTAACCTCGGAAAGAATATCTTTCATAATTGTCTTTTACCTTAAATTTCGCAATCGTTTTAATTCCTTATATCGGGAAAATACTCCCAATGCATTTAGATAGCATATGATCAGACCTTTTTTGCCATCAAGCACGCCAAACCGCAAGATATAATGATTAAAGAATTTGTAAAATGGTCTAAATATAAAGTGGTACAAATTTGGGGAATAATCCTTTTTTAATTCCTCAACAGCCTTCATTTGCCCATATTTTATCATCTTACCCTTATAATCTTCGTAATTTTTATAAGAGTAATGAATCAATTTGTTTTTGAGTACACCTGACTGTCCGTTTACGACCAAGGTTTCGTGCACTATTCTATCCTGGGTAAAATGAACTTTACTCTTTTTAAAGAGCCTATAATTTTTATCCCTTTGCCATCCGCTAAAGCGTAGGACTTTATTTTTAAACATGAAAATCCTATAACAATAGTAGGCGTCCGCTGTTGGCTCTTTGGAATTCACGGTTTCCAAGATTTCATTTCTTAAGCGATCCGGGATACGCTCGTCTGCATCCAAAAAAAGTACCCAATCATTGGTGGCCTGTTCCAGGGCATATGATTTTTGATCCGTATAATTAACAAAGGGGCGCTGGATCAATTTTACATTTGGACGTTCTTTAATTTTTTCGATGGTGCCATCCGTGCTAAAGGAATCGACAACGATAATCTCATCTGCGAACTTCACATTTTCCAAAACTGCATTAATATGAATATCTTCATTGTAGGTAATAAGTATTGCCGAAATCTTATTAATTTTTTCACCATTAAAGGGATTCAATGTAGGCTTCCCGAACATGGAATTTATCTTGAACCTTCGAGCCAGGGATAGTTCTCTTTTTTCGGGTACCCCATTAGTTTCAATGTGGTTTTTTACAGCATTAACCATACGTAGGGCCGACTTTCCATCCTGGTAGGGGTGAAATTGCATGTTAATATAGGCTCTATCAGCGGCATGGGGATCTAGCTGAAAATTATTCAAAACTTTCTCGGTAAGTCCTGTGTAGACTTTTGAGTTGTCCCACAGTACCTTTTCGGCTATATTCTTAAAAGAAATTACAGGCTTGTTCAAAAGAATGAATTCATAAATGACGGATGAGGTGTCACTGATCAAAATATCTGCCTGTAAGAGCGATTTAATAATGTTTTTATCATCCTTGAAAAGCACGTTCGGGATTTCATTGGCCAGTGTTCTGTATGCCCTGATCCACTTATGATCCATAAGATCATGGAACTTAATAAAGATTACGTAGCCATTTTGCTCAGCAAGATCTTTGATTTCCTTTAATAAAAAAGGAGCCGAAGTAAGGCTAGGGGAGAAGGTAGGGGCGTAGAGGACGATCTTGTCCGTATTGTATTGCTGTAAAATGGCCTTCTTTTCAAAATCGTACCTGTTTTTTTCTGAGCTGTACACATCCAATTTTGGCCAGCCGGTTTCTATGACATCAAAATTTTTGTGTATTTTTTTTAGTTCATTGAACTTGTCCGTGAAATACGGTCCTTGGGTGAGATAAAGATCAAAGTAATGCCGTATCCTGAAATGTCCTTTCTTTTCTCCGGCCAGTCCGTGAAAGACCTGAACTTTGAGTCCACGGATATAGTAAGGTACTTCATTTCCCGGAACAAAGATGGCATCGCTCTTATAGCGCTGTAAATCTAAAGTGCTTACCGTGTAATCCTCATTTTTATAAGGGAAATTATCCAAAAGTTTCTCGGAGATATACCATAGGAAGTCATGTTCCTGTTCCAAGAGCACATCCCGAATAGGGGCAAGGATACCAAAGGCATATGCATTTTGGCAAAATAAAATTATCTTCATTTTTGGAATAAGGTATTGGCATTTTCCAAATCCTCCTTAAAGTCCACTTCCATACAATCGAATGCGGAAATGTCGACCGCACTAATTTTTAAGCCGTCTTTTTCTATTGATATTTCCAAACCTCTTTCAAAATAATCATTGTCATCACATTCCTCCAACCTATCTATAAAACTATTTATATCCTTGGCAGCAATGAAATTAATGCCCACGGCCTCTCCAAGCCCATTTTTAACGGTCTTGGATAATTTGTCTATATAGTTGTCATTTAAGGTGTACTTTACTTCTTCATCTGCCACTTTGCTTGTGTTTACGGCAACAAAAGATTGATTTTTATCTATATATGGCTTTAAAACAGATAGTAATCTTACGTCAAAAACAACATCGCCATTTAGCCAAAGCACAGATTTATCCCTATTTTTTTTAAGGGCCTTTAAAAGACTTTTAGAAGTGTTGGTCTGATCAAAAAATGGGTTATAAATATAGGTGAGTTCCGGAAAGCGTTCCATTATCAAATCCTTTTTAAAACCAACCACAACATTTATATCATGAATATTAAAGGTTTCATCCAGGTTGTTTACCTGCATCTCCATAATACATTTTCCATTTTTTAAAGGTGTTAGAGGTTTAGGAAATGGGTTTCCAAGTCTTGATCCAATACCCGCTGCTAAAATGACAATTTTCATGAGTTTAATAATTTATTTAATGACTAGTCCAGAACTAGACAGGTCCTATGTTATTTTAACCTTAACCTAATGCAAAGTTAAGGGAGGGGGCAAAGATATGTAAATAATGGTTTATAATTTTTTAGTGTAAAGAGCAGGAAGTCTTTAATGGCCTTAATAGTTAGTACACATTCTTTCGAAGAATGGTAGATTTAGGTACTAACAGTGTTTAGAAAATCCAAAAATTTCAATTGGGAACCAATACCTTAAGGAGGGATATATAATCATGAGGAATGTTAATTTGGGCCTAGGGAAAGATTATCCTGAGATAAATAAAATACCATCATGATTTGACCAAAAAATATGCCATTTTTTCTTTTTTGCCCAAACGCTGTAATTCCTTGTACCGTTCAAAATCGCCCAAGGCATTCAAGTAGCATATGGTAATTCCCTTTTTTCCATCAAGTATTCCCAATCTAATAATATAATGATTGAAAAACTTCCAAAAAGGTTTAAAAACTAGAAGAAGATAATTGAATTTTTTTTCTTTTTTATGGGCTTGCTTGGCCTTTAAACGCCCATATTTTAGCATTTTATACTTATAATCTTCATAGTTCTTGTAGCAAAAGTGCACTAATTTTTGCTGTAGTATCCCGGAGGTGCCATTGACAATAAGGGTTTCATGAACTATTTTCTCCTTAGCAAATTGTGCCTTACTCTTTCTGAAAAGCCGATAGTTTTTGTCGGTTTGCCATCCACTAAATCGTAGAGGCCTATTTTGGAACATGAATTTTCTGTAAAACCAGTAAGCACAATGTTCAGACTCTTTCTTCGCCTTGCACTTAATTTCTTTCCTTAATTCGTCCGTAACTACTTCATCGGCATCCAAGAAAAGTACCCAATCATGTGTAGCTTGTTTTAACGCATAGGATTTTTGTGCAGTATAATTTTCAAATCCATGTTGTATAACCTTAACCTTGGGGTGATTGTTTAGATATTGGTATGTGCCGTCCGTGCTATACGAGTCTACAACTATAATTTCATCTGCAAATTCAATGGAGTCTAAACATTTTTCAATATAACCCATTTCGTTATAAGTGATTATTAGGGCTGATATTTTTTCACTTTGATCTAGCATGTAGTTGATATTTTTACCACTTAATAGATAGTATTATAAGAAATAGTTGCGTTGAAATCGCAAAAATCTATAAGGAGATTACCTATTATATAACATTTAAAAACCGAGAATAGTATATCAAAAATATTAACAATAGTCCTAAAGTTGTTCACCTACAGTATTAAAGCTACCTCAGGAATTATAGAAGGATTTGGTTTTTTTGAGAAATGAATTCAAAATTTTGAGTCTGTAACCCTGGTTATGTTCATAATTAATTAGACCATCTATTATCATAACGGCATAAATAGTGGTCTTGATTTGGGCAACGAATAAAAATATGGGGATAATAAATTTTAACTATAAACGTTCACTACCTTTGACCCTTTTTGTACTAATCAATTGGTTTATAAATAAATGACTGAGTCATATCTATATATTTTATCCTCAAAATATCCAAATTGGAATTTTAACAGCTTTCCCGATGATAGCGTAAAATTATCCATAAGCTGTAAGTCAGAATTTGAGGGTGCTTTTATGGAGATGTTGGAGATCCTTAAAAACATCAGTGTTTTTTTTGACAATAAAGATCATGTCATTAAACTAAAAAAAGGAAATACTCTAGGTATTAAAGTGAAGCGTAGTAAAAGTGCCAAAAAGTATAAAAAAATATATACTTCGGGTTGTTTTGATATATTTCATTATGGGCATCTCAACATTCTAAAAAAGTCTAAAGGCATGTGCGATCACTTAATTGTGGGTGTTTCTACAGATGAACTTATATTAAAGGAAAAAGGCAGGTTGCCTGTAATTCCATTCGAAGAAAGAATAAAATTGGTCAAGGCCATAAGTTACGTTGACGAGGTTATTCCACAGGTAGATAAAAATAAGCAACGTATAGTGGATGAATATAATATAGATGCCATTTCTGTTGGTGATGATTGGAAAGGCAGATTTCCAAAAACTACTTGCCCTGTAGAATATGTAACCTATACAGCCAATGTCAGCAGTACTATTTTAAAGGAAACATTGCAATTGAAGGCTGTAGAGTCTTAGGCAATGGCATTATCGTCTTTGGAGGTATCCCAATCTTTAACCGGTGTTTGCCAATCTCCATACCTATAGGTAAGATACTCATCAGTTAGCGCGGGAATTTTGTAAACAAAACCTTTAAATTCTATATCTCCAAATGTTTGGTAGAACTTACTAGGTACAAATTTAGTTTTATTGTCAATTTGCCAGTAGCTATTCCCGTTTTTCGGATACTTTATAAAAACATCCAAACAAACAGCGCCTTTCAATAGACCAAAAAATCGTTTTTCCCTTATTTTTATCATTCTAATAGCATCCTTCGCGAAAAACTCATTGTTGCTATCAAAGTGTCTCGTTCTTACTCTATACCCCGCTTTCTTCAATCCGGAATAAAAATCGCCCAGCTTTTCTATCTGATCATGATTTATAGAAACATCAATGTCATTATCCCAAGGCAGAAGTCGGTTTTCTCTTCTTATACCCAGTAACGTACCTCCTTCAATCCAATAATCAATATTACAATTGTTGAAAATGATGGCTACACTTTGTAGCATTCTTTCGGCTATAACTTTGTTTTTTCCTTCAAGTGTAATGTTATATGCCATGATGGTGTTATACTAAATTATTTTTCAGGAATGAATGCAGTTCCCCTAAATCGTCCTCTTTTTTGTAGTGATGCGTATTTATGCCAGCGGATAAAGCAGAATTTACGGCTTCAACGTTATGCTCAAAATACACAACATCACTTGGCTCCAGATTATAAAACTCCAACATCTTAATGTAATATGCCTTATCGGTTTTGTTGGGGTTATGTTCCAAACTAAAAACCTCATAAGGCATATTTACAATTCCATAGGTATTGCGTTCTTGTTGATCGGCATTGGTTAGAATGATTTTTGGATTTGGAAAGGAGTCCAATATTTTTTTCAAATCCCGGTCCATTCCATTTTCCGTAACAAATGTGTTCCAAGCGTCTACAAGAATCGATTTCATTTTTTAAAAATTAAACGGCAACATCATATTCCCTTAGTGCATCATTTAGGGAAGTTTTTTTATTGGTGCTCTCTTTTCTGGTGCCAATAATCAATGCGCAGGGTACCTGATATTCCCCAGCAGGAAACTTTTTGGTATAACTACCTGGAATAACAACCGATCTGGCAGGTACCAAACCTTTTCTTTCTACTGGTTTATCGCCTGTAACATCTATAATTTTTGTTGAGGCCGTAAGTACCACATTGGCTCCCAAAACGGCCTCTTTTTCTACACGTACGCCTTCAACAACAATACATCTGGAACCAATAAAGGCATTGTCCTCTATTATTACCGGTGCTGCTTGTAAAGGTTCCAATACTCCACCTATTCCAACACCACCACTAAGATGAACATTTTTTCCAATTTGGGCGCAACTACCAACGGTAGCCCAAGTATCCACCATTGTCCCTTCGTCTACATAGGCACCAATGTTTACATAACTTGGCATTAGGATAGTGCCTGCTGAAATATATGATCCATGTCTTGCAACTGCATTGGGAACAACACGAATGCCTTTTTCAGCATAACCTCTCTTTAAGGGCATTTTATCGTGGTATTCAAAGATCCCCGCTTCCAAGGTTTCCATTTTTTGAATTGGAAAATATAGTACTACCGCCTTTTTTACCCATTCATTTATCTGCCAACCGTCAGTGGTAGGTTCTGCACAGCGCAATTTTCCATTATCCAAAAGATCTATGACTTCACGAATTGCATTTTGGGTTGGGATTTCTTTTAGTAGTTCACGATTTTCCCAAGCGGTTTCTATTGTTTTTCTTAGTTCTTTCATCTTTAATAATTCAAATTTTAGCAAATATAAGTGCTAGTAGGTAATTAACCTTTTGTTTTTGCACATATAACTATTTATCTCTTATTTTTGCAAAAAATTTATGTGGGAAGGATTGTAGCATTGGATTATGGGAAGGTGAGAACAGGTATAGCTGTAACAGACGAGTTGCAATTAATAGCCTCTGGCCTTACCACAGTTGAGACAAAGCAACTTTTGAATTTCCTTAGAAAGTATGTTGAGGAGGAGAACGTTGAAAGATTCGTGATTGGGGAGCCAAAGCAAATGAATAATCTTCCATCCGAATCCGAGGAAATAATTAAGCCCTTTTTGAGAACATTACAAGGTGTTTTTCCGAAGATACCGGTAGAGCGACAGGACGAGAGATTTACCTCTAAAATGGCGTTTCAGACCATGATAGATAGTGGCCTTAATAAAAAACAAAGAAGGGATAAGGCTTTAGTTGATGAAATTAGTGCCACTATTATATTGCAGTCTTATTTAAATAAAAACGGTACTTAATTTGTTCAGGGATTTAGAGTTTTTTATTAGAAGGAAAACAAGGTATTGTTTTAGAGTGTATTTCGCCTTCAGGGACAGGTGCAGGTTAAAAAATAATGACTTTGGGATTATTTCTAATAATTGCTGGGGAGGATGTATGTATCAATGGTTGGGATTGCCATACAACTCGCCTTTTGTGGGACTTTTTTTATATGGCCCTTGTTATATTAAATTATTGAATAGATTTGATTATTATTTGAGGCAAGAGCTTGATTTTAAAACAGTTTCCAAATATAAAGATCGCGAAATAGGTTACCCTATGGCTTTTTTGGATGATATTGAGGTACATTTTACGCATTATGACTCAAAGGAGGAAGCGTTGCGAAAATGGAACAGAAGAAAGGAAAGACTTTTAAAAAATGATCATCAAAATTGGTTTTTTATGATTTGCGATAGAGAAAGGGTCGATGATGAAATAATTAAGGAATTTCATCAATTGCCATTTAAAAATAAAGTATCCTTTGGTCTTGACGCCGTTGATGGTCTTGATAATCATCAACATATAAAAGTACCTCATAGGGATAGAAGTAAACAGGACAATGTTCCACATGGTAGAAAACTATTTCAAATTACATTTATGTTTATGGATGTAATTCATTGGTTAGACTACCGTCGACTTAAAAGAACTAGATTTAAAGCTTAAAATACATGATATTACCTATAGTTGCTTATGGAGACCCGGTACTTAGGAAAGTAGGGGATAATATAGATAAGGATTATCCAAAATTGGAAGAATTGGTGGCCAATATGTGGGACACTATGTATAATTCCAATGGTGTAGGTTTGGCCGCACCCCAAATTGGGCTGCCCATTAGGCTGTTCCTAGTGGATACCACTCCATTTGCGGATGACGAAGACCTTACTGAGGAAGAACAAAACGCACTTAAAGGGTTCAGGAAAGTTTTTATTAACGCCCACATAGAGGAAGAAACAGGTACGGAATGGGCCTTTAATGAAGGATGTCTTAGCATTCCTGATGTAAGGGAAGACGTTTCCAGAAAGGATACCATTACCATTTCCTATATGGACGAGAATTTTAAAGCTTTTAAGGAAACTTATGATGGTCTTTTGGCCAGGGTAATCCAACATGAATATGACCATATAGAGGGTATTTTGTTTATCGATAAATTATCCTCCTTAAAAAAGAGACTTTTAAAAGGTAGGTTGGCCAATATTTCCAAGGGAAAGATTAAGGTGGAATATAGAATGCGCTTTCCAAACATTAAAAAAGCACGTTAAAACTATTTCTATTATAAACAAAAAGTAGCATATTTGCCGCTGAAATTAAAATAACAGATGAGTTTAAATAAAATATTATCAATTGCAGGAAAACCAGGTCTTTTTAAATTGTTAACTCAGACACGTTCAGGTTTTGTGGCCGAATCATTGTTGGATGGTAAGAAAGTTACCGTTAGTTTTAAGAACAATGTAAGTGTCTTATCTGAGATTGCCATTTATACTTTGGAAGAGGAAGTGCCTTTGAAAGACGTATTCGAAAAGATCAAGGAAAAGGAAGATGGTGGAAAAACCGCGGTTAGTCATAAGGATGATAAAATAAAACTTGAAGAATATTTGTTCGAAGTACTTCCCAACTATGATGAGGATAGGGTATATGCCAGTGATATAAAAAAGATTGTTCAGTGGTACAATTTGTTACATGAGCACGGTATTACAGAGTATGCCGATGTGGAAGAAACAGAAGAAGCTCCTAAGGAAAAGGAATAGATTTTATATATCCAAAATAATGGACCTTCGTTTACGAAGGTTTTTTTTTGCCTTGTATTTTAGGTTCAAGGCTCAAGAATCGGGTCGCGTGTATGTTAAAATATTTCTTCATTTAGCATCGGTAGCTTGTTGTTGGTCCGAATTCTTATGTTAGGGGAAATTAATATTTTAATACCTTAATCAATTTTTTCATGATGAATTTATCTAAGAATGGCGCTTTAGTTTTATTGATGCTACTTGTAATCCCTTTTTGCCTTATTGGTCAACAACGTACTGGGAATATTGTTGAATATTTTGGCAAGGAAAAGGTTGGGGATATTCATGAAGAAAAGGTGATTAATAAAGCACTGGCCTTGACCATTCCGAGTTTAAGTTTTGAGTCGTCAACATTTCCTGTAGACCCGGTATTTGACCAATTCCTAATGAATCCATCCAAGTAAGTATCAATTGGTGAAGATTGTGATATTGACTATATGGGACGGGAATTAAAATGGAGTGAAATAAAGCCACAGCCAATTTAAAATTTAAGATACTTATTATTTGGACGACCTTTTGCCTTTTATTTAGAAGCGTTTATAATAAATTTGGAGACGTCTTTTTTGAATTTTTCCATGGAAGGTTTGTGGGTATACATCATATGTCCCGCTTCATAATATTCCATTGTAATATTATCCTTGATTTCTTTTTTAAGGCCTAAATGATTAATGCTATGTTCCACTCCGTAGAAAACCGTAGCTAGGTCATATATACCGTTTAGCACGAGAACCTTCATGTTTGGGTCTCTGGAGAGGGCTGTGGCCATGTCAATGCCGGTATTTATAGCCGCCGTGGTGCCCCATCTCTTATTTCCTTTATGGGTCCAATCCCATTTAAATCCATCCCTTCTGCCTGCCGTGATGGAGTACAATAAATTTTTATTCACTTTTAAGTCGCCATAAAAATAATCTAAAAACCCACTGATGTATGCTGGTGAGATGGCCAAACTTTGAGGGTCATGGCTTCCTTCTTGCGATAATAGATCTTCATTGATTCCCGTAAATCGGGAATCCAATCTTCCTACTATTTCACCTTTGTCCCTTAAAAATTCTGCAAAAAACTCAGCTGCAGTTACCTTTAGATCAGCTTTTAGCCAGTAATTGGTATCTGTGCCGGTGTAGTAAGCTAGTTTCGAGGCAATGTTGGCTTTTTCATTTTCGGAAATTTGATCACCTTTGAATAGGGCAGGGGTGTACTCATTTTCGGTAAAAGTTCTGACGGATGTAAGAAACTCAAATACATTTTCCGGTTTGTCGGCTATTTTATCATGGTACCATGCCGTAGCGGCATAGGTCGGTAAATGAACTATATATGGTAAGTCGTCATTTGGCGGAAACATAAGGGTCCGAAGGTCAAATACCGCAGATACCATTATAACTCCATTCATGGCCACGCCTTGGTTCAGCAGGGTATTCATTAAGCCCGCGTTCCTAAAGGTCCCGTAGCTTTCTCCCAAAAGGAATTTAGGACTGTTCATGCGGTCATTGTGTATCAGAAATTGTGTTATGAATAAGGACAGGCTTCTGATATCCTGGTCTACCCCCCAAAAGTCCTTAAACTTGGCTTTTCCAATAGGAATACTTAGACCTGTACCTACGGGATCTACCATCACAAGATCGGCAACATCAAGGATGGAGTAGTTGTTGTTGACTATTTTATAAGGAGCAGCTGGTGTTGATTTTGGGTCGTCCACAACAATTCTCTTTGGTCCTAAAATGCCCATGTGAAGCCAAAAAGAAGATGATCCGGGGCCACCGTTAAATGCAAAAACTATTGGCCGTCTTTGTGTGGCCAATCCTCTTTTGGAATCCCTGGTGTAATAGGTAAAGCCCACTAATGCAATGGGTTTGTTGGTTTCGTCCTTAACCTCAAAAGTTCCAGCCTTTGCCGTTAAATAGATGGTGTTTCCATTTAGGGTAACACTTTGCATGGTAGTGGCTACTTCAGCTTTGGGTATAGAATCATTTTCATTATTGGGATAGCATAATTGCCCCAATAATAGGATTAGAACTAGAATAAGAGCTTTCATTTGTTTAGTATTTAAATTTGGTTAAATAGCTAAACAGGTAAAATCTGATAATTAGGGGATTACAATATATTAAATATTAGGCTTTTAGGCTATAATAATGTTAAATGAATATTAGTCTTTGTCAATGGTTTTGTAGGTATACTTGCTTTTTTTCCACTCTATTAGTTCGGATGGATAGTATTTCACATTCATTTTATCCAAATACGGAGCCTGATTGCCCAACCTTACCTTATAATTTTCCCAATTTCTGTTTTCTTCAGTACTCCAACTAAGTTCCGAATAACCGATCATCCTGGGAAAAGCCAAATACTCCACTTCATCCATATTGCTTACTGTCTCCGACCATAAAGGCGCTTCTACCCCCAAGATGTTTTCTTTATTAATGCCTTTCACATATCTTTCAGGGGTCCATACATACCCTGTATCCACAGGGATATAACCTGCCCAATGAAGTCCATACTTTGAAAGGGTATCATATTGCATATCCAAATAGGCTTTTTTTCCTGGGGACAAGATAACTTTT
The DNA here is from genome assembly GCF_023015865.1 of Arenibacter sp. F26102. Taxonomy (GTDB): domain Bacteria; phylum Bacteroidota; class Bacteroidia; order Flavobacteriales; family Flavobacteriaceae; genus Arenibacter. The sequence continues at coordinate 60,337 of NZ_JALKBC010000015.1, read as the reverse complement.
AAGCCTTTTTCAACGGCTAATTTGGCATTTTCTTCGTTGGCCCAAAATTGTGCAATGGCAGTGGTATCTATATCAGCATGCACAATTTCGTCCCAGCCTATCATTCTTTTACCGTATTTCTTTACAATTTTGTCCACTTTGGATACAAAATGAATAAAATCTCTTTTTTTGGTAACGTGACTTTCATCGCCACCTGCATGAAAATAGGGACCAGGGGTAATCGCCGATATCTCCCTCACTACGTCATCAATAAAGGCATAAACGGTGTCTTTATTGGTGTCAAAGGTGCTGAAACCGACTTGGGTTCCTGTATAAAGTTTGGGTGTTTTTCCATTTCCATTTAAGTTGGGATAGGCCACTGATGCTGCGTTGGTGTGTCCCGGCATATCTACCTCGGGGACAATGGTTATAAAATGTTTGGCTGCATAGGCCACAATATCCTTGTAGTCTTCCTGAGTGTAAAATCCCCCAGGGCCACCACCTACTTCAGTACTGCCTCCAATCTCTGTAAGTTTTGGCCAAGATTTAATTTCTATACGCCAGCCCTGGTCATCTGTAAGATGCAAATGCAGCGTATTAATTTTGTAATAGGCCAATATATCGATATACTTTTTCACATCTTCTACACTAAAAAAGTGTCTTGCCACATCCAACATAGATCCCCTATATTCAAAATTAGGATTGTCGGTAATTTTACCCGTTGGAATCAACCACATTTTATTTTCGGAAAGGGTATCATTACTGGTTTCCGGAATAATTTGCCTTAAGGTCTGGACACCCCTAAAAGCTCCCTCTGCTGTCTTGGCGTTAAGAATAATGGAATCTTGGGTTATATATAAATCGTAACCCTCCTTTGAAGAAATAGTGGTACTGTCTGACTGATTGATAAAGATTATACGCTCTGTAGATAGGTTAGTTGTTGAGTTTACGGGTAAATCCAGATCGGTCTGCCATTTTATCTTTTCAGACAAGAACTCACCAACCTCTGGGAAACCATTGGAATTTTGAGAGGTATAGATGATGGTATTCCTATCAAGCCCAAAGGCGCTATTGGTGGCAACTATCTTTAGGGGTTTGGGAATTAAATTTTCCGAGGACAAATCTGTCGAAGGGAAATCTATTACTTTCTTTTTTTCCTGTTGACAAGCAACAAAAGCAGAAAATACAGCAAGTACAACTAATGATTTGATAAGAATGGATTTTTTCATTGAAGTTGAATGTGTTATTATTATATGGGCTTACGGTTGATTAACGTTAATTCATAAAGGGTTGGATGACGGAAAACCACAAATCATACCCTTTACTGTTCATATGAAGTCCATCACCGAGAAAAATATCCTGTTTTACTTTCTTATCGTCCATCATCACATCCCATACATTGGCATATTCCAGGGTACTTTCTTTTTCACATAGTTTTTTAAAGTGCCTGTTCAATTTTATATATTTTCTTTTTAAATGCCAACGGGAAATACTGGGTTTGGCCGCAATAATGACTATTTGGGTCATGCTATCCCTTTCCCTTACTTTATCAATAATTTTACGGGTGTTGTCGATAATTTCCCTTGTCTTTTTTTTGGAGGCAATATCATTATCGCCCTCGTAGATAAAAACCTTTCTAGGGTTGTATCTCAAAATAAGCTCATTGTAATAATGAAATAAATCGGACGACTGTGAGCCGCCAAAGCCGGAGTTGACGATTTGATGTTCCGGGAACATAGATTCCAAATTTTTCCACATCCGAATAGTAGAACTTCCCGCGAACACAATGGTTTGTTTTGAAGAATCCCAAAGGGTGTCATACTTTTGCTGCAAGGCCACCACCTCATTTTGAAAGGCCGGGGCCTTCTGACCGTAAGTAAAGGCCGTAAATAATAAGATTAAAATTATAAGTTTTTTCAATTTCATTTTCATTTAATTTCGTGGTTAAGTTATAATATTTATCACTTCCGTCAAATAATTTTTGATAGGGGATTTTGGTTGTTCGCTAATCGTAAAATTGAGCTTTAGTTGAGATTATGTCAGGAGTGCTTTCCTGGAACTAAAGTTTTTGCGCATCTTACCTTTTCTATAAGAGCGTTTCTCTATAATCAGTGGCTAATGTTATTATGGATTTTGGAGCTAATTTATTTTAAATCAGCACCATTTCCAATTTAACAAATTACACTTAAAGGAAACACTGAAACAAAAGGAAGATTTTATCTAATTCCTTTTACATTCATTTCCAAAGTATACAATGAGGTCATGGCTGTTATAAATAAGGTTTTTTGGTTTTTTCCTCCAAAGGTTACATTGGCCGTCCACTTTTGATCTACGGGAATATGTAATATTTGTTTCCCTTTTGGATCAAAGACGGTAACCCCATCCCCTGTAAGGTAAACATTACCTTGGTTGTCCATGGTCATTCCGTCCGAACCCATATTGGCAAATAGGGTTTTATTGCCTAGGCTGGCATCGGGATTTATGGTATAGGAATAGGTCTTTTTATCACCTATATCGGCAATATATAAAAGGGAGCCATCTTTACTGCCTATTATGCCATTAGGCCGTATGTAATCCTCGGCCACAATAAGAATATCCTTTTGATCGGGAGTAAGGTAGTAAACCCTTTCTTTCTCTATCTCTTTGCCAGAGCGAGTCCAATAGGGACGTTTATAAAAAGGGTCAGTAAAATAAATTCCTCCCTTGGGGTCTACCCATAAATCATTGGGACCGTTCAATTTGCTACCTTCAAAATCCTCAATTAAGACCGTGATATTTTTTTGGGAATCTATTCTCCAAAGTTGATTTTTATCATCTGCACAGGCCAATAGATTGCCTTGGTGGTCAAAATAGAGTCCGTTTGATCTACCTGATGGTTCCATATATACAGATACGGCTTTATCCTTTGCAGACCACTTAAGTATCCGGTCATTGGGCTGGTCCGTAAAAAACACATCTCCGTTGGGAGCAACGGCCGGCCCTTCGGTAAATGTATAATCGGTAGCTACCAATTGTACTTTGGCATCCTTGGCAATTAAGGATGTTTGTAACGATTTGCAGGATACGGAAAACAGAATAGGTAGTACTAAAAATAATTTTATAACTTTTTTCATCTACTTATTTTAAGGCGTAAAACTCAAGGTCTAATTTTTTAGAAATCAATGTTGGTGCTCTTTTTCATAATGGGCCTTTAATACATCTTCCCCATAATCATTGGTTAGATCTCTTACTACAGTGTGTACATGGTTTGCGTTGTTCTGTGTGTTATCGTATTCGATAAGTAGGGTAGGACCGTGAATTCGGAAGTAATGTCCCTTACCGGGCTCAAGGCTTCCTGCCCAGGCAAATGTCAAATTATCTATTCCCGATTTGTTTATTTTGTCCCTAAATCCGTTAGCAAATTCAAGTTCGTAATTATTCATATACAGGTTTAGAAGTTCCATGAAAGTTTTCTTTTGGTTATTGGTTAGGTCCCGATATGCGATTCCTAAGGACTCCAGTTGCTCTACCTTTCTTTTGGTTGTGGTAATGATATCGTGTGGGGCAACTTCTGTAAATACGACGGTTTTTAATTGTTCTGGGGTCATGGAGTGAAGAAGGGAAAAACCCAATTCCGCTTCTTTTTTCAGTACTTCTTTGCCCTTGTATTCCGTACTACGTACAATGCCTGGGTTGGTCCCAAAGAAAGTGGGGGTGGAGGAGCTTATAATCCCATCGGTGGAAGTGAAATTTAAGGAGAGATGGTGTCCTTCAAATCTCCATCCCCAAGGTTGGTCCTTGGATGGATTGCCAAAAATACAAAAGTGATAATTTAAAGGGTCGCGCCTAGGCCTTCCGTCAGGCATTTTATCGTCATCGTCATTTTCAATAATTCTCAATACTTTTTCCAGTTCCATAATTTCTTGGGACTTGCGAAAACCCTCTTCGCTCAAGGAGGCCCTTAGTAAGTCCAGTGCCGCTTTTTTTTGAGTCTCATTAAAATCATGGAAGGTTGCCCCGGCCCTGGGAATGGGGACATAATTCATATTAAAACGTTCGGAATCCTCCAAGTCGAATAGGGTTTTGGATTTTATCTCCTCAGATAAACTGTTAATAAAAGTATTGGCCTTTTGTAGCACGTTCTGAGCGGGTAGCATTCCAAAAAGGAATAGAATCAATGAAGTGGTTATTATTTTTTTTAGGGTCATTTTAGGTTTCATTTGTCTAAATTGGTTTATTATTATCTATGGTTTAATTAAATTTTATTTTAATCGATAACTGACGAAAGCCAAGCGGCTACTGTCAGGTGACCAAGAGGGTACATTTATGGAGCCTTGTCCACCGAACAATTTGGCGATAGTTTTAATTTCCCTGGTCTCAAGGTCCATTAATCGAAGCATTACATCTTTGTTTTGGGGATGCAAATTTGCTGGAATATCTGGCTCAAAGGAAATATAGACCAACCATTTTCCATCCGGGGATGGATGTGCGAACCAATCATGGTACTCATCCGTGGTAAGTTGTTCCTGTTCACTTCCGTTAGGCTTCATACGCCATATTTGCATAGTTCCGCTTCTGGCAGAATTAAAGTAGATGTATTTTCCATCGGGAGAGTAATCCGGACCGTCATCAAGTCCTTCAGCGGTGGTCAATCTGGTTTCCTCACCTCCAGTAACGGGAATGGTATAAATGTCATAATTGCCATTTCGCGCTGCGCAATAGGCTAATGTTTGGCCATCTGGAGACCATCCATGCCAATATGAAGGACCGTTGGGAGTTATTCTTTTAGGTACACCACCTTCAATAGGCAGTGTATAGATCAATGATTTTCCCGTTTCTGTCTGATCACTTATTACCAACATCTTACCGTCTTGTGAAACGCCGTGGTCATTATTGATTTTTTGTGCAAAATCTGTGGGGATTAATTTGGGATCACCCCCTTCAGTAGGAATCTGGTATAGTAGTCCCATACTGTTATATATCAAATCCTTTCCATCCGGTGTCCAATTTGGTGCATCCAAACGTTTTTCGGATTGGAGAACGACTTTTCTGTCCCAAGTGGCTATCGGAATAATTTCCAGGGTGCTTTCCAATTTTTTAAATGAGTCTGGCTTTGCTTGCAATTTTTCCAACACCACTTTGGAGAATTTGGCAGTTTCCACTACATCGTTGTTATGGGAACAAACACCAAGTCCTATATAGAAAGGCGCTTTAAACTGGACTTTTATGGCGCTACCCGATGATTTTAATTCTCCATCCGCTTTGCCGAGGGACATATAGACATAGTCGCCCACCTTTTCAATTCTGACCCGTTTAGGAGATTTGATGTTGGACTGAAGTTCTCGGGTGATATCTCCATCCACTTCCCTATATTGGATTGCGGTCATGCCATCTCCATGAACGGCCACATCGGCATAGGCCGAGCCCGGTTCCAAGTTTTGGCGGATTATTAAACAAGCTTTTCTATGTGGATCAACACCTTTGCCCAACAACTCAATATCGGCAGTCATGGCAACATCCCCTGACATTTTTTTCCAAACATAATGTAACTGATCGTTATTGAACCACATATTGGTCCCACTAGCTGAAATGGTATAAGTACTATCGTTATGATTGAATTCCAGTGACCCCTTATGTTTTACTTCACCAATATCCCCATGGCCTTGGAATATGCCCATATCCAACTGAAATGTCCATGATATAAGTATGGAGCCAATAATGGCTAGTGATAAAATTATTTTTTTATGGGTCATATTGGTTTGGTCCGAAAGTAAGGAATTAAAGTTAGCTAAAAAACTCGGAACATACCAGTGTTGGAACCATACAGACTTTGTATTTTTGTTCAAAAGTCAACCTTATGAATTCTCGGGAATCCCAATTACAAGCCTTTGATCGTCTACTCACAATTATGGATGAATTGCGAGCTCAATGTCCGTGGGACAAAAAGCAAACAATGCAGACCTTACGTCATTTAACCATCGAAGAAACCTATGAATTGGGCGATGCTATTTTGGACAATGATTTGGAGGAAATAAAAAAGGAATTGGGCGATGTTCTATTGCACATTGTGTTTTACGCTAAAATTGGAAGTGAAACCAATCACTTTGATATGGCCGATGTTGCCAATGATATCTGTGACAAACTGATCAATAGACATCCACATATTTATGGAAATGTTGTGGTGAAAGATGAAGAAGAAGTTAAGCAGAATTGGGAAAGAATTAAACTTAAAGAAGGCAAAAAAAGTGTTTTGGAAGGAGTTCCCAAGGGGCTTCCCGCTCTTGTCAAGGCCAATCGGATTCAGGATAAGGTAGCCGGAGTTGGATTTGATTGGGAAAAACCGGAACAGGTATGGGAAAAAGTACAGGAAGAACTGGAGGAATTCCAAGAAGAGGTTAAGGATGGAAATTTGGATGCCATGGAGGCAGAGTTTGGGGATGTGCTGTTTTCTATGGTAAATTATGCCCGATTTTTGAATATTAACCCTGAAAATGCACTGGAACGGACCAATAAGAAATTTATAAAAAGATTCCAATATTTGGAAAACAAAGCCAAGGAAAATGGCAAGGCCTTAAAAGACATGACCCTTGGGGAAATGGATGTTTTTTGGGAGGAAGCCAAGACCATTTAATGTTTATGCAGATTCTGTATACTACCGAATAAGATCAACATACCTTCCAATACTATTTTTAATTGAATTTGTACCTAGGGGCTCCAATAAATTAAAACATTACGGTAAAGGTAGATCCTTCTCCCACTTTACTGGTTGCTGAAAGGGAACCTCCCATAGCTTCAACCTGTATTTTGGTCATATAAAGTCCAACCCCCTTAGCTTCAGGATGGCTGTGAAAGACTTTGTTCAAACCAAATAGTTTATGGCCGTGTTTTTCCATATTTATACCTAGACCGTTATCGGTCACCATTAGTATGGTTGAACCTCCTTCAATCTTGGTTTCGACCATAATTTCCGGGGTTCGATCTTTGGATTTGTATTTAATGGCATTGGAAATCAAATTTAGAAAAATGCTATCAAGATATATGTCGTTGTAAACAACCGTTGGTGCTTTTGAGAAATCACTTTTTATTATTGCTCCCGATTGTGTTATCTGACTCGATATTATTTCTTGGGTTTTAGTCAATATTTTTTCAAAAGATAATTTTTGAGTTACCCTAGAGCTTTGGTCTGTGGTCTGGATAACATCGACCAAGGTATTTAATGTAGAGGAAAGATGACCGATTACAATTTCGAATTTCTCAAATAATTCGCTTCGCACTTCCTCACTTTCTGATTCTTTATAGAAACTGGATAGTGTTTGCAAGTTGGCTACAGGTGACCGTAAATTATGCGAGGTTATATGTGCGAAATCTGCCAATTGGCGGTTTTGGTTCGTAAGTTTTTTAGTGAGCACTTCAAGGTTTTCTTTCGCTTCAATTAACTTTTTACGGTTATTTACCGTTTCAGAAATGTCTGTGGCGACCCCAAGAAATCCGTTTATATCTCCTTTCGGACCTTTAATAGCAGTTGTAATTAATTGTACCGGAAAATGTGTACCATCTTTACGCACATAGGTCCATTCCATGGATTCAAAACTGTCGCGCCGTGCATGTTCAACAAAAACATCGAAGCCACTAATAGTTTTGCCAAATATATCTGATAACTCCTTGCCATGTTTTTCCACCTCTTCGCGCAAATGTATGATTTCTGGGGTCTTTTTCCCGATCATTTCGGAGGCTGAATATTGCAATAAGTTCTCGGCGCCTTTGTTAAAGTGGGTAATTAATCCATTAAGATCGGTTCCAATAATGGAAATAGGGCTTACGTTAAAAATAGCTGTAAGTTCCCCGTTGGCCCTGTTTAGAGCATTTTCTGCAACTTTAATATCATTGATGTTATGGAACACCCCATATAACCTTACACATTGGTCATTTACCATTTCAGGCTGACCTATGGCACGTGCCCAACGGCTTTTGCCTTTGGCGGTTATTAATTCCACTTCCACATCATATGGGATACCTTTTTCAATAGCATTTTCCACAACTTGTTGAATCTTCTCCCTACTTTCACCTTCTTTGAAAAAGTTAATGGCCGTATCAAGTTTTGGTACATAATCATGCGGCACATCATGTATTTCACAGGTTACTGTACTCCAATGAATTTTGCCACTTATGATATCCACTTCCCAAGTACCAATTCTTGCCACTTCGTTGGTTTTGTGTAGGATATCCTCAATACGGAGTTTTTCCTTTTCCCTTTCCTTAATAGTGGTAATGTCCAAAGTATAGATTAACAATCCCCCAATATTATCGGCGGAAACAAACCATGGTCTTATGTCCCAAGAAAGCCACTGTACCCTACCATCTGGCCATTTAAAGGTGGTTTCATCCTCGTGATGTATAGCCCCCGCAAGACAATCCTGGTGAATTTTTCTCCATTCTTCTTCGATTTCCGGAAAAATCTGGTAAAGGGACTTACCTGTAATTTCTTTATCGGTTATATTATAGTCGCTCCTCCAACGATCTGATGCCGCAAGGAACTTCATATCATTGTCAAACATGGCCATGGCGTTGGGTGCTTGGTCAATAAAAATCTTGTTGTATTCCTCCCTTACCTGCAGATCTGCCTGAAGGTCAAAAACCTGATCCATTTTTTCTTGTATTTCCTTATTGGAAGCTTCCAGGGCTGTATTGGCGAGTTGAATAGATTTGGACTTTTTATTAAGCTTTTTTATCAGCGGTAAAAAGACAAGGATAAATTGACCAATGATTATCATTGCAATGATAAGAGCAATAAGATAAGTGATTTTGTATAGATCAGTAAGATTCTTCTCTATTGTGTTTTGATATTCCAACACAATATTGTTCATACTTGTCAGCACCGTTGATTCCTCTTGTCTTATGGCGTTTATACTGGAACCCAGGACATCAGGACTGTTGGGATGATCGAGAATTTTAAGGGCAGCATCCAAAAGTTTGGTGGTACCGGGCTGCGAGGCAGCGAATAAAGCGTCAATTTTCTCAGAATTTGGTAGGCCTTCGTTGGCCGCAATAAGGTAATTCTCATTATTTTGCCATTCCGTGGTTAAAGCCTTTAGACTATCTAGATAAACTTTATTGGCTATAACGCCTTTGTCCATGTTTAAAGCAAACACGTGTTTCGAGATACGCTGACTAAGCATGGGCTGTCTTCCCGCGATGTTAATTAGACCTACATCCGACATTAGAATATCAATCCGATTTTGGAAAAATAATACCGCTAAAATTATGCTTAGAACAATGGTGGTAATAAAAAAGAGATACCTCTTTTTGGTAGATTTTTCAAGTTTATTCATTTTGGGGGAATATTTTTTACTTGTATATATGCGGATATGCTAAGTCTACAGGTAGGGTAGTATTTCTCTTTCAAACCTCGTATTAATAACCTAACAACTTGCCATCTAGCCCCCATATTGTTTGTTATTTTTTCAATATAGGGTATTTTTTTTGCATTCTAACATACTTTTCTTGCACTTTGGAACTGTAGTGAAATCTAAGGGAAGAAATTTAAAAATATAAAACAGGAAGTTTGGTGACATTGGTCATTTAGAATTATTTTATTTTTGGTTAGGTAATTAATTTCGCAGAAAACGAATAGGGTTCGTTATATAATTAATGGTTTTAAATGGAAAAATCCATTGTTCTAAAACCAAAGCTAACCCTTATATTTGCCCCTTCAAATTAAAGCGTCTTGTTGCAGAAATATACAAAGGAGTTTCGTTATAATTTATCCCTTTCATTTCCAGTTATTCTGGGGATGTTGGGGCATTCGTTTGTACAATTTGCCGATAATATTATGGTAGGGCAATTGGGAACAGCGGAATTGGCAGCGGTTTCCTTGGGAAACAGTTTTGTGTTCATAGCCATGTCCTTGGGCATAGGGTTTTCTACGGCCATTACACCTTTGGTAGCAGAGGCTGATGGGGCGGGCAATGTGGCCGATGGAAAGAGTGCGCTAAAACACGGATTGTTGTTATGTACTCTATTGGGGTTTTCACTTTTTGGCATTATACTTTTGGCCAAGCCGGTGATGTTTCTCATGAAGCAACCTACAGAAGTGGTGGAATTGGCTATGCCCTATTTGGATTTAGTGGCGTTTTCTTTGGTTCCCCTAATTATATTCCAAGCCTTTAAACAATTCTCTGAGGGATTGTCACAGACCAAGTACCCCATGTACGCTACTGTAATTGCCAACTTTGTAAATATTATTTTGAATTACCTACTGATTTTTGGTTCTTTGGGATTCCCTAAAATGGGTATTGTAGGCGCTGCTTGGGGCACTTTGATTTCCCGTATCATTATGGTCATTTTTCTTTGGGTGTTACTGAAAAACAAGAAGAAATTCCAAGCATACGTTACCGGTTTTAATTTTAGAGCTATAGAGAAAAAGGTCATGAAGAAAATTATAGACCTGGGGTTTCCCTCGGCCTTACAGATGTTCTTTGAAGTGGCCATATTTACTGCGGCTATTTGGCTAAGTGGTGTTTTGGGCAAGAATTCACAGGCGGCCAACCAAATTGCATTAAACCTAAGTAGTATGACATTTATGGTGGGGATGGGTCTAGGTGTCGCTGCCATGATACGTGTAGGAAATCAAAAGGGATTGGGGAGTTTTAAAGACTTAAGGCGCATTGCACAGTCTATTTTTCTGCTTACCCTAATATTGGAAATAATATTTGCCATTGCCTTTGTGATATTGAAGGACTGGTTGCCCACCATATATTTGGATCTTGGAGATGCCAGCAATATGGCAGATAATACCGAAGTAGTACTTATTGCGGCGCAATTAATTTTAGTAGCCGCGGTATTTCAGATTTCCGATGGTTTGCAAGTGGTGGTGCTGGGTGCCCTTAGGGGTATGCAAGATGTGAGGATACCTACCATGATTACCTTTGTGGCCTATTGGATGATCGGTTTTCCCATTAGTTTTTATCTTGGATTATATACTCCATTGGAGAGTACGGGGATTTGGATAGGCTTATTGGCCGGACTTACGGCATCGGCCATTATGTTGTATATTCGATTTAATTATTTGACCAAGAAAATGATTGGTTAACTATGTGATTAAGAATTAATTAGTAAAGTTAAAAGATTGGTATCTGCCAATAAAGCAAAATTTTTGCAATAGCGATATTTAGAAAAAGAGTTATACTATGGAATTCCCAAAATTTTTATTAGGAGATAATACAGATTATCCAACTGCTATCTTTGTGGTTCACACGGAGTACCCGAGATTCATCATAAATCTGGAAAATGACGAGGTAGAATGGTTGGAAGATTTTACCCAAGACGATGAAAAGGAATTGGAAGAGGAGGCCGAAAATTTAATTGAACAAGCGACGGCCTTCTATGACAGGGAAATATCTAGATATCAAGAGTAAGCTATGATAGACCAATTGGTGCACTACGACAAGGAGTTGTTTCTGTTCCTCAATAACTTGGGCACTTCCCAGTGGGACAGTTTTTGGCTTTTTATGACCAATAAATTCAGTTCCATTCCCCTTTATGGATTACTGGCATTTTTCACCTATAGAGCCTATGGGCTAAAGCGTCTTATTATGACCGTTGTTGCCATTGCATTACTCATTTTGGTAACGGATCAATTGGCTAATTTTTTCAAGTATGGGGTACAGCGTTTAAGACCTTGTCATGATCCCTCATTAAATGGGCTGATGCGGTTGGTAAAAAGTTCCTGTGGGGGAAAATTCGGATATTTCTCTGCCCATGCCGCCAATTCTTTTGCGGTTGCTGTTTTCTTTACTTCCCTATTACGTCCCAAATATAAATATATTGGAATATTCCTAGTTGTTTGGGCCCTTGTTGTGGCCTATAGCCGTATTTATATAGGGGTGCATTTTCCGTTGGATGTCCTAACAGGAATAATTATTGGATCGTTCTTAGGGGGATTGTTTCTGCAGCTATTATTAAAGTTCACGGCCAAATACGATCATTGATTCAAAATTTTCGTTTTGGGTTAATTCGGCCCCTGTTTGCGGATTAAGTCCATGACCTTATTTTATTCCGGCTGTTCCCTTTCAAAGATTTCTTTGTTCAAGGGTCCAAGAAAAATCAAGAAAAAGATAGCGCCAAAGGCCAGTTCATACACTTCCCATTTTCGACTGGCCGGATTAAGGGCAATAAAAATGGTTGTCACTAAAAAGGCTATGGTGTGGTGCCACTTTACAATAGGCACTGCAAATGTATTGGCCAAATCCTTGAACCAATTAAATTTTCTGAAGAGTATAGGGGTTATTATGAGGTAAAGAAACATTACCAGAAATAGTAATTGGCTGAAGATAATTTTGTTTATTTTCTTTTCACCTACAACAAGGTTGTGCAGGTTGGTTTCGCCTTGGGCATTATTTTCTATAAAAAACTCGCTGGATTCCACTCCGAATATTCGTTGTCCCCATGATATTTCCTCACCTGCAGCAAATAGGAATAAAACCACAAAAAGGAATGTCCCCAGTTTCCATAATATTTTTTTAGCGGTCCACAAGCTTATCAAATGGTATAGTGAAAGTATAAATATGCCAAAAAGCATTATGGCGGTGCCCCATTCAACCGGTCCATCCTCCTGAGCGTATTTAACATCAAAATAAATGTCGTCATTAAGTCCTAAATACAAACCTATCAGGATTATAACGGCTAAAATACTGTATCCTATTTTTTCAAATTTTGTAAAGATGTCCATCATCGTTTTTCAACTATATATAAATTACTTATCAAACGGTTTTTATGCCCTTTTGTACCTGGGTCGGCATTGTAATTTAGGTCGTACACGGTCTTTAGCGTAAGCCTATATTCGGGGTCAAAGATACGTTTAAATTCATTTTCTTCGACTGGGATTACAAGAACGCCAAACTTTTTACCGGCGGGAATTATAATTTCCTCTTCTCCTTTAAGTACGGGGATTGCTGTACCGTAGTCCCAAATCATTTCTGGTGCAATTTCACCAAAACAAAAGGTGGGAACACCCTCTTGCAGCATATTTGAATTTAATTGGGATATACTGTTGTAATGAGAATTTTTTTCCATGGCTCCGGACAATGGCAATGCCAGGGTTTTTATGGTGGCCACCAAGGCAATTGTCAACATAAAGCAAGTAAAAAGTTGCTTTTTTCTCAATTGGAGAAAAAGTAAAATTCCTATGGTAAAAAGAACCACGGAGGATAAAGTATAATAGCCCCAAAAATCACCTAAACCATCCTTTAGGATAAAGTAGGCCACAAAGGGAAAAGCAATATCTATTAGTCCTATTAAACCAAAATGGAAATACACGGGAATCTTTTCTTTCCGAACAAAGGAGCTTTTAAAATTGCTGATGACATATTCCATATAAAACCCTGTATTTAGGGCTAGGGGGATTAATACAGGAACAAGGTATCTAGCCTTTTTTTCTGGGATGATTGAAAGTAGAATTACCGAAAAAATAGTCCATAAAAAGGTGAACAGGTATGATTTTTTGTCGCTTACCCTATCCTTAAGATAAGGGTATATAAGACTGATCAAGGCCGGTATGGTCCAAATGCCACTCTGTATAAAAAAGCTCCAATAATAGTAAAAGGGTCGAACATTATAACTGGACCAATTGGCAGTTTCTTTTTTTGTTATGGCCAAGAAGGCATTGGGATCTGCGAGACGAACGTACAAAAACCACCATAGGCCAATAATACCGGCCAGAACTAACATGGCAACCAAGGGAAAAAATTTCTTGTTAACACGAAAGCCCTTATATTTAAATACAAACCCATAGGCCAATAAGAAGGGCAGCAGGAGACCGTAAAGGGAAACAGGTCCTTTACTCATGAAGGATAGACCTATGAAAATTGCGGCAAGAAGGCTGTTCTTCCATTTGTTCTCGGGCAGTTTAAAAAAATGATATAAAAAATAGATACCTGTCAGCATAAATCCATGCGTGTAAATATCCCAAGGTGCCTCAATGGTAATGACGATTATATAGAAAGAACTTAATAGAATAAGTGCATTTATGAGTGCATGTCCTTTATTGTTCAGTAATTGTAATGAAAATATATACCCTATATATCCCAAAAATATAGCCATCAACATGGTCGGTAGCCTTAGTCCGGCAATGTTTTCAAAACCAAATATCCATCCAAAAATGGCGGTGATCCAACTAGGTAGCGGAGGTTTCTCATATCTCGGCAGTTCGTTCATGGTTGTTAATAACCAATTGCCTTCGGTAATCATTTCCCTTGCGGTAATGAAATTCCTGGCCTCCATGATCGTGACGGGAATCACATTAAGTTGAAATAGGAAAATTGAGATACCCGCTATGAAGATTACAGCGATAGGATTATTTTTCAACCACATCATGAACTTCATTTTTAAGGATAAATAAATTTCTTAAATAAACGATCATTCCTAAAGTATGGCCTGCAAATAGGACAGGATCCTTCCTGAAAATGGCATACGTAAGAATTAAGGATGCCCCAACCAGACTAAGGAACCAAAAACCGAAAGGAAGACTAGAGGTTTTCTTTTTCTCGGAATATATCCATTGATATACAAACCGAAAGGTAAAAATTACCTGTGCTATACTTCCCAACAATAGCAACCAAGTTGGAATATTTTCGTTTTGGAAGAAATTCCTCAGGTCGTAGGAGTTGTTATTATATCCATATACAATAATCATTATCGGGAAAATCCAAAGGAATACCCTAAAAGCTTTGGGTAATTTCTTCCATTCACCCTGCAGTTGAATGTTGCGGATATAAATAAAATAGGTAATGGCCTGCCCCAACATTATGGCAAAATCATCACGGAGCCATCCGTATACGAACAATAGAAACGATGCCAATAAGCTGAGTTGCCAAAAAAGCCTTGGAGTGAGTACTTTTTTGTTTTTTTCCGAAATAACCCATTGCACCACCATTCTACTGGAAAATAGTATTTGGGCAATAAAGCCTATAGCATAAACCATCCAATTTGCCATTTATCCTATTTTCTCTACCTCGTAGTTAATATATTTTTTCTTCATCCATAAGTAGGCAAAGCAATCCATTAGCGGACCCAGCAGCCTATTCCATAGACCGAACTTTGCCGTTCCGGCCATACGTGGAAAGTGGCGAATAGGAATTTGAACAATGGTACCGTTTTGCAATAAAATCATGGCGGGCAAAAATCGATGTAAACCTTTAAACATTGGGATTCTTTTGGCAAAATCTGTTTTTATGACCTTTAAGGGACATCCTGTATCGTCCATTCCGTCATTTGTAAATGCTCTTCGTATACTATTGGCAACTGCAGATGAGGCATTCTTAACAAAGGAATCCTTTCTATCTGCCCTTACCCCGGTTACAAGATCGTATTGATCAATATGTTCCAAGAGTAGGTTGAAATCTTCGGGTGAGGTTTGTAGATCGGAGTCTATGTATCCTAATAAGGGTGTGTCTACGTGGTCAAAACCTGCTTTAATAGCGGCACTCAATCCTTTGTTTTTGGCAAATTTCACAAAACCAAAAGCTTCGTTTCTTTGGCAAATAGTCTCAATTAACTGTTGACTTTTATCCTTGGAACCATCGTTTACAAATAACACTTTGGCCTTTTTGGTGCATATTGCCAAGTACTCCTTTAGCTCCTTTTCAACACGTTCCAAATTATCTTCTTCATTATAGACAGGAATAATTATGGTGAATTCGTAACTCATTTTGTAAAAGGATAAGTACTTTTAGATCTAAAATTTAAAGGTCCAAAGATAATCAACTTTGTTAACCTATGCCTCATTGGAATGTTCATCTTATTATTAAGAAATAATAGAAGAAGGTTCAGTATTATTTATGCGCCAGTATAACCTTATCCTATTGTTGAAATATTGTTCAACCTCTAATATAAAAGGAGGTCTTTAGGGTTCTTTGGCCAGGTTCAACAATTCCTGGGCCGCCGTGAAAGGTGATATTTCTCCATCAATTACTTTCTTGACCATAATATCCAAATGGAGTTTTATATTTTTATTGCCGTAAAACTGTTGTTTTAGCTGGTCCTCAATGGTCTGTAGTAACCAGTATTTATTTTGAGACCTTCTTTTTATGGTTATATGGTCCTTAGCGTTGGTAGAATCAATATAGGTCTGGATTAGGTTCCATATTTCTGATATTCCTGTTTTTTGTATGGCAGAACAACTAAGCACTTCTGTGGTCCATCCGTTTTCTTTGGGAGGATATAGATGTAATGCCTTCGTAAATTCAGCTTTGGCCAGATTGGCCTGTTCAATGTTGCTGCCATCGGCTTTATTGATAACAATGGCATCTGCCATTTCCATGATGCCTCTTTTAATACCTTGAAGTTCATCTCCCGCCCCGGCCAATTTCAAAAGTAAAAAGAAATCCACCATTCCATGTACAGCCGTTTCACTTTGGCCTACCCCGACAGTTTCCACTAAAATGGTATCGAATCCTGCTGCCTCACAGAGAATTATGGTTTCCCTGGTTTTTCGGGCAACACCTCCCAAGGAATGACCGGTAGGGGAGGGACGAATAAAAGCATTTTTGTCCTTGACCAATTCTTGCATTCGGGTCTTATCTCCCAAAATACTGCCTTTGCTTATGGAGCTGGAAGGATCTACTGCCAGTACCGCAACTTTTTTCCCCATTCCGGTAAGGTAGGTTCCAAAGGTCTCTATGAATGTACTTTTTCCTACTCCGGGAACTCCAGTAATTCCAATGCGTATGCTATTACCGCTATGAGGAAGACACAGGTCTATGATTGTGTTTGATTTTTGAAAATGTGAACTGTTGGTGCTTTCCACCAATGTAATGGCCCTGGCCAAAGCAGCTATATCCCCTTTTAAAATACCTTGGGTCAATTCAGCTACGGACGGACTCATTTTTCTCAATGCTTTAACTATAGAAATGCTTTTCCCCTCAGTATTTTTCTTGTTGGCCAAACTTATTTTTTAATGGGAACGCTAACTTTTGTTTTATCCCATGCGAGACTTAGGTAAAGCTGTTGCGCTTCATCGAAATCTATGGAAAGACTTTCTATTGTTTGTGACAATTCCTGCACAGGGACGCTTATTTCTACCACATCCGTTTCGGGGTTTCTAGTGGTTTCTTTCCCGCCACTTAAAATGGTAACGCCCCATTCTGGAATTTCACTATTGAATATAAATTTCCAGGTCTCTTTGCCGGGTATGGTCCACAAGGAATAACTTCCAGAGGGCAAGCTTTTGCCACCAACACTAATATTGGTAGCCGTTGTAAAAGTGGTAGGTTCATTGGCCCCTGTTCTCCAGACTACATCATAGGGCACCAATTCGCCAAAAATAACACGGTCTTTTTTGAATGGACTACTATATTTTACGGCAAGGTCCAATCCATTTTCAGTGTAAGTAGCGGTCTTCTCAGGACTGTTCTTTTTGGTCTGTTCCCTTAAATAGGATTTTCCAAATAAAAAAAATGCCAAAACCAATACTACTACAACTATTACTAGCCATTTAAGAAATTTCATATTTGTGGATTTTGTAGTTATCTATACACCTAAAGTACGAAACTAAATCTGAACTCGGTTTCATTATGATAGGTTTCTCCCGGTTTTAAAAGACTATTTGGAAAGTTCGGTTGGTTGGGTGCATCAGGAAAATTTTGTGTTTCAAAACATATTGCAGCAAAGGCCGCCGGAGTATAAACGACCACTCCAGGTTGATTGGTGATAACTTCCATGGATAAACCCGATATATCCGAAGCCAGTACCGTTCCATCCTTTAAACTGGAGTCCAAAACAAATGGCGTGTCCAAACGAACTTCTCCTATCCTTTTCATGCTCAAAAAATCATATTTGGAATTTTTAACCGAAACTATATTTCCCGTGGGAAGAAGCTTGGCATCCGTTTCCAGATATTCCGGACAAGACAGTCTTAAGTGGTAATGGTCTATTGTGTCCTCACCATCCAAATTAAAGTAGGAATGGTTGGTTAAGTTTACAGGGGTTGCTTTGTCTGTGGTAGCTTCATGGATAATAAATAGTGAGGAATCTACCAACTTATAGGTCACAGTGGTTTTTAAGTTTCCTGGATAGCCTTCTTCCATATCCTTGCTTAGATAGCTAAGCTTTACAAATGGATTTTCCCCATCGTGTACTTGGTCTATGGTCCAATACCTTTTCCCAAATCCCTGCTTACCTCCGTGTAAATGCACGCCATCCTTAGAGAAGATCGGATAGTTGGTATTGTTGATTTGAAAACCGCTGTTCGAAATTCTACCGGCATATCTGCCAATACACGCACCCAGTGATTTGTTATCGGCTAAATATTTTTCAGGTTCCTCAAAACCAACCACTACATTGGTATCCACGCCATCTTTATTTTTTAATATCAACTTTTGGATAATAGCTCCATAGTCCAGTACGGTCAGCGTGATGAAATTGTTTTTTATTGTAACTTGATTCAATGTATTTCTTTTAATATTTAAGTTAAAAATACTCTTTTTTGCAACATTACAAATATTCCTTCGTCCTTTAGGTAATAAGGAATGACAGTGAGCAAATTATTAGTAATTAAACCCCCTTCAATAAAATAAAGAAACTGGCCAAAATGTTTCAGATTGATATAGTAGAACAATGTAAACGCAACGATCGCAAAGCACAGTTATCACTGTACAATCAGTATTGTCAGGGCATGTTTTATGTTGCCATGCGTTTTTTGAAAAATCCGGATGATGCCGAAGATATTGTGCAGGAGTCTTTTATTAGGGCCTTTCAAAAAATAAATCAATACAAGGGTGAAGTAACCTTCGGAGCCTGGTTAAAGAAGATCGTAGTAAATAAGAGTATTGATTTTTTAAAATCGAAGCAGCTTAAGACCGTAGCATTAAATGAAGGGTATATGAAGGCCGTAGAGGATGAAGATTGGTCTATAGATGATACGGTTACCTTAAAAGTGGTGATGGATGCTATAATGGCATTACCGGAGAAATATAGGTATGTGGTGCAATTATTTTTGGTGGAGGGGTATGATCACAGTGAAATATCGGAAATCTTGGATATAAGTTATTCCACTTGCAGAACAAGATTATTAAGAGGAAAAGGGCAGTTAAAGGAATTATTAAAAACAAATAAGTATGTCACAGGATCTTAGAGAAATGTTCAAGCGAATAGATTCGGTTTCAAAGGAATCTATGAAGGAGGGTCATGAAGGGCGTTTTTTGAAAAGAATGGAAAAGGAACTTCCTATGGCCAAAAGGGCGGCGTTCCCAATATATAAAATTGCCGCTGCACTAATAATTCTCTTTGGTTTGGGGGCTCTGTTTTTTTTAAAATTAAGTGTTCCCGGACCTATGGATGCAACGGTAGTTGAAAAGGGAACCGCAATACCTGAAGAAAAGGGCATTTCCCTCGGTGACCTTTCTCCCGATTTAAAAAAGGTAGAGAATTATTATATGGTCAATATAAACTTAGAACTCTCCCAATTAAAAATATCCGATCGTAACAAAGCCTTGATCGATAGTTTTATGGAGCGGTTGGAGGAACTAAATGTTGAGTATAAAAAGTTGAATAACGAATTAAATGAAATTGGTCCCAATGACCAAACAATAACTGCTTTGATCAAAAATTTACAATTGAGATTACAGTTACTGCACAAACTAAGGGACAAGTTGCAAGAACTAAAAAAGATAAGTAAAGAGGAAGGTGAAAATGACCTTATTACCAGTGTTTAAAAAAAAGGTAAAGATTAAAATAAGGATAATAAAAAAGTACAGATGAAAAATATATTCAAGAAAATAGGAATGGTTGCTACCATAGTTTTAATGGCTGGCACGAGTGGTGTTTATGCACAAAAAAAATCCAAAACGTTTCATGAGAACTTTAATGTGAACAATGATGTGGTTTTGGAAATCAACACCAGTTATGCGGATATAGAATTTGAGACTTGGAACAAGAATCAGGTAGATGTTGTTGCAGTAGTGGAATTGGAAGATGTATCAGAGGAAGAGGCCGAGAAATACTTCAAAAATGAACCCATTAAAATTATTGGAAATAGCAAGAGTATAAGTATCAGTACAGCATTGGGGCGCCAAGAATTTATCACTTATAGTACGGAAGATTTTGATATCGATTTTCTTGATCAATTGAATGGGGTAGGAGGGGCACATACTATTTCACCTTTGGTAGAATTACCAGAACTACCGGAAATGCTGGACATGCCACCACTTCCTCCAATGAATATGCAACCTTTTGATTATGAAGCTTATAAAAAGGATGGGGAAGCTTATTTGAAAAAGTGGAAAAAGGAATTCGATAAGGGTTTTAATAAGGATTATCAGGAAAAAATGGAAGAATGGGGCAGGCGTATGGAATTAAAGCGGGCGGAGATTGATAAAAGAAGAAGTGAAATGGAGAAGAATAGGGAACATGCCCAACAAGAGCGATTGGAGAAATTGAAATACCTGCAAAAACAAAGAGTGGAAATACAGGAAAAAAATCTAGAACATAGGGAGAACGCCATGGAGTTGAGACAACACGCACGGGAATCAGGAAATGATAACAAGACCATTACTATAGAGATCGATACGGTAGACGGGATGAAAAGAGAATTTATCTTTTTGGATGAAAGTCATCCTACGGCACCCAATGTTTTTTATTCAATAAAAAAGGGTGGGGATAAAAATTTTAAGGTCAAGAAAACCATTAATATCAAATTGCCAAAATCTACCAAAATAAAGATGAACGTAAGACATGGTGAAGTTATTTTGGCCGAAAGCACAAAGAACCTAAGTGCCATTTTATCCTATTCCACCTTATTGGCGTCAACCATTGATGGCGATAAAACCAATATAGATGTTTCTTATTCACCTGTAAGTGTCCAAAAATGGAACTATGGTCAACTTAAGGCCGATTATTCTGATAAAGTAAATATTAAAGAAGTTGAAAACCTGACCCTTAGCGCCACTTTTTCGGATGTAAATATTGATAACCTATTGAATAAAGCCTTTATTAAAAATAATTTCGGGCCTTTGTCCATTAATTCTATTTCCAAGGATTTTACCGATTTGGATATCGATTTGCATAATGCAGAATTGCGCTGTGTATTGCCTAAGAGTGCATTTAATATAGCAGTAAACGGTAGCAATTCGGAATTGGTTTACCCTAAGGAACTGCAGATGGTTAAAACAAAAAATGGTTATAATACCTTAAGTAAGGGGTATCATATAAACAAGAGTAGTGGTAAATCCATTATTATTAATTCCAAATTTACGGAAGTTGTTTTGAAGTGATATGAAGCATTAATATATAAAATAAACGGGGGATTTTCTATTGAAAATCCCCCGTTTTATATAGTTGAAATCTACATATTATAATTTGGGTTCCCATCCATTTTGGTATTCCCTTTTCCAATGGGACATGGCCTCATCATCATTTTTAACCCTACCTGTGGTTGGGTTGATATGTATGGTTCTTCCAACATCTTGGGCAATATTCCCTAAATGACAGAGCATAGTGGAAATACTGGCGTCATTGATATCTGAATTCAGCGAGGTGTCCTTACGAATGGCACTGAAGAAATTATGAACGTGATTTACATCCAGTCCGCCCATTCCCATGGTATTGGTGGTGGCACTTTCAACCCCTTCTTCAACTTTCTTTATCAAACTGCCATCCAGATTATAAAGGTTGTATTCATTTCTACTCAGTGTAATTGTACCTTTGCTTCCGTAAATGGTTGCTCCCCTTCCCGGCTGCTCTGGTTTGATCAAGCCTCTACTATGACCTGTCCAGGTAATAAATTTATCACCATCGTATTTGTAAGTTACCTGTTGGTTGTCCACAAACTCCCAATCATCCTTAAAGGTGTACTTACCACCAAAAGAGGTTACACTTGTGGGAAGGTCTACACCTAAGGCCCAACGGCAAATATCAATTTCATGGGTACCATTGTTGTGAATTTCTCCTGTACCCCAAGTACGGAACCAATGCCAGTTGTATGGATGTACATTGTCCCTATAGGATTCCCTAGGAGCCGGTCCTTGCCATAAATCCCAATCCAATGTGTTTGGAACCTCAATTTTATTGCCTATTCCTATAGAACCCCTATTGCTGGAATAATAGGCTTCGCCTTTATATACTTCTCCAATAATTCCTTCACGTATTTCTTTAACGGCCAATGCGGAACTTTGAGCGGAACGCTGTTGGTTTCCCATTTGCACCTTTTTGCCATATTTCTTTTGTGCCGCAACCAAGAGCTCGTTCTCGTGCGGATTGTGGCTACATGGTTTTTCCACATAAACATGTTTCCCTGCTTGTAAGGCCATGATGGCCATTGGGGCATGCCAATGTTCTGGTGTAGCAATGAAAACGGCATCCACATTCTTATCCTCCAAAACTTTCCTAAAGTCTTTTTCTACTTTTGGGATATAACCAATATTCTTTTTGCACCATACATTGTGTTCCTCCAGAATTTTGTCGTCCACATCGCAACTATAAAGTATTTTGGCATTGGGATCTTGATTAATGGCAACGAAGTGGGCCTTGGCCCTGCTTCTCACCCCAATTACCGCCACATTAATTTTGTCGTTGGCTCCTAAAATATTACTGTAGCCCATACTTGGCATTACCAATCCTCCCAAGCTAAGGGCAGCACTACCCGCTGCCGTTTTTTTAATAAAATCTCTTCTAGTTTTCATTTATTCGCTTTTGTTTATACTTTTAATTTTGATGTTTTTGAACGATACCAGATCTCCGTGATCTTGAAGAAGGATGTGTCCTTCGTCTCCTTCTCCAAAATTGGGCCATTTTACGTATTTACTCTCGGATACCAATTTACGATAGTCATCGCTTTTTCTTTCATATTCCAAAACTTTGGTTCCATTTAACCAATGCTCAACATGGTTGTTGATGGATATTATATGGGCCGTATTCCATTCCCCAATAGGATTAATAGGTTTGTTTGTGTCTGCTTGTATAAGGTCGTAAAGAGAGGCTACTGTTCTACTACCATCATGACTACCCAACTTGGCATCTGGGTGGCGGGCATCGTCCAGAATTTGATATTCCAGACCAATGGAAGACCCAGGTCCCTTGTTAAGGTCGGTGTTGACATAATATTTTATACCGCTGTTGGCACCTTCCGTTAGCTTAAAATCGACCTTTAGTTCAAAATCACCATAAAGTTCCGTGGTTACAATATCTCCTCCAGCTGCGGCTTCTTCACCACCAGAAGGCAATACGGTAAGCAGACCTTCCCTTATTTCCCATCCCGATTCTGGAAAACCGTCCAAACGGGCTCCTCTCCATCCATTGGTAGTTTCCCCGTCCCATAACAATTTCCAATTGTCTTTTTCTTCACCCACTGTAAGCTTGTTCTTAGTGGTAATAGGGGTCAAGGGCGATTTCCTGGAATAGGTTTCCAAGTTGTCCGTAAGTATTTTAACATTCTTCCAAACAATTTCGGTTCCTTCTGTTTTGTCTTTGCCAATACCATGTACCTGAAGCGCAATAAAGCCACTTGCTGTTTTATCATCGATTAAATAGGAGGCAGGTACGTCGTTGATCCACGTCTTTATGGTATCCCCTATAGCTTCAATTCTGTAATGGTTCCATTCATTTTGTTTAAAAGCCTTTTGTGCCTGCGGATTATCTCCCAACGGATTTAACCACCCCCTTCGGGCCTCATCATAAATACCGGCACTCCAAGCTCTTTCAGAAGGATCTATTTCAATTTGATATCCATGGACCCGACCGTCCCTATAGGAAGGAAGGCTATTGCTTCTAATCTGGATGCCGGAATTCATGGAGGGATCTACCTTATATTCCAATTCCAGGATAAAATCCCCGTACATTTTGTCGGTGGTCATAAAGGAATTGGGAGTGTTGTGTACAGTAGTTCCTACAATAGTACCATCCACCACTTTATATTTTGCATTTCCCCCTTTTTGATTCCAGCCGTTCAAGGTTTCACCGTCGAATAAATTTATCCATGGAGTGTTGTCTTTTTCTGTCTCTGCACAACCTATTAATAGGGAAGCCAATAGTATGGAGACGAATAAGATGGATTGGATTTTTGATCTTAATTTCATTTTTGATATAATATTTTTAGTGTGTATGCTTGAAAGGTATAAAAAAGTGATTAATTATAGACCTTAACATCAAAAAAGACATTTAATGTTAAGTTGAAAACAACAAAAAAAGACCGCCAAACTTGCAGCTGGCGGCCTATTTTATTGATGGACTTTCTTAATGGGGTATTTTGGATTCTCCCAGGATGTTGATTAAAATAGATCTTTCAATGTGCACAAGGGATTAATTTTTGATCGAAATCAATGCGACTTATCCTTTAATAAGTCCGGGAATTTTGCCTGAAATCGTTTTAATCTTGGTACCGATACGTTTCGGATATAGGAATTATTGGGATTGTTTTTTTCATAATCTTGGTGATAGTCCTCCGCTTTATAAAAGATCGTAAAGGGTTTTACTTCAGTAGTTATGGGATCCGAATAAACCTTTTCTTTCTCCAATATGGAAATATAGTCGTTTATGATCTTCTTTTCGGAGTCGTTTTTATAGAAGGCGATGGATCTGTATTGGGCACCTTTGTCAGGTCCCTGCCTATTTAATGTAGTGGGGTCATGGGATCCAAAAAATACTTTCACCAGGGTTTCAAAAGAAATTACTTTGGGATCGTAATAGACCTCTACCGCTTCGGCATGGGTGGTACGGCCATAACCAACCTGCTCATAGGTGGGATTTTTTTCCTTGCCACCCGAATATCCGGAGACAACTTCCTTTACACCCTTTACACTTTCGAAAACAGCTTCCACACACCAAAAACAGCCACTGGCAAAATAGGCGGTTTCATACTGTTGAAGTTCACTCGGTGTTAGCTTGGCTATGATTTCATTCTTTTGTTGGGATTTGGTTTTGGATTGACAACTAATCGTGGTTAATCCTAAAACCCCCACTAGTATGATCTGTAATAGTCTCATGGTGTTAATTGCTTATTGTTATAATGTTCTATTTTCTTAATGCTCCTCTCTTCAATTAATATAAAGCTGCAAAAATCTTGCCTTTTTTTGTGAATTAAATTTGAGGCTTTCCAATATTTGCTCTTTGTTTTAACCTTTAGTGTTTGTAATTCAAGAATACTTACGGAATTCTTCTTTAAAAGTTTTAGAATATCATTTTTATTCAAGGGATACAAATTTCAAAAGCCTCAGACTCGTTGAAATGTGATAGTTGAACGAACTACTCCTTTTTGGCTGGGTTTCAGGTTTATTTGCCACTTACACTTGGAATGTACCTTAAAGGGTCTAGGCTTACCCTGAGATTTAGCAACATTTATTATGTTTTGAAAGACATTAACCCATTGAATTGGGCATAATTAATTCCCTTTTTTATTAAAGTGGGGAGTCTTGGCACGGATGACCATGTAAATTAACGGGGAACATATCTCTAAGCAATTATTATTTATAGGGTTTTTACTACAAAGTTTGATTGGTTAAAGGTTTTTAGACCTGTAAACCTGTAAGAATTACCGATTAAATACCTATATCATCGATTAGCGATTCAGGACCCACATTTCATTCACCGAGCATTTTCTGCACTTTAACGAGAGATTTGTCAGATACCGAAAAATAAGGGGGTTTAAACGATTTGTGACCTATGCCAAGGTGCATGTGGCGTTAAATTTACATAAGAAAACAACACAACATGAAAACGCTTTTAACTTTAATTTTTGTTCTTTTTATCGGAGTAGCTGCACAGGCAAACAATGTTGAGCAAGAAGTAAAAGTTGAAACTGTTACCATGAGTATTGTTACTTCTACCCAAAATGAAGTTTCTGTAAAAAACGAAAACAAAGTAGCTCGTTTGTACATGTTCAAAAATTCTAGGGTTAAAAAAGAATTGTCTTTCTCTACTAAATTGAACAAAGCTAAATTGGCTTAATTAAATCGTTTTCTTTTTAGGAACTATTTTTTCTTCAATTAGTTCTGGTGTTATATGTATTTACATTTTGGAAGTACATAGTTTGGTGAAAACCTTTCGTGTCCACAGAATGGAAATCTTAGTATGATTTGAATTGCTTCATTTGCCAAATGAGGTTCCTTCCTATTCTGCTATGGATTTACAAATACTTTGGTAGTTGGGATATTTAATTCCGCAACTCATTTAGACCTAATAGTTGTATTGGATATTGAAGAGGGGAGTCCTAGGAATGATGAGTATGTGGAATAAGGGAAGAACATACCTCAAAGCAACTACTATTGATAAGTTTTTTACTACAAAATTTGATGGGTTATTGGTTTTTCGACCTGTAATCCTGTAAGAATTACCGATTAAATACCGATATCATCGATTAGCGATTCATGACCCACTTTTCATTCACCGAGCATTTTCTGCACTTTAACGAGAGATTTGTCAGATACCGAAAAATAAGGGGGTTTAAACGATTTGTGACCTATGCCAAGGTGCATGTGGCGTTAAATTTACATAACAAAACAACGCAACATGAAAACGCTTTTAACTTTAATTTTTGTTCTTTTTATCGGAGTAGCTGCACAGGCCAACAATGTTGAGCAAGAAGTAAAAGTTGAAACTGTTACCATGAGTATTGTTACCTCTACCCAAAATGAAGTTTCTGTAAAAAACGAAAACAAAGTAGCTCGTTTGTACATGTTCAAAAATTCTAGGGTTAAAAAAGAATTGTCTTTCGCTACTAAATTGAACAAAGCTAAATTGGCTTAATCACATCGGCCATTAAATTTAAAATTTCTATTATTAACTTTTAGGTATATAGACACCCCTACTTTCTTTTTAAAAATTTGTTCTTAAGGAAATATATCAAAGTCAGTATAGCAATATAAACCCCAAATCCAATAACCTCTTTGCGTTCAAGGTTGGATAGTAGCCAAACAATAATAATTACGGACAGTATGGGCACCAGGTAACCTCCAGGTATCCTAAATTCGTGTTGGGTAGTTTTGCCCAATTTTCTTCTTGAACTTATTACCGATAGGGATACCCCTAGGTAGACCAGTAATATTGAAGCACTTGAAATAACGGCCAATTGTTCAAATCCTCCTAGGGTAGCCAATAAAAATCCTATTGTGGCATATGTAATTATAGCAATATAGGGAGTGGAGAATGCATCATGGATTTTTGAGAGTGGTCTAAGGGGAAGTACATTGTCTTTTGAGGCCCTAAAAAGTACACGTGGCACACTCAATATTTCGCTGCTTAAATTTCCTAGCATAGAAATGGCTGCACCGATCGTGATTATGGTAAAACCAATGGGGCCAAAGACCTGTTGGGCTACCATGCTTAAGGGATTTTCAGTATAGGTGGAGAGGGAAGCCCCTAGTACACCCTGTGATACTGTTTGAATAAGAATATAAAGGATTAAAACTCCAATGATACTTATAAATATTGCTCTTGGAATTGTTCTATTGGGTCTTTTAACCTCGCCACTTATAGATAATCCGGTCTAGGCACCCTGAAATGCAAAAAACAGAATAAGGGAAATAGCACCAACTTCTGAAATTGTTGGGGTAGAATTGATTATAAGGTTGTCAAATGAAACATGTCCCCAAGAAAAAAACACCAGCAATAGAAGGGGAATAAGTTTGGTGAGGGTAATTGTTTTTACTAAAACCATTCCCTCCTTAATTCCTCTAACGTTAATATATCCCAGTCCGGCGAATAGGATAACGAAAACGGATGTCCTAGCATAATCAGATTTAAAAAAAGGAAAAATAGAACCCAATACATCTACCAATGCATTGGCAACAGCCCCGTCTGCAGATAAGGCAGAAAGAACAAAAAGAATTACCGTAAGAAAACCAAAATAGGGTCCAAAAGAAGATTCAATATAGGTGTAGGCTCCACCTGAAGTAGTTACTTTACTGCCTATTTCAGCAAAACAGAGCATTACCAAAGTAATTAACAGGCCACAGAATAAATAGGCATAAATACTGGATGTACCCAGTCCGGCAGCAACAATGGCAGGTAAGGCAAAGATGCCGGCGCCGATCATAATATTGACCAAGTTGGCACTTAAACCCCAAACACCGACCTCCCTTTTTAAATGTTCATTGGTTTCTTGCATTGGTGGATCGGTTTTATTGGAGGTATGTTTAAAGCTTTAAAAAATAAGGGGGGAAGAGCTAATATAATGATTTCGATTTTAATAAATTCTAGGGTTAATTGAGTGTCCCAAAATATTGATTTATTCTTGGTATACCATCAATTATGGAATTGATTGATTGCTCCCTTTTGCTGGTGATTACCTTTTAATTTTATCCTATTTACGGAAATGGACTTAGGAATCCTTTCGCTTTTTAGATAATCTCCTAAAAATCGTAATGCTGGTTAAGGTTGGCTGTCTTGGTCTTATGTAGGAAAAATATACTAAATTTAACACATGCACCTGAATTTTTGAATCAAGTGCGTGAAATTTATGGTCATACACCACTATTTGGGCCTTTAATTGTTAGGGAATGTAATCGTTGGTACCGGTGAAGTTTATATACTAGGACCATAAAATATTAATATTAGGAATTTTCCGTAAATCTTAGGGAGTTGAATATGTCTACAAAGGATTCTGAACTACGTGAACAGTATAATAAAATCTTTATTGAGCAAGCACCCACTGCCATTGCAATGTTGGACAAGGACATGCGATATATAGCAGTATCCCAACGTTGGATTACGGATTATAAAATGGAAGGCAAGGAAATAATTGGCGAGTCGCATTATGATCTATTCCCTGAAATAGGTGAAGATTGGAAAGCCAATCATCAAAAATGTCTTAACGGCGCCGTTGATATTTGTGAGGAGGCACCATTTAAGCGTGCAGATGGAACAATACAATGGATCTATTGGGATGTTCGTCCCTGGTATGTTTCGGAAGGAAAGATAGGAGGTTTGCTAATGCATACCGGAGATATAACGCCTCAGAAGGAAAGGGAAAAGGAGAGGAACCGAATGTTGGAGATATTGGATAAAACCAGCGAGGTAGCGCGTTTAGGTATATGGGAGGTAGACTTGAAAAGAAATGGGATTTATTGGAGTCCGGCGGTATGTGAAATACATGAGGTGGCGGAGAGTTTTCAACCAAGTTTGGACACTGCCATAAACTTTTATATGGAAGGCGAAAGTCGGGATTTAATGCGGAAGTCGGTAGAAAAGGTAATTTCGTGTGGAGATCCCTACGATGTAGAAGTAGAACTTGTGACCGCCAAAGGAAACTCCATTTGGGTGAGGTCTGTTGGCAATGGCGAATTTGAGGACGGAAAATGCGTTAGGCTTTATGGTATATTTCAGGATATAAATGAGAGAAAACGTTCTGAAATGGCACTCAACAAGGCCAATGCCGAATTAAGGGCAATATTCAATTCCAAATCAGTTGCCATAATCACGACGGACGATAAAGGGATTATAAATCATTTCAACCATGGAGCTGAGTATTTATTGGGTTATTCGGCTTCTGAAATTATTGGTACACAAATACCTAGTGTATTTGCGACAATGGAGGGGGTGGAAAGGTTTAGGAGGGATTTGTCCCAAAAATATGGAAAGGATCCCTTAAAGGGGTTGGCGGAAAATAACGAATTTGATGTTAGGGAATGGACCTATATAAAGAAAGATGGTACTAAAATCACGGTGCAGGTTACTATATCGGCCATTATAAATGCTGAAGGGGAGATAGTCGGATCTTTAACTGTAGCCTCTGATATTACTGCCATTAAAAATGCGGAGATCGAGCTATTGCGAAAAAATCAAGTCCTTAATTTTGCCGAGCGTCTGTCCATGATCGGGAACTGGCAATGGAATACGATTACGAATGAGGTGACATGGTCTTCCAATTTATATAAGATTTTTAATGTTGATGAAGAGACTCGTTTGACTTATGATACCTATTTTTCATTTGTGCATCCGGAGGACAAGGAAATGGTGACAAATCATGTGCAAATTTCTTTGGAGGAAAAAAAATTCCCGGATTTATTGCATCGAATCAAGTTAAGGGATGGAACGGTAAAGAATATTCAGCTATTGGCAGAAATTATGACCAATGACGCAGGAGAGGTAATTGAGTTGGTGGGCACATGTCAGGATGTAACGGAACAGCGGCTGGAGGAAATAAAATTTCGAGGACTGTTGGAATCGGCTCCAGATGCCATGGTGATAGTCAATGAAGCTGGAAAAATTAATATGATTAACAAACAGGCGGAAAAATTGTTCGGATACAGTGCCAAGGAACTGAAAGGTAAATCCGTAGAAATTCTTATTCCTGAAGCTTATAGTGCCAAACATCCCGGCCATAGGTCAGGTTTCTTTGCCAACCCCAAAACACGGCATATGGGGGAGGGAAGAGAATTATTCGCCATTAATAAAAAAGGTAAATTAATCCCTATACAAATAAGTCTAAGTCCCCTTAAAACTGAAGAAGGTGTATTGGTCTCTGCGGCTATAAGGGATATTACTTCCCAAAAAATAGCAGAGGGAAAAATACTGAAGGCCAAGGAAGAGTTAGAGGTCTTTGCAAATAAATTAGTGGCCCAGAACACCAAGCTGGCAGATTTTACCCAGATAACCTCGCACAATTTAAGAGCTCCGGTGAGCAACCTGAATTCACTTTTGGGGTTTTATAAACTTGCCCAAAGTGAGGAGGAGCGCGCTGATCTGTTCCAAAAATTGGAAAGAGTTGTCAATCATCTTACGTTAACGCTAAGTACCTTGGTAGAGGCTTTAAGCATAAGGAAAGAGAATAATGGGGATAATCTAGATAAAATTGAATTTAATTTGGTGATGGTTAAAACACAGGAAATACTTTCTGGTGAAATTATGAGTACTGGAGCCGTAATTAAAAGCGATTTTTCAAAATTACCGGATATTGATTACAATAAAATTTATTTAGAAAGTATTTTTCTTAACTTGGTTGGAAATGCCCTAAAATACAGGAGTGCGGATAGAGTACCTGAAATATATGTTTCATCTGGAATTGAAAATGGTAAAAAATTCTTGAAGGTTACTGATAATGGGCAGGGAATAAATTTAAAAAGGCATGGCCATAAATTATTTGGTTTGAACAAGGTCTTTCACAGGCATCCCGATGCCAGGGGAATAGGTTTGTTCCTGACCAAAACCCAAGTAGAAGCGTATGGCGGGTCTATTTCGGCTGAAAGTGAAGTAAATGTGGGCACCACATTTAATATTAATTTTAATTAGATAGTAAATGCGAAGTTCTTTAAATGTTTGTATTGTTGATGATGACGATATATATCAATTTACAATGGTCAAGACCATGAAATTACTTAATTTGACCGATAAGATCATGGTCTTTTCGGATGGTGAAGAGGCATTGGATTTTATGTTGGATAATCTACACAATGATAAGGAACTTCCAGATGTGATTTTTTTGGACATAGATATGCCTATTATGGACGGATTTCAATTTATGGAGGAATATGTAAAGATAAAGCCAAAGCTGGGAAAGAAAATAACGATATATATGGTCTCCTCATCTGTAGACCCTGTGGATATTGATAGGGCAAAGAAAATAAGCGAAATCACCGATTATATTGTGAAGCCAATTACCCACGATCAGTTAACGACTATTATTCAGGAATTGGACAGTAACGGCAGTTTATAGTACGATTAAACTATTTCGTTTTTTGAGTACCCATAATATTTTTAAGGGAAGTAATTTGATCTTCCTCTGGAAATTATAAGGTTGTTAATCCCTAGAAATTAAGCGCTTGCCGATTCCGATATTAATGGAATTTATTAATCGGTGCACTTTATTCCCACTAGGTAATAGCACATGGACTTTTTACATTTTCTTGAAGAGCCATTTTCGAATAAGAATATACAATAGGACGATCTAAATAGGGGATAGGGGTCTATTGGAACAACCCGCATTAGTGATTGCAGCGGCATCCTTTTTTAGGCCGATGGGAAAGTATTAAAAAACAGTTATAAATTTTTGGGCATAAAAAAGATATAGCGGAAAGCACGGCCACTTTATATTTTTCCATAAAGTGGCAATGCCCCACAAAATAAATTAAAGTACGTTGTCCTTAATTTCTTCTACTACCTCAGGGTTTAGTAGTGTACTGGTATCTCCTAAATTGTTCATGTCCCTGCTGGCAATTTTGCGCAGGATACGCCTCATGATCTTGCCGGAACGTGTCTTTGGAAGGCCAGAGGTAAACTGAATCTTATCCAGTTTGGCTATTGGGCCAATGTGCTCTGTGATGATCTGGTTAATTTCGTTCCTTAAATTATCGTGGTTACGCGATTCCCCGGTCTCCTTGAGTATTACATAGCCGTAAAGTGCATTGCCCTTAATATCGTGTGGGAAGCCTACAATGGCCGATTCCGCTACTGCTGGGTGTTCGTTTATGGCATCCTCTATTGGGGCCGTACCCAAGTTGTGGCCAGACACGATGATTACGTCATCTACACGACCGGTAATTCTATAGTAACCTACTTCGTCCCTTAGGGCACCGTCCCCGGAAAAGTATTTGTTGGGAAAGGCCGAGAAATAGGTGTCCTTATACCTAGCATGATCGCCCCAAATGGTCCTTGCCATTCCTGGCCAAGGGAACTTAATACATAGTCTACCTTCTACTTGGTTGCCCTTTAGTTCCTTGCCCTGTTCGTCCATCAATGCCGGTTGTACTCCTATAAAGGGTAGGGTGGCATAGGTGGGTTTGGTGGGCGTTACATAAGGAATGGGCGTTATCATAATGCCTCCTGTTTCTGTTTGCCACCACGTATCCACAATAGGACTATTCTTTTTTCCAATAACATCATTGTACCAATGCCAAGCCTCTTCGTTAATAGGTTCCCCTACGGAGCCCAATACTTTTAATGAGGACAGGTCGTGGTTTTCGGCAAATGCAATATTCTGCTTTGCAAGGGCACGAATAGCGGTAGGAGCGGTATAAAACTGATTTACTTTGTGTTTTTCCACGATTTCCCAAAACCTTCCGAAATCAGGATAGCTGGGTACCCCTTCGAACATTAGGGTCGTTGCGCCATTGGCCAAGGGCCCGTAAACAATATAACTGTGGCCGGTTACCCAGCCTATATCCGCGGTACACCAATAGACATCGTTTTCTGTATATTGAAAGACATTTTTAAAGGTATAGGCGGTGTACACCAAATAGCCGGCGGTGGTATGTACCATTCCCTTGGGCTTACCAGTAGAGCCGGAGGTATACAAAATGAACAAAGGATCCTCCGCGTTCATAATTTCCGGGACACAATCCAAATAGGCATTTTCCAGTAAGGGCTGTAGCCATTGGTCACGCCCTTCCTTCATATTTATTTTTGCGTTGGTACGTTTTACGACCAACACTGTTTTAACTCCTGGGCAATCTTCCAAACTTTCGTCTACAATTCCTTTCAGGTCAATGGATTTGGAACCCCTATAGGACCCATCGGAGGTTATTAGCAATTTACAATCACTGTCATTGATACGGGTAGCCAGGGCAGTTGATGAAAATCCTGCGAACACCACGGAATGTATCGCCCCTATCCTGGCACAGGCCAAGAGGGCAATGGACAATTCCGGGATCATGGGAAGGTAGATGCAAACCCGATCCCCCTTTTTAACACCTTGATCCTTTAAAACATTGGCTAGTTGACATACTCGCTCGTGTAGCTGACGATACGTAATATGCTGGGCTTCCTCCTCTGGATTATTGGGCTCAAAAATAATGGCCGTTTTTTCTCCCCTGGCAAGTAGGTGCCTATCTATACAGTTTTCGGTAATATTTAATTGTGCCCCTTCGAACCATTTTATTTCAGGTTTTTCGAAATCCCAACTTAGAACGTTGTCCCATTTTTTTCTCCATAAAAAATGTTCTTCAGCTACTTCTCCCCAGAAATTTTCTGGTTCGCGAACAGATTTTCGATAAACCTGATAGTACTCTTCTAAATGCTTAATGTGATAATTGCTCATCGTGTTTTTAAAATTTCTATAAATTTATATAAATCATCCATAAAAGGAAGGTTTCCTAATATGAATTTAATATCGAAATGCCAATTTTATGAGAATGTGTTAAAACCTTAGCAAGAAGGTAGGCGGTTTGTTCCTTTACATGCACTAAGTGACCAATCACTTTTCTTAAACCGCCAACCTTAAGGATAAACTATTGGATTAGTGGTCTACAGCCTCTCCTGCACCACTGGGAATCCTTATGTTCTCCACTATTTCCTGTACTTCCTCAGGAGGTTCAGGTGTAAATCTATTGATGACCAGGGCAACTGCAAAGTTTACAATCATGGCAACGGTCCCAAAGCCCTCGGGTGATATTCCGAACCACCATTCGGACTTGTCGGGAATTTCTCCTAGCCAGCCCAATTTAAATTTGGCCATGTAGAATAACATTAGACTAATTCCGACTATCATACCGCCGATGGCACCTTCCTTGTTCATTTTTTTGTAAAAAATTCCAAGCACAATTGCTGGGAAGAATGATGCTGCAGCAAGTCCAAAAGCGAGGGCAACTACAGCAGCGACAAATCCAGGGGGGTGAATTCCAAAATATCCAGCAATAACTACAGCCACAGTGGCTGCGCCCCTTGCTGCCCAAAGCTCACCTTTTTCCGAGATACTGGGTTTAAACACCTTCTTGATCAGATCATGGGAGACTGAAGCGGAAATTACCAATAATAGTCCTGCAGCGGTACTCAATGCCGCGGCCAAGGCCCCTGCAGCGACCAAGGCAATTACCCAGGCCGGAAGGTTGGCAATCTCTGGATTGGCTATGACCACAATATCGTTATCAACCATTAATTCGTTTTTGTCCTTATCGGCTACAAATTGAATGATGCCATCATTGTTTTTGTCATCAAATTGTAGTAAACCAGTTTCCTCCCAGTTTTTAAACCAAACGGGCATAAGGCTGTATTCCTTATTGCTCACCGTATTTATTAAATTAATTTTGGCAAAAACGGAAACGGCAGGGGCGGTAGTGTATAAGATTGCAATGAGCAACAATGCCAGTCCTGCAGATTTACGAGCATCCTTAACTCTTTTAACGGTAAAGAACCGAACAATAACATGGGGCAATCCTGCTGTTCCAACCATTAGGGCCAAGGTAATGGCGAAGACATCGATGACCGATTTAGTGCCATCGGTATATTCGGCAAAACCCAACTCAGTGGACAATCCGTTCAATCGGTCCATTAAAAAGGTTCCGGAACCATCGTTTAGGGTAGATCCCATTCCCAGTTGGGGTATGGGGTTTCCTGTCATTTGAAAGGATATAAAAATGGCCGGGACCATAAAGGCAAATATAAGTACACAGTATTGTGCTACTTGGGTATAGGTAATTCCTTTCATACCACCTAAAACGGCATAAAAAAGCACTATGACCATTCCTATGATTACCCCGGTGTTGATATCAACCTGTAAAAACCTGGAGAAGACGACCCCCACACCTCGCATTTGTCCGGCGACATAAGTAAAAGAAACGATTAAAGCACAAAAAACTGCCACGATACGAGCGGTATTTGAATAATAGCGGTCGCCAATAAAATCGGGTACGGTAAACTTACCAAATTTTCGCAAATAGGGGGCAAGGAGCAATGCCAACAGCACGTATCCTCCGGTCCAGCCCATTAGATAAACAGATCCGTCATAACCTGCAAAGGCAATAATCCCGGCCATGGAAATAAAGCTGGCAGCGGACATCCAATCGGCTGCCGTTGCCATTCCGTTGGCCAAGGGCGACACGCCTCCGCCGGCAACATAAAATTCTTTTGTTGATCCGGCTCTGGACCAGATTGCAATTCCGATATAAAGGGTAAAGGTAATTCCTACAAGAAGGTACGTCCAGACTTGAACACTCATATTTTAAGGTATTTGGTTGATATTGCGGATTGTATTATTAGGTAATTTGGTGGTAGACCCAAATTCCTTTCTGTATTTAATAGAAGTTTTGGAGCGATCAATGAAGTTATTCGTTGTAACCATACTTTTTGTCCAACTTGTTCATAAGACGAACGTAAACAAAAATTAAGACTACGAAAACATATATGGAGCCTTGTTGGGCAAACCAAAATCCCAGTTTGAAACCACCAATTTTAATGGTATTCAAAGCGTCTTTAAAGAGAATGCCAGCTCCAAAGGAAACGGCAAACCAAATGAATAAAAGAATAAATAAATAGCGTACATTTTCCTTCCAATAGGCAGTGGCCTTTTTTTGTTTTTCACTCATTTTCACCCTTTTGTTTAGCGTTGGTAGATCGATTAGGCAACCAAGATAAGTATTTGAATTAATATACCAAACGATATGTTTTTAACTTGGTAAATAAACCACGCCGCCATAAGAATCCCGTTTTGCTCCAGTTACAGAACTTAGGCAATTGTTTTTTTGTTCCTCCCGCAATACGCCCATTAGGGCAAATACGAGAGCTTCCTTAAACTCGATCAAGGTTTTGGAAGGTGAGACAACTTTTGTTTCCGTACCGAGTTTTTCTTGCAGGCAGTCCATAAGGAAAGTGTTTAAAGCACCTCCGCCGGTAACAAATATGCTTCCATTTGTTTTATTCTTCTGAGTTTTTACTTGTAGGGTTATCTGATCGCAAATATGATGAATGGCCGTGTGTAGTAAATTCTCAATAGTATCTGAAGTGGTCTCAACAATAGGTGCAACTTCCTCCACAAACCATTCAAAACCTATAGATTTTGGAAATGGCAATTTATAGAATTCCAAGTCGTTTAGTCGGTCCAGCATTAATTGATTTATTTTTCCCGTTCGTGCCAGGGAACCTCCCTTGTCATAATTGAGTTTTATCTTTTGAGTGATATGGTTGAGAATCATATTGGCCAGTCCTATGTCGTAAGCTAGTCTATTTCCATTTTTCTCAAAAGATATATTGCTTATTCCGCCAAGATTGAGACAAAAGTCGTACTGCCCAAAAAAGAGTTGATCGCCAATGGGCACCAAAGGTGCTCCTTGTCCTCCCAAGGCAACATCGTTGGTACGGAAGTCGCAGATAACCTTCGTGGCACTTTCGTTTGCCAGGTGTTGACCAGAACCTATTTGAAAGGTAAGTCCTTTTTGTGGCTGGTGGTGGGTGGTATGACCATGGCTGGCAATAAAATCGACTACCAAGTGGTGGGTTTTAATAAAATCTTTGGTTTGTGTGCCCAGCCAAGTGCCATAGGAATTATGGAATTGTAATAGTTCGTCTGCAGGCAAGAAAATTGATTTTTTGAGCTTTTCTTGCATCTCCTGGTCATACGAAATACTATGTGTCTGTTTAATTTCAAAATCCCAAGCTTTGGAGGTCTCCCATATATGGCAATAAGCCAGGTCCAATCCGTCCAAGGAGGTTCCGGACATTAATCCTATGACTTTATATATTTTCATCTTTTTCTTATAATATTGTTACAGTTCATGGCTGTGGCATTTTTATTCCGAGAGTATAAAAATTGCCGAAACGGGTTTTTTGTAATCATTGGTGACTTCTTGGAAATGATGCAATTGAAGTCCAGCTTTTTTAAATACGGACATCCATGATTCAAAGGTACGCGCGTACCAGGGATGGCCGTCCGTGAAATTGCCGGGAAGTCCGTTCCAGGAATCGTTGATCCATTGGCTTTTGTAATCCAAGTTATTTTGGGTCAAGAAAAAAGGATGAAGGGTCTGTATGGCGATATATCCATTTTCCGAGAGCACATTTTTTATCTGCTTTAACAGCTGGCTTAATCCTTCTCTTTGATATATGCAAAAGTTAAAAACAACTGCATCATAAGGAGCATCCGGAACGGGATTTCCTAATTCAATATCCTTGTAAGACATTTGATAAAAAGTGCCGGCCCCCTTATTTTTTGCGTTGTCCAGTAATTGGGGAATGGCATCCAATCCTACTACGTATTTCCCCATCCCAATCAGGCTTCTAGTGAGCCAACCTTCACCACAGCCCACATCCAAAATTTTGATTGCAGGAGAATTTCCTATAACATTCAATATGGCCTTATCTGTAAATTTTCTAGACTCGATATCGGCATTGTCAATTACCCTTATCCACTCATTGGCATTTTTATTCCAGGAATCGATTATGTTTTTTTCCATATCCATTACTTCTTCTTAAGGTTGATGGAAACAGCTAAGCACCCCTTGGCTTTTTGCTTCCCCATGAAATGCGCAAAGGCAATATTCTGAAATTCCGAAAAATTTTGATATCCCAATACTACAGCTTTGGCTGCTTTGTGATTTATGAGATTGAGCACATAAGGATTTCCAAAAACGTATAGAATAACCTTCTTGGTATTTAGTAAGGCTTCCAACTGTTCCAGTTCCTCGATTTTTAGATCAAAATTATTTTGAGGTTTTACTTTTGGGGGATATAGCGCAATTAATACATTATCCTTGTTTTGCGTTCTTTCATTTGCAATTTTTGAGGCGGCTGTCATAAAGTTTATATTGGGCGACTCCCCTAGTGAAATACAAGTGAAGCCCTCTTGCCTAAATTCTTTAATGATGTTTCTGCTGCCCGTAAATAAAGTAAGGCTTTCCTTGGCCAAATGTTTGTTTAATATGGAGGTTTTCTCATGGTTTGTGCTTGGTAGGGAAAGGTAGGCAAAGGCTTGTTCCTTTAATTTCCATATCCGTTTAAATCGTTCTTCGATGTCAAGAGGATCTGCATTGCTCAAGATTGCTTCTATGCCTTCTGCGGTGTGTTCTGCAAAACAAAGTATATCGTTGCCGGCATCAAAAGCCCGCCATTCGAGTTCCCCTTTTGTGGGAAACATTTTACTAACGCTATGCATGTTTAAAGCATCTGAGATAACCACACCATTAAAATCTAGCTCCTGGCGCAGTAGTCCTTTAATTATCTTTTTGGAAATGGTGGCTGGAACGCCCTCTCCGTTATCCAAAGCGGGAATAGACAAATGTCCTACCATTATACTGTCCACTCCTTGTTTTATGATTTCTCTAAATGTATATAGTTCGTTTTCCATTAGGACCTCCTTGGACTTTTCAATTACCGGCAAGCCAAGGTGGGAATCAGTTGCGGTATCCCCATGCCCTGGAAAATGCTTGATACAACTTAAAATTCCTTCACTTTCCGTACCCTTGATAAAGGCAATTGCTTTTTTGGTAACGTTTAATTTGTCATCTCCAAAGGATCGGTATCCAATTACAGGATTTTTGGGATTGTTGTTGATGTCTACCACGGGCGCCAAATTCCAATGTATACCGGCTTGCCTGCAGTCACGGGCAATTTGTTGACCCACCTGAAAAATTAAGTCCTCATTATCTTGAATGGCCCCTAGCGTTAAAGCATAGGGATATTGGGGTGTATTTTCTATGCGCATGGCCAAGCCCCATTCGGCATCTATACTGATTAGCAATGGATATTTTGCTGCCTTTTGATAGCGTTGTATAAGGGTTTTGAGGGTGGAAAGGCTTTGCTCG
This sequence comes from Arenibacter sp. F26102, assembly GCF_023015865.1. Taxonomy (GTDB): domain Bacteria; phylum Bacteroidota; class Bacteroidia; order Flavobacteriales; family Flavobacteriaceae; genus Arenibacter. The sequence continues at coordinate 20,954 of NZ_JALKBC010000015.1, read as the reverse complement.
TTATATACAATTTGCTTTTTGCCCTCAAAATTGGTGGCAGCACTGGCTCTGCTATGAAAAAAACAGAGTCCGCCCACATGTTGTTTGGCAATGAGGTTTTCCAATTCCCGTATCTCTTCTTCACTATCATTGATGAAGGCAGCAGGCATAAATAATTGGCCAAGCTTTTCCTTGAGAGATAAATTTTTTGTGGCCGTGTTGTATGAATTTATATTAAATGACATCGGTATTCGTTTTTTTGCCGTAATCGGCTGGGTATTTAATAAATCTTAAAAGGAAAAGGGCCGGTAAGGCAGCGATAACCACCCAAACAAAAAAACCTCCATATCCAAGCCATTCCTGAATATAGCCACTGATCATTCCGGGCAGCATCATACCCAAGGCCATAAAACCTGTTGCAATAGCGTAATGCGAGGTTTTTGATATTCCCTCTGCAATATAGATAAGGAAGATTAAAAAGGCAGCAAATCCAAAGCCATAGCCAAACTGTTCCAGTACTACTGTCGCAACCACGGCTACGATACTTGTAGTTTTGGTCAGTGCAAGAATTGCGTACATGGCATTGGGCACATTTAATGAAAGGACCATGGGCAGCATCCATTTTTTTAGACCATCTTTGGAAATCAAGATCCCTCCGAGGATACCTCCCAAGGACAACATAATAACTCCGACCGTTCCATAAATGGTCCCAACTGCCTCGGTGGAATATTCCAATCCGCCGGCTGAGGTTTTGTCCAACAAAAAGGGAGCTGCCATTTTCACCAACTGGGATTCTCCTAAGCGGTAACTCAAAATAAATGCCAGAGCGATTCCAATATTGGGTTTCTTAAAAAATGAAATAAAGACCTCCAAAAATCCCTCTGGTTTTTCTTGAACAATGGCTTCGGAAGTTTCATATTTTGGTGTAACAAAAAAGTTCGATATGGTCAATGTCAACATTAAAATTGCGGCGGCTATCATGGTAACGGACCAAGCCTTGGTGTTGTCCCCGTAATAGTTTTCCAAGAATCCGGCCAGGATAACAATGAGTCCCTGACCTGTGATCATGGCCAGGCGATAGAAGGTACTTCGCATACCTACGAAGAAGGCTTGTTTTTTCTCGGTAAGTCCCAACATATAATATCCGTCAGAGGCAATATCGTTGGTTGCGGAAGCAAATGCCGCCATCCAAAAACACGCCAAAGTTGTTGTGAAAAAAACGGTGGTGGGCAAGGTTAGACCCACACCTAAAATGGCCAACGAAATAATTAATTGCATGTATAAAAACCAATTTCTTTTGGTGCCGTTTAAATCCACAAACGGACTCCATAAGGGTTTTAGAACCCATGGAAGGTATAACCAGCTTGTGTATAAACCTATATCTGAATTACTGATACCCAGTTTTTTATACATTATCACCGAAACAGTTACTACAAGTACGTAAGGAATGCCTTGTGTAAAGTATAAAACAGGAACCCATGCCCATGCCCCCTTATCTTTTTGAATCATTTTATTCAATTTTGTTGTTTAAATATTGATCGTTGTTTTCTTAAAAATGGAGAAAGAAAAATGTCTTTATCCACTAATTTATTCTGATAATTTCAGGTTTACTTTCCTGCCCAAAATTATTTATAAATGTTAAAGCTATATGTTTTTTTCCTTGTAGTAGCGAGGTGTTGAAATCAAAATTTTCCGTGTCAGTTAGTGGTATTTTTGCCACCAATTGATCGGTGTTATCCAGATTCAATTTGGATTCTTTTTTGGCAACATACACCAAAGCGTATCTTAAATTTATTTCTTGATCTAGTATGATTTTAAATTTTATAGTCCCATTTTTTTTTTCGAACTGGGTAGGTATTTTTAGGTTGCCAAAGGTGTTTTTATGGAGAGGCGAAATAGGGGGTAGGGCCAATTTATGGTAGTATTTTTTTCTTAATATTTTTAATACATCCTCCTTGTCGGACATCAGGGATTTGGCACTAAAAAATACATTGCCCATCACAATTTTATCTTCCCTTGCGAATTTTAATTGTTCTGGAAGTTCCTTTTTATTGTCCCAAGCTTTGTCACTATTATTTCTTATTTTGTACGGTCCATTGCCAATATATAGGTTGGTATTCTCGCTATTTTTGGACCACCAGTCCACTATCTTCCGATGGGATGCCACCGGCAGATCCATGCTCCAATAAACTTGGGGAACCAAATAATCGATCCAACCTTTTTCCATCCATAACAATGGGTCGGCATATAGATCTTCATAAGTAGTCTGGCCCGCTTTGGTGTCCGATCCACGTGGGTCCGTTGAGCTGTTTTTCCACACTCCAAAGGGACTAATACCTAGTTGTACCCAAGCCTTTTTGCTTTTAATGGTTTCATGTACATTCTTTACGAGACTGTCTATATTGCTCCTGCGCCAGTCCTCTAATGATTGTTGAGGTAGGGAATGTTTAGCATAGGAGATGGAATCTTCAAAAACTTCGTTGGCAATCTTATAAGGGTAAAAATAATCGTCAAAATGAATGGCGTCTACATCGTAGTTGGCGACGACTTCCCCTATGATATTGGTCAAATGCTTTTGCACTTCTGGCAAGCCAGGGTTGTAGTAATATTTTTTTCCGTATTTCAACATCCAGTCGGGATGTAAGTTATAGTCATGGTCTTTACTTAAAATTTCCAAATTTTGGTCAAAAGTGGCTCTGTAGGGATTAAGCCATGCGTGGAATTCCATTCCTCTGGAATGGGCTTGCTCTATCATCCATTGTAAAGGGTCGTAATAAGGTTTGGGGGCTACACCCTCGTTGCCTGTAAGGAAACGCGACCATGGCGCATATTGCGAAGGATAAAAGGCATCCCCTGCAGCTCTGATCTGAACAATTACAGCGTTAAAATTTAAATTACTGTAAAAATCCAAAATTCTTAGATAGTCCTGTTTTTGTTTTTCAATGCTGTCAAGACTATTTTTTGGCCAGTCTATATTGACCACGGTAGCTATCCAAACCCCTCTAAATTCATGTTTAGGTGTTGGTGTGGACGATTTGAACACGGAACATGAGGTAAGTGTTAAAATGAGTAAAAAGGCAATTCTTTTAAGCATATTCAATCGAGTATTTAAACAAAAGGCCTAGCATTTAATGATAAATGTAGGCCTTTTGTAAACTATAACAATATTTCCTCTAAATTGATGGGTCGGCAGGGGTATTGCTGTTGTTGTCCCTTTCCGTGTTGGGGTAAGGATAGAAGTTCCTATTCCTTTCATCAGTAAAGACCTTGGCACTTGTGCTGGGTTCGGGACGTCCAAACCTTCTGCTGTCCTCCAGGCTAGTTCCAGTTAAGAACAACTCTAACCTGCGGTTAAGGTATACCTCGTCCAATAGGGCATCAACAGACAAATCACCAGCATACGCAGAAATATTGGCATTTACGCCAAAGACATCATCATTGTCTGTTCTAACATTATTTATGGCTGTTACGGCTGCAGAAATATCAGCCGAATTTTTTCTAAGATTGGCCTCTGCAATAATCAGGTTCATCTCGTCTGTAAGGTACACTGGGATGGATTCTGTACCACTTTCTTCGTCAAAGAATCCAGCCAGGTCTTCAATAGGCAACTGATTTATGTTCAGTTCATCCAAGGGAACCAAATAGAAATCTACTCGCCCGTCGGCAGGGTCAATTGTAAAGGAATTGGGCAGTCCAAAATTATCCCTTGGTTTAAAATTGGGAACACCGTTTTGAAAAACTCTGCTCCATACTGGATTTAGATTTTGGGAATCATATGTAAAGACCGATGTAGCAGATAGATCTACTGAAGTGGCAGCCGTTATTGCGGCATCATAATTCCCTGCAAATAGATTATACCTTGCAGACATTGCTTGAAGGGTATTTTCCAAATCTATATTTCCTCTCAATATCTCCGAACTAAACTCATCGGATATTGGGTTGGACGAAATTAAGTTCTGAGCTTCATTGATTAGGGTAACTGCGGTATTGAAGGCCTCTGTCCTGGATACGAATGATGCATTCCCATCTTGACTAATGTCAACAATAGCTTGCTCGTAATTTTGAGCCATGCTACCTATCGCCATTGCCTTGAACAAATTGGCGTAAGCTACCAAGCCACTTTTGGTGCCTTCGTCTATATTCAAATTAGGTGCGTTTTTGGCGATATCTTCGGATATTGACATAACTCGAAGCATGGTAGACCAAAGCCCAACTATATTGGAGGTAGAATTTGGAATGTCCCCACCATCTTCAAGGTCGATCATATTCTGAAAGGTAGTAGTTATACCTGCCTCCCTTGTGGTGACCGCGGGTGTTTCCACGATCCACCTTAAACCTGTTGTTGAATACAATTGTTGCATTCCTATGGTAGCTGCCAGAATACCTTCCCTAGAAGAAAAAACCTGATCGTCCGTTGCGGCGTTAGGGTTATCAAAATCCGTTTCGCAAGATGATACTGCAACCACTGTCATCAGTAATGCAATAGTCTTTATTTTAAAATTTATATATTTTTTCATCGTTGTTTTTTTAAGTTTAGAAACTAACATTTACTCCAAATTGATAAGTTTTTGGGATAGGAACTGTGGCGAAATCAAATCCTCTAACTCCGTTGCTCTGTCCGGCGGCACTTACTTCAGGATCCCATCCTGAGTAATTGTCCCATGAAGCTAGGTTTCTACCTACCAAGCTCAATTCTATATTGTCTATGAAATCCCATTTTGGGGTCAGGTTATAGCTAAGACCTACTTCCCTTAACTTAACGAAAGATCCGTCTTCTACAAATTCTTCAAAGATATTGGCTTGTGCACCACCATAACCTTTGGGGAGATTGCCCAACAATTCTTGACCTACATTATAACCACCCCCAAATAATACGTTATCCAATAATCTACGGTTCCAGTTGAACACTTCATAACCTTGTACGGCATCAAACTGTACTCTTAAAGAAAAATCCTTATAGGAGATTTCATTGATCAGGGAGCCAAACCAATCTGGATTTGGGTCTCCAAGTACTTTTGAAGATTCGCCATCTTCCGTAGTACCTCTAAACGGGTATCCATCTGCATCCAAAGCAATAGTGCCATCCTCGTTTCTTGCATAAAATTGTCTGTAAAAAACACCTAAAGGCTCACCTTCAATAACATAATTGGTCGAGAAACTTCCATCTAGGGTTAGTCGTCCACCTCCGGCTACATTGGTAACTTCATTTTTATTTTTAGAGAATGAAGCTGTTACGTCCCATGTAAAATTTTCGTTTTTCACTGGGGCGGCCCTTAGTAGAAATTCAACACCTTTGTTCTCAAGGTTACCAACGTTTTCAAATCTTGAGCTATATCCACTTGATGGTGCAAGTACCCTTGGCAGCAAAAGATCCGTTACTTTTTGATGGTAATAGGAGAATTCCAAGCCCAATCTATTGTTAAGAAAACCGGCGTCAAAACCTAATTCAATTTCATCCTGTCTTTCAGGTTTCAAGTTTTCGTTTCCTTGAGCGGTAGAAGGTATAAGGCTTACCGCGCCACCTATAGCTGATGGGTTGTATACCGAAAATCTATCAAATGCTCCCAATGCGGTAAGGTTTCCGGCCTGTCCCCATGAGGTCCTTAACTTGAAGGAGTTAAAGGAGTCGGAAAAAGTATCCTTCCAAAATTCCTCATCTGACAAAACGTAGGAAGCACTTGCCTTGAAATAAAGCTGATTGCGTTCATCCTTACCAAAGGTTGATGCCCCGTCCATTCTTACAGCCCCGTTTATATAAATTTTGTCCATAAAGGAAAAAGACTGTTGAAGAAAGGCGCCCCAATAGGAAATTTGAGATCTTGATTCACCTTGTTCCAATAGACTACCTCCGGTTGCAGTCTGTACTACGGGAGGAAGTCCGGTTGCGCTGATGCCAACTCTGTCCCTTTCTTCATATTGCCACGAACCACCAGCAGTTGTAATGGAGTTTACGCTTTCCGAAATATCGGTCCTGTAAGTTACATTTAGGTCGCTATTGTACTGAAAACTGTTTAAATCCGATCTTCTGGCAAATCCATCAGGTAACGTTGAGGTGTTGTTGATAGGGATAAATGCAAATGCAGATTGGTTGTAGTAATCCATTCCTAAAGTGTATTTTGCGGAAAGGTGTTCGTTAAACTTACCATCCAAGGCAATGCTAGTGATGAAGCGATTTGTCTTTTGTCCAAAATCAAATCTGTCTACAGCTTCCAACGGGTTTGTTCTAGCCACCAAAGGCGAAGTTACAGGATAAACTCCTGATGCATCAGGGGTTGGGTCTATAGAGTTATCACTGAACAAAAACCCTGTAATTGCCCCATAAGCTGAATTGATTCCTCCATTGGGAACATCGTTGCTGATACTTCTTACATAGTTGAATCCTCCAGTGATATCCAACCAATCAAATGCCTTTTGAGTGATGTTGGCTTTAAATCCGTATCGTTTAAAGTCCGTATTATTTACAATTCCCTCATTGTCCAAATGTGAGGCCGAAAGAAAATATGAGGTTTTTTCGGTTCCTCCATTTACAGAAAAGTAATTCTCCAATCCAAAACCGGAGTCGAATATGACATCTTGTAAATCATAGCGCTCCACGGCAACCGTAGCCAAATTGTTTCTGTCGGTAGCAACTTCCCAGGCTAAGGGAACTGTATTGTAATCGATTTTTTTTCTAAGTTCGTTAAGCTTGATGTTGGTCATAAAAGTAAACTTGGGTTCTCCGCTTTTTCCTTTTTTAGTGAAAATTTGAACGACCCCGTTACTCGCTCTTGACCCGTATATTGCTGCTGCAGCTGCGCCCTTGATAATTTCTATTTTTTCAATATCATTAGGGTTAAGATCGGCCAATCTATTCTGGGAATTTCCTCCTAAATCTATTAGTTCATTACTAGAGTTGCTGATGATAATACCGTCCACGATATAAAGTGGGTCAGAACTACCGGCAATGGTACTAGGCCCTCTAAGTCTAATGCTGATACCTCCTGCAGGATCCCCCGAATTCTGTTGAACCAAGGCACCGGAAACTTTACCGGCAATGGCTTGGTCCACTTGCGTAGCACCGTTATTTGTCAAATCTTCCGATTTTACAGAGGATATGGCATTTCCCAGTGACCTTTTATTCGCTCCGGAACCTGTACCTGTTACTACTACTTCGTCCAAGCTCAGAAGGTCTTCCGCTAAAAGAATATCCTTCCTTATATCTCCAGTTGAACCGCTTATAGTAGTTTTTCGAGTGCTAAACCCAAGATAGCTGGCGATCAAAACATAATCCTTGTTTTCTAGAGTCGCCTTAAAGCTGTAATTGCCATCGAAATCTGAAACCGCTCCGAATGAGGTGTTTTCAATAAATACCGAAGCACCAGCTATTGGTATTCCAGATCCCGTTTCTGTAATGTTTCCACTAATTGTAATTGGGGATTGCTGCCCAAATACGGTCGTACTCATTACCAACAAAAGCCAAAAAAATAATTGGCTTGGTAATTTTCCCCTAATTGTTTGAAATTTTTTCATCGACTTTTGGAGTTAATTTTTAGTAATTTAAGTTATAAATAGAATAATTGATAATTTCAAAAATATGCAAAAAACTGCAATTGTTGCTGTTTTTTGCAATATATTGCGATAATAAAAATAATTATTAGCTGCATACAGCGTATTTGCAGTATTTTGCTGATAGTGTTTAATTATTATATTGATAGTTTTATGTTGAAAGCCGAGAGACAACAGGTAATCTTAAATGAGGTAAGAATCCATAACAGGGTTTTGTTTACGGATATTGCCGATCTTTTAAGTGTTTCTGTAGATACCATACGCCGGGATATTACGGAGCTAAGTGTTGCCAAGAAATTAAAGAAGGTGCACGGAGGTGCCATTTCACTGGGGTTTAACAATTATCAAGTTGAAAATCAAGAGATATATGCACTCGAAAATAAGTCACGGATTGCCAGAAAGGCAATAACTTTGATAAAGAGTGGGCAGGTTATACTAATAAGTGGAGGAACCACTAATATGGAAATTGCAAGGATGATTCCTCCCAATTTGAAAATCACCTGTTTTACGCCCAGCTTGCCTGTTGCAGTTCAGTTAATGTCGAAATCAGAAGTTGATGTGATATTGGTAGGGGGAAAATTGTCCAAGGATTCACAAATTGCTATTGGCGGTTGCGCCATTAATATGTTGAATGATATTAAGGTTGATATCTGTTTTTTAGGAATAAACTCAATCGATGTGAAAAATGGTGTAACTGACTTTGATTGGGATATTGTACAAATTAAAAAGGCAATGATTAATGCCTCCAAAAAAATAGTAGCCCCTTCAATTTCTGAAAAGTTAAATTCCACGCAGCGCTTCAAAATATGTGACCTGGACAAAATAGATGTCTTAATAACAGAACTGGAACCAGAGGATGATAAATTAAAGGCCTTTAGGGAAGTCAATTTAAAATTGCTTTAAACCCTCTTTTATATTAAAAGGCTGCAGCCATGATTAAATTGTCCGTTTTCCTTAAATGGACTACCACGGCCGAAGTAATGTTAAAAATTAAAATTTCCTAAGTTTGCCATTATTCTAAAAAGTATTCTTTGTTTTGTGAAACAGAATTTAGTGAGATATAAAAAATATTTACAGAAGATTAAAACTGAAATGGAATTGAGAACTGAATACGCTGAATTGACTAATCCAATTTTAATCTAAGGCCCGTTAATAACCTTTTAAAGACCAAATACCGTCCATAAAATATGCAAGATTATAAAAAGATTACCGAATTGCCATCAAATTATACAGACTTGGAATTGATGGATACCAATACCATCCTCACTAATATGAATAAGGAGGATAAATTAGTTGCCGATGCCGTGGCTCTGGTCATCCCGCAGGTAACCAAATTGGTAGATGGATTAAAAGAAAGGTTCGATAAAGGAGGTAGGTTGTTTTATATTGGTGCCGGAACCAGTGGTCGATTGGGTATATTGGATGCTTCAGAAATACCACCAACCTTTGGCTTGTCACATGATAGGGTTATTGGGTTGATTGCTGGCGGGGATATCGCCATAAGAAAGGCCGTTGAAAATGCAGAAGATGATGGGTTACAGGCATGGAAAGATCTGGAAGCTTTTGATATTACAAAGAACGATACCGTAGTGGGTATAGCTGCATCCGGGACGACGCCCTATGTAATTGGGGGGGTAAAGGAAGCTGCCGCACATGGATTGTTAACAGCATGTATTACCAATAATCCTGGTTCTCCCTTGACGCAGGCAGTGGAGATTCCTATTGCCGTAAATGTAGGCCCGGAATTTCTTACGGGAAGCACGAGGATGAAAAGCGGAACTTCACAAAAATTGGTCCTTAATATGATATCCACTGCCCTAATGATTAGGATTGGCAGGGTAAAAGGCAATAAAATGGTGAACATGCAGCTTACCAATGAAAAATTGGTGGATCGTGGAACCCGATATTTGGTAGAAGAACTGAAAATTGATTACGACGAGGCAGAAAAATTATTGAAGAAATACGGTTCGGTTAAAAATGCGATAGACGCCAGTAAGAGATAAATCTATTTATTGACGTTCATAGAAACCTCTTCCGTAGTAACCATATTGTCGCTCTTATTGCCCCATGAATTGAGGATGTAGTTCATTACATCTGCAATTTCCTCATCTTCCAATCCCATTGGAGGCATTACATTGTTATAAGCTACGCCATTAACCAATATATATCCCTGTTGGCCATATTTTACACCCCTAATACTTTCCTCTCTCTTGTTGAGCAAAAAATCGGATTTAGCCAAAGGAGGGAAGGTTTTTTCAACTCCCTCCCCGTTGGCCATATGACAGTTTATACAGAAGTCGGAATAAATTTCCTCACCTCTATTTATACTTTCTTCAAGTTCCTTGTCTTGGAATAGAAAAATAGACAATAAGAGAATGGATGAAATATAAGTTAATAGTAGGAGCTTCATAATTTACTTTTCTGGATATTGTTGGGCAAGGTAACTGGATAATTATTTTTTAGGTATCAATTTATATATTCCTTTACCTTCAACCGCCACATAAATGAATCCGTCCGGTGCTTGTCTCACATCGCGAACGCGCCCTATGTCGGGCATGAGTTTTTCCCTGTAAACAACTTTGTGGCCATTAAGCTCTAGTCGCTCCAAATATTGAAATTTTAAAGAACCGATCAATAAATTGCCTTTCCAATCCGGGTATTTGTCGGAAGTTACAAAAGCCATTCCACTGGGTGCAATGGATGGTACCCAGTAGTGTATTGGTTGTTCCATGCCTTCCATTTCGGTTTTGTCCGTAATGGGGGTGCCGCTATAGTTGATACCATAGGTTATTACCGGCCATCCATAATTCTTGCCCTTTTCAACAATATTGATTTCGTCGCCACCTTGTGGACCGTGTTCGTTATCCCAGATTTCCCCAGTCATAGGGTTTTTTACCAAGCCTTGGGGATTTCTATGGCCATAGCTGAATATAGCTGTTTTTGCTCCTTCAGTGTTTACAAAAGGATTGTCTGAGGGGATACTCCCATCCGCGTTTAAACGATATATTTTTCCACCATCCCTGGTAATATCCTGAGGATTAACGTCACGGTCTCCACGATCTCCAATGGAAAAGAATAAATAACCACTATCATCAAATGCAAATCTAGATCCAAAGTGTTGTCCTTTTGTAGTATTTGGTGTTGCTTTGTATAGCAATTGGGTATCTGTAAGGCTGTTGTTGTTTAGTTTTGCTCTGATAATGGCTGTATTACCGCCCTTATCATCACCATCCTCAGAAGCAAAGGATATATAGATCCATCCATTGTTGGCGTAATCCGGATGCAAAACAACATCCAGAAGTCCACCCTGACCTCTATTGTATACTGCAGGGACATTATTCACCATATTTTTTTTACCATCCTTGAAATGGATTAATTGGCCCGCCTTTTCGGTGATGAGCATACTGCCATCCGGAAGGAAGGTAAAACCCCATGGAATTTGCAGTTCATCGATTATTAGTTCAGCCGTAAAAGGTGGATTATCAGATGTATTTACCTCATTTTCAGTTTGTTGTGCGCAGGAAAAATTTAGCGACAATAAGGCGACGAATATAATAGGGATACTATTTTTCATAATTCAACGTTAAATAATTAATAATGTAGCTAAGAACGTTAAAGATAAATATAAAATATAAGTTTAAACTATTACACTAAAAATATACTTTGATTTCCCCAAGTCCAAATATATTTTGTAAAACCTACTTAACCTATGCTCCCAAAAAAAACAAGGCATTTATATTATGCCCTACTTTTGATAGCCCTAAGCATTGTGTTTAGTGTATCGAAGGCAAACTCTATAGTTTACGAGCTTATGGCTGACGTTAGTTCTGCGGTTGAAAATATAAATTCGACCGAATTGCCTGATCTTCAGCTCCAAAAAAGTAACCTGCTGTATAACGCTCCCACTAATATTTTAGAAGAGGTTATAGATGATGCCATTTCGAGTCCAATGATGTTACCAACGATCATTACCAATGCGGATGCTTACGAAAATTGTAGCAATGACGGCAGTTCTATGGCAAGTTATTCCCTTTGTGGTGACTTTGATGATAGGCTTGTGGTGTTGCAGGGGGTCTATAGTAGTTATGAATGGCAACAATTTATTCCAACTGGTGGATGTGTTTTTAATGTAGATGATAAATGTGCCAATACCAACCTTAGTTGTTGGACCACTATAAGCCCTAGTAATACATTTAATATAGATGCGAGCGCCATCAATTCTTCAACAGGTGCAGGCTATAGGGTTAGGGTAAATGGCACTGGTTCGTATTATTATTTTAATGTTAAGAAAAGCACCGTAACCCAAACATTTGTAAAAAGAAATTTTATTTGTGGTGCTCCGGGAAGAATTCAAATCACCAATCTTTCCAGTGCCTATGAGTATAGTATTGATAATGGGAGTGGATTTGGGCCATGGCAAGGAGCTATTTTTGATAATTTGACGCCCGGGACCTATGTGGTTAAAGCAAGGTTGCAAAATACACAGAATACATGTGAATACCTGTATGATCCTATTGTCATTGAGCAAAGGGATATAGCAATTGATTTAACATTTGTGGATGCGCAGTGTAGCGGGGATACCGGAAGCGTCTCGGTTGAAGTCAATAATGTCCCTGGTCCCTATAAGTATACACTATTGGACGAATTTGGTGCACCCCAAGAATTTACCTCTTTTATTGCCGCTGACAATTATGTTTTTAGTGCAGTGGGTTTTGGCACCTATAGTGTAAGGGTAGAAACACAGCAATGTAAAGGAGACCCTTCCTTAGGGATTTCTCCTCCATCCCAAAATCTGGATGTAAATGGAAACCCTATAGTTATAGGAGATGGGATTGTAGCATTGGATGCCTCTACCGAGGTCAATAATAGTTTTGGTTGTAGTGTTGCCAGTGTGGGCATAACCGTTAGAACTTCGGGCGGAACTGCGCCATATACATTTATAGTAAACGGTACGGGACCTAGCAGTAGTACATATTCCGATAATACGGTCTATACCGTAACAAGTCCAGGTTCCTACGACTTTTTAATTACCGATAGTAATGGATGTACCATTACGGCATCTGCGAGTGTGGAGGAATTAACTCCACCTAACATCACCGTTAGTGGAATAGATGGTACCTGTACCAATGGGGGCGCCAAATTAAATTTTAATGTAGTAGATGCAAAGGGGTATAATTTGTCTTATCGCAGTATAGGTACAGATCCTTGGGTAACAACTCCACAGTTACCTGTTGCCGATGGTACTTATAACAATATAGAAGTGCGTTATCAACAAGGTGGATTTAGTTGTACAATGGTATTGCCCCCCGTTACGGTTAGCAGTGTTGGTGGTATAACAAGTTCAGCAAACTTAAGTCAAGATTATACCTGCGCAAATGGAGGTGGAATTATTGATTTTGGCCCTGCAAGTGGGGGGTCTGGAACAGGTTATGAATATAGTTTGGACAATGTTAATTTTCAGGGAGGAACTAGTTTTATTGGTTTAGCACCTGGTACCTATATTCCATATATTAAGGATGATGCAGGTTGTTATCAAACTTTAACGCCCATTGTTGTAAATGAAGCTGAACAACCTTCGGCTATTGATTTTTATCAAGATAATATTAATTGTGCTTCTAGTACTAGTAGTGTTACAGTTAATGTAACAAGTGGAGTAGGTATTTCTCAATATGAAATTGTGTCTCCTATTTCGCGGACACAAGTGGGTAATGTTTTTAATAGCTTGATATTGGATACTTCCTATCAATTTGAAATAACAGATGATAATGGATGTGTTTATTCTGCTAGTTTTACAACGGGAGGGGTTAGTACAATACGGGCCAGAGTTAAATCTGGTGGCGACAGAAAAGTTTGTCCTACTGAAACAGATGGTTATGGAGCATTTCTTGTTGATGGTTTTGATCCTGTTGGAGGGTATACTTATACAATTTCTGGTACAGGTTTGAGTGGAAGTACCAGCAATTTGGAAGTGCCTGCAACAAATCTTGGGGCAGGGACGTATACTATTAGTGTTACGGATAACACAACCAATTGTACAAGTACAGCTGATCTTATTATTGAGGAACCATCACTGCCTCTTGCTGTTTCAACTAATGTAACTGCAATGAGCTGTCAAAATAATAATGTAGGTAGGGTTCAAGGTGTAGCAAGTAATGGCTTTGGCGGATATAAGTATCAGTTAGACGGTCCTACAGGTTTTGTAACCCAGGGACCGAGAACTAATAGGACTTTTGGGAATTTAGTTTTGGAAGGTAATTATACGTTGACCGTAATAGATTCTGAAGGATGTATTGAGACTGATACTTTTTCCCTAACAGCGGTTTCGGCACCTACTATTTCCCAAGGTGTAACCGATTTTTGTTATTCCGCGATAAATGGGGCCTCGGTAACCGTAACTTCCGCAATCGGTTCCGCTAGTTTAGGAACTCACCAGTATAGAATAAATGGCGGAGCATTACAGACTCCAGGAACAGCTGGTACTTTTACTTTTAATAATTTGGTACCGGGAAATTACACTATAGAAGTAGTGGATGGTAATAATTGTTCTGATGCCATTACAGTACGAATTCCGCCTCAAGTACAAATAAACTTAGATGTAGCTACCGAAATTCCTTGTGGTGGCAATGGCGAATTGGAAATTCGGGTAAATGGTGGGAATATCGCTGATTTAAGTGCAACTTCCTATATCATTTTATTGGATGGTAATCCCGTTGATGGCGGTGCCATACCTTCGAATCCGTTCAATTATACCGTGCCTTTTGCTGGTAGTGGTGATTATACCGTAGAGATAACCGATAATAACGGTTGTACCAATATTTCTAGTCCAATTACTTTTGCACAACCTGCACCAATAGCTGCTACACATCGCGCAGTTGGACCTAGTTGTTCAGACCCGAACAGTGGTTTTATAGAGGTAATTCCAACCGTATCTTCCGGATTACCACCTTTTCAGGTGGTTTTGGCGCCGGTGGGGGTCTTGGTGGAAGATCCTAACAATCCCGACCCTACAAATACTTATAATTTTAGTAGTCAAACTGTATATTCCAGTTTATCTGCAGGTACTTATGAATATTTGGTAAAGGATGCCAATAGCTGTATTACTACAATTGCCTCGGTCACCATTGCAGACGATGGAATTGATCCACCAAACACATCCATCACACCTATTGATGCAACATGTTCAGCAACAACCATTGCGTCAGGAGGGGTGATAATTGACAATATCGCGGATGGAGTACCAGACTTTACGATTATAGTTGAAAATGTTTTTGGGAATCAATTATATATTCAGCATAATATTACTGCAGCAGATATTCCTTTAACGATTGAAGATTCCGCTTTGGTACAAGGTAATTATCGTGTAATTACTATCGATTCTAGGGGATGTGTGGATGAAGATTCTTTAACAATAGGCTCCAACGAAGTCATTATTATTCCGGATCCAACTATCCCGACCACTTGTAATGCAGCTGGTTTTACACATTGTGTGGACATTGCGGGCGGTACGGGGCCTTTTAATATTCGTAGGGTTGAAATACCAGCCAATTCGTGGATTCCTTTGGGGGGAGCTCCTATAGTTCGAAATCATTGTTTCCCAAATATACAGGCAGGTGAGTCTTTTACGGTAGAAGTGTTCGATCAGGGAACAGGGTGTTACTATGAGCAAATTATAGAATCCCCTGAAAGAGCCTCATCTTTAGAGGTGGCATTAACTTCTGTAGATGGTGCTTGTGACCCGACCGGTCAAATAAAATATGATTTAGATTATACAGTTACAGGTGCGGTAGGAAGCTTGGAAATTGAGCTGACAAATTTAGATACGGGTGAGGTAGTGGACACAAGGACAACCGCTATTACGACAGGATCGTTTATAGGATATGAGCCAGGTAATTACGGAATTGTAGTGGTAGATACCGACGGATGCGCTGATGGTGATACCATTACAATATTTACCAATTCACCTAGAGTAGACGTGATTAGCAATCAAAATGCTAATTGTAATGCGCTTGGGCAACTTACAGTTAGAGGTAGCGGAGGAGCTGGTGGCCCCTATGAATATGCTTTTGTTCCTTCCGGAGCAGCTGTCGACAGGGATGGTACACTTACTCCAGGGGACCTTTCGGATGATTTTAGCAATATTTCTACAGTAGCATTGGCAGGTTCATTGGCGCCAGGAACAAATTATGATATATGGGTGCGGGATTCGCGTAATTGTGAGTACCGCACGTCCGCGGCAGTTATTCAAATGGATCCACCATTGCCAGCACCTGATATTACGGTAGATAACCAGTGTGACGTTACAACACCCGCAGGTGGATTTACCATAATAGTTGAAATGCCTGGTAATATCGACACACCTACGTTTACCTTAAATGGAGTAAGTCAAACACCAATTTATGTTCCAGGATCTCCAACACAGGCTACATTTACAGTGTTTGGAATAGGAAGCTTTCCAGTGCATATAATCGATGCAAATGGATGCTTTGTAAACGACGTTGCTGAGGTATACCAAGTCCTATCAGCCTTTGGGGAATTTACGCAACCTCCTACTTGTGAGGATAATGATGGAGAGATAACAGTCACGGCAGATGGTGGTAGTGGTGATTTTGAATATCTGTTAACGGGAACAGATTATTTAGGAAATCCTGTTTCCTACACTCAAACCAATAATGGTGTATTTAGTAATTTATTGCCAGGAACATATGAGGTTCTGGTTACTGATAGGGAGGTAACAGGAGGTATTCCAGCTGTAGCGTGTTCTTATCTGGTAGAAGACATTATTAGTTTGGCTCCTGTGCAACCATCGATATTTAGCACGGGAGAAAGTAATGTGAGTTGTAATGGTCTAAGTGATGGTAGCATAAATGTTTCATTGGTACCTAATACGGATACTGATGGTATCCAAGAGTTCAATTTGTATGTAGGCAGCTTGCCATTGTCCGGGGCCGCTACCCCTGTTGCAACCAATGTATCCGGTTCGTTTTCCGGATTAGGGCCCAATACCTATGTAGTTGAAGTTGTTACTGATAGAGGTTGTATTGATCAGCAGCAGGTTGTAATTATAGAGCCTCCGATATTTGCTATAGTTGCCAGTGCACCGCCGTTCCTATGCGAAACTGGTGCAAACCGTTTTAGTACAACTACAATCACAGCAACTGTAACTGATTTCGGAAATGGTGGACCTTATGGATATAAGCTGAATGCGACAGATAGTTATCAGACGGGAGGGAATACATTTGATTTTGAAATTATAGACACAGGGTCACAACAGACCTTTGATGTATATGCTGTGGATAATAATGGTTGTGAATTTGTGATTCCGGCTCCGATTGTGTTAGATCCACCAAGTAATGTAACTGCGGTAATTACTAGGAATACGCCTATGAATTGTGAAGACCCTGAAAATATTACAGTAACCGTAACTGGAACTTTAAATTTCACAATTAGAGATCAAGGATCTTCGATTGTTTTTGTTTCCGATGTGAATCAACCTAGTGGGTCTTCTGTGACTTTTGATCTTCCAATGCAGGCAGGGGAATATCGCCTACTCATCTCTGATGCAGGAGGGTGTGACTACCCAATAGAACCGCATTTTGTTGATGCACCCATTGTACCTACTGTAACCATAGCCGAAGCCAAGCCTGTTAGTTGTTTTGGAGCGGATGATGGCGCATTAAATATTGAATTACAACCGTATAGTGGGATTTATGAATATTGGATATATCGTCCTAATGATATTGGCTTTACCAATGGAGGTGATTTTTCAGGATCCACTCCGGTTACCAATGGGAATGGAATTATTGATATGTCAGTTTCAGGAAACCCAGCAGTAATAACAGATCTTCCTGGAGGTAGTTTTAGAGTAGTTGTTAAGGAGCAAGGAAATCCAAAGTGTTCTGGAATCAGCAATGTTGCAACCATAAGAACGCCAAACGGACCTTTAACCATAAGCGCTTTGGAAATAGGCAACGTTAGTTGTAACGACAATACGGGCAAGATAGAGGCTACAGGTTTAGGAGGATGGGATATTGTGCCCTATGAGTATTCCCTTTCTATAGAAACCCCATTGGGGAGCAATAACTTTGTTGAAACTATTGTTTTTGGCACCAACAATGAGTTTGATAATCTTGCTAGTGGTAATTATAGGATTTCAATTAGGGATGTAGAGGGGTGCGAGGCTACTTTTGATGTTTTGTTAAGTTCTATTGACCCCATCATTGCGGGTATAAGGGAACCGCAAAGCTTGGTGTGTCCTGGAGGTAACAACGCGGTCCTGGAGGCATTTGACCCCACAACGGGAGACGCTTTAACCGCAACGGCAGGAGCTTCGGGCGGTGTTTTGGGAGCAGGCTATAAATACCAGTTGATCTATTTGGGCAGCAACGATATAATTGACGAGTTGTCCAGAAGTGGACTGCAAGATGCGCCAACATTTGAAAGTACAACTGGAGGATTTATAAGTGCAGGCTGGTATGCTATAGAAGTTTCATCAAGTTATGGTTGTATTGGTATTACGCAACCATATTATGTTAATCCGCCACCACCTATTCAACCTAGATTAGTACAGGTTCAGGCCCCAGGCTGTGGTGGACATGGGCAAATAAGACTTAGTGTGGAGAACCCGGAAGTGGGTTTTGCATATGAATATAGGGCTTATGATTCGGCACCCGCTGATCCATATATGGACATGATCGGTAGTTTTGCATTGATTGATGTTGGACCTGGATTTTATCAATATGATATTCGTAAGAAGGATATTTTGGGCCTTAATGTTTGTAATAATGTTCGGTCTCAAGGGATAAGTCTTGTAGATGCGGAACAAGTTGAGTTAGTTCCTAATTTACCAGATGACATTTCCTGTGCCTCTGAATTGGATGGTAGGATTGAATCGTTCGCAGCCGGTGGTGTAGGGAACTATCAGTATACCCTATACTTGGGAGATCCTGGAAATCCATTTTCTCCAAATGCATCTTCCAGTATTTTTAGACCTGCGCAGGATGATGGTACTTTTGAAGGCTTGCCTGAGGGAACAGATTATTATATTGGTGTTACAAGTGGACTAATTTGCGGTGATATAAAAGGTCCATTAGAAATTGTCCGGCCAGCTCCAATTGAGTTTAGCATAGTGTCCAACCCGATTACTTGCAATGGTTTGATGGATGGTTCCATTGGTATAGAAGTGACATCAGGAGGGGAGGGGTTGATTCAGTTTGCTATTTCGCCAGACTTTAACGAATTTTTCAGCGACCCCTTGAACCCTAATGAATTTATGTTTACCGACCTTGCTCCAGGGACCTATGAAATATTAATTCAAGATGAAAAAGGTTGTAGTGAGAAAAGTACGTTGATCCTAACGGAACCGGAAGAATTGTTAGTGGCCAATGTGGAAACTACACCGGAAACCTGTATTAATGCTTCGGACGGTTCCGCACAGCTGACTATAGTGGGAGGAACGCCTTTTGTGGATGCCTTGAGCGGGGTAGAATATTACGAGACGAAGATGATTGGTCCAAACTCTGTTGGGGATGAAGTTTTTGTTAGAAACGATACTTTGTTTTTCGATAACCTTATGGGAGGAGAAACATATGTGGTGTTTGTTCAGGATGCCATGGGTTGTGAGTCAAACGTAGTGGTTCCGATCATGATCGGTGTAGACCTAAGTTCTGAGCCGATTGTGGAATACGGTTGTGAAGGGATATTCCCCAATAGTACGGTCACCATTCGTATGACGGATGCTAGTTTAATGCCAAGATTGTTATTTTCATTGGATGTTGACGATATGACCATGGCCAATACACAAACAGTTTTTGGTGATTTGAGCGCAGGTGACCATACTGTTTATATCTACCATGAAAATGGATGTGCAACATCTATTGACTTTAGTGTGGAGGCCTATGAGCCCCTGACCTTGACGGCAATAAAAACTGGTCCTAATGAGGTAACGGCTACGGCCACAGGGGGCTATGGAGGTTATGAGTATTTTTTCCAAGGGGATTCCTATGGCGCAGTAAATGTGTTTTTATCCAATCAAGATGCCAATGTTAATGTAAGAGTGGTAGATCTAATGGGGTGTGAGGCAACCATAACCATACCCTTTAAGTTCACTGGTATGTTGGAGGTTCCCAATTTCTTTACACCCAACGGGGATAATATGAATGATGAATGGTATCCAGGAAATAGGGATTATTTTCCAAATATTGAAGTCAAGATATATGATCGTTATGGAAGGGTAGTGGCCATTTTGAACCAGGTATCCGGATGGGATGGTAATTATGAGGGCAAGGCAGTGCCTTCTGGAGACTATTGGTATGAAGTGAATGCGAACGATGAAGATAAACAGCAATTTTTCGGACATTTTACCCTCTATAGATAGAACAGATATTACCTGTATTTTTCCATGAAAAGGGCACTAAAATTTTTAGCGCCCTTTTTTATGCCTTATAACTTTGTATTTAGAAGGATTATGCTATATTTGCAGTCCGAAAAAATAGGATTGAATTTTCCAATTAAAATATTCAGTTCTATCAAAATTCGGGGTGTACCACGCTGACGGCGTGGCAGGTCTAGCCTGGCTTGCAAAGCCAATGGTATTGTTATCGCGCCGCGTTTGGGACGCGGAGGTCGTCACGCTTTGGGCGTGACCACCCCAAGAAAGATAGAATATGTTCGTTTATATTTTATATAGCGAGAAACGTTCACGGTATTACGTAGGTCAGACTACGGATACAATAAAAAGATTGAAAAGACATAACCTCGGGATTGT
The DNA here is from genome assembly GCF_023015865.1 of Arenibacter sp. F26102. Classification (GTDB taxonomy): domain Bacteria; phylum Bacteroidota; class Bacteroidia; order Flavobacteriales; family Flavobacteriaceae; genus Arenibacter. The sequence goes on along the minus strand of NZ_JALKBC010000015.1, from coordinate 667 downwards.
TCCTTCTACCAAGAGTGGAGCCCCTTGGAAATTAGTTTTGCAACTGGAAGTATTGTCCCGCTCGGAAGCCTTAATTTTGGAGCGGCGAATAAAGAAAAGGGGAGCGAAACGTTTTATAGATGACCATTTCGGGGTGTACCACGCTGACGGCGTGGCAGGTCTAGCCCGGCTTGCAAAGCCAATGGTATTGTTATCGCGCCGCGTTTGGGACGCGGAGGTCGTCACGTTTTGGGCGTGACCACCCCAAGAAAGATAGAATATGTTCGTTTATATTTTATATAGCGAGAAACGTTCACGGTATTACGTAGGTCAGACTACGGATACAATAAAAAGATTGAAAAGACATAACCTCGGGATTGTTCCTTCTACCAAGAGTGGAGCCCCTTGGAAATTAGTTTTGCAACTGGAAGTATTGTCCCGCTCGGAAGCCTTAATTTTGGAGCGGCGAATAAAGAAAAGAGGAGCAAAACGTTTTATAGATGACCATTTCGGGGTGTACCACGCTGACGGCGTGGCAGGTCTAGCCCGGCTTGCAAAGCCAATGGTATTGTTATCGCGCCGCGTTTGGGACGCGGAGGTCGTCACGCTTTGGGCGTGACCACCCCAAGAAAGATAGAATATGTTCGTTTATATTTTATATAGCGAGAAACGTTCACGGTATTACGTA
>NZ_JALKBC010000014.1 GCF_023015865.1 Arenibacter sp. F26102 | reverse complement strand
CTGAAAAAAGTTACCCTAGCCGGATAGGACTACTCTGGCTTCCTTACACTGTTCAAATTAAAACAGTTTAAAAACCAAAGTTACCAAAGTCACTAAAAATAAAAAGACCGCCTAATGGTTTTTAGACGGCCTCTTTTTTTATACGTTTTATCCGCTGGACAGATACCTTCATTTGGAAATAGCCGGGTATTGGGTTCAAAAGTACTATAGCTTGCCCCTTTTGTGTTCTTCTTGCCATTTGTGTAGTTCTTTCCATTTGCCCTCATGGGCCATTTTGGCCTGCATAGGCCAAGAAGCAGGGTCATGAATTTTATATCTGGCACCTCCAGAATCCAATATCTCTTTACATTTGGCGACTGCTGTTTCGGACAGATCCTTCCAAGTCTTTATATTAAAGGAAATAAAAAGTTGCTGTATTTTCGGACCGATACCTTCCACAATTTTTAAGTCGTCCTTTTTTATTGTTTTGCCAAAGACCGATTTGGCTGCTTGTGCATTAAATGGCGTCAGTGCTTCTGCGGCCGCTACCGGAGGAACGGGTTCGGAAGGGACGGCCAGTTCCACTTTTTGGGATAATTGTTTGTTGCACGAAGCCAAATCTGCTTGAAGTTGAATGTTTTTGTCCCTTAGGATTCTTAATTCTGAAGACTGGTCTATGTCTGGGCTTTTTCCTTTTCCGATCAAATAGCCAAATAGGGCGCAGACTATACCCACTATGGCCGGAATTAACCAGCACCAGATATTCATGTTTTCCATATACTTTATAGATTAAGGTTAGTTATACTAATTAGGTTTTTTTTATGCTTTTTCTCCACAACCATATTGCTGTTATCTATAACTTCAGCGTTTTCTGCAGAAGAAATATCGTCTATTTCACTTGAGCAGTTGTTGCACATCATAATGTTAAAATAGGTTCCGGCAATAATGGCGATTACTATACCCAAGATATTGGTTGTTCTTTTCGTCATTTTCGTAACTGTTTGGGTTTAGCTTAAATATATTAAAAAATTCCCTTAAATGTTAAAAAAACAACTTTAAATGTTACATGTCAAATAGTTAGCGGTGCTAAAGGGGCATTTCCCCTTTGTTTAACTTTTTTAAAAGATCTATAGGTTTATTTGGAGGAGGGTATTTTCGTAAATCTTTTTTTCTACCCATAAATTAAGAGTTTTGGGGGTGTAATTTTACCCAATAATTTATGCAATTCCTTGAAAACTTACCAATTATACAAATTTTAGTACCATCTATATAGTTTTACTTTTATACGTGATATGGAATGTAGACTTTAGCGGAAATATTATAATTACAAAGACCTTATTTCTCCCGACTAAGTTCCGGCATTGAAATAGGTCTTTACCACAATAATTATTTGAGTTAGTTTGGTTAAACCCGCAGCTATTTCTAATGGACCTATTCGGGGGGAGGGGAAATTTTCAAGTGGCTACGGGTTTATAATGTCCTAAACGTTCAAATTGAAATTACTTGTCCTGGAGCACTTCAAAACAAATCTTCAGGATAATATTGGTTGGTTAGTTTAAAACCCGCTATGTACTGGTTTATCTCCAGTACATAGCGGGTTTTTCATTTGCCTTTGCTTCTAAAGGTCAAACTTTATACCTTGGGCCAAAGGCAATTCGGTAGTGTAATTGATGGTGTTGGTCTGTCTTCTCATATAGATTTTCCAGGCATCCGAGCCGGATTCACGTCCTCCACCAGTTTCTTTTTCTCCGCCAAAAGCTCCTCCTATTTCAGCACCGGAAGTTCCGATGTTAACATTGGCTATGCCACAATCACTACCTTGGGTGGATAAAAAATACTCTGCCTCCCTTAGGTTATTGGTCATAATTGCAGAAGATAGGCCTTGAACTACTCCATTTTGAATGGCGATGGCATTTTCTACATCTCCGGAATATTTTAGAAGATATAAGACGGGGGCGAAAGTTTCGTGTTGTACAATTCCATAATTATTGTTGGCTTCAGCAATGGCTGGTTTTACATAACAGCCACTTTCATATCCTGGCCCTTGCAGCACACCTCCTTCAACAATAAGCATACCTCCTTCTTCCACAACTTTATGAAGCGCTTGCTGGTACATCTTTACGGCATCCGTATCGATCAACGGGCCCACATGGTTATTTTGGTCTAGTGGATTTCCTGTGCGCAATTGCTTATAAGCGGTAACCAGGGCGTCTTTTACCTTGTTGTAAATGGATTCGTGGATAATTAATCTACGCGTTGAGGTACAGCGTTGCCCTGCGGTACCTACCGCCCCAAAAACAGCTCCGATAACGGTCATTTTAATATCCGCGTCCGGGGTTACTATAATTGCGTTGTTGCCTCCAAGCTCCAAAAGTGATTTTCCTAATCGTGCGGCCACTGCCTGAGCTACAATTTTTCCCATGCGTATAGAGCCCGTTGCAGATACCAATGGAACTCTTTTGTCATGGGTCATGAATTCGCCTACCCTATAGTCACCATTAATCAAACAGGAAATGCCTTCCGGAAGATTATTTTCCTTGAAAACCGCAGCAGCGATATTTTGACAAGCTACTCCGCATAGCGGTGTTTTTTCACTGGGCTTCCAAACACAGACATCTCCGGAAATCCATGCCAGTGCAGTGTTCCATGCCCATACGGCAACCGGGAAATTAAAAGCTGAAATTATACCTACAACTCCTAGAGGATGATATTGTTCGTACATTCTATGACCCGGCCTTTCTGAGTGCATGGTAAGACCGTGCAATTGCCTGGACAGGCCTACGGCAAAATCACAGATATCTATCATTTCCTGAACTTCTCCTAAACCTTCTTGGTAAGATTTCCCCATTTCATAGGAAACCAACTTTCCCAAGGGTTCCTTCAGTTCACGTAGTTTATCTCCAAACTGGCGGACTATTTCCCCCCTTAGAGGCGCTGGTTTCGTTCTCCATGTTTTAAATGCGCTGGTAGCGGCATCCATTACTTTTTCATAATCCGCCTTGGAGGTTGTCCTTACTTTGCCAATTAAAGCTCCATCTACAGGAGAATAGGATGCTAATTCATCTCCAGAAGAAAAATTATGGGAACCGGTTGATGTTCCGTTATTTAAGGCTTTTATACCTAATTTTTCCAAGGCTTCTTGGATTTCAAAATCCCGTGCAATGTTTGACATTTATAACTTTTTTATCGATTATTGTTATATTTTTTCAAATTTACAAATAATTGTGTTGACTGGGGTGCTATGGAGCACAAATGTTGTTCAAAAAGTATTTAATGTTTTTGTGGTTCTAAATGGTTTTGAACTTAGTTTTAAAACTTAAGGGGAATTACCAAGTTAGTAAGGCAGCTATTTGTCTTCCTTTGCAATAAACCTTTCGTCAACCGGCATTTTTGTACCACAATTATTACAGGTACGCAGGTCCTCGGAAGCGTAGAATGTCTTAAAGTGACCCAAAAAGTCTTTTTCAATATCATTTAATGTGAAGTAAACCTCATGCAGTTTGTTGTTGCAGTTATCACAAAACCACAGCAAGCCATCTTTCGCATCCATATCGGCCCTTTTACGTTCAATGACCAGGCCTATGGAACCTTCGTGCCTAACTGGGGAATGAGGTATTCTGTCCGGATGTAGGTACATATCCCCAGGACCCAATTGCATGGTCTTTTTTTGACCGTTTTCTTGAATATGTACCTCAATATTTCCTTCCAATTGATAAAAAAGCTCTTCTGTTTCGTTGTAATGATAGTCTTTTCGGGCATTGGGGCCGGCAACAACCATTACAATATAGTCTCCTGATTCCGTATAGAGGTTTTTATTTCCCACCGGAGGTTTTAAAGTTGCTCTATTTTCAGAAATCCATTTATTTAGATTGAAAGGTTGTTTTATGGACATAGCGCTATCTTATTAAAATTAGATTTATAAAGCCCTGTTTATTTTTGAAAGGGCATAACATTGCGCTATCGCAAATTATCACAAGGATTAATATCAAAAATAAGAAAAGTAAACTGCTTTAAGGAAGACTATCGGTAGAAGAGTTGGGTAAAATATAGTTTACCATCGGAGTTTCTCTTAACACTAACCGCTGTGTGGGTGAATTCTCCTTCCATAGTTTTTCTATGATCGGAACTGGCCAGCCATTTTTGAAAAGCTTCGACGGCTGAAACATAGTCTTTCGCCACATTTTCTGAAACAAAAGAGGCATTTACGGCTTGGGAGATATCCGAGGCCCGTGCGCTAAAATTATCATGATTAATAGAGCCTTTGGCTATCATATAGTCCGTATGCTTATTAGCATATTCATGGGCTATAGCGCTATAATCCAAATCTTCATATCCCAGGGAAACACGATGATCGTTGACTATACCAAGTAATTCCTGCTCTACTTCGACCGCGTTTTCTGCTTCGGTACTATTTGCCGACTCTATAGGCTCTGTACTACAAGAGACTACTACAAATGCGAACAATAGCATTATAAAATAATGCAATTTCATTTTCATACAATGTTCTATTTGTAAGTAGGAAGAAAAGGAAGAATGGGGAATTCTTGTATTCTCGTAATTGGCTTCTCGTGACCAACGTTGTAATATTAAAAAAAAATATTGAGTGGAGAGTCTAATTAATTAATTTATTCGACGAAATACATAACAAATTAAAATCTTGTAGTACAAGGATTACTTACTGTAGACAATTATCGATGTGTTTCAAAAAAAAGTTAGCCGTATTGGCGAATTTATCTGCAATTAAAAGGAGGAATTTAATTGTCTTTTGACAAGCTTAATTTGTTTAACAGTATATCTCAAAAGGAAAACCTTCTATCTTTACGGTACTAAATTGGTTCCTTTTATGAAATTAATTGTCCGTACGCTATTATTTCTTTTCATCCTAGGTTGTAACCCTAATAAGGACACTGGGAAAACTCCAATAGATAACATAAATCTTTATCAAGATTACATAACAGAAGTATCCCATGGAATTATTTCTGTAAAAGCAGATGTTCGGGTGGTATTGAATCGGCCTATTGATTCATGGGAAAGTGGAAAGGAACTAAGTAGCCATTTGTTACAGGTAATTCCCAGGTTAAAAGGTAAGGTAGTTGCTTTGGACAGTAGAACTATTGCTTTTATACCTGAATCGGGTTTCCAACAAAACAGCACCTACGGGTTTACTTTGGATTTGGGGGCTATTGCAAACGACGTCCCCAAGGATTTGCGCCATTTCAATTTCCAAGTAAAAACATTGAAACAACAGTTTAATGTATATACACAGGCGATACAGTCCTACTCCAAAGATTACCAATATATAGAGGGGCAATTAAAAAGTTCCGATCAATTAAGTTTAAAAAATGCCAAACAGTTGCTGGAGGTAAAACAAAAGGGGAAAAGTGTTTCCGTAAAATTCGATTCATCCACAGCTGAAGGTACCCAATTTCATTTTAAAATTGATAGTATTCAACGATTTACGGAGGATACGGATTTGGAGGTTGTTTGGGATGGTAAGGTTTTGAATATTGATAGTTCAGGAAAGAATTCAATAAAGATCCCGGGGAAGAGCAATTTTAGTATACTGGAAGTGAACGTGGAAACCGGGGAAAATCAAATAATAAACATAAATTTTTCAGATCCCCTAAAAAAAGGACAGAACTTTAAGGGTCTGGTGGTACTTGAAGGAGATAACAACCCTAAATTCAATGTTGTTGGAAATACCTTAAAAGTTTATCCTTCCAAGGAGGTGACCGGTACAGTTCAGCTCGAGGTTTTTGATGGTATAGAAAGCATTGATGGCTACAAATTAAGAACAAAGCTTGTAGAGAGGGTAGCCTTCGAACAAATAAAACCAGATGTCCGACTATTATCCAACGGTACAATTTTACCATCCTCCAATAACCTAAAAATTAATTTTGAATCGGTAAATCTGAAGTCGGTCAACGTAACCGTTCTTAAAATATATGAAAGTAATGTTTTGCAGTTTTTACAAGGAAATAATCTTGACGGGAACTATAACTTAAAAACAATAGCTAGGCCCATTGCCACAAAGAAATTGGACTTGGAAAGCAATCTTAGTGGTAATAGTGGAAAATGGTCGGCTCATGCCCTGGATTTAAAATCGCTCATTACTCCTGAATTAGGAGCCATGTACAGGGTAGAATTTAGCTTTAAACCATCGTATAGCTTGTTTAGATGTGAAGACACCAATTTTGAACAGGAAACAACATCGGACGAAGATTTTGATCAAGAAACAGAAAACAGCTCATGGGACGGAGTGGAATCCTATTACGAAGATTACTATTTTAACTATGACTGGAACCAACGTGATAATCCCTGCCATACTACCTATTATTATGATAAAACAGTAGGGGCCAATGTTTTGGCTTCGGACTTGGGAGTAACCATAAAACAAGGGGTTAACAAAAGCTATTTTGTAGCGGTCAATGATATAGTAAGTACCGATCCCATAGCGGGAGCCAAGGTAATTTTCTACAATTACCAGCAACAGCCTATCGGGCAGGTAATAACGGAGGTGGATGGCACCTCTATCTTTGACTCGGATAATTTGGCATACTTTGCCGTAGCCGAGAGCAATGGTCAAAAAACCTACGTTAAACTAAATGACGGCAATGCCTTGTCCGTAAGTAAGTTTAACGTTGACGGTGTTGCCCTGCAAAAGGGAATCAAAGGTTTTATTTTCGGTGAAAGAGGAGTGTGGCGTCCCGGGGATAAGCTTTTTGTTTCTTTTCTATTGAACGATAACGCCAATAAACTTCCCGCAGGGCATCCAGTAAAGTTGGAATTGATAGATCCCTATAACAAGGTGGTGCATCGCGAAGTAAAGAACAATTCTCTAGACAATTTTTACAATTTTGTTTTAAGGACCGATGAAAATGCGCCTACCGGGAATTGGCTGGCCAAAATTTCAGTAGGCGGGGCAACCTTTACCAAAACCGTTAAAATTGAAACGATTAAACCTAATCGACTAAAGATTAAAACAGAGTTTGAAGATGAGGTGCTATCCGGGAGTAAGCCTATCAAAGGTTCGCTGCAGGTAGCTTGGCTCCACGGAGCGCCAGCAAAAAACTTAAAAGCGGATATTACGGCGAAGTTTAATGTACAGACAACAACCTTTAAAAATTTTCCGGGGTATGTCTTTGATGACCCCACCAGAACCTTTGCCACCGAAGATCAGGTGGTTTTCAATAGTACTATAAATGCCGAAGGTAAGGCGTCCTTTTCACTTAGTCCACAAATAAACAGTCAGGCTCCAGGAATGCTTAGAGCGGCATTTATGACCAAGGTGTATGAAAATGGAGGTGATTTCAGTACAGATGTCTTCACAAAACAATTTTCGCCATTCAATACTTATGTGGGCCTAAATGTGCCCAAAGGCGACAAGTTAAGGGGTATGTTGCTTACAGATCAACCACATAAATTTGAAGTTGTAACAGTGGATGAAATGGGCTTTGCCAAAGCGGCCAATAATCTAAAGGTTACTATTTATAAGGTAAACTGGAGATGGTGGTGGGAGACTTCTGCGGACAATTTATCCAATTTTAGCAGCAGTGAGTATCAGGAAAAGGTATTGGAGCAAAATATTAGCACAAATACAAGTGGTAAGGCATCATTTAATTTTGAACTAAAATATCCTGACTGGGGCCGATATTTGGTTAGGGTAGATGATCCTATGGGCGGACATGCAACTGGTAAAACAATTTATGTGGATTGGCCGGGATGGGCAGGGAAATCAATGAAAAATGACCCTTCTGCCGCTACAATGTTAATGTTCTCCACGGACAAGGAGGTTTATAAGGTTGGAGAAACGGCCACCGTTACCTTTCCAAGTTCCCAAGGAGGTAGGGCGTTGGTCACCATTGAAAATGGCAGTGAGGTACTCCATTCACTATGGGTGGAATCGGAAAAAGGGGAAACCAAATTTGAAATACCCATAACCGAATTGTATACCCCAAATGTTTATATAAATATTAGTTTGTTGCAGCCTCATGCCTCAACTTTAAACGATTCCCCTATTCGTATGTACGGGGTGGTTCCCATATCGGTGGAAGATCCTTCGACCAAATTACAGCCAGAAATTTCCATGCCGGATGTTATAAGGCCTGAAGAAAACATAACAGTCAAGGTAAATGAGAAACAAGGTAGGGCCATGACCTATAGTATTGCCATAGTGGATGAAGGATTACTAGATCTAACTCGCTTTAAAACTCCTAATCCCTGGGATGCTTTTTATGCACGTGAGGCTTTGGGGGTAAAGAGTTGGGATGTCTACGATGACGTAATAGGAGCCTATGGCGGAAGAATAAATCAGGTCTTCTCTATAGGTGGGGACGGGGAATTGGCCGGAGCCAAAAATAAAAAGGCAAATCGTTTTGAACCTATGGTGGTTTATCTAGGACCATTTACCCTAAAAGAAGGGGAAACAAAATCACATAAAATAGACATACCCAAATATATTGGATCTGTACGCACTATGGTCATAGCAGGAAATTCTGGAAAAGCTGCTTACGGTGTCGCAGAAAGAACAACGCCTGTGCGCAAACCACTGATGGTATTGGCGTCCTTGCCAAGGAAAATTACTCCAGGGGAGACCGTAACTTTGCCCGTTACTGTGTTTGCCATGGAAAACAAGGTAAAAGAAGTGACTTTGAAAATTAAACAAGACCCCTCTTTTAGCATAGAAGGCAATGCTATACAAAACGTTTTCTTTTCCCAACCAGATGAAAAAATGGCTTATTTTCAATTGAAGGTGGCCGACTATAACGGTGTTGGTAAGGTAGTAGTTGAAGCTTCGGGGAATGGTGAAAAAGCCTCTTTTGAAATACCTATAGATGTGGTAAACCCCAATCCTTTAACCACAGTGACAGAGGATGTTGTTTTGGAGGCCAATACTAACAGGACCCTAGATCTTAATACTTTTGGCATTCCGGGCAGTAACCGGGCAGAGGTTGAATTATCTACCCTTCCACCGATGAATTTTAATGGAAGGATGCAATATTTGGTCCAATATCCGCATGGATGTTTGGAGCAGACCACTTCCAGTGCCTTTCCTCAATTATTTATGCCAGATATCTTTGATATTAATTCATCAAAGAAAAAAGAGATTCAGCAAAACGTGGAAAGTGCCATAAAAAGAATTGGCAGTTATCAAATGCCAAGTGGAGGTTTTTCCTATTGGCCAGGACAAAATTATGCAGATGATTGGAGTTCGTCCTATGTAGGTCACTTTTTATTGGAAGCTGAGAAAAAGGGATACGTTCTGCCCTTGGGGTTTAAGTCTACCTGGATAAATTATCAGCAAAATATAGCACGGCAATGGCGGGCAGGGTCTTCCATATCCGGTTTGGCTCAGGCATATCGTTTATATACCCTAGCCCTTTCCGGAAATGCAGATATTGCTTCAATGAATAGACTAAGGGAAACTCCAAATTTGTCCAATGAGGGAAAATTCCGCTTGGCGGCAACTTATGCACTTGTTGGTCAAGAGAGTGTTGCCCAACAGATCATTAGGTCCTCAGATATTGATTTTGTGGCCAATAAAAATGATTATTATACCTATGGGTCTCCTGAACGGAACAGGGCCATGGCTTTGGAAACTTATGTGCTTTTAAAGGATAAGGTGAAAGCTCAGGAAATGGCCAGGACCTTGGCGCAGCGTTTAAGTAATGATCAATGGATGAGTACCCAGAGTACTTCTTATTGTCTTTTGGCTCTGGCAAAATTTGCCGATATGATTGGAGGTAAGGGGATTAAGGCCAGTATAACGGTAAATGGAGGGCATAGTGATATAGATACACAAAAAACTTTGGCCAATATGGGATTGGGAATAATTACGGGGACCAATTCCATCAGTATAAAAAATACTGGAACCAATTTGTTATACGTGAGCATCAATAATAGTGGTATACTACCTGTAGGTGAGGAGAAGGAGATGCAACGAAATCTAACTGCCAATGTGGTCTTCAAAGGACGGAATGGCACTATATTGAATCCTGCCTCCATAATGCAGGGTACGGATTTTGTTGCTGAGGTATCACTAACAAATACCAAGGCCGAAATGATCAAAAATGTGGCATTGTCCGAGATATTCCCCAGTGGCTGGGAAATAGTAAATACACGCTTTACAGATTTTGGGGATTTTGCCGAAAATGAGGTGACCTATACGGATTTGCGGGATGATAGGGCGAATTTTTATTTTGATATGAAAAAGAACGAAACAAAAATATTTAGGGTATTGCTGAATGCATCCTATTTGGGCAGATATTATTTACCAGGGATTCAGGCTGAAGCCATGTACAACAATGATTACGCCGTACGCACTAAGGGCCAATGGGTAGAGGTTGTACAGTAGTTGTGTTCATGGGCGCTAAAAATAAATATCCATTCTGCGCAACCATTTTATCTTTTCTGCATTCTTATAAAAAAAAGAAAAGATGAAAAAAGGATTTTATTTTATGCTCATTGGAACCATTGCATTGAGTGCTTTATTTGTGGGTTGTAGTACGGATAATTCAATTGAATGTCCTGCCGATTTTGAGGGAGCACTCACAGAGGAAGAAAACAGCTTAATAGGAACTTGGCAGCTAACCGCAATACTTGCGGACAAAGAAGTGGATATAACCCAAGATGACGAAGAAAACCCAAAAAAGGATATTTTTGTTCAATATTCTGCCTGCGAAAAGGATTCCGACTATACCTTCGGACCAGGTCGGGCCTATGAATTTTCACAAGGTGAAAATGCAACCAGTTGCATTAATAAGGTTAAAATTGGAGGGACATGGAAGCTTTTCAGTGGTACACTGGGTTTAATTGGCAATTGTTCAGCCCAGAATTTGAACATTGTTTTCAATACAGATAAATCGGCTTTTTCCGTTACTTCCAATTATAATATTACAGATGTAAAAGGACTAACCATACAAACGGATGTCACATTCACCTATACCAAAGTGGGGGCAACCCAATAATTGGCTTTAAGGTTGAGAACTATAACATCCTATGTTCACCACATTTTTTTTGGTATCATAGGATGTTATATTTATCCGCCAACCTTAATATAGGTGTTTTGTTCATTGTTCTTGGGGGGTTCTACTTCCAATGCTTTGTTTTCCTTAAGTACCTTGCTAAAAACAAAGGCCCCTATTTCCTTTACAGGGCTATAAAGTTTGGACTCGTCAATGGATTCTTGCTTAACAAACCCCAATTGGTTATTGGTCCTGTCGAAAAATATCAATAAGGCACCCAGAATGACCGCTACTTTGAGAGCACCGAATATTCCTCCCGCTATTTTGTTTAGTAGTCCCAGCATGGCAAAATCAGCAATCTTAGTCAATAATTTCCCTGCCATATTTACTACCAGAACAATAATAATAAAGGTGATCAGAAACGAAGCAGTATTCATATATCGTTCGTTCCACTCCATATTTTCGGAAAGATATTCCCCTACAATATAGGAAAAGTGAATGGCGCCATATAAACCGGCCACAAGGGCCACTAGTGATGCCAACTCAACAAATAGACCATTTCTAATGCCTTTGTATAGACCGTAAAGTAGTAATAGTCCTAAAATAATATCCAATACACCCATTCTTAAAAGTCTTTTGACAAATATAAAACTTTGATTTGTACCTTTGGATAATTCTACACAGCTTGGATAACTTAGTCCAACATTAGAACTAAATTGGAACAAATTACTATGTCGAGAGATACACAATTAAAGGATAGATGGGAGATTTTGGTTAAGAAACTATCGGCGCAATTTGCAGATAGCGATCCCATGGAGTTGGATGCAATTATATATTTGGTGGGTGTTCAGGAATTGGGTCAGATTCATAAAACCTATAAGAAAGATGAAAAATTAAATCTAATGCATATTGCTATATGTAGGTTGTTGGAACCCTATGGGTATTATGAGTTCGATTTTTTTGATGAAGAAGGCTGGCCGCATTATACCATTAAGGAAGAATTGCCCCCATTAAAGGCAGGTGAACAATCCGTATTAATGAAAGAAGCCTTGGTAAGTTACTTTTTGGAAAAGGATTACATTTCATAAATATGGTACTTTAAAAAGCCTATTATGCCGCAATTTATAGTTCTACCAACATAGAAGGTGATAACAGGTATGATTAAATTCCCGATCAATGGAGTAAAAGGCTAAATGGCAGCCGGTGTTTCTAGGCTTTAAATGTGCCAGAGTGCAACTAGGGACCAGTGTAAGTTTTTTGGATAAATTGGGCTTTATTCCACAGATTGGAAAAGACAAGCGGATCATTTCTTCGTCCAAAAAAAAGAATAAAAGAGCGGTACAAATGGTATAAAGTCCGCATTTGTTTGGTAGAAAGAAAATATGAATTTGGGAACGGATAGGAATCCAGTTAAAGGAGCAACAACTTTTATAAAGTTGGAGGGGCTAATAAGAAAGCATCCCAAAAAGTTACTGATTCTTGTAATATTGTTGGTTACCTATTATTTCTGTTTGCCCAAACAACTATTCAACACCCCACATGCCACAGTTGTAGAGAGTAGATCTGGGAAGCTTTTGGGCGCACTTATTGCCGAGGATGGGCAATGGAGGTTTCCTGTTGTGGATAGCGTACCCCACAAATTTGAGACTTGTATTCTAAATTTTGAGGATGCCCATTTTTATCTTCATCCTGGTTTTAATCCTGTTTCCATAAGTAAGGCGTTTATAGCAAATATTCTTGCAGGGAAAACGGTTAGAGGCGGGAGTACGCTTACCCAACAAGTAATACGATTGTCCCGTAAGCACAAACAACGGTCTTATTGGGAAAAAGTCAAGGAATTGGTCTTGGCCACTAGACTGGAATTTCGTTATTCCAAAAAAGACATTTTAAAACTATATGCCAGTCATGCTCCTTTTGGTGGAAATGTGGTAGGACTGGAGGTGGCGGCTTGGCGTTATTTTGGTATGCAGCCGAGTCAGTTATCCTGGGCGGAAGCTGCTACTTTGGCGGTATTGCCCAATGCTCCAAGTTTGATTTATCCGGGAAAAAATCAAGTCAAATTACGAAATAAAAGAAATAGACTACTTCAAAAATTATTGGAAAACCATCAAATAGATAGCACCACCTACCAATTGTCGCTACTTGAGGAATTGCCTAAGAAGCCATTTCCATTACCCGATATAGCTCCTCATTTAGTACAGTATTTGGCAAAAAAAGGCAAGGGGAAAAGAATTTTGACCCATTTGGATGAAAAGCTACAGCTCAATATCAACGCCATAATTAATAGGCATTATAATACCTTGAAACAGAATCAGGTTTATAATGCAGCCGTTCTTGTAATGGACGTAAAATCGCGGAAAGTACTTTCCTATGTTGGAAACACACCAACTGATAAGGACCATGAAAAGGACGTAGATATGGTTCAGGCCAACCGCAGTACAGGGAGTGTTTTAAAGCCTTTATTGTACACCGCCATGATGGATGCGGGAGAATTGTTGCCCAATATGCTGGTAGCGGATGTTCCTACTCAAATAGCGGGTTATACCCCTGAGAATTTCAACGAGAGTTATAGTGGCGCCATAGAGGCAGATAAGGCATTGGCAAAGTCGCTCAATATTCCGGCAGTGCGTTTGTTGCAATCTTATGGTCTGGAAAAATTTAGGGATCAATTAGATCTATTCAACTTAAGGGGGCTTGACAGGTCTGCGGATCATTACGGACTTACATTAATACTTGGAGGGGCCGAAACCAATCTATGGGATTTATGTAAGACATATGCCTCCTTGGCATCAACAGTAAATCATTTTAATGAAACCTCCAGTGAGTATTTTGCTATGGAATTTTCCGAACCTATTATAACAGTGGATTCTGTGGTGGATTTTGGTAGTAAATCCACCGTGAAAACAATTTTTGATGCGGCAAGTATCTTCCTGACCCTGGAGGCCATGAAAAAAGTTAACCGACCTGAGGGAAGCGAATCTTGGGAGTTTTTTGATTCCTCCAAACAGATAGCATGGAAGACGGGCACCAGTTTTGGAAACAAGGATGCCTGGGCTATTGGAGTCACCCAAGACCATGTGGTAGGGGTATGGACTGGCAATGCGGACGGGGAAGGAAGACCAAACGTCACAGGACTCACTACCGCAGCCCCAATTTTATTCGATGTTTTTGATGTATTGCCCCGATCTTCCTGGTTTCAAAAACCTGAGGATGAGTTTATAGATATCAAAGTATGTTCGGAAAGCGGTTATTTGGCTACCCAAATATGCCCTGTTACTGTGGTTTCTATCCCAAACAAACAAAATTATGTAAAGGCCTGTACTTATCATCAATTGGTACATTTAAATCCACAAAAACAGTTCAGGGTTAATTCGTCCTGTGCCAATTTGTCCGAAACACTGAGCGAGTCCTGGTTTATTCTACCTCCATTAATGGAATTCTACTATAAAAAGGGTCATCCAACCTATAAATCCCCGCCAGCCTTTTTAGATAATTGTGAGGAAACCAACACGGAGGTTATGGAATTTATTTATCCAAGGAACGGAAGTAGAATAACGCTGCCCAAAAATTTTGAAGGGAAAAAGAACGAATTAATAGTGAAGTTGGCCCATTCAAAACCGGAAACTCCGGTTTTTTGGTATCTGGATGAAAAATTTATAGGGGAAACCATAAACTTTCATGAAAAAGGATTGATACCCGAACCAGGAAATCACAGGATTACTGTGGTAGATGCCTTGGGCAATGAAGTTGTTGTAACGATAACGTTGGAGTAATAATTGTCCTTTGATTTCGGACTATAATCAGTTACCTTTAAGGACATTGGTTGAAGTAAGACAAATTCACCAAATAACAAACTGATACCGCATTAAGATGACAAAAAACATTCGATTTTCTAATTTGGACAGAAAAAAAACCGTTGCCAAACTAACGGAAGAGGTATTTGATTTAGTTGTAATCGGCGGTGGAATTACGGGTGGTGGGATTGCCTTGGATGCTGCATCAAGAGGTTTTAAGGTGGCCTTGGTTGAAAAAAATGATTTTGCATCAGGAACCAGTAGCAAGTCAACAAAATTAATACACGGAGGCTTGCGATACCTTAAACAATTTGATTTCTGGTTGGTTAAGGAAGTTGGGTCTGAAAGGGCTATTGTACATAAACTGGCTCCGCATCTGGTGTTGCCAGAGAAAATGTTGTTGCCATTGATAGAAAATGGGTCTTATGGCAAATGGCTTACCTCCATTGGTCTAAAGGTATATGATATTTTGGCTCAGGTGACAGGTGATGACAAACGTAAAATGTTGGAGAAAAAAGAAGCCTTGAAATTGGAGCCTTTGTTGCCTAAAAAGATATTGAAAGGAGCGGGTTATTATGCGGAATACAGGACAGATGATGCCCGACTTACCATGGAGACCATTAAGACGAGTTTGCACCACGGTGCCATGGCTCTAAACTATGCCGAGGTAAAGGATTTTATTTATGAGGAGGGTATAGTTGCAGGAGTTAAGGTGAAAGATACCGTAATGGATACCGAATTTTCAATAAAGTCGAAATATGTAATTAGTGCCGCCGGACCATGGGTGGATGACCTTAGGGGAATTAATAATTCTAAAAAGGGAAAGCGCCTGCATCTTACCAAAGGGGTGCATTTGGTTTTTCCATATGAAAAATTGCCCATTAAGCAGTCTGTGTATTTTGATATTCCCGATGGACGAATGATGTTTGCGATTCCAAGGGGCAAGATTACTTATATAGGAACTACGGACACAAATTTCAACGAGAATAAGGACGAGGTAAAAACAAATGTGGCAGATGCCATTTATTTAATTTCTGCCGTGAATAATATGTTTCCGAAGATTAATTTGGAAATGGAAGATATCATATCTTCATGGGCAGGATTACGCCCGCTAATACATGAAGAAGGTAAATCCGCCTCTGAATTATCACGAAAGGATGAGATTTTTACTTCAGATTCTGGGCTTATCAGTATTGCTGGGGGCAAGCTTACGGGTTACCGTAAAATGGCGGAGAGAGTGGTGAACAGGGTCGGAAAAAAATTGGAGGAAGAGTATGGGGTTGTAGTAAAACCTTCAGATACCGAGCATATTCCGTTATGTGGCAATGAATTTAAAAAGTATAAATACGTTAAGAAATATATTGCCGAAATACATGAAAGATTAACCCCTGAGGGATTTTCACAATATGACGCTTGGTATTTGGTGACCAATTATGGGAAACAAACCGAAACTATATTGCAGCACTATGCCAAACAAAAAGATGATAATCATGAGTTGGGCATGGCCAAAGCTGAATTAAAGTTTGGCATTGAAAATGAAATGGTGCAAACTCCTATGGATTTCTTTATACGAAGGACAGGGCGGTTATACTTTGATATTGAAAGTATTAGAAAATTGATGGAACCCATATTGGCCGAATTCAAAATCATTTTTAAACTGGATGATGAGGTAATAGACTCTTATAGGACAACTTTGGAGGAAGCATTGGAGGAACACTCCAATTTTTCACTGGACAGAATTTAGGGAGTGCCAATACAGGAATATTTCCTAGCCTATAGAAGTAACATTTAAATATTAATCCAGCTTTTCCGTCAGTTCCTTAAATACTTTTTTTGGACTTTTATTTTCATAAAGGACCTCGTAAACAGCATTTAATATAGGAGTTTTCGATTTTTTCTTGTGTTTTGAAACTATTAGGTGTGCACTTTTGGTAGCATAATATCCTTCGGCCACCATTTTCATTTCCATCATAGCACTTTTTACGGTGTAGCCTTTGCCAATCATATTACCGAACATACGGTTACGGCTAAAAACGGAGTAGCCCGTTACCAAAAGATCTCCTAGATAGGCCGAGTCGTTTATGTTGCGCTTCATTTTATGCACCCGTTTTATAAATCGTTTCATTTCCCGTATGGAGTTACTCATAAGTACACTTTGGAAATTATCGCCATAACCCAATCCGTGAGCGATACCGGCAGCAATGGCATAAATATTCTTAAGCATAGCCGCATATTCAGTTCCTATAATATCGTCGGATATTTTAGTTTTTATGTAGTCACTGCTCAAGTGTTTGGCAACCAATTTGGCTTTTTCGGTATCTGCGCAGGCTATGGTTAAATAGGACAAACGCTCTAAAGCTACCTCTTCGGCATGGCAAGGGCCTGTAATAACCCCAATGTTTTCGAAAGGAATATTATAATTGACATGAAAATGTTCTCCAACAATTAAGCTGGATTCCGGCACAATACCTTTAATGGCCGAAAAAATAATTTTGTCCTTAATGTCAACCGTAAGTTGCTTCAATTCGTTTTCCAAAAAAGCAGAAGGAATGGCAAATATAAGTACATCGGCATCGGCAACAGCCTCGTTAATATTGTCCGTAAGGTTTAGTTGCTCCGTATGAAACTCTACCGAACTTAGGTAATTGGGATTATGTCTTTGTGTTCTAATGTGTTCAATGGCATCCGTATTTCGCATATACCAATTTACTACATCGGCATTTTCAGTCAACATCTTTACAATGGCAGTTGCCCAGCTACCCCCGCCCAACATTGCAAATTTCATATTGTTTTTCATCTATTTAGAATTTTATATCAACCTGAAAATGAACTTAATAAAAACTTTTTGCATACATCAACCACTGCGCTATCGCATAAAAAATTCACTCATTTTGGTTAGTAAGCAAAAAATTAATTTTGAATATGCTCATTTCATTCTTTAAATTTTTTTCTTCTCTACCTATAGCCCATTTATTTAGGCTTCGGATAATTAAAAAAGTATCAATGGCCTATAAATTAACCAGTGCCAATTTGGAAGTGCGCATTGTTTATTGAAATCCATGGCAATGTAGGACTGTTTTTTGGAGATTCAAAACAAGAATCCAATACCCTAGGTAATATGTTTTAAACCATATTCAGCATGTAGATTTTTGACTCCAAGAGTATAGTTTTATTTAAGAAATGCAATGTGCTGATAATCAATATATAATATTGTTGGCATAAAGATTGATTTTAATGGAAATTGTAACATCAATCTTTAAAATATGAGAACCGTAAAGTTATTGCTCACAACCTTTATGCTTGGTATTCTAACAAACAGTTGTTATACCGAAGTTATTATCGAGGATGAATATATAGAGGATCCTATTGTAAATATTAATGGGGTATTGCAATCCTATGATCTTTGGTATATAGATATTAATGAGACCACGGGCAATGGGGAAGTTCCTTTTTTACAGCGTGCGTTTACCATCTCTTTTACTGGTAAAACTATCTATGCCAATAACAATTTAGTGGGAATTGGCAAAACAGGGAATGGATTTGGAATGCAGGTTGGCCATTTCAATACAGTCAACGAAAGTTTGCAAATAAACCATGATGTTGATGGTTATTGGAATTTGGAAGTATTTGTAGTTGATAATAATACTATTGAATTATATGATGCCAATAGCCGAACATCTTATTTTTTGGAGGGTTACCAAAGGAATAACTTTGATTACGACATGATATTTTATGACAATTTACAATACTTGCTTCAAGAATATGATGTCTGGGAAAAGATAGCTACGAGTGAAGAGGGAGCATTAAATGATTTTGATTCGGAAAATTATCTACAGTTCTATAATGACGGAAACAAATCTATCTTCAATTCCTCCGTAGACCCCAGCGGGATGCATTTCAACGACATTTTGTGGGATTATCGAGGTGAGTATTCCTTATTTGATGTTTATAACGATGAAACGCTCAAAACTTTAACACTGGATTATGAATTCATGGGCAATGATTACTTTGAATTGTACGTTATTAATGATAGTACAATAGAGCTCTATCATTCCTCTAGTGGAACGGTTTATAAGTTTAGAGGAAAGGGATTTATTACTTATTTGAAATCTGGGAAATCCCAAGTGGATAAGAAAAGGACGAAAACCGAGTTGGGGACCATGAAAGTGGCCAGAAAAAGAAAAATATAATTATTGCCGTAAGGTTTTACGGTACCGATATAAAGAAGTTTTTGGTTGGTTATTTAGTTAAAGACCGCCTTGGAGTAATTACCTAGGGCGGTTTTTTATTTGCCATAATTCTACAGCATTGGGCAAGAGTGTTCGTCCAACATTTGGTGGTCCATCAAAAGTCATATTTTCAATTAAATTGCTTAAATTATGGTATTGTTCGTGACGATAAAAAATCAAGGAGATGCGGTCCAAGTATACCAAGGCAAACAACAAGAACCCACATGCGGAGATTCCGGGGAATCCTTCCACTTCTACTACCAGTAAAATTATTTTGAACGACCGAAGTAATGGAAAACCTTTACGGATCCTGAGCGAGGAGGATTGGAAATTTTGGTTGCACAATGGGTATATTGTTATCAAAAATGCTATCACAAAGGACCAAGCAAAAGAAACCGCGGAATTTATATGGGAATTTGAAGAGAAAGACCCTAAGAATCCCAACAGTTGGTATACGCCTCCGAGGGCAGAAATGCAAATGAAGGAATTAACGGGTACGGGAATGGTTGAGGTGTACAATCATCAGAATCTATGGAACAATAGGCAACAAGAAAAAATTTACGATGCTTTTGTGGATATTTGGGGTACGGAAAAACTTTGGGTAACTATCGATAGGGCTAATCTAAACTTTCCAATTCGGCCAGGATTTGAGCAAAAAGGGTTTATACATTGGGACTACGACCCAGAAACCAGTCCTCAGAATGTACAGGGAGTATTAGCTCTCGCGGACCAGACCGATGAAAATATGGGGGGCTTTCAATGTATCCCCTGGTTATACCGGAATTATGATTCTTGGAAACTTGACCATCCGAAGGATAGGGACCGTTTTAAGCCAGATGTCAGCGACCTGCAGGATAGGATCGTAAAGGTGAAGATGGAGGCGGGCGATCTTTTAATTTTTAATAGCTTGCAACCCCACGGCATAAGGCCCAATAATTCAAAAGACAAGGTCCGTATTGCCCAATATATCTCTATGATGCCGGCTGAAGAGGACAATGTGTCCCTAAGAACCTGGCGCATCAATTCTTGGAAAAATAGATTGGCACCAGAAGGGTATGCTTTTCCCGGTGACCCAAGAAATTGGGAACAGACCAAATATAAAACGGCCGAATTAAGTGATTTGGGCAAGAAATTATTAGGTCTTCATTCTTGGTAATTTGTTGTAAATCTCACATTTAGGCGTATCGTGGCCTTTAAAACAAGAAAATCCACTACTTTTGCGCCCTTAAAACAAAGACGTGAAGAAGTATTTAAATCTATTCGATTTTAAACAAAAAGTAAATTATAAGAATGAAGTTTTAGCTGGGCTCACGGTAGCTATGACGATGATACCAGAGTCTCTCTCATTTGCCATTTTAGCAGGATTATCTCCTTTAACGGGACTTTATGCCGCATTCTTAATGGGTATTGTTACAGCTATTTTTGGAGGAAGACCAGGGATGGTATCAGGCGGGGCAGGTGCTACAGTAGTTGTTTTAATCGCGTTGGCTTCTTCTCATGGCGTAGAATATCTTTTTGCGGCAGTCGCCTTAGCCGGAGTTTTGCAATTATTAGTTGGTTTATTCAAGTTAGGGAAGTTTGTTCGTTTAATTCCGCAACCTGTGATGTTTGGATTCTTAAATGGACTTGCGGTTATTATTTTTATGGCACAGGTGGCTCAATTTAAAACATCGGAAAACGGCATAGATAATTGGATGGAAGGTTCGGCTTTATACATAATGGCAGGCTTGACCCTCTTAACCATTGCAATTGTAGCTTTATTACCGAAAATCACTAAGGCAGTTCCACCTTCCTTGGTGGCCATATTGATTGTATTTGGTGTTGTTTTTTTCTTTGACATAGACACCAAAAAAGTATTGGATATTGCTTCTGTAAGTGGCTCCTTTCCTTCATTCCATATCCCTGAAATTCCTTTTAATATGGAGACCTTAATATTAATTTTTCCATACGCACTGGTCATGGCTGGTGTTGGGCTTATTGAGTCTCTTTTAACACTTAATATGGTAGACGAAATTACCGGTACTAGAGGACAATCAAATAGAGAAGCTGCCGCACAAGGGATAGCCAATATTACCAATGGATTCTTTGGTGGTATGGGAGGATGTGCTATGGTAGCCCAAACTTTGGTAAATGTTGGATCTGGAGCAAGAGCACGACTTTCCGCTATTATAGGTGCAATGACAATTTTACTGATTATTTTAGTAGGTGGACCTGTAATTGAACAAATTCCGATGGCTGCTTTGGTGGGAGTGATGATGGTTGTTGCCATAGGTACGTTTGAGTGGATTAGCTTTAAGGTAATCAATAAGATGCCTAAACACGACATTTTTGTTTTGATATTGGTTGCAGTGGTAACTGTTGTGTTACACAATCTAGCTTTAGCTGTTTTGATTGGCGTGATTATTTCTTCTTTGGTATTCGCCTGGGAAAGCGCTAAACGTATTAGGGCAAGAAAACATATAGACGAAAATGGGGTAAAACATTATGAAATATACGGCCCACTTTTCTTTGGTTCCACCGCTACATTTCTCGAAAAATTTGATGTAACCAACGACCCGGATGAAGTTGTAATAGATTTCAAGGAGAGCAAGGTGGTAGATATGTCCGCCATAGATGCGCTGAATAAAATCACTGCTCGATATCACAAAGAGGGTAAAAAATTACACCTGAGATATTTGAGCCCCGACTGCCTAAAGCTACTTACAAATGCTGAAAGTGTTATTGAGGTAAATATTATAGAAGACCCAACTTATAGGGTCATGCTAAATAAATAACGATTACCGTAATTGCAAAAAATTTGTAAAGTTACTCAGTAGCTGCTACTATATATAACTTTTGTCAGACTGAGCCCGCCCTAAATGGAATTTTTTGGAAGCAAAATTCTTATTCCATTAACCACTTTGATTAAAGGACGATATATTGTCGCTTTTTGTCAACTGTCGTTTTTACTGGGAATTTTGATTTACAAATGGACGCCAAGAAGTAGCTGTATATTTAAATGTTTTAAAGGATTTTGGCTATAGGCTTGTTGTAGATAAGGTGTGACTTATCCAAAATCTATTCGTTGATCGGAAATAATACAAAAATAGAAAAGCGTTTGTATCAACCCTAAGGTTGCTGCAAACGCTTTTTTGTATTTGGTAATGGTATACTATAAAGTTCTTAAATACTCGGCTACCGCACGGGCATCATCTTCAGAAAGATTCTGATTTAGCATTACCGCATTGTTATACTCTTTTAACAAGGCTTTTGCTATAGGGTCTTCCTTAAGCATTCCATCGGGATTCAATATCATATTCATTACCCACTCTGGGCTTCTTCTCTCAAAAACACCTTTTAGAGCCGGGCCAATTAAACGCTGCTCCGCCATATGGCATGCCACACAGATGGTACTAAATGTTTTTTGTCCTTTTGCAGCCAATTCAGTATCTATGGCATCTGCAAATTTCACGGACTTAATGGGGCCAACACCTTTATTATTCATGTCTACGGGTACTCCCTCATTTACGGGCTCCGCTTTAACTTCCTTTTTGGTACGGTTCATTTCAAAACCTTCCTTCTTTTCTTCTTTTTTTTCGCCACAGCTAACAATCATAGCAACTAAGGCCAAAGGGATAAATAATTTTCTCATCGTTTTTTTAAATTATTGCACTAAGATAACAAATAGATTATTTTATTAAAGTTCTTCGATGAATTTTAATGCTCTTTTTTCGGTATAAGTGATATTCCTTTGGTCATAAAACCCTACATGCCCACCGTACAATGGCTGTTCAAATTGTACAGATTTATTTTGCTCAGCTTCCTTGGAAGGGTAACATTGTTCACCTAAAAAGGAATCATTTTTGGCGTTGATAATTAGAGTAGGGGTCTTTATGGCATGGATATATTGAAGCGAGCTCGACTTTTGGTAATAATCAATAGCATTTTTAAACCCATGTGCCCTGCTGGTATATAGGTCATCAAAATCCTTTAAGGTGTTTATTTTCCCAATATCCGCATTGCTTAACATCTTTGGGAACAGTAATTGTTTTGCCCTCAGTTTTGTGATAAGACGCTTTTTAAACCGTTGTGCATACATTATGTTTTTTGGTTTTAAAAGTTCTATCAAGGAACTATGTAAATTAACAGGCGCAGAGACTGCGATCGCCCCTTTTATCTCTTTGGGAAGCGATCTGCCTTCACCCAAGTACTTTAAGGTCATATTGCCACCCAAGCTAAATCCCTTTATATAAATGCGGGAATATTTATTTAGATTTAGAATATGGTTTATTACCGCTTCCAAATCTTCCGTTGCCCCGGAATGATAGGATCGGAAAAGTCGATTGGTTTCACCACTGCATCCTCTATAGTTAACAGCGCAGGCATCAATACCGTTAGCATTTAACTGCTTGGCGCTGCCGGTAATATAAGGGCGTTGAGCATTGCCTTCCAAACCGTGTAAAAGTATGACCACTTCAGAAGATGGTGTGTCCGTGTAGCTCCAATCCAAGTCCATAAAATCCCCGTCGGCAAGCTCTATCCTTTCCCGCTCTTGGGTAAGGCCAACTACCTTGCGTATCATTCCTGAATAAATAGTGGAGAAATGGCCACTTTTAAATAGGAAAGGTGGGTTGTAATGGGAGCGAATTATAGGCATTGTGATTGTTCTATAAATGAATTGTTTATTTATTAAAAGGGAACTACAATGTAAAGTAATCCGCCAAGTTTTAAAAATGATAATGGTTGGTCTTTATACAGAAGGTATTATGTAGTGCTAAATTATAGAATTTGTCATTAATTATTATTAAATTC
Source organism: Arenibacter sp. F26102 (assembly GCF_023015865.1). Taxonomy (GTDB): domain Bacteria; phylum Bacteroidota; class Bacteroidia; order Flavobacteriales; family Flavobacteriaceae; genus Arenibacter. The sequence continues at coordinate 150,330 of NZ_JALKBC010000014.1, read as the reverse complement.
TATTCAATTCATGATTAATGTAAGTAATTTATACGAATTAGTCAATTTATCAGTTGGAGTTTCAGCATATTTTCATACTTTCGTTAACGTTAACGAAAATTAATTATCTAAAATTATGGCTAATAGAAAATCAACCAACCTGTGCTTGGTATTACTACTTCATTTTACATTCTTCTTTACCTCCGCCCAGGATGGTTGGGAAACGTTATTCAATGGAAAGGATTTTTCCAATTTTGAACAATTGAACGGGAATGCAAAATATAAGATTGAAAAAGGGGAAATGATCGGTACTTCCAGATTGAATACCCCCAATAGTTTTATGGCCACAAAAAAGGCTTATGGCGATTTTATTTTGGAGTTTGATGTATTTGTAGAGAATGGACTTAATTCCGGAGTACAATTTAGAAGCTTGAGCCTTCCTGAGTACATGGACGGAAGGGTGCATGGATACCAGTGTGAAATTGAAACCAGTGATAGGAAATGGGCTGGTGGGGTCTATGATGAAGCCAGAAGAGGTTGGCTTTATCCGCTTTCCAGAAACATCAAAGGGCAAAATGCTTTTAAGCCTGGCGAATGGAACCATTACAGAATAGAGGCTATTGGGCAAAATATTCGGACTTGGATCAATGGAATCCAATGCGCCAACTTGGTGGATGATGTTACGGCAAAAGGATTTATTGCCTTTCAGGTACATTCCATCCATGACGAAAGTTTGGAAGGGAAAATAGTAAAATGGAAGAATATTAGAATCAAAACCACAGATTTGGAAAAGGAGCGTAAGCAGGTGGCTGTATATGCCCCTGAAATAAGCTATTTGCAAAATCAGCTTACCTCTGATGAAGTTAGAAAAGGCTGGCGATTATTATGGGACGGCAAAACATCGGAAGGATGGCGAGGTGCCAAACTGAATGCGTTTCCAGAGAAAGGATGGAATATGGAAGACGGCACACTAAGTGTTCTGTCATCTGATGGAGCCGAATCAAGGAATGGTGGGGACATTGTAACTACATCGGCTTTTAGCAATTTTGAGTTAAGTATTGATTTTAAGTTGACCAAAGGGGCAAATAGTGGCATTAAATATTTTGTTGATCCAGGTCTTAATATGGGCGAAGGTTCTGCCATAGGTCTGGAGTTTCAGGTGTTGGATGACAAGGAACATCCGGATGCAAAAATGGGGAAAAATGGCAATAGGACCGTTGGGTCTTTATACGATCTTATTCGGGCGGAGAACTTTGAAAATTCCAGGGGCAAGAACTTTAATGGTGTGGATAAGTGGAACAATGCCCGCATTGTTGTAAAAAATGGTCATGTGGAGCATTGGCTAAATAATGTAAAGGTTGTTGAATATGATAGGTTTAGCCAGGCTTTTAAAGCATTGGTGGAAAAAAGTAAGTACGAGAAATGGGAAAATTTTGGCACAATTCCGGCCGGTAGAATTCTATTGCAAGATCATGGTGACCATGTTTCCTTTAGAAGTATAAAAGTAAGGGAGTTTTAAATTAGGTTTAATTTTAAAATATAGATCATGAGTGAAGGACGTAGAAATTTTATAAAGAAAACGGCATTGGCCACTGGGGGAATAGCCTTGGGGGTTAATTCCATGAGTGCCAAAAGCTATAGTAAGATTATTGGTGCCAACGATCGGGTAAGGGTAGGAATTGCAGGGTTTTCCAACAGGGCCAAAGGTGCCTTGATACCAGCTTTTATGGGCCATCATAAAAAACAGAACTTTGAAATTGTGGGGGTTTCGGATATTTGGAACCGTAGAAGGGACGAAGGAGCCGCTTATCTTAAGGAGAAAACAGGGGATAAAGTTAGGGTTTGGAGAAACCATGATGAAATGTATGACGAGAATAAAATAGATGCCGTTATAATTTCCACCCCAGATTTTCAACATGCCCTGCATACAGTTCAAGCGGCCAATGCCAAAAAGGATATCTATGTGGAAAAACCGTTTGCTGAAACCATGGATGATGCAAGGGTAGGTAAAAAGGCGGTTCAGGACTCGGGAATCGTTTTTCAAATCGGCTCCCAAAGGCGTAGTGGAAAGAATTACCACGCGGCCAACGATTATATTAAATCGGGCAAATTTGGTGATATAGTAATGGTTGAAATGAGTTGGAACGTAAACCAACCCGATAGATGGCGTTTGCCTCAATTGACCAGTGAAATTAAGGAGTCGGATACCGATTGGAAACGTTATTTAATGAACAGGCCTTATGAAGCCTGGGATCCAAGAAAGTATTTGGAATATAGGTTATTTTGGCCTTTTTCCTCTGGAATTCCAGGACAATGGATGTCCCATCAGATTGATACGGTACACTGGTTTACAGGCTTGAACCATCCAAGAAGTGTTGCCGCCAATGGTGGAATTTATCTTTGGAAAGATGGAAGAAAAAATTACGATACCATGACAGCAGTATTTGATTACGGCCCATTGGATGATATGTCGAAAGGTTTCCAAGTGGTATATTCCTCTAGGTTTACCAATTCCGCCGGAGGTACAAAGGAAATTTATTATTCCAATGGAGGAGAATTAAACCTGGATACCAATAAGGTTAGTCCCAATGGTGGGTTGAATGCTTCCCATGCTAATAAAATGGGTATGGAGGCGAATCTTTTGCCGGAATTTGATTTGTCAGAAAGTGCAACACAGGTGGTTACCTCTGCCGATACTGGTGCTGATAATATGACTTCTTTGCATATGTTAAATTGGATGGAATGTGTAAGGAGTAGAAAGGAAACTAACGGACCAATTGATGCGGCCTATAATCATTCTATTGCCAATATTATGACCACGGCAGCCCTTAGGACAGGATTGAAATCCACTTTTGATGATAAGGCTCAAGATGTTTTGGCTGGAGACAAAGTGTTCAAGTATTGATAACAAGATTTATAGTGGTTTAAAAAATTATATATGGGCTTTTGTGATTATTGTTTTGTGGTTTTCATGCAAAGGTAAAATCAAAAAGGCCCATAATATGAAGACATCTTTTAAGTTGGACCAGGTCACCTCATAAACTGATGACGAAGGGAGAAGTCAAGTGGTTTTGGTTGTTAGGGATTTGTGTGCCAGTCAAATATACCATGGTGTAAAACCCAAACCGTTATTCTTCCTATAGTTGGACACATTCAAGGGTGAAAATGAAAATACATTTTTGGAACATACCTTTGGGTAGGTATTGGTTGGAAACAAATCGTAATTTTGCCGTTGTTTTTTTACCCTTATATAATTAATCTTAGATCTCCGCTGTATATGGACAACCTTATTGGAATAAAGCAAATTGCCAAGTTGGCCAATGTTTCCATTGGAACCGTAGACAGGGTGTTGCATAATAGGGATGGGGTTTCCGATATAACACGTCAAAAGATTAAGGCTATAATAAAGGAAACCGGATATAAAAAGAATACGGTTGCGAGCCGGCTTAATTTAGCCGGACGTAAGAAATTAAAGATTGCCGTACTTATACCTGAGGTTTCCAGCAATTGGAGTTATTGGGATCTTCCCAAAAGGGGTATAGACAAGGCTGTGGAAGAATTGAGTGAAATGGGTATTTTAGTTTCCTATTACTACTTTACGGATCCCTTTTCCTTTATAAAAATGGGCGATGCCATTTTGAACAAAAAATATGACGCTGTGGTTACCGTGCCATTTTTTATGGTGGAAAGCAATAATCTATTGAGTAAGGCCAAAGGCGATAATATTCCCATAGTTTTTTTGGACACTGAGGTCAAGTTGGACTATCCATCCTTTTTTATCCGCCAGGACTCACATATTGCTGGCAAAGTCGCCGGCAGGCTCTTGCATGGCCTTGTTGGTAACGACGGACTTTATTTTGTAGTCAATATAGTTACCGAAAGGGGTTTGCACGCCAATAATCAACAAAGGGAAAACGGTTTCAGGGAATTTTTTAGAACAAATTTTAAGGATAGTAAAATCTCCATTATGACCATTAACCATCCTGTAGATAGACCTTTTGAAATCAATGCCGAAATTGAAAGTTGGTTTAAGGATGAAAGGCCAAAGGGCATTTTTGTCACAAATGCGAGGTCTTACCTAATACCTGATATTCTCAAGGCGCACAGTGTTTCCAATGTATCAGTCGTTGGTTTCGATTTACATGAAGATAACATTAAGTGTCTAAGGAACAAGGAAATTGATTTTTTGATAAATCAAAAGCCAGAGTTCCAAGGCTATACAGCTATTAAGGGGATGTTCAAATTTCTTACGGAACAGGATCCCTCCGATTTAAATATGGATGTTCCTGTAGAAATCATTGTGCAGGAAAATTGCACTTCCTTTTAAACTTCAATCGAAGGAATCAACATCTATTTTTTTATTTTCAACACCTCTATACATAAAAAGGCCTCCATTTAAATGGAGGCCTTAAAATAACTAATATTAAACAACTATTTCAGATTATTGTGGATATCCCGGATTTTGTGGATAACCTCCCAAGGTCCTGTCTATTTGGTCCTGAGGTATGGGTCTTATTGAATGATATTCCTGAATATTCGGAGCGGCTTGTGGATTGTGCAATGTAGTTCTTTCAACCAATTTTCCAGTCCTGGCCAAATCCCACCAACGGTGTCCTTCCCCAGCCAATTCACGTGCCCTTTCGTCCAAGATAAAATCTAGATCAACATCGGCACCCGTAATTTGCATGGCTGTTTCCATTCCTGGTACAGCAGCCCTTACCCTTACCATATTAACATCATCTGCGGCTCCACCTGGATCGCTCTGCTTTAATCTTGCTTCAGCACGTATCAAATAGGCATCGGCCAAACGCATGAGAACAAAATCGCGCTGTCCTGGTGTGTGTTGCCGATCTGGCCGTGTGGGGTCTATCCATTTGTTTAAGGAAGGGAACAGCCTTTCTGTATATTCGTCATTGGTAATTGTCATATATGGTTTGGTGTCTTGTAAGGACTGTGGCCAATCAATATCTTTTCCAGGTCCAGGAATATATACTGCAGTATCACCGATTGAAAGTGCGGCCCTTGCAGGTTCGCTTCCACTGGCTTGCGTAGCCGGCTCATCCTTATTGGCGAACCAAACATGCTTAAAGGAAGCATCGTATCTAATGTCTTGGTTGCGGTCCCATAGCCCCAACATAAAGTCGGTAGGTCGATGTCTTTTCCAAGGCCTTCCGTTTTCTACATCTCTGGTCAAGCCCCGAAGAACATCATACTCCATTAAGAAATACAAGTGTCCGCGGTGTCCGAAATCGTCGGTACCGTCGTCAACTTGGGCCTTAGAATTTGTAATGTTCCAAACAATTTCACTGTTTTCCTGATTGTTTATGTCCCATAGGTCGGCATAATTATCCAAAAGGGAAAAACCGTAGTTGGTTATTACACTGGTCATCAAAGTTTCTGCCCTAGAAGCATCTGTACTCTCTGCCCATGCGGTATAACTTCTTGTTAAGAGCGCTTTTGCCAACAAAAATTCGGCTGCGGCTTTTGTGGCCCTACCGTAAGGAGATTGTGTAGGAGGTAAGTTGGCTATGGCAAATTCAAGATCTGGCACGATCGCCTGGCTATAGATTTCTGACCTAGCGGTCTTATTGGCCTCTATCTCTATGCCCACCGTCTCCTCTAGGCTTAAATGGACATCGCCGTAGGTATTTGTTAAGTCAAAATAGTAGAGTGCCCTTAGAAACCTCACTTCGGCCAAGCGAATATTTTTAATGGTCTCGTCCATTTCCAAACCTTCAGAGCGACCTATAACGGCATTTGCCTGGTTGATACCTTTGTACCAGTCCCTCCAAGCATCCCTTACATAACTTTCGGCACTGTTAAGCCCTACGTCATAGGTATTAAAAACCTTATGGCCTCCATCGGAACCATTTGTCCAGATATCAGAGCCCATAGTAGTCATTGCAAATCCACGCTCTTGCCCATAAAAGGGTTTTAATAGGGAATAGGTGGCATTGACGGCATCACCAAAACCTTTCTCGGTAGTGTAATATGAAGCTGATGAAACATCGGTCACCAACTCTTCTTCTAAGAATTTATCACATGAGGTTATACTAACCATCATTGATAAAGCCAAGATTTTATATGTTATTCCTTTCATAATATTTTGTTTAGACATTTAATAATATATCTATTTAAGATTTTTGGCTTTAAAAAGTTACGTTCAATCCTAGAGAAATCATTTTGTTACTAGGGACGGTACTGGATGATAGACCTCCATCTTCCTGGTCGGTTTCAGAGGTTTCGGGATCAAATGTATCATAGTCCGTTATGGCAAAAAGGTTCTGCCCGGCCACATACAACCTTATGTTGGACATTTTTAGCTTTTCTGTTATGGATTTGGGGAAATTGTAGCCCAAGGTTACATTACGCAGTTTTATATAACTCCCATCAAAATAAGATAAAGTAGAGGCGTTTCTCGGACTTTCCTGATTTTCATTTGGCCTGGGATTGGCATTGGTAGGATTGTCTATAGTCCAATAGTCCACATCTAAATTGTTATAGCGTCCAAACAAGGAGTTATTGCTATCATGGAATCTGGACCGTATCATTTGCCCTTGTCTAAAATAGAAGAAGAAGCTAAAATCCAATCCCTTGTAGGAGAAATTGTTGGTAATACCTCCATAAAAATCGGGTACATCAGACCCCAAAATTACTCGGTCATCCGGAGATATGATTCCGTTACCATCTTGATCTCCCAATTTAATTTCGCCTGGCACCTTGCCTTCTGCGGTATTGGCTAGAGCCTCTTCGGATGTCTGGTAAATTCCAACTTTTTCATAATCATAGAATACGTTGATCGGAGATCCAATGAACCATTGATTTCCAACATCGTCAATAGAATTGCCATTTTCATCTTTTAAGGCCAATTCCGTAATTTCCTCTTTTAGACCTGCAATGTTGAACCCTATGTCCCAATTAAGTCCTTCCGGATTGGTAAGGATATCAGCATTTATATTAAATTCCAAACCAGAAGAAGCAGTTGCTCCAATATTCTGCAAGATGCTTTCATATCCAGAGGTATATGGTAAACTTCTATTTAACAAAATATCGGTGGTTTTAGTGCTGAACCAATCCAGTGCACCACTTATTCTGCCATTTAAGAAACCATAATCGACACCCACATTAAAGGTTTTGGATACTTCCCATCCCAAATCGGAATTGGGAATTTCATTAAGGCCAAATCCAAGAGCGGTAGTTTCCCCATAGGCATAGGCAGTACCTTCAAGCCTACCTGCTGTCTGATAAGGGTCTACAGAAGTATTGCCCACTTCCCCATAGGAAGCCCGTAGCTTTAATTCCGATAGTGTATTGGAATCACTCAAAAAGTCTTCCTGGGATAATCTCCAGCCCGCTGAAAACCCGGGAAAGTAGTTCCATTTATTACTATCAGCAAGTCTTGAGGAGCCATCCGCCCTTAAGGAACCTTGAAAGAGGTATTTGCCATCTATATCATAATTTACCCTTCCCATAAAGGAAGATAGTGTCCATTCCACCAATCCCGAAGTGATATCTCCTTTTACCGAAGCCGACCCCATATTGTAAAATTGTTGTGATTCATAAGGGATGTTTGCTACGGCGGTATAGCTATTTTCCTGTCGTGATTTTTGGATACTCTGCAATAAGGTAACTTTCAGATTTTGGTTATCAGTTATGGATTTGTTGAAAGTTATCAAGTTTTCGAGTGTATACCCAAAGTTGTCATTGTGCTCAATTGAAGCATCTCCGGGCCCACCGCGGTTATCATTTGTTAAACTTCCTCTAAATTGTCCCCGTCTTCGGTATCGTATATCGGGACCGAAAGTAGTGGTCCATTTTAATTCTGGACTGATATTTATATCCAAATAAACCGGAGCAAATATTCGTGTAGTCTTGCGCTCGTCAATGTAGGCACCGTCAACAAGTTCGTTCAGTGGATTGGTTCTAATACCATCATTGGTGGGCAAGAAAAGTAATTCTCCGGCGTCATCATAGGGGATACCTAATGGATTAATGGCCAGTGCTTCTCCCATGGTTGCCGAGGAACCCCAGTTCTGGATGGAGTTCGAAATGGAAAATGAGATACCCACTTTAAAAATATCATTTATCCGGTGATCAAGATTTATTCTTCCTGTAAAACGTTCAAAATCCATATTGCTAATTATACCTTGCTCATTGAAATAGCCTAAGGAAGCATTAAAGGTTGTGTTCTCAGATCCACCGCTAACTCCTAGTTGGTGATTGGTCTGCCACCCATCGTTCAACACTAGGTCCAACCAATCTGTGGATCTACCTTCTTCAATGGATTTAAGTTCAACAGGGTCTAGGAAAACAGCCGTATCATCCGGAATGGTTCCATTCCAGGAAGATCTTCTGGATTCCCTTTTTAAATCTGCAAATTCCGATCCATTCATCATGTCTACCAATCTGGTAGCCGAGGTGGTTCCAATATGGCTGCTATAGGTAACCTTTGTTTTTCCTACCCTTCCACGCTTTGTAGAAATTAGGATTACCCCGTTGGCACCTCGTGATCCATAAATTGCCGTTGCCGCGGCATCTTTTAAAATTTGCATGGATTCAATATCTTGGGGATTGATATCTGCCACAGATTCGGTTCCACTTATTTGAGGAATACCATCTATAACGTAAAGAGGATCATTGGAAGCCCCAATGGATCTTCGTCCCCGTATTCTGACCGTAGAATTTTCTCCTGGTCTTCCACCATCGGCTTGAATATCTACTCCGGCCACCTGTCCTTTAATAGCGTCGATACTACTGGAAGTTGCTATTTTTTCAATGGCACTAGCATTCACGGAAGAAATTGCCGCGGTTACTTCACCTTTTTTTTGTGTTCCATAACCGGTTATTATTACCTCGTCCAAGGCTTGGGAATCTTCTTCCATGACTACATTCATGTTGGCACTGGATACGGTCATTCTTTTGGTGCTCATACCAATATAGGAGAATTCCAATATCTTGCCGCTTTCAACGGCGATGGTAAAATTACCGTCAAAATCGGTAACGGTTCCCTTAATGGTGCCTACAACTACTACGCTCACCCCGGGCAATGGCATGTTGTTCATGTCCGTCACCGTACCGGTAACTTCCTGTTGAACTGATGTTGGGGGGCCATTAAGTGCCAGTACTGGACTGAAGGCTGTGAATAGGGACAAAAAGAAAATCTGAACAAAGATTTTCTTCCAAACAGGAACACCCTGTTGTAAATGAATTGCTTCATTAATCTGTTTTTTCATAATTTGAGTTTTGATGAGTTAGTTAAATATTTAACGTTAATTGTTGATCGTTAACGTTAACGAATATAGTATATATATTTTTCGAATATAGGGTTTTTTATAAAAATTTTACGTTAAAAAGCATCAATACTTAATAAACACCCCGTATTATTATCGAATTAATATTTTTTAACATAAATTAACTTAATGTTTTGTGTGTGGGTAAGAGGACCGTTTTTTTATGAAACCCACCGTGTTTATTGGATTTTTGCAGGAAATTGTGAATTGGTAAACGGCTAGTTTTAAGAAAAGATCATTTTGCCAATTGGTAGACCTGAAAAGTTTTATTCCAAATCCAAATTGAGCCAAAAAAAAGGAAACGTAATAGACGGATTAGCTGATTTAGGAATATATATTGGAGATGTGTTCTTAAATTAAAGACAGATCGTTATTAGAAATAGGTATTGGATTTACTTGGGATAAATTTCCAGGATTTTAACCTGATCTTCAATGGCGGATTTAAATTCTGACTTGAGGTTTGTTACCAACTCTGATACGGATTCAACGTTATCTATGGTTGTGACTCCATGACCAGCGGACCAAATTGTTTTCCAAGCCTTGGCTTCCGTGTTCAACTCCTTCCCAAAATCTATCTTCCTGTCTTTTTTTAAATCTTCTTCCGTAATTCCTGCCGCCTTTAAACTATCGCCCAAAAAGTTGGCGTGTACTCCAGATATTGCAGCGGTATAGACCACATCGCTTGCTCCGGAGTCGATAATCATTTTACGATATTCCTCTGATGCCTGACTTTCTTTGGTATTTATGAAACGAGTTCCCATATAGGCCAAATCGGCACCCATTTGCAATGCTGAGGCTATATCCCTCCCAGTGCTGATACAACCGGAAAGCAAGATGGTTTTGTTGTAGAATTTTTTTACCTCGGCAATTAAGGACATGGGGTTTATAGTGCCAGCGTGTCCTCCAGCCCCGGCAGCAACGAGAATTAACCCGTCCACTCCGGCTTCGGCGGCTTTTTCCGCATGTCTTTTTTTAATGATATCATGAAAGACAAGGCCACCGTAACTATGGATGGCATTCACCACCTTGGCCACAGCGCCCAAGGATGTAATAATTAAAGGTACTTTATGTTTTATACAAACTTTCAAATCGGCTTCCAATCGTGGATTGGTTGGGTGAACTATGAGGTTTACGCCGAAAGGTGCTGCCTTTTTTCCAGTTTCTTCCTCATATCTCTTCAATTCGGTTTTAATCTCGACCAGCCATCCCTCAAAACCTTCCGTAGTACGTTGATTTAGAGCAGGAAAAGTGCCAACTATTCCGTTCTTGCAGCATTCAATGACCAACTGCGGGCCAGATATTAGAAACATGGGTGCTGCTACTGCAGGGAGTGAAAGGTCTTTTATAAAGGCTGCTTTGTTGCTCATTTCGGTAAAGGATTTAAAGAATTAAGAATAATCGGATACGCCAAAAATGGAAACAAAAATATCTATTGTTTGCAAAAAATAGTACTTTTGAAATTATTATGCATGCATAATAATTTCAAAAGTACACAAAAATAAAAGAATGTATATAAAAGAATTTGAAATACGCTGGAGCGACGTGGATGCGAATCGCCATATGGCCAATTCGGCTTATTTAAATTTCATGAGCCATACAAGGATGTCCTTCTTGTTGGAAATGGGATTTAACCAAAAGACAATGTCACAGAACAATATTGGGCCAGTGGTATTCCATGAGCATGTTTATTATTTTAAGGAAGCATTTTTAGGGAAGCCTGTAAGGGTTTCCTTGGAGCTGGTGGGTTTGAGTGCAGATGGAATGTTCTTTGAATTCCATCATAATTTTTACGACGGAAATGGGAATAATTTTGCCCACTGTCAGATTATGGGAGCATGGATAGATCTAAAGACAAGAAGTTTAACCGGTTTGGGTGCGGAGTTCTTAGCGGCTTTTAATAAGGTTCCGAGGGGAGACGGATTCAAAGTGCTTGCCAAAGAGGATACCCGTAAGTTTTCGGTGCGACCTAAGGACTTGGTCTAACTTGTTTACTCACCAGGTATACCCCGATTAATACTAGAACTATTGCAAGTAATTTAATTAGAGTAAGGTGATCTTTTCCAGTAACTATTGCAAAGATGATTCCTATCAATGGTTGTAAGTACATAAAAACACCTACGGTAGAAGCCTTTAGTTGGGTCAGGGCAAAAACATTGAACAAATAGGTTAAAAAGGTTGTACCAATGATTACAAAAGCGATGGCTCCAATAGCTTCCACCGGAAGCTGGCCCCATTGTATCTCTGAAAATTCAGAATATGTTATTGGAAGGGTTAATATGAGCCCTATTCCGAACATCCATTTCATGAGGGTAAGGGGATGATATTTTTCCAGTAATTTCTTTACTAGAATAAGGTACAGCCCGTAGGAAGTGGCATTAACAATAAAAAGCATGTTGCCCAAAGGTATATTGGTGGCATCCTGTCTAATTTCAGCCCCGAATAAAATCAAGGCCAATGCCCCTATGAGACCCAAGAAAACACCAATGCCCCTCTGAACGGTAATTTTTTCCTTGATAAACAGGGCGGATAATATTACAACAAGAATGGGAGTAATGGTGATGAGTACTGCGCTATTGATCGGGGTGGAAAGATCCAAGCCTTTAAAGAACGATAACATATTGATGCCCATACCGAAGAAGGCACACACAAACAATCTGCCCCAATCCCGTCTTTCCAAATTTTCCTTCGGGCCAAAAAAGGAAATTCCCCAAAACAGCAAGGTTGCCCCAAAAAGCCTAAGGAAAATAAATCCAAAAGGTTTAACATAGGTAGGCATTACACCTTTGGCTATGGTGTGGTTAATGCCATAGATGGTGGTAGCCCCCAAAGCGGCCAAGATAGCAAGGGTACGTCTACTCACGAATTTATTTTTGCTTTGGCTTCAGCGACAACAGCTTTGCTGTTCCCAACAAAAATAAGGTCGTCAATGAGTATGACAGGTCGTTTCAAAAAGGTATAGTGTTCTAGAATTAGGGCTTTGAAGTCCTCTTCGGTTAGATTCTGTTCTTTCAGGTTTCGCTCCTTATAGAGCCGTGCACGCTTACTAAACAAACTTTCATAGTTCCCGGACAAATTCGCCATATTTTCCAGTTGTTCTGGGGTAATGGTTTCGGTTTTTATGTCCTGAAGTATAAAATCGCTGGGTGGATCCAGTTCTTTCAATATCCTCTGGCAGGTATCACAAGTGCTCAGGTAAAATATCTTTTTCATTTTTGTAAATCTGTTCCTCTGTATATTATTTAGTCTGCAAAGAAACCCAATTACATTGAATTGTACTATTTTTAGCGGCAATTGTAAAAAATAATAACAGAAAACCTTTAAGCTTTGGAAAACGCATTCAACATTACGCTACAGAATAGAAAAAGACTACACAAATTTTTGAAGGAGACACCAATTGAGCTTCTTTTGCAAATACCTGATGGATACCGAAACAACATATGGTGGAATATTGCACATGTTGTTGTTACCCAACAGCTTTTGGTCTATAAATTCAGCGGACAACCTATGCGCATAGACGATGCCCTAGTAGAGAAATTTAAAAAAGGTACTGTTCCAACCGGTATGGCAACGGATAAAGAATTGCAACTAGTGGAGGACTTATTAATGCCTACTGTAACATGGATGCAGGAAGATTATGGAAAAGGAATATTTAAAGGATACAACGAATACACTACCAGTGCCAATGTTACCTTATGTAATGTAGAAGATGCCATTATGTTCAATGTGTATCATGAAGGACTGCATCTTGGAGCAATATTGTCCTTGCTAAAAGTTGTATCCAAGGAGTAGTTTTTAAGACGCCATCTTCAGTTTTAAATAAGGCTTTATTTCCTTGTAGGACAGCGTTAATATTATTGGGCCGTCTGCATAGGAGGCCACCTCATACTGCTCATAGAATAGCTGTAAGCCTTCCTGGGTAAAGCCAATATTCTGGGGAAGGTAAAATTCGTCGTTCTCAAACATAAAGCCAGTGGCATTGACCGATCCTGTGGCCGGAATCTTTTCCTGCGCCCTAAATTTGCCCTCAACAAAATTTTGAAATTCCAAGGAATCCTTAAACAGTTCCATATTTTCCAGTTCCAAGCCCTTGGCCTTATCAAAATTTAAAAATCGAGTTGAGGAAAAACCATGGGCCCCACCCGTAAAGGAGTAAGAATTGACTTGAATCGTCAATATATTTTTATCCTCATAGGTCACTTTTCCCTCGATATCAGCTTCCCATCCCACCGGTTCGTCGGGATAGATTTTTTTTAACTCCAAATATCCGTTCTTAAAAGATAGAATTGCCTCTTCAATATTGGTAGCCTCAATTTCATCATCATAAATAAGCATGGAAATCACCTCTTCTTGTAGCGAGTTGTTTATGGTAGCGCTAATGGGACTTTCATCTAGTGCTTTAGGAATTTGGATAGTTACTTTTGGACAATTGCTGCAATTTTCTGAAGTGAATACAATGGGTTCAAAAGTAATACGTTCGTCATTTTTACAATTCCATAAAAACAAAACGATAAAAATAAAGGCAAATTTAATCTTCATAAAAGCATTGTGTTAGAAAGGTGTAAAGCTACAAGATCATTGTAATCTCAGAAAGATAAAGGTACATTTGTATATAGATATTTTGATCATGGGTAAAAAAGAATTAAAGTTCAATAGTAAAACTATTCATGGGGGGCAGTTTCCAGACAAGGCATATGGAGCTGTAATGCCCCCCATCTATCAAACTTCAACTTACGCACAGAGCACACCGGGAGGCCATAAGGGATACGAGTATTCCAGAAGTGCCAATCCAACGAGGTCCGCATTGGAGAATTCCTTGGCCAGTATTGAAAATGGGAAATACGGTTTGGCTTTTGGCAGTGGATTGGCGGCCATTGATGCTGTAATTAAATTGTTGAATCCAGGGGACGAGGTTATTTCCACTAGTGACCTTTATGGGGGCAGTTATCGTATTTTTAAAAGGATATTTGAAAAATACGGTATCGTTTTCCATTTTGTAGGAATGCAGAATACCGATGAAATAGGCAAATACATTACTCCAAAGACCAAACTAATTTGGGTAGAGACACCTACTAACCCAATGATGAATATTATTGATATTAAAAGTGTTTCCCAACTGGCAAAAAAGCATAAAATACTGCTTGCGGTAGATAATACCTTTGCAACGCCATATTTACAGCTTCCCTTGGATTTGGGAGCCGACATTGTAATGCATTCCGCCACAAAATACCTAGGGGGGCATAGCGATGTAGTCGTAGGGGCCTTGGTGGTAAAAGATAAGGACCTTGCGGACGAATTGTATTTTATACAAAATGCAAGTGGTGCCATTTGTGGGCCAATGGATAGTTTTTTGGTATTGAGAGGAATAAAAACCTTGCACATTAGGATGCAGCGTCACTGTGAAAATGGTAAAGCAGTGGCAGAATTCTTGGCAAATCACCCAAAAATTGAAAAAGTGTATTGGCCGGGATTCCCGAGTCACCCAAACCATGACGTGGCAAAAATGCAAATGAAAGATTTTGGGGGAATGATATCTTTTGTCCCAAAGGGCGGCAATTACGATAATGCCATAAAAATTGTTGAAAAACTACAAATTTTTACTCTTGCCGAATCCTTGGGTGGCGTAGAGAGTTTGGCAGGCCATCCGGCCAGTATGACCCATGCAAGTATTCCTAAGAAAGAACGGGAAAAAAGTGGTGTAGTAGATGCACTGATTCGACTTAGTGTAGGTATTGAGGATAAGGATGATTTAATTGATGACTTGAGGCGGGCTATTGAATAAGTAATTTTATCAAATTTTGAAAAAAATAGGGTTTAAATTATATAAATACTATAATTTTGCCTTCAAACTCAATATTTATCAACAATTATCAGTAACTCAGATTTTATGGAAGACAAAATAAATGCCTTTATGGAGGAGGTAAAAGGTCGTAATAGCCACGAGCCTGAATTCATACAAGCAGTACAAGAAGTAGCAGAAACAGTTTTACCCTACATTAGTAATAATGAGATTTACAATGGAAAGAATATTCTATTGAGGATGGTGGAGCCGGAAAGATTAATATCCTTCAGGGTTTCCTGGGTAGATGATGACGGGGAAATACATGTGAATAGAGGATATAGAATTCAAATGAATTCGGCTATCGGTCCTTATAAGGGTGGACTTAGGTTTCATCCTACCGTAAACGCAAGTGTTTTAAAATTCCTGGCCTTTGAACAGGTTTTTAAGAACAGCTTAACCACTCTGCCGATGGGCGGTGGAAAAGGAGGGTCCGACTTTGATCCGAAAGGAAAATCAAATGATGAGGTAATGCGTTTTTGCCATGCCTTTATGACGGAACTATGTAGGCACATTGGACCCAACACGGACGTTCCCGCTGGGGATATAGGCGTTGGCGCCAGGGAAATAGGTTTTCTGTTCGGGATGTATAAAAAGATCAGAAATGAGTTTACCGGGGTTTTAACCGGTAAAGGTCTTTCTTGGGGAGGGTCTAGAATACGCCCTGAAGCTACAGGTTACGGCACCGTATATTTTGCCCAAAGCATGTTGCAGTCCAAAAAGGACGATGTTAAGGGTAAAACCGTTGTAATTTCAGGTTCTGGTAACGTAGCACAATATGCAGCCGAAAAAGTAATCCACTTAGGTGGAAAAGTAGTTACGCTTTCCGATTCCAGTGGCTATATTTTCGATAAGGAAGGTATTGATACGGAAAAACTGGCCCTCGTAATGGATATTAAAAATAATAAACGCGGAAGAATATCCGATTATATTAAAAAGTATAAATCGGCAGAATTCCATGAAGGAAAAACACCATGGAGTGTTCCATGTGAAATTGCCCTGCCATGTGCAACCCAAAATGAGTTGGACGGCGAAGATGCCAAGTTGTTGTTAAAAAATGGATGTATCTGTGTTGCCGAAGGAGCCAATATGCCTTCTACCCCTGAAGCAATACATGCTTTTCACAAGGCAAAAATACTATTTGCTCCGGGAAAGGCGTCGAATGCCGGCGGAGTGGCCACTTCTGGTTTGGAAATGTCCCAGAATTCACTGCGCATTAGTTGGACCAGGGAAGAGGTAGATGAGCGTTTGCAAAAAATCATGAAGGACATTCATGATTCTTGTATAGAATATGGAATGGAAGAAGATGGATATTGTAACTATGTGAAAGGAGCAAATATTGCCGGTTTCGTAAAAGTTGCGGACGCAATGTTGGCACAGGGAGTAATATAGCGTTTTACAAATTGGTATTAGGTCCCGGTATCTTATTGGGAGTAAAGAATACTTTTATAAGCAAATCCGGACCCGTAAGGTTTTATATGACCTTACGGGTCTCTTTGTACTATCTTTGTTGCAAGATTTAGATCATAATGCAGGTTAACACGAAAGCCATTGTTTTAACGTCTATTAAATATGGGGATACCAGTTTAATAGTTAAAATGTTTACCTTATCGGATGGAATAAAATCCTATCTGTTGAAGGGTATTCTTACCTCAAAAAAGGGGAAGTTAAAAACGGCCTATTTTCAGCCTTTGCTGCAATTGGATTTGGTTGCTTCCCATAAGAACAAGGGAACCCTGGAAAGGATTATTGAAGCTAGGGTAAGTTATCACTACCAGACGCTCCACACCGATATTGCCAAAAATGCCATTACGTTTTTTTTGGCAGAAATGCTGGGTAATAGTATACATGAGGAGGAGCGCAATGAAGGGCTGTTTAACTTTATTGAAGCTTCTCTGCAGTGGTTGGATTCCCACGACGAATATGCTAATTTTCATCTTTACTTTTTATTGTCCTTGACCAAATATCTTGGTTTTTATCCAGACACCAATAATACGGATTTTTTATACTTTGACCTTTTGGAGGGGGAGTTTATAAAGTCACCATCCTTAAATCCAATCCTTGGCGGGGAGAATTTAATATACTTTAAGGACTTGTTGGGCATAAATTTTGATGCAATACATACTATTAAACTTAATAAAAGGAACCGTCAGGAACTCTTAAAAACCCTTGTCCTATATTTTGAATTACATTTGCAGGGATTTAGAAAACCGAAGTCATTGGCCGTTTTAAATGAAGTTTTTAGCTAATATGCAAAAGATTGTTTTCATAATTGTCCTCTTTTTATTTCAGGGGGTAACGGGACAGGAAATTATTATTTTGGACGAGGAGGACCATCAACCGATTCCCAATGTAATTGTTCATAATTGGGATAAATCCAGAACAACCCTTTCCGACTTTGATGGTAAGTGTGACCTGTCCAAATTTGATCAGGGCGAACGCATTACTTTTTCGCACATTGGTTACCAAAAATTTAGAAGTACAAAGGCCCATATGCTAAGAAAAGGAAAGCTCTATTTGGCACTGAATGCCGAGCAATTGGATGAGGTGGTGATGTCTATCTCAAAATGGGAACAACAGAAAAAGGATATTCCCCAGAAAATAGCCTTAATTAATGCCAAAACAATTGATTTTACAGCCCCCCAAACATCGGCTGATCTCCTTCAAAATAGTGGTAAAGTATTTGTACAGAAAAGTCAACTTGGAGGAGGAAGCCCAATGATTAGGGGTTTTGCAACAAATAGATTATTGCTTTCCGTAGATGGCGTACGCATGAACAACGCTATATTTAGGGGAGGTAACATACAAAATGTAATTTCCATTGACCCCTTTTCAATTAAAAGTACAGAAGTAATATTTGGACCTGGATCTGTAATCTATGGTTCTGATGCCATTGGTGGAGTTATGAATTTTTATACCAATAATCCACAATTTTCCAAGACGGATAGCATAAATTTTTCTGGGAAAGGAAATTATAGGTATTCCTCAGCAAATAACGAGAATACCTTTCATATGGATTTCAATTTGGGGAAAAAGGAATGGGCATTTTTGAGCAGTGTAACATATAACGAATTTGGCGATTTAAAGATGGGGTCCTATGGTCCAAAATCCTATTTAAGGAATAGTTATGTGGTAACAGAAAACGGTCAGGATGAGCTTCGGGAAAATCAAAATTCCCAAAAACAGTTGCCCTCAGGTTATGATCAAATTAATTTAATGCAAAAAGTGGTCTTTAAACCCAATAATAATTGGAACGTCAATTTAAGTGCGTATTATTCCGAAACCTCGGATTACTCCAGATATGACAGACTTATTAGACCCTCCAAGGACGGGCTTGGCCTACTTTCTGCGGAGTGGTTTTACGGCCCTCAGAAATGGTTCATGGGGAACCTTCAATTTTATAAAAATGGTAAAGGAAAGTTTTATGATGGACTAAAAATATCTACCGCCTATCAAAAGTTTGAGGAAAGTAGGAACGATAGGGGATTTCAAGACCCCATAAGGTATATGACCAAGGAGAATGTTGATGCTATTTCAGCAAACATAGATTTTGAAAACAAACGGATAGGAAATCTAAGGCTTTACTATGGAGGTGAGTACGTATTTAATAAAATTGGCTCCATTGGAAATGAGTATAATTTAGAGACCCTTGCTTTGTCACCTTCAGCATCAAGGTATCCTGATAATTCAACTTGGCAAACCCTTGCCGGCTATATTAGTGGTGAGTTAAGTGCCAAGCCAAACTTTACTTTCTTATCGGGACTGCGCTATAGTCATGTTTGGATTGATGCTGTTTTTGACCGGACTTTTTATTCCTTCCCTTTTAATGATGCCGATCTTAGCACGGGCGCCTTAACCGGCAGTATTGGCTTTAGTTGGTTTCCGAAAGCGGATTTACAGTTAACTTTCAACGGGTCTACGGGATTTAGGGCCCCAAATATAGATGATGTGGGTAAAATATTTGATTCCGAGCCGGGGTCAGTGGTGGTTCCAAATCCGGAATTGGAACCCGAATATGCCTATAATTTGGAGGTAGGTATCCAGAAAAATTTCAATGATAAATTAGTGCTAAAGGGAGCCACTTTTTATACTTATTTGGTAGATGCCTTGGTTCGAAGGGATTTTCAATTTAACGGGAGCAATGAAATAGATTATAATGGGGAGTTAAGTAATGTCCAGGCCATACAGAACGCGGCTAAAGCATATGTCTATGGTTTCGAGTTTGGAATGGATGCCTTTTTAACGGAAAGTCTGTCCGTAAATTCCAATCTTACCCTTACCAAAGGTATAGAAGAGGAACAGGATGGTACGGATACTCCGGGCAGACATGTGGCACCCACCTTTGGGGATTTTCATTTAATATGGAAGAAGCAAAATTTGAAAACCGATTTTTTTGTCAACTTTAATGGGGAAATTAGCTATGACGATATGGCAATGTCCGAAAAAACCAAAGAATATATATATGCAGTAGATGCGGATGGCAATCCCTACTCGCCATCTTGGTATACTTTGAACCTACGCTCACAATATCAGTTTTCGCAAGCATTAAAAGTTACGGTAAATTTGGAGAATATTACTGATCAAAGGTATCGTTCCTATTCCTCGGGAATAGTTGCCCCTGGAATCAATTTAATATTGGGGGTGGGATATACCTTCTAAAAAGTAAAACCCGGTATTCAAGTACCGGGCTTAAGTTTTAATGCAAAATGAGAAATCTATTCCTCGATTTCCTCTTCTACCTCCTTGACGGCGGCCTTAGTTTTATCAGCTGCCTTGTTGGCGGCATCTTTTACGTCTTCACCAACTTTCTTGGCGGCGTCACCGGCCTTATCCAAGGCTTCCGAACCGGCATCCTTCATATCGTCTCCCATTTCTTTGGCGGCATCCATGGCTTTGTTTGCAGCTCCTTTGGCATCTTCGCCAACTTTTTTCATATCCTCACCAACATCTTTTAAGGCTTCATTTGTTTCTTCAATAGCATCTTTGGCTTTGTCCTTGGTCTCTCTACACGATACAAATGAAATGCTGAGGGCTATCATCAAAATTGAACTTAAAATTGCTTTTTTCATGTTGTTAGTTTTAGAATTTAATTTGAATCTGATACCGATATATACGTAAAAATTGGAGATTTAGACCATATTTATTGTCCGAAGATTAAAAAAATTGTAAGAAAATTAATCGTTTAGGTTTCTGTGAATCAGGGCTCTACGTAAAAATCGATTTTTAAGGTCATTTTTCGGGTAGGGTAAGAATAGCCTTGATTGTTATATAGGCAAATGTTTAAAACTAAATTATTATGAAGAATTATTTAAAGATTTCAGGATTAGCTTTTATAGCGTTAGTTGGGATGATGTCATGTAATAAAGATGATGATTCCGCCATGGAGGGGGAATCGTATAATACATCATTTGAAGTTACGGATGCACCAATAGATAACGCCGATGTAGAGGCAGTTTTTGTTACAATTACCAATGTTTCCGTAGACGGAACGTCTTTGGAAGGTTTTAGCGCAACAACTATAAACCTAGCTGCTTTGGTCAATGGTAAAACAGAGGCTTTGGGCAACTTGGATCTGCAGGCTAAATCGTATTCAAGTATTGTTTTTGAATTGGATTTTGATAAGGATGTGAATGGTGATGCTCCTGGTTGTTACGTTGAAAAGGCCAACGGCGAAAAAGATGCTTTGGTTGCCTCGTCCAACAAAATTACCATAAATGATAAGTTCGAGGTTCTTGCAAATGCCACCAATGTAATTGTAGTGGACTTCGACCTTAGAAAAACTATAAAGGAAGAGAAGGACGGATTATCCAGCGACTTTAATTTTGTGACCATGAGCGAGCTTTCAGCAGGGATTAGAACTGTAAATGCAGAATTGACAGGGAAAATTTCAGGAAGTGCGAACGACGCTAACAACACATCAGACAAGATTATCGTTTACGCCTATGAAAAAGGTACTTTCGATGCCGATGTTGAAACCAAGGGAAAAGGGGACAGTGGAGTAACCTTTGCCAATGCGGTAACCAGTGCGGAAGTAAAAGGCCTAAACGGTTCCTATAGTCTGGATTTCTTGGAAGAAGGGGAGTACGAATTAATTTTTGCATCTTATAATGAGGATGAAGGTAGTGGGTTCTCTTTCAACGCTTTGTTGAATGTGGAGTCGACCACAGGGATTAATTTGGGTGCTATCACGGTAAGCTCGGCTATCCAAATAAGTGCAAATGTTACCGTAACCGGGACAAAATAATTTGAACTACTTAAATAAATTATAAAAAGCTCCTTTTCGAAGGGGCTTTTTGCTTGTTACAGATTCATTATACGCTAAAAATCATTAGTTTTGCAAACTTAAAATGAAGCATTAGAAGCTGTTATTATGAAGTTTGCAGAATACAAGGGTTTAGATTTACCGAAAGTTGCGGAGGAGGTATTACACTATTGGAAAGAGAACAATGTTTTTGAGAAAAGTGTAAGCAGTAGGGAAGGCAAAGATAGTTTTGTTTTCTACGAAGGACCACCTTCTGCAAATGGATTACCTGGTATTCACCATGTGATGGCCCGGACCATAAAGGATATTTTTCCGCGCTATAAGACCATGAAAGGTTTTCAAGTGAAGCGTAAGGCCGGATGGGATACCCATGGACTTCCAATAGAGTTGGGAGTTGAAAAGGAATTGGGTATCACTAAGGAAGACATTGGCACCAAAATATCCGTTGAAGAATACAACGCGGCCTGTAAGAAGGCGGTAATGCGGTATACCGATGTTTGGAACGCCATGACCGAAAGAGTTGGATATTGGGTAGATATGGAAGACCCCTATATTACCTACAAATCCAAGTATATGGAATCTGTTTGGTGGTTACTTAAACAGATATATGAAAAGGGGCTAATTTATAAGGGGTATACCATCCAACCCTATTCCCCAAAAGCAGGTACTGGATTAAGTTCTCACGAGCTAAATCAGCCGGGCACCTATCAAGATGTTACGGATACTACTGCAGTGGCCCAGTTTAAGACCCATAAAGAAACACTGCCCCAGAATTTTAAAGACGTCAAGGGTGATGTTTTCTTTTTGGCATGGACAACAACTCCATGGACATTGCCGTCGAATACAGCACTTACTGTGGGTTCCAAGATAGAATATGTTCTTGTGAGAACCTTCAACCAATATACTTTTGAACCTATGCACGTTGTTCTGGCCAAATCCTTGGTGGGAAAACAATTTAGCGGGAAGTTTTTTGTGGTGGAAAGTGATGCGGATTTTGAAAATTATACCTCTGCGGACAAGAAAATACCTTATCAAATTATTACCAGCGTAAAAGGACAGGACCTGGTTGGGGTTACATATGAACAACTACTGGATTATGTACAGCCTTATAAAAATCCAGAAAATGCCTTTAGGGTAATATCAGGTGATTTTGTTACCACGGAAGATGGTACTGGTATTGTGCACACGGCACCAACTTTTGGGGCAGATGATGCCTTGGTAGCAAAACTGGCCGAACCGGAGATACCTCCTATGTTGGTTTTGGATGAAAATAACAATCCAGTTCCCTTGGTGGATCTTCAGGGAAGATTTAGACCTGAAATGGGAGAGTTTGCCGGTAAATATGTAAAGAACGAGTATTACGAAGATGGTGAGGCGCCTGAGCGGTCGGTAGATGTAGAGATCGCCATCAAGTTAAAAGAAGAAAATAGGGCCTTCAAGGTGGAAAAATACGTTCACAGTTATCCCAACTGCTGGCGTACAGATAAGCCTATCCTATATTATCCCTTGGATTCATGGTTTATAAAGGTCACTGATGTAAAGGATAGGATGTTCCAATTAAATCAATCCATCAATTGGAAACCAAAAGCTACAGGGGAAGGAAGATTTGGCAATTGGTTGGCAAATGCCAATGATTGGAATCTCTCCCGCTCACGTTATTGGGGAATTCCGTTGCCAATATGGAGAACGGAAGATGGTAAGGAAGAACTGATGATAGGTTCTGTTGCCGAGCTTAAGGAGGAAATGAAAAAGGCTGTAGCTGCAGGAGTATTGGGGGAAGATATCTTTGCTGAATTTGTTGTTGGCGATATGACCGAGGCCAATTACGACAAAATAGACCTGCACAAGAATATTGTAGATCAAATAATCTTGGTGTCTGCCTCCGGAAAACCGATGAGGCGGGAAAGTGACTTGATAGATGTTTGGTTCGATAGTGGTTCTATGCCCTACGCGCAATGGCACTACCCTTTTGAGAATAAGAATTTAATAGATGAAGGAAAGACTTTCCCTGCCGATTTTATAGCGGAAGGGGTAGATCAAACCCGTGGTTGGTTTTATACACTACACGCCATAGCCACTATGGTATTCGATTCTGTGGCCTACAAAAATGTTGTTTCCAATGGTCTGGTGTTGGATAAGGAAGGTAAGAAAATGTCCAAACGACTTGGCAATGCGGTGGATCCTTTTGAAACAATGGATGAATTTGGGGCCGATGCCACTCGATGGTATATGATATCCAACGCAAATCCATGGGACAACCTCAAATTTGATGTGGAGGGCATTGCTGAAGTAAAACGTAAGTTTTTTGGAACTTTGTACAATACCTACTCATTTTTTGCACTGTATACCAACATAGATGGATTTAATTATAGCGAAGAGGAAATACCACTAAACGAAAGACCGGAAATAGATCAATGGATCTTATCCGAACTTCATTCATTGATCAAAGTTGTGGATGAAGCATATGGGGATTACGAACCTACCAGGGCTACCAGGGCCATATCGGATTATGTGCAGGAACACCTTAGTAATTGGTATGTGCGCCTGAGCAGAAGACGCTTTTGGAAGGGTGATTATCAAAAAGATAAAATATCGGCTTACCAAACACTCTATACCTGTTTATCCACTGTGGCAAAACTTTCCGCTCCGGTTGCTCCATTTTATATGGATAGACTATACAAAGATTTAACGATTACGACACAGAAAGAGCCTTTTGAAAGTGTACATTTGGCCGATTTCCCTAATTATGATTCCTCGTTGGTAAATAAGGAACTGGAAAGTAAAATGGCTAAGGCTCAGACTATATCATCCTTGGTTCTGTCCATTCGTCAGAAAGAGAAGATCAAAGTACGCCAACCATTGCAAAAGATTATGATTCCGGTATTGGACAATAAACAAAGGTTGGAAATTGAAGCTGTTGCCGATTTAATAAAGTCCGAGGTGAACGTGAAAGAGATAGAATTGTTGGATGACGCTTCTGGAATCTTGGTAAAACAAATTAAACCCAATTTTAAAACCTTGGGGCCAAAGTTTGGGAAGGATATGAAGTTGATTGCCAGTGCAGTAGCGCAGTTGGATCAGGATGATATCCAAAAAATTGAACAGGAAGGCGAAATTTTACTGCATATTGATAATAAAAGTATTACTTTACAGTTACAGGATGTAGAAGTTTCCTCCCAAGATATAGAAGGTTGGTTGGTGGCAAGTTCAGGACATCTTACAGTGGCCTTGGATATTTCCATCAATGAGGACCTGAGAAAGGAAGGTATTGCTAGGGAACTAGTCAATAGAATTCAAAACCTAAGAAAGGAATCTGGTTTTGAAGTGACAGATAAAATAGATATTAAATTATTGAAAAATGGATTTGTCCAGGACGCGGTAGAAAGTAATATTGCATATATTAAGACCGAGACCTTGGCAGCAGAACTTAACTTTGAAGAGAGCATGGACATGGGAATAGAAATAGCTTTCGATGAAGTTAATACCAGATTGTTTATAGTAAAACATTAAGATTATGGCCGAAGAATTAAAAGTAAGATATGCGGATAAGGATTTAAACGAGTTTAAAATCCTGATCGAGGAGAAAATTGTAAAAGCAAAAAGTCACTTGGAACTTTTAAAGAGTTCTTATATGAATGATGGTAACAACGGTACAGATGATACCTCACCAACGTTCAAGGCATTTGAGGAAGGCTCGGAAACAATGAGCAAAGAAGCTAATACCCAATTGGCAATTCGACAAGAGAAGTTTATTAGAGATCTAAAAAACGCTTTGTTACGAATAGAAAACAAAACCTATGGTATTTGCCGTGTTACTGGAAAGTTGATCAGTAAAGAACGACTAAAGCTAGTGCCTCACGCTACGCTTAGTATAGAAGCAAAAAATATGCAATCCTAAAATTTAAAAACGCCTGAAAAGGCGTTTTTTTATTATGAGACTAGTTGTAGTTCTTCTCTTCCTAATGGGTACTTGTATTTTAGCAGCCCAAAAGATGGTCGTTAAAACCATGGAAGATTCCAATATTTCGTTTATTCAGATCAATGCCAAGAATTGTTATTCCGTTGCCTTGGAAACTGTGGATATACCCAATATAACCGTGGTGGGGACTATTGATGGTGAGTATCTGCAAAATTTATTGGTAAATGTAAAACAAGAGGGAACTTCACTTTTGGTCGATACCGGATTTCAACCCAATTTTATTCCTCCGAACGACAAATTAAGTACACACAAGGTGGTTTCCATCTCATTAAAAATATCCATACCAAAATCCCTCAATGTCCTGTTGTACGGTACCAGTAGCAATGTTAAAGTAACCGGGGAATATTCAGGACTAAAAATCAGCTTGTCCGATGGCGCATGCGCCTTTAAGGGAGAAGGAGAAAATGTTTCTGTGAGCACCCAAAGTGGAAATATAGATCTAATTACAAAAAATGCCGATATTATTGCAATTACCAAATATGGCCAAATTAATCGGGACGCTATTTCTTCTGGAGATAATCATTTTAGGCTTAATTCTGTAAGCGGAAATATCAACATAAGGAAAACCGAATAATATGTTTATTTTTGCCGAACCTATTTTTTAAATAATGAGTTTAAAGAAATCCCTGATTATCATAATCATAATACTGGCTATCGACCAGATAAGTAAAGTTTATATTAAAACACACTTTGTTTTAGGCGAATCGGTAGATGTATTTAGTTGGTTCAAGATTTTGTTTATTGAAAATGAAGGTGCTGCCTGGGGAACTAAATTAAGCGATTTGCTGCCCATATCGGATGTGGTAGGAAAGTTGATACTGACCATATTTCGGTTATTCGCTATTGTTGGAATTGGGTACTGGTTGTATGATACCATTAAAAAGAATTCTTCAAAAACCCTAATACTGGCTGTATCGCTCATATTCGCAGGTGCATTGGGAAATATTTTGGATTCTGTATTTTACGGTTTGATCTTTAACGATAGCTATTCACAAGTAGCAACGGCCTTTTCTTCGGAGCCATATGGTAGTATATTTCATGGAAAGGTGGTAGATATGCTTTACTTTCCTATGATAGACGCAGTATGGCCGGAGTGGGTGCCCATGGTGGGTGGAAATAATTTTCGTTTTTTCGAACCTGTTTTCAATATTGCGGATACGGCTATTAGCACAGGCGTGGGCATCTTAATTGTTTTCAATAAAAAAGCTTTTGCGGAAAGTTCGGAAGAAGTTAAAACGAATGTATCCGATCAGGGGTAACACAATAGTTTAAAGGTATATCCTGCGGATTTATGTCCATTATTTTTTCCTCTGCCTCAAAAAGGGAAAGTCCCACCTTAATAACATCGGGTTTGCACTTTTGTAGTAGCACATCATAAAAACCCTTCCCATAACCAACTCTGTGGCCCTCTAGGTCAAATGCCATTAACGGAAGAAATACGACGTCTATTTTCTCCGGAGGCACTTCAATTCCGTCTACCGGTTCAGGGATGTTCCAGTGATTTTTTTTTATTATGGTATTATCGGTAAGTAAAAAGTTGATCAGATTTTGGTCGTCCAACATTTTAGGAAGTAGAATATTTTTGTCCTTGCCTTGTAAAATGGACATTATAAAGCTGGTGTCAACTTCTTTTTTTTCGGTAATTGAAAGGAATAAATGATAGTAGGAATAATTCCAAATGGGTAATTTAAGCAGCAGGTTGGCTAGTGATAAACTTAAATCTGATATTTTTTGTGGAGTAAGATTTTTACGGCGTTCGGAGTAGATTAAACGCAAATCCTTTTTCAACATATTAGTTGGTTATAATCGGAGCTTTCGTGGGAAGGGATAAATCAGAAAAACTATTCCTTGGAAGCCACAGCATAATAAATTTTGAAAAAAAGCATAAGAATTAAATACGTTCCCAAAGTTATTATATAGTTGTCCATGCGTTAAATAATTTTAATTTTTCTAAATATAGGTAAAATATTAATTAATCATCCACCAAGGGTATCATTTTATCGATGAAATACACGGTTTTTAACAATTATTTTGGATTTTGGACTATTTGTCACGTAAAACTTTTAAATGAATTGCTTTAAAATGCTGTTTTACAATTAGTTATAAAATAGTGTACGATAACGGAAATTTGGACTCAAAATGCATTTAATCGATAATTTTTTTTGGCTTAACGAATTTTATTGGATTACAGATGGAAAATGAGGATTGCTAATTTTCAAATTAAGTATGCAGGTGTTAACTAAAGGGTTACCTAATTTATCTTTTACAAATTTGAAGAAGGGAGTTAAAAAGGTATAAATTTTGTGTCCTTTGGGAAAAAGACAGTAATTTTCCTAAGTCAAGTAAATTAGAAAATCTCCTTAATATAAATGTCCCATATACCTATAGAAGTTCAATTGAGTTCTCTTCCTGCCAATCCAGGGGTATATCAATTTTATGATGTTGAAGATAGGATTCTATATGTAGGTAAGGCCAAGAACCTAAAAAAAAGGGTCAGTTCATATTTTAATAAGCAACATGAGATAGGAAAGACCCGTGTTCTTGTTAAGAAAATAAGATCTATTAGACATATTGTGGTGCCTACCGAGTCCGATGCCCTTTTATTGGAAAATAATCTAATTAAGAAATACCGCCCTAGGTACAATGTATTGCTCAAGGACGATAAAACGTTTCCATGGATTTGTATCAAAAAGGAAAAGTTTCCCAGGATCTTTCCTACCAGGAAATTTATAAAGGATGGGTCGGAATATTTTGGGCCGTACACAAGTATGAAAACCGTTCATACCTTATTGGACCTAATAAAAAGTGTATATCCGTTGCGCACATGTAATTATGATCTTTCTTCAGAGAAAGTAGCGGCAGGTAAATATAAGGTTTGTTTGGAGTATCATTTGGGAAATTGTAAGGGACCCTGTGAAGGTTACCAGTTGGAGGAAGACTACAATAGGCAGATACAGGAGATACGGGAAATTATTAAAGGTAATTTCAAATCATCCCTTCACTATTTCAAAACGCAGATGATTTCCTTGGCACAGGATATGAAGTTTGAGGAAGCACAACTAATAAAGGATAAGATAGATGTTTTGGAAAATTATCAGGTAAAGACCACCATTGTAAACCCAAAGATCAATAATGTGGATGTGTTTACCATAATTTCCGATGAGGTTTTTGCATACGTTAATTTTCTGCAACTTTCCCATGGCTCCATAATACGTTCCCATACCATGGAAATAAAAAAGAAATTGGATGAAACGGATAGTGATTTGCTACAATTGGCGATAGTTGAAATAAGACAAAGATTCAATTCGCATTCAACCGAGATATATGTCCCTTTTGCGGTTACCTTGGAAGCGCACCTAAAAGTGGTCGTGCCCAAGTTGGGAGATAAAAAAAAGATACTGGATCTTTCAGAGCGAAATGCCAAATTTTTTAGGCAGGACCGGTTTAAACAAATAATGATTATTGATCCTGACAGACATACAAATAGAATAATGGGGCAAATGAAAAAGGATTTGCGACTTTCAACGGAACCAAGACATATTGAGTGTTTTGATAACTCCAACATCCAGGGAAGCAATCCTGTAGCGGCCTGTGTTGTTTTTAGGGATGGTAAGCCTTCCAAAAAGGAGTATAGGCATTATAATATCAAAACTGTTGAAGGCCCTGATGACTTTGCTTCTATGGAGGAGGTTGTTTATAGGCGTTATAAGCGTCTTTTGGAGGAGCAACAGCCTTTGCCTCAACTTATTGTTATAGATGGGGGTAAGGGGCAGCTGTCATCCGCCTTAAAAAGTTTGGATATGCTGGGCTTAAGAGGAAAAATTGCCATTATAGGTATTGCTAAAAGATTGGAGGAAATTTACTTCCCAGAAGATCCTATTCCTTTATATTTGGATAAAAAGTCCGAATCGTTGAAGATAATTCAACAACTGCGAAATGAAGCCCACAGATTTGGGATTACATTTCACAGAAATAAACGAAGCAAGGCTGCTATTAACTCCGAATTGGAAAGTATAGAGGGAATAGGGGAAAAAACCGTTGAGGAATTGCTGAAAAATTATAAATCGGTTAAAAGGATAAAGGAAGCCAGTTTGGAGAATTTGGCTAAAACCATTGGAATGTCAAAAGCCAAGAAAATTTACGAAAACTTTCATTAAAGAGTTACCTTAACTACATGCTAAAGTCACTATACATATTATGTTTACTAATTTTTCCACAACTGTTCCTTGCACAGGAAAAGACGGAAAATAAGGATGCGAAGGATGTAAAAGTGGGGCTTGTATTGAGCGGTGGTGGCGCAAAGGGATTGGCCCATATAGGAGCCTTAAAGGTTATTGAAGAGGCTGGGGTTAAAATCGACTATATAACTGGAACCAGTATGGGGGCAATTGTTGGGGCCCTCTACGCTTCGGGTTATTCTGCAAAAGAATTGGATTCCATATTTAAAAATACCGATTTCGAGTCATTGATTCAGGACAATGTACCTAGAAGCGCCAAAACATTTTATGAGAAGGAAGATTCGGAAAGATATGCCCTGACGCTTCCGTTCAACAAGTTTAAAATTTCCATTCCCCAGGCCATTTCTGGAGGACAAAGTATATATAACGAGTTCGTTAGGTTGTTGTTCCATGTTAAGGATATTGAGGATTTCAGTAAACTTCCAATCCCTTTTTTATGTGTCGCCACAGATGTAGAAACTGGAGATCAGGTATTGTTGGATAAAGGCTATTTGCCCGAGGCAATTCTAGCTAGTGGAACGTTTCCCTCACTTTTTAGACCCGTAGAGATCAACGGAAGGGTTTTGATTGACGGAGGTGTGGTAAATAATTATCCTATCGGGGAATTAAAGAAGATGGGTGCCGATGTGGTAATAGGTGTGGATGTACAGCATGGGCTGTCCGATAGGGAATCCTTATTGAGTGCAACGGAAATACTGCTACAGATCAATAATTACAGAACGGTAAGGGATATGGAAAAAAAGTCGGCCCAAACCGACGTATATATCACCCCGGATATTAAGGATTACTCGGTGATAGATTTTGACATGGGAAAAGTAATCATAGATAGGGGCGTGGAAGCGGCTAGATTGCATTTGTCGGAATTGTATAAAATTGCGGATGACCACAATATTCAGAGGCAAAAGATTATAGCTGCCGGGATAAATGATACGCTTTTGGTCAATGAATTAACAATCCAAGGGAATTATAATTATTCCAGGGCCTATATAAAAGGTAAATTAAGATTCAATGTAGACGATAAAATAACCTTTAAAAAATTGCAGCAGGGAATCAACAATTTGTCCGCCACAGGAAACTTTAGGGCCATTAAATACGAACTGCTTAATAATGGGGAAGGGGTGGAGCTGTTGTTGGACGTTAAGGAAAACCCTGATAAGATGTTCATTCGCCTTGGAGTTCATTTTGATGATCTTTACAAAAGTGCGGGAATTGTAAACCTTACGAGGAAGAACGTTTTAATGGACGACGATGTGGCCTCTATCGATTTGATAATAGGTGACAATCTTAGGTATAACTTGGAATATTATGTGGATAAAGGCTTTTATTGGAGTTTTGGTATAAATTCCAGATTCGATGATTTTAATAAGGAAATTGATTTTGATTTGATAAAATCCAATTTTGATGTAGACAATAATTCCAATATTAGAAAAATAAACTTAAGCGCTACGGATTTAACGAATCAAGTTTATGTGCAAACCGTAATAGAGGAAGAATTTTCTTTTATTCTTGGATTGGAACATAAATTATTGAAATATAGCACCAAAACCTTAGGACAATTGGATACCATTGCCAATCCTTCCGGCACCGGAAATAAGAGGACCTATTTTGAAAAAAGCAGCTATTACAGTACATATGGGCAGCTTACCTTTGATTCTTATGATGATATTTATTTCCCTACCAAAGGTTTGTTTTTTGATGGGGACTTTCATTTTTATGTATTATCGACCGACTTCAACGATAATTTCAAGGAATTCTCCATCGGTAAGGCGAGAATGGGAGGGGCATTTTCCTTGGCAAGAAATCTTTACTTAAATCTGGAAACGGAAGGAGGATTTAAATGGGGGATATCTCCTGTTACCTCCCTCGATTTTGTGTTAGGCGGTTATGGGAACCATTTAATAAACAATTTTACACCGTTTTACGGATATGATTTTCTAAGTTTGGTAGGGAATAGCTATGTTAAGGCGTACGCCAGAATGGATTTTGAGTTTGTTTCCAAGAACCATATGTTGTTTGCTGCAAATTTTGCCAATGTGGGTGATGATCTGTTTAGAACGGCAGATTGGTTTAAAGCTCCAGAGTATTCCGGCTATGCACTGGGTTATGGACTTGAATCTTTTATTGGCCCTATTCAGGTGTTCTATTCCTATTCCCCCGAAATTAAGGAGAACCACTTCTTTTTTAGTATAGGTTATTGGTTTTAGGCGTGGCTTAGGCAGGGGTTCTGACATATTAAAAAGGACTGGCCTTAACAGTTATTACCAAGATTTATTACGATATTTGTTAAATAGGTTTTTGGTCATGCTACAATTTAGAATTGATATTACTGCCCATCTTAGGGCAATGTGGTAATTTACCGCAACATATTGGTTATCTGAGCTCTGGCTTATTCGATAACAGCAATTTTCATTTTTTTTAGCTAAGGATTTGGCTATTAATGTTACAATTCAATTCAAAAGTCTTTTAACTATGGCAACAACAGATAAATCATCTTTAAAATTAACTAAAGAGAATTTGGAAGCTGAGGATTTTCTTCCGCTTTTGGGTACCGATTTTGTAGAACTATATGTGGGAAATGCCAAGCAGGCAGCTTACTATTATATGGCGGCATGGGGTTTTCAGCCCTTGGCTTATGCCGGATTGGAAACAGGGATTAAAGATCGGGTCTCCTATGTATTACAACAGGATAAAATTAGATTGGTATTAACTTCTCCCCTAAAATCCGGAGGGGATATCAATAGACATATTGACGCGCATGGCGATGGGGTAAAGGTAATAGCATTATGGGTAGATGATGCTAGGGAGAGTTATGTGGAAACGATGAAACGTGGGGCGGAAAGTTATTTTGAGCCTAGAGCGAAAAGAGATGCTGATGGAGAGGTGGTTCTATCCGGTATCCATACCTATGGGGAAACGGTACATGTCTTTGTGGAACGCAAGAACTATAAGGGGGCTTTCATGCCCGGATATCGGCCTTGGAAACCTTTTTATAAACCTGCGGATGTGGGGCTAAAGTATATAGACCATATTGTGGGCAATGTGGGCTGGAACGAAATGAACAAATGGTGCCAGTTCTATGCAAAGGTAATGGGGTTTGCCCAGTTGGTCTCTTTTGACGACAAGGATATATCAACAGAGTATACTGCTTTAATGAGCAAGGTAATGAGTAATGGGAACGGCAGAATCAAATTTCCAATAAATGAACCCGCAGACGGAAGAAAAAAATCACAAATAGAAGAGTATATAGAATTTTATAATGGTGCAGGGGTACAGCATATGGCATTGGCCACCGACAATATTATTGAAACGGTGACCTCGCTAAAGAATAGAGGGGTCGAGTTCCTTACCATACCTTCCAGTTATTATGAAGATGTGCTGGATAGAGTGGGTAAAATAGATGAGGATTTGGCACCCTTGAGTGAGCTTGGGATACTTATAGATAGGGATGATGAGGGATATTTGCTGCAGATCTTTACCAAGCCTATTTTGGATCGGCCTACCATGTTTATTGAAGTTATTCAGAGGAAGGGTGCAAAATCTTTTGGAAAGGGAAATTTTAAGGCATTGTTTGAAGCAATAGAGCGCGAACAAGAGTCGCGAGGAACGTTATAGAAAGGGCTTTTTCTTAACTTTTTGCCAATTTTGAGCATCTATTTATTAAATAGTGTTAATAGAATCGTTAAAGTAAGTTAAATCTTATTTTTAAATGAAATCTTGTATTAAATTTGTACTCGTAAGGGGTGGTTCCCTTACAACTTTAAGTATTGGTTTTTCATAATTTAAAGTTTGGTTGGTTATTTAGGAAAAGCCCAGTTTTGCGACTGGGCTTTTTTTGTGGGCTTTTTTTTGGAACAAATTTTGTTTAAGTAATATCAAATAAAAGAATAGTAAAATCGTTTTTATTAATTTTACAACACTAAAGAGGTGTTATTTAGACTTTTGCAAAATATCAACCTAGCCAATTGCGTTTAATATATCCTCTTATGTTGACGGACGGGAAGTATTTCTGGCCTTAAGCAATAGATCAAATTTAAACAGATGAAGAAGATTTGCATTATACTGGTTTTAATTTTGGGATTTTCTATCAATTCCCAAGTTAAGCATTTGGAAAATGATGGGGGAGTTCATATGCCTGAAGATTCGGAAAATACATCAGCTTTTAAAATAGGGGAATGGTTAAAATTCAGAATACATTATGGATTCCTGAATGCCAGTTACGCTACACTGCAGGTAAAATCCCATAATTTGGACGGGGTTCCAGTCTATCATGTGGTAGGGAATGGTAAAACAACTGGTTTTGCCAGTATATTTTTTAAGGTAGACGACACCTATGAAAGTTATTTTGATAAAAAGGATGGACGGCCTTATAAGTTTATTAGAAAAATTGATGAAGGAGGATATACGAAGGATATTGAAGTGAATTTTGACCACAACAAGGATATTGCGGTACTAAACGATAAAAAAAAGGATAAAAAGTTTAATTTTACCATTCAAGAGGGTATTCAGGATTTAGTTTCGGCTTTTTATTTTCTCCGCAATAACTATAAAGTTGAAGAATTGGTAGAAGGGGAGTCTATTGAGTTAAACCTGCTTTATGACGATGATGGAGTATTTAAGTTTAAACTTAAATACCTGGGGATGGAGGTTTTAAGAACTAAATATGGTAAGGTTGAATGTTTAAGGTTTAGGCCTTATGTGCAATCTGGTAGAGTATTTAAGGAGCAGGAAAGTTTGTCACTTTGGGTATCCAATGACGGCAATAGAATACCCATTAGAATTCAGGCCGATTTGAGTGTTGGGTCTATAAAGGCGGATTTGGATGGCTACAACGGACTGAAGCATCAATTTAAAATAATAATGGATTAAAATGAATAAAGAGCATATTGATTCCCAGATTTCCAAACTAGAAGAAAAATACAAGGATTCTGGGCAAGACCTAAGCTCTTATTTGGATGGTCTTCTTTATCAGCGCTATCTAACCTATTGGGATTACATTCATTTGGATACCTTACTAAGTATCCAAGTGCCCAGGACACATTTCCCGGACGAGGAGATATTTATAATGTACCACCAGATTACCGAATTATATTTTAAACTTATCCTCCACGAACAAAAGCAAATTGTGGATGATAAGACACAGGATGTGGATTTTTTTATTGAAAAAGCCAACCGCATCAACAGTTACTACCAAGTTTTGATCTCTTCTTTCAGTGTTATGATCAAGGGAATGCAGCGCGAGCAGTTTATGCAGTACAGGATGGCATTGCTCCCTGCAAGTGGCTTTCAGTCCGCCCAATATAGGATGATAGAGCTTTATGCGACACCATTGGAGAACTTGGTGCATTTCTCCGAAAGGCATAATTTCTCTTCAGCAAATAGCATTGAGGATTTATATGAGCACATATATTGGAAAAAAGGAGCTACCGATGTTGTCACCGGAGAGAAAACCCTTACGCTTAAGCAATTCGAATACCGTTATACGCCAAGATTGATACGAATAGCCAACCAGGTGAAGAACAGTACTATATATCACAAATACCAACAATTACCACAGAACAGCAAGGATAATAAAACCTTGGTTGAAGCGTTAAAAGCTTTGGATATCAATGCCAACGTAAATTGGCCCTTGATGCACATGGGATCTGCATACCGTTACCTGACCAAGGACAATGCACAGATCGATGCCACTGGGGGAACAAATTGGAAGGAATATTTGCCTCCAAATTTCCAGAAAGTTGTATTTTTTCCGGAACTGTATACAAAACAAGAGTTAAATAATTGGGGAAAACAGTGGGTAGACCATATCTTTAACCCAGAAAAAGTATAAGATAACAATGCAAAAATATTGGGGCCTAGTTTTAAGTTTAGCTTTTATAATTTCCTGTAAGGAAGATAAACCTGCAACTCAGGAATTAGCAGAGGTGGTAACTATAGAGAAACCTGTAGTTGTTAAGGAGTTTGGGTTTAATATGGACGATTTTGAGGTCCTGCGCGATACCGTAAAAAATGGGGATAGCTTTGGGGAGTTAATGTTAAAGAATAGGGTAGATTATCCTAAAATTGCTAGAGTTTCGGAACACTTCAGGGATACTTTCGATGTGCGAAAAATAGTTGTGGGGAAACCTTATCTAATTTTAAAATCGAAGGATACTATTAATAATGCCCAGGTTTTTATTTATCAGAACGATCCCATTAACTATACTGTGGTCGATTTTAGAGACAGTGTTTCAGCCTATAGGAATAAACAAAAGGTTAAATATGTGCAGCGCGAAGCTTCCGGAATTATAGAATCGTCTTTGTCCGAAGCGATTTTGCAACAGGGCATAGATTACAACGTTACCAATAATTTATCTGAAATTTACGCATGGACCATCGATTTCTTCAGACTTCAGAAGGGTGATAGGTTCAAGGTAATCTACAAGGAAAAGTATATAAATGATACCATTTATGCTGGTGCTACGGGAATTGAAGCTGCTTATTTCGAACACAATGGGGAACCTTTTTACGCCTTCAACTTTGTGTCGGATTCTACCAAAAACATCAATGATTATTATGACGATCAAGCCAAAAATCTAAGACGTACTTTTTTACAGTCTCCAGTTCAATTCAGTAGAATATCCTCTAGGTATAATTTGAATAGAAGAATTGCCTATTATGGTTACAAGGTGAGGCCACATAAGGGAACAGATTATGCAGCTCCAATTGGGACGCCTATCTTGGCTACCGCCAACGGTACGGTAACAGAATCTACTAGAAGAGGTGGCAACGGTAAATATGTCAAGATTCAACACAATGGGACGTATAGCACACAATATCTTCATATGAAGAACCAGAAGGTTAGGAAAGGTGATTTTGTGAAACAGGGCGATGTTATAGGTTGGATAGGAATGACCGGCAATACAGGGGGTCCCCATGTATGTTATAGATTTTGGAAAAACGGGCAACAAGTAGATCCATTAAGGGAAAAATTACCTGCCGCAGAGCCTATAGCAGATAGCTTAAAAACAGATTACTTGGATTTTGTAGGGCCTAAGAAAAGTCAATTGGATTGTATTGAATATATAGAATTACCTGAAGAAGATTTGCTAACACTCAATTAATAAAATGGCCTTACAGAACACCGACCCGACCAAAACAGAAGCCTGGAAAAAACTTGCAGAACACTTTAAAGAAAATAAAAATAAAACCTTAAAGGAGTTATTTGCCCTAGATTCCGGTCGGGCAAAAAAACACAGTATTCGTTGGAACGACTTTTTGGTCGACTTTTCAAAGAATAGGATTACCCAAGAAACTTTAGATCTTCTTTTGCAGTTGGCCAATGAGGTTGGGTTAAAAGACGCAATTCAAAAGCAATTTCAAGGAGAAATAATAAATAATACAGAGGGTAGGGAAGTTCTTCACACGGCCCTAAGAGCAAAGAAATCGGATGTAATCAAAGTTGACGGGGTTAATATTGTTCCGGAGATTTATGAGGTAAAACAAAAATTAAAGTCATTCACGGATTCAATTATTTCTGGATCAAAAAAGGGGTATACCGGAAAGACTTTCACCGATGTGGTGAATATTGGTATTGGGGGTTCAGATCTTGGACCTGCCATGGTGGTCGAAGCCTTGAAATTTTATGGGAACCATTTAAAAATGCATTTTGTCAGCAATGTGGATGGGGATCATGTGTACGAAACCCTTAAAGAGTTGGATCCCGAAACTACATTGTTCGTAGTAGTATCCAAGACCTTTACAACACAGGAGACTTTGAGCAATGCTACCACCATAAAGAAGTGGTTTTTAAAGCACGCTACCCAAAAGGATGTGGCCAAGCATTTCGCTGCCGTATCTACCAATACAGAGAAAATATCGGAATTTGGAATAGTGCCGGAGAATGTGTTCCCCATGTGGGACTGGGTCGGCGGTAGGTTTTCATTGTGGAGCGCTGTTGGACTTTCTATTGCATTGGCAGTAGGTTATAAGAATTTTGATAATATGTTGGTTGGGGCCAATGAGATGGATGACCATTTTAAGACCGCCAATTTTTCGGAAAATATTCCTGTAACTTTAGCACTTATTAGTGTTTGGTACAATAATTTTTACGGTGCAGAGACCGAGGCTATTATTCCTTATACCCAGTATTTAAGTAGGTTTTCCGCCTATTTACAACAGGGTATCATGGAAAGCAATGGAAAAAGCGTGGATAGGAACGGAAATAAGGTAACCTATGAAACAGGTACCATAATCTGGGGTGAGCCAGGAACAAATTCACAGCATGCCTTTTTTCAATTGATACATCAAGGCACCAAATTGATCCCTACCGATTTTATTGGTTTTAAGGAATCTTTGCACGGAGATAAAGACCACCACAATAAATTAATGGCCAACTTTTTTGCTCAAACGGAGGCGCTTATGAATGGTAAGACTTCTGAAGAGGTCAGGAAGGAGTTGGAGGACAAAAAGGTAGCGGAAAAAGAAATTGCGGAAATATTGCCTTTCAAGGTCTTTGAGGGGAACAAACCTACCAATACCCTTTTTATT
The DNA here is from genome assembly GCF_023015865.1 of Arenibacter sp. F26102. Classification (GTDB taxonomy): domain Bacteria; phylum Bacteroidota; class Bacteroidia; order Flavobacteriales; family Flavobacteriaceae; genus Arenibacter. The sequence continues at coordinate 112,220 of NZ_JALKBC010000014.1, read as the reverse complement.
GATAAACTTACGCCCAAGAGCCTGGGGTCGCTTATAGCTATGTATGAACATAAAATTTACGTACAAGGAATTGTATGGAATATTTATAGTTATGATCAATGGGGTGTGGAATTGGGCAAACAATTGGCTACCGCTATCTTAAACGACATTGAGGGTTCGGAAATTGCGAATCATGATGCTTCTACGTTAAATCTTTTAGATTTATTTAAGAAATAAAAGACAATTTTGCCAATACTTGACAAATGGCAATAACGTCCTGTTTTTCAGAGTTTTTTTAGGTTTTTAATGTTAAATTCGCGCCGACTAATTTAACATTATGGTAATATATTGTTGTAAAAATTAACACACTTTTGCAGCGATTATTTAAAACTAATTAACTCTAAGAAAAATGAAAAAAAAGTACTTTGTTATTGCCGCATTTTTATTAACTGCAGTTGGGTTTGCCCAAGGAACTATTACCGGTTCGGTAGTGGATGGTGATTTTGGAGATCCCCTGCCTGGAGCTAATATTTTGGTTCAAGGGACCACAAATGGGGTTGCCGCAGACTTTGATGGTAACTTTACAATAGACGTAGTCCAAGGTTCGGGAACTTTGGTAATTTCCTATATTGGATTTATTAGTAAGAAAGTAAATTTCACCTCAATAGGCAATATTGGGACCATATCATTAAATCCTGACGCTCAGGAATTGGAAGGAGTGGTAATAGTTGGTTCAGGTATTATAGATTTGGCTGAGGATAGACAAACACCAATTGCTGTATCTACCATCAAGGCTAATGAAATAAGGGAAAAAACAGGAAATTGGGACCTTCCTGAGGTTTTAAAGTCGACCCCCTCAGTGCAAAATGTAAAAGGTGGTGGATTTGGAGATGGCCAAATGTTCTTAAGAGGATTTGATCAGACCAATACGGCTTTCTTGTTAAACGGGCAGCCCATTAATGGAATGGAAGATGGTAAAATGTACTGGTCCAACTGGTCGGGTGTTTTGGATATCGCCAATGCAATTCAGGTACAAAGGGGATTGGGGTCTTCCAAATTGGCCATTTCTTCTGTTGGAGGTACGGTGAACATAGTTACAAAAACATTGGATAAGCGTGAAGGCGGTTTTTTCCAAACTATGATCGGTAATGATAATTATATAAAGACCACTGGATATTATTCAACTGGTTTAATGGAAAATGGCTTGTCCGTTGCTGCAATGTTGGGGCACTGGCAAGGTGATGGTTATGTGGATAATACAGGAGGTCAAGGGCAAACCTACTTCCTTTCCTTTGGATATGTACCCAACGAGAATAATGTTTTCAACTTTATTTTAACGGGAGCCCCACAATGGCATGCTGCTGCCGGTTCAGATGACTTAAGGACTTTCCTGGATAATGGGAGAAAATATAATTCCTGGAATACAGACAACGTAAATAGCCCTAACACCTTAAATGGTGGAGCTTACCCTGGGGGTAGAAATATCTACCACAAGCCAGTGGCCAATTTAAGCTGGGATTTGACTTTTAATGATACGTCCTCTTTATCTACCGTTTTGTACGGGTCTATCGGTAGGGGTAGTTTTGCACAATTAATTACAGATAGAAATTCTGGAGATGCCCTTTACGCGAGAGGTTCAAATAACAATCATAACTGGTCAGGTCTAGTTTCTAACTTCAACAAAAAAATTAACGAAAATCTGGATTTTAATGTTGGTGCCGATGTACGTCTATACAAAGGAATACACTTTAGGGATGTAAGGGAGTTTATTGGGGTAAATTCCGTATCTGCTTCCAGTGTTTACAACGGAGGTGCCTATGAACTGACCAATGCCTATGGGGGTATCAATCCTTGGAATATAACTTTTAATCCAAATGATGATCATTCACAAAGATTTGGTTATGACTATGAGGAAGTAATTAACTATGCAGGTGTATTTGGCCAGCTGGAATATTCCAAAGATGCTTTTTCCGCTTTCTTTCAAGGATCGGCTTCCACTCAAAGCCATGTTAGAACGGAATTTTTAAATGCAGTCAACGAAGGACGGGCAGACGAATCTGAAAAAGTCAACAACCCAGGCTTTAACGTTAAGGCCGGTGTGGCCTATAACCTATCCGATCAACATGCAATTTTTGCCAATGCAGGTTACTACTCACGGCAGCCTTATCACAGTGATTTGTATATTGATGATAGAAATTCAAATGAATTGAATCCTTTGGCGACCGAAAATCAAAAAATTACTGGTTTGGAAGGTGGATATAAGTTTATGGGCGATATTTTATCTGCCAACTTGAACGTGTACTACACTATTTGGGACAATAGGATACAATATAGCTCCGATGACACCAATAATGATAATATAGTGGACGAGTTTACCCAAACCAGTCCATTAAAACAGGTACATTCCGGTGTGGAATTGGAAGTGTTTGCACGCCCTGCGGACGGATTGAATTTTCAGGGATTTGTATCTATTGGTAATTGGGAATATGATGGTAATGTTACTACTACCACCTCTGATGAAAATGGAAATATAATTTCTACAGGAGACCCGAGTTATATAGATGGTGTGAAAATTGGTCAGGCTGCGCAGTTTACTGCAGGTATTAGCGGGGATTATGAAATATTGCCCAGGTTTAAATTGGATGCCAACTGGAATCTATATGATAATTTATATGGTTCCACCCTTTTCGGGGATTCCGAATTTTCAACTGCCGATAATAGGGGGGCTATTAAATTACCTTCTTATGACACCATGGATGCCGGGCTTTCTTACCGTATGTTGGTTGGAAAGGAGAGCAATAAATCCATTCAGTTCCGTTTAAACATTAATAATGTCTTTGATGAGGTATATTTGGAAAGCTCTAGCGATAACACACATGTTGAGCCTGGAGATGACGTTTGGAACGGTGTAAATACAGATAACCGAGTTAGGTTTGGTTATGGTAGGACCTGGAACTTTAGTTTGCGTTATAACTTCTAAGTACCAATAGCAGTAAAAAATTATGACCCCGCTAAATAGCGGGGTTTTTTTATTCCCAAAAATCCTTACATTTATAAATTAAAACAAAATTATGGAAGATTACGGACTAGCACATCAATGGATACTCTCTTTACACTCTTTATTTGCCTATGTGGTATTGGCTGTATTATTTTTAGCGGTGGCCAACGGCATTTTGGGTTGGACGGGGAAAAAGGATTTCACCTTGAAGAAGGATTTTAGGATTAGCCTGTTTGCGCTCATTTTATCACACTTACAGCTCTTGGTGGGACTAGTACTATACTTTGTGTCTTCCAATGGGTTAAATGCCATTAAAACATTGGGAATGGGCGGGTTAAACTCTGCGTCCCGATTATTGGCCGTAGAGCATCCTTTTATCAATATTATTGCGCTTGTGTTCATTACCGTTGGTTGGTCCAAACACAAAAAAGTAATGGAAGGTAAGAGAAAGTTTAAGACCATTACCATTTTTTATGGTTTGGGATTAATTCTTATCCTAAGTAGAATTCCTTGGGGTCAATGGCTCAATTAAAAATGTTGCAAGTACTCTTTGCAGCACTCTAAACTGTATTAAGTGATGCCAGGAATGACCAGTGAAATTCAATTTTCCAGTATAAATCTTATCAAATTTAAAAATGAAAAATCTATTAGTTGTTATTTTGGCTTTTATGGCCTTACCTGTAGTGTCTCAGGAATTATCACTATTTAATGGAAAGGATCTTTCAGGATGGACGATCTATGGAACCGAAAAATGGTATGTGGAAGATGGACTACTAATATCTGAAAGTGGCCCGGACAAACAATACGGATATTTGGCCACGGATAAATATTATGATGATTTTGAACTAACCTTGGAGTTTAAACAGGAAGCCAATGGTAACAGTGGGGTATTTGTCAGGTCAACTATCGATGGCACCAAGGTTAGTGGTTGGCAGGTAGAAGTTGCGCCACCAGGGCACGATACAGGAGGGGTTTACGAGTCTTATGGTAGGGGTTGGCTAATAAAACCAGACCCTAAAAAAGATAAGATACTTAAGGAAGGTGAATGGAATACCATGAAAATAAAGCTTTCTGGAAGTAAATTAACTTCATGGCTCAATGGTACGGAAATGGTGAGCATTACCGATGATAAAATTGGTGAAGGTAAAGGGTCTATTGCACTACAAATCCATGATGGTGGAGGTATAAAGGTGAAATGGAGAAATATCAAAATCGCTTTACCGCAATAATTTACTGTTCAACTTCCTTAATTAGGTGGATGTAAACCGGAAAATGGTCGCTATATCCACCAATATAGTTCCCTCCGGCATACGTCCGTAAGGGATAACCTTTATATTGGCCTTTGTTATCAATGAGGTAGGCTGGTTTAAAGACTCCGGCCTTCCAGAAGTAGTACTGCTTCGGGACTTTTTCAACTATATTGGCTGTGAAATAGATTTGATCAAAAAGATTCCACCGATCTCTATAGGCCAATGATCCCACACCTTTTTTATAGAGCATTTCCATGGGGTTGAAAAGGTCGTTAGGTTCCAACCCAGCTACCTTTCCTTTGGTTTTTAATATATTCTTAAAACTATCGTTTATTGGGTCATCATTAAAATCACCCATACTGATAATTTTGGCTTCTGGATTCAATCTAGAAATGGAATCTATTATCTTCCTGTTTAATCTGGCTGCTGATATTCTATTGGGTTTACTTCGGGCTTCACCTCCGCTTCTGGAAGGCCAATGGTTAACAATTAAGTGTATTTCCTCCCCATCCATGAGTCCGCCAACGACCAATTGATCCCTAGTGTAATCGCGGAAATCTTCCTCCTTGGTGAGCATTAATCGTAGACTGCTAAATGACGATGGAATAAAGACAGCCTTTTTATATAACAGGGCAACATCAATTCCCCGCTCATCTGGGGACTCAAAATGTATTATTCCGTAGTCTTTTTCCCGTAAATTGGGATGATTGATGAGGTCCATTATTACCTCCCTATTTTCAATTTCACATAGGCCAATAATATCCGGTGAGGTTTGGGTAACAGGACTGCCTATTTCCGAAAGTACCTTGGACATATTGTCTATTTTTTGATGATAACGTTCCACGGTCCAATTGTCCTTTCCCGTTGGGGTACGATCGTCATCAAAAGTCAGGGAGTCGTTGACCGTATCAAATAAGTTCTCTAAATTGTAAAAAGCCACAGTCCTTATTTTATAGGTCTTACTTTGCTGTGCTATGGTACCGCTAATTACAAATAGTGACACAAATAATGTGAAGAGAATGCCCATAGTCTACATATTTGATTAGAATATTTAAAGAATAAATATTTATTTTCTGGAATAAATTAAGCATAAACTGTTAATTATTAATATATTAATGGTCATTTTGTTAAAATATTTCATCATTATCAATGAAAAGTGGTTTAGCAATATCTTTTTTTATACTAAATGGCATCTGGGGGTATGCACAGGAACACTACCGTGTTATGGGCATCGTAAAAGACATGGTATCCCAGGAAAATATTGTGTACTCTGAAATCGAAATTTTTGGATTTAGGCCTGTAAAACCAAATCCCATCGATGGAAAATTCAACCTTTCACCAATACCATCTGGAGATTATATATTAACTATCAATGCTCAAGATTATTTAAGTAAAAGAATGCCTATTTCCATAGGGAATCAAGATTTGGATATAGGAATTATTTATTTGGAACGGGATATCGCCCAAGAGAAAACCGATAACCTAATAACATTGACGGATTCCGATTTGTTGGAGGATGAAAGTATTTCAATGACATCGGGGATGTTACAGGCTACCAAAGATATTTTCCTCAATAGGGCAGCCTTCGATTTTGGGCAGGCATTTTTTCGTGTTCGTGGATATGGGTCGGAAAATGGCAGAATCCTTCTAAACGGTACACCAATGAACAAATTGGTGGATGGACGACCACAATGGAACAACTGGGGTGGTCTTAATGATGTAACGCGCAATCAGGTATTTACCCATGGATTACAGGCATCGGACTTTTCCTTTGGAGGTATTTTGGGGACAACCAATATTAGTACCAGGCCATCCGCTTTTAGGAAAGGTATGCGGTTATCCACTTCGGCTTCCAATAGAACATATGCCGGGCGACTTATGGCTACATATACTTCAGTAGTTCCACTAAAAGGAATTCATTATAGTGTTTCGGCCTCCAGAAGATGGGCAAAGGAAGGTTATATTGATGGAACTTTATACGACGCGTATTCCTTCTTTGGTGCTTTGGAATATCAATTAAACGATAAACACAGTATTGGTTTAACAAGTATTTTGGCTTCCAACCGCCGGGGAAGGTCTTCTGCCGTTACGGAGGAAGTTTTTCAGTTGGCCGGAAAACGGTATAATCCCTATTGGGGAAATCAAAATGGTAAAATTAGGAACTCCAGGGAAAGAAAAATTGTAGAGCCTATTTTCATGTTGAATCACTATTACAATTCTAAAAGTTTTAATCTAAATACTGGAATATCTTATCAGCTTGGATCTAACTCCAAAAGCAGATTGGGATATTACAACGCCCCTAACCCAGACCCAACCTATTACAGATATTTACCAAGTTTTTATATCAATAGTCCTATTGGCGCCAATTTTATAGGAGCCAATACGGCGAAGGAAGGATTTTTGGAGAATCCGCAGTTAAATTGGAACAACCTTTATAAGGCAAACACCAGTTTGTCTACCCAGGGTAAAGCGGTCTATATTGCTTATGAAGATACTTCAGAGGACCAACAGTTTAATGTTGCCACCATTGGGAATTACACCATTAATAATCATTTAAAATTGGATTTTGGAGGGTATTATACCAATTTGGATTCGGATAGTTATGCGGAAATAAACGATTTGTTAGGCGCGGATTACCATGTGGATATTGACCCTTTCTCCAATACAAAAAACGATTTGGACGGAAACTTAAATAAAACAGCTGGTAACCGATTCAACTATTTATATAATATTAAGGCCAGGGTATTTGATGTTTTTTCCCAATGGAGCGTAACATATCCTAGATGGGGCGGATTCTTAAGCGTAAATTATACCACTACCGATTACCGAAGGGATGGTAAATTTAAAAACGAACGCTTTTTGAATTCCTCTTTTGGAAAGGGTGAAAAGGTAGATTTCTCAAATTTTGGCACCAAAGGTGGGGTTACCTATAAATTTAACGGACGGCATTGGGTGGTTTTAAATGGGGCATATTTAAGGAAACCGCCAGTTTATCAGAATGTTTTTATAAACCCAAGAGAAAATAACCAATTGGTAAATAATATTCAAAGCGAAAAAATTACGACCACGGATTTTAACTATTTTCTAAGACTGCCTAATTTAACGGGACGGGTAACCGGCTATTATACGCGATTTCAGAATACCACTGATATTAATTTTTTCTTTGTGGATGCAGGGGTGGGCAGCGATTTTGTCCAAGAGGTTCTTACAGATTTGGACAAACTTCATCTAGGTACCGAATTGGGTTTGGAGTATCAACTGTCGTCCGCCGTTAAATTATCCATAGTGGCTGCGGTAGGGAAGTTTCTATATGCCAGCGATCCTTTGGTGTCCATAAATTTTGATACTGCAGGAGCAGAGGAGGATATACTTAACCCTTTAGGCAATATAGATTTGGGCATAGCCAAAATTAAGGACTACAAATTGGCACAGGGTCCACAGAAGGCATTTGCATTTGGCATGGAATATAGAGATCCCAAATATTGGTGGGTGAGCACTACTGCCAATTTCTTGGGGAACAATTACGCGGGTATTTCTACTATTACGAGGACACAAAGCTTTTATCTAGATCCTGAAACCGGCGTCCCATTTCCCAATGCTACCGATGAAAATGTAAAAAAACTGTTGTCCCAGAATAAATTGGACGATTTTTATTTATTGAATTTGGTAGGGGGTAAATCTTGGCTAAAAGGTGGTAGGTACATTAGTGTTTTTGCCAGCGTTAATAATGTTTTTGATGCTGTTTTTAGAACTGGGGGCTATGAACAAAGCAGGAATGGCAATTTTGGACAGTTGGAACAGGATAATTTAAGTGGCAACCCATCATTTGCGCCCAAATATTGGTACGGCTATGGACGTACCTATTTTATAAATTTTGCAATTAGTTTTTGATTTTTTCCTTTTAAATGGTTGAATAACAACAAATTGGTTGTATGGTAAGGTTAATTAATTTGTTCCCCGCATACGAAAAAGTTTAAATAATATAACAATGAACTTTAGGGTCAACAATATCATATGCATTGCTGCTATGCTGGCTTTATATCTCGCAATGGCCTGTGTTAAGGATAAGGATTTCGAGCCCCCCAAAGCCAATTGCCCATCGGATCTCACGGCCAATATTACTATGGCAGAGCTAAAAGCGTTTTATGTTGATGAGTTGATACAGATTCAGGAAGATTGGATTATTGAGGGTTATGTGGTATCGTCCGATCTAGCGGGCAATTTTTTTGGGACCCTTCACATACAGGACAGTCCAACGAACCCCACTCAAGGCTTGCAATTGGAAATTGACCTTAGGGATTCGCACTTATTTTATGAAGTTGGGTCAAAAATCCTATTAAAAACCAAGGGACTTTATTTGGGCATGAGTAGGGGGGCAATTAAATTGGGAGGTGTTTTTAGCGCTTTTGGAAACCCCTCTGTGGGGCGTTTGCCAGCCGCCATAGTAGGGAAGCATTTAATTGATTCATGTGATCCAACGCTTCCGCTGGAACCTACCAGCACATCTATAAGTGAGCTAAACGATTCAATGATCAGCACTTTGGTTCAGCTTAACAATATGGAAATTAAATTGGATGAAGTAGGGCAAACATTTGCTATAAAAGAGGAAGAAACCATACGAACATTAATCAATTGTGATGATTTGGAGCTTGAACTACTCAATAGTGGGTATTCAAGTTTTCAGGCCAATCCGTTGCCCGAAGGTAATGGTACCATAACTGGGATCTTAATAAAGGATAATAAGGATTATCAATTGGTAATTAGGGATGTTTCGGATATGGACTTTACCTCCATGCGTTGTAAGGATTTGGTTGATGAATTTACTTCAACTAAAATTTTTATTTCCGAATTGGCCGATCCTGATAACAACGCTGGAGCAAGGTTTGTGGAGCTTTATAACTCAGATTCTGAATTACTGGATTTAAAGGGCTGGACAATTAAGAGATACACCAACGCCAATACTGAGGCAAGTTCTACCATTAATTTGTCTGGCTTTGTGGTTGAGGGGAATAGTACCTTTGTTGTTTCGCCCAATGCTTTGGAATTCGAGTTGGTTTATGGCTTCCCGCCAGATCATAGTGTTTCAACAAATAGTCCGGCAGATTCCAATGGGGATGATAATTTGCAATTGATGGACCCTTTTGGGAACGTAATAGACAGTTTTGGTGTTGTGGGCGAAGATGGTTCAGGTACGAACCACGAATTTGAGGATGGCAGAGCCGTAAGGAATGAAAATGTCACTGCGGCCAACCCAATATTTTCATTTGGTGAATGGACATTATTTAACGACACCGGTGAGGCGGGGACCATTAATCGGCCACAAATTGCTCCGGAAGATTTTAATCCGGGAATCCGTTGATCTTATTGCATCCCAATATCCGATAATAATTTAACCAGATCTTTTTTGAAAATGGGCTTAACAATGTAGTTATTGACCATGCTAAAGCTTTTGGCCTTTAGGAAATCACGGGGATCTATGGAGGAACTAATTATAAAAATGGTTACTTCATCCGAGTTGGAATTGGGAATCTTAACAAAATCTTCCAAAAATTCCCAGCCATCCATTATGGGCATATTTATGTCCAATAAAATAATGGAAGGTAGTTTTTTTCCTTCTTCGGTCATTTCTGTTAAACCATCCAAAGCTTCCTGTCCATTGGTATAAACCACAACATGGTCACAAAAGTCGATATCCTTCATGGACTTTTTTATCCCGAAAACAGAAATAGGATCATCATCTATAATACAACCTTTCTTGAACCTTCCCATCTTGTTATAGTTTTACATTTCTATTCATTTTTTTATTCCGAAACTAGGGTAACCCTGAATATGGTACCTTGGTCCACCGCACTTTCCACTTCAATTTTTCCGTCCATAGCTTCAATTTGGTTTTTAGTAATGAACAATCCTATGCCCTTCGCTTCTTCGTGTTCATGAAAGGTTTTGTACATCCCAAAAAGTTTTTCCCCATGCCTTTCAAGATTTATTCCCAATCCATTATCCTTAAAATCCAAGATTACGGTCTTTCCTTTTTTCTTTGATGAAATTGTAATTTTTGGTTGCCTTTCAGGGCTGCTGTATTTTATACTATTCGTGAAAAGGTTTAAGAATATACTGTCTAGATAGGCTGGTACGGCCTTTACGTTGTAGGTTGGGTCGATCTTAATGTCACATTCAACATTTTTTTCACTTAGTAGAGCAGTGATATTTTTTTCTACATTTTTAATGGTACTGCTTAAGTTTACCTCCTTCAATTGATCTTTTGCCCCGGTATTTATTTGAACAACATCATTTAAATGGGCAACTGTCTCACTCAGGCTTTCTGAAGCATCTTTTATCATTTTTTCAATGACTTTTCTTTCATTTTCCTCTTCCTCATGAATAAGATAATTGGACAACATAGCTAGATTGGAAGAATGGGAACGCAGGTTATGGGAAACTATATGGGCAAAATTAAGTAAGCTGTTATTTTGATTTTTGGTTATTCCCAACAATTCCTCGGATTTCTTCTTGGATTCAATTTTACTGGAAATATCCATAACCTGTGAAATAAAATGCGAAAGATTTCCTTCTATATCCTTTACCGCTGTAACCGTTAATACGACATATACAATATGTCCTTCTTTGTGAATATACCGTTTCTCAATTTGGTAGCTATCGCCCTTGCCATCCAATAGTGGCTGTAAATGGTTTAAGTCATTGTCTATATCGTGTGGATGGGTAATATCCTGAAAAGTAAGTTTCAATAGTTCTTTTCGGGTGTATCCTAAACTAATACACAGACTGTCATTTACATCGATCCAAGAACCATCCTTGGCAACCAGGGCCATTCCCACGGCCGAAGATTCAAAAGATCCCTTGAAGGATTCCTTGCTTTTGTCCAATTTCAATTGCGTGTTTATCTGGTCTGTAATATCCCAGTTGGTCCCGATCATTTTTACTATTTTTCCAACTTCATTTTTGAATACCCCTGCATTGGCCCTTATATGTTTAATAGTACCATTGGGTTGAATTATTTTAAATTCCGTTTTAAAATCCATTATCCCTGCTAGTGCCATTTCCACTTCTTGCTGGCATCTCACCTTATCATCAGGATGCACGAAGGCTTTCCAAGTATCGTAAGCTCCAACGAAATCTTCACGTTTTACACCATATAGTTCGTACATCTCATTGTTCCATTCCAGAGTATCTGTAATAAAATCCATTTCCCAAATACCGATATTGGCAATTTCCGTGGCCATATCCAGTCTTTCCTTAATTTGGGCATTTTTTATTTCGGCATTCTTTTTCTTATCTATGTCCTGAAAAAGTCCATAGAGCCGGACACATTTGCCATTAACAAATTCTGGCATTCCTTTGGCCCTAATCCACAGTTCCCTGCCTTTTGCAGTTACAATCTGCAATTCAGTATCCCAAGCTTCTCCGTAATCTATGGCTTTTTGGATTAATCTGGTTATATTTTCCCTATGTTCCCCTTCCTTATAAAAATTTATTCCTGTTTCCAGAGAGGGGATATAGTCCATGGGAACTTCATGTATTTCTTTGGTAATATGTGACCAATGAATGGTATTGGTAATCATATCCAAATCCCAACCTCCCATTTTTGCCACGTTTTCGGCTGCAATCAAGAGCTCTTTAGTACGTTTAGCCTTGGTAATATTGTTGCTGGTAATTATTAATCCACCAATATTTCCGTCCTGCTGTTTCCATGGTTTAATATGCCATTTGTACCATTTGGTACTTCCATTACTTAGTATATGCCTATGTTCCTCTATTAATTTTTTGGTAATGTTACAACCATTTTCAAGGACTTGTCTTAATTCGGTAGGGGCATTGGGAACAATGTCGAAAAAAGACTTCCCCACTATATTTTCACGGGAAATTCCGAATTCCTGGGACCAATAGTGAGAGCAACTAATAAAACGCAGTTCGCAGTCCAAGACCGAAAGTGAAATTGGCGCTTCTTCAATAGATATTACAGGTGTTAGTGTTTCCAAGTGCTATACTTTTATCATTTTCATCATCATTAAAAAATAGGATTAACCTACAGGGTGTAAAGCAACAAATTACGGATGTAAAAAGCTAAAAATATAGTAAACAATAATTTTAATCTATAGTTTTGTTAATACTGAATCCATTGGACTATTATTGAATTCAACTTCACCATATATCCATAGCCAAAACCTCAACATTAATCTTGCATGCAGCATGTCCCGAGCTTCTAAAAATAGCAAAAAAGATTAACAATCTTCATAGCTGTACCCTCTTCAAACGATAAATAGTTCAAAAATACTGTTAAAGTGTTACAGTGATAAAGGAGGATAACAATTTGTTCCAAAATTGGCACGGTAAAACAGGAATTGTATTCTACCCCTGACTAGGAAAGGGGCAATTTATCCGTTGTCAATAATATTGATAATTCATGGCCTTATCACGCAATGCAGGGATAAATGTCATAGTCAGCCACTATCTGGCAAATCTTCCGTAAAAAGTAATTTTATATTCGAAACAGCGATTTCGATTGGTTGGGATGGCTGATTTTTTTATACATTTAACTAATGGAAATTAACTATGAACGAATTCTTCTTTAACGAAATTAGAAATGGGAACTTTGATGAGGTGAGTGCCATGTTGAAGAAGAATCCCATTCTGCTGGACAGCAAGGATCAAAGGGGGTCTACGCCACTAATTTTATCTACCTATTACGACCAGGAGGAAATTACCGATCTTCTATTGGATAGTGGGGCCAAAATTAATGCTAAAGATGCCACTGGCAATACGGCTTTGATGGGCGTTTGTTTTAAGGGTTATACGGATGTGGCCAAAAAATTAATAGATAGGGGGGCCAATGTAAATGAACGCAATACTATGGGAGCTACCTGTCTTATCTATGCCGCAACATTTAATAGGGAAGAAATTGCAAAAATGCTTTTAGACAAAGGTGCAGATGCCACCATGAAAGATGTACGTGGTCTTACAGCGTTGGATCATGCAAAAGAACAAGGGGCGCCATCATTAATTGCTTTGTTGGAAAAGGCCTAAAATGGATTCATGGATGTACGGGAGCAGTGCGCGCTTGTTAAATGAATTAAAGAATTGGTCCAAAATGTCAACTTAGAATAATCCGTAAGCATATTTTGATTAGGGCAATAGGAAATTCAAATGGAACTGAAAGTAGCAATTATTCAATCTTCCCTGGTTTGGGAAAACCCAGAAAGGAACAGGGAAATCTTTTCGAATAAATTAGATTCTATTACCTCTGATGTCGATTTGATCGTCCTCCCGGAAATGTTCACCACAGCCTTTACAATGGACCCTCAAAATATAGCAAAGGAAGAAGGGGATAAAACGGTTAAGTGGATGCAAAAGGAAGCAGAGAAAAAAAATGTTGCCTTAACCGGCAGCATAGTCTTTTTTGCTGATGGTCATTATTATAACAGACTTTGGTTTGTGGAGCCCAATGGAAAATTGAGTCATTATGACAAGAGACATACCTTTACGCTCGCTGGTGAGGATAAAATTTATAATAGAGGGGAAGAAAGGATTATAATTGACTATAAAGGATTTAGGATCTGTCCCCTTATTTGTTACGATCTCCGCTTTCCTGTATGGGCTAGGAATACAGAGAATTACGATGTTCTGATTTATGTGGCCAATTGGCCAACACCAAGAATAAATGCTTGGGACGCGCTTTTAAAGGCTAGGGCAATTGAAAATATGGCTTACGTAATCGGTGTAAATAGGACGGGGGTTGATAATACCGGACATAATTATCCTGGCCATTCCACTGTAATTGATGTTTTGGGCGACCTGGTCGTTTTTTCGGAGGAGGAAACGGTACTTTATGCCACAATAAATAAAAAACATATTTCCGAAGCCAGGGAAAAATTAAAGTTTTTGGAGGATCGCGACCATTTTAGTTTGAGAGGGTAAAGGTTTGTTCCAATTCCCAGTTGGCCCTTACCTCCAAGATATTAGGGTAGTAGATCACTCTTTCTGGCTGTAGTTGTTGAAGATAGTTTCCTGTGTCCCATTTTTGGTTGCCATTGCTGTCGAATATTACTCGAATCAGATACTTTGCTGGGTCAATATTGCTGAATTCGAAGGTTTGGGGCTCGGTAGCGAACATTTCTTTTTTTGTTTTCCCTTTCTCATCCGTTAATTGAACTATTAAAGGATAAGTAACTGTGCCATCCAAAGTAAGTCTCAAATTTCCGAAATCTGCATAGCTTTTGGTGGAGAGTTTGTAGGATAGGGTATCGTTTTCGGTGCCAAAAAAATCCATTATCGCCCCTGGGAGAAGTTCCAGAGCGTAATTTTCATTGGGCTCGACTTCAAAATCAAAATCAATTTTGTTACCTAAGGAATCCAGTTTCAAAGCAAATTCCACTTGGGAAGAATCTTTTCGAAACATGCTTATTTTTGAACTGTCCAGACTTGAGATAGGAGTATTGGCGCCAATATAAAAAGGTCTTCCAAATTCTAGGGATCCTCTTTGGTTGGCTTGTAATATTAGGGTGTCCATGGATACCTTTTTTGTTTTTACGGTAAAGGTATCTATAAGCTTTTCCTTATCATTGGCCACTGTAAAAACTAGTGAATCCACATTAAAGGGAGTAAACCAATAGTTAAGTGTGTCTTTGTCCCGCTCCTTGGTGATTTTGGTTTTAACCGTATCCGGTATTACACTTAAAGGGGAGATTAAGATTTCCTTGGCATTGCCCTGATATCCAAAAATAATTTTGTTTTTAGCGGCAAAATTCGGGACAGAAATACTGTAATCCGGCATTTCCTTGAACATTGTAAGTAGATAAATAGAATCGGTAGGTAGATTAATAGTGTCTTTTAAGAAGGCAATTTTATCGACCTTTTGATTAAAGATGTTGTTTTTGGCCTCATCCTTGACCCCGAAAATCGCATATTTTCCTTCCTTAAGATTTTTTAGGTGAAAAATAGGAGTACTGTCCAAGGTATTGGTAATGTAATTAGGCGGTTGCCTATAGATAGTGGAGTCGGTATAAGTGCTATCTAATTCGTAGAGCATAATACTTATAAAAGTATCGGCATCCTTGTTAAAGGCATCCTTTACTACCCCAGAGACGGTAAGGGAATCTATATAATCCCCCGTAGAAAAAACATAAGTCAAATTTCGATTGGGGTTGCCTTCATTATTGTCAATTATACTTTGGCCAAAATTGAAAGTGTAGGTTGTATTTTCTTTTAGGGTATCCTTAAGGGTGATCTCCACATATTTATTGGCCGATCCCTGGGGAGTGATCACGGGGGTGTATTTCAAAGGCGGAGAAACTATGAGCTGCTTTTCAATATCCTTAAGTTTAACATACTCGTCAAAATATAATCGAATTTTATTGGCCTTAAAGTTTATGGACATATTCTTTGGCTCTGCCCTTATTAACTTGGGCGGGGTAACATCCTTATCGCCTCCTGTGGGCGTACCTCTACGCGCACATTGGACGAGGGCCGAGACCGTTAATAGCAAAAATAAAAACCCTAAAATGCGTTGAATCATAGCAGTCATGAAAATGTTCAACAAAGTAACAACTAATTTGTAGAATTGTAAAATT
Source organism: Arenibacter sp. F26102 (assembly GCF_023015865.1). Lineage (GTDB taxonomy): Bacteria > Bacteroidota > Bacteroidia > Flavobacteriales > Flavobacteriaceae > Arenibacter. The sequence goes on along the minus strand of NZ_JALKBC010000014.1, from coordinate 96,408 downwards.
AAGGAACCACGGCCATGGAGGCAATATAAATATTTATTCCCTTCGTTTTGGATAATGCAGTGGCACAGGCTTCCATGGTTGCCCCTGTGGTAATAACATCGTCTATTAATAGAATATTCTTATTGCTGAATATTTCTTGATCGCTTAGAACGTACAGTGCTTGTTTGTTTTGCCACCTCAGTATTCTGGACTTTTTGGTCTGCGTCCTGGTATTGGCAGTTTTAATTAGTACGTGGTCTATGTATTGGGCATCAATATGCGCTGCGATCTGTTTGGCAAATAGTGCTACTTGGTTGTAGCCTCTTTTTCTTAATTTTTTTCGATGTAGGGGAACGGGGACTACGAAATCAATTTGGTTCAGGAAATTGTTTTCCTTCAAAATATGGCCATACCAATCCCCTAAAAAAGACCCTATTTGTTCTTGATTTTTGTATTTTAAATAGTGGATAATACTCTTTACGATTCCTTTTTCGGTAAAAAACAGGAAAGCACTGGCCTTGATTATGTTAATTCTTCCGTAAAAAATACGGTCAACAGGGTTTTCTGCGTTAAATGTATATTCGGTGAGTGGTAATTGATTCCGACAAACGGTACAAACATGTTCTTCTCCTCTATATAATGGGGCATTACATCCAAAACATAGCCTTGGCACGAGGATCGTGTTGATATCGTTTAGTATATTTGAAATCTTGGAATACACAAATCTTGATTACTATTAACCTACTTAATACGCATGCTTTTAGATGGATACTGAAGATAACAAATTTAATTATAAGATAATACTTGCCGCTTTGGCAGCTATTATATTAGGTATTCTCATTGCCTTCTATTATAGTTATGCCCAATCCAAAAGTCGTATTAGTTTTTTGGAGCAGGAGAAAGAATTGTTGGTTAAGGACCTTACCTTGATGAAATCTGATGTGGATCGACTTTCAGCCCTTAATGAGGTCAATGAAATTGAATTGCAAGATTCCAAATATAGGGTGCAACAATTGTTGGATTCTGTTGGCCGTTTGAATTTCACGGTTGAAAAATTGAAGGAATATAAAACCGAACTTAGAAAACTTGAGGCCAAAAATGATAGCCTTAAGCTCAAGAACAATTTCCTAAAATATAACAACATGCTCCTTGGCAACAAATATGAGGAAACCAGGAAGATGATCGAAGACCTTAGGGGAAAGAGCAGTTCATTGGCAGAAGCCGAGGCTTTGCTAAGAAGGAAGAACAGGGAACTTAGTCAAGAACTTAAGACCAAAAGCTATCTTAAATTGGAAAATTCCGAAGGTAGTGGATTTCGATTTCGATCAGGAAAACATATTAAGACTAATAAGGCCAATATCATATCCAAACTAAGAGGTTGTGTTACCATTATGGGGAATCCCAATTCCAAAAATGAAGAACGGGTAATTTACTTTCAGTTCTTGGGACCTAATATGGGGGTGATCGAGGATAACGCCAATACTATTTCCGTAAATGGCAATGTTTATAGCAAACGTGTAGAACTAGTTTTTATGGGTCAGGAATTTAGTGTTTGCGATGCCATTTCAGTACCTGAGGGATCTTTGGGTGAAGGAACTTACACCCTTAATGTTTTCGAGAATGAAAAATTATTGGCGACTTCGGAATTTCAATTAAAATAAATCTCCACCTTTTCTACTATTATTATATTTTTGCCAAATGGTGAAACAAGAAGACGATTTTAAAAAAGTAATCTCGCATGCAAAGGAGTATGGATACGTTTTCCAATCCAGCGAAATTTACGACGGACTTAGTGCCGTATACGATTATGCCCAAAACGGTGCTGAGTTAAAAAAGAACATCCGTGAATATTGGTGGAAAGCCATGGTTCAGATGAACGATAATATTGTAGGGCTGGATTCGGCAATACTTATGCACCCTACCGTATGGAAGGCCTCGGGACACGTAGATGCTTTTAATGATCCATTGATCGATAATAAAGATTCCAAAAAAAGATATCGTGCAGATGTTTTGGTGGAGGACTATACTGCTAAAATTGAAGCTAAAATAGACAAGGAAGTTGCCAAGGCCCATAAGCGATTTGGTGATTCTTTCGATAAAAAGCAATTTTTGGAAACCAATCCAAGGGTGGTAGGTTACCAAGAACAGATAACGACCATTTTAAAGCGATTGGGAAAATCCTTGGAGAAAGAGGATTTGGTAGATGTGAAAAACTTGATAGAGGAATTGGAAATAGCCTGTCCTGTATCCGGATCAAGAAATTGGACCGATGTCAAGCAATTTAATTTAATGTTCGGCACCAAATTGGGTGCCTCTGCCGATAGCGCAATGAATCTATATCTTAGGCCCGAAACTGCCCAGGGTATTTTTGTTAATTTCCTGAATGTCCAAAAGACCGGAAGAATGAAAATTCCATTTGGTATAGCACAGGTTGGTAAGGCTTTCAGGAACGAGATTGTTGCAAGGCAGTTTATATTTCGTCAAAGGGAGTTTGAACAAATGGAAATGCAATTTTTTATTCGTCCTGGCTCGCAAAAGGAATGGTATGAAACCTGGAAGGAAAAAAGGATGGCCTGGCATTTGTCTTTAGGGTTAGGTGCGGAAAACTACAGATTCCACGACCATGAGAAATTGGCACATTACGCCGATGCCGCCGCCGATATAGAATTTAAATTCCCTTTTGGATTTAAGGAGTTGGAAGGGATACATTCTAGAACTGATTTTGACCTTGGTAGCCACGAAAAGTTCTCTGGTAAAAAATTACAATATTTTGATCCTGAACTTAATGAAAGCTATGTGCCCTATGTGGTTGAAACTTCTATAGGTTTGGATCGTATGTTCTTGGCTGTATTTTCAAACTCTTTGGTAGAAGAGGAATTGGAAAATAATACCACTAGAACAGTTCTTAAATTGCCTGCGGTTCTAGCTCCTAATAAGGCAGCAGTTTTTCCATTGGTGAAGAAGGACGGTTTACCGGAATTGGCCCAAGAAATTATAGATGATCTTAAGTGGGATTTTAATGTTGTATATGATGAAAAGGATGCTGTAGGACGACGTTACAGAAGGCAAGATGCCAATGGCACCCCGTTTTGCATTACCGTGGACCACCAATCCCTAGAGGATAATACGGTTACCATACGTCATAGGGATACAATGGAACAACAACGTGTTGCAATCGCCGATGTAAAGTCAATTATCCATAAGGAAGTGGACATGAAAACTTGGCTACAGCGAATGCTCTAATTTTGAAATTAAAGAAAATATTAAAGGTCCAAAAAGTGGCTTTACTTACTAAAGTAAAGCCACTTTTTGGACCTTAATTATTTACAATGAATACCCTAGCCTCAAGCTTCCATAGAAATTCCTGCCGTTTCCAGGATAGTAGTACCTAGGCTCGGCGCCTCCAAATCCTGTTGCGTTTATCAGTACGGACTGGGCATAATTGACATCAATGATATTGTTTATACCAACAGCTACATCCAAAGACAGCCTTTTGCCCAATTTATTTTTGTACCCTAGCTTACTGTTCAAAACATTATACGCATCACTATATAGGCTATTGTCATCCCTTAGAGGAATTTCCCCCACATATTGATGGGTGGCATTCCAATAAAATTGGTTGTTCAACTGCGCCTGGAAACCAGAATTTAATCTGTGTTCGGGTACTCCGGTCAGAGGGTTTCCTGAATAGTCCTTGTCCTCGTCTACGAAGGTTACAAAACTATGATCGTTATAGGTATAGCTGATAAAAGGCGCTATTTTGAAATTTGGGGCTATATCCCAACGGTATTCCGCCTCCAATTCCACCCCTTGGTGTTTGGTCTTTCCTGCGTTTTTACCAACATATTGGTTTTCCCCTATTCGTTCGGCAACCAATAAATTTTTGATATCCATTCTATACAGGGCGAAGATGAGGTTTAATTTGTTGTCTAGAAAGAATAATTTAGAGCCAATTTCATAGTTAATCCCGGTTTCCTGGGCAATATCCGGGTTTATAACCCCGTCGGGGGTTAAGGTTTCCTCTAGGGTAGGATTGGAAAACCCACGGCTAATATTGGCATAAAGAGTATTTCCCTTTGGAAAGCTGTAGTTAAGGTTAAGGCTTGGCAAAAGGATGGGGTCAAAATCCCTTTCGGCACTTTTATTGTCATCTACAGTATTAAATTGATCTCTAAAATCATAATATGTTTTGTTGAGATTAAGTCCCAATTGGGCAGAAAAGGCATCGCTCATCGGGATTAGAACACTGCCAAAGGCGTTGAATTGCCGTCTATACTCTTTGTTTTTGGCAAATTGATCCCCTTGTAGGCTCCCTTCACCATTGTTTTCCTGATATAAATTCTCAAACTTGTCCCAATTGTATTCGTCCTTGTACATTTCTGCCCCAAAATTGTAATCCAAGGCCGAATCGTTTAGAGAGAATTGGCCCATAAATTTGGTTCTAAATCCAAAGCCGTGGGTATACTCGTCCAAAATTTCAAAGGGAGCAGGCTCGTAATGATCTAAATAAGTGTAGAATATACTGCTCGAATTTTTAAATCGATCACTAAAGGAATGCTTTATTGAAAGACCCGTAAGGGTATAGTTGTTGTCCTCATAGCCTTTTGCTGATTTCCATGTATAAGCGGCCTGTTTGGGGTCTTCCTTAAAATCGGTTTCGCTTATAGAGCTTGCTATCTGTGCAATATAATCCACATGGTTGATGAGCAGGCCAATATTGGTCTTTGGGGTAAGCTGGTAATCCATATCCAATAAAATCCCATCCCGTTTAAACCGACTGTTTTCCCTGTATCCGTCTACCTCTAAATACCCATGCTGAAAATTTACGGATAGTTTGTCCTTACTATGGCTAAAAACAAAATTGTTTTTTAATAGCCCGTAGGAGCCAAAAGTAAAATTATTTCTAAAATAAGTGGATTCTTCCATGGGTTGTTTGGAGCTCAGTAAAATTGCCCCACCTAAATTAGTGCCATTGCTAGTGGCTTTTGGGCCTTTTATTACCTCCACAGAGCTAAGGTTTTCCAAATCGTACGCTTCAATTGTAGAAAATCCGGAACCATTGGTAATCGGAATGTCATTGTAGTAGAGGCGTATTTTGTCCGTTCCATAAAGTGTTCTGGCTCCGACCCCTCTAATGGTGATTCTGTTGGTATTTAGTGCTCCGGACAGGATATATACCCCTGAGATTTGATTAATAGCCGAAACCATGTCAACGGGACTATAGTTTTGAAATGCTTTGGTGCCAATAATATTGGTAGCTATAATGCCATTGTCCGTAGCGGATTGAAGGGAATCCAAAAGGATTACTTCGTCCAGTTCCGTGATGCTATCCTTTTGGACGGGCTCTTGGGCATGGGATATGAATAGAAAATTTAATAAAAATAGAAGATGTAAGGAGGATTTCATTTAAAAAAAGATAAGCTTCAAAACTAAGGATTATTATCTAAAAGTTAAGGATTATCGTCTAATTTTCTTCTCGTGAAATGAAATGGGCCCATAGTTCGGACACTTAAAAAAAAATATAAATATCAACTATATCGTTCCGCCTTTTTGGTTACAAAAAACAATTCCTATTTTTAGCCTGATTTTAACAAAGATTTGGTTGAATAAAACACTAGATACTCCCTATTATTGGCAAAATTGGATGAGTATAAAATATATTTAAATGAAAATTGTTTCTTATAATGTAAATGGAATTAGAGCTGCGGTGAGCAAAGGGTTTTTGGATTGGTTGAAAAGTGTAGATCCGGATGTGGTCTGTTTGCAGGAGATCAAGGCGAATCAAGATCAATTGGATCTCCAAGGTTTTGAGGCTTTGGGTTACCACTATCACTACTGGTATAGTGCGCAAAAGAAAGGCTATAGTGGTGTGGCGATACTTGCCAAAACCGAACCCGATCATGTGGAATTTGGTACTGGAATAGAATATATGGATTTTGAGGGTCGAAATATTAGGGCAGATTTTAATGGGGTCTCAGTTATGAGCCTTTACCTGCCTTCGGGTACCAATATTGCCCGCTTGGATCATAAATTACAGTATATGGCGGATTTTCAGGATTATGTTGATATGTTGAAAAAGGAGAAGCCGAACCTTGTAATTTGTGGGGATTACAATATATGTCATGAAGCAATAGACATTCACGACCCGGTTAGAAACAAAAATGTTTCCGGGTTTTTACCTGTGGAAAGGGAGTGGATCGGTGATTTTTTGGATAGTGGATTTATTGATAGTTTCAGGCATTTTAACAAGGAACCGGACAATTACACCTGGTGGAGTTATAGGGCAAACTCCCGCGCCAATAATAAGGGATGGCGACTGGATTATGGACTAGTTAGTAGTCCATTATTGAGTAGGTTGAAGCGTTCCATAATTTTATCCAAGGCAGTTCACAGCGATCATTGTCCCATTCTTGTAGAGTTGGATTAGATCTACATCGCATTTATAAAATTAAATTGAAAATATTAAGTTATTGTACGAAATGAAATATACCAATCTCCCCCACACCGATATTGAAGTTAGTAAAATATGCCTTGGCACCATGACCTGGGGTCGGCAAAATTTAGAAGAGGAAGGTCACCAGCAAATGGATTATGCCCTTGAACAGGGGATTAATTTTTTTGACACAGCGGAATTGTATCCCATTCCTGCCACAAAGGAACGTTATGCGGACACCGAAAGAATTATTGGCAATTGGTTTAAAAAGAAAAGAAACCGCGATAAGGTAATTTTGGCTTCAAAAATCGCTGGAAAGGCGGAAATGACCAAATTTATTAGGACTACGGGGATAAATCGCGAATCTATAAAATCGGCCGTTGAAGGAAGCCTCAACCGCTTGCAGACAGATTACTTAGATCTGTATCAGTTGCACTGGCCTGACCGTACAACCAATTATTTTGGAAAAAGGGGGTACAAGCATAGTATTAGTGATCATTGGGAGGACAATATCCATCAGATTTTGGAAACATTAAGAGACCTTGTCCGAGAGGGGAAAATTAGACATGTGGGCATATCCAATGAAACTCCTTGGGGAGCCATGAGGTATTTGGAGGAAAGCAAGGTGCATGCCAGTTTGCCAAGAATGATTACCATACAGAATCCTTATAGCCTTTTAAACCGTCTTTTTGAAGTTGGTTTGGCCGAAATTTGTCATAGAGAAAATTTAGGCTTATTGGCTTATTCGCCTTTGGGCTTTGGTACGTTGAGCGGCAAGTATTTGGGAGATAGGAAACCTGAGAATTCCAGGATTGCCCTTTTTCCAAATTATAATAGGTACAGTAGTGATACCGCCGTTAAGGCAACCCAAAAATATTTTGAATTGGCACAGGCAAACGATTTGTCGTTGGCGCAAATGGCACTTGCCTTTGTGAATTCAAGACCATTTCTAACGTCTAATATAATTGGCGCCACCACTATGGATCAGTTAAAGGAAAATATTGGGAGTATAGATGTGGAACTGAGCGAGGAGGTACTAAAGGGTATTGAGGCGATACATAATGAAATTCCTAATCCAGCTCCTTGAGGATATGATAGCGATGAATTTTTTAAAAGTAGGTTTTTGGCAACTCGGCTTAATTGTAGTGGTTGTGGTACTGATGATGGTTCTGGCAAGGATGTTTAATTCAAAAAAATAGCGAACAAATAATAAGGGTTAAGAGAACAGGCTATTGGCAACATCCTCGATCCTTGCCGCCAATTGAATTCGGATTTGGGTGTTTTTTAATGTTATCTTGTTGTTTTTGGAAACATAGATAGTGCTGAAACCCAACTTTTGAGCTTCCAAGATGCGCTGATCTATTCTTTGTACAGGCCTTATTTCACCTGCCAGGCCTACTTCGGCCGCAAAACACACCCCTTTTTCTATGGGAATGTCCTCGTTGCTAGAGAGTATCGCCGCAATTACTGCCAGATCAATAGCCGGGTCATCCACCGATATACCACCGGTGATATTGAGAAATACATCCTTTGCTGCCAATTTAAATCCGGCTCTTTTTTCCAGGACCGCAAGAAGCATATTTAATCGCTTTGCATTATAACCCGTTGAGGAGCGTTGTGGTGTGCCATATACTGCTGTGCTTACCAAGGCCTGAATTTCAATCATTAGTGGACGCATGCCCTCCACAGTGGAGGCGATGGACGTACCGCTTAATCCTTCGTCGTTCTTGGAAATCAAAATTTCGGACGGATTGTTTACTTCTCGCAAACCACTGCCCTGCATTTCGTATATACCCAATTCTGAAGTAGATCCAAATCTGTTTTTAAGGGACCTGAGGATACGGTATACATAATTTCTATCGCCTTCAAATTGCAATACGGTATCTACCATATGCTCCAATATTTTTGGTCCGGCAATGGTGCCATCCTTTGTAATGTGCCCAATTAGGATAACCGGAGTGTTGGTTTCCTTGGCAAATTTTATGAGTTCTGCGGTGCATTCCTTAATTTGGGAAATACTGCCTGCTGTAGATTCAATATAATCGGTATGAAGGGTCTGTATAGAATCTATGACTACTATGTCGGGTTCCGTGGCCTCGATTTGACGAAAAATATTTTGTGTTTTGGTCTCGGTAAGGATAAAACAAGTTTCACTATTGGGATGGATGCGATCCGCCCGCATTTTAATTTGTTTTTGACTCTCCTCCCCTGATACGTATAAGGTCTTATACGGAAGTTTAAGCGCTATTTGTAACATTAAGGTACTTTTTCCCACTCCCGGCTCCCCTCCCAAAAGGGTTAGAGATCCAGGGACCAACCCACCGCCAAGAACTCTATTGAATTCCAGATCAAAGGTATTGAGCCTAATTTCTTTGTCGGTACTTATTTCGTTGACCCTTAATGGCTTTGCAACTTTTGTTGAGGGTTGGGAAGAGCTTTTCCATGATACTTTTTCCTCTTTCTGAATAACTTCTTCCACTATGGTATTCCATTCCTTGCAGGAACCACATTGTCCTACCCACTTGGCATATTGGGTTCCGCAGTTCTGACAAAAAAATGCCGTTTTCGTTTTGGCCATTATCTACTTTAAGCTTTGTGCTAAGGTAGTAAGAAGTTTGAAAAATAATGTGGGATTTATAGTCTTAGATAAAAATGATACGAACAGCAGTTTGCAATATTCGATGGGGATGGTAATTATTTGCTCTCCGATGATTTTTAAACTTATTATGGCTCAGAAAAATCATGTTTAGACTTTCCTTTTAATGCAGTTGCGCTTCCTTAGTATCCAAAATCGGCCTTAAGTGCATCAATTTTTTCCAAAGCCATCTCTTTGGTGAGGAAATCTATTTCTTCCATACCAAAAGCTTTTTCAAATGTCCTGAGCGCTTTTTTGGGTTCACCCAATTGTTCGTAATATTCGCCTTCAAAATAAAAACCCAACATGGTATTGGGATACTCTTTTTTACAAAGGTCCGATAAGGGCTTCAGGGATTCAAAATCTTCCTTTTTTCTAGAGGCTGCATAAATGGCCATAATATCGTTGAGACTTGTTGTTTTTTTAAAGCCAAATAGTTTTTCAATGGAGGTTTGTTTGTCCTCTAAATATGTAAATACAGGTCCAACTTGGGTTAAGATCTTTTCTCTGTACTCTTTTGGGCTTATAGGTTTGAACATACCAAAGATATTATCAAAGGCTTTCCCTATTCCGTATGTAGCTACTGAAATATGGTCCGCATTCTCGTATTTATCAAAGAAATAGTGCAAATTATCACTGTCCATCCCTTTTAGATTTTGATCCAGTGTCAATACTCTATTACTATTTTCACTTCTTTCGCCTTCCAAAATCAATTGATAGAATATTTTCTTATTCATGACCGATAGTCTTGAAGGTATCCTTGTTTCCATTTCAGGCGCCAATAAGGGTGAAATGCTTATATAGGCATTGAAGAGGGATTCGTCCTTAAATAGATAAAAATTTCCAAAATTAGCGGTAATATCATACCCCACGAACATTTTAAAAGGAGCTGTGCTGAATTTGGTTTCCAAATAAGGGATGAGTTCCATTCCCAAAAATTCGAAAAATAATTTTCCCTTTTCTGTGGGGAGACCACTATCTGGCTCAAAGCCACAATCTTCATTCCTTAAATTATTTTTGGATTGTTCCACGCCAACAATAATTGCTTCCGGCATGCCGTGAAAATTACTGTAAAATTTAGCGTTGGCAACCACTTGTTCAAATAGGTATTCTCCATCCAATACAAGGATTACCGGATATTTTTTATCTGGAGTATAGCTTTCAGGGAAGTAGTATTGCACATCCCGGCGCTCTTGTAATTTAAAGGATTCGAATATTTCTTTTTTTACCTGTGCTGTGCTGCCAAGGCAAATGAACAATGCCAATAAAGTAATAAAACGTTGCATAGAATGGTATTTGGGTAATAGAAGACTATTTGTTTCTGTTCCATAACGGTAAAATCAGAAAAGATATTGCGCCAAATACCACTACCATTAAAGTTTGTGAAATCCACATAATCCAACCAAAAGCATCACCTGACACTTTACTGATGCCAAAAATTGCCAATGCACTGCTCACGGCAATGGGATAAATGCCTATTCCCCCATTGGTGGCGGACATGGCAAAGGCTCCGGCAACAAAGGCGACCAATAATTGGCTCACACTAAGGTCCATGGTTTCCGAAACCGTATATTTTATTACCCAGAACATTGCAATATAGGCTAGCCATATAAAGAGGGTATGAAAAACAAAACTCCATTTATTCTTCATTTTAAAGATACTTAGGATGCCATCCAAAAGACCTTTTAGAAATGTTTTTAGTTTTGTGGCCAATTTCGATTTCGATTTTTTCACCACATACATCATTAAGGCAATGCCTAAGATTGCTGAACCCAGAAGTACGGATAGCAACACGAGATTAAACCCTTTTTGCTCCAGGAAACCCCAAATAATTTCAGTTTGTAAAAACAGGGCTATGCCAACAATGAGGAATAGCATAACCAGGTCTATGACCCTCTCCGTAACTATGGTTCCAAACCCTTTTTCGAAAGGTACATGCTCGTAAGTGGCCAAGGCCGTGGCTCTTAGTATTTCGCCGGACCTTGGTATGCCCAAGTTTGTAAAATAGGCCGTTAATATGATCAATATATTGTTGAACAATTTTGGTTTGTAGCCCAGAGGTTCCAATAAATAGTTCCATCTTATAGCCCGGGAAAGGTGGGTAAGGATACCTAAAAAAACGGATATGCCGACCCAAAATAGATCGGCATTTTTTATGTAATGTATTATTTCCAATCTATCCTCTTCGGAGGTAATGTAATAGGAATACCAAACTAAAAAAATACCCAGTAAAATAGGGAGAAATGTCTTTAAGGAATTCTTTATGGTAGACTTCAAAACTAGGTTAAAAGATTGGTTTCCTCATTGGGGAAAACCAAGGAAGGGTTGAATTTCTTGGCCAATTCAATATCCATTGTGGCATATGTAATTAAAATCAGAACATCGCCAACGGCTACTTTTCTTGCGGCGGCACCATTCAGGGTTACCTCACCACTACCTCTGGTTCCCGGAATTGCATAGGTTTCCAGTCTTTCGCCATTGTCATTATTTACAATTTGCACCTTTTCACCTCTAATAATATTGGCCGCATCCATCAAATCTTCATCGATGGTAATACTGCCTATGTAGTTGAGGTCAGCACCCGTCACTTTTACGCGGTGTATTTTAGATTTTACAACTTCTATTTGCATGGGACAAAGTTAATCATTTATGCCAATTGGATTTCCAATTTTATTTTGGCGATATTATGGTATAAGATTTAATAATTAAAGGGCAATGTTATCTATAAGCCTCACATCTCCGGCATAAACGGCGATAAAGGCCCTATATTTTAAATTTCTATTTTTTCTTATTACAGGCTTCAATTGATTTATGTCTGCAATTTTCACATATTCCAGTTTTAAGTTCGGATGGGTCTCAAATTGCTTTTTAACCCATTCCACTACAAAATTAGCACTTTTCGTGCCAAATTTTTGTTTGGCAGCTTGGAGCGTCTCGTAGATATAAGCGGCCTCTTTTCTTAGTTCTTTGGATAATCGTTCGTTTCTGGAACTCATGGCGAGACCGTTGGCTTCACGGACTATGGGGCAACCTATTATTTCTATAGGTAAATCAGTAATTTTTACGAGTTTTCTGATAATCTGGAGTTGTTGAAAATCCTTTTCCCCAAAGTACGCCCTGGTAGGTGTTATCAAGCTCAGTAATTTTTCAACAATGGTACCTACACCATCAAAATGTCCCTCTCTGAATTCACCTTCCATAACATTATCCAGTCCTCCAAAATCGTATGTTTTGGAGGTAATCCCTCCAGAATACATTTCCGAGGCAGAGGGAGCAAAGACGACGATTTTATCAGAAGCGGTTTTTAAAAGGGAAATATCTGCATCCAAAGTGCTAGGGTACTTCTCTAGATCTTCCTTATTATTAAATTGGGTGGGGTTTACAAAAATGCTTACCAGGGTGATGTCATTTTCCCCAATCGATCTTTTAACCAAGGACATATGTCCCAAATGCAAAGCCCCCATGGTTGGGATCAAACCTATAGTTTTGGTTTTCGCCTGGGATAATAGATAGGATTTAATCTCCTTTTTCGTGTTAATCAACTGCATGCGTTTTACTTAAAAGAGAGCAAACTTACTATAATTACTGCTAATCTGTATAATTTTTGTAATTTTGCACTTTCTCTTACACTATAAATAAAATATTGCTTTTATGAATGGCAAAAAGATATTGTTTGTATCTTCAGAATTAGTACCCTATCTACCAGAGAACGAAGTTTCCTTAATGTCTTACGAAACCCCAAGAATGGTCAACAGCAATGGCGGCCAGATTAGGATTTTTATGCCAAGGTTTGGGAATATTAATGAACGTAGACATCAATTGCACGAGGTAATTAGATTGTCTGGGATGAATTTGGTAATCAACGATATGGATATGCCGTTGATAATAAAAGTGGCCTCCATTCCCAGAGAACGTATTCAGGTATATTTCATTGATAATGATGAATATTTTAAAAGAAAGGCGACCTTTACCGATGAGGATGGAAATGCTTTTCCAGACAATGACGAAAGGGCTATTTTCTTTGCCAAGGGCGTGGTAGAGACTGTAAAGAAATTAAATTGGTCCCCAGATATTATCCATGTGCATGGCTGGATGGCATCATTGCTGCCCCTTTACCTTAAAAAATTATACGCCGATGAGCCTTTGTTTGCCGACAGCCAGATTGTTATGTCCGTTTATGGACAAGGTTTTGATGGTACATTGGACAAAGACCTAATCAAAAAGATTGCTTTCGACGGGGTGCCTGAAGAAAGTATAGAAGCGCTTTCCGAGCCCAATTATAATAATTTGTTAAAAGTTGCTGTGGATTATGCCGATGCTGTTATTTTAGCAGCCGAAGATATTCCAGCTGATTTGGAAGACTACATATCCAAGCTCGATAAACCTGTTCTGCCATTTGTTCCTTTACAGGAGTTCGAGGAGGCTTACATGAATTTTTATAACACCAAAGTATTAAAATAATCTAAATGAACTTACTGAACAGATTAAAATTACCTGCTATAGCAGGTATATTTCTTGTTGTAGTTTTAGGGTCCTGTGAGGAGGATTTGACGACTATAGGCAGTGGTGTAGTTGGTGGCGAACCTTTTACTGCCAGTAAGGCAGTGTATGATGTTTTTGCCTACAACAAGAAAATAGAGGCCGTTAGGACCAATAAGATGCCAGTTTATCAGATAGGTAATTATAATGATCCAGTATATGGGAAAACGGAAGCTAGTATAACCACTCAGGTTCAATTGTCATCTGGGAATCCGGTTTTTGGGAATTATTCTGCCTTGGTAGAAGAAACGGCGGAAACAGATACCAGTACCTTGACCATAAAAGAGAACGAAACGGTAAATGATGTTTTCCTGTTTATTCCATTTTTAACTAATCCTAAGGGTGACCGCGATCTTGATGGTGTTGCGGATGAGTTTGATGCTGATCCCGAGGATGCCAACAGTGATAGTGACGGTGATACGTTGACCGATATTCAGGAAAAATCCCTGGGAACCGACCCTCTAAATATGGATACGGACGGAGATGGTACCAATGATAACTTGGACGAGGATACCGCGGTAAATAGATTTCCTATAAAATATGACCTGGATAGTATTTATGATGCCAATGGAAATATTCCGGAATCTTTTAATTTTAAAGTAGAACGATCCACTTATTTTTTAAGGGATTTAGATCCCAGTACAAATTTTCAGGAGGCACAGCAGTATTATTCGTCCCAACAATTCTCTCCAGGCTATGTTTCGGACGTTTTGTTTGAAGGACCTGTTGAAATAAGCAATGTGGAAGAATTGATTTTTAAGGAAGATGATGCGGCTACTGAAGATGTGGACGAATCGGAGGAAGCTCCTACCCGTATTGCCCCGGGAATAAGGGTTCAATTAAATTCGGAATTTTTTCAGCAGAACATTCTAAATAAGGAGGGTTCTTCCGAGTTATTAAGTCAGGCTAACTTTGCTGATTTTTTTAGAGGTGTTCATTTATCGGTTCCTGACGATGTTTTGGTATTATTGGATCTAACACGAGGATATATTACCATCAATTATACCTTTGATGCTGTAACAAGTTCAACGGATGCAACTGTTGTTAAAACAGAAAGGGAATTTGTGCTAAATTTTATTAGGAGAGATAGTAGTACTGGTGCAACAATTGGCAATGCGGTAAATACTTTTATCAATGAGGACTATCCCGCTGAAATAACAAATGGGTTGGACAATGGTGAAAATGCCTCAAAAATTTACTTAAAAGGTGGGGCAGGGAGTTTTGCCCAGATAAAACTTTTTGACGATGTCAACGGCTATGAAATTATTAACCAGATCAAAAACCAGAATTGGATAATAAATGAAGCCAATTTGGTGTTTTATGTCGATAGAAATACTTTGGATGCCGCGGGAACTGTTATTGAACCGTCAAAATTGTATCTAAATAAGGATAATACAGGTGGACCTGTTTATAATCAATTTCTAGAATCTGAAGAGGATTTTAATGCCGGTAACATTACCAACTATGATGGAAGCCTGAGTAGGTCGAACAACAAAGGGCAGAGTTATAAAATTAAGATTACCAATTATATCAATGATTTGATTGTAAGGGATTCTACCAATGCTACCCTAAACTTGTCATTGACCTCGGATATAAGGATTACCGCTACTGGAAAAGCTATGCTGGCCAATGGTAATGAGGGCGAAATACCGGTAATGTCTACTGTGAATCCATTTGGGACCGTACTATATGGCAGTAATAATGTGCCAAGTGAGCAGTCTGGTAAAAAATTAAAATTGGAAATTTTCTACACGAAGGCCAATTAAGGGCAAAAAAATACCATTTACGGGATTTTTACGTTTATCAACTAAAAGATTAAGGGTTTTATATAATCAGGTTTTAAATTTGTTATATAAAGCCTTTTTTTTTATTTGCTAATCATTAAACTTTAAGTTATGTGTGGAATTGTTGGATATATTGGGCATAGAGATGCTTACCCCATTATTATAAAAGGACTTCAGCGTTTAGAGTACAGAGGTTACGACAGTGCAGGTATAGCATTATACGATGGCAAAGACATAAATTTGTCAAAGACCAAGGGGAAAGTAGAGGATTTAAAAAATAAGTCCCAAAGTACAATTTCTCTGGACGGTAAACTGGGAATAGGACATACCAGATGGGCTACCCATGGTGTGCCCAATGACGTTAATTCGCATCCCCATTATTCCAATTCAGGGGATTTGGTAATTATCCACAATGGAATTATTGAAAATTATGATTCCATAAGAAAGGAATTAACCAAAAGGGGCTATACTTTTTCATCGGAAACCGATACTGAGGTATTGGTAAATCTTATTGAGGAAGTAAAGCGTAAGGAAGGAGTTAAGCTTGGTAAGGCAGTGCAAATTGCTTTGAACCAAGTAGTAGGAGCGTATGCCATTGCAGTTTTCGACAGGCAAAAACCAGATGAAATTGTGGTTGCCAAATTAGGTAGTCCGTTGGCTATTGGAGTTGGGGAGAACGAATTTTTTATAGCTTCGGATGCATCACCTTTTATAGAATACACCAACAATGCCATTTATTTGGAGGATGAGGAAATGGCAGTCATTAGGCTGGGCAAGGAAATTAAATTGAGAAAAATAAAGGACGATGCCATTGCCTACCCATCCATTAAGGAATTAAAACTGAATCTTGAGGAGATTGAGAAAGGTGGTTTCGATCACTTTATGCTTAAGGAGATCTACGAACAGCCAAGAGCTATATTGGATACTTATCGGGGAAGGCTAAGGGCTAAGGAAGGGATTATTAAAATGGCGGGCGTAGATGATAACTTAGAAAAGTTTTTGAATGCCAATCGGATAATAATTGTGGCTTGTGGTACTTCCTGGCACGCTGGACTGGTTGCCGAGTATATTTTTGAAGATTTGGCCAGGATACCGGTTGAAGTGGAATACGCTTCCGAATTTAGATATAGGAACCCGGTTATAACGGATAAGGATGTGCTTATTGCTATTTCACAGTCCGGAGAAACAGCAGATACCCTGGCGGCCATTAAATTGGCCAAAGAAAAGGGAGCATTTGTATTTGGGGTTTGTAATGTGGTGGGTTCATCCATAGCCAGGGAAACGGATGCAGGGGCATATACCCATGCGGGTCCTGAAATTGGAGTGGCATCAACCAAGGCGTTTACAACCCAAATAACCGTGTTGACGCTATTGGCATTAAAATTGGCCAAGGAAAAAGGAGTTTTCAATACTACTCGATTCCATGAGCATTTGTCGGAATTGGAGAATATTCCCGCAAAGGTGGAAAAGGCACTGCTTTCAAATCCACTGGTGGAAATAATAGCTGATGTTTATAAAGATTCTACCAACTGCTTGTATTTGGGAAGAGGCTATAACTTTCCGGTAGCTTTGGAAGGTGCTTTGAAATTAAAGGAAATAAGTTACATACATGCCGAGGGTTATCCAGCAGCAGAAATGAAACATGGCCCAATTGCCCTTATAGATGAACATATGCCTGTTGTGGTCATAGCTACCAATAAAGGTCATTATGAAAAAGTAGTGAGCAATATACAGGAAATTAAATCCCGAAAAGGCAAAATAATAGCGGTGGTTACGGAAGGGGATGAGCAGGTTAGGGATTTGGCTGACCATGTCATTGAAATTCCAGAAACTTTGGAGAGTTTAACACCATTATTAACTACTATTCCTTTACAGTTACTATCGTATCATATTGCGGTAATGAGAGGTTGTAATGTAGATCAGCCCCGTAATTTGGCAAAATCGGTTACAGTGGAGTAGGGTTTCTTACCATTAAAAAGCATTAACGGCATTCATAAATGATGGTCCTAAAGGGGCGTTATTTATGAATGCCGTTTTTTTTCGACCTATTTTTTGTCAAATTTATATTAAAATATGTTAAATTTTGAACAAAAAATACTATGCATGCATAATTTATTTGATTTTCGTACTGTTAATTTGAAAATTGATGTATATTGGCTATTAGATGATATCTTACCATTAACTAATACTAATTTAACTCAAAACTATATGAGATCAATTCTTCTATTATTCTTTTTCATGTTTGGGATGTTGGCGTATTCACAAACGATTATTAAAGGGAATGTGGTGGACCAAAACAACGATCCCGTACCAGGTGCCAACATTGTAATTATGGGCAAAGCCATTGGAACGGTAACCGATTTTGACGGGAATTTTATATTGAACACTTCAGAGAATCCCCCATTTACGTTGAATATCACCAGTATTGGATTTGTTGCTTCCGCGGTAAATATCACTCAAAATAATCAAACTATTTCCGTTACTCTAAACGAGGAACAGACAAGTTTGGACGAGGTGGTAATTTCTGCTTCAAGGACTCCGGAGCGTGTTTTTGAATCCCCGGTTACTGTGGAACGTTTTGGATTGGAAGATATTAAAAACACTACAGCTGCAGATTTTTACGGTGGATTGGAAAATTTAAAAGGTGTAGATGTAAATACGAACAGTTTAACTTTTAAATCTGTTAACACTAGGGGTTTTGCGTCTTTTGCCAATACTCGATTTATGCAATTGGTTGATGGTATGGATAATTCTACTCCGGCTTTAAACTTTCCTATTGGAAACTTAGTGGGGATGATAGAGACAGATGTTCTAAGTGTTGAATTACTTCCAGGGGCATCCTCCGCACTATATGGTGCCAATGCCTTTAACGGAATACTTTTTATGCGCAGTAAAAGCCCTTTTGACCATGAAGGAATTAGTGTTTCTATTAAAAGAGGTATCACCTCTCAAAAGTCGGCAGGTGATAATGCCTATACCGACTTCGGTATCAGGGCAGCGCACAAGTTCAGTGATAAATTTGCTGGAAAAGTGAACTTCGGATATTTAAAAGGGACAGATTGGGCAGCCACTAGTGAGGTAGATAAATTTGATCCATCTAGGACAAGGGCCAATTATAACTATGATGGAATTAATGTTTACGGAGATGAAGTTTCCACGAACATTAGATCTGCCTCTGGCTTGGGAATTATTCCAGATGTAGAGGTAAGTAGAACAGGTTACAACGAGGGTGACTTAACCAACTATAACGCAGAAAGTATTAAAGCAGATTGGGGATTATACTATCGTCCAATTGAAGACAACAGCCTCGAGTTTTCTTACGTGGGTAAAGTGGGTACTGGTACTACTATTTATCAAGGAACAAACCGTTATAATATCAATGGTTTTTTTCAAGAACAACATAAATTGGAAATTAAAAATGACAATTTCTTTTTACGGGGGTATGTAGTAGGAGATAAAGCAGGAGACTCTTATGATATGGTGTTTACAGGGATTAACATTAACAGATCTTGGAAATCCGATGAAGACTGGTTTGGAGATTATATAGCAACTTATGCAGGAATAGAATTGTCTGGAAATCCTTCTGGGTTAACAGATGATCAAAAACATGCACAGGCGAGAGCCGTTGCGGATACGGGTCGTTACCTACCAGGAACACCGGAATTTGAAGCTGCATTTAATAAAAGTATAAATGATCCTGATTTATCAACAGGTTCTAAATTTCAAGATGCCTCTAAATATTACCATGCTGATGGTAATTATAATTTTAGCCATTTGATTGATATTGCTGAAATTCAAATTGGTGGATCTTATAGAAAATACAGTCTAAATTCTGGTGGTACCATATACACTGATACGGATGGTCCAATAGACTATTCGGAGTATGGTATTTATACCCAAATTCAAAAAAAGATTGAACTTTCTGATGTGAAAAGCATAAAATTCACAGGATCGGCACGTTATGATAAATCAGAATTTTTTGATGGCTTCATATCGCCACGTATTTCTGCTGGTTTCACACTTAATAGAGATCACAACATTAGAGCCTCCGTGCAAACAGGATTTAGAAACCCGACCACACAAGATTTATTTATTGGATTAGATGCAGGAAGAGCAATTTTAGTTGGTTCCGCACCTGAAAACTTGAACCGTTATTCTGATACCTATGATGTAAGTTCAACCGGTCAAATGTCAGGCCAGCCTGCATCAGTAGTACAAACAGGAAGAGCGGCATATGAAAATGCCTATTCAGCGCAGTCAGTGGAGACCTTTAAGATTACGGATAACGTGGCTGATTTAAAGGTTTCAAATCCGGATTTGGTAAAACCCGAACAGGTTACGTCTGTTGAGGTTGGATATAGAGGAAAGATAGATAAACTTGTAGTTGATTTTAGTGCCTATTACAATAGTTATAAAGACTTCATTTCGCAAGAAGTTGTTGATGCACCTTATTATGGTATTGCAGGTGATGGCAATCTCTCTATAGATGCTATAAGGAACGATGATATACAGCGCTATAGTGCCTACACCAATACGGATGCCGATGTTAACTCTTACGGAGCTTCTATTGGTTTGGACATGAAAGTACTTGGTAATTTTGATTTAGGAGGTAGTTATACTTTTACAAAGTTGGATTTTGATAGAGATGCAAATCCAGATGTTATGTTGAATTTTAATACCCCGGAACATAAGTTTAAAGCCTCTTTTGGGAATGAAGAATTATTCAAAAACTTTGGCTTTAATCTAGCGTACAGATTTAGTGATGATTATTTTTGGGAAGCCACTTTTGGCGAAGGTGTTGTACCGGAATTCCATACACTTGATGCTCAAATTAGCTACACTGTTCCAAGCATCAAATCTTCCTTTAAGTTAGGTGGAACCAACATTACCGGCAAGGAGTATTTTACTGCCTTCGGAACAGGTTTTATTGGGTCTATGTACTACCTATCTTGGACAATTAATAACTAAACAAAAATCAAATCATAATTTGACATGAAAAATTTAAAATATATATTCTTAGCTTCTTCATTGTTTTTGTTTACAAATTGTAACGATCCTGAAGATGTAGATTTGAACGCTGTTGCGGAGGAGGAGGCAAAACCCGCATTGACTGCTGGTTCTGCTGATTTTTCCACATATGTAGCTATAGGAAATTCATTTACTGCTGGTTTCACTGATAATGCTTTGTTTATGGCTTCACAGCAAAATTCTTTTCCTAATCTATTGTCACAAAAATTTTCATTGGTTGGTGGCGGTAATTTTTCCCAACCATTAATGAATGATAATTTTGGAGGGCTTTTATTAGGAGGAAATCCTGTTTTAGATCCGCAATCGGGAAAAAATATATTCGCTCCAAGGCTCTATTTTTATTCTGATTCCAATTCTGCATGCCCTGATAATACTGGCCCAGTTGTCCTTGGAATTGACCCTAACGACCCCAGTACACAAGCAACAAGTTCTACAACAGATTTTTTATTAAATAATCCAACCGGCCCATTTAATAATATGGGTGTTCCTGGCGCAAAAAGTTTCCATTTATTAGCTCCAGGTTATGGAGCCTTGGCCAACCTTTCCTTAGGCCTAGCAAATCCTTATTTTATAAGAATGGCTTCAGAACCCAATGCTAGCGTTTTAGACGATGTTGTTGCACAATCACCAACCTTTTTTACACTTTGGGTTGGGGTTAATGATGTTTTAGGATATGCCCTTTCTGGCGGAGACGGATCTAGTGCCATCACGCCATTAGATGGTGCACCTGGAGTTGGTTTCAACCAAACTTATGCAACCTTGGTCGGAGCAGTAACGGCAGGTGGTGCAAAAGGTGTTGTGGCAAATATTCCAGATGTTACAAGGATTCCACATTTTACAACGGTACCTTATAATCCCTTAGACCCTAATGATGAATGTTTACAAGCTTATTCTGATCAAATACCTACTTTAAATGGCGTATTTGGTCAGTTGAATCAGGTGTTTGCTTTTTTAGAGAGTCAAGGAGTTCCAAACGCAACAGAACGCCAAATTGTTTTTTCAACAACTGAGACAAGTGCAGTTGTGGTTAACGATGAATCTTTAATTGATTTATCGGCTCAAATTGCAGTAGTATTGAAACAAAGTCCTGCGTTTCCAGCGTTTGTGCAATCATTTGGTTTGCCAGTTGAAGCTGCGCCAACGGTAGCCGATCTTTTTGGTTCAGCTTACGGACAGGCAAGGCAGGCTACGGCAGACGATTTGTTTGTATTGCCTAGTTCTTCTATTATTGGTACGGTAAATACTAGTTCAGTAGCATTTTTAATGTCCCTAGGACTATCCCAAGCATTGGCTGGGCAATTTTCGGTAGAAGGGGTGTCTTTACCATTAGCCGATAAATGGGTTTTATTACCAAGTGAACAAACAGAGATAGCAGCAGCAACGACTGCATTTAATGCAACCATCGCTGCAAGTGCTTCTCAAGCAGGTTTGGGTTTGGTTGACGCCAATGGTTTAATGAACAAATTAGCGGATAGAGGGGTTACCAGTGGTAATTTTATCTTAACTGCTGCATTGGTTACGGGTGGTGCATTTTCTTTAGATGGTGTACATCCAACGGCAAGAGGTTATTCTTTGATAGCCAATGAATTTATGAAAGCGATAGATGTTACTTATGGTTCAAATTTTGAAGCATCAGGTTCTTTATTGGATATAGGCGCCTATCCAACAAATTATTCTAGAACGCTTCAATAAAATGAAGTTAACTTAATTAAATAGATATATAGCACCTTTTTTTAAGGTGCTTTTTTATTGGACTGATTTTAATTTTTTGTTATTAAGTGAAAATCAGCAATTATTTGAAAACTTTTTCATTTTGAATAGCATATGCTGAGAAAGGAGAAAAAGGCCATGAAGGGCAGGAAAAGGAAGATTTTTCAGTAAAAGCAAAAAGTATACATCAGTTCTTCTATAAAAATTAAAAAAAACAATTTCTTTTTAAAATGGAAAACATATCTTTGCAGCCTTAAAAACAAAGCGGCAATAGCATTGTTTTTATTTTAAACTATAACAGTAAAACGTAAATACTCAAGTAATGTCTAAAGTTACAGGTAAAGTTTCCCAAATCATCGGCCCGGTAGTTGATGTTGAATTTCAGTCCGGAGCGGACCTACCCAGAATTTATGATTCTTTGGAAATCATTAATAAGGATGGTTCCAAGTTGATTTTGGAAGTACAGTCGCACGTAGGTGAAAATACGGTAAGGACTATTTCTATGGATTCAACGGATGGATTAAGTAGGGGAGCTGGCGTAGAAGCAACAGGAAGCGCAATCCAGATGCCCATAGGTGATGCTGTTTACGGTCGTCTATTTAATGTGATTGGAGATGCTATTGATGGTCTTGGAGATTTGCCAAAAGCAGGTAAAGACGGACTTCCTATTCACAGGGATGCACCTAAATTTGAGGATTTATCCACTTCTACGGAAGTTTTGTTCACTGGTATTAAAGTAATCGATTTGATCGAGCCTTATGCAAAGGGTGGTAAGATTGGTTTATTTGGAGGAGCTGGTGTTGGTAAAACAGTACTTATTCAGGAATTGATCAACAACATCGCAAAAGGACATGGTGGACTTTCAGTATTTGCCGGAGTAGGAGAGCGTACTCGTGAGGGTAACGATTTACTTCGTGAGATGTTGGAGTCAGGTATTATAAAATACGGAGATGATTTCTTGCACTCTATGGAAGAAGGCGGATGGGATCTATCCAAAGTTGATAAAAAAGTAATGAAGGATTCCAAAGCGACATTCGTTTTTGGACAAATGAACGAACCTCCCGGAGCCCGTGCACGTGTAGCCTTATCAGGTTTGACTATTGCAGAATATTTCCGTGATGGTGCAGGTGAAGGTCAAGGAAAAGACGTTCTTTTCTTCGTAGATAACATTTTCCGTTTTACTCAGGCTGGTTCTGAGGTATCGGCCCTATTGGGACGTATGCCATCAGCGGTAGGTTACCAACCAACTTTGGCAACAGAGATGGGTGCCATGCAAGAGCGTATTACATCAACCAAAAGAGGTTCCATTACCTCGGTACAGGCGGTTTACGTACCTGCGGATGATTTAACGGATCCAGCACCGGCAACAACGTTTGCCCACTTGGATGCTACTACCGTACTGTCTCGTAAGATTGCCGAATTGGGTATTTATCCTGCGGTAGATCCTTTGGATTCAACTTCAAGGATTTTGACTGCCGAGATATTAGGAAAAGATCATTATGCATGTGCTCAAAATGTAAAAGAGTTATTGCAACGTTATAAAGAACTTCAAGATATTATTGCCATCTTAGGTATGGAGGAATTATCTGAAGAGGATAAATTGGCCGTAGGTAGGGCTAGACGTGTACAACGTTTCCTTTCCCAGCCGTTTCACGTAGCAGAGCAATTTACCGGTATCCCAGGAGTTTTGGTAGATATTAAGGAAACTATTAAAGGATTTAATATGATTATGGATGGGGAGTTAGATCATCTTCCAGAATCTGCCTTTAACCTTAAAGGTACCATTGAAGAAGCTATAGAAGCTGGAGAGAAAATGCTTGCTGAAGCGTAAATGAGTAGTCGGTAAACAGTTGGCAATTTACAAGATGCCACGGAATGCCGAATACTGAATACTGAAAAAATATGTATCTAGAAATTGTATCACCAGAGGCTACTTTATTTGCCGGCGAGGTTACTGCGGTAACCGTACCTGGAATTGATGGTGAATTTCAAATGTTGGACAATCACGCCCCTATCGTTTCCCTATTACAGGAAGGAAAGGTAAGGTTTAAGGGAAATGTTGTTTTGGATGAAGCTTACGGAAACAAATTTTCCAAAGCTCCCAATGGCGATACTATTCTTGAAATTGGCAGTGGTACCGTTGAAATGAAGAACAATAAAGTAATTGTATTGGCAGATTAATAAAGTTTAAAGCCATTAACAAATAAGCAAAAGCCATACGTAAAGTATGGCTTTTGTTGTTTTAAGGGAGATGGATAAGCATAAAATTATCGCCTCGGAAGGTGTTAGATCCATGTGGCAAACTTTATTGGCTGCTGCCTTCTATACTTTGGCCTTTATATTACTGGCCATATTCTTTTTTGATTATGCTTTTTACATATCGTCTCAAATAAACATACCACTTCCCAAGTGATGCTGTTGAGACTTTTGAAATGCGTTAGGGACCGCGGCGGCATCCCCGCAGCAACGCAAGGGATATAGCCAAGGGCCCGACCGACGAAGGAGGGAACGCCCATAAAGAGGAAAACATTTTGTAGGATACTGTTGTTCGAATTATAGCGGCAATATCCCTTCGGCTAATTTGTTTTTTTTCCGTGGTGCATGGCAATTTCCGCATCACTAAGGCGTAGAAACCTTGCCGCATTGTTATATAGGATGTCCCTTTTTTGTTCCGTATCCAGAAAATCGGCGGTGTTGACAGCCTCTATTCCAACTTCAATAGTTTCTGGCCAGTTCATTTGGTCGGAGCCGAACATAACACGTTTTCCAAATCCTGCCTCGAATATGCGCCTTAGGTATTCGTGAAATGCTTTTCTGGGTATGGCGAAACAAATTGCACCAATATCAACATATGCCTGTGGATGCGTCCAAAGAACGGCTAGGAGATCGTCAATCATGGGATATCCTGCATGCATTAAATATATCCTCAGTTTTGGATGTCGCATTAGTAGTTCTTCCACTACCATGGCGCTATGAAGCCTAGCCCTGTAATTCCCAACACCAGGCAGATAGGCGGCACCTGGAGGTCCGGTACCCACATGGATTCCTATGGGAATGTCCAATTCTTCGGCAATTTGGGCATAAGGATCAAATTTTGGATCACTGGGAGAAACGCCATTGTATTGGATGGCCACTTCCCCAAATACCTTGTATTTTCCAGACGATAGAAGTTCACGTACTTTTTCGGGAGTCTTATCGGCCATAAAAAAATTGAAATGTAATGCTGGTATTATACGATCTCCACCAACGGCCATATAATCATCTATCAAGGACCCGCTGGTTATTCCATAGATATTATGCTTATTTAGAATCTCCAGGGTTTTGTCCATAAGTTCTTTGTCTGAAGTAGCCCCCCAAACGGCATTTTTGCAGTCGGGATTTTTTAGATAATCATTAAAGCCCTCTGCCCAAGATTTTGCAGGATCATGCATAGGCATTTCCTCTGGAGGAGCACAAATGGCGGTGGGCGGTGGCCCGTTTTGAGAAGCAGGGAGGGCATGTAAATGCATATCCAATATTGGGAGTTTCTCCTGGCAAAAACCTGTAATGGCTAAAAGTACCATAGGCAAAAGAATCGTAATCCTCATTTCTATGCGCTTTAGAATTTAACAAAACAATGGGTGCATAAGGGTAATTTATGCTGGCTGGGAAGAGAGTGTAGTGTATACGGACCTAATATACAGTAAGATACAAAATATAATATTATTCCGACATCCTTTTTAAAGGACCACTAGTTTTTTAGCTGTATGGTACGTTGCGATTTTGAACTTTGAACGGCAGCCTCCAGGATTTCCATGGTGATCATATTGTTTTCCAAGGAATAGGGATCGTAAGAGCCAAGGGTAGTTTCCCCTCTTATAACGGATGCAAACAAGGCAAAGGGCTCATCATAGGGAGCATCCCTTTCCCCTAGTTTAAAAGCTTCCTCTTTAAAGCCACTATAGCCTTCAGAAATTCTAACCCTTAGGTCATGTTTATTTTCGGCATAAATAGCACCTTTTACGCCATAGATTTCCATATCCTTGCGGCCTATGGGCCAGTTCCATGAGGGTTCCAATATGGCCATGGCATTGTCATAAGTAAGTATTATGGTAGCATCATCGTCAACCTTGGGGTTGTTTTCTGGCTGTAACTGTTGGGTCACTGCGGTAACGGAATTAGGTCTTTTGCCTTGTTGCAACCAGGTCATGAGGTTGGCCCCGTAGCACCCAAAGTCCATGATGGCCCCACCGCCATTAAGTAGTGGATCGGTTAAGAATTCCAGAAATTCTGCACTTACCCCAATTTTTTTAGGCCCTTTATGTCCATCGCGGACAATAACCTTTCTAAGATCGCCAATAGTGCCTTCATGTAGCAGTTCATAGGCCTTTAGATTGGTAGGATACCAAGAGGTTTCATAATTGGTGAGCAAATGTATTTGGTGTTTTTTGGCCAATACCTCCATTTTTTTGGCATGTTCCAAGCTTACGGCCAAGGGTTTTTCTACCATAACGTGGATACCTTTTGGTGCGCAGGTTTCAACAATGGCCAAATGATCGTATATATTTCCAAAGCCTGCCACTGCATCGGGTTTTACGGCGGCAATCATTTCCTCCATGGAATTGAACACCATTTCCATAGGAAATCCGTGCTTGTTGGATAGGCGCTGTGCCAGATCACGATTGGTTTCCACAATACCTACCATGACCACATCTTCCTTTGCCTCCCTACTTAAAATCCAACCAACATGTCCGTGGGTGAGGCCTACGACTCCCAATTTTATTGGTTTTTTCTGTGCGAAAGTGCTCGTAAACGTCAACAAAATAACACAAAGGGATAGTGTAAAGGTGTTTTTCATGGTTATATAGTTACTAAGAGACTACAGTAAATAAACTTACCGTGGTCTTTGAAAGATACTACATTTTTAAATATAAAATGTTTAACTAACCGGAGTTAATTGTCCTATAACTACCTCTACTACGGCACCTTCGGTAGCCTTTTTGTGGGCCGCTATATGTGCACTATTGTTATGTTTTTGCCAATTATCGTAACTCGTCCAATTTTCATAGAAGAAAAAACGGTCTGGGTTTTCATTGTCCTGGTGCAGATCGTAGTTTAGGCAGCCATCCTCCTTTAGGGTAGGTGGTATTAGTTTTAACAGGGCTTGTTTTACAAATTCCCTTTTATCCGGTTTGGCCAAAATACTGGCGGTGATGGTCAATTGCTTGTTGCTCATTTTTAAATTGAATTTTATTTTTTAAATATATGGAACTTCTGGGGCATGGGGAAAGCTATTATATATTCTTTGTCACTTATTGGTGGAATCATCATTAGGACATTTAAGCATTTACTTCCCATATTTTTGGGGAGTAACACACTGCTAAGGAATCTAGTCTAAAATACACCTTTTGCGTTATTTTTTGTGGCGTTTAAACTTTCACCTGGCATTTCTCCCCTTATATTGTGAAACTCGGTCTTAATTAATCCAGCTTCCTTAAGATACCAATCTTTAGTAAGGTTTTCCGGGATATTGTCTCCTGTCTCGATCATCCATTCCTTTAATACTTTTCTCAAATCTTTGAGCGGTTCCCCATATTCTGGTACTGATGCCACATTAAGCAATTGAAGGGGGTCCCTTTTATAATCATAAAGCTCTTCATGTGGCCTGGGTGTCATAAACACATCGGCTTGTATTGCCGAAAGTTCTCCTTTGTCCTTTAATGTTTCCAATTCCTTAAAGGAAGGACTTCCAACCGCATCAGCAGGGCCGTTTTGTTGCTGAGTGGTTCTTGAATTTAAAATGTACATATAATCTTTATTCCTGACCATGCGTTCATGTGCTTCATAGTCGTGCCAATTGTGTTCGGCAAAGATATAGTTGCGAAATGTTTGCTCGGGATTTGTTAGGAGTGGATGGAAGCTATATCCCTGAAATTGATCTGGATAATTTATGCCGGCAAGGGACAATAGCGTTGGCGCAATATCCACAGCACTTACCAGACTATTACTACTAAGACCCTTATTTTTTATTCCTTTCGGCCAGTGCATGACAAATGGAGTTTTCATGCCACGGTCGTTAACCCTAGTTTTACTGTGGGGGAAGGGTCGTCCATTATCCGACATAATAATTATTAGGGTATTGTCCAGCTCTTTTTGCGCTTTCAATTCCTTGACAACCTCACCAATATAAAAGTCGAATCTTTTAATTTCGTCATAGTATTTCGCTAAATCGGATTTGGTGGCAGTTCCATTGGACAAATAAAAAGGAGGCTCTATTTCATCTGGCTGGTGTGTGCCTGAAAATTTATTGGGACCCCATTCCCTGTGGGCATCATAAGAGGCATACCACATAAAGAAAGGTTTATTTTTTGGCCTTTCCTTTAGGGAGGCTACCCAGCTTTCTTCACCCCCATCACCATTGTTTTTGTGTCCCTCGTACATCCTATCAAATCCGCGTTTTGCAAAAGGACCCATATGGAATTTGCCCGCTAAAACGGAATAGTAGTTATTGTTCGATAATAATTCAGGAAAGGACATCATGTCCAAGGGGGGTGTGGTATGTAATTCGGCGGCTCCGGTATTATGTGGGTATCTACCCGTTATTATGGAATTTCTGCTGGGGCTACATGAGCTTGCCGTTAAATAGAAATTATCAAATTTTAATCCGTCCTTCGCAAGTTGGTCAATGTTCGGAGTTTTAACCTGAGTATTCCCGTAGCATCCTAAATCGTCCCAGCTAACATCATCGGCTATAAAAACAATGATATTCAATTTCTTATTTTGGGCATGGACGGTACTGTAGATGGACAGAATAAAAGTTACTAGGATAAATAATTGTTTCATATTTTGATGTTTGACTTAAACTCGGCCTAAAAGAATGGATTCAATAGGTCTGTTTATGTGCAAAGGGTTTCTAAAAATATATAAAAACTATTACATGGGATAATAGTAACAATATCTTGGGGTTAAGGTATGACCATTGTGCACTACTGTTGGGCAATGGATTCCACTTTCTTAAGTGTTCCCATTAAGCGTTCGCCAAGGTTATCTATATTCATATTTTTTTTGTGAAAGGCCGATAGATTGGAGAGAATAATCACCCCATTTTTGTTCGCAATATCAAGTACTATATGGGATCTATAGCCCCCAGTTCCACCGCTATGCGTAAACCATTCCTCCCCCGTGTTTTTTATTATTGCCCACCCCAATCCCATGTCGGCTTTATTGGCCTGCAGGTTAAAGGTAGGTTTTCTGGTCAATGCCAATACTTGGTTGGAATCATTGAATTGTGCTAGGGCAAATTTTGACAGGTCGGCAACAGAGGACAAAATACCACCGGCCCCCTCCAAGACATTCAAATCCCAGTTGGGAGTTTCCTTACCGGAAACATCCAGCCCCATTACCAGCTTGTTTGAAATAAGGGTTCGGTTAGTAGTGGAATTTGTCATTAGATACTTTGTAAAAATTTTGGTTTGGAGTAGGTTTTCATAAGAAGTGCTATCCATTTTACTCAGAACAAAACCCAGCAACCCAACCCCTAGGTTTGAATATTCCGATTTCTCCCCTGGATTTTGGTTCAGTTGTAGAACTTGGGTCAAATATTGTTTCAATTTTTGTTCATCATAATCCTTATAAGGGTTCTGAAGGTCGATGGAATCTAGAATCAGGTTGGAGGGCAGCCTTGGAAGCCCCGAGGTATGATTGGACAACTGTTTAAAGGTGATTTTTACACCATCTTTTAAAGGCCATTCCAAATAGTGGTTAATATTGTCATCCAGGCCAAGTTTATTGTTCACTACCATATCCGCCAATATGGTAGCAGTAAATACTTTGGAGATAGAACCAATTTCAAAAACACCATCATGATTGTCAATAGTGAAAATGGTATCGTTCTCACGTTTAATTCCATAAAATTTAGTAATCCCGTCCTTTATGATGGCAAAGGACAGCTGTGTATTGTTTGGGAAGTCTTTGGACTCGGCATAAATATTTTTGGATTGAATGTCCGTAATACTTTGGTTGAAGTCTTTTTGACCATTAAAAGCGACTTTTTCGTGGCCACATCCATATGTTAAAATACATAGTAAAATGAGGGTAAGATACTTTTTCATTATTATCATTTATATGGATTAAAATAATGGGCAATGAAATGAATGCTCTGGGTCTATAATTTTTGGTTTTTATTGTTGAGGGTATTTCGGTTTGCAGTTATTTTACTTGTCCTTATAGCCGTATAATAGATCCAGACCATAAAGAATATTTGAAGTGGAATACGGAACCACAGATAGTTGGGGCCATTGCCGTTAAGTTCGCCGGTCTGGTAGTTGATGTTTTCCATGGCTGCCTTAATATTGGCTGGCAGGATGAGGATAAAAAATATGAGGAGCAACCATGCCGTTCGGACTTTTAGCTTTGGAATAAGTAAGCCGATCGCAAATAGTATTTCCAAGACTCCGCTGGCATATACCATTTCTTTTTTTATGGGAATAAATTCTGGCATCATGGCTGTCATGCCATCGGTAAACATAAAATGTCCCAAGGAAGTAAACAATAACATTACGGCCATGGCAATTCGTCCGGCCAATGGCCATTGTATTTTTTTCGACCTCAGATAAAGAATGAGCAAGGCTATAAAAAATGAAACAAGAAGTACGATCAGAGGTTTCATTTTTTAGGATAATGTTAGTGTTAGGTTTGAATCTAAAAATGGCAGTTCAAAATGCGGAACATATTCAAATCGCCCAATTTTCAAATTAGACATGTTGGTCTATTAAGATTTGGTTGCCATCGGGGTCGGTCAGCATAATACTTGCAGGTCCGGTTGTTTTTACGTCCGCCTCTTGCTCCAACTTTAGGTTCTTGCTTTTCAAATGCGTTTGAATTTTTCTAACATCGTCAAAGGAGCTCAGCGCAGTGGCATTCTCGTCCCAACCTGGATTAAATGTAAGTATGTTCTTAGGGAACATACCTTGGAACAAACCAACGAGTGCGTTGCCATTTTTCATGATCAGATAATTCATTTTTAGGTCACCCGCAAACACTGTAAATCCCAGTTTTTCGTAAAATTCTTTGGATACGTTTAGATCCTTGACGGCTAGACTAATTGAAAAAGCTCCTAGTTTCATAATTGTTTTTTTAGATGTTGATGTACTACAATTCTCTTAAAATGTGTCCGGGGGAATGTGGCATGAAATTACCGACTATACTAAGATAGTTATTTTTAGGCATTGGAAGTAAATGGAAGGGTTGCATAGACAATCAGCAGACTTTCCAGCATCAAGAATTCGTGATTACTATAAATTGGACACTGGGTTTTTATGCAAACCTTTGCATAATTAATACAAACCTATCTTTATATTTACCTTATCTTTAAAAATCAATATTTATATTTATCAATATTTTATTGCTCTTTTGATTAAGGACCTAATTCAATTTTAGCTTATTTATAGCTTAAAGAAAAAATTGTCAATTTGGATTTCTTTAATACAAAAAACCCCCAAACGCAAAAAGTATTAAAAAATAAACCATGAATAACTTAACCAAAACCACGTTTCTACTGGCCTCATTTCTGTTGTTTAATCATTTAAACGCAAATGAAACGCAAAAGGATTCTGTGAACTCTTATTTAAATGATGTGCGCAGTCTAATCAGAAATAAGGACAGTTTTAAAGAAGAATTTTTGGACATCGAATTTTTACTTGCCAAAGTAGGGCATACGCAGGGTAAAGAAAAGGTACGTACCTTATTAAAACTTTGCACTGCATACATATACAAATCGGATGAGTCGGCAAACACCTATAATGACCAGGCTTTAAAATTATCACGGAATATTGCATTTCAGGAAGGTAACCTCAAAGCAAAATACAACAGGGCCTATCTCCAATTCGTAAAAGGCAATTTTGAGAGTTCCATGAGCTTATTAGGGGAGTTGCAGCCCATAGTGGGGCCCAAGACCTATCCTGAAGTCTACGCTGATATAACTACCTTAAAATCAGATATTTACACTGAAAGAGGGGAATATGACAAAGCCCTTGAAACAGGTTTAAAATTACTGGACAAAGGCGAAAAGACTGAAAGTGATTACATTCTTATGAAGGCTAATTCCGCTTTATCACACTATTATCTTAGAATAGAGAATTATTCCAAATCATTAAGCTATTGTCTAAAAGGGCTGCATTACATCCTTAAGCTTAAGAAAACGGAATACATCTATCCGAAAATAGATGAAATTGCCAGAATGACGGCCAAATTGAACGACCCCAAAGGAGCCTTAAAAGTATATGCGTTTTTCCTGGAGATTGAAAAAAAGCTCCCTCCTGCCGGTAGTTATATCTCGGCCTCTGTACACAGCAATATGGCAAATATTTATATGTCTATTGGAGAGCATGAAAAGGCTTTGACCCATATCTCTAGGGCATTGGAAATAAATTATGACAATAATTATCGTTTCAGAATCCCAAGAGCTCTAACGGTACAAGCTGAATTGTATCTTCAGACCAAGGATACTACAGAGGCAATTGTAAATTATGAAAAGAGTATTGAAACTGCTGAAAATATAGATGCTTTTGATGTCATAAAGCGTAACAGCCTAGTTTTAAGTGAGATATATGCAAAAACAGAGCAGTTTTCTAAGTCCAACGATTATAAAATCCTATACCAGGCCATAAGCGACTCCCTCTTTACCAATGAAAAGGAGCAAAAAATTGTTATCCTGGAGACCAAAAGAAAAATAAAGGAGGTTTTACAAAAGAAAAAAATTCTGGAATTGGAAAATATAGCCCAGAGAGCTCAATTTAAAGGGATAATCATTTTTCTTATTTTACTTCT
The DNA here is from genome assembly GCF_023015865.1 of Arenibacter sp. F26102. Classification (GTDB taxonomy): domain Bacteria; phylum Bacteroidota; class Bacteroidia; order Flavobacteriales; family Flavobacteriaceae; genus Arenibacter. The sequence goes on along the minus strand of NZ_JALKBC010000014.1, from coordinate 63,494 downwards.
GATCATAAGCAGTATCTCCATTTTTTCCTACCTCAAGGTAAAAAAGAAAAATAAATTACTTCTTCAAAGAACTATCGATCTTGCGGAAATTCAGCTTCGAATGAGCGAGAGGCTCAGCGGAATCCAACACATGGAGACCCAATGGTCCATTGAAAGAAAAACTGCGGATATACCTAAGACACAGCCCAGAATTGACAAGGACATTAAGAATATTATTATGGCGAAACTGGAGAAACTGGAAAAGGAAAACTTTTACCTGGATCCACAATGTAATTTGCATCAGCTTTCAGAGCAATTGAAAACCAATCCCAAATACCTTTCCCAAGTTATAAATCAGGAGAAAAAATCTAATTTCAACAATTATATCAACGAATTAAGAATAAACTATCTGTTGCCCAAATTGCTCAAGGACATGGAATTTAGGAACAGCAAATTAAGTTATATAGCTTTTTCACTGGGATATAATAATTTAAATACATTTAACGCTGCTTTTAAAAAGAGATTGGGTATTCTTCCTTCCAACTTTATAAACGAGCTTAACAACTCCTTTGAAATTAAGAACAAATCCAAGGCGACTGCATATGCCTTAAAAAAGATAGGCTAGGAATTCATATTTAAGAATTCGAATGGCATAAGCCTTGCTTATTTTTTAATATGCACACACCATGGCGGTTGGGCCAAACCATATTTTTTTTGACTGCGTAGCACCCCGATTATTACCTAGATACAAAATGCACCTAGGGGTTTTAACTTCTTTCATCATAGGTATATAATAACAAAAGGCAGTACCCCGAACTGGATACTGCCTTTTCAAATTACTAAAAACCAATTAACTCAAACTGAACTCAAAATCTTAAAAATCATCTGATTTTAATTTTAAAGGTCTTTTATTAATTATACCCCGGGTTTTGGGGTGTTAAATTTGGATTGTTGATGATTTCTTGTTCTGGAAGTGGAAATAATAAATGTTTCTCCTGAAGCGCTTGATCAGAGCTTAGGTTTACATGCCCAACAAAATTATCAAAGGTACCGGTTACACTATTCAGTACTCTTCTAAGGCGTACCATGTCGAACCAAGTTATTTGTTCGTAACTAAGCTCATGCCATCTCTCTTTCCAAACAGCCTCTCTTAATGATGCCTGGGTAAATGCTCCAAGCGCAGGAGTTGTCAACTGTGCCCGATCTCTTATCCTTGTTAGGGCATCAACTGCCGCTTGGTTGGGGCCTGTTGCCTCATTGGATGCCTCGGCGTATATTAACAATACTTCGGCAAAACGTATTATGGGCATATTAAGGTTGTCCTTAGCCGTTCCGGGAACACCAAGGGTACCATTGGCCGTAACATTAAAATGCTTAAAGATATAAGGTGCACCCAAATCGAAAAGATCTCCACTACCATTGAGGTAGTAACTACTATAAAACCAACCCTCACGATCTACCGCTCTTAGGTCTCCAGCCTCATAGGAGTCATAAAACTTAATTTCAGGTACAGTACTTCCTGTTCCGGATGGTCCGCGATAGGTTACCGGTTGGAAGTTTGGAAACATGTTGCCCATAGGGTTTCCAGCTACTTCATCATTATATTGTAGACTAAAGATATGTTCTACCATATTGCCAAGATTTTCATCATGAATCTCGCCATAGGTATCAAAAAGATCTATTGGTCCAGCATTGTCTATAACTTCCTTGGCCTTACTGGCGGCATCGGCATAGCGTGCGGTTTCATTAAGTGGATTTCCGGCCATGGTAAGATATACCTTTGCCAATAAGGATTTAACGGCAGCTTGGGATACCCTACCACTCTCATCTGTCCATGTTAATCCTGTACCTTCAGCCTCCACCAAATCCGCAACAATTTGATCGTAAACTGCCTTTTGTGGGCTACGGATGGGATTAAAATCCTCCGAAGTAGCACTCTGAGGCAGAGTAATCAAGGGAATATCTCCCCAAAGCCTAACGGCGTAAAAATAAGCCCAAGCCCTAAAAAATCGAGCTTCACCAAGTACTTTGTTCTTTTGTGCAGCATCCATTTCTATATTAGGCACGTTTTCAAGCACCAGGTTAGCGTTGGCTATTACCTTGTAAATTCCTCGCCACCAATTGCGAATATGCAGTGTATTGGCGTCATAAGATAGGGAATACAAGTTGTTTAAATCCGAATTCTGTGCCGTCTGGGTTGTGGACGTTCCAGTAACCGCCTCCAATAATTGCCAGTTGGATGAGAAGATACCCGCGCCGTCTCCCACGAACCTAGCATCCGCATAAACGGCTGCTATAGCCGATTCGGCATGTTTGGCAGTGGTGTAAAAACTGTCCGGTGTTAGATTTGATGGATCGGACTCATCCAAAAAATCGGAACAACCAACTGTTGTAAGCAACATTAGCGAACAGAGGTAGAACTTTCCAATGTGTTTTGTTATATCAAATTTCATAATATCTTATTTTAAATTTTATTAATTACAGACCGACTTGTAGACCAATTACAAATGTTGTCGATTTTGGATATTCATGCCATTTCATTCCTTGTGAGAAGACATTGTTACCCTCACCACCACGAATAGGAGTTACCTCGGGATCACCAAGAAGTTCATCATCCACCAACAAAAAGAAATTTTGTGCAGAAGCGTATAATCTCAATTTATTCAAATGCATGCTTTCAACCAAGTTTTGATCAAAAGTATATCCTAGCATAATATTCCTACCACGTACAAAGGAACCATCCTTTACCCAATGTGAATCCACGTTGGTTACATAACCAGCACGTGTATCCCTAACCTGGGCAATCATGGTATCCTGATTATCAGGAGTCCAAGCATTCAACACTGTAGTATAACTATTGGCAAGGGCTTGTCTGTCCTCGCTTGAGTGTAGGTTCATATCCATTACGTCATTACCCCAAGAATATTGAAGTTCCAAGGTAAAATCAATATTTTTATAGGAAACGTAATTCGTCAACGTACCCCAAGCAGTTGGGTAGCCGTTTCCAATAATAGACCTATCCTCATCATTAATTATATAATCGCCATTGAAATCCTTATACTTGATATCTCCTGGCAAAATGGTAAGTCCATTTCTATAACTTACAAATTTTGCGGCTTCAGCAGCCTCATCTGTATTCCAAGTTCCCAAACGGGTAAGGCCCCAGAAAGCACCTACGGGTTCACCTACCCTAATAATACTGGTTTCGTTTGTTATTCCAGGTCCACCAACTCCAAAGATATCGGAAGGTGTGGCCAAGGAAAGTACTTTGTTCCTGTTCATTGAGATATTGAATGAGGTATTCCAGGTTAGATCGGCTGTAGCTATATTCTTGGTAGATAATCCAAGTTCAAGACCCTTGTTTTCCATGGAACCAACATTTCTTCTTATGGTAGCATATCCACTTGATTGTGGCACAGGTGCATCCAAGAGCATATCGGTAGTTTTTCTGTAGTAATAATCAGCTTCCAAGCTAATTCTATTATCAAATAGGCCTAATTCCAAACCAACATCGTACTGTGCGGTCTTTTCCCATTTCAAATTCGGATTTGCCAAACGATTCAACCCAGTTCCACCAACACGGCTATCGCCCCAAATGGTAGCGTAATTGGAACTTAATAGGGATAATGAAGAGTAAGGTGGAATTTCGGAGTTACCTGTAACCCCATAACTTGTTCTAAGTTTTAGGTTGGAAATTAGGGCATTATCTACAAGAAAATCTTCGTCCGAAATCCTCCAGGCAACCGCTGCTGAGGGGAAAAAGGAAAACTTATTGTTGTCACCAAATTTAGACGAACCATCCGCTCTACCTGTAACTGTAAATAAGTACTTGCCATAGAGGTTATAATTCAATCTTCCAAAATAGGAGTTCAGAGCTTCCCTGTCTGCAAAAGATTGTACCGCAATATTATCAGATCCGGCTCCTAGGTTGTTAAATTTAAAATAATCAGTAGGAAAGTTTCTGGAATCTGCGTTGACAAAGAATTGATTGGACTGCTGCCAAGATAAACCCAATAAGGCGGTCAATGAATTGTTTTCGTTAATTTCCTTATTAAAGGTCAGGTAGTTTTCAATGGACCAAAATGTCTGCTTTTCGTTGCTTGATTGTGCCCTGGCTACCGCATTATTATCCAGAACACTATTTCGGAATTCATTGTTTTCCTGGGTCAGTACATTTGTCCCAATAACCGTTCTCATTTCCAATTCCTTGGTAAAGTTAAGGTTGGTATAAAAGCTTCCTGCCGTCGTTTGGGTATTTAAGATATACTCATTATTATCAAGCCAGTTCACCGAATTCCGGGTACCTTCAGCAAAGGGATAATCCCTGTTATTGGCATATAGACCTTCCAATGGACCTCCAGTATGGAAAGGAGCGGGGTAAAAAGGATAATCTTCAACCATTCTACGCGGCACTTGGTCATTGGTATCGGCCAAATTCTCAGTTTGGTTATTATAACTCAAAGAGCCACCAATCTTTAACCATGTTTTAATTTGATCATCAATTGAGAACCTTCCTGAATAACGTTTGAGGTAAGTATTTTTAAAAAGACCTTGATCATCCCTAATTCCTAGTGAGATGGCATATGTTGTTCTTTCATTACCTCCAGAGAAACCCAACTGATGGTTTTGTGATAATTTATGTTGTACCACCTCTTTGGACCAATCCGTATCATATATTGCATTACCATCACTATCGAACAGATAAGCAACGTTGGGATTGGCTCTTTTAAGCCTAGGCTCGTACTGGGCATATTTCCCAGCGGCCCAACCGTCCGGGTCAAATTTTTGCGTGTTTTCCCAAGAAAGTTGCTCTATCATAGCATACTGTTCGGAATTTAAAGCCTTGGCCCTATTAGGACCGTATTGGTTTACGCTATAATCAACATCGTAGGTAACCCTACCTTGTCCAGCGCGACCTCTTTTCGTAGTTACCAGAATAACCCCGTTAGCTCCACGAGCACCATAAATTGCCGTTGAGGAAGCATCTTTCAATACTTCTATGGACACTACATCATTAGGGTTTAAGTAATCTATGGCTGAACTAAAGTTAGCTTGATTACCTTGTGGTAACTGCACCCCATCTATTACATATAGCGGGTTGTTGGAAGAGTTTATTGAACTAAAACCCCTTACCCTGATATTGGACTTACCACCTGGGCGACCCGAGTTGGTGTTTACCTGTACACCGGCAATCTTACCGGACAAAGCCTGGTTAAGGGATGTAGCAGGGCGTTCTTGCAGCTGATCGGCATCAACTTGCCCAACCGAACCTGTAAGATCCGATTTCCTCTGACTACCGTACCCAATCAATACTACCTCTTCCAATTCGCTGGCATCCTCTTCCAAAACAGCATTAATTGTGGTTTTTCCGCCTACAGGTATTTCCAAAGTTTTGAAACCTATATAACTGAAAACTAAAGTGGCATTACTATTTACATTTTCCAATGTATAATTACCGTCAAAATCTGTTTGCGTTCCGTTGGTTGTACCTTTAACCAATACGTTCGCCCCGGGCAAGGGTCCGGATTGATCCGAAACACTTCCCGTCACCGTTTGTGCTCCTGCCAGCCCGAAACATAAAAATGTTCCCACAAGCAATAAGCATTTGCATAGTGTAATCTTCATAAATAAATGATTTTTAGTTAGTTAATTGTTTTTTTAATTGCATGCCATGCCGAGTTAGAAGCTAAGGCATTCAATTGTTAAATGTATCTTAAGAAAAATGGAAAGTTGCGGATTAAGGAAAAAAGAACTCTAAAATTCATGAATTTTAGAGTTCTTTCGTACAATTTTTCAGGTATTCCTAATGGCGACCGTTATTTACAGGGTAGGTTGTATAAATAAGAACTGCTGGTTAGGGTGGTATTCTGGTTATTGACAGAAAATTTATTGGCTGTTTGAATTGCTACCAAGCTGCTGCAAATGTGCCAAATGATTTGGGTCTACTTTCTTAAGTTTGGCGGTGTCTTTTGCTTTTGGAAGTAGGGAGTCTTTTGAGATAATATCTATGTTTTTAGAAAGCCACACCCCTGCTACGACACCCCTACTTCGACTGGGTTCAGCACAGGTCTCAAGATGTGAGTTGGTTGGGTGTGCCCAAAGCAGGCTGCAGCACAGATATAGGATGATATGTATTTATTTTTTATTCATAATTCTTGATTATGATTGGTTGTTTTAACTCGGCTAACTTTATTATACTTCCTAATACTGTACAATTATTTAACCTAACTGCTCCGCAAAGTCTCCCGACTTTGAGGAAGGATGTTTAAGGTTTATGACTATATTGAATTTTCGAAATCTATTCATATTTTAAAAATGGCGATGTTCGTATAACATCTATAACAGGATTTGTAGCTAGCTCAATATTCTCCAAAATTCCTTTGCTATCGATATAGTTTGTGGCACTGGAATAAAGGTATTCTGATGCTTTTTGCACTATGCCGGCCCGTACAGGGTTAAGATGTATATAATCCAATTTTGACCATAGAAACTTCTCTGAATATATTTCCTCCGCATGATTGCTATAGCGCCAAAATTGATAGTTCTTGTTCCTGTCATGAGTTTTGGTCGCATTCTTGAAACGTTCAAGCATCCATTCTTTTCTACTTTCGGGCTCCTCCATAATTTTTTCAAGTATAGTTCTGGCAGTAAATTTTTTAAAGTCCCGAATCAGGTCCGATAGTTTTCCATTTTTTGATTGTACTATCAGATGGACGTGGTTACTCATGATTACGTATCCATATAGTAACATATGCTTGCTATTGATACAATAGTCAAGAGAATTAATGACTACATCCCTATACTCCTTTCGAGTAAAGGCATCAATCCAATCTACCACTGTGGTGGTTATAAAATGTGCCTTATCTTGATCTCGAATTATGTAGCCTTCTTTCATTTGGTTTTTTCTTTACACCGTCTTGATTAATTCGCTCACGTTGTTCTTTTATTATCTTCTGCCATTTCTTAATAGTTCGTAGTGCTCAAAGTCGGGAGACTTTGCGCAGCTGGTTTTGGAATTTGTATTTTCTGCTCATTCTTTTTTATTGACTACTATTTTTTTTCTGCTCTTGAACCGTTCTGCTCACTGTTGACGGCACGAGCTTGCCTAGCCGTCAGGCAGGCGAGACGCTCGCGCTAGCGGGGGACTGGATCTCTATCAAATGGTAAGGGAATATATTGAATTCTACAATACCAAAAGAAGGCATACAGAGATAGGAAAAGTACCGCCCGATCAAATTTATAACACTAAAAAAATGGCATCTTAATTGATAACAAATATCTTTAAACTGTCTTAAAGATGGTGAGTAGCATAGTTACCAACAATTGATTATGGTCATTGATAATATATCTTTAATAAGTATGTTATATAATCTTTGTTGAAAAACACCTTTTTTCCGGCTAGGGCGAGAAGCTGTTAGTGGGGGAAGTAGTTGCTAACATAGTATATTTTAATTATATCTAAGTTACACAGCCAGAATTAAATATAGGATGAATTGGTGTAAATTATTCGAGGTTAAACAATTTAAAACCAATGCTTTCAAATTGAATATAATGAACAGTGATTTCTTAATTATATCCTTACGGTTTTGCTCTTTGACATTCATTTTATAGCACAAATAGCTGGAATTGAAATTGTTTGAAGGCAATAGACTTTTTATGGCTAAGGGGAGAACAATTTATTAAATGTTTATATTCATCCTAAATGTAGAATTATAGGATGAATAATAGTGATTCTCATGGCTTTTAAATTATCAAGTTCATGTCTTCACTTCTTAGAAAATCTAAAAAATCAATATGACGATATTGGCATGTTTGAAATATACTTAGCAATATTAAATATTCATCAATATTGTTTGTAGAAAAAAGCCCATCAACAACTTTTCGATAGGCGGCAAAATGTTTAATTCCATGCTCCGCATTATTGTTGTTCCAAGGGATTCCGTCTACCTCTAGGAATAGAAATAATTTTTTTCTGTTCTTCAGGAATCTTTTTACATATTTCTCAAATAGTTCTGAATCTGATTTTGAATGTATTAACCATTTATAAAACTTTTCAACATCTCTCACATGCTTAAATATAAATCTCTTTTTCAAGCCCTTATTGTTAATTGTAGCCACTATAAGGTTAATTAAATCTCCAAATTGAATAACAAGTTCCTTAAATTTAAAATCCAATGGATTTTTATATAAATCATCATTTAAATCTCTAATTAAATGAATTAAACATTTTTGTTGGCGACATGGTAAATTGTCATAACCAGTATAGAAATCACTAATAAAAATGCCTCTAAAATTTTTCAGCAATTTTTTTAAAAAATCTACCTCCCTTGTTTTCCTGAATATAAATATAACCGTCTCCATATTTGTAAAAATCCATATATAACCCTTTGAATCTATGCCTCTAATGCTAATTTTAGTTTCATCCGCATGGATTATGTTTCCTTGAAGTAAATTTTCGGCCAGTTTATTGTAAACCGAACGATATTTTCTAGCAAAATCTTGCTTAAATCTTTGAAGCGTATTTTCTCTAATGGATAATTTAAAAATAGACAACAAAGTTGCCTGTATTTTGTTCATGGGTACACGGCAAGCAACATATTGATATACCACCCAAATCTTTAGGTTATTCCCGTATCTGCCACTCGGTACCTGGTTTTTTTGATGAGGGTTGTAGAATATAGCACCACAATCAGCACATTTAAATCGATAGGTTTCATAATGGATTGTAGATCTTTTTATGCCAGCTGACATATACGCCAAATCATAAATAATTCTACTATATTTATCGTGCTTATTTACATTTGCACTTATGCATTCTGGACATAAACAACGACCATCTAGTTTCACGTACTTATTCACTAAAGGTTTCGGTTTTTTTTTAGCTATTTTCTTTTGTACTTTTCGAATTATATTATTTGTTTTTAAGAATACTTTTGTACGCTGGTAGTCAAAGTATGCGTACTTTGCAATATTTTTAAAATATTCAGCATTATATGAATTGTGTGCATATTTTTGAGAAGTTAATCTATTCAATCTAATATATTCACGAGATTCTTTATCTGCATTAAAGCTTTTAACACTTTGTATAATATAGTCCATTGCTTCACAGTCTTCAATATTATATTGAATTATCTGTATTTTTAGATTATCATTGGCTGTATTATTCCATTGTTCTCTTAATACCAAACATTTTAAACCAGAGGCATCAGTAAGTGTCCATTTGAATCCGTAATAGGATGCTATATCTTTTAGGCCATTTGTATAAGTTGGCGGATGAACCTTTGAATTAAAAATTGATAATAAGTTCATGGAATTTTTAAAAATTAGGGTTAACTCCTGTTCATATTTGTTGTTGTTACTTTTATTAAATGCCATAAGTTTATTTAGCTCATAACTGCCATAGTGGTAACAAGTAAAGCTGCTTTTGTTTTTTAATATTGATAAAAACTTTAAAAAAATAGACGGCTCTTTTTCTTTTTTATCAGCCCAAAAAGAGTGCCTTGTTTTGATGCCATTTTCCAGAACAACTAAGCCAATTAAATAGATAAAATCTTCTTCAGGAATTCCTTCGAAATCAAAAAATATTAAACATGCCTTTTCATGGAAGTCAGGGGCAGTATCTATTATTGTCTTTTTTTCTCTTAATGCTAATGCACGAAGACCATATTGAAACCTTTTATTTTCTTTGGATGTTTTCTTGCTTCTTCTTGGCCTAAATGTGTATGATAATTGATCTAATGTGAAAATTCCTTTGTTATTATATTTAGCTATTTCTTTCTTGCCAATATTGCCCAATAAGCTAATGTCATCTCGTTCTATTAGTACGTTTTTACAATGGGACCAGTAACCACAAACATTACAATGCTTAATCTTTGAAAAGGATTGTTGTATTTGTCTTAAGTCAAAATTTCCTTTCAGGAAAACTTGGGCAATTTCATGGTTAGTTTTTATAATTTTAACAATAGATTTTTCTCCACAGACAAGTTTTATACGGCTGATTTCGGTTTTTGTGTATTCAGCAAATTTGTAAGCTATAATGTAATAAATAGTTCTGTCTTCGTTTGTAATGGTTGAGTTAGGATGAATAAAGACGGGAATTTTTGTATTAACTCCTTTTTTTTTGTCTACTTCGAGAAAATCTAGATAAAGACGGTATTTGTTTAGGGTGAATCGGATATTTGTAAGAATATATTTTCCATCAGCGGTAATAGATGCTAGCGTGTCATAATTCGCAGACTCAAGAAAATTATAATTTTCCTTTATAAGAGCACTTTGGAATCTTTCAATCAGAACTATTCTCTTGTTAGCTATTAGGTCAGTATAATCATTATTTTGTGGCTTACCATTTAATTGTAAGAAATACTTGTGTTTACAATGTACTAAACTTGATATAAGTTCATTCGTTATCATATGCTTATATTAGTGATAACCTTGGGTTAGTATCCCGATACCGAACCTGTTATAAATCTAGTAAATATATTTGTAGCTAGTAATATTTTGGGTTGGAATATTTATCCTTTTAGGGATGGATTTTTTAGAACACAAACATTATATGATTTTGAGTAGCGTGACTTATTTGAAAATGCGTATTTAATTGGAAAGGTTTGTTGAATCCACCCCTACTAAATTGGTGTCCATTTAAGGTGTAGGGCGAAAAGGCCATACCAACATCCCCCGCTGGCGCGAGCATCACGCTCGTGCCCATACCTTGAATCTGAATTTTTATCCTTTTCCTCATAATTCCATCATTCCTAAATGCAAACCTTCATTATCTATTTTTAAAATGGAATCATCATCTGCATAGTTCCTTGCACTACTGTATTTCCAATCCATTGGGTCCGTAACAAATCCTTGTTCCACGGGATTATTGTGGATATAATCTATTTTTTGCTTAATTACTTTTCCGCTCCATAGTTCAATTGGTTTATTATGCTGTTGCCAAAATTGTCTTTTGCTCACGTTGCTGTTTTTCTTGCCTGCCCGCTCCATCATCGAGAGTAGCCACTCTTTTCTGCTTTCCTGTGGGTTTTCTTCGATTGCCTTAATTATTTTTCTTGCGGTAAAACCTTTAAAATCTCATAGTAAGCCGGATGGGTCTTCATTATCTGACTGAAACACAAAAACATGGCTGGGCATAAAACAGTATGCAAAAATTTCCATTCCTTTTTCTGCTCTACAATGTTCTACAGCTTTTTCTAAAATTGAAAAATAAATCTGTCTCGTAAAAACATCCATCCAATACACGGTTGCGAAGCTTACAAAGTAGGCCGCGGAGGAGTTTTGGAATTTGTATTTTCTGCTCATACTTTATTATTGACTGTTATGTTTCCTAATATTGAACCCTTCTGCTCAATGTTGACGGCACGAGCGAGACGCTAGCGCTAGCGGGGGTTTACGGTTGCATAAAACTTGTATGTTCTACTTCCCTTGACCTTTTCTCTATTATATTTTGGCTTATTTTCCCTATTTCAATATTATTTTTCTCAAGGAATTGCCATAGGCGGTTTCGAGCAATACGGCATATACGCCGGACGGCAAGCCTGAAATATCGAAGGGGATTAAATAGGAGGAGGCACCCCTATCCTTTTTGGAGGCCATAAGAGCGTTGTTGGCGAAGTTGAATATTTTGATACTGATATTTCCCCGTTCGGAAAGAACTATATCAGCCGTAAATTTCCCATCTGTAGGATTGGGATAAATAATGAAATCTTCGATAAGCTTTCTGGGATCTGCCTGTCCATCTCCTGAAGTTAATACTTCATTCTCTGTGACCAACACTTTTTTGGTCTGTTTTGCAAAACATTCACCAATTTGGGTTATGATTCCTATTCCGTATTCACCAGGTGCATTGAAAACCATTTCAGCCTCGTCCGAATCTTGTTTTAGAATAGTTGCACCTTCAGGCAAAATCCACTCTTGGGTTTCGGGTAGGGGGTAGCTAATATCCACGGCTATAAGGGACTCCCCAACAAAAACTTGACTGGAAACTGCGAATTCGGCATTTATTTCATCATCTGTAACGTCAACAAAAATAGTGTCCATTGCCATACAGCCATTTTGGTTTTTAACTACTACAGAATAATTGCCACTATCATTAATCGTTACGCTTGGGTCGGAACTGGAAAATCCATTGTCTGAAGTCCAATTGTAAGTGGCATTCGAATTGTCTGCAGTTGCATTCAGCACTAATACCTGTCCTTTACAAAGTGTCCTGTCCTCGCCCAAATTGACTTCTAATGGAATTGGTTCTTCTATTACATAAGTTCTTGTTAGAGTGCCATTGCCAAAACCATTGATGTTTACGGTATAATTTCCTGGAGCCAAATTTGTAATATTATTCGTAGAGGCTCCAGTATTCCAACTGTAAGAAAATGTTCCGTTACCTTGATTTACAACTATTTCTATGCTGCCATTATTTTCGCCATAACAGCTAGGTTGCGTGATTATTTCCTCCACAATATCGGGTTGAGTAATGTCATATATCGCTGTTAGGTTACAGCCGTTATTATCAGAAATGTAAACCTGGTAGGAGCCTGCGGTTAGATTTGTAATTTCCTGTGTATTTCCCATTTCCTTATTATCCGAAAGTCTAATCCAATTCATAGCGTAAGGTGTAGCTCCTCCTTCTATTTGAAGTGTGATTTTACCGTCATTTGCCATGTATTGAGAAACATTGCTCACTGTAGCATCTGCAATGTGGACTGGATCGGGAGCTGGATTTATGGTTACAGTGGTTTCTTCAAAACAACCATTGTCATCAAATACCTCCAGATTATATTCACCTGGTTCCAAATCGATTAAATTTTGGGTGATGGACCCATTGCTCCAGAGATAACTATATGGTCCGGTACCACCTGATACGGTGACTTCTATAGCACCTGTGGCGCCACCATTACATAACCCACCGGTTAATTCGACTACTGTTATATCCAATACCCCAGGCTGAGTTATGCTTATTGGTAAGGACTCTCTCGAAATTGAGTTGGCATCGGTAACCCTGACAAAATATTCTCCCGTGGAGAGATTACCAATAATTTTTGTATCCTCTTCCAAGATAGAATTACCGTTTGTTACCTGAAACCATTCGTAAGAATAAGGAGGGACTCCACCTTGAACGGTGGCCATAATTTCACCGAAATCGTCTCCGTTACATTCCAGCATTACAGTTTGAACCAGGTCCACCAGTAGAGTTCCAGGTTCAGCAATAGTTATAGGACTGGATACCAATAGACAGCCGAGGTCGTTATTGAGGGCATAATTATCGTCGGTAATGGTCAGTATGTAATCTCCAGCTTCCAAGTCAATAATATCTTCATTAGTTGAAGTGAATCCATTCGGTCCTGTCCAACTATAACCCAGGCTTCCAGTCCCTCCGGACGCTGATATACTAATTGCTCCATCTGAGACATTTGCCGCTGAAAGTGGTTGCTGTAGGTCGATAACGAAACTTAATTCTTGAGGTTCATTGATAATTACTGGATTGGGAGATATAAAATCGCAATTATTACTATCCCTTACATAGACCGCTATGCTACCTTGGGCCAGTCCATTAAAGAAGGGGGAGTTCTGATAATTAATGCCATCCAAGGAATAAGTATAGGCTCCTGTTCCACCAAAGGCCTCTATTTGAACACTGCCATCGGAACCACCAAAACAACTTACATTTGTAGTAAATATATTGGTTATATTGAGTGGTGCACTAGGTTGATTGATCGCAATTGGAGGTGATGAAGTAGTTGTATTGTTATCTGTGACGGTTAACATATAACTCCCGGCGTCAATGCCAGTAATGTCAGGGCCATCTGTGCCGTTGCTTATTGGAATAGGGCTTCCATTAGCAAAAGTCCATTCATAAACGATAGTCCCCTCTCCAGTTACCATTGTGGTAATGCTGCCGGTGGCTTCGCCAAAGCAGTTTACATCTGTTGTAGTAATGTTGTTTATGGACAAGGGACCAGGTTCTGGTACGAAAAAGGTTTGGGCGAAATAACAACCGTCAATACCACCTTGATTACCTGGAGAGGTGATTTCCACTGTATAATTACCTGTTACTAATACATCAATATCCTTAGTGGTCCTTGGGATTGTAATTCCAGGTCCGGTCCAACTGTAGGCATAAGGTTCTGTTCCTCCTAACACCTCAAGGTTGATACTGCCATCTGAACCTCCGGTAGATGTAACGTTTGAAATGCTTTCAGTTACTGAAATTTGTAATGGTTCAATAATTTCTACTATGGTAGTGAATTCACATAAGTTATTATCACGCACTATCACTACATAAGTTCTTGGGGCTAAATCGTTAAATGTATCACCTACTTGAAATCCGAAGCCATCATCTATGGCATATTCATAAGGTGCTGTGCCTCCCAGAACGGTAATCTGTATACTCCCGTCATTACCACCATAACAAGAAGCCACCGTAGGTACTACTATTGCATCAAAGGTCTCTAGGGGTTCTGTTACGGTAACGGTGTCAGTAACTTCCGGGTCCCCAGAGGCATCTGTAAGCCTTAGGATATAGATGCCTTCGGTCAAATTAGCAATAGTTGGGGTATTTGGTGATATTATAGATTGGCCATCCTGTCGTTCCCATATGTAATTGAAAGGCGCTACACCAGTCACCGCTGCGGTTATACCGCCTGTTGCTTCTCCCTTACAAAGAACGGACGATGGGGTTAGACTTGAAATCCCTAATGGCCCCGGCTGGTCTATTACAATTGGTAGGTTGCTAAGAGGTGAACAGCCATTGGCATCGGTAATTTGGGCAATGTATTCGCCGGCTTCCAAATTAATTAGATTGGAACTCGTGGATCCATTTGGAGGTGTAAAAGGTTGACCGTCCTTGGCCCAAGAAATCGCATATGCCTCGGCAGTTGGCGAAAATGGTGTTCCTCCAGCTATGTTAAGCATTATGCCCCCTTGATTTCCACCATTTGTGGTAGTATTTTCAGAAGTCGACGAGACTGTTATTTCATCCGGTTCAGAGACCAATACACCAATTACGGGGTCGGCCTCGCAATTATTTTGGTTTCTGAGATAAATATCATAGAATCCCCCGCTAGTTATTGGAATTGTGCCGTTATTAAGCGGGGTCCAAGTGTCAAAAAAATCCAATTTGTATTCGTAGCTTGAGCCTCCGGAGGCCATTACTGATATGCTTCCATCTTGAGCCCCTAAACAGCTAATATTATTTGGGGTGGCAGAATTTATTATAACCTCTTCGGGGGTATTTAAAGTGATGGTGGTACTTTCGTAACCTGAGGGGTCATCAAATTCGGTAAAGCCAGCTGAAGCGACCTTTAAAATATACTCTCCAGGCTCTGATAGGTTGTTTAGAGAGATTGTTTGATTTCCTGTGGTTTGAATGGGGGACATTGCCCCGTTAATTGTCCATTGGTAGTTATAATTAAGTACTCCTCCAGAAATAGTTAGGGTTATACTCCCATCATTTCCATTTGGACATAATATTTGATTCACTTGCTGATCAACTATCTGCGGGGGAGGAATCGTGGTAACTAAAATATTTTCAGAAGTGAGATTGCAACCGTTACTGTCTGTTATAGTTATCTTATAGGTGCCAATTCCTAATTCTTGAAATTCAACTGTTTGGTTTAGACTATTGTGAATTAATTTTGGGTTTGTAATAGTTTCAAATTCGAGAGTAGTTTCATTTTCCTTTGCCAATTCAAAAGTATAATTGGGAGTTCCCCCGTCGTAGTTTATGCTGATGACCCCATCATTCGAGTTGTTTGATGAAGCAATGCCAGGGTTGGGATTTTCAAAACTTAGACTTGGCGGTGTGGCAGGGATCTGACCGTTAAGTGGTACTGGGTCACTTTCGCAGTTTTCTACAGAATAAAAGGCTTTAACCTCTACATTTTGTGCTATGGCCCCTAATTCAATTGGTTGTGGGTTTAGTTCGTTGGACAACCATTCGCCTCCATTTAATCGGTATTGAAACTTATATATGCCGGACGAATCTAAATTGTCACCACCTGTCGCCGCAAATGATATTTCAGCTGTATCACCACAGAATTGGGGAGCAATAATGCTCCCAAAGGGTATTATTGGTGAGGGGCTTTCAATTGTGAATTTAGGTGTAATCCCCCCACTTTTAACATCTACATCCCCTTGATTTGGAAAATCATAGCGAACTTCCTGATATATGATATAATATTCTGCATAATTTAGTACGGTATTGCCATTGTCAATGGTACTGCTACCCTCTAGGCCTTCAAATGTACCTGTATAATAACCTGATCCATCATTTAAAGGCATAAGCGTTATACCCAACGGATCTTTAAAAGATTGATTGGGAAATACTGGAGGGTCAGTCTTAAGCTGGTCTACCGTGGCATTGATGGGGGGTGAACCTTGAAATATAAAATATCGCATTTCATAACCTACTGATGAGTCTACGTTTCTGTCAAATTCTAGGGTTACTGAGCCGTCAGCAGCTCCATTACATGTAGCGTCAGTTTTTATTGTGTTTTGGAGTTCGGGAGAGCAGGCTTTTATATCTAAACTCACCCATTCCGAAAAATGTGAATTGTCTGAAGAACGGACATCCGCCACATATCGAGCTCTTGTTTTTACAATTGGGGTATCCATACTAGGATCAATCCCTGGAATATCTGTCAAATTGAAGGTGAGGCTTGCAGATTTGAGGCTATACGCGGATAGTTCTCCATTTATTATATTACCCATTGAATCTGTATATGAATACTCTAAAGCATAAGTTAATTGTATATCTTCACATTCTGCGACCTTAATTGTGAATGGATCACAATCATTTATTTCGTAATTGTCTGGAACTATTAAAGACTCTGAAAGCTGAACTATTCTGCTATAATGGTCCAAAAATACCACGCAATCATAATAAACAATAAATCCTGATTCTGGTAGTTGTGAATATGTTCCTTGTCCTGGAATTCCAAATGTTAGATGATCTCTACAATGCGTAAATGATCCGGTAACCTCGACAGGAAAATAGCTATCTGCAGTTGGACAGCTAGATAGTTTATAAAAAGATATTTCAGTTTCTGGATTTTCAGGATCATGATTTAGTAGAGTAACTACGTCATCATAAACTAAGCGAGAGTAGTCTCCCCCCGATACCTTTACACGATATATTTCGGTAGTAGCGGTAGAACCTAAAGATATTATAACCTCGGATGAATCACCATCCTCCCAATCAATGGGATTACTTTGTTCAATATCATATTCCACTTTATACTTAGTCTGTGCCATTAAACTATCCGTAAAATAAAAAAACAGTAACAGTATTATAAACCCAACTATGTATTGTAGCTTTTTCATGCCCCTAATACTTTAAATTAATCTTCTTTATGAAAGTAGTCCGATTACCAGGTAGAACCATTTGCAACCCATAAGTATAATTTGAATTTATCTCCAAATCCACATCGTTATACCCTTTGGAAGTTCCATTCAAGGTCTTGTATAGCCTTAGCCCCTTGTCTTCTTTACCTTTAAATAAATGGTACTCCAAAACATGAAAATCCTTGACTTTCCATGTTAGGTTAATAAATCGCAATTCTCGATTTACGGTTCCAGAAAACTTAATATCCTCATCCTTAACTGCTTTTCCGTTCCAAGTAATAGAAACGGGTTTGGCAGGTATACTTTCCAATCCAACCGAATCCCTGGCTATCACGGTATAACTGAATACATTTGAATCTTGCAATGTAGAATCATGAAAAGTGGAATCTTTTAATGTCTTGGATTCAAATAATTTCTCCCATTTCACTTCCAGATTACCTCCAGTTTTCCGATAAACGGTATGGGATGCAACATCGGGACTGCTGCTGGGAATCCAAAAAATATTGATCCCATCTGTGGTCACTTCGTAATTGTTCAGAATAGGGGAGGTCGGCGGAATAATATCCGGTTTGTCCATGATCAATACTTCGGAAAATTTTGAACGATTAAAACGTTGGTCCTCCGCCAATATCTTATAGAATATTTTTTTATTTAAATTGGCTATTGATACTGTATCCGTATAATTTTCGTGTTTAAAAGTAGTCTGTGTGACTTCACTGAATTCCGTCTGTGGATTATAGGACCGGTAGATTCGATATCCCCCCAAATCTTCTTCCAAATTTTTTGACCAAGATAAATTAACGACTCCAGTAGTATCTATTGTTCCTTTAAGGCCAATTGGGGAGGTGGGGGGCAGGGAATCAACTGGTTGGACCAAAGTGGAATAGGATTCACTTTCCACCTTATTATTGCCTATGGCAACGATGGTAAAATAATTTACCCTATCCAAACCTTCATAGGTTATTTCTCTTGCTGTATTTTGAATATTATCTACTACTGTTGTAAAGGGACCTTGGTTGTTGTTTGCCTTGCGCAGTTGAAACTTATCAATTAATCTGTTCCCCTCCTCTTTAAATTCCCATCGGAGTATTACCTTATTATCCGTAGGCAGTTCTTTTTGATATATTCGGGGAACAAAACCCAATGTTTCTTCCGCCTTACCCTGAACTATATCAGAACTTGGTCCCGTTTCCCCGAAGGCAGTTTTACCTATAATGCGATAATAGAAATTAGTGTTATTGGGTATCGAATCCATATAGAACATGGATATTTCGGAGCCTTCCTTGGGTTGTTGGGCATTGAATATGGGGACTCCGTTTAAGGGTTCAAAAGAAATATTATCTCTGGATCTTTCAATGTAGTAATTGGAATATACATGTTGCAACAAATTGTAGTTCCAGCTCAATGTAACTTTTTTATCAGTAAAGACACCAGATAAGCCTATGGGTTTCGGAAGGACTTCGTGCATATCTGGGCTAGCATATACTGTTCCATTGTTAATGGTAATATTATTTTGTTGTGGTAAAGCTACCGATACAGAATAAACATATTTTTCGCCAGCAATAACCGAAGGGTCCTCTATGGCCCAGCCCGCCAATTTGGAAGCCTCATAGTTTTGTTCTGCAGCTACCAAGGCAATAGTAAAACGCTGTTCCAATTCATCGTTTATAGCATAGACAACACCAATCTGATTTACAGGAGGACTAACTTCAAAGGTGTCACCAAATAAAGCCTGGGCCAATATAGCTACATTCTGATCTTGTAAGGCCAGGGTCTCCCATTCTACCAAAGGTTTTGGTCTTAGTGGTTTTGTAACTAATTGTTTCCTTTCTATGGGTACCACAGCCTTGCCGTTCCTTGAAATGGTTGCTCGTTCTATCCAAAAACCTAATTCATTGGCATTCTTCCATGCCAAGGGCTGGTCCACTGCCCATCGCAATATTACCTTGTTGGGCAAGGAGCGAGCTATAACCTGGACCGAAGCGGTATCTTGAGCCCAGAGGCTTGAGGTTAATAAGAGTAATATAACGAGTCCTTTCACTGTATATTAGTTTTTTTTCAATGAGTTGTGAGCTAGTCGTTCACATATTTTATTTCATATCCTTTTTGATAAATATCGCCTGGTGTTCGGTAAATCAGCTGTGCCTTAAAACTACCTAGGGGCAAGGGAGGAAAGGAGCTTTCAATTAAATATTTGTACCTTTCATACTGAGAAATATTGCCATCACTTCCATAATATCTATTTAGGATTTTATCTCTTAAATAGACCATATCCACTTTGTACTGATACGGTAAATTATATACAAAGGGAATCCTGTTTTTTACCCATGATGAATTAGGATTGTTCTCCAGATTAGCCAAATATTCATTGCCTATATAAAAGGAACGGACAGGGGGTAATCCAAGTAGAGCTTCGTCCCGGTTAACTTGAATATTTCCGTCAAGGGGGTAATTTTCGTATAGAAGAGGGTATATTTTCTTTTTATAATAGGAATCGTCCAAAATCGCTTGGGCGTAAACCAATGGTTTGGATAAGGTGTATTGGCCACCAACTACTTCCAATTTTTCCAAATATTCATAGTCTGCCACTTGGACGGATAAGGAATGGACGTCTGCGAATATGTAGTTCGTAAGGTTGTTGGTAACAGTTAATTCTTTAACTTTTTCCTTGAAGGTGGCATGTTTGCTAGTTTTGAAGCCATAATCCAAAATGGATTTGGGTGCTCCGTTGGAAATGTTAATATTGGCAGCTTTTTTGTTGGAAACTACGGCACTACCGGAGACGTTTCTCGTATCCTGGTTTCCAGTGGAAGGGTCAAACCAATTTGTATCCCCGCTTTCTTGATCGGCAAGGGTTTCTGTGTTTTCTACAATTATTTCACTCTTAATATTCGACCCTGGAGGGAAAGCCAGTAAATTTAATTTGTAACTGGAATTTAGGGACATGCCTTCTGGCACTTCATAAAATACAGTGGCTTTTGATCTGTCGTAAGTCAAATTTGTTCGGGTGCCTTGATTACTAGTCATAGAAACAAACTCTGCCCTTGTTTCAAATCCGCTGTCGAAGAGATAATTCTGGGGAGTTTTCATTTTAACATATCCCTTGCTATATTCTTCCGGATAAAAACTTTGTTGATAAATGACGGGATACATATAGGCTATATTTTCCAAAGGAATATAATCTGGGGCGCGATCTGTTTTAAAAGTGATTTCTTTTTTTTCTATTACTGGTTTGCCATTTTCAACCAGTGTTTGATAGCTACCCCCTATTTTCTCATCAAAGCTAACTTCAACCACCACATTAACTTCCTTTTCTGAGGGCAGGGTTTCATTTGGTTTAAAAGTAACTGCATCACTTGTATCGTTCCATTCCAACTCTCCTTTCAATTGTTCACCTTCCGAAGTAACGGTAAAGTTCTTCAATTGTAATTTGAAAGTTCGGACCCCATCATCCAACTCAACTTTAAAATCTGAATTGGCTGCATAATTGAAAACGGCTTGAGGGGCGGTAAAAACCGAAATATCGTCACTATTATCCTTGGGTGTCACATCCGATATCATGGGAACACCAACTGCATTATTAATATTTTCCAACTCACATTCCTCACCAACTTCAACTTTTAATCGCATTCGACCTGAGACGAGTCCCCCTAAAATTTTGTAATACATACCTACATAGCCTTGAAAATAAGCCGGATTGGGGAATTGACCCCGTAACATTGCGGCAACACCTGCCTCAGCGATAGGGAATTTACCTTTAATAAAGGCTAGGTCTACCTTCACTCCAAATTCTCCATATAGATAGGCATAAACTTGCCCCATAGAGTACCAGCCATTGTTTCCTATAGGGCCAGGACGCCCTACACATTTTGCATTCGGGTAGTAAGCGTGCATCACGTCAAAGCCTGCTCCTAGCTCTACAAAGGCGTAGAAAATTAAATAATCAAAATTATAGCCATATCCAAAATTGAGTCCAAAGGCAAATCCTTTGCCCGATTGTAGCTGGTTTTCTTGACGGTTGCTGTTGAGCATATCATCCCCTAAAATTTTAACGACCATAGGGTGGGGATCCAATTGCGACGGCAGTTGTGTGCCGGTCATAAAATAGCCCCCTATCCGAAGTTGTACTCCTACCTGGAATAAAAGTTCTATTCTCTTTTGGGGAGTACCAATATAAATATACCAATCTTCGGGACCAGTGTGCATTTTTGCATATCCTGCCAAATTGTTTTCCCCACCGCCCTTGACGCCCTCCAAATCCAGATATAGTTCAAACTCTCCATCAAAGGTCTGGTTTACAAAATCCTTTTCTATGCCCACATAAACCCCGACTTTCCCTGAAGCGGCAACATCGTGGACGGGAATCGATTCTTTGGCAAGTCCCATAAAGTTGCCATATTTAGACAATTGATCTGCGATTCCTTTATTTTCCTCTACAAAATTGTTTACCTTTTCAAAGGTTTTGTTTAAGGCACCGAAATCTGAGCTGTCAAGGCCGCCACTGGTCTTGTCTCCCATAAAGGCACCTTCTCCGGTAAAGCCTATTCTATTTAATCCACCGTGACTGTTGAATGCCATATCCAAATAAGCCTTTCCACTAAATGTATCCGAATTTTGAGTGCTTATATCCACTCCGGCACGGACGCTTAAACCATAATCCAAATTGGGACGGTAAACCGCAGAGGAGGGCGAAAAACCATCTTCATTACCTCGAATCTTTTTCATACGATAGGATATACCTCCTACCATAGAATTTATCATAAATTTTGTACTACTCTTTTCGTCGTTTTTGGCCCAAACATCTACGTTCCAATATCTAAAATCTTTCATGCCAAAAATAGCTTTACCCTCGACTTTTAAGTTGACACTTTTGATGGTTGCCGTAACATTACCTCGAAATCCATCACCATACCAACTATGGTCTTCCATTATTTCCAAGCCTCCTTTTATGGTGATTCCGCTTTTTTCATAATCAATATCAATTCCATTTACCTTCACCCTTTCAAATTGCCATTTCTGTATTTTAGCACCGTCCTCTAATTTTCCCATTACCTGCATACTAGTAGTGGCATGGGACCCTTCACCGTCCAAATTTATTTTTAGGTCGAAAGAAAGTCCAACTTGGTTACTGGGCGTAACCAATTCCAACTTTTCCACGGAAGCTGGGAAATTCATCAGCTTCATTTCACCCTCAAATCCAAAGCTTTTTGCACTGATGGGTTTTTTGCCTGGTTCTGTTTCCAACTTTAATCCCTCGAAAACAATACCCGGAAAATTAAACCCTTTGCCACTATTTGTGACCGTTTCTACGGAGGGCGACTCCTCCCCTTCTTTCTGGCCAATTTTGCCAACTATGGACAGTTGTCCAGAGAGATTGGCAGAAGGATATACATTGCCGTCTTTTATATCTATGGCTACACTAGAATTTTTCTCCAATTGCATTTCACCCAGGAAAACGGGGGTTTTATAATTGCTGTTCAGGCCAACTGCCAGACCGTAGCCGTCTGGTTGTATATATCCCGAATAGTCCATGGGTTTCTCAAAAATAGGCACGGCAATATCTCCGGCAATGGATCCGCCGGTCAGGGAATTTCTCGAGAGTGAAAGACTAACATCTGCAATAGTAAAGGCCCATTGGCCGGCAGAACCTTCACCTGCCTTTAATATGTTTTCCGCAAAAAAGGAACCTGATACGCCTTGGCTATCCAGGATGAGATGCTCTGCCCCAAATTCTACCCTTTTGGTGGATGTTTTGGTATTTTCAATTCCCTTGGGTAACATAATACTTAGTTCTTTGGCATAGAACCCGCGCCAAAGGTTTCGTTCCCCATGTACCAACACCTCGTTGTAATCTTTTGGGAACTTTATCCCAGACGCATTTCGACTGTCACTTAAATCCAATACGGCGCTTTTAATATTGAATCCCCAACCTTTTAATCCTCTAACTTCAAATTGGGGGAGTGACACATCTACCAATAGGTCGTTCCACCCATTGGCTTTAACGCTAAAGGATGCGCCTACATAGCACTTGTTGTTTACAACATCAGGATACTTAAGGTATTTATTGTCCGTGCTCTCGCCACATTCATAATTTCCACCACTGTTAATGGGAAGGAGAATGTTTCTGGAAATCCGTAGGTCAGCTTCCAAACCAATGGACTTTAACCCGGCACAGTCGAACTCCACGAACGATTGGTCCCCAAAGGCACCATTTTTAAGATCTATTCCACCTTTAAGGGTCAGTAACCAGTTGTCACCGTTTAGAGGAATGGCCTGATCTCCTAATAGGACCAATTTCATATCTCCCAAAAGCGCGCCGTCATGGGAAAGTTTTATGCCTTCGCCGCCAAAATAGATTTCTCTACTAGGTTCCCCATTGGGTCCTTTAACGGGAATGATCATTTTTGCCCAGGCCTTGAATTCTGCATATTGTGGTGTAAATTTTACTTGGGTAATGGCCAGTTCAACACGGTTACCGGAGGTCGAGTCTTTTTTGCTTAGTCCAACCGGGAGCTCCAATAATTGCTTGCCCGTAATGATATCGACAAAATTGCCCAGTTCCTTAACCGCTTCAAAGGCCCTAATGGCCTGGGCCACAAGGGTATCCGCTTTGGAATTTCTCGAAAAATTAGTGGAAATATATTCTGGGGTAAACTCAGGTTTAAGGTTGGCAAAAGAAACATTGAAATCTTCTTTTTGTGCTAGTTTTTCGTCAAGTGAAGGAAAGGAGCGGAGTGTTTTTTCTTCTTCTGTATTTGCTATTGAACTATTGTGCCTTCGGCTACGCTCAGGCACCGTTGGTATAGGGAAAACAGATCTTTCACCAGCGTTACCCATTCTTGCCATGGCCATCTGCTGCAAATGGACCAAATGATTTGGGTCTGCTTTCTTAAGTTTGGTGGTGTCTTTTACTTTTGGAAGTAGGGAGTCTTTTGAGATAATATCTATGTTTTTAGAAAGCCACACCCCTGCTACGACACCCCTACTTCGACTGGGCTCAGCCCAAGTCTCAAGAGGAGAGTTGGTTGGGCCTGCCCAAAGCAGGCCGCACCAAAGAGATAGGATGATATGTATGTATTTTTTATTCATAATTCTTGATTATGATTGGTTGTTTTAACTCGGCTAACTTTATTATACTTCTTAATACTTTACATTTATTTAACCTAACTGCTCCGCAAAGTCTCCCGACTTTGAGGAAGGATGTATAAGGTTTATGACTATGTTGAATTTTCGAAATCTATTCATATTTTAAAAATGGTGATGTTCGTAGAACATCTATAACAGGATTTGTAGCTAGCTCAATATTCTCCAAAATTCCTTTGCCATCGATATAGTTTGTGGCACTGGAATAAAGGTATTCTGATGCTTTTTTCACTATGCCGGCCCGTACTGGGTTAAGATGTATATAATCCAATTTTGACCACAGAAACTTCTCTGAATATATTTCCTCCGCATGATTGCCATAGCGCCAAAATTGATAGTTCTTGTTCCTGGCATGAGTTTTGGTCGCATTCTTGAAACGTTCAAGCATCCATTCTTTTCTACTTTCGGGCTCCTCCATAATTTTTTCAAGTATAGTTCTGGCAGTAAATTTTTTAAAGTCCCGAATCAGGTCCGATAGTTTTCCATTTTTTGATTGTACAATCAGATGGACGTGGTTACTCATGATTACGTATCCATATAGTAACATATGCTTGTTATTGATACAATAGTTAAGAGAATTAATGACTACATCCCTATACTCCTTTCGAGTAAAGGCATCAATCCAATCTACCACTGTGGTGGTTATAAAATGTGCCTTATCTTGATCTCGAATGATGTAGCCTTCTTTCATTTGGTTTTTTCTTTACACCGTCTTGATTAATTCGCTCTCGTTGTTCTTTTATTATCTTCTGCCATTTCCTAATAGTTAGTAGTGCTCAAAGTCGGGAGACTTTGCGCAGCTGGTTATTCTTGTTTATATGGTGACAATGCCGCCTTATTATTAATAATTGCTTCTGCTAATTTTTTAATATTTATCACTCCTTTATCATCTTTAACTTCTGTTTTCAATCTATTGATATCGGCATATTGCGGATCATCCCTATAATTATAAAATTGAAATAACATATTAACGTCTGTTTCCAATAAGATAGACTCTAAGAGCTGTATTTCTATATTTGAATTAGTAAGCTCCTTCCAATTTTCTCCAGTTCTAACCACTTTGAAGATTTTGTCTTTTGATGCCGTAGTATTCGAACGAGTTTTATATTTAATCAAACAAATACGTTCAGCATTAATATCTACAAGCAATCTAGAATTCATTATAATTTCAAAGGTTATAGAGTCTTTTTTATTGTTAGAAAGTTTATCGGCATATTGGTCTGTTAATAAGCCTTCGGGTATTGAAGAGCTTAATTTTTTGGTTATTATAGAATCTTCCTTACTGGAATTTATTTTATAGTCATATAGGTTGGCATAGGAGTATTCTTTATTAAAGGATATTTTTCCTTTATTACCTACAAATTGGTGGTAGTCTAGTTGTGAAAACAGCGAATGTGACGCCAAAAACAGTACTAAAATGATATGAATTTTCATGCTCTATATTTTTTAAATATTTTACCAGGTTCTTGGGTCTTTATACAATTCAATTTTTGTTTCATCTATTTCAGGGCTGTACCAGCTTCCAAATTCTTCTTCAAGTAATGATAAATCCAAGCCCGCTTCGGTGGATACCCTTTCAGCAATGGCCTTAATATTTGGATCATTTGAATTTTGCAACACAATACCCTCAAGCACTTCAGATTTCATTCTCATAACTATAATGGAAAGGGTTGATAATGAAGGGTGCGAGGTTTTTTGCCATCTATCATTTACGAACTGCATAACAACAGCTCCAGACAAGACTGCAGTGCCTTCAAAATGTGTGAAAAATTTTACTATCGCAGTAGAAATACCCCCAACATCAAATGTGAGTTTATGGGCTAATTCAAAATAATTTTTATCCTTGTCCATAGTTATTATTTTGTCAAAATGACTTTGTTTTTTTTCTGATGCCTTTTCTGCACCACCCAAGGTATTATAATTGACCCACTCCTGGTCTGTAGCTGAAACAATGGACTCTAAAAGTTGTTCGGGATACTCATTGGTTATATCGGCTTGACTCTTATAAACCGCCTTTGCATAAGTGCCCCCAGGATATTGGAAAAAAGTAATTTCTGATTCCTCTGGGTAGCTTAAAATTAAGTTAGCATCCTCCTCTTGGGTGTACCCAATTGAAAGCCAGAATACTGTAATGAAAACTAGTAAATTATTTTTTTTCATTTTTCTTGGATTTCATCCATTTTTTTATTTGACATACTATAGAATATAATGCGATGGTCAAAAGGATGATATTTAATATTATTTGTATTAAATAGCCTTTGGTGTTCATTTCGGTTTCTTCTTCTAAAGCATATTTAGTTTTACCTTTAGCATGTTCCCATATCCAGATAGAATCTTTATGAGAATCTAAATAATCCAACATATTATTAAACTTTCTTCGCTGGATCCTAATCAGTGTTTTTCGGTCATCTAGCATATAAAGCCTTTTACTATAATCTTCATAGTATAGGATAACATTTCCATTACTTGGAGTTCTGCCTGAAAAACCACTTTGTTGTGATATTGAATCAATTTTCACTTTCTTTTTTACGTATTCATGCTTATGATTTAATTCCCAGACTCTTTCATATATTTTTAGAATAAAAATTGGACTAAAAACTATTATAATGACAACTAAAAGTAAGATTATTAAACGTATCAATTTTTTCATAGGTAAAATTAGAATTGATGTTCAACTTCTCCTAAATCTAATTTTTCAGTAATATTTATAGAACCCTCCCAGTCTACAAGCTCAAACTCTAAAGCCCCTTTGGTTTTAATTTTTAATCGTCCAGCCAATACTACAGGGGGAATATAGAATTCCCCTTTAAGTAAATTTGTATTAAAGCCATACTTTAATTTACCTGCAATGCATCCTTTTGCAAAACCTCGAACTTCAAAATCTACTAAATCCTTCCCAACTAATAAAATTGCTTCAATTCCCGCTTCTAGACATCCACTTGGGCCTACTTCTAAAAATGGGTTATCATTTTCATAGTTTGTATGTTCAATGTATGTAAAGCGTTCAACACCTCCCCTAGCTGTAATAGAGAAGTTAAATTGGGCATATAGGCCAACATCGGCCACATTAAGTCTAGATAAGCCATTTAAAATAGGATGTGTTACTTTTAATTTAGGTAAGCTGGCAGAGATTCCTCCTTTTACTGAGCCGATTTCCCATTTCTTATATAATCTAGAATAATAATCTTCTTCATTATATTTTGATCCCTCTATTTTAATAGGATTAATCTTAAAATCCCAACCAGCAATTGGAATATATTTATCTAATAATTTTAGATTTCCTTCAATATCTTCGAATGATTTTGTTAATACTGCACTCACCGCAGGTGGCATAAATTGCCATTTAATTGGTGAAGGTTCAAACCAAACAACATCAATACCTTTTTCGACTAAATTAGGTTTGCCCGCTATGACATTTACCGAATACGTTAACTCTTGTTCTGTCAGGTTTAAATGGATGTTTTTCTTGCCGTAATTTTTTCCTAATTTGTTTTGCTGGTTAGGTTCTTCGTAATACCAAACAATATCATTTTCAGAAATATCGCCTTGAGACAAGTTATCGTTTATTTTAATGCTAAAATCTACTTTGCGGTCTGTAATAACATAAGGCGTTGGAGATTTTGGTAAATAAAGCTTTTGCCCAGTTTTAGCAATTCTTTGAGGACTATCCTCTGGTTTGGCATAAATGTCCACTAAATCAAAATCTTCAAGTTCCCTTTTTATCGTTACTTTAATTTTTTGGTCATTATAATTTGCCACAATATCTAGGATGTAAACCATTTTCATGTCAATACCCAAATTGTCATGTATAGGCTCATTCGTTACATGTTTAGGAGTGTAATCTGAACCTTGATATAGTACTTGCCAATTAAATGTTGACCCTTCAGGGTGATTTTTCAATAAAAAAGCATAGTTAGAATTGCTTTTGTCATAAGGTACTTCTATAACCTCATTATTTTTGTATTCAGTTCCGTTGTGGACTATAACAACTTCATTTTCGGAATTGGTGGTAGTTCCTGAGCTAGTATCTGTGACTTGTGCCATATCATTCGGGCCGCCAGAATTGGATGTATCTGTAGCATTACCGCTAAATGTGTTGTCTTGAGAAGATGAGTCATTACTAGTTATATTTAATTGGCCATCGTTCACATTTATGGTATCGGACCCGCTTTCCAAACTTTCTGGCTCTATTGGTGGTGCATTTTTCTCATCTTCGTCGTCATCACTAAAAACATCCCTTAAAATATTGGCTGAAGTATCACCCAAATCAGCAATGGCATCATAAGTTTCCACAAACTGATCCACCACCTCATCTACATCCAAAATACTCCCAAGGTTTGGGTCATAAACCGTTACCACGGTGCCCTCGGACATTTGCTTATCGGTATTGATCAGCACATTGGTGAATTCAACACCTACCTTAATGCTGTTGAGATAGGGAATAGTCACATAACCCTTGCCAGTAAACCTGCCGTTGCTACCACTTATCTCCAAAACATGTATTGGAAAATCACCGGCGACAAAACTTTCTCCTGTACTTAATTTAGGAAGAGGTTCTTTATTCGTCAGGCTAAAATTGGGCGTTATGCCACATTGGTATACACTAGCTTCATTATCGGCGATAAAGGTGATGAACTGTTTGGCTACACTCCATTCGCTACCCGTAACCACACATTTCTTTTGCAATTGGTATTCGTAGGTAGTACCGGCCTTTAAATCCCACAGTGTAGTTTGGTTGGTAGTGGTCTTATTCAAGAACCACTCGTTCGTATTGCCTTTCTGTCTATAACGTATAGTATATTCTGGAACATCCGTAGAAAAATCGTCCCAAAAAATATTGGCATTGGTGCTGCCTTTTACTTCATGGCCTATTCCTATGGGCAAATCGCATGAACCTGCATAGCTAAAGGAGAATATTTCGCTATAACCCTGATTTTTAAATAGTCCAATTTCTTCCGCACCTTGTTTAGCTTTTGCTTGTATCCGCCAAGCATAGTTCTTGCCAGATAACAGTAGAGGGTCGGACGGGCCATATACGTAGGTGGTAGCGGTAGTGGTGGTCTGAAATACTGGAGGGGAACTTAAAAAAGCGGCTTGCGGGTCTATTTGGGTGTCCCAAATTTCTACCAAGCTTAGCTCATATTCCACATTGCTAACGTTAATGCTTCTGGGTGTCCATTGAAACACAATGTTTTGCGGATTATTCTCGGCAACAAGGGTCTTGTTCCTTGGGGATATTAAAAAAGGAGGTTCGTTCTGGAAGACCACACTTATGGCACAGCTTTTTTGGGAAAGCCGGTGGCCGGTAAGAACATCATACACCTCATAACAAAACTGATAGGCTCCTTCGGGAATAACTTGTCCATAGACATTGGGCGAAATACCCGTAATATTTTCAAAGCGAAAATATGGAGCCAATTCTGCGTTGGTCATTACCAAGGGAACACCGCCTTCTAAAAACAAGGGACTTGAGCCAACTACTACATCATTGCTCTGGAACGAAATTCCATTTCCTTGAAAATAGGCCTTTAGCCGTATTTCACGATTGCTAATTTCTAAATCGTTCAGTATAATTTGAAGCCGTAACGGGCTGTTTGTGGTACTGGCATCGGCATATTGCGAAAAGTATATGGGTGATGGTGGGGTAACCTGGGGAATTAATTGTACAGGAAAGGATTGGGCACTAGAAAGTAAACAGTTAGCTGATAGCAGAAGCCACAAGAATACCTTCCCAATTCCACCACCTTTAAGAGCTAAAATCTTAAAAGGGTCAATGGAATATATATTGGCAAAAGAAATATTTATTGGATGCCATATATACGCACACCACCTTTTAAAGGAAAAATTCCCTTTAAAAATGGAAAAAATAAAAACATACAGTCGTAATAGTCTTGCCATACAATATTAATATCCGGTTGGATAATAAATTTCTGGCCTGTAGGGGGGTAGGGGCCTTAGTTTTTGTTTATATAATTCAATTCAAAATCATCAGGATTTACAAGGCCCAAGGATTTTTTGTAATAAAAATCAATAATCCCATTTTCTAAATAATCTTTCAATTCATCCGCATTTTGGCTTTGATCAAATATCTTGAATGATTTTACTGATGCCAGTTGTTTAAAATCCTTTAGATATCCAACTGGTTCTAGAACAACATCAATAGTATTAAATTCCTTGAAAATTCCTTGCATCCATCGGTGGCCAACTAATTTTTTCAGTCGCTCTTCCCGTTCTGCCAAAAGGGCCTTAAGAGTCGATTTTTCTTCCTCGGTGGCCTCCATTTCTCTGACTTTTTTGTTCAACGGGTGTTCGTCCACTTTCACCTTGGTCTCCACAAAGCTATTTTCTAGAGTGAGGTCTATTTTGCGCATATCAAACTTAATTTTTTGTATAACGGCAAATAAGGCATCATTATAAGTGGCCAGGAAATCTTCAAAAGAGTATAGCTCTTTCAAAAAGGTGACAGCATTTTCTTTATAGGGCTGCTCTTGTTTTTGATCTTTTACCAAAGCCAATAAAAGCGTTAGTTCAGTTTTTTTGAATTGTGGGATATCCTCAAATTGAGAACTTTGGAAAACTGTAGTAAGTTGTCGGTTCAGCTCTGGAATTGTACCACTATAGGTGACATTTCTGTAGCGGAAACTTAAGATGTTTTGGCTGATACCAAGTGGGTTAGCCCGAGGGGTGCGCTCTCCAGGCTCCAAATTCAGTTTGAAGTTATCAAAGGCATAACTATAACCAAAGGTTACGGTGAGGTCGCGTCCCGTATTTAAAGTGGAATTGCGAAAAAGTGCCAAGAAATTTAGGCTGAGGTTATGTTTTTTCAACAGGGCATAATTACTACCCAATCTAATATTGTATATATTATTTTGTTGCTGGCCGTTGGCATAGGAAGTATTGTAGGAGGTAGAAAGATGGGTGCGTAGTTGTTTGTCAAAGAATTGTTTCCCTATCGCCATTGTTGGGCCCAAGGTAAGGCTATTGTCTGTTTCACCAA
The DNA here is from genome assembly GCF_023015865.1 of Arenibacter sp. F26102. Classification (GTDB taxonomy): domain Bacteria; phylum Bacteroidota; class Bacteroidia; order Flavobacteriales; family Flavobacteriaceae; genus Arenibacter. Next base: position 32,035 of record NZ_JALKBC010000014.1, on the reverse strand, counting down.
TTGCGTTGTAGGAGGTGTTTGCGGCTAAGGTAACGGTCAGGTTTTGTTTGGGGTAACCAAGAGTATACCCTGCCATACCGTTATAAAAGGCATTATTGCCTCCGGCTATGTTTTCACCCTCTTGTTGGTTATTGGAATTTTGGTACACCAAATTCAGGTTGGTACTATGCTGTTTGTTCTCCGTCTTTTTTAGAATATAATTTAAGCCGAGATTGGCATTTTGCGAGATCTGTCTATAATTTAGGGTGTCAATATTATCGAATTCCCCAACTTGGTTGATATAGTCGAATTGGTCTCGAATATTGGTGTAGGATTGAAAGTTGGAGTATCCCCCATTGATACCCAAACGTTCCGAAGCCGTATAATTGAGGGTAACAGCACTTACAATACGCTGTTGGTCCGATGTCTTGGCATTGTCCAGATTGTCTTGTTGCAGTCCCGCATTTACGCTGAGATTTACTTTGTTATTAAACAAGGTCTGACTTGCATTTAGGGTAATGTTTTCCAAATCATTGTTAAAGTAGTAGGCGCCCAGTGTCTTATATTCCGGATCTATACGTTCATAACCGGCGCCCACGGTGCCGTTCCCGGCAGGATAAGCAAAAGAAGCATTTAAGGCATTGTAATAATTGGTGCTAATATTCTCATTTAGCATAAAAGAGAGCAGACCATTGGAGGCAGGGGCATCAGTTAGCCTTACATCTTCGGTAACTCCAGAAATGGCATACTCAATTCTTATTTGGGCTTTGTCCAATAATCGGAATTCCGATTCAAACGAAAGAACTGCATTGTCTTTAGGGGAAAGTCCCAGTTCTACAGGAAAAGGATTTTCCAAGGAATTTTCATCATCGTTGGCCTTAAAAAGGATAATTCCCAATTTCATAAAATCGAAATCATAGGCCGTTTTTATTCCGTAACCCATACGTTTGTATGCGGTAAGTGCTCTGGGTACTTCAGGATTGTACTCCGTTGCTTTCAGGAAGCGACCGTACATGGCACTGATCTGGAATTTCCCTTCAGGATTTAAATCAAAACCACCCCCACTGAACTGATGTCCGCTGAGGGTGTAAGGGGAGAAGGTCATACTAATATCCCCAAGATGTGCGGTAGCCCATTTATAGGAAGGATGAAGACTTAATCGATTGAATTTAAAAGGGTTTGGGAAATCAAAATTTTGATTGGAATAGGTGAACGAAAGAGGTATATTATAAAGTCCGGCTATATTGAAATTGAGATTACCCGTTAAATAATAGGTGAAATCCTGTCGGTTGGCAGTCCCGTCATAGTAGACAGCATTTGCGGCAATTCCTCCATTGTACCGCACCCATTTTTCTTTGCCCAATTGGTCAAAATTGATACTCTGGGAAAAACCAAACGTACAGCACATAACCAAGGGGCATATAAGTTTGAACAATGGCGTGTTCTTAGAGCTTTTAAGATAGAATAAATTTTTAATTTTAACATAATTTTTTCGACGAAATACCAGATGTTGTTTGTAGGACTCTAATTTACTGACTATAAGATTATTCTTGTTAGGAGTGGTAGTGCAGTAAAGCGTAGTCATTTTATTATTTAAAAATTGGAATTATTCGGTAAAAGACCCTCTACTTCCTTATCCAAGACCGTCGTTTTATTTTTTTTGCCCGTGTTGCCCAATAAAACCAGGAGATTCCCGTTAGCCTAATAAAATATGCCCCCATGAAGAAGTGTTTATTGATTTTTGCCCTGGTTAGTGTTTTTGTTTCTTGCGAGAAATTGTTGGATTCGCTGACAAAATTTGAGATGGATTTTAACCAAACAGTTGTTATTCCCTCATCGTCAGGAGTAGATCTGCCCTTTGACGTTTTTACACCTGAGACCGAGACCAACTCAACTGCCGAGTTTGAAGTAAACGATACTAGAAAGGATTTAATAGAGGAAATTGTCCTAAGGAAATTAGTGATGACCGTTAATTCTCCGGAAGGGGAAGACTTCAGCTTCTTGGAATCGATTATTATTTATATGTCGGCTGAAGATTTACCTGAGATCAAAATAGCCTGGAACGAGGAAGTGTCCGCCAACCCTGGAGAACAGTTGGAATTGGTGACCACTACAGAGGATCTAAAGGAATATATAAAGAAGGATACCTACACGCTTAGGCTAAAAACCGTTACCGATGAGTTTTTATCTACGGATTATGAAATTGGTATAGCTACAACCTTTTTTGTGGACGCTAAGATCTTGGGGTTATAATACCATTAAATTACAGCCTCTAATATCGGAATGGTCAAACCTACCGAGTATTTCGAAACTACCGTCGCTATAAACCTTGCCCAAATCCTGGGTGGCAATAAAGGAGCAGGAGTGAATATTGGCCAGGTCAATGACATTTACACCACCTGTTTTCCCCACTTCCTGTAACGTTAATGGGTCTTCGGTTTCGCGCGTCAATACTTTCATCCACTTAGGGGCAATGAAACGTCCATTCCCCGTTGAATAGGCTTGGGACAATAGCTCCGTCATCCCATATTCGGAATGGATATTAGGAACTCCAAAACCGGTTTTTAGCAATTGGTGCAATTCCTCACGTATCAATTCCTTTTTTCGTCCTTTCATACCTCCGGTTTCCATAATTACGGTATTCTTGAGGTTTAAGTGGTACGCTTCCGCCATGTCCAAAAGGGCAAAAGAAACCCCCAGAAGAAGTATTTTTGTACCGCTGTCATCCAATCTTGCTACCGTCTTCTGCAATCGATCAATATCATCCAAATAAAAGCCACTGTCCGGATGGGTACTTTTAATGATCAGATCATTTGCCATATATATTAAGGAAGAACCCTCCCTTTCCAGATAGGAAGGTAATAACGCCAGTACACAATAGTCCTCTATGTTCCCATAAAACTGTTTAAAGGCCGTTAGATAGCTATTTTCATATAGTTCCGTATTGCGGACATAATGCTTGCTAACTTCGCTTCCAGTGGTGCCACTACTGGTAAATATAATTTGGGGAGTAAAGGAGCCGGTAATTACTTTTTTGGTTTTAAAAAATTCTATCGGTAGAAAAGGGATATCCTCTATGCTTTTGACATTGGATACATCTTTGCCCAAGTGCCTGCAAAACTCCTGATAGACCAAATTTCCTTGATACTGGATTCCAAAAGTTTTCAAGGCCATGGCATTGAACTCTTCTTCAGTGGAAATATTAAAAATAGGATCTACGGGCATATTCTAATTAACAACCACAAAAGTAATGATAACAGTAGAGTGGAAAACCTATTTTATGGTTTTATTGAGAATTGATATAGGGTAAAAATGTATTTTGGAATGTAACAAGGTATACCAGCCATTGGCCGTGAAAGAAAAATAGGGAATAATTGGTTATAATGCGATTTTCAGAAAAGAAAAAGTGTTGCTTAGATGTCTTATTTCACCACCAATTTTCTGGTCATCGTTATCCGGTTTTCGGTGATTTGCAGAACGTATACCCCAGGTGCTAGTTTTGATATGTTTAAAAGACTGGTCTTAATACGGTCCTGTAAGGCTATGGTGCCAAAAACATCATAGATTACCACATCCTTTACTCCGTTGTGCTTGGTGGTAATATAAACCACCTCCTGATAGGCCGGATTGGGATATAACTTAAATGTATTGGGCTGGGCAGTTCTGTCCACAGGTTCTTCAATAAATTCCTGTGCAGAAACAGCCATAGAAAATACCATGACAAGTAGGGTGTAAAATATTTTCATAGGTTAGTATTGATTTGGGATCAATACAGTAAATGTAGCATAATAGGGAAGCTGGAGGTATTAAATGTTGTAAACGAGCAGTTTTTGTATGTGAATCCTTATTATAAGTATTGCACTACAATACTAAAGCCTAAAAATGAGGTAATTGAAAGAGTTGTAAATCTGGAAAAAGTTGGGAAGTACTATTTAATAATCAGTTTACGCGTAGCTACTTTGTTTTTTTCGTTAACCCTTAGCATATAGACCCCTGCAACCAGATCATTGACATTTAATTCAGAACCGATAATTGTGGTTTCCAAAACTTGAGATCCAAAAATATCGAAAATTAGAATTTGCTTCGGGGCGTTCTGGGAAGTACTAATATATACCCTTCCATTGGTAACCGGATTGGGATATATCTTAAAACCGGGTATATCGCCTCCTCCACTATTTCCTTTGGGATCCTGTCCATAGGAAATTGAGATAAAAAGTAAGGCTATAACTAGGTAGAGTTGCTTCATAGAAATTTAACAACAAATAATATACCGTAAATGTAATAATTTTAAGCGCAGCACGTTAGCGGCAACTAAATTTATACGAGAATATTCGATGAAATGCAAAAAGAGGCAAGATTCTATGTTTTTTTAACAAAGAATCTTGCCTCTTTTTTATGAAGAATGAAGAAGGCTTCTAGAATTTTATATTGTATCCTAAGGAGAATGACCTACCAGGACTTCTTTTGGAGAAGGTCTGATTTTCAGCCTTGTAGGATTCATACTCACTTTCTACATCATCGTCCAAAAGATTGCTTATTTTAAAACTTACGCTCTGATTTTGGTTTTCGCCAAAACTCTTGGAGAAGTTAAAGTTTAAATTATGAAATGGCATGGTGTATACATCCGGCACAAAACCGTTACCAACCACCTGTAATGTTTTACCCTGTACATTGTAGTTCATACCCATTTGGATGCCGTTTTCGGCTCCCTCATAATTTAAACCGGAATTTATAAGGTAAGGTGATTGTCCCTGTAACTCCCTGTCATTGCCCAAGGTTTCTCCATCCCTAAGTCCCAACGTTCTTAGATTACGCTCACTTTCGCTATAAACTTGGGTAGATTTAATGATAGAGGTATTTACATTCAGACTAAAATTTTGAAGTGGTGCTGCAATGAACCCTAAGTTTTTCCTTAGTTCAAATTCCAGTCCAATTACGTCCGCATCACCGAGGTTTTGTGGGGTAAAGTTATCGGATGAGGATTCGAAGTACGTAAGTTCAATGGGATCGGTGAATTTTTTATAAAAGCTGCTCAATGCGATCATCTCGGCACTTTCTCCAAACCATTCAACCCTAAAGTCGAAGTTGTTAATGTAGGTTGGGTCCAAATCAATATTGCCAATGAAGGTATTGTTGGATAAAGGATCAAAGATCTTGGCTATGGAAGCTTCCTTAAAGGAAGGTCTTGCCGTAGTTCGTGAATAGGACCCTCTAAGGTTTACCTCTTCCGTAAGCTCGTAAATTAAATTGGCCGTAGGGAAAAGGTCGAACTTATCTATTATGGTTTCGTTGTCATAAATAACCTTTTCAGGGTCATTAATGTCCTTATTGTCCTCCCCGGTATATTTGGATTCAAATTTCTCCACCCTAACACCAAGGATAGTTCGTAATTTTTGTCCCAGTTTAAACTCGTTTGATACATAACCTGCTATATTTTGTTGTGCTGCCTCATAGGTGTTGGCCGGTTCTGCAACCGAGATGTCGGGGTCAATATAGGAACCGGAATTGTTGTTAACGGTCCAAAGGTTTTCTTCCAATAGGATGTTGTCTGCAATACCATTGAACTTGGTAGTTGATCCATTGTTCTCAATCTCAAAGTTTAATATGCCAAAATCCCTATTCTTGTAGGAACCATAGGCACCAAATTTTAATTTGGCGTCTTTTTCCAGAAAATCATATTTTTTGGTAAAATCCAATTTGGCAACTGCATTGATCTCTTCCAAATCCCTCCAGATTCTTTTTGGCTGGTTGTTCTGGGGTATGGAGTATACGCCATCCTCTACTCTAAAAGATGTTGTTCTAATATCCTTGTCCTGAATTTTGGACATGGTAGGGGAAAGGGCCCATTCCGTAGTCCATGAAGCATCTTCGCTGGAATGTATTCCGCTAAGTAATGCGTTGGTGATGGAACGTTGGGTATATTCCAAGTTATCTTTTGAGAAATTGATAAAATCCGAGAAATTCAGGGTCTGGCTAAAGTAACCTGCAGTAGATTCTCCGTTCTGAATATGAAGGAGATTAAGTTTGTATTTGGATTTTTCAGTCTTAAAGGAAGTGCCCAAAAGGCCGCTTACCAATACATTGTTTCTGCCTATATCACCGGTCTGCGTTCTATCAGTATCCAGTTCAAATACAGAGGTGTCCGCATTTCTTCGGTAGAAATTGTTTTCCGCCCCTTCATAGAAGGTGGTGGTATTTTTATAGGATAGGGATGCTAAAAAGCCCAATCTGTTCATGCCCTCTCCCACATTGTATTGATTGCCCGTGGTAAATCCAAAACTATAGTCCATGGCACTATTTGCTTTCATTGCCGATAGTACAGGATTAAATTTTTTGGTAATGGCCGTCAATAGTGGGTTGTATTCAAAAGTACTTGGAATTTCCTGATTCCGGTTAATGGGAACACTTCGGTTTCCGTTGTCGAAACCTAGGAAATCTGTAGAACCTCCTTTATAGTCCAAATAGTTTTCGTTAAAATGCATGTCAGGATTGTAACTACCACCTAAGGAAATACTATGCTCTTTTTTGGTGGGATAGTCCTTGGTAACAATATCAACTATACCACCTGTAAAGTCTGCAGGTAAATCCGCAGACGCAGATTTAAGAACCAAGATATTATCTATGATATTGGTAGGGAAAATGTCCAATTGAATGGTATTTCTGTCCGGATCCAGTCCTGGAATGTCCACCCCGTTCAAAATAGATTTGGTATAGCGATCTCCTAGCCCCCTAACATAGACATATTTGCCACCTTGTACAGATACTCCCGGTACAGATTTTATGGCACTGGCTACATCACTGGAACCCGATTTTTTGAAGGCTTCGGCAGATAGTCCGTCCAAAAGGTTAACGGCTTTTTTTTGGAGGCCCAATACAGCTGTTTCCGTATTTTTTTTAACGCTTACCGTTATCACTACTTCGTCTAGACCCTCGGCCAGGGTTTCCATAGTAACGTTTACATTGGTTACCTCGTTGGCCTTAATGACCACATTGGTAATTTCCACGGTTTTATAACCTAGGAAAGAAAAAGAAAGGTTGTGGGAGCCTTCCTCAAGGCTTAGTTTGTAATTACCATCAAAATCCGAGGTTGTACCTATAGTGGTGCCTTTAACTAATATATTGGCAAAGGGTACAGGGTCTTGAAAATCGGCATCGATCAATGATCCCGTTACCTCGCCAGTTTGTGAAAAAATGAGTTGAAAAATGAAAAAAGTGAAAGTTGAAAGTCTAAGTGAATATTTCATAAGTAATTGATAATTAAATCGTAATAAACCAAATGCCCGCCACTGTAAATGGGCGAGCATGGTTGTTATTTTATAGGGGTGTATTGTTCCGAATTAGAAACTCAATCCTGTTTTTGCATATGCATAGGTCCAAGTAAATACGCTAAGGTCTGCACCTACTGTTTGGGCACCAGCGGTAACTTGGGAGGTCCAGGTAGCAGCTCTTTCCGTAAATGTTGGGTCTAATATGATAGTTGACTGCACATCGTTTCCGGCGTCATCTTTTAATACTTTCTCTGAGAAAATACTGTTGTTGAAACCTACAGTTTGCCAAGCTTCAAAGGTTAATTTGCCGTCCAAGAAGTTCTGGGCTACGTCGTTGGCATCCAATTCAACATCTTTTCCAGCCTGGAATCCAATGGCATAGATGTTCTTGGTAGTACCCATAGCGTTACTTCTGTAATCTGCGTATTCTCCGTCAGCGGCTGTGGAGCTTCCAACTATCGTAGTATTTTGAAGGGTGAAAGAACCTGTAATAGAACCTTCGGGGCCATCTATTTCAAAGGCGTGGTCAGAAGCCTCCCCTGAAACTACCAAGGCATTGTCTATAGTTCCTGAATAAGCTTGGTCAATATCCAAGGCATCATCTCCCTGGGCCCAAACCACAAGGTTGGACGCATCAACGGTTCCACCAAAGAATTCAACACCATCGTCAACATTACCTACAACTTCTATGTGGTTAATTTTCGTGCCACGACCTACGGAACCTAAAGTTAGACCGTTAATTTCGTTGCCTTCTCCGATCAAGGCACCTCCGTGGCGTATAGAGATGTATTCCAATTCACCAGAATTGTCGTCGTCGTTTAATGCATCACCAGGGCCATAAAGTCCAAAAGTATCATCTGCAGGAATACCTTCTATTTGTACTTCGGTAACATCGTTTTTAAAAGAACCAGTGGCCCTTCCCAAAACAATTAATCCGCCCCATTTACCTCTAGCGGTTTCGTCCAAATTGGTTCCAGCGCTTTGTCCAACACCTAGGTTGTCCTCTTCAGCGGTAAAGATGATTGGCTTTTCGGCAGTACCTACGGCCATGATCTTAGATCCTCTTTGCACAATTAACGCAGAAGCCAAGGAACCTGAACCGGCTTTACCTTTAATGATAGTACCTGGCTCAATGGTCAAGGTTTTTCCAACTCCAACAACTACTTTACCTGCCAATATGTATATATTGTCTGCAGTCCAAGTAGTGTCGGCAGATATTTCTCCGGATACGGTTATGATTTCTGCACAGGATCCTCCTACATCTACTCCGGTTTCGTCTCCGTTCTGGATACCATCCTCACAAGTAGCGGTAGCCTCTGTACATGGCTGACAGTTGGGTCCACCACAATCAACACCGGTTTCTCCTTGGTTTTGAATTCCGTCATTACAGGTAGCTATTACTTCAGCTATCGGTGGTTCGTCGTCATTGGTACATGATGTAAATGCTAAGGCACCTATGGCCAATGCGGATAATAATAGTTTTTTCATTTCAACTGAATTTTTTGGTTTCATTTTTGAGTTCACTTGTTATATTTAAACATGGCAAATTAATCACCTAACTGTAAAAGTCCTGTTACCCTCAGATTAATAGTTTGTTGGCTTAAGGTTATCTAAATGTTACTATATTAAATCCATGTTAAGAGGTTTGGTGTAATAGTATTATCTTTACTTTTGGGCGCGAATAACCAATAAATATTAAGGTTAAACGGGCATGGTTTAATAGGTCACAATTATAAGTTGTGATAGATTTCAGTAACCGGCCTCCCAAAGGAAATAGGTTACATATGACCGTTTTAAGACAAAAAAATAAAGCATGAAAAAAAAGGACATTAAGATACTTTTGGTTGATGATGAACCGGATATTCTGGAAATTGTAGGTTACAATTTATCTGCTGAGGGGTATGAAGTTATTACCGCCAAAAACGGTATGGAAGGTGTTGCCAAGGCAAAAAAGAAAAAGCCCCATTTGATTATTTTAGACGTAATGATGCCCGAAATGGACGGTATTGAAGCCTGCGGGATCATTCGTAGAACTGAAGGCCTGGAGGATACTTTAATTACCTTTCTGACCGCAAGGGGCGAGGACTATTCGCAAATGGCAGGATTTGATGCCGGCGCTGATGATTACATTACAAAGCCTATAAAGCCAAAGGTTTTGGTCAGTAAAGTAAAGGCTTTGCTAAGAAGACTAAAGAACGAGGAACAAGAGGAAGAGGATATCTTTAAGGTTGGTGATATAGTAATAAATAGGGAGGAGTACAAAATCATTAATAAAGGAGAGGAAATTGTTCTTCCTAGAAAGGAGTTTGAACTTCTGGCGCTATTGACATCCAAGCCAAATAAAGTATTTAAAAGAGAGGTGATCTTGGATAAAGTCTGGGGCAATGAGGTTGTTGTGGGTGGTAGAACCATCGATGTCCATATTAGAAAGCTTCGCGAAAAAATTGGGGATGATCACTTTAAAACTGTAAAAGGGGTGGGGTATAAGTTTGTATTATAATGACCACGAGGATAAAAAAATCATATCGATTTGCCCTTCGTTCCGCAATTCTAATTTCATTTCTACTGAGCGTGGTATTAGGGGTCTTTTTGTGGAACAGAGGTGCTATGGATTGGTCACTATTGGTTATTATTGCCTTAACGTCCTCCCTTTTATCATTTTTCGTAGTACAGTTGAGGGTAGAAAAATTTATCTACCGTAAAATTGAGCGTATATACAACGATGTTGCCCTACTGGAGTCAACCTCTTTGGCATCCAAGACCATTACAACTGATATGCGGACCCTGACAGATGAAATAGAAAAGTTTGCCAAGGATAAAAAGATTGAAATAGACACCTTAAAGATCCGTGAGGAATATAGAAAGGACTTTTTGGGTAACGTTTCCCATGAATTAAAAACACCATTGTTTACGGTCCAAGGTTATATTTTGACCCTCTTGGATGGTGCCATGGATGATAAAAGTCTAAGAAAAAAGTATCTTCAACGTGCAAGTAAGGGTGTGGAGCGACTTATTTATATTGTTAAGGATCTGGATCTAATTACCAAATTGGAAGTGGGGGACCTGAATTTGGAGATAGAGGATTTTAATATTCTAGATCTTTTCCAGAATGTTTTTGACCTTTTGGAAATGAAGGCTGCTAAAAAGAATATTACCTTAACCTTTGATATGGATTACAAAAATCCAATCTATGTCAAGGCTGATAAGGAAAAAATACAACAGGTAATCACCAATTTGCTGGTTAATTCCATTAAATATGGGCAGCAGAACGGTACCACTGAGGTAAGTATAGAGAACTTAATTAAAAATAAGGTCATTATCAGGGTGACCGACAATGGGGAGGGAATTTCCAAACAAAACCTTGCCCGCATTTTCGAAAGGTTTTATAGGGTCGATAAAAGTGGAAGTAGGGCCGAAGGTGGGTCTGGCCTGGGCTTGGCGATTGTAAAACATATTATAGAGGCACATAACGAAAAGATTTATGTGGAAAGCGTCCTCGATATAGGTTCTGAATTTTCCTTTACACTGGAAAAAGCAAACAAATAATTTTTTCTTCCAAACTAAAATTAATTTGCAGTATCTGGGCTGCATATAAATTCGTGCATCCCTTATAGTTAATTTCCGGGTGTATACTTCATTTTCTGCCTATGGCCATTGGGCTTCATTGTGTTAAATAAATCTAAATTAGAGGCAAACGATTAAGTTATTATCTTTAGGTGCGACAGATTATGCAACAACCAAAGACCTATGGAACACATTGTTATTATTGGTAATGGAATTTCGGGTATTACGGCAGCACGCCATATTCGAAAACTTTCCGACAAAAAAATCACCATTATTTCCCCAGAGAACAAGTATTTTTTCTCTAGAACGGCATTAATGTATGTTTATATGGGGCATATGAAGTTTGAGCATACGCAACCCTACGAGAATTGGTTCTGGAAAAAAAATAGATTGGATTTGGTCAACGGTTATGTTACTAAGGTAGATACGGCCAATAAAAGATTGCTGTTGACAAGTTCCGAGGAAATTGAATACGATAAACTTATAATTGCTACTGGTTCCAAATCCAATAAATTTGGATGGCCCGGACAGGATTTGAAAGGGGTCCAAGGCTTGTATTCCAAACAGGATTTGGAATTGCTGGAAGCTAATGCGCCCAACAAGGATGTTTGTAAAAGAGCGGTAATCGTTGGTGGAGGTTTAATAGGGATTGAGTTGGCGGAAATGCTTAGAAGTAGGGATATCCCAGTGACATTTTTGGTGCGTGAAAAGAGTTTTTGGGATGGAGTCCTGCCCTCAGGTGATTCGCAAATGATCAATGAGCACATTTTGGAGCATCACATAGACCTAAAATTGGATACCAATCTTCAGGAAATTATTGCAGATGAAAATGGTTGGGCAAAGGCCGTGGTTACTGATAAGGGTGAAACTATCCCTTGTAATGTGGTAGGGCTTACAGCTGGCGTTACTCCAAATATCGATTTTTTGAAAGGCTCTGGTATTGAACTCGGCAAAGGCGTTAAAGTCAATAATTTTTTGGAAACGAACATACCAGACATATATGCTATTGGGGATTGTGCGGAACAACATGAGGCCATTGGCAGTCGCAGGCCGGTAGAGGCAGTATGGTATACGGGCAGAATGATGGGAGAGACTTTGGCACAGACCATATGTGGCAGGAAAAGGGCTTATAAGCCAGGGCATTGGTTTAATTCCGCAAAGTTTTTGGATATAGAATACCAAACGTATGGTTGGGTGTTTAGTGATAGATCAAAAAAGGACCATGAACAGCATTTTCATTGGCGGCATCCCAAGGAAAAAATATGTGTTACCATTGCCTTTCAAAAGGATACCAAGCTGCTCTTGGGTATCAATACTTTTGGTATTAGGATGCGTCATGAAATTTTGGATCGATGGCTAACAGAGAAAAGGACAATGGATTACGTTTTGGAATATTTGAAGGATGCCAATTTTGATCCCGAATTTTGTGCCCAATACGAGAAAGCCATTATATCCCAATATAATGATCAGTTTGGCACGAACATTAGCCCTAAAAAGAAAAGTTGGAAACGAATTTTTAGCAACGTATAAGATTTTAAGATGCAAATAATAAAAAAAGTTGGGCTCTTCATTTTTCTAATCGGCCTAATCATATTTACAATTCTTCCAATTGTTGGGGAGTTTAGAGTAAGCTCCGCAACATTCGATAAAGTACTACAGGAAAAAGGCATTTCCAGTGAAATTTTCATTCGGGAAATGGAGAAAAATGTGGTGGGCAAAGAGTTCAGCGGTATGCATTCCCTATCACCTAAAATCGCAAATGCACTTGAGACTGCCAATACTCAGCATAGAAAGAATAAGGAATACAAAAAGGTCATCTATACTGGTCCGCATGACATGGCTGCTGCAGTGGGCAAAGTTTCTGGCAAAGGTTTTCTAGTGGAAAATAAGGGGCTAATGTGGTTCCTGACCTTTGGTCTTGGAATATTGGGAGCATTACTTTTTATTATTCCCAATGTCGTTTTGTTGGGCCAAAAAGGAATAAAAAATAATGGCATCTACCATGAGAATGCCACCAATAGGGGATGGATTGCCTGGATGGTCTTCGTTTTTCTGGTTTCCTTTTATTTAGTACTGTACTTTCGTTCCGAATATGCGGTAAATTGGACGTACCTCGTAGATCCGATCAGTGAATTTTTAAGTGGAAATGCTGCCGGACATTGGTTTGTTTACGGATTTATGTATTGTACCGTAATGACGGTTATGGCCGTTAGGATGTATATTAAATACAGGCACAATATGTACCAAATGGTGCGTACTACATCTGTATTGTTCTTTCAAATTGTCTTTGCATTTCTGATTCCGGAAATAATGGTCCGCCTGCAGATGCCGTATTACGATTTTAAGAACGCCTTTCCTTTAGATTACGATTTCTTTTTTCAATGGAATCTAAAGTCGTTGTTGAACAGTGGTGGAATAGGTCTCTTTATTCTGGTTTGGGGCATTGTACTTACTTTGGTGATCGTGCCCGTTATGGTCTACTTTTTTGGTAAACGATGGTATTGTTCCTGGGTCTGTGGATGTGGTGGATTGGCAGAGACCTTGGGGGATCCCTATAGACAACATTCCAGCAAATCCTTATTTTCATGGAAAGTGGAAAGGTGGTTGGTGCACAGTGTATTGGTCTTTGCCGTGGGAATGACCTTGATGACACTCTACAGTTTTTTTACGGAATCCAGTACCGTCTTGGGTTTAAAAACGCAGAGTGTACAAAGTGCCTATAGTCTGTTGATCGGTGCATTTTTCGCGGGAGTGATCGGTACCGGGTTCTATCCTATTTTTGGAAATAGGGTATGGTGTAGATTTGGCTGCCCCTTAGCGGCTTATTTAGGGTTTGTACAAAGGTTTAAGTCGCGCTTTAGGATTACCACCAATGGAGGTCAATGTATTTCCTGTGGCAACTGTTCCACTTATTGCGAACAGGGCATAGATGTTAGGGCCTACGCCCAAAAAGGAGAAAATATAATTAGATCTAGCTGCGTAGGTTGCGGTATTTGTTCTGCAGTTTGCCCAAGAGGGGTTTTAAAGTTGGAAAACGGACCGCTAGAAGGAAGGATTAACCCCACAACGGTTCTTTTGGGCAATGATGTTGATCTAATGGACCTGGTAAATAAGAAATAAGTCAGTGGTCAGGGCTAATTTTTTATGCCTTACAACACTTGAAGATATATTAATTGATAAAAGTATTGATACCTTTGCCCTTTAAATGGGGCTATTGGTATTTATGATGCTTCAGGTAAATATCAATGGATAAATAAGAATCATTCTTCATATACACTAATGACCGATATCAAAGTAATAATTCCTGCCTATAATGAAGCTGATTCCATTGCAAGTGTAATAAAAGAAATCCCCGAAATAGTTTCTGAAATAATTGTCGTAAACAACAATTCTACGGACGATACCGCCCTTAATGCCAGGGATGCCGGAGCAACGGTGCTCACAGAAAATAGAATGGGTTATGGTTATGCCTGCCTTCTAGGAATTAATTATATATCCAAACAATCCAAAACACCCGATATTATCGTATTTATGGACGGAGACTATTCGGATTATCCCGAAGAACTTTCCAAAGTGGTAAAACCTATAGTCGAAAACAACATAGATTTCGTTATTGGGGCCAGAACAAAGGAGTTGAGGGAGGAAGGGTCTATGACGCCACAACAGGTCTTTGGAAATGCCTTGGCCACCACTTTAATGAAATGGTTCTTTGGAGCTTCTTTTACTGATCTGGGTCCATTTAGAGCCATAAAGTACAACAAGCTTTTGGCATTGGAGATGGAGGATAAGACCTACGGTTGGACCGTAGAAATGCAGTTGAAAGTTCTAAAAAAGGGATTTACATATACCGAAGTACCAGTGCGTTACAAAAAAAGAATTGGCATATCAAAAGTATCAGGTACGGTAAAAGGTACTATATTTGCAGGCGCAAAAATCCTAGGTTGGATATTTAAATACAGTTTAAAATAAAATGGGACTAACAATTACTTACTTTATCATTGCCATTTACAGTATTTCTTTACTATTAATATTCTTTTATAGCTTGGCCCAGCTTAATTTACTGGTCAACTATTTGGGCTATAAAAGGAGAAATCAGGTAGCTCCGAAATACAATTTACTAGATCCAAAAGAAATACCTTTCGTTACCATACAACTTCCTATTTATAATGAAGAGTATGTAGTGGAGCGTTTGTTGGAGAATATCTCGAAAATAGAATATCCAAAAAGTAAGTTGGAAATTCAGGTTTTGGATGATTCCACGGACGATTCCGTATTGGATACAGCAAAGCGTATACAAGCGCTTCAAGAGACAGGTCTGGATATTAAACATATAAGAAGGAGCAATAGACAAGGGTTTAAGGCAGGAGCTCTAAAAGAGGGCCTGGTTTTGGCCAAAGGAGAGTTTATAGCCATATTTGATGCAGATTTCTTGCCATCCAGTGATTGGTTAAAGAAAACTGTTATATACTTTAAAGATGAGGAAATTGGTGTCGTTCAAACAAGATGGGGGCATATCAATAGAGAATATTCTACTTTGACCCGTATTCAGGCGTTTGCCTTGGACGCCCACTTTACTTTGGAACAAGTAGGACGTAATGCCAAAGGACATTTTATAAACTTCAATGGTACCGCTGGTATTTGGAGAAAGGAATGTATCTTGGATGCAGGAAACTGGGAAGGTGATACCTTGACAGAGGACTTGGATCTTAGTTACCGTGCACAATTAAAAAACTGGAAATTCAAGTATTTGGAGGATGTAGAAACTCCAGCAGAACTTCCCGTAGTAATTAGTGCTGCTCGTTCACAACAGTTTCGTTGGAATAAGGGCGGGGCTGAAAACTTTAGAAAAACCGTTTTAAGTGTGGTTACTTCCAAGAATATTTCGTTCAAGACCAAGTTTCATGGCGTTATGCACTTGTTAAATAGCTCCATGTTCCTTTGTGTGTTTTTGGTGGCCCTTTTGAGTATACCAATGATGTATATAAAAAATACTTTTGACCATTTAGGATGGATTTTTGAAGCTACTAAATTCTTTATCCTTAGTACCATTATACTTTTCGTTTGCTATTGGTTTACCTATAAGAGTATACAGGGAAGCAGTTTTGATAATTTTGTGGACTATATAAAAATCTTCTTTACTTTTTTCTCGGTGGCACTTGGATTTTCTTTGCATAATTCCATTGCAGTTTTGGAGGGCCATATGGGTAAAAGAAGTGAGTTTGTTAGGACACCAAAATTTAATTTGAACAATATAAAGGATAGTTGGAAAGGAAATAAATACTTGACTACAAAACTTTCTCCCAACATGATCTTGGAAGCGGCCTTAATGCTCTACTTCCTATTTGGAATGTACAGCGCCATTCCTTTAAACGATTTTGGACTTTTCCCTTTTCATTTTATGCTGTTTTTAGGA
This sequence comes from Arenibacter sp. F26102, assembly GCF_023015865.1. Lineage (GTDB taxonomy): Bacteria > Bacteroidota > Bacteroidia > Flavobacteriales > Flavobacteriaceae > Arenibacter. Next base: position 15,811 of record NZ_JALKBC010000014.1, on the reverse strand, counting down.
TTCGGTTATGTCTTTTTTAAATCCCTTTTGGCAAGGGCCTAAATAGAATTAAAATATTGTTATCACAAGCCCTGTTCCCTTAAAGGAATGGGGCTTTTTTAATTCTAAGAGCACCAACCAATTTTATTCCTTTAAACCTGTGGTTAAAAATGTGTTGAACTCTCTTTGGTGTATAGCAACCTAGTGTTCTAAAGAGGTGCTTACGCGGGAAATTTTAAAAAGACTATAGTTTCATTGCCAAAATCAAAATTAGACGTGCTGTTATTTGATAATTTCATTTAAATTTGGGGGATTTCTTAATTGATAGAATGCCCAAAGACCACCAAACTAATATGATCCAAAGGACCGTTTCTTATTGGAAACTTCATAAAATTCCAATGTTAATGGTGCTTTTTAGCCTTCTATTTTATTTGGCTTTTGGGTACGATTTGGACCGCGCCGATTTTATAAAATTGTTATGCCTTTATTTGGGCCTGTTTTTTTTGTGCTACAAGCTAATCCAGTTTGAGAAATGGAATTTTAAATTTTTGGCCATTTCCGGAACAATTTTCCGATTGACGCTACTTTTTGCCGAACCCAACCTCTCCCAGGATTTTTATAGATTCATTTGGGATGGCCAATTGATCAACAATGGCATAAACCCCTATTTGCACATTCCCAAAGATTTGATTATTGGAGGTGGCCAAATGATGAACAATGCTGGGGAATTGGTAAGTGGTATGGGAAGTCTGAGTGCCTCAAATTATAGCAATTATCCACCATTTAACCAATTTATTTTTGCCATCTCCACTTGGTTGTCGGCGAAGAGCATAGTAGGGAGCGTATTGGTGATGCGGACCATTATAATTCTGTCCGATTTGGGAATTCTGTATTTCGGTCGTAAGTTGTTGCAAAAGCTCAATAAATCCACGCATCTAATTTTTTGGTATTTCTTAAATCCTATGGTGATTTTGGAACTGACAGGCAACCTTCATTTTGAAGGAGTAATGTTGTTCTTTTTTATATGGTCTATTTATTTGTTATTTACTAAAAAATGGCTGTTGGCAGCTATTGTATATGCACTTTCTATTTCTATAAAACTGGTGCCACTACTATTTCTGCCCTTATTCCTGAAATATTTCGGAATCAAGAAGAGCTTACTGTTCTATGGGGTTGTTGCTATTACGTCCGTCCTTTTGGTACTCCCTTTTTATTCCCCTGAATTTGCAGATAATTATATACAGACGGTAGGACTATGGTTCTCCAATTTTGAATTTAATGCCGGACTGTACAATGTAATTAAAAAGGTGGCTGTAAATTTTGATGCAAAGCCATGGGAGCTTATTAAGGATTATGGAAAAATAACACCCATCATCGTCATCGCTGTGGTTGCCCTGTTTACGTTTGTTCGTGACAATAAAAAAATATCAAGCTTGATGACCTCTATGCTTTGGGTCTTAACGCTGTATTATTTTTTGTCGGCCACTGTGCACCCTTGGTATATTATTTTTCTAGTTGTTTTATGCCTATTCACCGAGTTTAGGTTTCCAATTGTATGGTCCTTTAGTATTATATTAAGCTACTGGGCCTATTCCAATGAGGGGTTTAAAGAGAGTTATTGGTTGTTGTCCATTGAATATATTGCAGTGTATGGTTTTATGATCTATGAAATATTGAGATTATATAACAAAAAACTACTTTTTCATAAAAATTAATGTATTAATTACGCCAATTCATTTTTATTTGTACTTTTGATGGTATAATGAGTAACACCGCGTACATATTTGATTTTAACAGGGCGTCTAGCCTTGCTTATTCATTTACGCCTACACGTCGTCGCCCGTAAGGGTGCACTTCTTTTATGGAAATAGGTGAGTCCATTTCCCTCTCAAAAAAAACAAATCATAATTTTAATTTAAAAGCAACATTCAATGAAGATTGTTATTGCTAACGATTCCCATTTTAAATATGCCGAAGTTATCTGCGAAACTATTGCAGAGTCGGCCAAAGTACGCGGCACAGGGATTGCTAAGCGTACCCCTGAATACATTCAAAAGAGATTGCACAATGGCAATGCCATTATCGCCTTGGATGGTGATAAATTTGCAGGTTTCTGTTATATTGAAGTTTGGGGACATGAGAAGTTCGTGGCCAATTCTGGGCTTATAGTTCATCCTGATTACAGAAATCAAGGTTTGGCCAAGCAAATAAAAAAGGAGATTTTTGCCCTTTCCAGGAGTAAGTTTCCCAATGCCAAAATATTCGGGATTACGACTGGTTTGGCAGTAATGAAAATGAACTATGAACTAGGCTATAAACCGGTTACATTTTCTGAACTGACTACGGATCCGGAGTTTTGGAAAGGTTGTCAGACGTGTAAAAATTTCGATATCCTTACTAGGACGGAACAAAAAATGTGTCTTTGTACCGGAATGTTGTATGACCCCGAAACCAAAGCAAAGGAAGCCAAATCGGAGCCCAAGGAGAAATTGAATTCCAAGGCCTTTCAAAGATTAAAAAGTATAAAGGAAAGTTTGTTCCTGAACAAGAAAACAAAGTAGTGGCTCAATACTACTATGAATATAATAATAAGATAAGTTTAGCATGAAGAAATTAGTTTTAGCATATAGTGGTGGATTGGATACTTCCTATTGCGCCAAGTATTTGTCAAAGGATCAAGGTTTTGAAGTACATGCCGTAAGTGTAAACACAGGTGGGTTTTCTAAGGAAGAAATAGATAGCATCCATAAAAAGGCCTTGGAGTTGGGGGCCACTTCCTACACTTCTATAGATGCAGTAGAAACCTTCTATGAAAAGGTTGTAAAGTATTTAATTTTCGGGAACGTACTAAAGAACAATACCTATCCTTTATCTGTAAGTGCAGAACGAATTGTTCAGGCTATTGAAATTGTAAACTACGCCAAAAAAGTCGGCGCCAAATATATTGCCCACGGTAGTACTGGGGCTGGGAACGATCAGGTTCGGTTTGATATGATTTTTCAGATCATCGCTCCAGAAATTGAAATTATTACCCCCATACGCGATAATAAATTGGCCAGGGAGGTAGAAATTGACTATTTAAAGAACAACGGAGTAGACTATCCTTGGGAGAAAGCAAAATACTCTATTAACAGAGGCCTATGGGGAACCTCGGTAGGAGGAGAGGAAACACTTACCTCACATAAGTCCTTGCCGGAATCTGCCTATCCGAGCCAACTTCAAGAAACAGAACCCACACAATTGAAACTTACTTTTCATAAGGGTGAATTAATTGGGTTGGACGGGGAAAACGATACACCTGTGAACAATATCGTAAAGTTGGAGGCTATTGCTTCCAAATATGCTATTGGCAGGGATATTCACGTTGGGGATACCATTATTGGGATAAAAGGTAGGGTAGGATTTGAAGCTCCTGCTTCCTTGATCATTATCAAGGCCCATCACTTATTGGAAAAACACACCCTTACCAAATGGCAGCAGTACCAGAAGGAACAACAAGGTAATTTCTATGGAATGTTGTTGCACGAAGGAAATTATTTGGATGAGGTAATGCGCAATATAGAGGCATTCTTGACCGATACCCAAAAGAACGTTAGTGGTGATGTCTTTGTAAGTCTGCACCCTTATCGCTTTGAATTGGAGGGGATATCCTCTTCGCACGATTTAATGAACGCCTCTTTTGGTAGTTATGGTGAGATGAACAAGGGGTGGACTGCAGATGATGCAAAAGGATTTATTAAAATACTTTCCAATTCGGGAAAAATATATAACCACGTAAATCAGAATAATGATTAAAGTAGGTATTATTGGTGGTTCGGGGTATACTGGTGGGGAACTCATCAGAATTCTTCTGAACCACCCCAATGCAACCATAGATTTTGTTTTTAGTACCACTAGGGCGGGTAAAAAGGTTACCACTGCCCATCCGGACCTATTGGGGGTTACCGATCTGGCATTTACTGGAGAGGTCAACAAGGATGTAGATGTGGTATTTCTTTGTCTTGGGCATGGGAACTCCACTAGTTTTTTAAAGGAGAACGAGTTTTCCAAAGACACCAAGATTATAGATTTAAGTAATGACTTTAGGCTGGAGGCCGATGCCGTTCTGGACGGAAAAGCTTTTGTCTACGGCTTGCCCGAACTAAAAAAGGAAGAAATAAAAAAGGCGAAATATATTGCTAACCCTGGTTGTTTTGCTACGGCTATTCAGTTGGGACTATTGCCATTGGCAAAGGCCAATAAATTGGATAAACCGGTGCATATCAATGCTGTTACCGGAAGTACCGGAGCTGGAGTAAGCCTTTCATCGACCTCGCATTTTAGTTGGAGGAACAACAATGTGTCCTGGTATAAGCCTTTTACGCACCAGCACCTTGGGGAGATCAATGAAAGTTTGCACAGTCTTCAAGAAAATACCGGGGATCTATTTTTCCTTCCCAATAGGGGTAATTTTACCCGTGGGATTTTGGCCACGGCCTATACCGATTTTGAGGGAAGTTTGGAAGAGGCCTATGAACTATACAACGAGTTTTATAAGGATGCGGTCTTTACTCAGGTAACCGAAGAAGACATCAACCTAAAGCAGGTGGTAAATACCAACCAATGCCATATTCATTTGCATAAGCACAACAATACCCTGCTGATCACCTCTGCCATAGATAATTTATTGAAAGGGGCTTCAGGGCAGGCGGTACAAAATATGAATTTGGCCTTCGGATTTAAGGAAACGGAAGGCTTGCAATTAAAAGCGGGTGTATTTTAGTATTGTTGTCCCTTGAGGGTTAATGGCAATATTAAAACCGACCAACAAACAACAAAACCAATCAACAGTTTCCCACGGTTTTGGGAAGGTGACTAATAATTAATAAGGAATGAAAATAGCCATAATTGGAACAGGTAATTTAGGGTTGTCCATAGCAAAAGGCATTTTGAACACCAATGGGGCCACATCAATGGTCCTTACCAAGAGAAATCTTAGTGATCTTAAGGAAATTGAGAAATTTGGAATTGTAACCACTACCACGGATAACAGGGAAGCAGTTTCCAAATCGGACATTCTGATATTTGCCGTTCAGCCCAACCAATTTGTAAAGATATTGGGCGAGGTTAAGGACATTCTTACGGACAAACATGTTATTATTTCCACCATTACCGGCTTTAGTATTGCCCGAATGGAAGAAGTTATTGGTCCTGATCACTATATTATTCGTGCCATGCCCAATACCGCTATTTCTGTAGGGAAATCCATGACCTGTATCTGCAGCAATGAAAAGGGGGCCAAAAGGGTAGACTTGGCCAAGGCCATCTTTAACCGTATGGGGCATTCCATGCAAATTCCGGAAGACCAAATGCAGGCCGCTACCGTAATTTGTGCCAGTGGAATTGCGTTTTGGATGCGATTGATAAGAGCCACCACACAAGGGGCCATTCAATTGGGATTCGATGCCAAGGAAGCACAGGAATTGGCCATGCATACCTGCAATGGGGCCGCCAGTCTTCTTATAGAATCTGACAGTCACCCAGAAAATGAAATAGACAAGGTTACCACCCCGAGGGGATGTACCATTTCCGGATTGAACGAAATGGAACACCAAGGACTAAGCTCCTCCCTGATCAGAGGTATAGTGGCCTCATTTGACAAGATAAACGAGATTAAAAAAGGATAACCTCGCTATTAAACCAAGAGGGTAATAGCGCAAGAGAGGTTCAAAATATAAGATAGAAGATGGAATTATTTGATGTATACCCATTATACGACGTGACTCCCGTTTCAGCTAAAGGAATTGTGGTGACCGATGAAAAAGGACAGGATTATATGGATTTCTACGGTGGACATGCTGTAATTTCCATTGGTCATTCCCATCCACATTACATGGATCGACTAAAAAACCAACTGGATAAGATCGGTTTTTATAGCAATGCCGTCCAGAACCCCATTCAAGAAGCCCTGGCCCAAAAATTGGGTAAACTTTCGGGTTGTGAGGATTACAATCTGTTTCTGTGCAATTCAGGGGCAGAGGCCAACGAAAATGCCTTAAAACTGGCATCGTTCCAAACTGGTAAATCTAGGGTAATCGCCTTTAAGCACGGATTTCACGGAAGAACTTCTGCCGCTGTTGCCGCTACCGATAATGAAAAGATAAACGCACCTATAAACAAGCAACAAAAGGTAACCATACTTCCCTTCGAGGATTTGGCTGCTTTAAAAAGCGAAATTTCCAAGGGTGATGTGTGTAGTGTAATCATAGAGACCATTCAAGGGGTAGGTGGTCTGGACCAACCTTCACAGGAATTTTATCAAAATATAGCAGCACTATGTAAGGAAAATGGTGCTTTGCTCATTGCGGACGAGGTGCAATGTGGTTATGGCAGAAGCGGTAAGTTCTTTGCCTTCCAGCATTATGGTATTCAACCGGACATTATTACTGTGGCCAAAGGAATGGGTAACGGATTTCCTATTGGTGGGGTCCTGATCCATGAAAGTATTAAGGCTTCCTACGGAATGTTGGGAACCACTTTTGGAGGCAATCATTTGGCCTGTGCAGCAGGATTGGCGGTATTGGAAGTAATCGAGAAAGAAAATTTATTGGAAAATGCCGCCGAGCTTTTCGAATATTTCAAAACAAAGGCCGCTAACATCCCACAGGTAAAAAGAGTAAAGGGAATGGGGCTTATGTTAGGGCTGGAATTTGATTTTGAAGTGGCTGAATTGAGAAAGAAACTCATCCATAACCAACATATGTTCACCGGTGGTGCCAGTGACAAACATGTATTGCGGATATTACCGGCATTGAATATTACCAAAGAAAATTTGGATCAATTTTTTGATGCCCTAAAAAAGGAATTGGCATGAGTTTATATTTAGACATATCCCAAAGGAATGCGGTGCTTAAAACTATGGCGCAGCTGATCGATGAGGAGAGAAGTAGCATTCTGGAGGTCAATAAAAAAGACCTGGAGGCTTATAAGGGCGATGATTTGGCCATGTACGACCGACTAAAGGTAGATGATGCCAAAATTGAAGGTATGATCTTATCCTTAGAGCAGTTGGCCAGTCAGGAAGACCCCTTGGGCTTGGAACGCTTTAACTTTACCCATGAAAATGGGATGCATGTAAGTAACAAAACGGCGCCTTTTGGTACGGTCTTGATCATATATGAATCCAGACCCGATGTTACCATAGAAGCTGCGGCAATTGCCTTTAAATCTGGGAATAAAATTTTATTGAAAGGCGGAAAGGAATCGCTTCAAAGCAATTTGGTCCTTGTAAATTTTTGGCATAAATCCTTGGAGCAACATGGCATTTCCAAAGATTGGGTCACTTATTTGGAATTCAATAGGGAACAGACCCAGGCCTTTTTGGAAAAGCCCACTCAAAAGCTGGATCTTATTGTGCCTAGGGGAGGGGAAAAACTGATCGCCTTTACCAAAAAACACGCTACCTGTCCTGTAATCGTAAGTGGAAGGGGAAATAACTTTCTTTATGTACATCCCAAGGCAGACCTAAAGAAAGCATTGAGTATTATCCTGAATGCCAAAACCACAAAAATATCGGCCTGTAATGCCTTGGATAAGGTGTTGATAGATAGTAAATTGCCCAACAAAGCAGCCTTTATAAAGGATTTGATAGCTGAATTAAAAGCGAAGAAAGTGGAGATTTTGGTCGATAACAGTCTAATCGGAACAGCAGATACCTCAGTGATAACGGAAGACAACACCTGGTTTGAAGAGTTTTTGGATTATAAAATCCTTATCGGGGAAGTGGGAAACACAGAGGAAGCCGTTGAAAAGATAAATACTTATGGCGGTGGCCATTCAGCGGTAATCGTTACTGAAGAGGAGCAAGAGGCCAACCTATTTATGAATTCTGTGGATTCTGCGGCAGTATACCATAATGTATCCACACGATTTACGGATGGAGGACAATTTGGACTGGGCGGGGAACTGGCCATAAGTACGGATAAATTACACCAAAGGGGTCCCATAGGACTGCAACATTTGGTGACCAACAAATGGTATGTAAAAGGTGATGGTCAAATAAGGTAGTACCCAGACCTAACAATAGGTCTAAAAAAAAGAGCATGCAGAAGAAAAGAATATTATTAAAAATAGGATCCAATACCCTCACCAAGGAAACGGACCATATTTCCAGAGGAAAAATTGAGGATATTGGTAGGCAGATAGCTAAACTTAAGGATCAGTACGAATTCATCATTGTAAGTTCCGGAGCCATAGCCGCCGCCAAGCAGTTTGTAAAACTGGAACACAACGGGCAGGAGATTACTGTTAAGCAGGCCTTGGCCTCTATAGGCCAGCCTCATTTAATGCGTATTTTCCAAGAAAATTTTAGGGAATTGGGATTGTTTACCTCCCAATGTCTTTTGTCCTATTCCGATTTTGAAAGGGAAGTATCCAAAGAAAATATCTGCAATACCATCAACGTCTTGGTGGCGAATAACTTTATCCCGATAATCAACGAGAACGATACTGTAGCCACCGATGAGATCCAATTTGGGGACAACGATAAATTAGCTGCGTTGACAGCTGCTTTGATGAAGGTGGATCTGTTGATCATAGCGACCAACACCGATGGTATTTACACCAAGGAGTCATTTGCCAACAAGGTTCCAGAAACCATTCGTTTGGCAAGCGATCTGGCCGATTTGCAAAATGAGGTCAGTAGTTCTAAATCCTCCCATGGTACAGGAGGAATGGAATCCAAAATTGAGGCCGCCAATATCGCCAGAAAAGCAAATATAGAAACCTGGATCGTAAATGGCCTAAAGGACAATTTTATCATAGATGCGATAGAGAACAAAACCGCTTTTACAACCATAAAATAAAGAAATGCAACACTATTTATCCTTAAAAGATATCGATTCCCTACCGCAGTGGGTGGAAGAAGCTAGATCATTAAAGGCGAATCCGCTTCAATTCAAAGCCTTGGGAGAGGCGAAGACCATATGTTTGTTATTTTTCAATAACAGCCTTAGAACACGCTTAAGCACGCAAAAAGCGGCCATGAACCTGGGTATGGAAGTAATTGTAATGAACTTTGGAAGCGAAGGATGGGCTTTGGAGTACGGAGACGGTACCGTAATGGACCAAGGTACCTCTGAACACATTAAGGAAGCAGCTCAGGTAGTAGCCCAGTATTGTGATATAGTAGCCATAAGGGCCTTTGCCTCTTTGACAGATAAGGAACAGGACGAGGCGGAAGTGGTCATGAACGGTTTTAAAAAATATGCCGGTATTCCGGTAGTAAATATGGAAAGTTCCGTGGGCCATCCGTTACAGGCTTTGGCAGATGCCATTACCCTAGCGGAGAACAATACCAAGAAAAGGCCAAAAGTAGTCTTGTCATGGGCGCCACATCCAAAGGCATTGCCACATGCCGTGGCCAATTCCTTTGTGGAAATGATGCATTTGCAGGATGCGGATTTTGTTATTACCCATCCCAAAGGATACGATTTAAATCCGGAGGTGACCAAGGGTGCCAAAATAGAATACGATCAGGATAAGGCTTTGGAAGATGCCGATTTTGTATACGTAAAAAACTGGAGCAGCTACCAGGATTATGGTAAGGTGCTTAGCCAAGACAAGGAATGGACCATGACCAATAATAAGTTGGGCAATGCCAAATTTATGCACTGTTTGCCGGTAAGGCGAAATGTTGTGGTAGCCGATGAGGTTCTTGACGGGCCCAATTCCTTGGTGATCCAACAGGCCAATAACAGGACCTATTCCGCACAAATTGTGTTGAAGAAGTTGCTGGAGAGTCTGGGTGCTTAGGCACGGTTGTCAGTGAACAGTAAACAGTGAACAGTTGTTAGTAATGAGTAAATAGTTGGTAGTGAACAGTGGCAATCGACCAATGACGTAATACTGTCAGGTCGAGCCTGGCTGACGGTAGGCAGGCGCAGTCGAGACCTCCTAGGGTCTTGAATTTAATGTTCAAGGTTGAAAGTTGAGAGGAGAAGACGGAAGGGATTGAAACCAAAGGTTGGTTGTTGAGCTCGAATGGTTTTATGTAGTGCCAAGCTAGGAGTCTTTGCACAGTAGAGAGCTATTTGGTTTGAGTATAAAAATATGATTTTGAAATACAATCATGGCTCCTTCCCTTGGTTAAGCCTGTCCCGCGTTTTCCGCGGGAGGACAAGGTGGCTTCTCCGACCATAGGCGGAGAAGACGGAAGGGATTGAAACCAAAGGTTGGTTGTTGAGCTCGAATGGTTTTATGTAGTGCCAAGCTAGGAGTCTTTGCACGGTGGAGAGCTATTTGGTTTGAGTAATAAATATAATTTTGAAATACAAACAAGGCTCCTTCCCTTAGGCCTGTACTGAGCGTAGTCGAAGTAAAAGGGAAGGTGGCTTCTCCGACCATAGGCGGAGAAGACGGAAGGGATTGAAACCAAAGGTTGGTTGTTGAGCTCGAATGGTTTTATGTAGTGCCAAGCTAGGAGTCTTTGCACAGTGGAGAGCTATTTGGTTTGAGTAAAAAATATAATTTTGAAATACAAACAAGGCTCCTTCCCTTAGTAAGGGAAGGTGGCTTCTCCGACCATAGGCGGAGAAGACGGAAGGGATTGATACCAAAGGTTGGTTGTTGTGCTCGAATGGTTTTATGTAATGCCAAGCTAGGAGTCTTTGCACAGTGGAGAGCTATTTGATGTGAGTAATAAAATATAATTTTGAAATACAAACACGGCTCCTTCCCTTGGCAAGGGAAGGTGGCTTCTCCGACGATAGGAGGAGAGGACGGAAGGGATTGAAAACGTAGGCAGGTGATTTTATGGAGTGTAACAAAATAAAATAATATCGAGAAGTAGAAGAGTACAGTAAATAGTAATTAGTTCATAGTGAACAGGAATCAATTGAAAGAGTAAACAGATTGCCGTGCTACACCTACCTATCGGTAGGCAAGCTCGCAATAACGTAATACTGTCAGGTCGAGCCTGCCTGAAGGTAGGCAGGCGGAGTCGAGACCTCAATGAAAGGACTGAAACAGCCGGTCAGAATAAAGCACTGACCCAAGAGGAAAGTAAAAAAAGACATGAAACAAAAACTATCTATAATAAAAATAGGAGGGAACGTAATAGAGAATGAAAGGGAGCTCAACAAGTTCTTGGATTCTTTTTCTGCTATGGAAGGGCCTAAAATATTAGTGCACGGAGGAGGGAAATTAGCTACCCAAATCGCTGAAAAATTGGGAATAGAATCCAAATTGGTAGGAGGAAGACGTATTACCGATGAAGAGGGATTAAAAGTAATTACCATGGTCTACGGCGGATTGGCCAATAAAAATATTGTGGCACAATTGCAGGCCAGAGGCACCAACGCAATTGGTCTTAGTGGGGCCGATGGAAATACCATTCGCGCTGTGAAAAGACCGGTACGGGAAATTGATTACGGGTTTGCAGGGGATGTAGAGGAAGTAAATGCAGGGGCCATAGACAAATTGTTGCAAGCAGAATTTGTTCCGGTGTTTTGCGCCATTACCCACAATAAAGAAGGGCAGTTACTGAATACCAATGCCGATACGATTGCCTCGGAAGTGGCCATTGGGATGAGCGGGAACTATGCCACCACTCTCTACTATTGCTTTGAAAAGAAAGGGGTGTTGTTGGATGTTTCGGACGAGACCACTGTAGTAAAACACCTGGAACCTAAGAACTACCAGGAATTATTGGAAAAGAAAATTATAGCGGATGGCATGCTTCCAAAATTGGAGAATTGCTTTCATGCGCTTCATAAAAATGTGGGCAAGGTCTGTATTGGGGACTTGGATATGTTAGACCCAAAATCAACCTTATTTACCACGATTACCTTATAAACATGGATCAACAAAAACTTACGGAAAAGGCTATTGCATTGTTACAGGAATTGATTTCAATTCAGTCGTTTTCCTCCGAAGAAGATAAAACGGCAGATGCAATTGAAGCATGGTTTAAATCCTTCGACATCCCTTTTAAACGGGAGAAGAACAATGTGTACGCCTTTAATAAACACTATGATGAGAGCAAGCCATTATTACTGCTAAACTCGCATCACGATACGGTAAAGCCCAATTCGGCTTATACCAAAGACCCTTTTTATCCACATATTGAGGATGGAAAATTATTTGGTTTAGGAAGTAACGATGCCGGCGGATGCCTGGTATCCCTGATTGCTACCTTTACCCATTTTTATGATCAGGAAAACCTAAGCCATAATATAGTGATTGTGGCTTCTGCGGAAGAGGAAAGTTCTGGCCCCAACGGCTTGAACAGTATGTTGCTGATTCTTCCAAATATAGATGTGGCTATAGTAGGGGAACCTACCTTGATGAATTTGGCCATTGCCGAAAAAGGTTTGGTGGTTTTTGAGGGCAAGGTAAGTGGAACACCATCCCATGCCGCCCATCCCAATAACAATAACGCCATATACAATACCATAGAGGTACTGCAGTGGTTTAAGGACTATAAGTTTCCCAAAGTATCGGAAGTACTGGGCGAAGTAAAGCTTACAGTAACTCAGATAAATGCGGGCAACCAGCATAACGTTGTACCCGGTCATGTGGATTTGGTAATAGACGTGCGAGTAAACGACTGTTATTCCAATAAGGAAATTGCGGATATTCTCACAGCGGATGCGCCGTGCGAGGTTAAACCCCGTTCGTTGCGCCTAAATTCTTCTTCGATCAACAAGGATCACCCCTTGGTAAAATCGGGCTTGGCATTGGGCAGGAGCAGTTACGGCTCGCCCACTTTATCCGATCAGGCCGCCCTATATTGTCAGTCGCTAAAACTGGGACCTGGCGATAGTACCCGTAGTCACTCTGCAGATGAATTTATTTATGTGGCTGAAATAGAAGAAGGAATAGATTTGTATATTCAGATCTTGCAAGGATTCTTGTAACAATAAACAATAGGCATTGATCAATTAACAATGTTGATTTGTTCATTGCACTTGACCTATAAAAAAACAATAAAAAATATCAAATGAACCGAGCCAAAAAGAACTTCCTAATCTTATAGAGAGTTTAAAGGCGAACTACATTTGACCTTTAAAAAAAACAAATAAAAACGACAAATGAAACTTTGGGACAAAGGATTTAGCACGGACAAAAAAATAGACCATTTCACTGTGGGCAATGATAGGGAACTGGATTTGCTTTTGGCAAAATACGATGTAATTGCCTCCAAGGCACATGCCAAAATGCTGGGTAAAATTGGGCTGTTGACCCTTAAGGAAACCGATTCCCTGGTAAATGAGCTGGACAATATAGCCAAGACTATAGAAAACGGCACTTTTACCATAGAGGACAGTTTTGAGGACATGCATTCCAAAATTGAGTTCTTGCTGACACTTAGGTTGGGTGATGCGGGAAAAAAGATTCACACTGCCAGATCCAGGAACGATCAAGTTTTGGTGGCCATGCATTTGTACCTAAAGAATGAGTTAACGGAAATCAAGGATCAGACGAAGGATTTGTTCCATCTGCTATTGAATTTGGCGGACAAGCACAAGAAAGTTATGCTGCCTGGCTATACCCATTTACAGGTAGCTATGCCCTCTTCCTTTGGACTATGGTTCTCCGCCTATGCCGAAAGTTTGGTAGACGACCTTTATTTTGTTGATGCCGCCTATAAGGTAGCCGACCAAAATCCCTTGGGTAGTGCCGCCGGTTACGGCAGTTCTTTCCCCATAGACCGTAGTTTTACCACTGAGGAAATGGGCTTTGAGACCATGAAATACAATGTAGTAGCTGCCCAAATGGGCCGTGGCAAGGTAGAAAAGGCAGCAGCCTTTGGTATGAGCAGCATTGCTGCCACCCTATCTAAAATGGCTATGGATATCTGTCTGTATATGAGCCAGAACTTCAATTTTGTCTCCTTTCCTGATGAGCTTACTACTGGTTCCAGTATTATGCCCCACAAGAAAAACCCGGATGTGTTTGAACTGGTGCGTGGTAAGTGTAACCGACTTCAAACCGTACCCAACCAATTGATATTGATCACCAATAATCTGCCCAGTGGCTATCACCGGGATCTACAATTGGTAAAAGAGGTGATCGTACCTGCCATTCAGGATTTGAAGGCATGTTTGGAAATAATGACCTTTAGCCTAAAGGAAATAAGGGTAAATGAAAACATCTTGGACGATCCTAAATACGACTATCTGTTTAGTGTGGATACACTGAACGAATTGGTATTGACCGGCACGCCTTTCCGCGATGCCTATAAGAAAATGGGCAAGGAGATCAATGAAGGCACCTTTACCCCAAAAAGGGACATAAGGCATACCCATGAAGGCAGTTTTGGCAATCTTTGCCTAGCAGAGATCAGAAAGAAAATGGACAAGATTTCTTAATTAGTAAACAGTGGTCAGTGTGCAGTAAACAGTTCGACAACTGACTTATGCAGAAAATAAGACGGAAGGGATTGTAAGCCCAAGCCTAGGAGCTTTGTGCACCTAAATTCTTGAGCACGAGCGTGACGCTCGCGCTAGCTGGGGATGAGGCAATCTCTGTCTTAAAGAAACTGATTTCCTTGCTGCAATCGCAATGATATTCAGTTAATTTTTAACGACGAGAGTAAAAGCACCTTCCCTTAGGCCTGTACTGAGCGGAGTCGAAGTAAAAGGGAAGGTGGATTCTCCGACCATAGGAGGAGAAGACGGAAGAGATTGCAAGCCCAAGCCTAGGGGCTTTGTGCACCTAGATTCTAAAGCACGAGCATGATGCTCGTGTTAGCGGGGGATGAGGCAATCTCTGTTTTAAAGAAACAGATTTCCTTGCTGCAATCGGCAATGATATTCGGTTAATTTTTGACGACGAGAGTAAAAGCTCCTTCCCTTAGGAAGGGAAGGTGGATTCTCCGACCATAGGAGGAGAAGACGGAAGGGATTGTAAGCCCAAGCATAGGAGCTTTGTGCACCTTGATTCTAAAGCACGAGCGTGACGCTCGCGCTAGCGGGGGAGGCTCACGCGATCTGGGGTAGGACTATGCACGCCAGACCATATTGATTTTAATTAATTTTTTTCTCAAATCTTCTTTTTGATCTTTCGAAAGAGGTCTTTTCCCAAGTAGAATCAAAGTCATTCCAATAAATTCTTATTAGATAGCTACCAGAAGTTGTCCAAATCATTACTTTCAAATCATCATATACAAATACGATATTATTGTTGTCATTATTATCTTTAAGAAAATCCTGATTTTTTTCAATTTCCGTTTCAATTTTGGTTAAAAATTCATAGGCTTGGTCTTTTGTTAAATTTTTAAAACCATAACCCTGAAAAGCAACTCCCGAATCATTCCAATAATCTCCAAAAAAACCTAGAATAAGTCCTTCCTTATTTTGGGATTCACATTTGTATAACAAGGTTGTTAATTCTCCTGAACTAGCTGCTGCTAATGGAATTGTTTCAAATTGTAATGATTTTTCCGAGGTTTCTAAAACATTATGGGTTAGAAAAGTTTTCGCTTTGAATAAAGAAATGTCTTTACTAAATTCTTTGGCCTGAAAAAGATTAAAGTCATTTTGCTTGACCTGAGAATTAACACTATGTGTGAATAGTAATGTTAACGTAATAAAAATAAATTTTTGTTTCATTATTTTATATGGTTAATTGTGTGCTAGCACAGGACACGAGCGCGACGCTCGCGCCAGCGGGGGGTAGCAAAGACTTGCGCTATTTTTCATAGGATACTATGTTGAACTAAACCTAAAGGTAGCTTCAAGCAAGTGTTACCCTGCCGTTCACTACCTTTAGGATAGGTTTAATCATAAAATTTAAAGTTATGAAAAAAAAGTAGCACCCTCATTGATAGGGCCTGTAATTCCGTATCCGG
>NZ_JALKBC010000013.1 GCF_023015865.1 Arenibacter sp. F26102 | reverse complement strand
GCACATTGCATTGGGCGCTTTCGGTAGAAAGATACGGGCCAAAAAGGGAGGATTGGTGGCCATAAAGGCAGTGGCCAGGAAATTGGCCGAACTGTACTGGAAATTGTTTGTAAAAGGACTGGAGTATGTAGAGAATGGAATCCATAAATACCAAGAGAAAATGCTCCTGAACAAACAAAGGGCAGTAACCAGAATGGCACAAGAACTAGGGTTGGAGACAATTCCATTGAAAATGCAAAGTGTTGATTAACAGCTTTCTGTGATAGACGTCAATGGTAGTGAAATGCCAGTGGGCATTTTGTATCGAGAACAGCTTCTCGATACAATTTTATTTCGCTCTGCTCCATAAAACCACTCGAAGTGACGATGGGAACGTCCCTGACATAAATTGACCACATTATAATGTAAAACTAAAATTATGAACGAAGGTTCAAAAAAACGGCACAATGATTGTTCAATAAAATGTGATAAAAATAATATGCAATATCTAAAAAAGACCTTTTTAATACTGTTGTTGCCGCTATTGGCTTTCACGGTAGCGCATAAATTTTACTTAAGTGTAACCAGTATTGAATATTCTAATAAAGACAGGGCACTGCAGATTACCACCAGGATTTTTATCGATGATATGGATAAATTGCTGTTGGAACGCTATGACCTTAAGAGTGATCTGGCCACCAAGGACGAGTCTTCCGTGGCCAATGAATATATAGAAAAATACATAAAGGCCAAGTTTGCCGTTGAGATCAACGGGAAGAATGTGGCCTATAACTTTCTGGGAAAAAAATACGAAAATGATATAATGGTCAGTTTTCTGGAAATTCCCAAAATTGATATCAATTCCATTATTACTATTTCCGTGCAGAACGAAGTATTAATGGATATTTATGAGGAACAGAAAAATGTGGTCCACCTTAAACTTAAGGGACAGAAAAAGAGTTTCGTACTTATCCGGGAGAATAATAAAGGTATGTTAAACTTATAGTAATTAATAACAATCTATTATATAATTGTTAAATTCCCGCGCTAAAAAATCAATTTCAAATATGAGTAGAATGAAACATGTTTTTGCTTCGGTATTGTTCCTTTTTGCGGCTCTTGCCGTTGCCCAGGATGAAGTAAAAGAGGAAAGGGAGCCAGGACACCTTAACCAAAGTAAATTTAAGCAACTTTATGAAGAATTTGCTACCCCGAACACTTATAGGTCAGCTTCAGGAGCACCTGGACCGGATTATTATCAGCAACAGGCAGATTATAAGATGGATATTGAGCTAGATGATAAAAACACCAAAATTTATGGTTCGGAAACCATAACCTATACCAATAATTCACCGGATGACCTTACATTTTTGTGGGTACAGTTAGATCAGAACGTACGTTCCAAAAGCTCCAAATCGCCCTTGCGCGATAGTGAAGGAGTAGCCTTGGCCGAGCCGGTTGCCGGATTTGCCAAAAAATATATGACAGCTACCTTTGATGGTGGATTCAATATAGAATATGTCCGGGATGCCAACGGTAAAGCCTTGCCATACACGATTAACCAGACTATGATGCGGATAGATCTTCCCCAAGTTTTAAAAAGTAAGGGACAGGTTTCGTTTTCTATAAAATGGTGGTACAATATTCCAGACCACACTGTAAATAGGGCCCGCTCGGGATATGAGTATTTTCCGAAGGATGGAAATAGGGCTTATGTTATAGCTCAATTTTTTCCTAGAATGGCCGTCTATAGCGATATAGAAGGATGGCAGAACCATCAGTTCTGGGGCAGTGGAGAATTTGCCCTTCCCTTTGGAAATTACGAGGTTAATATAACTGTTCCTGCCGATCATATTTTGGATGGTACCGGAGAGCTTCAGAATATAAAGGAGGTTTTTTCCAAGGAAATGATAAAGCGATATGAAAAGGCAAAGAAATCTTATGACAAACCTGTGATCATAGTGAGTCAGGCCGAAGCCGAAGAGGCCGAAAAGGGATTTTCTGAAAAGAAGAAAACGTGGAAGCTGAAAGCAGAAAATGTTAGGGATTTTGGTTTTGCAACATCGCGTAAGTTTATTTATGACATGCAGGCCGTGAAAGTAGGGAACAGGGATGTTATGGCAATTTCCATGTATCCCAAGGAGGGAAATCCGTTATGGGAGGAGTATTCCACCAAGGCCGTAGCGCATACCTTAAGGTCCTATTCCGATAAGACTTTTGATTATCCCTATCCTAAAGCAATATCGGTACATGCCAAAAATCAGGGAATGGAATACCCTATGATCTGCTGGAATTACGGAAGACCCAACGAGGATGGCACTTATTCGGATAGGGTAAAATACGGAATGATTTCTGTAATTATCCATGAGGTGGGACATAACTTTTTCCCCATGATCGTAAATTCCGATGAACGCCAATGGGGTTGGATGGATGAAGGTTTGGATACTTTTATGCAGTATATGGCCGAACAGGAATTTGGGGTAGCCTATCCCGAAGCAATAGCGCCAAATAGTAAATACCCATCTGGTAGAGGGGAGCCTACGAAGATCATACCTTATATGTCCGGAGATCAAAGTACCATAGCACCAATTATGTCCAATCCGGAGAATGTGCACCAATTGGGTAACAATGCCTATGGAAAACCGGCAACTGCCCTAAATATTCTTAGGGAGACGGTTATGGGTAGGGAATTGTTCGATCATGCATTTAAGACCTATGCCCAACGATGGATGTTTAAACATCCGTCCCCAGAAGATTTCTTTAGGACTATGGAGGATGCTTCTGCAGTAGACCTGGATTGGTACTGGAGAAGTTGGTTCTATACTACGGATTACGTGGATATAGGTGTAAAGGGAGTTAAAAAATATTATGTTTCGGATAAGCCTACCAAGCAAATGCGTGCGTTAATGGCGGAAAGGAATATCAAAGAAGAGGATTTGCCACCATTGGTCTTTTTGGCAGAAGAGGAAAGTGAAGATTTTGAACCCAACTTAAAAGGAAAAGCGCCTTCGGAAAATTCTAAAAGTCTAAAGGAGTTCATGATGGACAATATGTCGGCTGCAGAACGCAGTGCCGTGGTAGAGCCAAAATATTTCTATGAGATTACTTTTAACAAGCCTGGAGGAATTCCTATGCCCTTGATCGTAGAATATACCTATGCGGATGGTTCCAAGGAAAATATTACCTATCCTCCGGAAATATGGAGAAAAAATGATAAGGAGGTAAAACGTGTCATTGCCTCTGGCAAGGAGTTGGTAGGGATCGAAGTGGATCCAAAAGCGGAAACGGCAGATATAGATACCACCAATAATTCATGGCCAATGAAGGAGGTTAAATCCAACTTCGAACTTTTCAAAGAGAAGATCAACGGGAAATAAGAGTTTTTGCAATTTGATCCATATTATTTAGGGCTAGCATCATTATTGATGTTATTCCCTGAATTTATATAAAGCCCCAATTCCGGATTGCCAAATGGCCAAACGGGTGTTGGGGCTTTCTTTTTGTTCATTATTCTTCTGAGGTTTTATGACTTGGAACTGGATGATTATCTCTAAATTAAGGGGTATAGGTATGATTATAAAGGTTTTAAACGCTAGACATTAACTTAGTTTCATGGGGTTCATAAGCCCTAAAAAAAGTTAACCTAATTTTTTATGCAGCTGTCAAACTTCTCATTATATTTGTCTTATGTTAAGTACGATAATTCTATTTATTAGTGGTGCGGAAATCTTTTTTATCATGTTTATCGTGGTAATGGTTTTTGGCGCGGATAAAATTCCTGGAATAGCCAAGGGATTGGGAAAGGGCATGCGACAACTGAAGGATGCCACAGAGGATATTAAGAAAGAGATTCAGAAAAGTGCGGAGAAACAAGGTATAGATACTAGTTTTACCGACGACATAAAGAACGAGATCAGTAAAGTTAAGAAGAACGTTGACGAAGTAACCGGCGTAGTGAAAAGAAAATAAAATGCTGGAGTTATTGTTGAACTGGGATCGAGATACCTTTATCTATTTGAACAGTTTGGGCATCGAAGATTATGATGTCTTTTGGTCTTATGTCACCAATTTTGCTACTTGGATTCCCTTATTTGTTTTATTTGTAGTGCTTATTTTTAGGGCTTACCCTAAACGGGAGGCGTTTTGGGTGTTGGGTACTGTACTCTTAACTTTAGCCCTGGTAGCTGTACTTACAGGCGTCACCAAAGAATGGGTAGCGCGACTTCGTCCTAATAACACAGAGGAAATTAACACCTTGATCCGTATTCTTAAAAGTCCTGACGGATATAGTTTTTTTTCTGGACATTCATCCAGTTCCTTTAGTATTACTACCAGTATTTTTCTATTTCTTAGAAACAGATTCAAATGGAGTTGGCTCTTTTTTATCTGGCCACTTTTGTTTGCAATGAGCCGTATATATGTGGGCGTACATTATCCTTTGGATTTGTTGGTAGGCGCAGCGGTGGGAATTCTTTTTGCCTTCCTCTTTTATAGCTTGTACCATAAAGTGGGTATGACAAAGTAAAGTGTTTGGACCCCTCCATGGCCCTCCCCCAAGGGGAGGGAATGTAATTTGTAAATCGACAAGAATGTGCTGCTTTAAGTAGCATTCCCCCTCATTGCCTGTGCTGCTTTTTTGTAGTTTCAAACCTATTTCCCCCTCCTTGGGAGGTGGTGAGGGAGAGGACTTTCAATGTTGGCCCATACTTGAAATACTTTCTTGGTTTAATTATACCCCATGATTTCGTAATGATAAGTAGGGCAAAGTAAAGTGTTTGGACTCCTCTCTGGCCCTCCCCAAGGGGAGGGAATGTAATTTGTAAATCGACTTGAATGTGCTGCTCTAAGTAGCATTCCCCCTCATTGCCTGTGCTGCTTTTTTGTAGTTTCAAACCTATTTCCCCCTCCTTGGGAGGGGGTTAGGGGGAGGACTTTCAATGTTGGCCCATACTTGAAATACTTTCTTGGTTTAATTATACCCCATGATTTCGTAATGATAAGTATGACAAAGTAAAGTGTTTGGACCCCTCCATGGCCCTACCCCAAGGGGAGGGAATGTAATTTGTAAATCGACAAGAATGTGTGCTTTAAGTAGCATTCCCCCTCATTGCCTGTGCTGCTTTTTTGTAGTTTCAAACCTATTTCCCCCTCCTTGGGAGGGGGTTAGGGGGAGGACTTTCAATGTTGGCCCATACTTAAAATACTTTTTTGGTTTAATTATACCCCATGATTTCGTAATGATAATTAGGGCAAAGTAAAGTGTTTGGACCCCTCCCTGGCCCTCCCCCAAGGGGAGGGAATGTAATTTGTAAATCGACAAGAATGTGCTGCTCTAAGTAGCATTCCCCCTCAGTGCCTGTGCTGCTTTTTTGTAGTTTCAAACCTATTTCCCCCTCCTTGGGAGGGGGTTAGGGGGAGGTGGCAATCATCATATCACCCTACTAAGTGTTAGTCCGTCCCTAATTGGCATAAGTACGGTTTCTACCCTAGGGTCTTCCTTTAATTTTTTGTTGTACTCCAGTAAAATTTTTGTAGCCTTGTCCTTGGGGTCCAAAGGCTCCACTACCTTTCCGGACCATAATACGTTATCAGATAAAATAACACTTCCGGAACGACATTTCTTTAAGGCGGCTTCAAAATAGTGATCGTAACTCACCTTTTCGGCATCTATAAAAACCATATCGAACACAACATCAAGCCCCGGTATAATATCCAGTGCATCACCGGTATGCTGTACAATTTGATTTCCAAAGCCACTTTCGTCAAAGTATCTCCTTTGCATGCCATGTAGTTCTTCGTTGATGTCTATGGTGTGCAATGTTCCTTCTTTTTGCAAGCCTTCAGCTAGGCATAGGGCAGAGTACCCTGTATAGGTGCCAATTTCCAAAATATTTTTGGGATTAATTATTTTGGACAGAAGGCTTAGTACACGACCCTGAAAATGTCCGGTGATCATTCTAGGCTGAATTACCTTGAGATGGGTCTCCCGTGTTAGTCTTTCAAGTAATTTAGGTTCCGATTGCGAATGGTCGGCAATATATTGTTCCAAAATAGAAGATAAAAAATGCATGGGCTATACTTTGTATATTTAGGCCTTCAAATATAGTAATCATGCAACAATTTGCGATAAGAATGGCCACTTTGGCCGATATAAAAACTCTGTTGTCCTTTGAACAGGAAATTATTCGTGCCGAAAGGCCTTTTGATGAAACATTGGATGTGGATCCGATCAGCTATTATGACCTAAAACAATTGGTACTTTCCGATGAGGCTACAGTTATGGTGGCTGAGGTAGGTCATAATATTATTGGTTCTGGCTATGGGTTAATAAGGGATGCAAAGCCATATTTGGACCATAAAAAATATACTTATCTTGGGTTTATGTATACGGATCCGGACCACCGCGGTAAGGGGGTTAATAAGGCAATTGTAGATGCCTTGGTACAATGGTCGAAATCCAAAGGTATTTATGAGGTAAGACTTACGGTCTACAATGACAACCTGCCTGCCATAAGGGCCTATGAGAAAGTGGGATTTAAAAAGCATATTGTGGAAATGAGGGTAAATGTGGATCGATGAAATTTTGGAATTGACCTATTTGCCTTCTATGGGTAAGTTGTATTTTAGCATAAAAATTAGGATATGGAATTTCAAAATTCGTTAGTCTTTGCCCAACAATTGGATGCGATTGATCCCCTTAAGAATTACCGTGACGAATTCCATTTTCCAAAGGTGAAGGGCAAGGATGTTATTTATTTCACTGGAAATTCCTTAGGGCTGCAACCCAAACGCACCCAAAAGTTTGTGGATGATATCATGAACGATTGGAAAGACTTGGCGGTAGAGGGGCATTTCCATGCTGAAAAGTCATGGTGGGATTATCACGAACGCTTGGCCGCGCCATTGGCAAAAGTAGTGGGGGCAAAGCCTGAAGAAGTGTCGGTGATGAATACCTTGACCGTAAATCTTCATATGCTCATGGTCTCTTTTTACAGGCCCAACAAGAAAAGATTTAAAATTATTTGTGAGGAAAAGGCATTCCCCTCCGATCAATATATGTTGAAAAGTCAGGTTAAATTTCACGGTTTAGATCCTGATATGGCTATTGTGGAAGTAAAGAAAAGACCCGGCGAGGATTTTTGGCATACCCAAGATGTCATTGATAAAATTAATGAGGTTGGTGATGAACTTGCACTGGTGCTCATTGGTGGTGTAAATTACTATAACGGTCAGGTGTTTAATATGGAGTCCATTACAAAATCGGCCAAGGCACAAGGTGCATTTGTTGGTTGGGATTTGGCTCACGGGGTGGGCAATGTTGCCCTAAAACTTCATGACTGGGGGGTAGACTTTGCAGCTTGGTGCAGTTATAAATATATGAATAGCGGTCCCGGGAATGCATCAGGTATTTTTGTGCACGAACAGTATCTTAACAGGAGCGATATTCCACGCTTTGAGGGCTGGTGGGGAACAAAGAAAGAGACTAGATTTTTAATGAAGCCCGAGTTCGAACCCATGGAAAATGCAGATGCTTGGCAAGTAAGTAATCCACCAGTGCTTTCATTGGCCCCATACTTGGCTTCTTTGGAAATGTTCGATGAGGTGGGTATGGAAGCACTTATTGCCAAAAGGAAACTCATTGTGTCCTATCTGGAGTTTATTCTCCAGGAGATAGATAAGGAGACCGACGGGTCGTTTGAAATTATTACTCCTGAAGATCGTGGTTGTCAGCTCTCTGTTTTTTTACATGGACACGGTAAGGATCTGTTTAATTTTTTAATGGAAAACGGAGTGGTAACGGATTGGAGGGAGCCCAATGTAATTCGTTTGGCACCGGCACCTTTTTATTGTTCCTTCGCTGATATGTACAATTTTGGACAAGTTTTAAAATCTGGAATTCAGTCCAAAGGCTAGGTTTATTGCTCTCTAACTGCCAAACTATTTATGAAGTCACTTCGTCTTATTCTTTCGAATCCCAGATATTTTGCACCTTCTTGGGTTTTTGCCAGCATAAATATTTTGTTTGGTACTTGGGCCATCTATATACCTACTGTCAAAGAGAAATTGGGGATAGATAAGGCAGATTTGGGCATTGCTATCTTTTTTCTTTCCTTGGGGGTATTCGTCATATTTCCCGTGGCTGCCAAAATTATTAATTGGCTGGGGGTAGGAAAGGCTACTTGGTATGGAATACTTTTTAGTTGTTTGGCCGCTTTGCTACCTTTATTGGCGCCTAATTATTATTCCTTGTTGGGCGCCCTATTTTTATTCGGTGCCAGTAGTGGCATTACGGACATAGCCATGAATACCTTGGTCACGGAAATAGAAAAGGAGGATCAACAGAACTTTATGTCGGCCTCACATGGCTTTTTTAGTCTTGGTGGCGTGTTTGCAGGTTTAGGTAGCTTTCTGATATTCACAATCAATAATCCAGCCTTGCATATGCTCTACGCTGTTGTTTTGGTGTTTGTAATAAATTATATTTTCCATAAACATTATAAGCATATTGTAGCGGCGCCCGTGGAGAAGGAACCATTTAGTCTAAAATTGTTTAAACCGCTCCTAGTGTTGGGAATAGTATCATTCATAGTAATGGGCGGTGAAGGGGCCATTGTAGATTGGAGTGGGCTGTATTTGCAGGAGATAAGTATGGCACCGGAAACACTGATAGGAACAGGGTTTTTGGCATTTTCCGCAATGATGACCTTGGGTAGGTTTTTGGGCGATAGTATTAGTGCTTCTATAGGTTCCATTAAAATAGTGGCCTTGGGAGCTTCAATAGCAATAATTGGCTTTCTCTTTGTCCTAGCTACACATACTTATATGGCCATTGCAGGATTTGCTCTGATAGGACTGGGCTTTTCGGTAATTATTCCGGAGCTTTTTAGGATAGGCGGTACGGTCAAGGGGGTAGATTCCTCACAAGGGGTTTCCTTTATAGCCGGTACAGGATATTCCGGTTTCTTGCTTGGGCCTGTGGTCCTTGGTTTTGTGGCCGAGAGTTTTTCCCTAAAATATACCTTTGTTATATTATTGGTATGCACTTTTATAGTGCTTGGTGCAACTTATGGTCTATATAGAAGAAGGAGGTAACTGCCAAAACTTTAGGGGTTTTTGGAGGTTACTTTTATATTGGTGAAGTACAACTTAAAACTGCCATCTTCATTTTTGTGCATTTCCGCAATTTTGAGGCCGTTGATATCCACATAATTTTCCCAAGTGGTAATCACGGATGGCTCCGGTTGATTTGATCTTCTAAATACCCATTCCTTTATCATGTAATCACTTCCAAAATAAAAATCATAGGCATCACCAGGGGTGTAGCCTCCATCGCTCCCATAGACTATGGTCAATTTTTGCATAGGATTTTTACTGATAGGGGCAGGCACATCGTTTTGATGGTCATAGGTGATATTGTTCTTGTCCCAAGCCAGATTAAATGGAGCCATTAACCAATACCTGTCATTGATAAAGCCCCCATTTACCTTCATAGCTGTACTGTCCATGTTACTGCGATTGTAAGAAATGGTATCTCCCTTGTTGGTGGATGTAATGTCATTGGTAATGGTATTCCATACCCAGCTTCGTTCAGAATGGCTGTCAGGGCGATCTACATTGAATGTGAATGCAATTTCCTTTACATTTTTAAATTGATCGAATCCATGTGCCATGGCCACCTTATCCAAAATGGAAAGTTCCATTATTGGATCGGCCACCTTTTGTTTTTTATCAGTTTTACAGGATACAAGGAATAAGGTCAGGCACAGAACTATTAATAGTGGTTTTTTCATTTTTGGTTTTTTTCTAATATAAAGATAATAGGTTTTTGGCAGAATAGTTATGAATGCCCAATTACATTTTTGGTTTTTTTTTCTTTATAAGATGGGTTGTTAAGGAAGTATGGTCGTCAATTTTGTCGTGCATAGGCATCATACTTATTTCACTGATTGGAAGTTTTTATTCCATGAATTTAGTGTCCATGTTTTAGCGATGAAAAATTGAATGTTCCATACCATAATTTACCTGCCATATTTCACAATAAATTCGTTATTTTTGAAACTTAACAAGAATTCAAGAAATGAGCTCAAAAAAAGGTAAGATACAAGAGGCAATTGATGAAAAATTGCTAGAAGAAAGAAAAGTGTTTTTATGGGGTATGGTAGATGATGATACCGCTAAACATGTTATTGATCGTTTATTGTATTTGGATATGCAGAATAATAAAGAAATTCAATTGTATATAAATAGTCCAGGAGGTTATGTTACTTCTGGTTTTGCTATGTACGACACCATTAAATCACTGAAGAGTCCGGTTTCTACAATCTGTTCTGGATTGGCAGCTTCAATGGGGTCTATATTGTTATCCGTAGGTAAGAAGGGAAGACGTTTTATACAACCCCATGCCCAGGTAATGATCCATCAGCCAAGTGGTGGAGCCAGGGGACAGGCCTCCAATATAGAGATCCAGGCAAAAGAGATAATTAAGACACGTGAACTTAGTGCCAAAATATTGGCAGATAATTGTGGCCAGGATTTTGAAAAGGTTATGAAGGATTTTGACCGGGATTATTGGATGAACGCTGAAGAGTCCATAGCCTATGGTATAGTAGACGGTATATTGGAATAACCGCTCTAAGTTTGTTTAAAATATATTATAGTACAGATTAAAAATAAAAGGAAAAGTCCTTCACAAACTTAATGTGAAGGACTTTTTTATATATGGACGCCGAAGCGGTATGTGTTTTATTTACGTCTTAAATGGGTTGTTTGGATGTCCTGGAACGAAAAAAAGTTAAAAAAATAATGTTTTTCCAGATGGGCATTACTGCTGTGTACGGAAATAAGATGAATACAGGCGTTTTGTGATGATATTGCATCTATTTTATACAAGTTACTTTATTTTACTACATTTATTACTTTAACAATTACTTTTCCCTATTTGCATTAGTATGACACAAACTCCTAAAAAAATTGCCATAATCGGTTCAGGATTGGTAGGATCTTTATTAGCAATTTACCTTCGGAAGTTAGGACACGAGATAGCGGTTTATGATCGTAGACCCGATATTAGAAATGTTGAATTTTCCGGTAGATCCATAAACTTGGCAATGAGCAATAGGGGGTGGAAGGCACTTAGGGAGGTAGGAATTGAGGATGAAGTAAAGAAAATTGCAATTCCTTTGGACAAGCGCGCTATTCATGTTGCAGGGGAGCCGGAGTATTACCAAAAATATGGAAAGGAAGGAGAGGCCATTTGGTCTATTTCACGGGGTATATTAAATCGTAGAATGATCGATCTTGCCGAAGAGGCAGGGGTTGATTTTCATTTTGAAGAAAAGGTTTGGGATGTAGACCTGCCCGAAGGAAAAATATATACGGGCGCAACGGAGAAAGGGGAGTGGAAGGAGTATGACTATGACATTGTTTTTGGCTGTGACGGTGCTTTTTCGCGAGTTAGGCACAAAATGCAGCGCCGTAGTAGATTTAATTACCATCAAGAATTTATAGATGTAGGTTACAAGGAGCTTACTATTCCGGCAAATGACGATGGTACCCATAAACTGGAAAAACATTCTTTCCATATCTGGCCCAGAGGGAAGTTTATGTTTATTGCCATGCCTAATTTGGATGGAAGTTTTACCTGTACCTTGTTCCTTCCCTTTGAAGGGGAGGTTTCCTTTGAGAAAATAAAAACCAAGGATGAGGCCAAAGGTTTCTTTAATACTTATTTTCCCGATGTTGCCCCGGTCATAGAAGATCTTACAACAGATTTCTTTAAAAATCCAACAAGTGCATTGGTAACCATTAAATGCTATCCATGGACCTACTGGGATAAGGTGGCACTTGTGGGCGACTCCGCCCATGCCATTGTGCCGTTTTACGGGCAGGGAATGAATGCAGGCTTTGAGGATATATATGCCCTGAATAAGATTATTGCCCAGTTTGGGGATGATTGGGCGCAAATTTTTAATACCTACCAGACAGAACGTAAGCCCAATGCAGATGCTATAGCGGAACTAAGTTATCGTAATTTTGTGGAGATGAGCACTATGACGGCCGATCCTAATTTTATATTACAGAAAAAGATTGAAAAGCGTTTTGCCAAAAAATATCCCGATAAGTGGATACCGGCCTATTCCAGGGTTACATTTTCAGATAGGCCCTATGTAGAGGCTTTGGCCAATGGGGATGCTCAGGAAAAGATTATGAAGCAAATAATGCAAATTCCCAATATAGAGGAAATTTGGGATACTGAAGAAGTTGATCGGAAAATCCTAAGTCTTTTATAAGACGGACATTAGGGTAGAAAAAAATAAAGCCATCTTAAAAAGATGGCTTTATTTTTTTGTGGGCTGTTTGTTCTATAATTTAGAGAACAGCTTTTGCATTTTTTCTTGTTCTTCTTCGGCCAAAACAGGGTCAACTAAAATTCTTCCACTGTGTTCGTCGCTAATAATTTTCTTGCGTGAAGCAATCTCCACCTGTACTTGTGGTGGAATGGTAAAGAAAGAACCGCCGGAAGCACCTCTTTCAATCGGAACTACTGCCAAACCGTTTTTTACATTATTACGGATTCTATTGTAAGCCTTTACCAAACGCTCCTCAATTTGGGATTGGTATTCTTCGGATTTTTTCAAAAGAGCCTTTTCTTCTTTCTCTGTTTCCGCCAAAATAGCGTTCAACTCACTTTTCTTGTGCTTAAGGTGTGCTTCCCTTTCGCTTAAACGCTCCTTTGTAGAAGCGATAACTTCTTTTTTCTGGTCTATTTGGGCCTTGAACTCCTTTATATTCTTTTCTGCCAATTGAATTTCAAGTTCCTGAAACTCTACTTCCTTGGTCAAGGAATTGAATTCCCTACTGTTACGGACATTCTTTTGTTGTTCCGCGTATTTTTTGATCAAGGTTTTAGCTTCATCAATAAGATTTTTCTTGGCACCTATTTCGTAGTTAATGGTTTCAAGATCGGTTTTAAGCTTATCCATTCTTGTTTTAAGGCCAAGTACCTCGTCTTCCAAATCTTCTACTTCTAGAGGAAGTTCTCCTCTAACATTTCTTATCTCATCAACTCTAGAATCAATTAATTGCAAATCATATAGTGCTCTTAACTTTTCTTCTACCGTTGCTTCTGTCTTTGTTGCCATATTTAAAAATACTTGATGGGATTTGTTTTGCTCTCCGATAAAGAGATTGCAAAATTAGGAATTTTTTTCGTAAGATAATCAACTAAGAGATTTTTTGTAAACTGCTCTGTTTCATAGTGCCCAATATCTGCCAAAAGTATTTTGCCTTCAGCTTCGTAGAATTGATGGTATTTTAGGTCTGAAGTCACAAAAACGTCAGCGTTGGCGGACATTGCCGATGAAATAGCAAAAGAACCACTTCCTCCCAAAACGGCAACTTTGGTTATTTTTTTTCCTAAAAAATTGGAGTGTCTAATACAGGAAACATTCATTTTTGTCTTCAAAAAATCGAAAAATTCTTCCTCATGCATCGATTTTTCAAGATTTCCGACCATGCCCATGCCAATTTTTTGGTTTTTATTTTCCAAAGTTTGTATTTCATAGGCAACTTCTTCATAGGGGTGATTGCCAAAAAGTGCGGCAAGAACTTTTGCTTCATTCGCCTTGCCATAGGTAAGGCTTATTTGGGATTCGTTCTCATAATGCGTTTCTCCAATTTTACCCAAATAAGGATTGGCTCCTGTATTGGCCTGGTAACTTCCGGTGCCATCCATACTAAAACTACAATTGCTATAATTGCCTATATTTCCTGCCCCAGCATTGAATAGAGCTGTTTTAAGGGCGTCCGCATGCTCTTTGGGAACATAGGTTGTCAATTTTTTAATGGTGCCCTTCTGTGGGATTAAAATGCTTGTGTTTTTTAGGCCCAATATTTCACATATTTTGGCATTTACCCCTTTATGGCTATTATCCAATGCGGTGTGCATGCTGTAAATGGCAATATTGTGCTGAATGGCCTTGATTACTACTCTTTGTACATAATTGGCACCGGTAATTTTCTTTAGACCACTAAAAATAATAGGGTGAAAACTAACGATGAGATTACATTTTTTTGCTATGGCCTCATCCACCACATTTTCCAAAGTGTCCAAGGTTACCAGGATACCCTTTACCTCATTATTTGCATTCCCCACCAATAGCCCAACATTGTCAAAATCTTCAGCGTAATTCAGTGGTGCCAACTCTTCAAGGGTATCGATAACTTGTTTTATGATCATTTTTCAAATTTATGGTCTTCCAAAGATAAAATATTATATTTTCGTTCTAATGCAGCTACTAAGAAAATTAGGTTTTCCCATTTCACTGATATACGCAATTGTAGTATACCTACGTAATTATTTATATGACACAGGTGTTTTTCCGTCCAGATCATTCGCCACCAAAACCATATGTGTTGGCAATCTTAGCGTAGGCGGTACCGGGAAAACTCCAATGATAGAGTTTTTGATTACCCACCTAAATGAGCAATGCAAAATAGCTGTATTGAGTAGGGGATATGGTAGACGATCAAAAGGGTATTTGCTGGGCGAATCTGGGGTTGGTGTGGAGAGCCTTGGGGATGAACCTTACCAGATCTACAAAAAATTTCCGAACGCCTTTGTTGCCGTTGACGCCGACCGACAGCATGGAATTTCTACATTGGAGAAAACTGTTGGGCCCGATGTTATTCTGTTGGATGATGCATTTCAGCATAGAAAAGTAAGATGTGATCATTATGTATTGTTGACTTCCTATGCTAATTTGTATGTTGATGATTGGTATTTGCCTACCGGCAATTTGAGGGATAGCAAACGTGAAGCCAGACGGGCCAATATCATTATTGTTACCAAATGTCCGCCGAATTTATCCGCCATGCAGCAACAGGGCATTCTAAAGAAAATAGCCCCCGCCCCAAGGCAGAAGGTTATTTTCAGTTATTTGGATTATGATACTAGCCTAAAAGGTGGTTCTGGAGAAATAAGTCTGGCGCAGATGAAAAATAGAAAAGTGACTTTGGTAACCGGTATAGCCAATCCAAAGCCATTGGTTGATTTTCTTGCGGACCAAGGAATTGCGGTTGAGCATTTGGCCTACCAAGACCATCATTTTTTCTCGGATAAGGAAATTGCCTTGTTCAACACAAAGGAAGTGGTGCTTACCACCGAAAAGGATTATGTACGGCTGGAAGGCAAAATAAAAAACCTACATTATATAGGGGTAAAGCACAAATTTTTGAATGAGGGGGAAAAAGTATTGGTGAGTTTGCTGAATGATGGCCTATCTAATCCTTAGGCTTCAATTTTTTTTTTAATATCAAAGATGTTCTCCCCTATTTTAGAGTAGAACACCTCTGGCTTAAAAGGTTTGGTAACCACATCATTACATCCTGCGGCATAAAAACTTTCCAAACTGTCATCCAAGGAAATCGCGGTAAGGGCGATAATTGGAACCAATCTGTTAAATTTTCTTATTTCTATAGTGGCTTCTTCCCCACTTATACCAGGCATATGGATATCCATTAAGATACAGTCGTAATCTGTTTTTCTAACCATGGCCACAGCTTCCAGACCATTGTTGGCAATGTCACAGGTAATTTCCTTTTTGTTCAACATTTTCTTGGTAATGACCTGGTTAATTTTATTGTCCTCCACAATCAATATATGAAGTCCGGTAAAATCGTATTCCACTTCGGTAATTTCGAATGGGATATCATCAATAAGGTCATCCTTGCTTTTTAAATCCACCTCAAAGAAAAAGGAACTTCCTTTGCCCAATTCGCTTTTTAGTTGAATTTCACTTCCAAATAACCCTAACAAGCTTTTTACAATGGTCAGTCCTAGACCGGTACCTCCGTATTCCCTATTGATCTGAATGGAACCTTGTTCAAAGCTATCAAATATTGTCCGCTGTCTTTCTGGATCTATTCCTATTCCATTATCCTTCACTTCAAAATAAATGGTCAGATTCTCATCTTCTTTTCTCGCAAGTTTTGCAATAACGGTAACCTGGCCTTCCTTGGTAAATTTTATGCCATTGCCAATAAGGTTTATAAATATTTGGGAAAGTTTTAATGGGTCGCCCAATAAGTGCGATGGAATATCCTCATCAAACTCCAATACAATTTTAGTTTTGTTCGCCTTCGCACTCTGATTCAATGAGTTAATAACCTCTGAAAGAATCTTTTTTAGATTAAAATCTATTTGAAGGGCTTCCAGTTTGTCGGCATCAATTTTGTTGATCTGAAGGATATCATTAATAAAATTCAATAGATAGTCGCCGGAAAACTTCAAGGATTTTAGATGCTCTTTTTGGCTTTCACTTGGGTTCTCTTCCAGTAATAAATGGGTTAGGCCGGTTACTGCATAAAGCGGTGTTCGCAATTCATGGCTAACAGTGGACAAGAAGTTGGTTTTGGCATCCATGGCCATTACCGCCGCATCCCTTGCCGCCTGCAACTCATTGTTCTTGGTATGAAGTAGATCGTTGGTCTTCAGTTTAATTTGGTTGTTTCTATAAAGTGAAACGGCCAATATGGAAATTACTATTAAAAAGGCTGAAGTTAAAATGGCCGTAATTTCAGTTCTGTTTTTGGACTGACTCAATTCTTCGATCTTGGCTTCCTGTCTACCAATTTCATCGCGCATAAAATCGGTTTGGATCTTATCGGCTGTCTTTGTTTCACCTAAAGTTTTTTCAATAGTAAAGATAGAATCCTTAATATTAACTATGTTTTTATTGTAAAACAAGGCAGATTCAAAAAGTTCAAGTTTGGCATTGGACTGGGTGAGTAGCTCATTGGCCTCCAATCTTTCAACATAAAAGTTATTGGCCTTGGCCAATTTTAAAGCACTCAGCGCATTTTTTATACTTTCCTCGTAATTTTCGGTCCTGAAATAAATTTCGGCCAATTTAATGTGGGACTTGGTAGCCAGATATTCCTTTTCATATATGTCCGTATTAACGGCCAGGGCATTGAAATTTTTTGTGGCACTCTCATATTTTTCCAAGTTTAGAAAAATCTTTCCTTCAACAAAAAGGATATTGTTCAGTAAATTCCGGTCATTGTTTATTTGTTTCGCCTCATTTAGCATGGAAATGGCCAGGAAGTTTTTGCCATCCCTGTAGGAAATAATGGCGTCTATATACTTGTGAGTAGCCTCTCCGTAGGGATAGGAAATATCCTTTAAAAGGGATTTTGATCTGTCTGCGTAATATTCTGCACTATCGTCCTTTCCCAGTCTTAAATATAAAATGGCAAATTTGTGATAAGTATCTATAAGTGCCTTTTGGTCGTTGTTCTTGAAGGCAATTTCCATGGCCGAGTTCAAGTCCTCAAGGGCAGGTTCCATTTTATTTTTATTACCCAGATCCCTTGCTTTGTCAAAATAATATTCTATATCAGTTTCAACAGCCTTGGTTTCTTGGGTATAGGAATGACCAAAGCAAAAAAACAATAGAACCGTCAGGAGCCATAATTTTCCGTTCAAATTTATATGTAAGAATAATGGTCTCAAACGTATTTTTTGCTTGTTACAAAGTTAATTAAATCTACAATTCTACTACTATACCCGGTTTCGTTGTCATACCATCCAATGATTTTCACCATTTTGCCGATTACCGAGGTCATCAGAGAATCAAACGTACAAGAGTAATAAGTATTGTTTATATCTATAGAAACTATGGGATCTTTTGTGTAATATAGAATGTTTTTAAGCTCGTTTTGCGATATTTTTAAAAAAGCTTCATTTATTTCTTCTATGGAGGTTTCCCTTTTTACGTTAAAAGTAATGTCGGTCAAGGAACAATTGGGTACAGGTACGCGTATTCCGCAGCCTCCAATTACATTTGATAATTCCGGGAATATTCTTGTTAGTGCCTTGGCTGCCCCAGTGGTCGTTGGCACTATGGATTGTGAGGCCGCTCTGGCCCTTCTAAGGTCCTTATGGGGCTGGTCGTGCAGACTTTGGTCTGTTGTATAGGAATGTATAGTGGTGATATAAGCTTGCTCTATGCCGCAAAGGTCTTGGATTACCTTGATCATAGGCGCAGCATTGTTAGTGGTGCAGGAAGCATTGGAAATAATGTCATCCGTTTGCTCCAAGGTTTCATGGTTTATACCATATACCACCATTTTTATATCATCTTCCGTTGGGGGCACGCTAAGAATAACTTTTTTCGCCCCGTTTTTTAAATGCTGGGTTAAGGTTGATCGGTCCTTGAACCTGCCGGTGGCTTCAACAACGATATCAACGTTATAATTGGACCAGGGAATATCTTTTGGGGAATTGTGGTTCAACAAGGCTACCTCATTATCTCCGACAATAATTTTATTTTCACTGTGGGAGACTTCTTTTTGAAATACACCGTGTATACTATCGTACTTTAATAAATGTGACAATGTACGCGCATCCGCCAAATCATTTATGGCCACTACCCTTAAATGGGGTTGTTCGCTAAGAAGTCTAAATAGGGTGCGACCAATTCTGCCGAAGCCGTTTATACCAATGTTAATCCGTTTCATAAAAAGTGGTAAGCCATTTTATCCGTATAAATACGGAATTATATTTTAGATATTGGGGTGTAGGATTAACTTACTTAATGTGCTTGTGCGCTTTGTATGAAGAACGGACCAGAGCCCCACTTTCAACATGTCTAAAACCAAGTTGAAGCCCTATTTCCTCATACTTTTTAAATTGGTCCGGTAAAATAAATTCCTTTACGGGTAAATGTTTTTTTGATGGCTGCAGATATTGTCCAATGGTAACCACGTCAACATTTGCCGCTCTAAGGTCTTCCATGGTTTGGATAACCTCTTCCTCCCGTTCGCCCAGTCCCAACATTATTCCTGACTTGGTGCGGTTGGCGCCGTTTTCTTTTAAGTATGCGAGGACTCCCAGACTTCGTTCATATTTGGCCTGTATGCGGACTTCCCTAGTTAATCTTTTTACCGTCTCCATGTTGTGGGATATTACTTCTGGTCCAACGGCAAGTATGCGATCTAAATGGGTTGTAATACCTTGAAAATCCGGGATCAAGGTTTCCAATGTGGTAGAGGGGTTCATTCGCCTAATGGCTTTCACGGTTTCTGCCCATATTATGGAGCCCATATCCTTGAGGTCGTCACGATCCACTGAAGTGATTACGGCGTGTTTAATTTCCATAATTTTAATGGATCTGGCTACTTTTTCCGGTTCTTCCCAATCTACATCTTCCGGTCTTCCCGTTTTTACACCACAAAATCCACAGGAACGCGTACAAACGTTTCCTAGAATCATAAATGTGGCGGTGCCCTCTCCCCAACATTCGCCCATATTTGGACAACTGCCCGAGGTACAGATGGTGTGAAGATTGTATTTATCCACCAATCCTCTTAATTGAGTGTATTTTTTACCTGTCGGAAGTTTTACCCGTAACCATTTGGGTTTACCTTTTGGAGGAATCACACTGTCTATAGTTTCGATACTCATACTATGATTTTGTGCAAATATACGAAATGGGATATAGTTAAAATGCCAATTGGGGGCAAAGTATGTTAATGCAATAGTCTATCTAGTTCCACAGCTAATTTATTGGGTTTAATGGAATAACTAAGGGAGGATGAGATACTGCAAAAGCCAAATAGGTACTCTTGATAAGGGAAAATAGTTTGGGAGACGGCCAGACGGTGGGCAGGTCTATTTCAGCTTGCGTTAGCATCTTTACGATGCTGGCGGCTACCAAATAGCTTAATTGGAATGATTTCTGTTCAACATCCAACGCTTTGGGGTTTCTGTTCAATTGTAAAATGTTTCCCTGAAATAAGTGTAGAGCTAGCTATACTAGTTATTATTTTTAATTATTTCGGCAAGCAGTCTTTTGGCCCGTAATAATTTTACTTTAACATTATTAACGGGTTCCCCTAATTTTTCAGCTATTTCTGCATAGGGGAGTTCCTGAAAATACCTAAGATTTATAACTTCTTGATAATGTGGCTTTAACCTTTTAATGTAACCCAACAACGCGGCCAAATTTTGTTCTGTAATTAAACTGTCCTCTGGGGAAGGGCCATCATCCAAAACCTTCTTTATGGCTTCGTTACTGCTTTCCTGGTTGACCTGTAAAACGTTTCTTTTGCTTTTTCGGATTAGATCTATGTGCAGATTTTTGGAGATGGCGATCAGCCATGTCTTAAATTGGTAGGAATCGTCAAAGGTGTGTATCTTATCAAAAGCTTTGGAAAATGTCTGGATGGTTATATCCTCGGCATCGTTCTCATTTTTGGTCCGGATCAATTGAAATCCGTAAACGTCGTTCCAAAAGCTATTTAATAATGCGCTGAAGGCGATCTGATTGCCTAGTTTGGCCTTTTCAATAAGTTGTGGAAGTGGTTCTTCGGTTTTATCCAAGATGTGGTTTTATATAAAGTGCAATCCAGAAGGCTATTGCGTTACGGTATCTTTTTTACAGTCCTGTTCGGTGGGAAGTTTGCCGCAATAGCCGCATGCTTCACCTTCTTTATTCAAAAATGGACTTTGACTAGCGCATGTTCCTGCAAATTTTCCATCCTTTTTAGACCATATTTTTATTGCGATACCTGCAAAAGCAAGTGCAAGTAGCCCTATAGTTAAAAGTAAAAATTTCATATCCCTACATTGTTTTATGCAAAGATATGAAATTAATAACCTTCCTTGGAAGGATTAGGATTACTTTAAATCTTGGTTCCTAATAGGAGATATTGGCCACTATATTTTCTATTGTGGGACTGGAATTACCTCCTGTTGGTTCTATGGTGATATATCCAACAGCATTCTCACCATAAGGTAGTGCCATTAATTTTTCACTGTTGCTTGCTTCCTGAATTACCCCCAAGTTAAGCATTTGACCATTGACCTCTGCCCACATTTGGTAGCACTGGTTTTCCGGTAGGTTGGGTAATTTGCTTACATTAATATAAGACAGTTTTTTTACAGGATTAACATAGGCCACAGCTTTAAGTTCTTTGGCCTTATTGTTTCCTTTTACTGTTAGTCGCTTCGTTTTAGGGTTGTTAAGGACTATAAATTGATTTCTAACATCCTCCAACTGTAAACGCATATTCTCTTCCAAGTTTTGAATCTTATTGTTTACAATAACATTTTCCTCTTGTAAATTTTGATTCTGGTTATAGAAGAAATAAGATGCTCCTGCAAAGATAAGGGCAGCAAAACTGGCGGCAATGGCGTACCTAAAGAATTTTGATCTGAAGGAACTCTCTGCTTTAACCTTATTTTGAATTCTTTCTTTTAAACCATCCGGAGTTTTAAGGGCATGTAACTTGGCAAATATTTCAAGGTTTTCCTGTAGTTCAATGTATGTATTCCTAACTTCAGGATACATGGCAATGTATCTTTCGGCCTGCAACGCTTCTTCGTGCGTGGTTGTTCCCAAGAGATATTTCTCTAGGAGGTCTGTTTCTAAAAATATTTTAATTTTCTCTTTCATGGCTTTTGTTTTTGTAGCACCATTGGATTGGATACACTTTTAAGTCAGCTAGATTGTTAGGCCTTTCTTTGTCTTATCAACTTTGTGCTTTAATTCATAAATAAACTTAGTAGGTATGCGAGTACCATG
Source organism: Arenibacter sp. F26102 (assembly GCF_023015865.1). Lineage (GTDB taxonomy): Bacteria > Bacteroidota > Bacteroidia > Flavobacteriales > Flavobacteriaceae > Arenibacter. The sequence goes on along the minus strand of NZ_JALKBC010000013.1, from coordinate 99,545 downwards.
CTTGAACCGTATATTTTCTTTAATTCCCTTAGTCCTATTTTTAATCTAGATTTAATAGTCCCTAATGGTATGTCCAATTCATCACTTGCCTCCTGTTGGGTCATTCCTTGAAAAAATAAGGCGTCCAATACAATCTGATATTTTGAATCTATTTTGTCCAAATTATCCTGAACGTCCATCAGCTCGGGAATTATTCCTTCAGTTCCTAGTTTATATACGTCGGAAACATCCATTTGGATTTCTTTGTCGGATTTGTTGTTGGCACTTCTTAGTTTATCTATGGCCGTATTGCGGGTAATCCTAAAAAGCCAAGTGAATAATTTTGCTTTTGTAGGGTCGTATGAATCCGATTTCTTCCATATTTTAACAAAACTTTCCTGTACTACGTCCTGGGCCAAATCCTCATCGCGTACCACTTTATAGGCCACACCATATAAGGTATCCCCGTAATGTTCGTAAAGGAGTGAAATGGCTTTGTCATTTCGCTCCTGTAGGAGCTCAACAATATGATTTTCCAGTAATATGCTCATATAATAGGTGTGTTCTCAAAAAAAGTTTCTTGGTAATCATCCAATATCGAATTCTCCTCGTATATACACAAACGCTAAATTATAAAATTGATTGTTATACTTAGCGTTTAATTGGATAAATGGACAGCTGGTAACTGTGCATTTAATTTTTGGTTAGTTTGGTTTGGTATAGCCCCTGTCATTATGTGTCAGGGGCTATTTTATTATATTGACTTCAGGGGTAATCCTGATCCCAAACCTTTCCAGTACACTTTCTATAATCTTTTCTGCAAGATCTATTATCTCCTTGCCCGACGCATTACCGTGATTAACCAATACCAATGCCTGATGCTTATGAACTCCGGCATCTCCAAATCGCTTTCCTTTAAATCCACATTGCTCTATAAGCCAACCTGCAGGAATCTTGAATTCATTTTCAGTCACCTTATAAAAGGGGGCGTCTGGATATTTCATGGTAAATTTATCGAATTCTTGCTTGCTTACTACAGGATTTTTGAAGAAACTTCCGCTGTTGCCCAATTCTTTGGGGTCCGGTAACTTGCTTTTTCTTATGGCAATAACTGCATTGGAGACGTCCCTAATGCTGGGGTCGGTGATGCCGTTATTCTGTAATTCTGAAACAATGGCGCCATAACCTACATGTAGTTTATGGTTTCTTTTGGATAATTTAAAATTGACCGAAGTGATTATATATTTTCCAAGCCCTTCATTTTTAAAATAAGAATCCCTGTATCCAAACCGGCACTCTTCTTTGGTGAAGGTCTTCAGTTTCTGGGTGGCTATTTCTATGGCGTCGCAACTTACAAAGGTATCCTTGAGTTCAACTCCGTAGGCACCAATGTTTTGTATTGGTGCGGTGCCGGTATTTCCTGGAATAAGGGATAAGTTTTCCAATCCTCCATAATTTTGATCCAAGGTCCACAACACCATTTGATGCCAATTTTCACCGGCATTGACCTTTATACAAACCTCATCAGAGTTTTCCCATAATAGTTCAATGCCTTTTAAGTTGATGTATAGCACCAGGTTTTCCAAATCCCTTGTGATCAACATATTACTTCCGCCCCCTAGGACAAAAAAATTAGGGTAATCTTTTATTTCAAGTATTTTTATGAGCCCTTCTATCGAATTTATTTCGCAAAAGAATTTTGCCTTTGCATCTATTCCGAAGGTATTGTATTTTTTAAGGGATATGTCTTGTTGTATTTCCATTAATTGGCATATACCTTTAGGGCTTCCTTTAGAATGTGCACCGCTCTTTTTAGCTCTTCTTTTTTAAGAACATAGGCAATTCTTATTTGGTTTGTGCCCAAACCTTCAGTGGCATAGAAACCTGCAGCGGGAGCCACCATTACAGTCTCCCCATCCAAATTAAAATCCTCCAATAACCATTTGGCAAATGTGTCGGCATTTTCAATTGGAAGTTCCACAATACAATAAAATGCACCCTGAGGCCTGGCTACTACCGCCCCTTCAATTTCGCTCAGTTCAGAGATAAGGATGTTCCTGCGTTCCTCATATTCCTTTTTTACGTCATCAAAATAGCTCTGTGGGGTGTCCAATGCCGCTTCGCATGCAATTTGCGCATAGGTTGGCGGTGATAGGCGCGCCTGACCAAATTTTAAGGCAGTCTGTATCACTTCCTTGTTTTTGGATACCAAGTACCCAATTCTGGCTCCGCACATACTGTATCTTTTGGAAACCGAATCCACTATAATGGCATGTTCTGCCAATCCACTTTCCTGCAGTATGGAATAATGATCCCTATTGTCATAGGTAAATTCACGGTACACCTCATCGGCGACCAGGAACAGGTTATGCTTTTTTACTATAGAGGCAAGTTTTTTGATTTCTTCCTTACTATATAAATATCCGGTAGGATTACCGGGATTGCATATTAAGATTGCTTTTGTTCTAGGTGTTATTAGTTTTTCAAATTCCTCAATGGCAGGTAATGCAAAATTATCCTCGATATGCGACACGATTGGGACTACCTTAATTCCGGTTTCATTTGCGAACCCGTTATAATTTGCATAAAAGGGTTCCGGAATAATAATTTCGTCACCAGTATCCGCAATGGTTCCCAAAGAGAAGAAAAGCGCTTCAGAGCCTCCGGTGGTAACTATAATATCATCGGCCTTAACATGTATGTCGTTTTTGGCGTAGTATCCGGCAATTTTTTCCCTATAGGTTTCAGCACCTTCGGTTCGGCTATAGGCCAATACCTCCAAGGTGTTGTTCTTAACGGCATCCAGGGCAATTTTAGGGGTCTTTATATCGGGCTGACCAATATTTAGGTGAATTATTTTAATTCCTCTTTTTATGGCAGCTTCAGCAAAAGGTACTAATTTTCTAATGGGAGATTCTGGCATTGTTGCGCCTCTCCGGGAAATTGATGGCATATGAGTTGAATTTTAAGCAAAAATGGGAAATCAATATTTACAAAACAATAAAACGGCCTTATTTGATTCCATATTAATATGTTAAATCATTCTGTCGCATAATCTATTGTTTGTAAATTTAAGGGAATAGGTTGCTTAAAATTGGAAAAATGATGGCTTTTTTAAGACATATGGTTTTCCTTATCTGGTGTTGTCCAGTTTTATTGTTTTCCCAAAATTACGAATTGCCTCAATGGGAAAAATACCAAAAGGTAAAGTTTAAACTGGTCAATAACCTCATTATTGTTCCTGTAGAGGTGAATGGGACAAAGCTTGCATTTATTTTGGATTCAGGGGTCAATAAGCCCATACTCTTTAATTTATTGGATAATGATTCCATTCAAATAAACAATGTATCCGAAATTGCAATAAAAGGCCTGGGAGATGGTGAAGCCATTGATGCTTTGAGTTCTAGTGCCAACGTTTTTAAAATTGGTAAAGCAGTGAATCATGATCAATTGTTGTATGTGGTCATGGATAGGGAGCTTAATCTTTCGCCCAGGCTGGGTATACCGGTTCATGGAATAATTGGGTATGACCTCTTTAGGGATTTTGTTGTTGAGGTTAATTACACCTCAAAATATCTTAAACTTCATTCCCCAAATTTATATAGGATCCAAAAGAAGGCCAGGACCCAAACTCTTCCTCTGAATATTGTTAAAAATAAAGCCTATGTTCAAGGGAATGTATTTATGAAAAATAAGCATAGCATTCCTGTTAAACTTTTGATAGACTCCGGAAGTTCTGATGCTATTTGGCTTTTTCAGGATATGGAAAAAGGGCTGGGTGTCCCCAAAAACAATTATGAAGATTTTTTAGGCCAGGGGCTCAGTGGTAGCATTTTTGGAAAGAGAACAAAAATTGAGGGAATTAGTTTGGGTAATTTTCAACTTAAGGACGCCAAAGCGGCATTTCCGGATATACAATATTTTAAATCCATAACTTCCTTTGGGGATAGAAATGGTAGTTTGGGTGGTGAAGTCTTAAAGAGATTTAACCTAGTTTTCAATTATGGTGCGGGGACGCTAAGTTTGCGTAAAAATGCTCTTTTTAATCGCCCATTCGATTTTAATTTGAGCGGGATTGATCTTCAGCATAATGGCGTTCGTTATATTTCCGAAAGCTTAGCCGATGCCAGGGGAGTAGTGATAAAGGACGATGGGAAATCTTTTGGGAATGTGCAACTACTCTTCCAAAATAGGACCAGACTTAGTGTTGTGCCAGAGATAGTGGTATCAGGAATACGTGCCGGTAGCCCAGGTCATAAAGCGGGTTTGCAGGAAGGGGATGTTATTCTCGCGGTCAATGGAAAAAAGGTGCACAATTACAAACTTCAGCAAATCCTACACATGCTCAATGAGAAGGAAGGGAAAAAGGTAAAGGTCTTAATAGAGCGTTACCAAAAGGACAAGCTGCTTACCTATGTCCTAAAAGATGTTTTTAAATAAATGGAATTTAGCCTCAGGGCGGGTCCTGGTCTCTTTGGGGTAGGGGTGTTAAACCGGAAACCGTGCTGGAAATGCAGGATTCGTTCGACTATCGTCTTTCAATGTGCCTGTGGCTAGAGAAAGACGGGTCCCGGGAATAAAAAAAGCTTGTTAAATACTTTATAAAGTACTAACAAGCTTTTTGTTTATAGGGAAGAGTTTATTTGCCTTCTGGAGGCAATACTTTTCCTTTTATTTTTAACACTTTCGTAGGGGTGTCAGCATTGGAAATTACAGTAATTGCCTTTGCAATTGGACCTACTCTGTTGGTATCATATTTTACTTGGATCTCACCTGTTTTGCCTGGTAAGATTGGTGCATCCGGTTTTTTTGGAATGGTACATCCACAGCTGGAGCTAACTTTACTTATAACAAGTGGAGCATCCCCTGTATTCGTAAATTCAAATATCCTTACACCATCGCTTCCTTTGGCGATTTCACCATAATCAACGGTTTCTGCTTTGAATTTAATTTTCGCTACATTTTCTTGAGCGGTTAGGCCAAAACCTAAGAGACCAATAAATAGAACTAGTACTATTTTTTTCATTATTTTTAGTTTTTGGTGAATTTCAAAAGTAAATGTTTTTAATGAACCTCCAAAATTCTTTTGTTATGTAATAACGTTACTTATTTTTGTTTCGTATTTCTATTTGGACAAAAACCTTGGAATTACTTCATGTTTAACATTAAATTTGCACTCAATTAGTAATCGCCCGATAAGGGTTAGCAAAAACTGTTCCAAATAATGGAAATTCCTTCAAAATATGAGCCTCAAAAGATAGAGGGCCAATGGTACGACTATTGGACAAAGCATAATTATTTTCATTCCACCCCAGATAATAGGGAGCCCTATACCATTGTTATACCACCACCAAATGTCACCGGTGTACTGCATATGGGGCACATGTTGAACAACACCATACAGGATGTATTGATTCGTAGGGCCCGTTTAATGGGGAAAAATGCCTGTTGGGTGCCAGGAACAGATCACGCTTCCATTGCTACGGAGGCTAAAGTGGTTGCCAAATTAAAAGAACAGGGAATAGATAAAAAAGCTATCTCCCGAGAGGAGTTTATGAAGCATGCCTGGGATTGGACGCATGAATATGGTGGGGTGATTTTGGAACAATTAAAGAAATTGGGCTGTTCCTGCGATTGGGACCGAACCAAGTTTACCATGGATGACAATATGTCCGCTTCCGTTATAAAAGTCTTTGTGGATCTGTATAACAAAGGGTTGATATATAGGGGATACCGCATGGTTAATTGGGACCCAGAGGCGAAAACAACCTTGTCCGATGAGGAGGTAATTTATGAGGAAAGACAGGGGCTGTTATACTATTTAGCTTATAAAATTGAGGGGACTGACCAAACAGTGACCATTGCTACTACTAGGCCGGAGACTATTTTAGGGGATACTGCTATCTGTATTAACCCCAATGATGAACGTTATGCCCATTTGAGGGGTAAAAATGCAATCGTTCCTATTTGCAATAGGGTAATCCCCATTATTGAAGACGAATATGTTGATGTGGAATTTGGTACAGGTTGTCTTAAGGTGACACCGGCACATGATGTCAACGATAAGGCCTTGGGAGAGAAACACAATTTGGAGACCGTGGATATCTTTAATGAAGATGCCAGTTTAAATAGTTTTGGACTCCATTATGAAGGCCAAGATCGTTTCGTGGTCAGGAAGGCCATTTCCAAGGAATTGGAAGAAAAGGGGTTTTTGGTAAAGACCGAACAACATCTTAATAAAATTGGTACATCGGAAAGAACCAAAGCAGTAATAGAGCCAAGATTGTCCGACCAGTGGTTTTTAAGCATGGAACAATTGGCAAAGCCCGCAATAAAGGCGGTTTTGGAGGATGAAGATATAAAGTTGTTCCCTAAAAAATTCGAAAACACCTATCGCCATTGGATGGAAAACATCCGCGATTGGAATATTTCCAGACAATTATGGTGGGGACAACAAATTCCGGCCTATTATTTTGGGGACGGACAGGATGATTTTGTGGTTGCAGAAACCAAAGAAGCGGCCTTGGAATTGGCTAAGAAAAAATCCGGAAATTCGGGGTTGACCTTGGACGGCCTTAAGCAGGATGTTGATGCTCTGGATACCTGGTTTTCTTCTTGGATCTGGCCAATAAGTGTATTTAATGGGATTTTGGAACCCAATAACGAGGAGATAGAATACTACTATCCTACCAATGATTTGGTTACCGGTCCGGATATCCTGTTTTTTTGGGTGGCAAGAATGATCATTTCAGGCTATGAATATCGCCAGGAAAAGCCCTTTGAAAACGTATATCTTACCGGATTGGTGCGCGATAAGCAAAGACGCAAAATGTCCAAGTCGCTCGGAAATTCGCCTGATGCCCTTCAGTTAATTGAAGATTATGGTGCAGACGGAGTTCGTGTTGGACTTTTATTGAGTTCCGCAGCAGGTAATGATTTAATGTTCGATGAAGCCTTGTGTCAACAAGGAAAAAACTTTGCCAATAAAATCTGGAACGGATTCCGTTTGGTTAATGGATGGGAGGTTGCCGATCTGCCACAGCCAGAGGCTTCCAAGTTGGGAATTGAGTGGTATACCGCAAAATTCAACAAAACCCTTGCTGAAATAGAAGATCATTTTAGTAAGTACCGTATCTCGGATGCATTAATGGCTATTTATAAATTGGTTTGGGACGATTATAGTTCCTGGTTATTGGAAATTATAAAACCAGCCTACCAGCAGCCTATAGATAGAATTACATTTGAAGCTGTAATTAATATTTTTGAGGAAAACTTAAAGTTATTGCACCCATTTATGCCTTTCCTAACGGAGGAGGTTTGGCAGCATATTGCAGAACGAACCCCTGAGCAGGCTTTGGTAATTGCGAAATGGCCAAAAGTAAAGGCCGTTGATGTGGAGCTGATTGAAGGTTTCAATTTTGCCTCGGAAGTAATTGCCGGAGTCCGAACTATTCGCAAGGAAAAGAACATTCCCATGAAAGAGGCGCTTCAATTGTCTGTATTGAATGATGGGGATATTTCTCGGGATTGGGATGTGGTTATTGCCAAGTTGACCAATTTATCGGCAATCGAATATGTGGATAATGCGGTGGAGGGCGCCTTGACGTTTAGGGTGAAGTCCAACGAGTATTTTGTGCCAATGATCGGCGCAATTGACATTGAGGCGGAAATTAAAAAATTGGAGGAAGAATTGGAGTATACAAAGGGCTTTTTGGTTTCCGTAAGAAAGAAACTTTCCAACGAACGTTTTGTTAGTAATGCTCCTGCACAAGTTATTGACTTGGAAAGGCAAAAGGAAGCGGATGCGCTTGCCAAGATAGATACTTTGGAGAAAAGCTTGGCCAGTTTGGGGTAGCTGTTTGTCATCCCTTTAATCAAGATGCTCTCAGTTTAAGGAAAATACACATGATTTAATGAAAGCATCTTGATTATGGTGATAAAAACAATAAATACCGGGATTCTTTCTTTTGGAATGTCTGGTACATTATTTCAGGCCCCTTTTTTAAATGAGCACCCTGGATTCCAGTTAACGGCAGTTGTTGAAAGAAGTAAAAAATCAGCTCACAAGAGTTATCCAAATATCAAAAGTTACGATACTGTTGACCAGCTTATAGCGGATAAGGATATAGATCTGGTTGTGGTAAATACGCCTAATCCAACGCATTTCGAATTTGCCCTTAAGGCGCTTAAAGCAAAAAAGCACGTTTTGGTAGAAAAACCATTTTGCGTCACCAGTTCTGAGGCCAAGGAACTTTTTGCAGAGGCAAAAAAAGTTGATCGTATTATTCTACCTTATCAGAATAGAAGGTATGACAGTGATTTTCTTTCCGTTAAAAGGGTGTTGGAGTCAGGTAAGCTAGGATCATTGGTTGAGGTCCATATGCGGTACGATCGGTACCGACATCATATAGGTCCTAAGATTGCCAAGGAAACCCCAGTGCCTGGTAGCGGCCTCTTGTACGATCTTGGTCCGCATTTATTGGATGCGACCATAGCACTTTTTGGATATCCACTGGAATGGAGTAAGCACACTGGGCAATTTAGGCCAAAAACCCAAGTGGATGACTATGCGCACATACATTTGTTGTATCCCAAGGGTGTGCAGGTGTTTATAACTATGAGTATGTTGGTGGTGCAACCCCAGGCCTCATTTGTTCTTAATGGTACCAAGGGTACCTTTGTTAAGCCTCGAACGGATATTCAGGAGCAGCAATTGTTGGCCGGAATGAGTCCCGGTGATCCTTTATTTGGAATCGAGGAATCCGATAATTTCGGTGTACTCACTACGATTGTAGAAAATGGCGAAAAACAGATCGAAAAAATTGAATCTGCTAAATCGTCCTATATTAATTTATTTGAAGATGTTTATAAGTCCCTTGTGGATGGAATTCCATATCCCATAACCGAAAAGGATATTATATTACAATTAGAGATTCTGGAAGGGTAAATGGGTTTTGGTTACGTTTGCTAAATTCTTTTAAAAACCTCCCTGTTTTCTGTCATAACTTGTACCATTATCCCTAGGTTTTTGAACGAGGTAAATAATTTCCTTCTTATTTAATCGTATATTTAGGTAGCTAAGTAAATAAAAATGCTCTGTAAAAAAACCTAAGAATGTCTAAATTGCCGGAAGACCATAAATTTTTAGACCTTTCGGATTATGGGAGGCCAATAGCTAGGCTTATTGCGAACGCACTAAAGTCAACGGCCGTTACCCCTATTCATGTTACTTTTGGATTCCTTGTCTCCGGTGTTATAGCTGTTGGGTGTATGTATCACGCTTATTATTGGTGCGCAGCCCTGTTTTTTATTTTAAAATCTATCTTGGATGCTGCTGATGGTGAGTTGGCAAGGATAAAGGAAACGCCTTCCTATACCGGTCGATATTTTGATTCGGTGTCTGATATTGTATTGAATATCTTAATATTCTTGGTGCTTTGGCGAATAACCAGTACAGATTTTGGTTTAACTCTACTGGCATTTTTAGGGTTTCAGTTGCAAGGTACCCTGTATAACTATTACTATGTAATTCTAAGAAATAAGTTTCAAGGAGATGTTACCAGTCGAATCTTTGAATCCGGGACTCCTGTGGCAATGGTAGGGGAGCATCAACGAAATGTGAACATCCTTTTTTGGTGGTATAAAATACTTTATGGCAGTTTTGATCTCATTATTTATAAACTCGATGCCGAGGCCGCCAATGGCAGGCGACTTCCCAATTGGCTTATGACTGCAGTTTCTACTTTTGGGCTTGGGTTTCAGCTTTTGATCATAAGTGTTATGCTTGTTTTGGGATGGGTAGATTATATAATTCCTTTTTTTATTATTTACTCCATATTTATTTTCTTGTTTATTGCGATTAGGAGGTCATTGTAAGGAATGCTTAAATCATCGTTTTTTTATTTTTAAATAAGTGTGTGCTTACACATTTTCATTGAATTTCTAGATAATATCCCTTAAATTTTACTAAAAATGGCTGAAATGTCTTTTTAATTTTTATATTTGTGTACCTACACACTTTTATAAATTAATAATAATCATGTATTTGTTAAGGCTGGTTTTCAATGGTAAAAAATAAAAAAACCACTATTCAGGATTTGGCGGACTATGCCAATGTTTCCATTGGAACCATTGATAGGGTGTTGCACAATAGGGGTAAAGTCTCTATCGCCAAAAGAAAAAAGGTGGAAGAGGCCATTGAGAAGTTGAATTTTAATCCCAATCTGTTGGCCAGAACATTGGCTTTAGGAAAACAGTTCACTGTTTGTACCCTTTTCCCCGAGGCGACCACTCCCCAAAGTTATTGGACGTTGCCAAGAGTAGGTGTGGACCAGGCAATGGAGCTGCATAGGGATTTTGGGATGGAGTTGGATCCCTACGAATTCAGTTTATTTGACGAATCCAGTTTTGTCAAAAGTGCCGATGTTATTCTGGGGAAGAATCCAAGTGGTGTAATTTTAGCTCCCCTTTTTGAGAAGGAAAGTTTAAGCTTCATGAAAAAGCTGGAGGACAGGAATATTCCCTATGTCTTTATTGATGCCAATATTCCGAATAGGAAAAACCTCAGTTATATTGGGTCCGATTTGAAGGGCAGTGGGTATATAGCCGGCAAATTATTGAACTCAATTTTGGGTCCGTCAGATGATATCCTTGTTGTAAATCTGGTAAAGGGCCTCGAGAATAGTGCCCACACTGGAATTGTAGAAAAGGGATTTAGGGAATTCTTTAAAAGCCACTCGGTATTGGGAAATAGGAAAATAAATTCCATTACCATACCCTCAACCCTCGAGACAGAGATAAGCAGGGAGCTAACCAAATACTATATTAAAAATCCAGGTACTAAAGGGGTGTTTGTCAGTAATTCCAGGGCGCATCTAATTTCTAGGTATCACGCGTTGCATGAACTGGACATAAAGGTGGTGGGGTTTGATATTGTTCCCGGAAATGTGGAGGAATTGAAGAATGGAAATATCGATTATATTATTTCTCAAAGACCTGTTATTCAAGGGGTAACTGCCGTAAAGACATTGTTCGATTTTTTTGTTTATAAAAAATCGCCCCCAGTGGTACAGTATGTGCCGTTGGATATAATTATTAAGGAAAACGTAGACTACTATATTAATTTTCAATAAGTAAAAGAAATGAAAAAGAGAATTAAAATAAGTTTACCAATGGCCGCTCTTTTGCTCCTAGTTCTGAGTTCCTGTGGTAACGGAAAGTCCAATAAGAATAAGATGAAACCTGAGCAAGAATCAGAAAAGCAGGCTATTAGGGTAGAAAATAAAGTGTCGGAACAAAAAGTGGATGTCTATTTCGGGGATGAATTATTTACTTCCTACATCTATCCGGATAATATCATGAAACCATGCTTATGGCCTATAGTGACATCGGAAGGCACGGAAATTACGCGTAAATACCCATTGAAGACAGTGGCCGGAGAACGTGCCGATCATCCGCACCATATAGGAATGTGGATGAATTATGGGGATGTAAATGGTATTGACTATTGGGGGCATTCAGAGGCTACCCCTGAAGATAGGAAGGCATTTAGTGGCGTAATTAGACATCAAGAGGTAATTGAGGCCAAGGCCGATGATGCACAAGGGACCATTCGCGTCAAGACTAAGTGGGAAGCAAGGGGGCGTACCCAAATTACAGAAGACATAGAGCTTCATTTTATGGATATGGGCAAGGTCAGGGTCATTGATTGGATAAGTACTTTAACGGCTCAAGAGGATATTTTATTCAAGGATACCAAGGAAGGTATGTTTGCCATTAGGGTGAGTCGAGAACTGGAATTGCCATCCGATGATCCACTAACGCTAACGGATGCACATGGAAATCCAGAAACGATAAAAGTGATTAATAATGATGTGGTTTCTGGGGATTATCTAAGTAGTGAAGGAATTACAGGTGAGGATGTTTGGGGTACCCGAGGCAAATGGATGAAACTTTTCGGCAAATACAAGGAAGGGAAAGTTGCGGTGGTGATTCTTGATCATAAAAAGAACCCAGGTTATCCGGCCTATTGGCATGCTCGGGGCTATGGCCTTTTTGCAGTAAATCCGTTAGGGCAGAATGTGTTTTCGGACGGTAAGGAATCAATGAACCTGAGCTTAAAGAAGGGAGATTCGGTTCGTTTTGCTTTTCGTACCCTAATATGTTCGGGAGTAGTCTCCGACGAGGATATCACTAAACTGGGGCAGGATTTTTCGAATCTGTATTAGGCTTTTTTAAAATATAGGAGATAAAAAATATAATTAACGTTCAAACTTGAATAAAATGGAATCAAATTCAAACTCGAGGAGAAGTTTTATAAAGAAAACTGCTGCAAGTTCGGCCCTAATTGCGGCTACTGGGATGCTCCCACAATTTAGCGCTAAAAGTTATGCCCGAATTATAGGGGCCAACGATCGTATCAATGTTTCAATGATGGGGGTTAACAGTAGAGGTGATTCCTTGGCTAAAAATTTTGCGAACCAAAAGAACTGTGAGATAATCCATGTCTGTGATGTGGATAGTAGGGCTATCCTAAAATGTACGGCCAATGTGCTTGACCGGCAAGGTAGGAAGCCTAAGTCTTTTGTCGATTTCCGAAAATCCTTGGAAAGTAAGGATGTGGATGCTATGGTTATTGCCGCGCCCGATCACTGGCATGCTCCGGCATCGCTCTTGGCCATGGAAGCCGGAAAACATGTATATGTTGAAAAACCATGTAGTCACAACCCAAATGAGGGAGAAATTTTGGTTCAGGCCGCAAAAAAATATGGACAGGTCATACAGATGGGAAACCAACGCCGCTCATGGCCCAATGTGGTTGAAGGAATAAAAGCCTTGAAGTCCGGTGCCATAGGAAGAGTGTATTTTGGAAAGGGATGGTATACCAATAATCGCGAGTCTATTGGGGTTGGGAAAGAAGTTGGGGTTCCGAATTGGTTGGATTGGGACCTTTGGCAGGGTCCAGCTCCCAGAATGAATTATAAGGATAATATTGTACACTACAACTGGCATTGGCTTTGGCATTGGGGAACAGGGGAAGCCTTAAATAATGGCACCCATATGATTGATTTATTGCGCTGGGGTATGGAGGTAGACTACCCTACCAAGGTAAGCTCCAATGGCGGCAGATATCGATATCAGGACGATTGGGAAGCACCAGATACACAGGTAATCAATTTGGATTTTGCAGACGGAATGTCCATGTCCTGGGAAGGTAGAAGCTGTAACGGGAATCCTATAGAAGGTAGTTCCGTTGGAGTTATGTTCTATGGAGAAAACGGTAGTTTGCTTATACCTGGTGGTAACAGCTATTCCATTTTCGATTTGGAGGGTAAACTGGTGAAAGAGGTGAAAAATACTCAGGAAATAGACCCTAGAAATAAATCCAATCCGGCCGAACTTCTGGACGCCTTACATATACAGAATATGTTCGATGCCATTTCAAACGGTACAGCCCTAAATGCAGATATAGATTCGGGACATAAAAGTACCTTATTGGTACAACTGGGAAATATTGCACAACGTAGCGGTAGATCATTGAATATTGACCCTCAAAATGGACATATTTTAGGGGATAATGAAGCTCAAAAATTATGGAGCCGTTCTTATGAAAAAGGATGGGAAATGAAATTATAATATAGAAATATGGCAAATAGAAGATCGTTTTTGGAAAAGCTGGGCAAAGGGGCAGCCTTTTCAACATTGGCACTGTCCTTACCGTCAACAGTGTTTTCCCAGATAAAATTTGGAAAAACGCCGGTAGCGAAAAACAAGATTATCGGTATCATTGGTGCCGAGAATTCACATACCAGAGGTTTTGGTAAAATGTTCAATCTGGATAAGAATTTTCCAGGTTGGGAGGTTAAATATGTTTGGGGCGAAAAGGAAGAATTTGCCCAACTGGCCAAGGAAGAAGGCGGCATTCCCGTTATTGTAAAAGAGCCATCGGAAATGATGGGCAAGATCGATGCGTTGATTGTGGATCACCGATATGGAGATCTTCATCTGGATGCAGCATTACCATTTGTAAAAGCGGGTATACCCACCTTTGTGGACAAACCCTTTTGCTATAGCAGCCAGGCCGCAAAAATATTTTTGGAAATGGCTAGAGAGGTCGGTACTCCCGTTACTTCCTACAGTTCCATTGCCCATAGCAATGCCACCGAAGATATGAGGAAGCAATTGGCGGAAATGAAGGACATAAATCAAATCACTTGTTATGGCAAAGCGGATATTAATTCCATTTATGGTGGCTTTATCTTTTATGGAGTGCATATGGTAGAACCCCTTATCTATCTTTTTGACGAAAAAATTGTTTCCGCTAGGTTCAACAAGAATGAAAAGGACAATTTGAACAGTAGTGCCAGTTTAATATTTGACAATGGAAGGATGGCTACCTTGGTCATTACGACCAAAAAGTACGGCTGGCAGACCTTTGTTGAGACAGATGAAGGAGTGGTTGAATTGAAGTCCAGAGTGGAAACGGTGGGTCCGGATAAGAATTATGTGGATATGGTAAACATGTTCAGTACCGGTAAGGAGCCCCGAAGCCACGAGAGTATCATTCATGGTATAGCGGTTTTGGAAGCAATACAGAAATCAGTAATCAGTGATAATTGGGAATCAGTAAAATTATAATTATGAAAAACTATTTTAAGTCCAATTTTTGGAATTGGGCTTGTGCGCTAACAATCGTGTTTGTATTTATTGGATGCAAGAACAAAGAGAAAAAGGTGCTTGAGAATGACAAGGCTACGGTACAACTACAAAATAGCCTAACGGATATGGAAAAAGAGCAAGGTTGGGAACTACTTTTTGATGGCATGTCGTTTAAAGGTTGGCGTGGTTTAGGTAGGCAAAATGTTCCAACCGAACTGTGGAAAATCGAGGATGGTACCATACGAAAACTGAATTTTGGGGAGGTAGAGACCCTGCCTGATGGACAACCGATGGAAGGGGGCGATTTAATGACCGTGGACACTTTTGATGATTATGAACTGTATTTTGAATGGAAAATATTAAAGGCGGGCAATACAGGGTTAAAGTATAATGTGTCCGAAGAATTATCACAAAAGTTCGGATCTGACCATTCGGCCCTGGGGTTTGAATATCAATTACTGGATGATTCCGATACACTTTATGCGGGCAAATTAAAACTTTCCCAATACACTGGAAGTCTTTACGATATGATTGCTGCTGACAATGCCGATGTCAGGCCTGCAGGTGTGTTCAATTCTAGCCGTATAGTAGTCAATGGTAAGCAGGTAGAGCACTGGTTAAACGGAAAAAAGGTAGTTGAGTATGAATTTGGCACCCAGCATTTGGATTCCCTGTTCCAAAAAAGTAAGTACGTGGAGTATCCAGGGTTTTTGGAAAAAAGAAAGGGGCATATTGTCTTGCAAAACCACGAGGATGATGCGTGGTTTAGGAATATTAAGATTCGGGAAATTAAATCTGGAAGTTAGGTTCTGTTGACATTGTCAAGGGTCTGATAATTCTAAATTAAACAAATTACTATGATATTAAAATGTACGTCAATTATAGCACTATTCTTTTTTTGTAATATGGCAACAGCACAGTCAAATGATACTTACGGGATAGAGGGAGTTTTGTATTCCGATGAGGGATGGGTCTCCCTTTCTATCACAAACGGAAAAATTTCGGGAATTGACCGCTTAGATAAGGAAGCGAACCTTTCAAAAATGTATATAGCCCCGGGTTTGATAGATGTCCAGATCAACGGATATATGGGGGTCGATTTTTCAGGTCCCGATCTTACGGTTGAAGGAATACGGAAAGCTACGAAAGCCTTGTGGAAGGCCGGTGTAACCACATATTTTCCAACCGTCATTACTAGCGATTTCAATAGATTGAAAAAGAATTTTGCCATTCTGGCCCAGGCACAAAAAGATCCGGAAATAGGAAAGTCAATTCCAGGGTTTCATCTGGAAGGTCCTTACATATCACCATTACCAGGTTTTAGGGGAGCACATTTGGAGAAGTATATAAAAAATCCGGACTGGGAAGAATTTAAGGAGTTGCAACGGGCGGCCAACAACGGCATAAAGTTAATAACCTTGGCTCCTGAATTGGACGGTGCCATCCCCTTTATCCGCAACTGTGTGGCCAATGGCATAACAGTGGCACTTGGGCATCATAATGGTAGTGCAGAGGATATAGAACGTGCCATAGATGCAGGGGCAAAAATGGCTACTCATTTGGGTAACGGCTGTGCCAACGAAATTAATAGGCATCATAACCCCCTATGGCCACAGTTGGCAGATGATAGGATTACGCCTAGCCTGATAGCAGACGGATTTCATTTGACCAAGGAGGAAGTCCGCAGTTTTTATAAGGTAAAAGGGCCGGATAAAACTATTTTGGTGTCAGATGCCTTGGATTTGGCAGGCTTGCCCCCGGGAGAATATACCCGTGGGGAACGTACCTTATTGCTGACCCCCAACGTGGTAAAATTACCCAAGGAAAATGTTCTGGCCGGGGCAGCATCACCTATTAGTGCCTGTGTGGGGGTAATTATGGATTATACCCAATGTACTCTTAAAGATGCCATACAAATGGCAAGTACCAATCCTGCAAAAATGTTCTCATTAAATGACTTGGGAGAAATAGGACAAGGAAAAAAGGCGGACCTTATTCTTTTTAAGTTGGAAGATAATAAGGTGGTTATTCATAAAACATTTGTGTCGGGACAATTGGTTTATTCTAAAGAGTAGCTTCTGCTTCTTCAGATCTTAAATAAGGGAAAAATAAAGCATAGGGCTATAAATTAAAAGGAGTTGAACTGGGTATGGGCAATAAATCAATAATCAAAAAAATACTTTTGGGACTAAGCGCGGTAGGTCCGGGGCTTTTTCTTATAGGCTACAATATTGGGACAGGTAGCGTTACCACAATGGCCAAGACTGGTGCGGAATACGGTATGAGCCTTTTTTGGGCATTGGTACTATCCTGTGTCTTTACCTATATTTTAATGGTAGCCTATGGTAAGGTGACCCTGGTAACGGGGAGGACTGCCCTGTTTAATTTTAAACAGGAATTTAAATGGGGTTGGATACTTTCCCTCTATATTATACTAGTGCTTATTATTGGAGAATTATTGGCTCTTATGGGCGTAATGGGAATAGTGGCCGATTTGGTGCAGGAAGGGGTACGCTTGGCGTATAATGGAGTAGTGGTCCAAAGGGCGTGGATCATCCTGTTCTTTGTTGTAATACTTGCGCTCTTTTTGTGGTTTGGCCGTTATAAGGCCTTCGAAAAAATATTGACGGTTTTGGTTATCTTGATGGGGTTGTCATTTATAGTTGTTTTTATTATGGTCCGTCCCGATATGGCGGATATCATGTCCGGTATGGTTCCAAGTATCCCGGACACACCAGGTGCCTTAGGGCTTATTGCTGCCATTACAGGGACAACCTGTTCGGCAGCTGTTTTTGTTATGAGAAGTACGGTGGTGGCTGAAAAGGGATGGGGCATAAACGATCTTAAAAAAGAAAAGACAGATGCCTTTGTGTCTGCCTTTATGATGCTTTTATTGAGCGGTGTTATTATGGCCGTTGCCGCAGGAACTTTGCATATTTCGGGGATGAAACTGGACAATACGGTAGAGATGATATCCTTATTTGAGCCTTTGGGTGGCAAATTGGCTGCTTTTGTACTTATTATAGGGATTACGGGAGCTGGACTTTCCACCATATTTCCTATTGTGCTAATAGCTCCCTGGTTACTTGCCGATTATAGGGGAACTCCAAGAAATATACATTCTACCACTTCCAGAATTCTTATCCTTGGTGCCTTGGTATTTACTTTCGGGACCGTTTTTTTGGAGGAAAGGCCTCCTGCACTTATGGTGTTTTCCCAGGCTTTTCAGGCTTGTATCCTGCCAGCCGTAGCGGTACCTATGTTTATTTTGATCAACAGACATCAATTGATGGGGGATAATAAGGCTGGAGCTAAGCTTAATTTTGGTTTAGTGGCCGTAATTCTATTTTCATTGCTTACCACATGGTTTGCAATTTCAGATTTTATTTAAAAAAGAAACAATGGAAAAATCATTTCAAATCGAAAATTTGGCAGTAAAAACCTATGCGGAGACGAAATCCATGGGAGAAGCTGCGGCCGATTATGTTGCCGGGAAATTACGGACGGCCATAAGCAAAAAAGGTGCTGCCAACCTCATATTGGCTACTGGTGCATCACAGTTTTCGTTTTTAGAGGCGCTACAGACCAGGGAAATCGACTGGAAAAAAATAACCGTTTTTCATTTGGATGAATACAAGGGGCTATCGGAAACCCATCCAGCTAGTTTTAGAAAGTATCTTAAAGAACGCATTTTGAATAGTGTGGCACCAAAAAAGGTATATTTTTTAAATGGTGATGCAGAAGATTTAGAGGGAGAGTTAAAGAGTTATGAAGAAGCGCTGAAAGTCCATCCAATAGACATTGCCTGTATTGGAATTGGTGAAAATGGTCACATAGCCTTTAATGATCCCGCAGTGGCCGATTTTAATGATCCCAAATTGATAAAATTGGTGGAGTTGGATGAGGCCTGTAGAAATCAACAACTTGGAGAGGGATGGTTTCCAACCTTTGACGATGTGCCTAAAGAGGCCCTTACGTTGACCATTACCGCTATATTGAACTGTGAGGCCATAAGTTGTGTGGTGCCCGACGAAAGAAAGGCTCAGGCCGTTTACAACACTCTTTATGGGGATATAAGTACTGCTTGTCCGGCTTCCATACTTAGGACCCACAAGGAAACCGTGTTGTTTTTGGATAAGGCCTCGGCTTCCATGGTCAAATAGTCTTTCAATTGGGTTTAGCTTTGTTTATTCTAGGACCTAGGTGCGGTAACAGTGCCTAGTTAAATCTTACTTGATACTCAGAGCCTCGTTGTCAAAAGAAATACCTTCCCAACCCGTAACTAAAAAGTTGCGAATGTTTTGGTGATCCGTACCTGTTGGATTTTCCAAGACATCTTTTCTATAGTAGGAGCCAAAGCATGCCAAGGTTTCTTCTTTGTTTAGTTTATGATGTTGTGCAAATGAGAAAACCTTACAAGAACCGGAATTTTGGCCGGCCTCATTTATCACATCCCCATTGGTGAATTTTGAAGGTGAAAAATTATAATAGGTATCTATTATGTTTATAGTGTCTCCAAATGCTATTTCTTCCGGAGTTCTTCTAAGTTTGTTTAAAAATTCGTAAACCGTCATAGTTGCGTGGGATTTTGGTATTAGCCCATAAATTTATATTATCCTTGCAAGAATAAGGCTACTTCATGAAGTTAATTATTCCATATTTGTAGAATGGGTTAGATCCGTATTTTTTATCTTTAAGGAAATGTAATAATATTCAAATTTGTTAGTCCATCATTGATCGATCGTATTTATAATAAATAATTAATCACAACACTAAATATTGACACATGAAACAACTAATTTTAGGGATGGTGCTGTTATCAGTTTTTCCTGCAATGTGCCAAGGGCATAAAATAGAAGTTCTCCCAAGCGATATTCAAATTAAGACTGCTGTTTTACCAGCTCCAGAGGAAAAGAAGGATGGAGCTATGGTTTATGGTTATGATAACTCCGGGGAATTGGTGGTATTGCGTAAGGGAACCAATAATTTGGTGTGCATTGGGGACAATCCCAATAAGGACGGAATTAATGTGGCCTGTTATTCCAAAAAGTTGGAACCTTTTATGGCCCGTGGCAGGGAACTCTCGGCAAAAGATCTGGCGGGAGATGAGAGGGAGAAAATTCGTGCAAAGGAAGTGGCTTCGGGTAAATTGAAAATGCCCAAGGAACCCAGCATGATGTATATATATTATGGAAAATCCGAAGACTATAATACTACTACTGGGGAATTGCAAAATGGAAAATTTAGATATGTGATTTATACGCCTTTTGCAACCACGGAATCTACGGGATTACCAGACAAACCACATGCTCCTGGAATGCCATGGTTAATGGATCCCGGCACCCATAGGGCGCACATTATGGTTGGGCCTTTTGATTAAAATTGTTTTTCTTTCAAAATATTTCAGTTCCATGCCCATGTTTTGGGTATGTTTTCTTTAGGGCAGCCTAACAAAACTACTTTTATCAGCTTGAGGTTGGCTAAGTTCGATCGAGTCTGAACAGTCTTGTTTTAGACTTGTTTTTTCGCTAAATGGTTCTGTTTGTGCAATCTAATATAAACCTTACATTTGCACGGTTTTAATTTTCAGAAAATTTCAGGGAAATGGGTAGTAATAATCTGGTAGATGGGCAGGAGAATGTCTTGGACAAGCTAAGTTTGGAAGAGATCGATCAGTGTATATTTCTACTTGAGAAGCTGGTTGAAAACGGACATACCGTTTTTGAACTTCCGGAGGAAAAAAGAGTGGCTTTGCTAAAGGCAGCGGGCCAATTATCGAGGCCGGCCAAGAATGAATTTAAACAACGCAAGAAAGATGCTGCCAAGGCGGCCAAGCGAAAAATGATAGAGCGCGATAAGCATGCGCGTAAGGAAACAGGTATTAGAAGTGCTAGGGAAGCCGCCGTTTTTGTAGCCCCAAAATTATTGGCTGCTCCCGTTAAGGATACCTTGGATGAGCTGGAATTGGAATCCCCTAGAAATTGCTATGTATGTAAGGCGGTATATACAAAACTACATCATTTCTATGATGCCATGTGCCCGGAATGTGGCGATTATAACTATGTAAAACGTTTTCAGACGGCCGACCTTAGCGGGCAGGTTGCCATAGTTACCGGGTCTAGATTAAAAATAGGCTATCATATCACTTTAATCTTGTTAAGGGCTGGTGCAACAGTGGTTGCCACTACAAGGTTTCCGGTGGATTCCGCATTGCGGTTCTCCAGGGAGGAGGATTTTCACGAATGGGGGCACAGATTAAAAATACATGGCTTGGATCTAAGACATATACCAAGTGTTGAAATCTTTTGCAATTTTATTGAACAACAATATGATCGTTTGGATATTTTGATCAATAACGCTGCCCAAACGGTAAGAAGGCCTGCTGGGTTTTACCAGCACCTGATGAAGAATGAGGAAGTTCCGTTTCAGGAGTTACCCCCAAGGGCTCAAGAAGTGTTGTCCGATCACGATTTTTGTTTACAGGAACTTAATAGCTTAACCAAAGGAACAGCAAGTGTCCAGAATAATGCTTTGCCGGTTAATTGGCATGCACCTGAGCCAGGGATTGGAATCAGGGCTTCTGCCAAACTATCCCAGATCCCCTATAGTTTTGATAGTTCCCTTTCTGCCAAGGAAGTTTTTCCCGAAGGAGAATTGGATGCGGATC
This sequence comes from Arenibacter sp. F26102, assembly GCF_023015865.1. Lineage (GTDB taxonomy): Bacteria > Bacteroidota > Bacteroidia > Flavobacteriales > Flavobacteriaceae > Arenibacter. The sequence goes on along the minus strand of NZ_JALKBC010000013.1, from coordinate 78,241 downwards.
TACAACAGGTAGACCTGCGCAAGACCAATAGCTGGAGATTGAAATTGGGGGAGATAGAAACCCCGGAAATGATAGAAGTGCAACTGGTAAATGCCATTGCACCCTTTGTACTCTGTAACCGCTTGTCTAAGCTTATGCGCCAGGAAAATACAGGTAAGAAACATATTATAAACGTATCTGCCATGGAAGGTAAATTCCATAGGTTTTATAAGGAGGATCGCCACCCCCATACCAATATGGCCAAGGCAGCACTGAACATGATGACACATACTTCCGCGTTGGATTTTGCCAAGGACGGGGTGTTTATGAATGCGGTGGATACGGGTTGGGTAACAGATGAGGACCCTATAGAATTATCCAAAAGAAAGGAAGAAATCCATGACTTTCAACCTCCATTGGATATTGTTGATGGTGCCGCTAGGGTGTTGGACCCCTTAATCGACGGCATTAATACAGGTAAACATTGGTGCGGTAAGTTTCTAAAAGATTATCGTCCCATAGACTGGTAATCCGTTTTTTAATCAAAGGTATCCCTCAAAAAAGGGGCAATTTCCACTGTTTTGCTTTTAGCGAAGCTGTAGGGAAGTCTATATTTAATTATTTGACACCTGATTGTACGGGCTTTGATATATCAAAAGTAGGGCGCTGATAATTACGATATTCTTAATTATGTACTGTCCTACCAAGGTGAGTGAAAATGGTGCTTTGGAAAAGGAAATTTTAGGGAAAAACACTACCGGAATAAAAGTGAGGACGAGATTTATTATGGCCATTACGATAATTCTTTTGAGCTGAATTTTAAAAATTAAGCACAACCCAATGGCGATCTCAATTATGGCAAGTAATAATATCCCCGTATTTTCTGGAATTAAATCAAAGGTCAATAATGAAATGGTTTGTTTGGCCAGTATGTCCGCCGGACTTAGTCCAGGAAAAAATTTTAGCAATCCGAACCATAGGTAGATTATGCCTATGCTTATGCCAAGTATTCAGCGATTTTGGGTTAATCGGAACATCTATTATAGTTTGTTGGTATAACTTTTTGATTTTCCAGTTGGATTATGAATGTCATTAGTAAGAATAAAGAGGTCTTATGAGCTTGGTTTATTGGTTGACCGTAGTTCCACCTTCACCTATAAGCTGAAGATGTTTTTTATAATGATGCCTGGCTACTTGCCTGCCCAGCTCCAATCCTGCAACATTATCTGCCTGTATATGATACCCTCCCATAACTCTGGATATACCCACCATTTCGGCTGTTTCGGTAAAAGATGGGAATTTTATGATAACAGGGTCGTCTAGATAATTGGGTTCGGTAAACAAAAGCTTTTGTCAAGGTTCATTTTGTCCAAACACAGGGGAATTCTGTTTTGTCCATACTTAGGGGAGCCTTATGAGACTAAAAGTAACATTATGAGTGGTTTGTGTAGTTGAGTAGTACTATGTTGAATAAAAAAAATAACCATTTTCGCTATATTTGTTAGAGCTTATAATATTAACCTTGATTAATGGAAACCTACGCGACGGCACTTTTATATGCCATCCCATTTTTTGTAATCCTTTTGACGATAGAGATAGCCTATGGCCAATTTGTAAAGAAACAGATGCATAAGGTTATGGATACAGTTTCCAGTATTAGTTCCGGACTTACCAATATAATAAAGGATACATTGGGGCTTGCCTTGGTCGTAGTTTCTTATCCCTACCTGTTGGAACATTTGGCAATTACCGAGATTAAGGCTACATGGCTGGTTTGGCTCCTAGCTTTTATAGTTCTCGATTTTGCCGGTTACTGGAATCACAGGTTAAGCCATAAAATAAATATTTTTTGGAATCAGCATGTAATCCACCACAGCAGTGAGGAATTTAATTTGGCCTGTGCTCTAAGACAGCCCATTAGTAATCTGATAGGCTATTTTTCCTTGTTCCTAATTCCAGCTGCGGTTTTGGGAGTTCCCCATTTAGTAATAGCTATTTTGGCTCCTATACATTTGTTTGCCCAGTTTTGGTACCATACCAGGCATATTGGTAGGATGGGTTGGGTGGAATATATATTGGTTACACCGTCGCAGCACCGGGTACACCATGCCATAAATCCGGAATACATAGATAAAAACCTAGGACAAATACTTTGCGTTTGGGATCGTATGTTTGGTACATTTCAGGAGGAATTGGACGAGGTTCCTCCCCAATACGGAGTATTGAAGCCTGCCGCAACCTGGAATCCCGTAATTATAAATTTTCAACATTTATGGAGGCTATTGCAGGATGCATGGCGAACAAGAAGTTTAAGGGATAAATTACGCATTTGGTTTATGCCCACAGGCTGGAGACCGAATGATGTTAAGGAACAGTATCCTATTGCTATTATCGAGGATGTTTACGACTTTAAAAGATATGAAACGTATGCAACCAATAGGTTGAAGCAGTATGCTATTTTTCAAATGCTGGCAAGTTTGGGGTTAATGATGTTTATGTTCTTTAATTATCCCGAAATAGGTTTTGGTGGTCTACTGGTTTTTAGCGGCTTTATTTTTGTGGGAATCTATGGGTATACCACTCTTATGGATAGGAAAAAGTATGCGGTTGTGATAGAGTTGTTCAGGGGAATGGCAGGAATTTTATGGATAGTGTATTTCGGAGATTGGTTTGGACTAAATTCTTACCTCCCATCGGGAAATTTATGGGTAGGGGCTTATTTCCTTGTTACAATTATTGGCGGAATATACTTTACTTATTTTGAAAATAAGGAAGACCAATTGAATATGGTTTCTTAAGGGTTTGTAAGCAGTATTATTTGAATTTAAAGGCTTAACAAAAGAAGCCTGTTAAAGTTAATTCCCTATTTCTTGTTCTTTCGAACTTCTTTGTCCACCAATTCTATATAACGTTCCATGGCTTCTTCTATGGTTACGTTCTTGGCCTGGATAAGGGCATTGGCCTTGAAAGCATTTATTAAGGGAGTCCTGCTTCCCGGATGGCTAAAATTGCGATTTGCAATTTTAAAATAGGCATATAATTTTAATAGAAGATCAGCAGGGAGAGGGTCGTTGTAATCATTAATGAAATCGACCGCTGCTATAAATTCTTTATTTAGTTTATCAGTCTTCATTTTCTTTTTGAACCCTTGTAGTTGCAATACATGTCTTAGCCCCTGTTACTTTTTGGTGCAGTTTTACGGTAATTGCACTATTCAAAGGTAAGAACAAATCTACTCTAGAGCCAAATTTAATAAATCCAGCGTCTTCGCCCTGTTGAACACTTTCGCCAACTTCAGCATAATTAATAATACGGCGGGCCATGGCGCCAGCGATTTGGCGGTATAGTATGTCCCCAAACTTTGGGGTATTTATGACAACGGTAGTTCTTTCATTCTCCTCGCTGGACTTCGGATGCCAGGCTACTAGATATTTTCCAGCATGGTATTTGGAGAATTTAATAAGTCCACTTGCCGGATATCTTGTAACATGCACATTTATGGGAGACATAAAAATGGATACTTGGATACGTTTGTCCTTAAAATATTCGGTTTCCTCCACTTCCTCTATAACAACCACCTTACCGTCTACAGGCGCTAGTATTTCATCAAAACTTTTGGTGGCATTTCGTTTGGGATTTCTAAAGAACTGTAGAATTAGAACAAGTATGACCAATGAGGTAATTTGAAGAACAAATTTTAGCCACGTGATGTCCACGAAAAAATTGGCCAATATTATAATGGAACAAACCAAAATAAAGGTTGTTGTAATGATTTTTTGTCCTTCTCTATGAAACATGCGAAAAAATAATTAAAGTTAAATATGCAAAAGGTGCAGCAAACACTAGACTGTCCAATCTATCCAGCATTCCACCATGTCCCGGCAAAATGGCTCCACTATCCTTGACGCCTGCGGCCCTTTTAAATTTAGATTCTATAAGGTCTCCCAAACTTCCCGTCAATACAATGACCGATGCCAGAATTAACCATTGAACCAGCGAAATATTGGTTTCATATTTCGATAAAAAATACGATGCTGCCAATGCAAAAACAAAACCTCCTATTGCTCCCTCTATTGTTTTTTTTGGGGAAATGGAAGGGAACAATTTATTACGACCTATACTTTTGCCAACCAAGTAAGCAAAAGTATCGTTTACCCAAATTAGGATAAATACTCCCATGATCAGGAACTTTGCAAATTCATTATCCTTATAGGGAATCATAGTTAGGAAAATACAACCTCCCCCTATATAAAACAAACCGATTATAAATTTTTGCAAAGAGTTGAACAATTTTTCCTTTCCTGAAAAGAGGTAGTACAACAGTATAAAATTAATGGATATTGTAATGAACATCAAAATATTGATGAGAATCTTATCATCGATCAGATATATATATGTCCACCAAAGTGCCAAATAAGCAATAAAAATGTGGTAGCCAGGAAGTTTGATCATACGTTTGTACTCGTATAAACAGGCGAGACCAAAGGTCATAAACAAAAAGTCAAACGCATCGGAGCTTAGAAATACGGCGGAAAGTAGTAAAATTACATACACCGCACCTGTAAGTAAGCGCCTTAAAATTTCTCTCATGTTATAGGTCTTCCAGAAGTAAAAGGTAAAGATTTTTAGAACTACTTCCGTAAGTTAAGAAATCGTCAGAATTTTCAGCGGTAGGTTGAAAATGTTTTATGGTAGTAATGTTGGCCGGAATAACATTTTTATACTTCTTTTTTATTGTTTTAAGACCCTCTCCAATAGATTCTACCATTTGGCTTGTGGTGGCAAAAACAATGACATTTGCAGGTAATTCGTTAAGTTTTCTTTCTTTTAATTGATTGGAGCAAACTAAGATAGAGCCATTTTGGGCAATCAAATGTTCACAGGTTGTAAAGAATATCTCGCTCTTATTGGGGTGATCGGTGAAATTAATTTCCTGTTTTGAGAATTTATCTTCCAACCTTTTATCCATTGAAAAAAAGGTTTGGTCCTGCCATTCATTCTCAATAATTATATTGTCCAAATTGGTAAATACCTCACGGATCGAATCACAATACAAGAACTTTCCACCGTTGTGTTTAAAATTAATGGTAAACTTTTCGTCTACGGGAATATTTAGGTCGGGCATATGCTGCCCTCTTGTTTCCACAGTTTCTTTGGAAACCCTTTTTTTTCCTCCCCCAAAAAGTTTATCAAATAATCCCATTAATATCTAAAACGCTCCTTTGGTCCCTTAGTCTTTAAGAACAACGAATTATTTATTGTTTTATTTTTTTATTTCTGTTTCCGATTTTGGAGTATCCTTTTTGGCTTTTTCTGCAGCAACGGCTTTTTCTTCTTTTTCGGCAGCAATGGCCTTTTCTTCTTTTTCGGCCGCTTCCTCAGCTTCCATCCTCTTGTCTCTTTCAAAAAGGCGTTTACCGAAAATCTTTTCCAAATCGTCCTTAAATATAACTTCTTTTTCCAATAATCGCTCTGCCAATTCGGTAAGTTTATCTTTGTTTTTGGATAATAGCTCAACCGCTCTTACATACTGCTCCTCAATAAGCTTGGAAATCTCTTTATCTATGGTCAATGCGGTCTGCTCGCTATAGGGTTTGGAGAACCCGTATTCATTTTGTCCGGATGAATCGTAATAGGTTAAATTCCCTATTTCATCATTTAAACCGTAAATGGTTACCATGGCCCTAGCTTGCTTGGTTACTTTTTCCAAATCGCTTAGTGCACCTGTTGATATCTGATCAAAGATTACCTTTTCAGCTGCTCTACCTCCCAAGGTAGCGCACATTTCATCTTTCATTTGATCAGGGCGAACAATTAAACGTTCTTCAGGCAAATACCATGCTGCACCCAGAGATTGCCCTCTAGGCACTATAGTTACTTTTACAAGCGGTGCGGCATGTTCCAACATCCAGCTAACGGTTGCGTGTCCCGCTTCGTGATAGGCAATGGTTTTCTTTTCACCGGGGGTGATTATTTTATTCTTTTTCTCCAATCCGCCAACAATCCTATCCACGGCATCCAAAAAGTCTTGTTTGGTCACCGCTTTCTTTTCTTTACGGGCTGCGATCAATGCCGCTTCATTACAAACATTGGCAATATCGGCACCTGAAAAACCAGGTGTTTGTTTTGCCAGAAAATCCAAGTCCAATGTTTCGGCCGTTTTTATGGGTCTTAAGTGAACTTCAAAAATTTCTTTACGTTCCCTAATATCCGGAAGGTCAACATATATCTGTCTATCAAATCGGCCTGCTCTCATTAATGCCTTGTCCAATACATCTGCACGGTTTGTAGCCGCCAGTACTATAACATTGGTGTTGGTACCAAAACCATCCATCTCCGTCAATAATTGGTTCAAGGTATTTTCCCTTTCGTCATTGGAGCCTGTGAAATTATTTTTGCCTCTGGCTCTACCAATGGCATCGATCTCATCAATAAAAATAATGGCAGGCGATTTATCCTTGGCTTGTTTAAATAAGTCCCTTACCCTAGAAGCTCCTACTCCCACGAACATTTCAACAAAATCTGAACCAGAAAGTGAAAAGAAAGGAACTTTCGCTTCTCCCGCAACTGCTTTGGCCAATAAGGTTTTACCGGTTCCTGGAGGTCCTACCAATAGTGCACCTTTAGGAATTTTACCACCTAAGGAGGTGTATTTATCCGGATTTCTCAAGAACTCTACTATTTCCTCTACCTCTTCCTTGGCACCTTCCAATCCCGCAACATCTTTAAATGAGGTTCTTGTATCTGTTTTTTCATCGAACAGTTTGGCTTTGGATTTTCCAATGTTGAATATCTGTCCTCCTGCACCACCACCGGCACCACCGGACATACGTCGCATCAGGTATATCCAAATACCTATGATCAGCACAAATGGAAGTAGTGTTAATAATAGTTCGGTGAGTACATTGGATTCCTGATCGTATGTAAGCTCCGTATCTAAATTGTTTTCCTTTTTGATATCATTGATTTCGTTTTCAAAATTCTGCTGATCTCCATAGTTTACTATATACTGTGGTGTTGCAGTGGCAGTCAATGAAAAAGGTTGATCGGAAACATCCTTGTGAACCTCCTTATTTAAGGCTTCTTCCGTTAAGAAGATTTTTGCCTGTCTAGTATTGGTGATGACCAATATTTTTCTAATATCCCCATTTCTAAGATACTCCTGAAGCTCAGAGGTACTTGCTTTTTTGGTATTTGCAAAGTTACCACTTCCGAAAAATTGAAAACCAATTAATAATATCGCTATTACGCCATATATCCACCAAGTATTGAATTTGGGTTTTTTGGGACTTGTATTATTTTCTTTTGCCATTATTTTTTTTTACTGTTTGAAGCTACTTTCAACTGAAGTTACCTTGGCATCTCCCCAAAGTCCTTCTATATCATAATATTCTCTCACTTGTTTTTGAAATACATGTACAACTACGTTTACGTAGTCCATTAAAATCCACTCGGCATTATCCGAACCTTCTACATGCCAAGGTTTGTCTTGAATTGCTTTACTAACGGTTTTTTGGATGGAGCCTACAATGGCGTTTACATGTGTGTTGGAAGTACCATTACAAATAATAAAGTAGTCACAAACAGTATTCTCAATATCTCTTAGATCAAGTAAATTTATATCATGTCCTTTAACCTCTTCTATTCCACTTAAAATTAAAGCAATTAACTCATCTGCGCTACTTTTCCTTTTCTGCATTCAAAAATTTTAAATTTTTACAAAGTTATTATTTTTTTGTTTTTTTAACTATTGTTTTTAACAATACATTATATAATAATCATAAGATTGTAAATGCAATTAATCAAACTTAGTGCCACGGACTCCACAAATGCCTATTTAAAGGATTTGATGTTCAATAATATTCTAGGGGATTTTACGGTGGTAATGGCCCATTCCCAATTGAAAGGTCGTGGGCAAATGGGAACGAATTGGCTTTCTGAGCCTGGTAAAAACCTGACTTTTAGTGTTTTAGTCAAACCTCAAGACATTCAGGTCGTTGACCAATTTGTCTTAAATATTTGTGTTTCGTTGGCAATTTACGAAACATTATCACAACTACAAGTACCTGATCTGAAGATTAAATGGCCTAACGACATTATGTCAGGACATTCCAAAATTTGTGGTATTCTTATTGAAAATATTTTATCCGGACAGCACATTCAAGCTTCTATTGTCGGAATCGGTTTAAATGTAAATCAATTAACGTTCAATAACCTGCCCAATGTATCCTCCTTAAAGTTATTATTGGGAAGAACATTCAACCTGGAGGAACTTCTTCTGAATATTGTCGAAAACTTAAAAGGTCTGTTTGGGAATAGCGGTGAAGAGGAGCAAAAGCGTCTTTTTGAAGTGTATGAGACAAAACTTTTTAGAAAAGACAAGCCTTCAACCTTTACAAATCAAGATAATGAGATGTTTATGGGCTTTATAAAGGGGGTTTCAAGTGGTGGAAAGCTAAAGATCTTAATGGAAGACAACATTCTAAAGGAATTCAACCTAAAAGAGGTGAAACTTTTGTATTAAGACCAAAATAGGGGATTACTCCTATAATTTGGCAAGATTATCGGATAGGGTTCCAATGAAATTGTTGATAGGTGATTTAATCATCATGGCCATCATTGCATTGAACTCGCCTTCAAAACTTAGAGCCACTTCACTTTCAGTATCATTTATTTCCGTAATATCCGCTGTTAGGGTGAAGGGCAATTTGTCACTTGCAGCCCCAAAAGTTAATTGGGAATAAGGCGTTTGATGTTTCTTCTGAAGCACTATTTCTGGCATACCAGTGAGGGCAAACAAAAATCGATTCTCGTTGATTACCTCAAACTTACTGATGTTTTGTGGCATTAGAGTCTCAAAATTCTTCACGTCGTTAAGAAAATCAAAAACTTCCTTACTACTTTTATTTACTTTTTTCTTGGGTGTTTCTAAGTACATAATTTATGATTGCCAGGTAGAGGGGCTGCTTTTCCACTCTAATAAAGTTTTTAATTGATTCTCCTTGATATAGTTCGTATCCGAGGCCTGCTGTATTAAATAATCGTAATCGCTTAAGGTGTGCAGGTCCAAACCGTATTTTTTAAAATTTTCATTGGCTACATCAAAACCGTAGGTGAAAATTGCAAGCATCCCTTTTACATGTGCTCCGTTGTTCTTCAGTGCTTCTACGGCATTTAAGCTGCTTTTTCCGGTGCTGATCAAATCTTCAATGACCACTACGCTCTGATTGGCCTGTAAGTTGCCTTCTATTTGATTTTGGCGCCCGTGGGATTTGGCCTCTGGCCTAACATAAATAAAGGGTAGCCCTAAATATTCCGCAACCAACATGCCTATGCCAATAGCCCCAGTAGCTACTCCGGCTATCACATCTGGCTTGCCGTACAGGCTTTCTACTTGTTTTCCCATTTGTTCCCGAACATAATTTCTAATGCTTGGGTATGAGAGGATTATCCTATTATCACAATAAATTGGAGATTTCCATCCTGAAGCCCATGTAAATGGATTTTCAGGTTTCAACTTAATTGCATTAATTTGTAGCAGAAGCTCTGCAGTTTTTTTGGCAGTGTCTTTATCTAAAACCATGACGCAAATGTATAAAGTTTTTGTTAATGAGGCACCTCTGATTTTAACAAATAAATTATCGGATACGGCAAATAATAAATATTTTTTGTTGAACGGGTCTGCTATAAACGAAGCAATTGACTCTTTGGCCAGCAAAAAACTTAATGAAGCTTTTATTTATCACCCTAATCATGAAGAAATTTTAAAGAAATTCTCAAAAAAAATACCATTGGTGGTTGCGGCTGGTGGGGTGGTCACCAATAAGGAGGGGAAAGTGCTATTTATTTACCGAAACGATAAGTGGGATCTTCCAAAAGGAAAATTGGATAAAGGAGAAACTATTGAGGAATGTGCTTTGCGTGAAGTTGAAGAGGAAACCGGGGTAAAGGGATTGAAAATAGAAAATTTTCTAAGGACCACCTATCACCTCTTTAAAAGGAATGGAGGATATAAATTAAAGGAAGTGCATTGGTTTGCCATGAAAACAAGCTATAAAGGGGTTTTGGTGGGCGAGGCCAGTGAGGGAATAGAAAAAGTAAAATGGAAAGGCCCGGAAAAAATCAAAAAAGCCTTGGATAATTCTTATGCGAATATCAAAATTCTATTCGAGGATTAATGGTTTAATCTTTTAGGATTCTATAAATAGGGTATTGCATATGTTCCGGTTCGTAATATTTGGACCGTTTGTAGATCCAATCCAGTTGGGCATACCAATCGCTGGCAAAAGTACTGTCGATTTCCTTTTTTAGATCGAATTGGTTTTTAATTTCTTTGTCCTCCTGTAGGATTTCCAGGGCAAGATCTTCGAAGACATATGGTGAGAAGCTTTCTTTTTGCTGCAAGATAGCGTCGAAAAAATTCCAATTAAAGAAGGAGTCCGTAGCTTCCGGCTCCAAGGTCTCCAATAAATAGCGCATCCCTTTTTGATTAGTGGGAACCAGAATATCACCTGCAGTGAAATCTACTTTTTTGTTGGTGCGCAGCACTTTGGTATTATAATGCGGGTAATGGCCCTCATAGGAATTAGTGGAAGTGCTAAAACTGTCTATTTTATAAGACTCTACAGCAAAGGAAGTATCTTCTAATAAGGTCTTGAAGCTTATTTGGTTCACGGTCAGTAAATCTATTATTTTGTCAAAGCCCTTTCTAATGACATAAGCTTTGGGGATTTCTACCTCATGGACAGGAACATAGTAATTTTGATAGTTGACTTCCTTTACAAACGGCCGGTTTCTATCATATTTTAGTCTGGGAAAGCCTGTTATTTCACTATTAAATTCATCGGCTTCGTAACCTTTGAATTCCAAAACGGTACTTCGTGTGGTGTCAATGGCCCATTGAAGCGGGTAGTTTTGTCTCTCTAGATATACCTCAAAAGCATTCTCCCTCAAATTTTTAATCTTTTTGTAGTCTTTCTCAGATAAGTCCAAAATTTTGGTCATCATAGCGTATACGCCTTCTACTCTTTGTTTATAGGGTTTTAGCATATGGGTTTCAATCATTAAGCCCAAGGTATTCCATAGTGTGGTATATCCGGTAGAATACCTGGGATAGTCCATAAATTGGGAAAATCCCTTTTCGGGTACTTGATTAAATACATTTACATAAGGAGAAATGTCCCAGTCCGCTTCGGCCAATGAATTTTCCAAGGCAGGCATCATCTCTTTATGAAGGTAATTGCCCAACTCCCCTCCAAGTTTATTATGCTGTGTAAATAGGTGGGTAAGTGTGTATTGGTAATCCGCACCATTACTAACGTGGTTGTCAATAAAAATATCCGGTTTTATTAAATGAAAAATTTTGGCAAAAGTGTGGGCGTTTTTAGTATCCGATTTTATAAAATCGCGGTTAAGGTCATAGTTTTTTGCGTTGCCCCTAAATCCATAGGCTTTAGGTCCATTTTGGTTAACCCTGGATGTAGAATTTCTGTTTAAGGCTCCGCCAACATTATAGACAGGAATTGTTACTACTACCGTATTTTTAGGGGAATCTATGTTTTTCATTGCCAAGTCCCTAAACAAGAGCATTGTTGCGTCTATGCCATCGCTTTCTCCTGGATGTATGCCGTTATTTATAAATAGGATGCTCTTATCCCTTCCAATTTTTTGAAAATTAAAATCGGCATCTGGATTGTAGGTGACCATATGTAAGGGATTACCACTATCGGTATTACCTATGATCTGAATATTAATTTCGGGAAATTCTTTGGCAAGTTGAAGGTAGAAGTCAATTACTTGTAAATAAGTTGCTGTTTCTTCCCCATTGCTTCTCTCAAAAACAGTCTCGATGTTTTCGGTTTTTCTTTCTTTTTTGGTCTCGCAAGAAATAAGACAGAGCACTAGTAATAGTCTTACCAGAAGTTTCATGCTACATTAAAATTTTATTTAATACTCAAAAAAAAGCTGCTTTGCCGTTTATTGGAAAATTAGGGTGTGTTTGGAGTTAATTGTGTTGAAATACGCCCCAAATTAATTCTCAAAAACTCAAAGTTAGCTAAAACTTGGGTATTAAATTGAAATGGCAGTAGTAATTTCTTCTATTTCGGATCTTCGAATGGGTTTGCTATTGAATATGATGCTATGGTGTGTCAATGACTTGAAATTTTCAGCCTTATCTTTGTCATTTTGGTCAATGGAGGACGTTACTATATTTATGTTGATGCTTTTTTTTAGAGGTAATTTTATAAACGCGTCCAAAAATTCCCATCCATCCATTATGGGCATGTTAATATCCAAAAAAATTAATTCGGGAAGATCTGATTTTTCGATAATCATTTTCTTTATACCATCAATGGCCATTTGTCCATTTTTAAATTCAAAAATGGCATCGCAAGTGGCTACGGAATTCAATATTTTTTTAATTCCATAAACCGTTATCGGGTCATCATCCACAATGAAAATTGAATTAATTTTTTTCATTAAAGTATAAATTAAAAGTACTTCCAATACCAACCTGACTGCTGGCATTTATTTTGCCATGCATGGCTTCTATCTGATTTTTTGTAATGTACAGTCCCAATCCTTTGGCATCGGCATTCCCATGAAAGGTTTTGTACATTCCAAATAACTTGGTTCCGTATTTTTTTAAATCCAACCCTAAACCATTATCCTCAATACTTAATACAGTATAATTTTGAACATAATTCAAGCTTAATTTTATAATCGGGTCAACATCCGGTTTCTTATATTTTAGTGCATTGGTAATTATATTTGTCAAGATGTTCTGCAAGTAGGCCGGAACGACATTTATTTTTACGTCATCGGATATTTCGCTTATGACTGTGGCCTTGTTCCTGTCTAGCTGTGTTTTAAGTTTCTTTAGTACACCATTTACTTTTTTATTGACGTTTACCTCTTTCTTGATAATGTTGGACTCTGTATTAATGGCCACAATATCATTTAGATTATGAAGGGTGTCCATTAGATTCTTTGAAGAATCGGTTAGCATATCCATAATTCTTAATTTTTCCTTTTCATCTTCCTCGCTGGCCAAGAAGTCCAATAACATTGCAAAATTGGCAGAATGGGACCTTAAGTTATGGGAGACTATATGGGCAAAATTTATTAGTTTTTTATTTTGGGAAGAGGTAACGGAAATAAGGCTTTTTAGCTCCTTTTCCTTTTGTTTTTGCTCCGAAATATCCATGCTAATACCAACAAGACCGGTAACTTCGCCATTATCTCCCTTTAATGGGATCTTGGAAGAGAGAAAGGTAATAACTGAGCCGTCCGGGTTGGTACGTGTTAGTTCCTTGTTCAACATAGGGTTTTGGGAGATCATCACTTCTACATCTTCATCCCGAAATTTTTGCGCCGTGGGCTTGTCATATAGGTCAAAATCATCCTTACCTATAATGTCGTTCTCACTTTCTATTCCTAAAAACTCCAATTCAGATTTGTTGGCCAATAATTTTTTTGATTGTGTATCCTTAATATAAATCTGTAATGGCAGGTTATTGATTAGCGTTTTTAGGAGGTGCTCATTGTCTTTGGTTTTTTGTTCTTTCTGAACAAAATCCGTTATGTCTTGAACAATTCCTATAAGTCCAACGTATTCGCCACTCTTGTATAAGGGCTTTCCGGAAACATTTACCCATTTTTCATTTCCTTTGGCGGTAACGATCTGCAATTTTTCGTTCCAGGAAGTTTTTTTCTCCCGCGCCGAAAAAATGGCCATGGAAATAGTATTTCTGCTATAGCCTGCCTTGTAAAAATTAACGGAATTATCTATATCTATTTCATAATCATCGTCGACTTCGAAAATACGCCTTATCATGCCACAGCAAATGAATTTATCTTGTTGCTTATGGTATTCCCAGTTGCCTATTTTACCATGCTCACCTGTTGCTTTTTGAAGGAATTCGAGTTTCTCTATTCTTAATTCGTTTTTAACACGATCGGTAACATCCTCGGTTTGAATAATGGCGCCAATTATGTTTTCCTGTTCATCGTACCACGGTATGTTGTTCCACTGGAACCATTTTTCTTTGGAACTGTTGTCCAAATAAACATCTGTGCCCGACTCGGGAAATTTGCCATCGAAACAAGCAAGTAAAGTTTCTGTCCATTTATTGCTTACATTTTTAAACAATTCATATATGGATTTTCCAATATAATCTTTACCCTGAAAATTAAAATCTTCAGCCCACTTATCAGACGCGAGAACAACCTTGAATTCCTTATTGATAAAAGCAGTAGGCTTTGGCAGCTGCTTTATCAGGAATTGGTTGGATACAATGGGGGTCTTCATAATCATCTGTCGCATTTTCCTACAATAGTAGTGTGATTATATAAACTTGCGAATAGATTGTTGTGAATTGGACAAAATTAGTGGTGTATCGTTAAAATAAAGATTTTTTCTATGAAATTCAATTGAATTTAAGACTGCGATAGCCAGAGATACTGTAGTCCTTGGTCCACAGAATTTCTTGATAATCTAACATAAACACATAAATTTTTGTGAATCCTAAACTATAGAATTTTTCTATTTTGTTCTAACCGAATCTGGTACCAAACCAGTGTAGTCGCCACCATTTCTTATGACATCCCTAACAATGGAGGAACTAATGTAAGATTTGCCGGAAGAGGTCAGCAAGAAAACGGTTTCTATTTCGGAAAGCTTTCGATTGGTATGTGCTATTGCCTTTTCAAATTCGAAATCCCCTGGGTTTCTAAGGCCTCTTAGGATAAATCCGGCATTTACTTTTTTGCAAAAGTCCACGGTTAATCCCTGATAGGTGAGAACTGTTATTTGCGGTTCATCCTTAAAGGCCACGGATATAAATTTTTTACGCTCCTCCAGGGAAAACATATATTGTTTATCTGTGTTAACGCCAATGGCAATGATGATTTCATCAAAAAGAGTGATTCCTCTTTTTATTATATCGTAATGTCCAAGGGTCAATGGATCAAAGGAACCCGGAAAGATGGCGCGTTTTTTCATTCTTACACTATTAAGGTTGACCTTGCTCTATTGCCGTAAATGCGATGGAAAAAAGGTCGTTGGTATATATACCCGTTATTTTTTGGTGGGTATGGTTTTTAAAATTACTTAATTTATCCCAATGCTTCCCAAATGGCACTTTCAAAGAGTTCTGAAAGGGAAAGGCCTGCTATTTTGGCCTGCTGGGGTAAAATACTTTCTGTAGTAAGTCCAGGGGTGGTATTCATTTCCAACATAAAAGGTTCATCATTCACAAAAATGAATTCACTTCTTGAAAACCCTTTCATTTTTAGAACTTCATAAGCCCTTTTTGCAATTTCAGTCACTTTTTCTTCTTGGTCTTTGGTTATTCTTGCCGGTGTTATTTCTTGGGATTTTCCTTCGTATTTGGCTTCGTAATCAAAGAAGTCGTTCTCAGATACTATTTCTGTGATGGGCAGCACTTTGGTCTCACCCTTGTATCCGATCACTCCAACAGAAACTTCGGTTCCATTTAAAAAAGATTCTATAAGTATTTCATTGTCTTCCTGAAATGCATTCTCAATGGCCTTTAGTAACTCTTCTTTCTTATAGACTTTGGATATACCAAAACTGCTACCAGCTTTATTGGCTTTTACAAAACAGGGTAAACCTACTTTTTCTATTATAGCATCTTCGTTAACGGGGTCGCCCAAATTCATGTAATATGAGGGAGCAGATTTTATCCCGTAGGGTTTTAAAACACTTAATAGGTCGCGTTTGTTAAAGGTTAATGCGGCCTGGTAATAGTCGCAGGAAGTTTGTGGAATTCCAATAAGCTGTAAATAGGCCTGCATTAGGCCATCCTCACCGGGAGTGCCATGAATGGCGTTGAATACGCAATCAAATTTTAAAATTTCGGTGGCCAGGGGTACAGTGAAATCATGCCTGTTAACATTAAATTCCTTCTGGTTGTTGTCTACATAGACCCATTTGTCTTTAAAAATATGGATTCTGTAGGCGTTGAATTTTTCCTTGTCCAGATAGTCATAAACTACACCTCCGCTTATTAAGGAAATCTTATACTCACTAGAGTAGCCGCCCATTATAATTGCAATATTTTTTTTCATTCGTTAAATCTAATTTTTAATACTTGGTCATTTTGAACGTTATTTAAGTATTTGGTGCGCAAGAATTTTTAAAGAATAGCCCTAATTTTAAGGGTGTATTTTAAAAGCAATCTGCCCGCCAAAACCAATAAACAAATATCATGCATTCAAAGTAAAGAAAAAGCGTTCGGTTTTCTATCTTTGCGACACAAGAAAATATACTATGCGAAATTTTTTTAGGTTTTTAACGAGTAAATCTTTTTTGATTCAGTTGGTATTGGCGCTGGTAGTTTCGGTATTGTTGGTTATTGGTGCAATGCAATGGCTTAAGACCACCACCAATCACGGTAAGTTTGTTGAGGTACCCGATTTATCCAAATTGTCGGTTACGGAGATGAGGTCAATAATCGATCAATCAAAATTGCGTTATGAGGTACTGGATTCGGCTAATTATAATCCGACCTATCCGAGGTTTTCCATTATAGACCAGACACCTCGTGCAGGTAGTAAAGTGAAGGAGAGCAGGAAAATTTATATTACCGTTAATCCCTCTGGTTATAAAAAAGTCACTATTCCCAATATTATTCAGGTAACCCAAAGGAATGCAAGTTCTATGCTCAAAGCTGTTGGTTTGGAGGTGGAACGTGTTACTTATGTGGACGAATTGGGAAAGGATATGGTATATAATATAAAGTACAAAGGAAAATACATTGTCCCAGGTGACAAGTTGCCCAAAACATCGAAGATTGAATTGATTTGTGGCAATGGTAATATTACCGCAAGAGCAGAAGTTAAGGCAGAGTCCGAATAATTATGGAAGCACAGGATGAGTTTGAATTAAATGAGGAGGAACTTTTTGAGCATCATAGTTTTACTGCTTCTAAAGGCCAAGACCCATTAAGGATCGATAAGTTTTTAATGAATTTCATTGAAAACGCTACGCGAAATAAAATTCAACAGGCCGCAAAAGATGGCAATGTTTGGGTAAATGGGGCTACTGTTAAGCAAAATTACAAAGTAAAGGCCGGGGATCATATACGGGTCATGTTTGCCCATCCACCACACGAAAATTTATTGACACCGGAAAACATACCCTTGGATATTGTCTATGAGGATGATGTGCTTTTGGTGGTGAATAAGCCGGCAGGGATGGTGGTGCATCCTGGACATGGCAACTATTCCGGAACCTTGATCAATGCATTGATCTACCATGTTGACAATTTGCCAAAAAACAGTGATGAACGTCCAGGCCTTGTACATAGAATAGATAAGGATACTTCCGGTCTATTGGTGGTGGCCAAGACCGAAGCTGCTATGACACATTTGGCTAAACAGTTTTTTGATAAATCAAGCGAACGAGAGTATATAGCTCTAGTATGGGGAAATGTGGAGGAGGATACGGGAACTATTGAAGGACATATAGGTCGCAATCCTAAAAACAGATTGCAGATGCAGGTTTTCCCTGAAGGGGAGCAGGGCAAGGAGGCGGTTACCCATTATAAGGTTTTGGAACGCCTTGGATATGTAACCATGCTAGCCTGTACACTGGAAACCGGGAGAACTCATCAAATTAGAGTGCATTTAAAGCATATTGGACATACACTGTTCAATGATGAGCGATATGGGGGTGAAAAAGTCTTAAAGGGGACTACTTTTACAAAATACAAGCAATTTGTAGATAACGCCTTTAAAATTTTACCAAGGCAGGCCCTTCATGCAAAGACCTTGGGGTTTGTGCATCCTGTTTCAGGAAAATTTATGCGGTTCGATTCCGAAATCCCTGAGGATATGGCCAGCTGTATTGAAAAATGGAAGCAATACTCTAAGCGCAGTCAAGCTGAATAGTTTTCGTTTATACCAATATTGATAACAAGATTTTAAAGGGTTAGGTAATTTAATGTTCAGCCATTATTTTTGGCCTAATGCTTAATAAGAACTTATAATGAAAATAGTTATATCACCTGCAAAATCTTTGGATTTTGAAAGTAAATTGCCTACTAAGGAATTTTCGCAACCCTATTTTTTAAAAGAGGCGGAACAGTTGAATAAGGTATTGGTAAAAAAAAATCCAAAGGCTTTATCAAAATTAATGGGTATTTCGGCCAATCTTGCAGAACTAAATTGGGAACGGAACCAGCAGTTTTCAGTCCCCTTTACTGAGGAAAATGCCAGACCGGCCATATATGCTTTTAGCGGTGATGTATATCAAGGTCTTGATGCTTACACTATTGCAGCGGAAAAGTTGGAAGGTCTTCAGCAAAAGCTACGAATATTATCAGGTTTGTACGGTGTTTTAAAACCCTTGGACCTTATGCAGCCCTATCGTTTGGAAATGGGAACGCAATTGAAAATAGGCCGTAAAAAGAATTTATACGAATATTGGAAAAAACAGATTACGGATAATCTAAATTCAGAATTGGAGGACAATGAGCTTTTCCTTAACCTTGCCAGCAATGAATATTTTAGTGCAGTAGACGAAAAGCAGCTTAAAGTACCTGTAATTACTCCAATATTCAAGGATTGGAAGAATGATAATTTAAAGATAATAAGCTTTTTCGCTAAAAAAGCAAGGGGAACCATGGTACGGTATATTCTGGATACCGAGGCCAAAACCTTAGAGGATGTTAGAGGGTTTAACATGGATGGATATATGTTTAGTAAGGAACATACTTTAAAGGAAAACCAACCTGTTTTTATACGATAGAATATTTTTGAAAAAAAAGCGTTATTTCAAATAAGTCCTACTTAATAGAGATTAAAATGAAACGATTTGCTTTTTTGGTTTTGGTTGCTGCTATTTTTATTGGTTGTTCCGATCGGGATGATAATCTGGATGGAGTCAATATCAGAATAACAAATGAAAGCAGTGTCACTTTTGATCTAGTGCAAGTAGGTAGTGAGGAAATGGTTCATGAAAATATTGTTCCAGACGAATATTCCGGATATTTGGAATATGAAACTGCTTATGAATATGCTTATATAAATATAAAGGTTGGTGAGGAGAATTACGTTTTACAGCCTATAGATTTTGTAGGTGAAACACCATTGGAAAATGGGTTCTACACCTATGTGCTTACTATATCCGAAGAGGGGAACGTTATTTTGGATTTTAGAGTCGATTAGCTAGAATTTAGAATTATAGGCCAGCCCTTATTTTTTCTTTCCAGGATTTATCTTTTCTTCTATTGTGGGTCTTTTTTTTATTTTTCTTTTGCGCCTAACGCCCCAAGTACCGTTAACAATTTTGCCTCTTTTGGATTTCTTGTCACCTTTTCCCATTTGTATTTATTTTTTATCTTTTTTAAAGTTAGAACATAAATAGGTCATTGTCAAGTTTCGAATAAACTACTTTTTTACCCTTAATTTTGATTTGTAACAAATTTCTTGAAAGATAAACTTTTTACGTATTGGCGACCTAGCCCTAATATGCTAAGTTTGTAGAATTGTAAAATTATGTTAAATTGAGTAATTCTAAAAACGTAATAGGTTGAAAATAAAAAAGGTATTAGTAGCAAATAGAGGAGAGATTGCCATTCGCATATTTAGGGCATGTGTAGAAATAGGAATTAAGACGGTAGGAGTATATACTTACGAGGACCGCTATTCCCTGCACCGTTATAAGGCAGATGAAAGTTATCAGATAGGGGAGGACAATGAACCCTTAAAGCCCTATTTGGATATGGACGCTCTTATCAAGGTTGCTAAGGACAATAATGTGGATGCCATACATCCAGGATATGGTTTCTTGTCCGAAAATGCCAGATTTGCCCAAAAATGCGACGACAACGGTATTATTTTCGTAGGCCCAAAGGTATCGGTTTTAAAGGCTTTAGGGGATAAGATAACTGCAAAGGACGTTGCAGTAGCCAACAATATTCCAATTATAAGAAGTAGTGATAAGGATTTGACTACTATTGATATTGCGCTTTCGGAAGCAAAGGAAATCGGTTATCCATTAATGCTTAAAGCTGCCTCCGGTGGTGGCGGGCGTGGTATGAGGGTTATCCGTACGGAGGATGAACTTAAAAAAGGGTTTCCTGAGGCAAAGAGGGAATCCCTGAACGCATTTGGTGATGATACAGTTTTCCTCGAAAAATTTGTGGAAAACCCCAAACATATAGAAATTCAGATCGTTGCCGATACCCATGGCAACATAGTACACTTATATGAACGTGATTGTTCCGTACAACGCCGTTATCAGAAGGTTATAGAGTTTGCTCCTTCCATTGGACTGCCGCAGGAAACAAAGGATAATCTATACAAATATGCCATTGATATTTGCAAGGCCGTAGACTATAACAATATTGGAACGGTCGAATTTTTGGTGGATGATGATGGAAGTATATATTTCATTGAAGTAAACCCAAGGATACAGGTAGAGCATACAGTGACCGAAATGATCACTAACATCGACTTGGTAAAAGCACAACTGTTTATAGCAGGGGGATATAAACTATCCGATAAACAAATAAAAATCCAAGATCAGGCCTCTGTAGTGGTTACCGGATATGCATTACAATGTAGAATAACCACAGAGGACCCTGGGAATGATTTTAAGCCGGATTATGGAGTTGTTACAACATATAGAAGTGCTTCTGGATTAGGCATTAGGCTAGATGCCGGTAGTATTTATCAAGGGGTGGCCATATCGCCATTTTTCGATTCCATGCTGGTCAAGGTGTCCGCTATCAGTAGAACTTTGGACGGATCGTGCAGAAAAATGCGAAGGGCATTGGCAGAATTCCGTATCCGTGGTGTTAAGACCAATATGGCCTTCTTGGACAACATCCTTAAGCATCCTACTTTTAGGGAAGGCAAGGTTACCGTAAATTTTATTAAGAACGAACCAGAACTCTTCAAGTTTGTGGAGCCAAGGAACCGTGCCAATAAATTGGTAGAGTTTCTAGGAGAAGTTATTGTTAACGGGAATCCCGATGTGAAGAAATTGGATAAGGATCATATTTTTTCCAAACCAAAAGTTCCTTCTTTTGCTAAGTTCGAAGGTTATCCAAAGGGTACAAAGGATCTTTTAACGGAATTGGGTCCGGAACAATTTTCACAATGGCTTAAGAATGAAAAAAAGGTCCATTTTACAGATACTACCATGCGTGATGCCCATCAAAGTTTGTTGGCTACGCGTATGCGAACAGTGGATATGTTGAAAGTGGCCGAGGGTTATGCCAAGAACCACCCGGAAATTTTTAGTATGGAGGTCTGGGGAGGTGCCACCTTTGATGTCTGCCTTAGATTTTTACAGGAGAATCCCTGGGAGCGTCTGGAGCTATTGCGCAAAGCAATGCCCAATGTATTATTGCAGATGTTGATAAGGGGCTCCAATGGTGTTGGTTATACTGCTTACCCGGATAATTTAATAGAGCGGTTTGTAGAGGAATCCTATAAGTCCGGAGTGGATGTGTTTCGAATATTTGACTCGCTCAACTGGATGAAATCCCTTGCTCCGTGTATTGAATATGTACGTACCAAAACTGGGGGTCTGGCCGAAGGCTCCATTTGTTATACAGGGGACATTTTGGATCCTTCCAAAACAAAGTACGACTTAAAATATTATGTGCAATTGGCCAAGGACATAGAAAATGCGGGAGCACATATTTTGGGAGTTAAGGATATGGCTGGACTTTTAAAACCTTATGCGGCATACGAATTGATTTCAGCTTTAAAATCAGAGATCAATATTCCGATACATCTTCATACCCACGATACCTCTTCTACACAAGCGGCCATGTATCTGAAGGCAATTGAAGCTGGAGTGGATGTAGTTGATGTTGCTTTGGGCGGATTGTCCGGGCTTACTTCCCAGCCCAATTTCAATTCGGTGGTGGAGATGTTGCGTTTTAACGAGCGCCAGAATATTATGAATACCGATAAACTGGCTGAGTATTCCAATTATTGGGAAACCGTACGTAATTACTATTATACTTTTGAGTCCGGATTAAAATCGGGTACTGGAGAGGTGTACAGCCATGAAATACCCGGAGGACAGTATTCCAACCTAAAAGGGCAGGCGATAGCATTGGGGTTAGAGGACAAATTTCCAGAGGTTACCAAAATGTACGGTGAAGTAAATAAACTGTTCGGAGATATTGTAAAAGTAACTCCTAGTTCCAAAGTGGTGGGGGATATGGCTCAATATATGATCAGTAACGGACTTACGGCAGAGGATGTTTTGGAAAGGGGTGATAGCATTTCCTTTCCCCAATCAGTAATAGGCTTTTTTAAAGGAGAATTGGGCCAACCCGTTGGTGGTTTCCCCGCTAAGCTGCAGAAAATTGTACTGAAGGATGAAAAACCGTTTACAGATAGACCCAATGCACATTTGGAATCTATAGATTTTGATAAGGAATTTAATGCCTTCAAAAGAAAATTTAGTTCAGGAATGGGACGGGAATTGCTTATTACCGATTTCTTATCCTATAAATTATATCCAAAAGTTTTTACCGATGCCTATAATCATCATGTGAAGTATGGTAATGTAGTTAATATTCCTACTAAGAATTTCTTTTATGGGATGGAAATCGGGGAAGAGATCATTGTAGAGTTGGACAGGGGTAAAAATATTCTTGTTTCGCTTATGCTCAAGGGGGAACCTGATGAAGCAGGAAATGTTAGTATATACTTTAAGGTAAACGGACAATTGCGAAATGTAATTATAAAGGATAAATCCGTTAAGGTAGATAAGGTTGAAAACCTTAAGGCGGATACGTCCAACGCCAAGGAGATTGGCGCCCCATTGCAGGGATTGTTGTCCAATGTATTGGTGAAAAAGAACCAAGAGGTGAAAAAGAACCAGCCCTTATTTGTTATTGAAGCCATGAAAATGGAAACAACAGTTACCGCCACGGAAGAGGGTGTTGTGGATAGGGTTCTGTTACAAGGTGGAACTTTGGTGAATTCAGAGGATTTGGTAGTAGTATTGAAATAATAGCAAAGCTATTCTTGCTTTATAGTATTGTTGCAGGGGTGATCCGAATTTTTCGGGTATTCCCTGCAACTTTTTGTTTTAGGCCATTACCTTTGTAAGTTCAAAAAAACGGTGTAATTCCTTAAGTCCACAAAACAATGTTTCTTCATACACATCCATATGAACCCTTTTTATTCAAGGATGTCACCAAGTTGATAGTAGGAACCTTGCCACCGCCCAGATTTACTACTGGTGATTTAAAGGAGGGGGATGTTAATTTTTGTTACGGTAGCCGGGATGGCCAATTGTGGCCCATTTTAGATCGAATTTTTGGACTCAATTTAGATTTTGAAACTACGGAAAAGGCCATTCAACAACGAATAGGTTTTTTAAAGGAACGCAAAATAGGAATATGCGATATAGTGCAAAGTGCGCAACGTTCCAAGATCGATGCTTCGGATTTGGGGATGGAAAACATTGTATTGAGGGATATGTTGGGATATTTAGAACAGTGTCCTAAAGTGGATACCCTATTGTTTACGGGAGGAAATAGTAAAAATGGTCCCGAGTATTTTTTTAGAAAATATCTGAAGGAACAGGGAATTGGCTTGGAATCGGTTTCCAATGAGGTACCCCGTATACATCAGTTCGTTCTACCATTTTCCAATTTGGATATTTCGTCAAGAATCCCAGTAAAGATAAAGGTCAACAAGAAGAGAATAATTAAAACAGTCTCCTTAACGGCACCTTCAGGGGCAGCTAACAGGGCAGTTGGAAGCTTGAAGTTATATAAAAGGATGAAAGACGAAAACCCTGAATTCAATACGATCGATTTCAGGGTTTTGCAGTATAAAAAATTTTTCTAGTAGAATTCCATCAAACTATAGTTTGTGGGGTTGCTCAGCATATTTTAATGCTTGTTCTGCTGATCTTTTATAGTTTCCTTTTCAATGTCAAAGGTATTATTATCTACATTGGTATTCCCAGTGGGATTGGTAGGATTGGATTGTTGTACTTTTCTTTTAAACTTTCTCTTATCATTCATAATTCCCATTCTTATTAAGTTTTAAGGTTCACCTCCAACTTAATAAAACTATCCGTAAAATGACGTTAAAGCCCTATTAAACCTTTGTTAGGGAATGTTAAGGCTCAAAGTTTAATTTTTAGGGACATCGTCGGATACCCTTGGGTTGCAACCAAGTTATCACTGGATAAATAAATTGGTTTATAATCAAATGTAATGGACATGGCTGTCTTTTTGTTTTTACCGGCACTGATAAAATAGGGAATACTGGCCCCATTGGCTACGATTCCTGCCAACATTATATAACCGCCTATGTCCGCGCCACTGTTGGACCCACCATAATAATTGTTGTCAAATAATGTTCCCCCACCAACGATCATGGCCGTTCCACCCGCAAGTAATATCCAAGCAGTGGTCTTTTGTTTTTTGCTTTTTTGTAAAAAATAATCTTTGGAGAATTCTTTAGTCTGTCCCACTAAAACGGAGCTGACAAGTAGTAATGCAAGAAGTAAGCGAATTGATTTCATGACATTTTTATTAATGACAATTTAGAAATTCATCTTATTCAGGGGGCAACTACTTTTTTAAGGTATTCAAGGAGCGGATAATTAATGGTTTGCTATATTAAAGGTAGATGTTAAATTTGGATAAACAATCTGCTTTATGGTTAATTAAAATAGGCGGTCCATAAATAATTGTAGACCATTGGATTCCTGCCTGCGCAGGAATGACATCGCGTGAATAAAGGCAACTAGTAACCGATCATGTAATTATTGAAGTAAAGCTGATATTATGGAAGTTTGCCTTTTTCAATCTGTATAATTATTGTTGAAGGGAACTAAATGTTTTTTTTAATGTATTCCTGCGCAGGCAGGAATCCCAAAACACGGTATAAAGGAGGGAGTAACTTATTTTTTAAGGACTTTTATGACCAATAGCCTAATTAGCAAAACAAACGGAAATCCATGTAGAAGAACATCAAACCAGTCCATGGGTTTCATTCCGGTAGCGCTGCCCAATATCCATTTTACCTTACCTAGGATATGGGGTTCCGGAAAATAAGGTGCCAGACCAAGGGCAAGGCACAACAGCAAAACTATTTTCCAATTATTTATAATTTCCATATGTCTATTTTCGAATTCCCTTCACGAAATCCCCAATTTTGTCAACACCATTTTGCGTCAAAAATTTAATAAAGGCCGAGCCAATAATGGCCCCCTTGGCCTGTTTGGTTGCCTGTTGGAAGGTTTCTGAATTACTTATTCCAAAACCAACTACCTGTGGGTTTTTCAATTTCATATCCGCAATGCGCTGAAAGTAGGTTTCCTGATTATTACCGAAACCATCTTGGGAACCTGTTACACTTGCAGAACTTACCATATAGATAAAACCGTCCGAAGCAGCATCGATCTGATCGATACGATCATCACTGGTTTGTGGAGTAATCAAGAAAACATTTACAAGGCCATATTTATTAAATATTGCTTCATAGTTTTCCTGATACACGTCCAATGGCAGATCGGGCAAAATAAGTCCGTCTATTCCTATTTCCTGACATTTTCTGCAAAAATCTTCTACACCATATTGTAGAACAGGATTGAAATATCCCATAAGGATTAAGGGTATGGAAACTGATTCTCTAATATCTTTTAACTGCTGGAATAATAGCGAGGTGGTCATCCCATTCTTCAAGGCTTGGGTAGAACTGGCCTGTATGGTGGGCCCATCGGCTAATGGATCGCTAAAGGGCAATCCAATTTCGATCATATCAACTCCGTTTTTTTCAAGATCTTGAATAATCTTGACTGTATCGTTCAAAGATGGGTAACCGGCAGTAAAGTATATGGATAATATTTTATTATCTGCCTGTAGTTTTTGGTGTATTCTATTCATTCTAACTTTATTTTTTTTTGCATTTCCACCTTGGTAGGAATGTATAAGAGGCTTACAGTTTAAAATATTTAATGTAGGTGTCCAAGTCCTTATCACCTCGGCCAGAAAGGTTAATAACTACTACATCTTCAGGTTTAAACTTTCTGGTTTCCAAAATGGCAAAGGCATGTGAGGACTCTATGGCGGGTATAATTCCCTCCAATTTGGACAATACCATCCCGGCCTGCATGGCCTCATCGTCTGTTACCGCAATAAATTCGGCTCTTCCTGTTTTAAATAAATGCGCGTGCATTGGTCCAACCCCTGGATAATCCAGTCCTGCGGAAATGGAATAGGGTTCCGTAATCTGCCCATCTATGGTTTGCATTAACAGGGTTTTGCATCCATGAATAATTCCCATTTTCCCAAGTACTGAAGTTGCCGCACTTTCACCGCTATCCACACCTTTTCCTGCAGCTTCAACAGCAATAATACCTACCTCCTTTTCATGTAGGAAATGGTAGAAGGTGCCTGCCGCATTACTACCGCCACCTATGCATGCCACAACGAAATCTGGGTTTTCCTTGCCTTCCTTCTCTTTCAACTGCCACTTTATCTCCTCAGAAATAATGGATTGAAACCTTGTTACCATATCGGGGTAGGGGTGGGGGCCAATAGCAGATCCAATAATATAATGGGTGTCCACTGGATTGTTGATCCAATCCCTGATTGCTTCATTGGTGGCGTCCTTAAGGGTTCTGCTTCCGGATAGTGCTGGCCTTACTTCTGCTCCAAGCATTTTCATACGGGCAACATTGGGAGCCTGTCTGGCAATATCTATTTCTCCCATATACACAATACATTCCATTCCCATAAGGGCACATACCGTTGCTGTTGCCACACCATGTTGACCAGCACCTGTTTCCGCTATAATCCTTGTTTTGCCAAGGCGTTTGGCCATTAATATTTGCCCGATGGTATTATTAACTTTATGGGCACCGGTATGATTTAGGTCTTCGCGCTTTAAATAAACTTTGGTGTTGTACTTTTCGGACAAACGTTTAGCAAAATACAGAGGTGAAGGCCGGCCTACATAATCCTTCAGTAACTGGTCAAATTCCTTTTTAAAGGAAGGCTCAGCCATTATTATTAGATACTGCTGCCTAAGGTTTTCAACATTAGGGTAGAGCATTTCAGGAATAAATGCTCCTCCGAATTCCCCATAATAACCTTTTTCGTCTACGTTGTAATTCATGATTTTATAATCTAGTATTCAGTACAGGGTATCAAATATCGAGTATTGTATTCCAACTACCCAATTCCCAATACTTCTTTAAATTCCTTTAATTTGTCTATATCCTTTAAGCCCGGTTCCAATTCAAACTTACTATTGACATCAATGGCATGGCAATATTTTGATTCCGGTCTTTTTTTAAATTCCTTTATTTTTTCAATCTCGTCCAAGCCTATTCCACCACTTAGGAAATATGGTTTGGTGGAGTGATAGTTTTTCAGGACCTCCCAACTAAAGGTGTAGCCATTGCCACCGGGCAATTTTCCTTTGGTGTCAAAAAGATAATAATCGCATACCTCTTCGTAGGGAGTCAAAACGCCAAAGTCAAAATCGTCCTTTATAGAAAACACTTTTATGATTTTAAGGTTTGCCGCCCCCAAAGCTTTTGTACGGTCATTGATAAACCTCTTAAGGCTGCTGCAGAATTCTGGACTTTCCTTTCCATGCAATTGAACCGCATCCAAGCCAAAGGTTTCAATTTTTTCTAAAACTTCCTCAATAGTAGCATCTACAAAAACACCTACTTTTTTAATGGACGGTGGTAATTGCGGAATGTTTCCTTCATTAAACCGTTTGGAGGGTTTCCAAAATATGAAACCAAGATAATCCGGATATAGGGTGGCTACCTCCAAAGTATTCAAATTCATACCACACACTTTCAGTTTCATGGCTATTTTGTTATTTAATCGATTTAATAAAATGTAAGGCGCTTTCTCCAGGATTATCGGTTTTCATAAAATTCTCACCTATTAAAAATCCTTGGTATCCATAGGGTTTTAATTCTTGAATGGCTTCAATGGTGCTTATACCACTTTCCGAAACCTTCACAAAATCGTCAGGAATTAAAGGGGATAATTTTTTACTGGTATCAAGGCTTACTTCAAACGATTTTAGATTTCGATTATTTACACCCAGCATGTCCAAACTGGGCATAATGGATTTTTGTAATTCTTCTTCGTTGTGAACTTCCAACAATACATCCAAATGTAACTGTTTGGCAAATTCGGAAAAGGCTTTTATCTCGGCCCTTGTCAATATGGCCGCAATTAATAAAATTACATCTGCACCATAGGCCTTGGCTTCCAAAAGTTGATATTCGTCTATGATGAATTCTTTGCGAAGTAAAGGCATTTGAACAGATGCCCTTGCCAATAGTAGATCGTCCAAAGAACCTCCAAAATACTTTCCGTCGGTTAAAACGGACATACCGCAGGCACCTGCATTTTCATAGCCGACCGCAACATCCGAAACACTATTGTTTTGGTTGATGACCGATTTGGACGGGGACCTGCGTTTGTGCTCAGCGATTATTCCACTATTGCTATTTCTAAGGGCATCTGCCAATGAAACGGTAGTTCTGTTGAACAATGCAGAAGCTTCCAATTGGGAAACCGGGATAATCGATTTCTTTAAATCTACTTCCTTTCTCTTATCCAAAACTATTTTGTCCAGTATATTCATGGGTACTATAACGCCAGTCTGTGCTGGGCGGTTTATTTATTATTTGTTATTGGCTTAACGCCTGTAATTTTTTTAAGGCTGCCAACCCTCTTCCGCTGACCAAGGATTCCTTGGCTTGCTCAAAGCCTTCCCTAGGACTTATTCCCTTAACTGTGGCTATGGCAATACCAGCATTGGCACAGACTACATTATTTTGTGGAGTGGTGCCTTTTCCTTGTAAAACATTGAGAAAAACTTGAGCGGATTCTTCAATACTATCCCCACCTACTATTTCCGACGCCAAAATGGTTTCCACGCCAAAATCGGAAGGCTTTAACATTCCTTCGGCTTTGTTGGTAATGGTTTTTGTATTTCCTGTCAATGAAATTTCATCATAACCGTCCAAGGCATGCAAAACCGTAAAATTCTTATCGGTCTTTTGATAAAGGTAACCGTACATTCTAGCCAGCTCTAGGTTAAAAACTCCAACCA
This sequence comes from Arenibacter sp. F26102, assembly GCF_023015865.1. Taxonomy (GTDB): domain Bacteria; phylum Bacteroidota; class Bacteroidia; order Flavobacteriales; family Flavobacteriaceae; genus Arenibacter. Next base: position 49,150 of record NZ_JALKBC010000013.1, on the reverse strand, counting down.
TTTGGTTCTTGGGAAAGGCGGGATTCACCATGGGCCCCAACATATTAAAGAAAGTTTTAACACCTAGTTCCCTACGGATTGGAGCTACATTCTTCATGGCGGGATGAAATAGTGGAGCATGCAGTACACAAATGCCGGCCTCATCTATACATTTTTCTAGAAATCCTGCATCATTACTGAATTTTATTCCCAAAAACTCCATTACATTACTGCTGCCACATTTGGAGGATACACCATAGTTGCCGTGTTTGGTTACTTTAACATCGGCCCCGGCCGTTACAAAACTGGCCAAGGTAGAAATGTTGAAGGTATCCTTGCCGTCACCACCTGTACCACATAGGTCTATTGGGTTGTAATGTGATAAGTCCACCGCCAAACAAAGTTCCAATAGTGCGTCCCTAAAGCCTTCCAATTCCTCTATGGTGACACTACGCATCATATAAACGGTTAAAAAAGCGGCAATCTGACTTGTGTTGTAATCTCCTTTGGCAATATTGACCAAAACCTGTTTGGCATCCTCTTTTGGAAGCACATCGTGATTGATCAGTTTGTTTAGAATATCTTTCATTATTTCTAAGGTGTTGAGACATAAGTACGGAGCACTTGTAATTCTCGGTTTTTATATTTTGTTGTTGATAAGGCTTTAAAGAAAATTAATAGTTCGTACCCATTAATTGCTTTTAGTTTTTTACCCAATTCTCCAATATTTTTTTTCCATTGGGAGTCAATACGGACTCTGGGTGAAATTGTACGGCACTTACGTCATATATTTTGTGGCGCAGGGACATGACCTGTCCATTTTCATCAAAAGAAGTAGCTTCCAATACTTCTGGTAGGTCTGGATTAACTACCCAGGAATGGTAGCGTCCCACTTCAATTTCCTTAGGCAATCCATCAAACAAAATATCATCCTTTACAATATCTATTTTGGTGGCTATACCGTGGTAGACCTGGTCTATGTTAACCAATGAACCCCCAAAGACCTCCGCAATGGCCTGTTGTCCCAAGCATACCCCAAATATACTTTTTGTAGGTGCGTACATGGCTATAATTTCTTTGAGTAGACCTGCCTCGTCAGGGATACCAGGACCTGGTGAAAGAACGATTTTGTCAAAACCATCTATTTCCTCCAGACTTATTTGATCATTTCTTTTAACAGTTACTATACAATCCAAATCTTCCAAATAATGTACCAGGTTGTAGGTAAAGCTATCGTAATTGTCTATTACCAATATGGACTTTCCTTGGCCTTTGTCCAAGGAGTTGGTATTTGTTTTATTATCTGTATTCTCTTTCATACTATTGACGTTCTCTATTGAACATTTTATATTGTTCTTGCAAATGCCTCTTTTAGGAAAAGACAAATTAATGGGCGTTTTTTATATACTTTCCGCTATTTCAAGTGCCTTGGTCAGGGCTCCTAATTTGTTGTATGTTTCCTGAAGTTCATTTTCAGGAATTGAAGCGGCCACCAAACCGGCTCCGGCCTGGTAATGTAATTGATGATTTTTGCTTAAAAAGGTCCGGATCATAATGGCGTGGTTAAAATTGCCATTGAAATCCATAAATCCTATGGCCCCGCCGTAATAGCCCCTACTGGTTTTTTCATATTTTTCAATAAGTTGCATGGCCATATGCTTAGGTGCACCACTTAAGGTACCGGCAGGAAAGGTGTCGGCAACCACTTTCATAGTTGGGATATCCTTTTTCTTTTGTCCGGTTACCTTGGATACTAAATGGATTACATGGGAAAAGAATTGAACCTCCCTATAGTTTTCCACCTTTACCATAGTTCCATTGCGACTTAGATCGTTTCTGGCAAGGTCAACCAACATAACGTGTTCGCTATTCTCTTTATCATCTATTTTTAGTTTCTTGGCCAACTCGGCATCCTGTTCATCATTACCCGTTCTTTTAAAAGTTCCTGCAATGGGGTGAATTTCAGCCTTGCCCTCTTTTACGATCAATTGGGCTTCCGGAGAACTTCCAAAAATTTTAAAATCACCATAATCAAAATAAAATAAATAGGGTGAAGGGTTTATAGAACGTAGGGCACGATATACATTGAACTCATCTCCCTTAAATTCTTGGGAAAATCTTCTGGACAATACCAGTTGAAAAACATCCCCTCTGTTGCAATGTTTTTTGGCAAGTTCCACTTGTTCCATATATTCCTCATCCTTTAAATTGGATTCTGGTTTGCCCTCTTTGGAAAAATTGTAGGAAGCGAAATTCTTGGCGTTGAGTATCTGTTCTATTTCCCCAATGTTATTTTCGGATTCATAACAATGGGCAAAAATATAGGCTTCGTTTTTAAAATGGTTTATAGCCACTATATTTTGATAAATGGCATAATAGATATCCGGAATGGAGAAACTATTACTTTTTTTGGAGATATTTATATCCTCAAAATACCGAACCGCATCATAGGCCATATATCCGAACAAGCCATTGTTGATAAACTTAAAGTTGTTGTTCTGGGAATCAAATTTTTTACTGAAATCATGTAAAATTCCAGGGATGTCCGTGTGTTCCGTAATGTTGGTTTCTTCCGTAGTGCCGTCAGGAAATTGTTTAATGACAGTCTCATTTTCCACCTTTATGGAAGCGATAGGGTTACAGCATATATAGGAAAAGCTATTGTCATTGGCGTGGTAGTCACTACTTTCCAATAGGATACTATTTGGAAAACGATCCCTAATTTTTAGATAAACGCTAACAGGGGTAATGGTGTCTGCAAGTATTTTTTTATGATGCGAAACTAATTGGTATTTCATGATAATTCTGTTTGTTGCTACTAGGTGCCATTAGGGCTTATGATTTCTATGATAAACGAAAAAAAGGCTTGTCGTGATGACAAGCCTTTTATATAGTTATACTACAATGATGCTTTGCTCACGATGTTGTTCGTAAGTTGCTCCACCACCAAGTATTTGATACCATGTTCTTCATTGAAGGCCAAATATAAGAAGGAATTTTAAATTTACAAACCTGTGTTACGTAAAAAATAAAAAACCCCACAATTGTGAGGTTTTAAACATGGCTATGTGATTGCATTTAGAATACCAAATCTACTACTAGATCAAATTCATCATAAATGGTTTTGTCCCCTAAATTATCAAAGAAACTTCCAGATCCGTATTTAACGTCGTACAATGAACGATCAACTTTCATAGTGGCCGTTGCCTTGTTTCCATAAACAGAGATATCAAAGGTTACAGGGTTTGTTTTTCCCTTTACGGTAAGATTTCCCTTAACTTCATATGAATTTTTTCCAGTTGCTTTTACGGTAGTGAAAACCAATTTGGAAGTAGGATGTGCTTCGACACCAAAAAAATCGTCAGATTTTAAATGACCTTCCAACTTCCCTTTGTATTCCCCTTGTAAATCATTTGAAACCAATGTTGGCATATCCACTACAAATTCTCCTCCGGATAATTTATCACCTTCAAAAATTAAGGATCCTTCTTTTAATGCAATCGTACCATGATGGGAACCAGTAACTTTATATCCTTTCCAAGTAACGGTGCTTTCATCAGTTTTTACTTCCTTAATTTCCTTGTCCACGGGAGTAGAAGCAATGGCGGTTAAACCTGTAAATGTGGCTAATACTAAACTTAATGCAATTTTTCTCATAATTCTGAATTTTAAATAATGTTTGTTAGAGTTTCTATTTATATATGTGTAATTAAATTTGCTTTGGATTTGCGGACTTTTTTATAATGCTGGGTACTGTCCTCTTCGGAACGGTAGCCTACTGCAACAAGGACAGCTGCGTTAAGTCCTTTTTGGGTTAACCCTAGAATTTCATTGAATTGGGCGCTGTCAAAACCCTCCATAGGACATGTATCTATTTTTAGGTCGGCCGCTGCGGATAATAAATTCCCAAGTACTATATACGTCTGTCTCGCCGTCCAAATAGCTTTGGACGATTCGGATAACGGCATTAATTTTGACTTCATAAAATCTGCATACCCTTGCAGGTCGTTTGCAGGAACACCTCTGGTTTCGCTTACATTGTCCAAATAATCATCTACCAATTCTTCACCAAAAGTGGACTGGTTGGCCAAAACAATTAAATGCGAGGCTTCTGTTATTTGGGACTGTCCCCAGGCGGCAGGTTGTAACTTGCTTCTGATGTCCGTATTATCTATAACTAGAATTTCATAAGGTTGCAAACCATATGATGAGGCACTTAAGGACGTAGCTTCCAATAAATTTTCCAAATCCTTTTCGGACACTTTTTTAGAAGCGTCAAATTTTTTGGTGGCATAGCGCCAATTTAAATTTTCAATATATGTATTCATGTTTTGAATTTAATAATTATTTGTATTCGTTTTTATGTTCACTAAAATTTATCCAATAGCACATTTAAAGCGGTTAAATCTTCCACGGTAAAGTTGTTTAATAACTTTTCCTCTGCTTCTTTCAGGGCGGTATCCATTTCGGATAATGCGCTTTCTCCTTGGACTGTAATATTTATTTCAACCTTCCTGCGATTGCTTGGACATACCACACGATCCACATATCCTTTTAAGATCAACTTGTCTACCAACCTAGTGGTATTGCTCATTTTGGTTACCATCCTTTCGTTCAGCGTCGATAGATTCGCGGGTTTGCCCTTTTGTCCCCTTAAAATTCTTAACACATTAAATTGCTGAAGGGACACACCGTGTGGCTTAAGCGCTGTGGTCATGATTTCATTAATCTTGGCTTCCACCAGACTTAAATGTATAAGGGTCCTACTTGCTATAGGAATTTGTTTCTCGGTCTTAATAATTTTTTCTACATTCATGTCGCTACAACAATTGTATATACAAATGTATGTATTTAATTGAATGCTACAATAACCTTGGTTATAAAAATTTGTTAAATATTTAAACGGAACGTACAAGGAGAAAAAATAGGTAGGTTTATTTAACCTATAAGGTTCCTTACATATTTATACCTCAATTATTGGATGATTTTTTGTAATACATTATTTTTGAGGACTAAATAATAAAACAAATGGCAGATTTATCACAAGAGGAATGGAGTGAACAATTGGAAAGCGACGACAATGCTTTTTTGCTGGATGTAAGGACTCCGGAAGAAGTAGAGGAAGGCTACATACCTAAGGCTACCAATATAGATATATACCTAGGTCAAGAATTTGTTGCCGAATTGGAGAAATTGGACAAAACAAAAAACTATTATGTCTATTGTAGGTCTGGCCAACGCAGTGGGCAGGCATGCGCCATTATGAATAAATTGGGTTTTGAGAACGCCTTTAATTTGGAAGGTGGTTTTATGAACTGGGAAGGTGATGTGGTAGAGTAGTCTACTTGTAGGCCATACCCTTTGTTTAAGGTTTCCTGGGGACCGTAGTAGTGCACATCTTATTCCGGTATTAAGCTTGTGATCTAGTAGTTTTTTCTTTACATTTAATTATGCGGGAAGATCTTTTGCATTTTATTTGGAAGTATAAAAAACTTCAATTGGAGAATTTACGGGGCTCCAACAACGAAACCATTCATATATTGGATGTGGGTTCGCATAACTTTTTATCGGGACCAGACTTTTTTAACGCCAAGATTAAAATTGATGAACAATTATGGGCGGGTACAGTGGAAATGCATATTAAATCGTCAGATTGGTATGCCCATAATCACGAAATGGACCCTAATTACCACAATGTAATACTGCATGTGGTTTGGGATGATGATTGCGATGTTTTCAGAAGCGATAATACGGCAATTCCTACCTTGGTACTTAAAGATTATATTTCATCGAGTATATTATTGGAATATCAAAAATTGTTCCATCACAATGAGAGGTCATTGATCAATTGTAGGAATGAGATCGGGAATATTGATGATTTCATTTTGCAGAATTGGCTGGAGGTGCTCTATTTTGAGCGTTTGGAAAAGAAAACGGATTTAGTAACCGAATTACTATTGGAATACAATAACGATTGGGAGCGCGTATTTTTTATTCTACTGTTCAAAAATTTTGGTTTAAAAATAAACGGTGAGACTTTTTTTGAAATTGCCAAGCGAATCCAATACCCTGTGGTGCGCAAAATACAGGGCAATACCTTGCAGTTGGAAAGTGTGCTATACGGTTTGGCTGGACTTTTGGAAGACGATATTGTTGGGGATGATTATTATGAAAATTTAAAAGGGGAATTCCACTTTCTTAAGGCAAAGTATAGCCTATTGGACCGTCCAATGCAAAAACCAGAGTTTTTTAAATTGAGACCTTCCAACTTCCCTACAATAAGGCTTTCTCAATTGGCCAATTTATATGCACTTCACCAAAACATATTTAGTAAAGTTATAGGGGTCAAAAGTGCTGGGGAAATTTATAAGGTTTTTAATGTTACTGCCAGTAAATATTGGGATAACCATTATACATTTGGAAAAATTTCCAAGAAATATGGCACGAAGCTTTCCAAAAAATTTGTTGATTTACTAATTATCAATACTATTCTTCCAATTAAATTAAGTTACGCAAAGGATATGGGGAGAGATGTAAACGAGGAGATAATTAATATTATTTCCAGTATATCATCAGAAAGCAATAACGTTATTTCCAAATTTGAGAAACTGAAACTGCAATTTCCTTCAGCTAAAGAGAGTCAGGCTGTTTTGCAGTTATACAATGAATACTGTACCAAAAATAAATGTTTACATTGTGCAGTGGGCCATCAATTATTAAATAGAAAACCCTAATTTTAACGCATGAACATTTTCTACAAAGTACTTTATTATTTTCAGAAAAGAGGATTTGAGGTATGTAGGCGAATAGCTGAACGTATGGGTATAAGGACCAGGGTGGTCCGTACCACCTTTATATACCTAACTTTCGTTACATTGGGTTTTGGATTTGCCCTGTACTTGTTTATGGCCTTTTGGTTGAGGATAAAGGACCTGTTGTACACCAAAAGAACCTCTGTATTTGATCTTTGAATATGATTAAACTTTTTCGCTCCCGAATGTATTTGGCGCTGGCTTTGTTGGTACTGGTACTTTTGTTTGGGGTATTTGGATACAGGTTCCTCTCGGATTATACATGGGTAGATGCCTTTTATATGACCATAATAACGGTAACTACCGTTGGTTTTTCGGAGGTACGTCCGTTGGATGTAGAGGCAAAGATCTTTACCGTAATTTTAATAATCACTAGTGTATTTATATTTGCATTTGCAATTTCAGTAATAACCGAATATATCCTAAGTCGAAATGCGCTTCAACTTTTAAAGAAAAAAAGGGTGAAAAATAAAATCAGTAGTTTAAGCAACCACATTATTATTTGCGGTTATGGCCGCAATGGAAATCAGGCGGCAGAAAGATTGAAGGCATACAACAGGTCTTTTGTGGTAATTGAAAAAGATAAGGAAGTCATTGAGAAATTTGAAGATGAGATTCTTTTTATAGAAGGCGATGCCAATGAGGATGAAACTTTGATAGAAGCAGGGATAGATAGGGCCCAATATTTAATTACCGCCATGCCGGATGATGCAGCAAACCTATTTGTGGTGCTTTCGGCAAGACAATTGAATAAAAATCTATTTATTATCAGCAGGGCATCCCAATTAACATCGCAAAAGAAATTGAGACTGGCCGGTGCGGACAAGGTAATAATGCCAGACAAAATTGGCGGAGATCATATGGCATCCCTTGTGGTTATGCCGGACCTAATTACTTTCATGGACAAACTTTCAACGGAAGGGGAGCATACCACCAATTTGGAAGAGGTAACCATAGAATCCTTTATGGCAAAGGTGGATAATCATTCCCTCCGTGATCTGGATTTGAGAAAAAAGACGGGTTGTACAATTATTGGCTATATAGAGCCAAATGGGAATTACATTATCAATCCCGAGGCCGATTTAAAATTGCAGCCACAGGGTAAGGTAATTGTATTGGGCAGGCCGGAACAGATTAAAAAATTAAATGACATGTTCCATATAGAATAAGTATATTGCCAATTATATTTGATTTCAAGAATTATTTTTAGGATATTGCTCGGATATTTTAGGCTTAACCAACAAAAATTAAACTTTTTCAGCTACTTATGAGGAATTATATATCTTCCATTTTTTTACTATTTTCATTTGTCTTATTTTCTCAAGAACTAGTAGTAAAGGAATCTATTTTCAATCCTTCAAGCAATATCAATGATGGTGTTATAAAATTAGAGGTAGACGGAGGGATTCCTCCATACCAGTATAAATGGAGTAATCAAAATACCCCTTTAACGGCCAATCAAGCTACCAATTTAGTAGAAGGGTTGCCCTATACGGTTACCATTACCGATTCAAAGGGACTGCAGGTAACCAAGGAGTACAAGGTTCCTACGCAAGCAATTACTGAATTTTTTAATGGAGTTATGACACCAGCGGTAAGTGCTTTGGGGTCCGTTCTTTTTTGGGATCCCTTCGCAGCGATTGGAATCTACGATCCCGTGGCATACTCGGATGTGAAACGTATTTCGATTCCAGGATGGTCGCCAGAGTTACAGGATAAATTTATTTTAAAACAGTGGTTGAAGTCTGAGGGGCAGGACGTAAAAAAGGGAGATGAAATTGCCGTTATTTCTAAAAAGGATGGAACTACTGAAACGATAATTTCGCCGGTAAATGGTAAAATAAAGCATTTGGCCAAAGAAGGCGGAGTAATATATAATTCGGAAAATCAGGAACATGTAATAGAGCAAGGAGCACATATTTTGGCAGAGATAAAATATGATGAACCCGTTGTTATTACCCATCCCAACGGGGATCCACAACAAAAGGCAATTCCATTTATAGTAGTTTGGCTAGTTATAGGAGCGGCATTCTTTACCTTGAGAATGGGCTTTATAAATATTAGGGGCTTCAGGCATTCCCTGGACCTTGCCAGAGGTAAATATGATGACCCGGATGCTCCAGGTCAAGTAACCCATTTTCAGGCATTGGCAACTGCCGTATCCGGAACGGTCGGACTGGGGAATATAGCCGGGGTAGGCGTAGCAGTTTCCCTTGGAGGTGCAGGTGCAACATTTTGGATGATCGTATGCGGCTTGCTGGGTATGTCTTCCAAATTCGTGGAATGTACTTTGGGGGTAAAATATAGAAATATACTTCCCGATGGCCGAGTATTTGGTGGTCCAATGAACTATTTACGTTACGGTTTGGAGAAGAGAAACTTAAAGGGATTCGGTAAAGTACTTGCTGGATTATTTGCAGTTCTGGCTGTAGGGGCTTCTTTTGGTGGAGGAAATATGTTCCAAGCCAATCAATCTTTTGAACAGCTGTCCGGACAGTTCCCGGCATTGCAGGGCAATGGGTTCTGGTTTGGTATAATTACAGCAATACTTGTTGGGGTTGTAATCATTGGGGGTATAAATAGTATTGCCAAAGTTACAGGTAGAGTAGTTCCCATAATGGCCTCCATTTATATTCTGGCTGCCTTAACGGTAATCATAATCAATATAGAAAATATTGGACCTGCTTTCGCTGCTATAGTCGACGGTGCTTTTAGTCCAAGCGCTCTTAGAGGTGGTGTTGTAGGGGTTCTGATCGTTGGTTTTCAACGGGCTGCATTCTCCAACGAAGCCGGAGTGGGTTCTGCCGCAATTGCTCACAGTACAGCAAAGACAAATCATCCACCATCGGAAGGTTTTGTTGCGCTTTTGGAGCCCTTTATAGATACGGTAGTGGTTTGTACCTTGACTGCATTGGTTTTAATCTTTACCGGTATGCACGAAGTAGAAGGAATGGCAGGGGCCCAGTTGACTTCTGATGCCTTTGGTAGTGTTCTGTCCTGGTTCCCGTATGTTTTGGCCTTGGCAGTGTTTCTATTTGCATTTTCAACTATGATTTCTTGGTCCTACTATGGGATGCGAGCTTGGACCTACCTTTTTGGAAAAAGTAAAAAAGTGGAATTTGTTTATAAGATGTTATTTTTAGTGTTCGTGGTGGTAGGTGCATCGGTGAGTTTGGGAGCGGTATTGGATTTTTCCGATATGATGATCTTGGCTATGTCATTCCCTAACATTATTGGGCTTTATTTAATGTCCGGTGAAGTGAAAAGAGATCTTGATGATTATTTAGTAAAACTTAAGGCGAATTTGCTTTATAAAAAAAAGGAAGAGGCATAAACAGACTTTAAAATAATAAACTTCAATCCCACTTCGAGTTCTATGAACAGGACCGAAGTGGGATTTTATTTTTATTACAATTGATTCAACACTGCATTTTTTTTGGGGTAATCCTTTTCGCTTTGATATTTGATTGAAGGCAGGCTGCTATGGAAACATACCTGGGGGAAGATTATAAGCGGCCTGTAGTGTAAAAGTATGTTGCACCCCTCTTTTTATAAAGCGTGCATTACAAATCAAATTCTCGGTTGAAATTTCAAGTTGTCTATAGGGCTATCTTAAAAAAAAATCATTTAATGAATAGGCTAGGGTAGGTGATTTGAATTTATTTCATTTTTAGTATATTTAACTTGTTAACAACGTAGAGGGAAAGAATGGATAATTTTATGAATTCAGCAGCTTTGATAACGATGCTATTGGCGCAGGGAATTGTTATTTCCGTTGCAGCCTATTTTTTTTATAGAGTATTGACCATGCCACCAAAACCTGATCCGGACTCCAATTCGGATAATGATGAGGTGTTGATTAGGCAAAAATATTGAGCCGTGAACAGAAATTTATTCAAATCCCACTTTAGGTTCAATAAACAAGAGCGAAGTGGGGTTTTCTTTTTACTGCTTTTCATTGTTGTTTTTCAAGTACTCTATTTTGTGGGCAAGTCTTATCCCGCATCTGAAAATGACAATTCCTTTCTCATAGATGAGGAATACCAAGCTAAATTAGATGAACTTAAAGATATTATCCAAAAGAAGGATACCTTTTTGTTATACCCTTTTAATCCCAACTATATATCGGATTACAAGGGCTATACCCTAGGGATGTCTACCGATGAAATTGATCGTTTACATGCCTTTAGAGCTAAGAATCAATATGTTAATTCCGGTAAGGAATTTCAGAAGGTAACTTTGGTTTCAGATTCCCTACTGCAAGTTTTAGCCCCTTATTTTAAATTTCCGGAATGGACGAATAAGGGTAATAGCCATTCTATAGTTAACAATAAGTTGGATCTTTCGAGTAACTTGAAAGCTATTCCAATTCAGAATATAGGCAACTCTGCCATTGATGATAAGATTAAAGACCTTAACAAAGTCACGGCGGAGGAATTAAGGTCCATTAAAGGAATTGGAGATGTTTTGTCCCGGCGCATTGTAAAATTTAGAGATATGTTAGGGGGATTTGTGGTCGAAAAACAATTGAGTCACGTCTACGGCCTGGAATCCGAGGTGGTTGCAAGACTTCTAGGCCAATTTAAAATATTGGAAAGCCCGTCCATATCCAAAATCAATATCAACCAAGCGTCCCTGTATGATCTTACGAAATTGGTTTATATAAAATATGCCGTTGCGGCAAGGATTATAGCTTATAGGGAGAAGAATGGTGGTATAAATTCATTTGATGAATTAATAGAAATCGAGGATTTTCCCACGGAAAAATTAGATATAATTGAGTTATATTTGCAATTATAAAAAAATTGCTATAATGGTTATTGATACCTCTTCGACGATGAGTTTTGATTACTCCGAAACCCAGCAAATGGTGGCGGCCTCTGCCAAGGAATTTGCTGAACAATATATTAGGCCCTTTGTAATGGAATGGGACGAGGCGCAGATTTTTCCAATTGAAGTTTTTAAAAAGGCCGGGGAAATGGGTTTTATGGGGGTTTTGGTTCCTGCGGAACTTGGTGGATCGGGTTTAGGCTATCATGAATATATAGCTATTCTTGAAGAAATTTCCAAAGTAGATCCCTCCATTGGATTGTCCGTGGCGGCACATAATTCCTTGTGTACCAATCATATACTTACCTTCGGAAATGAGGAGCAAAAGAAAAAATGGATTCCAAAATTGGCTACTGCCGAATGGATCGGCGCTTGGGGCCTAACCGAGCACAATACGGGTTCCGATGCGGGAGGTATGAATACAACGGCGGTTAAGGAAGGCGACTCCTGGGTGTTGAACGGGGCAAAAAACTTTATTACCCATGGCAAGAGTGGTGATATTGCCGTCGTAATTGTACGGACTGGGGATAAAGGGGATAGTCATGGTATGACGGCCTTTGTAGTAGAAAAAGGAACACCTGGATTTGCCAGCGGAAAGAAAGAAAATAAGTTGGGGATGAGGGCCAGTGAAACCGCGGAATTGGTCTTTGATAATTGTAAGATTCCCGATGCCAATAGGCTAGGAGGAGTAGGAGAGGGGTTTGTACAGTCCATGAAAATCTTGGATGGTGGAAGAATTTCCATTGGTGCTTTGTCCCTAGGTATTGCTAAAGGTGCTTATGAAGCGGCACTAAAATATTCTAAAGAAAGAGTGCAGTTTGGAAAACCTATTAGTCAATTTCAGGGTATTTCCTTTAAGTTGGCAGATATGGCTACGGAAATTGAGGCTTCGGAATTGCTGTTGCATAAAGCTGCTTTTCTTAAAAGCGAAGGTCGTAACGTTACCAAAATGGGGGCTATGGCCAAAATGTTTGCCTCCGAAGTATGTGTTAAAGTAGCTAACGAAGCTGTTCAAATTCACGGTGGATATGGCTATACGAAAGATTTTCCTGTAGAAAAATTTTATAGGGATTCCAAGCTTTGCACTATTGGGGAAGGCACTACCGAAATACAGAAAGTGGTGATCGCTAGAAAAATTTTGAAATAATTATTTGTAATTCGGTTTTAAGGTTTATATTTGCAGCCTTAATCACAAAAGAGAGGAGGTTATTGCCCATGCTAATAATACCAATAAAAGAAGGAGAAAACATCGATAGAGCTTTAAAGCGTTTCAAGCGTAAGTTCGATAAGACAGGTACAATGAGACAGTTGAGAAAGCGTCAACAGTTTACAAAGCCATCTGTAGAGAACAGAGCGAAGATTCAGAAAGCTCAATATATTCAAGGTTTAAGGGATAAGGAGGAAATCTAATTCCGCTTGAATGCATATCAGTATAAAAAGTTCCACCTAAGGTGGGACTTTTTTTTGTGCCATATAATAATGGGTATTATCTTTTGTAACTTTGATTTATGGCTATTAAATCCTTTATTTCCTATTTGTCATTGGAGAAGAACTATTCTCCGCATACCACCAAAGCCTACCATAACGATTTAATTGCCTTTCGGAACTTTTGTGAGCAACAGTTTGAAGTAGGTGATATTGATCAAGTTTCCTATAGCTTAATTAGAAGTTGGGTTGTTGCATTAGTGGAATCTGGGGTGTCCCATAGGTCTGTAAATAGAAAAATCGCTTCCTTGAAAGCATATTACAAGTTTTTGTTGGGACTTGGAATTCTATCTGTTAATCCGTTGGCAAAGCATAAGGCTTTAAAAACTGCAAAAAAAATTGAGATTCCTTTTTCTGAAGTGGAAATGGAGGGAGTGCTTTCCCAGATGCCATTCGAGGATAATTTTGAAGGTAGGCGAGATAAATTAATTATAGAATTATTATACACTACCGGGATAAGACGGGCTGAACTTATTGGGCTTAAGGTGAAAGATGTTGATTGTCAGGCCATGACGATAAAGGTTTTGGGGAAACGCAACAAAGAGAGGATAATTCCCCTTTTGGAGGCTACCAAAGAATTGTTTTTGAGCTATAATCTTCAGCGCAATAAATTGGAGACAATTGAGGACGATGCGTATATTTTTCTTATTGAAAAAGGCAATAAAATGTATGAAACACTTGTTTATAGAATTATAAATAAGTATTTTAGTTTAGTATCGGCCAAGGTGAAAAAGAGTCCGCATATTTTAAGACATACCTTTGCTACACATTTGTTGAATAAGGGTGCGGATTTAAACTCCGTAAAGGAGCTGTTGGGACATTCAAGTTTGGCCTCAACACAAGTATACACCCATAATAGTATTGCGGAATTGAAAAAAGTACATTTCTCGGCTCACCCTAGAAACAAGAAATAGTACTCTAGTTGTATTGGATTGTTTAACTCTTTTAAAACTTCATTCTATGAAAGTAAATGCACAATCGGTGAATTTCACTGCAGACGGAAAGCTTATTGATTTTATTCAGACAAGGTTGAATAAGATGGAACTGTTTTATGATAAAGTAATTAGTTCGGATGTATATCTTAAGGTTGAGAACACAAGTGCCAAGGAGAATAAAATTGTGGAAATCAAGGTACTAGTTCCAAAAGATAAGTTCGTAGTTAAGAAGCAATGTAAGTCTTTTGAAGAGGCTATTGATACCGCATGTAGTTCGTTGGAAAGAAAGCTGGTTAAGCGAAAAGAAAAAATAAGATTAAATGCTTAAAAAAATTATCAAAAAAAGTTTTGATTAAATAAATAAATATCTACATTTGCAGTCCGTTAGAAATAGCGGACTTTTTTTTAACGAAAAAAGTAGCAAAAGCCGATGTAGCTCAGCTGGCTAGAGCAGCTGATTTGTAATCAGCAGGTCGTGGGTTCGAGTCCCTCTATCGGCTCAAAAAAACAGAAATAGTTTTATTTTTGTTTGGATTTTTGAAATAGGGTTGAAAAGCGTCCGGGGGCGAGAAGTTTATCCTGAGCGTAGTTGAGGGGAGTCCCTCTATTAACTCAAAAAAAAAGTAAGAAAATTTAATTTTCTTAAGTTCTTTAAAATATGGTTTGGGGAGATACTCAAGCGGCCAACGAGGGCAGACTGTAAATCTGCTGACTACGTCTTCGCAGGTTCGAATCCTGCTCTCCCCACAAAAAGGCCTTTAATGGTCTTTGTATGAAAATACAGAAAGTTTTTTTTGAAATGATGAAATTAATTTTTAGGTTTGCCTAAAAATTACAATGCGGGAGTAGCTCAGTTGGTAGAGCGTCAGCCTTCCAAGCTGAATGTCGCCGGTTCGAACCCGGTCTCCCGCTCAAGATTTTAAAAGCAAAAGCTCCTTTGATGGGGCTTTGCGCAATTAAAATTAAATGGACGAGATTTTTGTATCCTGTCCAGAGCGCCGCCGAGGGTAAACTTCGTCAACGCTCTTAAACTTTGGGTATAGGGTTATAGTTTTAAATTGGGCCTAGCTCAATTGTTAAAATTAAAGATGCCGGTGTAGCTCAGGGGTAGAGCGTTTCCTTGGTAAGGAAGAGGTCATGAGTTCAAATCTCATCATTGGCTCAATTAAGGCATTATTTGTACACTAATATAAACTAAGAATTAAAATTAACAAACATGGCAAAGGCAACATTTGATCGTTCCAAACCGCATTTAAATATAGGTACTATTGGACACGTGGATCACGGTAAAACTACATTGACTGCTGCGATTACTACGGTATTGGCAAACGCAGGACTTTCTGAAATGAGAAGTTTCGATTCTATCGATAACGCTCCTGAAGAAAAGGAAAGAGGTATTACTATTAATACTTCACACGTAGAGTACTCTACCGCGAACCGTCACTATGCTCACGTGGATTGTCCAGGTCACGCGGATTACGTAAAGAACATGGTTACTGGTGCTGCTCAAATGGACGGTGCTATTTTGGTTGTTGCTGCTACTGATGGTCCTATGCCACAGACTCGTGAGCACATCCTTTTAGGACGTCAGGTTGGTATTCCAAGAATCGTTGTTTTCTTGAACAAGGTTGATATGGTTGATGATGAGGAGCTTTTGGAATTGGTTGAAATGGAAGTAAGAGAATTGCTTTCTTTCTATGAGTATGATGGTGACAATGGTCCTGTTATCTCTGGTTCTGCTTTAGGTGCCCTTAACGGTGAGCAAAAATGGGTTGATACAGTTATGTCTTTGATGGAGGCTGTTGATAGCTGGATCGAATTGCCACAGAGAGATGTTGATAAGCCTTTCTTAATGCCAGTTGAAGATGTATTTACTATTACAGGTCGTGGTACTGTTGCTACTGGTCGTATTGAGACTGGAGTTGCAAATACAGGAGATCCTGTTGAGATCATCGGTATGGGAGCTGAGAAATTGAACTCTACAATTACTGGGGTTGAAATGTTCCGTAAAATATTGGATAGAGGTGAAGCTGGTGATAACGTAGGTATCCTTTTGAGAGGTATTGAAAAATCTCAAATTAAAAGAGGGATGGTAATCTGTAAGCCAGGTTCTGTTAAGCCACATGCTAAATTTGAAGCTGAGGTTTATATCCTTAAAAAAGAAGAAGGTGGACGTCACACTCCATTCCATAATAACTATCGTCCTCAGTTCTATGTAAGAACTACCGATGTTACTGGTACTATTAATCTTCCTAGTGGAGTAGAAATGGTTATGCCTGGTGATAACCTTACTATTATTGTTGATTTGTTGTCTCCAATTGCACTTAGTGAAGGTTTGCGTTTTGCAATCCGTGAAGGTGGTAGAACAGTTGGTGCTGGTCAGGTTACCAAGATATTGGATTAATATTTTAGTATAGTATTGTTTACATTGAGGGTGTCTTGCTAAAGCGGGATACCTTTCAATGTAAATATAAACGGGTGTAGCTCAGTTGGTAGAGCACTGGTCTCCAAAACCAGGTGTCGGGAGTTCGAGCCTCTCCGCCCGTGCAAAAAAATAAGGGGTTCTTTTCTGATTGGGATGATGTCGTCAGAGTATTGTTAAGATCTTGTTTTATAGTTAAGAAAAAAAATATTTCGCAGCATGTTTACATATATAAAGGAATCTATAGACGAACTTAGAAATAATGTTACATTACCTTCAAGAGAGGAGTCTTCCAACTTGATGGTCATCGTGGCGGTATTTTCTATAATTTTTGCGCTTGCGACCTGGGGTGTTGATAGTTTGTTTGGTAAGTTGATACAACTGTATTTCAATAACATAATCAATTAAGAAGCACTGTATGTCAGAAGTATTGGATAAGAAATGGTATGTTGTAAGAGCTGTAAGTGGTCAGGAAAACAAAATAAAGGGCTATATAGAGGCAGAAATTGCTAGGCTTGGTTTTGAAGATTATTTGGAGGAGGTTCTAGTTCCTACTGAAAAAGTGGTTCAAATTAGGAATGGAAAAAAGATAAATAAAGAGCGAGTTTATTTTCCGGGATATATAATGATCAAAGCGAACCTTGGAGGGGAGATGATTCATATTATCCGTTCCATCACCAATGTAATTGGATTTTTGGGCGAGACCAAAGGCGGGGATCCTGTTCCTTTGAGAAAGTCGGAAGTGAATAGAATGTTGGGGAAAGTTGATGAATTGGCTATTAAGACCGATAGTGTTGCCATACCATTTGTGTTTGGTGAAACTGTAAAGGTGATTGATGGGCCTTTTAACGGTTTTAATGGAACTGTTGAAAAAATTAACGAAGAAAAACGCAAACTGGAAGTAATGGTGAAAATTTTTGGAAGAAAGACGCCATTGGAACTCAGTTATATGCAAGTAGAAAAAGTTTAATAAGAACTGTTACATAGTTAAAAGAAGTGTTGCTTCCAAATTAACACTTTTTAAATTTAATTTTAAACAATGGCAAAAGAAGTAAGTAAAGTAGTTAAACTACAAGTTAGGGGAGGTGCAGCGAATCCGTCGCCACCGGTTGGACCCGCTTTAGGTGCTGCCGGGGTCAACATTATGGAATTCTGTAAGCAATTCAATGCGCGTACACAGGATAAGCCAGGCAAAGTATTGCCAGTTGCGATCACGGTTTATAAAGACAAGTCGTTCGACTTCGTTGTAAAGACACCGCCGGCGGCAGTTCAATTAATGGAAGCGGCTAAGATTAAAAAAGGATCTGGCGAGCCTAACAGAAACAAGGTTGCAAGTGTATCTTGGGACCAGGTCAAGTTGATCGCAGAAGACAAAATGGTAGATCTAAATGCCTTTACGGTAGAATCCGCAATGAGTATGGTTGCAGGTACAGCTAGATCTATGGGTTTAAAAGTTTCGGGCAATAGACCTTTTTAAAATCTTAAAAGCAATTTAGAATGGCAAAATTAACAAAGAAGCAAAAAGAAGCCCACGGTAAAATAGATAAGAATAAACTCTATTCTGTTGAAGAGGCTTCTGCTTTAGTAAAAGAAATAACCAATACAAAATTTGATTCATCTGTTGAATTGGCGGTACGTTTGGGCGTTGATCCAAGAAAAGCCAATCAAATGGTTCGTGGTGTTGTTACACTTCCCCATGGTACCGGTAAAGATGTAAAAGTTTTGGCTTTGGTAACACCGGACAAAGAAGCAGAAGCAAAAGAAGCTGGAGCTGATTTCGTAGGATTGGACGAATATTTGGAGAAAATTAAAGGCGGTTGGACAGATGTTGATGTAATCATCACAATGCCAAGTGTTATGGGTAAACTAGGTCCTTTAGGTAGGGTCTTGGGACCAAGAGGTCTTATGCCTAACCCAAAAACAGGTACGGTTACTATGGATGTTGCCAAAGCGGTTACGGAAGTAAAAGCTGGTAAAATCGATTTTAAAGTGGATAAAACAGGAATTGTGCATGCTGCAATCGGGAAAGTTTCTTTCTCAGCTGATAAAATAGCAGAAAATGCCAATGAACTTTTGGAAACCTTGATGAAATTGAAACCAACAGCATCCAAAGGGATATATGTAAAGACTATTTACATGTCAAGTACTATGAGCCCAAGTGTTGCATTAGATCCAAAAGTAGTTTAACTGGTAGTTAAAAATTTTTATTATGACAAGAGAAGAGAAATTAAATGTTATACAAGATTTAACTGCACAGTTAGGGGATAGCTCCACTATATATTTAGCTGACATTTCTGGATTAAATGCTGAAACAACTTCAGCTTTAAGAAGGGCGTGCTACAAGGCTGATATAAAACTTGCTGTAGTTAAAAATACCTTGCTTGCAAAAGCAATGGAGGCTTCGGATAAAGATTTCGGTGAACTTCCTACTGTATTAAAGGGGAATACCTCTTTAATGTTTTCGGAAACCGGAAATGCACCTGCAAAGCTTATCAAGACTTTTAGAAAGAAGTCTAACAAGCCTTTGTTGAAAGGAGCATATATTGCCGAAGCAATTTATGTTGGTGATGATCAATTGGATGCTTTAGAAAGCATTAAGTCTAAAGAGGAAATGGTTGGAGAAATTATTGGATTGTTACAATCCCCAGCCAAGAATGTTATTTCTGGACTTAAATCTGGTGGAGGTAAACTTGCCGGAATCCTTAAGACATTATCAGAAAGATAATACGTACGCACTAAAAACAATTATATTTTAAAATTTTATTAAACGATAGAAAAATGGCAGATTTAAAAGATTTCGCAGAACAATTGGTTAACCTTACAGTAAAGGAAGTAAATGAGTTGGCTAATATATTAAAAGATGAATACGGTATAGAGCCTGCAGCTGCTGCAGTTGCTGTTGCTGCTGGTGGCGGTGCTGCTGATGGTGGTGAGGCTGCTGAAGCTCAAACTGAGTTTGATGTTATATTGAAAGCAGCTGGTGCTTCTAAATTAGCTGTTGTTAAATTGGTTAAGGAATTAACTGGTTTAGGATTGAAAGATGCTAAAGATATCGTTGATAGCGCACCAAAAGCCGTTAAGGAAGGTGTTTCTAAAGACGAAGCTGAAGGAATTAAAAAATCTTTGGAAGAAGCAGGAGCGGAAGTTGAGCTTAAATAATAGTAACAACAACCATTATTATTTTGGTTTAGGTCTTTCCGCTTTTTGTGGCTAGACCTAAGCCTTTTTATACATACCGTGTATAGTGTAGTACACTACCCAATTAAAATATTCACGTTCAAAATTTTGTCCATAGATGTTCACAAATCAGACTGAAAGAATAAGTTTCGCATCCGCT
The DNA here is from genome assembly GCF_023015865.1 of Arenibacter sp. F26102. Taxonomy (GTDB): domain Bacteria; phylum Bacteroidota; class Bacteroidia; order Flavobacteriales; family Flavobacteriaceae; genus Arenibacter. Next base: position 29,350 of record NZ_JALKBC010000013.1, on the reverse strand, counting down.
AAGAACACTCCGAACTATCCGGATTTCTTGGACATTCAGATTAAATCATTTCAAGATTTTTTTCAGCTTGAAACTAAATCTGACGAGAGGGGCAATGAAGGGTTGTATAACACCTTCATGGAAAACTTTCCCATTACAGACACGAGGAACCAGTTCGTATTAGAATTTTTAGATTACTTCATTGATCCACCAAGATATTCCATTCAAGAATGTATTGAGCGTGGACTTACTTATAGTGTTCCATTAAAAGCAAGATTAAAATTATATTGTACAGATCCCGAGCATGAGGATTTCGAGACTATTGTACAAGATGTGTACTTAGGAACTATTCCTTACATGACTCCAAGTGGTACCTTTGTTATCAATGGTGCGGAACGTGTTGTTGTTTCTCAGTTACACCGTTCTCCAGGGGTTTTCTTTGGTCAATCTTTCCATGCCAACGGAACTAAGTTGTATTCTGCTAGGGTTATTCCTTTTAAAGGTTCTTGGATAGAATTTGCAACAGATATCAATGGTGTTATGTACGCCTATATTGATAGAAAGAAAAAATTACCGGTTACAACCTTGTTCAGGGCTATTGGCTTTGAAAGGGATAAGGATATATTGGAGATATTTGACCTTTCTGAAGAGGTTAAGGTTTCCAATGCCGGCTTGAAAAAAGTATTGGGTCGTAAATTGGCGGCTAGAGTGTTGAACACATGGCACGAGGATTTTGTGGATGAGGATACCGGCGAAGTGGTGTCTATTGAAAGAAATGAGATTATCCTTGACCGTGATACTATTTTAGAAAAGGATCATATTAATGAGATATTGGAAGCTGATGTGAAAACTATTCTTTTGCATAAAGAGAATAATGCACAGAGCGATTATGCCATTATCCATAACACCCTTCAAAAGGATCCAACAAACTCTGAAAAAGAGGCTGTTGAACATATTTATCGTCAACTACGTAATGCAGAACCGCCAGATGAGGAAACGGCTCGTGGTATTATAGATAAATTGTTCTTCTCTGATCAGCGTTATAATCTTGGTGAAGTTGGGCGTTATAGAATGAACAAAAAATTGGGATTGGATATTGGAATGGACAAGCAAGTCTTGACTAAGGAAGATATCATTACCATTATAAAATATTTGATCGAGTTGATCAACTCAAAAGCTGAGATCGATGATATTGATCACCTTTCAAACCGTAGGGTTAGGACTGTAGGTGAGCAATTATCCCAGCAATTTGGTGTTGGTCTGGCACGTATGGCCAGAACAATTCGCGAGCGTATGAACGTACGTGATAATGAAGTATTTACCCCGATCGATTTGATCAATGCCAAGACCTTGTCTTCGGTTATCAATTCGTTCTTTGGTACCAACCAGTTATCACAGTTTATGGATCAAACAAATCCATTGGCGGAGATTACGCACAAAAGAAGATTATCGGCATTGGGGCCAGGTGGACTTTCTAGGGAAAGAGCAGGGTTTGAAGTACGTGATGTTCACTATACGCACTACGGAAGACTGTGTCCTATTGAAACACCGGAAGGACCAAATATTGGATTGATATCCTCACTTTCGGTTTTTGCCAAGGTAAACCCTATGGGCTTCTTGGAGACACCATATCGTAAAGTGGAAAATGGTACTGTAGATATTAACGATTTTAGGTACCTAAGTGCAGAAGAGGAAGAAGGAATGAAAATTGCCCAGGCAAACATTCCTATGGATGAAAAAGGCAATATTACAGCGGAAAAGGTTATTGCAAGGGAAGAAGGGGATTTCCCGGTAGTTGACCCTGCAGAAATTCAGTTTACCGATGTTGCACCAAACCAAATCGCTTCTATTTCAGCGTCTTTAATTCCATTCTTGGAGCATGATGATGCTAACAGGGCATTGATGGGATCTAACATGATGCGCCAGGCAGTTCCTTTGTTAAAACCAGAATCGCCAATTGTAGGTACAGGTTTGGAGCGTCAGGTAGCTTCTGATTCAAGGGTGTTGATCAATGCAGAAGGAGATGGGGTTATTGAGTATGTTGATTCCCAAAAAATTACCATAAAATACGACCGCACAGAAGAACAAAGATTGGTGAGCTTCGAAGAAGACTCCAAGACTTATGAGTTGGTCAAGTTTAGGAAAACAAACCAAGGAACCAGTATTAACCTTAAGCCTATTGTTAAAAAGGGCTACAAGGTTAAAAAAGGACAGGTTCTTTGTGAAGGATATGCAACGGAAAGTGGCGAATTGGCACTTGGAAGAAACTTGGTAGTGGCATTTATGCCATGGAAAGGTTATAACTTTGAAGATGCTATCGTAATTTCTGAAAAAGTAGTGCGTGAGGACATCTTTACTTCTATTCACGTAGATGAGTACGCTTTGGAGGTAAGGGATACGAAATTGGGTGCTGAAGAGTTGACCAATGATATTCCTAACGTTTCCGAAGAAGCTACCAAAGATTTGGATGAACACGGAATGATCCGTATTGGTGCAGAAGTGAAGCCTGGAGATATCCTAATTGGTAAGATTACTCCAAAAGGTGAATCGGACCCTACTCCTGAAGAAAAATTATTACGAGCCATTTTCGGTGACAAAGCCGGTGATGTAAAAGATGCTTCTTTAAAGGCTTCTCCATCTTTAAGAGGTGTAGTTATTGAAAAGAAATTGTTTTCCAGGTCTGTCAAGGACAAGCGTAAACGTTCCGAAGATAAGGAAGACCTTGCTAAATTGGAGTTGGAATACGAAGTGAAATTCGAACAGTTGAAAGATGTATTGGTTGAAAAGTTATTTACATTAGTCAACGGCAAAACTTCACAAGGGGTATTAAATGACCTTGGGGAAGAAGTTCTTCCCAAAGGAAAGAAGTATACCATGAAAATGTTGAACGCTGTTGATGATTTTGCCCATTTGGTTGGTGGAACTTGGACAACGGATAAGGAAAGCAATACTCTGGTAACAGACCTTTTACATAACTACAAGATAAAACTTAACGATCTTCAAGGTAACCTAAGAAGGGATAAGTTTACTATTTCTGTGGGAGATGAATTGCCAGCTGGAATTATGAAATTGGCCAAAGTTTATATCGCTAAAAAACGTAAACTTAAGGTTGGTGATAAAATGGCAGGTCGTCACGGTAACAAAGGTATCGTTTCTAGAATTGTACGTCATGAGGACATGCCGTTCTTGGAGGATGGAACACCTGTGGATATCGTATTGAATCCACTTGGGGTACCTTCCCGTATGAATATTGGGCAGATTTATGAAACCGTATTGGGATGGGCAGGTCTAAAATTAGGGAAGAAATATGCAACCCCAATTTTTGACGGTGCAACCTTGGATCAAATTAATGCTTATACAGATGAAGCTGGAATCCCAAGATTTGGACATACGTATCTTCACGATGGTGGTACAGGTCAGCGTTTTGATCAACCGGCAACCGTAGGAGTTATCTATATGTTGAAATTAGGACATATGGTTGATGATAAGATGCATGCTCGATCTATTGGACCATACTCACTTATTACGCAACAACCATTGGGTGGTAAAGCACAATTTGGTGGACAGCGTTTTGGAGAGATGGAAGTTTGGGCACTTGAAGCATATGGTGCCTCTGCTACACTTCGTGAAATATTGACCGTTAAGTCGGATGATGTTATAGGTAGGGCCAAGACTTACGAGGCGATCGTAAAAGGAGAGACCATGCCAGAACCTGGTTTGCCAGAATCTTTCAACGTATTAATGCACGAACTTAAGGGATTAGGTTTGGATATTAGATTGGAAGAATAACAAGGATAGGTTTTGAACACTATTCCTAATAACAAGAATTAAATTAGTATCAGATTATAGTTATGGCTAGACTAAAAGATAATAATACCATTAAAAGGTTCGATAAAATTTCAATCGGATTGGCATCTCCAGAAGCTATTTTGGCAGAGTCAAGAGGTGAGGTTTTAAAACCTGAAACTATTAACTATAGAACGCACAAGCCTGAGCGGGACGGTCTATTCTGTGAGCGTATTTTTGGTCCTGTAAAGGATTATGAGTGTGCCTGTGGAAAATACAAAAGAATCCGTTACCGTGGTATAGTTTGTGATCGTTGCGGGGTAGAAGTAACAGAGAAAAAGGTACGTAGAGATAGGGTAGGACACATTAATTTGGTGGTTCCTGTTGCCCATATCTGGTATTTCCGTTCCCTGCCCAATAAAATTGGTTACCTTTTAGGTTTACCTTCCAAGAAATTGGATATGATCATTTACTACGAACGTTATGTAGTAATTCAACCAGGTATTGCCAAAGGACCGGACGGTGAGGAAATTCAAAAAATGGATTTCTTAAGCGAAGAGGAGTATTTAAATATATTAGAGTCCATTCCACAAGAGAATCAGTACTTGGAAGATTCTGACCCCAACAAGTTTATCGCTAAAATGGGTGCAGAATGTCTTATTGATCTTTTGGCCAGAATAGACTTGAGCCAGTTGTCTTATGATCTAAGACATAAAGCCAATACTGAAACTTCCAAACAACGTAAAACCGAGGCCTTGAAAAGACTTCAAGTTGTTGAAGCTTTAAGGGAATCACAGGAAAATAGGGAAAACAGGCCAGATTGGATGATCATGAAGGTAATCCCTGTTATTCCACCGGAATTACGTCCATTGGTGCCATTGGATGGGGGCCGTTTTGCAACCTCGGATTTGAATGACCTTTATAGAAGGGTTATCATTAGAAACAACCGTCTAAAAAGATTGGTAGAGATTAAGGCGCCTGAGGTGATTCTTAGAAATGAGAAACGTATGCTTCAGGAGGCAGTAGATTCCTTATTCGATAACACTCGTAAGGCGTCTGCAGTTAAAACTGAATCCAATAGACCATTAAAATCACTTTCAGATTCATTAAAAGGTAAGCAAGGGCGTTTCCGTCAAAACCTATTAGGTAAACGTGTGGATTACTCCGCCCGTTCGGTGATCGTTGTTGGACCAGAAATGAAATTGTTCGAATGTGGTCTGCCAAAAGATATGGCAGCTGAGCTTTACAAACCTTTTGTTATCCGTAAATTGATAGAAAGAGGTATCGTAAAAACGGTGAAATCGGCCAAAAAGATTATAGATAAAAAAGAGCCAGTTGTCTGGGATATTCTGGAAAATGTATTAAAAGGACATCCTGTAATGTTGAACAGGGCCCCTACATTGCACAGATTGGGTATCCAGGCTTTCCAGCCAAAACTTATCGAAGGAAAAGCCATTAGGTTACATCCATTGGTATGTACTGCATTTAATGCGGATTTTGATGGTGATCAAATGGCGGTTCATTTACCATTGGGACCAGAAGCTATTTTGGAATGTCAATTATTAATGTTGGCTTCGCATAATATTTTGAACCCTGCAAACGGTTCGCCTATTACCGTACCATCACAGGATATGGTCTTGGGTCTATATTATATGACCAAAGAAAGAAAATCAACTCCAGAAGTAGCTGTAAAAGGTGAAGGATTAACATTCTACTCATATGAAGAGGTGGTTATCGCCTTTAATGAAGGTAGATTAGATCTTAACGCGGGTATTAAGGTACGTGCCAAAGATTTTAATGAATCTGGAGAATTGGTTAATCAAATTATACCAACTACAGTTGGTAGGGTATTGTTTAATATGGTTGTTCCTGAAGAAGCAGGATATATCAATGATGTTTTGAACAAGAAATCCCTTAGGGATATTATTGGTAATATTTTAAGAGTTACCGATGTACCAACAACAGCTGATTTCTTGGACAAGATAAAAACTATGGGATATGAATTCGCCTTTAAAGGTGGTTTGTCCTTTAGTTTGGGGGATATTATCATTCCACCAGAAAAACAGTCCATGATTGATGAAGCCAATGTTCAGGTAGATGGTATTATGGCCAACTATAACATGGGACTTATCACCAATAACGAACGTTACAATCAGGTAATTGACGTTTGGACTTCTACCAATGCAATGTTGACGGAATTGGCCATGAAACGTATTCGTGAAGATCAACAAGGTTTCAACTCAGTTTACATGATGTTGGATTCTGGTGCGAGGGGTTCCAAGGAGCAGATTCGCCAGTTGACCGGTATGCGTGGATTAATGGCGAAACCAAAGAAATCTACAGCTGGAGGTGGGGAAATTATTGAAAACCCTATTTTATCCAACTTTAAAGAGGGTCTATCCATTTTGGAATACTTTATTTCTACTCACGGTGCACGTAAAGGTCTTGCGGATACGGCTTTGAAAACGGCGGATGCTGGTTACTTGACGCGTCGTCTAGTGGATGTTTCACAAGATGTAATCATCAATATTGAAGATTGTGAAACCTTAAGAGGTGTACAGGTAGAGGCACTTAAGAAAAACGAAGAGATTGTTGAAACTTTAGGGGAGCGTATCCTGGGAAGGGTTTCTTTACATGATGTTTATGACCCTATTTCTGAAGAATTGCTTTTAACGGCAGGTCAAGAAATTATGGAGTCCGATGTTAAGAAAATCGAGGCATCTCCTGTTGATAAAGTAGAGGTACGTTCTGCCCTTACATGTGAGGCTCAGAAAGGTATCTGTGGTAAATGTTACGGAAGAAACTTGTCTACCAATAAAATGGTACAACGAGGTGAAGCTGTAGGTGTCGTTGCTGCTCAGTCGATCGGTGAACCAGGAACACAGTTAACATTGCGTACCTTCCACGTTGGAGGTATTGCAGGTAACATTTCCGAGGATAATAAATTAGAGGCCAAGTTTGGTGGAATTGCAGAAATAGAAGATTTAAGGACTGTTTCCAGTCAGGATGGTGAAGGTAAAAAATCCGAAATCGTTATTTCTAGGACTTCTGAAATTAAGGTTGTAGATGCCAAGTCGGGAATAACCCTAAGTACCAATAATATACCTTACGGTTCTCAATTGTTTATTAAGAACGGCGAAAAAATAGAAAAAGGTCAGGTTGTTTGTTCTTGGGATCCATATAACGGGGTTATTGTTTCAGAATTCCCTGGACAGATCGCGTATGAAAATATTGAACAAGGTATTACCTACCAGGTAGAGATAGATGAGCAAACTGGATTCCAAGAGAAAGTAATTTCGGAATCTAGGAACAAGAAATTAATACCAACCCTATTGATCAAGAACAATAAGGATGAAGTATTGCGTTCTTACAACCTTCCGGTTGGATCGCACATCATGGTAGATGATGGTGATAAAATTAAAGAAGGTAAAATCTTGGTTAAGATACCTCGTAAATCAGCTAAGGCTGGGGATATTACGGGAGGTCTTCCAAGAGTTACCGAATTGTTTGAAGCACGTAACCCATCTAACCCTGCGGTTGTTTCCGAAATTGATGGTGTTGTTTCTTTTGGTAAAATTAAAAGAGGTAACCGTGAGATAATCATCGAATCCAAATTGGGTGAGGTTAAAAAATACTTGGTTAAATTGTCCAATCAAATTCTTGTTCAGGAAAATGATTATGTACGTGCCGGTATGCCATTATCCGATGGGTCAATTACGCCTGAAGATATTTTGTCTATCAAAGGGCCTTCAGCTGTACAACAATATTTGGTGAACGAAGTTCAGGAAGTATATCGTTTACAGGGTGTGAAGATCAATGACAAGCATTTTGAGGTAGTAGTTCGTCAAATGATGCGTAAAGTACGTATTGAGGATCCGGGAGATACTATTTTCTTAGAAAATCAATTGGTTCACAAGGATGATTTCATCAAGGAGAACGATGAGATTTATGGACAGAAAGTGGTTGAGGATGCTGGTGAATCCGAAAACTTGAAACCAGGTCAGATTGTAAGTGCCCGAGAATTGAGGGATGAAAACTCAATTCTTAAGCGTAATGATAAGAATTTGGTAACTGCCAGAGATGCTGTTGCAGCAACGGCGACACCAATTCTTCAAGGAATTACGCGAGCATCCTTGCAGACCAAATCATTCATATCGGCTGCTTCATTCCAGGAAACGACCAAGGTACTTAACGAAGCTGCAGTGAGCGGTAAGATAGATACTCTGGAAGGATTGAAAGAGAATGTTATTGTGGGTCATAAAATACCTGCAGGTACAGGAATGAGGGATTATGACAATATCATTGTAGGCTCAAAAGAGGAATACGATGAAATTATGGCTCGAAAAGAGGAATTGAAATTCTAAATAATTAGAACCTCGGTGATATTCACCGAGGTTTTTTTTTGGAATACGGCCAAGAAATAGTTCAAAGTAGTTTAACATATAAGTAATAGTTAATCATTTTTTAGAATGAGTGATAAAGATCAAAACCAAAAGCAGATCAATATAGAACTGGATGAAAAGACAGCTGAAGGGATTTATTCCAATCTAGCGATAATCAATCATTCCGTGTCCGAGTTTGTAGTGGATTTTATTAGTATGATGCCCGGTGCTCCCAAAGCAAAGGTCAAAAGTAGAATTGTACTAACCCCTCAACATGCCAAAAAATTCTTAAAGGCGCTTGGCGATAATGTGAGTCGCTTTGAAAAGGCCCATGGCACAATTAAGGATTATGAACAGCCTCCGATACCATTAAATTTTGGGCCTACGGGTGAAGCTTAAAAAAAAACCTTCTGTTTGTACAGAAGGTTTTTTTAGTTTTATGGTAAAGCTTACTCAAATTCGGATGTGAAATGAAGTTTAACATTTGGATATTTTTGCTGGGTCATTTGCAATGAAAACTGGGAATCGGCAAGAAAAACAAGTTGTTTTCGTTTATCCATGGCCAAAAACTTCTGTTTAACACGTTTAAATTCTTTAAATTCGTCGCTATTTTTGTCTTTTGGATCTACCCAACATGCTTTATAGACGGGGAAATTTTCATAGGTACATTTGGCTCCATATTCATGCTCCAGACGGTATTGAATTACTTCAAACTGTAAGGCACCTACAGTTCCAATGACTTTTCTATTGTTCATTTCCAGGGTGAACAATTGGGCCACCCCTTCGTCCATTAATTGATCAATGCCCTTGTTTAGTTGTTTGGCTTTCATGGGGTCGGCATTGTTGATATATCTAAAATGCTCTGGTGAAAAACTTGGGATTCCTTTATAATGTAATATTTCACCTTCTGTCAGCGTATCACCAATTTTAAAATTTCCGGTATCATGCAATCCCACAATATCCCCGGGATACGAAATATCCACGATTTCTTTTTTCTCGGCAAAAAAAGCGTTGGGACTTGAAAATTTTAAATTCTTTTTTTGACGGACATGAAGATAGGGTTTGTTTCTTTCGAAGGTCCCTGAAACTATTTTTATGAATGCCAAGCGGTCCCTGTGCTTGGGATCCATATTGGCGTGTATTTTAAAAACAAAACCGGTCAATTCCTTTTCATTGGCTTGTACCATGCGCTCTTCGGCCATTTTTGCACGTGGAGAAGGTGCAATGTCTATGAAACAATCCAACAGTTCACGTACCCCAAAATTGTTAAGTGCGGAACCAAAAAATACGGGTTGCTGTGTTCCCTTAAGGTAACTTTCCTTGTCAAAAGGTGGGTATACCCCATTTACCAATTCTAGATTGTCCCTTAGTTCTGTAGCAGCCTTGGCCCCGATAATTTTTTCAAGTTGCGGGTTGTTTATGTCATCAAAAGCAATGGTGTCCTCAATATTCTTTTTACTATCCCCGCTAAATAGATTAATGTTTTTTTCGTAGATATTATAAATTCCCTTAAAATCATAGCCCATTCCAATTGGGAAACTTAAAGGTGTTACGGAAAGACCTAGTTTTTGTTCCACTTCGTCCAATAAGTCGAAAGCATCCTTCCCTTCCCGGTCCAATTTGTTTATGAAAACAATCATAGGAATGTTTCGCATCCTACAAACTTCCACTAATTTTTCAGTTTGCTCTTCCACACCTTTTGCAACATCAACAACGACAATTACACTGTCAACAGCGGTAAGCGTTCTAAAAGTGTCCTCCGCAAAATCTTTATGGCCCGGCGTGTCCAGGATATTTATTTTTTTGTCTTTGTAAAGAAAGGCAAGTACAGAGGTTGCAACGGAAATACCCCTTTGCTTTTCAATTTCCATAAAGTCACTCGTTGCCGTTTTCTTTATTTTATTGTTCTTTACGGCCCCTGCTTCCTGAATGGCTCCGCCAAATAGCAGTAATTTTTCTGTAAGTGTTGTCTTTCCCGCATCGGGATGTGATATTATTCCGAAAGTCCTTCTTCTTTCAATTTGTTCCCTAAAACTCATTGATCATTTGATTTCGGCAAAAATAAGTCAAATTAATTTTTTTCAATAGGCAATCTCGGGTAAATACAACAAAGATTTCAGAATTGGACGGTATTCTGGTTTATGGAACAGTGTAATAGGGAATTATGGATACATTGATTCACTTCTGTGGATTTTGATGTTGGTAATATCGCAAAATTTTACGACCGATTTTTAGTTTAATTGTTGACTTCTTAATGTGCTCAAAAGGCATATGTTTTATATACGTATAAGTCCTCATTTTTTGATTTTAAGCTTTGCTGCATTATGTGGTTATTGGATTTAATGACATGTTTATTGTTAATGTAGCAACCAATTTGTCTTACCTATTTCGTAAGTAAATAACTACTAATTGCTATTGTAATCTGAAGGTTTTTTATTGGATAAACGGCGTTCATTTATGGTCGTTCTTAAGTAATTTTAACACTTTGTCGAGTAATACGGTTATTGGCAGATTTTCTTCAATTTATGGCTTGAAAACCTTATGACTATTGATTTTTTAGACATATCTTGCATGTAATTTTGGAGTTGGCCCCAACTTCTTACATCTATTGTTACCTATTATGCCATGGTGATTAGTTGAAACAAAACTATCATTTATGGAAAAAATTACTTTCTTTAATTTTAAAGGAAAAGTGAGTAGTGCCTTAATTTTGCCAATAGCATTTTTGGCCTTACTACTTACTTCCTCTTTTGACAATATTTCTACTTTTCAACCGTATGACATGGTTTATATGGATTCAGATGGTGATGGAGTTTTAGATTCCATTGATGTTGATTCTGATGGTGATGGCATAATAGATTCAATTGAAGGCAATATTGATACTGATGGAGATGGAATTCCGAATTATCTGGATGTAGATTCGGATAATGACGGGATATTGGATAATATTGAGGCACAGGCTTCGCGGAATTACATTGCTCCTTCCAATGCTGATAATGATAAGAATGGATTGGATGATGCATATGAGACCACTGCAGGAAGTGGTGAAGGTCTCATTCCAGTAGATACGGATAAGGATGGAATTCCTGATTATTTGGATTTGGATTCCGACAATGATGGAATACTCGATAGTCTTGAATCCAGTGTGATAAGTACGGATTTTGATTGTGAAAGCATACCAAAATTGAATTTCAGTAATGTACCAACCTTGGAATCTGGTAATGCTTTGGCAGAAGGTGCCGTATACAGGTTTTCTAATATTACAGATGATCTTGATGCTTTAGTAACCATTGAAAGTGTTGTAAGTGGCCGAATAAGCACATTGGATCAAAATTCGGTTGACCCTGAATTTTTTAAGCCTGAGATTGAGTTTACAACAACTGATGATATAAGAAGGCCTTATGTAGATTTACGAATCTCCATGGTGAAAACAGGTACCAATGAAACTGCTGTTCTTGATGAGCTTATTGCCAATTTTATCGACGTAGATGGGAATGTTCAATATCAGGAATTCAATAGATTCGATACACCGGTAAGCTATACTTATGACAATCCTACCGAAGTTGGGGTTAACTATACATCAGGTGGGCTATTGATCAATGGGGGAATGAAAGAATATGCTGGGATATCCAATTCTCATCCTTCCGTTAATGTGGCAGTTGAATTTGTGGATATAAGTACTTTTGTATTCCGATTTGGGATTCAGACCACTACCAATGATAATTTCACAACCAATGTTCCTAGACAATCCGGAATTCAATTTTCCTGTCTAGATAACTTCGTTGATCCACAAACTGTTAGTTTCAGTAAGGATATAGATTCTGATGGTGATGGCTATCCAGATAGGGTAGATATCGATTCGGACAATGACGGTATTCCCGATAATGTGGAGGCTCAGCTTACTGATGGTTATATTCCGCCAACCGGTCTCGATGATGACAATGATGGGTTGGACAATGCCTATGATGGGCCAGTTAACCAGGGACTTATTCCAGTGAATACGGACGGTACTGATATGCCAGATTATTTGGATTTGGATACAGACAACGATTCGGTTCCTGATAATATCGAGGGGAATGACTTCAATTTTGATGGAAATCCTGATCAAATGTTTAGAGGAATTGATAGTGACGGGGATGGTTTGGACGATGGTTATGAAGGTGATGATGTAAATGATGACTTCGATGTAAATGATGAAATAGATAATCCATCTGGAGACCTTCCAAATACCGATGGTGCCGATGACGTAAATTATCGGGATATCGATGATGACGGGGATGGGGTAACCACCATAAAGGAGAAAGAAGATGATACCAATCCACTAGATCCCTGTGACTATAAACCGGAAAGTATAACCTTAACACAAAATGGAGCCTATTTAACTGCCGATTGTGATGGGGACGGGGTGACCAACGAAAAAGAAAAAGAGGACGGTACAGATCCGCTTGATTCCTGTGATTTTGTCTTGGAACATCAGACGGTGGAAACTTCTAGCACCTGGAACGGCTTGGATTGTGACGGTGACGGGGTGACCAATGAGGATGAGAAAACAGATGGTACAGATCCTTTAGATCCCTGTGATTACAATCCGGAAAGCATTACGCTAACACCTTCGGTGGCCTGGGAGGTTCTCGACTGTGATGATGATGGCAATCCTAATGGAACGGATCCAGATCCACTTGTAGCTACTGCAAGGGATGATTCGGGTTCAACCCCTGCTTTGACCGAGGTTGCTATCAATATTTTAGAGAACGATGATTACTTGCCAAATAATAATTCTAATAATATAGGCATTACCAGTTTGACCATGATAGGTGGTAGTGCGCTAGGAACTGTTGTCTTTGATGCCGAAACTGGTTTTGTGACCTACACTCCTGTTGAATCGGAATCCAATACAATTGTAACTATAATTTATCAAGTATGTAACGTTATTCCCGATCCTAATGTTTGTGCATCGGCTACAGTAACCATTCAGGTAGGCCCTGATATGGACAATGTACTTGATGCGGTTGACGATGGCTATACCGTAGATACGGGTGTTAGTGGAGTTATCCCAGACAGTAACGTACTGGATAACGATACCCTTAACGGGGATCCGGTAGAGCCTGCGGATGTGGTACTCACTTCTACCCCAACGGACGAACTGACGATAAACGAGGATGGCAGCGTAAGCGTGGCCCCCGGTACCGCGGATGGCACCTATACCATAGACTATACGATCTGCGAGGCGGCCAATACGGACAATTGCGATTCGGGCACAGTGACCATTCAGGTAGGCCCTGTTATGGACAATGTACTTAATGCGGTTGACGATAGCTATACCGTAGATACGGGTGTTAGCGGAGTTATCCCTGAAAGCAATGTACTTGATAACGATACCCTTAACGGGGATCCTGTTGGTCCTACGGATGTGGTACTCACTTCGACCCCAACGGACGAACTAGCGATAAACGAGGATGGCAGCGTAAGCGTGGCCCCCGGTACCGCGGATGGCACCTATACCATAGACTATACGATCTGCGAGGCGGCCAATACGGACAATTGCGATTCGGGCACAGTGACCATTCTGGTAGGCCCTGATATGGACAATGTACTTGATGCGGTTGACGATAGCTATACCGTAGATACGGGTGTTAGTGGAGTTATCCCTGACAGTAACGTACTTGATAACGATACCCTTAACGGCGATCCTGTTGGGCCTACGGATGTAATACTCACTTCGACCCCAACGGACGAACTAGCGATAAACGAGGATGGCAGCGTAAGCGTGGCCCCCGGTACCGCGGATGGCACCTATACCATTGATTATACGATCTGCGAAGCGGCCAATACGGACAATTGCGATTCCGGCACAGTGACCATTCAGGTAGGTCCGGATATGGATAATATATTGGATGCGGTTGACGATAGCTATACCTTGGACAGCGGTGTTAACGGAGTTATCCCTGATAGTAACGTACTTGATAACGATACCCTTAACGGGGATCCTGTTGGGCCTACGGATATGGTACTCACTTCGACCCCAACGAACGAACTAGCGATAAACGAGGATGGCAGCGTAAGCGTGGCCCCCGGCACTGCCGATGGCACCTACACTATAGAATATACCATCTGTGAGGTGGCCAATACGGACAATTGCGATTCGGGCACAGTGACCATTCAGGTAGGCCCTGATATGGATAATGTACTTGATGCGGTTGACGATAGCTATACCGTGGATACGGGTGTTAGCGGAGTTATCCCTGACAGCAATGTACTTGATAACGATACCCTTAACGGAGATCCTGTTGGGCCTACGGATGTGGTACTCACTTCGACCCCAACGGACGAACTAGCGATAAACGAGGATGGCAGCCTAAGCGTGGCCCCTGGTACCGCCGATGGCACCTATACCATTGACTACATGATCTGTGAAGCGGCCAATACGGACAATTGCGATACGGCAACGGTTACAGTTATTGTGGAAGAAGGTGATGAAGATGAAAAAATTGAAGTGAATCAATTGGTGACCCCCAATTCTGATGGTAAAAACGACTTCCTATTTATTAGAGGGGTTAGAAATGCCAATAACAATACCTTGAAAATCTTCAATAGATGGGGAGTTTCGGTATATGAAGGTAAAGGATACAATAACCAAAATAATGTATTTGATGGTAGGTCCAAAGCAAGATCTACCGTTACTGGAAACAATTATTTGCCCGCCGGTGTTTATTATTATATTTTCAACTATGAAAATAAACAGCAGAATATTACAGATAGTGGTTATATTTATGTCAGTAAATAATATATTTTAGAGTAGATGATATATAAAAAGAGTCTCTTCGTTACCGTTTTAATGTTGTTTTCCATTTTTGCCGGGCTTCACGCCCAACAAGACGCCCAATATACCCAATATATGTATAATACAATGAGCGTTAACCCGGCATATGCAGGTTCTAGGGGGCAATTGAGTATTGCGGCACTTTACAGATCTCAATGGGTAGGTCTGGAAGGAGCCCCTAAAACGCAGACCTTAAACTTGCACTCGCCCATAAGGAATAGCAGATTGGGTTACGGAATTTCTATTATCAATGATAATATTGGGGACGGTGTTGTTCAGGAAACACAGTTCGATGCAGTGTTGTCCTATACTGTTGATGTTGCTTTGGATGCCAAATTGTCATTTGGATTAAAGGTAGGAGGTAATATGTTAAATTTGGATTTTAACGGATTGAACAATTTTGATTCGGAAAATATTCAAGGCGATAATATTGATAATAAATTTTCTCCCAATTTTGGGGTGGGCATTTATTACCACACAAATAAATTTTATGCCGGACTTTCTGCACCTAACCTAGTGGAAACCCAGTATTTTGACAATTCACAAAGAGATCCCAATTCAGTACAGTTCCTTTCGGCCGAACGGATGAATTTTTATTTGATTACTGGATATGTATTTGACTTAAATAATAATTTTAAATTCAAGCCGGCGATATTGACCAAAGTAGTGGGCGGTGCACCTTTGCAAATAGATTTGTCCGCGAGTTTCCTGTTTAATGACAAGTTTAGTTTTGGTGCAGCTTACAGATGGGATGCGGCATTAAGTGGTATGCTAGGTTTCCAGTTGAGTGATCAGTTCATGGTTGGGCTAGCTTATGATAGGGAAACCACTGAGTTGGGTGGAACTCAATTTAATGATGGGTCTATCGAAGTGTTTTTAAGATTTGAATTGGTAAAATCGTTCCAAAGAATGGTATCACCGCGTTTCTTTTAAAAAAAATAAAATGATAAAAAGAATATTTTTGCTGACGTTGTTATTTTCTGTCATTGGTAATGTTGTCATTGCCCAGGACCGATTGGTAAACAAGGCAGATGAAAAATATAGGGATTACTCCTTTAGTCCGGCCATTGATATCTATAAACGTGTATTGGATAAGGGATATTCCTCAGCAGATCTATTAATGAAACTTGGAAATTCTTATTATTTTAATGCTGATTACAAGGAGGCTTCCAAAATATATAAAAGACTTTTAAACGAATACAAAGAAGGCATTGGGCCGGAATACTATTTTAGATATGCCCAGACCTTAAGGTCCCTCGGAGAGTATGATCTTTCCAAAGAAGTAATGGCACAGTTTTCCCAAATGACATCCGCAGATGTTAGGGCCAATCTTTATATGGCGGAAAGGGACTATTTGGCGGAAATAGAACAAAATTCAGGTAGATACGAAATTGGTAAATTTGAATTTAATTCCAGATATTCGGATTTTGCTCCTACATTCTATAAGCAGGGGTTAATATTCTCTTCGGATAGAGACACGGGTAACTTGGCTCGTTATAGGCATACTTGGAATTCCAAGGATTTCTTAGATCTATACAAGATAAATATCGACAGTATTTCGGAGAATAGGGTGGTGAAATTTGGAGATGAGATCAATACAAGATTTCACGAATCCACCTCTGTTTTCACCAAAGACGGCAATACGCTTTATTTTACCAGAAATAATCTTTTTGATGGTAAAACGGTAAAGGACAAAAAAGGGGTTGTACGTCTTAAAATATTTAAGGCGACCAAAGAAAATGGGGTGTGGACCCAAATTGAAGAGCTTCCCTTTAACAGTGAATCCTATTCAATAGCACATCCAACACTTAGTCCAGATGAAAATCTGCTTTATTTTGCATCCGATATGCCCGGTTCTTATGGGGAGTCGGATATATTTAAGGTGGCTATAAATAGTGATGGTACATATGGGACACCTGTAAATTTAGGAGACATCATAAATACGGAGGCTCGGGAAACTTTCCCATACGTTACCAGTGAAAATATACTTTACTTTTCATCGGATGGTCATCCAGGCTTAGGTGGTTTGGACATATTTGCTACGAAAATTTCCAACAGTCAGTATATAGGGACCGTTTTAAATGTCGGAAAGCCCGTAAACAGTGAGTTGGACGATTTTACATTCATTATGAACGAAGAAACCAGAAACGGTTACTTTGCTTCTAACCGAGAGAATGGAGTGGGAGAGGATGATATATATAGTTTTGTTGAGACCAAAAAACTGGAATTCGATTGTATTAAGCCAATTACAGGTACGGTTAGGGATAAAATATCCAATGAAGTATTGGTTGGGGCAACGGTTAAAGTTATTGATGAAAATAATGAGGAATTGGCTTCTGTAATTACAGATTCCAATGGCAACTATAGCATTGCAATAGATTGTAATAAAGGCAATTTTGTCAGGGCAACTATGCAGGGATATGTGCCTTCAGAGGAGTATTTAAATTTATCGGACAGTAAACCAAGAATTATCGATTTTTACCTTGAAAGAGATACTGTAACAGCGGGCTATGGCGACGATTTGGCCAAATTACTGCAGTTAAGCACCATATATTTTGATTTCGACAGGTATAATGTTAGGCCGGACGCTGAAATTGAAATTCAAAAGGTAATTGCGGCCATGGAAAAGTATCCAAGTTTAAAGCTTAAGGTTACTTCCCATACGGACAGTCAGGGGGTTGATGCCTATAATTTATGGCTATCACAAAAAAGAGCGGAATCTACCGTGGCCTATATGGTTTCTAAAGGAATAGCAAGTGATAGACTGGAAGGGGAAGGCTTTGGTGAGACCCGTTTGGTAAACAGATGTGTCAATGGGGTGAAATGCAGTAAACAAGAACACCAATTGAATCGTAGATCGGAATTCTTGATATTGGAATAATATTTGCCCTAAAAAAATATATAAAGCAGCTGTTTTCACAGCTGCTTTATTGTTTAGAATAATAAGGCTTTTTCCAATAAAAAGATATACAGGACACTAGGATCCTAGTAAATGAAAGCTTTATTTCTACTGTATTCATGTTTCCACTTCTCGTTTAATTATTCATATACAACAGTTTGTTGCTGTTTCACAACATAATGTTTTAGATGCTTTGCTCATGTAATATTTTCACCCATTATTGCGTTAAACAGTAGTTTTCGTACTATTTAAGTATTCATCATAGAAACAATTGTCAGAAGTTAATGACGGTCGTAATTACTAATAATATATGTCTTTTGGATCCAAGTTTTTGAGCCAGAAATTAAAGCAAACGGTTTTAGTAGTTTTGTTTGTATTTTTTAGTATCCCGGTATTTGCTCAGGTTACTGGAGATTATAGGTCCAAGACTTCTGGCGATTGGGGTAGTGCTAGCACATGGCAATTCTATAATGGCATTGCATGGGTAAATGCCACATCATATCCCGGGCAAAACAGTAATGTGGGTACGGTAACCATAGGTAGTGGTAATACCGTAACTCTAAATGTGAACATAACTTCCTATATCATAGACAAGCTTATTATTGGGGATGAAACTGGGGGCAATGATACTCTTTTATTGCCAGATAATGGAGATTTTCAAGTTGACATTATGTTGATTGCCATACAGAGTGACGGTATTCTTAAATGGGTTAAGAATGCCGATCTGCGTTTACCCGCAGATGCTATAATCTACAACAATGGTGGGCAGATTGATACTTTGAAGCAAAACCAGTGTAGCGCTTCCCAACTAATTTGGCTTGGATCAAGAAAATTTTCTGCGTGTAATGGTAATGGTGGAACTGATTACTCTTTCGACGATATAGAATCAGCACTTCCTCCTCCAACCAGTAATGGGGATATTACCGAATGTGCCCAAAATCCAATACAGACCCTCACTGCTTCCGCAACCCCTCCTTCTGGGGCCCATGTGGTATGGTATACGGCTACAAGTGGTGGTTCTCCAGTTTCTCCAACCTTAAACACGGTAGGAAATGTTACCTATTACGGAGAAAGTGTGGACAATTCAGATTCCAATCGCAGAAGCCTATTTAGAACTGCGGTAAAACTAACCATTCTTCCAAGACCTACCATTTCGGTCAGTAGTCCTCCTACATGTGTATTTAGGCTATTTTCACCTACTACCTATCAATTGGAGGTAACCGTTAGCACGGGAACAGTAACAAGTACGGCTGGGGCCGTTACAAATACATCGGGCAATGTATGGGCCATTACCAATGTTTCTTCCGGAACCAACATTGTGGTAACGGTGACTGGTGCCAATGGTTGTACAAATCAACTACCCGTTACCGCCCCCAATTGCGCCTGCCCGGTAGTAAATTCACCTACTAGCGGTGGGAATAAATCATATTGCACAGGAGATGCTGTGCCAAGCATAACGGCATCGGTAGGTTTTGGGGAGACGGTGGACTGGTACGATTCGGCCAGTGGAGGTACTTTATTGCTATTGGGCAATACAACTTATACTCCTAGCGGCCCAGGGACTTTTTATGCGGAAGCACGGAATACCACAACCAATTGCCGCAGTGGTGCCAGAACGGCCATAGTAGTTACGCAAGATACCCCTCCTACGGCTACCATTGGACCGGATCAATCAATTTTTACAGGTGGCAATGCCATTTTTACCGTAACCGCAACTAATGCCGACACCTATCAATGGCAAATAAGTACAGATGGGGGAACGGTGTTCAACAATATTTCAAACGGTGCGGAGTATGCTGGAACGCAGTCTACAGCCTTGACCGTTAAGACTGCTGGAGCCGATAAAAATGGATATAGGTATCGTGTTTTGGCCTCAAAATCGGGATCAAGTTGTCCGTCAACAGCATCATCCTCGGCCTTGCTAACGGTTAAGGTAAGAACGGTCATTACCAACAGGAAGATAACCTATAGGGTCGATGCAAATTGATCTCATTACTAGGTAAGATTTTAAAATCTTTATTTTCAGTATTTTAATTCATATTCCTTAGTTTTGGCGGGCAGTTAAAACTATTTAACTTCATCCTTTAGGGGCTTTGCAGTGTTATTTGCCCCTTACACAACATTTATTTTCCTCATTCTTCAACTGTGGTAGTTTTGTAATCTAGTAATTCATTTAACGTCAATTTTTTATACCGTTACAAAATTTTACTGGTCTAAACTTATTTAATGAGATTTCCAAGCTTACATAAAATTCTTTTTGGTTTGTTGATGATCTTGGCGGGCATTGCTTCTGCCCAGACGACAATTACCTCACAGGTGGCTCAGGGCAATGATGATGCCGAAGAGCAGGTTTCGAACGGAAATATGGATCTTGGTAGTTCCGATTTGGAATTGACCAGTGACGGTGGAACAAACCAATACGTGGGCATTCGATTTCAAAATATCAACATACCTCAGGGAACCACTATTTTAAGTGCCAGTATTCAATTTACAACGGATGAGACTGACACAGGTAGTACTTCGGTGACCATTAGAGGTGAAGATACCAACAATGCCAGTATATTTTCTAACTCAAATTATAATATTTCAAGCAGAACATTGACATCGGCCTCTGTTTCTTGGAACAGCATACCTTCTTGGAATTCAGTAGGACAAGCAGGGGCTAATCAACGAACACCGGATCTTACAGCTATTGTACAAGAAATTGTAAATAGAGGTGGTTGGGTCAATGGTAACGCAATGGCTTTTGTAATCAATGGATCAGGTGAGCGTACAGCGGAAGCATACAACGGGGATTCGTCCAAATCACCCGTTTTGTCCATTGTGGCAGATTTTACTCCCCCGCCGCTTACGACATTACCAACCATAGTACCAAATCTAAATAGAGGACTACCCTATATTTATTATATGTCGGATAATAGGTCCGAATTGTATTCCGTGGCACCAGATCCAACTGCTTCTCCTTTGCCTTCCCCTACAATTACGAATATAACCTATGGGGGATCACCGATTATCTTTTCAGGGGAAGGGGGTGGCTATAGATCAACGGATAGACAGGTATATGTTTTCGAGGGAGATGAACCCACACCTAGTTCCGATATGTATTCTATTGATCCTATAACAGGAGTAGCTACCTTGGTGAAAACGGGTATAGTTCCGGGGCATGTGGAAGGGGCCGAATTCTACATCAATAACAATACGGGAGAAGAAATTTTAGTAATAGTTTACAATAATGGAACTAATGGAGGTGCGGATCGTATAACGGCTATCAATCCCAATGTGGACGGTTCACTACCAGCATGGTCCCCTTATGCAGGATTTCCAGTGGTGATGTCCGGGGCGCGATCTAACGCTGATGGAATTTCGTGGAATCCTGATACAGCCGAGTTTTATATTCAGAATGACAATAACGTAGATTATTACACAGTGGATATAACCACTGGAGTCACAGCTTATGCCTTTACTACATCTTCCGCCATAGATGGAGAGGGAATTACCTATGCGAGTGACGGAACAAATTACATTGAAGATGAAAATAATGTGGGATTGGGAAGAACCATTTTTATAGTAAATACTTCAACAGGAGAATTAACACCGGCCGCGCAATTAGGTAGTACAGGTGATGTTGAATCCATAATGGGAAACCTTGGTACACGAAATGATGCTGGTGATGCACCTGCCTCATATGGCTTTGCAGCTCATATTTTACCGGTATTAACGACAACTCCAATTACAATATATTTGGGATCGGTGCCACCAGATAGTGAAAATCCCTTCATGAATTTCAGTATTGGTAATAGCGATGACAATACGGGAGACGATGAAGATGGTGTTTTCAGTGGGGGAATTGATTTTAGTGGACAGGTTCTAGATCGTGGAACCACAAAAGTGATCGATATAACTACGAATGGTGCAGGAGTTTTAAATGCTTGGATCGATTTTAATAGGGATGGGGATTTTGAGGACTCTGGAGAGCAAATTGCTACAGACCTGGCTCCGAGCGGAGGAAGTATAACACTAAATGTAACTGTACCCGGTACAGCGACTATAGGAACTTCCTATGCCCGTTTTAGATTTTCATCGGACACAGGTTTACCGGCTGGTAATTCTGAGGCAAGTGATGGGGAGGCGGAAGATTACCAAATAATTATACAGGACGATACGGCATGTCCGTCGGGAAATACTATGGTTGAATATACCAGTGTCATAAACGTATACGCTTCGGGGGTAATTGTAGATGATAATGTAGGCAATCAAAATAATGCCCTGGGCAACAACGATGGTACCAATGCAAGGTTCAATAATGAGAATGATGAATTGGTACTGGAAATGAGCGAGGCCATAAATAGTGGGGATTCGGTTACAGTATATGGAGAAGATGGTGATGATTTTGATATTTGGATTTCTTCCAGTGCTACGGGACCATGGACACAAGTAGGCAATAATGCACAGCTCGATTTTACCTTTACTTCTCCTATAGATTGGCTTTATATTCGCTTTAAAAGTAGTGATGATAGTTCAGAGGATAACCTTAGTTACGTAGATGCCAGTAAAACCGTTTCAACATATAGCTGTGAACTGGACAATGACGGTGATGGTACTCCAGATGACATCGATTTGGACAATGACAATGACGGGATCCCGGATTCTCAGGAATGTGAGATTACCGATAGTGGTCATGATGGATCTTATCCCGCCTCTGACTTCTCTTTAAACATTTCAAGTGCTAATCCAAATAACATTTCCGGGAGCCATATTCTAAATGAGATTACTCTAAAAGGCCGAACATTTGGGGATTTTATAGCTCCAGACTCGTATAGTGCTAGTTACAATAATATAAATGCAACTGGTAGAGTGTATTTATCGGATCATACCGTGAATTCCTATGACTATTATAATAATCCCAATTTTTCCGATCAAATAATACCCAGTTTTCAAAGCAGGGATTTAAATTATTATCATGCCATGGATAATTCTAACTATACTGCTGATAATTATACCTTACTATATGATTCTCCTATAACGTCTACAGGGGAAGTAACCTTGATCATTACGGAACGAAACGGTAATAACCCTTATTTCGTTGAAGCATTGGATGTTAATGGAAACGTATTGGGAAGTATTTCGGTGAATCTTACCGATTATGTAGATTCTGGACACAAGGTGAATAACTACCAATCTGGCGGAATGTTTGTGGCTTTATTTCCCATAGATGATATAGCACCTTTGGGAAGTAAGGTTAGAGGGTTACGAATGACGTTCCCTGGAGCTACCTCGGATGGACCGGATGGTAAAGTATTTTTCTTTGGAGATTTTTCCGCAGCAAATTGCGATTCTGATAATGACGGAATACCCAACCATTTAGATTTGGATTCTGATAATGACGGTATTTACGACGCTGTTGAAGCAGGCCATGGTCAGGCACATACCAATGGTGTGGTCAACAGCGGATATGGTGCCAATGGCTTGGCTAATATAGTGGAGACCTCTCCAGAAAGTGGCATCATTAACTATACGATTAGAAATACGGATGGAGATGCTGTACAAGATTTTTTAGATTTGGACAGTGATGAAGACGGATGTAACGATGCCATGGAGGCCTATGCAGATATAGCAGTGGATGGAGATACAAATGGATATTACGGAACTGGAATTCCCCCATCAATTAACTCCGACGGATCCGTAAGCTCGGCGGCATATCCCGTTCCTGCCGATGGGGATGCCAATGGAACACCAGATTATAGGGAAGCAGGAGCTGCCCCACTTATTAATACTCAACCCGCGGACGAAAGTATTTGCGAAGATGGTGATACCTCTTTCTCGGTCGTGGCCTCCAATGTTGATACCTATCAATGGCAGTTTTTTAATGGATCTATTTGGGAAGACCTTACGGATTCGGGTATACACAGTGGTAGTAATACCAACCAATTAAACATTACTAACGCCCAAAACTCACATAATGGTAGCCAATATAGGGTGATTGTATCAAGCTCTAGCCACGTTTGTGATCCTGTTACCTCAAATTCAGTTACCCTTACGGTCCATCCACGACCTACGATTACGGTTTCCGATTCGCCCAGTTGTGTATTCCGCTTATTTCAACCAACGACCTATGAACTAGAGGTTACAGTTAGCTCGGGTACTGTTACCAGTACCGCTGGTACGGTAACCAACACTTCAGGGAACGTTTGGGAAATTGTTAACGTACCTTCAGGTACCAATATCACAATAACTGTAACGGACGCCAATGGATGTAGCGAGGACCTACCAGTGACGGCACCCAATTGTAGCTGTCCGGTGGTCAATGCCCCTACCAGTGGTGGCAACCAGAGTTATTGTGCAGGGGACACTGTCCCAACAATTACGGCTAATGTAGGTTTTGGTCAAACCGTAGACTGGTACGATTCGGCCAGTGGAGGTACATTGTTATTGCTTGGTAGTACAAATTATACTCCCTTGGGGCCGGGGACATACTATGCCGAAGCTAGGAATACCGCCACCAACTGTAAAAGTGCAACGAGAACTGGCGTCTCAGTTACGGAGGATACTCCATCAACGGCAACTATAGGACCCGATAAAACAGTATTTGTAGGTGAAACAACTAGTTTTACAGCAACTACAGGCAACGCAGATATTTATCAATGGCAGTTCAGTACTGATGGAGGAGGTAGCTTTTTGAATCTAACAGAAGGAGCAGATTACACTGGTACAAATACAAAAACCCTTACAATACATAAAGTCGATATTGACCAAAATAATTATCTATTTAGGATTTTGGCCTCAAAATCAGGGTCCAGTTGTTCTGCAGTAGCATCTTCTTCTGCTCTACTTACCGTTCAGGTTAAAACTGTAATAACCAATAGGAGGATAACCTATAGAGTTAAAAAGAATTAGAGAATTCTGTCAATCCACAAAAGTCAATTCATGTGATTTTTCCCACAATTAAATTTCGGCAAGTGTTGCTATTATTAGGATGATCGACGAGTGAAATAGCCCGGAAAAGTGGTTGTGAAATTTATAAAACCTCAACTATCGATGTATAGACAGTATAAATATAGGGTTACACAACATTTATTTCTTGTAGCCAGCAGTACGGTTAATTTTGTATGGTGTTATTGATCCGTTTAATTATAAAATAGGACAAACATAAATATTACCATTTTAAAAGACTAGATAATCCTACTTATGAAAAATTTGAATAAGAACATTTTTTCAACATGGTTTAAAAAACAACAAAGTAAATTGTTGTTATCTCTAAACCAGTATAGGATTTACCAAGATTATGAATTATCCAATGAGTTTTACAGAATTAAAGAAAGATTAATACTGTCTAGAACTTATTAACGCCAACTGAATAAAGACCAACTTAAGTAAAGTATATATCATGAAGAAGGGGATTTTATTAATCATATTTCTAATTTCTGGATTTGCCATGGCGCAAACCACAGTGAATTTGGAAGACCAGTGTAATTGCGAGGTGCTCAGCGGCACACTTGTTACTGCACCTGGGACTGCAACGCCTACTGGGGCAGATATTGGAGATATATACGTAAATACAAATACAGGAACTATCTATTTTTGGGATGGAGATTCTTGGGAGTTAACTTCTACGGATAGTCAACAACTTCAGGTCTTTAGCTTTAATCCCGCTAACAATCAATTGACACTAACCTTAGAGAATGGGGGAACTTTTAATGCCGATTTAAGTAGTCTAACAGGTGATGGCAATATTATCTCCACTACCATAAACGTGAGTGGAGATGTAAATGCCTTGTTGGGTGATGTAGTATTGGAAATTGGGGATGACGCTGTTACCAATGCTAAATTGGCGGATGACGCTGTTCAGACAGAAAATATTTTAAGCGGGGGTGTGGACCAGGTATTGGTTACGGACGCCGTTGGTACTGTAGTCTGGGTTAACAGATCGAGCTTTACGGCTATCGCCGACCAAATAACAATTACAGGAGTGGGTACAGTTGCAGACCCCTTCAAAGTGGAGGATTTTTCCATAGTAACATCAAAATTAGGTGATGATGCGGTTACCAATGCAAAATTGGCAGATGACGCGGTACAAACAGAAAATATATTGAACGGGACCATCCTTACGGAGGATTTGGCTTCCGGTGGCAATGACAAGGTTATGGTTACGGATGCCATTGGTACTGTTGCCTGGGTGGACAAATCCAGCTTCGATGCCATCGCCGATCAGGTTACTATAACAGGTTTAGGTACCACCTTGGACCCTTTCAAGGTAGAGGACCTTTCCATTGTCACTGCAAAACTCGCCGATGGAGCGGTGACTACCGTAAAATTGGGTGATGATGCAGTGACCAATGCAAAACTGGCGGACAATGCAGTTCAGACAGAAAACATATTAAGTGGAGGTAACGATAAAGTTTTGGTTACCGATGCCATTGGTACCGTGGCCTGGGTGGACAAATCCAGCTTCGATGCCATCTCGGATCAAGTAACGATTACAGGTGTTGGAACGACAGCTGATCCTTTTAAGGTTGAGGACCTATCCATTGTAACGGCAAAATTGGCCGATGGCGCAGTGACCACGGTAAAATTGGGTGATGATGCAGTGACCAATGCTAAATTGGCGGACAATGCAGTTCAGACAGAAAACATATTAAGTGGAGGTAACGATAAGGTATTGGTTACCGATGCAGTGGGTACAGTAGTTTGGGTTGACAAGTCCAGCTTCGCTGTTTTGGCCGATCAGGTAACTATTACCGGAGTAGGAACGGTAGCGGATCCCTTCAAAGTAGAAGACCTATCCATTGTAACGGCAAAATTGGCAGATGGCGCAGTGACCACGGTAAAATTGGGTGATGATGCGGTGACCAATGCTAAATTGGCGGATAATGCAGTTCAGACAGAAAACATATTAAGTGGAGGTAACGATAAGGTATTGGTTACCGATGCAGTGGGCACAGTAGTTTGGGTTGACAAGTCCAGCTTCGCTGTTTTGGCCGATCAGGTAACTATTACCGGAGTAGGAACGGTAGCGGATCCCTTCAAAGTAGAAGACCTTTCAATAGTAAATTCCAAACTTGGCCCTGATGCGGTGACCAATGCTAAATTGGCGGATAATGCGGTACAGACAGAAAACATATTAAGTGGTGGTAACGATAAGGTTTTGGTTACCGATGCGGTTGGTACAGTTGCCTGGGTTGACAGGTCCAGCTTCGATGCCATCTCGGACCAGGTAACGATTACAGGAGTGGGCACGGTTGCCGACCCTTTTAAGGTTGAGGACCTATCCATTGTAACGGCCAAACTGGCCGATGGCGCTGTGACCACGGTAAAATTGGCCGATGGCGCAGTGACCACGGTAAAATTGGGTGATGATGCAGTGACCAATGCTAAATTGGCGGATGATGCGGTACAGACAGAAAACATATTAAGTGGAGGAAACGATAAGGTTTTGGTTACCGATGCGGTCGGTACAGTTGCCTGGGTGGACAAGTCGAGCTTTGATGCCATCTCGGATCAGGTTACGATCACGGGTGTTGGAACAACAGCGGATCCCTTCAAGGTAGAAGACCTATCCATTGTAACGGCAAAATTGGCCGATGGCGCAGTGACCACGGTAAAATTGGGTGATGATGCGGTGACCAATGCTAAATTGGCGGATAATGCGGTACAGACAGAAAACATATTAAGTGGAGGCAACGATAAGGTTTTGGTTACCGATGCGGTCGGTACAGTTGCCTGGGTTGACAAGTCCAGCTTCGATGCCATCTCGGATCAGGTAACGATTACAGGAGTGGGCACGGTTGCCGACCCTTTTAAGGTAGAAGACCTATCCATTGTAACGGCAAAATTGGCCGATGGCGCAGTGACCACGGTAAAATTGGGTGATGATGCGGTGACCAATGCTAAATTGGCGGATAATGCGGTACAGACAGAAAACATATTAAGTGGAGGTAACGATAAGGTTTTGGTTACCGATGCGGTTGGTACAGTTGCCTGGGTTGACAGGTCCAGCTTCGATGCCATCTCGGATCAGGTAACGATTACAGGTGTTGGAACGACAGCTGATCCTTTTAAGGTTGAGGACCTATCCATTGTAACGGCAAAATTGGCCGATGGCGCAGTGACCACGGTAAAATTGGGTGATGATGCGGTGACCAATGCTAAATTGGCGGACAATGCAGTTCAGACAGAAAACATATTAAGTGGAGGAAACGATAAGGTTTTGGTTACCGATGCGGTTGGTACAGTTGCCTGGGTTGACAAGTCGAGCTTCGATGCTATCTCGGATCAAGTAACGATTACAGGTGTTGGAACGACAGCTGATCCTTTTAAGGTTGAGGACCTATCCATTGTAACGGCAAAATTGGCCGATGGCGCAGTGACCACGGTAAAATTGGGTGATGATGCAGTGACCAATGCTAAATTGGCGGACAATGCGGTTCAGACAGAAAACATATTAAGTGGCGGTAACGATAAGGTTTTGGTTACCGATGCGGTTGGTACAGTTGCCTGGGTTGACAAGTCGAGCTTCGATGCCATCTCGGATCAGGTTACGATTACAGGTGTTGGAACGACAGCTGATCCTTTTAAGGTTGAGGACCTATCCATTGTAACGGCAAAATTGGCCGATGGCGCAGTGACCACGGTAAAATTGGGTGATGATGCGGTGACCAATGCTAAATTGGCGGACAATGCGGTACAGACAGAAAACATATTAAGTGGAGGAAACGATAAGGTTTTGGTTACCGATGCGGTTGGTACAGTTGCATGGGTTGACAAGTCCAGCTTCGATGCCATCTCGGATCAGGTTACGATTACAGGAGTGGGCACGGTTGCCGACCCTTTTAAGGTTGAGGACCTATCCATTGTAACTGCAAAGTTGGGTGATGATGCGGTGACCAATGCAAAATTGGCGGATGACGCGGTACAGACAGAAAATATATTAAGTGGAGGAAACGATAAGGTTTTGGTTACCGATGCGGTTGGTACAGTTGCATGGGTTGACAAGTCCAGCTTCGATGCTATATCCGATCAAGTAACGATTACAGGTGTTGGAACGACAGCCGATCCTTTTAAGGTTGAGGACCTATCCATTGTAACGGCAAAATTGGCCGATGGCGCAGTGACCACGGTAAAATTGGGTGATGATGCGGTGACCAATGCAAAATTGGCGGATAATGCGGTACAGACAGAAAACATATTAAGTGGAGGCAACGATAAGGTTTTGGTTACCGATGCGGTTGGTACAGTTGCCTGGGTTGACAAGTCCAGCTTCGATGCCATATCCGATCAAGTAACGATTACAGGTGTTGGAACGACAGCAGATCCTTTTAAGGTTGAGGACCTATCCATTGTAACGGCAAAATTGGCCGATGGCGCAGTGACCACGGTAAAATTGGGTGATGATGCGGTGACCAATGCTAAATTGGCGGATAATGCAGTTCAGACAGAAAACATATTAAGTGGAGGTAACGATAAGGTATTGGTTACCGATGCAGTGGG
>NZ_JALKBC010000012.1 GCF_023015865.1 Arenibacter sp. F26102 | reverse complement strand
ATAAACGACCAGCTCAAGAATATCTGCCAGGCAGAACATTCGCGCCACCGAAGCTTTGGAAACTTCATTACCAACTTGGTGGCCAGCCTTATCGCCTACTCCTTTCAAGAAAAAAACCGGGAATCAAATTTGAAACAGAAAACACCTCACAATTGACATTATTTTATTAAAAGCTTAGATCGAACTCAGGTTTAAAAGCTATATTGGATTGGGAAAACAAAGCATGTGCAGAAAAGGTAATTGTTGGGATACCGCAGTAGCCGAATCTTTCTTTAAAAGCCTAAAAGAGGAATGGGTGTACAACCAAAGATATCGACTTAGATCAGAAGCGGAATTATCAGTCTTCCAATAGATAGAAACCTGGTATAACCGAAAAAGAATATACTCTTATTAGGGATATAAAACAATAGAGGAAATTGAAACAGAATTGTATAATCATAACGTAGCTGCATGACTCTTATCTCATTGTCCACTTTTTTATTGCAAGTCCAAATGGATGCCACAAAAGAATTGATAATCGATATTGCCGTTGAGCTGCTCTATCAAACGTTTGTCAGAGCAGACAGCATAATGTTTATGGAACATCAATGCCAATTTGCCCTGAGGGCCGAAAATCGAAACGGGCCCTTTTTTATGATCGACCATACCAAAGGTGTCCACCAAGCTATCCCTTGGTATGGCAGAATTTATCTTACCTAGGTCACCCTGTAAAAAACGATCCAGAAAAAGATCGAACTCTGTGTTTGCGATGTGAAAGAAAATCTATGCTGGAAATTGTCAAATCTGCGTATATTGGTAATACATATTTAGATAATATCCCGTTTTTAGAGCTGAAGACTCATATTCGGGGGTTTGTTCTATCCAAAATACAAATTATACACCTTAAAATCAAGTAGTTACACTGATACTGATAGCGCCTAAATATACCTATTACCTACTTTTTCTGCAATACGTGAATGCCTTTTCTTAAGTCGAACTCACGTTAATAGAAAGCATCATAAGAGAATATTCCTATTTTCAAAAAACGAATGACACAATATTTGGTGGCTTAGAATATATTCAATCTCAAAATAAGGAATTAAAAAACGCCTATGATAAAGCCAAAGAAGCCGGTATTAATAATTTGTTCTATTTATCAAGTAATGGTTTAATTGGTTACGATCACGAAGGAACAGTTGACGGAACTCATCTGAATGATTTAGGAATGAAAAGAATTGCAGACAAAGTAGGAGATAATATAAAATTAATACTTGAATTTAATGAAACCAAAGTTAATGGGATACTATCTAATTAAAAAGTAAATTCATCCAACTACATCGCCGAAACTTTCTGCCCTTGTTTAATGTCTATACAGGATTCATAACTTCCGGGTAGGGGCAAATATTCCCTTGCTTGGGTCATACCAATTTCAGAAGAAAAATAGCCGTTAATTGTCAACTCTTTTAATAAATCAAAATAATGAGGCAAAGGCCTTACTTTACTTGCTTGAGCTAAGTTGTAAGCTATAGCTTCATCTTGTAACGTTCTTAAAAGTTCCAAACGCTGTTCTTTCGAAAATTCAACAAAAGATTTATTATCGATTTTTGCACAAATTTGGTCCAAACTATTCAGACCATTTATAAAAATTTCTTTAATCTCAGGCTCAAAACAATCATCTACCATACTCACCATATACTCTCCTATTTTTGCTGCTTTAGCCCCTTCGCTATCTGTTGTAGTCGGTATTATGGTTTCACCAATACTATCTAAAAGCACTATATCGGCAGGCGTTAGCTGTATTCTAATTTTAGGTGTAAAATTACATGATTGTAAAATGGCTAAAGGACTAATTAATGTAGTTCCACCGATAACACTTATTCCCCTTAGAAACTCTTTTCTTTGCATTATTTAAATATTTCGTTTATTTAATTCTTTAACTACAAAATCTACAGCTCTGGCAGTTAGCGCCATATAAGTTAAAGATGGATTTTGGCAGGCACTAGATGTCATACAAGAACCATCTGTAACAAATACGTTTTCTGCACCCCATACCTGATTGTTTTTATTAAGCACTGAAGTCTTACTATCTTTTCCCATTCTGGCTGTACCCATTTCGTGAATGTTAAGTCCAAAATTTCGTTCTTCTTTTTGATTTACGATATTTTTGAAATTAGCGCTATCCATCATTTCCATTGCCGTTTGCACCATATCCTTTTCCATGGCTCTTTCATTTGCCTTATACTCCGCATCGATATTCAAAATCGGTACACCCCATTCATCTACTTTATCCTTACTCAAGTTCACCTTATTTTCGTGATATGGAAGACACTCCCCCATACCATGCATAGCCATCTTCCAAGATCCTAACGAGGTTAAATCCTCTTTTAGAGGAAGCCCAATTTCTAATTTACTTGTTTCTGAACCACCTGAACGGAAGCCAGCGCAACCGTAAGCATAGCCCCGCTTAAAGTTCTTTTGAACGTCAGTGCCAAAATTACGAAACCTTGGTATGTAGGTAGACGTTGGCCTTCTCCCCTTGTAGTACTTATCTTTGAAACCATCATATTCACCAAGTACCTTAGCATTGTAATTGTGATCCATAAGATTGTGGCCTAATTCCCCACTATCGTTCCCAAGTCCTTCAGGGAAACGTGAAGATTTTGAATTCATCAGTAGTAAAGTAGAATTTAAAGTTGATCCATTTACAAAGATTATTTTGGCATAATATTCAATGACTTCTTTAGAATTCGTATCTACAACTCTAACACCAGTAGCCCTTCCCTTTTCATCGTCATAAATAATTGAATGTGCTACCGAGAATGGTCGCAAGATCATATTCCCCGTACTAAGGGCGGCTGGTAATGTAGCCGAATTGCTACTAAAATAGCCTCCGAACGGACATCCTCTTTTGCAAAGACTACGATATTGGCATGGCCCTCTTCCCAGGTGCTTAACAGAAAGGTTGGCGGTTCTGGCAATAATTAAATGTCGATCATTGTAATTCTTATACAATGCCTCTTTAGCATATTTTTCTAGACAATTCATTTCCATGGGAGGCAAAAATTCACCATCTGGTAATTGGGTTAGCCCATCTCTATTACCACTAATACCTACGAACTTTTCTACATAGCTGTACCAAGAGGCTAATTCTTTATATCTAATGGGCCAATCTATTCCTATGCCTTCTTTAGCATTTGCCTCAAAATCAAGGTCACTCCAACGTTGTGTATGCCTTGCCCACATTAGTGATTTTCCACCTACTTGGTACCCTCGTATCCAATCAAAAGGCTTTTCTTGCTGGTATGGATGTTCTTTATCCTTTACAAAAAAATGTTCGGTTGCTTCGGAAAAGGCGTAACAACGACTAACTATAGGATTTTCTTTCTTTGTCTTAAAAGGAATATTACCACGATGTGGAAACTCCCAAGAAGGGGTATTAGCTGTTGGATAATCCTTTATATGCTCCACATTTCTTCCACGTTCCAAAACTAAAGTCTTTAGACCTTTCTCACATAATTCTTTTGCCGCCCAACCACCGCTAATTCCGGAACCGATTACAATTGCATCATAGGTGCGGTCTTGCCTAGAACTGATATTGAAGTTTTTCATTTTAAAGGTTATCCATTTTGAGGTTTACTTGTCTTACAATCTATGTTTTGAAACATGTTTGAATTGGTTTTAAAAGACTTTAAATTCTAATTAACTTTCTGATTTTTATATTTCGAAACCAGGCATCATCATTGTGTTTTTGCATGACAATATGATCTTTTCTTTTTTTAATAAATTCCGGATAGCCTTTATACTTGCTAATCCGATATAGCGAATCCAAATGAACAGATTTATAGTCAAACTCAACTTCCTTGACACCATTCAACCTGTGTTCGACATGATTACCTCCTACCATTATTGTTCTATTATTAAATTCACCTACAGGCTTCAAAATCACATCTCTAGCAGTAATCATATAATGACCCACTGAAATGCAAAGCCTTTAACCCTTTATACCATTCATCCTTAACATCCATTAATTGGTATTCAAAATCTAATGCTACATAAAGAGAATCATACTTTAGAGACATTCTTATTTCAATCACCTGCCTTTAATTCAAAAAAAACTCTCCATGTTTAAAATACGGTTAACGGTAATTGTAATAATTTTAAATCGTATGTACCTTCGACATTTCCGGTAATAGAGTAAGTAATAAAAACTCGATTATCCTCTATAAAAATATTGGGTTCGTTTATCATATCTCCCCCTACTTGCTCTATATCATCAACAGTAAAAACCTTTTTCCAATCTAGACCATTGCTAGAAAAAGAGACATCAATTTGAGCTCTATTATATGAAATAGGAGTATCTGTTTCACGTAATCTAGTATACGTTGCAATCCAACCTCTTATAAGTTTTATATATTTGATAGAAGACATTGCGTTTTTAGCCTCTAATCTCATTTTATACTCTTTATCTTTAGAGTAACCCTTGCCATCCCATACAATATCACAAGCGCCAACTTTACCGATTAAATTTCTAGAATACACTGTTAACCTGTCTTTGTTTTTATAAATACCAGGTTCCATCGCACCTCCCAGACCTTTGTCATCCAAAAATCCTTCAATAATAATACCGCTATCTTCCCAACTATCTCCATCATCACCACTTACAAGAACTTGCGTATGGTACTTACTACCGACACTCCAACCTGGCCCCTCTATTAAAACCTGATAGGGCATCAATAATTTTTCACGAACTTTGTCATAAAAGAGTCTATCCGAACCTGTGGGAAAATAGCCCCCTGAAACTAATACATGTTCTTTTACTACAGTAGAAGTAAGGTCTGGTGAGAATTCTATTTGCCTAATGGAAGTTGTATTTGGTTCAATGGATTCTTTCACCGAAAAGATAAGTAACACATTTCCATTCTCCTTTTTATATAAAGACGGAATATAAGTTCCAAGTGAAATGGTAGCTATAAGTTCTTCTTTAGTGCTCCAAGTATCACCATCATCAGCCGATGTTTGAAAATATATAGCGCTTTTGTCATGATCCTTAGACGTACTACCAAAATGTGAATATGCGACTAATAACCTGCCATCGTTTAAACGAATCATAGTTGATTGGTCATTCCTTGAATTACCTATGGATGCATCGGCTATTGAGACTCTCTTTATGGTTTGTTGATTCTTTATATTAATATGTTGATTATCATTAGATTTTATACCCATGAAAATTCCAATGCTTAATAAGCCTAATAGCAATACGCCAATTAACCAGTTCGGTAATTGACTAAAGAGTTTATTTTTCATTTTATATTATGTATTACTAATTAGGTTTTACAATTTTGAATAGAAAACAGAAACCAATAAAAACTCAGTGCTCGCAACTATTTTATTTTAATATATAACTCATGTGACTTTGACGGATCAAATTCTATTACCTCCGATTTATTCTCTGTGGTCCAACTGCCTAAATGCACCACAATTTTATCGCAGGAAGAATCGGAAAGTTTATCAATCTTTAATATGGCTGAATCTCCCGATTGATTTACTTTGAGGCTAAAGGTCAATTTTCCGAACGGTGTGGAAATTTGATCTAGGGCAGTTACCATATCGGCTTTGACCCATTCTTTAGGTAGGCCTTCGAAAAGATGTAGCTCGTTACCTCGATCTATTGCCAATAGGTGAACGGCTAGCCTAATAAATTCGGCACTTGCCCAATTATGTGGCATATCGCCCACAAAGTGTCTAGGTAGGTCGCGTGGATTATGTTCCTCGCGCCAAGTTAATAACGGTGATGCATGATTGGCAAAAGAATATAGAGATTGCACTGCCCTTTCTGCATCACCCATCCATAGACTGGCATGACCGTAAAAACTGGCAAAATAATTCCAAATGCCATCAACAATCCATCCTGTTCCCATAACCATACCTTCTTGCAGGGTCGTATTTAACATGTCCATATTTCCCTTAGCCAAAAGGTCATCCTGATCAAATAACTGTCCGGGATAGACAGCTTGGCAAAAAGCCCATTGGGCTCTTTGAGGCAATGAATGGTATTTAGGATCCATAGTTACAGGTAGGTATTTGTTTCCATAGGTATCTACCGCCATATCACGTTCCGCTGCCTTTAGAAATGTGGTATAAAAATCGTCATACTCCTTTTGCCATGCCTTGACATCTGCTTTTTCTCCAATCCAATCTGCGGCTCCAATTATAGCCTTCAAGCCCATAAGGTTCCAATACGTGTTGGTATACTCACCTTTATCGTCGGCTCCTAATAATCCTCCGTCTATTTGTCCTGGAGGTATTAAACCGTCATCCAGATCAAGGTCATTTTCATAAGACATTTGCCGCATTTCTTTTATAAAATCGACGGTCTTGCTCAACTTGGGCCAGATGGATTTCAACCATTCCTTGTCCTGAGTAAGCATGGCATGCCTAACACATGCCCAAAGCACTATCCCGTTCTCTTTCCAATAATTAGGTTCCATTTTACCAAACTTTCCATTCGGTTCCTGGAAAGACAACATGTAAGCAAGACCGTCTCTAGCATCAGCACCTTTGTCCACCATCGTAGCCGCTTCAAGAATGAAGGCCCCGTCAACTATCCAAAGCCCACGGTATACGGTTGGCCCTACTTGAAAGCTATATTTTCCTTCGAATATTTCCCGAGCCTGCCAAATATTTCGCAAAGACGATGTAATGAGATCTTGAATCTGCTGATCTGGTATGGTAATATGGCCGAAAGGAACAGATGATTCGTTCTCCCAATACGAAATACTTTGAGTTCGAGCATTCAGTAGTTCTACAATAGTACTTTCAGGGTTATCGACCAATTTTTTGGTTAAGGTAGATTTTATACCATTGTCATAAATAGCAGCGATAACCTTTGTTTCACCAGGCGCTAAAACAACTGGCTCAAGTAATATCAAAGTTTTATCGTCCCCTAGATTTTGACGCACGTTTGTTACATCTGAACTAAAGATGAGACGCTTCTTTATTTTTAGGCTATCAGTAATAGTCGCAATTTTACCTTCAACCGAAACCGAATGTTTTGAATTGATAATAGCCAATGGCTCAAAAGATTTTGTTTGGGATGAATTGTTGGTAATATGCGAAAGAATAATATCTTCTCGAGGTGCTGTTTTTCGAGCTTCCCAATTGTCCTTTTTTCCATATTCATTTAAGTTTTTCGAACTGTAGGCAAAAAACTCTTGCTTAATTTCAAGTTGGTCAAAATTACCATGGTTTTCAACTATCGGCACTTTTGCTGAAAACAATTTTTGACTTTCAAACTTCATTTGTTCATCAGGCAAAATCTGTATAACCGTGCTGAACCCCGTTTTACTTGAAACGCGAAAAAACCCTCCTTTTCCGTAATCGTACAGTAATTGCCCCAATGGACCAACAAGAGTTTTATGTGTGTCATCAGGAAAACAAATACTCGTTGCATACCAATCGGGGGCATATTTATAATCTACTTTCAAGGAGTTTTGACCTATGAGAAGTATAGGAATGAAAAGTGCTAGAAAAGCGCTGAAAAAGTCTTTCATGAATTAATTTATTATTTCTAATACTGTTAGTTTATTTCACCAATCTCATCTTAAATATCAAGTGCTATCTCTTTAGTTTATTTATGGAATTTGTATTTGATGAATCTGATACTTTTGGTGGCACTACGTTCTTAATAAAAGTATAAGCTGGTTGTAAACCAGCTTTATCAATAACCGCTTGATCTTTACTATCATTATTTAAATATGAATTATTTTTTGCCCCAATTCGAGTTTGCTCATATATATCATTATCATTCATCTCAAGAACATTGCTTTCTACTGTGATTAACTCACTGTAATTATCTTGATAAATTGCAGATAGATTATATGTACTCGCCCAAGGACCCTTTTGAATTTTATAAACCCAATTCTCATAAATACGTGTTCTTGGCTGTCGGGAAAGTGTATAAATACCCGCGCCATCATCATGTTGCTGGCCGATATGATGTATCTCGTTATTTCGAATTATATTATTTGCCATTCCTACATCAACATTACCGCCAGATTGCTGCCCTATCTGCATTCCTGAATAACCAAAATCAGAAATTTCATTGTGTTCGATGATAATATCTTTCACAAATCCCGCAAGTATGCCCTGCCCATTAGAGTAGTCACGACCAACTCTGGTTATAAAGTTATTGGCCACTACCACTTCTGTTAATTGATTATGTATTATAGGGTTTTTACCTGTTGTAATATCTAATACGATACCGTTACTCGAAATATCATAAAGAACATTCCCAATGATTTCGATGTTATTTGTTCCTTGGTAAAATTCTATACCTACACCGCCCAGTTTGCTAAACACATTACCTTCAAATCGAAGGTTGTTTGCATATTTTACACCAAAACCTGGAGAAGGGACTACCTCTCCCTCATCATTTCGAAGGTCTACACTAATCTGATTTCCCTGCGTCATTGAAGTGCCCTTTTTACTTGGCTGCATCCAGTTAGTATATTCAAATTCGATATTCTTTATCTGGATATGATGAGCAGGATTATTAGGTGTACCATAAATACTCATTAAAGATTCAACATTGCTAGGCACCACAATAGTATCAGAGGTCATATTCTCGTTTACCCCTGGCTTATAATATACTGTTGCGTTATCTGTATTTAGGTACCATTCTCCTTCACTATCTAAAAACTCAAGGGCATTTTCAAAATAGTAATAGGTATCGCCATTCTTATTGTAAAACTCATCCTTTTTTAAAAGAGCACTATTTCTTTCTGGCTCACTAGGTATTATAGTAGCGATACCTTCGCTTTTAGAAAATGAATCAATACGTAATCTAAGGTGATACCAATGTGGTATCATTACTAGTTCAACTTGATTTAACCTATCCCAATTTTCAATTTCAGAAGCGGGTATCTGAATTGTTTTATTTGCGGTACTTACAGATAAATTTCCTTCGAAATATGGACCATAATGAATGTTTTCGGTTGTACTTGGAGTTCTGGATCTAGTAGCTCTGTTTCCATTAACATAAAGCTGTCGAAATACTTTGTTTCCAACGGATGCTTTATAAATATTCTTTTCTGAATCATGTAGTGTCCACCCTGAAACTTGTTGACCGCCGCTGATAACAGGTCGATTTAATTTATCGCTGGCTTCATATATAATGTAGAAGCCATTAGTGCCAGAATCTTCGGTATTCAACTTAAACATTGTGTTCCTTACATATGTGCCCGGAAGTAATTTTATGATAATATTTCCGCTCATATTTTTATTAACAGTTCGGACTTTGTTTCGAACTCCTTCTAGGGAACATGGATTAGCTAATGTACAAGCGGAACCGTTACCATTAGGAGACCCATAATAAGTTGCCATTATTGTTTTTGAGGTCAAATTTTTAGGAATTGTATTGGCTTCCAAATGTGTGCCTGAAATAATAAAGGCAGCATATAGTATCAAACAGATTAAATTTTTCATAATATTCTATTTCTATAATTTTTATATATTGAATTTTAATTTATTCACAACTAGATTAATTCCACTATAAAAAAATGGAGAATCATAGCGTTTCTTATTATTGATAGAAACACCCAGTTTATTATTCATAAAAAAAACTTGTATTTTCCGCCTTTTAAAAAACCGTTAAAGGCAGTTTTAATAGCTTTAGGCTAGAAGTATTATTATGTTCATTATCTGCAGATTCATCATTAAAGGAATATGTGATAAATACTTGGTCGTCTTCAATATAAATGTTCACATTATTTACAGTTGAGCCTCCTACTTGCTCTACATCATCTACTGTAAAGATTTTATTCCAATCCACACCATTGCTTGAAAAAGATACATCTAGTTGATATCTATTATATGTCCCTGGAGTATCTGTATCAACCAATCTAGAGTGAGTTGCGACCCACCCCCTTAATAGTTCCACATATTTGATCGAAGATTGGGTATTTTTAGCTTTCAATTTCATTCTGTACTCATTGTCTTTCGTATACCCTTTACCGTTCCATACAATATCGCAGGCTCCAACCCTACCCGTAATATTTCTAGAAAATACAGTTAGTCGGTCCTTATTTTTATAGATTCCTGCTTCCACAGCACCTCCAAAGCCTCTGTCATCTTTAAACCCATTCACAATGATACCACTGTCTTGCCAAGTATCTCCAAAATCATCACTTACTAGAATTTTAGTTTGATATAAAGTACCCATACTCCATCCTGGGCCCTTTAACTTTTCGGGGTATGGCATTAATAATCTATTGTTCACCTCATCATAAAATAGCCTGTCAGAGCCAGTGGGCGAATAGCTGCCAGGAACCAAAATGCGATTTTCTTTGATTATTGAAGTTAGATCGGGTGAAAATTCCATTTGTCTGATAGTAGAGGTATATGAATCATTGGATTCTCTAACGAAAAAAACCACCAAAACATTTCCGTTTTCTTTTTTGTACAAAGAAGGAAGATGTGTGCCTAGATTAAGATTAGAGATAAGTTCTTTTTTGTGGCTCCATGTATCACCATCATCTTCCGATGTTTTAAAATATATCGAGCTCGTATCATGATCCATCGAACCACCACCAAAATGCCCATAAGCAACCAACAATCGCCCATCGTCCAATCGAATAATAGACGCTTGGTCATTTCTTTTATTTTCGGGAGTTGCATCGGCGATTGCCACTCTCTTGATTTTGAGAATTTTTTCATGTTTAAAAACATCATTTTGATTATCATAGATGTTTTTTCCAACAAATATTCCAAAACCCAATAAGGCTAAGACTAAAATAGCTATTGTCCCATTCGATACTAGACTTAATATATTTTTATTCATTATATTATTTATAAGTAATTGCGAGTTTGAAGCACACAAGCGTACTTAATTTTATCTCAAGTAAAACCATTAAGGTTATACTATGATACAGTCATCAGCCACTAAACTGTGTGTGTTTGTGTGTAGATATTCAATGGCATTAGGTTCAACACCAAGAAATGAAACCAAGGAGAATCCCTGTAAAACTTATCGTTTTACAGGTCTCCTCAGATTCAACTAACTAAAAAAACTTAATATCCAGGGTTTTGCAATAATACATCTGACCCTACCTTATCTATTTCTGCTTGAGGTATTGGCACATAATTATACGTATCATCAAAGTTATATTCAGATCCTATTGCGTTTACTTTCTCAACAAGTAGATTATGCCTTTTAAGGTCAGAATAACGATGACCTTCAAAGGCCAGTTCTGATCTGCGTTCCGCTAACAATACTTCAACAAAGGCATTCAGTGAAGGAACGTCTGTCAAAGTCAAGTCTGTGAGTCCCGCTCTATTTCTAGTATCATTTATTAAATCTAATGACCGCTGTTGTGGAGCGTTCGCAGCCATTGAAATAGCTTCGGCATATAATAATTGTACATCAGCGAATCTGATGACTACAATATCACCAATATATCGCAAATCGGTTAAATCTAATCCAAAGTCATACTTCCTGTTTTCCTCACGCAATTGATTTGGAGAAAAACCTAGGGTTTCATCCCTTCTCAAATCTCCTGCTTCAAAAGATTCGTAATAGCCTGGTTTATAATTAAAATTACCCTGAGTAATTGTATTATCCTCAATAAACAAATACTGCGCTGCCCAATTATTATTGGGTTGAGCAGGACTTAAAACGACAGAAAGCATATACTCATTTGATGTCTTTTCTGCTTCTAAAGTCCACATATCTGTCCAGTTTGTTTCCAACGATGCCCCGCTATTACTCCATACATCTTCCAAAGCTATTTCAGCCTCTGACCATTTTTGACGCTGCATATAAGCTTTTGCCAAATAAGTTTCTGCATCATATTTATCTGCTCTTCCAATATCTGTCGATGTCGGTAATAGTGATACTGCTTGTGACAAATCAGACTCAACAAGATCCCAAATTTCAGATTCAGTAGACCTCCCTAACTTATATGATTCCTCAACAGAAAGGTTTGTTGTTACCATAGGTACCCCTCCGAACCAAAGGTTCATAGTGTAGTAAGCGTAACCCCGCAAAAAATAGGCTTCACCCTTTATCCTGTTTCGTACATCTTCATCCATCTCAACCTCGTCTATACCCGCTAATATTGTGTTAGCAGGGGATACTATTGACGAAAACAAATTCCACCATCGAATCGTTGTATTTAGTTCGAATTGGTTTGACGAAATTTCATTATAGTAATAAGCAAAATTTGTAAGATTATCAGCTCTGTATTCTTCCAAATTCATCGACTCTATTACATTACTCGAGAATCCAGCATAAACACCTGCAATTGCAGTTTCGTAATCAGACTGATTTGTGTAAAATTGATCAACTGTTCCACTAGTTTGAGGAGGAAGTTCCAAAAATTCTTCACTACAAGCATTTAACAACAAAATAAGTGTCAAAAAATATGTAGCCCTGTACATTATATATATATATTTCATGATTTTTCTAATTTTAAAAAGTAATATTTAAACCGAGCATAAAGGTTTTTGGTAATGGTATACTTCCATAATCATAGCCCCAACTCCTACTAGCAGAACCTTCAGATTGGCTAGTACCCCTGCTTGCGGACCCTGGTCCAAACACACCTTCAGGATTCGAACCAATATAATCTGTATTCAAAAACAAATTATCGGCAGATACATAAAACCTCAGTCTAGACATATTGATTTTTTCCAAAACGCTTTTCGGAAAATTATACCCAAGTGTTACATTTTTCACTCTCCACCATGAAGCGTCATACAACCATCTATCTTGTTGTGGGGTTGCTCCATTGGTTCCGGTAGTTGAAGTGATTTTAGGAGTAGAACCATCACCAGGATCACTTTCTGACCTCCAACGGTCAGCCCAAAAACCAAACATATTAAAACGTGATATTGGTGCAGTGCTGAAACCCCTGCTTTGTATATTGTATATTTTATGCCCCCCTGCTCCGTTTAGAAATACACTAAGGTCAAAATCTTTGTATTTAAAAGTGTTTGTAATCCCAAAATTATATTTAGGCATAGGTTGTCCAAGTACCGTACGGTCATCTGCATCTACATCGCCATCGCCATCTTGATCCACAAAACGCACATCGCCTACTCCTTCATCTCTAAAAATAGGCCCTTCGTCTACTTCTGCTTGATTTTGAAAAACACCATCAGTTTCCCACAAGTAAAAACTGCCGATGGCCTCTCCGACAGCTGTTTGACTTACCCTAGAATACCATTCACCATCAAGGATGGGAGCATCATTGGGTCCCATTTTTAATACTTCATTCTTATTGTAGGAATAGTTGAATTGCGTATTCCACTGAAAATTATCGGAGTTTATATTATTTGAGATTAATTCTATTTCTATCCCTTTGTTACTCACTTCTCCAATATTCTGAATGGTTGAAGAAAAACCGGAAACTATCGGAAGGGGTACCGAGAGTAATAAATCTTCAGTAAGAGCCTCGTATACATCAACAGACAAATTAATTCTATTCTTTAGAAAAGAAATATCAAGCCCTAAATTTGTAGTAGCTGTCCTTTCCCATGTAAGGTCGTTATTAGCAAAACTACCAGGTACTAAACCGCTAACAATTGATTCATCAGACCCTAGTGTAACATTGGCAGTTGACAAAGTCGCATAGTGTCTGTAATTACCAATTCTATTGTTCCCTGTCTTTCCGTAACTGGCTCTAAGTTTCAAGTTGCTTATATGATCTACATTATCCATAAAAGCCTCTTCACTTATATTCCATGCTCCTGAAACAGCAGGAAACATACCCCATTTATTGTTAGCACCGAATCTTGAACTACCATCTCTACGAATACTGGCCGACAATAAATAACGCGAATCAAAGCCATAGGTCGCCCTAGCAAACATTGAAACTAATGACCATTCGTTAATTGACTCGCCCCAACTGGGAATTTCGGTTGCGTTGTTCAAGGTCAAGGATAAATCATTAGGAAAACCACGACCAGAAATACTCGAAGATTCAGAGTTTTCCTTTTGTGAGCTATATCCTAACAATCCGGTAATAGAGTGTTTATTAAATTGCTTTGCATAATTAAGAGTAGATTCTATAGTCCAATTACTAGAATAGAAATTTGATATATTGGCAGAGGGGTTTCCGCCACCTAATATAATAT
Source organism: Arenibacter sp. F26102 (assembly GCF_023015865.1). GTDB lineage: Bacteria > Bacteroidota > Bacteroidia > Flavobacteriales > Flavobacteriaceae > Arenibacter. The sequence continues at coordinate 148,995 of NZ_JALKBC010000012.1, read as the reverse complement.
CCTTTCTTTCAGAAAACTTCTCCGCATTGTATCTATAATAAGCGGCTGTTTTGAAATTTAATCCATCAGCTAGGTTAAGATTGATATGAGCATTGACCAAAGCTTGAGGTCTTATGTATTTTTGCTCTAAATTATCTAATGCATAAAGACGATTACCTGCATTTCTTAATCCGTAGTAATAATCATAATCATTTCTAAATGTGAATCCGTCATCTAAAAAGTAATAATCACCTCCATCCATAAATGATGCATTTAAAAGTGCATTGTTCACCTGTCCATCTTTTCCTTCTGTACTGGCATTCATCTGAGTTGAACTACTGGCTGCAACTTTTAGACCAACATCGATAAGGTCATTTACTTTAGTTTCTAAATTTGTTCTTATAGAGAACCTTTCAAAAGAAGTGCCAATTGTAATGCCTTCTTGATTTAAATAATCAAGGGACATGAAATATTTTGTTTTTTCGGTACCCCCTGTAAGTGAAAGGTTATGATTTTGGGTGGGAGCTGTTCTATAAATAAGATCTTGAACGTCGTAATCACCGACATTACCTGTTAACCAGTTAGGGTCAATTCTTTGGAGGTTAGGTCTGTCATCATTGGGAGTATTCGGATCACCCCCACTGTTCGCCCACTGCCATGCTCTATATTCCGCCAAAATCTCTCCTTGTTCTGGACCAGTTAGAAAATCAATTGTTTTTTCTGCTTTCTGAAAGCCAAAACTGGTATTGTACGAAATACTAGGTTTACCTGATTTACCACTTTTTGTGGTAACAATAATCACCCCATTTGAACCCCTTGAGCCATATATAGCAGCAGCAGCAGCATCTTTGAGTACTTCGATACTTTCTGCGTCGCTCATATTTACATTAGCAATAATAGAAGCATCTTCTATTGGCATTCCATCGATGACCCAAAGCGGTTGGTTTCCTTCGGTAATTGAGGCAGTGCCTCGAACCCTTACTACAGGTGCAGCACCAGGAACACCACTAGTCTGCTGCACAGTTACACCAGCTAATTTTCCTTGCAATGCCTCATCCAACCTTGATACCACCCTATTTTCTAAGGCTTCTCCACTCACCTTTGCAACAGAAGAAGTGAGGTCTCTCTTTTTAACAGTACCATAACCAACAACTACAACCTCATCTAAGCCTGCTGCACTTTCTTGTAATACTACGGAAATATTAGACTGTCCGTTAATTGGTATTTCTTTGTTAGCAAAACCGATATAGGAAACGACTAAAATGGCCTTATCGTCGGTCACTGAAATAGAAAAATTCCCATCAAAATCCGCAGTCACCCCGTTGATTGTCCCTTTTTCAACAATATTTGCACCTGACAAAGGAGCGCCATCTTTATCCGAAATAGTACCTCGAATTTCATTTTGCACAATTGGGACGTCAGTGTCTACTTTTAATGGCCTGGTAATAGTAGTCTCCTTACGGCGCACTAAATAAATTCGTCGGTCGTTTAAATTAAAAGTTGTTGTTGTATTTCCAAAGATTTGGTTTAATATTTTATCTATCTTGTAATTATTCGCTCTGATAGAAATAGTACGATCTAAATCAACATCCTCAATCTTATAAACAAATTGAAATTCAGTTGTACCCTCAATCTCATCTATAAGCTGTCCTACAGAAACATGGTTAAGTTTTAATGTAATTTTAGTGCGCTGTGAATAGCTGTCACTGGCCTTTAGGGAGAAAAAAGTGACCAATAAAAATAGTATACTCAATTTCATTTTAAGGTCAAATTTAAATACATGCTTGCGCCTTCTAGTTGTATTAAGAAGTTTTTTCATACTTTTGAAGTGTTTTAGGTGGTTATTTTTTTTACATTAATCACTTTTACCAAATCGGGAAGTGTTCGAGCATTTTCCGATTTTTTGTTTTTCAGTCAAAGTGATACTTGATTTTTAGTAGTTTCTATTCATTGGCTAATTTCTGTTTGGTTAATTTAGGTTTGTTATTCAATAGTTATGTCTCCTGTGTTCCCTATCCTAAAATCAATTCCATAATTAACTTTAAGTTCCTGCAGAACTTCCTCTATAGATTGGTTTCCAAAGTTGGCATTGAATTTCTTAGTCGCCAATTCCTTGTTTTGATTCACGATAGAAACATTATAGTGTCTTTCCAGTTTTTTAACAATATTATTAAAGGACATATTGCGAAATATCAGTTCTCCATTCATCCAAGATGTATACAGGCTTGTAATTACCGAATCTTTTGTGATAAGGCTATTCTTCTTGTTAAAGCTACCCTTAAAGCCTGGCTCTAATAAGACAGCATTCTGTGGGTCATATTTATCATGAGCCTGGTGTAGACTAACTGCGCCTTCCACCAATACTACCTCAGAAGTCTCATCTTCGGGATAAGCCGAAACATTGAATTTTGTACCCAAAACCCTTACACTCATTTTACCAGTATTAACAATAAACGGACGTAGGGAATCCTTAGCTACCTCTAAAAAGGCCTCTCCAATAATGAAAACATTTCTTTTTTGGTCTTTTAAAAATTTAACAGGATATTTTAGCGACGACCCCGCATTTAAGTGTGCTTTGGTTCCATCAGACAAACGCAGTTCAAAAGTTTTGCCAAAAGGCACTGACAAGGTATTATACACCAATTTTTCTACCTCCTCAGAATTGGAATAAACCAGTTCATTCCCTGCTTGTTTACCTAGGACACTACCATCGCTATTTGTTAAGGTAACAGAACCATTTTCTTCAATAATTTTTATACTGCCATCTTCCGATTCTAAAGTAATGACATTGTTTGGAATTGCGTCATTAAGCAATTGGCTGCTGTTTTGAAAGTAAAAGTACCCAACCATCAGAAGACCAACCAGTATGGCCGCAACAGAAGAGACAACCCGCCAATTTAAGTGTAAACGCTTACCTCGTATGGTGTTAAGCATTATACCCTTCCACAAAACATTTTTAAACCTTTTCTTATCTGTCTCACTTTTAAAGTGCAGACTTTTGTCTTCAGAAATCAGCTCTTCTTCAAATTTTTTCAGAAGTTTTTTTTCATTTTCAGAAATTGACCCCTCAAGGTACTTGTCCAACAGCTTTCTAAAATCTTGTTCTTGCATAGTTATAATCCTATATTATGAAGAACCATAAAGTACCTTTGACTCACATCTAAAAACCTAATTTAACATATATTTAACATTTAGTTAATGGAAATAAAACTTTAAAATCTAACAATAAGGCAAATTGTAAGTAATTTTATGTACTAACTTAAAAATAAGGAATAGAGAAAAGAAATAAAGTGAAGTTAGGCTAAATGCCTTCTTATTACTTTTAGAGCAAGGGAAACTTGATTCTCCACGGACCTTCTTGAAATACCCAATTTCCCGGCAATTTCCTCATTTGGCATATCTTCCAGACGGCTTAATGTGAAAATTTCTTGGCACCTAGGAGACAATTCTTCTAATGACTTGTCTATAACCTTTTGAGTTGCCTCTAAATTATGTTGATTATCAACGTCAGGATTAGACACCGACAAAGAATCAATAATTTGAAGCTGAGAAGTAGTAAATTTATTGTCCCTTAAATATTTAAAACAACCATAACTGACAGAGCGAAAAATATAAGACTCAAAATTTGAAATCTCTAATTTTTCCCTTTGGTTCCATAATTTTATCCATATCTCCTGCACAATATCCTGTGCTACCTCCCTATCACGAAGAATTGAATTTGCCTTTAAGAACATGGCCTCCCAATATTGCTCAAATAGAGATTTGAACGCCTTTTGATTACCGTTTTTGAGGTGGCCACAAAGCAAGTTGTTATTTTGGAAATTTTTTGGCAATTCCATTAAAAATAATTCAAATATTCATTACTAATTTAGTTAAATGTATAAAAAAAGTATTAAACATTTCAAACACAAAGAAATTTATCAATCTAATTTAAGGGTGATATAATCCATATAACCAAGTGAAAGTAACAATGTAAATACGACGTTAACTTATTGAATGTAAACTCATTAATTAATACGAAATTTACATAAATAAATAATTTAAAAGCTTAGCCTAAAAAGCCCTTTGCATAATTTATTTCTTACTATTCAGTAAACTAATTTCCTACAGAATAGAGGTTTCTAAACCAAATTAATACATTCACTATTGCTGAATATTTAATAGAATTTGTATAGCCAAAAATAACAGTGTATTTTGGTTAAAATTTAATATTAATACAGTAAACGATTTCGTAAACGTTTTTATAAAATTAAGTACATATTAAGGGGTTGATTAGGATTTTTTTCAAATTCATAACCCGGAGGTCGGGGGATCGTGCCCCCCTCTCGCTACAAAACTTAAGTTTTTAAAAATCAACGGATTGGTTACTGCCAATCCGTTTTTTTATGGCTTCCATTTACTTGTAAACGAGGTATTATCAGGAACTTGCAGGAAAAAGGGTCAATAATCTCTATCCACACATCAATAGGATGCATAGATTTAACAAAGAATCTGATTCTGTATTACAGCAATGCCTTTTTGGATTAAACTTAATAAAATTATCCAGTATAATGTTCTGTTATTGGTTCTTTACCAAACGTACGCCAATTGCAAAAGTTCCCAATGAATTAGTAAACCTGAAGCAAGATGGGCTTGCAGCTTCAATTCTTCTTCTAAAGATATCCCCCTGCATCAGTGTTTACACACAAATAGGTTCTATTGTTTATTGAACCATAACTGCCACCATCCCTGTAACCAGCCATCGATAAATTCAATCCTGTGGATACTTCGAACTAATTATTTCTGTAGTTTTATTAGGTAAAATAGTTTATACAATAAGTAGTGTTTGTGCGTGTATAAATGGCTTCTCCAAACGTGTTGTAATTAAATCGAACCTTAAGATAAATCGGGATTTTGTTGCTCAAGATACTAAGTTGATGATTAAGAGAATATGGCTTAAATTAGATCAATCTTTTTTTCTTTTTTAATAAATACAACCTTAGGCCAGTTATATACAGGATTATTGGAATTAGACCTGAAATAAAAACCAGGATTCTTCCGAACAACCCTCCTATTTCCCCTATATGAACGGGATAGAATTGCGCAGCGATCCGATTACCATTGGAATCTGTTTGAAAATCCGTCAGGCTAGTAATAGTTCCTGTTGGATCAATTTTCAATTCCTTGGTTTTTCTTAGCCCTGCCATTAGGAACCTATCCTCGATATATCTAAAATGATATCCTTCCTGTTTGTTTTTGGGAAGGATGACAGCACGAAGGTCGTAGTCCTTGTCTGGAGTACGTAGGTAATCTTGATAGGGTTTGGCGCTACCAATGGTCTGCTCTTCTAGGTTTAACTTGGTTATTTCGGTATCATCGAATATACTAAGTACCGTTCTGTAGTAAGTACTATATGTAAAATAAGCGCCGGTAAAAGCTATAACCATAAGAGGGATAAAAAAGCTCACTCCCAAAACCTTATGAAGGTCATAATTCAATTTCTTTTTCTTAGCTGTCCATTTAATTTGGAATCCCTTGATAAAATTAGTGCTATAGGTTTTCCACCACAGATAGGTTCCCGAACTCAAAAGTAAGAGGAAAAATAATATTGTACTGGTTCCAGTGATATATTTTCCAATTTTCGGAATCCCCAAAGTGCGGTGAAAATTCAATAAATCCTCAAAAAATTCAATGGAAGCCGATTTTTCACCTAGAAAGTCGGCAGTAAAGGGGTGGTAATAAAGCGTCTCACCATTTTTGTATATCAGGGAAATAGTCTGTTGCTGCCGATACGGCAAGTTTATTTTGGCAATACTATCCCCGTGTTGTTCCATTAAATTGGAGGCCGTTGTGTACAGACTAGTATCGTGTAAAGGGTTATTTTGCCCGATTGTCAATAGCTCGGGATTGAGCATCGATGTTATTTCAGGTTGCCAAATATATAGCGAACCTGTTAATCCTGAGATCGACGCGATAAGGCCACACGTAAGACCAAGCCAAAGATGTAAATTCCTGATAAACCTGTTAAAAATAATCAAAGAAGTAATTGTTTAAAATAGGCCCCATGTTTGAGAATAGTCAAACACGGGGTCTATGGTTTAAAAATTGTACCTAAGTCCTAGTTTTGCGTTGGCTCCCTCTCCTACCCCTGTAAAGGTTTTTAAAGGTGCGGCCCACTGAGATCGGGCAGGTAAATAATATTCGTTCAATATATTGTTGACCCCTAAGGAAAGGGACAGGTTCGATTTTAATTGATAGGCCACAGAAAGATTCAGTAAAGTATAACCACTCACAGGGAACTGCGTATGTCTATAGGCCCAAGTATCGTTGGCATCGATAAAGGGATCGAATCGGTTTCTATCACCCAGATTGGTCATTCTAAGTGATGTGTTTAATTTTTCTGTGGGCTGCCAGTTAATATATGTAGTCCATTTTGGAGCGGCTATAACATCACCTCCCAAATAGGTCAAGTTATTTTCGTCACCGACACTATGGGTCAGCCCCTCTACGTAAGAATATGAGGTTCCTATTTGCCATTTTTTGTCCCAACTAAAATAATCCACGGATATCTCACCTCCATAAATTCGTTGTGGTTGTTCTGAGGGTACAAAAGAATTGATCTCATCCACAAATACAACGCCTGTGCCCAGATTGGAAGTACTGTAATAGCCCACTGCCTCCAGCTGAAAGTTATTGAATTTGGATATGAACCCAAATTCATAATTATTGGTGACCGCGGGTTCCAGCTGGATATCATTAATGTTCTCGGCTACGGCTGACCTTAGTATTGAGCCTAAATCAGCAATTGAAAATCCTTGGGAATAGCTTATGTAAGGGGTAAATTCTTGGTGCTCTATATACCGAACCCCTAAGTTAAAGGCCAGATTGTTGAAATTAAGTTTTCCTCCTTCCACAGCTACGGATGGACTGAAATTGCCATCGCTTTTAGCGGAATAGGGAAGGGTATTGTAATCTACGATATCCATATTCATATGGTCATATCGCAAACCTGCTTTAAGAACCCATTGGTTGTTAAGTTTTATGGTAGATTGCGCGTAGGGTGCCCAGTTGATCAATTCAATATTTGGCACCCACAATCTCCCATCCAAAAGCCCTTGATTTGTTTTGTCCTTTAAAAGGTCTACCCCATAGGTCAAGGATATATTTGTTGGGCCATATGAACCAAAACTGGTATTGAAGTTGGGTCTGATACCATATTTTTTGGCATTTATTACGGATTGTCCGCCATTTTCAAATTTGTCGGAATAGAAAAATACGTTCTCAGTGTTTTGATAATAAAGGTCCGTTTCAAAATTGGTAGTTCCCTTGAATATATTGTTGAGACTATATTTTAATTGTCCATTTACCAAGGTCGTCCCAGTAGGTTCTTCCCTGACAATGGTCCCCTTTACGCCGTAACCTGGAACAAGGGAATAATCCCCATCCTCATTAAAGACTTCTACCTCTGCCGCTACCGGAATGAAGGGGCTATCTTGAGCGGAATGGTAGATATTACCACTAAGGGTCAGTTTTTGCCTGTCTGATAGTAAATATTCCAATTTTCCAAATGTGCTGTAGATGTCAGTGTTGTCAAAACCGTAGGTCGGGAGAACAGGAACTCCATCTGCATCGTATTTATTACCTGTTTGTTCCAAACTACCGCTGATGTAGTAACTGAATCTATTCAGGTTTCCCTTAAGGGACTGATGTATGCCCCAGCCCAAGGCGTCATTTGTTTTGGCCAAATTGGTTGAGCCCCAGATATTGGTAGTCCCCTCAATTTTTTTATCGGTAGCTGGATTTTTGGTAATATAGTTGATAAAACCACCATTGCCCCCATTACCGAAGATGGACGTGGCCCCTTTAATTACCTCTACACGGCTGATGTCATTGGGATTTACGGATTTCACTCCCAATTGTCCGTTTCTTAAAGGGGTAGATTGTGGGATGCCGTCGACCATGACCAATAGTGAACGCCCTCTTAGGGTTTGTCCCCAATTGGAAAAGGTACCGGTAGAAACAGCAAGTCCCGGGACTGTAAATTCCAGAATTTCGCTGATGTTCGAGGTAGATTGTGTGAACTCCTCCAATTTGGCAAGGCCTACAACGGTAACCGAAGCAGGAATTTCAGAAAGATATTCGGAATGCCTGCTAGCGGAAACCACGACTTCATCCAAACTGTTTAAATCTTCTTTTAAAACCACGTGAAAGGTCATCGAAGTGTCCGGGCCAATGGTGATTTTTTTAGTTTGCAGTTTATAACCCAGCATTCTCAGGACAATTGTCCAAGAGCCTTCCTTGATGTCCGTAATTTCATATTCCCCATTTAGGTCGGTCATGGTGCCTTTCTTCAATTCCTCAATATATACGGTTGCGCCGGTGAGAGGTTGATTGGATTCATCGGTAATCTTTCCTTTAATGCTGGTTTGTGAATATGCGTTAAAAGATAAAAAAAGGGCTGCTGCCCAGGTCACAATTTTCATTCTATTCTTATTTAGATTAATTTAAAATAAGCGGCAAATATAGAATCCATATGAATAGCGGCAAAGTAATCCCAACTTTTATTTACAAAAAGGTTTTTCAGTAAACTTTCACGAAGATTTTCTGAAAGGAATAGAACTAGCGCAACAAATAAAAAAATATGGTTTCATTTCTTACTAACTAATGAAGTATTGCACCTATCGCCAAAGGAAGAAAAGCTAACGGAATCGACAGTAGAAAATATTGAAATTGAGTATCAAAACAATCAAGATGCCTTTAGCAAAGAAAGTATTATCTCTCAATTGGCCACGTTGATGAAATATGCCAATCGTTTCTACGAAAGGCAGTTTTTAAAGAGGACAAAAATGTCTAAAATTTTGTTGGAAAAGTTTAATCGGCGTATATCTGAATATTTTAAATCAGGACAACTACAGGAAAAAGATATTCCGAGCATAGAACAAATAGCTGATAAAATGTCCGTTTCGCAACGTTACTTAAGCGATACGCTTAAGTAAGAAACAGCTAAGACTACAACCGAACACTTGCACTTACACCTGATTGATGAAGCAAAGAATACTTTATTGCAACCGAATAAGACAGTAGCAGAAGTAGCGTACGAATTAGGATTTTAATATCCACCTTATTTTTCAAGATATTTAAGAAGAAAGAAGGTATAAGTCCAACACAGAATAGAGAAAAATATAAACTGAATTAAACAATGGAAATATTAAAGTTAGCTTTGGAATGGGCAAAATTCGAAGTGTTCTCAACACGTTTTTTCATCTTTTTTTCAATTTTATTCTTAACCGCAAGCATTGGGTTTTGGCAGTTGGGAAAAACGGATTTGGCAAATGCATACGTAATTCCAAACTTGGTAGCAGGGTTGTTATTTATGACCCTAGGGCTTGGTCTATTTTTTACAAATAAATCTAGGATTACTTAATTTAAAAATGCGTTTAACGCTGATATATCTGCCTTTGTTGAATCCAAAATTGAACGTTCCGAAAGTACTCTAAAGGAATACACAGTTGTATTTAAGGTAATTCCTATGTTAATTATCGTAGCAGCAGTAATAATTCCATTTATGAACACCCCTACTTGGCGCCCAATTGGCATCACAACTATTGCCATGCTGATAGTATCTCACTAAGTGTGTAAACAAAACAATATCGAGGGTTGCGAACCTCGATATTGTTTAATTTTAAATTTATACACTTATGAAAGATGAAGACCTCTTAAACGACGACTTTTTAAAGCCATTCAAGACAGGGGGATGAACTCAATTTATTGCTAAAATCCATTTAAAAACGTGGTGTTAAAATACAGGAAGGTGAGCTTGATGCGCAATTGGATTATGATATTAACCAACAATCCAATAGCAGCAATACATGAAATGGATATGTTTCCAAGAAAGTAAGGACAGCAAAGGGCCATACCTATATAAAAGTCCCAAGGGAAAAGGAAGCTCCTCCTTTAACCCAATTCCGGTCCCCAAGCGTACCAATCTGGTCGACGAGATAAACACCATCATCATCAGCAAGTAATAAAAATCATTAGCAAGCGTTATGTACATTAAAGAGAAACAACCCTAAAGAATTATGAAAAATTTGAATCCGAAATTTATAGTATTGACGTTATTTTCGATTTTGACCTTAATGGTCGCATGTGACAACGATGATGACGATGGCAACTTATCTGCCAATATTACTCTAAATGAAGGACCGAACGGCGACATCGGAGGCGATTTTACTGGAAATGGTGGTAGCAATTCCGAAACATTTGAATATCAAAACGGATTATCTACAGTAGAATACAATGCCGACATAACAGCTTCTGCTGGAGGTGTATTTCAAATGATAGTAAGGGACGCAGATGGAACTATTGTTTTGGATAAATCGTTAAAAGGAAATTTGGAACCTGATAGCTTTTCTGGTGTATCATCTTCTGGAACTGCAGGAACTTGGTCTGTAACGATAATCCTAACTGATTTTAATGGAGACGGTAGCTTCTCATTGAGCGAAGGCGATTAAAAACTAAAAATGGATGGCACAAACTCTCGGTCAAAAGTTTAGTTTTAGGAACACAGGCGATCGAAAAAATTACTACAGCAACAACTAAATCTAAAATCAAAGGGTATCCACCTTACTGAAAATTAATATCCTAAACTGATTCGAATATTGGTAAACAATTGTAGGTTTCCACTTTTGTTGTCTTACAAGTTTAAGGACATCTCTAAATTCAACAATTTATCTTTAATATTGGTCGTTTCTGGGGTGAATTCTTGCCCGAAACGGTCCTAGTATTCCCTTGGCTACATATTTCCCAATGCCGAATGGGATGTTTCCTATACAATCCTCCATATATGGGTCAATTGGAGCTGACATTTTTCAAATGCCACAACTTCATAAACACTTTTACGTTGTTTTTACTTTATGATAAAAATGGTAGAAATAGTGACTAGAAACGTTTTGTCACCAAAAAATAGTTCAACTACAAGAATACAACTAATTTGCTTCAAGATTATTAATAACAATAGTGAACACGAAACTGAACATGTTTGGGAACACATTTTTATAAACTAGCATCTGGGAAGCCACGTATTTAGGGAATATTAAAAATACAAGAAGGAATTCATAACTCGGTGGTTGGGGGCGTGCCCCCCTCTCGCTGCATAATTTAAGTTTTAAAAATCAACGGATTGGTTACTGCCAATCCGTTTTTTTATGGCTCTCTTAGTGAATTTAGCATGAAATTTTCGGGGTACATATTTTATTGACAACAAAAAGGGCAACCAGAATTTCTCTTATAAAATCCATGTTTGCCCTATGGTCAACGTTGTAATTTCAGCTTTCTACGGCCTCTTTTTCCTTGCCCCTGTTTTTGGCCAGTTTCTCTATCAGATCCGGCACTTTTTCAAATGCCGCTGCCAATCCATGAGTCTTGCCTGACGCTAAAAAGGAGATTTCTTCTCCCTTGCTTACCAAAAACCCAATTGGTTCTATGCCCACTCCCGCAGCGGCACCACCACCTTGACCTTTACCGGTCTTGGGTTGTGAACCTTCTCCGCCACCCGAGCCGAAACCCATTCCCACTTTTATAACAGGTACACATTTGAATTCGCCCAGTTCAAATTGTTCACCCACAACGGTTTCCGTCTTTGCTTCTGACTTTATAAAGTCAGTAATCTTTCCCAATAATTCTTCAAAGTTTAATTCCATGATTTATGTATTTAAATGTTAATAAATGATTTGAGCAGATAAATAGGCCTGTTTTGCAAGTACAAAACCATTTGATTTTTGCCTTCGAAGTTGATATTGAAGTTTCCCCAACGATAATTCATGAAAGCAAAGACCGGAAACAGTTTCGCATTTAATAGGCAATCGCCAGTATCCATGTTCACGAACATTTTTTTAACCGTAAACGAATTCAACAGACGTACGATCCTCCGAAAACCGATACCCTTCCCTGTTTTCTTGACCTTCTTTTTTTTTATTTTTTTTGATTTGTCCGTACGCTTCTTTTTGAAAGGATAGAAATAAAAATTCCGAAAGAGAATATTGAGCCTAATTCGCAACAATTCTTTTTGGTCCCCTTCAAGACTTACCTTGGCCAGACCCCGTATCCGCAAGTGATATTGATTCGAGCTTGTATCCATATACAGCTCGATCGGAACAAACAAAAGACCAATCAAGAATAAAAAAATAAATCCTAATATTTGGACAACGATCATTTTATGATTTTGAGTAAAGAAACCACCATGTATGATTTTCTACAATGATCTGAATCAGGTTGGGAATATTTTCAAATATGGGAATTTGCAACTTCCCTATATATCGCATCATAAATATTGATACTGGCGCTATAATGAGGGCAACTGAATACTAAGGGAGAATAACTTGTTCTTGTGGAGACCCAGACTTGCTCCTACTTCTCCGGGAAATGCACTTTTAATTGTTTTCTGGCCGCAGGCCTAGAAGCGGCTGTTAGTGTCAAAAAAATAATAAAGGATAAACATATACCCATATTACTTCCATTATAAAGAAGCTTAATTATTAAATGTGATGTCCAGGCCCTTATGTTAGTTTGCAATATTGAGTTCTTTTTTCAATATACTTCTGAATCGAGTTGCGCTTAAATAATGGTCATCTAGCAACCTACCATCATGCAAAAGGTTGAAAATACCAAAGCCAGAAGGTGCCATTTTTGCTTCTTTTACCGTGCTTATTTTTGAAACTTTTAAATCTACGTTATAATCCATTGCAACATTTAATATAGCTGCTACAGACTTTTCGTTCCAGGGGCACTGATCTGCATAAAGTAGATGCCAACCTTTGTACTTTTCTTGTTGGTTGGTCCAATTGTGAAATCTAGGTTTTTCGGCCTTACTGTTCCATGTTTTAGTAAGTAGTTCGAACCTATCCTTTACCTCTATTTGTTCAAACCCGTTCTTCTCAAAAATGGTTTTATTGGCAAGCCAACCACCCTTACTTGTTATTACACATACACCATGCATACCCTGGGCTTTTGCTGCTTTTTCAGCATCTTCAATAAGCATAGAACCATAACCCTTATTTCTTTCTTTTTTAGAGTAAATATAGGTGCAATGAATAAACATATAATTATCGGCATCTATAGGTCGCCAGGCATTTTTGGCGGGAACATACTCAATAAACCCGATCATCTTGTCTTCATCGTTTTTTAAGATTTTAATTCTTACCCCTTCTTTATAGCGCTTTTCAAACCAATTTAATTTATCCTTGAATCCTTGTCTTTTGGTGTCCTTTATGCAAAATAAAGTCTCCTGAACAGCATTGTCGGGTGTAACCTCTACCATTTTCATAATTTATCTTTTAAAGTATTTATCATTTTTGCTGTATGAACTTTAGACGTATCCCAAATGCCCCAGAAAACTTTTGGCATCCCTTAAATAGCATTCTTCACCATATGAATATCATCGATTTGCTTTTCTGCCTGAGGTATATTTATATAATGACGATGGGTTTATTTAGTTAAATCGGTTTGGGTCGGAATATGAAAAGGCATTTGACCTGTAAATATGTTTTGGCGAGAAAGGGACAGCCAACTATCGAAGAAGAATAGCCGAGTTCAATTTGAGGAGATTGGTAGGACTTGTATTTACTTGGATGTATGCAATTTCTTAATATTGGTTCTCCTAAACTATATACCCGCTCCCAATCTACTCAATAATAAGGATGGTATTGCATTGAAGGTATACTAAACTTATATTCCGTTTGAAGAAAAGCAACCAAATCAATTAGTTCCTGAACGGTCATAATTTCATTGTAATTCTTCATCTTGGAAAGGCCCTCTTCGGTAACGCCTTTTTGTTTATATTCCCGCGCAATCTTGTGGGAAGGATTTATAACCGAAGTAACAAGTTCTCCATAAGACTTCCGAGTAGATACTTCCCCGCCGAGATGGATTTGGAGACTATCGCTTTCTCCCTTCCACTCTATCCCTGATATACTATGACATTCATTACAGGCGAAGCGCTTATAGGTCACTTTTCCTTGTTCAATGTCTCCTTCAGGTAATGCAAATCCACGTGCTTGTTCATTGCAGCTACTTATAAGCAAGCCAATACATAATAAGATGATCGCCCATAAATAACTCGCCGAGATGCACAAATTTCTATTTTTACCAGACATAGGTTCCAGAATTTAATTAATGATTTGATTCACCAGCATAATAATGGATGAAACAAACATAGTGACTTAACAAAACAAAGTAAATGACCTGCGTCATTTATATGATTATTGATCATATTCGCATTACAGGAACCATTCAAGTTAGTAATGGTACCAATCGATGCGGCCAAAAGAAGATGTTAAACAAAATGGCCAGTTAATAGAACTGAATAAATTAAAAATGACCCAAAACGGTAGAAAACCGACATATAGCGGTTTCGCGCCCATATTTACCATTGTTTACCCATATTTAAACAACGGATTATTACTCTTAGGGCCAATTTTGTACCAAATTCTAAAATCATAGAATATGAAATCAAAATTGGTTACATTTATTTTCTTGCTATATTCAGTGCTGGCCTTGGTTTAATACAAATCAATACCAAATAATAAAATAAATTTAAATATTGCAAAGCAACATCTGAATGGGTTGCGGGACCAACAATAGAAAATGGAAACAAGGATAATCTTTATCCTTCCCGTAAAATTGGTTGTGATATTCCTTAGATCAAATGGTACGAAACAGATAAAAAGGACTCCTTAACCCTAGTCTTTGATTTTGAAAAAATGCTTGTGCATAGTTCTATCATAGTCGGATACGAAAACAAGCCTAAAAGCACATTAAAAAAGTGTTTAAACGTGGAATTATTGATCATTTAGGAACAGCTGAAATACTTGAAAAGGAATGGGAGACCATTAAATTGAATCAAAAATAACTATTATGAAAATTGCGGTAACATCGGCAAGTGGACAATTGGGGACAGCAGTTGTAAAACAACTTATTAAGGAAATAGGGAAAGAGAATGTAATAGGCATAGCCCGTACCCCAGAAAAAGCAGAACATCTGGGTATTGAAATTAGAAAGGGTGACTACAACAAACGCCAGGATTTTGATAAGGCCCTACAAGGTATTGATGCCGTTCTTTTGGTTTCGGGTATGGACGATCCCAAAAAAAGAATCCAACAACATAGAAATGTAATTGAAGCGGCAAAACAGAACGGAGTGCAAAAAATTGTGTACACCAGTATTGTAGGGGAAGAAAATAAAACCGCATTCAGCCCTGTGGTAAAAAGCAATCGCGAGAGCGAAAAAGATGTCCAGGCATCCGGATTGGATTGGGTGATCGGTAGAAATGGAATATACATAGAACCGGACCTTGAGTATATTGACAACTATGTAGAAGAGGGCGAGATCAGAAATTGTGCTGCAGATGGAAGATGTGCCTATACCAGTAGGGAAGAATTGGGTTATGCCTATGCGCAAATGCTTCTCGATGCAAAGCATAACGGTCAAGTTTACAAGCTTGTGGGCGAGGCCATTACCCAGGCAGAATTAGCAGGAATTATTAATCTAGTATATGGTGCAAATCTGACCTATAATCCTGTTTCTGTGGAGGCTTATGAGCAAGAAAGAAAAGAGGCCTTAGGCGATTTTATAGGAACTATAATAGCCGGTATATACGAAGGGATTAAAATTGGCGCTAACGATGTAAGTTCCGATTTTGAAAAAGCAGCAGGTAGGCCACACAAATCGGTGTTGGAAATGATCAAAGCTGTAAAAACTAACTAGAAAATGAATATTGAAAGGAATCCAACAAAGAAAGCCGTGATTGACGAAAGCCATTAAAAAACAATAACAAGGGTCTTGAGTCTAGTCCCTATCCCATTCCTTAAGGCCTTCCACCCTACTTAGAACTGTTAAATGGGGTGAGGACGGACTACCTAAAAAAAAAGTCATTCACTTAAGGTTAGACAAGAATGCTTCTTCAAACATTCTGTCCACTTCCTTTGGCAAGAAGTATTGGGTTAAGATTATATTATGTAGCTCATAGCATTGATTTTGACAGGTCCACTTCAATCCACATCTTGTGTATTCTTATTAAATGGTAAATGTCAAAAGGAAGCTTTTGCCCCTCCAAAATTTTGCGATATTCGTCCACTTCCGCCCTTTCCCTCTGGGAGAATCTTTTGAGCGTTGTATCACCATTGTCCAATGAGGGCATTTCCATGACATCCATCTCTACTTTCTGTTCGCCACTAGCGGGTAAAGCAGCCCTTACCTTGATCTTTAGAGATTCCCCAAAATTTTTCCATTCCTTGGATTTTCGCCGAAAATAGTGAATCAGCTTTTTGTTATCTGAATTGTTGGCGGCATTGTGATAGGCTTTTTCCACTTCCTTATTCCTTCTCATGATTTCCTTGAGTTTTACAAGGGTTCCTATGCTTATTGTATCCATATTCATCAGTGTTGATTCCTTTCTCAAGTATTCTAGTAAAGATGGTAATAACAAATAACCGGGATTAACCGTATCGCATATATAATTGATGCTAAATATCGAAAACGTAACAGCTAGCCGACAAAGAAGTTTCTGAGTCCCATCCTTTATTTCAAGATACCAATCTCCAGGTGTTTGAGAATTTAAAAATCAGCTGAATTATGTAAAGTATTAGGATAATTATATAACATTAATCCTTTCATTACTTCTCACCTTTGCTTTCAATAGTATTTTAATCAGAACATATGGATACGTGGAACGAGAATAATTTGCTTAACAGAATTCTTGGAAAATTGAAGAGTTTCCTTAGACCGATATATTATAATGGAAGTTCCGTTACTGTCAGGGAGCGGGAATCGGCCTTAGCCTTACAAACAATTTTGCTGGAACTCAATAATATTAAACTAATAGGTAAAAACGAGGACATCTTCCCATCTTAAAAAAAAATACTGATAGTCGGTAAGTGCTTCCAATTTATGTTGGATGCAAATAAAAGAGCAGGAACTAAAAAACTTTGCTCTTTCACGACTACAAATCAACCCATTTGGAAAATAGCCTGTGGACCAGTGAGCTTTTAAGCCCATATTAGCAATAACAGAGCAATAATAAATATAGTATTATGAGAAAATGTTTGATCCTTTTTACGTTCTATATAATTATGTTGTTTAGTCTTGTTTATTTCTGAAAAACAATCCAAACAAACGTTTTTTGAAACCTTAGCTTTACTAAAACCAGATTGGATAAGTGAACCAAAAACATATCTAAAGCTATGGTCACCAATAAATTAAAATTTCTAAAGTGTAAATTAAGGGTCCTTTATTTACACTTTTTTGTTTCCTTTGAGAATATACCTATCTTTTTTATAAAAGGGACGTTTTATAACACTGCCCACACTACAAACCGATTTTGAAAAATGGCCAATTATGATACTTCAGAAGTGCCGTCATTTCTCTTATAAGCTGCATACGGATATTAACCAAATATTCCATTGTAAGCTATTAATAAGTATATTTGTATGTTGAATCAATTTCTGAAGCCGACCTTTGTTGCTGGTAGCACCAAGGCTTATCACCGCCTACAGAAAAATGGCCCCAACACCCGTTAAACCATTATTGCTTTGTAAAACTGCCTATAACACCTAAAGACATTCTCTTAAAAGATTTTCTAAGGCATATATATAGACACAAATGAAAAATATTTTTCTTGCTGATGACGATGCCGATGACCGCGATTTTTTTATAGATGCACTTAAGGAAGTAAACCTCCCAACTGATATTACACTTTCCAACAATGGCCTGGAATTGATGAAAAATCTCGAGATGTTAATCCAACATCCACCACCCCACGTAATTTTCCTGGACCTGAACATGCCTTTTAAAGATGGCTTTCAATGCTTGGAGGAAATCAGAAATGCGCCAAAGCTAAAGGATATTCCTGTTGTTATATTTTCAACATCGGCCAGTGATGTTTATATTGATAAAACATATGAACAAGGCGCAAATTACTATATTCAAAAACCTTCTTCGTTTAAGCTTTTGGTAAAATCAATTGAAAAAGTGTTAACACTTGACATGTGGCCATCACCTCGACCTCAAAAAGAAAACTATATTTTATCAATTACCTGATATGATACGAATTCAATTAGCCAAGGCTCTCAGATCGCTTGCTTTTCTAAATACGGAGAAAAAAAGGCGGGCAGCGGAATTGATTATCGCCAACAAGGAACTTATAATTCAAAACGAGGAGAAGGAAAAGCGGGCGGCGGAATTGGTCGTTGCCAACAAGGAACTCATTGTACAAAACAAGGAGAAGGAAAACCGGGCAGCAGAATTGATCATCGCCAACAAGGAACTTGCCTTTCAAAACGAAGAGAAAGAAAAACGGGCGGCGGAATTGGTCATTGCCAACAAGGAACTTGCATTTCAAAATGAAGAAAAGGAAAAAAGGGCCTCGGAATTGATTATAGCCAACAAGGAACTTGCCTTTCAAAGCGATTTAAGGGAAAAAAGGGCAACAGAATTAATTATCGCCAACAAAGAATTAGAATCTTTTACATACATATCCAGCCACGATCTGCAGGAGCCATTGCGAAAAATACAGATTTTCTCAACCCGCTTAATTGACGATGAATCACAAAACTTATCCGAAAAAGGGAAAAGCTATGTACTGGGAATGCGTGATGCATCAACACGTATGCAATCCTTGATTCGCGATTTACTTGGTTACTCCCGTACAACTACTTCAGAAAGGAAATTTGTAATCACTGATCTCAACTCCGTAATAGAATTGGTAAAAAAAGATTTTACGGAAACCATAACTGCAAAAAACGCCAAAATTAAAGTAGTTGGACAGTGCGATGTGCAAGTCATTCCCTTTCAGTTTCACCAGCTAATACAAAATATAATTGGCAACGCCCTTAAATTTTCAAAACCGGACTTAGCGCCTCTAATTATAGTAAAGAGCGAAATTATAAAGAGTAGCGACGTAAATAGCGATAAAAAATTACCTGCCGAGGAATATTGTCACATTACAATAACGGACAACGGAATTGGATTTGACCCCCAATTCAAAGACCACATCTTTGAATTATTTAAACGCCTTCACGACAAGGACAAAATACCAGGGACAGGAATAGGGCTTGCAATCGTAAAAAAGATCGTAGAAAATCACAATGGTTTAATCACAGCAAGCAGCGAAATTGACAAGGGGTCCAGCTTTGATATTTATATTCCTTCGACCTTACCGCTATAATGGTGAGTGACATTGAATCTCAAATAACAGATTATCAAATGATTAAACTTGAGGTTTCTGTCTCCTTTATAGCACCTTACCCCCTACTTGGCTATCCGTTCACCTTAATTCAAAAAAGTTTTTGAATCAATATTCCCTTCTTGGCATTTTACATATGAACCACTAATGGGTAGACAAAGAAAACATGTAATACAACGGGGAATCCTGTATTTCATCTATGAAACAAATACCAAAACCAATATTTGTTACCTTAGAAGCTAAGAATCTAGCTCTTGGTTGTACTCCCTCCTCTATACACCAACGAAAATTTATTGCATTAATAAGAATTATAGACCACTAAACAGTATTCCGGTACCGTCCTGTTGACCTAAAATTTGCTCAATTAAGTATAGCAACTTGTTGCAGTTTCAGTAAGTTGCACAATATTTTGACCATGCTCAAAAGTTAAAATGTAAAATGAAAACTGATTTTGATCATAGGAACGTTTATAAGTTCGCCATCTTCATCATTGGGCTCCAAATTGTGGTTTCCTTGGTTCAAATTATTGTTGAATCCCTTGCGGGATTTCGGTTCTACCTATTTAGCCCGTATTTCGAGCCATGGTTTATTTTAATGAGTGTCATTACCATAGTGGTTCACCTGATATTGATTTGGTATTTCCGGATTAAAAATATACAATTGCATTATTAACCCTTGTGGCAACTTTTGTAGCCACCTTAGCCTATACTCTGTGGGTGTACACGGCCCTATCCGATCGGGAATTGTGGGAATTTATCCCGAAGGCTTTTATAATGCTGCTATCTGTTGGGGCAATCTATTCCGTTAGCCTTTTTACCTCTGGGACAAGACATAAACGTTGGTTATTTTGGGTAGGGATTATAGGGTTATCGTTGGAGCTTAGCCTGATCGCACTTATGTTTTGGTCCATATACACCACAAGCGAAACTATTCCCCTTACCATTCAAAGAATTACTCCATGGTTTTTAGTAGCATTAAGCCTGACCCTTACCTTTTATATACTGAATTTCAAAGAGGAATTGTCCTTGTTTAAAAACAAGGACAATTCTAAGCCTTCTAAATTGTTAACGGGTATAAGCAATACACTTGGAATAATTTCCACCATTGGAATAATTGTGGTATTGAACAGTGGTTTTTCTGAATACTCTTGGGAAAAAGGGAAAGTGGCGAGATCCAAACTATTAGCAGGTAATTTTGAAGCTAGAACGTATGTGAACATTCAAAATGACACACTCAGGTATCGGTTGTTATTGCCCAAAAATTACGATAGCAACAAAAAGTACCCCTTAGTGGTCAACTTACACGATGGCAGTGGTGTTGGAAAGGACAATTTGATTCACTTGCAAGCAACAAGCACCGCACAACTCTTGGCGACCGACGAGAATCGTGAAAAATATCCTTCCTTTATATTCATGCCCCAAAGCCCTTCCAACGCTGGTTTCGGAGGTGTTTTAAACGAACCGGATATTTCAAGCCTTGTTTTCGAAGCTATGGACTATCTAGAACAGGAATACAACATTGATGACAAAAGACGCTATGTTATAGGCATGTCACTTGGAGGTTATGGTAGTTGGCATTTCATTGGAGTAAAACCAGAAAAGTTTGCCGCCGCTGTACCTATTTGTGGAGGAGGAGATCCAGTTTTGGCATCAAAGATGACCAATATTCCCATCTGGGCATTTCATGGTAAAGATGACAAAGCGGTACCAGTAGATTTGACACGGAATATGATCAATGCTATAAGGGAAGCTGGAGGAAGTCCAAAGTATACGGAATTTTCTTCTGGGCATATTATCTGGGACAAAGTTAAAAACACCCATGGATTTTTGGACTGGATTTTTGCCCAAAAAAGGACTGATTAATTGAGAAAGTTCCAAAAAGCTATCAGATAGATTTCGTAAAAAGAAATAACCACGGCAAATATTAGATATAGTAAGTTGTTGCAATAAGAATTGAACGAAATAAATTAAGCGAACCTGGACTTATAGAGTCCTTAGAAAGAAAGAATCCGATGTACGAAAGACTTAAAAAGAAATTGATATACATTTTTTAACTTAAAGCAAAAATTATGGAAAACACACAAAACCTTCAAGTTATTGAGAATCTTTACAACGCTTTCGCTACCGGAGATATGCCTACGGTTCTCGGGTCAATGCATTCAGATATTGAATGGAACGAAGCCGAAAGTAATTCGCTTTCAGACGGCAATCCCTATATTGGTCCAAATGCAATTTTAGAAGGCGTTTTTGCTCGCCTTGGAGCCAACCATGAGTACTTTGGCTTGAAGGATGTTAAAATCCACGGCATGAATGGGAACAAGGTCTTGGCCACCCTACGTTACGATGCTAAAGTAAAAGCAACTGGAAAGCCCTATAATGCCCAAGCTGCCCATCTATGGACGCTGAATAATGAAGGAAAAATTACCGCCTTTCAACAATTTGTGGATACCAAGAAGTTGGCAGACGCGGAAGAATAATTTTAATGGTATTGACGGATAGTAAAAAAATACCCCGATAAATAGCCTGTCAGGCAATCACTAATATGATTGCTGGACGCCAATCGACTTAATATATATAGAAACTTGTTATTAAACACTTATGAGTGATCTTAAGTATCGGATAAGTAAGCATCGGCTCGTGTATAATCCGAAAGTTCCGTGTCTTTTTATACGCTAACTTCCTTATACGCACCGTTGCGTGGAATTAATAATAGTACGATATGACAATAGAAGAACTATTTGAAGAAAAATCGATAAAAGCTAGAGCTAAGGCCAAAGAGATCTGTCAATGGCTGGTAAATGGGGATTTACCGCTGGATGAACTTTTGTCTTTCGCAGAAAATCAATCTCCGGTTAATAAAGCAACCTGCATTGAGGCTGTTGAGTGCGCAACAAAGAAGACTACAGAAATTGCTGATGAACCTCTACTGGAATACATGACCCATACATTGACAAATGATGAGCCAAGAGTAAAATGGGAAAGTGCGAAGGTAATCGGGAACATTGCAAAGAAATTTCCAAATAGTTTAAGCGAGCCAACCAAAAAATTGCTTGATAATGCAACTAACAAGGGAACCGTTGTTCGGTGGGCAATAGCTTATGCCCTTGCGGAAATTTTAAAGCTCAAAACAGAAATCAACAAAGATTTAATACCAAAAATTGAGAAACTAATTAAACAGGAAACAGATAAGGGTGTTAACAATAAATACTTGGATGCCTTAAAAAAAGTGAAGAAATAAAAAGGTAGCACACACAAAACCCATAAGGTTATGTAGGCTTGGTGTTTAAACCCCCATTTTGTCTTTATTTAGGAACTCACGCAAGCCAAAATTATACGCTAGCCAAATGTTTAAAATTTTGCTTTTAAAATAATATTAAAAAAAATAAACTCGCACACCCCCGAAGCGGTACCTACCCCACTTTTTTATTCGGGCAGGCCATTGGGAGGTACAAAAAATCTGCTTTGCCTAATTAAAAGACAGGCTGATGGGTTTATAATTTGCTGAAAATTTGGTAACTTGTTAGTATATCCGAAGGTTACATTGCTGCTTCGAAAAGTACGGCAATTGAGGGAGTCGAGTTTTTAATTTTCTTGAACATAAACTCTTGGAGTAATGAATTTAGTGAAGTCAATCGGAAAACAGATGCAATACCCGAGAGGAGTATTCGGCAAGATTTTGTTTGCCTGGATGACGAGAATGACTATTGCCCATGCACGCTGGACCGTAGACCTCATGGATATACAACCCGATGATGATATCCTCGAAATAGGTTTCGGAAATGGTGCCAACATTAAATTGCTCTTACAACGAGCGGTCAATGGGACCGTGACAGGCGTAGAAATTTCAGATACTGCAATTGAAATGGCTTCTAGGAAAAATGCCAAATTTATCTCCGAAGGAAAGGTGAATCTACTTAAGGCTGCAGGCAACGCGTTGCCCTTTAAAGACGGTGTATTTGACAAAGCATGTACAGTTGCCACGGCATATGTTATTGAAGATCCGGGCGCCGTATTCAGAGAAATGTATCGTGTTCTTAAACCCAACGGAGGTGTAGCGGTAACTTTTCCTGTCAGGGAGAATTTTATAAAATTTAAACCTGTTGCAGCAGAAGGCTTTTATCTCCATCAACTTGCAGATCTTGAAAAAGCCTTTCGCGATGCCGGCTTTATGAATTGTAAAACTGAATATAATGATCAGGTTAAATTTGGTGCCCATTGTATGCTTGGAATGAAACCCACTACTATCAGCTAAAAAGAACGAGCGATGGAAGACATCAATCAGATCCCTTTTAATTTCGATCCGCGAATCGGTTTAATTGTCGGCATCATGGTCGGCTTCCTGGTTTTTGCAGTATCCTTGGATTTGACATGGGAAAAGCTGCGAAGAGTACTCAAAAAGCCAAAGGCCCCCACAATCGGACTTGTTGCCCAATTTGGAATCTTGCCTGCGATTGCCTTTCTGACCGGTTTGTACCTAACCGATTCACCCAGTATTGCACTCGGACTTTTACTGGTCACTTGTTGCCCAGCTGGAGCACTTTCCAACTATCTTACCGGGGTAGCAAAAGGGGATGTGGCTACTTCCATAAGTATGACTACAATTTCCACACTTTTCAGTATCGTACTTACACCGTTGTTGTTCGGTTTTTGGGCTTCCATGAACCCATCTACTCAGGAAGTACTTCAGAATATAAGTATGGATCCGCAGCGGGTGATTATGACCTTGCAGATCATGTTGATTATTCCAGTTACTGCCGGTATGCTCCTACGCGCAAAGCGACCGGTTATAGTGGATCGAATACGTAGAGCGGTCCGTTTAGTGGCAGGTATCGTATTTGCCGTAATCGTTGCAATGATCATTGGGAGCAACTTTAAGTCCCTTGCACTTTTAGCTCAAACCGCATTATTTCCTGTTCTATTCACTTTCGTTGTTGCAGTGGGTTTAGGCTGGGGAATCGGATGGCTGGCCGGACTTATGGCAGGGGAACGTAGAGCAGTGGCAATTGAGGTGGCATTCCAAAACGTTGCTCTTGCCATTGGGCTTGGTGTTACATTTTTCCCTACTCTCGGAGGCATAGTAGCCGTCTCCATATTATGGGGCATAGTGCATTTAACATTGGGATTTGGTCTGGCAATAGCATGGAACCATATCAAAATTGAATAATGGCAGATTGAAATTAAAGAACAAACAACGACTAACCATGTTTACAAAAATTGGCGAAATGCAACTTGAATCAAGGTATAATGAATAGGTTGATCCTAATTTTTTTCTATTACTTCTTGTGTCTTTCCATTGCAGAAGCACACCCGGGAGTTGGCATTGTTATGGATGGTAACGGCAATGTATTCTACACAGACCTGACCCATGTTTGGAAAATATCACCGGACGGAGAAAGGTCGATAGCGGTAAGGAATGTCCATACACATGAACTTTATCTTGATACAAACGGTGATATTTTCGGAGAGCATGAATGGTATGAGGGAGAAGCTACCGACAAGTGGGGCAATTATGTATGGTGTTTGAGCAAGGATGGGGTACTTGAAAAAACAATTCCTGATGTTGAAGGGTTTTTGGACAACAATACATTGATAAGGGATATGGAAGGCAATTCCTATTGGGCAAAGAAGTCTGGGGATTATCAAATTCTAATGAGACAGACCATAAATGGCGAAAATTCCAAATTCACCAAACATCAGTTTAAGGATATCCGCTGGACACATTTTTCAAAATATGATAACAATCTGTATGTAGTGGATATGCTGGAAATAAAAAAAGTATCCCCATCTGGAAATATAACCCTTATTGCCGATAATCTCAAGGAAACCAAACTGCCTTTTGAAGGTGTAGCAGACCGTCATTACATATTTGGGATTTGGAAAGATACGGATAGAAATGTGTACGTAGCTGTCTATGGTGCAAGTAAAATTAAGAAGATAGACGCTGCTGGTAAGATTACAACGGCATTCCATTCAGAATCTGGTTGGTCTCCCTGTGGAGGAATGATCGCTCCGGATGGCACTCAATGGATCATGGAGTTTTCTAAAAACAATAATACAAGGGTAGTTAAAATAGACGCAATGGGAGAAAGAAAAGTCTATGGAGGCTAAGAAGACTGCATGGAGACTCAGATTGCCAGCCCAATAACTTCATTGTAAAAAGACAGTAACAAACCCTAAACAACATTAAAAACAGAACTTTATGAGAAATATAATATCATTTGTGCACATATCGCTGGACGGTTTTGTAGCAGGACCCAAAGGAGAAATGGACTGGATAAAACTCAACGAAGAAATTTTTGATCATGTAGGGAAACGGATAAGCAAGGGCGACACTGCATTATATGGCCGGGTAACCTATCAGTTGATGGAAAATTACTGGCCTACTGCAGCAGACAAGGCTAAAGCCTCCAAGCACGATATAGAGCATTCCAAGTGGTATGCCAAAGTCCACAAAGTTGTTATGTCCAGAACAATGAAAGGTGCTGATTTGAGCAATACAAGAATAATAAGCGACAAGCCTTCGGACAGTATTAATGACATAAAACGATCCGGCCAAGGCGAAGGTGAGGACATCTTGCTATTTGGCAGCCCAACGGCAACACATTCACTTATGCAACAGAACTTAATAGACGGCTACTGGCTATTTGTCAACCCTATAATTCTTGGCCAGGGCATTCCGTTGTTTAAGGGTATCAAAGACAAAACAAAACTAAAACTATTGTCAACCCACCAATTTAATTGCGGAGTAACAGAACTGAATTATATAGTGGACAGAGCCTAACAAGGAAGTAAAGTTAATTACTTGCCCTATTCCTTTGGGCGTTCCCTCTTAGGTCGGTCGGGCTCTTGGCTATATCCCTTACGTTGCTGCGGGGATGCAGCCGTGGTCCCTGCCTTCGGTAGGCAGACGCAGTCGAGAGGTATTGGAGGCTTTTTTCATTAAAATGAGGTCTCGACTGCGCTCGACCGGACAACACTACCGTAAACTACTTAATAACCATTAGAAATTGATAGAACTCAAACAATAGATTATATTTATAATACAAATCTAAAGGCCGGTAGACAGGCGCAGTCGAGAGGTATTGGAGGCTTTTATCATTAAAATGAGGTCTCGACTGCGCTCGACCAGACAACATTACCACAAACTACTTAATAACCATTAGAAATTGATAGAACTCAAACAATAGATTATATTTATAATACAAATCTAAAGGCCGGTAGACAGGCGCAGTCGAGAGGTATTGGAGGCTTTTTTCATTAAAATGAGGTCTCGACTGCGCTCGACCAGACAACATTACCATATACTAATTATTAACCATTAGAAATTGATAGAACTCACCTTATTTAGAATAAAGTATTCTTGAACCTCCTTCCTCTGTAGGCCTAACGCATAATACAGAATCAAACTGCAGTACATTAGCGCACCCCTTCCCTCCTATTTAGCTATCCGTTGGCGATAGTAGTGTGGAGAAAAAGGGATTTAATGTTTTTGATAGTTTACAGAGCTTCAAAAAGAAGTAATCTAACGGTCGATTTTGGCAGGTCTACTATGAGGCTGAAATCTTTGCTGCTTAATATTTGTTCGCGGTCCAAGTCCAAATTGTGATTATCGTCCAATACATATTCGCTACACTTCAGTTCGTTTTTAAAAGGAATATTCTTGATCTGGAGTTTATAACGAGAGATTTCATCTTCAAAATTGCTTATTAAAACTGCTGTTTTTCCCCCACCTAAATCAGTAGATGCAATAATAGAAACACCCGTTTCCTGTTTATTACCAACGGTAGAAACCCGCGTGCCCAATTGTACCATTTTGTGATAGGCTTCCAATGCATGAATTGCTTTTTTGGGTATTCCTGATTCATCAAAAAGCCCAATACGAAAAATGGTTCCAAAAGCGGAATAGTATTGCGCCATATCCAGTTCTGTATCCTGCATATAGGATAAAACTGAGACGGTAAAGGCTGAGCCAGGGGCGCCGGTGGTTTGGGCAAATACATCTCGCGATTCCGCTCTGTTTTTGCCATCGGGCCAGTATGGTATGTAATTCCATTCGGATAGACTGATTTCCACATCTTTAAACCCATGTTTTCTTATGGTAGCGTTGGATATTTCTATTCTTTTCATGAAGTCGTCCGTACTTTTACTATAGATATGATAGGAAACAAAGTCTAAAGGGGAATTGGTATTTTTGCAATGTTTAAGGAAAGCCTCGCCAAGCTCACTGTCCATGTTAAAGGCGATTGTAGGACCTCCAACTTTTAGGTTGGCATCGAGTTTTTTTAAGGTCTTGGCCGTTATTTCATATAATTGAAGATACTGTTCTTGGGTTCCTGACCAGCAATCTGCGATGTCCGGCTCATTCCAAACTTCCCAATATTGAATATCCCACTTAAAGCCATCGGCCCAACCCATATTATAATGCTGCATTATCCGGGAACAAATGCGCGCCCATTTTTCAAAATCTGCCGGAGGATGGATGTAAAATTTTGGTTCCCCGTGCTCTATACTTTCACCCAATCTAAATATTACTTTTGCGCCCAGGTCCAAGATCGACTTTATATAAAGGTCCGTCTTTTGAAAATGATAGTTTGCCGGGTCATTTTCATCGGCATCAAAGTTTGGAAAGATGGTATGGATATCAACCGTTTCTTCATCGGAATATCGTGTATCATGCAGGCGTACATGTGGAGGGCCAAAGGTTTTGAAATATTCACTATTGTCAAATGCATTTCCCAATCTAATTCTCGGACCGCCATTGACCCCGTTCAAGGGCTTGAAACCCCCCATGGTTTTGGATACATCTACAGTAAACTCGGGTAAGGTTGCCGTGTCATTGCTTTGAGCCAGCAGTGCATTTCCTGATAGTATTCCTAAAAATAAAAAAAGACCAAAGAATGCAGATGTAATATCATTTTTTGTGTTCATGGGTTTTTGCTTCGCTATTGTGGGAAAAAAATCTAAATTATGATGCATAAGGAAGATGACTTGGATATACTTTTTTTTAAATAATCGCATTGAATTGGCAGCACCTTAAAAAACTGTAATTATGAACCAATTGATAGTCAATGAAAAGTTACGTTCAGCAAACAAAGCATTATTTTATCGATTAAGCAAATACCGATCCCAATAATCGTTATCTTAGAAGAATAGTCACAAACATTTGGTTGTAGTACTCCCATACTTTACACCACAGAAAATATCATTGAATCGACGATATTAGAAATTTTCTTCTTTTAAGTTAATCACCTAACTGTTCATAATATCAAATGCCATTTGTTGGAAACATCTTAAGCCATTTTTTTGCGTTTTGATAAAATATTTTATCCACAACTTCCTTAGGAAGTTTCAATCCCTTAAACTCTTCATTTACCAGATCACTGGCCATAACCTCATCGGTAACGAAAAACCGCCAATCCGTTAGCCACATTTTATGCATCTCCTTGTGCATTTCTTTGACATTTTCCTTGCCATCATCGGCCAAATCGGTTGCATAGAGGATCCGATCTTGGTACTTAATAAAAAAGGCACGTACCTTTTCCCTATTTTCTACAGTTTGATAAAAAACTTGCCCCATTCTGGCAGCGAGGTCTATGGACATATTGGGAAACTTGTCCAACCGTTTCGCCAATTCATCAACGCTCCACTCTAGACTCCCCATGTGTGCTCCAATAAACACAAGATCGGGGTGTTTTTCCAGCATACGATCCCGAGCAGCCATCTGTTCTTCATAAGAAGGTAGTTCCGGGTGTTGGTACATGTGGTACTGTGGATGTTCCGAAAAATATTTCCGATCGTTGTTGGTTGTCATTTCATCTAGGGGAAGCCAACAGTTTTTTGGTTCTCCCAAATGACCTATCAATGGTATCTTATTACTGGCTAAATAATCGAATATGGTATCCAGCTTGGGATTGTCCACCATTATTAGCTCGTTATCCTTATCACGAAAAACCATGCCAATATTCTTCCAAACCTTTACAGCTATGGCCCCTTCTTTAAAACTCTTGTCCAACCAGGAAATGGTATTCTTTGTGAAGTCTGGGTTATCCCAATCCTCTATGGAAAAGGAGGTAGCGAACTCATAATCCTCAGGATGCCCTTTCTTTTGAGCAAAACAATAATCATATTGTTCTTTAATAAGTTCCTCGCCTTTTGAAAGGTCGACCATAATATTCAGCAAACGAAAATTGTCTTTCTTTGCTTGATTTACAAAACTGTTCCGATCTGCAAAAACATGAATGTGGGTATCAATTTTTTCTACCTTGTCAAAATCGTCCAAAGTATAATATTCATTCTTTTCACCACAAGAAATCGTTAATAGTATTAATAAGGCAATCCATGATTTTTTCATCTGTTTAATTTTTATAGTTTTTATCTGATATTGGTATTAATTGGCATTGGGATCAGTAGTTTTCATAGCGGCTTTAAAATTGTTGAACAACGGATAAGAACCTCCCAACTTATTGTTTAGAACCTCTTTACTCTTGCCAGTTGAAACCAAACCCGAGATTTTAAATTCCTTTAAATTGTGATAAGCCGTTACATGGGATGCACCCATATTTCCACAGCCCACTACCAGAACACGCACCGGACTGCTTTTATTAACCATATTATTATTAAATTTTATTAGTACATACTTTAGGGAATTATCTTTCCGTTTTTAGATCAGCACTATCGGCTAAACCGCCCTCGAAATCCTTTTGACCCCTATTGTCCTTTACAGGTAAAATGTGCGGCACCTTGTTGTCTACTTCTAAGGTGCCTACAAGTTTTTCTCTGAAGAAAAACATAAATAACAAACCCACCAATAAAGCAATTATTGCTGGAACCAACCAAATGGATTCCCATTGGTAGCTCAAGATGTCATTAATGTTGACAAGAAAATCATCGGTTACTGCTCCTGAAACAAATGAGCCAATAAACATTCCCACCCCATATGTTGCAAAAGTGATAAGCCCCTGGGCGGAATTTCGAAAGGAGGGTTTGGACTTCTTATCAATATAGATCTGTCCTGTAACAAAAAAGAAATCATAACATACACCATGTAATATAATTCCAAAATACAACATCCAAATTCCTGGACCTATATCCCCATAAGCAAATAAAAGATAACGTATTACCCAAGCAAAAATACCTATCAGCATCATTTTTTTAATTCCGAGCCTTCTAAAAGCAAGGGGCATCAATAACATGAATAAAAGTTCGGAAACCTGCCCCAAAGTCATTTTAGCTGCAGCATTTTCCATCCCTATGTCATTCAGAAAAGGATTGGCAAAGTTGTAATAAAAAGCCAATGGGATACAAACTAGAATAGAGCTGACAAAAAAAACAATAAATGACCTTTTCTTAAATAAAACCAAGGCATCTAGTCCCAATATGGCAGAAATGCTTGCGCTTTTACCTGTAGGCGGGGTACTTGGCAAGAAGAAGCTTAAAATACCAAGCACCAAAGAACAATATGCCGCAATGCGGAAGGTCATAAAAGAAGTCTCCAATTCCATAAACCCTATTAAAAGTCCCGCTGCTATCCAGCCCACGGTTCCTAAAACCCTAATCCGTGGAAATTCCTTATCGGGATCCTCCATTTGCGAAAAGGAAATGGAGTTAACCAAGGACATCGTAGGCATATACAACAATGTGTATAGCAAAATTAACCACCAA
The DNA here is from genome assembly GCF_023015865.1 of Arenibacter sp. F26102. Taxonomy (GTDB): domain Bacteria; phylum Bacteroidota; class Bacteroidia; order Flavobacteriales; family Flavobacteriaceae; genus Arenibacter. The sequence continues at coordinate 118,143 of NZ_JALKBC010000012.1, read as the reverse complement.
AATTTTTGAAAATGCTCCACGGTACTTATATAATATAAGGTGGCAGCACCCATTAAATGTAATGTCCCCAATACCTTTTGTGCAGAGAAAAATCGGTCAGCTACCAGACCTACGAAAAAAGGAGAAATAATGGCTGCGATAGAAAGGTTTGCATATGCTGCCCCCACTTGGGTTGCATTTACCTCCAACGAGGACATCAGATAGGTGCCCATGGTAACATACCACGCTCCCCATATAAAATACTCCAATAGCATTAGAACGGATAAACGCAATCTTACTGAGTTTTTCATGGAGGTGAGTTGGTTGGTTATATTTTTTTATGCAATGAATTCTAAGGGTTGAAACTGATTATGCTTTGGAAACAACGGAAAACCTCACCTTTTATAATCGGACTTGTTGTTACTCATCCATAGGATTCCCAACTATTTATTAAGCAAAGGAGCTATCTGCTCAGCAGTAGTTACCCCTGGCGGCAACTCTATTACTTTTAAATTCCTGAAATGAATCTCCGCACCTTCAGATTCGAGACAGAAATAACCTTTCTTCTGAGTGGATTTAGAAATACCATTTACAAATTTACCGTTAACAGAAAGTTTAATGACTCCATCTACACATACTACGTCATAGGTATTCCATTCTCCCTTTCCCTTACATCTATTCTCTACGGACTTACTTCTTTCCCCCCTTGGATTATCTGGTAGGGTCACCACTCCCCCTACACCCCAAACTTCCCCATGGACATAGGCTATGGGCTGCTGAACACCATCTTTTGCATTTATGTTTACCCAGTCCAATTCCAACATCTGGATTTCAACACCGTCCGGCAATGGGGAATTTCCCTTTGGATCGGCACCGCTCCATGCAAATATTCCAGAATTGCCCCCTGCTTCCATATGTCGCCATTCTACATGAAGAATAAAGTTTTCATATTGTTTCTCCGATCTTACTACCCCAATTGGATGGCCCAAGTTTACCAATACCCCATCTGCACCCACGGTCCACCCCTCTTTAACGGTATTCACATTGATCCATTTAATGGTAGATTCTTCTCCCGACTTCCCTGAAATCAAATTCTCCAAGGTATCCTCCTCTCCAAATTCAAATTCAAATGCTTCATTCTGGGCCTCGGCCTGGAAAGCAATCATTACAATTATCAATACCGATAAAAGGGCAGATTTTCTCTTAATCGAAATTTTCTTCATGTTTTTAAGGTTAAATTATTTATCAAAATAAAATAGCTGTTTAACAGATTACCGGACGTAGTTTTAGTTACAGCAGAATAAAGTATTCCCATAAAAATAGCAATTTTGAGTACTCTTCACCTCTAAATTGCTAAATCTATAATTAAATCATTGTGGTGATTCCCGGAACCGCTATTCCTGGACCATCATATTTTAAATCCCAACTGTACTCATCGTTCTCGGGACCAAGGGATACGTTGGAGTTCATGGCCTCTTCCCAACTGATCGTTTGTCCGGAATAAGCCGCATCTCTAGCTATTATAGCCATCAAGGTACTATTGGCGGCCATTTCCCCATCATTTATAGCGCTGCCCATACGAATGGATTTAAACAATCCGTCGTGCTCACTTTGGTACATATCGTTTGTTTCCCCCTCATATTTCCATTCATTTTTGCCCCAAATCTCGTGCCTATTTCCCTGATAAAATGCATTTCCCAATGTACCTGCGACTTCTACAGAGTTTCTGGACGACCCTCCATTAAGTTGCCTTGTGGAAACATTTCCTTTTAAACCACCCCCGTAATCAAATTCCACTGCAAAGTGGTCATAAATATTGCCGTACTTTTTATCCGTACGCCACTGTCTTCCACCTACCCCGGTTGCACTCAATGGCATTCGTTCTCCCATGGCCCAGGAAATCATGTCCGTACTATGGACGAACATTTCTACAATAAAATCCCCGCTCAACCAATTGTAATAATACCAGTTGCGCATTTTATATTGCATATCGTTCCAATCCGATTGACGTTCTTTATGCCAAAGTTCACCCCCGTTTCTAACTGAGGAAATAGATTTTATTTCCCCTATATCTCCACCCAATACTTTTCCAAAGAGGGCCTGTTTCGGTAAATCATATCTAAAACAGAGGCCAGAAACTATAGAAAGGTTCTTTTCTTTGGCTCTTTTTGCAGCCTCCAAGACTTTACGTACCCCAGGCGCGTCCACGGCAACGGGTTTTTCATAGAAGACATGTTTACCAGCGTCTATGGCCGCGCTAAAGTGTTTTGGCCTAAATCCCGGGGGCTCGGCCAAAAGCACTACATCCACTCCGGAATCAATTAATTTTTGATAAGCATCAAAACCAACAAATTGCATTTCTTTTTTCACATCTGCTCGTTGCCCATGTTCTTTCTTCAACAATTCCAAAGAATTGCTCAGCCTATCCTCAAAAATATCGGCCATAGCATGCAAAACCGTATCAGGGTCTGCACTTAGTGCCTGTACCGCCGCACCCGTACCTCTACCACCACAACCTATCAAGCCAACCTTCAATACTTTATTCTGTGTAAGGAATGGATTTGCAAAACCAGCGTTTAGGGTCGCTGCACTAAAAAGTGTAGCTGCCCCCGCTTTTTTTATGAAGGACCTTCGGTCAGAGCCTTCTAATGAAACAATACCTTTTTTAGTCATAATCTTTAATTTACATAGCCCGGATTCTGGGTAATTACAGTATTAATATTCATTTTGTCCTTGGGAACAGACCAGCAATAATCCCTGTTTTAATTGAAATTAGCAACCACTCCATAGTCCAACAGCTTCCATTCACCGGAAACAGCATCTTTATAGTAAATTTTCTTGGTCCAACCTGATTTTTACATAACCGATTTTCCAACGATTAATATCAAATACGCGCAACCTCTCAAAAGCCAAATTCCTCAATCGTTCAGGTTATGTTTCGTTAAGTATGTCATTGTTATTCCAGACCCAATCTTTCTGGATAGTTTAAGGCCAGAATAGATATAACTTTGGTTCAACTTATTGGTATATGCCATTTCTTTGTAAGTCTGCTATTAACCAAATATAATAATTTATAGTGAACAAGTTGATGACCAATAAGTTATCGAAATAAAATATTTAGACGGCTCGGATGGAGTTTGTTTTCTCATTGAACCATTTAATATTTATTGGTTTACTTTTACTATAGATAGAATATTTGGAAGTACCTGTAGTTGCGTTTGCATTGGTTTTGCCAAACAATCAAACTTGCTTGGACCCAGCCAAAACAGCTAGCTTCTTATCAGGTTACAGCGTTTTATAAGGTGCTTCATAGTGCTTTAAAGTAATCCTTTAATGAAAATAAGTAGATATAAAAACAATAACCAACAAACAATAATCGCCATTAAAACGGGAGTTTATAAAGACCGTTGGCAGCAATTAAAAGAAACTGATTATGAATAAAACTTCAAGAAATCAAATTTTATCAATTTTGCTACTAGCCTTGCTGATTGTGAGTTGTAAATCTAAACAAAGCTCAGAAGAACTTTCAGAAAACACTACTTCAGACCAAATAGAAAGCACATCAAGTCAATCTGAAAAAGAAATAAAAGCTATATTGGAAAGGATCTTGGCTGCAGTTGGAAACCGGGATGCTCAAGAATTGGATGACCTGAGTTTCGACCAGGGCATTATCGCATATACGTATCCGGACGATGGACAATGGCAGCATAAAGAGATGACTATTGACTCGTATTTGCAAACCATCCGAGATATGAAAGATCCAAAGCCTATTTTAGAATCCGCCAATTCGTATAAGATAAATATAACCGAAGATCGATTGGCCTCAGTAATAATTCCTACCGTCATTTCAAAATTCGGTGTTGCCACTAGCAATGAGGTCAATCATGCTATAATGATGAAAGACAGCGACCAATGGAAACTGTTAAGTATTTCATGGACCGCTCAGCGGATTCCCGAAGAAGAAAGAGAATTCGATTTAAATCTCTGTGCACGCAACTATGCCCAAGTCTGGGGTAGTAACCGACCTGATTTTGTTGCTATGTTTTATGCTGAAGACGGTTCATTACAAGTGAATGACGGAGAACCTGCCGTTGGTAGAAATGCCATTACAAATGTTGCTAAAGGATTTATGGACGCTTTTCCTGATATGATTGTTTCAATGGATAGTCTAGTCACTAAATCTGACAAAAAACGATTCTATTGGACACTGACCGGAACAAATGACGTACCAAATGGAACAGGAAAGAAAGTTAAAATTAGTGGATTTGAAGAATGGACATTAAATGATGATGGATTAATCCAAGAATCAAAAGGCTATTTTGATGAAAAAGAATACAAGCGACAACTTGAATTTGGAACGGATAAATAATAACTGCTGCCAACAATTAATAAAAAGAAGATTGCAATGCACATTAAGATTAAACCATTTATATCAAAATTGGTAGTACTTATAATTTTTGGTATTACAGCATGTCAGCCTAGTAATGACAGTTCAAAAAACAGACCCAATATTATCATTTTCTTTACCGATGATCAAGGATACGCAGATGTGGGGTGCTATGGTGTAGAAGGTTTTGAGACTCCTCATATTGATCGTTTAGCTTCTGAAGGTATTCGTTTTACAAATTTTTATGTTCCAGCAACAGTTTGTACGCCTTCTAGGGCCGGTCTTTTAACAGGTCGCTATCCTAAAAGATACAATCTTCACGAAGCGGTTCTTTTCCCCTTTTCAGAAGGTGGGCTTTCATTGAACGAATATACGATGGCAGAATTACTAAGGGACAATGGTTATACAACTTCCATTATCGGGAAATGGCATTTGGGTCATAAAGAGGAGTTTATGCCAAATAATCAGGGTTTTGATATGTTTTATGGTGTGCCCTATTCCAATGACATGGATAATTACTATTATAAGGAGATTGATTTTCAATCCCCTCCCCTTCCATTTTATAGAAACAAAACATTGATAGAAAGCGGTCCTGACCAAGACTATCTAACCAAAAGATATACTGAAGAGGCCATTGATCAAATAAGAAATAGAGGTGAGAAACCATTTTTCATGTATGTTGCCCAAAATATGCCACATACACCACTACACGCTTCTCCTGCTTTTATAGGTAAAAGTGAAAAAGGATTATATGGCGATGTTATTATGGAATTGGATTGGAGTGTAGGAGAGATCGTAAAAACGCTGAAAGAACAAAAAATCTATGATAATACTATTTTTATTTTCACCTCTGACAATGGACCAAGGATTGGTTCTGCAAAACCACTGAGAGGCAAAAAAGCTGAAACATGGGACGGAGGTCAGCGCGTACCGGCAATAGTGGCTTGGCCAGGAAAAATTCCTAAAGGAGTGGTTAGTAGTGATTTTACTACCACAATGGATTTATATCCAACACTTGCAAAAATTTCTGGTTCAAAGGTTCCCAATGATTTAAAATTGGATGGCTTGGATATTAGCGATTATCTTTTACATCCTGAAACTACCAAATTACCAGAACGGCCGTTTTATTTTTATGCCAGAAACGGTGAAATGGAAGCTGTTAGAATGGGGAAATGGAAACTTCATATTGAAAAATCCAGAGGGTGGGATTTAGAGGAAAGTGGTGTTTTTCCTGTTTCTCTATATAATCTTGATGCGGACATAGGTGAAAAAAATAATGTGGTAGATCAATTTCCTGAGGTTGTTGAGGAATTAACGAACATGATGAAAGAATTTGAAACTGAATTATAATAAGACAATAACACTATATAGTAGCGAATAACATCTTGGTAACAAGATATAAAATTAGGGCTTACCTACCGGCCGGCAGTTACGGTTAATTATAACCCGTCCTGAATCATCTGCACATACAAATACTCAAAAGAAAAAAATATCTAGTGCATGATATTGCGGATTAGTTATTAGATTGTCATTATTTACATTTGTGTTATCGTCAAACAATCAATTACATGAAAAGAAGATCAATGTTAAAATCCATGGGAGCAGTCTCTCTTGGAATGGTAACACCATCCTTTGCAAAGGGAGAATCGCTCGTAGCGCCATATAAAGTAAAAGAAGAAAGTATAACTACAGAGATATTGGTAGTAGGTGGTGGTACGGCTGGTACTATTGCCGCTATTCAGGCTGGCAGAGCCGGAGCACAAACGATCTTGATTGAAAGTGGGAGTCAGTTGGGAGGAACTACCACTACAGGCGGCGTTGCCTTTCCGGGGATATTCCATGCTTGGGGCAAACAAATTATTGGCGGTATAGGTTGGGAATTAGTGATGGATTGTGTGGAGTTGAATGGAGATAAATTGCCCAATTTCTCTAAGGTTCCAGATAGCCATTGGAAACATCAAGTAACGATAAATGTGTCATTATATACTTTATTGGCCGAAGAGAAATGCCTAGAGGCTGGTGTGGATATTCGTTATTATGAATCTCCAACACAAATTGAATTTAAAAAGGGAAAATGGATCGTTGAATCCGTTGGAAAAGGAACAAAAACAACCATCGTCTGCAATCAAATAATTGATTGTACTGGAAATGCATTGATTGCATCGATGGCCGGTTATGATGTGCTAAGAGAAAAAGATACACAACCTGGCTCCCTGATCTTTAGATTGGGAGGCTATAACTATGATTCACTTGATTTAACCAAGATTCCAGAAAAATACCACCGCGTATTGAGACAAAACATGCTCGAAAATTCAAAAAGGGAAAGTCGGGAGCACACCTATGTTCCCTATAGTTATGTATATGTACCGGGTGCAGATTCCACTACATCCGACGTACATACCAAGGCCAATAATGAAGGAAGAAATACCTTGCTAAAATTGGTAAGAACGCTAAAGACTTTTCCGGGGTGTGAGAATTTGAAACTGGTGGATTTAAAAACGGAAACTGCCGTTCGAGAAACCTATCGAATAGACGGTTTGTATAAAATGAACAAGGATGATTATACCTCTGGAAAGGTGTTTGACGATGCTATTTCACATTCTTTTTATCCGATCGATCTGCATAGGGAAGGAAAATCTATTTATCAAGAATTTTTAAAACCTGATGTGGTAGCGTGTATTCCGTTACGATCATTAATTCCGAAACAAAGCCGGAATTTTCTGGTAGCGGGTCGTTGTGTGAGTAGTGATAGATTGGCTAATTCTGCACTCCGCGTTCAGGCATCCTGTATGGGTATGGGACAAGCAGCAGCAGTAGCTGCGGTATTGGCCAGCAAGCAAGGTGTTTCTCCTGAACAAGTGGATATCAATGAAATTAAGGAACTGTTGAAAAAACATGGAGCCATTGTTCCCGCTCAAAAATAGAGAATTACCGCATGATCAAGTTCCGTTTTTTTACCGTGGCAATTATTGGTTTATTAGGGATGGTGTTAACCTCTTTTTTACAAGAAAAAGAATCCATAAAATATTGGGAAGTGGCTACCATTGAAAGTAGTGCTGCTGACGAACCATTAATTGTTGAGACTTATAAGGACACAGTAACCAATGAAACTATTTTTTTACGCAAGACAAAGGATGACCTACCGCTGCATTACTATAAAAAAGTAACAGGTGAAGTGTGTATGGACCAAGAATGTAGGTTGTTGAACATTGTGGTTTACTGGAATATTACGGGCAGGTATTTAGGGTTTGAATTGCTAAAAGGGGAGTTTTTGAGTAAATATGACCACGAACCATTTTCTAAAAGTGAATACCAACGATTACACCAATTATTGGCAGATTCATCAATGCCCTTAGATGTGGTATCTTTTGAAAAACTGGTAGAGCAACCCAATAAGGAGCAAGGAACTGCTGATGCTGTTTCCGGAGCCACTTCAAAAGGTGTAGCAGACATGGTAGTAAAGGGGGCCGCCTATACCACGTATAAATTATGGAATGTAATAAATGGTCCAACGATGGATTTAGTTTCAGAACTCACAGAAAAACAGTTGACACCCCTATTGATAAATCGTATTTTACAAAGTCCGGATAACAGTGATAAGCTGTGGGCTTTGAATAGAATTGGCAGTGCAACAGAACTGACACCAGATCTAGAGACGTCTCTTTTGGAAATTGTTTCTTCCGATGATTTTTATTTGGCATATAGCGCTATTCAAGCTGTAGAACCTGTTCATTTAAAAGCTACCGATTTGCAAGAGCATTTATTTTCCATGTATGCCAATGTCAATCACAGTATCCAGAAGGAATTGCTGAAAAAGTTGGGACAGGCTCCTGAACTGAGTTTAGAGGTTGTAAATGCGTCTAGAGATTTGTTGCATCAATTAAATGGACAGCAATTGGATGACCTGTTAAAACTGTATTCAAAACATGGCGTAAACGACCTTGAAACGTGTAGATCTGTGGTAAGAATTCTAGAAAACAAGAACAAATTTATTTCAAAAAAGGCCTACGACTTTTTAATTGGACTACAAATAGATGATGCTACTATCATGGAACGTTTGAATGCTTATAACCGGTGAAACTTTAACGTCCCGTTAAACAGTGCAGGGCTATCAATACACCCCAAAGATTGGATTTTTGTTACCCGTACCAACCCCTCCCCCAGGAACACCAAGAAATACCATTCAACGGATATATTAGGACTTCAACGATTAAGCGGATTCCAAAACCAATATTTGCTAACTTAGAAGGTTAGAAACAAACTCCTGGTTGTAGTACTCCCCCCGCTGCCCAACACAGAAAATTTTATTGGAATAATAGGAATTATAGGACACTAATAGGTATCTAGGTGCGGTCTAGTTGCTTTATAGTTTGCTATAAGTAGTATATCATCAATGATGATATCCAATTGTTGGGCGTCATTAAAAAAAACCGAGAATGAAATTTGAAATTATCGTAAATAACATATTTGATGACGTTAAGTTAGACGACACTTTAAGTCCGACTGACAACAAATCGGTTCTTGGAATTATTAACGACTTTGAAGATGGAGAATGGAGATATGAAAAGTTTCAAAAATATGTTTGGAATAACATTAAAGAAACTGCTTTAAGCCATAGCGAAAGACAAGCCTTGTTGAATGATGGTGCAGGTTCAATTCTTTCTGAATCTGCAAAAAAATTAAGACTAATAGAGTCTGTAGATGCAATTGGTAGAGGTAGTGAAATCGCAGAAATCGTTCTTTATGGAATAATGAAAGACCACTATTCTGCTCTTCCAATTGTACCTAAAATCTTTTACAAACAAAACACAAAAGATGAAGCCAAAGGCTCTGATAGTGTTCACATTGTGGTAGAATCAAAAGATTCATTTTCACTATGGTTTGGAGAGTCTAAATTTTATAACAGTATCGAAAATGCTCGTTTGGACACAATTGTAGCTTCTGTGAAAGACTCTATTAGTTTGGAGAAAATCAAAAAAGAGAATAGCATAATTACCAATTTAAGCGACATCAACGATTTTGACGAGATTTCAGATGATTTAAAAGCTAAAATAAAAGCAAGTCTTTCACAAGATGTATCAATTGATAAAATAAAACCAATTTTAAATATTCCAATTTTGCTTTTATACGAATGCGAACAAACAAAAGCAGGAACAGATTTAACAGCAGAATATAAACAAGGGATGATTGATTATCACAAAGACAGAGCAACACAATATTTTAAAAAACAAATTCAAAAATGTACAGACGTACATTTATACGAGAAAATTAATTTTCATATTATCCTGTTTCCTATTGCAGACAAAGATAAAATCGTAGATAAATTTATTCAAATAGCAAAAGCTCATAGAGATTAGATATGCAAGAACAAGTTTTTGACCAATGCCATATAATTAACGAGCTTCTGATAGGTAAACAAGAAAATGAAGCTAGACAAGAACTCATTAAGTTGTTGGACTACCACAATACTAATGAATTAGCTTACAATCCATTGGTTAATCATTTAATCAGGGAAACAGGACTTTTCCCTTATCTAGAACCCGAAACGTCTAATTGGGAAGAACGATTTATTTATAATGCTTTTAAAGTGGACGTTGGTGAAGAAAAACCGCTAACACTTCATAGAGAACAATCATTTTTACTTAAAAGTCTTTTAGAGGGCAGGAATATTGCGGTTAGTGCACCAACAAGCTTTGGTAAAAGCTTTGTGATTGATGCTTATATCAAAATCAAAAAGCCTAACAACGTATTAATTATTGTACCAACATTAGCTCTAACAGATGAAACTAGAAGAAGGCTCTATAAAAAATTCGCACACGAATATAAAATCATAACTACCTCTGATGTTGAATTGTCTGCTAAAAACATCTTTATATTTCCGCAAGAAAGAGCAATGAATTACATCAATATTGTAGAATCATTTGATATAATGATTGTTGATGAATTCTATAAAGCTAGTAGCAAATTTGATAAAGAAAGGTCACCAAGCTTAATCAGGGCAATGATAAGACTCGGAGCGAAATCTAATCAAAAGTATTATCTCGCCCCAAATATCACGTCTATAGATAGTAATCCATTTACTAAAGATATGGAATTTATCAGGCTTGATTTTAATACAGTCTTTTTAGAAAAACACGAATTATATAATCAAATTAACAACAACGAAGAGAAGAGCGAAAAACTATTAGAAATTTTATCTGAAAACAGAGGGAAATCTTTGATTTATGCAGGAACATATTCAAATATTGATAGTTTAACTTATCTTTTTCTAGATACATACGAACCTGTAAAAAATGAACTGCTTGAAATGTTTGCAGATTGGCTTTCTAAAAACTACGATGTCAATTGGAGTTTAACAAAGTTAATTAGTCGTGAAATAGGCGTTCACAATGGCAGATTGCATCGTTCATTAAGTCAAATTCAAGTAAAACTATTTGAAGAAGAAACAGGTATTCGGAATTTGATTTCAACATCCTCAATTATAGAAGGTGTTAATACATCAGCAGAAAATGTAATAATATGGCGTAATAGAAAAGGAAGTGCAAAACTAGATGACTTCACTTACAAAAATATTATTGGTAGAGGTGGAAGAATGTTTAAACACTTTATTGGCAAAATCTACATTTTAGAACAACCGCCAATTGAAGGTCAAACACAATTAGATATTCCATTCCCGGATGAAATATTAGGAGATTTAGACGACACGAAATACGAAGGATTGCTAACTAAAGAACAAGTTGCAAAATTGAAAATCTATAATGATGAAATGGGTGAACTTATAGGCGTTCAAGTATATGAGGACCTAAAGGCAGAATCTGCATTTCAATCAAGCAATTCTGAATTAATCAAGACAATTGCTATTGACTTAACAACAAATCCTGATGAATGGAATGGATTATATTATTTGAATGAATTTAAACCTGAAAATTGGGATAGACTGTTGTATAAAGTTATAAAATTACAACCAGGAAATTGGGATACAGGCTATAAAATATTCGTTGAATTCATTAAGATAATGGCATATAATTGGCGTAAATCTATTCCTGAATTATTGAAAGAACTTGAAGATTATGACGTAGGTATTGATAAATTCTTCCTTTTGGAAAGAAACGTAACATATAAATTTTCAGCCTTATTAAATGACTTAAACACCTTGCAAAAAAGAATCTTAAAGGACAAACAATATGATATTTCAAAATTCATAAAGCGGTGTTCTCACGCTTTTCTTCCAAAGGTTGTGTTTCAATTAGAGGAATATGGTTTACCGCGAATGATATCAAAAAAATTACACGAATCTAATGTTATTGATTTTTATAATAACGAATTGACAATTCATAGTGTAGTTGAACAACTTAATGAAATTGGTAAAGAAATGACTATCGAAAGGACAAATAATTTAGATGAGTTTGATAAGTATATTTTGAACTATTTCTTTGACGGAATAAAAATAACGAACGCCCAACAACGTATATAAAAAATAGCGGTTTTGGTGCTTAAACAAAAGATAAATAATAAAAATAAGGTCAGTTATAAACCGAAAAATTAGTGCTTAAAAATCTGCTACTTTTCATATACAAGACCTTTAGCACCAATATAACAAAAAATTATGGGATTAAAATTTAGAAGAAGACAAAAACTATTTCCGGGGTTTTATGTAAACTTTAGTGCCAGTGGAATAAGTACCACTTTAGGAATAAATGGATTTAATGTTAACCTAAATAAAGATGGAGCTTATTTAAACACCGGAATTCCTGGAACAGGAATTTATGACAGAAAAAATATTACGAATTGGAATTCCAACAATTCAACTCCTGAAAAACCCTTAAACGAATCTCCACAAACTGAAAATTATTTCCTTCCAGATAATTTAAGAGGCGAAATCAAAAGTAAAAATGCTTCAGAAGTTACTACACAAGGTTTAGTAGAATTAAAAGAAACATTAGTTGCAGCAAATAAAGAAATGGTTGCAATTAAAAAAGAAATTTTACAACTTGAAAGTAAGGTGAAAAATTCAAATACTTTAAGAATAATATCAAAAGTATTTTTAATTGGATTTTTAATAAAATGGTTTGATAACGATTATCTAGAGAAAAAGGAATATTTAGGTAATTTAAAAAAACAAGTTAAAGAATGCCATATTGATATAGAAATTCATATGGATAGAGTCCTCGATGAAAAGTATTTGAAACTAAAACTTGCATTTGATAATTTATTAAAGTCTTCTATTATATGGGATATGACAAGCGCAATTCCAAATGAGGACAATCGGTCTTCTGCCAACAGAAGCATTGAACGTAAGCCTACAAAAATAAGTTACCAGAAAATACCATTTTTAAATTCTATTTATGAGGCTATGTGCTTTCAAAATCAAAATGGCAGCAATATTTACATATATCCAGGTTTTGCTGCACTATTTAATAATAAGGAAAATTTCGGACTTATAGAAATTGATAATTTAGATATAACATATGAATCTATGAATTTTCTCGAAACTGAAAAAATACCTAAAGACAGTAAAATCGTCGGAGAAACTTGGGCAAAAGTAAACAAAGACGGAACACCTGACAGAAGATTTAAAGATAATTATAAAATTCCCATAGCACGATATGGAGAATTGACTTTCAAGAGCAACACTGGAGTTTTTGAGGTTTTTTTATTTAGTAATGCGGAATACTCTGAGGAGTTTGCTGACAAATACAATCAATATGTTAAATGAATTTCTGGAGTAAACACTGTATAAAATTAATTAATAGTACAAACCTATTAACGAAAATCCTCGCATTTTCTATGTGGTTTGTTGGCTAAATTTGTTGCTTAAACTACGCAATTAATCTTATACAAACACGTTGTATGCTATGCTTAAAAAGCCAACCACACAAACCGCATATTTGGCTTATTTTCTAAGCTCGATCAAAAATGCGGAAAGCCGCAAATAAAATTAAAAATGAGAGCTTATTTTAATTGACCTAAAATCAACCAAAAAATATGGAGATTACCGAAAAGCTACTGATTGAATTACAAAACCGACTTAAAGTTGGTAGTCGAAGAGGTGTCCATTTAAATGCAATTCCAGCTCGTTCAAGATATAAATTTGACTTAACAAGATTATCTCATATAGACGAAAATCTTCCTAAGAACTTCATCAATTCTTTATTAACGGAATTACCTCTAAAGTTCAAAATTAGTTGGAAAGATAATGTTCCGGACCTTAACTCGCTTTTTGAGGAAGACCAAACACAACTTGTCAAAATCACCAAGTCTTTTGAAAATTTAATTAATCAAACCGATGCAATAGAATCTGAAAAAGGAATAAATACATTTGGCTTTGGATTTCCAATACTTGTAAGACGAGATCAATCAGATAACAAACTAACTGTTGCTCCTATTTTAATCTGGTCATTACGAATTAGAAGAACCAAAGAATTCAATACTTGGGAAATACTTCGAAACGAGGATGATCCAATCTACATAAATGAAGTTCTTATAAATCATTTACAAAATGATTCAAAAATTGAGATTGATCAAATTTCTACTGAACATTTGGATGATGGAATAATCGACAGAGCCGAACTTTTAGATATATGTGTAAATATCATAGAATCAATAAATAGTTCAACTCCAAACGATTTACGCGAAACATTTGAGAAAAAACTTGATGAAATAAAATCCATTCCTGAAAAAAACCATTACGAAAAACTACCATTAACATCTAATAATTCATTTATTGATTTTGGAGGGCTTTTTTCAATATTTGAAGTTCAAAAACAAAACATAATACACGATTATGGTAATTTACTTGAACTTAAAGGAGCTACCATTGACCTTGAGGATATGGAAGAACACTCATTTCAGCCAATTTCATCCGTTGAAACAGACCCTTCACAACAAGGAATTCTACATGCGTTAAAAGCTTCTCGAAACATTTTAATACAAGGACCTCCGGGAACAGGAAAAAGTCAATCCCTTACAGCCATTTTAGTAAACGCTTTAGAAAATCAAAAAAAGACAATTGTGGTTTGCGAAAAGCGTACGGCTTTAGAGGTTCTTTATAATGCACTAAATGATAAAGGTCTTAATTATCAATGCGTTCTTTTAAAAGACATTGTTAAAGACAGAAGATTGGCCGTTGATTCCGTTCGAGATAGAGTAGATAATTCTTCATATCGCAGATATAGATACACTCATTCTAAAGAATCTTTAGATAACATTATTGAAAAATCAAAAACTTTAATTGATTCAATAAATAAGCGACATAAAAAATTAGGTGAAAATTTAGTCGGCAATAAAAATTGGACTCATATTGTCGGGACTCTATTATCTGAATTAAAAGACAATTCTGAAGAATACAATCTTGATTTACCGAAAGATTCTTTCAGTTATGAATCAGCAGAACTCAATCAATTACTTGAACTAATTCGGAAAGGACAGAATTTATATGATGAATATAAACCTCATTTAAAACTTTCATTTATAAACTCTACAAAATTAGTTGGAGACAATCCATTTATTATAGAACAGCAGATCGAAGAAGATTATTCAATCTATAAAAAGGAATTAAAGTCATTATTAGATAACATATCACGTTATGAATTAGAATATTACAAAATAAGAAATGCGCAATTTAACTTGCAAAAAACCGCAATCTGTGATATTGAGACTTCTATCCAAAACCTTCTAAAAAAACACGAAACAAACAATGAGTTTTTAAATCAGGAAAAAACAAATAGCTTATTATTCAAAACCTTTTCCATCTTCTCAAAAGAAAAGAAGACTACACTTAATGACCAAAAATTATTAAGTTCCCTTTTTAAAGATTATTCATCAAGAATAAACAATAGTAAGGACTTTGAAAATATTAATTTTTCTATTTCAATCAAAGAGAATCAAAATATTCTAAAAAAGTATAAGTTAATTATTGAGAGAATAGAAAATGAATTTCAATCGAAAATACAGAATGAATACAAATTTCTTAATTTACTTGAATCTACTCAAAAGGAATTTGACACAGAACTCCTACAAACGATAAAAGCAAGCTTTACAAGCCTAAAGACTAAAATAAAAGAACAAAATTGGACAAATAATCAATTAAATGGCAATTTACACAATACATTAAGTTCTCAAATCCAGACTTTAATTGATTCAAAAGAATGCTTTTTTGCAAACGAAAATGACCTTTTTTCTATTGAGTTTAAGTGGTTTCAATTTTACAATTTATTATCTGCCGAGCATAAATCAATCATTGACCAATTAAAGGAAAAAACAAATTGGAGGAAAACATTTTTGATTTTCTACCTTAATTCTATGCTTGTAAATTCTGCAAATATAGATTTACCAACAAATGACAACGATCATATTGAATTGGGAAAATCTTTGTCCGAACTCGAAAAAGAACAGATTAAATACATTAGAGAGTATTGGTTTTCAAAACAAATAGATGCAACTAGAGAATTTGATAATAAACATCCAAATTTAGCTGTTGAAAATCTGTACAACAAACGAGCTGGAAAGCGCCATAAAAGATTATCCTTACGAGAAATTGTAAAGTTGGATATGGATTTATTCACTACTTTCTTTCCCATTATTCTAACAACTCCAGACGTCGCAAGCAACCTCTTTAAAGGGCAAAATCAATATTTCGATATAGTCATGTTTGATGAAGCAAGTCAATTGAAATTAGAAGACAATTTACCAGCACTTCTAAAAGGGAAACAAATTATAATTGCAGGAGACGAACACCAAATGCCACCCTCAAATTATTTCAGCAAAATATTTGATGGAGTAATTGATGATGAGGATGAATTTGAAGATGAAATAGATAAGATTAAAAACGATATAAGTAATTCTCTTTCAGATTGTGAATCATTGCTTGATTTTGCATCTGAATTAGGTTTTGAGAAAAAACATTTAGATTTTCATTACCGCTCAAGACATCCTTATCTTATCGATTACTCAAATTATGCTTTTTATAATCAACGGTTAAAACCACTTCCAAACAGTTTTGAATATGTACCAATAAATTATGTTCCCGTAAATGGAACATATTCGGATAATTCCAATGATGCAGAGGCTGAAACCATTCTTTCAATTATCGATAACAACATTTCAAGGCTTCCAAACGGAAAATATCCAACAGTTGGGGTTGCAACTTTTAACATCAATCAACGAAACCTAATTCTTGGAAAGATCAATGAAAGAAGAAAATTTGAAAAACATAGGGACTTTAACGATAAAATTATAGAGCTCGAAGAAAACGGATTTTTTGTCAAAAATTTAGAAAACATACAAGGAGACGAAAGAGATGTGATAATTCTTTCAACAACTTATGGCATCAATAAAGAAGGGAAATTTGCCCAACGCTTTGGTTCAATTAATCATCAAAAAGGGTATAAACTTTTAAATGTTATTGTTACAAGAGCCAAATACAAAGTATATGTTTGTACTTCTATTCCCGAGGACGTTTTTTTAAACTATAAAGAGCATTTATTAAGTGAAGGTTCAAATAATAGAAGAGGTGCTTTGTATGCATATTTAGCTTATTCAAAAGCTGTTAGTGATGGTGATAATGATGCAAGAATTTCAGTCTTGAATACTCTTGCTGAAAATTCTGCAAAAAGCACTTCAATTGACAATTTAAACGAAGACCTCGAATCGCCATTTGAGGAAGAAGTTTATGAAGCATTAACCGAACATTTTGACGAAACAAATATTATTCCCCAACTTCAATTTGCAGGTTTTAGGATTGATATGGTTTATGACACGAAACATATTGGACTTCCGAAAATTGCCATTGAATGCGATGGTGCTGCTTATCATTCAAGTCAAGAAGCATATTTACATGATAGGCACAGGCAAAAAATTCTTGAAGGACATGGTTTTATATTTCACAGAATATGGAGCACAAATTGGTGGCGAAACCCTCAAAAAGAAACAAAAAAATTAGTTGAGTTCATTAAGAGTATTGAAAATGGCAGTCCTTCAATTTTTGAGGATAAATCCAAAACAGGATTAGCATTTACAGATAATATAACGATAATTGAAAATGAACTTTCAAAAGTTTCCCCAAACCTTCGTACGAATTTAAAAGAATCAATAGAAGCTTTAAGTAAAAAAGAGGAAATTCAAACAGAATTATTTAAAGAAACCATTACTGTTAATAGTAAAGTGAAAGTAAAATATTTAAATAATGATAAGGATTTGACAGTTCATTTAGTGGAACAAACTGTTTCAAAACTTGAAAAGTCCAATGGAATTCAGAAAATAAATATTAAAACACCTTTAGGCATTGCCTTAAAAGGAAAATCTGTTGGAGATACTGTAAAAATTGGAGGATTGGATAATTATGTTCGAATATTAGAAATCATTAATTAACCCAGCCCTAAAAGGAATATACTTTTGCAATTCACACAAGCCAAAACGAAACCTAAAATTGTAAATGAGTATGTCTTTGCCAACACTGACAGTCATTAATGAAAGAAAATGACCGTGCGGTAACATTATGTATGAGAACATTGTTGCCCTGCGGAATAGCTACGACGCCTTACAGGAAACGTGGTGCATTAAAAAAAGATAGAACATGAACGAAATTATTTGTCCAAATTGTAAAAAGGCTTTTAAAGTGGATGAGGCTGGTTTTGCTGATATTCTTAAACAAGTTAGAGACCATCAATTTGAAGAAGAACTAAATAATCGTCTGGCTCTTGCAGAGAAGGAAAAGGAAAGTGCCGTTAAGCTTGCAGAGGCTAACATTAGAAACGCATTACAAGAACAGCTTGCCAAAAAAAACAATGAGCTAACGCTACTAAAAGCTAACAGTGATGCCGATTTAGCTGATAAGTTGGCAAAAAAAGAAGCGGAAATCGCTGAAATGAAATCCAGAATCCAAAATGCGGAAATGGATAAAAAACTGTCGGTCTCAGAGGCGGTTAAAATCATTGAAAAAGAACGTGACAATCTTGCTAATAATTTGAAGATTAAAGAAACCGAGACACAGTTACTTGAAAAGTCGATTAAGGAACAGTTTAGCAACAGACTTATCGCAAAGGATGAAACCATCAAAATGAAAGACGATGAAATTGCTCGTTTAAAAGACTTTAAACAGAAACTTTCTACGAAAATGGTTGGCGAAACTTTGGAACAACATTGTGAAACGGAATTCAACAAACTTAGAGCAACCGCTTTTCAAAACGCCTACTTTGAAAAAGACAATGATTCTAAAAGTGGTAATAAGGGCGATTTTATCTATAGAGAAACTGATGATGCCGGTAATGAAATCATTTCCATTATGTTCGAAATGAAAAATGAAAATGATGAAACCGCGACAAAAAAAAGAAATGAGGATTTCTTTGCTAAACTTGACAAGGATCGTAAAGATAAGAATTGCGAATATGCCGTTTTAGTATCGCTCCTGGAATCGGAAAATGAATTTTATAATACCGGAATAGTTGATGTTTCACATAGATTTGAAAAAATGTATGTAGTACGGCCTCAATTCTTCATACCAATAATAACACTACTGCGTAATGCAGCAATGAATTCCTTGAAGTACAAAGCAGAATTAAATTTGATGAGAAATCAAAATGTGGATATTACCAATTTTGAAGAAAAGATTGATGCCTTTAGAAAAGGTTTTGCCTATAACTACGATTTGGCAAGTCGCAAATTCAAAACTGCCATTGATGAAATAGACAAAACAATTAGTCATCTTCAAAAAACAAAAGACGCACTGTTATCATCGGAGAACAACCTCCGCCTGGCGAATAATAAAGCGGATGATCTAACCATAAAAAAATTGACCCACGGCAATCCTACGATGAAAGCAAAATTTGATGCACTTTCGGATAGGTCTGAAGAATAGCCGATATTTAAGTCATATTAAGGTAAAATCAATATATGGTTTAAACCACCTTACTTAACGTAAAGTTTAAAAAAATGAAGTACTCCTCTTTAACTTTAGTCTTTTTAATCCTAATTTGTGGGTGTAAGCCTTCCGAACAACTGGTGGAAAAGAAGGAGAGCAAACAAGATGTAATCAATTTTCTGTTCCAAGATTATATTGGCGAAAAGCCAAGCGCAAGTTTTGTTGTCATAAAAGATGGTAACATAAAAGAGTGTCAAAGTTTTGGCTATGCCGATTTGGAAAATAAAATCCTTGCCACTTGTGAAACCAATTATAGACTAGCGTCTGTAACAAAGCAGTTTACTGCAATGGGAATTTTGGTTTTAATACATCAAGGAAAACTAACTTATAACACCAAACTCACAGAAGTAATTCCCGAATTCTCGGAATATGGGAAAGACATTACCATAAAAAATTTATTGTCGCACAGATCAGGTTTACGAGCTTACGACAAATTATATACAGAAGAAGGAGAAAAACAGCTTGTTGATAAAGATGTGCTCAATCTTCTAATAGCGCAAGACAGCCTTTTGTTTCCGGCAAATTCCAAATACCAATACAGTAATTCGGGTTATGCTGTTTTGGCGATGATTATAGAACGGGTGTCCGGTAAAACTTTTAAAGAATTTATGGATAAGGAGATTTTTGAAAAAACAGGTATGGCCAATAGCACTATTTACCTAAAAGGGGTACCTATTAAAAATCGTGCCTATGGTTATAAATTCAATGACAGCATATATGAAAATAAGGACCAAAGTACTTGGTCGGCCATTCAAGGCGATGGTGGTGTTTACTCCTCTGTTAGTGATTATGTGCATTGGGATAAAAGTTTATATGATGAAACGCTTGTAAAAACAGATTTGAGAAACGATGCCTTTTCAAGTTGGGACGAACATGGAAAAACCGATGGAAAAGGCTATGGGTTTGGGTGGCAGATCGACATTAAAAATGATAGAAAGTATTTAATGCATGGCGGTAGTACTACCGGTTTCTTAAATTATTCCCTACGGATTCCTTCAGAGAAGATTACAGTAGCAATTTTTACCAATACCCAAGATTATGGTGGACTGGGCCGTAAAGCCTATTTTTTGGCTAGTTATTTTTCCGATGGTAAAATTCCTATTCCTGCTGACATATTACTTGATAAAGACATTGAAGATAATGGAATAGAAAATATTACAAACAAGTTTAGTCAACTAAAATCGGACCCTACTAAATTTGATATTGTAGAAAAAGATTTAGTCAGTTTAGGTTTTAGTTATTTGAAAAAAGAACCCGAAAAAACACTAAAAGTGTTCGAGTTGGTTAAAACAAATTTTCCGAATTATTTTGGCGGGTATTTTGGATTGGCACAATACTACAGAACAAGTGGAAATAACGAAATGGCGGTTGAATATTTCAAAAAAGTAACCGAGATGGCAACAAGCGATGACCAACGTCAGATTGATTATGCTAACAAAATGATTGAACAATTGAGCCAATAAAACTGTAGCTAACACCTAAACAGCCCTGGCCCTCCCCTCTTGGCATATTGTTGTATTTAACCCACATTAAAATCACCCTTGATTCTATGATCTACATAACACAACTTATTTACGTTATAGCCGGACAGGAAGAAATATTTCATCAGTCCAAGGAACCTGCCATTCCCACTATTTTAAAATATAATGGTAGACTTACCCTACGGATTAGACCCACAGAGGAATCCGTAATTGAAAAAAATATGGAGACCCCTTATGAAATCCATTTGGTGGAATTTAATACGCAAGAAGACTTTGATAATTTTAAAAATGACGAGGAGCGAAAAAAGTTCCTGCATCTCAAAGAAAAGTCGATCAAATCTTCCATTTTAATCCAAGGAACTAAATTATAGTAGCTGCTTATTTCCCCTTTTTACTTACAAATGGGGCACCTTAACAAAAATTGTCTTGTTTAAAAGGTTTTGGTTGAATCAATTTCGTTCTCCACTTTCTTCTGTGTTTCCTTTGCCCAGTCGGCAATATGTTGGTATTGATCGTCCGTTAGTTTAGCTTCATCATGCAGCAAAAGGTACGATTTAAGCGGCATGCTTTGCTCTTTCATGACCTTGTGAAGGTTTTCGAATTTCTTGGCAGCAGTATCTGGCGGATAGGTGGCAAATTCGGAGAAATTCAAGGCCTGTTTGGCCTTCTTAATATGGCCGTTCATCCACCAGCTTACGGGTTGTATATTATAATACCACGGATAATCTTCTGTATAATTGGAATGGCAATTATAACAAGCCACATACAGATCCATTTGGATAGCCATTGGCACCTCGTACTTATCTGTTATGTCCACATGGGTATCAGCGTCGACATAATTTTTTTCAGGATTAAACACAGGAAGTTGAAGAATCAGGACGACTATAAATAACGCAAGGACAATCTTTAACCTAGTACTCATAATTTTAGATTCAAAAAGCAGCTATTTTAAGAAAAATAGACCTAAAATGCTTATAATGTGTAACTAAGCTAATAATTTTTTTTAAAGTTTCTGGAAAACAATTCTACCTATCGCACCATAATTTCTTAACAATTATTCCAATAAATGCCATTTAAATTGTAATTTTAAAGGAAGCTTGTTTAACAAAATCATATACTATGAAACATACAAAAACTCATTATTTCGGATTATTAGTGATGGCTTTTCTTTTCATGTTCTCTACCAATGCTTTTGCCCAAAGCAGTGAAACTATAAAAGGAGAAGTTTTGGACCTATCTTGTTATGTTACGCAAGATGCTACAGGGCAAGGCCACAAAAAATGTGCCCAAGCCTGTTTGGATAAAGGATTACCTGCCGGAATTCTCAGCGAAGACGGAATGGTTTATCTTTTGGTGGAAGACCACAACGCAGCTGACGCCTATAAAGAAGTAATTTCGCACGCTGCTGAAATGGTTGAAGTAACCGGAAAAGTGGTCGATAAAAATGGTGTAAAATCTATAGTCGTAGAAAAAGTAACGGTAAAAGGATAAACTACAAATCCTTTTAACCCTATTTAAAAGCAGTTCTTTCACCGAACTGCTTTTTTTTATGGCTATACTTTCCTATTGTCCAATGTGGGGGTCAGCCTAGCCCCTTAGGATATTTCATTTGAGGTTTGCCGTTTAGCTTTACTATTTTTAGATCGGTTTTCATGAATATTCGATTTAGTTCATTGATTTCTGCTTGTTATTTCAAGGTATTCATGAACCTTCGGTTTCTTTGCTTGTATGACCCTTCGACTCCGCCTGTCTGCCGGTAGGCAGGCTCGCGCCAGCGGTGGGGTTATAGGCTACCGCCAAGAGTTTTATGCAATGGCAATTGTTTCTTCCCCCCTATGCAACTAACAGCTGGAACGTCCACAAAAATTTGACGCAACCAATAGGTGCATATCCTATCTACTAAAAAAAATAGACCATGAAAAACAAAATTTATTTTATAGTATCATTATTAATTGGCGTCTCAATATCGTCTTGTTCCAACGATGATGATATCAACTATGAAAATGATTTTGAAAGTAGCCACGAAGCCTGGTTGGATTTTAAGGCATCATCGAATAATTCATATAAGTATGTGGTATCCAGTGGGTCTATTTTGACAACTTATGGGTGGGAAACAACTATTACAGTTTCAAACGGGGTAATTATAGAAAGGGCTTTTAGATACACCTCCGGAGCAGAAGAATTTGTACCTGTAGACCAATTGGAATGGACCGAGATTGAAAATGAAATTAATAGTGATGAACACCAACATACCAGTGCCTACACTGCATTAACCTTAGATGAAATATATAACAAGGCCAAACAGGAATGGTTAATAAAAAGAAAAAATTCCACATCATACTTTGAATCCGAGAATAATGGATTAATCTCTACCTGCGGCTATGTTGAAAAAGGATGTATAGACGATTGCTTTAATGGAATTACACTAAAAAGTATAGTAGCTTTATATAATTGATCTATAAAAAAACCAAATGACAATAAAAGGTGCGAGCCTGCCTATCGACCGATAGGCAGGCTCGCGCCAGCGGTGGGCCTGACTTATGGTTATGTTCTTTAATAAAACTGCTTATTTCCCCAACCAGGTATCGAACCAATTAAACGCATCGGTTTGCATCTGAATATCAAACTTATGTCCACCATCATAGAATTTGCCGCTATATTTCTCGGGATGGCCGGCTTTTGAAAAGACCGAAGCGAGTATCCCATCGGCTTTTTTCATTTCTGGCAAGGTGAACAGTTGGTCCTGGTTATTGCTCTGGACCATGGTAGGAAGTGGTACGCGAAGCCCCATAATTTCAGGGAAATCCAGATAATTTGCCAAGCCCGGGGTATAAGTCATCCAGGTGTGGGTGTACGCCTTGTTCAGTAAAAAATCTTTCCAAGTGGTCATAAACCCTACGCAAACGGCACATTTTATCCTAGCATCCATGCCTCCCAAATAAACTGTACGGAGTCCACCGCCCGAGAGTCCACTGCAACCAATACGATCCGCATCCACGTCTTTTCTGGCACTCAGAATATCCAAGGCAATACGGTCTTCCGCCAACACCATACCGGGGTATGAGGTGCCCGCGGAGAAGAGGGACTTCGCCATTAGGTGTTCGTGGTGGCCGGCCCATTCGTTATAGGCTTCTATGTTCCTGACATCTTCTGCATTTTCATCTGTACGTCCCTCCGCTTTCAATGCTCCCCATTCAATACCGGCCATATCCTGGTAAAACACCCGCCGGCTGGCAAAGGAAAAGGCGTCATGTACCAAAACGGCATAACCCCTCTTGGCTATCTCGTTGGCCCATGCCCTACCCTCATAATAGCTTTGTTGGTGTGCTTCCATGAGCAAGTGCTGATTGTCGGAAGTCTTGGTGATCTTTCTTTTGCCAAAGTATTTCTGGCCGCCATGGTCGTGCAAGGCCAAAACAGCGGGCAACATCCCTGTACTGTTTTCGGGTTTTAAAAAAATAGCTTCCACATCCCTTCCGTAGGGCAATTTCCAGGTAAGTTCCTCAATGTCGAGTCCGTCGTAGTTAAATTTCCTTTTAAGGGTAACGGTAATATTATCCTTTATCAAAGGCTCTGCTATCTGTTCTTCGGCCTTGGCATGTGCGCTTGGTTTCCAATCCTCAATTTTGGACCAATGATCGTTCCGGAACGACAATTTGGGCGGATCTTGCATCTGATCAGCCAACCAAGGGCCGTATTGACCTATTTGGCTTTTCTGGAGTTCTGAATTCATTGGGAAAGGTTTTGAGGTTGGTACCATATTTTCAAAAGCGGCGGTCATGGAGTTGGGCATGAGTGGCAAGGCCACAGTAGCCATCGCGGTCTTGGAAATAAAGGCCCTTCTGGAACCTTGGATTTCGGCATCCGTGTTTTTGGAATTTTTCATTTTCTAAAATAATTGGTGGAACATTTAAAGTTACCAATTATTTCCAACTATTCGCTACTGTTGGTTATAGGTTACACAGCAGCTATGGACTATACAATGTATATGTTGAAATAAATCCCTCCACTATTTGGAATCCACCTTCTGGTAGGACTGCCATTGTAGGTGCTGAAGAAAAAGGATATCGCGAAATTGATTTTTGGAAATTGGATAATTTGCGCTCTTCCATGGTTCTATATAAGAGATTTTTTAACAAGAACAGCAATAGAATAGGCCATTGTTAAGTAAATCTATGGATTTTAAGACAGTATTGGTAAGGTTCCACTATTAAACCTGTATACTGCATCTTAACAATTTAAACTAGTACATATGAGTAAAACATTTTTGAACACCAAGTTAAGAGGAATAACCAAAACAGTAGCTGAATTCTCTAAACAGGCTGGACAGAGCAACAGGGAGTTCCGTGAATTTATAAAGGAACAAGTGGTGGAGTATAGAAAAGAGGGAATGGATGTATTTAAGTCCCCGAGACCAGGAGATGACCAAAAGAACTAAAACTTCCTATCCATAATGGAAATAGGAATACATAACAAAGAACTAAAAGGCTATTTAGGGAATCTAAATAGCCCTTTAGAAACTAATGCTAAAAAAACATTAAAACTGTAAAACATGATAGTTAAAATAAATACCGATAAAACGCTTAATGGAGAAGAAAGAAGTGCCGATTTTTTTACTTCTCAAATCAACGAAGCCTTAGAAAGGTTCGAATCCCATATTAGTAGAATAGAGGTACACTTGAAAGATGAAAATGGAAAAAAGGATGGATTCAATGATATCTCGTGCCTATTGGAAGCCAGACTTGAAGGCAGACAACCCATTGCCGTCACAAATCAGGCAAATACTGTAGATCTTGCAGTAACAGGTGCAATTGACAAAGTAAAAAGTGCCCTAGAAACCATTGTTGGAAAAATCCAAAAGCATTAATATCTATAAAAATAGAAACAGAAAACAACTTAGGTATCTAATAGGACCCTTATAACAGTAAAATGAGGTCTCTCCCGATAACCATCGGGATGCGACGACCTTGCCAGAAGGCAGGCCTACCGGCAGGTAGGCTGGCTCGACCGGAAAACATTACCCTTATCAACTCATGAACAATTAAAAATCCATTGAACACATGTTATTTTGGAATTAGGTATTCACAAGGTTTCATTATTTATAATCTACTTAATCTCCCTAAATGGGGTAACCATAAGTCAGGTTTCGGTAATATTTACCAATTATAGCAGCTTTTTATTCCATAAATTGAGGTTTTTAAAACAGACCTAATTTTATCCATGACCAGAACCAACCATCTAATAAGAACACTATTTATTTCCGGATTAATGCTAACCCTATCCGTTTCAGGGTTTTCCCAATCGAGCGCAGCAATGGATGACAATTTCCGTTTTGCCAAACTTCATCAGGACTATTTAAAGCTGAGCGTATATATCACCGCACATTCTGTGGAGCGCTTGCTTTCTACCCCTGAAGGAAGAAGGGAAGCCACTTCGCTCATGATGGCCAATGGCATCACCAAAGTGTATTTGGAAGTCTACCGTGGTGGTTTGGTTGTCGCACCAAGTCTGTTGGCCGAGACCACAACATATTTTACTCAAAACGGCTTTGAAGTGGTTGGCGGAATTGCCACGGTCCCCGGAGGTGATATTGGGGTAAAGCAGGAGGGCGAACTCGGTTGGTTCAATTGGCAGAATCCAAAGACCCAACAGGACATGAAGAAAGTGATGTTGGACGCAGCTCCTATTTTTGACACCTTTATTGTGGATGATTTTTTGTGTACGGGAGATATCAGCTTGGAATCAAAGGCCGCCAAAGGAGACCGCAGCTGGTCCGATTACCGCAGACAATTGATGACAGAATTAGCATCCTCTATTTTCATAGATCCGGCCAAGTCCATTAATCCAGATATACACATGATCATTAAATATCCACAGTGGTACGATCGTTTTCACATGTTCGGGTATGATGTGGAAACCGGCCCAAAATTATTCGACGAAGTTTGGGTAGGAACGGAAACACGGGGACAATACACCCAGCGGTTTGGATTTGTACAACCTTATGAAGGCTTTGTGAATTATAGTTGGATCAAGTCACTGGCGGGTAAGAAGATCGGAGGAGCCTGGTTTGATCATGGTGACTGCGATGCATTGGATTTTGTAGAGCAGGCGTATCAATCAGTACTTGCCGGGGCCAACGAATTGGTTATGTTTAATTATGGGAGTTTTGTAAATGGCCATGCGGGACATCATCTGTTACGAATGGATTTTGAAAAATTGGCAAGGCTGGCCAAAACCCTAAAGACCTCTCCAATTCATGGAGTAGCCGGATATAAACCCCCACATAGTGACGCAGGTGGCGATCTGTACATTATGGACTTTATAGGCATGTTTGGGATTCCCTTGATACCAACGGCATACTATCCCGAAGACGCAGCGACCATCTTTTTACCCACCCAAGCTGCCGCCGATCCCAACATTGTGGGCAAGGTAGTGGCATCGCACAAGCAAGGAAAAAGAATTATTATGACAGCAGGATTTTTGGCAACCGTAGACGACAACAAGAAACTGTCCAAATTGGCCGGTATCCTAAAGCCGGAGGTTGGGGTAGTAAGTGCGGAGAAAATAATTTTGGATGGAAGTGAAACTACTTTGGAAAGGCCGTTGGACATTGAGGCCACCATGGAAATTAAAAAAGCCACTGCTTTGTTGGAAGTGAAATCGGGCAACAGCACCATACCTTACCTGACCAAAAGCAAAGATGGGCAGGTATATGTTTTAAATACCCATACCTTTTCCGAAGCCGATTTTAAGGCTGTAGGGGAAGTGTTGCTCTGCCCTCGCCCACTGGGTCTACTAGATCTACCCACTTCCTGGGCCAATGTAATTCGCACTGCCTTTAACGAACAATTAAAAATTGAACTTAATGCGCCCACCAGAATCACCATGCAACCCATGGAAAATGGAGACCTCATTTTACACAATTACAACAAGGAAGAAGTGGAACTTCAATTAAACGGATTGGAAGTCGATGACCTTTTGGATGCTTTTACGGGTCAAAAATTGGATACGGCATCAGGAACACTGAAAATGAAACCGAGGTCGAGGCTTTGGCTAGAGAATACCCATTAGCCTATGAGAATCTACTCCTTACTTCTCCTCTTCCTTTTAATTGGATCTAATACCATACAACCAACATTCAAGAAGGTTACAGTTGCTAAACAAGCTGTATTCAGCTTCATTTTTGATGATCTAAATACAACCGACTCCCTTGTTAAATCCATTTTTGATGAATTTGGCTTGCAACCTTCATTTGCCATCACCACGAATAAACTGAACTCAAAAACAGCTCTACTATACAAATCTTATGCCGAGGAGGGAATAAGCATTTTATCGCATTCACACACACATCCCAAGATGAACAATTCATCAAGTCTTGATAGGGAAGCCGTTCTGATGGAATTAAAGGATTCCAAAGAAAGGATTGAAAGCTATGGAATTCCTGTTCATGGGTTTGTTACGCCCATGTCATATATGCGTCCAGAATTTTTATCTTTATTGCATACGGAGTACGACTATGCCTTTACCAATAATCACAATGATTTGTACGATACATCTGTAGACAAACAACATCTTGCACGCTTTGGCATAGAAAGTAATATATCAACCTCAGATCACAGTATCGAAAAAATAATGTCGCGCATAGACCAAGCCATAAAAAATAAGGAACTATTGGTATTATATGGGCATGCCTTGCCTTCCAATTACCTGGACGATTTGGGTAACTCCAGGGTTATCGCCAATGATCTTAGGGCAATTTTGCGTTATTTAAAAAGCAAGAGTGACAATAATGAATGCCTTGTACTTAGTTCAGATTTGGCCATAGAGGCGTATTATAAATAGAAGTAGGTTTCAGTAATCCGAATGTTGGTGTGCTGACCACTTGCGCTTACAATAAGTACCTTCCTATTAATTTATTAGACAGGTTTTGTTATTGGGTCACCATCTTCACCCCTTTTCTAACTTCCGTGTCCCACATTGAAAGCTTTATTTTCATTTCGTTCAATAAAGCTGGATTCTCCGATCCAATATCATGGCTCTCGGACAAATCGGTTGATAGATCATAGAGTTCATAATTAGATTCATTTTCCCCTGTTATCCTAACCATTTTCCATTTTCCACTTCGTACAAAACTTAAGTCTTCATACGCAAAAAAAACATCCCTTTCCGGTAAGCTGGAGGCATTAAGAAGGTTGTCCTTAATACTGATACCATCTATTTGTGCAGCCTCGGGCTTCTCCCCAATAAAGTCGAGCACGGTAGGAAGTAGGTCCATGGTAAGAACGGTTTCGGAATTAATTGTCCCTCCCTTTATCTGACCGGGATAGGAAATAATGGCCGGCACCCTGCTACCACCTTCATAAACCTCATTTTTAAATCCTCTTAGAACACCATTACTCCCGTATTCATTGGCCCCATTATCGGATATGAAGATCACTACCGTATTTTCATACTCGCCAATTTCTTTTAGAGCACCAATAATTTCACCAATTCCCTCATCCATCACCTCTACCATTTCTTTGTAAATGACCTGAATGCTGTCCTGAACAGCCAGATTACCCACTTTACCAACCTCCCTCAGAACTCGGTCTATACGTCTTTGATAAGGTCTATGTGGGGACTCGTGCGGTAGGTATAAAAAGAACGGTTTGTTGGTTTCCTTGGGATTGTTTTCTTTTACAAACTTTAATCCGTACTGTGTTATCAGATCTGTGACATAACCACTTTCATCCTCCATCTTATTTCCTTTCCACCAGTCACGGTTACCCTCCTGATCAATATGTGCATGATAATCTATACCACCACTAACAAAGCCGGCATAATCGTCAAAACCCTGTTCCGTGGGATTGAATTCCTTTGCATATCCTAAATGCCACTTCCCATATATACCGGTATTATAATCATATTTTTTTAATTCTTCCGCTATGGTAATTTCATTGAGCCCTAGGCCTACATCCCTATGGTTTTTGGAAGTTACCACGCCCTCTATTCCTGTACGCTGTTGGTATTTTCCAGTCATTAATGCTGCACGTGTAGGGCTGCATACTGCCCCATTGGAATGAAAATCTATAAACCTGGTTCCTTCCCTGGCAAGTTGGTCAATATTAGGGGTCTTTGTGACTTGATTTCCATAACACGAAATATCCCCGTACCCAAGATCATCTGCCATAATAATAACAAAGTTGGGTGCTTTGGCAATGCTTTCCTTTTTACCCGAGCATGATAGTAAACAAACACTAATCAATATCAATAAAGTCCCTTTGCCCATAATTTATTATTTTACTTGAATGAATAATTTTTTAAACCGATTTTATTAAATCAACTCCTTAATTTAAATCGTCTGATCCACCATTAGCATTCTGGTAATCCGCGAATTGAAACCTAGGGCCTTACCACTGTTATTTTACATATTCCCACTCATATGGCTTGTTTAGCGCATATTTGGCAAACCACTCCAATTCAACATTTATCTTATACAAGCGATGTTGTAATTCCATCCACCTATGAGCTTCTCTGGGAGCAATGTATAAATGTGATGGAACATTGTTGCTTTGTAATGCTCGGAACAATTCTACCGATTGTTCCTTTGGAACCACTGGGTCATTTTCCCCTACGATAACAAGGGTGGGCGTTTCAACATTACTTATGTCCTTTAAGGGAGAATGGTTCCAATAAACTTCAATTGGTGCATCCTTTTGCCAAGGAGATCCCCCAAACCAAGGATCTCTGTTATATCTTACATTGCTTTGGGAATACATGCTTATCCAATTTACTGCCCCAGCTCCGGAGGATGCGGCCTTAAAACGGTTGGTAAACGTTATTATTTTATTGGTCATATGTCCTCCTGCACTCCAGCCCATTTTTATCATTCTTTCCGGATCGGCTATACCTTTTTCTATTAAAAAATCAACTCCGGTCATTACATCGAGATGAGATTGGTCATAATATCCGCCGACCATTCCGCGTAAGAAATCATCCCCATAACCCGTGCTCCCCCTATAGTTTGGTTGAAGCACCACATATTCCATTCCGGTAAGTACTGGAACATAGGTAGTGTAGCGCAAGGACATACCGTATTTTTCTGAAGCCCTAGGGCCCCCATGCGTTTGCACCACCAATGGATACTTTTTTTCAGGATTATAATTATGCGGATAGTAGATCATTCCCTCCACGGTTACTCCATCCTCTCCTTTCCAGCTAATAACCTCCTGTCTTGGTAAATTGAACTTTTCTTTTAGTGAATCGTTATGATGGGTTATTTGTTTTAGTTTTCCCTTTTTAAAGGAGAAAATCTCCCCTGGATTTTCCATTGTTTTAATGGTAACAAAATGCTCATCCTGGTTGGGACTATATGTCCACTGCCCTATGGAATGATTTCCTTCTGTAAGCTGAACCAACTTTCTAGAAGACGTTTCGTACTGCCATAATTGGAATTGTGACCCCATATTTGCCACTAAAACTATCTTACGGCCATCTGAAGTCCATTCTGCGGCAGAAACCTCATAAGGAAAATCTTTTGTAAGCAAATCGATATCAGAGCTGCCATCGCTGGCCAAAAGGAATAATTTATTATTATAGTAATCTTCCATTTTACCGTTCACTGCAGCAGTAAATAGTACGGATGTATTGTTGGGAGAAATTCGGGCCCCTGTTTTAAATAGCCTGTTATTTGTAATTTCGGAAACACCGTTGTCCGTAAGTTGAATTTCACCACTTCCATCATTATTGATCAACCAAATTTCACTTTTAAAGGAGTCGTCCAAAAGTGGACTGGGAGACTTATGTACTGCTATTCTATTTCCATCATTGGAAAGACTATAGGTTAGAATGGAAAAATTTCCCGAAGTTATTTTTTTTTCATTGGTTGCTAAATCTATCTCCCACAAATGTTTTTGTTTGTAGTTTTCTTCAAAAGGATACACATCTATTTTAGCACTTTTTAAATTTTCTTCTTCCACTGTAAAAGGGTCGTTAGCCGTAAAATAAAGTTTTTTGCTGTCCGGCGACCAGCTCACATTGGAAACAGAGGTTTTATGATTCGTAAGCCGCTTACTCTCCCCACCATCTGTCGGCATTATATAAATTTGACTGTACTTATCTTCCTTTCTTTTAGCTAAAAAGCTGATCCATTCTCCATCTGGAGACCATAGTGGCTCGCTTTCATTGTCCAGCCCAAAGGTTAGTTGCTTTGTATTTTTACCATCTTTATCAACTTGCCAAATATGACTAATTTGCCTATTGGCATTCCAATTGCTTTCCGTAAAAATGTAAAGTAGGGAGTTGCCATCCGGGGAAATTTGGATATCGGAAATGCTAGGGATACTTAAAAAGTCTTTTATAGACATGTTTCTTTTAACTTCCTGGGAAAAACCGATCAAAATATTTAAAAAAAGTATCCCTAGTATTAAGTATTTTTTCATTCGATGGTGTTTATGTATTAAGATAGGATTGGAAAGTTGTTAAAAACCCAGTTTTTCAATTGTACTTAAATTCTGGTATAGAAGATTGATCTACACCTTTTTGAGATAAATCAACTTGGATAATGTTTGGCTGTTTTATAAACCCCGTTCACAATACAACAACGATGTTAGTGCATTGGTCACAGGGCTTATTACCTTATTCTACTAGTGCTTAAACTTAAATTTTGGATAAGGATGATAGTTTCTTTTAAACTCCGATCTTATCACCTTCCAATGGTAGAACTTGGGTTATTATAATGGATTTTGCTCTATTAACGGATTGGCGTCGATTTCCGATTTTGGAATCAAAAACACCCATCTTTTATCCCCTGCAGGCACATAAGAAACATTACCTATGAATGAGGCTTGATGCGTACCGGTATCGGCAGGACCAACTTCCCTGACCAAATCCTGATTCAAACGTTTTAAATCATAAAATCTAAAACCTTCGCCCCAAAGCTCAACTCTTCTGTTTATCATGATCTCATCTATCAATGCCTGTCCGGTATTGGTAGATAAAGTATATTCCAGATCTCTGGTTGAAATCAAATTAAATAGGGCTTGGGCAGCTTCTCCGTCTGCACCACCTTTACGCGCATTGGCTTCTGCAATGATCAAATACATTTCGGCAGCTCGCATCAAGGGAATATCAATTCTACTGTCGGCAATGTCCAACACAAGAAACTTTTGATTGGTATAGGGGTGCTTATTATGATTACTTGTCAATTCAACATCAGGATGCTCACCAGTGGGGTCCCATAATGTTTTTCGAACATCTGTAGCCGAAATTTCATCATACAACACTTTTGTAATTGCCCTAGGATTCCCCCTAACGGCATTCCCGTTGAAGTTCCTAGATACCCAAGCGCCATAATCCGAAAACGGAATTGCTTGATCACCGGCAATTATTTGGGAAGCCCACATAAATTCGGGGTTATTTTCAGAATCGCTCTTGAAACCTGCGGCATAAGTTTCCTGACTCATTAATGTAAAATCGGCAAGGGCCTCAGTGGCATTGGTTATGGCTACATCATACCTACCCTGAGTAAGCGCTACCCTAGCTTTAATTCCTAATGCGACCGATTGATTAATGTGCGATTTGTTCAATCTACTTTTTGCGTCAAGTAGTTCAATGGCCAAATCCAAATCCGCATTCAACAATTCGTATACTTTATCTACCGTATCCCTTGGCACCAATAAATTTTCAGTATTTAATTTGTAAGGAACACCCAATTGTGCGTTTTCGCCTTCTTGATCATATCTCCCGGCAAACAGTTGAACCAATTGATAGTGCGCAAATGCCCTATAAACCAACGCTTGACCTTTAATGTAATCCCTTTCAGCCTGACTTCCAGTGGCTCCATCTATTCCATTGATGAGAATATTGGCATTGGCAATAAGGTGGTAATAAAAGCTCCAGGCAAAATCGGTGAACAAATCCGTATCACTTGTAGAAGCTGTCCACTTATAAACGGTGGTCCAAGTATTATTACTTCCGGTATCAACAAAATCATCACCGGCCAGTTCATTAATAATTAGTTGACTTCCAATACCGTTAAAAATTATACGCGTATAAAATTTGTGATACAAAGACCTGTGTAATCCGTTTAAAAGGATCATCCCATTTGCGGTAGTTTCCACTGCAAGATCAGCAGAAACTTGATTAGTGGGTTGGGTTTCCAAAAACTCATCATCACACCCAGTGGTCACTACACTAAAAAGAAGGACCAAGGTTAGTTTTATAATTATATTTTTCATATTTATATTTTTATAAGGTTATGTTTAGCCCAAAAGAAAATGATTTAGCTGGAATATACACATTGGATGTGTTTCCGCTATAATCCTGCTGCTGATTAAAGCCTTTTCGAGCGTTGAGATTGAATACATTCTCTGCGTTCGCAAAGAACCTTATACTTGAGGCACCTATTTTCTGGCTTATTGAATCCGGAAGATTATATGAAGCGTTAATTTGTCTCAAGCTTAAATAAGATGCATCCGTTAGGAATCTGTTTGAAGTTTGTTGCCATTGTGCATCCATGGTGGCATCTGCCCTAGGAACATCAGTGATATCACCGGGCTCTTGCCAGCGATTTAAGATATCTGTATGAAGCGCTGCTCCATAGGTACCAGTAGACATTAAATCCCCATAGTTGTTATCAAGATTATTTCCCCCGATCTGATAGGTAAACAAGAAATCGAAATTAAAGTTCTTGTATCTAAAATTAGAATTGACAGATCCATAAACATCCGGCAAAACGGAACCTGCGTAAACCTCTTTTGCGTTATTGGCAAATGGTGTTACGACTACGCCGTCTATAGTTCTAACATCGCTGGCGGTGGGATCATTTGCAACATATAACCCAGACCCATCGGCAGGATCTACACCATACCAATCCCTTAAATAATAATCAAATAGACTTCTACCTACTTCAAGTCTTTTGTTGTCATCCGTTAAAATGGTTTCTTGTCCTTCAGGTAATTTTGTTATTTCGTTTTGAATGGTAGAAGCATTTATGGTCGCAGACCATCCAAAATCTTCCTTTTGTATAATATCATAGGTCAAGGACATTTCAATCCCCTTGTTATATAACTCACCCACATTTTGCAGTTGGCTATCGCCATAGACTATTCCTCCGGCAGATAAGGGAAGTGGCACCGCGAAAATTAAATCCTTGGATAATTTTTTAAAATACTCAACCGATCCCCTCAAGCGACGGAAAAGGCTAAATTCCAATGCAACATCGGTATGTACCGATTTTTCCCATTTCAAATCAGAAGAGCCTAATGAGGACGTTAAAACCCCTGCCTCATTTTGGTTATTATAACCAAGACCCAAGAGCGGAAGATATGGGTAGTATACACCATCTCCTAAATTGGCATTTCCCAACTCCCCTTGTGACGCCCTAAGCTTTAAATTATCGATCCAACTTACATCCTCTAGGAATTTTTCACGATGAACACTCCAGGAACCTCCCAGTGAATAAAAAACACCCCATTTGTTACCATCAGCGAATTTTGAATTACCGTCTGTACGAATAGACCCGCTTAGAAAGTATTTATAGTCATAATTGTAACCTACTCTTCCAAAGTAACTGTCCTCTTTTACTTCGTCTATATATGATGTTGTACCATTTGGGGAAACAAAATTTGCGAGTTCCTCATTACCCTGGAAAATTTGGGTTGACATGTTGGTATATAAATAAGTCCTTTTAAAATCCTGAGTTTCATGCCCTGCCAAAATATCTAGGGAATGTATATCGTTGATGTTAAAATCATAATTCAACAATTGATTGAAAGCAGCGGTTGACGTACGTATATATGTTCTTGCAGCCTCTCCACTGGGTGCAGCATCCCCTATTTCCGCATTGTAATAATCACTGGCATAGAAATTTTCTGTCTCGTAAGACATGTTATTGGTGAAAGTCAACCCCTTTGCCAGCTGTATTTTAGCAAACATTTTGCCATCAAGTCTATTTCTTTCTTCCAAATGGGTGTCATTTTCAATTTCGTATAGAATATGCCTGGCACTACTTGCTCCGGGCCCTCTTATTAGATCCAGAGTTCTCTCCCCACTATCATCCAGCACATAATCACCCGTAACAGGGTCATGTTCGTAGATAGGATAAATGGATCCCATATTACGGGTAAACCTAAATGGATTAATGGTACTTCCTGAAACTGCCGTTTGAGCCTGGTTTGCCTTTGAAAGGGTTCCCGATAAATTAATCCCGGTCTGTAACCAAGAAGTTGCGTTATAACTACCCTTGACCCTTGCCGTAATTCTATTAAAATCAGAATTGATCAAATAGCCCTCCTCATCAAGATATCCCAACGAGCCATAGAGGTCGCTCTTCTCAGATTTGCTATTAAAACTCAAGTCGGCAGTACGTCGAATTCCTGTTCTTGTCAATGCACCTACCCAGTCAAGATCATCAGGATATAAAAGCGTTGCATTTGGATTTATTTTTCCATCAACACCTACAATTTGATCGTTGGGTACATTAAAAGGGTTCTTTAGCAGATCATCATAAATACCGATTGCCGTCGCTTGGTTTGCTGCCGCAAGTTCATCGCTGGTGGCAACCCCTGGTACTGCAATTGCATTACGTCTCGCATCCCAATAAGCTTCATAAAAATCTGCAGGTCCCAATCTATCGTACTCTTTGGTGCCCCTATTAATTACAGAACTAGAAATATTTACCCTAAGCTGTCCGTCCTTACTTTTACCGCTTTTGGTAGTAACCAATACTACGCCATTTGCGGCCTTGTTGCCGTATAAAGCTGTTGAGCCCGCATCTTTTAGGATGTTAACACTTTCTATATCGGCAGGATTTAAACTACTTAGATCACCGTTTATTGGAATTCCGTCTACAACGTACAAGACATCGTTGGAAGATCCATAAGATCCAAATCCTCTAATACGGATACTTTGTCCCGAACCTGGCTGACCTAATGGGGCCGTTACTATAACACCGGGCGAGGAGCCTTCTATAACATTGGATATATTGGTAATGCTTCTTTTCTCTATGTTTTCTGAAGCAATCGAGGAGATAGAACCTGTTATTGCTTCTTTCCTCGAGGTACCATAGGCAACTACAACAACTTCATTAAGCTGGGTCGAGTTTTCTTTGAGTACTACGTTTAATGTCATCTCCGCACCAACAATAACGGTTTGTGTATCCATTCCGAGGTATGAAAACACCAGTACGTCATCATTATTTGCGGTAATTTCATAATTACCATCAAAATCGGTTTGTACGCCCGTTGTAGTTCCCTGAATTACAATTGAGACCCCAGGCAGAGGTTCCCCCTGTTCATCGGTTACAGATCCGGTAATGAGGTTTTGGATTACTTCATCAATTTGAGAAGCGTTTTTACTATCTAAATTATCCCCCTGTTTTTCCAGATCCTCCAATTTTTTCAAAAAACTTAATTGGGAAGGGTCATTTCTAGGGAATAATACAATTTGATTTTTAAAAATTTTAAAATTTATTTCCGTTTCGGATAATAGCTGGTTCAGCACATACTTAATTTCCTGTTTTTCAACATTTATACTTGTTTTCTCGGAAACATTGATTAAACTATTATTGTAAAAGAAATAATAGGCACTTTCGGATTCTATTCTATTTAGAATATTTCTTAGTTCCGTATCCTCTTCTTTTAAAGTAATGGTCTGTGCGTTCGCATTTGAAGCAAGTAACTTTGCCATACTAATGCATACTAAAACTACGTAGACCTTCATAATTCTTAGAAATTGTTTTCTAAGCGAAAACACATTTTGTTCGCTTTTTTTCATAATTTTGAAATGTTTGGATATTAGTCAATAATTTTATTGATTGATATTATAAAAAGGGGATGCTGGAACATCCTCTTTTTTTTTATTCTTTCATATTCAGTATAATTTCATATTTTAATATTTTAAAATCAATTGGGGAGGATACCTTTAATAATTGAAGGGATTCCTCCAAACTCAAGTTGTCCAATGTTCCTGTGTATTCATATTCCAATAATTTAGATGATTTGATAATTATTTTTTTATTATGATTTCTCTCCAAATCCAGAGCAACCTGTTGCATAGGGGTATTTTTAAATACA
The DNA here is from genome assembly GCF_023015865.1 of Arenibacter sp. F26102. Lineage (GTDB taxonomy): Bacteria > Bacteroidota > Bacteroidia > Flavobacteriales > Flavobacteriaceae > Arenibacter. The sequence continues at coordinate 80,325 of NZ_JALKBC010000012.1, read as the reverse complement.
AGGGTTCCTTTTTGCCAAGCAACTACATCCTCGGAAATTACTTTTCCGATTTTTATTTTATTTTTTGCTTTATTAAATACCGCTTGCTGGGAAGGCGCAAGAATAATAGGCTCTTCTTTTTCCCTTACCAGCTCTACTTTGCCAGTAATAAGGGTGGTTTCCGTTTGCGTATCATTAGGATATGACTTTACATTAAAAGTGGTGCCCAAAACTTTAACATTGTAATGTTCTGTCATCACTATAAATGGCCGCAGGGAATCGTGGACTATATCAAATGTTGCTTCCCCGATAAGGGAAACTTCCCTTGTTTCCTTTTTAAAATTTATCGGATATTCTATATAACTGTCAATATTTAATATTACGGTACTGCCATCGGGAAGTATAATTTTCTTTTTAGCCCCATTTTCTGAATGAGCAATTAGAATATCCTGATTTGCGTTGGATGAATTTTTCTGTTGGATGTTAAAGTGATCCTTATAAAAAGTAAAGCTGATAGATATTAATAGAACAACAATTGCTGCATAGGAAAGGGAACGGTACAGCCTTTTTAGATTTCGTTTTTTTTGGAATATGTTGAAAGCGGATACAGGCTCTTCTCTGGAAATGCTCTTTAAAGCACCGGCAACGTGCTTAGCTTTTAGTACATTGAACTTCTTCTGATTCCCACCACCCTTTTTTATCCAACGAAACACAAGCTCTTTCTCTTCTGGGCCAAGTTTGTTTTCCAGGTATTTTTGAAGTAAATCTTCTTGCATTTAGATAATGTCTTTATAATAAAGACGAAATAAATCCAACTACCCCCCAAGCGTAATGGGATTTTTTTTAAAATAAATTTAAATAATCCTGTAAATGAAAGCGCATATGTTTTATTGCCCGTCCTATGTGGTTCTCTACGGTTTTTACAGAAATGTGAAGTTTCTCCGAAATGTCTTTATGAGCCAAACCGTCTATCCTGCTTTTTACAAAAACATCTTTACATTTTTCAGGAAGAAGATCTATAGCATGCCTAATTTGCTCCGCCAATTCATCCACTATTATATCTGAAGCATCATTATCGGACAGTGCTTCATAATTTAACGCATCCTCTATTTGCTTATGGGAACCATGCAAGTCCAGTTTCCTCTTGCTCTTTCTCAAATAATCTAGACAACCATTTTTGACCATCTTAAAAAGATAGCCATTAATATTATTTGTTTTTATATTAATGCCCGATCTATTCTTCCATAATTTGATAAAAACTTCTTGAACTATTTCTTCTGCCTCCTCCTTGCTGGCTACATAATTATTAGCAATCAGCAAAAGTCTTGGATAGTATAATTTGAAAATAATATCAAATTCACCGTTGTTGTTAATATTTAATAAATAATTGGATTCGCCTTTAATATTTTCATTTTTCGGGGGCATGAATATAAGATTAGCCGTTAAATTTAACCTAAAAATAAAATTGAAAAAACTTTGGAGCCCAGAATAACGGATAACCATTTTTACACACATCAATATTATGCATAATACATTTTTTGATCTATTAATATTATAAATTAACAAGCTAAACTGTATTAGGAAAACATAAGGTTGGTCCTATCGGTTTTTAAGTTCCTCCTCTAGGTTTCCTTCCAGACCTAAGCCATATGTTCCCTATAAAGCTTGGTGACTTTCATAAACGATTTATTGGTTTTGATCACTTCGTGAAAACCATCAACCAATTATCCTATCTCTGCCCAGCTAAACAAAAAGATGGCTTCTATTCATAGTTTGAGCTAGGGCAAAAACACCTCCAATTGGCGTTCCTCTCCTACCACCAAGGGTTATATTAAAAGACCAACCTCTTTTTAGACTTTTATATACCAACTTATTTTCACGAAACCAGTAGCGGTGGTTATTTTTCCCGTTTTATTGACGAAATCCAGGCCTCGATTCTAAATACTATTGCTGATATATTGAACCTCTAAAACACAAAAAGTCCTGAATAAATCAGGACTCGTCGAATTGTGTGAATACTATATGTTAGTTTTTCTTATATATTTTTACCTCCACCTGTTGGGTGTCTTTGTTGTAATATTCTACCACAAAATCCCCATTAGTATTGAAACGACCAATACCGGAATGTGTTTCCCCTTCTACAATATAATAATCATCGTTACTTGAGGCCCATGATTTTGCACTTTCTATCGATGTGGCATTATCTGGATTAAAATTTATACCAAAACCTTTATCATTAGGAGAAAAGGCATACTTACCACCATCGGAAATAAAATATGTCTCTTTGGTTAAAAACTGATAACCAGTATTATCATCGTTATCAACATATACTTCTTTTTCTACTTTTGTATCCGATTTTACACGGTCTTGGTTGCTTTTATCCAACTTAATATCCGATGTTTCTTTAGTAACTACTTTTACACTCTTTGCGGATATTTTATTACCATGGTTTGTTTTCACAGTTGTTACTTCGGTCTCTTGTTTTACTTCCTTCGGATTTTCCTGAGCCAATAGTGTTCCAGAAATTAGAAGCACTGCACTAAATAATAAATTTTTCATTTGTTTATTTTTTAAATTTTTAGTGTTGCCGTTTTTCAGAGGCCAACATACAAAGGTGAGCTTATTCCCAAGTTCTCGCGTTACATAATTATTACCAAGTGTTGTATAATTCCACTATATTTTGCTAAACCATAGTTGATTGGAAAGGTAAAACTGGATGAACTCTATGGGCAGAAGCTATTTATTGATTTTAATCACTTAGTGAAAACCATCAACCAATTATCCTATCTTTGCCCAGCTAAACAAAAAGATGGCCTCTACCCTACTTTCATCACCCTTACAAGGATTTACCGATTTCAGGTTTCGCAATGCCTTCAATCATTACTTTGGGGGTATAGATACTTTTTATTCGCCCTACATTAGGCTAAATGGCAAGCTAAAGATTAAGCAATCCTATCAGAACGATATACTACCGGAAAACAACACCTCTTTAGAGGTGATTCCACAAATAATCACCAACGACCCAGAGGAGTTTGTTTTTGTTGCCAAATACGTGCAAACTTTAGGATATAAGGAATTGAATTGGAATTTAGGCTGTCCCTACCCTATGGTGGCCAAATCCGGAATGGGCTCCGGTCTAATCTGCAATCCTGATAGAATTAACGAGGTCTTGCACAGAGCACATAATGAAACGGATATTTTGGTATCGATGAAAATGAGGATGGGATACGAGAACCCGGAAGAAATTCTGGAGGCCTTTCTTATTTTAGATAAATACCCGCTTAAAAACATTGCTATCCACGCTCGAATTGGAAAGCAACTCTACAAAGGCCCTGTTGATCTGGCGGCATTCGAAAAATGCATTGGCAGCACCAAACACAAGTTGTACTATAACGGGGACATTACCAGCGTAGCCGCTTTTAAGGCTATGGAAAAACGCTTTCCCAGTATTGATCATTTTATGATCGGGCGCGGTTTGATTGCCGATCCTTTTTTGCCCAGTATGATAAAAAATAACACCACTGAATATCCCTCAAACCGATGGTCCATATTTTCGGAATTTCATGACACCATTTACCAGCAATATGACGAGTACCTGTCCGGGCCAACACCTATAAAGATGAAAATGCTAGGTTTTTGGGAGTTCTTTTCCCAATCTACCTCCAACCCCCAAAAAACATATAAAGCCATAAAAAAGGCTTCAAATCCTGTAAAATACAGACTTGCCGTGGATCAGATATTAAATGCGGAAATGAAAGTTAAAAGCACTTGAAAGGCTTTGTTATGAGATTTTAAAACTCACTTTGTTTCTAGTTGGTATTCCATATGTCCGTCCGTTGTCCTCTTCAATTCCAACACTATAGCAAAATTGGGGTAAAGTGCAGGCGTTAAGGGTTCTCAAAAAAATTAAGCATAAAAAAGGGAGGAAAATAATTTCCCTCCCCTATTTATAAAAAATAAATAACCTGTAAAGACTTTTAAGTAGGTTGGGCCAAGTTATTTTTTATCCCACCAAACTTTTGATACATAACTATCTCCATCACTTAGAGTAGATACTGCTGCATCATAATTATCCTTATTTACAAACTGTTCTTCGGATGAATAAATTAATCTCCTAGGAATCAGTTGAGCACCCCCTGCAAAAGGTCCAGGATTCAAAACAGGATATCCTGTTCTTCTCCATTCCGACCAAGCCTCTTGGTTCCTTCCAAATAAATGAATCCACTTTTGGGTCATTATTTTTTCCAATTTCTGCTCTTTGGTTCCAGTAAGTGAAAACTCTGCAGTAGCATAGGATACAGGTATGTCAGCTTCAGAAATATTAAAAGGTTCCATAGACATTGCTGCAATTACTCCTTGTTTGTAAAAGATTTCAGCATCTAAATCTGTAAAACCTCCCCAATTTTCCAGGGCAGCTTCAGCTTTAAAGAAACAGACTTCAGCATAACTAAATGCATACACCGGAATCTCATAACTATCATCAAAATAAATTGATGGTGTTGAAAACTGATTACGAATAATGCCCGAGTAGTAATTGTCAGTTTCAGCAACTTTTACCCCTTGATATTCAGGTAATTGACCAGCAACATTTGGTGCCGCTAAAAGTGGCAATCTTGGGTCCTCAGTCTCAACAAGCACATTGATAAACTTTTCGGCCAAATAAAACAAATCTGGACTACCTGACGAAAATTGACGTAGGTTAGGATTTCTATTGCTTGTAATATCATTACTTGTTGGCACTTTTGCATTCTCAGAATTACTGTCGATCAATAAACGGGACAAAGCACTTTCAACTGTAGTCTTAGATAATGCGGCATCTGCATATTTAATTCGCATACCTAATCTCAATTTAAGGGAATTTGCAAATTTTGTCCAAAGTGAAACATCTCCATTATAAAACAGGTCTGCATCTCCAAAAGATTCATCGGTGGCATTTAACTGTGCCACTGCAGAGTCAAGCTCAACAATCAAAGATTGATAGATGCTTTCTTGTGAATCATACTTGGGTTGCATAATTAGCTCATCAATGGGTTTTCCTGATTCAGTATATGGTATAGGACCAAATTTATCGGTCAGACCTTGCCAAGTATAGATCTCCATTATTTTCGCGATAGCGAGTTTGGTTCTACCTTTTGGATCCTCTTCCAAGCCTTCAAGTAGTTCATGTTTAATTAGAGCCAAACTTCTCAATTTATCATAACTATCAAAATCAAAAGGTTGTGCTATATACCTTGATTGGCCTAAAATTTGTCCTCCTGCCCAATGCTGGATCCATGACCCTTGAATGTTATTGGGTAGTTCTCCCAACTCATCCAAAACAATATTCTTTTGGACATCTGTAAGCAACAAACCGGGATCTACAGAAACTACCGATTTTGGCGGTGTATTAAGTTCTTCAAAATCACCAGTGCAACCAGACTGCAAGAATACAAAAGTTAAAAACACTGCAATTTGCAAGGTATTACTTACTATATTTTTATTATTATTCATAATTAAATGTGTTTTTAAAATCCTAAATTCAAGTTAATTCCAAAGGTTCTCAATAATGGAAGTGCCGTAGATTCCAGACCTACTGAAGAATTATTTACGTTAAACGCACTTGCTTCAGGAGCAAATCCGTCCGTGTGCCTTTCAAAATAGAAAAGGTTTCTGCCATAAATAGAGATTCCTATATTTTCAAAAGGAGTTTTTGAAAGTATCTTTCGTGGCAACTGGTAGCCCAAAGTCAATTCACGCATAGATATATAACTGGCATCCTGTAACATTTCCTCAGAAATAACATCTTCTTTAGAACTTGCCACTACATTCCAATAATCTTGTGCGTTTACTTGTTGCGTATTTGTTGCTCCTGTACTCACCCACTCACCGGAAACGTTCTTTTCTGCAATTACACCTTTGGCAACATAAGTACCATCTCTACCCTCAATAGTCTTATTGGTGGTACCATAAATAATTTCTTCACGTAAACTTTGTGAATATATTTGCCCCCCCTGCCTTATATCAACAAGTGCGGATAATGACAAATTTTTATATCTAAAAGTATTGGAAAAGCCGCCTGTCCAATCGGGCAACGCATTTCCAATTCGGTGCGGAGATTTATCAGCTGTTTTCAATGGTAGACCACTTGAAGGATCAATTAGAATATTACCCTCATTGTCTTTTAACCATGCAAAGCTTGTTCCATACATTTCACCAAATGCCTCACCTGGTATAGCCAGAATACTGATACCTCTATCCTCTCCAAGCAGAAAGGATTCTACACCATCGGCCAGGGTTACAACCTGATTTTTATTTTTTGCAAAAGTAAAAGATGTCTCCCAGCTAAAACCACTCTCAAATTTTACTGGCGTAGCAGTTAATAATACCTCTATCCCTTTATTGGTGATTTCCCCGGAATTGAACCTGAAATTATTATAATTAGTCGTTTCAGAAACAGGTACACTAACAATTTGATTTTTAGTACTTGCGGAATAATAGGTGAAATTAAGGCCCAAACGATTTTGGAAAAGGTTAAGGTCTGCCCCGAACTCATAAGAAGTAGTCAGCTCATTTTTTAAATTTGGATCCACAATCGTCTGCGAAAAAGTAGCTGTCGGATGACCCACAAAACTAGTACTTGCAACAGAATAGGCTCCCGTTAATTGATAAGGATCACCAGAATTTCCGGCTTGTGCAACGGATCCTCTTACTTTAAGAAAAGTTAAAAAAGGACTTGAAATATTTAAGGCATCACTAACTACTATACTAGTACTAACGGATGGGTAAAAGAACGAATTGTTATCTTTGGACAAAGTAGATGACCAGTCGTTTCTACCAGTAATATCCACATATAGATAATTCTTATAAGATATTTGAGCTAAACCATAAACCGATTGTATCTCAGATTCAACAAGATCATATATTGGGGTCACCTGCTCTGTGTTCTGAATTATAAAAAGGTCTGGTACTTTAAAACGCTCACCCGTATTTCCTACACGTCTAAAAAACTTGTTCTGAAGACTTGTACCAGCGCTAAATTCAATGTTAAAATCATTTATTGGATTGAGCTTAAAGGTAGCTAAAGCCTCAAAATTATTATCCTTTACCCTGTCTACAACTTCTACCATATCACCTCTTTGGTCTGAGGTTATTCGAGTACCGATAGCACGGTATTCATGTCTTTGAAAGGTATAACTATCTGTACCCCCTCTTAAATTAAGACTAATATTGTCTGTAAAGTTATAATTCAGATTCAAAGAAGCTAATATGCGATCTCTTTTATCAGAGTTATGTGTATTATTGATTGTCCAATATTGATTAGCCGTTGAACCATTGGTTGCATAGGTTTTTTCGTTTCCTGGGATTGCTCTACTTCCCACTCCTAACGCTCCAGCCAATTGCTCCTCTGTCCAAGTATAATCTTCAAGAGATGAAGCAGCGATGCTTCGTGGCTGGCTTATTAGCAAATATACCGGGTTCGCCGCAGCATCACTCAATTGGGGTCTATTAACGCCGGTTTGAATGGAATAGTTGATTTTGGCATCAAGTTTTAACTTCGGTGTAACTTGGGCGTTCACCCTCAAATTAAAAGTATTCCTTGTAATTTCATTGGTTGGAACATAGCCGTCAACTTCAAAATTTGAAAACGAAGAAAAATAAGTTACATCCTCATTACCTCCCGTTAAACTAACAGTATTATTTTGTGTTATCTGGGGTTGAAAGTATTCTTGAAAAGTATTGGGCTGGGCAACATATGGAAGCACATTACCGAATTGATCTTCATACAATTCGTTATTATATGCTGCTCCCCAACTTCCTCTTGTTAGCCTATCTCTTCCTGCGCTAGCTTTAGGTATACCTGTATAGCCTCCAGAGATTGCATCGGACATACTATATATAGTACCATCTTCCGCCCTAAGGTGTGTAAAGTCACCATTTAATCCTTGTCCATAGGTATCTTGAAAATCTGGCAATACCGCAGCGTCTCCAATTGAAAAGGCACTATTTATGGTTACACCTATTCCTTTTCTAGACTTCCCTGATTTGGTAGTTATCAAGATAACACCATTACTTCCTCTTTGCCCGTATAATGAGGCGGCGTTAGGCCCTTTTAAAACCGAAATACTTTTTATATCATCTTGATTGATACTTGAAATACCATCTCCGTAATCAGTACCTCCCCACTTATCGGCCTCATCTCTGACATCATTATTCAATGGTATACCATCGACTACATATAACGGTTGACCGTTACCAACCAATGAATTATTACCACGAATAATAACCTTTGAAGAGCCACCTATCCCCGATGCGGATTGAGATATATTAACACCTGCAACCTTTCCGGATAGTGCATTGGCCACATTATAAGCTCCCGTTTTTTCTAGTTCACCTACCTGAGAAACAGAATAACCTACCGATTTCTCATCACGGGTAATTCCCAATGCCGTTACCACAACTTCATCCAACTTGGCAGAATCTTCAACCAAGGTCACTTGAAGAACCGATTGGCCGTTTATGGGAACTTCTTTATTGGTAAATCCAATATAAGAAATCACTAAAATGGCATTTTCATTTTCCATAACAATGGAAAAATTACCATCAAAATCCGCTTGTGTACCATTCGTGGTTCCCTTTTCAAGAATATTGGCACCAGGTAATGGGGTACCATTTTCATCGGTAACTGTTCCCGTAACAATGTTTTGCTTCTCCAATTCCTCCTTCAACCCAAAGGTTGAAGATTCCATTAATTGTACTTTGGGTTTTTCTTTCTTTAAGACAATCTGTCTATCAATAATTACGAAGGAAATGTTAGTACCTTTGAACAAATCGGTCAATATTTTATCGATTCGTTCCTTGTTGACATGAACAGAAACTAACATTCCTTTGTCTATCACATCCTGGTTGCCCAAAAACTTAAATTCACTTTTAGCTTCAATTTCATTGAATACAGTCATAATACTTACTGATTCCAAGTCCAATGAAATTTTGGTATTTTGGGAGTAGGTACTAGCTTCTATTCTAAAAAGGGTTAATATTAAAAAAAGAGTAGTCAACTTCATTTTTAAACTGATATTGGGAAATAATTGACATATTATCCCCAAACGAGTAATTTTTTTATTCATACTTTTGTATACGTTTTTGTGGTTATTAAATTAATCACCTATTATAATCGGGATATGTTAGAGCATATTCCGATTTTTTTAGTTTAAGGTGAGACTAAAAAAAAAATTCAATCATAGGCATCCGGTTTTATGGTTTGTTAATTATAATTTCATTCTCTACCCTAGTATATGAAAAGGGAATACTATTCTGAAAATAGGTCATTACCTGCTCGATAGTTTCAGTATCGAACTTCGCAAAAAATTGTTGACTATTTAAAAAATCATAATTATTGGTAATTGAGACATCGTAATGCCGCTCCAATACTTTTATAATTTCAGGAAATGGTCTTATCTTGAATATAATTTGTCCATTGACCCATGAGGTATATTCATTGACATCAACCATATTGATAGCCATATTGTTTTCTGATTTTTTCCAAGAAGCTATATGACCAGGGGCTAATAAATATTTGTCTTTATTATCTTGATCTTTACCAACATGATACAATTCAACAGAGCCTTCGACTAGGACAGTGCTTATACTTTCATCGTTGTTATAGGAGCTAACATTAAACTTGGTACCCAGTACACGGATGTCTATATCATCGGCGTTGATAATAAAGGGGTTGCTCTTATCTTCCGTCACTTCAAAAAAGGCCTCCCCCTCCAAGAACACTTTTCTATCCTGATTTTTTAAAAATCTAATGGGATACTTAAAACGGGTGCCAGCATTAATATGGACTATGGTGCTATCCGAAAGAATCAATTTCATTTTCTTCCCATTCGGCACAACCAATTCGTTGTAAGCCAGGATTTCATCAACTTGATTGTACACATTTGTAGACCCTACATTTTTATAATCCAAATTACCTCCATTTTGACGGCCAATGACTTTACCTTTACTATCAACAATTTCAACACTACCATCTTCCTTAATTACTTGAATATTTCCATTCTCCTGTTTTATAGTAATGGCGTTGGCATCAATATAGGTTTCATCCGAAGAGCCTAGAGTTAAATACATAATATAACCTAACCCCAACAGTGCAATTAGAACAGCGGCACTTTGGTACCATTTGAAAATTGAACGCCTTGTATTAATGCTATGGCCGTCCAGTTTAGTCAACAGCAAGGAATACTCCATTTCCAAATCCACCTCTTGTAGGCCCAAATTTAAATGATAATGGTTCTCAACCATGGCTTTAAACTTGGTTTGGTTTTTTTCTTTTTCCAACCAAACCATAAGTCTTTCCATTTCTACACCATCAATGGTATCACCTAAATATTTGTTTATTATTTTTCTCAATTTGGTTTCTCTTAATTTTTAACACATTAAATGGCACATTCATAGCATGAACGCATAGAAAGCAAAAAACCCTTAAAAAAATTATTTTTTTTTAAAGTTTGTAACTAACCAGCTATCTTTACCCACCAACCCCCCTTATATACTGAGGAGACTTTTTATCATATATGCCGCAGCAGAAAGATGTCTTTAAAATAGTATTTGATCAACTTTATGGGCCATTACTAGCGTATACTAAAACACTTACCAACAATCACGACCAGGCAAAGGATATAGTCCAAAATTGTTTTATTAGTTTATGGCAGAAACGTCCTGACTTACTCGAAAGCCCATCTTTAAAGAACTTTCTATTCACTAGCGCCTATAATTCCTTTATAGACCTATATCGAAAAAATCAACGCACAAATAAAATCCTGGATGAGCTGAAATATAGCATGGCGAAGGAAAATATAATCGAAGAAGACAGCAACCTTGACTTTAAGATTAAGAGATTAAAACTAGTTATTGCCCAATTGCCACCCAAGTGTCAGGAGATATTACTACTCAATAAAAGGGATGGTATAAAATACAAGGAAATAGCAATAAGAATGGCAATTTCTGAAAAGACGGTAGAAAGTCAAATGCGCATTGCATTTAAAAAGATTAGGAAGGAATTTAGAAATGAAAAGCAATTTTTTATGGTAATTATTAATGACGTTTCTAAGTATATAGGAGAGTAGCGCTTCAATTAAATAAAAAAAAAGGAACAATAGTTTCCCATTGTTCCCCATTCGATTAAACTAACTCAACTCAAATTTTACACTTTATAAGAAAGCCATAGCTTACTTATTAAGGTATTATTTTTTGGTAAAATAGGGCAAACGACTCAAAGGAACATCAATCTCAATGGTGCGGCCTCCTCTAAAAGTTTCACCGTTCTCCGCTTTCCATTTTCCTTTGGGTAGAACTACTTTTCGTTTTCTTTCTCCCTTTTTGATTACCGGGGTAACCAATATATGGTCTCCAAGCATGAATTGGTCTTTTATGGTTTCATATCCGCTATTTGGATATGCTAAGGCCATAGGCTTTACTATAGGCTCTCCGGTTCTTGAAGCTTCTTCCGCCAATTCTTGTATTAAACTTCCCATTTTGGCATGCAAAAGGGAGGCTTCAAGACATAACTGATTATTTTCTTCGGACAAAACTCGCCATGGTGCCACAGAGAACTGCATCATTGGCATTAAAGCATGAACCTGAGCCGAACGTACCACCAACTCCTGGTCAATTGTTGTGGAATTTTCAAAAGACTGGTGCTCTCCTCCACCGATCATATCAGGACAGGTATATGCATATCCCATTAAACTTTGGGACATCAAATCAGGAATAAGCTTTTCGAGGTCGTTCCAACTATGGTTCTTGTCCCTCAATCGCTGCGCCAAAGGTAAACCTGCCATTTTCCACGACGCTCGATATTCATTTAAAGGAAATTGTAATCCTAATTTTGCAAAGTAAGTAGTATGATCATTAGGGTTGATTTCTGGTACAAAAGATATAATATCATCGGTATAAAAATCAGCGTCGCCCGCGTCAAATTTAAAACCATCCACACCGTATTCATCCATTAAGAATTTTAGCCTTTGCTCAAACCAGTCTTGGGTCCTAGGATTACTTAAATCCAAGCAGGCACTTGCCCCATTCCACCATCTAATAATTGCTGCTTTGTTTTCTGTATTGGCCCAGAGTACCTCTTGTGTTCTATCGGCATCCAATAACAGCATTCCTTCTTTGGCCAAATGTCTGAAAATTTCTGTGTCCGCGCTTACAAAAGGGCAAACCCATAGCATAACCTTGAATCCCATACCATGTAACTTTTTGATCATTCCTTTAGGGTCTTTGAATCTACGCGGTGAAAATTCCCAAGTGCCATAACTTTCCTGCCAATTGTCATCTATCATTAACACCCCCGGTGGGTAACCCTTATCAATTATTGCTTGGGCATATTTTAAAATATCATCCTCATTTTGGTTATAGATCAACTCTATCCAAGTGTTGTATTGAGGTTTCGTAAACAAAAGCTTTTCGGGCGTTTTGCCGTTTGGAGGAAAAAAATTGGACACGGCGAAATTGTAGGCATCCCGTAAATTTTCACCAGCACTTCCAGATTGGATTTCCCCGCTTCTTGTGGTGACCGTTATCTTTCCTTTATCAAAGACATACTTTATTGGAGATTCACTCCAAACGTATCTGCCTTTACTGGATAACAACAATGGTTGCGCTTGATTTCCTTTGTTATCTCCCCAAAGGTCATGACTCTCAATAGTTTCTGAATCATAAGGAGTGTTATGGCCAATAGCACTAAGTCCACCCCACCAATATTCATCTTGTAGTATTGCTATCTCTACTTTTTCCTTATTCTGGGAATATGTCTTATAGGTTGTTATTAGTAATAGTGAAATTAATAGTAATTTTTTCATAGTCTTTTATTCTTGTTTTTCAATTTTAACAAATAGGTGAAATTATATTATCCAATATGGATTTAATTAGGTAACAATATATTTTTGAGGTTCTGATATTTAATGAAATTCGTTAGGCTTATCAATTTTAAATCATTGCTTTAAAGAAGAAATCGGTCTATCAGTCATTTATGTCTTCAAAGTCCATATCCTCAAAGTCAGAAGGGTTGACCCAACTCGTGCCAAGTTCTTCACCGTCTAAATATCTTTCGTAAAAATTAACCCCTTTTGAATCGGCATATACATAGTTGTCGAATATTTGTCCATTTCCCAATATTCTCGGGTCTTCTTGTCTTTTTAGCTCATCTGTCATAAGCATTTTCAATTCCTCTGCTTTTTTGGAATAATCAGGATTGTCAAAAATATTCACCATACATTCAGGGTCTTGTTTTATATTATACAGTTCAAACTCCGGTCTTTTTCCAAAACTTGAATCCCAGTAATGGAATGTTTCAGGGTTTTTCCTTAATGCCAACAATTCTGTTTTAGTAGGAGAACCATCACAATTTAAATATCCGGTAATAGGATTTCCGGCTGGCCAACGGGAAGTTTCAAAATTTTGAATAAAGAGGAAGTCTCCCTTGACAATTCCACGGATAGGATAACCCCAATCATTAGGTCTACCAACATCATGTCTCTCTTTTCCTAATAAAACGAAGTCATCTCTTGAATTGTCTATATTTTTTGATTTGGTAGAATTGAAGATGGGTATTAAACTTTTACCTATAATTGGCTTCATCTCATTTTTGGAAGGCTCTACATTGGCCAATTCTAAAAAGGTGGGGGCGAAATCTGCAAAGGATACCATATCATTTATAGTACGCCCAGGAGATTTTATTCCGTTTTTCCACATAACAGCCAATGGCAGGTGACTGGAAAGTTCATATTCCTGGCCTTTCACTCTTGGAAAAGGCATTCCATTATCTGAAGTTACAATTATGACGGTATTGTCCAATTCTTCTCTATCTTCCAAAGTTTTCAACATTTTGCCCAATTGATGGTCAAAATATTCAATTTCATAGGCATAATCCAACAGATCTCCCCTTACTGTCTCGTTATCTGGCCAAAACGAATAGACTTTGTCAATTTCTTCAAGTTTTTTACCTCCCAGTTTGATACCGATTCCTTTATCGTAAGCTCTATGGGGTTCCTGTGATCCAAACCAGAAGCAGAATGGAGAACCTTCCTTATTATCAGATAGAAAGTCCGAAAAATTAGCGGCATAATCATTTGTTGAAATAAAATCACCAGGGGGATCTGTACGTTTTTCATTGTATGGTTTTCCAACTAAAAAACGTTCACTACCATTTTCGCTTTTTGCTATACCTGGTGCCCATCCTTTATCCGTATAACCAACGTGATACCCGTTATCTTCCAATACTTCGGCATAGGTCTTGAATTTTGTTGGGAAATATCCCCAATGATTTGCTGCCTCCTCCAATTGCCAGGAATTTCTGCCAGTTAATATTATCGACCTCGAGGGAGCACATTTGGGATTCGGTGTATATGCCTTGGAAAACAGAAGGCCTTCTTTGGCTACCCTGTCAAAATTCGGTGTTTTTATCCAATCGCATCCGTAAATCCCCATATGTTCATATGTAGCATCATCCATAATAGCAAACAGGATGTTTGGCCTACTGGGTTCAATCTCTATATTTTTATTTTTACAGGAAATCAATAAAATAATTGTCAAAATGTAAACAATTGATTGAGCGGGTTTTTGAATTTTTTTCATAATCTCTATTTTGGTAAATTGAACATTTGAAAGAATATTAACATTAGATAATTTTTTTAGCCTACCAAGGCTTGTCACTTTATTATTATCGTCGCAAAGTATAAACCGGGTTTTCACCATTTCTAATCCTTGGTGTGGACAAACAAATTCATTTTAAAAAAATGGATTCCCCATGATGGTTATTCTATTATGCGGATTTTTAAATTATTATATTTTGATGAAAAGTTTCCGTTTATACATCCAATAACAAATGTACCATAGCCCAAAAGCTACAAATAAGGAAGTACTTATATTTGTACCCAATTCCCCTGTCCATCCAAACAATGCTGTTGAAAATGGCTTTATAATTCGCCCTAGAAGATCGGCTCCACCCACACTCGCGAAAATATAAATAAACAAAGGGTTCATTCCAACCACTGCAAAAAACTGTACCCCTCTATGCACTTTCATCATATCAATTAACCAGAAAGAGGCCGCAAGAGCTAGCAAAGCCCATCCCCCACTTACAAGTACAAAGGATGTTGTTGCAATTCGTTTTATGATCGGTGTTATTGGATCTAGGCCATAACCAATAATTAATCCGGTTACACCTGCAATAACTAAATATAGAAGTTTTTGTTTGTTTGTTCTTTTTCCCATCAGTAGACTGCCTGCCAACACGCCCCAAATTGTATGTGCAGAAGTTGGGATTGCATTAAAGGTAACCCAATGTCCAGGTGACAATTGTCCTGAAATCAACATATCTAACCATGATCCAAAATTTTGGTCGGAAACAAATGGTTGGTCAAATCCCTCAACCCAAAAACTTCGGTATATAATCTCTGTTAGAACCAACAGTCCAAGGGAAACAGCAATTTGCGTTATGGCAGGTTTTCGCATTAAAAGAAAGGCCACAATAATTGTAACAGAAAGTTGTGCCAAGACATTTTGAAAACGAAAAACCACTCCATCAGGAATACAATTTAATGCCCAACCCAATATAAGAAGGAGTAGGCAGCGCTTTAGTATATGTTTCAATATGGATTTATAACTATCTCCTTTGCTCATTCTTTTGAAGAATGATAAAGGCATTGCTACCCCCACAATAAACATGAAAAACGGTTGTATTAAATCCCAAAACCTCAAGCCATGCCAGGGATGATGATGAAACTGATGGCCAATATTATAAATAAATGTGCCCTCAAGTTGGGGTGAGGTAAGGTGATCAAACAGAAGAGTAAACTCTACGATCAATAAAAACATTGTAAATCCCCTAAAAAAATCAAGTGATAGTAATCTAGATTGTTTTGCGTCTTTTTGTGCGGTCATAGAGTAATAATTAAATATAAATAGATAGATATTAAAATGGTATAATATGATGAAGACTTGAAAGTATTACTTCTATCCTTCATTTTTTTTTTGATTTTTTAATTTCAATTTTCTCGATCAAATCAGCATCATAATTAATTTCATTAGCCTAATAGAAATAATTTTTGGAACTCTTATAAGACTATAGTTGTATTTGCATTCATTTCTTATAAAAAGCCTTCAGGGGTGTACACAATTTCGTTCCCTTCATTTGTTATTTGCCGCACCAACCGCTAACAACAAACCTTTGTCTATTTAATGTGCCCTGTTTCCTTGCATTTCCATTGCGAATGGCGTTCTAGACAATTCAAGGAAGCATTAAACGTCCTTTTTCATTTTCAAAATTCAAGAAATAAAAAGTTTGTAATTTAACTTCTGATACGAAGTACACCGATTGTTAATCAATTAGCAAAATCATTCTATGATCAAGGATTCGTTATACGTTTTTTTGTTTGTAATGACCTCAATAACATACAGCCCTTGTGGCATCTTGCCGATATTGATAGTTTTCTTTCTACTTTTCTTTACCAATTTTCCAATGTTGTTATAGAATTTCACTTTCTTTAGCCGTTCTTTTTTATCTAATTTGAGCTTGACCAAATTATTGTCTGAATCATAAAATAGCCCTGCACTTTTTTGCCCTTTTCCGTTTGCATTTGCTTTAAGGGTGATACCTGTTTTGTTGATAGTGAAATAATCATCGATCTCATCTGTTTCCCTTATAAACTTCACGATCAGGTTTTGTCCGCCCATTCCATCATCTTCTATTTCCATAACACATGAACCTAGTTTATTTAAGGATATAAACATAGCTTGGTGATTTAGATCGCCTCCAGATATTTGACCTGCGGACCCGGTAGTTATGTATACGGCACCTTCTGTAGCTTCACTGGTTTTTTGGTATGCCCCATCGCTATCCTCCTTACCGTCCCCATTTCCTGTTGCCCCTACGGTATGGCCGCCATTCGAAATTTCGTCCGGGTTGAAAGTATGGGCAAAACCTTGATGTCCCTTCAAGAAATAAGAGCGTTCATAGGAGTGGCTATGTCCATTTAAAACAAGGTCTACCCCGTTGGCTTCCAACATGGGCATAAAGTTTTCCCTCATTTCAATAGGTCGATGGTCAACATCGGAGTCATGTGACCCTTTGGAGTATGCCGGATGATGAAACAGGGTTACGATCCAATCTTGTGAGGTGTTTTGAATATCGGTCTGTGCCCAATTGTACATAGGGCCTCCGACTGTGCGACTCGTGTGATGGGAGTCCAGTATTATAAAGTGGATATTGGCATAATCAAAGGAATAATAGGCCTCTGTTCCCGATGGAGTTCCTCCAGCTTCTCCAGCAGTTGGGAACGTAAATATATCGTAATACGGACCTGATTGTGTGTCGGAATCTGCAGAATCGCCATCATGGTTCCCTATACAGGACCATGCCACGGATTTTTTGAACATATCGTCGTAAACATCAAAAAAAGCATTTTGATATTCTGCATCCTGTCCCGTGTTATAGGCATTATCCCCTAAAAACAACATCATATCCGTTTTGCCTTGGTTTGTTGGGGCAGTAGCAACGTAATCGTAGTACGCATCACGAACATCCCTTTGGCTACTATTTCCCGTTCCTGGATCGCCCAAAATCCATGCACGCACATATTGTTTGGTGCCCGCAGTAGGTGCTGTAATTACGTACATATCGCCAGTAACGCTTTCGGACAGGACCTCTGTTCGGTTGCCTATATTGAAATAATATTTTGTATTGGGAACTAATCCGGATACGGTAACTTCGTGTTCTGTAATTAAATCAGAGCTTGTTACATTTTTGGACATAGCACCTAATTTGGTACCATAATTGACAACTGATTCGGTTGCTGTATCCGTTCGCCATCTTACAATAACGCTGGTTGGTGTGCCACTCTGTAAATATGGACCTCTTTCAACCAATATCGAAGGAGATTTCTGTGTTAGATCAACCATATTGGTTGCCACGGCAGCACCGACATCGGGAATTTCTACAACGGAGGTTTGGGCAAATGAATACACCGAACATAAGGTCACTAGCAAAAAGGTACTTTGTTTAATCATAATTTTTGTTTGTTAATGAAGCTTTACAAGCATTTTATTTATTTTTTTAATTTTACAGTTTCTGAGTAACAAATACTCGGTATTCTAATTAATACTTAATACTTGGACAATCTGGGCCCCAACACGGACCATATCACCTTCAACAATAGAAAATACACTGTTATCTACACCAGACCTGTCTTTTACAAATTCAAATTCACTTTGGTCAATATTTCTTAGGTTGGGCATCTAAACCATAAACCGAGGAATTACTTGAATTTTGTTTCCGGTATATTTGGGAAAGGCATGTTCAACGGTATATGGCTCTATTGTCTCCTGGCAATCAATTATTTTTCTAATTCCAAATAACTATACATAGATGTCCAAATAGTCAAATATGAATAGTAATTTGTTAAAAATATGGTTCAGAATCTCTTATTCAACCCAATTAAAACCTTCAATATTCTCATGTATTATCTTTTTATTATGAATCGAATCAACTCTCACATTTTTTAATATCACCGTTTGAACAGGAAGCTCTTTCTGCCCCAAAATCTTAGAAATAAACTGTGCATCCGACACCTGAATATTTTCGATAAAAATACTTTCTATTGAAGTTAGCTTGCGCTCATAGGTGGGAACTAAATCACGCCATTGATATAACACATCTGTTTCAATCCCAAGTATCCCACCTTTTATATGATCGGCCTTAATGTTACTTACAAATATATTTTTAACAAAACCGCCCCTACGTTCATTGGTTTTTATAAATACCAAGTGATCCATTGAAGACATTGCTTCTTCGGTAACAATACAATTATCCACAAAAATATTTTCAATTCCGCCAGACAATTCGCTTCCAATTGCCAGTAGCTCGTGACCATTTTTTACAATGCAGTTTCGTATAACAATATTTTTTGATGGTGTATTTAGGCGCCATGAATCTTGATTCCGGCCTGATTTTACCGCTATTGCATCATCGCCCTGATCAAAAGTGCAATTCTCAATTAAAATATTTTGGCTCATTTCTGGATCTACCCCATCGTTATTATGCCCGTGTGCCTTTACTTTTACATCCCTTATTACAATATCTTTCGAAAGGAAAGGATGAATTACCCAGAATGGACTATCCTGAATTGAAATACCTTCCACCAAAATATTCTCACAGCGGTTAAATTGAATAAAATGTGGGCGGAAATTGGCATTGTCACCAACCATTTGACGCCCTTTAACGGGAACGCCTTTTGCCCCCATATGATACAATCGGACAAGTCCATCCATATGAGCTTTTGGGCGTTTGAACCATTCGGTCCACACATCCATTTTAGCTTTTAATATACCCTTACCGGTTATGGCTATATTCTTGCATTGGAAAGCATAAATTAATGGTGAATAGT
Source organism: Arenibacter sp. F26102 (assembly GCF_023015865.1). Lineage (GTDB taxonomy): Bacteria > Bacteroidota > Bacteroidia > Flavobacteriales > Flavobacteriaceae > Arenibacter. Next base: position 60,925 of record NZ_JALKBC010000012.1, on the reverse strand, counting down.
TGTAGCATTCCAATCCTTCCCAAGTTGATGAAACTGCAGGTAAATAATCCTCCGGATTATCTGAAAACAAAAGAACGGCCTCGTCATTTAGATGTAGATTGACATTACTTTTAAAATGAATTTTTCCCGTAGACCACACTCCTTTAGGAATGACCACAATTCCTCCTCCAATTTTGTTTGCTTGAAAAATTGCGTCGGCAATAGCTTTTGTTGTTTTGTCTTGATCTCCCTGTACTGCACCAAAACTGGTTATTAAAAACTCCTTACAATTACTAAAATCGGGTATCTTAATGGTTGGCATTTCAAAAGGTGCCTTAATATTTATTTCGGTAATTTTCAAAGAATGGTCTTCTTCTGTACATGAAATAAAAAAACTAGTAAGCAGCAGTATTAAAAACGAAAATTTAATTTTCATATTGATTAAAATTTAGAATTCTTAATTATTAATTGTCCAAACGAATAACAACTATCAATATCTTTTCCCATTCCGGAATTAGTCAAAACATTATCAACCTTTATAGGCCGGGACCTGATTAATTGTTGTGCGGACAATTCGGTAGCAAACAATAATACCCCACAAAACACAAATATGTAATTTTTAATTCTTGTCATTTAATACTATTTACAGTTTTAACCTTGTCCCCCCCGTTTCATAAATTCCACTTAAAAAATTGTATTCATGGTTCAAAAAGAAAGATTTTGAATCACAAAATAATCGTTGTTTTTTATATTGGTAGTTAATCCAATATCAACCGGATCTCCTGAATTTTTATCAAAAAGCTGAATGGCTAATTGGTAATTTCCGTTAGGATCTACAGGTAGAGCGGCCTTATATTTTAAGGTTGTTTTCTCCAAAGGCATCAAGTCTTTATTTCCTGAATCCTGAATTACAAATTCGATAGTTTCATTTGAATTATCCTCTGGAATTAATTTTCCCTTTAATTGATATACAGAATATGCTGGTGCAACACCTTTATTTTCCCATGTGATCTCAAATGATAATTCACCATCGACATAATTTGTAGTATAAATAGATTGAGGGAAATACCAATACCCACTAAGATTGAGTAACTCTAATGTTAATTCCGGATTGTCAGCTAACCATTCCCTCAAATAACCATGAAACCCAATGTAAGTAGGGTGTATTAATTTCATTGCATTTCTGAATATTTCAGCACCACTTACTTTTTCTCCTGGAATAACGCCAGCACCATTTTGACCAATCCAGTTTCCATCCTTTTTTACTGTAGCATAATGTTCCGACTCAAAAATAGTGGGCCTGGTCTTGTACACCTCCTCGAAAAAATGCGGGTGACTAACGCTCCATGTATCCCTGTAATCTTCTATATAACTTTCTACCATCGGACTATCGTCACGTATTGTAAATCCTTTTTCTTTGGCAAAGATCAACAACTCAATAACATCTTTTTCAGACTTGCCATATTTGAGCAAATCGTCCGCAACAACCAATAATGAATTTTGGTAATGTTTTAAAAATAAATTCAAATGTGATTTGATCTCTTCCTTGGAAGGAGGAATACGTGTAGAATAATAAGTATGACCTTCACCCCACTCACCAATACTTCCCACATCAATGTATCTAACCCAAGGTTTACCATCATATTTTTGTGCAAAAGCCCTATGGAAATTATCCAATTTCTCTAGGTAGATCGGATTGCCCCATTCGGGAGTCCATGAGGCTGATCCATACTCAGGACGCTCTATGCCGGTTGCACCGGCTTCTTTCACCCAATAAGGTGTAGCAAACCTTATTCCATCTACTTCGATAGGAACACTGCCGGGAGCCCCCCCTGTTTCTTTACAGGTGATACGAAAAGAAATCTTATACCCCATTGGTACGTATTTCTCCACTATATCATCAATATAGGACCAGTCATATTTCCCTTCTTCCGGTTCAAGAAAAGCCCATGCCAGACGAAGATACAGATGGTCCATTCCAATAAATGTGGTTAGATCATTTTCATCCTGAACAAGGTAGCTTTCAATACCGTTATCCAGCATATGATGATACCAACCTTTATCTGGATTAACAAGCGGGCGAAGGGTATCCCATTTGTTTACAAGATCTGTTTTTTGAGGTCTAAAGTTCTGCTTTATCGAACAAGAGAAAACGAGTGCGACAGACATAAAAAAAACTAATTTATTCATCAATTTATATAATTTTTACCTCGGGGCTTTTATTGGGCGTTACGAAATAGTTTATTTAATAGTTGATAATTCCGAATACTCCAAAAAAACTACACCGTTGGCAGGAACAAAGAACTTATAATCACTGTCAATTATAAATTCAGAATCATTCCATATGTCTTTCAATTTAAAGGCATTTGTGTTTTCAACCACGTTGTAACTATCCTTGAATTCAGTAAATCCAAGATCATACTTTGATAATTTAACCTTCCGGTCTGTGGTGGTTCGATTAAAAATTCCGACCCAACCTTTTCCAGGGTCTTCTTTGTTAGGTGTTAACCAAACATCAAGATTACCAGCACGATAAATATTTACACCCATTACACCATTTTGGTTACAAGCAAGCATGTTTTTATTTGTAAGCAAGGAATACGAAAAATCATCCATCGTTAGCAAGTCGCCACCTATAAATAATGGGGACGCGGCGAGTGCCCTTTGTGTTATAAATGTTTTCATTTGATCCTGTGTAAAAAGGCTTTGTCTACTTTTTGCTTCTTCAGGTATGTCTTCCAAAAAATCAGGAGATTCTACACATAATCTACCGAACGGGATCATATCCAGGTCGGGCCAAAAATCATTCCCTTCCAAACCGAAAAACTTTTCCCAAGCATAAAACCCTTTTTCAATGCTTAACATGTTATCCCATATATCCGCCGTAATACGCAACATGTTAGCTTTTTTGTAATAAGGTAAATTATCCATGGAATTAACATCGCCGGGCGAAAGACTGTACATCATCTTATGCCCACCATTTTCTATGGCCTTGGCAATTGCCATAATTTCTTTTGGATTTGGTACCATATCATCGACTTTGATATAGTCAACGCCCCACGATGCTAATTTATCTATCAATGAATTATAGTATTCCTGTGCTCCGGGTTTACTCATGTCAACGCCATAATTCTTATCGCTCCACACACATATACTTGTTGTGTCTGCTATGTCCCTTGCTCTATATCGTGTCCCTTTTATCGGCAGATTCTTTTCCACTGCTACTTTTGGGATTCCCCGGATAATCCAAACACCAAACTTTAAGCCCTTTTCATGGGCATGATCGGCCAATGGTTTTATTCCACTTGGGAAATACGCTTTGGAAGGTTCTGGTAAACCATATCCATCAATTGCGAGACCTAATCTTTTTTTAGGATAATAGGTTCCCTTATAAAGTTCAACATTATCATACCATCCGGCATCAATTACAAAATATTCATACCCAAAAGGCTTGTATTTATCCGCCATTATATCGATCATGGCGTTTGCTTTCTCCTCGCTCAGAAAAACCAAATAACTATCAAAACTATTAAATCCAAGAGGAGGAGTTGGAGCTAAATCCGAGATTGAATTCCCCTTCCCCTTTGGCTCTTGTGAACTTAAAGGAGAGTACGTCAACACAAAAGACACTAATAGGAATACGGTGAATATAGATTTAGATTTGTTCATGGGTTTAAATAAATTCAAGATTAGCTTATAAGCAGTTTTAAAACAGCTTTCATTCAATTATCGATAATTTCATTTTTAACTTTTATTCGTAACTGAGAATATTACTTTTCAGCAGGCCTTGTTGATGTTTCCCTCTTTCGGGTTCTCCCGTAAATACTTTTTATGCCAAAGCGTTAATCCATAGTAGTATTTATAGTATGCTATGTGATATTAAGGGATACCGGAATCATATTCAGTTCCAAAAATCCCATCTGTATAACAACTATTGTTAGATAATAAAACCTACTGCTCATTTGTTTCCTTAAAATAGATGTCAAAGACATTACATAATTGACCCCCTAGGAGAATCCAGTCATCTGATAAAGGTTTTTTATCCAATCCTTTGATCCAATGGGCGTTTAGTTCATATACCAATGCATCTATATCATACCTTGCCATTAATCCTTCTTCAAATGATGTTGTTCCAAAAAAGGAAGTATGTTCGCTGAACCACGAATGCTCACGAAGTATACCTTCCAGCACTTTCATATTTTCCACATAACCTATCTTTTCTTTACCTGCTGACGAAAAAAACAGCGGTCCATTTGAGTCATTATGGAAATCGATAGCTAAATCAGGCTTCATCCCTTTTGCAATCATCGCCTCCAACCATTTTTCCATTGCGGCATTTTCAGGAGTCAAATTTGGATCGGCCGGTGCTGTCAGGTTTCGGTTCAAATCCATCCCGTTTATATTAAACCGCGAAAGTCCTCTGGCCACGCCGTCCATATTGGCCATGGGTAAAATGTAAACGGCGTAATTTTCTAAATACTTTTTTGATTCTTCCGAATTATCCAGCAGTTTCTTAATGATACCCTCTACTACCCAATTACCTCCCGGTTCCCAGGCATGGGCCCTAGCCCGGATAAAAATTTGGTGTGGTGCAGTATCCTTACCGACCTGGATTATCTGAAGCTCTCTTCCTTCAACGGTAGTGCCGATTGGGGAAATTTTAACTAGCTCATTATCTTTTATGTTCGATACCAAATTTTGAAGATCGCTAACTCGGTATGGGTCCACCCTTGCAATATAAAGGGAATCGGATTCCATGTGTATTTTAACTTTCATCCGCTCACCATCGATCCATTCTACCGGTACATGATCCCAATTCCTATCGTCAGGGGCGGTGATGCAATCCATTATCCAGGTATCGAAAGGCACTTTTTCTCCATTATAAATTTCACTGAAATTGTGAAAGACTAGGGTAAGATCTGTTCCCTGCTTTGCTTCAAGTAAAAAATGCCAGTGGTCATAGGCCCGGTTCAACGAGTTCCGTTGATAGTCGTAGTTCAAATAGATATTTACCACACTGTCGTTGGCCAACTCCCAGTTAAAACTTGACCCATTCTCTATAGAAGTGTTGATATAGGTCAACCCTGATTTTTCTTGTTGTTTCTTTATCCCTTCTTCGCTATTGTTTACTGAATAATTCGAAGAGAAGGCAAAAAATAGAATCACGATTGGAATAAGAATCAGGAACCTTGATTTTGGAATGAATGAATAGAATTTTCTAATTTTTTTAATCATCTTGATACGTATTGTGTTTTATTCAAATGCACCGGGAAACCATCGATATACATTTTTATAATAAATTTTTTCAAGCACCTTTTCATCGAGTGCCAAACCTTTAAACGTCTTGTCTGTACCTGAGATGCTCATTATGTTGCTTGTGGAAAAATAGTTCCAATCTGAACGCCACTCTTCTTTAATTTCGGTAAAAACCTGCTCATAATTATCGTCGTTGGTTATGGTAAAATCAGTAGCATACACTATTCTGTCCTGGTATTTTCGTATAAAATCATGTACTTTTTTCGAATCCTGAAGTTGAAAATGAGAAATACGCGCTGCCATATCAACCGTAAAGTTGGGGTATTTATCAAGCCGTTTAGCCATCTCATCTACATTCCATTCCATACTTCCAAGATGGGCACCCATAAATTTTAAGTTCGGATTCATCTCAAGCCTATTGTCCCTGGCGGCAATCTGTTCATCGTATGATGGATGGTCAGGATGCTTGAACATATGAAATTCGGGATTGTTTTCATAGTATGCTTTATCTCCGTTCACCGTCATCGAATCTATGGGGAGCCAACAATTTTTAGGTTCACCTAGATGCCCTACAACCAATTTACCTTCCTTTTCGATAAAGTTAAATATGGGGTCGAAACGTTGATCATCGATCATGATGAAATTGCCAAGACTATCGCGAAAAGTCATTCCTATGTCCTTATATACTTTTATCCCCAGAGCACCTTGATCAAAATCTTCTGCCAATCTTTCAATTACTCCTTCCAACCAACCAGGTTGCTCAAATCCCTCCATTGAAAAAGTAGTGGTATATTCAAAATCATTGGGAGCGTGTGTTTTTTGTGCTTTGGCAAAGTGCAATTGGCCATCAATAAATTCCTGGTTATCTGATCCGGTACATATGGTAATGAATTTAAAATTCTCCTTTTTAGCAAATTCCATTACTGCTGGATCGACCGTTTCTATATGCACGTGAGCATCAATTTTTGGAAAATCCTCAAAACGAGGTATTGTTTTACCACACGAATATACGATCCATGCAAGTACCAGGAATGGTATGTATTTTAGTTTTCTTAACACGAATTATGTAATTTATATTTGCCTTTCCTAATTAGTTAAAATCATATTTTTATTCGGCTTTTTTGGATTGTTACCCTTTTCTTAATTTCTCTTGTATCTCAGTAGCACTCTTAATATGGTCTATGTGTGTTTTAAGATCAAACTCTTCAAGAATATCTGCCACTTTTACATCGGGAGAAAGGCTTTCGATTATCGACCATTCTTCTTCATCGTAATTGGTAATCTTCACCTTTCTTCCATATTTGGCATGAATGTCTTTGAATTTCTGGACATATGGCCATGTGTGTAGAAAAGCTTTATCAAGGTTTAAAGGGGCTATAGCCCAATGCTTGTCCCAATAACCAGTTTTTGCGATTTCATCACCGGTTACGTCACATATTTTGGCCGTACCTTTAATTGTACTTGATACAACGCAGTATTTGTTTTGCCAGGCCCTTGTATTTATAGCCATCCCGCCTGAATAGGCCGAACAGAAAAAAACAATTTCCGCACCCTTTTCCTTTAATTTCTCCCAACCATCATTCCATTCAAGGTCAAAACAAATTTGAATTCCAATGGTACCAAAATCGGTTTTAAAAACAGGAGGTTCCAGTGGCCCGGGAAAAACCCCTTTGCCCATCTCTCCTTCCGTGGTGTGCATTTTTCGGTATTCTCCCATTACCTTACCTTCCCTGTCTATAACTACGGCAGCATTATAATACTTACCGTTTTCAACAGTATGCAGAGGGCAAATAATATACGTTTTGTGTTTTTTGGCAAACTCGGCAAACCTACTTGTTATTTTTCCCAATGGTTTTTCGGCCACTTCTTCAATAGTTGTCTTCTCTGAAATATTAAATATTGGAAAAACTTCAGGCAGGCATATTATATCAGGTTTATAGTTTACAATATCTGCCATATGCCCCAATACTTCCTTAACCATCCCCTCAGAATTAGCCGCTTCAATTTTTGTTAAAGTAAGAGTAGCTATCCAGACTTCCCTTGGCAGCTTTGAAAGGTCTACATCTTCACTTCCAGCATTGGCAGATAACATTGATGAAGGTGTTAGTGTAATTCCTGCACCAAGGCCAAGTGCCGAGTTTCTAATAAAGTTGCGTCGTTCCATTGTTTTGTTTTAAAATTGCTCAGGTTAGAAAAGCTTACGTACCCAAAAACTGAAGGGTTAATAACTTTCAACTGCGCCGATATCCGGTGCATTTCCCTTATAGATCAAACTTACGGGTGCTTTGTCTTCCCATTTTATCTGTTTATTCAGAATCAAATACCTGGTATCGTAATCAATACTTATTACTTGAACTTCTTGGTCTCCTACACGGATCATATCCCCTTCTACAACATCAAATCCATCGCTAAAGAAATAAGGATCCTCTACTTTTAATGCACTATCATGGGCCGTACCAACAGCATACGTTAGAAATCTCCCTGCATCAACACAGGGACTATCTTTAGATAGTTCATAATCACTTCGGTCAATATTTTTAAGATTGGGCTGATCTTGTACAAACTGAGGATTTCCCTGAATATTGTCTCCGCTATAATCAGGATAGGCTTGTTCAAAGGCATCCAGGGTATAGCCCATGTCATCTTTCTTCATCCAAACTACAACTTCATTCTTATCACTCTGTGGGGTGACATTATTGTTGTAGAACCGGGTTTCCGAAGGATTGGCAGATGAGCTATAAGCAATTTGAACACTTGGCACATCCCTTTGTGTATGGGCATCCTTGAATATCCTGTTGGCGTAGAATATGTTGTTCATAAAGATATTGTCATATTGTTCAGAATAGGGATTGTGCGACATTACTACTCCCGGGCCACTTCCATAGCGCCCTCTCTCTCCATTGGAATAAACCGTATTATTATAAATACGGTTACTAAAATTGAATACTGCTTCAGGAGAGTCGCCCTCACCTCCGATATTGCCATATCCGCAAAAATCCATACCTCCATCACATCCGGCGAATATATTATTTCGCATAATACACCTTACCCCTGCAAATTGAGTACCCCAGCTTGCTGGAGGTACTTTTCCTTTATAAAGCCCATCTCGATGTGAATTAGGTCCAAACAGGTTGTTTTCAATAAGGATATGTTCACTCTTTCGATAAGGAGCGGACCACTCCCGGTCCCTAGTGGCGAATATCTCAAGGAGTTTTTGAATGGGATTTATAAGAATATTGTTCCTAATGGCAGAGTTATGGACACCCATAAATACCAGACAGGTATGGGATGCGGTATGGAAGGTATTGCCCTCGACCAAATGAAAGCTGCCCCCTTGAACAGAAAGTAGGTCGGTCCCATTCTTCACTGTATTGTTCCTGAAAACAAAATAATCCCCCATGGTTTTCAGCTGAATGGATTCAAATAATGTACTGTTTTCGAAATAACAATTTTCAACGGTAATATGTGAAGAGGATTTGATAGACATAAATTGGGGACAATCAAGGAATTTCAATCCATTAATTATAATATACTCCTTCTGGTCGATCCAAATAGCAGGTGCCATTGACTCTCCCGTAAATTCAACTACCTCGTTCCCGAAATTTTTAAACGTAATATAGTTATCTTCCTCCCCTGAGTTTTTAAGACTAAGTTGTTCTTTGTAGACGCCACCCCTAATCAATACCTCAGTTCCTGCAGTGGCCGCATTTGCAGCAGATTGGAGTGTTTTATATACATCGCCATCGGAACCACTACAGTCACGGTTCAAAATGGAATAATTACCCTTACAATCTGTCTTTAGCTGTGGATCAACATAAATTATCTGGGCATAAGAGTGAAAGCTGTTAAAAACCAAAAAAAATAGTAGTAGAAAAAATGGAATTCTCATAGGTTGAATGATAGTAGATTTAAATAATTATTACTTATTTTATAATTAGATTCTGGCCAAATATTTCATAAGACATATCTGGTAAATGCTTATCCGAAATGAAACAATCAGTCTCTTTATTGAACATATGCGCATTTTTCTAAAAGTATATTCGTATATATTTCCACAGCTTTTTCCAGCTTGTCAACATAACAAAATTCATCGGTTTGATGCGCCATTTCTGGTTGTCCAGGACCCAAAATAATCGTTGGAATACCCCCATATGCCCCTTGTAGTACTGAACCATCAGTTAAATATGGTAATGCCTTTGGATAGCCAGGAGCGTTCTCTGGAATACCGCAAGCTTTATAGACCCTTTGCACGAACGGGTCTTTTTCTTCTGTGGATACAGCGATCAAATCGGTCAGGGTTTCAATGGAAACTTCCTTTCCCAACTCTTTTTGGAGTTTAGCCAATAACTTATGGTGTTCTACCTTGGTCGTGGTCCGGGCGTCTATGGTAAATTCGGCGAAATCAGGAACAGAATTGATATTCTGTCCTCCAAAAACCTTTCCCACATTCACCGTAGGAAAACCTAGTAAGGGATCTTCCTCTACCCCAAAATCAAATTCTTCGACCTTTGAAATAGCCCTGGCCACTTTATAGATGGCATTATCCCCTAAATGTGGCATGGAGGAATGAGCGGTAGTCCCGGTACATGACAAATTAAGGTATAGCCCCCCTTTATGTCCGATTGCGGGCATATTGGCTGTTGGCTCCCCAACCACTATACCACAGGCCTCTCCAAGTCCAGAGTAGGTTTTTATTAAATCCTTGGCACCTTGGCAACCCAATTCTTCCCCGGCTGTGAGCACCAACCGAAGCCCTCCTTCCGGATTACCTATGGAGAAAGCATTTATGGCCGCTACGACCATGGCCGCAACACCTCCTTTCATATCACTAGATCCACGACCAAATAATTTCCCGTTCTTTACCTCCCCTCCAAAGGGGTCCACGGACCATTTTACCGCACCTAAGGGGACCGTATCAAAATGACCAGTAAAAACAATTGGGGGTGAACTCTTGGAGTATCCTCTGCCCGCAATAACATGTATCCGGTTGCTTTCAAAAGGAACATATTCGACATCAAACCCGTTTTCTTCCAAGAGTTCCCCAACAAATTGGGCCGCTAAATACTCATTCCCCGGAGGGTTTATGGTATCCATCGCTATTAGACTTTTTGTAAGTTGCAGTACGTCGATCATAAAAAGATTTTTTTTTTTACTACTGGTCGCAATAAAAAACAAACTGATCATTCGACACCAAAAACCTGCTATTCAGTTTGTCCCCCATTGTTAATTCTTCGCCCTTTAATTTAATGGCTTCACTTATAAGCTTGTTAGGATTAACTAACAATGCCCAAAGGAGCTGTGGTTTTCCAATTGCCTCTAGTAAAATCGGGAAACTCCTGTGGCGCACCGTTTTGGGCCACAGAAGCTTCACTTAAAGGTCCTACCGCACTCCAATAACAACCTTCATAGACGTTTTGGTCTAAGGGTTCCCCATTTCTTAAACATTCAATAATTCGGAACCGCATCATATAGTCCATTCCACCATGTCCACCCATTTTGGTGGCCAATTCTCCTAAGCGCAGGTATAATGGATGTTCATATTTTTCGAAAATCTTCTGTAATTGTTCACCTTCTGCATATTCATGATGGTTATCAGGACCTCCTTCTACCCCCCCTTCCAAAGCGATTCTGGTCGGGAATCCTGTCAAGGTTCCTTTGGTTCCTTGGATCAGGTTATGTCTGGTATAGGGTCTTGGGCTGGTTTCGTCCCACTGCACCATAATAGTTCTGCCCATGTTCGTTTTAATGATGGATGTATTGATATCGCCACCTTTAAAATCCAGCTTGTTCCATTTATGATCGGGAGGATAGTTTTTGGCAGCATACAGGCTTCGTCCTTTGGCAGGTGAGGAAAATGAGTTTATAAATTTAAAATTATCCTCTCCCCTTGCCAAATTCATGTACTGTGCAACCGGGCCCAGTCCATGTGTTGGATACAGATTGCCATCGCGATGGGCATAATGCGGGGTACGCCATGAACCGGTACCACGTTCCACATCGTTCATCTGTGATCTTAATTCATGGATATAGGCTGCCTCCCCATGAAGCAATTCTCCAATAACACCTTGTCGGCACATATTTAGGTAAAGGAGTTCTTCCCTGTTGTAGTTGACGTTCTCCATCATCATACAATGCTTCTGGGTCTTCTCCGAAGTATCGACTATTTCCCACATTTCTTCCAAAGTAAGGGCTAGCGGTACTTCTACAAAAACGTGTGCCCCACTTTTCATAGCTTCAATGGCCATAGGGGCGTGCATCTTCCATGGGGTACAAACAAAAACGGCATCTGGTTTCTCCTTCTTCAGCATCTTTTTCCAGGCGTTTTCATCCTTGGTGTAAAGTTTGATCTTCTTATGACGGGTTCCACCACCATTTTCCTTACATACTTTCGCCGATTTTTCGGCCAAGTCCTCATATAGATCACTGATCGCCACCACTTCGGTACCTTCAATGGACGATATCTGACTTACATGCCCAGACCCACGTGAACCTACACCTATAAATGCGCATTTTACCGTTTCCAATTTAGGGGCAGAAAAGCCCCCCATATAAATAGCTCCTGGCTTAGATGCCGGGGTATTAAGTAAATCGTTGCTATTTATGGAATTGGACCATGCAGGGGCCACTGCTATGCCCATTCCCGCGATTGAGGTCTTTCTGATAAAATCTCTTCTATTTGATTTCATTATATATATTTAAATTTTAAAATAGTTATTTCCAATACTTAATTTTGAAGTGAGGCCCTATATTCGCTTATATCTTTTTCAATTACACTAGGATGACCATTTCCAAATGAGGCCCTAACATAGGTAAGCACATCTGCCAATTCTTTATCCGTCAGAAATTTAAAACTGGGCATTTCCTGATTATAGATTTTCCCTTTAACCTCCAATGGACCTGATAAACCACTTACAACCGTTTTAATCAACCTATCTTTATTAGCAACCCCCTCTGTTTTGGAAATAGGAGGAAAAAAGCCTTCACTACCCGACCCATTGGCTTTATGGCAGGAGGCGCAAAATTTCTGATAGATTGCCATGCCTTCGCCAGGTAAAGATCCATTCATATCGGACGTAGCCACTTTATCAACAGGAGTTTGTTTTTCAGTCATCTCTACAAGCAAATCTCTCAAATCATCACTTGCTTGATGAATTCTGATTATTTTATCATCATTGTTAAAAGGTAAGGTATCAGGACTATAAAATTCTGGATTGGCTTTCGGATGCCAGTCTTTATTGCTAGTACATAAATAAATATCACCATTTGGCGCGGCTATTACATCTCTAATCCGTCCAAACTGTCGGTTAAAAGCAACAAACTCATCTTCCACAGTTGTACCGTCCAAAGAAAGTTTTAAGACTCTTAGGCTTGCACCTTTTAAGGAGCCTACCAAAATACTATTGGTCCATTCCGGAATAGCATTTGAACCATAGTATGCAATACCTGAAGGTGCAATGGTTGGAGTCCACTGCTTAATAGGCTCAACAATTGTAGAATCTTTACAATACGCTATTTCATAGGGCTCATTACAATAACCCGTTACGTCTGGCCATCCATAATTCCCTCCTGGCTCTATAATATTCAATTCATCATCATTGGCTTCCCCATGCTCGGAACTATATAACTTACCATTCCCCATCACTAAACCTTGGGGATTTCTATGCCCCCATGACCATACAGGGCTATCCTTAATTGGATTATCGTCCGGGATAGATCCATCAAGGTTTAACCTTAAAACTTTTCCCGTTATTGCACTAGTACTTTGGGCCAAACTTTTCCTTCCCGCATCTCCCAGGCTTATTAAAATTTTGTTATTGGGGGAAATTACAATCCTACTTCCGTTATGATACGTAGCTCCCGGTATGTCTTCCAATAATATTTTTGGACTTTCCAACCCACCATTGCTATACCTATACCTGACCAGCTTAGTACGTATTTCATCATTCCTTAAATAGGCGTAGTGTAAAAAAACATAGGGGTTACTTTCTATATCCGGGTGTACAGCAAAACCTAAAAGGCCATAAGATTTTTTAACCAAAACATCCTCTAAACTTAAAAGTGTCTTTATCTCCCCTGTATCTGTATTTAACTGGTTGACCGTTCCCTTTATTTCCGTGAACCACAATATATTACCTTCATTATTACCCCAACAAAGGTCCCAAGGGTAATCCAAATTTGAAGCCACAACTGAAACAGCCAATTGGGAAGTCTCTAAAGTTTTTTTAAATAAATGCTTCTGATAAGATGAATCTTCCTGTGTTTTTTTATTTCCTTCCCCACAGGAAAAATTTAATAATATCAGTAATAAAACATAAGGACTGAGCCTTACTGCCATAATATTTGGTTTTAAATTCATACTATTTATTAATATTAACCATCTATTCCAAACCTAAGAAAACATCAAGTTCTCCAATCAATCATTTCACAAAACAAAAGTATAAGAAAGACTATTACTTATGAATGATTTCAATATTTAATTTATATTCTTCTAATTCCTTGCTAAATATACTAACCCAATTCGGGACCTGCAATTAAAAACTGCTTATTTACGCATCCCGCATATAAGTTTTCTTTTAAATACATTCTTATAAAGGACCGTTGATAAGAAAACCCTAGGCAAGCCAATCGCGTTTTAAGCTCTACCTGATCGTGCAAAACATCGATAACAAGGGGCTGACCCACAAATTGCTCCAGAATCACTTCCATAAGGTTTATGGCATCTACAGGAGTTTCCGCTATAAGCGGACCTAATTGAAAAAAATTAAGTCCGGGCCGGCCCAGCGCATATCCGACTATACGTTCGTCTCTTACAATACACCATGCATTATCAACGGTTCTATTAATAAGGGAATTGATCAAGTCAGACCTATCCGTTCCAAAAATATTTATATCAAACTTTAATATTTCTTCCATGTCCCCTAGGGATATGGGTTTAACGGTATTTATATTTTCACCCTTGGTATCCCCAATAAAATTGGTTGTTACCATACGATTGATTTCGAAATCTTCTTGGAACCCCAATTTTCTATATACAGGAATTCCTGCTGCTGTAGCATCTAGTTTAATAGTTCTGCAACCTTCTAATTTATCAATGATAGTCTTTAACAGATACTTGCTAATTCCCATGCCTCGAAAGTTCTTGGATACCAACATCATTCCTATCCAAGCAACTTGATCTTTAAAATTAATGGCAGTTACCGTACCTATTATAGTGCCATTGTAGGTTGCCACCAGGCATAAATTAGAATTTAGCTCCTGAAACATTTGCCAATCTTCTTTGGTTTGATTCCAATTTTCCGCCAGCACCAATTGCATTGCCCCAGAGATATCGGCCTCCTCCATTTGTCTGAAATCAATATTCTTCAGATTAATATCCATATCCATCTATTATTTAAGCCACGCCGCTACATTTTCAGACACAAAATGGTCATCGTTCAATTCAGGATAGGCTTTATAAACCCTATCAATTTCCGCTTTTTGCTTAACGCTTAAACTATCCTTCTCGTTCAAGGTCCATATCCCCTCCAACAGACCCTGTCTCCTTAAAACTTCATGTAGGCCCACAATACATCCTGAAAAATTATTGGCAGCATCAAAGAATGCAGCGTTGCTATCGGTAATTTTCGCAGCCATGGTCAGAAGCTTCCCCGAATCATTGGAATACGTACCTTTTTTAATGTCTGCCAAAAGAGTAACGGCCTCCTTTGCCCATACGGACCAATGCCCCAATAGCCCTCCTACAATTTTCTTTTTGATGACCTCACCATTGGACTGAATCTGAAATTCGGTCATCAAATCCACCAATATATTATCATCGTTACCCGTATATAAGGCAATTTGTTCTGCACGACCAGATTCAACAACAGCACGTGCTACATCAAAAGTTTGGTATCTATTGAAAGGTGCCATTTTAATGGCCACAACATTTTCGATCTGAGCAAACTCATACCAAAAATCAAAATCCAAATATCGCCCACCTACAGCGGTCTGCATGTAAAACCCGATTATTGGTATTACCTCGGATACCGCCCTGCAGTGATCCAATAATTCTTTATTGGAAGCATCCGGCAACGAGGCAAGGCTTAGCAAAACAGCTTGATACCCAAGTCCAGCGGCCAATTCAGCTTCTTTTAGTGCTTGGTTGGTATCTCCAATTACACCCGCAATTCGAATAATCGGCCTATCCGATTTTAAAGCGTAGTTATCAATTTCCTCTTTCGCCAACTCTAATACAGGCTTAAATAGATTTACATCAGGTTTTCTAATCTCGAATTGGGTTGTATGAACACCTACAGCCAAACCTCCTACTCCGGAATCCAGATAGTATCTAGACAAGGCCCTTTGCCTTTTTTCATCTAACTTTCTATGTTTATCTAAAGCCAAAGGGTGTGCCGGAATAACCGCGCCCTCATGAAGCAACTGCATTGCTTTTGTGGATATTATATTATTGTTCATATGTACTAGCTAAAATTAATAACTTCTATTTCTGGCTTACTACCCTTAGCAGCCATTCTTATATTCTTTTAAATAATTTAGTTCGAGGGTATGTCCTTGATCAACATTCATTAATACTTACCATCATTCACTTCAAAATGTGTTGGTTTTCCATGAACCCTTTGATCTGAATTTACCCAAGCGGCGACCCAAGCAATCATTATATCAACGGAAACCTCAGGGCTGCCCATTTCTTTCTCCATTTGGGAAGCATTTGAAAGAAGGGCTACTTCATCTTCTTTCCCTGTTATAACCACTTCCCTACCCATAAGTTTTCCCAATTTCATGGCCACATCGTATACCGAAATTCTTTCCGGCCCCGTGAGGTTCAATATTCGGGCAGGATTTTTACACAACTGTAGGGACCGCAATACGTAGGCGTTGGCATCTCCCTGCCAAATTACATTGGCGTATCCCATTGTTACATCCACTGGTTCGTTGTTTTTAATTTTTAGGGCAATATCCACCAAAACGCCATATCGCATTTCCACCGCGTAATTGAGCCTGATCAATGCAATTGGTGTTTTGTTTTCCAAACTTCCATATTGAAATAGGCGTTCCCTACCTAGGCATGATTGTGCATATTCCCCAATAGGGACGGCCGGATCAGATTCCAACGATCCACCGGAATCAATATTGACCAAAGGATAAACACAACCTGTGGACAGGGCCACTATACGTGAATTTTTATATTGTTCGACCACTAGGCCCGGCATGTAGGAATTCATTATCCAAGTGTAGGGTTCATTGCCTTGGGTCCCGAATTTGGTGCCCGCCAAATAAACTACATTCTCTACTTTTGGCAAGCTTTTTATAAAATCCTGATCTATTAGATCCCCAGCTATCGTTTCTATCCCAAGTAATTCCAAATAGTCCCTATTTGTTGTTTGGCTAAATCTGGAAACACCGATTATTCTCTTTTTTACACCCGCCATATCACAGGCCCTTTTGGCCATATGGGCCATTGAAATGCCCATTTTTCCCGAAACGCCCAAAAAGATTATATCTCCTTCGAGTGTCTCCATCATTTTTACTACTTCTGGAGTTGGTCTTGATATGGCTTCTTCCAGTTCTTCTTCGTTCTTAAAAATTTCAGGATATGTCTTTATCATCGTTCTTAAATATTAATTATAGCTTTTAAATTTCAATACATTTTACATGGTTAGATACCCAATAAGTTTTCCATACATAAAATACACCAAGACACTTATGAGTACGAACCCTGCCAGGGCCATTAAATTCTGTAGGGTATTATTCCTATACCTGCCCATGATGTCCTTGTTGTTAAGAACTAGAAACAAGCCAATGGCTATAAGGGGTACGCCTAGTATAGAAGATGCTTGGGCCATTATTAGTGCATAAATTACATTTCCTTTAAAAAACACGGCTATAACCATTCCGGCAAGCAGTATTACAGCTGTAAATACCTTGGGCATTTTCTCGTTCATTGAACTCCCCATTCCCATGCCATCCGCCAACAATCCGCCACCAGTGACCGCATTTACCACTAGGGAAGAAAATGCAGCCGCTATAAAGCCGAATCCAAATATGTATTTGGCATAGCTTCCTAGCAGCATTTCCAATTGGATTGCCATGTCAGCTGCCGAGTTCACCGATATTCCAAGTGGCTTTAAGGTTGCAGCTGCCGTAATAACAACCAAAGTAGATATTAAAGCGAGAAGAAAAATACCAATTTTGGTGTCCCTTATACTTTTGGACATATCGGCAAGCTTCCATCCCTTTCCCTGTACGAGATAGGATTGGAAAAACGCATTATGCAGTACAAAAGTAGTCCCCACCAGGGCCGCTATTTCATTAAAGTCCTCTCCGGATACGGCTCTTGGAATAAAGCCCATTGCGGCAGCTTCAAGATCAGGTCTTATAAAAACAAGGTTTATTATAAAAGCAAGAATCAAGATGACTACCATGAACATCATTATTTGCTCAAGTGCCTTGTATAAATTTTTTGAGTAAAATACCAATAAAATGGCCAATGGTGTAAATATTAGTGGCCAAACAGTTTCGTTGATACCGGTTAAAGTCTGCATACCCATTCCGACACCTAGATTATTGCCAAATTGAAAACTTAAGGCTGCTAAAAACGAGCATATACCAATGGCGACTGAGAACCACTTGGCATATTTTTCGGAAATCATCGTAAGCAATGATTTTTCGTGCAAAACACCGTAACGCACACTCATAGTGGTATAAACACTCATAGATATAGCGCCAATCAGAATTACCCATAGTAAGGAATAACCATGTGTTGCACCAATCTTGGAGGAAACTGTGATACTGCCAGGGCCTAAAACAACGGCTGCTATGATAAAACCAGGCCCCAAGGCTTTGAGGAAATTTTTAATTTTGAAATTCATAGAATTTATTTATAAGAAAATTATGAGCTGCCCTTTAATTCACTCCTTTGTAGGATTTTCCTATATCTGGTGGGGGAACAGTACATTTTTTTTAGTTTGCTGTATTGAAAAAAGAATTTATAAACATTGGGTTAACGGCCAAAAATTTTGTTTTGGGTCACATATATTATATCCCATCTGGGAAATAACATTTCTATACCATCATTTTATTATTGGGTTACACTTTACTCTAACAGGATTTGACAATTGTTCGTATAGTTTTTCCATTTCCTTGGAAGGGGCTTCATTATCGACTCCAAAAATGGCATATACATTTTCTTCAAAGTACCTACTTCCTTTGGGCGTATGTAATTCTGCATCATCTACGAATCTCCTGTCCCAATATCTACCCTCATTATGGGCGTATGTAATTTTGGTTTGCGCATCGATCATGGGGGACAAACCGCCACTTAGATTTTTATAATCAAATCGCACTCGTAGACTTCCCAACCCATATTTAGTACTATCATTATAAAAACCAAACCATTTGGTATCTGTATCAATTGGTTTCTTCATAAGTTCCTTAATTGAATAATGGGGTATTAAAGGGAGCTTATCATATAAGGGTACAGACTTTACTTTTCCATTGGCAAGAGGGAAAATTGCATGAGTAAAAAATCTATCCATGGTCATTTCATCGTTCTTTAACATGATTACAGTTAAACTATCGACCATTGTCATTTCCGAAGAAAACCGAAAATAAGGCTTAGCTGCATAGAATTTATATTCCCCTTGCACCTGAATTTCCTCATAACCTTTAACTTTTCCGGAACGATATACGGAAATCATGTATGGGCCTTTTTCTATATATATGGAATCAAATTCTTTAATGTGCCCCATTGTTTTATACTCCATACCCTTCTTTTGAAAGCTAGGCGCCCAATGCATCTTAATATTTCCTCGTTCCAATGTTATTCCATTGTACTTTTTAAATACTAATGAAGTTAATTGTCCCGGATCTAATTGGGTATTGTTATAAGATTCTTTGGAGCCAAGATCTGCCTTATAATACTCATTTTCAATACTAAGATTTAACCCCTCCCCTTTCGATATAAGCTCGGTAGGCGTTTTCTCGTCATTTTCAAGTACAATATCATATTCATTCGTTTCATTTGCTCCAATACTAATTGGAAATAAACAATGAACAAGATTGGAATCCTTTAATGCCTTAGGTCGATTTAATATCTGCCCCTTTATTAAATTTCCATCTTGGCTATTTCTTAAGAAAAGCGCCTTATTCTGCAGACGAAGTGGTTCTATAGGGATTTTAACTTCTACGTACTCCAAATCACGTGTTATCCCAGCGGGTTCTGTAATAATTAAATCCGCAACAACCTTGTTATCCGTACAAGAGGAAAACAACGTGAGTGCTGCGCTAAACAACACATAAAAAGATGATTTAAAAAGTATATTTTTAGAATTCATTTTATGTCGTTTAAATAGTCTTATTAATTATTTAATGTTCAACCAAATCGAGATTCCTGTAATAAAGAATTTCCCGAAGATTAAAACCTTTTACGTTAATTCGTGACTCAAACTCAAAAGCGCCAATAGCTAGTTACTTATTGTGGTTTAGTGTCTATGCCCAGACCAAACGGTCAATTGACAAAATAACCGTTCTCACCAACTGTCCTTCTAGTTATATGAGCATTTAACGCCACTTTTTTGATTTATAAATTTTTATAAAAAATACATTTCCTTTGTCCAAACAACACTAAAGTGACTGTTGTAGCATTGTTTACCGCAGATTTCGATTTTTGATAGGCATCACCATCCTAACCACCCCAATCTATAGATTGTTGGCCAACTACCTAAATAGATTGTGCAGGCAATAGTTATAAAGACAGGAATCTAAAATTAAATTCTTTTAAAAAATCATGTACTCACTTTGGTCCAAGGTAAAATTTCAATTTTTAAAAATGGGCTTTGAATTATTGTTTATCAAGCCAGATCCCGTTTAACATTACCCTCTCAATATTGTACATGTCCTTGATATTGGTCACTGGGTCACCTTTGATTAAAAGTAGATCTGCTTGTTTACCCTTTTCAATACTTCCAAGGCGGTGGTCTATCTTTAAAAATTTAGCATTCTCAATCGTAGATGCCTTCATAATCTCAACATTATCCATTCCTGTCTTGGACAGTAAATCCATTTCGTGTTGAAATGACCAACCCTTTTCTGCATAAGGAACCCATGGTCCATGAGACCCTACAGCGATCCTTACATTGGCCTTGGCACATCTACCGATAAAACCGCTCATATTTTGAAAAGCAATCAAAGCAATAGAATCTTTATTTTCCCCTTCAATTTTGTATTCATATGGTCCTAAAGTAGGTGTTAGGAAAGTCTGATTTGCTTCAAAGAATTTGATCAAGGAATCAGCCCTTTTACCATTTACATCAATATCCTTCCACATTTCCAATCTACCGGATAGTCTTGCCTTATTATTGGCAAGCATACCTTGACGGAACTCCTCAGCTCTTTTTCTGGAGACTAAGGCCGTACCAAGAGATGTTACGTGCTCAACCCCATCCAATCCAGCCAATACTGCTTGACGAACATCCGTAATCTCTAAATGAGCGGTTACGGGAAGGCCATGTGCATGGGCTATATCACATACTTCTTTGATCAACTCAAGGGGTAATCTATGATAAATCTTGATAGCGGAAACGTTCTCACCGATCAGATAATCCATTGCCTCCTTAACTTCAGCTTTATCCCTGACCATATAGGAATCCTTTGGCCATGTGGGAGGAGGTGAATCTATATGTGGTCCCGTTAAAAACAATCTGGGAAGCGGATCACCGGTTCCGCGTTCAAAATCAAACGCTTCTATCCATTGCCCAGGGTCCCTTACCGAAGTAACTCCGTTACGAACGAATTTTGTAGGGAAATGTTTAACGTGGTCATAATGAAAATGGGCATCGATCAAACCCGGCATTAAGGTAAGACCGTCACCTTTAATAACATCAGCATTCTCCGGGACATCGAGCGCATCTTCTGGACCTACTTTATCAATTAGCCCATTACGAACAATAACAGTAGAATTATGAATGGTGGAATCTTCCAATCCGTCAAAAAGTGACACTCCGACGATGGCGATCACATTGGATCCAACAGGAATTTCTTCATGGTTTACCTCTAAGGGCAAAAATTCAACTTTATGTTTGGATGGCTGTTGTTGTAAATCCCCTTTACAAGAGAAAAGCGCGAATACGATGGGCAGATATATTAAGATGTATTTATTCATTTTTAATATTGATTTTTAATGCGCATCCAGTAAGCCTGAGTTCCAATTTTTACGATTAAAAAAAAAGGCATTCTACGTGAGAATGAGAATGCCTTTTAACAACTAACTCAATAAACTAACTCAATAAACAAATTCTTAATATCCTGGATTCTGGACAAAATTCTGATTTTTGTCAATTTCGCCCTGTGGAATTGGCCACAAGTATCTAAACTCACTAAAATTCGATTGTGGTTCCAATCCGCTAGGACCAAAGACTTCACTTCCTAAATCTCTACGTACAATGTCATACCATCTTTTAAATTCAAATGCTAATTCTATGCGTCTTTCTTCCAAAATTATGGTTCGTAAATCATCTGCACCTGTTCCCGACATAACATCTGCAGGATATATTGAAGGAGCGTAACTATCATAACCACTTCCATAAAAATCAATTGTTCCCCCATTTCTGGCACGACCTCTAATTTGATTAATATAACCTATTGCTTCCGGGGAAAGACCTAATTCATTCGCAGATTCTGCGGCAATAAGCAACACCTCGGCATACCTAAAAGCTGCGTGGTCAAAATCAGATCTCCATCCGGCAGTGGTCCTTCCTTCTCCTGGAAATCTATTGTGTTTTGCAATATGGGGTCTAGCCACCTCAAATTCAGTGAAAGGCCTGACAATTTCGGTATCGTCACTCAATATCAACGAATCAGCCATACTGACTTTTAGTCGATAATCATTGGAATCCCAACTATTGTACACGTTAATATGAGGAACAAGCATACTCCATCCCCTAATTGGCTTTGCACCACCTTCAACACCGTTAAACGGACCGATCTTATTATCATTTTCATAGGTGGCTGGATTTGGATTTTCCCCTGTTTGATTACCTGTAAAATCAATTGAAAAAATATACTCTTGGGAAGCCCATTGTTCACTTTCCCTGAACAGATCTTGAAAATCATCCACCAATGCATAGTTTAATGCTCCTGAATTGTCTATTACCCATTTAGCACTATCGTAAGAATTTTGCCAATCTTCCCTTGTCATATAAATAGAGGCTAAATATGAAGCCGCTGTTCCTTTTGATGGTCTAGACCTTACACTACCGCGTGAATCCATCTCCAGATTCTCAAAGGCGAATGTCATATCCTCTATAATCTTCACATATATTTCATCTGTTGATGATAATTCTATGCTTAACGGATCAACAATATCAGGACTATCTATATAAGGAAGATTACCATAGAGCCGAACTAAATGATAATACAAAAAACCTCTAACAAATCTGGCTTCACCTTCTGCCACGTTTTTATCTTCCTGTTCAATGTCTTCGCCTAAAAGACCTACACCTTGAATAGCTGTGTTTGCGGTAGCAATAGCTTGATAAGCTGTAGCCCAAAAATCACGTACAAAAGAATTTGTAGGGGTAACCAAGAAAGGACTAAACTCGGTATAA
Source organism: Arenibacter sp. F26102 (assembly GCF_023015865.1). Taxonomy (GTDB): domain Bacteria; phylum Bacteroidota; class Bacteroidia; order Flavobacteriales; family Flavobacteriaceae; genus Arenibacter. The sequence continues at coordinate 38,087 of NZ_JALKBC010000012.1, read as the reverse complement.
TCACTAAATTCCAATCCATTATCAACCATATCACTGGACAGTTGCAATGGCGTAGTAAGCCCACTCCCGTAAAAATTTGAGGATGCCATTAAACCGTATGTTCCATCGGTCATGGCGTTTACATCATCTATAGTATTAAAGAAACCCTCTGGACTCAATGTCCCTACCGGTTCTTCATCCAAGTCTGCGCAGCCAACAACAAAAGTCAAAATAGCTAGTGCAGAAAATTTTATTATATTCTTCATAATTATATTTTTATTTATTGTTGATTACTAAAATCCAATGTTTAGTCCCAAAGTATAAGATTTCACATTTGGATAACTACCATAGTCAAGTCCAAGATTACTACTGGAACTGCCATATGCTACCTCAGGATCAATACCCTTATATTCCGTTAACGTAAATAAGTTCTGACCACTGATATATAGTCGGGCCGATGACATATGGATTTTTGACATCAGGGATTGAGGAAAGTTATAACCCAAAGAAATATTTTTCACTCTAATGTAACTGGCATCATCTACCCATCTATCCGATGTAACAAAACTTCTGCTGATTCTTGCCTCAGGAATATCAGTATCCGTATTTGTAGGCGTCCATCTATTAAGGGCATCAGTCGTTACATTGGTTCTTCCGTTTAAGGCTCCTAACTCCATAAGGGAGTAATTTAGCATTTCACCACCTTCTGATCCTTGAATAAAAATATTAAGACTTAGGTTCTTATAGCTAAAATCATTGTTCCAACCCCAAGTAAAATCAGGATGAGGGTTCCCCATAACACTACGATCGTCATCTGTTAGTTCACCATCACCATTCAGGTCCTTGAATTTTTCACCACCAACGTCTTCACCACCTACAAGTACCTCATCGGCAGATTGTACAACTCCGTCATAAATATAACCCCAAAACTGACCCACAGATAGGCCTTCTCTCAATATTTGTGTATTCCCTGCTCCAGCTAAAGGTGCAGAAGAATAATAAATATCATTGCCTTCTGTATCGTTCTCAACAAGATTGATAATCTCATTTTTATTAAATGAAATATTTGCAAATGTTTTCCATTTGAAATCATTCGGAAGAATAGTTGCGTTCAGCGCTAATTCAAATCCTTTGTTTTCTACAGTCCCAATATTTTGCAACTGTGTCTCAAACCCCGTATAAGTTGGCGTAGGAACTTCGAATAACAGATCCTCTGTTCTCATGATATAATAATCTGCCGTAAATCCAAATCTGTTCCCCAGGATTCCAAAATCCACACCAATATTAGTCTGTGTGGTCGTTTCCCATGATAAATCGTTATTGGAAATGGTTGAAGGCCTTAAAGCGGTAACAGTACTTCCTTGAACAGTTGTGAAAACATCCGTAAATGAGGCCAATGATTGATAAGGGCTTATCGCCTGATTACCTACTTGACCATAACTAGTACGTAGTTTCAACAAACTAATGGTGTTGGAATCTGCCAAAAAGTTTTCATCAGAAATTTTCCAACCAAAAGCAGCAGAAGGAAAAAATCCATACTTGTTGTTTGCTGCAAATACCGAAGCCCCTTCATAGCGCCCTGTAAACGTAAATAAATACTTATCGTTCAATGTATAATTAACTCTTCCAAAGAAAGCTTCAAATGCTGATTTTGTCAATTCCGAATCAACAGAAGGTGTATTTGTACCCGCTCCTAAATTCCAATATGAAAAAGAATCAGAAATAAATCCAGAAGCTATAGTTGTTGAAAGCTCCATCCTATCTTTTTGATAAGAATAACCCGCCATCACTGATATATCATGAATATCACCAAATAGTTTGGAATAATTTAAATAGTTTTCATTGATTAAACTAGTATACTTAACATTTGTAAGAGTAGCCTCTCCCCCTGTACTACTACCGCGCTCCAAGGTTGTTGGGTAGTACTGACCAGTTCTGGAACCACTCACCTTTACACCTAATGTAGACTTAAACTTTAAACCTTCTGCAATACCAATTTCGGCATAAACATTTCCTTGAAATAAATCGCTTTCAACTTCGTTCTGGTATTCGGTCGCCATGGCATAAGGATTATCGATAGGATAACCTACAACACTTAATGAATAATCGCCATTTTCATCTTTAATCCCTTGGGTAGGTGAAAATTTATAAGCCCCTGATACTACCCCAGTTTGCGAAGCATCACCACCTTCTTGGGTTCTTACCCCATTACGATTCGTACGTCGTGCAAATAAACTTGAACCAACATTTACAGACTCTGACACCTTTAAATCCAAATTGGACGTAATAGAATACCTTTTATAATCCGAGTCTTTAATTACACCTTGCTGATCATAGATTGCCCCGGACAAATAATAAGTTAATTTATCTGACCCACCAGCAACTGAAAGTTGATAATTTTGAACTCCACCTGGTCCGTAAATTTCATCTTGCCAATCGGTTCCCGTACCAGTCAACTCAGGAACAAAACTTGGGTAAAGTTCTTGGATGTAGTCCGTAAATTGATCTGCATCAAGTAGGTCTAGCGTATTTATTTCCTTCTGTGAAGAATATGATGATGAAAAACTAAACTGGGCCTTTCCTTCGGCTCCCCTTTTAGTGGTTACCAGAACAACCCCATTAGCCCCTCTAGCCCCATAAATTGCAGTAGAAGAGGCATCTTTAAGAATCTCCATAGACTTGATATCCTCGGATGGAGGCATAGTCCCGCCAATAAATCCATCAACAACAATTAAAGGATCATTTCCGGCATTAATTGAGGTATTACCACGAATTTGAATACTATACTCTGATCCAGGTGCACCATTCGTGGATTGCACTGTAACTCCGGCTGCCCTACCCTGTAAAGCTTGAGTTGCGTCTACTACGGGAAAAGCAACTAAATCTTCTGAACTAACAGATGAAACAGATCCGGTTAAGTCACTCTTTTTTACACTTCCATATCCCACTACTACAACTTCATCCAATCCCGCTGCGTCTTCTTCCAATTTAATATTGACTGAAGTCCGACCATTAAGGGCCACTTGTTGTGTAGCAAATCCAAGATAGGAAACTACCAAAATTGCATTGGGATCATCTACGACAATAGAGAAATTACCATCAAAATCGGCCTGTGTACCATTAGTGGTACCTTTTTCCAAAATATTAGCACCAGATAAAGGAATCCCCTTATCATCCGTTATAGTTCCCGTTACAGGCTGTTGTACTTTTTTAGTTTCAACATAGCTTTGGCCAAGATCTATAGCTATCGCAGAAGAGGTTTTAATTCTAACTTCTTTTAATATTATCTGTTTTTTCAAAACTTCATAGGTAATGTTAGTACCTAGAAAAAGTTTATCCAGAATATCAAAAATCTTTTCTTTATCGGCCTTAATATCTACTACCCTTTTTATATCTATTTTTTTCGTATCCACAAAAAACTTAAACTCCGAAATGGTTTCGATCCTGTTAAGTACCTCACTTAACTTTACATCGTTCATTTCTAGAGAAATTCTTGTTTTTTGGGAGTAAGTAGTTGCATTAATTTGCAACATACAAACTAAAAGGAAAAATGCAGTTAACTTCATTTTAAGATCCCACTTTAAGGTGAACATAGACGAACACCCGATTATTATCAGTTTTTTCATACTTTTGTTAAGGTTATTAAATAGTTACACTCTTTTTTGACCACACCTTAAGTCGGGAAATGTTACGAGCATTTTCCGATTTTTTTTAGTGGCTGGTCCTACAAATTAATTTTACTGTTTTAATTCATTGGCTATACTGGTTTTTGGCTGTTTAATTTATTATTATTTGATTATCCTTGACTGAATATTCTATTCCGTATGTTCTATCCAAAACTTCCAATATCTCTTCTATACTTTCTTCCTCAAAATTGCCACTGAAGGTATTTTCATCCAAAACCTTATTGGAATTAACAATAGTTACATTATAGCGTCGCTCCAATTGTTTCCTGATATGTTTAAATGGCATGTCGCGAAACACAAGCCTGCCCTGCATCCAGGCCGTATAAATTGAAGTATCTACCTTATCCGTTTTAAAATTCTGCTGTTCTCTGCTCCATGTTCCTTTTTCTCCAGGAACTAATTGTAAGTTCGTCTGTTGCTTATTGGCTGATATGGAATCATACAACTGTACACTGCCTGAAACCAAAACTGTACTGGTTTCAGCATCTTCACTATATGCGGATACATTAAATTCCGTACCCAACACACGAACATTAACAGCTCCCGCGTTAACTATAAAGGGATGCTCCTTATCCTTTGTGACCTTAAAAAAGGCCTCTCCCTTTAAATACACTTGTCTATTATTCTTGGGAGCAAAACTTGTAGGGTACTTCAAAACAGATCCAGAATTTACATATACCACAGTGCCATCCGACATTTCCAATTCGAATTTCTTTCCATAGGGAACATTTAGCTCATTATATTTTATTTCTGTAGATGTATTTACAGCCTTGTATTTAATTTTTTCTCCTGTTTGTACAGCGATTACATTACCTTCAGAATCCAGAATATTAGTACTACCTGTCTCTTTGATTATCTCAACTTTTCCGTCACCCAAATTAAGTTTCACCTCTTTGGCTGCAATAGTTATAGTTTCTTCACTATCGTTGGATCTTAATATAGAAGTTAGCCCCAGTCCTAATCCGACTATACCCACAAAGATTGCCGCATATTTTAAATACACATGCTTTCTTTTTCTTTTCGGTGCCGGGACTTGCTCTACCTCCAATGTAATTTGCTCTAGAAAATTTTTGAAGGCTTTTTCCTTATCCACCTTCAAATATTTTTTAGTCAATAGATAATCCAATTCCATAGAATCCAAAAAATACTCTTTCACCTCTTCTAAGGGATAATCCTGAATATATTCGTACATCTCAGCTTCCCCAATTTTTCCATCCAAGAAATTTTGAATTAGATTTTTAAGTTTGCTATTTTCCATATCCAATTTATCATTTATATAACTATGACCCCTCTTTTCTCAAAATCCCTACATTCTATTTCAATTTTTATTAATTTTTTTCTAAATTTTATCCAATTGGACCAATTTTGATAGAATTTTACATAGCTTGGCTTCTCAATAACTACACTGTCCTTTTGTACAACAAAGAAATTTTAATACTCGACAGCCTTAAGAAAGGAGATGAAAGGGCTTATAAGCATATATACAATATGTATTATGCCAATTTGGTGGTGTATTGTTATAATTTAACTAAGGACCAAGACCGAGCGGAGGACATCGTGCAACAAACCTTAGTGAAAATATGGATAAAAAGGGATACCCTGGATATTCGATCCTCATTAAAGAATTACCTATATAGATCCGTCTATAATACCTTTCTCAAGGAATATCGAAAGCTCAAACAAGAAGAGGTTGCACTGGCCGATCTTAAAAATACCATCTTGATGGATCTTGTGGAAACAGATGAAACAGTTTTGGAAGAACGATTGAAACTGTTGGAATCTGCAATAGACCAACTCCCAAAGAAAAATAGGGAAGTCTTTTTACTTAGCAAGAAATCAGGGTACAGGCATAAGGAAATTGCTTCCCAATTGGACATTTCGGAAAAGGCTGTGGAAAAACATATTAGTCGCGCTACCCAATCCATTAAGAAATGGCTCAATGATAAAAAAACCATTTTGTTGCTAGTACTTTTATGTTGCATTCGCTGATTATTGTTATATAGATCTGTAGTCTGGATTGTATTGCTTTTTTTCCAACCTGGAGTTTAAATACGGCATTTAGGGAGTCCGGTTTTAACTCTGTAACTCTGACAGGAGAAACCCACCTAATAGGATTCTTTAAAAACGCACATACTTCAGGGTCTACTTGACAGGTTTCATCTTCAGATGAACAGGAAATACCAACTAAAAATAAAGACACAAGGAGTGGAATTTAGAAAAAATTGTTATCATGATCTTTATTTTTAGATAGTAACTGATTTCGAAACCAAGACGTAGCAGAGGAGATACCGTGGCCCTAACTTCGGCAGGCAAGCCTAATGCAAATCACTGGGTATTTCCCCTTGTTACATTCAATACTTTTTTCCATCAATGCAATGCGGCGTGTTCATATAAAGCTTAAAAAGTGATAGGTAAACCATATATAAAAAAAGTATCCAAAAAAATTTAGACTGATTTTAAATTTCTTTCAATCCTCGCATTTTTTCTTATTTTTCCAGTGCGAATCTTTTTAAAACCTATAATTCAATTAAATGTTTTTCTGCATTTATACTTGAAATTCTCCAGTTTTTGATGAAATTTACGCATAGACAAAATAACCAATAACCTTTTTTATTATCACTAAAGTTGAGGACCAATCACAAGAACTTATGATGAAATATTCCTTTTTAATAATTTTATTCTTTTCCTCCGTCCATATAGCCAAGGGACAGACCGAAAGCCCACTGGAAAATGTAGTGATCACTACCAAAAAGAAAAAAACCCAAGTTTCCATAAATAAAAAAGGGGAATTGCATTTAAACGTGTCCCCTAAGGAAGTCCTTAATTTTAAAGCCAAGGGTCTAGTCCGCTATAGTGACTTTGGTGCCATTGGAGACGGTAAAGCCGACGACATAGATGGCATTGCTGCAACCCACGCGTTCGCCAATCAGTACGGTCTTAAGGTGAAAGCAGACGAGGGGGCCACCTACTACATTGGAGGAAAAGAGCGTACCGCCATCATACGAACGGATACCGATTTAGGGACAGCGACGTTTCTCATTGACGATACCGAAGTTGAAAACAACAAAGCTTCTATTTTCTTGGTAAGTTCCAGCCTACAACCATTTAAACTTGAGGGGATATCGTCACTTAAGAAGAATCAAGAGAAAATAGACGTTTCCTTACCAGCAACCTGTCTGATCACGGTTACAAATTCTAACCAAAAGCACTATATCCGTTATGGGCTGAACCAAGACAATGGATCCACTCAAACAGATATATTTGTTGTTGATAAAAACGGCAATGTAGATTTGGATGCTCCCATTATATGGGACTTCGATCAGATTACCGATGTAACTGCCCTACCCTTGGACGAGACAACACTAACCATCAGCGGAGGTCGTTTTACCACCATTGCCAATAAGGCTGAATCCAAGTACGATTATTATAGCCGTAATATAATGATCAAGCGTTCCAATGTGGTTTTGGATGGGCTGGAACACCGCATCATTGGGGAAGGAGATCATGGCGCGCCCTATGGCGGTTTCATCACTGTTCGTGACTGCGCCTATATAATGGTTAAGAACTGTATCCTGACGGGACACAAAACCTACAGCACCATTGGTTCGGCGGGGAAGCCCGTCTCCATGGGTACTTACGACATTTTGGTCAACCGTGCCCTTAATGTATCATTTGTGAACTGTAGTCAGACCAATGATATCAACGACAAAACATATTGGGGGATACAGAGTTCCAATTACTCCAAAAATCTTGTCTATGACAATTGTACCTTTTCCAGGTTTGATGCCCACAAAGGGGTTGCCAATGCCTCTATCAAGAATTCTACTTTGGGACATATGGGAATCAATGCCATTGGTAGTGGGCTCTTAACCGTTGAGAACACTACTATCCAAGGAAGGAACCTAATTAACCTGCGCTCTGACTATGGTAGTACCTGGCAGGGAGAAATTGTAATACGAAACTGTATTTTCGTGCCTGAAGGAGGCAAGCCTAGTAGTGCCAGCATAATAGGTGGTTCCTATTCTGGGCAGCACGATTTTGGCTACACCTGTTATATGCCCGAACAGATCACCATAGAAAACCTTTATATAGATGATTCCAATCATCCGGAAGATTACCTGGGTCCAGCCATTTTTAAGGATTTTAATGAAGAAATGACCGATGATTCCTATCAAGAGAAGTTTCCCTATGTCATAACCAATGAAATCTTTCTTAAAAATGTTACCACTGCCAGCGGCAAGGACTTGATTATAAGCAGTAATCCGTTCATGTTCAGGGATGTAAAAGTCTCTACTTATTAAATTGCGCCCATAGAGAGCCCTTTTGCTTGGAGATCTACCTATCCCGCAGGTACTGTAGCGCTTAATGTATAACTTACATACAAACTATTGTGAATTACATTCCACAATTGAAAAGTATATAATTTGAGAAAATGAAATGAATTATAACAACAAAGCTTTTAGACCCATTAAAAATTCTGAAAATGGAGAGACATCAGAAGATACCATTTTTGAGTATAATCAAAATGGCCCAATTTTGACTTCAGATTATAGTGGTGGACAAATTGTTAAAGGGCATTTAATTGGACTGGTGGACAAAAACGGAAATATTGAAATGAGCTATCACCAAATAAACACCAAAGGCGAAATAATGACGGGAATTTGTTTCTCAAAACCGGAAGTTCTGCCGAATGGTAAAATTCGTCTGCACGAAAGTTGGGAATGGACTTCAGGGGACAAATCAAAAGGAATGTCCATTCTAGAACAACTATAAAGCCAACCATACCCATGGGCTCATGTAATTGCTGCTTCTCATCTCTTCCAAAATAGAATCGTTAGTTTTAAATAGCTAACTAGCATTGGATTCAAGAAAATTCCATTAAGCCCAAAAATGTGACTGCTGGAATTGGGCAGTCGTAAATAAATTGGAAATTGGCTTGTTTCAGTGTCAAACCCTGGATAAATAACCTGTAAATCCAAATTAAATTGGTTGACGGACAATTTTTGTTAGAGTTGTCCGCCACCAATTATTAATTAAAAGTTTGGAAAAATCAATAAAAATAGCAGAAGTGTTTTCTGAATTACATTCCAGACTTAACAGCTTTAGTAGTTGTGCTCATATCTCGGATACAAACATATTTGCCGTCCCGTTTCTGAAAATACGACATATAATTTCCATTTTCCACTTGCTTACCGGAAGCGTCAAAATCGGTCCAGGACCCTATCTCAACCGCTGAATCCCCCTCTACGAATAGGTCCACAATTTTGTATACACTGTAATTGTCTGTTGTATCTTTTGCAATATTGTTTGCAATATATTCCCTTATGGCCGCCTTACCCACAAGAGGCTGTCTATTTCGGCTATAACTGATGGCGTCATCACTGTAATAGGCAACAACGGCATCGGCATCCTTGGCTTTTTCACCTGCCGAATATGCGTCTTCCATAGCTTGAATTTCGCTCGTTATTTTTTCCATATCAACTGTTACCTTTTTTTCGGCCGGTGAGCACGCAACAAAGGTCATAGCTATACCTACTAAAATTCCAAATAATCCAATTTTTTGTCTCATAATGATCATGTTTTGGTTTGTTATTGAATGTACAACTTAAGCATGGCAATAACTATATTAATCGTGCCTATATCATTTATTGAAGGGAATAAGGTTAAAATCACCTATCATCTGGCATAAAGGATGGATTCTGATCACAAACGGAGCAAATAGTTGACTGAAATTTTTTGTGCAAATCATTGAACCCTTGTCCTAAAAGAAATTGGTTTTAATGGAACAATCGTTAAGACGAATGAATCTTTTAACCGAAAACTATCTCCTTTTTGTTAACTTGATGTTCCTTATGAAATTTATCAAGCATTTTTCCGATATTAGGCCACCAGTCCAGTTTTATTATCTTAAACCAAATCAATTGCAACAACTGATACAACACTTACTTAAAATATGAACAAGACCAAAGATTTTGAACAATTTGAAAACCTAGAAGATGAACAGCTACCAGTCCCCAAACATAAATTACATGATTGGACCCATTTTGCCGGACTATATGCCGCCGAGCATGTAGCCGCTACCGAATTTGTTATTGGGGCAACATTTGTGGCACTGGGGGCAAAAACAATGGACATTTTATTGGGACTATTGATTGGCAATATTTTGGCCGTGCTCAGCTGGACCTTCATTACTTCCCCTATTGCAGTTGACACCCGACTTAGTCTCTACACCTATCTTAACAAGATTGCGGGCGATTCCATGACCAAACTTTACAATTGGGCGAATGTGATCATCTTTTCAGTCATCTCCGCTGCCATGATCACCGTATCGGCAACGGCGGTTCGTTTTGCCTTTGATATCCCCGCACAACTTAACTGGTACCCCACCAATCTTTGGTTTATTCTGATTGTATTTGGGGTGGGTATAGTGGTGGTATCCATAGCCCTATATGGTTTTAATGCAGTTTCCGAATTCTCCGGAATCTGTGCTCCTTGGCTATTTGTGATGTTTACTAGTGGTGCCATGGTACTTTTACCTGCCTTATCCCTTGATGTCTTGGCGAAGACCATACCATCTGGCTGGGATGATTTTGTAGCCTTGGGCAATCAATCCATCTGGACGGGAATTGATAGTAACGGGGAACCGGGCATTGGCCTGATCGAGGTGATTGGATTTGCCTGGGCAGCCAATACCATTACCCACTTCGGTCTAATTGATATGGCCCTTCTGCGTTTCGCAAAAAAGAAAATATACGGGCTGGCTACAAGTACCGGAATGATGTTTGGGCATTATGTAGCATGGATCGCCGCCGGTATTATGGGGGCAGGAGCGGCAGTGATCTTAGGGAAATCCATAGTGGAACTCGATCCCGGTGATGTTGCCTTTTATGCTTTGGGATGGTCTGGATTCGTCATTGTTATTGTGGCTGGTTGGACTACCGCCATTACCAACCTTTATAGGGCCGGGTTGGCAGCGCAAGCTATCTTCTACAACCACTCCCGAAAGACAACTACCATAGTGGTCGGTTTAATAACTATCGTAATAGCATGCTTTCCTTTTGTGTTTTCACAAATACTTCCGCTATTGACCTACGCCGGATTATTGGTTGTTCCTGTAGGTGCTATCGTATTCGCCGAACATCAGATCTTCCCAAGAATAGGATTTACCAGGTATTGGTCGGCCTATCGTAATTTAACCTTCAGCACTCCGGCTGTAGCCTCATGGGCATTGGGATTGTTGTTCGGTTTTGGGTTGAACGCCCTTAACGTAATGTCCTTCTTCTATCTCTTTATCCCCACCTGGGTTTTCACAATCCTAGTTTATACTTTCCTAGCTGCCCGTTATGGTGCCAAGAAATCCTATCCTGAGGCAGAGCAACAGGAAAAAATGCGCAATGAAAAAATTGCAAATTTTCAGGAGGAAAAAGGAAAATTGGAAAAGAAGCATATAAAAGATACTTCCATTTTTTCAGGAATTTTAAAAATTATTTCAATAATTGCCCTTATCATAACCATGATATTGGCTTGTATTGTGCTTTTTGGTAGTGCTGATGAAAATATTTATATAGCAAATCGCGCACAATTTTATCAATACGCATTCATTTGTACAATACTCTATTTTGTTACTGCCTATTGGGCCTTTCAGCGTTTAAAACAATTGCAAAAAAACTAAAAGTAATGGATACTACTATTATACTCAATCAAAAGAATTTAACTCAAATTACAGACCGTATACCCAATTTGGATTACGATAGAAATAATATTAAACCGGGAATGGTACATATTGGTGTGGGCGGTTTTCACCGTTCGCATCAGGCTTTTTACACCCATGAACTTATGAATAAATACAATGCCCCTGAATGGGGTATCTGTGGAGTAGGTTTACGGGAAGGTGATAGAAAAATACACGACGTTCTTAAAAAGCAGGACGGTCTTTATACCCTTATCGTTAAACATCCTGACGGAAAAATAGCACCCAGTATAATAGGTTCAATATGCGATTTCTTATTAGGGGTGGACAACCCTATGCTTGTCATAGAACGCATGGCCGACCCCGCTACCAAAATTCTCTCGCTGACCATTACCGAAGGAGGCTATAATTTTAAACCTTCCACTGGTGAATTCGATTTTGAAAATCCCGATATTCAACACGATCTAAAATATCCAGATAACCCAAAAACCGTATATGGGTATTTAACGGCCGCTCTAAAAAAACGTCGGGAGGCAAAACTACCAGCCTTCACCATTATGTCCTGCGATAACATTCAGCACAATGGCGATATGGCACGTAAAATGTTATTATCATTTGCCAAGGAACAAGATGCATCATTGGCCGGTTGGATAGAAAAAGAGGTGTGTTTCCCAAATAGTATGGTAGACCGCATAACACCGGTAACCACCCAATCTGATATTGATTATCTAGCAAAAACATACGGAATAAAGGATGAGTGGCCGGTAACCTGTGAGCCATTTATACAATGGGTAATTGAGGATAATTTTTCGGATGGGAGACCCGAATTGGAGAAAGTTGGCGTGCAATTTGTTCCCGATGTGAAACCCTATGAGAAAATGAAGCTCCGTCTATTAAATGCAGGGCATTCGGTTCTAGGACTATTGGGGGCACTACACGGGCACAAAACCATTAATGCCTGTATGGAAGACAAAACCTTCGTTACTTATTTGAGAACCTTTATGGACAAGGAAGCAACACCAGTCTTGGATGAAGTTAAGGGGATTGATCTTAAAGATTACAAAGACAGTTTGGAGGCGCGCTTTGCCAATCCTAACATAAAGGACAGTGTAAGCCGTATTTGTTCGGAAAGTTCTGCAAAACTGCCGAAATTTTTAATAGCAACGCTTGAAGAAAATTTAACGGCTGGCAAAAGCATTGAATTTGCTACCTTGGTTATCGCAGCATGGTGCTATTACAGCGATAAACAATCAGATAAAAATGGACAGCCCTTGGAAATTATAGATGCCATGAGCAATGAGCTTCATATGGCTGCAGCACAAACCGCATCAGATCCTCTGGCTTTTATTAAACAGGAATCCCTTTTTGGTGATTTGGTTAAAAATCAACGTTTTTCAGACTTATACACTATTATGGTTCAGAAAATCTATAGGGATGCCAATATCAAAAAATATATGCAGGAAATGATTTAAAGCTAAGTAATGAGACGCCTACGATAAATAGTTAAGGTAATTTTTTTCTTAAATTACCTTAACTATTTCCAATAACACGATGGTAGGAGCTGCTTTATAGGTCTTAATCTGCGTTAAGGGATAAAAAATACCTAAATGAGTTCTTCAAAATGTTAATTGAGGTCTTAAAAATAGGGTGTACAAAGTTCCAGTTCCTCCTGTTTCCCCATCGGAGATAAAAGTACCTACAGCCAATTCCTTTGTTCAACACTTCTAGAAATAGAAGAAAATGAAGTAAAGGTTCCATACAACTCACCTATTGGTCAAGAGAATAAAACCAAAACAATAAAACATTCTAACTAGTATTTTTTTTTGCTACATTTGCATTATGCAACAGGAGTTGAAGTCTGAACTTACCAAACAAATAATCATTGATGAGGCATTTAAACTATTCTATGAAAATGGTTTTAAAACGACCAGCATCGATAAAATAATGAATGCCACCAGTCTTACAAAGGGGGCATTTTATCATCATTACAAAAATAAAAAGGAACTAGGACTGGAAGTTATTGGATTAAAATTGCAAAATAGGGTGTATAGCAGTATGATACTGCCATTATATGGTACTGGAGATGCCTTAAAAATATTGGAAACAACTTTTCTAGATCGTATAAAATCCTTTCCCTTTTATGACAAGCAGCATGGCTGCCCAATGAATAATTTTATTAATGAAATTGGCGACTTTGAATCTGCATATCAAACCGCTTTAAAGAGTATCATAGAACAGTGGAAATCCGCCTTGGCCACATTGATCGAAAGAGGTCAAGAAGAAAACTCGATCAACAAAAATATTTCCAGTCGGGCCGCGGCCGTGTACTTAATAAGTGCCTTTGAAGGTATTCGTGGAATTAGAAAACTATACGATAATGATTTGATCCTGGATGAATATATTACAGGACTTGCCGTATACTTAAAACAATTGGAAGCTTAATTTTTTTTTGCCCCTAAAACATACCTATTAGAATGTTATTAAAATATTAACAAAAATAAATGAAGAATATCACAGATCAGATTATCAATATTGTGGCAATTATTATAATGACCTTTTTTGCCATTCCCAAATTATTAGGAAAACCACAAAGTATTGCTGGTTTTAAACAATTTGAAAATGCCATTGGTTTAGATGCCGATTTTTTCCGAATATTTACAGGTGTTTCCGAATTGGGATTAGCTGCTATGTTGGTAGTCTTTGCAATCAGTACAAATAAAATCATTGGAAAAGTAGCTTTTTCATTGCTCCAATAACCATGGTAACAGCACTGGGATTGGAATTTTATGCTAGACCCAAACCGGTAACGTTTCTAGTCATAATTGCTATCATTTTAGCATTGTTATCCCTTTACAAGTTAAAAACCATAAAATAATTCCTTAAAAATATTGTTCGCATGAAATTAGAAAATAAAGTCATTATCGTAACCGGAGCTTCAAGAGGTATTGGAAAGGAAGTGGCGTTACTTTTGGCCGAAAATGGTGCTAAAGTAATTGTAAATCACTCCAATAGTAAAGCGGAAGCCCAATCAGTCGTAGCGACCATAATTAAAGCAGGCGGTAATGCTTTGGCCGTAAAAGCTGATGTAAGTAAACGAGAAGAAGTAAGTCTTTTATTCGATAAAACCATAGAGACTTATGGCAAGGTAGATGTATTGGTCAACAACGCAGGCATTATGATTTCCAAAAAAATAAAGGATAATACCCAAGAAGATTTTAGCCGACAATTTGATGTTAATGTAAGGGGGATTTTTAACACCTTACAAGAAGCGGACAGCAGATTGGCCGACAATGGAAATATTATAAACTTTTCTTCAAGTACCGTAAAATTAATGTTTCCAACCTATGCACTATATTCTGCCTCCAAGGCAGCTGTTGAGCAAATGACCCGTGTGTTTTCCAAAGAAATCGGTAGAGGAATATCCGTAAATGCATTGGCTCCCGGAGCTACGGAAACAGAGTTGTTTTTAAAGGGGAAATCGCAAGAAACCATAGATAGACTAAGTGCCATGAATGCTTTTAACCGATTGGCACAACCAATTGATATTGCCCGAGTGGTACTATTTTTGGCCAGCGATGAGTCCAAATGGATTTCAGGCCAGGTTATTGGCGCCAATGGTGCTTTGGTGTAATCCGGTATCCATATGGGATGGTTTGACATAACCCCTTTATTTAGTGAAGGTTGGGCGTTTATATTTATTTATTTTAATTTGCATAATGTGACATAATGGGATTCCACAATATTTATTAGGCCGACTAAACTCGACCCCATTATGACTACACTTTGACCCAAAACCTAACAAAAGGATAATGGCTTACAGTGAAATACTTGCAAATAGAATTAGGAAAGCCTTGGCACACTTGCCGAATATTGAGGAAAAGAAAATGTTCGGTAGTTTGGCATTTATGGTCAACGGTAAAATGTGTTTAACAGCTGGGCCACAGAGAATAATGTGCAGAATAGACCCAGCCCTTCATGAACTGCAATTACAAAAGGATGGATGTACGAAAGTTGTAATGGGAGGGCGGGAATATCGAGGTTACATCCATATAAAAGAAGGGAATTTGGAAAAGGAAAAAGACTTTGAACATTGGATAAAACTCGCCCTGGATTACAATAAACAACTTACCAAGTGCTAGGGAAAATGACCCGTCTTTTGCCAGCTTTTTGTAGCCTCACCCCTTTCAAGATCGGCTACAATTCTGGGCTGACAGAAAATATTTTATTCAATAAAATATCCTACATTCTTAACATCATTAAGCTTATAAAAAACATACAACCTTCCTATATTAGATTATAAACTTGATAATGCACCCGTATATCCCTCATGATTTTTTGACTTTACAAATGCCTTTAATCCATTGTCAGTTTCTGTTGTACTGGAAGATTCTTTAATTCATTATTAGGGCATGTTGATATGAACAAAGCAATAATACTTATGTAACATTATCGCTTAATTTGTTTTATTTAGACTTGTAAAAATCACACTAGGACTTAATTATTTTTGCTTTTTTTACCAAAAGTAAATAGATACCCTACAGAAAAGAGCAGGGCCTTCGTTTCGGTATATTGATCGGGGAGACCATCGATACCAGCAGAATATCGGACTTCTCCCAAAATTCTTCCCGGACCAAGGTCATATGTTAAACCGGCTCCAAACTGTATACCCAGATCCACTTCATCAATACCCTCTCTTTTTTCTTCTACGTTCCCAGTAACTGTTGAAATATTTAGTGGAACCGCGGCAAAGGCACCAACGATACCATAATACTTTAAAGAGTTGGCTCCGAAGCTCAGCTTTAACAACACCGGCACCTCCAAATAATCATATACTTCCTCTGTTTCCTCATCCAAAAAATTGTCGTAAACAGAACCCTTGGGAGAATAATTTACTTCCATTTGAAAAGAAACTAAATGACTATATCCAAAATTAAGGATTAAACCAAAGTTGGAAGCTGTGACCGAACTGGCATCCGAAAGATCATAAAGATCTGTATTCTGGACTCCATATTTTAGTCCTATGGCCGTTTGTGCACTCACACTCATAAAAGATAATAACAGTACGGTTAATCCTAAGAATTGTTTCATAATCATATATTTAATTGGTTAATTTTATAATCTTTCTCGAACTTAATAACTCTATAACTCCCTAATTCGGTTATTATGAAAATCAATATGTCAGAGTCTTTAATGTGCCTGCATTCTGTAATAAAAATGACATCATTTAACTTGCTGGCGAAAAATCCTCAATACTTTTCCTAATATTTTATAGCCATTCAGTATACCTCCATATGACTACTCGCTACAGTCTGTATCATTCACCTCAAGTTCTATACTAATTATTGTATTATATGATGAGTGTAAATCCCATATCTCCTGAGGTATACACAAAGCAGGATTATTAAGTAAATTAATGTGGTTCAAAGTTGACAAATTTCCCAGAAAAGTTGGGTAAGAATTGAAGTTGTTATTACGAATTACAAGGACTTCTAATTGTTTTAAGTTTTCGATTTCAGATGGCAGGGAACTTAAATAATTACCCATTACAATTAAATCTGTCAGCTTGGTTAAATTCCCAATTTCGGATGGTAATGAACTTAATTTATTATTGTTTATATCTAAATATTTTAAATAAGTCAAATTACCTATTTCCGGAGGTAAAACCTCTATGTTATTGTTCGTAAGAATTAACATTTCTAATTGAGTTAAGTGTCCTATTTCAGGAGGTAAAAGGTTTATATTTAATTCCCATAAGTTTAGCCTAAAAACTCTTCCAAGATAAGTAAATCCAATGCCGTAAGTAGTAGATAAATAATCAATTACTTCTTCACTATCTCTAGACTCCCATCTTGGATCGGAAACATCAATACCATTCACTTCCAATATTTTTTTAATAGCCGCAGCATCGGTAAATAAATCGTATACCGCGTTTTCAGTTCCATTACCATTTACTACTATCGTATTATTAAACTCATTAATATCATCAGCTACCGTCAAAGAACCAGAATATTGTTGAGCGGCAATAGGGGAAAACGATACCCTTATTTCCTGTTGGCTATTAGCTGCTATGCTCCCGTTGACCCAATCTAAGGAATACCCTTGTGGAATATCGGAAATTGAAATAACAACATTGGATTCTGAATTATTGGTAATAGTAAATATTCTGGTGTCCGTGGTGTTTATTTGAACATTACCAAAATTAAGTTCTCTGGTCAACTCCAGGCCGCCACACGGGGCAACCTTAGCCTTTACCACGGATTTGGTATCCCGTAAAACCGTTCCATCGGCTTTTTTTGCATACAATTCCAGTTTTTGGTCAGCCTCGCAGCCCATTTTCCATGTAAATTCGGCCACCCCGTCCATATTGGTAAAAATTTTGTCCTCTACCAATTCCCCTGTTCCTTCTTTGATTTCGGCATAGACCATTACACCGGCAACCGGGTTCTCCCTTGAGTCCAGTACCTTTACCTTCACCGGGCTATCCAATTCCTTACCACCCGATGCTTCTATCTCGGTTTCGGAAAGAAGTTTTGTTTCGTAAGGCATCTCGTAAATGCGTCTTGGGCTGCCCACGGGCCATGAATATGCGTAGGACTTTCCCTTAAACAACTTTGTACTCGCCCCCAGTCTAAAATCTATTCCCCTTTGGGCATAAAAATCCCAGTCCAAATCACTATCGCTTAGAGTGGCCGTCGCATTAAAAGTATCATAAGGGACAAACTCCATAAAAGGTCCTGCTACACGATAAAATTGAATTTCCAATTTAGGAACTATCTCATGCCTAATATTTAAATTGACCTTACCATCTACCTTCACTTCCAAGTCCTCAGAGGTATTCGCTGCTGAGAAATCACTGGAAAAGGCCTCATCATAATCCAAAGAGGCATTCACATTAAAAGTTTGCGTATAGGCAATGGTCTCAGTGAGCGAACCTGAAAAATCGACCACTATCTTGTCATATATAGAAAGTTTATAGGTTACGAAAACAACTCCATACAATTGATTAATTTGAATTGAGCCCAATTCAATTATTTCCTCACTAGTCATTTCACCGGAAGCGGTTATATCCAATTCTCCAGAAATGGTTAGGGGTGCATCAATTATTTTAACATTGAAAGTTTTGGAACCAAAATCTATCTCTCCATTAATATCCGGGTCAAAACTTAGATTTCCATTAACCCCAATCGATCCTATTTCATCCCTGTACAATTCCTTATTAAAGGCAACCGAAAAATCCGATGCTTTATTACTAAGTGCATCCTTCCCCGTTGTCGTACTTCCAAAAACAAGAACTCCGTCTATAAAATATTCGTCCAAACTGGCGTCTTCAACCGTTACAAGGTCTTGATCCTTGCCCGTGACCTTAACCATAAAACCGGTTTCACTATCCATAAGTACGGTGCCAACGGTAATCTTGTTAGATAGATCAGCGTCTGAAATGGCAATGGATTTTATGTTGCTAGTGGCTGTGGTATCTATTACTAAATTATATGATGTAATATTCAGCCCTTTCTCAGAAACCGTTAGCCCGCCTTCTATTATGGGTGCTGGCTTTTCTTCAAATTCCTCCTCGGTTTCCTGGACCTTATCGGAAACAGGGCCTTCATCCGACTTACTACAAGAAATTATAAATAAAAATAGAACGATGTATAAGTAATGTTTTTTCATTTTTGGTCGGTTTAGAATTTACATATCAACAGAGATTAGAAACAAATTTCTATTTCCTGCAGGGTCCACTGTTTTAGTGTTAATGACTATAATGACCGGATTGAAAAAAAACTTGCAAAAAATTCTATTGCTTATTCATGTCGATTATAATTTCTCATAGTTTTCCTGATATCTTCCATCTATATGTCCATCCGCATCATTATCCAATTCATCAAGAATGATTAAATTTGTTGCATTTACATCAATACTATCCTTAAATACCACATAGGCGCGACCAGGGGCATTAACATCCTCATAAACTATTCCTGTGACATCTTCTTCGGTATATTTATATTCGAAGAATAATAATCTACTCTCATTTTGTTCGTATGCCCAGTTTCCAAAGGTCGTAGCTACCGACCAAGTATTTTGACCATATGAACCATTTACATCCCGTTCGTCATATCTATAGGCCCAGGAAAAAGTACCGTCCGTATTCAAATTCAGTTTTACATAATCCAAGGTTTGACAATAGTTCCCATCACAATATTCCTCGCCTGCATTTATATTCTCAAGTTGTCCTTCATATAATTCCTCATAGGATGTTAGGGACCAATTGGCAATCAAGGCTTCATTTCCTCCCCATGCCTTAATAGTTACACATTCTTCCTTAGGTACACTAATGTTGCCCTGATTATCATATACCCAGATTACATAACAGAACTCCCCAGACGTTAATTGAGGATCAAAATTCACATTGATTGACCAGTATGAAGCTTTAATTTTAGAGTTTAGGCCGTAATTTTTCGAAAATCTAGAGTTATTAAAACCAAATTTGGCTTCTTTCTTATTGCTAGCATTTTGAATTACGTCTACATCAAAATAACTATCAGCAGCTATGCTGTCCTTTACCTTAAATTGCACATAAGCTCCAGCAATGTCCCCATCAGAGGAAAAAACGGGAATATCAAATCCCTCAATAATGTAGGCATTTGAACTTGGACCCAATATGTCCAAGGATATTGCCCCATTGGAAGTTGGTGGAGCACCCTGTACTTTTGTACTTCCCCCCATGATTATTTGGTCTGATAGTTCGTTGGAAGAGGCAGAAGTGGAATTACTTCCTGGGTCTTGGTCATCACCATCCCCATCGGTCCCATCCGTGTTTTCTTCACCGTCGTCTATGACATCCGCCACTTCATCTGCATTGTCCTTGGTAGATGAATCATCACTGCTACAACCTAGAAGAAAGCCAATCAAGGCGAGGATTAAAACAATACTTTTTAAGGCTGTTCCCAATGTTAAAATAAATTTATCTTGTAGAATATATTTAATCATATCGTGTTAGGATTAGTTAATATGCTACCCACGAACAACCATTCCCCCGTGATTCAATTACGAAAATCAAGCAATAAGCCGATAGAATATTTATATGTTATAATTTTAACATAAAAATGTTAAAATTATCCTTTTAATCGTTAAGATGCCTTTTATTATCGATAAAATACAATAAATATGTTAAAATTTTAGGAATTATTTACAATTTCACATTAAAGTTAAGACCAGAAGCAACATTTATCAGTGGCAAATGAGAAAACCAGTCTATGTTAAAGTTGGAGAAGACATTAATGGCCTTTTATGAAAATTGGCTAGTGGAATTTTGACCTATAGGATTGCGACAATATCCTTCGGGTCATAACCCAAAGGCTTCAGCTAGACGCGGTAATACGGATATTAAAAAAGAATGGCTTTTATTGTGTAGAATTGGTATAAAAAAAAGAACCCTTACCGTCTCGTTTAAGCTCAAAACCACTGTATTGACGACCTATTTCACATTTTGTTGCACTTGTTCGGAGGATATTGTGCCTAATTGATGTTCTTCAGAATGTCTTTTCCCATTTATATCAAATATGATTTCATCAATTTAATATCAGTTTTATTTACAGGATAATAAAAGATTACGAATTGCAGTGCCAATTAGGTAATATTAAGCACTTTAGTGGCTCACTGATTAAATTAGCTTTATTTTTGCGCCTAACCAAGCAAAAAAGATCAACCTCTATACCGTCTTCAACTGTAAAGAACCGAACTCTTTTGAAAGCTGCGGTTTAAAAAAGCTGAAAATTAAAATATTATCTGAATGGCATATTTGACCCCGAAAATTGCTGAGGAAGAAAGACTGGCAGTACCCGACAACTACAAAAATTGGAAAAAATGGGGCCCTTATTTGGCCGAAAGACAATGGGGTACCGTTAGGGAGGATTATAGTGAAGATGGAGATGCATGGAATTTTGTAAATCACGAGAAGGCCCGTAGCAATGCCTATAGATGGGGCGAAGAAGGTATTGGCGGATTTTGCGACTCTAGGGAGATTTTATGCCTAGCACCTGCCTTTTGGAATGGTAAGGATGAACTTTTAAAAGAACGTTTGTTCGGACTTACCAATAATCAGGGGAATCATGGCGAGGATGTCAAAGAACTCTATTTTCATCAGGTATCCACACCTACACACTCCTACAGCAAATATCTTTACAAGTATCCACACAAGAAATTTCCTTATGTAGACCTGGTTAAAAATAATAATCGAAGCCGGGAAGAAGCGGAATATGAGCTTCTGGACACCAATAGTTTTAAGAATAATGCCTATTTCGATTGTTATATAGAATATGCCAAGGCCGATGTGGAGGATATTCTTATGAAGGTCACCATAGTCAACAGAGGCCGCAGAAAGGCCAATATACACGTGCTGCCACACCTTTGGTTCAGAAATTTCTGGAAGCACAACAAGCGATTTAAACGTCCGTCCATTAAATCCGTTGCAGACAACTGCGTGCAAGCCAGAAGTATAAGAAACGGCAGGCACTACCTTTATCACGAAAATGGCGAGCAACTCTTTTGCGAAAACGAGACCAACAACAAGCGTATTTATAATGTGCCCAATGAGGTGGAGTATGTGAAAGATGGTATAAATGATCATGTTGTAAACCGTAAGGACACCGTTAACCCTGAAAAGAATGGTTCCAAATCGGCCATCTGGCACATATTTAAGCTAAAGGCCGGTGAAGAGAAGAGTATTAGGGTACGTCTCAGCAAAAAGAAATTACAAGATCCCTGGGCAGATTTTGATGCTATATTTGAGGAAAGGATAAAGGAATGTGAGGAATTTTATAATAGTAAGCTAAAGAAAAACTTGCCCGAAACCCACCAAAAGATAGCCAAAAGTGCCTTCTCAGGTTTGTTATGGACCAAGCAATTCTATTACTATGATGTCTTTAAATGGCTTTTTGGAGGACCCGGTGAGTCAAAACCTAATAGGGTCAGTGCCAGGAATTTTAGTTGGCAACATCTTACCAATAGGCATGTAATATCTATGCCGGATAAATGGGAATATCCCTGGTATGCGGCTTGGGACCTTGCTTTTCATATGGTTTCCTTTGCAGAAATAGACCCCTATTTTGCCAAGGAACAATTACTGCTGGTATTACGGGAAAGCTATATGCACCCGAACGGACAAATTCCCGCCTATGAATGGAACTTTAGCGACGTTAACCCACCTGTCCACTCCTGGGCGGTTTGGAACGTATATGAAAAGGACAAACAAAGGAACGGTAAAGGGGATACCAAGTTTTTGGAAAATGCTTTTCAGAAACTACTCATCAATTTTACATGGTGGGTAAACCAAAAGGATAAACACGGTACCGATCTCTTTGAAGGTGGATTTTTGGGGCTGGATAACATAGGTGTGTTCGACCGTAATCATATGCCTGAAGGGGTGAGCAGAATGCAGCAGGCCGATGCCACCAGTTGGATGGCCATGTTTACAGTGAATATGCTGCGAATGTCACTGGAACTGGCTAAGACCAATAAAGTGTATGAGGAGTCCGCAGCCAAATTCTTCAGGCATTTCCTGAATATTGCCTGGGCCATGCACCACATAGGTAAAAAGGATATCTCACTTTGGGATGATGAGGACGATTTTTATTACGACGTGGTTGAACTTTCCAATGGGGCTACCAGTAGATTAAAGGTGCGTTCCTTGGTAGGTATAATTCCTTTATTTGCAGTTGAGATCATTCATAAGGACCTCTTTGAACAATTGAAGGAATTTAAGATAAGGGCAGCCGAAATTGTTCGTACTAGGCCAGATCTAGCTTCCTTGATCTCTAACATAGAAGAGGCCAATCCAGAAGGCAATTATATGTTTTCGATCATGCGTGCCTATAGGTTGGAAAAACTCTTGAAGCGCCTCTTGGACGAAGATGAATTTCTTTCGGACTTTGGTGTACGTTCACTTTCAAAATACCATAAAGAGCATCCTTTTGTATTTCAACACAATGGTCATTACACCATTCAATACGAACCTGGCGAGAGTCGCTCCAATATGTTCGGGGGCAACTCCAACTGGAGGGGGCCCATATGGATGCCGTTGAATTATATGATCATTCAATCTTTGCGAAAGTACTATACTTTCTACGGCCCAACCTATCAATATGAATTCCCCACGGGATCTGGTATCAAACTAAATTTAAAGGAAATAGCCAACGAGCTCACCAAGAGATTGGTAAAACTTTTTGAACATAATGCGGAAGGCAAATTCCAGTATCATGCCGATGATAAAAATAAACTTTACTCAAAAGATGAAAACTTTAGGAACCAACATCTATTTTACGAATTTTTTGATGGCGATAATGGTAAAGGGCTAGGTGCCTCGCATCAAACGGGATGGACAGCATTGATCGCCAATCTCATTATGGAAATGGAAGAATCCGAGTCCTAAGTCGGACATTTTATAAACACTTATTAAAATCTAGACCTCACATTGTGGGGTCTACTGCATTTAGGGACCAAAATTCCAACCTTATTTATTATCTTTCGACAGTGGTTGGGAATCATCACCCATTTTTTCCACATTAATTTAAGCATACTTCCCCAGTATAGCTGTATTGTTGTTCACAAACTAATTCTAAAGATTAAAATGAAAAAAATTACTTTATTTGCATGCTTTCTCCTTTTTAGTACTTATTTATTTGCCCAACCCCGCCAAGAATTGGTAGAAGTAATTGTTAGCCCAAACCATGCTGATTGGACTTACTCTATTGGCGAACAGGCAGAATTCACAATTTCTGTTTTTAAAAACAATGTTCTCCTGGACGATATTGAAATTAAGTATACCGTTCAACCCGATCCTGGGTACCGAACCTTAAAAATTTGGGATGAGGGTACTCGAACCCTTAAGAACAATTCCACCAAAATAAAGGCCAAAAAATTCACCGAACCGGGATTTCTCCGTTGCACCGCAACCGTTGAAGTAGATGGGAAGGAATATTCGTCCTATACCACGGTAGGTTTTGCTCCGGACAAAATACAGCCCACGACCACCTTACCAAAAGATTTTGAGTCGTTTTGGGACAAAGGCAAGGAAGAATTGAGCCGTGTACCAATGAACGCAGTACTTACCTTGATGCCGGAACGCTGTACGGACAAGGTGGATGTTTACCATGTGAAGTTGGACAATATAAAAGGTAAAATCTATGGCATTCTTACCAAACCCAAAAAGGCAGGAAAATACCCCGCCATCCTACATGTGCCCGGTGCCGGAATACGGCCATATTCCGGGGAAATTGACGAAGCAGCCGAAGGTTTTATCTCCTTTACCATTGGTATTCACGGCATACCCGTAAACTTAGATCAAAGTGTTTATGATAATCTTGGTAGGGGTGCCCTTAACGGTTACCAGACCTTTAATTTGGATGATAGGGATAATGCCTACTTCCGCCGTGTATATCTCGGGTGTGTTAGAGCTGTCGATTTTATTGAAAGTGTAGACGGATTTAATGGCGAAGATATTGCGGTTACAGGAGGTAGCCAAGGCGGTGCGCTTTCCATTGTGACCGCAAGTTTGGATAATAGAATTGATTATTTGGCCGCCTTTTACCCTGCCCTATCCGATATGACCGGATTTTTACATGGGCGTGCCGGAGGTTGGCCGCAGATTTTCGTGGACGAATTCCTGAACAAACCAGAAAAAATAGAAGTTTCCAAGTATTACGATGTCGTAAATTTTGCTCGTTTCGTAAAAGTACCGGGCTGGTACAGTTGGGGCTATAATGACAATGTATGCCCCCCTGCCTCTACCTATTCCGCTTATAATGTATTAACAGCACCAAAGGAATTACATCTTTTTCAAAAAACGCAGCATTGGACCTATCCTGAACAACAGGAATTGAGAAAAGAATGGCTATTTACGAAACTTAAGGAATAAGATAGATGGGGCGCCAAAGATATGGTTATGGCGTTTCTTATATTTAATTGAGTCAAACCAAGCGTACATGAAGTCAAAAGACCAACATCGTAGAGAATTTATAAAACAAAGTAGTTTGGGCCTATTGGGGCTAACCTTATTACCTTCGGCCTACGGCAGGATTGCTCCTAGCGATCGTCTAAGGGTAGCCCACATTGGCGTGGGCGGAATGGGCAACAGCCATATGAAATGGTTCAGCGCCCTGCCGGAAGTGGATGTAGTAGCTCTTTGTGACGTAGACGAAATGCACCTTGCAAGTAGCCTAAAAACAATGGAAACCCTTCAACCAGGGAAAAAGGTGAAAGGCTATGGTGATTTCAGAAATATTCTGGACCGAAATGATATTGATGCCATTACCTGTGCCACTCCCGACCATTGGCATGCACAGATCGCAACTTTGGCTTTTCAGGCAGGAAAAGATCTGTACGGTGAAAAACCGTTGTCCTATGATGTAAAAGAAGGGCAAATGATGCTCAATAATTTGGAAAAGCACAACCGTATTTTCCAAATGGGAACGCAGATACATGCTACCGATAATTACCATCGTGTGGTAGAAATTATAAAGTCGGGCGCCATTGGCAATGTACACACGGTTCGTTTATGGAAAACAGGGGCACCACCAAATTTGGGCAATCCCAAAAGTGTGGCCATCCCCAAGGGCCTTAATTGGGATATGTGGCTAGGACCTGCACCCTATGTAGATTATATGCCGGAGAAATGCCACTTTACGTATCGCTATTTCCTGGATTATTCCGGAGGCTTCTTTGCCGATTTCTGGTGCCATATTGCCGATGTTGCCTTCTGGGCCCTGGAACCCAAGGGTCTCAAAAGTATTGTTGCCCGAGGGGAAAAAGCCGAAGGCATCGCCGACACTCCAAAATGGATCGAAATTGATTATGAGTTCGACGGTTTAAAACTATATTGGACCAGTGAACCTCCAAATGTTCCCGGTGCCGCAGAGCGAGGAATAGGGGCCTATTTTGAAGGGGACAAAGGCAGTCTCATATGTGATTACAATACACGTGAAATTACCATCAATGGTGAAACCATGACCGATATCCCCGAGATTCCACAAAGCATTATCCGCTCTCCAGGGCACCAACAAAACTTTGTGGATTCCGTAAAATCCAGAACCCAACCCGAATCTAATCTGGCCTATGCCCGCACCATGACTATGCCCATGCATTTGGGCTTGATTTCATACAGATTGGGAAGGAAACTAAATTGGGATTCTGATAAGGAGAAATTTATTGGAGATTCGGAGGCCAATGGCCTTTTGTCCAGAAAACCTCGAAAACCCTGGCAATTGGTAAAGTAACCTTTATGGTATTTGAAAGGGGTAAACTAAAAGCAATGTAGTTATGTATAATTTAAACCTAGCCAAGGCTCTATAGGTCATATTGGATATTCTAAAAGGTTTCATAAAGATCAGTCCCCAAACTATTACCTATATTGGATGAAAAGGTGGAATAATCCAAGTTTCCATATGGTTTCTGTTTTTGCCTTGACCAAAAACAATTAGGGGCGAAAAACCATTTACGGTGTACCATAGTTTGGTCGAACCAGCTGTAAACAGTAACAACTCTATATCTAGCCCACTGGCCAATAGTGAAAACCACTTGTATTAGAGGTAAAATGAAAAAAAACTGAAAACCCAAAAAATAAAGCTTGTCAATGGGTCCCCTTATCCGCTGAATGGGTTTCAAAAGCTCCGATATCCAGCTTTTTTCTTTTAAAAAAGCGCGGAGTTTTGAAACCGGTTTTTAGATTAGATCTAAGAAATTCCTCGGAGTAGGTGTCTTTTCTCCTGCCCGACGGCAAGGCGGGTTTGTTTCGTTTTATTCATTGCCTGTTTATTTTGGAATAAGGTATTCATGAACCTCCTGCGCGGTTTCAATGGACAGCAATGAAATCAAAGAATGTAGAAATTTAAGCATCCACACCATCAAAATGTTCATACAATAACCCCACCGCTTTAGAGGTCTTTATTTTGTTCCTCTTTTTTCTTCTTTGCAAAGTATCTCCCCTGTTTTACATAGTAGGATCCCACAGGAGGGGCGTTATCACCAAATTCCCTTCTTATATAGGTCAGAATCTGGGCAATCTCTTCATCTTCCAAATAGTCCACCGGTGGCATAACTCCGTCAAAATATTTACCATTCACTTCAATAGGTCCGCTTAAACCACTCAATACGACATCTATTAAAATTTGCTGATCTCCTTTTACCCATTCCGAACCAGCAATGGGTGGAAACCTACTGCCATCACCTTTACCGTTGCTCATATGACATGTACCACAATATCTATTATATAATATTGCTCCTGCCTCTGCCCTAAGAGGTGTAAGATCGTCCTTAATTTCATCGGGTGTTTTTATATGAGGCAGTTTTTTGTGTTCTTCCATTTGTGCAAGTTGCCCTGGGCCAAAAGTCTTTTTATCGCCCTTATACATTACCCGCCATATCTTTCCATGCTCACTTTCGCTTAGATATAAGGAACCATCAGGTCCCATGGCAATTCCCATTGGTCGGTATCCAGCGTCGTCCGTATCAACAATTTTATCCACCTGTGTAAAACCTTCTGCAAATACTTCCCATTCACCAAATTTTCCATTTTTAAATGGGACAAAACCAATAAAATATCCCGCCTGCGGAAAAGGAGCTCTTATGGTGGACCCATGAAAAGCTATAAAAGCTCCATTTTTATAATGATCGGGAAATTGATCTCCTTGATAGAAATGAAGATCGTTGGGTGCCCAATGCCCAGGAAAACCAATTATAGGCTGCTCGTATTCAGCACCTTTACCTTCCTTTTTACCATCCCCGCCATATTCTGGATTAAGTAATTTTTTACCCTGCATATGATCGTAATAGTAGTATGGCCAACCAGCATCGGTCCCATCCTGAATCCGAAGAAATTCTTCCGAAGGCAACATAGCACTTTGCCAAGGCGAATACAAATCGGGCCAATTGCGGTGCATATTGTCCCTTCCGTGCTGCAGGGCATACAAGGTATTGTCGTGATGGTTCCAGTCCATCCCAACAACACTTCTAATTCCGGTCGCATAGCGGTAACCATCTTTTTGCACCTGACCGAGTTTATTGGCATCAAATTGCCAAATGCCACCGTGCCACTCCAACTCGGGACAAGGATCTAGACCCAAAGCACCCGGCATTCTATTTTGCTCTTTGGACTGACATACATCACCCGGAGAGCCAAATGGGACATACATATGTCCGTCATCATCAAAAGTCAGAGGCTTTGCTATATGCGAATATCCGTAAATGGAATTTTGATAATCATCAGTAAGTATAACTTCAGGTTCACTTTCCGGGATAAGTTTACCCCTCGTCAGTTTTTGTCTGTATACCGTACTGGCGGTGCTGTAATACAAAAAATCCTTATAAATGCGCATTCCAGTGGCATAGTAACCCTTTTGATCAAATACCCCAAACCGCTTTATGATATCCACTTTCCCATCATTATTGGTATCGCGAAGTCCAATATTTTCGCCCTCTTCATGGGCAAAACGCATTTTAATATAAATATCCCCATTTTTGTTAACGGCAAGATGGCGGGCAGGCCCAATACTATCTACCACCACAACGGCCTCAAAACCTTCAGGTAGGGCTAAACCACCATTATCAGGGTCGCCCGGAGGTAAGGCTTCAGTACACTGTACCAAAACACCGGCAATAAGGAGAATATATGGGATTATTTTAGAGCGGGATAGCATTCTGACCAATTTACGTTCCATTTTTTCAAGACTGAGGTGAGGAATAAAAATGCTATAAATTAGTTTATAATTCATTTAAGCTTCGCTACTAAAATTAGTATTAATTATTTGATTTTAAAAATTTGATTCCCCGAATGAAAATTTTCCGATATACACAAAATGCTAAACATGGTTCAACATACAGGTAACCATCAAAAAATTAAAAGAGAACAATTAAGTAGAACCATATCTCCATTGGGCGTGGTTAATGGATTTGGGCGTTCCCTCCTTCGTCGGGCGGGCCCTTGGCTATATCCCTTGCTTCACTGCGGGGATGCCGCCGCGGTCCCTGCCTAAAGGAGGCAGGCAGGCCTAACGCGGTATATTGAATCAAATAATAATATAAAAGTGTACCTGCTCATATTATTTGGTTAGCCCTTACATCATGTTAAAAAAAAGGATCTTAAATTGATTTCCTTATCTTTCCATATAGTCCTGCCAGATAACAAGAACATACTTCTCTTTTCCCTTATCTGCTATTTTCAAAAATCCATATTCATAAACAAAGAGGTAGACATCTCCCTTTTGGTTCTTCCAATAATGGGTAAAAAATTTTGGATCAAATCCTTCTTCAATAAGTTCGGATTTTCTTATTGTTGTATAACCGGATCTATTATATTTTTTCAGAAGTTTCCTGTTTATTTTCAATTGCCTATCCACCTTCAGATAAAAAGCTTCAGTTTCCTGCCGATTATCATATTGATTTATAGATCTGCATTTAGCGGAACAGAATATCTTATCCGATCGGCCTTTTACCAAAATATCGCAAACGGGACATCTTCTCTCATTATCCATTTGTAAACATATTTTATAGGTATAATATACGCTTTAAAGTCAGTTAATTAACTAAACTTGTCTTATGAATCCCTTAAAATCCATAACTCTTTACCATTTTATGATCCATAATCAAAAGATGATAGGAATAAAGTTTTCGCCAGACAAGCTTATTCAGGGTTTGATCAAGAGTCTTCCAGGGCCCAAATGGAGCGAAGAGTATAACATGGCCTACATCCCCAACACCAAGGGCAATCTTGGTATTATTTTCAACACTTTTAAGGGAGTGGTCTGGATCAATTATAATAGGTTCTTAGCAAACAAACCTGTAAATACGGCTAATGAATCTGTTGATGTGGAGTGGTTCAGAAAAAGAAAACCTATCCCCGAGTATAGACTTTGTCCGGAAGAATATCTTTTAAAACTGGAATTAAAAAAATATGCAAATAACACGGTTCGAACTTATGTACATTTTTTTGAACTGTTCATTAATCATTACAAGGAAAAAAATCTGAACGCCATTAATGAAAGTGATATACGGGCATTTCTTCAAAAACTGATACATAGAAACGTTTCAAATTCTTACTTAAATCAGGCCATTAACGCCATAAAATTCTATTATGAGGTAGTATTGGGAATGCCCAATCGATTTTATGAGATAGAGCGTCCTAGAAGGGAATTTAAACTTCCCACTGTAATTTCGAAAGAGGAAGTACTTACCATTATTGAAAACGCCAATAACTTAAAACATAAATGTATTATAGAGCTCTTATACAGTTCTGGCCTAAGAAGAAGTGAACTGTTGAACCTAAAAATAACTGATGTGGATAGTAAGCGAATGCTGATAAGGGTAGAAAGTGCCAAGGGGAATAAGGACAGATATACCTTATTATCCCAAACCGCATTGGAAGATCTTCGGATATATTTTAAGGAATGGAAGCCACAAAACTATTTATTCGAAGGACGTAAGGCAGGAAAATATTCTGCTGAAAGTGTGTTGCAAATAGTTAAGGGAGCCGCTGAAAGGGCAAGGATAAGTCAAAACGTTACTCCACATGTACTGCGTCATAGTTTTGCCACTCACCTATTGGAATCTGGTGTGGATCTAAGGCAGATCCAGGTACTTTTAGGACATGGCTCCAGTAAAACAACGGAAATATACACCCATGTGGCTACAAATTCTTTTAAAGGCATTAAAAATCCATTAGATTAGTGGTCACAAAATAGGAATATAGTAAGTTGTTACTATATCCGTACGTTGGCAAACATTTTGTACGAGTAGTAGAACTTGTCCTTAATCCACAATTCCGAGCGCCAAAACTCGGACGGAGTATTGACCTAACACTCATACGCAAATGGATTTTAGCTGGATTCGGAGGGCTACGGAGGGGTTCGCAAGGCCTTCTTACTCAGACGCACTCAGTACGCAATCAGTACGCTGACCTTTCTTACTCGCACCTATAATAAAAAAACGATTTGCCAACAAAACCTATGAAGTAATGCGGGCCTGGTGTCCGATCCCAAGTTTTGTCTATATTTATGAAGTCGCAAAATCTTTCCGATTTTGCTTTTGATATAATAAAGAAAAAAGAAAACCTAAAGCTTTTGCTTGGTGCATGACGGAATGGCAAGCACAGATCCGCCTCCGCACTACTCATAGCTCAGACCGTTAGCGGTAACTTGCTCTAAAATAATGAGCTGCTTAGGGTCTTCTTCTTTTTTGCTGCCTACGCTATAGTTTGACCAATCGGTGCGCAAGCAGAACGTTTATCAGGGCAGCAAAAAATCCACGGTTTACAAATCTCGGGATCAGGCTTTCTTAGGGTTTTGGGATTTAAAATAGAGCAACTTAAGGGCTTATCCTTTTGCCGCCAGTACGCAAGGGTTACGCAAGCAGTTCGCAGGTTGACTTTAGGCTCGGCCATCCCTTTCCAGGCTTTACAGAACGCCAAATTTTATTTGTGTTTACAATGGTCTCGGCTTAATTTTAAATGCGGCAAAATCCACGCGGATTGTTCCATTGGCTTGTACGTTAGAGTATGGTCCGGGCTGCAAGCAACCGCTAACATGGCCTATAATTCAGTCTTGCCTTTTTCAAAAGAGAAAATTCATTACTTTTAATCCGGCACGATTCCAACCTGAAAAATCCTAACGGATTTCCCAGACCGAAATCATAGCCTTAACGTTGCCAAACATTTTGGTTCAAGTAGAAAAGTCCGTCCTTTATCTCAAATTCTGTTTATTAAAACTCGAACGCACCCTGGATGTAACACTCAGGCGCCAATGGATTTTAGCTCGATTCGGAGGGCTACGGAGGGGTTCGCAAGGCCTTCTTACTCAGACGCACTCAAAACGCAAGCAGAACGCCAGCTTTTACTCGGACGGAAAAAGAAAAACGATTTGGCAACAAAACCTATGAAGTAATGCCGGACTGGTGTCCAATCCCAAGTTTTGTCTATATTTATAAAGTCGCAAAATCTTTCCGATTTTGCTTTTGAGATAATAAAGAAAAAAGAAAAACTAAAGCTTTTGCTTGGTGCGCACAGTAAGGGACAGTGCCTCTCTCCTCCCGCACTACTCATAGCTCAGACCGTTGCCAAACATTTTGGTTCAAGTAGAAAAGTCCATTCTTTACCCCAAATTCTGTTTATTAAAACTCGAACGCACCCTGGTTGTAACACTCAGGCGCAAATGGATTTTAGCTCGGTTCGGAGGGCTACGGAGGGGTTCACAAAGCCTTCTTACTCAGACGCACTCAAAGCGCAAGCGGTACGCCAGCTTTTACTTGGACGGAAAAAGAAAAACGATTTGGCAACAAAACCTATGAAGTAATGCGGGCCTGGTTCTCTATCCCAAGTTTTGTCTATATTTATAAAGTCGCAAAATCTTTCCGATTTTGCTTTTGAGATAATAAAGAAAAAAGAAAAACTAAAGCTTTTGCTTGGTGCGCACAGTAAGGGACAGTGCCTCTCTCCTCCCGCACTACTCATAGCTCAGACCGTTGCCAAACATTTTGGTAGAAGTAGAAATGTCCATCCTTTATCCCAAATTCTGTTTATTAAAACTCGAACGCACTCTGGATGTAATACTCAGACGCAAATGGATTTTAGCTCGATTCGGAGGGCTACGGAGGGGTTCGCAAAGCCTTCTTACTCAGACGCACTCAAAACGCAAGCAGAGCGCCAGCTTTTACTCGGACGGAAAAAGAAAAACGATTTGGCAACAAAACCTATGAAGTAATGCGGGCCTGGTGTCCAATCCCAAGTTTTGTCTATATTTATGAAGTCGCAAAATCTTTCCGATTTTGCTTTTGAGATAATAAAGAAAAAAGAAAACCCAAAGCTTTTGCTTGGTGCATGACGGAATGGCAAGCGCAGATCCGCCTCCGCACTACTCATAGCTCAGACCGTTGTATGCCATTATACCAAAAAAGTAAATGAACAAACTCCAAGACACTATTGTTCTCTTTATCAAGTTCGGGAGTGAGGAAAATATTAAATCGCTTTACGAAAATGGAATAGTGTATCTAAACACGATAGAATATTTTCAAAACCTAGAAGACAGAGGAGTTAGAGGAGATAAATTTGAAGGTACAGTAAACATTAAAAACTATGAAAGTACCGAAAAGTTGAGACTAGAAATAACGGACACGAAAGCAGGGGACAAAATGGACATAAAACCTAGCAAATTACAACTCCGACATTATGACCCTTATCCAAAAGGTAATTTGTATTCCTTGTATTGTATTAAGCGGTCGGACTTTTTAGATACCGACGAATTCACCATAGATTCCAAAGTAAAAGCATTTGGTTCTCATGCCTTGTTTATAAGAGGCACAAAGAAGTTTATTGACAAACTTACTTATGAAATTGAGAAATTGGATATGTCTTACATGGCAAAACCAGTAGAATATTATGACAATGAAAAGACCAATGGAGAGATAAATCTATTTCAAAAGGTTCAAGAATATAAGTATCAGAATGAATATCGGGTGATTGTACAAAATAATAGTCAGGAGCCTTTAAAAATATCAATTGGGAGTTTAAAAGAGTATTCGGAAATGTTCGCCCTCGACTCATTGGATGACTTAAATATACTAGCAAATAGAAAAAAATAACGGCATACAACAAAACCTAAACGTAATGCGGACTTTAGGGTTAAATCGAAAGGTCTGCGTATATTTATGAAGTCGCTAAATCTTATGGATTTAGCTTTGGACAAGAAAAAATAAAACTAAACAATAAGCTTTAGCTTCGTGCGCAGACGGAAACGAAAAGTTTCCTTGCCTCCGCACTACGCTTAGCCCAACCGTTGTGCTTAATGCTGAAAAAGAATAAAATCTATTGAAATAAGTGATAGTTCGACCTCATAAAATATTGCTGATTAAAAAACACTTTTTCGAATTCTCATTTAATGATGACATTGATAATGATGAAGAAACAATTCCCGATTTTGAAAAGTTTAAATCTTTAAACTCAGCGGAGCAGTATTATTTGGCGGACATATACAACTGGGACGATGGACCAATTGTTTTGCAATGGATTATTGACAGTCCAAAATGTGACAAGGGAACAGCTTGCAAGATTTTTTGGAGTGCTGAGCCAGATTACTACTATGACTTTACAGCCGAAACAATAGATGAATACGAAAAAGATGTTTGGAATTTACTTCAAAGCATTCTGAAAAGGTTTAAAGCGAATGATTTTGCTAAAAGCCGATTTAAGTTCATACCGACCGAAGAAGGTTATAAAACGGACTGGCCAACTAAATATGATATTTGGGAAATTCCAGCCGAATTGAAAAGCGGAATAAATGGAAAAAAACCGTTCGGATTTGGATTATGAATAGACAATCTGTGCGGAAAGCACTAAGCACAACAAAGCCTAAACGTAATGCGGGCTTTAGGGCTAAATCAAAAGGTCTGTGTATATTTATGATGTCGCTAAATCTTATGGATTTAGCTTTGGACAAGAAAAAATAAAACTAAACAATAAGCTTTAGCTTCGTGCGCAGACGGAAACGAAAAGTTTCCTTGCCTCCGCACTACGCTTAGCCCAGCCGTTGTGCGCAAGCTGAAAAAATATTTTAGTTGAATGAAAAATACCACGATTGACATTAACGAATCGACCATAAAAAAGTACGTGGAATCGTTACGCCCGGACAATCCAGAGATTCGTGCACAACTTGATTTTGGATATTCTTATGACGGAAAAGTTGTATTACTTTATGAAATTAGACCTGTTTGGAACAACCCTAAAGAACTGCAACAAATTGAATTTGCTAAAATTAGATTCTACAAGTCCAAACAAGAATGGAATCTATATTGGATGCGTGCTAGCGGAAAATGGGAATTGTACGAACCTTTTCCAAAATCAACACATTTGGAAAAAATCATAGAAATCATAAAAGAAGATAAACACCATTGCTTTTATGGATAATTCTCAAAAAAATATTGTCAAGGAAATTGCTGAAAATCTGGATTGTGGAAATAACTGCTATTACAATTCCAAAACAAACGAAATTGTTACCATTCCAAACTTCTCAAACACTTCAGACGAACAAAAATTAAAAGAATTTTTTCGAGATGACTTAAATAAGATAAATGACCACAAAGCGGATTTTATAAAATTCGAAGTATTAGAAAGCTTTGAGTCATTTAAAATAATGGAACGTTTCTCTGAACAAATGACGGACGAAAAATTCAAATTCAAATTGAGAGACATTTTAGAAAAGAAAAAACCTTTTCAGAATTTTAAAAATACTATCGACCAATCAGATTTTAGCCAAGAATGGTTTGATTTTAAACAGAATGAACTCGAAAAAATAGTAGAAATCCAATTAGAACGTGGAAAAGCCAGCGCACAACAAAACCTATAAACAATACTGGCTTCGGGCTTAATCGAATGGTTTACGTATTTTTATAAGGTCGCGAAATCTTTGGGATTTCGCTTTTGACAAGAAAAAGAAAAAACAAAACCAAAAGATTTCGCTATGTGCGTTGCGGAAAGCAAACGCTAGTTTGCTCCCGTACTGTTCATAGCTCAGACGTTGTAATCAATAGCTCAAAAATCAAATTAGTCTATTATGTGTAACAAGTTTTGATTTGCTGATACTAATAAGAGGTAAGTAAAATTTTATTTTATGAAAAATAGCAACCTTCTTCAAAGAATAGGAATTGTAATTATTATCCTTTCGTGGTCAGCAAGACTAATCGGTAAATTTTTGAGTGCTGAGACCGCTGAAATGTTATCTGATGTTCCTTTAATAAGTTTCTTGGGAATTGGAATCTGGACTGTTGGATTTTTTAAAAAAGAAAACGACAAGAAAAAAAAGGTTTCAACTGAAAATTCTTCTTCAGAATCTTAAAACAAAAAACCAAAAATCACGTGAATCGACTTTTGAGCAAGTTTGTATAAATGGATCTTACTCAAGGGAAATCGTTACGCAGATGGACTTTACTCGGACGAAAAATAAACAGAAATGGAATCGTTGGGGCTTACTGGTATGCGTCGCTACTGATTACAACAATGCCTAAACGTAATACGGGGTTTTGGGCTAAATCGAAAGGTCTGTGTATATTTATGAGGTCGCTAAATCTTTAGGATTTAGCTTTGGACAAAAAAAGAAAAAACAAAACCAAAAGCTTTAGCTTCGTGCGCAGACGGAAACGAAAAGGTTTCCTTGCCCCCGAACTACGCTTAGCCGAACCGTTGCCAAACATTTGGTAGGAGTAGAAAAGTCCATCCTTTATCCCAAATTCTGTTTATTAAAACTCGACCGCACCCTAGATGTAACACTCAGGCGCAAATGGATTTTAGCTTGATTCGGAGGGCTACGGAGGGGTTCGCAAAGCCTTCTTACTCAGACGCACTCAAAACGCAAGCAGAGCGCCAGCTTTTACTCGGACGGAAAAAGAAAAACGATTTGGCAACAAAACCTATGAAGTAATGCGGGCCTGGTGTCCAATCCCAAGTTTTGTCTATATTTATGAAGTCGCAAAATCTTTTCGATTTTGCTTTTGAAATAATAAAGAAAAAAGAAAACCCAAAGCTTTTGCTTGGTGCATGACGGAATGGCAAGCGCAGATCCGCCTCCGCACTACTCATAGCTCAGACCGTTGTGTGTAATGCAAAAAAAAACATTGAGAATTAATGGAACAAAGATTATTGAAAATCGGAGCTGATAGCTTAAAAAAAGCTGCTCTGAATGAAGATGCGAAAGAATTCATACTAAAAAACGAAACTTTATTTAAGGTTTTAAAAAAAGCTGCCGACAGATATATTGGCGGAGAAACCATAAATGAAACTTTATTATCAGTACGTAAATGGAATCAAAAGGGATTTGACGTAACAACTGATTTTATGGGCGAAAGCATACGAAATGAAAAAGACGCAAATGACGCAACAACTGAATTTGTGAATTTCGCTAAAGCAATTGGAAATGAAAAACTGAATTCTTCAATATCGCTAGACTTATCCCATATCGGTCTTCTTGTCTCAAATGAATTGGCTTTGGAAAACTTAAAAACCATATGCGAACAGGCTAGTAAAATCAATCAAGAAGTAATCATAAGTATGGAGGGAACTGACCGGACTGATAACATACTAAAAATCTATAAAGAAACTCTAAAAATCCACAAAAACTTAGGGATAACAATGCAAGCATATTTGCATAGAACAAAAGATGATTTCGAAGAAATATCTAAATTAACAGGTAGTATTAGAATGGTAAAAGGTGCTTATGAAACACCAAATGGACTTTCTATTGAACGTGGAGATAAATTGGACGAAATTTATTTGAATTATGTAGAACGACTTTTATCCAAAAACCATAAATGCTCAATTGCATCCCATCACGAAAAAATCCATCAAGAAACGATTAAACTGATTGATAAATATAAACCTTCAAACTACGTACTTGAACGACTTTTAGGTATAAGAAATGAAGAGTTGGAGCAATACAAAGACAGAGGTTATAATTCTCGAATTTATGTGGTTTATGGAAAGGAGTGGTATTTATATCTATGCAATCGCTGGGCGGAATATCCGT
Source organism: Arenibacter sp. F26102 (assembly GCF_023015865.1). GTDB lineage: Bacteria > Bacteroidota > Bacteroidia > Flavobacteriales > Flavobacteriaceae > Arenibacter. Next base: position 186 of record NZ_JALKBC010000012.1, on the reverse strand, counting down.
TGAATATATTTCAGGGAATAGCCGATATTGTGGAATAGCACTACACACAATAACTAAGCGTTCGTGTGGTCGGTACGGCCAAACATGAACGCAGTGTTGACTGAACCGGGTCCGGTTGTCCCTTACTATGGGGATTGCTATGGTTTAATGGAGTTTTTCAGATGGAACTTGTTGCCAGAGCGGGCC
>NZ_JALKBC010000011.1 GCF_023015865.1 Arenibacter sp. F26102 | reverse complement strand
GGATTGGGGGGCAGGCAGACATTCAGCGGCCCCGACCAGGGGAACACCTACGACCACCATTACGCAGAATTCGAGTATGCCAATAAGATCAAGCTGCACGTTCAGTCCACCAATATGGACAATACGTGGAACAGGGTCGGGTTCCATGTTCAGGGTTCGAATGGGTATGCCGACGAAAAATTTCAAATATATAACTCGAAAGGGGAGTTGCTCTGGAGGCACCGCGACAAGGACGAGACCCTCGGGGCTTCCCAAAAATGCCAGTCCGACTTCATCAACTCGATAATCGACAACAGGCCCCTGAACCAGGTGGACTATGGAGCGAAATCCACCTTGACCACCATTATCGGGCGCATGGCCATCCACTCCGGGAAAATAATCACGGTGGAGGAGGCCCTGAAATCCAATAGGAGTATTCTGCCAAAGGAATTCAGCTGGGATGCGGATATGCCTTCTGTGCCCGGACCTGATGGAAATTATAGTATACCGATTCCCGGTAAGGCCGAAGTACTGTAAATCGATCAAAAAATGATTTTTGGTTATATGACCAAATGATTGGAATCTAATAAATGGAACAATAGCAATACTAAAATCAGATTATATGCCAACTCCCACAATAAAGGAAGGCTCAAAAATTAAAAGATATTTAAAAAAAATCGGTCCCGGTATTATTACGGCGGCCCTGGTCTTTGGCTCGGGATGTCTTACAATATACGCCAAATTGGGCACCAGTTTCTGGTATTCATTGCTTTGGGTATTGATACTTACAGTTATATTGATGGCGGCATTTACGAAAATGTCGGACAGAATCGGACTGGATAGTTCCGTTTCTTTTTTTGAACGGATAAAGTACGAATTGGGCAAGCCACTTGGTTTTTGCATACCAATTATTGTGATAACCGACTCTAATACCACCTTTTCGATGTCAAAACAATTTTTAGGGGGTATCGCGGGAATCCATAAAGTACTGCGACAACAAGGGCCTCTAGAAGGAATTTGGTACTTAGATCCAAACGAAAAGTTGTCACCGGGACAATAAAAGGAAAAAGATAGGGTATATCAAGAATATGCTGAATAATATGATGGCGCTAAAATAATGCAAAATATTAAAAGCAGGACTGGAGATTGGTAAGTTGAGTATGCAATATATTTAACAAAACGATTAGATAGGTTGAACTACCATCTGAATTGATGGGAGGCCAATCTGAATTTTTAATAATTAACAATGACAAATATGAAAACTGTATTCTTTTTAATAATTGCTTTGCTACTTAGTGTATTCAGTTGTTCTAAGCCAAAAACAATGATTACTATTTCTGTTGCAGAACAAAATGGCTTAGAAAGAAGTTTAGAATATGTACAGGCAGATATAACCCTAGGGCAAATTTTGGGTCCCATAGGGAATTTGGTAGCAGTCGGGCCAGATGGTGTTGTCGTTCCCGTTCAATCAACTGACACCATCAAGAATGAAAATGGCTTTTTTTTGCGTATTGTGTTTCCGGTAGCTATAAAACCCAATGAAATAAAAAAATTCAGTATCGAGCATAATGAGGAAGTAAGAGACTCTTTACTTAGTGATTTACACTTTTCCAAAACCGACCATTTTGTTGAAAACAAATATTACAAAGCCAATTTTGGAACAGGACAAGATAAGCGAGGCGGACAAGTACTGAACCTAATTTTAAAAAATTTCAATAATCAATTGTTGCATCGAAACCATAAGACCCCTATACATTGGGCCCCCAATTTTTCGAGAAGCGATTCCAAACGTTATTATACAATGGAATTCTTATCTCAATCCTCAAAAAATGAGCTTAAGGGTACGGGACCTTATACAATAACAAAAACCCGATCGGGAGAGACAGATAGCATTCCTGAAATACATGTAGAGGGGGAATATATCTTTTATGCCGGACTCCCTTATTTTGAATTTACGTCGACTATTACGGTAATAGAGGATGTAAAGTTGAAACTTTTACGTAATGACGAAATGACCATGGATAGTCTTTTTACCGACCTTATTTTTGCCAAACCCGACAATTCTATTGTGAATTTAGGATTGTACAAGGAAGAATTTGATATTTTAGAGGAGGAACATATTACAGATGATTCCCCTTGGTTGGCATTCTATAACAAGGATAAAGGCTATGGTTTTGGTTCTATTAGACTTGATTATGAAAATACAAATGTGAATGGAGAGGAGTCACCTTTACATAAACCATACACTAAAATTAGTAAATCGGTGGGCAATGGCCGTTATTGGAACCGGATCCTTATCGCCGATACCATTTTAGCTGTTCCAGCAGGTAGTAGGTATTATGAAAGAAATGCTTATTTTATATTTAATGCCGATTCCGAGAGGGCCGAGGACGAGGCACTTTATTATTCCGAGCGTTTAAATCACCCTCTTGTGGTAACCGTCGATAAATACTACTAAAATGGACCTACAACAAATCAGCGAGACTCTTGCCCAAAATATTGTTCCCTATCTTTTGGAGGTACGAAGATATTTGCACCAAAATTCGGAAAACCAATGTATTATGGCACATGATTTTGTTTAGATGTTGGAAGAAAGTGTATTTTTTTACATCGGAGGTCATGAATTTAGGGAAACGGTCCTGTTCCCCGCTAATCTTGACGCATTGCCAATTATTGGCTCAGACAAGAGATTTCGAGTTTTAAGAGATAAAAGTAATTAATGAATTAAAAGTATGATTCGGAAAAGAGAACAGAAATTATTCACCTATCTAGTAATTCTATATTTTATTTTTTATGGTGGATTAACATTATACGCTCAAAATGTCATACCTATATGGTCCAATTTAGTGCCAAATTCAATAGTGAATAACAATTACAGGGAGGTGCTCACTTATGATGAGGACAATGAAGTTAGGGGAATAAGTAAAGTTATAAACCCAACCTTGACTATTTATTTAGCAGATGAAAACAAATCCAATGGTGCTGCTGTGATTATTTGCCCAGGAGGTGGTTATTCCCATTTGTCAATCAATAAGGAAGGTTATAAAGTAGCTAAATGGTTAAATGATATTGGTGTATCGGCATTCGTTTTAAAGTACCGATTGCCGAACGATTTGATAATGAAAGATAAAGCTTCCGGGCCCCTTCAAGATGCACAGGAAGCTATTAGGTTGTTAAGGCGCAATGTTGGTAATTGGAAGTTGAATCCCCAAAAAATAGGAGTTATGGGCTTTTCCGCAGGTGGTCATCTTGCTTCCACACTATCTACCCATTATAATGAAAAAGTCTATAATTCCGATACTATAAATGCTAGGCCAGATTTTTCAATTTTGATTTACCCAGTAATTTCGATGTATGGGGATATTACCAATAAAGGCTCCAAAGTAAATTTATTGGGGGAAAATGTAAGTGCTGAATTAATCGATAAGTATTCCAATGAAAAGCAAGTAGACGTGAACACACCTCCCTCCTTTTTAATACATGCGATGGACGACAAGGCTGTTCCAGTGGAAAATAGTATTAATTATTTACTTGCACTTAAAGAGCACCAGGTGCCTGCAGAATTGCATATCTATGAAGAAGGGGGACATGGTTTCGGATTGGGTAGGGAAGGAGCTAACCACCCTTGGCCTGAAGCTCTTCAAAAATGGCTAATAGCCCATGATTTTGTAAATGAATAATCAATTATATTCTTTTCTGATTTTTGACTTCCTTGCGAAGATGATTGGTGTTTAAGATATGGTAATTGTGGATGCTATTTATAATCAATAACAGGGTGCCATGTGAATATAAATCCCTGATGTGGTAGTGATAAATAATACACCAACGATTAGAAGATGTATAGGGAATAAACCATGTGCCTTTTCCAAAATTGAAGAAAATAAACTTAAATATATGAAAATCAAAGAATTGATAAAGTCCCTGGGACCTGGATTTATAATCGCCTCGGTAGTGTTGGGCCCGGGCAGTATAGCGGTGGCTTCCAGTGTTGGCTCGGAAAATGGGTATTCGTTTTTATGGGTCATTGTAATGGCAGCGATCTGTATGATGGTATATACATCCATGGCCGTTCGGTTCGGATTGACGAATAAGGAATCGATACTTCAGACCATTGCCAATACATATGGCCGTTGGTTTGCCATGATCATCGGGGTTTCCTCCTTTATATCAGCTTCCTGTTTCCAGTTTGGAAATAATTTGGGAATCGGGATAGGAATGGAGGGAATAACGGGGATAGATGAACGTATTTGGCCAGTTGTTTTTACCGTGCTGGCCATCGTATTGCTCTTTTGGGCCAAGAACTTATATAAAGTTTTGGAGAAATTGATGATGTTCTTGGTGATGATCATGATTGTGGCATTTTTGGTCAATCTTTTGCTTACTAGGCCAGATATGGTGGAGGTAGTGAAAGGATTTTCGCCCTTATCCTTCAATTTGAAGAATATGGATGTTATTTCGGCCCTTGTGGCCACTACTTTTGCTATCAATGGAGCCATTTATCAATCGTATCTGGTGAAGGACAAAGGTTGGAAAATAGACCATCTGCAACGTGGAGTGAACGAAAGCAATATGGGCGTGTTCTTTCTGGCCTTAATATCAATGCTGATCATTATTACCTCTGCTGCTGCGTTGCACCCTCAGGGAATCAGTGTAAGATCTGCTGCCGATATGGCCATACAGTTGGAAGCACTTTTCGGAAGTTATGCCAAGGTCATCTTTAGCCTCGGGCTATGTGCAGCTGCCTTTTCCTCCCTTATGGTGAACGCCGTAATAGGTGGGGGCCTGTTGTCCGATGGATTCGGGATGGGCCGCTCCATGAACCAAAAGATGCCAAAGGTATTTACTGCAATAATCTTGATATTGGGAATGTTGGTCGCCGTATTTTTTCGGGGGGATGTCATATATGCATTGATCCTAGCTCAGGCGTCTACCATTTTAGCGGTTCCCTTTATAGCCGGCGGGATGTATCTTATTTTGAATAACCGAAAGATCATGGGGAAGTTCCGAAATACAAAAAAGCAAAACCTGCTTGCGGTATTTGGGTTTGTGCTCATTGTGGTGATGGTCTATTTTTTGGTAATGAAACTAAGTACACTAGTTGGATCTGTGATCAATTAAAGGATAATGGGCGGATATAAAAAATATGGTAGTAAAACGTGTGTAAGAACATGATTGAATTTTATTAAAAACAGGAATTTTTATGAAGGAGTATCCAAAAGAAATATTGAACGAGAAGCAGCTGGAGACGTTATTGTCCCAGCCAACCGAAGCCACCGTTGACATGTTTAAAACGTTGGATGGGGACATTATTTTCCTTGGCATAGCAGGAAAGATAGGACCCTCACTTGCACATATGGCCAAAAGGGCCTGTGATATGGCAGGGGTTTCCAAAAGGATCATTGGGGTCTCGCGCTTTAGCAACAAGGACGAACAGGTATATATTGAGGGGCTGGGGGTCGAAACCATTAAAGGTGATCTTTTGGACGAAGCCTTCCTTGAAAGCCTTCCAAGGGTGAAGAACGTATTCTTTTTGGCGGGGATGAAATTTGGATCCGAAGACAACCTTTCCCTTACCTGGGCCATGAACTCCTTTTTACCTGGATTGGTAGCCAAACATTTCAAGGACTCCAGGATCGTAGCCTATTCTACCGGGTGTGTCTATCCTTTGGTCGAAATAGAGTCGGGCGGGTCCAAAGAAAACGATAGGCCCGTAGCGGTAGGGGAGTATGCCCAATCCTGTCTGGGAAGGGAAAGAATGTTCGAATACGGTAGTAAGGCGAACAATACCCCTGTAGCATTGATAAGATTGAATTATGCAGTAGAGCCGCGTTACGGTGTTTTGGTGGACATTGCCTCCAAAGTGAAGGCCGGCCGGCCGGTGGATCTGTCAATGGGGTACTTCAACGTTATCTGGCAGGGCGATGCCAACAATATGGTATTGCGTTCCCTGGAGCGAACGACCGTTCCGGCCAATATTATTAATATAACGGGAAAGGAGACCCTCTCCGTGCGAAATGTGGTCGAGAAATTTGCCCAGATCTTTGGAAAGGTTGCAAGTTTGGAGGGGGAAGAGGCCCAGACCGCGCTTTTGAGCAACCCGGACAAGTCCTACGAATTGTTCGGTGCCCCCGAAGTGCCAATAGATAAGGTAATTGAATGGACGGCCCGTTGGATGGATAGCGACAAAAAAACATTGGGTAAACCCACCCATTTTGAGGTTCGGGACGGGAAGTATTAGGCCATCCCATACAGGAAGTAGCATGGCCGATTTATTTTTCCAACATAACGGTCGAAAAGAACAAACCATGATCGATCGTACCTATACGCCCGATCAATCATACGATAAAAAATAATAATATGCATTATACAGAATTACCGAAAGATGTTTTAGAGGCTCTTCAGAAGGGGGTGGTCATACCTGCATTGCCGTTAGCACTAAATAAAGAACGAAAATTGGATGAGCGCCGACAACGTGCCCTTATGCGATACTATTTGGATGCTGGGGCCGGAGGTGTCGCAGTGGCCGTACATTCAACACAATTTGAGATACGTGAACCTGAATTTGATCTATTCGAACCCATCCTAAGGATCGCAAAAGAGGAATTCGATGCCTTCACACGCAAAACAGGAAAACCGATTATCCGAATTGCGGGGATTATTGGGAAGACCAAGCAGGCACTAGGTGAAGTGGAATCGGCCATGGCCAATGGCTATCATGCCGCCCTTTTGAGCCTAGGGGCCTTTAAGGATGCGACCAACGAAGAGATTTTGGAACATTGTAGGGCCGTGGCCGAAAAAATCCCGGTTATCGGGTTCTATTTACAGCCTGCCGTGGGGGGGAGAAAATTGGATGTAGATTTTTGGAGGGCGTTTGCCAATATTGAAAATGTTGTGGCTATTAAGATGGCCCCTTTCAATCGCTATCAGACCTTGGATGTAGTCCGTGGGGTAGCAGAGTCGGATAGGCCGCATGAAGTTACGCTCTATACGGGCAATGATGATAATATCCTTATCGACCTATTGTCCGAATACCAAATCGAGGTTGGGGGCAAAGTAGTCAAAAAAAGAATAGTAGGGGGGTTGTTGGGCCATTGGGCGGTTTGGACAAAAGCTGCGGTGAAGTTGTTGGATGGTGTACAAAAAGGTGAATATGACAATGACGTACAAAAGGTCATAACCCGGTCCATTCAGATTACGGACACCAACGCAGCCTTTTTTGATCCCGCACACAATTTTTCTGGTTGCATCCCCGGGATCCATGAAGTTTTACGGCGTCAGGGATTACTGGAGGGGCTATGGACCTTGAACGAAGATGAGGCGCTTTCCCCAGGTCAGTTAGAGGAGATAGATAGGGTATATGGAGCATACCCCCATTTGAACGATGATAAATTTGTCGCGGAGAATATAGATAGGTGGCTGTCCTAGGTCCAAAAACTTTTTGAAGCTATGAATCTTATTCAATAATCTTTCTTTAATAAAGTGACAGAACAATAATAGATGCCATTATTGACAGGGTATAAAATTAAAGGATTGAAGTATGTTTATGCAACAAAGGTTGCGACACGAAATGGCCCAAAGGAATGAGTTGTAAGTCCTTTGAGCCATTTGGTGCGGGGTCTTATTGTTGTATAGTTGGTACCATTAAAGTTCTACTTACTAATCAGTCGGGTTACAAGGATAATTTATTCAACTGTCGAATACTACAAAAAAATATTTTTAAAAAATCGGTATCCCTCAATAGGTTCACTATAAAGAGTTATTAAGTCACCACCAAACCACTCTCTTTATAGTCCTGATCAAAAATGTGATCGATCAGTTCAGCTTCCTTTTAGTTTGTCTCACCGTTATAAGTTCTCCTTTCTCTTGATATTTTCTTATTTTAACCAGTAAACACACCCTTGTCCTTATTTTTATTTAAATATGGCAAGTCCGTAATTTAATATTGGATTCCCTTGAACAATTCCCCATAGTGCTCTGAAGGAAGAAATATCCCACCACTTTCGTCATAAAACGACTTGCCAGTTGTGAAGACCCCATTTTGTGCCTGTGTCCATTCTGCTCCTGTCCTTGGGTGATAACTTTCCAGCTTGTCCCAGTTTTTATAGAACTGATGGCCGTTGGTTTCCAATAGGCCGATATCCATCATGGGAAGCGGTGCTAGACGTGCGGCGATCGATTTGTTCCAGTCCACCAAAATTGGGTTTACCGTAAGGTCGGCACTAAAACAAGGTACCTTTCGTTCATGACAAGCCTGAACAATTTTCAGGGTCATACTGAGGGTCTTGGCTATGGCCTTTACGACAATGGTACCGTAACCCTGCTCCATTCGGTCTATAGCGTCTTGTACGGTATGTGCGCTTTCATCGGCCGCTATCATGACCCCTACATCGCCTACATATGATTCGTCATTTTCACCTAGAGGCTCCTCTATAACCGCAATCTGGTCGAATGCCCCGATCTTTTTGGCATGGTCCAAAAAGCGCAGAAGTGTGTCCTTGGATCCGTACCTTCCGTTGGGGTCGATGTAATAGGGGATTTTACCGTCTTTGGTATGCGGTGTTTCGTAATTCCCGATGGCCTTGTGTACGTTGGAGAGGAATTCCATATCATGCTCCAACATCTCTTTTTGAGTGCCTTTAGATCCCGTTTTAAGTTTTAGGATAAAATAGCCCTCGTCGGCCGCGGCCTTTATTTTTTCGATCTCCGTACCAACTGGAAAGGAGGGGATGCTAGCTACCTTTTCATGCCTATGGGATAGTCCAGGTCGGAATTCCGATGGAACCATTTCATCGAAGGTCTGGAGGTTGTTTTCATGAGCATAAAGTAGCCATGCTGCATTATCGATGCAAACCAGAGAGTTCAGCGCAAAGGTCTTTCTGAGGTCCTTTTTGCCCGTTATTTTTTGACCATAAGCGTGGACTTCAGGCAAAATATTGTCTAGTAATTGTATAGGGTCAGTAAAGGAACTGCCCTTTATTAGTTGCAATGCCATTTCGCTCATCGCGAACATCAGCGCGTTGGCCCCGTTTTCGGAATGGGCACGGGCCACGCTGCCGTCGGACCAAAGGGGACTCTGGGTACCCAGCCCGATTTTCGAAATACCCGATTCGCTTTGTAGCCAAGCGGCCGTCTGCCAAAGTTGGGTAACGGCACTTCCCCCAAAACGATAGGGATTAAGCGCTTCCCTTTCAAAATTGGAACTAACGTTGTTAATCTTGATTTTTGATTGCATTTTTTTCTCTTTTCCGAGTAAGTTAATATTTAATGGCAGCCCTATGGTGCCAACGACCGTAGCCGCGGCGGTTTTGTTTAAAAACTCCCTTCGCTTCATAAATCTATTGTTTTCTATTCATTTTTTGGAATATGGTTCAAGGTATACCACGCTTCCGAAGACCATAGGTTTTGACCGTTGGCACTCTGAAGATTATCTGGAATCCTTAAATATACAACATGTTCCTTTTTTAGTCCCGGTACTTCCAAATATAGTTTCTTGCCGTCTTTTGATAGGTTTGTTGCTGTTACCTCCAAACCCTCCAGATCCATTTTGGGGCCTCCGTATTCTTCAGTAGGTTTGTACCACCATTGGGTTAAAAAAAAGTCGGATATATCAACTTCCAAGATATTTGTCAAGGGCTGGGTAAATTCTATTTCGAAACCTTCGGGCTTTGCCCGTACGGCCAGCATTTCAAAAGTAGGTTTGCCGTTGTACCTTATACTTTGTAGGCCGTATTTCTTTTCCTTCCAGGTCCAACCGCCTACCATACCTATTTCCCCGATATAAAGGGCTCCGTCAGGACCCCAACAGAGCCGGTTGACTCCTGCTGTGAGGCCCTGGGTAAAACGGAAGACCGCGCCTTGGTAACTGCCGTTTATTTTTTCAAGAAAATCTCGTTTTATACCCCCGTGACTTACATCTCCATGAAGCATTTGCCCCTTGTAGGGACCATCCTTCATTTCTATCGGCTCTGAAGGTGAATTGCCAATTTCAGTGTCTGGAAGCCAAAGAGCAGGCTGTACCATTATTGGTGGTTCTTGCAATGGATCTAAAAGACCCCATGCCATACCGTGATATTCTCCTTTTTTAACATGAATTAGTTTATTGGCCGGTAGCCACTCTCCCTGATTGTCCGTCACGAAAAGTTCTCCGTCAACACCCTTGCCGATTCCATTGGGGGTTCGTAGGCCATAGTTGATTCGCTCATAACTTCCGTCAGGAGCTATTTTTATTGTTCTGCCGCGATCTAATTTCTGTTTTTCAGTGGCCAACAGTCGCATTGCCATCGATAGCGAAACATAAAAATATCCCTTATCGTAATGCAGGCCGAAGGCGAATTCGTGAAAATCTTCCGTAACCTGCCATGTATTGCAGATGGCCCTGTATTCATCAATAAGGTCGTCACCGTTGAGGTCTATCAACTGGGTAAGTTCGTGTTTTTGAAGAACAAATATATTACCGTCTACAACTTCAATACCTAGCGGTTCATGTAAACCGGAAGCGATTCTTTTACTCTTCATCTTTGTACTGTCTCCGTCCTGAAATCCATCTAGAATATATACCCCACCTTCGGTATCCCAAGTAGTGAAAAGCAGTCTGCCATCTGGCAAAAAGGCCAATCCACCAACTTTTGGCTTCAAATCCCCACCATGTAGGGTTGTCAGATCATAACTAGGATGGACCTCTTCAAGAGGCATTCCATGGCCGGGTGTGGGATAGTGTTCTTTGGCTGCAACCTCAAAATTCCTGACATAGGGGGTATACCCAACCGTATCTTCGTCATTCTTTAGGCTTAACACATAGTCCAACATCTTTTTAAGTTCCTTTTCCTTGAGTAGTGGATGAGGGTTCATTACACTTTGTCCCCATGCTCCCGAACCGCCTTTCCGTATTTTTTCACTTAGATGAAGAATATTTTCCTCATCATTGGGGTAGCGTCGCGCGATTTCCGTAAAGGCAGGCCCTACATTATTTTTATCCACCTCATGACAGGTGAAGCAATCGCTTTCCTCCATCCACATCCTACCCAAATGGTCATAAGATGCCTTAGGTTCAGGAGGACTTTGTTCCGGAAGGATGTTAAAATAATCCGTTTTGACACTAACATTGTTCGAGGCGAGTTTAAAGTATTCATTATCTTGTTTCAAAAAGAGAAAAGTTTCTTCTGGTACCCCGTCCGTTTCAAACCATCTTTCAAGACCGGGCCTACCTGTGGGGTCCTCTACAAATTCGGGGCGTTCCTTTACCTGAATAGAATCGCCAGAAAGTAGGACTAGGGAATATTTTAGGTACAGCTGATTATTTTTAAATTCATACCCCTTATTTGCTATTTTTGAAGTTTCCTCTTTCCCGTTTCGTTTCACAATCCACTGTTGTTGAATACTATCGGAAATATAGGTAGTTCCCCACGAGATTGGTTGAATGTTCTTTTTAGCCGTGTAGGGAGCTCCCTCCATGGAAACACCCCCTTTCCATGCTTTATGAAGTGTACAATGAGCAAGATCATATGCTATGTACATTTGAGAATCTAGGGCAACGGTCAACATTCTGGGTTTCTTGTCCAACACCGACCGGAAAGCCCAGACATCTATCGGGCGATGGCTCTTAGCCTCTTCGTCATTGGTACATGAAGACAATGTACAAAGGGAAAAGATACCTACCGTGACAATTTTAATTCGTAATTTCATATATAATGTTCAGGTTTTTGGGAGGTGTTGACTAAATGGGGTAGAACCTCCGTCATGTTTACTCTAAAACAAGCTATAACTTGCACTATTGATGCCTTGAATTTAGTGAATTTCTTTTGCCTTTAACTTTGCTACTTGCATAACTTCTTCTAAAGTAACAGGCAATCCCCCCCGAAGTTTGCTTTCATCTGCCGCTTTCATAAAAGCAAATGTTTCAAGAGTTTTTTCATTGCTTACCGGGATTACCCCTGTCTGAAAGTAGTTTATGATTTCTATAAGCAGTGAATCGTATCCATCGAATATCTCAAGATTTCCCTTGACCCCTTCACTACCGTGGACCATACCACCAAAAACAGTTTTTCCTCCTTCTGGGGTTGCCGTAAAGACACCTATTCGGCCATCATCCCAGACACCGCTTACAACCGTGGCTACCGGAGTGTCAACTCTTGAAACTTGTTTACATCCTGTTCCCATGAGCGTAAATAGGGCTTCGACACCATGAATTCCATAGTAGGCTAGATCCAGATGTCCTATAGCTTTTTTTGCAGAGCAATAGGTGTTGGCGCCAAGTACCTTTCCCACATCATCTTTCCCCGTTGCGATTTCAAGCGATTTCTGCGCAAATCGGGTACTTGAGGCGGAAAAAATAGGAGCATTATATTTCTTGGATGCTTCAAAAATTGCTATTGCACCTTCCAAGGAATTTGAGATAGGTTTATCTATGAACATTCGCTTTCCGGCCTTTAATACGGGTAGCGCTTCCTTCAGATGCCTTCTAGCATCTACTGATTCCAATAGAACTGCATCGACTTTTTTTAAAAGTTCATCAATGGAATTTACGATCTCAACTCCCATTCCTTGGATTTCTTCTGTAAACCGATCCAACCTGTCTATACTATCCGGGAGATCGACACTGCCTTTTGTAGGATAGGCCGCAACCACTTTGGAGCCGTTGAACTCAGGTCTTCCCGATTCGTTTATCGCTTTGGTAAAAACTTTAACGTGTGAGGTGTCAAGTCCAATGATACCTATCTTTATCACGCTTTTCTTTCTGTTACTCCCATACAATTCAGCAATATTGGCTGTCATTCCAATTCCCAATCCTGCCAAAGTAGTTGTTTTTATAAAATTGCGTCGTTTCCGTTCCATAGATTTATGTTTAATGCTTTAGTTCTAATGTTGATGGAAAATTGGTATTCATATCTCCTTTATACTTGTTAACCCCTTCAGCAAAATAAGGATTTCAGTTTCAACTTTTTTGATTTTAAAAACGATCCTATTTAACAGGAGGAGGTTAGTAATGACTTACATTGTTTAAAATTAAATGTCAGAATGGACCAATTCAAAAAGACAAATATTTTTACTTTTTAACGCTAGTCTAATTTATTTCTTTCCATTATGCTTTTAAAAATATCTTCTTTCTATATAAGAACCACAGAAATATCCATTTTACCATCACGAGACAAAGAGCCAGAAAAATAGGTTGAAGTATTCCGAAATACTTGGAGACCCCAAAAAATAGTACGTCCGATGTGAATTGGAAATCGATAAACCGCTGCCCAACCCATATAGTAATAGCATTCATGCCTATAACCACTAAGAAGAAAGTCCATTTTTTATACCCCTGAATTTCAATTATCCAGTAGAAAAGGGACATTAAAAGCAAGCTCCATCCTGATGTATAGAGAACAAAAGAACTTGTCCATATATTCCTGCTCAAAAAGAAAAACTGGCCCCATATCCAACCAACGGATAATAAAACTATAGAAGCAATCAACATGCCTGTAAGCTTCTGGATTTTGGTTTTGTTAAGGAGTAACCAATGACCTGCCAAAACACCAATTAATGTTGACGCAAGGGAGGTGAAAGTGGAAAGCACCCCTTGGCGGTCGTAAATACCTAAGCCTAGTCTTCCTGGCATAAGTTTCTGATCAAGCCAGGTTGTTAAACTACCTTCAGGAGTTAGCACTCCAGCTCCATATCCTGGAACAGGAATAAGTTTTACTGCGGCCCAATAACCTATCAATATTGCAATGATGGTATAAGCCTGAGTACGCCAGTTGGTATGCAAGACCATTAAACTTGCGAAAAAGTAACAGACCCCTATTCGCCCCAGAACACTTGACCACCTCATATTTGGCCAATCAAAATTAAATAGGCCATAATTAGCTAGGCCGAACAATATAAGTACGCCAGCTCGCTTGCTGACATGAAAGAATATATCTTTATCGCTCTTTCCATTATCTTTACTCCGTAAAATAACCATGGGTATTAGTATTCCGACCAAGAATAAAAAGAGCGGAAATATTTGATCGTAAAAATAAAAGCCATCCCAATCGGGATGATCCATATGGTTTGCCAAAGTCTCGGTGAATGAATTTGGCCAAACTTTTGCAAAACTTTTAAAAATTCCTTCACCACCTATAATAAAAAACATAGTTAAGCCACGGAGGGCATCAATAGAAATTAATCTACTACTACTACTACTACTACTACTGTGATTTGATGGACTTATTTCCGACTTTTCATTTTTTTGTTGATCATGTGAATTTTTCATGCGAATTTGATTAAAGTTGTCGAAATATTGGTTCGATTATTTGAAACATAAGAATAGGCCAAGCGTATTCACATGAATGTTTCCATAACATATCTTGAGGAGAAGGGGACTAATCAAAATCATTTTTTGGTGGTGGTCCGTCAGGTACCATACCTTTATACACATAATCTCCTTTACGTTTTTTATATTCTGCCTTCACTTCTTCCCTAAGCTTCGCATTTTCAAAAACGTCGACCATGGTCATTGTTAGAACCTTAGTGGCATTCAACATGCCTTTGTGGTCTATAGACATACCACTACATGCTACTACTGCCCAACTGTGCCATGGAATGTCTTGAGGGGCAGTAATAGCAGCCAAACGAATTGTTGGAACTACCCAACTTACATCACCTACATCGGTTGAGCCACCACTAAGATGCTCTAAAGTTTCTTCCATTGGGTAGATCTTGGTGTCAAAACCAACCTGTGGTTTCTTGGTCGATTCTTGTAATTTCTTAGCAAATACAATTTCATCTTCAGTAAAATCCAGTTCTCCCAAATACTCTATGTTTTTCTGCATAGCAGCTGCCCCTGTTCTATTGACAAGTACTTCATGAACACCGGAAACCAGGGAAATCTTATAATCAACATTGGCCATGATGGCAGCTCCTCTAGCTATTTCTTCAACATGTTTCCATATTTTTTCCATTCCTTCCCTATTGGTATCACGTACGCGAGTCCATATTTTGGCATAATCAGGCACAACATTAACCACTTTCCCTGCATCCATGATTTGATAATGAACCCTAGCAGAAGGACGCATATGCTCTCTGTAATAGTTGATTCCAGTGGTGTAGAGCTCAAGACCATCTACGGCACTTCTACCGTTCCAAGGTTCGCCGGAAGCATGGGCAGCGGTGCCCTCAAATTCCACAATAAAATCAACCAAGGCCAGCCCAGCCTGTACATCCACTTTGGTGAACATATCAGGATGCCAGTCCATCATAATATCTAGATCGTTAAATGCACCTTCACGGAGCATCCAGAGTTTTCCGAAATACTTCTCCTCGGCGGGAGTACCATAGAAACGTACCGTTCCATTGAGCTTACCGCTTTCTATTTGTTCTTTTATGATAGTTGCGGCCCCTAATGAGGCTACACCAAACAGGTTATGTCCACAGCCATGTCCCGCACCACCTTCATTAACAGGGTCCTTGTATGGCACCGTTTTTTGTGATAGTCCTGGCAAGGCATCAAACTCGCCCAGAATACCAATTATTGGTGCCCCAGACCCATACTCGGCTATAAATGCGGTAGCTAGACCCCCTACATTTTTGGTTATTTTGAATCCTTGATTTTCGGCATAGGCCATTAATGCGGCTGAGGATTGCTCTTCTTGTAAGGCAACTTCTTCATAGGCCCATATTTTATCTGAAAGGGCAGTAAGCTCATTCGCCTTCCTTTCCACACTGGATATTACAGCTTTTTTATTGGCATTAATTTTTGGTTTCTTTTGGGCCGATGTATGAAAAACTGCAACACAAAAAAATAATAGGAGTAGTTGTTTTTTCATAATGATTGGTTATGGAGTTTCAAGTGATTTTTCTCGCTAAAAATTAAATGTAAGCGTATCATTAGTAATGGTTCTATTTCGATAGTTCCTTTTTCAAATACTTTTCGCTTGTTCTTTGATTTTGCAATTTGACTTTGCCTTTTTCATGAAAGATAAACTATTAAGAAATTGGTAATTTGTAGCTTCAATATTGCTCCACATTTACTTCTAGCTTGTTCGTAAAGGAATTTTTCAGGATGGAAGCTAGTTTCTTCGCCATGTCCTCTTTCTTTTCGGGGAATTTATCGGACAGATTATTGGATTCTCCTGAATCTTCTTTCAAATTATATAGTTGTGGCTTGGGGAGGAATCCTGTTTCGATCTTTGGTCCCCATGGCACCAATTCAGGACCATTGTGCGGTGCAATATACTTCCAGGTACCCTCAACATAGGACAAGGGGCCTTCAAAGCTTTCTTGGACCAATGAATTTCTGCCAACCTTGTCGTTGCCCAATAAAACGTCTAAAAGGTCCTGACTATCTATTACATCATTTTCGATTTTATCAACTCCTGCCAAACGCCCAAAGGATTTCAAGAAATCCACTTGGCTGACCATAGCATTGGAAATGGTCCCTTTGCCTTTTCCATCTGGCCACCTTACTATCAATGGGATTCTGGAGCCCCCTTCCAGAGAGCTATATTTGCCACCCCTAAATTCGCCAGCTGGCTTATGGGCTCCATTGAGTTCCCTTGCTTGGTCATAGTATCCATCGTCCAAAACTGGGCCGTTATCACTCGAAAAGATGACTATGGTGTTGTCCAAAAGTTGTTGTTGCCTTAAGAGGGACATAATTTCACCAACTGTCCAATCCAATTGCAGGATTACATCACCTCTTGGACCCAAACCACTTTTGCCTTGAAACATTTTATTTGGAACCCGCGGTACATGGATATCATGGGTAGATAGGTAAAGGAAGAAGGGTTCATTTTTATTCAATTCAATAAAGTCGGTCGATTTTTTTACTAATTGCTGGGCGATGGTCTCATCGTCCCAAAGAGCGTTACTCCCCCCTGTCATCCAACCGATACGGCTAATACCATTTACGATGGTATTATCGTGCCCTTGAGATGGTTTCATTTTTAACAGCTCTGGGTTTTCCTTGCCAGTAGGCCAGTCGCCTATCTTTTCCTTGTAATCAACTTTTATGGGGTCGTTTAGATCTAGATTCACAATATGGTGATTTTCGACAAAAACACAGGGAACACGATCTCCTGTTGCTGGGATGATATAGGAATAATCGAACCCAATTTCCAAGGGTCCCGGAGTTATTTTTCCGTTCCAGTCGGGGCCTCCCGATCCTCCAAGACCCAAATGCCATTTGCCCACGATACCGGTTTCATATCCGGCAGATTTTAAAGTGGATGGTAAGGTGGTACTCATCGTATCGATCAAGAGGGACTCGTCTCCCTTTGCCACGCCGGTACCTTTCTTGCGCCATGCGTAATTACCTGTCAAGAGGGAATACCGGGAAGGCGTACAGGTAGCTCCCGTTGCATAGGCGTTTCTGAATACGATGCTCTGGGAGGCGAGGGAGTCCAAATTTGGAGTTTGAAGGCCAATACCGCCATACGGACTTATATCACCATAGCCCAGATCATCGGCATAAATAAGGACGATATTGGGTTTATTTGGTTTTTCAGTTGATTTATGGATTTCTGTGTTTTTACAACTTATTGCTAAAATGGTCAGAAGGAATAATATTAGAGGCAAATAATTTTTAAGGGTCATTGAATCAAAAGTTTTTTTTAAGAGAAAGTACATTGAGCTATCACACTAATTTAAAAGGTAAATTACAAAACCCTAACTTTATTCATGATTTTTTATTCATTTTTATGTTATTCTTAATTTTGTCGTGATTATGCTAGAGGTAAAATAAAACAGGTGTGCGGATATCCAGCTTTTTGCGGTTTTTGAGGGATGTCGATCTCCTTTGCCGATGCTATTCTGAACGGGATGGTAAACTTCTTGCGCATGATTGACATCAAAATGATACTCTCCGACCGTCATATCCCAAATACTGGGAAACAAGTGAGAACTAGGAAAAGGGTGCCGGAAGTATTTACTGGAACACATTCTTGGCAAATTTGAGGATACCAAGTTGTCTCCAGATGCGCGCACGCGCAAGGTTTACAATAGGGAAAAGTGGACGGGTTACGAAGTAGTTTTGGAGGTGTATTCCAATCTTAATGCAGCGGGAATATTACTTGTGTCAAAGGATTTAAAAGCAGGAGAAAGACGGGCTGTGGTTGTTTGCCAGGTTGGGCGAAACGGTTTGCCTCAGAATTTAATTGAAGAGAGCACCAGTTATAATGATATGGCCGCTAAACTTGCTGATCAGGGATTTGTGTTCTTTATAATGGAGAAGACCGTTACCGATGGTTGGACAGAAAAGCAAACACGATTAAGAAGACACTTTTTACCTTCATTATTTCTCAACACGAGCAAATTCTTCATTGGCTTGGAGAACTCCCTTATGTGGATAAGAATAGGATTGCTTTTTATGGAAAAAGCTATGGGGGAGAAACAGCGATGCGTGTCCCTTCGGTATTAGAAGGTTACTGCCTATCAATATGCTCAGGAGATTTCGGAGACTGGACTGTAAAGGTAGTGGATACCCAATTTAAAGGCAGTTTTGTGAATACTATAGAATGGGAAATGCCATATTTTAATATGGGAAATACATTCAGTTATGCAGAAATGGTATATCTTATATTTCCTAGACCATTTATGGTTGAAAGGGGGCATGATGACCTAGTGCAACCAGATAGCTGGGTTGCTTCCGAATTTGCAAAGGTCAGATATCTATATGCCCAGTTTAATTTGGTAGATAGAATTGGAATTCAATATTTTAACGGAGGGCATGCTTCTAAGAATGATGAAACCTTTGAATTCCTGCACAAGCATCCCAACTGGCCATGACAAAGTTCGAAAAAGAAAAATATATGAGGTTTTCCAATAAGTAAGCATTAAGAAGGATTAAAAGGCCTTGTACGGGTTGCAAGAAATTATATAGGTTAAGGAGGAATTATTTAATACAATGATTTTCATTAATCCAAATTCGGGTGCATTACTGAAAGCCATGAGAGAAATAGAAACTACAAGAGCGCAAACTAAAAAAATATTGATAGAAATTTAATTTTGAGGTTATGAAATGTAATCGTTTCAAGACCCGGCCAATGAGGTTTTCAACTGTATTTCCCGAGATATTGAGCATATAGGCAACATCATTCCCTTTTTTATTCATTATGAATATTTTTCCGGCTTTTTATAGGTAATGATTCCGTCTGGTTATCAACCCACCTTAACCCATCCACTATTTTATCTACTTCTTCGATCATGAGATTTTGAATTAACTCTATATGGGTTTCTTGAGGGGGATTTATTTCTTTTAGACCTGTGCAAGAACATTGCCATGGGTGTTTAAAATTGGACTTTTAACTGTACTGGATTTGCTTATTTATTCAAAATAATTGCAAATGGCCAAAAATGCCACTTATCCTTAATTGGGCCAATTATAAGTTAATCTACCTGCTTGCCCGGATGGCAACAAATTATGTTGAGACCAAAAGGGAGGTGCTGGATCGTACACTCTTATCGTTAATATTGAGGACCCTTCAAAAAGAAAGGCGCAGTATCCATAAAATTGGACTGCGCCTAACCAACTCAAACAACTATTTTTTTATGTCGATATATTACTGTTAAATTGTGTTTCTATTATATGCTTTTTTAAGATTGGATAGAAAGACTTTGTTTTAGCTAAAAAGCTAAATTTTGGTTGCGGAGGCTTTGTCCAAAAATAATTTGGTGTCATCATGTCTCCTTAAAATAGTAGCAGGGCATTCCGTATTTATTTCGTGGTACAGGGTGTTGTGTACCGCTTGCGCCTTTCGTTCATCGGGTACAACACAACTGATCGACTTACAGTTCAATATGGCAGTAATGGTCAGTGTGAGGGCTTGTTTCGGTACATCATCAAATGATGGAAACCATCCTTCACCCAATTGCTGGTTTCTGCAGGCCTCGTCCAAAGTGACTAGTTTTACCAGTTTTGGGTCGTTGAAATCCGCCACATCGGGATCGTTGAAGGCGATATGTCCGTTTTCGCCGATACCGATACATGCTATGTCGATAGGATGTTTTTTCAGGGCCTCTGAATATTGGTTCAATTCGGTTTCGATATCTTCGGCATTGCCATTTAGTAAATAGACTTTTTTAGGCTTCACGTCATCGAGTATTCTATCTTTAAGATACTTTCGGAAACTTGCGGGATGCGTATCGGAAATGTCCTTGTATTCGTCCAGATGGAAAACTGTTATTTTCTGCCAATCGATATCTCTTTCCTTTAAGGCTTCGAGAAATTTAAATTGCGAGGCACCGGTAGCCAGTATTAAATTGGCACTTCCCTTACTGGCAATGGCCTCGGTCAGTTTTTTTTGTACAAAATCCGCCGCTGCCTTGCCCATGGTGATGGGCTCTTCGTAAACGGCGACTTCTAGGTTGTCAACTTTTAAGGTTTTTGTCATTATTTTATATTTACTTGATTATAAATTATAGCTTATCCGTTAAACAAACTCCGCAATGGCGAACCAGGTAGTCAGCAACGAAAATAGGATGACCGCTATGATAGCGATATTCCATTTGGTTTCGGCGGTGTATTGGTGCATGAGTTTTTTCTTGTTGATGAGAACAAATATTGGGATGGCCACTGCCGGTAGGATGCAAGCCTGAAAAGCCTGCGAGAATACCATGAGTGCTGGCGGGCGTTCCTCTAAAAAGACCGTACCGAAGGTGAACAAAAGGGCTGCGAAAATTAGGAAACGCGATGATGTGGAATGTATATTCCTGGGTGTACCCCGGTAATCGGCTATTAACCAAGGCGCAATCAGTACAATCGGGAATATGGTTGAAAGTCCTGCCCCGGCAATACCAATTATCAATATAAAAGCAGCGATTTTTCCGCCAATGGGTTCAAATAGATCGATCATCTCCACCGTGTTTTCAAGGGTCTGACCAGAAACATACAAGGTACCTGCTGCGACGGCCATGATGGCACCACTCAATAACAACATCATAGAGGCTGAAACGGCGGCATCTTTTTTCTCCTCCTTTAAGTTTTTTATGCCCCATCCTTTTTCGGCAACTACGGTGCTACGCATAATAAATACGGCTGCGGAACAAGTCGTGCCCGTTATGGCGGCGATGAGACCGAGCGAACCAGGTGTGTCGGGAATACTGGGTACGATACCCGAAATCAATGTGGAGAAGCTTGGTTTTACCATAAAGAAAACAACCAAAAATGAAAGCCCCATTAACACCACCAAAACAGTCAGAATTACTTCGAATGTTTGATATCGCCCATACCAAAGAAGAAAGAAAAGAATGATTACAAAAAAGAGGATGATCCAAAAAGTGTTGATGATTTCACCGTCAAAGGCAATCCGGATGCCTTCCTGGACCAGATCGGCGACAATGCCCATCACGCCTATCAGGGCGAGAATTTCACCGATGATAAGAGCGGTTATAATATATAAGGATAGTGCCCAACCATATTTAAATTCCGACTTAAAATTGAACAAAGCGGTTCTGCCGGTCACCAAGGTTACTTTACCATAGGCCACCATTAGGATATAGGTAAAAAAACATGAAAGAATAAGTGCCCAAAACAATCCCATACCATGCTCGGCCCCAGTTTTGGCCATGGTGGTCACGCTGCCTGTACCAATATTATAACCGATAAGGAAAAGTCCGGGACCTACGGCACTAAGAGCTAGAAGTATTTTTTTTCGAGTGGATTTGTTTTTCATACGTTACTTTCTTTTATAAACCGATTCGCTTGAACCAATGTTTGTTGGATATTAAATTCGTTGTTTTCCTTTGTAAATAGATAGAAATCCATACGCTTACACAATCCTATTATACCTCTTTTTACCATTGAAAACCTTAGAGTGGGATTCTTAAGTGGAGTTTTTGTTTTATCTGTTTTTAACATTTCTAAAACAATTTGTCCTAGGGATTACTAGACTATATGCTCTTTTGTTTTTCTGAACCCTGTGTATGGTCCCAATATTTTTTTCATTAAGCTTTTTTGTGGCTATTCCTGCACTAAATTGGCAGTCCCGGGTTCCTTAAAATTTATGTAATAATCTAAGTTTTGATCAATGATAATATCAAGTGGCACATATTGTATTTTTGGAGGAATTTTTTTGTAAACAAAATAATGGAATAGTGTTTTTACCGCCATAGCACCTTGAAAATAAGGTCTTTGAGATATGAGAAAGTCAATATTTCCGTTCTTCATTTCTAGGATATTGTCTTGCAACATATCAAACCCTATCATCTTTACCGGTAGCTCATGGAGAAAATGGTAATGGGCAATCAAAGAGGCTCTGGAATTAGTAACAAATACACCTTTTGTCCCTGGATTCTTTATATGATACTTTGTTAACTCTATAGTGATATCCTCCTTCTTGATAGATGGTATGGTAATAGATTTGATTTTTCTAGATCCTTTGTTGTTTGTCGAGTCAAAAAACTCACGAAAGCCTTTCTCAATTATGCCTAGATGGCTGTTTTCCAGTCCTTTTACCAGATTTAGAATCAGAATGTCGTCCTGACTATTCAAGATTGAACTCATCAGTTTTCCTGCCACATAACCGCTACCTTTTAAATCAGGCCCTATATAGCAGAGGTTTTTTTGGTTTGGGATGAATGCATCAATAAAAATATAAGGGATCTTTTTCTCTTCAAGCTTTTTAATGAACAAAATGCTCTCTTCTTCAAAAAGTGGAGCTAATATAACTCCATCAGGTTGCATTTCTAGAACAGCCAACGTTTTTTTGGAGTAACTCGATTCTTCAAACGGATCATAGTCAAACGAATGGTGCGTGATACCATAATCTTTATAATCAGCCGCAGTTTGCTCAATGCCATCTTTAGGGAGTGTCCAGTAGCCTTGTGTGGACGAAGGTCGTGGTAAAAGGCTGCAAATGCGGTACTGTTTACCTAATGCCAACGTGCTTGCCAAAAAATTCGGATTAAAATCAAGTATTTCAATCGCCTCCATTATTTTTTTTCTTTTGGCCGTCGAAACATGCCCCCTGTTGTGGATAACTCTGTCAACGGTTCCTACGGAAACATTTACATAGTTGGCAATGTCTTGAATAGTAGTTTTTTTTGTTTTCACCACGAATTTTATTTTAATACTGAATGAATTTATTAGTGTGTGGGCACACAAAAGTATTATATTTTATCAATATAAACCCTTATAAATCATAATTATTTCAATAAAATAGATTTTTTTTACAAAATTTGTGTGCCCACACATTTTTTTTGTATGTTTGGGCAATCGATGGCATTTACTGGAGAAGATTGCGTGTAGGTTGATTGGATTGATAATTTAAATTATAATAAAAATGGAAAATCCATTTCCTATCAAGGATATCAGTAATAATGGCGATGTAGTAAGGAAGTAATTATGCTTTTGCTTGAAGGGATAAAAGGCAATGCATAGTGCTTATAGAGTACAAAAAAAATACCATTTCAATATTTCATTTACAAAAACCTATGAATAGGAAACAGTTACAAATTAATAAACATACAAATTTCATTAAAGTCATTTTAACGCTATCATTGGTCATATTGCTTGCAGGTGGTGAAGTGAGGGCGCAGGATGATCTTGATTTGTTCCAAAATAATAATTGGATTCATTTCAGTGATGCCCCCAACTCATTATATCATCATCTTGCTGGGCAGGCATACAGTCTTCTTGATAAGCTAGCTGGTGATGTGGCCGGAATACGTTCATTGTCCGATAGGAAGGAAAGGCTAAATGAAACTCTGATTGATGTCATGGGGCCTTTCCCGGAAAGAACCCCTTTAAATGCGAAAGTTTTAAGAACCATCGATAAGGATGATTACAGGGTTGAGCATATTGTTTATGAGTCACAGCCCGGATTTTATGTTACCTCCTCCATGTTTATCCCCGATGGCTTAAAGGGCAAGGCACCAGTTGTGATTTACGCCAGTGGTCATACGCAGGACGGCTATAGAAGGCCAAAATACCAGCATATAATACTGAATCTTGTGAAAAAAGGATTTATCGTGTTTGCTTTTGATCCTGTTGGCCAGGGTGAGCGTTTTGAGTATTACGATTCTGAAACCGGCAAGTCTTCCGGAGGCGATCCTTCAAAAGAACATTCTTATTCTGGGGCTCAGGCTTTTATAACAGGAAGCTCCCTAGCTCGCTATATGATTTGGGATGGCATCAGGGCGGTGGACTATCTACTTACCAGACCAGAGGTGGATCCTGCCAAAATAGGGATAACAGGACGTTCGGGCGGAGGAACGCAATCTGCTTATATCGCTGCGTTTGACGAACGTATTTATGCTGCCGCTCCAAGTAATTATATTACCAATTTCACAAGGTTACTTCAGTCTGTAGGACCTCAGGATGCTGAGCAGAACCTGCCCGATGCAATCGCACGTGGAATAGATCATGCTGATTTGTTGCTTGTCCGGGCTCCTAAACCTGTCTTAATGTTAACAACCACCAATGACTACTTTAGCATTCAAGGGGCCAGAGAGACGGCAAAAGAGGTGTCGACCATATATGAAGCCTATGGTAAGGAAGGGGATTTTAGCATGGTAGAGAGTGATGCGGGCCATGCGTCTACACAGGAAAATCGGGAAGCAATGTATGCCTTTTTCCAAACGCATTTGGATAATCCTGGGGACTCAAAGGATCAAGAAGTTGAAATTTTAAGCGAAAAGGAGATAATGGTAACCAAAACAGGACAGGTTTCAACCTCCTTTGAAGGGGAAACAGTTTTTAGTTTGAACCGTAATTATGCAGAAAAACTGGTCAATGAATTACAAATTTCAAGAAAGGACCTTTCCAGTCACCTGCCCAAGATATTGAGGTCGGCCAAAGAGCTTTCGGGATACCAAGAGCCGGTAGTAACCGATGAGTCCATTTTTATCGGACGCATTCAAAGGGATGGTTATGTAATAGAGAAATATGTTGTACATGGTGAGGGCGATTATATTATTCCTTATCTGTTAATGGTGCCGGATAAGCCAAATGGTAAGGGCCTTATCTACTTGAATCCTCTAGGGAAGGGAGCCGAGGCTTCAGTAGGTGGGGAGATAGAATGGTTTGTTCGTCAGGGTTTTACTGTGATGGCCCCGGATATAATCGGAGTAGGTGAAATGGGGCCGGGTGATTTTCATGGAGACTCATATATAGAAGGCAACTCCTATAATATCTGGTATGCTTCCTTGCTTATAGGCAGAAGCATTGTTGGAATACGAGCAGGGGATGTTGTTAGGCTTACCCGAATGCTAGAGAAAAATACAGAGATAAGCGAGGTATATGGTTTTGCTAGGAAGGAAATGGCGCCTGTGTTATTACATGCGGCTGCTTTTGATTCGGCTATTGCCAGAATAGCCCTTATAGAGCCATATTCTTCATACCAATCCATTGTGATGAACCGTTTCTATAATCCTGACTTTATTCACGGTACCGTTCCTGGATCTCTTAAGGCTTATGATCTTCCCGACCTGGCCGCCAGCTTGGCACCAAGAAAGCTGATGATGATTGGTGTTACAGATGGCCTGGGCAATACCATTGATTCTGGAAATATCACAGATGAATTTACCATGATTAAAACGGCTTATCAAGAGAAAAACGTAGGACGGCAATTGAATATTAAATCTGGGAAATTACCTGAAAAGCAGATGTACGATCTTTTTATGGAATGGATAAAATAATAAAAATGTATATAGTTCAGAAGGTTACTAGTAAGTAGTGGTCTGAATTAAGGTTCAATGTAATAGAAGTAAATATATATTCATAAAAATAATTTATAAATTATGCAAAATTTGAATGATTCAAGAAGGAAATTTATTAAGAAATCTTCTTTGGGTGCAGCTGGGGTTACCATAGGAGCTATGGGATTTCCGGCAAGTAGTTATGCCCGTATTATTGGTTCCAACGACCGGATTAATATTGGATTTCTAGGGTGTGGTGCTCGAAGCGGTGGGCATCAAATTATGGTTGAAGCGTCGGCCAAGAAAAAGAACCTTAATGTAGTTTCCGTTTGTGATATTTGGAAGGTCAATAAAGAAAAAGCAGCTGCAAACTGCAAAAAGATGTTTGGAACTGATGTGAAGCAGTTTAAATATTCCGAAGATATGCTTGAAATGAAAGATCTTGACGCGGTAATGATAGGTACAGGCGATCATCAACATGCAAAGTTGTTGGCGGAAGTTGTTGGGGCGGGTAAAGATTGTTATTGTGAAAAACCTATGGCCACAGATGTGGAGGATGCTAAGCTTGCGAGAAATGCTGTTTTGGCCACCTCACAGGTTGTACAGCTGGGGTCACAATGGCTGAGCGACCCTATGCAGCTCAAGGTGCGCGATATCATTCGTTCCGGGAGATTGGGCCAGATTACAAAAATTGAACAGGTATGGAATGATAATGATCATCGCTGGCATGTTCCAAATGATCCCGATGTTGCTGCTATTAGAGAAGAGGACACTGACTGGAACAGGTGGCTTTTAGGTAAACCTTATGTTCCCTTTGATGCTCGAAAATACTTTGAATTTAGGATATTCCGTGATTATTCGGGTGGAATTACCTCACAATGGATGAGTCACGGGGCTGGATTGGTTCATTTCTACACAGATACGGACATTCCGGATACAATGGTTGCCAATGGTGGGATATTCGGTTGGCCAGACATCCGCCAAAATCCGGATACCTTTCAGGCGCTTTCAACCTATGACGATGAGAAATTTTCTTATTCTTACGCTTCCAATTATGCCAACAAATTCGGTGATCACACTTGTATACGGGGGAAAGACGGAACTTTATTTGCAGCTGGAGGTGAAGGAAGTCCACGCTGGTTTTTTATACCCGAACACCAAAATATTCCTGGGGGGTTTGATTTTTATGGAGGAATGAAAGAGGCAGTAAAGAGTGGAAAAGCGGAAATTGTAACAACGGAAGAATACGATATGAAAGTTGGACCCGTTTATTTGAGCGATAATATGCCTTTTCACCTTGATAATTGGGTTGATTGTATGAGGAACAGGGATCTTGTACCCAATGGTCATATTCATACGGGCTTTTGGCATTCGATTGCTAGTATAATGGCTACACAAGCTTACCGTGAAGGTAAGAAGCTTTATTGGGATCGAGAGAGCGAAAAGATTGTAGATCATCGCTAATTATTTTATTGATTCTACAATTCGTTTGCTAATTAAAAATTTGCTATTGGTCCAGCTATTTATACCCATTAAACATGGCTAAACACTTGAATGGCCACATTGCTATGGTTGAGGTTGGTCATCCAAATTTACATCGAAAAGAAGAATACAATATCAATATAAAGAGGATTATCCCATAAAATTTGTAAATAGAAAATAGCTGGGGAATGCCCAGCTATTTTTTTGTTTAGTTTTAATTATTTACACATTATAATGGTAGGTCTCCAGTAAGTTCGTTTAAAATTTTGAGTTGGTAAGATTCAGAATACCGTACTATGATCTATACGCACGTTTCAGAAACCATTATCAGCGAAATAAAAAAACCGTGTGCTCATCTTTGGCTTCAAATCAAGTTGTATTATAGTATAGATTTTTATGCAATCTGCGATGCGTGATAAAAATGAAGATTACCACTAAAAATTTCACAGTATAATGAAAAACAGACATTTAAAATTAACAACCATTATCCTGATTTTAATATTCGGGGTAGGAATAGGAATTTTTATTAGACACAATAAGACGGCTTGGTCCTTCATTCAAAAGCCATTTGGTGAAACTTATATAAAGTTTGACGATACACGGGAGTCAGATTGGGGTAAAGCATTTGAAATAGTTGAAATTAAATCGAGTAAGGACAATAATTTCCAGAAATCATATTTCTATAAATCAAAGTCACCTGATCCAAAACCATTAATAGTAAGTTTACATACTTGGAGTGGTGATTATTCACAAAAGGACGACTTAGCAGAGCTATGCAAACAGAAGGATTTGAATTATATCCATCCAGATTTTCGCGGGGCAAACAAAACAGTTAGTGCCTGCTGCAGTGAATTGGCATTATCAGACATTGATGATGCAATAACTTACGCGATTGGGAATTCCAATGTTGACACAGATAGAATATATGTTATGGGTGTAAGTGGTGGTGGCTATGCCACGCTAAGTACTTTTATGAAATCTAAACATAAGATTAAAAAGTTTTCAGCGTGGGCATCAATAACAGACTTGATGGCTTGGCATAATGAAAGTAAAATAAGAAATAACAATTACGCAGCGAATATTCTTGATTGCACAGGTTCAGACACCGTACTGAATACCGCAAATGCTCAACTAAAATCACCGCTTTATTGGAATTCCCCAGTAGAGAAATTAGAAAGTTCAAAACTTTTTATTTATGCCGGTATTTTTGATGGAATACAAGGTAGTGTTCCGATAAGCCATTCAATACATTTTTACAATAAGTTATTGACAGATATGTCCGTAACTGACACCTTAAAATATGTAACGACTTCCGAGAAATTGAAGTTGTTCGAAAAACGGGAACCATTGGGAGAATTTGGGAATATTGCCGATAGAAAAATTTGTTTAAAGAAGGAATTTGGAAATTTAAGTTTATCAATATTTGAAGGTAATCACGAAATGTTAACAGAATTTGCATTAAATGAACTACTTGAGGACTAACAATAGACCGTCAAAATCATAGTCTTCAAAGACACTATTCCTATCCTGCAAAGCGGTGTAAATTGAATATAACAGGGGTCCGGCTTTTTTCTAAAGTTCTGACCTTTTTTTCGTCCCTGCGTAGCCGCAACGCTGTAAATGGTCTTGGTGACCTCACATCTTGGGGACGATGCCACCTATTTAAACAATTAACGTAGATATATCCTAACACTGGCTAACTTGACTGTTGTGGCACATTCCCTTTGTATAGCGCGATACGATCGCGTTCTCGAGCCCGTCGATATATGGTCGCGTTTGGGTACTATCATGCAATTGAAGGCGCCTCACGGTCCTTGGAACGGCTATTCCCGATGGAGGTTGCGCCCCATTATGGCAAAATAAACATTATCCATGTTGGAATCAAACGGTCGGCTATGCTTTCCGTAATCCAAATGGGCATAGAGCTCACTGCAGTTTTGAACTGCTTTAGAAATTGATCGGTGAACCCATTTTTAGAAAGTGCAAATAGTTAGGGTTAAACCAAAAAATAGCTGGGGAAAGCCCCAGCTATTTTCTATTTATACACGTTATAAGATAGTCCTTTTATAGGTCTTTTAGCCATTGCAAAAATTCCAATTCGGTATCGGATAATTTAAGTTTTTCACCTAGTTCCTTGGTAGCTTTTAAATCTTCTTTGAAAATGGACAATGCTATTTGGGTCGATGCGTTATTGGTAGATGTCGCTATTAATTGGTCTTCAACCAAATTAGTGCTCCCTCCCATTGTTTTAGCGGCCAATAGACCCGCTAGATGATTGGTGCTATTCATGGAATAGTGTTCTTTTGTATATGTAATAATAGCAAGCATTACCTCTTTGCTCTCGTTGTGTTTTCCCAGTTTGTCAAGGGTTATAGCCGTCAAATAATCACATATTCTTTCATCCGGGGTATAAGGCTTGCCCACACCAATATTTTCAGGCCATTTTTTGGCTTTTTCTAAAACAGCCAGTGCGTTGGTGTACTTCTCTTTTTTAATTTCTTGTACAGCCATTGCTATGTACGCCTTTTCGTATATATTTCGGCTCTCGTTGGCATGTTCATAAGGCAGCACCTGTATGTCCTCAAGTATTTTTGAAACTTGTTGATAGTGCTCAAGGTTTAAAAGCGACTTCGCATATGCTAATCCTATATTGTAGTTTTTTGGGAATTTCTTATAAGCTTTCTTTGAAAGTGAGTAGGCGTTTTTATCTTCTTCGAGTAATTGGTTCAATAGAATGTTTTCTTCCCATACCTTCCAATCATTGGGTTGTAAGTCCAAAGCTTTTTGTAGATCTTCAAGGGCAGACTTAGAAGAATAAGTATCCAAATCAGCTAAATATAGCTTTGCCCTAAAGCGGTAAAATACAGGTGAATCCGGTTCATTCGCCAATTCCTTTAAAATATTGATTCCTTTGGTCTTTAATCCTACCGCAATATAATTTTGGGCCAAGTAATATTTTAATTTCCAGTTTGTGTTTTTCGCTGTGGCCCATTCCAGAACAGGAATTGTTTCTCTACGGTATGGAAAAATAAAATCGATTGGCTCGGATAACATAGCATTCAAAAGTAGTTCGCTCGCATTCGGATCTGAATCTTTTTGCAAGTAAGCGCTCCAAAGCTGGTTTTTAGGACTTTTAAAGCTAGAGGATAAGGTTAAGATCGCTTCAGATTTAAAATTGAGTTCGTTGTACCGCAATGCTTGGGTCAATAAGGTTTCTTCCTTAAATTCGTTTTGAATATTTAGGTCAATTTTGAAATCACTTGATTCGTCAATTAGTCGTGCAGTTTCAATAGCCACTAAATAGTTTAAAGGATCAATTGATAGAATACGTTCTTTTTCTAGATTGAACGCATCTTGATCATTGTTGGCCCTATGTAGTAGAAGTAAAACTTCTCTGGCATTAATGCCGTAAGTATTAAAATCCAGTGATTTATTGGCATAAGTCTCAGCTCGAGAATAATTTTTATCGGCTAGATAGATTTCGGCTATTTGGGCATAGGCAACAGACCTATATTTAATATCACGTGCTGCCCAGCCTAAGGATTCTAAAGAATTGATAGCATCATCCTTCGCCCTGTAAATTATACCTGCCATGTAATTGGCACTAGAATTATAGGTGTCCATTCGTAGAACGGTGTTAGCATATTCTAGCGCAAGGTCATAATTGGTTTTACGGTACTCCAATTCAGCTAATTTGACCAATGCTGCAGTGTTTGATGGGTCAATTTTAACTAGATTGGACAGGTGTTCATGGGCTTTTTCAAATTCACGGGATTCTAGGGTCTCAATACCCGCAAAAAGTAGTTTTTCACTTTCGGAGATATCCAAGTCTTTATCAGAATGAAAAGGCCTTTTTAACGTGTTTTCCGTAGAAGCACTGTTATAAGATAACTCAGTTCCATCTACATAAACTTCTATTTCTTCTGTGCTATCAAGAGTTATTTTTTTTGAAAATATATCCATAGGTTTTAGGTCAATTGCCTCGGTAAGAGCTTTTTGTCCGGCTATAATATGAATTTCCGAATGTAAATCTTGTAGTGCGTTTACACTGATCACCGCTTCTCCATCAACGATTTCAACATTCAAAACCCCTTCTGGTGAAGCATCTACCATGCCTCCTATTTTTTTGAAAGGAAACCAGATTTCACTCCATCTGTCCATTACATAGGGGTCGAATCCTACTTGGCTAATTGGGTTTACAGCTTCTGTTAGTTTGTATTGGTCAAAAAGTCTTCCTGCCTGAAACTCTATATATTGGCCATCAGTGTCTGTAAGTAAATCTTCCCAAATACCTCCGGATCGTGATTGGGACCAAAGCCATAGTTTTTGTCCAGGCATTTCCTCATAAAGAGACCATTGACCAAAACCGAACTCTTTATCATGATAATAACCACCAAAAAAGTCATTAAATTCACCTACTATGTGGTATGATTTATCCGGACCGAAATTATTATTTTTATACATTAAAAGATTTCGATCTTTGTCGTCTATAGGCCAAGAATGAGCATCTCCATTATGCTTTAAATAAGCATTTCCAGGAATAAAAAATTCTAAATCGTTACTAGTTCTTGCAGCCCCAGTCATCCAATTGTAATACGATTCCGTTAGGGGAGAGGCATTGTACCAAGATGCATTTGTTTCAAAATAGGCCTTATCTTTCTCTAATCTAATTTCTACGGTCCATTTTGTGTTTGAAGGCAAGTCTAAGTTACTAACAAAACAACTGACACTACCATCTGCATTGGTGCGCATTAGGTAGTCTACAGGTGTTGCAGTAGACGGATGATGCCCAATGACCCCAAAGTTGAATTCAATGCCTCCAGAGGTCCAAGGACCTCTCATGCCGATATTCCGAAACTTTATAACCTCATTTTTATATAGGAATTCTTCTCCTGTACTTTTTTCAATGGCTCCCCAGATTTTTCCACCTATTTCGGGCAGTACCATTACTTTAATGTAATCGTTTTCTAAGGTGACAACCTTCCAATCTTTTTTCTTTGATTTTTGTTGATAGCCTTCAAACTTAAAATACGGGTAGATTTCGGCATTTTCAGTCAATAGTGGCACAGGATTGGGCTCTCCAAAACCATAGGTGTCTATTGATTTTAATTCTTCTTTAATGGATATAGATTGTGCTTGGGCATTAAAATACAGGCCAACAGCTAAAAGTACTAAGGTTAGGTGTAAATGTTTTGACATTAGAAATTAGTTTTAAATGTGTTAGGAACTTGATTGTTGCTAGAGTAAATGCGTAAGGTCTCTTTGTAAGCTAATGGAATTGCTTTAATATCTCTGGCCTCTACGTTAAGGTCTATTCCGCTTTTTTTTTGATTCAAAGCATTGGGTATTCCTTTTTCTTCGCCGATTAGAAGAGTTCTTTTATTGGAGTCATACCTGCTATTTTTAAACGGAGTCCCATAAAAAATGTCGACTAATATGGCATCCAGATTGGGATCACTATTAAGATACTCTGTATGGATATTATGGATTGGAGCAAATTGATCAGAGGCGGGGAAAGACGGGATTTTAAAGTTATTGTCACTCAGATTTTCTAGATATCCAGTAGCAAAAGTATTTGCTTCCAGAACCACTGCATTGGCCAAATGTCCAAGCTTAAAAATATCGGTGATTTTTTCAATACCATTAAACGTTCTGTTCCCGGCCAATATGGGGTGAGTCGCCATAATTAACACAAGAAATATTAATGTTTTTTTTATCATAGTGTTAGGGAAATTATACATTCTTTGTATCCATACGAGTATATTGATAACGAGCCCCGTAAAATGCATTATAATAAATCCTGTTATTTGGCTACTATGCTAACGTCTCCCATGGTATACCATCCTTCGTCATTAACCCCTTCTATAGCTAATTTTACGCGAGATTCAAACAATACGGGGTCAACAATAGCTACTTCTATTTGATAATCTCCTAATGGCATATCATGTGGTATGTATAGCTTATCTTCTAAATAAACATCTCCAGGTAGCCAATCTCTAATATCAACATTAAAAGAAAATACTTTTGTAGTTGTTTTATTCTTCAATCGAACTGCAAATTTGTAGTCTTTATAAATTGGAGCAACTCCCTTATTTTCTAGCCAACCCTTAATTAATAATTGCCCTTGAGGTTTTACTATGGAGGGATAAGAAAATTTTCTTAACACAAAACGATACCCCATTTTTTTTAACCAGGCATCAACCAAAGGACTCCATTTTTCAGGAACAGGGGAACTCTTGGCGTTAAAGGAAGATACATGCCATTTAAGTGCCTGTTCAAAAATATAATTAACATCTTTTTCATCATATTTTTCCTTTTCCAACCACCTCAAAAAGGTGCCACATATTTCCATTGTAATGGGTGCTTTTTTCCATGCATCGCTCATTCCACTTCTAATAATATCCTGAGGATATATATCGCCCATGTGACTAAATGTGGGCTTATAACCCAAATCGCCCAAACAATCTATTCGCCATCCCAAATTCCTCATATTTGAACCCACTCCATTATTAGTATTAGTGCCATCTGGCCAGGATGCAGCTATATTGCTACCTCTTACCAAAAGTTCTGGTTGGGGAGCGTCACCGTTTAGAGGCTGAAAAACTAAATGCGTTTTCTTGAAATTATCTAAATAGGAATTAATAAGGGATAGTCTTGTTTTATCAGTAAGTAAATGAGTGCCTGACCCTTCCCCATAAAATCCTACAATAGAAACATCAATAGCTTCTATGTCTGGATGCCCGTCATATCTTTGCCCAAGAGCAGCGATCATACCGCCAAAATAACGAACATACTCTGGGCTTTCAGGGTCAACTCTCCAATATTTTATTTTAAGGTCTTCCTCTCCAACAATTTTTTTATACCAAATAGGGGCATCTCTATCACCTTCACTATAATAGGGAGCAATACGAAGCATTAAGGTTTGTCCTCTTTCAGCTGCCGTCTTTAGAGCCTTATCGATAAGTTCCCAATTATAGATTCCTGGCCCCGTTTCAAGGAAGCTCCACGCAACACGATAGTATGCAATAGTTGTTTTTGGGTGGTTTTTATTAGTTAGATCTCCTTTAAATTCTTGATATTCAATAGGGTATCCTTCCGTCCATCCATCACCGGAATTTAATTCATCACCATTAAATCGTTGAAATGTCGTAAAACCAATTCCTGGATTTTGTAAAACGTCATTAATCTCTTTAGGATAAACTTTCACTACTGATTTTGCACTGGTACTTTGTCCGAAAAGCGAAATTCCGTTTACTAAAGAAACCAACAAACAAAAAATTGGTAAAAACTTATATCCATTCATTTTTAAAATCATAGTATTTATCTTGAATTAATTTAATAGGTAAGGTTTTAGCTTTTCCCATGGGACAAACTGAGCTTTCGCCTTCTCCCTGGTCCCTTGTGAGCAAACATACTAGTGTGTGGGCACACAAAAATATTATTTTTATCAATATAAACAGTTATAAACCGTAATAAATTTGAAAAAAATGGATTTTAATTACAAATTTTGTGTGCCCACACATATTTGTGCATGTTTAGATAATCTGTGGCGTGTACCGTAAAAGGTATAGTGCAGGTTTTATATATATCATAGAAGAACAAGTGTAAGTGGGATGGATTAAAAATTTGAATTATTATGAATATGGAAAATCCGTTTCCTATCAATGGTATCAGGAATAATGATAATGTAGTTGGGGATTAATCTTGGTTTATCCGCAAAGGGATACTGCGTTAAGTATATAGATTAATAGACATACAAGTTTTATTGGATTAGAATTATTTTAACGGTATCATTGGTCATATTGTTTGGGGCACAGGGTAAACTTGATTTGTATTGGAATAATAAAATAATTGGATTCAATTCAGTTTTAACTTTTCCCCCGGGATAAACTGAGCTCTATAGGGAGGGATATTGGAGACTAATGTCCATAATATATCACCTTTGGAATTGACCAGAACGGTGCTGTGCCTTTTGGAAGCGCAAGCCAGCACTGTTTCATCATCAACCATATAGGCACTGCCCATTCTTTCGTTGTAAATGCCTAGTGGTAATTTAACCTGTCCCTTTAAGTGGGCAGTTTTCTCCTTGTCATCTATGTCCATCCTAAAAACGGAAGACTGTTTAACTTCAACTCCATTATCGAAAAACATTAATTCTCCTTTTTGGTTAATATGAGCTGCATGTGCTTGGGAAAAGTTGGCATCGGAAGACATCTTTAATGTTCCTCCCTTACCTAGTTTCCAAATTACTTCCCCGGATTTGGAATCTACCTTCCATATTTGTCCATTATTATAAAACGAAATAATAAAGTTTCCATCGGTATCATAATTTAAGCTATTGGCATGCACCCAATCTTTTTTGTTCTCTAGAATATTTATATCTTTTAAAGGGTCTTCGGTGTCAAAAACACTCCATTTCCAAATTTCCTTTCCTTTTTTATCGAGGATTAATATCCCATCCCCGACAATTGTATCTTTTTCCTTGCCTCCTATTGATCGTAGGTCCATTACTTTTTCATCAACAAAAATAGTCACCAATTCATTGGGTGATTTTTTAATGATTTCATGATGAATGGTATACTTGAAATCTTCTTGGCCTTTCTGAAGATGGACTAAGGTATCTCCTGCCAAATTTATCTCTAAAATCTCACTCCCATAACTGGTAGGCTCATCATTCTTGCCCAAAATGGAAATAATGTTTTGCTCTTCTGTGAATCTGGAGACTTTAAAACCTACTCCATCTACAGAATGATACCACCGTAAATTTCCATTATAATCTATAAGATAGGCAACCCCTGGGGTCTCCCTTTTGCTTAAAAGTATGTAGCCTTCTTTAAATCTGTCCGGTATTAGCTCGGCTTGAGTATAATTGGCTTTAAATTGATTTTGTAGCCAACTGGGTAGTTGCTGCGATTTAAAGTGATAAGGTTTGCTTGTTTTTTTTGATACGTTGTCACTGGTAACAACTTGAAAAGTATAATTGGTCAATGGTACAATATTACTTAATACAAGCATATGTTTCAATCCATATGTAGAAATAGGTGTAATAATTTTATGTTTTTCTTTCTTATCTTCAGGCCAATATTCCACAAAAACCGTGGCTTCCTTAGCGGTAGCAATATCAATTTGAATTTTTAATCGGTTGTTGGCATGGAGCCCGATATTAATGGTGTCTATAATGTTCGCATCTTTTTCGACACAACCCATGAAAAGTACCATGGAAAAAATTAAACACCAGTAAATTGCTGACTTATAGTCCATCTAAATAAAATTTCAATAATTAATGTCTTGGCTTTAGGTGCATTCCATAACAATTGATTTACATACCCTAAAAAAAATCAAGAATTGATGGGCGAATAAACGGCCCACCAAATTCTTGATTTCATCTTGTAATTATCCCATATTACCTATCGGCATTGCTCAAATTTGGATTGAGGTCAACTTGTCCTTGTGGGTAGGGAAAATATTTGTTCTTGGGCATAGAAATATTGGAAGGTTGCCCAATTTTATTTAGATGGGCATTTACCAAAACATCATATTTGTTCATCCTTATTAAGTCAGCCCTACGCTTACCTTCGTAGAAAAATTCCCAACCGCGCTCCTGTAAAATAGCATCTCTTAAGATTTCCTTGGATAAGCCAGTTAATGGCAAAGTATTAGCGTTAGACCTACCTTTAACTTCGTTGATCAGATTTATGGCTTCCGTGGTTGGACCGCTAAGTTCATTTATTGCCTCCGCCCTGCTCAAGAGAACATCTGCATAGCGCAATATATTTACACTATGACTATCATAATAGGATTGTGATTCTGGATCCGCATATTTGCTGGTTGGAACATTCTGCATATAAAACTCACCTTCTGGAGGAATGGCGCCAAGACTGGGTGCTTGTTTGTACAACAAACCATCTACACCTACATATTCGGGATAAAAACTTTGTTTGCGCTCATCTTCATCTCCAAAAGTATCGTAAAAATCCCATGCCACGCCATAATAATGCCATCTGTTCTGAATTACAGGATGATTCATTGGGCCAAAATGGTTCAATAATTCCATACCGTTCGTATGGGCATCTCCCATGACAGAGAAAATATTTTCCTCACACCATTGGTTGGCTTCTTTGAACAAACCAGCGTAGGTAGGATAAAGAGCGTACTGATTCAGTTCCATAATATCCTCGGATAGGTCTACCACTTTTTGCCAATCCAAACTACGTAAATGTAATTTCATCAATAAAGTAAGTGCCGAGCCTTTGGAAGCCCTACCTACATCATTACTGCCATAAATGGCATTATCTACATAATTTAACGGCAATACTTCGGCCGCAGCTGTTAAATCGTTTATCAAAAAAGCGTCGATATCTTCTACTGACGTGGGTTCTTTAGGATTGTTGTAATCCGGATCGGTCAAATCGTCCTCGGTCAAAAGAACAACGGGCCCCCATGCATCGGTCAGGTCCATATAGGACACTGCTCTCAAAAATTTGATTTCTGCCAAGAATTGCGCTTTTTCAGTATCGGTAAGCGTGGTCATTTCTTTAATACTATTAATAGCACTGTTGGCATTGGAAATTAATTTATATGCGTATTGATAGTCTTGTCTGAGCAATCCGTTTGAAGCATCCCACAACCCAATGGCTAACTGTCTTGGATCTCCACCAGCTCGGGTATGCCCCAAATCTGTGGGCACATCAGTCAAGGCAAAGTGGCGTGTGGCCCAATAGGTACTATTGCCTCCTACCCAGGGACCTTTTAATTTGGCGTATACCGCATTGACTGCAGAAATAGCGTCTGATTTAGATTGAAAAGCATTTGCGTTAGTCAAAGTGCTATACACTTTAGGGTCAAGATCCTTGTTGCAAGAAAATTGTATCCCTGCTACGAGTACTAGGAAAAGAATTAAGTATTTTTTCATTGTATATAATTTTTATTTTAACAAATAACAGATTAATGAAGAGTAATTTTCAACCCTAATACAAACGTTCTAAACGCTGGGAATGAGTTAAAATCGATGCCCCCTCCAATATTACTTTCAGTTGCATTTTTATCATGGCCATTTACCTCGGGGTCATTTCCTGAATATTTGGTGATTGTTATCAAATTTTGGCCCGATGCATATAATCTCACGGCATCAACGAACTTTACTTGTTTTAATGCGGATTGCGGAATATTGTAGCCAAGGGATACATTCTTTAAACGAACATAGGAGGCATCTTCCACAAATTTAGAATTTACATAGCTGCCATAAACCGAAGAATAGTAACCATCTCTAGGAATGTCCGTATCCTCATTGACATTCGCTACCCAACGGTTTAATACATCGGTGCCAGTAGTGGATTCGGACACCATGCTTCTCATATTGTAAAGGGAATAATCAAATGCTCCTTGGAAAAAGATATTTAAGTCAAAATCTTTATAGGTGATATCGTTACCGAAACCTGCAATGAACTTGGGTATTGTATTACCTAAATAGGTACGATCTCCTTCTGCCGTTATTTCGCCATCATTATTAATATCCACATATTTAGGGTCTCCGGGTTGGGAAGTAGGCTGTGGCGCATAAGTCTCTCCAGATTTGATCACTCCGGCATATTGATACCCATAAAGCTCTCCCATGGCCATTCCTGGCTCCAAACGGGTAAACTCTTGCGAGGTGACCAATCCACTGGGGTTGGCCGTGCTAGAGGAAATTAATGGTACCCCGTCGGAAAGGGATATTACCTTTTGTTTGTTGAAGGCTATATTAAAGGCCGAGCCCCAAGTAAATTTATCTTTTAATATGTTTACAGTGTTTATGGCCAATTCCAATCCTTCGTTTTGAATTTTTCCGGCATTGGTGGTAACGCTACTAAAACCCCATTCATATCCGATAGGTCGATCCAAAAGTACATCGTCCGTAGTTTTTCTATACAAATCTATGGTTGCATTGATTCGTCCGTTTATGAACCCCATATCCAAACCAAAGTTGGTCTGCGTGGTCTCTTCCCATTTTAAATTGGGGTTGGCTAAAATTTTTGGCTCCGTTCCGCCTACAAAGACGCCTGGATTCAGGACCGTTCCGTAGGGTCTATATGTGGCGAGATATCTTAAGTTTCCAATCCTATCGTTTCCTGTAACTCCCCAGCTGGCCCTGAATTTTAAATTGGAAAATACATTCGAATTTTCCATAAAGGATTCGTTTGATAGTCTCCATCCTATGGCTGCCGATGGAAAGGTGCCGTATCGGAAGTTGGGACCAAATCGGTTGGATCCATCCCTTCTCAGAGTAAAAGTTGCCAAATATTTGTCTCCAAAAGCATAGTTTAACCTTCCAAAATACGATTTTAGTTTCGTTTCCTGTTTTACTGAGTAAGGTTTGCCTGCAATGTCACCACTATCAAGAGAGTTAGAGGTTAAAATATCATTAGCAAAACCAGAGGCACTAGCGGATAGAAACTCTGAGTAATCTTTCTGGTTGGAGGTGCCTAATAATGCTGTTAGATCATGCTCGCCCAATGTTAATTTATAGGTTAAATATTGATCTGTAATCCATTTTAGATTGGAGCTTACGGACTGAGTAGCAGTTCCGTTTAAAACCTCTCCAGCGGCAAGTGTTCGGGGTGTATAATAATCTTGGGTGGTAGACGTGTACTCCGCACCAGCGCCAAAATGGTAGGTAAGGTTTTTTAAAATCTTATAATCCACAAACATGTTTCCGTTCGCATACCTATCTTTTTCTGCATTGGTCGGCTCTAGTAATAAAGCCAGTGCATTGTCCCTACCATTATATTTGTAATAAGATCCGTCTTCATTATATACCGGAATGGTCGGTGGAGCGTCCATTAAACGGAATAAGGGAGAGGTGATATTGGCAGTGTAATCACTATTGTCAGCATCTGCAATGGAACCATAGAAATTGAACCCAACCGTAGTTTTATCACTGAATTTTTTCTCCGCTCCCATTCTAGCGGAATATTTCACATAGTCTGTATTGCGTAATACCCCCTCCTGACTTAAATAATTTAAGGACATGAAAATTTTGGACGATTCATCGCTTCCGCTAAAATTAATTGACCTGTTTACCACACGAGCTTGCCGTGTTGCCAAATCAAACCAATCGGTATTGGATATTGGAAAGCTTGTTGGAAAGATAGGGGAGTTGCTGTTTTCTGCTGCAATTGCGTTTTGGGTATCCGCATATTCTTGTCCATTTATTACAGAAGGAACATTAATGATGCTTTGAATACCATCAGATATATCGGCTTCAATTTGCATTTTACCCTTTTTACCTTTCTTTGTAGTAATGAGGACTACCCCATTACCACCACGAGACCCATAAATGGCGGTGGCAGAGGCGTCTTTTAAAACTTGGATGTTTTCTATGTCATTCGGGTTTATATTTTTACCCTCATCCAATATAAAACCATCAACTACATATAATGGTTCATTTGTGGTATTGATCGAGTTGCTCCCTCTAATAACTACGGAAGGGCTGGTTCCTGGAGCAGAACTGCCCTGCTGTACTTGCACACCCGAGGCTCGTCCTTGTAATGCAGTTGCTACATTGGTTGTAGTGCCTCCCAGATTAAGGTCCTCGTTTCCTACAGAGCTAACAGAACCGGTTACATCGGTTTTCTTTTGGGTTCCGTAACCCACTACTATTATTTCTTCAAGCGCCGCCGCATTTTCCTGTAATACTATAATGGGTGTAGTGTTTCCTTCGAGGGGCACTTCTTTGGTCGTAAATCCTAGATAGGAAACCACTAGAGTGGAATTCTGGTCGGTTATAGTTAGTTCAAAATTACCGTCAAAATCAGATTGGGTACCGTTGTTGGTCCCTTTCTCTAGAATGTTGGCACCCGGCAAAGGTTGCCCATTGTCATCGAAAATTGTTCCCGAAATCTCGATACCTTGTATTTCCTTACCGGGAATAATGGTCCTGATTATAGGTGTTGAACTTTCTCTAATAAATATGATGCCATTGTCGGATAACTCGTAGTTCAAATTAATATTATCTAAACTTTTTTCTAATAATTCGCCTACCATAATCTCACCCTTTCTCAATTGTACCTTTGAGGCATCCTTAAATAATGCTTTAGGGTACAGAAAGTTATAATTGGTCTGTTTTCGAATTATTTTAAATACTTGATCCACTGTTGCCAGTTGGTCATGGTCTATAATTACCTTCTCCTGGGAAAATGTGTTCTCTACATTAAAACCGAATACAGTGGTGCAAAATAAAAGGATAAACGTTTTCATTAGAAGGAATAGCAGGCGTTCTCTGAAATAAATACGCGCCTTAGTCTTAGTTAACTTAATTTTCATAAATTTGCTTGGTATTAGTTAAACATTTAATTGATACACTCATTAGGGGCCGAGGTTCTGCACACCGCTAAATGTCAATAACCTCGTGCCCTTTTTTTTAAATTTCTTATTTTTTTATTTTAAAATAACTGTATTATCGATTATTTCGTAGTCTTTAATGATTTTAAAGTTTTTAATGGTATATAAGATGTCTTCTATTTTTTGATCCTTACTTAATATTCCTATAAATTCTTCATTTTCGGTTGCCTTATTTAAGAAAACTACCTCTATATCATACCATCGGGATAAAACCTTCATAATTTCTTTCAAAGTCAAACCATCGAAACTAAAAACACCATCTTTCCATGAAATCTCAATATTAACATCTACAGAGCCCACCGTAAAACTTTTGGTATTTGTGTCCAAAATAGATTGTTGGTCTGGCAATAAGTTCTCTGTTACACCATCAATGGAAACGGCCACTTTCCCTTCTACCAGTGTGGTATAAATATTAGCTTCATCTTTATAAGCCTTAACGTTAAATTCTGTGCCAAGCACCTTAATATTTTGCCTAGAATTGCTTACCACAAAACCGGCCCCTTGGTAATCCTCACTAGAGGTTACATCGA
The DNA here is from genome assembly GCF_023015865.1 of Arenibacter sp. F26102. Taxonomy (GTDB): domain Bacteria; phylum Bacteroidota; class Bacteroidia; order Flavobacteriales; family Flavobacteriaceae; genus Arenibacter. Next base: position 153,527 of record NZ_JALKBC010000011.1, on the reverse strand, counting down.
AGTATGCCTCCCCGTAAATTAGCTCAACCTTACGATCCTCACCATCCTTAAAAGTTATGGGATATTTAAGTTGAGATTCGGAATTTAACCAAACCTTTGTCCCATCCGATAATTTTAAAGAAAATTGACCACCCCTAGGAACGGTCAGATAATTATAGGCAACTTCGGACTTTTTGCTTTCCTTGGCATTATAAACAATTTGTTCTCCATTGCTATATACCGTTTTAGTATTAAATGAGTCACCTTTTTCCAAGGTAACATTGGAGCCATCCTCCAATGTTAAGATTGCCTTGTTTGTGCCAACTTCAATAGCACCTGAAATGACAGGCGATTTAACCGAGGACGCTGTGGACAAATTGAACTTAATAAAATAAACTGACATTACAGCAACAACCAAAACAGCGGCTGCTGGGTAGGTCCAATTGCGTTTCTTTGCTGGTAACACTATTTTATTTTTGACAGTTTCCCAGTCTGTCTTAGTATCAATTTTATTAATAAGATCAAGGCGTTCCTTAATTGAGGCATCCTCAGTAAGGCTTTTTATAATATATGCTTTATCCTCATCACTAAACAACTCGGATTGTTCCAATCTAACAGGTTGCTTATCCTTCAAAAGTGAAGATGCAATCTGTTTGGATAAGTGGATAAGTTTATGAAATACAGGCATAAATTAATCTTGTTATAGTGTTATGACGAAAAAAATGCTTGGAAGGGTGAAAAAAACGTTAAGAAATAATTAAAAAAAGTAAATCGGCTAGCTAATGGGTACCAACACCAAATAAAAAAGCGACTAAGGCCACGTAATCCTTTAATAATGGCTTTAATCTTTTGTAGCCTATTTTCTTCTGGGTTTTTACTGTATTTAATGAAATTCCCAATTCCATGGCAATTTCAATATTGGAAAGATTTTTAAAACTCAATCTAATTATGTTGGCGCATTTATTTGGAAGTGTATTGATTGCTCTTTCGATAATGATTGAAGTTTCTATAATAACCACTTCCCGTGAAAAAAAATCTTCGGATTCAAGTTTTTCCAGATTTTGAATGGATAACCGATCTTTCAGTCTATACTGTTTGGTTTGTAGGTAGTCGATAGATTTGTTTTTTACTGAGGTATAGAGGTATGATTTTATATTATTTTCGTTCTGAAATTCAATTTTATCTTCCCATATTTTTATAAATACATCTTGGACTATATCTTTTGAGGTGTCGAGATCCTCAATATATTTATTTGAGAATAAACATAAAGGGGTGTAAAGTAAATTAAAAAATGCCTTGTACTGCTTTAAGGATAAAGTGTATTTTGCTGCGTTTTTCACGTATTTTCTTTTGGGAGAATCCAAATCTAAATAAAACAAATTCAATTTGAAAGATTGAAGATTATATTCATTTTATATTTTCCTATTTTTAAGCAGGTTGCATTTTTTTTACCTAAATAAAATTTATTTATTACTTTTCCGCGGATTTATTATGAAATATTGTACTCGATTTTAATATGAATGATCTTTTGCGAATTGCCATTAATGCTGCTGTAGAAGCAGGTGCTAAAATTGAGGACATCTATAATAACCACGATTTTGAAATAGAAATCAAACCGGATTCTAGCCCATTAACTAAGGCGGATATAGCTGCAAACAATATTATCAATTCCTTTCTAAGTACTACATCCATTCCAATTATAAGTGAGGAAAATAAAGAAATTGATTTTGAAATAAGAAAGAATTGGGAAATGTGTTGGATTGTAGATCCGTTAGATGGTACTAAGGAGTTTTTACGGAAAAATGGAGAATTTACTGTCAATATTGCCTTGGTTTTCCATGGCAAACCTATATTGGGAGTTGTTTTTTGTCCTATTTCCAAAGAACTTTTTTATGGCAATGTCCACGATAAGAAGGGGTACAAATTAATTGTTTATGAAGAATCTCTCCAAACAGAAAATTGGTTTGACGACATTTATAAAATGATTCCTAAAGAAAAGGATGATGCGACTGTTAAATTGGTTGGTAGTAGGTCTCACATGAACGATTGTACACTAGGTTTTATGAAAGAATTAAAATCTCAGTACCCTTCTGTAGAAGTGTTGTCAATAGGAAGTTCTCTTAAGTTTTGTTTAATAGCGGAAGGTAATGCCGATATTTACCCAAGATTTGCACCTACTATGGAATGGGATACGGCTGCAGGTCAAGCAATTTGTGAAGCTGTTGGATTTCATGTGCTTGCAAAAACTACCCTACTTGACCTGACATATAATAAACCCAATTTATTAAATAGTGATTTTATAGTAGTTAATAATACCATTACATTGGACAAAAAATGGATGAGAATTTAAATGATAGTGACAATTCAATTATTAAGGAAGATTGCTCAACAGACAATATGCAAAGTACTTTGCTTATTTTGCTTACTGGGTTATCCGGAGCTGGAAAATCTACTATAGCCGTTAATTTGAAACATTTTCTACTTAACAAAAATATCAAGGCTTACACCTTGGATGGTGATCATGTTAGAAACGGTATCAATAAAGATTTAGGTTTTAGTCCGGAGGACAGATCTGAAAGTAATAGGAGGGTAGGGGAAATTTCAAAATTATTTATTGATGAAGGTATCGTTGTTATTGCCTCAATAATAGCACCGTATAAAAAGGACAGGGAAGTAATTAAACATATTGTTGCGCCTAATAATTATGTAGAAGTATTTGTAAATACTAGTTTGGAAACCTGTGAAAAAAGAGATGATAAGGGTCTGTACAAAAAAGCCAGGGCCGGTGAAATAGAAAACATGACCGGAATTTCATCTCCTTATGAGATTCCTATAAATTCAGATATAGAAATAAATGAGAATTTGTCTGTGAATGAATCTGTGGAATTGATTTTTAAGGTGATTGAGTCTAAATTCGCAAAACGATCAGGTTGTGTTTAGATAACTATTAAAAATATATTAGTCTTAAAATTCTGCCCAAATTTAATACATAATGTTCTTTAAATATCGCAATTAATTTAGCCTAAAACGCTAATTATATCTGGTTTAATTCCTCCAACAGTGCTTTTCTTTGGATACGAAATTCAATATCCACTTTCAGGTGACCGGAATCTAATGCATCCTTTTTTAGTTTCATATTTTGGGCCTCAAATTTTTGTATTTCCTCTTGTGAAAACTCCTTTCTATGGGAATGAGTGTGCAATTCATATCCATTTTCTTTAAGAATTTCACCGGCCACAGACTCAAAAATTTCTATTTCCTCCATGTCCAAGGTCTCTAAAAATTTTCTGGTGTTATTGGCCATAATAGGGGCGGTAAGGTTACTCCACATGGATCCTGCAGCAGCAGTTATCTTCGATTCGTTGGAATTGAAATAACTTAGGGCTGATTCATCTAAATCTAAATTTAAAAAAGTATTAAGTTGCCCTACTACTTGCATTGGATCGGAAATAAGGGATTCATATTTAATAGTTAAACATCTTGTAGGGTCCACATTCCGAAAGACTTCTTGGGCTTTTAGAAAGTTTTTCTTCCAGATATTTGCTAAGTGATAAACGTGTTTCTCTCCTACCAAAGTTTTCTTAAAAGAAGAGGCTACATCCCTTCCATCACGTATTAAATGAATATAATACGGTTTCATTCCGTTGCTTTCAATATCTTTGTAAAAGTTCATATTGGCCATACTTTTACAACCCCAATAAATTGCCCCGTCCTTTTCTGCCATCATTTCGTAAACCACCTTGAATATTTCAATTAAGCTGCGTTGCCTACAACTATCAAAAATTTCTTTACGGCTCAATTCCAAATCCCATTTTACGGGATTGGTTTCTATCAATCTGCATACATCTTGTATTAATTTTACAAAATTATCATCCCTTTGTAAATTTCCGTATTTATTTAAAATAGGATAAAATACGGTTAAAATATGAGGCGGGTGATGTGCCGATATTTTTGGCGACTGATTTAATATTAATCGAAGTAAATTTGAGCCAGATCTTTGGGTTCCGATAATTTGAATAGGTGTTAGCCCTATTTTGGTAGATATCATATAAAACTAAATAATAGTGTTGCTAAAATAACAAATGCTGGATGGGTTTTGGTAAACATAAACAACAAAAGGGATACAATAAAAATTACCCAAGGTAAAAGGCTAAGGTCAAAATGGGTTGCCCCAATGGAATAAGCGCCACTAAAAATGAGTCCTATTACCACAGACCGCATTCCTTTCATAATAGCATCAATATAGCTTAGGTGTTTTATTTTTTGTTGGAAACGTGATAATATGAGCATAAGAATAGAAGAAGGCATAAATATGGATAATGTAGCTACAATAGCACCTGTTATACCTGCCATTTTATAGCCAATAAATGTAACACTTGTCATTATGGGACCAGGTGTAATTTGACTAATGCTTATGGCGGCATTAAATTCTTGAATTGATACCCAATGAAGACCGCTCACTACAGCCTGTTCTATTATGGGTATAATGACATATCCACCGCCAAAAAGGGTCAGGCTCATTCCCGAAAATACGGATGCAAGTTGCAGGGAAATATTAAGTTGATCGGTAAAAAGTGCTAGGGACAATACCAATAAAGCTACGCCTATCAATGTAATCACCCCTATTTTTAGTTCATTCTTATTTGAAAAAGAAGCTTTTCTTTGAGTTTCCTCCGGTTTAACAACTGACTTTTTATATAAAAAATAGCCAGCAATCCCACCAAGAACAATAATTATAATTAAAGTGAAAACATTTGAAGCATTAATCGCAATAATAAATGCGACCAATGCAATACAGGCCTGGCTCAGAAATTTAATCTGCTTCTTAGCCATATTATAACCAACACTGGCAATTACAGCAACCACCGCGGGGATTACAAATGAAATGTGGAAGTCAACATTCGCATCAGCTCCAATTGAAAAATAATAAACCGAAAATCCATACACTAATAAAAAGGTTGGGAGCAAAATCCCTAAAAAGCCGGCCATAGCCCCTTTTATCCCTTTTAAAATAAATCCATAATAAACTACTGCATTAACAGCTACAGGACCAGGTAAAATAGAGGCCAAGGATATTCCATCCAAAATCTGTTCATCCGTAAGTACTTTTTTCTTTTCAACCAATTCCTTTCGCACAATAGATATTAGTGCCATGTACCCTCCAAAAGAATAACTCCCGATCAAAAAGAAATTCCAAAATAAACTTTTAATCGTAATCTGCGTTTTATTCTCTTTTAACTTTTTATGAGCAGTATAATTCAAAGTAGATAATGTATTACGTTAGATATAAGGAAGGCCGGTACTAAAAAGTGTCCTCTTGGGTATTTCGATTGCGAAAATAGAATTAATGAACAAAAGTTTGTTTATTAACCCGAAGTTTTTTTAGCAAGGTTGGCAGTAATTTAGATACTAGCACATTAGGCATCAAAGAACATCAGTTTATTTGAAAAGACGGAGTGAAAGTTTAACTTATTCACTAACCCAATACTTCGTGAGCTGGTTCATTCGCTCAATTTTACATCGAATTGTAAACCTGAGAAACCACCATCTCATTCCCCTCATCCAATACATGGTTGGTAAAGCTTTTTAAATAGATTTCCGTAGTCCTTGAAGAATTATGGCCCAGACCGTCATTGATGACCTCCGCGGGTATCCCCATGAACTCGGCGTTGGCGGCACAGGAATGACTGATGGTATAGGTGTATAGTCCTGAAATACGGATACAAAAACCAAATGTATAGGTGTTATAATAACGTTCCAACTGTGTTGTGTTACCCCTAATTATAGTTAAATTTAAATATATGTATATTACATGCTATGAAACCATTTTTATTGTTGACTTTTTTTGTTTTATGTGTTAATTGTTCTGACAAATACGATAAGTATAAACAACTGCCGGAACATATAACAAAGGCATCTGCTTTAAATGCAGCTTATTTTGAAGCTTATGACGAAACTTTAAAATTATGGAATGTCCCTTTTGAAGAATTATATATTCCAACAACCAACGGAATTGCCCATGTTATTGTAAGTGGCCCTAAAAATGGAGAACCTTTGGTATTGCTTCACGGAATGAATGCCAGTTCTACCATGTGGTATCCAAATATTGGATCGCTTACCAATAACCATCGGGTGTTTGCGATCGACTTTATTTTGGAAGCAGGGAAATCCTATTTGTACAATGATATAGAAAGTGTGGAAAAAGTTACCGATTGGTATAAAGAAGTTTTATTTGCTTTGGAGTTGGAAAGCTTTCATCTCATTGGTGCTTCCCGGGGTGGATGGTTGGCGGTTAAGCTCGCACTGAACGATCAGGAAAAGATAAAAAGTTTAATATTATTGAGTCCGGCACAAACTTTTACATGGATCAAACCAAGCACGGATTTATTAAAAAATATTGTGACGTTATTTTCTTCAAAGGAAAAACAAATTGCGCAAAGCTTGGAAAGCATGTCCAGCAATGTTGCCAATATTAGCGATACCTACTTAAAGCAATATTATTTGGGTTCGGAATTGGAGTCTGAAAATAAATTTATAACCAGCATGCAACCTTTTTCCAAGGACGAATTAATATCCTTACAAATGCCTGTTTTGGTTTTAATTGGTGATGACGATATGATCAATGAAAAAAGAACGGTTGAAATAGCCAATACGCTTCCGAAAGGGAAAGGTGAGGTTATACAAAATGCGGGACATTTTTTATCCATTGATCAAGCTGAAACAGTGAATAAAAAAATGCTGGACTTTTTAAAATAAGGATTCTCTTCCTTTGGCGAGTGACTTGCTTTTTAAGCAAGGAAAGTTGGTCGGAAAAAATCCGAAAGTAGAATTCAGCAGATTAAAACTGCTTCCTAGCCTTTTTATTTCTGCTGCTTCTAAAATTCCTACTACCTCTTGTTAGGTAATGGACCACAACCAGCGCTACACCGATTATAGCCACGGGAATAAGTATCTCGAAAACCTCAATTGGTAAATCCATAGCTATAATATACGAAAAATCGAAATAAAACCTGCTGCAAAACCCTGTTAAATTTATTGTTAGAGCAAGTTTACCTAGCTAAATCCTTCCATACCCAAAAAGCGAGACTGGACCAAATTTCCACGGGCGTTAGGGCAGGTAGGTTTGGTTTTTATTTGCTAAATTAGGAGCTCGACCACCTGTCTACCGAGAGCTAGGACATTGGCTGAATTTAAAAATAGCGAACAAATGATTACGAAAGCAAAATTGTACAATGAATCAATACGATAATGACGGCTAAAGAATTCATTGATACTTTAAAAGACATTGGTCAGCAATATTCGGGAGGTATTCCTAAAAGGGAGATATTTTATTTAGCGAAAGATTTTCAGTACATGCCGGTTACTGAGGTTGTAAAATTACTAATAGACGAAAATTACGATTACCGACTTGGTGCCGTATCCATCTTGGACTGGAAAGCACGCAATAAGAAAACCTCCGTAGGGGAGAGGCAGGATATTTACCTAGCCTATATCGAAAATCATAAATATATAGACGATTGGGGTCTGGTAGATAGGGCCGCACCATATGTAGTGGGAGGATATTTGTTTGATAAGGACCGTAAGCCGTTATACGATTTGGCAAAATCTCCAAATCCAATGGAAAGACGGACAGCAATTGTAAGTACCTACTATTTTATACGAAAGAATGAATTGGATGACACCTTTAAAATTGCCGAAATACTCGCCAATGATTCTGACGAATTTGTCCAAAAAGCAGTGGGTAGCTGGATCAGGGAAGCAGGCAAAAGAGACGAAAATAAACTCAAAGGCTTTCTGGATGTATATGCTCCAACCCTAGCTAGGGTTACCTTAAGATACGCGATTGAGAAGTTCGACCCTGAGACACGAAAGCATTATTTGGGATTAGGCAAAAAGAATACATAAAAACTACCGTCAACAAAGTATATTGCATGCTCTATAGGAAACGTACCATAAACTAAACCAAGCCAACAAGAACTACAGTATGATAAAAACAATTAGTATAACCCTTCTGATCGCCATCCTAATTTCCTCCTGCAATCCCATGGTTCAGGATATTTATCTTGGACAAGGTATTATGGCCGGTGAGGCCACTTCAACATCCGTAATCCTACAATCGAGATTAACGGTTTCCGACAGCTTGATCAAGGGGGATTTAACCGGTATAAAGGGGGTCGCGAGATTTGAAATTGATAAGGATTCTACTTTTGACAATCCACTGTATTCTGACTTTATTGAGGCTACATCAGGGAACGACTATATTATAAAAAAAAAAATTGAAGGTCTTGAGCCAGGAAATAAATACTTCTATCGGCTACAGTTTGGAAAGGACAGGAATACGCTTTTTGAAAGTGAAATAGGGACTTTTAAAACCTTGCCCGGACCAAATAGCAGTAAAAAAGTATCAATGGTAGTAGTAACGGGTATGAACCACTATTTTTTTCATTACGGAAAATATGAGGAAGGTACGGCCTATTCTGGAAAAGACAAGCTTCAGGGGTATCCGGCATTGCTGGCCATCCAAAACCTGAACCCGGATTACTTTATTGGTACAGGTGACAACGTTTACTTTGACCATCCACACAAGTCCAACTTTAACAGAGCCGAAAAAGCTGGGAAGAACCCCAACCCTGGAGGGTATGAGGGCATGGAAGTGGTGGATGAAGAAGGGATGCGCAGAAAATACCATGAACAATTTGCCCAACCAAGGTTTCGGGAACTTTTTGGCAAGCTGGGGACCTACTGGGAAAAGGATGATCATGATTATAGATTCAATGATGCCGATCCGTATCAGGAGTTTCCTATATCCCATGAATTGGGGGTCAATAATTTTAAGGAGCAATTACCCGTGGTGGATTTGGAGGACCTAAATGCCAAAACCTATCGTACCCATCGCATGAGCCAAGATCTTCAGGTTTGGATGTTGGAAGGGAGGGACTATAGAAGTCCCAATGAAATGAAAGACGGCCCAGAAAAAACCCTTTTGGGAACAGAGCAATTACATTGGCTTAAGGAGACATTATTGGAGAGCGATGCCAGTTTTAAACTCATAATTTCACCTACCCCAATGGTAGGCCCTGATGATGCGTACAAAACAGACAACCATGTAAATCATGACGGTTTTAGGCATGAGGGAGAGGCAATTTTCAAATGGTTGGCTGATAATGGTTTTCTCGATAAATATCTTTATATCATTTGTGGCGACAGGCATTGGCAATACCACGCCATGCACCCGAGTGGGTTTGAAGAATTCTCTACAGGTTCCTTGGTAGATAACAATTCACGCGCTGGGCGCTTGGCAGGAGATCCCGAATCGACCGATCCCGATAGTTTGATTAAACAATTCTATATTCAAGGGGATAAGGAGTCCGCAAGTGGTGGATTTTTGTCGGTTACCGTGCAAAGAATAGATAGTATTCCAGTAGCAACCTTTCAACATTTTGATGAAAAGGGAAATTTACTTTATGAGACGGAAAAAACTGGTCGAAATTAATTGACAAGGAAGTTCGTTTCAATTCAGTGCGGGAATGAAGCAATACAAAGGAAATGAGGAAGGTTCTAAAAATAGTGATCATTGCAACTGTCATATTCAGTTTTGGTGTAACGAAAGGGGTCTCCCAGACCAAGGAGACGAAAACGGCTGAATTGTTTAGCGGGAGAACCCATGTGAACATGCAAAAGGATACGCTGAACTATCGCTTGCTTACCCCTTTAGATTACGATCCCAATAAACAGTATCCCTTGGTAGTATGTCTGTCCGGAGGAGCAGGCAGGGGTACGGATAATATAAAGCAGATTGCAGGTTCCAAGGCAGCACAAGTGCTGTCCACTTTAGAAAATAGAAAAAAATATCCTGCTTTTATTTTTGTGCCCCAATGCCCACCTGGCGCCGATTGGGGGAGGTCTCTGGGAAAGATTGAAAGAGAAGGCCTGATCGCACGCGGAAGGTATAATCAACCCAATGTTGAGGCTTTGGTTTTTGAAACCATAGCTGCATTGGATGAAGAATTTAATATAGATACCACTAGACGTTATGTTACCGGTCAGTCTATGGGCGGATTTGGAACATGGCATTACATCCTAAGCCACCCACAAATGTTTGCCGCTGCTATTCCTGTCTGTGGTGGAGGTAATCCTGGTCTTGCAAAAAACATTAAAGATCTACCCCTCTGGGTTTTTCATGGTGACAATGATAAAACGGTACCTGTTGACTTTTCACGAAGTATGGTTGCCGCAACTAAAAAGGCGGGCGGAAATCCAAAATATTCTGAGTTTCCAGGTGTTGGTCATGGGAGCTGGCATTTGGCTTTTGATACCCCGGAATTATTGGATTGGTTTTTTGCTCAGGTCAACGAAAAGGAAACTAACCATAGATAAAATACATTATCGCCTGTATGCCTATGGCACATAAATCGGCGGCCAGGAAAACAGTCGTTTATTCAACCGTTATATGTAGTTTAATCCGACAAAGATATGGGCTGATTATTTTTATTATTTCTTGGATTCTTTCCAATCAAAATACTTTTGAGCATCTGTTATAAGATTAATAATCAATAGCATTTTATCACATTTGGGGCATTCGAAATTCATAACAGCTTCGTGCAATTCTCCATTAGCTTCATTTGCCTTTCCTTCCCAACCACATTGGCAAGAGAGTCGAAGCGATTCAGCTTTCAAATTATATTCGGAAATATTCATATGTATCGCCATCAGGATAATATTACTGTTTTCAGCTCATTAAAATTGCATTTAGCTGGTTTTAGTTTCAAAAGAGAGTTTAATCCTATTGTCTTCTGATTTGGAGCTTTTAGGTCTAAAATCTCAGTTTTTAAAACATAAAAGACCCATTGGTTTAAATTCAAGGGGTTTATGGTCTCTTGGTCCTTATTCTCTAAAACACAAAAAATATAAAGATTACTCCAGCGTCTAGAAGTGCCATCATATAATGGATGAATAGGATCCATTTTTGCGGGTGCTATTCCAAAAGAGATGTCCGAATATTTCTTTTGTTTCCAACTCTGAACATAAGCGGCGGATTTTACTTCAATCTTTAGCCCCTCTTTAGTGATCAAATCATAACTATCCCACTCAATACGAATAGCATTATCAATATTTAGGGCTTGTTTAACAATAAATTCTGCTAAAATTCCCCGTGTTCTATTTTCTAATAAGTTAGATTGATTCCATATCCAAAAATCATTTAATTTAATTTCAAGACAGCCCTCAGCAAACCTAAACCTTTCTTCTCCACTTTTTGGTTGGGCAATAATCGCGTTAAGATTCATATGCAACTGTATATTATGCTGTCAAATATTTGTATATAGCAATCGTGGCTTTTGTTCGTAATTTACAATAATCTATTAATCTATTATGTGGTTGTCCAATTTCGATAAAGTAAGACTAACTTATACAGCTCTTCCAAAACTTAACTTTACTATGTTTCCAAACATCACCACACTAAACCATAGGGTTTTTTGTAAAATACCATACAACGGATATTATCTGACTTTATCGATTAAGCAAATACTAAACCTAATATTTGCTAACTGCGAAGGCTTATAACAAACTCTTGGTTGTCGTATTCCCCTCTCTTTGCTTCCCTAAAAATAATATAGAATTAATTAGATTAATTGTGCAGTAAATGTAATCAAGTAGGTCAAGTAAAAATGGTATTACATGTACCAGCAATAATTCTTTTGTTAGATGATGTCCAAACTTTTGAGTCTTATAAGTGCCTGATTAAGAATGTTGTACTTAAGCAGCTTATATCTAATTCCAGAATGTATTATGTAATAATAACTAAAATTCAAATTGGGGGTTTTAAGCAAAAAATTAAATAGATTTAAATTACTATTAAAATCATTCAAATCTTTCAAAAACAAGCTCCTTGTTTACCATCATCCCAGCCGCCGTACCCATGGCCACGGCATTCGCTACCGTTCGTAAGCGTGATACATTATCTCCACAGGCATAAATACCGTCAATATTGGTTTGTAAATTGGCATCGGTTTTTAGGTAGCCTTCCTCGTTCAACTCGCAACCCATAGTTTCGGGAATAGTGCAATGCTGTTCAAATGGTGTTTTGGTATAAATGGCGGTAACGGCAGCCTTGGAGCCATTTTTAAATAGGATGTTTTGCAGCTTGCCTTGTTGGTGTTCCAAACGTTCTATTTCAGTTTCCACTATCTTAATATTATGCGCTCCAAGTTGGGCTGTTTGTTCCGCATTCAGGGTAGATCTGCCATTGGTGTAAATGGTTAAATGCGGGGTCCAGTTGGAAATCAGTTTCCCAAATTCGAAGGCATAATCTCCATTGCCCAAAATACCGGTCACTTCATTTTTCACCTCATAGCCATGACAATAGGGGCAATGCAATACTGAGATGCCCCAACATTCCGAAAATCCTTCGATATTTGGCATTATATCTTTAATGCCCGTTGCGAAAATTAATTTGTCGCCTGTAAATGTTTCACCAGAGGCTACTTGAATTTTAAAGGCATTATTGGTGCCAGAGCCTTGTACGGCAAGTCCGTTAAAAAATTTCACCGTAGGGTAGGTAGCCACCTGCTTTTTTGCCACGGAAGCTATCTCAGCAGGTGTTTTGCCATCATTGGTTATGAAGTTATGGGAATAGGGGGTTTGCCGGTTACAGGGCGTATTGCTATCAATGATCAAGACCCGTTTTAAGGCCCTTCCCAAAGCCATTCCTGCTGCTAGACCGGAATAACTTCCTCCAATGATGATAATATCAAAATGTTGTTCCTTTTTCATGGTGTCGTGTTTTTATAATGGTTACTGAGCATAAGATTGTTCCAAGAATTAGTTGATCAAACCCTCGAATCCTTACCGCCGTAGGCTCCAATTTTTTTTCATTGGCCTATTGCTTAGATTGCCTTGCTGTCGGATATGGCTTCGAGACTTCCAATACTGAAACTGCCCACCAAGCTTGGCTCTTGATTGCTTTATGGAAGTTACCTTATGGGGATGTCTTGCATATTATATAAATGTTGTTGGACAAGAGATTAAATGCTAGGGAGGAATGCTATTTGCCAATATAAATTTAAGAGAAAGTCTTTATATCTCGCTATATTTTGGGCTAAATGTACATAGACTGTTTAGTGAAAACCACTCCTTTTGGAATGCTTGCCCTAAGACCTTCGTTTCTCTTTTAACAAAAAATTAACTCAGTAGAAAAACTCATGTAATATTGTTTCAATACGTTTGAGAGCGGGGCCTTGGAGCCCTTAGTAAATGACAATATTCCATCTTAAAATGAGCAATTAAACCAAAATTGGGCCTAGATAGGTTGAAAATGTACCTCAATAGCGGTGTCGGTTTCGTAAAGTTAACCTTAAGGAGAAAGTTTTGGTAAAAAGTAATTATGTTAACCATTGGAAATGATTTTTAAAAATTTGAGGTATCTATATTTATGATTAAAAGAATACTTTGCATACTTCTGTTTTTATCATTGTCCATGCCAATATTTGCCCATGGTGACCTAACCATACGGATAGCTGAAAAAACGATCGAGATATCCGAGGATCCAAACAATTTTGAACTTTACTACCAAAGAGGGTTGTTGTATCAACAGCACATGGAGTACGACTATGCCCTGGAAGATTACCTTAAATCCCAGTCCTTGGGAAATACCAACAAAGCCCTACATTATCAAATTGCGGAGGTTCACTTTTTAACCGAAGAATACTCCGAGGCCTCAAAAAGTATAGACTCCTATTTGGAAGTGGACAGCATGGACCTAAGCGCTAAAAAATTGCAGGCCCAAATACACTTCAATCTTAAATCCTACAAAAAATCCTTGGAGGGGTACCGTTATGTTATCCATAATATGAAGGACATTCGGCCCGAGGATGTATTGGAATACTGCAACATCATGCTTACAGAAAACAACAAAAACTATAAGGGTGCCTTGGGGGCCATCCAATTTGGGCTGGACCAACTTGGCCCGCACACCATATCACTCCAACTTAAAAAATTGGACTATTTAAGAGATTCCGGTCAAACCGAAAAAGCATTGGAACAATACAATTATTTTATCCTTGAATACAACAGGAATGAATTCTGGTATTATAAAAAGGCAAAGTATTTAGCGGAAATAAATAGACCACATGAGGCCTTTATATCCTTAAAACTGGCTTCGGTTGCCATTGAGCAATTGAATGCAAAGTTTAAAAATATGAGTCCCGTAATAGAATTAAAAGAACAAATAAAAAGCTTGGAAAGCTCCATTAACAACCAAAAATCATGATCAAAAAAAGTACCTTTTTGCTTGCCGCCCTATATTCGGTGGTTTCAATTGCCCAAACCTCCAATGTAGATCTTCCCAATGTAAGTGCTGTTGCAGTGACCAATGCTGTAGGTCTTCCACAGAGTTCCGCTTCGGTAACTGTAGTAAGGGGCCCTTATTTACAAAGCGGTACCCCAACATCTGTTGTGGTAAAATGGAGAACGGATATCGCAACCCAATCCGTGGTACATTACGGCAAAACATTAAAATCGTTATCCAAAAAGGCAAGCAACACTGCTTTGACCACCGAACATGAAGTTAGCTTATCCGGTCTAAGCCCTAACACAAAATATTATTTTAATATTGGTAATAGATCAGAAGTTTTGTCCAAAAGTGATTCTGGCGAGATGTACATAATTACTGCCCCTACAGCGGGTACCAAACAATTTGTACGCGCATGGATTTTAGGTGATGCCGGTACGGCCAATAACAACCAGAGGGACGTAAGGGATGCCTATTATGACTATGTGGACGATGCTCCCCAAAATAAGGGTAAGACCGATATGATGTTGTTCTTAGGGGATAACGCCTATGGCAGTGGTACGGATGAGGAATATCAAAATGCCCTGTTCGACATTTATGACGAAATGTTGAAAAAATCCGTGGCATGGTCCTGCTTGGGAAACCATGATGGGAAGTCGGCCGATTCGGCTACACAATCCGGTCCTTACTATGATATATTTACCTTCCCTACCAATGCGCAGGCAGGAGGCACTGCCTCGGGAACTGAGGCCTACTATTCTTTTGATTATGCCAATATCCACTTTATAATACTGGATTCACATCATACAAGTCGCGAAGTTGGAGGTGCTATGTACAATTGGACACAGGCCGATATTCAAAACACAAAACAGGATTGGATAGTGACCTTGTTTCATCATCCAATATATACCAAAGGGTCCCATGACTCCGATACCGAAGATCGACTAATTGAAATGCGACAAAACTTTATGCCCATGATGGAAGCCAACGGGGTGGACCTTATCTTAAACGGACATAGTCATTCTTATGAACGCTCGTATTTCTTGAACGGGCATTATGGATTTGCCAATACCTTTAACCAGGATGAAATTTCGAAGGGTGGCCATACCGTGGGATCCAATGGATTTGGGGACGGTAAAGCGGATAGCAATGGTGCCTACCAAAAAACCAGTGCAGCTGCGGAAGGTGCCGTATACATTACTACGGGATCTGCAGGTAAAATATCTGGGGGCGACCTAAACCACCAAGCCATGTCCGTGTCCCTGAACCAATTGGGTTCATGTGTCATGGAGGTGGAAGATGATGGTAGGGGTGGACAGAACCTGACCGTAAAGTTTTTAAGGGAAAATGATGACATTGAGGATTATTTTACTATCAACAAATCAGGTATAGCGCTAAAGGCGGAAGGAACTGCATCCGGGCTAATTAGTGGAGGGCTATTGTATGATGACAACAAGGAAGTGGTGAAGCTTAAATTGGATAAAAATGATCGGTTAAAGAAAGTTAATATATATAATAACATTGGGGAATTGGTGAAGAAAAGTAGAAAGGAATCCATCAATGTCGGTAAGCTGTCAAAGGGCCTTTATATTATTGAAGTCATTACTAAAAATAAAGGGTATACCGAGTCGATTACCATAGAATAGTTTGGCTATAGAGGTTATACTTAAAATAACCTTTCAAGAGTATCCAATGGCATGATTTACCCCAAGCAGAAAAGCAAGGCTAGCGGTAATAAAACACTAATAAAAAGGTGAAAAGCGGAGGTTGAAAATGAAGAAGACAAGCATTTTTTTGGGATCTTTTTTTATTTGTCTGTTGATGTTGTCCGGGAGGCAAATGGCCATTCCGTATCAAAAGGATACTATTCCGGAAAAAGTAGCAGCACTATATGCGGCCAACTTTCACCAATTTCAAAATGAGGTGGATTCTTTGGTGACCCTTGTCAATAAAGCATCTTCCATCAACGAATGGGAGGCGCTTAAAGGGCAGGTTGAAAAAACCAGGTTGATTTATAAGAAGATCGAGTTTATTTTTGATTATTACCGAACCTTCTACAATGGCACTTATATCAATGGCGCTCCTTTGCCCAAGGTAAGCGAGTATTTTGAAGCCGAAAAAGTGATTCCACCTGGCGGCTTGCAGGCATTGGATGAAGCTGTTTATGAAGAGGCCTCGATTGAAAATTTGCACCACATAAAAGTGTTGGCCAACGGACTCAAAGAACGGGTAGATTTTATAGCGAATATACATTTACCGGTTCATTTAAAGTCGAGCCAAATTATAGAGTGCATCCGCTCCGGTATCGTCAGGCTCTTTACTCTGGGACTAACAGGATACGATACTCCTGGCTCTGTAAATGGGTTGAAGGAAAGTGTTGCGAGCTGGCAAAGTATGGAAACCACATTTCTATATTTTGAATTAGGTATTTTCCCAGCTGCCAAGGCCGAATTCGAAGCCATAAAAAAACACTTTACCAAGGGCAGGAACATATTAAATGCCAATATCCATTTTAATGATTTTGATAGGTTGGCGTTTTTAAAGGAGGTGGTCAACCCTTTGTACGCGGCCTTGTTGGACTTTCAAAATGCAAACAAGATTGCGCTGGAGCCCTATAAAAGGCACGCCCAAAACTATAAGGCCAAGAATATATTCGACATTGATTTTCTGAACACGGATTTTTATTCAGAACTGGTTTATCTGCCTTTGGACAACCCTAAGACCATTGCCTTGGGGAAACTGTTGTTCGGGGATCCACAGCTTTCGAAGGACAATGTCATGGCCTGTATAAGCTGCCATAATCCAAACAAAGGTTTTTCGGATGGCTTGCCCAAAAGTGTATCCAATCAAAAAGGTGTTTTTACCGATAGGAATGCCCCAACATTGATAGATGCAGGCTATTCCACACGATATTTTTGGGATATGCGTGCATTTGATCTTGAAAAACAAGTGATACACGTTATAGATAACGATTTGGAGTTCAATACCAATTTTGATGCAATTATTGGTAAACTGAATAAAAATGCCCAATACAATACATTATTTAAAGAGGCTTATGGAGGTATTGCCAAAGAGGATATCAATCAGCGATCTATAAGTAATGCCATTGCGGCCTATGTAAATTCTTTAAAATCCTTCAATAGTCCTTTCGATAAATATGTGCGAAACGAAACCAAGGAGTATCCCGAGAATGGCAAACGCGGATTTAATCTGTTTATGGGGAAAGCGGCCTGTGGAAGTTGTCATTTTGCACCGGTCTTCAATGGCACCATTCCTCCGTTTTATCTGGAATCGGAATCGGAGGTGTTGGGCATTACCCAGGGCTTTGATTCCATTGCCCCTAAGTTGGATACGGATTTGGGGCGCATGGACAGTGGTCTAAAAATGGACAATCATCCTTTTTTTAAAAATTCCTTCAAAACGGTTACGGTCAGAAATATAGCCTTGACAGCGCCTTATATGCACAACGGTTTATTTGATACTCTGGAAGACGTTCTGGCGTTTTACAACCTAGGGGGAGGGGCAGGAATGGGTTTGGAGGTGGAATACCAAACTTTGCCAGATGCGCCCTTGGAACTGTCCCAGCAGGAAATTGAGGATATCATTGCCTTTATGGAAACACTATCGGATTCTCCGGATTATGGGGATTAATTGGTTAATGGAATCCGATTTTTTAAGAGTAGTAGTTAGCGTGAGTTCGATTTTACCAAAATACCGTTTGGGTTTGTTTTCTACAAATTCAATTTGTGTTCAAGCATCCAGGAGATTTATGAGGGATAGTTGATGGTACTATGGTCCTGTTATATGTTGCAACCACTTACCAAGATCTTATATTGTTGTAGTCTGTAACTGGGCATCTACTGGTTTTCTTTGATCTTTGGAAGTAAGGCTTGGAGAGTTGAGTCAGATTATTATTTTTACCTAATAATATCCACTTAAGGATTATTAAAGTTAAAATGAAAAAAGTTTTTACTTGCTGCTTATTTGATAATCCTTACCATTCTTTTCTCCTAATGCTTCTGTTATTTGTTGGGAATGGGTGGGTCCATGCCCAATCCAGGGCAGAAATTAAATGGACAGAAGGTAATCCCTCCCTGGTAATTGACGGTGAAACCTATCCGCCATATGCCTATATGTCCTATTTGGGGGAGGAGCAATATTACAAGGAAATAGCGGCAACCGGCATCCATATCTATAATATTCCGGCCTATCTGGGAGAAGGAGGAATAAATACCATTTCAGGTATTGGTGCTTTTAGGGCTCCCATTTGGTTGGGCGAAGGTAAATACGATTTTACAGGATTGGTTAAGGATTTTGAAAAGATCATAGAAGCTGATTCCAAGGCAAAAGTTATTATCCGTTTTTATCTGGATCCCCCGAAATGGTGGACACAATTATATCCAGAAGCTTCGGCCCATTTACCGGACGGCACTACTTTTCGCCAATGCTTCGCCTCGGAAATATGGCGGGAAAAAACAGCGGAGGTATTCCGTGACTGTATGGATTGGCTAATTGGTTCCCCATACTCCAAATATTTGGCGGGAATACATGTTGCAAGTGGGTTTACAGAAGAATGGTTTTATCACCCCAAACAATATCAGGATCAAAACCCCGTTCGTTTACAAGCTTTTAGGAAATGGTTAAAGGAAAATTATAAGAACAATGGTGCCTTGCGAAAAGCATGGAACAAGCCTTCACTTACTTTTGAAAATGTCCAATTGGCCAATATAGATGAACCTGTAAAACACAGGGAATGGAGGAATCCCGATCGGGATCGGAACTATATTGATACCTATCGCTTCCAGGCCGAGGTCTTGGTAGATAATATCGCCTATTTCAGTAAAATCGTCAAGGAAAAGAGCCGTGGCAATCTTTTGACGGGTGCCTTTTCCGGATACCATTATTTTGTAGGGGACGCTAGGCGTGGACACGGTGCCCTGGCAAAGTTGTTGGATTGTCCAGACCTGGATTATCTGTCGAGCCCAAATGTGTACAATCGAGTAATAGGGGAGGACTGGCCGGCAATGGCAGCGATAAACTCGGTTCACCTCCATGGCAAGTTATGGCTTACGGAAAACGATACCCGAACCTCCATAACCACATTGTTGAAAGATCGCTCAACCGGCATAGCACCTCCCGGACAGTATGAGAGCGGTGTATGGTTGGGTCCGGAGGAAATGGATACCTCGGTATCCTTTTTATGGAAAAATACGGCAAGAATGCTGGCCTATGGGTATGGAGGCTGGTGGTTCGATATGTGGGGTGGATGGTTTAGTGACCCAGAACTATTGAGGGTATTGGAGAAAACACAGCAATGTCACACCATATTTCCCCCATCAACAGGAGAAAAGATGAAACCGCAAGTAGGAGTAGTGGTGGATGAAGAAATCTCCTTTTGGGATCCGACCTATGGTCATCTGACGGAAAATATTTTATCCAACCGCTATCCATTGGCAAAAACAGGGACTTCATACGACCTATTTCTTCGTACGGACCTAAAAAGTATGCCAACATCGCAATACAAGGTAGTCTGGCTTATGGGCTTGCTTGAAATTAATTCAAAGGAGGAATCTAGAATTAAAAAGTGGACCAAACAGGGAATAACCGTTCTATGGACCAATGGTAAGGGAACAAAAATCTTCGATCCAAATGGAGGGGAGCTGTTTCTGGACGGAAAACTTAAATGGTCGGCCTCTGAATTGGGGGAGATATGGGCCAGAGCAGGAGTACACAGGTATGTTGATACCGAGGATGTATTCTATATTGGCAGAAACAGGATGGGCATACACACCAAAAAAGGCGGTGAACGTACCATCAATTTTCCGTTTAACGCCCAGGTGATAGATCCATTGGAGAATAAAATATTGTATGATTCCACCAGACAGTTCAAATTGACATTGAAACCAAAATCAACTGTGCTATTAAGGGTAAACCCTTTGGAAAATTAAAAGCTAAACTTTCAAAAAATATTTATAGCTATTAATGGCCTTTACCGTGGTCAGTAGTTGAAACTAAATATTGCCTATGTAATGCATTGAGTGAATCCGGCGGAAATTTCCGGTCATGGCAATAGGTTTTACAATGTCGATTATTGGGATACATGAATCCTGCCTTAAATTAAAAGATTTGTTAACTTAGGGGTTCGTTCAAATTAATTAGATAAAAGTAAAAATGAAAATAAACGACTCCTTCGATCCCGGCCATTATAGAGCCAATGATAAACGTTATGATACAATGCAATACCGTCGCTGTGGCAATAGCGGTATCCTTCTGCCCTTAATATCATTGGGGCTTTGGCACAATTTTGGTCATACCGACAATCTGGAGATGGGCCGAAATCTATTGCGTTGTGCCTTCGATAACGGGATAACCCATTTTGATCTGGCCAATAATTATGGACCTCCCTATGGTGCCGCGGAAGAAAATTTCGGACAGATTTTTAAAAGGGATTTTCAGCCCTATCGGGACGAACTTATAATCTCCAGTAAAGCTGGTTGGGATATGTGGCCAGGACCCTATGGTAATTTCGGCTCACGTAAATATTTGATTGCATCTGCAGACCAAAGCCTGAAAAGAATGGGGCTGGATTATGTAGATATTTTTTACCATCACAGGCCAGATCCGGATACCCCCTTGGAGGAAACCATGGGAGCCCTGCACCATCTGGTTCAAACAGGTAAGGCACTTTATGCGGGCATATCGCAGTACCCTGCAGAATTAACTGCCAAGGCCGCTAAAATCATGAAGGATTTGGGTACGCCCTTATTGATCCATCAACCACGATATAATATGTTCGACCGTTGGGTGGAAGATGGTTTATTGGATGTATTGGAAGAACAGGGGATAGGCTCTATTGCTTTCTCCCCATTGGCACAAGGTGTTTTGACCAAGAAGTATTTAAAAGGTATTCCGGAAGATAGTAGGGCTATTAAGGATGGTCGCTATTTGAAAGAAGACCAAATTACCCCGGAAGTTTTGAACAAGGTAGGCAAACTTAATACACTGGCTGAAAATCGGGGCCAAAGCCTCGCCCAAATGGCGATTGCCTGGTTGTTGAAAGATCAGCGTATTTCCACGGTTCTCGTTGGCGTTAGTCGCACAGAACAATTGCTGGACAATATTGAAGGATTAAAGAATATTGGTTTTAGCGCAACGGAATTAAAGGAGATAGAGGGAATTCTGGGATAATGAATAATTTATTACCTTGGAATATACAACTAAAGAATAATTATGGCGAAAGCGAAGAAGACCCATATTGTTAAGATATTGGAGACACATTATATTACCCATGACGTGAAACGTTTTGTGGTGGAAAGACCCGCGGATTATAATTTTATTCCGGGGCAGGCAACGGATGTTGCCATTAACCTGCCGGAATGGAAGGACCAATTGAGGCCTTTTACCTTTACCTCAATAATGGAACATGGCTTTCTGGAATTTATGATCAAGATCTACAATGATCATGAAGGCGTCACCAATATGTTGGGCCGTACCCATGCGGGGGCAGAGCTTATTATTCATGAGGTATTTGGGGCCATACAATATAAGGGACCTGGTATTTTTATTGCCGGTGGATCTGGAATTACGCCCTTTATATCCATTTTTAGACACCTTTATACCCATAAGAACCTTCATGGCAATAAATTGATCTATTCCAATAAAACGTCGGAGGATGTGATTATGGAAGAAGAATTGCAGAAAATGCTCGATGGTAATTTTATAAAAATATTTACCCGCGAGAATGTGGTGGGATTTAGGGGAAATAGAATAGATCGAAAATTCCTCATCGATAATATTTCCGACTTTGGTCAGAACTTCTATTTATGTGGTCCCAAAAAGTTCGTTTCAAATATTACAGATCTATTGTTAGAGCTTGGAGCCACGGCAGAGACGGTCATAATTGAAGAATAAGCACTAGATAACCGTGGCCAATGGAACATACCGTCAACTATTAATAAAAAAGGTGGTCCATATTTAGACCACCTTTTTTTATATGTATCAACTTAAATTTATGCTAAATCAAAGCGATCCAAGTTCATCACTTTGTTCCATGCTGCTACAAAATCCTTTACAAACTTGTCTCCAGAATCTTCGCAGGCATACACTTCTGCAATGGCACGGAGCTCAGAGTTGGAACCGAAAATAAGATCGGCCCGGGTGCCTGTCCATTGTACACCTCCAGTCTTGCGGTTGCGTCCTTCAAAGACATTTTGGGAATCTGAAACCGCTTTCCATGTGATACCCATATCAAGCAAATTTAAAAAGAAATCGTTCGTCAAGGTTTCTGGCCGCTTGGTGAAAACACCGTGTTGCGAACCGTCATAATTGGTGTTAAGTACCCGCATTCCACCAAGGAGCACCGTCATTTCGGGAGCGGTCAAGGTCAATAATTGCGCCTTATCTACAAGCATTTCCTCTGTCGTTACCTTGTAGGTGTCCTTTACGTAGTTTCTAAAACCATCTGCCCGTGGTTCAAGTACTTCAAATGCTTCAACATCGGTCTGTTCTGTGATTGCATCGGTACGTCCTGCATAAAAAGGTACATTAACAGTCTTACCAGCATTTTGTGCAGATTTCTCAACAGCAGTATTTCCTGCCAAAACTATAAGGTCCGCCAAGGAAACTTTCTTATTTCCGGATTGTGAATTGTTGAATTCCTTTTGGATACCAGCTAATTTTTCCAACACATGGGCCAATTGAGTAGGGTTATTTACCTTCCAATTTTTTTGTGGAGCTAAACGAACACGTGCTCCATTTGCTCCCCCTCGTTTATCCGAGCCTCTAAAAGTTGAAGCAGATGCCCAAGCAGTTGATACTAATTGTGAAATAGAAAGACCTGACGCCAAAATTTTTGATTTCAAATCGGCAATGTCCTTATCATTGATCAATTCATGATCAACCGCAGGCACCGGATCTTGCCATATTAATTCTTCCTTAGGCACTTCTGGTCCAAGATAACGTGATACCGGACCCATATCACGGTGAACCAGTTTAAACCAAGCACGTGAATATGCATCAGCAAATTCCTCGGGATTTTCTAAAAAGTGTCGTGATATTTTCTCATATGCAGGATCCATGCGTAGAGACAGATCCGTAGTCAACATAAACGGGGCGTGCTTTACGTTTGGATTATGCGCATCAGGTACAGTTTCAGCTCCAGCATTGTTTTTCGGCTTCCATTGATGTGCTCCAGCAGGACTTTTGGTCAATTCCCATTCGTAACCAAATAGATTTTTAAAAAAGGTGTGACTCCATTTGGTTGGGGTATTGGTCCATGCGCCCTCTATACCACTTGTAATGGTGTCCGCACCTACCCCGGTTCCATAGTTGTTCTTCCAACCCAGTCCCTGTGCCTCAATACCTGCTGCAGCGGGTTCTGCTTCCACATATATATTGGGATCGGCGGCACCATGGGTTTTACCAAAGGTATGTCCCCCGGCAATAAGGGCAACCGTTTCGTAATCGTCCATTGCCATACGGCCGAACGTCTCACGTATATAATGTGCAGACTCTACAGGGTCTGGATTAGCGTTATGCCCTTCAGGATTTACATAGATCAACCCCATGTGGGCAGCTCCAAGCGGGGATTCCAATTCTCCGCTTTCGGAAAAACGTTCCTTATTTCCCATCCATTCCGTTTCCGAACCCCAATAGACATCCTGTTCGGATTCCCATATATCCTCACGTCCTCCGGCAAAACCGAACATTTTTAATCCCATGGATTCGTGTGCACAGTTCCCGGCCAATATCAATAAATCAGCCCAGGATAATTTCTTGCCGTATTTCTTTTTAATGGGCCACAGTAACAAACGGGCCTTGTCAAGATTGGCATTGTCCGGCCAGCTATTTAGAGGAGCAAAGCGCTGGGACCCGGAACCTGCACCACCCCTACCATCATGTATACGATAGGTGCCTGCACTATGCCAGGCCATACGAATAAAGAAAGGGCCATAGTGTCCATAATCAGCGGGCCACCAATCTTGACTGGTTGTCATTAATTTGTAAAGATCATTTTTTACCGCTGCCAGATCTAACTTCTTAAACTCCTCTGCATAATCAAAATCCGGATCCATGGGATCTACCAAAGAAGAGTTTTGACGAAGTATATTCAATTTTAATTCATTTGGCCACCATTCTCGGTTGGTAGTACCTCCACCAGCTACTTGATGTAATTCTCCATTTAAAAAAGGGCATTGTGCACTCGATTCGTTTACATCCCATGCCTTACCATTTGATGAAGGGTTTGAATGTGTCTTATTTTCCATTTTCGATAGTTTTTATGTGATTGTTCCTTTAAATTTACGATAATATTTTCTGATGGATTTGATTTCTTGATAACTAAAACTTATGGGAGTTCAAGAAAACTTATGACCCGGCCCGGAAAGGAGTATTTCTTCAGCTGGGAGAACAATAGAATTGAAAAATGCAATAAATCTCGGGAGGAAAATAATCTCTACGGGAAAATAAAGGATTTTATAACTTTAGGTTTCACTGGCTCCTATTTCATTGGCAGATTTATTGTGTTGTTTTAAGATTGAATAAACCAAGCTGGATTAACAATATAGAAATACATGAACGGCATTTGCAACCTCCACCTTTCGTGCTACAGAGGTAAATTTAAGCAAGGATATTTTTGCCCATTTATGGAGTAACCCCAAAACCGAAAAATGGATACAGGAATATCTAAAAAAGGTTTCTTCAGAGGAAACTTATACCCATTGCTTGAGGAACAGATATTTTTTAGAGAGTATTAAGGAGAGTATAAAGGAGAGTATTAGAACAAGCGGCATTGAGGTATTAATTAATTTCGGAGCTGGATTTAGCATGTATCCATTTCTGTTGGACAAAAAAATAATCAACATTGAAATTGATAAACTGGAGGTTGTAGAATACGAAAAATCCAAAATAGATCAATGGCAAAGAACCAACGTGCTTCCCAAGCGAAATTTGCATTTTATAGGAGTTGATTTTAGTACGGAATATAAGGATGTATTATGGATTACCTTAACCACAATTAAGGGCAGCAAAAAATGCATTATACTCATTGAAGGGGTTTTGTTCTTTTTGGAGGGGAAGAAACCAATAATTTGTTCAATCTCTTCAACATCATTCAAAATACGGGCGATATCATTGGCAGTGCATCCTTTAAAGATGAATTAAAGGAATCTTTGGCCTTTAAACGACTGCTTCTCTTTTTTGGGGAGAAGGTAGCTAAGACCAAGGCCATCGACTATCAAACTGTTTAGGACGAGTTTTACCAAAAGAGAGGGAATTATTCCGTAATGGATTATCAGGATTATTTTAGTCTTTCCATGACGTATAACCATAAAATTAAACTCCAAAAGGAACTTATCTTAAATGAACATTTCTACCTCTTGAAGAAAATGTAATCCTGAACAATAAGCTCAGCATAAAGGGTATATGAAAATTATGTACCTTAAGCTCTTACCAAACTTTGACCAAACCTGAACATGAAAAAACTTAAGTTTCCAACGGCCCAAACTATTCTTATTCTCATCGCTGTATTGGTTACCATATTAACCTGGCTTGTTCCTGCTGGCAAATATGATAGTCTGGCATATGATGCCAAAAGCAATAGTTTTACTAAAATAAGCCCTGAAGAAAGTGTGGAATTACCGGCGACACAAGCAACTTTGGAAGACCTGGGGATAAAAATTCCTATTGAGAAATTCACAAACGGCGATATCTATAAACCTATAGGCATTCCATATACTTATGTAGAAATGCAGGCTCAACCACAAGGACCTGCCGCCTTGGCAAAATCGCCCATTAAGGGGATAATAGCCGCGGCCGACATTATTTTTTTGATTCTTATTATTGGCGGTCTCATCGGCATTATGAACCTAACAGGTGCCTTCAATGCCGGAATTTCCTGGATGGCGAAAACGCTCAAAGGTCGGGAGTATATTCTTATAATTGCAGTAACCACTCTTATTGCCCTTGGGGGGACGACCTTTGGTCTAGCTGAGGAAACCATGGCGTTTTATCCAATTTTGATTCCGGTTTTTCTAGCGGCCAAGTATGATGCCATGGTTGGTCTTAGTTGTGTATTTCTAGGTTCTGGAATAGGTACTATGTGTTCTACCGTAAATCCCTTTGCGACAATAATAGCTTCGGATGCCGCGGGAATAAATTGGACCACAGGGCTTAACAATCGAGTGATTATGTTGCTTTTATGTGTTACAATTACCATTCTTTATATTCTTAGGTATGCAAAACGGGTAAAAGCCGATCCATCAAAATCACTTATTTATGACCAAAAAGAGACTATCAACAAGCTGTTTGGATTGGATACTATGGATAATACCGTGAAATTTACCAATAGACTGCGGATTATTACAATAGTGTTTTCATTGTGTTTTGTTGTTATGATCATAGGTGTTTCCTTTTTGGATTGGTGGTTTGTAGAAATGACGGCCACATTTCTAGTAGGGTCCATAATCATTGGTTTTATTGGCAGAATTAAGGAAAGCGATTTCGTGGAGGCCTTTGCCAAAGGTGCTGCCGATTTGCTTAGTGTGGCATTTATAGTGGGAATCGCTCGGGGAGTAACTATTTTAATGGAGGATGGACTTATTAGTGATACCATTTTGTATTATGCCAGCACCATTACCGAAGGTATGCACAAAGGCATATTTGCGAATGTTATGCTCTTTATTTATGGGGGACTGTCATTTTTTATGCCATCGTCCTCGGGTATGGCGGTGTTGACCATGCCTATTTTTTCCCCCTTGGCAGATACAGTTGATATAGGTAGGGAAATAATAGTAGACACTTATTTATATGGAATGGGCTTATTTCATTTGATCAATCCCACGGGTTTAATTCTGGCAGCTTTGGCAATAGTAAAAATTGGTTTCGATAGGTGGCTAAAATTTATTGTTCCCCTGCTTTTAATACTAACCGCTACCACTATGATTTTTTTGACTATTTCTGTGTTATAAAATAGAAATCAGAACACGGAAAGTTGCGTTGAACGCCTTCCCAAATTTTTTATAAAAAATTCCTTCCGATAATTAACTTTAGTAATTTTGATAGATACCCCCTAATCATAACTATGGGTATCCTAGTTGGCAGGGTGGAAGAGATTTTACAATAACTACGGAGCAACCTAATAAAGAAAAGTAAAGATGGAGAAGACAAAAATTTTGGTCCAAGAGACCATCTCTGCAGAAAAAAATAAGGTTTGGGATTACTACACCAATCCGGATCACATAACAAAATGGAATTTTGCTACGGACGACTGGCAATGTCCTCATGCCTCAAATGAAATGCATGTGGGCGGAAAATATTCGGCACGAATGGAAGCCAAGGATGGTAGTTTTGGGTTCGATTTTGAAGCCATTTATGATGAAGTGGTTCCAGGAGAGAAATTTTGCTATACCCTGTCCGATGGGAGACAAGTAAAGGTCACCTTTAATAAGGTAGGGGACAGGACAGATGTAAAAGTAAGCTTTGATGCTGAATCTGAAAATTCATTGGAAATGCAAAAGGGAGGATGGCAAGCCATCCTAAATAACTTTAAAAAGTATACAGAGTCCAATTAAATACTGGGCTATTGTTATTTGATAGGTAGGAGGTGATATTCGCTTTTCCTTCCTACATATATTTTGTACTTACTACAAATACGAGGAGAACTTATTATAGCCCTACCAATCTAAACCTAAAAAGAAGATTATATCTTTATGAAATGACCACAACGGAGAATTTTCAGGAATTGGAAACCAACCGACTTCTCTTACGTAGGTTGGAGGAGACGGACTGGGAGATGATATGTTATCTACGTTCGGATAAGGAGGTAAACAAGTTTGTTAAAAGACAGCCTGCGGAAACTAAGGAAAAGGCACGCGCCTTTATAGCAAAGACCAACAACGGAATAATGAATGGGCAGCTGTACCAATGGTGCATTTCCATAAAAAATAATCCTGCAATGATAGGAAATATCGTCCTCTGGAATTTTTCCAAGGATCGTAAAACAGCAGAAGTGGGGTACGACCTTAGTCCGGAATTTCAGGGCAAGGGCATAATGGACGAGGCTATGAAAGCAGTGCTCCACTTTGGGTTCAACCAATTGAAGTTGGAATTCGTGGAAGCGTTCACCAGTAAACAAAATGAAAGCTCAAAAAAATTGCTGCTTAGAAATCATTTTAAGTGGAATGCAAGCAGAAAGGACTCCGCCGATGAGGACAATATTATTTATGAGCTAGATAACTCCAATCGTTTATAGAACACAAAAGATTTTATATCTTACGGTAATATTAGGGACAGTTCTAATAACCACACTTTAAAACCATATCCAATGCAATACTCAAGAAATTCATTTTTAAAAACACTTGGTCTTGGTGGCCTATTGGCTACTAGTTCAGTTTTGACCGCTAGTCCGTTCAAGGATATTTTAGGGTCAGGTCATGTAGGCACGGAAGCAAGAAGCCTTACCCTGGGATTGGCATCCTATTCCACTCGAAAATTTAGTTTGGATGAAACATTGGCAATGGCCAAGCGATTAAATCTTAAGCAGATTGCGCTCAAAAGCATGCATATGCCATTGGAGAGCAGCGAGGAAGAGATCCAAAGCATAACGGCAAAATTCGATAAGGCAGGAATAAACCTTTATGGAGCCGGAGTGGTCTATATGAAAACGGCCCAAGAAGTTGAAAACGCTTTTCGTTACGCCAAAGCGGCCAAAATGAAAATGATTATAGGAGTACCCAATCACGACTTATTGCATTTGGTTGAAATGAAAGTAAAGGAGACCAATATAAAGTTGGCAATACATAATCATGGACCAGGAGATGAGGTTTACCCTACACCTGAAGTGGTTTACAATAAAATTAAAATGCTCGACTCCCGTATTGGACTTTGTATAGATGTAGGTCACGTACAAAGATTGGGGTTAGATCCAGTAAAGAACATTAAAAAATATGCTGACCGCTTGTATGATGTCCATCTTAAAGATGTGGACAAATCGGAGGCCGATGGCAAGTCGGTCGAGTTTGGAAGAGGGGTGTTGGATATTCCAGCAGTTCTCAAAGCCTTGAAAGGAGTTAACTATACAGGTGTAATGGCCATGGAATTTGAAAAGGATACCGATGATGTTTTTGCAGGCCTTGCCGAATGCGTGGGTTATGTAAACGGAGCATTGGACGCCATGAAATAAGTGGGCTTAGATGTAAAAAAAATGTTGTTTAAAAAATGAGCGCGCCTCCAAAATGCTTTATTCTATTTTCATTTGTTGTGATAGCCTTTGGAGGTTCATTTTTCGCGCAACAACCATACATTCAGGATGTACAAGGAATTCGCCCCGTAGACTCCTCCCAAATATGGTTGTCACACGAGCATATTTTGGTCGATTTTATTGGGGCCGATAGTATACAACCCAATTCCTGGAACCATGATGCCATTATTGCGGAAGTATCTCCTAATTTGGATGAACTGGAAGCCTTTAAAGTGAATTATTTTGTGGATGCCACTCCTGACTACTTAGGTAGGGATGTGCTGCTCTTGGAAAAACTGGCAGTTAAGACAGGACTGAAAATCATAACCAATACCGGACTGTATGGTGCACGCAATAATAAATTCCTTCCCAAATATGTCCAAGAAATAAGCGCTGTAGATTTAGCGAATAAGTGGATCAATGAATTTAAGAACGGAATAGATGGTACTTCTATAAAACCTGGCTTTATCAAGATTGGCGTAGATACTGCCGACCCTTTGGATACCCTACACCAGAAATTGGTTAAAGCGGCTGCCCTTAGCAGTTTGGAAACGGGATTAACCATAGCCTCCCATACCGGAAAAGCCGTGGGCTTGTGGCCGCAACTGCAGATTCTTAAGGAAATAGGAGTTTCCCCAAACTCATTTATATGGGTACATGCCCAGGCGGAAGATGATAACAATACTTACCTAAAGGCGGCCGCCATGGGCTGTTGGATAAGTCTGGACGGATTGGGCTGGGATGTGGACAGGCACTTTGAGAAATTGCTGTTTGCCAAAGAACACAGTATTTTAGATCGCATTCTCATATCCCATGATGCAGGTTGGTACGATCCCCAAAAGCAAGAACAGACCCTTGCCCCCTATACCAATATTTTTACCAAACTCCTTCCTGATCTTAGGGCCGGGGGTTTTACGGAAAATGAAATTATGCTATTGATTTCCGTAAACCCGGCTAGGGCTTTTGCGATAGAGAAAAGTAATTAATCCTACCAATTACCTGTTAGTATTTGTATCTGGTTTGAAATTCTTAAATTACGCTTTCTTCGTTTAATTGAAGGCTTTAGGGAAGGAATAACACAACGGCTTGGCTAATCAGCACGCATTATTTTTTCTATAAACTTTTCGGCATTTTTAATATGCAGGCTTCTTTTATCCTCGGACATCCGGTTATAGTTATAATATAGCATGGAGGTTCTTGGATTTGATTTAAAAAATTCCTGATGTTCGGCTATAAAACGCCAAAATAGGCCGTCCCAAATTTTTTCCCAATCACCTTTGGGGTAATTGCTCATTTTATTGATATAGTTGGAAGCCCCTACATAAGGTTTGGTAGCAAAGGTGCCACCATCTGAGAACTGACTCATGCCATAAACATTGGGGACCATTACCCAATCATAGGCATCAATAAATAGCTCCATGAACCATTTGTATACTTCATCTGGATCAAATTCGCACAAGAGCATAAAATTACCTAAGATCATCAATCTTTCTATGTGGTTACAATAGCTAGTCTTCAATACTTTTTTAATGGTCTCGTCAATTGGCGCCACACCGGTGCTTCCATCGTAAAAGCTCTTTGGTATTTTTCTTTCAAAACCCCAAAAATTCTTCGTTCTGGAGTAGCTGCCCTTGCATTCATACATTCCTCGGATAAATTCTCTCCATCCAATAAGTTGCCTAATGAAACCTTCGGTGGAATTAATAGGGATATTCTCCTTTTCTGCAAAAGACAAACTTTGGGTCACAACACGGTTTGGCAATATCAGCCCCACATTTAGAAGGGGGGAAAGGATACTGTGGTTTAAAAAGGAATGCTGTTTTACAATCGAATCTTCATAAATGCCAAAATCAAAGAATCGATACTCTAAAAATTGAACAAACCAATTCTCGGCTTGTTCATGGTTTATGGGATAAATGGGTTCTTTTGATAATAGTCCTGGATTGTCCTTAAAGTGTTTTTCTGTATACGATACGGATTCGGTCCAAAAAGAGGTTGCCTCAGGAAAATGGATGCTCGGAGGTGTTTTTTCCTTAGGATATTTTTTGCGGTTATCCGTATCGTAGGTCCATTTTCCACCTTTGGGTAGGTCCTCATCATCTAAAAGAATATCCATCTTTTTGCGTTGCTGTTTATAAAAAGTAGTTTGGAAGAATGATTTTTTATCCGCCCTAAAAAAAGTGGAAAGGTCTTCTTTTGTATTAATAAATAACGGACTGTTAAAAATATTGAGCTTATAGTTTTTGGCAATGATTCTAATCCTCTTTTCTAGCCAATTATCAACAGGGTCAATAATGTTTATTTCAGTTATTTCTTTACTTTTTATTTCTTCATGAAATATACTGATATCGGATAATTTGTTGTTGGTTTCTATATAATTGACCTTAATGCCTTTTTCTTCCAAAAAATGCTGATAATATTTCATAGAGGCCCTATGGAAAGCTATTTTTTGTTTGTGGAAGAGGTATTGTTTGAAGAAAAGATATTCTTCAATTAAATAAACTTCATTGCCATTTGTGGTTAGTGTGCTTTCTTCGAAAAGCTGATGTGGAAATATGAGGTTAATTGCTTTCATAATTGTTTTTATTTCGTCTACACCTTTCGCTACAGTATTTTACATCTTCCCAATTTTTTTCCCATTTCTTACGCCAAGCAAATGGTCTTTTGCATACCGGACATATTTTTATGGGCAGATCACTTTTTTTCATTGTAGTAATAGTACATGTTCTTTTGTTTTCAACGCAAAATCTCCCATAGGTAATGTTATAGGCTACTAAAAATAGGTCAGAACTCCAAGGGGCGTTGCCTTTTCTTTTTATGAATTCCAGGATCATAAATTATGAAGTCCCGCACACCTATAAACTATGGCTCCGGCAATTATTTTTTGAAACCTACAATTCCTTTTTGCATTTTTTCCAGAAAGAGAAAAATGAAGGGTAAAAACCTGTTAAAGAACTCATCCATTTCCTGGGTACTTCCTTACCTTGGTAATGACGGTTACAAGGGTGCTCTTTAAAAATAATATGGTCAGGATTTACGAACTCGGTTAATTTGGAAAATTCCCCAACAAATAGTTTTGTGTCTTCTATATTTTTTGTCAGTTCAATGGCGAAATTAATACATTTTTGATTCACCGGGTTTTTGGCGAAAAAGGAGGGTTCTATTAAAAAAACCCGTTGTACCTCTTGGTCTTTATACCAATACGGATCAATATTGTAATAGTTATAAATTAAAGTTGCTTTATTCTTTTCCAGCGTCGGGTTTCCAGTATCGGGAAGCTTCATATCAAACTCAAAAGGAACGGTTTCCTTTAATATCTCGGGGATGTCAAGGTTACCAAATGCGCTATATTCAACATCCAAAAAAGTGTTTTGTTGGGTGCTTTTAAAAAAGTTGTTAATGTTGTTCTGATTGGCATAGTATTTTTTGTTGGAAAATGCACCTGACACCCATTGCCAACTTAAAAAATTACTGGCCAGATCACCATCCAGTAGATGACTATACATCCATTTGGCAGGCTCTAACCAATGTGAATTGGCAATGTTGCAACAAATTGATGCCACATACATGCGCATATGGTTATGCATATATCCCAAAGTGTAGAGTTGTTTTATGGCAATGTCCACCTCCTCAATACCGGTGTTGGCATGTAGAATAGCCTTTGGTATTTGATAATTTGATATGGGAGTTTGTATGTTTTTTAAATCTTGCCTGATATCCTCTTTTTTTGCTACCCAAACTTGTTGCCAATAATCTCTCCAAGCCAACTCTTGAATTAGTTTTTCCGTTTTGTACCAAGGTAGGTCCAACGTTTTTATGTGCTGATAAACCTGTCTTGTTGATATTACACCTCTGGAGATATAAGGGCTCAAGTGGGTTACCGCTCCATCTTTATGATTTCGGGTGTTGGAATATTTTACAGGATCTATTTGTCGTATCCTGTTTTCTATTGCCAGTATATCTGTAGGAAAGTTTATCACTGCGGTATTTTGGTTTTTGTAAGATTCATGTGCCTATCTATCTTTTGTGTAGTAATCCTAATACTCAATCTCCAATTCCTCGTATTGTACTTTCTCAATAATATCTTCCCTGTTGGAATCTACTTTTGGATTGTAAAGATCCTTGCTTATAGGATAGGCCTTTATGGCCACATCCTCCATATCATCTTCCATGACATTACGGATTTCTTCTTCGTTTAGGTCGTTGTTCAACCAAACGTCCACATCCTCGTCCCTTAAAATTATGGGTCTCCTATTTTTGGTATTGTGGATTTTCTTGAAGAGGGGAGTGGCGGCCTTGGTCAAGATGGTAAAGGTGTTATAACCGTCCTTGGTTGTAGTGTAGAGTCCGGCCAGGCTCATAAGGGCCTCATTTTTTCGTTCAAAATAAAAAGGAATCTTAAACTTTTTGGGTGCCGTATGGGGTTCATAAAATCCGTTTACGGGAATTACACAACGCTTGGTCATGGCACTGAAGCGGTAAATAAAATGATCAAAAAGTTTTTCCGATCGGGCATTTAGTCCCGCCCCAAACTTGGCGGCCTCCTTGTAATAATTTTTGTAATCGGCCCCTGTGGAGTTCTGTGGCATTATGCCCCACATAGAGGGGGTAATATGGCCACTACTTTCTTGGGGAATGATCCATAACAAGGGATGTGCCCATCCATTGGCATGGTGATAGGTGAGTTCTCTTTCTATTGGGGTCTTGCCCATTAATTTGGAAACATTATAAAATTTCTCCACATCCTTTATGGAGGTGGTTACCCTGGTACCGAAACACATAATAATAGTTTTACCCTAATTTAAGAATTTAACTTTTCTGGATTGACTTCAAAATCAAAAAATCGTAAATTTGGAAAATATCCATAAAATAGGATTATTTCCAAATAATGAAAAATATTGTGTACAGAAATCATGATCGATATGCCATTAAACGCCTGCTAATGGAAATAGGTGCGCACCAATTGAACAAGGAATGCGAGTTGATGCGACTCCCCTTTCCAAAGCGCTTGGGCCTATTTTATATTGAAAGTTCGGATGATTGTGTGTATTTGGTATATAAATATTACGATGGAGAAAGAAAGGTAATGAAATTGGATCGCTACGAACTCCCTGAAGCGGGATGGGAACGGGTTTCTTTGGAATGAAACTTATTTGGCATTGGATGGATGGTATTGAGAATTGAGTAGTGCATAATTTTCAGTAATCGGTGGTCGGTGTTTTTCAGGCAAAAGCCATTAGCCACTAGGCAATATTAATATGTTAGTTTAATATTATTAACAGCCGTCAGGTCCTCTATATATTGTCCTAATCCCAAGGCCCGCACTTTCAATCCCTTCCGTCTTCGCTTATGGCGAAGCCACCTTGTCCTCCCGCGGAAAACGCGGGACAGGCTTAACCAAGGGAAGGAGCCCTTGCTGTCGTCGTTGCGAGCGCAGCGCGGCAATCTGTTTGTTATCAGAACGCAACAAATTCCCCTTTTAAGAGAACATGTACCGTTTTTTTAGTGGAAGTACCTGCCCTGTATTTTGGCGGGGTTCGGGAGTGTTCAGTAGTCAATATTCTTCTAAGGTATGTTCATAAGAAGTTTTGACCCTTGATGGAAACATGAACCGACTTTAATTTTGTTCTGCGTTGTTCCACTAAAACAACGTATGTTTACGTTCATATAAAACCAACCCCATCTTTAAACCAAATATGACCCCAATATTCCCGGGATATAAAGGAATTAATTCCATCTTCCAACCTATCCTATCTAGGGTAACCTACCAACCCAGTTAATGAAAAAACTACTACTTTATACAATACTGTTATTGATTATTGCTTGTAATTCGGACAATGTTATCCCAGTGACAAATGTAGAAGAAATACCAACAGAGGAAGAAACTTTGCCAGAAGAAGAGGAGGAGGAAGTGCCTGTGGAAGAGGTATTATTGCCAGAAGAGGTTTTTCCGGCCGGGAGTTTGAACAGCTTTTTTTCCAACAGTCTAATCTCCGACAGATCCAGTAATATCGACAGAAAGTACCCCATTCAGATAACAGAATATGACCAGGTAAATAACAGGATCAAAACCAATTATTCATACTTGGAAAACCTATTGGTGCAGGGCACCAATAATCAAAGTTGGTTTGTAACCCAAAATGGTGAAGCTTCAACTGTAGTTGAAATTGTAAGTGTAAATACAACGGAGGGTTGGATCAGCTTAGGTAATACCTATCTGGGAAGTTTAAATACCAGAATAGGTGCGACCTTGGAATTTTTTAATCCTTTTGTCAACTACGAAATTATAAATGATAGGCCAATATTTAGCCCTTATCCTACCGTAGCATCCGAAGAAAATCTCCATTATATTCAACCAGGCGGTATCATTGAAAAATCAGATGGCACCTATATTCTATTGACTCCTGTAGTATTCGGTCCACATACCAAAAGAAGTATTTATTATGCCAGCAGTACTAATTTAGAAGATTGGACCTTTCATGATGACTTGGTATTGGAGACCATGACCATTCCCTTTGCCATAGCAAATGGTAACGTGTTTTCCACGGGTAATCCGTTTAGGTTGGAAGATGGTAGTTTACTGGTGTTGCTAGGGGTACAGCAGCCGAACAATAATTATACTTCTGCCTATATGATTTTGGATGAAGATTTGAACATTTTGCAGCAGCCAACCGAAATTATGATTCCGGAATGGAACGGCTTGGATCAAAACAGTTTTCCTTTGGCCATAACAAAATTTAATAATGAGTACAGAATATTATTTCACCGAAGAAATCCAAGTTTTATTGATCGGGAAATCCATGAGATCGTTGCTTCAAATTTGTTGGATGCCCTGAATTTTAATCAAAGTATTATCTCTTCCAATATTATTCACAAAGGAAATACTAGCAGTGGTTATTTAAGGGGAAAAGCGGATGATGCGGCATATTTGGAATTTAATTCGGAACTCTACATACTCCTTGGGGGTGAAGAGTTAGGGTCTACCTATTTAACTTCGAGGAATAGGGAATACGGACTGGTGAAGTGGAACGGAGGTAGCTGGGACCATGATAGTAGAAGTCCATTATTGGTAAACCCAGTGCAATTGCACAACAAGTACCCTGAATATGATTGGGCTTGGGATCACCTAGGGGCCTTTGTCTCCCCAATTATCAAAAATAATACGCTGTACGTTTTTATGGCTTTTGGGACGGACAATCCAGATTATTTTATTTCAGGCATAAAGGTGTCCTTAAATTAAGGATATCAAATGGTATCTATTAGATTCTTATTGGGTACATCGCTATCTATAAGTCAAAAGTCCTCACGAAGATTGAGCCAGCCTATCGGCAGACAGGCGGAGTAGAAATCGAATAGGTGGGGTAGTAGAGAGTAATGAGTAATGAGTAATGAAAATTGAGTAGTGAGAGAAGTAAGAATCTAGAGTATAGATGCTAGGGCCTAGACTAAAGACTTATATTGAAAGTTTAAAAGTTGAAAGTTGCCGAAACAGTCATTTCGAACGAACGATAGTGAGGAGAAACCGTAGCTTTAGCGAAGGTTCACGAATACCCCTAGAATAAATACGGCATGAGCTAAATTGCACAAGTAGCTCAACCGAAAGGTCCGGAATACTCCTAAAATAAATGCAGCATGAGCTAAATCACACAAGTAACTCCAGCCTATTATGTGTGACTTCTCGTCGTCCCGAAAAGGGACTCTGTCGAAGTGACCAACAATTTCCGTTCGAGGGTAATGCAATGATTATTGGGAGAGAAATCATTGAGTGTAAATCAGCGAACGGCTCCCCTCTTTGTTCCAAAAGGGGAATGAATTTTGCTCCAGTTGGCGCGAAAGAAAGGGGAGCCTGCCTAGCCGACAGGCAGGTTTACCTGCCGTCAGGAAGGCGCAGCGAAGTAATCTGTTTATTCTTGTTTAGAGAAAATTTATGCCTATGCCCCTTACATTTACGAATCCCTTTTAAAGTCCATTCTTGGGTCAAAGGGACTTTTACAAAGTGATTATCTCGTCCCCGGTAATTTGCCTGCACATTGCTGGACGGTCTATAGAAATTTGGAATGCCATCTAGATATAAACCCATCCAAAACTCTGTGTTGAACTTATTTTTACTCTTAAAGTGGAATTCTATGATAATTTGGTATCATTATAATTGATGAAAATCGTAGCTTTACGGTCTTAGCCTAAAAAAGTAATAATTTGATGTGGTTTCCTTTACACAGCCGATTTAAGCGCCATAAGAAGAATAAGGACAAGTCCTACCGCGAAATGGAGGATCAGATTACTGAACTCCAAAAACAGAATGAAATACTTCAATCTCTTTTATCCTTTCATAGTGAAGAAGAAAAGGAAGAGGAAAGTGATAAATACGCCAATACCATTCTTAATAATATGGGGGACGCGGTATTTGTAAAGGACGATGATAGTAGGCTGCTGCTTGTAAATAATGCCTTTTGCGATCTGTTCAATCTTCCAAGAGCTGAAATAATAGGAAAAACCTTGGCAGAAAATGTGCCTGTTGATGAGAGGGAAAGTTTTTTAAGTATTGATAAGCAGGTACTTTTGGAGGGAACTGATATCATTAATGAGGAGTCCCTTACCATAGAGGAAAACAGGAAGAAAATTCTTTCTACCAGGAAATCAAGGTTTATTGATACCAATGATAAAAAATTCTTGGTTGGGGTAATACGAGATATTACTGAAAGCAAATTGGCAGAACAGGCATTAAAAGATAGTGAAGTTCAATTGAGGGAACTCAATGCTACCAAGGATAAATTGTTTGCAATTATAGCCCATGACTTAAGAAGTCCATTCAATAATATCTTAGCATTATGCGAGATTTTGAATATTGCCATTGAAAAATCGGAAGTTGAAAATTCTGAAAAGTATTTAGGCCTAATAGAATCTACTGCCAGAAATACCCTTGTTTTGCTCGAAAATTTATTGGACTGGGCAAAATCACAGTCCGGACAAATCAGCTTTAAATCAGAGAAAATTAGTATTGCTAATGTTATCCAGGAAATATTGAATCTTTCAAGATCCATTGAGAGAACAAAAGGTATAACTATAAATGTCATCGAATCTGTTGATATTGAGGTGGTTTCGGATATTAAAATACTAAAGACCATCATGAGGAATCTTGTATCCAATGCTATTAAATATAGCAAACCAGGTGGCACTATTAGTATTTCTGCCGTCGAGGAAGAAAACCAAGTCAAAGTGACCATTTCTGATAGTGGTGTTGGAATGGATGACAAAACACTTGATAATTTATTTCATATAACTGCCAATACACCATTGCCAGGTACCTTAAATGAAAAAGGCTCGGGTTTTGGATTGGTGCTCTGTAAGGAATTTATTGAAAAGCTGGGCGGTAGAATATGGGTGGAAAGCGAAGAAGGTAAAGGAAGCGATTTTAATTTTACCTTACCGCTGAACTAATTTAATAAAATAGCAAAGCCCATGCAGATTGCTACTAATTGCAAAATACACGGGCGCTATATTGCTCAAGTTTTCTTAGGGATATTATAACCACCTATTCCCAGGTACGTATTACTTATGATTTGGGTTTGAGCAAATATATCTGCATTATACCTTCATCAATGGATATTAAGCGTTTGTCTTTTCTTTTTCCACACAGATTGTTGTGATATCAAAAAATTGAATCCTAACCATTATCCTTTTTTACGATTTTAGAACTTGAGGACAATTTCTGATGTATAATGGTGGCATTGCCCTTATAGGATAGCACACTATTTCCACTGGCATCGACTGAAATGGAATTGTTTACCGTAAGATAGGCATTGCTGTTACCGGAGAGGTCAATTTTTAGCGTTTCAATGCTGAGGTCGTAATCTGATATTTCAGAGTTCCCTTTTAGCTCCACATCCATAGTTTTTACACTTCCTGAAAAATCTACCATACAGTTTCCTGTGGCATCCACATCAAGGCTTTCTACCTCCAAAGGGCCGGAAATAAAGGTATTCCCTGTTAGATGTATTTTTAGATTATCTGTTTCCAAAAGATTTTCCAATACCAATTTTGTGTTACCCTTAATAGTAAAATTATTGATTTTCTTGGTGGTAATAAACACGTTTAAGGTTTCCTTTCCTTTTATGCTAAGATCATTGTCCAGTTTCACGGTTAACTTGTTGCTTTCCTTGTTTACTATGACATATTCGTGAAGATTGTCGTTCGCCTGAACTCTCAATTTTTCCTCGGTTTCCGAAAAGTCTATGTATACCTTAAAATTATCATTAACTTCCAAGGAAGTATAGCCAGAGAATTCAAAGTCCTTAGTGGTAATTTCAGAGGAGGCCGTAATAGTATCCTTTTCACAGGACCATAGTAGAATAGAAAAGGCAATTACTAAACTTATTTTTGATGTAGAACCCATTTCTTGTTTTTTTAGATTGATTATTTCTTTGCTGATATCAGTAAATAGATTAGAAAAATGGTATATATAACGTATATACATTTTCTGTAAAATTCAATACCTAGATTTTTCATAGTACATTTATTTTGAGATTTTTTTTAAATTAAAATGGTGCTTAAGACACCACCATTTTTCTATTTTTAATAAGCGGCCGTGAAACGTCTTAAGGCCGACCATTGACTTCTTTTGCCGTATTTCGTTTTTGAAAAGAAGACATGTTTATTAGATTCTGTGGGTATTCTTCGGTAATTATCAAATGCTTTCATGACTTTATTTTTTTTGATTAATAATTGAAACAAAGATCGTTTGGAATTCCACGGCCCACAATCGCATATGTATGTGGAAGATTGATGGATCCCTATCCAATTTATGCCGCCAATCACATCCTAAATAACATTTATTTTATACCGCTCATTGTTAATAATGGAAAAAGGATAGGCACGTTATATATACCATATTTCATTAGGGTAGGGATACATTTCCAAGGCTTAGGTCCTCAAAAATATTTACTATGTCATAATCCGAGTTCAAGGACGTTCTGTTGTCTTCCAAGGCAATTCCGTAGCCATGTCCATGAGCAATTTTTGAATTTATGATGGTTAAATTGGCCAAGTAATCCCCGTCAAGACCAATACTAGCTATTTTGCCTACCCCTGGCATTTCAGATTTTCCGGCGTAGAGCACCTCCGTTTGGTCTAGCAGGTTTTTAATGTTGTCCGATTGAATACGGATTCCGTTCCAGAAACCTTTGCTGGCATTGGCCCCAGTAAAAACAATCTTGTTGGTATCTGTGCCTTTGGCAATTAAATATCCGTTTGGGAACACCCCTAACATTTTATCTTCGGCAAACTTAAATACAGCTCCGGGAAGTATTTTTAAGCCGGATTGGATGCCCAAATTGCCACTCACCAAATAGCTAGCGCCAAAATGCAGGGAGGGCCAAACAGTCTCGCTTCCATCCGGACTGAACAAAGTAGATCCTAG
Source organism: Arenibacter sp. F26102 (assembly GCF_023015865.1). Taxonomy (GTDB): domain Bacteria; phylum Bacteroidota; class Bacteroidia; order Flavobacteriales; family Flavobacteriaceae; genus Arenibacter. Next base: position 112,610 of record NZ_JALKBC010000011.1, on the reverse strand, counting down.
AATTTCAACTCCATTATGACCGTTGCCTATAAATTCCATTCCTGTGGCATTGTTAAGTTTTTTCACCTGGTTGGCAGCCATGGTAATGGCCGGACCTTGGTTTTCATGAAACCTAATTTGGTCTATGTGTACAAGTTCAGCGCCGTTTTCAAGGTAAATTCCATTGCCACCACTGCCTACGATTTTGGAGCTAAATAACTTTAATTTAGCCTCATTGGCCCCTCCCAATCCAACGGCAGTCTTATACTGCAATCCGTCCATAATTTCGCTTCCGGCATTGTGTATTTCTACGTTGTCCAATTCGTTTTTCATGTCGTTGGACATAATGGAGATACCTTTCCAATAACCTCCGCTTACGGATTCATTTCCAAGGAATTTAATGGGGTCCTGAGGACTGCCAAGGGCAATTAAATAGCCTCTCTTGGTAATGTTGATTTCAGAGTCCTTGTCCATGTACAATTCAAGGCCACCCAAAATCCTTAGCCCGGAAATAACCTCTACTTTTCCCTTTACAATGTATTTTGCATCTAAAGAAAGACCCGAGCCGTTGTAAAAATCGCTCCATACGGTTTCTTCAGTATCATCGATTTGGTCACCGATGATTTCTATATTGTCTTCTTCATTATTTTGAAATTCGGACAAGCTGGATACAACCCCAAACTGTGAGGCAGGTATCCTCATAATTTTTTTGTTGTTCCTATAGGCATTAAAGGATTCGGTGTTCCACTTAGCTCCAACTTCAACGGCCATGGCAAAGGCAGCACTATACTGAATAATCGAGGAGACTAGGTTAAGGTGGCCCGGACCCTCGTTGGCGATACCCAAACCAGTAGCAACCTCCATACCATGGGCAATGGCACCACCTCCGTATTCAATGGTAACCCGGTCTAACTTGTTTAAGGGACTATTGGAATTTATAATCAATCCCTTCCAATAGCCAGGAACCTTATTCTTACCCGTAAAGGTGATAAACGAGCTGGCCGCTGGGGTTGTTATGATGGCCCCAGGATTGTCTATATACATAGCGGTATTTTGTTCAAAGGCAATAACTACGTTTGGATCTATGGTAAGTAGGGCCGTTACATGTATATCACTTGTTACCAAATAATCGAATTTGCCAGGGTCCTCAAATACATTGGCCAAATGAAGACGTTCCGTAATGTTTTCCGAAATAATTATAGTTTCCTGTAAGGGAGGGTTTTCTCTGTCTTTTACTAAAATGGCAAGTTCATCCGTATCATAGAATTCGGAATTGAAAATTTTTAGTTCCACCGAATAATTCCCCGCTTTGTCTGGGGTAAATTTAGGTTTGGCCGTTACTTCTTCCTCCAACTCGGTTAAACTGCCGTTGGGCTTGGCCTTTATTTTCCATAAGTACTGGAATGGTTTACCAGCCTTATCCTTGGATTTGGATCCATCCAAGACCAAGGTCTCACCGGTAAGGATTTCTCCTTGATACTCGCTGACAACCTTTGCCTCCAAAGTGTTTGCTGGAATTTCACTGCTGTCGTCCTCAGAACAGCCAATTATCATTAAGAAGAAGATGGTAAGTAGAATTAGATTTGTTTTCATTATCCTGATATTGAGTTATTGTTTCAATTTTTTTCAGGACAAAGGAAGTCAGGAACTTTAGTACCTACAATCGCATAAGTATGTGAATTTGAGCGCTAATTTGTAGGTTTAAATCAAGTTTATGTTATAATAGCCTATCCTTAAAAGCCTTTGCTACAGCTTCACTCTTGCTGTTAACATGAAGTTTTTCGTAGATTTTTTTAATGTGCGACCGTACGGTGTCTATTGCGATGAAGAGCTCTGCAGCAATCATTTTATAGCTGAACCCATCTACCAAAAGTTGCAGTACCTGTGTTTCCCGTTCACTAAGGCAATAGTCCTGGTTCTTGGTCTGCGGAATTACCTGGAACATCTTTAGTACTTGTGTGGCAATGGAGGAGGTCATGGGAGCACCCCCCAAGGTGGCATCTTGTATATATTCCAATAGTTTGGCCGGAGGGGTCTTCTTCAACAAATAACCATTGGCCCCGTTTCTCAAAGCCTCAAAAACATTTTTATTGTCGTCAAAGACGGTTAGCATCAATACTTTAACTTCTGCATCTACTGCCCTTATTTTCTTAAGGCCTTCCAGTCCGTCTGTCCCTGGCATGTTGATATCCATCAATACTACATCGGGTGACCATTTTTTCACTTCTTCGGCAACATTGTTGCAATTTTTGTACGTTGCCAAAACGGAAAATCCATCGCTACCATTGATCAACATGGTAAGTCCCTCACGAAATTGGGGATTATCCTCATAGATTACTACACTTATCATAACTGTCGCTTTTTGTAAAGTTAAGTCCGAATCCCATAAAATAAAATCACATAAATATGTTAAAAAGACCTTTATCTTACCGGTATGCCCAAACAGATTTCTGTTCCCAGATCTGTCTTACTGTCTATTTTCAATTGTCCTTTTAGATTGGATGCCCTTTTAGCCATATTGTCCAGACCATTTCCATTATCTACTTTTTCTACCTCGAAGCCTATTCCGTTGTCCATGATCTGCAATTTTAACCACCTATCCCGATAGGTAAAAAGCACCTCTGCCCGTTTGGCTTGGGAATATTTAGCAATGTTGTTGATGGCTTCCTTGAAAATTAGAAAGAGGTCGCGCCTAGCTTCCATATCCAGTTTTAAATCATTTATTTTATCATCTACCTCAAAGTTGAACTCTATGTTCCGCGCCTCCAAAATCCCAGTAGCGTATTCCCTCATCCTTGCAATTACCCTGTGCATGTTATCGTTGTCCGGTTTAATGCTCCAAACAATATCATCCATGGCCTCCATCATCCTTTGGCTGTTATCGGTAATCTTAGAAAGGTAGTTGCCACTGGTTACGGTATCATGGTTCATTTTGCTTTTGGCCATAGAACTGAGGATGTTTATAGTGCTCAGGGTAGAGCCCATGTCATCATGTAGGTCTCTTGCCACTTTGTTCCTTAAGTTTTCAACCGCCAATATGCGGTTTACCTTAAGTCGATACATAAAATAGGCAATTCCAATTACCGTTAATGAGATTAAGGAGATAAACCACCAAGTGAGATAGAATGGCGGCAGTATTCGGAAATCGACACTGGTGATCTCATCGGGCTCAAGTCCCTGCAGGTTCATACATTTTACTTGGAAGGTATATTTTCCTGAGGGCATAGTGGTATAGGTTGCTGCCAGATCTCTTTCGGCCTTTACCCAATCTTTGTTAACTCCCGGAATGCGATAGAAGTATTGTAACTTTTTTTGATGGGAAAAGCTCAGGGCGGAAAAATAGAAAGTAAATGAATTTTGATAGTGATTAAAAATGATTTCTTTTTGGGTCATTATCGAATCTACAGGCAAGTAAGTATTGAACAGCTTAAAATCGGTAATGCTCACTTTTGGGGGTTTATGTTTAAAATTCAGCTTTTCGGGCGAAAAACCAAACACTACATCCTCACCACCAAACCATATCTCCCCGTTTTGCATCATCCATTTGGCACTGTTGGTCTTTTCCGCATAGATTACCCCATGGAGGTTGCTATAGGAACTAATGATATTCTTGTCGTAGTTATAACTGCTAAGACCATTGCTGGTAATCATCCAAGCAATGCCTTCGTGATCAATCATCAGTTGCAACACCCTTGATCCATATAAGCCTTCGTAGGAAGTAATTTTTTTAACCTTGGCAGTTTTAATGTTGAGTATATTCAATGCCTCGGTCCCCAAGAAAAAAACACTGTCATTATATTGCTGGATATCGAAAATAGTATTGTCCGCAATCCCATAACTGTCACTAAACTCCTTATTAAAATGAAATAAGATCTCATTGGTGTTCACATCAATAACATATACGCCTTGCTTGTGCGTCCCCACCCATAACCTACCTTGATCATCTACATGGAGTCTGTAAATAATGGTGTTGAAATGATGTAACTCCTCAAAGTTTTCATCGGCAATGGGATCGCTTTTGTTCCATTTTACCAAACGCCCGCTTTGGGTACCAAACCAAAGGTTTCCATTGTGGTCTTCTTTTAACTGCCGAATGGTAGAATTACTAAAAACAGGTGGAAGCAACCAGTGTAAAGCCTTTTTATTATTAGGGTCAAAAACGGCCAATGCGCCTCCTTGACAGGCAGACCAAACATATCCGGATTCACTGTGCTGTTGAAGGTCCCAGATGGCAGAGAATTTGGTTATGGATTCATTCCCCAGTCCCACATAGGGATTAGCATCCAATTTTATGAAATTATCATTATAAAATAGAATACCCTTGCCCCAAGTTCCAATCCAGTTTTCCTTGTCCTGGGTTTCCAGTATGGCATTTACAGGTGAGTCCAGCCCTAGGCCATCAATGACCACAAGACTGTAAACATCCTTCTGGTTGGGATTCATAACATAAAGCCCATTCTCCGTACTCAACCAAATATTGCCTTCCCTGTCCTCAAAGATATGTCTTGTCTGATTACATTTAATGTCGAACTCGAGAGGGTTTGACTTAAGATGTTGGTAAAAACCTTGAAGGTCATTGTCATAGCTCAACAATGAATTTTCCCCTCCTATCCATATCTGTCCGGAACTGGTCTCCAGAATTTGCTTTAGAACCGTATATTTATTTGTAGCCCATTTGCTTCCCAAGGTATCCGGTAGGATTTTGTTGGTATTTGGGTCGAAATGTAGAAGAACGGGGTGTTCCTTGTGTGGACTGTAGTCCCAATACGTAAGCCACCAAGTACCATTTTTGTCTTTAATAAAATCCCCGGAGTTTGTAATTGCCTTGTCGTTCAATAGGGGTATGCCCTCCGGATTATTGTGCCTGTGAAATACCTCCCCACTGGCACTACGGTATACGGCAAGACCCTGTTCACTACAGATCCAATATTCCCCTTTTTCCTTATCCTCAAAAAGGGATATAACTCCCCAACCTCTGGGAATTTTTATAGGTAAATTGGATTCTACAAATGACTTGGAATTGTCATCGTACCATAATAGGCCATATTTGGAAGCGCATAAGAATACTTGATTCTTACTGTCTACATAGAGCTTGAATTCTGATCTAGGGGGGATGCTGCCAAAACTTCGAATTGGAACGGAGGTATAATGAAAATCTACAGTATTGAATTTCCCGATCTGTCCTCCTTGCAAGAGCCATAGGTCGCCATTGCCAGCATCTAAAATTTGATCAACGCCGATGCTTGGAGGTAGCTGGTAATTTTCAGGACCAACATAGGATAAAAATTTTCTGCCATCAAAACGCTGTATACCCACCTCGGTGCCAATCCAGAGAAAACCTTTTGGGTCCTGCCAAACACATTTCACCTTGTTGGTGGCCAAACCATCTGCGGTAGAAAATCTATTGAAAACATAAGAGTTCTGTCCAAAAATATAGGTTTGGAAACATAACAAGCAAAAAAGAATTCTTATGCTCATGCAACCACATGGTTTATATTAAAATTACGCAAAGATTTGACATCCAATCTATAAAAAATCTTAAATGATTTGTTGTCTAGGAAGTCGTTTCATGTGGTTATAGATTCAAGTTTTATTTAAAATAATATTGTAATCCACAGGTCCATTAATAATTTTAATAGAAGAATAAAAAGTGCTAACATGATGGTGATTTTTTTTGATTGATGAATAAACCCTTTTCATTTTAATGAGCTTAGCTGTTTAAGGAATTTTTTTCAATTTACTTAAACAACCAAGCAATCGAACAGGACAAATGTAGACCAAGTTGGCAATTCAGGAAATAGCATATATATGTGAAAATGGACTTTCTCAAATCTGGAAATAGATTATGGCGACATAATTATTTAATGATTATTTGCCAAGTCTTTAATCCCCCTAATTAAATACCACATTCTTATGTGATTGCATGGTCTTACCTATATCTTGACCTTTGTAAACTTGAATATTAGTTTTCTCTACACTGGGGACGTCCATAAGATGGGATTATGTGAAGAGGGTATTTTTTGGGTGTAATCATTTGAAATATTAAAATTTATGAAAGCAAAAGTAATATTACAGTGTGGTTTTATGTTTGCTCAACTCTTTGGCGGCCTGAACGTAGCAGGACAAAGTGTCTTAACACTTCCCCAGTTAAAGGAAGATTTTCAACTATTCAGGACGGCATTGGAGGAGGCACACCCCGGGATCTATAGATATGAAGACAAATCTGTTTTGGATGACAGCTTTAATGTGGTTGCCAAAGCGCTCGCTGGACCACTGACCCAGCAGGAGTTTTATAAGAAATTGAATCCTATAGTGGCAAAAATTGGATGTGGACACACCAAGCTAATGCCTTCAGAGGATAATGGGTTTATATATTATTACAATACGGAAAACCTATTTCCCTTAAAATTATTTTTGGAAGGACATAAAGCTTATGTGCTCTCCAGCTATGACAGTTCCATTAAAATTAAACCAGGAACGGAAATTATCGCTATAAATGGTATGGCGATAAAGGATATTATTAACGGGTTGTTGAACAATCTGTTTTCTGACGGACATAACCAGAGCTTCAAGTATTATGAACTGAATAGATACTTCAGCGCCTTATTTTCTAATTTTTATTTGGAGGAAGGAAAGGGCCAAGACAAAATTAGTATTACATATATGGACCACCGGCGGAATGGTATTATGGATCTACCGGTGGTCTCTTACCAAAGGATAAAGGAAATTGATGACGAAGAAATGAATGAAATACCTTATCAATTGGAGTTCAAGGATGGGAATACCGCTCTCTTGACATTACGAACGTTTTGGCCAAACGACGAGAAATATAATTTTGAAGGGTTTTTGAAGCAATCTTTTGCTACTATCAACGATAAAAACATTCAGAATTTAATATTGGATTTGAGAGGTAATGAAGGAGGGAAGGATGGCTATGGAACCTTGTTATTGTCCTATTTAATGGATACCGAATTTAGGTATTACGATAAACTTGTACTGGCAACCAACGAAAGATTTTCTTTTATGGAGCATGCCCAATTACCAGAGGGTTATGATCAGTTAAGGTCATTGATTACCCAGACCGAGGATGGGGAGTTTCGATGGGAACACAATGAAAACCTACATATTCAAATCCCTCAAGAGAATCGGTTTACCGGTGAGGTATTTGTACTAATAGATGGCGCATGTTTCTCGGTAACCTCCGAGTTCAGTGCCGTAGCACATTACTTACATAGAGCCACATTCATAGGGGATGAAACCGGTGGTGGATATTACGGGAATAATAGTGGCGCATTTGCCATAGTAACCCTCCCGAACTCCAAGTTGAAACTGGGGATTCCTTTGATGGCCTATTATACAGCGGTTAAAGATTATGAATTTATAGATAGAGGAATTGTACCCCATTACCAGGTGCAACCAACGATTACAGGTGTTTTATTGGGTAGGGATGAGGTTATGGAGAAGGTTGTTGCAATTATCGGAGAACGATAGAGGTCCCTAGAGGTGAAATTTACGGACCTTTAAATCAGGGCTATGATTCATTCTTATTTTGAATATTGATAATCGATCTGGACTTTTGAACAATATCATTGATTATATCATCAATTTCATGGGCTGAATCTAGAATATGATCCAGCATTTTTTCTTTTTCCGAGAATTCAAGCATGTCCTCCTTGAACAATTCAATTATTCCCATCAACCTTGCTACCGGTGCCCGAACAATATGTGATTGGGTCCATGCAATTTCCTTGAATTTTTTGTTTTGTTCTTCAATATTAAAACTGTATTCCTTTAATTCCTGATTTAACTTCTTTAATGATTCCTCATGCATTTTGCGCAGACCAATATCGGAAATGGCACCTACGATACGGATTGCTTTACCTAATGGGTTTCTTACCAAAATGGCCATGTCTCTTACATGGGTATATTCACCATTTGCTTTCTGAAATCGGTATTCTGCCTCCCATTTTTTGGTTTGTTGGTTGTTTAGGGCTTCATTAAAGGATACCTGCACCAATTGAGCATCATCTGGATGTAGTAATCTTTTCCATAGTTGAAGGTTATCCGAACTGTTGTTTATATCGTGACCAAATAAGGTTTTAAAGCCTTTGCTAAAGAATAAAATATTATCATTTAAGTTCCTGTCATAAATGGCATCATTGGTGGCTTCAGTTGCTTTTTCAAAACGTTCGTTGGATAGTTTAATATTTTCTTCTGCAGCTATACGAGCACTAACATCTTTAATAAATATGGAGATTCCGTTTATGGAAGGGTAGGCATTGACCTCGAACCATAAATTAAATTCAGGATGAAACTCTTCAAAGGTTATCTTCTTTTTATTATGCTGTGATTTCTTTAAATTTTTATAAAAATCATAATCTGAACTATCCGGGATTATTTCCCATAATTGTTTACCTAGGATATCTTTTCTACTCATACCAAGTAGTTCTTCTGACTGTTTGTTCCAATAGTTAACAGCCCAATTCTTATCCACGGAAATAAAGGCATCCCCTATACTTTCCAATATTTTATGGTTTTCGTTAAAGGCTTTTTTGTATGCCAACTGGGCCACTTTAAGTTCGTGTATGTTTTGGATACTTCCGTAAATCCGGATACAATGGTTATTTTTGAATTCAGAATTTCCAATCATTCTTACCCATTGTTCCAATCCATTTCCCGTAACAATAGGCATTTCAATATCCCAGGCTTCCCCTTTATTTACTGCTTCTTTAAAATAGGCCGATAATTTGCTGGCATAGGGTTCTATTTGATAAAAGCCTTTGGCCTGTTCAGAACTTGGTTGGTATTCATTATCCACGCCATAAATTTTCTTGGTAATATCGGACCAGTAAACTGTATTGGTTAGTAAGTCCAATTCCCAACTGCCAATTTGTGCCAATTTATTGGCCATATTTAATAGTTCACGTAGCTTTTTATTTTTTGTAATGTCCTTGGCAATGGCAAAAATTAATCCATCTTCAGGAGAAGGACTTGCGGTCCAACTTAGCCAAATGGTTTTGCCACTTTTGGTGATATATCGATTTTCTTGATTTTTAATTTTCTGCTGGTCCATTAGCTTACTGTGGGCTTCAGCAGTGTTCGGACGGTCGTCCGGATGAATTAATTCCAGATAAGGTCTGCTTAGCAGCTCTTTTTCTGAATATTCCAATAATCTTGCTCCAGCAGGGTTTATCTTCTTTATATATCCGTCCGTTCCTGTGACGCATACGATATCTGGGGCAAATTTAAAAATTTGATCCAATTCCAGTTCTAGGCGCTTCCGTTTAATTTCAGCCCCTAGATGAGTTTCCAATTGAATAAATAATTCCTCATTTAAGGATAGGGGCTTATTTTCGGTTTCATAACCTAGAACAAGAACTCCTATTATAGTATTATTGTGGGTTAAAGGTACCCCAATAACCATTTCCATTCCTGATATTTCCGCGGCTTTTCCCCTTAAAAAAGCCTGGTTGCTAACTATGTTATCCCAAACCTCCACTTGCTGTGTTTGCCAAACCGTTCCCGGTAAGCCCTGACCATAGGCTAATGGGTCGACAGAGTTACAGTTCTTGTAGAATTGATATCCGGCCTCCTTGTCAGTGTATTTGGCAGTAAGTTTTAATAGGTTGGCATCTATATTTGGCAGCCAAATTTCTCCAAATGTGTAATTTCCAAATTCCACCAAATGTTCAAGAACTTTGGTCAAACAAAGATGCAAAGTTTCTTCCTGATTAAAATGTTGACTTATGTCTGCCAATAATTTTCTTTGGAGTTCTTGGTTTTTTTGTTCGGTAACGTCCCGCTCTATGGCAATCCAATGTGTATACCAACCGGTTTCATCGGCAACTGGATTTAGGGAAAAGTTGGACCAAAATTCTTCCCCGTTCTTTTTATAGTTGATTATGGTAAGTTCGTAGGGTTTCCATTTTCGTATTGCCTCACCCAACCTTTTTAAAGCCTCTCTATCCGTTTTTGGACCCTGTAGGATTCTGGGGGTTTTTCCTATAACCTCTTTGGCCGTATATCCTGTCATTTTGGTAAAGGCCTCGTTAACAAAGATAATTCTAGGTCCTGGCTTATCAAAGGGTTCTGCTTCGGTAATCAAAACTGCATCCTTTGTGTTGGTCACAACAGATTCAACCAAACGCCACTGATGTTCTTCTCTTTTTTGTTGACTGATGTCCTGTACGGTGCCCTCAAATACTTTGGGTTTACCTGCTTTATCCAAGACCAGCAATCCCAATTCATGCACCCATTTAATGGAACCATCCGGCAAGATAATCCTATGTGTGAAATCGTGAATCCTGTTATTTGATATGGCCTCGTTCGTTACTCTTGCAAAGGTTTCTTGGTCGTCCGGATGAATCGTATCTAAAAAATTGGCATAGTTCAATTCGAAACTGTCCTTGTCCCTTTCCCATATTTTGTGAACTTCTTCCGACCAAAACAGTGAGGAATCTTTTAAATTTAGACTCCAATAGCCAAGTTTGGGAACTAAGGTCTTTTTTTTAGGTTTTTTTTCCTTCCCCAGGCCTATTAAGGTAGCCGTTTGATTGGCCAAATTTTTAAGAGCGTTCTTCTGTCCTTGGGTAAGTTGTTTTGGATTAATATCCTGGATACAGAGTATTCCTGCCACCGAGCCATTGGCATTGGGAATAGGAACAACGGCAAGAAACTTCATGTCGGCACAGTCCATATTGACCGTACAATTTTGTATGCTCTGGTCCTTTTGGATGTCCTCTATGATGAATAATTCATTGGGTTGTTTAGACAGATGATCAGAAAGCATATCCTCCATATGGGGCACTTGATCATCGGAACGCCCATTTGCGATTGACAGCTTTTTGGGTATCTCCAGTAGTATTAGCTTGGCGTTTGGACTGCCGCATATAAAATTGGCCAATTGATATATGTCTTCCGATATTTTGACGGGTAGGATTAGTGGAGGAAAAGAAGGGAAGGCTGCAACTTTGTTGTTGACCATTAATTTACAGTTTTTTTAAAGAGGTCTACCCTAGTAATATTATTGGTTCCAAGCGACTTAAAGCTAAAAAGTTGCAAAATTATGATTTCTTTTTACGATACTGTTTTAAATATAGATGAATTGGCAATTTACTATTTCATCCTACAATCTAAAACAATTTAATTAAAGCTTTGTTTTAGTGATTATAATTCACTTTTTGCAGTAATAATCAACATATCTTTTAAGTATTTTACCACAACAATTAATATATAACATTTGTAAATTAAGGATTAATACGATAAAGCACACAAATTAATCGATGAAATACGCTGTTCTTGGCCTACAAGACCAATACACATGCTTGAGTTACTTTCCGAACTGATGAGTGCTTATATCCTATTCCATTAATTGTCAACTTAGACAAGATTTACATATTGAACCTAACAGTGGCAAAGGGGTACTTCTTAGTTTTACCCGATAATATTGGTGGCGTGGATTATTTTGGGAAAGGATTATAAGACAGGAGCTTATAAGGTTCTATTCCTTAATCCACAATTTTTTTCTTTAGGGAATAACAAGATGGTCAAGTGTAGCAAGTGGTACTATTTTAACAATATTTATTAAGGTCGTATGGTATCTTTATTAATAAATTTACGCTATGGAAAAAAGAAATTTGGTCTTTATCGCAACAAGCTTGGATGGGTATATCGCCGATAGGAATGGTGGATTGGATTGGCTAACCTCCATTCCCAATCCAGAGCAAACGGATATGGGTTATAATGAATTTATGACCCAGGTGGATGCTCTTGTGATAGGGCGTAAAACTTTTGAAACAGTCTGTGGTTTTGAAGTGGATTGGCCATATGCAAAACCGGTTTTTATAGTAAGTAGCACCATGGAATCACTGGCAGCGGAATATAGGGATAAAGCCGAATTGGTTAAAGGAAGCTTAACGGAAATCTTGAAGCAAATACATGATAAGGGGTACCACAAGCTTTATATAGATGGTGGTGTAACCATACAGAATTTTTTAAAGGAAGATCTCATTGATGAAATGACAATTACAACCATCCCCATAGTTTTGGGAGGAGGAAGTCCGTTATTCTCGCAGCTTTCCAAGGAATTGGAATTTACTTTGGTAACTTCAAAAGTCTTTTTAAATGAGCTTGTACAGAATCGTTACACCCGAAAACGGTAGTGATGTAAAGAATCGTGTTTTAGAAAGAGGCAGGAACAAAATTTCTTCAGTTTAGAAGAAGTTGAATGTTATTTATTAGATGACTTGGCATAATCAAAAGTATTACGTGATGAAGTATTTCGCTTTAACACTATTGATTGGATTGTCGGCAATGGTATATGGTCAAACTTCTGTTGACTGTAAAGATCTTTTACTGGATTACTCAAATTTTGTCGAGACTGATAGTACTATATGGCAACTAGATCTAAAGGATGCTTCTGGCACAGCAATACTAATGTATTACGGGGCCTTTCACTCCAAGGACATGTCCCATCCTCAATTTGAGGAAATAGAGAGTAAATGGAACGCGGATAAATTTGATATAGCACTTTTTGAAGGGCCAAATAGAGGAATTCTTCCAACCAAGGAAGAGACGATTGCTAAATTAGGGGAATCTGGCTATGTTCGGTTTTTGGCCAATGAAAAAAACATTCAGGTGGCCACTCTAGAACCAAGTCCGATGTCAGAAATAGAATACCTGACGACTTTATTCCCTATAGACCAGATAAAACTTTTCTTTTTATTGCGTGAAGCACAGCGGGTTAGGGAAACATTGGGAATGGACAAGGACCAGATTATTGATCATATGGAGAAATTACTGGTCAAGGCAAATGCCATATCCCAATTGGAAGATACCATTACCACATTAGCTGATTTGGAGGAGGCTTATACTCATTATTGGGGGAATGATCGGGAATGGTGGCAAGCCCCCAAAGAATGGTTTACCCCATCTGGAAATTCTTCAGAAACAGGTGGAATTTTTACAAATGAAATTAATAAGCATTCAAGTAGTTTCCGCAACCTTCACATGGTTGAACTAATTACTGGATTTTTAAAGGAAGAGAAGAAAATATTCGCAGTAGTGGGAAGAAATCACATACCCATGCAAGCTGCTGCCTTGGTTTGTGAATGGGAAAAATTGATTGGCATATTCCATAGAGGAAATTGAATTCCAGTTTAATAAATTGAACCATTTTAGGAAACAGGTTTAGTAGTGTTTTGACTACCTTAGGGATAAAACCTGCAGTCATTCAGAAGTTTCCTATCCGCATTATTTTTTGGTTGTATGGTTTACAATTCATTTCCTATCTTAGAAGCTTAATTTAAGTTGATGAATCTACCCATTTTAACTTGCCCATTCTAAAAAAACTGTAAATGCGTTTAAAATTATTTTTTGCACTAATGATTGGTACTTTAATCAGCACCCAAATTTGTAATTCCCAAGAGGAAATTCTTTATAAGAAAGTGGATACTACCCAATTGTTTTTGGAAGTACATTATCCGCCCAATATGAAATCTACCGAAACTTATCCGGCCATGGTTTTCTTTTTTGGCGGAGGTTGGGTAGGTGGCAAAAGGTCCCAATTCCTTCATCAGGCACAATATTTTGCCAAAAGAGGGATAGTTTGTTTTTTGGCGGATTACCGTACTTCAAAAATAAATGGAACAACTCCTTTCGAATCTCTAAAAGATGCTAAGTCGGCCATCAGGTTTATAAGAAAAAATGCGACCAAGTTTAACATAGACGGTAACAAGCTAATTGCTTCTGGTGGCTCTGCAGGTGGACACCTAGCGGCTGCAACGGCATTGATTGAAGGGTACAATGATTCAGCAGATGACGCATCCATTGATTGTATCCCCAATGCGTTGGTACTTTTTAACCCTGTTGTAGATAATGGTCCCGGAGGCTATGGTTATGAAAGGATTGGGGACGAATATAAAAGTTTTTCCCCCCTTCACAATATTGAAAAAGATGCTCCTCCCACGATTCTTTTTCTTGGAACCAAGGACCACTTGGTACCAGTTGTGACTGCCGAGTATTATAAAATAGTAATGGAAAAAGTGGAAAGTAGGTGCGACCTTAAATTGTATGAAGGGGAGGGGCATGGATTTTTTAATTATGCCAATCTTAAAGCCTATAAAAATACTGTTTCAGAGGCAGATCAGTTTTTGGTGTCATTGGGATATTTAAATAAGGAACCAGTAATTAACATTGATTAATATAATTTTGCCGACGGGAAGGTTGTTGAAAAACCTTATTATAAACTACACCGACTAAAGGATATTTATGAATTGGTTTTTTCTGATTATTGCAGGCCTGTTTGAAGTGGCTTTTGCCGCCTGTCTTGGCAAAGCGAAAGAGGCTGCTGGAGTGGAGGCAACCTATTGGTACATTGGGTTTTTGTTATGCTTGGCCATAAGCATGATCCTGCTAGTTAAGGCCACACAGGAATTGCCCATTGGGACGGCTTATGCCGTTTGGACAGGAATTGGGGCTATTGGAACTGTATTGGTTGGTATCCTGATTTTTAAAGAACCTGCCACCTTTTGGAGAATGTTCTTTATAATTACCTTAATATGTTCCATTATTGGACTGAAGTATGTATCCAATTAGTTTAAAGTCAATTGTTTAATTAATAGTTATGGTTACATCTGATAATGATAATAGGTAGACGTTAACATCTGGTTTACGTGTAAAATGAATGCAGCGAATCGGCTTCTTTTAATAAAATGGGTACATACCTTGATCTGGCTATTTTTTGTGGTCGTGATTTTCTATATTTTGTATTCAGGAATTTTCAATGATGTCAATATATATACCTGGGTCGGTATAGGTTTGATTGTAGGGGAGGGTATAGTTCTTTTGGTTTTCAAAATGTTTTGCCCCTTAACAGTAATGGCAAGGAAATATTCAGATTCTACAAAAGATAATTTTGATATTTTTCTTCCCAATTGGCTGGCTAAATATAATAAACTGATTTTTACCACCCTGTATGTTTTTGGGCTGATTATAGTATTGATACGAACCTTATTTTGAGACTATTTTCTTTGTAGTGAGGATAGTTACATATGTTTTCTAGGATAGAGGACTTAATTGAATGAAACAAAAGGCTCTTTCATTATAATATAGTATAAAGTTAGGATTGATAACAAAAAGGGAGTGAGTTTTTAAATATACAAATCGAACACAAATGATGAATACCAAATTTTCGACAGTGCTTTTCTTCTTGTTGATTTTGTCACAATTCCATGGTAAGGCCCAAAATTCTTATGTAATTCCACAGGGTGTTAAACGAATCCTATTTGTGGGCAACAGTATCACCTATTCAGGTCAATATGTGTCCTATGTTGATGCCTATTTAAGCTTGCGATACCCCGAAAGGGATTTTGAAGTTATTAATGTTGGCTTGCCAAGTGAAACCGTATCGGGGCTGTCGGAACCAGGACACGCCGATGGAAAATTTCCACGTCCCGACCTTCATGAACGCTTGGACCGCATTCTTACAAAAGTAAAACCGGATTTGGTATTTGCGTGTTACGGTATGAACGATGGAATATATTTGCCTTTTGATGAAAAACGTTTCCAAAAGTATAAGGAAGGTATAAATTGGTTGAATCAAGAAGTCCAGAATAATGGGGCGTCCATTGTACATATAACCCCTCCCATTTACGATGAGCGCATGGGCGAAGCCTACGCCAATGTACTAGACATTTATGCGGATTGGCTTATCAGTAAACGGTATTCAGATCAATGGAAGGTAATAGACCTCCACTGGCCTATGAGAAAATATCTGGAATATATGCGCCTTACCGATGATAATTATTTTTTGGCCAAGGACGGCGTTCACCCCAATGATACGGGGCATTGGATAATGGCCAAACAGCTGCTTTTATATTTGGGGGAAGAGCAGGTATCCAAAGCCAATAGTATGGAAGAGGTAGTGCCCCAATTTACTAATGGTAAGGAAATATTAAAGTTGGTAGAGGAGAGGCAAAAGATAATGAAGGACGCTTGGCTTACTTCAATTGGCCACAATAGACCGGGAATGAATGTGGGACTGCCATTAAAAGAGGCGCTGGGCAAATCTGAAATGTTAGAAAAGGAAATACGTAATTTGTTGGAGTAATACGAAAATCATATAAACATTTAAATGAATATTCTTTATATACATGGCCTCAATGGTAGTTTAAGTGAAGAAAAGAGAGCAATTCTTCAAACTTATGGTACCGTAAAATCTCCATCGATAAACTACGAATTGGACGATGATAGTATTGAAAATTTAAAAAAGCAATTCCAGGATAAGGATGTAAATGTGATTATAGGAAGCAGTATGGGTGGTTTTGTAGGTTATTATTTGTCTATCGCATTTAAAAAACCATCCCTATTGTTCAATCCGGCCTTGGTTTCCCGTTCCGTATTTCAACGTGTGCCTGATTATAGCAATCCCGATCGCTCTTATAAGCGCTTGGTCCTGGGGGCCAAAGATGAAGTAGTGGACCCAAGTGGAACCCTTCAATATATAGCAAAAACAATAAAGGATAATACGGATTATCACATTAGCCTTCGGCAAGATTTAGCGCATCGTATTCCTTTGGAAATATTTAAAGAGGAGGTAGGAGCTTTTTTCAAAAGTTTGTGAAAGAATAAATTCCAAATGATGTTTTTCATTTTATTAAATGGTGGGCAGTTAGCCCCGCCGATTTTAAAGGTAGTAGTAGCTTAAAAGTTAAATCTGCCAAAAGCCATCCCATTGCCCTGATTATTCGTTAATTTTCACTCCCAAAATATAGTTGCCTAGTGTACGCCATAGTTGAAACAGAAACCACAGGATTGAGGGGAGAAGATAATAAGATTACTGAAATCTGTATCCTGATTCACGATGGCGAAAAGGTAGTAAAGGAATTTTCTTCCTTAGTAAATCCCGAAGTGTCCATAAAATATAGGGCATCGCGTCAAAACGGAATTAATGACGGGATGGTTTATAATGCACCAAAATTCTATGAAATAGCAAAGGAGGTTGTTGAGCTTACCAATGACTGTATTTTTGTTTCGCACCATGTGAATTTTAATTTCAACGGGATAAAAAATGAGCTGGCATCCCTTGGTGGTGCTTTTAAACGCAAGAAAATTTCAACCTTAAGATTATCCCGAAAAGTTATTCCAGGTCAACAAAGTTATAGTTTGGGCGCCATGTGCAACTTTGTGGGCATTAATATCAGCCAAGGGCAAAATGCCAAGGATAAGGCGGAGGCTACAGTTGGTTTGTTGGAGAAACTATGGGCAATGGACAAGGACGGAATTTTTAATTTCATGTTGGGGCCACAACCGGGGCAGTCAGCCGTACCTCCTCTATGGCCTAAATTAACGGTGGCTGCCCTTCCCAATGCTACCGGAGTGTACTATTTTAAAAATGCAAAAGGAAAGATTATATATGTGGGCAAAGCTAAGGACATTAAACAACGTGTTTTGAGCCATGTCTACAGTAATTCGCATAAGGAAATGCGACTTTGTTTTGAAACTGCCCATATTGATTATACGCACACTGGCAGCGAGCTTGTGGCATTGCTTTTGGAATCCGACGAAATAAAAAAACACCTCCCAAAATTCAATCGAGCTCAAAAACGAATCGGATATCGCTATGGGGTTGGAGCACAAATAGACAAAAATGGTATAACCAACTTATTCTATGATCGATTGGGCGAGATAAATTCTCCTTTGGCTTGTTTCTATAATCAAGGGGAATGCATATCATTCTTGGAGGAATTGTGCAGTACCTATGACCTTTGTCCACGTTTTTGTAGTCTGCAGCAGATTTCAGGGGCCTGTTTTCATTTTCATATTAAAAAGTGTCGGGGTGTCTGTAGGGCATTGGAAACTGTGGAATCCTACAACAAACGAGTTGATCAAGCTTTAATGCCGATCGAGGATAATAAAAATACCTTCATCATAAAGGCCGAGGGAAGAAACAAGAATGAAAAATCGGTCATTGTGGTGGAAAATGGGGTATACAAAGGATTTGGTTATATGTCCAAAAGAAAAAGAATAAAGGCTTTTATGGATTATGGTAAACTGATTACTCCTTTAGCGGATAACAATGACGTCCAAAAAATTCTTAAGCGATATTTAAGGAGAGCGGATGGGGAGCCTATTTTTATAGAATATGGGCAATAAGTACCTTCTATAGATGAATGCCCACAATCTATGGTTGGTCTGACAGAAATGTAACTTATGAGAACCTTTTTCATCAAATTATGGTAACAATTATAATTAAGAAGATGGGCTTTACATTTCCTAATCGGGTGAAAATTTTAGAAAAAAATGTCCCTCTTTTTTTATCCTTATACCCATACCAGTGTAAAAGAATTAGCTAATATTTAATCTTTTCAAACCCAAACTAATGTTGGTAACGACTTTTCCCATTATATAATTGATTACCTTACTGTTTATATCCTATAATTGAAGCAATGAAGGCCGTTTATTTGGTGAAATATGGCAAATCTAATACTGCGTTTGAAATTCGGGAGGTCGAAATCCCGGAAATATCAAATGGTCAGGTACTGATAAAGGTAGAAGCTTTCGGAATTAATTTTGCCGATGTAATGGCCAGGCTTGGACTTTATAAAGGGGCACCACCATTACCAGCTTTGCTTGGTTATGAGGTAGTTGGCCGTATAGAAAAATGTGGGGACAATGTTAAAAATGTACAGGTTGGAGATCGTGTTAGTGCCATAACCCATTTTGGGGGATATGCGGAATATGCAATAGCTCAAAATGAGGTGGCCAACCAAATACCGGAATCCATGTCCGCAGGAACAGCAGTTGCACTTGCCACGCAATATACCACTGCTTATTTTTTGTCCCATGATATGGCCAATATTCAAGAGGGGGATAAGGTGCTTGTTCATGCCGCTGCCGGCGGTGTCGGTACTGCTTTGGTGCAATTGGCGCTACATAAAAAGTGTCTCGTTTTTGGGACCTGCAGTTCCTCGGATAAAATAGAATACCTCAGGAGTTGCGGGGTACAACATCCTATTAATTATACAAAAAAGGATTTTGCATCCGAGATTAAAAGCATTCTGGAAAAAGGAGGATTGGATGTTATTTTTGATCCCGTTGGTGGCCTTTCTGTAAGAAAAGGATATAAACTTCTTGCAGCTGGCGGAAGATTGTTGACTTACGGCGTATCCTCTATGAATAAAACAAAGTCAATTTTTGGAAAAATAAGAGTGTTGGCCCAATTTGGAATTTATCACCCACTCCAATTTTTAAGCAATTCTAGGGGAATGATAGGGGTAAACATGCTTAAAATGGGCGAAGAGAACCCTATGAAAGTGGCCAGGGCAATGAAGGCGGTTATCAAATTGGCCGAAGAAGGCATTATTCAACCCTTTGTAGGGGGGGAGTATGGGGTGGCACAATTGGCTGAGGCCCATGAGTTTTTAGAATCGCGAAAATCTAAAGGTAAAATAGTGGTGAAATGGTAAAGCGTAAAGACATAAAGATATGAAGAACCACTCATTAAAGGATAAGGTGGCCTTGGTGAGCGGATCCAGCATGGGCATAGGAAAAGCCATTGCCATGGAATTGGTACTAAGGGGTGCAAAAGTAGTATTAAATGGAAGGGAAGAGGATAGGTTGGGAACGGCCCATGAGGAATTTTCGAAAATGGGTTATGAGGTAAAGGCTTTTGTTGCAGATGTTCGTATTCCTGATCAATGTGCCTACCTTATTCAAGAGACTATTAGGAGTTTCGGTCAACTGGATATCCTAGTCAACAATGCAGGTATTAGTAGTAGGGGTTCAGTAGAGGATATGGCTACTTCCAATTTTATTATGCTTATGGAAACTAATTTTAATGGCTCTGCCTATCTAAGCAAATACGCCCTTGACCATTTAAAAAAGACTCGAGGAAACGTGGTTTTTATTAATAGTGCAGGTGGTTTCCGGGGAATGCCTTATAATTCTGCCTATACGGCATCAAAATTGGCCCAGGCGGCCTTAGTGGATGCTTTGCGGATAGAGTGGTATGATTATGGTATACATGTGGGAATAGCCCATGTTGGCTTTACGGTGAACGATCCTGAAAAAAAAATACTGGACGTAGATGGTTCATGGATCTATCTGCCCCAAAGAACAAATGTAAATTTGGCATCGCCGCAATCCGTAGCGAATAGTGTTTGTGATATGATCATCAAAAGAAAAAAGAGAATTACCTTAACAAGTTTGGGGGTTCTGGCCAATTTAATAATTCGCTATTTACCAATACTTACAGAATGGATTGTTTGGACAAATAGAAAAAAAATCAAGGAAGAATTTACATTAATAGGAGGAGAAAAAGTATATGAAAAGACATCGTCCTCCCTCTTGCCCAAGGAAGATCGGAATTAAATTTTATAATCTTTAAGGACATTTCCAACGTATTGATCCTAACTATAGTCAATATCACATCCCTTCCCAAAATTGTTGGGGATGGATGTGATAATTGAACCCTATTATTAAAATTATTAAAGTCGTTTATTTAATATCTATTTGGCTTCCAATGGTTGAGGTGTAGATAGTATGGCTGCCGGTACTACATTATCAATCGGTTTAATCGATTTTAAATAAGCGAAAATAGCAGCAAGGTCCTCATCAGAAAAATTACGATATTCGGTCCATGGCATGGGCGGTAACATAGGTCTTGTGCCATCCATACCTTTAAACTTCCCTTCCTTTATAGCCTTTAAGAATTGTGCTTCCGACCAATTGCCGATTCCGGATTCATCAGGAGTAAGATTAGCCGCAAAAGAGGTCCCCCAAGGCCCAACAGCGGCAGTAAGACCCATACTAAATAGTACATACGATTTTGCAGTTTCCTTGTCATAAGGTGGTAGGTGCTCATCGGATGGATGTCCGGATAGTCTTCTATCCGGGTCGACTTCCGGACCTCTGTCAGTCATTATTTTTGGGGAATGACAATCGTTACAACCAACAGAAGCCACAAGCTGCTCCCCTCTTTTTACTTTGTCGACCACAGGTATGGTTTCGGTCTTCGCCATTTCTTTGGTGGCAATTTCTTTTTGTTTAGGTGAATTACAGGCTATAAAGATAATTCCCATCATACAGAATATTAAATGACATGTTTTCATAATCTTTTGAATTAAATTGCTTAATACGAATTACTTGTAGATTTTTCTCGATCTACTTCTGAGCAAACATACTTCCTAGACTTAAGGTGGTATGTTGGTGCCAACTTCCTATTTGTTAGCGTGCATTATTTGATAATTCCATTTATAAAAGCTATAAAAAACTTTATACAATCGATCGGCCTGAAGTGTCCGTAAAATAAAATTAATATCAAAAAAAAGAGGGGGGTAGACTAACAATCCAAATTAAAAATTGGATATAAAATACTTGATAAAATCGCCTTGTTCTAGTTTGGGCAATTACCTAAAATTAATAAATATTCCAATATGAAATTGAAATATTTTTGGCATCGCTGAGGTTCTAGGAATAAAAAAAAGCCAATAGAAGTTATTCTATTGGCCTAGTAAAGATTGGTTGGTTAATTAGTATTATTTAAAGTCGGATACTTTTAATTGTTTTTGATCCCAGTATTCGTCCTTCCTAAATTCATAGTTAGTGGGATTATAGGAACCTACCAATTCTACATTGGTCTTGGTCGGTACCGGTAGATCTAGCGTCCAATACACGGCGTTTACAACCAATCGTCGGGTTCCTTCTATGGTGAAATCTACTGCCGAAAAAACCGTAGATGTAAAGGCTTTTCCTTCCTTACCCCCTGGAATCTGATAAGACTTGGTCCAGGCTACGGGCATTAGGGGAGCACTAACATCTTTTCCCGTGTTGTTGGTTTTGGCTGCCTCGTCATCGGTTGGCCGCATACCATAGAAAATATCGTTTTCGTCATAATCGCCTTTTCTATTCATTACCTTGCCCAAGATAATGGGCTGGGCATCCCCAGGAAGTGGAAGGCGGACTTCATATACATCGGCCGAAGCCCATACATCCCCATCAGAGATACTATTGGTTATTCCTGTAGATGTACCGGCCTCTGCGACAAAGCCTTTGGTACTTTGATGTTTATGGTGTCCGTGATGGCTAACCCAATTTTCTCCTAGAACGAGTCGGCCGAAACCACCATTCCATTCCTCTTTGTCTCCTTTATAGCCGTTTCCGTAATGTTTGTAATTAGAGACATCTTCCTCCTTAAAGTTGAAGGCATGTGTTGCCGTTCTAAGTCCAATAACAGGTTTTCCCATTCTGAGATAATCATCTATATGTTTCATTTGGTCGTCCGGCAAAGCTCTAAATCTTGTGGCAATAATCATTAGATCAGCACTGTCCAATGCTTCCAGTCCAGGTATGTTTTTAACATAATTAGCGTCTATTGTTCCAGGGAGCGCCGGATCTTGTGCGAACAACACGGTACAGTTAAAACCATGGTGCTTGGACAAGATTTTTGCCAATTGAGGCATTGATTCCTCAGAGCGATATTCTTCGTCTCCCGAAATAAGAACTATATGCTTTGCATTCTTATCACTACCTTCAAAAGTTAGCCATTGCTTTGGTGTATCCGTAGTTTCCACGGTCACTGCTTCATTGGACTTGGCCTCTTTTTGTTCTTTGCAGGCAAACATAAAAAGGCAAACAAGAATAGGTAATAGATTTTTCATTAGATGATTTTTCATTATTTTATTTTAGATGTAAAGAATTGGATTTATTATTTAATGCCCATTCCTTCTTTGATCAATTTTAAACCTTTGGTATAGATTTCTTCCGATGGGGAGTAATCCCGCCACACATTAATGGCATTGGCAAATTCAGGAATAATGGTGCTAAAAGCCTCTATAGTCAACCAACCGTCGTATTTAACTTCCTTTAAAGCCTTAAATACTTCGTCCCAATGGACTTGTCCCTCACCTGGCGTTCCTCTGTCGTTCTCACTAATATGTACATGTTTTAGATAAGGCGCAATGGTTTTAATGGCTTCGGACTGACTTTTTTCTTCAATATTCGCATGGTGGGTATCGAACATTGCTCCTAAATTAGGATGATTTACTTCCTTGGCCATGGCCCCTAAATCGGCCATGGTATTGTATAGATAACATTCAAATCTGTTAACCGCTTCGGGAGCAAGTATTATATTTGCCTTCTGGGCATAATCAGCAGCTTTTTGCAACATTTCATTACTCCATTGTTTTTCCTGCAAAGTGGGTGGTTGCCTTGTAAAATAGGCAAAAGTGGAATGAAAAGGCCCGCAAATTACTTCTACATTGGCCGCAGCACCCACATCAATGGACCATTTTAGTTTATCAAGACCGGCCTCTCTTGTTTTTTGATCGGGACTTGCTATATTCTCTTCTGGAGCCAAAGCTGCCACTGCTGTAACCCCCATATCCATATTGGAGAAATGATTGCCCAATTTGGTATAGTGTTTTTCATCTCCCTCACCTAGAAATAATTCAACTCCATCATACCCAGTTTTTTTTAGGGTATCAACAATATCAAAGTGTTGCTCTGTGACATGGTTAGTCCAGAGCAACATATTCATTCCAATTTTCATACTTAAATTTTATGTAATTTCTAATAGTCAGTAACGGGTTGGCCACTAGTAGCTTCAGCGGCATCTGTGCTTTTTCGTTTTTTAACCCAAAACCACAGTACGGTAAATAGGACGATCAAGATAGATGGAAATGCAACCATTGTCCCTAACGTAGCTTGTCCTGCTACCAATTCGAGCTCATCGCCTGTAAGTCCAGCTGCAGCTGCTTCTGCCTTATCAGCATCGATCCATCCACCAATGATTGGTTGGAATATGGAAGAAGAGAACATTCCTACAGCACCAATAATAGACATTCCCAAGGCGCCACTTTTTGGTATTTTGTCAGCTACAAAACCAATCATGTTTGGCCAGAAATAGGCTATTCCCAATGCAAAGAAAATTGCAGCAACATAGGCCATAGTTCCAGTTTGAGTGCTAAAAAGATAGATACCTATGGTAGCTAGAACAGCTGAGCCTAAAAGAACCCCCGTTTGATCGAATTTATGAACGACTTCTCCCCCAAAATATCGGGCTACAGCCATTAATCCTGTAACCAGTGCCAATATGATCATAGGTTCTGCACCACTCTTGGCCAAAATAAGACCCACCCATTGTTGCGGCCCAAATTCGGAGATAGCGGTAAGGGACATACAAATAATCATAAATATAAATAAGGGGGATATCATGGCTTTCAAATTACCACCAAGAGTGGCGGCTGCTTCAATTTTGGCTTTTGGCCAAGATTGTCCGAAGTACAAATAGGCATAGATCAGTGTCGGAATCATTATCACCCAGATCTGCGTCTCCCAACTTAAGCCTGCATCGGTCATGAATTTGGATACCAGACTACCTATAACAATTCCGCCTGGGAACCACATATGGAAACGGTTCATCATTCTACTCATCCTTGTACCCGAATAGGCGTCTGCTATCATGGGGTTACATGCTGCTTCTGTACAACCATTACCAAGACCTATTAATAAGGTGGATATGAGTAGGCCTATGTAGCTGCCAGAATATATGGTCAAAATAATTCCCAGAGCATGCGCAAAAAAGGCAAATTGCATAATCGCTTTTCCACCCACTTTATGGTAGATCAATCCTCCTATAACCATTGATATTGGAAAACCAAAAAACCACATAGAATTTATGAAGCCTAGTTGTTCCCCGGATAAGCTTAGTTCCTCACCCAGCTGAGGAAGAATCCCCGCCCTTATACTAAAAGAAAATGCTGTGGTAATTAATGCAAAACAACTACCATAAAATAGTCTATTGGCATTAGTTTTTTGTTGATCATTTGAATGTTCCATTGGTTTGATTAAAATTTTAATTAAAAGATGATTGATTATTCTATTTAAATTTCAGCGTATAAGTTTAATCTCTTTTTTACAATAATCATAATTTATTTTCAATTGTTTTGTCAAATGAAAAATTTAAGTCCACTTATATTACACTATTGGTACCTGTGCCTTGAGTCATTTGTTACCAACAATTTCATGATTCGATATATCTGAATTAATAAAGCTGATAAATTTAAACCTAATTGAATTTTCAAAGTTCCTATATCCTACTAAATAATGGTACTTTTTTGCCATAGGGTCAATTTAGGGTCATTGTATCGGAAAAGTACATGCCATATGGCTATAATTAGGTATACATATAGGGACAAGCTAATTTGTGATTTAAAAGTTATTGATTACGGGTTTAATGGATGGGATAAAATTTGCTTATTATTTGAAATTTTCTTCAATTAAAGCTCTTCTCGATAACAGGTCCATTAAAATGAATGGTTCCTTTGGGATTTTACTTCGAGGCCAAGAGCGAAGGTTTCGGGGATATGTTTGTACGGTTTTTGTTGTTACTAAGAAATACTGGTCTTGATATTCAGGAACAACTTGCGATACTCATGGGGGCTCATATGCACAATGGCTTTAAACTGCCTATTAAAATTGGACAACGCATTAAAACCGCATTCGTAACTTATTTGGGAAATATTGAAATTGTCCTCTAGCAATAATTTGCGGGAATGACCTATGCGAATTTCGTTTACAAAGCGAGTAAAAGTTTTATTGGCCCTAGGTTTAAAGTACCTGCAGAAGGAGGTAGTGGTCATATTCAGCATTTCAGCAATTTCTTCCAAGGATATTTTGGTTTTAAAATTGGTCATGACATATTCATAGACGATACGCATTTTGTCAGCATCGTCGCCTTTAAAGACATTGGTATAGCCTGGGCTGGAAAGTAGAAGGTATTCCTCACTATTGGCGAGGATATCTATTATTTCCAATAATTTTATAATTCTTTTGAACCCTTGTTCGTTATTTATTTTAAGGAGAAGTTTATTGATTTTATTTTGGGTTTCCCCATAAAATTCCATGCCCCTTACAGAATTTTCAACAAATT
Organism: Arenibacter sp. F26102; assembly: GCF_023015865.1. Taxonomy (GTDB): domain Bacteria; phylum Bacteroidota; class Bacteroidia; order Flavobacteriales; family Flavobacteriaceae; genus Arenibacter. The sequence continues at coordinate 86,701 of NZ_JALKBC010000011.1, read as the reverse complement.
TATTTATGTTATAGAATTCCTCCTTACCCAACAAGGCTTCGCTAAAAAGTTCGTGGTCAAAATAAATGACCAAACCTCTGGTGGTGAGTTTACTGTTTTTTTTAAAATAAATTTCGTCGCTCCGCCATAAATGAGGCAGGTTGGGGCCTGTGACCACTAAGTCTCCTTTTTCAAAAGACTGTACGTGATCTCCAACAAATCTAGTACCCTTCCCTTCTGCAATCAAAGATATTTGGAAATCTGGATGAAAGTGCCAATTAGGATTAAAGTAGGGGCCTTCCATATCTTTAAAGATAAAAGTTTCCTTGGTAGTGAGTGTTTTTTCAATGTTGGGAGTACTCATAAATTACCGTTTTGGATTTCATTTTGGCTAAATTAAGACAAAAAAGTGTCATCATTTAGTAAAATATAGGGAATATCAATCCCGATAGTATTTTAGATTTGTAGAGCTAAGTTTCAATAGTCAGTTTTTATAGCAATAAATTTTACGGATAGTGCATAAAATGTGATAAAAAAATTGGATATTGATAAACTTTAGGGCTCGGAAATGCTGAGTATTTTTTAGTGCATTATTCAAACTTTGAATTCATATAATAACGGCAAGTTTAGGTGGGAAAAAAATGATAAATGAGTGTTTTTAGATTTGTATTATTATGTTAGAATCATTAATTTTTGCGTCTTCTTTATTTTCGATTATCCAGCGAAGAACAATATGGTATTTCGCAATGGTTTTTTTTCTTTGTTCATGTGCCGATCACGACAAGAAAAATTCCTTGGGTTTTAATTCGAAGCTGGTTGCTCAGGTAGGTGGAGGAGAGAAAAGGCAGTCGTTGACAGCACTGGGCAATGAAGATAAGTTCCGCATAACATATAAAGGAGAAGATGGTCCTGGGAAAGGTAAACATATTGTGTTTATTGCTACCGATCACGAATACAGAGGAGAGGAGACATTGCCTGCCTTGGCTAGGATTTTGGCAAAAAGATATGGTTTTACCTGTACAGTGGTATGGGCTTTGGATGATAATGGCAATATTTTTCCAGGTGGCTCAAACTTGAAAGGTTTGGACGTACTTAAAGTTGCAGATCTTATGGTAATATTTACAAGGTTTGCAAATTTTGAAGATAAGCAAATGCAATATATAGATGACTATCTGCATAAGGGACGTCCAGTAATAGGTTTAAGGACTTCTACCCATGCCTTTAATAACTCGGATAACCCCAATTGGAGGCACTATGATTATAAATACGAAGGGGAAAAAAAGGCTTGGCACGGTGGATTTGGAGAGGTGGTTTTAGGAGAGACCTGGGTGGGACATTACGGAAAGAACCATCAACAGGCATCCAAGCTAATTTTGGAGGAATCCAATAAAGATCATCCAATACTGTTAGGAGTAGCTAGTGCATGGGCACAGTGCGGAGGCTATAATGCATATCCCCAAGGAAAGGATTTAAAAATCCTAGCTCGCGGAAGGGTTTTGAACGGAATGACACCCGATGCTGAACCGGACACTACCAAAGAAGAACTTCCGGTAGCTTGGGCGCGCACTTACCAATTGGAATCAGGTGAGCCCGGACGTGCCTTTACTACTACGCATGGGGCTTCAGAAGACATATTGAGTGAAGGTTTTAGAAGAATGCTCATTAATGCCTGCTTATGGGGGCTGGAAATGGAAAAGGATATCAAAACGGACAATCCGATTGATTTTGTAGGAGGATTTGAGCCAACTACCTTTAAATTTGAGGGTTATCAGAAAAATGTAAAACCTTCCGACCTCGATGGTTGGGAATCTGTAATAATGCCAAGAAAATAATAAGAACAATTAAAATTAATGTTATGCCAGAAAATAACTATCCTAAACTCCACAACGCTTCGTGGCCAGGTGTGGTAGGAAAAGGACCTGATTCAGAGCCACCAATTTCTATAGATACCATGATCGAGTTAACGGCCAATGCCGAGGTAGATGGAGTTAAATTTGATGGATTTGATCTATTTGCCGCCGATCCCCATTTGGATATAGATTCCAATGATGACGGTATCAAGAAATTGGCAGATAAGGCCAGTGCAAAAAATTTGGAGATTGGAAGTTTGGTTGCTCCGGTATGGGCAGGAACTGGAGGGGGGTCGGCTATGGGGTCCCGGGAGGAACGAAATCAATTTGTAACACAGGTACGTAAAGCCTGTGTAATAGGAAAAAAATTACGGGATCTAGGAATACGTCCCAATGGTGTTATTCGCATCGATTCGTCCGTTGACCCACATAGTTGGGCAGCTGATCCTGTAGCCAATACAAAATTAATTGCTCAAACTTTCCGCGAGGCTTGCGATGTAGCCGCCGATTACGGAGAATCGCTTGCCGCTGAAGGTGAAATTTGTTGGGGTGGAATGCACGGTTGGAAAACCATGGTGAATACCCTTGAGGCCGTAGATCGTCCCAATATAGGATTTCAGGCCGATATGGCGCATACTTTATTGTATCTATTGGGGTATAATAAAGAGGATGAGAGAATATTGCCTAAAGATTTTGATTGGAGCGATAGGGCAACTTTAACAGAAGGTCTTAAAACCATAACCGCCGCTCTTCGGCCATGGACCATTGATTTTCACGTAGCCCAGAATGATGGCACGGTGTTCGGATCCGGATCACATGATAAAACAGGTAGACATTGTCAGGCCTCGGACCCGAACGGAAAATTGGATATCGCTGTGGATGCAGGCCATTGGTTGCGTGATGAAAATGGAATCCTGACCAAAAAAATAAGACATATCTGTTGGGATGGATGCATGTTCCCCAACGAGGTAATGATGCAGCCTAAAACTTGGAACGATATTTTAGGGGCTATGATCAAAGTACGCCAACTTCATGGGTGGTACGAAGCGACTTAAAATATATAGTCATTTCTCGATTGTTCAATATAAATTCAATTTAAAATAAAAAATAGAGTACACATGTCAAGTAAGAAAGAATTACGAATAGGAATGGTAGGATATGGATTTATGGGAAGAACCCATTCCAATGCCTATAGGAGGGTTGGCAATTTTTTTCCAGAACTGAAATATCAACCTATATTAAAAGCTATTTGTGGGCGTAATCTAGAACGGACGCAAGCATTTGCCGATCAATGGGGCTATGAATCAGTAGAAACCGATTGGAAAAAGCTGATTGCCCGTGATGATATTGATGCCATTGATATCTGTACTCCCAACAATATGCACGCCGAAATTGCCATTGCAGCCGCGGAAGCTGGAAAAATGGTTTTATGTGAAAAACCTTTGGCACGTACTGTTGCGGAAGCGCAACCTATGGTAGATGCCATTGAAAAGGCAGGAGTGCCAAATACGGTTTATTTCAATTACCGAAGATTGCCTTCCGTTAGCCTTGCAAAACGACTAATTGATGCGGGCAAACTGGGTAAAATATTTCATTATCGTGCCAATTTTTTACAGGATTGGACCATAAGTCCAGAACTTCCACAAGGAGGGGAAGGGTTATGGCGATTGGATAATGACGCAGCCGGATCTGGAGTTACAGGTGACCTATTGGCACATTGTATAGATACTGCAATGTGGTTGAACGGTGGTATAAAGGATGTTTCTGCCATGACCGAAACCTTTATTAAAGAACGGGTGCATACGGGTACCGGCGAAAAACAAGAGGTAACTATTGATGATGCCTGTATGTTTCATTGCCATTTTGATAATGGCTCTTTGGGACTTTTTGAATCTACTAGATACGCTAGGGGTCATAAGGCATTATATACTTTTGAAATAAATGGGGAGCATGCCTCCATAAAATGGAACCTGCACGACCTTCAGCGTTTAGAGTATTTTGACCATAGGGATGAGTCTCAGGAAAGAGGATGGCGTTCAATCCATGTTACGGATGGTGATCATCCCTATATGGACAAATGGTGGGTACCAGGCTTGTCCATTGGTTACGAGCATAGCTTTGTACATCAAATAGCGGATTTTCTTAAAGCTTTGGAAGAAGGTAAGCCATGTTCGCCTACCTTTAAGGAGGCTCAAGAAACACAGAAGGTATGTGAAGCTGTTTTGGATTCTGCCAAAACTAAAAGTTGGAAAGATACTGGTGTTGAATGGTAGCTTAAAATTTTCCCAAAGGAAAAGCATTAGTGTAAAGTTGGAGGCTAAATTTTTCAACTTGAATTTAACTTGAATTAAATTAATAAATTATCCCGATGAGTAATTCTATAAAAGGCTTTTGTCTTCAGAGCAACGAAAAAATATATCCAAACTCGGGCCAATCGGTACTGAGCAATTCCTCAGTAGTAGACATGGAAATCCCGCCATTAAAGGAAGGGGAAATATTGGCAAAAACACTGTACACAGGCATTTGTGGTTCAGACAATAGCGCAACTATTGGCAAGGCCAATTTTGACTGGGTGCAACGTCCCCGTGTTATTGGTCACGAATTTAGTGCCGAAGTATTGGAATTGGGACCTGGGGATCATGGAGACCTTAAAGTAGGCGATATTTTTACTCCTTTGGCCATGTTGGGTTGCCGGGAAGAAGATTGCCCTGCCTGCAGTGTATCCAAATGGAATTTATGTTCCAAAAAGGAAATAATAGGTTTCCATAGAAACGGCGGATTTGGACAACAAGTGGTGTTGGAATCAGATCGGGTTGTCCCTTTAATGAAGGGGCTAACACCGGCCCAAGGTGCCTTAGTAGAACCTTTGTCCATTATTACCAACGCACTTTACAATAAGTGCGATATTAAACCTGGTCAGGATGTGGTTGTAACAGGTTGCGGCATCATTGGAATGATGTCTGCCGAAGTGGCTAGGGCGGCAGGAGCAAGGGTTGCTGTTACAGGTATTGCACACGATCGCGATATCCGTTTAAAAAGAGCAAAGGAAAGAGGGTTCATTACTATAGAAGTTTCACCGGAAAACTCCTTGACCACGCAGTTGCAAAATGGCATCACAGATGATAATGGTGTTCCGTTTGGCTCTAACGGGAAAATAGATTTGCTTATAGAATGTTCCGGTGTACCACCAGTCCTAACAGAAGCTGTTGGTGTTGTAAAACCGGAAGGGGACATATGTGTTATTGCTACCTACGGAACCGATGTGCAGATCAATGCTACGCACCTTACCCGTACCTCATTGAATATGAGGGGATCTATGGGGTCTTGTAGGGCAGACTATATGGCAGCACAAAAACTGATGGTTACTGGAATTTTCCCTTCTGAACACTATACGGATTACTATGATTTTAAAGACATCAATCAAGCTTTTGAGGATTCTATAAAAGCTAATAATATGAAGGCGGTTGTAAAAATGAACTAAAAATTCGTTGGGTCCACATAAGACCTACAACATAATATCTAAAAAAACAAGCATTAAAGATTATGCACAAAATATTTATTACCGGAGGTACAGGCTGCATAGGTTCGGTCACAATTTACAAACTTTTACAATCAAATGAGGTTGGAAAAATTGTTATTGCAACACGCTCAAATAATACAGATCCATTGAAATTGTGGATGGGTGAAGATTTGGATTCCCGTTTGGAGTTCGTTACTCTCGATGTCTCCAATTACAAGGAGATTGAAAGGGTATTGTTTGAAGTGGACCCTACGCACATTATACATTTAGGGGCGTACCAAAGTCCAGATTGTTCCCGGGACCATATTGGTGGAATGGAAATAAATACCGGAGGTACAATGGCACTTTTTGATGCAGCTGAAAAATTGACCAACCTGAAACGGTTTGTGTTTGCAAGTTCTGCCGCAGTTTATGGTATGCGATTTATGTATTCGGAATCCATCATTCCTGAAAATGTCCCTTTAGCTCCACCCAATCATTATGGAATTTGGAAATTGGCCGGTGAGCATCTTGCTCGTTTATTTCATGACAATACCAAAGTACCAACGGTATGTCTGCGGTTAAATACTACTTATGGGAAAGGTAGGGATAAAGGAAAAACTTCTGCGCCCACCAATGCCTTAAAGGCTATAGTCCTAGGTCAGGTGGCAGGAAAGGTGATTCCCTTTGAAATGCCATATCAAGGACGGGAAAACTATCATTTTGTTGAAGATGTGGGTGCACAATTTGCTGCCTGTGTATTACAGCCCTATGAGGGCTTTGGTGCGTTTAATATACAAGGTGAAACTATTCCGATCACCTCATTTTTAGAAATTATTAAGGAACAGGCTAAATCTTTGGGCATGGGAGACTATGTTTCGTTATCCATTACCGAAGGAGCGCCACCTAACCTTTTTGTATGCGATTTAGATCATTCAAAAATAGCAAACACATTTAAAGATTTACCATTGACCGAAATAGCCGAGGGAATAAAAAATTCATTATTGGAGTTTAAGACCATGGCAGAAAAGGGCACTCTAAAATATTCTACTGCTGCCTCATGAAAAATATAGGAATAGGATTAATAGGAGCAGGGGATATTGCCGATTTACATGCGGAGGCCATTAACAGCTTGCCAGGAGCGCAACTCGTGGGACTTTGGAATAGAACCTTTGAAAAGGGAGCAAAAAAAGCCGAAAAGTTTGGGTGTAAGACCTACAGTTCCGTTGATGATTTGTTGGGTGATGCTGAAATAGATGCTGTTTTTGTATTGACCAATATGGAAACCCATTGCGATTATACCTTAAGGGCAGCAAAGGCAGGAAAGCATATATTGGTAGAAAAACCCGCGGCCTCCAGTATTTCTGAACTGGAACTCATGCAGGAAGCTGTCAATAAAGCCGGGGTGAAATGTATGCCCGTGCATAATTATATCTATGAAGCTGGTATAAAAAGGGCTAAATCCATGATTGAAAGTGGTAAACTGGGCGACATTTCCCAGTTTTATATGATGTACAATATTCATCATTCCGAAGAAATCAGGGCGCGCTACCCAGGAGTCATCCGTCAGATATTGACCCATCATAGTTATACAATGTTATATTTGGCCGGGCAACCTAAAACCGTATCCTGTCTAAAACATACCGTTGATACCACTATAGCTCCACAAGAAAATGTGGCAATGGCCAATATTCAAATGCAAAACGGTACCCTGAGTCATTTATCGGCTAGCTTCGCAAATGATGACCATGCTGGGGACCCATGGACTTGTATCATAAAAGTAATTGGAACCAAAGGTAGTACGCGTTATAGTTATCGTGATTGGGTCATAAATGAGCGCAATGGTGCGCACTCACAAACGTACCAATCCTACCCGGAATCCATCAAAAATACAGCGACACATTTTATCAACAATGTCCTACGGAATAATGAGGCGCCACTTTCAAGTCTTGAAGATGCCATTACCTGTCAACGAATTATAGAAGCTTGTGAAAAGTCTGTAAAAGAAGGAATTCACGTGAAAATCAATTAATTATATATCAAAAATGATGAATATTAGTAAAAAAGTTGCTTGGGGAAAGATTTTCCTGATGCTGTTCCTAGTCCTTGCCGTTTACAGCTGTAGTAAGGAGGAGGACAATACCTTAAAAATCGAACCTAACTCACATATAGTGTTGGTGGGTAATAATTTGGGATCTCGTATGATGAACTTTGGACATTTCGAAACCGAAATGCATCTTCGTTACCCTAATGATTCGCTTTATATCCGTAATATGTGTGATGGTGGTAACACACCTGGATTTAGGCCGCATTCCTCAAGAAATTCGCCTTGGGCGTTTCCTGGTGCTGATAAATATCAGCATGAGTCGGGGCAAGCCATACATTTCGTTGACGGTGAAGACGGACGCCGGTCAGGTCCTATTGGCCATTTTCCTTCTCCGGATGAATGGATTACTAGCCTAAAAGCAGATATTATTATCGGGTTTTTTGGGTATTCCGAGTCTTTTGAAGGGCAAGAAGGCCTGGATAATTATAAAGAGGAATTACGGGCGTTTATTAAACATACTTTAAGTCAAAAATATAATGGTGCCACACCTCCGCAATTGGCACTTGTATCGCCCATTGCCTTTGAAGATCTGTCCGATAAGATGGACTTGCCCAATGGACAAAAAGAAAATGGGAACCTAGAGCTATACACTGCGGCAATGAAAGAAGTAGCCGCGGAAGAAGGTGTTCTTTTTGTGAATGCTTTTGATCCCACTAGAGAATGGTATCAATCCGAAAGTACAGATTTAACCCAGGACGGTTTTCAGCTAAACGATTTGGGATACCAGAAATTTGCCAAGTTGTTGGCGGATAAAGTTTTCGGTACCCAAGAAAGTAAGGCCGAAGAAAACCGTGAATTGGTGCTGGATGCCGTAAATGAAAAAAACTGGTTCTGGCATAACGATTTTAAAATCCCCAATGGTGTTCATGCCTATGGAAGACGTTATGATCCATACGGTCCGGATAATTATCCTTTTGAGATAGAGAAAATACGTCAGATGACCGCAATTCGCGATACGGCGATTTGGGAAGCACTACAGGGCAAAAAAATGGATTTGGCCAAGAGTGATGCTCAAACCGTGGAACTACCTGAAGTACAAACCAATTATAAGGCCAGTGATAAGAATGGAACACCAGAGTATTTATATGGGAAAGATGCACTGGATAAAATTAAGACGGCACCAGGGTATAAGATAGAACTTTTTGCCTCTGAGGTAGAGTTTCCTGATCTGGCCAATCCCGTACAAATTTCCTTCGATAATAAAGGAAGGTTATGGGTAGGGGTAATGCCCAGTTACCCCCATTATAAGCCTGGCGATAGTAAACCCAATGATAAGTTGTTAATATTGGAGGATACGGATAATGATGGTAAGGCTGATAAGCAAACTGTCTTTGCGGACGGACTTCATCTTACTATAGGATTTGAATTTGCGCCAGAAGGAGTATATGTTTCTCAAGGAACCAACTTGGTATTATTAAAGGATACAGATGGCGATGATAAGGCCGATGCAAAGGATATCATTTTAAGTGGATTTGATGATCACGATACGCATCATGCAATTAGCGCGTTTACAGCCGATCCTTCAGGAGCAATCTATATGGGAGAAGGGGTGTTTTTGCATACAAATGTGGAAACTGCATATGGTACCGTTAGAGGAACTAATGGTGGGTTCTATAGGTATAGCCCACAAAGACATCATTTGGAACGTACTGCACAATTGCCCATTCCAAACCCATGGGGTATTGCTTTCGATGATTGGGGGCAACCATTTTTTGAACATACTTCAGGTCCATCAGCTACTTGGATGATGCCGGGAACAATTTTACCACGTTATGGGGTAAGTTCACCATTACCTGAAAACCTTATTGAAAAGAAACATTTGGTGAGACCAACTTCTGGATTGGAATTTGTATCAAGTAGGCATTTTCCTGATGCCGCGCAAGGCAATATGTTGATAGCCAATACAATTGGTTTCTTGGGTATTAAGGAGCATTCAATGGTAGATGACTCTAAAACTGCTGGTTATGTAAGCAAGCATCAAGAGGACCTAATTTCTGCAACCGATAAAAATTTTCGACCTGTAGATATGGAGTTTGCTCCTGATGGTTCTTTGTACGTCATAGATTGGCACAATGTGCTTATTGGGCATATGCAGCACAATGCCCGTGATCCCCTTAGAGATCATGCACACGGGAGAGTATATCGCATTACCTACCCATCTAGACCTTTGGTGGAACCTGCCAAGATTGTTGATGCCAGTATAGATGAATTATTGGAAAACCTTAAACTTCCTGAATATCGTACCCGATACAGAACTAAAAGGGAATTAAGAGCAAGGGATGCCTCAGAAGTTTTGTCAAAATTAAAGACTTGGGTGGCAAGCTTGGATAAAAGTGAGCCCAAATATGAACACTATCTGCTGGAAGCTTTATGGGTTACATGGGGCTTGAATAAAGTAGATGGACAATTACTAGAACAAGTACTCAACGCTAAAGATTTCAAAGCCCGTGCGGCTGCAGTAGGTGTTCTTCGCTATGCAGGACATCAGATCCCGGATCAAGCAGACCTTCTAATGGAAGCAGCCAAGGATGACAATCCTCGCGTAAGACTGGAGGCCTTGGTTGCTGCTTCTTGGTTGGGTAGGGATGTTGGAATTCCTATTATAACTGAAGCTGGAAAAAAGGGATTGGACAAATGGATGGAAAAACCCTATGAATCGGCCCTGGCACATTTAAATGGCCACAAAGCAGGGGAAGAACCCAAAGAGGTAATAAAGACCGATCTAAAGGGAAAAGACTTAGAACTTTTGGTTGCAGGAAGGGAAATATATATGAGGGATGGCTATTGTGCCACATGCCACCAACCGGATGGCCAAGGTCTGGAAGCTTCCGGCTTTCCTCCACTTGCTGGATCTGAATGGGTAACTGGTAATGTTGATAGACTTATAAAGTTAACAACAAATGGACTAATGGGACCTATAGAGGTTAATGGCAAGGCCTATCCTGGACAAGTGCCTATGACACCATTTGGAAATTTGCTTACTGCAGACGAAACTGCGGCCGTATTAACATATATTAGAAATACTTTTGGAAATAAGGCCTCCGTAATAACTGCAGATAAAGTAAAGGAAGTTCGTGAGCAAATAAAGGATAAACAAGGCTTTTATTCCCCAGAGGAATTATTAAAAGAGCATCCTCTCGGAAAATAATAAGTAAGGAAGTTAATTTTATAATTTAGGTTCAAAGGCTGTTTAAAGAGTTTTTCTTTTAACAGCCTTTTTTCTATTTTAAGGGTTTTTTTGAAAACTGCACTTTCAAATTTTAAATCGTGTGTTTCTGCCAAGATTTTGTTAAAAACCAATGTTTTTTAGGATTATACATTAATTAGCCATATTATTCGAGATTATTGTGTTAAGTTTTCATACGTTTATACGACTAATGGATTTTTAGTACAGGATTAATTAATAGTTGAACAGTAAAAATAGTTATTAAATATGGGAAGGCCGGCGACAAAACCAACGGAACTAAAGGACGGATATTATATTGAAGTTCGAAATAAAAATCAAAAAACTGGAGGTATAAAAATCAGAAGGGATACGGAGGAGCAAATGTTATATGCTTTGGAAGAATACAAGAAAAGTAAGGACGTTACCGTACTTGGTAAATTAAAGAATGGTAAAATGATGGATTTGGCAGGCTAGCCTGTGGAAAATCTAAAAGTTTAGTTTTAAACCCTGCCTTCTAAGGGCAGGGTTAATTTTTTGAACAAGGACTTATCTTCTTTTTTGTTCCGCTGTTCAAATAGAGTTTTTGGGAATAAATCAAAGTAAGACAAGTAGTTTCTTCCTGAATAAATAACTGCAACAACGGTTGTGGTATAGAAATGTTATGCTCTAAATATTTCCTTTTCTTCAATATTCAGATCGGGTACAGGGGTTATCTTTTATTCCAAAATGTGATTTCATTTTACTAAAATATAATTGAACCTAAATTTTACACTAGTCCTTCATGGCCAGGATATATTCCGCCACGGCCATTTTGGCTTCATGTGATAAATAGTCCTGTGGTGGCATTTCGGGATAGTCTTCCCTGAGATTTTTTGGTGCAGTTATATAGTCTACAATTCCCTGCGGATTGTTCTGGTGGATGGCCTGTATAATTTCCATGGGAGGACCAATTAAACGATTTCCAAAGGCATGACAACCGGCACACACACCATAATACGTTAGTTCGCCCAGTTCTTCTTTGGAAACCGATCTAGGTGGCACTGGAGACGGAGTCATCAATGTCGGTATATCTTTGGTGTCGGTCATTTGTGCGATACCGTAATTATCCAAACCAAAGGTGCGATACCTATTCTTATCCCTAATGGTACTTCCAGAACCTCCGCCGTATGCGAATATATCCGGTCCCTTGGTATCCATCTGGGTAAGCATTATGGCCTTTATTTCACCAGTTGGAGCGTTTCCATTGTTGAACATAATATTGTCAAGAATTACAACCCTGTCAGGGTTTCCTTCAGAATTGGGGTCATTGGCCTTGGGAGCCCCGGTGGCAAGATCTACTATGGTAATCCCGGTATTATTATTCCCTGTTATGATATTGTTTTCAACAACAACATCGTCGGCTGCCATTATAAGGATTCCCGTTCCGGCGGGAATTCCTGAAACGGTAGACCCTGGAGCACCAAAGTTTTCATGATTGTTGTTTACCACAAAATTGTTACGTAAAATAACATCAAAAGTGGTTTTTATGGGTAAACCAGGTGTTACAAAGGCCAGAAGGCCTGCGGTATTATTGTGCGCATAATTATTCTCGACCAAACAGTGCCTGGAATTTTCTATTTCTATGCCCGCAACATTGTCAAATACTTCGTTATGTAACACATCAACATTATCGCACATACCAACGTAAATGGCCGCATCCGCTATTTTACTGAGAACATTGTGTTCAATAAGTCCGTTTTTGCCATATTGCGGAAAAATGCCGTAAACACCGGTATCTATGATCCAGTTATTGCGAATTATAAAGTTGTTGCCAGCTTGGCCCATGACACCATTGCCTTTGTAATTAATGATTTTAAAATTCTCTATTAAAATGCCATTGCCCGAATAGAGGAACGCATCATTAATTTCCTTTTTTCCGTCCAAGGTTGGCCATTCACCATTGATTACCACCCCTTGTAGGCTAATATTGTCCTTGTCAATATAAACGTTCTCCGAGTACGTTCCGGGATAAACACGTATAAGATCACCGGGAATTGCTTCTTTTACAGCATTCTGAATAGAAGACCCCTTTCTTACTTCTATTATCTTTCCTGTAAATCCTTGGTGGGAAGCTACATCGGTATTATCGTTGGAAAGACCAATGTTTCTATACTTCATAGTAGAGGGTATAGGAACTGTATTTACATTCTTTTGACCAAAAAACGATTTTCCCAAGAACACTCCAATACCCAATAGTACTATAGATCCTATGATTTTTAATAAAGGTGATTTTTTCTTCATTTTATTTTATTGATGGTTAATTAAGTTGATGATTTTGATGTTCTGAGTCCGGAAGGGAGTGTCTCAGGTATAATGGGCTTAAAAGATTCATCTGTCAGGGTTTTAAGAAAATCCACCAGGCGGTCCAATTCATAATCGGTTAAATTGGGTTCCCAAATGTGCCAATGGATCAATAAATTCTCTCCTTCAGGAACCGCATGCCCACGACCGTCAGTATAAAATTGCACCGTTTCACGAAGGGTTTTGAATGTCCCCGAGTGCATATAAGGAGCTGTTTTTGCTATATTCCTAAGACTCGGAACTTTAAATGCTCCTCTTAGGCTTTTATCTTTATAAGGTATTTCGGCACCTGGATCCAACGCAAGGCCATCGGGTTCAGGTGTGCCAATAACGGCAAATTGTTGATTTGTAAAGAGGGGAGGGGTGTGGCACTCTGCGCAACGGGCCACAAAAGACCTAAATACGTTAAGTCCTTCGATTTCGTGCTTATTTAACGCTTTATCATATCCATGGGCATATTGGTCATATTTACTATTTAGGGAAAGCAAAGAGGATTGGAAAGCTGCTATGGCCCTTGTAATTTCGCTGAGCGCTATAAGTTCGTCCCTTTGCCTTTTTGGAAATGCTTCTGCAAATAATTTTTGGTAATTTTCAATTCCATTAATAGTCCGCAGTAAATTTTCCGGAGTATTTCCCATTTCTTCCTTGGAAAACAAGGGTTCCAACATTTGTTCTTCCAAAGTTGTGGCACGACCGTCCCAAAAGAGCCTTTTTAAATAGCCCACATTGTACAGTGAAGGGGCGCCCCTTTTTAGATTAACACCGTCCACGCCTTTGCTAACCGGTAAACCATCACCAAATCCTTTGTTGGGGTCATGGCATGTTGCACAGGAAATGGTTTGGTCGGCAGAAAGAGCGGGATCAAAAAACAAGTACCTACCCAAGTCTATTTCTTGGGGAGAAAAACCATCGCGAACTTCAGGTAGTGCGGATTTCAAACCTCCAACACCGGCCTTGTTGGTTATGGCATATTGATTATAAAGATTCCGGGCAATACACTCATTATTCGCATTCAATTTAAATCCAGGAGGGCAGGTACTCATTAAAAGCGGAACTGGGTAATAGGGCGTGGATTTTTGCCCGGAAAAGAACACTCCCGCTAGGGTTCCTATAAGTAAACCTGATAGAATTAATTTTAATGTGAACTTACTTTTTTTCATTGGTTCAATATCCCTCTATAATTTGACCATTTGTCTTGTAATGGTTAAAAATTAGCTCGAATTATCTCAAAATTAATAATGTTGTATTAACAACTTACTTATTCTAATTTCTTTGTGATGAAATAACCCTATTTGGGATTAATGGGATATTGTTGAGTGTATGGCTTTTTCAAAATCGGCCTTGTAACCGGAAGAAACAGGAATTGTTTCATTGTCAATATACTGCACCCTTAGGGCGTAACCTTTTTTGGTTTTTTTAAAGGAGGAGATGTGAGCGGTATTTACCATATATGACCTATGGATACGGATTAGGTTCGGGTCGTTTATCATGCCTTCCAATTCTTTGAAACTCAACCTCACCAATTCCCTAACGGTTTGTTCTCCTTGTATGTAAAAAAGTTCCAGATAGTTTCCTGCAGATTTAATATACAATAATTGGAAATATTTAATTGCTATGATTAATTTGTTATTTTCTCCGTTTATGACCAGCAAATCCTTATTGCCCGATGTATTGGAGCCAAGATTATGGTGTTGGACTTCCTGAACAAAGGGTGATTTTTGTTTGATTTTGGCATACCATAAAAACATTGTATAGGGCACCGCCACTACTAAACCTATTTGCCAAAAGCTAAGTATGAATTCCGAAATTTGTTCTTGCAGCGCTCGCATAGGCGGACTATAGGCAATCTCAAATATTAGGGCAATTAATCCTATTTCCATAAGTCCCCAGAGAAGTAAACTATAGATTTTAAATCTTATGGGCCCAAATATTGTACGCAGTACAAACTGACTGAAAATAAGTACACTAAAGCCTATTAGGACAAACTCCCAATAATAATTTTCTCCCCATTTATTGATGTTGTAAGGCGCATAAATATTGATAAAAATGAAAGAATACAGACTAATAAAGCCAATCAATAAGAGTTTGTTTCTGGCAGAATTCAGAAAGGGCAGATCTTGTTTTAATATGGCTGCTATACGTTTCATCATAGGTTGGACCGGTTACAAAATTAAATCGCCGTAATTTTTTAGGATTACAGGTTCAAAATAATAACTACATCGAATCTAGTAAAAATAGTCGTAACTGCTACTTTCTCTGATTAGTTATACGTTGAATATGGCAATCTTATATGCAATGAGGAAATTTTGTCTACTGTATTATGGTAATATGATAATTTAAATGGAGGGTGTCAATTAATGGGTTTGAAGGTAACAAGGTTTTATTTGCGTTCGTACAGTCGTTACATGATCTTGGGTTCTGACCATTTCTATTTTTTGTCCGAATTTAACTTCAAAACACTGGTTTTCATGTCGGCATACCTGGGGTCGGAAATATGATCCTGCTTTTGCATTTTAATGACCTCGATACTTAAGAATCCAAATTCGCTCACTACTTTACCATAAAATCTATAAATGCCCTTTCCCCTGAAGAAGTATTTTGCAGCTATTGGAGGAAACAGTACGGTATCAAAAACTTCTCCGTGTTGATCTACCAATGTGGCAAAATTCATACGGGTTCCTTTATGGGTGCGGGTATTTTTTACGGTCACCAAGTATCCATAAATATCAATATTTTTCCCTAGGTAGGTTTCCATATCTCTTTTGCCAAGTAGGTTTGTTGGTGGGACTGCCAAAATATCAAACGGGCTACAAAGGGTAAACCCCATGAGTTCCAGTTGGGTAAAGGCCATTTCCAGATCCGTTGAGTACAATTTAGGGATTTCAAAATGTTGATGTTTGGCAGTAAACAATTTGGGGTGCTCCAATTTGGTGTCTTTGGAAATGGACAGATGTGCTTGCCATAAAAGTTCGTGTTTATTTATCCCAGTAAACCTAAAGGCATCAATACGGATTAGGATACTTAATTGTTCGATGGATATGGATATCCTATCCAAAAAATTAGTCAAAGATAAATAAGGTCCATTTGCATTTCTTTCAGTTGTAATTTGATCTGCCACCCGTCCTTCCAGTTCCCTTAGGTACATAAACCCGAGGTACAGTTCTTTTTCATAAATGCAGTTAAGCATAAAGCTTTTGTTTATACAAGGGGAATGTATCTTGGCTCCCAACATCCTGGCTTCATGGATATAGAATTCGGCGCTATAGAATCCTCCTCCATTGTTAAGCACGGCCACCATATATTCCAATGGGTAGTAAGCTTTAAGGAATAAGGTTTGATAACTTTCGACGGCATAGGACGCCGAATGTCCCTTGGCAAAGGCATAACCGGCAAAGCTGGCCACTTGGTCCCATATTTCAAAAATTAGCTTATCCTCATAGCCTTTTTTTCGGCAATTGTCCACAAACTTATCCTTTACTTTCTGGAACTCTTCCCTGGACCGGAACTTACCACTCATTCCTCTTCTAAGAACATCTGCCTCACCCAAGGTAAGATCGGCGAAATAGTGGGCAACTTTAATCACATCTTCCTGATATACCATTACACCGTAGGTTTCGGGCATAATGGAGAGCATTACGGGATGTGCCCTTTCCTTGGCTCGTTTCGGATCCCGATGGCGTAGTATGTATTCTCGCATCATTCCACTTTTGGCCACTCCTGGTCTGATAATGGAACTTGCTGCTACCAATCCCAAATAATTATCGACTTCCAATTTCTTTAACAACATTCGCATCGCTGGGGATTCAACATAAAAACAGCCCATACATTGGGCGCTCTTTACCAAATTGTTGATGTTGGGGTCATTTTTAAATCGGGCAATATCATGAATATCAAAGCTGTCCCTTTTCTCTGGTTGGTTATAGTTTATGATTTCCAATGTTTCCTCAATTTTTGCCAAACCGCGCTGGGACAGGATATCAAATTTAAATAGGCCTACATCTTCGGCAATCACCATGTCAAACTGCGTCGTTGGATATCCTTTTGGAGGGAGGTGGGTGGCGGAAAAATAATGAATGGGTTTTTCGGTAATTAGTATACCACCGGCATGGATACTTAGATAATTGGGCATTCCTTTGATCAATTGTCCGTACTTAAGTACCAATAACGCTACTTTGTCCAGTTGGGAAATATTGTATTTTCTATCACACAAAATATCTATTTCCTCTTTGGGTAGACCAAACACCTTGCCCAATTCGCGTATGACGCCTTTTTCTTGGAAAGTAACATAAGTTCCCAGTAGGGAAACGTTGGGGAAGCGTTCAAAAATATATTGTGTCATGGCTTCGCGATCCTTCCATGAAAAATCTATATCAAAATCAGGTGGGTTAACGCGGTATAGATTAATAAAACGTTCAAAATAAAGGTCAAGCTCAATAGGGTCCACATCGGTAATATGAAGTAGGTAGGCCACTATACTATTGGCACCACTACCACGACCTACATAAAAGAAGCCTTGTCTCCTGGCATGTGAAACAATATCCCAATTAATAAGAAAGTAGGACACAAATCCCATTTTCTTAATTAAGTCCAATTCCTTTTGGAGGCGCTCCAGAATTACTGAGCCTATTTCGGTATGTTTGTACCTTTCAGGCAAGCCCTTCTGACATAATTCTTCCAATAGAGCCTCGTCCTTAGTGGTGTCGCCAAGGTAAGTAACTAGGTTTTGAGGTTTTCGTTCTTCTGAAAAATCAAAATAGATGTTACAGGACTTCATTAGCCGCTCCGTGTTTTCCAGTATAAACGCGTATTCTGAAAAAGCTGATTTCAAATCATTTAAGGGAAGCATTTTTTCTTCCGGATCTGCTTCTTCTGCCGGGGTCAGTTTACTTAGCAGTATGTTATTGTCAATGGCACGTAACAAACGATGTGCATTAAAATCGCGTTTATTGCGAAAAGTAACAGGTTGTTGAACAACTAATTTATCCCTATACTCCAAAATCTCGGAAAAGGGAAGTCGTCTTAAGTCTCTGATGGAAATCCCAATATACTCGTGTTCCAAAAAGCTTTTTTGTTCATTCAATACTACTTTTTGGAATGGATAAATTACATAGGCATCTTTAAATGAAGGTGCTTGGGATTTAAATGTTTTATCATGATGCAGGTGGTCGGATAGGAAATTGTTCAGTTCTTGATATCCATTATTATTTTTGGCTATACCCACAAAACATTGGTCGACCCCATTTCTAAAGTCGATTCCTAAAATAGGTTTTATGCCAAATTCCGGTGCTTTTCGGACAAAATTTAATCCTGCCGATGTATTATTGATATCCGTAAGTGCTAAATGATCCACATGGTTTTCTTGGGCCAATTTCAAGAGTTCCACCTCGGAAAGGGTGCCAAATCTTAGGCTGTAATATGTGTGGCAGTTTAAGTACATTTTTTTGTATTCAACAAGAACATATAAAAATTGCTTTTTGGAACATTGTTTTGCCGATATGCAATACCTCGGGAATAGATATGTAACTCAATTTCTGAGGCATTTATTCGAATAATTCTCGCTGCAGGAATTGATTATTTTGCACTTTTAAGCATTTGCCATTTTATCATCGCAGTGGCACATCACCGGCAATTTATAAAGTCAAAACTCCAACATAACCCTATTGATAAAGGTAAGGAATTATTAACCCACCTTATTGTTAGTCAAGAGATTTTAATGGTTCGCCACAGTCGATGGGAATGGCCATAAAAAGAAATTGAAAAAATAGCGATTAAAGTCGTAGTCTATGGATAGGCGACCTTTATGGGAATATCTGATAAATTTTATCGCCTACTAGTTGGATTTACTCCTGTTTTCCCATTTCAAATCTTTTAAAATGGAACTCTTAATACCTATAAAGAAGTACCAACGTTTATAGGTGCCAAATGGGGTCCAGTTGAAATTCATCCTAAAACTTTTCAGATCACGTTCAAAGCGCAATTGGGTTAAGGTAAACCCTTTGTTCTGGAAATCGTAACCAGAAGATCCTCCTATTTTCCATCTTGGGGAAAGTTGGATGTTTCCAGAAAACATCAGGGAATGACTGCCTATGGTGTTTTGGCGGTTGGAATTACTGTAATTCACCGCATAAGACAATCGTAGGTCCCAAGGCAATTTAGTTCCATAAATAGGATTTTCTACATCTTCAGAGTCTTTTTCCCGTTCATCGCTGGGCCTATTTTCATTAAAGTCATTGGCCCTACCAAAAAGATCATCATCCCTACCTCCACTAGATGCAACATAGTCGTATTCATCCTTATCATCCTCCTCTTTTTCATCTTTCTTTTTTCCAAAGGTCTCACTGCTCAAAGAGTAGCTAAGATTTGCCCTGGCAGAAGTAAGTCGGAATAAACTACCCCCATTATCCACATTAAAGGTATTTATACGCGTTCCATTATTGTCTATGGCATAGGGGTCCAAACTGGCACCAAAGTTAATAGCCATTTTGTTGTTGAGGATATTGGTTCCACCTGTCAAGTTCAAGGCACTTAGTTTTAGCGAATCCGCTTCAAAATTGTATCCCGTAGAGAGGTTAAGATTGCTCAACAACGATATTTTTTTCGGTTTTGTGGCCGTAGTATCTTTGTCACGGACTTTCGCCTCAAACTGATTGCCCAAGGAAAAGCTCATAGAACTGGATTTAGTTAGGCCCGGCGCACCGTTCAAAGTACCTTCGAACCTACTGTACAATTCCAATTCGTCATCGGCACCAATATAAGTGTCGTAATATTGTTCAAAGGATGGTGCGTAGCCATAACTAACGGACGGACGCATGACGTGCCGTATGGCCTGAATTTTTTTGTCCTCGCCAAAATTGACAAGTCCATATAAAGTGGTCCCAATACTGGCACTAAAATTATATTTATTGTAGCGGTCAAATCCATTAAGGGTATCTGTTACTACTTCATTCTTGGTATCTTGGTCATAACCTCTTTCATAGGTCTCTATGGCCCACACGTCTTCATAGGAACCACCAACACTTACACTAAAATGCTTGGCCACTTTAAAATTGGTACTAAGTGGAATGGTATGCCTTGCCCCAAAAAGAGAATTCTCGAACATTTTAGCGGTTAAAAAATCTTCTTCCGTGGTACTGATACTATTTCTGGCATTCAGGTTGTACTGAAAGTTTACATTTTGAATGATACCCTTTTTTATGCCTTCACGTGGTGCAAACGGAAATATACGCTCCATACTCGCCTGCAAGGTAGGCAAGGTTACATCAACCACACCGGTATTGGTATTTTGATTATGCGTGGCCGTTAAACTTAGGTTTACGGAGGGATATTCCGGAAACGTTTTGGAATAGGATATGGACGATGATAAATTGTTTACTTGGGTATTTGGCAAGTTCTGTTGTAGTAGGGAGTTTCTATAATAAGAACTACTACCAAGGTTAACCGATGCCTGAAACCTGGAATTGGGATTACTTTTTTGGTCTTGGGAATGTGAAACTTGAATGTTATATATAGTGCTTCGGCTATAATCACTGAACCCTTTTTGACTCGTTACCAAATTTTCATATCTAAAGTTGACATTCCCCCTAAATTTATATCTTTTGGTATAGACAGATTGTGTTCTAAGACCATAACTGCCGTTGGTATATAAATCCCCTGTAAGGGTAAGGTCAACATAATCACTAATGGGAACGTAGTATCCACCATTTTGTAAAAAATATCCTCTGTCCGGATCACTTCCGAAAGTAGGCATCATTAGTCCCGCCGATCTGCCAACGGTCAAGGGAAAATAAGCAAAGGGAAGAGCTACCGGGGTGGGTACATCGGCAATATATAGATTGCTGAATCCGGCGATCACCTTCTTTCCAGGTACAAATTTGGCTTTTTTTACACGAATATAATAATCTGGGTTAACGGTGTCTTTGGAGGTGGTAAGCTTACCTTCACTTAGGAAATACACGGAATCGTTTTCCTTCTTGGTAATCTCTGCGTAGACCTTCATGGCATCGCTGCCCAACTGTCCCAAACCAGCCTGTTGCTCAGTTCTGGAGTTCCATATAATAGCTTTTTGAGTGTCAAAGTTGAACCTGATGGAGTCTGGTATTACTTCATTTGTTCCTTGTTTAAAAAATGGCAGTTGGGTATAATTTCCAAGGGAATCTTTTATTCGCCCAGCATAGACTTCATTTTTTATATAGTCCATTATTATTATCCCGGCCTTTAATTCGGTATCCTGATAATAGAGTTCGGCTTCGTTATAAAGATATATTTTTTGATCTTTTTGGCTCATCTTTACATAGTCCTTGGCCTTATACTTTATTTTGTCCAGGAGAAGTGGTTGTTTGCCGTTTAAAGAGTCTATTTTCGTAGTGTCGTTTAAAATGGTGTCCTTTAATTTGGGATCGGGCAGAAGTGGTGCAATTATTGTATCTCTATGAGCTACAATGGGCAGTGGCTTAATTTGGTCTTCTTGGGCAGATGCAGTAATGGCACCAAATAATAGGAGCAATAGGAAAAGTACATGATGTTTATTTGATTGCAAAGCTATATATCCTATTTTTGTAACGGTTTAGCTACATTTTGGGTTCAAACTTACATATATTTTTTGTTCTGCCTGTAGGGTATTGCGATAAATTTAACCTAATTAAAAGATCAAATTATCTCTAGTGATATGAATATGAAACTGTTTTATATTATTCCTTTTATAATTTTAACATTTTTTCTGACTTCTTTTGGCAAAAATATCAAGGCCGATGACAATGACGGAAAATTTGTTGTTGTATTGGATGCCGGGCACGGTGGTCATGACCCTGGCAACCTGGGGAACGGATATTTGGAAAAAAATATAGCCCTAAGGATTGTTCTAAAAGTGGGTGAGATATTGGAGAAGAACCCCAATATCAAGGTTATTTATACCCGAAAGGACGATACCTTTGTAGATCTATACCTCAGGGGGGAAATTGCCAATAAGGCCAATGCAGATTTATTTGTTTCGGTACATTGTGATTCACATAGTTCCGATGCCCATGGAGCTGGTACTTTTGTTTTGGGACTTCACGCCAATAAACAGAACTTTGAAATAGCGAAGAAGGAAAACTCGGTAATTTATCTGGAAGATAATTATGAGAGTAGATATGCGGCATATGACATAAACTCTCCGGAATCTATCATTGGTCTTACTATAATGCAGGAAGAGTTTTTAGATCAAAGTATTAATCTTGCCAAATTGATGCAGGATAATTTTTCGAACAAGTTAAAGAGAACCGACAGAAAGGTTAAGCAAGCTGGTTTTATTGTCCTTCACCAGACTTTTATGCCGAGTGTTTTGGTGGAAACAGGATTTTTGACCAATAAAAACGAAGGTGCCTATCTAAATTCGCAGAAAGGGCATAATGAAATGGGAAAGGCCATAGCGGATGCAATTTTAGCCTATAGTGTAGATTTATTATCAAACACCGATCAGATAGCCCTAAGAAATTCTCCGGCTGATTCTGAACCAAAGCAGGAAGAAGCTGTAGAAAAAACGGTTGCCAAGGGGACCGGGGCAAAGGACAAGAAATCTGAACAACTTGTTCTGGAACAGAAACCCGTTAAAAACATTCCAAAAACGGTACTTGTGGTAAAGAATGAAACAGATAATTCTACCAAGGAGATGGTAAAGGAGCCAAAAAAGAAAGAGCAGCCCCAAGTTGTTGAAAAATCGACCAAAAATTCTGAAAACATTGTTTTTAAGGTTCAGATTTTTGCGAGTTCTAAAAATATTCCATTGCATTCTGAAAACTTTAAAGGACTAAACACCCTTTCCAAAGAACCTTATAGCAATTTATATCGTTATATGTATGGTAATACGGATTCCCATTTTCAGGCAACACTTCTAAAGAGCAATGCCGACGCCAAAGGATATACCACCTCTTATATTGTGGCCTATAAAGATGGTGTACGCATCTCGGAAACGGAGGCTCTTAAATACGTATCGGAATAATAGTCACTCTTCTAAAAATTATTTCTAATTTTGTTAGCAACTGAAAATAAAATCTTTTGAAAATATCTAGGGAAATAAAAACCGGTATTGTAGTCTTAGGGGGTATCCTTTTGTTTATACTTGGTTTTAGTTATTTAAAATCTACACCACTATTCGATAACAGTAAAACCTTCTATGCGGTATATAATCATGTTGGAGGATTACAGTCCGGTACACAGGTTACAATAAACGGATTCTCCGTTGGGAAAGTAAATGATATTAGGTTTAATGATGCCTCCGGCAATCTATTGGTAACCTTTACTGTTGATAATAGTTTCTCTTTTTCTAAAAATAGTAATGCGGAATTATATGACACTGGAATTATAGGAGGCAAAGGAATCCAGATCAAACCTGTGTTTGATGGTGCTGTTGTGGCCAAATCAGGGGATACATTGCCGTCAAGTTCAAGACCGGGGCTTACAGAATTGGTTCAACAACGTTTGACTCCTTTGCAGGCCAAAGTGGAAGGAGCCGTTACCAATGCCGATTCCTTATTGATGAATGTAAATGATATTTTGGATCCTAAAACAAAAAAGGACTTGAGGGAAAGTATCGCTGGTCTAAACACATTGGTGAAAAGTTTTCAGGGCAGTGCCAATTCGCTGAATAGTCTTTTAGCGGACAATCAGGATAATCTGAATAAATCCATTACCAATTTAGGTGTCATTACAGAGAATTTTAATAAGTTATCCGATACACTTGTCAATGCCGGTTTGGGTGGGACCATAAAAAATTTACAATCCACTATGGGCAACATTAATGATATGATGGCCAAAATTGAAGGGGGCGAAGGCTCTTTGGGGAAATTGGTAAATGATAAAGTACTGTATAACAATCTCACCAATGCCTCCAGGGAATTGGATTTACTATTACAAGATTTTCGCCTTAATCCAAAACGTTATGTAAATGTTTCAGTTTTTGGTAAGAAGCAAATAGATTACGCCCTTCCTGAAGAAGACCCGGCCGAAAAATAGAGAATTACATTATGGATTATATTCCTAATATTATTTTTGCAATTATACTTTTTGCTGGAATAGGATTTTTTGCAAGAAATGTAAAAAAACTATCCCGAAACATTAAATTGGGCAAAGAGGTTGACACAAGCGATAATAAATCGCAACGGTGGAATAATATGTTTAGGATAGCCTTGGGTCAGACAAAAATGGTAGTACGTCCTATACCTGGAATTCTACATATCATAGTTTATCTTGGCTTTATCATTATTAATATTGAGGTATTGGAGATTATTATCGATGGTCTATTTGGAACCCATAGGATTTTCTCATTTTTCGGGGGATTCTACAGTTTTTTAATAGGTTCTTTTGAAATTCTTGCCTTATTGGTTATTGTAGCGGTAGTTATTTTTTGGATTCGCAGGAACGTTATTAAATTGAGGAGATTTTTGAATCCGGAGATGAGCGGTTGGCCAAAAAAAGATGGAAATCTAATTCTTTATATAGAGTTGGTCCTAATGGTGCTTTTTTTGACCATGAACGCCTCGGATTATCAATTACAACAAATGGATGCGGCACATTACACCAAGGCAGGAGCGTTTCCTATAAGTCAGTTTATTGTCCCCCTGTTCCAAGAGATGTCAATGTCGGCCATAATCATGATTGAACGATCTGCATGGTGGTTGCACATTGTAGGTATTCTATTATTTTTGAATTATCTATATTATTCCAAACATTTACATATTCTGTTGGCTTTTCCAAATACTTATTTTGGAAAACTGAAGCCAAAAGGACAGTTCGAGAATTTGGAAGCGGTGACCAAGGAAGTGAGGTTAATGATGGATCCAGGTGCGGATTCCTTTGCTGCGCCGGATGAGAATGCGCCAATACCAGAGAAATTTGGAGCGTCGGATGTAATGGACCTTAAATGGGTGCAATTGCTGAACGCCTATACCTGCACGGAATGTGGACGTTGTACCAGTGAATGCCCGGCCAGCCAGACCGGTAAAAAATTATCCCCTAGGAAAATTATGATGGATACCAGGGATAGGTTGGAAGAAGTTGGCAAGAATATTGATATTAATAAAGGAGAGTTTGTTCCAGACGGCAAACAGCTCTTGGGAGATTATATTTCCCATGAGGAGCTTTGGGCATGTACCTCGTGTAATGCTTGTGTTGAGGCGTGTCCCGTAAGTATTGACCCCTTATCCATCATTATGGACATGCGTCAATATTTGGTAATGGAGCAATCTGCCGCACCATCGGACCTGAATAATATGATGGGGAATATAGAAAATAATGGGGCACCTTGGCCATTTAACCAAATGGATAGGCTTAACTGGTCCAAGGAATCATAAAGTAATTACCACTAAAATGGAAAATGAATTGAAAGTGCCCACAATGGCAGAACTTTTTGCAGCAGGCCAACAACCGGAAGTTTTATTTTGGGTGGGTTGTGCAGGAAGTTTTGATGACCGGGCCAAAAAAATAACGAAGGCCTTTGTAAAGATTTTGAGCAAGGCGAATGTTAGTTTTGCTGTTTTGGGAACCGAGGAGAGCTGTACCGGCGATCCGGCAAAAAGGGCAGGAAATGAATTTTTGTTTCAAATGCAGGCAGTTACCAACATAGAGGTTTTAAATGCCTATGAGATAAAGAAAGTTGTAACGGCTTGTCCCCATTGTTTCAATACCTTAAAAAATGAATATCCAGGCCTTGGAGGAAATTATGAAGTGGTACATCATACCCAATTCCTTAAGCAACTTTTGGAAGAAGGACGGATCAGTGTGGAGGGCGGACAATTTAAAGGCAAGAAAATTACTTTTCATGACCCGTGTTATTTGGGAAGGGCCAACAATGTGTATGAAGCGCCCCGTGATTTGATACGAAAGTTGGATGCCGAGTTGGTAGAAATGAAGAATTGTAAAAAACGAGGACTGTGTTGTGGTGCCGGAGGTGCACAAATGTTCAAGGAGCCTGAAAAAGGAAATAAGGATATTAATATTGAACGAACGGAACAGGCATTGGAAACGCAACCTGATATTATAGCTGCAGGCTGTCCTTTTTGCAATACAATGTTGACCGATGGGGTGAAGAATAAAGAAAAAGAATCGTCTGTAGCGGTGATGGATATTGCCGAGTTGATTGCCATGGCAGAGGATTTATAAATTTTTCCTAACCGGGATAATTATAGGATTATTGTCAATATGAAGATTTGACCTTATCAAAATAAAAGTAAATAACAAGACCTTAGAAAGACCGAGATTAAAACCAGGTAAAATAGAATCAAACGATGAACTATATCAATTTAGGAAATCAACGTTTGGGGGAACATTAAAAATTTAATAAATGCTCGTAGAATTTAACACATTGCCGGATGAATCTAGAGTTTGGATCTTTCAAGCCAGTAGAAGTTTTTCAGAGGAAGAATTGCAACAATTAAGAAAGGAACTGGATGCCTTTATAGCGGATTGGACAGCTCATGGAAGCGATTTACGCGCTGGTTATGAAATTAGGTATAATAGGTTTATTGTCCTTGCCCTGGACCAATCGCTTAATGCTGCTTCCGGTTGCTCCATTGATGCCTCTGTACATTTTATACAAGGGTTGGAAAAGAAATACAATATGGAACTTTTGGACAAAATGAACGTTTCTTATAAACAGGGCGAATTTGTTGCTTACAAATCTTTGGTCGACTTCAAAAAAATGGCCAAGCAAAAAGCGGTTTCCAAAAACACTATAGTCTTTAACAACTTGGTAACCAATAAGCACGAATACCTTAATCATTGGGAGGTGCCCGCTGAGGAAAGTTGGCATGCCCGTTTTATGTAGGTTACGCTGCCAAGAATGCAGCTTAGCCCTATATAAAGGTTGCCATTCGAATAAGTACAATAATTCAATTAATTGTAAGTTACCATCAATGATGGATTTTTTTATGCGCATAAAACTCGTAGTCTTAATATCTTTTATTACAATTTGTACAGTTCAAGGTCAAATAAATCCTTTGGTTACCAAGGATGCCTCGTCACAACAGAGCTGGGTAGATGCAACTTATGATCAAATGTCCTTGGATGAAAGATTGGGGCAGTTGTTTATGGTTATGGTTACCTCTGATCAAGATAAAGCGAGTACCGAAAAAACTAAAAAACTAATTAAGGAACATCATATTGGAGGGGTTATCTTCTCC
Organism: Arenibacter sp. F26102; assembly: GCF_023015865.1. Classification (GTDB taxonomy): domain Bacteria; phylum Bacteroidota; class Bacteroidia; order Flavobacteriales; family Flavobacteriaceae; genus Arenibacter. Next base: position 59,607 of record NZ_JALKBC010000011.1, on the reverse strand, counting down.
ACTGGTGGACCTGTCCGACAGGCACAATTGACTAATGACTTTCAAAGAAATTCCAAAGTTCCGCTAATGATCGGCATGGATGCCGAATGGGGTCTGGCTATGAGATTGGATTCTACCTATGCCTTTCCTTGGAACATGACCTTGGGAGCTATAAAGGATAATGCCATAGTAGAAAAAGTAGGGAATCAAATAGGCAAGCATGCCAATAGATTAGGGGTGCATATTAACTTTGCGCCGGATATAGACATCAACATCAACCCGCAGAATCCAATAATAGGTAATCGTTCTTTTGGAGAGGACCGCGAAAATGTGGCCCAAAAAGGGATTGCTTTTATGAAAGGAATGGAGAGTGCTGGAGTTTTATCCAGTGGAAAACATTTTCCAGGACACGGAGATACTGCTGTAGATTCCCATAAAGCGCTGCCGGTAATCGATTTTACCAGGGAGCGTTTGGATAGTATTGAATTATACCCCTACAGACAATTGATCAAAGAAGGGTTAAGCAGTGTTATGGTGGCGCATTTAAGCGTGCCAAGCCTTGAAATAAAGGAGGGTTATCCATCATCCTTGTCCGAACAGATTATTGGAGATGTATTGCAAGAGCAATTAAATTTCAAGGGATTGGTGTTCACAGATGCCCTTAATATGAAGGGGGTGTCCAATTTTGCCAAGGAAGGTGAGGTGGAACTTTCCGCATTTTTGGCCGGGAATGATATTCTACTAATGCCGTTGGATGTGGTAAAGGCCAAAGCCAAACTTTTGGAAGCATTTAATAGAGGTAGAATTTCTGAAAGTAGGCTATCAACTTCCGTAAAGAAGATATTGATGGCTAAATATAAGGTGGGTCTAAATAACTATAAGCCAATAGATACAAAAAATCTCTATAAGGATCTAAATTCTTTGGAGGATGATGTTATTTACGAGGAGGCTATTGAGAGTGCAATAACAGTGGTAAAGAATGATTTTTCCTTGATGGCCATCAAGAAGTTGGAAAATAAGAAAATTGCCTATGTAAAGTTCGGGGATGCTGATAGTGAACCATTTTTGAATGAATTGAATAAATACGCTACCGTAACACAAATTAACGGGAAAGACATAAGCACGCTTAAACAAAAATTAAGCGATTATAATTTGGTGATCATAGGGTTGCACAAAAGCAATGAAAGTCCTTGGAAACCCTATGAATTTACAAAAAATGAACTTTTCTGGTTAGGGGAAATCGCCAGGGAGCGTACTTCCAATCTAATACTTGCTGTTTTTGCAAAACCTTATGCCTTATTGGAGGTGCCAACTTTTGATAGTATCGACGCAGTGGTTATAGGATACCAAAATAGTAAAATAGCCCAAGAGAAAACGGCACAAGTAATTTTTGGTGCCATTTCGGCCAAAGGGGTTTTACCAGTTACCTCCCATCAAGAATTTCCTGTAAATACAACTATTCCCGTGGAGTCCTTAATGCGTTTGGGATATAGTTTACCCGAAAGGGTGGGTATGAGTTCGGCAAAATTGGCTAGAGTGGATGAAATGGTAAAGAATGGTTTGGACTCACTGATGTTTCCTGGTGCCCAAATTATTGTAGCCCGGAAGGGGAAGGTGGTCTACAACAAAGGTTTTGGGAATCCAACATATCAATCCGAGGAAAAAATAACTCCGGAACATATTTATGATTTGGCATCCATAACCAAGATCTTGGCAACCTTGCCCATGGTAATGAAGATGGAGGAGGAGGGTAAAATTGCCCTGGATAATACCTTTGAGGAACTAATACCTGACTACTCCAAATCCGAACTTAAAAACGTCACTGTCTTAAAAGCCCTTTCACATTATGGCAGATTACCGGCCTGGATTGCCTTTTATATAAATACTTTGGATGAAAAAAGAAAGCCTTCCCCTGAGTTTTATAGAAATCAGTTATCCAATGGGTTTTCACTTAAGGTGGCCGATCAATTATATATATCGGATGTTTATAAGGATAGCATCTATAATAGGATTGGTAGACAGCACCTTAAATCCAACAGATATCGTTATAGTGATATAGCCTATTATGTTATGAAAAAGTACATTGAGGATACCTATAAAGAGCGATTGGACAATTTGGCCGAGGAGTTTATATACAAACCTATAGGTGCTACACATACCGGATTTAATCCGCTTGATAAGTTTTTAAAGGGAGATATAGTGCCTTCGGAAGAAGATAATTATTATCGGTACCAGACCGTACAAGGGTATGTGCACGACATGGGTGCGGCTATGCAGGGTGGAGTAGGTGGTCATGCCGGACTTTTTAGTAATGCGAATGATGTAGCTAAAATTATGCAGATGTATCTGCAAAATGGATTTTATGGTGGACACCAGTTTTTAGAGGCCAGAACGGTGAAGAAATTTAATACCTGCTACTTCTGTGATCAAAATGTGCGACGCGGTATAGGTTTTGATAAACCTGAAGTACATGGTGGGGGACCAGCTTGTAGTTTGGTTTCCAGAAAAAGTTTTGGCCATAGTGGATTTACCGGGACCTACACTTGGGCCGACCCTGATAAGGATTTGGTCTATGTTTTTTTATCCAATAGAACTTACCCCTCGGCTTCCAATACCTTATTAGTTAAATCTGGGTTAAGAACGCGGATTCAGAAGGCCATTTATGAAGCCATAATAAATTAAATCCTTAATTTGTAAAAAAAAAATATACAGGGCTTTATAGGGGAAATTATCTTTTTGTTTTGACCATTCTGATATTTTATCCATATTCGTTCGACTAAGGTTTTTTTTGGAGACCAAAAGTTATGGGATCCGTGAGGTATGAATGTGTCATGTAACCTCTAAAATGCAATAAAAATAAACAGATGAAAATAGCTATAGTATGTTATCCTACTTTTGGAGGTAGCGGCGTGGTGGCGACGGAATTAGGAATTGCCTTGGCCAATAGGGGCCATGAAATACATTTTATAACCTACCGCCAACCGGTGCGTTTGGAGTTGTTGAGCAATAAGATATATTTTCATGAAGTACATGTACCGGAATATCCCTTGTTTCATTACCAACCATATGAATTGGCCCTTTCCAGTAAATTGGTAGATACAATAAAGTTATTTGGTATAGAGTTGTTGCATGTCCATTATGCAATACCCCATGCTTATGCTGGTTATATGGCCAAGAAGATGTTGGAGGAAGAAGGGATTTATATTCCCATGGTTACAACCTTACACGGTACGGATATTACTTTGGTGGGCAAGCACCCATTTTATAGACCGGCAGTTAATTTCAGTATAAATCAATCGGATGTTGTTACTTCGGTTTCTCAAAATTTGAAGGAGAGTACCTTGGAATTGTTCGATATAAAAAAGGACATTGAGGTTATTCCAAATTTTATAGATAAAAGGAAATACAGCATGCACTTTACCGATTGTCAGAGGTCGCTTATGGCATCGGAAGATGAGAAAATTATTACTCACATCAGTAACTTTAGAAAGGTTAAGCGCATTCCGGACGTAATTCATATTTTTAACAAAATTCAGAAACAAATACCCGCCAAGTTGATTATGGTAGGGGAGGGACCGGAAAAGGAAGGTGCTGAACGTTTGTGTGAGGAACTTGGTTTATCCAACAAGGTAATCTTTTTGGGCAATAGCAATGAAATAGATAGGATACTATGTTTTTCCGATTTGTTTCTATTGCCGTCGGAGACAGAGAGCTTTGGATTGGCCGCTTTGGAGGCTATGATCAATAGGGTAGCGGTAATTTCCAGTAATACAGGAGGTATTCCCGAAGTCAATAGACAGGGTGTTACAGGTTATTTGAGCAATGTAGGCAACGTAAATGAGATGGCCGAAAATGCACTTAAGATATTAAGCGACGACCAAACTTTGGAAATGTTCAAATCCAATGCGGCAAAGGCTGCCATGGATTTTGATATTTTAAAGGTTTTGCCACTTTATGAGTCGGTTTATGAAAAAGCCTTTTTGGCTAGACACGAGAGTTTACAGCAGAATTAATGCGATTATTACTACTTATAATATTTCTATTGGGAACTGCTTGTGTAGGTCAAAAAGCTGTATCCAGCGCTATGGACGGCGGCTCTGAACAGGATTCAATAAAGCTTCAATTGGTTTTGGAGGATAATTATTCCGGGGTTGAACAACCAGAATTTCAAGTTGTCAGGGACCCCAAGACATTGAAGAATTTATTTCTTCAAATCAATAAAACCAGAAAACCAGGATTGCCAATTCCAGAGGTGAATTTTACCGAAGAACTTTTATTGGTTTATTGTGCAGGAACTAGATTGGGTGCGGGCAGATTGAAATTGGTCATAACTGAAGAATCTCCAAAATATATTACCGTGGGTAGGCAGGAACAGAGTTCTTCCAAAAAAGAATTTCTTAATGCCGCTACCACACCAATTTATATTTATAAGATGCCAGTAACCCAAAAAGAAATTAGTTTTCAATAATTTTTTAAATCTTACAATTCTTGTTGGGAATAAATTGAAAATTGGAACACTAATATTTTTATTGGATGAAATTTCGCCAACTATTCCTTAATTACCTCTACAGCCCATATAATGGGCGGATTATATCCGATAAGATACCTTTTTCTTGGATGAAAAATTAATTGAAATCGGAATTTTCAAAAACAGGTTTTGTAGGAAACCGCTTAACGAGTTTTACAGCATTTAATAGAATATAAATGGCGTCCATTTAACATTGCCATAGCTTTGGGCAAAGATTTCAAAGAATCCCAAATTTACAATGCTATGAAAACCTACGCGTTTGCTATTACTTTTTTATGTGCCATTTCCTTTAATTTCAGTAGTGCCCAAGAACTACAATTAACTGCTAAAGACAGTGTAGTAACCAGTTCGTGGGTTTTGGGATTGGGCTACAATATTGTAGATGATTCGGCCACACCATTTGGCGGTGATTTTCTAAATATTAAGGATACCTGGAATGCACTTCCTTATCCGTCCTCCATAAGTATAGGAAGGACTTTTAGAAATGGGTTGGGCATTAAGGCAATTGGTTCCTACAATAAATATGATGTAGGAAAGAAAGTGGATGGAGCAATTAATCTGGTTGAAAGGGATTATTATGCTATTGATGGTATGATAAGTTATGACCTTAACAAGATTGTGGGCGAAACAGGATGGTTTGATCCTTTTCTACATGTAGGTGCCGGTTATAGTGACATAGGATCTGTGGGTAGGGCAACTGCAAATGCAGGTTTTGGATTTAATACCTGGTTCAACGACCGTTGGGGCTTAAACTTTAATACCATGGGTAAATGGGGTATTGAGGAAGGTTCTACCAAGCAATTACAACATTCAGCTGGGGTAGTATATAGGTTTGGAATAGAAAAGGAACTGTCCAAAAAAGGACTTGAGAAGTTGGCTTTGATCGAGGAAAACCAAAGGGTTTCCGATTCTATTGCAGCTGCTAAAAAGGCAGAGGAAGAGGCCAGACTTATGGCAGAGCGTTTGGCCCAAGAAAAGGAGAAGGCACGTTTGGCTGCAGAAGAAAAGGCTAGAATAGATGCGGAAAACAGAAGAAGGACAGAGTTGGAAAATAAAATCAAAGATCTGGGTAATGTATACTTTAGTCTAAACTCTTCTTACTTGAGCAAGCCTTATCAGGAATTGTTGGACAAGTTGGCTGCGTTAATGGAAGAAAATCCGGCCTTGACACTGAAAGTTGGTGCACATGCAGATTCAAGAGGAGCTGAAAAGTATAACCAATGGCTATCTGAGAAGAGGGTTAAGCAAACCCTGGATTATTTAATAGCGAAGAAGGGAATAGATGCCTCTAGGTTAACTGGGGAAGGTTTTGGGGAGACACAATTGGTGAACGATTGTGATAATAATACCTACTGTCCGGAATCCAAACACAAACTAAACAGAAGGTCAGAGTTTGAGGTAATGGAATTCTAAAAATAAAATCCAATATTCAACAAATAAATCTCAATTCCCTTATTTAAAATCATGCGTTATTTTAAGTAAGGGAATTGAGATTTACATGGATATAGTTAGGGTATATATTGTTATGTAAATGATGTATTATGCTCGACTAATCAATAAAAGAATCATTAGACGTATGTAAATTTCAACCTAACTATTAATCGAATTATAATTTGTAGACTTTGATTGTATAAAATTATTAAATGTACTATATTATTGCATGAAGTATAAATTATGAAAAAACAGGATAGATTGCATTTCGGCATCGATATTTTGGACAGTGAGAAGGTGGCCTTGTTTTATTCAAAATTAATAAATCAAGAAACCGATCATATATTTCATTCCGCACAATATGTTGATTCTGCGTATTTGAAAAATAGCCTTTTTTTGATAGATGATGTTCCCAATTACTTGGAATCTGAGGTTGTCTCCAATGGGGCGGATATCAAAATAAAAAAAATAAACACTTATGAAGGCTCGCTCATTAATTTAAGGAATTATGGAAATTTGGATTCATATTTGAAACAAGAAATTAGTCCCCAAAGAAGATCTGCTTTAAAGCGATGCCAAAATAGGCTGGATTTATGCATTAAACCGGAATATCAGATATATTATGGGCAAATTACCAGGGCCGAGTATGATTCAGTTTTCGAAAGCTACAAAAGATTGCTAACAAGGCGACTCGCACAAAAGGAATCTTATTGGGAGGAGCTGGATTATTGGGAAGAAAGATATCAAATTACTTTCGATTTAATTAATAAGAAGAAGGCCTGTGTGTTGGTGATATATAATGGCAAAGATCCCATTTCCATTTATATAAATTCTATTTGCAAAAATACATTGGAGATCGATGTCGTCACCTATGATATAGATTATTCAAAATTTAAATTAGGTTTTTTGGCACTGACGAAAGTAATAGAATGGGCCATTGAAAATAAATTTGACTTGATAGACATGTCAAAAGGAGATTTTTATTATAAAGAGCGATTTAGGAATAAAGTCTATACCTTTCAAAAGCACATAATTTATGATGCCAAAAATATGGCTATTCTAGTAAAGTCAAATTATTTGGCGTTTAAATTAAGTTTAATGTACAAATTACTGCCAATACTGAAAAATTGGAAAATTAATAAATTTTATAGGGCCTATGTTTATAATAGGAAAAAGAGCTTATTTAAAGGATATTCCAACGAATATTCTGTTGAGAGAGATAATAGTTTGGAGATTAGTTTGCCTGAGGACGCAGAATTGATTCAATTGGATAATGACAAATATTCATTTCTAAAGAAGACCTTTATGGATTATTTATTCTTAAGTTTTGAGTATATACATGATGTATCCATCTACAAGTCTCAAAATGGGGTGGAATCCTATTTTTTTATAGGGAAAAATAAAAAGGAAAAAGTAATTGTAAAAAGGAATTAGATTTTACTAAAATAAGTTTGTTTTATTCTAGTTAGTAGTGCAATTAAATGATTGGGTGGGCTTATGTCTTCGTATGATAATTAAATTAAGTGTTATTGGAAATTACCAAATAAACATAAATGCAGAATCCAAAATTCCTTTTTTTAGATTAAGTGCCAATCCAAGTGGGGCAAAAGTATAGTTTGTAGTGATTTAAGTATACTTCTTACTTTGTGGTTTTGTAAAAAGGCTATGTAGGTTACCATAAAAACATAGGTTTCAGGGAAACCTACAAAGGGGGTTAAATAAATATGATATACAAAAATTAACCGAACATAAAGTTAATTATTGTAATGGCATAAATTTATAATTCCTTTACAATTTTTATTTTCTTATGTTTCCCTTTAACTATGAAAAAATCTTCATTTTCAACTTCGAATACTTCAATATTGGTAACGTGTTCGGAACTTGAATATAAAAAATCAAAAATAGACTTTTTCAAGAAAGAATAAGGAGCATTTGAGAAATCAATTGGTTTAAGACCTGGAAGGGATATCTTGTCATCTATAGGTGAAGTTTTAAACGTTATTGAATCTTCAGCTTTATTGTGATTTCTACTAGATAAAAGTTTTTTGGCCCTTAATACATATTTATGAATATTTTTAGATTTAAGATATACCTTTAGTTTTAGTAGATTTTCCATTACACAGGCGTACAACTTTGCCCAAATGCACCTTTTTTGATAAACCAAGTGATACTCAAAATTGTATATTAGATTGCTCCATCTTCGTTTATAGTCCAAGTCACCTCTTCCCATTTCAAATATTAGATAATCATTGGCTATACACCATTCAATTTGTTTGTAGATTTCCACATGACCAAGTCCAAATTTAGAATAGTCTATATCATAGGAGGAGTTGGAGCTGTATAGAATTCCATTAAAATGATAATTTAGGGATATTTCTATCGGTTTTTGTTCATCATATATTACAAATAATGATGCTCGTTTATTGTTTATTAAATCGAAAGTTATCTTAAAGGTATAGTCCCAATAGGCTAAACTTTCGTCTTGGTCATCCCGTTGGCCAAACCGATTTTCCTTCATTTTTTCCAAGGTATTCATAATAAACTCGTATTCCAGTCTATCAATATGTCCAAAATAAAGTTTATAGTTTATGTTGAAACAGGTCTCTAAGCGATTCACATATCTCCTTATAGATTTGGCATTGGACCTAAATTGGTTTTTTAAATAGGAGTCTACATCAGAAAAATCGGAGAGATGTGCCGCATAACCTTTTACGTGACTTACTTTTTTAACATTAAAACGATCTGGATGTGTTAGTTTGGGAACCATATAATCGGGTACAAACTGTACATTGTATAATTTGTGAAAGGAGCTATCATTATTCTGGGATGTATTCACTTCTCTCGGGTACAAGCATTTATTGTCCTTTTCAAAAAAAATATTGGAATAGATGTTGGGTAGACCGTTTTCAATCTCAAAAATCTGATCAAAAAAATTAAAAGTATGCTTCAAAATATCAATTTATTTAAGACTGGTTAGTATATGAAAATCCGTAAAAATTTCATTAGAATGATAGCTCAAGGAATTAGCGATAGGTTCATCATGGTCATATATGACTGACAAAGATTCTTTTTTTTATTGATCATGTCGTGCCCTTTTTCGTAAATAGAGTCCCATTTTAAAATGGCAAAATTGAATTTTTTGTTAAGAGAAAACCTTGAGCTTAACATAGCCTTTAATGAAGTCATTAATGAATGGTTTTCCTCTCTTGTTATTTCGTTAAAAAACATTTGGGGTCTTATTCTAAAACTATTTTCAAGACGTATAAGAGACTGGTTCAAGCCAGTTTTGCATTTAATTCTAAAATTACTTTTGATGTAATTTTCAATGGAATCGTAACTTTCCAATGTAATAGTACAGCTATCAAGTTTTTTATCCTTCATTTTTACCCCTTTAAATTTGTCGGGATGTTTTTTTTCGAAATTAAGATAAGTAGGAAATGACCAAATTAGTATATGCAGTTTCTTGTTGCCCATATGATGTTGATTTTCCAAAATCAATTTTTTAACACTAGATCAACTATTCTTGAACCTTATTTTAATCGCATAATTTTCCCCTTTTATCAAGTAGGAATCGGTTTCCAACGGGATTTTATAAATGGAAACCAAATCATAGTTTTCCTTATAGGAATAAAGGAAGTCCATTAAAGGTTTTCGAAGAAAGCTATGCTCTTCCGTATCTGGTGATATGTTATTTTCCTGTAGATCAAAATTGGGCTCCTTGTCTACAACTTCTATCTCATAATCGGTTTGAGCAAATTGTTCAGAGCCCTTCCCATCTTTTAAAAACATCCTTAATTTTCTATAATGAACAATAAAACCACTAGATAGGAAATAATTGGTGAAGGCATATTTATTTTTTACATAGGCGGCATAAACATGGGATAATCTATTCTTGGGAGAAGATATAATATGATTTTCAAAATTATAGATTAGATTACTCCATCTTCTTTTATAGTCAAAATCTCCAAATCCCATGTCAAAAATATCAATGCTATTGGCAATACACCAATCCAATTGCTTATAAATTTCAATATTGCCCAAACTAAATTTGGAATAATCCAAATCAAACGAACTTATAGCGCTATATAGAATATTGTCATAATGAAAATTCATTGAAATTTCAATAGGTTCCTCACCATTGTATATTACAAAAAGGGATCCTTTTTTTTCGTTAATCATCGACAGAAAACTATTTGCATAATAATCCCAATTTTCCAGGGCTTTATTTCTATCCCTTCGTTGTTGAAAGCGTTTAGACAACATTTGGTGTAAGGCCTGCATAAGGGAATTGTATTCCTCGGTAGAGATATGGCCATAAAAAGTTTTGTAGGTTATCTTAAAACTGGTTTCAAGTCTGTTTAATGACCTTAAAAAGGTTTTCCTCTGAGTACTTTTAAATTGTTCTTTAAGGTATGTAAGGGCATCGTTATAGCCTTCTAAATTGATTGCAAAACCTAATTTTTGAAAAACTTTGCTACAATGTAGCTTTGGAAGTGTTGTGGCTGTAAGATAGGTCGGGAAATATTCCCATACATTAATAGTGGATATTTTATAAAATTGGTCAATTTCCGAATTATTAAAAATAGTTTTTTTGTTATAGGTCAAGTTTATGTTGTTGTACACTTCTGGAACCATGTTTTTTTCGAACAAGTGTAAATAAAAATTTCCCTTATTTATTTTTTTTATTCTCATTGGTTAATGTTTGTTTTGGTTGTTGCTTCTAGGGTTTAACCTGCTACTGTAAATAGTTCGTGTGTTTAACATGCATCGTTAACACAAAATAAACATACCATGTTTCATGGCGGATATTAAAAACGATTATAATTGAGCAAAATCATTTTTAATGGCGTTATAGTTAGATTTGAATTGAGGTTTAACATACCCATGAATATTGTTTACATTTTTAATTAAAGTAGTATGATCTAGGTATTCTCTTTTTCCGAGGAGGGCCGTAAAGGAATGAGTTCTTGAATATATTTTGGTTGACATGTTTAGTTATTCTTGGAGTAATTTAACTTGATGAGTTTTATTTTTTCCACTAATGATGAAAATATCCTGGAAGTTTTTAAGATTGTACACTTTAATATTTTGGGAAGGCTCGAAATTACTATATTGGAAGTCATAAATTTCTCTTCTTAAAAAATCAAATTTATCCGCCCGATAATCAATTTCATGGAGGTCTTCCCTTTTTGGCCTGGTTTCGAGTGGTTTTACTTCAAATAAGTCCTTTGATTCATTGGAATCAGGTTGCAATTCATTCTTAAGTAACCTTCTAAATTTATGATAAATTAAATGTACATTTTTCTCCTTTAAAAATGCTTTTGATTTGAGAAATTGCATTATTCCAAAAGCCATCATTTTATGAACAAAGCGGGAATTATTGTATAATATTTGGGTGTCAAATTCATAGACTTCATTGCTCCACCACCTTTTAATTTCAAAATCCCCTATCCCCATATCGAAAATTTGAAAGCCATTTTCAAAACACCATTCCAATTGCTTAAAAATATCGATATAACCTAATCTAAATTTGGAGTAATTTATATCAAAAGATGTTATTGCATTGTCCAGTATATTCTGGTGGTGATAGTTTAGACAAATATCAATTGGGATATCCCCATCATATATTACAAATAAGGAGGCTTTTTTAGTAAGAATCATTGAATAGGTATTTTTTTTAAGAATATCCCAATGGTTCAATGCTTCATGTTTGTCACCTCGTTCTTCAAATCGATGGATGATGAAGGAGTGTAATTTTTTAAATAAATACTCATAATTAGGCAAGGTTATTTCTCCATAGTACATTTGATACCGAATGTTAAAACAAGTTTCCAGTCGCCTTAAAGAGCTCCTCATATTCTTCCTTCCTTTAGAGCTCATTTTAAAATTCATATATTCATCAACATTGGAAAAGTCACTTAAATTAACTGCAAAACCAATCGATTGACTGAAAATAAAGGATTTTAGAGGTATTTTGGAATCATTTAAGGATAATTGAAAGTAGGGGTTGATGTAGTTTACAATATGAATAGTCGAGCCCAATTCAGGACCTATGGTCTGATTGGGATTTACATAGTTTTGTTGATTACTCCTATTAGCAACATTGGTGTAGAATGGATAAACTAACCTTGTTTCAAAAAAGTCGTTATTAAATTTGTGTTTTTTTACAGTAACTAAGCTCATTATTTTTGGTACAAGTTTTTTATTGTGGCGGTTCGGGTGGTGGATTTCCCCTCGATAATAAAGTTTGACTGGTTATTTTTAGCTTGTTGAACTCTTATATTCACTAATTTTCCATTATTAAAGTACAAAAAATCAAATATTATAGATTTTAAAAAGGTAATGGGAGGGAGCTTGAAATCAATATTAGCTAAATCAAGTTCCTCCAATTCCTGATTTAATTCGGAAAATTCATAACTAATATTTAGAGTACCCTTATTTTTTATACCTTTTAAAAGGAAGCTTAGTTTGTAAATCTTGTCCGTCAGTTTTTTTTCCCTTAAGAACTGTTTTAGGGTAATGAATTTCTTAATTGCAAAAGCAATGGTTTTGGTAAGTATGGCATTTTTATTGCGATAAAGATGGTATTCAAATTGGCATTCCCGATTGCACCACCTTTTTTTATATTCAAAGTTACCGTATCCCATATCAAAAATTATAATATTATTGTCAATGCACCATTACACTTGTTTGTAAATTTCAGTCAGTTTATTCTCAATGCAAATAACAAATAATGAACCTTGTTTGCAATTTATTGTACTCCTAAAGGTATTCAAGTAATAGTCCCAATTTTCCAAGATCATGTTTCCATCATTAAGTTGTTCAAACCGTTTTATCAGCATTTGGGGCAAAGCATTAATTAAATACTGGACTATAAGTTTTCAGGAATTGTAATAACCCTATTCTTTGCGTAGTTTTAAATTGATGAACTAGATAATCTTTGACATTTTTTATTCCATTTAGGTTAATTGCAAAACCTAATTTTTGAAATTTTTTGGTACACTCTAATTCCTGATTTAATGTGCCTTTTAGGGAGGAGGGGAAAAATTCCAAAACATAGATACCCAAATTTGTATTAATTTTTTTGGTGCTTGTAATTTAAGGATTCTTTCATAAGCATTGCGGATGCAAATCGTTTCATATACATAGTTAACGAGTTTTTTTTCGTAGAGATCGGAATAGTAATTATGTTGATTTATGCTTTTTGACCTCATGTCCTATTCATTATTTTGATATGATAATTTGTTTCTTATATTTGTCACCTATGATATAATAAGTATTAGGTTGGTTCTTTGAAATAAATAATGCAACATCTTTCTGAGATTCCGAGTTAAGGAATAAAAACTCGAAGACAATTTGTTTTAAGTAGCTATGTTGGTCAATACAAATTTTCTCTATTTCTGTGTTTTCTTTCATTAATTCTTCAGTAATATCATTTACAGTAAATTTAGGAAGTGGTTTTGATGCTTTATTATCCAACATATAAGTTAATCTGTGTAGATGTTCATTTATGTTTTTTTCCCTTAAATATTGCTTGCCTTTATAAAAGAGCTGTAGCAATTTTGACAATGTAAAAGAGGCCAGGGAATTGGAATTATAGTAAATATGATATTCAAAATCGTACTTGAAATCACTCCAACTTTCTTTATAATCATAATAACCTTTGGAAAAATCAAAGACAGCATAATTTTTTTCAAATGCCCATTCCAACATTTTCATAATAGAAACCTTGCCTAGATGAAACTTATTATAATCTATATCAAATACGGTAATGGCATCAAAAATCGTTTCGTCCGAATAGTAATTAAGCCTAACACTAATTGGTGTTTCTCTATTGTAAATCACGTATAGGGATGCTTTTTTCTCTAAAATCAAGGGATAAACAACCTCATAATAAAAATTCCATTCCTTCGGATCTAAGTTATTATTTGCTATTTGTTTATCTTGAAATCTTTTAGTTAACAGAGTATGAAAACTTCTAAAAATAACGTCATATTCCTCTTTACTAATATTGCCATAGTAAATTTTGTAGGAAATATCAAAACACAACTCAAGCCTCTTTTTATATCTATTTAACTTTTGTCTGCTATTTTTACTAAAAACTGAGGAGAGATAATTTTCAAAACCGGAATAGTTTTGAAAACGGATTAGGAATCCAGGATATTGTTTTACCCTATGTAGTTTTAGATTTTTGTTTTCAATTTTTGTATTTATTTCAAAATAAACCGGGATATCATAAATAAGAAACACCTTTTTGCCAAAATTATCGGATTGGGGTTCTTTCAATATATAATATATACCCTTGGTCATATATCTACCTACGTTGGTATATAGGGGTAAAAAGGGATGTTTAAAAAAGCTGATTCCGTTTATAAAATGGAATGTCAATATTTGGGTCAATGATCTAAAATGTTCAACCCAAGTAGTGGTAAACGTTTTCGAAGAAAACGGATTTTTATTCATAATATATGGTTTGAGCCCTCACAACGGTAGCAGGGAAAGTAGTTGATGCAATTTTTTTCAAAAATCTGACAATCCGGCTGTTTTTTTTCTATAATTAATGCTTCGTACTTTTCAATATCGCTTATACATTTCCAAATGGTGAAATTTTTAAAATCATTTGAAAAACTTGATTTGAAGTAAAACAGGGAATCCTCTTTGCTGCCTACCCCTCCGCCAAGATTAAAAAACTTACAGTTTTCTTGAGTAGAAATAATTCTCATTTCATCGATCAATAGCTTTATAGGATATAAATGCATATATGAAATATCCGAGCCAGAAAGATGGTATTGAACAATTTTATTGGTTTCAATGAACATGGCTCCGGCGATTACTTTGTTGGATTCGTTCTCGATGGTCAATAGTATCCTGGTATTAAAATCTTTCGATTCCAAAAGTTTAAAGAAATAATCATGTTCAAAGAAATACTTCTTTTTTGCATTTACCCGTTTCATAGTGTCGTAATACAAATCAATATATTGTAGTACTTCATCTTTAGTTTCTGCAGCCTTGACATAACAATACCTACGGGCTTTGTTGATATGTGTCCTCAACCTTTTGTGATATGATTTCCTTTGGTTTTCTAAATTATCGGTAACATCTATATTTACGATAAGGCTTAGGGCGGATATTTCGCCAAAAGTATTTAAGCATATATCTTGGTAGGGAATAAAAGGATTTAGCCTGGAGAAGACGGAAATAATATTATTATCGATTAAATATTTTCTGAATTCCTTGATGAACCGGGAATTGTCAAAGTTATCATCAATGTTTTTTGTAACGGGTCCGGCATATCCATATACAGAGGTGAAGTCCTCATATCGGGTATCCGGTACCCTACGAAGAACTAATGGGAGAGCAATGATCTTATCGTTTTCTGTATACGTGATTAGAGTAGGGCATTCTCCTTCTTTTTTGGATATCTGATGGTATTCGTAGGTATGATAAAAGTCGTAAAAATCTACAGTCTTTAGTATAGCATTCCAGTCTTTTTTGTTGATTATGGTTTCTATCATGTGCATTAAATATTTATTCGTCCAAGTTTAGCTGTATCGATCTCTGTTCAACTGGTATTCCAGGTTGGCTTTAAAATCAATGTAATTATTATTCTTACCTCATGTGATTGTTAGTTCCAAGAAAGAGGATAAAAATACTTTTGGGGGATATTTTTCTGCTTGATATAAGTAGGCATCGTTATGGATGTTTAATCCATTGTCCATTATGCCAATGGTGTTCCATCCCAGAGCATTGGGAGTTATAAAATCTTTTTTTAAATTGTCCGCTATATAATAGTATGTACCTTTACCGAAGGTCGATTCTAAAATTTTGTAATTATTTAGATTAGGTTTCTCGGTGCCAATTTCTTGCGAAATAACGATACAATCCAAAAAGGAAGTAAGATCAAGAGCCTCTATTTTGTTAGTTTGTGTCTTTTGTCTCCCGTCGGTTATTAAGCCAATTTTACCTTTGTTTTTTTTAATGTTTTGTAAGGTTTCCAAAACTCCTTCAAATAATTCAATGTCCGGTTTGTGTTCCCTGTATTCCGTAATTAAAGTTGACTTAGATACCTTGTAATGCTTATGTATAAACTCAAAAACATCCATTTTATTTCTATATAAGGAGAACATTTTTATATAAAGACTATGCCAGTTCTCTTTTTCCAAATTTTGGGCAATTTCCCTGTACGCCGATTTTAGAAATTCAATTTCATTGTAGAGAGTGTCATCCAAATCGAATACGATAATGGTTTTATTGTCAACCTTGATATCCATGAACTAAGATTTCGTCATCATATCTAATCATTAATAAGTTGCTTTCCCATACATCAAAGCTTTCTTTGATCTCTAGGTCAAAGAGATACTCTTGAATAATCCATTTGGGAAAATTGGCTCCGGCTAGATAGGAGAGGGGAAATCCACCACCAAACCTAGGGTTTATTTCTATACCATAAATATTATTGTTATTCTTGTGTTTAAAGAATTGTGAGGTCAAACAACCTCTTGCCCCTTCAATATAGTTCAGGTGTTCTCTAATATAGGGCACTAGTTCATTATATAAAGTAAGTGCTTTATTGACTTCTCCATCCCGTACTTCAATCCGTTTTCTAGGCACCACACATTTTAGGATATTTTTCTTGTCATAGTAAAGATCACAGGTAAACTCCTCATATTCATTGTGGTCTAAATATTCTAAGAACATTAATTTATCATTTTTAAAATGATACTCCCTTAATTCAGATTTGGATTTAATGATGTAGTTATCAACACTACGGCTCCCATCCAAAGGTTTAATGTACAATGGAAGACTATAGTTATCCTTGGTGTATTCCTTGGCTCTAGCCACTCCTTTGGACTCAAAGAAATCATGGATTATCCTTTTGTCCCTACATTTATGAATAAACCCTTCAGAAGAAATCACCACATGAATATCGTTGGTTTTAAACAATTGCTCATTTTGAGCCAATACCATAAGTTCTGTATCTATAGTTGGGATTATTAATTTAATACCATTGGCCTTGCAGAAATCAATTATCTTTTCAATATAATCAGGTTTATTTAAAAGGGGGACTTCTATATAACCATCGGCTACATGACAGGCCGCAGATGCCTCAGGGTCGGCATCGGCGGCGAATACCTTCCCATGCGGGACTAATTTCTTTATTTCCTTCTGGAAGGCTCTTACCAAGGATACCCGCCTACCTGCAGATGTTATCAGTATATTCATCGTGCTAAGTTATAAAAAGTTCTAAATATTTTGATAAAAGGGTTGATTAAAGGTTTATGGTTAAAGATATAGACCATAAATGAATAACTAAAACCATGATAGTCTTTACCCAGAAATTTTTTAAGGGGGTAGGCATCAATTTTTTCAAATCCAAAAAGCATATCTGGAATTTTATTTATGGGAATATCGGATTTCATTAAACGAACCAATAGAAAGAAAACGAAGGACTGTTGTCTAGTCTTTAAACGTTTAATACATTCATCGGAATTTTTATGGTTGGCTGGGATGCTTTTGATTAGTTGGTCAAATGAATGGGCAGCATTAGCGTTATCAAAAATGACTTTGTTGTAATGTTCAGGGCTTTTATTACGCATGGCGGAAGTAGGCAAAATACGATACCTATGTGCGTCCAGATCAAGGTGGGCCATTTTTTTTGCCTTGCAAAATAATTGTGCGGACAATATTGCATCTTCCATCCATTTTCCCTCAATAAAACGGATGTTGGAGTCTAGTATAAACTCTCTTTTGATAAGAAACCACCATATTTCATTGCGGTATTTATTGGAAGCTATATAAGTGATGCCATCCTTTACTACCGGTGCTTCAATTGAATCAATATTAGTACTAGAATTATGTTTGCTGTCATCTGCAACATCTAGACTATTGAAACATAAAATATCCAGATTATATTCTTCAATAGTTTTTAAAAGCATTCCCAACACATTTTTGGCCAAATAGTCATCGGGGTCCAAAAAATAGACATAGGTGCCAGTGGACTTGTCCAAGCCTGAGTTACGCGCTGCGCCAACTCCGGCATTTTTTTTGTCAATAACCTTGATATTTGGATATTTTAATTGATATGCAAGTGCGATTTCGTAGGTCGTATCTTTAGATTCATCATTGACTATAATGACTTCAAACACAGAGGGGTCAACATCCTGGGCAAAAAGGCTATCAACGCATTTAGGTAGGTATTTTTCCATGTTATAACATGGAATAACGATGCTTAGTCTCATTTTTGATTTAGTTACCGGTAAAAAACTCCATAGTTGCACTCGTATTGGAAGAGATACCATCCCTTTTGATAACCTTTAAGGCCGTTAGCCAAAATATTTTAAAATCCAAAAGGAAAGAACAGTTCTCAACATACCAAACGTCATATTCAAATTTTTGTTGCCAGGATATGGCATTTCTGCCATTGACCTGAGCCCAGCCTGTTATACCTGGTTTGATAAGGTGCCTTTTACGTTGTTGAGCATTGTAAAGTGGGAGATATGAAATTAATAATGGCCTTGGTCCGATTAGTGACATATCTCCTTTGATTACATTTAATAATTGAGGTATTTCGTCCAAAGAAGTTTTGCGCACAAACAGCCCTATTCTGGTGAGGCGTTTTTCATCTGGCAACAACTCCCCATTTTTATCTTTTTTATCGTTCATGGATTTGAACTTTATAATATTAAAGAGTTTTTCATCCTTTCCAGGTCTTGTTTGGTAAAAAAATGGTTCGCCATTGTTGGTAAAAAAAAGAAACACTGTAATGAGCAGAAATACCGGAAGTAATATTATAAAACCGGTTGATGCAATAATTAAGTCGAGAATTCTTTTTAAATATGTTCGATACATTCTCACTGTTTTGGATTTATAATTTTAAGCAATTTTGAATTGATCAAATCGACATCAAATTTAGACTCGGCCAATTCCCTACTATTTTTCCCCATAATCGCTATTTGTTGTGGATTATCTAAAAAATACTTCATTGCATTTGTCAACGGATCTAATTCCTTGGGGGGAATTAAAATGCCATTTTTATCTGGAATAATAGTCTCCCTACAACCGGGCATCATTGTGGTAATTATCGGCATACCTATAGATAGTGCTTCTAAAATAGATCTGGGCACACCCTCCCTATAATAGGAAGGTAAAACAAAAACGTCCGCTTCCGATAGTATGGGTATCACATTATCCTGGTGGCCATGATAGTGAATAATCTTGTCTTTATGTAATAAATCCAGATAATCCATTGAAACAGCGGATGAGTTATTATCCGGGGGGTTGCCAATTAAGTGGAATTCCGCCTTGGGATATTCTTGTTTTAATGTTTTGGCAGCTTCTAGGAAAAGTTCTACACCTTTTTCTTTTATTAATCTTCCAATGATAATAAACTTAATAGTGTCGTCATTATCTCTATTATGTACTCTAAATTTAAATCTTTTTAAATTTATTCCTGAACCGTCAACTACATATGATTTTTGTTTTTCAGTGATTATTTTTTTATCTATGAAAAGATTCTGATCATCCTTATTTTGGAAAATTACTGCTTCATTTTTTTTAAGAGCTTCACGATATAGAAATTGCGTGATTAATTGTAGAAATTTTGCCTTCAATGTTACTCCGCTAAAAGTAAATCCCAGACCCGTTATCAAGGAATAGACTGGGATATTGAATTTTCTTGCAGCTATAGAACTATATATTACTGGTTTAATGGTGTACGGGAATACAATGTCTATTTTATTTTTCTTTATAATAGCCTTCAAATCCTTAATACTTTGTAGATCTTTGATTGGATTTAAGCCATCACTTTCTAAAGTATAGGTAATTGTTTTTGCTCCAAGCACTTTAAGGGCATCAATGGTTTCAATATCATCGAATTCCGGTGCGGCACACCAAACCTCAAAATTATTTTGAATAAGAGTGGCAATAAAATCTCCTCTGAAATTAATCAAGGAATTACCTAAAGAACAAATGATAAGAATTTTGGGATTTTGCATTTTTCAGTTTTGAAAAGTCTTTAAAATTTGATTATTAATAGTTATTTTAATTATATCGATTGCCATGCTGTTAGTGAGGTTCCATAATCGTAAAAATAAGTTTTTTTTTTATGTGCTCCATTGGTTAATTGATTGACTTTATAGAATTTGTAAAAAGTTAAAATTGGCAAAGACTTATCTTTTATTATTGCCAATATTCTCACAAACACAACATTGGAAGTTATGTTTATTACATTGATAATGAAGGGTCTTATTTAATTTTTAAGATTACAGTTACAGCTGTTTACAGCTGAATCAATGGCTTAAAAATTTCTTCACGGTCGTCATAAAATTCAATATATCCCGCTTTTTTAAATATTCATCAAAAACAATACGTTTGTCAGATTTGGATGTCAGAGCGCCTTGGATTGCTAGGGTTAATGAATTTACGTTATTAGGTTCCGCTAAGAAAATTCCTGGGATATCACTAATTCCTCCTGCACATGTTGTGGATACTACTCGCGAGTTTTGTGACATCATTTGCAACAGCACATTGGGAAACCCTTCCATTCTTGACGATACAATGCATACTGACGCATTTTTGAAATAGGGATAAACGTTATTGACAAACCCATTAAACAAAACATCTTTCTCCAATGCCAACTTAGCCACTAGATTTTTTAATTCACTTATTAAATATCCATCTCCTAAAATTATTAATTTTAATTGCGGAAAGTTGTGCTTCAATTCAGCAAATGAAGTAATTAGAATATCATATCCCTTTTCTGGTATTAACCTTCCTGCAGAAATTATATAATTATTTGGTAATGTTTCATTAATTGGATTATTCTCCCGTTCCTTTATCAGTGGAAAATCAATAGGATTTGGAATAACCTTTAGGTTGGTGATTCTATCTATTCCTGCAAAACCGTCGATTAGTTGATTTTTCATTAATTGAGTTTGGCAAATTAATAGGTCTACTTTCTTATAGGCCATCCAATAAAAGATTTTATAGGAAAGGAGTTTTATGCCTTTAAATCTAAGGAATATAGAGGTGGATTCTCTTGCGACAAAATTTTTAGTATTTAATAGATTTAATCGTAACATAATCCCCACTATACCAGTAGTGTATACGTGAGAAGTGAAAATATAGTCATATTTTTTTCTTGTTCTATATTTAGCGTCAAAAACAAACCTCAAAACATTTAAAAACTTACTCCTGCTTTTGGGATAAATAAGTTGGATATGCTTCTTGGAATCTTTCCATGATTTTTGTGCAGAGGTGTGAAGAAAATATATTTCTACAGAAGCTTCTTTATGGAATGTAGCGATCATTTGCAAATATTGTTCGGCCCCTCCCATAGAATCGGTAGGTAATAAAATAAGTATTTTCATATATGCTCTATTTGTTAGGTTGGGTAAATTTATTTTTGAAACTAATAAGATCCTAAGTTTATAGTGTTTTCGATACTAGTGGAGTCCACTTAAGAACGGGCAGAATTGGTTAAGACCTCTAAGAATAAATTGGAATAGCTTTCCATTATTTTATCCTTGCTAAATTTTTGAAATACATGATTTTTAATTAGAGAGGGGTTCCAATTTTGTTTCTCATTTAACTTTGTGAAGAATTCGGTTTCATTATTTACGATGAATCCATTTACAAAATCTTCAATTATTTCTTTAGTTCCCCCAGGAGCATTGAATGCTAATACCGGAGTGCCAACCGCACAGCTTTCTAAAACGGCATTAGGGAATCCCTCAACAAAAGAACCTTGTAGAAAAAGATCACTTTCCATTAAATATTTGGACACTTCACTCGTAAATGGGATATAAATAATTTTATCTTGAATTCCATAATCTATTATAGCCTTGAATATGTCATCTTTTAGTGGCCCTTCTCCTATAATAGTATAGGAATAATCAAATGATATTTTTGATAACGCCTTTAATATTCTCAAATGCCCTTTTACTTCAACTAATCTGCCGATTGTAATATATCTCACACAACTATTTTTATCTCTTGGTTTGGCTATAGAGGAAACATCTTTAAAATTCGTTATAGGATTATTTATAATTAAAACCTTTTCAGGGGAGAGTTTATAATTATTAAGCAGATCAATCCTCATGTCCTTGGATTGACAAATTATTTTATTTAGCCTAGGATAGGCTATTTTGGATATGGTAATTAGCAATGCATTTTTTAAAGATTTAGAAACAACCCTATTCCCTCCAACACTAGCTTCCCTAGCAATAAATTTGATTATCGGAAAAAAAAAGGAAAATATTCCCAATACAATGTTTACGTGGGTAATAGAAGACATTACTATATTTGGTTTGTATTTTAGTATATACAAAAAAAGCGAATAGATACCACCAAGAACTCTTGTCTTATTAAGAAAGATTGTATGTACGTTTTCTATGGAATAAGTTTTGTCCTTTTCAAAACCAATGACCAATAAGGTAGGTTCGAATAAAGATTTATCCATGTTTTGCGCTATAAAAGAGATTACCCTTTCCGCCCCACCTGCCCGAAGTGATGGTAATATAAAAAGTATTTTAATTTTTAATTCGCCCATTGTACAAATCTGTTTTGAGTGGGGGTGCTAATCTTCTTAGCAATCCAAATTTGCTCATTATTTGCTACGTTAAATGAATTTTTATTTGGTCTAAAATGAAAATAATCAACGGAAATGAGCATCAATACCATAAGAAAAGGATAGTCTGCATTTAATATAAAATTATTGTGAAAGGAACTGTGAATAAGATAAGCCAGAAGTACAAGTCTAAAGAAAACCGCATACTCCGGATTTAATAGGTTTATATTTTTAAGTAAGAATTTAATTAAAAAAAAGAATAATATATAGCCTACAAAAGAATAGTGAAATCCAATATTGATCAATCCGTTATGAGCTGATAAATGTAGTATCCCAGATTTACCGTTCTGTCTATAAATTTGCATTTTGGCTTCCGTATAGTCTTCCTTTGTTATCCCCAATGGATAATTTATAACTGCGTATACACCGGTAAACCATAACCATGGTCTAATGTCGCTTTCTCCCTCAGAGCTTACAGATGTTATTCTACTATTGCCACCGTTGGATAGAAAATCTTTGGTTGCAAACAATAGTGCAAGGGAAAGAACTGCAAAACAAAATATTATGAGCTTATATAATCCATGATTCTTAAATGGGGCAAAAAAAAGAAATCCAAACACAAGACAAATTTCTGCAAGTAGGAGAGACCTTGTTTGGCTAAGAATGGAAGCAATGAACAGAAGACCTAAATAATATAAATATACCTTTCTCTTTGATCTTAAATACATATAGAGGGTCAAGATAAAGCTTGTTATAGCAAAATAGGAAAAGCTTATAGATGAACGAAAGGGGCCGGACAGTCTAAACCGATTTTCAAAACCACCGGAAATATAGGCTTCCTCTGTGTCTAAAGCGCCCGATGCACCAGATGCCTCTATGTTTGAATATAATCCTTTTTTAATGTCGTGCATTTGCGATGCAATTGGTGATATTGGATGCTGTAATAAGGAAAAAACACAGATTAAGAGATGAGTGAATATGATAACATTGATATATTTTATATTTTTTTTGGCAATGAGTATGAATAAAAAGGAAAATACAAGAAAAGAAAAACATTTAATGAAATCAGTATAAATGACATCAAATTCAATTTTGCCAGAAATAGCCAATTTAAAGTTTATCAATAATTGCACCAAGGCAAATAGCAATAGCAAGATATTCCATTTTTTAAAAAATGGATTCATTTGAATTTCTATTAAATAGAATTTGAAAAAATAAAAAAACAACAAAATTTCCAATAGCCGGTCATAGCTGATGCCGCTAACTTTAAAGTTTATAAAAACGTTATCTAAAGCTAGTAATATGGCAATTAAGATATAAACTAACCTCATTTAATATCCATTATTTATTACTAAATCGTAAAATTTATCTATACTATGATTTTCTTCTATTATTCTTAAGCTTTCCATTCCATAATTTATGAGCAGGTTTTTATCCATTATTTTTGATAAAACCATATCTAAATCATAAAAATCCTCTGTTGATTTAAAAACATGACCATTTATCCCTTCGTCAATATATCCTTTGGTGCCATTAGTGTCTGAACATACTACCGCTAAGCCTGATGCAAGTGCCTCTACAAGTGAGGTGCCGGCAGGTTCGTTGAAGCTGGGAAGAATAAATAAATCAGAGCTTTCATACAATTTAAAAACTATTTCATGTTTAATATTTAGATGAAAAATAATTTGATTCTCCTTTTTAGGGATGGTATCCAAATATTGTTCGTGCTTTTCCCCAATACATTCGGAAATAATTATAAGTTTATTTTCCCTATTGTCAAAGAATTTTATTCTAATAAGCGACTCCACCAATTCCCTTAACTTTTTTCTTTCCACCATTTTGCCAACTGTTGCAATTTGTATCCCGGGATTATAAATTTTTGATAATATCGATTCTTTTACTACAAGTTTATCCATTACCATTGGAATGTAATAGGTGTTTGGCATTACAGGCTTTGAGACATCTCCAAAGACAGGGGTATAGTGTTTAACGCCAAATAATTTTAAAGTGTTGGCGACTAATTTTCGTGAAAAACCAATATTTTGTCTGTAATTATTTAGACTGTAAATGAATATTTTTTTCCTTAGAATTAGACCAATTATTAAATGTTGAATAGAAATTAATAATCGTAAATTTCTGATTATTACTATGTCGGGATTAAATTCATTATAAATTCTTTTACATTGCCTAAAGGAGCTGAGATGATATTTTCTTAAAAAATATCTATTTTTTGGAATTTTCGCATCTTTTTTATTTTTTATAAACCAATTGACAAGAATGGATGGTTTTGAAAATATTGGTTTAAGATATTTATGATTTTCACTTCCTCCCTGATAAATAGATAAAAAGGCTACAGCAATTTTTTTCTTCAATAGATTTTTGGTTAAAAAAAATTGATTTGTATGAAAACGCGGGGCTATAAATAACACTTTTTTACTCATTGTAATTATTTAGAAAATTTGCTCTCAGGACTATTTTTTGAATTTTTTTGGGGAAGGCTTGTAGGATTTGATTTATAATTGGAATATGTTGAACATTAAAAATAATATATCTTTTAGCAAAAAACAGGTATGTCATTACCGGAATGTACAATATTAAACTAATAGTAAAATGGATCCACATAGAGGTTATCCCAAAATATACTAATATCAATGTTATAAATAAAAAGGGTAGATTTAATATAAAGGCTTTGATAATCAATAGTGCATACCAACTTAATGAGAATTTTAAGTTTTTATAGAGTCTGTACCCTACTTGAAAATAGTTTAAAACTGTGGCAGCAAATACTCCACCGGCAACCCCGGGCATACCATACCATAGCCCGCCCAAATAACAACATCCAAACATTAATGCAGCGAAAATAAAATTGTAATAAGCCCCGCGGTAAATTAGCCCCATGGATTTTAAATAAATTTTATTTATTTTGGAACCAAACCTAAATGCTAGTCCCAGTATTAGTATTTTCAAAGGAAGAATTACGTTATCCCATTGTGGGCCAAGTAATAAATTGACAATTAATTGAGCATTGATATATATTAAGATACTGGCTGGTGCCAATATACCAAAACAAAGTGAGGTGCTGAATAAATAAAAAGCAGTTAATTTTTCTTTTTGACTCTGTTTTTGGGATAAAATAGGAAATATTACTTTATCAAATATGCTTCCAAAGAATTTCGAGGGGATGGCCAATAGTTGGAAGGCTTTGGAATATACTCCCATAGTTACAGGACCAAAGGATTTACCTATAATAATGTTGTCGGCGTTTTCGGCAAAATAGTTAAACACAGTCCCAAGGGTATGTCCGGAACCAAAAAACAATAGATCCTTAACCACTTCCTTACGAAACCGCATGGAAAAAGTGGGTAATTTGTAATACAACATGATAATCAAATCGAGAACTAAACCGGCAAATTGGCCTAAAATAAGTGACCAAAAACCAAAATCGAAATACGCTAGTATAATCGAGACCAAACCTGTTCCAAAAACATAGGAGATTATATTACATTTAACGATTATTGAGAACCTCATTTCTCTGGTCAATAAGGCAGATGTAATACTGGAGAAACTTCCTAAAGGAAAAAATATGGCAAAGAACCTAATAGCATTGTCAACGTTTTTTAGTTCAAAAAAAAGGCCTACTTGTGGTGCAATAAAATAAAATAAGGTACCCATTATAAGACCAAGGAGTAAGGAAAGGGTATACGCCAAGGAAATGTGCTTCGGAGTTATGACTGGTAGTTGTATTAGCGCACTTCCAATTCCCATATGTGAAAATAATTCTGAAAAGGTAACTAAAATCATCATGACCGCAACTATACCGAATTCCTGAGGTGTAAGTAAACGAGCTAAAACGCCAACTATTACCAATTGAATTAATATTTGCGCTATTGATCCGGAAAAGTTCCAAATTACTCCAATTAATCCTTTTTTTGTTGTGGATTCGTTTCCCTTCTTCATATTTCAGATAATTCTTAAATAAAACAATTAGTAATACATTCTTCTATTCTTAAGCTATGAATAAAAGGCTATATATAGTACTGGGATTTTCACAACTAATTTTCCAATTACACTTATGGTTACAATCTGCCATTTGCCTGTTTAAGTAAAATTCCTTTAACATCATACAAGACACCTTCCGGTTTTAACATAGATTGCAGATTTATATTGAGAAAGTCTTTGTGCGCTACTGTCAGCACAATGGCTTCATATTGCTGATCGGGTTTTTCTTTGGAGGTAATTAATTTATATTCGTGCGCCACCTCTTCCGGGGAAGCCCATGGGTCAAAAATGGTCACGTTCGCGCCATAGCTTGTAAGATTGTTTATTACGTCCACCGCTTTGGTATTACGGACATCCGGACAGTTTTCTTTAAAAGTGATGCCTAAGACTAGAATATTGGAACCTTTAACCTTGATGTCGTTCTGTACCATTAATTTTACGACCTCTGAGGCTACATATTTTCCCATACCGTCATTCATACGTCTTCCGGCCAAAATAATTTCGGGATGATAACCGTACTCCTGTGCTTTTTGGGCTAAATAGTATGGGTCCACCCCAATACAATGTCCGCCCACCAAGCCTGGTTTAAAGGGTAGGAAATTCCATTTGGTACCTGCGGCCTCCAATACTTCATGGGTGTCTATATCCATTAAATTGAATATTTTGGCCAATTCATTTACAAAGGCAATATTGATATCACGTTGTGAATTTTCGATTACCTTGGCAGCTTCCGCTACTTTTATGCTGGAAGCCAAATAGGTGCCAGCTGTAATAACCGAGGCATATAGGTCGTTTACTTTATTTCCTGTCTCAGGTGTAGATCCAGAGGTTACTTTTAAGATTTTCTCTACGGTGTGCTCCTTATCACCCGGATTGATCCGTTCTGGCGAGTATCCAGCAAAGAAATCCTGGTTAAATTTAAGGCCACTAATCTGTTCTAAAACTGGGACACACTCGTCTTCGGTAACACCAGGGTATACCGTGGACTCGTAGACTACAACATCCCCTTTTTTTAACACCTTGCCCACGGTCTCGCTGGCCTTGTATAGAGGGGTTAAAATTGGTCTATTGGTATGGTCTACAGGAGTAGGTACGGTAACTATATAATAGTTGCAATCCGCTATATGTTCTAAGTTGTTCGTGCAATACAGGCCAGTGTTCATCTCTGGGGTCTCACGTAATACTTTTTGAAGCACTTCGTCCTCCACTTCCAAGGTATAATCCTTGCCTGCCTGCAATTCGTTTATTCTGGTTTGGTTAATATCAAAGCCAATGGTTGCGTATTTGGTAGCAAACAGCCGTGCCAAGGGTAGGCCCACATAGCCCAATCCTATTACTGCGATTTTAATTTGAGTCATTCTGTTGAATTATTAATATTATTTTAAATTTTCCCAATACCATTTCACGGCTTCTTTTAAGCCGTTTTCAATATTAAATTTTGGATCGTACCCCAATAAGGTTCTAGCTTTAACTATAGAAGCTAGGGAATGGGGTACATCTCCCTGACGGTTTGGACCATAGATAACTTCTACTTGAGCTATTTTTGAATCAAATTGACTAAGGTAGTCTTTTAAAAGATCCACCAACTGTTTTAGATTCGTACGTTCCCCGTAGGCCACATTATAGACCGTATTTATGGCGTCTTTATTAGTACTGCTGATAGCCCTAAGGTTCATTTGGAGTACATTGTCTATATAGGTAAAATCCCTTGAGTAACTGCCATCTCCATTGATAATGGGCGATTCATATTTCATCAACTGCATTACAAACTTTGGGATTACTGCCGCATAGGCCCCATTGGGATCTTGTTTCCGTCCAAAAACATTGAAATAACGCAAACCAATGGTCTCCAAACCGTAGGTCTTGCTAAAAATATCTGCATATAGCTCGTTTACATATTTCGTTATGGCATAGGGGGAAAGTGGCTTGCCAATAACGTCTTCAACCTTAGGTAATCCCTTGCTGTCTCCATAGGTTGAAGAGCTTGCAGCATATACAAAGCGCTTTACCTTGGCGTCCCGAGCTGCTACGAGTATATTTAAAAACCCGGATACGTTTACCGCGTTACTTGTGATGGGGTCATTGATCGATCTAGGAACGGAACCCAGAGCGGCCTGGTGCAAAACATAATCGACACCTAAACAGGCCTTATGGCAATCTTGTAAGTTTCTAATGTCACCTTCTATCAAGTTAAACTTGGAGTTTGACAATAAATGGGCAATATTTTCTCTTTTCCCGGTTGCAAAATTGTCCAGACAGATTACAGTATTACCATTACTTAAAAGAGTCTCGCACAAATTGGAACCAATAAAACCAGCTCCTCCAGTTACAAGGATATGATAATTTGCATTTAGATTGATGTTTGATAAATCCATGGGTGTGTTTTCTAAGCAGCAAAGATGTGAAAAACTTATTGCAATTTTCCAATTTATTATATGAAGTCGTCATATTCTCGGTGAAATGGAAGTAATAGCGATGTCGACAGACTTTAGTTCGTTAAATTGTAGAATTGTCAAAATAGAAGGTTAAGAAGTAAAAAGTTGGTGCCTTCTGGGTTGACATATTGTGGGACGAGATGTGTTACCACCAAAAACTTCTGCGATCATCAGATTCAGTTACTTTTTCTTACCATATTTTCTAGCCCCTATGCTCGTTGATATACCGTAATTCAAAAGTTGGCGGAAATTTACCCTCTCTATTTTATATTCTAATTGATGAATTTTTTTAACCATGAGAAAAATGGTTTTCTATCATTGTTACTATAAACGTTCAATTGATATTTTTTATTAAAGACTAAACTCCAGCTGTCCAAAAACAATTTGAAATAGGAATTATTTCTTTTGTGGGCTCCAATCATAGATTTTAAATCAATATATATACCTCCATTTTGTTGTTTTAATTTAAGATTTCCAGCATCTTCTTCAATACCGCAAAGATCGTTGTAAGAAATTAAACCCATCGGAACATTTGCAATAGAAGAAATTTTAAAAAAGCCTTCTAACCGAGTACTCATTTCAATAAAGTAATACTTCTCATCAAATTTTTTAAATTCTAACCCTCCCAGTCCTTTATAATCGATTTTTTCTAAAAAGACTTTACATTGGGAAGTCAACTCCACGTTATCCTCAATTAGCCCTTTAGCCATTATTCCAGCTCGGGGCGGGTTTTGTAATACCTTGCGGCCTACAACGGAATTAATTTTTCCGGTTAGAGATCTATAAAAAATATAAAAATATGCTGAATCATCATTTCCTGGTATGTATTCTTGACAAACAAAACTGTAGCCTTTGCTTAAATAATCTTTTGTTTCCTCATAAAAAACTGATTGATTTAAAATTTTAACTTTAAATGGTGCTTTTTGCGATTCGTAAGCGGATCTTGGTTTAATTATTACTGGAAAAACAAAGGAATTTACTATTTCTTTTAAATCCTCAACTTTTTGGATTACTGCGGTTTTTGGTATTGAGAGGCCATTGTCTTTTGCTGCAAGTTCTGCTACTCCCTTTTTAGTGAAAGTGGTTATTATTTCCGAAGATGGTAAGCATAATGTACAATTACTCTCAAACCAATCACGATATAAATTCACTAAAAAACATGAGGTATCCGTTGTGAAATATACAACTGGTTTTTTTGGGGGATTAATCTGATAAAACCAATTTTTAAATTCGTGAAAAAATTCTTCTTCATTACTATTCCATAAGGTCTTAACGCCATCAACATAACAGCTTTTTTCAAAGATGGGTTGAGCTTCTGAATTTAAACAAACCACATAGGAAGTACATTTGTTTTTTTTCTTGATTTGCTCCAATAAACTTAATACACTCCCAATAGAGGAGCCCGCAAACACTATAATCTCGGCCATGTTTTATCTCAATAATGTTTTATCTAGTTGTTTTATTTCCCTAGCTGGTACCCCAGCTACCAAAGTGTAATCTGGAACATCTTTTGTGACTAAAGCCCCAGCAGCCACGATACAGTAGTTGCCAATGGTTACACCAGGCAGTATGGTTGCTCGCGCTCCAATCCAAGAATTTTTACCGATTATGACTGGTTTTTTTATGGCAGGGTATAATCTCACTAATACATTATGGGGACCATTAGGGTTAGCACTGGTTAAAATAGTCGTTTGATAAGCTAACGTCGAATTTTCTCCAATAACTATTCTATCTTTTGCTAACAAAAAACATCCCGCATTAATTTCTGATCGTTGGCCTAACTTTAAATTGCTATAGCTGCCAACAAGGGTGATATTCGGAGATATTCTATATTTAGATCCTACTACGCCCAAGGCTTCATACCATTTTTGTGAATATCTATTGAATATCGGAGTGTTTATAAACCATAGCAATATCCTGTGTTTTAAACTAGCTAATAATCTGCTCATAATTATATATTTTTTAACTATAACTCTATTATTTCACCAAACCAAAACTAAAGATAGAATATATTAAAATCAAATAGTTGAATTTTATCTCAATATAGAATAAAAGACTTAACAATAGGCTTTGATAAATAATGAACTTACTGAATATTTTTGCCTTTCAAAAACTCATAGGAAGTCGTTTCCAGTGATGATATCTTCATTGCAATAAGCATTGGGGTTAACATCTTGATATAGCGGGGTTTAAAAATAATTCAACGTTTTGTGCGCCAATCAATAAAACCATTAATGAAGTAAACACTCGGGTAAGAAATAAAAATAATACTATTTTTAAGAACCATTTCAGTGCAGGCAGATTTTTATACCGTCTATCTGCCATATTTGATTGGATGGCGCTTCTTAAGTTTCCTGATATAATACTTTGTACTTTGTTGTACTCCTTATTTCTAGCTACATATTGGGCCACCCCCTCTTGAATATGGGTGTTGGGGCTTAAATCGAGGTTGCTTATTAAAAACCATATATTGGACTGGGTACTAGTAAGTCACCTAATGGAATGGATAGCAATTGCTGTTTGGCCTTTACACCAAGATTTATTTCTATGGCTTTAATGAAGTGGTCAACCTAACGGATTTGTTGTTGTCAATATTAAAGATCTTATAGTTTTCTTGAACTCTGATTCTAAGGGTGGTTTCTATTTCCAAGATACGAACGTCTCCTTCGGTAATATAGTCTATATCATTAAAGACACGTTCCATTTCCCTGTGGTTAAATATCTTTATAACGTCTCCTTGGACCATAGCTTCGGTAAATAGGGCCATGGATATATCTGGCCGGCTCAAGGCCGAAAAACGGCAAAAACCTTAGCCCGGTAGTCGCAAACCAATACAAATGGCTGCAGGTCTGAGCAATCAGTTCATTGCTCTTCTTTGTAGCGGCATAATGGCAAATTGGGTGGTCCACATTGTGCGAGGTTTCAAAGAGCACTTTTTTGTTCATTCCAAACATGCCGGAGTTACTGGCATATATTAAGTGTTTAATATGGTGATGCCTGCAGCATTCCAAAATATTTAAAAAAACCTATAATTTTTCTTTCGATATTGGTTCTGGGGTTCTCCAACCTGTACCTTGCGCCGGCTTGTGCAGCCAAGTTACAGACCACTTCAAAATTGAACTCTTGGAAAAATGAGGCAGGGCTTCTCAGTCTTCTAGATTAAGGCATATAAATGATAAAGAGTTGGTGGTATCGTTGATACTCTCCTTCCCAAATTTATTCGCCTTTTCAACTTGGGATATAACAGCTAATTTAAGGCTTAGGCCGTGCGCTTATTTCTTGGATTTTCTGAATAATTCATAAATAAGTTGAAATTGTGTCAACTTATTTTAGGGTGGGTCAAAGTATTGATTGTTGTTGTTGATTAGTTATTATTAAAAAAATCGATTTCTTTTTATTTTGGCATCACTTATATATACATACTTACTGAAATTAAAGGTGTGGGTGCATAATACATTTTTTTGCCATCCCGGATCAATGGAATGTAACATTTCTTCTTCATAATAGAGTTCGGTTAATTTTGTTATCTTATTAAAATTCATACCATATCCATAATAATGGGAGCAGTTTTGAGATGGACGGACTAAATTATTTCCTTCCTTAAATAGTTGCCCCGCAGGCCTTGCTTTTTTAACATCGGTTACCACAGGATTTAAGGGGTGGGATGTCCATTTGTTTGATACGAGGTCCTTGGAATAGTACAAGAAGAGATTTACGTTGGATGGCATCCCTTTATGCTCTTTTAAGTTCGTAAACATCCAATAAATATCACCTTCTTTATAGATAGTGGTATCTAGAGCAACGACATTGTTCATTAGCGTTTTTTCCAATTTCCATTCATGTGGGAAATTAGTACATTTGTACAGTTGAATATCATTGTTTCCACTTGTTTCCGGGATCATAAAGAGGTTGTCTTTGTCCTCAAAAAGGAAAGGATAAGAAAGATGATATTCTTTTTTTAAGATAATTTTTGGGGTGGTATAATTTCCTTTATCATCCAATTCCATAACGGCCAAATGCCCTAATTTATCCTTAAATACGAGTTCTTCAATAAAAAGATATTGTTTGTTGTTTCTTATAATCAAAAATGGGTCGGCCCAAAATCGGTCCTTGGGAGGGATGATTCTGGTATACTGTGATAAATTATAGGGGGAGGAATTTGCTGAATTGGAAAAAAGAAGAATCCATTGATCATAATATATTTTACTTTCAATTAATTGTCTAATTTTTTTCAACAATATTTTAGTGACATGCCAAAATAATTCACTTGTTTTTGGATATTCAAAGTATGGATGGCTAAGGTCCTTTGAGGTGCAAATTTTATAATTATTACTGTCAATACCGTTCAATTCCTTTGTTTCATATAATTTTTTTAAATTTCTATGAATCATTGGGTATGCATGCCAATAGATGCTATTGGCATTTCTTGAAAAACTGATCCAGTCAGTACAGACAAAAGTCTGGTCAAGTATTTTGGGTTGCTTTTCCTCATGTGTCCTACATTTTAAATATGCCCCTATTTCAGGTAGTCCTAAAAGAAGTTCCCAAGCCCCTGGAGGACCTTGTTTTATGTTAGAGGGGGCGGAATGTACTAAATCCCATACTCCATATTCACTGTGTGAAATAAGGTTTTTGTCGGGTATGCTGTCTGAGAAATTGATAATAACATCTACTAGGTATTCGTTTGGTTTTTTTAAATTCAAACCTGAAGTCTCCGAGTATTCCAAAGTCTCTTTAAATAATGACCTTGAACTTTTTACCAATTTGGCATTTGGGCGAGGTTTAAAAAGGGAATAATCTAAACGACTAAGAATGTTCCATGCCCATGGTACTTTTGGGTTAGTCTTGTCGTTTATTTTAATGGAAAGTGTTAATTGGGCATAGTCTGATTTTTCGATATTCTCCAATACCAATTGCTGCCAGGCATATAATTTGTTATTATCTGAGAGAATAGCAACTCTTAATTTTTCTTGCATAAATCAATGAATATGTGAAAAATGAATTGTACTTAATCAAAACAATCGAGAACCATAGTTAGTTTAAATATATGATACTAGCAAATAAAATTGATGAAAATTGAAGTATATCGTTATATGGTTTTTTGGAATGTCCTGATTATTTCATTTTGTAGGAATTCTCACGAGAGTAAAAGGAAGTAGTTTTTCATTAACATTTAACCTTGATATTGTAACTGTCAATTTAATCGACAATAGAAATTTCATTTTGTATTCTCGGAGTGCTCGCTCCTTAGGAATAGATTTTTACTTCTTGGTAGGAGAAGTTTGAAGTTATTTTTTATGGTTTTGAGTGAGGTAAAACTTAATCCAGCCCTGTAAGGTAATTTTTGATCTATTAGCGTACTATTGAAAGTAGATTGATTAACTGTTATTCAGATTGTTAATTCATGTTATAGATAAAAGAAAATCTTGTATAAGAGTATTTGGCCTTTATGCCAGGGTATTATCTTAATTGTTTTTGAACATTATTAGCAGAATAACTAACTTTTGGCCTATTTTTTCACCTACTGGGGGGATCAATTAATAGGAACTGTTCTAAAATCGTTCACTGAAAGGGAGATCCGGAGGATCTTTTCGGTCATCCCCTGGGAGGAACGGATAAAGGTCTTTGGTCTGTGCGGTGCCTAAAAAGGACCACTTTGAATATTCGATCCCCAAGGCAAACGGGTACTGTTGTTCTAAAATCACAAATCCGGTTGGTTCGACAAGCGTTCGGTCAAGTAGGTCAATGGCGATATCGATTACCAATTCTTCTCTGTTGTAGATCTTGGCGGTAAACGCCTGACGAATTATAAGATTGTTAGCTAGATCTACTGATAAAAGGTCAAAAATATTGATATCGAGAAGTCCAATAAATAATCTTCGATTCTTGGTAGGTCCACATCGTTGATAAGCACAGTATATTAATTGATTTTACAGGTTAGACAGTGAGCTTAGGTATTCCACCAACTAGAATCCGTTGTGGAGGTCAATGGTTTGTAATTACCGTAAACTATAGGTCATCTTTAAAACCCTTGGTATAAAAAACTCGACTACATACCTGGAATGGATAATATGCAATAGCACACAAATAAAGATGCCTTACATGGCCTGGTAGAAACGGACAAGGTTGAATCTCACCAAAATCACAAGCGGAACACCTAACCTGTCCTAAATTCAAAATCGAACATCAAAAAAAATGCCCCTAAATAAATCTAGGAGCATTTAATGTTTAGTGTATTCTTAAAAAAGAGACTTATCTACTGAAGGTGTATTTTCGACCAAAATGATGCCGATGGCTCAGAGTTGGGCAAATCTATTTCATGGGTTGTTGAAGTATGCCTTTCAATTCTCTTGGCTAAATTCATTACACCTGAAATTTATTTAGGACAGATTTGATTACCAACTAATAAAGCATGATTTCGAAATCTCCGGCATAATAGGCCGCTGCCATTTCAAGATTGGTATAGCCAGCTGTATTTTTAACTGTGTAGGTTCCAAAATCCCAATATGTTTCAACATCATCTTGTTGATCTACCCCAATGGTTAAATGGTCGTGTTGATTTTTAAACCAATCAGGAATATGGTCGCCACTTGTAGACTCATATAAGGAT
The DNA here is from genome assembly GCF_023015865.1 of Arenibacter sp. F26102. Taxonomy (GTDB): domain Bacteria; phylum Bacteroidota; class Bacteroidia; order Flavobacteriales; family Flavobacteriaceae; genus Arenibacter. The sequence goes on along the minus strand of NZ_JALKBC010000011.1, from coordinate 24,058 downwards.
GTATTTGTAAATTCGGAATTATCCCAATCCCCTTGCGCTCTGTAATCTGATTCCGTGGTATTGTTGCTTGTTTTGTCAATATATGAAGCATCCTTTGTGTCCCTGAAGAACCCTGGGCTACCATCTGCATTTATTCCCATGTTATGGCCGACATTAGCCATTACTTTTGACGGCACATCCATTACATCCCAAATACCATCTGCAGGGTTTGTGAAATTATGCTGTCTACCAGATGCATAGTGGCTTTTGTCAATAGGGTCTCCATCGGAACCTTCTGAGTTCGCCTTATAGTTCACCCATAGGCCGGTTTGGTTGTCATTTGGGGTCTCATCCTGACCCTCTACATAGTTCCACCCGGTATAAGTCATAAAACCATCTATTGGCAAGCCCATTTTATTAACAGGGGTTGATGAAGCTTGAGGCCTATTTCCCTTTTCTGAGTAGTTGTTAAAATAATCAACGTGTGGTCCCCCATTTGTCCGTATTATTCTAGATGACCAATTGACCAGATAATTGTTGTAATTTTCATGGAGGTGGCTGGACCCGGATACATTCGGTATTCTATGGCTTACATTATATATCATGTTCCTGGCGTAAGTACTAGCTCCCGTATCAGCTCCACCTGTACCACTATCCCCAAATATGCTCCCTGTGTTATGCCCGTCCAATCCCTCTGCGATCATGGTGTAGGCCAATGTGGAGTAATTACTCGAGTTTCTTGAACCAATATTTATTATTTGGTCCATGCCGTACCTAACGGATAGATGATCAAAATAAACGCCTGGTCCGTCGGGTATTTCGTTGACCGACCAACTGCCAAAGCCAGTGTCCACCTTGTTTTGGAAAGTCATATGCCTAACTATTACGTTGTTGCAATTGTACATGGCCATTCTCTTGCCCGACATGGTTAATCCGCGCCCTGGAGCAAACTGGCCCCAAATAGTCAAGTTTCCATTACCTGCCGCGTATGTTGTCATTACTGACGATAAAGTGGCCAATCCTTCTACCTTTATAATAATTATTCTATCTCCAGTAGCTTCAAGTGCCGCTCTGAACGAACCTTCGCCACTATCATTAAGATTGGTAACCTCATATACTTTTCCGCCCCTGCCACCAGTCACAAGTTCACCTGCGCCAAATGCACTCGGAAAGGCTTTTAACTCTGATAATACGATTGAATATTCGTCAGATGTGGTGTTCTTTTCAGATTCAGTAACGGTAATGGACCCGGTTTCTGTGGTGACCGAGTTATCTGAATTGGTTACGGTAGTGGTATAAGTAAATGAATCCTCCTCAGGGCTAACAACCTCTTCTGTAGCAACTTCTTCTGTAGCGGTTTCTTCGGAACTTTCGGTATTAGGAGTATAGGTAATGGTATTATCCTCATTGATTACTGCAATACCATTGGCAGGTTGACTCACTTCTGTTATTACAACCTCACTTTCTTCGTTAAAAGTGTCATTATCAAGAGGTTCTATTATTACGGCCTCTTCAGAAGTAACTTCAACGATATCTTCAACAACATCCTCAACAGGCTCAATGGTAACATCTACGTTTACAGCAACTTCCGATGTAGTGTCATCCTCATTGGTGACTTCCAATATAATTTCAATATTATCCTTACCATTATAGTCGTTTGAAGGAGTGTAAACAGCTATGCTGTCTTTTTCTATGGTAATTTCACCATATTTAGGTTTTACGTTTCTTTTATATCTTCTGCGCCCTTTCCTGTTGCTAGAGGTGTTGTAAAGCAGATTGAAGGTTACAGCTTGATCTTCTTCGGTAGTAAATACCGCATTTGCTAAATCGATAATTACTTCATTGGGTTCAGTGCTTATTGGATTTTCTTCCACAACATATTCTGCCAAAAGGTCGGAATCCTTGTTGCAGGAAGAATTTAAAAAAAGGAAAAGACATAGCAGGGTCCATTGTAATAGGTTCGAGGGGGAAATTTTCATAAGTATTAGACTTTAATTAATTGATAATCAATTGGGGTTTATAATAAATTTACTTTCATAATATCATCGACGAGTAGCGTATATTGACGTCAAACTGCTGTTTTTAATTAGAATTGGTAGATTTACGATTGCGTATTGGGGTTTGGATGTTTGATATTTGATTATTCGATGAAATGCTTCTTTCTTTTAGATTTCAGCTTGTCTAATTGCGGTATATGTCAATATATTAACAAATAAAATCAGTTTCAAATGTGCTTAAAAATTGTTTTCAAAATAATATAAGTATCCAAAAGGGAGTAGAAGCAAAGGACGAATGCTAAAGATTCGGACGTTATCGAGAAACTAAAAGACGGCAATATGTCTTGGAACCATTGAAACTTTAATATGGCCAATTCGTATATAGTGTCCTTGGAGGGGTGTCCCAGGATTGACGCCTGAAGTATCTAACTACACTGACTTTACACTTTGTAGTCAATACGTACCTCGAGTAAGAATTTCTTAGATAAAAACAATTCCATACATGGTTAAATGCGGCGGCCAAAAATAAGATAGCACTGAGGGTATTGATTGTGAGTAAGGTAACAAGGAAACAGAAATAGGAGGTCCAGGTGCTAGAAGGGCTGTAATCTAGCGATGGTACGCCAAGAGCCCATTGGACAAAAGCTAGAGGAAAAAAGCCTGTATAGAGATCGGACTTGTATTTGTCGTTACCATCTGAACGATAGGATAGGTGTATTATGATCTGGTAGCGGAAAAAGTTGAGTTCAGTCCGGGTAACATGGAAGGATTCAAAGAGAAATACTTGTGGAAAATGGTAGATATTTAGGGAAGACAAAGGAAAATAGAAGTTCATGTTTCCGTATACTTAGCTAAATCAAGTTTAGTAATATGATAGAAAATTTGAGAAACACATATTGTGATATTCACTTTGTAGTGAATCTGAAATATCCGGTTGTGGATGGATATAATTGGATCGTTCCTAGACTGGATCTTGTTGTTTCTTCCAACTTTAAAAAATACCCATATTGACTCTGTATTTGCGAAATGTTTCTGCCGTTTCAATTTCTTCAAAAGATGATGAAACTCCTAATTTTCCTTCCAAATTCTATTTCCTGTATTTCATATATTGCTACTGCTCGATTTTTGCTTCTGGTCATAGCCCGGTACCAGTCAAGTTAGCCTTCCAACATCTTTTTGATACCACACTTTTGCAGTTTCTTTGAAAAACCGTTGAGCTCATCACCGGTATTGAATTGCTTCAAAAATTCATTGCTGAACAATTCTTCTTTCTTCATAATGTGTAAATATTCAAAATAAAATAAAAAAATAGCGGGGGCTTGTCCCCGCTATTTTCTATATACACACTTTCTGTGATTGTCTTTTTTATGGAAATCCATAAAATAAATTGATTAAACTTGAAATTTATTTGGGATAGAATTGATTGCCAACTAATAAAGCATGATTTCAAAATCTCCAGCATAATAGGCCGCTGCCATTTCGAGATTAGTATACCCAGCTGTATTCTTAACTGTGTAGGTACCAAAGTCCCAATCTACCTGCACCCCGTTCATCTGGTTGATCCCTACCGTTAAATGCGCGTGCTGATTCTTGAACCAATCAGGAATATGGTCGCCACTTGTCGATTCGTATAAGGATGTATTTGTAAATTTGGAATTATCCCATTCCCCTTGTGCCCTGAAATCTGATTCCGTAGTGTTTTTGGTAGTTTTGTCAATATATGAAGCATCCTTTGTGTCCCTAAAGAACCCTGGGCTACCGTCTGCATTTATACCCCTGTTATGGCCGACATTTGCCATCACCTTTGACGGCACATCCATTACATCCCAAATGCCATCTGCCGGGTCTGTGAAATTGTGCTGTCTACCGGATGCATAGTGGCTAGAATCAATAGGGTCACCATCAGATCCTTCTGAATTTGCCTTATAGTTCACCCATAGGCCGGTTTGGTTATCGTTCGGTGTCTCATCCTGACCCTCTACGTAGTTCCACCCGGTGTACGTCCTAAAACCATCCATTGGTAGGCCCATTTTATTAACTGGTTTAGATGAGGCTTGAGGTCTGTTTCCTTTTTCTGCATAGTTGTTAAAATAATCAACGTGTGGTCCCCCATTTGTGCGTATTATCCTAGATGACCAGTTGACCAGATAATTGTTGTAATTTTCATGTAGGTGGCTGGACCCGGATATATTCGGTATTCTATGGCTTACATTATATATCATGTTCCTGGCGTAAGTACTAGCTCCCGTATCAGCACCACCTGTACCACTATCACCAAATATGCTCCCTGTGTTATGTCCGTCCAATCCCTCTGCGATCATTGTGTAGGCTAGGGTAGAATAGTTGTTTGAATTTCTGGAACCGATATTTACTATTTGGTCCATGCCGTACCTAACGGATAGATGATCAAAATAAACACCCGGTCCGTCCGGTATTTCGTTGACAGACCAACTGCCAAAGCCAGTATCCACTTTATTCTGAAAAGTCATGTGTCTGACTATTATGTTGTTGCAATTGTACATGGCCATTCTCTTGCCCGACACTGTTAATCCGCGTCCTGGAGCAAACTGGCCCCATATAGTCAAGTTCCCATTACCTGCTGCATATGTTGTCATTACTGACGATAAAGTGGCCAAACCTTCCACTTTCACAATAATAATCCTATCCCCTGTAGCTTCAAGTGCCGCCCTGAACGAACCTTCGCCACTATCGTTAAGATTGGTAACCTCGTATACTTTTCCGCCCCTACCACCAGATACAAGTTCACCTGCACCAAATGCACTTGGAAAGGCTTTTAACTCTGATAATATGATTGAATATTCGTCAGATGAGGAATTCTTTTCAGTTACCGTAACGGTTATTTTTCCGGTTTCGGTGGAAACCGAATTGTCCGGATTGGTAATAGATGTAGTGTAATCAAACTCGTCAGTTCCGGTTTCATCTGCGTTTGGGGTGTAGACAACGGTATTGTCTTCCTGTACCTCGGCGGTTCCCATCGTTGGAGGGGTAACTTGAGTAATGGTAACCTTTTCAGGTTCTTCAAAGGCGTCATTGCTTAGTGGTTCAATAACAATAGGGCTGTTGGCCAGGGTCACTACTACATCGTTGACCATTATGGATTGTGGATTTTCTATGACATATTCCGCTAAAAGATCGGAATCTTTGTTACAGGAAATACATAAAATTAAGACAATACAAGCTAGGGTCAATTGGATAAAATTCGAGGGGCGAAATTTCATAAGTTTAAGACTTTTGTTTAAATGATAAACATTTGGGTTTTACAAATATTAAATAATTTTTTAATATCATCGGTAAAAGACAAGCTATTTTCGATGAACTGCACAATTGAGTTGCAGTGGAGGTTTTACGTTCCTTTTTAGCTGTTTAGACGTTTGATATACATTTATTCGATGAAATACTCTTTTCTTTATGATTTGTGCTAATTTGTAATGGTTGAATGTTAATTTTTTTAACGTTTAAATCTGGTTTTTAGAAAATGACGTTATAAATGGCTTTTTAAACAATCAAATAATTGGCCAATAAGTATAAGATACTTGATGTTTGGAAATTGAACTTACCAGTCTTCCGTTTAGGCTGTTAAAAAAAACCATAGATGGGAAAGATGGATTGGATAACTGGTGGTCGTAGCAAAAAAACTGAACATTAATAATACTGCCCAGCTATTAGTGATGCTGATAACCTGAATTTGTTTAATTTGTAATTTGTTGTTTCGGGTTATTATTGGGTGGTAAGGTATATTTTTCTGGTCGAATTTGCTTTTCGATAGCAAGGTGCAGAGAAAGCTTTTCCTTGTCTAAAACCTCGCTATTACCCTATTTCGGTTAGGACTTGTATGTTACTAAATTGAAATGATCGATTTAGTTTACTAATTTAGAAATCAAAAAAATAATATTTACGGCTTTCTGGCTCATCCTATCTTCAGCTATGTGAGGCCTAGGGCAAAATTTAGTAACATTATGCATGTATTGGCCTCTCTGCAGTGGTTTACTCCTTTTGTTGAAAATATAGAATTTTATTGGTCAGAACCATATTTTCAATATCGTTGAAATCCTTGTAGTAATTTAAATCACCATTAATATTTGGCGATTGATGTTTTATTAATTGCATTACAAATTTTGGAACAACTGCAGCCTAAGCCCCACTGGGATCTTGCTTTCTGCTGAATACATTAAAATAGAGCAGGCCTATTGTTTCCTGGGCATAGGTTTTTGCAAATATATCCGCATAAAAATTATTTACGTATTTGGTTAAGGAGTAAGGGGAAAGTGGATTTCAAATAATATCCTCAATTTTGGGCAACCCCTTAGAGTCGCCGTAGGTAGAGGAGCTAGCGGCATAGATAAAGGGCATTACTTTGGAATCCTGGGTTGCAACCAACATATTTAAAATAGGTTAACATTTATTTCATTTCTGGTAATGGGGTCTTTTATAGAGCTTTGTAACGACCGCCAAGGCGGCTAGTCGCAGGATATAATCCACATTCCTACAAGCTTTTCTACCGTTTTCTAGCTATATGATATCCCCTTCTTTGAGTTTGAAGTTTTCATTATCCAGAAGATGTGATATGTATTCATTTTTCCTGTGGCAAAATTCTCCAAATAGACTACTTTGTCGCCATTTAGAACTAGAAATTCACTGAGATCAGAGCCTATAAATTCAGTATTACCTGTTACCAGTATGCTATGGTCGTTGGATAATGTTAGCCCCTAATTGGTCATTTATTATATTTTTATTTTAACGATAGTCAGGTCCAGAAATTTAATAAAAAGAATGGGATGTCATCGGCCTGCTTAAATTGCAGTTTAAAATATCAATTAGGGTATTTGATTAGCTAATTAATGCCGTAATATTTGCAATACCAATCGGTAAATGATTTTACCCCAACGGAGATTTCAGTATTGGGGCTATAGTGGTAATCCTCTATAAGATCGTCTACATTGGCCCACGTCCTTGAAACATCTCCCGGTTGCATTGGTAGCATATTTTTTGCAGCTGTTTTCCCAAGATTTTTTTCAATGGATTCAATAAAATCGGAAAGTTTTACGGCTTTGTTGTTGCCAATATTATAGATATTGTATAATGGTCTTTGCTTACGTTGCTCAATTGGTTCGATCAGTATCCGCTCTACACCATCAACAATATCATCCACATAGGTAAAATCACGTTCCATATCACCATGGTTAAATACATTGATTGGTTTACCTTCAATAATTGCTTTGGTGAACAGGAATATGGCCATGTCCGGCCTGCCCCATGGGCCATAAACAGTAAAAAAGCGAAGTCCTGTGGTTGGCAAGTCAAAAAGATGGCTATACGTGTGCGCCATAAGCTCGTTACTTTTTTTACTGGCGGCGTAAAGACTAATTGGGTGGTCTACATTGTCGGTAGTAGAAAAAGGAATTTTATCATTTAAGCCGTAAACACTGGAGCTACTTGCATAGACCAAATGTTTAATGTTATTATGCCTGCAACATTCCAATAAATTAAGGAATCCCACTATATTACTATCAACATAAACCGAGGGGTTTTCTATGCTATACCTAACCCCTGCTTGGGCAGCAAGATTGCAGACTACATCAAATTCTTCTTGCTCAAAGAGTTTGGGTAGCTCCTGTCTATCCTCTAAATTCATCTTAATAAATTTAAATTTAGGGCCGTGTTTGCTACTCGTGGTCTTTTGGGAAGGTATTGTAGCATCAGCCTTGACAATGCCCAATTGCGCCAATCTACCGAATTTTAAGTTCGGGTCGTAATAATCATTTATATTATCCAGGCCAACTACCTCTATATCTTGCTTTAACAAGGCTTCGCACAAGTGATAACCTATAAACCCAGCAGCGCCAGTGACTAAAATTTTCATGATTGGCCAATTATATAATAGTTGAACCCATGATTCTCCATAGTATCCTTGTCCAGCAAACGTCTGCCGTCAAAAACAAATGCCGGTTTTAACATCTTTTTGAAAATTAGTGGCCAGTCATAAGTTTTAAACTCATCCCATTCGGTTAATATGGCTATAGCATGTGCATCCTCAATAGCATCAATGGGCTTATTTGTTACCTTCAATAGTCTACGGTTTTCTTCAGGACTTCTGGTGTTTAGATAATCTAGGTCGGCGTAAATTTGTTTTTCAGTAACCTTTGGGTCATATACAATTATTTCCGCTTGTTCATCCAAAAGGGCGTCAGCGACATAGATAGCAGCTGATTCCCTGGTATCATTGGTGTCTTTTTTAAATGCCCAACCATAAAAGACTATTTTTTTGCCTGAGACCGTATTGTATAAGGTGGAAACAATATTTTCTGCAAAACGTCTTTTCTGGTAGTCGTTCATTATAATCACCTGCTCCCAGTAATCGGCAACTTCCTGCAAGCCAAAACTACTGGCAATATAAACCAAGTTAAGGATGTCTTTCTGAAAACAGGATCCTCCAAAGCCAACGGATGAGTTTAGGAATTTAGATCCAATTCTACTGTCGTACCCAATAGCCTTAGATACCTCTGCTATGTTTGCATCGGTTCTTTCGCAAAGCGCAGAAATTGAGTTTATGGAGGAGACTCTTTGTGCTAAAAAAGCATTGGCTACCAATTTGGATAATTCCGAAGACCATACATTGGTCTGTAAAATACGTTCTTTGGGAAGCCAATTTTCATATATAGCACTTAAGGTGTTCTTGGCAGATTTTCCTGAAGGCGTTTCATCGCCACCTATTAATACGCGGTCCGCATTCAATAAATCCTCAATAGCAGTTCCTTCAGCTAAAAATTCTGGGTTGGAAAGTATTTCAAAGGCAACACCATTACCAGTATTGTCCAAAATACTTTTTATGGCACTGGCAGTTCTTACTGGAAGGGTAGATTTTTCAACAACAATTTTATCAGTCTTGGCAACCCGGGCAATATTTCTGGCGCATAATTCAATAAATTTCAGGTCGGCTGCCTGTCCCTTACCTTTACCATAGGTCTTGGTGGGTGTGTTAACAGATATGAATATTATTTCAGCCTCATCAATAGCTTTGTCCACTTCTGTGCTAAAAAATAGGTTTTTACCTCTTGTGGCTTTTACAATTTCCCCTAATCCAGGTTCATATACGGGTAGATTATTCAGATTGGAATCGTTCCATTGTTTAATTCTTTCTGAATTTATATCCACAACGGTAACTGTGATTTCTGGACATTGACTGGCTATGACGGACATGGTAGGTCCGCCAACATAACCAGCCCCGATACAACAAATTTTGGTGACTTTTTTCATTATTAAAGGATAATTATTTTAATGCAAAGATTAAAAAATAAATCAAAAGAAATAGGCATTTTGGCCAAGGAACCTTATATTTATTGGTGAAAGGTTAAAAAGCTTCGATAAAATTTATAAAAATTGATTGGCGCAGTATTTAATCGATAAATTTCTATCTTCAACGAAATATCGTTTTAATATTATCTTGGACCCGGAAGTATACTTAATTTTACATTGCAATTAATTAAAACCCCAAGTTTTGATAATAAAAACAAAAATATGGCTTTCCTCGCCGCACATGGGTGGCAATGAACAAAATTATGTTCAGGAGGCGTTTGATACTAATTGGATAGCCCCGCTTGGGCCCAATGTAAATGCCTTTGAGGATTCTATAGAAGATTATTTGGGCAATTCCGTGAAAGTAGCAGCTCTGAGTTCGGGTACTGCGGCTATTCATCTTGCCTTGGAGCTATTAGGCGTAAGTCATGGAGATGAAGTTATTTGTCAGACTTTCACTTTTTCGGCTTCGGCCAATCCAATTACCTATTTAGGTGGACGCCCTGTATTTGTAGATAGTGAGAGGGAGACATGGAATATTTCCCCTGAATTGTTGGAAAAGGCAATATTGGATTGCTTGGCAAATGGAAAAAAGCCAAAAGCAATAATCGCGGTACATTTATATGGAATGCCTTATAAGGTAGATGAGATAAATGAAATTGCAGCTAAATATAATATTCCAGTAATAGAGGATAGTGCAGAGGCGTTAGGTAGTACATATATGAACAACCCATGTAGCACTTTTGGTGCAATAGGGATATTGTCCTTTAATGGCAATAAGATTATTACTACATCAGGGGGCGGTGCCTTGGTTTCCGAAAATGAAGATCTTAAAAAGAAAGCCGTTTTTCTAGCAACCCAAGCTAGGGATAATGCCCCGCATTATGAGCATTCCCATATTGGATATAATTATAGAATGAGTAATGTTCTGGCTGGTATTGGTCGTGGACAAATGGAGGTCCTCGAAGATCGGGTTAATAGTAGAAGGTGTAATTTTGATTATTATAAGTCAAATTTGGCACATATATCGGAAATAGAATTTTTGGAGGAACCAGATGGCTTTAGGTCTAACAGATGGCTGAGTTGTATTCTTATTCCGTCGTTTAATGTGAGGGAGAAAATAAGGTTGGCCCTGTTGGAGGAAGATATTGAGTCTAGGCCACTGTGGAAACCAATGCATTTGCAACCTGTTTTTAAGGATTGTAAAATTTATGTAGATGGCACTTCTGAAGAGTTGTTCCAAAGGGGGCTTTGTCTTCCCAGTGGTTCCAATTTACAGAAAGAAGATTTAGATCGAGTTATACAGATAATTTTAAAAGTGTTGATCCATGATAAATAATTACTTAACCAGTAGAGCGCAAAAATATACGTCTAAATGGATTGTGTTGGTTATAGATTTAATTCTGGTAGCGGCAACCTTTATATTATCCTACCTAGTTAGGTTTAATTTAACCCTTGATTTTGATATAAGCAAGTTGGTCCTACAATTGCCCATCATCATTCTTATTTCATTGGTTTCCTTCTTGATTACGGGGTCGTATAAAGGGGTGGTTCGGCATACAGGGGTAAGGGATGTTTATAATATTTTTAATGCTATTTGCCTTGCCAGTATAATTACCATTTTTTTGATAATTTTGAATCGGGAAATGGAAATAATGGAAGATTTCACGGTTCCTTTATCTATAATTATCATTCATAGTTTGTTGAGTTTTATTGCTTTAACGGCATCGAGGTATATGTTTAAGAACGCATATTACAACCTTATAAAGCAATTTAAGATTACTAAAAATGTAATTATTTATGGGGCAGGGGAATCTGGAATTCTTACCCAGAATGCTTTAACCAGTCATTCTGGAAGTGTTTCTAGAGTTGTGGGTTATATAGACAAGGATTATGAAAAGGTGGGTAAGAGTATAAATGGCGTTAAAGTTTATGCCCCTGAAGTCTTATCTGAATATTTTATAAAGGCAAATGGAATTAATGAGATAATATTTTCCATACAAAACATAGAACATAGTAAATTAAGGGGGTTGGTGGAAGGCTTGGTGGATTTTCCAGTTCAAGTTAAAATTGTTCCACCTATAGAGGATTGGATTAATGGGGAATTGAAAATTTCACAAATTAAACAAGTGCAAATTGAGGACTTGCTGGACAGGGTTCCTATCAATATTAAGAATAACCGAATATTTAAGGAACTAAAAGATAAGGTTATCGTGGTTACAGGTGGTGCTGGTTCTATTGGCGGTGAGCTGGTAAGGCAGATAGCCAATTATGAATATAAATCACTAATCGTGATTGATCAGGCGGAATCGGCCTTATACGACCTGCAGCAAGAGTTGATTCAGAACGGTTTTCATAATTTTATTCCTATAGTAGGAGATATAAGGGATAAAAATAGAATGTCTGGACTATTTCAGGAGTACAAACCCAATATGGTTTTTCATGCTGCGGCTTATAAGCATGTGCCTTTAATGGAGTATAACGCCTATGAGGCTGTGAAAATTAATATAGCGGGAACAAAGGTTATCGTGGACCTCTCTTTGGATAATAATGTGGACAAGTTTATTTTTGTCTCTACCGACAAAGCGGTTAACCCAACCAACGTAATGGGGGCAACCAAAAGGATTGCAGAAATGTACATTAGTTGTTCACATCAACAAAACAAGACCAAATTCATTACAACCCGTTTTGGTAACGTATTGGGTTCCAATGGTTCGGTGATTCCTTTATTTAAAAAGCAAATTGAAAATGGAGGGCCATTGACTGTGACACATAAAGATATTACAAGGTATTTTATGACTATTCCTGAAGCGGCCCAATTGGTATTGGAAGCTGGGGGCATGGGTCAAGGCGGTGAAATTTTTATTTTCGACATGGGTGAATCGGTAAGGATATTCGATTTGGCCAAAAATATGATTAAATTGTCCGGACTGAGATATCCGGAGGATATAGATATTAAAATTTCAGGTCTTAGGCCTGGTGAGAAATTATACGAGGAGCTCTTGGCAGATGGAGAAAATACTATGCCGACCTATCATAAGAAAATTATGATCAGTAAGTGCAGAGAATTCGATTTTGAAGAAGTTAGGTCTAAAATTAACGAACTATGTGTAAGTAACATGTTTTTTAATGGTAACCCGGTAGCACTAATGAAGGAAATTGTTCCGGAATATATTTCCAATAATTCGGACCTATGTAAATTGGATATGGAAAAAGATGGCAAAATTGAAAATGTAACCATTAAGAAAATTCTACAGCCTTAAAATTCACTATACTTGCAAAAAAAAATATTGTTATAATAAATTCCTATAATACAGGTTCTATGAAACACAAATCTTCAGTTGTATTTGCTTCTCTTTTAATAATCTCACTTGTATTGCTTTCTTCCTGTGCCTCCAAAAAAGAAGTGGTGTATTTTCAAAATGCCAGTAACTTTGAAACTTTGGTAGATAAAAATAGTTTCACTCCAAAATTTAAGGTAGATGATCTGGTAAGTATAAATGTCTCCACTTTGGACAACCAGGCCAGTGTTCCTTTTAATTTGTTTACGGGTGTCTCGGAAGGAGGAATTAGACCTGAGAAAGTTGACTATTTGATTGATCAGGATGGAAACATAAATTTTCCTGTAATTGGCAAGCTAAAAATTTCCGGTTTATCCCCGGAGGAAGTAAGACTTCTATTGACCGAGAAATTAAAGGACTATTTAAAGGATCCTATAATAAATATAAGATTGGTTAATTTTACGGTAACTATATTGGGAGAGGTTCAAAGACCTGGTACTTACCCAGTTAGTGGTGAGCGGATTACCATCCTGGAAGCACTTGGCTTTGCCGGAGATTTAACTATTAAGGGAATTAGGAAAAATGTAATGGTGATTCGGGATTTTGATGGCACAAAGGTGTATACTCGTATAGATCTAACCCAAAAGGAGGCCATGAATTCCCCAGTGTATTACTTAACCCAAAACGATGTAGTTTATGTAGAGCCCAATCAGTCGGCCGTAACTTCTTCAAGTCTGGATAATAGGGCTGGCATTGCTATTTCATTGGCATCTATTTTGATTACCTCTACCATATATTTTATTACAAGAAATTAACCACTTTTAAATTATTCCATCTTGCCCCATGAGTGTAGATTCTCAAAACAATAACGCTGATAATTTTGATTTAAAGGATATAATAAATGAATATACAAGGCATTGGAAATGGTTTGTTTTTTCAGGTATTATTGGTCTAACCATGGCTTATCTTAATTTAAGATATACTACTCCAGAGTATTTGATTGAAGCAAAAATTCAAATTATAGACGATAAAAGTTCTGGTTCTGGTCTTGGCTTGTTCCAGGAAATGGAATTGATGTCCGGTACAAATGCCGCTGTAACAGATGAGATTGAAATAATCAATTCGCGTTCCAATTTTATTGAAGTTGTAAAGAGATTAGGGCTCAATACGAAAATAATGGCCCAAGGCAAAATAATGGAAAAGGAATTGTACAACAATCCCCCTGTAAAAATCAATTTTATTGCTGCTGATTCAATTATTAACAGATCGAAGTTTGAATTTTATTTGGAGCTTACCTCTCCTACTGTTTTTGGATATACAGTAGAAGAAAATTCGCCACTAAGACCTTTAGCCTTCGGTAAAAATATCCAGACACCAATAGGGGGTATGGTGATTACACCCAATGCAGAAGAATTTGAGCGTTATAAGAATGCTAAACTGCGGGTGGTGGTGAACCCGGTAAATACAGTTGCCCAAGCTTATCGAGATAAAATTAGAATATCTTCCAATGAGCAGGTATCCAACATCCTAAATATTTCACTAAATGATCCTATTAAGGAAAAAGCTATTCAAATCATAAATGAGCTAATACTAACTTATAATAAAAATGCCATAGTCGACAAAAGGGAAATTGCTGACAGGACCTCTAATTTTATAGATGACCGTATTGCTGAAATTTACGGGAGCCTTTCTACTGTAGATCAATCTGCCGAGGACTTTAAGACAAATAGGGGTTTAACGGACATTGCTTCTGAAGCGAATATAAATTTAAATGTAGGGGTTGCCAATCAGCAGGAATTGGCCAATATGCGGACGCAACTTAATATTGCAGCTTCTATGAAGGATATAGTGGAACAGCAGGAAGGTTTTGAAATAGTTCCTGGGAATATTGGTTTGAATGACCCTGCAATTATTAGTACTACCTCTAGGTACAATGAATTGGTTTTGGAACGGAAAAGATTGTTAAAAAGTTCCAATGAAAAGAACCCGGTAATAGTGAATTTGGATGAGCAAATTAAAGGTTTGAAAAGAAATATGCAGTCCAGTCTTAATAGTACAGTAGATAATTTGGGGTTACAGGTAAATGCCTTAAGCGGCCAACAGGCCATTTTTAATTCCAAAATTTACTCCTCCCCAAAAAATGAAAGAGCATTGAGGGATATTACCAGACAGCAGCAAACTACGGAGCAGTTATATTTGTATTTATTGCAAAAAAGGGAAGAGGCACAGATTGCCGTCGCTTCTACCTCGCCAAAAACTAAAGTGATTGACTATGCATACAATTCCGATCCATTGCCAATTTCACCTAGAAGAAAAGTTGTATACTTAGCATTCTTGGTACTTGCTGGTTTAGTGCCATTTTCTATTATATATGGGGCTAACCTATTGGATAATAAAGTTCACAATATGCACAGTCTGGAAAAATTGGCCAAAAATATTCCTATCTTGGGAGAATTGCCCAGACTGGCAAGTAAGGAGCAAAAATTGATTGTTAAGGAAGATCGTTCTGTGCTTGCAGAATCCCTACGAATCATCAGAACTAATTTAGATTACCTTATAAAGACCAATCGCTCAACTGGAAGCAAAAACAATATTATTTTTATCACTTCCAGTGTTCCTGGAGAAGGAAAATCCTTTCTAACTACCAATTTGGCCATGATCATAGCCAGTACCAATAAAAAGGTTTTGTTGCTAGGAGCAGATGTTAGGAACCCCCAATTGAATTCCTTTTTTAAGGGCAATGAAATAGATAAGATGCCTAGTAAAAATAGAAAAAGAGATGTGGGCCTTACAGAATATCTATATGATAATACCCTGGAGGTAAAGGATATAATTAGTCCAATGTTGGTATTTCAGGAGACGATGGATGTTATATATTCTGGGAAAATACCTCCCAATCCCGCGGAGTTATTAATGAATAAACGGATCAAGGATCTTTTTGAGGAGATTTCGGAAGCATACGATTACGTTATTGTGGATACAGCTCCATTAATGGTGGTTACAGATACCTTGTTGATAAGCGATTATGCCAATCATTTGATTTATGTTTCTCGGGCAGGTATGACAGAGAAAAAAGCAATACAGTATCCTATAAAGCTGCAACAAGATAGTAAAATTAAAGGACTAGCCTTTGTTGTTAATGATGTAAAGGTATCCAATTTGGGGTATGGAGGGAAGTATGGGTATGGTTATGGAAAAAGTCAAAAAAAATGGTGGAAGTTCTAATGTTGTTACTTTAAAAAGTTCATAAATATATACGTCTTATTTATAGCATAGAATAATGTTCAATGGGTGTAATTGTTTCTTTTTTGTTTCTGCAGATTTGTTGAGGTTAAGCCAACGGCTACCTAAGAGGATTTTTTTACCATCCCTTATGGCATTAAAAACATAACTTTTGCTAATATTCTTCTTTAGTATTGGTTATACGGGCTCTTTGATTCGATTTAAGTTATTAGATTAATTCACAAGTTCTTATTAGGACTATTTTTTAGTTGTTCTAACCAATTTTTTATTTCTTCTTTATAAGGCCTAAATGTTTTTATTAGTTCGGGACCTGTGATATATATATTAAGTAATTTCCTATTCATATTTGTGATTCATCCTATTTTTGTTAAATTATAATGATTATAAGCGTGCAAAATACTGAATTTTTAAATCGGTATTTTGTCGATAAACATTATGGTTTAAACGAATAAGATGAGGGTATTTTCTTTCCAGATTCTTATTACTTTATATTTGTTTTTCGTAACTTAAAAAACTGATTTAAGCGGTTGGTTATTAGAACCTTATTTAAAAATGGGAATATGAAACACAATTACTCCAATTCTTTTGCATTTATGAATTTTTTATTGGTCTTTATACTGGTTTTTATAGGATTTAACAGTGTAAATGCCCAATTTAATTTTGGGGAAAGTAACCTAGATCTTGATGGATTGACGAGCTTGAGTGAGGGTATTACTTCCTTGGAATTTGGCCCTGATGATAAACTTTATGTAGCCGAATATTCCGGCACAATTAAAGTGTTGACTGTTCAAAAAATTGGCGCCAATAATTATAAGGTTTCCAATGTGGAAACCCTTTTTGGAGTTAAAAATATTAAAAACCATGATGATGATGGTACCGTAAATAATACTGTAACCGACAGGGAAACAACAGGAATGGTAGTTACAGGAACTGATCAAAATCCTGTAATTTATGTTTCTTCCAGTGATTTTAGGATCGGGGGAGTTGAACACGATGGAGACAAGAATCTGGATACCAATTCTGGTATTATTACCCGTTTCACTAAAGATGGAGGAAGTTGGAGCGCTGTGGATATGGTAAGGGGGTTGCCTCGATCGGAAGAGAATCATGCCACTAATGGCCTTCAGTTTACTACCATAGGGGGAGTTGATTATTTAATTGTGGCCCAAGGGGGGAATACAAATGGCGGGTCTCCTTCCCATAACTTTGCCTACGCCAATGAATTTGCACTTTCCGGTGCTATTTTAGCTATTGATATTACTGCTTTGGAAAGTATGCCCATACTTACTGAAATCAATGGGCGAAATTATATTTTTGACTTACCTACCGTAGATGATCCGACTCGGGACAATGTAAACGGTATTACCGATCCCGATGATCCAAATTATAATGGAATTGATATAAACGACCCGTTTGGTGGCAATGACGGTCTTAATCAGGCTATGTTGCTATCGGATAGTCCCGTGAAAATATTTTCACCAGGGTATCGAAATGCTTACGACCTTTTTCTTACTGCAAATGGTGCTTTGTATGTTACTGATAATGGGGCCAATACTGGTTGGGGTGGTTTTCCTATTAATGAAGGAACGGCGAATGTTACTAATGAGTACGATCCAAATGAAACCGGTGGTGATGCGGGAGAGCCTGCGCCCGATGGAGAATACATTAATAATTTGGATCACCTTACTCTGGTAACTACTGATATTCAGAGCTATTCCTTCGGGTCCTTTTATGGTGGTCACCCCAACCCGATTAGGGCCAACCCAGATGGGGCCGGACTATATACCCATGACGGTACTACAGGGGTGTTTCGAACCAAGACCTATGATCCGGATGGGTCTACCCCTAACTCAACTTCCAATGTGGCAGAAGCGTTGCCAGCAAACTGGCCTCCCGTAAAGGTTGCAGCGAATGCGATAGAAGGGGATTGGCGTGGTCCCGGACTGGCCAATCCGGAAGGCCCCGAAGATGAACTGGTAACGACATGGAAAAAAAACACCAATTCCATTACTCAGTATACCGCATCTAATTTTGAAGGAGGTATGCAGGGCAATTTATTAGCTGGTAAAAGTGGGGGAGTCGTCCATAGAGTTAGTCTTAAGGCAGATGGCACTTTAGATGAGCTTGATGAAACTTTTCTTAGTGGGTATGAAGATTATGTACTTGGTATTACTGCCCAAGGAGACAATGAAGTTTTTCCAGGAAGTATATGGCTAGGTACGTTCAATGGTCTTTTAAAAATTTTGGAACCAGCGGATGCGGTAAACTGTATTGATCCTTCGGATCCTCTCTATGATCCCTTGGCCGATTATGATAGTGACGGCTACACCAATGAAGATGAAGAAGATAATGGAACGGATCCTTGTAACGGGGGGTCGCAGCCGTCAGATTTTGATAAATTGGCAGGGGCACCGTTCATTTCCGATTTAAATGATCCGGACGATGATAATGATGGTATTGCCGATAGTGAGGACCCCTTTCAATTAGGCGATCCTTCTACTACCGGTAGCGATGCTTTTGAGTTGCCAATACAAAATGATTTGTATAATTATCAACAGGGTTTAGGAGGTATTTTTGGTCTGGGAATGACTGGGCTAATGAACAATGGGGATACGGGAAATAATTGGTTGGATTGGGTAGATCAACAACAAGAGAGTGATCCCGGTGAACCAAACCCCGATGATGTTTTAGGGGGAAATCCAGGTGTTATGACTTCCCACATGCGTTATGGAACGGCAAAAGGTGTGGCCAACAATCAGGAAAAAGCCTACCAAATGGGCGTACAGGTAGATCAAACTACTGGGAAATTTACAGTAGCGACACATATGGTCAATTTTGATGGCGGATATCAATTGTATGGTAATACTGGAGCTGTTGGAGGGGAATTGGGTCTCTTTTTGGGTACAGGCTTTCAGGATAATTTTGTGCAATTTGTCATTACACAAGATGGTCTGGCGGCTATTCAAGAAGTCAATGACGTACTGGATACGGTCAATGCCCTTTCGGTGGCCTTGACAGAAGCGGAGAGGCCTGAAGTTGATTTATACCTTTATATTGTGGTGGATCCTGTAACAGGGGTATTACAGTTCGATTATAAAATAGAAGATGGAGCTCGTTTAACTCTAGGGACCTTAACGGCTAACGGGGCTACATTGGACGCCATACAAAATGCAGGTACAGATCTTGCCGTTGGTTTTATTGGAACCTCTAATAACGCAGGAGTTGAATTGGAAGGTAGTTGGGATTGGATATCGGTTAAAACCAATGTTCCCTCCATAGAAATGGACATTCCTGATCTGGAAAGGTATATAGGAAGTGAAGATGAAGATCTTGATTTAGATACTTTTTTTGATGATGATATGGGAACGGCCAATCTTGTCTATACCATTGAGAATAATACCAATCCTTCCGAAATAGGTGCTGTTATTTCTGGTGATATACTAACCATTTCCTTTTCCGAAAGTCTTCAGGAGGCCGATATTACCGTTAGGGCCACGGATCAGGATACCAATTATGTGGAACAGACCTTTAAGGTAACCGTAACTGATTCCCCTATAGTTTTATTCAGGGTCAATGCGGGAGGTCCAGAAATATCTAATATTGATGGAGGTATAGATTGGTCCGCTGATACCCAAGCTGCCAATTCGTCTTATTTGGTAACCGCGGGGTCCAACAGTACAGGGTCATTTGGGGTTACCACCTTTACATCAGAGGTTGATCAAACCACCACTCCTGCCAATATCTTTGATACGGAACGTTATGATACTAGTTCGGGAGGTACCGATATCACCTATTCTTTTCCCGTAACAGCAACAGGTAACTATGAGGTACGCCTCTATATGGCAAATGGATACGACGGGACCTCAGCAGCCGGAGAACGTATTTTTGATGTCTCCATTGAAGGAATTTATTATCAAAAATTAAAAAATATAGATCTTTCTGGGACTTATGGTCATAAGACTGGGACAGTGATTAGCCATATTGTCAACGTGACCGATGGCAGTATAGATATTTCTTTGAAACATGTTGGTCCCGAAAATCCATTGATAAATGGAATCGAGATTTTGGAAGCTTCCGATTTGGAATCCCCCATTTACCTTGGTGAAATAGCAGATCAAGTGAATTATGTAGGTGATGAATTGAATGGGGCATTGGTGGTCACCGCCCATGGAGGGGACGGGAACTTGAATTTTAGTATTAGTGGACAGCCGGATGGTGTAACCATAGAGCCCACGAATGGTAATATAATCGGGGATATAGATAATGCAGCCTTTACAGGTAGCCCTTTTGACGTTACTGTGACTGTAGATGATAGTGATGGGCTAACCAACGATGCTATGACCATAAACTTTCAATGGGTAATTCAGGAAAGGTCTACTTACAGAATTAATGCAGGGGACATTGCTGTAGAGGCAACGGATAATGGCCCCTCTTGGGAATATAACGGTGCCTCGGGGGCCTATCAAGGGGTGAGTTATTCGGTGAATACTGGATTAAACTATACCACTACGCTACTGAACAAAAATAGACATCCTAGTGTACCGGCATATATAGATGCCCCTACCTTTGGTGCCCTTTTTTCCAAGGAACGATATGACGTTGCAGCGGCTCCGGAAATGGTATACGGTATACCAGTTGAAAATGGAGATTATGTAGTTCAACTTTATTTAGGTAACAGTTTTGCAGAGGCGAGTGAGCCTGGAGATAGAGTTTTTGATATCCTTTTGGAAGGAAACGTGGTAGAAGACGACTTCGATGTAATCACGGAGTTTGGTCACAATGTTGCCGGAATGTTATCCTACCCAGTAACGGTTGTTGATGAAGAGTTGAATATTTCATTTGGACATGTGATTGAAAACCCGATTATAAGCGCCATCGAAATATATAGAGACAATCAATTGTATCCATCGCTTTCTTTAACCGATTTTGCGGGTCAAGAAAATGCTCCTGAAGAAACAGTTAGTTTTACGGCTACTGCCACGGGAGGAGATTCCAATGTGGACTATGAATATTATATTTCTGGACAACCGGAAGGCATTATTATTAATATGGACACTGGGGAGGTTTCTGGTACCATAGCTACCAACGCTGCTATTGGAGGCCCTAATGACAATGGGATACATCAAGTGACCGTGACGGTTAAAAGGGAAGGATCGGTACCATATAGTACTTCATTTACCTGGTTTGTAACCTCTACTTGGATTAGCAAAAATGAAAATGAAAACTATACGGCTCGACATGAGAACTCTTTTGCACAGGCAGGGGATAAGTTCTTTTTGATGGGAGGTAGGGAAAACCCTACTACGGTAGACATCTATGATTATTCTAGTGATACATGGGAAAATTTAGCTAATTCCATGCCTGGAAGTTTGGAGTTCAACCACTTTCAAGCTACGGAATATCAAGGCCTTATTTGGGTAATCGGAGCTTTTAATACTAATGATTATCCCAATGAAGTACCGGAAGACCATATTTGGGCCTTTGATCCGGCTGTAAGAGAATGGATCCAAGGTCCTGAAATACCGGAGGGAAGGAGACGTGGGTCATCCGGCCTAGTGGTTTATAACGATAAATTCTACGTAGTAGGAGGAAATACAATTGGACATAATGGCGGTTATGTGAATTGGTTCGATGAATATGATCCACAGACTGGTACATGGACTTCATTAACCGGTGCCCCTCACGCCCGAGATCATTTTGCAGCCGTGCTAATAGGTGACAAGTTATATGCAGCAGGGGGGCGTTTATCAGGTGGGGACGAAGGAGTATTTGCCCCTACTATTCCAGAAGTGGACGTGTATGATTTTACCAATAGTAGTTGGAGTACCTTGCCCGTTGGGCAAAATATACCGACCCAAAGGGCAGGGGCCAGTGCGGTAAACTTCAATGATAAGTTGTTGGTTATCGGAGGGGAACCTGAAGTTGCTGGACCAGCCCTTACTGTTACGGAGGAATACGACCCAATTTTACAGACTTGGAATGAACTTCCATCCTTGAACTTTCCAAGGCACGGTACTCAAGCCATTGTATCGGGCAATGGTATCTTTATTTTGGGAGGCTCACCAAGTCGGGGTGGTGGAAACCAAAAGAATATGGAATTTTTGGGAGAGGATTCACCTGTAGGTAGCCCAAGTGTGGCCAGCGTGGTCAATTCCTTTGGTAATTTATTAATTGCTGATGGGGCAACGGAATCGATTGATCTCATTATTGAAAATGGAAATGTTGGCGTAATGATAACTTCAATGGAACTATCAGGGCCAAATGCGGCCGATTTTAATATTGTTTCCGGTCAATTAGCCAATCAATTGTTAAAGACGAACACAACGCATGCTATAGAAATTATGCTTACGGGAACTGGGGCCGACAGAAGTGCCTTGTTGACCATAAATTATGGAAATAATTCTTCTAAAGAAATTAATTTGTCAAATGCTTTAGTGGCGCCTGATGTTACTTATCCTGGTACTCAGAACAGTATTGAGGGAGATGATGTTACTCTCCAAATAGCCGCCACTGGTTCTTGTACAGATGTAACTTATGGAGCTACAGGATTACCTCCTGATTTAAACATAGATGTCAATACTGGATTAATTTCAGGAACTGTTTCTGCCGGTAGTGGAGGTAGTGGTGCCTTTCAAGAAAATAACGGATTGTTGATTGTAGAGGCAGAATCGGGTAATACTACTGGTTGGGGTACTACGACTTTAAATGGAGCAACTGGTATCATTGCCAATACCAATAGTTTAAGTAATCAGAGCGGCGGTTCTACAATACCTTACCAAATAACCATAAATACACCGGGGGTATACCGTTTTAACTGGCGTTCCTTTTATAGTGGCTCGAGTTCTACTGACGAGAATGACAACTGGTTGCGGTTTCCGAACAATAGTAATGTGTGGTTCTTTGGTTTTAAGGGTACCCCGGTGAGCGAGGAAGCCCTGATAAGTAATTTAGAAGGTCCTCAGGCCAATATTGTTTTTCCGGGAGGCACCTCAAGACAGTCGGCATCCACCACGCCAGAGGGATCCAGTAGCAATGGGTATTTCAAGATCTGGCGCAGTAGTGGAGCTTCCCAGGTGTATGATTGGCAAGCCAGAACAAGTGATAATGATCCTCACGATGTTTATGTCTATTTTGTTAATGCTGGCACTTATACAGTGGAGGTTTCTGAACGTTCCGCAGGACATGCCATTGATAAAATGGCATTGTATAAAGTGGATGGTACTGCCTATACCAATGCTCAATTAACGGCCGCTCCAGAATCTGGAACCGGCGGATCAATTGGAGGTGCTGCGGACAATAGTCCTTATAATGTAGAGGTTACGGTTACCGACGATTGTGTGCCATCCCAATCAACAGTACTTGAATTTGTATGGAATATTGGTGAGGCAGGAAATCAAGTTCCTGTAGCAGTGTTGGAGGCTGATATCACTTCTGGAGATGCTCCTCTAACAGTAAGCTTCACAGGAAGCAATTCAACCGATGATACGGGAGTAACAGATTATTTGTGGAACTTTAAGGATGGGACTCTAACAGAGACCACTGCAGATCCTGTACATATTTTTAATACCCCTGGCATATATGAAGTAGAGTTAACGGTTAGTGACGGAGTTCTTTCGAATTCCACAACTATTACCATAACGGTTAACACTCCTGCAAATCAGGCCCCAGTGGTCACTAATCCGGGGGGACAGAACGGCGTAGAGGGCGATGTGCTTTCTTTACAGGTTGCTGCAACGGATCCAGAGGACAATGTCTTGGCCTATTCGGCCACGGGTCTTCCTACCGGGCTATCAATAGATACGTCAACCGGACTTATCAGTGGTACTATTGCCACGGGCGCTGCGACCAACAGTCCTTACGCCGTAGAGGTAACGGTAACTGACGATGGCACTCCTTCCGAGTCTGCCACGGTCTCCTTTACCTGGAACGTAACGGATGTTCCGGTGAACCAGGCACCGATGGTCACCAATCCAGGAGTCCAGACGGGCGTTGAGGGGGATGTTATCTCCCTACAGATTGCCGCCAGTGATCCCGAGGACGACGGTATGACCTATTCAGCCATAACATTGCCAACGGGGCTATCCATAGATACGTCAACAGGGCTTATCAGTGGTACTATTGCCACGGGCGCTGCGACCAATAGTCCTTACGCCGTAGAGGTAACGGTAACTGACGATGGCACTCCTTCCGAGTCTGCCACGGTCTCCTTTACCTGGAACGTAACGGATGTTCCGGTGAACCAGG
>NZ_JALKBC010000010.1 GCF_023015865.1 Arenibacter sp. F26102 | reverse complement strand
CCGCTAGCGTTCATCCTGAGCCAGGATCAAACTCTTCATCGTTGATTCTTATATAACTTCGATCAACCATATGAGATATCTTCCCGGCCCGTTCTTTCGATTTCTTTTTCTGCACCACATCCCCGTTTCCGGAAATGTGGTGCGCTGTCTTTACAATATATCAATGAACTTATTCCTCTTTATTCGTTCGCCCTGTTTCCCAAAGCGGCTGCAAATGTACAGCCTTTTTTTAATCCGACAAGCTTTTTCGAAAAAATTTTATTTTTCTTTTTGCCAGTAGATCCGAAACAGTAACTTTAATGAACGTGGCGCTCCAAACACCCTTTCCGCCAATTCCGACATTGCTTCGTTAGCGGGGTGCAAATCTACCACCCTTTTTTAAATCCACAAGGGTTTTTTGAAACTTTTTTCGCCTTTTTTTCAAGGGCGCGCACAACCCGCTGTCAACAAGCATATTGCAACAACGCAGGACACGCAAAAAGGGAAAACAATTTAACGCTTTTTCCCATAACCGCAAAACAATGGCACGTTAAAATTGTGCCGAAACGCGCCAGGCCGGCCTGCCGGTAGACAGGGGGCGAAGCGGCATCCCCGGAGCAACGCAAGGGATACGGCCCGGCACCCGGCCCGATAAAGGGAGGGGGCGCACAAAACAATACATTAAAATTGCTCATGAAACATAGAGGCCTCTTGACCCCTACTCCTTAGACCTGTTCTGGTCTTTCCAAATATTGGTGAGTGTAGCGTAATCGTATTCCAACACGGAAGGCTGCCGTTCCAGACTGAAATCCGCAAAGGCCCGTTGCAGAATATCCTCTATAAGGTAATCCTCATGCACCTGATCAGGATGAAATTCTTCCTTAATACTAATGCTGAACATTTTGGCGGTGGTATTGTACCAAAAGGCACGCCAACCACTTCGCAACTCTTTCACCAGATCAAAAGCCGTAATCCCTGTCTGCCTATAGATCAACTTTACCAAAATTTGTCCTTCGGTACGTGTCAATTTTTTTAATTCCTCGGAAAATTCGTCCTCAATAAATTTCTGAACCTTGCGCGTAAACCTTCTTTTGTGCGAATTCCTCTTTATATGTTCCAAACTATCATTTAGCTCTACCAACCTCTCGGCAGCCAATTTGGCATAAGGATACACCTTCATGGTTTTTCTCCTTAATATATAATAGCGCAACTTATCGTTATAGGA
This sequence comes from Arenibacter sp. F26102, assembly GCF_023015865.1. Lineage (GTDB taxonomy): Bacteria > Bacteroidota > Bacteroidia > Flavobacteriales > Flavobacteriaceae > Arenibacter. The sequence continues at coordinate 196,762 of NZ_JALKBC010000010.1, read as the reverse complement.
AGAGAATTTAAGCCTACCAAATACATAGACCTCATTTAAAGCTATAGAGCTTTGGAGAACGGAGTCGCCTTCCATTATAATATATTGCTTAGCCAAGGAATCCAATGTTTCTTCCGGAACCTGTGCCAGACCAACAAATCCCATTACCCCATAAAGTATTACCAATAATCTTTTTCTCATTGAACCTTAAAATACAAAAGCCTTGCCAAAATTAATGATAAAGAAAGGAGCTTGCTATTAAATAAAAGTGAATATTGTTAAGTTTGCATTCAAAATACATATACGTATATGAGCGCAAAAAAGATTCTTACCAAAAAATCCATGGATTTTTTAGAAAAATATTTAAACAATGCCTCTCCTACAGGTTACGAATGGGAAGGGCAAAAATTATGGATGGAGTATCTGAAACCATACGTGGATACTTTTATTACCGACACCTATGGTACCGCAGTGGGAGTCATAAATCCAGATGCCAAATACAAGGTGGTCATTGAGGGCCATTCCGATGAAATATCGTGGTACGTAAACTACATTACCGATGAAGGTTTAATATATGTTATCCGCAATGGCGGTAGCGATCATCAAATTGCGCCTTCCAAATGGGTCAACATACACACCAAAAAAGGAATCGTAAAAGGAATATTCGGATGGCCGGCCATACATACCAGGGACAGCTCTAAAGAAGAACCTCCTAAATTGGACAATATTTTTATTGATGTAGGCGCCAAAGACAAGGCGGAAGTGGAAAAATTGGGGGTGCATGTTGGATGTGTTATTACCTATCCGGACACCTTTCAGGTCCTGAACAAGAACAAATTTGTTTGTAGAGCCATAGACAACCGTGTTGGTGGTTTTATGATTGCCGAGGTTGCCAGATTATTACACGAAAACAAAAAGAAATTACCGTTTGGGCTATATATTACCAATGCCGTGCAAGAAGAAATTGGACTAAAAGGTGCCGAAATGATTACCCAAACCATAAAACCGAACATTGCGATAGTCACGGACGTTTGCCATGATACCACTACGCCAATGATCGAGAAAAAGAAACAAGGACATACCCTAATTGGTGCTGGCCCTGTTATTTCTTACGCCCCTGCGGTACAAAACAAACTTCGGGAGCGAATTATTGAAACTGCGGAAGCCAACAAGATTCCTTTTCAGCGCATGGCTGCCTCAAGATATACCGGTACGGATACGGATGCCTTTGCCTATAGCAATGGCGGGGTGGCTTCGGTTTTAATATCCCTACCCCTGCGATATATGCACACCACAGTAGAAACGGTTCATAAGGATGATGTAGAAAATGTAATTCGATTGATCTACGAATCTTTATTGAACATAAAAGAAGGGGAAACTTTCAGTTATTTTGAATAGTCTATTTCAAAATCCTCCCTTTTAGGGGGGATTTTTTATTTTAGTTCTTTTGCCACTCATTTAAAATATAGCTTAATTATGGACGAATTGATAGACATATTGGATGCCGATGGAAATTACACGGGTAATTCCATCATGAAATCCGAAGCCCATAAGAGGGGAATTTTTCACCCTAGTATCCATGTTTGGTTATATACTAAAAATGGGGAAGTCTTGATTCAGCAACGGGCCAAAAATAAAGACACCCATCCAGGACTATGGGATGTTTCGGTAGCAGGACATATTGGTGCCGGTGAGGATGTAGTGGATTCTGCCATCCGGGAAGTAAAGGAGGAAATCGGTCTTGACATTACGGAAAACGAACTGTACAAACTGGGAGTATTCAAATACAGCTACCAACATCATAAGGATTTATTGGACTGCGAATTCCACCATACTTTTTTATGTGAACTGAAAATACCCTTTTCAGCACTTAAAATGCAAGAAAGCGAAGTTGACGATCTTACCCTAATTTCTTTGACCACGTTCCAAATGGAATTGGAACGCAATATGAATTCCCAGAAATACGTGCCTTACGAAATGGAATACTATGAAACCGTGCTAAATGCCATACAAAAAAGACTATAAATTGGTCAAAAACTCCTCTACCCTATCCAAGCTATAGGTTTCCTGACCCCCTTTGACCATATCCTTAACCACGAAGGAATTGCTGCTCAATTCCTGTTCCCCGATCAAAACAACAAAAGGAACATTCCTATTATTGGCATATTTCATTTGTTTCTGCATCTTGGCACTGGAGGGGTACAAGTCACATTTTACACCCGCCTTCCTAAGTCGATTAACAAGTTTCAAGGAGGTCAACGCTTCCTTTTCCCCAAAATTAACACAGAGTACCTGTAAGGATTGATCAATGGCTTCTGGAAAAAGCTCCAGTTCTTCCATGACCAAGTAAATGCGGTCCAGGCCGAAGGATATACCCACCCCACTAACATCTTTTAGACCGAAGATTCCGGTAAGGTCATCATAACGACCACCTCCACCTATAGACCCCATGCTTACCCCTTCAGGAGCTGCAACCTCAAATATAGCCCCTGTGTAGTAATTAAGACCCCTGGCCAAAGTAACATCTATTTTTAGATTTGCAGATTGCAGTCCAAGTTCTTCCATAGTGGTGATAATGAAGCTAAGCTCTCCCACCCCTTTGGCCCCCTCCTCGGAATCCTTTAACAAATCACTTAAAACAGATAGCTGCTCCAGGTTACTTCCACTTAGTTCAAATAAAGGGGCCGCTTTTTCAATGGCAGCATCAGAAATACCCTTTTCCCTCATTTCTTTGGACACGCCCTCTATCCCTATCTTATCCAACTTATCCAAGGCCACGGTGAAGTCGATCAGTTTATCGCGTTCTCCGATTACTTCAGCAATTCCCGCCAATATTTTCCTATTGTTCAGTTTAATGGTTACACCTTCCAGCTTTAAGTCCGTAAATACGGCATCGTACAACTGCACCAATTCCACCTCCTGCAATAGGGAATCTGAGCCTACTACATCGGCATCGCACTGGAAAAATTCTCGAAAACGACCTTTTTGAGGTCTATCGGCACGCCATACTGGCTGAATCTGATATCTTTTAAATGGAAAATCCAGTTCGTTCTGATGCATTACCACGTAGCGGGCAAAGGGCACGGTAAGGTCGTATCGAAGGGCTTTCTCCGAAATTTTTGTAGTCAACACACTGGAATCCTTACTTGCATACACATCATCATTCACTTTATTCAAAAAATCCCCTGAATTAAGGATCTTAAAAATAAGGCGGTCACCTTCATCCCCATATTTTCCCATTAAGGTTTCAGAGTTTTCAAAGGACGGCGTTTCAATGGGTTGAAAACCGTAGGTTTGAAAATGCTTTTTTACCACATCAAAAATATAATTTCTCTTATTGACTTCGGATGGGGAAAAATCCCTGGTTCCTTTAGGTATGGATGGTTTTTGTGCCATTATTTTTAAATCTGTTGTAAATATAGTGGATTGTGGAATTTTGCCCGTGCAGGAATAACTTAATTAACCTATTAAATCATCGAACCATTGGTAAAGTTCTCCTTTGGTGATTGCAGCTCCCTGTTTTATTAAATTAAACTTATCCAAGTTCTTATCTGCAGTATAGGCCTTGGAAGCCGTTAGGTATTCCACAAAATCTGATTGATAATTTTTTCTGAACCAAGAAAAGCCTTCTTTGGTACTCAAATCTATTTCAGGATTCATAACCTTTACCGAGATAAGCTTCATTTCCTTTTCTTCGGTATGGAATAAATGCATGTGTTGGGCAGAGATATTTTCCAAATACTTTACCTTGGACAAAACACCTTCCCAAATTAAATCGCTAAAAATATCAAGTTCCTCCTCCGCTACTTCCGGTTTTTCCTTCTTTAGCGTTTCCCATTCGTCTCCTGTAATGGATTGGGTAGCCAAAAAATTAATGAATTCCTGGTGTAACTCCTCCAACTGCTGCCTTGTTAGTCTTGTGTATTTCATTTTAAATAATTGTATGGCCCTCTAAACATTCACTGATTAAGCAATGAAGTGAACAAAGCTCTAAAGAACTGCAAAAATAAAAAGGCTGTGGGATTTCCACAGCCTTTTAAATATTAAATTAAAATTATTTTAGAATATATAGCGTAAGCCAAATTGTGCTTGCCATCTGGACAATAATCCGGTATCATAACCATAGGTTTTGGATAGGCTAGGATTAAAAGTATAAGTTGGAATATTGGTATTGGAATCAACATTCACCCCAATTGGGCTAATATTATTGGCCTGTTGAATTAAACCCCAATCCGAGCTAATCAAGTTTCCAATATTCAATACATCTATACTAAACTGAATGGTGTTTGTCTTATCACCTGCCACCTTAAAATTATAATCCTGCAATAATTTCATATCCCAACGACCTCTCCAAGGTGCCGTTGCCCCATAACGCTCCATATATTCACCTCTGTGGTCCTTTAAATAATCATCTTGACGAATATAGGCCTCAAATGCTTCTGCCTGTCCAGCCCCTGAAAACTGCATCTGCCCTAATTCTGAAGAGGTTGGAATATACAATAGATCGTTATTTTGAGGAGAACTATCTCCATTAATATTCCCTGCATATGTATAATTATACCTTCCCCCTTGGGCATACTCAAAAAAGGTAGATATGGTGGTGGCCCAAGTTTCCCCGCCATATTTGAACTGCTTGGACAACACCCCAATGAACCGATGTGTATCCCCGTACTTGGAATAGGCAAGAACATCGTTATTGGCATTGCCCATATTTGGATTAAAATCGAAGGCATCACCGGTAATCTCGGCCTCTATGGAATTCACATCTTTTGCATTCAAATAACTATATGCTACACTGGTATACAATCCGTTGGAAAAGTTTTTTTGCCCTTTCAAAGCAATATTCCATACTCTTCCTTTGTCTGAATTAGTAAACACGTATGCATTGTTTCCTTTATCGCCTGCAGTATAAACAGGTCTATTGTCGCCAGGAGAATTCAAAGTTCCCGTAGGATTTCGCATTCCCCAGTTCTGCACATGGGCCGCATTTAAGTCCTTAGTATAGGAAACGTCCACAGTTCCGATAATTCCATTTTCGAATCTTTTATCCAATCCCAAATTGGTTCTCCACACTTGGGGGAATTTGAAATCAGGGTCAACTAATTGAAAATAGCCATCATCGGCACCACTTACCTGATTTCCTATCCAAACAAATGGCAACCTCCCGGTAAATATCCCGGTTCCTCCCCTTAACTGGGTGGCACTTTCTCCATTTACCTCATAATTAAACCCAAGCCTTGGGGAGATCAACCAATCATTGGTAGGCATTTGGGTTGAACTTAACAAAACCTCCTCATTCTTGTTCGGGTTATAATAGGAAATGGAATTATCTCTAGTAGCTCCGTTATCCGTATCAATAAATTTCTGAATCAGATCCCCGGTATTAAAATAAAGTGGCTTATCGAAACGAATACCATAGGTCAATTTTAAATTATCCCTGGCGTTCCACTCGTCCTGAACATAAAATGCCAATTGGCCTACATTGAGTTCCGATAATTTCCATCCTCCATCATTACCAGTCCCCGCGGCATTGCTGGCGTTAAATGCATTTTGTGTAGCACTTAAGTATTGGTCCACCACTCCACCAGGCTGCGCATTATCCAAAAACTCCTGAACATTGGGATATGGACTGAACAGTCCATAATAAGGAAATATTCCAAAATTAAAGGACTCATAATTGGTAATGTTAAAAGAGTTTTTGAACATAAATTTTTCAAAAGAAAATCCAACCGCATAAGTATGGTTTCCTTTAAAAAAACTGAGGTTGTTGGTTAATTGGAGTACTTTCTGATCTAATCTATTATTTATTGAAAAGGGTTCATGTCCAGCAATTATGTAATTAGACCCGTTACCATCCTGAATGGCTATAATTGGTGCAGGTGTAGAAAAAGGGTCTCTAAAATCATCGAAATATGAATACCCAAGTTGCAACTTATTGGTGGCCTCTTCTGATAAGTTGGAATTAAGTTCCAATTGAAAGGATTGTAGTTTGTTATTTATCTCATAGCCCGAATTCTCAAACTGTAAAGTTGAAAAATTGGGGCCCCTTGCGGCAATAGCTGTTGGATGCGCCGGTTTTTCTTTGGATGCGTTTAAAAAATTATAAATAAACGCCAATCTATTACTATCGTTTATGTTCCAATCCAACTTAAAGATACCTTTGATAGATTTGGCACCAAAAGTAAAACCCTCATAACTACCCGTGTCGTACCCCAACACCGATAATGCAGATTGAACGGCCATTAGATCGCTTTCCAAAACCCTTGATTCGTTTATTGCACCAGAGCCTGTATTGGGAATCCAGCCATTGGTACCCAGATCATCCCTTTCCTCCTTTTCGAAGTTAACGAAAAAGAAAAGTTTATTTTTGACAATGGGACCTCCAAGGCTAAATCCATATTGATTTTGTTTTAAACTCGGTTTTACGACATCTTCACCTTTCACCTTACTACCGGTTAAATCCTGATTTCTGTAGAAACCATAAGCAGTGCCATGAAATTCATTGGTACCACTTTTGGTAACCGCATTCACTGATGCCCCTGTAAACCCGGATTGAGTTACGTCATAAGGAGCGGTGGAAACCTGAATCTGATCTATGGCATCCAAGGATATAGGTTGAGCATCAGTTTGTCCCCCTGGTGTTGGCGCATCCAAGCCAAAAGGGTTATTAAATATAGCTCCATCCAAGGAAAAATTATTGTACTGATCATTACGCCCCCCAAACGAATTTCCACTAGCAGTTGGCTCTAAACGGGTAAAATCCGAAGCAGATCTGGAAATTGTAGGAAGCCTAGTCAATTCTCTGCGGCCGACGCTTGTCTCAGCTCCCGTCCTATCGCTCCCAAAAGTACCGGTCCCGCGATCGGACACCACTATTACTTCATCCAAAGCTTGGTCGTCAGACATTAAATTAACCTCTATATTCTGGGTTTTTCCCAAGGTCAGAAAAATGTCGTTATCTGTTTGCGTTTTAAAACCAATAAAGGATATGGTAACTTCATAGGGGCCTCCTACCCTTAGGTTAAGGAGGTTAAACCTTCCATCCTCATTGGTAATAGCCCCATACTTGGTGCCGGTTGGGGTATGGATTGCCACAATGTTGGCCCCCAACAACGGAACATCTTCATCATCAAGAACAATCCCCCTAATATTGGAGGTTGTTACCTGTGCGGAGAGCATTAAACCACAGCAAACAAATGATATGACTAAAAGAAGTTTTTTCATAATATTTTCTGTTTTGAGTTAATAATCAACTAATTACCTATAAAAATAGCACAAAAAAAAGCCACATTTCTGTGGCCTTTTAAATAATTATGTAAAAGCTACTAACTTTTTGCCTCTGCAACTACTTCAAATGGGAAATCGACTACCACATCTCTGTGCAATCTAATTTGAGCATTGTAAGGACCAGTCCTTTTAACAGCACCACCTTGGATTGAAATATATTTTCTATCCAAAGAATGTCCAGCTTTTTCCAAAGCATCGGCCAAATCTATATTGGTAATAGATCCAAATAATTTATCTCCAGCACCTGCTTTTGCAGCAATCTTGATTTCCAATTGCTTAATAGCTTCTGCAGTCTTATTGGCTGCATCAACAATTTTCTTCTCTTTATGAGCTCTTTGTTTTAAATTTTCAGCCAATACTTTCTTGGCAGATGGCGTAGCTAATGAGGCCAATCCTCTAGGTATAAGGTAATTTCTACCAAAACCATTCTTTACTTTCACCAAATCATCTTTAAAACCTAAGTTTTGTACGTCTTCCTTTAATATAAGTTCCATCGTCCGTTTCTTTTTATTTTAATAAATCGCCAACATATGGCATTAAAGCTAAATGACGTGCTCTTTTTACAGCAACAGCCACTTTACGCTGATATTTCAAGGAAGTACCTGTTAGTCTTCTTGGAAGCAATTTACCTTGCTCGTTTACCAACTTTATTAAAAAATCAGGATCTTTATAATCTACATACTTAATACCTGATTTTTTGAAACGACAATATTTCTTCTGGGTATTCGTCTCTATGTTAAGAGGAGTAAGATATCTGATCTCTCCGTCTTTTTTACCTTTCGCTTGTTGTTCTATTGATGCCATAATCCTTACGCTTTAGCTTTTAACTTTGTTCTTCTTCTCTCTGCCCATGATACGGCATGCTTGTCTAATTTTACAGTTAGACAACGCATAATTCGCTCGTCCCTTCTGAATTCCAATTCATAAGGGGCAACAACGTCGCCTTCAGCTGTAAACTCGAACAAATGGTAAAAACCACTTTTCTTGTGTTGGATAGGATAGGCCAATTTCTTAAGCCCCCAGTTTTCTTTGGCTACCATCTTGGCACCTTTGTTAATTAAGAAATCCTCGAATTTCTTAACTGTTTCCTCGATCTGAACATCAGATAGAACGGGATTTAAAATGAAAACAGTTTCGTAATTGTTCATATGTTTAAAATTTTTTAAGTGTGCAAAAGTAATTATTTTTTGTTCATATCACAAGAAAATGGAAAAATCTTCGTTATACCTAGAACAAACATAATATTGAACTTAACCAAAAACAATTAAAACTATGGTCATTGCCATTTACACAACAATTACTGCAATGTTTACAACTTTTGTTGTACATCAGCGTGATTTTTAAGTACTTTGTCGATGATTTAACCCCACAAATCAACCATTTATGAAATTAAGAAGCATTATCGTGGACGACTCGTCCATGCAGCGGATGGCAGTTGCCAAACTGGTGAACAACCATCCGAATCTGGCTTTGGTAGCTGAGTACAGTAATGCCATTGAAGCCAAGAACGGCATCAAAAACAATGAAATAGATTTAATTTTCTTAGATGTAGAGATGCCAATTATCACAGGATTCGACCTATTAGAGTCCCTAGATAACAGCCCTCAGGTAATTTTGATTACTGGTAAACCGGATTATGCCCTAAAGGCATTTGATTACGATGTAACAGATTACCTTCACAAACCTATTACCTTATCACGTTTTGACGCCTCAGTTAAGAGAGCAGTTGCTAAATATGAACAAATCAATAAGGTAACGGAAGATGAAGAACATATCTTTGTTAAGAGCAACCTGAAGAAAAGAAAGGTAATATTGAACGAGATAAAATGGATCGAAGCCTTGGGCGACTATATTAAATTAGTTACGGATGAGGCCAATATCGTAATTTTATCAACAATGAAATCTTTTGAAAAACAGTTGCCGGAAGATAAGTTTTTAAGAATTCACAAATCCTATATTGTTAACCTGGAGAAAGTGGAGAAGTTTAATAGCAAAAATGTAGAAGTTAGCGGAAAACAAATACCTTTAAGTAGAAATAAGAAGACTGAATTGGCAGAGGCCCTAAATAATTTTTAGGTAATTAAATGTGATCTACGTTGTAGATTACCCGAACACCTCTGTAATAAGAGATAGCATTAAAGGATTTTTCAATTCTTTTAATGCTATTTTTTGTTTTGACCAAAGAGAAATTCCCCCCTATCTTGATAATTACGTTTTTGATATACTGATTCCTTATTCGTGCCACAGGCGGATATTCGGGGCCCAATACGTTTTCTCCAAAAATATTTTTTAACGACTTGGCAAACCATTCCGAGGCATCATTGAGTTTGTTATAATCCTTATGCTTAAATGTAATTTTAATAATTCTGTTTATGGGAGGATATTTATACTGTTCACGTTCATAAATCTGTTCCATAAACATTCCGTCATAGTCACTAGTCGTCACTTGCTGTAATATCCTGTGATTTGGATTATAGCTCTGAATAATAACCTTACCTCTTTTCTTGGTTCTCCCTGCCCTACCGGCCACTTGGGTAAGTAATTGAAAACTTCTTTCATGGGCTCTGAAATCGGGAAAGTTCAATAATGAATCTGCATTCATTATACCTACGAGATTTACATTCCTAAAATCCAACCCCTTGGTCAGCATTTGGGTTCCTACAAGAATGTCAATTTCCTGCTGTTCAAAAGAGGTGATGATCTTTTCATAACCATGTTTCCCCCGAGTGGTATCCAAATCCATTCTTCCCACATTAGCCTTAGGGAACAAGTTGTTCAATTCCTGTTCTACTTGTTCCGTTCCGAATCCTTTGGTATCCAAAGTAGCATTCCCACAGGCTTGGCAGCTTGTCTGCAAGGCAATGTGATAGCTACAGTAGTGACAACGTAATTGCTTTCTATGTTGATGATACGTTAAGCTTACATCGCAATTTGGACATTGAGGGGCATGACCACATGTAGTACACTCCATTATGGGCGCAAAACCCCTTCGGTTTTGAAATAGAATAACCTGCTCTCCGTTTTCCAAGGTTTCTGAAATTTCCTCCAGAAGTCGCTCAGAAAAATGTCCTTTCATCCTTTTTTTTCGAGACTGCTCCTTTATATCAACCAATTCCATGTCCGGCATAAGCACATCGCCATATCTTCTATCTATCCGGGCGTAGCCATATTTGGTGGTCTTTACATTATAAAAACTTTCAACGCTAGGAGTGGCAGAACCCAACAGTATATCACTTCCATGCAGATTTCCTAAAACAATGGCGCCGTCCCGAGCATGATATCTTGGCGCCGGGTCATATTGCTTAAAAGAACTTTCATGTTCTTCGTCCACTATGACCAATCCCAACTCTTTAAAGGGTAAAAACAGTGCCGATCTGGCCCCTATTACAATCTGTGCTTTTGGTTTGTTTTCCAGTACATTGTTCCAGACCTCCACCCTCTCCTGCACATTGTATTTAGAATGATAAACGGCCACTTTTTCGCCAAAGTAGGCCTGCAATCTAGATATCAATTGGGTAGTAAGTGCAATTTCAGGAAGTAAATAGAGCGCTTGCTTACCATTTCTTAAATACTCCTCAATTAACTTAACATAGACTTCTGTTTTCCCCGAAGAGGTTACCCCATGTAAAAGAACTACCTTTTTATCTTTAAAGGATGTCTTTATATCCCCAAATGCAGAAAGCTGATATTCATTTAAGGATTTCAAAGTTATGCCATCGTCTTCCCCCTCGTACACCACCCTATCCGTTTGTACAAAATGCTCTTCTAATATACCTTTATCTATCAAGGTTTTAATTATCGCACCGGAACTATTGCTCGCCTTTTCCAAATCGCTCACTTTTACAGGCTTTTTGGTCATGGCCTGTAATTGGAACAAAGAGAGTACAACTTGACTTTGTTTAGGTGCCCTGGTCAGGCTATTTAACAGGACTTCCAAATTTTCTTCCGACCTATGGTTTATTCCCAATTGAACATATCGGACCAATTTTGGTTTATATTGCTCAAACATTTCTTCCTTGAGAAGGATGATATTCTTTTTGAGCAATCTATTTAATACAGGGATGATATTCTTTTTGTCCAGAATATCGCTTATTTCCTGGACTCGAAGTATTGATTGGTGCTGCAGTGCCTCAAAAACCATAAATTCATCATCCAACAAATCGTTTTCCTCAATAATTGCACCGTCGTTCTTAAGTATCAAAGTTTCACTTTCCAACAGCAATGCACTTGGTACTGCAGAGCGAAAAACTTCCCCTATGGAGCACATATAATATTGGGCCAACCATTGCCAAAATTTAAGTTGGATAATAGTTACCAAAGGGTATTCGTCCAAGACTTGATCTATCCCTTTGGCCTCGTAGACGGTGGGAGCGGTGTTATGAATTTCGAACACCAATGCAGTATATATTTTCGACTTTCCAAAAGGAACGGCAACCCGCATTCCAGGTTTTAAAACTTTCACCTCTTCCTCGGTAACCTTATAGGTAAAGAGTTTTTCTATAGGAATAGGTAAAATAACATTGATAAAATCCTGCATATTCCCTCAACTTCTAGCCTTCCACCCTTATCCAGGTCTGTGTACGGTAAATGAATGCCAGATACCCTCTAACCTTTAATTCATCCGGATTATCAGGGTTAAGCCACAACTTGCACCTAAAGGTCATTGCCTGCTCCGGATCAAATAGTGTTTTGCCTTTCCATTCCCCATTTCCAATGTGTTCCACATCCTCAATAATTTTCATACCCACTATTGGTTGATCTTTTTTATCACCATCGCATTTCTCGCATAGGGCATCTTGCCTGCCTTCCTCCAGAATCTCCACCACATGGCCATACATAAGTCCGTCTTCCTCATAAATACTAATAATAGCTTTGGGATTACCCGTCCTATCATCTATCGTCTTCCATTTTCCAAAAATACTCTGTGCCGAACAGCACATTGAAAAAAGCGCAAAAACACTACACATTGCCCACCTATTCATCTTCATCATGTTTTTCATATTTTTTTCTTAACGAGTTTAATGAGGCATTTAATTCGAACCCCAGTAGCAAGATATTGGAATTTAACCAAATAAAGACCAATAATATCAACAATCCGCCCAAAGCACCATACAATTCGTTATATCTGGCAAATTTCTCAACATATACGCCGAATAAATAAGAGGTCAATATAAAAAGTAAAGTGGTCATCAAAGCCCCTGCCGAAAAAAATCTGGCCTGCTTTCCCTCTTTGGTTCCAAAATAGTATAAAATTGCCGTTGTAAAATAGGCCAGCATTCCTAAAAATAAAAACTTACCCCATTGCACCAAAAGAAATTCACTTTCGTCTACCTCCAATTCTATTCCCCTATGGGTTATATCGTGTAGCCCAATTAGCACATATGCCTCGAAATAAACAAATATTACAGCTCCAAACAAGAGTAGGATAGACAGCATTAACCCTACCATCAAGGCATAACCATACTGTTTAAAAATATTGCGGTTTAGACTCACATGATAAGAATTTTCAAATCCACCAAAAATGGCGTTCACCCCGTTGGCCATTAAAAAAATTGAAGTAATAAAAGCGATGGCCGATGAGAGAACATCCCCTCTTTCCTGTTCACTTATCTGCAAGTATATTTCACTAAAATATTCACCCGTGGCAGTAGGTAAAAATGATTCCAGAAAAATTAAGAATTCCGTATCGAAATTGGAATTTTCAATGGAAATATAGGGAATTATAAACGGAATTAAAGTCACTAAAAAAATCAAAAATGGGAACAAGGCCAAAAACAGACTAAAGGCAATAGAACTTGCTCGTGTAGATAGGGCCCCCTTCACAATCCCCATTAAATACATCTCCATTAGGTCGTAAAAGGAAAGTCCCTCAAAAGCGGGTAACTTAACTTTTTTCATTAAACCCACTATCCAATTTACTATGGGTATCTTCTCTAGTTTACTTTCAATTTCCAAGGACATCTATACCGCTTTAAGACTAAGGTCCATATTGTATATAGAATGTGTTAGGGCCCCCGAGGAGATAAAATCCACCCCACATTCCGCATACATCTTTATAGTCTCCTCATTTATTCCACCAGAAGATTCTGTTAGACATTGATCACCGATCATTTTTACCGCTTTCCGCGTATCCTCAAAGCTAAAGTTATCCAACAGGATTCTATAAATTCCGTTGGACTTCAAAATAATCTCTACCTCATCTAGATTTCTAGCTTCCACAATTATCTTTAAATCCAGATTCTTGTCCTTTAGATAATTCTGTGTTTTTTCAATGGCCTTCGTTATACCCCCGGCAAAATCGATATGATTATCCTTTAACATAACCATATCATACAACGCAAATCTATGATTTTCACCACCACCAATTTTAACGGCCCATTTTTCAAGGGCCCTAATCCCCGGTGTAGTCTTACGGGTATCCAATATTTTGGTGTCGGTACCCTCTAGGAGCTTTACAAAATAGTTGGTTTTGGTGGCAATGGCGCTCATTCTTTGCATAGCATTTAAAACCAATCTTTCTGCTTTTAAAATACTCTGTGAGCTTCCGGATACATAAAAAACAATATCCCCAAATTTTACCGATGCCCCATCATTAATAAGCACTTCCACCTCTAAGTTCCTATCTACATATTGAAAGACCTGTTTGGCGAAATTTACCCCCGCTATAATGCCCTTGGCTTTGACCAATAGTTTGGCTTTGCCCGTTGCAGAAGCGGGAATACACGCAAGCGAGCTATGGTCCCCGTCACCCACATCTTCCCGTATGGCATTATTTATAATAAGATCAAGCTCAGTTCTAAATTGTTCTTCTGTAATCATGCAATTATTTTTCCTTGCTAATTTACTAAAATGTTTGCCCAATTCCTCCTTTGTTTTCTCAATGAAAGACGAAATGCTATAAATAATATAGACCTCCAGGACGATACTTTGCATACTATTCCCCATTAAAACTGTAATTTTCAAGGATTTGCCATTTTATGGCCCGAAGCTTCTTTTTGGAATTAAAGAATTGCATATTACATTTGCCCTATGACCATAAAACTACTAGTACTGGGAAAAACAGATAGTGTTCAATTAAATCAATTAATTGAGGAATATCAAAATAGATTAAAGCACTATATAAAGTTTGAATTGGAAATAATCCCCGATATCAAGAACACCAAAAATCTATCGGAAAAGCAACAAAAGGAGAAAGAGGGGGATGCCATTTTAAATAAACTTAACCCAACAGATCTGCTGGTACTACTGGATGAAAACGGCAAACAAAAAACCTCTGTGGAATTCTCGGAATACCTCCAAAAAAACATGAATTCCGGTATAAAGCAACTCGTATTTGTTGTTGGCGGGCCTTATGGTTTTAGTGAAGCCGTATATCAAAAATCCCGTGGTAAGATCAGTTTGTCAAAAATGACATTTTCACATCAAATGGTTCGATTATTTATGGTTGAACAATTGTACAGAGCCTTCACTATATTAAGAAACGAACCCTACCACCATCAATAGGAAAAAGCCATTGAAAAAGAAGAAACCTAAATTAATTAAACAACATTTTTAATTAACCATCCCCAAGTCTAGTTTCCTGAAGATCTTTTAATTAAAAGGCATAAAAAAACTGCCTAAAAGTAAATTTCAGGCAGTTTTAAAGTTATGATCAACAGTTTCGTTCTAATACAAAACCCTGAATTTAATAGTATTGTCTATTTTTTTAAGGGCTTTTAACACATCCTTGTTATATTCTTTGTCCAAATCCGAAATTACATATCCGACTTCATTATCCGTGGAAAGATACTGACCAGAAATATTCATATCGAAACGGGCCAAAACCTCGTTGATCTTCGCCATAACCCCAGGAACATTTTTATGGATATGTAGAAAACGATGGGCATTGTTCTGTTTGGGCAGTCTAATATTTGGAAAGTTGACCGCATCAACAGTATTCCCCGAATTTATATAATCCATTATTTTGTTAGGAACAAAATCGGCAATATCGCGTTGTGCTTCCTCTGTACTTCCACCAATGTGCGGGGTTAAGATAACATTTTCCAAGCCTTTAAGTTCAGTTAAAAACTCGCCGTTACTTCTTGGTTCTTCTGGAAAAACGTCTATTGCAGCACCGGCAAGTTTTCCACTTTTCAGTGCATTTGCCAAGGCTTCAATATCAACCACAAATCCTCTTGAAAGATTTACAAATAATGCACCATCTTTCATTTGATTAATTTCCCTTTCCCCTATAAAATTCTTATTAGCCTTATTATCATCAATATGTAAGGTAACTACATCCGAAACATTTAACAAATCTTCCAAAGTACTGCACTTAGTGGCGTTACCTAAAGCCAATTGATCCCCTACGTCATAGTAGTAAACACGCATACCCAAGGCTTCGGCCAGTACAGACAATTGCTTCCCAATATTACCGTACCCCACAATTCCAAGATTTTTACCCCTTACCTCTTTTGAATTGGCAGCGGTTTTATTCCATTGACCATCATGTATTTCCGTACTACGTGGAAATATACTCCTCATCAACATAATAATCTCACCAATAGCCAGTTCAACAACGGACCTTGTATTGCTATAAGGTGCGTTAAATACAACGACTCCCTTCCTCTTGCAAGCGTCCAGGTCTATTTGGGTAGTACCAATACAGAAGGCGCCAACCACCATTAACTTGTCCGCTGCTTCCAACACATTTTTGGTAACCTGGGTCTTGGAACGTATTCCTAAGACGTGCACTCCTTTTATTTTTTCGATCAGCTCTTCTTCCGTTAAACTATGTTTTAACAACTCTACGGAAAACCCTTCCTCAGAAAGGGTATCGAAGGCATTTTGATGGACATTTTCCAACAATAAAATCTTAATTCTATTCTTTGGGTAGGATATCTTTCTTGGCAACTTGTTCACAAATAAAAATTCATCTAAATTAGGTGTAATATAGTCTGCGTTTCTCGCAGCCTTTTCTCGATGCACATTCTCGGTGTATGCGAAAAATTTATCCGCAATACCCGCTTCGCGCATTACATAGTCACTATAACCGTCTCCAATTACCTGCACTTCCCCTTGTAGATTCAAGTTTTTTAAACAGGCAATTTTACCGTTGTGCAAGGCTAAAACATTATCCTCGTCAAATCCAATTATTTTTCCGTTCTCGTCAAATTTAAATGTATTTGCATAAACTCGATCGGCAGGAATATTGTATTCAGCCACTATGGGATCTATAAACTCTTTAAATCCACAGGAAATGACATAAATATCATCTGAATAATTATGAAAAAATTCCTTATTGGACTCTATTGATTTGGATATCTTCTGACGAAGAAGTTGGACCAAATTGTCCAAATCGTCTTTATGGGCGTTTAATAACTTAATTCTTTTTTCTAAAGATTGGGTAAAGGAAATATCCCCATCGATGCCCAAATTAGTTATTTTCTGAATTTCCCGAATAATTTCATCCTTATCCGACCTTCCTTTTAGCGTAATTTCCGCTAAAACGTCCAGCGCCTCTACCCTAGTTAGGGTGCTATCAAAATCAAACACATATTTTCTGCCTACCGCAACCATTGAATCTGAATTTTAAGGGGCAAAAGTATGAATAAATTTTATCCAACTTCCTATTCTTGGGCAGAAAAGTAATCGACCCTTGGATTTTTGCCTCAATATATAAGAAATTGATTTTTATACACCTCTAAAATTAACAAATTGATAAATTTTACCTTCCGTTAGGTACTTAGATAAATTAAACCCGCTAGAATTCCAAGTCCAAAACTCAATAAGGTACCAATCAAAATATATTCCGTAAGTTTTCTGGAATTACTTTCCTTGAGATCATTAAACCTAAAAACCGATTTGGCGGTGATCAATAAACCAATGGCCTCCCATCTTCCTAAAATAATGAAGACCAATACGAACAAACGCTCAATTATCCCAATGTACTTTCCTGCATTGGGGAGGGATTTATGATCAAGCTCTATTCTGTCTGACATACCTTCCAGCAATTTGGCCATGACAATAGAGGCTGGATAACTTACAAATACTACTGCTGTAACCAACGGCCAATTTATTTCTTTTAAAAGGCCTATAGTATTCCCTAATAAATCAGAATTAAACGCACAGCAATAAAGTACAACAAGATGTAATGCCTGGTCTATAAAAAATGGAATGGATTTATTCTTAAAATAAGGATTGGCATATATTTTTGATAGATCGATAAAATAATGTGACAGTGCTATTATTACAGCCCACCACCATAATTTTAAGTCCCACAAGAGCAGCATGGTAACTGCAAAATGAATTAATATGTGGAGGTACAAGTATTTAGAGGTTATCCTATTGGCCTCTTTATGCACTACCCATTTTGTTGGTTGAAAAAGAAAATCTCCCAGAAGGTGGGCCAACAAGAGTTTGGTGAACAATATCATTCTTTAATATGTTTTAGATTTCTTTCATAATACGCCATTAAATCCAAAACCAAATCCATCCTAGCACGTTTTAAACGCTGACTTACAGCCGATTGCTTTATATTTAATTGATCCGCAACTTCTTGTTGGGAAACGTTTGGTTTTTCCAGCGATAAACTTACCATCTGTGCAGAAACAGTAGACCAATCGTCCATAAAATTCAAAGCAAGCTTCAACATTAGGTTTAGGGTTTCATCCCTATCATCATCACCTGTTACTATAGCCAAATTAAGCTTTTGTTCTTTTAGGGTTTCAAAAATTCGTCCGGAACGTTGATAGGCCTGCCCGTTGGATTGGCTCACACTAGCACCTACGAAGGTTTCAGAACCCAGTCCAATGCCCATTCTTACATCCAACTTATTAAGGGATTTAATGAGAGCCTTAATCCGAATCGCCATTTTCAATGCCCTTTCCGGAGTTGTTCTTATTTGAAATTCATCGCCCCTATAAATCTCCCAATCCATGGGTGTTTCCCCTTGGAGTTCTAGATATGGTTTTAGAATACCCATCCATTCCGAGGCCGCATAGCGATCAGAATTAATAATATCCCCTGTAATTATAGCTACCATATATAAGTTAAAACGCTAATATATTAAAATATAAGCTAAAATGCTAATATAATTAATTATAAGTTAAATAACTTATTAAAACCAACGGCGAACCATTACACAATACTTATGAAACTCCTTACCAAATTTATTCGCAAGCACTTCCTCCTCTGGTATAATCTGAAAAGTATTCATATAAAATACAAACCCGGCCGCTAAAAGAGTATTAAAGGCATTGCCCAAATACAAACCCCAGGCCAAAAGAAGAAGCAATAATGCCAAATACATCGGATTTCTGGAATACTGATACAAGCCACTGGTAACCAATCTGGAAGTCTTAGCCGGGGCAAGGGGATCTCTACTGGTTTTAGCCCTAAAAAATTGAAACAATGAAACAATCCCAATCAACAGAGCCAGAAAACAAAGAAAAAACATTAAGTAATATCTACCAAAAAACTCAAAATAACCCACCGGCAAATACTTGGCCAATAGATACATAAACAACCCGAACAGGAAAGTGACTACAATGGGCGGTATTTTTAACTTCATAAAATATAAAATGATAAGGCAATAAAATTACTACTTTTAGACATTCTAAATTAATTTGCCCAAAAGATAATCAGCCCGGAATTTAAACAACAATAAAAATTACATTGAATGCAATTGGTATTTGCTACACATAATAGAAACAAACTAAAAGAGGTGCAAGTTTTATTTCCGAAGGAAATAGAGTTACTGTCCTTAGAGGACATCGGTTGTTTGGATGAAATTCCGGAAACCGCAACCACTTTGGAAGGCAATGCAATCATCAAGGCCAATTTTGTCACCGAAAATTATGGCTACCCATGTTTTGCAGATGACACCGGACTTTTAGTGGATGCCCTGGAGGGAGCACCAGGGGTATATTCCGCAAGATATGCCGGTGAACAAAAAAACGCCGTTGACAATATGGATAAATTATTAAGCCAACTGCTAAACCAATCCAACCGATCGGCTCATTTTAAAACCGTAATTGCCTTAAATCTAAACAATGAAACATTACTTTTCAAAGGAATTGTGGATGGTGAAATAACCACTACCAAAAAAGGTGAAAGGGGTTTTGGGTACGACCCCATTTTTAAACCCAACGGATATGACCAAACTTTTGCAGAATTACCATTATCGGTTAAAAACGAAATAAGTCACCGGGCAAAAGCGATACAACAATTACTTGCATTTTTCAAAAACTACAATCATGCCATCAAATAAATCCGAGGAAACACCAACAACAACTCCTAGAATATTGGAACGCACGGAGACCATTGGAGGTATTCTGATTGCTCTATTTGCGGCCTTACTAGCCATAGCGGAACTTGTTAACAATAATCTGGAAGAGGAGATGATGGTTGCCCACAGCCAATTCGTAAACTACTCCAATTGGTACCAGTCCAAAAGTATAAAACAAAGTTTAAAGGAAAGTGAACTGGATTATTTGAACGCCTTGACGGAAACAGGAATAATACCCGAGGATAAAATTAAGAACTTTAAAGCCAAAATAGCCCAGACCAAAAGCATGGTATTAAAATACGAAGCAGAAAAAACAGAGATACTGGTAGGCTCATCCAATGTTCCAAGAGAACATTGGTCTCAAGACCTCGACGGGGAAATGGGGAAGATCATAGGGATAAATGAATGGGAAAAACTGACCCAAGAATACGATTCGGCCACCAAGAAATTTGACCTTGGAAAATTATTTTTTCAAATTTGTATTGTACTGGGCGCCGTATGTATCATAATACGTGACAACAAAAAATTACAAAAAAACTTCATAGCCCTAATGTTGATTTTTGGTGCCATCGGAATTCTAATTTCCGTATACGGATTTACCCTGGCCCCGTAAAACCTTAAAAAAACACTGTTGTAAAATAAAATATTTTAATTGAAAAATTAACAGTACCTTTGCCGCTTCAATTAACGCCGCTGGTATAGCATGTGTTGCCCTGAGTCTAAATAGGTTATAAAAATAATCGCTCTATGCAACATACATATTTGCGATTATTTAAAAACATATTATGACAAAATTTGAAGCATTAGGGCTTAAACAGTCCCTATTAAATGCTATTTCTGATTTAGGATTTGAATCGCCTTCAGAAGTACAAGAAAAAGCTATTCCTATCTTATTGGAAAGCGAAACCGATTTAGTGGCTTTGGCCCAAACAGGTACAGGTAAAACCGCAGCCTTTGGATTTCCACTTATTCAAAAAATTGATAGCGAAAGCAGGACCACCCAAGGGTTGATCCTATCTCCTACCAGGGAACTTTGCTTGCAAATCACCAATGAACTTACACTATATTCCAAGTATGAAAAAGGAGTTAATGTTGTTGCAATCTATGGTGGCGCCAGTATTACCGATCAGGCCAGACAAATAAAAAGGGGTGCCCAAATAGTTGTGGCTACTCCAGGTAGAATGAAAGACATGATTGGTCGTGGCTTGGTGGATATCTCCAAAATTGATTACTGTATCCTTGATGAGGCCGATGAAATGCTGAATATGGGCTTTATGGAGGATATTAAGGATATTCTTTCCAACACTCCAAAAGAAAAGTCAACTTGGTTGTTTTCTGCTACCATGCCCAGAGAGGTTTCAGTGATTGCCAAGAAATTTATGCACAGTCCTCAAGAAATTACAGTAGGAACAAAAAATTCAGGCGCAAGTACGGTACAACACGAATACTATGTGGTTGGTGGCCGAGATCGTTACCCTGCCCTGAAAAGACTGGCAGATACCAATCCTGACATATTCTCTGTTATTTTCTGTAGAACAAAAAGAGACACCCAAAAGGTGGCTGAAAAATTGATAGAAGACGGATACAACGCCGGTGCACTTCACGGGGATTTAAGTCAGAACCAAAGAGATTTGGTTATGAATTCTTTCCGCAAGAAACAAATACAGATGTTGGTTGCAACCGATGTAGCAGCCCGTGGTATTGATGTTGATGATATAACGCATGTAATCAATTATCAATTACCTGATGAAATAGAAACCTATACCCACCGAAGTGGACGTACAGGAAGAGCTGGGAAATCCGGAATTTCCATGGTGATCGTTACTAAAAGTGAACTAAGGAAAATTAAGGCCATCGAAAATAAAATTCAACAAGCTTTTATTTCCAAGAAAATTCCTACCGGAATGGAAATCTGTGAAATACAGCTTTACCATTTGGCTAATAAAATTAAGGATACAAAAATTAACGAGGAGGTAGACAACTACTTACCTGCCATTAATGATGTACTTCAAGGTATAGATCGCGAAGAACTTATCAAAAAAATAATCTCGGTAGAATTTACCCGATTCTTTAATTATTACAACAAAACCAAAGACCTAAGCTCTTCAGAATCAGGAGAACGCGGTGATAGAGGAAGATCAAGAGACGATGATAGCCGAACCCCAGCAGATGGCAATGTTAGATATTTCATCAATGTTGGTGAAAAAGATGGTTATGATTGGATGACTTTGAAGGATTTCTTACGGGATACGGTTAATCTAGGTAAGGACGATGTCTTTAAAGTAGATGTAAAGGAAAGCTTTTCTTTCTTTAATACAGACGCATCCGCTACAGAAGCAATTTTAAAGACTTTTACCGAATTTAAGGTTGACGGAAGGTTTGTCAACGTAGAAGTATCCAAAAATCCGGGCGGCGGAGGCGGCGGAGGTGGCCGAGGAAGGCGCGACAGAAGCCGTAGTGGCGGTGGAAGTTATTCCAGAGACAATGACAGAAACAAAGGAAGAAGACGGGATAGAAGTGACTCTAAAGGAGGCTCTTCCAGTAGTTCTGGAAAAAGAAGGACTAAACGAAAAAGTGATTCCTATTAGTTAATTCTATATTAAAAAAATACGCTTCGGCGTATTTTTTTAGTTAGTTTACCAATTATAATCATCGAAATTATTTAATGAAAAATTATTTATTGGCAATATCCATCTTATTTATCTCTTTTGGATATTCACAAGTGGACAAAAATGAAGACGAGGTAAAGCAATTAAAAGCAGTAATTCTCAATGCCCAAACCGACCAGCCTATGGAAAGTGTGCATGTGGTAAACCTGAATCAGGTAGTAGGAACAATTTCCAATGAAAAGGGAGAGTTCGATATTCCTGCGAAAGTTAACGACACACTTTACTTTTCCTTTTTAGGTTTTAAATCCCAAAAAGTTAGAGTTACCAATGATATGTTCAAATTTAAGGGAACAAAAATATCCTTAACTGAATTGGCCTACGCTTTGGAAGAGGTCATTGTTAGACCCTACTCCCTAACTGGCTATTTGGAAATTGATGTAAAGAACTTACCCCTCAACAATGCATTTCAATATAGCATTTCTGGACTATCTGTTGGTTATGAAGGCGGCAATAAAAATCCAAGTGCAGTCACCAAAGTTCTGGGAGCCATACTAAATCCCGCGGATTTGCTTCGAAATTTGTTCGGCAAAAAACCCAATCAAATGCGCAAGCTGAGACAGATGAAGGAGGACGATAGAATTAGAGATCTCTTAGCCTCAAAATTTGACAGGGAGACCTTAATGGAGTTACTTCAATTGGAAAAAGTAGATATTGAGGACATTCTTAATAATTGCAATTATTCCAGATCCTTTATAACTACGGCCAATGACCTTCAAATCCTGGATGCTATTAGCAGTTGTTACGAAGAATATAAAGTTCTGAATAGGAAAAGATGACCCTCAGTGGTTACTTCCGTAGGGTTGGCCTCCTCTTCATCAACCCAACTTAATATTTTAAAATGTTCGCTGACCGAGGTTTAGGTTAAAATATATTTTATTTTCCCGTCATCATTTTATAGCTTTAAACAAAAATGACGTTAATGAAAAGGGGACTGCTAATTGTCGTATTTCTGTCGATCATTTTATCCTGCAAAAAAAACAAAAATGAAGTTGTAAAAGAAAGCGAAACCCCTATTGTACTTTCCAAAAAACCGCATTTTGAACCACCTTTTGACTGGGATGCGGCCAATATATATTTTCTGCTTACCGATCGTTTTTATAACGGTGATACCCTAAATGACATTACTCTGAACCGAACTAAGGAAACTGCCTTGCTCAGGGGATTTATGGGGGGTGATATACAAGGAATTACTAAAAAAATAAACCAAGGATATTTTACAGATCTGGGCGTCAATGCCATTTGGTTTACTCCAGTCGTGGAGCAGATCTATGACAATGTGGACGAAGGAACAGGAAGCACTTACGGCTATCATGGCTATTGGACAAAGGATTGGACTGCCCTGGACCCCAATTTCGGAACTAAAAAAGATTTGGAAATCTTGGTCAGGACCGCACATGAAAAGGGAATCAGAATATTAATGGATATTGTGCTTAACCATACGGGGCCAGTTACGGACATGGACCCAGTATGGCCAAAAGAATGGGTGCGTACGGGACCTGTTTGTGAATATACCAATTACGAAACAACAACCAATTGCACATTGGTCAAGAACCTACCAGATATTATTACGGAATCGGACAATGCCATTGAACTTCCCGATGCTCTTTTGGCCAAATGGAAGGAAGAGGGGCGCTTAAGTAACGAACTGGACGAATTGCAGTTTTTTTTTAATCGTACAAAATACCCCAGGGCTCCTCGTTTTTATATTATTAAATGGCTCACAGACTATGTAAATGACCTTGGAATAGACGGCTTTAGGGTAGATACTGCGAAACATGTGGACGAAAAGTCCTGGAAAGAATTATACAGTGAAGCCTCCTACGCCTTTAATACTTGGAAAAAGAAACATCCTGAGGATGTATTGGACGACAACCCTTTTTATATGGTCGGGGAGGTATATGGTTATGGCTTATCAGGCGGTCGGGAATATGATTTTGGAGACAAAAAAGTAGATTATTTCGATTATGGGTTCCACAGTCTGATAAATTTCGAATTAAAGGATGATGCCAAAAAGGATTATGAAACCATATTTAATAAATATAGTCATTTGTTACACACCAAATTGGATGGCAAAAGTGTTGTCAACTATCTTACCTCCCACGATGATGCTAATCCTTATGACAAGGAAAGGCTAAATCCATATAGATCGGCGAATATACTATTATTGACTCCTGGAGCCTCTCAAATCTATTATGGGGATGAAACCAACAGAAGTTTGACCATTGAAGGGACCCAGGGAGATGCTACCCTTAGATCTTTTATGAATTGGAAGGATTTGGACAGTATTTCCCTTAACAAAAAAGTACTGGCCTATTGGCAAAAACTTGGAAAATTCAGAAACGATCATCCCGCAATTGGGGCTGGCATTCATCAAAGGCTTTCCAAGCAGCCATATGTTTTTGGGAGAACCTATGTTAAGGGCGATTTCAAGGATAAAGTGGTAGTTGGACTTGAGTTGCCAAAAGGTAAAAAGTCCCTTTGGGTGAAAGACTATTTTGGAGATGGTACCAAACTCTTTGATGCTTTTTCAGAAACCTACATCACCGTAGCCAACGGTAAAGCGGTACTGGATAATGACTTTGACATCGCATTATTGGAATTGGTCATCAACTAGGATTTACTACAATAGCCTAAACTAATTTCTTTTGCTCCTACACCAGTCATTTTAACCTTTTTACAATATAATTTCTAAATATGTTCCCTAATTTCGTGCACTTCCTTTTTGGTGCTTCGTAATAATTACATTTGAATTTAAATAGAAGGCAATTTGTCCTAAAATTGTTTTTAGGCTCCGTTAGGTTTTCTGGTTTTGGGTTCCTTCTGGTTGGAAACCTCTTTTATTGAATGGACCGAGCACGACATTTCCGAAACAGGACAGAAAAAAATCAAGGCGATTTGGAGCTAGGGCCGAAGCAAGTATTTTCTATATCTAGTTGTTAATTTTGTGAATGCAGCGCTATCCTATTGCCTTCCGTATCTTTTATTAAGGCCATAAACCCATGACCTTCACCTATTTGTTTTTTTGCCTGAATAATTGTTCCCCCTGAATTTTCTACCCTACCCAGCTCGTGGGAAAGATCTTTACATGAAAAATATAGTATTGGGCCCATGGTATCACTAGGAATATACATGCTATGCTGCACTAAGGACCCCATAGCGCCAGTTTTACCGGATGCTGAGGGAAACCAGCCCATAACAAGTCCATCCAATTCGTGGATGGAAATAGAAATCTTAAAAACTGATTCATAGAACTTTTTGGCCCGCTCCATATCGTTAACCGGAATCTCGAACCAACCAACCATATTGCTTTCCATAACCTATTTATTTCTCCAATATAGATTTCAGACTTTGTAGCCCTTCTTCAAAATCCTTTCCAACGGCCTTATCCATACTCATAAACAGCATCATTATTGACATTGGAAATTTATTGTTCCCCTTAAAACCCCAGGTTACTTTTGTTTTTCCCTTGCCGGATTCGGCAACATCCAAATAGGAATCCGAGGTAGATTTAAAAGGTTTAAGAAATCGAAGCTCCCCTTCCACCCTTTCACCGTCGACTATTTTAGTAATTTCCTGTTCACCTTCACCTACGTCCTTGTTTCCGTTCCAATAACTTATAGCCCCTACCTCTCCATCTACACCTGTAAACTTTTTATTCATCATGGGGTCCTTTTTTGCCCATGGAGACCACTCTTGTTGTTTTTTCAAATACTTAATATATTCAAAGACATCTGCCTTTGGCCGATTTATTTCAATAGAGCGTGAAACATCATAATTCTTTGGCGCCAAGAGGGCAAGTATGGCAATTAAAACAATAAGCCCCAGTACAATATAGAGTAAAGTTGTCATTAAATTTTATGTGTTGGTTTACTCTAAATATAATGAAAAAATCATTTTGTTCCGTGAAATCTGGCCAAAACATCATTTAAACTTCGCACTGATTTTTTGGTCCAATCCAATCTTTTTTCCAGTTTCTCTTCTTCCGTTAACCTCCAAACAATTTCGGTTCTCCTTAATTTATTGGTCAAGGCATGCAAGATAATAGCCGCAGAAACTGATATATTTAAACTTTCCGTAAAGCCTACCATTGGTATTTTAAGAAAAGAATCTGCGCGCTCCAATACTTCCCTACTCAATCCATCCCTTTCCGTGCCAAAAAATAGTGCAGTCTTAGCGGTAAATTCAAAATTATTTAGGGAACTGTTTGATCCATGCGGAGTTGTAGCTACAATTTTATATCCGCGATCTCTTAAATTTTCAATACAATCTGTTGTATTATTATACCTACTAATATCAACCCATTGCTGTGCCCCCATGGCTATTTCCTTGTCCAATCTCTTGCCATGCCTACTTTCTATAAGATGGGCTTGTTGTACCCCAAAAACATCGCAGCTTCTTACCACGGCACTCGTGTTGTGCATTTGGTAGACATCCTCTATAGCTACGGTAATGTAATTTGTACGTTCTTCCAAAATATCCAAAAAACGGGATTTACGCTTCGGGGTAATAAATCCTTCAAGATATTCCAACAACTTAAGATCAACCATAATCCTAAGATATTAAAAAAGAAATCGTTTAATTTTACAAAAATTGCTTATTCATCAAAAATGAAAAAAATAATAGTTTTAACAGGTGCAGGGGTAAGTGCCGACAGCGGAATAAATACCTTTAGGGATGCGGATGGACTATGGGAAGGTCATGATGTTATGGAGGTGGCCACTCCGCAAGGGTTTCAAAAAAATCCAGAATTGGTACTCAATTTTTACAACGAGAGAAGAAGACAGTTATTTAATGTATCCCCAAATGAGGCACATAAAGCGTTAGCGCGCTTGGAAGAGCATTTTGATGTTAGTATCATTACCCAAAATGTAGATGATTTACATGAACGTGCGGGCAGCTCCAAGGTAATTCATTTACACGGAGAGTTATTAAAGGCAAGGTGTAGCCATAACCCCAATAAGATAATTGATTGGAAAACCGATATTAAAATTGGTGACCTTTCGGAAGATGGGAAACAATTGCGCCCTCATATTGTTTGGTTTGGCGAAGAGGTACCATTGTTGGAAAAAGCAGCCAATATTGCCCAAACAGCCAATATTTTAATCATTATAGGCACCTCCATGCAGGTTTATCCAGCGGCCAGTTTAATACATTACGTACCAAGAAATACCCCCATATTTTTTATAGACCCAAAACCCAATATAAACCAGACCGATTTCAACGGGCTAACCATAATAAAAGCCAGCGCGGCTAAAGGGGTGCCTTTATTGGTTTCGGACCTAATTACAAAGAAAGACTAAGACCTTAGAAATTAGCCGTTATACCATTATAATTAAATGTATTTTGACTTATTCAGAACTCTATAACGCCCTTGACTACGTTGACCATTCACGTCATAAAAGGAAGGAGATGTCCAGCCTTATCCTGAATAGTCCTTCGAATATTCCTACAATTATGGAAATAGCCTTTCAAGTAGATGACCCTGTTTCTTGCAAAGCGTGTTGGATTATGGAATTTACTGCCAAAGAGCATTTGCCGCATCTTTTTCCGTATATGGATAATTTTGTCGAAAACATTGGTAAGGTACACTTAGACCCAGCAGTGAGGCCAGTCGCAAAAATATGTGAGTATTTAATGAAATCCTACTTTCAATCAAAGGACAAAAAGACTTGCGAGACCGTTAAAGACCAACATTTGGAGGGTATTACATCGGCTTGTTTCGATTGGCTCATTGGTGACCACAAAGTGGCCGCCAAAGCATATTCCATGACAAGCCTTTTGTTATTGGGCAGAAAATTCGACTGGATCCATCCAGAATTGCGTATGATTTTAGAGCAGAATTACCCCTTAGGCAGTGCAGCCTACAAGGCTAGGGCCAGGATGACCCTTGCTAAGATAAAGTGAATCCCAACTCACAAATAAATAACAGAACAATCTTTCGCTTAGCTTTTAATCTCCTTAACTTATAGCTATCTTTGCGCTTTTCCAAAATCAATCAAATATTACAAAATGTCATTAAACAAATTAAACGCCATATCTCCCATTGACGGTAGGTACAGAAATAAAGTAGATTCCCTTGCTTCGTATTTTTCTGAGGAGGCGCTTATAAAATATAGAGTACGGGTAGAGATTGAATATTTTATTGCACTTTGTGAAGTTCCGCTACCTCAACTATCAAATTTTGACAATTCGAAATTTAATGATTTAAGAAAAATCTATATTGATTTTGACTCCGAGGATGCCATGGCCATAAAGGAAATTGAAAAGGTGACCAACCATGATGTCAAGGCCGTTGAGTATTTTATTAAAAAAGAGTTCGACAAATTAGGCTTGGAGACCCATAAGGAATTCATACATTTTGGACTTACTTCACAGGATATCAACAACACAGCTATTCCACTATCCATCAAAGATGCAATGAACGAGGTTTATGTCCCCCAATATTTGGAGGTATTGAACAAGTTAACTGCCCTGGTCAAGGAATGGGAGGCTATACCAATGTTGGCCAGGACCCACGGACAACCTGCTTCTCCGACTCGATTGGGAAAAGAAATAGAGGTATTTACAGTGCGTTTGGAGGAACAGTTCAATTTACTTAACGACATTCCAAGTGCTGCCAAATTTGGTGGCGCAACAGGAAATTATAATGCCCATAAAGTAGCCTATCCGCAAATTGATTGGAGAGAATTTGGACAAAAATTTGTGCAGGAAAAACTTGGCTTACACCATTCCTTCCCTACTACCCAGATTGAGCATTACGACCATATGGCTGCATTATTCGATTGCCTAAAGCGAATAAATACCATTATTATAGATTTGGACAGGGATTTTTGGACCTATGTTTCCATGGACTATTTTAAGCAGAAAATAAAAGCGGGGGAAGTGGGATCCTCAGCAATGCCACATAAGGTAAATCCTATCGATTTTGAAAACTCGGAAGGAAATCTGGGCATAGCCAATGCCATTTTTGAACATTTGTCCGCCAAACTTCCAATTTCAAGATTACAGAGGGATTTAACCGATAGTACGGTACTAAGAAACGTTGGTGTGCCTTTTGGACATACGCTAATAGCCTTTCAATCTACCTTAAAAGGACTAAATAAATTGCTCTTGAACAAAGAAAAATTTGAACAAGACCTGGAGAATAATTGGGCGGTAGTTGCTGAAGCCATTCAGACCATTCTAAGACGTGAGGCCTACCCCAATCCGTATGAAGCTTTGAAAGGGTTAACCAGGACCAATGAAAAGATTACTCAACAGTCCATCTCGAATTTTATCGACACCTTGGAAACAAGCGATGCCATAAAAACGGAATTGAAACAAATAACACCGAGTAACTACACAGGTATTTAAAAAAGATCAGATTACAATAATCTGTTTTTAAAAGCAATCCAGAGTTCCAGAATTATACTCTAGATTGCTTTTCTTTTTTGGTGCTCCAGTTCCCAATGTATCAAATATACCTCCCAATAATCTACGGGCACGCAAAAGTGATGAAGGGTAAAATTCACGTTACTATCTACCAACACCAATACATTAACCGATAGTCCCAGCTCTTCCCAAACTGTAAAATTGCAGTTATATATAGTGCTTATAAGTACTATAATAACGATAGTATTAAATTTTACGTTAATTTTTGTACTTGGAATGCTATTTGTTGATTTATATTTTTATACTGTAATATGAATTTATTAAATAAGAAAACTATAATATACATCCTGGCCATTTCTACCTCATTGTTTATGACTGCACAACACAATATTCCTAAGTCCATTGAAAGTGAAGCCTTAAAAGCTCTCTCATTTTATCCCGAATTATCTGAATGCAATATTGAAATTCAGTTTAAAAAGAATATTAAGAAATCTACGATGCAGGCAAGACCAACTTTTAAAAGTTTCTTTAAGAATCGGAGCAATAGGAATTATGTGATTTTGATTAGTGAGGCTTTTAAGATTTCAGATAAAGAATTTGCTACTAAAGATATCCCTTCCAATATTCTCATAGGTTGGATCGGCCATGAATTAGGCCACATCATGGATTATCAAAATAGGACCAAATTAAATTTGATTTCGTTTGGGTTTAAATACCTCTTTTCCGAACGTTTTATAGTAGAGGCTGAGCGTGTGGCCGACACCTATGCCGTGGCACAAGGCATGGAAAAATACATTCTTGCCACCAAGAATTTTATTTTAAACCATTCTGATATAACCGCCTCCTATAAGGATCGAATAAAAAAATATTACCTATCACCGGAAGAAATAATGATATTGGTTGAGGAGCGAAGTCGTTAGACTTCATTGGAGACTTTCAATTGAATAAATTGTTCCCAATCGGCAAATTTTGCTTCATTCATAACGCGCTCCATTTTTACCTGACCACCTTTCTTTTTGTTCTTACCATTCCAGTCGTAAAAGAAATCGGTGGAAACTACGTTTACCTTCACTCCTTTTAGGGATTTGCTCCTAGCTACCTTATAGTTTTTGTTGGCTTCCATTAAAAACTCGTCCAAGGACTTGGACAGGGAATCACAATCAGGATTTACCATATCGGAACCCAAATACCAACAATGATAGAACTCGCCATCATCACAACGTTTGGCACAGATGGTATATTCCGGAATCTTGGTAGAATATGCTTCTTCCAGATATCTCATGGCATCATCCATTTTGTTTACAGAGAGCTGGGAACCCACCGTATTTAAGAAAAATTTTGTGCGGCCAGTTATCTTTATTTCAGCTTTCTCCAAATTTGTAAAACTAATGGTATCGCCTATTAAATAGCGCCATGCTCCACTTACCGTACTAATGAGAAGGACATAATCTTGATCTAATTCCACTTCGTTTAAGGCTTTGGCCGGAGCACTTGGGTTTAGGGAGCCATCTTCCCGAATGTATTCCGGTTTAAAGGGAACAAATTCAAAATAGATTCCATTATCGGTTATCAATTGCATAGCCTTGGTTTCTGGCCTAGTCTGGCAGGCTATAAAACCTTCGGAAGCCAAGTAGGTATCTATGACTGTAATTGGATGCCCCATAAGCGCATTAAAACTTTTTTCATATGGTCCAAAGGCAACCCCCCCGGAAGTATACACCATTAAATTTGGCCAAATTTCATGGATATTTTTAAGACCATGATATTCTATAACCTTTTGGAGCATCAATTCTATCCATGAAGGTATACCACTTAAGGCTCCGATGTCCCAGTCTGATGCTCTCTCCGCTATGTGTTCCACTCTTTGGTCCCAATCCTCAATTTTCGCAATTTCCTCCCCTGGCTTGTAATAACTTCTAAACCAAAACGGGATATTTCCCGCACTTATACCACTAATTTCGCCTTCCATAAATTCATTTCGTTCCTCCAAATTGGTGGAACTACCAAGCATCATAATTTCCTTTTCAAAAAAATCGGCGGGTAAATCAAAATTACTCAATGCAAAGACCTGCTTAATTCCGGCAGCCCGTATGGCCTCGATCATATCATCGGTTACAGGTATGCGCTTACTGCTTTTACCCGTGGTTCCAGAACTAAGGGCAAAATAGGAAGGCCGGCCAGGCCAGGTAACATTTTCATATCCCTCATGCAATTTATGCCACCATTCCCCATTTATTTTATTATAATCGAAATAAGGGATTTTTTCAGCAAATTCCCCCGGCAAATCCTGAGAATTCAAAATGGTTTCAAAATTGTAGTATAGACCGAAGTCCGTGTTTTTCGAAATATTTAAAATGTTCTGAAGGACTTCCTGTTGTTCTTTCCAATGATCACTTTCGGCAGAAAACGTTTCCTTTAAGTGAATTGCACCTTTAATAATGTTGCCTAGGATTGCCATAGTGGATATTTTTGATTATCAATGTCTTCTTATACAACTCCCTTTAAAATAACTGGTTTGGTTTGCCCATACCCCATTAAGAGCCAACTGATTAAACAAATATCCCCAATTCCCTACCTTGACTTTATTACTAAACAAAAAATGTTTAACTCATTTCAATTAGATGCAAAAACTACACATTCCAACACACTTAAAATTTCCTATTTAATTTATATTCAAAAATCAAAGGAAATGGTCAAAAATGGATAAAAGACAATTGCAATTACCTAGGAACATAAAGTACCGATATTAAACTTTAGTTTATTTGGGTTAAAAATTAATTTTTATGGAAACATCCTCCAACGGACATTTTCATATCTTATCACTGCATTGATTCCTCTTTTGCATTTATGTAGTAATTCTGGTCAAGAATTGAAATTCCTGGCCGCGGTCGTCGATTTCCTGGTCTAACAGGAATATGCCATTTACTTAAAATAGTTGGGAATTAAATAAGTCCATTTAACGGATAACTTGATAAACAAAGATATTAACCAAAATTTTATACCATGGAAAATAAATTCTCAATAGAAGACGCGGTCACCAAACTCTGGAACAAGCTGGACGGATGGTTGGATGCGATCATTTTAAAACTCCCCAATATAATTATGGCCATCTTGGTCATGATATTATTCTATATCCTGGCTAGGGTAATTAGAAAAATACTAAGAAAATTACTGGCGAAAAGTGTAGACCAGAAATCCGTACAGGAAATCATCGGCAAGGTTGTATTTGTAATCATTATGCTACTTGGCTTTTTCGTGGCACTTGGTGTTATGGAACTGAATAAAGTGCTAACAAGTATCCTTGCCGGTGCCGGTGTTATTGGTTTGGCCATTGGTCTTGCCCTGCAAGGCACCTTGAACAATACCTTTGGAGGTTTGATCCTTTCCTTTATGCCTAAACTAAAAATTGATGATTTTATTGAATCCGATGGGTATTCTGGTTTTGTATCCGAAATTAATCTAAGGAATATTGTTCTTAGGCAGCCCGATAATAATTATG
The DNA here is from genome assembly GCF_023015865.1 of Arenibacter sp. F26102. Classification (GTDB taxonomy): domain Bacteria; phylum Bacteroidota; class Bacteroidia; order Flavobacteriales; family Flavobacteriaceae; genus Arenibacter. The sequence goes on along the minus strand of NZ_JALKBC010000010.1, from coordinate 163,689 downwards.
TTGTAATACCAAATTCAAATTTTATAGATGGTTCGTTTACCAATTATTCCATTTCCGAAAGAAGTAGGATATCTGTTGCATGTGGGGTAGGTTATGAAAGTAGTCTTCAACAGGTAGAAGATCTTGTGGTAAAGCTTATCTCTGAAAATTTTGATCAAAAAGAAGATGAAGACGTGGAATTCTTTTTTACCGAATTTGGTGACAGTTCCATTAATTTCATTGTCCGTTTCTGGATAGATATGGCTAACAATAAACATAAATTGGCCGCAACCCATAAGGCCGTTAAAATTATTAAGGAGAATTTCGATAACCAAAATATCAATATCCCTTTCCCCATTCGTACTTTGGATTTTAACAAGAACAACCTACAGGTATTGATTGACGATAAATCCGAAAAAGCTTAGGGCACTGTATGAATTTCGGCCTCAGCAGAATGAAACTTTTGCAAAAAACCTGTGTCAAGTATTTCGATACAGGTTTTATTAAGTTATATGGACATCTATTTAACCTTTCATAAATTCCTTTAGGCCGCCCAAGCCTTCTCCCTTATAATCGGATTTTTCCATAGCTTTCATAAATTGGACCAATTTGGCAGGGTTCATATTTTTGCCCAACACCCGAACCAGCATAAAACCCTTTTCGTCACTATCCCCGTAGATAATTACCTCATCAATAGCATCATCATCTCCCAAATACCTTACAGAAGCCTTGCCGAAACTGGTATTCATTTTCATCAACTCCGTAAATTTGCTGTTTTTTAAAATAGCATTGATATTCGATTTTTCTTTTTGAAACTCCGTTAGGTTATCCGCGGTTATCTTAAAGGCCAGAATATTAAGTTTTTTTAATGACCCCAGTGCCTCCCTTTGGTCCTCCGTAAGGTCCGCTTTATCCATATTCAATAAGCTTACCGGAAGATCAACGGATAAAAAATTAGGATTGCCCTCATTATCCACAAAATACTCCTGTAAACTTTGTGTAGACGAACATGCCGTCATAACAATGGCCGACAAAATAGCCAAGGCCAATTTTCCGAATATTTTTCTCATTTCCTTATGTTTAGGTTTTAATCCAAAATGAAGGGAAATGGCTTTTCACTTATCCCACTTCCCTAACCCATTTACTTTTTATTTTTACCCGCCTTACTGAGTTCTGAAGGTAAATTCATCTTTTGGGTTAAAGATCCGATCTTGTTTAAATCGATATCGCCGGTCAGCGATAGCAATACCGTTTCAAATTTCCTGTCATTGATTTCCAAGTTCCCATTTTTAATGCCGGTAACAAACATGAGCAATTCACTTACATGGTCTTCATCCTTGCCACTCTTGATGTAAAACTTTACGTTGGCATCCTTATCCTTGACCCTCATAAGTTCCTGTAGTGAGGAGGATTTCAAATACTTCTCCATAGTGGTTTGCATGTCCACGGAAACCTTTTTATCCTCGGTGATAAATACCTTTAGGTTTTTTAGGTTTTGTGCTATATCCATAAAATCCTGGGCCTCTTTGTCATCGACCTCAACGTTTATCTTGCTCAATAATTTAAACATGCTTTCATTGACAACTACGGCACTTACATTGTCCAAATCTTCAAACTTGTCGAACATTGATTGTGAAAACCCAACAAAAGGCAACACGGCTAGTAATACTATTATGATATTCTTCTTCATTTCTTTTAATTTAATTTTTGTTATAAATTTTTTGTTTTGTTTCTTCAAATTCCCTTAAATAAGCCACTTTCTCCGTTCCCTTACCAAGGTTGGTCGCCAAAAGACTTAATGCCTTTTTGGTTTCCTGATAGGCGTATTCCGCTTCTCTCTGTTCCTGATAGCTTCTTCCAAAATATATACCAAATACCAAGACGCTTACGGCAGCAACGGAAATCCACTTTATATAACTTTTATTTCTAGGTTTTAGAGGAACCTGCTTGGTGAACCGCTCTTCTTTGGCAACGGAAAAATATTGAAACATTGGAGCATGCCTTTTTAAGTGTGGAGGAATATCCTCCCTTGTAAAATACGCTCTCAACATTTCCTCCTCGGCAACCGTAGTAGTTGCCTCGAAATACCTTTCCAATAATTTTTCTATGTTATTGAATTCCATAATTGTGCTTTTGTACTAATTTTTCCCTTACTGTTTTTCTTGCCCTGGACAATGCTACCCTAACGGCAGTAGTGTTCATACCCAATAAATCCGCTATTTCCTCAAATTCATATTGTTCCACATCCCGTAATTGTAAAACCATTTTTTGTTGCTCTGGCAATTCTTCCATAATTTTTTCTATCCAACTTAAACTGTCGCTAACCTCTATCTGGGTTTGTATGGACACATTTTCATCCTTATAATTACTATGCACCAATTTTAAGTTACCGGCCTGTTTGGATTTAAGTCGGTCCAAGCAAAAATTCTTGGTCATCATCATGGCATAGGCCTCCACATTATTATAGCCGGTCATCATCTTATTCTTGGACCATAACTTCAATAAGATTTCTTGTGTGGCATCCTCAGCTTCTTCTTTAGAGACCAATAAGCGCTTCGCCAGCCTATAAAGTTTATCCTTAAATGGTAAAACCACATTTAAAAACTCAGTTTGTTGCATTTTGGTTTAGTTGTTTTATAATCCTCCTCAAAAGGCTTACAAAGGGAAGACGACATACATCGAATTTTGTTACAATTAGTTTCCATTTCTTTACAATGTAAGTAATTTAGTCCTATGGAAACCAAATAGGTAATATATCCGTATATAAATAAAATCGTTCCCCAAAACTAATTCACACTTTTTTAATGGAATGATATTTGTGTGCCAGTATGCGTTATGTTTTTGCAATTATTTTAAATTTATGAAAAAGTATTTATTAGCATTTTTGGGATTGAGTTTGTTTCTCAGCAGTTGTAGTAAGAATGATGACACCCTAGTTACAGAGGATATTGAAGAAATAATTCCTACCACGGAACTAGAATTGGATGTAACGGCCCAAAACTTTATGTGGCAGACAATGAACACCTACTATTTTTGGCAAAGTGATGTAGCTGACTTGGGTGATTCCCGTTTTGCTTCCTATGACGATTACGTGTCCTTTCTGGAAACCGAGGAAGACCCCGGAACATTTTTTGACGAAAAATTGCTTTACACAGAAGACCGCTTTAGTTTTTATTCCGATGATTATAAGGAATTGACACAATCCTTTGCCGGAATATCCAAGAGTAATGGTGTAGAATTTGGATTGAGTTTATTTGCCAATAGCGACGATGTATATGGATATGTTCGCTACATTGTGCCAAATTCCAATGCCTCTACCAAGGATATCCAAAGAGGGGATATTTTTACCGGTGTTAATGGCACTACCCTTAACTTGAATAATTACGTAGATCTTTTGTTTGGCGAAAGTGATACCTATACCTTAAATATGGCGGATATCTCCAATAACATTATTACCAATACAGATAGAGAGGTTACATTAACAAAAGAGGCCAATTTAACCGAGAATCCGATATATATCAACAATGTATTGGAAACTGGAGGAAAAAAAATAGGCTATTTAATGTATAATGGTTTTACCAACCAATTTGACGAACAGTTGAATGATGCGTTTGGAGAGTTTAAGTCCGCCGGGGTTACAGATCTTGTATTGGATCTAAGGTACAATCCAGGTGGATCGGTCAATTCTGCCAGATTATTATCCAGTATGATTTATGGTACATTTACCAATAGTGTTTTCCTGAAGGCCAGATATAATGAAAAACTCCAATCGCAATATAAGGACACCGACCTTATTGAGTATTTTGCCGACGCAACGGGCAACAATACCCCCTTAAATACGTTAGGCCTAAGCAAGGTATATGTCCTTGCGACAGGAAGTAGCGCATCGGCAAGCGAATTGGTTATGAATGGATTAGATCCGTACATAAATGTAATCCATATCGGGACCACTACTACCGGAAAGAATGAATTTTCGGTTACCTTTGTAGACGATTTTGACAATGGCAATGTTTACGACCCAGAGAGGGAAGACAATATTAACCCGGATAACCACTGGGCCATTCAACCGTTGATAGGACGAAATGAAAATGCCAATGGTTTTTCCGAGTATACGGACGGACTTACACCTGATATTTTGTTGAGTGAGGATCTTTCCAATTTAGGAACATTGGGCAATATGGATGAACCCTTGTTGGCCAAGGCCATTGCCGAGATTACAGGAACTACCGCAAAAATGGATTTCACGGTGGATATCCCTGTTAAATTGGTTAGTAGTTCCAAAATGTTCACCAAGATTAAGGATAATATGTTTATGGACATGAAAAAAACCGTGAACTTGACAACTAAAGAATAAGCAGTGCTCTGTACAGGTTATCGCTCAAGCCTAGAAAAATTAACTTGGGCTAATTGATATAATGTGCGACACTATTAACATTACAATTACATTATGAAGAGAATCCTAGGCCTACTTTTAATTACCATAATTCTTTCATGTTCGGACAAGGATGATGACGCATTCGTCTATCCAAAGGAGTCAACTGTGCAGAATTTTATGTGGCAAGGCCTAAACCAATGGTATTTCTGGCAGGCAAATGCTCCCAATTTAGGAGACAATAGATTTACCACCAACGAGGATTATGTTACCTATTTGGAATCCTATCCCGATCCTGAGGAGTTCTTCTACCAAACCTGTTACAAGCACTCCAATGTTGTTGGCAGCAGTACTGCCATTGACAGGTTTAGCTTTGTGGAAGAAGATTATAAAACCTTGGTAAATGCCTTGGAAGGTGTTACAAAAAGTAATGGATTGGAATATGGATTGGCGCGCAATGAGGGTAGCACCAATCTTTTTGGGTACGTACGATACATAATTCCAAATTCCAATGCTTCCACCAAAGATATTGCAAGAGGGGAAATATTTACACGGGTAAACGGTACCCAACTTACCGATGCCAATTATGTTGGTCTACTTTTTGGAAATTCAGATACCTATACTCTTGGAATGGCAGATATTTCCGGCACGGTTGTTACGGATAATGAAAAGGTAGTAACATTGACCAAGGAAGAAGGATTGCAAGAAAACCCCATATTGGTGGCCAAGACCGTAGAGATCAACGGGACAAAAATTGCCTACTTAATGTACAACGGTTTTACTAGCGGGTATAATGAACAATTGAATACTGCCTTCGGACAATTTAAAACGGAAGGGGCTACAGAATTGGTAGTTGACCTACGTTATAACCCGGGCGGCTCCGTAAACAGTTCCAGATTATTGGCCAGTATGGTATACGGCACCAATACAGATGAACTATATGTTAGGCAAAGATGGAACGATAAAATACAGGGGCTCCTTAAAAAAGAACAACTGGAAGATTATTTTGCCAATAAAACAGATAAAGGTACAAACTTGAACAGCCTAAACCTTAATACCGTATATGTTCTTGCAACCGGCAGCTCCGCCTCCGCCAGTGAATTGGTCATGAACGGATTGGCCCCTTATTTAAATGTTGTTCATATTGGTGAAACTACGAGGGGAAAGAATGAATTTTCGGTAACTATGGTAGATGATATAGACAACGATTACATTTACAGGGCAGGTAGGGAGAATAAAATAAATCCTGGCAATTTGTGGGCCATGCAGCCGCTCATGGGTAGAAATGAGAATTCCGCTGGTTTTTCGGACTACACTTCCGGCCTAGCACCTGATGTAGTTCTAAAGGAAGACCTTTCCGACCTAGGAATCCTTGGGGACATAAACGAACCCTTATTTGCCAGGGCTATCCAGGAAATTACCGGTGTAAGTGCGAAGAGGGACTTTACGGTAAAAATGCCGGTAAATGAAGTTTCCAACTCCAAAATGTTTACCGTCCTAAAAGACAACATGTATTTGGACAAACCTGTTGATATTCCATTTCAATAAGGCTTACAAATTCTAAAAAATACTATTGAACAGAAAAAATGTTCAATTCCAAAAAAGAAACCCCTCTTTTACATGGTAGAGACCAAGTAAAAGTGGGGTAACAGTTTTTATAGGTTGCAATTACCTAGGCTTTTTTTTATTCTTAATACCGATCAAGTGGCCTAGTTCAAAGATATAATACCTAATTGAAGTAAATCCCACCAGGAATAATTCCCACTGTTAAGGTTTCTATTGCCAATTTAGTATTTAGGTCATAAACGGTAAGTGTTCCATTACTTGCATAATCGCCGGCATCAGTACCGTATAACCTTCCCTGGTCTACCACCATAGTATAAAAACTGACGCCTTCCAATGCTACATCCAGATTTAAGCTAGTGGCGGACATATTTTGTTTATATACCTTATCACCTAATTTATAATATAATTCTCCTCCGTCTAAGTTTAATCCCCCCGGATGCTGGGTAGTTTCAAATTGGAAATTGGTATCCACTACATTAGTGGCCGTGTTGATCTTGGAAAGTACTCCAGCGGTTTCATCGTCGGTGTACGATGGTTTTCCAGATGCTAATACCCAAAGGTTTCCAGAACCATCCAATTGCATAGAATTGGGCACATCCCCTACTGTAAGCGTTTTTTCCACCTCATTGGAAGTGGTATTGATAACCGAAACCTTATTATTTTGTCCCCAAGCTCCTTGATGGGCTACATAAACCGTATTGTCCTTTGCCAAAATGGCTTCAGGTCCCAATACTACGGATATGGTTCCCTCTACGGTATAATTTTGCAGATTTATTATCGCAACAAAATCATCCGAATCATCTGCGGTGTCTCCCCAATTGGTGACATAGCCCTTACCGTTTGCCGCTATAAAATACCTCGGATTGTTTAGTCCTTCCGTAATACTAGCTATTTTTTCAAATGTATACCTGTTTACAACATTTATCTTATTGGATACATTGGCTATAACAAAGGCTTCGTCATCCGTGAAGCCGATTGACTGTACAATGTTGCCAAGGTCTTCATCATTCGTCTTTTTAAAAATTCCATTCTCTACCACCGATAGATCGTCCGAAATAAAAGAGACTGTTCCCGAGCCATTGCTAAAGGGACCTTCGTTGGAAACCAATATTCCATTTTCGTAATCACCCAAAGGTTCTTCATTCTCGTCATCATCATTGGTACATGACCATGAAAGGCCGATAATCAATAGGGATAAAAATACATTTCTAATCTTCATTTGTTTAAGCTGATTTAAAATTTAGTAATTAATTGTAGTTGAAAATTTCTATTGGGCATAGGTCGGTATGCCACGTTCTGATAATTTTTATTAAATATGTTGTTCACTTTTAGACCAAAAATAAAGTTGATCTTGGCTATTTTCGGAAAATGATAATCCAACCCCATATTGGCTACTACATAACCTGCCAAACTATCACTGTTATCTGTAGTGGTGTAAACCGAACCGTTATAAAGGTGTTGATAAAAGGCCACAAGCTTCTTATATTGATAGGCCAAATTTGACCTTATCAAATGCTCAGGGACATATAGCAATTGATTATTGGTGGTGTTATCTGTTGATCTGGTATAGCTATATTCACTTTCCCAAGCCACATTTTGATTCTCCCATTTCTTTTTCCAATCAAAACCGAGTTCAAATCCGTATTGGGAAACATCCTGAACATTCATTGCCATCCAAATGCCCTGATCATTGGGTCGCCACTGGATCAAATTATCGGTTGTAATGGTGTATACATTTGCCGACAAGGCATAATTATTTCCTTTTAGGGATTGGCCTAATTCCAACTGCCAAGAGCTTTCGGGCATGACCTCCAAATTACCACTGGCCCCGGCTCCTTTCCAATAAAGGTCATTAAAGGTCGGAACTCTATGGTTTTTAGACGCACTAATATCTAAAGTGTAGTTTTTGGCTACTTCATAACTACTGTTCAACGAAAAAAGAAAAGGACTATCAAAATCACTGACTGCTTCCTTTCTAAGGTTTACTCCATAATTTAATCTGTCGGAAAGTTCATGTGAAAACATAAAAGTACCTGCCATAAAATTTCTATCGGCGTTTTCTATAGAGGTCCCTTTGGCCCTAATCGAAGAAAAATCGATTATTCCATTTAAGGTAATCTTGTTTAATTGATATTTATAATCGTAGTTGGCAAGAAAGGTATTGGCTTGCCCAAAACTAAACTCCTCTCTTTGCTTATTGGGAAAATAACGATAACGTTCGTACAAATGCCCCACCTTTAATCTGGCTACCTTTCGTTCATTAAAGCTTCCGAGCTCCACCAGGGACCTATGGTTTATATCCTTATAATTTTCATCAGCGGGAGCCGTCAATGTCCCGGAAAAATCCCTATCTCCAATAAAGGTATTGTGGTACACTTTTAATATTTGGGTTTCGGACAAAATAAAGCCAACGTTGGCATTTAAATTCATGTGGTCATAAGCTCCATTCTCATTTCTCCTATCCGTTCCCAAATATTTATAATCGTTTTCCGATGCAAGGTGATTAATACCAAAATGAAACGATATTTTTTCTTTTCCCAGTGAAGTGTTAAAGGCCAATTTACTGGTATTATAACTTCCGTAACTTGTGATAAAATTGTTTTTCCAGCTTTCATTGAACTTAAAATCATCGTTCAACAAAATGGCTCCCCCTACGGCCCCACTTCCATATTGCACACTACCTCCCCCACTCCTGATTACTACATTGTCGTAATTTCCAGGAATCAAAGTATTAAAATCTGTTTGGCCTGTAAGTTGTGAATTTATGTTTATCCCGTTCCAAACTACCGCAGTCTGTTGGGCGTTGGTTCCTCGAAAAGAAGCAGAGGATACCATTCCATAACCATTTTCCTTAAAATAAATACTGGAATTATACCGCAGTAAATCAGTTAAGGAAGCCCCGCCTTTTTGTTGGATGGAATCATTGAGAACCCTTATTTTCGTGCCCTTGGAGAAATGCAAAAGTTTGGCATCACTCAAAACTACCTCATCCAAAACAATAAGGCCGTCCCTTTGCCCAAAAACCTGCGCAATGGCCAAAAGTCCCAATAAAAATAAAAATATTTTCTTTTTTTCCATATTCAAGAAGACCCTTTGCCCGAAGATCTATTCTATTTAGTGATGAATATGGCAGGTCTCCTGACTTGCGTACTATCATTTACCTTCCCACCCTCAAATATAGGGCAGTGGTATTAGAAGAAATGATAGCCATCCATTTTACACGGACTAAGCTCACAGTTGCGGGAACAGTTTCGGAATCTCACCGAATTCCCTTTTAATCCTATCCTCTTACACTAAGAGAATAAAAACCAAAATTCGCAGCGAAACTAATACTTTTTTTCGGAAGTATCACTGTCCTTTTTTCTATTTAGTTTATAGGCCAACCAAAGAAAACCAACAATAAAATGCAAGACTATGATAGCGGCAACGATATAAATTAATGTATTGGAATCTCCTCTCATAAGTTTGGATTTGCCCAAAAATAAATAGTATCCCTACAATAATTTATGACCTTTGTTAGGCTTCGATAAATTTTGATTCAAGAAATTAATACTACTTTTGAACACTTTAATAAAACCATAAAGCTCTTGAACAAAAAATTCCTTTTTTTACTATTTATATCCTTTTGGTCTTGCAAACAGCCTAAAAAAACTCCTATTTCCCCTAGCGCCTTGTCACAAAGCACCAAAATAGACTATGCCCAGGGTTTTACTATTGAAAGCACCTCCTCAGATATAACGATAATAAAGGTATCTTCTCCTTGGCCTGGATCGGAAGCTACTTTTACATACGCTTTAGTGCCCAAAGAAAAATTGGCCAGCATTACCTTGGACAAGGATGCCTATAACGCCATAATAGGTATTCCAGTTGAAAAAATGGTAGTTACCTCCACCACCCATATACCTGCATTGGAAGCTTTGGGAGAAGCTGATAAATTGATAGGATTTCCAGATACGGAATACGTTTCGTCTCCCCAGACAAGAAAAAGGATAAACGAAGGAATGGTTAAAGATCTGGGCAATAACGAGGCTTTAAATTCAGAAATGGTCATCGCCATAAATCCCGAAGTCGTTGTTGGATTTAGCATTAATAATAAAAATAAGGCCTATGAGACCATCCAAAGGTCCAATATTCCGGTTGTTTATAATGGAGATTGGACCGAAGAGACACCTTTGGGCAAAGCCGAATGGATAAAATTTTTCGCACCATTTTTTCAAAAGGAAAAAAAGGCAGACAGCATATTCCACGCCATTGAAGACAGCTATAATAGTGCAAAGATCCTTGCTAAAAAAGCAAAAACCAGGCCTACTGTACTAAGTGGAGCTCTTTATAAAGATATCTGGTACTTGCCAGGCGGTAAGAGCTGGGCATCCAGGTTTATAGAAGATGCCAATGCAGATTATCTGTGGAACAACAATGCCTCCAATGGAAGTCTTTCCCTTAGTTTGGAAAGTGTTATTGAACGGGCAAAGGATGCAGATTTTTGGGTCTCTCCATCACAATTTGGCGATTATTCGGAATTAAAAGAGGCCAACCGACATTATGCCCAATTTGCGGCTTTCAGAAACAATAAGGTGTATACTTATGCCAACTCCAAAGGAGAAACAGGAGGGTTACTTTATTTTGAGCTGGCCCCCAACAGACCGGATTTGGTCCTAAAAGATCTTATCTATATCTTTCACCCAGAACTGCTGCCCCATTATACGCCCACCTTTTTTAAACCCTTGGACTAAGTGCAGAAATCAATAACATATAGGGCCTATTTTTTACTTCTGTTACTGGTATTAACGGTTTGCTTTCTGGTGAATATCAGCTTAGGCTCAGTCTCCATTCCCTTAGAGGAAACACTGAATGCGGTAATGGGCAAATCTACAGAAGTGGATTCATGGAGCTACATCATATGGAACTATAGGATTCCCAAGGCTTTTACCGCCATACTTGTAGGTAGTGGATTGGCATTGAGCGGCTTATTAATGCAGACCTTGTTCAGAAATCCATTGGCAGGGCCTTTTGTCCTAGGCATCAGCTCTGGCGCAAGTTTAGGGGCCGCCCTATTGATTTTGGGATCTTCCATTTTCTCTGGATTTTTTGCCTTTACCATGGTAAATGATATTTCCCTGGCCTTGGCAGCAAGTATCGGCAGTTTCCTAGTACTATTGGCCGTTATGGTAGTTGCATCCAAGGTAAAGGATACTATGGCCCTGCTTATCATAGGGCTTATGTTCGGTAGCATTACCACTGCGGTGGTAAGTGTGCTATCGTATTTCTCCACGGCCGAAAAACTACAGCAATATATCTATTGGTCTTTTGGTAGTATAGGTAATTTATCTTGGAACCAATTACTCTTGTTATTGACCATAATAGCGATTGGAATCATAATGAGTATTTTTTCTATAAAATCGTTAAACGCACTGCTATTGGGGGAAAGTTACGCCAAGAGTTTGGGCGTAAACATGAAGCGATCCAGGTATACCATAATAATCGCTACTGGGTTATTGGCTGGTGGGGTAACCGCTTTCGCCGGACCAATTGCCTTTATAGGCTTGGCCGTACCCCATTTAACGCGACAAATTTTTAATACCACCGATCATAAAGTTTTAGTTCCCGCCGTATTAATTTATGGTGCCATTTTAATGTTAATTTGCGATACCATTGCCCAAATGCCAAATTCGGCCAATGTTTTGCCCATCAACGCCATAACCTCCATCATTGGAGCGCCGGTTGTAATTTGGTTGCTAATACGGAAAAGAAAAATGATCTTCTGATTAATACCAAAAATTAAGACAACAACAATCGAATACCTGGTTAAAACAATCAACAAAAACGCAAAAACCAATAACTTAGCTACCACTAAATCATCTTAAAATAGAAACTAGCACGCCTCATATCGCCCTAACAATAGAAAACCTAAGTATAGGTTATGCTACCAAAAAGCAACAGACCTGCATTGCCCAGGATATTAATTTCTCCTTGTTTAAGGGGGAAGTAGCCGCCATAGTAGGTATTAATGGGGTTGGAAAATCTACATTATTACGTACACTTGGTAACGTGCAGCCAAAATTATCCGGCAACATAACCCTCAACAATATTCCCTTGGAACATCACTCCATCCAGGAGCTGGCATCAGAAATTAGTGTAGTACTAACAGAACCCATCGCCTCCAAAAATTTAACGGTGCTGGAACTGATCAGTTTAGGGCGGCAGCCATATACCAATTGGATAGGAACCCTTACCCAAGAAGATAAGGAAAAGATTTCCCTAGCAATGGAGATGCTTCAGATTGAGGAGTTAAAGTCTAAAAAATGCTATGAACTAAGCGATGGCCAATTACAGCGCGTTATGATCGCCAGGGCCTTGGCACAGGACACCCAACTAATATTACTGGACGAACCAACTACACATTTGGATCTATACCATAAGGTGCAGATTTTGAAATTACTAAAATCCATTGCCCACAAAACCAATAAGACGATTCTTTTTACCACCCACGAAATTGAAATTGCGATTCAGTTGTGCGATAAAATTTTAATATTGGAAAGCAACCGGAGCACATTTGGATCGCCATGTGAATTGATAGAAAAGAAAAGTTTTGAAAATTTGTTCCCTTCGAACACCATTACTTTCGATTCCCAAACGGGTTCTTTTAGAGTTAATAAGTAATGAAAATCAATCCCACTTTTTTTTAACACAATCCACTATCTTTACTGCAAAGAACCTTAATTACATGAATGAATTGCTTGTATATGTAATCCTTGTCCTAGTTGGTTTGTCAGTCGGCTATTTCTTAGGGAATTACATCCAAAATCTAAAAACAAAATCCAGTCAAAGTGCCCTTATGGAACGCGAACAGCAATTGAGAACGAACCTCACCACTTTGGAACAGCGGCTTATTGATGCCGAAGAGCACAAAACCCAATTGCAATCTGAAAAAGAACAATTGGGCAATAGAATAGTCCGATATCAGGCAGAAATGGAAAATTTGGATCTAAAGAATCGGGAGCAAAAGGGGGAAGTAGAAAAACTACAAGAAAAATTTACCAAGGAGTTCGAAAATTTGGCTAATAAAATTTTAGACGAAAAAAGTACCAAATTTACAGAACAGAACAGGGAGAACATTAAAAATATATTGACCCCATTACAAGAAAAAATAATTCTTTTTGAAAAAAAGGTAGACGACAGTCAGAAAGAAAGTGTGGGTATGCATTCCGCCCTTAAGGAACAATTGGCCAATTTACAGACGCAAAATCTAAAAATAACGCAGGAAGCCGAAAACCTGACCAAGGCCCTAAAAGGCGATAGTAAAATGCAAGGGAATTGGGGGGAACTGGTATTGGAACGTGTGCTTGAGAAGTCGGGCTTGGAAAAAGATCGGGAATATACGGTGCAGCAAAGTTTTACCTTAGAGGATGGCAGCCGTGTTTTGCCCGATGTGATCATCCATTTGCCGGATGGAAAAAAGATGATCGTGGATTCCAAGGTTTCCCTTACGGATTACGAAAGATACGTGAATGCAGAGGATGAGTTAAAGGAAAAATTTCTTAAAGACCATATTAATTCTTTAAGAAGGCATGTAGACCAGCTTTCCGCCAAAAAATATGAAGACCTTTATGAAATGGAGAGTCCAGACTTTGTGCTCATGTTCGTACCAATAGAACCTGCATTTGCAATTGCAATAAACAATGACAACTCTCTGTACAACAAGGCATTTGAACAGAATATAATTATCGTAACCCCTTCCACCCTGCTGGCTACCTTACGTACCATAGACACTATGTGGAACAATGAAAAACAACAACGAAATGCCATTGAAATTGCAAGGCAGGCCGGCGCATTATACGATAAATTTGAGGGCTTTGTCGGGGACTTAATGAAAGTGGGCAAAAAGATGGACGAGGCAAAGTCCGAATACAAAGGAGCCATGAACAAATTGGTTGATGGCAGGGGAAATATAATCACTAGCATAGAGAAATTAAAGAAAATGGGTGCCAAGGCGAAAAAGTCCATTCCCGAAACCATACTTAAAAGAGCTCAGGATGATGATGAGGAGAATGAAGAACCTTTGACCTTACTATAGATAACTTAAACGAATAGTATGAAAAAAATACTCGGATTAACCCTACTTGGCCTGGTCCTAATTATGACCGCCTATTTTTTATTTGTATATTTTGTCCCCTATAGCGAAGGTATCCGCTCAGGGGAACTTATAAAAATAAGTCATAAAGGAATACTTATAAAAACATGGGAAGGTGAGATAAGTCAAGGAATATCCGGTGCACAGATATTTTCCTTTTCCGTCTTAAAGGACGATGTTATAGCCAAGTTAAAGGAATATCAGGGATCTTATGTAAAAGTCACCTATATAGAACGTTACCGCACCTTTTTTTGGTTAGGTGATACCAAATATTTTATCACTGCCGTTGAAAAGGAAAACTCTCCACACTTAAATTAGAAACGATGGACAAATTTAAAACAGCCAAACAATCCAGATTATCCATAACCGAATTAATGCTACCCTCACATTCCAATTTTGGAGGTAAGGTACACGGCGGCCATATATTAAATTTAATGGACCAAATAGCTTTTGCCTGCGCTTCAAAGCATTCCAGAAAATATTGTGTTACGGCTTCTGTGAACAAGGTCGATTTTTTGAACCCTATTGAAGTTGGGGAATTGATCACCTTAAAGGCCTCCATTAATTATACGGGACGAACATCCATGGTCATTGGTGTCCGGGTAGAATCCGAAAATATTACCACAGGTAAAAAGAAACATTGCAATTCCTCCTATTTCACAATGGTAGCCAAAGATGCCGAGGGACGAAGTACTCCGGTACCCGGACTTATTATTGAGGATGAGCAAGGAGTACGCAGATTTACCCGTAGCATTCAAAGAAAAAAACAGGCAATGTCAAGAAGCAGTCTTTTTGAATCGTCCCAATTTAAAATAAATGACCATTTGAAGGATTTGGACAACGAAAATGTCCAAATCAATCTGAATCCCGCTTAATTGATTTGAGCAGCGGCCTCCTCGTCCAAAAACCAAATTAAATCACCAGAGGTAGGCATTACTAAGGAAGCTGGATAACTGTCATGACCTTCTTCCTTCGTAATTATGGTCCTCACTTTTTCGGCCTTACTATTCCCAGTTACCAAAAACGCCACCGTCTTGGCATTATTGATCAGTTTTCCGGTTATGGTAATTCTTCTTTGTCCCGAATCTGGATGAACGGCCACCTCACAAGTATTTTTAGAATCCCAGAGGTCTATTTCATGTGGAAAAATAGATGCTGTATGTCCGTCATCACCCATACCAAGGATAACAATATCAAATTGAGGTATGTTGTTCACTATTGGCAATTCCCCTTCCAAGACCTTGCCGTATCTTTCAGCTTCCAACTCTGGTAAGTCTTCCCCATGAACACGGTGAACATTATCTTTTGGAATATTGATTTTGGACAATAAATGCTCTACCGTCATTTTGTAATTACTTTCAGAATCGGTAGGAGGAACACAACGTTCATCTCCCCAATACAAATGAACCGTAGACCAATCCACGTCTTTATAGTATTCCGCCATATAATCAAATACCACCTTGGGCGTACTACCTCCGGACAAGGCAATATGGGTAGTTTTGTTACTCTTTATTTGTTCTTCCAAATATTCAGAAAAGATTTGGGCAACCTCCAATTTGGTAGGGGATATATTTATTTGCATCTATTACTGTTTTATGAATTAATTATTAGCGAATAACACAGAAACCAGGATCATCGGCCAAGTTTTCACCGGGATTTCTCCATTTCAAGTCTCCTTCCAATAGGTGGTCGGAATTTGTTGGACCCCAAACCCCTGAAGAATATCCGTAGATATTAACATCCGTGCCATTTTTCCAATAATCCAATATGGGATCAACAAATTCCCATGCCGCTTCCACTTCATCTGCCCTGGCATAAAGCGTGGCATCTCCTTGCATGGCATCCAACAATAATCGTTCGTAGGCGTCCATTACATTGTTATCGGCCAAATTGGAATAATAAAAATCCAGATTGGCCCGTTCCACGGTAAAGCCCTGACCAGGCACTTTTACTCCAAATTTAATAAGAATGCCCTCATCTGGCTGAATCCTGATGATCAACTGGTTATCCTTGTTGTTCATGTCAGAATTTTTAAACACTTGGTGATGTGGCGATTTAAAATGTATGACCACTTCGGTTACTTTGGTTGGCATTCTTTTGGCAGTACGTACATAGAAGGGAACATCTTTCCACCTCCAATTATCCACGAAGAATTTGATTGCCGCATAGGTCTCAGTTTTTGAATTGGGATCCACACCTTCTTCTTCCCTATAGCCTTTTACCTTTTTACCGTCTATAACAGAAGAAAGATATTGCCCCCTTACGGTATTACTGTATAAGGTTTTCTCATCGCGCATAATTCGCAATGACTTTAAGGCCTTGACTTTTTCATTCCTTATTTCCTGGGCGCTTGCATCAATGGGTGGCTCCATTACAATTAATGAGACTATCTGCATTAAATGGTTTTGAAACATATCCCGCAGAGCACCGGATTTGTCGTAATAGCCTCCCCTTTTTTCCACACCAACGCTTTCCGCATTGGTAATTTCTATATGGTGTATGTAATTCCTATTCCAAAGTGGTTCAAAAATACTATTGGAAAAACGTGTGACCAATAAATTCTGGACGGTTTCCTTACCCAGATAATGATCTATTCTATAAATCTGTGATTCATTAAAATAGGTTTGAAGACCAATATTAAGTTTTTTGGCCGTTTCCAAACTGTAACCAAATGGCTTCTCTACAATGATTCTCTTCCAGCCGTTGTTTTCATTATTTAAACCTTGTTGGGAGAGGTTTTTTGCAATAACCTCGTATAGACTTGGAGGGGTTGAAAGATAAAAGATATAGTTTTCACCAGTACTGAATTTATTGTTTAAATCGGATATCCTGGTGGCCAACTTACTGTATTCCTTATTATAATCCTCGCCCAGATCCTCATAAAAAAACTTGTCGGCAAGGGTATTAATAAAATCCGAAGAGGCATCTTTTACCTTTTCCTTAAGGTAGGTGCTTTCCAAAACCACCTTTCGCCGAAACTCCCCATCGGTCATATTACTTCTGCTCACCCCCAATACCACGAAATTCTCAGGAAGCTGTTTTGCCTTGTACAAATTAAATAAAGCCGGTACCAGCTTTCTAGCAGTTAAATCTCCTGATGCCCCGAAAATAACAAGCATCTGATTTGCTGTTTTGTTCATATTATATTTATTGGAAGTTTTGTTCAATTTGTTGGGAATTTAAAACTTTGGTTCTAAAAACCGTTTAATTGATTATTTTTGATTTTTGAATTATCGTGCGAAGATAAAACTAATTTAGCTTATTCATTTATAAACAAGGACACTTAACAAAAGCCCCTTTATTTTGTTAAATAACTTTAAGAAAAAAACATGGAAAACAAATACGATTTTGGATTGATTGGCCTAGGTGTAATGGGACGTAACTTTATATTGAACGTTGCGGACAACAACTTTTCGGCCATGGGATACGATCTTGATGATGAAAAAGTAAATGCATTAATTGAAGAAGGACAAGATACCAAAAGAGTAAACGCCTCTACAGATATTCAATATTTTGTAAAATCCCTGGCACAGCCCAGAAAGATTATGCTTTTGGTACCTGCCGGGAGAATTGTGGATTCCGTAATAGAGAGTTTATTACCACATTTGGACAAGAACGACCTTATTATTGATGGAGGTAATTCCTTTTTTACCGATACGGATCGTAGGGAAACTTATCTACAGGCCAAGGGAATCCACTTTTTTGGTTCCGGTGTTTCCGGGGGAGCAAAAGGGGCAAGGCGCGGTCCCAGTATAATGCCAGGTGGAAACAAGGAAGCCTATAAGGAAGTTCAGCCTATTTTTGAAGCTGTTTCCGCTAAATTTAAAGGAGAGCCCTGTGTTGCATATTTGGGTCCAAAATCTGCCGGTAACTATGTAAAAATGGTACATAACGGAATTGAGTATGGCCTAATGCAACTTACCTCCGAAATATACGATCTTCTAAAAAAAGCAGGAAAATACAATAATGATGAACTGCATGCCACTTTCGATTCCTGGAATAAAGGCCGACTACAGTCCTTTTTAATAGAAATATCCGCTGAGATTTTCAAACAGGAAGATGATAAGGGTGATGGCAGATTGGTCGACAAAATATTGGACAAGGCCAAACAAAAGGGCACCGGCAAATGGACTTCACAAAACGCCATGGACCTGGGAATACCTATTCCCAGTATAGATATAGCAGTAAGCATGAGGGAAATTTCTGCCTTAAAAGAAGAACGGGTTTTAGCAGATAAGCTATACAACAGGCCAGAGCCGGCAATAATGGACAAAAAGGAAATGGCTAAATGGGCAGAAGAAGCACTTTACTTTGCCTTTATAACAACTTATGCACAAGGACTTCATCAATTGGCAGATGCCTCAGAAGAATACGGCTATGACCTAGACCTTTCGGTAATCGCAAAAATTTGGAGAGCAGGTTGTATTATCCGTGCCGGATTGTTGGAAGATATTTCCACGGCATTTACCAATGACAAACAATTACCTAACCTCCTATTATCCCCACAATTTGTTCCCAAGGTACAATCCACGGTTGCAGCAGCAAGAAACTTAGTGGCCTATGGTGCCAAAAATGGTATTCCTTTGCCGGGTCTTTCCAATTCATTGACCTATTTTGATGCTTATACCTCTGGAAGATTGCCGTTAAACCTTATTCAGGCACAGCGTGACCACTTTGGATCGCACACCTATGAGAGGACCGATATGGAAGGTATATTCCATACGGAATGGGAAAAACAATAACCGGTTTTATTGCGATATTGCAGACTAGATTTTTTGGGCTATTTTTAATGTACATTAAAAATAGCCCAAAAAATTTAAGATGAGCGGAAGCATTCAGGACATGAACAATAGAGTGAATCAGAATCGCTCTTTAAAACCGTCCAATCGGGCCCGGTTTAAGGAAAATAATCGTGATAATATTTATTCGGATTCCGAGCCTTTCCCAACAAAACTTACGTTTAAGAAAATCTCCGAAATTGAATTAAAGAAAATCAAGGAAAGAATTAAAAATAAGGCCCTAAAAGATCGTACAAGTAAAACCTTTATTTTTATTTCTATCGTCGCGGCCCTGTTGGGGATACTTATCCTACTCATCAAATAAAAAGAACACCACAACAATATTTGCCATGGTGTTCGCACCTAAAAAACCACTAAACACATTACCTTTATCTGACCTTTCGTTTTAAATAATGTGGCCAGTTCAACCAAATTTCCCTTAATCAGAGATTCATGATTTTGCTCTCCATAGATGGCCCAAGCTCATAGGTTGCCCCCAATAATTCATTCTTTAATTCCTTCACCTTTGTATATTCTCCTTGTGCCTTATAAATCTCTGCTGTTCTAAAAAGTATTCCCGGCTCAAAGGTTTTACCTTCAATATGTTGTTCAACAATCTCCAAGGCCTTATCCTTTTCCCCAAGTTTAAAATAACTATAGGCCAAAAGGTCGTAGGATCCTGGCGTTGGTCTGCTATTAACTTCAACTTCCGCTATCTTCAAAGCTTTATTGTACTGCCCTGTTAGCTCCAAATACATGCCAACATTGTAAACATTGTACATAGCCCCATAGTCCGGGTTCGCCACTTCTATGGCATAATTATCCAGATTATTTGTCATTTCTGCCCTATTGCCCATATACTCCGCTATCTCGGCCTTCAATAGGTAATAATCAGGTGACAGATAATTTTTGGTAACCGAATCCAATATTCGCAATGCTTCCTTTGCATTTTTTTCATATGAAAATACTATCCATGCAATTCCTTTCTTGGCATAGGCATTTTGTGGATCCAATCTCAGTGACATCAAATAATGCTCATAAGAATCCTGAATTCTTCCGGCATGACCATAATAATCCGCTAAATTGGTATAGGACCACAACATCAAAGAGGAATTCTTGGAAGATTCTGCCCTTTCCTTTGCCTTTTCCATAAAACGGATGGCCGTTTCCAAATCCCCTTTATGATCATTCCATTTGGCCAACCGTATCAAATAATCAAAATCGGACATATTTTTAATACTATCCAAATAATGTTTGGCCTTTTCGTAACTACCTATTTCCATGTGAATATCGAAAAGTAATTTTTGGGATTCCTCAACTCCACTGCCCATGGCCCTGGAGGAATTGGCCAATTCCAAAGCTTCCTTAAATCTGTGCTGGGAAATATAGTTACGGGCCAAAGCCCTATAGTACCCTGATTTACCAATAGCCGCAATTTCAACTGCCTTATTAAGGGCCTTTTCTGCCATTTTAAGTTGCTTTATATCTCCCGTTTCTTGAAAATACCGGTTGTACTCACCTGCAACAATACCAAAACTCATTAGCTGCATGCTATCTGGCTGAATCTTGGAATTCCAAAGCTCAAAATATTTTGACGTTTTCTTAGATTCCACGGAACCTAGAAAGACATTATAGTCTTCAGCATCCGTAATTTGCTTGTAAGATTCCTGTGTGCAGGAAACCATTACAACTAAGGCCATCATAAAAAGTAAATATCTCATTATTAAAGATTTTAGTGTTGATTAAGTGGTGATCATAAAATAAGGGAGAACTATTACCATCCTCCCCCATCTTCCTTTTCATCTGCTTAAATTTTATTGTTTATTTTTCTGTTAGACCTGCCCGACTTCTTCATTCCCGTCCGTACCGGAACGGGCGGACAGAGGTGTGTAATTGGCCATAAAACATTTCGCCCACGTAATTATACAGAGTCGCCAAAAATTATCATGGCTCATTTCATATATCAATACCTACTCCGGATTTCCCACGTATGGAAAACTTGCGGAGACGGTTGCCGTTAAAGAAACTCCGTCCGAAGTTAATCTTGGGGTATCAGGATTACCGTCCATATCCTTATCAGAACCGTCAAAACGATCTCCTTCTGTTCCTCCAAATAGTAGTATCAAAGAAACATCTATGACATCATCTGTCAATGTTCTACCAGTAAGTGCTACTTCATCCCCATCCGGAACTAAAATTCTTCCATCATTATCGAAATCTGTACCTGGGTTAAAATAAGTAGTAGGCAAGTTTGGAGAAATCTCCAATACATCAGATGCCAAATAACCGGTCAAAGTGGCTGCATCCAGTCCCAAAATATTATTCTCATAATTAAGGGCCTCTGGGTCAATACCCAACAAATTGGCATATACGTCATAGTATTGCTCCAATCTAGCTTCGTAACCAGCTTGGAAAGTGGCTCCCATTTCCGAAGGGATAGTTCTATTTTGTGCATCCTTAACACTTGGTTGTCCTTCCATATCATAACCTAAAACCGTATTTATTCCAGGTCTTCCCATGTGATCTACTTGGGTAAAACTCCCAGAGAAATCCAAGGCCATTATACAAGGTTCACAAGAACCACCGCAATCAACTCCAGTTTCAGTTCCATTCATAATTCCATCATCACAAATGGCCATTGCTATTGGATCCATCATGTCATCATCGTTATTACAAGCGGTCAATATAGCCAATCCTAAGATTGACAGTAACGCATATTTAATTGTATTTAGTTTCATAATTATACTTTTAAGTAGTTAAATATTATTGTTTTTTGTTTGTTGTAACCCAAGTCTTATAAACCACCAACCCCAATGCATTCTGGCCTGTAGGCGCTCCCAATAAGGAGTTTGGCACCTCTACCACGATAGACATGGTATTTTTACCTTCGAAGGTATCCACGGCCTCCTCGGCTGTTTTAAACCCTCCTGGGGCCATCTCACCGATTACTGCGTTGAATTGAAAGAAATCGAAGAAGAACGAATCCTGTCTAGGCCCAGCAAATAGTGTTGTACCATTCGCTGTTGTTGCCTTAATGGCTGTAGATCCAGAAATTTCAACACTCCCCAAGGGAGAGTCGATCAAAACCTCGCTATCCAATCCTGTTTTTAAAGGTGCTACCGGGCCAAAGAAATACATTCTACCCTCTCTAGGTATGGCCTGAATAACCAAATCCTCCACCAAATCGCCATCAGTATCAATATTGATTTCTGTTAAAATTGTCTCATCGAAGCTTCCATAGGCCAGGTCTGGCACTACGTTGGTTTGAAGATCCACTACAAAAACGGTGTTATCCGACCCCTCGGAAGGCTCAAATCCGTAAAAGTCGGCGATATCCGCCGTAGTTCCCATAGAAGAAGGAGCGTCAATGTGATCCGCCGCAATCAAAATAACTCCTGCCGCTGCAAGGAAGCCAAGCCCTAATAATAATTTTGTCTTTTTCATAATTTCGATAATTTTTAGATTAAAATCACCCTTACCTACGGAACTTAAAATATCAGGGTTTGGTTTTATATGTTAATAATATGTTAATAATATGTTAATATCTAAAAATGCCTTTTACCGAAAAAACGGTTGCAATAAGAATGAAGTCCCATATTTTAATTTAATTTTACCCACTAAAATTTGGATATATGAATCCTTCTGCCACTGGTTGGATCGATAAGTTTGGGTATCTGGTAAAGGACAACAACGACTATTTTAACTCCTTTGAAGAATTGTATGCTCTACTGAAGAGTACCGGATTTGTCTATGGGATTAATCTGGAAATACCTCCATTTATAATTAGGGAGGTTCCCTTGTCCGAGGATGAAAAAGCCAAGATCAATTTAATAACTGCACTTTATTATACTTATAAGCTTAAAAACAACGAACCAAATTTCGAAGCTTTCCTAGGCTATATCTTTAAGTTTTATAAAGATTTGGGGATTAACAGAATTTCATTTTTGAACAAATTTCTTACCGGAAAGAAAACTTCTTCTAAGCTTGAAAACCTTTTAAACTCCAGAATTTACTTAGAGGACAATGTAATAAGCAAGACATTCAATAACATCATCACCAATTCCTTGCTGTTTATAGATGTCCTTAGTTTTAAAAGGTATCTTGAAGGTGAAAATTCAATAAAAGAATATGCACAACGCTTGGAGCATATCACTATAAATATCACATATCATACCTTAAACTCGAAAGAGAAAAACAAAAATGACGAGAAGCTTGCGCAACTTTTTGCCTCCTCACTGACCTTTATTGAGAGTGAGAAACAAAATTTTGATGGCTCTTATAGGAATGATTTGATCAACATATATTCCTCTTCGGAAAATAGGTATTTTCTGGATGTTGCCTGCCTCACGGTTTGGGAAGATCAGTCGTTGGATTATACAGAATCCGAGTTCATCTTTGGCATTGGAAAAGACCTTGGTTTTGACCAAAATCAAATTGCAAATTCGCTGCAGCATGTTACGGGATTTTTTAATTTAAATGTGGACAAAATACCCCATTTAAAAGACCATAATTTGGCAGTACAATTTTACGATAGTATGTCTAAAATTGTAAAGAAATTGATCCTCAGAAACAGTAAACGGTTGCAAAAAGAACTATCGGAAAGTAAGGAGTTGGTCTCCCTGTTATCTAAATCCACAGTAAAGGATCTTAGCCCGGAGGAGAAGAAAAAAGTACAGAATCATCTAGTGGATATTTTTAAAAGTATTCCCTCTTTGGCAATTTTTATACTTCCGGGAGGGGCAGTTCTGTTACCGATATTCATTAAATTAATTCCCAAATTACTACCTGCCTCCTTCGACGACAATAGAGTTGATAAATAGCCCTAAATTGATCTAAAAACACTACTATAAGAAAAACCTATAGCACATTTTTTTAATGGTTAAATAAATTAAAATCAATCAATTAAATACTTTTACTCCAACCAAAACTTAAAGTCTTTTACCCTTTCGCGACTTACAATAATTTCTTGACCATTATAGCGATTTAGTTTAATTTCCAACCTAGAATTGGTGTAGGAAACTATATCTTTTACATGACTTATGTTGATGTAGAATTTTCTACTCACCCGGAAAAAATATTTTGGATGAAGTTCAGATTCCAAGTTTTCCAAGGTAAGATCCAACAAATAATTCCTACCCTCAATAGTGGCAGCATAGGTGCCTTTGTTCTCACTGTAAAAACATTCTATTTCTTCCGCATTAATAATTTTCAAATGCTGCCCAACAGCAACGGTAAACCTCTTTTTATATTCCCGTTCCAAAGGGTTGACCAACAACTTTTTTATGTCTTCAAAATCGAGCGACAACTTCTGCTTTTTAGGTTGAAAAGAAAGGTACTTCTTAACGGCAATTTCCAATTCCCTATCATCGATAGGTTTTAACAAATAATCAATACTATTTAGCTTAAATGCCTGCAATGCATATTCATCATAAGCGGTCGTAAAAATCACCGAACTTTGAATATCAATTGCCTCAAAAATCTCAAACGATAATCCGTCCGAAAGCTGAATATCCAAAAAAATAAGTTCCGGATGTTCATTTTCCCGAAACCATATAATAGCCTCCTCCACAGAATAAAGCATAACAGAAACTTCTATCTTCAAATTAGCCAATAATCGCCCCAATCTTCTTGCGGCAGGTTTTTCATCTTCAATAATTATTGCGTTCATCTGTGTTGGTTAATTGCTTGGTTCATTTATGGATTCCCTATTTCTCCATGTATTTTCGAATTTGCCTTTCTTCCCAATTTCTAAAAAACACAGGTTTCATTTTGAAGTAAAAAAGTCCAATTAACAACAAAACGACCCCCCATATAATCGGAATAAAAACAATATTCCATTCCACCCAATTTAAAAAGCCTTGGTCATTTACTCCATGCTCTACAAAAAAGTCAATAATATTTACTTTGAAAGAGAAAAGAAGAACGTTCATAACAACGTACACTGCAATGTGTGCATAAAAATTTTTGAGATTCTCCACCCGTCTCTTTGCTCGAATATACTTTTCAGAATCGTATTTGTACTTTCCCATTATCTATATCTCTCAGATTCCTTTTTTTCTTTCTCCATATACTTACGAATCTGTCTCTCCTCCCAATCCTTATTAAAAAACGGATTGTAGGAAAAGACCTTTAAACCGTGAAACACTAGGCCAATACCCCAAAATAACCATACAGCAAAGGCTCCAAAATCCCAGAATGCCTCCAAAAAGGATTCTCCATGACTCATGTTGCCAATAATTTTAACTGAAGTAATCAATAAATTCACCGCAAGATAAACGGCCAAATGAATATAAAACCCCTTAAGTTCCGCTACCTGTTTTTGGGCACGTAGCATTTTTTTCTTTTTGTCGTTGTCCATCATTTCCACCTGTTTTGCGGTTCATCCTCACGCATAAACTCCTTTATTTTCTTTTCCTCCCAATTCTTCCCGAGGAAAGGGTTTAAGCCAAAGACTTTTACGGCCTGAAACACCAATCCTATCCCCCAACCAAAAGCCGCCCACAAAAACCATGCGTACTGCCATTTATTGGTAAAGTAATTTATAGCTGCCAGGAACATTATAAAAATAAGATAGGACCCTAGATTCAAATAGAATTTCTTAATAGCTTCCACTCTCTCCTTCGCCCTGTAATATTTGTTTTCCTTATCTGAATTTTCCATGTTTTATATTTATTTCAAAATACGGTACACATCTCCACTTTTTCAAAATAAAATTTACGAACTGTTGAATTTAAGCGATGGATTGTGGCTTAAAAACTTTCATCATCCATATATTTTTGAATTTCTTTTTCCTCCCAACTCTTGCCTAACAATGGATTGTAGCCAAAAACCTCCATGCCATGAACAGCAATACCAAAACCCCAACCCACGGCAGGAAAAAGTACCCATGGAAAACTGGTTGTATTGTAATTGACAATAGCCAAGATAGGAAGCACAACACAATACGAAATAAGATTCCCATAAAACCCCTTGATAGCCTCGACCTTCTCCTTGGCTTTTTGATAGCGCTTATCCTCTAAAAATGTTTTCTGAGTTTCCACAATCCCTATTTTCTGACTCAGTATCGGGAGTTTAACCGTAAAATCTGAATTTGTTTTTTGAATTTGAACTTCCCTGTCGGAAAGCATATGATAGCGCTCCTGTATATTCCGAAGTCCAACACCGCTACTTTTTTTTACAACCTGCTTTTCCTGTAAATTATTGGACACACAAAGCATTCCTCCATCTTCATAAACGCGAATATGCAGAGGCTTGGCCGAAGTAACCACGTTGTGCTTTACTGCGTTTTCCAACAAAAGCTGAAGGGACAGGGGTACAATTTTTGTTTCGGCCCCACTTCCCTTTTCTGGGATATCAAAAATTATACTGTCCTCAAACCTCATTTTTAATAATCGAACATAAGTTTTGGCAAAAGCAATCTCCTCGTCCACAGTTACCAAATCCTTGTTCTTTTGCTCTAAGACATAACGATATACCTTTGAAAGTGAGGTAGTGAATTTCTGTGCCTGTTCCGGATCCTCCTCAATTAAACTCGTAAGCACGTTTAGACTGTTAAAAAGAAAATGGGGGTCCAATTGATTCTTAAGAGCGTCAAACTTGGCGGAAGCAGTACCAGCAATTATTTTCTGCTCCTTTACCTTATTTTCTTGACGATACTTAAAATACCACGCCAAATAGAATATCAATGAAATTAGAATGGCAAGAAAAAGCGAAACCTTATAATATTCGAGTTTCTCAGCATTCATAAAATCAGAAATCGGTATTTTTTCGATACCCACCCGCAGAATTAAACGGGAAATGAATATTCCTGCCAAGGAGAGCAGTATATTTCCGGATATACCCATTAAAAGGCGTTTTCTTCTATAAAACTGATTTTTGTACTTATCTAAAAGGAATTGGATCCAATAGGCATTTACCATATATAGGATTACCGCAAAAATCATATTTCCATAATATTCCTCCAAAGCCCTCTGGTAAGTGAAACCCGCATCAAATTTTCCCATAAAAAAGAATACGGCGAGAAATATGAAATAGATCAATGTCCCAATAAACACTGCATTGCCTAAATGTTTAATAAATCGTATCATTGATAATAATTTACTGGCCGTTCATAATTAATCCCATATTTTTTTTCCACTATCGGAGACACGGAACTATCTAGGATTAAAGTTAACAAAAAGATCCCACGACAAAGCTATATCCACTACATTGGAATGGTCATCCTCCGTTCAAAACAAGGATATTTCCAATAGCGATTTAGGATCTATATTTTCTTCGTTACAACATTGATTTACAAGTATCAATATATCGTCATCTTGCAATTTACTTTCATCCTGTCCGGACGCTATTTGATTAACGATTATTGCTATAATGACCAATATGATTTTTTGCATAACAAGGTTTTGTTTCCTTTCCAACTATACAAATGTGGATTAATCTAAAATCGTAGGGAAATTGAATTTACCCAGTTGTTATATTCCGGGGATGGGCTGAGGGAAGAAATTATTGTAAATAGAAAAGAGGACGCACCCCTACGTCCTCTTTTAAAATGTAAAAAATAGTTTCTTTTAAAAACTTATTTTTCTAGTCTTACTTATGAATGTTAAATTTAACATTTATTCTCCTACGAAACGTTCTTTTTTGAAAAAAAATTAACTCAAACCGTAAATCTGAATAAAGCCACTAGGTGGATTATAACACCTAATCCCAGAATTGTTGTACTCACAGAGGGGCTCACAGAGGGGGAGGCACCAAGAATTAACCTATAATATAAAAGCAGACTCGAACATAAAATATAGACCTGAGACAGGTCTTGAAATTTTAATTAGTTGACCCTTTTCAACAACAAAGAGTTATGGATATACCTAAAATAAAAAAGAGGACGCACCCCTACGTCCTCTTTGAAATAATAAAAACTAGGTTTGTTTAATACCTTATTTTATTAGTCTTAACTTATGAAATACAAATGACGGGCTTATCCACTGGCAAAAGACTCTTAATGAAATATAAAATTGACTCAATCGCTAGATATGAAATTGAAATGGATTCAAATATAAATCATTAATGAACTTGCAGCTACAGTAATATATAAGGGAAGTAAAAATAAAAAAGAGGACGCACCCCTACGTCCTCTTTTAAAAGTTAAAAAATAGTGTCTTTAGCAAGCAAAAAACCATTTTTTAAGTCTTACTTATGAATGTTAAATTTAGCGAATATTTTAATATGGACGGTGCTTTTTTAGTAAAAAAAATAACTTAAACCGTTAATTTACATAAAACTAAATTATTGAATCACTCGCTAACCATCTTAAAATATCACTTTAAATAATGCTTATAAAATTCTAAAAACAAGCTATTTAGTGTAAAATGTAAATTCGGGCAACCTAATGATCTCTCCGCCTTTAAGCGCCGACTCATGAGCCAGAATCCCGACACAGGTAATATTGGCAGACTGCTTGGCATTGGGGTAAGGCGCTTTGTTCTGAACCAGGGCATTTACAAATTCATGTACCAGATGTGGATGCGACCCTCCATGACCAGCGCCCTGCGTAAATGAAAGGTGTTGGTGCTCCTCCGAGTCGTACACCCCCTTGGTAGTGAAATGCTGTATTTCTTTGGGCAATAATTTTGCAAAATCCGGACTTTCCATTTCCTCTGGGATTTCCGGTTCCGGTTTTTTGGCCGTGTGCACCACCAATGGTTTCCCTTCAATCAAGGGCCATTCCACCGATTTCTTTGACCCATATACCTCAAAGCTTTCGCGATATTGTCTAGCTACATCAAAAAGAGACCTATACACCTGGGCGCTTAAATCTGAATTCCGAAATTTAATATGAGTGGTTTCCACTGCAAATGGTGAGTTGTAATGCGGTATTAGCTCTTCGCGTATAGTTCCCGACCCAAAACAGGAAACGTACTCAGCTTCCCCTCTTGTAAGGGCTAGAACTGGCCCTACACAATGCGTTGCATAATGCATTGGAGGCAGACCAGGCCAGTAGTTGGGCCAACCATCCATATCTTGTTGGTGACTGGCTTTTAAAAACTGTACTTTTCCCAATTCACCATTTTCATACAACTCCTTCATGAATAAAAATTCCCTGGCATAAACCACAGTTTCCATCATCATGTAAGTGAGGCCGGTTTCTTCCGTTAAGCGCACAATTTCCTCACATTCCGCCACGGTAGTTGCCATGGGTACTGTACAAGCAACATGCTTACCGGCTTTTAAGGCCTTTATAGATTGAATTCCGTGGTCCGGAATAGGCGTATTTATATGAACGGCGTCTATTTCCGGGTCCTGTAACAGTTCATCATAGGAAGTATATCTTTTTTCAATATTGAACGCATCTGCCAACTCATTTAGCTTGACTTCGTTTCGTTGCGAAATAGCCACAAGATTGGCGTTTGGATGCTTTTGGTATATCGGGATAAATTCTGCTCCAAATCCCAAACCTACGATAGCGATGTTTACTTTCTTAATACTCATCTTATCTAAATTTTAATTAAATGTCCTTTTTAAAAAATCGATTCCCTGAGAGGCGAATTGGTCCTGGCTCTTGGCCAGATTTTTCCAAATACACACGGCTCCAGCCAATTCCTTAATTTCCGGGGTAAAGCTTTCTATCACAATGGCCCCCTTGTAATTAATAGCCTTTAAGCCCTCTGCAAAATCGGCCCAAGGCGTTAATCCGGTACCAGGAATTCCCCTATGGTTCTCCGAAACCTGAACGTGTATCAATTTGTCACCTACCGTTTTTATAGCCTGTGCAATATTCCCTTCTTCAATGGTCATATGAAATCCATCCAATAACACCTTGGCTCTATTATGGTTGACATCCGCTATAAAATGCATAACGTCCTCAGCGGTATTGACCATATCGGATTCAAAACGATTTAGCGGTTCCAAAGCTATAGACACCCCGTGATCCTGAGCCATTGCACAAACCTTTGCCACATTGCTCACCGCTAGGTCCCATTCCCGCTTCCTTTCTTCTTTGGAAAGCATTCTAGCCTTACCTACCGCAGCATACATGGGGCCCGCCAAAAACTCTACCTCCCACAGATTACATAGTTGAAAACATTTTTCAATATAATTGAAGCAATTTTGATGTACTGCGGCATCCTCATGGGTCAGATCTTTTGATGGCCCAAAAGCACCGCAAACAACCGCTTGTAGCCCATTGTCCTTTAATGCCTTTTTAATCACTTCCCCATTAATTAAATCCGGCTCTTCTACTGGGATTTCCACCAGATCATACCCCAATTTTTTAATTTTAGGGAACAGGGCAATGGATTGTGAATTAAACGGTGATTCCCAAAGCCAAGTGCTTACACCGTATTTTACATCTTTTATCATTCTAGAATAGTTACTTTAAATAAGTTACACCAATAACTTATATTACAATTATATACTTTAAAAATATAGAGGTTTTTATACCGTCTATTTTGCCTTGACTACCTTCATAACTCCTTGCATTATTCGCCAATGTCCAGGAAAGGTGCAGATAAATGGATAATCTCCTGGTTCTTTGGGAGCTATGAATTTTAATACAACCTTTTCTTCAGGGTTTATGATAGCACTGGCGAAAAGCACTTCAGGCATGTCAGGAACATAATTTTTCTCCGCACCATTGGGGTCCATTGCCATTTTATCGGCGGCCATGCCCACTTTCTCCTTTTCACCAGATTTGGTAATAACAAGGTTGTGCTGCATAAAATCCGTATTCTCAAAAACCAGCTCTACAACTTTTTCCGCTTCTACCACAAATTCGGTTATGTCGTATTTCATTTCGTTTTTAATAGTCTTGATATTAACAACAATGGCATTGGAACTGCTTACCGAACTATTTTCCTCACCCAATTCAACCTTATTGATATAGGTTTCTACCAGGAGTTCCGCTAGCGACTTATCGGCAAAGAGGTTCTTGGCAGATTTGGAAAAATCCAACTCAATTTCATATTTCCAATCCCCTGCCAACGAGACTTTATATTGGCCAGTCTTTAAGAACATTTGCTCCTTTTTGCCCCAAATTCCACCCCCGCCACCAGTGTCCTCGACCCGGACGGCAATGGAATTACTACCGGCTTTCAAGACCCCGGATGGAATCTGATATACCCTATTGGCCTGATAATCTTTCTCAGTTCCTCCAACCAGCGTACCATTAATATAGACCTTATCGGAATCGTCTACAGGGCCTAAAGAAATGGTACCCGCCTTGGTAGCAACATTGGAAGGAACATCAACATTTTTGCGAAACCAAATTATACCATCCATCTGCAATCCAGCATCCTCAATTAACTGCGGAAGGAGCATAGTTTCCCACTTGGAATCGTCAAGCTCCATTACTTGTCTTTGATCTGTAATGGATGATCCAACTTTAAAATCAGGCTTGGAAGCCATGAATGCAGTGATAAATCCTTGATGATGTTTACTACCGGCCACGTAAAGTGCCTTTGCCAACCAGTCATCGGCCGCAACTTGCCCGTCCTTACTCAACTCAAACAATTGCCTCCCAATTTCAGCATTAGGTTCCCTTTCGGAAAAATACAAAAGGGCGGCCAATTGTACCTCAGGGTCTTTGTCCTTCAATAAATTGGATTCCAACAGCAACGCATCTATAATCTGGTTTTTTGGCAAGATCTGAATGGCGGCTTTTCTTATCGCTCCTGATTTATGCTTTAAGGCAGTCTTGACGGCCTCCATTGCCTCGACATTGGAAGAAACAACACCAAGTCCGTCTAAAGTCCATAAACCATGTAATGCCCCAGGATTAAGTCCCAAAGCGTCCACTTCGGCATTCCTTACCAATTTGATAAGATCTGATACAACATCGGTATTTCCATTTTCAATCAATAAACGCTGGGCGGTCATTCGCCAAAACATATTATCATTGGAAAGGGCTTTTACCAAACCTTTTGAATCGTTCTTATCCAAGGACACTGATTCTTTGTCCTCACTATCATTGGGTAAAATGCGCCAAATACGCCCCTTGGATTTATCACGTAGGGGGTTTTCGTAGGCATTCCCTAGTCCGTTAACGGCATCATATCCTCCACTATCTGCGTTAGGGGTCGGATTGTGTTGAATAATAAAATTATACCAGTCCAATACCCAAACCGCACCATCCGGCCCAACTTTGGCCTCCACCGGGGAAACCCATTCATCCGAGCTGGCCATTAAATTACCCCCATCCCTTTCTATATATCCGGCTCCATCTTTTTCAATTTTGGCAATATGAACTACCCCGCCCGTTGGTTCGCAAACAAAGGCATAGGCGTTCCAATATTGCTGTGGAAAGCTTCGGGCAGTGTAAAAATGGTGCCCTGCGGCGGCTGTAAAGCCCCCAAAAACATCAACCTGTCTTATATTTTGCGTAATAGGCAACATGGCGTAATGGCCATCTATTTTTGTACTTCCCTTAAGTGATATCCCTGCCACATCTTTTAAGCTCTTATTTGGTATCCCCATAAAAACACTATGGGTATTGTTAGCGGTGGATGCAAAAATTGAATTATCCTCGGTAATCCCCAAACCCCAAGTATTGTTACTCGTATTCGTCAGAAATTCGAAATTCCCAAAGTCCTTATTGAAACGATATATACCTTGACCAAATTCAAAATTTTCACCGGAAATAATCCCTTTAAACCCTGAATACCCAACTACCCCGTAGATATAATTATCAATTCCCCTCTGAAGGTTCGATGGCCCGGCGTGGGTATCAAAGACACCCCAGCCATTAATAGCTATTTCCTTTACATCTGCTATATCATCGCCATCAGTATCTTTCAAAAACAGGAAATATGGCGCTTGGGAAACCAAAATCCCTCCATTCACAAAAGTAAAACTGGTAGGTATATTTAATTTATCGGCGAAGACTGTAAACTTATCGGCTATTCCATCCCCGTCCGTGTCTTCGCAAATTTTTATTCTGTCGTCTCCGGAGCCTTTGTCATCACGCACGGTATTGGGATAGTCAACGGTCTCTATCACCCAAAGTCTACCTTTCTCATCCCAGTTCATGGCTATAGGGTTAATAATATTTGGCTCGGAAGCAAATAGTTCCAGCTTAAACCCAGGTGGGACCTGAATTAATTTAGCCGATTCCTCCGGTGACAAAGGCAATTGGTATTTGGGGGCAGGATCTCTTTTCTCATAATTGGGGATATTGGCCATTTCCTTATAACTCAGACTTGGTATGTCCTTGGAGAATTCCTCCCAGTTCTTTTTAACTTGGTCACTTACCGCCCAGAGAATACCCTCTTTAATAAGTTTTTGAAATCCGGGTTTGCTCCAAGTTCTTTCATCGTGACCGTAAGCTGTATAGAATACCTTGCCTTTGCCAAATTGCTTTACCCAAGTCCATGGTTCATGATGTTCACCTTCCACCCTCTCCATCAAGACGGTAATATCATCGACCAACTTATCATGAACATAGGTTTCGTCCCATGTGGAGAACTCTTCCACGTCCTGCATGATAGGGTGTGACTTATCTATAACTTTGGCCGTAAAGGTATCCGTGCCGTGTGATTTAAATTGCCCTCCTACCAACTCCACATATTCTTCAGACTCGTTAAAACAGAAGCTCGCGCAATGAATAGGGATAAATGCATGACCTTCGGCAACATAATCCAGCAATGCCTTTTCCTGTTCTGGAAACCTACTTTCATGATTGGCATAAATAATTACCCCGTCATAAAGTTCCAAATTTTCCGGATTTAGATCTTCTACCTCCTCTGTATAGGTAATATTAATACCACTTTGCGTTAGGGCTGAGGCCAATATAGGCATGTAGACCCTAGAATTATGGTGCTCCATGGCATGGCCTAGGAACAACATTTCTATTCGTCTAGGTTGATCGTCCTTCTTTTTCTTCTGGGAAGAATTACAAGCTGCTAGGGTTAGAATAACTATTAGCCAACAGAATAGACGTGCCATTATGGTTTTCATGATAAAATTTTATTTGTGTTCAACAATGATAACCATTAAACGGGCATAAAGAATACTATATGTTATCCAAAGTTGACTATATTATATCATAGGATTAGATTTATACCTATATTTACAGATAAAAAACTACAAAATACCGACTTCATACTAAAAACTTGTTGTTCTTTTTTAATCAATTCAATCCTTATTTCTAAGTGAAATCTGCCTTACAAAAATCGCCCATTCCAAACTCCCACGCCTTTGTAGCCAAACTTTTGCGACAACCCAATTTTGACCCTATATGGCACTTTCACCCGGAATATCAATTATTTATGGTCTTAAAAGGCAGTGGCACTCGGTTTATTGGTGACCATGTAAAACATTTTAGGGAGGGGGACATCACTTTTACCGGTCCCAATTTACCGCATATGTGGCGGAGTGACAATGAAGGCATGACAGTAGAGCAGAATTTATGGTCAGAGGGAATTGTGGTATACTTTCACGAGGATTTTATAGGCAACAGTCTTTTGCAAAAGGAAGAAATGATCAAACTTAGGCAATTGTTTCAAAAGAGCCTGCGGGGGCTGGATATTACCGGCAAAACAGCCTGCTCCATTCGCGTTATGCTAAGCAATCTTTTACATCTTGAAGGCATGGACAGCGTTTTGGAATTGTTCAAAATACTAAACTGCCTTTCCAACACAACGGAAACTACCTTATTGGCCAGTCCCGGCTATACCAACTCCTTAAAAGAAGGTGATACGGAAAGAATGAATAATGTACACGCCTACGTAATGAAAAATTTCAGAGGAAAAATAGAGTTGGACACCGTGGCTTCCTTGGCCAATATGACGCCTACCTCGTTCAGCAGGTATTTTAAAATCCATGCCAATAAAACCTTTTCGGAATTTTTAAGTGAGATTAGGATTGGTTATGCCTGCAAACTCTTGATCGAAGAAAAAATGAATATTGGTCAGGCATGCTATGAGAGCGGATTCCAAACCTTATCCAATTTCAACAAACAGTTCAAGGCGATTACGAAAAGAACTCCGATGTCCTATAAAAAAGAATACAAAGTTTAACCAAACATTGGGCCTAGGAGCCTGCCCAATAATTTTTTGAATAAATAATTACTTTAATTAAAGTAATTTTGCGCTATGGTAAGAAACATTCAGCTTAGGACCACCCTATTGGAAGAATCAGTAGAAGATATCCTGAAAAAGAAAGCTGCAAAATATTTGGGAACCCACATTCAGGAAATTTCAACGATCAAAGTGCTTCGAAAATCTATCGATGCGCGGAAATCTACCATATATTTCAATTATAAGGTTTCAGTTTACATCAACCAACCTGCACCAAAAAATAATGAGTACAGCTTTGAGTACAAAGATGTTTCCAAAGCCAAAAAAATACATATAATAGGTTTTGGACCTGCAGGCATGTATGCCGCTTTACGCTGTTTAGAATTGGGA
Organism: Arenibacter sp. F26102; assembly: GCF_023015865.1. Classification (GTDB taxonomy): domain Bacteria; phylum Bacteroidota; class Bacteroidia; order Flavobacteriales; family Flavobacteriaceae; genus Arenibacter. The sequence continues at coordinate 128,466 of NZ_JALKBC010000010.1, read as the reverse complement.
TATAGACCCATCGTCCTGGAAAGGGGAAAAAATGTTAAGGACCGTAGGCGCGACCTAAAGGCCATTAACAGAGATCATATCGTAAACGAAGATTCCAATTACTGTTTTGGAGAAGGGGGTGCAGGCACCTATTCCGACGGCAAACTGTACACCCGAAGCCTTAAAAGAGGCGATGTTCGGAGAATCTTCGAAAACTTGGTTTTTCACGGTGCAACAGATCAAATCCTAATAGATGCCCACCCACATATAGGCACCAACAAATTACCCAAACTGGTGCAGAATATTAGGGAGACCATAATTAAACATGGAGGGGAGATACACTTTCAAACCAAGGTAGTCGATTTTAAGATTCTCAATAACGCTATCAAAGGAATCGTTTTGCATGATGGCACCGAAATGCCCACGGACAGAGTTATTTTGGCTACAGGGCATTCCGCAAGGGATATATACTATTTGTTGAACAACAAAAAAATTGCCATACAAGCCAAGTCATTCGCCATGGGGGTAAGGGTAGAACACCCACAACATATTATAGACAGCATTCAATACCATTGTTCCGGAGAACGCAACGAGTTGCTTCCGGCTGCTTCCTATAGTCTGGTGGAACAGGTTAAGGATAGAGGGGTATATTCGTTTTGCATGTGCCCGGGTGGGTTTATAGTTCCCGCGGCAACGGCTCCTGGAGAAGTGGTCGTCAACGGTATGTCGCCCTCCAAGAGAAACAACTTATTTGCCAATTCGGGAATTGTTGTTGAGATAAATGTGGATGTTGATATTCATAAATATGAACACTTTGGTGCATTGAAAGGGTTGGAATACCAAAAAGATTTGGAACGATTGGCTTTTACCTCAGGAGGACGGAACCAAACTGCTCCTGCACAGCGATTAACTGATTTTGTTGAAGGAAAACTGTCCAACGATCTAAATATGACTTCATATCAACCGGGTCTAAAATCCGCTCCTTTACATTCGCTTTTACCCAAATTGATTGGTGGCAGACTACGTACTGGTTTCACCGCCTTTGGAGAAAAAATGAAGGGTTACTACACTGGAGAAGCCAATATTGTGGGAGTGGAATCCAGAACCTCTTCGCCGGTAAACATTCCCAGAAAAGAAAATTTGGAACATCCAGAAATCAAGGGACTATTTCCCTGTGGTGAGGGTGGCGGTTACGCTGGCGGAATAGTATCAGCGGCCATGGACGGTGAACGATGTGCAGAGGCCGCAGCCGCTGGACTCTAGGTCTATTTATTGAATTAAACTGTTTATCCAAACTAATCCCCTACCTTTGCCACTTATTTTACATACTACATGACATTCAAAGACTTAGGTATTATAGAGCCTATCCTAAAAGCCCTAACGGCAGAAGGCTACACAAATCCAACTCCAATACAAGAACAGTCCATTCCCATATTACTTAAGGGCAAGGACCTATTGGGTTGCGCACAAACAGGAACCGGTAAAACGGCGGCATTTTCCATCCCCATCATTCAACAAATGGTTATGGAACGGGAAGACAATCAACAACAACGAAAAATTAGAACCTTGGTAGTTACCCCTACAAGGGAACTGGCCATCCAGATCGGAGAAAGTTTCACCTCTTACTCTCGATTTACAGGAATAAGAAACACTGTAATTTTTGGAGGTATTAAACAGGGAAGGCAAACTGATGCCCTAAGAAAGGGAGTTGATGTGGTTATAGCCACCCCAGGAAGGTTACTGGATTTAATGAATCAAGGGTTTATTTCCCTTAGGGATATTAAGTACGCCGTTTTGGATGAGGCCGACCAAATGTTGGATATGGGCTTTATCCACGATATAAAAAAGATAATAGCCAAACTACCTTCAAATAGACAATCGCTATTCTTCTCCGCCACCATGCCCCCGGCTATTGTGGAACTATCCAAAAAGATCTTGGGCGATTTTGACCGTGTTACCATTAAACCTCAACAGGCCACAGCCGAAAAAGTAGAACAAGGTGTTTATTTTGTCACCAAAAAAAATAAACCAAACTTATTGATTCATCTTTTGGAAAGGGAGCCCAATGATTCTGCCCTTGTTTTTTCACGGACCAAGCATGGCGCCAATAAAATTGTAAAACAATTGGCCAAGGCCGATATTAAGGCCGATGCCATTCACGGAAATAAGTCACAAAATGCTAGACAAAAAGCATTGGGCGATTTTAAGGATGGTGAATTAAAGGTGCTAATTGCAACGGACATAGCCGCTAGGGGAATAGATGTTGAGGAACTTGCCTTGGTCATCAATTACGACTTGCCCAATGTTCCGGAAACTTATGTACATCGTATAGGTAGAACAGGTAGGGCCAGTGCCAGTGGTATTGCGCTATCCTTCTGCGATGCAGAAGAAAGACCTTATCTAAAGGATATACAAAAACTTATAAACCAGCAGGTTCCCGTAATAAAGGACCATCCGTTTGTGGATGATGGATCCGAAGAGGTGCCTTTGGTAGAAAAAAAACATCACAATAATAGGCAAAAACCAAGAACAGGTCATTCCAATCCAAGGGGCGGTAGAAATAACAACCATAATAGGAATGGCAATAACAGACCAAAAAGGGATTAATATTTAAAAATTAATCGGTTTTTGGCCATATTGATTATTGATATAAATCCCCGATAATTAGCAGGTATTTAAAAAATTCAAGATATTTATTCTTTTAAAACAACCTAATTTTTAAAAGAATAAATATCAAATGAATAAGTTATATACTACGCTCCTAATTGGTTTGGTCCTTTTTGCTATTCCACTACCCTTACTATCCCAAACTACAAACATCATCAGTTATAACATTAAGTATGACAATACTGGAGATACCATCAACAATTGGAACGACCGTAAAGCGTCATTGGCGAAACTCATTCGGCATTATGAGGCGGATATTGTAGGTATCCAGGAGGGACTGCACCATCAGGTGGACTACTTAAATACTGCCCTAAACGGCTATTCCTATGTGGGAGTTGGCCGAGATGATGGTCAAGAAAAAGGCGAATATTCGGCAATTTTCTATAATACCGATAAATTCAAAATACTTAAAACGAATACTTTTTGGTTGTCCGAAACACCCGAAAAAGTATCGGTAGGATGGGATGCCTCTTTGGAGCGAATCTGTACCTATGCCCTGTTTGAAAATATAAAGACCAAAAAACAATTTTGGGTCTTCAATACCCATTTTGATCATCGGGGAATGCAGGCCAGGGTCAACTCCGCACAACTCATTTATAAAAAAATAAATGAAATAAATACCTCCAAGCTTCCTGTAATCGTAATGGGCGATTTAAATTTAACCCCTGACACCGAGCCTATTCAATATTTAAAAGATAACCTTACAGATGCCATGGAAGTATCACAAAAACCATTCTATGGTCCTATTGGCACCTTTAATGGATTTGATCAGGACAGAATTATGGAAAATAGAATAGACTACTTTTTTGTACAAAATGTTGACGTCCTATCCTATACCCATATTGATGACAGGATGCCCAATAACAAACATATTTCGGACCATTTGCCTATTCTAATGACCATTGCCAATTAGTTGATGATATGTACACCCCATCGCATTATAAAAATAAAGGCCTAACAGAAGTAAAGGAATTCATAAAGCAAAACAGTTTTGGAATATTGGTGAACCAAACCAATGGGAAGCCTTGGGCCACACATATCCCCCTAGAGTTGGATTTGGACCAGGAAGGAAAGGATATTCTGGTGGGGCATATCTCCAAAGCAAATCCCCAATGGAAGGCCTTTAAGGTTGACGAAGAAGTCCTTACCATCTTTAATGGTCCACACAGCTATGTCTCCTCATCTTGGTATAAGGAAGAGGAAGTACCCACCTGGAACTATATTGCTGTTCATGTATACGGGAAAATAAAAATATTGGAGGAAGCTGCCGTCCTCGCCTCCCTACATAAATTAGTGGACAAATATGAAAAAGAATCCTCAGATCCCATTTCCATAAATAATCTATCCAAGAATACCATGAAACAAATTAAGGGTATCGTAGGATTCCAAATCAGTATTACCGATATTCAAGCTACCTATAAATTGTCTCAAACAAGGCAACAGGACCATCCAAAAATATTGGAAGAACTACAGAAAACCAATAAGCCTGGTTCCTTGGCAATTGCCAGTTGCATGAAACATATGAAAAAGTAAAACCCAAAAGTATTTATTATTCGCATTCAAAAATATTGATACATGAGCCTAGATCAAGAAAAACTAATAGCTGCCAAAGAAGCAGTGAAATATATTAAAAGTGGCATGACTGTGGGATTGGGAACAGGTTCTACTGCAGCCCATATGGTTAATGAATTGGGGAAACTAGTTTTAAACGGACTAAAAATAGTCGGAGTACCCTCCTCGGAAAGCACAAAAAAATTAGCAACTGAAAAGGGAATACCACTTGTCACTTTGGAAAATGCCAGTTCAATTGATGTCTATATTGATGGTGCCGATGAATTTGACCCCTATATGCAACTTATAAAAGGAGGTGGAGGCGCCCTTTTAAGGGAGAAAATATTGACCTATAATTCCGATTTGGTCATCATAATTGCAGATTCGCAAAAAGAGGTAAAAAGATTGGGCAATTATAAACTACCAGTGGAAACCATTCCATTCGCCACACAGAAAATTGAGCAGTTGTTGAACAAAATGGGGCTTCAGCCTAAATTAAGAATAAAGGATGGTAAAAATTTTATCACGGATGAAGGTAATTTTATTCTAGATCTTGACATTGCGCATATTACCAATATTCCCTCCTTGGAAAGCCGCCTAAATCAAATTCCTGGTATTGTAGAAACCGGGCTATTCCTGGATATGGCCGATATCATTATTGTCGGGAAAGGTGAAACCTCCGTTTCTATTAAAAAATAATAAAGTTTGTGCTATTTAATGTAACGCTTTAATGTAACGCTATTCCGGACAACTAGACTTTCTTGGCCACCATATACAGAAGAACCTATAAAATTACGTTATAGGTTCTTCTGTATTATAATAAAATAATCAGGAAAATTGCTCAACGTGCTTTTCTGATCAATTTGGCCATATATACATATTTCATGTCCCTTAGCCCAATACCTTCTTCCATGGCTTTGGTTGATGCAGGGGTTGCCCCCTCTGTCCAATTAATATTTTGGTTCAATGCCTGCTCATAATCCTTAAACATACTTACGGTCATATGGGAAGCGTAGGTATCACTTCCTATAGGGCTAATAAAGCGTATTAAACCCCAATTGCCTTTTCCACCAGCATCTACAACTTTTTGGTGGATGGGCTGAAAGATTTCCATCTCAGCCTTTTCATATGAATCGTAATTCATTAAGTCGACCTTCATTAAATCTATTTGGGCTACCGTACCCAAAGACATATTGAACTCCCCTTTGGTAGTGGCAATTTCTTCTGCAAATATTCTTACCGCCAAGTCTCGGGTTGTCGAGGAATGGTTTAATTTTTTGTCAAGATCGGTTTCCGACATTTTCGGATACGCTGCCTTGGCCCTGTCCATCAAATGTGCCCAACTGCTACCGTCCATCATCTTTACCTGGTCGTTATATAGCGAAACGGTCAAGTACTGAAATCCCTGCTGTTCGCCCCCTGGACTCAGCGCCCATAGGTCCCAGCCGATAATATCACCTGCTTTTACACGTTGTAACTGAATTTTTTCCCAAAACTCTTCCGTGGCGCTATACTCCATTTCCTGTTCATTGTCCACTTGCATAAATTCAAATACCAAATACAATTTTTCTTGAGCAATAGCCAAATTGCCCATTAACAACAATGCGAATAGAATCAAAATTTTTTTCATGATTATTAGGTGTTATTGGTTAATGCTACTCTTTCGGATATAAATCTTCTTCAAAATCACAACCCAAATTAAAATCCATTCATTGGCTCGCTTGAACAAAATGGAATGTTATATTAACCAAATAATTTAATAATAATCAAGAAGTTAGGACGAATAGAAGTTATTATTGTCCGTAGGCAGGCTTAAAATTACCAAAGCATTGAACCAACTATATTAAATAGTATGTAAGTGTTTGAGAAGATGTTCTTTAAAAGATTTACTTATGGGTATAACTTTTCTATTAATTTCCAAATGGTTATCGGCAACCACATCCAATTTGGCAATGTTGACCATATAAGATCTATGAACCCTAATAAACATATGGCTCTTAATTTCCTTTTCAACAACCTTAAGGGTTGTACTGATCAAGTAGTTCCCACTAGATGTTATTATATTACTGTAATTTCTATCGGCCTCTATATAAAGAATTTCGTCTAACAGTAACTTCACCATTCGTCCATTATGTCTAACGAAAATTCGGTCTACCATAACTTCAAAATGTTCAGAGATATCTTTTACCTCTGCTCTATTTTCATGTATTTGATCTACGACCAAGGCAATGGTTCTCTGCAAATCCAAATTATTAAAGGGTTTTGAAATAAAGGCATAAGGGTGTGTAGCCTTAGCCTTGGTAAAAGTAGCTTCATCGCTATTGGCCGTAAGGTATATTATGGGAATCCTTTTGGATTTCTGAATCTCAATTGCCGCTTCAATTCCATTAATTGCTCCCTTTAGGTTAATATCCAATAAAATGATATCAGGGGTATTTGCCTTAGCGTGTAAAATGGCCTCCTCTCCCCTCGTTTCAATGCCCATGACTTCATATCCCAAATTGGAAAGTTGGACAGATATATTTGCAGCGATGATCATATCATCCTCAACAATTAAAATACGTGTTTTTTGGTTCATAATCAGGCTGCTTTATGATGTTGAAATTCAAATGAAACTGAAGTTCCTTTCTTTTGGCGTAACACCATTTTACCATCCAATTGCTTGGTTAAAAGTGCTATCAACTGCGTACCAAACCCTGTTCCATTTGCCATATTTCCATTCTTGATACCAATGCCATTGTCGTTAACCTTGAGTTCTAAATGATCGGATTTCTGTACAAGTCCTATAGTAATAGTTCCTTTAAGATTGTTTGGGAAAGCATATTTTAAGGCATTTGTAATCAATTCATTAACTATTAATCCTATAGGCGTTGCTATATCAACATTTAGTTCGATCTCTTGCATTTCATAAACCATATTGATTCTTTGTCCGCAACCGTAGGAGTGTAGTACATAATCTCCTAAAATTTTGAAGTAATTCTTCATCTCTATACTTGCCAAATTTTTTCCCTGATATAAATTTTGATGTATCATACTCATACTCTGGATCCGATTTTGGATTTGGTGCATGTTTTCCTTTATTTTTTGGTCGCCAATGTGGGTAGATTGGAGAGACAGCAAACTGGAAACCACCTCAAGATTATTCTTAACCCGGTGATGAATCTCTTTTATTAGGAATTCTTTTTCATTGTTCTGATGTTGCAACAATACATTCTTTCTTCGGTTGTTTTTAATGGCTACAAAGCCCAAGATCAATAGAAACAATAATAATCCGGTAATAATCGAGGTCAAGATCTGGTTGGTCTGTTGCTTTTTTATAGTTCCCTGTTGTAGAAGTATGGTATCTTCTTTTTGTGCAACCTCAAATTCCGTTTGCAACAAGGCAATTCTTTGATCGGATTCTGCCGTGAAGATTTCTTTTTTTAGCCCGTCATATTTTGAAAATGCTTTGTAAGCCTCCATATAGTTATGGTCGCCTGCATACGCTTTCCCCAAGGCTTCATATGCCTGACTCAAATAATATTCATCGCCAAAATCATCAGTCGCTACATTAAGTGATTTTTGAAGACTTTCTATTGCTTTTTTATATTTTCCCTGTAGATTCTGCATTTTTCCAATGGATAGCCAGGAACGCATCAGCATAAATCGGTTCTCCAACAATTCGGCATATTTAACGGCATTTTGTCCGGCCTTTTCAGCTTTCTTGTAATTGTTTAAATAGGCATATAAATCCACCAATGAGATATAAACATCACTCAAATTATTATAGAATCCGTAACGTTCCCCAATGGCCAAAGAATGCTCAAAATATTTTAGTGCTTCCTCATACCTATTTAATTTAAGATAGTTGTTGGCTACAACATAAAGGGTAAAATCATAATCAAGATCAGTAATCCCGCGTTCTTCAAAAAGGACTATGGATTTAATACCATATTTTAATCCTTTATCATATTTGGCCTGTTTCCAGAAAATATTGCTTAAGTCGCTATAAGCAAGCGCAATAGCCTTTTTGTCATTTTGCTCCTCCCCAAATCTCAAAGCTTCCATGGCATAATCGGCAGCCTTGTCCAATTGTCCCCGGCGTTCATAAACATACCCCAGTTGTGTATTTAAAAAAGCAAGGTCCTTGGTCAACACCTTACTTTTGGCGCTTTCCAATACTATTTGGGCACTGTCCAATTTTTCCATACGTAAAAGAATAGCCCCTTGGGTAATCTGAAATCGGCCATACCATAACCTATTTTCCATTTCAAGGGTACGCTCCAATCCCAACTTGGTATATTTTAAGGCCTTTATCAGATTTCTGGTATGCCAGTAATAGGCAAGATCGTTTAGAATCTCGAATTTTAGTGTATCCGTAGGAGCGCTTTCATAAAATTTCTCCAAGTGTTCCAAATAGGAGGCTCCAAAATTATCAGTATCCACAAACACCTTTTGGTAAGGAATCTCCCTATCAAAATCTATAAGTTGACCAGATAACAATGAGCTAAAGAAGATAGTAATGAAAATTGCTATGTAGTAGTGTTTACCCATTTTTTAAATCTATGATATACTTTAAAAGCCGGGGTTCTTAAATATACGAATATTATTTACATAAATCATAGGGTAATTAAAACCGCTTGTTCGGACAAAAAATCAAGCCCTCCGTCCTAAATGGATTGATTATCAACCCAAAAACCAATTAATTAGTTTCAGGTATGTAGTTATTTAATAGTCATGAAATCACCAGTAATACTTTTTATGTTTATGGTTATGGGTTGTATTTCCTGCAAAAACGACTCAAAAACTGTGGGCAATGAAATAATAACAGAAAATAATGATAGCCAGGAGATTACTGAAAAAAATAAGCTTCAATCATCTATAGATGCATATCTAAACATTAAGGATGAAGAGGAAATTAATGGGATGGTAACGGACAATTATATAAGAAACATGAACGGCATACCTGTAGTTACCAATAAATCAGAATTAAAGGCAAGAATAAACCTATATACAACCGGATTCCCAGACCATAATATTTCATTGAGCAACAGTAATGTATGTGAAAATGAGGGTTATGTCAACTGGGTCTTTTATGGAACCCATACAGGTCAATTTGCCGATGTAACTGCTACTGGAAAAAAAGTTAAAATAAACGGATTTTCACATCTGTATTTTAACGAAGAAGGACAAATATATCAAGAGGATATCTTTTACAATGAATTGGAATTTTTACAACAATTGGGATACTCCCTAGTAGCTCCAATTCTAGAATAATGTAGTAACTAAATGTTCCCTGCACAAGCAATATGTACGAACCATTAAATAATAAATGTCATGAGAACACTTAGGAATAATTTAATTACGGCCGCGCTCTGCATATTTTGGCTAGGAACAGGTATTGCTCAGGGCAATGACCAATTTCAGGCTTATTGGGTGCATGAAGATGTTGTAAAACCGAGCATGGTAATGCAATATGAAACTGTTTGCAAAGAACTAACCGATAATATGAAAAAACACAATATCCAGGGTCTTCAGGTAATAGTGTCGAATACCGTGGACAACCGTTACATGTGGATCAGTCCAATAAATACCATAGCTGATGTGGACCGTCCGGTTTTCCAAACATTATCCGAAAAAATGGGCCCTGAAAATATGACTGCCATGTTCAATAAAATGAACAAGTGTTACGACGTTGAACACGATTACATTATTCAAATGGATAAGGAGTTGTCCTATATGCCCGACGGAATTACCCAAACCCCTGAAGGACAAGAATATCGAAAGTTTCATTATTACTACTATACACCAGGAAACGCCACAATGGTTAAGGAAAAAGCTCAAGCTATAAAGAAATTATTTCAAAGCAAAGGGTCTAAACTACATTATAGGGTTTACCATAGTGGCTTTGGAAACAGAGGCGCCTATTATATGGTGGCCATTGCTGCCAAGGATGCTGCGGATTACGCCAACAAAATTACCGAGAACAATACATTAATGGGGCCGGAATGGCAAAGTACCTTTAATGATTTTATGGGCAGCTTGATACAATATGAGCTTGTTGAAGGCCGAATGAGGCCCGATATGGCCTATTCTCCCAAATAAGAAATTTTAAGAGCAACACTATAAACTAAAATTTAAAAATTATGAAAAACTTTAATCAATTATTTGTCTTTGTATTATTGGTACTGTTGACTCCCTGCCCTGCATTGGCACAAGCGGAGAAAAATCAGGCCTATTATGTCCATGAAGACCAGGTAAAACCTTCCATGATTCAAAAATACAACGAGGTATCCAAAGATTTTATGGAAGCCTGTAAAAAGCATAATCTACAGGACATTAGCTGGCAAGTGGCATCGACCTCTACCGGAAGGTATTTCAACATTTCCCCTATAGAAAACATGGCAGAACTAGACAAGAACGTTATGGCTCCCTTGTCTGAAAAAATGGGAGAGGAAGCCTTTAGAAATCTTTTTAAGCGGTATAATGAATGCTATGACAAACATGGCGATTATATGATTTACCTTAACAAAGAACTCACTTATATGCCTGAAGGGATTAGTACAACTACAGAAGGGCAAAACTACAGAAAATGGCATTTCTTACATGTTACCCCTAGCAACATTCAAAATCTTAAGGGAAAGCTGAAGGAATTAAAAGCCCTTTATACTTCAAAAGGATCCAAAGAGTACTATCGCATATACCACAATGGGTTTGGTAATATGGGCGATTACTATCTCGCTGTAATTTCGGCAATAGACGCCGAGGACTACGCTAAAAAATCCAAGGAAAATGAAGCATTATTGGGCGAAGAAGGAAAAAAACTATTTGATGAAGTGTTCAGTTACGTCCTAAAATATGAAACGGAGACTGGAGAAATGCATCCCGATTTAGCCTATACACCATCAAATTAAATTCACAAACAGGTAGGAACTTGGTTTCAAAGAAACCTTACGGTAAAAGTAATTTGAAATTTTCAATTTGAATTAGCACTTTTTAAAAGAAAATAAACCAAACCATTGCTACAGCCCCCCCTACCTGTTTTTTAGAAAGAATAAAAATGAAAATAGTAACAATTAAATTCAACATTATGACAACAATGAAATCAATTATCGGTGCCCTAATCGTCTTTGCCTTATTTATCCCAACATCTGCATCTGCACAGGAGGGACATTATTATACTGTAACCACCTGGACGCTTAGTATACCCGAAAATGGATCCAGGGCAGAGCTCAATGCCCATTTAAAAGAATTTTCTGAAAAAATAACCTTCAAAAACGACAAGGTAATCAGTGAAAAAGTGTTCCACCATATATCAGGTGCCGACTTACGCGATTTGGTTGTCATTAGTGAGTATGCCAATTGGAACGATATTGAAGCCGCATCCAATATGCAGAATGAATTGATGAAAACTGCGTGGCCCAATGAAGAAGAACGCATGGCCTTTATGAAGTCGTGGAATAAATACGTAGTTACCCATTCCGACGAGATATATCAAGAAATTCCGGAATTAACCAAAAAATAGCCTTGGTACAAATCCTGACGGGAATTTTTATCCCGTCAGGAACTAATAAAAAACTTAAACATTATGAAGAAATTACTAATTATTGGGCTGGCAATAGCTTTTATAACTGCATGTCAAGAAAAGGCACCTCAGCGGTATACTCAAAGTTCACCTGAAATTAATACCGTCAAGAAATTGATCGATAATTATAATAATAAAACATATGACACCAGTATCTATGCCGATACTTCAAAGACATATTACAATAGCAAGGAGACGGCCCTAACACCTGAGGAGGTTATTTCTTATCACAAAGAAAGGGATATGGCATACTCCAATAGAAGTTTCCTTGATAAGGACCAAGAATATGAAATGGTGCTTACGGATGATGGGGAAACATGGGTAAACTGTTGGTTGGATTGGCAAGGTACCCTAACCGGAAATGGTCAGGTAGTCAACATTCCCATACACCTCACCTATCGTTTCGCAGATGGCAAAATTGTTCGGGAAGTTGGGATGTGGGATCCCACGGCTGTGGTCCTTGCCGTCCAAGAAATCGAAATGAAAAACAGCATGTCTGCCGATGAAAAAGCTATACAGGCCACTATAGATAATGTAACCAAAGCTTGGAATGCGAATGATAAGGAATTAATGTATGCCAATTTGGCCAAAAATGTCATAAGAACGGCCAATGGTGTCCCCATTGCTAAAAAACAATCCGATTACGGCGACTTTATGGATATCTACCACAATGCATTTCCTGATTTTAAGGTAAGCTTGGACAAAACGGTAATTGATGGCAATAAGGCCTATCTCAACTGGACATGTACCGGCACCAACAAAGGGGAATTCATGGGAAATCCACCTACCAACAAAAAAATTGAAACCCACGGTTTTAGTGTTTGGATGTTCGACACCGAAGGAAAAGCCGTACGCGAAGACGCCTTTTATGACAATCTAGTAGTATACGAACAGTTGGGGTATTCAATGCCTATGCCAAAATAATTATAAAATTATAACCACTTAGCCTAAAACGAGCATGAATGCAAAATGGAATTTAACCGTCGGGTTCTTAATAGTTGCCTTGACAACAAGCTTAAGTTGCAAAGAAAAAATTAACATTGAAGAAGCTGAACAGCCAAAACCTACTATTGAGATGGAAGCTCCAAAGTATTTTCTGCTTCGTCCAGAGGTAGAGAAGGCCTATGGCTACTCACATGCCGTAAAAATCGGGAACGAAATAAAGATTTCAGGAGCAGTGAGCATGGATGACGAAGGCAATCCAACGGCCATTGGAGATCTGGAACAACAAATGAAAAATTGTTACTCCGATCTGGAAAAAATATTACAGCACTACGGTTGCACCTTCGATGATGTGGTTGTAGAAAATGTGTTCACCACCAATATGCCCAAGTTTCTTGAAATTGCCGCTTATAGAAACGAAGTTTACAAAAAGCAATTCCCAACAGGTTCCTGGCTAGGGGTAAAAGAATTGGCTCTTCCTGAATTTATGATCGAAATTGAAATGGAAGTGCATAAAGCGGAATAATAATAAGGCAAACCAATAAAATCACAATCAAATTAACTGTGCTATCCGACTATATAGCATTCTAAAAACCAAATGGTTGCGAATCTAAAATATTTGTAAATCATTTAAAAAATAAGGTAATCAATATTCACAAAAAAAGAGTTAAAAACAATTAAAATGAAACAAACAATAGTAACACGACATAAGGTAGGTAACATTGATACTTGGCTTAAGGGTCATAAAGACCGAGAAAAATTATTTTCACCTGTTGTATCCAGTTTTAGGACATTTCAGGACACAAATGACCCTAATTCCGTGGTTTTGGTTTTTGAGGATGCTGACATGGATAAGCTTGGTGCTATTATTAACGACCCAAAGAACAAGTCCATTAAAGATAAACATACCGTATTGGAACCAATCATATTATCATTACAAATAGCGCTGTAAAACGGACCTTAAACCCCATTTCTATTCTTTATTTAAAGGCAGGGCAATAAATTGAAAGAGATTACATTACGCTCCCCCATAGAATAAAAATAAAATCCACAACTGAACCCACTAGAATAGAAAAAAAATCAACAAAATTTTAATGGTCTATTACTGGTTACATCTATTATATGTTTTTATAGGTTCCAAATTATTTTGGAAGGAAGTTGATCTTACTTCTAATCAAACAAGAAAACGAAGGGTAAGCATTTTAGATTGCGACACCTTCAGGTATATGTCCAATGCCAAGTACGCTTATTATATGGACTTCATTCGATTTGAAAAAATGTTTCGGTCAAAACTATTTGATAATACTGTAAAAAAAGGGATGTATGCCGTTTTGGGGTCTCAAAAAATCATATATAAAAAACCTTTAAAAATTTGGTCAACTTTTACAATTACCCTTATCCTGGAAGGATGGGATGACAAATGGGTATATCACAGTCAGGTTTTTGAACAAAATAACCAAGTATGTGCCATTGGCTATACAAAAGCCGCTTTTTGGAAAGACAAGAAGGCACAGGATTTAGAAATGATATTTAAAAATTGCGGCGTTACAATTAATGAAATGAAAATTTCAGCGGAAATAGATGACATATTTAATAGTGATTACCAACTTTTAAAAAATACAACTGACATATTAACCTAATTACTATGCATCATGGAGACAACAACACAGATAACGCTAGATCCCTCAAAAATCATGCAGGTCGGTACCGGTTTTTTTGGCACCAAGACCCTGCTTACTGCAGTAAACATGGACCTTTTCACCATTCTTGCGAAACGGGAATTATCAGGTAAGGACATTCAATCCAGGCTAGGTTTGCATTCGCGAAGCCTATATGATTTTTTGGATGCATTGGTAGCCTTGGGCTTTTTAAAAAGAAAAGGAATAAAGGAAACTGCTCTTTACAGCAATGCGGAGGATGCCGATTTCTTTCTGGACAAGAACAAACCTAGCTACATAGGTGGAATTTTGGAAATGTGCAACAACCGTTTGTACCCTTTTTGGAACGATTTGGAGGATGGGCTAAAAACAGGGTTACCGCAAAATGAAACCAAAAATGGTGGGAAGCCTATCTTTGAAGCGGTCTATGCCGATCCTAAAAAACTTCGGGAATTTGTTGGAGCTATGGCCGGGGTACAAATGGGGAATTTTATGGAATTTGCCAATGTATTTAATTTTTCCAATTACAAGACCCTGTGCGATATTGGTGGGGCGGGAGGATTTTTAGCGGCACACGTTGCCATGAACAATAAACATATGCAATGTACATCCATGGACCTGCCCCAAGTAGAACCAATTGCAAAGGAAAACATTCAGAATATGGGTTTAAAGGATAAGGTAAAAATAACATCAGGGGATTTCTTTACCGAAGATTTTCCAAAATCCGATGTCATTACCATGGGCAACATTTTACATGACTGGGGCACCAACGACAAAAAGATGCTAATCAAAAAAGCCTATGCCGCCCTACCTAAAGGTGGTGCCTTTGTAGTTATTGAAAACATTATCGACACCGAAAGAAACAAGAATACCTTTGGACTTTTAATGTCCCTGAACATGCTCATTGAAACCGCCGAAGGATATGATTTCTCCTTTTCGGATTTTAATAAAATGGCTCTCGAGGCAGGATTTAAATCAACTTCATTGATGCCGTTGAAAGGACCAACAAGTGCGGCGATAGCCATAAAATAAATTGAGAGTACCAATTGTAATATGCACAAAGCTTACGCATTTTATGTAGTAGGGTATATATAATTTAATTTGGCAATTTATCTATGAAACCAAAAACCAACCGAATAGAATCTATTGATATATTAAGGGGTTTGGTCATGGTTATTATGGCTTTGGACCATGTTAGGGACTATTTTAACTACGGCTCATTTTTTATTGACCCCACAGATGTGGAAACTACTACTCCCATTCTATTTTTTACACGCTTTATAACCCATTATTGTGCCCCGGTATTTATATTTCTTGCCGGAACTTCTGCTTTTTTGTACGGCAGAAATAAAACCAGTGCACAACTCTCAATATTTTTGCTAACCAGGGGTGTTTGGTTAATTTTCATGGAAATCGTGGTCAACAACCTAATCTGGACGTTTGATCTTACTTACAGTTTCCCCATTCTTCAAGTTATTTGGGCCATAGGCTTTAGTATGATCTGTTTATCATTTCTTATTTATTTACCAAAAAAGATTATTCTTGTTATTGGTTTGGTAATTATTTTAGGACATAATCTTTTGGATGGTATTGTTATGCAGGGCAACAGCCTGCAATCTATAACCTGATATCTATTGCACCAAAATCAAACATTAGTACTCGGACCCGATAAAATGATTTTGTTTCATTACCCCGTTATCCCTTGGATTGGATTAATGGCCTTGGGTTATTGTTTCGGACAGCTTTACGTAAATGACTTTGATGCAAAACTAAGACGATCATGGTTATTGCGAATAGGAATAGGGGCTTTGGGATTATTCTTTGTATTGAGAGGATTAAATATCTATGGAGATTTAGTGCCCTGGACCACGCAGAACACAAATACAAAAACTATTATATCCTTTCTCAATGTAACAAAATACCCACCTTCACTGGCTTTTCTCCTAATTACGATTGGGCCGGCCCTTCTTTTCCTATATGCCATAGAAAATGTAAAAAACTCCATTTCCAATTTCTTCATGGTTTTTGGAAGAGTTCCCTTCTTCTATTATTTTCTACATGTATTGGTAATTCATCTAGTGGCCATAGCCGGGATTCTAATTTTTGGCGGTAATTGGAAAGACATGATACTAACTGCCGATGTATTTATGAATGAAAAACTGGCTACCTATGGATATTCTCTATGGATCGTATATTTGGTTTGGGTTGGACTAATACTTGCCCTCTATCCCTTAAGCAAAAAATACATGAATTATAAAGCAAATAATCGGGATAAATGGTGGCTGAGTTATTTGTGAAATTAATATTTATACCCTCTTTTAAGGGGTAGCGTTCTATTTTTCTGCTTCATACCCCAACAAAGACTTTTTTCTTTTGGGAAGTATATACCCAAAATGCAATTGTAATGGTCAATGTTATTAGAGTACCTCCTATATAAGAAATTTCGTTTGGCAATTGGAAACCTTCCGGGGCAATTAAAATATAGGTACTACATACCATAGTCATAAAAATTGCAGGTAATAGCGTAACCCAATAAGCCTTATTTTCATAGATCAAATAAGCCGTAATTGTCCAAAGCACGATCATGGCCAAGGTTTGGTTGCTCCAAGCAAAATAGCGCCATATTATTCCAAAGTCAATCTGTGTAAGTGCGAAGGCTATGATAAATAGCGGCAAGCTAATAAGTAGCCTGTTCAATATTTTTTTTTGGTTGGACTTGAAAATATCGGATAGTATTAAACGAGCAGACCTAAAGGCAGTATCTCCTGAAGTAATCGGAGCCGCTACAATTCCCAACAAAGCCAATACCCCTCCAATCTTACCCAACATGTTAAGTGATATTTCATTGGCCGCCCAAGCTGCGTTGTTGTTGTTGGCGAGCATTGCCCCATTTAATTCTTCCACATTTCCAAAGAAGGTCATAGCGGCTGCAGCCCAGATCAATGCTACAATGCCCTCCGTTACCATTGTTCCGTAAAAAATCTTTCTTCCTAGCGTTTCGTTATTCATACAGCGTGCCATTAATGGAGACTGGGTAGCATGGAATCCGGAAATGGCACCACAGGCAATGGTTATAAAGAGAATTGGAAACAATGGAGTTGCCTCAGGGTCATTGGTCATATTTCTTAAATTACTGGGCACCAATTCAGGAATATTATAATCCCCAAAAAAAAGGGCTATTAATAGTCCAACGGCCATAAGTAACATGGCCACACCAAATATGGGGTAAAGCTTGCTTATTAATTTATCTATGGGCAATAATGTGGAAAGAATATAATAAACCAAAATGATGGCTACCCAAATCCAAACGCTCAAGATATTCCCGGTCATACCATCGATTATTTTTGCGGGTCCCACCAAAAAAACGGTCCCTACGAATATCAAAAGTACTACAGAGAAAAAACGCATAAATTGTTTAGCGGTGGTACCGAGATAAATCCCCACCACTTCGCTAATGCTCAGTCCATCGTGCCTTATAGACAGCATTCCTGAAAAATAGTCGTGAACTGCCCCTGCAAAAATACTCCCCAGTACAATCCACAAAAAGGCTGCAGGTCCGAACATGGCACCTGCGATAGCACCAAAAATTGGCCCCAAACCCGCTATATTTAAAAATTGGATCAAAAAAACCTTCCAAGTGGGCAATGTCATAAAATCTACATCATCCCTAAGCCTAACGGCCGGAGTCTCCCTATCCTTATCCACGCCAAAAATACGTTCCACAAATTTTCCGTACGTAAAATAACCAAGTATTAAAGCTACAATTGATAATAGGAATGATATCATTTAAATTATGTTTTATTTACTATTTTAAATTTATTGTAGGCCCATTCCCCTACCCCCTTTATTCAAATTCTTCCAAAAATTCGGCTACAATATAGGCGTAAGTATGGTTACCCGAATTTGTAAACCGCAAAAGCTGTGCGTTAATTTGTGGATTAGCCATTTCATTTTTTTCAATTGCCGCCAGGTAAGCTTTGAGCTGATTTTTTGTCATTAGCTCCAAATTGCCGCCCAATAAAACCAAAACCTCAACGGGAGCCTGTTGAATATGATTTAACAACAAACTTCTATTGTTAATATCTACTGCAGCAAAGCTTTCCCAAAAAGGCATTTGGAGATCTTCGGTTTCCCAGAACAATTTAGGAAGATTTTGTACAATATACGTACGGACCAAGGGAATACCCTTATTGAAAATTTGTACTATTCGGTCCTCATAATCAATATACTCTTCATCATTCAAAGACTTAAGCGCATACATTTGATAATCCTGCTCGTTGCTCATGAGCATATAGCCCTTCATTTCTTTATCAAAGTTGGATGTGGTATAATCCTGTAGTTCTCCCTTAATGGTTCCGTGCGCTATATTCCAAGCTACATAACAGGAATAAAGAGCCCCATCTACTACAGATTCCTTTACCTCGGTTATTGTAGCCCCCGCTTTGGCGTCTGCACCGTCGAGTTCTGAATCTTCGGGTTTTTCCACCAACTCATCAATCTTCTTTCTTTTCAGAATTGAATTGTCATCCATTAATAAGTGATGCAATTTTTCATAATCCTGTTCCAAGAATTCCTCATGATCATGTTTCGTCAATGTCTGGCCTTCCACCTTATCATAACCAGCATATGCTCCCAATAAATTCCAATAAAGTGTAAGATACATTAACCTGCATTCGCCATCTGCACAGACCGGAGTACAAATATCAACTGTATATAGTACTGGTCTATTCTGCGCGGTAACAAGGATATCAACGTTCTGATTGCCCAAGGTCTCTACTTCTATAAAATATGGGGTTGGTTTATTTTTTAACACCAAACCTTCCTGCCATTCCAAGGCAAAGAACTCCGGTTTTTTACTGAGCGTTTTATGTTGGGAAACACCATTAAGAGTCACGTCTGTTTTTTGAGTCCATACAAGTCCCAATCCACAAAATAGTAAAGTAGCAATTATTATTTTCATGATGATTTACATACTTCTTTCATGGATACAGAGGCGTTTTACAAACTATTTCTTGGATTCTGGAATAGGTATATATTTTTGTTTTTCTATTAGATCCATATATTCATCCAAATACCCTGTATAAATATCCCTAGGATTTACATCGTACTTTTTACAAAGTGATGCCGCAAAACCTACAGCGGCACCCATTTGCCCCGTGGTCCTCATTACCCTTGGTCCACCCAGGCCAACGTGGGAGGTACTAAAATTTCTACCGGCCATAAATAAGTTACTTATATTTTTTGAATACAAGCTTCGGTAAGGGATATAATATTTAGGAGTTTTATAAAAAAGCGCCTCTGAAATAAAGTCAGGATTTTTCTCATCCTCCAACACCGTTTGATAATGAACATCCACTTCCCTAGTTTCCTCCACAACCCCATCGGGGAAAGAGCGGCCGGATTTGGCATCGTTCAATGTAAATATATAATCCCCGACCAATCTTCTGGATTCGCGTTTACCAACTAGATAGGATACCCATTCCAATTTTCGATTGGCATTTTCAGGTAATTTTTTTGCATTGCCGAAAGAACCATAAATAGCCCTCAGCATATGATCGCGAATTTCCTCGGCATCGTCTATTTGATTAAGGTCATTACGACTAAACTCCCACTGCCATTCCCCTTTTACCTTTGCATAATCCCTGGCCACAGGCATGGCCCAAGGTACCTCTGGGAATTCTTCCAGCTGGTCCGCTTCATAGGAACGCCAAAGCACCGAAGATCCCATTACAGCATTGTCGGGTTGTTTTGGACTCCATAATTCCCCATGCTCTTTCCATTCTTCCCCATATTGATCAACACTTTCACGTCCATAAGAAAATTTTGCACCAGCCCAAAAACCTATCCAACCATCTCCCGTTGAATCCACAAAAAGTGGCGCCTCAAAGCGTATACGTTCTCCTGATGCTGTTTGACGAGCATCTACATAACTGATTTTACTTTCAACAGCTTTTGCATCATACGCCCTCCAATTTAAATAGAGGGAAATATTATCATAACTTTTTACATTGTTATCTCTTTTTATTTGGTCTTTATGTGCTTCGGGAGATCCATTGGGATAATGTTCCGTATCCAACTTTTTAAGAATCCGTTCAAAATTACCATATATACCCAGGGTATGTACCCTAATTTCGCTACTGGCATTACCTCCCAAAACAGGCCTATCGTGGATCAACGCAACCTGAAGCCCTTGCTCTGCGGCCGCTATAGCCGCTGCGCAACCAGCAATTCCTCCACCTACAACAACTAGGTCATATTTCTTGGTAACTTTGGGTGCCAACGGCTCCATAACAACAGTTTTCCTCCAAGTGGCCAACTTATTCATGGATGAAGGTGGTTCCACGTCGGAAGTAGTGAAATAGATGGCATCACAGCGACCGTTGAAACCTGTAAGGTCTACAAGTTCCAAAGTATTCTTTTTATTCGTTATCTGAACAGCTCCTGCATATTCCCAACCCCAACCAGAACGGAGGCCTAGTGTATTTTCCAACACCAAGGAATTTACCTTTATCTGGAATTTTCCCGGTGCTTCCCATTCTCCCGGTACCCAATTCTTGGTTCGTACCCAAACCTTATATTCACCATTCTTTTTAAAGTTCACCTGGGTTTGCGCATTTTGCACTGGTTCACCCATGCCATGGGCCTGAAGATAGGAAGAACCCATTTGTTCAATAAATTGGGGGTCAACGACCCACCCCCCTTTATCGTCAAAACTTTCCGCTTCCAGCAACAAATCTTGGGATATCGTTAAATTTATACTGAAAAAGCACAAAGTTAAAATCAGATATTTCATATTATTTTAATTGATTTTTAAAACATGGGTTTGCCCCTAGGGCGATAGCAGCTTAAATTTTAGTTATATTTTCTTGGTAAATTTATAAATGGCGAAATGTGGATATATTCATTTCTTCTAAGTTACATTATTATTTTTCTCGTCTACGGGATAAGTTAAAACAAAATAACAAATTACTCACAAGACATAATAAATACCTTTTTTAACCTTTAACATTGCTTATTATTATTCAAAAGTTAAAGTTCTTTTATAACATTTGTAGAGTTGAGAAAGTACCTTAATAAATACTAATTTGTAATTCTTAGTACAATAATCCAAAAACAAGTTTAAATATAAAAATTCATTTATTCAAGATAACAACGCACTTCAAATATTTTGGCCAGAGGGTCTCCATTGGTCCTTGTCACCCTAATTTTTAATTGCTTTATTTCAATGGGATCGAAACTATGATTAACAAGTCTTAAAAAATTATTTTCATTGTTAAGGAGTACTTTGTCAATATTTTTGCCCTTTACTTCAATACTATAATCCGCCACAGTTTCAGGCTGTTGGCCCCTAATTTGGTCGTCATTTACCCAGTCTTGTGCAGAAAGGCGTAAAAAGCGATCTAATCCGGTATCAAACATTAGCTGGATTTTATTGATTTTGACTGGTTTTTTCCAACTCAGCAATATCCATTGCTCACCATTTTCAATATTAGCACACCATTTATGGGTATTGCCATCGCCAACTTCCCTATTATACCCATCGATTATATTTATAGCTCGGCCATCCTCAGTTTCAGATGAAGCTGAAATCTTGGCAGATCTGGCCAAATCATTTTTATCCTCATTTTTCACACCAAGAAGTGCCTGGTCCTGTCTAAGTAATATTTGTTGAAGTATTTTTATATGCTCAGCACTATTTCCTAGCTCAGTAGGCAGTATCCCATTTTTATTGCAATAGTCCATTGCAGTTCCAATGGCCTGGCCAAGAGTGCTGCATGTAGCCATTACCCGGGTGGAAGATAGGGCCACGTGTGAAACACTTATATTTCGACCGGCAACCAGCAGATTATTTATATTTTTACTGTATAACGACCTAAACGGAATAGAATATGGGCCTTTTAGTGGAATGGAAACATATGGTACTTCTCCAGTGGTGTCCATTCCACCTGGGGGGTGATCATCCAAAGGCCATCCTCCATAGGCTACTCTATCTTCAAAAAGTGTAGCTGCTTGTACGTCTTCCTGTTTCATGATATAATCACCTTCCACACGTCTACTTTCCCTTTTACCTGGAATCATCCCTATGGAATCCAATGCCCAATTTTCAGAATCTGGGTGATTCCCCGAATTCTTAATATAATCCCAAACCCCAAAAAGAACTGCCAATAAATCCTTTCTATTCTGTTGGCCATCACGTACAATATCAATTTCACCACCTAATTCCAACCACCAATAACCGTATTCATAGGTTGAAATATTGCGATGCAAAAAATCCTTTGTCGTATACTTTCTAGCCCATTTTGGAGGCGTGTAGGGCATACTTTTATCATATTTCTTTGCCGTAAACAAAAGACTGTTGCCCATTGTTTTTTGATCTTCAACATCTACGGCCAGAGATTCACCCCATTTTGATTTTGCTTCCCTTCCACGCATATATTGTGCGCCCGCTTGAGCCGCCAAAGTGGCATCACCGGTACAGTCAGCATAAAATTTAGCCTTAATTACGGAAATCTCCTCGGTAGGTGAACAAAGGGCCATAATCTGATTAATTTTTCCATCTACTACCTCAGCATCGTATAGTGCTGTATCCAGCAATAGGGTTATATTCTCTTCAGAAATTAACTTATCGTACAAAATAAAATCCCACATTTCATAGGAGCGTTGAGGGTTTTGAACGGCTTCGGTCAATACAAGTTCTTCCAAAATACCGGTTTCCCTCCATATTTGATTTAACTGGCTGGCTCCAGAAATATGCATTCTTATTTCGCTACTGGCGTTCCCTCCCAACCTTGATCTATCTTGGATAAGAATTACCTTGCTGCCATTCCTGGCGGCGGCCAAAGCGGCGCATATGCCTGCCATACCACCTCCAGCGATCAACACATCGGTTTCGTAAAACTTTTTCCTGTAGACATCTGTATCTACAAGAGTTTGAGCTTTATTCGAATTTTCAGCATGCTTTCCAAATAATTCCGCACCGTCCACGGCGTCTTTGCCAAAGACAGATATAGGGCCCATTAAAAAAGCACCGGATCCCAATCCGATGGTTTTCATAAATCCTCTTCTTTTTGTCATTGTTTTAATTATTATAATTTGACATTAATGTTTTTCTATAATCATTCAATTTTTTGGAAACAGGCCTAAATTGGTGTTCATGGGTATTCAAAAATTGATATGCCTCCTTGGAAATCTCCTTATCCTCGGAATCCAATAGTAATAAAATTTCCTTAATTGATAAAGATGTAAGTTTGTCTTTATTGCGGTCAAGTATTTTAAATGCCTTCTTTAATTGGGATTTATCCAAAGAACCTAAATTAGAGGCCAAAACAGTCAGTGACTCCCCTTCCAAGTCTCTATCTACAAGCCTATTAAGTATTTCATTTTGCATTTTAAATTCCACCTTTTTTAAAAGACTTATTATTTGCGATTGATATTTGACTGATGACCATGCCCAGTCCGGTATTTTTTCAATAGCGAAATACGGGACATATGAACTGCCCTTAGATATCAAACCAATAAGGTAGGGTGTAAACTTTTCATCCTCGGAAGCAATCTTGTTCAAGGCATAGAATTGAAGATGGTAATTATCGGAATTTAACATTGAAACCAATAATTCCTCATTCATCAAAGATTCGGTATGGGCCACAATTTTATCCGCCACGTCTCCATTTACTATGTGCCACAGGGTATGTGAACTGTAGACCGCTCCGCGTACCACGGCTCCACTAAGTGATTTATAGGTGGCTCCTGCAACACCATCTATAACATCCGATTTAATTTGAATACTGTGATCTACCAAGTCCTCGGCCTTATAATTTGCAAGTAGAGAGGTTTTGTCCTTTAGTATTTCTTTCATTATAACATGATCGTCCGCAGTAAACTTGATATGATCAAATTTTGTAAATGGATCTAATGGCACTTCTGTATAATCCACGAAATTGC
Source organism: Arenibacter sp. F26102 (assembly GCF_023015865.1). Classification (GTDB taxonomy): domain Bacteria; phylum Bacteroidota; class Bacteroidia; order Flavobacteriales; family Flavobacteriaceae; genus Arenibacter. The sequence continues at coordinate 104,163 of NZ_JALKBC010000010.1, read as the reverse complement.
CTAAAAGATCCCAATATACTTCGGCGAGCAAATTATAACATACGCCTTCCTCACAAACCGGGGTAACTACATAACAGTAATACTGAATTGGCTCATTGCTGGAATTAAAAATCAAATCAACTTCCAGTTGCACGGAATCTTTAGTGTAGATTACAAATGCCCTTTCTTTTCCAGGGGTTGGATTTTGTAATTCCAAGGACATAAAAAGCCAAAGGATAATGAAAAGCACCAAAAGCTTAAAAGAATGCAAGAACTTGACAAACCTTTTAAGACCAATAGAAATTTGAGCTTTTGACATGAATTTTACCCCAGTTTCTTAGTTGTGTTTATTTGATATTTAAATCGAAACAGTAATTATTGGTTACGGACCAATTCCAAAAAGACATAGATAACCAATCTATTAAATGATTTTTTATTAGCATAATAACCTTGCATAAATTCATCTTATTTCTTCCCTAATACTATTTATCCCATTGGCAACTCCCAACCGTTGTGGTAATGGGCATTTATCAAAGCATTTGAACTGTCATCTGAAAATTTGCCCTCATAATTATCCCAATAAATTCTGTTGCCGGTTTTAAAAGCAATATTTCCCATATGGCACACCAAGGCCGCATCATAGCCAACTTTTAAAGGGGCTTTTAACTTGGAAGCATCACGGGATTGTACTGCCTCAATAAAATTTACGGTGTGTTTGTCTAGACCGTTGCCTTGGTTTTGCTGTAACGTTATGCTTTGCATTTTATCCTTTTCGGCAATTACCTCCCAACCATTGCGGTCCAAAACAAGGGTACCATTATTACCAATAAACGAGATTCCGTGATTGCGTCCGTAATTACCATTATCTATCCCTGTGGCATGTTCCCATAGAATTGAAAAACCATCATATTCATAAACGGTCTGCAATGTATCCGGAGTTTCTGAAGCATCATTGGGATAGGCAAATTTACCCCCCAAAGCCATCACCGATTTTGGTGTGTTGGCTTTCATTCCATATAATGCATAATCCATGAGGTGCACACCCCAATCTGTCATTAATCCACCTGCATAATCCCAGTACCATCTAAAATTAAAATGGAACCTATTGGCATTAAAAGGTTTCTTGGGTGCTGGCCCCAACCACATATCATAATCAACTCCGGCAGGAGTAGCGGTATCGGGAAGAACAGGAATAGAACCCATCCAACCTTGATAGGCCCAGGCTTTTGCCAAGCGAATTTCCCCCAATTTTCCGGAATGGACAAAGTCTATAGCATCCACAAAATGGGGCTGACTCCTTTGCCATTGCCCTATTTGAACCATTCGATCACTTGCCTGTACAGAATTTAACATAAGGTTACATTCCTCTATGGAATTGGCCAGAGGTTTTTCGCAATACACATCCTTTCCTGCCTTTACGGCATCGGAAAGTTGTAGGCAATGCCAGTGATCAGGAGTACCAATAATTACCACATCAACATCTTTATCCTCCAATAATTTTCTATAGTCCTTATATAACTTTGGTTTTTTTATTCCGGCCTTTTCCAAATCGGATGTTCTCTTTTTTAATACACTATCATCCACATCACATAGGGCTACAACCTCAATTTCACTCATTTTAAGCATGGAGCTTAAATCGCTAAACCCCATACCATTACAACCGATCAGGCCCACCCCGATTTTATCGTTGGGACTAATATTCCTTCTAATGGAAGCCAATAGGTCCATTGGAATTAAAAATGCAGCCCCAGTGCCCATAGCCAAAAGCGAGCTCCTTTTTATGAATTTTCTTCTATTTTGTATCATGGTAATATGGAATTTATAAACCCTGAATGTACAAAATATTATAACAAAAAAGCACCAACTTTTGGTTGGTGCCCTTAATACTATTGAAGAATAAATTTATTTCTTTTCGGGTGCGTTTAATTTTTTGCTCATCTCCATAGAAATAGAGGAACGATCAAATTTAATTTTCCCGGCCATGGTTTCTATAACACAAGAAAAGTCATTATCGTTCAACTCGGCGATTTTTCCGTGCATACCACTCTTGGTAACAACTTTATCTCCCCTTTTTAACTCCTCGACAAATTTCTTCTCTTGCTTTTGACGTTTTCTTTGTGGCGCGATCATAAAAAAATACACCACTACAAACATCAATATGAGCGGAAGATATGGATATTGTTCTAACATAATTTTATCTACTTATTTAACAGGACCTACAGGACCAGCTCCTTTTGGAGTTACAAATGCTTTTATTCTAAGTGTTTCAGTTCCTTTACTGGTATTGGCCGTAACAGTAATCGTTTTGGTAACCTGGTTTTGGCCAGAACCGTTAAACTTCACCAACATTTCACCTTTTTCACCTGGAGCTATCGGAGTATTTTTTGGAAATTCCGGAATAGTACATCCACAGCTACTCTTTGCATCAGTAATAATCAATGGAGCATCACCAGTATTTGTAAAGGTAAAAATAGTTTCTTGTGGTGCGTTTTGATCAATTGACCCAAAATCGTGCTCTATTTTATCGAACTCCATAACTGGAAGACTTTTTGAGGCTGCATCTCTTTCGGCTGCAACTTCAACATTGGAAGATTCGATTTTACTGGAGGCTTTTTCTTTACACGAAAAAAGCACAAGGACAGAAAAAACACTTAGGGATAAGAATAATCTTTTCATCTGTTTATATTTAATTGTTTTTTAAAAATCAGATATTAATCGCCATCAAAAATCTTGGTTTATTTCAAGAATTACTGTGGCTCATTTCATCTGTTTTAATTTTTATTTGCGCAAAATTAAGGAATATTTACTTATAATAAACCTCTGCCAACTTTTTTTAGTTTGCCATCCTCCTTATACTCCCTAACCAGCTTATCCAAAATTCCATTTATAAATATGCTGCTTTTGGGTGTTGAATATTCCTTGGCAATTTCCAAAAACTCGTTTATGGTAACCCTCTCCGGTATCGACGGAAAGTTCAGAAGTTCGCAAATTGCCATTTTTAATAATATGGCGTCAATGTCTGCAATACGATCTTTGTCCCAATTAGGCGTTTTACCTTCAATTTCTTGTTCCAATTTGGAATTGTTCAACAGCGTTTTTGTCAGAAGTTTGTTGGCATACACCATATCATCCTCATCTTTAAAAAGCGGTGGTAAAAAATAAGATGGAACACTGCTTTCCTTTACTTTTTTAAACTGCTTTAAGAGATAGGTGTTCACTATGGGAATATCATCTACCCAGGTTAACTTGTCATCTTCGAAATAATCATAGATCTTTTCATTAGGTGCAATAATCTCCCGGAACAACTCTATAACAAGCTTTTTGTCTTCCTCATAAGTACTGTCGGCAATGGACATATATTTATTATATATTTCACTTTCCATTACCTCTTTGTAAATAATCTTAATGTATTCTTCGTTTAAATACCAGTTGTTCAGTTTTCTTTTGGACAACTCATCCTTTAGAGATTTGTTACCAGAAATTTGGAGAAGTAATTTATTACCCAGGAATTTTTCCTTGTTTGGATAGGAATCGGAGGTGTTCTTTAAATATTTTTTGGAAGAAAGATTTACCTGATCCTGTGCCCTTTCATGCAATTCTATAAAAAGACTCAGCATTAACAAGTACAGGGTATACATGTTTTCTATGCTTACTCTCAAAAATTTTTCTTGTTTTGCAAGCGAATCATCCTTCGATTGTGTCAATGCATAAATACATTGCATAACTTTAACCCTAATGTGCCTTCTTGTAAGCATTTTTAAAGAACTTTAGTAAAATAAATATAACTTTCGGGTACAAAAGTAGGATTATATTTTTTAATCCTAGCTACCTTTTTCGGTATTATCTTATGTGATTTATAACATTTGTTTAAGATTCAAAAAACTATCTTTGCCGAATTGTAATCCATAATGCTACAATTCCTGTTTCCTATCGGATGAAAGAACTTAAACATCTAAATAAATATTTTAAAAAGTACCGATTTAAACTGCTTGTCGGTATTGTAATTACCATGATAGCCCGTATTTTTCAATTGGTTATGCCTTCCTATGTGAAGAAATCAATTGAGGTCGTGGAAGGTTTTATAGGCAATGATATTTTGAAGGCCGAAGCAAAGGAAATGCTTCTGGAATACATACTAATTATTGTGGGAGCGGCTTTGCTATCTGGCTTTTTTACATTTCTAATGCGCCAGACTATCATTAATGTTTCCAGATATATTGAATACGATTTAAAGAATGAAGTATTTGATCACTACCAACTTTTAAGCCTTAATTTCTACAAAAAGAATAGAACTGGCGATTTAATGAACAGAATCAGTGAAGATGTCAACCAGGTAAGGTTATACGGCGGTCCGGCCATAATGTACGGTATTCAAACACTAACACTTTTCGTGTGCCTGGTTCCGCTCATGTTTATAAAAGCGCCAGTTTTGGCACTATACGCATTGTTACCCTTACCCGTCCTATCTGTATTAATTTACCAGATCAGCAAGATTATTCATAAACGAAGTACCATTGTACAAGAGTTTTTATCAACCCTTTCGACCTTTACCCAAGAATCCTTTTCAGGAATTTCGGTTATTAAAGCCTACGCCTTGGAACCTCAGGTAAACACCGAACTGGAAAATTTAGCAATTGATGGAAAAAATAAAAGTATGGACCTTGCCAAGGTGAATGCCTGGTTTTTTCCACTAATGATCCTTTTAATTGGAATAAGCAATATTTTCGTGATCTACGTCGGCGGTAAACAATACATTGATGGTGAAATAGCATCGATTGGAATTATTGCAGAATTTATTCTCTATGTAAATATGCTGACATGGCCTGTAGCAGTCGTAGGTTGGGTTACCTCCATTGTTCAGCGGGCAGAAGCCTCGCAAAAAAGGATAAATCAGTTTTTGCAGGAAGAGCCCAATATAGTCAGTACGGTAGATAAGGAAACCCCCATAGAAGGAAAAATAGAGTTTAAGAATGTAACCTTCACTTATGAGGATACCAACATTACGGCCCTAAACAATATATCATTTACCATCAACAAAGGGGAGACGGTTGCCATTCTAGGAAAAACTGGATCTGGTAAATCCACGATATTGGATTTAATTGCCCGCTTGTACGATATCGACTCTGGTGAAATTCTGATTGATGATGTTCCTATCAAAAAATTAAATCTTCAAAGCTTACGAAAATCAATAGGAGCTGTTCCTCAGGATGCTTTTCTATTTTCCGACACCATTAAGAACAATATTAAGTTTGGTAAGGAAAATTCCACGGATGAGGAAATTATTACCGTAGCCAAGAAAGCGGTAGTACATGAAAACATAATGGGTTTTAACAAACAGTACGAAACCATCTTGGGAGAAAGGGGCATTACCCTAAGTGGAGGCCAAAAACAACGTGTTTCCATTGCCCGCGCACTCCTCAAGGACCCACAGATTTACCTTTTTGACGATTGCCTTTCTGCCGTTGACACGGAAACCGAGGAGGAAATTTTGAATCAATTAAAAAACGAATCTAAAAATAAAACCACTCTAATAGTAAGCCATAGGGTCTCATCTGCCAAAAATGCCGATAAAATTATAGTTTTGGAGAACGGAAAATTAATGCAGGAAGGGACACACGAAGAATTAAATTCTGTTGACGGATACTACAAAGAGCTGTATATGCACCAACTTTCTGAGAAAGAAAAATAGAAAAATGTTGTTAGATTAGGTTTTTTTTTCCACTTTTGACAGATATATACCTATGAAAAATTAACTATACACTAGACGAAATGAGCGATAAAGATTTAATGGACCAAGAAGAAATTTATTCAAAAGTTTTACGAGCAGGAAGAAGAACTTATTTTTTCGATGTTAGAAGTACAAAGGCAGGAGATTATTATTTAACTGTTACTGAGAGCAAAAAGTTCACCCATGATGATGGTTCTTTTCATTATAAGAAACACAAGATTTATTTATACAAAGAAGACTTTACCGCCTTTAAGGAGAATTTGGATGAGATGATGGATTACATTATTGATGAAAAGGGTTCTGAAGTAATTTCCGAACGTCATCAAAAAGATTTTAAGAAGGAAGATTCTGAGGGAAATGGATCTATAAATTCCACAGACAGTTTTACAGATGTAAGCTTCGACGATATTTAATTTAATCGTGTTTTAATAAAATAAAAACGGCCCCTGTATTCAGTGGCCGTTTTTATTTTATCACTCCCCAGATTATTTATCCGGTAGCCCTGTATTCTGCTATTCCTTGCATGTCTACTTTATAAAAACACATAATTAAACTTATGGGCCAACATTACCACTGCAATTTTACAAGAACTACATTTAGGATTAGGTAAGTCAAACAAATCATTGAGGCTGCCGGCCAACTAAAGAGCATCAACAACCCAACCAGCAAAACGAGACACTGCAAAGGATAAATCAATAAGGCAAACATAAAGCGGGTAGTACTCAAAAATTCCTTATCTGTTACTTTGGGTTTAATAAATTGTGACCATAAGATTATCATGGGAAAATTCAACACCATAAAGAACGCTTTCCACAAGTACTTAAATGGCGATACTTTTCCTTTGGATTTAGGATTGAGTATTGCCTCGTTTTCCAAAACTAGATTAACCGCTTTGGGATTTAAATAATCCACATCGGAGCGGTCCAATTTTTGTACTATATCATCATACCTAGCCTCTTCTTCAATGTGTGTAGTAAGTTCTTTTAATTGATGATATACTTCCTCCTTCAAACGGCTTGTAGATCCAGATATATCGTCTTTGTCAAAAAAATCCTGAACCTTTATTTCTTTACCATAATACAATGCCGCTTTGTCAGGGAATTCTGCCCCATTTGCATAGTTCACCCCAATAGGTACAATACCTATCTCCATTGAAGGATTACTTTCCAAAGCCAAAAACAAAATACGGGTAAAGCCTTTACTTAAAGGTCGGACCCTACGTTTTAAAGAATGGTTCCCTTCTGGAAAAACAAGTATAGCCTCTCCCCTTCGCAATAGATTGGAACAACGTTCAAAAATGGCCGTATTCCTTTTTAAGGAATCCTTACCATCCCTTATCCTATAAACGGGAATCATCCTCAAAAATTCGAAAAGCATCATTAATGCCGTCGTTTTAAACACATCGGATCGGGTTAAAAAATAAGGCTTCCGATTGCAATGGGTTGCTACTAAAAGGGCATCAAGCAAAGCATTTTGGTGATTTGCCAAGAACATAATAGGCTTCCCTGTAGGTAAGTGATGCAAGCCTTCAATTTTTATTTTGGCAAAATAGAAGGTCAATGCCGTACGCAACCAAACCCTAAAAAAATGATATCCAATTTTCCTCAAACAAATTCCTCTTTATCAATTGGTCTATATCCCCATAAAGTAGCTAATGTTAATCCGGACACCAGGTGCCAAATTCCCCAAAAAGCTGCCAAAAGGGCCATCCCTCCCATACCCTCAAAAAAAGTAAATATCAGGAGCAGGCCCAATCCTGAATTCTGGATTCCCGTTTCAATGGCTATGGTCCTTTTGTTCCTTTGTGTCAGCCCCATAAGATTTGCCACTGAATAACCTGTAACAAAAGCCAACAGATTGTGTAAGAGCACGATCCAGAATACGTAGAGAACATACTCCATAAAAGTATCCCTATTGTCATATAAGGCCACGAAAATGAGCATAACAAAGAACATTAGGGAGAGCACCTTCAAAACTCTAGCAGTTTTGAAGGCCCAAATTGGACTTATATGATTTATCCACATGCCCAAAATTAGTGGCAACCCCAAGAGTAAAGCCACCAGTTTTACCATAGCAAAAGGTGAAATGGCCACTTCCTGTAATAGGACGGCTGTTGGACCATAAAAGGAACCCCATAATTGAAGATTCAAAGGAGTCATCACCACTGCCAATAAAGTAGCTACAGCTGTTAAGCTAACGGACAAGGCCGTATTGCCTTTGGCCAAATGCGTAATAAAATTGGAAATATTGCCACCTGGACAAGCAGCTACCATAAACATGCCCAATGCAATACTGGGCAAAGGCTCTATCAGTATCACCAAAACAAAAGTTATAGCGGGCAACAATACAAACTGACTCAAAACACCTACGAAAAGAGGTTTTGGTTTCCTTGCCAATCGTCTAAAATCATCCAGGGAAATATCCAAAGCAATCCCAAACATCACGAGGGCCAGAGCTATGTTCAGCACCCAAAGAGATTGCTCATTAAAGTCTATAAGGATCTTGTCCAGGGGGATAGATGTCAAATATTAAGAAATTTTAAGTCCATTGTCCACTTTGGCCTCCGGCTGCAACAATATTACATCGGAACCGTCAACAGCCCCTAATATAAGACATTCGCTCATAAAATTTGCAATTTGTTTTTTAGGAAAATTTACCACCGCAATTACCTGTTTTCCCAAAAGTTCTTCCTTGGTATACCTTTGCGTGATTTGGGCCGAAGATTTCCTTATCCCCAGATTCGCACCAAAATCCACGTGTATCTGGTAGGCAGGATTTTTGGCTTTTGGAAAATCGTTTATTTCAATAATGGTGCCCACTCTCATATCTATTTTGGAGAAATCGGGCCATGTAATAGTTTCGTTCATTTAACAATTCTGACTTTATCATTAATATCCTTGGGCAGATTACCTAAAAATGAACCATAGGCGTCTCTCAAAAGGCCTCATTTCTCAGCATGAGGATTCAAAGACACATAGGACTGTGCAAAATTATTCCTTCTGCCTGCAGCATTCAACTACATTAAAATTCCTTGTGGTCCCATATTGTTGCATAAAATATCTTCCAGTCCCTTTCATGAAGGTTCATTTAAAAACAACTAATGCACAATCCTTATACAAAAATCTACAATTTCCTTTAACTTTGTATAGGATCTATCCTCAAAATATTAAAGTCATGGCGAATACACCAAGTAATATGTTGCCCTTGGGCACAATAGCCCCTAACTTTAAATTGCTCGATACTACATTGGAAAAATACATAAGCCTTCAAGAATTAAAGGGCTCCAAGGGCACTGTTATTATGTTTATTTGCAACCATTGTCCTTTTGTTAAGCATTTGAACACAGAAATCGTTAAAACCGCAACGGAATATCAAACTAAAGATATTTCATTCATTGCAATATCCAGTAACGACGCTGAAAATTATCCGCAAGACGCTCCACATTTAATGAAATTGATCAGTGTGGAGCAAAAGTATTCTTTTCCTTATCTGTATGATGAGACACAAGAGGTAGCCCAAGCTTATGAGGCAGCCTGTACACCTGATTTCTACCTATTCGACGCTAATTTAAAATTGGTATATCGTGGTCAGTTTGATGACTCCCGTCCTGGAAACGGAATTCCTGTGACCGGAAATGATCTAAAAGCTGCCATGGACTCCCTATTGGAAGGAAAGGAAATAAACGCAAACCAAAAACCAAGTATGGGTTGCAACATAAAGTGGAAAAAACAATAACCCCAATTAGACTTCTACATTATCTTATCTTGTAATGGATTGCAAATAGGTTTAGCATAGTTATAAATTGTACAATTCCAACAGAATTTATGGAATATTCCAACCTTTCCGGTCTATTAAACTTTCTATATGTGCCAAATGATGATTGCCATGCCAAGCATATTTTCCAATATTTTCCATAAGGCTTACCTCTACATTGCCATCGGGATGAATGTAAACCCTTTCCAAATCTACCTTGGACAAACCCTTTAAAAGGTAAACCAATTTTGCATGCAGTGCCTTAAGGTAATTCAACGACAAAATAATTGGTGCATGATTGGCATCAAATAAATTACTCCATTCTTTTTCATCATAGGCTTTGATCACTGGTCTATTCTCCGTCAAAGCCCATTTAAACCTGGTATAACTGTGATGATGGCTATCCGCAAGATGATGGACCACTTGTCTTATAGTCCACCCATCTGGACGGTAAGTAGTATTCAATTGCTCCTGATTTAAATCAATTACCAAGTCTTCCAACCGGGTAGGCAGTGCCTCCAATTCAGAGATCCAATCGGACAAAATTACATCACTTACTTTTTGGGTAAAAACAAAATGTCCAATGGGATATTTCAATTCTTCTAAAGTTTTTTCTTCCATACCATAAAATTAAAGAAGTTTGGTTCAAATTAATAGATGTCCAATTAAATAACTGTGTTGATATTATAAATATTCCCCTTTTGATCCGGTTCCCAGGTATGACCTTAAATTTGGTTTCTTATTTGATCCCAATTACTTCTTTTGTAGATATATTTTATAAAAAAATAAATCAAAATAAATACACTACGCCTTGATTTTTAAAATGTTATAAGCCATCAAAAAATGAAACAAAATTGATTTTAATAATACTTAAAGGACTATTCATTTTTGTTAAATTTTAATACTTTTTTAACCTTTTAAAAAAGTTGATTCCGATGTAATCTACTAATTTTATAGGATATTAATCTTTAATTAAATCACTAAAATATGGCAACTATACGATTGGGCGATGCGGCCCCTGATTTTACAGCAGATAGTTCGATGGGAATGATCAATTTATATGATTATTTAGGCGATGGATGGGGTATCTTATTTTCACATCCTGCAGATTTCACTCCTGTTTGTACAACCGAGTTGGGAACAGCTGCAAAATTTAAAGCAGAATTTGACAAACGAAACGTTAAAATGTTGGCTCTTAGTGTTGACGGAGTGGCATCGCACGGAGAATGGATAAAAGACATTAATGAAACACAACACACCACTGTTAACTTTCCTATTATTGCCGATGAGAACAAAAAGGTTTCCACCTTGTACGATATGATTCATCCAAATGCAAATGACAGCTTAACAGTACGTTCCGTTTATATTATAGGTCCGGACAAAACGGTTAAACTAATAATTACGTATCCCGCATCTACAGGTCGTAATTTTCACGAATTGCTAAGAGTCATAGATTCGCTTCAATTAACGGCCTATCACAAGGTAGCTACTCCTGCGAACTGGGAAAATGGCGATAGGGTTGTAATAAGTCCTTCCATAAATACAGAAGATGCGAAAAAAATATTTACGAAAGGGGTGGAAGAAATTAAACCTTATTTAAGGATGACACCGCAGCCAAATATTTAATTTCTCAACACCTAGTAATAATTTTAGAACAATGAAGTCTTCCAATAATTAAGGAGGACTTTATTGTTTAAGAACACTAGATTCTCGACAATATTTAATTGAAGACAGCAAGATATTAATATATAGCACTATCGCCAGAAACATTTAAGCATGTTTCATTATCATTCAAATAAGGAAGAAGTACAACATAAAATTTGATTGGTTTGAGAAAAAAGTATTGGACCAAGACCATTAACGCACAGTTAATTAGCTGTTTAATTTTAATACCCGGACATATCCCGACCCTATCAAATAAATATAACTATCAAAAAATCATGTAGTTAAATAATTAAACCCTATCTTCGCACATAATTTAATTTTTTTAATTTTTTATAATGAATAAAGGAACAGTAAAATTCTTCAATGACTCCAAAGGTTTCGGATTTATCACTGAAGATGGCTCAAGCGAAGATCACTTTGTACACATTTCTGGTTTAATCGACGAAATTCGCGAAGGTGATGTTGTAGAATTTGAATTACAACAAGGTAAAAAAGGATTGAACGCAGTAAATGTAAAAGTGATTTAATAATTACGGTACAATTTTTTTTAAAAAATAGAGCCCATCCACTAGGATGGGTTTTTTTATTGAAACGAAAGTCAATTACCTCAAGGCATGCCCATTTGGCATATGAAAGAAACTACCGATAACATTTCGCCTCCGGGCTGATCGTGTGGCCGGGCCTTCCGGACCCTTTCTAGGTGGGCCCCTGCCCGTTCCGTTCAGGCGGTCAATCGCCGGAACATTCAAATCTCACTTAGTGAGTAAAGTTGAATAACAACGGTACTCAAAATTATTCCCTTCCAGATCAAACACTACAGATTTATCTCCAGCCCAGGTAATATATATTTTTTTTACGCAACCTTTCAAACCTTTTATCATCTACCAAAAAAAACACTGAGTATACACCATTATAAATAACTATATCATGACCACTTTTTTCACCATCCTATTGTCCTTGTTGGTAATAAATATTGCACTATTGGTATTAAGTCTTAATAGGACCAAAAGATAAAAATAGATTTAACAAAGTAACTTCTTTGCTCCATCCCATTCTAAGCCAACGGGGTTAATGTCTTATATCGGCCTATGATCTCCCTACCTTTGGCCACAAAAAAAGGCTCTAATTTCTTAGAACCTTTCAAATTTATATAGCTTAGGTTTTTAACCAATCCCCATTAATTCAACATCGAATATCAGGGTCGCATTTGGTGGAATTACCCCTCCTGCTCCAGCACTACCGTAGCCCAAATTAGATGGAATAACAAACCTGGCTTTGTCCCCTACTTTCAATAAGCTTATACCTTCGTCCCATCCTGGAATTACCTGACCAACACCTAACTGAAAGCTTATAGGCTCCTTTCTCTTATAAGAAGAATCAAAAACTTGTCCGTCCAACAAAGACCCTTCATAATGAACGGAAACATTTTTTCCACTTACAGCCTTGGTTCCTTTTCCCTCTTGAACAATTTTATACCTAAGTCCAGTTTCAGTTTCGCTAAAACCAGCCGCTACTTTGTCCAATTCGGCAGCCATTTTTTTCTTTTCTTCCGCCAGTCGCTTTTCCCTAGAGCCTTCAAAAGTTCTAAATGCTTCAACCGCATTCCATTTTTCTGCTTCGGCCCCAACTCTTTCAATAGTTAAACTTTCAATTTTATCACCTTGTTTAATGGCATCCACTATATCCTGCCCTTCAATAACATGTCCAAAAACAGTATGCTTGTTGTCTAACCAAGGAGTAGCCACATGGGTTATAAAAAATTGGGTTCCATTTGTTCCAGGACCTGCATTGGCCATTGAAAGTACTCCAGGTGCGTCATGTGTAAGATCTGGATGGAATTCATCGTCAAATTTATAACCACCATCGCCAGTTCCTGTTCCAAGTGGACACCCACCTTGAATCATGAAATCTGGAATAACCCTATGGAATTTTAAACCATCATAATATGGCTTACCTTGTGCTTTGATACTATTCTCCAAATTGCCCTCTGCCAAGGCTACAAAGTTACCAACCGTCCCAGGTGTTTTATCATGAGAAAGCTTTACCAGTATTTCTCCTTTCGAAGTATTGAATTTTGCGTAAATTCCGTCTTGCATATCGCTGTTTTTTTATTAGTCTGCAAAGGTAAGGATAAGTTTTCTGTTTAGAAAAATCTAGGGAACATAGAAAGTACAATAGGAACTCCTATTTTAATTAAAAGAAATCTAGGGTTCCTCATGAATATCTTAAATAATTGTTTGGCTGCCGTCAGCAATTATTTAATCCCATATTGATCAAAGAGATAGATTAAGCTGGCCATAGAAGCCGCTCCAAGCTCCAGTTCCCTTTTATTTACATGAGCAAAGGTGTCATTTGCCGAATGGTGGTGGTCAAAATAACGTTGGGAATCAGGTCTTAGGCCTGCTAAAACAATATTGTCATTTTTTAAAGGTCCAATATCCGCACCACTCCCTCCTTTAATGAACAAATGCACCAAATAGGGTTCAAACAAACTTTTCCAGCTTTCTACCTGACTAAAATTAGCCTGGTCACAATCAAATGAAAAGCCACGGGGGGTGAATCCACCAGAATCACTTTCCAAGGCAAAAATATGTTTTTCATTATTCTTGGCGGCCTGCTCCGCATAAGTTTTACCCCCGCGAAGTCCGTTTTCCTCGTTCATGAAGAGTACCACTCTTATGGTCCGTTTAGGCTTATATCCGGTAGCTTTTAACAACCTTAGGACTTCCATACTTTGAACACATCCAGCACCATCATCATGCGAACCATCTCCCAAATCCCAGGAATCCAAATGGCCACCTACCACTAAAACCTCATTCGGATAAGTACTCCCCTTTATCTCCCCTATTACATTAAAGGAATCTGTGTCCGGTAATATTTTACAATTTTGTCTAAAGAAAAAATTTATACTGGGATTCAATTTTAGGGTGGTACTGAGCAATTCGGCCCCGTTTGTACTGATGGCCGCTGCGGGAATCCTATCTCCCATTGGAGTATCCCCATAACTCATTGCCCCAGTATGGGGAAAATCGTCCAACCTCAGATTTAAAGATCTAACAATTACTCCTACGGCACCATATTTAGCGGCTTCGGCAGCACCTGAATAGCGCTGGTCCGCGCAACCTTTATAAGACTGAAAGGTGTTAATATTGATAGGGTCCATAGGTTTATTAAAAAACACGATCTTCCCTTGTATTTTTTCTTTCCCAAAAGCTTTTAATCCTTCAATACCATCTACTTCCACTACCCCAGCCTTAATACCTCCAAAAGGTGTAGCAACAGACCCTCCCAATGCGCAAATAGGAACATTATTAGTTAATCCCGGGTCACTTTCTATATAGGCAAATTCGGGAGTACCCCTTACCCATTTAGGTACCTTTACGGGCTGGAGCCAAACCCGATCCAGGCCCATGGAATCCAAGATTTTTTTGGTGTAATCTACCGCCTGCTGTGCCTGTAACGAACCGGAAAGTCGCCCGCCTATTTGGTTGGACAGATAATTTAACCAAGCATAACCGTTACCATTGGTAAGGGCCGAATTATAAATTTCCTCAATCTTATTTTGATCATTATTCTGCGCTTCTATATGTGTTGCAATAAGTAAAAATACTATCAATAAATACCTCATTCGTTTTCCAATTGTTTTTTATATTCTTCTAAATTAGCCTTTATTTTATCATCCAGTTCCGGTTCCCTTATATCTTTGTATTTTTTTAACTCTTCCAGCAAAATAGCGGCAACAATGACCCGGGCAGCCTTTTTATTGTCAGAAGGAACCACAAACCAAGGGGCATGAGGCTTTGAGGTATTGTTTATTGCCTCTTCATAACACTTTTGGTATTTATCCCATATTAGTCTTTCCTTTAGATCGGCCGGGGAAAACTTCCAATTTTTCTTTCTTAATGCCAACCTACGCAACAAACGCTGTCGCTGCTCTTCTTTGGATAGATGCAGAAAAAATTTAAAAATAATAGTTCCGTTTTCTGCAATGTGGCGCTCAAAATTATTTATTTGTTCAAAACGTTTGTCCCAAAAACTTTGGTCTATATCCGACACATTGTGGATTCCAGGGATATGTTCATTCATAATATACTCCGGATGCACCCTTGTCACCAATACGTTCTCATAATGTGTGCGATTAAAGACCCCAAATTTACCCTTGGCCGGAAGGGCTATGTAGTGTCGCCAAATATAATCGTGTTTTAATTCCAACTCAGTTGGCACCTTAAAACTATGGACCACCACTCCCCTAGCATTAAAATCTTTAAATACCTCCCGAATTAGGCTGTCCTTCCCTGCTGTATCAGTACCCTGCAAACAAATTAGCACGCTGTATTTGCCATGGGCATACATGGTATCCTGAAACTCCCCCAGCTCAATCCTAATATTTTTCAGTGCCCTCCCCAATTTTTTATCAGACGAGTCTAAATCTTCCCTAGTATCTAAATTCACCAAATTAATTTCGCTATCAACCCTATAAGTCCCTACCTCTATATTTTTCATGGATAATGTTTAGTGCTCACATTATGAGCAATTAAAAACAAAAAATATATGAAATTATTCAATTTACCTAAAAGTTAAAGCTTCAATTTCTAAGGAAACCGGTTTTCCATGATATTTGAAACAAATTTGAAGACTGCCTAAAACATTATGGCAACAGAAAGCTAATCATAGAGAACTAAAATTTAAGGAATTACTTTACCTTATTAGTAGACTATTGAAGAGAGATTAAGGATTTTATCGATTGACCATCGGAAAAAGATGAAAATAAATTCACCATATATCCGAAGAAAGCTTCAGTTCGTCTAAAAATAAAACCTACTAAGGTACTTCGTCGAAAAAACATGGAAAAATAAAGTCGTAGGATTACCTTTACAAGGTTATATTTCCCAGTATATCAAGAAACTAAAACCTACTTTATGAGACTTTCCGTTATAGCTGTTTGTTCTTTTGCAATGCTTATTTTCTCCTCATTTAAGAATAATAAAGCCTGCGAATACGCAGGTTCCAATATTGGCTACATTCAATCACAAACTGAAAAGGCAATAGCCACCGAAGACATTAATATGTCCAAGTATTTTGCTTATAAGGCATTGAATGCCATAGTTAAATCCAAGTCCCAATTGGAAGATTGCGGCTGTGATCATGCCATGGAGCTTATCCATGAGAGTTCTGTTAATTTAACCAACGCCACCAAGGCGACTTCCCTAGCAAGTGCCAAAATATTACTTAAAAAAGCATTGGACAACGCCTCTGGAAGCTTAGAAGCCCTGGATGAACACGACTCCCATGATAGTAGATACAATAATGATGTTTTGGCCATGAATACCAAGACTTCAATAGCAGAAAAAAAATCCCATCAACCTTTGGACAATAAAACCCTTGAAAACAAAGTAGATATCGCCTTGGAAAAGTTTAAAGTATCCTTGGCCAAGGTAGTGGAGTCGGTGGATTGTAAAGAAGCCTTGGCATTCACACAAAACGTTTATGATATCTGTGAACAGCAACTTTTGAAACCAAACCTTTCCGAAGGCAAAAAATACTATAATCTGAAAACCAAGGAAATTGCAGCCAAGGCCCTTGAGCGACTTGGTGACTGCAAAAAATAGCAACTGTCCCTATGCATTGATCACAAAGCATTCCATAAACTTGATCTGGGCAACCCCATATTGCAAAGATATAGCAGTATCAACGCTTTGGTAAGCTACGGCAAGTTTTCATTCTTGAATTTCAATTCACCTTTAAAGACGTAAAGGATGAATTAAGTTACCAAAATATGCGACCTACTTACTCGCAAACAACTTTACGTCCTCTTCGGTTACTTCATTTCCTCCAAGAATTATAAGTCGTTCCACAACATTCCTTAATTCGCGAATATTTCCCGTCCAATCATATCCCTTTAATAAGGAAATAGCCTTTGAAGAAAATTTCTTGGGTGCGCTTCCTTGTTCGGAGGCAATTTTTTCGGAAAAATGCTCTATAAGCAATGGAATATCGTCCCTTCTCTCGTTTAGATCAGGAACCTTTATTAAAATAACTGCCAGTCTGTGGTATAAATCCTCACGAAACTTTCCGCTTTCTATTTCCTTCTTTAGGTTCTTATTTGTAGCGGCGACCACCCTAACATTTACCTTAATATCTTTATCGGAACCAACCCTACTTATTTTATTTTCTTGTAATGCACGTAGTACTTTTGCTTGTGCCGACAGGCTCATATCCCCTATCTCGTCTAAAAATATGGTGCCATTATTGGCCGCTTCAAACTTACCGGCCCTATCCTTGACCGCTGATGTAAAAGCTCCTTTGACATGCCCAAAAAGCTCACTTTCAATTAATTCGGACGGAATTGCCGCACAATTTACTTCTATCAAAGGGTGGGCATTTCTCTCGCTTTTTTCATGGATCCAATGTGCCACAAGTTCCTTTCCCGTACCATTGGCTCCCGTAATAAGGACTCTGGCATCTGTAGGAGCCACCTTCTCTATCATCTCCTTGATTGCTGAGATTTCCTTGCTCTCCCCAATCATTTCATAGTTCTTACTGACCTTTTTCTTTAAGATCTTGTTCTCTACTACCAATTCCTTTCTGTCCAAAGCATTGCGTACCGTAGTCAATAACCTGTTTAAATCTGGTGGTTTGGAAATATAATCAAAGGCTCCGATCCTCATGGTGTTCACTGCCGTATCCAGATCCCCATGTCCGGAAATCATGATAAAAGGAATTTCAGGTTTTATTTTACGTGCGGCTTCCAAAACCTCTACACCATCCATTTTGGGCATTTTTATATCGCATAAAACAAGGTCAAAATCATCTTTTTTTATGGTTTCCAACCCTATCAAACCATCTTCAGCCTCCTCTACTTTATAGTTTTCATTCTCTTCAGAAAGAATTTTAACCAAAACCCTTCTAATAGCCGATTCATCCTCAATAACCAATATTCTAGACATAACTAAGTATTTTAAATTCCAATTCTAAAACCCGTTCTAAAATAGAAACTAGGTTGGTCGTTCAATGTAAAAATATTATTTCGATCATCATCCCTCAATACCCCTGCTTGAAACAAGGTATGCCCGGCATAACCGTAAAAGAATATATTTTTGGCCACAGCGTATTGATACCCCAAAGTAAACAAGGCAACAGAAGTTGAAATGGAAGAAGCAATCCCGGAATCGGAGCTAATCACCGTATTCTGTAAATTTACATAATATCCGTCCACTATAAATTCTGTTTGAAGCATATGTTTGTCATTAAAAAAGTATTTCATTCCACTCTTGGGCGCTCCAACAACGTATGCCCAATTGGGATGAAACCTCTTTTCAAAATAAACCAAAGGCAATGGAATTCTTACCGCCACAGTTGAATTATAAGCCACTCCCAATACTAATCGCGTTGGTTTTTCTATATTCGGCCTATCCCGTAATGCCCCAACGGTAACGTTCAAGGACACATCGCCATCACCTATATCGTTGGTCAATGTAGACGACAATCGAGGAGTAACGACTCCTACAAAGCGCCAGTCCTGATTGTACTGCAATATGTAAGCCATATTTAAATCGGCCACATGAAATGTTTCTGTTATTTCATCTTCATATGGCGCCCCACGATTAAGATCAAAGGCTATACGATTGTATTCTGCTCCAACAATAATATTGTCGTTCTTACCAACTTTAATAGGCAAGTTGGCCACCAATTTTATTCGTGATAATTTTGCTTCAGCTGTATTTCTGGGCATCAACATATACTCCAGCCTAAAAACATCAGGTGTCTGCGCAGGACTAAAATTCACCAACAAAAGGAATCCAAATATAAATCCTAATTTTTCTATTTTAATTCTCATTCCCTGCACTATTTTTTTCTACCTGTGTTGTTTGTAATGGACGGGATTGAAACAAATGAATATCCCTTTGCGGAAAGGGTATACTTATTTCGTGTTCCCTAAATTTGGTATCTATTCTATACCTCATAGCACTTTTAATTTTTGGATATCCATAACTGTCGTTAACATAAAAATTAATGGAAAACAATAAGCGGTATCCCCAAAATCCTCAAAGAGGATAAATGGTTTGGGATTTTTAAAACTCCTTTTTGATCACTGGCGATATTTTCCAATATTTTGGTCACCAAATTGACATTGTTCCCATGCACCACCCCAATCTTAACGCTCTCTTTAGTGCTTTTATGATTTTGGGTATAATTATAAATACTATCTGTTAAAAATTGGTGGTTTGGAACTATGATTACCTTGTCATCCCTGGTAAGTGCCCTGGTAGTCCTTAGCCGTATTTCAAAAACCTGCCCTACTTTTTGATTTACCTCAACAATATCCCCTACAAGTAGGGACTGATCCATATTTATCCAAATACCAGAAATGATATCCTGAAACAAATATTGCAAGGTAAACCCCAAGCCCACAAACAGCGCAGCAGAGACGGTCAACAGTACAGTAAGATTACCCTCGGAGGTACGCAGGACAACCAATACCACCATGATATAAAATAGGTGCCTCAAAAATCCAAAAATACTGATAAACTTATTTTGATGCTCCTCTGGCAACTTTGACGTAACCAATTTGTGGACCAATTTTAGTGTGTAGGTTACAACAATTACAGAAATAATAATCGTTAAAAATGTGCCTGCAGTAATATCTACCTTATCACCGTCCAAAATTTTATAGGCAAGAAAATCATTTAAGGCCTTGACAATATTCTTTATTTCTACCATACTAATATTTCAGCCATTTAAGCAAATCCCTATAGGATGGCTTTTTCCCGTACATCAAAATCCCTACCCTATAAATTTTTGCCGCCAGCCAAACTATACCTATAAAGGTAACGATCAACAAAAGAATGGACACTGCCACCTCCCAAATTGGCACGCCACCTTCTCCTATACCTCCCGGCAGTCGCATCAGCATTACAATGGGCGATGTTAGAGGAAATAAAGAGAATGCCACAGCTATTGGGCCATGGGGGTTATTAAAAACAGAAAAGAAACCCACATAAATGGCTAACATTAAGGGGAGAATAATAGGAAAAATAAACTGTTGTGTATCAGTTTCATTATCTACCGCAGCCCCTATTGCCGCATATATTGAACTATAAATTAAATACCCCAATATAAAATAGATCAGAAAAAAAGTGATAAGCATAATCCAAGGTATCCTAAAAAGTTCATTGGCATATAATTGCATGGCGGAATCTGATGCTGCCATATACGCTGCACCCCCAACCAAGCCAGGAGCATTGGAGGCCCCTGAATTCAATCCCGATGGATCAATATCGAAAACCAGAATTAACACTCCAAACATTAAAATGGCGGAAATGATCCAAATAGCAAACTGGGTGACCCCTGCCAAGGAAGTTCCTATAATTTTCCCCAACATAAGCTGAAAAGGCTTCACCGAAGAGATGATAACCTCTATTATCCTAGTTGTTTTTTCCTCTATCACACTTCGCATAACAAATCCACCATATATAATGATGAACATCATGATCAGGTACCCAAATGCCCCACCTATAAACGCTTTTATTTCAGTTATACCTTTCAGATTCTGTTCGCCGGAAAAATTGGCCGTATTAATTTCAAAGTTATTACCTACGCTTTCAAAATCGGATACAGAAACTCCTAATTCCTGTAATCTTCTCAATCTCAAACGATCCTCAAAGACATCTTCCAAATTGTCCAAAATATTAGATCCCGGAGAATCCTTGGTATAAAAGAAAGACCTACTGGCTACCTTTTCCAAGTCCGGCTCGTCAGGGATATATAGCAGACCATAAAACCCAATTTTTTGGACTGAATCTTTGGCAGCCTCCAAATCAATATCCCTGATCTTAACAAAGGAGGTACTTTCCGTACCCTGAAAATCGGTTGAAAAATAATTGCTCTCATTCAAGACTCCAATAGTCCTTATTTCATTATCATTTATCTTGGTTAAATAAACAACAAGAGCAACCATACCGACCATAAGGATTGGACTTAAAAACGTCATGACCACAAAGGATTTATTTCGAACCTTTGCTAAATACTCCCGTTTTATGATGAGTGATAACTTACCCATAAATATTATTTAGTTTGAACGGTTCTAATAAATATATCGTTGGCCGATGGAATTGTTTCCGTGAAATTATTAACATTTGCCTTACCGGACAAATGGGAAAGAAAAGGGCCTGTATCATCAGAAGGCAATTGAACTGTAAAATTTAACTGAATACCTCCATCCACATATTCCGAAGAAAGAATATGAAATTTATCTTTTAAATCTTCCAATAGCCCATTGGTACTTTGAACACCCAGTCCCACTTTATAAATATTGTTCTTATAAGCTTTTTTTATATCACTAAGTTTTCCATCCAAAAGTTTTTCCGACTTGTGTATGAGTGCAATATATTCACATAATTCCTCCACCGATTCCATTCTATGGGTAGAAAATATAATGGTGGTACCCTTATCCCTTAGTTGAAGAATTTCATCCTTAATAAGATTGGCATTTATGGGATCGAACCCACTAAACGGTTCATCAAAAATCAAAAGCTTTGGCTCATGCAAAACCGTGACGATAAACTGAATCTTTTGAGCCATTCCCTTCGAAAGTTCCTGTATTTTCTTATTCCACCAATCCCCGATCTCCAAGCGATCGAACCAATATTTTAATCTGCTTTTTGCATCAGCCTTGGAAAGTCCTTTTAATTGGGCAAGGTATAGGGCCTGCTCCCCTACTTTCATACTTTTATAAAGCCCCCTTTCCTCAGGTAAATATCCAATCATGGATATGTGGTGGGGCTGTAAAGGCTTGCCATCAAAATAAATTGCCCCTTGATCTGGATATATAATTTGATTAATTATCCGTATTAAAGTAGTCTTCCCTGCTCCGTTAGGACCTAACAGACCGTAGATACTGTTTTTGGGAATTTCCAATGAAACTTTGTTGAGAGCTATATGGTTCCCAAACTGCTTGGAAACCTCTTTAGCGACCAATATATTATTCATGCACGCAATTTCCTCAAAGATATATAATTGCCATGTAAGAGATAGGCTGGAATTTTATAAATTATTCCTTTTTAAGCTTTTTCACATAATTTTACCATGATAGTATTATGAGCCAAGGCCCAAGTGAAATATTAAAATAATATATCCATAAAAAAGAAGACAAATAAAGCCTCTACGATGCATATCCCCATTAAAAATGGCTAACTATACAATGTTTCATTAAAAAAATACCAACCTAAAAATCGGGTTTCAACAAAAAACCTTAACGTGGATTAAATCGCCAAAAAAAATAAAAAAGGCGGGATTAGTTCAACCTGCCGTGTTCATTGTGCCACTTTGGAGCTTATAAACACGGGGTTTCACTAAAAAACAAAACCCACCCTTAACGAATCAAGGATGGGAAAAAAAATTGCTATGAAAAAGAAAATAATACTGGTTTCCCAATATTATCTCAAATATACGTTTTTTATTTAAAACCTAAATTTGCACGCTATTTAGGAGAACATATCCTTAACCTTTTCAAAGAAAGACTTATCTGATTTTTCTGGTCTAGGCTCAAAATTCTCGTTATTCTGCATGCGTTCAAAAAAATCTTTTTGCTCTTTATTCAACTCCTTGGGCGTCCAGACATTTACATGAACCAGTAAATCCCCACTGCCATACCCATTAAGGCTAGAAATACCTTTACCTCTTAATCTAAGGATTTTACCGGATTGTATACCGGCCTCCAATTTGATTCTTACCTTACCGCCCACGGCGTCAATCTCTTTTGAGGTACCCAATACGGCTTCGGAGATACTGATATATAGATCGTAATGAAGATTATCTCCTTCCCTCTTTAAAGTTTCATGCTCTTCAGTTTCTATTGCAACCAACAAATCTCCTGGAACTCCATTTCCTGGGGCATCGTTTCCTTTATTAGGTACTTTCAACTGCATGCCATCCTCTACTCCTGCAGGAATATTAATACTAACAGTTTCCTCTGCAACCTTTAATCCATTGGCATCCGCATCGCTGGGTTTTTTATCGATCACCTGTCCACTACCCCCACAGTTGCTACAAGTAGCTGCGGTCTGCATTCTACCTAAAATTGTATTGGTAATTTTGGTTACTTGGCCACGACCACCACAGGTACCGCAGGTCTGGTATGTAACACCTTCTGCCTGAATCTTTCTCCTTACCTTAATTTTCTTTTCTACACCATTGGCAATTTCCTCCAAGGTTAATTTAACCCTAATTCTTAAGTTGCTTCCTTTTACACGTCGCTGACCACCACCACCGCCAAATCCGGAAAAACCACTAAAGCCACCGCCGCCAAAGGCACCACCAAATATATCCCCGAACTGACTAAAAATGTCATCCATGTTCATTCCGCCGCCGCCAAAACCGCCGCTGCCATCAAAGGCTGCATGTCCGTATTGATCATAACGGGCCTTCTTATTGGGGTCACTTAGAACCTCATAAGCCTCTGCCGCTTTTTTAAACATTTCCTCAGCCTTAGCGTCACCCGGGTTTTTGTCAGGATGATACTCTATTGCCTTTTTGCGATAAGCCTTTTTTACTTCAGCCGCTGTGGCATTTTTTCCAATGCCCAAGATGTCATAATAATCCTCCTTCATAAAATATTTTTAATTTCCAACAACTACTTTTGGATGGCGTATAATTTTATCGCCCAGTTTAAAACCTTTTTCTACTACATCTACTATTTTGCCTTTCAACTTTTTACTAGGAGCTGGAATTTGGGTAATGGCATCATGTAATTCCGCATCAAAGGCATCTCCTTGCTTTACTTCAATTTCTTGAAGTCCCTTATTTTTCAATGTTTCCTTGAACTTATTGCTTATTAATTCCACTCCCTTGAACATCTCCTGATTTTCAGATTTGGAGACTTCCTTTAGTGCACGGTCAAAATCATCGATTACTGGCAATAATGATACAATAACTTCTTGGCCTGCAGTTTTAAACAAGTCCATTCTTTCCTTCGAGGTACGCCTTTTATAATTCTCGAATTCCGCAAAAAGACGTAAAAATTTGTCTTTTTCCTTATTAAGATCTTCCTGTAATTGCTCTTCCAGGCTAAGTTCTTCCTCTTTTTCTAAATCTTCGTTCCCAACAGATGAATTGTCCTGTTCCACTTCTTGACTTTCTATATTATTCAGAACATCATCTTCCATTTCTTCTGTTTTATTTTCGTTGCTCATTTAAAATATATTTATATACTTCCGATTTGAAGTGGCAAAAGTACTGCCAATTCTTTAAAAATGTCATAATGTCATTAAACTTTATAAAAAAAACATCCGTCAATGACGGATGTTCACAATTCTCCTATTCCCTAATAACTTCTAGGAAACAAACTCATTTCTATAAAGTGTATCACTGGGCAATTGTTCACCCATGTCCCCATAAATATTTTCCAGGGCCCTACATATGTTTGGGTAGATAAAATCAAATCCCGAATCTTGAATTTTTTTACAACTTACCCGCTGACTAACAAATAACAAATAAGACATTTCTCCCAAAATTAAACGCATCATCGACTTCGGAATATTGGGCAGAAATAGGGGCCTATCCAAAACCCTTGCCAGTTCTTTTGTTAGCTTAACATTGGTTACGGGATTTGGTGCCACACCGTTATATATCCCGGTCAGCTCCTTGGTCATAACTTGTAGAAATATCCTGCCCAGGTCCTGTAGGTGAATCCAGGATTGCCATTGGTTCCCAGAACCCATGGCTGCCCCAAGATAATATTTTATAGGCTTGGCCATTTCGGGCAAAGCTCCTCCTTTATTGGACATAACCAAACCTATCCGAATTTTGGCGGTTTTAATATTGACTTTTTCAAATGCATCTACCTCCTTCTCC
Organism: Arenibacter sp. F26102; assembly: GCF_023015865.1. Lineage (GTDB taxonomy): Bacteria > Bacteroidota > Bacteroidia > Flavobacteriales > Flavobacteriaceae > Arenibacter. Next base: position 79,187 of record NZ_JALKBC010000010.1, on the reverse strand, counting down.
CAAATGGATACTACCTCCCCCAAAAAACTGTCATCCACCGCTTCTTCATCTTCCCTATAATAGTGGGATAAGGAATTAGGATAGATGCCTATTGCGGATGCGGATACAAGTGTTTTAATACTATGCATACCTTCTTTGGGTATAGCCCCCAATAAAGTTCTTAAGGAATTTACCCTACTATTTAGTATCTTCTTTTTATTATTCTTGGTCCATCTCTTGGAAATACTTGAACCCGCCAGATTGATTATTGCAGTAACCCCTTTAAAACAATTTATATCTATTTCATTCTTGTTGGGATTCCAATAAAAACCATTATAGCCCGTTTGAGAAACGATTTTATCCTTACTGGTGGTCAAGTAATTTACAGAAATATTATTCTGTGTACACAAATTTACAATTTCACTCCCCACCAAACCTGTTGCACCTGTTACTAGAACCTTCATACCCTTTCTATCTTTCCATCAACTTGGATATAAATATATGGGTTTTTAATATTGAAGTAGTTGACTTTAGTTTAGGTTTAACAGTCCTAGGACCTTAGTTGTTAAGTAATCCATAATAAAGGACAAATATTTATGAAATTTTTAAGGCACGGAGCATTTCTCTTTTACCTGGCGGCCCGGGCAACCGTTCCACGACAAACCCTACAGCCTGCATAGCCCTCCTTACACTTCCCTTGGCAGAATAAGTAACCAGCACACCATCTTTTTTCAAAGCCTTGTACATTATTTCAAAAATTTCCTCTGTCCAAAGCTCTGGTTGTACCCTGGCACCAAAGGCATCAAAATAGATAAGATCAAAGTTATTGACATCGGAAATTTCCTTAAAATCCAACTGCTGCTTTGTCAAGGAAAAACCAGGGGTAATTTGATGTATTTTACCCCAGGAAGTTTGGTGCATCTTAAAAAAATACTGTTCAAAATCCTTTGCCTCCAGCGCTGCACTATATCCCAATTGCTCCAATTCTTTCGGGAGTACCGGATAGGCCTCAACTCCATTATAAGACACCTGCAAACCTTGCTTCTCCGATTCCAATAAAGTTATAAGGGCGTTCAATCCCGTACCGAAGCCAATTTCCAAAATAGACAAAGACCTATCTTGGAACAAGGACAATCCATTCTTTATAAAGACATGATACGCTTCCTGCACAGCACCGTGAATTGAATGGTACTGTTCGTTCCACTCTTCAATTTGAATTGTTTTGGAACCATCTGCAGTTGTAATTATTTTTCTTTTCACATTATTTCTTTAGTAATACTCCATCCGCTACAAAGGCATAGGTTCTCTTCACTTCGGTTATTAGGGCAATTTCCTCATCGGATTTGCCGCCATCATACGCAAAATGCCTTTGGTCTTCAACGCTCCTTTCTTCAACAAAGGCGACACCATTTACAATTACCTCCCTACCTACAATGTCCCGTGGCACAAAAAAACTATAATTCCTAAATTTAACCATAGTTTCTTCCCCGTTCCCCAATTCCAATTTCATCCAACATCCCTTTGCTTTACAAACCTCGGTTACCCTACCAGAAAATTGGGAAGCAAGAGTGTCGGTCTCAACCATTCCTTTATATTTTTTTCGCATCATACCATTGGTCATGGCGTTGGAATCAATTATTTGGGCTCCGAAATATTCATAGGTTTCCCCTGCCAAGGGCTCCCTAATTGGTTCCTTGGATTTGTTTTGCGGCTTGCAAGCTGAAAACACAATAAAAATCGCAATCAAAATGTTAAAATGCCTCATAATAGACAGAATTTAAATCACTTTACAAAACTGGGTCTTTTTTGACAAAAAAAGAAGCACTACTAATGATATTTGCTTAATTTTATTGCTTTAAATTAAATCTTTATGCAAACTGTTTCAAATTCAATAATAGTTGAGAAAGTTAAAACCTCGAAAATTGATAAAGTAGATTTTAATAATTTATCGTTTGGGAAGTATTTTACAGATCATATGATGGTCTGCGATTACAAGAATGGAGCTTGGGAAGCACCAAAAATAGTCCCCTATCAACCCATTACGCTTGACCCGTCCGCTAAAATTTTCCATTATGGGCAATCTGTTTTTGAAGGAATGAAAGCCTACAAGGATGAAGACAAAAATGTTTGGCTTTTCCGTCCCTTAGAAAACCAAAAGAGAATTAATATTTCGTCCAAAAGACTTGCAATGCCAGAGTTCCCTGAAGATTACTTTATGGATGGCTTAAAGGCCCTTTTAAAATTGGACCATAAATGGATTCCTACTGAGGAAGGAAGTTCATTGTACATTAGACCCTTTATGTTTGCTACAGGAGCAGGTTTCCATGCATCACCTTCAAGCGAATACAAATTTATTATTGCGTGTTCGCCGTCTGCCTCATATTTTGCAGGTAAGGTAAAGGTTTTGATTGAAGAAAAATACTCCAGATCGGCTAATGGCGGCGTTGGATTTGCCAAGGCCGGAGGTAATTACGCCGGACAATTTTACCCCACCCAATTGGCAGTTGAAAAAGGATACAATCAGGTTATTTGGACCGATGACAACAACCACGAATATATTGAGGAGGCTGGCGCCATGAATATATTTATTCGAATAAATGACACTTTGATTACCAGCCCTACAAGTGATAGGATATTGGACGGTATAACCAGAAAGAGTATTATAGACATTGCCAAGGATGAAAAAATAAATGTGGAGGTTAGAAAAATTACTGTAAAAGAGGTTGTTGAAGCCTCAAAGAACGGCAGTCTTAAAGAAATGTTCGGCGCAGGTACCGCTGCGGTGATTTCACCTATTTCCACTTTCGGTTTCCAGGGCAAGGATTATGATCTACCAGAATTAAATGATAGTTATGCCTCCTTATTAAAAAAGCGCATTACGGATATTCAATATAATAAGGCCGAAGATAAATTTGGTTGGAGATATCAAGTGAATATAAAGTAGTATTCCTGGTACACCATAAAAAAGCCCCTTATCTTTTAAAGAAGAGGGGCTTTTTTGATTCATTACTACGAGAAATTGGATGTACTATTTTTTATCCAAAATATCCACTATGTTGGGCTTAAAATAATTGGGCCCTTTTAGCACCTTACCATCCTCCCTGTAAATTGGTTTGCCATCTTTTCCCAATTTACTCATATTGCTTCGCTGAATTTCCTCAAAAACTTCCTCAATTTTGTATTGCATACCATGCTCCAGTATAGTACCACACAAAATATAGAGCATATCACCAAGGGCATCCGCAACTTCCACTACGTCATTGTTGGTGGCAGCCTCAAGATACTCCTTATTCTCCTCATCCATCAAATTAAACCTTAGCAAATTCTTATCCTTTCCCAAATCCGCCTTAATCTCCTTGGAAACACCCAACCCAAACGAATTATGGAACAACTCTACCGCACTAAGTTTACTTTTCATTATTGTGATTATTTAAGTTAGATTTGCGTAAAAATATAAATATGTTCAGTACCGGACAATTAATTTTTGCAGGCCTATTTTTCGTTGCATTTGTAGTAATTACCATAATTTCCTATCAAAAAGATAAAAAATTACACAAAAAAAATTACAAGGGTGTTAAATGGGTAGGACTTTTCTTCACATTATTCATAGTAATATTATTTCTTATTAAATATTTCCTTAAAAATTAACATTTATTTTTGATTCCCCATAAAAAACACTTCCCCCAACAACAATATGAATTTTTGCAACGTTTAATATACGAAAAGACGTAATTTTGCGTTTGGTAACTAAATCGTTTAGTTGTATGGTAACTTTTTTCAGTATTTTAATAGTTCTTATTGGTATAAACGCATTACTTTTTTTAGTTAGTTTTAACAGTAGTCCAAAAAAGAAAGAAAAGTCCGTCAAAAATATTTCAGAATCTACAACAGTAATCTTCCCCCTAGATTTAATTAACTCGAAATATAAAAAGGCAGTTTAAATCTAGTCTAAAAGGAAATATGTGCATCTTTGCATAAATACTATCTTTTACAGTATTTATGACTCTGTATTTCAAATTTTTAAGAACTCTTTATATGGTGATTTTTATTTACTTTAATAAAGGAATAAAAATTAAAACCCTATGAAGCAATTTTTACTCGTCTTTTTGGGAGGGGGCTTAGGAAGTGGGCTTCGTTTTTTATTGAGCAAAACTTTCAACAACACCTTTCACAATTTTTTTCTCGGTACTTTTATTGCAAACATTATAGGTTGCTTGCTGATTGGTTTTATTATTGGACTTTCATTTAAGAACAATTTACTTTCCTCAAATCAGACCCTAATACTAACCACTGGCTTTTGCGGTGGCTTCACTACTTTTTCAACCTTTGCCCTAGAGCAACACTCGTTTTTAAAAACTGGTGATTTTGTTAATTTGGCCGGTTATACTCTTGCCAGTCTCATCATTGGAGTCCTAGCCGTGGCCGCAGGATTCTGGTTTTCCAAGTAATACACCCCCTCTACTCAATATTAAGCATTTCTTACCATTTCCTTTTATTAGGCAGATTCCTTCAATTTTCTGCATTATCAACAGCAAAAAGACTAAAAAGACACGAATCTTTCAGATTTTCGCCCAAACAAGTGTTAATTATATTAACATATCAACAGATATGTCAAATTTAAAACACAATACCCACAAAATACATAGGTTAATTTTATTTAAAATGTAATTATGACGCATATACCCCCCAAAAAATAGGGGGGTATTAAATTAATATATATTTTTGTTTCATAAATAATAAATCAATTATGAAAAAAATCGAGGCAATTATTAGGAAATCAAAATTTGATGACGTAAAAAAAGCGCTACATCAAATTGAAGTAAACTTTTTTAGTTACTGGGACGTAACGGGAGTTGGAAATGAAAAAGAAGGCCATGTCTACAGGGGCATTTCTTATAGTACATCCGACATTCAACGCAGGTATCTTTCTATTGTAATATCGGATGAGTACCTAGAACGCACCGTTAACACCATACTGGAAACAGCATACTCAGGTAATGTAGGTGATGGTAAAATTTTCATTTCGGAAGTTTTGGAAGCCTATCGAATTAGAACCAAGGAAAGCGGAAAAGCAGGCATTAACTAAAAAAATTAAGAACCAACAAACAATTACAACATGGACGTAGGATTATTTACAGCAAATAACGTTTGGATGATGATATGTACGGCTCTCGTATTCTTCATGCATTTAGGATTTTCACTTTTAGAAATTGGCCTAACCAGACAAAAAAACACAATCAATATCTTATTTAAGAATGTATTCATCATCTGTATGGGGTTACTCATATATTATGTAGGTGGATTTAACCTAATGTATCCAGGTGATTTCAACGGATATCTTGGTTTTGCGGGATTCGGCATTGAAGCCCCAATACTACCAGATGGCAGTTTAGACCTTACCTATAGCGAAGGGTATACGTATTGGACAGATTTTCTTTTTCAAGGAATGTTTGCCGCAACAGCAGCTACTATAGTTTCTGGAGCAGTGGCTGAACGTATTAAACTTGGTGGATTCATGATTTTCACCATAATCTATGTAGGATTGGTTTATCCTATTGTAGGATCTTGGCAATGGGGCGGTGGATTCCTATCCACACTTGGAGGTGATGATGCCGGATTCCATGATTTTGCAGGATCTACACTTGTGCATTCCGTTGGAGGATGGGCTGCGCTGATCGCTATCTATATATTAGGACCTAGAATTGGCAAGTTTGGCGAAGACGGAAAACCTAATGCGATTCCTGGACACAACATTCCATTGGCAGCTGCAGGTGTACTTATTCTGTGGTTAGGCTGGTTTGGATTTAATGGTGGATCGGTTTTATCCGCAGATCCAGCTGGGACTTCAATAGTATTGGTTACAACTTGCTTGGCAGCAGCAGCAGGTGGAATGGGATCATTTATCTTCTCTTCAATTCTTTACAAGAACTATGACCTTACCATGATGTTAAATGGTATCCTAGGTGGTTTAGTAGGAATAACTGCCGGTGCGGATTTAATGTCACCTTTTGAATCTATTATCATAGGTCTAATAGCTGGGGTAATCATTGTCCTAGGCGTTGCTTTGATAGACAGATTAAAATTGGATGATCCAGTTGGTGCAGTTGCAGTTCACCTTATCTGTGGTATTTGGGGTACTTTGGCCGTGGGTATTTTCGGAGTTAAGGCCGGACTATCACAGTTTTTATACCAACTATCGGGAGTAGCCGCAACAGGCATTTTCTGTTGCCTTACCGCATTCATCATCCTTTACACAATTAAGAAAACTTCAGGAATCAGAGTTTCCAAAGAAGAAGAATTGGAAGGCTTGGATTTACATGAGCACGGAATGGATGCTTATGCCGACTTCAGGATGAACCAACACTAATAATACAAAAGGTAACGGAGCGTTTTGCAGAACGCTCCGTTAATTACCTTTTCAACCACAACAACTCAATATAATACCTAACATCCTAATATTAGGATATAAACAATTGAATTATGAAAACGATTATTTATACAAAATACGCAAAAAATTTACTATTACTTGCATTTGCCCTCGCATCAACAGTAACTTTCGCCCAAGAAGATGAAGAAGAAGCCAAGAAATTTAGCCTAAGTGGAAGTGTGGATGCCTACTACAGAACTAACTTAAACGGAGACAACGGTTTTGACGATGGTTCTGGCCTGCCTAATGCAGCTCCTGGATCGTCATTTGCTAACTTACCTGGTTTTGCTTTGGGGATGGCCAATGTGATAGCCGCATACGAAGGTGAAGATGTAGGGTTTGTAGCCGACCTTGTTTTTGGACCTAGAGGAACAGATGCTATTTTTGCTTCTCCTTTATATTCAGCTACCGGAAACATTGTTAACCAGTTGTACGTATACTGGAATGTAAGTGAATCAGTGAAATTAACCTTTGGTAATTTCAATACCTTCCTAGGTTATGAAGTAATTTCTCCTGTAGCCAATTTTAACTATAGTACATCTTACTTATTTTCATATGGTCCTTTCTCACATACTGGTTTGAAGGCTGACTTCACCCTATCCGAGGACTTCAGCTTAATGTTGGCAATAATGAACCCAACTGATCAAACTGAATTGAACCCAACCGAGAAATATGCTTTCGGCGCTCAATTGGGCTACAGTGGTCAGTTCCTAAACTTCCTTGCCGATGACGGGGCTTTCGAAATCGATTTCACAGGTGGATTTGATTTATCAGAATCATTCTTTTTAGGAATCAATGCAGCGGTGTACGATAATGATGATGTTGGTTTTGCCGGTGCAGCTCTTTATCCGCAATACGCTACTTCTGAAAACTTTACCTTGGGACTAAGAGGTGAATATTTCGTAGAAACAGGTGATTATGGCGCAATTGGAACAGGAGTTGAAGATTCCAGTGTTTTTGCAGTAACGCTTACAGGAAGTGCCACTATTGGAAATTTAATCATTAAGCCAGAGTTGCGATTGGATAGTGCTTCTGATGATTCCTTTAGTTTCTTAGATACGGATTTGGCACCACAAAAGAGTTTATCCTCATTTGTACTTGCAGCCGTTTACTCTTTCTAAACAAAATTGAGTTTATTATTTATAGCCCCGCTTAATGCGGGGCTTTTAATTTTTATCATTTTTTAAATGCCTTCACCCCTGCTAAAATTTCAATATCTAGTCTATTTTGTTTTGGCACCAACGGACAGGAATATTTGGGATTATAAGCGCAATTTGGATTATATGCCCTATTAAAATCCAACAGAATAGTATCACCGTCAGGTATAGTCAAGTCCAAATACCTACCTCCACCATAGGTTTCCTCTCCATTGGTAAGGTCCGCAAAGGGCAAAAACAAATAATCCCTATACTTTTCCTGCTGCATTAACTCCTGATTTTGATATACTTCCAATTTATGATTGCGTCCATTTAGGCTAAAAGTCACTACCCCATACACAACCTCCTCAGTCTGTCTTTCAGTGGTCGTTGGCATAAGGAAGGGTAAGGCCTCAGGTGTTCTAGTGAATTTTGCGGTTATCCTATATGTAGTATCGGGTTTATAAAAATCCAAAGTCGTAAAATCCTTTCTAAACCTATCCGGTAAGGGCGAAGTTTCAGGGTTTTTGAATTCCTCATTCATTTTTTTCTGAAATCGCACTATATCCTCCAAAGAACTGGATTCCACTACGGCCATTTTCCCCTGCTCCTCGTCGTGATATCTTTTTTCCTTACAACCCAACGTAAATATCACCAAAATCAAAAATAACTGCTTCATTTTCCTGCTTTTGGCATAAAAATACAACTTCCGCATTTCTGAATAAAAAATTTCTTGAAACCGACCAAGTTTAAGGTATTTTCGGAACGGAAACCCGCAAACTGGAAACTTGGGAAATTTCATTCAGATGGGGTTTCCGAATGAAACATAAGAACTATTTTTTTTATGTGGTTTATTCCCCATTACCGAATGTAAATTAAAAGACTTCAGATAACCTAAGTCCAGGAGCAAAGACAATGATCATAGCCATAAATCTCCAATAATAGCAGCGTCTATTCTTCAATGATATCGTAACGGGCGTCCTTTAAATATTTAGCCACAATCTCATTGAACTCAGGGGTAATCCGTAGCAGGGCCGTACCCTCCAAACTATATAATTCAGCTTTATCGGCATACCCCTTTTTCAATAATTCCTCCAGATAAAACAATGATGTTCCATAGTCTTCCATTTGGGCGCTGCTGGCTATTATTTTTAGATAATAACTATAGTCATCGGGATCTGTTATTGTTTTTAACATCCAAAGTAGACTTAGCACTTCCTGATCTACCTGACTCCCCGCACTAACAATATCTATGTTATCTTCGATCAAAGCATTAACGTAACCCAAAAGCCGTTTCCCCATTTCCTTTTCAGCCTCAATTTTACTTTTGTCATACTTCTTTAATTCCCCCATTTGGTATATCCACCAGCCCAAATTATTGTAATTATAAGTGGCTAAATCCTCCTCCAAATAATAGACATAATCCTCCTTTATAAATGACTCCTTTAGCAATGTATTGTTTTCATTGCGAGTCATTGTCTTAAAAACCTTGTCCTTTTTCAGTTCTCGCTTTATTTTCTTCAAGGAATCGGTATCTTTAAACACTCTGTACACAGACATAACTTCCTCCAATAAATTATCGGCCTGAATCAAGTTGTTAGACCTAATTAAACGATTTATTTCCTGCAGATTTTGAGCATAGGCACTATCCACATAAGCCTCATCCTTCCCAATTTTACCCTTGGCCATGGCAGATAAAGTGAATATTTCCAAGGCTTTTTCCAAATATTGGGTATCGGGCCATGCATGACCTCCTTTAAATAACAACAAATGATTAGGGAATTTTAATCTACCAAGTACGGATTTCCCAATCAACATTTCGGGATAGGCATAATCTTCCTTACCAACAATTCCTATAAAATGAAATAAATTGTTCCCGTCCAATATTTCCAAATTTGGATACCCTGCACCACAGGAAATTACCCCATCAATACCCTTTACGAAAATTGGCAGGACGGAGGCAAATCTGGCGCCGCTATCGAATCCCGCACTATAGGTTCTATCCTTTTGAATAGGCAATAGCGTGATAATTTCATTGAACATTCTCCCGGTTATGAGAATATTTTGGGAGGTGGTCAAAGTGTCGTTAACATTGTTTGAAGCCGCTAAGATATACCCTTGCTTTTCAGCAGCATCCTTAAACATGCGAATAGCCTGTTTACCCTTTCCTGCCATGTCAAAAACAAAAAGAATAGGCCAATTTTTCTCAACTTCAAAGCTAGTAGGAAGATATAGTGAAAAACTTTCCGATATGGAATCCTTAACAGCGATCGAATCCATTACAATGCCTTTCTTCAAGGTTATCTGCTGCGAATTACCAAAAAAAACCGTTCCAAGGAACAGTAATAATATAAATTTCTTCATAGACTTATTGTCATCAAATATCTAGCCAAATTAATAGAGTGTACTTAACCTTCCAACGTATATAAGATTCAGAAAACTGATCTTTTAGGCAAAATTCAAACACGGACAACTTTCCAATTGGTCCGTTATAATACATTAAATTAAATAATAAATACTTTAGCACCAAAGGGGTAAAGCTGTTTTAGTTAAAAATTCCCTTGGTAATAGCATTAAACACCGCCTTAAGCTTCCCTTTTTCTTATTGGAGCATTGGAAACCACATCGGACAGGATAATATGGGTCCGAGTCTCTCCATATTGAATGAGCTTGTCAATAAATTTTTCCAAGTGAAATTGATCTTTTAAAACCACCAACATTATAATATTCTCGTTTCCGGTAATCCGATAACAATTAACGACTTCCTCATAAGTATTTACAATTTCTAAAAACGGTCGTAATTTCCCCATAAAAGCACGTAGGGTAATTATGGCTTTTAACTGATAGCCTGTATGCGAATGGGATACCACTGCTTTGTACCCTGAGATAACCCCTATATCTTCCATTTTTTTTACCCTTTCCGCAACCGCAGGAGGGGTTAACCCTACTTTTCTTCCAATATTGGCAAAAGATTCCCTGGCATTTTCCTGTAGCAATTTCAAAATCTTCCAATTAAGGACATCTATCTTTGTATTCAATATATAAATGATTAAAATTATTAACTTTCAATAGCTAATTTACAATTTTACTTTATATTATAAATTCATTTTCTTTAATTTCTACGTAATTTTATATAACAAAAGTTGCAATAATAAAATGCCTTACAAAAACTTAAGTACGATTCCGATTTATCGCAAATCCTTGGATCTTTTACAGATGAGCAGGGAAATTGCTTCGTACCTATCTTATAATAAGGATTTGCTAAAACTATATCAATCCAACAGCCTTCGGGATATTATGGTAGACTCCCTATTAACGGATTCCATTTTAATTCCTCAGCAAATAGCAGAAGCAGAGCGCTCCGATTGTCAAGCTGCTAGAATGAGAAGCGCCACTTTCATCAATGTTATCATAAGAAACATAAACTCCTATTGCACAGGTTTGGAAAAGGATGGGGTGAAGGAAAAAGAATACCTAAATCTTTTGAGAAGCGAAATAAAAAGTTTCCGAAGATTGTACAAAGTATGGAGACGATCCATTCGGAGTTAGGATCTCTTCCTCAAAACATATTCCTACTAATAAAATCAGTCACCTATATTGCTAGAGTTTAAAGGAATTACGAAATCCTTCAACTGGCAGTAATCTCTTTTAAATAGACCAAATCACATATTCCTCCTATACTGCCCTCCCACGCCAAACAATGCTTTGGTTATTTGCCCTAAGGAACAGAACTTGGTAACCTCCATAAGCTTTTCAAAAATATTATCGTTTTTAACAGCTACGATCTGTAATTCTTCCAATTGCTGTCTTGCCGAATCGCCCATTATAGCGTGTAAATTTTCCAAAGTACCAATTTGAGCCTTCTTTTCGGCCTCAGTGGCCCGGATTACCTCTGCCGGTAAAATTGTAGGCGACCCTTTGGAACTTAAAAAGGTATTCACCCCTATAATAGGAAATTGCCCGTTGTGCTTTAGAGTCTCATAATACAGGCTCTCTTCCTGAATTTTAGATCTTTGATACATGGTCTCCATAGCTCCCAATACTCCCCCGCGTTCCGTAATACGGTCAAATTCCAACAGAACGGCCTCCTCTACCAGATCTGTCAATTCTTCTATTATAAACGAACCCTGTAATGAATTTTCGTTTTTTGTCAAGCCCAATTCCTTGTTTATTATCAATTGAATGGCCATGGCCCTACGAACGGACTCCTCAGTTGGAGTGGTTATTGCCTCATCATAGGCGTTGGTGTGCAGTGAATTGCAATTATCATAGATGGCATATAGCGCCTGTAGAGTGGTACGGATATCATTAAAATCTATTTCCTGGGCATGCAAGCTGCGGCCTGAAGTCTGAATATGATACTTTAACATTTGAGCCCTTGGATCTGCCCCATATTTAAGGTTCATTGCCTTTGCCCAGATTCTACGGGCAACCCTGCCAATTACGGCATATTCGGGATCAACCCCATTGGAGAAGAAAAAGGACAGATTGGGTCCAAATTTATTGATATCCATACCTCTGCTCAGATAATACTCCACATAGGTAAAACCGTTGGATAGGGTAAATGCCAATTGGGTAATTGGATTGGCTCCTGCTTCGGCAATGTGATAACCCGAGATAGATACAGAATAAAAATTGCGCACCTCGTTCTGTATAAAATATTCCTGCACATCACCCATTAGTCGCAAGGCAAATTCCGTTGAAAAAATACAGGTATTTTGGGCCTGATCTTCCTTTAAGATGTCTGCTTGTACCGTGCCCCTAACTTTATTCAAGGTTTTGGCCTTAATTTCAGCGTATACATTGCTCGGCAAAACCTGATCACCTGTAATACCTAAAAGCATTAACCCCAAACCATTATTACCTTCGGGCAGATTACCTATATATTTTGGTCTCCCCATGCCCTTTCCCTTATAAATAGCTTCTATCTTTTGTTCAACCCCTTTTTCCAGTCCATTTTTAACAATATATTTTTCACAATTTTGATCAATGGCGGCATTCAGAAAATAGCCCAATAACATGGGCGCAGGACCATTTATAGTCATACTTACAGAGGTTGTAGGACTGCACAGATCGAAGCCGGAATACAACTTTTTGGCATCGTCCAAACAGCAGACAGAAACTCCTGCATTGCCAATTTTACCATAGATATCCGGCCTGTAATCGGGATTATGTCCATAAAGCGTTACCGAATCAAAGGCGGTGGACAAACGCTTGGCCGGCAATCCTAAGCTAACATAATGAAAACGTCTGTTGGTTCGTTCGGGACCACCCTCTCCGGCAAACATCCTAGCTGGATCCTCTTCTGTTCTCTTAAATGGATAAAGTCCGGCAGTGTAGGGAAACTCCCCAGGAACGTTTTCCTGAAGAATCCAGCTAAGAATATCTCCCCATGCCTTATATTTTGGCAGCGATATTTTAGGAATATTGGTTTGAGCCAGGGATTTGGTATGTGTTTCAATTTTAATTTCCTTTCCTCTTACGTTGAAATTGAAGACTTCTGACCTGTAATCTAGAACCTTTTTTTTCCAATTCGTAATAAGCTCCCAGTTGTGGGGATCCAAATTCATTTTAAGTTTATCGAATTCTTTGAACAAGAGTTTCAACAATTGTTTTTTATCATCAGGCATTGCCAACTTTAGAATGCCTTCAGTGTTTATCCCGTTTTTCCTCAGAAACCCACTAAAATCCACATTGGCCTCCGCTCCGGATATAGACTGAATGGTTAAAAAAATACCATATAATTTTTGGGCCAGATCTGCTTGATAAATGGCCTTTTTATCATAAGCCCTATTGTTTTCAGCTATTTCAGATAAATAGCGAGTACGGGCAGGAGGTATTATAAAAATTTTCTGTGGATCGGTATTGGCAATTTCGAATAGGGAATTCAATGCCGTTCCTGTTTTGGCTGCCAACTTGTCCATGACCAACTTATACAGCCGATTCATTCCGGGGTCATTAAATTGTGAGGCAATTGTTCCGAAGACAGGTAGCTCATCCTGATTTGCCTCCCAAAGCCCATGATTGCGTACATATTGCTTTTTCACATCCCTCAAAGCATCCAAAGCCCCTCTTTTATCAAATTTGTTAATAGCCACAATGTTGGCAAAATCCAACATGTCTATTTTCTCCAACTGCGTAGCTGCACCAAATTCCGGTGTCATCACATAAAGCGAAACATCGCTGTGTTCAATTATCTCAGTATCCGATTGCCCTATTCCCGAAGTTTCCAAAATAATTAAGTCGAACCCTGCCACCTTTAAAACCTGTACGGCTTCATCCACATGTTTGGACAAGGCCAGATTGGATTGCCGTGTAGCCAAAGAACGCATGTAGACTCGGGGATCGTTTATGGCATTCATGCGAATACGGTCTCCCAACAAGGCACCACCTGTTTTTCTTTTGGAGGGGTCCACAGAAATTATTCCAATTGTTTTATTGGGAAAATCCATTAAAAATCTTCGGACCAATTCATCTACCAAACTAGATTTTCCTGCCCCTCCGGTGCCTGTAACTCCTAATACCGGCACAGTGCCATCCAATGGCTTCACACCAGAAAATAACTTAGTAAATTCACCATGCCTATTTTCGGCCAAGGAAATTAGCCTTCCTATTGCCTTTACATCCTTATCCTTTAGGAATTGGACCAAAGTGTGGCCTTTCTCAATTTTAAAGGAGGGCATTGGAAAATCGCTTTGCCGTACCAAATCATTTATCATCCCCTGCAGACCCATGGTCCTGCCATCATCCGGGGAATATATACGAGTTATTCCATAGTCCACCAATTCCTTGATTTCTTCAGGCAAAATAACCCCGCCGCCTCCGCCAAAAATTTTAATGTGGTCTGCTCCTCTTTCCAATAAAAGATCATGCATGTACTTGAAATACTCATTATGCCCCCCTTGATATGAAGTTATGGCTATGGCATTTACGTCTTCCTGAATGGCACAATCCACAACTTCCGAGACACTGCGATCATGACCTAAATGTATTACTTCCACACCGGTAGACTGAATAATACGTCGCATTATATTAATTGCAGCATCATGACCATCAAAAAGGGAGGCTGCAGTAACAATACGGACTTTATTCTTTGGTGTATATGGTGGCTTTTGCTTCATAATAACAATACTAATTCCCTTTTAAGAATTAAATGAAAACCACCTTTTATACAATTGTTCCCTATAGTGGTTATTGGAGCAATTGAAATAACTAGTCGTACACATTTTAATAGACAAAAAAAGGACAATTATACGGGTGCAATTTAACGAAATCGCAAATTATACAACCATAAAATTAGAATATTATAAAAATACCCTGTAACCAGAGTACTTCATTCCTAAAATCCTAATTTTACGACTTAAAACAAATTAACCTTGAAGACAACCATCCTCATTAATTGCCCGGACCAATCTGGAATAATAAGTTCCGTAACTGGATTTATACATAAGAAAGGCGGCAATATTATTTATATAGACCAACACGTAGATAAAGAAGCGGGGGTCTTTTTTATGAGACTGGAAAGTGATTTTGAAAAGAACATTCCGGCGGTGAAGAATTTGAAACAAGAATTCGAAAAGGAATTGGCCCAGTCTTATAATATGGAATGGAGTTTACATTTGGGATCTTTTAGGCCAAAAATGGCACTATTCGTTTCTAAATACAATCATTGTTTATACGATTTGTTAAGTAGGTACAACTCAGGGGAATTGGAAGTTGAAATCCCCTTTATTCTTAGTAATCACAGTGATCTGGAATATGTTGCCAAACAATTCGATATTCCCTTTTTCCACATACCGGTAACGAAAAGCACAAAAAATGAAGCTGAAAATCGTCAACTGGCGCTTCTAAAAGAATATCAAATAGATTTTATAGTATTGGCCAGATATATGCAAATTGTAACTGGCAAAGTAATAGACCATTATCCCAATAAAATTATCAATATACACCATTCCTTTCTCCCTGCATTTGCCGGGGCCAAGCCTTACCATGCTGCCTTTGAAAGGGGCGTTAAAATTATTGGAGCTACTAGCCATTATGTTACCGAGGAACTGGATGCCGGCCCTATAATAGAGCAGGATGTTACTACCGTAACCCATGCGCATAGTATTAAGGATTTTATAACCAAGGGACGGGATTTGGAGAAAATTGTACTATCCAGGGCGGTAAAGCTTCATATTAGAAGGAAAACTATGGTCTACAACAACAAGACTGTAATTTTCTCGTAGTCCACGTACTAAATTCCTATAGCTTAAGTTATAGTTATAACTTTAAAATTTAGAAATGAAAAAATTATTATTAGCCGTAGTCCTATTTCAATTCGTTGGATGTTCGGAATTACAACAGGTGGTCAATCAATTACCGCAAGGTGGAACCATTGGCAATGACGAAATTGCAAACGGACTTAGAGAAGCCCTCACGATGGGTATTGATAAACAGGTAAGTAAACTAACCCAAGCCGATGGCTTCTTTGGCAACGAATTGGTGAAAATTATGCTGCCCGAGGAATTACAAAAAGTAGACAAGACCCTGCGGGATATAGGACTTTCCAATTTAGCGGATGAAGGACTTAAAATACTTAACAGGGCAGCTGAGGATGCCGTTAAGGAAGCTACGCCGATATTCGTTAACGCAGTTAAGGGCATCACCTTTAGTGATGCTAAAAATATCCTATTGGGCGCAGATAACGCAGCCACCATCTACCTTACCAACGCAACACAAACAGAACTCTACAACAAATTTAATCCTGTTATTAAAAATTCCTTTGAAAAAGTGGGGGCAGATAAAATATGGAATAATCTGATTACCAGATACAACAATATTCCCCTTACCAATAATGTTAATCCAGACCTAACAGATTATGTTACGCAAGAGGCTTTGAACGGTGTTTTTACGATGATCGCGGTGGAAGAAAAAGAAATTAGGACCAAGGCATCTTCTAGAACCACAGCTGTTTTGAAGAAGGTTTTTGCGCTGCAAGATTAAAAGTGTCTGATTTATAGATAATTGATACAATAAATCTATTTTATGATCGTTACAATTATAAGTCTGGATGACAGCCTATAAATTGCCCAAGTAGCAATACAATTATAAAATAAAAGTTTGAGTTAGTATTTTTTGAGTTAGTTAGTTTAAAACCGGTGGGAGCACCGGTTTTTTTTTGTTTTAATAGCAGTTAATGTAGATTAAAAACCATTTCCATAAGGGCTATAATTTCAATAAAAAAAATTTCAGAAGTTATAGGAAAAATACCTTTGATCTATTTTATTAAAAGATATTCTATTACCGTATCATTAAAAAATTGAGGTTGCTCAACATTCACCACATGCCCGCAGTTCTGGACTACAATCAACTCAGAGCTTTTATGGTCCATTACTATTTGTTTAATGGTAGGCAAGAACAGATAATCCTCTGCACCCATTACATAGAGTGTAGGAATCTTTATATCCACTGTCCTGAAAAAATGTAGTAGCGGATTAATTTCCGACGTCAACTTAAACCATCGAATGAATTCCTTTTGATATAATTTCTTGGCCTCGCGAACAAAAAGTGACCGCGATTCCTTATGGTTCTTATTGGGCATAATTACAAAGGCAAAAAATTTATATAGCCACAAATAAGGGACTATTGATTTTAAAATAACTCCCAACCTCATTAATATTTGCGACCTCAGGTTCAATTTCATAATGGCTCCTCCCATAATCATGCTCTCCACCCGATGGGGATGTTTCTCCGCTAAATTTCGAATTAAAATGGTACCTAAAGAAATTCCAATGAAATGAGATTTTTCAATCTTTTCAAAATTGATTACCTCCAATATATCCTCGGTTATATTGTCAAAAGTATATTTATTCTTGAAGGCATCCTTAAGAGGTACTTTAGAGTTCCCATGCCCCCTAAGGTCCAAAAGCAGTACATTAAAATGTTTTTTAAATTCCCTTAACTGCTTATACCAAATGGTAGAGCTACCCCCTGCACCATGCACAAAAGTCACCCATTTCGCGGACGTATTATGGATATGTATATTATAACTGATCAATATGCATTTTTTATAAAAGTAGCATTAATTTCGACATCCCATATAAGTCCTAAGTATTTCGAATTATACCATTGGTATTAATCCAAGGTTAAAAAATAGATAAATTACCTGATTATTAGACCAATACCCCCTTATAGAGCGGACACAAACTTTGTTTCTATTTATATTTGTAAAAAAAAGTTTATGAAAAATCAATATTGCAAAGTGGGCTCAATAACACCTATGGGCAATGGCACTGATGAAATAAATCTTTTGGAGCACCAATACCAAAGTTTTATGGACAAGGCTTCACGTATTAAACATTCAGATTTAAAACTTGCCGAATTTTTTGAATTGAAGGCCATGAAAATCCAAAAAATAATCCAAAATCTGGTTTAATAAATACCTTAGAGTTTTTTCAGCTCCATACTCATTTCCAGTTGCAGCTCCTTGGCCTTTTCAGCCGACACCTGTGCAAAGTCCTGTTGGTTCGAGGCGTAAATGATTCCTCTTGAAGAATTTACCAAAAGACCAACATTCTTACTCATTCCATATTTACACACTTCGGACAAACTGCCGCCTTGTGCCCCAACCCCTGGAACCAACAGAAAACTCTCTGGGATAATTTTTCTTATTTCTGTCAAGAAAGTCGCCTTTGTAGCGCCGACTACGTACATTAAGTTTTCCGAATTTTTATAGGATTTGGAAATTTCCAAAACCTCTTTATACAGCTCTCGGCCATCTACCATTTTGGTCTGAAAATCAAATGCCCCCATGTTGGAAGTAAGTGCCAACAATATGGTGTGCTTATCCTTAAAAGCTAAAAATGGCTCCACGGAATCCCTTCCCATATAAGGAGCAATAGTTACCGAATTGAACCCTAAATCTTCAAAAAAGGCTTTGGCATATCTCGAGGAAGTGTTGCCTATATCTCCACGTTTGGCGTCTGCGATAGTAAATATTTCGGGATAATTACTATTTAAATAGTCGATCGTTTTTTCCAAAGCCTGCCATCCCTTTATTCCGTAAGCCTCATAAAAGGCCGTATTGGGCTTATAGGCAACACATAAGTGGTGCGTAGCATCGATAATGGCCTTGTTAAAAGCAAAAATGGGATCATCCTCATCTAAAAGGTGTTTTGGAATTTTATCCAAATCGGTATCCAACCCAATACAAAGAAAGGATTCCTTTTTTCGAATCTGTTCAACTAAAAACTGAGTGGTCATAGGAATTAAAATATCTCAGAGGCTTCCTTTAGTTTCTCCGTATTCTCAACCAAACTCAATTCGTCTATTATACGTTGAATATCCCCATTAATAATGTTTTGCAAGTCGTAAAGCGTTAAGCCGATTCTATGGTCCGTAACCCTACCTTGCGGGTAATTGTAGGTTCTAATTTTAGCGGAACGGTCACCACTGCTCACCTGGGAGTTTCTCTTGGCAGCATCTTCCTCCTGTTTTTTCGCCAATTCCATATCATACAACCGCGAGCGCAATACTTTAAATGCCTTTTCCTTGTTTTTATGCTGTGATTTCTGATCTTGACACTGTGCTACCAGTCCCGTTGGAAGGTGGGTTAAACGTACAGCGGAATAGGTTGTATTCACAGATTGACCTCCCGGTCCTGAAGAACAGAAAAAATCTATTCGGACTTCTTTTGGGTCAATCTGTACATCAAAATCTTCTGCCTCTGGAAGCACCATTACGGTTGCTGCACTGGTATGCACCCTACCCTGGGTTTCGGTCTGCGGAACACGTTGAACCCGGTGCACGCCTGCTTCAAACTTCAGGGTACCATATACATCCTCTCCCGTTACCTCGAACTGAATTTCCTTATACCCTCCACTTGTTCCCTCACTTAGGTCAATAACATTCGTTTTCCACCCTTTGGATTCACAATATTTAGTGTACATTCTAAAAAGATCACCAGCAAAAATACTGGCTTCATCACCTCCAGTACCTGCTCTTACCTCAACCACTACGTTTTTGGAGTCTTCAGGATCTTTGGGTATCAGCATCAATTTGATTTCCTCCTCCAATTTCGGCAATTTTTCCTTGGCCTCATCCAACTGCATTTTGGCCATATCTACCATTTCCTTGTCACTACCATCGGCCAAAATCTCCTCCGCCTCAGAAATGTTATTGGTAAGCTCTAAATAAATAGTTCTCTTATCTACTAGCTGTTTTAAGTCCTTATATTCCTTATTAAGTGCCACATAACGCTTCTGATCGGAAATAATACCAGGCTGAATTATAAGGTCCGAAACCTCATCAAAACGCTGCTTTACTATGTTTAATTTATCTATCATATACAATCTACACTTGGACTGCGAATTTACGATAATTTTGTACATTTAAGCATATACCATTAAGAGATGAATTCAATTTTCAATTTTAGAACCTATCAATTGAGTTTTCTCTTTGCCAAACCGTATCTATGGATATCCTTTCTCCTAACCGTTTTTATGCTGTTTAGCGGCAAGCTTATTTTTAAGATTTCCCACCCAACAATAATGATCCTAAGTTCCAAATTATTGTTCTACTTAGGCGTTTTTCTATTTTATTTTGAAATTGGCCTGCGAAAACGTTTAACGTTTTACCAAAATTTCGGCATATCAAAAACAGTCCTTTTTGTTCTTGCATTACTGTTCGATACTTTCATTACCTCGGCATTCATGAACCTTATCCATTTATTTTGATATTGGAAATAGACAGCGTTGATTTGGAATTCGATGGGAAAAAGATCCTATACGGCATTTATATAAAGTCTGAAAAAGGAAAAGTTACCGGAATCCTCGGAAGAAATGGCAGTGGAAAAACTTGCTTATTGAGAATTCTGTTCGGTGACTTACAACCAAAATATAAGAACATCCGCAGCAATGAAAAGTGCTTCCCCAAACCTTTGTACCAAACAGGTATAATTGGCTACCTGCCCCAATATCCACTTTTACCAAAGACTTTAAAAATCAATTTGGCATTTAAGCTATTTAATGTTTCATGGGAGTCCTTTACCGGCCATTTCGAAAGCTTTAAAATATATGGTAATGCAAGGATCAAAGATTTGTCTTCAGGAGAGATACGGGTTATTGAAGCCTATTTAATACTGCTGTCCCAAAAGGAAATTATACTGCTGGACGAACCATTTTCCTTTATTGCACCACTATTTGTAGAGAAATTCAAAGCATTGATCAAGGAGGTAAAAAAGACAAGTATTATTATTTTAACCGATCACTTTTACGAAGATATTATTGAGGTAAGTGATACCATTTATCTTCTTAAAAACGGATGTTCAAAAGAAATAGTAGAAAAGGAAGAACTTGTTGGCGAGGGTTACTTGAACTAACAACTAATCGAATAAAATACCACTACTATTGTGCATCTTATTTTTGTCATCCACAATAATTACCTCTGTACCTTTTATTTGATTTATCAACGCCATTCCCGAATCCAGGCCAAGTACAAAAATAGCCGTAGCCAAAGCATCCGACCATTCGGCGGTTTTGGAAAAAACAGAAACACTATTTATACCCGTCGTAGGTAGTCCTGACCTGGGATCTAATATATGGGAGTATTTCTTTCCGTCAAAGGAAATAAATTTATCATAACTTTCAGAGGTAGCTACTGAAGATTCCAAAACTGGTAGCCAGGAAAATATCTTATCCTTACTAAGCGGATTGGCTATACCGATCAACCATTTTTCCCCTGTAGCCTTTGTTCCCCAAGTGGTAAGATCTCCTGAAGCATTGATAACACCGGCACGAACCTGCTTTTCCACCATTAGTTCCTTGGCCTTATCCGCGGCATATCCCTTAGCTATGGCGCCCAAGCCAATCTTCATGCCTTTCAGTTGTAAGAATACGGTATGATTGTCCTCATTGAGGACAATTTTCCTGTAACCTACCTTACTTACGGACTGTTTAATTTGTTCCTTGGTAGGCTTGTATTTCATAGAGCCGTCAAATTTCCAAATTTTGTCCAGCCCGGCAAATGTAATATCAAAAGCGCCATCGGTAATTTCAGAAATTTGATTTGCCCTTTCTATGAGCTTAAATAACTCCACGCTAACCTTAACAGGCTTTATACCTGCATTTCTATTTATCTCTGAGGTTTCCGATTCCTCGTCCCAAGAAGATATCAATTTTTCTATCCTTTTAATTTCAGATACGGCCTCCTCTATATTTATATACCCTATTTCCTCGTTATCGGCAACTATGGTGATATCAAATTTTTCACCCATCAAAGTAAAGGTTCGTTGAACAGTAACGAACTTTTGCTCTTGAGCATGGCCCATTAGCGCCATACAACATAAAATAAGAGAAAATAAAACCCTCACCCTAAAACGAAATTAAAAATTGAACTATTTTCCTTCATAAAATTAAAAAGTGAATCGCCATTGACAGATTTCAATTTACCACGAGACAACCTATAAAAATTAACCTTTGCCCTATTCAAAAACCTATGATTATTAAAAGAGCGAATAATTCCATTGCCTAAAAAAGGAAATCCTAAAAAGACATATGGTAAGGGTGTGCAGAAAGATTTTAGGGGGAAATTCATGAAAGAAAGTAGGTTATAAATCCGAATTGATTATTCAAATACACGAAGGATCTGCCCGTTCAACTCCGTTTTAAAAATTTTCAGTGGTTTAGCCGGAACGCTATCAACTTGATTTAAAGGGGTGCCGTCCAGTTCAAATCGCGACCCATGTACATCGCAGTGAAAAATACCTCCATTACTAGTTGTAAAACGGACTTGATCATATGATTCATGACTACAAACCTGACTAGCTGCCACAAAGTTACCATCCAAATCTTTAACCACTACCACCAAATTTTTTAAAATAAAACTGCCAAGGTTCGCCAACTTAGCTCCCTCTGAGGAATTCAAATCAATGGTAAAGTTGACACTCTCAGGGATTTCCACAATATCGCCGTTGTTGTTATCTTTGGAACACCCATTTAAACATGGAAATGTAAGGGCGAACGCTGCTCCAGTGCCTAAAGTCCTTAAAAACTGCTTTCTTTCCATAACGTAATTTCTTTATAAAACAACGTTGAAAAAAGGGTATTCGTATACCTTAATAGACAAAGGCGCCGAACTCGCTTTCAATTGTGAGCTTTTTAACAGAATTGGCTTCCACTTTACCCACAATTTGTGCAGACACCCCGAAACTTTCCGAAATGGCGATAATGTCATTGGCAATGGATGGATCTACATACAGTTCCAACCTATGGCCACAGTTAAAAACTTGGTACATTTCCTTCCAGTCTGTCCCCGATTGTTCCTGAATTAATTTAAACAATGGAGGAACCGGAAACAAGTTATCTTTTATAATATGGAGGTTTTCCACAAAATGAAGAATTTTGGTCTGTGCACCTCCGCTACAGTGTACCATTCCGTGAATATCCCCCGCCTTATATTTATTGAGTATTTTTTTAACTATTGGTGCATAGGTGCGGGTTGGAGACAATACTAATTTCCCAGCATTCAAGGGAGAGTTGGGAACCTCATCGGTCAACTTTACATTACCGGAATACACCAAATCCTCAGGCACTGCAGCATCATAACTTTCAGGATATTTATCTGCCAAGTATTTTGCAAAAACATCATGTCTCGCAGAGGTAAGCCCATTGCTTCCCATACCACCATTATATTCCTTTTCGTAACTGGCCTGTCCAGAAGAGGACAATCCAACAATCACATCCCCGGCCTTAATATTGGCATTGTTGATCACGTTACTCCGTTTCAATCTTGCCGTCACGGTGGAATCCACGATTATGGTCCGTACCAAATCCCCTACATCTGCAGTTTCTCCACCAGTAGATCTAATGGTAATTCCGTGTTTTTCCAAATCATCGATCAACTCCTCGGTACCATTTATTATAGCAGATAAAACCTCTCCGGGAATTAAATTTTTATTTCTCCCAATGGTGGAGGACAACATAATATTGTCCGTAGCCCCAACACATATAAGATCATCAACATTCATGATCAAGGCATCTTGGGCTATTCCCTTCCAAACGCTGACATCCCCGGTCTCTTTCCAATACATATAGGCCAAGGAAGATTTGGTTCCTGCCCCATCGGCGTGCATTACCAAACAGTAATCACTATCATTGGTAAGGTAATCGGGCACAATTTTGCAAAAGGCCTGCGGAAACAAGCCTTTATCAATATTTTTTATGGCATTGTGCACGTCTTCTTTGGAAGCAGAAACCCCTCTTTGATTGTATCTTTTGCTGTTGGATGAGCTCATGAATATAAGTTTGCGACAAAAATAGTGGAATCCATAAAAAAAAGCCCACAAATTGTGGGCTTTTAATCCAATATTTTATAAACGTCCAATTATTTAATGAACAACAGTTCCCTATATTTGGTCAGGGGCCAGTATTCATCTCCTACCACCTGTTCCAATTTATCGCAATGGTAGCGTATCTCATCAAAATATGGGCGCACATTGTCACAGTAGGCAAAGGCTTTCTTGTTTATATCCGACATATTATTGGCTTTTTTTCTTTCATCCACCATGGCATCGGTCTTAATTTTTATGGCACGGATGTGCTCTGAAATGCGCTCAACAATGTCCAATTGACTTTCTGACATTTTTTTATGGGCGGCACCGTAAATCTCTTTTAGACCTACCACATTTTTTATTAATTTATTCTGATATTCCACGGCAGCCGGAATAATATATCCGTAGGCAAGCTCATTAAACACCCTACCCTCTATCTGAATGTGGAGGATATATTCCTCCAATTCAACTTCCTTTCGCACCCTCACCTCTATTTCGCTCAGGACGTTCATAGACTTGAACAATGCCAAGCTTTCTTTAGAAGTAAGTACCTGTAATGCCTGAGGGGTATTCTTATTATTGCTTAAGCCACGGGATTTTGCCTCATTTTCCCAAGCTTTACTGTAACCATCTCCCTCGAACCTTATCCTCTTGGAGGTTTTAATATATTCCCTTAGGACATTGAAAATGGCCTCATCCTTTTTAAGTCCTTTCTTATCCACCAATTGATCTACCTCTTTTTTGAAGGCAATAAGTTGCTTGGCCACAATGGTGTTTAGAACGGTCATTGGTTTTGCACAATTGCTTTTGGAACCTACCCCCCGCATTTCAAATTTATTTCCTGTAAAGGCAAAAGGAGAGGTACGATTACGATCCGTATTGTCCAATAAAATTTCTGGTATTTTACCAACTACATTCAACTTTAACTCCGTCTTTTCCTCGGGAGATAATTTCCCCTTGGTAACGCCTTCCAACTCGTTTAATACCTCATTCAATTGCTCTCCGATAAAGACAGACAATATTGCAGGTGGAGCTTCATTGGCACCCAATCTATGATCGTTGCTTGCAGAAGCTATGGAAGAACGCAATAATTCCTCATAATTATCAACTGCTTTTATGGTATTCACGAAAAAAGTTAAAAACTGGAGGTTTTTCATCGGAGTAGACCCTGGACTAAGTAAATTAACCCCGGTATCTGTAGCCAAAGACCAATTGTTATGCTTTCCAGAACCGTTTATATCCTTGAAGGGCTTTTCATGAAAAAGGACTTTAAAAAAGTGCTTGTCCGCAATTTTTTCCATGACGTCCATTAGTAACAGATTGTGATCGACCGCCAAATTGGTTTCCTCAAAAATGGGTGCTAATTCAAACTGGTTGGGTGCCACTTCATTATGCCTTGTTTTTACGGGAATACCCAATTTGGTGCATTCCATTTCCAAATCTTTCATGAAATTCAACACCCTATTTGGTATAACCCCAAAATAATGATCATCCAATTGTTGCCCTTTTGCTGCAGATTGCCCAATTAATGTCCGGCCAGCCAAACTTATATCAGGCCGTGAAAATGCCAAGGATTTGTCAATCAAAAAATATTCCTGCTCCCATCCAAGGGTTGCATAAACTTTGGTCACGTTTTTATCAAAGTACTTTGCTACGGCGGTAGCTGCTTCGTCCATTGCCCCCAAAGCCCTTAGTAGTGGGGCCTTATTATCTAGGGCCTCACCGGTATATGCCACAAACACTGTGGGTATACATAAGGTGGTTCCATATAAAAATGCGGGCGATGTTGGATCCCAAGCAGTATAGCCCCTCGCCTCAAAAGTGTTTCGAATTCCTCCATTCGGGAAGCTGGAAGCATCGGATTCCTGCTGCACCAATTGCCCCCCACCAAACTTTTCCATTACCCTGCCTTCCGGTGAAAAGTCAAAGAAAGCATCGTGCTTCTCCGCTGTGGCACCAGTAAGTGGCTGAAACCAATGGGTATAGTGTGTAGCACCCATAGATATAGCCCAAGTTTTCATGCCCTCGGCCACCTGATCGGCAACTTTTCTGTCTATTTTGGCACCGGACACTACAGCTGCCTTCACCCTGTCATACGCATCTTTGGTCAAGTATTGCAACATTCGCTCCTCGTTGAACACGTTTACTCCAAAATATTCCGAGCGCCTCCCAGTCTCCTCAACTTCTAATTTACTCCTAGTATGGCTGTTAGCTATGGCATTAAACCTTTGATTTGACATAAATACTTTTTTGACAAAAATAACAATTCATTAAAATAAACCACGAAAAATAACTATTTAATAATTTACCCCATAAAAAATAGGGGGTTCAAGAAAAATAACACCATTTTAATCATTTAACCCACTAAAAAATGGCGTATATGGTGAAAATTATTATTTTTGTCTGCGTTAATAATAAAAATCAACAAGAAATATTATGAGCAAGTCTAAATTAGAATACATTTGGTTGGATGGGTATGAGCCCACACAGAACATGAGGAGCAAAACAAAGGTTGAGGAGAATTTCAGTGGAAAACTGGAAGATTGCCCAATCTGGTCCTTTGACGGAAGTTCAACCCGCCAGGCTGAAGGAGGATCTTCTGACTGCGTTTTAAAGCCAGTGGCCATTTATCCTGATCCACATCGCATTGATGGTTATTTAGTAATGACCGAGGTTATGAATGCCGATGGCACTCCCCACGTATCCAATGGCAGAGCTACAATTGAAGATGAAGACAATGATTTCTGGTTTGGATTTGAGCAAGAATATTTCATAATGGACACTAGAACGGAACTTCCTTTAGGATTCCCAAGAGGTGGATATCCAAAACCACAAGGTATGTATTACTGTTCTGTTGGTGGTCTTAATACCCATGGTCGTGATTTGGTTGAAGAGCACGCCGATGCATGTATTGATGCAGGCCTAAACTTCGAAGGTATTAACCAAGAAGTAGCTTGTGGCCAATGGGAATTTCAATTGTTCGCCAAAGGTGCCAAAAAAGCTGGTGATGAAATTTGGATTGCCAGATACCTTCTTGATAGATTGACCGAAAAACATGGTTACTATATTGAATACCATCCAAAACCACTTGGTGATACCGATTGGAATGGTTCAGGAATGCATGCGAATTTCTCCAACACTACATTGAGAACTTGTGGGTCAAGAGAAGTTTACGAAAAAATATGTGAAGCCTTCCGTCCAGTTGTTAAAGAACACATTGCAGTTTACGGTGAGTTCAACGATCAACGTTTAACAGGAAAGCACGAAACAGCCTCTATTCATGACTTTAGTTATGGTATTTCAGACAGGGGTGCCTCTATTAGAATTCCGATCATCACAGTTCAAAAAGGCTGGAAAGGTTGGTTGGAAGATAGAAGACCAGCTTCTAACGGAGATCCATACAAAATTGCCGGTAGAATCGTTAAAACTGTTAAATCAGTTAAAATATAAAGAGAATAAAAATAATTGTTGATTATTTTTACCGACCGTTCCTCTTGTAATAAGAGGGGCGGTTTTTTTTTGCCCTTTATTTTCCTACAGCAACTTGGTTAAGCATTGGATTATTCATCCCAAAAATCGCCAATCATAAATTCCCAGGAATCATAACCCATATAGGTAATCTCCAAAGTGTCATTATGCTCTCTAAAATTAAAGTGAATTCTAAACTGCTGTCAATATTGGAAATTACCGAACAACCCTATTCTTAACCCTAAAATTGACAAAGGATATTGGCTCTATGATTTGCGCATCGAGGAACATTCCACTTAAAAATTCCTTTCCTTGGCCATGACCAATTAAATAAAACAAAATTAAGAAAGCTATAATTTTGGATCTTTTTCACATCCGCCGAATATACTATCGGCTTTTAGGTAATTGTTAAATATACAAATACCACGTACACGGCTATAAGGATTAGCCCGTCCTTCCACCCTAACCGAAGGCCCTTTGGCAAAAACACCAAAGGAAGGACCATAAAAGAAATACCCAACATCCAAAAAATATCGTTGCTCAACAGGCGTTGATCTACCACCCTGATTGGCGTTATCATTGCCGTAATTCCCAAAACGGCGAGAAGATTAAAAATATTGGACCCAATAAGATTTCCCAAAGAGATGGCCTTTTCTTTTTTCAGCACTGCAATTATGGAGGCCGCCAATTCCGGAATACTGGTTCCTATAGATACCACAGTCACAGCAATTACCCGCTCACTAACACCATATATTGTAGCCATTCCCACTGCTCCCTTTATCAATAGCTCAGATCCTCCCCAAAGGGTAAGATCACCTAAACTTAAAAACAATATCGTTTTATATAGTGGCAAAGGAACATCGTCTTCAGGTAATTCATCAACAACGGCCGTCTTCTGAAATCGTAATAGATACACCAAGAAAACAAAGAGGACAACCACCATTACAATGCCCTCATATCTCTGAATTTCACCATCAAAATAGATAAAACCAAAAAACAACATGGATGCCACCATCATAACTGGCCAATCTGTAGTATAAAAACTTTTTTTGACTTCTATACTGCCAAGGATAACGGTTATAGCCAATACCAAACCTAAATTGGCAATATTGGAACCAACAACATTCCCCAGCGCCAAATCGGGAAAGCCTTCCAGAGCTGCATTTACACTGACTATAAGTTCCGGTGCGGAGGTGGCAAAGGAAACTACGGTCATCCCTATAACAATCTTTGGAATGTTGAGCTTTAGGGACAAGGCAACGGCTGCCTTTAAAAGCCAATTTCCTCCTGCAATCAACAAAACAAGTCCTAAAACAATAAAAAGTAAATCCAGCATTAAAGGTTTTCCGGCAAATATAACCAAGAATCCGACTCTTTTTTCCTCCTACCCTAGCTTTCAATAAAAATTTTGGAAGTATAAAATGTGTTTCAAAAATTCATCGATTTCAAAGGAAAACAATAAAAAAAGTACTTTTCCCAATAAAATCCTCATTCCATTTCAATAAACAACCAAAAAAGTATATTGTTTGATTACACATTACCACCTTTAATCGTATTTATTATTTCGTATTACAACTCCAGTCAAGAAGTATTTTAAAAAAGTATAATTCAATTGATTATTTTGATTACGATATTGTAGTCAAATATCTTAATTCCATCATCGAGTTTTGGAAATCTACACAAGTATTGTATATCTTAAATGGATAAACGATTATTACACTATTCATTAACCATAAAACTTGTATTATGATAACACTAACCAAAATTTTATTGTTCCTGATTGTTTCAATATTTTTCCGGAAATAGAAATTAAGATATCGGCCTATATTATTTCAACGTCTCTGCCCTTAACATAGGGGGACGTTTTTACCCAACAAGAAATAATTCATGCTATCCCAATCATAAAACCCATAACATCCAAGTCCCTGGTAATTTTCCACGCCTAAAATTATAGCACATAATCAACGTGGCAAACCTCAGTTTACACAGCTTATAAAAATAGATTCTTGGAACAATGGCATATAGTATTAAATTGTATCTTTGCGCCCATGAATTTAGAAATTACAAAGGCTATAAAGACGTTATTGAACGTACCACAAAAAATTGTAATTATACCTCACAAAAATCCTGATGGCGATGCTATTGGTTCTACCTTGGGCTTATGGCATTATTTGAAGAACAAAGGACAGGACGCTACCATTATTGTGCCCAACGATTTTCCTAAATTCTTGAAATGGATGCCAGGAACCGAACAGATAATAATTTTCGAAAAAGACGCCTCAACGGCCAGGCAGCTCATAAACAACGCCTCTATTATATTTACTTTAGATTTTAATCACTTGGGTAGGATTGGACAATTGCAGCCTCTATTGGAAGATGCCTCGGCAACATTTGTGATGATCGATCATCACCAAGAACCTGATGATTACGCCAAGATTACTTACTCTGATGTTAGCATGAGTTCCACTTGTGAAATGGTTTACAATTTAATTGAAGGCCTAAATGACGTAGAATGCATTACCCCGGAGCTTGCAATTTCCTTATATACCGGTATTATGACCGATACCGGATCTTTTAAATATTCTTCCACCACTAGTCGTACCCATACCGTGGTCGCCAAATTAATTGAAAGAGGTGCCAAAAATACGGAAGCACACAACAAAGTATATGATACCAATACACCGAGCAGATTACATCTACTGGGTTGCGCTTTAAAAAACATGGTGATCCTTGAAGAGTTCAATACGGCATTTATTACCCTGTCACAAGCGGAGTTGGACGCCAATGATTATAAAAAGGGAGATACCGAAGGATTTGTGAATTACGGCTTAACCTTGGAAGGAATAGTGTTTGCCGTAATTTTTATTGAAAACAGGGAAGAAGGAATTATTAAAATCTCCTTTAGATCTGAAGGTGATTTTTCTGTTAATGAATTCGCCAGAGCCCATTTTAACGGAGGTGGACATACCAATGCGGCAGGAGGGCGAAGTGATGTTTCCCTGGAAGACACCACTGCCCTATTTAAATCCTTACTACCCCAATACAAAGCTGATCTAAACGCATGAAACACTTTTTATTCTTTTTCCTGATTATCGCCATTGTAAGTTGTGGTGGTCCGGAGCCACGAAAACCGGTTAAAGTTAAAACAGGAAGCATTTTACAGAAATCAGTGGAACGCAATAAGGAGCTATTGGCCCAAGAAGAAAAACAAATAATGGAAATTATTAAAAATGATTCCATGAACGACTATTTCTCTAGTGGCATTGGCTCATGGTACCATTATATATACCAAAACAACGACTCCAATTATTACCCACAAACAGATGACTTGGTTACCCTGGAATACAATGTGATCAGTTTTGGCAACGACACCATTTATTCCAAGGAACAAATTGGGCCTATTACTTATAAAGTAGATAAACAGGACCTTTTCCCAGGCTTAAGGAATAGTATAAAACTATTAAAAGAGAATGAAAGTGCTACGTTTTTATTCCCTTCCTCATTAGCGTACGGTTATCACGGGGACAACAATAAAATTGGGGTAAACATCCCAATTAAATCCACTATTACCATTTTAAAGATCGATAAACAAAAAGACAACAATTAAAATTAAGTAAAATGAAGAGAATTTATTTATTATTGGCAATCGTATCCATAGCATTTTCCAGCTGTAAGTCTAGCAAGCATGCCGATTTGGGAGATGGTATTTTTGCAGATATCACCACTACCCAAGGTGAAATTGTCCTTAAATTGGAATACCAAAAGACACCATTAACCGTTGCCAATTTTATTTCCCTTGCAGAAGGCAAAAACCCCTTTGTTAGTGATAGCCTAAAAGGAAAAAAATACTTCGATGGAATCATCTTCCACAGAGTCATTAAAGATTTTATGATTCAAGGCGGTGATCCCACTGGAACGGGGACAGGAAATCCTGGGTATAAATTCAAGGATGAATTTAACGATTCACTTACCCACCATAAGGCCGGAATTCTATCGATGGCCAATTCTGGACCCACTACCAACGGAAGTCAATTTTTCATTACCCATAAGGAAACCCCTTTCTTAAACGGCAGACATACAGTTTTTGGCGAGGTAGTTGTAGGAATGGATGTAGTTGATTCCATTGCCAATGTTAAAACAGCGCAAGGCGATAGACCTATTACAGATGTAGTCATGAACACTGTTGAAATTATTAGAAATGGGAAGGAAGCCAAAAAATTTGATGCCGTAAAAATTATGAGCAATTATTTTGCCGAGGAAGAGGAAAGAACCAAGGCAATGGAGAAAATGAAAACCGATTTCGTAGCCCAACTTACCACAGAGGAAGGTTCCGCCAATGAACTTCCTTCTGGCCTTAAAATACTTACCTTGGCCGATGGCAATGGTGAAAAACCCAAAGTAGGTCAGAAGGTAAACGTTCTATATGCCGGGTATTTATCTGATGGATCACTTTTTGATAGCAATTACGAAGAGATTGCTAAAAAATATGGAGTATATGACGAGGCCAGGAAACAAGGTCGCGGATATGAAGCAATCCCTATGGATTATAGCCCGGAAGCAAGGATAATCCCGGGTTTTAAGGAGGGGCTTATGCAAATGAAGGTTGGAGATAAGGTTCGTTTGTTTATACCATCGCATTTAGGCTATGGTGAAGCTGGATACGGGCCAATACCTCCGGATGCAAAGTTGGTTTTTGATCTAGAAATTACAGGCATAGCCCAATAATTATACTCCAAAAGATAAAAATCCTTGTTGATCTCCAATATAGAGACCAACAAGGATTTTTTAATTTCCTTTTTTATTATACCGGTACCCTTACAAGCTAAAATGTATCAGGGCCTAAAGAAATTTCCCCTTCTAATCTATCTCAGGAGAAAATCCTATTTCCAGTTTTGTGGTTTAAGCTTCAAGGTAGCTTTTAATATGTCTTTCTGGGAAATTTGTCCAACCAATTTTCCATTTTCCACGATTGGAAATCTTCTTCGTTTTTCATTCAAAAACTTATTGGCCGCATCGAAAATATTCATATTACCGTCAATGGTTTCCACATTTTTTATCATGTGTCCCTCCACTGTTAAATTTGAGCTAGGCAAATTGTGATATCTATTTTCGCTTATATGTTTTATACAATCGCCTTCAGAAATCATCCCGACCAATTCGTTATTATCGTTCACCACAGGACCTCCTGAAATTTTATACTTTATAAGGGATACTATTACCTCCTCAACGGATTGTTCAGGCTTAAATGTAATCAGCTTTCTGGTCATATAATCACTTACCCTAAGAGGTGGTTCCTCACTGGGTTGTTGAATTCTTCGCCCTTGAAAACTTTTAATTCCCATAACGGATATTACTTTGTTTCTACTAAAAATAAGGAATTTTAGGATGCCAACCTAGAAAAATAAATTAGTATTAGCTAAATTGGACATACCTACGAATGGCCGGGACGAAAATTATACATCCCAGTGTTTATTAATTTACAATAGATAATTTTAAAAGGTCTCCGCTATTTTTTTGGGATTTCCTCTAGGATTTTTACAGTAAACTTCCAAAATTTTTGCAATGATGATATACTAGCCCGCTCATCAGGTGAATGTGCCCCTTTAATCGTTGGACCAAAACTTATCATGTCCACATCCGGATAATTCTTCCCTAAAATACCACACTCCAGACCTGCATGACATGCCACTACATTTGGCTGATCCTTAAACAATTCAACGTATTTGGATTGCAACAGCTTTAAAATATCCGAATCAGGATTGGGATCCCAACCAGGATAATCACCACTTAAAGTCACTTGATATCCTGCCGTTTCAAAATTACCCTTAAGGCTATTGGCCAATTCCATCTTTCCAGCTTCCACTGAAGACCTAGTTAAACAGGCGATTTTTACGGTTCCATTTTTCACAACCACCCTAGCAATATTATTTGAGGTCTCAACCAAATCTTCCATTGCTTCACTCATGGCGTACACCCCATTATGGGCATTTTTAACGGCTTTCAATAAGGCTTGCTGATCTTGGGCTTCCATAAGCGATTCTGAAGTCTTGGAAGGTGTGGCTACGATACTAAGGTTGGGTTCGGTAGTGGCAAAATCCTTTTTCAAACCTTGGGCCCAATCCAGGAACATAGCATTAAACCTTTTTGATTCCGAATTATCTACCACCACCAATGCTGTACTTTCCCTAGGAATTGCATTTCTTAAACCTCCCCCATTAATTTCTGAAACCCGTAAACCAACATGCTCCTGCCCCAGCATCAATAAAGAATTCATAATCTTATTGGCATTACCCAGACCTTTATGAATATCCATACCACTATGCCCCCCGGAAAGGCCTTTTACGGCTATTTTATACCCTTTACAACCTTCTGGCAAAGTTTCTTCCTTATAATTTCCAGTGGCGGTAATATCTATTCCCCCTGCGCAACCAATATCGATCTCATCATCATCTTCCGTATCTAGATTCAATAAAATTTCACCTTGCAACAAACCGCCTTTCAACCCTTTCGCCCCTGTCATTCCGGTTTCTTCATCAATAGTAAACAAGGCTTCCAATGGAGGATGGGAAATATCAGTACTTTCCAAGAGTGCCATAATGGTAGCAACCCCTAGACCGTTATCAGCTCCCAAAGTTGTTCCTTTAGCCCTTACCCAATCTCCGTCCACGTACATTTCTATACCCTGGGTACTAAAATCGAATTCGGTATCGGCATTTTTTTGATGTACCATATCCAAATGGGATTGGAGGATGACCGACTTTCTATCTTCCATCCCTGTGGTGGCCGGCTTCTTAATAATTACATTGCCAACAGCATCCTTGATTGTTGTGAGACCAAGGGCATTCCCAAAATCCATCATAAATGCTATTACCCGTTCCTCATGTTTGGAAGGTCTTGGTACTGCGTTTAAATCAGCAAATCTATTCCAGATATTCTTAGGCTCTAAATTCCTTATTTCGTTGTTCATATGCATAAATTATAAAATCAAAAATACAGATAGAAAAACAACCATGCTAGATTATTGGTTATTTTTGATTTGTGAATAAAAAAATAAAAAATTTAATTGCCCTTTTAATAATTCCTCAGGTAATCATAGTAAAGTGGTTGGGCAATTACCCTGAATTTATAGAAACCTATTACAGTAATGGGCTATATCCCATTATTTCAGGATTTTGGCGAACTATATTGGGTTGGATTCCTTTTTCTGTCGGTGATTTAATATACGCACTTCTGATTATCTTGGGAATAGGATATATCATTGAAAACAGATTGGCCATTAAAAAAAACCTACTCGGATTCTTAAGGGATATTGCCATGGTCTTATCCGTAGCTTACTTTACATTTCATCTCTTGTGGGGTTTAAATTATTACCGAGAACCCATTGCAAAAACATTGGAAATAGGTGGAAAACACAGTCAAGAGGATTTGCTGAACTTGGTAGACCAACTTGTTCGGAAAACCAATGAAGTCCATTTTCAAATTACTAGGGACACCGGTAAGATTGTTGAAGTCCCCTATACCAAAAAGGAAATTTTAGACCTTACGTTAATGGGTTATGAAAGCCTTGGAAAGCAAATACCCTTATTCACTTATAATCGACCAAGCCTAAAGCAGTCGATTTTTAGTACGGCTTTGACCTATATGGGTTATGGCGGGTATTTAAATCCGTTTACCAATGAGGCCCAAGTAAATAGCAAGCTACCCAATTTTAGATTCCCGGTCATATGTGGCCATGAGATTGGCCATCAATTGGGATTTTCGGCCGAGAATGAAACTAATTTCATTGGATATCTGGTAACGGTCAACAATGAGGATATTTATTTTAAATATTCCGCCTATGCCTACGCCCTTAGTTATTGTCTTAATGAACTTGCAAGGCGTGACCTCGATGTCTTTAAAAGCCAATATAACAAACTCAACCCAGGAGTTAAAAAGAACTACAAAGAAGTAACCAACTTTTGGCTGGCACATGAAAATCCGCTAGAGCCCGTTTTTAAATCTATATTCAACAGCTTTTTAAAGGCCAACAATCAAAAAGACGGTATAAAAAGTTACAATGCCGTTGTTTCACTCTTGGTAAACTATTATCGGCAAAACCCAATTTAAGGAATAAGCAATTTGGATTTCACCCCCTAATACTTATGCGGAATATCGCATCTAAGCTCACTAAACATGAGATTTTTTATGTTATAAATAGCTTAAAACAGTCTTTATTATTTATTTGTTATGTTATTTTTAACACCTTATAAAAACGAATAAACTTATTTATGAGAATACGATTTTTTGTACTCGTCACATTTTTGTGCGGAGTATCTCTTTCTGCCCAGGATTACTTTCCAAAAAATGATGGCGTAAAAGCGGAAAACAACAATTACACAGCATTCATTAACGCAAAGATCTTTATAACACCCACAAAAATATTGGAGAAGGGAACATTGCTGATAAAAAAAGGCAAGGTGGTACAGACCGGAAAATCGGTAACAGTTCCAAAAAACTCAGTAATAATCGATCTACAAGGAAAATCCATATATCCATCATTTATTGATATCTATTCTGATTTTGGGGTGAATAAACCCAACAAAGCGACTTCTGGCGGGCGTTCTGCACAATATGAACCCACAAGGGAGGGCTTTTATTGGAACGACCACGTTATGCCGGAAAACGATGCGATATCCAGATTCAAATATGACAACAAAAAAGCGAAAGAATTACGGGAAGCAGGATTTGGCACTGTAAATACCCACATTCAAGACGGGATAGCTCGTGGAAGTGGTGCCTTGGTAACATTAAACGATACCGGCGATGATTCGGATAGAATTTTAGCCGATAAATCTGCACAATATTTTTCTTTGACCAAAAGTGTTGCCAAACGGCAAGCTTATCCAAGTTCGCTAATGGGCGCCTTGGCACTTTTAAGACAAATGTACTTTGATGCAGATTGGTACGCCCAAGGCAATATTGCTACAAAAGACCTTTCCCTAGAAGCTCTGAACGCCAACAAAGGTCTAGTACAAATATTTGAAGCCAAGGATAAAGGCAATGTGCTACGGGTAGATAAAATTGGGGATATGTTCAGCATAAATTACACCATACTTGCCGGTGGAAATGAATTTGAAAATGTGGCGGGAATAAAGGCCACCAATGCCACTTTGATCGTTCCGATTAATTTTCCAGACCCCTATGACGTTTCCGATCCATATTTGGCAGAATATATTAGCTTGGAAGATATGCGCTTTTGGAATCAAGCCCCTACAAACCCTAAAGTTCTTGAGGAAAACAACATCACATTTGGTCTAACACTTCACGATCAAAAATCTACGTCTTCTTTCAGAAACAATTTATTAAAGGCTATAGATTATGGACTGTCCAAAACAAAGGCTTTGGAGGCGCTTACCACAGTACCTGCGCAGATCCTGGGCCAATCCAACTTAATTGGATCTTTACAAAACGGTAATCAAGCTAATTTTTTAATTAGCTCCGGGGATATTTTTGAAAAGGAAACGGTACTCTATGAAAATTGGGTCCAGGGTCAACAGCACATTATCAATAACAAAGAACTTAAGGACATCCGAGGAAACTACAATTTGGCTGCTGGAAAAAAAACGTATCAATTATCCATTACTGGGGAATTGGACAAACCCAAGGCAGAGCTTAGGGAAGGAGACGAAAAATTGACTTCCAAAATTAATTATGAAGACAATTGGGTTACCCTTTCATTCAATAACAAGGAAGGTAATATGGTTTTCAGATTAACGGGAATGGCAGCCTCCAACTCGGATAATATTTCAGGGAAGCTATTGCTGCCGGACGGTAGCGAATCCACTTTTAATGCCACAAAGACCACTGCATTTTTTGAAAAAGAAAAAGATGGGGTCAAAGAAAAACATATAGTGGTTCCTATTACTTTTCCAAATATAGGTTACGGGTATTCCGACATGCCTAAGCAAGAGTCCATTTTATTTAAAAATGCCACGGTTTGGACCAGTGAGGAGGCCGGTATTTTGGAACATACGGATGTACTTGTTAAAAATGGTAAAATTACCAAAATAGGCAAAGATCTTAAAGCTAGCGGCGCATCGATTGTGGATTGCAATGGAAAACACCTTACAGCAGGCATCATTGATGAACACACCCATATAGCGGCTTTGGCCATTAACGAATCCGGACAAAATTCCTCTGCGGAGGTAAAAATGGAAGACGTGGTGAACCCTGAACATATTGGCATTTATCGGGACTTAGCGGGTGGCGTTACCTCAGCACAACTTTTACATGGGTCGGCCAATCCTATTGGTGGCCAATCGGCAATCCTAAAATTAAAATGGGGTGCCAGCGCAGAAGGTATGATATATGACAACTCTCCCAAATTTATAAAATTTGCCTTAGGTGAAAATGTAAAGCAGGCCAACTGGAACAGTTACAGTAGATTTCCGCAAACAAGGATGGGTGTGGAACAAACATTTATTAATTATTTCCAGAGGGCAAAAGAATATGATATCAAGAAAAAAAGTGGACAACCCTTCAGGTTTGATGAAGAGATGGAAACCTTGGCAGAAATAATAAACGGAGAACGCTTTATCAGCTGTCATTCCTACGTTCAGAGTGAAATAAATATGCTCATGAAAGTAGCCGAAAAATTTAACTTTAAAATAAATACTTTCACCCACATTCTGGAAGGCTATAAGGTAGCCAATAAAATGGTAGAGCATGGTGTAGGAGCATCCACATTCAGTGATTGGTGGGCCTATAAATACGAGGTAAACGATGCCATACCTTACAATGCTGCTATCATGCAAAGTCAGGGTATTACCGTTGCCATTAACAGTGATGATGCTGAAATGTCCAGACGATTAAACCAAGAAGCTGCCAAAACTGTTAAATATGGTGGCATGACAGAGCTGGAAGCATGGAAAATGGTCACTATTAACCCCGCAAAACTTTTACATATAGACCACAGGGTAGGCAGTATTAAAGAAGGAAAAGACGCGGATATTGTTCTGTGGAGCAACAACCCTCTATCGATTTATGCAAAAGCGGAAAAAACGATGATCGATGGTGCCGTTTACTTTGACCTGGAAAAAGATAAACAACAAAGGGAAGCCATAAAAAAAGAAAAGGCCTTACTCATCAACCTAATGTTAAAGGAGAAGGACAAAGGCAGCCCTACACAGGAACCCAAGAAAAAAAACCAAGAGCAATTGCATTGTGATAGCCTTTAAAAATAAAAAGATGAAAAATTTAAGAAACACTTTAGCACTTGCCGTCTTAATCATAACAACAAAGGGGTTTACACAGCAAACACCGGCTGCGCCACAAAAAGAAGCCATAACTATTGAAGGTGCTGTTGCCCATTTGGGAAATGGCGAAGTTATAGAGAACTCCCTTATCATGTTCGAGGATGGAAAAATTTTCTTCGTTGGAGATGCCAAAACAAGAATTGCGCGAAAAGGAACTATAATAAATGCCAGTGGAAAACATCTTTACCCAGGGTTCATAGCAACCTGCGCCTCGTTGGGATTGATAGAGGTAGATGCTGTTAGGGCCTCCAATGACAAGGATGAAATTGGGGAGTTAATTCCCCATGTAAGAAGCTTAATTGCCTATAATGCAGAATCCAAAGTTGTGGAAAGCATGCGTCCAAACGGGGTACTCTTGGGGCAAATTTCCCCTAAGGGAGGCACCATTGCCGGAACTTCTTCCATTATGCAATTCGATGCTTGGAACTGGGAAGATGCTGTGGTAAAGGCGGATGACGGAATACACCTGTCCTGGCCAAAAAGCTTTAAACAAGGTCCTACCTCGGTAGGTCAAGAGCGCAGGCATAAGCCAAATGATGATTATTCAAAGGAAAAAAATATAATAATAAGCTTTCTAAAAAATGCATCGGCCTATGGAAAAAGTCCGGCGCCAGAAATCAATCCGGCATTTGCAGCTACCCAAGGTTTGTTCAACGGAACACAAAAACTATATGTTTATGCCGATGGTGAAAAGGAAATAATAGACGCCATAACAAATACCAAAAATTTAGGAGTTAACCAGGTTGTCTTGGTTGGTGGATACCATGCCTATAAAATCACCGATTTTTTAAAACGTAATAATGTACCTGTATTGATAAGGGCTCCCCATAACTTACCCGTATTTGAGGACGATGATTATGACCTGCCTTATAAACTACCCAAATTATTATCCGATGCCGGAATATTGGTAGCCATGCAAAACATAAACGCGAAAAATTTTCAAAATAGAAACCTCCCGTTTTATGCCGGACAGCTTGTTCAACAAGGACTATCCCAAGAAAAAGCACTTCAAATGATCACACAAAATCCTGCGAAAATTTTAGGGATAGACAAGGACTATGGTACCTTGGAGGTAGGAAAAAGTGCTACGTTATTTATTTCTGAAGGCGATGCACTGGACATGAGGACCAATCAATTAAACAAGGCCTATATAGATGGAAGGGATATTTCTTTGGAAACCCACCAAACGGAACTATGGAAAAGGTATATGGGAAAATATAACGGCAAATAGTCTAGAGTTCACAAGCATCAAGAAAATGAAGGGGCATCGAAATATTATTTTCCTGCCCCTTTTCCTTTTTGGGGACTACTCTTGTACTTTTCCTTCTACAAATATTCCGTTTTCTGGCTTCGCAAAGAAACTTATCGGTTTGGGCTGCTCACTAAACTCTATCGCTTCAAATACAACCGGTTTTCTAGGTTCTTTAATCGTGCGCCCTTCTGAACTATACCAAGTTAATTCCTTTGGAACCTTTAGTCCATTTACTTCCGTCCAATCGTGATAACCTATCCAACTTACATTATCGGAACGTTCACCACTTCGGTAGCTCACCGTATATCCAAGCCAAGCCATTTCAAAGGTCTGGGGGTCATAATGAAGGAAATACTCATCCTTATATGAGGTGCCTATTCCGGAATTGAAGCGTACTGCTATACCGGGATAATTAACCCCTTCATAAACCAAATCTTCCGTTTCATCATAAACAATACCTTTATCACCCAATACAAAGGGCATATTAAAAAAATAAGACCTAAGATTGTGATAAAACACTGGATCGCCTTTAAAAGCATTTTCTTCGTTGAGCAGCCATACCTTATCGCCGTCAAATCCGAGGGAATAGGCTGGTCCGTCCACCCTATCCATCCTAGATTGAAGATCAATAGTATGAAGCTCTTGCCCTTGCTTAAAAACCAAACTCTTTTTGTTCTTCCAATTCACAATTCCTCCATGGGCTTCAAAAACCTTTAACAAAGGTTCTGGATATCGCTCCAAGTTTATTTTTGATTCCGTTTTAGTTTTGGCCAATTCCATATCAACTTCCTTTGCTTTGTTTTCCATCTTACAGGATAACACGCCAGTCAACATCAGCACTACAATCATATATTTCATCATACTTATCTTTAGTTGCTCCATTCGTCGCACAACTTTAATTAAGTTAACAATAATATATTATTTTTGCTGGGATGAACTACCTTAAAGAAATCACGAGTACCCACAACCCTCTAGTAAAGAGCATCATATCATTAAAAGAAAAATCGCGTGAACGAAAAAAAAATGGGCTTTTTGTTATAGAGGGAGTCAAGGAGCTTCAGCTTGCCATAAAAGGCGAATATAATCTTAGGACCATCCTTTTTTACCCTGAGTTAATTTCCCATGATACTATTTTGGATTTAACACAAGGCATTTCACCACAACCAGAAATTATAGCCATTTCGAGAGAGATTTTTCAGAAATTGGCCTACAGGGGTACCACGGAAGGCATTTTGGCAGTCGCTGCAACTAAAGAACATTCACTGGAATCATTAAGTTTCAGAAACGACCGCCCTTTAATTCTGGTGGCAGAAGCGCCTGAAAAACCTGGCAATATAGGAGCCCTTCTTCGTACTGCGGATGCCGCCGATCTGGATGCCGTAATTATTGCCAACCCAAAAAGCGATTTGTACAATCCCAA
Source organism: Arenibacter sp. F26102 (assembly GCF_023015865.1). Classification (GTDB taxonomy): domain Bacteria; phylum Bacteroidota; class Bacteroidia; order Flavobacteriales; family Flavobacteriaceae; genus Arenibacter. The sequence continues at coordinate 37,902 of NZ_JALKBC010000010.1, read as the reverse complement.
TATAATTCGGTCCAGCGTAGGTTGTGTTTTTACAACTAAATTGGCCCAAGGTTCCACGCAAGAGATTATTCAGTATTTAATAAATCGCAACATAGCAATCAACTGTGCAGCCTTAAGTGCTTCCAAACCATATACAGAATTGGATTTTACCCAACCAACTGCCATTGTTGTGGGTACAGAGGCTACCGGTTTATCCGAGGAATGGCTGAACAAATCCTCACAAAATATTATTATTCCCATGCACGGAGAAATAGACTCTATGAATGTTTCCGTATCCGCCGCAATACTTATCTTTGAAGCAAGGAGACAAAGGGGATTTTAGAAATAGAATCAGCGTAAAAAACCTGCTCCTTAAATTAATATATAAATCCACCAATTTTTTAAATGAATAGTAGCATCCTTTTTTATATAATAATAGCCATATTGGTAATACAATTTTTCATTGAAACCTTTTTGGAGTACTTAAATGCCAAACGCTATTCCGATGTGGTACCAAACGAACTAAGTGATGTGTTTGACCAGGAAGAATATCGAAAATCCCAGGAGTATAAAAAAATCAATTATCGTTTTGGACTTGTCAGATCTATCTTTTCGATAACACTGACCTTGCTCTTCTTGATTTTTGGAGGATTTGAATGGATAGATACGATGGCTAGGAGCCTTAGCGACAACCCTATTCCAAGTGCACTGATATTTTTTGGAATAATCATGATTGGGAATGATATAGTAACCATACCCTTTTCATATTACCATACCTTTGTTATTGAGGAAAAATTCGGCTTTAATAAAAGTACTAAAAAGTTATTCTGGACAGACAAAATTAAGGGATGGATCATGATGATGATTTTAGGCGGAGGAATATTGGCATTGGTCATCTGGTTTTTTCAATGGGCAGGAACCAACTTTTGGATCTATGCATGGGCGCTGGTTGCCGTATTTTCCCTTTTTATGAATTTGTTCTATAGTAAACTAATAGTTCCACTTTTTAACAAACAAACTCCCTTAGCGGAAGGTAGTTTAAAAAGTAAAATCGAAGCCTACGCCAAAAACGTGGGCTTTGAGCTCAAAAATATCTTTGTTATAGACGGATCAAAACGATCTACCAAGGCCAATGCCTATTTTTCGGGTTTTGGTAAAGAAAAGAGAATTACATTATACGACACGCTTATCAACGATCTAGAAGAGGATGAAATTGTCGCTGTTCTGGCCCATGAAGTGGGGCATTATAAAAAGAAGCACATCATTTTTAATTTGTCTGCCTCCATTTTACTTACTGGTCTTACCTTATTTATATTATCCATTTTCATTAACAATCCAGAGGTTTCTTTGGCTATTGGTGTTTCACAACCTAGCTTTCATGCTGCGCTTATCGGTTTTGGAATATTATATAGCCCTATATCTGAAATCACGGGGTTGGTCATGAACTTCATGTCCAGAAAATTTGAATATCAGGCAGATGATTATGCCAAAAATACTTTTGGCTCCAAACCCCTGATCACGTCCTTAAAAAAATTATCAAAAAATAGTCTAAGTAATCTCACTCCACACCCAGCCTATGTTTTTATGCACTATTCGCACCCGACCCTAATGTCCAGAATTCAAAATTTAAAGGCATAATTTTTGTTGTCTACTATATTAGTTTATGCTATTTTTAAATTATGATGACCGAAGCTGCAATAGAAAGAGAAAACAAGGAGATTGCCAAGCAATACAAGGAATTGCTCCGCATAAGCTATCAAAATCTTAACGATGAGGATAAGAAATTAATACGCTCCGCCTTTGATATTGCTGTTGATGCGCATAAAAATCAAAGAAGAAAATCTGGCGAAGCTTATATTTTTCACCCTATAGCAGTTGCCAAAATAGTGGCCTCCGAGATAGGTTTGGATGCCGTTTCCATAGCCTCTGCACTATTGCACGATGTTGTTGAGGATACTGAGTATACTCTGGCCGATATAGAGCGTATGTTCGGGGAAACGGTGGCACGGATCGTGGACGGACTTACTAAAATTGCCCACCTTAAAAAGGATATGAACATATCCCAACAGGCTGAGAATTTTAGAAAAATGCTTTTAACGTTAAATGATGATGTACGGGTCATTATTATAAAAATTGCCGACAGGTATCACAATATGCTCACTATGGATTCCATGCCAGAGCATAAACAAGTAAAGATAGCGTCCGAAACCCTGTACATATACGCACCATTAGCGCACAGAATAGGTCTGTACAATATTAAGACCGAACTGGAAGACCTCAGCCTTAAATATACGGAACCCGATGTTTACGACGATATTTTAGGTAAAATTGAAGAATCCAAGGAAGAACAACAGGCATATATTGACGCTTTTTCTGGAGTAATTAGCGATTCTTTGGACAAAGAAAAGTTAAATTACTACATAAAGGGGCGGATGAAATCCATATTTTCAATACGCCGAAAAATGAAGGTTCAGAATGTTTCCTTCGATGAGATTTATGACAAATTTGCGATTCGGATCATTTACAAATCGGACCGTCCAAACGAAAAGTTTTTAGCCTGGAAAATTTACTCCATTGTCACCGATCACTTCACCCCTAACCCTGTTCGTTTGCGCGATTGGATTTCCTCCCCGAAATCTACGGGTTACGAAGCACTGCATATTACCGTAATGGGGCCCAAGGGCAAATGGGTAGAAGTACAGATTAGAAGTGAAAGAATGCATGAGATTGCAGAGAAAGGTTATGCTGCCCATTTTAAATACAAGCATGGCAATCAAAAAGAACAGGGTATTGAAGAATGGCTGAACAAACTGCAGGAAGCCTTGGAAAATGCAAATACCAATGCGGTTGATTTTGTTGAAGAATTTAAACTTAACCTATATTCCAAAGAAATATTTGTATTTACACCTAAAGGAGAATTAAAATCACTTCCTAAAGGGGCCACCCCTTTGGATTTTGCCTTTAACATACATACAGAGGTAGGTATGCACACCAGAGGAGCTAAGGTGAATGGAAAATTGGTCCCCTTGAACACCACTTTAAATAGTGGCGACCAGGTGGATATCTTAACCTCCGATACTGCCAAGCCAAGTTCAAGTTGGTTGGACTATGCCACAACGGCTAGGGCCCGGGCCAAGATAAAATCTTCTTTAAGGGAAGAAAAAAAGTCCACTGCACAGGATGGTAAGGAAATACTTAGACGCAAACTAAAATCCCAAAAAATCACCCTTAATGAGGATACTATAAATAAATTGGTCATCTTTTTTAAGTTAAAGACCAGTTTAGATCTTTTTTACAGGGTTGCTATCGGGGCCATTGACAATCAAATGTTGAAGGATTTTGCCGCTTCCTATAGCAATGCCTTTATAAGCTTCTTCAAAAATAAGATGAGGAAGCACCCTATTCCAGAGGACATCCATAAAGATGAAATAACTTCCAAATTCGATACCCTAGTTTTTGGAAAGGAAGAAGACAAGCTGGAATATAAATTATCCCAATGCTGTAATCCCATTCCTGGAGACGAAGTATTTGGGTTCGTAAGTGTAAACGATGGTATTAAGGTACACAAGAAAAACTGTCCCAACGCCATTTCGTTACAGTCCAACTACGCCTATAGAATCATTTCCGCCAAATGGATAGATTCTTCACAGGAAGAATTTACGGTAGAAATAAAGCTGACCGGAATAGACAACTTGGGATTGATAAGTGAAATTACCGAAGTAATCTCTGGCAATTTACATGTTAATATGAGAAATATTAATTTCAGTACGGACGGAGGCACCTTTTCGGGAAGAATTACACTTGTTGTAAAAAATAATGCCATCCTGAAAAAAGTTATAGATAAACTAAAGCAGCTCAACGGCATCGATAAAGTATCCAGAATTTAAATTTTAACTGTACATTTGTACCCTAATGCTGGGTAAATGCTATGGGCGAAAATAAGAATCAAGAAATAGTTAAAAATGTCTTCACCACTTTTCTAGAGGGAAATGGTCACAGAAAGACACCTGAGCGCTACGCAATTTTACAGGAAATCTACGATAGCGAAGAGCATTTTGATATAGAATCTCTTTATATCACCATGAAGAACAAAAATTATCGCGTAAGCAGGGCTACACTGTACAATACTATTGAACTTTTATTGGAATGCAAGTTGGTCAGGAAGCATCAGTTTGGGAAAAATCAGGCCCAATACGAAAAATCATATTTTGACCGACAGCACGATCATGTTATCCTTACCGATACTGGCGAAGTCATGGAATTTTGCGATCCCCGCATTCAAAGTATAAAAAAGACCATTGAGGAGGTTTTCAAAATAAAGATCAATACACACTCACTCTATTTTTACGGGACAAGAATCAAAGAAGAGAACACGAATAATTAATCCAATTACATAAAGAATGGCAGTAGATTTACTACTAGGACTCCAATGGGGAGATGAAGGAAAAGGGAAAATAGTTGATGTTTTAACCAAAAACTATGACATTATTGCACGTTTCCAAGGCGGCCCCAATGCTGGCCACACATTAGAATTTGATGGTATAAAACACGTTTTGCACACCATTCCTTCCGGAATTTTTCACAAAACTGCAGTTAACATAGTCGGTAATGGTGTAGTAATAGATCCGGTTATATTTAAAAAAGAACTCGATAATCTAAAGAAATTCAATCTAGATATTAAGTCGAAATTATTTATCTCCAGAAAAGCACATTTAATTTTGCCCACCCATCGCCTACTGGATGCCGCTTCCGAAACGGCTAAAGGCAAGGCCAAAATTGGGTCTACACTCAAGGGTATTGGCCCAACCTATATGGACAAAACGGGAAGAAACGGAATGAGAGTTGGTGATCTGGAATTTTCCGATTGGAAAGAAAAATACCGATCATTGGCCAACAAACACGAGGCTATGATCAGCTTTTACAATGTTGAGATCCAATATGACCTTAAGGAATTGGAGGCCGACTTTTTTATGGCTGTTGAAGAACTAAAAAAATTAACCTTCATAGATAGTGAGGAGTATATTTTTAATGCCCAGCGGGAAGGTAAAAAAATATTGGCGGAAGGTGCACAAGGGTCTTTGTTGGATATCGATTTTGGAACATATCCATTTGTAACCTCATCCAACACTACAGCGGCGGGAGCCTGTACTGGTTTGGGCGTGGCACCAAATAAAATTGGCAATGTTCTAGGTATATTCAAGGCCTATACCACGCGTGTAGGTAGTGGACCGTTCCCCACAGAACTTTTTGACGAAGACGGTGAAACCATGGGTAGGGTCGGAAACGAATTTGGCGCCACTACCGGTAGGCCAAGACGTTGCGGATGGCTAGACCTAGTAGCCCTTAAATACGCCGTTGAAATTAATGGAGTAACAGAATTGATGATGATGAAAGCGGACGTGCTTAGTGGAATTGAAAAACTAAAAGTATGCACTGCTTACAACTATAAGGGAAACCAAATTAAACATTTGCCCTATAGTATAGAACCGGAATATGTGACCCCGGTTTATACTGAAATGAAGGGCTGGGCAAAGGACTTGACCAAAATGAGCAAGTCCGATGAACTTCCGGACACCTTAATGGATTACATAAAATTCTTGGAAAAAGAACTGGAAGTCCCCATCAAAATTGTTTCGGTTGGGCCAGATAGGACTCAGACCATATATCGATAAACAAAAGCCATCTTTTAAGATGGCTTTTTTGTTAATGTCATTTTATTAAAACTATCCCAAACTGTAACTTCCTCCCTCAAAATATACTATTTTTGACCAAAATTTCAAACATTGCTTAAGTCCATATTCTTTTTATTTACAGTATTCATTTGTTGGACTGGTTGGGCCCAGGAGCCGAAGACCGAGGTTAAAGAAATAAATATTGTTTATGGAGCCAACTTCACCAAAGATGAAAAACAATATCCCGGTGCGGCTATTTTTAGTAAAGATGATCGACAAGTGCAATTTGAGCACGAAGGAGCCGATTTATGGTGCGATATTGCAATCTATTACCAAAAAGAAAATAAGCTAAAGGCGATTGGAAATATTAAACTTCAGCAGGGAGATTCTGTACAATTAACCAGTGGAAAAATAGATTATGACGGCAATTTAAATCTTGCCAAGGCCTGGGAAAATGTTGTTTTGAACCATACCAGCATGACCCTTACCACGGACACTTTACGATTTGACAGGGAAAAACAAGAGGCATATTATAAAGATTATGGAACTGTAGTAGATTCTTCCAATACCCTTACCAGTAAAATTGGACGCTACTTTACCCAACTTAAGAAATCACAATTTCTAGATAGCGTAAACCTGGTCAACCCGGAATTTAAATTGGTATCCAAACAATTGGATTATTATACAGTTTCCAAAAACGCTTATTTATATGGTCCGTCTACCATCACTGGTGAAGCCTATAAGATGTATTGTGAACGCGGATTTTATGATACCAAAATTGAAAATGGCTACGGAATTAAAAATACACGAATAGACTATAATAATCGAATAATAACGGGGGACAGTTTATATTTTGACAAGAAGACAGAATTTGCCTCCGCCACTAACAATATTGTCATAAGGGATACTATAAACAATGGATTGATCCGGGCACACTATGCAGAAGTATATAAGGCCAAAGATTCTGTATTTGCTACAAAAAGAGCCGTTTCCATTAATTTGGTAGAGCAAGATTCCCTATATATGCATGGTGACACCCTAATGATCACCGGAAAGCCAGAACAACGTATTCTTAGGGCTTTCAGGAATGCAAAGTTCTATAAGACCGATTTAAGTGGCAAGTGCGATTCCATACATTTTAACCAAAAGACCGGAATTACCCAATTAATTACCAAACCCATTATTTGGAACGGCGAAAATCAAATGACCGGGGATAGCATTCATTTACTATCCAATTTGGAAACCGAAAAATTGGACTCCTTAAAGGTTATCAATAATGCCTTTGTAATTTCCATGGATACTGTTGGCAAAGTAGGCTTCAACCAGGCCAAGGGCAAAGATCTTTTTGGAAAATTCATAGACAATAAATTAAGTCTTATTGATCTTGTAAAAAACACCGAGGTCATCTATTATATGTACAATGATGACCAGGAATTTATTGGAATCGACAAAACCATATGCAGTGCCATTAGAATGACACTTGCGAATAATGAAATAGAGGATATTACTTTTATCACCAATCCCGATGGCGATATTTTCCCAGAAAAAGACATCCCAGAAAACGGTAGGCTTTTAAAGGGGTTTATTTGGCGGGGTGATGAACGAATTCTCAGTAAGGACGACATATTTGACGAGGACGACAACAATATTAAACTGGCTACCATTAAAGGTGTGGAAAATCCCATAGATTTGGACGTAGATCCGTCTGAAGCGGTAGAAGATCAAAGAAAACGCGATTCCATAAATTCTTCAAAATCACTACCACCCAACCCCCTGAAGAAAAAATTGGAAACGAACAAAAACGACCTACAGAAAAAAGGGACAAAACCGGCAGTTACGGAAGGAAAAATAAAGGAACGTTACGAAGAGGGCAACAAGGAAGACGGATTGGATCCCGGCTACTATTTAATTGCCAATGTTTTTGAGGAAAAGAAAAATTATGAGAAATTTTTTAAAAACCTTATAGATAAAGGCCTGGAACCTAAATATTTCTTCCGAAATTTTAATAAATATCACTACGTGTATTTAGAACGATTTAATTCATGGCAAGAAGCACTGAATTCCCGTAATAGTGATTTCAACGGTAAATATTTGGACGAAACCTGGATTTTTAGGGTTCTGGACCATTAGAGCGATGATAAATGATAGAGGATTATTATAAGTACCAGGCACAGACTTCTGCGCACCCCTTGGCCTTGGAAATTTCACATGCCAAGGGCAGTTATATTTACGATTCCAAAGGTAATGCGCATCTTGATTTTGTTGCCGGGGTTTCTGCATGTAGTTTGGGGCACTGCCATCCAAGAGTGGTAAATGCCATTCAGGATCAGCTGCAAAAATATATGCATGTCATGGTCTACGGGGAATATATTCAGGAACCGGCGGTAGCCTATACCAAGCTTTTGGCAGAACAACTCCCTTCTCCTTTAGAAACCACTTATTTGGTTAATTCCGGGACAGAGGCCATTGAAGGAGCTTTGAAATTGGCGAGAAGATTTACGGGAAGAAGCCAAATTCTTGCCGCTAGGAATGCTTACCACGGAAATACAATGGGAAGTTTGAGCATTATGGGCTATGAAGAGCGCAAAAGTGCTTTTAGACCACTTATTCCAGACGTTGGTTTTATTCGTTTTAATTCCGAAGAGGATTTATTTAAAATAACGGAAAAAACTGCTGGTGTGGTCCTGGAAACCATTCAAGGGGGAGCTGGTTTTATATTGCCGGAAAATGGATATTTGAAAAAGGTAAGGGAACGATGTTCCGCAGTGGGTGCCATGTTAATTTTGGATGAGATTCAACCTGGATTTGGGCGAACGGGAAAATTGTTCGCTTTTGAACATTTTGATTGTATTCCGGACATTCTAGTAATTGGCAAGGGTATGGGCGGTGGTTTACCAGTAGGAGCCTTTGTAGCATCGCACAACATGATGCAGACATTAACAGAAAATCCAAAATTGGGTCATATCACCACCTTTGGAGGGAATCCTGTAATTGCTGCTGCCTGCTTGGCCACCTTGCAAGAGTTAATAGAAAGCACACTTATCCAAGAATCCCTGGAAAAAGAAAATCTGTTAAGGAAACTTTTACAACATCGACTAATTAAAGAAATTCGAGGAAAGGGCCTAATGTTGGCCTTAATAATGGAGAATCCAGAAATAGCCAACGAAGTTGTTCTTAAATGTGCTGCAAAAAACCTGATTTTATTCTGGCTGCTTTTTGAGCCAAATGCGGTTCGCATATCTCCTCCGTTGACCATTACCACTGAAGAAATTACACTTGGCTGTGCACTGATTTTGGAGGTATTGGACAGCCTTAAACAATAAATTGTTAACTAATTTGTTAATATTATAGACCAAATCTGTCGGAATTAAGGGGTTCAATAGACTACTTTAGTTCCAATGAATAACTAAAAGTTCCTATGGCGTTAGAACAAAACGAGAGACCAGGGCAACCAATTGCTAAATTTGAATCCATGCTCAAGACCGACGATGTCTACTTCTTTGATGCGGAAGATTTTCAAGATATTATTCACCACTATCTTAATAACGGTAAGATTGCCTTGGCAAAAAAGGCGATTAAAATAGGGCTACAACAGCATCCTGGCAGTATTGAACTGAAGTTATTGTCTATAGAGGTCCTTGTTTTTGAAAATAATCTGGAGCTGGCTGAAAAAATGTTGGATGAACTGCAGGTGATAGATAGCAACAACGAGGAAATATACATTCAAAGGGCCAATATCTATTCTAAAAAGGACAATCACGAAGCGGCTGTCTCTCTTTTAAACCATGCCTTAAATTTGACCGATGACAGTTTTGACATCCATTCACTATTGGGAATGGAGTATCTGTTCATGGATAATTTTGAAGACGCCAAACAAAATTTCATGATGTGTGTTTCCTTTGATGAGGAAGACTATTCATCACTTTACAATGTAATTTATTGTTTTGAATTTCTTGAGGATTATGACGGAGCCATTGTGTACCTAAATGACTATCTGGAACGAAACCCATATAGCGAAGTTGCATGGCACCAATTGGGTAAAATGTATTTTACCAAAAAGATGCATAAGGAAGCATTGACGGCTTTTGACTTTGCCATAATTTCCGATGACACCTTTATTGGTGCTTATTTCGAAAAAGGAAAAGTATTGGAAAAACTGGGCAGATACAATGAGGCCATTGAAAATTATGAGACCACCATTGCCATTGAAGACCCAACCTCCCATGCCTATTTAAGAATTGGCAGATGCCATGAAAAATTAAACAATGATGAGTTGGCAAAATCCTATTATTACAGGACAGTACATGAAGACCCATTATTGGATAAAGGATGGTTATCCATTACAGATTACTACATTAGACAGGAGAATTACGAAAAAGCATTGTACTACATCAATAAGGCCATAAATATTGATGGAGAAAATACCAAGTATTGGAAAAAGTGTGCAAAGATACATGCTGCCTTAAAAAACAATGATGAGGCATACTATGCCTATCAACAGGCAGTGGACTTGGGGAACTACGAGTTTGACACTTGGTTTCATTGGGCCGATGTAGCTGTACAAAACCTAGATGTTCATGCTGCAATAGAAATATTGCTCCAAGGTCATGAATTTTATCCTCAGCGATGTGAAATGCAGTATAAAATGGCTGGATTCTATTTGCTTATAAGCGATTTCCCCAGAGCACAATATAGATTGTTAAATGCCTTAAAAATAGATATAGACCAACTTCATTTATTTGAGGACGAATTCCCCCAATTCTTCAATACCGATTGGGCTCAAAACTTAATTGAAGATGCGAAAAATGCTTCCAGATAAATAAACTATTTTTGTTTTTTTTATCATTTATGGAAAATCGCAATCTATTAAATTACATCATCATTTTATTAAAGGGAATGGCCATGGGTGCTGCAGATGTGGTTCCAGGGGTCTCTGGAGGCACAATTGCCTTTATTTCCGGAATTTATGAAGAACTCATCACCAGTATCAACAATGTAAACTTATCCCTTTTAAGGACTTTGAGAACTGAAGGAATCAAGGCCTTCTGGACCAAACTCAATGGCAACTTTCTTCTTGCCCTAATGCTTGGTATAGGCATTAGTGTCCTATCGCTGGCCAAGCTTATTAGTTGGTTGTTGGAGAACGAACCCATTCCATTATGGTCCTTTTTCTTTGGGCTGGTCGTGGCTAGTATATTGCTCGTGGGCAAGGAAATTAAAAAATGGAATTTGGCTGCCATACTAATATTGATCATAGGTGCCGCCATAGCTTTTTACATTACCCAGTTGCCACCTTCCGAAAATTCAGCCGCCCTCCCTTATCTATTCTTTTCCGGGGCCCTAGCCATATGCGCTATGATTTTACCTGGTATCTCAGGTGCCTTTATCCTTGTGCTATTAGGTTCCTACAAAACAGTTTTGGATGCTGTACACGAACGCGACCTACAAATTATTGCCACCGTTGGCTTAGGCGCAATCTTTGGGCTTTTAAGCTTTGCAAAACTTCTAAAATGGATGTTCACGCATTACAAAAATCTAACATTGGCGTTACTTACAGGATTTATATTAGGTTCCTTGAACAAAATTTGGCCATGGAAGGAAGTCTTGGAGACCAAAATGTTCGGTGAAAAAATAATTACGATTAAGGAGCAGAACGTATCCCCTTTTTCTTTTGAGGGCGACTCTCAATTAATAAGTGCAGTTATTCTAGCTATACTGGGTTTTTCCCTTATTTTTATACTGGAAAAATTGGCCGCAAAAAAATAAACGTCCTACCCCAAATGAAAAACCCCAGAACATTAACGGATAAATTTTTCCTTTTTATCAAAGGATTGTTTATGGGTGCTGCCAACAAAGTTCCCGGAGTATCCGGGGGAATTGTGGCTTTCGTGGGCGGTTTTTATGAGGAGTTCATTTACTCCCTTCAAAAGGTAAACGGAAAAGCCTTTAAACTATTGATCAGCGGAAGACTAAAAAGTTTCTATCAGTACACCAATGGCCAGTTCTTAACGCTACTCATATTTGGGATGTTGGTAAGTTATTTCAGTGTCTCCAAAATTTTGGATTATTTTTTGGAACGCAATGAACTCTACGTATGGTCTGCCTTTTTCGGTATGATATTGGGCTCTATTTACTTTATTGGAAAAGATTTTGGCTATTGGGGAAAAAGGACTATATCTGCCGGTATAATTGGGCTGACAATAGGTATATCTATAAGTTTCCTAAGTCCGGCTACACAGAACGATAACTTGACCTTTATATTCTTTTGCGGCATTATTAGTGTTTCAGGAATGACTTTACCTGGCCTGTCCGGGTCGTTTATCCTCATCCTTCTTGGTAATTATGTACTTCTCCTGGTAGATTCGGTAAATGCACTTTACGACTCCTTTTCGGAAATGTTTAGGGGCGACTTCAGTTTTATCAATAATCCAACAAGGCTCTATACCTTAAAAATACTTGCCGTATTTACGGCTGGATCAGCTACCGGATTGGTAACTCTATCACATTTACTGAGCTATGTACTTAAACATTACAGACATATTACTACAGCTGTAATAATAGGTTTCATCACAGGCTCCCTTGGGGTAGTTTGGCCTTGGAAACGAACTCTGTTTAAAACGGATAATGCTGGCAATTTACTTTTGGACACGAATCAGAATCCCATTATAAAAAATTACGAAAGGTATCTACCAAATTTGGCATCTTCCGAGACTTGGTGGGCTATTTTTTTTATATTTTTTGGGGTATTAATTTTATTAGGTTTAGACTGGTATGGAAAAAATAGAAAAAGATAAAAATAGATTTGGCCTAATAGGAAAGGATATCTCCTACTCGTTCTCACGTGGCTATTTTACCAAAAAATTTTCTGAGTTGGGACTTGAACAACATTCTTATGAGAATTTTGACCTTGAGCAAATTGACCTGTTCAAAAACCTGATGAAACAAAATAGCGATATCAAAGGTTTTAACGTTACCATTCCCTACAAGGAGCAGATCATGCCCTTTTTATCTAAAATAGACGAAGAGGCACAGGCTATTGGCGCCGTGAACACCATTAAAATTGTGAAGAATGCAACAATAGGCTATAACACGGATGTATATGGCTTTCAAAAATCAATTGAGCCCTACCTAAGGAATCACCATAAAAAAGCGCTTATCCTTGGTACTGGGGGCGCTTCCAAAGCTGTAGCCTTTGTTCTTAATAAATTGGGGATAACCTATAAATTTGTCTCTAGAAATCCTAAAAAAGACCAACTTAACTACAAGGACCTAAGCAAAGAGGTCTTATCCGAGTATACGGTTCTTGTTAATTGCACTCCATTGGGCACTTACCCAAACATAAAAGACAAGCCAGACATTCCATACCACTTTATCACCAACGAACATTTGCTATTCGACCTTATTTACAATCCTGAAAAAACGGCCTTTTTATTGGCCGGTGAGCAGGAAGGCGGAAAAATTAGCAACGGTTCCAATATGCTACAATTTCAGGCCGAAAAATCTTGGGAAATCTGGAATTCATAGGATAAAAGAGCCTTAGGTTTGTGAAAACCAAAAAAATATAGGCTTGCCCCACTTATAAAATCCCTAAAAAGAAGTTTCATTACCTTTGATATTAAAACGGATGTAATTATATTTCCGTACATTACATATAGAAAGCTATAAACATTCATAAAATGTTAGAAGATAAAGAAGACAAACTACAGAATAATGTAGGTACAGAGGAAACTTCGGAAAATACTGAATCCACAAATATTTCGGACACCGAAGCCGAAACAAATTCCTCCCTCAAGCCCGAGGACAAGGAAACCGATTCTGGAAATAATTCTGCCGAGGTAAGCGCAAAAGAAAGTGAGTCTATTGAGGCTGAAGCCAAAGAAGAAAAAGAATTGGTTGCAGAAAAGCGTGAAAAACCTTCTATTCAGGAAACACCGGAGGAAATAGTATCCAACATAAAGAATGATGATTCCGAAGAAAAGGCAGAAGAGTCAACAACAGACCCTAAGTCCGAGGAGGAAACTGTAAAAAAGGAAAAAACTGTAGAAAAGGAAGAAGATGTTTTGGAGGAAATAGATGAATCAAATGCAGAAGATGCGGAAGATTCTGACAACCATCAGAGACACCATATCCCTATGCCAGATTACCATGCCATGTCCATGGAGAATCTCGTAGGAGAACTTCAACGATTGGTAAGAAATGAAAAAGTACAGGCTATTAAAAAGCATGTGGATGGAATTAAATATGAATTCGACCAAAAGTTTCAAGAGTTTATAGATGAAAAGAAGGAGGACTTTATCAACAGTGGTGGCAACGAAATAGATTTCCGGTATAATTCCGTTACCAAAAGGCAATTTAATGAGGTTTACTCCGATTATCGGGAAAAAAGAAATAGCTATTATAAAAGTCTTGAACAGGGCCTTAAATCCAATCTTACACAAAGATTGGAAATCATTAATGAGCTCAAGGCATTGGTAAACGTTGAGGAGGACATCAACACCACTTATAAAAACTTTAAAGATCTTCAGGAACGATGGAAAAATGCCGGCCCAATACCACGTACAAATTACAACGATGTATGGCGCACTTACCACCATCATATTGAAATATTTTATGACTTTCTCCATTTAAACAGGGAGCTAAGGGATTTAGATTTTAAACACAACTACGAGGAAAAGTTAAAAATCGTAGTACGTGCAGAAGAGTTGGTCCAATTAGAGGATTTAAACAAAGCATTTCAGGAACTGCAGACCCTGCACAAAATATGGAAAGAAGATATTGGTCCAGTAGGCAAGGAACACAGGGAAGAAATATGGGACCGCTTTAGCAACGCCACCAAATTACTTCACCAAAGACGTCAAGAATATTTTAAAGACCTGGAAAAGGTTTACGAACAAAACCTGGAGAGGAAAAATGAAATTATCCAATCCATAAGTAAAATAGCCACCCATATTGCATCTAGCCACAAAGAGCTACAACAACAAATAAGGGAAGTAGAAAAATTGCGCGATTCCTTCTTCAAAGCTGGAAAAGTACCACAGAAAGTTAATGAAAAAACTTGGGCAAATTTTAAGGATGCAGTGCGTGAATTCAACAGAAACAAGAATAACTATTACAAAAATCTTAAGAAGGAGCAGCAAGTAAACCTAGATAAGAAAAGAGCTTTGTTGGAGCTGGCGGTTTCCTTAAAGGATAGTGAAGACTGGGACACAACTACCCAGGAGTTAAAAAGAATTCAGAACGAATGGAAAAAGATAGGACATGTTCCCAGAAAGTACTCCGATAAGATATGGAAGGAGTTCAAAACCGCATGTAACCACTATTTTGACCGTTTCCATGCCCTAAAAAATAAAGCGCACAAAGAAGAGGCCGAGAATTTTGAACGGAAAAATGCCTGCTTGGAAAATTTAAAAAGTTTTGAACTCAGCGGAGATAAGGATAAAGATTTGGCTACCATTAAAGAATTCATTTCCGAATGGAAAGAGGCAGGTAGGGTACCTTTTAATAAAAAGAGTATAAATGCCAAATTCAATAAAATTCTTGATGCTTTGTTCAAAAAATTAAATGTCAATAGACAGGAGGCCGAATTGTTGAAATACGGGAATAAGATTCAGCAGTTGGCCAATAATGACAATGACTATGCCATCTCCAATGAGCGCACTTTTATCAGAAGAAAAATTGACGAAAGTAAAAATGAAATTAGGCAATTGGAAAACAATCTTCAATTCTTTTCCAATGCCTCAGAGGATAATCCCTTGGTAAAAGAAGTTATTAAAAACATAAATAATCACAAGGATTCGTTGGCCACATGGAAAGCCAAACTTAAAAAGTTGAACATTCTGGAAAACAATTTAATGAAAGAGATGGAGGAGACGGAAAATGAAGAGGACCCATCCACTGAAGAAGAATAGGCCACACCCTAAATAAATAAAAATATAAGCATATTAGAAAATGTAAGGTTGGTTTTACTGTAGCTATGTGGTTTGTTATTTTACTGACAAGCTGTGGTACGCCTAGAATAATTGTTAAAGAAACAGGAAACGGACCTGCCAAATCAATATCCCAACCTCATGTCCTATTTGTTATTACCAAAGAAAACCCTAAGCTAAACGACTCTCTTTTAATTGGTACCATAGCCACCAAACACAATGCCTTTACAGGAGATTGTAATCTTCGACAAGTGAAACAGGCCGCAAAAAAAGAGGCTCAGGAAATTGGCGGCAATTTAATATTCATAACAAAACACAAGTCCCCTAATGCCCTTTTAAATCCCTGTCACAGAATACGGGGAAAAATATATTACGTTCCCAATCCAGAAGTCTTTGAAAAGGAAATCCTGTGGACACCGAATAGAAAACTAAAGGTGACCGACTTTAAAGGAACTTCGGAAGACAAGCCATTTCTAGCAGCAACAAATGCCTATTTCGGCTATGCCACAAGTATAAAAAGCAAGGAAAACTTAGTCATTGTTGAAGTGGACACTTATTTCGATTGTAAAGCCTCATACTTCAAAAATAATAAGAATAAATCCTTGGTACTAAGTCATGAACAAACACATTTTGACATTACCGAACTCTACGCAAGGAAATTTATCCAGAGATTACAGTTAGAGATTAAGAATTATAAAGACCTAATAAAGAAAGTGGAACGCATAGGAGATGAAATCAATCAAGAACTACAGTTAAAACAGCAAGCCTATGACACGGATGTCTATAGTAATTTTTCACAGCAATCCTATTGGGATGAATGGGCCGAAACTGGATTGAGAGCATTGGCCATGTACAAAAACAAGACCATTAGCAGGCCATATAAAGAGAATTAGGGACTGAAAGCCAAAGCTGTCAGACTACCCACTTTCACTATTTAAATCCCTTTAGGTACAACATAAAAAAAGCCTTCCCCAAAATAATTTTTACAATCATTTTGGGGAAGGCTTTTTTTAAAATACGTTTATATATTACTTGGCCACGTTTACCGCCCTGGTTTCCCTAATTACAGTAACCTTCACCTGACCAGGATAAGTCATATCTGTTTGGATTTTTTGAGAGATTTCAAAAGAAAGCTCAGCTGCTTTGTCATCGCTCACTTTCTCACTTTCCACGATTACCCTTAACTCCCTACCTGCTTGTATAGCGTATGCCTTTTGCACACCACCAAACCCGAAGGCTATTTCTTCCAAATCCTTTAAACGTTGGATATAGGAATCCAGCACCTGTCTCCTTGCCCCTGGTCTTGCACCGCTAATGGCATCGCAAACCTGTACGATTGGTGCAATAAGGGTTTTCATTTCTATCTCGTCGTGGTGGGCGCCAATGGCATTACAAATATCCGGTTTCTCACCAAATTTTTCTGCCCATTGCATACCAAGAATTGCATGGGGAGTTTCCACCTCAACTTCAGTATTGGGCACTTTTCCGATATCATGCAATAGTCCGGCACGTTTTGCCAATTTTGGATTTAATCCCAACTCAGCGGCCATCACGCCACAAAGTTTGGCAACCTCCCTAGAATGTTGCAACAAGTTTTGACCATAGGATGAACGATATTTCATTCTACCCACTGCCTTGATCAATTCTGGATGTAGGCCATGTATCCCTAAATCGATTACGGTACGTTTACCTATTTCAACTATTTCCTCCTCTATCTGTTTTTCAGTCTTTTTAACGATCTCCTCAATTCTTGCTGGGTGTATCCTTCCATCTGTCACCAACTTGTGTAATGACAAACGTGCCACTTCCCTACGAACAGAATCGAAACAGGAAAGAATGATGGCCTCGGGAGTATCGTCCACAATTATTTCTACTCCGGTAGCCGCCTCCAACGCCCTAATATTTCGTCCTTCACGGCCTATAATCCTTCCCTTTACATCATCGGATTCCAAGTTAAACACGGAAACGCAATTTTCCACCGCCTCTTCCGTACCAATACGTTGTATGGTATTGATAATAATCTTCTTGGCTTCTTGCTGGGCAGTAAGCTTTGCCTCCTCTACGGTAGATTGTATATAGGCCATGGCATCCGATTTTGCCGTATCCTTTAAAGATTCCAACAATTGTGATTTGGCATCATCGGCAGACAGACCGGAAATTACTTCCAACTGTTGTACTTGACTCTTGTGTAGCTTCTCTAATTCAGATTGCTTCTTTTCCAGAAACTCGCTCTTGTAATCTACCTCTTTAAGTTTAATCTCGAGTTGCTCGCCCAGTTTTTTACCTTTGGCCAATTCACTGCTTATTTGAGACTCCTTGTCCCTTGCTCGTTTTTCGGATTCCGAGATTTTCTTGTCCTTATTAATAATTACCTTCTCATGCTCGGCTTTAAGTTCCAAGAACTTTTCCTTGGCCTGAAATATTTTATCTTTCTTTATACTCTCCCCTTCAATATTAGCTTCCTTTATTATGTTTGCCGCCTCTTTTTTTGCGCTGGCAATGGTTTTCGAGGCCTTGCCCTTTTCCATAAACTTCGCAATGGCAAAACCAATTGCCAATCCAACCAATCCTATTATTATTGCTATACTATCCATATTTAATTTCAAAATTATTTATAAAAAAAGCCCACATTGATGGAAGTTTTGTACAAACCCCGATAAACAGGTTTAGGGCTACCAGACTGCTCAAGGATCCTTATACTAGTAAGGCCTGCTTTTACAATCTAAACTCACCCTTTTCAAACAAATTAGTGTTGAGTTTGTCAAAAATTAATTACCAATATGGGCAGTAACTATATTTATTTTAAAGAACGTTATTTCATCCCTAGCTTGGAACCTACCAACTGATTAAGTGCCTTAAGTCGCTCTGCGGCTTCTTTTACACCTTCTGACTGATCTATTCCTTTTTGCTCAATCTTGGAAGCAAACTGGAGTGCGCACATAGCAAGCACATCCTGCTTATCCCTAACGGCATAGTTTTGCTCAAATTTCTTTGCCAGCTGTTCTATGTTCTTAGCTGCCTTTCTTAGCCCCTCCTCTTGTAAAGGATCAATTGTCAAGGGATATACCCTATCTGCTATAGAAAGTTTTATCTTGAGCTTCTCTGCCATATTATTCATTTACACTATTCAGAAAGTTGGGCAATACAATGGTCCAACTCCCTTATTAATGTGTTTATTTTAAGCTTAGCTTCGGTCTTATTTGTATCACTGCCCAGCATAGAACTTGCCATTTTTAGTGAATTGTACCTTTCCTGCCATTCGTTCACTGAAACTCTTGTTGCTTCATGATCATTTTTTACAGAAACCAATTCTTCTTCCAATTTTATGTTCGTATTATGCAGCAGCTCTAACTTATGCAACAACTTACTTATTTTATTTTCTAAAGAATCAACAATATCTACCAATTCACCCATTTGCAAATATCAATGCATTTTACACAAAGTTAACACACCGCTTTATACTTAGCAATTCTTTTTTCAATTATTCTTAAAGTTAAATTGCTACACTCAATTTAAGAAAAAAAATTGACTCCTTCTCTATTATATAACACAGACTTTTTTTCAATTAGAATGGTATTAATTACATTCGTACCAATTATTTAATTTTTATGAAAGGCATTATCTTAGGATTTTTTTTATTTACATCAATATTTTACGGACAAGCCCCGTATCCCACGGATTTTTTCCGCTCCCCTTTGGATATTCCGATAATATTATCGGGAACCTTTGGTGAATTGCGTTCCAACCATTTTCATTCAGGTATAGATATAAAAACACAACAACGCCAGGGATTACCGGTCTATACCATTGGCGATGGCACAATTACAAGGATCAAAGTTTCTGAATGGGGATATGGCAAGGCATTGTATATAGCCCATCCCAATGGATATACTTCTGTCTATGGCCATCTTCAAAAATTCTCACCGGACATAGAAGCCTACGTCAAGAAAGTACAGTATCAAAAAAAATCCTTTGAAGTGGAAATTTTTCCGGATTTTTCAGAACTTAAGCTTCAAAAAGGTGAACTAATAGCCTATACTGGAAATACCGGCGGTTCTGCCGGACCCCACCTACATTTCGAAATTAGGAGTAGCACCTCTGAAATGCCCACAAACCCACTCTTACATGGACTGGAGATAAGGGATGCCACTGACCCAACCCTATTGAGTGTATATGCCTATCCCCTTTCGGAAAACTCGCAGGTAAACCAAAGTCAGGAAAAAATAAAACTAAAATACCATAGACAAAGCGATGGAACTTTTCTTGCCGACAAAGTAACCGCCCTGGGCACCATCGGTTTTGGCATAAATACCTTTGACCGGCAAGATCTAGCCGCGAATCAAAATGGGGTTTACTCTGTAAAACAAGTAGTGAACGGGAAATTATATACCGATTACGATTTTGAAACCTTCTCATTTACAGAAAGTCGATATATAAATACCTTGATTGATTATGACCATTTTAGCACCTCTAGGGAGCGTATTCAAAAGTGTTTCAAGGACGACAGCAACCTTCTGGGCATCTACAGAACCATTTATAACAATGGCAAGATCGAGGTAAGCGAAGGATTATCTTATAATGTTGAAATTCTCATCAATGATCTGGCCGGTAATCTCACCAAATTGATTATCCCGGTGGAGGGAAAACAACAGGATATTAAAATATCCAAAAAAGAAGAGAAAACGGACAACTATATTATTGCTAAAAAACCGAACAATTTTGATTTGGGCGGGGCAAAAGTATACTTCCCTGCCAATACCTTTTATAATAATTTCTATATCGACCTAAAAAATGGACAGGATACCGTTACCATCCACAACAGCAGAGTACCCGCACATAGAAACTTTACCATAACTTTTGATGTTTCAAAATATTCCGATGAAGAAAGGAAACAGTTATTTATAGGAAGATTGGATAACAATAATTTGGCGAGCTACGCTTCAACCTACAAACGGGGAACGACCTTTACCACACGAACCAGGAATCTGGGAACCTATACCTTGGCAAAAGATACCGTTGCCCCGCAGATTAGGCCAAAAAATTTCAAAGACAAACAATGGCTTACCAACTATAGTTACTTAAGTCTAAGTATAACTGATAATCTAAGTGGAATTAACACATACAACGCCACACTTAACGGAGAATGGATACTATTGGAATATGAGCCTAAAACAAATACCATTACCTATAATTTTGATGATCTTATATTGGACAAAAAACAATGTGAATTAAAAGTCGTGGTTACCGATAATGTTGGCAACAGTAGCACATTCACGAGTACTTTTTACAGAAAATGAAACATTGAGACTTTTTAAACTATTTTTTCTAGTCTTTTTAACAGGTGCAACCACCTGTCTTAAGGCTCAAACAGCTACCATAACAGGTGTGGTTTTTGATGAAAACCAAACGCCTCTGCCCAATGTTAATATTACTTCTTATAACAAGGGAACTTTCTCCGATGTTAATGGCTTTTATATATTGGAAATTGTAGCGGATCAAGAAACAACCATAAATTTCTCCCATCTCGGCAGTGAAAGCTTAATTCTCAAAGATCTAATATTGAATACGAACGAGAATTATGAATTTAATCCCGTTCTACAGCAAAAAGCCATACTGATCGCCGAGGTCGTAGTTACCCCATCTGGCACAAGATATGCCGAGGGTGTTACCACTATTTCATCGGATATTGCTAGAAACATTCCTGGCTCCAATGCCGGGGTAGAAAATATTTTGAAGCTCTTACCCAGCGTTTCCTCCAACAACGAGCTTAGTACCCAGTATATGGTCCGTGGCGGTAATTATGACGAAAACCTGGTGTATGTAAACGACATTGAGATATATCGGCCTTTTCTTATCCGCTCCGGTCAACAGGAAGGTCTTAGTTTTGTAAACAGTGACATGGTGGAGAATTTACAATTTTCTGCCGGTGGCTTTCAAGCCAAATACGGTGATAAACTTTCCTCGGTTCTGGATATCACCTATAAAACCCCTGTTGCCTTTGGCCTCAAAATAAACGCAACCTTGCTAGGTACTGCGGCTACTTTGGAAGGTGTGTCAAAAAATAAAAAATTATCCAATATAACAAGCATAAGGTCCAGAGACAACAGCCTTCTTGTAAATAGCAGTAATACCAAGAGTAACTATGATCCTTCATTTTTTGATATACAACAGTACACCACCTATATTTTTTCGCCTAAGTTTCGGATAAGTTATCTAGGAAATCTTTCCATCAACAATTACCGAAACCAACCATTCACTAGGGAGACAAATTTTGGGACTCTGAACGATATAAAAACCCTAACAGTATACTATGCAGGAAGTGAAAAAAGCCAATTTAGGACCAACCTGAACGCCCTCAAAGCGGAATACCGGCTAAACGACAGAACTACTTTTAAACTTATTTCCTCCTTGTATTTTAATCGGGAGCAAGAATATTCCGATGTCATATCCCAGTACCAGCTCAGTGAGTTAAATTCTAATATTGGGGATGATAATTTGGGAGAGCCCACCCAAATCAGTGGATTGGCTACACAATACAACCGTGCAAGAAATGATTTGGATGCCAAAATTGTTAATTTGGAACACAAAGGAACGTACTCTAATGCCGGAAAGGTAATCGCATGGGGATTGAAATATGAGTACACTGATATTCGGGATCAAATAAGGGAGTCAGAATTTATAGATTCAGTAGGGTATATGGTTCGCCCTCCCAATTATGAATTTCAACGCAATGAACCCGAAATTTCTTACGAGGCCCCTCTTATTCCCTTCCAAAGCATTATTGCCAAGAATTCCGTAAACACGAATAAAGTATCGGGATTTGTACAGTACAGCCATCAGACGCAATGGAACGGCCATAACCTCTACTATAACCTAGGAGCTAGAGCCACTTATTGGGTCGTAAGAGGAAAAAATATTGCAAAAGGCGCACACACCATATTTAGTCCCCGAGGGCAATTGTCCATTAAACCAAATTGGGAAAAAGATATGCTGTTCAGACTCTCCGGCGGAGTCTACCAACAGCCTCCTTTCTATAGGGAACTACGGGACAACACGGGTACCGTCCATCCAGAAGTAGCGGCCCAAAAATCCTATCATTTTGTAATGGGAAACCAGTATAGCTTTAAATTATGGCAAAGGCCATTTACCTTAATCGGGGAGACTTACTGGAAAAAATTGACCAATGTAAACCCTTATACCTTGGAAGATGTGCGTCTACGCTATGCCGCACAAAACAATGCAAAAGCTTATGCGTATGGCGCTGAATTTAGACTAAGCGGTGCTTTTGTTCCCGGAACGGAATCTTGGTTCAGTTTAGGATATCTAAAAACAAAGGAAAATATTGATGACCAAGGTTATATTTCGAGACCCACGGACCAGCGCTTAAACTTTGGGATTCTTTTTCAAGATTATATGCCCGAGGTTCCGGATATTAAAATGTACCTAAACCTAGTTTACAACACGGGTCTGCCCGGTGGATCACCAAGCTATGCGGACCCCTATCTTTATCAAAATAGATTAAGGGATTATAAGCGTGCAGATTTAGGAATTTCCTATATTTTTGTGGGGGCCAATAATTCGTATGACAAAAACACGTTTTTACGGCTTTTTAAGGAATTAAATGTAGGTTTCGAAATATTTAATTTATTCAATAATCAAAATTCCATAACCAACACATGGGTTAGGGATTTAACGAATGAACAACAATTTGCCGTACCTAATTTTATGACCGGTCGTATCCTGAATATGAAAATAGAGATGCGATTTTAATATTAAAAATAAGGTCCATTTACAAACCCGACCTGTACAGCGGACTGTAACAATATAAAACACACTTTTAAAAATAAATTTAGCGATAGCTATATAAAGAACAAAATATCAATAGATGAAAAATATTATTGCATTCATTTTTACTCTCATATGCCTTACCATATCGGCCCAAAAAAACATTTATGAGAGCGAAAAATTTGATGAATTGAGTCGAAATCATGATAATCTGGCCATTATCCCCTTTTTGACCAACTTGGAATTAAAGGATCAAATATCCACTGAGGAATTAAAAAACCTTGAGGAAAAGGAGGGATATGCGGTTCAGGACGCGCTAGAAACCTATTTTTCCAAAAGAAAAAAGAAAAAGAAATTTTCAGTGGAATTCCAAAATATTAAAAACACCAATGCCATTTTAAAACAGAAAGGCATTTCCTATGACAATATTGATGTTTATAGCGTTAAAGAGCTGGCAGAAATTTTGGAAGTTGACGGTATTATAAGCGGTACTTTGGACTTAAATGTACTCCTATCCAAAGGTGTCCCCACAGAGTTTAGCCTGCTGGATTATATTAAGGGAAGCGCCAATTACGGTAGAATAGGCGTAAAAATAAGTGATGGGACAACGGGTAAATTACTGTGGAAATACGAAAAACAAATCAATAAAAAATCGGGAAAAAACACTACGGACCTGATAGATTTGATGATGAAATTGGCTTCCAGAAAATTTCCTTATGATAGGGAACGGCCCAGAGACCGTAAAAAGGATTAATGGGAACCGAATTCTTTTAACACCTCTATTACGTAATCCAATTCCTCTTTGGTATTATATTTAGAGAAGGAAAACCGCAAAGATGGTTTCTCCAAGTCTTCAGGGGAAAGGATTTCGGTAAGTACGTGCGAACCAATATCACTGCCGGACTGGCATGCGCTGCCCTTGGAACAAGCAATACCTTTTAAATCTAGATGGAACAATAACATTAGTGCCTTTTCCGGATCAAATGGAAGGCGTATATTCACCAAGGTATAGGTACTTTTCTCCATATCTCCCGAAAGACCATTAAAAGCTATATCTGGAATAGCTATGGCTATTTTTTCTATAAAATACCTTTTTAATTCGGTTACATAATTCCTTTCCGCTTCCATATGATCATAGGCAGCATTCATTGCTTCTTCCAGACCTACAATATTGTGAAAAGGTTCTGTTCCCGCCCTAAAACCACGTTCTTGAGACCCTCCTAAAATCAATGGCTTTAAACCAGTGTTTCTTTTAATATAGGCAAAGCCAACGCCCTTGGGTCCATGAAATTTATGGGCCGCCGCTGTTAAAAAATGAGCCTTGCATTTTTGTACATCCCAAGGAAAATGACCTATGGACTGTACGGTATCGGAATGAAATAAAGCACCGTATATCTCACAAAGATTGCCTATGGCCTCAATATCTATTGTGTTTCCTATTTCATTGTTCACGTGCATTAAGCTCACCAATTTCTTACTTTCATCCCTTTTCAAAAGAGACTCCAAATGGCCCAGGTCTGGATTTCCTACACTATCCAAATCCACGAATAGCAATTCAACACCATATTCAAATGCCAACGCTTGAGCCGTATGCAATACGGCGTGATGCTCTATTTTGGAAGTAATGATGGTTTTAACCCCAAGATCCCTAACACTACACCTCAGTATCATGTTGTCCGCCTCGGTTCCACCAGAAGTAAAAATTATCTCTGCAGGGTGAGCATTTAAGTGCTTCGCGACGGTTTTTCGCGCTTGTTCAATCGCTGTTTTGGCAGTTCTTCCAAAGCCATGTGAAGAAGAAGGATTGCCGTAGGAATTTGCCAAAGCATCTTGCATTCTTGAGATGACCTCAGGCCTAACCTGCGTGGTTGCGGCACTATCCAAATAAACCTTTTTCATTTAATTATAAATCGAATTAAAAGCTTTCCCAACTCCAGGAAAGTCCGCCAAAATTACTCGAAATAAAGTTAATTTCCTGTAAAATGCACATAAACCTCTAGGATTATAACCTATATTTCGATTAAATTTGAGGCATGAAAAATCTCTTGACTTTCCTTTTGTGCTTAACCCTTTATTCATGTGATGATGGGGATTTAACCATAGAGACTATAGACTTTGACGATATTGACATAGATTACTGTGACACTACCGTAACGACCAGCACCACTTTATTCTTTAAAATTAGCGGCAACGAAGCTCTAATACTCACGTTGGCAAGTGGGACACTTAAGAATGAAGCATCGGACGGAGAGGTTGAATATCCTATTTCTTCTAGCACGACCGTCACCTATCGTGATTTTTCCGATGACGTTTCCAATGATTATTTTTGCGATCTTATCCCAGCAACCGAACCTACGGTTATCGAAGAAATTGAAGCCGAGAGCGGTTCAGTGCTTATAACCACTACAGAAATAGTTGATGGTGATACCACTTCTTATGAACATACCATACGACTTAGCGAGATTACTTTGATCAATGCATCCAACAATCAGCGAATCACGGACTTAAGTATCAATGATTTCGGGACAGTGACAACCAATTAATTACGGGGTATTTTGAAGAAAATATACTTCAGTGGCTCCCAGGCCATATTTCTGATAGTCCGCATCATAGTACTTTACATTTTCGTACCGCTTAAAAAGAAAATACAACTCTTCCTTTAAAATACCTTCCCCTACACCGTGAATAAATACAACCTTTTGTATCTTTTTGCGAATAGCGAAATCCAGTTGACGTTTGGCCGTATCCAATTGAAGGTTCAACATTTCAAAATTGGTCAAACCTTTTGTGGTAGGTGTCAACTTATTTATATGCAGGTCTACTTCCATCTGCGGTGCATAGCGCTCCTTCGGTCTTAATTTCTTATGGTGCCTGTTTTTGGGTATTTCCTTTTCGGCCTTTATTCTGGCCACTTCATAATTGGATACCTTAATGGCATTGGAGCTGGCAATTTTCAATAATTCATTTTCAGTATACCGCAATAAGAACCCGTCCTTGCTTTCTACAGTAATTTGCGTACCATTTATTTCTACCACAACACCTTGAATAATATCATCGATGGCCTCAACTTTATCTCCAACTTTTAAATCCATTACTTATCGCCTTTATCTTTTTCCTCATCCCCATAGTGGTCCATGCTCCACAACTGTGTGGTCTTGTACAAACCGAACATCAAAAGAACAATTCCAATGCTTAGTGCATATTCCTCTTCCATAATACTGTCTCCCAACCCAGCAATTACCGCTCCTACTATGATCAGCACTAAATAAAAAGTCCGTTTTGTTTTCATTGCCCAAAAATAATAGTAATTTTCGGTAAAGAATTATATTAGCTCTTTAAATAATCCTAATGGCTATTCTCTTGGAACTGGAAAATTATATGCTGCCTTGTATGAACAAGCAGATTTTCGGTATCGAATGTCCTGGTTGTGGCTTTCAACGATCCCTTTCCTTTTTGCTGGATGGTAATTTTCTTGACGCCCTAAAGATATATCCCGCCATATATACCCTGATATTGCTGGTAGGCTTTATTGGCGCTTCAATAATATTCAATATTAAAAATTCCTTCAAGATCAAAATTTATCTTTTATACCTAAACGCCGGAATCATTATTATTAGCTATTCATATAAGATGATCCATCTAATACATTAAAATAAAATTATGGAACAACAAAAACTGCCTAACGCAACACTGATTTTAGTTTTCGGGATTATCTCTATAGTTACCTGTTGCTGCTATGGAATTATAGGGTTGATATTTGGAATCATCGGACTTATTTTGGCAAACAAGGCCACCAATCTATATGCATTGGACCCCAGTATTTATGAAGGCTATAACAATGTTAAATTAGGCAGGACCCTTTCTATTATAGGTATTATTCTTAATATCCTAGTGGTTATCTTCTTTATTTGGATCATCTCTATTATTGGCTGGGATGCATTACAGAACGAAGAACTTATGAGGGAAAGAATGGAAGATTATTTCCAAAACCTTCAATAATTTCAATTATAATCGGTTGATTTTTTAAATTATTTTATGGATAATAATCAAACACGACCCAAGCCAAACAACTATTTGGTATTAGCTATTATCAGCACCGTATTTTGTTGCTTAATTCCTGGTATCGTCAGTATTGTAAATGCGGCCAAGGTAAATGAAGCCTATGCCCTGGGCAATTATGATCAAGCGGAAAAGGCTTCCAAAAATGCCAAAACTTGGGCCATTGTAGGTATGGGCATTGCCGGCCTATTTTGGCTTTTGTATATCGCTATTTTTGGCTTTGCCTTAATTGGTTGGTTAATGAGTGCTGGTGATTTCTAAGAAAATAAAAATACCTGTAACAATAATTTTGGGAGTAGTGTTCCTTGGAATACTACTCCTATATTTTTTTATAAATCCCAGTAATTCCAACCATTTTCCAAAATGTCCCTTTTTATCAGCCACAGGTTATTATTGTACCGGTTGTGGTAGCCAAAGAGCCCTACACGATCTGCTACACTTAAATTTTATAGGTGTCGCTCGGCACAACATCCTCTTTATGCCTGCTTTTCTGTTGATCGCTTATCATTGTGCTCGTAATTACACCCCATTAAAAAACAAAAAATCCTTACCAGACCTACTATATCATCCCAAAACACCGATAGCACTTTTCGTATTAATAGTG
The DNA here is from genome assembly GCF_023015865.1 of Arenibacter sp. F26102. GTDB lineage: Bacteria > Bacteroidota > Bacteroidia > Flavobacteriales > Flavobacteriaceae > Arenibacter. The sequence goes on along the minus strand of NZ_JALKBC010000010.1, from coordinate 9,877 downwards.
CTATTTACAATTTTAAGGAATGTAAATATTTATCCTTTTACCCTTTTGGCTCCTGGATAAAATAAAAGCCCGCTATAAAGACAATAACGGGCAATGAATTAAAAATTAAAACAAAATTATTTTTCAAACTTCTTAAGTGTTTTTATAATAATCCCTACACATTCCATAAGCTGCTCCTTATTCATTACCAAAGGCGGTGCGAATCTTATAATATTGCCATGGGTTGGTTTGGCCAAGAGACCATTTTCCTTTAAGGCCATACAAATATCCCAAGCCGTAGAGCTGTCCTCTGAATCATTTATCAGTATAGCATTTAATAATCCTTTGCCCCTAACGGCATTTACAATATTACACTTTGGAATAAATTTATTAAGTTCTTCCCTAAAAATTTCTCCTAGCTGAAAAGCATTCTCTGCCAAACCCTCATCCTTGACCACCTCAAGTGCGGCTATGCCAACAGCGGCTGCCACTGGATTACCTCCAAAAGTACTTCCATGACTACCTGGTGTTATAACATCCATAATTTCATCATTGGCCAGAACTCCAGAAATTGGGTAGGCCCCACCTGAAAGTGCCTTTCCTAAAATTAAAATATCCGGCTTCACTTCAGGTGTCCCGCTACAATGCTTTTCCGGGCAATTACAGTTACCACAGGTTGCCAGTAATTTTCCGGTACGGGCTATCCCAGTCTGCACTTCATCAGCTATAAAAAGAACGTTATGCATTTTACACAATTCCTTTGCCTTGGCGAGATATCCTTCCGACGGTACAAACACTCCGGCTTCACCCTGTATGGGTTCTACCAGGAATCCTGCAATATTTTTATTTCCTTCCAAAACCTCTTTCAACGCATTAAGATTATCATACTCAATCTTAATAAAGCCTTCGGTATACGGTCCATAATTATTGTGGGCTACAGAATCATTTGAAAATGAGATTATAGTGGTAGTTCGTCCATGAAAATTATTTTCACAAACCACGATCTGTGCTTGATTTTCAGGAACCCCTTTTTTCTCATAAGCCCATTTTCTACAAATTTTTATCGCAGTCTCCACTGCCTCCGCCCCAGTATTCATAGGTAACAACTTACTATACCCAAATGTTTCAGCAGCCAACTTCTCAAACTTACCGAGCATATCATTGTAAAAGGCCCTGGAAGTTAAAGTGAGCGTTTGCGCTTGCCGAATCATGGCATTTACGATTTTAGGATGACAATGCCCTTGATTTACTGCTGAATAGGCAGATAAAAAATCGTAATACTTTTTCCCTTCAACATCCCAAACATACACCCCTTCTCCCTTACTTAAAACAACTGGTAACGGATGATAATTATGTGCCCCGTATTTTTCTTCCAATGCAATTGCATCCTTAGAAGTTAATTTTTCCAAAACTGACATGATTATTATACTTTAAATAAAACTTTAGCAATTCCTTCTTGGGGAGAGAAATCATCCTTCTTTTGTAGAGACTGCAAATTACGAATTGTAATTTGCATCCTAAAATATTTTGTGAATTGATTTTTGTTTCAGAAAAACCTACCAATCAATCCTTTAGGTCAAGACTAGCACTAACAGGATAATGACCTGACAAATACGAATTTTCATGATTATGGAGGAATTGTGCATACATCTGACAACTATTTATCAATAACATAATCTACCCCCAGATCATTTTTTCTAACTGATTTTAATTTTTCCTTTAATTTCATTTGCATTTCTTCCACAACGTGCCCATAAGCTGGATTTTGTGCCAAATTATTATATTGTTTGGCGTCGTGCTCCATATCAAAGAGTTCCATTCCGGCTCCTGCGTCTTCATCGTACTGTATATATGCCCATTTATGGTTGCGCAACAAAAAGGACTTTCCACCTTGGCTTACGGAAAAGGCATAATCCCTTACTTCCAAACACGGGTCAACCAAAGTCTTTACAAGGCTTTTACCCTGTAAATGTTTGGATGCCTTTAACCCTGCCAATTCGGCTAAAGTAGGATACAGGTCCAACAGTTCGGAAAAGGAATTACAGACTGCCGGTGCTTTTCCAGGCACTTTGATAATCAAAGGCACCCTAACCGATTCCTCATGTAGGCTTACCTTCATCCAAAAACGATGCTCCCCCAAATGAAAGCCATGGTCCGAAGTAAAAACAACAATGGTATTGTCCTCCAAGCCTTCTTCCTTTAAAGTCTTTAGAATCTTACCAACCTGTGCATCCATATAGGCTACAGAAGCGTAATACCCAGCTACAGCCTTTTTTTCCTGTTCTTCGGACATCTCTCCATTTACACTGGTCACATAGTTAATTCCTCGGGCGGGAATATCGTCCCAATCATTATCAACCTTAGGGGGCAATACCATTTGCTCATGTGGATAAGGTTCAAAATATTTCCTTGGAGCAACAAAAGGTACATGGGGCCTTACCAACCCCACTGCCAAAAAGAAGGGTTTATTTTTGTGTTGTTTAATAAGTTCGATAGCTTTTTCGGCTGTTTTTCCATCGGAATGTGCCAAGTCGTCCCCATCCGCCTTTACAATGGTCATAACATTTCCCCCTTTTCTTGGTTTAAGTCCGTAAGGATTATTTTGCACCAATTCGGCCTCCCCTTCTGCAGTCCATTCCGGTCCCTGACTATTAAACCTTTCGGTCCAGGAGGCCTCATCGTCCTGTCCGTTGGAACCTGTTTCAATATCTATAGGAACTCCCATATGGTATATCTTGCTTACCCTTGCTGTATAATAACCATCATCCTTAAACAATTGTGAAAGTGATTTGCTTGAAGGTCCAACATTCTCCCTCCCGCTTACATATCCGTATGTGGTAGTAGCATTGGGGTAATAGCCAAACATTAAAGAGGCCCTTGAAGGACCACAGACCGGATATTGGGTATAGGCTCTGGTATACTTAACACCTTCTGCCGCCAATTGATCAATATTGGGTGTATGTGCCGACTGATTTTCATAGGACGAGACTGCCGTAGCTGTTAAATCATCCGCTATTATGAACAGAACATTAGGTTTATTATTTTTTATCTTTTTCCTGAATTTGCCTTGCTGTGCTTGTCCAGAGAAAAAACCGATCATGAGGAGACAAAAAAGCAATTTTCTCATTGTATCTAATTATATAGGATTTAAAAATAGTGATATTCAATTATTCTCCAAGGAATACTACTCCTCTCCCTTTTACTTTTCATGGGCTCACCGTGGTCTATGGACCGAAAAATTTTAATGGCAATTCCCATTTTATTTTCACCATAGTCAAAACGAATCTAGTAAATACAAATAAGACTGTGTTAAAAAGCACCATAAATCCTAAAAAATTCTCCTATTTTTGCGCCATGCGCAGAAAGAATACTAGACAAGTTTTTGAAAATGTAGAAGTGGTGGATGCTGGAGCCAAAGGAAAAACTATTGGAAAGGCACCCGATGGTAGGGTAATTTTCTTGACCAATACCGTACCAGGTGATGTTGTAGACGTTGAGACCACTAAAAAAAGAAAAGCATATTTCGAAGGAATTGCCACTAAATTCCATACTTTTTCGGACAAAAGGACCACTCCGGTTTGTGAACATTTTGGAGTTTGCGGTGGCTGTAAATGGCAAGATATGGGCTATGAGCACCAGCTATTCTATAAACAAAAAGAGGTAGAGAACAATCTCCGAAGAATTGGGCATTTGGAATTGCCCAAAACCAATACCATCTTGGGATCTAAAAAACAGTACTTCTATAGAAACAAGATGGAATTTTCCTTTTCGGACAGTAGGTGGTTAACATTGGAAGAAATAAACTCCGGCAAGGAAATTGAAGATAAAAATGCTTTGGGATTTCATATTCCAGGGATGTGGGATAAAATATTGGACATTAAAAAATGTCATTTACAAGAAGACCCCTCCAATGCCATTAGATTGGAGATAAAGGATTTTGCTATCAAGAACGGACTGACTTTCTTTAATCCCAGAAATCAATATGGCATGCTCCGAACGGTGATGATCCGTACTTCCTCTATTGGTGAAATTATGGTTATGGTCCAGTTTTACGAGGACGACTTGGATAAGCGGGAGTTGTTGATGAACCATTTAGCAAAAACCTTTCCAGAGATTACCTCCTTATTATATGTAATCAATCAAAAACAAAACGACACCATATATGACCAAGAAATACTATGTCATTCTGGTCGCGATCACATATTTGAGGAAATGGAAGGTCTTCAGTTTAAAATAAATGCCAAATCTTTTTATCAAACCAACTCGGACCAAGCCTATGAACTTTACAAGATAACTAGGGATTTTGCCGGACTTACAGGAAATGAATTGGTCTACGATCTTTATACAGGTACAGGCACCATTGCCCAATTTGTAGCGAAAAAAGCTAAAAAAGTTGTGGGCATAGAGGCCGTTCCTGAAGCTATTGCCGATGCCAAGGCCAATGCCGAAAGAAATAAAATAGATAATGTAGATTTCTTTGTTGGGGATATGAAGAACGTCTTTAATCCCAGTTTTATTAAGGAACACGGGAAACCCGACCTTATTATAACCGACCCACCAAGAGATGGCATGCATGCCGCAGTTGTACAGCAAATATTGACTATAGCCCCTGAAAAGGTCGTCTATGTTAGTTGCAACAGTGCAACACAAGCCAGGGATTTGGAACTAATGAAGGAGGATTATGAAATAATAAAGGTCCAACCAGTGGATATGTTTCCGCAAACCCATCATGTTGAAAATGTTGTACTTTTGAAAAAACGGATTAAATAATCCAACTAAGCATGAAGAAAGTCTATATTCCAATACTTTTCATAATTGCATTTATCAGCTTTGGAGCCTGTGAAAAAGATGATATTTGTGTGGATGGCGATACCCCATTAATGGTGATAAGGTTTTATGATGTGGACAACCCCACCGTATTAAAAAAGGCAACTAAATTTAGAATTGTAGGGGTTGGTCAGAACACAACCGTAACCACTGTTTCCGATAGAACCGATTTGGATTCTATTTCCATTCCATTAAAAGTTACCGAAGACAGTACAGGTTTTTACTTCATTAAGAACTCTGCCGATGTTGATTCTTTGGAAGTGGGAGATTTGGATACCTTATATTTCAATTACACCAGAAAAAATATATTTGTTTCCAGGGCCTGCGGCTATATTACCAACTATGATGATTTAAGTAGCGATTTACAAACGGAAACCGATAACTGGATAAAGGATATAGAAATTGTAAACCCATTGGTAGAAAATTCAACTGAGGCCCATGTTAAGATATTTCATTAGTAGTTTTATATTTCTCGCCTTTCTTTTGGGATACTCACAAAGTAAGCCTATTGACTTGCAGCCAAAAGACACGGTAGCCCATACTGACCCATACGGTATTAGGGTTGGAATAGATCTTAGCCGGCCGTTAATTTCATTTTTAAATGATGACTATACCGGACTTGAAATAGTTGGCGATTATAGGATTACCAACAAGCTTTATGTAGCCGCCGAATTGGGTAATGAAAAAAATACCAAACAAGAGGATCTTTATAATTTCACCACTTCCGGAAGCTATTTAAAGCTCGGGGTGGATTATAACACCTACGGGAATTGGTATGGCATGAACAACTCAATTCACGTAGGAGGTCGCTATGCTTACAGTACTTTTAGTCAAACCTTGAACAATTATCAAATTTATGATACCAACCGATATTGGAACGATCCTGATTATCAGATCGACCCTGATCCCAATACCGTGAACGATTTCCCTTTTGGTTCAGATGTCTCCCAAGAATTTAGCGGATTAAATGCCAGCTGGCTAGAGGCCGTACTAGGTGTAAAAGCAGAACTCTTCGCTAACATCTATCTGGGTGCAAGTGTACGAATCGGGTTTTTGGTCAGCAATAAAGATCCTGAGAATTTTAGAAATTTATGGATTCCAGGATTCAATAAAGTTACCGATGGGAGCAATTTTGGCGTTGGCTACAATTATTCCATTACCTATTTTTTGCCGCTCTATAAAAAAGCTAAGAAAATCAAGGAAAAGGAAGAAAAACCCGCACAAAAGAAACCGGGACAGGAAGGACCTAAAGTTCCCGGAAACCTTTAATAAAAATCCATTTCATCATTATTTTGTCGCTTTTATTGGATTTGACAACCACAAATTTCGGCGCCATTAAACTTGCAACTATTGCTGCTATAACCGCTAAGACAAGTGTGTCTAGTGATAGTAACATACCAAGCAATAATCGGCCCACCACAAATAAAATAGCGAAGCCTAGAAAATTATAGATAAGAACTTTATGTTTTGGTTTCACGCTTATGATATTGTTAAACTATTGGCTATTCCGCCTTATTAAACTTGGCCTTCTTACTTCCTTCGTACATCACGTATTTTACCAATCGCGATTCCAAATGACTATTGAACACCTTTATCTTTCTAGATGGACGTAGACCAACATATTTTAAGGCCTCCAAGTTGGAAGTGATAAACCACGCATCGGTTCCTGGATAATTCCTCTTCAAGGTATTTCCAATGTCGGTATAAAAATCCTCCATTTCAATGTCCAATCGCTCACCATAGGGCGGATTAAAAACCATATGCAAATGCCCTTCCGTAAATTTCTCAGTATCAAAAAAGTTCTTCCTTTCAATCGTTATATAATCGGATAGATTGGCGTTTACCACATTATCCTGCGCTTTTCTAACAGCAGAAGGCGCCTTATCATATCCAATAATCTTATGATTAAACTCCCTTGTCCTATTTAGACTGCTATCTACAATTTTTTCAAAAAGTTCGGCATCAAAATCATGCCATTTCTCAAAAGCAAATTCCTTTCTATTAATATTTGCCGGAATATTACAGGCAATCATGGCCGCTTCCGTCAGCATGGTCCCACTACCACACATGGGATCCAAAAAATCACATTGTCCGTCCCACCCGCTTAATAACAAAAGTCCGGCTGCCAAAACCTCATTTATGGGTGCAATATTGGTTGCTGTCCTATATCCCCTTTGGTGCAAAGACCTGCCGGAGGAGTCCAAGGCCACATTACATTGATCATTTTGAATATGGATATTGATCCTCACATCCGGAAATTTTATATCTACATCCGGTCTACTACCATCCGTATCCCTGAATTTATCCACAATGGCATCTTTCGTCTTTTGGGATACATATAGGGAATGGGTAAAATTTTCGCTATTCACCGTGGCGTCTATGGCAAAAGTTGTGGAGGTTGAAAGATAATCGAACCAATCCATGGCATAGATTTTTTTATAAAGATCATTCTCATCCCGAACGCGAAACGAATGTATAGGTTTAACAATTTTAATTGCTGTACGCAGACAAAGATTTGCCTTGTACATAAAACCGGTATCCCCTTCAAAAAAAACGCTCCTAACCCCTTCTTCAACATTACCAGCACCGAGGTTACGCAATTCCTTGGCCAAAATTTCCTCAAAACCAAACATGGTCTTGGCCACCATTTTAAAATTTTTGTTCATATCTACCATTAAGATTACCACAAAAATACGTTAATTTTAGCCCTTATTAGCCAATATGGTAATTTTGTACAATACCAGAATTAATCCTCAATGAAATATTTATTGCCCATTCTTGGCGTTTTGCTAAGCTTTATATTTGTATACTTCACCAAACCAAAAAACAAGGAAGTGTTTAAACTACTTCTGGCTTTTAGTGGAGCTTTTTTACTGGCTCTTACTGTATTTGAATTATTCCCAGAAGTTTATGGTAGTGAGGAACCAAAAACTGTCGGAGTATTTATTATGCTGGGGATTCTCCTCCAGATTTTTCTTGAATTTTTTTCCAAAGGAGCGGAGCATGGTCATGTACATTTAGATCCCGAAAAATCGGATTTTCCATGGATGCTTTTTATAAGCCTATGCATACATTCGCTTCTTGAAGGATTGCCAATAGAAAATCACAGCACCATTTTATATGGAATATTAATACATAAAATTCCTATTGCCATTATCCTTAGCATATTTTTATTAAGCTCAAAGATCAAGTTACAATCTGCCATATTTTTTATTGTGCTTTTCTCCTTAATGACACCCATAGGCACTTATATTGCCGCCAATTATGAGTTTATCCACGCTTATGCCGTTTTACTTAACGCTTTGGTCATTGGTGTCTTCCTTCATATTTCAACTGTTATTTTATTCGAAAGTTCGGAAGCACATAAATTTAACTTGCGTAAATTGGTAGTCATTATTTTGGGTATCGTAATTGCTTATTCCTTATAGATGTTCAGCAAGGAAGAAGCAAAAAAGTTACGTCAGGATTTCTGGATTTCCTTTGGAAAGTCCTTTCCCAGAAAATGGATTCTATATAACACCGGTATTAAGGATTTCTCCTTTAAATTTCATTTTGATTTAAAAAGTGCAATGGTTTCGATGGATATTGAAAATCAAGATCTGGAGAAACGTGTAGAATTATGGGAAAATTTGATTTCTCTTAGGTCGATTTTATTAGAAAAATATCTACCGAAAGCCCTATTTGAAGATACGGTCTTTCTTGAAAATGGAAAGGAAATTTCAAGGGTATCCGTCCGTTTGGAAAATGTATCCATACACAACAAAAACACCTGGCAGGAGACCATGGTTTTTTTAAAGGAAAACATGGCCATATTTGAAGATTTCTTCAACGAATATGAAGACGTTATTCGTCCTTAAACCACATCGATCAAAATAAAAAACCAATGGCTAATGGCGCCTCCCAGCACAAACAAATGCCAAATGAAATGGTTGTAGGGAATTTTTTCAATAGCGTAAAAAAGAATCCCCAAGGTATAAAATGCACCCCCCAGAAAAAGGGTTCCCAACCCAATGGTCGTAGTATTACTTAGTAAATTATCCAAATCCAATACGATCAACCAACCCATTGCCAGATAAAGAAAAACTGAAATAAACTCATATTTCCCTGTATAAAATAATTTCAAGATGGTACCCGCAGCTGCTATGCCCCAAACTGTATAAAAGATGAACCATCCATTGCCTTTTTCCAACAAAATCAAGGCAACAGGTGTATAAGTCCCGGCAATTAAAAAATAAATACTAATATGATCTAGAATCCTTAATTTGCTTTTCCAATTCGGATTCCGAACTCGATGATATAAGGTTGACACCGTAAACAACAATAGAACGGTAAAACTGTAAACAATAATTGAAAAGGTACCGTAAAAAGTTTGCTCCCCCGCATATTCAATTAAAGCAATAAAGCCGATAAGCCCTAAGAAAATTCCCAGGGCATGCGAAAGAGTATTTAGTTTTTCCTCAATGGATAACATATTTCAAAATTAGTCAAATGTTCCCAATTAATACGTCAACTATGCAACACATTACCACGCCAAGGAAGCAGGAATTGATCACGCCGGCAGCGTGGCCACAACAGATCGTATCAAAAAAAAAGCACCTACCATATACATGGTAAATGCTTTCAAAAAAAGGCGGCGGCCTATTCAATGACCGTCCCTGGGTACAAACGCAGTGCGGTACAAAGGGCTACGGGAATTAATCACGCTGTAGGCGTGCATTCAATGACAGTCCCTGGGTACAAACGCAGTGCGGTACAAAGGGATGCGGGAATTAATCACGCAGTAGGCGTGCATTCAATGACCGTCCCCGGGTACAAACGCAGTGCGGTACAAAGGGCTACGGGAATTAATCACGCAGTAGGCGTGCATTCAATGACTGCCCACCGTTACAGGTAAAACGCAGTAGAGGCGGGTGCAGGAATTGATTACGTTAGGGCGTGCGCTTTTGTTGGATATGGAACAAAAAAAAAGTCCCCTCATCTTGCGATGAAGGGACTTCAAAAAAAGGCGGCGGCCTACTCTCCCACTTGGTGTAGCAGTACCATCGGCGCAGACGGGCTTAACTTCCCTGTT